>NZ_VYQF01000009.1 GCF_008710285.1 Ginsengibacter hankyongi | reverse complement strand
TGTTCCTGCAATTCAATCTTGTTTTCATCCCAGGTGTTTTTAAAGATAATATAAGCATCTCTTGAATGGCTGACCTTTGGACGCTCTGATGCTTTTACTTTTGATTTGTACCTCAATTCAACTCCGGCAATCTGGCTTAATAATCCTGATTTCATTGACTCTTCCATAACTGTGAATTTTGATTGTTTAAAAAATTAATTATGGAACTACTGCCGTCTTTGGACAATCAAGGCAAAGTAGCAACGGAATAAATGGTATCTTAAATAATTGAGGAAAGCATTTTTTTATGCCGGAATTTCTTTGCCGCCACAGCAGTACAAAGACGAACTTTGTGCAGGAATTAATGAAGAAAAATATTTTACAAGCGGCAGGATTTTTTCATCACTGGTATATTAACAATAACAAATAACCTTGACAATATAATGATTAATACAACCAAGCTGCCGCCCCAGCTTTTATTCTTTATAGTATCTGGCGGCAGCTTTTTTTAAAATTTAAAAAGTAACGGCCTGTTCAGGCCGTTACTAATAAAACTTAATTCAAAACAACGGAGTCTCCCTTCATTGCAAAATCTTCACATAAGTGAAATGTTTTTTGTGTCCGTAATTAGTCGCTACCGCCAAGCAGTAGCGATTCTAATTTGGCTTCCTCACCCTTATAGATACGAACATTATAACCAAAAGTTCTATAGTATCGCATTTGTTAATGTTTACACAATATACAGTTCAATACCTAGCGTCATCGCATACCTGCTTTTTGTAAATTTTACTTTCCTTTTTTTCCCTGGAAATTTTCTGCAACTATTTTACAATAACCCTCATCGAAATAGATTGGCAGAATTGTAATGAAGGAAGATTCAGATTCTACTAAACCGGTAGCGGCTGAAAAGATGGCTATTAAGCGAAACATAACTATAATAGAACACTACATTCCTTTCGATATTGGGTGGGTGTTTTTTTTGTAATTTTTTTAAAGAAGTTGTTGAAGTTCGTCATGTTCTGATAACCCGATTGGAAACAGACATCCGCTATGGTTAATTCCTGGTTCTGTAAAAGCTTACATGCATGACCTACCCTCAGTTCATTCAAAAATTCAGAGAATGATTTTTGCGTTCTCTTCTTAAAAAAGTTGCAAAACGCGGGTGGTGTCAAATTAGCAACTGATGCGATTTGGGAAAGTGATATTGGATCCGTAAAATTTTTAATCAGGTATTGGTAAACGTTATTCATTCTCTCTGTATCCTTTTCATTAAATGAATGCCGGTATCCAATGGATGCAAGGCATTCGTATTCCTTCGAGTCCAAAAAGAGGTTAACGATATCCAGGAAATGAATTACTTTTTCAAGTCCCTTTTTATCAACAATATCGTTCAATTTATTTATCGCATTTCTCCGGGTTTCTCCAAAAAAACGGATACCTCTTTTCGCTTTCTCAAGAAGACTTTTTATCTGTAAATTATACTGACTATCATTGGTCAGGCCAATAAGAAAATCTGGGTTAAAATAGGTAACAATGGCCTTAGCGGAAGCTAAATTTTCTTCCTTAAAATAACTGGGATCATTGTACCAGATATGGGGGAGGTTAGAGCTCATTAAAACAAGATCACCGGAAGAGAAATTGGAAATATTATCACCGACTATTGTTTTTCCAAAACTTTCAACCACATAATTCATCTCACACAAATCATGAAAATGGAATGGGCTTTCAAAGTGATGCTGATCAATTTTCTTAATCGAAAATGAATGCTCTTTATGTAATCCGATTTCTATAAGATGGGCCTTCATTGAAATAATATTATAACCTGAAGATACAATTCCTGTCGAATAGTAATACAATCTTCTCTATATATCTGTCCATTCGGTAAAAAATGATTAAGATAATTGTAATACTTGTTAATACAATGTTAGATGGAGGATTCATTCCCAAATATCTTCGCATTATCATTAAATAAAATGATTGCTTAAATATTCGAATACGTAATTGACTGCAAAAGAGAAAAATCAGAACGTAGGCATTATGATTTGAAGTACCATAGATATTTAGAGCGGCTTTATCCGATTTACAGCTAACAGCAAAAGATCGGTTAAAACACGGGTTTTCTGACAAGTTTTGATGGGAGAGCTGTTGCAGAACTGAGGCAATACCAGTGAACATTTGTATGGCCCGGATTGCCATTTATTGAACGATGTTAAATTTTTTTCTTAATAACCATAAACAACTTGATATGAAAATGAATCGGCAGCCCAAAAAACTTAAAAAGTTAGGGTTCTTATTTTGCATTACTTTTCTTGTTTTATGTATTTCTGCCAATAGTTATGCACAGGGATTGAAAGAGATCCACGGCACTATTACAGATGCGACTAATAAGCCATTGTCCGGCGTTTCAGTTGGCATAAAAGGAACAAAAACCTTCGTCTTAAGTGACGGAGAAGGGCATTATCACTTACGGGCAAAGGTTGGGGCTATTTTGGAGTTTTCCTATGTTGGAATGGCCAAAAGGGAGCTAGAGGTAGGCAATGAAAGCCAAATGGATCTCAGTTTGAACCCGACTTCTAATTCATTAGGAGAAGTAGTTGTGGTGGGGTATGGTACCGTTAAACGGTCTGATCTTACGGGTTCGATAAGTACGATAGGCACGAAAGAATTAGAAACAAGGGTAGCTACCAATCCCTATTTGTTGTTAGCGGCCAAGGTTCCCGGATTGAGTATATTTAATAATAATGGCAATCCAGGAGGGGATGTGAGTATTAATATCAGGGGATTTTCATCGATCAATGGATCTAATTCGCCGCTTGTTTTGGTTGACGGGGTAATTACCACCAATTTGACCGGGTATTCAGCATCTGATTTTGCTTCGGTAACGGTTCTAAAAGATGCATCATCTACAGCAATTTATGGATCCAGGGGATCAAACGGGGTTATATTGATGACTACTAAAAAGGCAAAATCAGGAGATTTCAATATCACCTACGATGGTAATGTGGGCATTGGGGTAGCTGCACGTCATATTGATATGTTGGATGCGAATGGCTATATGGAATTATTTAAGAGAATGTGGGAATATGATCCGTCCAGAGGGTCTTATGATGCCGTAATTAAACCTAATCTTCATAAAGATTATCCTCTATTATTTGACGCAAATAATAATCCTATTTATAACACGGATTGGCAGAAAGCAACTGCGGGAACTTCTATTTCTCCTCATCATTATTTGTCGATGACTCATGGAAATGAAAAATCCACATCAGGAATTTTTCTTGGATGGAATGATGAGAAATCACTATTTAAAAGTGATTACCAAAAAAAATACACCTACAGGTTTAACACAGAATATAATTTGAGATCGTGGCTTAAAGTCGGCGGGGAACTAAACGGCTGGGCTATACAACAGCAGATAATAAGTAATCAGGGCACAGGTGGGGAAAATCTTCCAAGACAGTTACTGGAAATGCCCTCTATTTTACCGGTTCAATTTCCGGATGGCAGTTATTCAACTTTTAGAAGTTGGGGTTATGATGTAACGGGCCATGCTGCGCAGTATTATCCTTACGGCAATAATTCGGTAGCATTATCTAATAATTCATTGGGAACACAGCCTAATAAATTATCTAATCTCAGGCTAAGTCTGAATACCTCTATAGATTTAGCAAAGGATATAGTTTTTAAGTCGATATATACCAATGAAGTAAGTTCTAACTTGTTTTTCAACTGGGGTTCAATTTCAAATATCGATAACAATGGGATCGGTTATGCGAGTGGTTACACTGGGAGAACTTCCACCTGGACATCACAAAATTTTATTACCTATGATCATAACTTTAATGAAAAGCATCATCTTAATTTATTGCTTGGTGGGGAATGGTCTTCTTCTTATAGCCAATCCTTAGGAGCTTCGTCATCCGGTTATTCAACTGATTTTTATCAGTATAATAATCTCGGGGCCGGCTCTCTTCCTTCATCGGTAAGTTCAGGATATAGTGGGTTTCAAACCAATTCATACTTTGGGAGGTTGAACTATTATTATTCTGACAAATACCTTTTAACGCTGACTTCAAGATATGACGGATCCTCGGTGTTTGGCGCGAATAATAAGTACGCGCTGTTTCCATCAGCGGCTTTAGGTTGGGTAGCTTCTAAGGAGAATTTCTTTGTCAATAATGAGGGGCTTTCGAAAATATTCTCATTTTTTAAGATAAGGGGAAGTTACGGCCTCACTGGTAATTCGCCGGGTGCGTATTCTTCACTGGCGACCGTTGGTTCTTATACGGTCAATCTGAATAATCAAATTGTAAAAGGTTCAGGAATCGGGGGAGCTCCGAATCCCGATTTACGTTGGGAAAAAACCAAGCAATTAGATGTAGGTGCCGACATAAGAATGTTCGACGATAGGATATCCCTGACTGTTGATGGATATTCTAAAAAAACTACAGATCTTTTATTTAGTGTTCCTGTTTCGGTTGTTTCAGGATATACTTCAGTTACGACTAATATCGGAAGCGTACAGAACAAAGGCGTTGAGGTGGATTTTGACGCTACCGTTATAAGAAAAAAAGATTTAGGTTGGAGTGTGGGCGTGCTTTATGCAAAAAATAATAATAAAGTTCTGGCATTAGGCACAACCAACGCAGACGTGATATCCTCGGGATTTTTAGGAGCGTCAACCATACTTAGAGTTGGAAAACCAATGGGTTCGTTCATTGGTGTACAAAGATTGGGGACCTGGGGAACCAGTGAAGCAACAGAAGCCGCTAAGTATGGCAAAAAACCAGGCGACATAAAAAGACTTGACGTTAATCATGACTATAAATTTGATGAAAACGACATGCAGTTTTTAGGAAGCCCTTTTCCAAAATATGATCTCACCTTTTCAACTTCGGTGAGGTACAAAAACTGGGACCTGAGCGTAGACATCCAGGTAAGACAGGGTGGTAAGGTTGAGAATGTAGCGGCATTAACTATTGAGGATAGGACATGGTATGCAAGTGGATATGCGTCAGTTTTAAAAGATGCATGGACGCCCGCACATCAAAACACTATGGTACCAGCCCTCAGAATGGCTGCCGACCCATGGAATACTGATTTTGGAAGTTATGCGGATAGCCACTGGTTCGAAGATGGCTCTTTTATAAGAGGGAGAAGTTTGAATCTTAATTACAAGGTGCCCGCGGAGTTGGCAACCAAAATGAAATTGAAAAGTTTAAGGCTTTATTTAAACTATGATAATTTCTTTTTAATTGCACATGATCACAACAGACTTTTCGATTTGGAAAATTCATCGTTTGGTGGGGGATATGCGGGTCAGGGTCAAACTTTTTATGATACACCAAGACCCCGGACTCTTACTTTCGGAATTAATGCAAATTTTTAAAATTATTGAAAATGAAAAAGTATCTAATTATTATAACTGTTTTATCCACTCTTGTATCCTGCAAAAAATTTCTTCAGGAGGATCCAAAAAGTTTTCAAACAACAAGTAATTTCTATAAAACAGAAGGAGACGCTCAATCCGCGGTAAACGCAATTTATAGCTATCTGTATCCACCATACGCTAAAACCGGCTTTGATGATTTGCCATCTGCTATGTTGGAGATGATAACCGGGCAGTGGAATAACGTATCGCAATGGCCTGAAACAGGCTTTTACTATACACTTACCAACTCTTCAGGAAGTTCTTATACGCTGAAATGGTGGTCTAGTTGTTATGAGGGTATAGAAACGGCTAATTTAGCAATTAATAAAATTCCAGATATCAATTTCGCAGATACGACGGAAAAAAACAGCTTACTGGGAGAGGCGAGGTTTTTAAGAGCTTATTATTATTATATGCTTGTAAATATTTTCGGAGATGTACCGCTAAAACTGAAGTATACCGTTTCGCCGTCAAAAGACGGATTAATTGGTAAGACACCTGTAAAGGATATTTATAATACCGCAATTGTTCCTGACTTGTTATTTGCAGAAAATAATATTAAGCGGGCTACTCCTGATGGCAACGGAAGAGTATCTTCTGGTGCAGCCAAAACTCTCCTGGCAAAAGTTTATTTAAGTATGGCTGGTAATCCCGTAAATGATCCTGCTACCATGGCATTGGCCAGAGACAAAGCGTTGCAGGTAATTAACAGCCAAACTTTTTCCTTATTCCAAAGTGATGCCAACTCCACCTGGTTTGATAAATTGAATAGTTCGGCTTATGATAATAAAGAGGAACAAATTTGGGATTTGAATTATAATTATCCTAATCTGCCGTCTTATCTAAATATATATTTTCTTCCCAAAGAGGTTAGTTTTACTACTTCAATACAATTTGGTGGATTTTATCCGGACTCAAATTATTTGAATAGTTTTAACGCTTCCGATTTAAGAGGCCGCCACAACATGGGCTTCTTTTATAATAGTTTTAAGGTAAACGGACAAACCTACAATTTTCCATGGGCTATTTATAAGTTTTTTGACAAAGGCGTCCTGGCAACTGCTCCCGGCAGCGGAAAAGGTTTTCCTTTACTTAGGTATGCCGATCTTTTGTTGACATATGCTGAAGCGCAAAGTGAAGCGGATGGAGCACCAAATTCAATTTCTTACAAGGCTGTAAATGACATCAGGGCGAGAGCAGGTTTACCACCGATTGCTACAGGATTAAGTAAGGAAGCATTTAGGGAAGAGGTCTGGAAGCAAAGATACTGGGAACTCGGAGCAGAAAACAAGACTTATTTTGACATAGTGAGAACACAACAGGTCTATGATTCAAAACAGGATAAATTTGTTCCTATTGTTGGATTTACATTGCCGAGCGGTGCTGTCGTAAAGCAGGGTTATTTGCCTTTCCCCATTCCTTTGTCGGAAGTTCAGATTAATCCACTTTTGAAATAATACCGTAGTAGGCCGGTCACTTTTTAAACCATCAAAATTCTGACATGAAACCAACAGGTTCAGTATATCTCATATTAATTTGTACCACTGCGGGGCTTGGCGGATTTTTGTTTGGTTTTGATACGGCCGTTATATCAGGTGCGATCAACTTCCTGAGAACTCAGTTTCACCTAAGTCCGGCAATGGAAGGTTGGTTGATGAGTTCTGCATTATTAGGCTGTGTAGGAGGCGCTGCCGTCGCAGGATGGCTTTCGGATAAATACGGGCGAAAAAAAATACTATTGTTCTCGGCGATATTATTTATTACCTCGGCATTTTGGTGCTCTGTGGCCCAAACACCTTCTTCGCTTGTTATTGCCCGCATATTGGGAGGTGTAGGCGTTGGGTTCGCTGCCATGGTGGCTCCTATGTTTATATCAGAATTATCACCGGCCTCATTAAGGGGAAGGCTGGTTTCTGTTTACCAGTTATCAATTACTTTGGGCATTTTATGTTCTTATTTAACAAATGCCTGGTTACTGAATATAGCTACTAACGGATCGGCACCGGGTTTTATACATTTTTACATGGTAGACGAAGTTTGGCGGGCAATGCTGGGCTCCAATATGATTCCGGCTACCATATTCTTTCTATTATTGTTAATGGTCCCTGAAAGCCCAAGGTGGTTGATAAAGAATGGAAATTATACCAGGGCCAATATTATTTTGACAAGAATAAATGGAATAGAAAGGGCAAATGCCGAATTGAGAGAAATAAAAGAAACAGTGGGGGAGGAAGATGGAAATATCAGGCAATTATTTGCACCAAAATGGAGGATAGCATTGATGATCGGGTTGGTATTACCGTTTCTTAGCCAGCTTACCGGTATTACAACTGTGATGTATTATGCACCGGCCATTTTTGATAAAGCAGGTTTCCAGGGAGGCGCAGCCATGGGTAGCGCAGCATTGATTGGATTCTTCAACATGATATTTACGATAGTGGCTATTTGGCGCATTGATATATGGGGAAGAAAGCCGCTACTGATATGGGGGTTTGTCGGATTGAGTATTGCGTTGTTTTCAATTGGCTGGTCATTTTATCAAAACGGAAGCAGCCAATTTCTTTTAGGAGCTTTCATTTATTATATCGCAGTCTTTGCCGCGACCCTGGGACCAGGCGTGTGGGTAGTTATATCAGAAATATATCCTACAAAAATACGTGGGCGGGCGATGTCGTTGGCAACCCTTTCACTTTTTGTAGGTTCCACCTTTGTTACGCAAACATATCCCATTTTAAGGGAGTCATTAGGAATAGGAATCACCTTTATGCTTTATGCGATCATGATGCTTCCGGCAGCATGGTTCGTGAAGAAGTTTGTTCCGGAAACAAAGGGGAAAACATTGGAAGAAATTGAACAATATTGGAAAGCAAAATCACTTTCGAAATTTCACATGAAAAAAGTGGTATAACGTAAGCCTTTCTACATGAACAGGTACTTAAAACATAATTTATGAAAATGACTAAAACTATTACGACAATTGTAATTGTAATAGTGGTTTTGTTTGGCGGAGGTTCTGACGTTACAGCTCAAACCAACTATCGCCCACAAGGATCTACCAATACTGATCATTCTTATTTTAAAAACGGTACGATAAGTATTGTTAGCTCCAGTCACCAGGACATTGCCTGGATGGATTCCATTAAAGCATGCGAGCAGTTCCGGGACGAAAAAATGCTGACGCCTGTATTAAATATCATGAAAAGTAACCCGGATTTCTGTTTTAGTGTAGAGAATTCATTATCTCTCCGTGAATATCTTGCCAGGCATCCGGAGCGATATGACGAGATATTAAAATATACCAAAGAAGGAAGGCTGGAATGGGGTGCTACCTATAACTGTCCTTATGAATCAATGTATGATGGAGAAGCGCTGATCCGTGAAACATATCTGGGAAGAAAATGGTTGAAGAAGATGTTGCCAGGCTGCGACTTCATAACCGCCTGGAATGTAGATGTACCCGCCAGGGCTTTGCAAATGCCTCAAATTCTTGCCAAATCTGGAATAAAATATCTCAATTTTTCGAGGTTTGAACCTGGTATCTATAGATGGTATAGTCCTGACGGAAGTTCTATTTTGGGATGGACTCCGGGACAATATTATGAGGCGAGTTTACCGGTTGTAAATGCAAAAACCGATGAGGGGAAAAAGAACGCTTTGATAAAGCGTCTCAACGAATGGGAGGTTTACTATAAAACGAATAAAATAAAGCCAGCGCTTCCTTATCTCATCTCTATGGACTGGTCGGAGCCTAATGAATTTGCATCGTTGATTAAAATGTGGAATCAGGAGGCAAAAAAAGATCGGCTGCCGTTTTTAAAACATTCCGGAACAACTGCCAGTTTCAAGGCATTTGATACTCCAGGCGCCAACTTTGAAAAATTAACCGGGGAACGACCGGATGAATGGCTTTATATTCATGGACCAACACATGAAAGAGCACTTACGGCATCGCGAAAAGCAAACAGAACGCTGACCGCTGCGGAGAAATTTGCTGCTATTTCCGCTACCCTTAAAAATGATTTTTCGCTTTACCCACAAAAAGATTTTGCCAATGCATGGGAAAAGGCAATATATCCTGACCATGGTTGGGGGGGTAAACACGGTGACCTGACAGATTTGACTTTCAGGACCAAATTTGAAGAGGCCTATGGCATAGCAGACACCATTTTGCAAAATAGCTTATCGTCAATATCAAAATCCATTGGGTTTAATAAGAAAGGTAAAGCGTTGGTAGTTTTTAATCCCTTATCGTGCGAAAGATCGGATAAGGTTGAAATAAGTCTAAACGTTTATGGGCAGGATACCATGTCGTATAAGGTTTTTGATGCTGTTACTAATAAAGAAATACCAAGCCAGTTAGTCATTGCGAAGCCTGTAAAAGAATCCGACGAGGTAGTAACCATTGTTTTTGTTGCAGAAAACGTTCCCTCCATTGGATATAAAACGTATTACCTGGAACCCTACGCGGCTGAGCAAAAAAGTGAAGTTCCGGTGCATGCCACAAATCCATCGCTGCTAAGTGCGGAAGCCAATGCAACCACCTATGAAAACAGGTTTTACAAGGTTCAATTTGGAGCGGGCGGATTAAAGAGCATTTTTGATAAGGAATTGAATAAAGAACTTTTAGATACCAGGAATTTATTAGGTGGAGAGGTATTTCAATTGGAATCCGTGGGAAACGGAGCCGGAGAATTTTCTGCCATTCAGCCGGTATCTATGAACGGGTTTGAAAAAGTTAGCCAGTACCAGCCAAAATGGACTTGTGCTGAGTATGGCGCAGTAAGAAAATCATGGGAATTTACACAACAAACAAAATTTGCTACTATTCATCAAACCATCACTTTGTACGATAATTTAAAGGAAATAGATTTTAAATTAAAAATATTGGGCTTTTCGGGAGAGCACTACCGCGAGTACCGAATGGCCTTTCCGCTTAATCAGCAAAATTCAAAAGTTGCCTATGAAGTACCAATGGGAGTAGTGGAAGTTGGTAAGAGTGAACTAAAAGGCGCTGCAGGTTTTTCCAAACCTGATCAGATTTATTCAACACCATGTAAAGATATACACCCACGCGAAGTACAGGATTGGTTTAATTCCAGTTCCAATGATGTTTCTGTAACTGTTAGTAGCTCGGTAGCTGTATTCGATTGGATTGATCCTACCAATAAAAATAATTCGTCTCCTGTTTTGCAGCCCATTCTGTTAGCCAGTCGTAAAAGTTGCCATTCGCAAGGGAATTATTATCTGCAACCTGGCAACCATTCTTATCAGTTTAGTTTGACGTCAAACAGGGGGGACTGGCTGAATAGTGTACACACAGGAAAGATGCAGAATCAACCTTTACAGCCTGTTTTGGTGGATGTTGGTACGCCGAGGCCAGGGTTACCTTTAAGTTACAGCTTTGCCGGCGTAAATGCAGGCAATGTAATAATTTCTGCGATCAAGAAATCGGAAGATGAAAATAACATAATCATGCGGTTAGTGGATATGCAGGGAAAATCTGTTGACGCAACCGTTAGCTGGTTTGGTAAGGTGAACGGAGTAAACAGTACCAACATGATCGAAGAGGAAGATAGGCCCTTACCCAAAGGTGAAGATGGAATAAGGCTGCCGATAAAACCTTTTTCAATTGAAACGATCCGGATTAAATAAATGCAAGGCGATGAAAAAGCAAATTAATATGTGGAGTAAATCAATTCTTTTATTGTTCTCTGTGTGCATGTTAGCAACTGCAAACGTTGCTGCACAAACAAATAATGCGGGAGTTCTAAAAGTGAGCAATAGTACCTTTAATTTATTAAAAGAAGTTAAGGAACTGTCTGCCGGTAGGGCGTCTATTTATTTAACTATTACAACACACCAGGATTTAGCCTGGTGTAATTCGATTGAAAAATGCAAAATAGACCGGGATACTTTATGGTTGACACCTTTCATTAAAAGGTTGAGAGAATCTCCTTCGTTTCAAATGGACATAGAACAGTCATCTATTGTGAAAGAGTATATTAACAGGCATCCGGATGAGAAAGATACGCTGCTAAATTATATGAAAGAAGGCCGAATACTTGTGGGCGCAGCATTCACGCAGGTTTATGAGGACATGTATTCCGGGGAATCTTTGGCAAGACAATTCTACTTTGGAAAGAAGTGGTTGAAAGATAATTTTAATAATTATAATCCAACCGTTTATTATAATTCAGATGTTCCCGGCAGGAGTCTTCAGATGCCACAATTGATGGCTAAAGCGGGCGTGGATGGCATGTTCTTCAGCAGGTTTGAACGAGGTCTTTATAACTGGTTTAGCCCTGATGGATCATTTGTTACGGCCTATTCTCCTGGGCACTACATTGACTTTTACAATATACTCGCAGAAGATGATACGGCAGCTCTAGCAAGTATGGCTGAGGAGGTTGTTTACTGGCTAAAAAATTATAATAACAAAGCATCTGCGCAAAAGGTTATTCCTGCCGTATTGAACTACGAATTCATGTGGGGACAAAAGCCTGTGCAAAATCTTTATCCATTCATTAATTTTTGGAATAATGTTTCGACCGTTGAAAATGAAAACGGGGAAAGGTTACCCGTAACCCTTCCGAGGTTCCACTTTGCTACATTTGATAAGTTTATAAAAAATATTAAAGAATCTTCAACAATTCCGGGAATAATTGGCGAAAGACCGAACGAGTGGATTTATATTCACGGGCCGTCCCATCATTGGGCATTATCAGCCAGCAGAGAAGCGGATGTATTACTGCCTGCTGCAGAAAAATTCTGGTCTTCAGATAAAATGATTGATAATACTATTTCTTATCCAAAAGAACAATTTTTACAGGCCTGGGAATCTAAAATTTATCCTGATCACGGCTGGGGTGGTAAAGATGGTCAATCCACTGACGATACTTTTCTGGCAAAATTCGAAGAAGCAAAAGAAAAGGGAGGTAATCTCCTAAACGAAGCAATACAAAAAATCGCTTCGCAAATTAATACAAATACTGCCAGAGGTATTCCGGTAGTCGTTTTCAACAGTCTTAGCTGGGATCGGACAGATCCGGTAACCATCCCGTTGGGCTCGATTCCAGGATCACATTCTTCTGTTGGAGTATATAACAGTGAAGGAAAATTACTACCATCACAAATCTCTGATGTAGTGCTCGATAAAAACGGATACATTGACAAGGGTAAAATTACATTTATTGCCGGCTTAGTTCCGTCTGTTGGTTACGATACTTATTATTTAAGACCGATGGACAAAGTTGAACCTGGAAAAAGAATGTCATTTGATAAAGAATTTGATAACCGATTTTACCATATAAGTTTTGGAAAAGGAGGGATAGAAAAATTAATCGATAAATCCTCCGGAAAAGAGGTGCTGAAAAGTAATGGGTTAACAGCAGGAGAAATATTTACGCTAAAATCCGAAGGCACTGGCGCTGGGGAGTTCGATGCCATACAACAGCCCACTATGGTAGATTTTGATAAAACCGGCAATTACGATACGGAATGGAGCGTTATCGAGGACGGACCCATCTATACGACATTTAAATACAGGCAGCCGATCCGAAATGCAGTCGTAGAGGAATTTATCAAGGTATATAATACAATAAAACGTATCGACTTTAATATTGCATTAAAAAACTGGGATGGAACCTTGTACCGCGAATACAGATTGGCGCTGCCATTGAATATTACTAATTCCAGGGTGAGCTACGAGGTTCCGTATGGTGTAGTAAATATTGGAGAGGATGAATTAAGAAAACCGGCAGGTCAGATATATCAAACCTTGCCCGAAAAGATTCATCCGCGTAGCCTCGAAAACTGGATGAGCGCATCCGGTAAAGGTTTTGGGGTAACGATGAGTTCTTCGGTTGCTGCATTCGATTTTATGGATGTTACGGGGATAGCTCCTAACTCAACTTTATTGCAACCTATTTTATTGGCGTCCCGGAAAAGTTGCCACAGCGAGGGTAATGAATACCTGCAGACGGGTGATCATTACTATTCTTTTTCTCTTACAACCCATGCACCTGGTTGGGATAATGGCTTTCAATTCGGGCGACAGGCAAATGAAACATTAGAAGCAGTAGTAGATCCGGTTCGCACCAACGGGGCCAAACTTACTGAAAAGGGAAGTTTCGTTTCAGTCAATAAGAAAAATGTGATTATTACCGCTATGAAACAAGCCGAGGATGGCGATGGAATTATTTTGCGGTTTTTCGAGATAGAAGGAAAGGATACCGATGTGGAATTTCGGTTTAAGAAATCTCTTAAAAAAGCTTATAAAACTAATTTGATTGAAGAAGTTTCAAGTGAGATTCCTGTGACGGAAAACTACCTGAAGTTTTCTGTTAAACATAATAGTATCGAAACAATTAGAGTATATTGGTAATTAAAAAAACTGGTCATGATTGCAAAATCTTTGAGTTTATTTATTATGGTTTTTTTCTTCCTGTTTTCAGGACATGCCCAAGAATCAATGGTCATCTATCAAAGACCCTTTCATTATGAAAAAATGAACGGAGAGCTTGTTGCAGACGCGATCATAGTTTACAACGGAGACAAAAAGGACCTGGAAATAAAGCTTGACGGGAAAAAACTTGAATATACAGCTGAAAAAGATTCTTTAAGAGTGAAACTGCCATTGATTGGCGCTGAGCGTCTTCTTGTTTTTCAACAACATGGTCGTTTGTTGTCTACCCAGGTATTTTTTCCTTATGTTTCGCCGGACTGGGGTTATTTTAAAAATGGAACGATTGATATCATTAATACTTCTCACCAGGATATTGCCTGGATGAATACGCCGGATTCATGTAAAGATGAAAGAATACACAAAATTATTATTCCCGCCCTTGATATTTCCGAAAGGCAACCAGGATTTAGTTTTGGTATGGAACAAACCCTGAATCTAAGAGAACTCTTAAATGAATATCCTTCTTATAAGGATTCAGTGATAGACGCTTACAAGAAGAAAACATTTTCCTGGGGAGCAACATTTAATCAACCATATGAAGGGCTATTATCAAGCGAGCAATTGATAAGGGAATTGTATCTGGGGAGGAAATGGATTCATAATGAATTTACCGGGCAGGTAGATACAAGAACGGCATTTAACATGGACGTCCCCGGAAGGACGGACCAATTTCCGCAAATTCTAAGTAAATCCGGCGTGAAATACCTGGTAGTTAGCAGGATGAAGCAAGGTTTTTTTAATTGGTATAGCCCTGATGGGTCACGCGTGCTGACTTATAGCCCGGGCAATTACGGGTGGGCTTCCATGTTTTATAAATATTTCAACGACGATGCCCCAACTGCCATGCATAAGCTCAACGAAGAATTAAAAAACTGGGATGCTTATTATTCTTCACGGAATATACCGCCGCATTTTGCGGTCGTTATCAGCAACGATGCGGCCGGCCCGATCTATTATAAGGAAGTAGTTGACCAATGGAACAAAATTGCCGAGCAGGCAGGTGTTGACATGCCACGGTTGACCTACGCCACGGCTGAAGATTTCTTGTCATCTATAGATAAGCCTGGTGCACGATTTGACTCAATAAGCGGTGAACGGCCAAACTTATGGTTGTACATCCATGGGCCTGCCCATTACGAAGCGATTAAAGCCAAGAAAGAAGCAGGCATTCATTTGCCGGCAGCAGAAATGTTTACCACTATAAATTCTTTGTTGAAGAATGATCTTTCAGAATACCCGAAAAGCGTGTTCGATTCAGCATGGTATAAGTCAATATATGATGACCACGGTTGGGGTGGAAAACATGGAGAAATAACCGATAGTATTTTTGGCGCCTATCTTCACCAGGCCGATGAAACGGCTAAACAATTATTAGATAATTCACTGAAATCTATCAGTTCCAATATAAGAACTTCCAAAAATGATGCATTAATCGTATTTAATGACCTTTCATGGAAGAGGAACGGAATTGCAGAAGTTGTTCTGCCAGGAAATAGGGAGAATTACTCGGTGATGGATAAGGATGGACGAGCAATACTTTCGCAAGGTATATTCAAAGGGGATAGCACCGTTATGCAATTTATGGCAGATTCAGTTCCTTCCATAGGCTACACCACCTTTTATCTCTCAAAAAAGCACAGTTCGTTCTCCGGTGATCATATCGCTATGCCGAATTTTTGCGAAAATAAATTTTATAAAATTGATTTTGGAAACGGCGGCATTAAAGTCCTTTACGATAAAGAACTAGCGAGGAACATATTAAACACCACCCGTTTTGCAGGGGGTGATGTCATGGATCTGGGGTATGATGGCAATGGCGCCGGTGAATTTACTGAGATTACTGCAACCAACATGTCCAGGTTTGACAAGCTAAGTAATCACACCTCAAAATGGAGCCTGATTGAGGATGGTGCTTTATTCTCCACCTTTCAGTGCATCGATGAACTTAACGAGGTACAAATAATTCAACGAATTAAAGTTTATCACCAAATCAAAAAGATCACTTTTGAATATGAGATACCAGATTGGCCCGGCGTAAAAAACCGGCAGTTGCGGTTTGCGCTTCCCATAGGGGCCGACACAGCTGCCATAAGTTATGATGCGCCGATGGGAATTTCTACAGTCGGAAGTTCCGAATTGAAAATGAGACCAGGAGGCTGGGCTTGGGGAGGCACTTATCGCCAGCTACCCTCGGACATACATCCAAGGGAAGTGCAGAATTTTGTCTCGGCCAATGCAAACGATTTTGGATTAACCATGTCATCAGAAATTTCAGTTTTTGATTGGATAGATCCCACTGTAGATGCTGTTACATACCCTGTACTTCAAGCGATCATGCTTTCGTCGCACAAAAGCTGTCATGGTGAGGGGAACTGGTATTTACAAAAGGGAGGCCATATTTTTCGGTTTTCTATTACATCACATCAGCCCGGCTGGAAAAATGGCTATGCATTGGGGATTGGTAACAATCATAATTTTTATACCGTTCGGGAAACGAATAAACAAAACAGGGGGAACTTGCCTCTGACACTTAGTTTTATAAAATCTTCGTCCCCATTCGTGCAAATAACTGCGTTTAAGAAAGCAGATAATAGTGATAATACTATTTTAAGATTTGTTGAAATGGGAGGAAAAAAGGAGCATGCGGATATACAATTTTACAAGTCATTTAAAAAAGTTGATAAAATAAATCTGATAGAAGAAGATGAGAAAAATACAAAATGGGAGGGGAGTAATTCTATTCACGTGGATCTAAATAATAATTCCATTGAGAGCTATATGATTTATTTCTAAAAACAAGTCTATATGAACACAGAATATTTGGATAGTAAAAGGCAATTCATTAATGGTTAAACTTAAAGGCATAACGTGGGATCATCCGAGAGGCTACGAACCCTTAAGAGCTGTAGCAAAAATATGGCATGAGAAAACAGGCGTCGAAGTTACCTGGGATGTGCGTACATTAAAAGAATTTGGGGATTATCCCATTGAAAAACTGATTGCTGATTATGATTTTATATTGATTGACCACCCTTATATGGGGGAAGCTGCAAGCAACGATCTTTTGGTTCCGGTGGATACTTTTCTCGACAAATCATTTATGGATTTCCAGGAATCTCAGAGTGTTGGTCCGTCATTTAGTAGCTATGGATATAATGGGCATTGGTGGGCATTGCCAATAGATGCTGCGGCCCAGGTGGCCGCTTATAGAAAGGATATCATTGATCTTCTTGATTGGAAACTACCGCGGGATTTAAAGCAATTAGCTGAAGCTGCCTCAAAATTACCAGTTTCATATAAAATAGGTGTTCCATTATGTGCGACAGATATATGGTGTGTATTTCTTTCACTATGTGCCCAATACGCCGGGGAGGCAGTCTTCAACGAAGATGGTGTGGACGCTGAAACAGGGGCCTGGGCATTAGACCAGATCAGGTCGTGGAAGGGATTTCTATATAAAGATTCTTTCCAAATGAATCCAATACAAATGCTGGAACACATGAGTGTTGCTGATGATATTGTATACATTCCTTTTACGTTTGGTTATACCAATTATGCGAGAAAAAAGTGGCAAAAAAATAGGATTCATTTCGCCGACGTACCTGGGAGTGGCCCCGGCAAGAAGTCATCCGTTATAGGGGGAGCTGGTCTGGCCATTTCCGCCCGAACCAAAGAGATTAGTGAATGCGTTTCATTTATGCAATTCATACTTGGTGGAGATATTCAAAAAACCGCCTAT
Organism: Ginsengibacter hankyongi; assembly: GCF_008710285.1. GTDB lineage: Bacteria > Bacteroidota > Bacteroidia > Chitinophagales > Chitinophagaceae > Ginsengibacter > Ginsengibacter hankyongi. The sequence continues at coordinate 128,851 of NZ_VYQF01000009.1, read as the reverse complement.
TATCAAAATGGCGGCCAACCGGCCCATTTAGATGCCTGGCTTGACAATGATAATAACGAGGATTGTTCCGGCTTTTTTGCTGACACGTTATCTACCATGGAACACGCCTATGTCCGTCCGCGAATGAAAGGATTCAATCGTTTCCAGGAAACCGCAGCCGGGCTTATTCATTCGGCAGCACAGGAAAACGGCCCAACCTTTACCATAATGGAGAAAATAAACAAATTGTTTAAATCTTGTTGTGCATGAAGCAATATGAAACTATAGAACTGGAACTTCAGGATGGCGTTGCAACACTCATATTAAACAGGCCTGAATTTTTGAATGCCATGAATTTTCAGATGATGAACGAAATCATTGAAGCCTTAACAGTCATCACCAGTGATCCATCAATTCGTGTTGCAGTGATCACTGGTAAAGGCCGTTCATTTATGACTGGTGCGGATATCAAGGAATATGCAGTACAAACTCCGGAACAGTTTAAAAGCTTCCAGCAAAAAGGAATAAAATTGTATCAAACCATTGAGAACGCAGCTATTCCGTTTATTGCTGCAATAAATGGTTTCGCACTTGGGGGCGGATTCGAAATTGCCTTAGCGTGTGATTTTATTATTGCGATTGATTCGGCAAAAATGGGATTGCCGGAAGTTCATCTTGGATTAATTCCCGGAGGGGGTGGTACGCAACGGTTACTGTACAAAATCGGTATGAACCGGGTTAAAGAAATGTTGATGTTGGGACAGTCCTACTCTGCGCAGCAAATGCTGGAATGGGGGATAGTGAACATCATTTGTGCCGATGGCGATTTAGCAGCAACTGTAAAAGAAACTGCGGATAAATTTAAGCGAAGACCTGGGCAATCATTAAGGAGCATAAAAAAATTACTGCATCCGGACGTAATTGAGGCGCCATTTTCAGAAAGGATAATTAAGGAAGGAGATGAAGTTTTCCATCTTTTTTACACTTCCGTTGCCCAGGACTTAATCAAAAAATTCGCAAAAAAAAATGGATGAAATTATGGACACAAAAAGGAAACAAATGCTCCAGGGCATAATTAACAAGCACCATTTAGGCGCATTAATTTTTTGGCGTCCGGATGAACTGGTGATGACTCTTGGTTATATGCCTTTGTGGGGATTATCTTTTTTACTATACACAGCGGACGATAGACCTGTTTTATTTATTCCGGAGGCGGAGCCTGTTGATATAATTCCTACAGGTATCACCTTTCAAACATTCCCATGGGGGAACATATCTTGTCCTGATCCCTGGGAAAATTTGTATAATCAAATGAAGTTGTTGTTGCAGCAAAAAAATCTGCAAGAATTGCCTGTTTCCTTTATCCCTTCAATCGGGGGTTCAGCTCCCTGCCGCATGGCCGGAGAGCAGCCCCCTTTACCGCCCGGCTTAATTGCAGCATTAAATGGCGTAAGCAGGAAGGGTTGGGTAGATGTAAGTTCTGATTTGCTTAACTTATATGCCTATAAGACGGCGTTTGATATACAACAATTAACAATTACCCATCAAATAAGCGCCATAGCAGTCCAGACATTTTATGCAAATGCAGTTTCCGGGAATACAGAAGCAGACATTGCTGCAGCCGTTGAGTATGAAGTAGCTAAATGTGTAAATATGCCTCAAATTCATTTTGCCCGGGCATGGGCTATGATACAATCAGGTGTCAATGCTGCATGGGGAGGGACATACAATCGTACTACCGGCAAGCGGTTGCAAAACGGTGAATTGGTAATTATGGAAATAGGCATATGCGTGAATGGATATTGGGCAGATATTACCCGCACTGCAAAAATCGGCGATGTTTCAAAGAGCCAGCATGAGATATACGATTTGGTTTATGAAGCACAGAAATCAGGGATAAGCATGATGAAACCCGGCGTAAAAATGCGCACTATAGATAGCATTGTGAGAGAAAAAATTGAAGCAGCAGGATTCGGGCGATTTTTTAAGCATGCCTTAGGGCATCACGTAGGATTCCGTTATCATGATTTTGGGCCGCTGCTATCGCCCGGTTCTGATTCATTGTTAGAAGAGGGCATGTTGTTGACTGTTGAGCCCGGTATCTACGGTGAAGAGATAAATATGGGGGTCAGGATAGAAGATAATGTATTAATCACCGACAGCGGTTGTATGGTCCTGTCGTCGTACCCGGGTGTGCCAGATTGACTTTTAAATAACGCATGAACAATCATAATTATATGAATAATGAGATTACAGGCCCTTTAAAGGGAATACGGGTGGCAGATTTTACACAGTTGGCGCAAGGCCCCTGGGCCACCCAAATGTTAGGTGATATGGGGGCTGATATAATTAAAATAGAACCACCTAAAGGAGATTGGATGCGCAGTTATGCCTATGGTAATATGTACCCGGGCGGCGAAAGTATTTCGTTTCTCTGTTTCAACAGAAATAAAAGGAGCATTGTGTTGGACCTGAAATCTGAGGAGGGCGTTGCAACTGCAAAAAAACTGATCGCTCAATCGGATATTTTAATTGAAAATTTCCGGCCGGGAGTGATGGACAGACTGGGTTTGGGGTATGAAGTTGTAAAAGAAATCAATCCGGGAATCATTTTTTGTTCCAGTTCAGGGTATGGCTCTGATGGTCCCTATATAAACAGACCCGGACAGGACCTGATGGCGCAATCTCTTGCCGGAGGTGCCTATCTAAACGGTAAGAAGGGCGATATGCCCATTGTTACAGCGGTTGGCCAGGCCGATTTGCTGACAAGTTTATTTATTGTTCAGTCCGTACTGGCGGCTTTGTATTATAAACAACAAACAGGTAAAGGACAGAAAATAGAGGCATGCCTTTTTAATTCTATAATAGCCTTCCAGGTACAGGAAATAACGGCTTTCCTTCACAAAGGAGCTAACCCTGAAAGAAGTGAAAGTGGTATTCCCAATCCATGGTTAGGCGCTCCCTATGGGCTATTTGAAACGAAGGATAATTATATAAGTATCGGGATGAACTCCGTGAGGAAACTTGCCGTTTTGCTGAATGTTCCGGAATATGACCATCCTGAATTTGAAAGTAATAATGTGATCGAAAACAGGGATGACATACGGGTTGCATTTGCAGCTGTTTTTAAAACAAAGTCAACCAACGATTGGCTGGATATTTTGCTGCCTCATGATGTCTGGTGTTCGCAGGTGAATACTTTTAAAGAGATGGTTGACGATCCCCAGGTTAAACATAACAATATGATTCTGGACTATGAGCATCCCGTGGTGGGCAAAATCCGGACGACGGGATTTCCTGTGCGGTTTAGCGAAACAGAACAGAAGCTGTACCGTCCTGCACCGTCGCTGGGCGAACATACTGCAGAGATAATGCAGGAAATAAATAGCAGGGACCAGGAATAAAGGCGTGGAAATGCGTAATGGGTCCATAAATGAAAAAGTTTATTATGAATAACAGCATCGAACTAAAAAATAAGGTTGTATTAGTAACCGGCGGAAGCCAGGGAATCGGATCAGCGATCTGTACATCGATGGCTGCCTGTGGCGCCAATGTGGTCATTAATTATCACACGCATAAAGAAAGTGCGGAGAACCTTGCCATTTCTTTACACAATCTATACGGGGTAAGAGCGTTGTCGTTTGGGGCGGATATTTCTAACCCGGAAGAAGTGGCAAAAATGTTTTCATTTATCGATGAAAATTTTAGCCAGCTTGACGTACTTGTGAATAATGCAGGCTGTGAAACAGTGGCGCACGCGATCCATCTTGACCTTGCAGTGTGGGATAAGATATTTGATGTAAACCTGAAAGGGGCATTTCATTGTGCGCAGTTGGCGGGCCGAAGAATGGTTGAGAAGAAAACCGGCGTTATTATTAATATTTCATCCATTCATGACAAAGTACCACGTAAGGGATTGGTGCATTATTGTTCATCTAAAGCCGCTTTAAATATGATGACGAAATGCCTGGCGCTTGAATTAGCAGAACACAATATCAGGGTCGTAGCGGTATGCCCGGGGGCTATAGAGACTGAAATGAACCGGGAGGAAATAAATGAATTTGGCAGAGATAAATTTAATAACTGGATTCCTTTGGGGAAAGTTGGTGTGGTAGATGATGTGGCCTGGACTTGTGCATTCCTTGCCAGCGAAAGGGCTTCTTATATAACGGCGACGGAGTTATACATTGACGGCGGCTATAAAGAGAGTACCATTCCTTACGATCCCCGTCCAAAAAGATAAGTCATGAGCAACGAATTGATCGAAACATATTATCATGAAGGCCTTGGCTACAATCCTTTTATAATAAAAGATAACTGGCAGGTAGCTCAATTAAATTTTATACCTGAACAGGGATTGTATGCTATCCAAAAAATGGATATGCATATGCAGACTGATGAGGTATTTGTGTTGACAACAGGAACTGCGGTATTAATTGGAGCTGTCCTGGAGAACGAAGGATTCAACTTTCAACTAATACAGATGAAAATTGGAATAACCTATAATGTTCCCGTAAACACATGGCACAACATCGCGATGGACAAAGATGCTGAGGTAATTATAATTGAGAAGAGTAATACACACCTGGGTGATTTTGTTTACAGGCAGCTTAGCAAAAATGAAGCTGAATACCTTAATGACGCCATACGCAGGTTATTAAATGAGCAACCTTTTTAGATACTATATGATAATTATAAACGAAAACTTATGGAACCGGTTATTTTAAAAGATGAAAATTATAAATGGGAGACTGACACTGACCTCTTTGAACTTTTCAGGAAGGAATTATATACGTCGGTAGTGGGAGATATCCTTGATGAATTGGGATATTACCACCAGTTTTTACCACAGCAGGTACAGCCACTTCGAATTACAGATAAGATTATTGGACGGGCAATGCCTGTCTTAATGATTGACGTTTACGGGCCGCAAAAGAAACCATTCGGCAGGCTTACAGAGGCGCTTGATCAACTTCAGCTAGGGGAAGTATATATTGCAGCCGGTGGAACTATGCGATGCGCTTATTGGGGGGAGATTCTGACTGCCACTGCAAAAAAAAGAGGCGCCTCCGGTGCCGTGATTGATGGTTTTTATAGAGATACACCAAAAGTGATGGAGCAAAATTGGCCGGTTTTCAGCCGGGGAAGGTATGCCCAGGACTCTGCAGTTCGCACGCAGGTCGTAAACTACAGATGTGATATTGAAATTGGAGAGGTTTGGATAAGGCCCGGCGATTTAATCTTTGGAGACGTAGATGGCGTATTGGTGATACCCAAACAAAATGAGAAAGAAGTGTTCGAAAAAGCATTGAAGAAAGCGCGGGGTGAAAAGATCGTGAGGCGGGAGATTGAAAATGGAATGTCGAGTACGGATGCTTTTCTTAAATATGGGATATTATAAGCAATAAAATAAAAAAATATGAAGTTGGGTTTAGGGCTGTACAATCATATGTTGAACAAAGCACATTTTGATTTTGCCAAACAGTGTGGTTGCACTCATTTGGTGGTTCATTTGGTAGATTATTTTAACAAAGGGAACCAGAAAAAGACTAATGATCAGCCTATCGGTGATGGGACAGGCTGGGGAATTGCCGGCAAATCAAGAAATTTATGGGAAGTAGAAGAATTGCTTCGGTTAAAGAAAGAGATTAATGATGCAGGGCTGGAGTGGGAGGCCATTGAAAATTTTGATCCTGCTGATTGGTATGACGTGCTACTCGATGGGCCCCTAAAAAAGAAACAGGTCGAGAGAATTAAGCAGTTGATAAGAAATGTGGGAGAGGCAGGCATTCCGGTGATTGGCTATAATTTTAGTTTGGCCGGCGTTTGTAGCAGAACGTCCGGGGCATTTGCAAGAGGTGGCGCTGTTTCTGTAGGTATGGATGGAGTTGATGAACGTCCCATCCCTAACGGAATGGTGTGGAATATGACTTATGACCAGAGCGCGGCGGACGGCTTTATAAAGAATATATCTCATGATGAATTATGGCAGCGACTTGAATATTTTTTGAATGAAATTATTCCTGTAGCGGAAGAGGCGGGAGTTATTTTGGCCGCCCATCCCGATGATCCGCCCATGCCAGTTGTGCGGCAATCGCCACGGTTAGTTTATCAACCAGAGATGTACAGCAAATTATTGAATGTTATTAAGAGTAAGAGTAATGCCCTCGAATTCTGTTTAGGTTCAATAGCAGAGATGACCGAAGGCAATGTCTATGATGCTACAGAACAGTATGCAGACAATATAGCTTATATACATTTCAGAAATGTTCGGGGGAAGGTTCCTTTTTATAAAGAAGTGTTTGTAGATGAAGGAGACATCGATATGAAAAGAGTACTGACTATATTAAAAAGACGAAATTTTAAAGGGGTACTGATACCCGACCATACTCCCCAGATGACTTGTGAAGGGCCATGGTATGCAGGGATGGCGTATGCGCTTGGGTTTATGAATGCTGCCATTAAGATGATTGATTGATATTTCTTTTCAAATTTTACTTTACTAAACAGATATCGTTTATACTTTTTTCTTATAAAAAGGTGACTATTACTGTTAAATCACAAAATAACAATGGCAAAAAAAGTTGTAACACTTGGAGAAATAATGCTTCGGTTATCTACTCCCGATTTTAAAAGATTCGTGCAAGCGGATACATTTGATGTGACCTATGGTGGCGGAGAAGCAAACGTAGCTGCAGCCCTTTGTAACTATGGATTACAGGGAACTTTCGTTTCCAAAGTGCCGGATAATCCAATAGGACAATCTGCAATAAATCACTTACGCCGTTATGGTGTAGATACGCAATTTGTTGCAAGAGGTGGAAAAAGATTAGGCATTTATTTTTTGGAAACAGGTGCGTCTATGCGTGCATCGCAAGTGGTATATGATCGTGCTGATGCGGCTATTTCAGAAGCTGAAATTAAAGACTTTGATTTTGATAAAATATTTGATGGCGCTTCATGGTTTCATACAACCGGGATAACACCTGCGTTAAGCGATAGTGCTGCGGCACTTACTGAAACAGCATTGAAAGCGGCAAAGGCTAAAGGAATTACTACGAGTATTGATCTTAATTATCGTAAAAAATTATGGAGCAAAGAAAAAGCTAAAGAAGTAATGACGAAGCTTTGTGCTTATGTTGATGTATGTATCGGCAACGAAGAAGATGCAGAAACAACATTAGGATTTAAAAGCAAAGGAACAGACGTAACCAAAGGCGAATTAAATCTTGATGGTTATAAAGATGTATTTCAACAGATGAAAGAAAAATTCAACTTCAAATACATTGCTTCTACATTAAGAGAAAGCCATAGTGCCTCAGATAACGGATGGAGCGCATTAGTATATGATGGCAATGAATTTTATCATACCAAACAATACGAAGTAAGAATTGTAGACCGCGTTGGAAGCGGTGATTCTTTTGCAAGCGGCTTTATCTATGGATTGGTTACTGAAATGGCAATGAAAGATGCTGCCGAATTCGGTGTTGCTGCTTCTGCATTGAAACATACTATCCCCGGAGATTTAAACCATGCTACATTAAGTGATGTAACAGGTTTGATGAAAGGAGATGCAAGCGGAAGAGTGCAGCGTTAAAAAAAGCGAACTGTTTACTTAAAAAATCAAAGCGACGCGGGTAACGATAAAAAATGACCGGGCGAGCTTTATGTTCAGAACTATAAGCGTATGGATAAAAAACATGAATTACTAAAACTGATTCCGGAACAGCGAGTCTTACCTCTCTATTTTTTCGAAGATACCGAAGTAAGCCTGCAGGTATTAAAAACCTTATACAAAGCAGGAATAAGAGCGGTTGAGTATACAAACCGAGGTAAAGCAGCCTTGGCGAACTTTCAACAGATGCGTGAAATGTGTACTTCCGAGCTACCTGGTATGTACCTGGGAATAGGCACTATAAAAAATGAAGTGGCTGCTAAAACCTTTATTGATGCAGGAGCAGATTTTATTATTTGCCCCGGTTTGATAGAAGAAGTTGCTTATTTAGCCGATAAAAATAACCTGCTTTGGATACCGGGATGTATGACTCCATCAGAAATTATCCGTGCAGAAAATTTAGGTGCAAGAATGATTAAGCTTTTCCCTGGAAACCTCCTGGGTGCTGAATTTATGAACGCAATAAAAGTCTTGTTTCCTGATTTATTATTTATCCCTACCGGAGGGGTAGATATTAATAGCGAAAATATTGGGGGATGGTTTAAGGCTGGGGTGTGTGCGGTAGGCCTGGGAAGTAAACTGATCAGTAAACAATTATTAGAAAAGAAAGATTATACAGGAATTGAGTTTCTTGTAAAAAAAATTATCGCGATGACAAAACAGTACGATAAAACATAATAGTAACGAAACAAAGAAAAGGCTCCTCGCATCAAGAATTCTTTTAAAATTAAATATTCATGATTTTCTCATAATAGTGTTGCAAACACATCCGGGGATTGTTTTTACTTTCCCTGCTTTTTAATTTGATGATGTATAAAGACCGGGACGTGCATCCCTAATTTTTTCCATAAGCTTCGATTACCAAAGTAATAACAGAGTTCTTCTGTTGAGCGATCATCGGATACAGTAAACACATTCTTCCACACTTACTTTTGCAGATCCTGCATGTCGTATGGGAAGTTTTAGCTTCTCAAGTTTTTATGTTGGACGAAAATAATTTTACCCTGGACCGGGATCAAAATAATTCCTGCAGCAGAACCTTTTATTGCAGTTCTTTTTATTCATTACGTCGGAAAGGATATAATGTAATCTTTAGGCGATAATTTACTGAGACTAAAATTGATGGGTAATTCGACAAAACAATCGCCAGGCTTCTTTATCCCTATTGTCAACAACCAATAACCCTGGCAACATAATCATCAATACAACCAAGCTGCCGCCCCATTTTTTACTCTTCATTATTTTGGGCGGCAGCTTTTTACCATTAAAAAAACAACGGCCAATAAAGGCCGTTGTTAATAAAGACTAATTTAAAAAAATGGAATCCCCCTTCATTGCAAAATCTTCACATAATTGAAATGCTTTTTGTGTCCGTAACTGACCGGTGCCGCCAAACAATAAAGATTTTAATTTGGCTTTCTCATTCTTGTAGATACGTACATTTTGAAAGTAACCAGTTAAGGCATTGTATGCACCGAATACCGTTCCCTTTGCCGTTGCCGTTTGTTGGGATGGCGCAGACTGCGTATACCCGTAAACGTTGTCAAATACATTTTTAAATGCGGTGGATAATTCATCCAGGTTGCCGGACTTAATATTGGTTAAAACTTCCTTATTGGGAACCATGGCCAGTTGAATTAACTGTTTCAATTTTTCATCAGTAATGCGAACCTTCGACCACCTGTTCAAGATGGCTCCGAGCTCATTGGAAAGCCGGTTAACAATTCCCATTACTTTGTGCGCCTCCTCCAGGTGTTCTTTTGCGTTTTGAGTATGACGTATTTTAATACTATTGGAACGATTACGAAGAGCGGCATTCAAAGTATTATTGCATATTATACGGATAGGGATAAACGCAGCAGTGATGCTTCCAAAGCCATCATGAGAAGTGGAAAGAAAAAGGTATTTTTCAATTACATAATCGCTGCCGCTGCTTTGTCATCTTTCAGTTGCCTGACAACCGCGTCTTTCGTGATTCTTCCTACGAGTTCCATAATTGTAAATTTTAAAATGATTAAATAATGTTTCTCCCATCTGTTCCGAAAAAAACTGTTTTTTAAAAGAAAAAATGGGAAAAAAGAAAGCTAAGTGTTAAAGCGGGCGTAAACGGGCAAAAGGAAACGGAATAAAGGAAGGCAATTCAGCGGGGCTCAGTGTGACAGGTGCAGCGCAGAATTTGTGTTTATGCCGGAAGCTTTTGGCTACCTGATTTATCCTTGATAATACGCCCGCTAACTTCGCTTTCGCGTTTGACCCATTTGTTTTAGAAAACTGTAGCAATCTGTAGCCGTTTTATTTTCTTTTCAAACAGGGCATGTAGTGGCAACATTCTTGAACAGGTGTTTGCAACAAAACTCAATAGATGTGGAGAATCCGGTAAGCCGGAAAAGATAAGATGCGTTTATGCTTTCACGTTATAAATTTTACAGTTGGCCTTTTGATACCGTCCGGGTTTTTCGCAAACAGTTATGCACTGAATTGTGAGTGCAGGAGAATGCAGGATTCCATTGCCGATGCTACATGTCTTTCACCGAAAGAAAGATTTTTTTATTGATAAAGAAATTATCCTCAGGTATAATAATTCTTTTTCAAATTTCCTAGTAAGTTATTCAGTTGATAAGTGGAATAAAAATATGGGCATATTATGAAAGTTTTTATCTTTGAAGAGACAAAACCCTCAAGTGATTCTTTGACAAAATAATATTCTTGCGTAATTCATGAGTTTGCTTTTTGAAATTTCGTAAAACACTGTAAATTATTTAATTATCAGTAGGGTTCGACTCCCTGCAGCTCCACTTTTTTACAATTCAAAAGAAATCAAAAGCCCGCAAACTCAGTGTTTGCGGGCTTTTTGGTTTTTAAGACTGTCACAATGTTCATTTAAGCGCTTATAAATCGTGAGTAATTTATGAGTTCGGCCATTTGCGAGGTGTTTTACGGGAGCCATTCATTACGTTGCAGGTAATCTTTAAGAAGCACATCATTGACCGACATTGCCGGGATCCATTCGCCGAGCCGCTCACGGATCCACCAAAGTCCATCCGGGTTTCCCGGTGCTGCAAACGAATAGCGATACAAAACCGCCCGAATATATTTAGGAGGCTTTTCCGGGAAGGGATTGTTTGCAAATAAACTCAAAGTGCCTCTATCGTTATGCAGCAATTTCCAAACAAGATTCAGCGTCCATGGATAATCATCAGGAGTATCCATTGCGGCAAACCACATTTGCCAATCCAAATGAAGTTGGTAAGGAGCTATTTGCGGAGGTCGTTTGTCGGGCATAACGGGCAGTGCTTTGTATAGATACGGTTTCCATTGTGCATTATTATTTGTGGTATCGTTACTCGTTCCTTCGAACACAACATTTAAACGTTCCTGTCCAACCGTTCCGAAGGCACCATAAGTATTCACAAGTTCGAAAGGATCAAAAGAGCCGTTCATGATCTGACGGGGAGATAAGATATTGAAGGCAGGCTGGATGCTAAGCAGCCCAATCACTATTGTTACAGCCCATGCGGTAATAAACATAGGTCGGGATGGCTGTTCGTTTGCAGCAGCAGTTTCTGCTTTACGAACAAGCTTTTGTGGAAGAACCTTTGACCAGAATCCATCATCAAAACCAGCCAATGCCGGAAGGATGGTAAGCCAATTGAAAAAGGAAAGGTTGCCGCTAATGATAAGGATGAGTTGGAAAAGTATTATCACCGATGCAGCAATATGACGTGCAAGTCTTGGCCAAAAGACAAATAACGGAGCTGCCAACTCAGCTAGAAAGTTGAACCACACACCAATTTTCAAAACAGCCCGTGGTAAAAAATTGAACCAACGGCTAAAAGGTCCGGGCAATGGTTGCGTTTCAAAATGATAATAAAGTGCCGTGCCGTTGCGCCAGATTTTATCACCGCGTAACTTAATAAGACCTGCGCCCAGCATGATGCGGAAGATAAGCCAGCGAAACAAAACAATAATTGGCAATGGCGGTGCACGACCTGGAAATGGTCGCATGTCAATAAGCGGGCAAAGAAATATAGCTAGAAACCCGGTCTCGAGTAATTGAATTTCCCACCCGTATCCATACCATTCCTGGCCAGCATGAACTATCGACATGTCCAGCAACCACAATACAGTAAGTATAGGCGCATTAGCAAAGCCAGCGGTTACAATTAAGGAAAGAATAAACCCTGTCCACGCTACTGTTAACAGTGCGGTATCTGATTGGAAAAACCAAAATAGTGATGGAAGCCTGATAAATCCTGCACTTGTCGATCCGAGCGCTTCACGGACCTGTTTAAAATAAATGCCCACCGGTAGAAGGCCATTTGAGCCAATGAGCGGAAGCAACTGGTTAATAGCAACAAGAAATGCAATAGCATAAATAACACCCAGTAAACGCAGAATCATAAAACGGGTCAGCCAATAAGTTAGGCGCATAGGCTCCGCAATCGCCGGTTGAATTTCAGTATCCGTTTCGTTTATTGGCTCCACTATCCATATTTTATTTCCGGAGTATTAACGCTGTTTTTACTGCTATAAAATTATGATGAATTAATATATTCTTCATTCCAAATTGCGCCTTTCAAGCTTGAAATAATTTGAAGTTTTTGAGAGAAGTAACACCATGGAAATTTAAATGATATTAGTTTCTGAGTTTCAATAGATGCTGAAAGTTGAATAAATATAATTTTTCGGTGCTTTCATCGTTGTAAACACCGAATAATCTGTTTATTATGAAAAAACTATTCGCTCTTTCAGGCTTTATGCTATTTATTTCAGCCGTCTATGCGCAACGGGTGGATCTTGACCGCTTTAATTTCAGCGTGTCGTACCGCGACTTTCCGGAGAATCCTTTACCTGAAGCCTATAAAACTTATAATGTGCGGCTGGAAGCATCACCTTCTCTTGGGCTCGGTTATTCAGTACTAAACCTGGAGAATAATATCCTGGTAGAAGGGTTAAGAAAAGTACAAGGTACCGGGCATGTTACCGTCCTGCTGATGATGGATGATCTGGTGTTTGACAGACCCGAATCCATCGAAAGAATAAACACCTCAAGAGACAAACAAGGGAGGGAAATAAGAACATCTTTCTTCGCTACGCAACTTACTTATTCTTTCGCCGCCAGGATGTCTGTTTATGACTATAAAGGCAATACCCTTGTCAGCAATAAAATATTATTTGACCGGGGCAATAAAATGACTTTTAAAACCCCTGAGTCAAATTCACCACAAGAGGCTTCAACCTATTATAATAACAAGTTCAATGATGTAAGGTCGTCTATTGCCGTGCAGCTTACAGCAACCGTAGTTACCCAAGCCAATCAATGGCTGAATAACGAATATGGTTTTCCTGCGAGGCGGGTAAATGATATTTTGTGGATATTAAATAATAAACGCCATAAAGCTTACGGTGACCAGCAGAAAGCCTGGAACGATTTCAAAAACGTGGTTGTACTTATGAACGAAAATGAACCGCTGGATAAAGTAAAGCTTAAGATGCAACCGGTTATCGATTATTTTGAAAAAGTAAAACGTCAATACATCTCGACCGATAAAGAGGACAGGAAAATGAGGTATGCTAGTTACTACAACCTGGCTAAGATCTATCTCTATCTGGACGAACCGGAGAAGGCGATGGTAGAAGCTGATGCGCTTGCTATGAACGACTTTGATGAAAGAGACGGCAAAATGCTGCACGAGGCGGCAGCGCTGCTGGCGGATAAACTTCGAAAAAATAATGCAGACAGCAGGCACTTTGCGGTCAATGTAAGTGATTATGCTTCCCCGGTGGATTAATAAACCTAACGATTGGCCGGTCGTCTGGATAGTAACTGTTGGTTAATGAATCTGATTTTTTCGTGTAGGCATAACGGTTATTAATAACTCACAGTTTGGGCTCCTTCCAAGAAATTAACTTAAACTTATAGGGGGCAAGATCTTTTAAACTTACGACATTCATCAATTTATCCTTCAGTATTTTAATTGGGATTTTGATTTTGTTAAATCTTAAACTTAATAAAGTAATTTCTTAATAAGTATTTAGACGCATGTGGCTGGTTTTGGGCCGCGGCGTTTTCTTGTGGCCTTTTTTATACTTGCGTACGGGTTTGAGTGGTGCCGTTGAGCAACTCAAATTTTTTATCAATGTGCGTTGATGGTGAGTAATGATTTTGTCGGATTAATTAATAGTATTGAAAGTACGTATGAGGGAAGGATTCATTGTTGACGCTCCACGGCCATGCATTTATACCGTCCGGGAATTTAAAATTTCGTCTGTTCATAACCGTTGTCAAACCTGCCGGCGGGCTGGTTTATAATTAAAGATTCAGGTTACTATTGCGGTTGAGCAAAGTTCCCTCTACCGGGCACTATTGATGAAGTAAGCTTGCTGATTTTGGCAAGAGAAAATGCTCCAATTCCCATTACGATATCACGAACAGCAACATCTAAATAATTTCCACTTGCTAATAAAGTAATTGCGATTAATGTTAACCAGGCTGAAACAATATATCCTCCGATTATTGGTTTGGCCAGTACGATCAAACCTGCGATAACTTCAATTACTCCAACTATCATCATGAAAGTATGTGGTGTAAATGGAATTAAATGTGCAATGCCAGGGTTAAGATAATTTTCCCATTGTGTTAACAAGTCGGTGAATTTGTCAATTCCTGCAACAATTGAAACAATGCCAAATGTGTACTTTAATAAATGGAATGTTGGTTTAAGCTCTTGATTTAAATTAGCGACTGCCATCTTGATTTATTTAGATTGTGTTTGATAATATAGCCATACCATATTGGAGTGTCATTCAATCAAAAAGGTTACAAAAGGTTTTGTTTCTGTAATTAACGGGGTGATTTTTTTGAGTCCGGGCCGAGACTTCTTCGGGAAAGCCGGGGTGCGCAAAACAAAAAACGAAAGTCCTGCGCAGGCTGAAACTGATAGTAATGTGTCACGCTATTTAACAATTTTTTGCTTGTGTTAGTGGGTGCTCAAATGATTTGCAAAAGAACTGAATATGCACAAAGCTAATTAGCAATTTTCAGCCAAGGCCCGGCTTGGCTATTTCTGTTTACGCCCGGGTTTTCTCATATTCCAGCCATTCGTATACTATTATTATGGTGATAATGACAGCTACTAAATAGTCAATTGAATGCCAGGTTTCTTTTTGCAACCAATTCTTCTTAAAGGGATTAAAAAGAAGTGCAGATGCACTGTAAAAAATCAGGAGCCCGGTCTTTTTATTTTTGCAAGAGGTAAAAACGAAGTAAGTAAATGTAGTCATGATAAACCATCTCATTATGATGTAATAACTATATTGGTGAGGTATCGCCGCTCCAATTACGAGAGCGATGACAATGCCAAATGCAACCAATGACTTTGCTATTTGTGAATATGTGGTATTCATGATTCTGAGTTATTTGTTCACCCTTTTAGTAGAAACTGAGGAGCCTCAGCTTAACCAAAAGATGTCTGATGGAATTCATTCTGAATAGCCGGATTGTACCTTTGACTTGATTTAACAATAAAAAAAGCCCGGTAATATTTTTTCCTCCATCCTTATACTGAATGTCCCTATATCTTCGCTTAATCTTTCAGGTTAGATGCTGTTCCGGCTTTTGCATTTTCATACTTCAGGCAACAGATTGCTGTCCCGTGCTTTAAATTTGCAATTCAGAAATTACGACTTGTGTATTTTCGAAATTCCCAGGTATTGATTCTATCATTTCTTTAAATTCGAAGCAACAGGCAGATACTTTTAGTTTCCAATTGGAGTCGATTTCTATATCGGGACGCCTGCCATGACAGGGCACATTTATTTAAAATCTTCCAGATCATATTTTCGGTATCCCCAGGCACATTGACAATTAGGGTTATAATTACCAATTATCTTACGAAGGTCAAGTTAAGAAATTAAATTTATCTTATAAAAAGTTTCATTTGAATGGCAAACCAGCCTGCGTATTAATATTTCTGAAGAAATCTCCGCGCTGTGCAGATAAGTACGGTGTTTTTTTAATGCCCCATCATCAGTATGATAATTAATCTGGTATGTTCCGTTTATTGATGTTTGATTGATTGAGTTATGACAAGGGGCTTAAATCATACCGTTTAATAATTTCTTCTGCGCCATATGGATCGATAATAAGGCCGTACTTTTTAGCTGTTTCTTTAAGTCTATCAATCTGAGGCGGCTTTCCGGGTTGTAGGAAAGGAGCTATTTCAGCAAAATAACATTCAAAGTTTCCAGGTGTAATCACCTCGATAAAGCGCACCACCTCTGTTCCCGAATTCCAAAAAGTATGAAAAAATCCCCTTGGTTTTACGATATACTGTCCAGGACCTGCAGTTTGAACATTCCCGTTTTGGAATACGGAAAGCTCACCCTCAAGTATATACGATATTTCGTCTTCATGGGTATGTTTATGCATGGGGGATCCGATACTTCTAGCCTCCAGGGTGTGTTCTACTATTGCAGCAGACCCGCTTACTGATTCACTTAGCACTTTATAGGTAGTGCCCAATGCGCGAAAAAAAACTGATTGATTTACTTGCACTTTATTGTTACCATTATTTGCCGGCATCATAATGAATAAATTGATAGGTTCAAATGATAAAGTTAGCATCTTTGGGAATATTGCGCGATAGCATAGGGGTATTTTGGATGAGGTAAATAAAAGTATTGCTTTGGATTGGCATTCACTTTGACCCGCCCCGACATTTGAAAAACGAAATATACAGCGTATGAAATTTAATGATTTGTATAAAATGGAAACCTTTCGGAGAGTTTTTCAATTTACAGGGTATCACGTTAGTAACAGCTGGCCTATACGAAGAGGAGCTGCATTGTTATTTTGAATTTGTTTACAATATCGTTCTCTCTGATCAATTTCCTTTTTCCTACCTCTTTCATCTCCCTGCACAATAATTAATCAATACCTGCGTTTAATAGTGACCGGAGAATAAATAGTAAGCGGATGGTATTTGGCCGGTATTTGTTCGGTCTTAACACCGAAAATTGAGTTACCACTTGGTATCTATTCATTAAATCACTTGGGGAATTGGCTGGTTAGGAAACAGGAATAAAGCGGTAAACAAAAATTATTTTCATTAAAAATAAATAATATGGCAGAAATAAGACAAGGAATATTGGGCGGCTTTACCGGAAGAGTAGGCCCCGTATCCGGCTTTAGAAGAAATGGCCGTGACCTTATGCGCAGTGCCACCAGCACAGTAACGGACAAGCCTACCCCGGCACGGGTGGCCCAGCGTGAAAAAGTGAAAGTTTGCAATGCGTTCATCAACGCGTTTTCCGGAACGGGCATCTTTCGCAAAACGTTTCCTGATCCTAACCACGGCGGCTCTGGTTACAATCGGGCCATGAAGGTTTTAATGAACAGTGCCTTAGCAGGCCGGTATCCTCATTACGAAATACTATACGATAAGTTTCTTATCTCCAAAGGCGAACTGCCCGTTGCTGAAAATGCGGCGGTAACTTTAGATGCTGGCGGTAACTTTGTCTTTGCTGGACAGATAACTCAACTGATGGTACCGCCAAAACCAATGACAAGACTGTATTGGTAGCATGGTTCCCGGAGAAGCAAACACAACTGGCATGGTCGCTGGATGCTGCAGAAAGGGCAGCCGGTACGGCTACTCTTACAATACCTGGTGAGAATAAAGGTGCCGTTGCAGAAACATGGATAGGTTTTGTTAGTGCAGACGGGCAGATCGCTTCCAACAGCGTGTATACGGGACGGCTGGAAGTGTGAGGATTTTATTCTGCCAACTTAAATTACAAAAAATTAAAATGATTCATTACTGTGAAGGGTATTCGAACTATTTTGGAGTAGAGCGTAGGTGCAACCGAAATATCTGCATGGAAAAAATTATCTCAATGAATTACATCCACGTTCAACAAAGATAAACCCCCAAAGAGTTAGCAATCACGTTCGTTAGGTGGCGGCCGCTATTTTTTTCCCATCGTCTTTTCCAGCAAAGCAATCTTCTCATCCTTCTCTTTCAATAAAACCTGGTAAAGCTTTTTGTTTTCTCCTACCCGCTCAATGTATTTATCAAGCAGGTTTATGTTTAAAGTACAATTAGTATTAGAAACAGATGCATTATCATGAAAAGTACTGGATATAACGTTTATTGCAGAACTGTTCATCAAAATTCTTAGTAGCTTCCGCAGGTATCTTTAAAACGAAATAAAGAGTTGCTTACAGAAGGCACAAATAAAATAGCAGAATTTTTAGCCTCTGCTGATTTGTACCTGTTAAGAAAACAAAGAAATATGGCGGGCTTTATGTTGCACCGGGCTGGCGAGCAGGCTTTGCATACCATGTTTCTTATTACCACGGGCATGTACCTGAACACGCACAGTATTGGTAATTTATTGCGTTATTGCTCCATGGTATATTACCGCCTTCCTGATATTTTTCCCGGGAACAATGAAAAGAACGAACGTTTATTCCGGCTTTTGCAAAAAGCGTATACAGGTAGGCGTTATGATATTGATTATTCTATCGGCATGCAGGACCTGGAAGTGTTAAAGAAAAGGGTGGAGGAATTGAAAGGACTGTCGGACAGGTTATAATACTTTTTTTAATTGCTTAGGCCCTCCACTATAAAGCCCTTCTATTTCCATTACCTCCATTACCACCGCCTTTACGAAGCGATCAAAGATGACAACAGGATCGATCCGATCCTTATTAGTTTGTATATGGCGCTTTTTCAGTTGTATAATTAAACCGCTTTTGTAATCCCATAAACATTACGCGGGCTTCCGTGATGGACACGGCCAAAATAAGCGGACTGGCAACCTGCCATAAATTTATTAAAGACCTGCTGAATTTGTATATAGTCAGTATATGCCGTCATTTAACCCTGATGTTTGCAGCAGGGTTTTTTTGTTGAAGGTTTGAGATGATTCAAATGTTGTTAACAAAGCAGACTTTGTTCCTTTAGGTGGCGGCGAAGATTGTGATAAGTATTGTTAATACTGCGCCTGAAATGGTTATTCGCATTCTTTTAATGAAATGCAAAGGACTGGTCATAAGAAGCCCGATATTATTAAATGCAATAAAGCCATCGGTACGAGTTTGTATGTAGCATGGCAATAAATTAGAGATAGCGGAATAGTATAGACGCACGCCTCACATTATCGGCTTTAAACATGACTTTCTTATAAATTAGGAGTTGACTAAAGTGAAAAAATAAACCAATTTTTTCCAGTATTTACCAGATTTTATCCAAAGGCAGATAATATAAATTAATATTACTATTATTGATATATAAACTTACCAATAACTTAAAAAAACAGATGTTTATGAAAAAGTCAATATTCCTAAACGTTGGCGTCCTGCTACTGGCTATTTTCTTATTCTCTACGTCCGGTATGGCGCAGAGAAAAATAACGGGATTTGTACAGGATGCCACGACCAACTTGCCATTGGATGGAGCAACTGTTTCAATTCAGAACAGTCAAACTAATACTCTGTCAAAAGAAGGGGGCAAATTTGAAATTACGGCACCTAACGGTCGGAGTATTCTTTCGATTTCTTTTGTAGGTTATGAAACGCGAACGATTACGGTCGGAACAAGTTCGAACAATGTGGTTATAAAGCTGAGCCCGTCGGCGGCCAGCGCATTAAATGAAGTAGTAGTGGTGGGATATGGTACAAAAAAGAAGGTAGATTTAACCGGAGCTATTTCTACTGTTTCTTCTAAAGAAATTGAATCGCGGCCGATCGCCAGTACCCAACAGGCATTGCAGGGGTTGGTTCCTAACCTTAATATTACAGTTTCGGATCAGGGCGGTGAGCCCGGCGGTTCTATGAAAATGAATATCAGGGGGCTACAATCTTTTAGTGGAAGTAATGCACCTTATGTGCTGGTGGATGGTGTTCCGATGGATATAAATAGCATTGATCCCAACACCATTGAATCCATATCGGTTCTAAAAGATGCTGCTTCAGCTGCGATTTACGGAGCGCGTGCAGCTTATGGTGTTATCCTGATAACCACAAAATCGGGGAAAAATAATAACAGGGGTGCGAATATTTCCTATACAGCAAACATGGACATGGCAAAGCCTGTGAAATGGCCTAAACTGGTTGGGGCTATGGATTTTGCACTTGCTATGAACGACGCAGCAAAAAATGTTGGCGGGTCTCCCTGGTATAATGCCGATGCCCTGGATCGGTTGGCCAAGAACATAGCCAATCCCGGAAGTGCTCCAACTATGTATGGTAATGCTAACGGACAAACCTGGAACATTGGATCAGAAGGGCTTGGTGCAGCAGCTAATACAGATTGGTATGATATTTTTTTCAAGAAATTTGCTACGCATCAAAGTCACAGCCTGAGTGTATCAGGTTCCAATGAAAAGGTTGATTATTATTTATCGGCAGGATTGTACAATGATCAGGGATTGCTGAGATATGGTCATGAAAGTTTTGACCGGTATAATTTCAATGGAAAAATAAATGTAAAGGCTACTTCCTGGGCTAAGGTTTCAGTTTTGTTCAAATACAATTACGGTCAGCAACTTTTTCCATGGCAACTTGGTCTTGGCCGGGGTCGTATCTATGATATGATGACCAAAATAAAACCAACCATGCCGGCAAAGTATCCCGGTACAGATATTTGGACCCTGGAAAGCAGAATTGAAGAGTGGCAGGCAGACAGGGATAATACTACCACCAGAAATATGATTATTTCACCCAGGATCATAATTGAACCCATCAAAGGATGGGTGACGAATTTGGACTTTAATTACACGCAAAATAATGACCAGGAGGTATTTTTGGCTAAGCAGTATTTCTGGGTTCAACCCAATGGTCAATTGGCCGCTGGAAATGCTCAGGCTAATACCACATACAATCCCAATATAAATACTAATTCATATTTGTCGCCAAATCTTTATACAAGTTATACGCGAAGCTTTGGAAAACATAACCTGGCAATAATGGCGGGCTATCAGCAGGAAGCATACAATTACTTTGACTTATCGGGAACGGCCGGTTATCTGCTGAGTGATAACGTTCCTTCAGTCAGTACAGCCGTTGGAACAAAAACCATTTCAGATGCTATCGGACACTGGGCTACCCAGAGTGCATTCGGAAGGCTGAATTACAATTACGACGATAAATACTTGTTGGAGGCCAACGTTCGGGCCGACGGATCTTCACGATTTGAGCCAGGTAAACAATGGGGAACATTTCCTTCTGTGTCTGGCGGATGGGTGGCTTCAAAGGAAAAATTTTTCCCATTGAAAAACGAGATCAATTTTTTCAAGGTTAGGGCTTCCTATGGTGCACTTGGAAACCAGAATGTAGACAATTATCTCTATGTCCCTACTTTACCAATCTCTCAGAGCAATTATCTGTTTGGTGGTGATCGGCTGTGGACTGTGGGGACTCCTAACCTGTCCAGTGTCAATTTAACATGGGAAAAAGTGAATACGACGGATCTCGGGACGGATTTCAGTTTGCTGAAAAATCATTTGTCCGGTTCCTTCGACTGGTATCAAACATATACAACCAACCTGGTTGGTCCGGGTAGTGCGGTTCCTGCCCTGTTGGGAACTGGCGTACCAAAGCAAAACGATGGAGAAGTTAGAACCCGGGGATTTGAACTGGAATTTAGCTGGAAGGATCATGTAGGCAATTTTTACTATGAAGTTGGAGGCAATTTGTCTAATAACCGGAGTGTAGTGACAAAATACAATAACCCCAACAAGATTTTGAGTACGTATTACGAAGGGGAAGTGCTGGGTGAATTATGGGGCTATAAAACAGCTGGCCTGTTCCAGACGACTGATGAGGTTACAAAATGGGTTGATCAAAGTTATATATATAATGGTAAATGGAATCCGGGTGATGTGAAATATGTGGATCTGAACGGGGATAAAAAGATCGGCATTGGAACAAATACCTTAGCTGATCATGGCGACAAGACAATCATTGGAAATACACTTCCACAATACTTGTATGCTTTTCACGCCGGTGCCTCATGGAAAGGAATTGACTTGTACGTTTTATTCCAGGGGGTCGCCAAGCAAACCCTTTGGCTTGCCGATTTATATAATGGAGCAATTTTCAGGGGACCGGCAAATGGCCCATTTCACGCAATGGTTTATCAGGGACAGATGGATTACTGGCGCGATGCTTCCAGCCCATTGGGAGCAAACCCTAATGCTTATTACCCTGCACCGTATTCTGTATATGATGGAGCTAATCACAAGAATTACGGGAACCCTACTGATCGCTACTCCCCAAGCGGGGCATATCTACGTTTAAAGAATCTCAGGTTAGGATATACAATTCCTGAGAAAATTTCTCAAAAGGCGCTCATTTCACATGCACAGATTTATCTATCAGGAGAAAACCTGTTGGTTTTTTCAAAATTTAAGCTTTTAGATCCTGAGGAAGTTGGGGGAAGAAACGGAGATGGTAGAACCTATCCATTGTCAAAATCTTATTCTTTGGGATTAAATATAAACTTCTAAAATTCTGAAAATGAAAAAAATATTATTTGTACTCTTATTACTAGGGATAGTTCTTAATTCCTGTAAAAAAGATTTACTGAATAAAAGTCCCCAGGACCAGATATCAGATCCGGCATTCTGGAAATCGGACGGAGACCTCCAATTGTATATCAACAATTTATACAGTCAGTTTCCAGGATGGAATGTTACAGGCGAAGGGGGTACTCCGCTGTTGGACGCTGGCACTGATGTAGCAATTGCCACGGGGTTGTTTCAAACCACCAAAAATCGTCTGGACGGTGTTATAAACGTTCCTTCTACCGGAGGGGGATGGAGTTGGCAGAACGTTCGGGCAGCCAATTATTTTCTTGATAATATCGACAGGGTTCCCGAGGGCGGAAAGAAAAATCAATATATTGGCGAAGGTTACTTTTTCAGGGCGTGGGCTTATTTTACACTGCTTAAGCAATTTGGTGACTTACCGATTGTAACCAAGTCTCTTACTACGGCAGATCACGATATCTTATATGGTACCCGCAGTTCAAGAACCGATGTTGTTAACTTCATTGTTAAAGATCTGGATACAGCTATTTCAAAAATGGGAGATAAATCTTCCGCTGGAGCAAATCGGATTAACAGGGATGTAGCCCTGGCTTTTGAAGCAAGAGTATGCCTGTATGAAGGTACATGGGAAAAGTATCATGCAAATGACGCTTTTAAAGGAACTACTAACGGTACCGCCTTCCTCACAAAGGCAGCGCAAGCTGCTAAAGCGGTTATGGATGGTGCAAATTACTCTCTTTCCACAGGTGATCCGCACCAGGCTTATTATGAACTTTTTAATAAAGTTAAAACTGAACTCAGCAATAACCCTGAAGTAATGCTATATAGAAGTTATGATAGAGCAGCTTATGGTGATGATTTCGGAAATGAAGTTTGGAACTGGCCGAATGGTTCAGGCATTACCAAAGATATGGTGGATATGTATCTTTGCTCTGATGGTAAGCCAATATCACTTAGCCCGCTTTACCAGGGCGATCATGATATACGACAGATAATCCAAAACCGGGACCCGAGGCTGGTCCAAACGGTTATGAATCCCGGCGATCCGATTACCATTAGTTTGACAGGTGACACAACCAAATTTGTCGTGCCTCAAATGATCAATCAGCAGGGGGATCCAACAGGATATGATTCACAGAAATTCCGCCAGCCGCACCTTGACCCTGCCACCGGGCTTTATAGTACTGATCTGGCATATATCATATTTCGTTATGCCGAGGTTTTGCTAAATTATGCTGAAGCCAGGGCTGAATTGGGACAATTAACCCAGGATGATATTGATATGACGATTAATAAATTAAGAGACAGAGTTGGAATGCCGCATTTAACGTTGAGTTCAATACCCGTTGATCCGGCATGGCCGGATTATGGGTATTCTTTACCAGATTATCTTTATGAAATCAGGCGGGAACGCGAAGTGGAATTATTTTCTGAAGGATTCCGTTATGATGACCTGATGCGCTGGAAAGCAGATAGGCTTTTTGTTGGCAAAAGACCTAAGGGAGCCTATTATACAGCTGAGTTGAAATCTGCATGGCCGAACTTAGTTACTGATGCCAATAATTATATTGATCCATATTTGAAAGTTCTTAGCGGGGCTAGCGGGACATGGGGATTTAATCCTAACAAGAATTATCTGATGCCAATTCCAACCAATGAATTGACGTTGAATCCAAATTTGAAACAGAATCCTGGTTGGTAAAATAAAACAATTGTTTTTTTTATGATTTAATCAATAATCTCATGATTTCAAAGCAATGCCTAAGTCATCAATATATACTTAGGGTTAGCTTTATTTTGTTTTATTTATTTTGAAATGAAAATGTGTTGCCACCAAAGGTCATTTGAAGGAGGCACGTATATGAACATTTTTTCCAGATTTTTTGGCACATGACAGAAAAAGTTATGAATATTTTATTCTGAAAATTTTTTACCGATTTGAACATCCGGAGGTTTCAATTTTTAAGGGAGCAACAAAAATAATTAATAAGTCTTCAAAGGCTCTTTATTATTAAGGAAACCCTGTTTTATGAAAATCTAATAAATCATGAAAAAGGAATTCTTTATTTTGATGGCTGGATTTTTTATGCTTGCATTCACTGTTGGGTTAAAAGAAGGACAATATTTGGTCAACGGGCAAGGTATAATACCGGGGAACTCTATTGAAGAGGTTTCCTTTCAGCATGTGACCATTACCGATAAATTCTGGCGGCCGAAAATTGATAATAACCGGTTAGCCGGTATCAGGTCTGCCTTAAAGGAAGCTTCCCATGACATAGATAATTTTGATATTGCTGCTGGAAAAAAGAAAGGAAAACATGCCGGTAGTGGAGGTAGTGATTCAAACGTATTTAAAATAATCCAGGGTGCCGCATATTCACTAAATGATACACCTGATAAGGCACTGAAAGCAACCATTGACTCCCTTATTGACAGGATTGTGGCCGCCCAGCAACCGGACGGGTATCTTTCAACCTACTGGACAGTGAATGACCTTTCAAAGAGGTGGTCAGACATTGCCAGTGGACACGAGTTATATTGTGCCGGCCACCTGTTTGAGGCGGCTGCAGCTTATTACCAGGTGACAGGTAAAAGGAAATTATTGGATGCTGCTATTCGTTATGCCGACTTGATTTATTCGACATTTGGGCACCATAAGCGGCTGGAGGTGCCGGGACATGAAGAAATTGAACTGGCCCTTTATAAACTATACAAAGTAACCGGAGAGGAAAAATACCTTGAATTGTCTTCTTATTTTGTTGACGAACGTGGTGATCCCGGGAGGATGGCAGCAGATAGAATCACTCCTCCTGATCATGATCCTAATGCAAATACACCACATCGCTGGCGGCCACCTTCCTATATGCAGGACCACCTTCCAGTGACGCAGCAGTTTTATGCTGTAGGACACGCTGTACGTGCTACCTATCTATATACTGCTATGGCAGATCTTTCCATGGAAACTAAAAGTAGTAAATACCTTCCCCCCATGGATTCTATCTGGAATGATATTGTTGGTAAAAAATTGTATATCACCGGTGGTATTGGCACCAGGCAGTTTCACAACGAGGGATTTGGTTCAGCCTACCTGCTTCCCAATGACCAGGCATATTGTGAAACCTGTTCCAGTATTGGATTTATTTTTTGGAACAGGAAAATGAGCCTGTTGACTGGAGATGCTAAATATGCTGACTTACTGGAGCTTACTATGTATAATGCAGCAATAGCTGGCGTATCATTAAGTGGTGACAGGTTCTTCTATACTAATCCCCTTGAATCGAAAGGAAAGACAATGAGGCAACCCTGGGATGATCCTCCCTGTTGTCCCACCAATATGGTTCGGTTTCTACCGGAAATAGGGTCCACTATTTATGGTAAGAGGGATAAAGAAATTTTTATAAATCAGTTTATCGCAAATGAAGCAAACATCCACATAGGAAACCAGGATATCTCTCTAAAAATGGATACCGATTATCCCTGGGAAGGTTCCGTTAGCCTGGAGATTGACCCCGAAACTCCGGTGGACATTGCCTTGCATATCCGGATTCCCGGATGGGCGCGGGGCGAATTACTGCCGGACGGCCTCTATCATTATGTTGGAAATGAAACCAATCCCGGGAAGGAAATAATCCTGAAAGTAAATGGAAGAACAATACAAAAAATTGAACTGGAAAAAGGGTATGCCGTCATTAAAAGAAAATGGAAAAAAGGG
The DNA here is from genome assembly GCF_008710285.1 of Ginsengibacter hankyongi. Classification (GTDB taxonomy): domain Bacteria; phylum Bacteroidota; class Bacteroidia; order Chitinophagales; family Chitinophagaceae; genus Ginsengibacter; species Ginsengibacter hankyongi. Next base: position 102,929 of record NZ_VYQF01000009.1, on the reverse strand, counting down.
GATAAGGTGGAACTGGATTTGCCCATGCTAATAAGGCTGGTAGCGGGGAATACCAAGCTTAAGGATACACATGGTAAATTAGTTATCATGCGCGGCCCTCTTGTTTATTGTATTGAAGAAACAGATAATAAGCTCTATTTTGAAAATGATAAAGATGCATATATGGTTTCTTCAGCTTTAAAGGTAAAATACAGAAATGATTTGCTGGATGGTGTTGTGACTATTGAGGGGACTGCTTTCGAACCGACGAAAAAAAGTAAGGTTGATATTACGGCCATCCCCTATTATGCCTGGTGCAACCGGGAATTGGGGCAAATGAAAGTCTGGTTGCCGTTTCAGTTGAAGTAAAAATCGTGCGATGGGAATTCAATGATGCAGAATGGTATTAATTCAGCACAAAAAAATATAGTAAAGTGATTATGAAAAATAGATTAATTCGCTTGAGTAAATTAATAATGATCCTTTTGGTAACCACAGCTTTATTAACGCAGTGTAATACAGAAAAGCTTACCAAAGAAAAACCAGAAGATAGTTTTGTAAACCCTCCAATAGCGAACCGGCCACTCGCATATTGGCCCTGGCTAAATGGATTTGTGGATACAGCTAAAATGGTTTATGAGCTGGAACAAATGAAAGAAAAAGGCATGGGGGGAGCATTTATATGGGATGTTGGTGCAATAGCTGATCCTGATAAAGTCGTTCCTGCAGGGCCTGCATTTCTCGGATCAGAATCACTTGGATATATATCCCTTGCTTTGAGAACAGTTAAAAGGCTGGGCCTTGACCTTGGGATGTGTGTTTCCAGCAGTTGGAATGCCGGGGGACCCTGGATTGGGCAGGCTGACGCAAGTAAAGAGCTTCTAAGTGTGTCCCAAATGGTTACAGGGCCGTTGAAGAAAAGGATCGCTATCGGACGACCTAAAACAAGGCGGGGAGGAAATGAGTCCTATTCTTTGATAACATCAATGGCAATCCCCTACTCCGGCTCAAAGGTGATTGATTATTCCATGGCTAAAATAATCCCCCTGGATGAATTTACAACCGGAGATAAGTTTATTGACTGGGACGTTCCTGACGGGAAATGGGATATTATCTCTTTTTTTATGTGCAATACCGGTCAAAACCTGGAATGCCCAAGTCCAAACTCTAATGGATTGATTATTGACCATTTGAGCGGAAGGGCGACAAAGAGAGATTTCGATAGTGTCCTTGCAAGACTGGCTACCGTAAGTACGCCGGAAAATCATTTAAACTTTCTTGAGCTCGACAGTTATGAAGTTTGGCCGGCCAAAGACTGGACTCCTGGGTTTGTACAGGAATTTAAAACCCGCTATGGATACGATCCGAAACCATTCCTGCCCGTCCTAGAAGGATATAGAAGTAAGGATAGTGTAATTGGGCAGCGGTTTTTGGGTGATTATAATCGCCTGGTAAGCGATATGATAATTGAAAATCATTTTGGCCAATCTGTTGATATTGCACATAAGAATGGAATGAACATGTTTACCGAAGCGGGGCACGGAGGTTATGCCAGGGTTGACCCGTTAAAGGGGCTTGGAAATTCTGATGTACCTATGGGAGAATTCTGGAACAGGAAACAATTTTGGGTTACCAAAGAAGCTGCAAGTGCAGCTCATATATATGGGAAAAATGTAGTAGCCTCAGAATCGCTTACCGGGTGGCAGAATTGGCAACAAGGACCAACCGATTTTAAGCAGCTATGTGATATAGCATTCTGTGCGGGTCTTAACCAGATCGTTTTTCACAATTTTGCTCATAATCCGAGAATAGCCGGAAAACCAGGATTCGCTTATCATGCAGGTGAGCATATCAACGTGAATGCAACCTGGTGGGACATGTCCAGGCCGTTTATGGATTATCTAAGCAGATGTTCCTATATGCTAAGACAGGGAAACTTTGTCGGAGATGTGTGCCTTTATTATGGCGACCAGGCGCCCAACCTGGTTCCCACAAGGCGTATTGATCCGAATATTGTTCCATTATATGATGATAACCACTGCCTTCATTGTGGTCAACTCAAACCGGTTGATCCGGGAAAATTACCAGGATACGATTATGATTACATTAATGTCGATATTATAACCTCGAAACTAAAGGTGGAAAAAGGGCAGTTGGTTCTGCCTTCAGGGCAAAGCTATAAGATGATGCAGATCCCCGACCGGGAAGATATATCCCTGGAAGTATTAAAAAAGCTCGATACGCTGGTTTATGAAGGGGCCATTATTATTGGTCCAAAGCCCAGGAGGGCAACGAGTTTGAAAAATTATCCTGCATGTGATGAACAGGTCAAATCCATTGCAGATAAAATGTGGGGAGCATGTGACAGCAGGAAGATACTGTCAAACAAATATGGTAAAGGAACCATTTACTGGGGAAAGACAGTACAACAGGTACTTGACGAACAGAATATACCGCCGGATATGCAGGTCATCGGGGTGGATAATTCCGACAGGCACATTGATTATATTCATCGTAAGACCGAAACACAAGACATCTATTTTATCTCAAACAGTAAACCTGCGGCGGAAAAAGTAACCTGTGTCTTCAGGGTAGATAAAAAGATGATTCCTGAATTGTGGGATGCCGAAACCGGATTAATTCAGCGGGAAGTGGAATATTCAAAAGTGAAAAATGGGATAAGTATTGATTTCATAATGGATCCATTGGCATCAAGATTTGTGGTATTCAAAAACAAATCAACAGGGAAGAATGATGCTGGTTTAAACTATGATTTACAATTTGGGTTTGATAAAAAACAGAAGGCGGCAGAAAACCATAAGCTGATAGATATCAGCAAGGGTTGGACTTTGAAGTTCGATACTTCAATGGGAGGGCCGGCATCTTACCAACTGGACAGCTTGCAAAGCTGGTCAGATATCAATAACGAAGGAATTAAGTATTATTCTGGTACTGCAAGTTATGAAAAGGATTTTTATGTGGGTAAAGATGCTTTAACCAAAGGAACAGAAGCATTTGTGGTATTTGACGATATACAGGAGATGGCACAGGTTTTTGTGAATGGGCAGGATTGCGGTATTGTATGGACTCCTCCTTATAAAGCTGACATTACAAAATACCTCAGAGCAGGTTCAAATCATATAACTGTGAGAGTAGTAAATACCTGGAATAACAGGATTGTTGGTGATTTGAGAAACCCGGATAAAAAGCAATATACAAGGACCAATATTAAATATAAATTCAAAGCCGAAAGCCCATTGTTGAAATCAGGTTTAATTGGCACAGCTAAAATATTCTTTTCTAAAAAGTAACATTATTAGTTAATAGAATGAAGAAAATCAGTTGAAAATATAATAGAGAAATGGGATGAATAAGACAAGATTATTGCTCAATATAATGTCGCACTTGAGGTATTTTAAACTGAGATGCTCAGCCGCTTCCCACAAAAATATCATCATTTAAACCGATGATTTAGGATGCAATAAGTTTTCCTGTTAGAAAATGTTCGAATTTAAATGCCACGAGGAAGTTTGCAAAAGGAATATTTTTAAAAGTTCAATTTATACCTAATTATGAAACAAATCTTCAAATACCTAATTATTTTGCTGCTCGCCACGCTGACGGGGCAGCAAACTATTCAGGCCCAGGCACCCGTCATGAAATGGGATTTTGAAACAGTAAGGAACCGGAGTGTGATTGAAGAATTGACAAATATCTCAGATACCATTGAAGGGAACTTTGAATGGGCAGAAGGGGTGAGCGGAAAAGGAATACGCCTTGATGGATTTACAACCCGGATTGTCCGCCAAAGTAAGGATATCACTAAGCCAGGTAGAGCGTTCACGATTGAGGCATGGGTTGCTTTGGGCGAATATCCCCTAAATTGGTGTCCGGTAATCACAACTGAATCTGATGAAGTTAAGGGATATCGCCTGATGATCGGGCCTTACGGCCAGGTTTCTTTTGAAACAGCTATTAGTGAGCAATGGATTTCATGTACAAGTGCCGATGAAGCAGTGCCACTCAGAAAATGGATGCACATCACTGGCGTTTATACCGCTAAAAAAGAATTGGCACTATATATAAATGGTGGGCTTGTGTCCTCCCAGGTAATAAAAGGAGCGTTAACATTTCCTTCAAAAGCCAGTTGTATTCTTGGAATGGTAGCCGTTCCCGGGCGACCCAGCAATACCATCAGAACATGGGGAACCGTTGAAGCTTACTATGGACTGGATGGAATTGTTGATGATATTAATGTGTTTAGTACAGCATTGACTGCCAATCAGGTCAAAAATAATTTTATGAAGGTTAAGTCTGTTGTTCCGGATATTAAACCACGCAGGCTGCCTGCAATTGAAAAGAACCCGGGCCATTTTGGAGCCTATTATACCAAATTGAAATACTATCCCGGGTGGGATAATCTTTGGCCTGTTGATCAGGATCCTGATATTGTTGTCTGTTTTGACAATAATCCAACTAAGTTTATTTTCTGGAGAGGAACCAGGTATGGACCTGCCTGGGTTTCTGAAAATGAAAATTGGATGGCAGATCAAAGCCTTGAAACCTGGGGAAATGGGAAAAATGACATTGAAGGATGTTTCGAACACATGCAGGACCGTCATTGTCGTTTTTCTCATGTTAGAATTATTGAAAATAATGAAGCCAGAGCAGTTGTGCACTGGCGTTATGCCCTGGTCAGTTCTCACGATCATACCTGGATGCCCGATCCCAAAACAGGTTGGGAGTGCTGGGTAGATGAATATTACTACATTTACCCTGATGGTTCTGCCATTAGAAAAGTTTCGTGGAATAAAGGGACAACGGGTCGAGCAATACAATACCAGGAATCACTACCTCTGACACAACCCGGTCAGCAAAGCAAAGATGTGATCTGGAATGATTATGTCCATATTGCAGACTATAAATACAATAAAATTGCTGTTTCTGTCGATCAGGGCAAGAAGTCAGCCAGCTGGACCGAAAAATACACTATTCAGCAATTTAATTTCAAATCAGAAAACAAACCTTATATCTGTTTTGAACCATGTAACGAAATGTGGGTAAGGTGGATTGATGGTGGATATAATCATTTCCCTGTAAATCAGGCTCGAAGTGATGGGAGATGGGCAAAAGAAACAGATCGCCCTACCCATTTCATGAGTTCACCGTGTTCAGATCCAGTTATTCACGAGAGCGGAAATCGTCTGTTTTGGATGGGTCTTTACGGCATGAATAATATGAACATGGATGAATTGATAAGTTTCGGGCGTTCATGGGCTTATGCACCTGCCCTTTCTCTTTCTGGGAATGGAACTATTTCAAAAGGTTACGATAAAACTCAGCGTTGCTACCAATTGGAGAACCAAAATTCCAAAGTTTCATCCGTTGAATTGACCCTTATGGGTAGTAACGATTCTCCTATTATTAATCCGGCAATTGTTGTGAAAAACTGGAATTCAAATGGGGCAAAGATTTTGGTTAACGGGAAAGAAAATGGAAAATATAAAGCTGGAATTAACCATCAACTTGATGGTGACGAACTGGTTCTGTATATCCCTTTAAAATCAGAGGTGCCGGTAAAGATTACTATTTTACCCTGATTACTATGTATTATTAGTTTTTAGTAGAATTAAATAAAATGGAAAGGAAATAAATATAAATCTTATGACAAAAAAAATGATCGTAAAAGTATTTTTAGTTCTTAATCTTATTATTTTGCTTACATCTTTTGCCTCGGCGCAAAAGGCATCTGACGAAAGCAAAATAAAAAAGGGAAATGTTGGCGGTTATATGATTGCGCAGACAGAGAAGGTTGATCAATCATATAATGCAGGTTACTCAATGTATGTGGCTGCCTATCCTTTACTGAAGAAGTATCCAGGTAGGAGTTTTCAATCGGGCCTTTTTGGTACTTGGATGCATCCACAATACGACCGGCCTTTACCGGTGGATAAATTATATACCGATATCGAGGGTGGGCTTGGATGGTGGCGCGATACTGAGTATGCAACAGAAACTCCAAAATTTATCATGGGCGGAGTACAGCGCGACTTTGTCGGATGGGCTAATGGTCCTGGAGCCGGGCAAGGAAGAGACTGGAGCAAGCCAAAAGGCAAATATGGTGTGGCACAACTGAGTCCGTGGTTATTGTGGCCTCCTGATGGATTGAACCTAAAGCAGGGCACCTGCGGTGAATTATTCGGCAGTGGCTATCTGCCCTTGCCGCTCACCGAACCGAAATCAAAAACTGCTGGTGAGGATATTATTACCGGCAATCAGTGCTGGACGTTGTTTCTTAATACTGGCAACTTTAAAGGACCCGTTGCATTTTTTACCCCTTATTTCTGGACCCAGGCATCAGTTGATGACCAGCAACTTAATGGATTATTTCTGGACCAACGCCCTTCACTGGCCAATAAGCCATTCCAGATGGAAACGCAGCATATCCATTCTTTTGAAGCCACTGACTCTAAAGGACAAACTTACGCACGTATAGCTCCCACACAGTATCCTGTCGGACCTGATGGTAATTCGAATTTGTTGCATCGTCTGATGGTTTATAACAAGAAGGCCCTCTGGAACAAGGTTGATGCCTGGTTTCAAGGTGGCCTTCCGGCTGATGGTACCATTGATCTGGAAGGGGCTACCATGCAGAAGTTCAAAAAGGGAGTTCGGTCAAACTGGAAGTTATATGCAGACAATGTTCCCAAGGATAAGTTGGCCTTAATGAATATCACTTCTTATATGGATGCAAATGTTACCGATACAGCAACTTTAAGGGTGAGATGGGAAGGTGCAATTATTACCCACAGAAAAACAAATAACGGTTCTTTGGTAACTCTTCCTGAATATTACAAACTGGTAAAAAACGGAAATGATGAAGTTGGTCAATGGATAGCTGTGGCACCGGAAGAAGTGCCGGCAGAAACCCGACTTCACAATGTTGATTTTAGTAATTCCGACAAAAGAATTCCCATTGCCTATATCACTCCCAAGGAGAAGGAAAGTTGCTGGAAAACCCCTGGTCCGGTAGCCGGGCCATTTGAGGCGAAACTGGGTGACGGCAGCGTCGTAACCTACTATTGGTACCGATTTGCCGACCAGCCTGCTTTACTCAACGCTGATTTGACAAAAGATGAGCGTGAAGAAATGCAAAGGCGGGTGGAATTGCTTCACAGGCACTGGAAAAAGGACCGTGAATACCTTCCTTCTCCTTTTATCGGGAAATTGGCAGATATTGACCCTGCGCTGATTGTAACTCCGCCCAAAGGCCTGGAATTTGGATATGTCCCGATCGTCACGCAACAGGGGTTGAAAAAGCTGAACCATGGCATGTAGAATCTGCCGGATTGCTGGGGTCTGTTCGATTGATGCCATCAGTTTAGCTTAATGTGATAAAGTAGAGGAATATCCAGTTGTGTTAAAAATAGCGAAGAGGCATCAGGTTTATATTGTTACATTTTTATAATCATAAAATATGAATAAGCTTGAAAAATTACGAAAATTAATTTTTAAAATACTCTTAGTATTTATTATAGCGTGTTCATTTTGTGAATTAGTAACAGCTCAGGAAATTCCCGGACTTCAATTAATGGGTCACCGTTTTTTTACACTTAGTACGGTCGTTCGGGTTCGTCAGGTTGAAGTATCAAGAGATTCGGCTTATGGTCCAGATGAATCAAGCGTGCACAGTCCGGCTGAAGCACGCATTTTCCGGGAAACAGTGGCAAATGCATGGCCGGGAGCCAGAATTACGTGGGCCTTCAGCTGGCTTGCCTTAAAAGATAATCGTCCCAACTATCGTGAGCTAAAAAAACTGGTTGTTTCATATCATAAAAAGTATGGTGATGAGATCACCTTTATTCCCGGAGCCTATTTTGCCAATATGTATAATACCCGCGAACAGGTTAGCCGGGATTTGCACGATGGCTTGAAAATGGTATCTCAAATGGTTGGCAATAATTACCGTCCTCTTGCGGTCATTGCCGGGTTTCTTTCATCAGACAACTTGAGATACCTGGCAGAAAAAGAAGGAATTCATGTTTGCCAGGGTAATATCTGGAGTCAATATTCTGTTGACAATGGCGACGGGGAGGGTTCCATATCTTATCCATATTATCCTTCACTTGAACATTTTTGCAAACCGGCACAGGGAAAGAAAGATTTTATTGATTGCGTGAATCTTGATGGCTGGACGGTTGATTTTGTAAACGCCATATACCCGGGTGCAAAATTTATTAATGGAAAACGTTGTGGCAGCAGGCAGGGTGTAGGACCTATTGAGACCGTGATCCGCCTCGGCACGGAGCAGGGAATCAAAGAAATGCTTTCCTGCACGTCGGCTCATTTTGATACCGGATTTGCACTAAATGGATTTGCCTGGGTAACCTGTATCTGGGAATTAAGTCTTGTCGAAGCAAGAAAAATATATGGATACGACGGACGAAATGGTATGGAAGGTTTGCAAATATGGTTGAGGGAAATGCATAAACGCTGGCCCGATGCCAAATGCATCACACATGGAGAGTTTGGGATGATCTGGCGAAATCATTTCAAAAATAATGACAGCATCAATTACCGTTTCATACAGCGAGGCTCTGGTATTTGCGGTTCAGATTCAAACCTGGAAGTCAACTGGTATATGAATAAAGACTTCAGGCTGGCTTTAATGAGAAACCTGAAAGACGATTCCCCCCAGAAAGTTATCGATTTTACCCGCTATGATCTGAAAGCAAAGGAACCTGATGATCCCAAACCGGGACAGCACGTCCGTAACTGGAGTTTAATGAACAGGCTAAACCAAAAAGGGATCCGTCCGCAGGACAAACCGGTTGATATCAGAAAATTGACTTCTGAAGAGCAGGCAATGATTTATAAAAGATATCCAGAATTATTTATTCGTAAACACGATTTTGAAAAAGATAGATAATAAATACTACTCCCAAGTACTTTATACTACCTAAAAATAGCATAAGCAAGAAGTCACTGGCATTACTGGTAATCAGGGGCAATAAGAACTTAGAAAAAAAGAATATGATTAAAGTATTACTTAGATGAAAAAATATTTGATTTTTTACGTTCAATTAATTGCCGCGTTTTTTTACGTCAGTTCCTTATATGCTCAGGAAATATCTATTATTCCAAAACCTGTTGAAATGACAATTCAGACGGGATGTTTTGTTCTAAGTGGGAAAACATGCCTGGTGGTCGACAATGGAGCCAGCAAAACTGCCGACTATCTTCAGAGCCGCATTAGAGAAGGGCTGGGCATTGTGCTTAAAGAAAACAGTACAGTAGATTGTATCAACAAACTTATTCTTAAGATCGACAAACAAACAGATATTGGTAAAGAGGGTTATAAACTTCTTATTGACGATAATATTTCAATTATTGCATCAGACAATGCTGGCCTTTTTTATGGGGTGCAAAGTTTGTTGCAACTTATGCCACCCCAGGTTTATGGAGAGCATACATCAGAAATTAAGTCATTGGAACTACCTAAACTAAGAATAAACGATTACCCTCGTTTTCAATATCGTGGCATGATGGTGGATATTTCACGCCATTTTGTATCTAAAAAAGACCTCCTGAAGATAATTGATATGATGGCGATGCATAAACTTAATGTTTTACATCTCCATCTTACAGATGATCAGGGTTGGAGAATTGAAATAAAAAGTTATCCAAAACTTACATCAGTTGGGTCTACGGGAGATTTCACCAATCCGGATGGTCCGGAAAAATATTTCCTTAGCCAGGATGAAATCCGGGAAATAGTGGCCTTCGCAGCATATCGCCATGTGATGGTTATTCCTGAAATTGAAATGCCGGGGCATTCCCACGCTGCCAGCAAAGCCTATCCGGATTTTTTTGATGGAGGGAACGCCTTCAACCCCGCTAATTCAGGAACCTTCACTTTTATTGGGAAAATCATGGATGAGATGATAACACTTTTTCCTGCACCATATTTTCATTTAGGTGGCGACGAAGTGGCTGGTGCCACTCATTGGTTAGAAATGCCGGATGTCCAAAATTTTATGAAGGCCAGGGGCTATAAAACAGCCGGTGAAGTAGAAGCGTATTTTGATAGAAAAGTAGCAGATATGCTCATAAGCAGAGGTAAGCAACCGATAGGTTGGGAAGAGGTGGTAAATTCAGATGTAAATAGGAAAACAGTAATCCAGTGGTGGCTCGGTCATTTAATGCCTCCGAAAAATTTAAACAAGGCACTCAGTAATGGAAATCCTGTGATCATGTCGCCAAACTGGTATGTCTATCTTGATTATGCGCAGGCGCCGGGTGAGCCCGGGGCTCCATGGAACGGAAATATAAATGGCCCCAATAGCCTCGAGCTTATCTACAACTGGGAACCGCTTCCGGATACTTTATCTGCAGGCAAGCAAGTGCTAGTTCTGGGTATTGAAGCTCCGTTATGGACAGAATTTATAAAATCAACCAGCTTCCGTGATTATATGATCTATCCACGAATGTCTGCACTTGCTGAAATAAATTGGGTACCCAGGGGTTCAAAAAATCTTAAAGACTTTCATTTCAGGATGCAAAAACAATATATGCGGTATAAAGCAGCTGGTGTGAATTACAGGACCCCTGGCTGGATAGGCGATATTAAATATTTGACACACTAAGCAATATATTATAAAATGATATGTATAGATTGAAAAAAATAACCGGAGAGCATTTCGGGATGATCTTATTAAGATTGATGATTAAATGTGGATCGTATAAATCAGCAATCAGGATGAAAATTAAATTTCTGATCCCCGTCCTGATCTCATTTTTCTTTTTAAATAATAATTTGATTGCTCAAAAAAATTCAATTAAAGATGGTAATGCTGCAAAACAATTGATAAAATTAAATAACCGTCTTGCAACAGGATGGAATACGTGGTATACCAACAGTGTATTATCTCATGTATTATTACCCGCAGGTTTTGCGATCGATCTGCGACTACTAAATCATCAACAAAGTGATACACTAAAGGAAGCCTTAATTGGCAGGGAAGATTATGGTACAAAAGAGCATGTTGTTCCCGGGCCTCATGCCTACGATGGATCGTACACCGATCTCACTGCAGAGTGGAAAAATATTATTATTCGTGTTCAAAGTGCGACCAAAAAAAATGCGTTCTTTTTATTGATAAGTCCGGTAAAACATTCACGAAGTGATTCTCTAATCGTATATCCAAAAATGTTGTGGGGAAAGAAAGGACAAATTACGGTTATGCCAGATAGGATCACGGTTCATACACCTTCCGGTGAAATAAAAATTAAAGTAGCAGGAGGTAAGTATTCTATATCAGATAGTGTTATGACTTTTTCACTGGATCATGTTATCGCTCTTTGCTCTGATCAATCCAGGTCAGCAGAAGATGTTGAAAGGATTATTAATGATTCAAAGAAGAAATTCACTGCAGTAAAATCGGGTTATAAAGAATTGTCAGAAGAGTACAACGCAATGCAAACGGTATTGGCATGGAATACCATTTACGATCCCATCAATAAAAGAGCAATTACACCGGTAAGCCGAAACTGGGCAGCTCCGGATGGTGGCTGGGTGTTGTTTGATTGGGATACCTATTTCGCAGCATACATGCTATCACTAGACAATAAAGATTTGGCATACGCCAATGCAATTGCAATCACAAAAGAGATTACTAAAAAAGGATTTATACCCAATAACTCACAGCCAGGACATAAGAGTGAGGATCGTACAGAACCGCCAGTTGGGGCTATTGCCGTTCTGGCAATTTATAAAAGATTCCCTGAAAAGTGGTTTTTACGGGAAGTGTTCGATGAATTGCTAAGTTGGAACCGTTGGCGATCTGCAAACCGTGATATTGACGGGTATTTGGTTTACGGCACGGATCCATATGACTATGGCACTAATAAATCCCGCTCCGCCACTGAATCGGGAAAGATGAAGGCAGCCAAATGGGAATCAGGGATGGATAATTCTCCTATGTGGGATGATGCAGTTTTTGATACTGCTAATCATCGTATGATGCTGGCTGATGTTGGCTTAATGAGCCTTTATATTGCAGATTGTCAAAGTTTATCAAAGATTGCCAGAGTTCTGGGTAAAACAGCGATAGAGCAAGAGTTAAATGAAAGAGCAGAAAGGTATTCCAGGAAATTGAAAACACTATGGAATGATACATTTGGGCTTTATCTTAATAAAGACCTGGTAACAGGAAAATTCAGTTACAGGTTATCACCCACCTTATTTTACCCGCTTCTCTCAAAAGTGCCTTCACAAAAGCAAGCAGAAAGAATGATTAAAGAACATTTTTATAGTGCGAAGGAATTCTGGGGTCAATACATTATGCCTTCCATAGCACGAAATGATCCGGCATATAAGGATAACCATTACTGGAGAGGAAGAATATGGGCACCATTGAATTTCCTGGTATATCTGGGTATTCGAAATTATGATTTACCCGGGGCAAGAAAGGATATGGTAGTGAAATCGAAAAACCTGCTGTTGAAATCATGGGCAGGAGAGAATCATGTCTATGAAAATTACAGCGCTGAAACAGGGCGTGGAGACGATGATGCAAGAAAATGGAGTGATGCTTTTTATCACTGGGGAGCACTATTAGGTTTTATAAATCTTATTGAAAAGGGATATGTATTCCCTCCTTGATCTTAATAATCATTTATAATAATTAATAGTAAATATTCTCAGGAAGTTCTTTATGCAGCTGGCAAAAATAAAAGGAGCATTGAAACTTCCTAAACTTAGAATAAACGATCACCCCGGATGAGAGGAAATAATAAAAAGAAAGTATCCTGAATTATTTAATAATTAAACTCAAATGAATAGAAACAAGATGAAAATTAAATTTTTGATCGCTGCCGTACTTTCAAGTTTCATTTTCAACACTTACCTACAGGCCCAGCAGATATCCGATCAAGAGAGGAATGTAATACAAATGAGGCAATTGAATGCACATCTTTGCAAAGGATGGAATACATGGAATACCAATAGTGTTTTGTCTCATGTATTATTGCCGGAAGGTTTTGCTATTAATGTACAGTTAGTAAATCATCAAAAAGGAGATACACTAAAGGAAGCCTTAATTGGCAGGGAAGATTATGGTACAAAAGAACATGTTGTTCCAGGACCTCATTGCTACGATGGATCATATACCGACTTAACTGTTGAGTGGCAACATATAAATGTTCGTGTACAAAGTGCCGCTGAAAAAAATGATTTATTCTTATTAATAACTCCAGTCAATTTCTCAAACATGGATTCGCTGATAATAGATCCGCAGATGTTATGGGGAAGGAAAGGAAAAATAAAAATGAGTGATGGTATCATCATTGCAAATACACCATCAGGTGAAATTAGGATAAAAGTAGCCGGAGGAAATTATTCAACGTCGGATACTAGAATAATTTTTTCGCTTGATCATGATATCGCTCTTAGTACTGATAAATCTAAATCTGCTGCAGATATTGAAAGTATTATGAAAGTGTCAGAGAAAAAATTTACGGCGGAAAAATCAAAATATAAAGAAGCTTCAGAAGAGTATAATGCGATGCAAACGGTATTAGCCTGGAATACAGTTTACGATCCCGCAAATAACCGTCTGCTCACTCCGGTCAGCCGCAACTGGTGTGTTGGGTGGCAGGGATGGGTTTTGTTTGAATGGGATAACTATTTTGCTGCATATATGTTATCGTTGGATAACAAAGACCTCGCTTATTCCAATGCAATTGCCATTACAAAGGAGATTACAAAAAGGGGCTTTGTTCCAAATTTTGGATCATCAAAAAATAAAAGTGAAGATCGTTCTGAGCCGCCAGTTGGTTCATTAATCGTGAATGAGATTTATAAGAAGTATCATGAAAAATGGTTTCTTAAAGAAGTATTCGACGAACTGTTAAGCTGGAATCGCTGGTGGGCAAACAATCGTGATATCAATGGATACTTATGTTGGGGATCAGATCCCTATGTTTACGGTAAAATATCGCCCTTTCTTATTAAGGGAATTGGCACAAAAAAGGGAGCACAATGGGAGTCGGGCTTAGACAATTCACCTATGTGGGATGATGCGGTTTTTGATAGTACAAGACATCGTTTGATGCAGGCAGATGTTGGATTAATGAGCTTATACATTACAGATTGCCAAAGTCTTTCTGAAATCGCTAATGCCTTAGGAAAAACCGCAATAGTAAAAGAGTTAACCCAAAGAGCCGATAAGTATTCAAAGAAACTAAGAACTCTTTGGGATGATCAATTTGGTCTGTACCTGAATAAGAATCTTATAACCGGCAAATTCAGTTATCGTTTATCTCCAACCTTGTTTTATCCGCTACTTGTTAAAGTGCCTACTCATAAGCAGGCAGAAAGAATGATCAAAGAACATTTTTATAATCCACAGGAATTCTGGGGTCAATTCATTATGCCTTCTATTACCAGAAATGATCCCGCATTTAAAGATAACAAATATTGGAGAGGAAGGATTTGGGCCCCGATGGATTTCCTGGTATATCTGGGCATGAGAAATTATCAACTGCCCAATGCAAGAAAGGATATGGTTGAAAAATCGAAAAACCTGCTTTTGAAATCCTGGTTAGGAGAGCACCATATTTATGAAAATTACAACGCAACATCTGGTGAAGGGAATGATTCAGGGATGAGTGATCCATTCTATCATTGGGGAGCTCTGTTAGGATTTATTGATATTATGGATAAAGGTTATGTGCCAGCTCCGGAGTTGCCATTGGAAGCTAAAAATTAAATTTTCACTATAGATTTTATGAGATCTATATTATGAAAATAAAAGCCTGTTTTTCCTATTGAATATTTGTTTCGTGAGGGTTTTCCGCAAATTGCAGGGTTTTTATTTTGAAAATTAAATAATTAGTTATGTGGTTCCGGCATGGGAAGCAGAAAATGAAGGGGCATGGTATGGCAATGTTTTGGGTAACAGGAAATACGTCCTACCTCATTATGGGCGAGAAAAGTTTGGTTAGATTAGCGAAGCTGGCTGGAGAAACTGAAATGGCAGCACGGAGGCAAGTATTTATTGATAAGGCAGTGCAGGCTATGAGAACTTATATGTGGGATGAGCACGCGGTGACTTTTTTGTCAGTAAAAAAGGAAACCATGGAGAAAATCCCTGTGGCTAACAATTGGCAGCTGGATTCCACTTGCAGCTGGAGTTCCTACTAGAGAGATGGCACAAAGAAAGGCACAGGTTCTTCAAACTGAATCGGCTGACTAAAAAATACGAACTGAAACTAAAAAATCATAATAAATAATTTACTACTGTTTAAAATAAATCTATTGTTCAATAGCAGTATTGGTTCATAAATAAAATACAATGAATAAATTAATGACCTTATTAAGTTTGACTGGCTCTCTGTTAATTTTTGCGACAAATTCCAGTTTAGCCCAGGAAAAGGATATAATGATACCACCCCTTCAAAATCCTTTTTCGGAGTCATACATCAAAGAAAATCTGAAACAATCCAAACCCCGGCTGATTTACAACAAACAATTAATTGAAGAGCTTAAAGGAAAAATAAAATCAGATCCGGTTATTGCTAATATGTATGAGGCAGTGCGTCTTGCTGCATACAAAATTCTTGATACCCCGGTAATAAAGAGAATTAAAACCACCAATTCTATGCTGGATGTTTCCAGGGAATTACTTCGCAGGATAAACATGCTGGGTTTGGTGTATTTAGTGGAAAAAAATCACATTATTCTTGACCGTATCAACCAGGAGGTGCTTGCAACCTGCAATTTTTCGGACTGGAATCCACCTGTTTATTTAGATGTTGCAGAAATTTCCATGGCGATTTCGTTTGCGTTGGACTGGACACTTGATAATCTACCTGCATCAACGATTAAAAAGGCAAAAAATGCTTTGATCGAAAAAGGTATTTATCCTAGCTGGGAGGAATATGGTGGCGATAAAAGAAATACGTGGTTGATAAATGGTTATAATAACTGGAACCAGGTTTGTAATAGTGGATTAATCGCAGCATCTATTTCAATAGCTGAAGATAAGCCGGAACTCGCTGCAAAAACTATTAAAAGGGCATTCTATAAATATTAAAATACGGTTGGCTGAAAAATTAAAATGATCATCCATGTTTGATAATTCCTGACAAAAACAGCAAATAATGAAGACCGAACAAACATGATAAAAAAATTATTCAAACTACAATATCTTCTGGAAATTCAGTACCAAAATGAATTTTGGAAGTCACTGCCTAATAAAATGTTTTTAAATATTTAAATTATTAAATTATGAGAAATGCATTAATGTTAGCATTTGCTTTTTTGAGTGTTACTCTAGATTCACTTGCCGGAGATAAAACTACACCACCTAATATTATTTTAATTTTTTGCGATGACCTCGGCTATGGTGACTTGTCGTCTTACGGCTCGGTATGGAACCAGACTCCTGAAATCGATAAAATGGCCGTGGAAGGTCTCAGATTTACCGATTTTTATGCAGGGGCACCCGTTTGCACACCTTCGCGGGCAGGATTAATGACCGGTTGTTATGCCCGTCGGGTTGATCTGGATCTAGATGCCGAAAATCAATGGGTGCTTTTTCCTAAGTCGCAAAAGGGTATAAATCCAGCGGAAACTATTTTACCCGAGATGTTGAAAAAAGCAGGATATGCTACTGCTATTATTGGCAAATGGCATTTAGGTGACCAACCTGTGTTTCTACCTGTAAACAATGGATTTGATTATTGGTTTGGGCTGCCCTATTCCAATGACATGGGGATCAGAAAAAATAAGATTCCGCTTTTGCCATTGATGCAGAATGAAAAGGTTATAGATGAAATAAATGAAGATAGCCAAAGTGACTTGTCAACGATTACAAAGCGGTACACCGCCGAAGCTATAAAATGGATCGGTCAAAACAAGGATCATCCATTCTTTTTATATTTTGCGCATACGATGCCGCATAATCCTGTTGCCGCTCGGGAACAGTTTCACCTGAAGACTATTAATCCGAAAGAGAGTTATGGGGCGAGTATAGCTGAAATAAGCTGGTCGACTGGAAGAATATTAGAGTGTCTTAAAAAGGAGGGAATCGCTAAAAATACTTTGGTGATTTTTACTTCCGATAATGGCGGAGCACCACGTTGGGGGGCAAATAACGGAGTCCTTAAAGGCAGAAAAGGCCAGGTTTATGAGGGAGGTATTCGTGTCCCATGTATTGCCTGGTGGCCGGGGAAAATACATCCCGGTGCTACATGTAATGCTCCGGCATCTGTTCTGGATCTCTACCCGACATTCGCGGCATTAGCAAATTTTCAGTTTAACGACAATGTAAGAAGGGATGGCAATGACATTTCAGATTATTTGTTTCATCCTGATGCAAAAAGGGAAGCCCGTCCGTTTTACTACTGGCATGTCGGATATCTCCAGGCAGTGAGATATGGCGATTGGAAACTTAGTTTACTGGGGCGGTTTTCAAAAGAAGAACAGCAGAATATATTGAAGAGCACCTATCATATAGCTGATTTTTCAGATCACATCGAATTATACAATTTACGTGAAGATCCAGGAGAAAGTAATGATGTATCAGAAAAACATCCTGATATAGTTGCTGAGATCCTCAAATTAGCAGAAAAAGAAAAAAGGGAACTTGGAGAATGGACCAACAAAGGGCCAGAAGTCAGAAAAACACTTTATGTGGAATCTCCGGAACCGATTATTAAATGAGAAAATCCATCAAGTCATTTAATGTATTCCTTTAAAAAGAATCAATCATAATTTAATATAAAAAGTAACCCGGATGAAAATAAAAATTCATTTACTACTACTGTTACTGCTGAATTATTTGGACACCAACGCTCAAAAAAAATATAATTCCGATTATACAGGAACGGAATACATACAATTGAAATCTGAACTTGACCGGGGATGGAATACATGGAATACGAATAGCGTTTTATCACATGTTTTGCTTCCTGAAGCTATTGCAATAGATTTTTATTTAAAAGATAAAAATGGGGCAATATTAAAAGAAGCATTAATGGGGAAAAAGGGCAAGGAAGCAGAGACGATATTGCCGCTGGCACATTCCTATGACGGTTCATATACGGAATTAATTATCGAATGGAAGAATATCAAATTAAGGATTCAGTCATGTTCCCGTGGTCGGGATATATGTTTTTTGCTAACGCCGGTTAATATGAATAGCAATGGTGAGGTGTGGATAAATCCCCGAAAAATATGGTGGAAAAGAGAAGGAAACATAAGCATAGACAGCAATCAAATAATTTTTAAATTACCATCCGGTAAAATTACACTTACTGCAAATGGGCAGCAGTTAAGACACAAAGACTCAACTTCACCACATCTGGCTTTTTCTGCACAATCCATAATTGCTTTAACGACGATGCCAAATTTGTCTGTTGAAGAAATTGAAGAGCGGATAAAAGTTGCCAAAACACGCTATGAGCAAAGTAAACACAAGTATGGGGAGAGCGAGGAAGTATATCATGCTATGCAAAATGTTTTAGCATGGGACATGATCTATGACCCCGAAGGACAACGTGAATTGACAACAGTAAGTCGTTTATGGAATACTTACCGGGGAGGTTTTGTGATATTTTGCTGGGATAATTATTTTGCAGCATATATGCATTCGTTAGACAATAAAGATCTTGCCTACGCGAATGCCATTGAAATTACAAATGCTATCACCGGCTCAGGATTTGTTCCTAATTTGAGTGCTTCTATGGGGATTAAAACCAATGACAGATCGCAACCACCGGTAGGATCATTCGTGGTAAGGGAAATTTACCGACATTACAGGGAAAAGTGGTTTCTCCGTGAGGTTTTCCCAAAACTATTAACATGGAATCGGTGGTGGCCCAAGAACAGAGATAAGGATGGCTTTTTGGGCTGGGGGTCATCTCCATTTGAGCCTTACCTGAGAAACTTTGATAAGAATGCGCATTCCAGGTTTGGTGCCGCTCTGGAATCAGGTCTTGATAATTCCCCGATGTATGATAGCATACCTTTTGACACTGTTGCAAATCACCTAGAACTGGCAGATGTTGGACTCATGAGTCTTTACATAATGGATTGTGATGCGCTTAGTGATATTGCAGGAATATTGGACAAACCTGAAGTGCAAAAAGAACTCACTGGCAGAGCACTAAAATACCGTAACAATCTTAAGAAGTTGTGGAGCGAAAAAAAGGGAATCTATCTGAATAAGCGACTGGATAACGGTGAATTCAGTAATGAAATTTCGCCGACTAATTTCTATCCATTACTTGCAAAAGTTCCTACCCAAAAAAAAGCTGAAAGAATGATAAAGGAACATTTTTATAACCCGGATGAATTTTGGGGTAAATATATGTTACCCTCAATTGCGTTTAATGGTCCGGGTTATGAAAACGATTACTGGCGCGGGAGAGTTTGGGCGCCTATGAATTTTCTGGTATATCTCGGCCTTAGGAATTATAATCTTAAAAGCGCACAAAAGGATTTAGTACAAAAATCAAAAGATCTTTTTCTGGAACAATGGCAAAAAAATGGATATGTCTGCGAAAATTATAATGCTAAAACGGGTGAATGCGATGATGTGAGGAATTGTGATTTGTTTTATCACTGGGGTGGGTTGCTTGGCTTGATCTCTATGATAGAAGAAGGCTATATTAAAAATCCTAATGTTGAATTGATGGAAAAGTAACAGAAATAATAATAATTAGCATTTGATGATTTTCTTGTACTGTTATAACTAATTAGGCAAATTAGAGATTGTAATGAAAAAGAACTTAATCCAAAATAAAATGAATAAAATTATAACCGTATTGGTAATTTTATTCTTTCTTATGCTGACCAGTTTGAATGTAGCTGCCAGGGAGTATCATGTATCAAAAAATGGCAGTGATGACGCAGATGGTTCGATGGGGCATCCCTTTAAAACAATAATGGCAGCCAGTAGGGTCGCAAGGGCGGGAGATACAATTACGGTTCATGAAGGAACGTATCGTGAATGGGTAGATCCAAAATACGGTGGGATAAACGATCTCAACAGGATTCTATATCGTGCAGCAGATGGAGTGAAGGTTATTATAACCGGATCAGAAGTTATTAAAGGATGGAAAAAGGCAGGCGAAGGAGTTTGGAAGGTAATACTTAATAATGCCATGTTTGGTGATTACAATCCCTACCGCGAGATTATCGGTGGTGACTGGTTCCTTGATTTAGGTAGGGTTCATCATACCGGGGAGGTGTACCTGAACGGGAAATCATTTTATGAGATCGATTCACTGGAAAAAATTTTTAATCCTCAACCATTAAAAGGAGCACAGGATCAGGAGGGTTCAGTGTACCAATGGTATTGTAAAAGCGATAGCAAAACAACTACGGTATGGGCTAATTTTCATAATGCTGATCCTAACAAAGAATTAGTTGAGATCAACGCAAGACCTGCAGTTTTTTATCCTAAGAAAACGGGTATTAATTATATCACTGTAAGAGGATTTATTTTAAAGCAGGCTGCTACCAACTGGGCGCCACCAACAGCAGAGCAGATAGGGCTAATAGGTCCTCACTGGAGCAAAGGATGGATCATTGAAAATAATACCATCAGCGATTCAAAATCTTCCGGTATAAGCCTTGGAGCCGATCGGATGATAGGGCAGAACTATTCTTCAGTTTATAAAACAAAAAGTGGACACATCAGTCAGCTGGAGACAGTATTCAACGCTATAAAAAATGGCTGGTCGAAGGAAACAGTGGGCTCGCATATTGTGCGGAATAACGAAATCTTCAATTGCGAACAAACGGGAATTTGTGGAGACCTGGGTGCGATATTCAGCCAGATTTACGGCAACCATATTTATAATATTTATGTAAAAAGGCAATGGGGTGGTTTTGAAATGGCGGGTATAAAACTGCATGCACCTATTGATGTATTGATAAAGAATAATTGCGTTCACAATGCATCTAAGGGGATATGGATCGACTGGGAGGCACAGGGTATAAGAATCACAGGGAATTTGTTGTATGATAACAGTTGGATGGATCTTCATATTGAGGTGAGCCACGGGCCACAGATTATTGATAACAATTGTTTCTTATCCAATCTTAATTTGTGGAACCTGTCAACAGGCAGTGCCTTCATTAATAATATGTTTACGGGCCAGATCTGTAAAGGCACGGAGAATGAAAGATTTACACCTTATCATTATCCTCATTCCACTAAAGTAGCGGGGATAATGACAACACAAGGCGGAGATGACAGATACCTGAATAACATTTTTATCAAAACACCGGCGCCGTCCTATGATATTTTTGAAAAAGCCAACAGGCCTAAAAGAAAAAAAGGTACAATGGATTATGGCCTGGGGATCTATAACGACTATCCGGCTATCATGCCCTCATCAGATTATTTTATAAGTGAATTGTCGGAAGTGAAATTACCGGTAAAAGCAGCCAATAACGTGTATATAAATGGTGCTATTCCTTATAAAAATGGCTTGAATGAGTTGGTGGATAAGCAGCCCGATACAAATATACATATCGAGGAAAAGTCAGACGGTATTTATTTGATCATCAAAATAGATAAAGATGTTTTCGGCCATAAAATTAAGATCATTAATAGCCCGGATCTGGGGGAGGCATTGGTACCTGAAGTTGCATTTGAAAACCCGGAAGGCACTCCCGTCTTATTTGATACCGATTATTTTAATCAGAAAAGAGCGCTTGGTAACAATTCAATGCCCGGGCCTTTTATAAGTTTGAAACCCGGTGAAAATGAAATTAAGTTGTGGCCAAAATAGCACCAGCAAAGGCAGCTACGATACGATATATAAATAAATATTATGAAGCCAGTTTATTTTATATTATTCAGTTTGTCCGTACTTTCCTATACGGTTGCAAAAAAGCTGAATCCTGCACCAAACAAAATCACGAAAGACTTTCAAAAGCTTTCTGATGAATTTATACATCCACCCAGTTCAAGCAGACCAGGCGCTTACTGGTGCTGGCTGAATGGAGATGTTACTAATGCTTCCATTACACATGACCTTGAAGAGATGAAAGCAAAAGGAATGGGAAGAGCTGAAATCTGGGATGTGGCAGCAATGTATAATCCTGGAAAAGCTTATGGTACCGGCCCGGAATTTTTGGGACAACAATCTGTAAAATCGATCCAATATGCTTTATCAGAAGGAAAACGACTGGGCATTAAAATGGGATTGATCGGTTCGAGTGGCTGGAATGCCGGTGGCTCATGGGTGAAGCCTGGTTGGGCTGCAAAGGCGCTCTATTATTCAGAATGTAAAGTAAAAGGGCCGCTTTTATTTTCAGATACCTTGCCATTTCCATCTGTTCCGGCACAATGCCCGAAAGATAAAAATGGAAGGCCGGTTTATTACAAAGAGGTCGCCGTCTTGGCAATTCCTGATAACAAGGATAGAAAAATAGTAAGCCTTAATGATGTCCGGATTTTAAATAAAAACTTTAATGGAAAAATTTTGAAGTGGGAAATTCCCACAGGTAACTGGACCTTGCTGCGATTTATTTGTTCCAATACAGGACAGCATTTAATTGTTCCGAGCCCCAATTCCAATGGACTGTTTATAGATTTTCTTGATCCTGATGCAACCAAAAAGCATTTGAAATATATGCTTGATCGTTTAGGCATTACAACGGATAATGCGGAGAAATCGGGTTTAACTTATTTGTCTTTTGATAGCATGGAATTGGATGAAGCGACTTCATGGACTGATTCTATGGACAGTATTTTTCATGATCATAACGGATATGATATTTTACCATACTTACCAGCATTTGCCAGATGGAATTTGCCGGGAGGTAATGATGAGTTTCTTTCACAATTCAAAAAAACAGTAAGTGACCAACTTATTTTAAGCCATTACATCACAGGAAGAAAATTTCTTGCCCGTTATGGGATTCAATTAGTGGCAGAAGCAGGCGGCCCGGGCCCTCCTATCTGGAACTCATGCCCGGTTGAGGCATTGAAGGCTTTGGGAAATGTTAGTGTTCCCCGTGGTGAATTCTGGATACGCAATCGCTACAATATTTTTCTCGTCAAGGAAATTGCCAGTGCTTCGCATATTTACGGATTACATTTGACAGATGCTGAATCTTTCACTACGTGGAGAAGATGGAAAGATGCGCCTCATGATTTGAAACCTTACGTTGATCGCGCCTTTTGTGAAGGGTTGAATAGTATTACCATGCATGCATTTGCTAATACCCGGCCGGAATTTGGTTTCCCTGGAAGGGCTTACCATGCGGGTTCTGATATTAATCCTACCACAACCTGGTGGGAAGATGCTAAACCGTTTATGGATTATTTGTCAAGATGTTCTTATATGCTTCGGCAGGGGCAATCTGTAGCCGACATCGCTTATTATTATGGAGATAAAGCCCCCCATTTTTTTCCTGAATTACAGGGCTCTCCGGATCGGACTGGATTAATTGGATTGAGTTTTGGATATGATTTTGATTTAATCAATACAGATGTTTTATTGAATCGAATGACTGTTTCCAGAGGTAAACTTATTCTCCCCGATGGTTTAAATTATAAGCTGCTTGTAATTCCTGATAAAAAAGACATACCCATTGCTGTATGGAAAAAAATTGAAAGATTGATCGCGGGCGGTGCCCATGTACTGATACAAAATTCTTCATCGATACCACAACATTCAATAAGTTCTGATCTTGTAAATGTAAGTATAGATGCGGCATTGCGTAAATTATCCATTGCAAAAGATTTTACTGGTGATGCCGACAAACTGGATTTTATTCATCGCAAGACAGACATTGCTGATATATATTTTGTAAGAAATAAAACGGATCAAAATATTGTTGAAGACTGTCAATTCAGGTCAACGGGTAAACAGGTAGAATTTTGGGATCCTGTGACAAGGCAGCAATATCTGATTAAAACTTCAGAAACATCCGAAGGCAAAGCAAAACTGAAATTACAATTGCCACCCAATGGTTCCTGTTTTATAATATTCAGTTCGCAACGGCGCCAACTTCCAGGATATTATGTAGCTGGATCAAATTCTGTTACACAGATAAAAGGCCCATGGACTTTATCATTTCCGAGACACCGTGGAGCACCGGATTCAGTAAAACTTGATACACTTATTTCCTGGACAGACTATCCGGATAGTGGCGTTAAATATTTTTCAGGAACGGCAACTTATAAAAAGAATATTGCGATCAGTTCGGCTACTATAAAAATGGACAGTTTAGTTGTTTTAGATTTAGGCAACGTGCGGGATGTGGCAGAGGTAATTGTTAATGGAAGATCTTCCGGGATATTATGGACATATCCTTTTAAACTAAATATTAAAAGCTATTTGAAACCCGGTGAAAATATTGTTGAAATTAAAATTACCAATATGTGGGTGAATCGTTTGACAGGCGATATGAATTTGCCCAAAGGAAAAAAATTTTGTCAAACCAATGTCCCGGATATTACGCAGGACAGGTCACCCGTTGGAGATGAAAAATATCACGTTCAACCATCAGGTTTGTTTGGGCCAGTTACGATCGAAGCTATTCAATATAAATCGATCCGATAAGCAGACGCTAAATTAAAATAATGATGGACAGATATAGAATATGTCTTTTTAAAAAAAGATAATCGACATCCTTAAATATTTTTCTACAGTCTAAATGTTAATTATGAACAAAAGAACTTTTATAAAAAACTTTTCCTTACTCGGTATGACGCCTGCATTCAGCCATCTGGATAAATGGATAAAAAAGTTCGAGAAAATACATCCTGAAGTTTTAGCAGCTGATGAAGATTTTTGGGAAGGCATTCGCAAAGGGTATCGTCTCAAACCCGATTACATCAACCTTGAAAATGGATATTATTGTTTTATGCCTGAAGAAATATTGGAGTATTTTATCACTCATGTAAGGGAAGTCAACTACCAGGGATCTTATTATATGCGCAATCACAGAGTGAAGGATAACAATATCATGGCAGCAAAATTAGCGGCGGTAACGGGCTGTTCCAAAGAGGAACTGAACATAACAAGGAATGCTACTGAGTCGCTCGATCTGGTTATCGGCGGTACACACTGGAAGGAAGGCGATGAAGCCGTAATGGCCGAGCAGGATTATGGGTCAATGATAGATATGTTTAAACTGGTATCAAAAAAATATGGAGTCGTAAATAAAATTATCTCCGTTCCTAATCATCCCTCATCAGATGAAGAGATCGTGGATTTATATGCTAATGCCCTCACTTCAAAAACAAAATTGCTGATGGTGTGTCATATGATCAATATAACGGGGCAGATACTTCCAATTCAAAAGATCTGCGATATGGCCCACAGCAAAGGCGTTAAGGTGATGGTAGATGGTGCACATGCCTTCGCCCATATTACTTTTTCAATTCCTGATTTGCATTGTGACTATTACGGCACGAGTTTGCATAAATGGTTAAGTGCCCCACTAGGTTGTGGGTTCTTATATGTGAAGAAAGAAAACATTTCGGACCTGTGGCCACTGCTTGCGGATAATCCTAAGCTGGATGACGACAATATTCTTCGCCTGGGTCATACAGGTACAAACCCTATGCATACCAATTTATCTATCGCAAATGCATTAGACTATTACTCAAAGATAGGAGCAGAAAGAAAAGAAGCCAGGCTTCGCTACCTGCAGCGGTATTGGACAGATAAAGTGAGAAACCTGGACAATATAATCGTTAACACACCGGTTGAAATTGAGCGATCCTGTGGCATTGCCAATGTTGGTATAAAAGGAATGAAGCCAGCAGACCTTGCTAATGCCCTAATAGAAAAATATAACATTTATACCGTTGCCATTGATAGTGCAAACGTTCACGGCTGCCGCATTTCGCCAAATATTTATACAACACCTGGAGACCTGGATCAGTTGGTGAGGGCACTGAGTGAATTGGGAAAGGCCTGAACGTATTGTTGTTGGTAAAGCCTGGCGCTATAAGATAAACATAGAAAGACAAACAACGGGGCTTTTCTTTTGGTGTTCGATAGGAATTTAAGTTGGAGGCCTAAGGCTTCAACAGGTTTAGATAATTAGGCGAATAGAATCCTGAGTGTGCAACAAGTCGCAGAATTGCCCCTAATCGGTTTCATAGAACTCTGGCGTGGATGATGAATGGTATTGTTCAGGAAATTTTTTATTACATCAACAAATAATGTACGTGCTTATGTTAAAGAAATTCTGGTCGTTCAATAAAACCGAGGTTGTTATTTTATCCAGCCTTCTCTTTGTGAATTTAAATTCAAGAGAAGTAAATGCCCAGCAACTATCTTTTTCCAAATCAAATGGCAAAGAATTAATAATATCCGGCAAAGATCAGCGCAGCATTCAAACGGGTCAGCAAGAGTTGGCGCCAACTTCTCCAATGGGATGGAATACTTGGAATTGGTTTGGTAAGACCGGGATTAATGAGAAGATAATTAGAGAAGTAATCGACGCGATGGCAAGAAACGGACTTCGGGATGCCGGCTATGAATATATTGTTGTGGACGGGGGGTGGAGAGACAATAAACTGGGACCAAATGGTGAACTGCTCGCTAATCCCATTAGATTCCCCCATGGAATGAAGGTTTTGGCAGATTATGCCCATTCTAACGGGTTTAAATTTGGCCTGCACACTGTACCCGGTACCAACGATTGTGGTGGAGACAAAGTGGGTGGTTATGGCCATGAGAAAGTCCAGATACAGCAATTCGTCGATTGGGGAATTGATTTTATAAAACTGGACAAATGTCGGTTTTCAGGTGGATGGAACGAGCAGCTGTTAGAAAGAACCTACCGGAAATGGGCTACTATTTTGAAAAAAAGCGGGAGAAATATTGTTTTAAGTATTAGTGCTTACCAATTCAGGGATTGGAATCCTGAAGTAGGTAATATGTCAAGAACAACAGGCGATATAGGAGCAAAAGTGAATGGAGGAGCAATTTTTGATTCCGTTCCCGGAAGTGTTATGCACATAGCGGAGGAAAATAATAAATGGGCGAAGTATGCAAGACCCGGCTATTGGAACGATCCTGATATGCTCGCGACCGGTGATCAGGGGCTTACCCCTGACGAACAAAAAATTCACTTTGCACTTTGGGGGATCATGTCTGCACCTTTATTTTTGGGAGACGATCCCAGGAAAGTTCCCCAATACGAGAAGGATATTATTTTAAATAAAGAAGCTATTGCAATTGATCAGGATACCACCGGCCAGGGTGTACAACTTAAAGTAAATGGAGATGGAGAAATATGGGCAAAAAAACTTGGACATAATAAAGTCGCCTTATTATTATTTAATAAAAGCCGTTCACAGGCTAAAAATATTGAGCTTAATTTAAGTGAATTAGGAATTCACAAAACAGTAAATGTAACAGATGTTTATGCAAAAAGGAATTTAGGGAAGTTCTCTGACCGGATAAGCTACCTGGTGAAATCCAGGTCATGTTTGTATATGGTAATAAGCCAATAGGAGTTTCGTTAAAGGATTAATTGAATTAAGACAGAATTTTCTATACAAGTAATGGGAATGCGGAACTAAAAATTTACCTGTGCTCAAGTTTAAAGTCAGCGTGTACAATTGCCTTTACCCATACAGAACTTTTAAAGATTGATGAAATATGAAAAAAATTTTCTATCATGCTGGTTTTCGCACTATTTCAAATGTGTGGAATCTGTCAAAATCCAATTCTACCTGTTAAAGAAGGAATGACAGATCCACATATTCATGTTTATGACGGCAAAGCCTATATAGTTGTCGATCACGATAGCTCTATTAACAATAAGTGGTTTGAAATGAATTATTGGGCTATGTATTCTTCTCCAGATCTTGTGAACTGGAAAAAGGAATATACGTCGCATCCGGAAGAAACCTTCATTGGCAGGCCCTACAACGAATGCTGGGGAAGCGGTTTTGCAAAAAGAAATGGCCGGTTCTATTGGTACCTTTCTCAGTATAATCTTGCTATCGGCGTAATGACAGCTCCATCTCCTGGCGGTCCCTGGCGTGATCCGATTGGGTATCCATTGATAAAGCCGGGAACGGCTCCAACAGATCCTTACGATCCTGCTATTGTTGAGATTAATGGAAATTATTATATCGTTTTTGGCGTATGGAATTTTATATATCGAGGTTGAATCATGATATGATCTCACTGGCGGAGATACCCATAAAGATAATTATAAATAATCCTCATGGCCCTTATAATTTGGATGGTCTTAATACAAAAGAACCTACTGATGATAAACGCAACATTCATTTTTATAAGGCGAAATTTTATCCCGAAACGCGGTTATTTAATAAAAGGAGAAAATCAGTTTATAATCTATCAATATATGCAATTCGAATTTGGTTTAGTCCTCATAGCTTTGATTTAAATTATTAAACTTAAAAAAATTGTGAAAGCTTATTTTTTCAATTAAAATATTTTATACGCTTCAATTTAGCAAACGTAAATAAGCCAATAATTTATCCTTTGCTTTCGGTTGCGATGGCAACGAAAAGCCGTTAGTAAAGGAGATATTACAAATGGCGTAATTGTCTGTGATCTTTTTCTCATGTGCAATCAAGCATAACATGAAGGCTCTAACCGGCCTGTTTAAACAGGCCGGGCAAGCCAACATGAGGCTAATACCCTCTTATTATGAAGCTGTATGACTATCCAATTTTGCACGGAAGAATTACAGAACGAGTATCGGAAAAGTGCCAAAGTCGTACATGTAGTTCTTAGCTATGTATTTCGGAAAGATTAATCAATAATTCTTCGGTCGTAATTATCCCAATTAATAAAATTATTCATGAATTCGGCAACCGCATTAAAAGCGCCGGCTGGGCACCCAAAACAACTCTACATTTTATTCTTTACTGAGATGTGGGAAAGGTTTTCATTTTACGGAATGAAAGCTTTGCTTCTCGCATACATGGTTACCCAGCTGAAATTTGATGAACCAAAAGGATATGCTATACTTGGCTCATATACTGCCTTGGTTTATACCATGCCCATGTTTGGAGGCTTGATGGCAGACCGCTTTCTCGGTTATCGCAGATCTATTATGTTTGGCGGTATATTGATGGCAATTGGTCATTTCGTTCTGGCACTACCAAATAAATGGAGTTTCTTTTATGGAATGGCCTTCATTATATGTGGCAATGGGTTTTTTAAACCTAATATTTCAAGCCTCGTGGGTACACTATATGCTAAAAATGATCCTAAAAAGGACAGCGGTTTTTCTATATTCTATATTGGAATAAATGCCGGCGCAGCCCTTGGTGGTTTATTGTGTGGCTATGTAGGACAAAAACTCAATTGGCATTATGGATTTGGGTTAGCCGGAATTTTTATGATACTGGGATTGCTTATTTTTTATGTGGGAAAAAAATCACTGGATCAAAAAGGATTACCTCCACACCCTGAATCATTATACGCCCGTATTTTTTTAGGATGTATTACGACCGAGCTAATAATTTATGGAGGGACGCTCCTGGTAGTGCCCCTGATAGTCACCCTGTTTAATACTTATGAATTGATGGATTACATCATGTTCAGCCTTGGATTTATTTCCCTTGCATATATAATTTATATAGCTCTGAAAATGGATACTGTTTCGCGTTTTAAGCTTTTTGCTGCTTTGATTATGATAATCTTCTCTATCATGTTTTGGGCTTTTTATGAACAGAACTCCGGTTCCCTGAATTTATTTGCTATCAGAAATGTAGATATGAAATTCCTCGGGGTAAATCTTCCACCTTTATCTGTAAATAATTTTTTGCCCCCGGCCTGGGTGATTATTTTAAGTTTTTTCTTTGCAGAATTATGGCCGTGGTTAAATAAAAAAGGAAAGGAGCCGTCGACTCCATTGAAATTTGCCATTTCATTTATACTTATGGCGTTAGGATTCTATGTGTTTTGGTTTGGATGTCATTCAAATGAAATTAGTGGATTAGTACCATTATGGTGGTTTGTTGCAGGTTATTTTTTTATCATATCGGGAGAGCTTTGTATTTCACCAATTGGTTTATCAATGATTACGAAATTATCCCCTGTTAAAATTGTATCATTAATAATGGGTATTTGGTTTTTTGCAACGGCGATAGGGGAATTCTTAGCGAGTAAGATTGGAGCAATGATGAGTGTCCCCGGGGCTATTCAGGATAATTCTATTGCTTCCTTGCCTTATTACGAGAACATTCTTTTTAAAATCGCTTTATGGGCGGCTGCGACCGGTATATTTTTGTGTCTTCTCGTCCCAATTCTCAAAAAGTGGATGCAGGATGTAAAGTAAATTTCGCAATTACCGACAAAATAACCAGGATACTTCTTTGCAAATTCAGGATTGACGATTTGAAGGTATTATGCAATATTTTGATATTTCTTAACCTCTGGCCGCTAAAAAGAATTTACATCTGACATTATATTAATCTATGGTAAAATCTGTAAATAAACGGATACTTTATATCAAAGCATTCTTTCGATAATAGGATATGTTTGTTCTTTAATTTTAAAATACATTATATCATGATTGTGAATTGGCAAGGTATATACCCTGCATTGTTAACTCCATTTAATGCCAACAATTCAATAGATTTTGACATGTTCAAAAAAAACCTGAATGCGCAGTTGAATGCCGGTATTGATGGAATAGTCATCGGCGGCTCATTGGGTGAAGCAAGTACCTTACTGAACAGCGAAAAATTAGAATTGCTTCAAATAAGTAAGCAAGCGATGAACAGGCCAGTGCCCATTATTATCAATATTGCCGAGCAATCTACAAAATGTGCGATTGAAGCTGCTCAGGATGCCGAAAAAAATGGTGCCGACGGCTTAATGCTTTTGCCCCCAATGCGGTATAAAGCTGATGGAATAGAAACAGTTACTTACTTTAAGTCGGTAGTCAAAGCCACTTCTTTACCGATAATTATATATAATAATCCATATGACTATAAAATTGAAGTGACGTTAAGTATGTTTGAAGAGTTGGCGGATGTGCCTTCCATACAAGCCGTGAAAGAATCAACGAGAGATGTGACGAATATAACACGTATGAAAAATCTTTTTGGTAACCGCTTTAAAATCCTTTGTGGAGTTGATACTCTTGCATTTGAAGAATTAGCTCTTGGAGCTGATGGCTGGGTCGGTGGTTTGGTAGATGCTTTTCCTGCTGAGACAGTAGCGATCTACCAGCTTATGAAAACAGGTAATTATGATGAAGCATTGGCAATTTATCGTTGGTTCTTTCCTTTGTTAGAATTGGATATACATCCAAAGTTTGTTCAATACATTAAACTGGCTGCTGCACAAAACGGGCTAAGTTCAGAATACGTAAGGCCGCCCCGGTTACGGTTAGCGGGCACGGAAAAAGAATTGATTTTAAAAATCATAAATGAGGGGATGTCTACAAGACCAAAATTGCCAGATTATTCACATCTAATAAAATTACACAATGTTGAAGGGGTGTAACCTTATTGGGCAAACAGAATGTAATGAAGGTGATCAATCACTACTTGCATTTAGCACTGTTACCCGAAGTGTTCTGCCCAAAAATTTTTTTATAGCAACCACTCGGGAAATTAATAATGCTGTTTTAAAAGCGGAAATAGCTTTTGAGGTATATAAAGATATTACCGGTGAAATTAAAGCCATCTTTTTAGATACTATTGCAGAAGAAATAATGGCAGTTGGGGATGACTTGATACAACGTGCGATTCTGGAAACAGGTTTGCAGGAAGCACGGTTAATTGGTGAACGTGGAAGAACAATAGGGCAGTTAAAGTTATTTGCCGATTTGTTACGGGAAGGTTCATGGGTGGAAGCGGTAATTGACACTGCATTGCCTCACCGCAAACCTTTTCCCCATGCTGATATACGGAAAATGCAGGTACCTATTGGCCCGGTGGTTGTTTTTGGTGCCAGCAATTTTCCATTTGCATTTTCAACAGCTGGGGGTGACACAGCGTCTGCATTGGCAGCAGGCAACCCTGTGATCGTAAAAGCACATGCTTCGCACTTGGGTACAAACGAATTAGTTGCAATGGCTATTAATAATGCGGCAAAAAAATGCAATATGCCGGACGGTGTATTTTCATTTGTTATTGGTCCGGGTGCTGAAACCGGCATGCAGCTGGTAAAACACCCTGGAGTAAAGGCGGTAGGTTTTACAGGTTCTTATAAGGGAGGCATGGCGATTTATAAAGCAGCGGTAAACGAACGCGAAACTCCTATTCCTGTGTATGCGGAAATGAGCAGTATTAATCCCGTCTTGTTATTGCCGTCAAAACTAAAAAGAGATGCTACTACTTTAGCTGAGCAAATCGCAGGTTCTGTTACCTTGGGTACTGGCCAATTTTGTACAAATCCTGGTTTGATATTTTTAATTGAAGATGAATCGGCCGACATATTTATTAAAAGGTTTACCGAAGTTCTTTCAAATGAATCTCCGGCTACCATGTTGAATTCCGATATTTGTTTGAATTATTATAAAAGCAGGAGGATTATAGCAGAGCAAAATGGTGTAATCACATTATTTAAGGGTAATGATTTTTCCGAAGTTTATCAAGGTTCTACTGCATTGTTCCTGACAAGTGCAAGGGATTTCATAAATAATCCGAAACTGCAAAATGAGATGTTTGGACCGGCAACATTGCTTGTAAAATGCAAACATGCACTTGAGTTGTTGCAAGCTATCGAATCATTACATGGGCAGCTAACAGGAACTGTTATTGCAGATAACGCTGACGTTAGTAACTATTTGAAATGTATAGACGTTCTGTACACTAAAGTGGGCAGGATAGTTTACAACGGTGTCCCTACAGGTGTGGAAGTTTGCCAGGCAATGGTGCATGGCGGACCATTCCCTTCCACGACGGATTCGCGAACTACATCTGTTGGTGCAGATGCAATAAAGCGTTTTGTACGGCCACTGTGCTTGCAGGATTGCCCTGACGAGTTTTTACCTGAAGCCTTGAGAAATGAAAACCCGCTTAATTTAATGCGAAAAGTAAATGGAAGTTACACAAGAGAAAGTTTGTAGTATGTACAGTGCAGGATTCTTTTAATAATTATAAATATTTGTTTTGGGCTTCCTGAACCCGTTTATTTCAGTGAACAAATCGGTTACTCTGCTGTTGGATAATTATACCCGAAGAATTAAAGATTTATATCCTAAATTAAAAGGATAAAACGTAAAGGTGCTCAATTTCAATTGAGCTGTGTTTATTTTACTCTCGTAATGATAAGCACGAGAATGCTTTATAATTTGGTAATAAATATGTCCACGGATATTACGGAGTTGCAGAGATCCGGGTAAAATTGTTGATGGCTTTTTCTGCAATAACCAGCCGCGAGGTGTTTAATGGATATCGGTCTTTGTCATCACGGTTAGTTTTATTGATGCATTTTAACTTTTAGAAAAATAAACGTAATTTGTTATGATGAAGGTTATACAGTTTACCATCCCGGTAGAAATTGATAATTCAATATATTTTCAAGAGGATAGGTTGCCTTATTTTTATCGCCATCTGCACCGTCATATCGAAACCCAGATTACCTGGGTGGTAAATGGAGAAGGCACTTTAGTGATAGGCAACAATATGCTGCCATTTCGTTCAGGCGACCTGTTTGTTATCGGCGCCAATCAACCGCACTTATTTAAAAGCGACCCGTCGTATTTTATTCCGGGTAGTCGAAGACAGATCCATTCATTAAATATATTTTTTAATCCCACCGGGTTCATTTCACACCTACTTGCGTTTCCCGAGATGCTTAGTATAAAAAAATTTGTAAACTCAAGTAATACCGGGTTGCAGGCTTCAGACAAGGATGCAGCCAAATTAGCCGAACATTTTTTAAAAATACGTAATAGTTCCGTTGGATTCAGATTGGCATATTTTATCGAATTTCTGCAGGTAATGGCTAATTTACGAAAATGGAAACCTCTATCTACCGGATCATTTGAGTATTCCATTTCCGATACCGAAGGATTGAGAATGAATGATATTTATCAATATACTATGGATCATTTCACTGAGGATATCACGCTGGCGCAAATTGCAGCTATTGCCTATTTAACTCCCCAGTCATTTTGCCGCTATTTTAAAAAGCATACTAACAAAACCTATGTCAATTTTTTAAATGAAGTTAGGATAAACGAAGCGTGCAAGAAATTTATGGAATTGAATTTTGAAAGCATCGGCAACGTTGCGTACCAATCGGGTTTTAATAGTGTGGTTTCGTTTAACCGCGTATTTAAAAGTATTATGGAGAAAACCCCTAAAGAGTTCATAAGAACTTATCACAAAGATAATTAATCCTCATTTTTATAAAATTATATTACCATTAAAAATCACATCAAATGGATAATAGGGGAGTATTAATAAAGAAACTACACCAGTAACATCTGGTGAGAGAATCTGGCAGACAATATTTTTATTATACAATGTAAAACGGCATTATGAAAGATATTAAAATAGGTACAACTGATCTTATAATAATTATTATTTATATCATTGGTATTTTGGCAATAGGGTTATTTTCCGTTCGGAAAAATAAAATGACAAGTAATAACTATTTCCTGGCCGGTCGCAGTTTAAAATGGTTAATAGTAGGTACAGCTCTTTTTGCATCTAATATCTCAACAATTCACATGGTTGGTCTTGCAGCTTCAGGATACAATGAAGGATTGGTGTGGGGAAATTTTGAATGGATGGCGGTCTTTACTCTTATTTTACTGGCACTAATATTTGCTCCTTTTTATTTCAAGACTAAAATTTCAACCCTCCCTGAATTTATGGAAAAGCGATATGGGCCCGCATCCCGCACATTTGTGGCCTTTATGGGAATCGTAGCTGCTTTATTCATTCATCTGGGGATGAGTTTATATGCCGGTGCGGTGGTTTTCGAATCATTTTTTGGGATCAATGTATATATTTCAATTTTTCTGATTTCTCTCATTACTGCTATATATACTGTTATAGGCGGGTTAAAAGCCGTTATGATAACGGAGACGGTGCAAACTGTAATTCTTATCTCGGGGGCCGTATTGCTGACAATTTTCGGAATTCTTGCGTTGCCGGAACACGGAATAACTTCTTTTGCATTATTTAAGGCAGCATTAAAAGAGGGGCAACTTAGTATGCTCCACTCTGCTGCCTCAATAAAGGCGTTGAGTCCCAAAGGCGCTGATAGCGGTTTAACCTGGTATGCAGTTTTTTTAGGCTATCCTGTCTTAGGAATATGGTATTGGTGCACTGACCAAACACATGTACAGCGTGTGTTAAGTGCCCGTTCTTTAGAAGACGCTCAAAAAGGTTCTTTGTTTGCGGGAGTATTGAAAATTTTGCCGGTATTTATTTTAATTCTGCCAGGCGTTATCGGTTATGTATTGTATAAAGACATTATTGGAACTGATGCAAACCAGACTTTTCCGATTCTTATCACACATTTATTACCTGTCGGAATAAAGGGGATTGTAGCTGCGGCATTATTATCGGCCCTGATGAGTGTTGTAGCCGCGGCACTTAATAGTTCAGCTACTTTAGTATCTGTTGATATTGTTAAACGGTATAGACCAAAAACCTCGGATAAGGAACAGGTTTTAGTAGGGCGCATAGCGGCCGTAGTTATTATGATTGTGGCTATGTTGTGGTCAACCCAGGGAGGAAATTTTGCGAGTATTTTCGAGGCTATCAATAAGATTGCCGCTGCTATGGCACCACCTATCACAACTGTGTTTTTGCTTGGTGTGTTTAGTAAACGGGGAACAAAAGAAGCCTCGATAATTACGCTGTATGTGGGTTTTCTTTTGGGAATAATTTCATTTTGTCTCGACTACGTCCCCATTAGTGGGAAAATGTATATTACCGAGGGTTTAGGAATTCCTTTTATGATGCAGGCATGGTGGTTATTTTGCATCAATTGTCTTATCTATTATATTGTAAGCTATCTCACGCCAAAACCCGATCCTGAAGCGATTTCGCAATGTACATGGGATAGCCCAATTTCTGTAATTACCCAGGGAAAATTTAAAGGTATTGGAGATGTCCGGTTTTTGGCTGGCTTACTCTTAATTTTCCTGATTATTATGTACGCAATATTCAGATAGATTTATAAAATCAATGCGATTAACAACGTCAAAAGATAAACTATTTTAGTTGCTGAACTGCCTTAAGAGGCTTTCTTCCAGAATTTCTGTTGTCCGTTTCTGGCCCGGCATAAACAAGCGTTATTATACCAGCCGATTGGAACAGCCATTGATTCAAAATGAGAAAATTTTCTCAGAACGTAATCTGGTGGGCTGCGTTTTTCATTAGAATGGGATGATATTAAATGAAGAAAATGAGAAATTTCGCTGATGACTGGTTAATATTTGTATACTTAAAGGAGTGGAAGCAATATACCTTTATTTACCTGCGGAAACTTTGAATTTATTCACCTTAAATTTTGGATGATATGCTAATTTTTATTCAAATTTAAAAGGAGTATTTATAGGAGAATATTTTCTTAACTTTTAATTTATAAAATCTAACAATTATTTTTCTAAATTATAATTATAACGTGAGAAAATTCTTGCATAGCGGTGTGGTGATCTTTTTTATCTTAATTATCATAGATATTTCCTGCATTGCTCAGAGATCGAAACAACCAATTTCGAATCCCGATATTGTACTTATTTATATGGACGATATGGGCTATGGCGACGTTGATGCATACGGGGGTATTGATTATATTACTCCCAATATAGATAAACTGGCAGCCTGTGGGATGAGATTTACCAATTTTTATTCTTCGCAGCCTATTTGTACAGCTTCACGAGCTGGTTTATTAACCGGATGTTATCCTAATCGAATTGGCTTACATGGAGCGCTTGGCCCCTATTCTAAAATTGGTATCAGTGATAAGGAAGTAACAATTGCCCAGATGCTAAAAAAGAAAGGTTATGCGACGGGTATGATTGGTAAATGGCATTTAGGTGTCACTAAAAAGTTTTTACCCTTACAACATGGCTTCGACGAATATTTTGGACTTCCTTATTCCAATGATATGTGGCCGGTTAATTATGATGGAAAGCCTATAAAAGATACCAACGACTTCCGGTCAAAATATCCACCATTACCCTTGATGGAAGGGAATAAAGTTTTTCGCTATATCAAAACGTTGGATGATCAGAGTATACTTACTACACTTTATACCGAGCATGCGGTTAACTTTATTAAGCGACAGAAGAATCATCCTTTTTTCCTTTACCTGGCTCATACCATGGTTCACGTTCCTATTGCTGTATCCGATAAGTTTAAAGGAAAAAGCAAGCAAGGACTCTTTGGTGACGTAATGATGGAAGTAGATTGGTCAATAGGACAAATACTGAAGGCAATTCACGACAATGGGTTAGACAAGAATACTTTAATAATTTTTACCAGTGATAATGGGCCATGGCTCACTTTCGGCAACCACGCTGGTTCGGCCGGAGGCCTGAAAGAAGGTAAAATGACAACCTTTGAAGGTGGTTTAAGAGAACCGGCCATTGTCTGCTGGCCGGGTATAATAGCGCCGGGGGCGGTTTGTAACAAGCTTGCCTGTAATATAGATATTCTGCCTACACTCGCTGCTCTTACAGGTGCGCCGTTGCCTCTCCATAAAATAGACGGAGTAAATATTCTGCCATTGTTTAAAGGGGACCCGAATGCAAATCCCCGGGACCACTTGTATTATTATTATAACAAAAATAGTTTGGAAGCCGTCAGGCAGGGGTCGTGGAAATTAGTATTGCCCCACAAAATTGAGTCTAATGAAAATGAACCACCTGGCAAGGATGGCTGGCCAGGCAAAATTCACATGGATTCAACCGGATTGGCTTTATATGATTTACGAAGAGATCCTGGAGAGCGGTACAATGTAAAAGAACAAAATCCTGATGTGGTTGAAAAATTACAGCAATTGGTAGAAAAAGCCCGTGAAGACCTTGGGGATGACCTTACCGGGAGAGAAGGTGAAAATAGGCGGCCTCCGGGTAAATTGTGAAATTCTCTAACAATATAATTGAGTGTTTGTGTTCGGGCTGATATTTAATTGTTTTCTATAAAAGCTTAATTTTTGTATAATCAAATTTGTATGATCAATAAATTTAAATGGCTCACTATCTTGCTGCTATTGACAGGGCTCTCCCGCGCAGCATATGCCGATAATTATCCACGCAACTATAATATTGATGTTCTTCATTATTCCTTTGAACTCACCCTGTCTGACAACACAGATCAAATAAATGGTAATGCTTCCATTACAATATTATTTAAGAAGAATGATATCCGTCAGGTCCGGCTGGATTTAGCAAATAAAACTGTTGAAAGAAATGGCAAGGGAATGGTGGTTGACTCGATAACCCTTAATGGTGAAGCATTGCAATATACTCATAGAAATGATGAATTATTTATTCAATTGCCAACTGGTTCAATAGAAGGCACTAAACTGGTTTTTGTCTTACGGTATCATGGAATTCCTGCAGATGGCCTTAGGATCGGCCCGACCAAGTATGGTGATAGAAGTTTTTTTAGCGAAAACTGGCCAAACTTAGCCCGTCATTGGCTTCCATGCGTTGACCATCCTTATGATAAAGCGACAAGCGAGTTCAAAGTAATAGCTCCTTCACATTATAAGGTAATTTCTAACGGGTTATTATTGGAAGAAAGTAATCTTGATTCAGCTACCAGGCTTACTCACTGGAAACAATCAGTGCCGATCTCCTGCTGGTTGTATGTTTTAGGCGTAGCAGATTTTGCCGTCCAGTATGTTGGCGATGTGTATGGTAAATCGATTCAAACCTGGATATACCCCAAAGACCGCGATGCCGGTTTTTATGATTTTGCCGTTCCAACAAAGTCTGTCATTGAATTTTTTTCTGACTATATAGGACCATATGTGTATGAAAAAATTGCAAATATCCAGGCCACCAGTCACGGAGGGATGGAAACGGCTTCGGCAATATTTTATACAGAAAATTTAGTTACCGGAAAGCGGGCAGAGGGTCTCAGGAATGTGGTGACACATGAATTGGCACACCAATGGTTTGGAAACTCTGTAACTGAGTCCACCTGGGATGATGCATGGCTTAGCGAAGGATTTGCAACTTTTTTTACGCTGTTATATAGAGAACATACTTACGGCCATGATGATTATATAAAGGGGCTACTAAACGCTAAAAAAATGGTCTATGCATATTATGAGAAAGATCCTCATTATAGTATTGTCGCGGATCGCTCTGCCGAGAAGGGACCTGTAACCAGTGCCATTACTTATCAGAAAGGCGCATGGTTTCTTCATATGCTGAGAGATTCGATTGGTAATGAAAATTTTCATAAAGGAATTCAGTCATATTACAGCCACTTTATGAATTCCAATGCAACCACTAATGATTTTTTGCATGAAATGGAACAAGCATCAGGTAAAGATCTGAAAGCCTTTTTTGACCAATGGCTTTATCATAGTGAGAACCTGATGATAAAGGGTAACTGGAAATATGATCCTGCAAAGAAACAGGTAATTGTAAAATTTGATCAGTCACAGAAAACGCATTATGTATTTGATGTTCCGGTTGAAATAGGCATTTATCAAACGGGTAGCCCGGTTCCTAAAATTTCAAAATTCAGAATGAACTCAAAAACTGCACAGTTTGCAATACCTGTTGATACCAGGCCTGAAAAAGTGGTATTCGATCCCCGGACTGTTTTGCTCGCGATGGTTGAGTTAAGTGAGAGGAAATAAAATATAAATTATAATTAAATCGCAAAAAATGTCTCATGAAGTTGCGGGATGTTGACTGCCTTATAATTTAATAAATGTATGGTTGGACACAAGCACCGGGTTTCATTAATATTTAACTGAAACTGTCACTGGTTGACGTGCTTTTTTGAACAATGACTCGGCAACTTTTTTAAAAATTAGATATAATTTGAATTGAAAATTAAGACATGCAAAGCTTCCGTCTAAGAGGAATTGGAAATTTAATAGAGTACGGAAGTTCATTAAAATGTTAGCTGAAATGAACCTTGGAGTAACCGGATAACCTTAAAAGATGTGCATTCTCAATTTTCCCTGAATTTTGGGGGAGAAAGCCATTAAAATATATAGCCGAATGAAAAAACAAATTATAATCTTATTTGCAGTGCTTTGTGCGGGGATAGCATGCGGTCAAATTAAATTGGATGCACAAAAACCAGCCGAAAATAAAAGACCTAATGTCATTCTGATACTTACAGATGACCAGGGAGATGGAGACATGGGATGTCATGGCAGTCCATATGTAAAAACACCGGCTATTGATTCGCTGTACAAACAAAGTGTACATTTTACCGATTTCCATGTAGATCCTATGTGTTCTCCAACAAGAGCAGCACTGTTGACAGGCTGCTATTCTCCCCGGGCGGGCGTTTGGAACACGATAGGAGGCAGATCTCTTTTAAAGGAAGGAATGCCTACTATTGCAGATCTTTTTAAAGAAAACGGCTATGAAAATCAAACTTTATCATGAAAAAAACTGTCCATTTTCTGCTATTTTGTTTTTTTACAGCCGGCATTACAGCACAAGACCGTGATATAAATTATATGAGTTCGGGAGGAAAACTGAATCCTATACAGGCAAACATGGATATCAGGCATTATACCCTTTCGCTTGATGTAGATATAGCCAACCAGGCAATCACAGGATACGCAGTGATTGATCTTATCTTATTACAACCAACGGACACTATTTTGTTTGACCTGGTTCATTTTTTAAATGTAACAAAGATCACCGAAGCTAAGAAGAAAAAAACCTTTTATCGCGACCGCGATTTTATTTATGTCGTTGATGCGGGCGGTTTTAAGGCTGGCAGGCAAAGCATTAAAATTGAATATAATGGTAAACCTCCTGTAGCTGTAAAGCCGCCATGGGAGGGCGGTTTCAGCTGGAAAAAAGACAGTACCGGTAATCCGTGGGTTTCAATAAACTGCCAGCTGCAGGGCGCCAAAGTTTATTTTCCCTGCAAAGATCACCCGAGTGACGAACCCAATGAAGGGGTTGATATGTTCATTACCGTACCCAGGGGTTTGACAGTTGCGGGCCCGGGGCTGTTGCAAAGCGTGAGTTCAAAAAGCAATAAAAAAACCTTTCACTGGAAAACAAATTATACTATCAGCAACTATTGTATCGTATTTGATATTGGCCAATACGTAATTATAAAGCGAACCTACACTACCATTAAAGGCAATAAAGTGCCGATGGAATTTTATGTGCTGGAAGAAGATAAATCGAACGCCCAAAAAGTATTAGACCTGCGTGAACGTGATAGCCGGATACTGGAAAAATATTTTGGTGAATATCCGTGGGTAAAAGAAAAGATTGGCATTGCAGAGGTTCCTAATTCGGGAATGGAGCACCAGACTATGGTCACGTATGGCGGGAAATTCAATTACAAAAAAGTGTGTACTATGGATTATTCATCAAATCTCTTTCATGAATTTACCCACGAATGGTTTGCCAATAAAGTTACCAATAAAGACTGGGCACACATATGGATCCAGGAAGGTATTACCACTTACGCCGAAGCCCTGTTTTGCCGGGAAGCATGCGGCGAAGGAGGTTACGACAGCATGATGGTGAAGTTTAAAAGAAGTATTAAAAATAAAAAACCGGTGGTACAGGGTGATGAAATGGACTTAAAAAGTGCCTACTATGGTAGCGATGTTTATACTAAGGGCGCCTTCTTTATGCACACGCTGCGGTATGTATTAGGTGATGCCCTGTTTTTTCCAACACTCAAAAAATTAGCCACCGATCCGCAATACACCTACAGCAATTTGGTTACAACTGATGATGTGGAGCATTTATTCAGCAATGAATCGGGAAAAGATATGAAACCACTCTTCGATTTTTATTTAAGAACTACTAAAAAACTGGAGATAGCGATTAATCAAACAGGATATAATGAATACGCTGTAACATCAACGAACCTGCCGATGCCATTAGATATTGATGTTTTAACCGATACAGGAATTCAGCGAATTACATTATCTGATAAAGATAAAGGGGTCAAGATCATAAGCAGTTTTACACCGGTCGTTGATCCGAAAGGATATTATTTAAAAAATGTTACCAGTGAATAATTAAATAATTCATCCCAAAAACTAAAAAAGGGAAATTTCGTTGGCGACTGGTTAAAATTTGTATAGTGGATCCTTAAGGATAGTTTTACTTTTATTATATATTATAGGATAAATTTACAGGGGATGGATTTACTAAAACGAAACCTGCAATATCTCCTGTATTTGAAAGTCTCTTTCTCAAAATCTTTTTCACTTTATCGTTAAAAACTTGTGCACGTGAAATTTATTAAGTGTTCTTCTTTATTCCTCTTCTTTGTTCTTCCTGGTTCCCTATTTGCCCAATCTGAAAATGTTGACCAGGCTGTAATGACTAAAATTAGAAATGAAGGATTAAAAAATTCCAAAGTGATGGATATCGCGTTTCATCTTACTGAATTAAGTGGCCCAAGGGTTACAAATTCACCTGGATTTATGCGAGCTGCCAATTATGCTAAAAATCAATTAACCCAATGGGGATTGGTTGATTCCAAATTGGATGCATGGGGTGATTTTGGAAAAGGATGGGAATTGAAAAAATCTTATGTAGCCATTACATCACCGTGGTACAGGCCTCTTATTGCTTATCCCAAAACCTGGTCAGCTGGCACAAATGGTCTGCAAAGTGGAGAAGTGCTTTTGATTTCTGCTAAAGATTCGGCAGAACTGGATGCTTATCGTGGTAAACTTAAGGGTAAAGTTTTAATCATCGATAATTTGATAAACTTTCAACAAAGCACTCAACCGGTTGGTGGTCGTTATACGGATGAGGAATTACAAAAAATGAGTGAAGTAACGGAGGCAGAAGATACTGCTGCCATGCGCAGAAGACGTGAGCGATATAAAGACCAAAATATTGTTCCAAGGGAAGTGCTGACCAGACTAAAAAAAATGGCTGAAAAAGAAGGTGCAATAGCCCTTTTAAGCTCTGGTACAGAAGATCATGGCGGAACTATTTTGGTACTACAGGCAGGCCCTCATAAAATCTCTGACCCAGCCAATTTTTTGGACATTGCTATTGGCCTTGAAGATTATAACATGATTATTCGTATTTTGAAAAATAACACGCCTGTAAAAATGGATGTAGATGTAAAAGCGAAATTCCAAACGGCTGATTCCAGAGGTTATAATGTTATTGCTGAAATACCGGGCACGGATAAAAACTTAAAAGATCAGGTGGTAATGCTTGGCGCCCATCTCGACTCCTGGCCTGCCGCTGTTGGCGCCACTGATGATGCAGCAGGTTCCTGCGTTATGATGGAAGCAATACGCATATTAAAAGCTATAGGAATACAACCTAAAAGAACGATTCGTATTGCATTGTGGAGCGGAGAAGAAGAGGGTTTGCTGGGATCAGGAGCTTATGTAAAGAAAACTTTTGGAGATCCGGTAACGATGAAATTATTGCCCGCACATGATAAATTTTCTGTGTATTTTAATTTAGATAATGGGACCGGAAAAATTCGTGGAATTCATCTTCAGGGCAATGAAGCAGCCAGAAAAATTTTTGAACAATGGTTTGCTCCGTTCAATGATCTGGGCGCCAAAACAATCACTATTCGAAATACGGGCTCTACGGATCACATATCTTTTGATGTTGTGGGATTACCGGCATTTCAGTTTATCCAGGACCCATTGGTAAGCCAACATAGTAATATGGACAGCTACGACCACTTGATGTCAGATGATCTCAAACAAGCAGCAACCATTGTGGCAGCATTTGTATATGATGCAG
Source organism: Ginsengibacter hankyongi (assembly GCF_008710285.1). Classification (GTDB taxonomy): domain Bacteria; phylum Bacteroidota; class Bacteroidia; order Chitinophagales; family Chitinophagaceae; genus Ginsengibacter; species Ginsengibacter hankyongi. Next base: position 59,077 of record NZ_VYQF01000009.1, on the reverse strand, counting down.
CCATGCGGGATCAAAACTTCCCCCGAAAACCATTGCCTAAACCGCTCTCCCTTGATCCCATAACAGGTTCTCATAGGTAGCAGCTTTCTCTTTCTATAAACTTACTCAATAATTGAAACCTTCTTTAAATTCCAAACAAAATATTTTGGATGGAACTAAAGTAGCCTTGCGGCCGTTTTTTTACCTATAATGGTTGTTAATTGTGTGCATTACTCGTTTTTCGTTTTTATTATTGTCGCAAAGCTTCAATTCCCGGCGTTTATATTTACCCTCCGGTATACCTCACACTATCCTTTCCATAACATCATTGCATCCCTGGGATATTTAGTATAATTCTCATAAACCGTGGGTATCACAAAGCCTGATAGGTTTGTTACATAAATCGCTCAAAGCATTGCACGGTAACTTCGCACGGAAAGTGGATACTATAGGAAAGGGTGGAGAAATGTAAAAATATATAGGGAATGCAAACAGAAATAATCTTAAGAAATTTATCCCGTTCATACCAGGGAAGTTGTCGAAAGATAACTCCGATGAAAGGTTGAATCTTTTAATAAAAAGCTTGTTTGATATGCTAAAATAAACCGGTAGAAAATAGATGATTGAATTAAGTGTAGTTTGGCCCGGTAATGATTACCAACTGTAAAATCAAGATTACCTGAAAAAAGGGAAATTCCGTTGATGACTGGTTAAAATTTGTATAGTTCATGCATGATGATAGTTATACCTTTATCATCGGATATGATGTACAGGAAATAAATTCTACCAAAACGGCAACCTGCATCCTTTTCGAACTATTATTTTATTGAAATACCAAAATTCTAAATCATGAATAAAATCGTAACTGTTTTTGGGATCCTCCTCTTAATGTATATGGGAGTAAGGTCAACTGCGTTTGCCCAGCAGCGGCAATTGACGGGCACTGTTTTAAACAGCGATGGAGAGCCCATCAAATTTGCTACCATCCAGGTAATTGGAGCCAACAAGGGCATAAGCGCCGATGAACAGGGCAAATTCAAAATAGAGGCGTCAATTGGCCAGCAAATAAGGGTCTCCGCTATCGGCTACGAGCCAGCTACCGTGACGGTCGGAAAAAGTAATATTTTGTCTATCACTCTGGTTTCTTCCGGCAATGAATTAGGAGAGGTGGTAGTGACTGCACTAGGCATTACACGAGCCAAAAAAACACTGGGTTATGCTGTTCAAGAGCTTAATAATGCTGCTCTCACCAACGCAGCAGACAATAATATTGTAAACACAATATCTGGTAAGATAGCGGGTGCACAGGTTACCAGCGGCGGAAGTACTATTGGTTCTTCGTCTAGGATAGTAATAAGGGGTAATGCCTCTTTTAGCGGGAATCAACCTTTATTCGTGGTCGACGGAACTCCAATAGATAACACCACGACAAACCTTAGTGGGGGAGGCGGTGTTGATTGGGGCAATACTGCTTCTGATCTGGATCCCAATGATATTGAATCAATGACAGTTCTCAAAGGAGCGAATGCTGCTGCTTTGTACGGTAGCCGTGCAACAAATGGAGTTATACTTATTACCACTAAAAAAGGATCCAAAGGCCGAAAATTAGGTGTGGATTTTAACTCATCCATAGTAGCTAATAAACCGGGATATTGGCCCAAATATCAAAATCAGTACGGCGGAGGATGGGACGGAGAAGAATATATCTATAAGAAGTTCCTTGCTGCAAATCCCGGATCTACGATGAGCTATAATGATTATGCTAAAAAATATTCATATAATTATGTAGACGGAAACGGCGGCGGCGTAAATGATGCATGGCCTATCAACTGGGGACCGCGCCTGGATATCGGGCTTAAACTTGACCAATGGTCAACGGGGCCCAACAGCCCGTGGGTTTCAAGGCCCAATAATTACAAGGATTTCTACAGCACACAGGTTACAACTGTGAACAGTGTTGCTGTTACTGCAGGCAGTGACAAAGCTACCGGCAGACTATCATTTACCAATGAGAGTACACCGCAGGGAATTTTACCCAACACGGATCAAAAACAAAATACAATAAATACAAGTTTTACGCTTAACCCAACGGATAAGCTTTCGATAGTTACAAATCTAACCTACTTGCTAAAGTCCAGCAATAATATCCCTTATACGGGTTATACCGGAGTAGGGGTTGATTTTGCATGGACTGAAAGAGATTTTGATACTAAGTATTTATATCAGCAATTCAAGAAAAATGGTAATGTTTCCATGTGGCCAACGCAGTCGGATAATTATTACTATTATTATCATAACTTGAATGGATTAAATAGAGAAAGAGGGTACGGTAATGTAAGTGCAACTTATAAAATTACAAATTGGCTGTCGGCTATGGCGAGGGGAGGAGTTGATTTTTATAGAGAAAGACGTAAATCAATTACACAATCTGGTACGGAAGGAAATGTTAGAAAAGGCCGGGGCGGGCAGTTCAATCAGACAGATATTTTTACTAAGGAACAAAACCTCGATTTTATTTTAAGTTTCGATAAAACGTTAGGTAATATTCGGATTGACGGACTTGCAGGAGCTAATTACCGGGATAATACTTACAATAATACATATCTGGCAGCGAGTGACCTTACCGTTCCCGATTTATATACCATATCAAACGTGAAAGGCGCCCCCACCGCCTCAATGTACGACCAGGAAAAAAGAAGCAATAGTGTTTTTGCAGAAGCAAATGCGTCTTATAAAGATTTTCTTTACTTAGGAGTTACAGGACGTAATGATTGGAGTTCAACGCTACCCGCCAACAATCGTTCTTATTTCTATCCCTCTGTAAGCATGGGGCTTGATATCACAAAAGGTTTCGGAATTACATCGGATATTTTAAGTTATGCCAAGATAAGGGGCAGTTGGGCAAAGGTCGGTGGAGATACGGATCCTTACCAATTGAGCAGAACTTATAGTGCGAGCTCTTTTAATGGTATTTCAGTATTTGCGCCAAGTTTAACGTTACCACCAACTAACTTAAAACCCCAGCAGACAAAATCATATGAAATAGGTACTAATCTAAGATTCCTCAGAAATAAATTATCTCTTGATGTAACCTATTATGATCAAACTACTATCAATCAAATCATAAGTGTTTCTACCTCCAGCACCACTGGTTTTACGGGAATGCTAATAAACGCGGGCGAAATTGAGAATAAAGGTGTGGAGGTTATGTTCAACGGAAAATTGCTAGAAGCAAAGTCAGGACTCGATTGGGATATTTCTGTTAACTGGGCTAAAAACAATGATGTTGTTAATAAGCTTTATGGCGGGTTACAGTCCTACCGGATTTCCCCGGGATTTGGAGGATGTGTAACAATGGCAATTCCAGGCCAAAAGTGGGGCAGCCTGTGGGGATTGCCATTTGTAAGAGACGTTAAAACCGGTAAAATTGTGGTAGATGACAGTGGCATACCGCTCACTACTAATGTAGCCAAGAACTTTGGTACCGTTACTCCTGATTGGATAGGAGGTGTAAATAATTCATTCCGCTATAAGAATATCAATTTGAGTTTTTTGGTTGACATGAGAAAGGGAGGCAAATTCTTTAGTACTACTGCATGGCATTCATATCCAACGGGCAGCTATACGGTGACCACCGCCAATCATGTCAGAGAAAATGGGATGATAGTTGACGCTGTAAAGCAGGATGGAAGCCCCAATAATGTACGTGTTTCTGCCGAGGATTATTTTGGCGGAGCGTGGGTTTGGAACAATCATGAATATTCTATTCTCGACGGAACTTACATTAAGCTTAGAGAAGTCGTTCTTGGATATAACATAAATGTTAAAAACATTCATTGGCTCACAAAACTAAACCTTTCCGTTTTCGGAAGGAACCTTGCAATACTTTACCAGGACAAAAGTACGCGACAATATGGAATAGACCCTGAGGTAGGACTTGGCGGTGGTGATTACGGAGTAGGGTTTGAAAATTTCCAGATACCAACTACGAGAAACTTTGGTTTTAAACTTTCTGCGGGATTCTAAATTTTCTTAAATAAGAAGATTCACAGAAAATAAAAAATCTAATAATTTAAATACTTTGGAAATGAAAAAAATATCAATTATAAAATTACTATTTATCAGTATTACACTGTTGGTTGTGAGTTGCACTAAGAAATTTGATTCGATAAATGTAAATCCAAACGCACCTACGGTAGTTCCTGCTACTAATATATTGGCCCGTGGAATTTTATCTTCTGCAAGTACCTTGTTTGGGGAGAGGCTGGATATTTATTATACCGGTTCTTACGCCGGCCAGACTGCTGCCATTGGACTTGGAGATTATGAATATCGGGTAGATATTAATAATAGTATGTGGCGGGGAATGTATATCGCCATGAGTTATCTTGTGAATGCGGCAGATGTAGCAAAGAAAGCAGGAAATACCAATCTTTATGCGGCTGCAATGACAATAAAAGCATACGACGGACAAAAAACAACCGACATGTGGGGTAACATTCCCTATACAGAGGCCTTTCATTTACAAGATTCCGGCATATTGTATAATCATTATGACGACCAGGCAACCGTCTATAAAGCACTATTGGCAGAGTTAAAAGAGGCGGCAGAAATTTTTAAATCCGGAGGAACCGGCTCAATTGGTGTAGGCGACCTTATTTTTAAAGGAGATTTAGCAAAATGGAGAAAGTTCTGCAATTCACTACGTTTAAGGGTTGCTATTCGTATGTCATTGGTGGATCCAACCACTGCTAAGTCAGTCATTTCTGAGATATTGGGTGATCCGAATTCTTATCCTGTAATGACCGACAATGTTGACAATGCTTACCTGTGGTTCCCAGGTGTTTCGCCTGATCTGGAGTACTGGTATCAGCGTTTAGGTACGAGCGGAAGTTATACAGATCAATACAGGATGAATGACGTGTTAATAAGCGCGCTAAAAAATAACAACGATCCACGTCTTCCCGTATATGCCCGTTTGGATAATAACGGGGGCTATAATGGCTACAAATTTGGCGCTGGCCAATTGAGTGATCCAAATAACAATGGAAATAACGTTTCCGGAATCGGACAAAGATTTGCTAATAACCCTGCTGGTTTTTCTCCATTTATGAATTGTTCGGAAGTAAGTTTTATCAAAGCAGAGGCTTATGAAAGAAATCTGGCAACAGGAGACGCACAAACAGCATATGAAAACGGAATCAGGTTGTCATGTAAGGAAAATGGGATTGACGACGCCTCAATAGCTACGTTTCTTACCCAGCCAGAAGTAGCATGGGGAAGCGGTAGCACCTCAAATCTTGAAAAGATTTATTTGCAAAAATGGATCAGCCTTTTCAAGCAAAGCGAGGAAGCCTGGTCTGAGGCAAGAAGAACTGACATACCGCTTATGACGAATATTTCAAAAGATTATTCAACCAAACATAATCGTCCTCCATTCAGATTAGCTTATGCCGATGAAGAAAAAACCTTGAATCCGAATTTTCCAACTAATATCGTTGAAACAGATATTTTTTGGGGAACTCAGGTATGGTGGGACACCAGAACAGGAGTTCATTAATATTCAATTTAGTTGTATCCGGCTGATTTGTACTTATACTTTTAAGTTCGATGCTGGTTTTGTTTATATATAATGCAAATGTGAGGTAAAAGGCATTCATAATGGACTATTAGTTTTAAACGCAGTTTTTCAAATTGCTATCAATAATTTACTAAGACCCTGGTCAGGTACGACTAATCGATATTGACATGAAAAGAGTTGCTATCAGCATATTTCTCATCCTATCTTATTCTCTGAATTCACTTTATTCCCAAGACATAATTACTCCTGCGGCAATCGATCAAAAGAATTTCGATCCTTCAACCTTACTTTGGTATAAGACTCCGGCTTCTGCCTGGGAAGAGGCACTTCCGGTAGGGAACGGGCGGCTTGGCGCGATGGTATTTGGAAAATACGCTGAAGAAAGAATTCAGTTGAATGATGATACTTATTGGTCAGGAGGCCCTTATTCAACGGTTGTTAAAGGAGGATATAAAAAATTGCCTGAGATTCAAAAGGATATTTTTGAGGGGAGGCCTTTAGACGCACATAAACTTTTTGGAAGATATCTTATGGGATATCCGGTAGAACAGCAAAAGTACCAGTCCCTGGCAAATCTTATTCTCTCGTTTAAAAATGAAAAAGAAGTTTCCGGCTATAAACGCTGGCTGGATTTGAACACAGGGATAACTTCTGTTCAGTATACAGCACATGGAGTTACGTATAAAAGGGAAGTCTTCTCTTCAGTTCCGGATCAAACAATTGCTATTAGAATTACGGCTGACAAGCCTGGAAGCATTTCACTTACTGCAGAATTGAGAGGTGTAAGAAATAGTTCAATGTCAAACTATGCAACTGATTATTTCAGGATGGATGGTGTGGGGAATGACGGTTTAGTGCTTACAGGAAAATCAGCTGACTATATGGGGATCGAAGGTAAACTTCGTTATGAAGCAAGGCTAAAAGCAGTGGCAGACGGAGGTACGGTAAAAGTAGATGGTGTTGATCTTATAGTTGAAAATGCAAATGCAGTAACGCTCTATTTTGTAGATGCTACTAACTTTGTGAATTACAGGGATGTCACCGGTGATTATCACGCAAAAGTTGAGAAATACTTAAAAGATATTGAAGGCAAATCATATAAAAATATCAAAGATGCTGCTGTGGAGGATTACCAATCTTTATTTAACAGGGTGACCCTGGCGCTTCCTGCTACAAAGAACTCATTTCTTCCAACTGATGAGCGCATAAAGAACTTTTCTACAGAATCCGATCCTCAACTGGCTTCACTTTGCTATCAATTCGGCAGGTACGTTCTTATTTCTTCTTCCCGGCCTGGGACCCAGCCAGCAAATCTCCAGGGAATTTGGAATGATAATATGAATCCTCCGTGGGATTCTAAATACACCACTAATATCAATACGGAGATGAATTATTGGCCGGCAGAAACCGGAAACTTATCTGAATTAACAGAACCCCTTGTAAAAATGGTCAAGGAACTTACAGACCAGGGAAGCCAGGTGGCGAAAGAAGAATACGGTGCCCGGGGGTGGGTTTTACATCAGAATACGGATATATGGAGAGTAGCGGCACCAATGGACGGACCGACCTGGGGAACATTTACTGTTGGAGGTGCATGGTTAACGACGCAACTTTGGGAACATTATTTATTTACTTTGGATAAAAATTATCTTAGAGATATTTATCCGGTTCTAAAAGGATCTGTTGAATTTTTTATGGATTTTTTGGTCGAATATCCCAACAATAATAAAAAATGGTTAGTTACTTGTCCTTCTACATCGCCTGAAAACCCTCCAAAAGGACCAGGTTACCGATATTTCTTTGATGAAGTAACCGCCATGTATTATTTTACAACTATTTGTGCGGGCTCGTCTATTGACATGCAGATATTGACAGACTTATTTGGCGATTATATTAAGGCTTCAAAAATTCTTGGAATTGACCATGAATTTTCAGATAAGGTTGAAAAGGCGAGAGCGAGGCTGGTACCACCCCAGATTGGTTCTAATGGAATGTTGCAGGAGTGGACGGAGGACTTTGATCAGTTGGAACCCAAACACAGACACATCTCTCTACTATATGGCCTTTATCCCGGAAATGTTATTTCAGTTAAAAGAACGCCATCGTTAATAGAGCCGGTAAAAAAAGTTCTCGAAGAAAGGGGAGATGAAGGAGCTGGTTTTTCAAGAGCATGGAAAATGAGCATTTGGGCTCGTCTCTATGACGGAAATAAGGCTTATAAGATTTTTAAGGGCTATTTGGATAAGCAATGCTTCCCGCAATTATTTGCAAAATGTTTTACTCCCATGCAGGTAGACGGAACACTGGGGGTAACGGCTGCTATAACCGAAATGTTAATGCAATCTCATGAAGGGGTTATTGATTTGTTACCAGCTTTACCTGATGAATGGAGCGAAGGGAAATTCCATGGAGTTTTTGCCAGGGGTGCCTTTGAGGTAAATTTTGATTGGAAAGAGCATAAGATTATAAAAGCCGTTGTTTATTCTAAGCAAGGTGGTTCTTGCAAACTCGATGCAAAAGTGCCGATCGTGGTATTTTGTAACGGGCAGAAAATACCCCTAAAAAATGTTGGAAATGGGGTTGTGGAATTTTTAACAAAAAAAGGAGAGCATTATAATATAAATGCAAAATGAATAAGATCGATATAATAAGATTAATTTCATAATCAAATTATTTTAGAAATTAAGCCGATCTTATTTTATTGTTTTCCAATTCATATTTTCTTCGGTTGTTGCGCTACCTGAAATAATATACCCAACGAATGTTACAAAGATTTGAAGGGGTAATTTTCCAGCAAATGCAGCCGCCATTAAAAGCTTTGGTTTTTGGATAAGTTATTATTCAGGTGCACGGCCGTTACTTGAAAACTCGCCCTCAGTCTTCAGATCAGGGTGCCTTCGACATGGATACCACCGGATAATAAGGGCATAATCAACCCTTTGTTCCACGGGAACGATAGTAACAAAATGTATAACGAAATTAAAACAGGTATAATTAATTAAAGAACAAATGAGAAGAACACTTAAACTAATTAGCCCCTTATTCGTAGTCCTTGTTTTTTTTGTAAATACTTATTTACATGCTCAGGAAAAAAGAACTGCATTGACCCTTGAAGATATCTATAAAAATGGGACTTATGAACAAAAAGGTTTTGGACCCGTTCGGTGGATGAAAGACAACCAAGGTTATTCTACTTTGGAAAATAACAAGGAATTTGGCGGGAGTGATATTGTCCGTTATGATGCTTCATCCGGAAAAAGAACAGTTTTGGTATCAGCAAAACAACTCATTCCAACAAATGAAACGAAACCATTATCAATTGCCAATTACGAATGGTCAGATAATGATGGTAAGTTATTAATTTTTACCAATACCCGAAGAGTTTGGCGATACAATACCCGTGGAGATTACTGGGTACTCAATCTTAAGACAGGTAAACTGCAGCAGATTGGTAAAAATGTAGAACCTACAACATTGATGTTTGCAAAATTCTCTCCGGATGCTTCAAGGGTAGCTTATGTAAGTAAGCAAAATATTTATGTGGAAGACCTTGCCACTGGAATGAATAAACAAATTACTTTCGACGGGGGAGCAAATATTATTAACGGCACATTCGATTGGGTGTATGAAGAAGAACTGGATGACAGAGATGGATTCAGATGGAGTCCTGATGGAAATTACATCGCTTATTGGCAATCCGATACAAAAAATATTGGAACATTTTACCTGATAGACAATATTGACTCTATCTATTCAAGACCAATACCATTACCTTATCCCAAAGTGGGAACAAAACTTTCTGCGGTAAAGGTGGGGGTGATTTCAGCTGCTGGTGGCAAAACCAAATGGTTTAAGATTCCCGGAGATCCTGCTAACAATTATCTGACTCGTATGGATTTCATACCACATTCCAGTGAAGTGATGGTACAGCAACTAAACCGCCCACAGAATTCAAACAAAATATGGATCGGAAACGTAAAAACGATGGCACTCAAAAATATTTACACAGAAACTGATCCTGATTTTCTTGATCTCCATGATGACATTCGCTGGCTTGATGGGGAAAAGTATTTTACCTGGACGAGTGAGAAAGACGGATGGAAACAATTGTATAAAGTTTCAAGAGATGGAACAGAATCAAAAATAATTACAAAAGGTAATTTTGATGTGGTACAGATAAATTGTATTGACCCTCAAACTGGTTATGTCTATTACATTGCCTCTCCGGACAATTTTACACAACGCTATCTTTACAGAAGCAAAATAGATGGTAGCGGTGAAGCTGAAAGAGTTACTCCCGCCAGTTATGCAGGACAAAGCAGTTATCAGATTTCCGGAAATTCGGAGTGGGCTATTCAAACTTTTCAAAATACAACTACGCCACCTGTAATATCGTTGATCCATCTTCCTGATCACAAAGAAATGAGCACACTTCAGGATAATCATGAACTGAAAGAAAAATATGCTGACCTGCATTTAAACCCAAAAGAATTCTTTAGGGTTGACATAGGCGACATTACGTTGGATGCATGGATGATAAAACCGAAAAATTTTGATCCTTCAAAAAAGTATCCTTTACTTTTTTATGTTTACGGTGAACCCGCCGGTGCTACGGTTCAGGATAATTGGGAAGGTGGCGCTCTTTGGGATCAGTACATGGCGCAACAGGGATACCTTGTAATGAGTATAGACAATCGTGGCACCAAAACGCCACGGGGTAAGGCCTGGCGCAATTCTATTTATGGACAGATTGGTATTCTTGCTTCACAGGATCAGGCTGGTGCGGCAAAAAAAATTTTCACCATGTATCCGTTCATTGATACTTCCAGAATTGGTATCTGGGGATGGAGCGGGGGCGGTCAAATGACGTTAAATTGTATGTTCCGTCATCCTGATATTTATAAAACGGGGCTTGCAGTTTCTTTTGTATCTGACCAACGTCTTTATGATGCCACCTATCAGGAAAGATACATGGGTTTGCTTACTGATAATGCCAAAGGCTATCATGATGGTTCTCCCATCAATTTTGCGCAAAATCTTCAGGGTACCCTTATGATTATTGCAGGCACCGGTGATGATAATGTGCATTATCAGAATTTTGAAATGCTTTCGAATGAACTTATAAAAGACAACAAACTTTTTTATATGATGTCCTATCCTATGCGTTCTCACGGCATTTATGAAAGAGAAAATACTTCGCTTCACCTACGTGAAACAATGGCAAAATATTGGAAGGAGCATCTTTGATGTGATTAACCCTTTAATAAAAAGTTATGGAAAGCCTCCCAAGTATATTTAATGATGTGATAGGTCCTGTGATGCGTGGCCCCTCAAGTTCTCACTGTGCTGCTTCCTTGCGGATTGGCAGGTTGTGCAGGGACCTGGTGGAAAATAATATAACGAATATTTTAGTTGAATTCGATCCGAACGGCTCTTTAGCGGACACGCATACAGGCCAGGGATCCGATATGGGACTATTTGGAGGCTTCCTGGGATGGGAAGCAGATGATGAACGGCTGCCGTCGTCGGATCAGCATATTTCTGAAGTCGGAATAAAAGTTCAATTTGGTATAAGAGATCTTAACGCGAAACATTTAAATACGTATCACATTACTTTGAGTAACCGTAGAGAAACCAGGACCGTAACGGCTATTTCCACAGGCGGTGGCATGATTGAAGTTATAGCCATTGACGGAATTGAAGTTTCTATACTGGGTGATTTTTACGAAACGCTGATTTATTGCAAGAGGACGGACAGGATTTTGGAATTATTAAATAGTGAGATGTCTTATGACTATTTAATTGTGCATGATGGAAATCTGGTGTTGATTGAAATAAAAGCGCAAAGTTTTCCTAGTGAAATACTTCAGGCACAATTGAACTCTATGGAGGATGTAATATCCATAAGAAAACTACGCCCGGTGCTTCCTGTCCTGTCAAGAAAAGGTATTAAAGTACCCTTTTCGACATGTAATGAAATGCTGGATTATAATGAAGATAAAAATCTTTCTTTATTGGAACTGGCTATTCTTTATGAAAGCGAAAGAGGAAACATTTCTCAAGAAGAAATTTATGAGAAGATGAGAAAGATAGTACGTATTCTAAAAGATTCCATTAAGAATGGGCTGCAGGGTACGCAATATGCTGATCGGTTGTTAGGTAGTCAGTCTGTAAATTTCAGAAATCAATTACAAAACAAACGGTTAATAGAAACAGGTGCGCTCAATATTGTTGTGATGTATGTTTCTGCATTAATGGAAGTGAAGAGTTCAATGGGAGTTATTGTAGCGGCTCCTACTGCCGGTTCATGCGGAGCACTTCCAGGTGCTGTGATTGGAACTGCCGATTTCCTCGGAGTTTCAGAAGACGAAATCATTAAAGCCATGTTGGTAGCGGGTATAATTGGAATATTCATTGCAACCCAGTCCACTTTTGCAGGAGAGGTGGCGGGTTGTGGAGTTGAGTACGGGTCCGGAGGTAGCATGGCTGCGGCAGGCCTTGTCTATCTGGCGAAGGGATCGCTTGCTCAATCTGTTGCTGCAGCTTCGCTGGTATTGCAAAGTACCCTTGGTACAACATGTACACCCATTGCTAATAGAGTGGAAGCGCCGTGTTTGGGAAATAATGTGATGGCAGCAACGATTGCTATATCGTTTGCGAATATGGCACTCGCGGGATATGATGAATTAATACCATTAGATGAAGTGATCGAAACGATGTACGTAATTGGTAAAGGAATACCGCACGAATTTAAATGCACTAATATAGGTGGGTTGTGTGCTACAAGAACCGCTAAAATTTTGGAAGCCAAATTAAATACCAAACAATGAATTCTTACGATGGGTAATCTTAATTTAAATATAACAGTAAAAAATATCTGGAAATAAACTTGGTAAAAAGAAAATTGAAAGTGCATTATGTTTGATAAGGAAATTTATATAAAACGAAGGAAGATATTAAAAGAACAGGTGGGCAACGGCCTGATCTTATTATTAGGAAGCGAAGAAAGTAGCATGAACTATAAGGATAATCTTTATCCATTCAGGCAGGACAGTACTTTTTTATATTTTTTCGGAATTGATCAGCCGGGTTTAACCGCGTTAATTGATATTGACAATGATAAAGAGATTTTATTTGGAGATGACCTTACGACCGAACAAATGGTTTGGACAGGATATAAGGAACCTTTGCAGTCAATAGCTGATAGGGTCGGTATCCCTGAGGTAAAAACGAAAAAACATTTGAATGCTGAAGTTGCAGTGGCACTAATGCAAAAGCGTAAAATTCATTTTCTGCCGCCCTATCGGCCGGAACAGGTTGCAACACTAAAGCACTTGCTGGGAATTGAGCCCCTGATAATGCCGAATCTGGCTTCTGTTGAACTCATACATGCTGTCGTTAATCAACGATCATACAAGTCTCCCGAAGAAATTGCGGAGATTGTCAATGCAGTCAATACAACCGTTGACATGCAACTATCAGCTATCAAAATGGCTAAGGAAGGAATGACAGAAGCCCAACTTGCAGGAAATATCCAGGGCATTGCTATAGGGGCGGGGGGTAATCTTTCTTTCCCTACTATCCTTACAATGCACGGGGAGATATTACACAATAGCTATAGCCAATCAGTTCTTAGCGACGGTAGCATGGTCTTATGTGACTGCGGAGCCGAAACGGGTATGCATTATGCCGGTGATCTAACCCGGACTTTCCCGGTAAGTAAAAAATTTACCAATATTCAAAGGGAGCTTTACGACATTGTTTTTACTGCGCACAAGGCGGCCGTTGAATTATTAAAACCGGGCATATTATTTAGAGATGTCCATCTTTTTGCCTGCGAAAAACTAGTTGAAGGATTACATCAGCTTGGACTAATGAAAGGAGATATAAAGGAAACTGTTGCCCTGGGAGCACATGCACTTTTTTTCCCTTGCGGACTTGGCCATATGATGGGTTTAGATACCCATGATATGGAAAATCTGGGAGAGCAATATGTTGGTTACAATAAATCAATAAAACAGAGTACGCAATTTGGCCTAAAATCTTTGCGCCTCGGAAAGGAACTCGAAGAAGGTTTTGTTATTACGGTAGAGCCTGGATTGTATTTTAATCCGGACCTCATAAATGAATGGTCAGCAGAAAAAAAGTTCGAATCCTTTATTAATTATGATAGGCTAGAAAATTTTAAAAACGTGAGCGGGATCAGAATTGAAGAAGATTTTCTCATTACCACGCAGGGAAGCCAATTGTTAGGAAAACCTTTGGCTAAAACGGCAGACGAAATCGAAGAACTCAGATTAACGTGAACTTATCAGCAAATAAATCGTAAAGAATGGAAATTCAAAGTAAACAGAATAATGGAAAATTGATTGTATTGTTTATACTCCTCATCATATTATGTCAAAATAATCTGACAGCGCAACAGAGGGATATTTCTTATGTTCCCAAACCGTGGCTGGCTAGAGTTTGGGTGCCGGAAATTCCGAACGATTGTCCTTTCAAAAGATCGAACGACTTTTCAGCAATTGCTTTTCTTGGAAACCATGTTAGCTACACGGATGCAGACACGTGGTATCCTTCCTGGGCCATAGATGGTAATATGTACAGTGGATTTGCAGATGGAGAGATTGGGCTGGAAAGTACACATTCCAGCGGCGGAGTTAAAGCTAATACCGGAAATGCGAAAATAGAAGGCGATGATCCTATGCATCTCAAAATATCCTCCCTGGGATTACAATATGCATCTGCTTTGCCTTACCAGGGAAGATATCCATGTGCTAATCTGGTGTACAATGGAATATGGTATTATGGTACTTATGGAATCGACTTCGATCCTAATCCCGATAATAAAAAATATAGTTGGGCGATCTGTGGCCCTTTGCCAGGATTTCGCATATCCAAAGACTATGGTAAAACCTGGATACCCTGTCCATATACTCTTGACAATCCTTTGTTTCCTGAATCGGGTAAGAACGGAAATTTTGTCAAGATGGGCACGCCTCATTTTGTTGATTTTGGTCAAAACCTGGAAAATTCTCCTGATGGCTATGCCTATCTTGTTGGTCATGGAGGCGCTAATGATGATCCGTATCCCCGTGTGGCTAATAATAGTTGGATAGCCGGAGATGCAGTTTATATGGCCAGAGTTAAGCCTTCACCGGAAACCATAAATAGCCTGGATAGCTATGAATTTTTCGCTGGCAATGATAAAAACGGCAACCCTGTGTGGTCACATAATATTTTAGATATAAAACCAGTTATGGAATGGATGCATCATATGGGGTGTACCAATATTACTTATGATAAACCGCTCCATAAATATCTAATGTGTGTAACCGACGGATGGCCTGGTATAGAAAATATGAACTCCTATATTCTCGAATCGGATAATGTTACCGGCCCTTACAAACTGATCACCTATATGAAGGACTTTGGATCGCAGGGATATTTTATGACCATTCCGTCAAAATTTATCGCTCGGGACGGTAAAACATTTTGGCTTAGTTACTCTGCGAATTTCAGCCAGGATTATTTTGGCGATATTACCAAAGCTAACCCGGTTGGCAGCCGTTATGCCTGGAATTTGCAGCAGGTGCAAATGGTAGACAACAAACAAGAGCAAGCCCTTTTGATGAAAATGAAAACGGGAGAACCTGATCCAATAAAAAGTGATAAAAACATCGGTCTTCGGGCAAATGTTGTGGTGTCATCCGCGCTGCGGGATGCCCGGCCTATGACAGAGTTACATCAATATTTTGGTGAAGGCGCAGTAGATGGCGTTGTAGACCCTGAGTCTAAGAACAAATTAAATGAATGGGTTAGTGATGGCGAAACGAATACAGCCTTCATCAGATTGAACTGGAAAGAACCTCAAAAAATATCCAAGATATGGCTTTTTGACCGCCCTGATCTCAAAAACCAGATCACATCGGGCATGTTGGTATTTAGCGACGGATCTACTATCAATGTTTCTGCTTTACCAAATAATGGTAATGTAACAAAGGAGATAACGTTCCCTGAAAAGAAAGCTACATGGTTGGCATTTATTATAAAAAGCGTTTCTAAAACAACTACCAATGTGGGGTTGGCAGAAATAGCAGTATTTAAATAAACTTTGTTTTAACGACCGATCAAGCAGATATAGTTTCCCAGTAAATCAAAGGGAAATATTTTGTTAAGTCATTTGAAAATTCTTGAAATGAAAGCTGTTGTTTTAAATGAACCTGGATTTCTTACCAATGCTAATGTTCCTTCACCCGGGGAACCTCAGGCGAATGAAGTGTTGTTAAAGGTAAAATGTTTGGGTATCTGCGGAACTGATCTCCACGCTTATAAAGGAAGACAACCTTTTTTTACTTATCCGAGAATTCTCGGTCATGAAATTGCAGCCGAGGTTATTTCCTTTGGGGATCGGGTTACTAATTTAAAAAAAGGAGACCTGTGTACCGTATTGCCCTATCGAAATACTATAATTGATCAGGCAGTAAGAACCGGAAAGGTCAATTGCGGAAGCGGTTTATCTTATATGGGAGTTCATGAAGATGGCGCTATGCAGGAATATTTTATCCGGGATGCGAAAGACGTCTTTGTTACTAACGGGCTTAGTCCTGAGCAGACAGCGATGATCGAACCACTGGCCATTGGCAGCCATGCTATTGAAAGAGCAAATATAAAACCTGACGATATTGTGTTGGTGGTGGGAGCCGGGCCTATCGGTATTACTGTAATAACGATGGGCATTTTAAAAGGGGCAAGTTTTATAGTTGCCGATACAAATGAAAACAGATTGAATTTTGTAAAAGATAATTATCCGGGCGTAACTACTTTAGTGGCAGATGAACACCTAATAAATGCTATCGGCAACCTTTACAATGGTAACAAGCCTACTGTAGTAATTGATGCCACCGGAAACAGTAACTCTATGCAAAAATGTTTCGATTATTTAGCTCATGGCGGAACAATTGTTTATGTGGGATTATTTATTGGTAACCTGGAATTCTTTGATCCCTTGTTTCATGCAAAAGAGATTACGCTTAAATCTTCGAGGAATGCGTTACCCGAAGATTTTAAAAAGATAATCAGGCTGATGCGTTCCGTTCATGTTACCATTGGTCATCTGGTCACTCACAGGCTTCAATTTGATTCTTTAACAGAAAGTTTCCTTCAATTGTATAACCCGGATGCCAATGTTATTAAAGCCGTCGTTGAATTTTAATTTATGAATGATAACAACTATGGAACGAATCGATAGCCATCAGCATTTCTGGAATTACGATCCGGACCGTCAAAACTGGATGACCGAAGAAATGGGTATTTTAAAGAAAGATTACGGACCTCAGGAACTTGCCGTATTACTTGAAGAATGCCAGGTGCAGGGATCGGTGGCAGTACAGGCCAGCCAAACAGAATGTGAAAATGAATTCCTTTTAGGGCTGGCAGAAAAAAATGAACTTATCAAAGGAATAGTAGGTTGGGTTGACCTGCAAAGTAAATCAGTTTCCGATAGACTTTCCTATTACAGTACCGGGAAAAAAATTAAAGGGTTTCGACATGTTATTCATGACGAGCCTGATGTCGACTTTATGTTGCGGCCCGCTTTTTTACATGGTATTAAAGCACTAAGATATTTCGATTATACCTATGATCTTTTAATTTCTCCTATTCATTTAACTAACACATTACAATTGGCCAGGCAATTCCCTGATCAGCCTTTTATAATTGATCATATCGCCAAACCAAAAATCCGGGACAAAGAAATTTCCGGTTGGAAGAAGCAGTTGGCGGCTATCGCGTCACTCCAAAATGTCTGTTGTAAAATTTCAGGAATGGTTACGGAAGCGGCGTGGCACAATTGGAATCCGGAAGATTTTATTCCTTACATGGACTCAATAGTTGAATTGTTTGGAACAAAAAGAATTTTATATGGATCTGACTGGCCTGTCTGCACCCTTTCAGCATCCTATGCAGAGACCTACGAAATTGTAAAAAGTTATTTTGACAAATTTTCTGGTGATGAGCAAGATGACTTTTTTGGCCGGAACGCAAATAGATTTTACCATTTATAATAGACTATCACTCAAATGGAATTAACGCCAACATATAAGCCTGATATTTATAAAAGCAACTTTCCAGGCGAGGGTAGCAGGCTAGTCTACGGCACATCCGGGTTGGGAGGTGTTTGGGGTAAAGTAGAGGAGCAGGAAAGCATTGATTGTATCCTTTATGCACTCGAAAATGATATCTTTAGTTTTGACACCTCGCCCTCTTACAGCAAAGCTGAACTGTATCTTGGGAAGGCGCTGGCAAAATGGAGGGGCGAAACGCCTTTTGTTAGCACAAAGGTTGGCCGCCTAAAGGCTGAAACAGCCTTCGATGCCAAGTTAGATTATTCGCCAAAGGGAATGCGTGAAAGCCTTATGCGCAGTCTTGATTTGTTGGGGCTTAACCACGTGGACCTTTTGTTTTTACACGAGCCTCAATGGGTTCCCATCGACAGGATCAATGAAATTTTGGAAACACTGCTTTCATTCAGGGAAGAAGGATATACGAAGATGCTTGGTATTGGCGGCAATCCATCCGGATTATTTGCAACTTATATAGACAATAGATATTTCCAGGTTATTTCCAGCTTTACCAAAATGGATGCCTGCAATCTTTCCGCTTTTGAGGACATATTGCCCAAAACGATTCCACAACATATTAGTTTCTATGCGGCCTCGTCATTGCATTTTGGTCTTTTGGGAAATCGATTTGAGCATTTTGTTGCACAGGGAAATAAGGGATATGAAGACAACATCTCGTTGAAAGACATTGAAAGAGCAGTTCGTGTAAATGCGCTGGCATTAAGAAACGAAATACCATTGGCAGAACTGGCACAACGGTATCTTTTTTCAGTTGAAGAGGCAACTCGGGTTGTTATGGGTGCGAGAAAACTCAGCCAGGTCACTGATACCGTTTCCTGTTGGAAAGTGGGTGCATTGTCTAAATCTTTATTTGATGAAATAACGCAAATAATTCTTGGAACTTGATGGCCTTACCTGGATGGAAACTATTTTGATTTAACAATATTAAATCAGCCCTCCTGTTAAGCACAATTTCTGATCTACTCATAAATCATAAACTTATTTCGAATGAAAAAGCAATCAAATCGAAGATATAATTATGCAATAACAGTTTTATCTACGATCATTTTCCCTCTTATTTCTTTTGCCCAACAGCCTGTAAAAGTCTTCATACTTGCCGGTCAATCTAATATGGTCGGGCATGGGGAAGTATATGCAAATGCAAACAGAAGGGCTGTAGGTTCTTTAGAGTATGAGGTTAGCCATGATACTTCCGGATTGTATAAGAGCATAATAGATAATGAAGGACATTGGAAAGTTCGAAAAGACGTTTGGGTACGATTTGACAGAACGGACGGCTTAAAAAAAGGAGATCTTACGCCAGGGTGTGGCGCCTCAGACAATGAGATCGGACCTGAATTCCAATTTGGAAATGTGATGGGCGATTATTTTCCTGAGCAGGTTTTACTGATAAAAACAGCGTGGGGTGGTAAAAGTCTTGGTGTCGATTTTCGTCCTCCAGGTTCGGGGGGAACAAAGGGATCGTATTATAATAGAATGATTGAAGATATACACACGGCTTTGAATAATCTGCCAGGTGAGTTTCCGGAATATAAAGGACAAGGTTATGAACTTACCGGCTTTGTCTGGAACCAGGGATGGAATGACGCAGGAGACTCTAGTTTGTTTAAGCAATATAAAACTAACATGATTCATTTTATCAAAGATGTTCGTCACGATCTTCAGTCTCCCCAATTGCCCTTTGTTTTAATCAATTGTGGTCAGGGAGGTTTTCGACCAACGCCAGATAAATGGATGAGCAATGTTCAAAGGTTCATCGTGAAAGCACAGGCCGATGCGGCTGCCGATCCGCAATTTTCCGGCAATGTCGCATTAGTGGATAGCAGGCCATTTTGGAAAGATAGCCTGCGATCCCCGGCAAGAGAAATACATCACTACAACCGGAATGCCGGTACTTATTTCTTAATGGGAAACGCAGCGGGCCATGCCATGATAAATTTATTGAATCATGATAAGGCTGGGAACGTCTCAAAGATTAGCACTAATGATGATAATTCAAACGGGGAAATAAATAATAGCGGTTTGATGGGTTACATTTCCTTCCGTACATCTCCTCAGCCAGCGGGCTATGCGTCCGGTATCGGTTTTTATTCAGCGGTGTATCCGATGCTGCCGGAACCTATTGCCAATTTTCAGATCGGCCTCGCTTCCACGTGGATCACCCCCGATAATTCCGATGATCTAACTCAACCTTTATGCCCGCCGGGATCTTATGCCAGAGAAAACTGGGGCGAAAGGCGTGGCCCCACATTCAAGGATGTTTTTCAGACGATAGAGGGCGGCTTAGGCATTTGGGGTAGTACTCAGTTTCGCTCCGGATACACTTCTCCCAAATTCCAGATCGTAGGCGTTCCCGATTGTTACTCCGGTAATTACCTAATATCCCCCGGTTGGGGAAACAGTACTACCGCAACACCGGATAGTCAAATGGGAGTTGCTCAACTTAGCAATCGTTTGCTTATTCCACCCGACGGAATTACTTTTAAAGGACATCCCAACGGTGAATTGTTTGGTTATTCCTGGATGGCTCTGCCCTTTTCCGATGTAAAAAAAGAAACCCCTCCCACTGGCAACCAGTACTGGACTCTTTTTTTCGCCCTTTCAAATTTTAAAGGACCTGTAGCCTTTATCATTCCCGAATCATGGAGCAAGATATCAGCTAATTATTCCTTCGATTATAACCGTGGTCTCGATAGCCGTGGCGGGCGATCCGGCGGTGGAGCTCAGGAAATAAATACCGTGCCGTATTTTGAAATGAAAGATTCCAAGGGAACAAGCTATTCCAGGATACCGGAATTTCTATATCCGGTGGATGATAACAATAAGACTCTTCTTATACAAGATGTAAGATATTATTCCAGCAAAGCATTGGCCGATGCCGTGGAAAATTGGCGAAAAGGCGGGCCTGCATGCTCCGGAGAATTCTTGATTTCAGATTCGTCAAGTGTTTTGGCAAAGCTAAAGGCATCAGCTTTAAATTTCCACCAGACAAACGAAAAGATTCCTTTAACCGGTTTTGATCAGTTGGTACAAACTGCGGTGTTTGATGATTCAACCGCTTTTGGTCTTAAATGGCTTCATTCAGAGATGAGCAATACGAGGGCGTTACCCCAATATTTTAAGCAAGTAAACAATAATCGTATAGCCGTTTCCGCCAGAGAGGTCCCGGAAGATTTGGTTAAGAAAAAATTTGCTCCTGTCAGGAACGGGAAGATCTATACTTCGCCTGACTCCGGCGCATGGACTAATCCCGGTTCGGCACGCGGGCCATACTATGCTTATCTCACAGATGGCTCCCGTGTTACTTATTACTGGTACCGGTTTATTGATCAGCCGGCTTTGCAGCAATATAAAAATATCTGGAGCGATTCAGTAAAGGCAACGATGCAATCTCTTATGGAAAAGATGCATAAAAACTGGACTATCAACAGGGATTATATGCCCGCACCAGGCAATGGGAAATCTCTTGTATCGATTGATCCTGGTTTGATAGTAACTCCACCGCAAGGCCTTGAAATAGGATATGTGCCCATTGTAACAAGACAAGAGGAAAGTCATCGGGAAATTAGTAAGGTAAAAGCTGCAAGATAAATTGAATATGAAGCAGGTTAAACGGTGCAAAAAAAGGTAATAATTGTAAAAATCTTGATATTTAACGATTATTATCTTATATCATGAGGTTTAATTTTGAACATAAATAAAAACTAACTTTTATGAAGGCTTTAAAATGGGAAGGTATTTATTCCGCATTGCTTACTCCTTTTGACAGTGCAGACAACATTGATTTTAAGATTTTCGAGAGAAATATTGAAGCACAAACAGAAGCGGGCATTGACGGATTAGTGCTCGGCGGTTCTCTCGGTGAGTCAAGTACATTAACTTATGAAGAGAAGAGGGACCTGCTTACCTGCGCCAAAGAATTGGTACAAAAAAAATTACCGGTAATCTTAAATATAGCGGAGCAGTCAACGCGGGAAGCTATAAAAGCAGCTCAAAACGCGGAAATTAACGGTGCCGATGGTCTCATGATTTTGCCACCCATGCGTTATAAAGCAGATGAATCAGAAACAGTCGAATATTTTAAAAATATTGCTGCAAATACTTCTTTACCGATTATGATTTACAATAATCCCTATGATTATAAGATTGAGGTTACCTTGGAAATGTTCGATCAACTTGAAAAGATTTCTGCGATTCAGGCAGTAAAGGAATCAACAAGGGATGTATCCAATGTTACCAGACTAAAAAATAAATTCAAAAACAGATTTAAGATTCTTTGCGGAGTTGATACACTAGCTTTTGAGGAGTTGGCATTGGGTGCCGATGGGTGGGTTGGAGGACTGGTTGATGCTTTTCCTGTGGAAACGGTTGCGCTTTATAAACTGCTGAAAGCCGGCAGGTATCAGCAAGCTTTGAATATATACAGGTGGTTTTTGCCGCTCCTTGAGTTGGATACCCATTCAAAATTTGCGCAGTATATAAAACTTGCGGCTACTCAAACTGGCTTAGGCAGTGAATATGTAAGAGCGCCACGTTTAAGGCTCATAGGTTCTGAAAGAGAAAGGATTCTTACGACAATAAATAATGCCATCAAGACAAGACCTGAAATAGCTGATGATTTCTATTTAGCAATAACGGAGAATGGTGAAGGCCTATAAATAAGGTTTATAAAGCGGCATGAAACAAGATGGGACCTGCAAATTTTTCTAATTCAATATGGGAATGATGAGCATCCCGGCCAAGTATTCATAGGCCGTAGAAGGAACGTTTTTATGAAATACATATCTTTTCCTTCCTTGGAACATTAATACCCCTCAGGAGATAAAGATTTAAATAGCGAGATTTTGATAGATTTAAAATCGAAAATCATGTGTTCAAAATTTAGGGTATTATTTTTTTGCATTTTCTTTTGCCCACTATTGATTTTTTATTCTCAACTGAAAGGGCAACAAGGTTCCAATAGATCTGGTAAATTGCCCACACAATTTTCTATAAAGGATTATGGATTAAAAGACTATATATATTTATCCAAAGATCTTCCACATTCTGAAAACAAGTCCTGGAAACTTGTATGCCAAATGCCCTATAATTGCCAGTTTCAGCCCTGGATTCGCCTGAAAAGCCCCGAAGGAAAAAAAATAAGTCTGAACTCGAGTAATCCGTTGGTCTTATATCTCACAAAAACAGAAGAGGTTGCTACCCAGGCTGGTGTTAACACCTATGAGGCGAAGAATTGGATAAGTGGCGAAGGTGCAGTTTATACGATACCTGCGGGGGTAACGGTTGAAGCTGTAAAATATCGTGAAACGGGATATGATACAAAAATTGCCGGATCCTTTGAATGCAACGACGATGATTATAATCTTCTTTGGAAAAAGGGGGCAAGAACAGCTTATATATGCATGAGAGACCATTTTTATGATTGTCCTGACAGAGAGAGAGTAGGATTTTGGGGAGATGGGACTCCGGAATTAGATCAGTGCTTTTACGCTTTCGATACCTCATCTTACGCATTATGTAAAGATCTTGTTCTACGACCTTTAAAAGCGGGGTTTTATCCGGGACAGCAACTTGAGTTTCTTGGTGAATATGGTTTGTGGTTTTATTACATGCATACGGGGGATATTCAATCAATTGGTTCTGTTTATGAATCGACCAAAAATTTCCTTTTTAATACTTATAAATTCGGCAATAAAAATCAGTGGTTCGATTGGGGAAATGAAATAAAAGATATTGCTGTTATTGAAAATTGTTTTATGTATATCGACCTGAAGACGTTAAAGAAAATGGCTTTACTTACCGGTCATGCTGATGATACCGTTGCAATTAATTTAAGACTTGATACAATAAAGACCACTTTTAATAAACAATTCTGGAAAGGCAATTATTATATGTCTTCACAGGTAAATTCACCAGATGACAGGGCAAATGCGATGGCGGTAAATGCCGGATTAGCAGAACCTTCCAAATGGAATACGATCTATATTAATGTCCTCACAAAAGTCAACAACGCCAGTTGCTTTTTTGATCGGTGGATTTTTGAGGCACTCTGTACGATGGGAAAGCAGGAGTATGCCCTATTAAGAATGTATGATCGCTACAAAACCATGATACCCTGTAGCTTCTCAACATTATGGGAGCATTATGATCGCTGGTGGGCAACAAGAAGAAATGCGTTTGACGACGCATCATCACTAAATCATGGATGGAATCCTCCGGTCATTTTACTTTCCCAGTCTATAGCCGGGATTTCACCGGAGAAACCCGGATGGGAAGAGTACCATGTTTTCCCCAGGGAAGCATTTTTAAATTCGATCAACGTCGTAGTTCCATCAGTTAAGGGCGAAATAAAAGTTGAAATGAAAAAAACTACCACTGAGTACTCATTGCAACTCAATTCTCCTTTACGCACAATGGCTATTGTGGGTATACCCAAAGGGTCTTTCTCGTCACTGAAGTCAATAAAAGTAAATGGAACAAATATCTGGAATGGATCTTATACCGGGGGCATAAAGGGCATTTCCTGGGTCGGGGAAGACGCAGCGAATATTAAATTCAAAGTTTCCCCAGGCAAATGGAATTTTTTAGGGCTGGGATCATTGGTAATTAATTCACCGAAACCTGTAAGAAACCTTTCCGTAAATGGAATTAAACTAAATAAGAAATCATGGACGGCTAAAGCCTCTGTGAAAGATAGTACCTTTCTTTTCAGCGGGGACAATATTCCCGTTGATGTGTCAGCTGCGAATGCAATTGATGGGGATCATTGGACGGGATGGCGGGACATGTCCCACAAACAATATGCCGGGCAATGGTTCATGATTGACATGAAAAAAAAGCAAAAATTTAATCACATCGTCCTCGATAATACCTGGGCGCTTTGGGATTCTCCTAACCATTACATTGTAACAGTTTCGAAGGATGGAAAAGAATGGGGAGATCCTGTTGCCTCAGGGACAGGAAAGCTGGGCATTACCGATATCACTTTTCCAAGTCAGAAAGCCCAATTTATAAAGATTACACAAACAGGCCAAGATTCAACTTATAATTGGTCCATTTATGAAATTGATATTTATCGGAAAAAATAAGTTATAAACGTTATGAAGTTCTTTTTTCGGTCATCTATAATAAATATCGGAGAGAGACGTGGAACCTTGTTTTATGATGATTCGATGCAAATAAAGAATTGAAAGTAATTGCATATTCGCGAAAAAATCATTCTGATCAAATATCTGTGGAGAAATCAGCTTAATGAATTGATAAGGATAGTTAGTACAATTATGAGAACTGGATGATAAGAATAAGAACAACCTTCTCGAGTTTTCTCGGAGGTAGGGTTAATCCGGTTGAAAATCTAATCTGATTTCTTTAGGTTAGAAATTACTTATTATAAATCTAACTGATCAGTAAATACTGGTTTAAATATTTTAAAAATGTTGCGGTGTTCAATAGAATCATCAAAATAACGACAAAGCCTAAAAGCCGTGCTTGCGGTAGTTTTATAGGAGCTCTATTGCTCATATTTGCTAATGTATTTATTCCTCAAAATACTTTTTGCCAGGAAAAATTACAACCCAACGTCATTTTTATTTTAGCTGATGATTTGGGTTACGGTGATGTAAAGTCATTTAACCCGGAAGGAAAAATACCTACCCCCAATATTGACCGCCTTGCATCTGAGGGTATGAAATTTACAGATGCTCATTCCAGTTCTTCGGTATGCACGCCTTCGCGTTACAGCATCCTGACGGGTAGATATTCTTGGCGTTCGAGATTGCAAAGATCGGTCATGGGGGGATTTGGACCACCCTTAATCGGGGCTAATCGAATGACTGTTGCATCCCTTTTTAAAAAGAATGGGTATTATACAGCTTGCTTAGGCAAATGGCATCTGGGATTAACCTGGCCTATAAAGGATTCAACCCTCAAAGATGGCTGGGGTATAGATTATTCAAAGCCGGTAAAAGATGGTCCTACCACATTAGGGTTTGATTATTTTTATGGTATAAGCGCATCTCTTGATATGCCCCCTTTTATTTTTTTAGAAAACGATCATACTTTAGGCATCCCTACTGTAACCAAGACGTGGATGCGTCCTGGGCCCGCAGAAAAAGATTTTGAAGCGAAAAATGTAGTACCTTCTATCACTCATAAGGCAAAGGAAGTAATCGTAAACGGGTTTACAAAAAAACAGCTTTTTTTCTTGTATCTCGCCCTACCCTCTCCTCACACTCCTATCGTTCCTGACAAGGATTTTAAAGGCAAAAGCGGAGTTACGGATTACGGAGATTATGTTATGGAAACGGATTGGGCAGTTGGACAGGTGATGCAAACGCTTGATTCCCTCGGTATAACGGACAACACTATTGTATTTTTGGGAAGTGACAATGGATTCGCACCTTATGTATTGCCTCATTTCAATGTTGAAAAGCTGGGGCATTTTCCAAGTTATATTTTCAGGGGATACAAATCAGATATATGGGACGGAGGTCATAGAATTCCTTTTATAGTTCGCTGGCCAGGAAAAATACAAGCGGGATCTGTGTGTAATAAATTGGTTTCATTAACTGATTTTATGGCTACAAGTGCAAATATTTTAGGGAAAAGGCTGCCACAGAATGTTGCTGAGGATAGTTATAGTTTTTTGCCATATCTTTTGAATAAAACAAAAAAATCTATTCGCCCGGCAATAGTATATCACTCAATTGAAGGATACTTTTCTATACAAGAAGGCGACTGGAAATTGGAATTCTGTCCCGGATCTGGAGGATGGGAATCCCCTTCGAATAAAGAAGCATTTAAAGAAGGATTACCGCTGGTTCAACTATACAATATGAAGTCTGATATTTCGGAAAAATTAAATGTGGCATTACAGCATCCGGATATTGTGAAACGGCTTACGAGCTTGATGGAACAATATATTGATAAAGGAAGAAGTACCCCGGGTAAACCACTAAATAATGATGCAAAGATTGATTTATGGAAAAAAGGATATATGGAATAGTAAACTTAAATTAAATGAAAAAATATAAGTAGAAAAGTAATGTGAGCAAAACACCGTTAAGTTCTTTTTAAAAGTTCAGGAAAGGGTTTTATTGTCTTCATTGAAGCCCTTTCAAATTTTTGACTTAATAGCAAAATGATTTTGCTTTTTTAAATGGAGTCCGGTAATCGGGAAATGAATGCAAATCGAAGCAGATCTAAAAGAATGAGATAATCGCCTCGTCGTTTCGGAGAATCTCTTTAGCCTTAGGGAATATATGAGTAAAAACGTACGTGTTAATCATCAGATAATAACGCGGAAAAGTGGTAATTGCCCGATCCAAGTTGAAATACCGATTCGTTATTTTCTTTACCAATAGAATGAATTGTACGTGCATCAGAAATAGCAATTCCTCCTTCTTTTAAATCATCCAGCCCGGATGGAATATAAACCACGGCGGTGGCATTTACCGGGATAGTAATATCCATTGTAAATGTTTTACCGGTCTTCTTCCAATATGAGCTAACCTCTCCCAGCATTGATTTATATGAGGCTTTTGCCCAGCGCAAATCAGCTATCTGAGGTTGAATTATTATCTGGTTATAGCCTGCCGCTTTCTCAGCCGGACGAATGCCGGCTAAATACCTGTAGAACCATTCGCTCACCGTGCCAAACATGGGATGATTGTGCGAATAGGTGTTGTCGCTTAATGACCAATGTTCCCAAAGAGTGGTAGCTCCATTAGCTCGCATATAGCCCCACCCTGGAAAGGTTTTCTGGGTTACCATTCTATAAGCAATATCATTATTTCCTGTTTTACCTAATACTTCCAGTAAAAATTTTGTTCCAAATATACCGGCAGCGATATGATTTTTATTAACAATAGTAACATCATGCAACAAAACTTTCAGTACAGCATCTTCTGAACCATCAGGAATAAGGTTAAAGTATAAAGCATAAGCCTGGGCAGCAGCTGTATGAATATCGACATCGCCCGTCGAACGGTCAAAAAATCTTGAAATAAATGCAGCCTTTATCATTTCTGTTAAGGAAGAATATTTGGTAAAGTCATCGCTTTTGTTCAACATTTTTGCAAACTTCGTGAGCAACATTGTATTATAATAGAAAAATGCTGTTGCGCTCAGAGCGACCGCTTTCGGCTCAAGACTTTCGTGATCTCCAATTGTTATGTTTATGATACCATGATCAGCATGCCGGTTCATAAAATCCACCCAGTTTTTTGCTGTTTGATATTGCTGCCGTATTAATTCAATATCTCCATAATACTGATAAAGACGATTTAATAAAACCGGAAGAACTGAGCCCCATTCCACAGGACCCGATTTTCCACCCAAGCCATCACCGGCAACCCCTACAAACGGAGCCGTTTCAGTCAATCCTCCATCGGTACGTGCTGCATCGGAAAAATCATTTACAGTTTTTTCGTAAAAACCTGACATGTCAAAATTATTCATAAAAGCTTCACATGTTGCTACTATATCTCCTCCATAGCCGAAACGTTCCCTATGCGGGCAGTCGGACTGTACACTAAATATATTACTCCTAAAGGTGTTTCGACACACCTGTTGTAATTGGTTGATGAATGGATCCGAACATACAAAACTGCCCGCATCGGCCACATTCGAGTATAACACCAGGCCCTTAATATCTTCCTTTGTTAGCATTCCCGGATAACCCGTCAATTCCGCATACCGAAATCCATGAAAGGTAAAATGCGTTTGGAATATTTCTTCTCCCGTTCCACCTGAAATAAATATATCCCTGGCATAAGCGGTGTCCGGTGCACCAACGCCTCCTTCTCCTTTGGATTTTATCTGGCCTGCAGTACTGGTCATTACATTAAGAGAACCATTTGGATATAAAAGTTCTCCATACCTGATGTTAATAACTGTACCTGACCTCCCTCTTATTTTTAACCTAATTATTCCACCAAAATTTCTTCCAAAATCCACGATATATTTCCCGTCCTCTGTCTTGTTAATTTGAATGGGCAAAATTGTATCTGCTGCAACAATTGGAGGTTGTTGTTCGGATCGTAATTTACCACCAGGTGTTTTTCCAAATTTTGCTTGCCTCCAATTGTCTGTTTTCAGACCAGCTTTATTCCACCCCGGGATTTCTTTACGTGCATCATATACTTCTCCCAAATAAATGTTGTTGCGAATAACAGGGCCGGAAGTCACCTTCCAGGTATTGTCAGAAACAATTTGATCTGTTGTTCCATCGGAATATTCAATATTCATTTGCATAATGAATTTTGGATTACCCACAGATAGACTTTTTCTTAAGTCTATTCGTCCCCACATTTTCAATGGCAATGGGTTATACCAGCCGTTCCCTAATGATATTCCGAGGCAATTATCGTCTGCCTTTAAATAAGATGTAACGTTGTAAGTACTATATAAAATTCTTTTGGAATAGTCTGTCCAACCCGGGTCGAGCAATTTCTTGCCAATCCGTTTCCCATTCAGATAAGCTTCATAATAACCTATACCGCTCACGTACATTATGGCCCTGCTTATTTTCTTTTGTATCTTAAATTCTCGCCTAAAAAGTGGGGCCGGATTGTCATCGTAAAGGATGCTGTCATCTGGTGAAAACGATTTTGTATCCTCGATCCATTTTCCTTTCCAGTCCGAATCAGTTAATAAACCCATGGTCCAATTTGCAATCTGACTCCATTTTGACATGTGATGATAATTATCCCACACTTGCACACGCCAGTAGCAGCGCATATTAGATCTAAGCGTCTTACCGTTGTAAATTATATTATTAGATTGAGAAGTGTCTACTTTTCTGCTATCCCATAGATCTGGTTTGCCCGAAAGGAGTTTGTCTGTGCTACTTGCAACCTGAATGCGAAAAGCAGTTTGGTATTGTCCGCGTTCATCAGTAGTAATATTCATAATCCAGCCCAAACGTGGATGAAGCATATCAAGTCCCAAAGGATCATTCTGGTATTCACAACTTAGGGCCTGAACCGATAATTCTTTATTAATTTTTTTCCCTTTCCTGATTGGGCTCGCATAGCCGATAAGCGTTAGAGATAATGATGAGACAAGCAACAGTATACGATGAAATTTATTTACATCTGTTGTACTGATTAATTTATTTCTGTTTAACATATCCTATGATTTGAAATTATTTCAATAAAATTATTCAGAAAAACTATCATGAATGATGTGTGGCAAAGCATTGAATAAATAGCTTTCTTATTCTCTCAAAACCCCCAAAGAGATTAAGAATTTATCGGCTTCAATTAGAGTTTTGTCAACAAAATCTTTTTTATTAAAAAAACCGTGATCTTCACCTTCATACAAAATTAAATCGCAGCGGCTACCTACTTTTTTCATCACAGTTTGGTAGTACCGCATAGTGGCCACCGGAATCAAATGATCCTTTGTCCCCAAGAAAATAATAGTTGGGGGAGCTCCTTTATGGATATTATGCAAAGGGGAAAAGTTCTTATATGCTTCACCTATTCTTTCATATCCGTAACCGCCAGGGCCATTATCAATCACAGGATTGAAAAGTATCAGGGCATTTGGTATACAGCTAACAGACTGGTCATCTGTTAACTCATTATATCCATCAACCAGCGCAGCTCCAGCAGCCAGTTGGCCCCCAGCAGAGCCTCCTGATCCTATTAAAGAATCTTTATTGATGTGAAATCTGTCAGCATTTTCCCTTACAAATCTAATTGCCGATTTAGCGTCTTTCAAAGATTCAAATGGTGTCGTTCCTTGTTTGGATTCAGTTCTATAATCTGCTAAAAAACAAACCATTCCTTCCTTCACGAAATGTTTTGCGAAGATTTTGAACTGATTAACATTTCTGGAAATCCAACCTCCGCCGTAAAAGAAAACTATGCAAGGGTATTTTTTACCTTTTTCCATTGAAGGAGGGTATAAAACTTCCATTTTCAAAATTGTACTATCGATTTTCTTATAAATGACAAAATTGTCTATGCCTTCTTTCTGCTGAGCAAAAGTTTCAACACATAGACAAAATAGCAAGATGAAAAAAATAAAATTTTTTATCATGGGAATATATCAATTTGGATGATTAGAAGTGTTTGCCCGTATAATTGAATTCATTGTAAATTCAATTAACGTGGTTCTTGCTCGATATAATCTTCAATTCAAATTTATACTAATGCATGACCATTAAGAGTTCGTTTTTAATCAATAATTAACCAATATTACCCAAAATGGGTTCCAGGGCAGAAAACCATAGATGGCAGAACGAGAATCAATATTCAAAAACTGGTTACTTATGAATTTCCGGCTATTTAAAATTATATAGCTGATTATGCTTAGTTAATTTTTTCCAATAACCTGATACGTAGAAATGATTGATTAATTTTTAAGATCACCAGGGTGAACGTTTTTTTTGAATTTATCAAGACCAAACATGGAAGGTTGATAAGGCCGCAGCGTTTCTACATCACCGCAGGGAGGTATCATTTTTTCCAATCCAACAGCCCATAGCGATGCGTTTACCAGTAACCTGCGTAGGTCTTCATTCTGAAGATCTATTCCTGCTCCCATTGTGGTGGTGAATACCCTTTGCTTTATTCCTTTTTCATTTACTAAGGTTCTTGTCCAGGCAACAGGCATAATTGACTTATCCAGGTTAACCGGTGCTTTTGCATCCATACCTTTTGTACACTGACCATAAACGAGCACTTTTGTATCCTCAGGTAATTCTCTTACTTCATAAACGTCTGTTGGGCACCAGATATCTTTTACCCCGTTAAGTATAGGATTCTTTTCGTTCTGCGCAATGCCGTTAATTAAACCTCTTGTTCCTTCGCTTCCATGAAGGCCATGATGGTCGATCCATGTTTCACCTAAAATTCTGCGGCCGAATCCATCTACCCATCCTGATTCCCCGCTTCTGAAATCATATTTGGCGTAAGGGCTTTTTAGATTTCGTTTATAATTGAAAGCGTGTGTGGAGGTACGAAGGGCAACAATGGGTTTACCCGACTCAACATACTCATCGATATATTTCATTTGTTCATCAGGCAATTCCCTGAAACGAATCAGCATGAACATCAGATCTGCACTTTCAAGACTTTCAAGGCCAGGAATGTTCGCTAGATTATTCGGATCAATATTGCCTGTTGCAGGATCGATAGAGAACAGTACGGTACAGTTGAAACCGTATTTTCGAGAAAGTATTTCTGCCATCATAGGCAAGCCTTCTTCCGAACGGTATTCCTCATCGCCACAGATAAAAACGATATGCTTTCCATATCCAGGGCCTTGTGAACCTTCGAAGGTCAGCAGGTTTGCGGATTGTCCGATTGAAGCAATATTTAGTAATAAAATACAACCAATGATAAATAATTTTTTCATTTAAGTGTGTTTAGCGCAAAAAATTGATCAAGTTCTGGTACTTTCAGATTAATCTGATTTTATGATTATTGAATTCTTTATTTTATTCGCGAATTAGATAACCGGATAGGATATTTCAATCAAAGCCCAAGTTCTTGAATGACTTTATCATAATCGGGATTACCGGAATAATATTTCTTTAATACTAGTGCATATGGCGTGGCTTTATTTATTTGATTGGACTGCATGTATAAAATACATAGTGCATAATTAATATCTGCGTCTAATGGTGAAAATTCCAATCCTTTAACAAACATAATTACTGCTTGTTTTATTTTATTATTCTGCTCCAACAGCAACCCATAATTGTAATACACTCTGGGGTTTTGTGTTTTTAATGCTACTGCCTTTGAAAGGCATTCTTCCGCTTTCGTTGGATCCTTCATTTCATTGTAGAGTAACGCCATGTTGAAATAAATACGATCGTTTTTTGGATCCGTCAATAAAGCGTCCTGTAATACTGTTAAGGCTTTATTGTTTTCACCTTTTATATTATATAGTACTGATAAATTCAAACGGGCATAATTCAGGGCAGTATCTTTTTTCAAACCCAGCAGGTAAAACTTTTCGGCATTGTAATAGTCATTGAGCTTTAAATAATAATCTCCCGCCAACGCATCTCCCGTTGCAAAATCTGTTTGGTATAAAGTATACTTTTCCAATTCATTTCTTGCCTTGGTAAAAGCAGTATAGTAAGCCGGGGGTATCTGGCTGGAGGGGATAGTAATAAATAAATCTGCTGCGGCAATGCGAACTGCCCTGACATTATCAGTGAGGGCAGGGCCGGTTGCATCCATCCATACTTGTGCAGGAAAATCGGCAAGGCTTCGTAAAGCCTCATACCGGATCTGTGCATTTTTATCCTTAAGGCTTTTTATTAATGTTTGAGAACTGTTATTGGTGTTTATATTTTTTAGATAATACAGGGCAGTTGCCTTTATAATAGCGGGTGTAGCTGTGTCATTTAATAAGCGCATAATGTGGCCTTCGCTATTGGCATCTTCTTTACTCGCCGGAATCAGATCTTCGGCAAAATGATAGGTTCGGTTAGGGCCATACCATTTAGTAATTGCATTGGCTGTCCATGTTGCTGACTTATCTTTGTGACAATTATTGCAGGCATTCGGAGTGCCGTATTTTACCGATAGATCAGGCCGGGGAATGCGGAAAGTATGGTCGTACCTGAGATCATTACCCATGTAAATCTTTGAAGGCATGTGGCAGCTTTTGCATTCTGCCCCTATTGTTCCTGTCTGGTGAAAAGTATGCGAAATATCATCATAAGTTTTGGCATGGCATTGCAGGCATAATGCGTTGTTTGTATACAAAACTTTGCCGGAATGCGGGTTGTGGCAATTGCTACATTCCACGCCACGGCTATACATTTTACTTTCTAAAAAGGAGGTGTAAACATAATCTTCATCTTTTGCCTGTCCATCGGCATAGTAAAATTCTTTCGTAGGGATCTGAGGTATATAGTTATCAAGGAACTCTGATGATACTGGCTTATCGGCACTAACTTCTGATCTGCGTGAGTGGCACGGGGAGCAAGTGTTAATTTGGGTTAAGTGGTCACCGGATTTTGTCATTTGCAGGCAGGAATTCTTTACCTTTTTCCCATTCTTATAGCCGTCGCTTTTTATATAATCGATATGCAATTGACCTGGACCATGACAACTTTCGCAACTTACCGTCATCACGCTGTAGGTGGTATGATACGTATTATTTTCATAATCGTAATTTTTCTGCAGGTTGGTGCTGTGGCAGGCAGCACACATGGTATTCCAGTTTTGGGCATTGCCTGTCCAATGCAGCCAGTCGTGTGAAGGGATTTTCTGACCTGCATATTGATGAAACCATTTTTTATTCTTTGAATCCCAGCTTTGCCTTGTAACCTGCAATTTCTCTCCGGGAAATGAAATCAGGTATTGTTGAAGCGGATAATAACCAAACGTATATTTTATTTCATAATCGTGATACTTGTTATCATTTCCCTGTGTATTGATAAAATATTTTTCACCTTTTTTAAAAAATTTGCTGGTAATACCGTCTGCAGAATAGGACGTATTATTAAAGTCACCTTCAACTGTTGAATCATTGGCTACTTGCATGGCTTTAAAATGGTCGGACGATAGCCAATCTTTATATTGGCTTGCATGACAACTTTTACATGCCTGGTCACCCACATAGCTATTTACCTTTTGATCATTTGTTTTCCCGCTATTGGTCGTACATTGCTCTATCAGCATAATGCCCCCGCCAAAAAAAGCCAGCATCACTATGAGCGTAATATTTCCCCTTTTCATCTTTTTAAAAGTTAAGTAGCTTTTTGATTGCAGTGACAATTTTATTCTTCATTAACTAGTCCACAACTTGCTCTCAATAGATTTGTATCATAAGACGTTTTTTTATTACATGAAACCCCTAAAAAACAAATATTTTGTCGGCATTATGGTTTCATAACAACCATATTGTGCCAGTAATTCCTGTTTTTTTCTTAACTACAAGTACATCCCGACTAAAATATCTTAAAGTCTTATATAAACTTTGTTCGCATACACCCAATCTTTTAAAACAATATTGTTGTTATTATAGCATCCCTTTTCAAATGCAAAACTTCAAGGGCTATTTAGATCAGGAGACGGTTGCTGCTGAAAAAAAAACTTTCACTAATTGGCTGATCAAAGATGAAATATTTTATGATTTTTTTGGATAAAACAATTGAGATATTACTGGGTAATAGGGGCTATTTCTTTTTGTTGATATCATAAATAAGCAATTAGCCTAAGATCGAAGCCATATTTCATTTTATTCATTCTAAAAAGTGAGCGTCTTTTTCTCAATGTTAGCAATCCTCGTTTCCAATTATTAAACTTCGTCTATTACAAAAGTATATCAAAGGATGTCCAAAACAGTTCATTTTTTAATCAATAGTTTACCAATATTATCCAAGATCATGTACACCACATCTTTGAACGAATAAATCTATTATATTGTATGCCAAGAATTTTCAATTTTTAAAAGGGGTTTGTCTCAGGTCGTTCGTTATTTAAATTTTGAGAAATGCGAAGTCCAGCAACATTTTTTTTGGTATCCAGTTAGTATCGTGTGGAATGAAAATCAATTGTTGGGCACCACGAACTGTGCTTATGAATTAAAGAATCTCAAAAAATTTATGAGTTTTTTTTAAAGTGCTTCAGAAAATACATTCTGGAATAGATGTTAAATACGAAAAACCCCGGTAAAATAAATGCTTGACATTTTAAAATACAAAAGAATGAGCCGGCAAAACAAAATACAATTGTGTGTGTTTTTA
The DNA here is from genome assembly GCF_008710285.1 of Ginsengibacter hankyongi. Classification (GTDB taxonomy): domain Bacteria; phylum Bacteroidota; class Bacteroidia; order Chitinophagales; family Chitinophagaceae; genus Ginsengibacter; species Ginsengibacter hankyongi. The sequence goes on along the minus strand of NZ_VYQF01000009.1, from coordinate 23,652 downwards.
TTGTGCGTACTGACAATATCGTTGAATTTATTCGGGCAAAAAAATATTGAATCAGGAGGAATTACACCTAGGAAAAATAACCGAAGGCCCAATATCATATTTATACTGACAGATGACCAGCGATGGGATGCTTTGGGAGCAATGGGCAATCCGATCATCAGAACTCCAAATCTAGATAAACTTGCGACAGCAGGAATTCTGTTCCAGAACGCATATGTAACAACTTCAATTTGTGCCGTTAGCCGGGCCAGTATTTTGACCGGTCAGTATCAATCTCGTCATAAGATAAGTGACTTCAAAACCGACCTGAATGCAGAAGCCTTTTCGACGACCTATCCTATTCTATTAAAGGAATCCGGTTATAAGATTGGTTTCATAGGGAAGTTTGGCGTAGGACATCATCCACCAGGTCAGCTTTTTGATTTTTGGCGTAATATCGCTCCGGCGTATGTAATTAAAGGTAAAAATGGCCGAAAAATTCATAATACGGATACAGTGAGCAATGCCATTCAAGAATTTTTAGATCATTCCGATCTTGATAAACCGTTTTGTCTTTCAATAAGTTTTAAGGCGCCACATGAGGAAGATGGTGATCCGCCTATATATATCATCCAACCAAAATATAAAGATTATTATAAAAATGTTACTATCCCGGAACCGGTAACGGCAAAACCCGAGTATTGGAATCACTTTCCCGATTTTTTCAGAACAGACAGTAATTTTGCAAGAGCAAGGTGGAAGGGGCTATTCGGAACTCCGGAATTGTATCAGAAAAATGTAAAAAACTATTATCGCCTCATAACGGGAGTGGATGATGTAGTTGGTGATATGATCAAAAAGTTAGATCAATTAGGTATTGCTGAAAATACTATTATCATATTGATGGGAGACAATGGGATGTTCCTGGGTGAGCATGGTATGGAGGGGAAATGGTATGGATATGAGGAATCAATCAGGGTGCCTCTCTTTATTTACGATCCTTTATTACCTGATAAAATTAAACAGATAAAGCCACAACAAATAGCATTGAATATTGATATTGCTCCAACTATCCTTTCGTTAGCGGGTCTTCCTATTCCAAAAAATATGCAAGGCGTAAATCTTATCGATGTTGTGGAAAATAAAATACCGGAACGGAAAGATTTCTTTTATCAGCATTATTTCGTTGGTAGTCCTGGAATTCCAAAAGAAGAGGGAGTAGTAACAAAGAATTTTAAATATATGAAATATATTGAACACAACTATGAGGAGTTGTTTGATATAAAACATGATCCTCATGAAACAACGAATTTGGCGAATGATACAAGGTATAAAAAGAAATTAATTCGATTAAAAGAGCGATATAATGAACTTAAAAAGGCGATTGAATAAATTTCGTAATGGGCTACGAACGAATTCTATGCAAGATTAAGATTGGGAGGTTATTATTACTTTAGCTCACAAATCCGTTGAAAATGCGAACATTATTGATGGCTAATGGAAAGGGGTTTTTATTCTACAGTTCAGGTTAAGGGAGAATAGACATCTATAAAAAAAGATAATTATTGTAAACATATGGATATTTTAGGATTAGTCAGGAGAGCCCTGAAAACCTAATTTTGAAAAGGAAATGGTTGGGCCCGTGTTTAACTTGTCAATTTGTGAATCAAGATTGAGGCAAATATTTGATCACCTGTTTTAGACATAAAATTTAACTTTTCTAATTTAACCCTAATACTGATTATGAGAAACCCATTATTATTAGTCGCATTTTTATTTTCTTCCACGATTAATGCCCAAAAGCGTCCGAATATCGTTTTCGTTTTAAGTGATGACCATGCTTACCAGGCAATCAGTTCTTACGGATTTGGATTAAATCATACCCCCAACATAGATAAATTAGCTCAAGAGGGTATGTTATTCACTAATGCATTTGTTGATAATTCGTTGTGTGCCCCCAGTCGTGCTTCTTTCATTACAGGAAAATACAGTCATATTAATGGCATCCAGGGAAATCGTGACTTAGTCTTTGATGGCTCACAAGTTACTTTTCCAAAGCTTTTGCACAATGCGGGATATCAAACTGCGATTATAGGTAAATGGCACCTTATATCTGATCCAACCGGCTTCGATTACTGGAATGTCCTTCCGGGACAGGGAGATTACTATAATCCCGACTTTATTAATAATGGCGTTAAGGGTAGGGTGGAAGGATATGTTACTGACCTGACTATGGATTTTGCCTTGAATTGGCTGAACACACGAGACACTTCCCGTCCATTTTGTGTGCTGATATGGAATAAAGCACCACACCGTCAATGGATGCCACCGCTAAAATATCTTCACGAGTTCGATAATAAAAATATTCCAGTTCCATCTACTTATTTTGATGATTATAGTACCCGTACAAGAGCGGCACATGAGCAAAAAATGAGAATTGATCAATGGTTATCTCCCAATTATGACCTGAAAGAGAATTTTAATGTGGAAGAACCCTATCAAAGATTGGATAAATATTGGAAAGCCATATTTGACCGCTTAACCCCTGACGAGCAAAAAGAATTTGAAGATGCCTACACACCCAAGAATGATGCCTTCCGAAGAAGTAATCTAAAAGGTAAACAGCTGGCGATTTGGAAATACGAACGATTTATCAAAGATTATCTGAGTTGTATTCAGTCGGTTGATGATAACGTGGGAAGATTAAACGCTTATCTGAAACAAAATGGATTAGATAAAAACACCATCGTCATCTATTCATCGGACCAGGGGTTTTACCTCGGCGAGCATGGCTGGTTTGATAAAAGGTTTATGTATGAACAATCGTTTAAAACCCCTCTTATCATTAGATGGCCAGGCGTGGTAAAACCAGGTTCTGTGAATAAAGACCTGGTAATGAATTTAGATATTTCAGAGACTTTGCTCGATGCTGCAAAAGTAAATATTCCATCAGCTATGCAGGGAGAAAGTATACTGCCATTGTTGAAAGGTGAACATCCGGCTTCCTGGAGAAAAGCTGTGTATTATCATTATTATGATTCGGGAGGGGAGCACAATGTGGCCAAACATGTTGGCGTAAGAACCGATAGGTATAAGCTTATTTGGTTTTATGAAAATAAAGAGTGGGAATTATATGATCTCTTGAAAGATAAGAATGAATTACATAATGTTTATAACGAGCCTAATTATAAACAAATACAAAATAAATTAAAAGAGGAATTACACCAAATGGAAGTTAAATATAAGGATACTGAAATGATTGGTAAGAACTAAGATCAGACATTTATAAGCTGATGAGGAGCTGGATTTTATTCCCTTTTTTTACAAGCCGATTAATAAATTAAATTGGACAATTCAATTTTCTTGAGGTAAAAATATACTCAATTATTTAAGCATATCATTTAAGATAAAATGTGATTTATTATCAATGTTAGCATAAAATAATTTTCAATTAAAATTTTCCATTCTTAGCTTTAAAAAGAATATAAAATTTCATTTTTAACCATATTCTCCTTTAGAAAAAAAAAGTGCATGAAAAAGATAGTCATTTTTTTATGTTTATCTCTGATTGGCTTTAAGGCTCCTTTCGCACAAACATTCACACATGCTGATACGTTACGCGGAAGCAACGGCCCGGGAAGAGATTGGTGGAATGCTACCAAATATAGCCTTTATGTAAAGTTTAACTTGGAAGATAGTACGATAAGCGGTTACAATGTTATTTCGTTTAAGGTTTTAAAACCGCATTCAATTATGCAAATTGATCTGCAGGAACCAATGATACTTGATAGCATCGCTAATGAATTAAAATATGAAAATGGAACAGTTCAAAACATTTTGTATGACACGGACCTTAAAAGAGACGGAAATGCATACTTCATAAATTTCACTAATAACATGTTTAAAAAGGGGGCTATAAATAACATAACAGTTTACTACCACGGTAAACCGCGAACTGCAAAAAGGCCACCATGGGACGGCGGTCTAATTTGGGCAAGAGATAAGGGTGGTAATCCGTGGATAACAATTGCCTGCCAGGGCCTTGGGGCCAGCGTGTGGTACCCCTGTAAAGATTACCAGGGTGATGAACCTGATAGCGCGGAAATGCATATAATAGCTCCATCAGACCTGGTTGCCGTAAGCAATGGAAGAATGAGAAGTAAGGTAAATAACGGTGACGGCACCACAACAACAGCTTGGTCAGTAGTGAATCCGATTAATAATTATGATCTCATTCCCTATTTGGGCAAATACGTCCATTTCGGAGAAATTTACCATGGTGAAAAAGGCCCCCTGACAATGGATTATTGGGTATTGGATTCAGATTTGGTTAAAGCCAAAAGTCAGTTCAAAGACGCAACACGAATGATGAAAGCTTTTGAATATTGGTTTGGCCCTTATCCATTTTACGAAGATGGGTACAAACTCGTTGAAGCTCCACATCTCGGTATGGAACATCAAAGTGCTGTAGCTTATGGGAATCATTTTATGAATGGTTATTTGGGCAGAGACGTTTCCGGAACCGGTGTTGGATTAAATTGGGATTTTATAATTGTTCATGAAAGTGGACATGAATGGTTTGGGAATAACATCACTTCAAAGGATATTGCGGATATGTGGATCCACGAAGGGTTTGCAAGCTATAGCGAAGCTCTTTTTACTGAATATTATTATGGTAAAAAAGCGGCGACTGGTTACGTCGCCGGGATTAGGAAAAACATTAAGAATGATAAACCGATTATTGGGCCCTATGGGGTAAATAAGGAAGGCACCGGAGACATGTATTCCAAAGCCGACAATATGATTCACCTGATTAGGCAAATCATCAATAATGATGAAAAATTCCGGCAGATATTAAGGGGGCTTAATAAAGCATTTTATCATCAAACGGTTACCTCGAAACAAATTGAAAATTATATAAGCCAAAATTCGGGTATCGATTTTTCAAAAGTGTTCGATCAATATTTGAGAACCACTAAAATTCCCACCTTAGAATATAAGATCAACAATGGGATTTTGTCATACAAATGGACTAATGTAGTTCCGGGATTTCGCATTCCCTTGAGAATATATAATGGCAAAGGTGAGTTGCAATTTATATATCCCGCGGAAAAAATGAAACAGATAAAATTGGGGATAAGTGAATTAAAGATTGATGAAAATTTCTACATCTATACCAACCAAATCAATTAGTATGATCCATTCTTGAAGATATTTTTAGCACAAACAAGAACTTAATTTATTTAGATCACTTTACTTTTCAAAGATCGATTTATTATTACTTTTAAATGATATTGGAGTTATTTACCATGTAAGGATAATAATCGTAAATAGCAGGGTATTTAAAGTTTATTAATTTGTTATAAGAAATTTAATTTCGGGAATCAGATGCTCTCATAGAAATATGCAGAACATTCTTTAGAATATTAGTGAGATTTTTCCTTTTAAACAGAACACATTTAACGAAGTTACAAGTTCTTAGTTTGCAGTTTTTGAATCAGGCATTTGTGACAAACAAGGGCTTAAGGCAACATATAATTTTACTTTTAAAATATTATAAACTTGGAATTTAGATATGGCATCATTTTTTTAATATTGATTGTGATATCTGGTAGATGTATTTCCCAAAAAAAAGCAGTTAACAGGCAGCCTAATATTATCATTTTTCTTGCAGATGATCTTGGTTATGGGGATTTGGCCTGTTACGGAAATCCTATCATTAAAACACCTAATATTGATCAATTGGCTAAGGAAGGCGTACTCCTTACGGACTGCCATTCCGGGGCACCTATTTGCTCTCCAGCCAGGGCTGCTTTGCTCACAGGCAGAAACCCTTACCGGCTCGGCTTCTATTATCTTGCCAATGCTAAATCATTTATGAAATCAAAGGAAATTACCATTCCTGAAATGCTAAAGAAAAAAGGGTACCAAACCTGTTTTTTTGGAAAGTGGCACGTGTCTATACTTGAGAAGAATAAAGTGAATCAACCGGGACCTTCTGAACAGGGATTCGATTACTGGATGGGAACTTCTCACAATGCCTTTGACGGGCCTGCCAATACAAAGGATTTTATAAAGAATGGAGTTCCTGTCGGGCAGGTTAAAGGCTGGTATTGCGATGTTATTGTGGATGAGGCAGATAAGTGGCTGACGGAAAAGAGGGATAAAAACAAACCCTTTTTCCTGTATATAGCTTCCCATGAACCTCATACACCTATCTCTCCGCCAAAGGAATACAGTGATATGTATGATAATTCCACCGTCGATTCGCTGGAAAAAACAATTAATTACGGTCATGTCGAAAGAACAAAAAGAAATATTTCCCGGAATAAGAAAGAATATTATGGAACAGTTACCCAGCTCGATAATGCTTTTGGCAGATTAATGAAAACAATTGATCAACTTGGTTTGAAAGGCAATACTTTAGTTTTTTTTACCAGTGATAATGGCCCCGAAGATCCGGTTTCTTTTGACGAATCCAGGGGCAAATGGGATGATCCCATACGGGATAAATGCTTCGGTACCCCCGGCATATACAGGGGAATGAAAAGATATGTTTACGAGGGTGGCCACCGTGTTCCGGGAATAGCCAGATTCCCCGGAGCGATAGCAAAAGGATCTTACAGCGATAAATTGTTTGATGGCACTGATTTGTTTCCCACGATATGTAAATTAATAAACATCCCCTTGCCTGAGGGGGTTCATTATGACGGAACAGCAAACTTCAATGCCTTTCTTAATAAGAAAACAAAAAGAACGGAACCGGCCGTCTGGTTTTATCCCAACTGGGAAGATACCTATTTCCGGTTACCGGAGATGGAAATCAGATCAGGCGATTACGCATTAATAGGATGGTTGCCACCTAAGCCTGATTCCATGAAACTTAATGACTGGTTTTTTAAATATGGACCGGTGAAATATGAATTATATAATTTAAAAAATGATCCCGGTCAACAGGATGATTTGGCTGGAGAAAAGCCTGAGATTGTAAATTCTTTATCAGGAACTATGGCCAAATTGTGGAAGGAGATGCGGGATGAGGGAAGACAAAATAAACAATGAAAGGGAATTTAAGTTTGAAAAAAGATGCGAAAAATCTGTTTTAAAACTACTTAATGATCCTTACATATGGCAGAGAGGAAAAATTTGTACGCCAAATTGTAGAGTTTCTAAGCAATGAGCTTATTTGAAGAAAGGGTTGCATTTATCAAATAAAAAATTGATAAAATATTGGACGCAAAAAAAATGAACTTGAGAAATATAACATCCGAATTTTTAAGAGTTTTATCATCATTATATGGCATCTTGCTTTTACTGGCAATTTCGCCAAATATTTTCGCGGCGCGAAATGAAATGGGATTTGCATCTTTTTTGAGGCCTGATACAAATAAGGAAAACAGGCAAAAGGGAGTTAATATAAGGATTAATAGAATGAACCTCGGGGCCGTGATGAAGAGGGTGGATTTTAAGGAAAGTTTACTTAACTACCATAGTCCTTTTCAAGTTAGGATCTCAAAAATGTCAGATCGTGCACCATCTGAAAATAAGCTGGGTATTAACATTGATTCGGTTCTTAAAAAGGTCGAACTTATTCCTATAATGATCAATGGGGATAAGAATAACAGGATCAATATTGTTATTATGAATAGGTGGACATCGAAAGATAAAGATCCCTATAACTCGCAGGAAATGAAAAAGGTGTTTTTAAATGATATCAACGAATCATTAATAGCTGCATTAACCCCCGGTAATTCAAAAGCACAAACAGCCTATGCTAATTACAGGCAATTTTTTAATGTTTACGCGTTGTGGTGGCCGGATATCCCAGAATGGGATAAGGGAGTTGATATAAGTGTGGCTGATAGTTTAAGAAACAGGTTGTTTTTGCCGTGGAAGGACGAGAATACTGGTTGGGTTACTATACTGGCCATGCCGAACGTTCGAAATGGTGGAGGAGGTGCTGGAAGAAATCTTGAAGATAGGATCGGCGATGCGGTAATTGCTGGCAATGGGATAGGAAAGATGCTACATGAAATATCACATACATGTGGGAGCCTTGGTGATGAATATTCAGGACCCCAATCGGGTACTTCTCAATTTCCAACTTATAATTCTACAATAGAATATAGGCGGGACAAAATAAAATGGAGAAAATGGATTGACACGAGTACGCCTCTTCCAACCCCATATACAGAAGAATATATGGATAAAGTTGGTGCCTTTGAAGGAAATCAATATCATCTAGCTAATTATTTTAGATCGACGGCACAGGGATGTATAATGGGAGCCGGGGTATTTGATAATACTGAGAAAATGTGCCCGATCTGTGAGCAGAGATTAGCAATGCGGGTTTACAGTCTTGTCAATCCTATTAACAGTTTTTATCCCTCCGAAAATGAGATTACTATAAATGGAGAGACCGTTAATCATTTTGCCATTGACCATATCAGTCCAGAGCCGAACACACAAGTTGTAAGGTGGAGTCTTAATGGTAAAATAATTGCGATAGGTACAGATTCAGTTAATATAAAATTTGGAAGTATTTCCGATTATGAATTAATCTGCACTCTTACAGATGAGACTTCTTTAATTCGTCCTGATCCGCCGTATGCCCAATATCCAAAAAGGGAAATAAGGTGGAATATTCATAATTTGAAACCAGTTTCACCTTCTCATGACCTTGAAGTTAAAATTGAGTTCTTCAATAGAGTTGGTAAGTCAACAGGTAAATCAGAGTTGAGATCAGTCGTATCAGGAGGCAAACCGCCTTATAGCTATAAATGGTCAACCGGTGATACAATGGGTAATTTAAATAATGCCATCCCGGGAATATACAATTTGTTAGTTACCGACAGTGAATTTAGAATGAAGGAGTGTTCTTATTCAGTTTATGGGAATCATATGGGAATTCAAAGTTTCAAAGAGAAATCACAGGGAATAAAAAATACCTCAGGTATTCTCAAGGTGAACGAGAATACTACTGCTTCTGATAAAAACTGTGATAACGGCAAAATTGAATTACAAGTCAAAGGTGGGACGGAACCATATAGTTTTGTGTGGGCTGATGAAAAATGTGATTACACAGATAATATAATTTATGAAGCTGAAAATGCTTCTCTCGCTATACCGGGGCATATCACTAAGAATTATTTTGGGGCAAGCAATAATACCTATGTCAGTTTTAATGGCAACGAAGGATTCATATCCTGGAAGATCGATGTAGCCAAAGAGGGAGTTTATCCTATTGATATTATTTATGGAAGTACCGGCTTTGAAAATAGTCAAGTTAATATGTCTGTTAACGGAGGTCGAAGATTTCCAATTAATATTAATTCAACGAGGCCCTTGAATACAGGCTGGGATGAAGTATCGCTCAAAGCAAATTTAAAACAGGGAGCCAACTGGGTAACCCTATCATCTTGCGGACAATCCGGGCCAAATATTGATTATTTGAGAGTACCCGCCAGTTTCAACGATTTAGCAGTTATAGGCAAAGAAAGAAATAACCTTAGACCGGGTCATTATAAAGTTCTGATAAAAGACAGTAAAGGTAATGCAATCGTTAAATCGATATTTGTAAATGAGGCGGATTCGTTTACAATTACTAAACCTGAATTAGTAAAGGTTGGAAAGAAATCAATTGCGATTAAAGATCCCTTACCGGGATTTACCTATGAATGGTATCAAAATGATGCGCCTTTGTTTTACCAGGAAAAATTTGAGGAACCATTAGTTATCGGCAACGAATTTTCTCCTGTCGGACCCGGTAACTATTTCATTGCTGAAAAAAATAATCAAACTAATGCCGAAAGCAGTAATAGAATTGGTATTGCAATAGGTAAGAGTAATACTGGGGATGGTTTTAGGGAAATTAATCCGTTATCATTAGGCAAAAAAGACATAGTTCTTTGGCTTGATGCAAATGATGTTGATGCAAATGCAAAAAAGAATAGTCCAACTCCCGGACGTGGCCCCATAAATTGGAAAGATAAAATCAGTCCGGAACTGGGGCAACTTTTAGTTAATTACAAGCCCAATGAATTAAATGGAAAGGGGGTATGCGGATTTGATGATGTATGGGTTCAAAGCCTCGGTAAAGAAGCAACGGGTTTTCGAACTATTATTATGGTATATAAAGAGAGCGATATGTCTTACCCGGGGAAAAGCCCTTTCATAGGACTGAGCAAATACATTGGAAAAAGTAGCGACACCAGGGAGAGACTTTTCGATCCCCAAGTAGCAGATGAAAAAACAAAGGAAGGGAAAACTTATTTGAATGGTAAAAGGGTGGATCCTTTCCTTACTCCAAACCCAATGGACTATTGTATACTTATCGTGGAACTTGGATCAAAAGCAACTGATAGTATTATGAAAACGGAGGGCTATTGGGAAGGCTCCCTGGCTGAAATACTACTCCTTAACCGGTTATTATCTGAAAGTGAAAGAAAAGGAATCGAGGAGTATTTGAGGAAGAAGTGGATTTCGTCAGTTGATCTGGATTTTTAGGATTAAACGGGTTTTCATGACCTTAAAAATTTTAAATTTTTTGTAGTAATAATACTGATTCATAATCGGAATTTTAGGATACAATGGGATTCATATTTAATATTTAATATTTAATATTTTGAAAAAAGTAAAATCATTTTCTACAGGGCACTTGGTAATCTTTTGCTGTTTTTTACTTTGCGTCTGTTCGTCTGGAAAGATCGTAAAAGATGATGGACTAGCGCTTACTCCTCCAATGGGTTGGAATAGTTGGAATATATTTCAGGCTGATATTAATGAAACAAAGATTAAGGAAATTGCAGATGCAATGGTAAGTACGGGAATGCGGGATGCCGGATACCAATACCTGGTATTAGATGATGGCTGGATGGCAAGCGAGCGTAATAAAGAGGGAACATTGTATGGTGACCCCGAAAAATTTCCTTCGGGAATGAAATCGCTTGGGGATTATATTCACAGCAAAGGATTAAAATTTGGAATTTACGAATGCAGAGGGTATCTCACTTGCCAGAAATTGCCAGGAAGCTACAATCATGAAGAAGAGGATATGAAAACTTTTGCTTCCTGGGGAGTAGACTATGTGAAACTTGACGGCTGCTATGCAGAAAGAAACAAAAGACCCAGTGATGTTGATCTTAGCATATATAGTGCTGCCATAAAAAAATCCGGCAGGCCCATGGTGCTGAGTATATCAGATTTTGGCAATGGATCATGGGCCTGGGGTGCCAAAGATTATGCGCATCTCTGGCGTACCTCTTACGATATCAGTCCCAATATGGGCTCTATTTTATATTGCGCTAACACATCCGGAGGAAGCGGAGTTATTGATTCAGCTTTTAATGGCTTATGGCAATTTGCAGGCCCGGGCCATTGGAACGATCCCGATATGCTCGAAGTTGGCAATCTAAAATCTGTAATCCAGGACCAACTGCATTTTAGCCTTTGGTGCATATTGGCTGCGCCGCTCATGTCTGGCACTGATTTGCGAAAAATGCCTGATTCGCTTAAAAACATTCTAACAGCAAAAGAAGTAATTGCCGTTGACCAGGATCCAAGAGGATTTCAGGGTTATAAAGTATTTGATAATGGCAAACAGCAGGTATACAATAAGCCTCTTTCTGATGGCACCACCGCTGTTTTATTATTAAATACCGCTAAAGAAAATGCTGATATAAAAGTGAATTGGGATCAAATCGGATTGCAGGGAAATCAGAGAGTAAGGGATTTATGGAAACAAAAGGATCTTGGATATTTCAACAATTTTTTTGTAGCTAAAGATCTTGCACAATATGGCCACCTGTTAATAAAAGTAGGCACTCCCGGAGGCAAAATGATTGCAGGCCCGAAACCTGTTCCAGTTGAAAAATATACGGTAACAAATGTGGGCACTACCTGGTTGAGTGATATTTATTATTTAATGAAACAGGGAGGAGCTCCAGTAAAAAATAAAAATTATAAAGGCAAAGAAATTTCAGTTGCAGGGGTCCGATACAAGAAGGGATTAGGCTGCCAAACCAATTCAAAAATTATGTATAGGCTCAATGGGAAAGCCCACCGCTTTCAAGCAGTGGTTGGAATTGATGACGAATATAAGGGCGATGCAACAGCTCAATTCAAAGTCTATAATGGAGATTATTTTGGCGGGCAGGTTCTCTTTGATAGCGGTAAAATTGGGAAAGATTCATCCGTTCACATAGATATTAATGTGGAAGGAGTTAAATATATTCTTCTTGAAATAAATGGAAAAGAAGTGCCGGCTGACTGGGCAGATGTAAAAGTTATTGCTAAGAAAAATAATGCTAATTAAAAAGTATGAGATACATTATAAAAAATTCCGTTATTCTGATTGTATTATTATTTGCATTTTGTAAGAGTAACGCGGGCGATAGAGCGAAGAAACAGCCAGATAAAAATGATACCGAACTCAGCAATGTTTACAGCCTGGCAAAAAGAGTATTGGAAAATAGATCAAATGATTTTGTTTTTCAGCTAGAAAAAAAAGCCAACGGCAAAGATTTTTTTGAGATTTCAAAAATCGGGAAAAAAATCCTGATCAAAGGAAACAATGGAGTTTCTTTGGCTTCAGGACTCAATTGGTATTTAAAAAAATATTGCAATTCTCAATTTACAGTTATTGACCAGCATATTGCTCTTCCGGCAATATTGACGCAACCATTATCTCCCGAAGTGATGTACACGAAGTTTAACAAGAGATATTTCTTCAATGTTTGCACATTCAGTTATACGATGGCGTGGTGGGACTGGAAAGACTGGGAGCGACAGATAGATTGGATGGCTATGAATGGAATCAATTTTCCATTGGCTATTACCGGCCAGGAAGCTGTTTGGACGGAAGTATATAAAGCATTAGGATTAAGCCAAAAGCAGATTGATAATTTTCTCGTGGGGCCAGCTTATTTGCCCTGGTCATGGATGGGAAATATTGATGGCCTGGGTGGCCCGCTGCCAAAATCATGGATAGAAAAGCATAAAGTGCTGGAACAAAAAATACTTAAGAGAGAACGTGATTTAGGCATGACCCCGATTTTGCAGGCATTTACCGGACACGTACCTGAATCGATAAAGGAAATTTATCCCAATGCTAAACTTCATCAGACCGGTAACTGGTCTGCTGGCTTTGGAGGAACTTATTTTTTAGATCCTTCTGATACGTTGTTTCAGCGAATTGGAAAATTGTTTATTCAAAAACAAACTGAAATGTATGGAACGGATCATTATTACTCTGCTGACTGTTTTAACGAAGTAAACCCAGACAGTAATGATCCTGGTTTTTTATCGAATATGAGCCGGTCAGTTTATAAGTCAATGGCAACTGCCGATCCTAAAGCTGTATGGGTAATGCAAGCATGGTTTTTATATTACAGCATTGATAATTTCTGGAGAGAACCGCAGGTGAAAGCGCTATTGGGTGCAGTGCCCAACGATAAGATGATCATCCTGGATTTATGGGGAGAAGTGCATCCGGTTTGGAAGAAGCAATCGGCTTTTTACGGAAAACCCTGGATTTGGAATGTACTTCAAAACTTTGGAGGCAGAACCAGCATGAGCGGGAGACTTCAGGATATGGCAACAAATCTGAAGGATGTTTTGAGCAGCCCCGATAAGGGAAATTTTTCAGGTATCGGTATGGCTATGGAGTACTTTGGAAATGACCCGGTAGTACAGGAATTTGTAATGAACATGGTATGGGAAAAAGATGTGCCTGATGTAAAACAATGGATAGGTAACTATGTTGCAGACAGGTATGGAAAGAAAAATGAATTTGCCAGGAAAGCCTGGCAAGGTATGCTTGAAACGGTTTATAATTCTAATAAACAAACTGGTACATTTTTATGTGAACGTCCCGGTTTTTATAATTCTAAATTGGCTTATCGTACCAGTCCGATACCGGATTATGATAATAAGATTTTAGGTGAAGCTTTAGATAATTTATTAAAATGTTCTAATCAATTTAAAAATCTGGACACCTACCAGTTTGACGTTGTCAATCTTACAAGGCAATATCTGAGTCCTTTAGGTTACTATTGGATTTTGCAATTAAAGGATGCTTATGATAGGAGGGATCTGGATAGATTTTTAAAGATCAAAGCCCAATTTATCGAACTAATAAAAGATTTTGATGTACTGTTATCAACCAGGAAGGAATACCTGCTGGGTAGATGGATATCAACAGCAAAAAAATGGGGAGATACTCGAAGTGAAAAAGATTTGTATGAGTGGAATGCCCGGAATATAATAACGCTTTGGGGAGAGAAATGTACGGAGGGTCAGTTTGATGATCTGAACAATTATGCCTATAAACAATGGGCAGGCATGTTTACCAGCTATCATCTGGTGCAGTGGAATAAATTTTTTGATGAAGTAGAAACTGCTTTGAAGAAAAATGAAAATTGGGACCGTGCCCCATTCCTGGACTCTTCCTGCCAATGGGAAAAGAACTGGTCATCTCAAAAAAATATATTTCCTACAAAGCCCCAGGGTGACCCGATTGAAGTTTCCAAAAGAATGTATCAGAAGTATTTGAGTTTTATAGTGAAATATAGTAAATGATATTCTTTTCCATTGGTGCTTTTGAATTAGGATAGTGCTAGGGCGATTTAAAAAGCTAAAGGCTCCTGGCATATAACGACTATCTAAAAACGTTTTCAGATTACATTGGAAAATGACTATTGGAAAGTATTGTTAGATAAAATTCGTTTATGAATAGTTAAATTTTGCATACTGCCTCATAGGTATAAGTTTTAATTTCACCATTCAAATACCCACAAGAAATATTCCTTCTCTTATGATTTTAAAAATCTCCGAGTTGCGTCTATTACAATTTTTTTGGCTTTGAAGTCATAGTTTGCACTTGTTTTTATAATCGAATTTTAATTTTATACAGAATAAATGCTAATCGTTAATTCACAGGCCCCAGAATATTACAGATAAACGGGTTACAATACATGCTGCCGAATTTAACCGAAAGTTTTATGTTTAAAATTAAAGGCATCAAAGAGCATCAAATTATTCACTCAAAATAAAAATAAGTTCGGATGAAACCATTAAGACTAATTCAAATCAATATCTTTCTGCTGATATTTTTGTTTATCTCCTTTTCGGGTATCGCACAAAGGCAAATAACCGGAATTGTAGTGAATGCTGATGGAAATAGTGTTCCCTCTGCAACAGTTACCGTAGCTGAAACGAAGGAAGCAACCACAACAAATGACCAAGGTAGATTTTCAATAAAGGCAGCTACTGGTCAGCACTTAGAAATTAGTTCAGTAGGGTATGATAATTATTCTGTTTCTGTTGGAAAAAGTAATGAATTAAACATTATTTTGCAATCTTCAAATAAAGAATTAAGCGAAGTAGTTGTAACCGCTTTGGGAATTAAGAGAGAAAAAAGATCTCTTGGGTATGCAACTGCACAAATTGATTCAAAAGATTTAACTAGCAGCCAACCTGTTAATTTAGCCAGCGGCATTATGGGCAAGGTCTCAGGTATGAATATCAATCTTGTAAATAGTGGAGTAAACCCTGATAATATTCGTATCACATTAAGGGGCAACAGATCTTTCCTGGGAAATAATCAACCATTGATCGTAGTGGATGGTGTACCAGTAGATAATACCTATTTGGCACAGATGAATCCTGATGTGGTTGAGTCGATAAATGTTTTAAAAGGTGCTACAGCTTCGGCATTATATGGTTCAAGTGCTGCAAATGGTGTATTACTTATCACTACAAAATCGGCTAGAAAAGGAAAACCGACCATAACCGTCAATAGTTCGGTATCTTTTGAGAAAATTTCATTAATTCCTCAATTTCAGGAAGAGTTTGGTCCAGCTTCAACAGAATTTTTAGGTAATGATGCTCTATCTTATAGTGACCCCAGAACCTTCAATAGTGGATATGTTCCTTACGAGAATCAAAGCTTGGGAAGTCCTTTTAGTTTAGGATCTCCTTTTGGAGGCGATTCGGTTGTTATTGGAATTCCTTCACCTGACGGTAAAATACAAAAATTGCCATACAAAGGCCGGCCTGGTGAATTTCAGAGATTTTGGAACACCGGAAATACTTATCAAAACGGGGTATCATATTTAGGAGGTGATGATAAAAGTGCCTTTTTGTTATCTGCACAAAATATCACCAGAACAGGAATTCTGCCGGGAGACAAGTATAATCGCAACAGTTTTGGGTTCAAAGCTTCCAGGCAATACGGCGCTTTCAAAGCAACAGCTAATGCAAGTTATAGTTCATCACACACTTCTCAGGGTAACTTATATCAAGCCTATTTAGCTGTTACAAATATTGCACCTATGGTGCCTTATGCAAGCTATAGAGATGTTAATTCGCCTTACAAGTTCTCAGATATCAATACCTATTATAATGCTTATGGTATCAATCCTTACTGGTATCTTAAGAATCAGAGAGATAATGCTTATAGAAATGATTTATTAGGTAGTTTCGACTTTTCCCTGGATGCTACCAAATGGATGAATATTGATTACTTAATCGGCTTACAAGACTATTCCATCAATGATGTAGCTACACGGGCGGCTTTTAATTTCAGTCCGTATGCAATATGGATGGCAAACAATACACTGGGAGGCAATATGAGCATTTTTCAGGGAACTACTCCTCCAAGCTTAGCCAATTCAACTATCTCTGACAATAAATTTTATTCCAGTTTGAAGATTACTCTTCATAAAAAATTCGGAGATATTAATACTCAGTTAATACTCGGTAATATTATTAACCAGGATCAATATCAACTTTTATCAAATGGATCAACCACCTTGTTGAATATTAACGATTTTTATAACGTTAATTTTCGTCAAGGTGTTCCTAACGTGAACCAAACGATGAGTAAAATGCGCAATTATGGAAATTATGCTGACCTGACTTTAGGGTATAGAAATTTCCTTTTCCTGCACGCAAGCGGACGTATGGATGCTACATCGCTGCTGAATGCGGACAACAGAAATTATTTCTATCCTGGAGTAGATGCATCCGTGGTGTTAAGTGATGTTATTCCCGCTTTGAAAAACAGTAAAACAATTTCCTTTTTAAAGATTAGGGGTGCTGTTACAAAAACGGGAAATATAAATGTGAGCCCATATCAGGTTCAGACAGTTTTCTCTTCCGGGTCGGGATTCCCATTTGGTCAGCTTCCAGGTCTAACAACTTCTACGTCGGCTACATTTCCTGGTCTGAAACCTGAGTTTACGCTTTCTAAAGAGGTAGGTGGCGAAATCGGTTTTCTCGAAAACAGAGTTAATTTGCAATTTAGCTATTTTCAGGAGAATACAACCAACGAAACAGTTCCGATAGACGTTTCTAATGCGACAGGTTTTACCCAATCTTTGATAAATGTTGGAGAAATGGATAATAAAGGGTTGGAACTGGATTTAAATGTTACCCCTGTAAAGCGAAATAACCTCAGATGGGATGTGGGTATCCACTTTACACACTATCAGAATAAAGTTGTAAGCTTAGGTGCGATCAATAGTTTAAAAATTTCCGATCCTTCGGGGATTACTAATTCGTATGCTGTTGTAGGAAAGTCTTATCCACAGCTTTTGCTGACTGATTTTGCGAGAGACAGCATTGGACAGTTAATTGTTAATGCTAATAATGGTCAGCCTTCTAGGGCGAACACGTTGGTAGATTATGGAACAACTAACCCAACTTACTCACTGGGCATAAATACTTCGTTAAATTACAAGCGTTTTACACTCTCCGCAGTTGCTGAGTACAAAGGGGGCAATGTAATTTATAACGGAACGGGATTATATATGGATGTATTTAATATTTCTCAGCGTTTTGCCGTATTTGACCGTTCAAGATTTTCTTATCCAAACTCGGTAATTAAGGAACCTAATGGAAAGTATGTTGCTAATCCCAATAACCAAATCTATGATTTTTCTTTGGGTGCACCTGGGGGGGTAAATTCAATTTACATGACCAGCGGTGCTTATTGGTCGTTAAGGAATGCTAGCATTTCATATAGTCTGCCTACAAATATTACAGATAAATTAAAATATGTGCAGAATATATCTGTGAGCCTGGTGGGAAGCAATTTGATTTTAATAGTGCCCAAGGGAAATATTTGGACAGATCCGTCATACGGCGAGTCTACTGGTAATGCCACAGGTAGCAACAGCCTTCATCAAGCTCCCCCAACCAGGACCTACGGAGCAGATCTAAAAATTGTGTTCTAATCAAAAAAAAATTAATATGCAAAAGAAATTAATATATTGTAGTTTGTTATCTGCCGGATTGTTAATTTTAGGAAGTGGATGTGAAAAGAATTTTCTGGATATCAATAATAATCCGAATGCTCCTGCGCAGGCAGATCCGGCTTTAGTATTTACGAACGCGTTAACTCAGACGGCTTATATAGTAAGTGTCGACTATTTATATATGAATGGCACCCAAAATTATTATGGTAACAGCGTTCGTGCAGCCCCTCCAGGTCCGAATAATTCCAATAATTTCACTAGTACTGATTTTGTCACAAGTTGGACTGATAATTATCATAATCTGAATGACTATGCTTTTATAGAGCAGAGTGGAGTTGCTGCAAATAAATGGTTTCTTGTAGGAGCTGCTAAAATTATGAAGGCGCTGAATTTTCAGATGCTAGTGGATACTTATAATGATGTACCATATACAGAGGCTCTTCAGCTGGGTAAAAATATTCTTACCCCTAAATATGATAAGGCGCAGGATGTCTATAATGCTTGTATTCAACAGCTTGATTCAGCTGTAGATATTCTGGAAAATACCACACTGATTTCTGAATATAACCCGGGAAATGCCGATGTAATGTTTAAGGGCGACGCTACTATGTGGATTAAGTTTGGCAATACTTTAAAACTACGTATGCTGTTGCATGAAATCGGGGTAAGCAGTCAACAAAGTACCATACAGGCGGAAATGCAAAAAATAGCGAGTGACCCTACTGGTTTACTTGGTCCTGGTGAAAGTGCTATGGTAAATCCAGGTTATGCTACGGATGCGGCCACCCATTTGAATCCCTTGTATTCCCACATTGGGTATTCTATTACAGGAGCAGCTGCTTTAGTAGGGGCTGCTGGTAACAGCTACTTTATTGATAAATTAAATGGTTACAACGATACTAGACTTGGATATTTCTATGGTACCAACGTTGCTGGGATGATTGAGGGGAATCCGCTTGGGGCTGGTGGCAATTCAGCTGCAAGTTATTTCGGAGGCCCACTGAATAAACTGAATGCTAATAACAATCTTCCATTTAATTTTAAACCGCCTATAGGATTTTCAGGAACTATACCGAAAACATGGGGGATATTGCCAAGCCCTTCACAATCATCTATCATATTATCATCCTGGGAAAGCTTATTCCTTCAGGCGGAAGCAGTCCAGAGAGGGCTATTACCAGGGAATGCAGGTGATCTATATGCTGAGGCGATTACTGATAATTTTATTTACCTGAATGTTTTTACTGATGGAAAAACATTTAATGCGCATCCTAAGGATTGGGCAGCAGCATATTTGTCACAAAATATAGCAAATGTAGGGTGGCAGGCCAGCAGTGCAAACCCTTTGCAGGCCATTCTAATTCAGAAATACATTTCCTTATGTATTACTGATCCGTTGGAGTCGTGGACAGATTATCGAAGGACAGGTTACCCGAAAGATTTACCTTTTTCAGCCTCTAGTAGCAGGCTTTATGATTATCCTTATCGTTTTATTTATCCTCAGTCCGAATATAACACCAATAGCAAAAATGTAGCCGCTGAAGGGGCTATAACTCCTATCTCTCCAAAAATTTTCTGGATGCCCTAAATTAATATAAAATAATAAATTATTATGAAACAACTAAAGCATAAATTTTTTAAAGGATTATGTATATTGAGCGTACTTTCTTTGCCTTCCTGTTTAAAAGATAACCCGAAAACATTTACATTAGATGGGGTTGCTACTTCTTTTAGCGAGCTTAATCCAATAAACTATTTAAATAAGACCGCAAATGGCGGAAGCTATCTTGCGAATCTTAATAGCTATTTTATGACTTTACGGTTAGATAGCAGTGGCATGGCAACGGATTCTGTTCAGTTGCAGTTAGGAGGTCCTATACTAAACAAGGATGTTACTGTGACGGTTGATTTAGACAATACTGGTTTCAGTGCGTTCAATGCCAAGAATGGTAACGCTTATCAATTATTACCAACAGAATTCTATACAATTCCCAATAAGCAAGTCACATTCAAGGCTGGAACCAGAGATGAAAATATTTTTATTCAGTTCAAAAATACCAACCAAATTGATTTTTCAAAAAAATATATACTTCCTATTATAATTACAGATGCCCAGGGATATGATATCAGTGGAAACTTCGGGTCAACTATGTATGCTCTTGTCGCAGGTAACAAATACATGGGTTTGTATAACTCAGTTGGACAGCGAGTAATGGGGAAAAACACTTATTCAATTAATGATCTAAAGTATGTACATGATTTATCAGGCCTTCTTAGCCTTTATAATAATTACCCTTCTGCTGGTGGGAATGGGGTAACTTTGCCCACCTCCCCTGTCCCTAACAAAGTAGTACTCAACGCTGCAGATCAAACCATTTATGCATCAATAGGTCAGCAAATGGACTTGACAGTAAATCCGGACAATTCAGTAACTGTTTCAAATGATTACCTATATGGGTTTGGAATTCAAACATATAATATTGTGTCTGGCCCCTCTTCTTATGACCCTACTAATCATATTTTTAATCTAAGTTACGGATTTAAGGACCCATGGACAGGCGATTCTGCCGTTGTAAAGGAAACTATGACATTAATTAGATGATTTTCACCAATTACATTAAGTTATGGCTATAATATCCAAATTTGATACTCCCTAAAATATAGGGAGTTTTCTTTAGAAAAATGAAGGTACCCTGATATACTAGAGTAAAGGATAACGGAAAATTTGATGAGATCTTTTTATGAATTTGTTACTTGGTACTAATTCTATCGCTTGGATCCAGTCAAGCCAAGATAGTTATCGTGGACGTCCTCGATTTGGTAAAATTTCGAGAAGCTATTGCTACCTATTTTCTAAAAGCTCAAATGACTTGGGGGCTTTAGTTTGTTGACGTTGAATGATACCAAGTAAATCTATCTAAAGTTGAAAAAGTAACTCTAGGTTTAGTAACCACAATACTGAATGTTTTAGGTATTTCAAAGAGTTGTTTTGTTTATACGATTAATCTTTATTATCCTTTAAAAAAATTTCTTAATTAATTAGAATGAAAAATATTTTTTTAGCACTTGCAATCTTTATTGCCAGACCAATTATGGCAATACCCACGCACACGACAATTGATCCTGCAAAAGGCCTTATCCTTCAAAATAATTATGTGACTTACATTTTTGAACCATATGGACTCGGATTGTCAGGAATGATTGATAGAAAGACTGGATTTAATCATATTGAAAAGGTCGAGGGGAAGCATTTGTTATGGGAAGCAGAATTTGGTAAAGGCACCATGAGACCTAAGATTGATAATAATTATAAAGACTGCAGTAATATTAAGCTTTTTACTAAAGCAAGTGGTGACCAGATTGCCATACTTCAATGGAATAATATAAGATTTTGGGAAGAGGATAGTGTAGTAAATATCGAGGTTACGATTGAGTTGCCAAAATCAAACGGTATCGCCAAATGGAGGATATTCGTACGAAATCGTTCAAATTATTGGGGATTATGGGAAGTTGCCTGTCCATCTGTAAACGGATTTCCTGCAGGGGGATCGTATGATCTTGCACTTCCGGTAGAAGGCTCGGGAGGTAATTTTTTAATAAACTGGACGGGATCTTTCAAGACCCGCTCTCCTTCAGGTTTCATTCCTATGCAATTTATGTCATTTAATGCTGGTAGTAATGCAGTATATTTTTCAAGTATGGACGGAGAATCGTGGGCAAAAGATTTTAGTGTTGATTCCAAAAAAAAGACTTTATCACTGGTAAGGTATCCTGAAAATATGGGAGTAACCGGATCCGAACTCCCGGATCAATATGCCGTAGCTTTTGGGCCCTACCAGGGAGGCTGGATTGATGCTGCTTATCGATACAGGGCATGGGCACTCCAACAGAAATGGACCCAAAAAGGCTCTATTTCACAAAGACCCGATTTCCCCAAATCTGCCATTAATATTGGTTTTTGGATCCGGGATACGTGGATATGGGATCTTCCCCCGGATGTAGATAAAAACACCGGAAACCCTACAACCTGGAAACGTGATATTGGCGATCCCCATCAAATGGATATGCCATTCCTGAATGCCATGAAAAGAATGAGTGTCCCAATTGCCTTTCAGTGGTATGGATGGAATGAGCACCTTTTTGATAATAATTATCCTCACTTTCTCCCTGCACTTTCAGGTTTTAAAGAACGTGTAAAAGAACTTGTTGACTCAGGTGCGCTAATTGTACCTTATATAAACGGACTGAGTGCTGATAGCAAGATACCTGATTGGGATAAATACGATCCTTACGCTATTAAAGATGAAGAAGGCGGCCTTAGACAAAAATTTTACTGGGACGGTGCTGGGAGGCTTACCCCGATGTGTCCCAGTCAGGTGCCTTGGCGTCATACTATTTCTAATCTCATAGATAAAATGGTTTCTCAATACGGAATCAATGGAATCTATGTAGATGAAGTTTCCGACAATTCACATGAACTTTGTTTCAATAAAGATCACTTGCATCCTTTGGGTGGTGGTCATTACTGGGCTGACGGCTATCGTGACTATTACCAGGATATTTTGAATGTTGCTCACCAGAATGGCAGGGATGTAATTGTAACCTCCGAAGGTGCAGACGAGATATTCTTTGACTTGGTTAATGCAAATTTATATACTGCAAAACCATCTGAACGTGAAATACCTTTACAGCAGGTTGTATATTCCGGTTATACTCTCTTTTATGGCAGTGTTTGCGATTTCAAAAAAAGTAATCAGCTTTTTAATTACGCTGTTGGACAAGGATTTATTGATGGCAGGCAGATCGGATGGATGGATTTTGATTTGTTCCGTCGTCCTGAATATTCCGCTAAAGTCGATTTCCTGCGTCAGTGTGCAAGATTAAGAATGGTCACACAAAAATTTCTTACATATGGCAGGTTATGGAAACCTTTAACCCCAACTAATTCTGTCCCGGATTTTGAAGAAGAATTTAGTGAAGGTGGTTTACACAAAGGTAAAGTACCTTCAGTAGAAGCCCGGTTGTGGCAATCTGAAGATGGAGATCTGGCTGTATTCATTGCTAATTACACAGATCATGAAATTCCTTTTTCTTATGCAATTGATCCAAGTCAATTTGGACTTTCTGCCAATAATTATACTCTCTCTATGATCACTCCTGAAAAGGTAATTAGGTTGGAAAAAACAGGAAACAAAATAAAACGAACAGAGTCAATGGAGCCCAATACTGTAAAGGTTATAGAAATTGCTGTAGAAAAATGAAAATAATAATTTCTCATTAATTTGATATTGAAGGAGACCCTTCGGTTATTCTTTATCTGAGCAGCAAGCCCAAATTATAGGCAAGTAAAGAATTGCTTTTTATTTCTAATCAGATTACTGGTATAAAAACACAAGAACAATGTTCTTTCTGGTTA
>NZ_VYQF01000008.1 GCF_008710285.1 Ginsengibacter hankyongi | reverse complement strand
GCCCCTTGTTTACGTCATTGCGAGGCGCATAACAAAAGTTGCAATTTGAAAAGATCTGGTGCGCCGCGGCAATCTGCTCATTTAAGGACTTGAAGCCCCTTGTTTACGTCATTGCGAGGCGCATAACAAAAGTTGCAATTTGAAAAGATCTGGTGCGCCGCGGCAATCTGCCCATTTAAGGACTTGAAGCCCGTTGTTTACGTCATTGCGAGGCGCATAACAAAAGTTGCAATTTGAAAAGACCTGGTGCGCCGCGGCAATCTGCTCCCTAAGAAGACAATCCCTGTTCTAATTAGGACATTGCAGCGTCGCTATTAAAATTTCTACATGATTGGCATCGACTTACCTCCTCGCAATGACGTCATAGCGATTGGTATCCACGGGGCTTCTACAGCAATGACGTTGCAAATAGGTAATCTGCTCGTTTAAGGAGTTGAAGCCCCTTGTTTACGTCATTGCGAGGCGCATAACAAAAGTTGCAATTTGAAAAGATCTGATGCGCCGCGGCAATCTGCTAATTTAAGGACTTGAAGCCCCTTGTTTACGTCATTGCGAGGCGCATAGCAAAAGTTGCAATTTGAAAAGATCTGGTGCGCCGCGGTAATCTGCTCATTTAAGGACCTGAAGCCCCTTGTTTACGTCATTGCGAGGCGCATAACAAAAGTTGCAATTTGAAAAGATCTGGTGCGCCGCGGCAATCTGCTCCTTAAGAAGACAATCCCTGTTCTAATTATGAGATTGCCGCGTCGCTATTAAAATTCCCTACACGTTTGACATCTCTTTAGCTCCTCGCAATGACGTAGCAAATGGCAATCTGCTCCTTAAGAAGACAATCCCTGTTATGAGATTGCCGCGTCGCTATTAAAATTCCCTACACGATTGGCATCCACTTAGCTCCTCGCAATGACGTCATAGCGATTGGTATCCACGGGGCTTCTACAGCAATGACGTTGCAAATAGGTAATCTGCTCATTTAAGAACTTGAAGCCCGTCGCTTACGTCATTGCGAGGCGCATAACAAAAGTTGCTATTTGAAAAGATCTGGTGCGCCGCGGCAATCTGCTCGTTTAAGAACTTGAAGCCCTTTGTTTACGTCATTGCGAGGCGCATAACAAAAGTTGCAATTTGAAAAGATCTGGTGCGCCGCGGCAATCTGCCCATTTAAGGACTTGAAGCCCGTTGTTTACGTCATTGCGAGGCGCATAACAAAAGTTGCAATTTGAAAAGACCTGGTGCGCCGCGGCAATCTGCTCATTAAGAAGACAATCCCTGTTCTAATTATGAGATTGCCGCGTCGCTATTAAAATTTCTACATGATTGGCATCGACTTACCTCCTGGCAATGACGTTTATGGTGCTCCATGCCCCCAACAACCAGGCCTCAAGTAAATATTTTACCAATTACTTCCTGTAACCTGGCAGCATGAGAGTAGCCACTTGACGTGCACCTTTCATGCCCTGCTTTTGCAATAGTCTTTCTTTCGTCCGGGTGTTCTAAATAATATTTTATTTTTTCTAACAACTGTTCTTTGGTTTCGAAAAAAACCGCTTCTTTACCGTCTTCAAAAAGTGACAAATGCACCCCGCTTTTTTCCGCAAGCATAAAAGTACCGCAGGCAGGTATCTCGAACGTCCTGCTATCCTGCTCATCCCTGTTGGTATGCCTTAAAAAATGTAACGCGATATCAAAACCATTAATCGTTTTAATATAGGCATTGCCATACACTGACGGACCCTTGTAATGGGGTTTTATAACATCCCACTGCTTTGCATGTTGCCAGTCATTGCCTGTGATGCTTACGGGAATTTTATTTTTTATAAGATGAACAATATATTCCTCCCGATAGCTTTCGTGTGTTCCTATAAAGCCAACCGGCGTTTTGTATTTTTTCAGATCTGCTGCATTTAATGAAACGACCCTATGTAGGGAAGGATCATAAGAGCGGTAACATATTTCCACCCGTTTGGCGCCGTATTTTTTCAATTCAGGAATATTGACTGCACGTTGAACAAAATGGAAGTCGTAATATTTTGCAGTGCGTAAACACAGCCGCCAGGCATTTTTGTATTTGCCGGTCGGGTCATCGGTTACCAGGTTAATTATTTTTATTCCGGGCCATTTGCTCCTTATCTTTTTTAATGCCCGGGATTGAAGGAATGGTTTATTATCCACCCATATAATTTCCGGAGTAACCTCTTCAATGGTTTGCAATACCTTCTTATTTAAGGCAAGGATCCCCGGCCCCACATTCAGGTGGTGGTGAAACTTATCAAATAAACCACCGTAAACATAGGCGTCTGTATCTATGCCCGTCACCTCGTTTCCCATTGCTTTCAATGTCTTATACCTGCCAAATGAATTACCAGATTCATTTAAACTCCCGATATATAAAATAGTTTTAACCAAAACTTTCTGAACGTAAAGGAAAAACAGGCGCTAATTAATAGTTTAAAATTTCAGAACCGGCAAGCCCGTTATTTACGTCATTGCGAGGCGCATAACAAAAGTTGCATTTTGAAAAGATCTGGTACGCCGCGGTAAGCTGCTCCTTAAGAAGGCAAACCCTGTTCTAATTAGGAGCTTGCCGCGTCGCTATTAAAATTCTCTAAACGTTTGACATCCACTTAGCTCCTCGCAATGACGTCACAGCGCTTGGTATCCACCTGGCTTCTACAGCAATGACGCTACCAATGGTAATCTGCTCATTTAAGGACTTGAAGCCCCTTGTTTACGTCATTGCGAAGCGCATAACAAAAGTTGCATTTTGAAAAGATTGGGTGCGCCGTGGCAATCTGTTAGTTGGGCGGAGACTGTGGTAATTGAAAGATTGCCGCGTTGCCATTAACATTTCCTAACTGATTAGCATCCACTTGGCTCCTCGCAATGACGGTAACCGGGAGATTGCCGCGTCGCTATTAAAATTCTCTAAACGATTGGTATCCACTTAGCTCCTCGCAATGACGTCATAGCGATTGGTATCCACGGGCTTCTACAGCAATGACGCTACCAATGGTAATCTGCTCATTTAAGGACTTGAAGCCCGTTGTTTACGTCATTGCGAGGCGCATAACAAAAGTTGCATTTTGAAAAGATTGGGTGCGCCGCGGCAATCTGCTCCTTAAGAAGGCAAACCCTGTTCTAATTAGGAGATTGCCGCGTCGCTATTAAAATTCTCTAAACGATTGACATCCACTTAGCTCCTCGCAATGACGTAGCAAATGGCAATCTTCTCCTTAAGATGACAATCCCTGTTCTAATTAGGAGATTGCCGCGTCGCTATTAAAATTCTCTAAACGATTGACATCCACTTAGCTCCTCGCAATGACGTAGCAAATGGCAATCTGCTCCTTAAGAAGACAATCCTTGTTCTAATTAGGAGATTGCCGCGTCGCCATTAAAATTCTCTAAACGTTTGACATCCACTTAGCTCCTCGCAATGACGTAGCAAATGGCAATCTGCTCCTTAAGAAGACAATCCTTGTTCTAATTAGGAGATTGCCGCGTCGCCATTAAAATTCTCTAAACGTTTGACATCCACTTAGCTCCTCGCAATGACGTAGCAAATGGCAATCTGCTCCTTAAGAAGACAATCCTTGTTCTAATTAGGAGATTGCCGCGTCGCCATTAAAATTCTCTAAACGATTGGCATCCATGGGGCTTCTACAGCAATGACGTAGCAGCGATTGGCATCCGTGGGGCTTCTACAGCAAATGACGCTACCAATGGTAATCTGCTCATTTAAGGACTTGAAGCCCGTTGTTTACGTCATTGCGAGGCGCATAACAAAAGTTGCAATTTGAAAAGACCTGGTGCGCCGCGGCAATCTTCTCCATTTGGCTCCCCGCAATACATCAAATAGCCGCTTTCATATTTTGAACAATATGCTGTATTGAAAAATCATTGATGATCTTCAACGAAGCATTTCCGAATTTGCCCCGTAACTCTTCATTTTCCAGCAGCGTTCTTATCCCGTCACTTAACGCCTTTATATCCCGTTCCTCGTACAAAAATCCATTACTATTGTCGTGAACCAGGTCTTCAGCACAGCCGCAGGTTTTAGATACTATAACCGGTAAAGCAAAGTTCATCGCCTCATTTACAGAGAGGCCCCACGTCTCCCCCATTCCTGAACACATCACAAATACGTCTGCCGCCGCATAATACCTTGCAATTTCAGATTGGTTAATAAAACCAGCCAGGATAACGTTCTTAATATCATTTTCATGAATGTATACTTCCATTTCTTTGCGCAATTCTCCTTCACCTGCCATCACTAAAACCGCAGACGATGCATTCAGCAAATGAAATGCTTTTATTAAATCAAGCGGCCTTTTCTTTTCAATATATTTCCCGGTAAACAATATGATATCCTTTTCCCGTGGCAGCCCAAGCTGGTGTTTCACCAATTCCTTATTTTTTAAACAAGCGGATTCTTTTTGAAACAATTCATTGTCTACCGCATAAGGCGTGTACACTAACCGGGAGGGTTTTACTCCGTAATATTCAAAAAATTGTTTGCTCTCTTTACCGATGTATAAGAACTTATCGATAAAAGGGAAAAGCAGGTACTTTAATATTACTGCTTTAATCCGGAGGGCGTTCCTACTTTTTTTTAATTCCTGGTGCAGGGGATTCTCGGCTCTCAGCCAGACTTTCTTACCCAGCATCTTCGCCGCTATAATAGTGAGTAAATTAGAAAAATAACTCCAGCCATTAACTATAACAATGGACGCGTCCCTTTTAAATAAAGAGGTTACCACGGAAGGATTGACAACATCCCAAATCCTGTTTGATAGTGATTTTCTTCCCGAGAT
Source organism: Ginsengibacter hankyongi (assembly GCF_008710285.1). Lineage (GTDB taxonomy): Bacteria > Bacteroidota > Bacteroidia > Chitinophagales > Chitinophagaceae > Ginsengibacter > Ginsengibacter hankyongi. The sequence goes on along the minus strand of NZ_VYQF01000008.1, from coordinate 167,852 downwards.
ATTTTTAAGAAAGGTAGCCGAATAACCTTCCAACAAAGGGATATCCCATTTTACCGGCTGTCCAAATCCAACATCTACATTTCCCCTGATGCTTGCGTCAGAAAAATAATAAACGTGCAGATCAAATTCCTCGCTCATCTCTCTAAGCAGTGGAGAAAAATATTGGATCGGATGACTTAAGTAGTAAGATATTTTGGGTTTCAATTTCCGCGGTTAACACTATTTTTTAAAGGGTATAAACCAAACTCATCCCTTAATTTCCTGGTTACTAATTTCCCCCGGAGTATTTTTTTTATAAACAGTTTAAAAGTGTTGGACGAGATTATTTCCCTCACTTTTGAGTAATTATTTTTATGAATAAGGTATACAACTCCATAGAATGGAACCGCCGCTAATTTCTCTTGATGAAAGTCTATTAACCGCTGATAGGTATAAACATGGCTCTGGAATAAGCTGTAATCAAACAACCTGAAATTGGAGTCAAAATCAGGAATATTAACCAGGTCGGCCCTGATGATGTGGACACTCCCGTTCATTTCCCAGATTCTTTTATTTTTAACGGCAACCATCGCATCTTCTTCATAAACATAACCACGGGCTATTCTCCACCCGGCACAGTTTTTTTCCGGGTAGTCTTTTATAAAGGAGCATAATTTACAAGATACCAGGTCATCACTATCTACCCCCATCAAATAGGTACAACCAAGAGATTTCGCCGTCTTACATCCCAGGATGATCTTCCGGGATTTGTCCATCATCCTTTCCGCGAATACCGGGGTGTACCATTGTTTCCGGTCTTCCCAGTCCTCAATATCATTAACCGGTACATCCGCATAAGGAAAATGTACATAATTAAGGTTCTGATGTGAAAAACTAATCTCAGGCTTATCCGTATAAACAATAATTAATTTAAAATCCTGTGAGTTCTGGTTGCATATCGACTTCACCGTCCTTTCAAGGATCGCATTGTCCAGGTTCCAGTTTTTGGAATATTGTTTTGGTTTAATAGGTACTATAAAGCCAAGCATCTTTTAAATAATTGCAAGAATAAAAATCAACGGTAATAAGAAATTATTTCTTCAATATCCTGTTCAGGAAGGTTAGTTGTCTTAAATACCGGCTTCCACCCCTCTTCTTTTAGCTTATATGCTTTCACAATAACATTTGCAAGGTCCTTGTAATTATCATACTCAAAAATAAATCCGTTCATTCCTTCATCAACTACATCTTTATTCCCTTTTGCCGCAGATACAATAACAGGTAATCCCTCATCAAAGGCCTCCCTTAATGCTAAAGAATACATTTCGGTAAATGCACTTGGTAGAATTAAAAAATCATACTCCCTGTATTTATTTAGTAATTCAACACGTGGTACTGCTCCCCTGTAATTGAAATTAAAGTTTTCTTTACAGCTCTTGTAGTAGCTTTCATCCACTATATTTCCAAATACATCTAACGCAATTGCAGCCTCCGGAATCAAAGCCATGGCATTACAGAGTAAATGAAGGCCTTTTACTTCCTCTATTCTTCCCACAAATAATATCTTCTTTTTAAGGCTCCAATCATTTACTTTCGAAACTTCAGAAGTCATTTTAGTTATGTGTGGAATTTCCCTGAGTGTGGGAGAATGATACCCATTTTCATTTAATATTCTTTTAAACCATGCACCATAAATAAAGATAGTGTCGCAGGTTTTAATTAATTCTTCCAGGGCATTTTTTTTTGATTGAAATTTAGTCTGTACCAGTTTGATCCTGCCGCTCTTTTTTATTAAACGGGTGAGCATCTTAATTCCAGTGTTATAAATATCAAAACGGGAAGTGTCCTTATAACCCAGTTTCGTTGCAAACACGCATTCTACACATCTTGCCATTGAAGAAAAGTTGTTACAATCTCTTATACCCATGTACCTGAAATCACCTTTGTAGCAGGTTAAATAAGGCAGGTGAAATGTAAAGTATACTTTTTTACAATACTCCTTTGCCATTGCAAACCATGGAATTTCAATACCTCCATATTCAGAATATTCATGAAAATGACAAATATCAAAATCTCCATCTTTTATCAGGCTCTCCAGGACTGACAAGCTATTGTTCAAATAATTTACTTTGATTCCTTCATAAACATAATCTTTCCGTTCAACGAGTTTCAAAGCTGCTATTTCCACTTCAAAATGATGTTGCTGCAAAATACCGGCAAGCCAGTGAGTATAATTTTCAATTCCCCCGCTTCTACCCGGTAAATAATTTCCTGTAACCAATAAAATTTTTATGCCCACTATTTCTTTACCAACTATTAAATATGCTCAATAGTTCGGTTGAACCATTTATATCCCGCTGTCAACGGGTTTAAATTTTTGAAAACCACATTTTGCCAGGACGAGATTTGAGAGTCCCCTAAGTAACTTAAACGTATTCATCCCGGATACAGAAAATGCCGCTATTGTACTTTTTAATTTCTTTGTATTTTTTAAATACACCAGGAGATCCTTTACGTAATAACATTCCGCCTTATGAAGTAAAAATCTTTTCTGCTTAGTGCTCAATGGAAATCCAGGCAGGTTAATTGCATCCGATAAGTATTTATAGTTATAACATAAGTAGCTGTACCTGTTATTAAACTCCTGTCCTTCATGTACCCGGTAAAAGAAGAAATCTTTGTTAAGCAGCACAGTCGGGTAAAGAGAGGCCATCTTAAGGTTACAATACATGTCAGACGGCACACCATAATTTGAATTGAAATAGCCCGCCTTTTCAAACAGTTCCCTATTCAAAATAGTTCCCACCGGGCCAATATTCAGAATGCTGCTCTCGAAGAAATTTTTTTGAATCGTTTCTGCCGGATTGAGATATTCCCTATCAATTTTATTTTTCGTATATAAAATACCCATTCCTGCCCCGGGATACTTCTCCATCATTTCAACACAATATTCAAGGCTCCACGGATAAATCATATCATCAGAGTCAACATATTTAATATATTTTCCCCTTGCGAGTGATGCCGCTTTATTGCGATTTGGGAACTGAGACAGATTAGTTTCATTCGTATACACCTTCACACGGTCATCCGTTAATTCATATCTCCTCGCAATGGAAACAGTGTTGTCAGAGGATTTATCATCTACAATAATCAATTCAAAATTTTCGTACCCGGATGCCAGCACACTCTCTATTGCTTCTGCTATAAATTTCTCCCGGTTGAACGCGGTCATTAAAACACTTATACCCGGTTGTGCGGCAATTTTCATCTGCTCAGTAATTCCTACAAGAATAAAACCTGCCAATAAAAAGCGAAATCAATAATTGTAGTATTTAATTTTATTCATCAATTCTATCCAAATCCTGTTACGCAGGTAAAGAATTCTATTAATTTTTTGATGAGCACATATCTTATCCTGCCAGGTATCAAGCAGCCTGGAAAAACGGGATAATTTTAAGTGATACTCTTTTTTTATTCCTTTAAGCAACATATTCCCTCTCATTTTGTCAAGATCATTGTTTCGGGTATCGCCCGCATAATGAACCATAATCTCCGTTTCGCCATTTATGAACTTTTCGAAGTCATTATTCGTGCTGTCCAAAAAAAACTGGGGACTTAAAATCATATAGGTGACAGCATTCATTTCTACATTTTGCTCTTTCTTCAGAACAGGCATTACCATATTCAGAATGGGCTGGTCAGCACATCGAAACGTTTTTAAATAATAAGGATACCTCCTGGTTTGAAAAGTCGTACTTAGCATGCATTCTTTAAGTAAACCTGGTGTAACGACCGTTTGACCTGCATTGAAAAAATACCCGGGATATTCATAACCCGGGTAGCTTTCTTTTGCAGTGTCAGGGTCAAAATAAATGTCTATGGCGTCTCTTGAAAACGGCTGACTTAAATAGTGTGGATTAAAAACAAAATCACCTTTAGTATTTTGGATTTTCGTTAATACCCTGCCGACAAAAACAATATCAGAATCCAAACATAAATAACGCCTTTTAGGTAAATTATCTTTTAATAAGAAATGAATTTTTGCAGCTCCCCAACCATAATATTTTTTACCTAAATCCAAAATTTCCACATTATGAACTTTTCGTAAACGCCTTGTATTAAAGTCTCCGTTTAGTTTGTCCTTCACAAGTAAAATTTGAACATCCGGGTAATATAACCGGATACTGGTAATGCACAATTTTGTAAGGAAAAAATCCTTCCTGTTAGCAAAAACTACAATTGAAATATCCTTACTACCTGGTTCCATCTCATTCGAATCAATTTCCTTCCCCATAAGAAAAGCGTCGTTAATAATTCTAAATTTATGTAAGTCCTGGAAACTATTGACTAATTATTTCTTAAACCGCCCGTTTTATATCAATTAAATTTATCACTTCCAATAATTCGTGGCCAATTATATTCCAATCATATTTTCTCTCTACCAGGGCCCTGGCATTTTTTTGTATCATTAATCTTTGTTCGTTATCTTTTAATAAGTGAATGATTTGCTCTGCGAACAACTGCTCCTCATCGGCTATTATAATATCAAATCCGTTCGTATAATCTATTCCCTCGGCGCCTTGAGAGGTAGATACCACCGGCACACCAAAACTCATTGCTTCCAGTATTTTCAACCTGGTACCACTACCTGTTTTTAACGGAACTATTGAAATTGCCGACTGGCTATAATAGGGCTTCACATCCTCCACGCTTCCCGTAAAGATCAAACCCTCGTCATTTAATAAATCATTCATTTCCGCGGGCAGCTTACCGCTTCCAACAACCAGTAATTTCAATTGAGGATACGCTTTTTGCACCATGGGCCATATTGAACGGTAAAACCAGTAAAGGCCTTCACTGTTTGGCCTGCTACTTAAATAACCGCAAAAGAGAATATGTTCCGGATTTTCTGATCTTACCCCTGCATCGCACAATTTATCGTTTACGGTAACTCCGTTAGGAATTACCGATATGGCCAGTTTTCCGTCGTTTAAACTGTCAAAATCATCCTTATCTTTTTTACTGCAGGCCAGCACGCCATCCACTGTTTTATATAACTCACTCTCCACTCTCCTGGTATTCAGGTATCTTGCTGAACTGATTTCTTTTTTTTCCAGGAAAGCGGCGTCTAAATTGGTATTCACATTATGGGCATCAAAAATGATCTTCGCTTTTTTATCATACTTCCTGATAAGGCTGGCCGCATTCAGGGTCGCAGGGCTTTCTAAAATAACCGTGTAGAATTTTTCTTTCTGAAGCAATTCTTTTACGATAGGGTAATAGTCAAGATAGTCGCCATCTGCAGGCCCTTTTATATTTTTTTTATACCATCGGTATCTCAATGCTTTCTGTAGTTTCTCCGGTAACAGATTGAAAATATCTTTTGGCTTTGGAGCATCTTTCGTGCTGAGAATGTTTACATTTTCAATAGCCGGATATTCATCTTTTGCCAGTAAAAATTCAGCCTTTTCCTGTTTGGTAATAAGCGTCAATTCAGCATGTATCGCCAACTGGTGAATGATATGAAAAAACCTTTGCATCCCACCATTGATGGGCGGGTAAATTTTTTCAAAGGGAACAATTATTAATACTCTTTTCATGAATTATCCCCCATTCTTCCTGCTTTTAAAACATTCAAGAGCCTTTGCAATTCATGTTCATTACCATGATAAAAAGAGGGATAATGCCGGATAAAGTTTTGAAATACTTTTTGAGGTGTTTCCGAGGGATGATAGTTTTTTTTAAACTTGCTTAAGTTCTCTACCAGTTCCTCTTCATCGCTGCAAACAGTAAAACATTCCGGCAAAACATCATTTTCAGGGAACCCAGGATTGCTATGTAATCTCCAGGACATAGGCCAGGTGTGTGAATGTGTAAATATTTGATTACCGCAACAAAGGCATTCCAATATCGGCAGCCCGAAAGCTTCAGGGGATTGCATAAAGTAAATAGAACCCTGCTGGTAAATGCTTCTTATCTCTTCTATAGAATAAGATTTTTCTAAAGAAATATATTTAATGCCCACCTTTTGCAAAGCGCTAATCTGCATTTGCCTATATGTTTCGTAACCCGGATGTTCAAAATCTATTATGGCAATCATTTCCTTTTTGGGCACTGGTGTTAAATTCCATGATTTTGCATACAGCCCGATATTAAACCAATTACCTGAAGGCTGTTGCCGGATCTCCGTTATTTCTGATACGGATAGATGCAGGTCATACCTGTTCATCACAGCATCACCTGACTTCCTTAATTTGTTAATTTGAGAGGGAGCATTCCCCAGGTAGTACACTTCATAATACAGAACCGGATTCCTATAGATCTTCTTAAACCGCTCAACATTATACAGACTTTTTACAAATCCATTCGGGCTGCATTCACTAATAACGACTGCGTCGAACTTCCCCAGTTTTTTAATTACTATTTTATCACTGATGTAATTGAACAATTTTTCTTTCAACCAAAAATGTAAACTGAGCTTGCTGTCCCGGTAACTCACGAGGCGGTTTAGAAAGTTTATATCATAAAATATCTCGATAGAAACGCTCGTTTGTTGTAATTGAGGCTTGAGTGTTTCTGCCAATACGCGTGGACTTCTATAGTCGGGTCTTGTTAGAATGGCAATTTTCATTCGTAAGGAGTACTTTTTTTTGCAGGTACCATCAAATACAATACTTAGCTCTTTTTAATAGCGGCTATAATTCCAAAAGAATCTGAAAGAGGGTTATGACTGAGTATTTTAAAATTCAATTTTTCCAATATTGTCTTAATGTCATTAAAGGAACTGCCATCCCTTGCCCAAAGATGATATTCCATAGTCAACCCCCTGATTTTTTGCCAGCTATCTTCATCTTCAAATAATGCCCATTCTGCACCTTCGCAATCCAGTTTTAAAAGATCAACGCTTCCACCGGCTTTTTTTATTACTCTCCTGAAAGCAGTCCCCGGTATCTCACCATTTAAAGAAACTTTAGTCTTGTTCTGCAAGTCCGTCTCTCCAAATTCCAGTTCCACCTTACAATCTTCTTTTGTTACGGCCTCATACCAAACTTCCGCATTTAGTTGTTTTAAATTATAATCCAATACATTTTGAAGTTCCTTATTCGGTTCATAACACGAGATGTTTGCTTTTGGAAATTGTTGTCTTGCAGCAATTGTAAACAGCCCTTGGTTCGCGCCAATATCAATAATATTTTCTACTTTATTCAATTGGCGCTTTAAAAGATGCAGCTGATAACAATCGTTAATGCAAATTTCCCTGAATTCATAGGAAAAGAATTTATGGGTTCGATCCAGGAAATTCATTCTTTTAAAGCGTCCGTTGATCTTAAGTTCATTTGGAATCCGGATGTCAGAGCTTTTAAGATAAAATATCCCTAAAGTAGAATATTTTAAACGCATCAATAGCCCATCATATTTTTTTGAGAAGAAACTTCTCATACAATTATTCTATTCGGCGTTATCATTATTTAATATTACCTTCTTTTTAATAATTGTAGTGGACGTAAAATAAATTGCCCCAATTTAAAGCTCATACTGCCTTTATAAAGCGCCTTTGTTTCATTTAATGCATGTATACTTTCTGCGAGTGCGTCTTCACAAGCCTCCAGTTCCAATAATTTTAGTTCCGATGCGTTTTCCGGGCTAAGTATATCAATACCTTCTTGTATGTCCTTTTTTATAATCTTAGATAATAATTGAACGGAATAAGAGGATTTTACATTTCTCCCGGTCGAGGATATTTCTGTTAATGACCCCGCTCTCACAGAATAATTATATAAGACCTTATCAATTGTAATTCCTTTAAACTCTTTCAATATCCGGTATATCCACTGAATATCTTCCGCTACCCTACCGGCAAAATAGGGATTATAGCCACCCGTTTTATCCAATGATGCTTTAGAAATCATCATAGTGGCGCAAATAGTTGGAGCTGTTCCAGGTTGTCTTTTATAAGTATAGTGTAGAAATTCATTTCTTAACTCTTCATTAGTTAATGCAATTTTGCATGAGGCAATCGTTTTTTTTCCTACATATCGATAGTTAGTAAAACAGATACCTAAAGCAGCATCTTTGGTAAATTCTTTTAGTTGCACTTCTATTCTTTCGGGTTCTGACCAATCATCTGCATCCTGGAAGGCAATATATTGTCCATTCACTTTTTTCAAAACTTCATTTACAGCTCCTACTTTTTTTGTATTCTTTTTAAATGATACCACTTTAATTCTGTCATCTTTAAATGCTTTTATTTTTTCCAAAGTATCGTCAGTGGAACCATCGTCAATAATCCAGATTTCAAGCTCGTAATATGTTTGTGATAGTATTGAATTGATGGCTTTCTCAACAAAACCGGCAACGTTATAACAGGGTATAATTATTGATACCAAAGGTCCAGTCCTGCAGTTCATCTTATTTAAACAAAGATTTTAATTTATAAAATTTCTTTCCCCATTTATATGTTCTCGTTTGGTGGTAGGCATTAATGACTCTTCTCATCTTTTCATTTTCCTGGATTAGTGTTATAGGCGAATCAAAATATTTTTCATAAACATCTACATGGTTATTATATAACGTCAATAGATCTCTGAATACCCTTTTTTTATCTTTTAAAAATAGATTGAAAACGGAAACGTCTTTTTTCCTATAGTAGTAACCAATCGATGGAAGTTCAATAACTGACCCACCTGATTTTAAAATATTAATCCATAGATTCCAATCCTCAAAACCGAGCATTGATTCATCGTAACCTTTAGTCTGTTCAAAGTCCTTTTTACGATACATGCAGGTATTCACTAAATAATTTACTATTAGCAGAGAACGTAAATCATAATCGGGCATTTTAATTATCTGATTTGATTCACCGAATAACTGTGTTTCGAAACAGACAATTTTTACAGTTGGATTGTTATCTAGAACGTTAGCTGCTTGCTCTAAAAAATAATTGGCGATCTTATCATCAGGGTCTAACGGAAGAATATATTTCCCCAGGGAGTTTTTAATACCAAAATTTCTCGCAGATGAATGTCCTCCATTTTCTTTGCAGAAATATTTGATTCTCTGGTCTTTTTTACAATATTCCAGGGCAACCTCTTCAGTATTGTCTGGGGAACCATCATTCACAATAATACATTCCCAATTTTGGTAGCCTTGTGCCATAACACTGTCCAACGCTTCACGTAAAAAATGGGCATAATTATAACAGGGTACTATAACTGAAACAAGGCTCGCTTCAGATGGTGGCATAAAAAGTTATTGATTTTATGCCCAGCAAGATATTGAAAGCAGTCATTAATTTTTTACTACGTGCCAGTGGCTAATGTTAATGTTTTTGGATCAGATAACTTCTATAGTTTCTTATAAAAGAATTGTTTTTAAAAAAACGAGCCTGTATCCTGACTTTTAGAAATAGTATCCCCCCTGCAAAAAAATTACCTAAGGCTATTCGGCAGGATGGATTAAAACAAACACCCATCGTTAGAAAATACCTGTTTGAAAAGCTATGAGTAATAAAAAGCTTGAGGGCCGGTATCCGCTTCACATGTTTTATTTTTTCTGATACCACATAGGCTTCAAAACACTTTTGGAGATATTTATTTTTTGACGCCTTAGCCGACCAGTCATACAGGTATTTCCACATTAAAAGCCTGCTTTGTGAATTTTCGGGATTTTTAGTTATCCTGTTATGGCCATGAACTCCTCTTATGCCAACGGGCCTATCTAAAATCCCGGGCTCGATCATACAATTCGATACAAGCTGCAAAAGAAAAACGGTGTCTTCATGTAATTTCAAATCATTGAACAGTGGGGTTTTTCCAAGAAAAATGTTTCTCTTTACTGTAAGCGCGTCAACTGAAAAATAACCATTCACTTTTGGGTGAAGCCAAAGCAGCGATAAAAATAATTCTTCCGGAGGAACTTTGCCTGGCATAGTTGTGAGGTTGCCGGTTTGCAGCTCGGGAAATCTGTTTTTATCCTGCTCCGAATAAAAGTGAAACCCTAAAGCTCCATACACACCATCAATATTTGGCTTATTTTTAAATAGTTCCCTTTCAGCCATGAATCGATCCGGAAGAAAATAATCATCCGCGTCTAAAAATGCTATATAATCTCCTGTTGCACCCTCAATGCCCAAATTACGGGATAGACCCGCTCCTTTATTTGCATTACCGGGATGTTTAAACAGCCTTACTTTTTCATAGTTGGCTGCTAATTGAGTACATATATCCAGCGAGTTATCCCGACTGCCATCTTCGATTAAAATTACCTCCTTAACTTCAGGTTGAATCAGTGCAGACTCAACAGCTTTTGAAACAAAAGATCCAGCGTTATAAACGGGAATAATGATTGAAATATTATTATCTAAATCCGTATTCATAAAAAGTAGCCCTATAATTCCCTACCAGTACTATCAAATTGATATTCGAAAGACTTTTTGCTCGAATTAAATTATAGATACTTCATTATCATAATTGATAAGGCTTGTCCTAAAAGCTTCGAGGTAAGCGGTCCCAAATTTATGATCCGGCTCGAGGTAATTACCTTCTGCCCATTCATTCCATGATCTTAAAATCACGATTTTTTCGTCCTTCACCTTATTTGCGGTAGCTTCGAAGGCTTTTGTACAAAGCTCTCCAAAAAGCTCAGGAGTCGAACCTTCAAAGAGCCAACCATTTGTTCCTGTCCGGGGTGTATTGTCCCAGTCACTATAAATCCAAGGGTATTCATTTGCTTTTAGCTGGTGATCCGGATATCTTTCTACGTATTTTGGATAGGAAATAAGGTCAGGCCTTTTTTTGTCAATCAACTTTAATGTATTCGTTCCATGGAAATATCTTTGTATTTTTTCTTTGAATGTATAATTCTTGTATTTCATTATTTCAAGAAAGCCATGTAACATTGCATCATACCCCATAAGTTCGGGCACCCATTCTTTCCCCATATGCATCCCTACAAAATGAATCCCTCCAAGGTTTTCTTTAATAGCAAGTTCTTGCCAGGTTTCAATAAATTTACGTGAATCAGGTATTTCCATCGGGCTGAAAATAAACACGAGTTTTTTTCCATTTACTTCTATATATCTTTTGTCTGCGAAAGCTTCTAATAATGAATAGAAATGTGCAGTATAATCTTCCACTCCGGGGTATGTTTGTTCAATAAGGGTTTGGTTATTTGATAATCCATGCCAGGTACCTGCCCATGTTTGGTTGGCCCATGCTACGCAAAATGGAAAGTCAGGTTTTCCACTCTTCACTACTTCCGTGAAAGGCCTTTCAATGATACGTTTTCCAGCAAACCAATAATGCCAATAGCAAAATCCATAAATCCCGTACTCCTTAGCCAGCATGGCCTGGGCCTCCCTTACTTCAGCTACTCTCAAATCATAAAAACCCAGATCAGCAGGCAATCGTGGCTGCCAGTGTTTTTTGAATAATGGCTTTGCCTTTGTTACATTCGTCCATTCAGTAAAACCTTTCCCCCACCATTGATCGTTCTCCGGTATAGGATGAAATTGCGGAAGATAGACTGCTAAAGGGCGGATAGATTGCATGAAATAATTCTCAGGTTTTAATCAGTTTGGAATGCTTTGGTAATCTTTTTTAAAATGGAGTTCACGCCATTATTTAAAGCTGGAGGTTTACTAATGCAATAATATTTATTCAATGATTTGCATTGGTATCCGATTTAGAAATGATGCTGTCCAGCTAAAAGAACTATAATAAGATCCAATTATTTTTTTCGTTCTACTCAATGTATATAAATCTACTAAAGCATCTTGTATCCCTTTTTTTGTTCCTCTCCTAAAATCTTTATTTTCCTGTGTAATTATATATTTTTCAAATCTTTTTCTAAGTAGATTTTCAACTTCCAAATCATCAGTAGCCAAATAAAATAATTGATTACTATCTTTTTCTAAAATGTCAGCAAGCGCATTTATAAATAATTTTGTGGTACTTTTTTTAATAGATTCGATATTGTCGGTTCTGCGAATATGTACACCAATTGTTGTTTTAGTAAATTTTTTTACCTGGCTGTTGATTAAGGATTGTAATTGATCAACTGGTTTAAATGCCTGATAATTATTAAACTTTTGCGAATCATAAAATTCAGAATAAGTATTTATTACAAAATTATGTTTAGCCGTATCCCAGTATTCTTCCTGAAATCTGAATGGCAAAATAATATCGTTATCATAGAGTTTATAATTTAGCAAACTATAATACAGTATATTTTTCTTAATCCTTGATTTTAAGGGTAATGTACGGTTATTATGATAGTGCAAAAAATGAGTAAGAGCCGGATGTGATCTTATTATTTTAATATTTTTAATTGGTTGAAAGATATCACTGAAATCACAGTTCAACAGTTCATTTTTTTCCCATATCATTTGGATTTCTCCTGCATTCGAATTTCTGTTTTGTAAAGAGATACATGAATTGATCACCCTCATCCGATTACATAAACCAGCTAATGGCTTTACTATTATCATCTATTTTTTAAAACATCATTTATTGAATCCATAACATACCAATCATCGAATAAACTTATTGAAGTAAATACCCGTGTATAGCCTTTTTCAGTTAATAACTTAAATACGCTTTCCCGGTTTGGAGTGTAATTGTGTTCAACTGTAATTATTTTTATTTTGTACCGGGAAAAATCAAAAGCATCGAGTATGTTAAACTCCGACCCTTCCGTATCAATTGATAAATAATCTATGTCAAATGGTGCATTATGCTCCTTAAGCAAATCATTTAATGTTATACTTTTGACTTTATAAGTTTGCTTATTTTTTCGGGAGCCATAATTAGAATCAGAATTAGTAAATATATCGACTGTCGAATATTCGGCGATACTTGTTTCATTAAAGTTTAGAACTTCACCTGATTTTGACCAAACACACCTGTTGTCAATAAAACAATTTCTATTTTCTTTTAATTTTGTGTTCCAGATAACGGCAGGTTCCGCAAGGATTCCGTTCCATTGGTATTCATTTTCGAGTAAGAATGAATTACTATAAACAATTCCATCTGCTGCACCAAATTCAATAAAAAATCCATTCTTTTTATTATTTAAACAGTAAAGAACAAAAAGGTCCTGGAATAATTGAGACTTAGATACTATTAATTTATCAATTGCATATTTAAAGAAATCATACGAATCCAGATTGTTTGATTTTTTATACCTGATATTTCTAACTATAAATGTAAGCCTGTCAAGAGCATATTTTAATTCAGTATTTTCATTCAGCTTTAATGCTTGTACTTTTTGGTAGTTAGTAAATGCATTCAGGTTTACTATTTCAAGCCCAACTAGGTTAAATGCTTTTTTAATTAATTTCTTCAAAGATGTTTGCATTTAAGTCTTATAAAAAAAGTCATCAAAGATTAAGGAATTTGTATCACTATTATATAGTCTTTGCTGAATTTGCTCCTTAAAATTGATACAATACCAAACTAATTTCTTGTTCAATACATGTAAGCATTCCGGACGAAAAGAGATGGCTTTACTAAGGAACAACCTATTGGTTAAACTAAACCAAAATAATTTAAAAAAACCTTTGCCACATACTTGTAACTTTTCAATCATTAAAAAGGCCTGAAACAACTTTGAAAAGGGTTTGCCTTAATCTGTCCTATCATTCCATAAACGCCATCAATATTTGGCTTCGTCCTGAATAACTCCCTTTCTGCCCTGAAGCGATCAGGAAGAAAATAATTATCAGCATCTAAGAATGCCAAATAATCAGAGCTTGCATTTTCAATACCTGAATTTCTTTAAAGGCCAGCTCGTTTGTTTACGTTATTTGGATGAAATTGCGGAAGATAAAATGCAAGGGGGGCGAATTGACATAAAAAAAGAACTAATTATTTACTATCTGATCAAATTGTTGAAGTATTGCCGATTGGGTTTGATGCATCTCCTGCACCCGGCATTTTGCCTTTTGCCCCTTTTCCAAAACCATTTCCGGATTACTTTTATATTCCAATAAAATAGCTACGACTGCAGATATATCGAGGTAGGGAACTACACTTCCCGCATCTTCCTGTACAAATTCCGGTGCTCCACCCGCATTGCTGAAACAAACCGTAGGCTTACCAAAAGAAGCTGCCTCCAAAACAACTAAAGGATAAGGGTCTTCCCTGGATGATAGAAAGAAAATATCAATGTTGTTATAAAATGAATCCATTTCAGTGTCTGCGCTCATTAATGTAATGCTGTTACTTAATCCTGCTTTTTCAATATCATAAAGGCATTGAGCATACTCACTACTATTAATATTAGCTCCTTTCCATCTGAAAACAAAATGCTGAAGTAAATCTGCGGACAATAAACGACGGGCAACACCTATGAATATATCTATGCCCTTTCTCCAATCAAGCGTACCGCAACCGCCAACAATTAATTCGTTTTGCTTTTTATGCGGCACCTCATTTTTACCCGTTCCTTTATTGTGTATATAATAAGACAAAGGCACGATTTTTTTGACATCTATTGCATACTTGCTATGCAAATGATGTTTAACTGCTTCAGAGGGAACGATTAATTTATCAGATAAATCAAGTGTCAGCTTAATTCCCCGCGGAGTAGCGAAGCGAACAGAAGCCATTTCAAGTTCATGAATGTAACTAAATACTTTACCGTTAAAATCTTTTAAAATGGTTTCTAATAATTCCCCATTAGTAATCGTATTGTTGATGATCACATCGGCTTTTCTCACCTCTTCTAATATTTCACTATTATGCTCATCATTGCCTATGTGTCTATTCCGAAGTCTTCTGATAATTTTCTTTCTTTTTGTTGTTTCGGGTACTACAGGTTGATCCCATAAAAATGTCCTCGCAACTTTTGCAAAATCAGGTTCCATCGGCCCTCCTTTCCTGAATAAAACCGTTGATTCATAAATACCTGGCTCGTTTAATAATTTTATTAAATTCAACAATAGAACAGATCCTCCGGTTAATGAAGCATCATGCGAAATAAAAAGTATTTTCAAGAAATAGTTATATAATTACTGGTAAGTATCAGGGCTTAAATGCAACTCCACATAATCCGGTTACCATAGGGCGCTTGTCTAAATCCACTTTAGTATACTTCTCAAGTTTCACCAGGTATTTAATGAGTGGCTTTAATATAGCCGACAATATTTTTTTTCGTTTATCACTTATCGATGATCTTGTAACCCATAAGGCCAGCATCTGGGCCATTGATGCATGCCATCCCCCGGTTGCACTGATATCTGTATTTACAAAACCAGCTTCCTGCAATTGTCTTTTTAGAGAAAATATAGTATACCTGTTCTTATCGCTTTCATCTAACGGATATAAGTAAGGAATCGTAAAAAAGAAAACGCCTTTCTGCGTCATCACCCGGTTTGCTTCTTTAAAAAATATTTCGGGCCTCGCACAATTTTGTAAGATATCTACTCCCAGCACTGTATCAAATAAGTTATCCCCATAAGGTATTTGAATGCCGCTCCATAAGGTTTTGGACTTTGTTGACGCGTTAAATTGCCAGGCTTTCTCTACATCCAGTTCATTAAATCCGGTAACCCAACAATTTTGAAGGATATGTGCTTTTCGGTTTTCATCACCCGGACCCATGTTTAAAAGATTTCCTTTGAAATAGTTGGAAAATCTTTTCATAGCATTTAAAATAGCGATGTTGGAATAGTAATCAAGGGTAAACTCTTTAGAAAGGCTTTTCTGATGCTCAGCCCTTACCGATTCAATAATGACCTTAACAGGCTTGTTGTTGCTGGTTTTTGAATTTTCCATTCCAGGAAGTTCTATTCCCATCAATTCTATTTCTGACGAATATTGATTGAGCGCGAGATAATATTGATCGAGATAAGGCAACAATAGAGGGTCTTCCCCATTGATAATGCCATTAACGGTACTTGTTGAAAAATGAATGAATACTACCGGGTATTCATTGGCTATTAAAACTGTTTTTTTGTCTATATCGAGTAAGCGTTTGCATTCAATCATGTTCCAGTTAGCCACATTACATCCCTTATGTTTTATAATACCTACTTTATCAAAATAAACCGGCAACATATTAAGGTGAAGCTGATCATAGTACATTACCTGTGACGGATCATTTATACAGATGAATTCGCAGACTTTTGCGAACCAATCCATTGCGGCAATACCCTTTTTGTTTACGCCAATAAACCCGCCGTTAAATATCCCCTCTTTATATAAGGATCTGAAATTAATTAAATCCGTATGTGGATCCCGTGAGCGCCAATGTGGTGTCAGCAATATATCATAACTGTCCAACTCATTTAATAGAAAATTATAATCATTATAAAAGTAAATATCTGCATCCAGGTAAATTACTTTTTGGTAGTCTTTTACTTCCAGCAAATAATTGATCAACACCGGCTTCATACTCCACCTGAAAGCAGTTATATCCGTATCGTGATATTTATCATAAATGTTTTTACCGAGACCGGAATTACACAGGTCTTCTGAATAAAGTATAAAAATGCCTGGATATTTTTCTTCGATCTTTGTACGTACAATTTCCTTTCTATCGGAGATTAGAATATAAAGTTTAACATTCTTACCAAAATCTAATAGTGATTTATGAAGTGCTAATGCGTAATGAATATAGTCAGAGGTAATAATTGTGCAAAAGGCAAAATCCATTATGTAATATTTATAAGAAAAGCCCGGTATGCTGTATGTCTAAATTTATATAAATAAAAACCGGACTATCCTATTTCCCAGTTAATAAACTCTATTTAATTTCTTTTTATACATTTTACCGAGGGCTTTCTCCAACAAAGCGCCATAGATTTTATCCTTATGATTATTTATATACTTAAATAACCATGCGGGTCGGAAATAAGTACTGAGTATTTTATTCTTTTCGTGTTCAAATGTATTCATGTGATGTGCTGCATTGGAAACACCATCCGCTCTAAAAAACGCAGTTATTAAATTGACGTACTGAAAGGCAACTCTATGATTAATCAATGCCTTTGCATTCCAATCAAAATCTCCCAAAATTTTATAGTTCTCATCGAACACTCCAATTGTTAAAAAAACGCTTCTTTTATAGAACGTGCCCGGATGCGGGAAATTTGAATTTTGTAAATCCCAATCATAGGTATTACCAGAATCGTCAGAGACCACAATTATATTACTTACAGGGTTGTCAAATATAAAGCGGCAAAAAAAAACATCTGCCTTACCAGGGTCAATTCTTTTTGATGCATAAAGTAGTAAATTATTTGACACATAGTAATCACCTGAGTTAAGAAATATGATTAGATCACCTTGTGCCCTCACTATCCCTTTATTCATTGCGTTATAAATGCCGTTATCGTTCTCACTAATCCAATATGACAATTTATCTGAATGAGTTTCAATTAACTCTTTACTTCCATCCTCACTACCGCCATCAATAATTATATATTCGTAATCTTTAAATGTTTGTTCAAATACACTTTCCATAGTTTTTTGCAAACCCGCTTTGTTATTAAGATTTACTGTTATGATGGAGAGTTTAGGCAATTTCAAAAGTTACAGTTAAGCAACCCCTGGCCTCCGTGAAGGTGGGCAGCAAAATTAAATCAGGCATATCTCTTGGCTAATTGCTTTTTTAATATTCCAGGTAAAGTATTAACCTGAACAGAGAAAATATAATTGTTTACCAGCTTAAGATAAACGTAGTTTTCATTCATCAACTTTATCCATAAATTATTTGCCTGGGCAAATCTTACCGAGTGATCCATAGATAACGATAAACTGGCATTATATCTTTCCAGCTTCTTCCAATACTTCAAATAAAGTTTTGCAATTACAGGACTGGCTGTTGCACCGTATTTATTCAGCCCATTAGATGCCCAGTAATTATTAAAGAACTTAAAATGATGAAAATGATAAAATATGATTCTCTCATTATTGGAATAAAACTTATTTCCTCTTTTGGTTAGTTGAAAATTATTCAAATTCCAGGGAGCCAAACCGCTCACGTTGTCATCCAATACCTTTACTTCACCGGGATATAACTCGGTCCAATTATCGAGGTATTTCTGGTCTGCATAGCGGTTGTTTTTTTCATCGAAAGAGTCGCCACACCATTCAATACATTGACTTCGCCAAAATTGCAAACATCTAATTCCCGTTTCATTATTCTTAAATATTTGGAAACTTACATTGTAAATACCAAATGTTTTAAAATGCTCAATTTGCTTAGAGAATTTGTGCGGCGTTATCACAATTGAATGTTGTTCTAAATTGTCAAATAAACTTTTTGGCGAATCGAGAAACAGGATATCAGCATCTAGAGAACAAATATGGGCCAGTTTATATTTATTTAATATAAATAACGGAAGACAGGGGCTTAGGGTAAAGTAGTACTCTATTAAACTCCTGTTTGTTTTACAAGCTTTTAACTCAGTATCTGAAGCCTCTATCTCCGCCAGCGAAAGTGTTTTTATTTCGGGGTAGCGTGTGCCGTTCTTTTGAAAAAATTCCAAAGTAAATTCATCGAGACATAAAATGTATAATTCAAATTGGCTGTAATGTTCTCTTAGTGAATCGTATAATACAAGGCCTCTTGTAAGATAATTTTTATCGAAATATGTAGTGAAGAAAAACATTAAATTATTTAACAGCTTCGATAAAAAGCGAGTCAGGTTTACGAACTATATTTTGACTGCCATCGATATTATAATCAGCCCAGTTATCAATGTAGCTTGTGAAAGCATCACGGATTTTTATATTCTTTCCTCCCTTACTTAGCAATAAATTGCTGATGGAATACCGGTCATACATCCATTGATGTACTTCGCCACCCAATCTAAATTTACCCAATCTCAATGCAGTTTCATCAATTTCCAATTTCTTTATCAGGTATTTGTTTATTTTATCTTTTAATCTTGCACGTATACTTTGTGACTTGCCTTTTTTTACGTTTCCGGGTTCCTCTATAGCTTGCATCTTTTTAGAAGCTATGAATTGTGTCCTTATAGACTTTCCTTCTTCTCCAATCCTGTTGAAAACGAAGTCCTCATTTATTATCACATCCTGGTAAAGGTATTTACCCATGTTTCCGCCGGATTGACTTCTCGTAAATTGGTCATACATCTCGATTATCATCCATTCGTGATTTGCCTTACATACTTCATCTGTGGAATTAGTAAGTGCTTCATTTAGGCTTTTTAAATAATCTGCTGCGATTCTTTCTAAATCCGGCACTACCACTCTTATGGTCCCTCCCGGCTTTAAAACCCTTAAACATTCTGTTATCATTTTTTCCCCGTCATCTTTCGAAAAATGTTCCAGCACATGTGAATGATACACCAGGTCAAAACTTCTATCTTCAAATGGAATTCCCTTTAAAAGGTTATAGGCAATTACGGATTCTCCTGTCTTGTGAAAATCAATATTTGTCCATTCCTTCTCTGCTGAATAATGCACTCCACAACCGAGGTTAAGATATTTCATTTTTTCAGGTGTCAATTTTGTGAAGTATCATTCCTTCCCAATACCCCCTAATGCCTTTATCTAATTGAACCGGATTGGTAAAGCCACTATCAAATTTTGCGATACTGCGATATTTACCGGTAAATGCCCGAACAAACTTTTCTCCAAAAAACCATGCAGGATAGCTTGCCTTATAAATTTCTTCAGGAACATTTTGTACCGATAAGATGTCTCTTTCCGAATCTACAAATGCAGTGCGATCAATAATAATATAGGGGATTTTTAACGCAACAAATTTTGCAATCCATTCATACGGCCTTTCCAGGTATTGCAGTACACTACTTAATAATAAAACGTTGGGCTTATGCTTCAAGATACATTCATCAACCGTGTAGTAAAATTTCAATTCTTCATTTTCAAAGTACTGCTTGCCACAATCAACAAAATTACTTTGCTCAACTATGCACCATTGCAGGTGATCGAGGGCCTGCAGGAAATCTTTATTTTGATAGTAGGTAGAACCCAGGCTACCACCAAAATCCATGACACATAGCTTTCCATTGCTTTCGAGTGCGGCTCTTTGCAGCCCGGCGAGTAGCCCCCAGCTATATTCAATTTCATCAAACAGTACGCTATCCCGTTCGTAAACTGCTTCGCCATTTTTTACTTTTAATAAAGCTGTTTTACATTTTTCTAAAATAGTTACACCATCGTATCCTGTTGAACGAGCCTTGGCATCTGACCACGTTTCGTAATTTCCAGACCAAATTTGGGGTTCAATTTTATGTTGGACTTGTATTCTTATTTCAGGCTTCTTAAAAGCTGATACTACAATTGGAGGCACCCACCCGTTAATAATATTTTTAATTTTTCCCCTCAATTTAACTTGATTCAAGACAGGTGCTTTTTCAAATAACTTGAAAGTTGCAAAATAAAATTATCGTAATTATAATCCCTGATCGTTCGCTGTTGCGCCATTTTCCCTATAGCGATAGCTTCATCCTGGTGATTGCTAAAATAATTAACCTTCTCTATCGCCTCGTCAATTGAGTCATAAGTTTCAATTTCCTTTCCCGGAACAAAAAGTTGGGGCAGATTTTTACCATTGTCGTTCAAGATCATCGATGCTACACCTGTTGCTTCAAACATTCGCATATTGCCAACAAAGCCTTTTAATAGAGATTCATGTATATTAAAAGTTATCAAAGACCTCTGGAGGACCTTATACATTTCCAAACCCCAAACCTCGCCTCTATACGCATCCATTATAGGGTCAGAATAAGGCACAATTAAATTACGATAATATCTTAGCGTGTATTTTTTATAATCTTTTTTCGAATATCCATAGCCCCATAATTGAATGCAGGTTTCATCTGCCAGCTTTTCTAAAGCCCGTTTCCTGTTAACATGAACATCACTTAAGCCTCCAACAAAAGAGAATGAAATATCTTTTGGCTCGGAAGAGTTTAGCAATTCAGCTATCCTGGTATCAAAAGCCGGTAGCATGTACTCCGACTTTATTCCTTGCATTCTGAATTTCTCAACAAAATCAGGCGTCGAGGAAATGATTAGGTCAATACAAGCAATATCCAAACTGCTGTTTACAGGACTTGATATCCACGACACGACGGACCTGCAAAATGTTTTAACCTCTTTGATAAAATGACCGAAATAACTAAAGACACTTTCTAGGTAAAACACATCTGGTCGAAAAGCTTTAACCTGGGCAAATGCAATTTCTTTTGCCCAGTTAGCTTCGGAATAATTCACATTATTCTCTTCCGCCCATTTTTTTTGCAAAGGTTCACAATTATCAATGATAAGAAAACACTGGTTTTGGTGTTTAGTGGCATAGTGGTAAAGTGCACCTGTATCAGCAAAGTATTCATTTAATAACAGTGCCAGTATTTCTTGATAGGAAAGTCTGGACAGGCCAGTATGCTTGTCATAAAATGATTTTAAGAAGGGGTGATAGTATGTAGTTAAGAAAACTATGCGCATTCCTGAACAAATTACAAAGCTTACTTAAAGCCAAGTTTTCACTATCGCGAATAAATCAGTCTGGTTACCTAATTCACCGGAAATCGCTATGCTTCCTTCAGGAGCATGACGTTCTATATATATTTTCCAACTTTCCGGGCTCCAAAAATTTATATGTCCATCATAATTATCTATTCTTCCATTTGGAACGGACAAAATACACACTCCTCCAGGCTTCAAACCTTCGAGTAGATTTAGCAGCGCGGAATCCGGATTAGTTAAATGCTCCAATACTTCTGTACAAATGACGATATCGAATTTCTCATTTAATTTTTCATAGATATTTGCCTTTTTAAACACAGCTGTTGGCAATGTCTTTTTGGCTATTAGAAGGGCCGCTTCTGAAAAGTCAATGCCCGAATAATTGGATTCAGGAAAATTCTCACTTAAAAAGGAAAGTAAATGGCCTGTGCCACAGCCAACATCAACGATAGATTTTCTATAAAACGTAACATCATTTTGTTGGGCAGTTGCGATAACTGATCTATAAAATTCAAGGCGAGAGGGAACAAGATATTGTTCAATGATTTTGGCATCTGAAAAAAAATCGTTCATTCGATTTTCGGTATTGTGCTCAATTGGCGAATTAATTTCAAAGACTTTGTATTCATCAATACTTGTTTTGCTCGTTTCTCTATGTGTGATTGGACGTTGTTCGTTATCTTCAATTTTGACATGTTTAGGTACTCTGCGTAGTTCTAAACCGAAAATGGAAAATATTCTTTTGATAGTCTTTTTCATCAAAGGTGGTTTAGATAATATTCCATCGATTTTCAATGAGCAAACTTCTATGAGAGATTGGTATGATTTTACCTGTGCCATAAAAATCACCGTTTTCGACATTAAAACTAATCGCTTCCTGAACCCAATCTTCCATTACTCCGTCTTGACTCACAATTATGTTCAGTAAATAATTTCCAGCAACAATGGGCAACTTTTTTAATTCGCAAATAAAAGAGCCATTAGAATTAATTTTTGCAAATGAGCCTGAAGAGAATTCATTTCCTACCATCGTATATAGAAGTCCATCATCACCGTAAATCGCTGCAGCAACGGTTATATTCGACAAAATTGCGTTTTTACCGCTCTCATAATCAAGTTTTATTTTCACATATTGCCCGGTAATCAAGTCTATTTGTGGTTGGTCATCCTCGTTCAAAAATTCTATATTGACAAACTTTATATTTCCTCTTCCCTGCCTGTCATTTCTTGCATTTAATTCGATTATTGAATTTTTCTGCGCTGAAAACAAATATTCTTTTATAGCATTTTGAACATCTCCTACGGGTGAGTCAATTCTTCCATTTTTTAGAACGACTGCTTTGCTGCACAGGGTTTGTATTGAAGCCATATTATGGCTCACAAATAAGACAGTTCTGCCATCCTTTGTACTAACGTCTTTCATTTTTCCCAATGCTTTCTTTTGAAAGTCAGCATCACCAACTGCCAGCACTTCATCCACGATCATAATATCCGGGTCCAGGTGTGCAGCTACGCCAAAGGCTAAACGCACATACATGCCCGAGGAATATCTTTTTACAGGGGTGTCAATATATTTTTCAACCCCTGCAAAATCTATGATCTCATCTAATTTGCTTTTAATTTCGGCCTTGGTCATACCCATAATGGCCCCGTTCAAAAAGATATTTTCACGCCCCGATAACTCCCCATGAAAGCCCGTACCTACTTCCAACAGGCTTGCAATACGGCCTTTCATTTTTACAGAACCAATAGTAGGCCCCGTGGTACGTGATAATATTTTTAATAAGGTAGATTTTCCCGCGCCGTTCCTGCCAATTATTCCAAGAACTTCGCCTTGCCGTACTTCAAAGTTTATATCCCGTAATGCCCACACATACTTACTGTTGCTTTTAACCGTGCGGTCATTTTCCTCCCCTATTTTTAAAAACGGGTCTTCCTTGCCCATCATCTTATACCGCCAGCGCTTAATATCATCTTTCATAGCGCCGGTACCTACTTCGCCCAGCCGGTATTGTTTGGAAAGGTTTTCTACTTTTATTACGGTGTTACCCATTGTAATAATTGATAATTGATAGTTGATAATTCATAATATTAAGATGCGGGAATTATTAAACATTGTCCATGAAATTCTTTTCCGTTCGGTTGAATAAAATAATGCCGCCGAGCATTAATACTATCATCCATGCGAAACTGTACATAAGCGATGATAAAGAAAATTCTCCCACGCCAAAAAAAGCATATTTAAAAGCCTCCGTTGGCGCTACCAGCGGGTTAAAGGCCAGGTAGGGTTTTAGCCGGGCATTCACCGTGGTAAAAGAATAGATGACCGGTGTTGCATACATCAGCAATTGCATAATGAAGCCTACGAATATATTTATGTCGCGGTATTTGGTAGTGATGGAAGAAACCATAATACCAAATCCAAAACCAATTCCGGCATACAGCAGCAATGATACAGGAATAAGCAATAATCCTGTACCTACATGGGGGTGAAATCCTTTTGAGAATATGAAATAAAAATATACCAGGATGAACAAGGACATCTGTATGCCCAATTTTATAAGGCTCGAAATAATGCTGGCCAGCGGCATGATAAGTCGCGGAAAATACACTTTGCCAAAGATGCCGGCGTTAGCCGTAAATGCTGAGGAGGAACTTGAGAAACAACCGCTGAAAAAATTCCATGCGGTAATGCCCAGGTTATAAAACAAAAACATGGGTACCCCATCTGTCGGGAGGTTTGCAATCTTGCCGAATACCAGCATGTAAGTAACCGTGCCAAAGATGGGGGTTATAAAATGCCACAGCGGCCCCATAATGGTCTGCTTATAAGTGCCCACATAAGTGCGCCTCACCCACAGCCACAAAAGGTCACGGTACTTCCATAGCTCCTTAAGCTTCAGGTCGAGCCACGGCGTTTTTGGTACTATAACAAGGTCCCAGTGTTCTTCGTTTTGTTTCAATTATAATTTTTAAACGGAAATTTGGTAATAATTTTTATTTGCTGTTTTAGCGGCTTTATCTCCCACTTGTAGACCCATCTGCCACCCGCAATATTATATCACCATTCCGCCTTGCAGTTTCCCAGACATCCTGGTAAATCCTTCCCCTGCTTTCACCCCCAATTCACGCCCACGAAAATCTTCCATCGCCGCATGGCCGCATGCATAAATGCTGGGAGGGTCCTGGCTTACATGGCAGTATACCGCCTTTTTCTTTTGTTCCTGTGTACCGGTAATGTCCACATAATCGGTTGGATGAAAAATAAGGCTTTGCTCACCGGTGCATACTTCAAAAAAATAAAGGGCAAATTGTTGAGGCTCCCTGAGCCATGTTTGTATCGTTAACAGGCTGGCTACCTGGTGGTCTTTGTGCGCATCCAGTGGCCAGTGTGTAAATACAATGTCGGGTTTTTCGTTCATAATGAGTTGCCGCATTTTTGTTACCCACTCATTGTTGCAAACGGTGTCACCATCAATTTGTCCCGCAAAGACGGGCTTTGCATCCAACACCTTACAGGCGTTGATGGCTTCCTGCCGGCGGATAGAAGCCGCTTCATCGTGGCTTTTACCGGGGATGCCTGCTTCGCCGGTGGTTAAATAAATAATGGTTACCTCATGGCCTGCGTTTCGCAGTTTTGCCAATGTGCCGCCGCACCCGCTTTCCGGATCGTCAGGATGGCCGCCTATACAAACTATTTTTTTATTGGCATCGCCAGGGTTGTTCCTTTTCTCCAACACTAATGAAGGAAGTGTAACCAGGCCCAGGCCGAGGGCACCGGTGTTCTTCATAAAGTCGCGGCGGGTGTGGGAGGAGGACATTTCTTTTTTTATATACCACTAAGGATATTTATACCACAAAGGCACGAAGGGCACGAAGAGGAATGTATTCCCGGGATGCTTTCTGGTTATTGGATAATCCTCAATTGAAGTTCTTCAACTTTTTTAAATCCTTTATCAGCGGTTATCAATATAGCGTTATTAATAATTGCAGATGCTGCTATGATTGCATCGGGTAGTTTCAACTTATAAGTATTCCTGATTTCTATAATTTTATTTTTAAGAGTAATATTTGAAGCCACTAAATCCACCACCTTGACCATGGAAACAAAAGCATCAAATAATTCCATATCCTGTAAAGACAAGTTTGAAAAAGATTTGAACTCTAATTCATTAATAACTGAAATAAAAATGTCATCAGCGTTATTCGTTGCTTCTATCACTCCCGCATTTTCATTTAACAGAGCAATAATTGAATTAGTATCGAGCAGTAACCTTATTGCCATTCAGATCTGATTTTTTTTTGTTCAGCTAAGGCATCTCCCTTCCACTCCAATTTTCCATACAGATGGGAAAAATCGTATTTCTTTTTTGCTTTTCTTCCTTCAATATTATTGAGCGGTTTTTCTTCTTTTTCCTGTATAACTAATACTATATCTACGTTTTTGTCAATTAGCGTAGTGGGAACATCTATAACCAGGTGCCCGTTTTTTTTGGTTTTTTGTTTTAAATTTATAGTGATCATACTTCAATTAATTTAATTCAATTCAGGTAATCTGCAAAATTAATAAGATAAAGTCAGGTTGAAGGTTATAAAAGATAACGTTTTTTGTGGTTTAGTTAAAAAAGCTGGCTGCTATCCCTGCCGGTTTCCAACGCATAATATTGATGGGTTTGCTTTGCAGTTCATCTTTATAATAACGGATTGACATGCCTACCAATGCCAGGCATTGAGGTGATGTAGCATTCGCAAAAACAATTTCGCGGCCAGGCATCATCTCATCCCTATAAGGTATAGTAAAATTGATAGCGGTGGATTGCTGCCGGCCAGGCGCTTTTACATCAACGGTTGCGGCAATGCATTGTACCACGAGCTGGCAGGTGCCTGTGGGTGCCTTGATTGCACTAACAGGATTACATGCCGGCCATTGCAACAAAACTTCCCCCGAAGCGCCCCGGCTAAAAGTAATTTGAAACTGGACAATCTTTTGCAGGTCACAGTCGTCATTAAAAGCAAGCCCCTCAAAGTCAGGGATGCCATCCGCCGGTTCTGTATTATCCAATGGATTTTCCTTTAGCCATTTCCGGAAGGCGCCATCCACCTTGTAAATAACAGAGCGGTCACCATCCTTCGGCATCAGGGGTCGCAACAGGTATCTCACCACAGCGGAGCTTTTTACTGCAAGGCCAAAATCTTTAGCCGCCTTTTTTGTGGGTTTTGTCTGCCTTACTTTAGCAGGCACCGTACGTATACAATGGATACCTTTCCATTGGTAGTAGATAATGTTCTCTACCGTACCCCTGAGTTTAATATTTGTTTGTATTCCCATAGTTTTCCAGCTGTCTGGGAGCTGTTTCCTTCGCCCCAAGTACGTCATTGACGGAGTTGGGGCGAAGAAGGTATAGAGAAGATAGCCTGCAAACCATTTTTAGGTTACAATTCATTGGTTCATTTTTATCAACGAATGGACGGGCTGGTTTATTCTTTTGCGTTGGAATTTCACACAAAAGAGAGCACCCATTACAACTTTTGGATATAACAATGCCCTTCGACAGGCTCCCTTCGACAGGCTCTAGGCGACAAAGGTCTGCAGCTTACAGTTGAAAATCATGACCGGTTAACATAATCATTATGTGCTGCAATGATTGTTGACTTTATTTTCTCCCATTTAACCGGGATCATCATATAAGGCATTTCGTCAGCTTCAGCATCTTCAAAATAAACCAGGCTTTTTAGTACCATAAATAAGGAGCTATCGTGATATTTGCTTAAATGAAATTGCAGCATTTCAGAAAGTGTAAATTGTTGCAATAAAAACCAAAGGTCAACAAAATCCTTTTTAGTGCCCCTCCCGGTAATAGCTGACAGCTTCATGGCAGCTATATCATTAAACCCTGCAAGCCGGAGCCCATCTTCCTGTATACAATCACTTAACCAGGGATAGGTAAAATTTACAATATCCACTTTAATTCCATTCACCAGGTAAATGTGAATGTTTTTACTGTCTTTTAACTGGGTCACAGTTCCTAGGGTGGAAAGTGCCTTATTTATCTCCAGTACATCTGCATCAATGTCACCAAACAAATCCAGGTCAATAGATCTTCGATGGCCTAATTGCAACGCCAGTGAAGTTCCACCCGCCAAACGCAAACTCCTGAACAAATTAATGGCCAGTAATTGTTTTAAAAGTTCCAGTGTTTCGGAGTCAACTGATTGGTAGTGTAACATCGAAAATTTTCTTTAGGGATTCCGGAAAGAACGGAAATAAATGCCAGGCTTTTAGGATCCAGTTCCCTGAAACCTGTTGTTTCATTAGCGATTGTTTCCAGGCTGTATTGTTTCTTGAGTAATAGCCAGTCTTCCCATAGTCCGTATTCGAGTACCCGTTTTATAATGTAAGTTTTGCTGCGATCTGCATCCAGGTTTACGGGGTCAACATCCCAAAACAAATGGGGGGAGAATTGGGAAATAAAGCCAGGATTACTTTCCATTTTTAGATGTTAACGATTTAAATTTCCCTTCGACAGGCTTGCTTCGCCGGGATCAGAATAAACACCTCGATAGGGTTTTCTGTCCCCCTCTCCTTCAGGAGAGGGGTTAGGGGTGAGGCTTAGTATTCCTTCCAGTTTCCACTTATAAGCTTCATAACTGAAATGATCTGTTAATACCTTACGGGAAGGGGTAAACGAAGTTTTGTCCTCCATAATATTGGCTATGGCATCCTTAATGTCTTCTACACTATCAGGATCCACTAACTGGCCTAATTGTCCGTTGAGTAAAGCATCCACCGAGCCATCTATATTGCCGGCTATTACAGGAAGCCCATAATACATCGCTTCGATAAATACAATACCGAAACCTTCTTTACGGCTCGGCATTACATAGATATCACTCATGGCAAAATGCGCTTTGAGCTCTTCTTCCGGTATAAACCCGGGCATCACTACCCTGTTTTCCATTCCCGCCTTTTTTACCAGGTCTTCTACAAATGCTTTCTCACGGCTGTCGTAGCGGCCGGCAATAAAATATTTAATACCGGGATAGCGGGCCTGCATAGTTGCTATTGCTTCGATCACTTTATCGTAGCCTTTATACCGCTCCCGTGAAGCCAGCCTCGTTAATGACATCAGGATGGTATCCGATTCGCTGAAGCCATATTTACGCAACAGTTCCTTATCTTTTTTACGCCCGGAGGGCAGTGGTAAAAAAGGATCCAGGCAATTATTAAGCACTGCAATTTTGCTGCGCGGAATGCCATGGACCGTACTGATCTGCTCCCTGGTGTAGTTACTAACCGCTATAACCTTGTCGCATGTACGCAGCATTCTTTTTTTGTAGGGATTAAGCGGGTACCAGATTTCTATTCCGTGCGCCAGCAGGATTATTGTAGTACCGGGTGACAGCTTTTTAATGAGCCATCCAACGGGCAGCAGGTTAATGTGGCTCAATATTACCTGGTCGTATTTAAACCCTGAGTGTACCGTTTCCTTTATGAACCTCAGTTTATTGATGCCAAATCCCCTGAAGTTTTCAGCCGGGAAATAAGGGTTATCGAAGGCATCCTCCTGTTTGTCGTACATGCTGCAAATCTTTACCAAACCATTGTTCTCCAGGCTTTCCTCGTATAATGCTTTCCCCATGATGCGGCACACTTTTTCAATACCGCCGGTGGCGGAGAAAGTGCGCAGGGTGAGGAAGAGGATTTTCAAGTTAATGGTGAATGGTGAATCGTGAATGGTGAATCGTGAATCGTGAATCGTGAATTGATAACAGTGAATGGCGAATTGATAATGGGCCGGCGACCATTGACCATTGACGATTGACGATTGACTAACTTACTCCCCGCGTTTGCAGGATGATCAATGACATTAAGTGAATCCAGTGGAGCTTTCCTTCTTTGAAGTCTTTATAATTGTTACGGGCGGCGGCATTGCCGCTTTCCATGGTATCTTTTACAAAGGCACTTTTATGCAGCCATTGGGTGAAGGGAAGGCTGAACCCCATCTTTTGCCGGTTCCAGACCACTTCAGGCAATTTGTTTTTAAAGGCGTCTATCAGCAATTGCTTGGGGATACGCCCACTATATTTTACTGCGGGGGTAACCGACAAGGCGGTTTTAATTACCTCCTCGTCCAGGAAAGGCACCCTTATTTCCACCCCATGCGCCATGCTCATTACATCTGCATCCCGCAATAACTGGTTCTGCATGTACATGTTCAGCTCCATCCAGCTTGCCTGGTTCTTGGGCAGCAACCGGGATAAGGATGGAAGTGCAGGATGTTCCTCCAATATCGACCATACCTGTTTCTCTGTGGCACCCAATTGCCGGGCTATTTGGCGTGGAATATACTGGCCCCGTAAAAAAAGGTATTTCCCTTTTATACCTTCAAGCGACAGGTACGTGAGGCGGTTCATTCTTTTATCGGCGTTTTGTTTAGCCTGAAGTAATACACGTGAGGGTATGCGCTGAAGACGGCCTGCGATCGATATTCTGTTGAAAGAAGGATAGCCGCCGAACAATTCATCGCCGCCTATGCCTGAAAGAACTGCTTTTAATCCCTGCTGCTTTGCATATTTACTGATAAACCAGGTGTTGATGCCATCGCAACTGGGCATATCCATGTCCTGTAATATTGCCGGGAAACATGCATTGAATTCCGTTTCTGTTAGTAAATGCTGGTAATGCTTACAATGTATTTGGTCAATGATGCTGTCCTGGTATTTTTTTTCGGAAAACTGTTCTTCTTTAAAATAGAGGGACAAAGTTTTTAAATGCCGGTGCTGGAAACCAGACGCAAGGGTTGTTATAATACCTGAATCGATTCCCCCGCTTAAGAAAACACCGATAGGTGCATCAGACAATAAATGCCTGCCAACGGCATTATGCAGTGCATTTTTGATAGCAAGCCTTGCGGCTGAAACATCGGTGATACTATTGCTATAACTATAATGCGTAAACGACTGGTAGCTGGAAACACCGGTAGAAAGGTTGTATTTATAAAAACATCCCTTGTGCAGAGGTTTTACCCCCAGCAAAGTAGTTACCGGCTCCGGCACGTGGCCGTAAGCGAGTTGGAATACCGGCCAGTGCTGGTTTTCACTTTTATTGCCTGACGCAGCAAATGCCCTCATTTCGGATGCAAATTCTATGGAAGTATCACTCACTGAATAATACAATGGTTTAATACCTGAAGGGTCGCGAACCAGGTAAAGGTCTTTTTCAATGGTATCGTACAACGCGAAGGCAAACATCCCCTTGAGGCGTGCGAAGCCCTGGGTGTTCCACCTGGCAAATGCTGCCAGTATCACTTCTGTATCGCACTGGGTGTGAAAGATCATTCCTGCCTGCATCAATTCTTTTTTAAGCTCCGGAAAATTATAGATTTCGCCGTTGAAAGAAATGATATAGCGGTCCCCGTATACCATTGGCTGGTGACCGGCCGGTGAAAGATCGAGCAATGCGAGGCGGCGGTGCCCAAGTACGAGGTTGCTTTCCGGACAGCTATAGACGCCGGCATCATCGGGCCCCCCATGTTGCTGGAGGTTACACATCTGCGTTACCATTGCTTCCAAAGATGGTAACGACAGTGATTTGTTAGCTATTCCGGCGATGCGACACAAAATAATTGAAAATTGATAATGGATAATTGATAATTCAAAGACCGTTTATTTACGAGTTAGTCACCGCATTCGCGCTGAATTGACTTTGACGGTACACCGCCAAGAACATGGTAGCATTTTTTCGCGTATCCATTTACGTTATACAACGGTCGAGTAATTGCCCGAGGGTATTTTTGTAAACAGGGTAGCTGAACTTTTCCAGCACCAGCTTACGGTCTGGCATAAATGCTTTTATATTGCCAATTACTTTTTGGATGGCATTGGTCACCTCTTCCTGGCTTTGAAAATCAACCTGTATGCCCAGGCTGGTGCTCTCCGGGCTCACCGTAACGTCATTGCTGCGTTCGGCAATCACGGGCTTGTTATAATATAAGGCCTCAATGAGGGAGATGCCGAAACCTTCCTTTTCACCCGGCACAATAAATGCGTCCGCCATATTGTAATAATCCCCTATAACACTGTCGGGCACGAAGCCGGTAAAGGTTACATCATATTCAATCCCGAGGGCATACACAAGCCTGTCCAACTGTTTTTTTTCATCATCGTCATATTTGCCTACAAATACATATTTCAAATGTGGATAGGTATTATGCAGCTTCTTGATGGCCACCATCACTTTTTCATATCCCTTCATTTTCTCCTTTAAAGAAAGGCGGCTGATGGTCATGAGCACTATATCATTTTCGGCCAGGCCATAACTGCTCCTGAAATCGTTTCGTCTTTTGCTGTTGGTAAATTCAGGCAGAAACGGATCAAAGCAATGGTTGAGCACTGCAAATTTTTCAGCGGGTATATCCAATAATTCACTTATTCTTTCTTTCGTGTAATTGCTTACCACAAGAATGTTATCCATTTGCCTGAGCATTTTTTGCTTATAGGATGACAGCGTTTCCCAGGCTTCTATTCCATGCGTAAAAAGTAGCAGTTTCGTGTTGGGCGACAATAATTTAATAAGATAACCGGGCAATAGCATGCGGATGCTGCATAGCACCACCACATTGCTTTTCATACCGTCCCGTACACCTTTCGAAATGAAAGACAACCCTGAACTCTTAAAGCCCCTGTACACCGTTGACGGCAGGTAAGGCTGTGTGTTGATGCCTGGTGGATCTTTGCGGGCGTACATATTGAACTGGCCGCGGGATGCTATGGCATATTCGTACATGGTTCTCCCGGCTATACGGCAAACCTTTTCTATGCCGCCGGAAGCGGAGAAGGTTTTTTCGGCAAGGAAGAGGATTTTCAAGTAAGTGGTTGTGTTGGGTACGTATTAAATGGCAGGAGCCTCATTTGATTTCATCAGGCCGGGTGATCGCCGCACCCATTGCTCTACGAAGGGCTCAGGGAAAACCGTTAATTGGTTAGCCAATCAATTCCAGGTTCTTTTTATCGAAATGGGCGCTGAGCTGGATATCGAGGCTGTCTATTTTAACCACGGCCCGGTTGCCAAATACTTCTATAACCATGCCCTCGTAATTCATCAATATGCCTTGTGTAATGCGCACGGGCGTGTTTGGCACAAGCGTCTTTTTTTCTACTTCCACATTGCTGAATTCGTTTAAAAACTTTTTAATAGTGAGTATCTCTTCTTCCTTGATTTGTGCAGGGCGGCCCAGCCAGAATACAAAGTTTAAAATGCCGGGAATCTTTCTAAGCTCCCATTTATTTTCAATGCGGGGCTTTACAAAAACATATCCTTTAAATATAGGTTCCAGGACCACTTTCTTCCGGTCGCTCCACTGGCGGGTAACTTTGTTAAGCGGGCAATAATGTTCAATTCCTTTTTCCTGCAGGTGTTCCGCCACCTTTTTCTCCCATCTTGGCTTGGTATATACCGCGTACCACGCATAGGTTTCGTCTATAGCTTTTTTAACTTGTTCCATTTGAATCATCTCTTTAACCAACGATTGTATGTAATTGTTCATGTGCCCCTGCAAAACCCGTACCCTTCTTGGCAAAGCTTCGCTATTCCTCAGTTACATTCCTGGTAGCCGAAGTAAAAATCGCTTTTTTATACAGGTAACTATTTATTTCTTTTAAAAAATGCTTTGAATATTGAGCGGATACCTATTCTCTCTTCCAGGTAATAGCCTCCTCCATATTCGCCACCATAACCATAACCATAGCCATACCCGTAACCATAGCCATTGCCGTAACCGCCAAACCCGTACCCGTAAATCTGGAACCCCCGTGGTTTTAAGCCATTAAAGACAATACACATATTTTTATATTTCTTTTGCTTATGCAGCGCATCGATCATCGAGAGAAAGTTACGGGGAGTAATGCCATGCCTTATTACAAATAAATTAATGTCGGCAAATTCCTGCAGCAACTGTGCATCAGTAACCGGGGAAACCGGTGCCGTGTCCATGATGACAAAGTCAAACCTTTTCTTCAATTCAGTCATTAACTCCCTGAATTTTTCGCTTTGTATAAGCTCTGTTGGATTGGGCGGTATGGGGCCGGCAGACACAACAAACAAACCGGGTATTTCCGTTGTTTTAACGATCTCGTCAAGGGGCGCTTTATTTACCAGGTAACTGGAGATGCCGGGCGTTCTCTTTACATTCAAAACCCTGCTTAATTTTGGTTTTCGGAGGTCCATCTCCATTATGGCAACCTTTTTACCGGTAAGGGTGAGGCTTATTGCAAGATTAATGGCCACAAAGCTTTTGCCTTCACCGGAAATGCTCGAAGTAATCATCAGGGTATTGTGTTGTTCATTAAGCCCCATGAAGTTCAGGTTGGTTCTTACCGAACGGAACTGTTCCGCGATGACGGTACGTTTTCCATCGAGAATCACGATAGGATCCTTATCTTTTACTTGCAGCAGTTCCCCCATAATGGGCACTTTAATTTTATCTTCGATTTCTGACCGGAACAACACGTTTCGACTGAACATTTCTTTAAGCAGCACCAGGAATGCGCCTGCCAACAGCCCGATAACAAGACCGGCCATATAAAAATTATTGGCCACAGGCCTGATGGGGCCGTAAGAGCCGGGGGCCTCAACTACCCGCAGGTCCGCCGATGTGGACGCCGAAGAGATCGCTGTTTCTTCCCGTTTTTGCAGCAGGAAAGTATAGATATCATTTTTTATGGATTGCTGGCGGCTGATATCCAGGAACGCTCTTTCCTTTTCGGGAACTGCCTTCAGTAAGCTGTTATTTTCGGCTAACTTGTCACTAACCTGCTTTTTCATCATTTCCAGGTTCGTTCTTATATTGGCCATATTTTCAAGAATATCATTCTTAATCTGCGTCACTTCCGTATTTGCCAACAGTAGTGCATCATTTTTTTCACCGGTAATATTTTGCAGGGATGCCGCTTTTGTTTCTGCGCCGTATAGTTTACTTAAGAGATCTGAAAGGGTAGGATCAGATAATAACAACAGCGAAGGTACTGTACCGGTCTTTTTTCCCTTTGCCTTTACATAATCATTAAGATTATCCAAAGCGGCCAGTTTTAATTCGATTGCTGAATTCTGATCATCAAGACTTTTTACATTACTGAGATAATTGGTAGCCTGTGAACCCAGGTCAACAATCGAATTCCTTGATTTATAGGTGGCAATATTTTTTTCGACGCTGTCCAGTTGGGCGGTCACAAATGCAAGGCGGTCGTCAATAAAATGCATGGTTTTATCGGCGATCTGGTTCTTGTCGTCTATTGCATCGTAATTATAAATCTCGAATAATTTGGTAAGCACATCCATTGCCTTTTGAGGAACAGCATTTTCAAGCGTAACATTTAAAATGGTGGACGAATAAGAATACGGCGAAATTTTCAGGCCACCTATTAATCCGCCCGCAACAGCGCCCGGAGCAGAAAACCGCACGAAGTAATTTTTACCCTGAAGATGTTGGTTATAATCATTGTTCGGCCTTATGATAACCGGCACATTATTCAGGATCAACGTATCGTTAAACGGGACTGAACGGTTATCAATCAGAACCAGCCGTTTTGCCCAGTTAACTGAAAAAAAATAGGTACCCCACAGGTTAAAATTTTCCCTATTAGCAGCAGTGAACCAGACAGGAGAATTTTCTTTGTATAACTCTTCTGTACGGACATTCCCTTTATTAAATACAGTTGCATATAAGTCAAGTTGCTTTACTACTTCCTGCATTACATCGGCAGATCTCAAGACGACGATTTCGTTGTCCACAATTTTCTTTTCACTAAAAATATTCAATGCATCCAGCACCTTGGAATCTCCGCCACCTTTCTGGGGGTCTTTGAGCAAAACCCTGGCTGATGCCACATAAATGGGTATCTGGGAGCGAAGATCAATAAAAGCAACGGCAAGGGCAACTGAAGTGGTTATGACAAATAATGGCCAGAAAGGTAAATATTTATAAATTACCTGTTTAAAGATATTAGTACTGCCTCGTTCCTTAAAAAATTCTTCTTCTTCCATTAGTCAATAACACTTTTGAATTACAACCGTGATAACAAAATAATAAGGGATATTCCCGTGGTGATATATGAAATTACCTGCGGAATTGTTAGCTGGGTTTTAATTTTAACGGGCTCAACATATACGATATCATTTGGCTGAAGGTAATAATAAGGAGAATAGAATATTGAATGATCTTTCAGGCTCAATCTTTTGAATTCTTTTGTTCCAGCGGTATCCCTTATAACCAGAACGTTATCTATCTTTCCTCCTGCTCCGATATCACCGGAGGAGGCGATCGCGTCCAGTATAGTCATATTACCCGGCAACGAAATAATCTGGGATTTTACAGCACCAAGCATGGTAACGTGCCGGTTTAAAAACCCCACAGAAACTACGGCATCCTTTAGCCAGGGGATGAGTTGGGTTTCCAATGTATCTTTTAACTGTTTTCTCGTTAATCCTTCCACATGTAAGGTACCTAATTTTACAAAATTAATATCCCCCTTTTCATCTACGAGGAAGCCATTTGTCCCGGCTTCAGAATTTTGAGGAGCATTGTAATAAGCAACATCCGGGCTAAGACTTGCCACAGTTATGCCAAGCAAGTCATTCTTCTGTATCTTAAGGTCATAATTCTCGGTGACGATATTGCGGAGAGTGGTATCTTTTTGCAGATCGTTAAAATAGATCCGGTTCTTGATGGTACTACTGCAGGAGGTAACAGAAAATAAAATAAGTAAAGAAAGCAGCCATTCTATGAGCCGTCCTTTGGGAATGGATAATGAATTTTCTGTTGACAGCACGATATATTTCTTCCTGTGGGAAAAAGTTTTCTTTGAATTTTGCATAATGGATACATTGGCAATAACGAATTGCCGGCACTTTTATTTGGCAGAAACAAATTTAGCCGAAAATATTCAATAAATACTTTCTATAAGAGGGCTGTTTTCCTTGCCTGCTTTATTTTCAGATTCAATTATCTGTTGCAAAGAGGGGTTGAAATTTACATTGTCTGAATCATGATTTACATGATTGAAGGATTAGTAGTCTGAACCCTGATTTGCATGATTAAAGGATTAAAGGATTAGCGGCTTCGTAAGATGTGGATTTCAATCATGGCCATCAGAGAAATCCTTTCATCATGGTTCACGATTTGTCTGAACCATGATTTGCATGATTAAATGATTATAGGATTACCACCTTCGTAAGATGTGCATTTCAATCATGATAAATCAGGAAAATCCTTTAATCATGGTTCAGAATTGTCTGAACCTTGATTTGCATGATTAAAGGATTATAGAATTACCGCTTTGTAGGTTGTGCATTTCAATCAGGGCAATCAGGAAAATCCTTTGATCATGGTTCCGATACTCATGGTTCATAAATTATAGCAATATTCACTTCCGTGTTGTCGGGCCGGATGATGTGCAGCAGGTAACGGCCGCTTGCAATCGATTTTTCCAATTGAATTGTCTCAATACTACCGCTGCTGTTTGTGCGCTGAACTATGGCGGATTGAATGACCTGCCCTGCGTTATCCACCACGCCAAGCTGGTACCTTCCTGCGGGCTGGCTATTGAACTGAAGGTGGATGATGCCATTATTTGAAGGATTGGAATATACAGTGATCCCATTGTTGCTATTGCCTGCCCATGCCTTTATGGTTTTGCTGTATTGCACTTCCCCCGCGCTGCCCGTGCTTTTTATACGGTAATAATTATACCCGGTTACCGGCTGTTCATCTGTCCATTTGTAATTGCTCACCGCGGTGTGCTGTGCCGTAATAACAGCGGCAGGTATAAACATAGTTCCACCGGGTGATCTTTCTACTTCATAATTTATAATACCTGTTTCATTTGCCACCTTCCATTCCACGGCGATGTTGTCATTTTCAGGGTAGGCTTTCACGTTAGTAAAGGTAACAGGGAGGGCTGCCCCTGCCGCATCAAAAACAATGCGGAAACGGCCAGGCGCCGCAGAGGCTGGATTATTATCTACTGCGAAATTTATGCGGGCTGTATCATTTAAGTTTAAAAGGGTACGTTTTGCAAGGTAGCAGTCTTCGAGGTAGGCATCCAGGCCCTTTGGGCTCAATTGAGCAGGAATAAATTCAAAATAGTATGGTTGTTGACGGAGGCCGGTAAGATGGAAGAAAATAGTATCCCCTGCCAGCAATGGATTCCTTCTCTCTACTACCAGGTGTATGTTTTCTCTTTTGATTGAAAGGTTTTCGGAAGCATTCATTATTTTTCTTGCATCCATTCCATCTACGGCATTGCTGTAGTTATTACCAAAGCTAATGAGTACTCCATCTGCAAGGAAAGTGCCATTTGCATTTATACTATGGAGATTAGCACGCAATTTTTGTAAAGGAACACCCACTGGGGTAAACGGAATGGCTGGAAGTGTGGCGGCAGTTTTTGCATTTTCGGTTATTCGAATAGATCCGCTGGTTCCGGATACAAAAAATGCCTGCCCGCTGGCAATATAATTATTGGTGGCTCCGTAGCTTCCCGTATTGGCAGGCACGGCGTCGTAATCGCCCGAGCCGTCCCACGATAAAGTGGTGAAGCCTCCAAAGCCATAGCCGCCGCCACGTTTAGGGTCCCAAACATAATAAGATATACTGTTGGAACGTGAGATATTACGCAGGTCAAGCGCAGAGGCGTAAGGATTGTTAACGGGAATAAACTGCCCGGGAATTAAGTTAACGGGTGGCTGGTCACCGGTAAAAAGTGCACCGGCTGTTCGTAAGGTGGTGCCGGTAACTGCTGACCCGAGTGTAGTAGCGCTTCTGTCCCCTCTTATAAAGGTCATAAAGCCTCCTTTCGCGGGGTCAAACGGGCTGTTCGTTGAGGTTATTCCTGAATAGGTATCGGTAACCGGGTTGTATGTTTTCACTGAAGGAGAAAAAGATAATGCATCGAAACCATCGGCAGCCCAGGAAGCCCTGTCGCTGGTAATTTGGATGCCATACCCCGTTTTAGGATCGGATGAAGAGGAGGTGGCCCCTTCCTGCCAGGCCTGTTTTATTGTTTGCGTGGAAGAGATGGTTGGAACTGACAAAAACCGCCACGCTCTCCTTGCGGGGATATAACGTTCCACCATAAATTTCGCAGCACCGGTGTAGGTAATTGTTCCGGTACCGATTTGTCCTACCCTTGCCGTTTTGATAGCATCAGAATGGAGCGTAATTACATCATTGGTGCTTATAGAAAGATTGGTGCCGTCAATTATTTTAATACTGTCAATAATGGTGCTACTACCTGAAGCGGACTTGGTGCCGCCCGTTAGTATAAGATTATTGTAAGTAAGGCCGGCAAATGTTTGATTGGTTCCGTTAAGCAACACTGTTCCGTTATTATGGTCAAATATGCTGGTTCCGGCTTTGGTTAAATTACCCTTGATAGTAAGGGTTCCGGTGGCCTTCTTAATCCCTGTGCCGGCTATAATAAGATTGCTGTATGTAAGCCCGTTAGCGTTTGTTATGGGCTGGTCTCCTGCCTTCATGTATTCAACGGTGCTGCCGGTTTTTAAATTGATCTTTGAGATGGAGGAACCAACAGAAGAATTATCATAAAGCGTTGCTGTATAACCATTGAAGCCCTGGTTATTCCCGCACCGGAAAATACCGCCACTTTCCACTGTAACGGTTTGCGTTCCGCCAACGCCGGTAATATTGTTGTCATTTATCAGGAAAACGCCACTGTTTTTAACGGTAAAGGTGCCATTCGCATTCAGTGTGATATTGCCATTAGAATTGCCCACCCCGGCCCCGGTTACTTCAATATTTTGATAAGATTTTGGACGGATCGTCTGGCCACTCGGGCCACTAAATTCGATTATGCCACCCGTTAGGTTGTAAGACCCATCCATCCCGGGTTGCGTTCCCCCGGTGCCTAATATTAGGCGGCCGCCGTCCATCTTAAAATCAGTGATTGCGGTGCCATCACCGATATTATGACCGGAAGCGTCAACAATCGCATCCCCGGTAATGTATAAGGCTCCCGAAGGGGTGAAAGAACTGGAAGGCGTTTTTGTACCACTTCCTGAAAAGGTGATATTTTTGAAATCACTCCTCACCGTAAAGGACTGGTCACCGACCCGGGCAAATTCTATAGTACACCCGGCATTAAGTATTGGATTGAAGCTTGAAGAAAGGGCGCCGTTGGTTCCGCAAAAATTATCTTTATCCCTGTTTAGGAATTTGCCGCTAACTACAACAGTTCCCCCGGAGTTGGTAACCTGGCTTTCTCCCCCGTTATCGTACGTTGCTCCATTTGCAATGGTGAAGGTCCCATTGAGGTTGATATTATGCGACCCATCCATAATAAGTGTGCGTGTACCCGATACTGTTATATTTCTCAAACTGATATTGGCGGATACCGGTAATACAACTGAACTGCCTGTTGTTCCGGTAATACTTATATCACTGGTTGTAGTTCCTGATATTGTTCCCGATGTGCTCAGCAGCGGACCGTTGATGATAAGTGTCCCGTTTGCTCCAATGCTTAAGTTGCCCGAAGTTAATGTTAAGGTGCCATCAATTGACAGGGCATTACCCGCAAGGCTTAATGTGCCCGCAGATTTGTTCACTTCCGTATTAAGAAAAGCCGAATAGGCGGATAGGTTAGTAAATGATTGACCCGTACTCCCGGAAAAAACAATTTTGGCACCGGCAGACCATATGCCAAAGCAGTTATGAGTAACAGAAGCCAGTAACATGTTTCCTTTTACATTCAGGATGGCGGTTGAAACGGAAAAAGCAATTTTACTCGAATTATCGCCATTTACGTCCAGGTCTTTACAGACAGCGTTGGCATTATCAACCGCGATCGTGTGGCCTGCCTGAACAAATACACTATTGGTAGTGCCGGGAACCTGGCCTATTGTTGCCGGAACCCAGGACGTGCCGTTGTGCCTGTTCCATGCAGTATAGTCGCTCCAGTTACCGGTTGCGTTTTTGGTTTGAAAATCACCAGCGGACTGGTTAAAACCATCGAAAGCAATGGCAGAATTCAATAAGAATAATAAGCACTTTAACTTTAAGGTGAAATTTTCCTTCATATAATTTAATTTAAAAGTTGTTACGCCAGGGCATACATCATTCATCTCCGGCAATAGAATATGCCGGAAGCAAGCTGCATGCGCTTATAATTCACAGGGGTATGAAAATAGCTGGGTGGCTATTAAAAAAATTCTATTAGAGGAGAATTGTCTATGCCAATTTATAAAAAAATTATAAAAAGTGCAAAGGGTTATTATATATATTTTTTTATTTGATATAAACAGCAGGCAAACTTTTATCGGGAAGGAAATTTAACTATAGGAAATGTGACCGGAAAAATTATTTATCATTTTTCGTGTAACCGGTACCCGTTAAAATTGCGGGTACCCGTACCAGTTATAATAAAGGTTAGCCTTCTTTGTCCAAAGGCAATGAAACATAAAAAGAAGTTCCTTTGTCCTCTCCTTCTATCCATATTTTACCTTTGTGCCTTTTAATAATATCCTTGCAGATATAAAGGCCTAACCCAAAGCCGGAAATAAGAATCGAATTTTTCTTTGCCCGGTAGAAGCGCTCGAAAACTTTACCCTGCTCTTCTTTCGGTATGCCAATTCCAAAATCCCTCACGGAAATAATCAATTGACCGCCCCTTTTTCCGGTATAAATAATAATTTTCTTCCCGTTAGGCGAATACTTCGTTGCATTAGACAGCAGGTTTACCAACACTTGCTCCAGGCGTTGCCGGTCGGCAGTTATAAGCTGGTTGATTTTTTCCCCGGAGCGTATGATCGTATGATCCCGTGCAACAAACCGGAAAGAAGCAATTGTATCATCAATTAAATCGTCCACGTTAAATTTGGTGACATTCAAATGCATCTGGCCACTTTGAATTTTTGATACATCGAGGAGATCGTATATCAGTTGCTGCAGCCGGTTTACATTATCCAAAGTTTTTTTTACGTACTGCCTATTGGGTTCAGTTTGTTCGATGGAATCAAGCACCTGCAGGTAGGCCTTAATACTCGTAAGCGGTGTTTTTAATTCGTGGCTGGCGATACCTATAAATTCGTCCTTTTTCTGGAGGCTGATGTTGATCTGGTCCATCATTTCGTTGAAAACCCGGGTAAGGGTATTGATCTCATCCTTATAATCATCCTGTACCTGCATTTTATAATTACCGGTTTCACTCACCTCCTTCATGACACCCACCAGGTTTAAAATCCGCTTCGAAATATAACGTTGTACCACAAACGCAATTAAAAAAGAAAGGGCCACTCCCACTATAAGGAGCATAAAAGAAAGTCTGTACTGGAAGCTTTCGAAGGCATCCATCTCACTTAAACTTGCGTGCAGGCAAACTGTACCCAACATTTCATTATTGTAGGTTATGGGGTTAAATATGAGCAATTCCCGGTTCCTGAACTCATTCGTTTGGGATGCAGACTTGGGCGGCGAAAATTGAAAAGAATCTGCCCCGGCTTTTACATAGGATGCGAAAACTCTTCCCTCCTGATCAAGTATCGCGGCATTGATAATTTCAGGAGAGATCTTTTTAAGGTCGTAAAGAATATCATTTGCAGCCTCATTGTCCTGGAACTGAAG
The DNA here is from genome assembly GCF_008710285.1 of Ginsengibacter hankyongi. Taxonomy (GTDB): domain Bacteria; phylum Bacteroidota; class Bacteroidia; order Chitinophagales; family Chitinophagaceae; genus Ginsengibacter; species Ginsengibacter hankyongi. The sequence continues at coordinate 125,776 of NZ_VYQF01000008.1, read as the reverse complement.
AGTTGAAACACTGTTGGTAGCGATAACCTGGGCGATGCCCGACAGGCTTGCCACTTTTCGCTCTTTGTAATCGCGGATATGCGAGAGGACGAAGGCAGCAAAGCAGAGACCCAAAACAATCACGCTGGTAAATACCTGCATGAGAATGAGCTTATTTTTTATCGATATGTTCCGTAAGTTCACCAATGGTTTAGTGGTAGAGTAACGCCTGTTTTCATTTTATTATTTTACAATGGTTGCAAGTTTTAATAACTGGGAACTTGCTTTCATCCCTTCTTCATTAAGCGTATTTATATTGGCCTCAAATTTAAGTTTATGATTATCTACAAAGAAGTTAAAAGCGGTTCCAAAGTCGGCAAAACCGGGCTCCTCACTAATAGTAAGCGTTCCCTTGCTAACCCTTGCTAAAACAGAAGACAGCGAAAAGCTGTTATTGGCGGAAATAAACAGGATATGGCAGGGGATTATATCGTCAGGATCGTCGAAATGAAACACTACGATTCTTTTGTTATTCACCGTTTTTGTTTTTGCTATTTCCTGTAGTGAATTATAGACGGGCGAGTTTCCAATAACGCCAATGCTGAAGGCGCCGGAATTCGCGTTTCCCCAATCGATGTATTTGGTAAAATTATAAATGAAAGCTGCCTTCAGTTTGTAATCTTCTTCTCCGCGCTGCGCCACACCACAAAGGCTGTAAGCAGAACAGAGGGTGATGAGATATACAATTTTTTTAAACATACAGCTTCCGATTCGATTGCTTTTTTGGGTTGAAAACCTTATAAATCTATCCCGATCTTAAATAAACCATTAACACCTGGCTGTTCCATTACCGTTGAAAATAAAAGCCCATCAGCGGTGCGGAAGCCTGGATCCAGCCATTTGGCATTAAAAATATTACGAACATTTAAACTGGCACTTATGCCTTTATTAAATAACTTTCCCGTGCTGATAACACAGTTGGTAAGAAAATGACCCGGAACGGGGCCATACGGATCCGTCGTGGGTACCCGCCTCTGGCCTACCCAGTTTTCTACCAGGCTTATCGTGAGCAGTGGTTGTATATGGATGGCCAGGCCCGCATTTCCTTTAAATTTCGCAACTCCCGGTAATTCACCCGAAAAATGGGTTACAAAATTCCGGCCGGTGGCATCCTGGTAAGTAAAATTGGTAAAGGCCGAAATATTTTTTGTAATCATCATGTCAGAAGTGAATTCTATTCCGTTAATTTTTTCCGCACCCGGATTCTTGTTTGGGTTCAGCCCGGAAAGATTGCCGATGACAATTACATCGCTAAGTACATTACGGAAAAAGTTTAACTGAACTCTTACCGCTTTTGATGGCGAGTAAATAGCATTTACCTCGAAGGTTTTTATCTTTTCCGTTTTAAGGTCGAGCGTAGGCGGTGCCTGCTGTATTTCGTTTTCAGTGGGCGCCCGGAAGGCAGTACCAAACTGTAATTTAAAGGTCAGCTTCTCATTGGGCTGGTTTACAATAACCGCTCTCGGATTAAATGCACTTCCAAAATAGCTGTTATAATCATAACGCGTGCCCAGCGTGAAGTTGGTTTTACCAAACAGGCGGGTATTTAATACATATTGCAGATAAGTGCCGAAATTATTTCGTATGTCATATACCCTCGGCAAAAAAGTGGCATTCAGGTTATATAACGTATCTCTGCCATCAAGCAGATAGGGCGTGGTAAGGTTTAATGTTGATTTTCTCTGCCCCCGTTCCACATTGTCGCTATAATACTGAATACCGGCAGAAAAATTTTGATTTTGAGCAGGAGCGTAATTTGCCTTTAACTCTCCCTGAATGCGATTGGAATAACTTGAAAAAATACCACGGATAAGCTTTCTTCCATCAAAGGTAATATACACATAAGAGTCATCAGCCGTACCCGTTTCTCGATAAACAACCCGGCTAAGCAAGCTGAATTTGTTATTAGGCTTCCATTCATTTTCTAAATAGTAGGTCCGTAAATAATAGTTGGCCAGTCCTCCTTTTTCTCCCCTGATGTTTCTTGAGACGAACCCTACTCTGCCGTTGTTATCGTAGCCCGGTGCCGGAAGGCCAAATATAACCGTGGCGCTGTTAAAAAACGTTCCATAACCCATAGGTGTGTTGTAAGACCTAAACCCCATGGTAGTTTTTGATTTTTTTGCATAATAACTTACCGTTCCATTAAATGAATTTGCCTTGTCAACATACGAATTTGAATATTGAGAGTCCCTGTTGCTGAATTTCGGGCCATCGCTGCTATATAATGTGCCGGCGACAGCGAACTCTAAATTTGACTTCCTTACCCCAAGGCTTACCTTTTCGAAGGTAGTATTAAAGCTGCCAAATCCCTGTTCCGCATGCAATCCATTGATGTCGGCTCCCTTTTTGGTAATGACGTTAATAACGCCACCCAAAGCATTGGCCCCATACAATGCAGATGCGGGCCCCCAGATAATCTCAATATGATCCACATTGTGAAGGCTATAAGCGGGACCGGCCATATCATTGGTTCCAAGGATGTTGTTTTCAACCACACCGTCGATCATTAACAATGCCCGGAGGTTTTCCGCTCCATACATTCCCCTGAAGTAAATGAGTGTGGGGGCATAACCGTTAATGTGAATCATGTCAATTCCGGGAATATCGCGAAGCGCATCTTCCAACTGCTCGTATCCTCTTTCGGCAATTTGCTTTGCAGTAATTACCGTAATGGTTGAAGGCGCTTCAGAAGTTGTTTGCAAATAGCCGGAAGCGGTGACCACTTTAATATTCATTAACTCTTCGAGGGAAAGATTGGCGAGCTGGGTGACATTGTTCACGGAATCCTGCTGCGCCGTTACAACAGAAGCAGAAGTTAAAAAAACAAATACAAGAAAAGTGCTTATTCTCATACAGAACTTTTTTATTGCCTGATAGTTTGATAATCGGGCATCATGCCTTTCGCATGGCCCACTTGTTCACGTGATCCTATAAAGGCACCTCAACATTCAGCCCGTTGAAAAAGGTGGTCTTTACACCGTCAGGCTATATTTTTCCTGATCGTTTCTAATAAATACGAAGTTTCAAACGGTTTGGTAACCAAACCATTTGCCATGCAGCCTTTAATATTGTTCACCAGGTCGTAATGAGCTGAGAACAAGATAACGGGGATGTGCTGCGTCTCACCTGAATTTTTTAATTGCCTGCATATTTCACGTCCATCGGCGCCCCCCAGCGCCACATCGAGCAAAATCAAATCGGGGGAAAAACTTTCAATACTATGGGGAATGTCTTCCCACCTGGAAATTGCTTTCACACTATAGTTATTCATACTTAGTACGATTTCAACTACAGTTAGTATATCAGTGTCGTCGTCAACTACGAGAATTTTACTCATTTGAATAGGAAATAGGATAATAAAAGGAATTTCATCCACAACAATCACACCAAAGAAAACAGGTCCCCATTCAGCCATCCCATTACACAGTAGCTTTTGTGTATGCCGGCAAAAATGACGCATAAAATTTGCCTTTAAATAAAAGGCCCATATTTTATATCATCAAATGAAGCATGACTATCATATAAGCATAGACGAAGCTTCTACACTCTTAAATAAAGAGAAGAAATTCTTTAATGAAGTAATGAAAGACGGGACCATGACGGTTAAATACTTTGCACCAAAACAAGGATGAACAACAACCTCACAAGAAAGATGAACTCTATATCATTGCATCGGGAATTGCTGAATTCAAGAAATGAAGAAACGATAACGTGCCAACAGGGTGATATAATTTTTGTTCCTGCAAAGATGGAAACCGGTTTATTAATTTTTCTCATGATTTTGCAACATGGGTATTTTTTTACGGGGAAGAAATTGAATACTATCGTAAGAATATAAATATATAACTAACAGATCATATCACTTCAATTATCGAAAGTAATAAGATATTCAAACGCTTTTAACTGGTTAAAATATTCAACAGTTCAGCAATTCCTTCGGTAGCCGACTTTTTAATTACATAAAAATTGTGATGGGGCTGTAGGTATGGCGGATGAATATCTATAATATATTTAGGAACGTCTGCGGGCAGGTAATCTATTAAGCCGGCGGCTGGGTATACCTGCAACGATGTACCTGCTAAAATAAAAATATCTGCTTCTGACATTATAATGCTCGCTTTTTCGATCATGGGCACCGGCTCATTAAACCATACCACGTGCGGGCGAAATTGTGTTTGATCAGGAGCCAGGTCGCCCACATTAATATCTCTGGTAATTTCATACAATGTGTTGCGGTCTTTTTCTCCGCGCATTTTAAAAATCTCTCCATGCAAATGCAACACATTTTTTGATCCTGCCCGTTCATGCAGGTCATCTATATTTTGTGTAATAACGGTTACGTTGTAATGATTTTGTAAATCAGCAATTCCTTTATGTGCTGCATTGGGCTGCGCCGCGGCCACTTCTCTCCTTCTCATGTTATAAAAATCAAGAACGAGTTTAGGATTCTTTTTATAGCCTTCAGGTGTTGCCACTTCATACACGTTGTAGCCCATCCAAAGCCCATCACTATCGCGGAAAGTCTTTAAACCACTTTCTGCGCTTATGCCTGCGCCCGTTAGTACCACAAGATTTTTTTTCATTAAAATAATTATTATCAATAATGAAAAATCAGATTAAAATTCATTTCTCTCCTGCCATCTCCATAATAATCTTCCATTCTTTTTCTGCAACAGGCTGAACAGATAATCTGCCAAGCCGAACGAGCGCCATGTCCGTTAGACGTTTATCATTCTTTACCGTTATAAGGCTTACGGGTTTTTTCAATTTTTTAAAAGGCTTCAAATCAACAGCAACCCATTCATCTTTTGTTGTGGGATCCTGGTATGCTTCTTTATCAACCTTTGCAATGCCAACGATTTCCATTCCTTCGTTGCTGTGATAATATAAAACTTCATCTCCCTTCTTCATTGCACGCAGGTGGATCCTTGCTGCATAATTTCTTACGCCGTCCCACGTTGTCTTTTTATCTTTTACCAGTTGCTCCCAGCTATAAACGGAGGGTTCGGATTTGACGAGCCAATAATTCATAAAATAATTTTTTAAATATTTCGGGAAAGATAAAACGATTATGAGAAAATGTAACCACTTAAAATTTTAAGCGCAATTATTATTTATCACATTATTCTCATTGATTAATATTTTTTTTCTTAATAAAACCATAATTATCTCTTTCTCGTAACTGTATGTGGCATCAAATTATTTGTTCAGTTTATTAATCTTCCTGAAAGTTTAATTCGCCGAACTGATTATTAATCTAAAAAATATAAAAAAATGAAACGTAAAAAAATTCTTTTCGCGGCTATCGCTGCCATTGCACTGGTTACCGGAGGCATCATTTATGCAGCCGACCATATTGATGCACCATCAGTAACCAACCAGACTACAGACATTACAGATTTGTATGTATTCCAGGGTGCGAATACTGACAACATGGTTTTTGTAGCAAACACACAAGGCCTCTTAACCCCTGCAACTACCGGCGCAGCAAAATTTGACGAGAACACGCTTATTGAATTTAATATTGACAACAACAATGACAATATTGAAGATCTGGTTATTCAATGCAAGTATGATGCTGCATCAAATATGATGAAGGTTTACGGGCCAATAGCGCCTTCAGTAACCGGTACCCGCAGTAAGATTGAAGGAACCGCAACGGCATCTGTAAAAGTAACTCCTTATGGTGCTTCAGCTCCAATAGTAGCCACTAAAAACGGGATTTCTGTTTTTGCAGGCCCCAGGGATGATCCTTTCTTTTTTGACCTGGATCAATTTCATGCAATTTTAGCCGGAACGGCAGAAGGCTTCAGGAACCCAGGTGTAGATGCTTTTGCAGGTACTAACGTCATGAGCGTAGTTGTAGAAGTTCCAAAAGTAGCCCTAGGCGGATCAGGAAAAATAAATGTTTGGCTTGAAACAAAGAAAAAAGTATAACCTGTTAACTTATTAATTACAATAAAAATATTATTACAATGAAAACAACAATAAAATTATTAACGCTCCTTATTACCGGCAGCATGATTTTCACAGCGTGTAAAGATAAAAATCCAGGAAATGGTCCTACCGTATATTATGAGCAACAGGATCAAATGGCCAGGCCCGCTATCAATACCGTATTTAATGCAAACGCCACAGATAAAGAAGCATTCAATGTTACAGTACCCTCCGCGATGGGAGCCGCCTTTCAATCAAAATTCCAGGCAAGGTTGTTAGCATTAAACTCAGCGTATACCACTAATGCATTAACTCTTGATGCAAAAGCTTTTACCACGTTACTGGCCACCGATGTGCTAAATGTATCAACGACCGGCAAAACAACATTTTTCGATGGCACCAATGTTTTAACCGGCCGTGCGCTAAATGATGATGTAATTGATGTTGAATTGTTATTGATCTTCGGAGGGCCTACAGGTACGGGTAACCCGGGATTAACAAGTGATCATGTTAACGCAAATGATGTGGCATTTTCAACTACATTTCCCTATTTAGCAACTCCTCATTAATAAATTCATCCATTTATAAAAAAGACCGGGAAGAAATTCCCGGTTTTTTTATAAACTCAATACAACAAATTTTGACTGCTGTATGATAAAAGCTAAAACTGGGTTTTTAATAATAACGTATCTACAGAAGGAAGACAAAAAAATAGTGATATTAAAAGGCAATACTGCCAAATTGATAAACGGAGCAGGACTAACAGGGAAGCATAAATGCAGATTAATAAATAGTACTTATGATCAATAGTAACAGGATAAATAAATTTTCCGCTTTGAATAAAAGATAATGAAAGACACGAATTCATATAGCAGAGGCCATTATAGAAAAATTATTGGCATCTTCATTTTAAGTTTGGTTATCAGCAACACATTATTTGCTCATACTGTAGTTGGCGAACTTGAAAAAATGTCCGGCAAAGATGCGGCTTTCCTTTACCTGCAATTAGGATATACCCACATACTTCCTTTGGGCCTTGACCATATTTTATTTGTATTAAGCCTCTATTTATTAAGCCCGAAATTAAAGCCGGTATTATGGCAGGCAACTGCGTTTACGGTTGCACACTCTGTAACGTTAGGACTTTCCATGTACCATATAATTAAACCACCGGCCAGCATCGTGGAACCTGTGATTGCACTCTCCATTATGTATGTAGCCCTTGAAAATATCTTTTCACCTAAATTAAAAAAATCAAGAATCGGGATTGTGTTTTTATTCGGACTTGTACATGGAATGGGCTTTGCGAGCGCTTTAGGACAGTTAGGGCTGCCTGCAAAATCTTACCTGACTTCTATCTTAATGTTTAACCTGGGTGTGGAACTCGGACAAATGACCGTTATTATTTCAGCTTATTTATTATTTGGAAAATGGTTTGGAAATAAACCCTGGTACCGCAAAGGAATTGTTATTCCCTTATCGGTAATTATTGCAATGGTTGCCGCCTTCTGGACTATTCAAAGATTATTCTTCTAAATTATCTTGCAGGTCTTTCATCATTGAAGGACTGAGATCATATTTGTTTTTAGCTGCGGCTTTAAAAAATTCATGAGCATTATATCCTTTGCCCAATCCCTTCATAAATTTACCCATCCAATACAATTCAATACCCTCAAGAGGTTTGCCGGAAACATGTGCTTCATATAGTTTATAAGCCTCGTCTTTCTTATTATTGAAATACAAACACCAAACATACCATGCATAAGTTTGTGGCGTTTGCCTGTTAGCAATTTCACTTTGTGCAACTGCTTCTGCTTTTGCAGGATCATTTAATATACCGGTGTACAATTCAACCAGGTATTTGTTATACATAGTCCCATAGAGCGGATTACCAGTAATGTCAGCAAATTGTTGTGCATATTTTTTCACAGCTGCAGAATCATTATTTAATTCAGCAGCCTGAGAAAGTTTTAAAATCGGATCGGGCGCCTGTGTTTTAGTGGATACAAAAAGAAATATTTTTCTTGCAAGAGAATCATTTCTGTCATGAACCAATGCAATCCATCCAATACCCATGATGCTATGCAAATCGCTTGAGTAAGCAGCAACAGATTTTTTATATAACTGATATGCTTCATCCAGTTTTCCTTCGTGAACATATAAATCAGCGGCATTTGATAAAGCAGCAGCAATTAACGTGGGATTGTTACCTGCGAGCAATGAAGCATTCAGCATAGCCTTTATAGCAGAATCGAGATTGCCCTTGTAGTGTTCCAGTTTCGATAACCTGAATTCATAACCGTAATCCGTATTCGATTTTATTTTATTTAAATATTGCGTCGCTGGCAGGTACCTTCCCAATTCAAAATTTACATCAAAAGAATAAGCGCCATCATCATATGGCTTTATTCCTATTTGTTTGGCTTTGGTTAAAAAGGTATCCGCCTCGTTAAATTTATGTTGCGAAATGGAACGAGGTACCAAAGCAGTATAAGGAGCAGTTTCTTTATAATTAAACGTTTTGGCGATAGCCTTTAAAATACTGTCAGAAGACTTCAAATCATGAATATCCCCTTTCAATGCAAATCTTGCCGCCAGCATAGACGAGTATTTCAATTCGTTGGTAAAGCCGGGATGGGCAGTATCTATCCTGCTGCCCCAGAATTTGATGTCTGCCGCATTCGCAGCTACAGCTGGTTCTGTGTAATTATTAATTAAGCTATCAATATAAGCAGATTCAACAATTATTTTCTTATCATGATTGCATGAAGAAAGGATAGCAATAATCGCCATAAGGGGGAAGAGATTTTTCAACATAAAATTTTTAATTATGTACGAATTTTATGCTACCGTGGTTCTTTATTCCCATCCACTCGCCAACACGTCGGCAATGTGCATTGTTTTTATTGGCAATTCTTTTTTGGTGATGTATCCATCAAGATGCATAAGGCAGCTCAGGTCTGTAGAGATGATATATTCGGCGCCTGTATTCAGGGCATTATTTACTTTTTGATCGGCCATTGCAATTGATATGGCTTCAAACTTAACAGCGAACGAACCTCCAAAACCGCAGCAGGTTTCGTTGTCAGCCATTTCAATCAGTTCAAGCCCTCTTACTTTATCGAGCAATTTTCTCGGGCCTTCTTTTATTTTACATTCACGCAGGCCTGCGCAACTATCGTGATAGGTAGCTTTGGCATTTAATGTTGCGCCAAAGTTTTCGATGCGCAAAATGTTAGTAAGAAACTCAGTGAACTCAAATATTCTCTTAGAAACATCTTTTACATTGTTATGCAAAGAAGAATTTTCAAACAGTGTATTATAGTAATTTCTTACAAAACCTACGCACGATGCGGATGGTGCCACGATATAATCCGTTCCCTCAAAATCTTTTAAAAATTTGGTAGCTACCTTTTTTGCATCTTCCCAAAAACCCGCATTATAAGCAGGCTGGCCGCAACAGGTTTGGTTGGTATTGTATTCAACATCGCAACAGGCTTTCTCCAGCACCTTCACCATATTAAAGGCCGTTTGAGGATATAACTGGTCAACAAAACAGGGTATGAATAATTGTACTTTCATTTATAAAATTTCTTCATTAAGGGTGTTCAATTATATAATGGCTGTTGCTAACAGGTAAGCCAACACGAAAAATGAACTATGAATATTTAAGTGCCATCATCTTCAATGCTGATAATGCGGCTTCTTCTCCTTTATTGCCATGTACCCCACCAGTACGTTCGTCTGCCTGTTGCTGGTTATCTACCGTAAGCACGCCAAAAATTGTAGGTACGGGCAATATTAAATTAAGGTGCAACACTCCATCCGTCACGGCTTTGCATACATACTCAAAATGTGGTGTGTCACCACGCAGTACGCAACCCAATGCAATAAATGCCTGCGGTTTTTCAAACTTATTCTGATAGGTATCCCAAAAATTCTTTACCGCAAATGGAATTTCAAATGCACCGGGAACGGTAATAATCTTATAATTATTCATACCATATTGCTTAAGGATCTTTTTACAACCCTCAAGCAGCTTATTCACTATTTCAGCATTCCACTCAGTATGCACAATAACAATACAGGCATCCTTTGAAAGAATGCCTGCATTAAAATTATATAGATTTTCGTTTACTGATCCCATCAGGTTTGCAATAAAATTATTCTGAAAATTCTCCCAGTTTTGCTAAATAGCGGTCAACATCTGCTGCCTTCTCTGATAAAGGATATTCTTCTTTTATCTTTTTAAAAAGATCAATAGCATCTTTTGTTTTACCGATTGATTGCGCAAAGAGCGCCGCCCTGAACAAATATTCTGAAGAAGTATATTCATCTTTATCATCCACATTAGCTGCCTTTTTATAATAATCAAGCGCATCATCATTTTTATTAAGCTCAGCGCTTGCATCACCAATCATTCCATAAGCCCTGCTTTTTATTTGGGTGGCACCATCCGCATCAAAATCTTTAAGAAATTTTATTGCCTTATCATATTGGTGAAGATGGAGGTAACAAGCGCCCGCATAATATTCACAAAGGTTTGCAGCAGCAGTACCGGAATATTTATTAATGATTCTTAAAGCCCCGTCATTCCTTCCATCGCCATTAAGAATTTTTGCAGCCTGCAATGCTTTCGCTGAATCTGAACCCTGGGCATTGGCAAAATCTGAGAAATATTTTTGTGTTATAAATACTGCATCGTTTGCTTTTTCTTCTTTGGGAAGTTTAAACATGTATTTATAAATAAGCCATCCGGCGAGGATAACAATAACTGCAGAACCTATATAAATTAAAGGCTTACTATAGTTTAACCAAAATCCACGGGCTCTTTGTACGGGATCAATTTCTGTGTGTTGTATTGCTTTAGCAGCCATTATTTTTTTTGTTGATTTGTTAACTGGTTTATTGGTTGATTGGTTTATTAGTCAATTATTTTTTTAGTCCATGATGAAAGGATAATCTTCTTCAACATATATATCTTTATACATCTCATCATCATCAGGGAAAGGGCTTTCATCAGCAAACTTCACTGATTCTTCCACTTCGGCTTTTACCCTTTCATTAATAGTCTCAATTTCTTCATCACTTACGCCAAAATCGTTTTTTAATTTGGCCAGGGACGTTTCTAATGGATCCTGTAATTTATATTCTTCCATTTCTTCTTTAGTGCGGTACTTGGCAGGGTCACTCATACTGTGGCCTTTATAGCGATACGTTTTTACTTCTAATAAAGTCGGGCCACCATTGTCTCTTGCTCTTTTCACAGCTCTTTCAACGGCTTCATGCACTGTCTCAGGATTCATACCATCTACCCTGTCGCCCGGCATATCATACGCATCTGCCAGTTTATAAATATCCAAAACATTCGAAGTGCGTGCCACTGAAGTTCCCATAGCATAATTATTATTCTCGCAAATAAAAACTACCGGCAGTTTCCATAACATGGCCATATTAAATGTTTCATGAAGTATGCCCTGCCTTGCGGCGCCATCCCCAAAGAAACAAAGCACAGCGTTCTTAGTGCCTTTATATTTTTCTGCGAAAGCCAGGCCTGCCCCGGTTCCTATCTGCGCTCCCACAATACCATGTCCTCCAAAAAATCTTTCTTTCACACCAAACATGTGCATACTGCCTCCTTTTCCTTTGCTGCAACCGGTAGCCTTTGCATATAGTTCCGCCATACATGATTTCGCGGAAACGCCTTTGGCGATCGCAAGGGCATGGTCGCGATACGCCGTAATAAAAATGTCTTCGGGAATTGTGGCAGTCATACAGCCGGCAGCAATTGCTTCCTGGCCAATATATAAATGACAAAAACCACGGATCTTCTGCATACCATACATCTGGCCTGCTTTTTCTTCGAACCTGCGAAGCAAAAGCATTAATTCGTACCAGTAGAGATAAGTTTCTTTAGTAAACTTTGTAGCCAAGCTTATAATTTTTAGGCGGCAAAGATAGGGTAAAAAGAAAAATAATGTTTGATGAGTTTATAGTAAAAATGAGTTAATAAAAAATGTTGAATAAATAATGATTATCAAAGCGATTTATGACAAAAAAAACCGGCACGAAAGCCGGTCTTTTGTATTACTATAAATTAAATTATTTTGTTTGAGCCAGTTGCTCTTCGCCAATCATTTTTTCTACAACCTTCACCGTTTGATTAATATAAATATCATCACCAATATGTTTCAAAAATTGTTTGTTCTTGGCAATTTTATCAGAATCGTTACCGAGGGTCAATGAATCGGAAGCAATATTATGAACCGGGAACTCGCTGCTAAGTTTAGTAAGACTATCCAGCTTTTTAGACAGTGTTTTGATCTGTTCTATTTGTGCACGATATTTTTGAATATTAAGAGGAGTTTCCGCGTCATTATATTTATCAAGCTGGTCTACGTCTTCTCTTATGCCTTTAAAAACCGGGCTCTTTTGAAGATCGGTATTAGCTTCACTTACGATAGAATTATAGCTATAACCCGGGTTCCAGGTAGTGTAAGTTGCTTTAGGAATTTCATCCCAGCTCAATGCATCCGGATTGTCTTTTTCACGGAATTTCACATTTTCCAGCCTGTCAGGTATTATGATGTCGGGAACCACACCACGCAATTGAGTGGCGCCGCCGTTGATCCTGTAAAATTTACGGAAGGTAAGTTTAAGATCACCGAGCCCTTCTGAAGGCTTGCTGAACAAAGGATTTTCTGACTGCGGGTCTAAAGATATGCTGCGCTGAACTGTTCCTTTACCATAGGTAGAGGTGCTGCCAATAATAACACCACGATGATAATCCTGTATGGCTGCCGCGAAAATTTCTGAGGCTGATGCGCTCATTTCATCTACCATTACGGCTAGCGGGCCGGAGTATAAAACATCTTTATCCCTGTCGTTCAGGACGCTTGCTTTTTCATCGCGGCCTTTCACCTGAACAACAGGACCATCTTTAATAAACAGGCCAACCATGTCCACAACATCATTTAACGAACCTCCCCCGTTGCCACGAAGATCTATTACAATACCATCCACCTTTGCATCTTTAAGCTTTTGCACTTCCTTTGCAACATCAGTTGCAGAGCGGCGTGCGGATGGGTCATCAAAATCTGCGTAAAACTCCGGCAGATATATATAACCAATTTTATTAGTTCCGTCATTTACAATAGCGCTTTTTGCAAAAGTATCATCCAAAGAAATTTTATCTCTTAATATAGGAACCACTTTAATGGAGCCGTCTGCTTTTTTAAGTGTAAGCCTTACTTCAGAGCCCTTTTGCTCACCCCTGATCAATTTTACCGCGTCGGTAACTGCATAGCCTGTTACGTCAACGGGCGTTGCATTACCTTGCGCAACTTTAATTATTTCATCCTCCGGTTGAATGTCGCCGGATTTCCAGGCCGGGCCCCCTGTAATAAGACTGCCTATTTTTATTTTGCCGTCATCTTCTTTTAATTGAGCACCGATTCCAAAAAAAGTACCGCTTAAAAGTTCATCAAAGCTTCTTTTATCAACAGGCTCAAAATAAGTTGTATGCGGATCCATACTACCCGTGATCGCATTTACAAAATCGCTGAACATATCATCGGGCGTATTGTGGTTTTTTAAAGTAAGAAAATAGCGATCCATTTGCCGGCTAACTATTTCACGGGCTTCTCTTTCAAGCGTTGAATCAGCTTTGTGCAAAGAGTCCTTGTTCAGCTTTGCCCTTTCATCCTGTAAATCAACGAAACGGCCGAGCACTAAGTACTTTAAGCGCTTCCTGGAGTAATCATATCTTTCGGCCTCGGTTTTAGGGAAAGTCCTCTTTTCGCCATCCAGTTGTAACGATTCATCTTTGGAAAAATCGAATGGCTTGCTTAAGATCTCTTTGTAATTTTTAGAAACTTCGTTTAGCCTTGCCAGGTAGGTTTTGCTTATTGCATAAAATGATTCGAGCGGAGCACCGTGAATTTCATCATCAATCTTATTTTCATATTTTTTGAAGTCGTCTATATCTTTCTGATAAAATATAAATTTATCAGGGTCTAATCCATCTTCATATTTATTCAACACTTCCTTGGAAAATGCGTCATCAATAGTCTTGGGGCTGTAATGGCCTTCTTCCAGCACAATCCCTACATTCTTGAGTATCTTTTCATACTTGGTTTTTGGATTATCACTCAGCCGGTCGCCCCTGCCCATTACTCCATAGGTTACAAACAAACCGCCACATATCAATACCAGCAGGACGGGTAGAAATTTTTTACTCATAATAAAATTCATTAAAGGATTCATACGTAAAAATAACAGAAAATAGATTCTGCGATTAAAAATAGTATGTTTTATTAACAAAGGTTTTGTATAATGTATGGACGGTTAATTTTAGAAATTATTGCGTTTGGTTTCAATAACTCATTGAAGATATTAGAAAATACTTAATTAATTCTTGTTACCCTTTTGCATTTCACGGGTTGTTTTGCGGCTTCCATCATGGCTGTAACCTGGAGGCCCAAAGATATATTGCATCTTCTCTTTAAAGGAAATATCCTGTTTAGTGTCTTTTATAATGGCGCCATATTCATTGAATATAATATCCATATAATTCCTGTATTCAACATTTTTTACTGTTCCGAATTGCACGGGTTCAACAGGGTCTTCAGCACAGAAAGTTCCAAAAATTTTATCCCAGATAATAAGGAACATCCCATAATTTTTATCGAGGTATTTTATATTGGTCCCATGATGTACCCGGTGATGGGAAGGTGTAGTAAAAAAATACTCCAGCGGCCCCAACTTTTTAATCATCCTGGTATGTACAAATGTTCCCCATCCTTGTGCAAGCACATATATTAGAATAATATCCAAAGGACGGAAGCCTATTAAAGCCAATGGGATGAAGAAGAAAAATTTTTCAATGGGCTCGAATACAGCAGAGCGCAGGCCTACAGAAAAGTTAAATTCTTTTGATGAATGGTGATGAATATGTCCTGCCCACAAAAAACGTACACGGTGATCCATCATGTGCATAAACCAATAAACAAAATCTTCCAGCAATACCAATGAAATCCAGTACAAAACAATATGATGGCTGCTTAATGAAAAATGAAATCCATAATAATAAAAAATGGCTAATAAAAATAAGCCGGCGGTACGACTTAAAGTATCTGTTATTACATATCCCAATCCAAGTACCAGATTAGCCTTGGTATCTTTTACATTATAGTATTGCTTATCGTACCGTACACTTATGAATATCTCAATTAAAACCAATGATAAGGTTATGGGGGTACTGAAAAGCATGGCTACCTGGTCAGTGAGAAATCCCGTCATAGTTATTAAAATTAATTTGAAAATAACGCTTACAATTCAGCTGTTCATTTTAAAAATAAAAGCAATTTACTTTTTTGAAAAATATAAAGATGAAAATAATGCAGTAATTATTTGTCAGGATTAGAGAGAAGAAACGTCTCAAAAAACTAAAACGAACCCACGAAATAAAAGAGTTAAATAGAAGAGATAAAATTTTCTACACAGTTATCAATGTGCTGTCGTTTAAAAAAAATCCCGCATTGCTGCGGGAAATTTTTGGGTGGATGATGGGGCTCGAACCCACGACCCTCAGAATCACAATCTGATGCTCTAACCAACTGAGCTACAACCACCGTTTATGAAGCGCCAAAATTAATTAAAATTTAAACTTACAACAAAAGCATTTTATTAAAAGATATAGGCACGAAGAAATATTTTTTAGTGCCGAAACAAAATATGGACGTTTCTCATTGATGTAAAGCCAGGCCAAAAGTCCGCAACTACCACTCATCTATATTTAGAAAATTCTTTCGAAATTTTATTTTCACATTTGCGCAGATTTCTAAAACTAAAGACGTCTAAGACTCAAAATCAAATCAATCTATTCTAACATGAGATATTTTTACGTAACCCTGCTTGCACTTGTAATTTCGCCCATAGCCTTTGGACAGTATGCCGGCGGTGCTAACCGCGGACAAAGCATGAACCTTGGGCATTTCTATGGAAAAGTGGTTGATGCTGTTACAGGCAAGCCGATTGAAAGCGCTTCCATTCAACTGTCTCAAAATAAAATGGATACGGCTCTTAAAAAAAGAAGAGATTTTGTAGTAGCCATTATGCTAACGGATAAAAAAGGAGACTTCAGTATTGATAAATTGCCGGTTATTACTCCTTATCAACTGTTGATAACGGCCGTTGGTTATAAAACTTATAATGAAAAAGTTGCTTTTAATTTAAAAATGGGCGGCGGCGATATGAGCCAGATGCTGAATGCGGTTGATAAAGACCTGGGCAATATTAAAATGCCGCACGACGATCAGCAACTGCAGGCCGTTGTTGTGGCTGCTGATAAAAGCCTGGTGCAAATGAACATTGACCGTAAAGTTTTTAACGTTGATAAAAGCCTCACGAGTGTTGGTGGTAGCGCTATCGATGTAATGAAAAATATTCCTTCGGTAAATGTAGATATTGATGGCAATGTAACGCTGCGTAATTCAACGCCGCAGATATTTATTGATGGAAGGCCCACCACTTTAACGCTGGACCAGATACCTGCTGATGAAATTGAAAGTGTTGAAATTATTACAAACCCTTCGGCAAAGTTTGATGCATCAGGCGGCGGCTCGGGCATATTAAATATTGTTTTAAAGAAAAACAGGAAGGCAGGATATAATGGCAATGTGAGAGCCAACCTGGATTCGAGATTACGTTACGGAGGAGGAGGTGATATTAATATTAAGCAGGGTAAAATAAATTTTTTCGCAAACGCTATGTATAACCAGCGTAAATCGTTGGGAACACAAAGTGTTTCAAGGGTCGATCACCTGCCCAATGTTACTGCCAATCTATTTCAAAACGGGAAGCCCGAAAATAACGGGCACTTTGCCTTTGGCCGCGCAGGGTTCGATTATTTTCCGGATATAAGAAATACATTCACTTTATCAGGTGTAATTGTTGGGGGAAGTTTTAGCAGCGAAGGTTTGCTCAACATTACCAGGGACAGCACTTTTCCTGCTTACGTGACCCATGAAACAGGGATAAGTAATACTAATGGCAACTTCACGTTCCATAATTACGGCGGCGTATTCAGCTATAAACATAATTTTGCCAAACCCAATAAAGATATAACGGCAGACGTAAATTATAATTACCATACTAATACCAATAACAGTGTTTTCTCCACGCAATATTTTGATGGTAACGGAAACCCTAAAACGCCGCTTTACCAGCAGCAGACTACCGGTGGCGGCAACACGAAATTTTTTACAGCGCAAACAGATTACACCGATCCGATTACTGACAATATGAAGCTGGAAGCCGGTTTGCGGGCTGCAGTGAGAAATTACAGCAGTTATAATAACAACTATTTTTATAATACCGCTCTTAATAAATATGAATCTATACCGGGGCTTAACAGCAAGTACCAGTTTACCGACCAGGTATATGCGGCTTACACTACTTTCTCGCAAAAAATAAATGGGTTTACTTACCAGGTTGGGGGACGTATTGAAAGCTCGAAGTATTCAGGAAAACTTATTGATTCGAACCAGGTGTTTAAAAACGCCTACCCTTTCAGTTTTTTCCCCAGTGTATTTTTAACGCAAAAAATTAATGACAAGCAGGATATACAATTAAACTATTCAAGAAAAATAAACAGGCCCAATTTTTTCCAGCTTATTCCTTATTACGATTTCAGTGATTCGTTGAATATAAGCCGTGGTAACCCGGGCCTTATTCCGGAATTTACTAATTTATTTGAATTGAACTATGACTTGAATCTAAAAAACGGCAACAATATTATTGCAACGCTTTATTACCGGCACACTAATAATTTAATAACACGTTACCAGTACCGCGACCGGAATCCTAATCCCGGTAAGCTCGATTCCATCTTTATTTCTTCTTATGCCAATGCCAGCAGTTCAAGCGCTTACGGATTGGAAATAACTTCAACTAATAAAATTGCAGACTGGTGGAGCTTAACTTCTAACGTAAACGTTTATAATTCACAAATAAACGGCAATAACCTGGAGAGTGATCTTAATAACCAAAAAGTAAGCTGGTTTGGAAAAATTAATAATCAATTTAAATTACCTAAAAATTATTCCATTCAATTTACTGGAGACTATACCAGCAAAACAATTACACCGCCTAACCGTGGTGGTGGTGGTGGCGGAATGTTTTTTGGCGGCGGCAATTTAGCTACTGCCAATGGATATACTGATCCCGTTTATGGATTTGATATTGCTTTGAAAAAAGACTTTTTAAAAGATAAGGCCGCATCCTTAACTCTGAGCATGAACGATATTTTCAGAACAAGAGTTTACAGTACGCATGCCATCTCTAATTTTTCAAAGACCGTTTATTCTGTGCAGGATAATGAACGAAGAAGGGATCCGCAAATGGTTCGCTTAAGTTTCAACTGGCGGTTTGGTAAATTCGATGTTTCGCTATTTAAACGCAAAAACCTGAAAGCAGACCAGGAAGGACTGCAAAATGGAATGCAGGGTGTGGGGCAATAAACTCCCGAATTAAAAAAATAAAGTATTATAACATAATATAGATTTTAAATTTTATTTAATGAAACCCCCTGCATACGGGGGTTTCATTATTTCACCTACAGATGGCATATTAATTGTTTTAGTGGTTTTTTAACTAAAACAATTAATCATGAAAAAAATCTTAAACCTTCGGAACAGTCTTTTTCTATTGTCATTAATAGTATTAAGCTTTCTCCAACAAATTACATATGGACAGGATAGCAGCGGCTCTTCAGCCAGTTCGCAAACAACCACCACTACAACTCAAAATGCAACAACTATTCAGCCGTGGGTATGGGTAGTTGGCGGCGTGGTTCTCTTACTCATAATAATTGCACTTATAAGAGGCGGCGGGTCAAAAGGGGGCTCACATACTGATAAGGTTACCTATACAAAAACTACAAGCAGCGACGATGTCTAGCTGGTAGGTATATATTTTTAATGAATGGCCAACGGAAGTTGGTCATTTTTTTTGCCTGCTGTAAACAATGCTTAATGGAAAGCAGTATAAAAAAATTTTACTGTTATCTTTGCGCACTTTAATAAAAAATTTGTTGATCAAAACTGTTACTTATAAGAGTTATCAGTTAAAAATATAGTACCAATATGCCTTTACGTGCAGGAATTGTGGGATTACCCAATGTAGGAAAATCAACGTTATTTAATGCAGTTAGCAATAGTGCCAAAGCGCAGGCAAGCAATTATCGCTTTTGCACCATTGAGCCAAATACAGGCCTTGTTAATGTGCCCGATGCACGCCTTGAGAAACTTGCCGGGCTTGTAAAGCCAGACAAGATAGTACCTACACAAATTGAAATTGTTGATATTGCGGGCCTGGTAAAGGGTGCAAGCAAAGGGGAAGGATTAGGTAATAAATTTTTGGCGAACATTCGGGAGGTAGACGCAATTATTCATGTAATAAGATGTTTTGACGATGAAAATATTTTAAGAGATGAAGGCCCTGTTAATCCCATAAGCGATAAGGAAATTATTGAGACAGAATTACAATTAAAGGATCTGGATAGCGTTGACCGTAAATTATCCCGGACAGAAAAAATGCTTAAAACCGGCGATGCAAAAGTGAAGCAGGAATATGAAGTATTGCTGAAATGCAAGGCCCATTTGGAAAAAGGGAAAAATATTCTTGCGCTTAATTTATCAAAAGAAGAAAGGGCAGTAATAGCCGACAGTTTCTTACTAACAGACAAGCCTGTACTATATGTTGCCAACGTAGACGAAGCGTCTATGCATACCGGTAATGCATATTCCCATAAATTGGTGGAGGCGGCTAAAGCAGAAAATGCTCAGGTGATTGTTATGACCAATGCCATTGAGGCACAGATAGCCGAATTTGAAAATCCTGAAGACAAGCAAATGTTTATGGATGAATATAAAATGGAAGAACCTGCATTGGACCGGTTAATTCATTCGGCCTATAAATTATTAAATCTCTCAACCTATTTTACCGCGGGTGTGCAGGAGGTGCGTGCCTGGACTATACACCAGGGATGGAAAGCGCCACAGGCCGCTGCCGTTATTCATACCGATTTTGAAAAAGGATTTATAAAAGCAGAAGTAATTTCTTACAACGATTTTATCCATTATGGCTCCGAAGCAGCTTGCCGCGAAAATGGGAAATTAAGAATAGAAGGAAAAGAATATATAGTGCAGGATGGTGATGTGATGCACTTCAGGTTTAATGTGTAATTATTTGCTGTAATAAATTTTTAATTTTTATAGAAGATCAAGCGCTAACTATTTGTCCATTTTTTTAGTTGGGATAATGAACATCGGAATTTCGCTTTTATGCAAAACCTGTTCCGCCACACTCCCTAGCAATACTTTGTCCAGCCCGTGCCGCCCGTGGCTCCCCATCACAATTACATCTGCGTTAACTTCTTTGGCTGCTTCTAAGATACCGCCTGCAAAATCTCCTTCTTTAACAATTGTTTGAATGGATGAGTCATTTAAATGCTGTTTTGTTTTATTAAGATAATCCCCCGCTGCATTCCTTAATTCACCAACATTTGCCATAGCAACTATATCCAGGTTATTAAATCCTTCATAGCCCATAATCGGTGAGTAGTTAGACGAAGTATAATAAAACGCTTCCGCCACCACGTGTAATAAAACCACTTCGGCCTGGAGATCTTTCGCCAAAGCATATCCTGTCTCTGCAATTTTTTGAGCCGGCGGATCATAATCCAATGCTATCAATACTTTTTTCATAATTATAGTTTTAAACTGGTTAATTTTTATTAATGAGTATGTTCAATTATCCCTAACAAAGTATGTGCCTCAATAATATGATTTTTTTAAACAATTATATTTTGTCTTTGTACACTTTATTTCATGGTAAAATTACATCCCGCAGTTTAATATGTAAATATATTTAAATCGCGGGATGAAATATAATACCGGCAGGTGTTTGAGCGTTATATTATATGCACCTTCATTTTATGAATAAACAATTTTTAATTCTTTCCTTTCTTTTAGCGACCTCCTATTTTTTAAGCGCACAAACCGGCCTTACGTCTGATGAATTGTTTAAAGAGGCAAGGCAAGCTGCGTTTGACGATAAGAATTACGATAAAGCCAAACAACTTTCTTACGAGGCGCTTAAAATATCCCCTTCTTATGCTGATATAGATATTTTTTTAGGAAGAGTGTATGCATGGAACAATGAATACGACAGTGCACGTTATCATTTTACCAAAATACTTAACTCCAACCCGGACAATGAAGATGCAAGTATTGCATTTGCCGATCTTGAATATTGGAA
Organism: Ginsengibacter hankyongi; assembly: GCF_008710285.1. Taxonomy (GTDB): domain Bacteria; phylum Bacteroidota; class Bacteroidia; order Chitinophagales; family Chitinophagaceae; genus Ginsengibacter; species Ginsengibacter hankyongi. The sequence continues at coordinate 104,476 of NZ_VYQF01000008.1, read as the reverse complement.
CGATCATTATGAAGAGTCGCTGGATATTTGTGATAAAGCACTCACGGTTTATCCGTCTTCGCAGGAACTTTTATTGAGGAAGGCTAAAAATTTAAATGCCTTAAAAAAATACTACGATGCCAGCCTTATCACTACGCAACTCTTGAAAGAAAATAAACATAATACTGCGGCGCGTGCATTAGCCACAAGGCTTAAAGATGCTGTCGCAATAAATAAAATAAGTGTTGATTATGACTATACCACATTTGATAAGCAGTATGACCAGCCATGGAATTTGGCAAGTCTTTCGTATAGCTGCTACACGAAATTAGGTTCTGTTATTGCGAGATTGAATTATGCAAACCGGTTTAATACTAACGGTGTACAGGCAGAGGTAGACGCTTATCCCCGCATCAGCAAAACTTTTTATAGTTATGTAAATGTGGGATACTCCGGCAATGTGGGCGTGTTTCCACAGTTCAGAGCAGGGTTTTCTTTATATGCAAACTTGCCAAATAGTTTTGAAGTCGAAGCAGGGATGAGATATCTCTATTTTACAGGCCCTACCTATATTTATACTGCTGCTATTGGTAAATACTACAAGAACTTTTTATTCAACTTAAGAACGTATATCACACCGTCAGGCGGCAGCCTTTCGCAATCCTATAATTTAACAGGAAGATATTATTTAGAAGGCGCGGACGATTTTATAGGGCTTACAATTGGCACAGGAATTTCACCGGATGACAACACTCAGAATATCCAGTTTAGCACCAAACAAAACAAGCTTTCCTCAAAGAAAATTTCTGCAGCCTTCTCGCATACATTTTTAAAGTGGAATATATTATCAGTAAGTGCTGGGCTTATTAACCAGGAATATTTACCATCGGTAAAAGGAAATCAAATTGATATTTCACTCGGAATAAGTCACAGGTTTTAGTATTTTTCAAGAGACATAACTGCCCGCCGTACACGAATTTACCAAAGCATAGTTTAAAAACTGGTACGTCATGAACTTTAAAAGAAGTATTCTTAATCCAATGATGGTTCGAATAACCCCCAAAGATCGGCACCTAACGGCACCAGCGAAAAAGTTATAATGAAAACCGGCAAACTTCTTATTTAAAAGATACAAGAAAATAAAAACGGTAATAGTAATAACCAGGATGTTTAAAACAAATGCAATATCATTAACTACTCCAAACTCTATTAGTTTTGAAAATAGCTAGGCACACCAAACCGTTGGGTGTCGCGGATGAATTCATGATCTTTTATGGCATGCATTGAAAACAAAAGAATAACACTGTATACCTACGCTTCCTGAATGCCTTATACAAACTTTGATTGATCCCGTGGTGCAGTTTCCATTTCAAGATGATTTATCACATTGGTTTTGGCATCGGCTTTATTACCAGACCCGAGCCCCAGCCTCGTCATTTCGCCCCATGCATTTTTCTTTCTTATATAGTCGATATTACCTTTTATGGCGGACCACACAACAAAAGGATGAAATAAAAACGGCTCCAATAAAGCGGTAAGTACCAATTTAAAAACATCGTTTTTCTTTTTATACTGGTTATAGGTAACCACTTCCATAAAAATGGCGAAGAGCGAATATAAAAATCCAAATAACAGGATACAACCGAGCAGGATAAGGAAAGACTGCCAATCAATTATACCGCAAAAAGAAAAAATTAAAAATCCTACGATTCCAATAAATTCAATAATGGGCGCCAGGAATTCGAAAAAAAACCAATAGGGATAACTAACGCAACCGAGTAGACGATAACGCGGATTAAAAAACATGATCTTATGAATACGAAGTGTTTCAATTGTTCCTCTTGTCCATCGGTTTCTTTGCCTTCCCAGTATTTTATAGGTATCAGGCGCTTCTGTCCAGCAAAGAGGATCAGGAATAAATGTTACCTTATAGGGTAATTTATGTTCTTCCATATAACGCCGCATTCTTGCAATGAGCTCCATATCTTCCCCTACTGTCTTAACGTTATACCCGCCGCATCGCATTACTATTTCTTTATCAAACGCTCCAAACGCTCCGGAAATAAGCAAGAGCCCGTTCAGCCGGCTCCAAGCCATACGACCCAGTAAAAATGCTCGTATATATTCTATTACCTGCACCCTTGGGAGAAACTTTTTCGGTAAATTAACTTCCACCAGTTTGCCATTTTCTATTGTGCAATCGTTGGCTATTCGGATAACGCCACCGGAAGCAATTACCCTGACTTTTGTTTCCTCTAAAAACGGCTTCATCATTTTCAACAATGCATCCTGTTCCAGTATGCAATCTACGTCTACGCATACAAAATAGCCATACTTAGCCACATTAATGCCAACGTTTAAGGCGTCAGATTTTCCCCCATTTTCTTTATCAACTACAATTAATTTATTATAAACAGCATTGCGGCTTTTATAAATTCCTTTTACTTTTTTTGCAGGAATTTGTTCATTGATGAAAATATTTACTTTATATAAATCATAAGCGGCAATTAATTTTTGAAGGGAATCATCTTTGCTTCCATCATTAATAATTATCAGTTCGAGCGTGTTGTAATGTATAGACAACATTGATCTTACATTTTCAACAATATTAGCGGCTTCATTGTAGGCTGGCGCTAAAATACTGATACCCGGAAGATGGGTTGATGCAGCTAAAACTTTAAAGTCGGCTGAACTATTATCACGGAGGTATTTTCTTATTTCTGCTGTTGAATATATTCCTATTAAAATATAGCACGTTAATAAAACAATGGAATATACTAAAATACCATAGCTAAATAAATCGAGGATAATTCTTTGCCAGGTCATATCATATGCTCATTCTCAATTTGAAGAAAGATTGTTTTCCACGGATCCTCGTGAGCAAATAAATGCGTTTTTAAAAATTCAATGCCTAACGGGTGAAGGTGAGATAATGATTTAGCCGCAGCCAACTTTATATCATTATCACTGTGGTGCAATTGCTTTAACAGGAAAGCAATTTGCTCTTCATTTCCTATATCATTCAGTGCGTTTATAATTGCGAGCTTATAGCTTTTATTTTCATACGAATAATCATCAACCAGTTTTCCGGCTGTATCCTCCCGTGGAATTCTCTTAAGGTAATTAAGTGTATTTAATTTCACCTGCAAACTTGTATTTGACAGGCAATCCATAACATCCGGGTATACATCGAAGCGGTTGTAAAAAGTTGCCAACCGTAAGGAAAAATTCACCACCGATTCGTTTGGCGATTGCAACCACTTCTTTATAATGTCGAAATTTCTCGGTTTTACATCATGCAGTTTATTGAGCAACTGTATTTGTTGCCACTCACTTAAAGTGTAAGTTGTAACACCCAGGAAACGCAGTCCCGAAAAACCGTAAAAGCTTACCAGTGCACATTGTGACTCGTTCCTTACCAGTTCACTCTTATTATTGGTAAGGCGGAAAATTTGTTTTACATATTTTGTTTGTTCCATTATAGCCAGTTCCTGCACACCTTTTGCTTTAATATGCCACTTTTTATTATGCAGCTTTTTAAAAGAATCATTGTTCAGCCCTAAGTTTTCATAAAGCATTTTAATATTCTCCGAAGCTGACCCGGAGAGGCTTTTCCTTGCCAGTATTATTTCATTAATAAGGTATTGCCTGAAGCGATGATTTTTTAATTTGTTCGCATTTTTAGAAATGATTTCGTTAAATTCTTCATCCAAATTAAAAACGGCGGTACTAACGACCAGGGATACCTGATCTTCCCAGGATTTTATTTTTGCGTTAATTCTTTTCTTATAAATAAAAAATACGAGTGTGCATATAAATAATAAGCCGAGTATAATTATAAAAATTAGCATTACTCTCATAAGAGTGTAAGAATCTATTTTTAATAACACGGAGAATTGTAAGCCCGGCATTCTATTTTTTTTAAACGATCAGACGCTTGCTTCATTGGGAGTATATCGCTTAACTCTTACGGACAATTCATTGGGGCTAAAAGGTTTTGTCATGTAATCATCAGCTCCCAATTGAAATGCTTCCAATACAACATTTTCCTGTCCCATTGCAGATAGAACGATTATCGGAATTTTTTTCCCTCCTCTTTTCTTTACCTCGCTTATAATTTCGAGCCCTGATAAAAAGGGCATCATCATATCGGTAATAATTAAGTCCGGTAAAAATTCCTCGAACTTTCTCATAGCTTCTCGTCCATCCTGGCAGGTTATTACATTATGCCCGTCTTTCTTTAAGCGCAGCTCAATTGTTTTCAGCATAATTATCTCATCTTCGGCAACAAGTATGTTCATAGTTTTTAGTATTATTAATTATCTAACTCCCGGCTTTACTTTAATATTTGCCAGGTATTTATTTAATGAGGTTTCTATTTTTTTAAATTCACCAGTTGCTTTCTCTCCCAGCTTTTCAAGGAGCTCAGTTTTTTCTTCTTTGGCATTTTTCTCAATTTCAATCAACACCTGCAATAAATTATTCGCCTTAAAGAGACCGGTGCTACCTTTTAATTTATGGGCAATTTTATAAGCATTTTGAAAATCACCGGAAGAGCACGCTATTTGCAATTCATTTAATTCTTGCGGAGTGCTGTCAAGGAATATGGAAAGTATTTCTATCAAGTATTCATCATCGTCCATTTCTTCAATAATACTTAAATCGAATAATTCATTGGTAAGAGGTTCCTCAACAACCTTTGACGTGAATCCTGCAATCTTATTATCGAGTAGTATCAGTATCCGCTTGTATAAAAAATGAAAGTCAAATGGTTTGGACAAATAATCATTCATTCCTATTTCAATACATTTTGATTTTTCCCCTTTTAGTGCAGAGGCCGTCATCGCAATAATAGGAGTAGTAAGGTTCATTACGTTTCTAATATATTTTGTAGCTGCATATCCATCCATTTCAGGCATTTGCAGGTCCATAATAATGAGGTTATAATCATTGCTTTTATTGAGAAATGCAATTGCTTCCAAACCATTGTTGGCTACGTCTACTTCAGCGCCGGCTTTATGCAATACATGTTTTATTACTTTTTGATTCACTTCGTTGTCTTCAGCAACAAGAAATTTTTTGCCCTTTAGAATTGAACTAAAGTTTTGCGAATCTTCGCCCCTGAAAAATGATGGGGCACTTGTTTGACTGTAACCATAAGGAATGGTAAAGCGGAAGGTGGTACCACTATTAATAGTACTTTCAACAGAGATATGGCCCTTCTGCAGTTCTAATAATTGCTTTGTAATGGCAAGTCCCAGTCCTGAACCTCCATATTTACGTGCGGTTTCGACACTCGCCTGGGTGAAGCTTTCGAAAATCTCGTTTATTTTGTTCGTCTCTATTCCAATGCCAGTGTCAGTAATTGCAAATTCAAGCACCACCACTGCAGGTGTTTTTGTTTTTGCGGTAACACTAATCTCGATGCCCCCGGTATTTGTAAATTTTATAGCATTGCCGATAAGATTTACAAGAATTTGATTCAGCCGGTATGGATCGCCGTTTAACCTGGAAGGTATTGCCGTATCAGGATTTATCGTAAGGGCTAATCCCTTTTCTTTTACCCTGTGCCTGAAAATAGCTTTGACATTTTCCAACACCTCGTTGAATTCAAAATCAATTTTTTCAATGGTTAATTTACCGGCTTTAATTTTTGAAAAATCGAGAATATCATTAATTATCACTAAAAGATTATCTGAAGAACGTTTTATAGTTTTAGCGAAATCTTTTTGCTCATCATTTAATTCAGTTTCCAGCAAAAGATCAGTCATACCCTGTATTCCATTCATCGGCGTTCTTATCTCATGGCTCATGTTGGCAAGAAATTGTTCCTGGAGCCTTTTTGCATCTTCAGCAATTCTTCTTGCCTTTATTAGTTCCTGCTGGTATATAACTCTTTCAGAAATATCGGTAGCAATTCCGCTTATTCCATAGATTTCATTTTGGGTATTTATGAGGGGGAATTTTGTTATCAGGATGTGCCTGTTTCCGCCTGGTAATTCAATTATGTCTTCCAGTTGAACGGGTTTGCAGGTTTTAATAACCTGTTCATCCGTTTCTTTAAACGATTGAGCTTTTACCGGGTCCGTGAAATCAAAGTCTGTTTTTCCCAGCACCGTTTCATCGCTTACGTTCAGTGATTCTTTGAATTGCTTATTTACCAAAAGGTATTTTCCTTCAAGATTTTTTATATAAATTAATGAAGTAGCGTTATCAAGTACTGATTGCAAAAGTTCCTGGTTGTAGACTAGTTCTTCCTCATATTTTCTTACCACCTCTTCCATTTTCTTCCGCTCCGAAATATCTTTCGTGATGCATTGAAATCCGGAAGGAACATTATTTTCTTTTAATAAAACGGCAGATTGCTCTACCCATTTTAAATCGCCCTGTTTGGTTCGTATGCAAAATTCAAACACGGTTTCACTTATGTCATTCTTTACCTGGTTCTTATATTTTGCTTTTACTACGTCTACCCATTCTTCTGCAATAAATTGTGTAAAATGCATCCCAATAATTTCATCGATATTATATCCGGTTAAATCAGAAGCCTTGCTGCTGGCAAAGGTTACCAGACCATTAAAAGTGGTGGTGTACATTGTAATTCCGGCATTTTCAATGAGGTTCCTGTATTTTAATTCATTAGCTGCCAGTTTGTTTTTAGCAATCTCAGCCGATTTTATGTTCTTATTCAATTTGTGTAGTAATGCATAAATGAGGAAGAATGCTACTATTCCACCGCTTATTGCAATAACGGTGTTGTCATTATCAGCATTTTTATTTTGAAATAAAACGACGATGAAAAATACTAATAGCAGGAAACAAAATGACATAATATACAGTATGCCGTTTTGCAGATCTAAAATTCTGCGCTGAATGGAATTTTTCATAAAAATGGATAATTGTGGAATCTAGCCTTATTATTGGGAATAAGGGCTTCATTATAACTCTTAAAAGCTAATAATATTGTACTGGAAACGACCGTAATGGCGATTTAGTTTTAGACAGAAGCCGCACTAAACTTTTCACAGCATAATTCTTATTGTTTATAACCCACAACAAGACTGGCGCAAACATCTCGAGCTTTCTTTTAAGCGCGGTATTATTAACTTAAACGAAAGCTCTTCAGTAAATCTATTATCGAAAAGGAAAGCTATTGGGGAAGCAACACTTTATCAATTATATAAAACACGCCATTTACACAATGGTTATCCAAGGAGGTTGCCGTGGCAGCAGCCCCGGTATATGGCGCGCCTCCCGGTGGAAAAGTTCCCAATCCGGTAAATTGCAGGTTCGTTACAAAAGGCCCGGCAAAAGTGGCCTTTGCCATAACGCCGGGATGAACTGAAACAACAGTATTAACAAGGGTTGTATAAAAAGAAGGCGTAGACGAAAAGTTTACTGAAAATGCTCTTATGTTGGGCTGAAAACCAGCACCCTGATCTGTTGCTAAAAAATGATAGGCCATAATTCCAGCAACCTCGGCCGTGGTAACATTATTGGTACTTAAAAATGCCGGCCCTGCTGCAACGGCTCCGTTGGCGGTGGCCACGGCGTTAGCCGTGTCCGACCCCGTCGGTGGATGAATCTTACTCACCTGGTCCAAATATGACTGGAAAGCAAGTCCGAATATGAGGGTTTGAAAGGCGGCGTCACTTGGTGCAAGCACTGTCATATTAGTGACAGCATAACCTAATAAGGAATCTAATTTATGTAAACCTGATTGGCCACTGTCTGCCCTGACAATAGCCGCTTTAAAATAAGTAAGGTTCGGGTTGTTATATATGGCAGCCTTTAAAACCTGGGCCGGCGGGCTTACCAATGCTGCGACGAGGTGCACAATGCCATTATTGAATTTCAAATCGGGGACAACAACCGGAATATTGTTATCCCAAAAACCATTGGTTCTTGCAGATAGAAATACCGACATTTTTAACGCTAGCGGGGTACCTGGCAAAGTTCCAATCGTTAAGTAAGACGGCAATTGAATATTAGGAAAAGATGTTGGAACACTGGCAGAAGCGTACTGCTGGCCCGGGATAATGTGATATTGTATTAAGGGAACGAGCTTTGCCAGGGGAAGAGAGTTCACAACTCCGATAGAAGGAATACCTGATACACGGAACGCATTATTATTGGGTAAAAAAACCGTAAACAAGCTGGTACTATCGCTTAATGCCGCCATTAAACCTGCTTTGGTAACTGCTGCTTTAAAAAAACTATAACTTGTATCAGTACTTATTGCCGTACCTATAGAGGTGGAACTGTTATTAGCAGGCGGATAAATTATAGGAGTTGCCTGGGGCAGATCTTTATTACACGAAATAACAAAGGCAACCAATGTGGTAAGCAATGATACTTTTATAATCTGGCTATTTTGAAAAATATTTTTTTTCATATAACTTCTTTAAAAATGATATTGATAAGCTTTAAAATATATTATAACCAATACTTACATAATAAATACCGCCAATGGTAGCGTTACCAAACCCATCACGATAGTATTGATTTAATAAATTAGTGGCGCCAAGTTTCAACAATACTTTTTGTTCAGGAAATTTAAAACTAATCTGGCCATCCACCGTTTGATATGCAGGAAGCAGGCCATTTGCAAAGTCGCCTTCAAAATTTATTTTATCCTGCCAACGATAGGTTACGCTGAAACCCAGCCTGTTTTGAAAGCCAAAGCCGGTACTGCTGAAAGTAGCTCCCGCTCTATATTTGGGAGCATCGAAGTCTGCTGCGAAACCTGCCGGGACTTTATCAAGGTTATCCGAACTTACGGTACCACTGATTGCAAAATTATGAGGCAGCGCATAGGTAAGGCTTACTCCAAAACCATATGTATTTACTTTTCCCCGCACATTATAAGGAACTGAAAAAGTAGTTGCCGAGTCAGAGTTGTTAAGATTTGCTTTTATTTGTTCGGGTGAGCCTGTAAATACACTTTTATTACCGTGTACAGATTGTGCTATAAGAGTACGGGAAAGAAAATTGTTATAAACTCCATAATAGCCGTAGAGATCTATTAATAATTTTTTCTGAAGCAATAAGCCTTTGTATCCAACTTCAAAAGAGTTAACATTCTCAGCTTTCAAATCAGGAACATTTATTACTTGTGGATTACCTGCAAATAAATTGGCATCAATTGAATATACAGGGTTTGTATTAAAATGATAAAATTTTTTAAAACTTGGAACACCGCCGATTAATGCCTCGCCGCCTGCAACTCTTAGATTTATATACTGCATCTGCGTGGAAGCAAAACGATATGCTTCCTGGTAAGAAAGCCTGATGTTATTATCTTCAGCTACTTTAATTACGAAAGAAATACGTGGTGTAAACCTTCCTTTGAAATTATCATTTCTGTCGTAGCGGCCGGAAGCAATTACTCTTAGTTTGTCGTTGAAGAAGTGCTTGGTTGCCTGCAGATAGGCACCATATTCATTAATAGGAATTTTACCTGATGAATCGGCAAATAATGTGCCTTCAGAATTCAATACATATCTTTTAAAATTAGCACCAATTAATACATCCGCGAAGTCAGAAGTGTAAGGCGTTAAATTATATTGGCCTTCGATATTATACAAATTTGTTTTATCCACAAATAAACCCCCACCTTTGGAAATAGGAACACTTCTCACCTGGTCAAAAAGTTGTTTGAATTCCGGCGAACCGGGAGCAGGCCTTCCCTGGTCTGCAACTGCCCGGGCGGCATTATGCGCAGCTATGTCTGACAAGCCGGAAAGTTTTGCGTTCAAGAATGCCAAAGAATATTGCACATACCACCCGTTACTTCCACCGCTGGGTTTCCATGCTTCGTTCACCAACCTTGTTGTTACCGTAGCATTGTACGAATCGCCGGCGTTTTCCTGCGTTGTGTAGGCCCTTAAAAACCAGTTAGCGTTTAACAGTTCAACTTTATATTGACCAATTTTTAAATTTAATAATGAATAACGATCACTGCCCGTATAAACGGTGTTTCCCGTTCCCCAATATGCTTCAGCATTTAAAGAAGTATTTTGCGTTAGCTTATAACTTAGCTCTCCGGATAATTTAAAATCTACTGTGTTTGGATTTACTATATCTTTTTCCAGATATCCGGTTCTGGAAACAGGAATTGAGGCAGGCAAAGCTTTTACGTAAGGGGCATAAAACGGCACCTGTTGTGCTATCGGGTTTAAAACATTCGACCGGATATCCACAGTTGTTTCATCACCATACACATTGATACCATCGTAGTTGGGATCTGTTTCCCGTGTCCCGGTTTTTACTCCGCCGGTAGTTGCCAGCCGGTCGTAATCACGATAATCATTAGCCACCCAATCTTTAGCCTGCACTAATTGAGCGCCTACTTTAAAAGCAAATTTTTCACTTACTTTATTGGCCCACCTTAAATCCCAGTTATAATAAGGCGATGCACTTCTTGCGCTGTTGCCCACATTCATTATCCCGGTTTTAACCTGGAAAGAAAGCCCCTGGTATTTAAACGGGTCCTTACTATTGATAACTATTGCCCCGTTCATGCCGCCTGGGCCATACAATGCCGACGATGCTCCCTGTAATAATTCCACACTTTCCACATCTAGTTCGGTTAAGCCAACAACACTTCCAACCGAAAAATTTAGGCCCGGTGCCTGGTTATCCATTCCATCCACAATCTGGTTTACCCTTACGCTGCCACTCCCGTTAAAGCCCCGGGTGCTCGGTGTTGAAAAAGTAAGTGACGAGGTTACTACGTCAACTCCTTTTAATTTTGAAATCATATCATAATAGGAAACAGAAGCAGTATTGCGTATGTTAGCTGCACTGATCCTTTCAATTGTTACAGGTGATTCCAATATTCTTGATGGTGTACGGGTAGCTGCTACTACTACTTCCTGGCCCAAAGCGCTTTCCGGAGTAAGGCTTACATTCACAAGCTCTGAGGCTGTTGTAACAACTACTTCCTGTAATTTAAAACCGATAGAAGAAACAACAATGGTAAGCGGAAGAGGCGTATTTACTTCCAGTGTAAAATTTCCTTTGTCGTTCGTGTAGGTGCCGGCTCCCGACCCTTTAACAGTTATTGAAACGGCTGGAACTGTTTCCCCGGTAACACTGTTTTTTACTGAACCATTTATAATTGTATGTTGGCCAAAAGCAATAACCGAAAATATATTGGTAATAATCAATAAAAGATAAAACCTGCTGCTCTTTATCATAGCGATAGTTTTAGTTGTTGAATTTAAAGCAAAGTAAGTCTTTAATATATAATACAATATATTGTTTTTTATCAATAATTGCAAGATGTTGAAAAATTCAATAATAAAAATAAAAGAGTAAAATTTTCTATTCTTATTTTAGCAAATGCAAACAAAAGTTTTTCCAAATCAAACTGCTTTTTATAAAGGAAAAGTAAGAGACGTATATACAATAAATGATCAATTCCTGGTGATGATTGCCTCGAACCGTATCTCGGCATTTGACGTTATACTAACCAGGCCCATTCCATTTAAAGGACAAGTATTAAACCAAATTGCTGCATACATGCTGCAACACACGGCAGATATATGTCCCAACTGGCTATTAGATGTTCCTGCGCCTAATGTTTCTATAGGATTAAAATGCGAGCCATTTAAAGTAGAGATGGTTGTGCGTGGAAATCTCACCGGTCATGCGTGGCGTACTTATTCATCCGGGAAAAGAGTTTTGTGCGGCGTTCAACTACCGGAGGGGCTACACGAAAATGATTATTTTCCCCGGCCTGTCATAACTCCTTCTACAAAAGCAAGCGAAGGCCATGATGAGGATATAAGCAAAGAAGAGATTATTAAAAGGGGACTTGTTTCAAAAGAGGATTATGAAGTTCTGGAACAATATGCCTTGAGGCTTTTTGCCAGAGGAAAAGAACTTGCAGCCAAAAGAGGATTGATATTAGTTGATACAAAATATGAATTCGGGAAACTGGATGATAAAATTATTTTGATTGATGAGATTCATACACCCGATAGCTCAAGGTATTTTTATGCCGATGGTTTTGAAGAACGACAAGCAAAAGGGGAAAAACAAAAACAGTTAAGCAAGGAATTTGTGAGAGAATGGCTTATTGAAAATAATTTTATGGGCAAAGAAGGCCAGCAAGTACCAGAAATGAGTGACGAATGGATAGCAACTATTCGTGACCGTTATATTGAATTGTATGAGAAATTAATTGGAGAAAAATTTAAACCCGAAGAGTTGAGTGATGAAGAAACAGAACAGCGGATTGTAGCGGCGCTGAGCGCTTTGAAATAATGCGATTAAATATTTACTTCGAAAATAGTGTAATAGCAGGGTGCGTCGAAAAATTTTAATCAATCGGTATTCGTTTTGCATTTTCTGCCAGCCACATCTCAAACGATTGCAGCTCCGGGTTTAACTCTTTAGAGAATTTTACATCTCGAATGCTATTGCACACTTCATCAAAATCACGATAAAACTGGAACATATTTCCCAGGTCATCGGCCCCCGGAAAACCAAAACCACGATATTGTTCGGGAGTAATTTCATTATAGGTAACTTCTTCGCCCAAAGCTTTTGATAATGCTTCTGCCATGGCTGCGCATGTAAGCTGCTCACCTGCGATACCTACTCTTTTGCCAATCAACTCCGCGCCTTTCCTGAATATACCATAAGCACATTTTCCAATATCGCCGGCAGCAATACCAGCCATCTTTTTATTTCCCATGGGGAAAGTTATAGCCAGTTTACCATCCGCACCTCTTTTCGGGCCCATACCAAAATAAATAAGGTTATCCCAGTAATAAGACGCCAACATAAATGTAACGGGTACACCCGCATCAATAAAATATTGATCCGATTCACCCTTGCCGTCAAAATGCGGAACTTTATATTTCCCATGAAGTGTCGGCATACTATTGTCATCAAGCGGAACATACTTTCTTACATCTTCAAGCGTAGACCAGATGACATGTTTCAATCCGGCGTCTTTTGCGGCTGCGGCCATATTCTTTGCTTCGGCCAACTCTTTTTCCGGTGAAAAATGTGCCCAAAAAAATGTTACAAAATAAGCCCCATAAGCCCCTTGCAGCGCCCGTTTCATACTTTCCATGTCATCTACATCGGCCGCAACTACCTCGGCTCCCTTTGCAGCAAGCGCTTTCGCCTTTTCTGAATTGGTATCTCTCGTTACAGCACGAACGGCAAATTCGCTGTTACTGTCGTTGAGGATAGCATGGGCCAATCCGCCGCCCTGGGCGCCGGTTGCTCCAAATACTACTATGATCTTTTTCTGCGACATAAATCTGTTTTAAAATTATACCTCAAGATAACGAATTATTAAAGACTGATCAATTTTCTGATGCAACAAATACTAGTTCACAATTATTGACAACCGGGTTTGCAATCAGGCACGAAATTTAGAGTGTATCTGAAACAATAAACGATTGAAACGATCGCTTGTGAAAACAATAAGAAAAAATAAAATTTACATTGGCTAATCGGAAAATATATATTGGTTGTTCAGGATTTCATTACAAAGAGTGGAAAGACGTTTTTTATCCTAACGGACTTGCACAATCGAAATGGTTCCAATTCTATTGCGAGCATTTTAATACGCTTGAACTAAATGTAACATTTTATAAATTTCCTACTGAAAAGTCATTATCAAAATGGTATAGCACAAGCCCGCCGGATTTTAAGTTTTCAGCAAAAGTTCCCAAAGCAATTACCCATTACAAAAAATTTAATGAATGTGAACGAATGCTGGACGATTTTTATACAAGCGCACAAAATGGCTTGCAGCATAAATTAGGCTGCATACTTTTTCAATTACCGCGGCAGCTTGTTTATTCAGAAGAATTATTGCATAAGATCATTAACAACCTAAACCCTGCTTTTAAAAATGTGATAGAGTTCCGGCATGCAAGCTGGTGGAATAAAATTGTTTTCGCGGAATTAAAAAAGAATAAAATTATTTTTAGCGGTAGTAGCTATCCGAATCTTCCGGATAACATTATACAAACAAATACAAGTTTATATTACAGGCTACACGGCGTTCCTGTTCTGTATAAATCTTCCTATGCCGGAAACTTTTTAGAAGAACTGGCAAGGGAACTAAGTACACTAAAAATAAAAGAAGCGTGGATTTATTTCAATAACACCTGGGGAACTGCCGCAATTGAAAACGCAAAATTCTTACAGAGGTGCCTCTGTAATTCCTGATTTTATACATGCAGTTTTTTCATTCGCTGCCTCGATTTATTAAAAATCATTATACCATTCTTTACGCCTTTGCGAATTTGTTTTCTTTCTTCCTCTGGTAATTCATAAGTCGCCTTACATTCGGCAGAACAACAACCGTTAAATTTTTCTGCACATGACCTGCATTGTATGAAGAGAAGATGACAACCTTCGTTGGCGCAATTGGTGTGGGTATCACAGGCTTTCCCGCATTGGTGGCACACACTTATCACTTCATCACCAATCATCTCTCCCAGCCTGCCATCAAATACAAAATTTTTGCCTTTAAATTTATTGGACAGCTTTTCTTCCTTTATTTTATTGGCATATTGAATAATACCGCCTTCGAGGTGAAACACATTTTTGAAACCATTATGCAACATCCAGGCGCTTGCTTTTTCACATCGTATTCCGCCGGTGCAATACATGATGATGTTTTTATCTTTCTTTTCCTGCAGCATACTAACGGCCATGGGTAATTGCTCACGAAAAGTATCTGAAGGAATTTCAATCGCATTTTCAAAATGCCCAACTTCATACTCATAATGATTGCGCATATCCACTACAATAGTTTCAGGATCTGAAGTAAGTTTGTTGAATGACGCGGCATCTACATACTTTCCTTTTTTACTCATATCAAATGCTGCATCATTAATTCCATCTGCCACTATTTTACTCCTGACCTTAATTTTTAAAACCCAAAAGCTTTTTCCATCATCCTCCACAGCCACATTTAAGCGAACACCATTTAAAAAGGAAATTGAATATAAGTATAGTTTAAAGGCATCATAATTAGAAGCAGGAACACTCACCTGTGCATTGATTCCTTCATGAGCAACATAAATGCGCCCGAAAACTTTTAATTCATCCAGGTTTTTATAAAGAACATCACGAAACAATTTAGGATCTTCAATAAACGCATATTGGTAAAAGGAAATAGTTTTCCTTGGCTCTGCCTCTTCGAATAAGCGCTTTTTTAATTCTTTTTGTGAAACGCGGTTGTGTAATACTGCCATTTGTTGATATTGCTGCTTTTCATCTCAATACTATAATCAGGTTATAGCACGATGCGAATAAAATTTTTACAAAGTTAATCATTTGGCAATTTTTTTAATCAGGTACGACTTTTGTAAGGGGTATTCATACATTCAATTAAAAAACATTTAACCAAAAAAAATTATGAAAAAATTTTCAGTTTTAGTTCTATCCCTCTGCTTATTAACTACCGTACATGCACAACATGCGCACCTGGGCATTAAAGGAGGTGTAAACATTGCCAATCTTCACTATAATAATAATACCACAACCGATGCTAAAGTGGGATTAAATTTAGGTGTGCTCGCACATATTCATACTTCTTCAAAAAAATGGGCTATACAGCCGGAGTTGCTATATTCACTTGAGGGAGCCAACTCGAAAATAGATCAGGAGGGCACTGCGCACATTAACTTAAATTACCTGAATGTGCCCATCTTATTACAATATATGTTTGACAACGGTTTCAGGCTTGAAGGTGGTCCGCAGATAGGTTTTTTACTGAGTGCAAAAACAAAAGTAGGAGACGTGACAGTAAATAATAAAGGCTTTCAATCAACAGCTGTCTCTATTCCTTTGGGAGTTGGTTATCTAACGTCGTCGGGTTTTGGTTTGGATGCCAGGTATGTTTTTGGATTAACAAACATTAATGACAATAAAAACGGTCCAACTATCCAGAGCAATGTTTTCCAATTGGGAATTTTCTACCAGTTCAGTGATCCCAAACTCCATAAACGCGGATAAGTATTCAAACTTAATCATATAAACGTAAAATCCTTCTGGGTGAATTAATTTCTCAGGAGGATTTTCTTTTCCTTTGATTCTTTATTAACATTAAATTACACCGGAATTACCCCGAGTATGGCTTCCAACAAACAATCTTCTTTTGGCAAAGCATTTGAAAAAATTCATGCATTTGCCAAAATCTTAATTTGCATTGCTATTGCCACCATTGTTTATTTTATAATACAAATTGAACATGTTGACATTCTATCTCACCTCATGATTGGCTGGGATACTTTTAGTGTATGCCTCATTGCAATGACGTGGATTACTTTTATGATTACGAAACCGCAGGAAATAAGGCAACAAGCCAGGGTGCAGGATTCCAGCCGTTCAGTGATTTTCATTACTATTTTAATTGCAACTCTTGCCAGTTTCCTTGCTGTGTTATTATTATTAGTTACAAAACAAAAGTTTAAGAGTGAAGAAAGTTTTCATCTTATTATAGCGGTTGCCGGAATGATACTTTCCTGGTTTTTAATTCACACCATTTTTACGCTGAGGTATGCACATATATTTTATGGTGATGACGAAAAAAATCCTACAACGCATGCCGGCGGCCTGGAATTTCCTGAAGATGAAAAGCCGGACTACCGGGATTTTGCCTACTTCTCTTTTGTACTGGGAATGACCTTCCAGGTTTCCGATGTGCAAATCACTTCAAAGGCTTTGAGAAGGTTGGCCATGTGGCACGGTCTTCTGTCTTTTGGATATAATACAGTAATGATCGCCCTTACCATAAATGTTATTGCCGGTTTTGGAAATTAGCTTTCGTGTCTATGGGATTAAAATATAGCCCTTACCGATGCAGTTCCTGTGTGAATCGTACGGCTGCTTCCAGGTTTTCTTCCTTCATATTGTAAGTTAACTTCTATGTTGCCTGCCAGCCTTTTTGTAAGCTCAAGATTCCATAAATAATTTTTGCCCGGCAACAATCCATCTAATAATATATAACCTGCTGTACTATTAGCACTTCCCCCGTTACCACCATTAAAATTTATATTGTTATAGGAAAAACGTCCGTTTAAAGTTCCATTGGAAAGTACATTATATCTTATTTCAGCCGCTATTGAATTATTGATTGCGGTCTCCATAAAAGCAATTTTATTCTGCTTTGAATCATAAGTATAAATAAGGCTTACACGCAAATTGCTTTTGTAAATATAACTTACCGACGGCTCTGCAGAAACTTCGTCTATGCGATAATTCCTGTTGGCAAATGAAGAATTATTTAATTGATTTAATCCGTACTTATTGGTAAAAGAAGTAGCAATAGAACGATTGAGATTCCACCTGCCTTTCAAAGTAAGGTCTCTTAATTTATTACTTTCAAATCCATAATTTAATAACGCCTTACTCGTGTTGAGGCGGTGCGTAATATCAATTCCCCACTTAATGCTTTTACGGTTAAAATATAATGTGTTGGATAAAAAAGAAGTTAGCGATATTAACGTGGTATCAACCAGGTTCTTACCAAACGGGTTAAACTCAACTGATTTATTGCCCGCAAGTTCTTTCTTATTTACCTGTAAAGAAGAATTAGTACTGAACCTGTTAATAAATTTTACCAGCTTATTAGTTACAATATTTTTGGCAAGTGCTGATGGATTAATGCCGACGTTATAATTAAACTGCAGGTAATTTGCTTTTACATATTGGTTCGTGGGAGTTAAAATTCTTATCCATGTTTTTTGATCCGGGTAAATGGCAATCTCAAATTCATTTAACTGCGGGATACCGTCACCGTTATAATCGTTCCAGGTATAATATCCCTGCGGCGCAGGAACCTTTATATAAGTGTATTCTGTCTTTTGCTCCTGGCCTGATCCCACTTCATATAACACATTTCCCGTAAGCAACCCATTCCATTCATGCACGGCATATTCTGCCCTGCCTAAAAGGCTTTGATCACTTTTTTCATTGATGGCCCCCTGGTTAAATACATTTAATTTTCTATAGCTTACATTTAATTTAAACTGGTGATTTTCATTTTTTAAAAATTCAGTAATCAGACTAACGTTCTGGCTCTTATCACCTGTAATTAAATCTTTTTGTAAAGGAATTTTATTGATTCTTGTAAAATAAGTTATACCCCACCGGTTTGGTTTTTTTTCTGATGATTTCAAATACGCCTGCCACAGGTTAAATGCAAAGCTTTCCGCCATTAGTGTATCAGATTGCTTATTGCGTTGCTGATCATTCTCCGCAGAAAAACTTCCGCCAACGGTTATATCTTTTAATGCAGCAAATTTCCTGGAAACGTCTATAGATGGCCGTAAGTAAGACCCTTTTCGGGTGCTGCTATTGATATAGGTTATATAAAATTTATCGGCTACTTTCCATCCTTTCAGCAGCATAACATGATCAATTGAATTACGGATACCATTATAATTATCGCTCCGGTTATAATTTGTTAATTCATAATGCACGTAATTATTTTTACCGTCATGTAACTGAAAAGAACCCGTTATTAAATTTTCTGTTGCAGCAGGCGCATTAAAAGGCAGACTCCAGTCACGGTTAAACTCTACACTTCGCAGTCTCTCAATTGGCTTAAACCTGTCCTGCACGTATTCGTAAATAACACTGCTTTGCAAAGTGAGATCTTTCTGAAGATTACGCAAAACGTTTTGCTGCGTTGTATATTCAAACTTACCGGCAACGCCATTTTCCTGATTTTTATCTAATAATGAAAAAGTATTTGGATCGTAATGGCTCAATGCCACTTCGGTTTTTATATAGGATTTATCATTAATAAAATATTGTGCGCCCACTGTTATCAATTGCTGTTTCTTCGGGGTAACCAGTAAAACTACCGGCTCCCACGTACCCTGTGGAACACCATTTACCGGCTGCACCCACACAAACACCTGGCCATTTGCATTACCGGTTGCCTGTACATAATTCCCTTTTCCAAAACCTACACTCGTAAAAGAAAGATTGTATAATGTATCAGTTTTACTCACCGAATAAACATAAATAGAATCATGAATTCCGTTATATACCGTATCAATTTTTTTATATAATATTTTATCAACGGAAAAAGTATCCCGAACCGCATCAGGATACAAAGCGCTGTCCGTGTTGTTTCCTATTTGCGAAAGAAATTGTTTCTGATTAGCATCGAGCGATTGATTGATCGAAGAATTTTTTGCATCTGTGTTGGAATAAGCACCAACAGTCAGTTTTAACTTTTTCCCTAAACTCATTTCATCATTTGCATACAAAAGGGAATTAAGGTAATTCCTGTCAGAATATTCAAACTCTACCTGTATCCTGCTGTCTTTTGTAATTAACCGTTTAGCCGTAAACGTTATCTCGGCAGTATTATAATCAATAATGTAGTCCTGGTCCTCTCCTCTTGTAAGTAATTGCCCGTCTATAAAAACCCGCTCAGTTCCTGCAAGCACTGTAAAAAATAATTCGCCGTTAGCTCCCGAAAGACGGTAGGGCCCCTGGTTCCCTTCAAGTGGCGTAATTACATTACGGTTAAATTTTCCTTTAGCAATAGCGCCGCTTACTAATAACGAGTTGGTTGAATTTTTACCTATTTTATTATCTGTTATAAATGATGCGCCCTGCAATCGTGTATAAAACTTCAGAAAGTAATTCTGGCTTTGCCTGATATCAATGTCCCCAAAGTTAGCCTGCCATCCATGCTTTTTTATTTGCATAAATATCCTGTCAAAATCGTGAAGATTCTGTGTATTTCCCTCCGGCTGAATAGGGATATTATTATCGCTTATGGCAGCCGTTAGTTCAAGGCTGTCTCCAATATATCCATTCAACTGGAGATTTAAAGTAGAATTTACCACGGCATCCTGGCTGTTACCAAATGAAATTCCGCGGCCAATACTCCCATTATAGTTTATGTTTCCAAAATCTATAACCTTATTCGTTTGAGCCTGGTTATTTTTAAAAACGAAAGGCTTTTCTTTTTCAAAATTGAACCTGATACTATCATAATTAAAATGGCGGACAACATTATTTAACCTGAAAGGGAAAACCCGGTAAGTAATATAAACGCTGTCGGGTACATGAACAGTAGTAAATGTTATAAGCGCATTTACATAATCAATATGAAAAGAATCGTTGGAAATACCTGCAACAGAAACGGTGTTGGGAATGATGCTGCTGCTGTCGAAGTGAACGGGATTTATTTTAACAGCAATATATTTTCTCCTGAGATTAGAAAAATGTTCCGAGGTAATTTGAGAAAAGCCATCCTCAAGAAGCAACAGTAAAATAATAAGGAGGTATATTCTTTGGGAATTCAATCAGTTCGGATTTTAGAATCACTAAAATTAGTATTTATGAATGGAAGTTGAATAAGGACAGGCAAATGCACTTTTGTATTATTTTTTGAATTTGGGAATTACTATATAACTAAAACGTTAATGGTAGCAACTTCGTATCCGTAATCCGGATCAGGTTATATAAATTTGATCATTATTTTTTTGGATCCTTATCAATATTTATCATGAGTAGTAAAATTAAATCAGGACTTTTTTTTGGAATATTTACGGCTATTGTATTGATTTCAGAACATCTTGTGTCTACTAACATTCACACAACTACTGAAATTATGGGAATTATTGTAGTAGGAATTCTTTCAGGAACAATTGGAGGACTTGTGTTCGTCTTCTTAATGGAAAAGTTCAAGTCATCCGCGTTTGGAAATAATTCAACAAAAATTGATCTTGATGAAGATGAGCAAATAATCTTTCAAACACCGGCAAATCATTTCAAAGGGGCTGAAGGAGTTGGCGGAAAACTATATTTAACTAATAGGTGTTTAATTTTTAAATCTCATAAGCTTAATATTCAAAATCACGAGCTATCCATCCCACTTAATAAAATAGCCAAAATTGAACGATATAAAGTCTTGAGCAAAATTAGTAACGGCCTCAAAGTTCAAACTGTTGAAAATACTACGGAAAGATTTGTTGAAAAAGCAGATGAATGGTATGTTCACCTTCGAAGCTTACCTGAAACAATGGTTGCATAAAAAATTATTGAAAACCTGTACAATATAAAGGTACGTTTAACCTTAAGTGTTATTTAGCTGCTTTTGGCGCCTTCACAATTGTTGTATCAGTAGCCAACAATGGAACTACATATCCTCCACTATCTATCTCCGTTTTAGGAAAAGCTTTCTTTAGTGCCGGCCAGTCATTTTTATTTACTCCTGTTTGATACAAATAAATTGATTGTAACCCTTTTATTGATTGTAATTGAATAACTCCTTTTGCTGTTACTTTTGTTCCCACAAGGCTGAGCGATTGCAGTTTATTTAAACTTTTAATCAGCCCCAAACCTTTATCAGTAATCTTTGTATTATTCAATTGCAGCAACGTAAGATTGGTGCATTGACCAATGACTGATAAGGCGCTGTCGCTGATTCCGGTGTCATTTAACTTTAACCACGCCAATTGTTTTCTTATAGACCGCAATAACTTTATGTCTTCGTCTGTGATATTTATTGCAGAAACAAAGTTGGCCATAAGGTAATTAGAGTTTTTCGAGACAGGAATTATGATTGCTCCTTTATCTATTAAAGGCTGCAAATTTTTCTCATCAGCCTTTTCAACCGGTTCGGTTGGAATGATAGGGATGGCTTTTTTTTCTTCAGCATGATCGCTTTGCAATTCGAGCAAATAAGGTTTTATCAATTCAAGTTGTTTTAAATCTTTGACTTTTTTATTGAAATCTGCTCCTTCATCAATCCACCAATGTATTAACGCAATTTCTTTTTCATTCAGTTGAGGTTTTTGTTTTGGTGGCATGTGGTCATCATCCTCACGAGGCAGCAATATCCGTTTCAGCAATTTACTTTCTTCAGGATTGGAATTGAGGATGGCCCCATGTTTTCCTCCTTTTAATATCCATTGAGGATCATCGAGACGTAAATTATTCTTTTGTTTTTTTGCTCCGTGACAACTGTAGCATCTTGTCTGCAACATCGGTTGAATCACATCTCCATAAACATTTGCTTCTTCGATGTTGGGTATTATTTTTCTTGGAATAACAACAGAATCCGTTGAATCAGACAGCGGAGCAGTAAGATAATCTGAACCATGAGTTAATGAACCTCCGAGATGGCCGGTAATAGTAATTGCTACCAGTAAAGCAACAGATAAAACTTTATACCAAATATCAATTTGCCCGAATTTTATTCTTACATACAACAGGAATGAAATGGACGCAACACTAATGCCCATCCACATGTGCCAGCCTACAAGCCCTTCATCATAATCCCCGCTTAATGATAACAGGTAACCGGTAATACACGAAAAAATAGCAGCAATCATTCCACAGAATATTATCACGGTAATTACTTCTTTGGAAACATTATATTTTTCTGTAGATGAAATCCATTGCAATAATAAACCGATCAATAAAAATCCAATGGGCAGATGTACCAGCAGTACATGAAAACGGCCAATAAACTCGGTTATGGTTAAGAACATATCAGTGGTGAGTTGTCAGTTATGAGTAGTGAGTAGTGAGTACATCACACAATTGTTACCTCGTACCTTACGATGCATATCTTTTACGAAGTAAATTCATCATATAAACATTTATCCCCCATTGATCGGCTAACGGTTGCCGCGTATACGGCATAGTAGGCATATAATCTGCAGGGCCAAATTCTGTAAGAATGGTTAAACGCTCTCCTGCTTTCTTTTTGCGGCTTACTATTTCATCCCACCATGCAAGATGGGCATTTAGTGCTGTTTCCCATTCAGGAGCCCGTGGATCATTTACCTGTGGCCCTTCAGGGTGTCCAATCCTCGCGTGAATATGATCTGCTCTTTCAGTCGCAAGCGCTAAAGTCTCGGGCTGATCCTGCAACAAAGTTTCACTTACATTGCACCAATGCGATACATCAAATGTGATCCTTAACTCAGGAATTTTTTGCATGTATTGCTTTGCTACCGGCGCTGCAAATAACATACGGGAACGATGCGTTTCATGATAAATGGGAATACCTGTTTTTTTTGAAAGTTGCA
Source organism: Ginsengibacter hankyongi (assembly GCF_008710285.1). Classification (GTDB taxonomy): domain Bacteria; phylum Bacteroidota; class Bacteroidia; order Chitinophagales; family Chitinophagaceae; genus Ginsengibacter; species Ginsengibacter hankyongi. Next base: position 81,446 of record NZ_VYQF01000008.1, on the reverse strand, counting down.
TCGTATGATCAATAAAAACGATGTTCTCTTCATAACTAAAATAATCTCTACCGGAGTGACAGTTGATGTATAATGGCTTTTGAATATTATTTGTTGCAGCCGCATCTGTCATCTGTTTGAAGAATTGAAGATGCTCATTATAATTACTTTGTTGTGCACCACAAAGAAATCCAACTTCAAGACTATATTTTTTTAATGCAGTAAATAATTCATCCTGGCCTTTTTTCTCCATGGGCCACCAGATTTCTATCCCATCATATCCTGCTTTTTTCACTTTATCACAATAGCTATCCAGGCTACCTTCAAAGCCCCAGTTAGTGGCTAAAAGTTTTAACTCAAAATTTTTATTCATATTTTCTTTTGACGTTTTTGAATCTGCAAATGTTGCCATAGACGCAAACATTATTGCGGCAGTTGCTGATGCAGTTGTTTCGATAAATTTTCTCCTGTTTTGTTTCATGTATAAATTGAGGTTAAAAATATTATGCTATAATTTCATCAATCACTTTGCCTGATACATCCGTTAATCTATAAGGCCTTCCCTGGAAATTATAGGTAAATTTTTCATGGTCAAATCCAAGCTGGTTCAATATGGTAGCCTGTACGTCAAACGGTGTAACGGCGCCACTTACAGGATAGTAACCAATTTCATCGGTTTCACCATACGTGTATCCTTTTTTTATTCCACCGCCTGCCATCCAAATGGTAAATGCACTTACATGATGATCTCTTCCTTTAAAAGGATTAGGTTTTCCTTCCCTGTTTTCCATCATGGGGGTTCTTCCAAATTCCCCGCCCCAAACCACTAACGTTTCATCAAGCAGACCTCTTTGTTTTAAATCTAATATAAGGGCAGTAATGGATTTATCTACCTGACGGCATTTATTAATAAAGCCAACGTCTATGGCTAAACTTGCATCTGTACCATGACTATCCCAACCCCAATCGAATAACTGGACAAACCTGACTCCTTTCTCCACCAATTTTCTTGCTAACAAAACATTATTAGCAAATGACGCAACATTAGGTTTGGTACCATACATTTCATGAATATAATCAGGTTCATCATTTATGTTCATTACGTCAGGAACGGAGATCTGCATTTTATAAGCCATCTCGTATTGCGCAATTCTTGATAAGATTTCCTGGTCTTTAAATTCTTTGTATTCCTGTTGATTCACGTCATTAATTGCATCAATAGAAGCTTTGCGTAAATCTCTATCCATTCCGTTAGGATCTTTAATAAACAATACCGGATCTCCTTCGCTTCTGCATTGCACGCCCTGGTAAACAGAAGGCAGAAAGCCGCTGCCCCACACGCTTTTTCCTGCATCCGGAAATTTACCGCCGGAAGTTAAAACAACGAAGCCCGGCAGGTTCTGATTTTCAGTTCCCAATCCATAGGTAGCCCAGGAACCAAGACTTGGCCGCCCTAAACGCGGTCCGCCTGTATGCACTAATAATTGTGCCGGTGCATGATTAAACTGATCGGTAGTACATGCTTTTAAAAAAGTAATTTCATCTACAATGGTTGCTAAGTGCGGCATGTTTTCGCTTACCCATGCACGGCTCTCACCATGTTGCGCAAACGCAGCTTGTGGACCCAACATCTTCGGAACGCCGCGGATGAAAGCAAATCTCTTTCCTTCCAATAGGGACTTAGGACAATCCTGTCCATCCAGCTTCATAAGGTCTGGTTTGTAATCAAATAATTCCAGTTGAGACGGAGCGCCCGCCATGTGTAAATAAATTACACTTTTTGCCTTGCCCGGAAACATCGGCAATTTCGGCTCTAAGGGATGTGCAGGATCAAAAACAATATTGTTGCTGGTTGAAGATGAACCAAGGCCACAACTGTGCAGCATAGACGCTAATGCCAGTGCACCAAAACCCATGGCACTTTCTTTTATAAAATGACGCCGGCTGTAAAACTGTAAGGCTTTTTTATTTGCCTCATTCACTAACCGCTGAAGATGTAATTCTTTTTGTGTCATAATTTTTTATCTATTGCACGAATTTTAAAGAATACGAATTACACGAATTAATGCAAAAACTTTTAAAAGCGTGTAAGCGATCACGTTGTAGTTATTTTTTTTAATTCGTGTAATTCGTGCATCAAATTCGTGTTATTCATTTTTATCAATCAATTTAATTCTTTGTTATCAGCTCATCCAAATTTAAGATTGCATTTGCAACAATTACCAAAGACGCCGTTTCAGGATTATCATGTTCATTCTTTTCACCGATAAGTTCACAGGTTTTTTCTTCATTTTTTGCAAACTCATTATAAGCTTTCTTGTATAGTTTTTCAAGTGCTGCCAGTTTAGGTGGTGTAATGGGTTTTTCCAATGCCATTTGATAACCGCACTGGATCGTTTTTGCAACATCTTTTATTCCCGCCTTTTCAATCATGCGATAGGCAAAATGTCTTGATGCATCCAAATAAAATGAATCATTTAAGGTAACGAGTGCCTGTAAAGGGGTATTGGTAACAATACGCCTGGCCATACACGCTTCACGGGAGGCGCCGTCAAAACTTATCATAGCCGGATATGGCGCTGTGCGTTTCCAATAAGTATAAACGGCCCGCCTGTATTGATCTCCGTCTTTGCTGTTTACCCAGTATTGCCCGCTCCAGGGTGAAAGCCAGATGCCGGCTGGCTGCCATGGCATTACACTTGGGCCAAACATTTTTTCACTTAATAATCCGCTTACAGCAAGCGCCTGGTCATGGATCTCTTCTGCGGATAGCCTTACCCGTGAGCCTCTGGCATAATAATTATTGAAAGGATCCTTTTCCGCCAATTCTTTTGTCACTCTTGCATCCTGGCGATATGTGGCAGACAATACTATTTCTTTTATTAATTTTTTTACACTCCACTTATAGTCATTCATAAAATGCCACGAAAGATAATCAAGCAGCTCCCTGTGTGTAGGGACAGCTCCCTGTGTTCCCATATCTTCCAAAGTTTCTACCAGTCCTTTTCCAAAGAGTTGTTCCCATATTCTGTTCACCATTGTTCTTGCAGTTAACGGGTTTTGTTTACTGGTTAACCACAATGCCATGCCCAATCGGTTTCGTGGAGCCTTGTTGGGAAACGGATTCAGCGACTCCGGTACACCGGGTTCCACTACATCTCCTTTTACCAACCAGTTTCCTTTTACAAAAACATGGGTGGTGCGGTGCATATCCATTGGGTTGTCCATCATCACAGGTGTTGTTTCAACACTAGCATTTAATAATTCCCAAAATGTTTTTTTTACTTCGACATATCCTTCTTTATCATTTCCCGGCAACGGTTGTGTAAAATAAAACCAATCGAATATCATTCCGCTGGCATCTGGTTTTTTTAAACCAGGATTAATGTAAGTGAGATATAGATCATGCACACCTGAAGCCACAGGAAAATTCACACTGGTAATTGTCCAGGCTTTTGTTTTTTGAACTGCAATAGTCTTTAAAACGGGGCCATCGGGCCGGTCTAAATGAATCGTGTACACTCCATCGCTAGTAAAGGCATTGAACCGGTATATTAATTCACTCTTTTGTTCCAGGTCAACTTTCTTTAAACGGGCTATGGCGTGGTTACGAAAGATGAGCCATTTGGTATCACTCAATTCACTGTTTACAAATGAATCTGCCGTAAGTGAATTTATTGCCGGCTGCCAGGTTTTTAAAAATGTATAGATTTCTTCAGCTCTTTGTTTATAACCATTCTTATTAAACCAATCTACAAGATGGATCAGTTTGGCACTGTCTTCTTTTTTGTAGGTGCGCAGCAAGGGATAATCTGCCTGCGTGTCTTCATCCCTTGTGTCATTATAAAAAGCAAGAAACTTATAATACTCTTCATGTTTAAATGGATCATAGGGATGGCTGTGACATTGCACACAGGCAAACGTAGTACCCATTAATGCCTGCCAGGTTGTATTCACCCTGTCGATAACTGCCGCAGTCCTAAATTCTTCATTGTCGGTTCCGCCTTCATCATTCGTCATTGTATTGCGGTTGAAGGCAGTTGCTATCAACTGCTCATCAGTTGCACCGGGTAAGAGATCACCTGCTAATTGTTCAATTAAAAACTGATCATAGGGTTTGTCTTCATTAAATGCATTAATGAGATAATCGCGGTATCGCCAGATGGACCGGCTGTCGTCACGTTCATAACCTTTTGTATCCGCATAACGGGCAAGGTCGAGCCACATAGACGTAAATCGTTCACCGTAGTGTTGTGAGGCGAGCAATGAGTCAACTAATTTTTCATAAGCATCGTTGCTGTTATCAATTAAAAATTGATTCGCTAAGCTTTCTGTTGGAGGTAATCCCGTTATATCCAAACTAACTCTTCGCAATAATGTGGCTTTATCCGCTTCAGGCGAGGGCTGCAGATTTTCTTTTTTTAATTTATCGTAGATAAAATAATCGATATCATTTTTTACCCAGTCAATTTTTTTTCCCGGAATTAAACCAAAGAAAGATGATTTTGGCACCGGAACTTCTTCATTTTTTACGGGCACATAAGCCCAATGATCTCCCCACTTTGCTCCCTGGTTGATCCATTTAGTTAATATGTCAATGTCATCTTTGCTTAATGGCTTATGTTTATACGGCATCCGGTCTTCAGGATCAGTCAATTTAATGCGGCGAATCATCTCACTGCGGTCTGCATGACCGGGCACAATTGCATATTTACCCGACTTGGTTTTTTTTAAAGCTTCGGAGCGAAAGAGTAAACTAAAATTTCCCTGCCGCCTTACACCGCCATGGCAGGTAATGCAATTCTGGTTTAAGATAGGTTTTACCTGCGTACTAAAATCGATGGATGTGTTACGTGCACTTATAATAAATGCCGATGCTGCAATTATTATTACAAGAGAAACAATCAACAGCAATTTCTTATGTTTCCATTCAAACATTATGGAAAATTAAATTGAAAAGAGGTATTATTAAAGTGGTTTAAAAGCTACGCCGAATTTACGGAAATATTGTAACTAATAAGCAGGTAATTAAGCAACAATCATTTCCTGATTCAGATTGAATTTTTCCCCTTATTTTTTGGCTTTCTTCCAGGTTATCCTCCTCCCCAATATAATTTTGAAAACAAATGCATCGGTGGCTTTGGTTAATCCCCAGCCGGGACCGAAATTCAGTTCCCATCTTGGATCAAGGTCAAGATCCGCTACCGCAAACAAGGCATGGTTTTCCTGGCTAACGCGTGGTATAAAATCCAATTGCCCGATGTTACCATAATATTCAAGGCCTAATGCAAATTTATTAATGGTATAAGATGTTTTTAAATTAGGCTCAAAAGAAGGCGTGTGATCGGTACCACCGCTCAGCCCTATACCGAAAGTGGGGTTAAAGGAAATATAGAACTTATTATACTGCTTGTCCAGGATAGGTCTTACCTCAATACTCCACGTATCTTCTGAATATTCACTGCTTTGAAACCCGATTTCTGTAGACAGGCTTGCGCCAAAAGGCCAATGCCATTTTTCGGGTACGCTTATCCGTGGGCGAATATGAGACCCCACATATTGGTATCCATACTTACTTGTATAGTTGGTGAAAAAATAAAAACCTATTTCAAAGTTGTCGGTTATACCGTGTGTGATCTCTACTGTTTCATGCAATGCATGGTTGCTCGGGCGAACACCATCAATCACATTTTTTTGCCCGTCAAACGTGTAGTTGCTGTGCAACTCAAACATAGTGCTGCCTTTAGTTTGCGTAGGCGAGCCGTAAACCTGTATCTCATAATTATCCTGCGCAGCGGCAACGTTGAAAAGAAATAAGGAAAAGAGGAATATGGGAATTTTGGTCATCGTACAAAATAAAATGCAAATTTAAAAAGAGCGTAACTTATATAATTTAATGATTAAAAAATGACGTGAACAATATCTACCAGCTGCTGCCACCACCACCACCAAAGCCACCGCCTGAGAATCCGCCTCCCCCGCCAAAGCTCCCGCCACTACTGCCGCTGCTTCGCGGTGCACTATAAAAAGTATTGGTCATTGCATTCATGGAGCGGTCCAGGCTGTTCATAAACATGAGCATATTAAAATTATGGCCTGCATATGCCCCGGAATACCATGTAGGCGGTGGTATGTCTAAGCCCGCCAGTTTATCTTTCCATTTATCTGCCATGTCAAAAACGATTGCATAGGGCAAAACTTTATCAAAATAATTTGGATCCTGTTTTAAAAATTCCTGCAAGCGATCTTTCTCAACAGATTTTATAAACTCTCTAAATCCCAATAATTTTTTATACAGATCTGTTCCCTTTTTTGTTTTCTTTGACATAAATAAACCAAACACAAATATGATGATGCCACTTGCAATTAAACCAACACCCAGCCATAATTTTTCCTGCCAGTCGGAAACAAGTTTGATAATGCTAAAAATAAAAACTACAATACCCATCAAAGAAAAGAAAGCTTTCAATCCCCTGGAATACTTTACATAAAAATCGTCTTTATCAACTTCATCTTCCAGCTGTCTTTTCGCTTTATTCATTGTTATATACAAAACATCTTTGAGGTCGCTGAGCTTTACTGTATCACCGCTTGCAAATATCCCGTCAAACAAAGTTTTCTCAAACGTAAGCACATTAGCAGGCAGCTCTTTCACTTTTATAAATTCATATTCTTTGTGTTTCAATAAACCGAATAAAGACGATTCCTCCAATTCATTTATTTTTAAATAGCCTCCCGCTCCCCAATACGGAACAAGCGCCGTCAGATCTCTTCTATCAAGCTTTTCATCTATAACGTAGCCGGATACACTGGGACTTATATTTTCAGGCGGATAGAATTCTGTTTGCACCGTTATTTCCTCATCCTGACCCCATCTCTTCCATATATAAAACATTCCTCCAAAAACAAGGAAAGGTAACAGCAGCCAATAAATACCACGAAAGCGATAGTCAGGTTTTATTAAAAAATCTTTTGGAAAACCAATGCCAATAGTCACTCCTTCATTAGAGTTTAATGGTTCGGTTGTACGTCCTGAAAATATATTATTCCCTTCCCATTTTGTTACAGTTTTATTTTCTTTAGACCCATAAGAACCCGTTGCAACAAAATAATCCGAAGTATCGGGAACAGGCTGGTATAATTCAATGGTAAAATTTACAGACGAGATAGTAGTTTCCCATTGATTGCCTATTACATTAAAATATAATTCTGAATGATCTTTAAAAAAATTAATAGCATTTAATATCCGGTAAGTAATAATGAACTGCTGATCGCCTTCCACAAATTTATCAGCCGAACCAATTTTTATTGATTTGTAATCACCATCAGTACTTATATCAAAATTCCACCCCGGTACATTTATATTTTCAATAAACGTTCTAGTATAGCCACCGGATTCCAGCTGCCGGTCTGCTTTTTGAGCATTTGCCGGCAACGGCTGCACTTCATATTTATAAGGAATTTTACGGATAATGCCATGACGTGGTTCCGTGAAATGAACATTTATTTTTTCTGCAATATCCAGCGAAGCATCTTTATTTACTTTGAGATGAACATCGTATTGTTTAATAGTAAAGTACTCCTGCGCCTTAATTTTACCAACACATACAAATGCCAGGATTATTACAAAAAGTTTTTTCATCATCAAATGATTAAAACTTTACTTCAACATTCTTTGCTTCTTCCTGGCTTTCCAGTTCGTAAAACTCACGTGCTTTAAAGCCAGCCATGTTTGCAATAATTACCCCGGGGAACTGCTGAATTGAAGTATTGTAATCTCTAACGGTGGCATTGTAATAGCGGCGTGCATTCCCCAAATCTCCTTCAATAGATTGCAGGGCCGTTTGCAGCTCCAGGAAATTTTGATTCGCCTTTAATTCAGGATAATTCTCTGCTACTGCAAGTAAACCTCTCAATGCACCGCCCAATACCTGGTTGGCCTGTGCCGCTCCCTGCACATCGCCGGGAGGTACCGCTACTGCTGCATTGCGGGCTGCGGTAACTTTTTCAAAAGTGGAACTCTCATGAGCAGCATATCCTTTTACTGTATTCACTAAATTGGGTATCAGATCAAATCTTTTTTTAAGGAAGACCCTTATATCACTCCAGCTATTATCTACTTTTATTTTAGCTTTAATTAACCCGTTATACATACCAATGATCCAGAAAACGATCAGTACAATTACGCCAAGGATTATCCAAAGTGCCATAAAATTGATTTTTTAGAGTTATAAAGATGTGCAGCAATCTGCTATTGCAATATAACATTAAAAAGAAGAATTTACTACAGTTATCACAACGGAATCTGCAAGCATGTCAGTCCAATATTTTGGGATGCATTTTTGCAGAGTAGTGTCAAACTTTCCAAAAGTTAATCCGCATTCTCATCAAATTCATAAAACTAACTTTTGGAAAGTTTTAAAAACTTACAACCGCATAAATAAATATGAAAAAACAATTAAGCGAAATACCGGTGAGTGTTCTTGATCTTGCAACGATAGTCGAAGGTGATTCTCCAAAAGATTCTTTTATTAAAAGCCTGCAGGTGGCAAAGCGTGCAGAGCAGTTAGGTTACAACCGTTACTGGTTTGCCGAACATCATAATATGCCCAACATTGCCAGTTCGGCTACATCAGTTTTAATCGGTTATATCGCCGGAAACACTTCGGAGATAAGAGTTGGCTCCGGTGGCGTAATGCTGCCTAACCATGCGCCGTTAATTATAGCGGAGCAATTCGGCACATTGGCATCGTTATACCCCGGCAGAATCGATTTGGGACTAGGAAGAGCACCCGGCACCGATCAAATAACTTCCTATGCCTTACGCAGAAATTTAAGTGGTTCGGTTGATGACTTCCCCCGGGATGTTATAGAATTAAAAAATTATCTTGCTCCGCATACTAACGATGCTAAAGTCCGCGCCATACCAGGCGAAGGAACACAGGTTCCCATCTGGCTGTTAGGTTCCAGCACGTACAGTGCACAGTTAGCCGCAGCACTCGGTTTGCCATTCGCTTTTGCCAGCCATTTTGCACCGTCACATTTGCATGATGCATTGAAATTATACCTCAAGGGTTTTACGCCATCGGATCAGCTACAACAGCCATACTCACTGGCATGTGTAAATGTAATTGCCGCGGATACGGATGAAGAAGCCGATTATCTTGCGAGCTCTTTCTATCAATTGGCTTCGGGTATTGTAACCAATAAAAGAAAGCCTTTGCAGCCACCGGTAAAAAACTTTTTAAATGAATGGGACGAATATGAAAAGGCCGCTGTATTGCAAATGATGAAGTATACTTTTATTGGCAGCGCTGCAACGGTAAAGAAAGGCTTACAATCTTTTTTAGAGGATACCCAGGTTGATGAAATAATGGTAGCATCTTATGTATATGATAATAATGCTAAGATTCATTCTTATGAATTGATTGGGGAGTTTTTTAAGAAGAGGGCTTTATGAGACAATGAGGATGATAAGAATTATAAGGAACTTATTTTTTCTGGTGCTGATGTATTAGGATAAAATTGTTTAAAGCCTGCCTTAAAAATTAACTCTTATACAAACGCAGTTAACGCAAACGGATATTCGACAATATTAAAGAACACCTTCTTAATGCCTTTCGCAGCACTTCTTCTTTCGACCTGGTGGATCATGCTTATTCTATTCTTATTTCATACCACAGTTCCACCATTCCGCGTTTGTAAGCTGTCACATCTTTCAGATGCAGGCCTTGTTCAATCGCTACCTGGTCAAAGAACAGCCCTCGCCCAAAATAACAGGCAAAACGGATAACCTTATTTCGTCCGCCAGTTTTAAACGAATGAAATCTTTGATGAGCATTGCCCACCTACAGCCAAACATTATTGTAGTTGCAAGCACGCGGAATCCTACTTTCGTTAATAAGTGTCAGGTTTTATTTTTATGATTGCGTCAATATCTTACTTTGCCGCAATCATCTCATTTCAACGGATTCAGTCACAATCACCTGCCAGGTTTCGTTTCCTTATGATTCTAACCCACTGCTTTAATAATTAGCACCGTACAAACGCACCTAGCGTAAAAGGATATTCGACGATACCAGGAACCCGTTCTCTGTTGGAAAGAAAGTATGCTTTTTCCGCCGGATTTCATACCACCCGAATTTTAGGCTTTATCCGCCAAACCTTAATTTTCCTTAATACAGGTTATTCCGATGAAGCTTACTACTTTTAAATTCAGTCCTTTTTCTGAAGCATTCTTGATGATATCTTCTAAATGCCTTCTCGCTTCTTTCAATTCCGCGATTCTTTGTTCAGAGTAAGAAACATCTCCGTTAAATCTTTCCTTAATGCTGAACGCCTCCATGGTATGGAAATTTATCTTGGTTCCGATGAGATCCAAAATCACCTTGCGGGCTTCGGACGGAGTGAATTTCCCGTCAATTAATTTAAGATTATGCTTGGTATCCATATTTATTTTGATAGGTGTATTTCACTTTGAATATTAATTTTTTCACCGCTGTTCTGAATAAAATCCCTGATATCAAATAAATCTTTTTGCAACCTTTTAATTTTCGCTTCCCGAAATTTTATATCCTCTTCATTACTGTTGTTACTGATTTTGCTTTCATGGTATTTTATTTTTACATGCATCATTTGTGAAATGATTTCTAATGCGTCTTTTGAATTGAAATTTCCTTGTATAAGTTGTATATTCATTTTCTATCTTTTTTTATTGTCCTTGTCCTAATGAGAAAGCCAGTTTCCCATCGAAGGCATAAAGATTTTCAGTTTTAATGGCATCAATATTTTCAGTTATAGCATTTGATAATAACTGGACGATGTTCTTTTTAGAAACAATATTCCCATCGTTTGATGTAAAGCGGCATCTCCAGTGATCGGTGCAGAAGGTTTCAGGAAAACCTTCGGGATACACTTTAATTCCCCGGTTGGTGATCATAGTAAGTTTAAGTTCCTCCAGTTCCATTTTCTTTAGCAAGTAAGCCAACTCATCCGGACTTGTACCTCTCCAGTCTACAAACACATCGACACCCATCAATTCTTTTTTTGCAGCAGCTTTGCGTTTATATTTTGGAAGGCTCAAGGCTGTACCTTTTGCATACGAAACTGCCTTCAACACTTCGGGCCTATTCCCCAAATTGTCGATTACGGCTTGTGCAAATTCCATTGTTCCAACTTTTTGTTTGCTGACCCCTTCCTTGAAAATATCGTAGGTATGTACCCCATCTTCAATCGTTTTCAACCAGGCATTCTGCACTTTTTCAGCAACGTCTGTTTGTCCAATATGACTGAGCATCATTACTGCTCCCTGCAATAACCCGGATGGGTTTGCCGAATTTTGTCCGGCTCTTTTTGGTGCTGAACCATGTATCGCTTCGAACATGGCACATTCTTCACCAATATTGGCTGAGCCCGCAAGCCCTACTGACCCGGTAATTTGTGCCGCCACGTCCGATAAAACATCTCCATATAAATTTGGCATTACGATCACATCAAATGCTTCGGGTGTGTCCGCCATTTTCGCCGCACCAATATCAATGATCCAATGTTCGTTCTCTATTTGTGGATATTCTTTTGCAATCTCATCGAACACCTGGTGAAACAATCCGTCGGTTTGCTTCATAATATTATCTTTTGTAAAACAGGTAACTTTTTTCCTGTTGTACTGCTTTGCATATTCAAATGCATACCGAACAATTTTTTCGCATCCGGGCCTGCTTATTAATTTAAGACACTGAACCACTTCGTCCGTTTGCTGATGTTCAATCCCTCCATAAAGATCTTCCTCGTTTTCCCGTATGATAACAATATCCATCACGGGATGCTTGGTTTTTACAAAAGGATGAAGGCTCTTACAGGGCCTTACATTGGAATATAAGCCAAGAAATTTGCGGGTTGTAACATTTAAACTCTTGTAACCACCTCCCTGGGGTGTTGTAATAGGAGCTTTTAGAAATATTTTATTTTTCCGGATGATATCCCACGATTCTTTGGCAATGCCCGAAGTGTTGCCAGCTAAGTATACTTTTTCTCCAACTTCAATTTCTTCAATTTCTATTTGGGCTCCTGCTGCCAAAATAATCTTTAGGGTTGCATCCATAATTTCGGGGCCTATTCCATCCCCCTTTGCTACTGTAATTTTTGTCATATGTTCTTGTTTTTTATGGCGCAAAAATCCAATAAAACAATTATAAGTTTTCATTTATATTTGTAATGATATGCATAAATAAAATTTATGAATTATACGATCAACCAACTGCGTATATTTTTAAAAATTACAGAAACCCTAAGTATAACCAAAGCTTCGGAAGAATTGCATTTAACACAACCGGCAGTTTCTATACAGCTTAAAAATTTGCAGGATCAGTTTGATATTCCATTGACCGAAGTAGTTGGCAGAAAAATATTTATTACCGATTTCGGTAAAGAAATTGCCATTGCAGCAGAGCAGATTGTCAACCAGGTACACGCTATTAACTACAAGACCTTGGCTCATAAAGGAAAATTGGCAGGCCGCTTAAAAATTTCTGTGGTGTCAACCGGTAAATATGTGATGCCTTATTTCCTGGCCGATTTTCTGCAACAGAACGACGGAGTTGAATTGCTACTGGATGTGACCAACAAATTAAAAGTACTTGAGAGCCTTGAAAAAAATGAAGTGGATTTTTCGTTAGTATCAGTATTGCCCGAAAATTTGAAAATTGAAAAAACCGAGCTAATGCAAAATAAATTGTATGTGGTAAGCGATAATAAACAAAAGTTTAAATCTAAACTGTATGATAAAAGCATTTTTGAAAAAATACCTTTGATCTACAGGGAGCAGGGCTCCGGCACGCGTCAAACAATGGAAAAATTTATTAAGAGAAATAATTTACCGGTTATAAAAAAAATGGAGCTTACTTCTAATGAAGCTGTAAAGCAGGCTGTGATTGCAGGGCTTGGATGTTCTATTATGCCACTGATTGGAATTAGAAACGAATTACAGAACGGGCAATTACAAATAATACCTGTTAAAGGGTTCCCGATTAAATCAGTTTGGAACCTGATTTGGCTGAAGGGAAAAAAACATTCCAATGTTGCATCAGTGTTTTTGAATTATGTAAAGAAAGAAAAAAGTCACATCATCAAAGAAAAGTTTGACTGGTTTGAGAAATATTGATAGCAAAGATTTTTATTCAAATCATTAATCTGAATCCCAGCGTCCAGGTACATTCAAAAGCACCAGTCTATAAATTTAATTTTGCGTATAGCCGTTGGCGATAGGTTGCCAGTTGTGGGGCAATAATTCTTGCATTCAGGTTCAGGCCCTTTCCCCGGGAGAGACAACGGCATAAAAAACTTATACCTAACACGCGTCTTATCCGGTTTTCTGCCGGACTAATTTTCGACCTGATAGTAAAGTCCAAAATGAAAGTGTAATATTCATTTTCGTTTATGGTGGAATCCGGTAATTATTTTTTCAGCCATTTATGTACAGAAATTGTATCACCAATTGAAAAGCTCATTAAATCTTCTCCCATAATTAACGGTCCCTGGTAAGTTGCTTTTGTTTTTTTCATTATGTCTTCTTCGGTGAGACCATGAATTTTTACAATATGCGAATACGCGGCAAGTTTTGGTTGCACGGCATTAAAAACCTGTGCAGCCTGTTCCGGCGTTGTATGATGCATTAGTATATTATATTGAGGGTCTGATTTACTTAATGTATCAGGTGCAACAGCTACTTCATGTATTAACAAATCTGCTCCTTTTGCAAACCTGATTACGTTTTCCGAATATTTTGTATCGCCAGACAATACAACAGAATGTCCCTTGTAGTCTATTCGATAACCGAAAGCAGGTTTTATAACACCATGGTCAACCTCAAATGCAGTTACTTTCACGCCATTCTTTTCATAAATAACTCCTTGTTGTATCTCCTTCACCAAAAACTCACTTCCTTCCTCTACCCTTTTATCATCTTCTATTCGCATCCTGATGTCAAAAGCAAATGCCTTTCGCAGGTCTTTCAGCATTTCACCAGTGCCCGTGGGCCCAAATACACTGAGCGGTATTGCCCGCTTTGAAACAAGCCATCCTGTAAGCCACAAGTCCGGGATACCGACAATATGATCTGAATGAAGGTGCGTCAGAAACAACGCGTTTATTTTGTCATAAGATATATTTATTTGACGTAGCCTTTGTAAACAACCGCGACCGGCATCAAAAAGTAAGGTTTCACTTCCAGCCTGCACAAGTATACTGGCCCCAAAACGTTCCATGATCGGTTGGGGAGTACCTGTACCAAGTAGGGTAACTTTTATTCCAGGCATATTAACCTGCACGCTGTCTTTATCGGCCTTACTTTGCGAAAATGAAATTAGGACCGACAGTGAAAAAATTAGTGTTAACGAAAGGCGTGTCATTTTTTTTAGTAGATGATGAATATAAGATTATATTCCGAGAGTATCCAATATAATTACCGCCAATTTGTGTATTTACGTCAATATCGGCTACTGTCTATCCTTTTGGTTATCTGGTCATCCTGTTGGTCATCTGTCGGCTAAATTAAAAATATTTGCAAAGATTAATACCACCCGTATAACAATCAACTGCATTATTAATAAAATGAAAGAAATATATCGGGCCTGGGTTATAAACGCCTTCTATGAAACTTACTTACTAACGGCGTCACATACCCGCAATTGCTTAAGTCTGCTCGAGCAATTCTGTAGCAAATCTGTATTAACGTTTTATTATTAAGCTTCGGTACAGATGTAGCGTCTTATATACATTATTCACAAATAAAAAAACCTATTATGAAAAAGATTCTTACGCTATTGTTCTTTGCAGGTTTTCTTACCACGGCTGCGTTTGCGCAGGACGGCGGAAGGCACCGGCAATATGACAATCAATATAACAACGACAGAAATTCATCATACGGCAACCGCGGCGATGGCGATGGATACAATCATCAATGGCAGGATCGCCGTGGTGATGATCGCCACGACCGGGACGAATGGGACCATGAGCGGAGAGAGCGTTGGGATCGTGACAGGGATGGATGGGATGGCGACGGTGACCGGAGATTCCACAGGCATTACCGGGATTATGACCACGACAGGGAAGTAATAGCCTATCCCTACGGATACGGCCGGCCCATGGCTTCCGTCCAAATTGTTATTGGCCGTCGTCACTAATAAATTTAAGTACAATTCTATGAACCCCGCTTTTTGCGGGGTTTGTTTTTTAAACCGCTGTAAAAGGCCTGCACAGGAACTTCCACATTACATTTAGTTCCTGATCACGTTTACCAGGCGCGCTAGCCACAATTAGAAACGCATACACGTACACCAAATTATCATCCGGCAATTTTTTAAATAACCCATAATTAACTTTTTTTTCTTCGGGCTTTAGTGAAGGAAGGCACTCACGAATGATTTATATCCGGGGATATATTTTGTTTAACCCGGCGTAAGACTTTATAATTCGTGTATTCGAAAAATAAATACAGTGAAAAAGTGTTTCGTAAAACGAAGTTGGGTCAATGTGCAAACTGAACCGAATACACCATAGGCAAATAATTATTAAGCGTTTGCCAGTGCTCGCCTCTATCCGGTGAAAAAAACAAATTACCTGTAGTAGTTCCGAAAGCAAGTGCATCGCCTGAACCGGCCAGGGCATGGCGATACACAATGTCAAAACAATTCTCCTGCGGCAATCCTTTAGTGAGCGTTTTCCAATTCTTTCCCCCGTCGTCGGTACGACAAACACAAAGAGCTCCTTTAATAGCGGTACGTGTTGTATCGCTGTTTGCGGGACAAACCCATGCCTGGCTTGCATCATCGTCAGCTATAGCCAGTGCGAACCCAAACCTGGCAGGGCCACCGGGCTGGCTGATATCTTGCCAGTTGCGTGCGCCATCCGTTGAACGAAAGATGCCACAATGATTTTGTTGCCAGAGTATATCCGGGTCTGTTGGCGCTGCAACAAGAATATGAGGATCGTGGCCGATATCTGTTTGAGGGTCCGGCAGGAAATCCGCCCAGAGCCCTTTGTTACGCACCTCCCACGTACTGCCCGAGTCATTGGTTTCAAAAACCCCGGCACAACTAATGCCTACGTAAACGTGGTTATCATCACGCGGATCAACAACTACAGAATGAATACCCGGCAGGTCGCGGCCGCCGCCCATCCAATATGGCTTGCGGCTCGGGTGGTCCCATAAAGATTTAACCAGGTTAAAATGATCTCCTCCATCATCGCTCACAAATAAACCACCGGGATCGGTGCCCAACCACATCCTTGACGGAAAGGATTTACCCCCATTTGCAACGGCCCAAATGTAGCGGGTTACCGCTTTCATCCCATCTTTTACTTCTTCACCTTGCGGGTACGCCGGAGCCGTTAGTTCCTCCCATGTTTTTCCCCTGTCCTTAGAGCGATGCAGCTTCACGCCCCAGTGACCATGATCTAAGGCTGCCCACCAGGTGCCTGAACGGCTGTCTTCGTAAGCGATCGAAACAGGTACTCCTTCAAACGAAAGATTTTCAACCTCCCAACGATTATTGTTATAACGATAAGAGATAAAGCCCTTCCGGGTGCCGAGTAGCAGAGTCGGTATCATAATTTATATCTTTTTGGATTAACCTCCGGACAGGGCTTGTATAATATAAATCTCACTGTCCTTTGAAAGGGGATCGCTAAGGCCATCGCGGTCGTTGATGATGCTGCCATCGATAAATATATTTACATGCCCGCGCACGCTGCCCTGTTCATCAAGCAAATAACTACACACCCTGGGATATCCTGCTTCTACTTCGGCCAGGATTTCCCGCAACGAATTGCCGTTAGTATGTATCTCTTTAATGCCGGGAAAAAATCTTTCTAAAGCAGATGTAAATTTTACTGTTGCCATCGCGATGATTTAATGTGCTATAACAAAGCCAAATGTAAAATCAGTATGACTAAGCTACAAAATTATTTTTTCTCAAGGAACTAGCTTTTGAAGGGGCTTATCGAGGTCGCTGTACAATTAAACGTGCAATGGGTTTTCAAATTTGAGTCTCGTTATTCCGATTATCATGTTAATTGATGATAGCTATCATTGTTTGGCGCAAAGAGTGTTTTTTTCTTTGTATGCACAAATGAATAAATGACACGAAAAGTTTTACTCATCTGCGGCATTGTTTCTATGCTATGGTATGTAGCTATAAACATCATAGTGCCAATGCAGTATCCCGGCTATAACATCGCTTCGCAAACAGTGAGTGAACTTTCGGCTATACATGCACCTACCCGTGCATTCTGGTCTGAGCTCTGCTTAATTTATATTCTTCTCTTTATTGCTTTCGGGTTTGGCACCTGGTTATCTGCAAACGGCAACCGGAAGCTTAGGATTGTTGCAGCCGTAATTATCTTCGATGCGGTTTTTGGATTGTTCTGGCCACCTATGCACAAACGGGAGGTGCTTGCTGCCGGAGGCGGAACGCTTACTGACACACTCCATATTGTATGGGCCTTTGTTCATCTTGTTTTGATGCTGCTGATGATTGGCTTTGGGGCGGCATCATTCGGAAAAGCTTTCCGGGTCTTTTCAGTTGGGATTGTTTTGGTCTTTATCGTGTTCGGCATATTGACAACAAAAGAAAGCTTTGGACTTGAAGCCGGTCTGCCCACGCCGCATGTAGGGGTCTGGGAACGGGTTAACATGGGTGCTTACATGCTGTGGGTGGTTGTGTTTACCATTTTATTAATAAGAAGAAATAATAAGCCTGCCCGGCTGTAGTTACATTGTTTGTATGCTTTATATTTATCCTGATATTTACTTTATATCTTTTCAAGCTTAAACTTTAATGGATTGATTAAAATCGAACGGGATAAATGGAAACATTTTGCAGTAGGCATCTTAATGGGAATAACCTTGCAAATCTTTAGTGGATATGTGATGCCCGGGCATTTTGTTTTAAGCGTTGTAACCACTTTCATCCTTGTGGTAGCAATAAGCTACGGCTTTGAACTGTTCTCTTTATTTACAGGGAAGGGACATTATGAGCTTTTGGATGCAGTGGCCGGAACAATTGGAGGAATCGTGGGCATCGCTATTATCCTGATCTTCGCATAACTATAGATACCCGTTACCGTTTTCCGCAACGAATGATCACGCAGCTTTTTTATATTGCGTTTGTTGTTTCAACCATTAATTTTACTATTACATAAAATCAGTTACATGAAGCGATTGCTATTAATAATTTTAGTTGCTGCTATAACAACTTCTTTTACAAAAAAAGAAATTACATGGACGGCCATAGGGGATTCCATAACTTATTTAAATGAACACCAGGACGAAACTGGCAACCGCATTACCAAAGGCTACATGACAAGGGTTACGGAAAAATTACCCTATATCCATTACACCAACCAGGGACATAACGGATGGACATCCGGTGGCATTGCAAAAGAGATAGACAATCTGGGGCTCACTAAAACTGATGTATATTCAGTATTCCTTGGAACGAACGACTGGTGGGCAGGGCGGCAGTTAGGAACGATTGACGATTATAACAATAACACTGGTAACAATACGGTGTATGGTTCATTTCGCATCATCATCAACAAAATACGTAGTCTTAATAAAGATGCGAAGATCATTCTTATTACACCAATGCAGCGACTGGATTTTGTGTACATCAATGATATGAAAAATAATGCATGGGGCTCTTATAAAGCAAAGAACGGGCAACTGCTCTCGCAATTTGCAGATGCGGTTATTGCCATTGCAAAGTATGAACATATTGATTTGGTAGATCTATACTATAAAAGCGGTATGAACTATACAAATCTTGTAAATTACAAGCGATTAAAAGACCCGCAGACAGGCGCTTATAAAAATTATGTTTACCCTGATTTTATTGGTATTCCATTTAATCCCGTGTCGGACGAATACCCCTACCCGTTAGATTCCGTTAATATGACTTTTGATGGTTTGCACCCGTCTGATAAAGGCTTTAGTATTATTGCAAATATGCTTGTAAAAATTATGAAGAACTATCAATAGTAATTAAGTTAACGCAACGTCTTGTTGTTGTAACCCACCGGCTCCAGTGCGCTTCTCTGCCGATTAGTTCCTCGTTTGCAAGCGGACTACTGAACCCTATTTATTAAAGAGATAGACCTATACGGAATCCCGGATATCGAGACGTACATTTTGTGGCAATCAGGGTTGCAAAAGATCCTTTTTTCCGTTCTGTAGGCGACTTTCACATAAACAACTAAATAAAAAATATCGCTTAGGGTTTGATATTCATGCACTCACAGCAATGAAAATACAATAAGTTTGTAGAATAATACGTTTACCCGATTTAATGTGTAAACTTAATGCTTAACTCTAAAAACACCCAAATGAAGAATGCTTTCCAATTATTAACAGTATTATCCGTATTTACATTTTTTGCATCTTGCAAAAAGCATCATGACCAACCTGTTACTCCACCCGTGATTGCCTATGATGCTGATGCTCAAAAATTCTTTGATAGTTCCGCCATAGGTGATACATCACAAATGTCTGCGGTAAGCGATTTTGTAAAGCAATTAAAGGACTCTTCTTTATGGGCAAAATTTACAGCTATTTATCCGATGGTGGGCGGCTCAGGAAATACTAGTAAATGGAATTTAAAAAATCCGGTAAATTCGGATGCGGCTTATAGACTAACATTTACGGGAACGCCGACATTTTCAAGTTCTGGAGTATTATTCCCTACAACTAGCGATTTTGCGGACACACATTTCAGTGATTCCCTGCTTGCTTATAATGATAACTCCATTTCCTATTTTTCCGCAACGCAGAACACGACAGATGGTTATGACATGGGATGTTCGGATAATGTTAGTCCTTATAATGAATTTGCAATTTACCACAGCTCAGACGCAACTAACTGGTATGGATATTACCAATTTGGCATAACTCCTGCTAGTACAAAGGGCCTGTTTATGCTTTCTGCTACTGCCGGCGATGTTAAGCGCTTTGAAAACGGTATAATGACAATGTCAAAAGGGGCTTCTCCTGCTATTGGATTTACAGGATTGCCTATCCTTATTGGGAGCGTGTCTGCCGCGCCTACGGTGGGCGGAAGGGAATGTGCCCTGGCAACTATCGGGAAAGGGTTTTCAGATGCGGAAGCTTTAACTTTTTATAACATAGTTAAAAACTTTGAAGCGCGGCTCCGAAGATAAAATAGATTTCAATTAAGATAAATTGTTACTTAATAAAATAGAGGAGGCAGCGGATTGTCGCTTCAGCACTTTCGATATTTTTATCATTGGGGAGTGTCTAATTGATATCATTGTTTGTTTTCGGAATGCAAAAAAATCATGTTTCATGACTACCGACTGGCAGGCGTAAAGCGTTCCGGGTTCCCAATAATAGTATTTATATTTTTGCTACCTTAAAAAAGTTGATCAAAGCATATAATTGATTGTGGAAAATGCAAGCCTTTAATATAATGTCTGCCCTTTCTTAAAACATTAAACATTTATTACACAGTCATAGGCGTTACAAATTTCAAAAGGATGCAACCAGTTAATGCAGGTACACAATAAAAGTTAAGACGGCTTTATGCTCGCAAAGTCACCTGCGGGAGAGTCAGCTGGAACAAATATTTCTTGTACTGTAATTGCACACGATTTCCTTCGGAATCCAAAACCACACTTTCGAGTATTTTTATCGCCATCCCGATTAACCCGAGAAATTGACGAATACCCCTACCCGTTAGATGATGCTAAACTATCTTTTGGTGGTTGAGAATTATGAACAAGAATTAGGAGTTTTGTTATACATGCACAACTTTGGCGGCTCAGTAATCTCAACCAACTTGTGCGGAGACATGAACTAAAAGTGTTTTTTATTCCCTGCAATACATAACTTGCTAAAGAAATTAATTTCATTTATGAAAGAACTTACTATCGAACATCTGAAAGTTGTAACGGAATTTCAGCATGTTCCCGGTGAGCAATTGCAATGGCTGATCAACCAGGGTGAAACAATAAACATAGAGCAAGGCGAGCGGTTATTTAATGTTGGCGAACCAGTCATAAATTGTTTTATTATACTCGATGGTAAAATGAGGCTTTGTACTGTACAATCAGGCAAAGAAAAAGAATTACGCACACTGGATACAGGGCAGGTTACGGGCTATCTCCCTTATTCAAGGGCCACCGTTACGCCTGCATTTTGCGAAGCGCTTAAGAAATCATGGGTATTTAAATGTTCAAAAGAAAAACTTAAAGCAGGCTTTGCAGGCCATTATGAATTAATAGAAGCTATGGTGCATATGATGCTAAGCCGCGTACGCGAATTCACATCCATACAACAACAGAATGAGAAAATGTTTGCATTGGGAAAGCTTTCGGCCGGCCTTGCGCATGAACTCAATAACCCTGCTGCTGCCATAACCCGTGCCGCGGCGTTATTGCAGAAGCAGGTAAGCCAGTTGCCGGGTTTATTCAAAGCAATTGCGGCGCTTAATATTCCGCCGGAAAAAATTGAAAAGATCAGTACGCTTATTACTCATAAAACTGGCACTGAACCGGTTTCACTTACCATGATGCAAAAAGCTAAACTTGAAGATGAACTTACTGACTGGCTTTATGATAACGACCTTAAGAACACCGACCCGGAAGGCCTGGTAGAACGGGGTTTTACAACCGGTGAGCTGGATGTATTTAAGGCCTGCGCTACACCCGAAGCATTGCCGGCACTGCTTGAATGGGTAAGCAATTATTTAGTTACCAATAAAATGGCAGAAGATATCAGGACTTCTTCTGAACGCATTTCTGATCTTGTGGGCGCTGTTAAGAATTTTACTTTTATGGACAAAAATGCAGACCGGCAACTGGTAGATATTCATAGCGGCATCCGCAACACGTTAACCATGCTGAATTATAAGCTGAGAAAAGCAAATATTAATGTAATAGAACATTATGATGATTCTATTCCAAAAATAAAAGCGTTTCCCGGTGAGCTTAACCAGGTTTGGACAAACGTTATTGATAATGCCATCGATGCGATGGAAGTAAACGGCAAAGGCAATCTTGAAATAACATCAACCCATGACGGGAGATTTGTGAAAATATATATTAAAGACGATGGTACGGGCATCCCGGAAGATATAAAACAAAATATCTTTACGCCGTTTTTTACAACAAAAGAAATGGGTAAAGGCTCAGGCCTGGGGCTGGATGTGGTGAGCAGGATTATGGTACAACACAACGGCGAAGTAAAAGTAAAATCAGCACCGGGCGCTACTGAATTTGAAATTTGCCTTCCCGTTTAATAAAGGCTAAAATAAAATATTATGGATCAGTCAATCATATTTGTAATAGACGATGATGTGCAGGTGCTTCGTGCCATCACAAGAGATTTAAAAAATAAATACCGACAGGACTATCGTGTACTCAGCACTTCTTCAGCAAAAGAAGCATTGGATAGTTTGCTTGAATTAAAAAATAAAGGAGAATCGGTGGCCATGTTCATATCAGACCAGCGCATGCCCGAAATGGAAGGCGTTGATTTTTTATCGCAGGCAATGCAGTTTTATGATGATGCAAAAAAAGTGTTGCTCACTGCTTATTCTGATACAGACGCCGCAATAAAAGCCATTAATGAAGTTAAGCTTGATTATTATTTAACCAAACCCTGGGATCCGCCTGAAGAAAAATTATATCCCGTTATCAATGATTTATTAGAAGACTGGCAAAACAATTTTCATCCTGATTTTAAAGGAATCAAATTAGCAGGCTACCAGTTTTCACCAAAGAGCCATGAGATAAAAGAATTCTTATCGGGTAACTTAATTCCATATCAGTGGCTAGACGCAAATAGTGAAGATGGGGAGCAATTGCTGCAGTTAAATAATGTGGAAGCAAAAGATTTGCCCGTAATATTTTTTGAAGATGGAACCATGTTGTTAAGCCCGCATATTATTGATGTGGCAAAGCGTATCGGATTAAATCCTGAAGTGAAAAATGAGATATATGACGTGGTGGTAATCGGCGCGGGACCTGCAGGCTTAGCGGCTTCCGTGTATGGCTCATCAGAAGGCTTAAAAACATTATTGATTGAAAGAAAGGCGCCCGGCGGCCAGGCAGGTACCAGCTCACGCATTGAAAATTACCTGGGCTTTCCAACAGGCTTAAGCGGCGCCGACCTTACACGCAGGGCCATTAGCCAATCAGTAAGATTTGGCACTGATTTTCTCTCGCCTCAATCAGTGAAAGGGATTGAAGTGCAGGATAATTATAAAAAAATTATTTTGAATGATGGTAAAGAAATAATGACCAAAGCGATTGTAATTACAACCGGAGTTGACTACCGGCAGCTAACAACACCGGGCATTGAAAAGTTTACCGGTGCAGGTATTTATTATGGCGCTGCCACTACAGAAGCTGCCGCCTGTAAAGGCAAGGCTATCTATATAGTTGGAGGTGGAAATTCTGCAGGACAAGCGGCAATGTATCTTTCAAAATTTGCAAAACTGGTAAATATATTAATAAGGAAAGATAGCTTGTCTTATACCATGTCTTCTTATTTAATTGACCAGATAAACGGTGTAAATAATATAGCAATCTGCGTATGCCGTGAAGTGATTGAAGCTAAAGGAAATAAAAGATTAGAGCAGTTAACCATTAAAAATATTGCTAACGGTGAAGTATATACGGAAGATGCGGCAGCCTTGTATATTTTTATTGGTGCAAAGCCTTTTACCGATTGGCTGGATATTGAAATAATAAAAAATGATAAGGGCTTTATTGAAACCGGCAGGGACCTGCAGCATTATGATGAATTCAAAAAAATATGGAAGCTGGAGCGTGATCCTTATCTGTTAGAGACAAGTTGCACCGGAGTATTTGCTGCGGGCGACGTCCGGGCCGGCGCTATGAACCGCGTTGCCTCTGCAGTGGGTGAAGGATCCATGGCCATTAGCTTTGTACATAAATATCTTGCTGAGATTTAATTAAGGTGAGGGCACTTATCATGTGTGTGAACAAAGGCGGCAGTAAGAATTCGAATTCAGGAACCGATAAAAATAAAATGCTAATTGAAACTTAAAGAAAAAATGAAAGAAGCTAATATAAATACAATCATCAACCAATTTATAAAGTCATTGAACGCTTTTGACGTAGAAGCAACGTTGACGTTATTTGCAGACAATGCAGTAATTGATGATGTATCAGTTGGTGAAAAGTTTAAAAATACGACTGGTGTACGGGACTATCTTGAAAAGTTTTTCGTTAACTACAAGACCATGACAAAATTAGCATCTGTTGAAGCGATTAACGATCTAAATGCCAATGCACAAGTTGATTTCACGGGGGACTTTGGCCACGAGACAGGTTCTTTGAACTTCACCCTCAATACTGGTGGTCTTATTACCGCAATCGGGGCCGACCTTGATTAACATGATCCAATACAGTCTCCGCCCCCGGCGATCTGAAGAAACTACGGTAATAGAATTCTTTAATTCAATGAAATTACATTTAGATCAAACATGGCATTGCAACCAGGTCTAAGATTCAAAACCTTAAAGCTATACACCTACAGTTCTTTTGTTTGATTACTAAACTTAATGACGGTGGCCCGGCGGGAAAAAGAGTTATTTCGATTTAACTCTTAATCCGCAAAATAATCTGCTTTGCCCTCGTTCTTCTTTTTGCTTTTTCTCGCTTGTCTAAGAATAAAAATTGAAATAATTACCAGCGTTACAAAGGCAAGGCTAATAGCTGTAAACAACATAATCTTTAATTTAATTAATTGGAATAATTCCTAACTCATCATCATAACTTTGGTTCAAACTTTATACCAAGCTATAAACCCTTCACTTCTTGAACGCTGGTATCTTCCCCCAGCGTTATTTTTCACCCACAACTTTAAATTGAGAACTAACCGTGCAGGCTGTACACACAAAAATTTTTCAACGTTTTACGCCCCAAAGGGTAAGTATTTACCATCAGTGTGGCAAATTCCCCATGTTGCTAAGGGTAAGGTTATTATGCTGAAATATACTCCGTCCTGGCCGAATCTCTGCAGGGGACCGGGTGCGTATAAAAGTAAACATCCGGAAGGTCACTTCTTTTTACTCAAATCAATATCCATCATTTCCATAATTTTATGCGTCGCAAAATCTCTGGAAAGTCTCCTCATATTACAAAATGAAAATCCCTCACGGATAAGCAACCGGCTCTAATTCCAATAGCTGGTGCAGGTGATGTAACAAATGTTTATTATAATCAGCTGCAAGCCATTGAATCGTGTGTGGCTCATTGGTTTCGGATAACCTTTGAGCAGCAGGCGCGGTAGTGTTTTGCAGGATCATGCAAATATGTTTGTTGAGCAGCATCCACAAACTGATTAAGTCTTTGGTTACATAATTTTGGTAATTGGCCGCAGCTACCGAGGCATCCTGTGCGTACATAATCTTTGGATTATCCTCGTATTGTGCTACTATAAATCGCCGGATGTTGGTTTGCGCCGAATCGATCAAATGACCCGTATCTCCTTTTTACTCCATTTGGCAGGGTTCGGTTTAGTCGGCCATGCATTTTCGTGTATGCTTTGTAGTTGGGGCGTATAATCTTCTATTATCGATTGTAATTGCTGAATTGTTTTTTCCATGGCAACAAGATTTTAAAAATACCCTGTGCAAAATAATTCAAATATTTATTTACCATGTTTTGGCGACATATAAAAAATCAATTTACCGCCATTCATTATTTCGTCATGGGTAATGGATAACCTGTTTAATGGTTTGCCATTCAATTCAATTTTCTTTACGTATACATTTTTATCACTTTGATTTATTGCCTCAATGCTAAAGGTATTTCCGTTTTCCAAATGAAGCGCAGCAGCTTTAACACCCGGGCTACCGATTTGGTATACATCGGAACCCGGCGCCTCCGGATAGAAACCCATTTCGCTAAAAATATACCAGGCGCTCATCTGGCCGGTATCATCATTTCCGCCTAATCCTGCAGGGCCGGTATGGTATTGATTTTTCAGGATCATCCGCACTGTTTGTTGGGTTTTCCAGGGCTCGTCTGTCCAGTTGTAGAGATACACTACATGATGCGATGGTTCATTGCCATGTACATAGCCGCCTATAATTCCATCCCTGGTTATATCTTCTGTTTCTTCAAAAAACTTATCCGGTAAATGCATGGTGAATAAGGTATCCAGGTAATGTGTAAACTTCTTCTTTCCTCCCATCAATTGAATTAGCGAACCGGGATCCCGCGGCACGAATAAGGTATAGTTCCATGAATTGCCTTCAATAAATCCCTGCCCTGATGTGCTTAAAGGATCAAATTCCTTTTTGAAACTTCCATCGCTTAAGCGACCGCGCATGAAGCCAACAGTAGGATCGAATACATTCTTATAATTGGCGGAACGTTTTATAAAATCATTATAGACATCCATCCTGTTTAGCTTTTTTGCCATCTGGGCTATTGCCCAGTCATCATAAGCGTATTCCAGGGTGGTGGAAGCTCCCGTTCCGTTCTTATCAACCGGTATATAGCCCTTATCCATATACGCACCTATGCCATCATAACTCTTATGCGTAGCCGTAGCGATACAGGCATCCAAAGCTTTATTGACATTAAACGGTGCATTGCCTTTTATAAGGGCGTCTGCAATAACTGCCACGGAATGATAACCGGACATGCACCAGTTTTCATTGGCAGAATTAGACCAAACAGGCAACATGTGTAGCGTGCTTTGGTCATAATGCGCCAGCATGGATTGAATCATATCACCATTGCGTTTCGGCTGTATTATATTGAATAAAGGATGCAAGGCACGATAGGTATCCCAAAGCGAGAAAGTGGTGTAATTGGTAAAGCCGTTTGCCACATGCACGTTCTGATCTAACCCTTTATAATTATAATCCTCATCCATGTAAATAGTAGGATTAATAAACGCGTGATACATGGCGGTATAAAAGTTTACTTTCTCATCTTCACTTGCGCCAATCACTATTTTATTCAGTTCCTTGCACCGGGATAAGTATGCCCCATGCGCTCTGTGCCAATGATAGGATGAATATAAGAGCTTAGTTTTTCATTTTGTTGTGCGTTAGTTACAACACAGGAAAATAAGAGAGGTAACGATAAAAAATTTCTGTTCATTAAGTATGGTTTTCAGGAATGCCTTTATCTATATATTCACATCAGTTCGTCTGATTATTTGACAAAGAAAATGGAAAATCTTTTTCAGTGGTGCCTCTTTGTTTGTTGGGCAGAGAAGTCATTTTGATATTGATAGTACCGCCCTTTTGCAATTCGAAATGATTATAATAGTTTTTCGTGTACGGCTTTCCGTTAAAATTAACTGATTTAATATAACGTGTATTTTCATTATTTCCCGGTGCATTGATGGTGAGCTTTTTTCCATTTTCAAAGTTAATTTCAGCGTGGGGAAACAAAGGTGCGCCCGAAGCGTATTCAGCGCTGGCAGGCGTTACGGGATAGAAGCCCAGGGCGGAAAATACATACCACGCAGAAGTTTGCCCGTTATCTTCATCCCCGCAATAACCATCAGGCGTTGCTTTGTATAATTTATTCAAGGTTTCCCGTGACCAATACTGGGTCTTCCATGGCTCACCTCCATAATCATATAAATAAATCATGTGTTGTATGGGTTGGTTACCGTGTGCGTACTGGCCCATACCCGCAATTTGCATTTCCCGTATTTCATGAATAACGCCGCCATAATAGCTATCGTCAAATACCGGTGGCATTACAAAAACAGAATCCAGCATTTGTACAAACTTTTTCCTGCCACCCATTAATTGTATTAATCCTGCAACGTCCTGGAAAACGGACCAACTGTAATGCCAGCTATTCCCTTCGGTAAATGCATCGCCC
Organism: Ginsengibacter hankyongi; assembly: GCF_008710285.1. Classification (GTDB taxonomy): domain Bacteria; phylum Bacteroidota; class Bacteroidia; order Chitinophagales; family Chitinophagaceae; genus Ginsengibacter; species Ginsengibacter hankyongi. Next base: position 53,570 of record NZ_VYQF01000008.1, on the reverse strand, counting down.
CATTTAAATGGGTTGAAAGGGGTTTCGAAACTTCCATCTTTATTTTTTCCACGCATTAACAAATGAGATGGATCAAACAACTTTTTATAATTCATTGCATGTTGCCTGTAAATATCAATTTCTGATTCCGGCTTATCTAAAGCCTTTCCCAATTGATAGATACAATAATCATCATACGCATATTCCAATGTACGTGCTGCATTTTCATTAATACCCACATCATACGGCACGTACCCCAGATCGTTATAATACCTCACGCCCGTGCGGCCCGTGCCTTGCGGCCCTTCGTTGTTGGCGCCATGCTTCAATGCTTCATACAAAGTATTGATGTCATAACCGCGTGCGCCTTTTAAGTAAGCTTCCGCAACTATAGAAGCAGAATTATTTCCTACCATTACATCGCGGTATCCCGGCGCAGACCATTCAGGCAGCCAGCCTCCTTCTTTATAATCGTTTACCAAACCCTGCTGCATCTCCTTTACAATTGAGGGGTACACCAAATTGAGGAAAGGATACAATGCCCTGAAAGTGTCCCAAAAGCCCGTGCCGCCAAACATGTAGCCGTCTTTAATTTCACCAGTGTATGGGCTGTAATGAATAATCTTTCCTTCGGCATTTTTCTCATAAAATTTTAAAGGGAAGAAAACCATCCGGTACAGGCAGGAATAAAATGTATGCAACTGATCTATAGAGCCGCCTGAGACTTTCACCTTGCCAAGTATTTTATTCCATTCATCTTTTGCATTGCTTTTTACAACGTCAAAACTCTTATTGCCTATTTCCTGTAAATTAATGGCTGCCTGTTCAAAACTGATGTATGATGAGGCAATTCTAGCTTGCACTACTTCACCTTTGCCGGTATTTGCAAAGCCTATAATTGCACCGGCGTGATTGCACTTTTGTTCGGTAGCTTTTGTTATAATGCTGTCTGAAAAGGTGTAAGTATAATTAAATGCTTTATCAAAAATGATAATAAAATAATTTTTGAAATTCTTAGCAACGCCGCCACTGTTACGGGTCGTGTATCCAATAATCTTATTTTCTGCAGGAATAATTTTAATATAAGAACCCCGGTCTAATGCATCAATAATTACAGATGAACTATCGGCTTTTGGAAAGGTAAAACGAAAACTTGCCGCACGTTCGGTAGGGGTAACCTCAGTAGTTATATCATCGTCTGCCAGGTAAACTTTGTAATAATAAGGTTTAGCAATTTCTGCTTTATGAGAAAACCAACTTGCTCTTTCATTTTCTTTGAAACGAATTTTCCCGGTAACCGGCATAATTGCAAATTCGCCGTAATCATTCATCCATGGTGAGGGCTGGTGAGTTTGCTTGAAACCGTTTATTTTGTTTGCTGTGTACTGGTACGCCCAACCATCGCCCATCTTACCCGTTTGCGGTGTCCACAAGTTCATTCCCCAAGGCAGTGCAATTGCAGGATAGGTATTACCGTTAGAAAGATCGGGCTTAGAGTCTGTACCCATTAAAGGATTTACATAATCCACGTAACTAACGGCTTCGGACACCTGTTGTGCTGTAAGTTTAAGAAAAGAAAATAAAATAAGAACTGTAACGGCAATTTTTCGCATGAATGAGATATGGGAAATGATGATTGAAAATCAAATCTTATATATCCGAAGAAAGCGATGCTCCCAGGTATTCCCTGTTCATTCTCGCAATATTTTCAACGGAAATTCCTTTAGGGCATTCTGCTTCGCAATTATAAATATTGCCACAATTGCCAAATCCCTCTTTATCCATTTGGGTTACCATGTTTAAAACCCTCGTATGCCTTTCAGGTTCCCCTTGGGGTAACAAAGCCAATTGGGAAACCTTGGCACTTACAAACAGCATAGCTGAGCCGTTAGGACAAGCAGCAACACAAGCGCCACAACCAATACAGGCGGCAGCATTAAAAGCTTCTTCAGATTTTGCACGATCAACAGGTAATGAATTTGCGTCTACGGCATTACCTGTATTTACTGATATAAAACCGCCGGCTTCTATTATTCTGTCAAAGGCTCTCCGGTCAACCATAAGATCTTTTATAACCGGAAAAGCTCCAGATCGCCACGGTTCCACAACAATGGTATCTCCATCTTTATATGCCCGCATGTGCAATTGACAAACTGTATTCTTTTGCCATGGCCCATGGGCTCTTCCATCTACATACATACTGCAGGCACCGCAAATTCCTTCACGGCAATCATGGTCGAAAGTGATAGGTTCTTTACCTTCATCAATTAATCTTTCATTCAACACATCAAACATTTCAAGAAAAGACATTTCAGAAGAAATATTTGTTACTTCATAGGTTTCAAATTTTCCTTTAGATGTAGCATTCTTTTGCTTCCATACCTTCAACGTTAAATTCATATTGTAATGTTCCATATCGTAAATTGCTTTATTGTTATTTTGTTTAATTGTTATTAAACAGTCTTTAAAAGCCGGCCTGTTTTTTTAAACAATAAGTTGGTCTCTTATATAGGCAAAAAAATAAATTATTTATAGCTTCTTTGGCTTGGTTTTGCTACATCAAAATGCAGTTCTTCTTTATGTAACTTCTCATCATCCCCCGTAAACTCCCAAGCTGCGACATAGCTGTAATGATTGTCATCACGCAATGCTTCGCCTTCCTCTGTCTGGCTTTCTTCTCTAAAATGGCCGCCGCAACTTTCTCGGCGATTCAATGCATCCAGGCATATTAATTCACCCAATTCGATAAAGTCTGCTACCCTTCCTGCTTTATCAAGTTCCGGATTCATTTCATATATTTCTCCGGGTATTTTTACATTTTGCCAAAACTCTTTTTTTAATAATCTTATTTCATCAATAGCTTCTAACAATCCCGCTTCGTTACGGGCCATGCCGCATTTTTCCCACATAATTTTCCCAAGGCGTTTATGAAAACTTTCTACCGACTCTTTACCTTGTATGCTCATCAGTTTTTCTATTCTTTCTTTTACTGCATTTTCTGCTTCTTCAAAGGCGGGATGAGAAGTTGGTATTGCGGAATTCCTGATTTCACCAGCCATATAACTACCAAGCGTATACGGAATTACGAAATATCCATCAGCTAATCCTTGCATAAGTGCAGAAGCTCCCAGCCTGTTAGCTCCATGATCGCTGAAGTTAGCTTCGCCTAAACAATATAGACCGGGAACGGTTGTCATCAATTCATAATTTACCCAAAGGCCACCCATCGTATAATGCACAGCAGGATAGATACGCATAGGAACATCATATGGATTTTCGCCCGTTATCTTTTCATACATTTCAAAAAGGTTACCATATTTTTCTGTAATTACTTCTTTGCCCAGCCTTATGATATTTTCCTCGCTTGCATCTTCCAGGCCACGTTTACTTACTTCTATTTTTCCATAACGTTTAATAGCATCTGCAAAATCGAGGTACACAGCCATCTTCGTGGTACCGACACCGTAGCCCGCATCGCATCTTTCTTTTGCAGCCCGGGATGCAACATCTCTTGGTACTAAATTTCCAAATGCAGGATACCTTCTTTCCAAATAATAATCACGTTCTTCCTGCGGAATATCTGTTGCTTTTCTTTTATCGTCTTTGGCTTTTGGAACCCATATTCTTCCGTCATTTCTTAAGCTTTCACTCATCAAAGTCAGCTTGCTTTGGTGGTCGCTGGTAACAGGAATACAGGTTGGATGAATTTGGGTAAAACATGGGTTGGCAAAATAAGCGCCTTTCTTGTGCGATTTCCATGCGGCAGTTACATTGCTGCCCATGGCATTGGTACTTAAATAAAATACGTTTCCATAGCCACCCGAACAAATAAGCACCGCATGTCCGAAATATCTTTCCAGTTTCCCGGTAACTAAATTTCTTGCAATAATGCCCCTTGCTTTACCATCAATTTTTACAATATCTTCCATTTCATGGCGTGAATACATCTCCACGTTTCCCAGGGCAACTTGTCTTTCCAAAGCGCTATAAGCACCTAACAGTAATTGCTGCCCTGTTTGACCAGCAGCATAGAATGTACGTTGTACCTGCGTTCCACCGAAGGAGCGATTGCTTAATAAGCCGCCATATTCACGGGCAAAAGGAACACCTTGTGCCACACATTGATCAATAATATTTCCACTTACCTGCGCCAAACGATAAACATTTGCCTCGCGGGAGCGGTAATCGCCGCCTTTTACAGTTTCGTAAAAAAGCCTGAAGACAGAGTCACCATCATTCTGATAATTTTTTGCAGCGTTAATGCCTCCCTGCGCTGCTATAGAATGCGCACGTCGCGGGCTATCCTGGAAACAAAATGCCTTTACCTTGTAACCCAGTTCGCCCAAAGTTGCCGCAGCAGATGCACCGGCAAGTCCTGTGCCTATAACTATCACTTCCAGTTTTCTTTTGTTAGTAGGGCTTACCAGGTTTACATGGTCTTTATAGTTAGTCCATTTTTGTTCAAGCTCACCCTCCGGAATTTTTGCGTCTAATGCCATACGTTAGTATTGAATATTTTATGCTGAAATATTTTCCAGTTTATAATAAATTTATTGAAGCCAACCCGCCATAAATGAAACTGGCATCATTGCAAACAAAATGCAAATAGCTACTGAATAAAAGATGCCGATTCCTTTTAAAATGGGCGTCCACCTGCGGTGATTTATTCCAAAAGTTTGAAATGCACTTTGAAAACCTTGCAGTAAATGAAATAAGAGAGATGCCAAACCTACCATATATAAAGTAAAAAATAAGGGGTTAGTAAATACATCTTTCATTTCGTAATACAGGTTCACCTGTGGGCCGTTAAAATACATTTCGTTTTTAGTGCCTGCCCAAAAATGATATAAATGCATAACCAGGAATAATAATAAAAATGTTCCTAACCAGCCCATATACCGGCTATACCATTTTATTCCTGCCGGGTAATTTTGCTTCTGGTAACCGATACTCCTTGCAGCACGGTTCTTTTTCCATAATAAAAGGCCCTGGATAATGTGAAGAATAAAAACCGCAAACAATCCTATCTCGAGGAACCGCATAAAAAAATTACGGCTCATAAAATAAGCTGCTTTATTAAAAGTTTCCCCATTGTCGTTATAGAAAATCATTGCATTGATCCCTGCATGAACTATGAGATAAATAATGAGGAAAAATCCGGTTAAGGCCATTAAAAACTTTTTGCCAATCGAAGACGTGAATAACTGTTTCCAGGTCATAAGTGAGAGAGTTGTTAAATTTCAGATGTGCAAAAATACTACAGGAAGTTTAATAATTAATAATTGATGATTGATAATTAAAACTTAGCAAATCAACAACGCTCAATGAAAATAGTTTAATCCAGCCGTCTTAATAAAATATTATCGATCTGGTTAAAAAGAATATCCGGCTTCATGGTGCGCCAGGGAATAAAATTGATGAGTTCAATATAATTATTCAAATGTGTTTTTTTAAAATCATATTGAGTTTGCTCCGGCATGTTTAGAGCCACAATCCAGCCGCCATCGTCTTTTATATCATCAAACCATTCTTCATAATAGCTATCATCGCTGCTGTGAAAGTTTAAAACATTTTCTGTTATCAAAATATATTTAGTGATGCCCTGCCTTTCAAATTCATCAATTACATCACGCTTCAGGCGCATAACATCATTTTCAATTGCATCGTTCCATTCGCCAATAAATTCAATAATGGCATATTGCTCCTGGTAATCTGCCATCAATACTTTCAGGTACAAAGTTGAGCTTCCAAATTCATCCCATTGCGGATGAATGTAATAATTATACACTGTTTGTGTAAACGCAAATTCACTATACTCTCTTCCATAAAACGGGGAGCGTTCATCATTTTCTGATGTGTATAAATATTGCCAGTTATCGTATGGTTCTATGTCCTGCATGTAAGAATTCAGTCTTCAAGTGGTTGATCAATTATCTTCCTATTGCAAAAATATTACTTCTCATTTAGCAGAACATTATTTAATGATTAAAATAATCAAAATAAAAAAAGGCCGTTCGATGAACGGTCTTTTAACTAACACTCCCGATTTATTATTCTACCACCAATTTATCAGAAAAAATAGCTTTGCTGGTGGCATCTGTAATCTTAATCATATACATTCCTGAAGCCTGTTTTCTACGCATTAGAAAACTTTCTACCTGCCCGGGCCCTTTGATATACACATCTTTGGTTTGTATGAGCCTTCCTTCCAAATCGGTTAATGCAATTTTATATTTGCCCGCTGCTTTATTATCAAATGTAATTTTTACCTGCCCGTTCTCAACAGGATTAGGATATATTGAAATGAACTTGTTGCCCATTACTTCAATATTTTTAAGAACAGGTGTGCCAATGCTATTTTGTTTTTCGGTTTGATGTAACAGGTTGCAACTTGCAAGGTCAGAAGCATTATAAATTTTACCCTGCGTAACTATTTTAGTTGCCGAAAGATTATTAATATCAATTTTATAAAAGCCTTCAAAAGTATTGGCGCTGCTTACAATCACATTATTATCATCAACAACTGCTGCCCCGTTTACTGAAAAGGTTGCGGATAAATTACTGATGGCTCCCTTATAAGTGGCCGTCATCGCTTCGGGGTCAATTAAAAAGACATTTTTGCCTGCGCTAAAAAGATACAATTTTCCAAAAGCATCAGCAACAATATCACCTCCCCAACTGCTACATTGGTTATGAACCGAAATACCGTTGTTCGATGCTGCATCGATAAGACTTCCCATATCTGCAATAACCGTTTTATTGCTGGTGGTAAAACGAATTAAATGATTGGCATCATTGGTAAGCGCATAGCCGTACCCGTCAGCCCCTATTGTCATCCTTGTTATGTTAAACGATTCATCATTATAATTCACATTATTTATTAATGGTTTTTGAATTGTATAAAACGAAGGAGTACCAGTATTGTTTTTCAGATCGAGCCATATAAGCTGGCCGGTTTTCATTGTAGCAAAAAATAATTTATCATGTCTTTTATCATAAGCTACGGCAGCACTCATTAAAACCGTTGGCGATGGATGAATAAAAGAAATATTATTGGAGGATACCGAGACATTGTTTTGCTTAAAAACAGCGGGAGTGCCATTTATTGCAAGCCGGTCAACAGGTGATCTTGTATCTGCATCTAAAAAAGAAAATTTTGTTTTACCATTTTCAAAAAGTGTTGCATTAACGTTGCCGGACCTCATATCAATGGACCTGATGTCGGTCCAATTAAAACTACTATTATCCTGGCCCGTTATAGCATAAGCAACATCGCTTTGTTGGGAGAAGCCGGCAGAAAAAATGAAGCTGAAAAACAGGACGAGTAAAATTCTGGATCTCATAGTGCAAGTTTTAGATTAACAAAGAAAGTCTGCACTATAAATTTAAGTAAATTCTACATCAATTTTTTTAATTATTTATAGTTTTCAATAGCCTTTTTTACACTGCCATATTGTAACAATAATTTCTTTGCCTGAACCTGGTCTTTAATGCCGGACCTCTCCATGAGCATGCGGATGCCCCGGTTGATAATCTTTACATTGGTGAGTTGCATATTTACCATCTTGTTATCCTCTACCCTACCCAGTTGTATCATGGCGGTTGTAGAAATCATATTTAAAACCATCTTTTGCGCCGTGCCGCTTTTCATCCGGGTGCTGCCGGTAACGAACTCAGGGCCTACAATTACCTCAACCGGAAAATCAGCCACATCACTTACAGGCGAATCGGGGTTGCACGCAATGCTTCCTGTTGTAATATTATTTTCCTTACATTTTTTTAAAGCGCCAATTACATAAGGTGTAGTGCCGCTGGAAGCGATTCCGATCACCACGTCGCCATCATTTATATCATAAGCCTGTAAATCTTTCCATCCCTGCTCGGTATTATCTTCGGCATTTTCAATGGCATTAATAATGGCCTTTTCCCCTCCCGCTATTATGCCAATTACAAGGCCCTGGGGCACCCCATAAGTAGGCGGACATTCGCTGGCATCCAAAATACCAAGCCTGCCGCTGGTGCCTGCGCCTAAATAAAATAACCTTCCACCATCAATCATTTTTTCTGAAACGGCCGTTATCATCTTTTCAATCTCCGGAAGTGCTTTTTGAACGGCTGCAGCTACCAGGAAATCTTCTTTATTAATGTTTCCAATTATTTCAGCAACTGACATCTTTTCAAGGTGCCGGTAGGGAGAGGGTTGTTCCGTAACTTTTATAAAATCCATACCAAGGTTTTGTTTGTCAAAACTATTACAACAATTTTGAAATTACAGTAGAATAAATAATTTTTAATAAGTTATTTATAGTGTATAATGCCGCCGGGATTTTTGCTTTAAAATAATTCGGGCTCTTTAATTTCCCCACCGGGTTGCGTGAATATACAAGCAAAAAAGTTGTTAAACTTTAGTCAACTTTGTTTCATACAACGTGTTATAGTAATTTACACCACATATTATCTCACGATAAAAACTATGGCCTTTATAAAATGAGACAAATTCTACCGCTTACTTCCATTTTTATTTTTCTATTTCTTAATTCCTTTGCGCAAAATATAGATTCAACCATTGAAAAATATGGTAACGATTACGGGCAGGAAAAAACTTATTTGCATTATGATAAGTCTACTTATGCAACAGGTGAAACTATTTGGTATAAGGCCTACATTATGAATGGCATTAATGCCGCGGATGAAAGCAAAACTTTTTATGTTGACTGGACGGATGATAAAGGCAAACTCCTCTCTCATAGCGTTATCCCGGTTGTTTACGCCACTGCCGCTGGCCAGTTTGATATTCCTGCAGATTACACGGGCAAATACATTCACGTTAAAGCATACACGAAATGGATGCTGAATTTTGATTCTTCTTTCTTATATAATAAAGACATACGCATCCTATCTAAAGCCAATAATTCATCAGCATTAAAAAGCACCACCATTCCTTCTCTGCAATTTTTTCCCGAGGGTGGTGATGCGGTAAAAGGCGTGGTAAATAAAATTGCATTTAAAGCCAATGATCAATGGGGCCACCCCATAAAGATAAAGGGCATTGTACAGGACAACAATGGTGTAAAAATTGACAGCCTGCGAACGATTCACGACGGCATGGGTTACTTTTATATCTTTCCTAAAGCCGGTGAAAGCTTTACTGCCAAATGGAAGGACCAGAAAGGGACAGTACATGTTTCAGAATTACCTGCGATTAAACAAACCGGCGTTTCGTTACAGGTTACTATAGCAGGAAATAAAAGAAATTTTGTTGTCAGCGCCACACCGGACATCGCAGCGTCCCTGGGTAATATACACGTGCTGGGCACTATGAATCAGCATGAGGTGTTTAAGCTTACCAAAGATTTTTCACAAGGCAACATTAAAGGAATTATTCCTGCTGAAGATTTACCCAGCGGTATTTTAACCATCACAGTTTTTGATGAGCATTGGTCTCCGCTTGCCGAACGGATCACTTACATTAATAACCAGGAATATACCTTTAATGCAGAAATGAATGTGGAGCATTGGGGGCTTAACAAAAGAGCGAGAGATGAAGTTTCAATCACAGTTCCGGATAGTCTCGCGGCAAGTTTTTCTATTGCGGTAACAGACATAGGTATAGATACGGACAGCAGTGATAACATCATATCTCATCTTTTATTAACAGGCGATTTAAAAGGACAGGTGTATAACCCGGCTTATTATTTTTCCAATAACTCGGATACCATTAGTCAGCAACTCGATCTTGTAATGCTTACCCACGGCTGGCGCAGGTTTAAGTGGGAGGAGGTAACTGCGGGAAAGTTTCCTAAAATTATTTATCCCAGGGATACATCCTATCTCTCGCTTTCGGGAAAAATATATGGGGCAATGCCGTCGCAACTGCGTGATGCCGGAAGCATTGTGTTGATCATGCAAAAACAAAAACATGAAAATAAAATGGTAGTGGTACCAATCGAACCCAACGGAACTTTTCATGATCCATCGGTTATTCTTTTTGATACCAGTAATATTTTTTACCAGCTCCCAAAGGCCAAAGGACTTGGCGATGCTTCCGTTCAGTTTATGGAAAACAGGCTTCCTCCTTTTTCAAATAATATTGCAGCAAATGGATTGTTTAATAATCAACTGCAGGATACAGCCGGGGACTCGCGGCATTTATTATTTGCGGATGAAGAAAAGCGATTGGCTAATTTATATAAAGCCAAAGTTTTGGAAGCAGTAACTGTACAGGCAAAAACAAAAAAACCTTTGGATGTTTTGGATGAAAAATATACCTCTGGTTTATTTAGCGGCGGCGATGCTTACCAATTCGACCTTTTAAACGATCCAAGTGCGGTAGGGTCAATGAATATTTTCAACTACCTGCAAGGCAAAGTTGCGGGTCTTCAAATTACCACGGGATCACCTCCTTCTCTTCAATGGCGTGGCGGAACCCCCCAAATTTATCTTGATGAAGTACCCGCCGATGCAGACATGATTTCGTCACTTTCAATTACTGATGTTGCCTATGTAAAAGTTTTACGACCACCTTTTATTGGAGGCACCGGAGGTGGCGGGAGCGGCGCCATTGCAATTTATACCCGCAGGGGAAATGACAAGGCTATGCAGCCGGGAAAGGGCTTAAGCAACAACACCGTGAGAGGTTATACTTCTATGCGTGAATTTTATTCTCCCAACTATGGCACCATTAATGAAAATGATGATAAAAAGGACATACGCTCAACACTCTATTGGAACCCGCAGGTACTTACCAATCGTGATAACAATAAAGTAACCGTTACCTTTTACAACAACGATATAAGCCAGGCCTTTCATGTTGTAATTGAAGGAATGAGTAGTGATGGAAGATTGGTTCATATAGAAAATACCATGGAGTAATAATTTATAATTGATTAACCTAAAATGAACCCGAAAGCTTTAGTAATACAATGGGTTGAAATATTTAATAAAGCAGATGCAAAAAGCCTTGCCAGTCTATATAGCGAAAATGCCATAAACCACCAGGTGAATACTTCTCCGATAGAAGGCAAAGCTGCCATACAAAAAATGTTTGGGGAAGAATTTGCAAAAGCCAACATGGTCTGCATTATCGAAAATATTTTTGAAGATGGTGAATGGGCGATATTAGAATGGAAAAATCCGTTAGGACTGAGAGGTTGTGGACTTTTTCATATCGTTGATGATAAAATTATTTTTCAAAGAGGTTATTGGGATAGGTTAACCTTTCTGCGGCAGCATGGATTGGAGGTACCGAAGGAGTGAGCGCCGCTTTTGAAACAGCAGCAATCAATAATAATAATAATTACTGCAAAAAACCACGACAAAAATCTAAATACGATTCACAATCTTTATAATTGGTCATAAGGCCCGGAGAAACACGAATGGCTCCTCTCATCTTTCCTAAAAAATGAATCTTATCATATTTGGCATCATCCCTTGATGAATAAAAAGCAGATAATTCTTCTGATGTAATGCAATTGGTAATTTCATCAATTCCGGGATTACAAAAACAACCGATCCTGATAGAAATATTTCTTTCATTTGCCCGCTGCTCAATCTCCGAAACGTCAATTTTATTTTCATTACTATCAAAGAAATTCATGATAATAGTTGAGCCTCTTTTTTCTGAATTAGCCGGGCCAAATACATGAATCAGTTTTTTGCCATTATTATGTTGTAAGGCTTGTAATTCTTTCAGCAAATAATCCGTTAAACAAAATAATCTTTTCTGAATATTAGTCATGCCTAATGCGTTTATCCAATCAAGGCCTGTTTTCACCGCAGGTATAGATAAATAATTCGACGTGCCTTCTTCAAAGCGCTCCTGGTTTTCCACTAAAAAAAATTCAGGCATTGTTACGGAAGCATACGAAACAGTACCACCTGCAAACCATGGCTTATCCAATTTTTCGAAAGCGCTTTTTTTATCAATAAAGCACCCACGCCTGTGGGGTATCCGAAGATTTTATAAAAAGAAATGGATACATAATCAGGTTTTACCTGTTGAAGATCTAACGTATTGGTAGGCACAAACGCTGCAGCATCCAATAACACGTCCCATCCATGTTCGTGGGCTGTTTCAATCCATTTCAAATCATGTTTTACACCAGATACATTCGATTGAGCAGGAAATGCAAAAAGCTTATTGTGTTTGTATTTAGCAGCCGATAATTTTTTATTCAATTTAATCTCATCAATTCTAAGGTCTTCTAAGTATACCGGGCAATATTCAAAATCTGCGCCCTTGCGTTTTGCATATTCCCTGATGCCATTTACTGAATTGTGATTATCGAAAAGTAATAAAAAATAACTCCGGTGATCGAAGGGATAAGACTCTCCTACAATCTTTAAAGCCTGTGTTGCATTAGCCGTAAATACACAGAAATAATCATCGCTTGCATTGAAAAAGTCCAGTACTGTTTTCCTTGTAGATTCTACGTACATAGTAGAAACAATAGATGTGGGATTAGTTGAATGCGGGTTGCCAAATACATTGTTCTCCAACAGGGACACATGCTTTTGTATTTGGGATTTTGCATAAAGGTTTCCGCCGGTATAATCTAAATATACATGGTTTGCCTTATCTAACTGTGCGTATTCGCTTGACCTCACAGAATCAAACATAGCGGCTGTATTTTGATAGTCCGGGTAATCGTTACAAAAAGCTTCGTAATCCATTGTCTGTTTTATTTTCCTAAAATAAATTCTAAATGATGCTTCCTGAAAGGTGGCCTGCTTTTATTTATTATGAATGATATTTTATCAATCCTTCCATTGGATTTCTTAAAACATTTCCAAGTTGTAGCTGGTAGCCGTCGCACATTTCAGCCAATACATCTTTAAAGCCAAACGCAATTCCTCCGGTAAAGTGAACCGGATATTTCCAGCTTTCGCGAAATTTATAAACATGCTGATAAAAAAAATCGTTGAAGCCATCTTCAATAATATTTTCTATCATATAATGTCCGCGGTTTTCGGCTAAGAAAATGGCAAACGAAGCGAGGTAGCGATTCGCCAAGGGTTGCTTGTACACTGCGTTTAGAATTTCGTTAGCATTCGTAACAAATTTTGAGTCGAACCTGGAGCGGAGGTCTTCATCAAAAGTATTATACAAATAATATTGAATTACTTTTTTACCGAGATAAGCACCGCTTCCTTCATCACCCAAAATGTAACCAAGGCCGGGGTTATTTTTCATGATACGTTTTCCATTATAATAACAGGAACTGGAACCGGTCCCCAGGATACAGGCAATTCCCTTTTCGCTGCCGCAGAGCCCTTTCGCTGCGCCGTCCACGTCCGTTTCAACATTAACCCTTGCTGTATTAAAAGAGTTTTTTAACGCTTTCTTCACCATTTTTACATTTGCCGGGTTGGAACATCCTGTGCCATAATAAAATATTTCTTCAACTGCTATTTTTTTAAGATGAGGCAACACTTCCTGCCTTAATATAGCTTCCATTTGTACATCATTAACAAAATAAGGGCTCATTCCCTGGGAGTAAATAATTGTTTTCTTTTTACCATTTAAAAGGCACCATTCGGTTTTTGTTGAGCCGCTATCTGCAATCAATTTGATGGTTGGCATGTTTATCTCGTGTTTATTAAGGAAATTTGCACTTCCAAAAATTAAAATTAGATAATAAAGAATTGTATGCGCAATAAAAAATTACAGGTTTGGCTTCCGCTGATTTTGAGTATTTGCATAGTTGCAGGAATGTTCATTGGTTATCGTATTAAAGGAAATATGCCAAATACAGGCATATTTTTTACCAATAAACCTAAGCCTGTGCAGGAAGTTATGGATTTAATACAAAGAGAATATGTTGATAAAGAAGATGAAGATTCTTTAGGCGACATCGCCATACAATCCATGCTGGCAAAGCTTGATCCCCATTCTGTTTTGTTACCACAGCAGGAACTCCAATCCATTACCGAAGACCTGGAAGGACAGTTTTATGGAATAGGTATTGAGTTTAATATTTTTAACGATACTATAAATGTGTTGAACGTTCTTAAAAATAGCCCGTCTGATAATATTCTTGAACCCGGTGATAAATTTTTAAAAGTGGGTGACTCTGCAGTTGCCGGTGTTCATATTACTTCCGAAAGAATAAGAAAATTATTACGGGGTGCTGGTGGCAGCAAAGCAAATATTTTAATACTCCGGCATGGAAATCAAAAGCAAGTAACTATTACCCGTGGAATGATTCCGCTGTACAGTCTTGATGCCGCTTACATGATCGCAGACACCGTAGGTTATATCCGCCTTAATAAGTTTGCTGAAACAACTTATGATGAATTTATGACTTCAACGCAGGAACTTAAAAAGAAGGGAATGAAAAGTATGATCCTCGATTTAAGAGATAATGGTGGCGGCATACTTACTGAAGCAACCAACATTGCAGATGAATTTTTAAGTGATGATAAACTCATTACCTATACGGTTGGAGAACATTCACCGAAAAAAGAATATCGTTGCAGTAAGCCGGGCATTTTTGAAACAGGAAAATTAGTTGTTCTCGCCAATGAAGGAACAGCATCTGCCAGTGAAATATTAATAGGAGCTTTACAAGACTGGGACAGGGCAACGGTAGTGGGTAGACGCACTTTTGGAAAAGGTTTGGTGCAGGAACAGTTTCAATTAAGTGATGGATCCGGGTTGCGATTGACTGTTGCAAGATATTATACGCCGCTCGGGCGCAGCATCCAGAAGTCCTACAAAAACGGTGTGGAAGCCTACAACATGGATATCATGAACCGCTTTCACGATGGAGAAATGATTTCTGCCGATTCCATTAAACACACTAATGAAAAAGTGTTCAAAACAAAATCAGGTAAACTTGTATATGGCGGTGGCGGTATAACACCGGATGTTTTTGTTCCGTACGATACAACTTCTTTCGACAGGGCATTGGCAAAAGTTTATTTAAGCGGAACGCTTAATAATTTTGTTTATTTAAATTTTCTTGACCATGAAAAGGAGTTTGATGCTTATAAAACTCCAAAAGATTTTGAAGAAAGATATACCGTTGACGAGGCAACTTTAAATGATTTTAAAAATTACGCAGCAAAAGATTCCATCGATTATAATATTGAAGATATAAAAGGAAAGAAACTTTTAGAAAAGCAAATTAAATCGTTGACTGCACGCCAGATTTGGCGCACTGAAGGGTTATACGAAGTAAGTAATCCTGAAGACGAGACGGTAAAGAAAGCGCTGGAAGTAATAACCAGCGGCGATGTTACGCTTTCAGGCAAATAACTCCTTACCTCCTATTTTTTTTAACTTTGAGTAAAATATTTTTATGTGGAAAAACAGCATTTTAGAGACGATTGGAAACACTCCACTTATCCGCTTAAATAAGATTGCAAAAGAATTGCCTTGCACCGTTCTTGCTAAAGTGGAATATTTTAATCCAGGGAATTCTATTAAAGACCGGATGGCTTTAAAGATGCTTGAGGTTGCAGAAAAAGAAGGAAAAATAAAACCCGGTGGAACCATCATCGAAGGAACATCAGGCAATACAGGGATGGGACTTGCGCTGGCTGCGTGTGTAAAAGGTTATAAGTGCATCTTCACGACTACGGATAAACAATCTAAAGAAAAAGCAGATATTTTAAAAGCAGTAGGCGCAGAAGTTATCGTGTGCCCTACTAATGTAGATCCTGAAGACCCACGCTCCTATTATTCTGTATCAAAAAGACTTGCTGCTGAAGTTCCTAATTCGTGGTATGTAAACCAATACGATAATCTTGCAAACAGGCTGGCACATTATGAGCAGACTGGTCCCGAAATATGGGAACAAACGGAAGGCAAAATAACCCACCTTGTTGTTGCCACAGGAACCGGCGGAACTATTGTTGGAACCGGTCAATATCTGAAAGAAAAAAATCCTGCGATCAAAGTTTGGGCAATTGACAGTTATGGTTCATTACTTAAAAAATATTTTGATACTGGTGAAATAGATGAGAAAGAAGTTTACCCATATATAAGCGAAGGTTTTGGTGAAGATTTTGTGCCTGCAAATTATGATATGAAATATATTGACCGGTTTGAAAAAGTAACCGATAAAGACGGCGCTGTAATGGCCCGCCGCATTGCCAAAGAAGAAGGTTTGTTTTGCGGCTATAGTGCAGGAAGTTGCTTGCAGGGATTAATGCAACTTAAAAATGAATTGAAAAAAGATGATGTGGTTGTTTGCATATTTCATGATCATGGAAGCAGGTATGTTGCAAAAATCTATAACGACCAATGGATGATGGAAAGAGGATTTCTTGAAGTAAAAACATTTAAAGATTTGGTTAGCGGCCGTGGTACAAAAAAATTATTAACTATTTCGCCCGAACAAAAAGTAGCCGAAGCAATTGCAATGATGAAAAAACATGATATAGAAAATCTCCCCGTTGTAAACAGCGAAGGAATTGTTGGATCGTTAAGTGAAGGAGGATTGTTTGATAAAATTTTATCAGATCCTGAAATTAAAAACCAAACGGTAGAATCAGTAATGGAAAAGGAATACCCGGTAGTTGCTTTTGACACGCCTGTTGAAAAATTAAGCAGGCTTATTTCGAAACAAACCGGTGCAGTACTTAGCAAGGATGAAACGGGAGATTACCATATCGTTACCAAATATGATATTATACAAAGCCTGGCCAAGTAATACTTACAAAATAAATTTCCTGGATAAACGATTGATTTTAAATAATTCGTTGGGATAGCTACCTATTTTTTTATAACTGTCTTCGTAAAAACACTAAATAATAAAAGTATTTTTTCTTAGTTAATTTTCTTTGAAACGCTACGTAGATAGTATTTTTCTATATTAGAAGATTAAGCAATAACGCTATTGCATAGATCTACACGCACTTATATCTTTGTTATCAGAAGTTGATTGATGTTGATTTAGCATTAATCACATATCCAAATATCCAGCGAAAAACAAAGATCAGAATCTATCCAAATTCCTGAAAAATCAAAAAATCCAGTATCAGTCAACTTCTAATTTTTTCCAATACCATTAAGACCAAAATTGTCTGAGATCCATTTGAAAAACGAACCCAGGAAAACACTAAAAAATTCACTCCTGAAACGGCTCACCTCAAACCAGTAAATTTTTTCTGGAAAGAAAAACCACCATCCCAGGAAGCCTTTAAACAAGGCAAAAAGAATTGCTTCTGCAAAGTTGATTCGTTCTTCATTGCAGAAGTTTTTATTTTACTAATATCTTGCAGATGATTTATGATTATACATCCGCAAGAT
The DNA here is from genome assembly GCF_008710285.1 of Ginsengibacter hankyongi. Taxonomy (GTDB): domain Bacteria; phylum Bacteroidota; class Bacteroidia; order Chitinophagales; family Chitinophagaceae; genus Ginsengibacter; species Ginsengibacter hankyongi. Next base: position 36,334 of record NZ_VYQF01000008.1, on the reverse strand, counting down.
ATTTCTGCTTTTCCTGTTTACTCAAGAATTGTTTCGTTAGTTCCTTCGCAAACAGAACTCTTGTATCACCTCGGGCTCGATGAGGAAGTAAAAGCCATTACTAAATTTTGTGTTCATCCCAAAGCGTGGCATAAAAATAAAACGCATATCGGGGGAACAAAAAATATAAATATTGGTGCCATTAAAAAAATTGTTCCGGATCTTATCATAGCTAATAAAGAAGAAAATGTAAAAGACCAGGTTGAAGAGTTGGCTCTCAAACATGATGTTTGGGTTACAGACGTCAAGAACCTGGCTGATGCGGTTAATATGATCAATCACATGGGAAAATTAACGCAAAGATCAGGCCCAGCCTCAGCCCTGGCATCGCAAATAACTGATGAGTTTGAAAAATTAAAAAAAGCTGCACAAGTAAAAAGGAAAACAAGGGTCACGTATTTTATCTGGCAGAATCCATATATGGTTGCAGGCGGAAATACTTTCATCAATGATATGCTGAATTATTGCGGATATGAAAATATTTTTTCCAAAGAGAACCGGTATCCTGAAATTAAATTACAGGAAATTGAAGAAAGAGATTGCGAACTGATACTGTTATCCTCGGAGCCTTATCCTTTTAAAGAAAAACAAAAAGAAGAATTGCAGGATTCTTTTCCGGACATAAAAATTATTTTAGTTGATGGGGAAATGTTCAGCTGGTACGGAAGTAGGTTATTAAAAACTGCCGATTATTTCAGGAAAATAAATTCTATTGAATGAAAATTCACCAGACTCTGCGGTATTTACCTTTATAAATTTTATAACTTAACTTTCAAGCTAATTCCGGATGAATACGTTTCATCGTGGTTTTTGATCAACACTTCATTATAAGTAATCTTTTATAGATACCCGATATGCTTAAATTATTAAAATTGTTGAACAGTATACATATTCTTATTTTTTGTTTAGTATTCACTCATATCAGTAATGCGCAAACGATGAGCACGCCTTTATATCAAAATAAAAAATTTATTGTATATAAGGATAGCATCGTGCAGGGTAAGTTTACAGCAAAGGCATTGTCGTCAACAAAGCTTACCTCCAATTATCAAAGCCCGGCCAACCAGTTTAAGAGCAATGATATTGCCTTCAAGTTTAGCATAAATGGAAAAGATAATGAAATGCCCTCCGGGACAGATCATCATTTTATTTGTACGGCAACAAATGGTGCTTGCGAAACGCCTGTGATAAAATTTGGAACCCAGTTAAAAGATAACGTCAATGTAAAAGATAATACCTACCTGGCGCCTAATGCAAAATTTGTGGTAAGTGTGGATATGAGTGATGTATTTAACGATTTCAATAAGCAGGGATATTATACAACATTTAACGGCAATAAAATTTATAAAGAAGACTTTAAAGGCGTTTACATCGCTGGCAATTCTTCTCCATTAATCTGGGATTTTGATAACCTCGTAAATCATCCGCAATTACAATTAAAAGATGAAAAGGGTAATCACGTTTACTCTACAACGTTAGTATTAAATGCGCAGGAAGATGAAAAGAAAACAAATGCAAATTGGGAACTAACAAAAGATATTTCTCTTTACCCACAATACAAGTCAGGCTACCCGATTTCAGACGCACTCTATAACATGTCACTGGAGGAAATGATTAAAGCCATTGAACCCGACAGTACTTTCAGAACAGGAAAAGAATGGGCGGGAGTATGGACCAGAGACATAAGCTACAGCATTATTCTTTCAATGGCTTACATGCAACCCCAGGTTGCCATTAATAGTTTGTTGCGCAAGGTGAATGGTAAAAAAAGAATTATACAGGACACCGGAACCGGTGGCGCATGGCCTTGTTCCACCGACAGAATGATATGGGCAGTTGCAGCTTATGAAGTATATAAAGCAACCGGTAATAAAGAGTGGCTGCAGCAGGCTTATGTCATTATAAAAAATTCTATCGAGGATGATGAACATGTTGCTTACGATAAAACAACAGGCCTGGTAAGAGGTGAATCATCCTTTCTTGACTGGCGTGAACAAACCTACCCCAAATGGATGCAGCCCGCAGATATTTACGAAAGTGAATGTCTTGGAACAAATGCCGTTCATTATGAAGCCAATAAAGTGCTGGCGCAAATGGCCCTGTTACTAAATCATCAGGATGTTGCCGCAAAACATGAAGCAATTGCATTGCAGATAAAAAATGGCATCAATAAATATTTATGGATACCTGCTAAAGGATATTATGCACAATATTTATATGGAAGAAATTATAAAATAGTTTCACCGCGAAGTGAAGCGTTGGGCGAAGCATTATGCATAATCTGGAACATCGCTGATTCGGCAAAGCAAAAAGAAATGATTGCAAACATGCCTGTTACAGATTTTGGTACAACATGCATTTACCCGCAGATACCAAACATCCCTCCCTATCACAATGATGCAGTATGGCCCTTTGTGCAAACTTATTATACATGGGCTGCTGCAAGAGCCGGAAATGAAAAAGCTGTGATGCAAAGTATTGCAGACATCTATCGCCCTGCGGCTTTGTTTGTTACCAACAAAGAAAATTTAGTTGCGGAAAATGGCGACTTTGCAGGCACGCAGATTAATTCAAGCAATATGCTTTGGAGCTTATCCGGCAATATAAGTTTAGTGCATAAAGTTTTGTTTGGCATAAAGTTCGAAAGTAATGAATTGACTTTTCATCCTTTTGTGCCTGAAGCATTAAAAGGCGAAAGAAGCCTGGATAATTTTAAATACAGGAATTCAATTTTAAATATACAAATGAATGGATTTGGTAATAAAATTTCTTCCTTTACGATAGACGGAAAACCAACATCCGCCTATGTTATACCTTCAACACTTAAAGGGACGCATACAATACATATACAACTTTCCAATAAGAACACAATCAACAATACTATTAATCATCAACCTGTTTATTTTTCTTTAGCAGCACCTGTTGTTTTGCCTGATAAGAATAAGCTTACCTGGCAGCCTGTTAAAGATGCTGTATCGTGTAGCATTTTTAAAAATGGAAAACAGATTGCTTCTGTTCAAACGAATTCATTCAACATTGAAAAAAACGGAACTGCAGAGTACCAGGTAATGGCTGTTGATAAAAATAAGGTTACTTCTTTTGCCAGTGAACCTATTTTAATAGCCGACGATAAAAATGTAAAAACTTTTGAAGCAGAAAACTTTGCTCTAAAATCCGATTCAGCATATAAAGGTTTCACCGGCGAACGTTTCGTTGAAATAAGTACCAGCTTAAACCGGAATTTGTCATTCAAAGTTACTATTGAAAACCCAGGCTTTTACAGCATTGATTTCCGGTATGCTAACGGTAACGGGCCCACGAATACTGAAAATAAATGCGCTATAAGAACGCTGAAAGTTGATAACAGGGAAACAGGAACTGTTGTATTTCCGCAACGCGGTAAAAATGAATGGAGCAATTGGGGATATAGCAATTCTGTAAAAGTGTATTTGCCAAAAGGAAAACATGTCATTAGCCTAAGCTTCGAAGATTTTGATAACAATATGAATGGAATAATAAACCAGGCAATGATTGATAACCTTCGGGTAATTATGCTGGATGAATAGGGTAATAGAAAATTACTCCTTAAACCGGAGCGGAGGATAATGGCCTCATGATCTGAAAAAATTTTAAATTACTGCCCTGCTGTAAAGATTGATTGATAAAATTCAATTATTCATTTAAATTTTTAATTGTGATTACAAAAAATTGAAGTGTATTGTGTTTTTATCATTTTCATGTAGGTTTGCATACATTTAAAAAAAAATTGTAATGTCTTCTAAAAAAATTTCAGAATTATTAGGCGATAAAGCCGATGATTTATTAAATCACAAGTGTATTATTGACAAATCAACGCTTACACTACCCTCTCCAAATTATATTGACGAGATTTTTGTGAACAGCAACCGCAATAACCGGGTTGTGCAAAGTTTGCAAATGCTGATGGGCCATGGCCGCCTTGCCAATACCGGCTACTGTTCAATCTTTCCGGTTGACCAGGGTGTAGAACATAGTGCCGGCGCATCTTTTTCTCCCAATCCAATGTATTTCGATCCTGAAAATATTGTAAAACTTGCTATCGATGGCGGTTGCAACGGAGTTGCTTCCACTTTTGGTGTGCTGGGTATTTTAAGCAGAAAGTATGCGCATAAAATTCCTTTCATTGTAAAAATTAACCATAATGAATTATTAACCTATCCGAATAAATTTGATGAAGTAATGTATGGCACTGTAAAAAGTGCTTATAATATGGGCGCTGTAGCTGTTGGTGCAACTATTTACTGGGGCAGCCAGGAAAGCACGCGCCAGTTGCAGGAAGTAAGCCAGGCTTTTGAGTTGGCGCATGAACTGGGAATGGCCACCATTCTTTGGTGTTACACACGAAACAATGCTTTTAAAGTTGGTGACGTGGACTATCATACTTCTGCCGATCTTACAGGACAGGCCAATCACCTTGGAGTAACAATTCAGGCAGATATTATTAAACAGAAAATGCCCACAAATAATGGCGGATATAATGCAGTAAAGTTTGGAAAAACTTCTAAATTAGTTTATGAAAAATTAAGCACAGACCACCCGATTGATCTTTGCCGCTACCAGGTATTAAATTGCTATAGCGGAAAAATTGGTTTAATAAATAGTGGCGGCGAAAGCAAAGGCGCAACTGATTTAGCTGAATCGGTTCAAACAGCAGTCGTTAACAAACGTGCCGGTGGAACTGGTCTTATATTGGGAAGAAAGGCTTTTCAAAAACCGTATAAGGAAGGTGTGGAATTATTATTGGCAACACAGGATGTTTATTTGGATAATAGCATAACGATTGCATAGTTCAATGTAAAGGTCATTAAGTCAATGGTCATTGAAATGTATAGATGATCTGGAATTTAATGACTCAATGAGTAATGACTTAATGACTTTTTTATGAAACAGGAAGAAGATTTTGATGCAAACCTTGCGGGTGAAGAAGGAGATACTGAAGAAACCAAACGAAGGTGGTTTAGAAGAATAAAAAAAGGAATAACCACTTCAACAAAAGATAAAAAAGAAGCTCCGGATGGCTTATGGACCAAATGCCCAGCTTGCCGTTATACCTGCACTGTTTCAGAATTAAGGGAAAATCTATTTGTATGTCCAAAGTGTGATTACCATCATCGTATTGGAAGCGCAGAATATTTTGAAATTATTTTTGATAATGATAGTTACCAGGAACTTTATGCCAATATAAAATCAAAAGATTATTTAGGCTTTGTTGATTTGAAACCTTATGCACAAAGGTTAAAAGAAACCTATGCAAAATCCTCCATTCATGATTCTATTACAGTAGCGCATGGAAAAATAAGCGCTATGGATATGGTTATTGCCTGTATGGATTTTGAATTTATTGGAGGAAGCCTTGGAAGCGTGATGGGCGAAAAAATTGTAAGGGCATGTGATTATTGCATTGAACATAAAATCCCGTTTATGATTATTAATAAAAGTGGCGGGGCCCGTATGATGGAAAGCGCTTTTTCGTTAATGCAATTAGCAAAAACATCGGGAGGTTTATCTAAAATGTCTGATGCAAAAATTCCTTACATCTCTTTGTGTACCGACCCCACATTCGGTGGAACCACAGCTTCGTTTGCTATGCTTGGAGACATTATTATGGCCGAACCGGGTGCCCTTATTGGATTTGCCGGTCCGCGTGTTATAAAAGAAACTATTAAGAAAGATCTGCCACCAGGATTTCAACGCAGCGAATTTTTGCTGGAACATGGTTTCCTCGATTTTATCGTTGCCAGGAAAGAACTTAAAGATAAGTTGACACAGTTGTTGACATTGTTTCGTAACTAGATCGCGAATGGTCAGTTGTGAGTTGCGAATCGGCTCCATTGACTACTCGCTTTCACTACTCACCATTCACATGGATATTAGTAACCGCAAAGCATATTACGAATACAATATTGAAGCAAAATATATTGCAGGTATGGTATTGAGCGGTACTGAAATTAAATCGCTTCGTGCGGGCAAAGCAAGTTTCAATGACAGCTATTGCATTTTTAATAAAGGTGAATTGTTTGTAAAAAGCCTTCATATTTCCGAATATAATTTTGGCACCCATTATAATCATGAGCCGATGCAGGAGCGCAAATTATTATTGCATAAAAAAGAATTGCGCAAGCTTGAAGGCAAAATAAAAGAGAAAGGTTATTCTATTATTCCATTAAAAATTTTTATTGCAGAAAATGGATTTGCAAAAATGGAAATAGGTTTAGGAAAAGGGAAAAAGATCTACGATAAGAGGGAAACCATTAAAGAAAGAGAAAGCGACAGAGACATTAAAAGGAAGTATGGGGTTTAAATATAACTCTAAAGGCTAAACGCAGAAGCAATAGATATTTAACACTCACTCAAACTCAATGGTACATTAATCGCCAATCCACCATCGGAGGTTTCCTTATATTTATTATTCATATCTAAAGCCGTATTCCACATGGTTTTAATAACATTATCGAGGCTAACTTTTGCATAATCCGGTGCGCTCTGTAACGCAAGCTGGCAAGCGGTTATAGCTTTTATGGCCCCCATTGTATTCCTTTCAATGCAGGGTATTTGTACGAGCCCATTTATAGGATCGCAAGTCATGCCGAGGTGATGTTCCATTGCAATCTCAGCAGCCATTAAAGCTTGTCTTTGTGTGCCACCAAAACATTCAGTTAAGGCCGCAGCAGCCATAGAAGATGACACACCAATTTCTGCCTGGCAGCCACCCATTGCCGCTGATATTGTTGCGCCTTTTTTAAAAATACTTCCTACTTCAGAAGCGGTTAATAAAAACTGGATGATCTTATTATCATCATTTCCATCACAAAAAATAATATAGTAAGTAAGCACTGCAGGTATAACACCTGCAGCGCCGTTAGTAGGCGCTGTTACAACTCTTCCAAATGAAGCATTTTGTTCATTAACTGCCAGTGCAAAACAACTTACCCAATCGAGTGTATATTTAAAATCATTCCCTCCTTCTTTTATTATTTTTATCCACGATTCAAAATCATTATAAGTTTTATCTTTCAATAATTTTTTATTTAAAGCCGCCGCTCTTCTTTTCACATTTAACCCGCCCGGTAGTAAACCCTGCATATGGCATCCCAGGAAAATAGATTGTTTCATAACATTCCATATCTCGAGTAGCCTTAACCGTGTTTCCTTTTCAGTCCGCCAGGTAATTTCATTTTCCATTACCACCTCACTTATACTCATGCCTGTTTTCATACACCAATGCAACAAATCTCCGGCATCATTAATGGGAAATGGAAGTGTAACATTACTATCATCATTCAATTGTGCCCCTTCTTTATGAACAAAACCTCCACCAACTGAATAATAGGTTTCAGCTATATGTTCATCATTATCAAGTACAGCTAAAAATGTAAGTGCATTGGGGTGATAAGGCAATGTTTCGGTATATAAAAACTCTATGTCTTCTTCGGGCTCGAAATCAATTTCGTATTTACCATCCAGTAACAATTTTTTCATTGCATTAATATCATTTATTTTAGCATCAATCATATTTACATCAAATGTTACGGGATCTTCTCCACATAAACCCAGTTGCACAGCAATATCGGTACCGTGGCCCTTTCCCGTTTTTGCAAGTGATCCATAAAGTAGTACTTCCAGCCTCGTTACCTTATGTAATAAATCTTTGTGTTGTAATGAATGTAAAAAAAGACTAGCTGCACGCCAGGGGCCTAGTGTATGGCTGCTGGATGGACCTACTCCTATTTTAAACATATCAAAAACAGAAATCGCTTCGTGGCTCACATAAAAAATTTATACACCAAAGTTATGTAAAAGGATATGCGAAAAATCGAGTTTAATATCAGCATTAGTAATAAATATAAAAGGCCTTGATGATACCATCAAAGCCTTAAAAAGTATTTTATAATAAAACTATAAACTATTGTATGTCTTCAACATGAACTTTAAATACAAGGTACGAGTTACCGGGAACCAGTACATTTCCGGCATTATCTTTTACCGGATTAGGCCCATAAGCAAGTGTAGGAGGAATATACAAGCTAATTACACCACCCTTACTTACCAATGGAATACCTTTTTGCCAGCCTACAATAACCTGCCCCAATTGAAATGTCGCGGATTGATTAGCGGCGGTAGAATCGAATGAAACGCCATTAAAATAAGTTCCTTTATAACTAACACTAATGTTCGTGCAGAGGTTGGCAACGGCGTTGCCTGACCCGGCATTATCGATCTTGTAATAAAATCCAATAGGGTTTAATGTTGCATCTGTAATGTTATGAGAAAATAGAGAGTCTTTTAAACTTTGTATCTCACTATCAGGAGCAGTTACATTAGAATCAGAGTAATTACATTTAGTACTATTTTTTACACAGCTAGCAAAAATAATCGAAGCCATAAACAAACCAGAGAGCGTTTTTTTAATCATCGTTTAATAATTTTGTTTGCAAATAAAGAGCATAAAATTTATTAAATTGCTGCATTATCTTTTCTCTCTTTAAATTTTAACTCTTTGTATAGTTGTTCATTATACTCCCATTTAAACTTGCCACGAAATATTGAAAAGAAAACAGCAACAATTAAAACGGTAATGATGATTACTATAAGTTGCGAGTTAGAAATGTAAATCATGTTTTTATACCATCCATGAAAGATGACAGCAAGTAATACCGGAAGTGAAAACACAAGGCCCATAGGAAGTCCAACCAATAGCTGTCGTAAAAATCCGTTTTCTTTATCCCTGTTTTTTTCCCAATATTCTAAAAATAGTAATTCATCTTTTGTAAGCATTCGCAAATTTACCAAGTAAAACTCCTGTAAAAAAATGAACGATATGAAACCAGTCCTGCATTTTTTGGAATTCGGTCAATAAAATGTAGGTTTGCTTTCATTAAAAATATAACTGTGAAAATTGAGCAGGCTCTTGTACTCTATTTATTAAAGCACAAACAAATTTCTTTACAGGGAATTGGAACTTTTAAAATTGATGGCGCAATTCCTGAAACTACTGAAAATGATAAACCAGTTATAATTCCAGCGGAAGCCATATCATTTATATATGATCCAAAAGTTAAAGAAGATAATGATCTTATAGATTTTATAGTTCAGAACACAAAAAAGATAAAACCGCTGGCTTCTGCTGACCTGGATTCGTTTTTAACTTTAGGCAGGCAGTTTTTAAATATAGGAAAACCTTTTACTATACAAAACCTGGGTACACTCGAAAAAGTAAAATCAGGAGTACTTGAATTTAAGCCCGGGCCACTCATTCAAAGAGTAGAAGTTCCTAAAGCTAAGATTGAAGATGAAGGCGCAGAAAAGCACGAAGAAAATTTATTCAATGATTATCAAAGAGAGCCGGCTTCAAATAATGGCAAAACATTATTTGTTGTTATTATAATAATCCTAGTAGGATTTGGCTCGTGGGCGGCATGGAATTACGGCTTTAAGAAAAATAGTACCGAGCCTGCTGGCAGTACTGAAAATATTGTTCCAATAAAAGATACGATAGATACAGTTGAACAACTTAGAAAAGATTCGTTGGCACGTGTTCAGAAAATAACAGATAGCCTTGCCAACCTCCAAAAGAATCCTGCAGATAGTTTTACTTTTAAAGTAGTTATAAGAGAAACACAAAGCAAAGATGTTGCATTGGCATTGCTTCAGCACCTAAAAAATTATGGAAGAAAAGTTATCGTTTATACTGAAGATTCTATAACTTATAAAGTTGCTCATCCCTTCATGCTGCCCCTTTCTGACACAACACGAGTACTTGATTCACTGAATAAATTCTACTACAGGGGCAAAGCTCATATAGAAATTAAGTAATTAGTTTAGCATTGAATTTATAAGCTATGCTTCGGCGTTAGCTGCTGTATAACGTTAAAGGTTACACGAATAATATCTTATTAACCTAAGGGCTCTCGACGGTTTTATCCTGTGCCAGGTCAGCATCGTCAGGAGTTGTTTTCATATCCCTGTCGAGTGAATACAATGCTTCTCCTGAAGCTTTTTCTCCGCCGGCAATTTTTAATTTGTCGAGCATATTCATAACCATCGTTTCTTCTTCAGTTTGTTCTTTCACAAACCACTGCATAAAATTCCAGGTGGCCCAGTCGCCCTCATCATGACTCATTTTCACAATTTTGTAAATTCCGTTGGTATTGTCTATTTCATGGGCAAATGTTTTTTCAAAACAATCCTGTACGCTTTGCGGATCTGCAGGAGGCGCTTCGATTGCTTCCACGTTTACCTTCGCTCCTCGTTCTATAATGTATTCAAGTATTTTCATCATGTGAGTACGTTCTTCATTTGCATGGCGAAAAAGAAAATTGGAAATTCCATCGTAGCCCTGGGTTGCTGCCCAGGAACCGTAAGACAAATAGATTTGCGAGGCATAAGCTTCCCTGGTCATTTGTGTGTTTAGGGCGGAACGCAATGTTTCACTCAGGCGATTTGTATTCATTTTATTATATTTTGTATTATACTACTTAACGAAATTAAGGAATTTACAAAAGAATCTTTTTTCAAAAATGCTTTTGAATAATCCTGTCAAAAAAAGGTATATAAAATAAACTGAACTTGTAATAAAGTGCGGATCATAAATAATCTGTTCTAATTAAGGAGTACCGTCTTTCGGCATCTTTTTCACGCTTGGACGAAAGTATTCTATCCAGCTATTTTTAATTTGGCAATTAACTAATTTATTTTCTTAGTTCGTCCAATATTGGTGTTGCAATTGCACTTATTGCCGTATGCTCCTCATTATTTTCCTGTTCAAAGATGGTAATAATATTTCTCCCTTTATGTAACCAGCAACCAGGGAGATATAAAGTTTGCTGCGGACCTGCATTCCAGTACCTGCCTAAGTTTTGACCATTTACAAAAACAATTCCTTTCTCCCAGGATCTCATATCTAAGAACGTATCTCCTGTTTTTATCAAACTAAAAGATCCACTGTAAATAACAGGATGGCTTTTAACATACCTGTTTTTAAAAGAGTGTAAATCTGGCTCTGCATTCATAGGTAACCTATACATTTTCCAGTTACCTTTCAATTCAGCGGAATCAATTAAAACGGGACTGATAATTCCCTTCAAATTGTGAACAATCTCAGCCCCGTAATTTATCCTTCCCATGTTCTCAACCAAAATTGATAATGTGGCATTCAGAGGTAAGTTGATGTCACAGGAATAATTATTAAAAACACGATTAAGTGTTGCAACCTTTTTGCCATTTACAAAAATGGTCGCATAATCTCTCAGTCCATCAATCCTTAATTTTCCTTTTATTGGTTTTTCAATTTTTTTAGAATACAATACATAGCCATAACCATGGTTTATTGATTCGAATGTTTGTGGCGTATCACTTTCAACAGGAATAATTTTTTCCTTAAAATCAAACAGATCAACCGCTTTATTTAATTGAATTGATGAAATTGATATAACGGGTATCGGGGCGGGTACGGACGGAATTTTGTACGAAACATATTGTTGAAACAACTGTCGCAATGCTTTGTACTTGGGTGTTTCCCATCCTGCTTCATTTATAGGTGCATCATAATCATAACTCGTTATGTCCGGTTGGATATTGTGCTCTCCATTGTAATTAGCTCCGCTTGTAAAACCAAAATTGGTCCCCCCGTGTATCATATAAAAACTAAATGATACACCAGCTTTTAAATATTTTTCAGTTTGTGCAATTACATTTTGAGTGGACACTTTTTGAAAAGGCTCAGCCCAATGATCCAACCAGCCGGGATAAAATTCAGCAACCATGTAGGGTCCTTTTCCATCATGATATTCATTAACCACTTTCTTTAAAGTTTCAATATTGTCTTCTCCGTTAGCCGTGGGTAAAGCACCTGCAATAGTACCGCCATTAAACAACGAGCTTCCATCGGACGTAAATAAGGGAACACTAAAACCTGCGTCAATTAATTCTTGTTTAATGGCAGCACTATATGCTTTATGGTCTTTCAAGGAAATATCTTTACGCTGTGCCACATAAGAACCAAATTCGTTTTCCGCCTGGACCATAATTATCGGCCCGCCTTTGGTCATTTGTAAATCTTTTACCTGTTGAGCCAGCTTATTAATATAAGTTTTACAGGAATCTAAAAATGCCTTGTTATAAGAACGTATTACCAGTGCTTTTTCTTTTACTAACCACCACGGGTACCCGCCAAATTCCCACTCAGCACATGCATAAGGACCTGGTCTTAAAATTACCATTAGACCCACTTCCTGTGCGGTTTTTATAAACTCGCGTATATTTTTATTTCCTGTTTTAAAATCCCATACACCGGGTGCTGTTTCATGATAGTTCCAAAATACATAAGTAGCTACCGTATTTAGCCCCATTGCCTTTATCATTTGCAAACGATGGCGCCAGTACTGTTTTGGAACCCTGGCAAAATGCATTTCTCCACTGTGGATTTGAATAGCTCTTCCGTCATATATGAACGATCCGTCTTTTATTTCAAATGAGTGCTTTTGCTGGGAAAAACAATTCATTATTGTTAAAAGGAAAACGGTTAAAAAAAGTAGTTTCTTCATAAATAACCTGGTGAACTGCACGATGCAACCAAATTTAAAAAATAGAAATATTGGTAATTCATCAAACATAATAAAATCGTTATGGAAAAATGAACGCAACCGATTGCGTATTTTTTAATCACGATAATGGTTTTGCATGATTGTTTCATTTTAAAACATATTTAAGGAATATATATATTTAAAATGTCATTTACGCGATACCGTTAGTGTAGCATCCTGGTGGCTTAAAAAGAAACAAAGTAAAGTTTACTGCATAAAAAAAGGCTCCTATAGAAATAAGAGCCTTACTAACAATGCCTAGTTTATGAGAAATATTTTATCATTTTTAACTCTATTAATGTTGAGCCCACCATAATGGAGTCAGAACTTCATCAGCGCCACCCAACTCGCTAACTGCCTGGTTATAACCTGCAACATTACTGTTTTGCAACCCTGACGGATATTTCATGCGTTGCGGAAAGAACTGTACATTGCTGGTCATATAATTAGAACCAGTAAGTGCAGGCAGAGTTTGTATCGGACCTTCCAGTACCACGTTTTCAAAAAACGGCAATCCAAGTCTCCTGTGGTCGCTCCAAGTTTCCAAAGGCAACCAGGGAGTTTGAGCAATAAATTTTTGAGTAATGATCTTGGTAAGATGATCATTTTTTACAGTACCATTTTTATACAAATTATTTACAGGATAATTTATCGAAACTGTTCCTGGTGTTCCTGTCAAACCATCTACAAAATTCATCATATGAGTATTTCCAGGTTCAGTAGTATGGTTCCAACTTACTGATGTGCCGTCCCTGTTATAATCTGTAGAAGCTAAGTAAGTTGCCAAATAGCTGGAGGTTCCCCAATATTCAAAACTTTTGGCAATGCCTGTTTCATAAGCAGTTCGAGCATCCACTGGTGATGTCCATCCTCTCACTGCACCTTCAGCTAGAAGGAAATATGTTTCCCACGGGCCAAAAAATACCCGCTCAGCTGTTTGTGTTCTGAACTGATTTTTCAGAGATGGTGCCATACTTGTAGCGCTGCCAATATCCACCCCCTGAAAAAGCGTATTGTGCCAGTCGCCTTTTGTACCCCAGTTACCATCTGGTGTTGGGTTCCAGGTATATTTACCATCAATTGTTTTTATCACATTATTATTTACATCTTTTACATTGCCTACAGTATTTGAATTAACAGCTCCGCAGGTTCCGCTGGGAAATGAAGGGTCGCTACTGTTGCCCGGCATGTAAAAAATCTGATAAGCCCTTGGATCGATAGTATTGGGTAATCCGTTTAACCAATAAGCAGAAAATGGATTGTTTGTTTTTGTAGTAAGCTGAACAGGAAAGTATTGACCTGCATAGTCAGCGGGCTTAATGTTTGCAATCGCGTCCGCCTGGCCTGCAGGATCACTGATTACAGACGGAATTTGTGACTGTGTTGTAACGCCTCCAAGGTTTACAACCAGGTTATTAAAAGTAACTGCTTCCGGTGCCTGGAACCAACAGCGTGTATACATGCCCGAAAGGTCATCCCATCCCGGTTTTTCCTTTATCTGGAACATTTGTGATTTATCTGTAAGTAAAGGTCCCTTGGCAGCATCTTCAAATTCTGCCTGTGCTTTTGATGGATCAACTTCTGACAAGCGCATAGCTAAGCGAAGACGCAAAGAGTTGCCATAAGCCTGCCATTTTGCAAAATCAAATGAATATGCAGGATCTTCTTTGCTTACATCTGATGGCACTGCTGCTATCGAAAGATCTAATTTAGAGGTTGCATCCTTTAATTCATCAAGCATATAATAATAAACGGATTTTACATCCTTAAATTCCGGGTTTTTCCCCTGGAAAGCGCTTGTGGGCATTGAACCGAAATTATCACTCATTTCACTCAGCAAATAAGTGCGCCAAATGCGTGCAACCTGCATAAGATTATTAGTGTACTCTTTTTGTGTTCCAGCCGTAATTTGCTGTTTGGCTACATCAATGGCGCTATTAATAGTATTAAGTGCACCTGATTGATTATCGTAATATTCACCAATCCATTCATCGCTGTAACTGCCCCAGGAAAAAGTTGCACCATCTGCATCACTTACCTGGTGGCCTGCCGCTGCCCAGTAAAGTATAAACGCTCTTTCTGAAACTCCGGGATTCATTTGTGCATGAACAATGGAATTATCGATAAAATATTCCACTTGCACCTGTTCGGCACTGGCGGCAGTAGGATTTGTATTGATGTCTGTAATTTTCTTACAGGCTGTAAATAACAGAATCACTGTTATATATAAAGCTGATTTTTTAATTATGTGGTTCATTGCTTTGAATTTTTTTTGTTAATTATTAGAACCCTAAAGATAAATTGACATAAAATATACGAGATGTAGGCGGACTTGCGTTTTCAAAACCTACAGAAGGTGTACCTGTAGCGAATACTGATTCAGGATCCAGACCGTGCATGTGGCTGCTGATGAGCCATACATTATTGCAGGATACTGATACAATCGCTTTTTGAATAAAAGTACTATTCAATATTTTGCTGGGAAAATTGTAGCTCAATTGAATATTTCGTATTCTCACATTGGATGCATCGTACAAATTGGTTTCTGTAATTCCGGTATTTCCAGAACCTGCAGTGGCTCCCCAATATTGCTGTGTAGAAATCCTATGTGTATTTGCAACATATTTATTTGTGCTTGGATCAAGCAAAACTCCCTTCACTACCATTGAATCTCTTGAGCCATTGTTTACCGTGATAGCGGCTGTTCCGTTTCGCTCCATATTATCTAAAGTTTGAGAAAATATCTTTCCACCAAATCTTGCATCAAGTTGTACTGAAAGCCCAAAACCTTTATAAGAGAATGAATTGGTAAAGCCCAATAATGCCGTTGCCTGTTGGTTTCCTAACCTGGATATATCAGTAGTAGCTTGAGGTAGGCCGTTAGTGGTTAGGATAAGCTGGCCATAGTTAGCATCTTTAGCGTCGGCAACTCTAAGTAACTTTGTGCCGTAAATCTCGCCATAGGGTTGCCCTGCAACAGCCAAAATCTGGATATTATCAAAACCGCCACCAGGTAACTGATACTTGTTTACGTTAGGATAAATAGAAGGCACCGTGGTTTTATTGTGGGAGAAGTTAACACCGAGCGTCCAGTTTAAAGATTTCGGATTAGTCAGGATTCGGGCATCAGCAGTAACTTCTATACCTTTATTTTGAACATTACCAGCATTAATTATTCTGCCGCTGTATCCACTTAATGGGTCCATAGGAAGCGTAATTAACTGGTTGGTAGCATTCGATTTATATATAGAAACATCTAGACCAATTCTGTTTTGAAAGAAGCGTAATTCAGCACCGGCTTCGTAAGACTTAATTAACTGGCTTCTTACACTGTCATTGAACAATGTTCCGTTTCTTCCCGCAGTAGTGTTTCCGTTAGGATCTGTACCGATATAATAGGTATTATACAGTTCGTAGGGATTCAGATCACTACCTGCAGCGGCATAAGATGCTCTTAATTTTCCAAAACTAAACCATGAAGGAAGCGTGCCGCCCATTTGGTTAACCATATCTGTAAACACATAAGAAAGACTTACAGAAGGATAAAAATAAGAATTGTTTCGCGGGCTTAATGCAGATGACCAGTCATTTCGAAAAGTGCTACTCAAAAATAAATAACCATCATAATTTAATTCTACTGATCCATAAAGTGAATTGATTTTCTTTTGGCTAAATGCCTGGGAAACACCAGGATTCCCAATAGAGTTATTCACAGAAAACAAGTTCGGAACCTTCAAAGTTCCGGCGCTGCCATTGAGTTCAGACTGCTGCCATTTCATCAAGTTTCCACCCACCATAACAGAACCACCCAACCTTCCTAACAGGTTATCCTTTTTAGCGGTAAGCAACCCGCTATAATTGGTTTGCTGGTATGTTTGTCTTCCCAAACTATAATTTCCGGTAGTACTGCCGGGGCTTCCTGCATATAATTTTGCTTCTGTGTTTGTCGTATACATATCAGCGCCAGCGCTTGCTTGGCCCATGAGCCACTTCGTAAAATTATGCTTAACAGAGGCATACATTATGAAGCGGTTGCGGGTGTCTGAATTAAGGTTGTATTTTGCTGTCCAGTAAGGATTTGCACCACTCCCTTTTTGCCACCAAAACATTTTTCCGCTGGCATCTAAGGGATTTTCGAAATTGCGAATATCTAATGTTCGCGGTAAATTATTTATGGTACCAAAAATACTATAGTCTTGTCCTTCAATGGATCTGTTATCTGCGGTCGCATTAATAAATTGAACTTTAGTATCTAATGTCCAGTTTTCATTATTGCCAAATTTAGTTACTGCCCTCGCCGTAAGGTTATTGCGTGAAAGCTTTTGGCCTGGTATCATGCTTTTAACATCGAAACGATTATAAGAAGCATAAATAGAAGTTGAATTTAGTTGTTGCTGAAATGAAATGTTCTGATTGGAAATAACTCCATTACGAAAGAAATTTGCAACATTGTCATAAGGCTGAAGTTTAACCGGTTTACCTGACCAATCTGTTACTGTTTGCCCATTTATTTTTGGACCCCAACTGATGGTAGAAACAGAATCATACTTGCCATTACTTCCCTGCGCAAATGAATTCTGCATATCAGGATTGGTAAAGATGCTTTCAAATCCTACTGATGATGAAAGAGTAATTCCTAAACCGGGTTGCTTTTTACCTGTTTTTGTGGTAATTAAAATAACTCCATTGCCACCGAGAGAGCCATATAACGCAGCAGCAGCAGGCCCTTTCAATACACTAATGGAAGCAATATCATCCGGATTAATGTCGCTTAAACCATTACCCATGTCGAGTGATGTATTATAAAAGCCATTAGATGCACCAATACCTACACGTCCTGTAGAATTATCCATCGGAATTCCATCCACTACAATAAGGGGTTGCGAAAGCCCCGTTAAAGAATTATTTCCACGCAATATAATTTGAGAAGAACCTCCCGGTCCGTTACCTGCACGCACTACTTGCAGACCTGATACTTTTCCCGAAAGATCATTTACAAGATTCGTCTCTCTTGCTTCCACTAAAGTGGAGCCTTTTACTTCCTGAATAGAGTATCCTAAGGATTTTTTTTGCTTCTGAATACCTAGGGCCGTGACTACAACTTCGGCAAGTCTATTTTCCGCAGGTTCTAATGTTATGTCAAGTAAAGAATTTTTTCCTACAGTAACTTCTTTAGTTTTTAAATTTACAGCACTAAATACTAATACTGGGTTAGTGCCTTTTACCGAAATAGTAAAATGGCCATTTTCATCAGTAAGCCCCCCGGTTTTGGTGCCTTTAATAAGATAAGAGGCATTGGCGATAGGAGCATTGTCTGTGTTTTTGACTGTTCCTGTAATTTGCCTTTCCTGTGCTGACGTTACGACAACACAAAAAAACATCGAAAGAAACAGTAGCAGCCGTTTTGATTTTTGTTTCATTGTAATTTGGTTTTTTTTATACTTTTAAAATTTAGAGTCCATTGAATAATGCGTGTGTTATTTTTCAGTACATAATTTTTAAAATCATTTAATTATTGAGCAAGGTTATTAATTGTTTTGAATGCTTTTTATCATAGTTTTCTATTACGAGTGCCGCTCCCCCAATTAGCTCTGCGCTTTTACTGAAAGTTGATATGATTACTTTAGTATAAGCTGACAGCCTTGGGATGCAATACTTATTTATAGCATGCTGTATCGGAGCCAATAACATATTGCCTGCCGATGCACCTCTTCCACTTAATACTATCAATTCAGGATTGAATATATGGATAAGCGTAGCAATGCCTTTCCCAAGATCATAGGCCATGTTCAACAGCAACTCAACGGCCATTTGGTCACCATTAATGGCGGCACTAATAATTGTATTGCACGCTTCTTCAAAATCCGCGGGTATTTTCTTAATAATTGAAACGCGGCCTTTATCTAATTCCTTTTTTGCCTTTTCAATTACTACCAATAAAGAAGTTTCTGTTTCCAAACACCCGCTTTTTCCGCAGGCACATAGTTTATTGTTTTCAAAAAGCGGGATGTGGCTAAACTCGCCGGCAAAACCGTTATTTCCCCTAAACAATTTTCCATTAATAATCATTCCCAGCCCTACACCCCAGCCCAGGTTGATAACCATTGTGTTCTTTGTATTTATTGCTGAACCTAATTTTAATTCTGTTAAAGCTATGACGCTTGAATCATTATCTATGAAAACGGGAAGCTCAATTATTTCCTCTATATATGCCGGTATGCTTTCACCCTTGTGGTCTAAAAAAGAATAATTAACTCCCTTATCCACATCAACAAAGCCGGGCATACCAATTCCAACTCCTAGTATTTTATCTTTTTTTATTCCCGACTTTTTGATAAAGCCATTAATATATTTGGTGAGAGTAGAAAGTGAAGCGTCGTTATGTGAAAGAACCAGGTTATATTTTTGGCTAAGACTGATATCACAATTCTGCAAATCAATAATACCAATTCGGGTTACGAGCTGGTCCATCGCCACGGAAACTACATACATTTTCCCTGCAACCAACGAATATCGTTGCGGCCGCCTTCCACCGGTAGATGAGGCATAGCCACTCTCTTTCAAAATTTGCTCATCCACCAATTCATTCAAAATGCGGGTAGTTAAAGGAAGGCTCTTTTCAATTCGAATGCTTAATTCCAGCGCAGATAAAACATTTCCAAAACACAATTCTTTTAGAATCTTTCTCTTATAAAGCAGTGCTTTACTGGTCATTTTTCAAAATTAAATTTTTTATTGAACTTGCCAAAACTTTTTAAAAAATTTAATTAGTTCGAAATATTATTGCTTTATTTTTTTAAGTTATGAGGAAATCCATTTTTTATTTTGAAATTTAATAAGGCTTTAAAGAGCAACAACGAACGTTGCTTGGGGTAAGTGCATAGGTTGAAGTAGAACTAAGGATATTATCGATCCAACCGGGAATTGGCATATTTTTAAGCGCCGGCTAAAACTAACGTTTATATTTCCATCTAACAGTAGTAAAAACAATTTCACTGTAATTTCCCTTCTCGTACAACACGCCGATCTTTTCCCGCTCAATTTTACAATATCAGAATATCCGGTGTAATCACCCTCACTTCCATCTGCACTTTTATCTATAACATGAACTTTCGTCCAGGTTTTATGCAATAATATTTTTCCTTTGTATTCGCTACAGTTAATAAGCTTCCTTCATTCACAGGATCAATTAATGTATTTTCAAAATACGTAGTGTCCCAAGTTAATCCGCCATCACTGCTAACTGAAACGATACGTGCTTTAACGTAGCCACTTTGATTGCGGCTGTTCATCATCAGTTTACCCTCACTAAGTTCAATAGATACATTACTGCCGCCCTTATTTATATTCTCACTCAAATGAAAAGTGCTTCCATGATCAGCAGTAAAAAAGCCATGTGCTTCATAATCTTTAAAATGCGTTTTCGGGTTACCGTTAGAGTGGTTAGTAGGAATAAAAATTCTCCCTTTATATTTTCCATGTTGAAACTGCATGGCATGCCCCGGTGCATTGGCATAGCTGCGCCAATCTTCCGCAAAATTATAATCGGGGTTCATTTTTGGCTGTTTTGGGTTTATTCACCCAAGTCGTAATGTTTACTGCATCAGACCAGGTAACGCCATCGTAGGCTGAAGTTTTATATCAAAATTCACGTAGCCTATTTCCTTTTCTTACTTCGCCTTCATACTTTCTTTCATAAAAATATCAATATCACCTGACCCATCTACACGGACTTCTGCAAAGGCAAGCGGAAGCCCATTAGATAAAGCAATAATGGCTGGAATGCGAAAAGTTTTATATCCTTCAGTTCCCGAAACAAAAACAGAAACTGCTTGCCTGGAAAAACAGCTAATACAAAAAGTAAGTATTAAGTTACGGCAGGTTTTTTCATTGAACTTCCAATTCTGAAAACATTCCCAAAAAAAATTTGTTGCAGAAAAACATCATAACGGGCTATCATAACCGCTATTGAACGGCATAAAATTCCTCCCAATCGTTGTAAAAAAGCTACTGTTGAAGATTGATTAGTCTCTCAATTAAACGAGTCCCGGAGTCAGTGTTATCGGCAGTCCCGGCTTTTTCATCATTAAAAACCTGCAGGCACCATTGTATAATCTTATTACCGGGATACTTTTTTACCTCCTCCTGCAACCATTCAGCAGCCTTGGTAGTCGATTGAATTTTTTCCAAAGCCCATGCAGTTACGAGTTCATTTGCCGGGAAAAAATTAATAACGGTATTTTCAATTTTAGGATTGAATTCCATTATCTTTTGCAAGGATCGTTCTGCCTGCTTTTGCTGGCCAGCTTTTTCATAACACAGGTAACTCATCCAGTCTTCCAAACGCTCATCAATATTTTCCTGATAAGGTTTACCTGCTCCTAAATTTTGTGGCCATTTTTTTGCATCATTAATGTATGAAAGTGCTTTTTTATAATTTTTGCTCTTCATCTCATCCATAGCCTGCATTAACCCGGCTTCGTGATATAATTCTCGGCCGATAGTAGCGCCCTCAAAAGGAAGAATATTTATATGTAATAAAAGATCAAAGCATTCATGATAGCGTTTATTCAGCAATAATATTTTTGCATACAAAATACCTATAATGTAGTTTCCTGAATGAGCTTTATAAAAAGGCCCAACTACATCTGTTGCTTTCTCGTTTTCTTTATGATCGATATAATATTCACCGAGCATTTTATAATAACGCCAATTATCTTTATCTAAAGCAATGGCTTTTTGAAGATCAGTCAACGCCTGGCCGGTTGTAAATCCCGCGAACAGGAGTGACCTGGCAGCATAAAAGGGTGCATATGCGGGTTCGTTTCCGCAGGCCATAAAAAGTTGTTGACTTTCATTAATGCGATTCCTGTCTTTATATAATAAGCCGAGATAATATTTCGCTCTCCAGTTATTGCTTTGTTCTTTGGCCCAAATCAACATCTCTTCGTCTTCCGGGCGGAAAGGAAATACAAAAGCCGGAGATGAATTATCGGCTTCGGCTAATAATTTTGAAAATGATTTGCCTTGCTTATTTTGCAAAAAAGCCCGCCAGTAAATTGCAAGATCGTTTGAAGGACAAAGTTCTAAAACTTTTTCGCTTTCGGCATTACAGCCCCTGGCATAATAACTAATCGCTAATTCGAGGTAGGTTTGTGCAGGTTGTTCATTGGTTATAATATCAGCAAAATGTTGTTTGTTTTCTTCAGATGGTTGCCATAGATTTTTTTCAAATAACGCAAAATGATTTAATGGATCATACGATAAAATTGTATTCAATTCTTCGTCAGCAGCACGTTGATTATTTTCATAACGGTAAGCGATACACTGAGTTTGTAATGCAGAAACATTGTAACGGTTAAAGTCAGTTGCCTTAGACGCATACTGCAGTGCCTTGTCCCAATTTTTTTGTTTGATATATATATTACTTAAACCCGTACAAGCCTCACTTCTGTAGCCAACAGATAGACTCGCCAGGTCAAGTCCATCCATTGCATCGACAATATTGCCCAGCCTGGCATTAATAATTCCATAATAATAATTGGCGCCCCCGTCATTGGTATTAATGCTTAAAGCCCTTTTGGCAAATTGAAGCGCCTCACTGTAGCGCATGTTACGGTACATAAGTTCTGCCATCTCTACTAACGCCGGCAAAAAATTATGATCAGCTTTTATAGCCTCATTTAACTTGCTCTCTGCCGAATCATATTGTTTTTCGTCAGAAAATTCTTTGCCCTGTATATATAATCCATACGCCGAATTCCAGGCAAAATCTTTTGGTGCCTCAAGCGGGCGGCTTAAATCATAAGCGCCGGGTTTTGAATTATAGATAAGTTTGTTACCTCCAACTGTTATTAATAAATCGTTGGGATCAATATTTATCTTAACGGAATCAACAAATGTTTTAAGTGGATAAGCTTGAATTCGTTTATTGTAAATGATTTGATCACCTGCCTTCACTTCAAGATCATCATTCATTTTTTGGACAGGATTAAAATAAAGTTTCAGCCAGCCATTTTCATATTTTACGTTCAAAGCCCCATATTCATTGGCTTCCACAAAGCCTTTTGTATTTAAAACAGGATACCAGTATTCCGTCCATACATCAGTTCCATAAGGTGCGAAACTTTTATGTTTAAAGGGTGTAAATGTACTTTTATCAGCGGTTTGATTAAACAATCTCCCCGATTGCAATTCAACATATTGGCCATCTGTATCGGTTAATAATTTCTCCCATATCATTCCTTGTTGCGATAACCCCCATATCCATATTTTCTTCCCTGCTTTATTATCATGAGCGGAATATCGCGCCATTCCAAAATCATCATCATGCCAGTACGCCCCGAAAAAATCGGTATACTGCCCAAATACATGATAAGATTTATACCCGCCAAAATCATTGTTTTCGTAAAAAGATATTTTCTTTCCGTTCTGCTTATTTACAGGCCAGTCACTATACTCACCTTCATGCCCGAGGTAATGATTTCCGCGATACAAAAACTCAAGATTTCCTTTAGCTTTTAATCCCGTATTCATCCAATGATAATAAGGTTCTTCAAGATCGGTATTATTATACCAAAAAGATCTTGTTGTAAAATAAGCTTTGTCCTTAGGCAAATTGATTTCGATTGTCCAGTTGGTATTGGTAAGCAAATCCAGGGTGCCGATAATGCAACTCACACTACCATCTTCGTTCTTTCGCGTTGTGTAATCCACTGGTGTAGCACAATTGGGCGTATGCCCCATAATTCCATAGTTGGCCTCCAGCCCTCCGCTTGTCCATGGACCACGCAATGCAACATCGCGAAACTTAACCGCGTGATTATAATAAAAAAAAGAGCGACCCGTTGATTTCTCGACAGCCGACCAAATCTTTCCTCCAATTTCCGGCAATATTATGATTTTAATAAAATCATTTTCAAGCTCAACAACTTTCCATTCTTTTTGTACGGGTTTATCCGTAAATCCGTCGTACCGGAAATAGGGATACATTTTAGTGAATGAGGGAACAGGATTAGGATCTGAAAAAGGATAGGTTGTAAAAGCTTTATTATACTCATGAATTACTGCATCGCTTTGTGCAATGCATGAATAGCACACGCAGATAAATACGATTAAAAATAATTTCCGCATATTGAAAATTTTAAATTGCATTTAATTAAGAGGATGAACCAATCGCTTGTTACCCGTTTATTAATGGGTAAGCATTAATATTCATCGTTTAGCGCAAAAACAGGTTTTCTAAACATCCATTGTCCCCCGGTAAAATCAGGAAACTCGACCGTCTGATTGCCTAATTCAATTGATTGCTCACTCAATGGTGAAATAACGCTCCAGGTTGCAGCATCATAGACATCTAACGGCGTTGGCGTTTTATGCTTGATGGATTCAACAAATGCATGAATCACAAAGAAATCCATGCCACCATGACCAGCACCCGCAGTTTCTTTGCTCCATCTTGCCCAAAGGGGGTGATCATATTTGTCTAACCATTTTTTTTCATCGTCCCATTGGTCTTCATTTGCAGATTTTTCCTGTATATAAATCGTCTTGCTTACATCCATCCATAATCCTTCGGTGCCCTGTACACGAAAACCTAATGAATATGGTCTTGGCAAATCGGTGTCGTGTTGTAATAAAATAGTTTCACCGTTGGCGCAGTTGATTGAAGTGGTGACCACATCACCTAATTTAAAATTAACTTTTGCATTGGGATGATTTTCACCACCCCATTTGGTAATATAATTATGAAGTCCTCTTGATTTAGACGAAAAAGAACATAAAGAAAGAAAACGATTACCACGGTTAATGTTTATGTAGTTCGCTATGGGGCCGATTCCATGCGTCGGGTACAGGTCACCGTTACGATGAACAGAATGTTCTGTTCTCCAATGTGCTTCGGAATATGCTTTCTCCCCAAACTCAACACCATGCTCTTTTCCGGCGTAACCATTATTAAATTTTACTCCGCGCAGATCATGCTGGTAGCCGCCCTGTAAATGAATTAATTCCCCAAACAATCCCTGGCGCACCATATTTAAAACAGCCATAACATCCCGGCGATAGCAAACATTTTCCAGCATCATAACATTGGCATTGTATTTTTCAGCTGCCTTCACAACATCCCAGTGATCCTGCAACGACAGACCCAATATCACTTCGGTTGCTACATATTTAAGACCCGCTTCCAAAGAACCCATCACCATCGGTTTATGCCATTCCCATGGAGTTGCTATAACCACTCCATCCAGGCCACCTTTAATTTCTAACATCCTCTTCCACGCATAATTATCACCGGTAAAAATTTGCGGCATTTTTTTACCGCTCTTTGCAATTATTTTTTTTGAATCTTCAAGTGCATGCGCTTCTACATCGCAAATGGCAACGAGGTCAACATCATCTCTTCTCAGCAACAGATCAAGATGACTTTGCCCTCTGCCGCCAACACCCATTATTGCCATCTTAACTTTCGGCTCGCCATCTCTTACAAAAAATTTTGTTGATGGTGCAAACGCAAAAGCTGCCGCTGCAAGGCCGCTTGTTTTTACAAATTCTTTTCTGTTCATAAGATTTAAGTGGTTTTTATTTTATAATTAACAGCCATCCTTTGCCTTTTTCAACAAAAATTTTTTCATCTGATTGAAAAGTCTTTGCATGTTGAAAATTTTTAACTTCGGGTGCTGTAATGGTTGCTTTGGCCGGCTCAATCCCTAATTTTTTCCAATCAATATTTAATTGCACGTACACTTCGTCGTTAGCCCAGCTGGCAATCGACACCAACACCTTGCCTTCTTTTTTATAAATAGTGGCTAACACGCTGTCGTTACTGGTTTTTACCGGGTTATCATCTACCCAATAACCAATCATCTTTGTGCCTTTCATTCCAAAATCATCCCATACTTTCCAGATAGGACGAGGATCTGCATTATCACTCCATGGCATCCGGTTCGTCATTCCATAAACCATTCCACGCCATGGATTGCCACCACCCTGCAACATTTCTCCCATTAATCCAAAAGGAATTCCGCTTACTTCGGTAAGAAAAAAATCAGGATTATTTTTTTCATAATCAAAGTATTCGCCAAACCAAAGACGATTGAGGTACGGAAAATTTTCCATGTACAAATTAGCGCTGTTATTAAACCCGTCATTTTTATCATACTGATTGGCAGAATGTAAATCAATTATCCCCGGATGCCCATCTTTTGTAAGCACTCTTTTTATGCGCTTCATGGTTACACGGTCAAATGCAACATCATCTAGATAAATTCCATCAATCCCCACATTTTGCGTAAGCCAGTTCATGCCTTCTACATAATAATTATGCCAGCGGTTCATTCCACTGTTAATGATCGCTGCATCTTTTAATTCAGGAACAAACCATGCTGCAATATAATCATCTCCCAAATGCTCCTGCAGCCAACTAAATCCGCCACCTTTACCTGTTGAATAAATTTCATGGCCCAAACTTCTTAATGCAAAAGTTTCATACGCATGATTTGATAATTCACGAATGGTGTTATAAATTTTTACCTTCAATCCAGCATTATGTGCTGAATCAATATATGCTTTCATCAATTTCCATGCAATGAACGGATAATTAATATATGGATTAATGGCAGTTGCATGATGTATGTTGATAATAGTAGCACCAGTTTCTTTAATGCTATCAATTGGCTTGTAAGCATGATAAAACCTGGTTGCCCATTGAAAATCGGTATTAATAGTATGAAAGGGCGTTATGAGTAAATTGAAATTGTAATACAGTACATCTCCTTTTTTCATTTGGCGCTCACCGCTATAATTATTGGCAAGAATAGATTTACCTTTTACTCCGATAGTTATTCCGCCTTTGTTTTCATTGCCCCACGAAGAAGGCAACAGTAAAGGTTTTTGCAAATAAAAATTGGTATTTAACGGACGGACATATTTATCATCGCGAAGCGAATATTGAAGCCCGGCATTTACATTTCCTATCCATGCACCATCCTGGTTTTTATGTGCTACATCCCATTTCCATTCAAAATTTTCAGGCCGGTAACCTCCTTTCTGACCGAGCCCCATCATGTATTTTGCAACTTCCTTCTTAAAAGGAATATGCATCACGATGTCTTTAAAACTAACATCCTGCAAAGCAGTCACTTTAACTTTATACGACATAAATCCATCAAACTCCAAAGACGCAGATACTTCCATTTTCAACGAATCACTGCTGCTGGTAACTTGCCACTGAACAGTTCCAGGTTCCTTTTTAATGAATTGCACTCCCTGGCTTTTAAGAACCATATTTTTCCCATCGCTCATTTTTGTGAAATGAAAATGAATAGGCTCGGTTAATAGATCGTTTGGCTCCTTTGAATACTCCGTCATTTCAGGTGTAAAAAAAGTTTGAATCTGTTGGGGAAATCCGTCTTTATTAATAACAACTTTTCTTCCCAGCAAACCAACAGTGTCGTTATTCACGACAAGCGCTGTGTAAGGCGCTATCAAGGTGTTCTGTTGAGCCATAGTTGAATTGAGCCATCCTAGTCTTGTCATCTTCCAGGGCTCATTCACGCCCCCGTTCTTAGCAACCGAATTACTAACAGTAACGGTTAATTGAATTTCTTTGGGTGATTTTCCATCTGCCGTAATGATCACTTTTCCTTTGTAAGTTCCCGCTGTTGCATTTACCGGCACATCAATGCCACACCATAATGCCTGTACTTTGTTTGGTTCAACATTCAATGTTTTAGTGAAAGGAATTCCATCGTAGTCAACACCATTAGTATTTATACAAAAAATATTATTTGAAGAAATAGTTTTACCGGCTGAAGTCTTAAGATTGGTAAAATTGATTTTTACATTCTCAAGATTTTCAAATGCGTAGATGCCTAATTGAAAAGCAAAGTTTTCTCCTTTCATCGCCTCACCTTTAAAATAATTTTTTGGGCCGATTTCGATCCAGCGTTGCGGTAGATCGTTTGTCATTCTTATAGAATGCAAGCGGTCTTCAGGAAAAATTAAATAGGATTGGGATTTATTTTTTTGAATCAACCGTTCTGTTTCAGACTTTGTCGCAATAATTTCCATCGGGTAAAAAGTATTGAACGAGTCGATAGATTGAATTTCTTTTACCGAAGCCAGGGGAATATTGCTGTTGTTATTTAAACCACTGAGCCATTTTGCGGAAGCGGTTGAATCCGGCTTTAAATAGATACCTTTTGGATAATTGGAACGGCCTTCATTTTTATAAGGCATGTAATACAAATAATAAGTACCAGCCCCTGACACAGGTTCGAAATAAACTTCACCAACCTCACGGGTAAGCGTACCTGTTTTTATATTTAAGATCCTTTCCTTCGTTTTGGCGTCCTCGACTATGATTCTTTTAGCCTGTGGATTTTCGTCTCTCCTTCGCCATGGAATGATGGCCTTTGCATATTTTCCCTGTTTATTAAAAACGAGAACTACCCTGTGATTGCCCAGTGAATCAGGGTTCCAGCAATTGGTACAGTTACTAAATTTTAGCTCCTGGGAAAATGCCGCCGAGGCTATACTGAGAAAGATAAATACCGATAAAACTTTTTTCATTAATGAAATTTAGTAAACTGATTAAACGGCTATAACAACCAGCCTAAAACTACAAGTTTACCGTAATAAATGAACAGGCAAACGTTTGCACAAGATTGACATTGTAGTTTGTAAAATATTATGCCGCAGTCGCCACGGCTTTAAGCGCAAAAGGCTTTCCCACTTTGAACCCTTTAACTGCATAGTAAAAAATATATACATAACACGGAAACATGCAAATTAAAAATGATAATGAATTTGAAAGATGTGCGCTATCCCTGAGACTGGTATAGATCAATGGAATAATGGCCCCGCCTGCAATGCCCATGATAAGCAAGGCAGATGCAAACTTGGTAAACTTTCCCAACCCATCAATAGCTAATGGAAAAATCGCAGGCCACATCAATGCGTTTGCGAGGCCCAACAGTGCAATAAACGTTATAGAAACATAACCGGATGAAACAAAAACGCCAATTGTAAAAATTGCACCAAGAATCGCGGAGATAGCCAGCGCCCTTTGTTGTGAAATAAATTTAGGAATAGTAAAAATGCCAATAACATAACCGGCCAGCATTGCAAACAACGTAAACGCAGTAAAATATTTTGTTTGGTCCAGGGGCATGCCCATGTGTTTGCCATAAGTACCAATCGCATCGCCGGCCATTACCTCCACACCAACATACAGGAAGAGGCATAACACACCCAACATTAAATGGGGATATTGAAACACGCTTGTTTTTTCCGGACCCGGTTTGTAAGTATCGGTTTCTTTTTCATCTGATGCAATTTCCGGCAAGGATGATTTGGTAATCATAACGGCCATGATAACTAATACGATCGTGATAATTATGTATGGAGTGATCACCCTGTGTGCAAGATCGTTCAATAGGATTTCTTTTTCATTTACATCAGTAGCAGACATAATTTTTTCTTCGATTGAGGTTGCATTTTTTAAAACCAATCCACCCACAATTATAGGGCTTAGCATACCCGCAGTTTTATTACAGATACCCATTATACTAATTCGCTTTGCTGCGCTTTGAATGGGGCCAATAATACTGATGTAAGGATTGGAAGCGGTTTGGAGCAGCGCCAGTCCCATCCCCTGCACAAACAAACCTGTAAGAAATAAACCAAAATTCCTTGCATTGGCAGCCGGGATAAAAATAATGGAACCGATGGCCATAACAAACAATCCCAGCGCCATACCATTTTTATAACCGGTCTTTTTTAAAACATAAGATGACGGGATGGCGAGGAAAAAATAAGCCATGTAAAAACTGAAGGTTACAAAAAATGCCTGTGTATCGCTTTTTAACTGGCAGGCGAGTTTTAAAAAAGGGATAAGCGTTCCGTTGAGCCATGTTACAAAACCAAATATAAAAAACAGGATGCCGATGATTATAACGGCGTAGGTTGTTCGATTTAATTTTTTCATTAAAGGTTTTTTTTGATACTATTCAGCCAGGTAAATAATTATTACAGGTTACAGATGGTAAAAATTGAAACTATCGTTTTAAAAGAATAAATGAACAGGCAATCGTTTGCATGAAATCATTCAAAACCATTCTCAATGGTGAATTGCTCACCTGCATTCATTTTAATGATGACAACTCCATCTTTTACCACGAACTTCTTTGCGGCATCAGAAAGATAAAATGTTTTGAAAGGAAGTTTTAAATGCAATGTTCCTTCCTGTTCGGCACGTACTTTAACTTCGTCTATTGTTCCGCTAGTTTTGACAGCACTGATCAAAAAAGCGCCCTCTGCACGTAAATTATTAAAACTTACCTCTTTCCAAGAGGCTGGTATTGCAGGGAAAATCTCTATAACACCGCTATAACTCTGCAATAACATTTCCTGCAATCCCTGTGCAAATGCAAAATTTCCTTCTAATGTAAAAGGCCGGTACGTAAACTTAGAATATTGGCCACCCTTCTGGTCTCCGTTTAAATGAAAGCTGTTGGGCGAACAAAAATTGGATGCAAATATTTTTAATTCCTTCGCGGCACTGTCGCCCTGCTTAGCTCTTGCATACAGGGAAGCAGCCCAGCTAAATGAATAACCGCACCATTCATCAGTGCCGGTTTTTTCCATCCAGCGTAATGATGAATCTATAATCATTTTATCATGCGCATTATTTGCGTTCAATAATCCCAGCGGATAAATTGACATCAGATTCGAATGATGGCGATGAGAAACTTTTCTTGTAAAACCGGGAGCAATGGTAAGACCGGTTTCATTAATATCCAATGCAGGCAACTCGGCATTTATCTTTTGCCAATGTATTGCCTCATCTTTTTTATTCATAGCGGTGGCACATTCTGCTGCTGCTTTAAAAGCGAATTTCATCAGGGACAAATCGTAGTTAGTAGCATTGGTAAACCATGCACTAATATCATTGTCGTTATATTCCGGGCTGGAACTTAAAGGCAGTTTGCGTTTCCCGTTTTCGATGTAAGAGATGTTTTCAAGAAAGACGGCCACTTCATGCAGATAAGGATAGGCTCTTGTTTGCAGGAAGTTCTTATTCATTGAATATTTCCATTGCCAGTAAAAATGCTGCGAGAGCCATGCAGCAATTGTTGGTGATAATGAATACTGAATCCATCCACCCATTGGGTAACCAGATAGTGTTACAACCCCGGGAACGTTCAAACCATCAACATCAAAATATTCCCTTGTATATTTTTCATTTTCTTTTTTAATCTTCCAAAGCCAATCAGTAAAGGTCTTTGCCTCCTGCAAGTGGTTGGAGGTATAAGAAGGCCAGTAAGAAAGTTGTGTATTGAGATCGTTATGAAAATCGCCTTTCCATGGCGGGAGGTTGCCATTATCCGCAGTCCAAATAGCCTGCAAAGTTATAGCGGGAGCGCCTTCCCGGGCAACGCAGCCCAACTTGTATAATTCAAGATAATATTGCTTTTCAATTTGTTTATCGGGTATCGACACAGAAGATTTGTTCCAAAAGTTTTTCCACCACAAACAATGCCTGGCAAAACTGGTGTCAGCAAATGCAGAAGCATCCTGTGTTTTCACGTTAGCTCGGGCTTTATTGATATACCAAATTCCCCTCACTTCATTGCCCTGTTCTTTCCACTTCACCGTTATCACATACACGTAACCGTTAGTTATAGGTTGTGTATATTGAAGAAAGTTTTTTCGTTTAAGAATATCACCCTGTTGATATCCTAATCTTTCCAATCCCTGGCCCTCCACGGAATTCCCTGCAACGCCTTTCCTGTTAGTGCGATAAGGCGGTGCAATAATACTGGCAGCAATATTTTTTGAAATATTCTTAAAAGTGAAAACACCACAGCCGGCATTTGCACAAACATACGTTTCCAGCTCGATACCGCTCTCCCACTCTACTTTGCAAAGCGCATGTTCAACGTCCAGCATTGAAGTTTTTATTTTGCCGAAAGATGTCATGTCGAATTCTATAGCGCCTGCGGGAAGTTTTGTTGGATAAGGATATGCCTCATAAGGAACATCTCCCAATTTTTGGACCGTGTCATATTGCTTTTTGGCAACCTGCTGCTGTACCCATTTAAAATTGAACTTAGAAAAATCTATCACTGGCCTTTCGTCCCACAAATCAGCCCGGTCAAGGGAAAATCGAAGCTTATCATTTTTTTGCCAGACCAACGCACCTAACATGCCATTCCCTAAGGGGATCGCTTCGTCCCACCTTTTAGGCAACGAATCAAATACAAGATTATCATTTATGCTTACCTGTGAGGTTGCTGCATGAAAGAAAACCAAAGAGAAAATAAAAAGTAAAGGAAGGGCTTTTAACATCAGTCACAATTTATAAAATTTGTAAGCAAGATAAGGGCTACACAGTCAATAGCGAATTTAAAAATCTCGTGAGATATTCGCCTTCATACCCGGAATTTATCTCCTCCCTGAGTCATATGGTTCCACTGCGTTAATTAGCGCAGTGGCAACGCACCCGGTAATATCAAAACATGAGTTAGCAGGCACGTAAGTACAATCGGATAAGCAATTAACATATTTAATGATTGTTAACAACGCCTTGATAGCACCTCGTCGTGGTCAAGTAATTCACCATGCCACTTTTACAACGCAGCAACTGATTTTTCATTCGCTATTTTTTGGTTTAGATTATTGTTAATAAGTACATCTTACTATGATAACATATCGCAATTTTTCTTTGGCAAATTAATATTGTATTAAATGCTTCGGAACTAAATTGACATATTTTATTTATAAATGCTGTACCTGGAATCGTTGTGCAGCCGAAGTTTTGCTACGCAAACGATTGAAAAATCAGCGCAACCGTTTGTTCTATTTTTCAACAACATGGATTTTTTAAAATAAAAAAACAAAAACGGCCTATGAACGTGCAAGATGATTTTACAAAAAAAATTTCAATGGCTGATTTAGAATTGGTCAAAAACAAAATCGACATGATACGAGGGAACTTTTCGCGCAATCGATTGATCAACCAACTAAACCTCCGTATCGTTTTCAGCATTTGTTGTAATTTGCGGACTTAGTGCTTATGGATAATAAATTACCAACTCTTAAAGAAATTGCCAGGCGTTTGAAATTTTCTGTTTCAACTGTATCCAGGGCATTGCATGACCACCCGAGTATAGGGCTTCGCACTAAAATGCAGGTAAAGCAGTTAGCAAAAGAATTAAATTATGAGCCTAACCAAACAGCCTTGTTCTTTAAACAACAAAAGACACATACCATAGGTGTTATACTGCCGAACCTCAAAGAAGAATTTTTTTCTCAAGCTATAAATGGTATAGAAGACGTTGCCAAAATAAATAAGTATAGTGTATTAATAGGTCAATCGCATGATGATATAGACCAGGAAAAACAAATTGCGATAGCAATGAAAAATCAACGGGTAGACGGCCTGATTGTTTCTATATCAAAGCATACCAAAAATTACGACCACTTTATCAGCCTGCGAAAATATAATATACCCGTTGTATTTTTTGACAGGGTTCCCGATCTCCCGACGGTTCATAAAGTAGCTTCCAATTTCAATACCGGCACAAAACAGGCAATTGAATTTCTCATAACGAAAGGGCATAGACGAATTGGTGTTATTAATGGCCCCGAAGAAATGAAGTCGAGTAAGGAAAGAATTATAACCTACATGGAAGTGTTACAAAAAAAGAGAATTAAAATCGATTTATCTCTCATTGTAACTACAGACCTGACACAGGTAAAAACTTTCGAGGCTATGAAAAATTTATTGGATTTAAAATATCCTCCAACAGCCATCTTAACAATTAACGACTATGTTGCATTAGACGCAATTCAATATGCAAGAAAATCGAAGCTTAAAATAAATAAGGACATTTCTTTTGTTAGCTATGCTAATTTACCGATAATAAATTACCTCGAGTTTCCGCCACTTGCATCTGTTGAGCAATATCCTTATGAGCAGGCAAAAAAAGCAACTGAAATATTATTCGATCTGTTTAATGCTGATAATATACCAGATGAGGAGGAAAAAAAATATCATAATATTCTAATTGAAGGACAGTTGATAATTCATAAAAAATAGAAAATTTCGTTTAGGGCATACACAATTTTAAAACTTTACCAGGATATTATTCTTATAAAAATTGAACAATCGGTTGCGCACATATAATAGCAGTAACTCGCATAAGTTTGTTCAATAACGATCAACAATGAATATCATTTAATGATGGAAGAAATCTTTTCTGCGTATAACTTATCGCAGAACCAGCTTGACGTGGAACTCTTTGGAAACGGGCTCATTAATAAAACATGGCGGATAAAAAATTCGCACGATGATTATATTCTTCAAAAAATTAATCATACGGTGTTTAAACACCCGGAGGCAATTGCCGCTAATGTAAGAATGTTGGCGGATTACCTTGCCAACGCTTATCCTGACTTCTTATTTATCAGACCAATAAAAACAACAACCAACGAAGAAATTGTGCACATCCATGGCAAAGGATATTTCCGTCTTTGCCATTACGTAAGGCAATCGCATACCATTAACGCGGTAGAGAAAAAAGAGCAGGCTTATGAAGCTGCCAAAAAATTTGGCCAGTTTACAAAACTATTGTCGGGTTTCCCAATTGATAAATTAAGGGTTACGTTACCCGATTTTCATAATCTTTCGCTAAGGTACCAGCAATTTACTGAAGCTTTAGAAAATGGGAATAAAGAGAGGATTCAACAATCAAAAGAGTTGATCAATTTCATAACTAAAAATAAAAAAATTGTTGAAACTTATGAACATATATTACACAATCCTGCTTTTAAATTAAGAGTTACACATCATGATACAAAAATAAGCAATGTACTTTTTGACAAAAATGATAAAGGATTATGTGTGATTGACCTTGACACGGTAATGGCAGGATATTTCATCAGTGATGTGGGCGACATGATAAGAACCTACCTGTCACCTGTAGACGAAGAAGAAAAAGATTTCTCCAAAATAAAAATACGAGAAGAATATTTTGCTGCAATCTGGAAAGGCTATATGAGTGAGATGAGTAATGAATTATCAACCGAAGAAAAGAATCATTTTATTTATGCCGGCAAATTCATGATATACATGCAGGCAATTCGCTTTCTTGCAGATTATTTAAACAATGATGTT
The DNA here is from genome assembly GCF_008710285.1 of Ginsengibacter hankyongi. Classification (GTDB taxonomy): domain Bacteria; phylum Bacteroidota; class Bacteroidia; order Chitinophagales; family Chitinophagaceae; genus Ginsengibacter; species Ginsengibacter hankyongi. The sequence continues at coordinate 1,492 of NZ_VYQF01000008.1, read as the reverse complement.
TATTACGGCGCTAAATATAAAGATCAGAATTTTGTAAGAGCCGGTAACCAAGTAATGTTGCTTCGCCGCTTGATGGAAAATGAAGCAAGTTTGCAAAGACTTATAGAAGGTAAATAATTTTTTCAAGCCCGTATATCTCTCTTCCAATATAAATACCAAATAATAACGTCCTGCAAGTTGTTAGCAGAAGTAATAAAGGTTAAGAATTAGTAGATAGCGGATTATTAGCCGTGTGAGGTTTTGGCGGACTTTCGAAATCAACTTACACTTCATTCGCCAGTACACTAAATTTTTCAATCGTTTCTTATATCGTTAATTCTTCGTTTGAGATAGTTCGATGCTGTTGTCATCTTCTAACTATACATCTTTTCAAACACTGCCGTCGTTCACTCCTCTAAAAAACCCCACTGACTCCGCAATGCCCGGCAAAGGATCTTTCATATCCTTTTCAAACTCGATACTGCAATGTCCTGTATAATTTATCTTGCGTAGTGCTTTTATCAATGCCCGGAAATTAATAATGCCCCGCCCTGCCTCTATTGCCTCACCGTCCTTTTGCGCCTTTGTTACATCTTTAATGTGCAGATCAAATATTCGACTGCCGTAATGTAAAACAGCTTGTGAAGGATCAACTCCTGCACGCATTGCATGGCCTATGTCCAGGCAAAGCCCCATACGGGAATCTCTGGTTTTAATTCTTTTGTAAGCTTCTTCAGGGGAGGAATACAATTTGTCTTCGGGCCCGTGATTATGGATAGCCAGTCTTATATCATAGGCTTTTACCTGTTGTTCTGTATAATCAATAAGATCATAATCAGGCACCCCTATTATGAGAGGCACACCTACTTTCTTTGCATAATCAAATGCCCGATCAACTGCATCCCTGGTTTTCATATAAATAACGCCAACCGCATAGACACTAATATCTCCGTCCTTATATTGTTTTATTATCGCATCAATTTTTTCTTGTGAACTATCAAGAGGCAAATGAAAATCCTTAATTGACATATAATGAATACCGATTCTTTGCATCATTTGAATTGATTGTGTAATATCAAAATGAACAAAAGTATAATCAGCAATGCCGATGGATAAATCATTTGAGCCAGGCGCATAGTTAATAACCCTTGCACCCTTGTCGATAAGTGGATGCAAAGTGGTGGCCGCTAAGCTAAGGGTTGACGTTCTGATGAAATTTCTTCTGTTTGCCATATTTAAATATTTTAATTAATAAATTACATTAACTACAAGAGCTTCACAGTTAACATTGTTTAGATGCAATTAATTTCCATTTTTTTGGCTTAATAACTAATTAGCATTTTTTTACTGAATCAGAAAAAACAGATTTATAATTAGAGCAGGTTATTTAAAGCGTCCTGCTCCGTTTTAACCTCATAAACGCATTTCATTTAGCCGCTGTTATCGTAAATTCCTTTTTCAATTTTATGTCTTCGCAGGATGCTCCGATTCTTACTTCAAATTCTCCCGGTTC
>NZ_VYQF01000007.1 GCF_008710285.1 Ginsengibacter hankyongi | reverse complement strand
GAACCGGGAGAATTTGAAGTAAGAATCGGAGCATCCTGCGAAGACATAAAATTGAAAAAGGAATTTACGATAACAGCAACAGATTAATTAAGCACTCAGATGGGGCCTTATCAATAATTCCTTTTCTACACAACGCAAATCATTAGGATCATAATATTTTGCAACCCAATCGCTCTCCGCGCTGTCGTGCAAATAAAAAGTATTTGCAGGCGTACCTGCAGCTGGAATCACAGGTTGCTCGGTTCCTCTAATAGCCAATGCATTCCTCCATTCAAAGTGATCAACAAGTCGCATAGCTTCTATAGCGAAAACAGTTACAGCATTCCTGTTACGGATCTCAAGCAGGTTATCGCCATTTGCCTGTTCGGGGGCAAATGCAAGATTGCTGCTGCCACAGTATACCACGGGGTTTGCTCCCTTAAAATCTACCACAACAAATTTATGGTGCACACTAATGCCAGGTATTTTTGATTCTTGTTCAAAAGGTTCAGGCAGAATATATTCGCCCGGTTTGCCAGCCACCAAAACGCCTCTTTTACTGTTAGGTTTATAGAGCATTACGCCATTTTGTTTATCGGCAATTACGTCTGTAATTCCATAAGTAAAAACCTTTTCAGCCTTAACCTGTGTGTGTAATGCATCCAAAATACTACTTGCGCTCCGGTCGTTCATCACCGCAAATAACACATCGCTTTGTGCATTTAGAATCCGCTGGCTAATAAGCGCAAAAAATGTAGTAGCCACCTCTTTACTATGCGGCGAAAAGCGTATAAGCATATCCGGTATACCGCTAATATTTTTAAATTCAAATGCAGTAGCCTGAACGTTTCCAGTTTTAAAACTTTTCATCTTTAAAGTGGTAGCTGCATCACCTGTGCCAAAACTTTCATTAAAAACATCTTCATAAACCTGCGCCACTCTCATGTTTTGGAATATGATTACATGATTGGCATTTATGTAAAGGCCATTAGTTGAAAAATTTGCCGACCCCGTTAATACCTTAGCCGGCTTATTATTAAATTTCTGAATGAATATTTTAGAATGGCTGAGAGAAAGATATTTACCTCTTACCAGTGCATTTTTATCAAGAGCCACTTCTTTAAATACCTGGTCAAATTTTGTTTCAAATGCAGTGCTTCCGTTGTAGTCAGCGGAATTGTCCAGAATAATTCTTACCCTTCCTTCTTTGGCAAGTTCCAGCAATTGGCTGCAGATGTAAGGTTCATCGAGGTCGTACGCAAAAACATCCAAAGTCATTTTTTTATCTTGCAGCGTTTCATCTAAAAACTCTAAGAGTGCAACGCGAGCCTGCCATCCAAGCCATTTATATTGATCTTCAAAAGTATACTGACCAAAAGAAGCATTTGCAATTTGTTTTATATCAAAAATTAAATCAGTGCTATTCGGTCTTATTTTATTGTTCAGACCAAAATGCCTTGAATAAGCCTGGGATTCGATAAACCCTCTGGTGAAACCTATTTGTAATTTTCCGGATTTATATGGACTCACGTCAATTGTTACACTCGCAGTTAATTCTTTATTAAGGAGCTGCAATTTATTATCAATCAGATATCGTGGTGTTATTTCATATTTATAATTACCATAAATGTAATGGCTGGTACCGTCATCTGTTCCCGCAACATGAACCCAGCTAAACCTTTGCAACGGCGCATAATTCATTTTATAAATATTAATTTTTTTGGGATCTAATTTGCTTGCTGTAATTACATCGGGCGAATAAGAGATACGATTATAGAGATAATAAGACCGGCTGTTTTCGCCTGGCGGAGTAACCTTGATACTAAAGCCGGTAAAATTTTTTATAATATTTTCATCAACATCAAAACATAAGAGTGTCATGGCATCCCCTTTATAGGCTCTTACACTAACTCCATTCTTTTTTACAAATTTTTCCATAATAGTAATATTGAATAAAGATTTTTATTTTATAAATTTTGATGATTCATTTTAAAAAAATTTAAATCGCTGTATAAAAAAAGACATGTTAGGCTGAAAGGCCGCGTGTATTATTAACCAGCAAGAGACAAACAAATGTTGCGAATAAATGCGACATTTTCAATAGATGAATAAAATAGCAGGAATTAATCTTCGTGATTATTTGCTATTATAATATTTATTTTCAAATTTTGATCTTGTCGAACACGAATAAAAATGTTCCTAACCAAATCGGATTTCCATACCCTTGTAAAAATTAACCTCCCGCCACAAAAAATATTTATAAAAATATATTTCTTTATCCCTTATATATTTTTTAAATGGCAATTCAATTAAACGATACAGGCTCACTTGTTAAAAAGTGGCAGCAATTTTTAAAACTACAAGGTTTTTTAAATGCAGACCCTGACGGAAATTTTGGCCCAAATACAAGAGATGCTACGAAGGCATTTCAAAAATTTTATGGCATACAGCAAACCGGTATTGCAGGAAGCCTGACGCTGGGGAAAGCCGCTTCGTTAGGATTTAATCCGGATAATGAACCACCTCAACCGCATATTAACTCCGATCAGAAAATGATGCAATGGATTAAAGATAATTTGGGCGGTATCATTAAAAACACCATTACTAACAGCATGTATACCGAAGACTGGCTTGCAGGCATTTGCGCACGCGAAACCGGGTTTTTATTTACAAGATATGCCAACCAGGGATTACCCTTCAGCCAAATTTGTACTTTAATGAAAGGAGATTACGGCAAGCGCCCCGGAGATGCGGCAAAGCAATACCATGGATTTGGCTTTTGGCAAATTGATATTGCTTCCTTTCCAACGTTTGTAAATTCGGGCAAATGGACGGATGCAAATGCAACAGCTCAAATGGCCGTTAGCGTGTTGAATGGAAAAGTAAATTATCTAGAGCAGAAAGGCTGGAAAGCCAATCTCTCCGAAGCCTCTTGGGAAAGGGCTGTTACAGCTGCCTATAACTGCGGGGAAGGCAATGTAAATAAAGCATTGACAAGACAGCTCGATGTGGATTCTTACACTTTTGCCAAAGATTATTCCAAAGAAGTGTTTCTCTACAGGAGCATTTATCAAAATTTATAATAAGCTTCCGTTTTAAGTCTGTAAATTAAATTTAGTGTTCGAATGATTTTGATATTAATGAAATTTATTTAATTATTTTTTAACCCTATCTTCGCGCAACCAAATTTTTTCATAAACCTAATGAAGGTTTTAATAAAACGAGCGACAATAGTTTCACCCTCCTCTCCTTTTCACGGAACATCACAGGATATTTTAATTGATAATGGTATTATTTCAGAAATTGGAAATGGGTTAAAAGCCAATGCTGATAAGACAATTGAAGTTGAAGACCTGCATATTTCAACAGGCTGGATAGATTGTTTTGCCAACTTTTGTGATTCCGGGCAGGAATTTAAAGAAACACTTGAAACAGGTGCCAATGCGGCTGCTGCAGGCGGGTTTACACGAGTAATGCTTATTCCAAACACCAACCCGGTTGTTTATAATAAAAGCCAGGTAGAATATCTTGTTCAGAAAAGCAAGCATTTACCAGTACAGATTTTTCCCATTGGATCAGTTACCAAAAATGCAGAAGGCAAGGAACTGAGTGAAATGTATGATATGTTTAACACAGGGGCTATAGCATTTTCTGATGGCCTGAATCCTGTTCAATCATCCGGCATTTTACAAAAGGCTTTGGAATATATTCTTGCCATAGATGGAACGATAATTCAATTGCCCGACGATAAAAGTATCAGTCCTTCAGGCTTGATGAATGAAGGTGAAACATCGACCCGATTAGGATTGGCAGGAAAGCCGGCTATATCAGAAGAACTGATGATTGCCCGTGATATTGAACTGGTAAGATATACCAATTCGAAAATTCATTTCACTGGAGTGTCAACAGCAAAATCTATTGAAATGATTGCTGCAGCGAAAAATGAAAAACTTCGTGTAACCTGTTCCGTTACACCTTATCATTTGTTTTTTTGTGACGATGATTTGGCGTCTTATGACACCAACCTGAAAGTGAATCCTCCCTTAAGAACAAAACAAGATAGGGACGCTTTGCGAAATGGAATTAAGAATGGAGTGATAGATTTTATTGCCTCTCATCATCAGCCGCAGGATTGGGATAATAAGGTTTGTGAATTTGAATATGCAAAAAATGGAATGGAAGGATTGGAAAGTGTTTTCGGCGCCGCCCGTGTATGCGGCGTTTCAGCAGAACATTTGGTAAAAATGCAAACAGAAAATATTAGAGACATATTTAAAATAGAAGAAACTTTTATCGACAAAGGGAGAAAAGCCAACATAACATTATTTAACCCGGATGCAGAATATGTATTTGAAGAAAAAGATATTTTTTCAAAATCAAAAAACAATGGATTTATTGGTAAAAAACTAAAAGGCCGGGTTATTGGGATTATTAATGGAGACAGTCTATTTTTGAAATAAACCATAATACAATGAAAAATAAAAAACTCTCTAATCTTAATGCCGGTCTGTTACTATTTCTTTTTATGGTGGTTTTTACTCTCATTATAAATATGGGAGGTTTGCAGGGAAATACTAAACTAAACTGGATTTCTTATTTAATAATTATTGGAGGCATTATACTGGTTGTTATCAAGTATGGAAAAGATATGGATAACAATGTAACTTTTGGAAACCTGTTTGCATATGGCTTTAAAACAATTGCAATAACAACTATTTTCTTTATAGCTTTTTCACTTTTATTTTATATGGTTTTTCCTGAATATAAAGCCCAACTTTTAGAAATTGCCAGGGAAAATGCAATGCTTAAAGCAACTCCTGAGAACAGGGAACAGATTGAAAAAGGTATGGAAATATTTCAGAGATTTTTTTGGGTTGGAATGATTGCAGGCATCTTAATCTCATTTGCAATTTTAGGAGCCATCGGATCTCTTATTGGCGCAGCAATTGCAAAAAAAGAGCCGCAGCAGTTAGTTGACTAGTATTAAATTAAAGAGGCACCTAAATGGACATTTCCGTAGTAATTCCACTTATTGATGAAGCTGAATCTTTGCCCGAGCTTGAGGCATGGATAAGGAGCGTGATGGAAGAAAATAATTTCACCTATGAAATTATTTTTGTTGATGACGGAAGTTCGGATAATTCCTGGTGCATCATTCAACAATTAAAGAGTCAAAATCCTTTCGTAAAAGGCATAAAATTTCAACGCAATTATGGTAAGAGTGCAGCTCTTAATGAAGGTTTTAAAATTGCTCAAGGCGTGGTTGTAATAACTATGGATGCTGACTTGCAGGACAGCCCCAATGAAATTCCTGAATTAAGAAGAATGGTACTGGAAGATGGTTACGACATTGTAAGCGGTTGGAAGAAGAAACGATATGACAGCACGCTTTCAAAAAATATTCCATCAAAATTATTTAACGCTGCTACCAGGAAAGTGAGTGGAATTAAGCTTCACGATTTTAATTGCGGATTAAAAGCTTACAAAAATAAGGTGGTTAAAAGTATCGAGGTATATGGTGAAATGCACCGCTATATTCCTTTGCTTGCCAAGTGGTCGGGTTTTAAAAAGTTTGGAGAAAAAGTGGTGGAACATCGTGCAAGAAAATATGGAGTTACCAAGTTTGGATGGAACCGTTTTATAAATGGATTCCTTGACTTGGCATCCATTGTTTTTGTTGGCAAGTTCAAAAAAAATCCAATGCATTTTTTTGGTTTATGGGGAACCTTATCATTTTTATTTGGTTTTATTGTTTTTATATATCTCACCGTTTCAAAATTCTTTTTTGACCAAACCGGGTTAACACAAAGGCCCTTATTCTTCTTTGCAATTTTCGCAATGATTATTGGAACACAACTTTTTCTAGCAGGATTTCTTGGAGAACTTATTTCGAGAAACGGAGCCGAAAGAAATCATTATTTAATTGAGGATAGAATTAATTAATAGTTGCATGTTATATTGCTTAATTGTTTGATCTTTAAATTCAGCAATAGCTAAAATGTCTGAAAATTTTGTTGAAACAGTTTCCGCTCCCCAAAAGACGGCTTGGAGTAAGGCCTCGGTTATTATCATTGGGCCAGCTCATCCACTTCGTGGTGGCCTTGCATCATATGATGAAAGGCTTGCAAAAGCATTTATGGATAAAGGCAATGATGCAGCTATCTACACCTTTTCTTATCAATATCCATCTTTTCTCTTCCCGGGAACTACACAATATTCAACCGAACCTGCACCGGAAAATATTTCTATCCACGTAAAAATTAATTCAGTTAATCCATTCAATTGGATTAACGTAGGAAATGAATTAAGAAAATTAAGGCCTGATATTATCGTTGTACGGTATTGGCTTCCTTTTATGGGCCCATGCCTCGGTACTATTTTAAGAAGAGTAAAAAAAAATCGGCACACAAAAATTATATGCATTGCAGATAATATTTTTCCGCATGAAAAACGCCCCGGTGATAAAGCTTTTACCAATTACTTTCTGAAACCGATCGATGGCTTTATAACCATGAGTGAAAAGGTACTTGCAGATTTACACCAGTTCGCAAAAGGAAAACCTGCCAAATTTGTTCCACATCCTTTGTATGATAATTTTGGAGAAAAAATTAGTAAGGAAGAAGCCAGAGAAAAACTTAACATCAACCTTAATGATAAAGTGATTTTATTTTTTGGATTTATAAGAAAATATAAGGGACTTGATATTTTATTAAATGCAATGAAATTATTAAAACAGAATCCTTCTACTCAAAACATAAAGTTATTAATAGCGGGAGAGTTTTATGAAGATGAAAAAAATTACCAGGAATTATTAAATGATCCCTTAATAAAAAACAATCTTATCCTACACACAGAATTTATTTCTGACAGTATGGTAAAATATTATTTATGTGCCGCAGATTGCGTAATACAACCTTACAGGAACGCCACCCAGAGCGGCGTTACACCACTTGCCTATCATTTTGAAATACCAATGATTGTAACAAATGTTGGTGGATTACCTTCCTTAGTTCCTGATAAAAAAGTTGGATTAATTGCTGAACCCAACGCAGAAAGCATTGCAGAAAAAGTTAAAGAATATTTTGATTTGGGAGAAGAATTTTTTTTATCTCACCTTCGCGAAGAAAAGAAAAAATATAGCTGGGAGGTGATGGTAAAAACTATAATAGAACTTTTAAAATAATATTAAAGATTCGCTTCTAAATCTTTAAAAAATATAATAAAGATGATATATCGCAGTAAAGCTCCTTTGCGTATAGGCCTTGCCGGTGGGGGTACAGATGTTAGCCCATACAGCGATCAATTTGGTGGCGCAATATTAAATGCAACTGTTTCTCTTTTTGCTTATGCCAATATAGAACTTCTTACTGAAAATATTATTATTGTTGAAGCACTCGACAGGAAAGAAGAACAATGTTTTGAGTTTGCAACTTCATTACCTATTGATGGAACACTGGATTTATTGAAAGGAGTTTATAACCGCATTCAAAAAGATTTTGGAATGCCTTCCTCAGGATTTCGTTTATCCACTTTTGTGGATGCACCTGCAGGTTCCGGTCTTGGTACTTCGTCTACGCTGGTTGTTGCAATCATTGGGGCATTTGTTGAAATGCTTAAACTTCCGTTAGGCGACTATGATATTGCGCATCTTGCTTATCAAATTGAAAGAGAAGATTTAAAACTTGCCGGCGGAAAGCAGGATCAATATGCAGCTATGTTTGGTGGCGTAAATTTTATGGAGTTTTATGAAGGTGATAAAGTAATTGTAAATCCTTTACGCATTAAGTCACAATATTTGCATGAGCTTGAAAATAATTTGGTTTTATACTTTACTGCTAACAGTCGCGAAAGTGCAGCAATAATTAACGAACAGGTAAAAAATGTGACCAATAAAAATGAAAAAAGTATTGAAGCGATGCACCAGTTGAAAGAACAAGCCCGCATGATGAAAGAAGCATTATTGAAAGGTAAGTTGAATGAATTTGGTGAAATACTCGATTTTGGATTTCAGCAGAAACGAAGGATGGCACACAATATCAGCAACAGCCGCATTGAAGAAATTTATGAAGCTGCCAAAAAAACCGGCGCAACCGGCGGCAAAATAAGTGGCGCTGGCGGCGGCGGATTTATGATTTTTTATTGTCCCGGTAATACGCATCATGCTGTGATAGAAGAATTGAATAAATTTGGCGGCGAGGTAAAGAACTATACATTTACGAAATTTGGCTTAACAACCTGGTGTGCATAAACAAATATTAAAATGGAAAAAATAAAAAATATTATACAATCATCAATCAATGTAAAAAAGCAAATTCTTGCCGATGATAAAATTTTACAGACAGTGATGGATTGTGTAAACGTTATTGTAAATGCTTTTGAAAAAGGTAATAAAGTTTTATTCTGTGGCAATGGAGGAAGTGCTTCAGATGCACAACATCTTGCAGCAGAATTCAGCGGTCGGTTTTATACTGACCGTGATGCATTACCTGCTGAAGCTTTACACTGTAATACTTCTTATATAACTGCAGTGGCAAATGATTATAGTTATGATGTTATTTATTCACGGCTCATAAAAGGTATCGGCAACAAAGGTGATGTACTGGTAGGATTGAGCACATCCGGAAACAGTAAGAACATTGTAAACGCATTTGAGGTTGCCAAAGAAAAAAAAATGATCACTATTGCATTCACAGGCTCTACCGGCGGCAAACTAAAAAAGGATGCAGATTATTTGATAAATATTCCGTCTGATGATACTCCAAGAATACAGGAAAGCCATATAACACTTGGTCACATCATTTGCCAGCTTGTTGAAGAAATTTATTTTGCAGAAACCGATGATTAAGCAAGCCATTATTTTAGCCGGCGGGCTTGGGACAAGACTGCGTTCCGTGGTTTCAGAACTTCCTAAATGCATGGCGCCTGTTGCCGGAAAACCTTTTCTGCACTATGTTATAGCTCATCTCCAAAAAGAAGGAATTCAGGATTTTATCTTTTCAGTTGGTTATAAAAGTGAAAGCATTATCAGTTTTGTAAAAGAAAATTTACCACATAATAATTTTCAATTTTCAATTGAAGATGAACCGTTAGGAACCGGCGGCGCTTTACAACTTGCGATTGAAAAATCTACTGAAAAAAATATTCTCGTTTGTAACGGCGATACATTGTTTAACGTACATGTTAATGAATTAAGCAATTTTCATGAACAACATAATTCGGATTGCACTTTGTGTTTGAAGCCAATGAGTAACTTTGATCGTTATGGAGTTGTTGAATTGGGTGATGATAATTTAATCATATCATTTAAGGAAAAACAGTTTTACAATAAAGGTTTAATTAACGGTGGCGTGTATGCGCTAAATACAGAAACTTTCTTAAATGAGAATCTACCGGAAAAATTTTCTTTTGAAAAAGATTATTTAGAAAAATTTGTTAGTGAAAGAAAAATGTATGGCCTCATTCAGGATGAATATTTTATTGATATTGGTATTCCTGAAGATTATGAAAGAGCGCAGGAAGAATTAAAAATTGAAACCTCACCCCAACATCCCGGCGAACCGGGACAAGCTCTTTCCAAAGGAGCGGGAACTAACTTAAAGAACTATCCAAATGCAATCAATTTAAAAAACATAGATAAAACGTGGACATTATTTCTTGATCGCGATGGCGTTATTAATGATGAAAAGCATGAAGATTACATTCATAAATGGGAAGAGTTTAAGTTTTATCATGGCGTAAAAGAAGCGCTGAAAATTTTTACGGAAAAATTCGGTAAGATATTTATTGTAACCAATCAACGGGGTGTTGCCAAAGGGCTTACCAAACTGGAAGATCTTGAATTGATTCACAAAAATATGATTGAAGAATTTGAATATGCAGGTGGCAGAATCGACAAAATATATTATTCCATAGATTTTGAAAGTGATAGTCCTAACAGAAAACCAAATCCTGGCATGGGTTTGCAGGCGCAAAAAGATTTTCCTGAAATTGATTTTTCGAAAAGTGTGATGATCGGAAATACTTTGAGCGATATGAAATTTGGAAGAAATTTAAATATTGCCATAAACATTTTTTTACCGACAACAAGAAAAGAGGTTGATGTTAATGATGCAGATATTGACCTAGTATTTGACGATCTTATATCGGTTGCAAAGGCATTATAGCTTAGTTAAATTTTGCTGCTTAACAATATATTTCACCAAATACTGTTTTCTTTGTTTAAATTTTTTTGATGAATAAATTGTGGCTTTTTCTTATTTCATTCCTTTCAATTGGCAATTGGAGTTTCTCTCAAATAAGCCGTACCGAAATGAAGGCCTTTCAAAAAAAAGAAGATTCACTTAAAGCAGTCGCATTAAAAATAATACAAGGAAGAACAGCTGAAGAACGATTTGCAGCCGACAGCCAGTTTACGAAAATATTTGTAAGAGCATTAAAAATTAGAAATTCATTTTATTATCCCTTCGACTCACTTATAACTATTTCAAAGCTTGTCCCTGAAGACAGTACTTTTAAAATATTTACCTGGCAAATGGTTATAAACGAGAATGTAACCCGCCAGCATGGCGCTATTCAAATGAGGACTGCCGATGGCTCACTGAAGCTTTTTCCCTTGATTGATAAATCGGATATCACTAAAGACGCCGAAGACACTATTGGAAATAATTTCGGTTGGATGGGTGCAGTATATTATAAGATTATAGAGAAACAGGCCTTCGGTAACAATTATTATACCCTGCTTGGTTATGATGAAAACAATATTAGTAGCAACAAAAAAGTCATTGAAATTCTCACTTTCAAAGATGGACAGCCAATCTTCGGAGGTTCTTATTTTAGTTTCCAGGATAATAGCGTTATAAAAAAATACAGGGCAAGGTATATAATGGAATATAAAAAAAATGCAAGCCCGCGTTTAACGTACGACCCTGACCAGGATATGATTATTTATGAGCATTTAATTTCAGAATCGGGAGAACCGCAAAAAAAATATACTTACATTCCTGATGGCGATTATGAAGGGCTTGTGTGGAGAGATGGTAAATGGGTTCATATACAAAAAGTATTTACACAGAAGACACCTGAAGGCCAGGAGCCTTTGCCACAACCAGTTTTAGATGCAAAAGGTAATATTGATGAATCTAAATTAAGTAACAGGCGGCCGCAGAATGATGAAGATGTTAATGATAGTATCCCATCGGTTAATGTTCCAAAAGTTCCTTCAAAAAATTCTAAGGACTAATGCTATGCAAAGTTTAAGCGTCAATTAGAAAAGTGCCAAGGTCAACCACTTCTCCCTCTCTCATCCGGAATTCTTCAAAGTTAGTGAGATCAAGGTTTTTCATTACCCTGCTTTTAAAAATTGGTTTTTTATTTTTGTACACAACAAAATAAAAATCTGGCTTCTCATCCAGTTTCGCAAACCCTGCAAAATCTTTTTCAGTAATTATAAATTTCGCACGTCCATCCTCATTGAGTGAGCTCTCTCCTAAAAAATCATCGTTGAAAATATCTTTATCAAAAAGGCGCACGCTGTATTCATCACCGGTAACAGGCTCATCATTGCCTTTTGCAATTAATAGAACTCTTACCTCGATATTCATTTCCTTATTAAGTGACATTTGCGACATGATTTAAATTTTAGTTTATAAAATATTTATTCATCCAGTTTAAGAACAGCTAAAAAGGCTTCCTGTGGCACTTCTACGTTTCCTATTTGCTTCATTCTCTTCTTACCCTCTTTCTGTTTCTCTAATAATTTTCTTTTCCTGCTGATATCGCCGCCATAACATTTTGCGGTAACGTCTTTACGCATAGCACTTATATTTTCACGAGCAACAATTTTTGCGCCAATAGCGGCCTGTATAGCAATTTGAAATTGTTGGCGTGGAACTAGTTCTTTTAATTTTTCACAAAGCTTTCTTCCAAAATCCTGCGAGCGAATACGATGTATCAACGAACTTAATGCATCAACCTTATCGCCGTTCAATAAAATATCCATCTTTACAATATCGCTTTCGCGGTAACCGATGGGATGATAATCAAAAGAAGCATATCCCCTAGTTACGCTTTTAAGCCTGTCATAAAAGTCAAAAACAATTTCAGTAAGCGGCATTTCAAAAGTAAGTTCCACGCGTGTGGGCGTTAAGTAACCCTGGTTGATAAGCAGGCCCCGCTTGCCAATACAAAGCGTCATAATATTACCGATATATTCCGGTTTCGTAATAATCTGTGCTTTAATGTAGGGTTCTTCAATCTTTTCAATCCTGCTAGGATCGGGCATTTGTGTAGGATTGTTTACAATTATTTTTTCACCTTTCGTCGTGTACGCAATAAAACTTACGTTAGGAACCGTTGTAATTACAGTTTGATTAAATTCTCTTTCAAGGCGCTCCTGTATTATCTCCATGTGAAGCATCCCAAGAAAACCGCAACGGAAACCAAAGCCCAATGCCTGCGAAGTTTCCAGCTCAAAAGTAAGCGATGCATCATTCAACTGCAGCTTTTCCATACAATCTCTCAACTCTTCAAATTCATCAGTATTAACGGGGAAAATTCCGGCAAAAACCATTGGCTTTACCTCTTCAAAACCCTTAATAGATTCCTTACATGGATTAGTTGTCGTTGTAATCGTATCTCCTACTTTTACTTCTTTTGCATTTTTAATACCGGTTATTATATAGCCAACATCTCCGGCTTTTACTTCCGGCCTTGGTGATAACCCTATTTTTAAAATCCCCACTTCATCTGCTCCGTATTCTTTACCTGTATTGGAGAATTTGATTTTTTCACCTTTCCTGAGAATACCATTAAAGATTCTATAATAAACGATTATTCCCCTGAAACTATTGAAAACGCTGTCAAAAATCAATGCCTGTAACGGTGCATCGTAATCGCCCTGGGGAGCAGGAATTCGATTAATTATTGCCGTTAGTATCTCTTCAATTCCAATACCTGTTTTGGCGCTTGCATGCAAAATGTCCTCCTGTTTGCAGCCGATCAATTCTATAATCTGGTCTTCTACTTCAGGAATCATTGCACCGTCCATATCAATCTTGTTAATAACCGAAATTATCTCAAGATCATTATCAATGGCAAGGTATAAATTAGAAATTGTTTGTGCCTGTATGCCCTGTGTAGCATCTACAAGCAACAATGCACCTTCGCATGCAGCCAGCGCCCTGCTTACTTCATAACTAAAATCAACATGACCTGGCGTATCAATAAGATTTAATACGTAATCAGTTCCTTTATACGGATAGTTTATTTGAATTGCATGGCTTTTTATGGTAATTCCTTTCTCCCGTTCAAGATCCATATCATCCAAAACCTGCGCCTGCATTTCCCTATCAGTAATAGTATGGGTAAACTCCAGCAAACGGTCTGCAAGTGTACTTTTCCCGTGATCAATATGCGCAATAATGCAAAAATTTCTTATGTTCTTCATAATCGGCGGCGAAGATAAGAAAAAGCAGCAAGCCTTCGTTTATTGCTTAGTTTTGATTATAGCGCAGTATCCGTTTTATACATTAGAGATTTTTATACCGAAGTACGTTTTATATTGCAAAAAAGGCATACTAAATGAAAGATTTTTTATTAGAAATACTCAGAGATCCCGTAACAGGTAATGCGCTTATTTACGATAAAGAAAAAAAGGTTTTGAATACTGGAAGGGGTGAAAGCCTTTATAAAATTAAAGATGACGTTCCATTGATATTAATAGATGAGCCCATCCCGGCTTCATCTCCATTACATCAAAATGTGAATACGAGTTTTAATTATGCTCATCACTATCAGAAAGACTCGGAAGTATATGATTATTTTAAAAATAATGAGATAAGCGCCACAAAAACAGAAATTGAAAGGTTACATAAGACTATTATAAAAAG
The DNA here is from genome assembly GCF_008710285.1 of Ginsengibacter hankyongi. GTDB lineage: Bacteria > Bacteroidota > Bacteroidia > Chitinophagales > Chitinophagaceae > Ginsengibacter > Ginsengibacter hankyongi. The sequence goes on along the minus strand of NZ_VYQF01000007.1, from coordinate 181,344 downwards.
CATTCCTGATAATGCAGATTTAATAATAGATGTTGGATGCGGTAATGGATGGTTGGCCGGTTATTTTATAAAAAAAAACCTCAAAGTTATTTCCATGGATATTTCAAGTATAAACCCCGTGAAGGCTTTACGAAAATATCCTGGTGAAAACCACGCAGCCTTAGTTGCCGATGTCTTCCATTTTCCGGTAAAAAATAATTCTATTGATTGCATTGTGGCATCAGAAATTATGGAACACGTGCACGATCCTAAATTATTTGTACAAATACTGGTTGAAAAATTGAAGCCTGGCGGTAAGCTTATTATAACTACGCCTTACAATGAGAAAATTGAATATTACTTATGTGTCCATTGTAATTTGCCCACACCAAAGAATGCACATTTACATTCGTTCAATAAAGATAATATCAAAGATGTTATTGGCAACAACCGTGTTAAATGGAAAACAAAAGCTACCGCAAATAGATTTTTAATAAGAACAAGGTTAAATGTGCTATTCCGTTTTTTGCCGGCCGGCTTGTGGAATATTTTTGATGCATTAATGAACAAAATCATTAATTCCCCAACCAGGTTTATTATTGAAATAGTAAAAGAATAAATTTCTTATAGATGCTGAAAATGGTGGGTAATAAAACAAAACTGCTCGAAAAAAGTTTTTGGCTTCTTGCCGGCCGTGCTTTGCCCGTGATAATTTTAGTGGTTATTACGATACTTTTTTCGAGGAGCTTGAATTATAATGATTACGGCACTTTCCAGAGTGTATGGATGTACACGAACATTATAAATATCATTATCAGTTTCGGATTTTCGTCAATTATACTTTCAACAAATCTTTCATTTTTATTCCAATTCATAAAAAATCACCGGAAAATCATATTCGGCTTTTATGCCATTATATCGATCGGAGGTTTATTCACTTTCTTCATACTTGCGAAAAATTTTAATACTGGTGTTAGGCTTTGGTTGATAGTTTTTATCATAATTCAAAATATAATAACTGTAGCAGAAACTCTATTAATAAAACGCGGAAACGTAAAATTATCGTTTACAATAAACCTCTTTTATGCGCTTTTATTTTTGGGATGCCATTTATATATTCTTTTTTCAAACTACTCTCTTTTAAGTCTTATCATAAGCCTTTGTGTGCTTTCTGTTTTAAAGATTATTGCGATTGTATCAATTCCTGTAAAAAATGAAACCTATGAACATGTTGCAGATGAAAAACATTTTTTAAAACATTGGGCTTACCTCGGTTTCACCGAAATATTGGGCGTGATAGCAAAATGGATTGATAAAGCATTTTTATTATACCTGTTAACAGCTGTCGACTTTGCTGTTTTCTTTAATGGTTCATTTGAAATTCCCTTGTTCGGCTTACTTATAAGCGTGGCAGGCAGCTTCATGCTTATTGAGTTTTCCCGAAACCTGAAATCGGAAAATAAGATCCTTGCACTTTTTAAAGAAAGTTTCAATATGCTTTCGTCAATTGTATTCCCACTGTTTTTTTTTCTTTTCTTTTTTCGCGAGGAAATTTTTGCAATTGTTTTTAAAAACAAATATTCAGCTTCTGTTCCCATCTTTGAAATAAGTGTTTTTATTCTGCCTTTAAGAATAAACAATTACAGTGTTATACTGCAATGCTTTGCGCAAGGCAAGCGGATTATGCTGGGATCGTTGATTGATATTATTCTCGCCTTATTACTAATGATTATTCTATACCCCGTTATGGGAAGCGAGGGTATTGCACTATCCATTGTAATTTCAACTTATTGCCAGGTATTGTATTATTTATGGTATTCATCAAAAGTTTTGCAGGTAAAATTTCTGGAACTTTTTCCGCTTCAAAAACTTCTGGTAAAATTTATAATTTTACTGTCATTGTATTCCCTCATTTTTTTATTAATGAAACAATATTCAATAATGCTCAGATTAACTATTGCAATGTTGATTACTGCTTTGTCAATTACCATAGGAATGTGGAGTTATTTCAAAACGTTTTTCAAAAACAATCATGGCCAGGGCTAATAAAATAAATATAAAAGCAAAACCAGAAATTAATACTGGATTTGGAGTTAATGCTTCCAGCTATGGCGGAAGGTTTGTAAACAAAAATGGCAGGGCAAATATTGAAAAAAATGGTATCAGTTTTTTTGAAAAAATAAGTTGGTATCATACAATGTTGTTGATGCCACGATGGAAATTTTTATCCGTTATTGTTCTTTTCTATGTATTCATCAACGTGCTCTTTGCAACAATGTATTTTCTTATCGGCGTACAAAGCCTTGGAGAAATCCCCTCGCCTTCGACACTCACCAATTTTGCCGAAGCATTTTTTTTTAGTACCCAAACCTTTACTACGGTTGGTTATGGCCGCATTAGTCCCATTGGCTTTTTATCCAGTTCTATTGCAGCATTTGAAGCCCTCTTAGGATTATTAAGTTTTGCACTGGCTACCGGCCTGTTATACGGTAGATTTTCGAAACCTGTTGCGTACCTGCGTTTCAGCCACAACGCTTTAATAGCGCCTTACAAAGATATTAATGCACTTATGTTGCGTGTTGTTCCATTCAAGAATACCAATCTTGTAGACGCAGTTGCCAATGTTACACTTGGAATGACGATTGAAGAAAACGGTATAAAAGTTAACAGGTTCTACCAACTCGATCTTGAATTTAGTACTGTAAATGCACTCACGTTAAGCTGGACAATCGTGCATCCCATCAATGAAAAAAGTCCCCTATACAATTTTACTAAAAGCGATTTTGAAAATATAACAGGTGAAGTATTAGTTTTCATAAAAGCCTTCGACGATATGTTCTCCAATATTGTTGTTTCAAGAACATCTTATGTTTTTGGTGAAATTTATTACGGGGCAAAATTTGAACCTATGTTTGAAAGAGATTTATCCGGCGAAAAAACGGTTATATATATCGACAAATTAAATTCCTTCAAACCCGTATCCTTAAACAATCCTAGCGCCGGAGAAGAAATTCCTATTGATGAGATTGTAATATAAAAAGCATTCCTTTTCGGGAATGCTTTTTCAGAAAGAGCAAGAAGTTACCGCTTATTTAGTAGTGGTTTTTTTAGTAGTCTTTGTCTTGTTTGCTTTATACCTCATGTCTGCTGTACCATCTTTTTTTGTAGGACCGGCATGGGTAGTTGTTTTTGTAACTTTATTTTCTTTGTAACGCATATCGGGAGTGCCATCTTTTTTCAATCCCATTTTTTTTGTGTTCGTTACTTCTTTTGCCTTAACCGTTGTGGTTTTAGCTTGTTTCTTTGCCGTTGTTTTTTGCTGTGCATTTACATTCGTAAAACCTAATGTGGCAGCAAGAAAAAATAAAGCAATCATAATCTGTTTCATAATTGTATTTTTTAAATTTGAAATACAAATTAAGTAATAGGCAAGAAGAATTAAGTAGAAAGGCTCCTGCACGAGGCAGATATTTAAAAATTTTACAATTGTATGATGAGCCTTATTTCAGGCTTTTTATAATGGTAGCAAATTCCGCTACAACCAGGGATGCGCCACCAACCAGGCCGCCATCAACATCCGGTTTTTCAAAAATTTCTTTTGCATTGTTTGCTTTAACGCTTCCTCCATATAAGATGGAAATGCTTGCGGCAATTGCTCCTCCGTATTTTTCTTTAAATATATTGCGGATATGTGCCTGCATTTCTTGTGCTTGCTGCGAAGAAGCCGTTTTGCCAGTACCAATTGCCCAGATAGGCTCATATGCCACAACGAAATTTTCAAGTTGAGCGCTTTCTAAATGAAACAAGCTTTCACGAATTTGCTTTTCAACATATTCGTTCTGGGTTTCATTCTCTCTTATTTGCAGAGGTTCACCGCAACAAAAAATCGGCTTAAGATTATTGGTTAAACATATATCCACTTTTTGTGATAGCATTTTATTATCCTCGCCGAAAATTTCTCTTCTTTCGCTATGGCCAATAATTACATAATCAATCCCGATGGAATTTAACATAACTGTACTTACTTCACCGGTAAAAGCGCCTGAAGATTGCGTATAACAATTTTGTGCCGCAACCTTAAATCCGTTTCGGTTTTTTAATTTTTCTTTGGCCAAAATTAGGTAAGGAAACGGGACAGCAATTACTACCTCACGGTCTGGAATAATCGAAATATTTTCCTTAATAAGTCCATCTATTAAATCAATTGCCTGTTGAAGTGTGCAATTCATTTTCCAGTTTGCTGCAGCAATTTGTTTTCTCATTATTTCTCTTTTGTGTTATAAATTTTTTTTAGTGATACTATTTCCTCTTCAGTTATTTCGAGGCCCTTTAATTTTTTCCAGTTGTTAATATCTGATATGGCTTTTTCAAAAATATATTTTTCATTTCCCCATGTAAAATCATCAATAAACTTTGGCAGCAAATTATTTCCAAAAATATTACAGCTTACGCCTGCCACCGTGCCCGTATTAAATGAAGTATTGATAGCGCAACGGCTGTAATCGCCCATTATTAAACCCCCTTTATATCCTGCATTCAAAAAGTCATTCTTTTGCCGGCTCCACATCTTAACAATTCCGGCGGTATTTTTTAAATTAGAATTACTGGAACCCGCGCCAATATTACACCACGATCCTATTATGGAGTCGCCTAAATATCCATCGTGGGCCTTGTTACTATAGCTCATTAAAAGCGAATTCTTAATTTCGCCGCCTGCGAGGCAATATGGACCGATGGTCGTAGCGCCATAAATTTTGCTTCCCATTTTTAGCCGGCTTCCTTCACATAATGCAAAAGGTCCGCGGATAAGATTTCCTTCTAATATTTCTGCATTTTTGCCAATATATATAGGGCCATCAGTTGCGTTTAATATAGAATAATTTACGTTGGCTCCCTCTTCAACAAAAATATTTTCAGTATGTATTAACTGGTTTGTTGAAGAAATATTTTTTGATTGCCTGTCGCGTGTTATTAATTCAAAATCCTGTTGGATGGCCCAATTATTATATTCAAAAATCTGCCAGGGATAATGCAATATTTTGCAATCATCAGTTGATGGAATTAAAGATTTCTCTTTATTTATCTGTCTTAAAAAATTTGTCGAGGGAATTATGTTTGCCGGTATTTTAATAAACAAGGAAGCATCAGAATCTGCCGGTTGTTGGGAACTTATAAAGACTTTACCTGGCAAAATAAATTGCCATTTTTCCAATATTGTAAGGATGCCGATTCTTATATGCACCATTGATTTTACGGTACCAAAGGGATAAAGACTTTCGTTGAAGGGAAGATCGTCCAGCAAAATATTCATTCGTACAACTTATTAATAACCGGATCGGAAAAATAAAAAATCCCCCAATAAAGGGGGAGTAAAAAATCAAATCAAAATTATTATTTATCTCTTTTTTCGTAGCGTCTTTTAAATTTATCGATACGGCCTGCAGTATCTACCAATACATTTTTACCGGTATAAAAAGGATGCGATGTGTTTGAAATTTCCAGCTTAACAACCGGGTATTCTTTACCATCTTCCCACTGAACAGTCTCTTTTGAAGAAGCTGTAGAACGGCTTAAAAACATGTGGCCATTACTCATATCCTTAAAAACTACAAACTTGTAATTTGATGGATGAATATCTTTTTTCATATTGTTTTGTTTTTAACATGGCTGCCTTTTAGTAAGTCTCCATGTATTTTTTGAGTTTGCAAAGTTAATGAAATAAAAAATACCTGCAAAACTAATAGTCGCTAATTTTTCATATTCACATATTGAAAGGCAAGACCGAGATCCCAACCTTTCGAAGCCTGGATAACCGCCTGTAAATCATCTATTTTTTTAGCAGTTATTCTGATAATGTCATCCATAATTGCCGCCTGAACCTTAATACCGGAATCCTTTATCAGCTTCACAATTTTTTTTGCATCCTCTTGTTTAATGCCATTCCTCACCTGGATTTCCTTCTTAACTACCTTGCCACTTTGATATGGCTCTTTACTAAGATCATAGATTTCAGCCGCCAGCCCCTGTTTCATGCTTTTGCTTATCAGCACATCAATTATCTGGTTTATTTTCATTTCACTCTCACTCTCCAGGTTCAGTTTAAAATCTTTTTTATTAAGATCTATCACGACATGATTTCCTTTAAAATCAAACCGGTTTTTAATTTCTTTTTCAACAGTATTTATAGCATTGTCAAGCGTCTGTAAATCAACTTTACTTACAAGGTCAAAAGATGGCATAAAAAAAATTTAATGATTATAATTGTAAAGATAAAAAATGGTTGGGATAAAGACAGATAGTTATATTAAAATGCAAGTCAGCATTTAGGCCAAAATTCATAACTTCAAAATGAAAACTATTTAGAGAATCAACTTAAAACATGAACAGGATTGACAGGTTATTCGGAATACTAACTTTATTGCAATCGAAAAAATATGTAACTGCCGAAAAGATTGCCGATAAATTTCAAATTAGCGTACGCACGGTTTACCGGGATATTAAAGCACTTGGTGAACAGGGAATTCCGGTTAGCTTCGAGCAACCAAAAGGATATTTTATTGTGGAAGGATATTTTTTACCACCGGTTGCTTTCAATTCTGAAGAAGCCAATGCATTGATGCTTATGGAATCGATTGTATATGGTTTTGCTGATAAATCAATTCAAATACACTATACAAATGCATTGAATAAAATTAAGGCCGTTCTTCGAAATTCACAGAAAGAAAAACTGGAATTTCTTAACAATAATATTAAGCTGCAAATACCACCATGCTTTGTGAATAATTACGAATATTTATCTGTTATTCAAAACACCATTACATCAAAGACTATTTTAGAGTTTGAATATAAAAATAATAACAATGAGTTTAGTAAGCGGCTGGCAGAGCCCATTGGCTTGATATTTTATGCGTTGAACTGGCATTTGATTGCATGGTGCAAAATGAGAAATGATTATCGTGATTTCAGGGTATCAAGAATCTTACGCATAACTAATACCGGAATTCCTTTTAGCAAACTTGACCATATTGAATTGAGTGAATACATGAAATTTGTGCCCGTGAATTATTAATTTTTAAAAAAATAAAAATACACGGCCATAGGGCTGTCACTATCTCATGTTTTCTTTACATAACTAAATTTTATAATTATGCAAATGATTCAAATGTTTCTGAAAGAACTCGATGCAGAGGCAAAAACAACCCGTAAAATGCTGTCAATAATCCCGGATGACAAATACGATTGGCAACCACATCCAAAAAGCATGACCATAAGAAGGCTCGCCACGCATATTGCTGAATTACCCTCGTGGATTACGATGACATTAACTACAAGTGAGCTTGATTTTGCCAGCAATCCGTACACGCCGGAAGTGATAAATAATACTGCTGAATTGCTTAAATATTTTGAGAAAAATCTCGCAGATGGAAGAGCACATCTTGAGGCAGCAACTGAAGAACAGCTTTCAGAAAGCTGGACTCTGCGAAATGGAAAAGATATTTACAGTACCACCCCCAAAAGTGAAGTGTTACGGATGGCGTTCAGCCAGATCATTCATCACCGGGCACAATTAGGAGTATATCTTCGTTTATTGAATATTCCAATACCGGGCAGCTACGGACCAAGCGCAGATGATACGAGCTTCTAGCTTTCGATAAACATCAAAGAAGACTTCACGATTGAGTCTTCTTTGATGTTTTAAATTAATTTATAAAACCATTTATCCGTTGGAGGTAACTTGCTCTGATAAAGATTTTTTGCGTCTCTTTCTAAGGTTCCACAATTGCCCTTTGTGATAAACGGGAACTTCATCACCCAAAATTTTTCCCCAAGGTTTTAATTCATCTACCCTGTCAAAAATAATTTTAAGTACTGCTATAAAAGGTATTGATAAAAACATACCTGATAATCCCCAAACGGCACCGCCAAGCAAGACAATCACTAACGATACCAAAGCGTTAATTTTTACTTTGGACGAAACGATACGTGGTACTAAGATGTTATTGTCAATAAACTGTATTAACAAGTATGCTATCAAGATTTCTATTTGGGTTGAATAACCCTCTTTGGTTATAGTTGCAATAATTATTGGAAGTGCTATCGCAATTAATCCGCCGATGTAGGGAAGAACATTTAAAATGGCCCCGATAACACCCAGCAAAATAGCATATTGTACGCCAAGTATAAGAAGTGCGCCAGAGTTTAATGCAGCTACAACAATAGCTTCCAGCAGCAAACCAATCATATAACTTTGAATAGCGCTCTTTGTTTGCTTTAACACAACACCAACCTTGGTTGAATTTCTTTCAGCAAAAACTTCGTAAAGAAAATTTAGAATAAGCGTTTTATAAAATAGTATAAGAAAAATATAAACAGGCAGTAATACAATTACACTTAAAGTACCTAATACTGTTCCCAGGGTTTGTGTAATTAATGGTTTTAAATTATCGCCAGCCTGGGCTAGGAGTTCCTTTTGTTTCGCTAGCGAAAGCGAATAATGTTGCTGAAACCACAATTGCAGATTCCTGAAAAGCTCAGAAAATTTTAATTCCAACGCAGACATATTAGAGGATAATTTTGCCACCTGCGACGAAACGAAAAACATTAGACCCGCCACAAAAAGGAGAGCAACAACCAGTGCAATAACTATTGAAATTACTTTTGGAATCTTCTTTTGTTGAAGTTTATTTACCAGTGGATTTAAAAGTATTGCGATCATCATCGCAAATGCCAAAGGGATCAATATGCTCTTGAGGACAAACAGCATATATACGAATAGCATAATGCCGAACAAAGTAACTGTCGATCTAAAATAGAAAGGGTATTTTTTTTCCATAAATTGGTTAACGCAAATCCCATGCTATAATAAAAGTTATTTAACTCATTTAGATATTAAGTGAGTAAATAACTTAAATAAAATGATGATTTGTTTGTAGTTGCCTAAATAAAAAAGGAGAACATATCATTCTCCTTTAGATAAAGTTATATGGGTATTATTTGATTAATCTTCTTCTACCCTTCCTCCACAAATGAATCGTTTTGCATAATATCCATCGTCCAGGCTGCTAATAGTAACTCCCTGGCTGGATGAGGCATGTACAAAATAATCGTTAAAAAGATAAAGACCTACATGAGATACTCCTCCGTGAGTATTAAAGAAAACAAGATCACCTTCCTTCAATTCGTCTTTCTTAATATGTTGAGTGGCCTTATATTGCTGACGTGCAGTACGTGGTACTATAAATCCATAAACAGCCAATAATAAACTGCTGGTTAATGCACTGCAATCAATTCCCTTTTTGGATGTGCCTCCCATACGATAACGGGTTCCAAACCAGTCGTCAATAAAACCAAATAAAGAAAGATTTTTCAGTGATTCAACGTCAACATTCAACATCATCGCGTATTTAAATTGGAGGCTGCTAAGTTTTTCAATTAACGAACCTGATCCAACTGACTTAGTTAAAGGATCACTTTTAACTACAACCGGGGCGTTCTCAACTTTTATACTTTTAGTTCCACCACTTTCGGTAGTTTGCAAAATACCCTCAGGGGTAAAAGAAATACCATCGATAAAATTTGAAGAAGAATTTTCGCTGCCTGCTGTAACCTTTATACTATTAACACTGGTTTGAGCAACGGATAATTGAACATAGCCCGATAATAACAGGGTAATAAATAAAACGAATAGTTTGTTCATTGGCTTGGCTAGGGGTTTTCTATTACAAAAAAAATTACCATACACAATTACAGGGTATTAAATTTCCTTAAAATGTGTAACGTAGATTTTTATACAAACGAAATTTTTGATTAATTATTTCACAAGCATGGCGAAGATAGGGTTCTCATTATAAAAATGCAAAAAAAATATCTTAGTTTTTAACATCGCAATTTTTTAACAATACTTAACTTTTACAGGCTTGTGGGTAAGTTGAAAAATGACTCCGTTTACTTTTTGCGATATTTGCTTACAAGATTTTCGATATAGCATATGAAGTTTTCTCACCTACACGTACACACGCAGTTTTCTCTGTTGGATGGTGCCGCATCCATAAAAGCATTATATAATAAAGCTGTCGCCGATGGTATGCCTGCACTTGCCATTTCAGATCATGGAAATATGTTTGGCGTTTTTGAATTTGTTAAACATGCGCATACTTTAAAAAATGAAGATGGTTCTTTAAAAGTGAAACCCATCGTTGGATGTGAATTTTATATTACAGAAAACAGGTTCCAAAAACAGTTTACAAAGGAACAGAAAGATCCACGCCATCACCAGATATTATTAGCTAAAAACGATATTGGTTATAAGAACCTGGTTAAGCTTACATCGCTTGGCTATATCGAAGGAATGTATTCAAAATATCCAAGAATTGATAAAGAACTCATCCATAAATATCATGAAGGGCTTATTGCAACAACGTGTTGCCTTGGAGCCTTGGTACCACAGATGATTTTAAAGAAGGGTGAAGCAGAAGCAGAGAATGAATTTAAATGGTGGCTGAATATTTTTCAAAAAGATTATTACGTAGAACTGCAACGGCATGGTATACCTGAACAGGATAAAGTAAATAAGGTTTTATTAAAATTTGCAAAAAAATATAACGTAAATGTTATTGCCAGTAACGATTCGCATTATGTAGATGAAAAAGATTTTAATGCGCACGATATTTTATTATGCATTAACACAGGCGAAAAACAAGCGACTCCTGCGATTAGAGAATTTACAGATGATGATGTAACGATCAAAAATAAACGCTTTGCTTTTCCGAATAACCAGTTTTTTCTGAAGAATACTTCGGAGATGCAAAAAGCATTTGAGGACTTACCACAGGCACTGGACAATACTAATGAGATTATAGATAAAATTGAAGTGCTCGATTTAAAAAGAGATATTCTTTTACCACACTTTACAGTACCAAAGGAATTCGCTACACAGGAAGCATACTTAGAGCACTTGACGTGGACAGGCGCTAAAGAAAGATATAAAATTATAACTCCGGAAATTGAAGAGCGCATCAACTTTGAATTGTTTACCATAAAAACCATGGGATTTGCCGGTTACTTTTTGATAGTAAGCGATTTTATTGTAGCGGGAAAGAACATGGGCGTATTTGTTGGCCCCGGGAGAGGCTCTGCTGCCGGTTCTGTAGTTGCTTATTGCATAGGCATCACTAACATCGATCCTGTAAAATATAAATTGCTTTTTGAAAGATTCTTAAATCCTGATCGCAAATCCATGCCGGATATTGATACGGATTTTGATGATGAAGGGAGACAAAAGGTTTTAAATTATGTGGTTGATAAATATGGCAAAAACCAGGTTGCACAAATTATTACTTATGGCACGATGGCTGCTAAAATGAGCATAAAAGATGTGGCAAGAGTTATGGATTTGCCATTGGCAGAAAGTAATGCATTGGCAAAACTAGTTCCTGACCGGCCGGGCACTTCTTTAAGAAAAGTTTTGAAAGCGCCGCTTACCGGCCCCAAATCATTAAGTGAAGAAGGCGTAGGCGCAGATGATATTGACAATATAAAGAAGCTTCGTGACATATATAACGGTGAGGACATGCGCAGTAAAGTTTTGCATGAGGCTGAAATACTGGAAGGCTCTGTAAGAAATACAGGAATTCATGCATCAGCAATTATTATTGCACCGCGTGATCTCATGGAATTAATTCCGGTTGCTTCTTCAAAAGATTCTGATTTATGGTTAACCCAAATTGATGGAAGCAACATTGAAAGTGCAGGTGTTTTAAAAATGGACTTTCTCGGCTTAAAAACATTAAGTATTTTAAAAACCGCATTACAATTAATTAACCAGAACCACGGAGTAACTATTGACCTTGATGCGTTACCCCTCGATGATGAGGAAACATACAAACTTTATCAAAGAGCAGATACCAATGCGACATTTCAATTTGAAAGTGGTGGCATGCAAAAACATCTACGGGATTTAAAGCCAGATAAATTTGATGATCTCATTGCAATGAATGCCCTGTTCAGACCGGGTCCTATGGCTTATATTCCCGATTATATAGAACGTAAACATGAAAGGCAGGAAATCCATTACGATCTTCCGGAAATGGAAGAGATTTTAAAAGATACTTATGGCATTACCGTTTACCAGGAACAGGTAATGTTATTGTCTCAAAAAATTGCAGGATTCAGTAAGGGCGATGCAGATATGTTAAGGAAAGCAATGGGTAAAAAACAGCGTTCCGTACTGGATAAAATGAAGGAGCAATTTATTGAAGGTGCTAAAAAAAATAATCACCCGGTAAATAAATTAGAAAAGATTTGGACAGATTGGGAATCCTTTGCTCAATATGCATTTAATAAATCACATTCCACCTGCTATGCGTTCGTTGCCTATCAAACTGCCTATTTAAAAGCGCATTATCCAAGTGAGTACATGGCCGCGGTGCTTAACCACGCTGGCTCTATTGAAAAAATTACTTTCTATATGGAAGAGTGCAAGAGAATGGGCTTAACTGTTCTCGGTCCGGATATAAATGAGTCACAAAAAGGTTTCGCTGTAAATAAAAAAGGCGAAATACGTTTCGGATTTAGCGGAATGAAAGGCGTAGGCGAAGCAGCATTTGAAAATATTATTGAAGAGCGCAAAAAGGGCGGAGCATTTTCTTCTATTTATAATCTCATCAAAAGAGTTAACCAAAGAACGGTAAATAAAAAATCACTTGAAAGCCTTGCTTATGCAGGTGCTTTTGATTGTTTCAAAAGTATTCACAGGGCGCAATATTTTTTCGTAGCGCCCGGTGATGCAATAAATGGACTGGAAAAAATTATTCGTTTTGGAAATCAGTACCAAGCACAGCTTTCAAGCAGCACGAATACACTTTTCGGAGATCTTCAAATGGAAGAAGTAAAGCCGCCGCCCATGGCGGAATGTGAACCATGGCCTCTTATTAAATTACTCGATTTTGAAAAAGAAGTAACCGGTATGTTTATGAGCGGTCACCCGCTTGATAATTTTTCTTTTCAGATGAAATATTATGGACTTACACCCATTGCCGAATTTAATGAGTTTAAAGAGGCAGTAAATCTTCATCCAAATCCCGGCAGAAGTTTCAGGATTGCAGGCCTTGTTGCGGAAGCGCAACACCGGATTGCAAAGTCTGGCAATAAGTACGGCGTTTTTTATATTGAAGATTATTCAGGTAAAATGGAACTGATGCTTTTTAGTGATGACTACGTAAAATTCAGCAATTACCTTGAAGCAGGAATGGTGATATTTTTAACCGGCACTTTCAGGCAGCGTTATAATAAATCAGAATTTGAATTTAAGGTTAACCAGATTTCTTTATTAGAATCATTAATGAAATCATGTACAAAAAAGCTGTACATAGAGGCACATCCTAAAGACATTTCGCAGGAATTTATTGAGTTTATTAGCAAAAATGTTAATCATTTTCCGGGGAAATCATCCTTGAAATTTTGCATTAATGACCCCAACTCAAAGCTTAAATTTGGCATGTACACGCTTGAAAATGGTTTTGAAATGAATGACGAAATGGCCATGTACCTGCAACAAAAGCCTGAACTTGACGTTCAGGTAGAATTAACATAATGTGGATATGCCAAAACATCATTTTATGGATATTGGATGTAATTTTGTAATCACTTAGTAACAAATTAATAAAAAATAAAAATTTAATTATGGCAGTAGAATATACAGATGCGAACTTTAAAGAAAAAGTTCTTGATTCAGAAAAACTTACAATGGTAGACTTTTGGGCAGAATGGTGTGGTCCTTGTCGTGCAATTGGGCCTGTTGTAGAGGAACTTTCCAAAGAATATAACGGTTCGGTAAATATTGGTAAAGTTAACGTTGATCAAAATCCTCAGTTAAGTATTAATTATGGAATTACCAGCATCCCCGCTATAATTTTTGTAAAAGGCGGAAAAGTGGTTGACAAATTAGTAGGCGCTCAGCCAAAATCAAATTTTGTAAAAAAGATAGAAGCTTTAAAATAAAATTTTCAATTTCACTAATAGCCCGGTTTTAAAAGAACCGGGTTTTTTTATTCAGATTATTTCAAATCAAAAATTGCAAACAATATATTTTAGAACACGACTAATTAAATGAATTATTATGTACTTCGATCGAAAAATTATAATCTTTTTAAAACCGAAAGCCAATACACAAGCCTGACCTCACACCGGCCCAAGGTCCACTAAAGTTAACCGTTGCACCATTAGCGTCCACACTGTTGGTTGTTTTAACAATAGGAATATCAAGGCCATCCAGATCTGATTTAAGACCGGATTGCTCAGATGATGAAAGAGATTTTTTGCCACTGATGCTTCCGTTAGAAGAACCGTAATGCGGGCCAAAAATCCACCAGTCAAGATAGATTGATTTCCCCAGTTTCCATTGGGCGCCAAACATCATACCGCCTGTTATAGTATTTACACTACCAGCAAGAGGAATTGTTTTGTTAACGCCGCTATCAGTATAATTATAGGGAAGATTTGCTGTATAATGAGCATAACTGAAAAAGGGTGCAATATAAAAACCATGGTAGGCTCCTTTATGTCCCATGTAAAACCTTATTTGCGGCATTAATGCAAAATTTCCGGTTTTAAAATTATCCAATTGATCTTTGGTCGTCTGGTCACTTATTGCATTCCGAAAACTACTTTCAAAAGGCAAACCACTTTTCGGCATCGTCCTTACATCAATTGCCACTGTTGTCTTTTTACTAATTTCTCTCTCATATTGAAGAGTTATATTTTTTAAGGCAAGTGCAAATAAATTTATTTTGACCATGTTTTTATGGCCGGCCGCCGCCGTTTTTTTGGTTATATTATCGTCCTGGGCATTTATTAATTGAGTTGTAACAAGTAAGACAGCGAGGAGCAAAATTATTTTTTTCATAAAAAGAATTAATGAGCAATGAAATTAATCCTCTACTAACGGCGAGATAAAAATAATGTTGTAAAGTGCGATATATATTTCACACACGTAGCATTTTGTTTTATTAATATCTTTTTCTATAACTTAAAACTGCCCACCCATTTAACACCATTGCAAAACCTAACATAATTAAAAATTGATTTTTTATATCTGCAAAGCCACTCCCTTTTAATACAACCATTCGCATAACTTCTATAAAATAGGTAACAGGGTTTACTTTGGTCATCATTTGTGCCCAGTGAGGCATGCTATCTATTGAAGTATATAATCCGCCTAATAAAACAAAAATCATTATTAAAAAAAATGAAATAAGCATTGCTTGTTGCTGTGTGGACGTATAAGTAGAAATTAATAATCCTAATCCTAATACTGCCAGTAAATACACTGCTGCAAATCCGAAAATTACGAACAGGTTTCCCGCAGAAATGATTCCATAAAAAAGTCTTGAAATGCCAAGGCCGATGCCTAGCACAATTAATCCCAACACCCAAAATGGAATAAGTTTGCCTAAAACAAATTGATATTTTTTTATAGGTGTCACATTAATCTGTTCAATCGTTCCTATCTCTTTTTCCTTTACAATATTTAATGATGCAAGAAATGAACCTACCAACGTAACCAGTATTACCAATATGCCCGGAACCATAAAATATTTATAATTCATCTCCGGGTTATACCAGTCAGAGGAAACAACATTAATATTTAACTCCGGGTTGAAACGGGGAAATTGTATCCACTTAGAGCGGATGTTACCGTTAAAATTACGGATGATGGAAATAAGATAAGCTCCTCCCAGGTTAGCTTTTACACCATTAATTGCATTGACTGCAACAAATAATTTTGACTCATTTTCTTTAATTAAATTTTTTTGGAATGAAGCAGGTATTTCAAGAATAAGATCAGATTTATCTTTTTCTATATCAACCAATGATTGATTATATGAAGAAGTATAATCCTGCAAAATAAAATATCCAGATGCAGTTATTTTTGAAATCAGTTGTCTTGAATAAGGAGAATGGTCGTGATCAATAACAGTGATATTAATATTTTTCATTTCATAATCTGCAGCCCACGGCAACACGAGTAATTGAATAATGGGCATTAAAAAAATAATTCGCAGTATGGAGGTATTCCGAAAAATCTGCCTAAATTCTTTCTGCAATAAAAATCTTAATGACCTCATGCCAGCCTTATTTTAAATTTCTTAATACTCAATACAAGGAAAAAAAGCATCATGCCCGTCAGTACTAGCACTTCTTTCCAGATTAATGAAAAACCTACTCCCTTTATCATTACTGATTTTACAATTGTATAAAACCATTTTGCAGGAACAACATTTGAGATAATGCGCAACGGCAATGGCATATTTTCAATCGGGAACATAAAGCCGCTAAGCATGACCGTTGGTAAAAACAAACCCACGAGTGAAATGAACATAGCCGCTTGCTGAGAGGCCGTAACCGACGATATCAGCAATCCCAATGCAAGGGAAGTAAGCGTAAATAAAATACTCACTGCTATTAATAGAAGCAAGCTTCCATTGATAGGAACACCTAACACAAAAACACTCAGCATCAAGATGCTCATAATATTCACCATTGATAATAATAAATATGGAACAGCTTTGGCAATAACAATTTTCAGCGGTTGTACCGGGGATACCAATAACACTTCCATAGTTCCGGTTTCCTTTTCACGCACAATTGTTATTGCAGTCATCATGGTACACACAAGCATTAACACCATTGCCATAACACCCGGCACAAAACTGTAAGCGCCCATTAGTTGCGGGTTATATAGCATTTGTATTTCGGTATGAATGGTATAAGGAAGTTTTCTATCATCAGTTATTCGATTTTGATAATCCATAATAATTGCTGTAGCATAATTGGCAAGTGTATTTGCAACATTCGGATCAGAAGCATCAGCTATTAGTTGAACCTGTGCTTTATTAAAGTGTTGCAGATCTTCATTAAAGCCTTGGGGGAAAACAATAACCATCTTTATTTTTCCTGTTTTAAATTCTGCATCTATACTTTTATAATCAGTAAGACTTTTTTCTATATCGAAATAGCGGCTGGAATTTATTTGTTGTATAAGAGCAGTGGTAGCAACGTCTTTTGAATTATCGAGCACCGCAATTTTAGAATTTTTTACCTCGTTGGTTAATGCAAATCCGAAAATTATAATTTGTGCAATTGGCATTCCCAAAAGAATAAGCATTGTCCGCGGGTCCCGAAGAATATGATGAAATTCTTTTTTTACAAAGGAGAAAAATTGTTTCATTGTTGGGCCATTATCTTTAGGTATCGCTTCTAAGCGCCTTCCTTGCAAGTTTCAAAAAAACCTCATCCATAGAAGCAGCGTCGCAAGCTTTTTTCAATTGCTGCGGTGTATCCATTGCATCGATGCGGCCATCAACCATTATACATACACGATTACAATATTCAGCTTCATCCATATAGTGCGTAGTAACAAACACCGTAATTCCTGTTGCTGCCGCTTCATAAATCAGGTTCCAAAATTCTCTACGTGTAACGGGATCTACACCTCCTGTCGGTTCATCCAAAAAAACAATTTCGGGTTCATGAAAAATCGCAACCGAAAATGCCAGCTTTTGTTTCCATCCCAACGGCAAAGACTTTACTAACTTATTGGCTTCCTTTTCCAAATGCAGATCTTTAATAACAACACCCGTTTTGTTTTTTATAAATTCATTACTTTTCCCATAAATACCTGCATAGAACCGGATATTTTCTTTTACCGTAAGATCCTCATACAGGGAAAACTTTTGACTCATATAGCCAATATTTTTTTTGATCTTTTCCGTTTGATGATAAACATCGAAACCAGCCACAGTTGCATTTCCCGAGGATGGAATTGACAGGCCACAAAGCATCCGCATCGCCGTCGTTTTACCGGCACCGTTAGCTCCAAGAAAACCGAATATTTCACCTTTCTTTACTTCAAATGAAATGTTATCTACAGCCGTAAAATTTCCAAACTTTTTAGTTAGATGATCAACCGTTATAGCTTTTACATCATTCATTTTTATTTTTTTGTTAAACAAATTATAAACCGGTACCACTGAAACTTCAATCAATTACATAATCGCCGAAACAGGAAATAACCGCTGTGTTCATTCTGTGTTTTTCATTAATGCCATAAAGCAATCTTCAATGTTGGGACGTATTGCATTTATTTCGAGCCCGTCACCAGCATACTTTGATAAATAATTTTTTAATTGTTGTTCTTCATTTTTATGTTTCATCACCACATGATGGTATGCACCAAAAAAATAAGCATCTTCCACCTCGCTACATATTTTAAGATCATTTAATAACGGAAGCATTTTAGAAGAACGTACCGCAAACAAATCCTTTTGAAATTGTTCAATAATTCCATCCGGTGTATCAATTGATAAAATTTTGCCCGATTGCAGCAAAGCAACTCTGTCGCACATTCCCGCTTCATCCATATAAGGCGTGCTAACCAAAATGGTAATATTTTGTTGCTTAAGTTTTTTCAGCATCTCCCAGAATTCTTTTCGCGAAACTGCGTCTACGCCTGTAGTTGGTTCATCAAGAAATAAAACCGATGGCTTATGAATAAGTGCGCAACATAGCGCCAGCTTTTGTTTCATACCGCCGGATAATTTGCCGGCTTTTCTTTTTTTAAAAGGCTCTATTTGTATGTAAATATCTTTTATTAAATGGTAATTTTTTTCGATAGTGGTATTAAATATGGTAGCAAAAAATTCCAGATTCTCTTCAACAGTTAAATCCTGGTACAATGAAAATCGCCCTGGCATGTACCCTGCTCTCTTTCTTATTTCTTTATAATATTTCACTACATCATAGCCATCTACCGTTGCTTCACCTTCATCAGCAAGTAATAGTGTTGTAAGAATTCTAAATAAAGATGTTTTGCCCGCGCCATCTGGGCCAATAATGCCAAACAATTCTCCTTCGTTTACATTAAATGAAATGCCTGACAGCGCTTCTGTCTTATTACTTTTTGCACCATAAAATTTGACAATATTATTTATTGTTATTGCAGGTTTCATTCCTTTCTTTATTCGTGGAAAACTCCAATTAATGACTTACGATTTTGGGTTGAAGCTTACTTCACCATACATACCAATTTTTAAATAACCATCATTCTTTACTTTTATTTTTATCGCATAAACGAGGTTCGCCCGTTCATCTTTTGTTTGGATGGTTTTCGGAGTAAACTCTGCTTTATCAGAAATCCAGGTGACGATTCCATTCATCTCTTTGTATTTGTCAGCTCCATTATCAACAAACACCTGCACGGTTTGATTCAATTTAACCTGCGACAATTGTGTTCCTGAAATGTAGGCCCGTAGCGTCATTTCAGACAGGTCAGCAATTTCGTACAGGGCTTTTCCGGCTGATGTCAATTCTCCTTCCTCAGCATATTTGGTTATAACGGTGCCGGCTATGGGATTTACGATGTTCGATTTTTGAATCTTATCATTTATTTCGGCAACCTGTTTTTCCAAAGGCTTTCCTGCGCTCATTATGCTCCTGTTTTGTGTTGAAACGGTATTTCGTTGCACATTTATCTGTTGTTGAGTAACCGCAATTTGTTTTTGTGCAACATCCACCTGGGCATTAATGTCGTCCACTTGCTTACCGGTTGCAGCATCCTGCTTCAGTAAATTTTCAAATCTTGTTTTTTCATGCAACAGGTTTTTCAATTGCGATTGTTGAACAGCTAATTGCTTTTGAAGTAAGCTGACCTGCGGTAACACGTCAGCCTTTTTTTCACTTAATGCCTGTATAGTTGCTTCCACCTGTTCTTTTTGCAGGGAAAGATTTTCAGCGTCTATTTCACCAACGACTTTATTTTTAGGAATAGAATCCCCTTCATGAACATTAAACGACAATATTTTGCCGGGTATTTCTGAGGAGACAATTACTTCATCAACTTCAAAAGTGCCCGATGCGTCAAACTTCCGATTGTTGTTGTTGCAGGCAACCAGAGAAAAAATAAAAGATGCTGTTATTAAAATTTTTGTCTTCATTAAAAAATGATTTATTGTTTTCCTGATATAGTTTGATAATTAATTTGCGCTTGTAGCAATTCTATCTGGTGCGTAATAAGTGATTGCCTGGCCTGGTCTTCATCATTTATCTCGGTTAAATAATCATTGGCAGTTATAACTCCATTTTGCAATTGCGCTTTGGCTGCTTCTTTTACGCTATCCCGCAATGCAATAATTTCTTCATCGCTTGCTATCAGCAAATTCATTTTATCAATTTCGGATTGTTGTTGTTTTAGCTGGGTATTTGTATTTAATAAAAAAGTCTCCTTTTCTAAATCAACTGTTCGCTTGTTAATCTGTGCTAACTGGTTATCATTTTTTTTGGTATACAAACCGCCTAACGCCCAGTTAAATCGAATACCCCCGATATAAAAAAAATCAAACTGATTTTTAAGAAAATTAAATGTTGGCCTGCCATACCCTCCTTGTAAAAAAAGACTCGCTTTCGGTTGGTTCCTTGCTTTTATAATTTTAGATTGATGATCGTACATTTTACTTTGGTCCGTATATAATTTAATCTCCGGGCGATTTATAATTGGCTCAACACTGCTGGATTGTATATTAGGTTTTTCAAAAACAACGTCCTTCCTCAAATGCGCATTCATAAACAATTCCAGCGTTTCAATCATTCCTTTTTGCGATGCATCTAACTCAATTATTCTTTGCTGATTTTTCAGCAATTCCGCCTTCAAAATATTTAAATTAGATCTGAATGCAACCCCATTTTCAACCCGGGCTTCCATATTCTTTATCCCGATTTGAATATCCTGTTTGATAAGGGCAACCTGCTCTTTCTGAGCATTCAAATATAAAATCCCAAGGTAAAGTTGATTCACTCTTTCCTTAAGTTTATATAATTCCACTTCTATTTTTTGTTGTTGTACTTCCGAATTTAATTGCTGTAGTTCATTTTGTTGTTTAATAACACCGCCATCATAAATGAGCTCGTTCACATCGGCAAGCACTTTATATTGATCTTTGGAAAGAGGTTCAATTTTAAAACCGGGCACAGGAATATCGATCCTGGTGACATCCGATTGATAAGTAGCCTGACCGGTAATGGTAAATTGGGGAAGAAACCCCTTGCTAAAATTTTCAATGTTAAGATTAGCTGTTTGTTTAATTAAATCCTTTTGTTTGACCATTGGATAATTTTGCCTCGCCAATTGATTAGCCTGTTCAATTGAAATCTGTGATATTTCCTGGGCTTCAATTTTATAAAAACTGCCTAGAAGAAAAAACATCCCTATCACCTTAACCAAGGTATTTAACCGTTTAGTCAAATGTTTCATAAAAGATTACCTTTTTATTGAATCAATAATAAATTTTGAAACTTCTTTTTTTCGCTGTTCCATTACATTTCTGAACTGAAGTTCATCCAATCCCATCGTAAACTGTATCATAGATTTTGCTACAAAAGGAAATATGGAGAGCGAAATGAGGTTGAGCAATAAATGCAAAGAGCTAATTTTTTTTATCGTTCCTTTTCTTACTTCTTTCTCAATTTGCTCAAGGAATTTTTGTGGTTTCGGAAGATTTTGTTTTCCCCATATTTTTTTTATAAAAATTTCAGGGTCCTGGCTCACTTCATTCAACACAAACAAAGGCAGATAAGGGTTTTCTGAAATTATGGTTATATATTCTTCAGCAAACTTTTCGATTTTTTCAAATAAAGAACTATCTGATTCAAAAATGGAATTGATTTTTGGAAACAGCTTTTGCGCAGCCTCCATAAAAATTACTTCAAATAATTTTTCCTTGCTCCTGAAATAGTAATGCAGTAAAGCTTTGTTTATTCCTGCTTCATCGGCAATATCCTGCATACGTGCTCCATACATGCCCTTTGCAACGAAAACTTTCTTTGCCGCAACAAGAATTTTTTCTTCAGCTGTTTTTTCAATTTTCACCTTAACCATATAGTTTAACCAAATAGTTAACAAAGCAAGCTAAAAATTGCTAAACTTCCAAATACTTTAAAAAAAAATAGAGAAATCACCCAGGAGATTTGCAGTGCAAAAAATATTATTTAGGGCTAATTCCGTTTTTGGTATCGGAGCCTCTTACTTCATATACACTATCTACGATATATTTTTCCATACCACGCCACGGCAAGGCACCAAAATATTCTATATAATGGACTTCTACTTCTCTTCCGGCATTATTTAATAAAGTTTGGGCAACGCTTTCTTTGGTGACACTGAAATTAAATTCATTGCTTTGCACATTTGCTTTAAAACCACTTTGAATAATTTTTCCTTCGTAAGTTTTGAACACATAGCCTTTACGCATAAACGTATTTAATGTTCCCGCTTTGGTGCCACTCCCGAACTGCCAGTAGAAGTGAGTGTAAAAAAAGATGCCAAGGCCTGCTATTATTATAATGATGAAATAGGTAAAAAAATTTCTTCGTCTCATACAAGTTAATTTAAGAGTAATCAGAATTATTTTCTAGCCACTATAAATGGCTGTGGATGGATATTTTGTTCAGGCTTTTGCTCATGCTTATATTTAAAAATAAATGGGAACACAATTCCTAACACTAAAGCATACCCTGCAAAAGTAAACCAGGTACCCCTCCAGTCGGTTACGCTATTTACCGTAAAATGATCAACTACCATTCCGCTGAAAAGGCCGCCCAAATAGGCGCCTATACCGTTAGTCATTACCATAAACAATCCCTGTGCACTGGCCCTGATTTTTACATCAGCTTCCTTCTCTACAAACAAGGAACCCGAAATATTAAAAAAATCGAAAGCCATTCCGTAAATAATCATTGATAGAACCAGCAGCCATAGACCACTTCCGGGATTTCCAATACCAAATAATCCAAACCTGAAAACCCATGAGAAAATGCTGATGAGCATTACGATTTTAATTCCAAACCTGCGAAGAAAAAATGGAATAGCGAGGATAAATAACGTTTCAGAAATCTGTGAAATTGAAATAAGAATATTTGAATGTTTAACACCAAAAGTATTTTTGTAAGCATCAATCTTTCCAAAGTCGTCCAAAAATGGTTTGCCAAAGGCATTGGTTATTTGAAGCGCTGCTCCTAAAAGCATTGCAAATAAAAAAAATATAACCATTCGTTTTCTTTTAAAGAGTACGAATGCATCCAAACCAAAAGAAGATACCCATGAAACAGACTTAGATGTTTTGGCAGGTTCGCAGGCAGGCATTGTAAAACTATACATTGCTAAACAGACGGAAGCCACTGCACTAACAATGAACTGGTTGGGAGTTAACGTCCAGTTAAATAAATCAACTACCCAAACTGCAACAATAAAACCTACAGTTCCCCATACCCTGATCGGTGGAAAAATTTTTATGATATCAAACCCCATCTTTTCTAAAGTTATGTAGGAAACGGTATTATTCAAAGCGATAGTTGGCATAAAGAACATGGCATTAAATAGCATTACCCAATACATGGTTGATGGATTTTGTACCCTTGATGCCCAAAACAGTAACGCTGCTCCAATTAAATGACAGATTCCCAAAACCCTTTCAGCATTAACCCACCTGTCCGCAATAATTCCCATTAGGGCAGGCATAAAAAGAGACGCAATTCCCATCGTTCCATAAGTAAGCCCAATTTGAGTTCCGGTGGCATGCAAAACACTAAACATGTATCCTCCTAACGAAATAAGCCATGAGCCCCAAACAAAAAACTCCAGGAAATTCATCAGGATAAGGCGCTTTTTTATACTCAACATATCTTCATTTTTGATTAATTGAATAAAACAATTTTCATTTTTACGCTGTTTTAAGAATAATATTTTTTTGTTTAAGGCAATCTATAACAAGTTTACCAGGTTTACTATAATTAAGTATGGTTAATATTCTCCAGGTAGCAATTCGGAATTATTTTGAAAGATAAGAGAATTAATAAAATTGCAACCTGTTAAGTTTTTGAATGAAAAGAAAATGGTATTTTAGCATAGCCAAAAGGCTTTTCACTTGTTTACAGGAATACTTTAAAATATAAATTATCCGTATTGAAAAAAATGACCTTGCACTCAATTCCGAGTGTTTTTTTATTCTTGTTTTGTTCAATTACAGTATCAAATGTTTACGCTCAACAGATAAAAGCAGAGACGTTTAATTTTACTGAGTTGGCACAAATCCAGGCGACCCAATCTTTTAAAATCGAAGGGGAACATGAGATAGACGGTGGATGGAGATACCTTAAAGGCAATTTACCTTTTCCATATAATGCCAAAATAATAAAACAGAAAATCGAATCCATTCCTGTTCCAAATACTGTTGAATTGCCATCACCTCTGCCCTTACAAAGCTTTTTAGGACACATTGATCCAATAAATTTTATACCACCCGATTGTATGGGGGCGGTTGGATTAAACGAAGTAGTTACTGCTACCAATGAATTTGTAATTGTTCATTCAAAAAACGGTGGCGCGGTGTTAAGCAAGGTTACGTTTCCTGCTTTTTTTAATAACCCCGGAATGTCTGATCCCTATATACAATTTGACCCTTATATTAACAGGTATTGGTTAAGCGGAATATCAACATCAACCACCAACAAGGTTTTTATAGCCGTATCGCAAACTTCTGATCCTGCAGGAAACTGGTACAGGTATAGTTTCACACCAGCTTCTACCGATGGAGCGCTACTTCTTGATCATCCTTATCTTGGATTCGATAATAAGTTGTTGGTAGTTACCGGGAGAAAGTTTCCCAATGGTGTAAATTTTACCGGCCCCATTTTATTTTGTTTTAATAAAGATAGTCTGGCCGCAGGAAAGCCCATTTCATTTGGGACAAATGCACAAACAATTGAAAAAACGACCGCAGATGGAGATGTTCCCTGCCCTGTTACAGCCATGGGATTAACTTCGCCTGCGTCGACTTTTTATATTGTGCAGAACTGGAACGGCGGTGCTTCAGCTATAAGGTTAAGTTCCATAACAGGCACACTTCCAAACCTCACATGGAACACCTCCAGTGCGGTTTTCCCTTCAGGCGGTTCTTCCTGGGCAGATGCAGATTTAGGTAACCTGGCACCGCAGGAAGAAGAGACAAGAAAAGTGGCAGTAAACGATGCAAGAATTAGCTCGGCTCAAATGGTAAATGGAAAAATATGGTGCGCTCATCATATAGGTTTACCTGCAACAGGTTTTAATCACACCGCTGTACAATGGTGGCAATTGACTACAACAGGAACTGTTTTGCAAAGAGGAAGAATTGATGATCCCGCAGGCCTCATATCGCGCTACTATCCAACGATTGCAGTTAATCCTGCCGAAAATGTCATTATTGGCTATTCCATCTCATCTCCCACTACAAGAATTAACGCAGCATACAGTACACGTACTTCTTCAACTCCTTTAAATACTACAGATGATGAATACATTTATAAAGGCGGCATAAGTACTTATTGGAAAGATTATGGAAGCGGCAGAGCGAGATGGGGCGATTACAGCCATTCTGCCGTTGATCCGGTAACAGGAGATTTATGGACTATTCAGCAATACGCTGATCAAAGGCTGTCAGCCGCAGATAATGATTCAAGATATGGAGTATGGTGGGCGGAAGTTTCCTTCTTAACTTTTAATAGTGATGTTACTGTATCAGCTATAAGCCAGCCCAACGGAACGCTTCCATATTGCACATTACCTATAAATCCGTTGGTTACAATTAAGAACGTAGGAATGGACACATTAAAAACTGTAAAATTAGGTTTAATATTAGATGGTGTAAATGTTGGTATTGATACATTAACGGGCTTAAGCATTTCTTTATATGGGTCAACTGATGTAGCCATTCCTTTACCTCTAAATCCACCACCAGGCAATCATATCTTACAGGTGTATACATTTGAACCTGACGGCGTGACTGACCAAAGGACTGCAAACGACACGAGTGTTGTTTCGTTTTCAGTTCTTCCCACACTAAGTCTGCCGGATGTTGAAGGATTCGAAAGCGCTACGTTCCCACCTGCCGACGGATGGTCTTTAAACAATCCTGACGGAGGCCTCACCTGGGAACGAACTACAGTTGCCAGCAAAAGCGGTGTTGCTTCAATGAGGTTAAATGCATTTAATTATCAAACAACCAAAGCAGTTGATATTTTACAATCGCCCAAAATTGATATAGTTAATACCGATTCAATAAGAATAAATTTTGATGTGGCGTATGCACAATACGATGCAACTTCTATAGACTCTTTACAAATAGTTTATTCAACTGATTGCGGTGCTACCTGGCTTCCCACCTCTTATCATAAATCCGGAAGCGCATTAAGCACAAACGGCGGTGTTTTTGTTAAGTCTTCTTTTGTACCTACGGCATCACAATGGCGCAATGAAAGTGTAAGTATTTCAACGTGTAAAATTGGTACCCCTTTTATCCTAATAGGAATAAAAGCAGTTAATGATTTTGGTAATAATATTTATGTCGACAATTTTTCAATATCTAAGTTAGATACCAAGCAGGAAAATGTTGCTCTTCTTTCTGTAAACAAACCATTTACAACGTTGTGCACTCCAGATTTTGTCCCGGAGATTACCATCGCAAATTTTGGATTTGATACATTAAAAACGTTGACGATAAATTACCAGATCGATAATGGAAGCATAAGTACATTTAATTACACGGGATCTCTTGCAAAATGTAATTCACAGGTAGTGACTTTAAATGCAATCACCTCTTCGACCGGCGAGCACGTGCTTACTATTTTTAGCACCAATCCAAACGGTATTGCTGATCAATATCCCGGGAATGATACTGTTAGAAAAATAGTAAAAATTTCACCAATTTTAGAAGCACCTGTGACAGAAGGATTTGAAACTACAACTTTTCCGCCTGTTAACTGGAGCACGCAAAACCCTGACGGCGGATTAACATGGGTGAGGACAACTTCAGCAGCGAAAACAGGTTTAGGTTCTATGGTTATTAGAAATTTTGATGCTCCAACTTCCAACACGGAAGATAAATTTTATTCTCCTGTTATAAAGTTCGATCCGAAGGTAGATTCATTCTTTGTCTCTTTCGATTACGCCTACTCACAGGGAGCAACTTATCCCGGCAGTACTAATATGCCTATGGATACACTTGAATTGCAAATAACACAGGATTGCGGCCAAACCTTCACAACGATTTGGAAAAAATGGGGCGCGGATCTGCAAACAATTGGTGATCCCAACTTACCGTCTGCAACGTCTTTCTTTCCGGGGCCTACTCAATGGAAGAATATTAATATTTATCTCAGCCCTGTTATTGGTAATAAAAATTTCCAGGTTTATTTTACTGCAAAAAGTAACGCTCAAAACAATCTATACATCGATAACATAAATATCTATTCTAAAATTCTTCCTCAAAGATTAAAAGACCAGGGATATCTTTTGTATCCAAGTCCGTTTAGAAATTCTTTCATCATTCGCAATTACACGGTACCAACAACGCTGCAAAGCGTTGCAATTTATAATTCGGTTGGGCAAATGGTTTGGATGAAAAATTACAATGGAACAGGCTACACCGAAATGCCCGTTGACCTCAGCAATGAAGCCCCCGGCGTGTATATTGTAAAACTTAAATACACTGATAAAACTGTGATACAACGAATAGTTAAGCAATAGCGGATTGTTTAACTATTGGATCATAAAACAAAAAGAGGTTAAACTACGCGTAACCTCTTTTTGTTTTACACAGGCTGCTTAACTAACTTTGCTATATGATAACAGCCAACAAAGAAGATGAGCTTATAGAAGTTATAAATTCATTTGAAGAGGGAAAACAATTTAATACAATAGCAAAAAAAATTATAGCCGGCGAAAGAATAACTGATGAAGATGGCCTGTTGTTGTTTGAAAAAGCAAGCCTTGGTTTAGTGGCAACATTGGCTAATTATATCAGGGAAAAAAAACACGGAGATATCACTTATTTCAATCGAAATTTTCATATTGAACCTACTAACGTTTGTGTTTTCTCGTGCAAGTTTTGTTCTTACTCGAGGTTATATGCACATCGTGATAAGGGATGGCAATTAAGTATGGATCAGATGATGGATATAGTTAAAAGTTACGACGGTAAACCCGTAACTGAAGTTCATATTGTTGGAGGTGTTCATCCAAAAATGGATCTAAACTTTTTTTGTGATTTCATTTCGCAGATAAAACAACACCGGCCGGATTTGCACATAAAAGGATTTACCGCTGTCGAACTGGATTATATGTTTAAAAAAGCCAAACTTAGCATTGAAGAAGGAATGCAAAGATTGAAAGACGCGGGCTTACAATCATTACCTGGTGGTGGGGCAGAAATATTTGATGAAACAATAAGGCAACAAATAAGTGCAGATAAGGTAAATGCCGAAGGATGGTTAAAAATTCATGAAGCTGCACATAATTTAGGAATGCATACCAATGCTACCATGTTATATGGTCATATTGAAAGTTATAGTCATCGAATAGATCACATGAGCAGGTTAAGAAATTTACAAGATAAAACTCATGGCTTCAACACTTTCATTCCGCTTAAATTCCGCAATAAGAATAATGACATGAGCGATGTGCCTGAATCATCTGTAACAGAAGATATGAAGATGTATGCTGTTGCAAGAATTTATATGGATAACTTCCCGCATTTGAAAGCTTACTGGCCAATGCTGGGAAGGCAAAATGCACAGCTCGCTTTATCTTTTGGTGTAAATGATATTGATGGCACTATTGATGACTCCACAAAAATTTATTCGATGGCAGGAAGCGAAGAACAAACGCCTTCAATGACCACCCAGGAATTAGTGATGCTGATTAAACAAGCAAAACGCAAGCCTGTAGAAAGAGATACTTTATATAATGTGGTAGTAGATTATAGTTTACAGGAGGCTAAAGAATTTGATGTTACGATGAATTAATATTGTTTGATATTAGAATATTTATTTTAAGAATTTGAAAATATTATTTCGTTATGGTATACCGTTAGTTTTGCTGCGTAAGATATTTTAAAAATCTTAACCCTTATCATCTTTAATCACCAGCCTTTTATTTTTATCAGTTGAAGTAATACCTTTCACAATGGATGTTTTACCCTTGTGTAGGTATAAGGTAGACACTTTGTTCCTGCCTTTACCACCGATATTTTCGTGCAAGCCATCGATAATAACGCTTTCAAAATTTCTACATTCCACCGAATGTGTAAAATACGACGGTAAACCTTTTGCCCAATTGATATGCACGTCCTTCATAAAAACGTTATCAGCGTTCTCAGAATAAATTGCGGGAATTGAATGTTCAAATATTCCTAATGCTATATCATTAGTCGGCCTTAAATCGAAGTTGCCTCCATAACCTTCCGCAAGAGAACTTTGTTTTATTGACAACGTTATGTTATCAAAAGAGATATCGTCTATAAGACCGCCGGATGCCGCATACACGAGTATTCCTGATTCTGACGAAGCAATAATATTTGAAAAGCGAACATGGCGAATACAACCCGTTTCTTTACTGCCAAGTCCGGGAACAGATGAAATGTGTATGGGTTCTCCATGCCCCCACCATTGGCCGCTATGAAGTCGTGTACTTATAGTGATATTTGAGAAGACCATATTTTCCATGTCCCCTTTCTGCCGTTGATAAATTCCTATTCCTCTGTTTGAATCATAAATGCTGATGTTATTAAATAACAGGTTCCCGGAATTATTATGATTGAACACGTTATATCCTATACGTATGCCACTTGACCTTGAATGCAAAATACAATTGGACGCGGTAATGTTGCTGGAACTCACCACTGCTATAGCATCATCACCGGCTTGTATATTACAATTAGAAATGGTGATGTTCTTCGAATCATACATATCAATGCCATCACTGTTTGGTATGTTCATATTATTAAGGATGGAAATACCATTTATTTTTATGTCTTCCGAATTCAAAAAAGCAATAGTCCAGTTTGGAGATTCTTCCAATCGTATATCCCTAATCGTTATATTCTTACAATCCGAAAAAATAAACATTACTCCGGGCCGCTCTTCGTAAGTACCTTTCCATAAAACAGGGCCATCATCACGTCCATATTTCGGATTCATATAATTATCTTTTTGTCTTGTATATTTTGGTGCAAAATCCATCCCATACTGCAGGCTGTCCATGTACATAAACGAAGTACCGTTACCTGTAACAATGCCCTGTCCCGAAATTGAAATATTTTGTTCATGATGTGCAACAAGAATACCTGTTTTAATTCCGGCGCCGGGGCCACTGAAGCCAAAATCTTTCTGATATAAATAGTCATTATTTTGTGTGCTGCCGGTTAAGATAGCACCGGCTTCAAGATACAAGTTCATATTGCTGAATAACCTCACCGTACCCGTAATAAAGCTACCGGCTGGTATCACTATTGTTCCTCCCCCATGCTTATGGCAATCATTTATTGCTTTTTGAATAGCAGCCGTATTAGAAATTTTACCATCACCAACGGCTCCATAATCAATGATATTATAAACCGAAATCTTACTGGAAATAGATAACTGTGCTTGAGTTGCTGTAAAAAATAATATACACACTGCAAGCAGTTGAATGCTTTTTCCAGGATAAATATTTTGCATGAATTTCATTTTTGTTAAATTATAAACTATTTGTAGATATAGTCAATTCTTGCAACTCAGACGTCTGGGCAATTAAAATTTAAAAAACTACTACCTGAAATGTAAAACGGTTGTATATAAAAAAGCCGCCCCAATTTATTATGAGACGGCTTCTTATCATCCAAAATTTTACGCAATTATTATTAACTATTTTTTCTTTTGACTTTTTGGGGCAAAAATGGCAAACATTCTCTTTCCTTCCAGCTTTGGCATACTTTCTAGCGTGCCTACTTCCACCAGCCTTTCCGCAAATTTCAATAATAGCAATTCGCCTCTTTCCTTAAACATTATTGCTCTCCCTTTAAACTGGACATAGGCTTTTACTTTGTTACCATCTTTTAAGAAATTTTCGGCATGTTTCGATTTGAAATCAAAATCATGATCATCAGTATTGGGCGTAAAGCGGATTTCTTTTACTTCAGAAACCTTGCTTTTGGCCTTCATTTCTTTTTCTTTCTTCTTTTTTTCGTAAAGAAATTTGTTATAGTCAATTACTTTGCAAACCGGGGGATCAGCTTGCGGAGAAATTTCAACAAGGTCAAGTCCTTGTTCATTAGCTATTCGTTGCGCTTCCGCGATGGAATAAACTCCTACTTCAATATTATCGCCAACCAAACGTACCTGCGGCACTTTTATCATATGGTTGGTTCTGTGTTCCTGTTGTTGTTCTTTTTTGAAACGTGGATTAAATGCACCTCTTGGTGCTCTTGGTGGAAATGCCATTAATTGATTTTAGTTTATAAATTGTTTTCTTTGTTATGATTCAGCAATTATGCTGTTGTTTCTGCTATTTTTTTATGTTTTACTTCGTCTTGTATCATCGCAATTACTTCCTGTACATCCTTCACTCCTTCATCGCCTTTACCTTGCCTTCTTACCGAAACTTTTTTATCATTCACTTCTTTCTCTCCAATAATAAGCATCAAAGGAACTTTTGATAATTCGGTATCTCTTATTTTTTTCCCAATCTTTTCACTTCTATCATCAATTTCAGCACGAATATCATTATTTTTTAATTTAGATAAAACATTTTGAGCATAAGATAAAAATTTATCGCTAATGGGCAAAATTTTAACCTGAACCGGCACTAACCACATCGGAAATTTTCCGGCACAATGCTCAGTTAATACAGCGATAAATCGTTCCATACTTCCAAACGGCGCACGGTGGATCATTACAGGCCTGTGCTTTGCATTATCTTCTCCAATATACGTTAAATCAAAACGTTCAGGTAAATTATAATCAACCTGGATAGTGCCTAACTGCCATTTACGCCCGATTGCATCACGAACCATAAAGTCAAGTTTGGGGCCATAAAATGCAGCTTCTCCAAATTCTATTACGGTTTTCAAGCCCTTTTCTTCTGAAGCCTCAATAATTGATTTTTCCGCAATCTCCCAATTGGTATCGCTGCCAATGTACTTAGATTTATCGTTCTGGTCTCTCAGGGAAATTTGAGCAGTATAATCTGTAAATCCAAGTGAGTTAAAAACATAAAGTACAAGGTCAATTACCTTCTTAAATTCATCCTTAACCTGGTTAGGCATACAAAAAAGATGTGCATCATCTTGCGTAAATCCTCGCACTCTTGTAAGGCCATGCAATTCCCCCGACTGCTCATAACGATACACAGTTCCAAACTCTGCAAGCCTCAATGGCAGGTCTTTATAACTTCTCGGTGAAGCTTTATAAATTTCGCAATGATGAGGGCAATTCATTGGCTTTAAGAAAAACTCCTCTCCTTCTACCGGGGTTTTTATTGGCTGAAAACTATCCTTTCCATATTTTTCATAATGGCCGCTGGTTACATATAAACTTTTAGAACCGATATGGGGAGTAATAACCGGAAGATATCCTGATTCTATTTGAGCTTTCTGTAAAAAGTTTTGAAGCCTTTCACGAAGCATTGCACCTTTTGGTAACCACAATGGCAACCCGGCTCCCACTTTTTCGGAAAAAGTAAAGAGCTCTAATTCTTTACCTAATTTTCTATGATCCCTTTTTTTTGCTTCTTCTAAAAAAACGAGGTATTCATCCAACTCCTTTTGATTAGGGAAAGTAACTCCGTAAATGCGTGTAAGCATTTTATTTTTCTCATCACCTTTCCAATAGGCGCCGGCTATGCTGGTAAGTTTTATTCCTTTTATTAAACCAGTTGAAGGAATATGAGGTCCACGGCAGAGATCAGTAAAATTTCCCTGGGTATAAAAAGTTATGCTTCCATCTTCGAGGCCCTGAAGAAGATCCAGTTTATATTCATCGCCTTTTTCTTCAAAATATTTTACAGCATCGGCTTTTGAAATTTCTTTTCTAACAAAAGAATTATTTTGTTTTGAAAGTTCATTCATCTTCTTTTCGAGCTTTTCAAGATCACTTTCACTAATTACGTTATCACCTAAATCTATATCATAATAAAATCCCTTTTCAATCGGCGGGCCTACCCAAAATTTTACCCCGGGAAAAGCGTCTTCAACAGCTTCTGCCATTAAATGTGCAGATGAATGCCAAAAAGTTGACTTGGCTTTTTCATCGTCCCACGTGAGAAATTTAATGCTTGAATCATTTTTTATTGGCCTTGAAAGATCCCATACCTCACCATTAACTTCTGCTGCAAGAATTTTTCTTGCCAGGCCTTCACTTATTTTTTTTGCAATATCCAACGCTGTAGAACCTTGTTCGTATTGCCTTACAGCGCCATCAGGAAAAGTTATATTCATAATTCAATCTACCTCAATTAAAGTCTTTATTTAATTTTTTAAGAATGCAAATTTAACGAAGTATTAGACAAAGATGCCATTCCTTTGAATGATATACTTTTAATTACTTATAATTTTGTGTGAAATAGAAAAATAAATTTAGCCGCAAAAAAGGATATTCAATTTAATTAGATTTTAAGTTCACTTCAATAAGATGTTACAATATAATATGAAGATATTTTACTCTTTAATTTTATTACTGGTTTCGTCTTCGCTCACTGCGCAGGATTTTAATGGGCAATGGAAAGGAAGCTTTAATGAAACAAGCTATGGATTTTCAGGGTTGGAAGGCGGTGGTGTTGATTATGTATTGGAGTTACAAACAGAGGGTTCAAATGTATCAGGATATTCTTATACTTATTTTAATGAAGGAGCCAAAAGATATTATACAATTTGCAAATTAACGGGAACCATAAACCGGGCAACAAAGGATATAGTTGTTACCGAAACTGAAAGGATAAAATATAATACTCCTCCCGGTTTTCAAAATTGTTTTCAAACGCATAAATTACATTACGTACAGGATAGCGCAGATATTGAAACTTTGCGGGGAACCTGGATGCCCGCTCCGAACCAGGAGGGAAACTGCGGCTACGGTACTACGTTACTTTCAAGAAGAATAGTGAAAAACCTGGCGTTAAGAACAACACCCTCATATAAGAAACCAGCCCCTTACGCTCCGCAAAATTCTATTGTATCAAAACCAAAAAATACTCCGCCAAAAATCATTCATAAAGCGCCAGCAAAGACTCATACAGAAATAAAAAAGCCTGTTGTAAAGGATGATAATACAAAAAAGATAATTCCATCAATGGTCCCGGAAATAAAAAAAACGGATACTGTTAAACAAAAACCTTTAGGTTTTGAACCACGCAGAAAGGATATTATAAAAACCATTGCAATTGAGGAACCTACTTTTAAAGTTGATTTTTATGATAATGGTGAAATTGATGGAGATTCCATAACTGTATTTTACAATGGCAAAATTGTTCTTTTACACAAAATGCTAACGACAAGAGCTATCTCACTAACGCTTGCCCTAGACGAAAATGTAAGAGAAAATGTAATAACAATGTATGCAGATAACTTAGGGTCAATACCACCCAACACCGCATTAATGATTGTTACCGATGGCAATAAAAGATATGAAGTGAGAATAACTTCAGATACTGAAAAAAGTGGTAGTGTTGTGTTTGTGCATGGAAAGTGAGATGTTTGGTTTATTCGCTTCCGATTTGAGCGGCCTTTAAAATTTAAAATTCCATGTAACGGACGGTATTATAGGAAATAACGATACCTGTTTAGCCTGCACTTTTAATGTTCCATCATATGGACTTCCTTCCTGATCGAAATAAATACAGTACGGATTTTTTCTGCTGTAAGCATTATAAACACTAAAAACCCATTCACTCTTTAATTTTGCTTTCGGATGTTTATTGGGTGTATATATTGCTCCAAGATCAAGACGGCTGTAGGATGGAAGCCTGTATTCATTAATCCGGCTATACTCCTGCGTTAGTACCCCGTCAAAAATATAAAACCGTTGCGGTAAAGTGGCCGCATTCCCTGTTCCAAAAACAAATGTTCCCGAAAGCTTCCATTTTCTTGCGAGTTCAAAAATTCCTACAACAGAGACGTCATGTCTTCTATCGTATTTTGCATAATATTTTTCACCTGAATTTAGTCCGTGAAACTTTCTAAAAGTCCAGCTTAATGTATAACCAATCCAACCGGTTAATCTACCTTTTGTTTTATTAATAAATAATTCGGTTCCATAACTCCATCCTTTACCAAAAGTGAAAAAGTTTTCAGTGTCTTCCAATGTTGCAGGCGTATAACCTTCTTCGTATTCTATTTGATTTTTTAATTGCTTATAATAAACTTCTACAGATGTTTCATATGTGTTGTCATTAAAATTTTTAAATAAACCCAAAGCATAGAGCCAGCTTTCCTGCGGCTTAACTTTTAAAGTACTGGGCACCCACAAATCAGTGGGCAATGTTGTACCTGCATTACTCACCAGATGAATGTATTCAAGGTTTCTTGTTATGGCAGCTTTAACAGAAGTTTCATCATTAATTGCATACCGAATTGTAAACCTCGGTTCAAATCCAAAATAAGTAATTACTGGTTGTCCTTTTTTATAGATGGAACTATCAATACGATTTCCATTAGCATCTGTGGTGTAGGTTTTATAAGTACCAATTTGTTGAAATCCACTTTCACGAATTCCTGCATTTATTTTTATTTTATCGCTAACATCCCAATCATCCTGGATATAAACTGCGGCCTCATGTGCATATTTCTGTTGTGCATTGTTCGGCTTGAACTGAACACTATCTTGTCTTCCGCTAACAACAGATGGAGTGAACGTATGATAAGTATATAGTGCTCCAAATTTTAATTTGTGATTGGTAAAAGGATAGAGATCGAAATCTTCTTTTATATTCCAATCTTTAATGCCGGATAAAAGATTGATTTGAAAATTATTTTGATTAGCCCCAAAATTGAAATTGTAATCGTTATAAACAACAGTTGTATTGGAAAATAAACGGTTATTAAAAACGTGGTTGTAACGCAACGTTCCTGTAGAGTTTCCCCACGGAATATTTACTTTCAGCGACTGCTTTCCGTTAACAAAATCAAATTTATCTTTTCCAAAATAGCCGCTTAAATAAATCCTGTCTTTCTCAGAAAACTTATAATTGACTTTAGCATTTAAATCATAAAAATAATATCCTGAGCCATAAAATGAACTTGATTTTTTTATAAAAGGTTTTGCCAATGCATCAATGTAAGTTCTTCTTGCAGAAATAATAAAAGAAGCTCTATTTTTTTTAATAGGACCTTCTATCGAAAACCTTGATGCTATTAAACCAATGCCACCTTGCGTTACAAATTTTTTATCATTTCCTTCTTTCATAGAAATATCGAGTACGCTTGATAGTCGCCCTCCATATTGCGCGGGCATTCCACCTTTAATTAACGATGTGTTTTTAATTGCATCTCCATTAAAAATTGAAAAGAACCCAAACAAATGGCCGGTATTATAAACCACTGCATCGTCAAGCAAAATTAAATTTTGGTCTGGGCCACCGCCCCTCACATATAAACCAGAGCTACCTTCACCTGCGCTTTGAACTCCGGGTAAAAGTTGAATAGTTTTTAAAATATCTATCTCGCCCAAAAACGCAGGAATAGATTTCACCTCGTTAATGGAAAGGTCAATCTTTCCCATTTGCGCATTCTTCACATTGGCATCTCTTTTTTTAGAAGAAATAATTACTGCCTCTTCGGTTGTAACTTTAGGAACAACTTCAAAATTGTATTCAACGTTTTTATTTAACTCAATAGTTTTTATTTGGGGAACGTAACCAACATAGGAACAAATAAAATTATAAGTTCCTGCAGGAAGCGTAATTGAATAAAACCCAAATTGGTTAGAAGTAATTCCTTTCGATTCTCCTACAACGGAAACAGTTGAGCCGATTAAAGTTTCACCGGAAAGCGAATCTTTTACATAACCGCTGATAGTAAATTTATTTTGGCTAAAAGTGAAAAAAGGAATTAATAAAAAAGCAATAGCTATTAACTTTTTCACTTTCATACAGATTAAAAATAATATTACTGAAGTGAATCTTTTATTTCACCACAATCTGCGTGATTTTTGCCTAAATATGGATTGATAATTTCAGCAGTATTACTAAGCCAGCTTCCTTCTTTGTCCTGGCCAAAAGCCATGGAACAATTTTGCCAATAAAGCTTTGGCCCTTCATAAGAAATCGTTCTTAGAAACGGGTATAAATTTTCAGAAACCATTCTAAAATCTTCTCTCATTTCTGTAATATCCTTTTGTTGCAAAATGTCTTCCGCATTGGCTTTAATATCACTCAACTGTTGCTGCACTAACGTCAAAATAAGTGAATCATCTTTTTTTAGATCATCTAATTTTAAGCTATCAATAGAAACAATAAATTTTGGGATTTGTTCTTTAATTTTAGAAGTATCTGCATCGGCAAACGCATTTCTTATATTGAGATATTCATTTATTGCATTGGCAATACTTAGATTAAACTCTTCAGAATGTTTTTTGATTTTTATGGCTTCCTGTTTTTGTTCCGTTGAGTGCGTATCTTTTTTAAAAAAAAACCAATACGCTCCAAATAAAATAATTGCTAAGAAAATAATCGCCAATAACCTTTTCATTCAATATAAATTTTGTTCAAAAATAACATATTAACATGAGGTAAAGTTACCTCGTGATCTATTACGCCAAATAGGCCTTAATTTTGCACGCTTATAAAAAATTTTATGTTATTAGGGTTACAAAATGTTACGTTCGAATTTGGTGCAAGAGTTATTGTAGAAAATGCTACGTGGCACATTCAGCCAAATGAAAGAATAGGGTTGATAGGTTATAATGGAACAGGTAAATCAACATTGCTTAAAGTATTTACCGGGCAATATCAACCCTCTAAAGGAACGGTTGAAAAAGGTAAAGAAACAACTATTGGTTTTCTCCACCAGGACTTGCTGAGTTTCGATACAGAAGATTCTATTTTGCAGGTAGCTTTAAGCGCTTTTGAAAAAGTAATTGCCTTAGAAAAGGAAATTGAAAAAATAGGAATTGAATTAGAAAAAAGTTCTGATGAAGCATTGGCACATTTGTATGCCGACAAATTACATGAACTTGAAATTTTGGGCGGCTATGACATTCATCATAAAACAGAAGAAATTTTGCAAGGATTAGGTTTTCCTAATGCTGATTTACAAAGACCCTATAAAGAATTTAGTGGCGGATGGCGCATGAGAGTATTGCTTGCAAAAATGATATTAATGCATCCGGATGTTTTATTGCTTGATGAACCAACGAACCATTTGGATCTTCCTTCTATTGAATGGCTGGAAAAATATCTGCAACATTACCAGGGTTCCGTAGTGATAGTTTCTCACGACAGATATTTTCTTGACAGGATGGTAACTAAAATTGTTGAGTTATATCAACAGGAACTACATTTTTATACCGGTAATTACACTTACTACCAGCAGGAAAAAGAGCAACGAATAGAACTGCAAAAAAGAGCCTACGAAAATCAGCAGGATTATATTCGCCAGCAGGAAAGATTTGTAGAGCGTTTTAAAGCAAAGGCTTCGAAAGCCGCACAGGCACAGAGTATCATGAAACGCCTTGACAAAATTGAACGTATTGAAAATACTGACCTTGAAAGGCCAAACATGCGGATTAATTTTACAGTTGGTGTTACCCCGGGAAGAGTTCTATGTACATTAAAAGATGTTTCAAAAAACTTTGGAAATGTAAAAATTGTTGAACATGCGAAAGCTGAAATAAATCGGGGCGATAAGATCGGTTTAATTGGCGCCAATGGAAAAGGCAAATCAACATTACTTAGAATTGTTGCGGGTGCAGAAAAATTTCATGGCGAAAGAATTGAAGGCCATAATGTAAAAGATGCCTTCTATGCACAACATCAACTTGAGGCATTAGATCTTAATCACACGGTACTTGAAGAGATGAATTATTCCGGAAGTGGTAAAACAGAACTGGAGTTAAGAACATTATTAGGATGTTTTTTATTTAGTGGTGATGATGTTGACAAAAAAATTAAGGTTCTTAGTGGTGGTGAAAAAGCAAGAGTTGCTCTTGCAAAAACAATTGTTAGTAAAGCAAATTTTCTCTTGCTTGATGAGCCTACTAACCACCTCGATATTCATTCGGTCGACTTGCTTATTGAAGCATTAAATAAGTATGAAGGCAGTTATCTTTTAGTAAGTCACGACAGATATTTTGTAAACCAAACTGCCAATAAAATATGGGAAATTGAAGATTATAAAATAAAAGAATTTGTAGGAACTTATGACGAATGGGAAAGATGGAAGCAGGAAAGAAAATCCGCTGAAATTGAGTCTTCAAAAAAGAAAGAAATATTAATTGAAAAAAAAATCGAAGTACCATTAGAAAAGAAATCGAACAATAATTCTTCACCCAATAAAGATTTTCAAAAAGAACTACAAAAAGCGCAAAGGCTTTTTCAGCAGTTGGAAGAAAAAATAGCAAAGCTTAACAAGGAAAAAATAACGTTAGAATCTGATCTTGCGTCGCCTGAAATTTATCTTGAAAAACAAAAATTTTTGACAGCCGAAAACAAGTACAAAGAAAATTCGATTCAATTGCAAAAAGCTACTGTAGAGTATGAAAAGCTTTTTGAAAAAATAATAGAAATGGAAGAAAAAAATTCTTAGAAGTTTAATTTTTTTTTATGAATGAAAACAAAAAACCCTGTAAAAATTTTACAGGTTTTTTTGTAAATATAGCTTTAAATAATTCGCTCAATAATTCCTCAGCTTCATTTCTACTCTCCTGTTTTTAGCACGGCCTGCAGCAGTTTTGTTATTTGCAATCGGGTCATTAATACCGTGTCCTGTAGCGGTTATCCTGCTTTCTTCAACTCCGTTGCTTATAAGGTATTGCTTTACGGAATTAGCCCTGTTTTCTGATAATACTTGGTTCTTATCGGCTGAACCTGTAATATCAGTATAGCCATCAACATCTATTTTATAAGATGGATTATCCTTCAATATCTGTGCAACATCTTTTAATGATTTGTAAGATTTCGCAAGCAGCTTTGAACTACCTGTTGCAAAGAAAATATTTTTTGCAGCCTTGTTTACCTTTTCAACAACTACCACATCTATTACAGGGCATCCAAAGTTTGATGCAGGGCCTGCTTCATTTGGACATTTATCTTCTTCATCGTTTACACCGTCATTGTCTTTATCTGGTATCGGGCATCCCTGGTAACGGGCAACTCCCGCAACTGTGGGGCATTTATCTTCCTCATCATTTATACCATCTTTATCAGTATCAGGTATGGGGCAACCGTTATACTTAGCAATACCTGCAACATCAGGACATTTATCATCTTTATCCGCAATTCCATCTCCGTCTTTATCAGGGCATCCCTGCAACGCCGCCGTTCCAGCCTGGTCGGGGCATGCATCCAGACTATCAACTATTCCATCCCCATCACGATCCTGAACTTCCACAATTGGTACAACAACAGGAGCGGCAACTTTTTCTTTACTTATATTTACAGCCACCCCTAATGAATGGTATAAGTTATTAGGGAAAACATCTTTACTTAAAGAAACCCTGTATTGAGTTTGCAGGAGAAAATACACCTGGCTTTGAATATTAAACTGAAATCCTAAGCCCAGCGGTACATAACCACCAAATTTGTTGGTATAATGTCCGCCTCCAATACCGGCAGTTAAAAAAGGAGTAAACAAATGATCATCACTTAACGGATGAAAATTTAAAGCACCTTCAAGCTCTGCTCCAAATTCATTTTCATAAGACTGTCCTGAATTATTTAGTGCATAATTATAAAAGATACCATTAAATTTTCCTGAAAAGTCAATATACTTATTTAAACCTCTCCAATAAGAAACAGTAAAGGCAGAACTTTGTTTCGTTGGATTAAAAATATCACCCTTTTTAAAAACCTGTTTTAAAGAAGTGGTATCTATTTGAGTGGGTGAATTATAGTCCACTAAGGCAAAATGAAATCCAATTAGGGACTGTTTAACAGGGCCTAAAAATTTTTGCGCAAGTGCAGAATAACCTATGCAAAGTGCCAAAAATGTGACTGTAAGTTTTAGTTTCATAAATAAATATTTATAGTTAAGTAATGTACAATTCTGAGGAAATGAAAATTAATTTTTTGCCAAAGCAAAGATACTAACGTATACGAAATAAGTCTGTTTTATATTTGCAATACATTTTTTAATTAGATTATATTTGCAACATTTTTAAAGAAAAAAATTTCGCCTTGCGAAATGCTGGCGCCATTTTTTTAAATATCAATTTGTAAGAGATTATAACTATTGCGGGCCCCGTAGCTCAGTGGATAGAGCAACAGCCTTCTAAGCTGTGGGTCGAACGTTCGAGTCGTTCCGGGGTCACAACTTTTTAAACTTTTAAATCCTGGAAAGTTTTTGAGTTATTACTAGCTTCTCACATTTGTATTCTCATTATTTTTAAGTTTAAGATAATTGCAATAGGGGTATTTTAAAATAAATATGATGAATGTTCAAATTGAGGAAAGCTGGAAAGAAGTTTTAAAAGAAGAATTTGATAAGGTATATTTTCAGCAAATTGTAACTTTTCTTAAAGCAGAAAAATCTGCCGGAAAAATAATTTATCCCCCCGGCCCATTAATCTTTAATGCGTTTAATAAAACGCCATTCAACAAAATAAAAGTCGTTTTATTAGGACAAGACCCTTACCATAATCTAGGGCAAGCTCACGGGTTGAGTTTCTCAGTTCCTGACGGAATAGCAAAACCTCCGTCGCTTGTTAATATTTTTAAAGAACTGGAAAATGACCTTGGGATTGCCCCTGCAAAAAATGGAAATCTTGAGAAGTGGGCTTTACAGGGAGTGTTACTTTTAAATGCATCGTTAACCGTTAGGCAAAATGAACCGGGTAGCCACAGCAAAATTGGTTGGCTTCAATTTACTGACAGTGTGATTTCAAAAATTTCGGAACAAAAAAAAGGAATTATTTTCTTGTTGTGGGGGAAATTTGCACAGGACAAGCAATCTTTAATTGATGAAACAAAACACTATGTTTTGAAGGCTGCGCATCCATCTCCATTTAGTGCAGATAAAGGATTTTTTGGTTGCAAGCATTTTTCAAAAACAAATGAATTACTTACTTTGCAACATAAAGAGCCTATTGATTGGAAACTCTAAACACGGCAAATGAAAAAGATTTTATCACGCGTTTTTGCTGCCTGGGCACTTA
The DNA here is from genome assembly GCF_008710285.1 of Ginsengibacter hankyongi. Classification (GTDB taxonomy): domain Bacteria; phylum Bacteroidota; class Bacteroidia; order Chitinophagales; family Chitinophagaceae; genus Ginsengibacter; species Ginsengibacter hankyongi. Next base: position 139,164 of record NZ_VYQF01000007.1, on the reverse strand, counting down.
TTGTATTTATTATTACAATGCTACCTGTTGCACTTTTGATGTGGATGATCGGGACTATTAAAGAACCGAAACGCACCAATTACTTTCGTATTATTTCAAAAATCTGGATGCGTATTTTCTTTTTTTTAACCGGGTGTAGCTTAAAAATAAAGGGAATAAACAACTTCAAACCGGGAGAAAAATACATTGTCATTTGTAATCATAATTCATTAATGGATGTTCCGTTGAGCACACCTTTTATACCGGGCGCTAATAAAACGATTGCAAAAGCAGAAATGGCAAAAATCCCAATATTTGGGCTAATATATAAAAGAGGATCCATACTTGTTGACAGGAATGATAAAAATAGCAGGAAGAATAGTTTTAAAAAAATGAAGGAAGTTCTTAATTTGGGAATGCATATGTGTGTGTATCCTGAAGGGACAAGAAATAAAACCGAAATGCCTATAAAGGAATTTCATGATGGAGCCTTTAAATTAGCCGTAGAAACCGAAACCAATATTTTACCCGCCTTGATGTTTAATACAAAGAAAGTTTTGCCGCCGGGCCAAGCTTTTTATTTTTGGCCCACAAAAATGGAACTGCATTTTCTTCCGCCCGTAACTATTTCAAAATCGGACGATGTTGAATTAGTAAAGCAAAATCTTCATAAAATAATGAGCGAGTATTATATTAACCAGCTAAAAAAATTGCCCTAAGAAATAATGAGTGTAAAGGATTATTGCACATCACTCAATAATTTTATTCCTCATACCATACGTTATGAGGCCACCGATAGTTTTGGCGCCTACCTTATTCTTCATATTCTGGCGAATAGTTTCAATAGTTCTGGGGCTTAAAAAAATAATTTTAGAAATCTCTTCTGTTGTTTTGTCTTCTGCAAGTAGTTGCAATATTTTCAGTTCCTTTTCACTAAAGGCAATTGGTACACTACTTCCGTAATGGTGACGAATATTTTTTTTCTGCATCAGTTTTCCCATCACAGCGTTATTCACTAACTGGTTAAAATAAAACTCATCGTTCATGCAGGTAAGTATAGCTTCATAAATTTCGTCAGGGTCAGTAGTTTTTGTAAGATATGCGTTGGCACCCATTTCCATCATTTTGCTAATCATCTGTTGATCATCATACATCGTAAGGACTATTATCTTAACATCGTCATGTTCTTTACGAAGCATGGAAATAGCGTTTATGCCATCAATTTCCGGCATTCGTATATCCATCAATAAAACATCTGGCTTTTTGATATCAATTTTGTGCATAAGATCTTTACCATCTTCAGCCTCCCATATCATTTTTAGATTATCTTTCGCTGAGAGCGCCATTTTTATTCCATCCCTGAAAATCTTGTGATCATCGGCAATTGCAATTTTAATTACGGTGGTTATAGACATGGATTTATAAGCTTACGTTTTTAATGGTAGTATTATTAGTAAAAATATAAAACTATAACGAAGATTAAACAAATCTATTTCAGAAAACACCCAATATTTTTGGTTTAAGCCTAATTTTTTCTTGGTAATAATACTTTAGAGATTTTACTATACTAGATTAAATTATTTACTAACGTATATTTGCATTTTTACTTAATTAATTGTATTAATAACATAGCAATAAATAAGCAATTTTGCCCTCTAGCATGTTAGAACATTTTTTTTCAATAGACGATTTATAAAAATTGCTGTGTTATTACATCTACAATTTTTATTTGAATAAGAGAGATAACGGTTACTAATTAACCCGACATAATCTGTCAGTGATACCCAATCGACTTAAGTGTCAATATTGACAGACTTTTTCGGGTCAAATTATCATTCGATCAGCATAAAGTCCCGCCTTATCGGTTTTTTACTATTTGGTTTAAAGTAGTTGTACTGAGTGAAAACTCTCTTTAATTTGAATAGTAAATTTACTATTTTTAACGCGTAAATTTACCTCATTTTAAACGTATTTTATACGTTTTGTTTTGCCTAAAACCCTTATTGATAAAGCCTTTCGGCAAATTTAAGGAACATCATTCAACAAAATGTTGGTTGTATTATATTTTCTTTTTTAGGAAGTTAGTGTTTGAAATTAATTGAATAAACCACAAAAAAACAACTTAAAACTTACAATTATGACACAAAATGCGCTTTTAGAAACCAAGAATTTGGCTGAAGTTGGCGAAAACATCGGCCTTAATGAAGGTATCAAATTAGTAAATGCTTTCAGGGAAGCTAACCCAACAGCTACAAAAGGTTATTACATCGGGCGGAATATACTTGAGCAGATCATGGCTCAGCCAGGTTGCGTAGGAATCAATTTCCGTAAATGCCTTACCAACATGAACGAAGAACATTTAGTTTACACTGCAGTTGATGCAGACGGTAAAGACATCCTTGAATTTTCTGTAGTTACTAATACAGGAGATATAGCAAGGCAGGATGCAATTGTTGCTGATAAAACAATATATTGGGATGGTTTAAACGGTATTATTGAAGTATTAAATGCTTAAATTTCAAAAAATTAAAATAGATAGCTATATTTGGTCTTAAACCAACCTGCTATCTTGAGTTCAATAACATTAATAAGTAACTTCTCTGATTTATTACCCTTAGTATTTTTTCTTTTATTTAAAAAAAATAACAATGAAAAATCACTAAGGGTAATTTTTTATTATATCATATATTGTATAATAAATGAAGCAATTGGTTACTACTTTTATGAAATACATTTTAAAAACATTTTCATTGTTTTTGCAATTTACACTGTTGTAGAGTTTTCTTTCTTTTGTTTGTTTTATTATTACGCCATGCCTTCCGGAGGACGTATAAAAAAAGGCGTTCTCCTAATCTGGAGTTTGTTTTTCACATTTTCTTGTATTGACTTTTTCTTAATTAATCAAATGAATGCATTTGATTCCATCACTTCGGGAGTAGAGTGTATTTTTATTATACTCTTGTGTATATACTACCTTGTTGTTCAATTAAAAGGATCTAATAATCTTTTTGTATATTCAACATCCAATTTTTGGATCGTTATTACGTTTCTTATTTATTTATCAGGAACTTTTTTTCTATACATCATGACGGAAAATATGATTAAGGACAGGGCATTTCAAATACAATACCTTATTATTAACTCCTCATTTAATATTTTAAAAAATGTATTACTTTCAATAGCAATGCTGATGAAAGAGACTCCCCCAAATGAACAGGCTCAGAAAAATAAAAATTGGGATGACAGGCTTTCTTATAATTTAAAAAACTAAACCGCGTTCATTATAAATGTACTTCCTACAAGCATCAGGAAATTCTTATGGTTTATCAAATGTACTTATATTTGGTACGATTGGCATGTTTGTAATGGCAATTACCCTTGTATCTGTTGTGGTATTTCACCAGCGAAGGGTTATTAAATTTAATAAGCAACTTCAAAAAATGGAAGAGGAAAAGCAACAAATGTTGCTAAAGGCCTCTATAAATTTCCAGGAAGAGGAAAGGCAACGAATTGCCGCCGATCTTCATGATGACGCGGGGCCGCTCTTAGCTACTGCAAGGCTTTATCTTAATGAAAATCTTATTCACCAGGAACCTGCCATTCAGTTGCAATCAATCTTTAGTGCAAAGCAAATTATTGATGATAGTATTCAGCTAATTCGCAATATTTCTCACAGCCTTATGCCGCCCACTCTTAAAAATTTTGGATTAGAATCAGCAATGAAAGACCTATTCGAAAAAATAAATGGTTCTGGTGTAATTAATGCCAGTACTCGTTTTCATGATAATAGAGAGAGATTAAGGGAAGACCAGGAATTACTTGTTTTTCGCATATTGCAGGAATTAGTAACAAACATAATTAAACACAGCTGCGCAGGATTTATTCACTTAACCCAAAATGTACAAGGGAATTTTTCATATTTTCGCATACACCATGATGGAAAAGGGATTCTGCAGGAAGAATTCGAAAAACTAAATTATGATTCTGGTGGCCTCGGATTAAAAAATATTGAGAGCAGAATTAAAGTATTAAAAGGTAACATTTCATTTGATATAGACAGTACACAAACTTATTATAAAGTAACAATTGAAGTACCAAGAGAACCCGCTAGAAATTAGACCCTGATGATTTTCTTTTGGCCAATTTTACCTTTTTAATTTAACCCCCTTAAGTTAATTATGGATACAATTAAAGTTGCCATAGCTGATGATCATAAAATTTTCAGAAAGGGAGTCATACTTTCTTTAAAACCATATCATAATATTCAGTTCGTGCTCGAAGCTGAAAATGGAGAAGAGCTAATCCAGGGAGTAGAACAGGCAAATCCTGACATAATACTTATGGACCTCAAAATGCCGGTGAAGGATGGCATTGAAACAACTAAATATATTAACAGACATTTTCCTGCTATTAAAATCCTGATCTTAACTATGTATGAAGATGAACGCTTTGTTGGACATCTTATGGATAGCGGTGCAAATGGATATTTACTAAAGAGCACAGATCCTGAAGAAATAAAACAAGGGATCATGGATGTAATGAGAACAGGTTTCTATTTAAACAATTTTGTAAATAGGGTTCTTATTAAGAAAAATTATTCTAAACAAAAATTCAATCCCAACCTTAATAGTGAAGTAGTTATAAGCGATAGAGAAAAAGAAGTACTTTCTTTAGTTTGCCTTGAGTATACCGCCCAGGAAATCGCTCAAAAAATGGATATAAGTGCGAGAACTGTTGAAGCTATTAAAGACAGGTTAATGGAAAGATTCGGTGTAAAAAATTCTGTTGGGCTAGTTTTCTTTGCTATGAAAAATTCGCTAATAGATTAGTCGGCAGGTAAATTATAATTTTCGGTTGCTTGTAAAACGGAAGCCCTATTCGAAATCCGATAAGTTCATTTCTGGCACATCTAAATTAATGTAAAGTTTGCCCTCTGTTTTACTTTTTATTTCGTCTACAGATACGCCGGGAGCTCTTTCAACCAGGTGAAATCCATCTTGCGTTATATTCAAAACTCCGAGTTCTGTTACTACCTTTTTTACGCAACCAACTCCTGTTAACGGAAGTGTACATTGTGACAGCAATTTCGATTGACCTTTAGGGTTAGTATGCATCATTGCCACAATAATATTTTTAGCACTTGCTACAAGATCCATAGCCCCACCCATACCCTTTACCATTTTACCCGGAATTTTCCAATTGGCGATATCGCCTTTTTCGCTCACCTCCATTGCACCAAGCACCGTGAGGTCAACTTTACCCGAACGGATCATTCCGAAGCTCATTGCGCTATCAAAAAAAGCCGAGCCTGGTACTGTGGTTATGGTTTGCTTGCCCGCATTAATCAAATCAGCATCCTCCTCGCCTTCTAACGGAAAAGGTCCCATACCAAGCAGCCCATTTTCAGATTGAAAAACGACATCAATGTCTTTTGGAATATAATTAGCAACTAAAGTGGGAATGCCAATTCCCAGGTTTACATAAAAGCCATCTTTTAATTCCATGGCTATTCTTTGTGCTATTTGGTTTTTATCTAACATGATAAATTGTGTAATTAATTTAGCTATTACTCTAATTTTCTCACTGTTCGTTGTTCAATTCTTTTTTCATAGTTCTTGCCTTCAAAAATTCTATGAACATAAATTCCGGGTGTGTGTATTTCATCCGGATTAAGTTCTCCCGGCTGCATTAATTTTTCCACTTCTGCAATAGTAATTTTGCCCGCCATAGCCATTAGTGGATTAAAGTTTCTTGCAGTCTCCTTATAAATCAGATTTCCTAAAGTATCTCCTTTCCAAGCTTTTACTAACGCAAAATCGGCATCAAATGCATATTCCATAAGATATTGCTTCCCTTTAAATTCACGTAATTCTTTGCCGGTTGCAACTTCAGTGCCTACGCCGGCAGGTGTAAAAAATGCAGGTAACCCATACCCAGCCGCCATGCATCTCGTTGCAAGCGTACCTTGCGGAATTAATTCGACATCCAGTTCACCACTTAATAATTGCCTTTCAAATTCACCATTTTCTCCAACATAAGAAGCGATCATTTTTCTCAGTTGCTTTTGTTGCAATAATAATCCAATTCCAAAATCGTCTACGCCGGCATTATTGGAAATACAGGTAAGATTTTTTACTTTCTTTTTTACCAATGCATTTATACAATTTTCCGGAATACCACATAAGCCGAATCCGCCAAGCATTATTATATTGCCATCTGAAATGTCTGCAAGTGCCTCTTCTGCATGATTAAATACTTTGTTCATTTTTATCCTAATATTTTATTGAGTCAACTTTAATGAATGCAATTTTCTTATTGCATTTATTTTTTTAACCGAATCTATTTTTTTTAACGGAGTTGATTTTATAGGCTTATATTTTTCTTGTTGCTCTAACTGGCTTTCCCTTTGTTTTTCGGCGTTCAGACTATCAACAATAATTCGCATTACGTCGGGGTGACTGGTATACCAATTATAGCTTTGATCAAAATCCTTTGATCTAATTTTATAAATATCAAAAATTTTTTGTGTCAATACTTTATTTTCAGCTACTTCATTTACCGTTGAATCTTTTCTTGCAGTTTCGGTAGCAAGAGCCTGTGCCTGGATTACATCCCATAATAATTTTTTCATTTTATTCGGTTGAATAATTTCCGGCGGAACCTTGTTTTTTCCGGAACATGAAATGAAAAAACTTAAAACAATTAATAAGAAAATATTTTTCATTATTTAAGTGCCTCTTTATATTTCGGTGCGTTGGGTACATCTAATTTTTGCAAAAATTCTAACGCCCTTGATTTATCAGGTGGAGAAGCTTTCGAAAATACATTTATAAGCTCTTGCATTTTGCCCTGGAAAAAAAATTGCATTATCATTGTATTAGGGTTTTCGGTATTCAAATTATTGAGCAGGTTAAGAACGTTCAATATTTGAATTCTCGCATTTGCCTCTTCATCATAAAGCTTGTCCATCCCTTGCCGGTAATAGCTATATATAGCATCGTGAATAATTGTATACCGGCTGTTTAATAAATTTTCTGCAAGCCAATAACGATTTCTTGTACCATCAAAAGCTTTCCAACCTGAAATATTTTTGCCTTCCGGCGCATTATTTACTATATTCTGCGCCTTTTGGAAAAAAGGATCTCCGCCCCGCGGCGAAAATGAATCGTAATCCATTCCCAAAATTATATTTATATAGTACGCAAATACGGCAGTTAGATTTGAAACGTCCGGATCTGTTCCTGAAACCCGGTTATCATTAAATTCCAACTGCTGAAACTCAGCATATTTAAATATAAGGTCATTATCCTGGAAATTAATTATTGGAGAAACATATGTTGAATTAAAAATTGGCCTTGCAGATTGAATCGTAAGAGACCCTTTGTAAACGTTAGCTTCGTCAGTAGATTCGAGATTAAGTAAAAAACTACAATCAATTTTTTCTTGCTGGGCAAAATTGTCCGCAGACCATTTACGGTTATTCACAAAATTGTCCAGCGCAGTTTGTAAGGTTTGAAATGTTTTTTTATCTACGTTATTAGCAACACGATTGCTTATAACACTTACTCTGGCTTTAAGTTCCTGTGCGTATGCTGATGTTGAAAAAAATAAAACTAAAATAAGAATGGCTTTATACATTTCTATAATGAATAATGGTGTTTATAATATCTTTAGCAACTTCTTTCTTGGGCTTTTTATCAAATTTGTACTCGTTGCCTTTCTTATCAAAAATAATAATTTTGTTGGTGCCTTTTCCAAAGCCTGCACCTTCATCATTTAAGGAATTAAGAACAATAAGGTCTGCATTTTTTTTAGTAAGCTTTTGAAGAGCGTTGTCCCTTTCATTAGTTGTTTCTAAAGCAAAACCTACCAGGGTTTGATGTTCGGTTTTTAGTTTGCCTGCTGTTGAGAGTATATCTTTTGTTTTGGTTAGCGTTAAGGATAACTGATCGCTTTCTTTTTTTATTTTTTCCTTTGAAATTTTTTCGGGTGTATAATCTGATACCGCAGCAGCCATTATAATAATATCGGTATTGCTTATGTATTTTAAACTTGCCTCATACATTTCTCTCGCTGTAGTAATTTTTTTGGTTTTGATATTGCATGGAATATTTACGTCTGAAGGGCCTACAACAAGATATACATCCGCGCCTCTTGCAGCTAACTCTTCAGCCAGGGCAATACCCATAGTACCCGTCGACCTGTTTCCAATATATCTTACCGGATCAATTGCTTCATATGTTGGGCCCGCAGTAACTAATGCTCTAACACCTTTTAAACTTAATTTGCTGGAAAAAAAATTTTCCAGGTAACTGATAATTTCTTCTGGTTCTGCCATGCGCCCCTCACCCTGCAAGCCGCTCGCAAGTTCACCATCGTTTACGGGCAATAATTGATTGCCGGCAGCTTTTAATATTTCAATATTTCTTTTGGTAGCCGGATGGTGCCACATATCTTCATCCATTGCAGGAGCAATCAACACCGGGCACGTCGCAGAAAGATAAGTCGCCAGCAACAGGTTATCACAAATACCATTTGACATTTTTGCTAAAGTATTGCAAGAAGCAGGGGCAATTAATATAACATCTGCCCAGCGGCCAAGGATTACGTGATTCGTCCAGGTATCGTCATTAAAAAGTTCCGATAGTATTTTATTTTTTGATAAAGTAGAAAATGTTAGTGGTGAAACGAAATCACTTGCAGCCTTTGTCATTATTACCTTTACTTCTGCACCATTTTTAATGAGCAATCGCAATAAGATAACTGCCTTGTAAGCAGCTATACTCCCAGTTACACACAACAATATTTTTTTATCTTTAAGAATTGCGGAGCCCATGAATACTTATTTTTTTAAAAAAATAGTTTACAAGCATTTCCTCTAAATAATCAAACAAAAAAAGGCGGTATAAACCGCCATTAAAATTATAATTTCTTATTCAAAGATTGTTATAAAAACATATTAATATATCTACTACCCCGGAAGATTAATCAAAGAGATTATCTTCATTCCGGCGATAATAAATTTTATCTTCCATAAATTCTGTAGTTGCTAATAGAGCAGGATTAGGCATTCTTTCGTATGCTTTCGAAATTTCTATCTGTTCTTTATTTTCATGAATCTCCTCAAGACTATCAGTATGACTGGCAAATTCTTCCAACTTATTGTGAAGTTCTTCTTTAATAGAAATATTAATTTGGTTTGCTCGTTTTGCTATAACAGCAATTGATTCATATAGGTTGCCTGTTTTCGCCTTTACATCAGTAAGGTTTTTCGTTTCAACTACGTTGCTGGTGTTAGCGCTCTGCTGGCGTCTTAGCTTGCTCATTTTGTATTTTTTTAATATTATTCAGACTAATGTTTTTATAATTTTCCGCCTCTTTCAACAGCTTGCTTTCGGGAAACCTGTCAGCAAAATCAAAATAGGCAGTAGATACTTTTTGATATCGTTCTTCCTGCTTATCGAAAACACTTAACCGGGCGTATTGATAATATGATCTCACGGCCATCATCATGTATTCTTCTCCTTTGCTCGATTCCGGATAGCTATTTAATAAATTTGTGAAAGAAATTCCTGCTGCATGGTATTGTTGAAGATCGTAATACAATTGCGCAGTTTTATAATCTTTCAGTTCCAATTTACTCCTGCATTTAGCAATAATTTCATTCGCATCTTTTATCTTGGAGGAGTTAGGATGCGTGCTTATGAATGACTGCATCATACCAATAGCTTTATTAGTATTTATTTGATCGAGCTCCACCTTGGGCGATTGCAAATAGAAAGTATATGCATGCATATAGGCCACTTCTTCCGCTTTATCACTATTCGGGAACACCTCTAAAAATCCTTTAAACAGATTTTCTGCGTCTGGATAATTTTTCTCATAGAATGAGCAATAAGCGTATTTGTAATATAATTCCTCAAATTTCTGAGTACCCTTAAAAATTGGAAATAATTCTACATATAATTCTTCTGCGTTCTTATACTTCTTATTCTCATAATATTTGTCCGCCATTTTAAGCTTATAGTCGTAGTCTTTGCTTTTAAGCACTTTATTAAACTGCGTCGAACAACTATTTAAAACACCAAGTGACAGAAATAAAATTAGGGCTAATTTCATCATAAGAAGGTGCGAAATTAAGTGATTTTGGGCAAAAATGATTTTAAAAAAAAAATGTACAAAATAGACGCAGTTAATGTTTTGATAATTAGCAACAAAACCCTTCCGAAACGGGAAGGGTTTTGTTATTCACTTAGCAAAAAGTAAACTTATTATTTGGCTTTTATATCAACAGTATTTGCATCTCCACCACCAACTTCACAATTAGTGTCTACACGGTCTGCACTAATTCCTTCTTTCTCAGTTAAATAAGCTTTAATAGCTGCCACTCTTTTATTACAAAGTGCCTGAGACGCTTTGGAAGCAGCCGGATAACCTGTAACAATTATAGAACATGCAGCATTATCTTTTAGTTTTGAAGCAACAGTTGCTAACATTGCCTTAGCATCGTTACTAACAATACTGCTCTTTCCTCTAAAAGATACGCTTGGTAGATCTCCTATCTGACAAGCTGCAGGTGCAGGAACTAAGTTCTTGCAACATTCTGGATCCGGGCATTTTCCCACGCCATCAGCATCAACAGGCTGGCATTCTGTAGGAGTAACTAATTGTTTGTCTTTACAATCAGGTACGCCGTCACCATCAGTGTCTCTTGAAACCCCGTGTGTATCAACCGGGCAACCAGCTGGCGTATTTGGTTCTTTATCAAGTTGGTCCACAACACCATCACCATCAGCATCATCAAATACCGGTTTTGGTATCTTCATGTGCTTAGGATTATTGATTTCGCTGTAGGCATAATCAAGTGGATTGATCCACCAAAGAGGCTCAACAGATTTCTTGCCAACATTGAAATTCAATCCCACAGATGCATAATTATATGAATCAAAGTCACGGGTCTGTACAGGGTCAGCCACTGAGTGTTCTTGCCATTGTTGACCATCCAATAAATCATCTTTAATAAATGTAAACTTATCTTCAATCGCGAGATTAATTCTCTTACTTAATTTAAAAGCTATTCCAGCAATTAAACTACCAGATGGTTTTAATGTATTATCCCCTAAAGTGGGTGAATTCTTCCTATTATTTTCTGCATCGGTTTCATAACTATTATCCATCATGTCCTTCAGCGCTTTCCGAATATCTTTTCTATTTGAATAACCGGAAGCTGTAATTGATGAAAAATTATAAGGAGTAGAACCATTTAAAGCATTAATTTTTGTATTGTAAATTGTCGCACCAAAGCCTACGCCTCCGTAAAGAACGAATCCGGTCTTTTGTTTGTGGAAACGAACATTATTCAAGGTAAAAATTCCCTGAAGACTAAGGTCCTGAACATGACTACGATAATTATAGTAAACCGGTTGCAGAATAGCAGAATTATATGCAGACCATGCCGGATCATTTTTATACCCAAAGGAAGGTTTCCAATTAAGGCCTTTGGCAACTCCATATACATATTCGCCTCTTAAAGAAAAAACATAACCCAGTGCTTTACGAATATGAATGCCAAATCCAGCAGTTGGAATTTTAGCTGATACATCACCACTTACAGAAAACATACCACCTGAAATACCAATCTCAATTTCATTACGCGGCTTAGCAGGAAAATCATAAGTGTTATTCATAAACTCGTTTTGTTGTGCTTGTCCTTTAGACGATATTACACTCGAGTCATAAATATTATAAACGCCGGTATCCTGGGCGAACACACCAAGAGACAACAGGGATAAAATCCCCACTAACATTAATTTGTACTTTTTGCTTGCCATAACTTTTTGATTAATTGATGTCTAAATAAACTAATTGATTATTTACAAAAATATCGAACGAATGCCAAAATTCAAATTTTTTTAGCAATTATTTAGATATTGAACCATTTAAATATCATGATAATTTTGTATTGCGTACATCTCACTATTCTATTTCTATACTCCATTATTAGCTATTTAAACTTTTCTAATTGTATTTTTTAATATTTGAAAGTTTTACATCTACGCGAAGAGCAATTACAATTAAATATTTACTTATTGATTTGTACTATATTGCCTTTTTATAAGTTTATGAAGTTTTCTAAAGATCTTATTGCAGAGGAACTAAACATTTTTGAACAAAAATTTTCGCAATCAGTAAAAAGTAATACTCCGCTGCTCGACAGGATTATGAAATATATTATTAAACGAAAAGGCAAGCAGTTAAGGCCTATGTTCGTTTTTTTAAGCGCAAAACTTCATGGTACTATAAACGAATCAACTTATAGGGCCGCGGCACTCGTTGAATTGTTACATACAGCTACACTGGTACATGATGACGTTGTAGATGAATCTTTGGAAAGAAGGGGCTTCTTTTCAATAAACGCATTATGGAAAAATAAAATTGCTGTTCTTGTCGGGGATTATTTACTTTCAAAAGGACTGCTTCTTTCAACAGGTGCGGGAGATTTTAAACATTTGCATATTTTGTCGGAGGCGGTAAAGCAAATGAGCGAAGGCGAATTGCTTCAATTAGAAAAATCGAGGAAATTAAATCTGAAAGAAGAAACTTATTTTGAAATAATAAGAAGCAAGACAGCTTCATTACTCTCATCTGCATGTGCCGTTGGAGCCTGGAGCACAACCAATGATGAGACGATCACAGAAAAAATGAAATTGTTTGGCGAAAAAGCCGGCATCGCGTTCCAGATTAAAGATGATCTTTTTGATTATGGAAATGAAGACATAGGAAAACCAACCGGTAATGATCTTAAGGAAAAAAAACTTACGCTGCCTTTAATCTATACATTAAATAATATTGATGCTTCTGAAAAAAGAAAAATTATTTATATCATAAAAAATCAAAATAAAGACGCTGCAAAAATTAAATATGTTTTGCAAAAGGTTGTAGAAACAGGAGGAATTAAATATGCTGCAAAAAAAATGGTGGAATACAGGGATGAAGCATTGAAGGTATTATCAGAATTTCCTGAAAGCGATATAAGGAAAGGACTTGAAGAATTAGTAATGTACACAACAGATAGAAAATATTAATATGCCAGTTAGCTGTTTATAGTTATGAAGAAGAGATGGAAAATATTATCAGCAAATGAAAGTAAGGTTATTGCATTACAACAATCGCTTCAGATAAGCCATGCTCTTTGTAAAATTCTTGTGCAAAGAGATATAGATACTTTTGAAAAAGCCAAAGATTATTTCAGGCCACAGCTTTCGCAACTTCATGATCCTTTTCTGATGAAAGACATGGATAAAGCAGTGGAAAGAATTTTAAAAGCATTTGATGAAAAAGAAAAAATCCTGGTTTTTGGAGATTATGATGTAGATGGAACAACTTCTGTTGCATGCATGTTCCGGTTTCTTAAAAAAGTATATAAAGAAGAAAATATTGATTTCTATGTGCCTCACCGGTACCGGGAAGGTTATGGCGTAAGCAGGCAGGGGATTGATTTTGCAAAAGAAAACGGCTTTAAACTTATTATCTCTCTTGACTGTGGAATAAAATCTGTTGAACTTATCGGGTATGCCAGGCAGTTAGACCTTGATTTCATTGTATGCGACCATCACCTTCCCGATCATGAACTTCCTCCTGCTGTTGCCATATTAAACCCAAAACAAAAAGATTGTAACTATCCTTATAAAGAACTTTGTGGATGTGGAGTTGGCTATAAACTTATTACAGCTCTTTCCAAACGGTTAGGGTTACCCGAAGAAGAATATACCTGTTATCTTGATCTTGTTGTAACGGCTATCGGTGCAGATATAGTTCCGATTACCGGAGAAAACAGGATATTAGCATATTACGGTTTGCAAAAACTAAACAGCAATCCTTTACCTGGAATAAGGGCATTGATAGAATTAAGTGGCCTTAAAAAAAAGTTTTCGATTAATAACGTGGTTTTTATTATTGCTCCACGAGTAAATGCCGCGGGCCGGATGGACGATGCAACCAAGGCCGTTATGATGTTTATAGAAGATGATTTTACCAAGGCAAAAGAATATGCCGAAATGTTGCATAGTGATAATACAGATCGTAAAGAAGCTGATACAAATATTACTGAAGAAGCATTGGCAATTATTGAAAGTGACGATAATTTAATAAACCGCAAATCTACTGTTGTATTTAAATCGCATTGGCACAAAGGTGTTGTAGGAATTGTAGCCAGCAGGCTTATAGAAACTTATTACCGGCCAACAGTCGTGCTTGCACAAAGTGGTGAATACGTTGGGGGCAGTGCACGCAGCGTACCGGGTTTTAATTTATATGAAGCCATTCATGAATGCAGGGAATATTTAATTGGTTATGGCGGGCATTTTGCAGCAGCAGGAATGACCATGTTACCTGAAAATGTAACCGCATTTAGCAATAAGTTTGAGGAAGTTGTTTCTTCTGTGATAGCGCCACATCTTCTTATTCCGGAGATTGTTATTGATGCAGAAATAGGTTTCAAAAATATAACTAAAAGCTTTTATAATATACTTACACAAATGGAGCCTTACGGCCCTGAAAACCTCCGTCCTGTTTTTATTTCAAAAAATATATTTGATACTTCCTGGTCAAAAATTGTAAAAGAACTTCATATACGTTTCGTGTTAAAACAGGATAATATTGTTATAACAGGAATAGGTTTTAATATGGCTGAAAAATTTCATCTGCTTCAAATGCAAAAGCCAATTGATATAGTTTACACCATTGATGAAAATGAATGGAATGGAGAAACAACTCTTCAGTTAAAAGTTATAGATTTCAGGCTTTCTGAAAATGAACTCAATTAAATACTAATCTTTATAAAAAAGTTTATTTACTATATAAGATACTGGTTTTTTATTGGAATGAACTGGAATTTCCCTCTTGCATTTTTTAGTATTTATCATGAAATAAAAGGTGAAAGAAAATATAATCTGGATACAATAGAATTAGACCGGCTGAAAACAATAACCATAACCGGAAATAACCTCGAACATGCATCCATTTACCAGGCCTGCAATTATTTTATACTTGAAAAAGGATTTAACTACCTGCGAAGCATAAACGAAAATAAAAACATTACAGACTTTGGATGTGGCAAAGGACGTGCGATGATTGTTGCTGCTCATTACGGCTTTAATAATATTACCGGAATTGATTTTGCCAAAGCTTTATGTTTATCGGCAGAGAAAAATATGCTGGAAACACACCTGCTTTCCCCCTTAGTAAAATTCAATATTATTTGCGATGATGTTGTTAATTATAAAATAGCAAATGAGCAAACAGTTTTCTTTTTCTTTAATCCATTTGATGAAGCAATAATGCTCAAAGTGGTTAAAAACATTCTTTCATCTCTTAAAGAAAAAGATAGAAAAATTTACATCATGTATGCAAATCCTGTTCATAAAGAAATTTTTTTAAGTGCAGGTTTTGAAGAAGAGTATTATTTAAAAAAATTACAATACCTGGAATTGAGTATTTTATCAAAAGAGCCAGATGAAGAAAATGAAATATTTCTTTAAAATTATTTTCAAAAAAATAGCCCTGAAAAATTTCAGGGCTATAAAAACCGTATCATCTAAATTAAACTTCCAGTATTATTTTACTTTTCTCTTTCCCTTCCATCATTTCAACACTGCGGTTAATAAAGTTGGTAAGCTCATTGCCTTTCAATAGTCCTTGAGAAAGCAAAGCTAAGTCTGCTAAATTTCTAACTTCCTTTTCCTGTTTGTCTTTGTTTTCTTCCTGCAATATTTTTTGATAAACAGGATGATTACCATTCACTGTAAGAGTTACTTCTTCCGGTAAATTCCCATAGAAACTTCCCATTCCTCCGCCGCCATTCATCGCCATATCTTTCATCCTCCTCATAAATTCCGGGCGTGTAGCTATTACTGGTAGTGTATCGGTGGATAATCCTTTCACCTCTACTGTAACATGCAATTCGGGTATTTCTAAATGAAACATATCCTTTAATTTCAATTGATCATCTTTACTTAAAACACTGTCAACATGATCTCCCTTGTCAATTAAATTATCGGTGATATCTGCATCTACGCGTACAAACTGAACATCGTTCCATTTCATTTCCATGTTGTTGATAAATGCGGCATCCACAATGGTTTCAAGCTTTACAACCACAAAACCTTTCTTCTTGGCTGCCTGAATGTAACTGTTTTGCTGTACAGGATCTGTTGTATACAACATTACTAATTTACCTTCTTTATTCTTTTGCAAAGTTTCTGTTGCGGTACGATATTCATCAAGTGTATAAAACTTTCCGGCATCAGCATCTTCAAATAAATTAAACTTATTGGCTTTCTCTAAAAATTTATCATCGGTTATCATTCCATACTTAACAAATAATCCAAGGCTTTCCCATTTTTCTTCAAATGACTTACGATCGCTTTTAAAAATCTCATCCAGTTTATCAGCAACTTTTTTGGTGATGTAAGAATTTATTTTCTTGACATTCGGATCGCCTTGTAAATAACTCCTGCTAACATTTAAAGGAATATCCGGGCTATCAATTACACCATGTAACAACATTAAAAATTCAGGAACAATATCCTTTACTTCATCTGTAACAAAAACCTGGTTACTGTATAATTGTATTTTATCTTTTTGAATTTCGAACCGTTGTTTTACTTTAGGAAAATATAATATGCCGGTAAGGTTAAAAGGATAATCAACATTTAAGTGAATCCAGAATAATGGCGCTTCACTAAATGGATATAATTCTTTATAAAAATCCTGGTAATCCTGCGGCGTAAGATCGGCGGGCTTTTTAGTCCAGGCTGGATTGATATTATTTATTTGCTTATCCTCAAACTTTATTGGAACGGGTAAAAACTTACAGAATTTTTCCAGTATATGTTGAATGCGCTCTGTTTCTAAAAATTCGGCGCTTTCTTCATTAATATATAAAACGATGTCCGTTCCCCTGGATTCCTTTTCGGTCTGTTCTAATGTATATTCCGGGCTTCCATCACATTCCCATCTAACAGCCTTGGCACCTTCCTGGTAACTTTTGGTAATAATTTCTACTTTATCACTTACCATAAACGAAGAATAAAATCCTAAACCGAAATGGCCAATAATATTGGCTTCATTCTTTCCTTTATATTTTTCTAAAAATTCTTCGGCTCCGCTGAAAGCAACCTGGTTAATATATTTATCCACTTCTTCAGCGGTCATACCAACACCTTTGTCCGAAATAGTTAAGGTCTTTTTCTCTTTATCAATTGAAATATTGATGTCTATATTATCAATATCTCCCTTTACTTCTCCCAAAGAAGAATAGGTTTTCAATTTTTGCGTGGCATCCACCGCGTTGCTTACCAGTTCGCGAATAAAAATTTCGTGATCGCTGTACAAAAACTTTTTAATGATGGGAAAAATATTCTCTGTCTGTACTCTTATACTTCCTTTTTGCATTGTGGTATTTTTTGCATTTGTTTTCAAAAAAAATGCCACAATATTTTTGCTGACAGGATGGCAAAGGCTCGCGCTCTTATTTCTCGGGCTGCACACTACCGCTGCCAGATGAATGAATTTCAGTTTTGGGACTACCTCCATAATATACGTCGCCGCTTCCGGAAATTGACGCGTTTAAGCTTACGCTTGCAAACACATGAACATTACCACTTCCTGAGACTTTTACTGTTGCATTTTCACATTGAAGACCGCCGCTATTAACATCGCCGCTTCCGCTAACCGAACATTCAAAATCCTTCGTACGTCCTTTTAAATCTACATTGCCAGAACCACTAACTCCAATTGAAACCGCCGGAGCATCTAATGCACCTTTTATATTTCCTGAACCTGAAACACCGAATTCAATTTTTTGTGAATTTTTCAGCACATCACGAATGGTTATATCGGCAGAACCTGACGCAACTACTTTATCAAGTGATGGTACGGTTACATACACTTTTGCATGATCATTATTAATTGAAGTGTTATTTTCATAATGAATATTTAAAGTGCCACTATTTACTTCAGTAACAACGTAAGGAAGCAGGTTATCATCATTTTCTACTAATACCGCGTAAGTGTCTCCACTATTGATCTCCACATCAATTGACCCTGAAGTTTTTACAGCCCTGAAATTGCTCGTATTTCTCTTTTCTGTGCGAATATTACCATTTCCGGTTACCATGTGCCCGTTTATGATATTACAGGAACTGATGACTACAAGTGCTCCTACAATTAAAAAAAATTTCATAACAGTTATTTTAAAGATTATTACTTAGCAAGATACAAACTTCAATAAACTTTTTAACTTCGCAGCCATGACCCAAAAAATTCTGATCCTCGATTTCGGTTCGCAATACACACAATTAATTGGCAGGGCTGTAAGAGAAGCAAACGTATTCTGCGAAATAATTCCTTTTAATAAAGAAATAGAATTTACACCAGAGCTTAAAGGTGTAATACTTTCCGGTTCGCCCTTTTCGGTGAATGAACAAAATGCTCCATCAGTTGATGTAAAATTAATCGCAGCAAAAGTGCCCGTATTAGGAATTTGTTATGGAGCACAACTTACCGCAAAATTATATGGAGGTGTTGTTGAAAAAAGTGATAAACGCGAATATGGAAGAGCTAAACTTCAAATTAAAGACAATCATGAATTATTAAAAGAGGTAAAAGATGATTCGGATGTATGGATGAGCCATAGCGATACCATCGTAAAACTTCCGGAAAATTTTTCTTTATCTGCAACGACGCATAGTATTCCGGTTGCTGCTTTTAAATATGAAAACGAAAATGTAAAATTATTTGGATTACAATTTCATCCTGAAGTATATCATTCTGCCGAAGGCAAAAAAATTATAAAAAACTTTTTATTAAATGTGTGCGGGTGCGCACAGGACTGGACTTCGGCTCACTTTATTAATGAGACCGTTGATGCTATCAAAGAAACGATAGGAGATAAAAAGGTAATCATGGCTTTAAGTGGCGGTGTTGATTCAACAGTTGCTGCAACATTAATTCATAAAGCAATCGGAAAAAATCTTTACGGAATTTTTGTTGATAATGGTGTATTGAGAAAAGATGAATTTCAACAAGTGCTCGATTCATGTAACAGCATTGGTTTAAATATAAAGGGCGTAGACGCAAAAGATCATTTTTACACCAAGCTTGCCGGCAAAGTAAGCCCTGAAGAAAAAAGGAAAATTATTGGCAAATGCTTTATCGAAATTTTTGATGAAGAAGCTCATAAAATTGAAGGGATAGAATTTTTAGGCCAGGGAACTATTTATCCTGATGTGATTGAATCCATGTCGGTTCATGGTCCATCGCAAACTATTAAATCTCATCATAATGTTGGTGGGCTCCCTGATTACATGAAGCTAAAGCTGGTTGAGCCTTTACGTTCTTTGTTTAAAGATGAAGTGAGAAAAGTTGGTGCTGAACTTGGCCTTCCTGCTGCGCTTTTAAATCGCCATCCCTTTCCGGGGCCCGGGCTTGCTATAAGAATTTTGGGAGAAGTAACAGAAGAAAAAGTACAGTTGTTGCAGCAGGCGGATGCGATTTATACAAAAGCTTTATTAAAATTTGATTTATATGCAACTGTTTGGCAGGCAGGTGCTATCTTACTTCCTGTAAAAAGTGTGGGAGTAATGGGGGATGAAAGAACGTATGAATTTACTGTAGCTTTAAGAGCGGTAACGAGCGTAGATGGAATGACCGCAGACTGGGCACATTTGCCTTACGAATTTCTTGCCTATGTGTCGAATGAAATAATTAATAATGTAAAAGGAATCAACAGGGTTGTTTATGATATAAGCAGTAAACCACCTGCAACTATTGAATGGGAGTAAAAACAGTTAATTGGTTCATTAGTTAATTGCTGATTTGCTTATCGTTAATTGCTAATTGGATGTATTTTATGAAAAAAAATGTTTTGTTTTTAACTGTGGCATTAATGGTTGCGTGGACACAATTTTTATTTGGGCAAAATGAATTAGCATCCGCATCCAAAACGCATCATATCGCATTATTTGCTCCATTATACCTTGATTCTGCATTTGCTAACGGACAAATGATCGATGGAAATTCGATACCGAAATTTATTATGCCGGCTGTTGACTTTGTACAGGGCGCACACATTGCTCTTGATACTTTATCGCTTAATGGAAACTCAGTTGACGTAACTATTTACGATTCCAAATCAAACACACAACCTATACCCTGGCTTATAAAATATAGAAAACTGGATAACGTAGACCTGATCATAGGCTCCGTAAAAGATCCCGATTATCATGAACTTGCTTATTTTGCTTTAAAAAAAAATATTCCATTTGTGTCTGCCACCTATCCTAACGATGGTGGCATACTCGCAAATCCTTTTTTAATCATTGTTAACTCCACCTTAAAGGCTAACTGTGAGGGAATTTTCAGTTATCTTTTACAAAAGCATGGTACCGATAAAATTTATCTCGTTAAAAGAAAAGGTGATGATCGCGTCGACAATTATTTCAGAATTATAAATTCTGCTGAAGGGAAACCGCTTTTAAATATAAGAACTATAATGGTGGATAGCACCATGTCAACTTATAGGTTAATGAACAAGATTGATACATTACATACAGCCGTTGTAATTGGGGCGAGCCTCGACGAGGATTTTGCAAAAAGCTTAGCTGATGCATGTTATCCGATCCAAAAAAAACACCCTCTTGTTTTAATAGGAATGCCCAACTGGGATGGATTTAAAAGCCTTTACCAAAAAGATGTTTATAAAGATTTCCCTATTCGCTATACTACCCCGCATTACGATGCAAAAGGTTCCACTGCTGACAGCATTCTGATAAAAAAATATTTTCAACTGTACAGGACAAGGCCTTCTGAAATGGCTTACAAAGGTTTTGGGATAACCTGGTATTTTACAAACCTCCTGCTCAAATATCCCGGCGAAATTATGTCTCATTTGAATGACAGTGATTTATCCGCTTATCATGCTTATAACTTCAGGCCGGTATATAATCAAAAGCAAAATAACGTTCCTGACTATTATGAAAACAAACACCTTTTTATTATGCAAATTTTAAACGGAGATATTGTGAGAGAATGGTAAGTAAAAAATGATTTTTCGATATTCCGTTACTTCAGATTTATATTTTTATAAATTTTTTTGCAGATCAACTCCTACAATTATGGGAACAGAAAGATTACAGGCATTTAGCGATGGTGTTCTTGCAATTATAATTACGGTCATGCTTTTGGAAATGAAAATTCCACACGGCGACGATTTAAATTCTTTAAAAGCAATATTGCCGGTGTTCCTTAGCTACATACTTAGTTTTATTTACATAGGAATTTACTGGAGCAATCACCACCATATGTTGTATAGCGTAAAACATGTAAACGGTGCAGTATTGTGGGCCAACACACATTTACTTTTTTGGCTCTCTTTAGTTCCATTCGCATCAGGTTGGATGGGTGAAAACCATTTTACAAAATGGCCGGTAATATTATATGGCATTGCATTATGCATGAGTGGAGTAGCTTACTATATTTTGGCGCAAGCGCTCATAAAACTCCACGGTAAAAACTCTACTTTAGCAATTGCAATAGGAAAAGATAAAAAGGGAATTATTTCTGTGGTGATATACATCGTGGCAATCTTTGCAGCTTTTTTCAACGCTGCAATCAGCTTAATTCTTTACGCAAGTGTCGCAGGCATATGGTTAATTCCAGACAAGAGAATTGAAAAAAGGATTATAAAAGAATAATATAAATCATCAGTATTTACTTGTTTGTCCTTTTAATAAACAAAACTAATTCGCTCCTTAACGTAAATTGTTTGTGATGTTGTACTTTAAAATTTAAATACGTAATTATGCATCGTCGCTCTTTTATACAAAATTCTGCTTTTACATTTGGAGCAATATCTGTTGGCCAAAAAAACTTTTTTAAAATGTTTACGGATGATCCCTGGAAGATAACAATGCTCACAGACAACATTGGTGTATTTACCGAAAAAGGCGGAACTATTGCTTTTCATTTTTCAAAAGACGGAATAACGGTTATTGATGCACAGTTTCCGGATACAGCGCCGCATTTAATTGCAGAATTAAAGAAAAGAAATAATCTACCATTCCGGCTGTTGATAAATACCCATCATCATGGCGATCATACTTCAGGTAATATTGCATTTAAAGAAATTGTCTCACGGGTACTCGCACACGAAAATTCGCTGGCCAATCAAAAGAACGTGGCGATCAAAAATAAAACTGAAGACAAACAATATTATCCCAATAATACTTTTGGAAAAGTTTGGGAGGAAAAAGCAGGCAACGAAAGAATTGCTTTGCACTATTTTGGAGCAGGCCATACTAATGGCGATGGGATAATACATTTACAACACGCAAACATTGTTCATATGGGCGATCTTGTCTTCAACCGCCGCCATCCTTTTGTTGACCGAAGTGCCGGCGCCAATATTCAAAGCTGGATAAATGTATTGGATATGGCAATGAAAAAATTCAGTAATAAAACAAAATTTATTTATGGGCATGCTGCAGATGGTTATGATGTTGCAGGCCCGAAAGATGACCTTGTTGCTTTTCGTGATTACCTCGGCAATGTTTTAAAATTCGTAGGAGATGAAATGAAAGCGGGTAAAACAAACGAAGAAATTTTAAAAGCTACCGAAATACCCGGGTCCCCGGAATGGAAAGGCGATGGCATACAACGCCCGCTGCAAGCCGCTTTTGAAGAATTGAGCACTTCTTAAAAAACTATCAAATTTTGTTTTGATATGTTAGCTGAAATAAAATTTTTATGGCGTCGGCTTAAATATTGAATGGAAACCTATCCTGTTTATAAATCGAAACGAAATAATTTATTTCTGTTTGGTAACTGCCCTCATTGGATGAACCTCATATTTATTTAATCCGTTAGCAGGGTCAGCAGCAATTAAAGTGTTGAGTTCTTCTTCATTTTCAACAGCAACAACTGCGATGCCATACCCGCCTTGCGGGTCTGCAACCGGCCCAAGTACTATTACAGTTCCATTTTCAACATAGGGTTGCCAATAAGCTACATGTTTTTGCATAACGGCCCTTTCCTCAGCTGTCATATCAAGAGTAAAAGTTGTCCTTGGCGGATTTAGTTTCAAAAAGAAGTGCTTTTTGATCATCGTATTTACGGTTAATTATTCAGCAATTTAGCGCCAAATATTATTAAGCATCATGCATCCATTTTCTAAATGCGGGCGCAGTTTCCTGGCTGATTACTATAGAATGATTTATATCGGGAATGGCAATGTCGATTAACAGCTTTACCTTTTCAAAAGTTTTAAAACTTTTTACGTAGTTTATATTAATGATATATTGACGGTTTACCCGAAAGAACGTTGTATCATCAAGTTCATCTTCAAGTTCAGACAATGTTTTATCCGCAATATACTTCTTGGAGCAATTATCAATTACATATACTAGTTTGTTTTGCGTATAAATTAATGCAATGTCTTCAAGCCGCAAGGCAATATTTTCCAGGCCTTTTTTTACGAGCAGCCTTGTTTTTTTTCTTTGGCTAACAAACTTTAAAAGATTTTCAACCGGGGCCTGCACATTCGAGGTGGAAAAATGTTCCTGCAATTTATTATACTTCAAAAGAGATTTTTCAAGGTCAGCTATGTCAACAGGTTTCAGCAGGTAGTCGATACCGTTATTTTCAAACGCCATCATCATATAGTCGTCGTATCCTGTAATAAAAATTACAGGTGACTGAACTCCTGTCTGGCTAAATATATCAAACGATAAGCCATCAGCTAACTGAACATCGCTGAATATTATATCAGCTTCAGGATGTATTGACATATATTCAATACTTTCTTTAACGGAATTTAACCGGGCTTTAATGTTTACGGGTATTGATACTTCTGAAAGTTTTTTTACCAGCACTTCCATCGCTGGTTTTTCGTCTTCAATTATAAGGGCGTTAAGCATGGCTATGGGTTTGATTTTATTAATGGGAGTTTAACTGTGAATTCATTATCGGTGGCTTCTATAAGTATATCTTTATTGCACACGAGCCTGTAACGTGAGCTGAGATTACGTAAGCCAATACCTGTTGAATTAACTGCGTACGGCCTTGGCTTTTTATTATTTTTTATTTGCAAATATTCTCCATTCAATACAACTTTTATATACAAAGGGTCTGCATCACTGAACTCATTATGCTTTATTGCATTTTCCACGAGAACCTGCAAAGCGTAAGGCAGTATCATTAAAGTACCTTCATGATGATTACTCAGGTCAGTCGATAAATGAAGCTTATTATCGTGGCGTACCTGCAACACGAAAAAATAATTTTCGATAAACTCAAGCTCGCCCTGCAGCGTAATCAGTTCCCGGTCTTTATTAATCAAAAAATATTTATATACAGAAGCAAGCTTACTGTTAAACTCATGGGCAGTTTGGGGATCATTTAAAATAAGATAGGAAAGCGTATTTAGTGAATTGAAAATAAAATGGGGTTCGAGTTCATTTTTCAATACGGACATTTCTGCTTTAGAGCGCTCCCAGTCCAACTGGTCTACTATTTTTGTATATAGAACCCGCTGCGTACTTAAATATAAAATTTCATAAAGCAGCGTAAACAATAAAACAGCGAGGGAAGAAAAAGCAATACATCTGAAAACAGGCGCCCAGTTAAAGTTTTCCTTTGATATTTTATACCATGCTATAGAAAACATGCCCGAAATGGCAGCTCCAAATAAACCTCCTATTAAAGAAACAGAAAATACTTTCAAAATGGGGTTGCGTAGACTTTTGGAAAAAGACCGCATTTTGCGATGCACCCAGCTGGCTCCTGTCCAGATGCAAAAAGAAAGTAAAATAAAATATAAATTAATTGAAATCAGCTCCAATATTGAATAATCGCTATAGGTTATAATTCCAGAGAAAAAAGGAATTACTATCCCCAACAATGGAATAAAGACCAATCTTAAATATTTATCCTTGATCATAGCAGCCCTGGGTTAAGATTTATTTGAAATCATGAATTTCATCGATAAGCCATGAATTTTGTGAAATCAAATTCCGGTTTCAAAACTATCCGCATACGCTGTTATGGAATAGCAAATTTGTTTTCATGGTAAAATTCAATTATAAGTGGTTTGGATTTTTTATTTTTTCAGGCGGGTTTGATTATGGTCCTTATATTGATGATATAAAAACTAACGACAACGCTGCTTTATTAAATAAAATAAATGAATAATATTTTTCTTTAGAAAAAATTCACGGAAGTTGTCGGATTTTTACACGTGAAAAAAGGAGGTAAAAACCCCAGGATACGAAAGATCGGCATCGCCTGGTCCACTTTTAAGCGTATAAAATTTAGTGGTTTCTACTAACTCGCTAGATTCTTTCCCCAACATTGACCCTCTTCGTTTTCTTGTTTCAATATTTTTAATTTTCAGTTCTTATAATATGACGAAAACGGTGTTTTAAAGACGCAGGATTTTTTAATAACTTTTGGGATTTTTTTTATGTTCCTGTAACGGCTTGCACCCTTCCTTAATATCGAAAGAAATTAATTTACCATCAGTTCCGATTTCCATAACACAGCATTCTATAAATATATCCTTAAGCATTTTTCTTGCCCGTTGTATCCTTGACTTTGTAGCGGACAATTCTAAATCTAATTGTTTAGCAATTTCACTTTGTTTTATACCAACAATGTCCGAAAGCCTTAGAGGTTCAGCATATTCAAAAGGTAATAATTTTATCATAGGGAGAATGAACTCAACTGCGTCTTTATAAGCACTGTCTTCATTATTATCGGTTATCTCAGGTATTTCTGCTGCATGAATAACGTGTTGTTTTTTTCGGATGTCATCAATAATAGTATTATTTGCAATTTGAAATAACCAACTGCGCACATTTCTCGCGCCTGATTTTGAAAGACAAAATTTATAGACTTTCAATAACACTTCCTGTAAAATATCGTTAGTTGTATCGTGATCTTTCACTCTTTTATATATAAAATGTTTCAATGCTTCTTTGTGCTCAAGCCATAAAGCGGGAACATCACAATTGGTTTTCAAATTATCAGGAGCTTGCATTTTGATATTTTTCTTTCCTTATTCAATTATATCATTTACTATTTTGTTCGTTTGATTATAAAACCATTTTCAACATTTTCAAAGCCAACTTTCGGATAATAATCCATAGCTGCAGGCGCGGCAAGAAGTAAAAGCATCGTATGCTCACCAATTTTTTCTTTAGTTAAAGCAATTAGTTTTTTGCCTATACCGTGCTTTTGATATTCTTTTCTTACCGCAAGATCTGACAGGTAACAAGAGTAACAAAAATCCGTTAGTGATCGTGAAATGCCAACAAGTTTCGATACATCCCAGGCAGTAATTATGAGATTTGAATTAGCATACATTTTTGCAATTCGTTCTTTGTCAGTTATTGGCCTGTTTATTCCCGAACTTTTGTAAAGGTCAATAATTTTTTCAGCATAGGGTATTATGTCAAGCTTATAAGTTATTTCCATTTTTTCGTTATTAAATTATATTAAAGAATTTGTGTATGTAGCACTACCACGAATAGTAATTGGATTTGTTTTGTATATGTGGAAATATTTTACGGTATCCTTTTTTTATTCTACGTTTAGTTGTTTAAAATTTGTATTAAAATAATTTAAGCAATCCCATCCCAATGATTGAGCTACTGTTAATAATATTGAGAAAAAAGACGATAGATCGATTGCTGATAAATTTCTTCAAAGCAGTTCCAAAAAGGGCTAATGATACCTGGATAAGAAAGCTGCCGGCAAATAAAGCAATAGAACTAAATACAATTACATTAAAACTTCTAACTGCCGATTGTGCCGCAAAGCCAGAAAAGGCGACGATTGTTAAAGGATTCGCCATAGTAAGAGCGTAAGTTGAAATAAATGGCTTGTTACATGAAGAGCCTGAATTATTAACTACATTGTCTCCGCTTTTAATTGCATTTAACAGCATCCAGCCTCCAAATAATATTAATGTTATAGATGCAAAATCCTTAAGCAACACTTCGTAGTGAATTAGTAAGGCAGAAATAGCTGCTCCGGCAACGAACGAAATGATACAATAAGTAAAATCTGCAAAAGCAGCAGCTAACCCGGTAAGAATGCCGGCTTGTAACCGGCAATTAATACTTCTGTTTATAATAAGCATTGCAATTGGACCAATAGAGATAGCCAGTGTGATACCAAAAATAAATGAGGATAATATAGTAGTCATATATAAAACTTTTTGATAGCTTTTAACATGACGATACACATATCAAAAAGACGCAGCTTAAACACATTTTTTAAAAGAATTTTTTTAAATAAAATCTTATTCCAGATACTTTTTATTTCAACTGTGTAGAAAGTTTAGAAAATTTAATTAGCAACGATGCCAAGCCGAAATCATACAAGTAAAAAAAATTACAGGGAATCATAAATTATGCAATGAAACGATACCTAAAATTATTTCCAGCTTGTTAATTTCTTTGTGAAACAGAACTTGCTCCACTTGTTGCTACATCTTTTTTATCGGGATTGCCTTGGTAATATAAAGTGCTTGCACCGCTTGCACTTGCGGAAATGGAATTGCTTATTGTTAATCTTACATCTGAGGCACCGGAAAGTTTTGCAACACAATTCTCGACTTGCAAATCATAATTTTTAATATCGCTGGCACCGGACGCATCGAGTTTTAAATTTTGTGCAGTTCCATTAATTGTTACCGTTGAAGCGCCACTTAAGTCAAGGCTAAAGTTGGTTATTTTTACAGATCCCTTAATATTGCTTGCACCGGAAAGTTTTACCCTCACACTGCTTAATGTAAGTGTTCCATTTATCATAATGTCGCTTGCACCTGAACCTTCAAGGCTTTCAAGTGTTTTGAAAGATATGTAGGCTCTTAATTTTTTATCCCCGTAATTTCTTCCGAAATGATCGTTATACGAAATAACCAATATTCCGTTCTTCACTTCTGTTTTAATATTGTCCCGATATTTTTCTTCACTTGCACTTACAGCTAATGAATAGCTATCGGCCTGAGACAAATACACATCGATACCACCTGAAACTTTTATCCCAGCAAAAGGAGTAACGTCTCTTCCCGTTGCATTTGCATCATTGATTACAGTTTCCTGGGAAAATACCGGGAAAGAAATTATAATAAACAGGAAAATAAAAAGATATTTCATATAAAGCTTTTGTCTGTAACGGTTGTGAAAAATAAAAGTTACATTTTTTTTGAAATTAAATTCAGAAGAAGTTTACATTTGCATTCTAAAAATCATTTGTCACCGGGGTGCTTCCAACTTAAAAGGAGGCTGAGATAATACCCGCAAACCTGATCAGGATAATGCCTGCGAAGGGAGGTTGAACATCTTTCCTATCTCTCTTTCATGTTTTATTCTCATCAGTTTAAAGAATTTAAACATGAAAAAAATAATTTTTACCGCCATTGTATTAAGCTTTTATTTTATTGTACCTGCGCAAGACACTATGCGGCATAAATTAACCGACACACTTATGCTCGAAAACATAGAAGTAACTTCAATAAGAGCAACAGATAAAGCGCCGTTTACAAAAACCAATATCAGTAAAGCTGAAATTGAAAAAAATAACCTGGGGCAGGATCTCCCATTTGTTTTAAACCAGTTGCCATCAGTTGTAGTAAATTCCGATGCAGGCAACGGGGTTGGATATACTGGAATCAGTATTCGTGGTTCAGATGCCTCAAGAGTAAATGTTACTTTAAATGGTATTCCTTATAACGATGCCGAGAGCCAGGGAACTTATTTTGTTGACATTCCCGATATTTCTTCATCGTTAAGTTCTATACAGGTGCAACGCGGTGTCGGCACGTCATCTAACGGGGCAGGCGCTTTTGGTGCAACTATAAATCTTTCAACCAATGAAGTAAATAAAGAAAAATATGTTGAACTAAATAATACGTATGGTTCATTTAATACATGGAAAAATACCATCAAAGCCGGAACAGGTTTATTAGGAAATCATTTTACAGTAGATGCCCGTGCATCAGCAATAAGCAGTGATGGATATATTGACAGGGCAAAGTCGAATCTTAAATCTTTTTTTATAAGTGCAGCTTATATAAATAAAAACAGCTCATTGCGATTTAATATTTTAAGCGGAAAAGAAAAAACGTACCAGGCATGGTATGGTGTACCCGAGAATTATTTGGATAGCGACAGGACTTATAACCCTGCGGGAACTGAAAAACCTGGCTCGCCTTATGCCAATGAAACAGACAATTATACGCAAACCCATTACCAGCTTTTTTATGATAAAAAAATAAATTCTAATCTAAGTTTTAATACAGCCGTATTTCTTTCACGAGGAAAAGGATATTACGAAGAATACCGGGCTGGCCAGCTTTACAGCGATTATGGCCTACCTGATTACATCAGTGGAACAGATACAATTACCTCAACAGATTTAATAAGACGCTTATGGCTGGATAATTATTTTTATGGCGGAATTTTTTCTCTGCAGTTTCAAAAAAATAAAACGCATGTAACATTTGGCGGCGGATGGGATGAATATGATGGAAAACATTACGATGTTGTAACATGGGCCCAGCAGGGCGGCTTCCCTAACGATTACGTGTACACGAATGTGCCGGCCAACAAACACGACCTTAATTTGTATGGAAAATTGTTACAAACACTTGGCTCAGGATTTTCAGCATTTGCAGATGTACAGGGACGATTTGTGAATTACGATATAAAAGGCTTTGAAGACAATCCCGGTTTAAGAATTAATAAATACTATTCCTTCTTTAACCCAAAAATTGGCATCTCATTTAATAAAACTAATTTCCAGGCCTATGCTTCTTATTCAATAGGGGCTAAAGAACCCA
Source organism: Ginsengibacter hankyongi (assembly GCF_008710285.1). Lineage (GTDB taxonomy): Bacteria > Bacteroidota > Bacteroidia > Chitinophagales > Chitinophagaceae > Ginsengibacter > Ginsengibacter hankyongi. Next base: position 109,280 of record NZ_VYQF01000007.1, on the reverse strand, counting down.
ATCGTGATGATTTTGAAGCAGCCGCAAGTGAATTACCCAAACCTGAAATATTATACGACATGGAGTTGGGCGCAGAAAGAAGAAATACCCCATTTACTTATGGCATTACATTCTATTATATGAATTATCACAACCAGTTAGTATCTACGGGTAAAATAAATGACGTTGGCGCTTACACAAGAACCAATGCGCCGGAGAGTTACAGGCTTGGGGTTGAGCTACAGGCGGCAGAAACATTTACGAAATGGCTCAATGCTTCAGGAAATATTTCTTTCAGCAAAAACAAAATAAAAAACTTTAATGAGTATGTGGATGATTATGATAATGGTGGCCAGATCAAGAATCAATATCATAATACGAACATATCTTTTTCACCGGATGAAGTTGCTGCAGCAATGATAAATATTATTCCATTTTCAAACAGTGAAATAAGCTTTCAATCTAAATATGTAGGAAGACAATACCTTGATAATACCTCTCATGTAACCAGGAGCATTGATCCCTATTATGTACAAAATTTAAAATTATCATACAGGCTAAGCACAAGACATATTTTTAAAGCGGTTGACTTTATTTTTAAGGTTAACAATATGTTCAATAAGAAATACGAATCTAACGGCTACACGTATAATTATTTTTATGGGGGCGAGTTAACTGTTGAGAATTATTATTTCCCTATGGCGGGAACTAATTTTTTAGCAGCAATAAATATCAAGCTATAACTAAGCTGTTCTTTTTCACTGATCAATTCCTTTATTTCACGTTTCAGTAATCCCAATTTTTTTCAATTCTTATTGTCCTATACATTGCACATTAAATTTTCTCATGTGCTTTTTAGTTTTAGCACATTCCGAGCGGGCATTCTTGTCCGCTTTTATTTTTATTATTATACGAATAATAACTAATTACATGAATTATCACAGCCTGTAAAAAGCTTTATTCGTGTAATTTGTAGAAATTAGTGAATCCTTAGCTCTTAAATTTTTCCTGCCATGCAAGCATTCCACCGGTAAGGTTTTTAGTATTTGTAAACCCCAATTGATCTAAGGTCATTGCTGCAATGCCACTCCGGTTGCCGCTGCGGCAATAGAGAATCACTTCTTTATCACGCAGGCCTTCAATATCTTCAATTTGCATAGATTGAATTTTACCCAATGGGAGTAATTTACCACCGATATTAAATTGAGCATTTTCGTGAGGTTCTCTTACATCAATAAGATTAAGCGTTTCACCTTTATCAAGTCTTTGCTTTACTTCTTCAGGAGATATATTTGTCATTGTAATTTTATTTTGGTAACACGAATTTAATTCACGAATTACACGAATTAAGAATTAAATTAATTATTAAGCTTTAAACTATCTCCCGTACCTATAATCTTTGTGCTATCTGGTGCCGGTGGCGTAGCCGAAATCCATACATCCATCGTTTGTCCTGGTTGTATTAAATTGGGCTGGCTCTCCTCATTCTTCGCTTCAGGATTTTGTTTATAAATAAAAGCTTTTAAAGTATCTGTAATTGGGCCTGTTGGTAGTATTGCTGCCAGCGTAATTCCTTTCGCTTCCAATTCCGATTTTGCTTCGCCAAGTGTAAGGCCATACAATTCGGGTACCAGTATTTCTTGCTGGGCAAGGCCACCGCCTATTACCAAACTAACGGCAGAGCCCCAACGAAGTTTTGTACCCGATAATATTTTAGAACCATTATAATTCTGCTCAAGTACTGTCCCCTTCATAAAATCGGGACGATAAGAAGTATCCCCTAATTTTAAATGATTTTTAGTTAATCTTTCCAAAGCAAACCTAAAACTAAGCCCTTCTATTTTTGGCATTTCAACCATCGGCAGCACTACAGGATTTACATTAAGAAATACAGTTCTGTTCACTTTCACGGTTGCTCCTGCATCCGGTAATTGTTTTTTTACTGTATTAAGGGGAAGGGTATCATTATATAAAGAATCAGTTATAACAACATCAAAGCCCTGGTCTTCCAGGAACTTGACAGCATCATCTACTTTCTTACCCGTTACTGAAGGTACCTGGAGATAACTGCCATGGTTGGTAAACCAGCTAAGCGATTGCAGGAATAAAAATCCAAGAAGGAAAATTAGTAAAGCTGCTGCCAGAAGATTTACCCAGAAAGGTTGTTTGGAAATAAATTTAAACACAATAAAATGTATAGGTTAAAAGATTTTAGCAATGCAATATAATAAGATTTAATTATGCAGGCATTCTTCTATCAATGCGGTATAAAATTCCTTCAGGCTCCATCCCAGTATTTTTAATTGTTGGGGAACAATACTTGCTTCACTCTGACCGGGAACCGTATTTATTTCCAGCATATAAAGTTTTTGTTCTTTTTCGTTATAAATAAAATCAATTCTTATAATTCCTTTGCAATTAAATACCCGGTAAACTTTAATTGCATTATCCCTTACCAGTTGTGAAACAGAATCATCAATTTTCGCAGGCGTTACTTCATTACTGGCGCCATGGTATTTTGCTTCGAAGTCAAAAAAATCGTTTTTAGAAATCACTTCGGTAATTGGTAACGCAATAATTTCTCCTTTAGCTTTAAATACACCAATAGTAAATTCTCTGCCTTCTATAAATTCTTCCACCAATACCTGGTCATCTTCTTTAAATGCTTTTTCGATCGCCTTACCTAGTTCTTCGGATGGTGCATTTACTTTTGACATTCCAATACTTGAGCCGCCATTATTCGGTTTTACAAAAACAGGAAACTTCAAATTTCTTACCAATTCATCGGGGCTTTGAAAATTTTGTTTAAATAACAAGATTGAATTTGAAACATTAATTCCGCTTGCGCCCGCAACAGCAACTGTATATCTTTTATTAAAAGTAAGCGCTGAGGTAGCACAATCGCATGAGGTGTAAGGAATGTGAAGCATATCAAAATACCCCTGCAGCTTTCCGTCTTCGCCGGGAGTACCATGAATACCAATTAACACCGCATCAAAAGTTATTGTTTCATCTTCAATTAAAATAGAGAAATCATTTTTATTCACTTCAATTTTATCACCGTTCTTTAATTCGTAAAACCACCCGTCAATAGTTATATCAATTTTATACAACTCATATCTTTCCTTATCAATATTTTTTTCAAAAGTAATAGCAGACTTATATGATATCTCCGCTTCGCCGGAAAACCCACCTGTTACAAATGCAATTTTTGGTTTCATTTATTTATTGATGTTTTAAAAATAATTTAAAAGCGGTTTCGAATTGGCTAATATGGAATTAAGTTATTGCCAATTGGCTATTGAGTATTTAGTTTCGTACCAATTCCTTCATTGCCGCTGTCCAATACAAATTTCCATTTACCATCTTTTTGTTTTCTCCAAACGCTTACATAAGTTCCTCTTAAAACAGTATCCTTTAATTCTAGTTTATAAATTCCATAAGAATACCCCATGTCATCAGAAGCTGCAATTCCTGCCCCGGCAGGGCTCCAGGTAAGTGTATAAGATGAATCATTTACCTGGCTTAAAAAATCAATAGCATTGGCTCCGATAATGGGCGGACGACCGGGCCGTAACAATACTCCATCATTGTCTATATATTCAATAAACGCTTTCTTCATTCCTTCTTTTTTACTAAGGTCAGAAAAAGCTTCATCTGCTTTTATTATTTCCAGCGTTGAATTTTTTTTCGGAAGATTATTTTTTTGTTTACAGGAAATTGATATCAACAAAAAGGATGCAAAAGCAGGCAAAATAAATAGTAATTTTTTCAAACGTTTCCGGCTTTTTTATTTTAGAAAAAAGGCGAAAGTATTTTTCAATACCCTCGCCAAAACAGGAAATATCACCTGCCTGATAAGGCCGTAGCCTTGAATATTTTAAACGTGTAACTTCTCTTTTTTTGCAAGAAGTTCCTCTACAGTTTCCTGGTACATTTCGTCGGGTACGCAACAGTCAACCGGGCATACAGCGGCACATTGCGGCTCTTCATGAAAACCCTGGCACTCTGTACATTTATTGGGAACAATATAATAGATGTCGCTCGAAATTGGCGGATTACGCTGGTCTGAATCCATAACAGAACCATCTAATAATGTTATATCTCCTTTAACGGTTGTGCCATCAGCCATAGCCCATTCAACACCCCCTTCGTAAATTGCATTGTTAGGACATTCGGGCTCACAGGCACCGCAATTAATACATTCATCAGTAATTTTTATTGCCATCTTTTTTTATTTAATTATTCACAACACACAAACCAATAATGAACGAATTTTGCGTGTTTTAATTTCTCACAAATATAATAGATATACCAGATAATTATTTAATCAAAATGAATTTAGTTCAAAGAATTAATTTACTCGAAAAGTTAGGAAATTATTTGCTAAGTGATAGCGAAAAATTAAACTCAGTTAAGCAAAAAGCCTTTGAGAAAAACAAGTGGTTTACTGAAGAATTTATAAATATCTCGCTGCAAAATATTTCATCGCAATTTCTTAACAGGAGTAAGCTTGAAGAATGGATAAATTATTACCATGTTGATGATAACATAGACTCAAAAAACGTAGGGATTGTAATGGCTGGTAATATTCCGTTGGTAGGCTTTCACGATTTTTTATGTGTGTTTATATCAGGGCATAAACAAAACATTAAACTTTCTCAAAAGGATAATGTGCTTATGGCACATATTATTAACAAATTGAGTGAATGGGATATCGAGGTTGCCCACATTGTGCAGGTTAACGATCTTCTTAAAAATTGCGAAGCATACATTGCGACTGGCAGTAATAATTCGTCCAGGTATTTTAAATATTATTTTGGAAAATATCCATCTATAATCCGTGGTAATAAAACTTCCGTGGCCATACTATCAGGGAACGAAACAATTGAAGACTTAAGTTTGCTGGCAGACGATGTGTATACTTTCTTTGGTTTAGGATGCAGAAATGTTACTAAATTATATGTACCTCATTATTATGATTTTATTCCGCTCCTGAATGTGTTCAGGAAATACGATTATTTCCAGAATCATACCAAGTACAAAAACAATTATGATTATAATCTTGCATTGCTTATTATGAACAATAAAATGTACATGGCAAACGAGAACATCATATTACTGGAAGATGATAATATTTTTACGCCGGTAAGCCAGCTTCATTATAATTTCTATAACGATAAAAACGTTATCATTAATGATCTCAATGAAAATGAAAATGTTCAATGCATTGTTGGTGATGAATTAATACCATTTGGTAAAGCCCAACAACCAGGATTATTTGATTATGCAGACGGAGTAGATGTTATGGAATTTTTATTGGCGTTGTAACTGCTGAAATTTTTTCATTAAGCTGTATAAAAGATGTCACACATTTTTGACAGTTTTGCTTATTTTAAAATGATTAAATTTACATCTACGAAATCCTTACTAATAGTTTGTTAAAGGTAAATAAGCGGTATTACTTGTTTTAAACAGTTGTTCTAATTTTAAGCATTATAAAAAATATTAAGGCATATGATTTGAGCATTTGTTTTAATTAAATTTCTTACAATTAAAAATTTCCATAAATGAAAACAAAAAACATTTTACTCACGGTGCTTATAAGTGCACTAACCACGATGGCTGTTATTTTTGGATATAATAAATACCAACATAACAGTAACAATCCCAATTTCCAGGCAGTAAACATCCCGTCAAATTATAAGTATGCCGGATTTTTTGATGACAAAGGAAATCCAACTCCCGGGCCTGCAGATTTTACCGAAGCGGCTAATGCGGCGATCCCAACAGTGGTTCATATCAAGACCACCACAAATCCACGCCAGGTGAGCAATAATCTTCCCAATCAAAAAAATCCTTTCTCCGACATGTTTGGTGATAATGATTTGTTTAACCAGTTTTTTGGAAACGGGAGACAGCAACACATGTACCCTGAAATGGGTTCGGGCTCAGGTGTAATTATAAGTGACGACGGTTATATAGTTACCAATAACCACGTTGTAGCTGGAGCAGACGAGGTAACCGTTACCTTGAGCGACAGAAAGACTTATAAGGCAAAAGTTATAGGGTCTGATCCATCTTATGATCTTGCTGTTGTAAAAGTTGATGCTAAAAAGTTACCGTTCATGTTATACGGTAATTCAGCCGATGTAAAAATCGGGCAGTGGGTACTCGCTTTAGGTTATCCATTAAATCTTGATGCCACGGTTACAGCAGGTATCATCAGTGCAAAGTCAAGAAGATTAGGGCTAAATCATGACAGAACGGGCGGCCAGTCGATGGCAGTAGAATCTTTTTTACAAACGGACGCTGCAGTAAATCCGGGTAACAGCGGTGGGGCTTTAATAAATACCAACGGGCAATTAATTGGCATCAATTCGGCGATTGCATCTCCAACGGGTTATTACAACGGATATTCTTATGCAATACCTGTGGACATTGTTAAAAAAGTAGTTAACGACCTCGTAAAATATGGCAGTGTGCAGAGAGGATTTTTAGGAGCCATGTATATTGATGCAGGCATGCTTTCAGATCAGGAGAAGAAGAAAGAAAATATTCCTGCCAGTGTTGATGGTATATATATTACCGACTTAACTAAAGATGGGGCAGCTATGCAGTCCGGAATACAAAAAGGCGACGTTATAAAAAAGATTAATGATTATTCTATTAATTCGGGTTCAGAATTACAGGAACAACTTAGCAATTACAAGCCGGGCGATAAAATAAACGTAACGATTAACAGAAATGGAACTGACCGCACTTACCCGGTAACTCTAAAAAATAATGCAGGCACTTATTCAATCGTAAAACCTGCAGGTATGATTGACAAACTGGGTGCGGAACTTCAAACCCTTGACCCCAAACAGGCAAAAGATTATGGACTAACCGGTGGTGTGGTAGTAAGGAAAATAAATGAAGGAGCCATCAATGATCAAACAAGAATGAGGGATGGGTTTATAATTACAAAAGCAAACGGAAAAGATATAAAATCAGTGGATGATTTGAAAAATGTAATTGGCAACAATAAACAGGTTACTATTACCGGTGTTTATCCCGGCTATAGCGAACCTTTTGAATACCCGTTAGTTTTAGATGATTCAGCAGAATAAATAATAAACTTAAAAAGAACCCCGGCATTGAACCGGGGTTTTTTTATTTCATTCCGTTATATCCTTTCTGTAAACATGGGTAGTTTTTCAAAAACGAGATAATCCCATGGCTTTAGATATGCATGATCTTCCATATCAAAATTAATGTCTCTACCTCCAAATACGTTTCTAAAAACTCCATGGATACTCTTAACCTGGAAATTCATTTCTGCCGGTGAAAAATTTAAAATTACCAGAACCTGGTCGTCCCCGTTTCTTCTTGCAAAAGCAAATACCTGGTGATCATCGGGATGAGAAACAATCTTCGTTAAAATATTCGGGTCGCCCGGTCGCAGGCATCTGCTGGAAGAATGAAGCAAAAGCAATGTTTTATAAAAATCATGTAATTCAAATTTTCCATTCCATTCAATCGGGTCTTTTTCAAAAAATTTCAATCGCTTTTTATTTGGCATTTCCTGCCCGCTGTAAATCATTGGAATGCCATTCCATGTACACGAAAAAACAGCCATTAGCATTGCAGCGTCCCCATACTTTTCAAACTCCGTTCCGTTCCAGCTATTTTCATCGTGGTTACTTGTAAAATAAGTTCGAAAGCCATCATAAGGAAATTCGGTAACGGATTTATATAACACCGTTAGTAATGCATGCAGATTCATTCTACCGTGGTAAAATTCTTCTGAAGCATGCATCCATCGCCATGTATATGTTGCATCAAAAACCGCGTGATAAGTGGGCTTTTCACATTCGGCCAGCCAGAAAAGATTGTCCTTATATTTTGAAAGTTTTTTCTTTGCCTGTATCCAGAAATCCAAAGGAACCAAATGAGCCATATCGCAGCGGTATCCATCAATATCACATTCTTTTATCCAGAATTTCATTGCCTCAATCATTGCTTCGCGCAACTGCGGATTTTCATAATTCAATTGCGCAACATCACTCCATCCGTGCGGATGATGCAATTCGTTGTTGGCATCATAACAATAATATTCCGGGTTGTCAACTGTCCATGGATGGTCGTTGCCTGAATGGTCAGCAACCCAATCAATTATCACTTTAAAATCAAGTTCATGGGCTTCATTAACTAATTTTTTAAAATCGTCCATAGTTCCAAATTCCGGGTTAATAGCTGTGTAATCTTTTACAGCATAATAACTGCCCAGCGTTCCTAACTTGCCCAATTCACTAATCGGAGTTACCGGCATGAACCATAAAATTTTAACGCCCATATCCTTCAGGCGTGGCAAGTGTTTTCCAAAAGCGTCAAAGGTTCCTTCAAGCGTATATTGCCTGAGATTCACTTCGTATATGTTTGCAGGATAACTCCATTTCGGATGTTCAAAAGGTTTGTGCTTGTTCGACATAATTTAATTCTTGTAAAAAATTAAAATTAATCATTTAATCTTTTATTGGCTTGTACGCTGGCTTCGTGTTTGTAACTTTGGTGCATCAACACATGAAAAAATTTAACGTTCCGCTGGTTTACCGTAGCCCTTTAATAAGTGCCATTAAGAATAAACGTAAACAAGAAGATAAGCTTAAAAAAGATTTTACACCAAGTTTTCTAAATTTGGGTGACGTGCAAATTTATCTTTCCCGCCATTTTGGATTTTGTTATGGCGTGGAAAATGCCATTGAAATCTCTTTTAAAACAGTAGAAGAAAATCCGGGTAAGAAAATTTATTTGCTAAGTGAAATGATCCATAATCCTTTAGTAAATGACGATCTTAAAAAAAGAGGCGTGCAATTTTTAATGGATCCAAAAGGTAACATGGTCATACCTTTCAGCTGTCTGTCAGCGGATGATATTGTTATTATACCTGCATTTGGCACTACATTACAGATTGAAGAAAAATTAAAAAATATTGGTATTAAAATAGAAAAATATAATACTACCTGTCCCTTTGTTGAAAAAGTTTGGAACCGTGCTGAAGCAATTGCAAAAAATAATTATTCAATAATTGTACATGGCAAGCCGCAACATGAAGAGACGAAGGCCACGTTTAGCCATAGCGCTATCAACACTGCAACCGTAGTTGTTACTGATATGAATGAAACAATTGAACTGGCTAAATATATAAAGGAAGAAAAGCCGTTACAGAATTTTTATAAAGAATTTGAAGGCAAGTTTTCTGATGGGTTTAATGTTGAAAAAGATTTGCAGAGAATTGGTGTAGTAAATCAAACAACCATGTTGGCAAGCGATACACAAGCGATTGCAGATTACCTGAAAAATGTGATGATAAGCAAGTATAAACTTTCTGAAAATAATATTGCCGAAAGATTTGCTGACACGCGGGATACGCTTTGCTATGCAACTTATGAAAACCAAAGTGCTGTTTATGGACTCTTGCAAGCTGAGGCCGATCTTGCCATAGTGGTTGGTGGTTATAACAGTTCCAATACTTCACACCTGGTTGAATTATGTGAAGAAAAATATCCAACTTATTTTATAAGGTCCGAAGAAGATATTATTTCCTCAAAAGAAATTCAACACTACAATCTTCATAAGAAAGAAGAGGTTACAACAATTTCTTTTTTGCCTGAAAAAAAACCGGTAAAAATATTATTAACGAGTGGGGCGAGTTGCCCTGATGCCGTTGTTGAAAACGTGATTAAGAAATTGATTTCTTTTTATAAGGTAACAAAGACTCTAAAGGAAATTATCGCGGAGTTCAATTAGCTATAAACTTCAATATCATTTCTCAGCACCTACAGCCTTTTTTCTTTTCTTCAACAAGCCGAGAGCAAACTCCAGCTGTTCTTTTTCGGTGAGATGGGTATTATCAATTACTATTGCATCAGAAGCTTTGCGGAGCGGGCTTATTTCCCGGTGGGAATCGATGTAATCCCTCATTTCAATATTTGCTTTTATTTCGTCCAAAGTAATGTTAGGATTTTTGTCAAACATTTCCGTAAACCTTCGTTCCACTCTTACAGTCTCATCGGCAACCATAAATATTTTAAGTTCCGCATGCGGAAAAACAGTCGTGCCTATATCCCGCCCATCCATTACTATTCCTTTATTTTTACCAATTTTCTGCTGAGCCTTTACCGCAAAAGACCTTACCTCTTTTAAGGCGGCTATTTCACTTACCTTTTCTGCAATGATTAAATCGCGAATAATGTATTCAACATTTTCTTCGTTCAAAAAAATTTCTGACTGGTGAGAATATTCATTCACTCTAAACTCCAGCGTTATATTTTTAAGTGCTTGCTTAATTTTATGTTCATCAGCAATATCAATATTGTTCCTCAAAAAATAAAGAGTGATGGCTCTATACATTGCACCACTGTCAATATACAGATAGCCTAATTTTTTTGCAAGCTGCTTGGCCAAAGTACTTTTGCCGCAAGATGACCAGCCATCTATTGTAATAATTATTTTATCTGTCATTTTGCAAAAGTGGAACAAAAAAAAAGAAGTACAAAATTTGAAGCGCTAATAAAAAAATGCCACCGTACGGTGGCATAAATTCCTCAATTATTTGTTGATCTCATCAGGCCTTTGGAGCTTCTTCTTTTACAACTCCGCCTTTAATTTCAAAAATGATTTTTGCATTTTCCTTATCGAGTCCTGCTATCAGCACATCTCCATTTTTAATATTCATATTCAGAATTTCCTCTGCCAGCGGATCTTCAAGGTATTTTTGAATTGCCCTGTGTAACGGCCTTGCTCCAAACTGCGAATCATATCCTTTCTCTGAAATAAATTTCTTGGCGTCTTCCGTAAGTTCAAGCGTTAGTCCAAGATTATTTAAGCGCTTCGTTACGCCTTTCATTAAAATATCTATGATAGAGAAAATGTCATCTTCGGTGAGTGAATTAAATATCACTACATCATCTATCCTGTTCAAAAACTCGGGGCTAAATGTACGCTTCAATGCTTTTTCAATTACCGCTTTATTATTTTCTTCAGCATTTAGCGTCCGTGATGCAGTGGTGAAACCAACTCCGTCACCGAAATCTTTCAATTGCCTTGCACCAATATTTGATGTCATAATGATCATGGTATTTTTAAAATCTATTTTCCTTCCCAGACCATCTGTTAAAATACCATCATCTAAAACCTGTAATAAAATATTATAAATATCAGGATGCGCTTTTTCAATCTCATCCAAAAGAATTACAGAATAAGGCTTGCGTCTAACCTTTTCAGTTAGCTGGCCACCTTCTTCATAACCAACATAGCCGGGAGGCGCTCCTATTAACCTGGATACGGTGAATTTTTCCATGTATTCACTCATATCAATTCTTATGAGTGCATCATCGCTGTCAAACATATATCTCGCTAAAGCCCTTGCAAGTTCGGTTTTACCAACCCCTGTTGGTCCCAGGAAGATAAATGTTCCTATCGGCTTTTTAGGATCCTTCAACCCTACCCTGTTCCTTTGAATCGCTTTAACAACCTTTTGAATAGCATCATCCTGGCCCACAACTGCACCAGTGAGATCTGTCGCCATCTTACGAAGTTTTTCAGTTTCGGCCTGCACCATTCTTTTTACAGGAATGCCGGTCATCATACTTACAACTTCTGCAATTGCCTCTTCGTCTATGGGATACCGTTTGTGTTTACTTTCTTCTTCCCAGTCAGATTTAGCCTTTTCAAGTTCTTCCTGCAATCTTTTTTCAGTATCTCGTAAAGAAGCAGCTTCTTCAAAACGTTGACTTTTTACGACTTTATTTTTTTCGTGCTTAATATCGTCTATTTTTTTTTCTAAAGCAATTACTTCTTCAGGAACATTTATATTTTTCAGGTGAACACGTGCGCCTACTTCATCTAATACATCAATTGCTTTATCAGGAAGTAGCCTGTCTGTCATATACCTGTCGCTGAGCTTAACACAGGCATCAATAGCGTCCACGCTATAAGTCACGTTGTGATAATCTTCGTATTTACTTTTTATGTTGGTAAGAATTTCAATAGTTTCTTCAACACTTGGCTGCTCTACCATTACCTTTTGAAAGCGACGATCCAGCGCACCATCTTTTTCAATATACATGCGATATTCATCCAGGGTACTCGCACCTATACATTGTAGTTCACCTCTTGCAAGCGCCGGTTTAAAAATATTTGAGGCATCCAATGAACCACTTGCCCCGCCTGCGCCAACGATGGTATGTATTTCATCAATGAATAGAATAACATCACGATTTTTTTCCAACTCATTCATGATTGCCTTCATTCTTTCCTCAAACTGACCACGGTATTTTGTTCCTGCAACTAAAGCCGCAAGATCAAGAGAAACCACTCTTTTATCGAATAAAACCCTGCTTACTTTTCTTTGGATAATTCTTAAAGCAAGCCCTTCCACAATTGCCGTTTTACCCACGCCCGGTTCGCCTATTAATATTGGGTTGTTCTTTTTGCGACGACTGAGAATTTGCGAAACTCTTTCTATTTCGGTTTCACGACCAACTATGGGATCGAGTGTTCCCATTTCTGCTAATCTGGTTATATCTCTTCCAAAATTATCGAGAACCGGAGTTTTGGATTTAGCCTGTGCAGCTGCGCCTTTTGACGAACGTTGTTGTGAATATGATTTTCTTTCTTCATCAAATTCTTCGCCTTCATCATCCTGGAATTCCGCTTTAGGATCTGTTTTTACGTAGCCTAATTCATTTTTAAACATATCATAATCCACATCAAACTGATTAAGAATTTGCGTAGCTATGTTTTCCTTATTTTTTAAAATGGAAAGCATGAGATGCTCGCTTTCAACCAAAGGGCTCTTATTAGCTTTAGCTTCCAGAACTGTTATCCTGATTACCTTCTCTGCCTGCTTGGTTAGCGGCAGGGAGTTAATGTTGGCAATGTTCTTACCTGTTTTGTCTTTTACGGCCAGCTCTATCTCCTTGCGGAGTTCATAGAGATCTACATTAAGAGATTTTAATATCTTAATTGCAGTGTTTTCACCATCTCTTATAAGACCCAAAACAAGGTGTTCGGTGCCTATAAAATCGTTGCCGAGGCGCAATGCCTCTTCCCTGCTGTAAGAAATAATTTCCTTTACCTGGGCTGAAAAATTGTTGTCCATTTAAAACAATTTAATACTTTACAATAATAACGAATAAATTCTATTACCAGTTCTTAAAAACAATGCACAGCGTGTTGAAAACAATATAATAAAAGGTTAAAAAGAAAGGAAATTTAAATACAAAAAAGCCGTTCGATTGCTGATAAAAGTAAAGAAACTAAATTTAAATAACCGGCTTACTTAATTACAACTTATTTTATTGTTTATCCCGTTACGCTTTTTCCAAACAAAAAACCTCATTCAACGTTACACAATTTAATCTTACAACACTTTTTCTTTTTAATAACTTTGAATGTCTTACACAAATTTACTATCAAACTTATTTAAAATCATTAGAATTCAAAAACTGATTAAGCATGAAAGTCAAAATTGATACCAAAGAAAGATTTCACGTCATTAATATAGAAGAACCAATTTTACCTGCTAATATGACAGAAGACGTTAAGGAAACCCTTCTTTCTTTTCTAAATAAACCAATTAAAAATATTATAATCAACCTGGCTTATGTAAATGATATTGATGAATCTGTTGCCAACGCACTCGTTACCATTCAACAAACATTTTACGAGGCAAATAGTTCAATGGTAATTTGTAATATTCAGCCCGAAGTTGAAAAATTTCTTGATGAAAAAGAGTTGCTCGAATTAATGAATGTAACAGTTACCGAGAGCGAAGCCTGGGATATTGTGCAAATGGAAGAGATTGAGCGAGAATTTAATTAGTTGATTTGGCAGGAAACTGTAGACACTTAACCAGCTTCTTAAGAACAATATTGTTGAAACTAAAAAACATAGCTATCGTTGTTTTCAGTAACCATTTTGGGAAATAATTCTGCAGTTCCAACGCACGACCGGCATCCGACTGCGCAGGTATTGCAAACTTTAGATCATACTTTTTTAATTGATTGCGGTGAAGGCACTCAAATGCAAATGAATTTATACAAAATCAAGCGCGGCAAAATCAATCAAATTTTCATTTCGCATTTACATGGCGATCATTATTTTGGGCTTATCGGGCTGCTTACGACTTTAGGCCTTAATCACCGTACGGCCGATCTGCATGTTTATGGCCCTGCAGCATTGAAAGAAATTATCAACCTGCAGTTAGATGTTTGTAATGCAAATCTCCCTTATACTTTAAACTTTCATAGTATTAACAGTGAAGAAATAATATTTGAGGATAAAAAAATGGCAGTGGAGTGTTTCAAAGTAAATCATCGTATTGAATGCTGGGGGTTTCTATTCAGGGAGAAAAAAAATCTTAGAAAAATTGATCCCAAAAAAATAAAAAATTATAACATCCCCACCACATTTTATGAAAGTCTTCATGAAGGGAAGGATTACATTACCGAAAATAATAAGTTAATTAAAAATGAATGGGTGACTGTTCCGGTTAGGCCACCAAAATCTTATGCTTATTCTGCGGATACCACTTATTTCGAACAGATAATTGATAAAATAAGCGGTGTGGATTTACTTTACCATGAGGCTACTTACCTCCATGCGCTTGAAGAAAAAGCGGTAAACAGGTTTCATTCTACAGCTAAACAGGCTGCAATGATTGCGGAAAAAGCAGGTGTAAAAAAATTATTAATCGGCCATTTCTCCTCTATGTATGAAAAGCTCGATGACTTTAAAACAGAAGCTCGCGAAGTCTTCGAAAATACTGATATTGCGGAAGAAGGCGTCTGCTATTTTGTGTAGCATTTTACAATACTAAATAGGGTGATAACCCTTCTATAAAGAATTATAAATTTTTTACAATAAACTCTTTCACCTTCTGATGAAACTGTGGGCTTAAGGGAACTAACGGAAGTCTCAATACATTTTCTATCATCCCCATTTCTGTAAGGAAACATTTTACGCCGGCAGGATTATTTTCGGCAAACAAAAGATCCATCCCAACTAACAATTTATATTGTAGTTTTCTTGCCCGGTGTAGGCTTAGTGATAAAGCAGAACGTATCATTTCAGAAAAATCTTTCGGGAAACAATTGGCCGCAACGCTTATTACCCCATCCATTCCGCACGCAATTAAGGGAAGCGCAAGATGATCATCTCCGCTAACTACCAAAAACTCCTCCGGCCTGTCTTTTAAAATATGCATGCATTGAATCATATTACCACTCGCCTCCTTTATTCCAGCAATATTTTCGCATTCATGTGCAAGTCTTACCGTTGTTTCAGCAGTAATATTGCTGCCGGTTCTGCCGGGTACATTATATAGTATAACAGGTTTAGGGCATGCCTCAGCAAATTTTTTATAATGTTGAAAAATGCCTTCCTGCGAGGGTTTATTATAATTTGGGCTTGAACTTAATACAGCAACGGTTTTATCTAAAGGAAACAAGTCAATACTTTTCAACAACTCTTCAGTATTATTGCCACCTATACCAACTACCACGGGTACACGATGATTTACCTTATCGACTGTACAATTTATAATATCCACCATCTCGGTTTTATTGAGTGTGGGAGTTTCGCCGGTGGTTCCTAAACTTACAAGATATTCAACGCCATTTTTTATAAGATTATCTATAAGTTTTTCCAATGCATCATAATCAACTTCAAAATTTTTTCTAAAAGGCGTTACCAATGCAACTCCAGTGCCCTGCAATGTATTTTTTAATGACATAAATTATTCAGTATTTACTTTGATATAAAGTCAAAGCTTGTTGTAATTGGCAAATTACAATATTGATGGGGTTTGAAGCAAAAGTTTTTTGAAATAATTATAATATTATTCCTCATCCCAAAATCCCATTTTGCGAAATTTTTCAATTCTTTGTTTTATTCTTTCGCCTGCTTCTATTTTCTTTAAGTCTTCAAGAACCGGCTTTATAAAAGATTTAAGATTGGCGGCGGCTTCATCATAGTTCCAGTGGGCTCCGCCAACCGGCTCGGAAATTATTCCGTCTACCAGACCAAACTTTAGCATATCATCAGAAGTTAATTTTAATTGTTCTGCGGCCACCTCTTTCTTATCCCAATTGTGCCATAAAATACTGCTGCAACTTTCCGGTGATATTACCGAATACCACGTATTTTCCATCATAAGCACTTTATCGCCAACCCCGATTCCTAAGGCGCCACCACTTGCCCCTTCTCCAATTATTACACATATAACGGGAACGCTTAGCCGCAACATTTCATAAATATTCCTGGCTATTGCTTCACCCTGCCCCCGCTCTTCAGCTTCGAGACCTGGATAAGCCCCCGGTGTATCAATAAGCGTAATAACAGGTTTATTAAACTTTTCTGCAAGTTTCATTAAACGGAGCGCTTTGCGGTAACCCTCAGGATTTGCCATACCGAAATTGCGCATTTGACGCATTTTTGTATTCGTACCTTTTTGCTGGCCTATTACCATAATTGTTTCGCCATCAAGTTGTGCGAAACCCCCAATCATAGCTTTATCATCTTTCACATTACGGTCGCCATGCAATTCTATAAAGTTGGTGAAGACCTTTAAAATATATTCCAGCGTATAGGGCCTGTCAGGATGCCGGCTTAATTGCACCTTTTGCCATGGAGTAAGATGTTGTGTAATTTCTTTTCTTTTTTGAAGTACGCTTTCTTCGAGCTTTGCTATTATTGAATCATATTCTGAACTGGAATTTTTTGAAGCCAATTTTTTATTTTCTTCAATATGTTCATAAAGTTCTTTTATAGGCTGTTCAAAATTTAAAAATTGTCGGGTTAAATTTACTGACATAGTAAGTTTATCAATTAGAAAATAATTAGTTCCATTTTTTGAGGCGCTAAAGTTACGCAGTGAAAATTAAAATATAATTATTATTACAAACACAATTGAAATAATAATACCAGAGAAATAATAATAATACGAGGAAATAATTTCCATTATTATAAAAGATTTTTTCAGAAAAGCAGATTTGATGTTTGCTTCAATTGAAATTTTATTATCTTGCGCTCCCGAATTACAAAATGGATCGGTAGTTCAGTTGGTTAGAATGCTGCCCTGTCACGGCAGAGGTCGCGGGTTCGAGTCCCGTCCGGTCCGCTTCTACTTGAACAATCTTTACAAAAGTCGCTTAAAATGCAAGTTTTTAGCGGCTTTTTCTTTTAAAACCGTCAAAGGTGAACCAAAATAGATCAAGGTGTTCGGTTAGCAATTCGGTTACCTGAATACCTCCGATATTTGGGTAACCGAATGCAGCCAAACTGGCTCACGGCTCTCTCCGCTGCTACGAACGAATATAAAGAAGGTCTGAGGTGCTTTAAAATTCTTTCATTTTAAAAGTCACCACAATGCAAACACAACTCTCATTTTCAATCCTTTTCTGGATTAAGAAAAACCGTATGAAAAATGGCAAAGCTCCAATTTATGCCAGAGTAACAATTAACGGCAATAGATTGGAAATTTCAGCACAAAGAGAAATATCAGTTGTTGGATGGAATCCGGGTTCTCAAAAAGTAAGAGGAAAATCCGCAGAAGCAAATATGATAAATAACGATCTTGCTTTTATCAAGACAAAGATTTTGAGTTGCCGAAGCAGGCTTGAAGCAAGAAATGAAATTGTATCAATTGAATCCTTCAAAAAAGAATATGCCGGCGTAGTCGAAAGGCCCCGGATGTTGATGGAAATAATCCAACAACACAACAACGATATTAAAACATTAATCGATAAAGGCTATTCAAAAGCAACCTGGGTAAAATATAATACAACGTACAGGCATATACGAGAATTCCTGAAATGGAAATTCAACATCGCGGATATCAATTTAAAGAAACTAAATTTTGAATTCATTACCGACTTTGAATTTTATTTGAAGTCCCAAAAAAATATTGATGTAAATACCAATGCCAAGTACATCAAAAACATTAAGAAGATAGTTAGAGAATGTGTTTCAAAAAACTGGTTGGATAAAGACCCTTTCATGGCTTATAAAGTCAAGGCAAAGAAAACAGACAGAGAATTTCTTTCAGAGTTGGAACTACAGACGATCCACGAAAAAGAATTTACTATTGAAAGATTACAACATATAAAAGACCTGTTTCTTTTCAGTTGCTACACGGGCCTTGCTTACATCGATATTTATAATTTAACAGCAAATAATATTTCCATCGGCATAGATGGCGAAAAATGGATTTTTACACACAGGCAAAAAACGGAGACTCCTTCACGTATTCCATTATTACAGCCGGCTTTGGATATTCTCGATCAATATTCAAATCATCCCGTAGCTGTAGCCGGTAAAAGATTATTACCTGTGCCATCCAATCAAAGAATGAATTCATATCTCAAAGAAATTGCCGCCATATGTGGAATTAATAAAAAACTAACCTTTCACGTGGCCCGTCACACTTTTGCAACCACAGTTACACTTACTAACGGTGTACCGATTGAGTCAATAAGTAAAATGTTGGGACATACAAAAATTCAAACAACCCAGATCTATGCCAAGATCCTGGATAAGAAAGTAAGCAATGACATGCAGGCGCTCCGCCGTAAGTTTCAGGTTTCATCAAAGATTATAGACAAGAAAATCGGCTAATGAAAGAATTATCCAACCGCGAATTTTGATAAAATGAATTAAAAAAACAGGGAGAGTAGAAACGATCCCCGGAACGTGTTTACAACACGATTATGAGAATATTTAATATCCTTTATATTTATTTTGTTGATCAGGTAGTTATCAATTCTAAATTAATAAAGAGCATTTATTTTAAATTTACTTTACAACGAGCCGGGTTTGAAAAGCATTTAACGATTCATGTGTTCATTCTACATAATCAAGGTCCTTGAAAAATGTTTCCTGCATTTTGCTTAAAGCCCAAAAAGCAAGTCCAAGGCTTAAGACCGCCACTGCAATGCCGGCATGAATAATCGAGCCTCGAAAAAAACTTTTAAGATATTGGAAAAGCAAGGACAGGGGCACGACTGCTCCACGTACAAAATTGGGGACAGTAGTAGTTACCGTTGCCCTGATATTGGTTCCAAATTGTTCTGTAGCTATTGTCATAAAGATTACCCAATAACCCACAGAAAAGCCAAGGCATAAACAGATGAAATAAAAAGATACCAGGCTGATATCACGCAGAAATAAAAAGGATGAAATTGCAATGATAGATAAAAACAGGTAAATATATACTACTTTGACTCTGCTTTTAAGATACTGGCTAAGCAGTCCGCTTACAATGTCTCCTAATACCAGGCCCCCATAGCACCAGGCCACAGCTTCACCAGCGTTCACATCCCCATTTACTCCTAATACTTTACCAAATTCAGGAGATAGTGTAATTAAAATACCTACCACAAACCAAAGAGGCACACCAATGAGGATACATCTAATGTATTTAAAAAACCGTTGCTTATTTGTAAACAACGAGAAAAAATCACCATGACGGGTGTTTCCTTTTTTGGATTTTGCAAACATTCCGGATTCAGCAATTCCGACTCGCAACAGCAGTAGTGAAAGCCCTAAGCCGCCCCCTATAAAAAACGAGGTTCGCCAGTCAAAAAACCGGGCAATAAAGAATGCTGCTACAGCTCCGCTCACGCCCACGCCCGCTACAATGGTGGTGGCGTACCCTCGTTTTTCTCTTGGCATAATTTCGGCAACCAGTGTAATGCCGGCGCCAAGTTCTCCTGCCAGCCCAAACCCCGCAATGAAACGCCATACGGAATAGCCTTCTACCGAGTGGGTAAACCCGTTGGCTATATTAGCTAAGGAATATAAAAATATTGAACCGAATAAAACAGATAGCCGTCCTTTCTTGTCCCCTAGAATACCCCAAAAAATCCCACCTGCCAGCAACCCGACCATTTGAACATTCAATAGAAAAATCCCATTGTCTGTTACATCCTGCCCATGTAAACCCAATGATTGCAAACTTGGAATACGAACGATACTGAATAAAAGAAGATCATAGATGTCAACAAAATAACCGAGGGCAGCGACGATAAGAAGGAGCATAATTTTTGATGAGTATCCCCTAAAGGCGTAAGGGGAACAGTAACGCAGCAGTTTCGGACGCAATTTCAATAGTGCAAACTTTATCATTTTTGAGAGTGTGACAATATCTGGCCACTGCTTAACAGTTTTTTTTCCAATTCAGTATAATTGATATCCTCTACATCCTTCCTATTTTTTACTGCGATGGAAGCAGCTATTCCGGATGATTGGCCCAACATCATAAACACTGGTTCCATACGAATGGAACCATAAGCAATATGCGATGCAGATAAGCATACCGGCACTAGCAAATTCGTACATTCTTTAACGTTAGGAATAATGGCTTTATATGATATTGGATAAGGTTGCTCTACAGCAATTTGTACATCCCCTTCATTTTGAACATCACCTTCTGCCGTCACATGCCGTTGAACATTATGGCTATCCATATTATAGTTTCCCATAGCAATTGATTCCGGAACGGTCTTATCTCCTTTTAAATAACTTTCTGACATTACAAAATCACTAACCATACGCCTGGCTTCCCTAACATATAACTTGTATGGCATGTGCTCATTTTCTTTAAATTCATCTTTCGCCAATCCCCATGAAGCGTATTTTTTTTGCACATCCGCTGGTATTCCGGGATCATGCTGCACTGTCCATATTAAACCTTTGGTCCAATACAAATGCGCCTCATCCATTTTTTTTCTTTCTAAATAAGAGGCCTCAGGGTAATCATAATTCATACCGATGTAATCCATAGAGACTCCGCCATCATTATTAGAATCCGTTTTACGATTGGGCAAAGGAGAGAGTTTCCAAAATGTTTTTACACCCTTTTGTGCAGCCCTTATGATTAATTCAAAATCCTCTTTTTTATAGTTGGCCGGTTTAGCAACCATGACCCTGTTCAAAGTTGCATCTGTAAGACATACCCGGTAGCAATAGGCCTGTATTTTTTTATCTCCCTCACCGTCTTTGCCACCGGCATCAGCGTTTATACCGGGCAAAAGTCCACTTGTGGCATTTCCCTTTTGTAAATAAGGATCAATGCCCCGTGGCAAGTTATTGCCTTTGGTCAATTGTGTTTCTATACCATTAATTGTTTCGCCATACTTGCTATTCGGTTCCCGGCCAATGGTATAAGATACGCCTGCGGCGGCCATCAAGTCGCCTTCATAAGTAGCATCTATGAAAACCTTGCCACTATAGGTATCACCATTTAACATTGTAATGGATACAATTTTCCCGTTTTCTTTTTTAACGCCATGCTGCCGGTCCAGCCACTGATTTAACTTCATCGTTATTTTATTCTCCCTGATAAAATTGTTAAAGACTTTTTCCGCTACATGCGGCTCAAAGGTCCACATAAGGCTATCGGTGAGTTCATAAATGGAATTTGTTACCTTTTCCCGGTAATTGGCCAAAGTTTCCTGATTCCAGGCTTTGGCGTTCTGATAGTACCTGTGTATCCTGTGAAAAAAATTTAGGGTAAGCCCGCCAATTGTTTTTTGATGCGTTTGATTTCCTATGTCGGTCCACCCCAACCCATTACTGGTAAGGCCTCCTATGTGCGTTTCAGGACTTAGTAGCATCACAGATGTTCCATTTTGTTTGGCTGCAACTGCTGCCATTACACCTGCTGAAGTGGCGCCATATATTACTACATCGTAAGCCTTGTGAATCTTTTGTGCCTGGCCTTCTTTAGTCACAAATAGTAATAAGAGTATAACACTATTGTTAATGATTTTTTTCATGTATTAATTCTATCTTAATTGAAAATTTTAATTTGTGATATAAGCGAGGAGCTTTGTTCTTTCCCCATGAATCTTAATTATCCTATCCACTTTCATTTTACTTTGCTTTCAGTTATTTGCTCAGTAATTTTTCAGATAAGGCTGATAACTTTCTTTGTCTATACTTCCGTCTCCATTAGTAATACTGACTCCAAAACAAACGACCTGTTGGTGTGGCAATTTTTTATTAATGTTCAAATTTTGATACAACTCATTATTTATTTTCGGGCACAAATAATATGGCATCCGCAACGACAACACCGTCTGAGTGTTTGTTTGTGATCTCCACAAGTGATTTCTTTCCTGATGGTAAACTGTAAGTGCCCAAATCCACCCATTCACCTGAAGTCTGTCCTTCCACCTGAATATCTGATTCTCTTACTACTATTTCTTTTTTTGTTTTTCCATCAAAAACTATAATGCTGGTCACTGATGTTTCATTCTCTAATTTTGGATAATAAGAATACACTTTATATTTACCCGATTTGACGATCGTTGGTATAAACTGTACCGATTTTATTGAATCAGTTTTGCCATCTGCAGTAAATGCTGAAGGCCCATAACATTTCTGGTGAATAGTGGACCAAATACCTGTTTTTACAACGTGCGCATCATCGTCATTATCCACCAATATTTCCGGTGTACTATTATCTGCCAGGGGATTTGTTTTAAGTATTTGCCGCAGTTTGTTTATATCAATTTGCTGAACCGTTTTTTTAGTATCAGATGCTAACACAGCAGCCATAGCCGCAGATTGGCTTAACACCATAAAAACCGGCTCCATTCGGATAGAACCATAAGCAATATGAGTAGCAGATAAACAAACCGGTACTAGTAAGTTTTTGCATTCATTTGCCTTAGGTATGATTGACCTATATGAAATGGGATAAGGCCCAAAACCTCCAATTTCAACGTTACCTTCATTTTTTACCATGCCATTTACAACAATTCGCTGGCAATTATGTGAGTCCATAGTATAGGCAGCCATTCCAATACCATCACTCACCACTTCTTTAGATTCGCAATTGGCCTGTGTCATCACATATTCACCTTTCATGCGTCTCGCTTCACGCACATACATTTGCGGAGAAAAGTTTCCGTTATTCGTATATTCATCTTTTGGATACCCCCACTGTAGCATCAACTTACGTAAGTGCAAAGGCATCCGTTCATCGTGCCCTATAAAATACAAAAGTCCTTTTGTATAAGATTCATGGGCTTGTTGTATTTCCCCCCGGGTTGCATAATCGGCCGCAGGATAAGCATAATTCATCCCGATCATATCTGTTGAGAAAGGACCATTATTATTAATGTCTGTTTTATGGTTAGGTAATAAGTTAATGTTCAAAAATGACTCTAAATCTTTTGCAGGCTTTTTTTCCAGATAACGCAAAAGCAATCCGTAATGCGAGGCATTATAATCATTCGGTTTTGTGATGGTTATTCGGTTCGACGGGTTATTAGTAAGGCAGATCCTGAAATTATAGGTTTGTATTTTTTTATCGCCTGCCCCTTGAAAATCTAACGGTGCGGCACTGATACCCCACAGCAAACCACTTTGCGGATATCCGGGAACTCTATATGGATCTATGCTATCAGGAAACTGATGTCTTTCGCGTAACTGAACACCATTGTAAGTTTCATTGTACATGCTATTAGCTTCCCGCCCGGTAACGTAGGATACACCTGCTTTCGCCATCAGGTCGCCTTCATAAGAACAATCAATAAAAATTGTTGCTCTAATAATTTTATAGGAGGACCTGCCCGGTTTATCTGAATTTTCTATTGTTATTTCTTTAATAAAACCACTCTTCTTTTTTACGGATACTAGCCGGTGTTGGTACAGTACGTTCACTTTAGCAGACTTCAGGTAACCAAGAAAAATTTGTTCTGCCACATGCGGTTCAAAAATCCACTGTTCAAATTTTCCATAATGCTGCCCTATACGGCGATAAAAATCCCTAGAAATGCCCGTAATGGCATATTTATTTCCTATATCAGTGTATCCTAATCCACCGGTTGTTAACCCACCTACATGTTTACCTGGCTCAATCAATAAAACTGACTTGCCTTCTTTCTTTGCGGTGTATGCCGCTATTACACCACCGGAAGTAGCACCATATACAACTATATCATAAACCTGTTGAGCATGCCCTTCGTTACTAATAAATAGTAATAAGAGTATGATACTATTGATAATTTTCTTCTTCATGTATTACTTCTATCTTAAATTAAATATTTTAATTATGGTATAGATATAAACGTAATGCTTGTTTTTTCTCCCCTGTTTTAATTATCTGATTGACTATCTATTACCCTTGTTTTAAATCACTCGCTCAATAATTTTTTCAAATACGCCGGATAACTTTCTTTGTCCATGCTTCCATCGCCATAAGTAATACTATCACCAAAGCAAACAACCTTATGGTGCGGCAATTTTTTATTCATAATATATTCATAGACCACGATTCCCATAACCCGGTATCCTTCCGGGGTGGGATGTAAACCGTCCGTATTGTTGCTATTGGCTTGGTTTTGTATAAGGCTGCTTTTGTCTAAACCTATATTCCCAACCTTATTAAAAATGTGATGCATATCCAAAAAATAAACTTTCTTTTCTGCCGCAACTTTTTTTATAACTGCATTTACCTCGGCCATCCTTCCCGATGGCCCTTCTTCACCATAAAATTTTCTTGGGTGGCGGGTTAGCAGGTAAGGTTCATAGTTGGGTAAGATATTCATTACTAAAACCTGTGATTTTGATTTCAGGATAAGATTAATGATCCTTCGAAGATTCTTTTCATACTGTTCGATGGGTATATATTTCATGCTGTTCATATCATTCGTCCCCACCATCAATACTGTCAAATCCGGCTTATAAGCCAAACAATCTTTGTCTATTCTTTCCAACAGATCTTTTGTATTATTTCCTCCGATTCCTGCATTAATTACTATTGGTTGAGCGGATTGCTGGGCATAGGTTTTCTTGCAGCAAGTAATCATTAAAATACCTATAAAAATGAGGACGCTTTTTATATTTCGATAATAAAACATAACGTAAAATATTATTTAAATGACCTAATCATCCACAAGTCTTTGATTAGCAATTGCGGATATTAAAATTTAATAACCCGGATTTTGGTCCAGCATATGATTTGCATCTCTCTCACTTTGAGGAATCGGAAACAGAACCTGATAGGGTTTGATTATTATACTTGGATTCTGTGCATTCACAGCTTCTGCCAACTTTCCGGTTCTGATCAAATCATACCTACGATGGCCTTCAAAAGCTAACTCCAGTCTCCTTTCAAGATAAACAGAATCGCGGAATTGGCCCTGGGATAAATTTGGTGTAAGGTCATTCAACCCGGCTCTGTTTCTAATTCTGTTGATAGCCGCATAAGCATCCGGGTTATTTGATCCTTGCTCATTCAACGCTTCGGCATAAATAAGAAGAATCTCTGCATACCGAAATATAGGGTAGTTATTATTCCCTTCACCATTAGCAGTAGCTCCAGGATCCTGATATTTACCCACGTAACATGGAAAAAGAATACTCGAAGGGGCAGGTGGAGAGGTAAATAACTTTAGATTTACATCACGGCGTTTATCTGACGTTGAATAAGAGTCATAAATATTTTTGGTAGGAGGGTCATCACCATAGCCTCCCCGATCATAAGGTGCCCGCATATATCCCTGCATAAAGCTACCTTGCCCAAAACCCCCTCCCAACGCCTGGATTTCGAATATAGATTCTTTGCCGTTTTTATTTGCAACCAGGAATGCATCTGAATAATTAGTCCATAGCCCATAAATTCCTTGTGATTCCAGATCAATTACTTCTTTTGCTTTAGCAGATGCCTTATCCCATTGTTGCAGTGTTAAATAAACGGAAGCCACGAACGCTTTTGCGGCGCCCTTTGTGGCTCTTCCCTTATCTGTGCCGGAGTAACTTAAGGGCAAGGAATTTTCAGCGACTGTAAAATCTTTGATTATTTGAGTATAAACTGAATCAACTGGGCTGCGTGGTACATTTAAATTGGATAAATCTTTAGTTGCCTTGGTTATAAGGGGTACTTTCCCGTATAACCTGACTAATGTGAAATAATAAAATGCTCTCAAGAAGGCGGCTTCTCCTATTAACCTGCTTTTTAGAGTTGCATCCATAGTAATTCCCGGGATATTGTCAATGGCCGTGTTGGCACGGTTAATAGCTTGGTAACAGGTTGTCCAAAGGGCATAAAAATAAACTGTAGATGGGGTAAAAGTATATTTATCTAAATCGTTTTTTGCCTGGTTGGCAGTATTTCTTCCGTTGCCCCATTCAGCATCATCAGTGCTCTGGTCCTGAAAAACCCACATCACCTGGTTGTATAAATTAGGTGAGAATAGAGGGCTATATACGGCACTTACAGCAGCGATACCATCTGCAGAAGTTTTATAAAAATTAGCTGGTGAAAATACTGCTTCCGGCTTTTTATCCAACACTTTACTGCAAGAAGTAAAGATCAGACCAACGAATAATATGGTTATAATATGTTTCATGATTCAAATGTTTAGATTATTAGTATTCTAACTGTTAATGTAGGAATTGTCTGATGGCACCTTTTATTTATAAGCCTAGATTGAGGCCAAATAAAATCGTTTTTGCTGCCGGATAACTTCCATAGTCAAATCCCTGGCTAACGTTATCCTGCCCGTAGCGGTTAACTTCAGGATCGTATCCTGAGTATCTGGTCCAGGTTATGTAATTTTGTGCGCTTACATATATTTTCAGAGACCTTATTTTAGCTAATTTTAATGCGTTCTCAGGAAGATTATACGCTAACTGGATATTTTTTAATCTTAAATAAGAGCCGTCTTCTACCTGCCTGTTTGAAATTACGTTTGCTGGTCTGTTTACAGAAGCCCTTGGAATATCAGTATTCGTATTAGTTGGTGTCCATCGGTTTAGCATATCCCTATCTTGGTTGGTCGTTCCACTTAAGTATTCCAGTTCAAATCTGTTGGCATTGAGAATACTATTACCATAAACGCCCTGCAGAAATACTGATAACTCAAAACCTTTGAAACTAAAGTTATTGGTAATGCCTCCCAAAAACTTTGGTTGTGCCTGGCCTAGGATGGTACGATCATTATCATTGATTTTATTGTCACCGTTCAGATCCTTATACCTTCTGTCGCCTGGTTTAGCGCTTGGTTGGGCAGAACTGGCAATCTTATCGCTGGCTTGAAAAACCCCATCCGTTACATATCCATAAAATGATCCTAAAGGTTTTCCTACTTCAATAATACCGGAACTTACATTTTGGGCAATATTGGCTGTCTGGCCAGCAAAAATTTGCGATACATTGCCAATATTTAAAACGGTATTTTTATTAAAGGAAATATTAAAATCGGTGGTCCATTTAAAGGCGCCAGCTATATTTTCTGAATTTATCCCGAATTCTACTCCTTTGTTTTCTACTTCTCCTATATTTTTCAGCGCACTGGAATAACCTGAAGTTCCTGGAATAGTAATATTCAATAATAAATCTTTAGTATGCTTTATATAAGCATCTGCTGTCAGCGATAGCCTGTTATTAAAGAAAGAGATGTCCAGACCTACGTCAGATTGAGAAGTTGATTCCCATTTAAGATCAGGGTTCGCGATCTGAGAGGGACCAACACCACTGCTTATTTGATTTCCGAGCACATAATTTTGAACAGATAAAAGAGCTAGAGAAGGATAGTTGCCAATACCTTCCTGGTTACCGGTTAATCCATAACTTACTCTCAACTTTAAATCACTAAAAATGTGTAAATTTTTTATAAAATCTTCTTTATTCATGCGCCAGGCAGCGGCACCCGAAGGGAAAAAGCCATAGCGATTGTTTACTCCAAATCTTGAAGAGCCATCTACACGTCCTGTGAGCGTTAAGAGATATTTATCTTTATAGCCATAATTTATTCTGCCTAAATAAGAAGTCAAGCCCCAGGTTCCAACACCTGAATTTGGAGATAATGCCACGGAACCGGCCCCCAGGTTATTGTATCCAAGATTATCGTTAATGAAATTTCTTGAAGCTGCATAACTATATTCGGTACGGTTGGCCTGTTGCGTATAGCCAGCTAAAAAGGTAAGATGATGTATTTCGTTAAAATCTTTATCATAAGTAAGCGTATTTTCATTTAACCAGGAGATACTTTGGGTATTAGAAATAGAGGCCAAACCTCCTTGTTGAAAACCACTTAAAACAGATTTAGGCAAATAGTTGTTACCCTTTTGAAAGACACCATCTATTCCAACTAATACTTTTAATCTAAGTCCAGGGATGATATCATATTCCCCATATACATTACCTAAAACTCTATTAACATTTATTAGACTCTTAGAATCCTTTGCTAATGCTACCGGATTATCTGTCAATTGTCCGCCAGATATGTTTTGCAAAGTATAACTACCGTCGGAGTTGTAAACTGGAACTGTAGGGGATATTTGGAGTGTATTGGAAATAACCTGACCTGGTGAGCCTAAAAATCCATCGGTGCTAGATCTGTTTGACATTGAGTGGCTGAAAGTCAAACTATTTCCAACTTTAAGTTTAGAAGTTAGCTTTCTATCTAAATTTAATCGAAAAGAAGATCTTTCAAAATCAGAGTTTAAAACGATTCCTTCCTGTTTAAAATAACTTCCGGAAATTGCATATTGAGTTTTTTCATCCCCTCCATTTGCCGACAGATAATAATTGCTTATCGGGGCAGTCCTGAAAATTTGATTTTGCCAGTCGGTGCCCACTCCTATCGAATCAATTTGCTGCTGCGTATATACGGGATTACTACCAACATTAGTATTTGCTTCATTCACCAACTTGGCAAACTCAGATCCGTTTAACAATGGATATTTCCTTCTGACATTCTGAATACCATGATACACCTCAAAATTAATATTTGCCTGGCCCGACTTCCCTCTCTTAGTAGTAATTAAAACAACTCCATTTGCTCCCCTGGAACCATAAATCGCGGTTGCAGAAGCATCTTTTAGAATTTCAATTGAAGCTATATCACCCGGACTTATTGAACTTAGGCCATTTAATGACGCTCCGCTATTTCCATTATCATTATAAACAGGAACACCATCAATTACATATAAGGGTTCATTACCTCCCTGTATAGAATTACCGCCTCTTATTCTGATCGTGGTTCCACCACCAGGAGCACTAGAATTCTGTGTTACCTGTACTCCAGGGGCCTTGCCTTCTAAAGCCTGGTCAGGTGATGTAATGGCGACTGCCTTTATATCCCTTTCTGAAATAGAAGATACCGATCCTGTCAAATTGGATTTTTTCTGGGTTCCGTAGCCAATTACCACTACCTCATTTAAGCCCTTTGTTTCGGCATGAAGTACAATGCTTACCGTTTGTCGGTTTACAATTGAAACTTCACTGCTTATGTAACCCACATAAGTGAAAACCAGAGTAGTGGCAGATTCATCAACATTGAGGGAAAAATTTCCTTTAGCGTCTGTGGAAGTGCCTATCTGCGTTCCCTTTGCAGTAACACTAACACCCTGCAACGGTTGCCCTTCCTCTGTTAAAACACTCCCTGTGATTACTTTAAGAAGTACTTTTTCATTAAACAAACTGTTTAGTTCGGGTATATATAAACTATCCCCTTCCCTGTTTCTGATTAATATAATGTAACTGTTTACCACCTCATACCTTATTCCTAATGGCTGAAGAACACGGTTTAATATTTTGGAGACTTCTTCATTTTTGGCTGATATAGATACTTTCCGTGAAGAATTTATAAGCTCCGGGCTATACATAAATTTAAGTTCTGAATTTTTTTCTATTTCCGTTAGAACACTTTTGATATTCTCAGATTTGATTTTAAGAGTAATTTTTTTCAACAGCAAATCTTGACCAGTTGCGTACTTAGCATAGGAGCATAATACAAATGACAGCAAAAATGTAGAAAGCATAGAAAATTTCATAATTCCAATCACTACTGATCTCGTCAGAATTTTTTTCATAAATTTGTAATCGTTTTGGGATTTAATAATAATGTCAAAACCACCCGCTTTGGAGATTAGTCATTTTTGTGGCGGGTTCATCGAAAGCTGCCAATGCGCAAACATTGTCAGCTTTTGCTTTTTATCCTGTTTATATTTTTATCATAATTATTTATTTAGAGTTATTTAAATTATTTACAGCCCTTGGATGTTATAAAAATATTTCCATCAATTATTTCATAAGAAGCGTTTATAGCTTTGCAGATAAGACTTATTTTGTCATAGAAGCCTTCACTACCAAAAGTAGCAGTAAGAGAACAGGATGATAATAAATCATCATCATACATAATCCTTATACCATATGCATCTTCTAATAACTTAAAAACATCTTTAACCGGCGTGCCATCAAAAACGAAATTATTCTGAACAGCAGGTTCTAACAGCACTGGCTTTTCAATAATGGTTTTGGTTAACTGATCGCTCTTAAAATCATAGACCATCTTCTGATTGGGTGTCACAATTATTCCATCTAATCTTTTGGATCTGATATTCGAATCTGTAAAATTCTCTTTTTTATATACAGAAACTTTCCCGGTTCTGACTTCAACAGAGGCCGCTTTATCATTATCGTAAGCCCTTATCAAGAAACTCGTACCAAGGACTTTGGTAACCATGTTTTTTGTAAATACAAAAAAGGGCTTTAATGGATTTTTGGCAACCTGAAAAAATGCCTGACCCGTGAGATATACTTCTCTTTTGCTACCGGCAGAGTCTTCAGAAAAAGTAAGTTTACTCCTTGGAAATAATGAAACTTTGCTTCCCTCAGAAAGATTCACCTGCTGTACACTGTCTGAGTTATTTACCCGCTCAATAGATGCGGTAGAATTACTTCCATCGGGCAATTCATAATAAGCAGAATTTCCCATTTTATTATTATGCCTATAAAATATTGTGTATAATGAAAGGAAAAAAATTAATAAGATTGCGGCCGCCCCTACCCACAATCTTCTTTGTAAAAAGAATTGTTTAATAGGTATAATATTTTTATCACCATAAAAAGTCTCAACAGGTATTGTGTCGGTAGTATTATCTAATTTTTGAAGAATTTTATTTATTTCTGTGCTAATTTCTTCTTCCGATAATTTATTGTGGTTAACAGATAGCGCATACATGATAGCTTTAGAATGATTGAGAATTTCCTTTTTATCCGGATTTTCAAGTACCCATTTTTCCCAATAAACGGCATTGCTGCTTTCGTTATTTAATATCCACTCCCGGAATGATTTATTAAATACCAAATCTTCTATAGAGTTAAACTGCCTTTCCATAATGCTAAAAATTACCTTTACTATATACTATAGTGACCATCTATAAAAATCTACTGGTCTTTAAGAAAATAAATCGAAAATAGTTGGGAAGCATATGAAATCAATAGCGGAACAAAGACTGAACTTATGGAAAATGAAAATTATAAACGGATGGAAAATCCAATCAAAAGAAATACACTAAAAGGAATGGAAAAATAATCAGGTCCTGCGAGAGATTTAAACTGTTTTAGTGCGTCATACATAAGATTATACACGGACTGACGATTAAGAGTCATTATTTCAGCAATTTGCTCTACATCCATATCCATATAAAAGCGCAGATATATTATTTCTTGCTGACGCTTAGAAAGTCTTTCTACAACATTTCTGACTTTGTAAGTTAGTTCTGTTAGCTGTTCTTGTAAAATCAGGTTATTTTCAACAGGCAAAACTATATTGAAACCTGCATCAAAACTTGATTCATTAAAGTATATTGAAAGCTTATTATTGTTGATCTTTTTGTTAAGTTTCCTGCGCACCGATTTCAGCAGATAATTTTTCACTGAAGCTGTATTATTAATAGTTTCCCGATTTTTCCACAGTGTCAAAAACAAATCCTGTAAGCAGTCTTTTATAAGTTCTGTGTTTTTGGTAAATCTGCTGCCATAATTATACATATCCTGATAAAAGGTTCTAAAAATTAAACCAAATGCATCTGCATCGCCCTCTTTGAACCTGGTCCATAATAACTCATGGTCAATCATATTACAATCGTTTTTCGGCATGAAAAATAAAAATAAATATTATCCACAAATTAAAACCTCCTTAGGTAAATTATTTTTTAATCAGCAAGAGGATAGTCTGTATATGATTCAAAAATTATAGAAACAAATGCTGATTTGATTTACAGATGAAAATTACAAGAATTGAAAATTTGATTCTCTTACTTCAATAAGGAATCTCATAAATGATATAATCTATCAATTAGTCAGTACTCTATCCGACAAACAGCATATCCATTATATCATCCAAAAAATTGCAATAAAGGCAGAAAGGTATAAAGCAATATCTGTTGATGTTCTTGATCATTTCATGCAGAATGTTAATCGCAGCTTTCTTATTGTTCCTTTCAGCAACATAACTTTTATTAAGCATGCTGCTTGGAGAAGGATTTTCAGCATTCTTTGTTCTGCAAAATTTCGCTAGGTTCCTGAAAAGCGAAGAAGGAAAAAAGCCAGGTACTTACTAAACATTTTTCCTAATTGGAAATTCTTAAAAAAGCATTGCAGTTTAATCACCGGTAAAAAGCATGCTGTATGAACTATATAAGGCACCTCAACGCCTTCTTTTCCTTCGTTCGTAGTGATAACAGGCTTACGAGTTCTCACGTGAGCCTCTATTTGGCTTTATTTCAATACTGGAATTTTAACCGCTTTCAAAATCCATTTCCGGTGTACCGCCACAACATAATGCAGTTAAGCAGAATTGGTTCAAAGAACACCTACCATAAATGCTTAAAAGAATTACATGTAAACGGGTAACATTATTTATCAACCGTCCCATTCAAAGTTCCATCCGGTTAAGATTAGCATGTTACGCCTGGACATTAATGAAGAAGAAAGCAAATTTCGTCAATTGGATCTCTTTGCATCAGATTGTCCTAAAAACCTTGTCTCAGCTGCCCTTCTCCCTTCGGAGAAGGTGCCCGAAGGGCGGATCAGGCCACACCAAAATTTAGGAGAAGGCCCGGGTATCATATCTGGTACCGATAATGTACCGATACAGTATCAAAAGTGGGACACTCTTTAAAACAAAACTTAAAACAAGAAAACAGTGTGCAGAAAACACCCATTAAAATTTTTGAAAAGAATAAAGAAATATAAAAAAAAATCAACACGCCTTCCTTTAAAGAAAGCAACCAACGGGAAGCAGTAAACGAAAAGCACCGTGTATCAAATATGGGACACATAAAACTAATCGAAGTCGAAGCGTTTTTCAAACAAAATCAATATCCTCTTAAAGAAGCGCAGAAATTTTTTTATTACAACCAGGGTAAAAATTGGCAATCACCTGGCATTTTATTACCGCTGGCACCCAGCCTGCTTTTTTGAGTAAGCTGTTATCTAGCTCAACTCCTGCTGCAGTATCAGGCAGAAAATTATTACCAGTTCCATCCAACCAAAAATGAATGCATACCTCAAAGAAATTGCTGCAGCGTGTGGAATTACTAGAGAGCTCACCTTTCACATGGCAAGGCACACTTATCCCTAAACTATATCTGCCTGTCAACCATTGTGTCGATCAACAATATTTAGGTAGCGATTTGCTATTAAATTGGCTTCTGAAAACCGCGAAATCTTCAAATGCCGGTTAGATAATAGACCAGTAACTTATTACAATAAGTTGTTTGAAGAATATAATATTGGTCATCTAAAGGAGATAATCAGTTTGATAATGGTCGAGTTAGATAGAGACTTTAAGAAAAGGCATTTACATTGAAAATATTGAAAAAAGAAAATAGAACGTGGCTTGGTATTACCAAAAGTTAATCTGACGAAATACTACGTTCTTCAAAACTCCACATCTAACGTCATCGCATATCTGCTTTTTGTAAATATTTTCTTTCCTTTTTTCCCTGGAAATTTTCTGCAATGATTTTGTAATAACCTTCATCGAGATAAATGGGTAAAATGGATTTATAACTGCAATCGTAAAATTTCCATTAATTTTCGATGCTTTTCGGTTGTATCGTAAACTAAAAGCTTTGCCCTGCATTCTTCTCTAATATCGGTAAATGCGCTCCCGCTTTGTAAACAGCAATTAATATTTAAGCAATATATTCATAAGCTTGTCATTAAAAATAACTTAATCCTATTTTGTTGTGTTAGGATGAAAGGTGCTCCACGAATGCCAGAATTCCTGGTATGCCTGTACGGGATTTAATCTTTCCCCCTTTAATGTCCCGCCAATACACAGACCCTCCATATTCCAGGTAGAGTTTGTGTTTTGATCGCTAAATTGATCCTTGCTTTCTTCCTTGAAATTAAGTGCCGTTCCGTTTATACGCCTGTCGTAAACATGAAAGGAAGCGGTATCTTTTTCAATAACAAGCAAAACAGGCAAGCCTTCTATTGAATCGTTGATTACTTTGTTTTTTACCAATTCATTCCAGTCATAAGCCTTTGCAGTATAATTATGTATCACACCAATTATCCACGACTTGGGTTTCCATGATGCTGAATCTCTTTTCTCCAGGCCGCTTTTAAGAGTTCCTTTATCATAACCTGCAAGGTCTTTATAATCTTTTTTGAAAGAAGTATCCGGTTGCATAACAAATGAGTTGGGATATTCACGCAACCATGCTTCTAACGTCAGCTGCCTAGACGCAATTTCCTTTAATGCGGTTCCTTTTAAAGGGCCAGCTATAGCTTTACCCGTCGCCTGCTGCCACCAGCTTTTGGTAGTGGCATCTTCAAACATTGCATTGAAATGATCCATACCTACCAGCCTGAACGTTTCTATCTTCCCATTCACAAAAGGGCTGAACGCCCGGCCCGTTCTACATACAGTGCAATAAGTTACCATTACAGGTATACTGCCAATAGTGTCCATCACCTGGTGATGATATCCTATAATCTGAATTGGGTAGGCTTTCGCTTCTCCATTGATAGCAACACCGATGACCAGTTTATTTTTATTGGTAGTATCATTTGCTGCAGCTACAAATAATTTTTGTTTGGGCTGGTAAAACATTTTATCAGCCTCGAAGCGGTAATTAAAAAAGAAGAACACAAATCCATAGAAAATAAGAATCAAAGACAAAATGATCTTCATCCAGGTCTTTCCGTTTTTAAAAATATAGATAAGGGGAAAAACAACTAAGGCTAAGGCCAGTATTCTTATCCAACTGATATTATTGCTGATCCAGTATGCTAACCCAATCGTATTCTTATGCTGGCTTCCGGGGAATGGCATTATAAAATATACCCGTAATATTTCCGTAGCAAATAATAGCAGTAATCCCGTGATCAAAAGCAATAGTTTCATAAAAATAATTTAACCATGAATAAAGCCGTTAGCCTTACATATATTATTGTTCCGTAACAGGTAATGGAAATTCTGTCCATACATCATCTCCCGGCCTGTCAAGTGGTAAAGTATTTAAAAGGTTGTACCTGCGCATATCAATCCACCGATGCCCTTCAAAAAATAATGAGTATCTTCTCTGCTTAAGCATTTCAGTTATTAAAGCAGACTGGGTTACTGCACCACTGTAATCAGCCAGCCCGTGACCATTCCTTATAACATTTATTGCTTTAACACCTTCATTTAAATTATTAAGTTGAATGTTGGCTTCGGCATAGATAAGAATTAATTCTTCATTTCTTATAACAGGTATAGGGGCTGTAGCAGAGGTATATACCCACACATCCCTGTTGCTGCTCAACCCACTCAATGATGCAGCCGCATTTCGCAAAGTGGCTTTATTAATCCTGTCATCACCTGCTTCAATATCTGCAGCGTAAGACGGGTGTGCAAGTCTTACTTCCCCCGTTTGATTTTGCGGGATAAACATAGGATTTAATTGATCACCCGATCCCGTACCAAAAACGTGGTAAACGCCCACGTTGAAACCAGTATTCAATCCAAAAAAAGATCCACTCAGATTATCTAATGCGCCCTGCCACTTTTGTTGATACACACTAACTCTTGCTGCGATCGCCCTGTTGAATTTGACTAGGCCTGCCGCATCACTAAAGTTATTAAAACCTGCGAGCGTGAAAGCAATGGAAGCATTACTGAAATCTGCCTTAGCAGAATCGAGCAAAGAAGCGATCGATGTTAAACCATCACTATAATTTACAATGGGACCGAGATGATCAGGATCTGAAACATCTATTCTTATACCGTTTGAATCTGTGAGATTAAGATTCATTAAAAGCTGGTAAGCCTTAATAGTTCTTGCAAAACCTATATAGCCGCTTTTTTGGGCAGCCGTAATATGTGTAGAGTTTGTAGCAGCCTGTATTAGAACGTTACAATTCTTTATAACCCTATATCGTGCTGCCCAGGGGTTGACAATATAAAAATTACTTCCGCTTAATGTTGCATTGCTTGCGCCCAGCAAGTCGGTTACATACCGTGGCTCTGAACCTGAGAAATGATATCCTTCTCTTCCGATAGAACCTATATCATCAAGATATAAATTAAGTACATTCCGCATTCCTGATTCGGTACCACTTACCAGGTTATTTAATTCGCTTTGCGAAGCATCTTTCAAAAAAGACTCAACGGTTGCATTGTTTAAGTTGCCATAATCCTTTTTACACGAAGTAAAGAACAGGATCATGCACAGTAACATTATGATACTTATGGTGATAATCTTTTGCATTATAATTAATTTTTTAACATTAAAAATCAAATGAAACATGAAAGTTGGCACGTTTGCTTGCAGGGTAAGGATCGACATCTATACCTGAAGAAAATCCGGTTCCAAAATTGGATACTTCAGGATCGTATGAATGATACTTTGTAATGGTTACATAATTATTGAAAGATACCCCAACCTGTATTGATTTTATGTAAGAAACAGGCAATTTGGTAAACGTATAATACAATCCGATTTCCCTTAATCTTAGATAAGAAGAACTTTGTACAAACTCATGTGCATCTGAACCTATCTGCATGAGACGGTAGACAGCATCGGGTACACCTAGCTTATTAGTTACTTTATCATAATCAGGGCTTGTGCCGCCAAAATCGTTTTCAAGACTTGTTAAGTTTACATTTTGTCCTCCGTATTTCCAGTGCAGCAAAAAGCGCAAGCTTAGCTTATTAAAAAAAGTAATTTCATTATAAGTATTCATTTGAAACTTTGGTTCTGCGTCACCTAATTTAGATACACCACCTGTGCCGTCAAGACCGAGAATTTGCGTTGCAGATTTTCCTTGCTGAATCTGGAAAGAACCTAATACAAAACCAAAAGAACCCTGGGGAACCGGAGGTATAATGAATTTAGTTACCAATGAACGGTTTGTCCAGAAGTTTACCGAAGTATTCCAGGTTATATTTTTTGATTGAATGGGTCTTGCATTCATTCCTAACTCCACACCGCGGTTTCTCAGGTTACCGGCATTCAGCCACTTGGTAGAATAACCGGAAGACGCGGGTGAATTGGTCAACATTAAAAAGTCATCAATATTTTTATTATAATAAGTCAGTTCAAATCCCAGTCGGCCTTTTAAAATACTAAAATCCAAACCGGTTTCAAACTCTGTTTGTCTTTCAGGTTTTATGTTTGCATGGCCTTCCTGTGTATTTACTATTAAGCCCGGAAATCCAGTAATGTTTGATACAACCATTGAAGTAAATTTGCTTCCATAAGCAGGAACATTATTTGCCTGGCCGTAAGCTGCACGCAATTTAATATTTTCAAAAAAGCCTCCTTTTAGAATACCCATGTTAGTTAGGTTCCAAGAAATACCCGCCTTTGGATAAGTATAATATTTACCAACGTCTCCATTATTGCTTGAGCGATCAAAACGTACGCCTGCAGTTAACGTTATCGCATCGATAAGATTAGCTTCTTCCTGTATAAAAATTCCTCCATTCAGGAATTTGGTCCGTAATTGTGTTGCGTTTAATGCGCCTGCCTGGTCAACATTTGACTGGCCTGCGATAATCTGCGTAGCAATGTTTAGTAGATTATTATAATCGCCGGTTTCCTGTGTGATACCTCCGGATGTTATGAGTGATAATTTATCAGAAGGAGTAAACGTATTTACCAAAGAAAGGATGTAATTAGTACTCAGGTTTTTTGTAAAGCCCTGGATGGAAGTGCCTTTATTTACTGCCTGGAATTGAAGCGTACCAGGGAAGAGTACACTGGTTTGGAGATTATAAAAATCAAATCCTCCCCTGCCGATAAATTTAGTAGTGCTGGTGCTGTTCTTTTGCAAAATAACTTCAAGATTCGCTCCCGTTATAAAGCGGTTCACTGATTCATTATTTCGCATAAGCGCCACCGTTTGTAAAGGGTTAGACGCAGCAAACGGATCATTAGGATAGTTCCCGTTTGCATCAGGATGTAATTGTGCAAAGCTGGGTGTAGATGAAAGTGCTATACCAGTTGTTACACCTGCATTATCGTTGCCGAATAAACCCCTGTCTGCTGACGAATTAATATAATTTGTACTGATTCCTATTTTAATATTGTCATTAACCCGATGATCTACATTCAGCCGAATGCTGGTGTTATTATATCCTGTTCTCTTAACAATGCCACCTTCAGCTTTTAGTGCAACAGAAAAATAAACGGTTGTATTATCGCTTCCTCCGCTTACCCCGAGGAACGTATTTCTTGCGAAACCAGTATTGCCATATAATTCCTTTTCATAATCATAGATCTGTCCCTTGGATTGCGCATCCGTAAATTGCTGACGTAACGCAGCTGATGTAGCACTATCTCTTGATAAACTTGCAGCCCTGTCAGCTGTTAAAGCTCTTACACCTAATAACTTACTGGCTTTAATAAAACCAATGTCTTGTGAAAAAGTAATGTTTGTCTTCCCGGCTTTCCCTCTTTTAGTTGTAATAATAACCACACCGCCTGCAGCTTTGGAACCATAAACCGCCGCGGCAGACGCGCCTTTTAGTATTTCAATATTTTCAATATCCTCGGCTCTTAAATCTGCAATACGGCTGGAAGGATTATCCTGGTTAGAGGTGGTGGCCCCGTTGGCAAGGGCAGAAGTAACAACATTTAATCCCGCAGATGTGGAGGTGTTATCAACAAATACGCCATCTACAACATACAAAGGTTGCGTATTGCCATACACAGAAGTCACTCCTCTTAATTTTACAGAAATACCTCCTCCAGGGGCGCCTGAGTTTGCATTAATGTAGGCACCTGGAATTTTTCCTTCCAGGGCAGCATCAAAAGTTTGCGCTGGTGAGGTTGCATCTAATTCTTTAGCAGAAATAGTAGCAACCGCATTTGCAAGGTTTCTTCTTTTAATGGATGTTGATAATCCGGTAACAACCACTTCATCAAGCTTGGATACATCTTCTTGTAATTTAACCTGGAAATCTGTTGTGGCTTCTGTATTTATTGTTTGGGTTTTATAACCTGCAGCGCTGATAATTAAAACGGCATTATCCGGGATAGACAATTTAAACTTTCCATTAGCATCAGAAACTATGGCCCTTGTAGAATTCTTTACTGCAATAGTGGCACCGACAACCGGTAAATTATTTCTTTCGGTAACCTGCCCGGTTACGGTTTTATTTTGCGCTAAAAGTGAAACAGGAATAATAATTATAAATAACCATCCTGTTACAAAAATCAATCTTTGTCTCATTGTAATTATCTTGGTTTAATGTGAATTTTTTATTTTGAAGAAATGATCTGCATAATTTATATTCATGCATTTTCAGGAACGGGTTGTTTGGATGAAAAAATATGATTGCCATAACCCTTCTCCGCAATCTGTTTTGCCCGTAATGGATAACTGGCAAGATCTGTTGGTGTATTAGCTGCAAGCCCATCAACATAACGGTTGAACATGCAGAATGCAGCAGCAATGAGCACTGTATCGTGTATTTCTTTATCAGTAGCTCCAAGTTTTCTCGCAACTTCTATTTGTTCAGGAGTTACATATTTCCCGCCTTTTTGCACACTTCCTGCAATAGCTAATAAAGCCTTTAGTTTATCTGGAATATCTGCATTTACATAATCTCTTTTTACCTGCTCAACCAAATCATTATTTCCATCCAGGTAACAAACAGCAATGGCGCCATGCGATTGTTGGCAATAAAAGCAATCATTTAAATAAGAAACATGCGCTGCAATTAACTCCCTTTCTGCCATGCTCAGAACTTCGTTTGTCCGTAACAGTGCGTTTGCGAGTTCACCCATGGGCGTTGCCGTTTCAGGACTAAAAGCCATTAAGGCCCGGATTCCTGGTAAGTTTTCATCGACATTAATGTGTGGCATATTTTTGTTTTAAAATTTATTTATTGAGATTCATATTTGCATAACCGTCTTCAGCACGCATCTTTGCACGCTCAACATATACCTGCCTGTCTTGGGGAGCCCACGTGTTTAATCCATCTACATAGCGGTTAAACATACAAAAGGCAGCAGCTATTAAAACGGTATCATGTACCTCCTTATCAGTAGCACCAAGACTTTTGGCATAATCTACCTGTTCAGTTGTAACATACTTGCCACCCTTTTGCACACTTCCTGCTATGGTTAATAATGATTTTAATTTATCTGAAATTGGAGTTGAATGATAATCCTTTTTTATATCATCAATGAATTGCATATCACTTTGAAAATAATACTGTGCCATAGCTCCATGTACATTCTGGCAAAAGAAACAATCGTTCTCGGATGATACAAAAGCGCCTATCAACTCCCGCTCACCACGTGTAAGAGTATTGTTTTCATCATGCAATAAAATTTCTGCAAGCTCATTTAAAGCTTTGCCTGTTTCCGGGCTATAAGCCATCGGGCCACGTATGCCAGGAAGATCATTTTGTAAATCGATATATGCCATAAAATTTATTTTTGATTATTAGGTAATACATATCCATTTTCTGCCATTCTTTTTCCCATGGCTTCATATTCTTTTTCATCGGTGGGAGTAAAACTCGCAAGCCCATCTACATAGCGGTTATACATACTAAAAGCTGCAGCTATCAGGACGGTATCATGTATCTCCCTGTCGTTAGCACCCTGTTTTCTTGCATCCGCAATGTCTTCTTCTGTCACTTCTTTACCGAGTATCTGTACTTTACCGGCAATATTCAGCAGAGCTTTCAGTTTATCGCTCACCTGTGAGTGCTGTAAATCTTTCAATACATCATCTACTATATTTTTATCATTACCGTACAAATGCCGGGATGCTGCGGCATGGCTCATCATGCAAAACATAGTCTCGTTACGATTGGAGACATAAGCAGCGATCAATTCCCTTTCTGCCTGGGTTAAAGGTGATTCACCTCTTAATAAAACCTGGGCTAAGTCGTATAAAGGCTTACCTGTTTCAGGACGAAACATTACCAGGCTTCTTATGCCCGGAACGTCTTCAGGAACTTGTATATGTGCCATATTTAAATTTTTAGATTAATAATTATCATTCGGCAAAAGCGGTATTCAATGCGGCTGCTTCAGCTTTCGTTTGATATTTGGAAAAGTAAGTTGTTGCCAGCCCTATTAAAAAAATGAATGAGAAAATAAAAACAGCATTGCCATATCCGCCTAAAAAGCTGACCAGCGCACCTATAAAGAAAACAACCGTTGCTGTAAATAACCTGCCTATATTAAAACAAAATCCTGTTGCCGAAGCCCGGATAACGGTTGGGAATAAATGGGGTATATACACGGATAATGCACCCTGGCTTATGCCAAAGAAAAAAGCGAGGATTCCCATTTCAATAAATGTGGAAGAAGAAACAGCGGTGTTTAATTTAAATACAACAAACGTCATGATGAAACATGCTGCAAAGCACATCATCATTGTTTTGCGCAGGCCAATGGCATTTGCAATCCATCCCGATACAATACTGCCAACTAAACCTGAAATAGCTAATATCATCATGGTTAATCCACGCAGGTCTTTCGCTTTTGCATCATCACCCGTAATACTTTGTATCCAGGTGGGTGCCCATGAAAAAACAGCCCATAAACCAATAAGCATAGTGCCAAACACTACTGAACCTGTCACCAGGTTTTTCTTATGGCCGGGAGCAAATAATTTATCACTGAGATTATTGTTGATACCGGGTTTGTGTTTATTACTTTTCCAACTTGATGATTCCGGTAACACTAATATGGCTATTATGGCTACAGCTATAGGAACAAAACCGGTTAAAAAAGCCATATGCCAGTCCGATAATATATTATTCATTGCGCCGGCAGCAATAAAACCGATAGGCATAGCTGCTGATACAATACCCAACGCGACTGCCCGTTTCTTCTCAGGCCATAATTCAGCAATAAGTATATTAGTTGTTACTATTACGCCACCAACACCAAACCCGGTTATAAACCGGTAAATACCCACCACTAACCAGGAAGATGAAAGTGCCGTGAGCACTGTAAACAAACCAAACAATGCGGTGGAAAATATAACTGCTTTTGCCCGGCCGATTTTATCACAAATAAATCCCCACGCAAAACCGCCAAACATACTGCCGAAAATAAACACGGAATTAATATAGGCGCCCACGTTATTCATCTTCTCTTCGGTTACATTCCCCAACAGATCCCGTACTACCACAGGCAAATAAACAGACATAAGCATAGATGCAATACCACTGAACATGATGCTGATAAAGCATATAATAAACGCGGCAGCAAGGTGGTACCTCTCTTGAGAAGGAACGACCGCTGAATTCATTGACGGTTGATTTTTATTTATTGCTATTGGTTCCATTATTCGGCACTTTGTTTTTTTAAATGATCATATCCTTGTGGCAACCGATTGTATCCATGTTGCTTTAACCTTTCACCAAGGCTGTTGTAAAAAGAAGCGTCTGTTGGTGTTACTGTAGCCAGCCCATCAACATACCTGTTGTATAAACAAAACAATGCAGCAATTAAAACCGTATCATGAATTTCAATATCAGTAGCCCCTTCATCCTTTGCTTTTCGTATAGCCGCAACAGTTACATTCTTTCCGCTTACCTGCACCTGGGATGCAATAGTTAATAATACTTTCATCTTCTCGCTTACAGGTGCATTCAGAAGATCTTCTTTTACCTTTGCAGATGTTTCTTGTTCGCCCAATAATATATTAGCAGCGGCCGTATGCGCAGCAGTACAAAACCTGCACTCATTTTTATTTGATACAACAGTGGCAATTAATTCGCGTTCGCCTTCGGTTAAAGTAGAGGGACCGCGCAGTAAAATTTGCGTCAATTCCCGAATGGGTGCGGCAGAATCTTTTCTGTATTCCAATAGGCCCGTAATGCCTGGTAAATGCGCTTCAAGTGGGATATAAGCCATCGTAAAATTTTTGATTAAGAATGTAAATGCTTTATGTCATATTATTTATTCCATATAGTATACAGGAATACTAAAGCACGATAAGTAATACGTAAGTATTACTTTATAAAATAAATTGTAAGACTTGCCTGTTAAGTTAATTCAGGCGGTTGTTCGGGGGAATTTACAATAGCAGTAGTGAGAGGGAAAGCCTTATCTAAGAGACTATATTTATTTATGCTTTTATAATGAACAATTGCATAATCCGATACGTTTTGTTCGTAATCGGTGGAAAGATTTTTCCCTATAGCAGATTTTGAATTATCATGATTATTTGTGCCATTATTTTGGATACCATTAATATTTGTACCGTAATTATTTTTTGCAGCCTCAAGGTGCATTTTATTATAATCGGGCAGGCATAAAAATGTTATTTTGCCATCACAATATTTACGCTTCACATATTTATAAATTTTGCCATTTAAGGTTATTTCTCCATCGAAACGTTCAAACCCATCAGAGTTGTGCTGGTAAGGCATTGAAAGCGGAATGGTTAATGCGATAAGCTCATTTTCATTATAGTTATTTTGGTCGAGGTTGTGTTCAAGAGTTATATCCGATTGCTGCTGGGCATAATAAAATAGAACTCTATATCCAAACAAGTTGAATAGAAATAAAATGATTAATAATATCGCAGAAAGTTTTTTCAAAATCAAAACTAAATGTACATTTTTCTTAAATTAGAACAAATAATAAATTAAGAAAATTTAATGGGATACTACTTAGTTACAATGACTAAGTCATTATTATAGGAAATTCCAGCATCCCTTAAGGCGTCGGCACAGCCCTTGTGCCGTTAAAAATAAACATTGCTGCCCAGATCAGCAGTGAAAACCACTATACATCTACAACCCTGGTCAATCAGGTGTTGGGTTAAGTCGT
This sequence comes from Ginsengibacter hankyongi, assembly GCF_008710285.1. Lineage (GTDB taxonomy): Bacteria > Bacteroidota > Bacteroidia > Chitinophagales > Chitinophagaceae > Ginsengibacter > Ginsengibacter hankyongi. The sequence continues at coordinate 65,201 of NZ_VYQF01000007.1, read as the reverse complement.
AACCACACTTATAATACAACAGGTGGTAGTAAATTTGAGATAATTCATCTCATATCATTTACTATTTATTGCAGGCTTTGTTGTACTTAATTGCTTTGTAAATACGCTCTTTAATGTTCCCCTCTTAACTGCCAACCCATTCAGCAACAATTACACGACAATCCTGTGAAGCGGGTTACTTTATTCATAATACTCCATTTTTGCCCGTTCACCTTTCTGCAAAGAAATAGTAATAAAGCCATCCGATGATTGTAAAAACGTAGAACTATTTCTGTATTGCAACTTAACTTTCGTTACATAATGCGGGGTTTTTATTTTGAATTGATTCTTTGCCGTGGCTGTTATTTCCAAAGATTTGATGTGATGATTTTTCCATTGCAGGTTTAATACTCCGCCTCCCCTGGCACATAATCCGCTGAAACTACCGCCAGCCCACTCATCAGGAAGCGCAGGCAACAAGTCAATATACCCTTCATGGCTTTGCAACAGCATCTCAGCGATACCTGCAGTGCCGCCGAAATTACCATCAATCTGGAATGGCGGATGTGCATCAAACAAATTAGGATAGGTGCCACCCCCGTTTACCATATTAAATCCTTTTTGCGCTGTTGGCCGTAACAGATCTTTTAATAAACTGAAGGCGTGATTTCCGTCTTTTAATCTCGCCCATAAATTTATTTTCCAGGCTAACGACCAACCGGTGCTGATATCCCCTCTTCTTATCAGCAAAGCTTTAGCTGCTTCGGCTACGCCAGGGGTACCCTGCAAAGTAATTTCATTGCCGGGGTACATTCCCCAAAGGGGCGATACGTGCCGATGCTGCGGCTCCACTTCTTCATAAGGTTGTAACCATTCCATCAGCCTTCCGTTTTTATCAATTTGGTTGGGAGGCAATTGCCTTTTTGCATCCAATAATTGTTGCCGGAAAGTATCGTCTTTTTTTAAAACTTTTGAAGCCTCAATAACATGTGTAAATAATTCCCTGATGATTTGATTATCGATCGTGGGCCCTGCACACACATGTGCTGTTTTTCCATTGGCCAGGCGAAAAGCATTTTCCGGTGAATTGGAAGGCGCTGTTACCAGCCAGCCGTTGTTGGGGTCTTTTACCAATGTGCTTACATAAAATGCCGCGGACCCTTTAATGATGGGGTATATTTTTTTCAGGTATTCATCATCAAGCGTATACAGATAATGCTGCCAAAGCATTTCACACAACCAGCCGGAACCTGAATTGGTGGCGCCCCAGGAAGCACTTTCACCGGGGGAGGTATACCCCCAAACATTGGTGATTACGTGCGCTACCCATCCGTCGCCATCATAATATACCTTAGCTGTCTTTTCGCCCGTTTTCACCAGCCCTTTCACCAAAGAATAAAATGGTTCGTTTAGCATGGGTAAATTGGTAACATTCAGCGGCCAATGATTCATCTGGATATTTATATCGAGATGATAATCTCCGTTCCACGGTGTTTGTATAGTGTTGGCCCATAGTCCCTGTAAATTAGGCGGTAACAATCCAGGCCTTGTGCTGCTGATCAATAAATAGCGCCCGTATTGAAAATACAGTACCGGCAAGTCATTATCAGAAGAGTCTTTGGTAAATGCTATCAACCTTTCATCGGTGGGCAATGCTGCCTGTTCCGCATTCTTATTATTTAAAGAAATCGATGCACGATGAAAAAGATTTTGATAAAATTTTATGTGTGCCGCCTTTTCTGTTTGGTACGTTTTGCTGATAGCAGTATTCAGTAAGGACAATGATTTTTGTTTATAAGGAACCCCACGGAAACTCGTAGACGAAGAAATATAAATAATTACTGAATTAGCATTCTGAACTTGCAAAGTACTATCACCGCTAATTAATTTTCCACCGTCTCGTTTCATTTTAACCCTGGTTAGATAACGCATGCCTTCCCCATCTGTTCCGTTATTTAACTGGCCCTCCATCTGCAGCTCATTATTATGCACAGTAGGTTGGTATTTTTCAGGCCGGTCGAGCCCTAACGTAACACTTATTTTTCCAGGTTGGTTTGCAGTAAGGCGAATGATAATTACATTACCGGCAAAGCTGGTAAAATATTCACGGGTATAGATTGCTCCATTGAGATGATAACTGCATGTTGCTATAGCGGAGTCCAATGATAATTCCCTTATATAGTTTTTGGGGTTTAGGGTAGTGGTATCTATGCCGTAATTATAATCCAGGTGAAGGTTTCCCAATACCTGGTAACTTCCGTACGGCACATCGGCGCCGTTGGCGTTGCCTGAGCCGGCTCCTTTGCAGATAAAAGCTTTATTAACCATTGCCTCTGCTTCGTCATTTTTCCCTTCAAACAATAATTTTCTTATTTCAGGTAAATATTTTACAGCGCCTTCTTTATCCGCGTCCTGTGGGCCGCCCGACCAAAGCGTTATATCATTCAATACAATATTTTCATGTAACACTCCACCATCGGGCATTGCCCCAAGACGGCCATTGCCTAAAGGGACACACTCCTGCCATGTGTTTGCAGGATGATCGTACCACAACCGCAGGTTTTGCTGTGCATTAACGGTAAATAAACAAATAACAGTGAATGTAATCAGAAAGAAAAAACGTTTCATTGAAAAAGATTTAGGCATTTCGTATAAGCGTGTCAGTAATATTATAGTTGTGAATTAAAGTAATGACACCACCTTCCCGGTCCTTACCGATTCATCGCATGCAAAGGCTATTCGAAGGCTATTTACTGCATCTTCGGCATGGGCACTGAGATCGATATCTTCTATAATTGATTTCAGAAAATACCTTTGTTCGCGATTACAAAGTTCCTGGTGATCAGGTTCGTCCTCAAGGTTGATCCATGTATCCTCTTTAGCAAACTTTCCATTTTCACCCAGATCGGCATGATGAAAGCGCAGTGATTCTGTTTTCGTGTGCGATTCAATGGAAGAAGATTTCCCGGAGCCTCCGGCTTCTTTAGCCACAATGGATACAGAACCTTTGGGTCCGATAACATCTTTCACGAAGAACGCTGTTTCACTGATCATGGGACCCCACCCCGCTTCATACCATCCAACGGAGCCGTCTTCAAAACGTATTTGCAACTGTCCATAATTATAATTTCCCGCAGGAATTTCTTCAGTAAGCCTTGCTCCAATAGCATATACCTGTGTCGGCTTCGAACGTGTCATCTGGCACATTACATCAATGTAGTGTACGCCACAGTCAACAATCGGGCTTAGGCTATTCATCAGGTTGCGATGCAATGTCCACATGTCGCCATCACTTTGCTGGTTAAGGTTCATCCGCATCACTAACGGTTTCCCAAGTTCGCCGGTTAATTCAACAAAGCGTTTCCATGAAGGATGATGGCGTAAAATATAGCCCACCACTAATTTCTTATTTGCTTTTTTAGCTGCTGCCGCGATTCGTTCAGCGCCTTCAACGGAATCCGCTAATGGCTTTTCTATGAATACATGGCATCCATTTTCAAATGCTTTCATAGCAAAACTTTCATGAGTGTCGGGGTAAGTAGAAATACAAACGGCATCCGGCCGCGTACCTTTTATCGCTTCATCCATGTCGCTGAACAGTTCATACTTATTGCCCAGCCTGGCGTTCAATTTCTCGTTAGACTTTCCCTTTGATACGAGCCCGCAAATCTCAAATCCGTCGATAGTGTGATAAGCCATAGCATGAGAAGATCCCATGTTTCCGCAACCAACTACAAGGATACGTAAGGGCTTTTTTTGATTTTGCATTGTATAAATATTAAGTTTAGCAGGTGAATTTATTTAGATTATTTATTAAATGAACCTGACGCATGGAGCAAATAAAATAACCTGTCATTTACAAAAATTATTAAAACATTACTTTAAGATGTGCCGGCGATATTGTCATTGAATTATTCAACCACCTCAATCAGATCTCTCAATCGAATATCTTTTGATGAAGCGCCAATCATTATCCTGAAGGTTCCTGGTTCTACTGTCCATCTCATATTTATATCAAGCACTTTCAGCAACTCCGGTGTAATATTGAAACCAACTTTTTTCTCTTCACCTGCTTTTAGAAATATACGTTGAAAACCCTTCAATAATTTTACCGGTTGCGCTGCCGAAGAAAGTAACGGATGGATGTATAACTGCATTACTTCCTCACCATCACGGCTACCCGTATTTTTAACTGTACAATACACCATCGTGGAATCATCTTTTGAAAACTGTTTTTTATCAAATCGCAAATTGCTGTATTCAAAATTTGAATAGCTTAGTCCAAAGCCAAAAGGGAAAAGGGGTTGACCGTTAAGATCGGCATAATCATCTGTACGGCCAGTTGGTTTGTGATTATATACTAAAGGCAGTTGCCCTTCAAACACAGGAAAAGTAATGGGTAAGCGACCTGCAGGATTAAAGTCACCAAACAAAACATCAGCTACTGCATCGCCACCGTCCTCACCGGGATACCAGGCATCGAGTATGGAAGGAACATTTTTAATCCAATTCGTCATGGTGATGGCACTTCCGCCAATTAAAACTACCACAACGGGCTTACCCGTTGCCGCAACCCGGTTGATCATTTCCTCCTGGTGACCCGGCAAATTCAAATAAGCCCTATCCTGTGATTCACCTTCATGAATACCTGCAACAATCACCGCCACATCAGCTTTCTTTGCAGCGTTTACGGCGGCACTAATTTTTTGTTCCCAATCATTTGGTACGCCTACATTCCAAATTAATTTGAATCTTGCATAACCTTGCGATTCAAAAAAATCTATTCGTATATCGTACTCTTTATCTTTTTCGAAATGATAGTTCACCAGTTTGGTTGTAAAAGTTTGACTCTTCCAGTTATCAATAATCAATTTACCATTCAAATACAAACGATATCCATCATTGCCTTCAATACCAATTTTAAAATTTCCGGTTGCAGGTGCTTTCAATTTACCAGTCCATTTCACTGAATAAAAATCAAAATTAATTTTTGGATCCGGCGAATACAATGTCCAGCCAAAATCTATCTGACGATCCACTCTTGTAATGACAGGCTCACCAGTTAGCTGAATATTATTAAAATATTCGCCCTGCAACCCATTTTGCGTTTTACCGTTTACGTTAGTATATAAATTATTTGGAGGAATCATCAACCATTCCGGTGAGATTCTTCCGCAACCCGACGCATAGATTACATTAACTGATTTCCCCAATTTATTTTTGATACCGTCAAGAATATTCACCTTATTATTTCCCGGGCCGCTGTACCCGCCAAGCCTTGCCTCTATTGCATCTGTACCGATAACTGCAATAGACTTTAATGATTTCTTTAAAGGCAAAACATAGTCATCGTTTTTCAATAATACCATCGACTTAAGCGCTGCTTCTTTAGCCAGCACTCTATGTGCAGGATTACCATTCCACTTATTTGCTTCTTCTTCATTGACATATGGATTTTCGAAAAGCCCCAATTCAAATTTTACCCGCAACACCCTGGCTACTGCGCTATCAATAGTTTTTGGATCAATCCTTCCATCCAAAAACGGAGGTATAAATAATTTATAATGCTCATAGGCTGTTTGAAAAATAACATCCAGTCCATTGTTAATCGCTTTGGCGGAAGCATCGGGGTAATCTTTTGCCGTATAGTGTAATACATTAGCACCACCAACTGCGGACGCATCTGAAATTACAAAGCCCCGAAAATTCAATTCCTTTTTCAGCTTCTCATTCAATAACCAATTATTAGCAGTACACGGACTTCCATTCAATGAATTATAAGAAGTCATCACACTGCGACTGCCGCCTCTTTCAAAACAGGCTTTGAATGGAGGAAGATAAATTTCATCCAACAAACGCTCATCAATATCTATCGGGTAGCTATCCCTGCCGCCATCACCACTGTTGTCAATAAAATGTTTAGGCGTGGTAACCACTCCCGTCTTTTCAAAAGGAGAAACAAATGCTACGCCCATCTCTGATGAAAGAAACGGATCTTCACCATAGGTTTCTTCAACGCGGCCCCAGCGAACATCGCTGGCAATATTTACCACCGGCGATAATATTTGGCGAATGCCCCGGCTTTTGGTTTCATGCGCAATGGCAGTTGCTACCCGATACATTAAGGGAACGTCCCACGTGGCTGCCAACCCGATGGATTCCGGAAAGGCCGTAGCGCCATCTCTTACCAAACCATGCAGCGCTTCATCGAAAGGAATAATCGGAATACCCAGGCGGGTGTCTTCCACAAAATATTTTTGTATTGAGTTGATGAGTTTGGCTGTTTCCAATGCATTCGAAGCTGCACTGTAGTTGAGTAATTGCCCGGCAGCATCTTTGTTGCCTTTTGCACTTACCTGGAACCCGAAGATGCCATTTTTATATTTTTCTTTCCCATCACTTAAATCACTTGGTATCATAAAGAGCTGCCAGAATTTTTCTTCAGGAGTCATCCTGGAAATAAGGTCTTTTACTCTTTCTTCAATGGGAAGTTTAGGATTTTTATAAGGCAGAACGGACTGACACATTCCCTTTTGGTACATAGATATCAACCCAATAATTACCAATAAAAATTTCACTTTACTACTTTTCATTTTACGAGATTCAATTTTTCAAATTATTTGTTACATCTATTAATAAACACTGAAATTTTTAATCTCAGGTTCACCAACGGAAGCAGTAATTGTTAACCGTATTTTCGAAACATTTTTTACATCTGTCTTTTCTATTCGTTTATGTCCCACACTGGTACCTTTGGCAATTTCAAACCAATGTCCATCTTTGAATGCCTCAATTGTATATGCTCTTATTCGTTCCCCGTGAATAATATTTTCCTCAATTATCGCATACTTAATATTGGTTTTACCTTTTAAGGAAATAAAGAATACTTTTCGATTACCCGTTACCGTGGCAATTGATTTTGAAAACTCCTTTGTTACTGCACGTCCAAATTCTGCAAGGCGATGGACATCCGGATCCGGGACCAATCCATGCTTATCAATCACCATCCCAATTAATAAATTGGCATTTCGCCCCACGCTATTTACATAGCGCTCTTTCATTAATGCAAGACTACTTACAACGGAATCCTGTCCTTCCTTCCAAAACCATCCACCCTGGAATGAAGAGGTGCTACGCAATGGAACATCGGCTTCACCGGGGCACCACACAGCGCCATTAGGGTCACCGTTTAAGCCCTTCATTATTACGGTTCCATCTGCCTGCGTTGTGGAATCTGCCGTTGCCCAACAGGGATAGGGAGCCACGCCTTCCTCGTTACCAACCCATCTCACCAGGTTTTTTATTCCATAAGGCCCTTGGAATACCACTGCATCAGGTTGCAGTTTTTTGAGTAATGGAACTATATCCGGTCCACCCTTGGATGCAGGCAACACACCTCCATCAAACCAAATTTCAAAAAGCTTTCCATAGTTGGTCCACAATTCTGTTAGCTGTTGTATTACAACCTGGTTATATTTTTTTTGTGTTTCAGGATCTTTTGTTACCACGAGCCCGGGATTATCCACGTGAAAATAGCCATTGGCTGAAGCACTCGCATAAATGCCTGGCTTGAGACCATACTTTTTACAAGAAGCAATAAAGTCGGCAACAATATCACCCTTACCGTTTTCCCAGGGACAGTTCTTAACACTGTATTCATGCGCTTTAGTAGGCCACAGGCTAAAGCCGGAACAATGCTTTGCTACTAAAACAGCGTAAGTGGCGCCGGCATTTTTTGCTGCCTGTATCCATTGATCTGTGTTCAACTTATCAGGATTAAAAATTTTGACGCTGGGATGATAATTGAAATCTTTACGCCAATCATAAGAGGGCTCATATACCTGCATATCATAATGAATCAACACGCCTATTTCTGAATTTGCCCATTCAACCTGGCGTGGTGTTGGTTCAATAACCTGGGAAAAACAGTAGAAACTCAACAGCACGAAGAATACAAAACCTAAAGTTATTTTTTTCATTATTTATAAACTTATTATTTTATTTATTGCGTTATCCTCGCAAGTATTGCGAATATTTAATCCAGGATACCTTATGGCGTTTTAATATTATTTTATAAAATGAAAATATCTTTTTGTCGTTTTCATTTCGTCATAAAATTCCAGGAAAAATTACTGTACGACCATACATTCGCTCCTTTAGGAATAATAACTTCTCCTTTCAATTCTCCATTTTTATCTTTTGTAACCGACAATTTAATGCGTGTAAATTTTCCTTTTTCATAATCGTAACTTTCTCCATCATCATCATACAAATTATAGCTGCTTGCCTTATGACCGTAGTATCTTATTTCAACAGGTAATTTTTCTTTACTAATCGTTGTCACCACCGGCATCATGGGAATGATACCACCATCACGAACATAAACAGGGATAATATCCAACCCGGGGGTGATAGTAATTACTTCTCCTTCCCCGGCATATTTTCCAGTATAGAAATCGAACCATTTGCCTTCCGGTAAAATGACTCTCCTGCTTTTTTGCCCCGTAAATAAAGGAGCTACAAGCAAATTATCGCCCACCATAAACTGATCTTTTATTTCTTGTTTGACCGCTTTTGCGTAAGGGTTTTCTGTTGAATTCAATGCCCCGCCAGACGTTGTTACCGGCGCATTAAATCCAGGTATAAGATTCATGGCTTTGATAGGTGGAGTACCATAAAATGCATAGTCAGCAAAGCTTGTATAGAAATACGGTATCAACCGCATCCTCAGATCTGCAATTTCCTGCACTTGCTTTTCTACGGACGGAAAAGACCATGGCTTCGTACCATCCGCCCATGCATTGATCATAGCAAGTGGAGAAAAGCAAACCGTCTGCATGCGTCGTAGCCATTCTTCTGCAGTAGGCGAACTTCGTACTTCGGGAGTCCACAATACTCCTATAAAAGAACTGTTGATTAGCGCAGTAATAAAATCAGGGTGACTATAATAATCGTTGTAAATAACATAAGGAAAAGATGATGCGCCCGCGTTTGACGCTCTCACCAATCCATACGTTCGTATATTTTGCTTCCGGTATAAATCAGTGGTCATCTTCTGCATCATCAAGCCATAAGTTTGCCGTATTTGCTCCGCTGAATTACCGGAAGGAAACCTGGCAACATCCGGCCACAGCCATTCATCAAATCCATCGTTCTCGTCCATTTTAAACCCGCTTACTCCTTTACTTAGTAAATGTTTATAGAAATGATCCCCGATAATTTTCTGTACCTGCGGCATAGAGTAATCAGGCACTAACCCTGCCCATACCGTAAAGGATGCTGTGTAAGGAAAAATCTTTTTGTATAATTCTCCATCGGGAGAAATGTATGGGTTAATCCACAGGTTAATATGGATGCCCTTTTGTTGTAAGCTATCGATAAATGCCGCCGGTTGTGGAAACCGGTTCTTATCCCATTCATAGGTGCATGGGTATGATTTGCTTTGCCAGCCAGGTTCCAGCCCAATTACACTTAAAGGAAATTTATGTTCTGCATATTGTTTCACTTCATTCATCACATCTTTATCACTGTACAAGGTTGGGGTACGATGCCAAAATCCCAAACCCCATCTTGGTGGCAGGCAACCACCCCCGTTATATAAGTTATACCTGCGCACTGCGTCTAACATGTCCGGTCCGCCAAAAACAATGATCTCGGCGCCCTCCGCCGGCACCAGCATTTCAATGTTATCTGAGTAGGGATTAGCCTGCCAGTTTTTATCTGTGTTTCTATCCCGAACAGCAGGCGGATGTTTGCTATCACGTTCCACCGCCGTGCCTACCCACACATCAATATACCTCGCAGCATTTATCAATACCCCATAACCTTTTGATGAAACGTAAAACGGTACCGGCGCATGTGTGCGACCATTATCCTGTCCCCCATAATGGTCAACATGCAGGCGCATAATGCGACCGCGTTGCTCAACGGTTTTGAAATTCAAACCCAAACCAAAAATCTTTTCTGCTGAATCCAAAGGAAACCGCAGGTAAGTTTTACCATCTATTACCGTCGCCTTTATTTCATTTTCAGGTAAGGGAAAATGCACCGAGGTCATAGCAGCTAATGCTTCAATTTTAGGATGCACACCGATCACCGTATAGAAATTAAATTTATCGGGCTTACCCGCGGTAGCACGCCAAACTCCGGGCGCTACTGTATTCCATTTTAAATTGCTTTGCGCAACTACAACTGTAGCTAATAAAACAAAAAAAGTAAGCAGTAAATATTTCAATTTTGAAAAGATCATGTTAGGTAATATTGTTTAAATTTTATAAAATTCTGTTGCTTTAAACGAAAATCCAACCGCAAGGAACAGATCAGTAATTATTCTTCGCTTTGATTTTTGCTTTTAACTCAATGTTCTTTACATCTGCTTTTACTTGCCCTCTTGTCATATTTTCAATATTGAGTAAAGGTTGCCAATCTGTATTAAATTTATTTTTCAGGATGCTCACATTTTTACAGTCTGTTAGTTGTACCGATAATTTTTTAGTGCCAGGATTCATAAAATGTGTTTGATTAATCACATTATTGCTAAATACCAAACCATCAGTACTTTTTGCTTTCAGCAAAGGTGCATCGTATACATTAAACACATTATTTTCTATCCGGATGTTACGGTGCACATAATTTCCTTTTACCAGCTTCTGATTTTCAGGAGCAATGGAAATTATGTAATTATCCGGCATCTGGTTATAACCACAATCTTCAAACACATTATTACGAATCAAAACGTCTCGTACCCGACCGGATTCAAACCATGAATTGCAGTCATCGGCAACTAAGATGGCGTGCATTCCTGTTCTGTAAAAAGTGTTGTCTTCTATTAAAACCTTTTCGGTAGAGGTTATCAATAGTCCACGTGTATTCGTGTGTTCGAACCTGTTATGTTTAACTACAACGGAAGGGCTTTTTGAAAGGTTTCCCACACAATCGCCTTGCTGTATTTGTAAAGGTACGTGCCGGTCCAATCGCAATTCAATTTCTTTTTTTGAAATCATTTTAGAAGACTTCACTACCGCGATAGCAAATGGAATCAGCGTCCGGTGATTTACAAATTCTATAGAATCGCCCCGGTCAAACGCATTGAAACCCCATGTTTGAGGATGCATGAATTGCAGTAGTACCTTGTCACTATCGGAGCTGGTTATTCGAAGATACGTTCCATGCACATTGATTGGATCATCATGTGAACCCGAAGCGAGGCAGTCTTCAATTGTTACGGAACCATAGCAGCCCGAGAAATGGAAACAGTCAGCAAAAGCAGCTATCACCCTGCCGGAACCCGGACGTGGCGCCACGCTTACTTCGTTGATATCGATATTTTCTGAAAGCTGGCTTACAATACCAAGGCCATGTATATAATAAAATTTAAGATTTTCAAAAGTGACATTGTGCGACCGATTGTTAAAAACACCCACTTCATCGCGGTAAGGATCGCGGATAGTGAGTATATCTCCTTCATTAAAATTCGCGCCGGAGAAATCACCTGAAAATCTTATTTTAAATGGAGATATTTCTATAGCATTGCTCTCAGCAAAAGGGTTCCAACTTGTATAATACATCATTTCCTTTTCAGGAACATATCCTATTACAAAAGGATTATTAGTTTTCCAGCCTTCACCATACCATATTAGTTTGTTGTGATTATTTTGCTTTTCAATTGCATACCATGAATCACGAGTCACGTCGGCAACTACTTCCGTTTTTGTTTTTGAAACTATTTTCATTTCCGACATAGTCGGTCTTTCAAAATCAAATTGCAAATCTTTCACTTTAAAATTATGGCAGCGGTCTATTGCCATCAACATCATTTTTCCATGATAGACCAACAAAGTATTGTTTCCTTCCAATGTGATATTGGATAAATTTTCGAAAAGCATCCCGATGGTCTTCTCTTTAGATAAAGCATCATTTTCTGTAGCATTTGAAATATAATATTCCCTTCGTTCAGCGCCGTCGGGCCAGATGTCTACTCTCCCTCCGGGAAAGCGAATGATACAACTATCCGCGCCGCCAGCAACTTTGATAGCACGGACAATTGCCGGAGAAGCATTTTGATAGGAATTGGAAACCACTCCATAATCAGCAAGGTTGATTATTTTTTGAGAAAAAACAGGCGTAACACTTATCAGCATCACAATTACCTCAACCATTATTTTACTAAACCCACACAACCATTTTAATTCCATTTTCATAAAACCTGCTTAATTAATATGAAATCGATTCATACTTATTTTTTATTTTCTACAACAATCAAATAACCCCTTCCTGCCGGTACATTAATTTGTTCCAATGAATTTAAATGTTGATCGTCCTGGAATCTTAATATCGAAGGAATGTGAAAGGTAACATTTGCCTCATCTAATCCTAATTGTTTAAAATTTATTTTGAGGGAAGTGAACTGATCTGTATTTCCAAAATTGGCAAGGGCGATAATGGATTGCTGGTTTCCTCTATAAACGGTAACCTTCACGGAATCGTTAGAAGATTTTATCGGCGAGTCCGTATCCCAATAACCAATCATTTCTTTTTGCTGAATGTGATATTGATCCCAGAATTTCCAGATATTATCGGGAGGATTGCCAGACCAGCCAGCCCGGTTGGTAATACCATATATCATTCCCCTCCATGGATTTCCTCCTCCTTCCAGCATTTGGCTGGGCAGTCCGAAAGGAATTCCTGCAATTTCTACCAGCCAATAATCGGGTGGTGTATTGTAATTTCTTCCTTCACCAATCCATAACTGGTCAATATAAGGAAGCAAATCCATATAAAGATTTAAACAGCTGCCGTACCCTGCATACGGATTGAAGTGATTCCAACTATGCATGTCTATCCTAGCAGCCGGGCGATTATTATCCAAAATTTTCCTGGCTCTGCGAATCGTAATTCTATCGAGGGAACAATCATCAACGTAGATACCGTCGATTTTCAAATGCTTCGTCATCCAGTCAAGTCCTGCTATGTAAAAGTTATTCAGGCGACTGTTTGGGGTAGTGATAACCGACAAATCCCGTGTGCCTGCATATTTACCGGTGGTAAAATTAGCCACCCATGCCGGAATATAATTCTTTCTTAGGTTATCTTTCAGCCATTGGTCTGGCCCGTTAGGATGAATCAATGTTTTCGCATCATTACCAGGGCCGGGATAAATCACTTCACCACCCAGACTTTCAAAGGCCCAGAGTTCAGGAAGATTGGTTGTTAACTCCCTGGTGGTATAATACACTTTCACCCGTTTATCATCTTTGTGCGCCTTATCGATAAAACCCTTCAGATCTTTCACATTAACATCTGCATACGGATAATTGATATAAGGATAGATGTCTTTCTTGTGGTGAACATTGATAATATTCGCACCCAAACTATCCGCCTCCCTGGTGAAAGAACCACTTTCATCTTTGTCAGAATGGTAATAGCGATCTGCAAATTGAATTTCTTTATGCATGGTTTTGAAAGGCGTAATCAGTAATTCAAAGTCATAATTCAATTGTTCATTTTTCGTCATTTCCCGTGCGCCAGAATAAGCACTGATCATAGCGGTGTTATCCTTCTCAAAAACATGTACACCTCCTTTGCCATCATTGCTCCAGGAGGGCGGGAGATGAAGGGGCCCAAAACTGTAATAAATATTTACTAACGGCAGCACATAATTTTCAGCCTTCCATTTTATTCGCAGCCCGCCGTTTACAGCGCCTGTCCACAAAGCATCCTGGTTCCTGGTACTATCCCACTTCCATTGCCACTCTTTGGGTCTCAAGCCACCTTCCTTGTTTAAGCCCATCATGTAAGTTGCCTTTTCTTTATCCATCGAAACTTCCAACCGGATATCTTTGATAGAGATGTTTTCTTTTGCGTTTAGTTGCAGGTGAAAATTTGCGAAACCATCATACTCTAACGTACCCGCACAAACGATATCACATTCAGCAGCCGTATTAATAACCTTCCAGTTTATAGCCGAAGGAGTTTGTCTCATGAATTGAATCTTGCCGGGACTTAAATGAATGATCTCACCGTTTTCTTTTTCAACAATGAAATGAAATGGCGCATCGATAATATCTTTTCCTTTTGCGGAAACGGATTGATTGGATGGTGAAAAATAAGACGTGATCTTTTCCGGTAAACCATTTGCGCCAATCATCATTGAGCGGCCCAAAATATGAATGGTATTGCCTGACCTGCTTACGGGAATATATCCTTTGGTAATGTTATTATCTATTCCTGCGGTTGAATTCAGCCATGCCAACCTTGATAAACTCTTGCCCTCATCGAACCCATGGTTCGCCATTATCATTCCGTCAACTTCCAATTTAATTTTTATCTTTTTTGACATAACACCATCAGCGGTAACAGATATAGTTCCGTTATATTCACCCTCGGCTGTTTCAGGAACGTCGATTCCTACCCATAATGCCTGTAGCTTTTTTGCAGGTATATTAATAGTCTTAGTAAATGGGTTGCCACGGTAATTGATTCCTCCTGTATTGAAACACGTGATTTTTTCCGTACTGATTATCTTGCTACCATCTCCATTTAAATCCGAAAAATGCACCCGGACATTTTTTACATCCTGATCTACGGCCCATGCTCCTAACTGGAATACAAAATATTCGCCCGGCTGGGCACGTAAAATATATGGAGTGACGGCGTAATTATTTTTTAACCATTTTAAGCTCAGCGAATCATCCCATTTAATCGGCTGTTCTTTTATTTCAGGAAAAACTAACACCAGCGGCTGTGGATACTTTTCTTCATACTGTCGGGCTGCTTCATGGGTAGAAATAAATTTATCTGCTTCGTGCTGCGCATAGCAATTCAAAAACAGGAAGCTTAATAGAAAAAAAATAACAACTTTTTGCATTACGATCTTTATTAAAAATTACTGTTTGTTTTTTCTCTTTCTCTCTTTTAAATTGTCAATGGCGCTGTTATCATTTTACCAATAGGCTCGTTTAGCCTGAATATAATCAGCTTAAATATTCCTGTATCATAGGCAATTCTATTCAGCATCCTTTTATTTATATACTTGTTTGTAAAATCAGTTAGTTACCAACTGCTATTTGCTGATCACCTTCTTTGTTTAATCGTACCGGCCTTCGTAAAATCTTTTCCATTTTCTGAAACGGCTACCTCTATTGTAACATGTTTCTATCAACTGATGAATCAAATGCTTCAATAACCTCTTTAGGTAATTTCGCTAATTCTTTCCATTGCTTATTACCTGTGACTCCGGCAGCTTCAACATCAAATGGTTTAAAGCCGATCTTATTTATTGTTGAGTGATTTTTAAATCTAAAATCATAACCACTTGCATAGATAAAACCGGGGTCCTGCATGATACTATGCAAATCCTTTCCACTCTTTTGCTGCCATTCTTTAAGCGTTAAATAGTTTTGCGGGTTAGCACCATAAGACCCGGTAGATTGTATAAAAATAACCTTATCATTATTCATGTTCCAATAGCAATTACTATCAAGAGTGACATTGCCGGTTTGCCATGCGCCTTGTAACAAGTACCCGTTATCCGTGAGTATAATATTATTTTTAAAATCAAGGCTGTGATGTTGTTCAACCCTGGAAAACTGTGCCTGGAATTTTTTATTAAAAGCGAAAATGTTATTCCTGATAATATTATTTTCTCCATAATGCTGATGAAAGCCTCCTGTCTTAGTATGATATATGAGGTTATCTTCCAACAAAATATTCGATGAACCTTCATCGGTATAAAGACCCCATCCGCCATAGTCATAAGAATATATATCGTTTACCCGGTTATGGCGTACCTCCGTTCCGTTGGAGATGCCCAACGTGTAAACAGCGGCCATATCACTTAACACGCCCCATCCTATATGATGAATATGATTATAGATTATTTTGTTACTAACGGCAGGGCTAAACGCATATCCCCATATCCATCCTACCGAAATGCCGGTGTACCTGAAATCACCCACATCATTATGAGAAATAATATTATTCCCTGACTGGGCTATAAAAATTCCAACGGCGGAAGGAAAATCCAATCCGCCGGAATGAATAATGCAATTGTCCACCTTATTATAAGAAGTCCATTGAGCCTTATTTTCACGAATAACCGTTTCTCCAATCCTGATACCACCGGCACCCAAATCATGCAGGTAGCTATTCGTAATTTCACAATGTTGCACTCCTTTCCTTAGCCAAATAGCATATTGCCCGGTGTGTGCAATTTCACAATTGTTGAAACGGATATTTTGCGCATCATCAATCGTTATAGCTGCATCAATTTTCTGGGCGGCCTGGTAAGCTTCATATCCATTAAAAACATAATTGCAGTATTTAAATGCAATGCCATCAAACAAAATATTTTCTACGGGATGCGTTGAATCGCCTTGTATTACTAATAATTTTTCCAGGACCGAGACGACCGCTTGCACTTCGTTCACATTTTCTTGTGGAATATATTTGATTGTATCATTCTGCAATAGCCATTCGTTCGCAGTATCTAATGCAGCAGTATAATTTTCAAAATAAAACATAGCCGGTTTTCCAATCAATGCCCAATCGCCATTTATAGTACCGGTTGAATAAAATGATGTATCAACAGCGTTTAATGAATCAATCGTTCGCATAGTATTATCCCATTTGTGATACATGTTGAACCACACTTTTTCCAAGTCACTTTTGGGTAATGATGCGAGTATATTAAAATCAGCTAATGGAATTTGAAATTCTTGCCTGAAGCGAAATTTGTTCTGACTGTCCGGAATATCTATTACTTTTCTCAGTGTGAAATAATGATCAATGTTTGGTGTTCTCGCCCGTACAGCTCTTTCGCCATTGATATACAAATCATATGGTTTTATATTATTAGCATTCTGAACGACAGCGGATAAAACATTGGTTCCCTTCAAAGTAATTTTTTTTCCGCCACTTACAACAGGATGTGCATTGGACAAGGCCTTAAAGACAATTTGCAAATCACTGGTGCCTCCATTTTCAGAATTGATTTGAATCGGTTGCTCCAGGTTATAATCACCATTATTAAGGAAAATAGTAATCGTTCCTTTTGGGTTTGATTTTTTTAAACCGGGAAGCATTGCTATTGCCTTTTGCAAAGTTGTTGGCGTTTGTGCGGAACCGTTACCTATGCCATTGGGCGATACATAAATAGAGATATCGCCGGCAAAGGCCGGAAGAATGATACCTGATATTGCAATCGTAAAAAATATTTTCAGCATAATCGTTTCTTATTTATTTATTTTTTGAATCCCTTGCGTACAGTCACAAAATATTTCTGTATCACCTTATATATTCTTCTAGTGCATTTTAAATTCTATATCCGCCACACCCATACCTTCTACGGTAATATTTTCATTAATGGGAATTTGTAATCCGGTATCAACATTCATAAGGTCTAACGGTTTAATATCTTTCCATATAAATCCTGTTTTTTCTGCCGCAGCTTCGGGGTTATAAATCCTCACCAGGTAATTGCCATCATCACAAGGAGTGATGCTGCTAACGACAATACGATTACTTGTTAATGCAAATAATTCCGAAGGAAGTGCTTCTTCATTGTTAACCGGAATCGCTATTAATGGTTGTGTAAATGCTTCAGCATACCTTTCCATCTCTGAAGAATTGATCATCCCATGAGGTCTTAACGCATACCTGAAATGAGCAACCCCTCCCTGGTCAGCTTTATAATTGGTATACCAGTAATTGTTCATGGCATAACTAAACCATGTTGATGTTGGCTTGCCGTCTTTTTTCCACTTCTTAAGACTTTGATTTACCAATAACCTTTCATCAATCATACTATCAGGTTCCAATAAAGGTGTTTCGAGTACTATTAATTGCAAACCTTTGTGGGCCTTTGAAGCGTCTAACCATCTTCTGCCATATAAAAAGTCCATGTTCGATCCCGGTAACTGATCTGCCAGGTATTTCATAGTACCATAACCTGCGTCTACCGTTGTGTTAATAAGTGATGAATTAAAAGGAAATCCAAAATGAACGGCTTCTTTTTTTCTGATAGCTTTCTTGTCTATAATATTTTCAATTTCTGCTTCATTGCTTTCTGCATATAAGGATATTCTTCTTTCCAATTTATTAGCGCCGGGCGCATCAGAAGTGATAGCGATAGTTGTAAGCATCGGCCCGCTTTCTAAAACTTTTACCTGCACTTTCCCATTCGTTTCAGCATCGGCAGGATTGTAACCCGGCACATACCAGTAGCTGTTCAATCCCTGGTTATCAAAACTTCCCGCAAAATTGAAATTGGTTCTATCTTCTAAAGTTGTTATGCTCCCGTTAGTCTTATCCCAACGCAACCATACGTGACCGTTAGATAAAGAACTGTCTGTAACTATGAAATTTTCATCCGCCGCAGGAACTTCTTCATCGGTAATTTCAAAAACGGAAGTCCCTAACGGTGGCACGTTACCCGCAATAAAAACAGAAGTACCATCACTTAATTTTTGTAACGGCATTTTTTCGCCTGAAGCATTTTTTACAGACTTCCCTGTAACGTCTGCCGGAATTATTACAGGCCCGGTACGGCTCCATGAAGATGTATTGAATACCGCAATTTTTCTTGATTGAATATTACTTATCGGCTGAAACAATTTTTTTTCTAAAGTGTCAATCTCTTTATCAGCATCCAACATAAATTGTTTTTTTATACGCCATTGTTCGGCAACAAATGGAAGGTCCGGCTCCGAAGTGCTGTTATAGGCACCCCAGGTATGTTCATGGAACATTATGATATTTCTCCACGCTTCATAAAATTTATCCTTTTTATATTCCTTTGGCTTAAGCATCGCATATAATGTTGCGAGCTGTTGCAGCCGCAAACTGTTTATCCTGTTTTTATCTTCTTCATAAGCGGTAGAAAGAGCGCCATCTTCCCAATAGGGCGTTATATCGCCTTTTACCACAGGAATGCTGCTCCCATATTTTTTTTCGAATTTTTCAAAAAGTTCTTGTGTTGTGTTTAAGATGATTTTTGGCGAGGCATATTTTTCATTCCATTGCTTTACAAAATCTGAAATGGTGGTATCAATTGGCCCATTATCAGAAACAATATTATACCTCCACTGCACTATATCGTAAGGATATTTTTCCGCAGCCAATTCATCCAAGTAGGTAGCTATTTTCTTAGGACCCCTGTCAAATACGCCCCCCGGGCCGGTTCCATGCCATGATGAATATCCTTTTCCTGCAGTCCAGAATAGAATTTTTTCATCGCCTGACGGAGAAGTCCACCATACGGGTTTATCCCCCCATGCTTTTAAAAAGTATCCAACCCGGTCTCCCAAATAGGGATGGCTCTCTCCAAGGAAATTAGGTCCGCTTGAAAAATATTTTACGCCTCCTTTGGCAAGAGCAGTCACTGTTGTCCAAGCATAACCTGGAACATCAGAGATCATCGCACTGTTGATCGTAAAACCAAATTCTTTTCTCAGTTTGTCAGCATAGTCAGTGTAATGAAACGTTTCTTCAGGCTCACTCATACCCGTTAGAATATTCGCATATAACCCAGACAAGCCAATGCTCCCTTCTTTTACAGCCTTAATAAATTTTTCTTTTTGAGCAGGTGATGCCTGTTGTAAATAATTTTCAACAGCCCAAAGAGATTCGACATTCCACTTAAATTTTGCTTCCACAGGATAGTCTTTTGTTTTATCTATCATGCGCAATGCATCATCAATATTCTTGTTATGGATCTTTACTATTTCAGGCTGAACATTCGAGTAGCCTATATCGGTATGTGAATTATGAATGAAATCCAGTTCCCTGTAAACAACCGGTTTCAGGTACACAAATTGGTCAACCAGTGTTTTTTTGCCAACAGAAATATTAACAAACACACTGTCTTCATGTGCAACAGCATTTACCGGAATATCAAAATTATTGATTCCATCTTTTTCGATAAATGAATATACTTCTTTATGATTAACCTTAACCCGCAGCGTTTCATTTTTTTCAAAATGTAAAGCAGTTAATGCAATAGGCTGCTTACCGTTTTTTAACAGGAATGGCATAGGATGTATGTCGGCCTTTTCTTCAAATGAAAATTTGAAGGCCATATACCAGTCGTTACTGTTTTGTGCCTCACCAATTACTTTTATTGTAACAGGGAAACCAGGTTTGACGCTACTTAGAGGAAGCCTTAAATAATTAAACCCATGGGCATCGTTTGCGCCGTCCCTTTTTGTTTGTTCAAATACCAATGCAGAACTATCCGGTGCAACAAATTCCCAATTGGGCTTTTGATGATTGGGAAATGTAGTAAATGTCAAAACCTTTTTATCATTAACATACAAATCAAAATTGCGGTTGCCGCCGCTGGTGCCTGAAGAGTGTCCTGCCACCCAACTAAAATATACGTATTTGCCTTTAGCATTTTTTGGAACAGGTGCAGTCTCCCATTCAATAACCTTTTTTCCGTCCGTGGTCCGTGTTAATAAAGCCGTAGTTGCATAATCAGGGAAGGCAGAAAAATAGCTAATATTTTCACCACTGATTTCTTTGGCGTAACCGCTGATCCAGTTTATTTTTCCAAAGAAGGGAACTACTTTCTGAGCCGTTATATTTTGCGAAAAAAATATCAAAGCAAAAACTGACATGATAATTTTCAATCTTTGATAAAAGTTATCCGGTTGCATACATTTATAAATTAAAATGTTTAGAATTATTTAAAGCTTATGTGTTTTCCAACCGCCAGAATTTTTCAATTTCTTCCAGGCTTTTTCCCTTAGTTTCCGGAATTTTTTTCCATGTTAAATAAAAAGCATAAGCGCTGAAAAGTGCAAATACCAAAAATGTTACCGAAGCCCCCGCACCATGAAGCAATAAAGGAAAAAATTGTCCCACGATCCAGTTAGCTATCCATAGGCTCATCGTTGAGACTGCCACGGCTTCGCTTCGATAGTTTGTTGGAAATATCTCCGAAATAATTACCCAGGTAACGGGTCCAAAAGAAAATGAAAAACAGGCGATAAAGAGAATAACAGGAACCAATACAACCCAGCCATTCGAAATATTTGCAGAAAATAATATCGATGCCAATATGAGTGATAATATAGCGCCCCCTATGCCCCACAACAACAGGGGCTTTCTTCCAACTTTATCAATAAAATAAATAGCAACAAACGTGAACAACATATTTACCATACCAATGGTTACTTGTCCTCCTAACGCATCGCCCAATTGAAAGCCTGCTTTTTCAAGAATGGTAGGACCGTAATATATTATTGCATTGATGCCGCTGAATTGTGATAGCGCTGCTAAGATTATCCCGATAAACAAAGGTCTCCGCATGTTTCCTTTGAATAGATCTTTGAGCTTTTTATTTGATGTATTCTCAAGTGAATCCTGTATTACTTTTAATTCTGACTTTGCGTGTTCGGCGCCTGATATTTTAAATAAAACATTTTCAGCTTCCGAAGTTCTTTTTTTCAATGCCAGCCAACGCGGACTCTCAGGAATCAAGAATACCATTATTAAAAAAACAAGTGCCGGTATAATACCAACTACAAACATTCCTCTCCATGCTTCCTCCGAAAAAATTAAATGCATCCATCCGCCACCGGTTGTTGAAACTGCAGCTCCGGCCTGGATTGTAGAATTTGAAAAATAAGCTACGAGGATACCGATGGTAATGGCGAGCTGATAATAGGTTACCAATTTTCCTCTTAATTGTGACGGTGCAATTTCTGCGATGTACATGGGACAGATTACTGAAGCCATTCCAATACCTAACCCCCCGATTAGACGAAAACAAATAAGCATAAAAGAACCCTGGGTAAATGCACAACCAAATGCAGAAATAGCAAATAAAAAAGCAGCTATCAACATTACTTTTTTACGGCCTAAGATATTTCCCAACTTGCCACTTACCGCCACACCTGCAATACAACCCAACAAGGCAGAACTCACATACCAGCCTTCCATCAGCGAACCCATATTAAATTGCACCTTCACAAAACTTATGGTGCCGGAAATAACCGCAGTATCAAAGCCAAATAAAAAACCACCCAGCGTAGCTGTTATAACTATCAATGCCAACTGCCCCAATTGAATAGAATTGTCCTTTTGCATTTTTTTGTTTAAATTTTAAAACAACATTCTTCCTTTACGTAAGCAACAACAAGGAATGCTTTGGCATTTCCGCGATAGTGCACAGAATAGTTTTCAATCGAGGCCGGAATAACAAAGGTTTCAGCATAATGGAAAGGAGTCGTCTTTTTATTAACTGTAACTTCTACCCTATCTCCTTCAACCAACATACATACATGGCATTGATTATTAGTATTGATTTGAACCTCCCCGGTAAATTCGTATCGGTCAACAGTATAGAAATGTTCTTCATGTGTTGGCAATTTTATTTTTCTGCCACCCTTCCACTCTTGTTCAACAACAGGGTGCGATATTAATTTGTCCTGCACATATGAACCTTTCCGGTCGAAGTAAAGATTGTTGAAGGCGTGATCAATATTGATAGGACGGGCCTGGCCGTTCAGGTCCAGCCGCAGCCAATCGTACATTTTAAAAGTATAGATGTAGGGCGTACTACTGATCTCTAGCACCATGTTGTTTTTACCGGAAGCATGGATCGTTCCGTTGGGAATAAGAAAAAGATCATGTTTATGCGCAGCGTGCTTTTGTACATATTTTTCCGCCTGCATTTCGACACCCGTATTTTGCGCATCCAATAAAGCAGTTTTGAATGCACACGGATCAATATCATTTTGAAACCCTAAATAAACTTTTGCATCCGGTTCGCAATCGAGTATGTAATACGTTTCATCCTGCGTGAAATTTTCTCCAAATTTTTCCCGGATATAATTTGTTCGTGGATGACATTGGATAGAAAGATTACCACCATCATAAGTATCTAAAAAATCAAATCGAATGGGAAACTCTGTTCCAAATCGCATTGCAGCTCTGCCCAGCAGTTTGTTATTATCAAAAAATAAAAGGAAGTCGAATGAAATCTCAAGCAAATTTTTATTCCCCTCAATAACAATTCCATTTTCAGGAGTAATTAATTCAAACGACCATGCATAATTTATTTCTTCTTTATTCAAACCAGTTATATTCTTCTTCATCCAGTCGCCTCCCCAAACTCCGGCTTCAAACCAGGGCCTGGCACGAAAAGGCTGTTGTAATATTTCATTGAGGGTATTTCTAAAATCATTGCCATCCATCCATGTTATTTCGTCGATGCGTTGTTCATCAACGATGCAATGTATTTTATTAAGTAGTTGTTCTTTGTGTTTATTTAGTACCGGCCAGTCAACAAAATAAAATCGCTTATACATTTGCGTGTTAGAACTCACTTTACTGCTCCCAATATTATTAATACTGCCCGCCCTCATTCGGTATTGAATTTCATTTTTAGGTACATCGGCGTAAACCAATAATCCCTGCCAATTGCTTAACGTAGCACCGGTACCATATACAATCGATATCTCAGCATCCGGATCCGGATGAAGCAGCTCCAGCTTTTTATTGTCAAAAAAATCCGCAAGACTTCCCTTATATTTTTTGCCAAATACAGGATCATCTCCATTAAGATTCTCTTCAATCATTTTTTCAATTTCGCCTGGCGATTTCAAACAGGCATTGATGTCATACCAAAAAACACTTTTCTTCTTTGCTGATAAGGCTTTATGCAATTGTTGGCGGAAGGTTCCCCATAATACCCCTCCGTATCCATCGATTGTAACTATTCTTTCTATACTGATTTTGTCTGCCAATGAATTAAAGCCTTTGTTCACTTCGTAATCAGAGTGAAACGAAGGGAAAATATTGTAAGAGGAATGATTTGCCAAAATAGAAGTTACTGGTAATAAATGCTGGGTGGTTTTTCTTTTATTTAGAGCAACTTGTGCTTCGTTACGTTCTGCAGCAAGAATAGCAGCGCCTGTTAATATACAATCTTCGGTGTCGTCGCAAAAAACAATATTTATGTGCTCACTGATTATTCCTAACCGTTTTTTTAACGATGATACAAAAAACTCATTCGCTTTAGAAATATTTCCACCTATTACCAATTCGTCGCATTCAAATTGCTGTAACCATGGCAAAAGAAAATAACCGAGGTTTGATCCAAATTCCCAAAAAATAGAAGTCGCAATTTCAGGATCTGTATTAACCAGTTCTTTGACAGATGAAATTTCTTTACCAGTGAGATACCGGTATTCGTTCAAAAACCAGCGTGTTGAAAAATAATCATCTGCTTTTGTCAATAAAAAATCCTGGTCATAAAATGTGCCTGACGCAGGTAATGCCGGATCGTTATACAATAAAACTTCGTTCTTCATAAATGCGGAGCCAAAACCGGTTCCCAGCGTAAGAAAAACAGTTCTCTTACTGCTCAATTGATGGCGATAAAACGCTCCAGTGGCAAAGCAGTGTGCATCATTTGAAAAACGAAATATAGTATCGTTTAAGCCAGTGATATCTTTCAACGCCTGCTTTACATGAAGACCGAAAGTCTGTTCAAATTTTCCTCCAACATTAGCAATGGCACAAACCCCTTTTTCATAATTAAATGGTCCGGGAAATGCAATCCCCACCGCGTCAATCTTTATATCGCCAATCAATATTTCATTGATACAACTGCCAATGTCAGTGATAATATTGAATGCCTTGCCAAAAGCATTAATATCTTTCCGTAGCAAATGCAAAGGTTGATCTGGGGTTATGCATGTATCAATTAGACTTGCAGTAACATGACTGCCGCCCACGTCAAGTCCTATATATTTCCCCGGCTGCATCATTTATCCCGGACGTTTAATTTCTATATTGTAGGTAAACCAGTCACTTCTGTAATAGCAGATATTAAACTCGATGGGCCTTCTTCCGGAATCTAACACAACTCGTTTGCGTTCGAGAACTGGTGCTCCTTTTTTAATTTTCAGAAGATCTATAATTTTTTCATTTGCCGCAACAGCCCTGATTTCTTCCTGCGAGTAAACCGGTACGATATGAAAGATTTCATCCAGCATTTCATAAAGGGGGCGCTTAAAATTTTCTTTACCGGTTAAGCCAATTCTTGGATGGAAAAAAGACTCAAAATACACCATTGGATTTCGGCTGGTGCTCCTGGTACGTTCGAGGCAAACTACTGATGTACCCGGTTGAATCTGCAACCGTTTTGACACTTCCTGGTTTGACTTTACAAAAGCAATCTTACTTTCCAGGTCTTTAAAAGGAATGCCCTTATCTTCCATCTCATGTGTAAAACTGAACCAGTTACTAAGATCAGTTGATATCTTTTTCTTTTTCACAGTAGTACCCATTCTCTTCTTTCTTTCCAATATCCCATCTTTAACCAGATTGCTGATACCCTGCCTCAGCGTATTTCGCGATATACCCCAGCGCCTCGCAAGATCTGTTTCCTTTGGAAAAAGATCTCCTTCTTTGAAATGGTTTTCCCTTATCAGTTTTCTCAATTGTTCTTCAGCCTGCAGGTGAAGAGGTACTTTGCTATCATGGTCCAATAAAGGTATTTTGTTCATATGTTCAAACATATTACAAATTCTGAAAACAGGCAAATTTTTTCATTACAGCATTGCAAGATTGGTTGTCATCTCAACGTTAAAAGAAGGAATTCCCATGACTGCATAAGACGACGTATATACTCTTTTACAAAGGAGCATTGATGGTTTTTCAGGTCTATACCAATCAGAATCTTCGAAACCGGGTAAGTTATATATGTAGAAAGGAAAACCGATGGAGACAATTGGGATGCTACAACTTTTTATTTTTATGAAATACATGGGAAGGTTGGTACCTTGTTACAGGCATACAAATCCGGGACGGGTGTTACGTATAAGCTTAAGCAAGTAGAACCTACATTCACCAGGCAGAGATCACGGAAATAAATTATTCATTTTTTTTACCGATTCATTCGCCCTGGTTATTTATGAAAATACCCTGTCTCAAAATGAATTTATTATCTTCAATGCTTTTATACCTTAAATAAAAAAATTTCTGCGTACACGGATATTTATTTTTTTAATTTAAGTTGCAAATAACAAAAAAGTTCTCTACTTTTATGCCCACGAATTAATCTTCTTGTACATTTCCTCTCATCTTTTGAAAATCTCTAAGCTTACATAATTACATTGTCTCCAGACGACTTTCCCAAACAGTTGTAATTATTGGCCGCAATCCTTTATATCTTATTTGTACCTAAATAAAGGAGGTAATAATCCACCCTTTACTTAGATGCTAATAACATTTTAAAAGAACCACTAAACTGCAAAAAAAGTACTACAATGAAAATGGAATTTAAACAAAAGCAAATTCAACAGTTACCGCTTGATGATTTAACTGCGGAACAATTTCTCGCCCTGGCGATTGAAGCAACAAAACAGTTAGGATGGGTTTTTGGTGATATTAACGGCACCGGATTTACCGCCTACACTAATAATGGTTTTTTTTCATGGAATGCAGAAATAAAAATGAAAGTGTTAAATGAAACTGCAACCATTCAAAGTCATTCTGCCGGCGATGAAGTTATTGATGTGATTGAAAACAAAAAAAATATTCAAAAATTTACTTCATCATTTAATAGCTTAAAAAATAATTTGAAACCCGAAACCCTGACAATATATGGGAGTTTAAAAACCAGGATCGCTTAAGAATCAAAATACATTTACTCAATAGTTTATTTCGCTCCTAATCAAATATTCGTTTTCTTCATTTCTTTTACAGCATAGTCACAAGCCCTTGCTGTAAGGGCCATATAGTTAACGAAGGATTGAGACAGGCACTGGAAACCATACAGGAACCATCTGTAATAAATACATTGGGTACCTCATGCATTTGATTGAATTTATTTAAAACCGAAGTCTTCGGGCCGAGGCCCATGCGGGCTGTACCCATTTCATGATTACTATTACCCGGAAAAGACATATTGTCTTCAACAATAATATTTTTAAATCCCGCCGCTTCCATTATTTCCTTTCCCGTTCCTGCAATATCCCTATGCATGGCATTTTCATTCTCTTTAAATTCACAATCAACTGCAATTAGCGGCCTCCCCCATTGATCTTTTTTATTATTGTTTAACGTAACTCTGTTGTCAGCATAAGGCAGGCATTCACCGGCTGTCCACATCCCCATTTTCCAGGCACCGGGTTCCGTGAGTACTTCCTTTAATGCCGCACCAATGGGTGCATCTTTTTGTTGCGGCGGCCTGTAGGCACTTGCCCCGAAATAGTAACCGCGTATAAAATCTTTGCTTTTTTCGGTAATATTTCTGAAACGCGGAATATAAAGACTTGTTGGCCTTCTTCCGTAATAGTAGCTACTTTCAAATCCGTCCACATCGGCAGTTATTTCAATTCCTTTATGATGATCCATGAGGTTGCGACCTACCTGGTCGCTCCCATTTCCCAGTCCGTTAGGAAAGCGGTTAGACGTGGAATGTAATAAAATAAACGCAGTGGCAACAGTAGAAGCATTGAGGAATAGCAGGCGTGCATAAAACGTTTCTTCATGCTTAGTCTCTGTGTCAATAATTTCTACACCTGTAGCTCGTTTCCTTTGTTCGTCATAAATAATTTTATTTACAATCGAGTGTGGCCTGACCGTTAGGTTCCCTGTTGCATAAGCTGCGGGTATGGTGCTGGCGTTAGTGCTAAAATAAGCGCCGTAAGGGCAACCACGGTGACATAGATCGCGAGCCTGGCATTGTCCCCTTCCCTGCACTGGTTTGGTAAGATTAGCCGTGCGTCCCATTATCACTTTCCGTCCAGGAAATTTTGACTCAACCTTTTGCTTAAAATCTTTCTCAACACAATTCATTTCGAAAGGAGGCAAATATTTTCCGTCCGGCAACTGGGGTATCCCATCTGCATGTCCGCTCACTCCTATAAAAGTTTCAATATAATCGTACCAGGATTCTATATCTTTATAGCGTATGGGCCAATCAATACCATGACCATCTTTTAAGTTTGCCTCAAAATCAATATCGCTCCAGCGATAACACGCCCTAGCCCATAACAAAGAACGCCCGCCAACAACATCCCCTCTTATCCAATCGAAGCGTTTTATTTCATCATACGGATTTTGCTGATCATCCACATAAAAATGTTTGTTATCCTCGCGGAAAGAATAATGTCTGCTTTGCACAAAGTTTTTTCGTTTATCCTCCTGCGTTAGGTGTAAACGATGAGTAAATTCCCATGGATTTTTTGTAGCAGTTGGATAATCCCCATGTACCACGTTACGGCCACGATCGAGCAACAAAACCTTTAACCCTTTTTCACAAAGTTCTTTGGCGGCCCATCCACCACTGATACCTGAGCCAACAACAATTGCATCGTAGGTATTTTTTGCTTTTGCTTTATTATTTATATACGTGGAATCTGGCATAAAATAACTCCTCAACTAATTTTCTTTGAATAGGTTTCAATACTATCAAACGCCCTTATTAAAATGCTCCAACATTACTTTGGAGTAATCAGCAAATGCCACTTCCGGTTCTTCAATTTCAGGATGCCATAATTTTTCCCATTCAAAACTGTAATAGCCCTTGTAACCTCCGTTTTGCAAAACATCTATAGCCGTAAATATCGGAACCTCTCCCTGCCCCAGCAACATATAATGTTCTTTGCCATCTATCATCTTCAAATCTTTAATATGTGTATGGCAAATATATTTTTTCAATTTTTGATATACTTCAACAGGTGGTTCTTTTGTAATGGACCACATATTGGTGATATCCCATACTAAGCCTGTATTATCATTAAACGCTGATTGCATAATTTTCAAGATATCTTCTGTCCAAACGACATCACCATGGGTTTCCATTAATACTTTTACTTTGCTCCCTTTTGCATACTGCCCTAATCCAAGTAATCCGGATGTGATAAGATCCATCGCCTCACTCTTGGTTTTATCTTTCGGAAGTTTGTTGGGAAATACTCTTACAAACGGGCATTCAATTTTTTGAGCCAGGTCAATGAAGCTTTTTGCCTCATCTAGATTTTTCTTTCTTTCGGCACCATCAGCAATATGCAGATTAGCAGAAGAACCTAAATCAACAAAAGCCAGGTTTTTATCTTTCATAACTGAAAGTGTAGCCGCTATATTTTGCGAAGTACTGAATTCAGGGCATTTGGCAAGATCCATCTGGCGTAATAAGCCGCGTAATTCAATGCCGTTGTAATCATGTTCCGCCGCAAAGTCTGTAATTTTTTGAAAGTCCCAGTCGGGACAGCCAAGTGTTGAAAATGCTAAAAGACGTTTTGTCTTTTTCATACCAATAAAAGTTGGGACAAATGGTGTTGCCATTAACAGCGAAGTTGCTTTCAGGAATGTCCTGCGATCAAACTCTATCATGATAACTGTTGTTATTGTTATAAGGAATTGAAATCTTATTTAATCCACAAAACTTTTTGTCGATATCGGACCATGTAACACATTGCAGAAATCCTTTCTAAAGATACGGGTAAACAGTTTTACTTTATTTAGCATACCGGGTTCAAAATAAATTTTAACCTGCAAAAACCTGTGTATAATAAATGCGGCCCTGCCTGTCTTTTGCAATACCAATACCTATGTATTTATAGTGGCCCAGCATATTGCGGCGATGGCCCGGCGAGTTTTTCCAAAGATTTACAACCGCTGTACCGGTTGTGGGACCATAAGCTACATTCTCCGCAAAATCATGCATGTGTTTGATAACTTTATTTGCCATCGCATTCCTTTTGTCAAAACCTTCATGCCCAAACCCTATTCGGCCACTTGCCATGTCTTCGCTATGTTTTCTTGCTATGGCATTCAGTCCCTTCATAATAATTAAATTATTTAAACCTTGAGATCTCCTGAATTGATTGGTTTGATTCAATATATCCTGAACCGGGTTCGAACTTTTGTTGCGGGGGAAAGAAGTAAGGCTTACAAAAAGTGATAAGCAAATAACAGTAACGTATACAAATATTCGTTTCATAGGTTCGGAGTTGCTGCCACTAAAGGCAAGTTTTATACCAAAGGTCAATAAATTATTTCTTTCTGTGCCAGTTGTGGGCCTTTTTAAGATATTTTTATATCCTGAAATTATTTACAAAGAGAAATCATATTCGAATATACTTACTCGTTATTAAACTATCTTTTATTAATAAGATGCATCACTTTCTCTTTATAATTAACGCCTATGGGAATTGTTTTATTTTCCATTTCAATACTGTTTCCATAAATACTTTTAATAAATGCTACTGCAATAATATATGATTTATGCACCCGTATAAATTGGGTAATCGGTAATATTTTCTCCATCTCATTCATTGTTTGAAGCGTTACAAGACTATAACCCGCCGTTTGAATTTTAAGATAATCTTTCATCCCCTCGACATAAATGATCTCAGAAAAATTTACTTTAAAAAATTTACTGTTACTCTTTACAAAAATGTGGTCGGCAGACAAATTATCTTTCTCTTTTGTATCCTGCGTAAACAACCTACCATCAACAATTTTATTAATTGTTTTGCAAAAACGCTCAAACGAAACAGGCTTCAATAAATAATCTATTATGTTATATTCATAGCTTTCTACTGCATATTCCGCATAAGCCGTTGTAAGCACAACCAATGGAGGGTTCGACAAAGAGCGTAAGAAATTTAGACCGGTCATTCCGGGCAGTTGAATATCAAGAAACATCAGGTCAACTTCCCGCTTATTCAAAACTTCTTTGGCTTCAAGTGCATTATTACAAGTAGCCACCAGCTCTAGCCTTTCAACCTTTTGCAAATGGCTTTGAAGAACGTGTTGAGCAAGCGTTTCATCTTCAACTATGATGCATTTTATCAAGCGGATCTAATTTTATTATTAATGATACCGTGTAAGCATTTTTACTTAAAATTACATCAAGGGTGTGAGAATCGGGATACAATACTTCCAGCCGCTTTTTTGCATTTGTAATTCTTAAATCGCTTTTCCTTTGTTCTTCTTTGTCAGTTTGAATAATATCGAGTGCATAAGAATCGGGATACACCAGCTCCAGCAAACTCTTGCTCTTCCTGATTCCTGTGCCAAATATTTTTTTTGACTGCGTTTCCAGGTCGATGTTGGTATTGTTGATAACGTTTAAAACAATTTGCCCGGGGCCTGCTTTTATGGTTACATAAATAAAGGCATCATTGTAAGAATTATTGAATGCGTGTTTAAATCCATTTTCAATAAATGAGATGAATAAAAAAGGCTCAATCATTATTCCTTCTATCTCGCCTTCAACCGTAAAGCGAACATCCGGGTTGTATCTTATTTTTTCAATCTCAATATAATTCCCGATAAATTCTATTTCCTTATCTAAAGGAATTTTTTCTTCGTCACAATCATAAATCATATACCGCATCAGGTCAGAAAGTTTCACTACCACTTCCGGCGCTTTATCCGATTTCTGCAGGCTAAGAGAATAAATACTGTTTAAAGTATTAAAAAGAAAATGAGGATTTAACTGCGAGCGCAAGTATTTCAATTTAAAATTCGCATTATCTTTTTGAAGTGCTGCTATAAGATTATCCTCATCAAAATGCTTTTTAAGATATGCTATACTTGTTGCAAAAGTTAGGTTCACAAAAATCCACAGGCTCTCACGTACTACCGTAGCCGAAGAAAAATTGAAATAAGCCTGGAATGATTGAAGAAGCTTTAATGGGTTCTCATCCAGGTGAACAAAAGAATAAATAAACCATAGAAAAGCAAGTATAATAAAATAAAATCCAAAAGCCGCAACACTTAGCCAAACCAAACCTTTTTTGGAAACAATCCATGGAATAACGGCTTTGGCATAAACGAGGTAAAAAGGAAACGTAAACAAGCTAATTAAAAGAACAATTAGCAGAAAAATAATATCCCGATAAAAAAAAGTAAAGAAATTTATCAGTGGATAAAAAAGAAAAATAAGTATCCAGTAAAATATCTCAGTCTTATAAACAGGTTTTACAGGCCGGTCGTTGTCGTATTCCATATAAAAAAGTTTGGTAATACTAATCTAATATGGATAATACAAACAAGTAAATTATTTCGACATATTACAGAATACTATCGATGTATATTTTTCGAGCGGGCTTCGTTGTTTACTGAAGAACCTCAGAAAAAATTAATGAGTAGTACTAATAAACCTGGCAACATTATCATGCAATTGCTTCAACGATTCAGGATGCAGGTAAACCATGTGTCCCGAAAAATATAAATCATATTCAATATTTTTTTGGAGCGAAATGGGCATGGGCAGGTGATGCATTTCGTACTCACTTTCAAAATAAGGAGTGCCTAAATCAAAATAGCCCATGTTCAGCATCACTTTCAACCCGGGATTGTAGATCATTGCATTTGCAAGGTCAGGCATTACATTGGCGTAAGTTCCCGAGCCCTTTCTTCGCCTGAAATCCCAGGGACCTACATCACCATATACTTTATAATCCATGCCATCACCGAATTTAAGCTGGCTACGCACATAATTATTAAAGGTAGCTGCAAAGGCTCCATCGATATAAGAGTCCATGGGATCATACTGCGCATATTCGCTCAATGGATCCACCGCATCGCCGGAAAACCTGGCATCCAGCCGGCCGGTAATTTCATTATCTGTTCCAAGTAAGGTTTGTTCAAACTGAGGTCCGTTTACCCGGAGATTCGCTTTACGTATATACGTTAACGGTAGGCCGGTAAAGTCATGCAGCTTATCTGCAATTTCATTAAATGAAGTGCTATCAAGCAGAGCACCTTTGTTAAGAGCAAGCGTATATTCATTCATCGCAAAATGCTCCACCTCCTTCAGGAATGGCTCCAATTGAGCAGGCTGGTTGGGCAACTTATGGTGATACCATGCAGTAGCTGCAAATGATGGAAGGGCCAGTATATAAGGTAAGTCGTTCCCGGGATGCGCCTTGGCTTCATCGGACATATTCTCGTACGTTAATAATTGGGAAAGAAGTATCACCCCATTAAGACTGATGCGATAACGTCCCTGTAACAAGTTGGCTACCACCGCAGAACGGAAAGTGCCATAACTTTCGCCAAAAAGGTATTTAGGCGAATTCCACCTGCCGTAATCAGAAATAAATTTGTTGATGAATGAAGCAAAGGCATCACCATCTTCATCAATGCCATAGAAATCCTTTGGATCACCTGCCCCACCCATTTTTTTAGTAATTAATTTACCAAAGCCGGTGCCGGGTGCATCGATAAAAACAAGGTCGCTTGCATCCAATAGACTGTAATCGTTATTAACAGTTTTGTATGGTGCTTTGGTGCGACTTGTGTCAGTAAGATAAACACGCTGAGGTCCCCATGCGCCCATATGCAGCCAAATGGTAGAACTTCCGGGGCCTCCATTGTAAATAAAGGTTATTGGCCGCTGATCGGAACCTTTATCATCATTTTTAAAATAAGCAATATAAGACATGCTGACGGTAGGGCTGTCTTCTTTATTTTTGAGCACCAGCGTGCCTGCCACTGCTTCGTAATTAATGCGTTTACCCTCTACCGTTACAGTTCCATAGGTGGTAGATTTCTGCGGCACTTTATAATTAGACACACTATCCCGATGCATATCCACTTTTACTGTCGTAATCTCTTTTCCAGCTTGCGCAATAGTTATAACGGGCAGCGCTAATAATAAAATACCGGAAAGAAAAAATATTTGAACTTTCATATGGCTTCTTTTTAATTATAGTATGCCGGAAATCCTGCTCGGAATTCCCGAAAGGTTATCGCATTTGAAAAAAGGTTCAAATATAATTAATGTAGCGTTTACTTTTTTTCATTTACTATTTGTGAAAGATTTAATGACAAAAGATCGCCATTCGCAGGCTACGTACAGGCAACCGCGGGAAGACCGCACAGTGCTTAAAAAATCTGACCTTCCAATAAACCTGGGGTAAAAGACAATTATAAATTAAAATAATTGCCACATCTTTACAGTATTGCTAATTCAACACCCAATTAAAACATGAGTCTTTTTAATTTTTTTACACAAGAAATTGCCATAGATCTTGGCACAGCAAATATTCTCATTATGCATAATGATGAGGTAGTGGTAAATGAACCCTCCATTATTGCATTAGACAGGAATAATCCGAAAAACGTAGTGGCGGTAGGCAAAAAAGCATTGATGATGCATGAAAAAACGCATGAAAGCATCAAGACTATTCGCCCGCTAAAGGATGGCGTAATTGCAGATTTTAACGCGGCCGAATTGATGATAAGGGAAATGATTAAGAAAATCTACCCTAAAAAACCAATGTTTGCCCCAGGCTGGCGAATGATGATTTGTATTCCCAGCAGCATTACTGAAGTGGAAAAACGGGCGGTAAGAGACAGTGCCGAACAGGCAGGCGCTAAAGAAGTTTACCTTATTCATGAACCCATGGCAGCAGCACTGGGCATAGGTATTGATGTGGAAGAGCCTGTAGGTAATATGATTATCGATATCGGCGGCGGAACCACGGGCATATCGGTAGTAGCATTAGCAGGGATTGTGTGCGATCAGTCTATCCGTATTGCGGGTGACGAATTTACTGCGGATATTATGGAAGCCATCAGGCGCTACCATAGCCTGCTCATAGGTGAGCGGACTGCTGAACAGATAAAAATTCAAATTGGCGCAGCCATGAAAGAAATTGATAATCCTCCCCAGGATATGGCGGTGCACGGAAGAGACCTGGTAACAGGCATTCCCAAAGAAATAATGGTAAGCTACCAGGAAACGGCTGAAGCAATGGACAAATCTATTTTTAAAATTGAAGAGGGAATATTAAAGGCTTTAGAAACAACACCGCCTGAGCTGGCTTCTGATATTTATCGTCGTGGCATCTACTTAACCGGCGGAGGCGCTTTGCTCAGGGGTTTGGATAAAAGGCTTGCCGCCAAAATTAAACTTCCTGTTCATATTGCTGACGACCCCCTTACCAGCGTGGTAAAAGGAACAGGGCTTGCATTGAAGCATTACAACAGTTATCCCTTTGTAATGAGGTAATTTTTTTTCGCGTTGCTGTTTCTGATATAACGCTTAGACGACAAAACGCAATCCAGTTAAAAATCTGGTCTTTATTAATGTAGCATGCAGAATGCTGGAAAGTAAAAGGGTGATTAACCTGGCAATGCCAAGTTAAATAATCATGTTATTGACAATAAATCTTTTACTAACAGTAACAAGCAAACGAAGTTATATTGCTTTTGTAAAAGGCATTACCGCAGTTTGCATCAAATTATGTTAGTAATGTTGATGATTTTTTATAACTTGAATTCCCTAAACCGATTGTATGACTATATCCTCAACTGAACTGCCACTAAAAGAAAATATTATTGCAGCTCCAAATAATTTCATCAGCCAGCGGCTTTATTCCTTGGATGCCCT
Organism: Ginsengibacter hankyongi; assembly: GCF_008710285.1. GTDB lineage: Bacteria > Bacteroidota > Bacteroidia > Chitinophagales > Chitinophagaceae > Ginsengibacter > Ginsengibacter hankyongi. The sequence continues at coordinate 29,851 of NZ_VYQF01000007.1, read as the reverse complement.
TCGCGGATTTGATATGTTCTGGATAATGGGCGCCGAAGAAGTTTTTCATTCAATGGCAAAAGCCACCAATGCTCCGTTCTGGATGGTTCTTTCCAACCAGTTTACTCATCCTGAATGGAATGGTTTTCATTTTTATGATTTAATATTTCCATTATTTCTTTTCATTGCGGGTGTTGCCACACCTTATTCGGTAGGAAGGGACTTACAAAAAGGAAAGACTAAAAACGAAGTTTTATGGAGAGTAGTTAAAAGAGGCCTGATATTGGTTTTGCTGGGAATTATTTATAATAATGGCCTGGAATTGAGGCCACTTTCAGAAATACGTTTTGGCAGCGTATTGGGACGAATAGGTTTGGCCTATATGTTTGCCAATATCATTTACATTTATTCAAAACAAACAGCACAGATAATCTGGTTCTGCGCTTTACTCATTGGCTATTGGCTGTTATTAAAATTTACTTCGGCGCCGGGTTATCCAATGGGCGACCTTACTATGCAGGGAAATTTCGCTTCATATATTGACCGGAGTATTTTATCCGGCAGGCTTTATCTTACCATTCATGACCCCGAGGGTTTAATGTCAACAATACCTGCGATAGGCACAGGATTGCTGGGAATACTTACCGGCAGCTATTTAAAAAATAAGGATACTAACGGTAGTAAGAAAGCATTGAGTATGGCTATTGCCGGTATCGTTTTTATAGGCCTTGCACTTCTTTGGAATTTTGATTTTCCTATCAATAAAAATCTTTGGACGAGCTCATTTGTGCTAAATGTTGGTGGCATCAGTTTGCTCCTGCTGGCATTATTTTATTTAATAGATGTATTAGGTTACAGGAACTGGGCATTTTTCTTTAGAGTGGTTGGGATGAATTCTATATTAATTTATATGTCGGGCAGGTTTATAAATTGGGAATATTCCACCAATGGTTTTTTTAAATGGCTGGGCCAACTCATTGGCAATCCTTATGGTGCTGTTGTTATGGCCATTTGTTTTGTATTGGTAAAATGGGCCTTTTTATATTTTATGTATAAAAAGAAGATATTCTTAAGAGTTTGATTTTACCCTTGGTCTGTAATGACCCTGACAAAGCGTAAAGTCGTTCACTTCATTTACTATCGCAAAAGAAATATTGAGTGTATTCTCCGCTTACTAACAACTAAATCAGGAAACAACATTTACCGGAACTCCCTTTATAAATGCCTGTACATTTTGCACCACTTCATACATCAGCCGCGAACGTGCTTCGTAGGTGGCCCAGCCGATATGCGGAGTTACCAGGCAATTTTTTGCATGGAGCAATGGGTTATTGGCAGCAGGCGGCTCGGCGGATAGTACATCCAATCCTGCTCCGGCAATTTGTTCTGTATTGAGTGCCTGTGCAAGATCCTTTTCATTAATAAGATCACCCCGGCTCGTATTGATTAAAAAAGCGGAAGGCTTCATCATCCTTAATAACCGCTGGTTTACAAAATATTTATTTTGCTCATTGAGCGGGCAGTGCAGGGTTACAATATCCGCCTCGCTGAAACAGGCTTCTTCATCAACAAAGCGAACTCCGTTCATTTTATCTCTTTCCGGATGTTTATGGGAAGCAATTACCCGCATATTAAAAGCCAGTGCTATTGCAGCAGCCGCCTGTCCTATTCTACCGAGACCTATAATACCTAAAGTTTTGTCCTGCAACTCTATCATAGTGTGCTTTTGATAACTGAAATCTTTACTGCGAACCCAATCTCCGTTGCTTACGCTTTGCGCATAGCTTGAGACGTGAGTAAACAATTCCAGTATAATGGCGAAAGTAAGTTGCGCCACGGACGCCGTACTATAGGCAGGCACATTAGTTACCCTTATATTGCGTTTGGCGGCAGCAACTGTATCAACTACATTATATCCTGTCGCCATTACGCCAATATATCTCAGGTTAACGGCCTTATCAATAATCTCATCCGTTAGTAACACCTTATTGGTTAACACAATATTCGCATCTGCAATACGGTCAGCCGTCTCATCTTTTGCTGAACGATCATAAATCACCGTTTCACCCAACTGTTGCAGAGATTGCCAGCTCAAATCCCCGGGATTGAGGGTATATCCATCCAATACAACTATTTTCATATTATTAATCAATATTTTTAAACCTAATTAAGTCCCTCCTGATCTTTAACTCTTTCAATTTATAATTTGTAACAAAGATATGTGCAATGTGTGTCTTATCATCTGTTCTATATTCCAATATTGCCCCACGTGCTTTATCCTAAATGAATGGCTCTTTGTTCCGATTCATCGTCTTTAATTTCTGTAAAAATATTTTCAGTGTATGCTATTACGTTAGTAACGCCTTCCTAATATGCTTTAAGGGTTTCTTTTCCATTTTTAAAAGAACAGGGACGGACATTATCGCTAATATAAGCCGAAGGCTTTCCGGCTTTTGCTTCGGATTTACACACATGTCCTCAAAATAAAACAGGCTTTTGATTAGAGAAAACTTTCAACCTATTTTATTTAAATAGTTTCAAAAAATAAATAATTATACGCTTTAATTTGTGTAAATTCATAGAATAATTTTTTCTACGATACGGCTATGTTATTTGAGAAAAAACATTGCGCAAAGTTTAATAAACCATATCCCCCGGGTAATAAGAAGAAATATAGTTTTTTTGCGGGGATCCTTCTCGCACTGTTACCTAAGTGCCCTCTTTGTTTCATGGCCTTTTCAAGCACGTTCGTTCTTTGTGACCAGGCCGGAACTTTCATGGACACACATACTCATTCTTCTTTAACCACCTTAATACTTTCAGCGCTTTTTTGTGGAATTGTTCTGGTTTGCATGCTTTTCAATTATCGGGATAACCGAACAAGATATGCATTACTGCTGGCTTTTACAGGATCAACCTGCCTTTTATACAGCGTAGCTCTTGGCGGTGGGCTTGCTTTATATTACAGCGGAGTGGCACTTATCTTTTGCGGTGTTTGGCTGAATGGCAGCTTACTCTTTTTTATTGGGAAACTCAGGAATTTTTTCATTAAGAAATCCGGAAATAGAATTGTTCAATTTCCAATGATCAAAAGCAGGAATTAGCTGATTAAGATCATCGTTTTAAACGTTTTTTGTGCGTTTATTTTGTGAAATGAAATAACATAACCTTGAAATGCTCCTTTTTGTCTGCGGAATTTCATTTTCAATAAATAAAAACAACAACTATGATTGCTCAGTCCTTTCAGTACGCATCCCCAGGCACCCTAGCCGAAGCCATTTCGATGTTAGATAAATATGGAGAAGACGCCAAAGTTCTTTCGGGTGGCCATAGCCTGATACCCATGATGAAGTTGCGCTTTGCCAATCCTGAATGGCTCATTGATATTAATGGCATCCCGAATCTTGCGCACATTAAAGAAGAAGGTGGTGTAATAAAAATCGGCGCCCTTACCCGGGAAGCTGAAATTGAGCACTCCGACCTGCTGAAAAAATATTTCCCCATTTTTGCGGACGTTACAAAATTGATCGCAGACCCTCAGGTTCGCAACAGGGGTACCGTTGGAGGCAACCTCGCCCACGGTGATGCAGCCAACGATCATCCGGCTGTAATGCTCGCTTTAAATGCTACCATTGTAGCAACCGGTTCTAATGGGGAAAGAAGCATTGCCATCGATGAATTTTTCCATGGGTTTTATATGACCGCTTTAGAGCATGGAGAAATTCTTACAGAAATTCAAATTCCTGAACCTCCTGCCGGAACCGGAAGCGCCTATCACAAACTGGAAAGAAAAGTAGGTGACTATGCCACAGCCGGTGTAGCTGTACAGCTAACGCTTGACAGCAAAGGTGTTTGCACTGCAGCAGGTTTTGGCCTTACCAATGTGAATCCTGTACCATTACGTGCATCGCGAAGTGAAAAGGCATTGGTGGGTAAATCCATTACAGATGAAACCATTGCCGAAGCGGCCAAATACGCATCTGAAGATTGCAGTCCTTCCTCTGATTTGCGTGGTAGCGAAGAATACAAACGTGCGATGGTAGCTGTGCTGGTGAAGCGGATGATTCATAAAGCTGTTGAAAGGATATCAAAATAAAGCAGCCATTAAAATATTAATCAATTAAACATTTTAAAATCGGGAAAAATGGAAATAACTTTAAAAGTAAACGAAGTACAACATACCTTGGATGTGGAACCCCGCACCCTGCTGGTACACCTGATACGCGAAAATCTGAATCTAACGGGAACGCATATAGGCTGCGATACCACCACTTGTGGCGCATGTACTATTTTATTAGATGGCAAATCGGTAAAATCCTGTACAATCCTCGCTGTACAGGCAAACGGGAAATCGGTCAGGACTATTGAAAGTGTTGCCGGAGCAGATGGTCACCTGCATCCATTACAGGAAGGATTCAAAGATAACCATGGTCTCCATTGTGGATTTTGCACTCCGGGCATGATCATGCGTTCGATAGAATTGCTGGAGAATAACCCCAATCCAACGGAAGAAGAAATCCGGTGGGGTATTTCAGGAAATCTCTGCCGGTGTACCGGATACAATAATATCGTAAAGGCTATTGAGTATGCAAGTGCAAAAAACCGTGGCGTGGAACCAGCCTCTACAGAACCTCAATTTGTTTAAATCTTATTTATCAAAATTTCAATTAAGATCATTATGATACAATGTAAAACATCAAAAGCGATCAGCGGTATGGGCCATTCCATGAAAAGAAAGGAAGATATCCGGTTTATTCAGGGTAGAGGCCATTATGTAGATGATATCAAGTTGGATGGAATGCTGTACATGGATATTACCCGCAGCCCATATGCCTATGCCAAAATAAAAAACATAGATATCTCGGAGGCAATGAAAGTGCCGGGCGTAGTTGCAGTAATAACCGGTAAGGACTTGGAAAAATACAATCTCCATTGGATGCCTACTATCATGTCAGACACACAAATGGTATTGCCTACCGATACAGTAATGTACCAGGCCCAGGAAGTAGCGGCAGTAATAGCAACCAGCCGGTACGCAGCACGCGATGGCCGCGAAGCAGTAAAAGTTGAATACGAACCTATGCAGGCACTGGTAGATCCTTTTAAAGCAATGGATCCTTCATCACCCGTGCTCCGTACAGATAAGCCCGGTAAGACCGATAACCACATCTGGCATTGGGAAGCGGGTGATAAAGCAAAAACAGAAAAGGTTTTTTCTGAGGCGGCTGTGGTGGTTAAGGAACAGATGCACATTCCCCGTATACATGTTTCTTCTATCGAAACATGCGGTTGTGTTGCGGATTATGACAAGATAAATAACCACCTTACTATGTATATGACAACACAGGCGCCTCACGTTCTGCGAACGGTGTTTGCATTGGTGGCCGGCCATGTTGGGTTAACAGAGGAAAAAATAAGGGTTGTTTCTCCGGATATTGGTGGCGGTTTTGGTGGCAAAGTACCAGTTTATCCTGGTTATGTTATTGCTATTGCTGTTTCATTTCTTGTGGGCAAACCTGTAAAATGGATTGAAGACAGGAGTGAAAACCTGCAGGCTGATTCATTTGCCCGCGATTATCACATCACCGCTGAAATGGCTGGCACAAAGGAGGGGAAAATCCTGGCAACAAGATTTAAGGTTTTAGCAGATCATGGATACACAGATGCTGCGGCCAACCCTTCCAAATATCCAGCCGGCCTGTTCTCCATAGCTACCGGCTCTTATGATTATGGAACTGCCTTTGTGGAAGCAGATGCAGTATATACCAACAAACCACCGGGAGGTGTTGCCTATCGCTGTTCATTCCGTGTTACTGAAGCAGTGCATGCCATTGAGCGCATGACCGACCGTTATGCTTTGGAGATAGGTAAAGATCCTGCACAATTGCGCATGGACAATTTTATTAAAAAGGAAGACTTCCCGTGGCATTCACCTACCGGGTGGATTTATGATAGTGGAGATTACCATGCCGGGTTGCAAAAGGCAATGGATGTAGTGGGTTATGCCGATCTTCGAAAAGAGCAGGTCGAAAAACGGGCAAAGGGCGAATTAATGGGAATAGGCATTTCAACGTTTACAGAAATAGTTGGAGCAGGCCCCTCCAAAGATTTCGATATTCTTGGAATTAAAATGTTTGACAGTGCCGAGATCCGTGTACACCCAACGGGCAAAGCCATTGCACGTTTTGGAACAAAATCGCAGGGTCAGGGTCATGAAACAACATATGCCCAGATTATTGCCGAAGAGTTAGGTATACCAGCTGAAAACATCCAGGTGGAAGAGGGTGATACCGATACGGCTCCCTATGGCTTGGGTACCTATGCAAGCCGGAGTACACCAACAGCAGGAGCGGCAGCAGCCGTGGCTGCAAGAAAACTTCGTGATAAAGCGAGAAAAATTGCTGCCTATTTACTGGAGGTCAGCGAAGATGACCTGGAATGGGAGCCCGGTAAATTTTTTGTAAAAGGTGCACCGGAAAAGGTAAAGACCATACAGGAATTGGTGTTCGCAGCTTATACCAATTTCCCCCAGGGAATGGAAGCTGGCTTTGAAGCAACACACTATTACGATCCTCCAAACCTTACTTTCCCTTCAGGTGCTTATATCTGTGTCGTAGATATAGATAAAGAAACAGGTGGCATCCATGTTCGCCGCTTTGTCGCCATCGATGACTGCGGCCATATCATCAACCCTATGATTGTGCAGGGACAGGTGCATGGTGGACTTACACAGGGCATTGCTCCTGCCATGTACGAAGAATTGATTTATGATGAGGCAGGCAATATCCTTAACGGTACCTTAATGGATTACCTGGTGCCAACAGCAGTAGAATCACCTAAATGGGAAACGGGACATGTGGTAACTCCTTCGCCACACCACCCAATAGGTGCCAAAGGTGTGGGGGAATCCCCGACGGTTGGTTCTCCACCGGCAATTGCCAACGCAATAATAGATGCTCTATCGCCATTCGGAATTACGCATCTTGATATTCCGATCACACCATTCAAAGTGTGGAAGGCATTGAAGGAAAAAGGAGCATACGGCAAATAAAATACTTTAAAAAAAAGAGTGAGGCCGCGTGAGTGTGGCCTCCTCTTTCTAATAGATTATTTTGCTGACCAGCGGTAGTAAACAAATTAATATCGTTGTGTTACTCAATTATCCTCGTTTATTAAATCAAAACGCTTTGCGGAACAAATTGATAAATTATGAATACAACAATAACAAAATCATTTCATGTTGAGAACAGCATTGAAGATGTGTGGGCGAACCTCACCAATCCGGAAAAGGTAGTGGTTTGTGTGCCCGGTGCGTCATTGACTGAAAAAGTAGATGACAATAATTACAAGGGAGGTGTGGAATTAAAATTTGGCCCGGTAAAGGCCAGCTATGGCGGGCTTATTACGTTCACAGAAAGAGATCCGGTTGCGCATAAAATGACATTGAAAGGAACCGGCACCGATAGTAAAGGGAAAGGTAGTGCCGAAATGGTGATGACAGGAAACCTTACACAAAAAGATAACGGTACAGACGTGAATGTTTCTATGGAAGTAAGCATCGCAGGAATGCTGGCGCAGTTTGGTAGCAGGCTCATCAATGATGTAAGCAACCATGTGTTCGACCAGTTTGTAAGCAACTTCAAAGCACAGCTTTCCGGGCAGGAAGTGGACAGTTCCCTAAGTGCCGGCTCTATGGTAGGAAGTGTGATTAAAGGAATATTTGGTGGTAAAAAATCGTAAGCCTGTGCAAGCAATCAATAGTCCGTCGGAGATAATAGTAGCATTGGAAAAACATCAATACGTAGCGGATGAAGAATTTGCTACTGCATTATTCCTCTTGCTAAAACTTCAAAAGCCATTGCTGCTGGAAGGACCACCTGGTGTGGGAAAAACCGAAATTGCATTGGCGCTGTCTCAATTGTTGGAAACCAAACTCATTCGCCTGCAGTGCTACGAAGGATTGGATATAAACGCAGCAGTTTATGAATGGAATTATCAAAAGCAATTGCTCGGTATTAAGTTGCAGGAAGGCACCAATCTTTCTGTTGAAGAAAAGGAACATCACATCTTCAGCAATGAGTACTTACTTAAGCGCCCATTGCTTCAAAGCATCATGGAAGAAGAACAGTCTCCTGTTTTGCTGATAGATGAACTCGACAGGAGTGATGAAGAATTTGAAGCTTTTTTGCTGGAACTATTATCTGTATTCCAGATCAGTATTCCCGAGTTGGGCACTATCAAAGCAAAATATAAACCATTTGTAATTCTTACATCTAACCGTACCCGTGAGTTAAGCGATGCACTCAAACGCCGCTGCCTGTATCACTGGATCGATTACCCTGATCTTGAAAAAGAAATGGCGATAGTTAAAAAACGCTTACCGGGTATTGAGCAACATTTACTGGAGCAGGTGGTAGCCCATGTACAGGCCTTCAGGCAGCGCAAATTGGCCAAAACGCCCGGCGTAAGTGAAACCATTGACTGGGCCGAAAGCCTGCTGGCACTTGGCTACCGGGAAGTAAATGCCAAAGCGTTTGAGCAGACATTAGGAAGTGTGTTGAAATCGGTAGAGGATATTAACCAGGCAAAAGCTGAATTTATCGACACTCTTTAAACACAATTATCGTGATTAGGAGTAATTGAACTTTATATGAAACAACAGGCATTTCAAACAAGGAGCATTGCTGAAAGTGTAGTTGGTTTTGTGCAATTTGCCAGGAGCCATGGGCTCAATGTCGGCATACAGGAGACTCAGGATGCACTTCGTTGCGCAAAAGAAGGACTGATCAGCAACAGGGATAGTTTTAAGTATGCATTGAAAGCAATTTTCTGTAATTCGCCGGAAGAACGAAAAGTGTATGAGAAATTATTTCTGCTCTACTGGGATACGAATCCAACAGACCTGCAGGAAATTAAGAACAAAACTTTAGTGAAGGGATCTTTTAAAAAAAAGAACAGTGCATCACTGGTGATGCTCGGCCGCGGAAAAACTGAAGCCTCGGAAGAGGAAGGAAAGAATGTTTCAGGAGCAACTGAAACCGAACGATTAAAGAGAACAGATTTTTCGAAGCTAAACGAAACAGATTCAGCATTACTTGAAGATATTGCAAGAAAGATGTTTAAGCAAATGGCAATACGGTTACGCAGGCGCATGAGGGAGAGCCGCAGTAAAGGACAGATCAACCTGCGGCGTACCATCAGGAGAAGTGTTGGCTACGGAGGCGAACCGATTGAATTATTCAGAAGGGCACAGAGGCCTAAAAAACAACGGCTGATTGTATTGCTGGACGTGAGTGGCTCCATGGATAGGTACAGTTATTTCCTGCTTCGGTTTATCTGTGCACTGCGTGAAAATTTCCGGCAGATGGAAGCATTTGTTTTCAGCACTTCACTAATCAGGATCAGCAAAGCGTTGCAACAGAACCGGGTCGATTTTGTGTTAACTGCTATTAGTGAACAGGCTGATAACTGGAGCAGTGGAACACGCATTGGTGAGTGCCTGCATGAGTTCAACGACAAGTATGGCAAATTGTTACTGAACGGATCGCCTGTCATTCTCATCTTAAGCGATGGATTAGACACCAGCGACCCTGAGCTACTTAGCCAGGAAATGATTAAATTACAGAGAAGAGCAAAACGAATAATCTGGTTAAACCCATTAAAAGGAATGAAGGGTTATGCGCCCGAGGCAAGAGGCATGAAGGCAGCGCTTCCCTCGATAGATGATTTCCGTTTTGCCCATAACCTGGAAAGTTTATTGGAACTTGAAAATATTTTGGCAAATGCATGATACATTTTTTTGATAATATAAACAAACTGAAAGAAAAGAACGAGCCCTTTGCTATTGCTATTGTTGTAAGGCGCGAAGCTCCCAGCAGCGGTAAAGTGGGCGACAAGGCCGTAATCAATAAATTCGGGGAAATTTTGGGCTGGGTTGGCGGCGGCTGCGTGAAAGGCATTATCATTAAAGAAGCAGAAGACGCCATGAAGAGGGGCAAAGCCAGGCTTGTAAAAATTGGAAATTCGATTGTATCATCAAAACAGGAAGGAGTTATGGAATACAAAATGACATGCCAGAGTGAAGGAACGGTTGAGGTCTTCGTTGAGCCTGTACTGCCGGTACCACATCTGGTGATAATTGGCAAATCGTCTATCGCAAAGGCTTTGGTAAAACTTGCAGGCGCTATAGGCTATCGCATTACAGCAGTAGCGCAGGATGCAAATCTTCAGACTTTTGAGAAGGTAGATGAGCTGGTTACGCAAATCAGCCTGGCCAATGTGAGAACAACACCTGCCACTTTTATTGTAGTAGCTACCCAGGGAGAGCAGGATGAAAAAGCTTTAGTGGAAGCATTAAAAAAAGAAAGTGCTTACGTTGGCTTTGTTGCCAGCAGAAAGAAAATGGCTTCCATAACGAATTATCTTGCTGATGCAGGTTTTGATAAGACTGCTATTGATCTTATCAAATCTCCGGCGGGCATTGATATTAATGCTAAGAGCCCTGATGAGGTTGCCATAAGTATATTGGCCGAATTGATACAAGTTCAAAACAGTTCGCCTGTGATGATTTCATTTGAAAAGTTTGATGAATCGAAAGCTGAAACAGGAATATCACCAAAGTATTACATCAACCCTGTTTGCGGTGTGCCAGTGGATATTAATAATCCTAAACATATTATTGAATACCATGGCGAAAAAGTTTATTTCTGCTGCGACGGATGCAAAGTTAAATTTGAACAGGACCCTGAAAAATATATGAACAAAGCTATTGCAAATTAAACCTTGCTTTAAAAGGGCTAATGGTTATGAAAGAACTTCGTGAAATAATAAAAGCATACGATGCCGCTGTACTTGCCGGAAAAAAATCGGCACTGGCAGCCGTGGTGCATTTGAACGGTTCATCTTATCGCCGGCCTGGTGCACGAATGCTGGTGACGGATGATGGAGAACTTACAGGCGCTATCAGCGGTGGCTGTTTGGAGGGGGACGCTTTGCGTAAGGCAATGCTGGTTTTATCTCAACAACAATCGAAACTGGTTACTTACGATACCAGCGATGAAGATGATGCAACCATCGGTGTACAGTTGGGTTGTGCAGGTGTCATCCAGGTATTGTTTGAACCCATCAACCCAAACAATAACAACAATCCTATTCAGTTATTGCGCAAGGCAGTAGCGCTCCGGCAGAAATCAGTGCTGGTAACATTGTTTTCTTTGGAAGACAAAAAAAATGAACAGCCCGGCACCTGCCTGCTCATGGAAGAGAATGGAAACATTTCGGGCGCCATTCCATATCCTGAATTACATAGTTATATTATGGAAAATGTTCATCATGCAATGCAACTGCAGGCATCCTCATTTAAAAATTATGTAGTCAAAAATATTTCGCTTACCGCTTTCATTGAGTTCCTGCAGCCCCCCGTTTCGCTGGTAGTAGTAGGAGCAGGTAATGACGCTATCCCTATGATGCAAATTGCAGATACCATTGGTTGGGAGGTGAGAGTGGTAGATGGCCGAAGCACACATGCAAAACGGGAACGGTTTGTGGGTGCATGCCAGGTATTGGTGAGCAAACCGGAAAAAGTATTAGATCAAATACCTTTTGATCAGCAAACTGTATTTGTAATGATGACCCACAATTACAATTACGATCTGGCTATGCTGAAAGCATTGCTGCTACGCCAGGTGAAGTACATTGGAATGCTTGGTCCAAAAAAGAAACTCAACAGAATGCTGGACGAGTTGCGTGATGATGGAATCGCTTTAACTGATGAGCAACTGAACACAATTTACGGACCTGCAGGTTTGGAAATTGGAGCAGAAACGGCGGAAGAAATTGCACTCAGTATCATCGTAGAAATTAAAGCAGTGCTTGCCGGTAAGGACGGCGGATCACTACGCAACAAGCAGGATGGTATTCATTCAAGAACTGATACGTTCATTGAAACGAAAAAATTATATTGAGCAGCATGCAATATACAGTTAAACATTGTGCCATTGTAGTGCTTGCTGCCGGAAGGAGTAGCCGTTTGGGCAGCCCGAAACAGTTGCTGAATTACCAGGGCAAAAGTTTGCTGCAGCACGCAGTGGAGGTAGCATTAGAAACAACTATGCGACCGGTGATTGTTGTGACAGGCTACGATAAGTATGTAGTGAAAAAAGAACTCGAAGGGATGAATGTTGAAGTAGTGGAAAATGAGAGATGGAAGGAGGGAATGTCTTTATCACTGCACAGTGGTGTAGCTGCTGCGGAGAAAATAAGCGCTGATGTTGACGGGATTATTTTCATGGTATGCGATCAGCCTCATATAAACAAATCGCTGCTTGAAAGCTTGTTAAGCAAACAGCAAAAAAAAGCGATGCCTATTGTGGCAAGTAGTTATAATAATACGTTGGGTACGCCTGCTTTATTTCACAAAAGTTTTTTCAATGAATTGATGGAATTAAGAGGCGATGCCGGTGCCGGCAAATTGATTAAACAGCATAAAGACCTTGTAGCGACTGTGGCCTTCCCAAAGGGAATAGTTGATATAGATACCAAAAAAGATTATGAAGACTTACTCCAGCAAAAAACGATTGCATAAGTTACTGGATCATTACAAATTTTGAACCTATTATGGATATTTTCTGGATACGGTCCGTTTAATTCTCTCAATCTGCCTTTTGTGCCTGAGAATATGCACTATGGCATGCTCCATCATCTGCTCTATATCGTACCCTTGCCCCCACCCTGTTTTTATCTTTAGTGAATTATCTAATTGTTCCAATTCATTGTCATTAATTTTCGTAAAGATGTTTTCCGTATAGGCGAATACGTTAGTAAGATCTTTCAGATATTCTTCAACAGTTGTATGAAATGTCTTGGGCGGCCGTGCTATGTTATTCCCCTTGAGGTTATGAATGTTTGTAGCATACCCATAACCTGAATGTACAACATGAGATAAAATTGACTGGACGGATTTACAATTTTCATCAGTTGTATTAGGGTCTGTGACTATAGTTAAAGCATGGTCAGGAATATCTTCAATTTCTTTAATGAGGTCAGTAATTGCCTGTTGATATAGATCAAGCAGCCCGCCGATTGCTCCCGGTCTATAAATTTTTATCATTGTTGAGGATATGACCTGTTTAATTTTTTCTCAATCAAGTTACTATACATACCTTAAACAGCAATATTAATGAAAATGAGGGATGCCAGGTCAATGTTTACAATCAAATTGCATCTAGCTTATTGAAATGCTGGTCAACTGATAAGAGATATAAACTCGTTATAACTGCCCGGTTCTGATTTAGTTGATGTGTAATTTTACCCATAAAAGGTGAAGCGGTTTTGCCGATAATAAACCAATTTCAATAAATTCTAAACCAGGGGCAAAAACAGAAGGCCGTATAAACATACAGCCATAACTTAAATCCGATATCCAGGTAAAAACAAAAGTTATAAAAAAGGCGTTTATCACAAAATGGTGGCGGAAAGTTCCAGCCTACACCGACAAGTTAGATTTATGTTTGTTTCGCTCTTTTTTAATTGAACACAAAGAAACGGATAAGTATATTCCCTGCAGGAAAATATTTATTAGACCAGTGTGGATAACTCCAAATCATCCAAAAGAGAATATTAATTCTTGTGTAATTTAAAATATCCTACGGCTCTAACAACTGCAGGTACACGAGCGGATACCGAGCAAATGGAACAAATAAGGCAGCATCTAAAACTTTTTATTAAAGACATTGGAACTATCATGAAGAAACTAGCTGTTATATTATGCCCGAATTTTAAATAGGCGAATTAAAATAAACTGCCTCTGCTCACAGTATTTTTTCGTTTAAGGTATACCGTTGTATCGCTTTATTTTTGTACTTGCTGCACACTTTGCTTTCCTTTTTCAATTTCAATTTTTTGCGTGGTAACGGTATATTCATTTGGATGAATAGCGTGTCCGTATTTTAAAGCCCAGGCCTTAGTAAACTCAGCGCCGAAATATAATATTACCGATGAATAATATATCCATACCAGCAGCACAACTAATGATCCGGCGGTTCCGTAAGTAGAGCCGATGCTGGTTTTGCTTATATAAAAAGAAATTGCAAATTTACCGATCATGAAAAGTAAAGCGGTAGCAACAGAACCTGCTATTACCTCTTTCCATTTTATCCTCGCGTCCGGAAGCACCTTGAAAATTACTCCAAACAATGCGGTTACTACTCCAAAAGTGATTATAAGATTGATGATGTAAAAAAGAACCACTGATACAGACGAAAAATGTACTTTAATCCTGTTGCTTATACTTTCGATAATTGCTGTTATCACTAGTGACACCAATAATAAAAATCCGAGACTTGCAATTACACCAAATGAAAGCAACCTGTTTTTTAAGAACAAGATCCACCCCGCTTTAGGTTTGGGCTTCAATCCCCATATCATATTTATCGAATCCTGTATCTCGGCAAACATTGAAGTTGCTCCTATAAGTAATGTTATTATGCCAATAACCGCCGCAAAATTGCTTTTATTACTAATGGCTGCATTCTTAATAATCTGTTGCAGTTGCAAGGCGGCGTCATGCCCAACAAAACTTTCCATTTGGCCATAAATAGTGCCTTCGACTGCATTGCGCCCAAAAAAAATACCTGACAAAAAGAGCATAACAATCAAAAGGGGGCCAAGCGAAAACACGGTATAATAAGCAAGCGAAGCACTTAGCTTTAAAAGTTTATCATCCGAAAATCCTGAGAAGCAATTCTTTAATACTTCCCAAGTTCCTTTCAAAGTAATTTTTCTAGTCATAGTTCACCGGTGAAAGAGAAGGGCGCGGAGTAATTTATTAATCAAGTTCGCCCGGGTTAATATCTTCGGTACCTGTTGTCGGGCGTGCCAGGTACATGCTGTCGGCATTAGAATAATTATCACTGTAACATTCCTGGCTATTAATAGCATATTCGCTATCATCACCATATTTACCAGGTGCATTAGCAATGCCAGCGAAAACAGTCCTTATCGCCCTTTCCGTTTCCACAGTTACCTTTCCTTTTTTGTAATCGGGAAGTGCTGCGAGTTGCCCGGCAGTAACATCGGGCAGTAAAACAAAATCATCCTTTTTATCCAATTCAGCAAGACCAATAGGAACAAGCAAATCTCTTGACAGAAGATTGAGCGGTTTTCCATTTAATTTAATGGTGAGATATCTCACTTTACGCGAATCCGCATCGAACAATAAATCATCCACTTTTCCTATTTCGATATTTTCCATGTTAACAACTTTCCACCCCCTGATATCAGGCTCATCATGCGCAACCTCAAAACCGCTGCCATGAAGCTTCTTCAAATTCCTGTTAGCTATATAATGATTCCTGTTAGGAACATATTCATCTTTAACCATGACTTATAATTTTTATTTTTTATTCTTTTAAAGTTTCATTGTTATTACAAAACATTCTTATACTGGTAGACCAGTCATTTATTACTAGAGTCAATTCCGCAAACTATATTAATCAAGGCCTAAGTATCCTGCTGATCAACCGGCATTTTGAACAAGGTCGTCGAAGCAGTTTTATCATACACGGAGTTTGCCTCTTTTCGATAGTAGTTCAGATACCAATACACGGCTCCTGCAACTATTATTAAAATTATGAGTAGCCATAGCCACCAATAATTATTTCGCTTGGGTTGTACATGTAACTGCGCCATTTTTTATTCATTTTAGGGTCCAACAAATTTTTAGCATTTAAAGAATGCCATTATAAATAACAGTCCTTTTAAGGTATTTCACAAAATCATGCCATGTATAGTCAAGTATAGATCTGCCTTAGGGATTGCCACTTTTTGGTTATTTTATTACACACCGTGTATAAATTCTACATACCAATATTATGGTAAGCTTTTTTCTAGCATGGCGCACTAAAAGCGGGTAAGCTTTCACAAAAAAGTGTGCATTATGTCCCCAAACCAGGAAACATATTTAATCATGCATGTATTTCGTATAATCTTTAACGTTAGGTATCAACTGCATTTTTTCCAATTAAAAGGATTTTCCTGAAGTTAACTATGGTAAAATATCCGCGCTTTCATGCCGGGTTCCTAACGGGGTGGAATTCGTAAAATATTAGTAGCTTAACATTTCTAAACTTCCGATATGAAAAAAACAGCTTATATTTTTTCCTTATTTGCATCTATTGTATTTGCCAATAATTTAAGTGCACAAACTGGTTCCCCATTACATCTTTTAAGGCACATTGTTATCATTACTTTTAAGACTGATTCTTCCGGTGACAGTATCAAAGCGTTGGATGATACCTACACAGCGCTGTCAAAAAGTTCTTTGGTTAAAGATTTTGAATTAGGAGTAAATGTTTCAGCAAGGGACACTGCTTTAGTTAAGCATGTATATGTCACAACATTTGCATCAAAAGATGACATGAAAGGTTATTCCAAAAATCCGGAGTATGCCAGGCTTTTTAAACTCTCCCTTCCCATTGCTGATGACGTTACAGTTGTTGATTATTGGGTGAACAAATAAATTGTAAGAACTTCGTTCATCATTTTTAAGTTTTATGAAAATAGCGTTAGCATCTCCTCCATTTCCAAAATCTATTGCTGATGGTTTATTGCAAATCGAAAAGCTAATAAAAGATGCAGTAAACGAACAGGCTGAAATAATCTGTTTTCCTGAATCTTACATTCCCGGTTATCCCGCCGAAGAATTTCAGGTTGAGAAATCTTCGCCGGAAAAAATGCGATCAGCATTGGATAAAGTTTGCACGATGGCGGCCAACAATTCAATTACCGTTATTCTACCGATGAATTGGTATAATGCGCATGGCCTTTTAAATGTAGCCTTCGTTATCTCAAGCGAAGGTGAAGTATTGGGCCATCAAACAAAAAACCAGTTAGACCCCACGGAAGATAATATTTGGATTCCGGGAACGGAAAGAAATATTTTTGAAGTAAACGGCGTAAAATTTGGAATCACCATCTGCCACGAAGGCTTCCGCTATCCTGAATCCGTAAGATGGGCAGCGATGAATGATGCAAAAATTGTATTCCATCCGCAGTGTACCGCCAGCAATGCCAGCGGCCCTCAACTTTCAGAATGGGGCAACAAAGACAATCCTTATTATGAAAAAGCAATGATGATGAGAGCGATGGAAAATACTATTTACTTTGCCAGCGTAAATTATGGAATGCGTTTCCAGGAATCGGCTACTTCATTAATAGCTCCCGATGGAAAATGCCTTAAGCACCAGGCTTATGGAAAAGAAGGGGTAATTGTTGCAGATATAGATGTGGCTGCGGCTACAGGCCTGCTGGCAAAAAGATTTAAAGCCACGCTTTATACATAAACTTAGTGTAATCCTAAACGTTAGTTTCAAATAAAATATTAAAGTTTAAGATAAACTCCACCTGTCAGGCACTATGAATATTTCTTCAAGGCGGCCGCTTTTATTAACTTCAAGTCGAAGGAAACAATCACCGATCGATTGATCATCAGTATAAGTTGCTAAGCCAAGATATTCATCCCGCCAATAGCAGCGATATTCGTTTCCATAAATAAGTTCTTCCATACAAAAGTTTTTATTAATTATAACAGGGCTGATTACAGCCTCCAATTAAGTAACGTAACTTTTATAAAATTATTTTTTTGAAACTACCGATAAACTGACCTGGTAATAAAAAAAGCCATTCTATAATTTTGAGCGCCAGTTTGAAAAGTGAAAAGCAAATGCATGTATTTTTGACGCATGATACAAATAGCAAATGAACAACTTGTAGTTATTATTACTGATAAAGGCGCCGAACTGCAAAGCATACAATTAAACGGACTCGAATATTTATGGCAGGCGGACGCACAATACTGGGGCAAACACTCTCCCATATTATTCCCGATAGTTGGTGAATTAAAAGACGGCAAATATATTTTTGATCGTAAAGAATATTTTCTACCACGACATGGTTTTGCGAGAGATAAAATTTTTGAAGTTGAACAAACATCTGAAACTTCTGCAACTTTCACATTGCATAGTTCTGATGAAACACTTGCTGTATATCCCTTTCAGTTTATTTTCCAAATTCAATATGAAATAAAACAGCATGCACTTTATTGCAGTTATATCATTCAAAATGTCAACAACAGTGATATGTACTTTTCAGTTGGCGGGCATCCGGCTTTTAAAGTGCCTTTACAAGATAACCTGCAATACACGGATTATACTTTAGAGTTTGATAATGATAGCGTTTTAAACCGTTTTCTTTTGAATGATGGATTAACAAAAGACAACACTGAAGCGATCGCGTTAAATAAAAATAAATTAAATCTTACTCCTTCGTTGTTCTATAATGATGCAATCGTTTTAAAACACATCGCCAGTAATCAAATAAAATTGTCGTCCGAAAAAGATGAACATAGTCTGACATTTTCATTTAGAGGATTTCCATATTTCGGCATCTGGGCCGCCAAAGATGCACCCTTTGTTTGCCTGGAGCCGTGGTGTGGAATAGCAGATAATGTTCACCATGATTACCAGTTAGAAAATAAAGAAGGAATTAACCAACTCGCTGCAGGTGAGGCATGGAAAAGAACATGGAGTGTGGAGCTATTTTAGCGATCGTTCTTTAAGATTCTTTAAAAGTTCAATTTAAAAACACTTCATCAACAAATATCCATGCTTTATCTCCTTTAGCCCTATGCCACACCGGTAGTTTAGGTAATGGCTTTAAAATGAGTTTTAAGATTTTTATTTCAGAAGAATTAAAATTTACATCATAGCCTGTTAAATAAGCAGGTTTTTCCTTTAATGGCTGTTCAGGTTGCATTCGCTTTAACAAATGCAGTGATGCTTTGTCTTTTCCTCCCCAAACTTCTATTTCCTGCGGAGGCATTAAATAACTATTTATATCAACAATACTACTGATGGTAACCGATGAAACCTTCACTTCTTTATTAAAATAAAATAAAGCTTCCATAGGCTGAACCCTGTAACCCAACCACATTCCATCACGGAAATTAAGGCTCCCTATTTTGCCGTCGTGCACTGTTAGCCCTCCCTCTCCTTTGTATTGCGGGTCAGGAGCATTTACGAGTTGAACAGAATCCGGTACAACTCCTGCTTTGTAAAATATTTTTTCAACAATATCACTGCTGATCCATCCCGGCTTAAATGCTTTTGCTTTTATGATTTCCTTTTTATCGAGCATAACGTTCTCATCATACACGGGAGAATGGATGCTATCGGGGTCGCTGCCATCCGTTGTATAACGAATGGTAACTCCTTTTACATAATGTTTTAATTGAAGCGGCACAGGTTGTGATATCACCTGTTCTTCATTTTGTATAACAGGTGGATTTAATTTTATTACTACTGTATCACCGCGAAATCCTGTTTCAATTGTAGCAGTTTTAAATTCCCGTTGAAGTTTGTTTATTTCTTCCGGAGCTATGGCCGTACTCCATATAAACAGGTGGGTAAGCTTTGGAAGCTTTACTAACGGAGCAAGGTTAGACGCTTTTATTTTCGTTCCTGATAAGGAAAGTAATTTTAATTCTTTCAGTTTCGTCAATTCCCCTAATGTTGCGCCGGTTATATTGGTAAAGGACAAATTCAATTTCCGCAGGTTCGCAAACTGGTTGATGGTTTTAAGGTCTTCATCTGCCACCGGCATTTTATCAAGGTTAAGCGAAACAATCTGATCTTTAACATTCAATAATTCTTTTAATTGATCAGCCTTAAATTTTTCTATGCTAAAAAATTCCACACCCAAAGCAGGTGAACCAATTGCCAAAGGTTTCACAACACGGTAATTATTATTTAATGCATTTATCTTTTTTTCATCGGCGGGTGCAAAAGTATAATCATCTGTTTCTATCGTTTGAAATAACGGTGATGCCAATAAACGCAAAGTATCCTTTTGAGGAAGCGCTGCTACTTTTGTAGTGAAGCTGGCTCCGCTTTTTATCCAATAATATAAAATCTGGGCTTCTTCTTCAGTTAATTGAGGTTTGCCTTGCGGCGGCATATGCTTTTTACTTTGCGGTGGTAAATGAATTCTTTGCATCAGCAACCCAAAATCATTTTGAGTGGAATCCCATAATTTACCATCCTTTCCGCCTTTTAATAGCATTTCTTTTGTTTCCATAATAAGCTGCCCTTTTGCCTTTTCAGAATTATGGCAGCTTATACATTTTGCTTCGAGGATAGGTTGTACCATATTTGTGTAGACTTCAGCATCTTCAAATAATACAACAGGTTTTTGTTTTTCGGCGATAACCGGTGCAAGAAGAAAATCCTGCCCATGGGTAATACCAGCGCCAAGATGCCCTGTTACAATGATCATAACCATCGCGGCAAGTGCGGTAGTTAATAATGCAGGTTTTATCTGGCGAACTTTTACCCTGAAAACATACCAGCCCAAAGAAAGAAATGAAATAAACACACCGCCCCACTTATGCCATACCAGCAAGTCGGCTGTATAACCGTCTTCCCGCGAAAGGAACAAACCCATTAGGGCAGTAATAACAGAAGTGATAGCTGCGGCCAACAATAATTCATCGCCTATTTCTGCTTTTACGCCTACGTACGACTTTTTATATCCTGAAAACAATTCCCAGAAAATACATAGCGCCAGCATAACAATAGGAAAATGTAAAAACATGGTATGCATTCGACCAACCACCTGCAGCCACGGGGGCACATGCAACCTGCTGTCGAATATAAAAAGGAAGAACAATAAAATATTGAGCGCAAGTGTGACATTAAAAATTATATTTTTCCAACGTTGCATGCGCTTAATAGATTTTAATTTCATCAATGAATAGCCAGGCCTGCTTTCCCTTTCCTGGATGGCCTTCGGGGATAGATTGTAAAGGTTGCAAAATGATTTTTATTTTATTCGCAGTGATTTTTTTACCGGGCTTTATTATTTCAAAAACACAGGCGCTTCCGTTAATAATTGTATCCGGGAGAATTTTCTTCTTCCCGATAAGTTCATAAGAATTTTTATTTTCATTAAAATAATAAACCTGTATTGATTGCGGTAAAAATATCCAGCTTCCTTCATCCCGAAGGAAATCCAGTAATAGGGAATGTATTGGCTGCTTCTTTTCCAATAAAACATTTATTTCTACTGAATCCTTTTGATAACCCAGGAAATTTTTATTATGCATATCCGCTATTCCGCCTTCATTATCGAAAAGAGTTTTCGCCCCGTTACCGGGAAATTTTTCATTTGCGGGTGATGGTTCAATTGATTTTATTTTCAAGCCATCTTTTATAAAAGTTGCCTGCACAGTTTCTGAAGGAACATAGCCATTACCAAATACTTTTGCTTTTAAAGTTGTGAGAGATTTTTTTATAACAATGGGTGATTGATAAACGAGGTCATTTTTCGCAGGTTCCTTACCATTTAATGAATAAAATATTTGAGTACCCGGCTGTAAAAATTGCAATGAAACTGTTGCAGACTGAATAAAAAATACTGAATTATATTTTACTACTGGCGGCGCCAATTGAAATTCTTGTTGCGAATAGCTGCAATGAAAAAATAAAAATGTAAGAGCTGCTAAAAATAATTTCTTCATCAAATAACGGGAGATAATTTATAAGGATATACTTTCCCTGAATTCCATTGAGCAATGTATAAATTTTCTTCATCATCGATGCATACATCATGCGGATAAGAAAAACATTTTATGGTTTGATACATTTCATCCAGTTTGCCATCTACATAATTGGGAACTGAACCGGCAAGATTGGAAACTACTTTATAATTTTTATCTAAAATGGTTACCCAGCCTGAGTGCTGTCCCTGTCTTGAATTTGTTTGCAATACAGCAGAATATAAATAATCACCTTTTATAACAGGCCTGCATACCCATGCACCCGGCAGCGAAATGGTATTGATGAATTCGCCACTTAGAGTATAACGTTTAAATGCATTTTGCTGCCGTGACGTAATAATTAAATTGGGTTGGTTGCCATCCCTGAAATCCAGGCAAATACCGTGCGCATTCAAGAGGTGCTTTTCTTCAGGTCCTCTTCCGCCGAAGTAGCCAAGATAACGGCCGGACGCATCATAATGAATGATAAAATCTTTTCCATATCCATCAGCAACATATATATCACCGTTAGGCGTAATCGCAGTTTCTGTTGGAATATATTCTTCCGGCTTGGTGTATTGACCAGTCTCTTTAGGATAATCCAATGTCATCAACACTCTTCCATCAATAGTGGTTTTAATTACCTGGTGACGGGCATTATCACAAATGAATAAAACTTCAGTTCCATTCTCATCAAATAAAGTGAGCCCGTGTGCTCCGGGATACTCGTGTCCCCACGTGTCTAATATTTTTCCTTTCTTATCGTAAATGAGCACATTGTTATGCGTTTCATTGGTAAGCAATAATATTCGCCCTTTACTATCCTGTATCATTTCATGGCAATCATTCACAGGATATTTTGCAACATCCGCCTGGCTCCAGTGGTTATCTAATTTATAACGCTTATTGCCTTGCCCAAGAATTGTATCTTCTTTCATTGGTATTGGCGGCTTAATCATTAACGCAGCCATGCTTAATGATGTATTTCTTATAAAATTTCTGCGTTGCATTTTCTTAGTTAATTAGTTAATAAGTTTATTAGTTTCATCATGCAATCCGTTCAATAAATATTAAGCGATGATACCCTTAACCACTGTGCCGGCCACGTCTGTTAAGCGATATCTTCTTCCCAAATGTTTAAATACTAATTTTTCATGATCAATTCCCATAAGATTTAAAACGGTTGCATGGAAGTCGTGTACATGCACGCCATTTTGGGTAACGTTGTATCCAAATTCATCTGTCTCGCCATATACACCCGGCTTTACGCCGCCGCCCGCCATCCATATTGTAAAGCAACGGGGATGATGATCGCGGCCATAGTTATCTTTTTTAAGAACACCCTGGCAATAATTGGTCCGTCCAAATTCTCCTCCCCATATTACTAATGTTTCATCCAATAAACCTCTTTGTTTTAAATCTGTAATGAGCGCAGCAGAAGCCTGGTCTGTATCCATACATTGCCCGCGAATTTCTGCCGGTAGATTATTATGACCATCCCAGCCCTGGTGATATAGTTGCACAAAACGAACTCCATTTTCCGATAATTTTCTTGCCAATAAGCAATTAGCCGCATAGGTTCCGGGAACAAGGCAATCGGGTCCATAAAGTTTGATAGTATCTTCAGGCTCTTTACTAAGGTCTGTAACTTCCGGAACCGCAGTTTGCATTCTATAAGCCAGTTCATACTGTTGTATTTTAGCATGAACTTCCGGGTCGTTTGTTTGTTTAAAAGATTCTTCATTTAACCCGGCTAATACATCCAGCATTTTCCTGCGATCATTTTTATCGATGCCTTCATGATTATTGAGATACAATACCGGATTTTCGCCACTGCTAAATTGTACGCCCTGGTAAACAGAATCCAGGAAACCATTGCTCCATAATTTTGAATAAACACCTTGCCCGTTTCCTTTTCCTTTTGATAATAAAACACAAAAGGCCGGAAGGTTTTTATTTTCACTACCAAGACCGTAACTGAGCCATGAGCCCATACTCGGACGGTTACCCACCTGCGCACCGGTTTGGAAAAAAGTAAGCGCCGGATCATGATTGATCGCTTCGGTGTACATGCTTTTGATGATGCATAAATCATCAGCAATTTTTGAAGTATGCGGCAACAATTCACTCATCCAGGCACCCGTTTGCCCATATTGATTGAATTTAAAAGTAGTGCCTGCCAGTGGAAATTTTTTCTGATCAGCCGTCATCCCGGTGAGCCTCTGACCCATACGGATAGACGCAGGAAGATCCTGCCCGAACATTTCCTGCAATTTTGGTTTATAATCAAAAAGGTCCAGTTGCGATGGCGCACCATTTTGAAATAAATAAATAATCCTCTTTGCCTTAGGCGCAAATTGCGGAAGGCCGGTCACCAACATCTCTTCATCACTCTTACTTCCAAAAAGGTCCGGGATAAGCAATGATCCTAATGCAACACTTCCAATGCCCAGGCTGAGCCTTGAAAGAAATTTACGGCGGTTAATACCAAGATTGTGTTCTAAAAATTCTTTGTTCATAATCAGGATTTTGTTATGGCTTCTTCCATGTTATAAATTGTAACGATAACTTTCATTAATGCTGCTGTTGAATTTACATCAGCTTTATCATCATAAGGATATTCGCCCACTTTAATAGTGGCCGGGGCATTTAATTTTTTTTGTTTGAATTGCTGCAACTGTTCTCCAAAATAATTTTTAAGAATATCCAATTCCTTTTTATCCGGCATGCGGCAAATGATCCGGCGAAATGCCCTGGTAATTTTTTCATCCGTTGAACTTTTTTGTTCGAGTAGTTTTTGAGCAAGCACTCTTGATGCTTCAAGAACTGTAGGATCGTTCATCATCATTAACGCCTGTAAAGGCGTACTGGTTATTGACCTATGCACTTCGCAAAGGTCGCGGTTGCTTGCATCAAAGATGGCCATGTTGGGCGGTGGCACCGTTAGTTTTATAAACGTGTACATTCCCCTGCGGTAAAGGTTGTCACCTTTATCCTGCTTATATGTTGCCAGCACTCCCCTGCCCGATGTTGCGCTTTCCCAAAGACCTTTGGGCTGGTAAGGTTTTACACTAGGTCCGCCAATTGTTTTTACTAATAAGCCGCTGCTGGCCAAAATAATATCCTTCACAAATTCGGCCTGCACCCTCAATCGCGGTGAACGCGACAGGTAAACATTTTCAGGATCTTTTTTATTATTGTCGTCAACAATATTTCCTGATTGGCGATAAGTGGCTGATGTTACAATTTGTTTCATCAACCTTTTTATATCCCATCCATGATCCATAAAATCAACAGCAAGCCAATCCAGCAATTCAGGGTGAGAAGGTAGTTCACCCTGCATACCAAAGTCACCGGAAGTTTTTACCAATCCCCTTCCAAAAATTTCCTGCCACATTTGATTTACAAAAACACGGGCAGTAAGCGGATTCTTTTTACTAACGGTCCACTCTGCAAGACCAAGGCGGTTACGTGGAAGATTAACTGTATCATAAAATAAAACAGCTTTCGGTGCAGATGGCAATACCTCATAGGTGGGATGATCATACACACCACGGTTAAGGATAAACGTTTTTCTAAGTGTATCACGGTCACCCATAACCGAAACCATTAATTTGGACATATCTTTATAATTGATAAATGAAAGCACGTTTTGAAGATCTTCTTTATCGATATTGAGTATTGGTTTCTTTGCCGGTTTTGAAACTCCCACATCGCCTTCAAATCCTTCTTCCTTACTGTTATTAAAAAAAGCGTATAACTGGTAATAGTCCTTTTGGGATATGGGATCATATTTATGATCGTGGCATTGGGCGCACTCAACCGTGAGTCCTATTATACCCCTGCCAAAAGTTTTTGTTTTATCAATATTATATTCAACACGATATTCTTCCGGTATAATCCCACCTTCTTCCGTATACTTATGGTTGCGGAAAAAAGCCGTTGCTAAAATTTCTTCCTTGTTCGCATTGGGCAGCATGTCTCCGGCGATTTGCCAGGTTATAAACTGGTTGTAGGGCATGTTTTCATTAAATGCATGAATTACCCAGTCGCGCCATGGCCATTGCGTTCTTATATTATCATCCTGGTAACCATAGCTATCGGCATAGCGGCCAATATCCAGCCAATGCACCGCCATCTTTTCGCCGTATTGGGGCGTGTTCAATAACTCATCCACCATTTTTTCATATGCTTTTGGATCCTTGTCCGCCATAAACTGATTCATCATTTGTTCTGTTGGTGGCAAACCGGTAAGGTCAAGTGAAACCCGCTTCAACAACCTTTCTTTATCTGCTTCGGGATTATGTTTTAGTCCCATCTCTTCCTGTTTGGCAAGAATGAAATAATCTATTTCATTCTTCGGCCACGCCTTATCCTGCACATTTGGCAAAGCACTTTTTTTAGGTTGTACAAAGGCCCAATGCGTTTCGTATTTGGCACCTTGTTCAATCCATTTCCTGAATAATTTTATTTGATAAGGAGTTAATGCGCCAAGATGGGCTTCAGGATCCGGCATCATATAAGAAGAATCGGTTGATGAGATGCGTTTATACAATTCCGATTCGTCAGGCTTTCCCGGAACAATAGCAAACGCGCCCTTCATTTTTGTAAGTGGCGCATAAGCATACTTTGCATAATCCAACCGAAGCCCGGCTTGCTGTTTACTCACGTCCGGTCCATGGCATTTAAAACATTTATCCGATAAAATAGGGCGAATGTGAAAGTTATAGCTCACCACATCCGGTAAGGCGGGATCATTACTATCGTCGCTATTCATGCACGAAACCCACGTACATACTGTTATAAAAAACAATGCAGTTACAAAAAATAATTTTGATCTCATTTTGAGTGCTGGTTATTCAGTAAGCTAATAAATATTTCTGCGAGATAAAATCTCTGTCGTCAATCGTTTGTTCAGGGCAGAAATAATTTTTTAAAGTTCGGTATTTCTCTCAATAGATATAAAAAAATTTTGAGGTAGCGCTCTTTGCAGCTGGTACCCGCCGGTAAAGTAATGGACATAACGGTTAACCTATCCACAAAAAAGGCCACCTTTTCAGGCGGCCCGTAGCCGGTGGTTTGTTAATATTTTATGCTGCTTTCGTCATTTCGTTCGTCATTTCAAAATCGCCTTTGCTGGCTGTGCCAGCAGCAAAAGAAATTGTTTGAACTAACGGGTTGTAGCCGGGGCATGTTATACTAAATTGGTATGTACCTTCGGCAATGCGGGTAATGCGATAGTAACCCTTTGCATCGGTAGTGGCAAAATATTTTCCATCCTGCGACGCGATAGTAACTCCCTCAATAGGCAAGTTATCACTATTTATAATATACCCCTTAAGACTTGCGGAGCCCCCTGCCTGGTACATTAATACAAGATAACTAAATGTAAACTGTTTTTTTGTAGCAAGGTCATCCTTAAATATTTGCTGACCATCCTTAAGCATTTCCATAACGCCTGCATAGATGGCGTTATTAGCATCTATTCTGGCTCTGGTTGCTGCCTCCTTTTCCATATTTGCCTGGGCGTAGATTACTGAAAGCTCAATACAATTATCACCATCAGTTTTAAACAGTGCCGGAAAAGTCGCGGGCATGTTTTCGTTAGCCGCAAGGTCTGCCAGGTTATTAGCAATAAAACCATTGGCAGTATCAATAAGGCTGCGCACAGCGCTCCAGTTATCAACAGAGGCTTTGGCATACAAGGAGCCACCGGCCGCTTCCAGCTTGGTCGCCACCATGTCTGCAGCAAATGCCTTTGTAATGTACACCTTAAGCAATTGCCAGTTGGCCTGCACCTGCCGGGTAGCATTGCTAAGGTTTATGCGTGCTTCTTTGCGGGCGGCCAGGGTTTGGCGGCTATCAGGAAGCGCTTTAGCATCCTGCACGGCCTGCAGGGCATTAGCTACAAAAGCTTCCGTGTAAAATGCGTTAAGAGCGGTAAAACGGGTAAGATACTGGCTGCACAAATACCAGGCAGCATTACAAACGGAGTAAAGGATTTCCTGTGGGGCACTGTAGTTGTTTTTACTTGTCTTCATAAGAAGTTGGTTTTGTTGAAAAATTAATTATGTGACAAAAAACGGACAATT
Organism: Ginsengibacter hankyongi; assembly: GCF_008710285.1. GTDB lineage: Bacteria > Bacteroidota > Bacteroidia > Chitinophagales > Chitinophagaceae > Ginsengibacter > Ginsengibacter hankyongi. The sequence goes on along the minus strand of NZ_VYQF01000007.1, from coordinate 2,191 downwards.
GCTATTTTTATTTTACATGGATGAAAAATGTTTTACCTGCGTATACCCGGTAACCGTTACCCACAAAAATTTTCTTATAACATTAAGTAAGAAGCAACTATTTAAACTATTGTTAGTGAACAGAATAAACTAAAGCAGTACCTTTTCTTTTCGCATGCCCATTGTTATTTGCTGTTGAAATTTTTTTTATCCCGGTAAAAATTTTGCTCGTTCCAGTGTAAATATTATTCGTTCCAGTGAGGATGTTATTCGCTCCAGTGGAGATGCTATGCGTTCCAGTGAAGCTCTTATAAGTTCCAGTGTAGCTCTTATGCGTTCCAGTAAACCTTTTATGCGCTTAACAGTACGTGCTATATACTTTGAAGAAAATTCTATGCGTTCAGTAATGAGTTTTATGCGTTCATCTGCCAGTGTGGGGCGGACGGTTTTCGTATATTCGTATACCAGGTAACCGTTATTATAAACGAAAAAGGTTTTTGCTACGCCCAGGTTTGTGGCACACGAAACTGAAGCTTTATTGTTTCGGTTGCCATAATGATTTGAAAACTACTTTACACTACCTGCACACCAGCAATAAAAATCTCGTAAAAATTATTAGCCCGTTGGATAATTTAAAGTTAACATAGTTGTATTTAAGCTACCCATGGGGAACCGCGTATTTTATTATAAACGTTTAAAAAGCAGGACTTAAGAAAAATTGTTTTCTAAAAGAAGTAGCGTATTTTAGCTGAAATACAAACGTAAGGTGCAATTATATTTCAGCTTGTGTAATTCCCTTCACCTTTACATCTTGACATAAAATTTATGTTCCGACACACACTCATTTTATTGACACTAATAGTAATTGCTGCCTCAACATTCGGACAAGATAAATCAGTTCAAAACCTGCTTGACACAGCAAGTAAATCAATCGGACAATTTGTAAAAAATGTACCGCTTAACAATTCACGTCTTTACATAGGCGACACAACTGAATATAAAAACTACCTTTCAGAAGTTTTCCAACAAACCATTTACACAAAATATTTAATTGAGATAATTCAAAACAGCAAACTTGTTGACACATCCATTTGGTTGGACATAGAACTTCCAACTTCAATCTTGACAGAAGGCTACAAAGAAACAGTAGATTTCAATTACGTATTAAAGAAATTCAAGTTGACAGACAAAAAACAAATACGCTACTACAGAAAGTTCGTCAATGATTTTAACTCTGACTTTGTTAGCCGTAAATTTTATTACATGTCAAGACCTGTATTTGACAATTCTAAAGAATATGCAGTTGTGACAATTTCTAATAGTTTTGAAGGCGGGATGTTGACCTTATTTAAAAAAAATGGGGACACTTGGCATAAATTGGGAAACATCAATAGATGGAGATACTAATAACTGCACCTTACATGCAGTTTTGCGGCAGCGGGGGGCGACGCAAAGCGTCGGTCATCACCTGTAATTTTATTTAGCTTTTGTACGGGCTGACATTTATCTATTAAGCTTTTGATTAAAATTTTATCTTTAGTATCACAGTTCAGCACTCGTCGCCAGGGGCGACGTAAAAACAATTGCCCCGCCGACCGCAAAGCTGGGAACGTTAGCTGCAATAAGCACCTTCTACAATATTGACATCTCTATGCTAAGATATTTCAAGACATTTTTTTATCCAGACACTTTGACTTACTCGTATAATCAATCGAAAGAAACTGTTCTTGCTAAAATAGAAGAGGTTTTAAAAAGAAAGGTTACATTTTTAAGTAGCAATGACATGAAAGGTCGTTTTTTGAATAGTGACACTTTTGCTATAGACACAATATCGCCGGCATATACAAGAGGTGTAAAATATAGTTCAACACTTATTGGACAAGTTGTTGAATTGGGAAATGAGACAACTCAGATTAAAACGAAAGCCAAACCGAGTATGGCGTTATACTTTTTATTCTTTGTGACAATTATTTTTGGAATAGCGTATTTGTATAAATTTATTCAGACAGGCTCGACGAGTTTTTTATTTTGGTCATTAGCAATGTTAATTATTGGACCTGCTTTATCAATTGGGTTTTCAAATGTTGCAATTGCTTCGATTCGTGAAAGGTATAGAATGTATATTGACAAGGAATTGACTCGTCCTAAAAAAAGTTTACAGGTTAAAAGATAAATTCTGCAATAGGTTTACAGGATAATTTTCATTTTTCTT
>NZ_VYQF01000006.1 GCF_008710285.1 Ginsengibacter hankyongi | reverse complement strand
AAGAAAAATGAAAATTATCCTGTAAACCTATTGCAGAATTTATCTTTTAACCTGTAAACTTTTTTTAGGACGAGTCAGAATGAGTTAATTTAAAAAGCTATTTATGAAAAAATTATCCCTTCTGAGTTTCATGTTTTTATTGTTTTTAAGCGGATGTGATACCGCTAAAAGTATTATAGGAAGTATCAATAATGGTAATCTTACAAACGACGAAGTAGTGCATGGCCTGAAAGAAGCATTAAAAGTAGGAACAGATTCATCAGCGCACCGTTTAAGTCTATTAAATGGATTTTATAAAGATGCAGCAATAAAAATATTAATGCCGCCGGAAGCGCAAAAAGTTGAAAAGACATTGAGGGATGTTGGCTTTGGAAGCGTTGTTGATAAGGCCATATTATCCATGAACCGGGCCGCAGAGGACGCATCAAAATCTGTAGGTAATATATTTTTGAACGCCATAAAGCAAATGACCATTCAAGATGCATTTGGAATATTACGAGGAGGAAATTTTGCAGCTACTGATTATCTGAAACAAAAATCAACGCCTGAACTTATAACGGCTTTTACTCCTGTTATATCGAAATCGCTAGACAATACCAATGCTACTAAATATTGGAAGGATGTGTTTACAGCGTACAATCGTTTTAGTAAAAATCCTGTGAATACTGATCTTACAGGCTATGTAACACAAAAAGCACTTGATGGTTTGTTTTACCAAATTGGCCTGGAAGAACAAAAGATCCGCCAGGATCCTGCTGCGCGGGTTACTGACATTTTGAAAAAAGTATTTGCTAACCAAAACCGGTAAAAGCTTTCGCGAGAGACCAGCGCATATACATTTTCTCGAAATAAATTACTACATTTGCACCCCGTTTGGAATTTTATGTTTTGGCTCAACGGGTTTTCTTAAAAGCATATTGCCCACATGGCTCCATAAGTTCCCGTCTGTTCGGGACGCCGGCGAGGGTGTAAAAATAAAATATTAAAATAATGCCAAAGGTTAAAACCAACTCCAGCGCCAAGAAGCGCTTTAAAGTAACCGGTACCGGTGAAATTACTTTTCAAAAGGCCTACAAACGCCACATCTTAACAAAGAAAACTACCAAGCGTAAACGCAGTTTACGTAAGAAGGGCATGGTAAGCGATGCTAACAGGCCGTTTGTAATGCGCTTATTAAGGATGAAATAATCCCGGAATCCTAATTAGGTAAAAAAAAATTAAAAAGTCAGCTTGTTTATAAGCAAGCCTACAATCAAAAATATTAATTATGCCACGTTCAGTAAATGCAGTCGCATCAAGAGCAAGAAGAAAAAGAATTCTTAAAGCCGCTAAAGGTTATTACGGTAAAAGAAAAAATGTATATACCGTTGCAAAAAATGTAATGGAAAAAGGTATGACCTACAGTTACGTAGGCCGTAAACTTAAAAAACGCGAATACAGAACTTTATGGATTGCACGTATCAACGCTGCTGTAAGAGCAGAAGGAATGACGTATAGCCAGTTTATCCATAAACTTTCCGAAAAAAATATCGATCTCAACAGGAAGATTCTTGCAGATATGGCAATGAATGAGCCTGAAAGTTTTAAAAATCTTATTCTTTCCGTTAAATAAAAACCGGAATATATTTTTTAGAAACCGTCCTGGAAAAAATCAGGGCGGTTTTTTTTGTTTATTAAATATATCATTCTGTTACATTTGTAAAAATTTTAAACAGCTTAAAGTAAATCAATGAATAATAGTTACCTCGATCTCGTTAATCAAACCTTTAATTTTCCGCAGGAAGATTATAATTTAAAAGATGATTACCTGCAGTATAACGATGTTGATGTAAAAGCTTTGATTGACAAATATGGAACTCCTTTAAAATTTACCTACCTGCCTAAGATTGGACAACAAATAAACAAGGCAAAAAAAATGTTTGCCAATGCTTTTAAAAAACATAAGTACGAGGGCAAGTATTTCTATTGCTATTGTACAAAAAGTTCTCATTTTTCTTTTATTGTAGAAGAAGCATTGAAGAACAATATTCATCTTGAAACATCTTATGCGTACGACATTGAGATTATTAATAAACTATATGAAGCAAAAAAAATAAATAAAGATACTTTCATCATTTGCAACGGCTTTAAGCAAAAGCCTTACATAAGCCGTATTGCAAGATTACTTAATACCGGATTTAAAAATGTTATCCCGGTTCTTGATAATAAAGATGAATTAAAAGGTTACCGTAAATCGGTAAGAGTTCCTTTTAAAATAGGCATCAGGGTTGCCGCGGAAGAGGAACCTACTTTCCCGTTTTATACCTCAAGGCTTGGCATACGCAGTAAAGATATTCTTGAATTTTACGTGGATGAAATTGAAGGGAACGAACACAGGTTTGAGCTAAAAATGTTGCATATCTTTTTAAACAAAGGAATAAAAGATGATATTTATTATTGGAGCGAATTAAATAAAATAATTAACCTCTATTGCCAGTTAAGAAAAATTTGTCCCGAGCTTGATTCTATAAATATTGGTGGTGGTTTTCCTATAAAACATTCTCTCGGTTTCGAATACGACTACCAGTTTATGATTAACGAGATCGTGCGTAATATAAAAGTTGCGTGCAAGAGAAGCAAGGTTCCAATGCCTAATATTTTCACTGAATTTGGAAGTTACACGGTAGGCGAAAGCATGGCGCATATTTACAGTGTTGAAAAAGAAAAAAAGCAAAACGACCGGGAAACGTGGTATATGATAGATTCTTCGTTTATTACAACCCTGCCTGATACATGGGGTATTGGCGAAAAATTTTTAATGTTGCCCATCAATAAATGGAACAGTGAATACCAGCGTGTAACCCTTGGAGGTATAACCTGTGACAGCCATGATTATTACGATTCGGAAGAACACATAAACGAAGTTTTTTTACCCAAAATTGAAAATGGCGAACCATTATATGTTGGCTTTTTTCACACAGGTGCGTACCAGGACCAGATAAGTGGCTACGGCGGAATTAAGCATTGTTTAATTCCTTCACCAAAATATATTGTTTTGGATCGTGATAAGAACGGGAAATTAATAGATTGGGTTTATGCAAAGGAACAAAGCGCTCAAAGCATGTTGAAGATTCTGGGATATAAATAAAAAGCCTCCCGATTTCGGAAGGCTTTAACCCTAACACTATTCAAAAACTTAGTTTACTGCAATTTGTTTTGCTTCAACTTTCACTTCTTCTTTTTTAGGAATGGTTAAAACAAGTAATCCATTTTCATATTTCGCGGCAATATTTTCCGAATTCACTTTTTCATCTAAAGTGAAAGATCTTTTAAACGGCTGCAATGTAAATTCCTTTTTTACCTGCTTTTTGTTTTCGTCTTTAGGTTCTTCTTTCTTCTCAAAAGAAACCGTAAGGATGTTTTTATCAACTGTTATTTTAAAATCTCCTTTGTTTCTTCCTGGCACATTAAATTCCAGTTCAAAATTTTCTTTTGTTTCAAAAATATTTACCGGTGGAAAATTAAAGCCATTGTTCTGAACTGATGGAGTTTCGTTTAAAAGGTTGTCAAGAAAACTATCTAAAGTTCTCATTGAAGGTTGGTTAAATTTTACGTATGTCATAATTTTTATTTTTTAATTTATTTAACCAGATCAAATTAAATACCACCCGTTTTGTTTGTGTCAACTGGAATGTTTTAGAAGACAGTATGACGCAAAACTTTTTATTTACCGACAAAATTTCACAAACGTTTAAAAAAACAATGATTGTATAATAGTCAAGTGCTGTAAATTTGCAATCTAAATTTTTAAAAAAATGTATCCGGAGCAAATTGTAAAACCTATGAAAGAAGAATTGACTAGCAATGGGTTTACTGAATTAATAACGAATGAACAAGTTGACAAAGCCCTGGCTGAAAACGGAACTACTTTGGTAGTTATTAATTCAGTGTGTGGCTGTTCTGCTGGTACAGCAAGGCCGGGAGTGCTGCACGCTGTTGGGACAAGCGCAAAAAAGCCTGACCACTTAACCACAAGTTTTGCGGGTTTTGATATTGAAGCTGTTAAGCATATTCGTAAACATTTATTGCCTTATACTCCTTCCTCTCCATCGATAGCTCTCTTCAAAGATGGTAAGCTGGTTCATTTTATTGAAAGACACAACATTGAAGGAAGGTCGGCTCAAATGATTGCAAATAATCTTACTGCTGCATTTGAAGAATATTGTTAAGTCATAGTTTTCTTTAAATTTTCATACCTTATAATTGAAGGGATTTTTTACTATACTTTCACCCGATATTTTACGAAGCAAATTTAACTGATGCAATTTTTTTATCTAAATTAAACGGCTGCTAATGTATCCAAATTTATATTATGCTATTAACGATTGGTTTGGATGGAAAATCAACGCATTAAAGATTTTTTATACTTTCGGAATTTTTGTTGCATTAGGTTTTATAGCCGGAGCCTACTTTCTAACGCTTGAGCTTAAACGAAAAGAAAAACAGGGCCTTCTTCAGCCAAGGGAAGAAACTATCACTGCAGGCAAGCCAGCTTCTTTTTTTGACCTTTTTATAAACGGCCTGGTAGGCTTTATTTTTGGTTATAAACTTATAGGAGCCTTCATTGCAAGCCGTTCTCATAGCATAGATATTCAGGATTATATTTTTTCTTCAGGAGGAAGCTGGGGCGGGGGACTAGTATTAGCCGCAATATTGATTTACTTTAAATACCGGGAGAAAAATAAACAAAAGCTTGCTACGCCTGAAAAACGCATTATTAGAATTTGGCCTCACGACAGGGTAGGCGACATCGTTATCTTTGCTCTCATATTTGGAATTATTGGTGCCAAGCTATTTGATAATCTTGAAAACTGGGATCGTTTTATACAGAATCCTATAGGTAATTTAATCTCACCAAGCGGCCTTACTTTTTATGGCGGTCTTATTTTTGCCGCTACTGCAATTTGCATCTATGCTTATAAAAAAGGTATTAATATATTACATCTGACTGATGCGGCGGCACCTGCACTTATGATTGCTTATGCCATTGGTCGTATTGGCTGCCAGGTTGCAGGAGATGGCGACTGGGGGATATATAACAGCGCTTACATAAGCGATGTTCCGGGCCATGTGGTGGCTTCAACACCCCAGCAGTTCAATGAGAAATTAGGAGAAAACGCAACTTATTTTTTAAGCGGTTCTGTTACAGACTCCGTTGGCGTTACTATGAATGTTACTGACCGGCATTCAGAATCGTTGGAAAAGGTGCCTCATAAGAGTTTTAAAGGACCTGATTTTTTACCGACGTGGATGTTTGCTTTTACTTATCCTCATAATGTAAATGAGGACGGAATTTTATTAAAAAACTGTGAGGGTAAATATTGCAGGGCATTGCCACAACCGGTATTTCCCACACCTTTTTATGAAACTATAGCGTGTACCTTATTATTTCTTTTTCTATGGTTGATAAGACGAAGAATAAAAATACCCGGCATAATGTTTTGCATTTACCTTATTGTAAATGGAGTTGAAAGATTTTTTGTAGAAACAATTCGTGTAAATACCACTTACTCAATTTTTGGAATTCACCCCACCCAGGCGGAACTTATTTCGGCATCGCTTGTTATTACAGGCCTAATAGGAATTGCAGTACTTAGAAAAAGGTATGTTCCTAAACCGGGTTCTATATAATAATTATCTAAATCCTGAAGTATTAAAAATTCCAACAACGCAATCTAACGGATAAACGTAGCCGAAATAGAAACTGCCTGAAAATTTATACCCTCGCTTAAGTAACTTTTGCAAAACCTTTCACGTAGTAGATTCTTTAAATGCGCCGGTCATAAAGAAATTTTGCCTTCCATGTATAATTATGTACTATGCTAAGCAAAGTACTTAGTTTTGTTATGTAATATTTAAAACATAGTAATACTTCAGAAAATGACCAGATTAACCCTCTTAACAGTATCTTTTTTATTTTTTTCAAAATTATTAACCGCCCAGAGTTTAGAAGGTAGTATATCCGGAAACGTAATTGACGGAGGAAATCAAAAAATTATAGATGCCGCCACTATTTCTCTTTTTAAAGCAAAAGATTCTTCTTTAGTTAAAATAAACCTGGCAGACAAAGCCGGCAATTTTTTATTTGAGCATATACCTTCCGGCAAATATTACCTGTTAGCCACATCTACCGGGCATATTCAAACTTATAGCCCAATGCTGGATGTTGCAGGTAATTCAACAGTTAATGCCGGTACTTTGAAATTAACGGATAATGCAAAAACACTCGCGGCCGTAAATATAAATGCACCCATAAAAAAGCCTTTTATCGAAAGAAAAATTGATCGCACTATTATTAATGTGGATGCCGCTATAACCAACGCCGGTACGACAGCGCTGGAAGTTTTGGAAAAATCTCCCGGTGTAACTGTCGACAAAGATGGGAATGTGAGCCTGAAAGGTAAACAAGGAGTAATGATTATGATGGATGGACGGCCTTCTTATTTGAGCGGACAGGAATTGGCGAATGTCTTAAAGAATATGCCATCATCTGCCATAGACCAAATTGAGATTATGACTAATCCGTCCGCGAAATATGACGCAGCGGGCAATTCCGGAATTATTAATATTAAAACGAAGAAAAATAAATTAAAAGGAATGAACGGTAGTGTAAGCGTTGGCGTTATACAAGGCAGATATACGAAGTCCAACAACAGTGTAAACCTTAACTACCGCACTGGTAAAATAAATCTCTTTGGAAATTATAATTATTCTTATTGGAATGGTTATAATGATTTATATATTCTTAGAAAATTTAGAAATTCCGTTACAAAAAATTTAGAAACCATTTTTGATCAGAAATCGTTTATGCGGTATAGTGGTCAATATCAAAATCTTAAAGTAGGCATGGATTTTTACGCCAATAAAAAAACTATTGCAGGTGTTGTCTTTTCAGGTTTTGTTAATCCGTCCTGCCATCCTGGAGTAAACACAACACTTCTAAAGAATGCGGATAATATTACCGATTCAATTGTGGTTGCCAATAATTCTGATAAAGGAAAGTCGAATAATTTTTCTGCAAATTTTAATCTGCGCCATTCATTTGACACTACCGGTAAAGAGTTTTCTGTTGATGTGGATTATCTCACTTATTATCAAACAAAAGATCAGTTACTCATTAATCAATATTTGAATCCTGATTACAGTACACGACGTGCGCAAAATGAATTGAAAGGAACTTTACCGGCAACGATAAATATATATTCAGCAAAAACTGATTTTACATTTCCGCTTAAGAAAACAGGAAAGATTGAAACTGGTTTAAAAAGCAGTTATGTAACAACAGATAACAATGCGTTATATCAAAATAACACCGCAGCAGGTTATGTTACAGATGAAGGAAAAACAAATCATTTTATTTATAAAGAAAACATTAACGCTGCCTACTTTAATTATAGCAGGCAAATTAAAAAATTCGGGTTACAGGCAGGGCTGCGTGCAGAAAATACCAATGCACAAGGTCACCAGGTTGGAGATACAACAAGGGCCGATTCATCTTTTACAAAAAATTATATAAATCTTTTTCCAACAGTTTATATAAGTTATGAAGCAAATAAGAAAAATACTTTTTCTATAAATTATGGTCGCAGAATTGATCGACCCGCTTACCAGGATTTAAATCCATTTTACTATTTCCTTGATGAATATACTTATGAAGTTGGAAATACTTTCTTACAACCGCAATTCACTGATAATATAGAATTGTCTCACACTTATGGCGGCTTTTTAACCACAACAATAAATTATAGCAATACAAAAAATGTTTTTACTGATGTGCTCAAACAAATTACGAGTGAAAGAAAAACATTTCAAACCAAAGAAAATATTGCGATCAGGACAAACTACGGCCTGGCTGTAAGCGCTTACTTTCCTGTTACCAAATTTTTAACGACCAATATCTACACCAACGTTATTCATGATAGTTATAAGGGAGCGCTTGATGGAGGTTATCTTCATGCAAACGGAACAACTTTCTTTGGTAATATGAGTAACCAGTTAAAATTTAAAAAAGGGTGGAGCGCTGAATTAAGTGGATTCTACAGGAGCAAAGGTATAGAGGGGCAAATAATTATGAACCCGATGTGGCGCATTGATGCCGGGTTGCAGAAACAGGTTCTTAAAGACAAAGGATCTCTTAAACTGAGCGTGAGAGATATTTTTTCCTCACAAAATTTTTCAGGTTATGTTAATTACCAGGATATAGATGTGTATATAAAAAACCGGCATGATAACACAAACGCATCTTTAACTTTTAGCTACCGCTTCGGTAAATCATTGCAGAATCAGCAAGGAAGAAAGATCGGTGGTGCATCAGATGAGCAAAGCAGGGTGAAAACAGGTGGAAACTAATTAGCTAACGTATACATGTACTCGTAGAAGCCGTTTCGATTTTGAAACGACTTTTTTAATGTAAATTTTCGGTGAATATTGGCCTGAAAGATTCCGGTGAATATTCTTCGGGGAAGGAACCTTCGGTTAATAAATTAGCAGCAATTCTGCCTAACGCGTCGGAGCACATTGCGCCATATCCGTTGCCACCGCAGGCAACAAAAAGCCCGCGATCGTTCAAAGCGCCAACGTAAGGTTTCCGGTGTTTGGTGAAAGTTACAATGCATCTTTTTGTGAAATATTCTTTTGCCTGTAGGCTGGGAATAATTTTTAATAATGCATCTTTCTGTACCTCCAAATTTTCGTCACTTTTTCCAGTTCTAAACCAATGCTGAATTTCTTCAATAGTATCGAAGTAAATATCCCCTGGTAAATTGCATCCCATTTTTAGATAATATTTTCCGTCCGGATACTGAACGGGCTGAATAAGGTAAATATTTTTATACGCGGCTATATCTATTTCATACAATAAGGAAGGAAGCTTTGACAACCGCTCTGCCTCTTTTGAAGTTACATTCGCCCATAATGTAGTTTCGCCCTTTAATGAAAGTGCTAATTTATTTTTTGTGAGATTAAAAAAATTAATAAAGGCGCCGGGACACAGCAGAACTTGCTTGGCACGGTAAATATTCCCATCTAATGTTGTTACCCGAACATAATTTTTTTCATTACCGATTTCATTTGCGATTTCATTGATTACTGTACCATTATTTTTTTGAAACAGATCTAATTGAGCTTTAATTAATAGTCTTGGATTTATATAACCTGAAGGAGAAAATTCAAAGATGCCTTTTGATGTTTTTGGTAAATGCAGATCACGAAACATTTTACAAATGGCGTCACCGTTTTCAAAAAACTTATACGTCAAATTAAATTCATTCGCCTGTCTTTCAATTTGGCTGAGGTAATCGTCGCTGCCATGCGGATTTACATAAAGACAGCCAACTCCCGAGTAAAACCTGATGCCACTTTCTTTTTCAATAAAATTATATTCGGCTGAAGATTGAAGGTTAAGCAGCGTCCATGTGGAATCAGTTCCGATAATTCTTTGAATTCTTGCCTGGTCGTAATGACTTGAAAATACAACAGCCTTCTCAGGATCGGAGTGTTCGTCTGGACCGATAACAGCAATTTTTTTCTGCGAATGACTTAAATATCTTGATGCTGCAGAACCTATCAATCCTTTCCCAATAACAATATAATCGAATATCATTTTTACATTTAGATTTTACCATTAAAAAATTTAGGTGAAATATTATAATTTAAATTAAAAATATATTAATTTTTCATTTCTGAAACCGCGATTTCTTCATCTTAAAATTTCATAAAAACATGAAACAGGAGATTACGAATCACGTTAATGAGCGCCGCGATTTTTTAAAGAATTTAGCCACTGGCGCTGCTGCATTAAGTCTATCAATTTTTGCACCTCCATTTAATTTGTCTGCTGCCCCTTCAGATTCCGATCCAGGGGACGATGCCGACGCATGGTTTAATAAGATTAAAGGGAAACATCGCATTGCTTTTGACGTTACCAAACCCAACGAGATTCTTCCGTTTGCGTGGCCAAAAATTTTTGTATTAACTAATGGCGGAAAAGATACTGGCGTAGTGGTAATCTTAAGACACGACGCTATTGCGTATGCAATGGAAAGTCGCCTTTGGGAGAAATATAAATTTGGTGAATTCTTTAAAATTGATGATCCAAAAACAAAAGCTCCTTCAGTTAGAAATATGTTTTGGCAGCCCGGACATGATGACTTCCAGGTACCCGGAGTCGGACCAGTTCAAATAGGGATAAATGATTTGCAATCCGATGGCGTAATGTTTTGCGCATGCAATATGGCGCTAACCGTAATGAGTGCCGTTGCCGCCAAGAACGTGAACATGGATGCGAAAGAAGTTTATAAAGACTGGGTTTCCGGCATATTGCCCGGTATACAAATTGTTCCTTCCGGGGTTTGGGCAGTAGGCAGAGCTCACGAACACGGTTGTGCTTATTGCTTTGCTGGCTAATTATAATTAAAGGAACATCGTTATACTTTTCTGATTAATATAGATGCAAAGGTCCTTAATATTATACAACCGAAATACGAATTAATAAGATAACTGTTTTAGTTTCTTTATCTGATTAAAACAGTTATCTTATACCGCACTCTCCCTCCACAGTTTAGCTAATGTATTATTTGCACTTCGTTCGTGCCCGGTGATTTATTATTCATCGGTTAAAAAAATTAACATGAGAAAATTTATTGGGAGCATCCATGTGCATGCTATTGTTATTTACAACTGTTTCTGGGATTTCACAAAAAATGAGCTGGACGACAAAATCCAATGAAGCAAAAAATCTCGCAGCTAGTGGAGCAGATCATTTGATGAATGCAGAGTTTGCGCAGGCGTATAGTGATATTTTGGCTGCGGTAAAACTCAATCCCGATTTTACTATTGCCTTTCATTATCGACCGATCTTACGACCGGAGAAACCGAAAAAATGTACGCTAAAAGTACCCTTGAAAGTGCCTCCCGAAAAACGGAAGGTGAAAAATTATTTGCTTGCCTTGCCGATGAAAAAATACCAGGGCAGATCGTGCTGATATTATTGCGAAACTTCATACTATGTTTCCGGATGGAGTTATGCTGGCTTCCTTATATGTAAATACACGTGCAACTCCGGAAGAATGTTCTGCCGCCAGGGATTTTATGAAAAAATTTCCTGACGAGGCATCGGCATACAATATCATGGATTATATGAGTCTACAGGTTAAAAAAGATACTGCCGAAGCAGAACAATATTTTGAAAAATAAATTGCGATGTATCGTAATAGCTGTAGTTCTTATGATTCAATGTGAGAATTTTATTTAAATACCGATGACAAAGCCAATGCTAAAAAGTATTACAAACTAGCTTTGGAAAAATATCCTTTCAATATAAGTTCAGTTGAAGCTTTGGAAAAAATAGAAGCGGTAAGAAAAAATAACTTTTGTTATCAATCAAGTAGGCAATCTTTTTTATTTCATTTTTTTAATGATTCCCTTTATCATTTTTTTATACCGGTCAGTTTCTGCCAATTGATCTTGTATAAACTGGTTGTCTTCCAACCGGCCAATTACGGCATTCATTTCATCATTGCTATCATATACCATTTTCCTGAATGGATTGGTATAGTCCTTAGCTCTCGAGGTGTAAATGTCTTTACCCATCCGTGTTTTGGTGGCAATGGAACTTTCAAGCAGTTCGATAAAAACATCTTTGGTAAACTGTTTCGACGTTATATTTTCAGTTTCAAGCAGCGAAGTATAAGCGTGAATTAATTTATCTTTTTCATAATCAGAGCCTTTTTGCCTGTAGTAATTATGTACCTGGGTCCATGAATTAACTTTATTTCTTTTAATGTCATTTTTTAGTTTATCAACATCAGCAGCGCAAATTAATTGCCCACCCACGTTAATCCATTTTGCCCGTTGAATTTTTACTTGAATACTCTTTTTCAATTCTTCAAACGATGAAAATTTATTGCGGGTAATATGATCTGTAATTTGTGTAATTCCATAAAATGTTATCAACTCTTTAAATAAACTGATAACCTGCGGAACTTTTAATATTTCAGTTTTGCGATCACTGTTTTCGAAACCTGTTGCAAAATAATTTCCATCTTTATCTGCTTTTAACCTTAATAACATTTCTATCGCATCAAACATCTCATTGATTGTATCCGGTGCAAGGTAATCATGTTCTATGTGTTGAATTCTTTCTGTTCTTTGATCCCTGTCTGCAAACTTCCAGCTATTGCGTGCCAATGCATACATATTGTACATGAACCAATAACCCGGCATTAAAACAAGTTTATCATTTGCAACATCATTACTTACAAGACAAAACGGTAATGATATATTTAATTCATAAGGAAAGTCTGCTTTTGATAAAATTGTAAAAGAAGCAAATTTGGAATTATGTTTAAGGCTTACACACAATCCAGGCCAGAAGCCGCGTCCAGCAATAATTTCGCCGTCTGCACCACGACTGTTATGATTGCTTCCGATGGTAGCACCGGCCGCGATGTTGCTCTGCCCCATTATTAATGATGCACATAAAAAAGAATTATTATGATGTTGTTCATGCGCAGGAAAAATAAGTGAATTCAATACTTCGCAACAGGAAATAGTTGAGTTGTTTCCAAGATAAGAATTAATAAGCCTGGCTCCGTATTTGAGTTGTGAATGAGAAGCCATTACGAATCTTACCGCTTTAACCCCATAAAAAATTTTACAACCATAACCGATAATTCCATTTACTATTTCACAACCTTCACCAATTTGTGAGGTACGTTCTTCATCACTGTTGATTGTAAGATTTTTTAATTTGTTAGCGCCTTTCAAATATGCATCTGAACCGATACATACATCTTTAATAATGTTACAATCTTTTAAAACGCAACGATCGCCGATTGTTCCATAATAACCACGTTTCTTATCAAACTCTTTTTGAGTGAGTTCAATAAATCTTTCCATTAATTCTTTGTCGTTGCGGTTGCTGCTCCATAAATAAGCGTCCCCGGGTAACATACTTTCAAATGGAATTACACGCCTGCCACCGGTTTCACTGCGAACTTCCATCCATACTCTTGTTAATTCTGTTTCGCCTTCTTTTAAAATTCCATTTCCAAATTTTGAATAATCTGTTGCAGCAAGTTCATTTACGTTTGCAATCATCACTTCGTTGCCAATAATATAATGGCTTAAATAATGGGCATTATCAATGCAAACATTGTCCCCGAAATCGCAACTGATAATTGTACTGTTATAAATACCCACCGGCATGCGAAGATTGTGAAACTCGAGATAGTAAGGTTCTAATTTTCCGATTCGTACCAATCCGAAAAATTTACAATTTTTTACAAGTACCGGATCAAATGCATCTGATACAAGAATTTTACCCCAGTCGTCGGAACTGTTATCACTTCGTATAAGAATTTCTTTTTCCCTCGTGGTAAGGCTGCGGTAGTTGCCGCTGTTCTTATTCTGTTTATTCCGGAGATAATATTCGTCTTCCCCTTTAGGCAAATATTTTTGATCGATAAAATTATAACCTAAGTTGTTAACCGGATGTTTAGTAATTATATTCATAGCCTCAGAACCATAAAGGTCTTTTAATTATATTATTCAATAAACCCGCAATGTAAAGTAATTTTTTTTTAACTCTTTATAAGCAAGATTCAACGTCTTTCAAATTAATGCATTGCGATTATGAATTCGCCTTTAGCCGCTATGGGTAACTATTCAACCGTTACTGACTTCGCAAGGTTCCTAGGTTTATCTACATCACAACCTTTTGCAACGCCGACATAGTACGAGAGTAATTGCAATGGAATAACGCTTAATACCGGTGCAACAATTTCATCAGCAGGAGGAACCATAAAAATATCATCAGCCATTGACGGAATTATTTCATCGCCTTCAGTTATGATGGCAATTACTTTTCCTTTACGTGCTTTTATTTCCTGGATGTTGCTTACAATTTTTGCATGGTATTCGTCTTTTGTTGCAACAAAAATTACCGGAAGTTGATCATCAACCAGCGCAATAGGCCCATGTTTCATTTCAGCTGCAGGATAACCTTCGGCATGTATGTAGGAAATTTCTTTAAGCTTTAATGCACCTTCCAGCGCAATCGGAAAATTATATCCTCTTCCCAGGTATAACGCATTTACAGAATGCTTATATTTTTCTGCGATTAATTTTAATTGTGATGCATTTTTTAGTATGGCTTCAACCTTTTCGGGAAGTTCATGCATTTCTACAAGTAACCTGGAATATTTTGTATTATCAATCGTGCCCTTCTCTTTTGCAATTTTCAAAGCTATCATTAATAAAACAGCTAACTGTGCTGTGAATGCTTTTGTTGATGCAACTCCGATTTCCGGACCCGCATGCGTGTAGGCGCCGGCGTGAGAAGCCCGTGAGATGGAAGAACCTACCACATTCACAATTCCAAAAATAAATGCGCCCTGCTCTTTTGCTTTTTCAATAGCAACTAACGTATCTGCTGTTTCGCCGCTTTGCGAAATTGCAATAATAACATCGCCTTTATTAATAATCGGATTCCGGTATCTAAATTCAGAAGCATACTCCACTTCAACAGGGATGCGGCATAGTTCTTCAATTACATATTCTGCAACAAGCGCGGCATGCCAGCTTGTGCCGCAGGCAATAATAATATAACGTGGCGCTGTTATAAGGGCCTGGATATTATCCTGAATGCCTTTCATAGTTATAGTGCCTTTCTCTGCGTCTAACCTGCCACGTAAGCAATCATAAATAGTTGAAGGCTGTTCATGAATTTCTTTTAACATGAAATGATCGTAACCACCTTTTTCAATGGCGGCCAATTCTATATCCAGTTTGGATATGTAAGGCGTTTGTTTTTCATTTCCAAGATTTTTAAGAATAAGCTGATCTGCTTTTATAACGGCAATTTCATAATCATTTACATAAACCACTTCTTTTGTGTATTCAAGCATTGGAGTGGCGTCTGAGCCAAGAAAATGCTCACCTTTACCAATTCCTATAACAAGAGGACTGCCTTTTCGGGCTGCAATAATTGTATCTGGATTATCCTGATCGAGTAACAGGATAACATACGCACCGGAAACTCTTTTCAACGCAATTCTTACTGCTTCCTCTAAATCACATTTTGAATTTTTTTGAATTTCCTCGATGAAGTTTAGCAGTACTTCGGTATCTGTTTCACTTCTAAAAGTATATCCTTTATTTATCAATTCTTTTTTAAGCTGGGCATAA
Source organism: Ginsengibacter hankyongi (assembly GCF_008710285.1). Taxonomy (GTDB): domain Bacteria; phylum Bacteroidota; class Bacteroidia; order Chitinophagales; family Chitinophagaceae; genus Ginsengibacter; species Ginsengibacter hankyongi. The sequence goes on along the minus strand of NZ_VYQF01000006.1, from coordinate 213,674 downwards.
TTTTCAATAATACCATTATGAATCATGGCCAATTTACCCCCGGCGCTCTTATGGGGATGTGCATTTACATCACTAGGCTCTCCATGTGTAGCCCAGCGTGTATGCCCTATTCCAATGTTTGCGTGCAGGCTCTTACCAATTAATGTTTCTTCCAACTCAGCAACTTTACCTTTTTGCTTATAGATTAAAAGCCCTTCATCATTTATTAACGCAACTCCGGTACTGTCATACCCACGGTACTCCTGCCTTTTGAGGCCGGTAATAATAATCGGGTAAGCTTCTCTAGGCCCAATGTAGCCAACAATTCCACACATAAATTAAGTTTTTATTAAATGATATTTTATATGAAAGGCGTTTAACCATAATAGTTATAATCCATTTCCTTTTAGAAAGAATAATGCTACATTAAAAAATATAATTAATCCCGTTACATCTACCAGCGTAGCAACAAAGGGTGCTGAAGATGAGGCCGGATCGGCACCTAATTTTTTTAAAAGTATAGGAAGCATACTTCCTGCAAATGATCCCCAAAGAACAACGCCCACTAATGAAAAACTTACTGAAAGTGCAATTAAAAACCAATGAAGGCCATAAATATCCGTCATAATTCCATGGTGCATCAGCATGCTCCATAATGAAATTCTCATAAAGCCGATACAACCTAATATAGCGCCAAGTACGAATCCAGATAAAATTTCACGGCGCATAACACGCCACCAATCGGCCAGCGTTACCTCGCCAAGTGCCATTGCCTGTATAATTAATGAAGACGCCTGTGAACCGCTGTTGCCCCCACTGCTCATAATAAGTGGAATAAAGTTGGTAAGCACTATTACTTTTGCGAGTTCATCATTGTAGTATGCCATAGCCGTAGCTGTAAGCATTTCGCTTAAAAAAAGTATGATGAGCCAACCTACTCTTTTTTTAATAAGGCCAAAGAAAGGCGTTTCCAAATATGGCTGATCAAGTGCTTCGGCACCACCTATTTTTTGAATGTCTTCGCTAAATTCTTCATTAGCCACCCAGAGAACATCATCGATAGTTACAATACCTAACAATACATTATAGTCATCTACAACGGGGAGGGCTACCCGATTATTCATTTTAAAAACTTCATTGGCCTTTTCCTGGTCGTCGTTTACATTCAGCTCAATAAACCGTCCGTCCATCATTTCGCTCACTTTCTTATCGGGATGAGCCAAAATAAATTCTCTTATTCTTATATCATCAAGTAATTCTCCATGATCATTAATTACATAAATTACATCGATCGTTTCAGTATCCTTACCTACATGCCTGATGATGTCAATTACTTCAGCCACGGTGTTATATTCATGCACATAAACATAATCGGGTGTCATCAATCTTCCTACGCTGTTTTCGGGATAGCCAAGTAATGAAAGAGTAATCTTTCTTTCTTCTGGCGTTAGCGTTTTTACCAACTCTCTCACTACTTCATTGGGTAAATCTTCAAGAAAATCTGTACGGTCATCCGGCTGCATGGCATTAAGCAATTCAGCACTTTTTACCGGGGGTAGATCTTTAATAACTCTTTTTTGGTTGGAATGTTCCAGTATCTTGAATAGGCTTGCCGCACGGTGTATAGAAAGATGTTGGAAAATTCCCAGTTCTCTTTCTTCGTTCTGCTCAATTATTTCAGCAAGGTCACTTATATTCTGCTGGTTCAGAAAATCGCTTATAGCAGCATCATTTCCGCTCTGAAGAATTTCTTCATATTGATCATGTATGGTTACTTCTTCTTCTGCCATTTGAATTTGGTGTACCGATTATGTCGCAAATTAATTTATTTTACAATAGTTATCTTCTTAATAAATGCTAAAACAATATTTATATTTAAAAGAAATAAATGAAAAAGGGAGAGGTGTTTTTACCAAAGAGAAAATTGAAGCGAATATTGTCATAGAGAAATCACCCGTGATAGTAATGGGCGCCGAAGACAGGGTTCTTCTTGATAGAACGTTGCTTCATGATTATATTTTTGAATGGGGAAAAGATAAAGATAAATGTTGTATGGCATTGGGGTTGGTTTCAATGTACAATCATAGTTATGAAAGTAATTGTGAATATTTTATGGACTTTGATGAAGAATCGATTCAGATTAAAACAGTAAGGCCCATCAATAAAGGCGAAGAACTCACCATAAACTATAACGGCAACTGGAACGATGATAAAAAGGTATGGTTTGAAGTCCAATAAAGAGTCTCAGGTTTCAAAGGTTAAATGATAATAATAATTTCATTTTTGGTTAACTTACTTTCCATCTTTTCTGTTTTCCTAATAAGTAAACTATGAATATCATGTTTTCGAAGAAAGCTATCACTGTTTTGTTCTCTGTTTTCTTATTTACCGGAGTTTCAGGACAGAACATTACAGCAGAGTTGCAAAAACTAAAAATGGTTTTTACATTGAATAAAGGCGGCGTCCCGGTTTATTCAGTTTCTTATGATCAAAAGCCAATCATTCAACAATCGACGCTTGGTTTTATACTTGCTAATAATGACAATTTCTACAGTAATTTTGAAATATTAGGTTCAGAAAAAAAATCAATTGATGAGACCTGGAAACCTGTTTGGGGAGAAGTAAATGAAATAAGAAATCATTACGGGCAGGTAACGGTGCATTTAAAACAGGTCGGCACTAATCGCTTACTGGATATAGTTTTCAGGGTTTTTGCAGATGGTGTCGGATTTCGTTACGAATTTCCTAAACAACCGGCAGTAAAATATTTTATTGTTACGGATGAATTGACACAATTTAATTTAACAGGTGATCACAAAGCATTCTGGATACCAGGTGATTATGAGACTAACGAATATCCATACGCGACTTCCAAATTAAGTGAAATAGATAATGAAGAGCTGGTTGAAAAGAGCACTGCAATTGCAGTTCGAGTGGCCCCTGACCGTTATGCTGTGCAAACCCCTTTGATGTTGAAGACAGATGATGGGTTGTATATCAATATACACGAAGCTGCGCTCGTAAATTACTCTGCAATGCAATTGCATGTGAATGACAGCACCTATCAGTTATCGGCCAGGCTGGTGCCTGATGCGCTAGGCAACAAAGCTTACTTACATGCATCCTTTCATACTCCATGGCGAACTATAATCGTAAGTAATAAAGCAGAAGATATTCTTGCTTCAAAGATGATTCTTAATCTCAACGATCCTTCCGCAATAAAAAATACTTCATGGATTAAGCCTATGAAATTTGTAGGTGTATGGTGGGAAATGCAAACCGGTAAAGGAACCTGGAGTTATTCCGATTATCCCGATAGCGCCGATGCACACGGAAAACCTATTCCTAACGGCAGGCATAGCGCTAATACCGCCAATGTGAAGAGATACATTGACTTTGCATCTAAAAATGGAATTAAAGGATTATTGGTTGAAGGCTGGAACACCGGGTGGGAGGATTGGTTTGGTAATTGGAAAGAAAATGTATTTGACTTTGTAACTCCATATCCCGATTTCGATGTAAAAGAAATTTCAAATTATGCGAAAGCAAAAGGTGTTGAAATGATCATGCATAATGAAACATCGGCCTTTGCAACTAATTATGAAAGGCAGATGGATACTGCTTTTCGTTTCATGAATCAATTTGGACACAAGGCCGTTAAAACAGGTTACGTAGGAAAAATAATTCCGCGTGGCGAACATCATGACGGACAATGGATGGTTAATCATTACTTGCGTTCTATTGAAAAAGCGGCTTCTTATCATGTAATGATTGATATACATGAACCAGTACGGCCAACGGGTTTGCAAAGAACATGGCCCAACTTCCTGGCTTGCGAAGCAGCCAGAGGCAACGAGTACAATGCTTTCAGCGATGGCAATGCACCGGAACATGAAACCATTTTGCCATTTACAAGATTAATGGGCGGACCAATGGATTATACGCCGGGAATTTTTAAATTAAGAAATTATACAGCAGATAAAACAAGGCGGGTTCATACAACGCTTGCCAAGCAACTTGCATTATATGTAACGTTGTACAGCCCGCTTCAAATGGCTGCCGATCTTCCTGAAAATTATGAAGCACACATGGATGCTTTTCAATTTATAAAAGATGTGCCGGTCGATTGGGATGATACAAAAATTCTTGCTGCTGAACCCGGAGATTACATTGCAATTGCAAGAAAAGGAAAAGAAAGTAATAACTGGTTTTTAGGAGCTATTACTGATGAAAACGCAAGGCAGCTAACAGCCGACCTTTCTTTTCTCGATAAAAATAGACAATACACGGCAACTAACTATGCCGATGCTGCCGATGCCGATTGGAAAACCAATCCGGAAGCGTATACGATAAAGAAAATGGTTGTGAATAGCACCACTCATTTATTGCTTAAACTTGCTCCGGGAGGCGGGGCTGCGGTTTCTATTGTTCCCCGGTAGATTTTTCTGTTACGGTAAATAATAAACGCTCGTATTTGGAGTTATTATTAAGAATTTTCGCTAGAAAAAACTTAAATTTTACAATCGGCAATATTAATACCGTCAATCATAATTACTTTTACTAAAATTTAAAACACAATGGAAATTATAAACAACAATCAGAATTTAAATCCAATAACTTATACGCCAACCGGTGAAGCCTCACGCACGAGATCGTTTCTTGCTAATGTGTTCTTGCTGATGTTTATTGCGCTTGGAGTTTCAGCGTTATTCGCATGGCAATTTTCTGTAAACGCAAATTTATTAAGTTACCTTATTGTTCCAACAACAGGTGGACTAACCGGTTTAGGAATGGTGACTATGTTTGCGCCTATTGGTTTTGTGCTTCTCATGTCTTTTGGCTATAGGAGACTTTCGGCTCCTGCGCTTATGGGTTTGTTCATCGCGTATGCGATTATTAATGGTATCACTTTTAGTTTCATACTACTTGCTTATACTGCAAGTTCAGTTACCGGTTGTTTCTTATCAGCTTCTGCCATGTTTGGCGTAATGGCTTTTATGGGATATACCACCAACCAGGATCTTACAAAATTCGGCCGCTTGCTGATGATGGGTGTAATTGGAATTTTAATCGCTATGGTGATTAACTTTTTTCTCCACAGCAGTGGATTAGATTATCTAATCAGCATTATTGGCGTTATGGTTTTTGTAGGCCTTACAGCCTATGACGTGCAAAAATTAAAAAGGATAGGAGAGGGTTTGGAATATAGCGATGTTTCCGCAGCAGATACTAAAAAGATGTCAGTTCTTGGTGCATTAACATTGTACCTCGACTTTATTAACATCTTCCTTTTCTTACTTCGTTTGTTTGGAAGCAGGAGAAATTAAGAAATTAGTAAAAAACTTTTTTTAAACCCTGGTAGTAACTTTACCGGGGTTTTTTATTTTTCTTTATTGAATATGAAACCACACAGGTTTCCAAAACCTGTGTGGTTGTATTCCGTTTTTTTTTGTCTAAATAAAAATCAATAATGCTATTCACTAATAAAGATGAATTTTAAAAATATTTCAAATACTCGTTTGATAACTCAACAAATTGCTGCCACAACTTTTACTTCGCCCAAAGAAATTGTTTGCTGGATGGGAGCCATGCAGGCGCAGGACTACAGGATGGTTAAGTGGGCTATTGGCCTTCGCTTGCTGGGAATAACTTATGCATTATTTGAGGACTCATTTAACAAAGGTGAAATTCTTAGAACTCATGTTTTAAGGCCAACGTGGCATATCGTTTCTGCCGAAGATATTTACTGGATGCTTGAACTTTCCGCGCCTCAAATGAAACGTGCGATGAAATCAAGAGACAAACAGTTAGGGCTAGACGAAAAGGTTTTTATAAAAAGCAATTCTATTATTACAAAAGCTTTAAGCGGTGGAAAACATTTAACAAGAACAGAACTGGGAGTTAAGCTGGAAAAAGCAAAAATATCTACCAATGAACAAAGACTAACCCATTTATTGTTTTATGCTGAGTTATCCGGGATCATCTGTAGTGGAAAAGTGAACAGTAGTAATCAAACCTATACTTTGCTGGCAGAAAGAGTAAAAATTGCAAAACAAATAAACAGAGACGAAGCGCTTACTAAACTTGCCAAAAGATATTTTAGAAGCCATTGCCCTGCTACATTAGAAGATTTTACATGGTGGTCGGGATTAAATATTACCGATGCGAAACATGCATTGGAAATGATAAAAAAGAATTTTATTTCTGAAACTATTAAATCCAAAACATATTGGTTTGCCGACTCATTTTCTATTCCGGAAAAAAGGAAATCTTCTGTTTATTTATTACCAGCATTTGATGAATTTATTATCAGCTATAAAGACAGAACCGCGGTGTTGCCACAAGAGCATCAAGCAAAAGCGTTTACAAGTAACGGTATATTTCATCCTGCAATTGTAATGAACGGCAAAGCCATTGGCTTATGGAAAAGAAACATTCAAAAAGATAAAGTAATTCTGGAAGCTGAATTTTTTAAGAAAGCAAGCAAAACACTAATGGCTTCTATTGAAAAGAAATTTAATAGGTTCGCAAAGTTTTTAGAAAAGAAACCGGAAGTAAAGTTTAGCAAAATTTATGAACAATAATATCTATATAAAAAAGCGAAACCATTTAAGTTAAGCTTCGCTGTTATTTTTTTAGTAAGTAGCTTAATATCTAACGTTACATTCTTTTTATAAAAATAATTCTTTCCCAAACAAAATATTTTTAACTCCGATTATTTCATCAATATCATCCCAAAAAACATGAATACCATTATTTTTAAAATTTTGTCTTTGACTGATAGTTGCTTTTAATAATTTTTTACTCCAGCTTATAGGTATATATATAACTCTGCCATCGTTTAAAATGAAAGCAATTTCATCTTTAATAAATGCTACATTCTCAATCTTAGGTAGTTGATTAAAAGATAAATCCTTTACCCAATTTATTGCCTGGTTTTTATTTTTTATTTCTTTTACAGAATTCATTGAAGGTTGATATAATTAATGTACTATTTTGTTTTACTTCTTTTTCCAATTTATTTACTTCTCTTTTTGTAAAGCCTGAATTATCTGCTAAAAGTACTTCATCTCTTTTTACCCAAAATTTGCAAACTTTTTTTCTGTCATCACTTACATGGATATGTACCGGCTCCCTGCAATAATAACTACAAAATAAAATCGAAGTCCAAATTTAAAAAAGATAGTCGGCATAACATAAATCTCAACGGTTTTCAAATTCTTTCCTGATGATATTCAATGCTCCTCCGGCTTTAAACCATTCAATCTGTTGTTCATTATAAGTATGGTTAACTAAAAAACTTTCTGAAGTCCCGTCTTTATGATTCAAATGAATTACAAGCGGTTTATTCACGCTAAATGAAGTTAACCCTGTTATATCAATTGAATCATCCTCAAGAACTTTGTTATAATCATCTTTATTTTCAAATGTTATTGCAAGCATTCCTTGCTTCTTCAAATTGGTTTCGTGTATGCGTGCAAAGGATTTTACAAGAACAGCTCTTACCCCCAAATGACGCGGTTCCATGGCCGCATGTTCACGGGAAGAACCTTCTCCATAATTTTCATCGCCGACGATTACAGAACCAATGCCATCAGCTTTATAAGCTCTTTGGGTTTCCGGTAACGGACCGTATTCACCAGTAAGCTGGTTCTTAACAGAATTTGTTTTTTCATTAAAGAAATTAACTGCACCAATTAAAAGATTATTGCTGATGTTATCGAGATGACCGCGGTATTTAAGCCATGGTCCAGCCATGGAAATATGATCCGTTGTACATTTTCCTTTTGCCTTAATCAACAATTTTAAATTATTAATATCTGTTCCTTCCCATGCAGGAAACGGATCTAAAATCTGAAGGCGGTCGGAAGTTGGAGAAACCAAAACTTCTATCTTACTTCCATCTGCGGCGGGAGATTGATAACCTGCATCATCAACAGCAAAACCTTTTAACGGCATTTCAATTCCTTTGGGCTCTTCTAATTTTATTTTCTCACCCTTATCATTCGTCAGGTAATCTGTTAATGGATTAAAGGTAAGTGAACCGGCAATCGCTAAAGCAGTTGTTAATTCCGGCGAGGCAACAAAAGCATGCGTGTTGGCATTGCCGTCATTTCTTTTAGCAAAATTCCTGTTATAAGAGGTTACGATAGAATTCTTTTTATTTGGATCTTTGGAATGCCTTGCCCATTGCCCAATACATGGCCCGCAGGCATTTGCAAGAACAACGCCACCCATTTTTTCAAATGTTTTTAAATAGCCATCTCTATCAACGGTAAACCTTACCTGCTCTGAGCCGGGTGTAATTGTAAATTCTGATCTAGCAGTTAAGCCTTTACTAGTTGCCTGCTCTGCTATTGAAGCAGCCCTCGTAATATCTTCATAAGAAGAATTGGTGCAGGAACCAATTAATCCAACCTCTAATACTTCAGGCCAGCCATTCTCCCTGACTGCATCAGCAAATTTTGAAATGGGCCATGCCAGGTCCGGCGTGAAAGGGCCATTAATATGTGGTTCTAATTCAGATAGATTTATTTCAATAACCTGGTCAAAATATTTTTCAGGATTTGCATATACTTCCGGGTCGCCGGTAAGTTCATTTGCAAGATTATCGGCAGCGTCTGCTACTTCTGCCCTGGCAGTGCCTCTTAGGTATTCTGCCATTTTTTTATCGTATCCAAAAATAGAAGTGGTTGCTCCAATTTCTGCACCCATATTACAAATAGTTCCTTTGCCGGTGCATGAAAGCGAAGTTGCGCCTTCCCCGAAATATTCAAGGATTGCACCGGTACCACCTTTCACCGTGAGAATACCGGCAACTTTTAAAATAATATCTTTTGATGCTGTCCAGCCACTAAGCTTGCCCGTTAGTTTAACACCTATCAGTTTAGGAAACTTTAATTCCCAGGGCAGGCCGGCCATAACATCGCATGCGTCTGCACCGCCTACGCCAATCGCAATAGTTCCCAATCCGCCTGCATTAACGGTGTGCGAGTCTGTTCCTATCATCATTCCACCAGGGAAAGCATAATTTTCCAGGACCACCTGGTGAATAATACCGGCACCGGGTTTCCAGAAACCTATTCCGTATTTATTTGAAACGGAAGAAAGAAAATCATATACCTCTTTATTTTGAGATTTTGCTCTTGACAAATCCGCAACCGCGCCAGTTTCCGCTTGTATTAAATGATCGCAGTGAACAGTTGATGGCACCGATACTTTGGTTCTTCCCGATTGCATAAACTGAAGTAAGGCCATTTGGGCTGTTGCATCCTGCATTGCAACCCGGTCAGGTGCAAAATCAACATAATCTTTTCCTCTTCCGTAAGCCTCGTCTGCATTACCTTTCCAAAGGTGTGTATAGAGAATTTTTTCTGTTAGGGTGAGCGGGTGATTTACAACTTTACGGGCTGCTGCTAATTTTCCTGCATAACCGGCGTAAAATTTTTTTATCATGTCAAGATCAAATACCATTTGCTTTTATTTTAGATGTATTTAAAAGATAATTTTTGCAAAATTACTTAAAATCAAATCAAGATTTACTATAGATTATCTTCATTAAAATTTTAAAAATGCACGATGTGTCGTTTGTAATACAATCTTAAAATTTATTTGTCGTTATAGTTTTATTGTAAATATTTTTTAGCTTTGGGTATGTATAAAATAAAACACTTTATTGAGTGGCAGGTCTTTGGGGTGTGCACGGCAATAGGTGAAAAAATGGGTATTGCCACTTCCGTTATAAGAAAATATTTCATTTATATATCTTTTTTGACCCTTGGCTCGCCGGTAATATTTTATTTGTTTTTTGCTTTTTGGATCAACATTAAAAATTATATACAAAGGTCAAGGCGTAATCCACTGCGTTATTTGTAAAGGGCGGATAATCGTCCGTTAGTATTTTCGTTGATCTATCCATTGAATAAGTGTAAATTTTACAAATATTTTAAAATATTTGCGTTTAACCGGAATAGTTATTTATATTTATACTTCTAATTAAAACCCGCTTTAAATCCATTTTTTTCTGTACCTCTTTTTCTTTCCAGGAAGTTAGTCAGGATCGACACTTCAGCGCTTTTTATTCCCTTTCATTTGATAGATTAAGCAGCTTTCCTTTGCCCCATGCCTTATATTCGATCTTATAATTTTTTTGATTTTGTTTTGTCATGTGTTCATCATCGAGAGATAGTAATTCCGGGCTTCCGGCATTAATCCAAGCGGTGTACCAGTAATTAGCCACATCCTGTATGGAAAGCCTTAATTGTTTTTCAACCATTCCATTCATTGCAGTGTTAAACTGCTTTGCATATTCATCTGAAAATATGGGTTGGTTATAAAAAAGAATATTATTACCGGTTGCATCTTTTTTATACATGTCGCCGGCGTTAAAACTTTTTCTTACTTTTTTTTCGTCAGATAATAAAGTATCCTCCAATGAATGTGTATGAATAATTATATCCCATGTTTCTGCAGTAACATCGGGAATATATTTGGCACTGTTTGTTTTAAAATTATAACTGTTTCCAAACAGTTCGGGTATTTCTGATTCCCATAAAGCGTGTATGCCTTTCTGGTTAGTAAGCTGCCCGTTAAAATTGGAAGAGGTATGCAAAGGCATATGTGCATCGCCAACATAATGGGCAAGCTCCGCTGATAGAAAAAGTATTTCTGACTTATTTCGTTTTTTAAAAGCCGCCGTTAGCTTTTCCATAATGTTTTGGATATACCACGGCAGTATACCGGCCTTATTTAAAGAGGCGCTATCGAATTTTGCGTAGGCTTCTTTCGTTGTTTTTGGAAGTGAAGAAACAGGTTCATGGAAATCCTGTAGATCTATATAATGCCTTGGACTTTCGTTTTTATCATTTAAGAGTGCTCTCCTCAGATCGGGCACCACAGCTCCTTCTGTAATAAAATCAATGTGGTTGTAATAAAACTTTCTCATGCTGTCGGGTAATGCGAAAACGGCTGCGCTGTTTATATGCTTGTGCCCCCACGCGCCCCAGGCAAATAGTAAATTAATACTTCCCGTCATAAGTAAAATGATGAACGCCGTTGTAATTATTCTTGATTTCAAAGTATAGAGATTTGGTATAAAAATATGCCGATATTAGTGATTGTATTAAAATATTAATAAACATAAAAGAGGTGAAATGCGATTAGTGATTCAACAGTTTTGAAATGTTTATTTAGTCAACATACCGGTATAGGGAACGTTGGTTAATGAATAGATAATGACAACGGAATCACTTCCAGCGGACAATTATATACGGTTACTAAAAATATAATAAGGTTTATAATTAATAATCACTGCTCGTTTTTGCAGGTTTTGAAGATGGTTTTTTTAATTTATCAGCGTCTTTATTAAGTTTATTTTGATCTGTATTTTTCGGATGCGTTTTAGAAGTATCTTTTTTAAACTCATCCATCATATTTACGGGCCCTATCACTTTTTTTTCAGGAGGTGAGTTCGGATCTTTTGTAAGGTCTTTATTAAACTCAGATTCAACAGGAACATTGGGAGTAGTTTCATAGTCTCCCGCATCGCCATTTCCATTTTCTTCCGTAAAATCATTGCCCTGGCCTTCCTTTACAATATTTGAAAAATTCTGATCTGCAAAAATAGGATCGTTGTTTAATTCTGCGGGTTTTTGGAAAACCGCTTTTGGATCAATTCCCAACTTTTTATCGGCATACACTTTCTGCATAAAATAAGCCCATTCGGGCATCGCCATATCATTTCCTCCATTAGTCCACCCGTTTCTCAAGTGCAAAAAAGGATCATCACATCCAACCCAGGCGCCGGCAAGAAGCTGCGGAGTATATCCCATAAACCAACCATCGGTATTATCATTAGTTGTTCCCGTTTTACCACCCATATCACTCGTTATTCCATACTTCCAGCGCATAGCGCCGCCGGTTCCATAATCAACAACTCCCTGCATCATCTTATACATCGTATAAGCGTCCACTTCGCTAATTACCTGTTTGGATTCAGATTCAAAACTCTGAAGGACATTGCCATTTTTATCTTCTATTCTTGAAATATAAATAGGCTCTGTATTGAATCCCCTGTTAGGAAACATAGAATAAGCCCTTAGCATTTCTAATAGTTGAATATCGGCTGTACCCAATGCAATTGACGGCACAAGAGGTATATCACTTTTAATGCCACAAAGATGTGCAAACTCCGCAGTTTTTTTAGGCCCTATACGGCTCATCAAATCCCATGCTGCAACGTTTAAAGATTTAGCAAGGCAATACGCCATAGTTCCTCCCGGACCTGAAAAAGTTCTGTTGGCTAACGTAATTGATTTTCCACCGAGTTGGGATTCCGGGGTAAGCCCTGCATCTGTAAGCGCAAGTGTATACAATAAGGGCTTAAACGCTGAGCCCACCTGCCTGTTAGCCGTTACGTGATCGTATTTAAACCATTTAAAATCTATTCCACCTACCCATGCTTTAACTTCGCCTGTTATCGGATCCATTACCGCAAATGACGTTTGCATCATTTGTTTAAAATATTTTATGGAGTCTAAAGGAGTCATTACTGTATCAGTTTCTCGCTTTGAGTTCCATGCAAATACTTTCATTTTAACTGGCACATAAAATGACTTTTTGATTTCATCATCTTTTATACCTGCTTCCTTCATGTATTTCCATCTTTCACTGTCCCTCATTGCCCTGTTTAAAATATCTTCATGCCCTTTCCATACATTTTTCGGCAACTGGCTATTAAATTTCTTCTGCATATTGGCCATGTGCTTTACCACTGCTTCTTCTGCATATAATTGCATCTTGGGATCAATAGTGGTATAAATTTTAAGACCGTCTCGGTACAGATCATAATTTCTGCCGGTTGCCGGGTCTTTGTGCGTTTTACACCAGTCAATTAATTTTTTTGATAATACAGAACGGAAATAGGGTGCAATCCCAAGGCTTTCATCGAGCTTTTTATATTTTATTCCCAGCGGTTTTCTCTTTAAAGTCTCAGCTTCAGCACTGGATAAAACATCATTAGTAACCATTCGGTCCAGTACTAAATTTCTTCTGTCTGTTGCAGCCTGTGGATTTCTAACTGGATCGTATTTGCCGGGCCCGCTTAACATACCTACGAGCAATGCGGATTCATCAGTGGTAAGTTCTGATGGGTCTTTTTGAAAATAGACACGAGCCGCATTTCTTATTCCATACACATTCAACCACGATACCCTGTTAAGGTACAATGCTAAAATTTCCTGCTTCGTAAAATTCTTTTCAAGCTTGAGTGCAACAATCCATTCTTTCAGTTTATCTATAATTCTTTTACCTACCCAACCGCCACCCTGGCCCAGCATATTTTTTGCGAGTTGTTGAGTAATAGTACTGCCACCGCCTTCGCTGCCAAAACCTTTTAATGCACGGCCAATGGCTATTGCATCAATACCGGAGTGGTCGTAAAAACGAATATCTTCGGTTGAAATAAGTGCATCAATTACATGTTTTGAAATATCGTGAAAATCTGCCGAACTGCGGTTTTCAGCATAAATTTTACCCATTAACGTGGTACCATCATTTGCGTAAATTTCTGAAGCAAGATTGGCCTGCGGATTTTCCAGTTCCTGGAGCGAAGGTAATTTCCCGAAGAGCCCAAACCATGCGGAAGCAAATATGATAAATCCAAGTGCTATGCCCCCCAACACGAGTGTCCATAAAATTTTTATGGCAGGTTTCGTTTTATCTTTTTTGCCCAGTTTATTTTTCGTATTAAGTGAGATTTCTTTTTTCATTTTTCGTACTTTATTCTTAACAAGAATAATTTATTTTTTAATTAAAATTTGCCGGGAAATTTTTTGCTTAATAAATCAATATAATTCTGCAAATTTTTATTTTGTTTTAAAAGATCAAGATTTGAGCCAGATATAATATAGAAAGAATATTTCGCAGGAGGCAACCACGATATCTGTATGGGCGCTGCTTTCTTTAAATTATCCATGTATTTTATCGCAGCATCTGCCGTTAAAAATTCAGTAAAAATTAAAAGGGTTCTGTCTTTGTCCAAAGTATCTTTTGTAACCTCTATTTTTTGGGCATAAAAATTTTGACTGTTATATCTCGTAAATGCATTTTTTGCTTCCGTGCTATAAACAGGATCAACTTTGTTTAACACCATCATTACATATTGCGTAGATAGCGGATCAATCATGAATGTTGCATTTTTAGCGATTGCCGGAGCTCTTTTTGAAGAATCAAGATATACTTTCCCCGGGGTTATAATTGTATTATTCGGATGAACAGCAAGCATGCGTGAAGTATCCTGCTGCATCCGTTTGATGATAGCAGGATCATTATAAACAACTATTTGGGAATCTTCTTTTTCCCTTACCACATTAAGTTTGGTTAAATAACTTTCTATAGAACTTCTCCTTTTTAAAACATCAATCATCGTTACTGCTTTTGCCTTTAAAGGCGAAGTTGGATATTGGGTAATTATCTGCTTGAGAATATTAATTGCAGTGCTGTCATCCCGGTTGCGGATATAATAAACTGACTCGATGTAAAGTAACTGCGGACTCCAGTAATTTGCACCATAAGTACTGTCGGCTTGCTTTTTTAAAGCAACTGCTTTTTCAAAATCACCTTCTATAAAAAGATTATAAATATCTTCATATCTTTTTGTTGCCGCAGGGTCCTTCTTTGAAGGCTCCATTGCCTCAGGATGCAACGCCAGCTGAGTGAATTTACTTTTATCAAATTTATTAATGAGTAAATTTTTATAATAATCTGCTTTAGCAATATCTCCCAATTTCCTGTAGCAATAGGAGAGGTTTAAATACAATTCGCCGGCATACAAACTATCAGGAAAACGCTTTAAAGAATTTTCATAAGCATCAATAGCCGCGCTATAATCTTCAAGTAGGTTTTGGTAATCTTTACCTAATTGAAACAGTGACTTTGAAACTTTTTTATTGGATTCATCTAATTTATCCTTTGTCAGCGGAACATTTGCCAACAGGCCCGCGATAGAAAAATCTGTTTGAACGGGAATAGCAGTTGGATTAACCGTGGCCGCCATAAGTGGATCAGCATTTTGACCGAGCTGGTTATTATTTCCAGTGCTGTCATCGGGATTGGCAAACGCATTTGCTGTATTAGCAACGGCATTGCCTGAGGCCGAAGCACGCCGCCAGTTATCAACGTTCTGCCGTTTGCCCCATTTTCTTTTAAACTCTGTATAACCCTGCGATTTTAATGATGCATTATAAAAATACCACTCGCCATTTTTACTAGTAACGTTTCCAAAAATATCTGAAGAGGCATGTTTCGAATCAAAATAATTGGCAGCCGGATTGCTATATAAAGAATCGCCCTCTTTAATTCCCTGTTCTTTCCTCAATTTCTTTGAAAGTTTTTTAATGAACGCATCGCGATCGCCGGGTGTCATTGCAGCTATAGACTGCAGACTATCTTCGCGTTCTATAATATTTATATTGCCAACAATTACTGCTAATGCGTTTTTTCTTTGCTGTATTTTAGCAATATCGCCGAGCGTTGTGTCAGTTAACTGAAGACTATCATAAAATGCATAGGCATCTTTATATTTCTTTTGCTTATAACTAATTTCTGCAAGGTTAAGGAACGCCAGGTTTTTTATTGGCACATTTTCCTGGTTATAGAAAGTACTTTTCTTAAACAAAAAAACCGTAGCAGCCGTATCGGGTTTTATTAAAGCGAGTTGTGCAGCAGAAAAAAATATGATATCCCTATAGGGCTGAAACTTATCTTTTTTTGACATTCGTAGAAGTGTAGCAATGCTTTTATCAATTTCAGCAGGATCGTTACTCTTAAGCATTTTAGCTTTATTAAGGTTGGCATAAATATCCATCAACGGGTCGGTGGTATGATGCATCGCCTTATCATAAAAATCTTTTGCTTCGTCCTGCTTATTGGTCATTTCAAATAGCTGCGCTATTAAAAATTCGCGCCGTGCTTTATCCTGCAAATCTGCTACATTAGGTAAAGAATTTTCGAGATGCGCCAAGGTGCTGTCATACATCTGTTGTTTAAAAAACCAATAGGCGCTCATTTCTTCGAGCGCAGGCCTTAGCCTTGCTGGAAAGGCAGGATCATTTTGCAATGTTGTGATAAGGCCCGCTGCTTCTCCTGTCTGGTCCATATCTATCAATGTTCTTATTTGCCATATAAAGGCATCATTTCTGCTGGGCGGACGGGTAAATGTTTTAGCAATAATATTCCTGTCTTCTTTGCTTGAAACACTGATGGCTTTATTTTCGGCATTCTCATTTGTTCCTACAACTAACTGGTCATCGTCTTTTTTCTTATGAGGAAAAAGATTGTAATTAATAAATTGGAAAGTCATGGAAGCGGAATCATAGTCTTTCCTGAGGTAATACGCTTCGCCAATCAACAGGTAAAAATTATCCACCCAATTGCTTCGCAAGTCGTGTAATAAAATTCCTGCGGTAGCTTTGTAAATTACTGAATCAAGATCAGTTTTTTGGGCAGCTGTATTGTCGAGTGAGTAGCCATAAAAAGGCAGGAGTTTTGTATAGTCATCTTTATTGGCAATGCGTGCCCTCTCAATAACCTGGTTTAATTTGTTATTGGCGTTATAAAAATAATTGTAGTGCGAAACAGTATTTTGAACAAACCTGCGTGGAACGGTAAATTTCTTCTCGCCGGTTTTTTCAGATTTTAATGTTTTGGTCTTAAATTTTTGAGGTTTATCTTTTTCAAGATCAATAGTGATTTTGCCTAATTGCGCATAAACTTCCGGTAAAAGAAACAGGGAAAATAATAATATAGATAAAGACTTTAGGATCCGGGGGTTCATGAATATTTAAAATTTTTATAGGAGTATAAATATCAAAACGTAATTTGTTCTTGTATGAAACTTCTATTTTGCAAAAATATTTTAAAAATACGGTTATTTTGAGCTAATATTCCATTTAATGAATAGTGCTGATTATATTTTAACAACCTAAAAAAACGACATGCCTCTGCCCGTTGGCAACACATCTTTAAAAAGACTCAGAAGCCGTTACCGGCTGGTAGTTATGAACGAGGATACCTATGATGAAGTAGTCGCTTTTAAATTAACCCGGTTAAGTGTTTATATAGTGCTCAGTACATTGTTTGTAATATTGGTTGGGCTTACTGTTGCGCTTATTGCCTTTACTCCGCTTAAATTATATATTCCCGGCTATGGTGAGGCGAAAAAAGCAAAAGAATATGAAGTACTGAAAATGAAAGCTGATTCAATTGAACTGAACCTGGTTAAGAAACAGGAATATATTGATAATATTGAAAAAGTTTTAAAAGGTAAAATTGTGCCACCCGATACTACCATGCTTAAGTTGAAAAATATTGAAAAGAGCAGGGACTGACTGTTATAAAAAATAAAAGATTTTGATTAACAAGAACGAAGGAAATAAACAATTATTACGTTACGCAAGCCTTGCTATGCAGTTTTTGGTAAGCATAGGCTTGGGTGTATTTATTGGTTTAAAGGTGGATAAATGGGTAAAGATTTCGTTTCCTTTATTAGTGTGGTTGCTGCCCTTGTTGATCATCGTGGGACTGTTGTATAATATTTTAAAAGAAACCTCAAAAAAGAAATGAAAGAAATTTATAATAAATCTGTTTCGGTAATTGTATTATTTATTTTGATAAATGCAGGAGCATTCCTGTTTAAAGGCTTTTTACATGAACATGGATTTGGCATTAGACTTTTACTCATCGCAAACCTGTTGTTATTCGTGCTTACAACGGCTGGATTTTTTATACAAATGCGGGCCATAAAATCGTCTAATATTAATGCTTTTATCCGCGGCGTATATGTCAATTTATTGCTTAAAATATTTATAGTGATCATTGCCTTGGGCATTTATCTTTTTGTTATCAAAGGAAAAGTAAACAAGCCTTCTCTTTTTACCGCGATGGGGTTATACATTTTGTACACATCTATTGAAGTAAGACAGTTAATGAAAATTTCCCGTAAGAAAACCGATGCCTAAAAAAGAATCCCCTCTTCACCAGCTTAACACCTATTTACCCGAAGGCTCATTCGATGATGTAGTGTCTTACCTTCATGAATATAAGGTGCACCTAACGGTTACCCGTGAACGTAAAAGTGTTTTAGGCGATTACCGCAACAGCCATTTTAATAAAAACCACCGGATAAGTGTAAACGGTAACCTCAATAAATATTCTTTCCTGATAACATTATTGCATGAACTTGGCCACCTGCTGGCTTTTGAGAAACATGGAAACAGAATACCTCCCCATGGTGCTCAATGGAAAAATGAATTCGGTAAAATACTTGCACGCTTTATAACAAAAAAAATATTCCCGCCTGATATTGAAGCCGAGTTGTTGCAAAGCCTTCAAAATCCATCGGCAAGCTCATGTGCCGAGGATGGCTTATTAAGAATATTAAAAAGATATGATGCTGATAAGCCGGGATTTTTTTTCGTGGAAGAACTTTCATTAAACAGTTTATTCAAAGTAAAGGGCGGTAAAACTTTTAAGAAAGGCAATAAGGTAAGAAAGCGTTATGTATGCCAGGATGTTGCTACCGGAAGACTTTTTCTATTTAGTCCCGTTGCGGAAGTGGAATTGGTAAAGGATAATAGTGAATGAAGAATTTATCTTCTCTTGATTCATCCGACGGTTAAATTTCAATGCAGGCTCGTCAGCTGGCTTTCCTTTTCACAACAATGATTTCCTACGAATGCGCATTCGTTCTTGTACAATCTCCCGGTCACCTGTATAATTTCACCAATTAAAAAGTTTTACAACCCACTTGCTGGATAGTTTAATGCAACACAGGGCAGAATGAATAGATTTAAACTTCAATAAATTATTCGTTCAATATTGTACAACAGTCCGGAAGGAATATTTTGTTGCCATATTTATTTTTCTCTTTTTTAGCGTCTATACGATCTTTCTTATTATGAAAAAATATTTACTATTAGCGTTAACCATGTTGTATATAATACCATTACTCCCTGCGCAGGATATTGTAAACGTTAAAGATATTAATACAGCAGGAAGTTCTTTCCCCCATGATCTTATCATTTCCAACGATAAATTATTTTTTATTGCGCAGGATGCCACCAACTACAACAGCCTGTGGGTTACACTTGGCACCGATGCTACCACAACTAACGTAGGACCATTTGGTGGTATTAGCAACAGCATACAGGAACTTCAGAATTACAACAATAAAATTTATTTTGCTTATAGCGACGGAGTGAACGGGCAGGAGCCCTGGGTAAGCGATGGCACTACGGCGGGTACTGTTATGCTTAAAGATATTTATCCCGGCAGCACAGGTTCTAATCCAAAAAACTTTACCGTTGCCAGCAATAAGCTTTTCTTTTTAGCTAATAATACTAACGGAGCCCAAAGGCTATATGCTTCTGATGGTACGGCTGCTAATACTATCGTTGTTAAAGACAACATAGTTTATGGCTTTAACGGCGAGAGAGCGATGGCTGTTTTAAACGATTTTGCTTATTTTGAAAGTGATGATGGTTCAGGCTCCGGAAGCGGGTTGTGGAAAAGTGATGGCACCGTCGCCGGAACTACACTGGTAAAAGCTGGTATTATAATGGCCAATTTTAATGGCAATTCTCCAGTGATAAATAACAAAATGTATTTTAATGTTACTGATAACATTAATGGAGATGAGTTATGGGTTACAGATGGTACTGCCGGTGGCACACAATTGGTTAAAAATATCAGTGCTGCAGGCAGTGGTGAACCTATGTACTTCCAGGTATATCATAATAAAATCTATTTTTCTGCACGCGATGATGTCAATGGCGAGGAGTTATGGGTAACAGATGGTACGACCGGAGGCACACAAATGGTAAAAGATGTAGTGGCCGGATCGAATAGTAGCCAGCCACGTGCGATAACTGTTTATAATGATACCTTGTATTTTATAACCTGGGCAACGCAGCAATTGTGGAAAACGGATGGCACTGATGCCAATACTGTGTTGGTCAAGAGCTCAATTCCTTCTTCCATATTTTCAGCAATTTGGAATAATACTTTGTATATGATTTCGGGTTCAGATTTTTCAACTTATCAAAGTAATGGAACCATTGCCGGTACGATTCCCATGAGAGCTGATAATACTACATTTCCAATAGCGCATTATTCTCAATTTGGAAGTGATAATTATTTCCTTGAATATCATAATGAACTTTATTTGCAAGCTAGCGTATCCGGCATTACGACGGGGTATGAGCTTTGTAAACTTACCGCGAGTGCACTTCCGCTACATTTAATTTCGTTTACGGGTGAGGTTGTCGGTAATAGCGATGTTTTGCATTGGACAACGGCTAATGAAATAAATACGTCTTCTTTTATAATTGAGCAAAGCAACGATGGAAATATGTTTACAACCGCAGGCCAGGTTGAAGCAGCACTGAATAGTTCCATAAACCGGGCGTATAATTTTAAACAAAACTCCGCCCTCAATGCCGGTGGCTTTTATAGGCTTAAAATGATTGATATTGACAACGCCTTTACTTATTCACCCGTTATAAGATTGAAGCATGAAAATGCAATTGGCATCAAAATAATATACCAGGAGAGTTATAAATCGATATTGGTTAGCAATAAAACCAACGCTACCTGCAACTGGCAGGTATATTCAACAGCCGGTACATTAATAAACCGCGGAAGTTCGCCGAATACTATCATAAATATTCCTTTGAGCGATACCGCTAGAGGGACATACGTAATTGTTTGTAAGACGAAAGATATAACACAATCAATGAAATTTGTGGTGAACTGAGTGCCGGAAATCATTCCTGTTGCTTCATCGTTTCTCGTTAATGGGGTAGATATTTTTTGTGAGGTGTCTACAGTTTGGTTAACCTAATATTATTATTAAGCCTTTCAGGTTTTATAAGAAAAACTATATATCCCTAATCATAAACAAATCGCAGCCGCTATGCCCGCTGTTACCCAGTGAAGATGGAATAAATGTGAATCCATATTTTTTATACATCTCGATGGCATTGGTAAGTTCGGGCATGGTTTCAATATACATTTTTTTAAAGCCCTGGTTTTTTGCTTCGTGTAAGCATTGCAGTAATAATGTTTTTCCCAAACCTTTTCCCCGTGCAGCTGATGATACATACATCTTTACCAATTCGCAGGTTGTCGGCGGCAGGCCTTCGGTAGGAAATATCCCGGCCCCTGCAACCACTTCATTATTTAATGTTGCAATAAAGTAGCAAGACCTTTCTTTTTTAAATAATTCGCACAGGTGGTCGGTTGTTTCATCGAAATATACAGTTCCTTGTTTAACTGCATTGAAGTCTTCAAGCGAGCTGCGGATGATGGCTGCGATTTTTGGATTGTCGCCCGCCATAATTTTTCTTATAATAATTTCATCTTTCAATAAGGTTATGTTTAGGATGTAAATTGCTGAAAATAATTTTTTGAGATTAATTTACAAAATTCCATTGCACGCCAATCCGGAAAATTAATCCAGGTGTAGGATAATTAGGCGCTGCAAAACTGTTATTGGTAAAATCAAATCCATTCGCAAAATTCACGGTATTTAAATTTTCAAGTTTTACTACACCTGTAAAAGCTTTTATCCTGAAATCAAAATAAAAATCCAACTCCGGAAGGTTACTTATCGTAACGCTATCCTGCGGAAAGAAATGCCCCATCACCGGTGAATAGTTGTATGCTTTATATGGTGTATTATATTTTACATCCAGGCCGGTGCTTAAAAAAAGATTTTTATAAAAGTTTCCCTCAAACGCCATGCGTTGCCTTGTAAAAAATAACGGAACTCTTATTGGATTGTTACCGGTGGATTGCTGAACAATAAAATCGCTGTACAAATTAAGGTGACCAACAAGTTTATTTTTTGTTGAGGCTGTAACCTGTGTAATATTTACAAGGCCGTTAAATTGATCTGTCTGGTAATAATTTTTTAAATAAGTATAGTTTGTAATAGAAATATTCCTTGCCATTACGGTGAATCTCGGGTTGAACGCCAAAGCAGAAATTACCGTGAGGTTTTCTTTTTTAGTGAGAGAAGTGTTATCAATATCGAACGACGAGAATCCATTAAATATATAAGAAGGGGAGCGGTTTACATTTTGAAAAGATACCTGTATATTTCCCAGCTTTGGGTTAAGAAAGCGGGTTAAGGTGGCGTAAGCGCTATAATCTCCGGCGTTGAAACCTGTTGCGTAAAAATCTCCTTTTAGCAAAGCATCCCATTTTTTATTTCTTGTTTTGTTGCGATACTCGCCATGCAATACCACATTATAAAATGTTTTTTTAAGAAATGAAAATTGCAGGCGGTATGGCGGTAAAACTACTAATTGAGGTAAAATTTTTGCCCGCAGAAATTCACCCGAGAAATTTTCAAGTCTTATGCCGGCTTCAATAAATTGGGCAGGGTTTTTTGTTTCAGGAAATTGTTTTATAGAAAAATCGTTCGAAACAAATTTCCATTTATCCTGTAACCTGAAATTCAAGCTATCTTCACGTAAAGTCAAAGTGGTATCATATCGATCGTGAAAAAAAGCAGAGTCTAAAGCCGCATTTTTAATACCTGTATAAGTTTGGTAACCTAAAACTTTATCCTGGAATTGATAACCATAAGAACTATAATTGATCGTATGCTGAAAGCGAAATTTTGGGTAGAATAAATATTCCGTCGTGCTGTCATTAATTATAAGAGAATCTTTAATACCAAAATCGTAGCTCTGCCTGAAGAGCGCGGTGAAGTTGCCGTACAAATCCCCGGTATTAACTTTAGTGGAGAACACGTTAAATGTTTGTCCTACATCTCCTCCTAAATTAACGGGAACGGCAAAACGCTTTTTCCTTTGTGGATCGAGGAGAAAAGAATCATTGCGTATGCCGCCGTTTTCTGAAACATTTATTTTATTTCCTAAAAGAACAAAATAGGCAGCATACCTTTTCCTTTTTCCCTGGTAATTGCTGAAGAACCGGTAATTATTAATATTGGAATTTTGAGTTTGGAAAATACCGGGCGACGATATCAATTCATATTCAAAACCAGCGTTCCAGTTAGGTTTTATATTTTGAGTATGCAGCACTTTAATTACCTGCTCTTTGCCCGATCCAAGCAAATAAGTCATTTGGGTGAAAGGGCGCGTTGTTTTAAAGAACCGCGTATTTTCCAGCGAATATTTATAAATGTCAAATGCGTGAAAACCGGCGTCCCAACCCGATTTTAGCAGCGGAGAAAATAGAACGGGGTACGCTGCCGTACCATTGTTGCCCAGCGTTACATAATCTGCGGGAACAGTATAAAATTTATTAAAATCATCGAGGGAAGAATCGAGGTAATCATTTTTTATCGAGTCAAGGTAGCGGAAATAAATAGTAATTGAATCGGCAAGATCATCCCGGTGCTGAAAAGAAAGTGAATCACTTTTCGTTTGTCCTTTTGCGTTAGTAGACCTGGAAGGAGAAGAAATATTCGGGCGGTTTCTCAGGATATTCGGTAGTTGAGCATGTAATCCCTGCGCAATTAAAATAATAGCAAGCAACAGTGTTAGTCGCTGCAATGCCGGTAAGAGAAATTTTATTTGAGGTTGAGTGATCATTTAATATGCCTTTATAACCGGGCAATTAATTCTTTAAAAATCAATGCAAGTTTTGGCTCCGCATTCCGTGCGGCTTCTAACACTTCTGCATGTGTTATCTTATTTTCTGCTTCTCTTATTCCCAAATCTGTAATTACACTTAAAGCAAATACGGGCAGCCCGAGATGAACAGCAGCGATAACTTCCTGTACAGTGCTCATGCCCACAGCATCGGCGCCCAGCATGTGAAGCATTTTATATTCCGCTCTTGTTTCAAAGGAAGGCCCGGTAACTCCAACATACACCCCCTCTCTTAACTCAATATTATTTTCGGCTGCAATATCTTTTGCTATTTTAATGAGGGACTTTTTGTAAGGCTCACTCATATCGGGAAACCTTGGCCCAAAGTTGTCATCATTTTTTCCGAGAAGCGGATTCAAGGTAAGCACACTGATGTGGTCTTTAATTACCATAAGATCTCCCACAGAAAAATTGATATTAGTGCCGCCCGCAGCATTGCTGATTAACAAAGTTTCTGCTCCTAAATATTTCAAAACTCTTATGGGAAAAACAACTTCCTGTGTGGAATAGCCTTCATAATAGTGAAAACGACCTGCCATCGCAACAACTTTTTTTCCTGAAAGTTCACCGAAAATTAGTTTGCCACTATGGCCTTCTACGGTACTTACCGGAAAGTGCGGTATCTCGTTGTAGGCAATTTCAAATTCAATCTTTATTTCTCCTGTAAAACTTCCCAGCCCGCTTCCTAAAACGATACCCACAACAGGTTTGGTTTTATATTTTGATTTAATAAAATCTACGGCTTCATTAATTTTTTTCAGCATAAGCATTTAAATGGCTTCAAAGATAAGTGAATGGTTGAATGGTTGAATGGATGAATTGTTAATGGGTTGATAAGGTAACAATCATTCCGAGGAGCGTATGTAAATTATGACCAAAAAAAATTAGATTTTTTTTCATTAAGGATAATTTGGTGGCAAATGTGGGCCGGCGTTATTTTATTTTCTGTATATCACTCGTATCATACCTGTAAAAATCACAATCATCTTCATCGCATAATAAATTGCGCAGGGTTTTATCTTTCAACACATCAATATAATCCATTGGTTTTTTATTTATATAAATTGTACTGTATACTAAACGTATACCATGGCTATAATCTACATACCAATTTATATGTCCGGTGTATAATGGCTGTATAGGATTGCCATCCAACTTATGCCAACCATAAATGGCTACTCGATTTGGTTTGTGGTCTCTTATAATT
Source organism: Ginsengibacter hankyongi (assembly GCF_008710285.1). Lineage (GTDB taxonomy): Bacteria > Bacteroidota > Bacteroidia > Chitinophagales > Chitinophagaceae > Ginsengibacter > Ginsengibacter hankyongi. The sequence continues at coordinate 188,804 of NZ_VYQF01000006.1, read as the reverse complement.
TTACCGGAGATCACCACATCTTTTTTAATACCAGCTATTAATCCTTTTCTTAATCTTCGCTGGCCTTCAATAATAAGATTGTGCTGGTACATAGTGACGGCGCTATCGCGAAAAGCATACATAGGAACAGGCTCGAGTTTCATTTTTGCAGCTTTATAAATATCATTAACCATTTTTCTTGTGGGCAAAAAACAATGCAGGCTATCTGCAATTGATTGCGCCGCCATGGGAGTAAGCGGTATCCTTGCGAAATCTTTATCAGAACCGATAGACAAATAATCAGGCAGCACAAAATAAACTGCATTGATTTTTTTCCCTTTAGAGGTGGTTATGGAAGTTTTAATTTTTACAAATTTCCTTAAGAATGAAGGAACATTGCCATTCATGATTTCCTACTTTTCAATTTCTTCCCGCCCTATCCGGTCAATAGCAAAAACACTTTTATAGAATTCACTTCCCGTTTTATCATTTGATGAACGTTGTGGTAATGAAATGTGCTTTGGCGAATTGCATGCGAAAATGCATATAACAATGATAACCGTAAAAACGCTACGTTTCATACGTTAGACTTGAAAGAAAATGTCTTTAGTTTATCAAAAAAAGATTGAGAACAGGAAGAAAATTTCTATAGCTGTTGTATCAGTTTATTGCCAAAATTTACATAGTCAGCATTTTTTGCTTTCTTAGCTAATTCAATAGTTTTAAGGGCGCTTGCTTTTGCTCCGGCTTTGTCGCCCATAGCTTTTTGAATTTTTGCTTTTTGTAAAAACATATAATAAGCCTTTGGATTTTCAGCAGTTGCATTATTAATATATTCCAAAGCTTTTTTATAATTTTTATCATACTCGAAATAAAAATTAGCCGCCGGGTAATAGGGTTTTTTATCGCCTTGCAATGCGGTTTCTAACTGTTGGCGTATACGCTCTTTAATGTTTGTTTTTATCGGAACAAATACATCGGTATTGGCCCATCTTAAATGTAATTCGCAGCTCTCATTTTTTAAATTTGAAAATTGCATGGTAAATGTTTCAAACCTTTCCTTTGAAATGTTTACAGGAGCTTTATAATGCAAAACATCATCACTTTCCTTAAATCCTTCAGAGCCCGGGTAAGCCGTTCCTTTGCTAAATACTACATCCCATTTAGTTTTGTTAGGAACCGTATAAATAACATATGTTCCTGAATCGAGTGGTGTATTACCAATTGTTACATTATCGCTGAAATGAATTTTTGTAGCAGCATTAGCGCCGGTTCTCCAGGGTTTGCCCAATGGAACCAGTTCGCTGTTGTCACCAAATACGGGGCGACCTTTTATTCCCGGACGGCTATAAGTTAATTCAATTTGGCCAAGACCAAAATCCTGTATAATCGTTTGGGTAGGGCTTGGAGCAGGCATCTTAACCTGTGCATTAGCCGATATAGATAACATTAGAAATGCAAAAGCAATAATTAAAATATTTTTCATAACAATAATTTATGCAAACGTAAGGAAACTTAGGCTAGATAATAATATAAAAGAAAAGCAGGTAATGTTTATATGTTCATCATATTTCAAAACTTTATTCAATTTACCAATTAGCCGTTATCTTCGCTTAAAAGAGTTAATTATGAATTTACATGAATACCAGGCAAAAGAATTGTTGAAAAAGTATAATGTTCCGGTTCAGGAAGGAATCGCTTGCAGCACTATTGCAGAAGCAGAAGAAGCATACCGTTATATTAACAGCCAGTATGGAAGCAGGTTTGTGGTAATTAAAGCACAGATTCATGCAGGTGGAAGAGGTAAAGGAACTATCAAGGGTAAAGATCAACGTGGGGTTGCTGTTGCCAAAAATCTTGAAGACGTAAAGAATATTGCAGGAAACATTTTGGGTGGAACGTTAGTAACAGTGCAAACTGGTGAAGCGGGCAAATTGGTAAGCAAAGTATTGGTTGCACAGGATGTTTACTATGAGGGCCCCGATAAAACAAAAGAAATATATTTATCCATTCTACTTGACAGGGCTAAAGGTAAAAATGTAATTATGTACAGCACCGAAGGCGGTGTAAATATTGAAGATGTAGCGCATGATACTCCAGAAAAAATATTTAAAGAATGGGTTCATCCGGGCGGTGCATTACCTTCATTCCAGGCAAGAAAGATCGGATTTAATCTTGGACTTAAAGGAGATGCATTTAAAAATTGCGTAAAATTTGTAACTAATTTATATAGTGCTTATGTTGGGCTCGATTGCAGTATGCTCGAAATAAATCCTCTGTTTAAAACGAGCGATAATAAAATAATTGCCGTTGATTGTAAAATGAATATTGATGACAATTCATTAATGCGTCACCCGGATGTTGCTGCGCTGCGTGATATAACAGAAGAAGACCCGACAGAAGTGGAAGCTGCAAAATTCAATCTAAATTTCGTAAAGCTTGATGGAAATGTTGGATGCATGGTAAACGGCGCTGGCCTTGCAATGGCAACGATGGACATGATAAAATTAAGTGGTGGTGAGCCTGCCAATTTTTTGGATGTAGGTGGTACAGCTAATGCCCAAACTGTGGAAGCAGGTTTCAGGATAATTTTAAAAGACCCTAAAGTAAAAGCAATTCTTATTAATATTTTTGGCGGTATTGTTCGTTGCGATCGTGTAGCCCAGGGCGTTATAGATGCTTATGAATCTATTGGCAATATTGAAATTCCCATTATTGTAAGGTTACAGGGAACCAATGCAGAAGTTGCCAAAGAACTTATTGATAAAAGCGGACTAAAGGTACAATCTGCTATTTTATTGAGTGAAGCTGCAGATTTGGTAAATAAAGCAGTAGCTTAATTTATTTTACTGGTTCTCTTATGTAAAAATTAAAGCCGCCTTCCTGTTTAATTAACGTGCATCCGTTACAGGTGCTGTCAAATTTTGTGTTGGTTATCTTCACCACAAAATAAGCAGGCCGTGTGATATTTCCTTTCAGCAAGAAATCTTCATCTTTTTCTCCGTAAACAGGGGTTGCTGTTTTTTTTGCGTAAAAATATTGCGCATAACTTTTAAAGCCTATCGGCCACACGTACACGTTTTTTCCCTGCAAACTTGTATAAAAATCAATTGCAGGGCCCTGCGAATACCGTTCGATCTTTGGAACTACCGCCAACAGATACACGAAAAGGCAAATGGCTGTCGAGTAAAAAAGAAAAAGCATGCCTTTCATGTATTCTCTTTTATTAAACATAATAATAGCAGCAATTACCAATACAAAATAAGCTAAGCCAATAAGGCTTTCGTAGCCATTCCATTTTACAGGTACATTAAGACTAGCAACCGCGAACGGATCGTGCAGGTACGGAATAATTAAATTTTTATGAATGGCTATATATGGAACTGCAGCAAGCAAGAATGAAAAAACAAATCCCCCAAACACCAATAATATAATTACATAATTTTTTGTTTTAATATTATTTTCTAAAGTATAATCCAGATAAACAGTTGCAAGAAACGCAAGTGGCATGTACGTAAGAGAAGAGTAATGGACAATTTTTGTTGTGGTGATGCTAAACAAGATCATTACTGTCCAGAAGAGAATTTTCATCAGCAATTTAAAATCGTTTTTCCCATATTTTGGCCCATTGAAAAAAACAGGTAGTGCAATAATCGAAATGGGAAAGCAGCCGATAAACACCACTACAAAATGATAATAAAATGGCTCTCCGTGACTCGCTACCGGGTGTAAGAAAAGGTCTGCCTGGTAAGACAGAAATTCCTTCAAAAACCAGAACCCGTTATTGATTACTTCTATGCCAAACCAAAAAAAACAAACAACAGCATATAGCGCAACGAATACAAGAATTTTTTTGATGTTGGGAAAATTTTTAAACCGCTTAAAAATAAAGTAAACCAAAAACGCTATGAGGAAAACGAGTAGTCCCACCGGGCCTTTTGTTAAAGTTGAAAGGCCAATAAATAAACCAGCTAACGATGCATACAATAGGCTTTTCTTGGAAGATTCAGTGGTTACATCTTTGAACATAAAATAGATGCCTAAAAAAATAAAGTAATTGAATACAGGATCTATAATGGCAGATTTAAAATACAGGTGTGGTAAAAAAGTGCCGAGGTAACTAATGGCCCAGATGAATCCGAACCGTGGATTTTTATATTTTTTACCGATAACAAAAAGGGTGACAAGCGTGATAATTCCAAACAATGCGTTTGGTAGTCTCGCTGCAAATTCGTTTACACCAAACAATTTCATACAACCCGCTTGCAGCCAAAAGAATAGCGGTGGCTTTTCCCAGAAAGGTTGAAAGTTAATCTGTACGCGGTGATAATTTCCGGTAACAACCATCTCTCTTGCTGATTCAGCAAAATTGATTTCATCCCAATCGAACAAGTGAACCCTTCCAAGAAACGGAATAAAAAAAATAATGCCAGACAGGATAATAATAGTCAGGTATGTCTTGCTTTGTAACCGGTTATTCAGGGGGTGAGCAATTTCCATTTATATATTTTGAGCTTCGTAAGAAAATAAAGCACCGAAACTTTTAAAACTCCAAGTCCATAAGTTATACTTCTTCTCAAATTTATAGAAGATGCTTCTTTAAAATATTTTGTAGGGCAGGTGATTTCAGCAATTTCAAAATTGTTATAAAAAATCTGGGCTACCATTTCATTGTCAAAAATAAAGTCATCAGAATTTTGATCGAAATTAATTTTTTTCAATACATCGCTGTGATAAGCCCTGTAGCCTGTGTGATATTCAGAAAGCTTTTGGTTCATTAGCAAATTTTGAAACAGCGTTAGAAACCTGTTTGAAATATATTTATACATTGGCATCCCGCCCTTTAATGCGCCCTTTCCTAAAATGCGGCTTCCAAATACAACTTTGTATAAATCGTTGCCAATAACGGAAACCATTGCCAGCAGCAGCTTTGGGGTATATTGATAATCCGGATGGAGCATGATGACAATATCTGCGTTTAATTCCAGCGCTTTATGATAGCAGCTTTTTTGATTACCGCCATATCCTTTATTTTCGGTATGCTTTATTATATGCTGCAGGCCTATTTTCCTGGCAACTTCAATGGTGTTATCAGAGCTGTTATCATCTACCAAAACAATTTCATCAACTATATCACGCGGAATTTCGGAAATTGTCTTTTCAATTGTATTTGCGGCGTTATAGGCCGGAAGAACAACCACTACTTTTTTATTTTGATACATAATTTTTGCAAATAAAATCTTCTGTCCGGGTCTTCGGAAATTCGCCAAAATTAAATCTTCATAAATTAATAGTTTCAATTCTATAAAAAAAACCGGCAAAGCCGGCTTTATATAGGTGATTCCCCTTTAAAGTTCACGGGGTACGGATTCGATTATTTGGGACTTAGCACTTCAGTTATAACATGAATTGTGCCGTTATTATTGGTGCTTATATTATGTACGAATGAATTGTACAATTGGATTTCATTTCATACTAATACTATCAGTAATGGTTACACGATATCCTCCTTATAAACTTTAAGTAAGGAGACAGGAGAGAAATTTAAAATCAAATTTTGGCAATTACATACATCTGGTCCATAGTAGGGGTGGGGCTGCCGCCAGCTTTTTCTAAAGTAATGGCAAATGCCTGGGCGCTTCCAAATGTTTTCATTTTTTGTATATGATAAATGCCTTGTTTGGTGCTTATCATTCCCGCATCAACGGGCTTGCCATCTATAATTGCCCATAACTGGTATTGCTTACCGGCCGGCGCAGAAGGTAAATTTGAAGGATCGACATAAACCTCGCCGGTATTTTTCATCCAGTAAATTTTTGCAAGCGCATCCGGTGCATGAGGCGTTCCTTTTAATACAACCGGTAATGAATTTTTATCGCTCATTACATTAATATCAGTTTTCATGGCCAGGTTAGCTTGTTCATTTTGCCTTAATTTTTCCTGGGCCACCTGCAACTCATTATTTGCAGACTGGTATTTAGAATAATACGAATAGTTAAGCGCTACACTTCCAATTAATACAATAATTATTGCCGCTGCAGCAACTTTAAAGTAAGTTGGTATGCGATAAACTTTTTGTGGTGCAGGCGCAGCTTTAATTGAAGGAATCTTATTGGCATCCGCTGATTGCTCTGATGCTATGTGAGAAAATATTTTATCTTTTACAGAAGAAGATGGCACTATTGCATGTGCCTTTGCATACGATTCAAGCGATGCTTCTATTGCATCAAGTTCCTGCTTTATTTCAGGATACTGATTTACCCAACCTTCTACCTGGCGGGTTTCTTCTGCTGAAGTTAAACCCATAGCGTATAATTCAAGTAAACCAGATGATATGATGCCTTCTTTGTTCAATTTATTTTAACACTTTTCTTAATTCAATAATTGCGGTTCTCATTTTTGTTTTTACAGTTCCCAGTGGAATATCCAATGTTTTTGAAATTTCCTCCTGCGTTAATCCACCAAAATAAGCAAGATCTATAATCTGTTTCTGATCGTTTTTGAGAAGGGTTAAATGCTTTCTTATTCCAAGTGCATCGAAGCTTTCAGCGGTATTTGCTTTGTCGCTGATATTATTTACGGCATTCTCCGAATTTTGGATTTTAGATTGCTTCTTATATCCCTTACTTCTAATGGTATCGATGGTTAAATTTCTTGTTATATTTAACATCCACGTAAATAACCTTCCTTTATCACTATCATAATTTGAAAAGTTATTCCAGATTTTTATAAATGCTTCCTGCAATACATCTTCTGAAAGTTCGTGATTTTCCAGCATTTTATAAATAACGCCATATAAAACGGACGAATAATTATCGTACAAATAAGAAAATGCGGATTGATCCCTGTTTTTCAAAAGGTGTACAAGTTCATCCTCGCTATATTTCTTTACGTCCTGCAAAAATTTTTATATAATATGAAAAAATGGTTGGCTAAAAACGGGAAAATTAAAGATATGATATTTTATAATTCATCAAAATATTAAACTCGATTAATGTTCCGGTTAAAGATGGGTAACATTTTAAAAAACATATTGTTCATTTTTCAAAATAACAAACGCTGCCGCCCACCCAGTCTTTATCCGCATTATATCTTACGCCAATCATTTTCCCCTTGCTAAGCCTTGCAAGGTTAGTAACAGCAACCGGCCTTTCCATATTGTCTTTCCAGAAATAAAAGATTCTTATTTCGGCTTTTGCAGGGGTGTTGGGCGTTTTAATTACATCTGCATATTTTACTTTGCGTTGCAATATCCAGTTTTCAGGATCAGCCACTTTTTCAATATCCTCTTTTGTTACATCAATAATTACGCCCTGGCCGGCAAAAGAAAACAGCGGTTTTAATACAAAATTTTCCAGGTCACCGGGTGATTGCTTCACTTCATTAAGGAAAAAAGTTTCCGGAACATAAGGATGGTTTATAAACGGAAGAGTGAATTTGCTGATACGGTAAAACCAGTTAGGGTGCGGTATCCATTCCACATCAAGTGGCTGCGTTATGTCAACAATATTTCCCAGTTTTTCTTTTAACTGTGTAAGTTCATCGAATATAACCCGGTTATAAATTCTTTTTACTTCAATTTTCTTCTCATCTTTTTTATAGAATAATTTTTTCCCTTCCTGTATCAATTCCGTAAGGCAAACGATGGGTATTTTCAGATAATCCTGCGTGCAATAGAAATCAATTCTCGTTTTTTGTTCATGCGGTTTTATCTCAAGCAGAATAACATTTTCGGGATTATGATTTCCTAAAATTATATCTCTTAAAAACTGCAGGTACGTATCAGCGTTATATCCATTAAGATAGTTGCTATAGTCAGCAGGTATATTATAATATTTTTCTATTATTTGCGGGTAATAAACCTGGAATCCGAATAAGGAAGGAAAACCCTGCATTTCTATAAGCTGGGGTTCCAGTTCGCCATTTTTGTTTTCACAAATTCCAAAATCAAACGCAATACAATGTGGATGGTCATTCTCACCGGGTACGTTTTCACCCCGGGGAACTGCACGATCAGTAAGCTTTTTAAACGCAGGATCTTTAATGAAATCGATAATAGTCTCGCAGGCGCCGAGCATTTTATTGGTAAAGTCTTTGGGGATAAATACCGGCGTTTCGGCTATTCGAAATTCAATAGCGCCTGGGTGTTTACTGTCCAGATCTTTTAAAAAATCTTCATATTTTTTTTGCGTAAAGTTTTTATTGAATTGTTCCCTGAGTGCGGGTATCATAGCATTTTTAATTTTAGAAAAAAGAATGAATGAAAGGTAAGAAAATTAAAAATGTATTACGGGGTGAGCAAAACAAAATTTTACATTTCATGAAACACGAGACTGTGTTATGCAGGGACCAGGGAGAAACTATTGAGGGCAATATTTAAAAAGTTGGGAAGAATATGCGCATAAGTCCACAATATTTTTTCAGGGTCATTCAGTTGTTCAATCATAGATTTCCATTTTTGTTCCCCATGATTTTCTATAACCGTTTTCTTTTTTTCTTCTGTTTGCAAATACATGCTCATACCAACTGCATCCGCTTCGGGATGAAACTGGGTGCCAATAAAATAATCGCTGAACCGAATGCCCATAATCGCTCTTTCATAAGGCAAATGAGGTCGGTCTTTTTCAATGCATAATATTTTTGCTCCCTTATAAAGTATGTTCATCCTTGGCTCAATAACCTGGTAATCGCGGCTGTCAACCGCATAAAAAGGATCTGCCATTCCGTTAAATACCGGCTCTTCTTTTCCTTCTTCCAAAAGATGTATAGGGAATACGCCAAACGAAGTTGATTTTCTTGCGCATACGGTAGCGAGCTGCCAGTGCCTGCATACTAATTGAAACGAATGACAGATAAAGAAAACATATTTCTTTTGCAACTGCATGGCATCATCATTCCACTTCTCTACATCGGATAACCATTCAAAATATTTTTTTTCCCATTCTGAACCCTCGCTCTCCAGCGGGCTGCCCGGGCCCCCGGAACTTATGTATATATCATAACTTAAATCAGGAACGCTGTGTTGCAAACGCACATCAAACTCCTGCAATTCAATATTTAGTTGATTTATTTCGCCAAACTGCTTAATTATTTCACGGATACCTCTCATGCCTTGGTTAGTCGCTCCTTCATATAAATCCAAAATAGCAATACGTACGGTTTGCTTGTCAATTAAATTCATCGGGCAAAGATAAATTATTTATAAAACTCAAAAGGTATCCGATTCTTTTCGAGCTATGCCTGTAGATATTTTGTTTATTAATTTATCAGGAAAGTATTTGTAAGGGCAAAAACGAATACGGGTCTATCGAAAATCTTTTTTCAAATTCCATGTATTGCTCGCCGAGTTCAAGCTCTATAAATGAGGCGCCTTCACGTATTTCCCAGAGGTATAGCTTTTTATGGGCAGCATATTGATTAAATATTTCAGGCAGCATTTTAGGAAGAAGGCCGTTCCAGCAGGCTACCTCGAGTTTCTCTTTTTCACTAAGGTGGTTATAGCTAAGTCCATCGCTGGTTTCGCAAAACTTACCTGAAGTAAAGCTTGTTCCTGTTACTAATAAAATTTCCTGTTGTGTAGAATTTGTTTCCATAATCTTTATTTTAAGCTTTCAATATTAAGACCTGTAAATACGGTTAGGTTTTAAAGTAAAACCAAAATATTGTGTTAAATACTTTGATGAAATAAAAACACGAAATAAAGGATTAGTGCTAAAAAATTACATTGGCAGAAGGATTATCGTGTATGCGACAACGTAATTAAGTAAGCGAAGATTTTTAAAAAGATAATGGGAATTCAGGAAGAGGTTCTTGTGTGGCGATAAAATTAAAAAACATTTTTTTTATTTGCAAGATTGGCCGCAAATTATAGTAGAAGTACGTGAATTTCGATACTTTAAAAAAATAATTTAAGTAAGATTGGTGAGCTTTAAACTTAAATTTCTTAATTGCTTCCTTGCATCCATATCGTACGCCTGCGCATTTGCTTTTGCTTCATTCTTTACATTGAAATATTCTCCCGTAGTATTTTTTAATGTGGGAGATGTTGCAAGATAAATTGTTGCATCGGCTCCGCTTTGCGCTGTGCCATGCGGCTTTATACCAGCGTCGTGCACCATGTTTGTATCAAGATAAGTTCCGGGATGCAGACTGTTTACTGTAACATTATCATTCTTTAATTCATCTGCAAGATCAATGGTGAACATAATAAGTGCAAGCTTACTTTGCGTATAGGCTGTAAGACCATCAAAGCTTTTTTCAAGCATAATATCTTTAAAGTTAACAGGGGATTGGCCCGCTGAGGCAACATTTATAATGCGTGAAGGCGCTGCATTTTTTATTGCAGGTAACAAAAGATGGGTTAAAAGGAAAGGCGCAAGATAGTTGACTGTGAATCTTGTTTCAGTTCCATCTTTGCCATAACGGGACGCAGCAAAACCTGCTCCTGCGTTATTGATCAAAATATTAATTTTATCATGCTTTGCTAGCACATCGTTTGCAAGTTTGCGAACATCGTCCATTGACGACAGATCAGCAATATAGCCTTCAACATTTTGATTGCCACTTGCAGATTTTATTTCTTCAATTACTTTATCAAGCTTTATTTTATTTCTTCCATGAATAAGAATGGCAGCATCTTTATTTAGTTTTGCAAGGTCGCGGGCTGTAAGCTTTCCTATGCCATCCGTTGCGCCTGTTATGAATATTGTTTGTGCGCTCATAATTTATGCTTTTTTATAACGATTGTATAACCTGCATGATATCGTTTCTGCCCCAATGGTCAACATATTTCCCGTCGCGTAAGCGAACTATATCAATCACATTCATTTCAACAGCTTTACCTGTTGCTGCATGTCCCATTATTTCACCGGTATGTTTTGCATGAATTATTTTACGTGTTGTCACTAAATCATTTTCTGCAAGTTGCTCGTAAATGTCGATACGAATATCACTAAATCCTTTGTGTATCATTCCTATAAACTGTATTAAGCCTGTTACATCGTTTCGAACATTTCCTGCCGCGGTATGATTCTTAAAATCATCTGCAACAATTTCTTTTAATACTTCTGTATTTCCTTTTTCTATAAATTCTTTATTAAATCTAAGAACGACTTGCTTATTTTGTTCTGTTGACATTTTAATTACAGTAATTATTAAATATAAATTTTACAAAAATACTTATCAATGTACCTACTATCCCTTTTACAGCCCCGCTAAAAACTGGTCATGTACATAATCAACGACAGCCGGGAGGCTATTGGTTTGCTCATATACTTTTAATTGCCTGTCTGCGCCGGTTCCTTCTTCCATCATTTTATGCACGTTACTAACGGCGTTGCGTATCCCAAGCGGGCCGGTTACGTCATCAATAAAATCCAGCAACTCATAAATAAGCACTCTTGTATTTACTTCTGTTTCTTTACCAAAGTCAATCATACTGCCTTCGATGCCATAGCGGCCTGCACGCCATTTGTTTTCGTTTATTAATGCACGGGGGTAAATGATGAAATTTAAATTCTGCGTACGCAGTTTATACAACTTGGCGCATATTCCCTGGAATAAAGCCGCAATGGTAATAGTTTCCATAACGGTCATGGGTACATCGCATATTCGAAACTCAACCGTGTTAAAAAAGGGATGCACACGCAGATCCCACCAGATCTTTTTTGCATTGTCAATGCAATTGGTTTTTACCAGCAACTTTACATAATTATCATACGCTTCTATACTGTCAAAAAAATCGGGTATGCCTGTCCGTGGGAACTTGTCAAAAACCTTTGTGCGGAAAGATTTATAGCCGGTAAGTCTTCCCTCCCAAAAAGGGGAGTTGGTGCTTAATGCATAAATGTGAGGTAAAAAATACCGGGCAGAATTGGCAATATGAATAGCCATTTCCCTGTTTTCCATTCCTACGTGCACATGTAAGCCAAAAATAAGATTGCTCCTTGCAGCTTCCTGAAGCTCATTTACTATTTGGCTATACCTTGCGTGATCAGTAATCAACTGGCTTTCCCAATGGCTGAAGGGATGCGTACCCGAAGCGCCCACCCATAAGCCAAGGCTCCCTGCAATGGCGCTTATCGTTTTACGCAACGTAGCCACATCCACATAAGCCTCATCAATATCCCGGCAAATGTCCGTACCTACTTCTACAACGGCCTGGTGCATCTCTGCTTTCACTTTGTCTTTAATAACTTTTTCACCTTCCTGCACAATCTTCTGCTCATGGCTTTTAAGCTCACGGGTTACAGGGTCTATCACCATGTATTCTTCTTCTACGCCTAACGTAAAATGTTTATAGGAAATGCCTGACATGTTTTGAATTAAAAATTATGAATTTTTCATTATCAATTATCAATTATCAATTAATATAGCTTCTTTCCATCTGCACTTCTTCTAACATATTCGCCCCAGGTTAAATTATCTTTTTCATCTTCGTGAGCCTGGGCTTTTTCAATGGCATAATTTGCTGCGGTTTCCACTACCCAGTCAAAATTTTCTTTGCCAACACTGCTAAGCTCGGCATCAGGTGCAGGATTACAGAAATCAATGGCATAAGGCACTCCATCACGTAAAGCAAGTTCAACCGTATTGAAATCGTAGCCCAGGTATTTATTGATTCGTAAAACAATATCGGTCATCAACTCAAGCCTTTTATTATCAGGTTTAAAACCGGCTGCATACCTTAAATGGTGCGGATTGCGTGGTTCATAAGGCATTATGCGAACATACTTTCCGCCAATACAATAGCAGCGGTAATATTCATCAAATACAATTTCCTCCTGCAGCATCATTATCAGTTCACCCGTTTCGCCATGTTTATTAAATAAGTCCTGCGGGTCAGTTACTTTATATACATTCTTCCAGCCGCCGCCTGCATGAGGTTTCATGTACGCAGGAAAGCCAATGTAACTAAAAATGCTCTCCCAATCCAAAGGGTAGGCAAGGTTAGAAAAAGATTGATCACTGGTATCTGCCGGTAAACTTTTAGAAGGAAGAATTACCGTTTTCGGAACCGGCACCTCTATTTTTGTTGCAAGACAATTATTAAAAAATTTTTCATCGGCACTCCACCAGAAGGGATTATTAATAACTGCGGTTCCACATAATGCTGCATTTTTTAGAAACGCCCGATAGAAAGGAATGTCCTGCGATATGCGATCTATAATTACCGAATACCCGCTGCTTTCGCCCTGCATTACTTTATTTATGTGAACAGGCTCCGCTGTAATTCCATCTATATTTTTACTGTTAATTCTTTCAATAAAAGCTTCAGGAAAACTTCGTTCCTGTCCGAATAAAATTCCAATTTTTTTCATGAGTATTTTTTTGAGTGATGGATTGTTTTGGTAATAATGATTGAATTTTCTTACATAATTTTTTCAATCCCAATTTAGTAAAATTAAATTTCAGAACAAGTAACCTCTTCTTGTATTTACAATTTTAAAATCTATTTTATTTATTTTTGGCTGCATATGCATATAAAAAGAGCCGCCCTTATAACTGCTGAAATCCATGTTCTGCAATCAAAATTATTGGACAGGGAAGTTACGTTAAGCGTGTATTATCCTTCCTATAACAATACATTGCACGAAATGGAGATGCTGTTGATTAATGACGGGCAGGATCTTGAAACAATGAATTTTGAAAATATACTTACCAATCTTTATAATCACAGGGAAATTCGACCGCTTTTTTTTGCAGGCATTAGTTGCGGAGCTAATCGGAAAAACGAATATGGTACCGCAAAAATTTTAGATTATGCCGGGAGAGGCAACAAAGCTGCATTATACCAGCAGTTTATTTTTGAAGAGTTATTACCTTTTATTAAGATCAACTATACATTCGTTTCTTTTAAAGAAAAATCTTTTTGTGGTTTTTCCCTTGGTGGCTTAAGTGCCCTGGATATTGTTTGGAACCACCCGGAAGAATTTAAAAATGTGGGTGTATTCAGCGGCTCATTTTGGTGGCGCAGCGTTAGCCAGGATGATCCTTTGTTTGATGAGTACAGCGATAGAATTATGCAAGCGCAAATAAGAAAGGGTAATTATTATCCGTGGCTAAAATTCTTTTTTGAAACAGGAACCATGGATGAAACTGCCGATAGAAATAATAATGGTATTATCGACTCAATAGATGACACCATTTCTCTTATAGATGAACTTGTAAAAAAAGGTTATCGTGACCAGGAAGACATTCTCTATATGGAACTGAAAGATGGTAAACATGATGTTCCTACCTGGGGCAAAGCTTTTCCCTATTTTTTAAGATGGCGGTGGGGCAAGTAGTTCCATTCTGCAAAATCATTTAACCCTGGTCGTTAGTTAACATTGGTTTCGTATTCAATATAACTTGTTTTACAATTTCAGAATATAATCACTAAAAAAATCAAAGTTGAAATTGAGCTCCTATAAAAATTTGGTAATCGCCTGAGCCACCGGGACTGCTTGTGTAAACTCCCGTTTCCTTTGTTATAATTTTATCAAGTGCGCTTTGTTTTACTTTATGTGAAAGTAAGAATGGGACATAACTATAAATAGATACACTTTTAAATTTATAGATTACGCCGGGCTCCGCCGAGAATGTATAACCCGAACGACGTATTCCATCACTCTTTCCAATCAGGTCATAAACCGGTGCGCCCTCATCTCTTATGCCTGCTGAAAAAGACCAGTTCTTTACATCATAATTTAAGCCTGCACGTATTGAAAATACATCAATCACGCTCACATCATACGCTCCCAGCAAAATGTTTGCTGCAGTCTCTGGTTTACCCATTGTATATTGCGTCCCGTTTACATCGGTAGGATTTGCCAGGTAATAAAAGTTGCCATAAAGACTAATATTTTTTTTTGAATTGAGGAAATAATAAGTATTTAATTCTGCGATAATTCCTGTTCCTCCGTCACCCAATTCGATGGAAGGGTTAAGTATAGATAATACTCTTGTAGTATCATTTCTGTAAAAGTATCCCTGCTTTTTAAAGTCACCAGTGGGGAACTTAATTCCAAATCCTAACTGGATATTGCCTCTTCGATTCTCAGATGGCTTCAACAACCATTTCAATGCGGTAAATTGTAGATCGCCCATGCCAAAGGCGCTCGTAGTATGCCTTGTGGTGTTTGGGCCGCCATGCTCTGCGTTTGAAGTACGGCTGTTTGCTGAAATAGGAAAACCTAAATCAAGCGACCAGCCATGAGGCAACAATCTGGTTACGGCAAGATCCATTGAGAAAGATTCAATTACATTTTGATTTCGAGGAGGTGTTTTTAAATCTACTTTTCCTTTATAATCGCGATAGGCTTTAAAGTAACGGTTATTGATGCTGACTTGCCAGTTAGCCATAGAAAATGATTTACTGGTTACATTGTATTGTCCTAGCCCTGACACGTTACGGACGATAATGCATCCTTGCGATTTTGCTAAATGCCCTACTAACAATAAGGCATTTAGAATAATGATAACCCTTTTCATGTTGGTTGATTTATGATTTTTAATAAATATTTTTTTCGTTCTTCACGCCTTCTTTTTAATTCCTTTATTATCGTTGGAAGATGGCAATGACGATATATTTAAAAGCTTGTTTACATTTTGTTTAAAAAGCCTGCTTACCGGTAATTCTTTACTGCCCACCTGTATACTGTCAGCATTATAAGAATCAATTTTGTTAATGGCAATTATAAATGAGCGGTGTATTCGAATAAAGTTGTCTTTCGTTAAGGTTTCTTCCAGGGTCGATATGAGTTGTTTGGTTACAATCGTTTTTGAGCTGGTAATAATTTTTACGTAGTCACTTAAAGCTTCTATATAAAGAATATCATTTAAAAGAACCTTTATCATTTTACGGTCAGCCCTTACGTATAACCACGGAGCAGATGTTTCCGAAATTAGCTCGTTGGTTTGATAAACAGATTCCGGTGCTACTATATCGGTTTGGAAAACTTTATTCACCGCTTTAAGAAAACGTTCAAACGAAATAGGTTTTAATAAATAGTCGACCGCATCCAGCTCAAAACCTTCAACAGCATATTTCCGATAAGCCGTGGTGAAGATAATTTCGGGAGATTTCTTTAACGTGCGGATAAAATCCGTGCCCATAATTTGGGGCATTTGTATATCAAGAAAAATCATATCCACGTGGTGCTGTTGCAGCATTTGTAATGCCTGCACTGCATTAGCACAACTGCCTACCAACTCAAGCGAATCAACAGAATTTATATATTTTTTTAATACCGATAATGCAAGCGGTTCATCATCTACGGCAAGGCACATTATTTTTTTATTGATCATAACTTAATTTTTGTTAAAGATTGAAGCATGCATGTATTGTTCGGCAGCAGGATATTGAGTTTCAAGTTTTACTTTCATGTGTACGGTAAAGAGGTTGCCCGAGGATTGAATATCTAATGTGTGCCTTCCGGGGTAAAGGAGCTGTAGTCTTTTTCTAACGTTCAATAAACCGATTTTTATTCTTCCATTTTCTTTTTCCGCAACAGCCAGCAGGCTGTTACTGATTTTAAATGTGAGCCATGTTTTTCCTGTTTCAATTAACAGTTCTATCCTTGCTGTATCAATTGTTTTGCTGGCACCATGCTTAAAACAATTTTCAACAAAGGGTATCATTAATAGCGGCGCTATCATAAGCTTATCTTCCGGGTTATGTTTTATATCTACCACCATTACCAGCCTGTCGCCGTATCGTATTTTTTCAAGCCCTATATAATCGAGAAGCATTTTAATTTCTTTGGTTAGCAATACATAATGCTGTGCGCCTTCATTTTCCATATACAATACCATCCCTGATAATTTTTTTATAGTTATTGCGGCCTTTTGTGAGTCATCGAGCGTAAGCGAATAAATATTGTTGAGTGTATTAAACAAAAAATGCGGGTGCACCTGCGCCTTCAATAATTGTAACTCAGCCTGCGAATTTTCTTTCATCAGCATTTCATTTTCTCGTTGCTTTTTATACCAGTTCTTATAATATTTTACTGAAAGAATAAATGCACATGATACAAGGGATCCCGTAAAATGAATGTTACTGTAGATAGAAAAATACTTTGTTTGAAAGAGGTTCAATGGCTTCACATTATTTACATTAAAAAATACGGGCGAAGCAGTATCCGACCATATGTAATAAAAATCATAATAAGTGATCCAGTAGATCGCAAATAAAAAGAGTGCCAGCAAAGCAAAAAACGCTTTGTACTTCATCTTTTGTAAGTAAAATGGCACTAAGTAATAAATAAGAGGATAGCAAAAGACTATTTGCAATAGCGTGCGGTTAGCCGATACCCCCGCCTGGTAAATGATAAAATTCTTCATCCCTATTTCCTGCGGCGATTGATTTCTTAACTGCGTACACGCCATATAAAGAAACCAGCAAAGCCAAAAGATACAATGCCTGGCAATACGTTTGCCGCGTTCATTAGAAAATATGAAATCGTGTATCGTCATAGCAAAACCGGTTCCTTTATACTTTTTTTATTAGCCGTGGCAATGTCGTCGAGTTCCAGCATCAGTAATATATTGCTGGTGCCATTTTCTATATACATATCAAAACTGTGAGCGCCTGCGTATAGTAACTCTATCCTTTTTAAAGAGGTTATCCAACTGTAATCGGGGTTAATACTTTTTAATTCACTTCCTGAATTATCGCCGCATTCTAATTGAAAATATAATTCGCGTTTATCAGTTTTAATATTAAGATTGAGGTTAAGCTTTTGGCCTGTTGTTTTTAGAAATCTTTCAAAGCAGTTTTCAATTAACGATACCAATAGCAGGGGTGCAATTACTAAATTTCCCTTTTCAATGTTTTGATCGAAGTTGATGCAAAGCACTTCAGGATAAAACGTTTTTTGTAAACTGAGATACGCTTTCATCATATCAAGTTCCTTCTCAACCGGCACCAGGTCTTTTTCGTATAGGATATAACTCAGCAGGTCAGATAATTTTAGCACCGAGCCCGGAGATTCAGCAGATTGCTTACGGACAAGAAAGAAAATGTTTTCCAAAGCATCGTATAAGAAATGAGGCTGAAACTGTGTTTTCAATAAGAGTAGTTCTGTATTGATCTTTTGCCTTTGCAATACTTCATTTTCTTTCTGCTCAATGTGCCAGTTTTTAAACAACATAATAATAGTAGTTAATACGCCCGATGTAAGCGGAAGCCCTATGCCATAACGCACCGGTTGAAACCACCTGAAAGTGACCGGTAGCTCATTATAAGAAATATTTGTAGTGAGACGGGCCAGTAGGACGGTAATCAGCCATGCCAATAAAAAATAGATCACGGAAAGCCCTGCTGTTATTAAGAGTAAGCTTACATATTTACCGCGAAGTATATACCGGGGCAATAAAATGTATATGGAAACATACACCGATATAACGCTTACCGGGCATTGCGGTATGTTTTGCTGCTCCATAAATCTTGCGTGGTACCGGGAATAAGATTAACGTAGTAGAAATAAACTAAAAATACAATCCAGAAAATAAGATGCCTTGTAAGGCGGTGTGATAACCGGTTGGAGAATATGAAATCATAAGCCTTCACATAATTGTTTCTCTCTTAAAATTATCTATTGGTTATTCAAAAAGCAATAGTTATTCAATAAAATAGACCAATTCATTTATTGAAAAGGCGAAGGCATTTCGTCGTCGGTAAAAGGTAATTACACCATTGTTTCCGTTTGTTACCATGTAATTAAGGTAATAGAACGAAATAGGGAAAATAAGTGTTCTGAGCAGATTAGATTTAAATCTGTATTCAATCTAAAAATATAAATTATCATGAAAGCTTTACTTAATAAAAAGTTTGTTTATTCCTTTAATATCTCCATCTAATGTTTGTCAACAGCAATGGCTGCTTTAGGTAGTCTGTCACTAAATAAATAAATTTTTGTCATTCTCATTCAACCATTTTTCATTAATAATTTAAAAAGAACAGTTATGAAACAGAATTCAAAATTAATGCTGCTCCTTATAGGAGTATCACTTATTATCTTCACCGGGTGCCAAAAAGACAACAGCTTGGTTTCTCCTTCGGCTCCTTCTGCTGTAAACAACGCAACAGCTTTGACGCCTGGGGCCAATTCAGTAAATTCAGAAGCACCGGCCGACGTCTTTTTAACAACCACGACATTGACTTCCAGCGGAGCAGCTCCGCAAGTAGTGAAAACAGGCTCTTTTGTTGCCAGTGCGCAACTTGGAACGTCAGGGACTTATGTGATGACTATAGATTTCTATGGCATGGCAATTCACTGTACTACTGTATTTACACCTGCCGGAGGGGATCAATTCACTACCTATTCTGAATGTCAAATGACAACTTTTACAGGTCAGTGGCGTATTATAGATGGAAAAGGTGCATATGCTAATCTTCAGGCTAATGGATCCATTATAATGAAAACCGGCCATGAGTATTGTACAGGAAGAATCTTTTCAGAGTAAGTATCAACGCCCGGAAGAGTAGAATTGAAACGAACAAAACGGCCGGTGCATAAAGACTGCATACATTGGCATAGAGCAGGCAATTCCAGGTTGCATTCATTACCAGTCCTCTATTGATGCGGGATTAATCCAGGGAAGAAACGTTACCGCAAATATTTTTGACAGAGTGGTTTTTCACCAGGACGACAATAAATAGAGAGGGAGTAAGAGATTGTTGTGAGATGGTTTTTAGCAACAATCTCTTTTGTATTTCATTATCGTTAATTGTTTTTCCTTATCACGCTTATCTTTCCCGTTCGCTCCATAAAAATCTCATCAATATTATCAAGGTTGTTCTGGCTCATGCTTATTCTTACTTCTTCAATAACATCCCCGTAGCTTAAAGCGCATCTTTTTAAATTTTTATCATTAAGAATACCGTCTTTATAAAGGGAAAGCGGTTTACCCTTTACCAAATGGCTCAGGAACTGGTTGCTTACACTTATGCGTGCAATTAACCTGTGAACGACTACCAGCGCGGCAGATGCAGCAACCGTGGCTATAAATGGAGAAGCGCCCACCACAGCCCGGGCTAAAACTGCGCCAAGCATTATCATAACGCACGTATCGAAAGCTGATTTAATACCAAACACCCGCATGCCGGTATAACGGAGAAGGATAAGTGCAATAAAAAATATAACTATTGCACGAAGGCTCATTTGCAGTGAAGTGAGGTTTTGCCCCTGGCCAAAAAGATCGTATATCGTGTGCATATCGTATGGAATTAATAGTTAATTAAAAAACCCAACTGGAAATTATTATAAATATCCGTGATTCAGGATTGCCTGTAAAATATTTCCTGCTCACTTTTCCAGCTAAAGAAAATGTTGCCGGCAATTGTTACCCATGGCATTTAATTAAAAAAAAAGAATTAATATTTACAAAACCTCCTTTATTATACCTACCACAGAGCATCGTACAGCCGTTGCCGGTAGCCATTAAAAAACAGCAGATAATAAGCTCATTTACACCGGCGCCTTACCATCAATAACTTTCGTAATCGTTGGCCCTGCCTTGGTTTTTTTAAACAAAATAATTATATTTATTCTACCAATTGCCGGAACGCTAACTAATTATTAAACTAACTTCTTGTACATTGATCTTTAATTTAATTATTGCCCACAGCCACCCGGTTATCATGGCTATTTTGCACAACGTATTGCGATCTTACCGGGGCGTTCAAATCATCAGTAAAATCACCACCGCTTCAGCGCTGCTAAAGGCGGCCATTGCTCTTAGCCCGGACATTATTATTGCAGATATAGGCCTTGCGGAGCGGAAAGAATTTACAGCCTTGCAGAAGCTTGCCATTCGCACCCGGTCATTCAAAATTATTTTGCTATGGCAGCAACAGGATCAACATAAAGTGGCGAAGGCTATAGCTGCCGGCTGTATCGCATGTATTAAGCAGGATGCCAGCCCCACAGCAATTATTCTTGCTGTAAAAATGGCAATGAAGGGACAGGCATTTTATTGCAGCCAGACAGAGCTGGCCATGACCGCCGGCAACAACCGTCCCGGTACAAGTAACAATAATAACCGGATGCTTAATGAAAAATTTATCATTGTATTGTATTGCAGCCGCATGGGATGGTCCATTAAAGAAATAGCTGTAGCCGCAAACCTTAGTAAAGAAACCGTATATACTTACCGCAAGAGATTAAAGAAAATGCTTGGCTCCCTCAATGCAGCCACTATAGATGACTTTATGAGAAAGAATGGTTTGAACTTTTTATGAACCATGATTAAGAGGATTATAAGATTACCATGAACTTTTCTGAACCTTGATTAAAAAGGATTATCAGATTACCATGATTCTCCCCGCTTATTAATCCTGAGAATCCTTTAATCAGGTAAATCATGGTTCAGACAATCACAAAAAAAAAGCCACCTTACGGCAGCAATTTTTTTGAATGAGGCTTGGTTAATTAATTATTGAGAAATACGATTTAGAACAATACTTGTCTTCTGTTGCTGGTAGCTGCCCACAGCTACCACGCGGCAATAATACGTGGTTCCGCTGGTGAGCCCTGTAAAAGTGTAAGAAGTAGTGGTGGCCGGTATGCTTACCCAGCTTTCATTTGCAAGTGATGCATCTGAAGTGTATTGGTACAAGTAGCTTGAGGCGCCCTTTACTCTCCTGAACTTGAACGTAAGTTCGCCGCTTCCGCCGCCATCCAGCAGCACCACGTATCCAGGTGCATCCAGGGCCACAGGCTCAGGAACTTTGTTAAGGGTGAAGCCGCTTTTTGCCAGCAAATCCTCGGCTCCCTGTGCTGTAAGGTTTACATAATCTGCAAGCTGGCTCAGCAGCAGCAGGAGGTTTTGTTTACTAAGGTTTTTCATCACCACCTGCACTTTGTCCCTGCCCGCAGCTGCCTGGAGCAGTTCGGCATAGATACCTATTGCGGTATTAATATCTGCAAGGGGTGGGGTGGGTGTTGGAAATTCAGCAATGGCATTGGCCATTGATGTGGCTACATTTTGCGAAAACGTTAATAGATTCGCTTCAGCTAATTTTTTAAAGGATTTAACCACCTTTCTTAAAAACTTTTTCATAAGAATTTAATTTTTTGTTTAAGCCCCATTCATCTCAAATGAGGCTGCTAAATTGCTTTGTTATCACATACCCGTCAAGTCCCAATATTGGGACATAATAAAAAAGCCTGTAATTGCGTTGCCGGGCCGGAATGCCCGTAAATACTGCATTTCATTAAAGTCGTGTGCCCCGGATATTTTTTTATGATACCCGTAAAAAATATTATTTATCCACATTTCCGGGCCATAAATGCACCCAAATTGAATTGCTAACGGTGCAGGGTAGGGGCCGCCGGGCTCAAAATATTGTTTGAAAAAGTTCTTCAGACATAAATACCATGACCCTTGTATAATGATACTATGACCTTAGTACATATATACTATGACCATTTTATCATGATACTACGACCTTAGTACATATATACCAGGACCATTGCATAATGATACTACGACCTTAGTAGATATATACTATGACCATTGTATCATGATACTACGACCTTAGTACATATATACCATGACCATTGTATCATGATACTACGCCCCTGGTATCATGATAAATTCCCGATTTTGTGGTGTAAAAAGCACCCCTTAAACCACCGGAAAATGCAAGCGAATTTAATTTTTGATTTATATAAATAAGTAGAAAGTAATATATTTGAAATCTCTACATTGAAAAACTAACTGATAGGATAGACGCTGCTTGCTTGACCGGGTTGGTTACAACTTTAATAACTGAAATAAATGGTATATCGAAATGAAAGGGTTTTTTGGATTGAAAGTTTCGTGTAATATATAAATACAAAATTGCTTGCAATTACTTGACCTGACAAAAATGAATTATTATTATGGGGTATGAAGTTCATATTATAAGAAGAGATGACTATGAAAATGATGAAGAAGATAGCTCTATAACCATGGACGAGTGGTTAGAGTATATTTCAAATGACCCAGAACTAAATTTGACAAACGGTTATAAATTAGATATACCAAACGTTGAGACTTCATGGGAGGAAAACCCGGGATTTTGCCTCTGGACTGGTCACTCAGAAGGCGTACCGAGTGAGTCACTATGGTTTGACTTTTGGAAAGGGACTATTAGTGCTAAATATCCTGACGACGAAACCATAAAGAAAATGCTATCAATTGCTAAAGCCTTAAATGCAAGGGTTCAAGGTGACGATAATGAATTTTATGACGATAGCTATTTTAAGAATAAAAAGAATTCTGAAAGTAATGAAACCTCTGAAAGTCGTCAAATACAAGCAGACAAAAAACCCTGGTGCAAATTTTGGTAGGCAAAAGTATAGATTTGCTAAACTCAGCGAATGTGGGTGTTCCCCTCATTACGAGGCAAGATGTTCTTGATGCGGTGACCGGAGATCAATCGCCGGCTCGCACGAACGCATGAGGTGGGCTTGCGAAAGAAGGAGACTTACGCTGGCTGGAGTAGCAGATCAAGCGCACTTTCATTATTGCGCATTTGTATATATCTTCATTAATAATTTTTCAACTGGGCTAACGTTGTGGGCTAAACGAAATAAATTCCAGCAACCCCAGCCCTATCGTTATAGACAACTTTCATGGACACAGACTACACAATAAAAAAATTAAGAGAGCAGCGACTAAAAGTTAACCAAAATGATACGGAAGTTTGGCTTAAGACCACCTATTCTTTTTTAGAAGAATACTTCAAAAGCTACTCACCAAGAGCCGGCAATTTTCACGAACTTATATATGATTTTGCGACTAAGAAAATATTCGGCTTTAAGCCCGGTGAAATCGCAATTATTAAAAACCAAGCGATACAGTATTTAGACGAAAACATTCAGTATTTAGAAGAGCAGTTGGAAAAAGAACGAAAGGATTCTATCCAAAAGGTAGCATTGGCAAAACAGTATAAAGAACAACAGGCCCGAACTGAAACAAACAAACCAATGGCAATTCCGCAAACACAACCTGAAATTATTATTAAAATGAAGACACAACTACCATTTGGTATTGCTCCGGCGTTTTTCTGGACAGTTTTTGCAGGATTAATTTCTGCAGCTTTCATTTTAGGCCAAAGCATTGGCAGTTCAAAATTTGATAGAGAGAAAAGCGATTATTATGAAGATTTGAAAGTCCTAAGGCAAGACACCGTCAATTTGAATAGGACAATATTGTTAAAGGATTCCATTGTTTTACAAAAAGATTCTATCATTAAAAATAAACAAGACAGCCTGATTCAGATGGATAAAATATTGACGGGGTTTTCATTACTTTTAAGTAATCAACAAACCAAATAACGCTGCTTATAACAAAGCGGCTTGCAGCTATGGTCGCAGATGTGCAACTTTCGTAATCCTATCAGCTACAGGCCCTGCAGAGTTTCATTAGTGTCTCAGCGGGGTTTTCCGCATACAAATCTTCAAAAATCAAAATCATTTTCCCGTAACCCCGATGCCAAAGGAATTTGCGCATACCCGAAGCCGGGCTTTTCCATTATGCGAAATTTGGGTGAACTGCAAAGCCTCATTTTTTGTAATATGAACAGCAGCCCCGGCAGCGTTTCATATTTGAGCTTTTGTACATATCTTCATGAATAGCTTTGCAACCCCGTAGGCTTGGGTGGACTAACGGTATGGGGTGAACGCTATAATTCAATATAGCAGATATTCGCCGGCGTAAGCGGGAAGCAGACCAATACTTTCAGGATGAAATTATTATTCGCAATCATTTTTGTTTTTCTCGCTTTAGGTTCTTTTGAACAGTCACGAAACGATGTCGGGCAAAAGTTAGTCCGGCAGTTTGAACGTATTTTGTATTGGCGAGACTTCGACGGCGACAGGAAGAATATTAGCGTGTATGACTCACTGCTAGATGCTAATGATCAGTTTGAGAAAAGCCTTTTAAACGTCACTTCTAAGAACCCTAAGAGTATCAGCTTTGAATTCAAGCAACTAAAAGAACGGGGATTATGGATTTCCACTTCTGACGATGGATTGTTTCGTATTTATTCGTGGGACACCTGGACTGGGGGCACAATGCATTTTCAACAGAATATCTTTCAATATAAATCAGGCGAAAAGATTTTTGCAAGAATACTTCAAGATTCCCTGAACGAGGAAGACCACTATAGTGTCAAATGGTATATGCGAATTTATACTGTCAAGACATCCGTTCATACATATTATTTGGGACTTTATGATTGTACTTATTCTTCGAAGGACGCATATCAGGGTGTAAAAGCCTTCGCTATAAACGATACTCTTTTAAACGACTCAGTTAATTTGATTAAGACAGGCACCGGAATTAAAAATAATCTTGGTTTTGACTACGACTTCTTTTCGGTAGTGGATAGAAAGCAAAGGCCTATCTACCTGATTTCTTATGACAAAGAAACAAAGACGTTAAGGATACCTATTGTGCTCGACGAAGGCAAAGTAACTAATAGATTTATCGATTACAGATTTAAAGGAAGATACTTCGAGAGAAAAGCATAATACGATTACTGCCTCAGCGGGGTTTCCCACTTACAAACCTCCAAAATAAAAATCTCTTTCCAGGAACCCCGATGCCGAAGGAATTTGCGCATACCCGAAGCCGGGCTTTTCTGTTATTCGAATTTGGGGTTAGCATAGGGGTTATACGTTTACTTTATAGCAAGTTAAATTCTATACTTTGTAAACCCCGTCAATACAAATCTTGCTTTAGAAGCCAGGAATTGTTATGAGCTTTTGTTGTTATCTTCATTAATAAATTATAAATCATCGCTCCGGCAGAACGTTTATTGAATATCGTGGCTTGGGCACTACCTACTGTTAGCGGTAATTTTAGACAGACCTCGTTATGAAAGAAAGACAATCATTAAAGTTTGCTAATTGGACTAAGACAACAGAAGAATGGTATCAGAAAGAAAGTGATAAAATTCTTTATAGGAAGAAATCTGGAATCATTTTGGACAACGACTTGGTTTTTACTGTGATTGACAATCACAAACAATTCTTGTTGAAAATTGACAATCCAAAAAAGAAATGGTTTCAAATTTGGCTTAAACTTAGGGATGCCAAATGAATGTAATATTCGTTTGCAGTAGAAATAATAGTGTCTCATCGGGGTTTCCCACTCACCTATCTTCAAAACAAAAATCATTTTCCGGGAACCCCGATGCCGAAGGAATTTGCGCATACCCGTAGCCGGGCTTTCCTGTTATGCGAAATTCGGGTAAGCGTCGCAATGCTTTCAGCAGAATTACGGCAGACTTTCATTATTCATCTTTTGTGCATATATTTATTAATAGCTTTTCAATTAGGCTAACGGCATGGGCTGAACGAAATAAATTTGCATAGAAGCAGGCTCGTCGTAAGTGTAAATGGCCAAATAGGAACTCCTGTTAGTAGTAAGTGGAATCTTGCCACAGATTATTTGGATTATTATTATTCTGCCAGATTTTATGAAACGGGTGTGGATGAATTTGGGTTTTTAAATAACCTCTTCCATGAATAGAGAATTGTTTCGTGTGCCACGACCAAGGCTGAAGCGCCGCCTGCTAAGTTTACGTTGATGGGAGAATGCGCTTGCAACAGTGGGACGATTGACAGTGAGTAAACTTCAGGATGCGGCTACAATATCGCCTGTGTAAGTTTCAAGCTTAATGTGGTTCATAATTCCAACGCTGCGCATCCATGCCCGATATTTTTCTGCACCCGCCTGACCGAGTTGTTCCGATTCCCATTCAGCCACGGCAATGGTGGTAGTACTGTCTGTACGCATCAGCCGATAGCGAATGAATCCGGGTTGCGCCTGAAACACAGCAACACCATCAGTCTCAATCTGACGAAAAATTTGTTCGGCATCAGCGGTATAGAGATTAATATCCCAATGTGCAATAGATACCCTCAGGTATCGGTGTGCAGTCGCTTTTTTCTCCACGGCTGTCTCAGAATGAATATTCATTGCAGTAATAAATATAAATACGAAAATGGTTACAATAGTACGACTTAAGTAATACATATTTAGTTCAATTTTTTGGTTGTAAATGATGGGTGATATATTGTTAAGCCTGGCATTTGTTGAGTTTTACGCCTGTCTTAAATGTCCCTGCGGGCAATGTCATTAAGTTAAGTAATCAAACAAAAAGGACTGCAATTATATAGTTTTGAGGTGTCGAATCTTAAAACCAACTGCAATCCCATGTTTGATGTAAATGTAAAAATCCTCAGTGAATTAAAGAATTTTATTACCGTAGTTTCCTCCAATAGAGAACTGTTAGGTAAATTTTGCAGCTCTGATAAAGACTTTTCCCGATCAAGAAAACTGCCGTTTGATAAGCTGGCTTTCTTCATTATTAAACTTTGCAAAAAGACATTGAGTGTTGAACTGGAACGATATTTTGAAGAACTAAATAACTCTATGCCATGTTCTGCAAGTGCCTTTACACAACAAAGATGCAAACTTCACTTTTCATTTTTTTATTGGTGGAATGCAGTACTGTACAGAAGCTATTATTTCTATAGCAGTAACCAGGTAAAGCGCTGGAACGAGTATCGTCTTATAGCGGCTGATGGTTCTAATATTAATGTTATTAATAGTGCAGCATTGAGTAAACATTTTGGTGGGTAGAGCAACCAAAATTCCTTTTACACATTAGCTAAAACGTTTTATCACGATGATGTGCTGAATGAATTGATTCTGGTTCCGCAGATAAAATCTTACAGGTATGAAGAAATGCAAATGGCTTATGATGCCATTGATAATAGTGTCTCAGCGGAGTTTCCCGCTTACAATCCTTCAAAATATAAATCATTTTCGGGGGAACCCCGATGCCAAAGGAATTTACGCATACGCGAAGCCGGGCTTTCCTGTTATGCGAAATTCGGGTAAACTTCAAAGCCTCTTTTTTTGTAATATAAACAGCAACCCCGGCAGACTTTCATTATTCATCTTTTGTGCATATATTTATTAATAGCTTTTCAATAAGACTAACGGAATGGTCTAAACGAAATAAATTAGCATAGAAGCAGGCTCGTCGTAGGTGTAAATGGCCAAATAGAAACTATTCTTATCTTTGAAATATGACAGAATTAACTTCGGTAAAGGAAATATTGGCTCAACTTAAACCGGAGTTGATGAAGAAGTATTTTGTCAGTTCAATCGGTTTATTTGGGTCAATAGTTAGGGACGACTTTACTGCTAAGAGTGACGTTGATATTATTGTAGATTTTAGTAAACCAATAGGCATTGAGTTGGGTACCTCAATGTCTCAGCGGACGTGTGGGTAGGAATTATACTGTTGATTGACAGCGACTGAATCAATATGACAATTTTATAATCATTTCGATTATGCCTTGCCGTTATCACATTTCAAAAATAGTCGCGATAGGCCGGCTGTTGCTGATGGCTTTCGGTATTCTTTTTCTAAAGGGATATGCCCAGTGCCCCAATGCAGATAAATTAGATAGCTTTTTTTCAGCAATTGCTGCCGCCGATAAGGGAATGGGAAGTATTGCGATTTCTAAAAATGGGCAAGTTTTGTATTGTCATTCGATTGGTTATAGATTATTGAATAATCAAAGACCGGTTACGGCTAATTGCGAAACAAAATACCGGATTGGCTCTATCACTAAAATGTTTACCGCGGTCATTATTTTCCAACTGATCGGTGAGGGCAAACTGGGCCTCCTAAGTACCCTGGACAATTATTTTCCTGGTATTCCTAATGCTCACCTGATTACTATTGAGCAGCTGCTGCGCCACCGGACGGGCCTTCGTAATTTTTCAAGACAAAGATTTGGAAGAGCTCCGAAAACACATGAAGAAATGCTCGCGATTGTTAAAAGCGGCGGCACCAAATTTTTACCGGGTTTAAAATTTGATTATAACAATACAAATTACTTATTGTTGGGTTATATCATTGAGAAAATATCCGGAAAATCTTATGAAACTGTTGTTAACGAAAGAATCATTTCGAAAATCAATCTTAAAGATATTTATTGCGGTCATGAAACATCCATAGAAAACAATGAATGTTTTTCTTACAGGTTTAAAAAAAGATGGAAACAAAGCCCTGTAACTGACATGAGTATACCTGGGGCCTCCGGGAATATGGTTTCTACACCGGCTGCACTTACCCAATTTATGGATGCACTCTTCTCAGGAAGATTAATCAGCTTTACGAACCTTTCTCAAATGGAAACTATGACGGATGGCTATGGAATGGGAATGATGAAGTTCCCTTATCAAACGAAAGATGCTTTTGGTCATACCGGTTCTATAGATGAGTTCGTTTCAGTAGCTGCGCACTTTTTACAGGATAGTCTGTCAATTGCTTACTGTTCTAACGGTCAGCTCTATCCTGTGCAGAATATCATTACCAGGGCAATGGATATATATTTTGGGAAAGCGCCGCCAATATGCGAAATGAAATTTGTAATATCAAAAACGAAGCATTCTAAGCGATATACGGGAGTATACACTAATAAAAAATTTCCCTTTGAAATCATTATCAGAAAAAAACAAAAGGGATTACAGGTAGGAGGAATGGGATTTACTAGCCTGCCGTTGGAATATGTTAGTAAAAATAAATTCAGGTTGATAGCCGCGAATATTGACATGGAATTTGATGCTCATTGCAAAGGAGTAAAAGTATTTATGGGAAGCAATAGTTATTATTTGGAAAAGAAGTAGTCTTTAAAAAAGCCTTATCGCAGGCATGCCCCGGACCGTTGTGACAAGTGAAAAATATTATTTAGTTTCATTTTTCATGCCATGCTATGAAAACCTTGCAGTCCATCGGCTGGTGCTCTTTTATTTTTGGGGATTGTTTTCGCCGGCGACATCATTTACGGGTGAATGCGGTTGCACGCAATTATATGTGGACCAAAAAGGCAGCTTTGATTATCAGAATTAGTTTGATTGATTTTGCAACGACGACTAATTCTACACTTCAACCAACGTGGGGGTTCCACCCATTACAAGCCAAGGTCGCCATCCGTGAGAGCCGCCGTTGTGTCTCAGCGGAGTTTCCCACTTACAAACCTTCAAAATAAAAATCTCTTTTGGGGAACCCCGATGCCGAAGAAATTTGCGCATACGCGAAGCCGGGCTTTCCTGTTATTCGAAATTCGGGTAAACTGGAAAGCCTCTTTTTTTGTAATATGAACAGCAGCCCCGGCAGCGTTTCATTATTGAGCTTTTGTACCTATCTTCATCAATAGTTTTTCAATAAGGCTAACGGTGGCGGATGAACGATAAAAGTTATCACGACAGCAACGCTGGCTGAAGCACTACTCATAGATTGTATAGCTATAATTTTCTGCAATCAACAAAATGGCAAGACAGAAAAACTACCTCAACTCCATTCAATATTTCATTTCGAAAATTTTGACGCGATTAAATTATATTCAGAACCTTGTTAAATGTGATTTGCTTACTCAAAGAAAGGAACGTTGGGAACAGCATATTTTTTCAATCCTTCTACGTTAAGTTCAACGCCAATGCCAGGTTTGTCAGATAATACAAGAAATCCTTTTTCAATAAACGGTTTATCATACGTGATGATCTCTTTCCATTTTGGTTCTGTATCGCTTAATGTTTGCCATTCCAGGATATGAAAATTTGGTACTGAAGCACACACATGAGCGGTGGCCATAGCGCCCAAAAAAGAACCTACCATGTGGGGTGAAAAAGGCGTATAATATAAATTAGCCAGGTTAGCTATGCGCTGCCCTTCGCCAAGTCCGCCGCACTTCTGAAGATCCGGCATGATGATATCAATAGCCGCTTCTGATAATAAACGCGTATAGCCGTACCCGAGATAAAAATTTTCTCCGCCGCATATCGGAGTGCTTGTTTCCTGCGTGATGGTTTTATAAACATCCACATTATCTGCAGGTATCGGCTCTTCCAGCCACATAAGATTTAAA
Organism: Ginsengibacter hankyongi; assembly: GCF_008710285.1. GTDB lineage: Bacteria > Bacteroidota > Bacteroidia > Chitinophagales > Chitinophagaceae > Ginsengibacter > Ginsengibacter hankyongi. The sequence goes on along the minus strand of NZ_VYQF01000006.1, from coordinate 157,896 downwards.
GGCTCCATCATTTTGGCCACTTTTCTTCCTGTCGGTGCATCGTAGCGTCCGTGCATGTCAACACAAATATCAATATGGGGACCTACTGCTTTGCGAACGGCCTCAATGGAATTGTACATTCTTTCTAACTCTGCATTGCTTGCCGTCCAGTTATACCGGTCGAATTTATTAGGATCGTTTGCTTCATCAATATCAAATTTAACTGCGGTATATCCTCTGCTCACGGCATCTGTAGCAGCTTTTGCATAATCTTCCGGTTTAGGATTTCTGACCGCATATAATTCTGTATCGCAATACACCCTAAGTTTGTCACGAAACTTGCCGCCCAATAGCTGATAAACAGGCAGGCCAAGCGCTTTGCCACATAAATCCCATAAGGCAGCATCAAATGCCGATAATACAGCAACATACATTCCTGATTGGGCACCCCCAAAGAAATTTCCTTTTCTCAGCTCATCAAAAATACGGTTCGGGTTTAAAGGGCTTCTTCCTGTAATTTGCTTGCCTATCCGTTGCACCAAATAATAGGTGCCACCAATTGCATCTACTGCTTCACCAGTGCCCCATATATCCTGGTTAGTAAGAATTTTTACAAATAATCCGCCGCCCGAATAAGCACACTTTACACCAGTTATTTTTAAATCAGAAGGGGCTGAAGATTTTGGCGTTCTTTCTACCGCTTCTGTAATTCCCTGGCCCAAAGATGATAAAGATGCAAAGGGCGTCATGGCCGCAGCTATCGCCGTCTTTGTTAAAAACGATCTTCTGGAATTTGACATTGTGTTACTTTTTAGTTTAGATAATTATTTTGTTTTATACACCTCGCGAACCATCAGGTGAAGACATCATTTTTTTGAAGCTTCAAAAAATATTTTACCAGGTTCTGTCTTTCAGATATTCCTGTATCTGTTCTTTGCCAACCGGCAATTCATTGATATGGTCGTTTAACCACTTTGAGAAATCTTTTTCAATTTCATCTGTCCAGCGGGCATCTATTTGTCCGGCCGTATATTTTCCTTCTCTTAAACGCTGGTGACCAAACTGGTCGCGTAAGCGCACAATTTCTGACGTCTTCACCACCTTTTCGGCTAACTGGGGCGGAATAAAAACAACCACACCCATTTTACCCAATACTACATCTCCGGGCATTACAGTTACTGTTCTTATACGGGTAGGATGGTTGATACCAACAATCATGGTAGTTAAATCTCTATTTTGTCCGGCACCGGGATTATGATAGGAAGGATCGTAACTGGTATAATAAGAAGTAAACCCTCCTATTTCTTTTAAACCTTCCAAATCTCTTATTGCGCCATCATACACAATACCATTCCCTGTTCTGGCATAAATGGCATTACCTACATTATCACCGATAGTGGGTCCGTTTCGTTTGGCTCCAAACTGATCCGCTACATATACATCGCCTTTAACCAACATTTCAACGGCCCAAACATTTTGAGCTCTTTTCCCTTGTTTTTTGCCTAATGAATCAATGGCCTTCCATACATCGGGCCGGCCAGGCATAAACGTTGTGGTTACCGCACGGCCGACAAGTACACTATCCGGATTGATTATTTGCCAATCTTCAGCAACCTGGTAATTATAGCCAGCATTGCTCAAAACGGCCCAGGCTTCTTCGACGCTAACTGATTTCATTCTCCGTATAATATCATCCGGTACTTTTGGTCTTCCATCAGGAAAGCGTTCGCCTTTCCATTCGTGTGTCAACGCAATTAATTCTTCTTTGCTTATTTGCACCTGCTGACTTTGTACGTTTTGTAGAATCCCAAACAGGTAAAGCATGGTTACTAGAAGTTTGATTTTTTTCATATAGCTTTTTTTAATTTAGAAGATGGCTCAACTATCAATTTTGGTTTTTCGCTATCCGGCAACCGGTTGTGCCACCAGCTTGCCAGTGCAGATCCTGTAATGTTCATCAATGGTCCAAATACAGCCGCTGCTAACCCGATGGTTCCAATTTTTCCCATTTGTTTTGCAATACCTGAAGCCAGTCCTGCATTTTGCATACCTACCTCAATGGCAACCGTACGGCAATCCCGCTCAGGTAACTTAAATAACCTGGCTGCCCAATAACCCAGTAAATAGCCGAATGTGTTATGCATTAATCCTACCAGTAATAATAGCAGTCCGATCTTCATCAAATTATCCCTGCCGGCTGCTACAATTATTGTAACGATGGCTGCAATGCTGAACATAGAAATAAACGGCATGACATTATCAAGCCATTTTAATTTTCCAAATAATAATTTATTAAATATTAAACCGGCACCAATGGGGATAATGATCATTTTCAAAATATCCCACATCATGCTCATCACATTAATTTCAATTAATGCACCCGCGAAAACTTTCATCAGCAATGGAGTAATAAAAGGCGCTAACAATGTGGCGACGGAAGTGATAGTGATTGATAGGGCAAGATTCGCGTTGGCGAGATAAGCCATTACGTTTGATGCAAGGCCACTGGGGGAACATCCTATCAAAATAATACCGGCAGCTATTTCAGGCTGAAAGTTGGTAAGGCTTGCCAGTGTAAAACCAAGCAATGGCATTATAACAAAATGGCATCCTACACCAACCATTACTCCCTTAGGTGATTTGGCAATGGATGCAAAATCTTTAATACCCATTGAAGAGCCCATGCCAAACATAAGCAGCTGTATCAAGGGAATGATAGAATCACTTAATTTATAATTCTTCCATGCTATAAAATATTGCGGATGAAACATTGCCAGCGTTACTGAGGCAAAAATGATAGCTGTGAATGACATACCTTTTAGCAAGGGAGTACCCCTCAATGCAAATGCAATACACATAAAGAACAAACACATCGACCATCCTACCATATTTATTTCACCGGCTACCCTGAAGATTACAGATAAGACAGCGCAAAGGGCAGCAACACTATAAAAGATTGTCGGATAATTTTTGACCCGCATGTTTTGAAAGAAATATTTAGTTAAGACGATTGTTAATAATGTTTTTTTATCTTTTAACGGAAAGCAGGTTATTAAACCATCGCACTTTATGATTAATTGCCTGTTTGTAATGGCGCTTTAGGTTATGACTGTTGCAATGCAGCAATATCCGCAAACTCATTAGCCAGTTTAGTACTTAGTGATTCAAATATTTTGTAATATTTTAAATAGGTTCCATGGTTATTTTTTTCAGGAGTTACAATGTCGCGTAGTACAACCGTTTTCACTGCTTCATCAAGAGAATTGTAAATACCCATTTCTGTTGCGCTTATTAAGTAGGAGCCATAACTTACACTATGATAATTATGCATCAGCCGGACAGGCTTATTATAAATATCAGCCACCATTTGTACAAAAAAGGGTAGTGTGCCAAAACTTCCGTTAATAGAAAGAGTATTGAAGGCACGATGTTGCTGAAGCGTTTTGCCAATACTATAAATTTCATATAAAATGCCTTCGATAACTGCCCTCAGAAAATGGGCTTTAGTATGCTTTATATTTATTCCAAAATAAACACCCCGTGCATTGGCATTCCATATAGGCGCTCTCTCACCCAATAAATAGGGCAGAAATATTAAACCATCTGACCCCGGTGAAATACCTGAGGCCTTATTGATTAGCTCCATCATACTATCTTCAATGTCAAATGGATTTTTAAAATCGCCAAATTGCCGGGTAAACCATTCAAAGATGTTACCTCCGTTATTCGTAGGCCCCCCGGATACGTACCGGTTTTCGGTAAGCAAATAGTTGAAGAAAAGTTGTTTTTCGTCCTGCAATACCTTATCACCCATTACCCTCACGGCACCGCTGTCTTCAACAGTGATGTTGGCCATTCCTTCTCCAATTATCCCATCCCCCAGAATCGCCATGCAGCCATCGCTGGAACCAACAAGAAGTTTGGTATCGGCCGACAGACCCAATGATGTTTGGTAGGCTTTGTTTAATCTTCCTGTAGAGGTAAAAACAGGTACCAGATCTGGCAACATGGCTGGAGTGATGCCTGCAAATTTAAGCGCCTCAGGCTCCCATTGTATTTTATGAATGTTAAGCAAACCTGTAGCCGATGCAATACTGTAATCAACCATGTACTCTCCTGTTAATTGCTGCAGGATATAACTCTTAAGGGATAAAAACTTACTAGCCTGTTTGAACTTTTCCTTTTCATTGTTTTTAATCCAGGCAATTTTTGTTAGTGGAGACATGGGGTGCAGCGGTGTACCGGTAGTTTTGTATATCTTTTTACCAAGGGCTGACTTCTTGAGTTCGGCAGCTTCCTTATTAGCTCTGTTATCCGCCCAGGTGATAGCATTACCCATGGGATTTCCTCTTTTATCTACGGCAAGCACACTGTGCATGGACGCACTAAAACAAATTGATAATACTTTGTATTTTTTAGGATGTACTAAATCGTTTAAAAGGTTTTTGAGAACATACAACATAGTGATAAATATCTGGTCTGGATCCTGTTCACTGTAATCAGGTTCACTATGAAATGTGGGGCAATATCCTTTTAGTGAGCCAAGCATACGGCCATTCAAATCAAATGCATACACTCTTACTGCATTGGTGCCAAGTTCTATGGTGATGATACATTCCATGGTTAAAATAATTATTTCGTTCGCGAATGATTTTTTCTAAATTGGCTGGGCGTATAACCAGTCAGTTTTTTAAAGGTGGTGGAGAAATGTTGTGATGAATAAAACCCGGTATCCAATGCAATATCGGTGAGGTTGATGTCTGATTTTTTCAATAGTTTAATTGCTTCAGAAATCCGGATATTGATAAGATAACTTACCGGTGAAAAACCTGAATAACTTTTGACCGTGTCATTAAATAATGTAGTGCCTAATCCTACCAGCGCCGCCATTTCTTCTACCGTCCATTGATGTGAAAGATCCTGTCTTAGCTCGTGTTCCAATTTCATAAACGTTGATGGAAAATCTCTTCCCGGATTAGATATCCTGGAGAATTGCCTTGACATCTGGATAAAAATTTCATCAAGTAGATGATTTACCCTTGCCTGGTAACCTATCTCCTGATTAAATAATTCTGACTGAATAGATTTAAAAATGTGGCCTGCTTCTGTAAATTTTTGAAGCACCGGCGAACTGTTCATTTGCAAGATCTTGCTAACTGCCCGGGTTTCACTATCTGACAAACTGCTCCAGGAACCCGTTAGGAGTTGTCCTTTTTTGTTTACTTTTATCCGTAGGTGAATCCAGGAAAAAGATCCAACCTCCAATACATTGTTTTCATTTCCAAACGCTATTCCGGGTAATATTAATGCCACATCGCCGGGATATAAAATAAAAGGCCGGTGATTAATTGTCCATTCAAATTTGCCTTCCTGTACATAATATATTTTTAACCCATCATCCACGATATTAAGAAAGCCATTTAGTCGAATAGCTGAATTCTTGATTACGCCTATTTCTTCAATGTGTGGAAACAGGAGTAATTCCACGGCTTTCTTTTGGCAAAGTAGAAATTGATTCATGTACAATTAAGAACAAGTATATTGTAACCGCAATCGTTAATAATATAAATTACCCGATAAAGAAAGGGAATTTATTTTAAGATGACTTATAAAATCCAACGAAGTTTTTTATTGGAAGTTTTTACTTAAACGTATTTCTACCTTAGCATTTCTTTTCTAAACTCAGGGAGCCAAATAAACTCCCTTAATTATTTATTTACTAAAACGATTTGCTTTATGACAAAAAATCTACAACCGGCTTATGTACCGGGCTTGATGAGGTTTCTGTTTTCTCTGCTGCTTTTTGCTTTTTGTAATTCCGGAAAAGCTCAAACAACTATTTCCGGAACAGTTTTAGATGAAAACAACCAGGCTGTTTCCGGAGTTACCGTTCAGGTTAAAAATACCAACCGGGCGACTGTTACTGATCAATCTGGACGATTTAAAATTAATGCTACAAAAACTGATGTCCTTGTGTTTAGTTACGTGGGGTCTGAAACCCAGGAAGAAACAGTGGGTAACAGGAATACCATAAATGTACGAATCTCAGGCACAGCCAGGAATCTTAGCGAAATTGTAGTTACCGCTTTAGGAATTACCAAGCAGGCAAGAGGCCTGGGATATTCTACTACTAATGTTAATCCGGATGAACTTTCTGTAAACCGAACTTCGAATGTAATGAATGCCTTGCAGGGTAAAGTAGCAGGGGTAAACATTAGTTCGTTAGGTACCGGACCAGGAGGAACGTCAAAGATCCGTATCCGGGGTCAATCTTCCATTTCCGGGCAAAACAACCCATTGATCGTAATCAATGGTGTCCCTATTGATAATACCAATTTTAATGATAATACAATTGGTGTTAATGGTGGCGGTGTTTTTGCAGATGGAGGAGACGGCTTATCAAGTATTAACCCTGATGATATTGAAAGTATGAGCATTCTGAAAGGAGCTCCTGCATCTGCTCTTTACGGTTCCAGGGCTAAAGATGGAGTCATCATGATCACCACTAAAACAAAAGGCAAGGGTAAGGGTCTTGGAGTAACATATAATGGAAATTATACCGACGAAGCACCTTTAGATTTTACTGATTATCAAAAAATATATGGCCAGGGAGAAAATGGGGTTCGTCCTACTACCCCGAACCCAACATCAGGGGAATGGTCTTTTGGTGAAAAATTTCAGCCGGGCATGACGCAGACATTATTTAATAGCCCGGGCATTCCTTACGTTCCACAAGGGAGTCGTATTAAGGAATTCTACCGCCACGGTCAAAACCTGGCAAATACGGTTACAATGGAAAGTAGTGGTGATAAAGGGGGCATGCATCTTTCACTAAACAATACAGATAATCAGGGAATCGTTCCAAATAACAGCCTTAACCGTAAGGGGATGAATCTTGGGTTTAGTTATAATTTATCTGATAAATTTAGTTTCGCCGGAAATGTTAACTATACAAATGAAGTTAATAAAAATCCGCCGAACATATCCAATCAGGACAATACGATTCCTACTACTTTAATGGCATTAGCCAATTCGATGCCACTAAGTGTATTAGACGCGAATAAATTCATCCCCGGAACGCAGGATGAATATGTCTATTCAAGATTCAAAAACAGGACCAACCCATTTTGGGAATTATCACAGCAGTTCCATAATATCCGGAGAGACAGGGTTTTTGGAAACGTTTCGGCAAAATATGATATCCTTCCCTGGCTTTTTGTTCAGGGCCGTTTTGGCCAGGATTACTGGTCACGCGATGAGGATGTAAATAATTTTCCTACGGGCCAGGCCTCAAGGACGTCAGCACCTCCTGGTTTTGTAAATGGAGTGTATACCCAGGAATCACGCCGGTTCAGAGAAACCAACCTTGATTTTTTGGTAAATGCTACCAAAGAATTTGGAAATTTTGCAGTCGCTCTCACCGGTGGGGGCAATCAAATGCGCAGGCGCACTGACGTGAACAATGTTCAGGTAACTGATTTTATTATCAGGGGGCTTTATACGGTTCAAAATGGCAGGGCAAAAAACCCCATTTACAATCTTTCTCAAAAAGGTGTAAATTCTTTGTATAGCTCCGGAGAGGTATCATGGAACCGGACTTTGTATTTGAACGGTACCGTTCGAAACGATTGGTTCTCTACATTATCTGCAGCTAACAGAAGCATATTATATCCTTCTGTTTCCGGCGCTTATGTTTTTTCAGAAACACTGAAAAACAGTATGCCCTGGTTATCTTTTGGAAAGATTAGAATGGGATATGCCGAAGTGGGAAGTGATGGTGACGTGGCTCCTTATTCTAACCAATTGTTCTATTCTATTAATTCTAATTTGATCAATAATCCATCAGGAACCGCAGTGCCAGTAGGAGCGAGTGGCACGACAGTGCCAAATGCCAATTTAAGACCCAGCAGAACAGCTGAAACGGAAATAGGACTGGAATTAAAAATGTTCAACAGCAGGGTGAATCTAGATGTTGCTGCATATAGAAAAATAACTACCGATCAGATTGTTCCGGTTCAAATATCAGATGCTTCGGGGTTTGTTAATACTAGTATCAATAGTGGCAAAAGCCGCAATTTGGGTTTTGAAGTATTGCTGGATTTAGTACCGATAAGTACAAAAAATTTCCAGTGGGATTTTACTGCGAATACCTCATTTAATAAAACAAGGGTACTCAGCATACTTACCAGTACACCCGGAGAAAGAATCACCATAGGGTCTCACCCATTTAATGGAGAAGTGAGAGATGTTGTTGGTAAAGAAATAGGGCAGATTGCGGGGTATGGATATGCCCGGGATGCAAAAGGGCGAAAAATTTTTCAGACAAACGGAATACCATTGCGTACACCCAACCTTGTTTTGTTTGGAAGTGCCTTGCCTAAATGGACCGGTGGATTTCTTAATTCATTTAGTTACAAAGAAATCAGCTTGTCCGTCTTCATAGATTATAAATTAGGCAACAAAGTTTTATCAGGTACTAACTTCAACGCTATCCGCGAAGGGCTTCATAAAATGACATTGCAAGGAAGAGAAGGGGGTGTGATTGGAGATGGCGTGGACCCCAATGGAAACGTCAACACAGCCGTAGCAAAAAATCAAACTTACTGGGAGCACCTCAGATCACAAGCGCTGGTTGAAGCCGTTATCTATAATGGGGGTTACTGGAAACTCAGGCAGATTACCCTTGGATACAATTTCACAAAGTTCATACCGGCAAAATGGCCAATTAAAGGTCTTAAGCTTGATTTAGTTGCTAACAATGTTCTCATTATTAAGAAATGGATTGACAATATTGATCCCGAATCCTCCGGGTATGGTTCTGATAATATGATCGGACTAGAGTCTCCGAGCCTCCCAACTACAAGAGGTTTGGGTGTGAACTTAAATATTAAATTTTAATACGATTAATTATGAAAAAAATACGTAACTATAGTTTACTGGCTGTTTTATTATTATTCGCCGCTTCCTGTGACAAGGGATTGGAACGATTAAATAAAAATACTACCGACCCGACAGCTATCGATCCTGTTCTTCTTTTGAACAATGCTATTATTAATACTTCATTTCCCGGAAAATCACTGGTTTTTGATGTAGGAATCGTTCAACAGATGGTTACGCCTAATGGCGGGGTATTGGCCGGCGCCAATTTTAACCAGGATAGCAAGGAAGCTACTTTAGCCTCTATATGGGTAGTTTACTACGAAAATGTTATTAAGTATACGCATGATGTAATTATAAATACAAAAAGTGTTGCCGCAAGAAGTAACCTTTATAATATGGCCCGCATATTCCAGTCTTATGCATTCATGATTCTCACGGATGAATATGGGAACATCCCTTACTCTCAGGGAGGAGCTGGCTATTCTGACCAGAAATTTTTTCCTTCGTATGATGAGCAGAAGGATATCTACCCGAACATTATTCAGGAGTTGAAGGATGCTTCTGCAGCATTGAGCGCTACCGGTGTAATAGAAACACAGGATGTACTGTATAGCGGAAACATTGCCCAATGGAAAAAATTTGCCAATTCATTGCTCTTGAGAGCGGGCATGAGGCTCAGTAAGATTGATGCTGACAAAGCCAAGGCTACTGTTCAGGCTGCTTTTGCAGGTGGTGTAATAACTTCCAATGCTGATAATGCATACATGAGACAAGACGGCAATTATACACAGCCTATTGGTGGTATGCTAAACGGAAGTGAAGCTGCCAATTTTTACCTGGCCAAGCCTTTTGTTGATCAGCTGAAAAATACTAACGATCCCAGGTTACCGGCTATTGCTATTCGTTATGTAGGTGCCACTTCAGGCAATGGACAAACGGTGGGGGTGGGTTCTACAAACCCGGCTCAGCAAATTGGAATGCCAATGGGATATGATAATGGTACTATTGTTGCCCAGGCAAGCGCTGATGGTCTGGCAAGCTTCTATGATTACAGCCAGGCAGATCGGAGAAGGATCGTAAAACCTTCTGCCCCGGTATTTTATGTTACTGCTGCCCAGACAGATTTGTTATTGGCCGAAGCTGCCTTTAGAGGATGGATAACCTCTGGTACTGCTGCACAATATTTTTCTGATGGAATAAAAGCCCACATGGACCAAATGGCTACTTATGATGCTGGTTGTACGGTGGCACCCGGTGACAGGGATACTTACATAGCTGCAAATCCGCTAATGGCAGGAACTGAGTTGGAACAAATCAATACCCAGTATTGGATTGCGTCATTTTTAAATGGCCCGGAAGCCTTTGCCAACTTCAGAAGAAGCGGATTTCCTGCATTAACCCCTAATCCTTATGGACAACCCAACAATCCGGATGTACCCACCGGAACTTTTATCAGGAGGCTTACCTATCCTACTTCCGAATTATCAGTAAACACAGATAATGTAAATGCGGCAATTGCTAAACAGGGAGCGGATAAATTAAGTACGAGGATTTGGTGGGATAAATAAATAAAAGAATCAACAGACAATGCAAAGCAGATAGTTTTTTACATGATTTGGTAACCACCAGTCACAGTCTCAATTTTTGTTACAGTGGCTGGTGGTTTGATGAAAGTTCCTTCATAATCTTTAGACAGTTTATATAATAATATAAAAATCCGTAATTAAGTATGCCAGTCAATACATTTTAATGTAGACATTTTTTAAAAAGCTAATCTGCCTGCGCTAAGAGATGCTTTGTATTTCAGGAGTGAAGTATGCCCGAATCTAGTTTAAATTGCGAGACCGCAATTGTGGTTTCAACCTCTCATACAGCAGGCCGATCTTTTGTATTTACATTAGGTCTTTTTAAAATTATCCCCTTAGCTAAACAGCTACTTAAACAACTTAAATGACAATAGAAAAACAAATCATAGGCGTTCAATTTTCAGGCTTGGGGAATGAAACTTTTTATTCTTACAACCCCTCTACAGACAAAAACAACGACTATCTTTTTATAAATCAACATCGCAAGAGATTAGACGGGCTGCTGAAAAGGAACAATTGCCGGAAGAGCTAACAGATCTGAACCCAATGAAAATTTACAGGTTAGTAAATGGTGTCCGTACTAAAGAAGCAATAATAAAGAATAACGAATGACTTTTCCCAAATTTATGATATATGAGTGAAAATTTAAGAAGCCACAACTGGTTTGGTAAAAAAAATAAAGACGGTATTATCTACCGGAGTTGGATGAAAAACCAAGGCATGCCCATCGATATGTTTGATGGAAGACCCGTGATTGGTATTTGCAATACATTTAGCGAACTAACGCCTTGCAACGCACATTTGCGGGAGCATGCTGAAATGGTGAAACGTGGTGTGTTGGAAGCCGGTGGTTTTCCATTAGAATTCCCCATCATGAGCCTGGGTGAAACATTACTGAAACCAACAGCAATGCTTTTCCGAAACCTGGCAAGTATGGATGCAGAAGAAAGTATTCGTGGCAACCCGATCGATGGCGTAGTACTGTTAACAGGTTGTGATAAAACAACTCCGTCAACTGTGATGGGTGCTTCCAGTGTGGGCTTGCCAACAATAGTTGTCCCTGGTGGACCTATGCTGAATGGACGATATAAAGGACAAACTATTGGCAGTGGCACACACGTATGGAAGTTTGATGAAGATATGAAGACCGGAAAAATGACACAAGAAGAATGTGAAGTAGCTGAAAGCTGTATGAGCCGGAGTATCGGTCATTGTATGACGATGGGCACTGCAAGTACCATGGCTGTGATGGTAGAATCGTTGGGCTTAACAATAAGTGGCGCATCGGCCATTCCCGCAGCCGATAGCCGAAAAAAGCAAATGGCGCAACTGAGCGGCAGGAGAATAGTAGAAATGGTAAAAGAAAATTTAACCATCGATAAAATATTGACAAGGGAAGCATTTGAAAATGCTATTTTGGTAAATGCAGCAGTGGGTGGTTCATCCAATTTTATAATTCATCTTATTGCTATTGCGGGCAGAATTGGTATTGACATAAATCTGGATGATTTTGATAGAATTGGCAGTAAAATTCCATTATTATTAAACCTGATGCCTTCAGGCAAATACCTGATGGAGGACTTCTATTATGCCGGAGGGTTACCGGTAATCTTAAATGAACTAAAAGATATTTTACACAAAAATATAATAACGGTTACCGGTAAAAATCATCACGAGAATATTAAGGGCCATACAGATTGTTACAATGATGATGTAATTGCCACTTATGAAAAACCATTGATACCTGATGCAGGTTGCGTTGTGGTAAAAGGCAATCTTGCTTTAAATGGCGCAGTAATAAAACCCTCCGCAGCCACGCCTGCCTTATTGGAGCATACAGGCCGTGCAGTAGTATTTGAAAGTATAGAAGACTACAATGCCAGAATTGATGATCCTAACCTAGATATTGATGAAACTTGTATAATGGTTTTAAAATATGTAGGTCCTGTTGGCTATCCTGGTATGCCGGAAGTAGGTAACATGGCTTTACCCAAAAAAATATTAGAGAAAGGCGTTAAAGACATGGTTCGGATAAGTGATGGGCGAATGAGTGGTACTGCCTACGGCACAGCCGTACTGCATGTATCACCGGAATCAGCCATTGGCGGCAATTTGGCGTTGGTGCAAAATGGAGATATGATTGAACTGGATGTGACACAAAGAAAATTACACCTGCACGTAACAGATGAAGAATTGGCATCAAGAAGAAAAAAATGGACCGCTCCTAAACCCGCAGCAGAAAGAGGATATGTGAGTTTGTACATAAAACATGTGATGGGTTCTGATAAAGGTGCTGATCTTGATTTTTTACAGGGAAATTCCGGAAGTGAAGTAACCAGGGATTCGCATTAACATTTATTTCTTTGGTGCCTGCGTAACACCAAACTGCAACATTCACTACATAAACCTGGCTTTGATTCATTAAAGTTGTATGAAATCTTTTTCTGGGTAAAAAAATCAAACTTTATCAATGCCATTGAAGTAACGCATAAGGGTAAACGCTATTATGGAGTGATAGATTATAATAATCAAAAGACAATTTAAAAAGAAAATAAAAATGAAATTGTACAACACCAACAACGGAACTGTAATTGAATCCAATGGAAATTTTTATGCGGTAAAGGCCCGGTGGGAAAAACTGATTAATGATGATAATGCTTTTCGATCTGCAACAGCACTTATAAAAGATGCCACTGCAGGGAACAGTACACTGGTTGAAGAATTACTTCCTGTAATTGGCAATAACCAGGAATTATGGGCCTGTGGCGTAACCTATTTGCGAAGCAAAATCGGAAGACAGGAGGAAAGTAAAGATGCCGGCGGCGGAGATTTCTACAGTCGTGTGTATGAAGCCGAAAGACCCGAATGTTTTTTCAAAAGTACACCACACCGTGTAGTAGGTAATAAAGGGTTTGTAAGAATAAGAAAAGACAGCACATGGGATGTTCCGGAACCTGAATTGACATTGGTGGTAACTAGCTCAGGAAAAATAATAGGCTATACCGTTGGAAATGACATGAGCAGCCGTAGTATTGAAGGAGAAAACCCTTTATACCTTCCACAGGCAAAAACATATGATGGATGTGCATCCGTTGGCCCTTGTATATTGCTTACGGAAAAGCCAATTGAGAGCGACACAAAAATTACGCTAACTATCAGCAGAAACAAACAAATTGCTTTTAAAGATAGTATTGCTATTAACCAGATGAGGCGTACCCCTGAAGAATTAAGTTCTTTTATTTATCGTGAATGTTCTTTTCCATACGGTTGTATGATAATGACCGGCACCGGTATTGTTCCCGGGAATGAATTTACACTGAAAAGTGGCGATGAAATTTCAATTGCTATTGATAAAATAGGTGAACTGATAAATGTTGTAGCGTAAGAAATAGAAAAGAATCAACCTATGAAGAAAGTATTTCCAACGATTTACACTTTACTATTCATTTTTCTTTGTTTAGAAAATTGTAGTGATACTAAGAAAATTGCAACTCCTTCTGGAAGCAATAAAACATTAAAAGAAGTTTACAGTAACGCATTTTTAATGGGTGTTTCAGTTAATGATGCTATAATTTCAGGTGCAGATAAAGCATCGCAGGATATTGTGATTAAGCATTTCAACTGTATCACATTGGAAAATTCAATGAAAGCTGCTTTGATAAACCCTCAGCCCGACGTTTTCAATTATGTTCCTGCCGATGCATTTGTTGCATTTGGTCGGGCACATAATATGTTTATCGTTGGCCACACATTGGTTTGGCATAACCAGGTACCCGCATGGTTTTTTATAAATGCAAAAGGGAAGCCTAATTCAAAAGAAGAACAAATTGAACGCTTACGAAATCATATCAAAGCAGTAGCCGGTAGGTATGCCGGCAAAGTAAATGCCTGGGACGTGGTGAATGAAGTGATAGATAATGATGGCAGCTACAGGTCCACCTCATGGGTAAATGCATTTGGTAATGGCGATACACTCGTAAAATATGCATTTAAGTTTGCCAGCGAATTTGCGCCCAATACAGAATTATACTATAACGATTTTAATGCCTGGCGGCCGGAAAAAAGGGATGGTATAGTACGCATGGTAAAAATGTTGCAGAAAGAAGGCATACGCATTGACGGTGTAGGTATGCAGGGCCATTGGGGGCTCAACTATCCTAAAACAGCATATATAGAAGCAGCCATTGACGCCTACGCTGCATGCGGCGTTAAAGTAATGATCACCGAACTGGATGTAGATGTGTTACCCTTAACAAAAGAAGGACAGATCATTGGCCAAAGTATGAGTGATAAACAATTTCAGTTGGAAGAATTCAAGAACTTCCTGGATCCTTATCGCAATGGATTACCCGACAGTGTCCAACAATTACTCACTAACAGGTACAAAGAATTATTTAAAATATTTTATAGTAAAAAAGATAAAATTGCAAGGGTAACTTTTTGGGGAGTACATGATGGCATGAGTTGGAAAAATGATTATCCTATTCCCAACCGCATCAATTATCCCTTACTGTGGGATAGAAGCCGGCAACCGAAGCCAGCTTTAAATGCTGTGCTTCATGTTCCTGAAGAAATAAAATAATGTGACTGCTTAATCCCTTATTTAGTCCAGGCATGCGGAAAAGACACCTGGAGCAAGAGTGTAGAGCAGCGTTTGTACGTAGGCAATCTTTCACCGGTATAAACGCAAATCCATCTTTATAATGCTATCAGTAGCAATCCACATAGAGTTTCATTATTCATCTTTTGTACCTATCTTCATCAATAGTTTTTCTACGGGGCTAACGGTGACGGATGAACGATATAAATTACTGGCACAGCAGTAAGCCGTAAACGTTACGCACAAGCCAAATAAGCAGGGACCAAAATTGGCAACATAAAGATTCAATGAAACAAAGAAGAATAGTAATTATTGGCGGTGGACTAAGCGGACTCACCCTGGCCTATTTACTTGTCCAAAAAAATATAGAATCCATAATTCTGGAGGCATCATCAAGATTAGGAGGAAGGATACAAACAGTTAAAGGAAAATTGCAAACGCCGCTTGAATTAGGTGCTACATGGTTTTCGGATATGCATCCGAATTTATTATCATTGATTGAAAATCTGGGACTAAAAAAATTTCCGCAATTCTCAAAAGGCATGTCACTCTTTCAAACCAAGTCTTTTGAACCGCCACAAAAATTTTTTATACCTGAAGCAGACACACCATCCTACAGAATAGCAGGCGGAACGCAAATGCTGATTGACACGTTAAGCAAGAAAATAGCTTCTGAAAACATCAGGCTGAATACAAAAGCCATTGCCATTAAAGAAGCAGAAGGCCAATTGTGCGTAGAGACTTTAAACGGAGAAATGATTTATGCTGATAAGGTTGTGTTGTGTTTACCACCACAATTAGCAGCTTCGCAAATTCAGTTTTATACTGGATTGCCTCGTAACCTGGCAATAATTCTACCCACCGTTCAAACCTGGATGGCCGGCAATATAAAATTTGTATTAGAATATGCAGCGTCCTTTTGGCGAAACAATGGATATTCGGGAATGTTGTACAGTCATGCAGGTATAGTTGTTGAAATGTATGACCACACTAATGTTGAAGAAGACAGGTTTGGTTTTACGGGTTTCCTAAATAGCGGTGCTTCCTCTTATTCGCGAGAGGCACGAAAAGAGCTTGTATTACAGCAGTTAGCAGAACTGTTTGGGGATGACGCAAAATATCCTGTTACTTATTATGACAAAGTGTGGACTGATGAATTTGTATGGGGCGGAGAGCAGCATATCGAAAGGCCACATCAAAACAATGGGCATCCATTATTGCAGGAAAGTTACCTGGATGGAAAATTGTTTTTATCGGGAACAGAATCATCAACTGAATTTCCGGGATACATGGAAGGTGCTGTTTGTTCTGCAATAAAAGTTTTAGATAATATTCTAAATTAATTTCGCACTTTATAATATTTAATACATCGGTTATTAGTGTCTCAGCGTGCTGCCCCTTACAAACCTTCAAAATAAAAATCATTTTTCCGGGAAGCCCCATGCCGAAGGAACTTGCTTATGCTCGAAGCGGGCTTTCCTGTGATAAATTCAGCGCCGGTCTACGCGGAGAGTGTCAGTAAATAAATTCATCATCACTTTCTACATTCTCGGGCATCCTGTTGCTAAGCCAGCTATCTTTAAGAGGTACAATCCAGTTATTCAATAATTCTTCTTTTGTAAGCACTGTATTGTTGAAATACAGTGTTTCGGAAGTAATAAGGTCCTTCTCAATTGCATCATTCACCATGGTTAGCGGCATAAGCTGTATTCTATCCTGTATAATGAAAGCAAGCATCTGCCTGTTTGATAATGTTACCTGGCAATCCTCTTCAATCTCCCTAATCAATCCGATCAGGTTGCCTGCATAGGAACTGTTATTCTGTGTTGCTGGTTGATCCACCATCACGATGATAAACTGTTGAAACAATATACTCACATGAGACTGTAAACTTGTACCTTGAAATTCCCATTCAAGGATGCGGTTTCCCAGATGCTCTTCAATATGAAGCATCTCGGGTTTAGTAAAAGGCCGGTTGTTTTGGTATATCCAAACTCGGGACTGGTTATTGAAACCAGTTGGTATTATATGCTGAAAACTGATATTCATATTTAGAAAATTATATTCGTCTCTTACAAAAGCAACGCCAGACTTTTTACTCTTATGATTCGGAAGCTATTAGTGTGCCTAAAACAATATTCCACCGCTTGCTTACAAGATACCCGCCTTGTTTGCGGCTGGTGTTGTAGCAAAGTAATTACCATTTTCTTTGCAAAGCCAATCTCATTTAGTTTTTTCGCCCATCGTCTTTTCCCCAGCCAGGGAATCCACACTTACGCCTTTCTTTATCGGATACTTCAGGTTCTGTGTATCAACAGAATCGCTCCTAACAGGAACAGGTATGTTTTCCACAGGTTTGTTCTCCATGCCCTGGTGGCAGGCCACCTGGAATATGAGAAGGATTAAAATGATTTTTCTCATGGTGCATTATTTTTAAAAGTTGCCGTTAACCTGACCAATCAAATTTGATACCTGTATTTATATCAGTGTCTCAGCCGACCTTGTTGCCGATATCACTAAACTTAAACAACAAGGAAAGGAATTATTGTGTTTGCTACGACTCTACATCTTACAGATTCGCAACTTGTAAGTTTTACTACCTTTAAGTCAGGAGCAATTGTAAACATTTACTCTACGATAAATAATTACAGTAGCCAGTATACATTGCAGTTTGCCGCGAGGCTGGCAGAGGGAATAGCAATCGGCTGTTGGTACAGGAAATGAAAAAATGAATTTGTACCTTTTGAAAAGTCAGAATTACAGAGCAATACCCAACATCTTATAAAGTTCTTCCCGGCCTTTTGAAGTTATGATTAACTCCCTTGAAAATTCAACTTTTTTAAACCATTTTCTATCAAACATTTTGTTTAAAAATGATGCACCTAGCTGGCCGGCTAAATGCGGGCGGCGTTCTGACCAATCAAGGCACTGACGCGTTATTGGCCGACGATTATTAATAAAACCTTCTTTTGATATATTAAACCACTGAAACCATTCCCAGCCTTTTTTAGAAACTAAATAAATATTTTTTGATTTTGTTAAATAGCCCTTCGCTTCTAATGTTTCGGCAATTTTAACACCAACAAAGCCAGCTAAGTGATCGTAACAGGTTCTGCAATATTTTACACCATTTTGTTTGGGCTGTTTCTTTATAATTTTAGAAGAACCTTTTTTTGCAAGATTTGCTAATCCTTCAACGGCATAGGCAACGTCAGAATTTAAAAGAGAGTAATACCTATGTCGTCCCTGAATTTCGACTTTGACTATTTCTGCTTCAAGCAACTTTGACAAATGATTACTGGCAGAAGTAGGCGAAGTATCTGCAACGATAGACATTTCACCTGCAGTATATGCTCTTCCGTCAAGTAAATTCCAAAGCATTCTTGCTCTTGTAGTTTCACACAACAATGCGGAAATTGACACAAACTTATCTTCTACATCCATAGTTCAATCTTAAATGAATTGTAAAAATAATAATTGTATTTTCTTTGTACAAACAATACAAAAAATGCAAGACATAGAAATTTTATTAGCGAACAAGCCCGGAGAATTGGCGCATATGGGTGAAACATTAGGCAAAAGCAAAATCAGCCTGGAGGGTGGGGGAGTATTTCAAAATGGCGAAATAGCAATCGCACATTATTTAGTTGAAGAAGCAGAAAGAGCAAAAGAAGAATTAGCAAAAGTTCAAATTGTAGTCCGGAAAATAAACAATGTAATAATTCAGAAACTTCGCCAGGATGTTCCGGGCCAACTAGGAATGTTTTGCAGAAGAATGGCAGATGCTAACGTAAATATTTTGACACAATACAGCGATCATTCAAATCAATTGATTGTAGTTGTTGACAATTACGAAAAAGGCATACAAGTGTCTCAGGAATGGACAAAAGAATGGCAAAGCTGATTAAATAGAAAACAATATGAGCAGGCAACATAATTATACCCTTACAGTAATGTGGACAGGCAATACTGGAACAGGTACTTCAAATTACAAAGAATTTGAAAGGAGCCATATTATTAAAGTTAATGGCAAAAATGATATTTTGGGGTCCTCCGACCCGGCATTTCGCGGCGACAAAACAAAACATAACCCAGAAGAACTTTTGTTAGCTTCTATTTCATCATGTCATATGTTGTGGTATCTGCATTTATGTGCTGTGGAAGGTATTATTGTAACAAACTATGTTGACACTGCAACAGGCATAATGATTGAGACTGCAAATGGCGGTGGTAAATTCACAGAGGTAACATTGAATCCTACCGTTACTATAACAGGCATTCTGAATATAGAAATGGCTAATGAACTTCACAAAAAGGCAAATGAATTATGTTTTGTAGCCAACTCATTAAACTTTCCTGTGCATCACAATCCGGTTTACATAACAACAAGCGAATCGGGAAGAAAAACGAATCGATAACTTATGTTTGTCGAAAATATTGATCACATTTCAATTAAAATCCAGATTGTAATTTGGAAAAGACGGGCAATGCTTAATTTCAACTGTAATCCTTTGAACCCTTTAAAATAATTACCTAAAACTTAAAACCATATCAATACAATACGGCTTAAGAAAAACTGAAGGCTTCCCCGATTCATGCTCAACTTATCCATAGGCATTTTCGATTATCAAAGAGTTGCTTCTTTCCTTTAATAGCATTTAACCTAAATTAGATGTATTAAATTTTTAATCTTCCACCGAAGCACCATGAAAACTATTTTCATTTTTATAATAGCCGGTTTTTCATGCTTATCATCACTGGCACAGGAAATAAGTTACAGCAAACCTGAACGTGACGATCTTCTTTTTGACGCTCCAACCAGGGTTCCGTTTGGTTTAACGAAGAGTTTCCATATAATAGGAAAATTAAACGGCAATCTTCTGGTTTATAAAAATATCCGCTATAAACATTTGATAGCGGTTTACGATAACCAGATGAAATTAAAAAGCAATGCAAATCTTGATTTTTTGCCTTCAACTATTCGTTCACTAGATTTTGTTGATTGTGCTGGGCGGGTTTATGTGATCTATCAATTCCAAAAAAGAAATGTTTTTTATTGCATGGCGGCGGCCATAGACGAAAATGGAAAAACGATACGGGAACCTTTTCAACTTGATACGACGCATATTAAATTTATCGCCGATATTGAGCTTTATCACATCATCAGCAGTGAAGACAAATCGAAAATAATTATTTATAAACTTTATAAGGGCGATGTTTTTACGGGTAATCACTTATACGATTTTACCACGCTGCTTTTTAATGATAGTCTTCAACTGATACGCAAATCACATATACCAAGTCTGTTTGAAACAGAAAACGATTTGTTCAGTGATTTCCTGGTTGATAATGACGGCAACTTTGTTTTTACCAAGGGGAGTAAGTTGGATCCAACCGATGTTTTTAATGAATTAATACTCGTTATCAAAGCTCCCACACAAGATAATTTCAATATGCATTTGCTGAACCTATCCGGCAATTTGTTGGACAGGGTAGATCTTCGCGTAGATAATGTGAACCAGCAATACGTCATCAATGCATTATATTTTAAAAAAAGAAATAGTGACAAAGAAGGACCTTATAGTGCCATCTGGAGTAAACAGATGAATGCGTTAGTCGCAAGCAACTTTTTTTCTTTTGCCGATGCTGGGCCTGATAAAGCTGCATCTCAAAAGGCAGCAACAAATACGCTGGACGGTTTTTATTTGAGAGATGTTATATTAACGAACGATGGGGGATTTATTGTAACAGCCGAAGACCTCGAGACACCCGCAGCGTTTATCCTGCCATGGGGTCTGCGGGATAATCCTATTTTCTATTCCTCATCCTATATATTTTCCAGTTTTAGAATATTAGCGAGCGCCTACTGCAAGAATGTGATCATATTTTATTTTGATAACAAGGCACATCTTCGCTGGACTAACGAGATCGTTAAATCTCAATATGCGGGTGTTACGTTTCCGTCATTTACTGTAATAAATGCGGCGAGCAAAATATATTTCCTGTATAACGAATCTGTAAAACAAACTCAAATTATGAATGAGCAAACGCTTGCGGGTGATGGCACACTTTCAGACAAAGTTCCATTAAGGAATCTTGACTTTAAATACAGTATGATTTCACGGCTTGGACAACAAGTAAGCGCTAACGAGATAGTTTTCCCCTGTATCTACAGACATTATATTTGTTTTGCGGAAATAAAATATTAGCAATACCTTAATTGGTCAATCGAAAGCCAACTAACGTTGCATGCGAAGTAAAGAACGCAACACGAAAGAAGATGAACTACTTTAATCCAAAGACAGTGGCAGAGCGTTATTCGAAAGGTCGGCCCGACTTTCACAGCAACACTATAAAGCACATCAAAGATTATTATACATCTCGACAAAAAGCTTAATAACGCATTAGACATAGCTTGCGGAACAGGCCTTTCAACAAAAGTCCTTTTGGAAATTGCAACAAATGTTTATGGCACAGACGCATCGCAGGAGATGTTGAATTTTGCAGTGCAGCGTGGTAAAATCCATTAAGGGATTTAAAAATTCTGAAGCTTTCAATAAAAAACAGTTGGCTTTATATTTTACAACACAAAGTAACATTATTGCAGCGGTTGAGAATACCAAAATAACGTACGGGAAGTCGACAATTGGCTACACGAAAAACCTGCTTCATTTTTTGGCAATGACGATGCAACTCAAACAATTAATTATAGAAACTGGATTAAGTTTATTCAGCGGGCTGCCTGACAATGACTGCTCAAACATTAAATGATAACTAATATTATCTCATTAATTTTACAAATATAAACGGCGACTATGGATTATTAATCCTTACTTTTTATGAAAGCAGCGGGCCACAGACCTTTTCGGAAACATTTGATAAAGCTGGCTATTGTTATTCTTACTGTATTTATTCTTGCTCTTGCTGCGGGCTACGGGTGGTTTGTGCATAATTCCAAAAGCATTTTAATAAATCTTTTTAATGAAAGATCGGGAGGGCGGCTACAACTAAGGCTCGCTGACGCAACTTTTGATTTTATCAATAGCGATGTTAACATTCGTGAAGCTAACATTTCAAGTACGGCTAACAGTAATGCTCCTAAAAGTTACCAGGTTAATTTCAAAAAAATAAAATTACACACCAATTCAATATGGTCGCTATTGATTCACCGGCAGCTGGAGATAAAAGAAATTAAAGCATACGATCCGGTTATTGAGGTATATAATAATCGTGTAAAAAATATTCCCGATTCAGCCAACCAGCTTTTCCTGGGGGTTGAATTAGGTAAAATCTATAATTCAATAGAGGAGGGGATTTCAGCGCTTCGTACCCATTCAATATATGTAATTAATGCCAAGCTTATTCTTAATAATAAAGCGCCCGGTAAAAAACCTATTGTGCTCTCCAATATTTATTTTACTCTTAAAAAGCTGGATAAACACAACGGCGAACCCGGCAAATACCTGGAAAATAATAACCTTGATTTTAGTTCCTCCAAACAGGATATTACTTTAAGTGATGGTTTTCATAGGTTATTATTTAAAAAGCTTTCGATAGAGCAGGCGAAAAACATTATACTTGATAGTTGTACTATCATAGCACTGCCTGTTCACGAATCGGAAAGTAGTTACACTATTAGTTTTAAAAGATTAGCGCTTGTAGGGGTGGATTTTACTGCGTTATATAAGAAAAACATTATCAGGGCAGATTCCGTTTATTGCGAAAATCCTGTATCAAACATTAGTCTTAATTCAACACAGGCAGGAACCAGCAAGATTTCAAAAAGTGTACCTGATATTGAAAATATTATAAAAACATTTTCGGGTAACCTGGACCTGGGTTTTGTGGGTGTAATGAATGCCGATATTCATTTAAGTATTAAGGGAAAAAAAACGCTACCCGATTTTCACTCAGGTAAAGTAAATTTTCAAATCAGCAATCTTCGTATCAATCCCGATTCATCAAAACTTATTTCAATAAAAAGTTTTGACATGATGGTTAAAGGTTACCAGCTATATAACGCCGATAGCACGAGCATCTTTTCATTTGACAGCGTGCGTTTCTCAAACGATAAATTATTACTTAATAATTTTTCAGTGCATACAGTCTCCGGTAAAAACAAAGCCCGGAACTACAGGGATTATAACGTACATTATTTTGAGCTATTGGGTATCAACTGGTCTGAGTTGATATTGGATCAATATTTAACTGCAAGCGAAGCTATCTTATATGAACCTGTTATAAATTTTAAGAAAGATAGGGAGGTGGAAATTTCTAAAAAATCAATGCTCTTTAATTCAACCCACACGTTTGATGATTTTATGGCGATTGACAAACTTAAAATTGTAAATGGAACTATTAACCTTAACTGGGGCCTTAGCAATTCGTTACAATTAAATGGACTGAACCTTGGGTTTTTAAGCAAAAATTTTACGGACATTAAACATGTGAGCCTTTATAATGATGTACAGACTTTATCATTCACGGATGGTCTTTTTAAAATTGGCGATATCAACGCACAATTGAAGGATGTACGGTTTGATGCGAATAACCAGTTACATGCAGCAGAATTATTGATTAAAAATAATAGCCGCCAGGTTGATTCCCGGATCAAGGATGTAACTATCAATAAAATTTATTCGGAAAAAAATAACACCAGTTTTGTGGTTGATGGAATGCGATGGAATAACGGTGCCATAAACGTAAATGTAGCCGCAGGTGGTAAGCAACAACATAGAAATACATCCTTACTTTTAAAAAACATACAAGGCAAACAAACCGCTTTGCAAATTGTAAATAAGGATAATAATGCGACGGCGTTTATTAAGGATGTTCAAATAGAATCAATATTTAAAAATTACGAGGGCCCTGTTGAAATGAAAGGGTTGCAACTGGCAGGAGAAAAATTGAATTATATAACTGCGTCTATGCGGGCAAAAGCAACAGAATTTAATTTAGCTGATAATGCGCAGGAGTTTAAAAATACTGTGTTTCAGCAAAACAATAGTTCCGGAAATTTAATGGTTACCATTCCTTCTGTACAACTTAAAGGAGCATTCAATAAATATTTTACTAAGGATGTTTATTTTAAAAACGTCGCATTACAATCCCCGGATGTTAATTACCAGCAACAAAAAGCTTTATCAACTATTGCTAAAAGTTCAAAAAAAATTCCCTCAATTAAAATTGATCATTTAAATATTACTGACCCTGTCTTGAATTTGTTATTGCAGGATAGTATATCGAACAGCAATATTTTATTGCCTGATTCTAAAGCAAGTAAAATAACAATGGACAACATTGCAATCGATTCGGATAAAATTACAGCAGATGATTTTAATCTTGAATCAGGAAAGGCGACATACATTAGGGATAACAAAAAAGTTGTGGATATTGATGGTGATATTAATGTAAGCTTGCAAAAGATTAATTTCCCTGTTGCAGCAAACTCAACTGCGTGGCAGGCTTTTCTTACATCGTTAAGTTTAAAAAATTCAAAGGGTTTTGCTTTTAATGTAAAAGGAAATGATCTTAGATTGAACGATATTGCTATCGGCAATGTGGCATTAAACAATAACGCGATAAAAACCCCGGTTAAACTACTTACAGAAAATCCAGGCGCATGGATGAGCACTTCTTCAGCAAATTATACCACCAAACATTCTTCGTGGCATGTGGATGAAGTAAATTATAATGGCAGTAAGAAACAACTTAAAGTAGATTCGATAAATTATCATCCGTTGCTATCCCGCGATTCTGCAATAGCGTTAAGTCCATATCAAACTGATTATATTTATTTTAATTCCGGACGGGCTTTGTTATCCGGGGTAGACATGGCGACACTACTCAATGGAAATTCTTTAGCTGTGCAAACGGCTGATTTTAATCATCCCTATGTAAATGTCTACAGGGATAAACTTCCGCCGTTGTTGCCTAACGTTCGTAAGAAATTATTTACGGAGCAAATAAAAAAAATTGACTTGCCTCTTTCTGCAACTAAGGTTTTTATAGACGATGGAAAAATAATTTATACAGAGAGAAATGCTAAATCAAGATTGGATGGCAGCCTCGTGCTCACTCATTTGGATGGCAACATAAGTAACATTAAAAATCAACAGATTCATCCGCAGGATTCTTTATTAATAAATATTGCAGGCCGTCTTTTAGATGAAGTTCCTTTTAACATTAACATTCATCAATCTTACCACGATTTATTATATGGTTTCCGGTTGAATTTGCAGGTACAGCCTGTTTCATTATCAATTTTAAATCCTTTACTGGCACCGCTTTCCAACGTAAAATTTGTTACGGGTTATTTAGACTATTTCAATATGAATGCCATCGGTAATGACAATGTTGCCTGGGGCAAAATGAAATTTTATTATCATAACATGCATATTAAACTATTAAAAAAGGGCGGGACGGAAAAAACAAAACTGTTGAAGAGCACTGAGAGTAATTTGGTAAATTTCTTTTATATAAGAAATAATAATACCTCCCGGACCGGGCTTATTTATTTTGAACGGCTAAAAAACTTTTCATTTTTTAATTATTTGACTAAAATTATTTTCAGTGGAATAAGTACAAGTATCGGCGCTCACAAAAACAGCAAGTATGAAAGGCTCTATAGAAAAAATGACCTGGAATTTTAACTAAAGAATTGAGACTATATCGCGCACTTATATTTGCTTTACAAAAATTGAATAGCAGCATAAAGTTGTTGAGCATGCATTGAAAATAATAAAAATTGTTTATGACCATTCTTTATATCATCATAGCATTTCTTTCTGGCTTTCTCATTGCATGGCTTATTAAAAAGGCAAGTGTTGTAAAAGAGCAGGTGCAAGACTTAGAAGCGTTAAAGAGAGGTGCAGCATTAGAGACCGAGAAAAATATAGTGGTAAGCAATAACGCAGCACTGCAACTGCAGGTAGAAAAACTGCAGGAACAATTGCGGGCGATAAGCAGCGAGGCTTCAGGAAAAGATGCGAAAATAGAAGCAGAAATAAATAATATAGCACTCGCCAAAGAACAGTTTCAAAAACTGGAACAGCGTTTTAATGAAGCAATGAATTCTATCAACAGCCTGGACAAACAAAAAAGCTATTTGGATGCAGAATTAAAATATAAGAATGAACAGCTTGCCAATCAAAAAGCAGAATTGGAAAACATCGGCAAAAAGTTTGAAACAGAATTTAAAGTGCTTGCGCAAAATATTTTGAACGAAAAAACACAGGCTTTCAATGAACACCAGGAAAAATCGCTTGCCGAAATATTAAAGCCTTTGCGGGATAACATCGATAGCTTTAAAAGAGAAATAGGCGCCCGCTACGACGTTGAGAACAACGAGCGCATAAGCCTGAAAGAACAGATAAAAATAATTACAGAGACTAACAAACTACTTTCAGACCAGGCTAATAATCTCACCAATGCACTTCGCGGGCAAGTAAAGCAGCAGGGAAATTGGGGTGAGATGATATTGGAAAGTATTTTAGATTATTCCGGGCTCACCAGGGACCTGCATTATTTTACACAGGAGCGCATTTATAATGAAGAAGGACAGGCATTCCTGCCAGATATTATTGTAAAATATCCTGACGGCAGGAATATCGTAATTGACTCCAAAGTTTCGTTGCTCCACTATGAAGAATATTGCAGCAGCAAAGACATTGTTGAACAGGATAAATACCTGCAGCTACTGATTAATTCTGTTTATGCGCATATCAATAGTTTAAGCAGTAAAGAGTATCAACAAAAAATAAATGCCCTTGATTTTGTAATGCTCTTCATACCCGTGGAGGGCGCTTATATAACTGCCATGCAAAATGATATGGAAATGTGGCGCTATGCATACAATAAAAAAGTATTGCTGATAAGTCCTACCAATTTAATACCGGCTATGAAGCTGGTATATGACTTATGGAAAAAAGATGATATCAACAAAGATGCACAATTGATTGCAGGCAAAGCCGTAAAAATATATGAGAAGCTGGCAGCGTTTGTGGAAGATTTTGAAAAAGTAGGTGCACAGCTACAAAAAGCCACTGCTGTATTTAATGATGCCGGCAGGAAGTTATATACCGGCAAGGGCAACCTGATTGCACAGGCAAGCCAGATGAAAGCAAGACTTAAGCATGATAAACCCAATCGCGAACTGCCTGCATCTATGGAGGAGCAGGCAGCGGTGGAGGATGAAATGCCGGATGAAATAAATGAGCCGCCATTGTAATTTACTATTTTCGTATAAGACTAGCGGTTAGGTTGCTCCAGCTTACTCACCACACCAATTCTTCTTAAAAAGGACCTATTCGACCTTCTATGCATTAACTGGTGCACCAATGAAAAAATTACAGGAAGAATTAATAACGTTAAAATGGTTGAGGTTACCAGTCCGCCAATTACCACAATAGCTAGTGGCTTTTGGGTTTCGCTGCCAATGCCATGGGAAATTGCCGCGGGTAACAAACCAATTGCAGCCATTAATGCCGTCATTACTACAGGCCTTACTCGTGATATAACTCCTTTGTAAATTGCGTCATCCAAATGCATTTTCTCTTCTAGGTTTTTTCTGAAAACACTTATAAGAATTACACCGTTCTGAATGCATACTCCAAACAAAGCAATAAACCCGATACCTGCACTTATGCTGAAATTAAAGCCGGTAATATGTAAAGCAAGAATACCGCCGATTAATGCAAACGGAACATTCAGTAAAGTGAGTAAAGCATCTTTTACATTATTGAATGTTACAAACAAAATAAGAAAAATTGCCAACAGGCAAATGGGCACTACCTGCGACAAGGTTTTGGAAGCACGTACCTGGTTTTCAAATTCGCCGTTCCACGTAGCATAATACCCCCTTGGCAAATGAACATTAGCGTTTACCCGTGACTGTGCATCCTGGATAGTACTGCCTAAGTCCCGGCCACGGTTTGAAAATTTTACTGCTATGTAACGTAAATTATTATCCCTGTAAATAAAGGCAGGCCCTGTAATCGTTTTAATATCTGCAATTTCTTTTAATGGAATTTTGCTATTGTCTTTGCCCGGCATCATAAGGTTTTCAATCGCTTCCTGGTCCACACGATAGGGCTTTTCATAGCGAACCCTTACATCAAATTTTCTTTCACCTTCATATAATTGTGTTGCTGCTTTACCGCCAATTGCCATTTCAATTACACTTTGTGCATCAGCCATCGTAATTCCATATTGCGCCATCTTTTGCTGGTCGAGCTCTATCCTGAATTCCGGTTGGCCAAGATTTCTTTCAACACCAAGGTCTTCAATTCCCTTAACATTTTTTAATTGTGCCATTACTTCGTCTGCAGCTTTATCCAATTCATTAAAGTCGCTTCCGAAAATTTTTACTGCCAGAGAAGCATTTACGCCTGATACAGCTTCTTCAACATTATCTCTTATGGGTTGAGAATAATTAAATACAATGCCCGGGTATTTCTTAAATTCTTTATCCATTTCAGCAATTAACTCATCTTCAGTAATTTTTCTTTTCCATTGTTTTTCAGGATATAGATCCACCTGGGTTTGAACATTATAAAACCCTTTGGGATCTGTACCATCGTTGGGTCTTCCAACCTGCGCCAATGTTTGCTTTACTTCAGGAAACTTATGAAGTATAGCCACCATTTTATTGCTGATTTCATTAGCTTCCGGCAAACTTACACTCATGGGTAATTCTGCTTCAACCCATAAAGCACCTTCATTCAATTGAGGTAAAAATTCTGTTCCTAGAAATCTTGCTGAAAAAAATGTAACCAGCATAATTGCAAGCGCTATAAGAATGCTTGATTTTTTATTCTGGTAAGTTATCCTGAAAAACTTACCAATGCTCCTTTCAAAAAATAATGGAATAGGATTATGCTTTTCCCGTACGTTTTTTCTAAGTAAAATACTTGATAATGCAGGAACCAATGTGAGTGTAAAAAGTAAGGCTCCTATTAACGCAAATCCCAGGGTGTAAGCTAAAGGAGAAAACATTTTTCCTTCTACTTTTTGAAAAGCAAAAATGGGTATAAGGCATGTTATGATAATAACCTTTGAAAAGAAAATGGCTTTCCCCATTTCAGTTCCCTTTTGCTTGAACAACCCAAGCTTTGCCAGTTTATTGAATTTTTCCATCCCAACTTCACGTGCTTTTTGATCGAGTACGACAAAAAGGCCTTCCACCATAACTACTGCACCATCTATAATAATTCCGAAATCCACAGCGCCCATGCTTAGAAGGTTTGCAGACATTCCTTTGATGCGCATACAAATAAAAGCGAATAACAATGATAAAGGAATAATGATGCTAACAGTTAAGGTTGTACGCCAATCGGCCATGAAAAGAAATACAATCACTGTAACGAGTATAATGCCTTCCGTGAGGTTATGCAGAACAGTCTCTGTTGCATAGTCCATGAGGTTAGTTCTGTCGTAGAATGGATCAATTTTTACACCCCTCGGCAAAATGTTATCATTCAGGTCTTTTACTTTTGCATGTATCCTGTCTAATGCTTCTTTAGGGTTTTCTCCTTTTCGTATTACAACAATACCTTCAATTACATCCTTATTAAAATCCCTTGTGACCTGTCCCAGCCTTGGTTTGCCAGCTTCTTCCACTGTCCCGATATTTTTAACAAGAATAGGTACTCCATTAATGTTAGTAATAATAATATTTTCGATATCACTTGTGTTGTTTAATAAGCCGATACCTCTAACAACAAATGCCTGCCCGTTTTTTTCAATCACATCGCCACCTACATTTAAATTGCTTTTGGCAACAGCAGAATATACATCAAGAGAACTAAGGTTGTATTGATTCAACAAATTCGGATTCACGCTTATTTCAAAAGTTTTCTCTTCTCCTCCGAAACTGTTTACATCTGCTACTCCCGGCACGCTCTTTAATTGCCTGTCGAGTACCCAATCCTGTATGCTTGTGAGTTCGCGTATTGAATAATTTTTCCCGGTAAGCGTATACCTGTACACTTCACCCGTTGGACCATAAGGTGGTTCTACTTCGGGGCTTATTCCCTCGGGGAGATCGGCATTTCCCAGGCGACTGATAACTTGCTGTCTGGCAAACGCGTCGTCCACATCATCGTTAAAAATTATGCGGATATAACTTAATCCGAAAGAGGAAGTCGTTCTAAGATTTTCTTTTTTCTGCACGGAATTTAATACCACCTCCAAAGGAATGGTTATAAATTTTTCAACTTCTTCGGCGCTTTTTCCCGGCCATTGTGTTATGATAATGATCTGGGTATTCGTTACATCAGGAAATGTTTCAATAGGAGTGTTTTTATAGCTCCATATTCCTATGATTACCAACACTATGGTAAGGAAAAAAACAAGATACCTGTGACGTAATGAAAAATGAATAATATTTTTTATGATTTTAACCACAGCTTACATTTTTTAAAAAATTGATTGTAATGATTGCGTCACTCTTCAATGAGGGAATTATATATGAGAATTTGGTTTTTGCTGATTACCAAATCACCTTCGTTTATCCCCCCCGTTATATAAGTTTTCGTACCCGATACTTTTAGAATATTTACTTCCTGTGCCCTTACATGATAACGGTCTTTATAGGTGACTACGTAGTTTTTGCCCCCGTCGGAGATAATTGCAGTACTGGGGATTTCCAATGCCTTCTGCGATTCAGCTTTTGCGAGCATAATACTGGTGAACATTTCGGGTTTTAAAAGCATGTTCGTATTTGGTAATACTATTTTTATTTTCATGGCCTTACTCATTGGGTCCAACACTGAATTTATTTGGTCAACTTTTCCATAGAAAACCTTACCGGGATAGGCAAGGGTGGTCACTTCAGCAGGTTGACCAACTTTTATTTTCGGAATATCAGTTTCGAATACGTTAGCTAAAACCCATACGTCTTTCATGTCGGAAATTGTAAATAAATCCTGGTTGTTATCATTGCGTATAAAGCTTCCTGCATTAATATTTTTTTCTACTATAAATCCATCTCGTGGTGCGGTAATAAAGTAAGCGCCGCCGGCTTTTGTTTTTCCACCACCGTTTATTTCAATTTGCATCTGAACCTTTTTAACAGCGTTCATCGCTTTATCATATTCAAGTTTTGCCTGAACGAAATCTTTCTCGCTGCTGATGCCGTTCTTATACAATTCTTCTGCATTTTTATATTCTTTTTCAGCGATAGCAGCATCGCTGTTGACCGTTGAGAGATCAGCATAATTGCCTGCAACATCGGCGCTCTTAATAACTGCAAGTGTTTGCCCTTTTTTAACTTTATCACCCAAAGAAACATTTACACTCATAACCTGGCCGCTGGCATTAGGAAAGATTTTTACAACGTTATTATCATCATAACTTACTTCGCCGCTTAAAGAAAGCTGGTCTTCGATGTATTCATTTTTTGCGGTATCTATTTTTATAATTTGTCCAAGTGAATCTGAAATAATTGGAGGGTCTTTAACCGCAACCGTTTCTACTTTTGCCTTGCATGCGAAAAGAACAAGTGTTGTTGCTATAAAAAAGGGAATAATATTTTTCATATTTATTTATTTAAAGTGATGACATCTTTTCCTGCCTGGTAATTCAGTTCTAACATTGCTTTTATAAGGCTGGTATGTTGTTCGAGTAATTTTAATTTGGTGTCTTTATATGCATCAGCAAAATCTATAAATTCTAAAAGGCTCACCTGTCTTTGCTGATAGCTCTTTAACATGTTTTGAAAAACTGTTTCATATTGCCGTGAAAAATCGAGTTGCTGTATGTTATCTATATTTTGATAGAACTTCACTTTCGCAATTGCGGAATTAATATCATTTTCAATTTGTGAAACCTGGCCATCGTACAAAGCCTGTTGTTGTTTGATAGTAAATTGAGCTGACGCAATATTTCCCTGGTTTCTATTTAAAAAGTTTAATGGAAATGAAATGGCTAACCCAACATAATCGGGGGCATAACTACTGTGCTGATCATATTCGGTTCCAATATTAATATCGGGTTTTGCTAATGCTTTCTGGTAAATGAAATTATGGTTTGCGTAATCTAGTTGTGAATGTGCAATCTTTGCGTCAGGCCTGTTGCTTTCAGCAATTTGTATCAATTCTTCTTTTGATGGAATTTCTTTTTTTATCAAATCAGGTAAATAATAATTAAAAACCGGAAGTATAAAAGAACTGTCGGTGTTTCTTAATAATAATTTTACTTCACTTTGAAGGGGGATTAATTGTGCAGCAACATTAATTAATTCATTTTGCAAACTGAACAGGAGCGCCTTGATACGAATATTATCCTTGACGGATATATTACCTGCTTTTAATTGTTCATCCATACCGCCAACCAATGTTTGCAATTCATTGATCTCCGCATTATACACACGTTTTATCTTAAGCTGGTGCTCAATTTCATATAAATCACTTATAAGCGCAAAACGAAGTGTTCTTACAAGATCATCAAACTGGGCCGTTGAAATAGTGGCATTATCCTGCGCCAGTTGAGCCAATTTATTACGCTTGCCTGCTGTTTTTATTAACTGCATCACCTGCACATACACTTGCCCGTTAGCCTGGTCATGTTTAAAAAAGCCGCCTTGCTTGTCATAAATATTCTGGTCCGTACTTAAAACAGGATTGTCCCACAACTTAGCCTGCTTTACCAGTGCCTGGTTAGCATCAATATTATATTTGGCTGCCAGTATGGATAAGTTGTTCTGAAGAAATATTTTTTCGCTTTCTTCAATAGTTATTTTTAACGTATCCGGCGGAGTTGGCGTTGCCAAACAATGAAACGCCGGCGTCAACAATGCAATTACGCACAGCTTGCGCCATGAATTAACATTCATAGTTCATATTTAAGATGATAAAAATGCTGGAAGGAAAAATTAATCCTTCGGATGTAAGAAGATGTTGATTATACCGAAGACTTGGGAGGCGGTATAATTATATCAAAGGAAAGGTTGGGTATTTTATCTTCTTTGTATTCGCCAAACATAGGTTGTTTGGTAATTGTAAATTCGTGTGTTTTAATATTGCTGAATACAGGCTGAAAACAATAATCGAAGATTTTTACGATGTGAAAATTCTGGCCCTGGTCATTATCTTCATCATCAGCGTGATGGTCAATCCCGAGGTGTACCATAACGAATTCCACGATGCTATTGATATCATCAACCTGGTTACCATTTTTATCATACACATCATCTTCAGGCGCCTGCGGCAGGAGCATGGAAGTATTCATGTGAGATAATAGTAAAATAAAAGCCAGTAGCTTTTTCATGGCGATGCAAAGGTATTGCCGGATTAAAATATCAATTTATAAAAGTTTTCTTAAATCTTATTCCTCAGAGTGGCAATCTTACAAAAGCTTCCACCGCTGCATATCTTGTAAGTCCAAGTTTTGCATACAAATCTGCGGTATTGGCATTTCTTTCTTCTGCACGTTGCCAGAACTCACGGTTATCACTTCCCTGGAAAGGAACGCTATCTTTCTGTGACTGGTGAATAAAAATTCCATAACGTTTTTTTCTTACCTGGTCGGGGCTCATAGGTACTGCCATTTCAATTTCGCTGATGTCCCATTCTTCCCATGCCCCTTTATACAACCAAACCCTGCAATCCGAGAGCCATTCATCCTTTGCTTCTTTCATAAAGGCAAGAGCGGCAAGTATAATATCTATACAAACTTTGTGTGTACCATGCGGATCAGCAAGGTCGCCAGCACAAAAAACCTGGTGAGGTTTTATTTCACGCATAAGCTTCACCGTTAGTTGAATATCTTCTTCACTCATCGGCTTTTTTTCAATGGTGCCAGTTTCATAAAAAGGAAGGTTCATAAAATGAATCTGTTCTTCTTTTAACCCAACATATTTACAGGTGGCTCTGGCTTCACAGCGGCGTATTAACCCCTTAATGCTTCTTATTTCCTCTGTATCTTTTTCACTAGCTTTTTTCTCGGTGATGAACGAAGTGGCTTTATTTAATATTGTTTGACTGACTGTAGTATCTATGTTAAAAATTTCCTCGAAGCCAACGGTAAAATCAAGGAAACGTGTTACAAACTCATCGGTTACGGCAATGTTTCCACTCGTTTGATAAGCAACGTGAACATTATGCCCCTGGTCGTGCAGCCGCATGAAAGTGCCGCCCATGCTTATAATATCATCATCAGGGTGAGGGGAGAAGATCAAAACCTTCTTTGGAAACGGAAGGCTTCTTTCAGGATGATGTGGCATGAAAGAATTGGGTTTACCGCCAGGCCAACCCGTAATGCTGTCGCGAAGCATATAATATACTTCAAGGTTTATTTCATAGGCGTCGCCTTTATCTACTAATAGATCACTAAGTCCAAATTCATTATAATCATGATTAGTTAAACTAAGTACGGGCTTGCCGAGCTTTAAGGCAACGCCTATTACTGCACGCTTAATGATACCAGGAGTCCATTCACATTCACCGGTAAGCCAGGGCGATTTAAATCTTGTTAATTCCGACGCTGCAAATTCATCCACCACAAAAGTACAGTTGTCATGATTCTGCAATAAAGATGCAGGAACTTCTTCAGTTGGTTTTCCTTCTACGGCTTTTTGGATAACCGGCGCTTTTGTCTTGCCCCATGCCATTAAAATAATTCGGTGCGATTTCATTATAGTGCTGATGCCCATCGTTATTGCCATCCGGGGCACCTGCGAAATATTTCCAAATTCATGCGAGTTGGCAATCCTGGTAGAATTTTCCAGCGTAACCAATCTTGTTTTGGAATATACAGGAGAGCCTGGCTCATTAAAACCAATGTGACCATTGTTTCCAATTCCCAATATCTGCAAGTCAATGCCGCCTGCGTCAGCAATTTTCTGCTCGTATTGGGCGCAGTGTTCTTTTATTTTTTCTTTGGGAATGAGGCCGTTTGGCAAAAAATAATTTTCCGGATCAATATCTGTTTGCTCAAATAAATATTTACGCATAAAATAATGATAGCTGTTGAGGGCATCCGGTTCCATTGGGTAATATTGGTCAAGGTTAAAAGTGATGACATTTTTAAAACTCAATCCTTCGTCCTGGTGTAATTTCACCAGTTCTGCATACAAAGATTTTGGCGTAGAACCCGTTGCCAGGCCAATTACAGCTTTTTTCCCCGCGGCATTTTTTTCTTTTATAAGGTCTGAAATGATTCGGGCTACCTGCTGTGAGCCTTCTTTTGGTGTTTTGAAAATTTTTACCGGGATTTTTTCGAGAGAGTCAATCATACTTTTATTTTCTGTTAATTTGGATTATTCGATTAAGTGCGCATAATATATTCTTCGTGATTATACCCAATACGCAGGATATTTATTTTTTACATCAAATTCGGCGCGAAGATAAGTTGAATAATAATTATTTTATAATTGACCGTCTATTGATTGCCAAATCAGGATTGATTTTGCAATCAATAATGGTATTAATTTTTAATGTTACAGGCACCTTTCGCCGCGGTGGCGATTATTGAGAATCTTTACAATAATTAACTCCCCACATTTCATATCGTTTAAGCATTACAGGTAGCCTTGCCTTAAAATCGTCGAGGTTACGCATATCCTTCGGACTCCACAATACTTCACTTAAGGCACTCATCCTGGGAAATATCATGTATTCGAGCTTGGCATTATTTGCAATGTACTCTGTCCATACATTTGCCTGCGCTCCCAGTACATACTTTGATTCATCGTTATTTAATTCTTTTGGGACAGGCTCATAGTTATAAACTGTATCAAGCGGAAGATAACCGCCAATGGTTAAACTGTCGTTATTTTTTAATTGCGCATGGTCGAAATAAACATATTTTCCGGGAGTCATAATTACATGATGATGTTGCTTTGCTGCAGCAACCCCGCCTTCTTCACCGCGCCAGCTCATAACGGTAGCGTTAGGCGTTAATCCTCCTTCGAGAATTTCATCCCATCCGATGATATTTCTTCCTTTACTGTTTAAATATTTTTCTATCCTGCTGATGAAATATGTCTGCAATCCATTTTCATCCTTTAAATTTTTATCCTTAATAAGTTTCTGGCAAAAGGCAGAACGTTTCCATGAATCTTTCGGGCATTCATCTCCACCAATATGTATATACCTTGACGGAAAAAGCTGCATCACTTCATCCAATACATTTTCAAGAAATTTGAAAGTGAATTCAGATGGGCAATATACATCTTCGAATACGCCCCATGTTTGCTGTACCTGCTTGCCAGAGCGGCTACCAGCCCATGGAGTGTTAGGTTTAATTAAAGTTGATTCATCAGGAAAGCAGCTCAATTTTGGATAAGCAGCGATGGCCGCAGATGAATGTCCCGGCATTTCTATTTCAGGAATAATTGTTATATAACGGTCCTGTGCATATTTTACAACATCCTTTACTTCTTTTTGTGTGTAAAATCCGCCATAGTGAAGGCTGTCATTTCCTGTTCCGGGATGATGACCTATGATAGTTCCATTTCTAAATCCGCCAACCGAAGTAAGCAACGGATATTTTTTTATTTCTATGCGCCAGCCCTGGTCTTCAGTTAAATGCCAATGAAACGTGTTGAATTTATGAAACGCTAAATAATCAATATATTTTTTTACTTCATCAACGTCAAAAAAATGCCTGCCTACATCGAGATGCATACCACGGTATTGAAAGCGGGGATAGTCTTTAATAGTTACCTGGGGAATCCCGATTGGTATATTTTGTATTGAATCTTTGTCGGCCGGTAAAAGTTGAAGCAGCGATTGAATACCATAAAATAAGGCCTGGTTGCTTGTTGCGTTTATATCTACTTTGTTTTTGTACACCGATAACGTGTACTGGTCTTTTTTTCCTGGTGCCAGTTTTTTAACTGCAAGGGTTATGAAAGTTTTTCCACCATTAGCAGGCGGAATAGCTTTGACCGGAAGTGTAAATCCATATAATTTTTTTAAATAAAAATTCAACATATCAGCATTATGCTTTGCAGAAGAATTTGCAATAATAATTGTTGACTTACTTAGATTAAAATATCCGCTTTTTTGTGTAACCTCAACAGGTTTTGGAATAATACTAACATTTGTTTGTGCAAATACCGATAGGTTCGCCAGGATCAGAGATGTAATGATTAACTTTTTCATTAAACAGGTTTATTGCAAATGTATTCATATAAGATTTTATTCTGTTTAATTCTTTAAGATGGGTAAAATAATTTTTGATTGATTTATAGCATCATGAAAAATGCGAATAGTTGCTTTTTGAAAATCATTATCATTAGCGTTATAGATATTCATAAATTTTTGCGGATTGCGGTCAGCTAAAGGAAACCAGCTGCTTTGTATTTGTATCATGATGCGATGGCCTTTTAAAAAAGTATGCGCTACATCAGGTAATTCCCATTTTACATCTGTTATTTTACCCGGAACAAAGGACTCTGGCTTTTCAAAACTGTTACGGAATTTTCCTCTCATAATCTCTGCCCGTACCAGCATTTGATAACCACCCATCGGATAAGGATTAACGGGATCTTCTTCGGCATAAATATCAACATTATTATAACTTAAATAGTCAGGAAATACATCAATTACTTTTACTACAAAATCTGCATCGGATGTTGAAATGCTCGTTTGTAAGTCTGCAATTACATTACCTGTTATTGTTACATCATCCGTTAATGTGTCTGTTTGAAAAACCAACACATCAGGCCGGCGCGCAGCAAAGCGTTGATCATCCGACATATAAGTTCTTGTTCTGTTGAAATGCACAAACTCTTCATAAGGTACCGGCTTGGCGGGATCACTTGTGTATTCGCTGAAACTATTTGCTGCCGCAGGCTTTGACCAATTTAATTTTCCGCCAGGCTGCAAATAGATTGCTTTATCTTCTTTATTTTCTGGCGGCCATTGTGAAAATGTTTTCCATTTATTTGCTCCTGTAATAAAAACATTTGCTTCTGCAATTTGAGAAATATCTCCTTTGCCTTTCAGGAAATAATTAAAGAATGGGATTTCAAAATGTTGATGGTAATATTCACTCGTGTTTGATCCGAATTGAATATTGCCATGATGTGTGCCATCATTGTTAGCCCATTGTTCATGATACCATGGCCCTTCAATAATTTTATTAAATGATTTACCCGGATTATTTTTTTCTGCAGCTTTATAGGAGTTCCATGCACCCCAGCAATCTTCGGCGTCAAATAGGCCACCTACCCACAGCATGGCAGGTTTTAAATTTTTTGTAGCATTGCGGGCATCACGTGCTTTCCACCATGCATCGTAATTTGGATGAGACATTACCTCTTTCCAAAATGCAATACTATCGCCCATGTATTTTGAAAGATTTTTTAAAGTTCCCGCTTCAAGAAAAAATTTATAATTATCATGAATGTTATACCCTATCGAAGGAGGCGCAACAGATATGGGTTTAGGATGAGGTACACCAAAACAAAAACCTAATGCGGAATAAAAATCAAATGCATCCATTTGAAAGAAGACGCCTTTGTGATGAAAATCGTCGCCAATAAACCAATTGGTAACGGGCGCCTGTGGACTTACAGCTTTTAATGCAGCATGGTTGCTTGCTGCAGCCATGGTTGAATAAAATCCGGGATATGAAATTCCAAACACTCCCACCTTCCCGTTGTTATCCGGAATATTTTTCACAAGCCAATCAATAGCATCATAAGTATCGCTTGCCTCATCAATCTCTTTATTTTTTTTGTTTGGGTTAAAAGGACGCACATCTTTAAATTCACCTTCGCTCATCCATCTCCCACGAACATCCTGTGTTACCATTATGTAACCTTCTTTACAATACTCGATTTTATAACTGTTCCAATAATCTTTAAATTTATTTTCACCGTAAGGCGCACACGAATATGGTGTTCGTGTCATAAGTATCGGATGTTTTTCATTTTTATCTTTCGGTATATAAATAGATGTAAATAATCTCACTCCATCACGCATGGTAATATACTGTTCCATTTTAGTATAATTAGTTACAAACCACGTACTG
This sequence comes from Ginsengibacter hankyongi, assembly GCF_008710285.1. GTDB lineage: Bacteria > Bacteroidota > Bacteroidia > Chitinophagales > Chitinophagaceae > Ginsengibacter > Ginsengibacter hankyongi. The sequence continues at coordinate 118,869 of NZ_VYQF01000006.1, read as the reverse complement.
TCTGCATTTTGAGCGAATGATACAAAACAAAAGAAAGACAGGATAAGAAAGAAGTATATTTTTTTCATGCGAAGATTTTAGAGATTAAATTTAGCTAATGATTACAAGTTTAACTTGAAAAATTTATACCGCGTCAACATCCATATAAAGAGTACAGTATAGATTTATCATTAAGCCCAGTTGCAAGTTGAATAAAGATTTATTATTTTACTAAAATCGATTTTTCTTTAAAACAAAAAATGATGCATACAGAAATTTTTAATCACATTCACTGGCTGGTAGTATTGATAGGCGGAGTCGCATATTTTATGCTTGGGTCTATATGGTACACGATCCTGTTTGGAAAGAAATGGAAAGCTTATAATGCTGTTTTCATAAATGATTCCAATGCAAATAAAGGTGTTGCCGGCATTATGATAACTTCTTTTTTATTTATGTTTTTAAGTTCACTTGGGCTGGATATACTCGCCACGAGGTTTGGAGTTTTTGGTTGGTTGGGTGGATTTAAGCTTGGTGCACTCACAGGAATTTGTTTCGCTGCGGCTGCCGTGCATATATCTTATGTTTATGAAAAGCGCCCGGTAGGCCTTCATTTAATTAATAGTCTTTACAATATTGCCGGCAATATAATTGCCGCTATAATTGTTTGTAGCTGGAGGTAAAAATTAATGACAGTAAGGTGATTAATGCAGCTCTTATTTATAAATTCTTTTGGCAAAAAATCAATCATCCTAACTTATTTTTTTAATATTTTATTCTCACCTTAAAATTAGTGATCTTTTAATGCCGAACCCGTTAGCACTACTATAAATTGAGTATTTTAAAAAGGTTTTGTGTGAATATTTGATTTTATAAATAAGAACTCGATAATACAACAATTAAAAATACGTTGTGTGTGGTTTTAATCAGGAATGCCCCCGCTCAGCGGGGTTTTTAATTAAATTTTCAATTGGGATTAATATTCTAATCAGTCGAAAATCTAACTTTCAATCTTGGTAATCTTCAGCACGTTGGTGGGCAAATGCAGATTGACCGGCGTACTTCCTGTATTTACAACGACGTCTCCTTTTTTTAAGAATTCTCTTTCTCTTAAAATTCCAATCTGGTCAAAGAATATATCATCCAGGCTTTCTTCTTCGTCATAAAAAATGGCTCTCACGCCCCAGCTTAAACTTAGCTGGTTGATCAAACTTCTTTCTTTGCTAAAAATAAATAATAAAGATTTGGGCCTGTAACTGCTCAACATAAAACCGGTATAACCACTTTGTGTCATTCCTATCAGGCCATCTGCTTTCACATCTGCAGCAAGTTTGCAGGCGCTATAGCATAATGCATCACTAAGGAAAGAAGGAGAGTGGGGCTGCGGTGCCAGGATATCATCCCTGTTATAGTCGTAAGCTGTTTTTTCTATTTCAAGAATTATTTTAGTCATGGTTTCTATTACCAGCGTAGGATGCTGTCCTGTAGCTGTTTCGCCGCTAAGCATCAGGGCATCCGCACCTTCCAAAACTGCATTCGCTACGTCAGTAATTTCGCTTCTGTTGGGCTTTACCCTGTCAATCATACTCTCCATCATTTGCGTAGCAACGATTACAGGTTTTGCACGGTGCATACATTTCCGGATGATCTCTTTTTGTATTAATGGTACCTTCTCAATGGGAAGCTCTACGCCAAGATCTCCACGTGCTATCATAATACCGTCACTTTCTAATATGATATCACGAATGTTGTTAACTGCTTCAGGCTTTTCAATTTTAGCAATAACTTTTGCTTTGCTTTTTCTCTCTTTTAAAATATTTTTTAATCCTATTATATCCTTCACTTCTCTTACAAAAGAAAGTGCAATCCAGTCAACATTCTGTGTGATAATAAAATCGAGGTCAGCTAAATCTTTTTCAGTAAGAGCAGGTAATGATATCTTTGTGTCGGGAAGATTCAGCCCTTTTTTTGATGAAAGGATACCACCAACAACCACCTCTACTTTTACATCATTGTTGGGCAAAATCTTGATAACTTTTACCTCTAATTTTCCATCATCAATCATTATGGTATTGCCGGGAACAACATCATTGTAAAGGTTTGGGTAACTAACATAAATTTTCTCCATTGTTCCAACACATTTTGTATTGGTAAAAGTGAGCAAATCTCCAGGGTTTATTTCCAGTGCATTATTTTCAATTTCTCCTACTCTTAATTTAGGACCCTGGAGGTCGGCAAGTATCGCTATATTGTAAGGAAGCGTTTCATTTATTTTACGAATTATTTTTATTATCTCGGCTTTGTTTTCGTGAGCGCCGTGAGAAAAATTAAGCCGGAAAACATTTACGCCGGCTTTAACAAGATTCACCATCATTTCATAAGTATCGCATGCGGGGCCTACTGTTGCTACAATTTTCGTACGCTTCGCTAAATGTTCAACACCTGCTTTTTTATCCATGCCAGGCTGTGAGTATTTCTTTATATTCTTAGACATTGGGTTTTTAATTTCTGTTGTAATTTATAAATGATGGGTGATTATGTTCGATTAAAACGGTTACAGATATTAGTAGAAAAAATTAATCAGCTTGATAATATTTTTACAATTTTCATCCAGTCTTCGCCAATTTTTTGTTTCTTTTTCACTGCTTCATCTAATGGAATGTAATGCATGCGGTTGTTTACGATACCTACAAAAACATTGAACCTGCCCTCCATCAGACACTCGACTGCTGCGTAACCCATACGACTGGCAATAAGCCTGTCAAAACAAGTAGGTGCACCGCCCCGTTGTATATGTCCGAGTATGCACACCCTTATTTCCTGCTCAGGCATTCTTTCCGTCATAATTTTTGAAAGCTCGGTAGCGCCAAATTCTTCCCCTTCAGCAACTACAATTATATTCACTAATTTCTTTCTACCCTGTTTTTCGGCAAGGGCATTAATAATATCTTCAATGTCGGTTCGTCTTTCGGGAATCAAAATATTTTCGGCACCTGTTGCAATGCCGCTATGCAAGGCGATATACCCCGAATCTCTTCCCATAACCTCAATTATAAAAAGCCGGTCATGTGCATCGGCAGTATCTCTTACTTTGTCAATAGCTTCAACGGCTGTATTTACGGCTGTGTCAAAGCCAATGGTAAAATCAGTTCCGGCAATATCTTTATCTATGGTACCGGGTAAACCAATGCAGGGAATATCAAATTCATTACTGAAAATTTGTGCACCTCTGAATGATCCGTCGCCGCCTATAATTACGAGGCCATTAATACCTAATTTTTTTAAATTGCTGTATGCTTTTTCTCTTCCTTCATAAGTAAAAAATTCTTTGCATCTTGCTGTTTTCAAAATAGTTCCGCCGCGTTGTATAATGTTGGCAACACTCTTGCTTTCCATTTTAAAGATGTCGCCATCGATCATTCCTGAATAGCCCCGCAATATTCCATACACTTCCATTCCATTATAAATACCGGTGCGCACAACAGCTCTTATTGCCGCATTCATACCAGGTGCATCACCGCCCGATGTAAGCACACCTATCTTAGTTACCTTTTTCTCCGCCATCTTCAAATAAATTCATTTTAAGGGTGAACGATTGTTTTAAAAAGGTGTCAAAAATACACATTTAGCAGTATTATTAAACAAATGAAATAATTATCAATTGGATTATCTTCATTAAAAAATAATGGTGAAAATAAATTTAATCCTTCTCTTTATATCTATGTTGCTATCCACACAAAATTTTGCGCAAGTTAAATATCCCGAAACAAAAAAGGTAAACCAGGTTGATGATTATTTTGGTACAAAGGTAACTGACCCTTACCGATGGCTTGAGGATGATAATAGTGAAGAAACAAAAGAATGGGTTGAAGAAGAAAATAAAGTTACCGGGCAGTATCTTTCCGCTATTCCATTTTATGCTAAAGTAAAAAACAAATTGGAGCAAATGTGGAATTATCCAAAGTATAGTTCGCCTTTTAAAGAAGGAGAGTGGTATTATTTTTATAAAAATGATGGTTTGCAGAATCAAAGTATTTTATACAGGCAGAAAGGATTGGAAGGAACGCCTGAAATTTTTATAGATCCTAACAAAATGAGCAAAGATGGAACTGCCGCAATCAGTACACCAGCTTTCAGTAAAAATAAAAGGTATGCCGTGTATCTTGAAGCACAAGCCGGAAGTGATTGGCAGATGGCACATATAATGAATGTGGCGGATAAACAACTTTTAAAAGACGAAGTAAACTATATAAAGTTCAGTGGAACGTCGTGGAAGGGAGACGATGGATTTTACTACAGCCGCTATCCTAAGCCGGATGAAACAAGCAAACTCACCAACCAGAACCAGCATCACATGGTTTACTACCACAAACTGGGAACATCCCAAAATGACGATGTGTTAATTTATGAAGATAATGCGCATCCTCTAAGAACTATAGGAGCGGGACTTAGCGAAGATGAACATTTCCTGATTCTGGGAAAAAGCGAAGGAACCAGTGGCTCGGAGATTTGGGTGAAGGATATGAAAAGCCCTTCTGCAGAATTTAAATTGCTTATAAAAGGGTTTGATACAGAAGCTGACTTTATTGATAATGACGGCGATTACTTACTGGTACGCACAAACGCAGATGCGCCAAATTATAAAGTCGTTTTGATTGACCCAAAAAAACCTGCGAAAGAAAACTGGAAAACTATTATTCCCGAAAGAAAAGAATTGCTGGAATCTGTAGGTACGGCCGGGCATAAATTATTTCTTACTTACTTGCAGGATGCTTCGAGCAGGGTATATCAAACCAATTATAAAGGTAATTTAGAAAGGGAAATACAGTTGCCGGGAATTGGCTCTGCCGCAGGGTTTAATGGCTATGTGGATGATAAAGAACTTTTTTATACCTATTCTTCATTCGATTACCCTGCAACAATTTTCAGGTACAATATTGCGACAGGGCACACTGATCTTTTCCGAAAGAGCGAAGTAAAAATTAATGCTGATAATTACCAGACGGTACAAACATTTTTTACCAGTAAAGATGGAACAAAAGTGCCCATGTTTATTACTTATAAAAAAGGACTGCAATTAAATGGAAATAATCCCGTGGTAATGTATGGCTATGGGGGATTTAATATCCCGATGACACCGGCATTTTCAATTTTCAACGCATTTTTTTTAGAGCAGGGAGGTGTATCTGTAGTGGTGAACCTCAGGGGCGGTAATGAATATGGCGAGGCATGGCATAAGGGCGGCATGCTGCAAAACAAGCAAAATGTATTTGATGATTTTATCGCAGCAGCCCAGTTTTTGATTGATAAAAAATATACGAACCCGGCAAAGCTTGCGATGCGTGGCGGAAGTAACGGTGGGTTATTAGTTGGTGCTGTAATGACGCAACGCCCTGATCTTTTTAAAGTGGCTATTCCGCAAGTGGGCGTAATGGATATGCTTCGCTATCACAAATTTACGATAGGCTGGGCATGGGCAACTGAATATGGGAGAAGCGATAACAGTAAAGCTGAATTTGAAAATTTGTTTAAATATTCTCCCTTGCACAATTTAAAGCCAGGTGTAAAATATCCCGCAACATTAATAACAAGTGCTGACCATGACGATAGAGTGGTGCCGGCGCACAGCTTTAAATTTGCCGCAACTTTACAGGCCGATAATGATGGAACCAATCCAACCCTCATACGCATTGAAACCAGGGCCGGCCATGGAGCCGGAAAGCCAACGGGCAAACAAATTGAAGAGGCGGCTGACATCTGGAGCTTTGTAATGTATAATTTAAAGATGGACTTCAAAGATTGATTTAAGTAATAAAAAAAAGTCCCGGCAGTATTACCGTAAATGCTTATTCTGCCGGGACTTAATGTATTGAAAATACCCTGTTTACCTTACAACATTGAACTTTTTGTTTAGCTGGATACTTGGTGCGCTGCCGTTTAATATGTATTCGCCGCTAGCCAGTCCTTTCAAGTTAATCTGGAAAGCATTATTGCCCCTCGCCAAATTAACATCCATTTTTTGAACAATTTTTCCCACAACATCTATAATGTATAATTTAGTTTTTAAAGCTTTATCTGATTGAATGATTACATTCAGTAAATCCCTCGCAGGTACCGGGTAAAGCACAACTCCCATATTATTAAATTCACAATTAGAAGAGATTATACTTGTGTAAGTAAAATGACCGTCAAGGTCAACCTGCTTAATCCTGTACAAAGCCGTTCCGGAAAATACATCAGACTGTTGATAGGTATGAGCAGTTGAAGTTGTCCCTGATGCATTAATTCTTGCTACAGCTGTCCAGTTATTTCCATCTGTACTGCGTTCAAGTTCGTAATAATTTGAATTGGATTCTGATTCAGTAGCCCACCTAATAACAGAGCCGCTGTTGGTACAATGGGCATCAAATTTGGTGAAGACAACGGGGAGTGGCGATCCTAAAAAGAGCGGCGTAGTATAAGTAAGTGAATTTACAGGATATTCATTAGCCTGATCATCAGATACTGAATATGATGATAACGGTCCCGGTGTCCCAGTTGAACCGGAGTTAATTATAACATAGCCCCCTTCTGGAGATGTATTGCCCAATGTCCATAAAGTAGCTGTAAAAACATCCACCCAAGTGCTTGTAAGATTTATGCCGGTTCCATCCAGCGTTCCTGCTACCGTTCTATCAAAGGTTTGTCCTCCGGTTGTTTGGGAAAAAGCTGCACATTGGTTAACTGTTGTATAAGCAAAACCTCCTGCAACAAATGCCGCAGAAACTGTTACGTTTGCCGGATTAGATACAACTGAACAGCCGGGCGTAGTTGGGATCATCGCAGCACTGGATTGATAGCTCCATCCGGTTGCCAACACGTTGATATTATTAACTGTTGCACCTGTCGTATGAATTTGCAATGTAAACGTAACCGAACCTGTAGCGGGTCCTGCTCCATCAGGATCTACACTACTATACGTAGGGTTTGACAGGCGCCATTCAAAGGTCTGTGCATTTGTTGTAAGCGATGCAGATAAAAAAATTACAAAGGATAGTATTATAATTTTATGTAAGTATTTTTCCATGATATTTTTTATAATATTTTGACTGAATTATTCAACAATGGGGTCTGGAATATTTGTCTGTACCTGAGCACTTAAACGTGTATTGCCATTAGCTATCGTGGGCGCACTACCGGAGCCCAATGATGAAATAGTATTTTTCGTTAAACTGACATCTGTACCATTAATACTATTACTTAAGTTAGCATCCGTAAAGAGATAACCAGTGGCCAAAGATGAAATAGCTAATTTAATGGAACTAACATCCGTTCCGTTTACAACTCCATTTTTATTCGAATCACCAGCCCAAAGACCATATTTTAAGCCACCTGAAAGTAACTCTACAGGGTCAGAAGTAGCGCCGGAAGCTTTATAACTATTTGCGAGTAGGGAGTAGTCGTTTGTAAACGTTCCGGCAGGATTGGAGGGAATTGAATTACTCATTACCCCCAGATGGTTACGATGTCTTATCACTATAAACGAACCTCCTTGTTTGGTTATATTAAATGATATTGGGGTTACTCCATCAAGATCAACCACAGTTCCGTTATTTAAAAGAAATCCTGCTTTACGCCCGGTGATAGTTGAGGAAGTAGCATCTGATGCTAAGCCTGATGCGGGTTTACGATGTTCAATAAGTACCCAGTCGACGATATTTGAATTGGGAATGCCGCCCACAGATTCCGTTCCGGTATAATTAAAAGGAGTAGTGTTATAGGGTTGTGATAAAGGAAGAACACCTGCCGAATTGAGCGCAGTATTCATTGAAGTGCCGTTCCATGCTCCACGCAAAAACGCCGTTACATTAAATGTATATTTCGGATCTGCAAGTTTCCATTCCAGGGCCATGTCTGCTGCAGAAATACCGGTGGTAGAAACAAAATGATTTACCACATCATGTGTTACGGGTATTAAGCGAGCGTTCCATTCGCTTGAGATTAATTCCCATGGAACAACATTAGCTTCAACATTTGTATTTAATTCGTTAGTTGCATAAGGAAAACGTACGTCAGCACTAAATCCTGAACCTCCTGTTTGAGTAAATAAAAATTTCCTTTTGACTTCCCTTTCATTTTGTGTGGGATCTCCTCCGCCGCTTTGCGGAATCATAGTAACGGTAAGTTCAGTGGGACTTGTTCCTCCATTTGTCGTAACCTGCATATTCGGTTGATTAAACACAAAAGCAGTTCCATTAGTCCAGCCGGTTCTTTTAACACTGCCAACGATTTCTTTTCCCGTGCTAAAATTATATACTGCCGCGACGGGGGAGGTTAATGTGAAAGACGGATTTAAAATTGGATCGGTTGATAAACCACCTGAAAGATAATCGAGTTTTGTATTTACTGTTGTTGTTCCACCCAATTTTACACTATCGGAAGCCGTTGTTTTATTAATGGTAAGATAGTTTATAAGAGAACCTCCGCCTGTCAGGGTATCCTGACCAGTGCCCGACATAATCAGAGAATCCTCATTAGCAGTGGAAGTATAGGTTCCGGAGTTTATAAAATTACCCTGTACTTCAATTTTACCATCATTGGTGATAGTGCCGGATACATTTTGCAGATTCCCTGCAAGCAGCATGTAACCACCATTTTGAATTGTTATGGTTGCACCGTTGTTGTACAACTGGCAATATGCCATTAATGAACAAAAAACTGAAAGAACGGTGAATAGTAGTTGTTTAATCATATTGCCTATTTAAACTTCCAAATTAATACGTAAGATTAATCTGGATGAATAGATGAAAATTATTTTAATTTATTTATAGGAAAGGGATTAAATCAACCAGTGGTTTAATAAAGGAGAGTGGTAAGAGGCGGTAAAGTTATTTTTTTCTTTTCAATTCTTCAATTTCTTTGGCAAGTAAATTTATTTTCTTCATTTTAGGCGGGTATTTAAACTTTTTATAATCCCAGGAATGGCGTTAAATTAATAAAGGTTTGCGGAGAAAAATTATGAGGATGAAGGATTAAAGATATACTGCCCCAAGGGTTAAATAAAAAATATTATTGAAAAGATAAGGACTAAATTTAAGTTATTACTATTAAATGTAAAACGGGTTTGCTTATTTATAATAATAATGCCGCGAATGCTGCAAACAAAGCAGGAATCATTACTATAATGCCCAGTTTAAGAAATGTAAGAGCACTTACATTTTCACCTTCACGGCGTAAGGCAACCAGCCAAAGTATTGTAGCCAACGAGCCCGTAACCGAAAGGTTAGGCCCTAAATCAACACCAATTAAAACAAAATGTTTTATAAGTGACGAAACTCCGGATGCCTGCACAACGTTACCAGCTATGAGCCCGGATGGTAAATTGTTAGTGAGGTTACTGGCAAACGCTACAATAGTGCCATTACGCCATGCCGTTAGTGTGGCACATTGAGCAGCATCGTTTTTTAAGATATTACTGAGTGAAGTGATGAGGCCGGTTTTATCGAGAGCCTCAACGATTATAAATAGACCAGCCACCAGCGGAAGTATCGACCACGAAACACCTTTCAATATTGCCCATGGCTTTTTGTTTGCACTTACCAAAACAATTAATGTGGCCAGTGCGCCGGAGATGGCGGTGGGCAGCCCTAACTGAATGCCAAATGAAGAGGAGACCAATAAGATAATTGCTGTGGCTATAATAGCGATACCCGCCGTTTTACCTTCACGTGAAAGTGGTGGTATAATTATTTTTGTCTCAACGGTCTGTTGTATATCCTTTCGCAGACGCCAATATAATAAAACGTAAGTGATGCTAATTGCAAAAAAAGATGGTAAAATATAAGTTGAAAGCCACTGTAATAACGGTGGCATGTGTGATGCATAAATAACAAGGTTAGCCGGATTGGAAATAGGAAGAACAAATGAAGCGGCATTGGCAATAAATGCACAAATAAAAAGATAGGGGAGCGGCTTTTTTACTTTAGCAGATTTTACGGCCGCTGCAACAGCCGGTGTAAGTACCACGGCAGTTGCATCGTTCGATAAAAAAGTGGTAACAATAATTCCGACAACATAAATCAATAAGAACAATAAAGTAGAAGACCCTTTGGCATAATTTATAGCATGTGCAGCAAGCCAGTCAAAAAGCTTTTCTTCTCTTGCAATTTCAGCCAGCAGCATCATACCAATAAGAAACAGGTAAACATCGGTGCCTTTTTCTATTCCGCGTAAAGCATCTAACGGCAAAATCAAATGCAGGGCAAGTAATAACAAAGAACCGGCAACAACCCATATGGCTTCCGGTAAGTGATAAGGGCGTATAATAATGCCGGCTACAGATAAAATTGCAATGGCCCAGGTGATCAGGTAAGGAGTCATATTCAGGGGTTAAAAATACAGGATCTCTGAAACAATCAGAATATAAGTAAGTTCAATACTATGATTCAAAAAGAAATCCCGGCCTTTTTATCCAATAGGTTATGAAAAACCGTTGTCGAGGTAAAAAATTAAAACGCATTAGTGCGCTGCTTTTTCCACATTTAACATATCGTAAAAAGATATAATATACTGATAATCTTTTAAATAGATAAATATATCCGGGCCTTTAGTAACGTGAATTTGAAATTATTTTTTAACTTTAATAATCAACCTAAACTTTCAAAAACTTGTATAAATTATTCTCGTGAAAGACTGCAATTAACCCGGGAGAGATTCCGGGTTTTTTGTGTGCGAAACTTTCTTTAAACGCTTGCTTCACTTCGTAAACACAGTTGCCCCATACCTTATTCCGAACTCCTCCATTTTCCATTAATAAACGTCAGGATTTTACTTCCCATTTTTTAGTTCGATTTGTCGTCGACTTACGAGGATGATTTAAAACAAGTGTAAAATCAGTAATCCGCATGATAAGCATCATTTAAATTAGGGCGGTTCAATATTAAATTTACCCAATGATTATGGTGTTGAGGAATTCAATTCTCGAACCTTAAGATGTCATTTGCCAAAAGTTATCAAGCGAACCTTTTGTTCCCCAGGGCTCACCAATAATATAAAGGTGATTTGTCAATTAAAGCCATTAAAACCACAAGAAAAAAAATGCATTCAATCCTGGTATTTAAAATGAAAAGCCATCATTTTAAATTAGAAACTTATGCAACAAAAAATCTCCAAAGCGAAAACAATTAAAATCCTTTTATTTGCTTTTGTCCTGTTTGCGGCAGGAACAACAAAGGCCCGCCTGAGTACCAACACACCAGCTACTTATCCGAATTCATTGCTTTCCTTAAAGGGCTTCATGATGCAAGTCTCGCCCGGCGATACTACCTATCGCATTATCCCTTCGGAGGGCAATACATATGGATATGATATATCTATAAATAACAAGCTACTGATACACCAGCCAAACATACCCGGAATGTCAGGAAACAAAGGCTTTGAGAAAAAAAGCGATGCAGAAAAAGTAGCCCGCCTGGTGATAAAAAAATTACAACAAGGCATGATGCCTCCAACAGTTGAAAAAAAAGAGCTTGACAGCCTGAAAATAAAATTTTAAAATTTTAAAACTTAATACAATGAAAAAGACTTTACCAGGCTATGCCAGCAGCCGTAAGCAAAAACTATTTGCAAGCTGGGCAACTTTATTACTTTTATTAATTTCCTTTTTTTCTTTTGCACAGGCTGATACCTGGCAATATACTGGGGATAATCTTCTAGCTAATCGTTCATACCCGGTTAGTTTCAGTATAAATGGTTATGGATATGTGGGCACAGGACGTGACGATAAAAATGTATTTGAAACCCGTGTCTTCTATAAGGATTTTTGGCAATACGAACCATCCACACATAGTTGGACACAAAAAGCAGAGTTTCCCGGATATGCAAGGTCGGAAGCAACTGGTTTTAGCATTGGTAACAAAGGGTATATAGGGTTTGGAGGAGGAAAGGATTTTCCATTAGTTTATAATGATTTTTATGAATATGACCCTGTTGCAAACAATTGGAACAGAATAAAAGATTTTTCAAATGGTATGTTACCGCGAACACGTGCTGCAGGTTTCAGTATCGGTGGCAAAGGGTACGTAGGTACTGGAGGTATTTCGATACCGGTCGGTACTATAGTTAGTACTCTTCTGAATATTTTTACCGGGCTATCCTTTATCGATAGAACTATCATAAGTAGTTTGGTTCCGAGTACTACTTATCTCATGAACGATTTTTGGGAGTACAGCCCTGATACCAAAAGTTTTAGGAACGTATCGGATTTTGGCGGATCAAAAAGAGATGGTGCTGTGGGTTTTAGTATTGGCAACAAAGGATATGTGGGTATGGGGGGGGGGCAAGAATGACTTTTGGGAATACACTCCCGCTACCGATCACACTACTGATCTATGGACAGAAAAAGCAAATGTGGGTATAGATCCCTTTAGCCACGTTCCTTGTGGTTTCAGCATGGGCACAAAAGGATATATGTGTTCCGGGGCAGATTTCAGAGAGTACGACCCGGTTACCAATGCCTGGACTCCAAGAGCAAATTTCCCCGGACCGGGAGTTTCAACTGCTACAGGTTTTAGCGTTGGTAGCAAGGGGTACATTGGTTTTGGTGAGACTTCTGAATTTTATAAAACCATTTTTGGCATTCCTACTATTTGGAAAATTCCAACAAATAAAATGTATGAGTATACTCCAGTGCCCTATACAAGTATTACATCAATTACAGCAATTTCTCCTACTTCTCCTTCTATAAAAGCCGGGTCATCATTTTCTGTGGCATTTACTGCAGTAGGCAATTTTAATCCCGGCAATGTTTTTACCTTACAAATTGGCACACCTGATGGTAATTTTTTTTCCGGAGAGGTAATTGGCAGTACTACCACAAGTGGTACAACTGGTACAATTAATGCAACCATACCGATTTGCTCAGGGGCAGGGTCAAATTATCGTGTTCGTGTTTTAAGCACTGACCCGCTTGTTGGAGGACCTGATAACGGATTCGGTATAACCATTATCCCAATCCAACCCAAAATACAATGTAATGCAGATATTGTTGTAAATGCAGAAGCAGGTAAGTGCGGTGCGACTGTTAGTTACGATCCGCCTGTTGTTACAGATGCCTGTGAAAATACATCGGTGGCACAAATCGACGGACTTGCTAGTGGTAGTTTCTTCCCGGTTGGTATTACTACCAATAAATTTGTTGCAACCAGTACATCAGGCCAAAAAGATACCTGTAGCTTTACTGTAACAGTTCTTGTTATTCCACCCAAAATACAATGTAATGCAGATATTGTTGTAAATGCAGAAGCAGGTAAGTGCGGTGCGACTGTTAGTTACGATGCACCTGTTGTTACAGATGCCTGTGAAAATACATCCGTGGCACAAATCGAAGGACTTGCTAGTGGTAGTTTCTTCCCGGTTGGCAATACTACCAACAAATTTGTTGCAACCAGCTCATCAGGCCAAAAAGATACTTGTAGCTTTACTGTAACAGTTCTCACTATTCCACCCAAAATACAATGTAATGCAGATATTGTTGTAAATTCAGAAGCCGGTAAGTGCGGAGCCACCGTTAGTTACAATCCACCTGTTGTTACAGACGCCTGTGAAAATACAACGGTGGAACAAACTCAAGGACTCGCCAGTGGCAGCCTCTTCCCCGTTGGCAATACTACTAACACATTTGTTGCAACCAGTTCATCAGGACAAAAAGACACCTGCAGCTTTACCGTAACAGTACTGGATAAAGAAATCCCGGTCATTACGCAGGTAAGTGCCAGTCCTTCTTCCTTATGGCCTCCAAACCACCAGATGAAAGATGTAACTATTAACTATACAGCATCGGATAACTGCGGAGAGGTTACCAGTACACTTTCCGTAAGCAGCAATGAACCTGCGAATGGTACAGGGGATGGCGATACTTCACCTGACTGGATCATACTAAACGATCATCACGTACAACTGCGTGCCGAAAGATCAGGCAGGGGTAACGGAAGAGTGTACACGATAACGATTACCAGTACAAATGCTTCCGGTAATACTTCAACCCAAACAACCCAGGTAGTTGTGCCGCATAACAGCAACGGCAAGATGGATTATGTCGATCAGTTGTTTGATTGCAAGGTGATACCGAATCCAAGTTCACAATATTTTGAATTGCAGGTGAACTCCGGTTCTAATGAAAAGATCGAAGTGAACCTGTATGACATCAATGGAAAGTTCCTTTCAAAGATGAATGCGGCTAAAAACCAGGCGCTCCGCTTTGGAAGTAACCTGCGGCCAGGAACCTATATGGTGGAAGTAATACAAGGCCAGCAGCACCAGAAAATTTATTTGATAAAACAATAAGTTGGGGATGATTAAAAAGCTCTCCTGCATATTTTGCAGGGGAGCTTTTTATTATATGCCTGATTTCTAAAGAAACTAAATAAGGCTTCATGCAGTTAAGATAGCGGTGATGCTATATCATAACTGTTCCATTGTAACGGTGACGTATAGTCGAAATAATAAACTTTTTCTATAAGAGGCGAAACAATTATAGCAATACTTTTCTTATGAGTGTTTTGATCCAGGTTTTTTATAACCCGGTGGAGTTTGACTACAACAGGTCTTACCTTATCTTCAGGATATTTTCTCATTAATTCATTTTCATTTTTGGCAGCAGCGGCATTTACTACTTTTTCAAAACCTGTTTTTGTATTCATCTTTGGATCAAATGGAATAAGCAGGAAAATGTAGGGCAGGTCTTCGGGCATGTCAGTAATCTCATCAAATTTCTTTGCAGTTTGCATAATGGATTGAGTTTTTGTTTGCGCAAAAATATAGGCCCGTTCAATTGTGATTTATGACTTCGGTCATATATAGAAATGAAGTGTATCGTGGTCTCATTTTTTATTAGAGCAAGCAATTAAAAGAATTTAAAAGATATGACAAATTTCCCAAACAATAGGAATAAAAAGCTGTTTGGTTGTTGTTTGCCATGGGAATTCCCATGGCAAACAACAATGCATTAATAAGAAATAACCCCCAGATCATCACCTGGCGATACCGGGGTTGTTTTATATTTATTTGCGTTATACAATTGCCGTCCATTTAACCAGGAAAATGATTACGATCATGCTTAAAGCGAGCAGAATGAACCGTAACCGATAAAGGGCGACGACGTTTAAAAATATCCATTAGAGTTTTTGCAATATGAATCAGCGAAATTGCGTTAAATGAAACGTCACGGACATATTTATTTTATTAAAAACTAACCGCATGAAAAACAATCTTAGTTTGCTCGCGATAGTGCTTGTGTTATCTGTTATATTTTTATCGGGCTGTAATGGCTCCCGCTATTCACAAGGCGACCGGGGCGACCGTCGTTCTTACCATAATCATGGCGTAAATAACCGCAGTTACAGGGGTTATTAATTCCTGTTATAAAAAGTTGAACTAAAAAAGGAACGGTAGCTGCCATAAAAAGTTTCACCTTTCGTCTTCATTTTAATGAGTTGAAGGTTAAGTTTAACACGTACAAGCGAGCGGATATTCTATTAAATTTGATAAAACGATTTGTATAATAATTATATACTAAAAAAATTATCTTCTCGTTTTAAAACTATCACGAAAAATAAAAAATTTGCGATATGGAACAATTGCAGGAACAAGTAAAAAAGGAGATAATCAGGCATCCAACCAGGAACATCGATATAGAGTACGAGCCCGGTAAAACTACCTTTACCGCACAGGACGAGGAGTTTCTTGCTGCGTATATACGACTACATGACTTTGAATTTGAAATGTATCAAACTGCCAATAAGCTGTATAATGAATTTTTACCGGTAAATAAAACGTTAGATGCATTGCGTGATGAATTAACTAAGGCAGAGGCGACATTTAATGACAGCTGCTCTCTTGCTGATAAGCTGAGCGATGCGAGCTATGACGTTGAAGAAACAAGTTTGGAGAAACTGGCAGAAAGCCAGATGCAAACTGAAAAGGAACTCGTGAACTATAGCGAGAAAATTAAAAAAGTGTATGAAACGCTTCAAAAACTTGCAACAGAAATAACGAAATATAATGAAGCAAATGAAGGTGACATCGAAGCTATATATGATAAATTTTCGTCTATACGTGTCGCTCATTCTGCAAACTGGCAAATTAATACCATCAACATCGCAGCGTTTGAAGATGAATTTGAAAAATTTCATAGTTACAGGAACGTGTATGAGAAGCGTCGTGAAACCCTGATGGAATTTTGTGACTCAACATTAGATAATTATTCAAAACTGAACCAGCAGTCTACTACCTTATATAACCTGTGGAAGGAGTTTTTAAAAAGGTGCAAGCTCCTGAGAGCAGTTGCTGAGCTTCATTCTCAAACGATTATTATTAGTAATAATTAAAATTCTTCGTTGGCGTCCCGTTCATATTACGGCTAAGCCCTGTCTTATTTTATATGCGATTAGTTGATTCCGGCATGCGATTTTTTTGCCGGTGAAACTTTGTATAACGTTCAAGCTTATTCGAACTGGGAGTAAGCAGCGATCTCATTTTTTTAATTTCAAAGCGCTGGCTTAATATTATTCCGGTAATTGCCGGTATATATTTCCTTACTTTATTTACCGGTATTTTTTGCAAGTTCATTTTACATCTTCTTTCACGAACTTGTGCAACAGAAATTATAGCAAATGAAACAAAGAATTCTATTTTTTATGTGCCTGCTGATTTCTGTGTTTACGGAAGCGCAGGTTAAACAACCATTGCCTGATAACTGGCGGCTGGCATTGGAGCGCAAAGATGGCAAACAAGTGGTGTTTCAATTGTTACGAGGGAACGAAAACGGCAAAATGGTTTTATATGTTATTAATGCAGCAGAGAGAATAAAAATTACTGATGTAAAGATAGCCGGAGACTCGATGTTCTTTACAATGCCTGCCTTTGAATCGTCCTTTAGGGTAAAATTACAGGGCAATGGCAATATGAAGGGAATTTATTTAAAAGGCACATCAGGCAACACGCAATACTGGCCACTCAGCGGTTATGCAAATATCCCTGATCGTTTTAGCCCTGTTTACGGCGAAGCAAAAAATAATATATCAGGTAAATGGGATGTTAGTATCACAAGAGCCAATGGCTCGAAACGCAAAGCCGTTGCAGTGTTTGAGCAGAATGGAAATAAACTTACCGGGAGCTTTCTAACTCCGTCTGCGGATTACCGTTACCTTGATGGAATTGTCACTGGCGACTCGCTTTTTCTATCGGCTTTTGATGGTGACAACGTTCATCTGTTTGAGGCTAAAATCAGTGATGCGAATACCATTTCGGGAGGTATTTTTTATAATGGCTATATCGCTAAAGAAACATGGACTGCCCAAAAAAATAATTCTGTTGCGTTGCCCGAAATAGATGATCCAACACGGTTACGTGAAGGTGCATCAAAACTGGATTTTACTTTTAATAACCTGCAAGGTGTTCCGGTATCAATAAATGACGAAAAGTATAAAAATAAAGTTGTCGTAATTCAGCTGATGGGAAGCTGGTGTGCTAATTGCCTTGATGAAACAAAGTTTTTGTCTGGCTATTACAAGAGAAATCGTTCAAAAGGAGTAGAGATAATTGCGTTGGCCTATGAATTAACTACTGATGCTGCGCGGTCCCAAAAAAGCTTGGCCAAATTTCAAAAATTATTTGATGTACAATATCCCATGCTTATTACCGGTGTTACTGCCGGTGATGAAAATAAAACTGAAAAAACCTTGCCGCAGCTTACTCCAATCAGGTCTTTCCCCACAACTATTTTTATAGATAAGAAAGGAAATGTAAGGGAGGTACATACTAACTTTTATGGCCCCGCCAGTGGTGAATATTATATAGCATCTAAAAATAAATTTTATGAAACGGTGGACCGGCTGCTTAATGAATAAAGATTATCCTTACTGATGATATAGCTTCCTAAATTGAGAAGGAGAGGAGCGAAGAGAACTCCTATATTTCTCAAATTAATTCCTATTTTACAATTTTAATTCATTATTAATAATAAATACAACGCTATGCGGTTTTTATTCTGTATGTTTTTTCTTGCTCTTTCCATTACTGCGTGCAACCATTCGCAGCAATACGATACGATTATAAGAAATGGAATAATCTATGAGGGGAGTGGAGGAAATCCTTACAAGGGCGATATAGGCATCAATGCGGATACCATTGCGTTTATTGGTAGCCTGACGAATGCTCATGGAAAAAATGAAATCGATGCCAATGGAAAAGCTGTTGCACCAGGATTTATTAACATGATGGGTCATTCTGAAGAAAGTCTCTTCCAGGATGGCAGAGCTCAAAGTGATTTAAGACAAGGAGTAACAACTGAAATATTTGATGAAATGAGTTACGGCCCTTTGAATGCCAAAATGAAAGAGCAACTTCAAAAAAATGAGACCGATATTAAATATCCCGTAACATGGAATACGCTTGGCCAATATATGAATACACTGGAGCACAAGGGAATTTCCTGCAATATTGCTTCTTTTGTTGGGCTGGGTACTGTTCGTCAATATGTAATTGGCGAAGACAATAAAGCCCCTACCGCCAAACAACTGGATAGCATGAAGATATTGATTGATACTGCCATGCGGGAAGGTGCGCTGGGTGTTACCTGTGCATTGATTTATGCCCCGGATAACTTTGCAAAAACAAGTGAGCTCGTTGAGCTTTCAAAAGAAGCGGCTAAATATGGCGGGACCTATATAAGTCACATACGCAGTGAGGGGAATCAACTAACGGAAGCTATAAACGAAATTATAACGATTGCAAAACAATCCCATATTCCGGTTGAAATTTGCCATTTAAAAGCAGCCGGTAAAAACAATTGGAATAAGATGGATAGTGTAATTGAAATGGTGGAAAGCGCACGCAAGCAGGGTTTGGATATTACCGCAGACATGTACACCTATACTGCGGCAGCAACTGGTCTAACGTCATGTTTTCCACCGACATTACAGGATGGAGGTTTTGGAAAATTGCGGAAACGTTTGCAGGATCCCGTAGTAAGAAAGCAAATGGCTAAAGAGATGAATGAAGATGTACAAAACTGGGAGAATTTATATTATGGCGCCGGTGGCGCAGACAATATTTTATTGCTTTCATTTAAGCAAGATTCTTTAAAAAAATATACAGGCAAAACATTAGCCGAAGTTGCAAAGATGCTTGGTAAAACGCCTGAAGAAACAGCGATGGACCTTATCATCCACGACAGTACCCGTGTAGGCGTTGCTTATTTTTTAATGAATGAAGAAAATGTGAAGAAACAAGTGGTATTGCCCTGGGTAAGTTTCGGGAGTGATGAACCTTCTTATACACCTGAGGGTATTTTTCTGAAATCAAATGCACATCCCCGCGCCTATGGATGTTTTGCAAGGGTAATAGGCAAATATACCCGTGATGAAAAATTGATGAATCTTCAACAAGCCATTTATAAATTGGCAAAACTTCCGGCTACTCATTTGAAACTTTACAAACGTGGCGGGCTTAAAACAGGTTACTATGCGGATGTAGTAATCTTTGACGCTAATACAGTACAGGATCATGCTACTTATGATAAGCCGCATCAATACGCAACAGGAGTGAGCGATGTTTTTGTAAATGGGATACAAGTTTTAAAAAATAATAATCACACAGGTGCAATGCCTGGCAGGTTTTTAAAAGGGCCGGGCTACACTTCATTAAAATAAATTGTGCGGACGATGAAACAACCTGGTTATACAGTTGTCAAACAGGTTCGATCAATCGATTTTAATGATAATAACTTTATCCGATGATACGCTGCATGTAACCGTGGCGCCTACACTAAAATTTGTTTCTATAATTTGTAAGTAAAATCGAATTTGTTCCCGAACATAATATCTATTAAAAAAAATAAATGAGGAATGGTCCAATGGTTTACTTTATAAATAATTTTTCAAATTTACTGCAGCAATATTTTTATAGTCTTAAACTTAAGCGTTTCATCAAACGATAGACGTCCTTTAGCATCACTTTTAGCTTTTTTCAACAACATGTTATCAACATAAATTGAATAAACGCTTCCGGGTTTAAGATCATTAATGGTATAGGTTATATCGCCGGTAGAATTCTTTGAATCCTGTTTCCAAATCAACGTTCTGCTATTACATTCAATGATAGTGAGATTAAGATGCATCCTATTACTTATAGTTGCTTTTAAGGAAAACTCAGCATTTTTATTATTAAAATACAGCGCACTATTGTTGGTTGAAAAAAAGCCAAAATCATTTTTTGCGCTCACGCTGAATTGCCCGTTTGATATGGTGTATAGATTCGTCTCGAGACCAATAACTAAGCGCTGTCCCCTGTAATTATAATTCAATTTTGAACCGGAAAGTTCTTTTGTAAGATGAGGGTTTAAATAGAACCTGTTGTATAAGGGATTGAAACCGTAGATAGCCTGGTATAAGCCAACAACCGCAAGGCTGTTTCCCGAAAGAATATCGTCACCCTGGCCATCTTGTTTTTTGCGGGAATAACGTTGAAACGCTAAACCGTCAATGCTGTCCTGCCGCAGGATATTTTTTACATATTGCAAAGCAAGCTCAGGCTTCCAGGAGGCATAGGCATTTACACCCACACTTCCCCACGATAGAAAGATATCACCATTTTCATAGTAAGGAAAGGGAAACTGGTAATCTAATCCTTCATCCCTTTTATAAGGAAACATACTGATAGGCCAGAAGAACAAATGTTCCTTTTGCATCTCTGCTTCTATCTTTTCTAAAATTGAATTATGGCGGGTAGAGTCATCGCAAATCCCGTAAGCAATGGCCATAAAATTCACTGGCGTCACGAGGTTATCGCCGTGTATGGAATTATCCTTATCTCTCCAGTAATCGTAATAACCTTTGTCATCATTCCAAAAGCCACCGTTATGTATGCTTTTGTTAAAGCTCGCTTTAAGTTTTTTCGAATAGCCGGCATAGTAAGATGCTTTTTGAGTGTTACCCAACTGTTGTTCAATGCCCGCCCATAGCGTCAATGCGTGGTACAACTTTGCATTTACAAAAGCATTTTCATAAGATGCCCAAATGATATCTATCCAGTCGCTGCTTCTTTTTTCTGTGTGGTTGTCGTTCATCATTTCAACAAGATGATTTCCATTAGTATCTCTTTTCAAAATAAATTCCAAAGCTTTTTCGCAAGCTGCTTGTTGTTTTTTAACCCAGGTTTTATCGCCTGTCTGGTCGTATAGTTCAGCAACATTGGTAACAAAATCCGGGTTGGAGTCCATAAGGTATCCCCATTGGGCCTCATAAAAACCTTTATCAGTAAATTGGCCCGGCATCGCATCTTCATTGGTATAAGCCCACCGCGGCCATACGCGACCGTTAGGTTTAATAGCATTATCACGATAAAAATCAAGACATTGTTTATATCCCTCCAAATAATGGGGATCATTTATGCCAAGCCCCAATTGTGCAATGTATTGCTCATGCAGGCATATAGGCCCGTAGGGCGTATGCCAGCTGTTACCGCCAAAGTGATTCGCGTCTATCACTCCCATTCGGGCAATCGTATTTAAAACAGCAGTCACCTGTTTGCCATTAATACCTTTGAATTCGCCGCGGCCATACTTTTTTGCGTAGTCAAAAAAAGAAAAATTGATGCTCTGCGATGTTGTGCCGGCCAATAATTTGAAAGGTTGCCACACATCTGTTTTTTTTCGGATGAAGCGGCGGCGGTGAGTTCCGGAATCATAACGGGGTACCATTTCTTTTGTGGATATAGCGATGCTATATGCCAGTTTATCATCATTGGTGCGGGTATATTTCATGGCCACCTGTTCGCCCGGCGCATCCACCGAAATGTTCAGCCCTTTATTTGTTTTACTATTCCAAAAAGACGCTTCGTTTGTATGAACACCATAGGTGCAAAGTTTTTCATTAAATAAATAAAACCATGCTATGCCGCCAAAGCCCTGGAAAGCACCTTCCCATGTATTGATATCATTGAATTCGATTGCGGGAAAAGAAACAGATGCTGCTTCAAAAGCTTTGGAGCAATTTCTTGTTATTATAAATTTTATTCCCGTATCGCTCACCTGGAATTTCCAGTTTTCGTGTATTTTAATTTCATCATCGCCATAATTAACACCATCAACGTTTATTGTGTTGGCTGTAACAGAAACAACTGGGGAAGCAGCGAGGTGTAAAGTAGAAAATGTCTTATTTGCAGTTTTTATTTCGGAATAAATTCCGGTGGCCTTGTCAAGCACTTGTTGACCGTTTACCTGCACACTCGAAATCCTGCATTCATTGTCGTAGCTCAACACAAATTTTATTTTATTGTTGCCGAAGGTAACGGCATGAAGCCGTTGATCGTTTTTTAACTGGAATGATTGCGAATAACAAAAATTAAATGACAAAGCAAAAGCAATAACCGGAAACAATATTTTATTCATCATAGCATTTATTAAAAAGGGAATTTTTTAAACAGTAAACCAAAAATAAAATATAAAAAGCTCAATTGAATATAATCTGTATTATTTCGTACTGTATGCCACTGTTGTTCAGCACTATTATACTACCTAAACAAATTTATACCAGGATGTAAAATTCGTTCTATACGAACAATTCATTCCTGGAATAAAATAAAAATGGCATCATTTTCGTTATACTACTATTGAAAAGATATTTAAGTTATGAATATATTAGAAAAACAAAGGAGCTTAAAGTACATCTTTATAAGCATTATCGTAGCAGCAGCAGGAGTCTTGTCAGCACTGTGGGTATATAGCGGCACTTAGGTTTTTTTACCTGGCTCAATTGCCAAAAAATATGCAAGGACCTCTTGTAAGAGGGATGATAGTTCCCAATAACAATCACGATTATCCGCTATGACACACAACTCTTTCAATTTTATCTAACAAGCTTTAAAAATTCCTTCTCACTATTCGTGAAAAATAATTTGGGTAAACGGTTTAATTGTAGAATTTCCGCTTCTAAAAAATTGCAATGGTTGGAACGGAACATCGTTATCATAGTCTTTATAATGGTCTCACTATTTCCCTACACATTAGTTAGCTCTTAAAGTAACGTCAACTGTCAGCCCTAATGGTTTATTAGTAGGTGTTCTCAATTTGCCGAACACATTATAGATTATGATATTGCCTTTTACATAAGGTAATAATTCAGGGCTATTTGATGTAGTATAGTCATAGGTATCGTCGTAGGTGGCGGGGAAGCCGATGGTAAAAAGTTGTAGAGGATTATTGTTTGAACTCGATTGAAGTGTTACCCGTGCACTATCAATATTGGCCAGATTATCGTACGCATCCGGGTTAGTAATTTTTATGGTTACTTTTTTTATTTTAACGGAGTTAACCGCATTTGCTCCAAAAACACCGCCGGTACTGGCTCTTACAGAGCTATCCAGGTTGATGTAATAAGAATAGCTTCCCAGGGGAATTTCGCCCGGTGGAACACTGTAAATCTGTGGAAGGATCAATTGAAATTGAGGAACTGTAACATCTGTTCCGCCATACACAGCAGCAAGTACTTTTTTACAGGATGAAAGATTAATGAATATTAATCCTCCTATTAAAGAAATTAAAATTAATCGTTTCATACTCTCTTTTAGGCTAGTTTATAATAGGTAAATTCAGGCTAATTTCCGAAAATTAAAATAATTCAAATGGAATGATTTTGAAAAAGATTGCACCTTGCAGCATGGCTGAGATTATTATAATTCCGGTTCTTTTTAAGATTCTCTTATATAAAGGCTAAGTTTACCCGTAAATTCATGAAATTTTATAAACTTTCTTCTTCCTATTGTATAAAGGTTATTTCAACCTGCCACCCATTCCAATGATGAGTCATTTTATGATACATAACGGAACGTTATTCTGAACAAAAAATTGTGATAATCGGTTTCATTAAACCCGATTGACCACATTAACACTTATTGCGAAATGCCGCAATTCTTTTAGACTCCGTTAACCATTTGTGAAAGGAAAAGATTATTTACGCAATGCTTTTACTTGCGGAGGCGTAATTGCAGGATATTTGTTACCCCAACTATTTCGCACATAATTTAATACATCTGCAATTTGTTCATCGCTCAAATAATTTTGCGGCTGCATATCGTCATTGTATTTTTGGCCATTTACAATTACTTCACCGGTTTGTCCTTCAAGAATTATATTGATCAATGTATCAGCAGATTTTTTTAAATAATCTGATTTCGCCAGCGGCGGATAAGTATTCTGCGGATCAGTTCCCTCTGCCATGTGACAATCCATACAGTTGGCGGAGTACACTTCTTTACCACGCTCAATGCTTTTATTAAGATCATACTCCTGGAAAAAAGCCGTGCAAATAAAAAATATACTTAAAGTAACAACTAAGGGGATCCATACTTTCTTCATGTTTTCAAATATTTCAGGTACAAATTATATTTGGTATTCACCTTTTACAACTCACAATTATACATTATTAATATCAAACGGTAATCTCCTGATGCGTTTACCCGTCGCAGCAAAAACCGCATTGCATAATGCTGGCGCAAAAGGAGGTAAACCTGGCTCACCAACGCCTTTTATCTTCGGACCTCCATTTGCAAGAATATGTACTTCAACAACAGGCATTTCATTAATGCGAACAATGGGGTTATTATTATAATTGGTTTGAATAGTATGCCCTTTATCAAATGTAATTCCATTTTTAATGGCTGCTGATAAAGCCATTGTAGCAGCACCCTCCACCTGGTTTTTTACCATGTCGGGGTTAACCACTGTGCCAAGATCAATAACTGCGTAAGCCTTTTCAATTTTTATACCGTTTCCGTTTTTGGATACTTCTACCACATACCCGGCAAGGCCGGCAAAAAATTCATATTGTGCTACACCACGGCCCCAGCCATTGGGTAATGCTTTATCCCAATTGGAAACTTCTTTGAGCTTGCGTAAAACATTTGCCGTATCTGAATCTTGCGGAATCATTGCTAAACGGAATTCCATCGGGTTTTTATTTGCTTTTACCGCCAGTTCATCAACAAAACATTCATGTGCAAATGCAAGTGTAGTACTTGTTACGGCACGCCAAGCTGCAAAAGGAATATGAGATTCCGCATTTACATACATGTTCTTCATGTTTTGAAAGTCATACTTCTGTTCGCTGATCCCTTCCGTCATTGTGCGGTCCGGCTTTGTTTTGTCATAATTTTCATGTTCAGACGCGTTGATAGAAGGTGAAATTACTTTATGCTGAAAAGCTACTACTTTTCCATCCGAAGACAGCGCTCCCTTCATTGCTGAATAGGTCATCGGGCGAAATGGGCCAAGTTGTGTATCATCTTCTCTTGACCAGATTACTTTAACCGGCTTCCTGATTTTCTTTGAGAGTTGCACTGCCTCATCAATAACATCATTGTATAACCTCCGGCCAAAAGCGCCTCCGCTAAACAATACATTTACTTTTACATTTTCTTCGGGTATGCCATGACCTTTGGGCAAACTGCTGGCAAGATCGCCCGGCACCTGGGTAGAAGCCCAGATCTCGAGTTTATTATCATCGTACCAACTTGCAACGCAATTCATTGGTTCAATAGGAGAGTGTGAAACGATAGGTGTTTCATAAAAAGCATCGATCTTAACACCGGCTTCATTATATGCTTTGTCAAAATTCCCTTTTTCATGATCAACTACTCCTTCCTTTTTAGCGAGGTCACGCAGACTTTGATCATATTCTGTTGAATTAAAGTTCTCGTTTCCCTGGTAGTCCCACTTTACCGAAAGAGCCTTGCGTCCCTGGTAAGCTGCCCAGTAATTATCAGCAATTACGGCAATACCCTCGTGCTTGTATTTACCAAAAATACGGTCACACGTTTCTACCGACAATACGCCTTTCACTTTTTTTGCAGCAGTATCATCATAACTTACCATCTTCGCACCGAAAACGGGGCAATGCTCGATAGATGCGTACACCATACCCGGCACTTCCACATCGATACCAAATACAGCTTTGCCGGATGATTTTAGCGGAATATCAGGGCGCATCGTTTTCTTTCCTAATAATTTGAAATCTTTTGGGTCTTTAAGTTTGGGATCTTTAGGTACTTCCAATTTGGAAGCGGCTTCAGCAAGATCACCATACCCAATACTTTTACCAGAAGGTTTATGAAAAACCTTTGCATCACCGGCATAACATTCTTCTACGGGCACCTTCCATTGCTGACTTGCTGCTTTTACTAACATTTCACGGGCAGAAGCGCCTGCTTTTCTCAAAGTAAAATAGTCAGAGCGTACCGAACTACTGCCGCCTGCAAATTGCCCGCGACCGAATATTTTTTGACCGCCGGTTTGTTTAATGGTGACTCCATCTAACGGCACTTCCAGTTCTTCGGCAATCAACGATGGAATCGATTGAAAAGTTCCCTGTCCCATTTCCGGCCTGGGATTAAATATGGTAATGGCTCCGCTTTTTTCAATCATTATAAATGGTGTTAAATCATATAATGCTGCATCATCACCGGGTTTAGCAATTTCAGCAAAGCCATTATTGCTTTTGAATGAAAGACCGATAATTAAACCTGCACCGGTAATGCCTGTAAATTTTAAAAAGTTGCGTCGGTTTATATTTGATAATGTTTCTTCCATAATAGTAAGGTTGAAAAAGTTAATAAAATAAAGAAATGAATCGCAGCAGCCTAACATAACGGGAACGCATGTATGCAGTTATCCCGCTAAATTAATTCTGCTGCCCGATGAATGGCGCTGCGTATTCGCTGGTAGGTTCCGCAGCGGCAGAGATTTCCACGCATGGCCGCATCAATATCCGCATCAGTAGGCTTAGGTTTATTTTTTAGCAATGCTACAGCGCTCATTATTTGCCCAGACTGGCAATAGCCGCATTGAGGTACCTGCATTTCAATCCATGCTTTTTGTACAGCATGGTCAATATTTTCGGAGATACCTTCAATAGTAGTTATTTTTTTACCTGCTGCAGCGGTTACCGGCAACCTGCACGCACGAACAGGAGTGCCATCAAGATGAATGGTGCAGGCTCCGCATTGGGAAATGCCGCAGCCAAACTTGGTTCCTTTCAAGCCTACAAAATCCCTGATAACCCATAACAAAGGCATCTGTTGGTCTACATCTACTTTATAGTTTTTGTTGTTCACATTTAAAGTATATTCTGGCATAATTAGAAATTTAAAAGGTGAGAATTCTCTTTTGAAATAACTGTGCTTTAAGATACTAAAATTACATCGATTATTTTATTTATCAGTATATAAAAACCATTATTAGAAAGAGCCACCCTATAATAAAAAAGTTTTTCATTCAGTTACCGCCTTAATAAAAAGCACGTCGTTTCCACATAGGAATCATCTAACTTTATAGTCTGCTTTTTGTATCTTAAATCCATCTAATTAAAAATTGTTTGTTATGAAATTCTCATCAGCAATTCCCAGGAGAAAATTTTTAAAAATAGCTGCAATGTCGGGAACCTGTCTCGCACTTGGTTACGTGTCGGTTTTTGGAGAAGAGCCAAAAATTGTAAATCTTGACCTGGAAAATGGAAATGCAGAGTCAGAACTGAACCCATTCATCTATATAGATACAGACGGAAAAATAACTTTGCTCAATCATCGACCTGAAATGGGACAGGGTACCTTTGAGGCAATTCCTATGATCATCGCTGAAGAACTCGACGTAGATATTGCAAACATCAATATAATGCCATCGCCTGCCGACAGAGGAAAGTATGGTGACCAAATGGTTGTGGGGAGTCAGAGTATTCGTCGCAACTACGAGCTGATGAGAAGAGTAGGGGCTTCCGCAAAAGAAATGCTTATTATCGCTGCCGCCGGCAAATGGAATATTGCTGCAGAGAAATGTTATGCTGAAAATGCTATGGTCATTAACCGAAGCACGGGAGCCAAATTGAGTTATGGTGATTTGGTAGCTGACGCAAGAAAATTGAAGGCTCCCGATAATCCAACATTGAAGCAGGCCAAAGACTTTAAAATTATAGGCAAATCCCTTCCAAGGAGAGACATTCCTGCTAAATTAAACGGGGATGCACAATTTGGAATTGATATTGAAGTGCCCGGCATGTTGTATGCTTCCATTGAACGATCCCCGGTTCTTTTGGGTAAGCTGATAAGTTTTGATGATACGAAAGCAAAAGCGGTAACAGGAGTTAAATATGTATTAAAAACGCAAAGGGAAGTTTTCGGACAAGTTCGTGTAGGCTTGGCAGTTATAGCCGATAATTACTGGGCTGCCTTACAGGGAAGAAAAATGCTTGAAGTTAAATGGGACAATGGCGACCTGGAAACATGGACAACGCAAAAGATAAAAGATGACTATATAGATGCATCCCGTAAGCCTGCGGAAGTATTTGAACAAAAAGGAGATTTTGACAAAACATTTAATGATGCTCCGGTTAAAATCGAAGCTTCTTATGAAACTCCTTATCAAACGCATGCACCTATGGAGCCAATGAATGCTATCGTATCAGTAAAAAAGGATACATGTGAATTCTGGGGATCAACACAGAATCCGAATGGTATGAAAGATTTTTTATCAAAAAAATACAAGGTTCCCCAGGATAGCGTGAAGATTAATTACACCTTGATGGGAGGCGCTTTTGGACGGCGGTCATTGACAGATGTTGTCGAAGAAGCTGCAGACTTGTCAAAACAAACGGGGACGCCGGTAAAAGTAATCTGGACCAGGGAAGATGATCTCACACAAGGGCCATTTCGTGCGTGCTCGCTTAATGTTTGCAGGGGTGCTATAAATAAAGATGGAAACCTGGTTTCGCTTGAACACAAGGTTATCTGTCAGGATATTCGAAATCAAAGCGGCAATAATTCAAAGCCAACAGATGGGATCGCCGGCGGCATTAATACAGAATATGCCATACCCAATCTTAGAATCAACGGGGTGTTACGTAAATTCTATATTCCCGTTTCTTACTGGCGTTCTGTTTATCATTCCACCAATTGTTTTGCCCATGAATCATTTATTGATGAGCTTGCTTATGCGGCTAAGAAAGATCCTATTGATTTCAGGCTATCACTTCTTAAAAATCACAAAAGATACACGGGAGTGTTGCAAAAAGTTGCGGAAAAATCAAACTGGTATTCGCCGCGTGAAACAGACACCGGTAAAGGTGTTGCGATCGTTGAACGTTCAGGCGCTTTTGTAGCAATGGTTGCAGAAGTGAAAAGATTACAGGGAAAGATAGTGCCAACAAAAATTATAGCTGCTATTGATTGCGGCACTCCTGTTAATCCGGATATTATAAGAGCCCAAACAGAAGGATGCATCGTGATGGGACTTACCTCAACGTATAAAAGCGGATTAACCATTGATAAAGGAAAAGTGGTTGAACAAAATTTCAATACTTATAAAATGCTACGCATTGAAGAAAGCCCCGCAATTGAAGTGCATGTTATTGAAAGTAGTGAACAGCCCGAGGGTGCAGGTGAACCGGGACTGCCCACAGTTGCACCTGCATTGACCAATGCTATATTTGAATTGACGAAAAAACGCATTCGTGCGCTTCCCTTTAAATTGGAGGAATTATAAAAATAATCGAAGCGGATACCCGCAGCTTAGACTTTTGCTTTTACTTCAGATACAATTATTGCCTGCACACCATTTTTTTCTGAAACGGTACCGGTTAATGTTACCTTTTCTCCGGCAAACTTTTTTGCATCGTCATAAGGATCTGAATCTTTTTCGTCTGCAATTAATAAATAAACTTTACCATCATCAGTAAGAATGCCCATCGGCGAGCCGCCTTTTATACAGGTTGCTGCACATTGTTTGTGGCTGTCTCCATGAGCGCCGGAAGCCATATAACATTTCATATCGAGGATTTCGCCGGTTACTGTTTTCGGATCACCATTTTTAAATAAGAATGATTGAAAACATAAAAAGAAAATACCCAGGAATGCAAAGCCTGAAAGTTTTTTTAAAAGATTCTTGTTCATTTTTACAAAATTTAGAAGTGAAGAAATAAAAAGGATACGGAGATTTAAAAAAGAACCATGAATTTAAGAAATTTTTTGAAAAAAGCTCTTATTTACTTCGCATGTAAGCCGGGAACTGGCTTGTTGCTTGAAAACATATGCCTTCACAATAAAATAAAATGGTAAACTCATGACACGGTAGTTGCGTTTAATCGTCACCGTTATTTACTAAAAGCAGTCATCCCCGCAAACCCGATCATCAATTGTGAGTAGTGGGGGATTTATTTAAAAAAACAGTATTTTTTGTTTCTCTCGATTCATCAGGAGATATTTGTGACGGTATTTGGCAGCGTTAGAAGAGGAATATGCGTTCGCTTTGCCATATTAATTGTTGTGCTCTTATGCCAAAAACTTCCCCATAGTCCATATTTATGAGGAACCATTACTAACAAATCCGGTTGCCAGTTTTCTATTGCTTCTTCTATTCCCTTGAATACATCGTTTGCTGCTATTTCTTTATAAGAATGATTAGTTTCATTGAGAGCCTTTTCAAGGCCCGCAGAAACAGTAGTTGAATAGTCGCTATCCTTTATTACAGGTTGTATTATTTTTTCAATATGGCAAACCTGTATCTGTGCATTAAAAATACCGGCAAGATCCATCAGAACTTGCAGCTTATTTTCTTCATTATTGCCGGAAGGATTAAATGCAAACAGGATTTTCGAGATTCCATTAAAAGCAGCTTCCCCAGGCACAGCAAGTATCGGATATTGCGCATGATGGATAAAATGGGTTGTTGTGTTACCCGGCCTCAATTCAGTTTCGGTCGACTTCATCCCCATGACCACCATGTCCGCCTTCAAACGTTTTACCTGGTAGTCAAGTTCCGCTATTAAGTTTGTTGTTCTTGTTAAGTATTCGACGTTAATAGAACATTCGTTAGATAATTCGACAGCGATATCTTTTAGGCGGTTACGATTGTCTAATGATAATTCCTGCAAAGAAGAACTCCTTGGCAGCGTGTTCAAAGTGTGCACTGAAGGCTCGAATGAGTTAAAAAGTACCAGTGTTGAGTTAGTGCTCTTTGCTATTTCGGCGGCATATTTCATTGCATTATTTGACTCTATAGAATAGTTAGTCGCAACTATTATTGTTTTCATGGTCGTTCATTTTCTAGTCATAAAATTATAAGCAACACCCGGTATTAATAATGACAGCAGTTTGTCATGCAAGTGATAAATATCACCCTCGTATCACCGGCGTGTATCATATAATCCTACCTTTCCTTTATGAAAAATATTTTAATAATAGTCTTTTGTTTAAGTGCGTTTGGTTCTTATGCCCAAAAAGAAATAAAAGTGGAAGACGCAAAAAATCACGTTGGTGAAACGGTGAGAATATGTACAAAAATTTTTGGAGGGAAATTTTTCGAAAGAGATACACTTACCTTATTAAATGCAGGCGCCTATTACCCGAATGCTCCTTTAACTATTGTCATAAGAGCACGTGCAAGGAAAGAATTTAATAAGCCTGAAGAATATTATAAAGGCGCTGAAGTATGTGTTACGGGTAAGATAGAAATGTTTAAAAACATACCGCAAATAGAAGTTACCTCCAAAACACAGCTTGTTGAAAATTTAAAAGATCATACGAATGAAGAACCTAAGTAATTAAATTTTCACCCAATCCAGCCTCTTTGACTTTCTTCACTCCGGCTGCGCTTATAAGTCTATTCAAGTAAAAAATAAAAAAACCGCCCCATTTTATTAAGAGACGGCTTCATTTTCAAATTATGTTGTTCTTTTTAATTACTTATAATTGTAATCATCCCAATACAGATTCGGGTTTCTGTCTGCGGGCACCCAAAATATTTTGGAAGTTAAATTATTATCAGCTGAAACTTTCGATAAGTTAGTCGGATTGTTTGTCTGTTCCTCAGACGGATAGCGAACCCTTTCAGGAAATGGTTTCGACAAAGCGCCATGCCAGGTAAATGGTTCTAGCTTTGGGTGGCCGGTTCTTCTGAGTTCAGTCCACAACTCATAAGGCTGCATAAGATTCAGATGAATGAACTTTTGCTGCATTAAAATTTCCATTTTATCATCAACAGAAGCTGCTGCCATAAATTTAGCTTTGATTGTATCTCCCCAATTAGCAATAGCCACGTCACTTGGTTTAGCTGGATACAAGGGAGCTGCTGCGCCTTGTGCATCGGGGTCATCTTTAAAATCGCTGTTCCCGTTAATATTGTACCAGTAATTTATTGAATGAATAACAGCATCTTTAATATGATCTTCTGCTGCCTCACCTGTTGTAGCTAAGCCTTTCATCTCTATTTCCGCAAGAAGCAAATCCAGTTCAGTCCGTGAAAACATGTAAACAGGCATTTTGCCATTACGTGTAAACGTGGCAAAATTATACATTGATTTAGCATTTGTAGAAAGGCTTGCAGGCAGGTTATCTGCGTAAGGATAATATTTGTCACCACTATTATAGATGGGAGTTTGCGTATCAACATTATAAGTGACGCCCCGGTAATCATTATATTTTGTAGGCATTGCCAAAACAGGAAGCCTGGGGTCATCTGTCCCCGGTTCATAAGCCGAAGTGCCGTAATTCAATCTCTTCATTATAATATTCGGGATGAAAGATGCGTAAGTATTCTCATAAAGACCACGCATCCAAAACCCGCCGGCACTTTTTTGATCGGTATCAAACCACATCTGGAAACTAAGATCCGTCTGAGGAAGGGGCTTGGTTAGCGTTTCCTGTATCAATGGCTTAGCATAACCCGCATCCACGCCTGCAATACGTACCAATAATTTCAACCTGGTAGCATTGGCAAACTGTGTCCATTTGCTGATATCACCTTTAAAAACCAAATCCTGCTGTGCAAGTATTTGTTTAGCTGTTGGCGACATGAGATTATATGCAATAGTTAATGAATCAGTAAGGTCTCCAAGATCAGTAATTATTGATTTGTAAATTTCTTTGGGATCATCATACGGCGGATACCAATTCTTATTATCGCCATTACTTCCCTGAAAGGCATAAAAGTAGGGGATGGAATTAAAAAGATCCACAAGTTTGGCACTTTGATAATCCTTAACAAGTGTAACTAGTTTAAAATACACGTTGGCATCCAGCTTATCCTGGCCGCTGCGATTGTTTACTTCATTACGAATTGTTTCCCATGTTTTTAAACGAGTATAGCTTGATTGAAAATAGCCCTGGCTTGTAATAGGAAAATCATCAAAACCGTTACCCGTAGTAAGATCATCGTAAGTGGCAAACCAATCGTAACGATAGGAAATATACCGCTCGGCAATCTGTTCAAACCCCGTAATGCTGGTTCCTCCATTTAGCAAATAATACCATTCGCCATAATCCTGTACAAATATTTTATTTGTGCTGATGGATGAGGTAAATAATCCCGGAACAATGTCGGTAACTCCTTCACTTAACTGATCAGGATTGTAAAACCGATCTTTAAGGTCTTTTTTGCAAGAACTGAAGACCGATGCAGCTATCAGGCTGATATAAAAGATGAAACGTTTCATTTCTTAAATTTTTTTGGTTAAAATGATAAATTTACTCCCAGCGAAAATGTTTGCTGGCCGGGGAAAATGGTATTTTCAACATAACTATCCGCACCAAGCGCTGACTCAACATCTATATTTGGAATTGTTTTATATATGTAAAATAAGTTACGGGCTGCTGCTGTAATGCTTAACGCCTGCATTTTTATTTTGTTTGCAAGCTTCTGTGGCAACTGATAAGACAGTGCAATTTCCCGCACCTTTATATAATCATTTTTAAACAGATTGTCCGGTGGAAAAGAAGTTGAAAGGTCATTAATATAAGTAAGATAATAATCTGAAGCAGATGCAATCTTAGTATTGGTTACGTACTTGCCATCAGCATTGAGCATAACACCTGGTAAAATTACGCCATCGTGATATACGTGACCATCAGCGGACTGTGCAGGCGCGGGCTGATTGCTCTGCCAGGCAACCTTTGCACCACTGTTATCAATGTAATAGGACAAGCCTCCGTGCGCTTCATCTCTGTATTTCAGAGTATTTTGCAATTCGCCCAAACCGTACATTCTTTCATTGGTATAAGAAAATACAGTACCGCCATATTTGTAATCAAGAGCTACGCGAAATGTAATATTTTTATACCGGAAATCTGATAGTACCCCACCTAGCAATTTGGGCATTATATTTCCAAATACTTTCATCTGGGTAGGGTCCGCATTAAGTGTGTAAACTCCATTGGCATTTACTACTCTTTCACCCTTATCATCCTTCGTATAGTCATTCATTTTTATATCTCCAAATGGCCTGTTCAAATCGGCTCTTATGCTTGCAGAGCTTCCGTTAATAAGGTTTGCATAAGTGTATTCTTTAAGATCTCCATAAAGGTCTAAAACTTTAGACCCCTGGCGGGCGCCATTTACGGTAACATCCCATCTTATATTTTTAGTAAGAATTGGCGTTCCTGTTACTGAAAACTCAAAACCATATGTTCTCATATTAGCCACATTAATCAACAATCCGCCGGAACTCGAAGTTTGAGAAATAGGAAGCGATATGATTTGGTTGTAACGGTTATTTGTATAATAAGATAGATCAAAAGTGAGTCGGTTCCCCGCAAAAAAACTATTATTAATTCCTATTTCAAATTCTCTTTTTCTTTCAGGTTTTAATGCTCCTGGTAAAAGATTACCTGGAGGGGTTACCACTACAGCTTGTGCCCCTGTTCCGGAAATATAACCTAGACCATATTGATTGTTGGCAAAATACCTTGTTGTTCCGTTTCCTACATCAGCCCACGAAAATCTTAGCTGCCCGCTGTTCATTTTAGGAACGGAAAACCGGTCAGTATAATTCCACGTTAAAGAAGCTCCCGGGAAAAAATATTTGTTATTCTGAGGAGGTAAAGTTGAATTCCAGTCCTGTCTTCCCTGCAGGTCCATGTAAAATTCATTTTTCCAGGATAAAGTGGCTGATGCAACAGCACTATATAATACATCGCTTCCTCTTGAGTAGCTTCTTAACAGATAAGCGTTACCCGCGCTTGGTGTGCCTGCCTGGTTATTAAACGAATACCATCCCGGAAAATTTAATCCGCCAATTGTATTACTGCCCAGCGACTCAGAAGTGCGCAACCTATATATAAAACCGCCAAAGCCTGATACCCGGAAATTATCATTCATAAAACTGTTGTCGTAGTTTAATAGCCCCTGGTAGGTCTGGATAGTATTATTTTCTTTTTTAATGCTGAAACCTCCGCCACTTACGGTAGGCAATATTCTGTCCACACTGATTTCGCTGCTATAATTGGTATTATCATAGTCAAGGCCGAACTGGCCAACAAAAAATACGTGTTTGGTGAAATTCAGTGTAGTTTTTGCAGAAGTTATAATGTGAAACTTGTCATCCTTAACGCGGTTTTTATTAAGATCCCATAAGTAATTCCCAATATCTACGCCTGCAGTGGGCACTCCATAATTGGTAAGATCTCTTTTGTAACCAGTTCTATCTCTGTATAAATTATACATTTGATTATAATCGTAGTCATCCGGAAAACCCCAGGCAATACTGCCAGCATTATTCTCTCTTCTGTTCTGAGAAACGATATTATACACATTTGAGATGAGATCGAAACTCGCAAATTTGGAAGCCTTAATATTTCCATTAAAACTAAATGTATTCCGCTTTTGCCAGGCATTAGGGCTTGTAATGTCGTTATAAGCATAGTTAGTATAAGATGCTCTGAGGCTTCCTTTATCGCTGCTGCCTGAAATAGCCACATTGGATGTATAAGAACTTCCTGTTCTGAAAAGATCATCATAGCTGTTATGCGGGCTGTTTTTCACTATTGAGCTATCATAAAACATTACATCAGCACCATCGAATTTTGGGCCGAAACTATATCGCCTGTTAGGGATCGCCCTTACAGTTTTTCCGTTCAAGGTAGTATAAGAGGTATCGTAAATATTATTTCCCAGTCCATACTCATTTTGCAAATCTAGATAAGACTTTGGTTTTTCTATGCTATATTGAAAAAATCCGGTCATTCCCAAGCCCTTGGCATTACGGCCACTTTTAGTCGTAATCAGTACAACACCATTGGCAGCGTCCGTGCCATATAATACTGTTGCTTTGGCACCTTTTAAAATATCAATGGAGGCGATATCTTCCGAATTAATATCATTAATGTTTGATCCATAGTCGTACCCTGCTCCGGTAGAACCGCCAATAGAGGTTGTCCTGTCAGAAATGATTACCCCATCCACTACAAATAAAGGTCTTGTATTCTGGTTAGGATTTAAACTCGCTGCACCTCTTATATTAATTTTCAAACCACCCATTGGCCCAGCAGCCCCTGTGTTTACGCCCACGCCTGCAGCCTTACCATACAAAGCAAGGAATGGATTCATAGTGGATCCAGCCTTAGTTAACTCTTCTGCTTTAATGGTGCTTACGGCGTACCCGATAGAACGCCGTTCCCGTTTAATCCCCAACGCAGTAACCACTACCTCGTTTAGCTCTCCTTCCGATGAAGCCAGATTAACTGCTACCTTGCTTTGGTTGCCTACCTTTATTTCTTTAGTAGAAAAACCTACGGAGCTAAATACCAACGTTGCACTCCTGTCAGCTTTTATGCTGAAATGCCCGGTCGCATCTGTAATACCACCGATTTTAGTTCCCTTGATTAAGTATGATACATTCGACAAGGGATTACCATCGTTGTCCTTTACTGTTCCTGTTATTTGCCGTTGCTGGGCAAAAACGATTGTTGCGCTAAAGAATAGCGTTAAAACCAAAAGCAGTTTTTTGGGAAGCTGTTTCATTTGATTTATCTTTTAGTGTAGTTTATTTTTTGTAATTATTTAAACGCATAATAACGGAGGTTGATCGAAGGAATTTTCAAAAAATTAATTTCCTTTTCCAAAATCTGGTGCGTTTTTATCGTACCAAACTCTTTCCTTATTTAAGGTTGGCGCATCCTGGGCCAATGGAGTAAACCCTTCTTCCTGCAAGGCGCTTGACCAATTGGCTCTATTCACTTCACCTGGATCCTTAGTCCACCAGCGTCTTGGTATAACTTCATTAAATGTTTCTCTTGCATAGTAAGTGGATGAATATTTCGGGTAGCCTGTTCTTCGGCAAAATACAAAGGCTTCAGGTGGATTACGGTATAGATTTAGGTATTCTTGTATGTAAATCCTTTCCAAATTATTGTTACCATTAAATTTTACCTCCGGGTTAGCCAGATAAGCAGCAATTTCTGTAGATCCATCGCCATTAAAGCCCGTAGTGGAACCAGCTGCGATAGCAATATTATTCATAGTTTTTATCGAAGAACTAATTCCTTTATTATACCAATCTTCTGCAGTTCCATTTGTATTTACTCCACCAGCATATCCTTTCTGAATAAATTCGGCTACTAATAAACATGATTCCGCATTAGTTACCATTACGTCCGTAAATTGTCCGCTCGTGTTCCCATTATATCTGGGTGAAAAGAATTTACGGTTAATGTGAGAGATCAGAAAGTATTTGGAAGCAAGACTTACCTGGAATGGATTTTTAATATATGATGCATAGGTAGGATCAGTTGTCCAATCAGCCGGGCCCCCTTGATACATAATCAGAGGGTCATTAATATTAATAAATGATGGAAGTGTAACAGCATACTTGTTGAGCGTGTCTCTAAAACTTCCCTGTAAACCATTTTGCTCAAAGTATATCGGCAATCTTGGATCGTTGGAAGCTTTTAAAAATTTTATAATTGATGCAGATGCATAACGGGGTGACCTATAATCAATGTCTCCTGAAGTACCGAAAGGTAAAAAGTCAGTACTTGTATAAGACAACTGTGCATCATCATTGCTTATTGGCCCTATCACGTCTTTCATCACTTCCTGAAAGATGGCTTGTGTCTTCGCTTTATCCTGGTTTTCAAGCCTGGCAGCAATACGTAGTTTTAAAGTGTTGGCTAACATTACCCATTTGGTCCAGTCGCTTTTATAATAAATATCAGATGGTCCATAGGTTTGCTGCGCAGGTAAAGAATTATTTTCCAAAACTACTATTGCATCATTTAATTCTTTTAGCCAAGTATCAAACAACGTTGATTGGGTATCATATACAGGGCTATAGTTACTGGCATACCTTCCTTGCTGGGTTTGTGTGTAAGGAATGGATCCATTCATATCTGTTACTTTAATTCCCTGCAATATTTGTAATATATAAGTAACAGAAGCCATTTTTTGATAAGCATCTTTATCTGATTTATTGCTTATTTGTCGCCTGATCTCAAAAAGATTAGGCAGGATTGAGGTATAAAATGCGTTATATCTGGTGTTCACGTTATTGCTTAATTCATACGGGTCGGATGTAATATGCTGCGTAAATCTCCATAGTTGTTCCATACTTTCCCATACCCATTCAGTTCCTTTGTAGGTTGCAAGTTGGTTTTCTGAATAAGAAAAAAGAAACTTAACATCAGGCGTAGTAACGATACTTGGATTAGTATTAATGGAACCAAAATCTTTTTTACAAGAACTGATGCCTACAATACAGATAATTAATACTGCAAGGACTTTATGTTGTGATAGTATTTTTTTCATAATTGAATAATTATTTTTTGATATAAAATCTTTTTAATTTTTAAAATGATGCTCTTATCGAAAATGTAAAAGAACGAATCATGGGAAGAAACCCATTTTCCCCTGAATATGCAGTATTATTAGAATTATTAGATTCCGGATTAAAATTTAGCGGTAATGTCTTGTATATATATAGTAAATCACGCCCGATTGCAGAAACAGACAATCCATTTAGTTTCACCTTTTCATATATGCTTTTAGGAAATCTATAGCTTAGTGCTACCTGGCGTAGCGATACCCATGAGTTTTTCTTGATCCAATAATCAGAAACTCCGGTAGAAGAGGAACCATAGCGATAAAAGAACTGAGGCGTATGCGTAGGTTCCACATATCCTTTATCATAGGCTTCTTTATAGGTTAAGCCACTTACATCTACTTTTGATCCATCAGGTTGGGTGATTTTTTGCCCTGCTGCAAATACGCCGTCAGGAATCATGCCATCATCATAGCTTACTCCGTTATATTTGCTAGTCCAGCTAATACCTCCATGGCTTGCATCTCGGCCCGTAAGAGTATTGGCTAATGCTCCCGTATGTGTACCAAACCGGTATGAGGCCATCACAAAATCCCCGCCTATTTTGGTATCAATTAATACATTCAGGCTAATATTCTTATAAGTAAAAGTGTTTATCCAGCCACCCCGGAATTTAGCGTTGATATCGCCAACATCCTGCCACTGGTTACTTCTTGCAGGAAAGCCGGCTCTTGCATCACTACGCCAGGCCAAAATAGGTAGGCCATTTCTCGGATCAGCAATATTGTTTCCACTTCCGTCCTTAGCTTGAAATTTTGTTGAATTAATTTGAGAGCGCAATGTTCCGTATGACTTGCCTACAACCGCCCATGTGCTTATTTCAGCAATGTTTGCACCCAGGTCAAATTCAGTTCTGCCCGGATATAAGTCAACGATTAAATTTCTATTTCTTGAATAGGTAAGGGATGAATTCCATGTAAAATATTGTGTTTTTACGGGTGTGCCATCAATAGATAACTCAATTCCTTTATTTTGGATGTTGCCGGCATTAATTAGAATAGAGCCAACGCCAGATTCAATTGGAGTTCCTATATTTAAAATTTGGTTCTTGGTATTATCCTGGTAAAGACTCAAATCAAAACCTAACCTGCTATTGAGGAAACGCATTTCTACTCCAGCCTCTTTAGAGATTTTTCTTACAGGTTTTATGTTTGCCTGTAATACAGTGTTTGAATTATAAGTAGAAATAGGAACATTGCCTCCGTTTGCCAGAGTGAATCCATTAAAAGCATATCCCGGATTAAGATTAAAAGGATCTGTATCTCCGCCCAGCGCGGCTATATTTCCTCTTAGTTTACCATAACTTACCCATGATGGTAAATT
This sequence comes from Ginsengibacter hankyongi, assembly GCF_008710285.1. Lineage (GTDB taxonomy): Bacteria > Bacteroidota > Bacteroidia > Chitinophagales > Chitinophagaceae > Ginsengibacter > Ginsengibacter hankyongi. The sequence continues at coordinate 78,901 of NZ_VYQF01000006.1, read as the reverse complement.
TTTAAATGTTTCTGTAAATATCCATGATAAGCTTGCTGCCGGATAATTATAAAAATTATTACCACTACCATTGCTATAAGTAAGAGCAGATGACCAGTCGCCGCGGAAAGTTCCCTGCAGGTAAAGCATATTTCTATAGGATAAGTCGGCACTGGCATATACTGAATTAAAATTCTTTCTGCTTAGAACACCGCCAGTAGTTGTTTGTGGATTAACAGAATTGGCAATAAAAAAGCCTCCGGGATAATTTAAGCCACCTGAGGTAGAACTGAGTTCGTAATCATCTTTATTCTTCTGCGATTCCACCCCTATATATCCATTAATGCTGATGTCTTTATTAATATCTTTATTTAGCAATAACATAGCTTTTAAGAGATTACTTTGTTTATTGTTAAAGCCGAGGCTATATGAGCCTCCGGAAAAATTAATCCCCTGGCCCAATTCGGAGTTTTCCGATTTAGTATAAATATTGTTAAAGTTGCCTTCGAGTACAAATTTCGCCCAATCAGTTAATTTAAAAGTGAAAGCAATTCTTCCTCTTACCAATTGTTCATTCTGCACATAATTATCATTATAAAGTGCAAACCAGTATCGGGCTTCCGGCACTTTATTAGGTTCAGCCGGATTATTTGGATCAGGCACACCTCCAAGAATACTGGTGTATTTATCTTTTTGCATCCAATACCTGGTATCATAATTACGTGGTAAAACCCAGGTGTACATGTGGCCGATGTTGAATGAACCGAAAGCATCTAAGCCACCCAAACGGGGTGGATTTTTTCCATTAAAGCTGGAATATGCCACGCTTGCATCTACGCTAATGGATTTATTAAAGTTGTGAGTAGCCCGCAGATCAAATGCATCCTTTATCAATTTATTATTTCTTACAACTCCTACTGCATCATTGTGATTATAAGACACCCGGAAAGTTGATTTATCTGTGCCACCATCCATCGCAACATTCACATTGTTACCCATGCCAGTTTGAAAAGCCTGCAAAAAATTATTTGGTTGTGGAAGGTATTTTGTTATAGTGCCATCGTAGTTAATTACATCCTGTCCCTCCATTTTTGGCCCCCAATTCTCCAATTCCCTTCCAATCTGCCTATCAATGTAAGGCTTTCCTGTAATGGGATCTGTTGGAAAAATTTTTGTCGTCCAGCCATCGGATAGATAATTTGGATCGCGGGTGTCAGTAAAAAAGGCTCCTACACTGCCACCACCATATTCATTTTGAAAATCAGGCCCGGAATAAGGCTTCGAAAAACTATAGGCCTCATTTACGGTAACGCCAATTCCCTTTCTTGCCGATCCTTTTTTGGTGGTGATAAGTACCACGCCATTGATAGCCCTTGTACCATATAAAGCCGCCGCTGCCGAACCTTTAAGAACGGATACTGATTCGAAATTATCCATGTTAAGATCTTTGAGATCGTTACCAAAATCGCGGCCTGTTCCATTAAAAATATCATTATCCATAATAACTCCGTCTATTACAAATATGGGCTGGTTATTAGTGCCAAGTGTAGAATTACCCCGAATAAGAATCTTCGAATTTCCAAATAAGCCGCCGGCACCCTGGTCAATCTGAACGCCTGCTACTCTTCCCTGCAATGCGTTAACCGGGTTAACCTCATTCGTTTTCGCTAAATCGTCTCCTTTTACTTCTGTAATAGAATATCCAAGTTCTCTTTTCTGTTTGGAAATACCCAATGCCGTTACTACCACTTCCTGCATAGCCCCTGTAGCACTTTCCAGAATAACATTTAAAGTGCTACTTTGCCCTACTATAATTTCTTTAGTAGTAAAACCAATTGAGCTTATTTCCAGTATCGATTCGGGCCCATTCACGGGAATACTAAAATATCCGTTTTTATCAGTTGAAGTACCCGACTTTGAGCCTTTCACAACCAAAGAAGCTTTTACAACCGGATTACCCCCGCTGTCTTTTACGGTTCCTGTAACCTGTTTTTGCTGCGCAAAAGCAATTGCTGCGCAAAATAATATCGATACGAATAAGAGCAGTCGCTTTGAAAGTTGTTGCATTTTTTTAGTTTGAAATTTTAATAATGTTAGGAGATAAAAAAGCTTTGACATGAGAGATGGTTTTATTATTTTCAGGGGAGAAAAAACGTCTTCATAAATTTATTTGTTGTTGAAACGAATGTCGTCTTATGCAGCAATCTGTTTGTTTATAATGGGTTCCTGTTCGTAATGTTCCATTACCAGAGCTGCGGCACCGATCAGTTCGGCCTGCGTACCCAAAGATGACATCGCAATACTTGTACCTTGGAAAAGTCTGGGAATACAATGCTCATTTAGGGCCTGTTGAATGGGAGCCGACCATATTTTACCCGCCGAGGCTCCTCTGCCACTCAGAATTATTTTTTTTGGATTAAAAAGGTGAATTAATACAGCTATACCTTTTCCAATATTATAGCCCGCTTTTGAAAAAAGCTCAGCGGCAAACTGGTCGCCCGATCGGACAGCTTTTACAATACCATCAAAAGCCTGTTCAATATCATCGAAAGTCAATGAATTCAATTTAGAAAGTCTGCCGGAATTTATTCCTTCTCTTGCCTTTTCTATAATTAATAATAAGGAGGTCTCGGTTTCAAGACATCCCACTTTGCCACACCAGCATAATTGTCCATTTAAAAAAAGCGGGATATGACTAAATTCTCCTGCAAAGCCTTCATGGCCCCGGAACAACTCTCCATTGAGAATCATTCCCAAACCAATTCCCCAACCAATGTTTATGACCATCGCGTTTTTTTCACCCCGAGCCTCACCAAAATAAAACTCGGCAAGAGCTATAAGGCTCGAATCATTATCGATAAATACAGGTATCCCAATTATTTCACTAATATGTTTTGTAATACTTGCATTATTGGGTAATTGCAAAAATGAATAATTAATGCCTTTTTGTACGTCTACAAACCCCGGCATGCCTATACCTACGCCAATGAATTTTTCTTTTTCTATTCCTGACGAATTAATTACTTGCGCAATTTTTTCAATAAGGGCGTCCAAGGCCTTTGTATTATCGGGCAAAGGCAAAACAATTTTTTCAATCGGTGAAACAAAATTGTTCTGCATATCCATAATAGCAATTTTGGTAACAAATTGGTCCATAGCAACAGACACCAAGTACATCACATTTTTTTGAATCGAGTAAGTTAACGGGCGTCTGCCGCCTGTTGATGGAGCATACCCGTTTTCTATTACTAAATTTTCCACCATCAATTGTTCAATTAGTTTTGCCGTTATAGGAAAGCTCTTGTGTATTCTTTTGCTTAGATCCACACAAGAAAGATTATCTTCAAAATACAACTCCTTTAAAATTTTGTTTCTAAATAAAATCTTCTTTTCAGTCATATGAATTTCTCTTAAACAGTAGCTGCTCCCTAGTTTTTTAATAAAGGTATAATTTCTTATTAAAAAATTAAAAAAGTTTAGAAAATTTTTTTTAACTTTTTATTCACGGAGGATGAATTCACTGTGAAATACCAGGATCTTACTCAGGATAGAACTATGCCTGTACAGCAGTGAAACATAAAAGAAGGGAACGTCAGGTAAGGATTTACCTCTCTAACAAATGAAATAGATGTCAATTGGGTCGAGGAAAAATAATAGACGTCAGCTTCCGGCAAGGAAGAACTTAAGAAATTTGAACTTCGTGCATCTTTTATTACTTAATTCAATCCTCCGTGGCCACCGTATAATTGCACGGGCTTGTCTAAATTTAATTTCAAAACTGTTATATACGGGTCTTTATATTTTTGAGGGACATTTATAAAAACCAGACCCGGTACGGCACTCCACGAAATCTTGCCCACGATTTTTGGTTTTAAATGTACCGTTGTCCCGAGGACCTGTATATCTTTAATTGTACTTACTAATCCTTTAACCATAATATTCCCAGTTGTTTGTCCGGGTAAGAAAAGATAAAGAATCGTGGAATCTTTTGACAATGTAGTAGGTCCATAAAAATGCCCCTGTGGTAAGCCGGGCACTTTACCAAAAATTGCTTCTCCATTTTTCTTATTCCATTTTCCGAGCTCTCGTAAAATGTGCACTTGTTCAGGGGGAATAGTTCCATCTTCTTTGGGACCTATGTCAAGCAAAAGGTTTCCTCCATTACTTACAACATCCACAAAAATGCTGATAACTTCAAAAGGCGTTTTATAATTGGTATCATCAGGATGATATCCCCAGTTGTTATTAGTGGTCATACATAATTCCCACCAATTAAATTTCGGGCGGCTTACGGGAAAGTTTTGTTCCGGAGTTTCATAATCGCCGTAGCCTTGAAGCCTGCCATTGATAATAGCCAGAGGATTCACATTTAGAATTTCCTCCCTCACTTTTTTGGCCTGCCATTCTTCAGGACTATGTTCCCAGTCACCATCAAACCACCATAAATCGGGTCTATACAATTGATTTACTTCGGCAATTTGTGCCTGGAAAAAATGTTGAAATTTCTCCCATCTTCGGGGGTCATCTGATACTTTATATCTGCTGCTGTCTTTTAAAAATCCCGGGTAATCAGGATAACTCCAGTCAATTAATGAAAAGTAAGCGCCCCGCCTGATACCATCTTTATCCAAAGCTTTATAGAACGGTTTTAATACATCTCTCTTCGCAGGCGTATTATCCATTACATTATAATGATGTTGTTTGGTTGGCCATAACGCCACTCCATCGTGATGCTTCGTTGTGATAACTGCATATCCTGCACCGCTTTCTTTTATCAAATCAGCCCACGCCTGCGGATTATATTTTGAAGCAGTAAAACCTTTCAATTGCTTCATGTAATTTTCATAGCTTATTTTTTTATTATGAAAACTCCAGCTTTCGTCAATACCATTAACCGAATAAATGCCCCAGTGTATAAAGATGCCAAGCTTTGCATCAGCAAACCACTGCATTTTTTTACGAATAGAATCAGGATTTGTTTTTTGTTGAGCGCTAATAGTTCCCAAGTGCAAGAGCAGGAGAGGGACCGTTATAAGATAAAGGCAAACTGAATTTTTTTTCATAATATAAAATAAAAAGATTCAAAATTAAATTTACAAGTCCTCATTATTCAATTACCAGCCAGGTATATGAGTGAGCTGCTATACCAACAGATACTTCAACAGAATAATCCCTGTTTAGATGATACAGCTGTATTGCATTTTCCTTTTCTCTTATACGGGCAATTGTTGTTAAGCCAGTATAATATAAGGGCAATTTTATTTTTCTGTTGATTTTGATATCAAGTGGATTGTAGATCATTACCAGGGCTTTTTCCTTTCCCTTTGCATCTACGTGCATTATAGCATCATAATCTCTTCCGTCTGGCCGGCGAATATGAATTATATCGGCATTGAGAATGTTTCTGTATTTTTTATACCACGCCACTTCCTTCTTAACTAATGCTTCGGTAGCAGGTGCGTCAAATAATCTTGGGCCTCTATAGCATGCCTGGATGCCGCTTCCAAAATTCTGAGCGAGGTGCGCCTGGTAAGCATCAAGATGGTTATGTAAAGGCTCAATAGTTGCCGCATCGCCACCACCATGATATTGGGTCAACGGAACAAAAGTCCAACTCATACCGGGAGCTTTATCCCATGTTCCATCATAAATGTTTTGCCGGCCTAAAATAATCTGTCTTTCTCTGGGCAAAGACCAATTATCTTCACGGTAACCGACGCCTGTTTTATTTGAACCATTTAAAAAATACCAATCCGGAGCGTTAAGGTAAACATCCTTTTTTCTTAGCCATTGGTAAAACGAAGATTCCAAGTACCATTGTTTCCATTGAGAATCTTTAAGGCCATCGTGGCCTGGATGCGTTGTGGAAGCACAAATATCACCGGGGTAAGGGCCGTCATTTTCCAATACATTAAAACCGGTTTTGGTAATAAATGTTTTTAACTTTTGAAGATATTCAAGTCCCCACTTACTACCCAGGCAAGGGGCATCGCCAAAAATAGCACCACCGGGCTTACCCGTTTTAGGATTAATTACATCATTTACTGAATCGATACTACGGCTGGAAAACAAAGAATAGCCGCCTATTTCAATACCTTTTAAATGCGCATAGTCTGCTAATGCTTTAAATTTTTCAATGTTGATATTGCTGGTATCTTCCATATCGAGCCCACTTCCAAAACTTAAGATTACCATTTCAAAGCCTACCTCTGCACATTGGTTGATAGCAGCTTTTACCTTGCCGGGATCAGTGGTGGTTAAGTGTAGAAATATTGGGTTTTCAGTTATCCATGGAGCAAGTATGCGGTACATTTTCCTTTCAGCCAGTCCGCAGCGCTCCTTGTCATATCCATCATACATTAATTCATAAGTATGAAATGTTTCAAAATTTTTTCCCGGTTGCAAAACATATTCAGGGCCAATTGGAGGTTTACTCTCAACCAAGCAATGGCTTTGGAGATTATAGTTTACCTGCGAAGAATATAACGAGTCGGTTAACCAATATGTAGTGTGGTTAGCGTCTGCAAAAGAATTACCGCCAAAGGTATAATCGCTTTGTATGCAGATGTGAGGCGATGGAAAAACTCCTTCTGTGTTAACCCCTGAACTTTCTTCTACCATGGCCAGTTTCTCGCTTTTAAAAGTATTAATCCTGATGATGCGATTGCCTTCGTTATGTACAATCATCGATTTGGACATAAGCGGAATATTATCATACATTTCGTAAATAACGTCCAGGGTTACTCCCTGTAAGTCATTACCCAGTAATCGAAATGTAAAATCGATTTGTTTACCTTGTGGCGGCCATTGTTTATTGGTGGCCCAACGGCCGGGGTTCCATTCAAATCGTGATTGAATATCACGAATTGAAAAATCAACTAACTGAAACGCATGTACGTCGTTGGAGAATTTATTCAACCAATCATATTGCATATAACCTCTTTCAAACTGGCCTACCGCTCCTCCAACATTATATGATTTACCGTTGATCTCTATTTCAGCCTCTGGTTCTATGGCCCGCAGCATTTCTTTTCCTGTCATTAGATTTTTGAATTCATAACAAGCCATATAAGGTTGCAGTCGAAATTTACGGCTTACCAAACCATTTGTTATAGTCAAATCATTGCCATTGGTGCTTTTAAAAATATGAGTTACAGCCTTGGTGCTGCCTAAAAGCCAGTCGCCACCCGCAGATTTAAATTCATCAGGATGATAAACCGGTAACTGTTCCAGCTTTTGCTGAACAAGATTTTGCGCAACAATATTGCCCGCGCCACATAACAAGAGAATAAAGCAAATTGATTTCATATTTATATAGTATGGTTGTATTATTTATTGCCTTTACCTGACAACTTTCTTGTATTTTAATAAAGAATATTTTAATCAATACTTTAAAAAAAGACTAGAAGAATCGAACTGAAAAAGCCTGCGACAAATGAAAGTTACTTGTAAAAATATTTAGAAAGAGTTTTAGAAACAGATTAATTTTTTAAAGGCTGTACAAAATCTGTTCTAATGAGTGGGCGTTAGAAATGGACGAAGGAATAAATAAAGAAAGATGCAGGAATTCCAAAATCGTAAGTAATTGAAATGTGTAAACATTTCTACATAGATACATGCTATAACTCATACTCATGATTTATGTTGAAATTCCGGCATCTTGTTGCATTACCGCATCATATTCAGCACTCATTTTCCCAAAACCCTTGCTCCAAATATTATGGTTAACAGGAACAATACAAGGAAAATATAGAATAATATTTTTGCTATAGAAGCAGCACCGGCTGCAATACCCGTAAAGCCAAATATGGCTGCGATAATTGCTATCACGATAAAAATAGCGGCCCATTTAAGCATAATATAATTTTTTAGTTAAAATCTATAATATAAAATGCGTGCCAAATTTTTTATAGTTTAGGACGAAAGTGAAACGAAGATGAGCGCTTACAACAATTACGATAGTACGCTTCCGGTTGCGTTTAATCTTTGCCGTTACGATTAAATTTTATGCTGAGCAGTATTTTATAATATATTTTGCGCCTTCTGCAATTTGTCATTAACTTAAACCGAATAAAATAATTATATGAATAAATTATACTTCCTCTTAATACTTAGTTTTTTCCTTTCACCGGCTTTTGCACAAAATATTGTCCAGGTAACAATTGATAACCGGGGCAAACAGGATATCATTACTTTTTTGGTTGACGAATCTGTTGTTGTTAATATGACGAAGTATGGTAAAATTATTGATTGGGGTAAGGAGTATACAACGCCCCTAACAGGCATCTATCCACGGCTGGAAAAGTATATGGGAAGAGAAGAATATTATTCCTCTACTGATAATGAAGCTTACCGCGGAAAGGTTAAATATATCGGTAGAACGTCTCTTACATATTATACTGCCGATGATAAAGAATCTCTTAAAGGAAAATTAAAGACTATTGGAACAATGTTTCTCGATTATTATACCGATTATGATGACGTGGCATTTAGAGGGTTTCTTCGAAATGCCGGCTCTGTTCCCATTACATACTATAGCTCATTTAACGATGAGTTTTACAAGGGGAAAATAAAATCTATAGGGAGTACCATGCTTAGTTATTACGGTGCAATTGATGATAAGGCCTACCGCGGCAAAATAAAAAGTATTGACAGGAATATGTTCACTTACTATTCTTCCTTTGACCGACAGGAATTCAGCGGGATAATGAAAACGGGGTCTCCAATAATATCAGGTGGCAGCATAAAATATATTATTAAGAACTATTGATATATTGGTTACAATATATAATTGATAACCAGAGCTAGTTTTTCCACAAGATGATCTGAACAAGAGGTGAGCTACCAGGGTAATTTCGTTTAGCCTAAGTCGTGATAATGATTTTATTTTGGACTTGTTGTCACAGAGCCTGCACCATTGTTATTTTTTTTCCATGTATCATATTGCGGGGTACTGCTTCCTAACCTTGTATCCATGTAAGGCTGCGTTGGTGCACGTTGAGGCTGCACAATGCGTTGAACAGGCAGTTTTGCCGTAATAGTGTCTTGTTTATTAATAGCAGGTTTATTGGATGGTCCCGAAACAGTTGACACATCAGCAACGGGGGCGGTTATTGCAGTAGTATTTGTTACTGCGGGAACTATCTTAGTTGCAGGAGCGGGTTTTTCCGACATTGTATCAGCCGGTATTATGGTGGCTGTTAATACAGGCTTTTTCGTGGGAGATGAGATATTCCTGGCTGACGGCGTGGGCTTTACCTGATAAACCGGCTGTATCTGATTGGTAATGGCTTTATTGGTATCAGGTTTTGGTTTTTGCGCTTGTGGATAATATTTATCCAATAAGGGATGTTCAGATTTTTCAGTGTCCTGGGAAAATCCTTGTATGGAGAAGGAAATAAAAAATACAGCCAATAATATCCTTACGATTTTATACATGCCTTTCTTTTCTTAAAGTTATTTAATATAAGTACACAAAATTTACGCTGGTAAAAGATTTATAAAAATCTTAATGAATTAAATATTTCCCAACCCTGTAAACCGTTACTTTAAAATTTTACATAATAGTATCCCAAAAACTTTATGCAAGGGCAATTTTGTAGGAGGCAGTTAAACTTCCATTTGAGCTTTTTGAAACATTCATTAGCAGCGTGTCGTGGCGGGTTGTGTCTTTATCAACCCGAAGTTCATAATCTTGTAAGATGGGTAAAGGATTAGGTCCTTTTGGATACAATGGAGATTTATACACTTCATTTTCTATATTTTTTGGAAAAAAGAAATTCGTTGTTAGTATATCCTTTCCATTTATGTAAAACTTGGCATGTAAATGAGTTATTCTGTTATCATACCATCCGGGAAAAATAGCGGTAAATCTGCACGCTCCATTTTTATCCGTTCTTTGGTAACCTCTCAGCCAGGTTTTATTGATGGTGTTTTCTGCTTTAAAATCTGAGTAATGACCGTTAGCGTCGCACTGCCAGATGTCAACAATTGCATTTTGAATGGGCTGGCAATTTTTATCTTCTACCAGGAATATATAATCAATCGCAATTCCCTTTTTACTTTCTCTGATGTCCGCCCGGTTCAATTCTTCATTTTTATAAAAGGGGCCCTCCGGAACTGAAGGAGTGATTGGATCATTGCAGGCATTGCGGACTATTAGTTCATTTTTTTCTTTTGAAGAAAAGAAAAACGTGCCGAGGAAAGACAACCCAACAACGGAGAGAAATTTATTTCTATTCATATTTTTAATTTAATTCAGCTTTTATTAGGGCTTTCGGTAATAAAATGTATGTTCTCTTCCAGGGTTAACTAAATAAATTTAAGAATAAAATCCCCGAATCAGTATAAGCATTATGAATTTTTTTTAAGCATGGTTTTTGTAAAATTTTTTTAAACATTTTACATTTTGCAAAGAGGCGGCCAGATTGGTTTGACACGAAATACTACACGGTTATTTCAAAGGATTAAAGAGTTGAATATGATAACTAGCAATATTAATCGTAAATAACAACAATATAAAATTTAGCTAAAGTATTTGTCTCACGAACTCACGGCCGTTTATAAACGTATATTTCAAACAATTAACTCTGTTTAAATTTTAGGCTTGAAATTAATAATCATGTATTCTCTTAAAGTGTCTTTTTTTATTCCGTTCCTGCTGTTTTATAATCTTCTTATTGCACAAAATTACCAGGCAATTAACGGATCGTCGTATGCAGGAAGCCTGGGCACCGGAAATAACCCCGCTTCTATAGTAAGTACGCCGTTTGCATGGGATATTACGCCGTTGGCTGTGCAAATTAAGCAGAGTACAAATGCATTTTTTATAAAGAATTATTCATTTTTTTCCTCTCCTAAAAATGCAGACGTTTCCATCCAAAACGGGAGTAAGAAAAGATTTTTCTTTTCCAATCAAAATATCCATTTATTAAATACCAGGATTAATTTGAATTCCAATGCAGCGATTGCTTTTGGAGCCAATATTCGCAACTACGTGTATATACTAAACAGTAAATCTGATTGGCAGGATACTGTGTTGGAACTTGCGGATTTTATGAAAAATAATATAAACAATTTGCCATTATCTGGGGAATCAGTTGGAAGCACCTGGGCAGAATTTTATGGAACCTATGCCCAAAAAATTTTTGACGATGGATACAGGACACTAAATGCCGGTGTTACAATAAAGTTGAACAGGGCACTGGCTGGAGCGTATGTCAACACTTCAGAAGTAAACTATACTCAGCTAGCCGGCGTGAATAATGATCGTTACTCACTTACAAGCGGCAGTTTGCAATATGGTTATTCATCTAACTTGGATCTTATCGATAATAATAAATCTTTTGCGGACAACAGGAAAGCATTTTTGCAAAATGCCAACTACACCGTAACTGCTGATGTTGGGTTTGAATATTTATTATTGTCAAGTGAAGATGAAGAAGCGGCCTCCGATGATATTTATGATACAAAGATTGGAGTATCAATCCTTGACCTGGGCAGTAATAAATACCAATACGGAAGCAGGAGCCGGCAAGTTGCAGGCACCGGGAAAGATATATCTAATTCGGTGCTTGAAAATAAATTTACCCCGCTTAGAACATTGGATAATTTTAATGATAGTCTTGCAACCATTTCCAATTCCATTACAATTCCTTCCGGAGATTTTTACATTTATGAGCCCACCCGCTTAGTGCTCAATGTAGATAAACATGTGTCGCAAAGTCTTTTTGTAAATGCAGAGTTAACGGTACCCGTTATATCACTTTCATCGCAGAATACTTTGTTTATAAAGGATATGAATTTGCTGGCGCTTACACCCCGGTGGGAGACCAAATCGTTAGGTGGTTATTTTCCAGTGCTGGTTAATGCAAAGGGGCAAATTTGGATTGGTGGCGCCTTTAAGGCTGGTCCTGTTTTAATGGGTGTTCATAACTTAAGCAACTTATTTTCAAAAAATAAATCACAAAACGGGGGAGTGTATCTCGCATTTACCATAAGGCCTGGGGAAAAGTATGACCGCGCCGGCCATTATCCAAAGAATAAACTAACGCGAAAGGAGAGACGAAGTTTATCGTGCCCGGTTCTTTAATTAATAATAAGTAAATGTTCTCTCCCAAATTCTATTCGTGAAGCATTGTATTCTTTTTATCCACATAAAACACCTTACTATCTTTCATCACCCTTGCTTCCCCGTTTATAAAACTATCTGTATAGTCATACATGGGGTTTATTATCCAGGTTCCTGCATTATCAATATATCCCCAAAGCCCTTTCATATTAGCAGCCGGCGCAAGCCCTTCGGAAAAGGGATGGGCATTGGAAAATTCAAAGGGTATTACCACCTTACCTGATGTATTAATATATCCATACTTGCCATTTTGAGCAACGGCTGCCATTCCATTGCTAAAGTTTAACGCTTCTTCAAAAACTGCATCAGTAACGACTTTGCCTGTACTATCGAGGTACATCCACTTTGTTCCTTTTTTTACTGCCGTATATCCTTCATTAAAAGGCAAGCCATCATCATACTGCGGTTTAATTATTTCGATTCCTTTCTTATTTACATACCCAACTTTGCCATTTTTCTTAACTTGTGAAAGACCGCATACGCAGTCATCCACGTAATCATAATTTTTTTCCCAGTTCTGTGCGTAGCTTTCTATTACCGGGAACAGTAATACCAGCAACAATAACTTTCTCATAATATTTATTTTGAAATAATAAATAAATTGCTCCAGCAAAATATTAATCAACGTTCAAAATAATAATGACCTTGGTAAGCAAGAAATATGATTTTAGTTTTTATTTTCGGCCTCCTTCTTTCTTATCTTTAAGCGATAGCTGATGATTTCTTTACCAGGCGTGGTAACATACCGTAACAGTTTAATTGGCGTTATCTGGAAATTGAAGCAGTTTTAAGTAAATGAAATAACTTAACTCCAAAAGGAATTAATTGAAAAGAGTTTCTCCATTTTTAATTTGGTTTAGTGTACTAGTGCTGATTATGCTTACCGGCGTATTGGGCTTTATGATACTGGAGAATTATACCTTTATAGACGCGCTATACATGACCGTTATCACCATTGGTACTATTGGTTATTCAGAAGTGAAGCCGCTGTCGGAAACAGGTAAGATCTTTAATATTATTTTTATTATTTCGTCGTTTGCCATTTTTACGTATGCCGTTAGCAGCCTTACTAAATACATTGTAAGCGGGGAAATGGCATCATATTTTAAAAACCGGAAGCTTATGAACTCAATTGATAATTTTTCGAACCATGTAATTATTTGTGGATTTGGCCGCCACGGAGAGCAGGCTGCAAAAATGCTAATGATTAATAAAATCGATTTTGTTGTAATCGATAACGTGGAAGACCATATAAAAAACTGGCTTGAGGAAGATAAGCCTTTAGTTTATATTCATGGAGATGCAACAGATGACGAAATACTTATAAAAGCAGGAATAAAAAAAGCAAAAGCCTTATTACTAACGTTGCCTGCAGACGCAGATAATGTTTTCATCGTTTTATCGGCAAGGCCCATTAATCCGCAATTAACAATTATAAGCAGGGCACAGCATAAAAGCACGGTTATCAAATTAAAAACTGCCGGCGCTGATCATGTAATATTGCCGGAAATGATTGGTGGTTCGCATATGGCCACCTTAATTTCAAAGCCTGATGTAATTGAATTTATTAACAACCTTTGGGGCGACGAAGCTGAGTCTATTAATATTGAATCGGTTGCTTATGAAGAGCTGCCAATGAATTTAAAAGACAGGTCTGTTTATGATATTATCAATTGGCATTCTCCCGGTGTAAATTGCCTTGGTATAAAAAATGAAGATGGAAAATTCATTATTAATCCGCCGAAAGAAACGAATATTTATCCGGGAATGAAAATAATTTTGTTCGGCACAATGCAGCAAATTGCAGTAATGAAAAATAATTTTGGCAAAAAAATATAATTCCTTAAGGCGCTTTACTCTCTCGCATGGTATGCATGTTAATGCCTGAAACAAAACCATTTCATTTCAATTAAACTGATTCTGACTATAAACAGCATTTGTTATGATCTAATCATTAAACAACTATACATTGTTTTTTAATTTGAATCATTTTTAATGAACCTTTAAATAATAAATAGAATGAAGAGTTTAATAGCATTTCGGAAAATAATGATGAATGCAATTACGAACAAGAATATTTTTTTATTCAACCCTATAATTTTTATTGGCTAAAATTATTTGTGAGAAATATAGTCAACTGATTAATCAGCATTTTTTGTTTTTCTTTTTTGAGTACATTCATGCTTTAATATAAATTATAGATGAAAAAGTATTTAGTGTTTTTTGTCGTTTGTAACCTGCTAGGCCTTTATGCCTCAGCCCAGGTCGATATAATTCAGAACATAGATTCCCGTAACATTCAGAACCTTGATGGCCAATGGCATTACATAATTGATCCATATGAAACCGGTAATAATTCCTTTTACCAAAACAAAGAACAAAAATCAAAATCAGATTTGTTAGAATATGATTTTGCGAAATCGACTATGCTCAATGTGCCGGGCGACTGGAACTCGCAGGATGATAAACTGCTGTACTATGAAGGAACCGTTTGGTACGAACATGATTTCAATGTTACGCCTCGACCTGGAAAAATATATTTTCTGTACTTTAAATCGGTAAATTATGAAGCTGCCGTTTATATAAACGGCCAGAAAGCCGGTGAACATAAGGGTGGTTTTACTCCATTCCAATTTGACGTAACGTCGCTGCTGCATAACGGAAGCAACTTCGTTGTTGTAAAAGCAAATAATAGAAGAAAGAAAGAAAATGTACCAACAGAAAATTTTGACTGGTGGAATTATGGTGGCATCACGGGCGACGTTTTCCTGGCAGAAATGCCTTCAACATTCATTAGTGATTATAAAATTCAACTGACTAGATCTGATTACAGGCACATTAATGGATTTGTTCAATTGAAGGGCCGGCAGCTTCCGCAAAAGATAACGGTAGCGATCCCCGAAGCAAACATTCATACAATGATCACAACAAATGATAGCGGTTATGCAGACATTAATATAACCACAAACAAATTACATTACTGGACTCCGGAAAATCCGAAACTGTATAACGTTATAATAACGGACGAAGAAGATACCGTGACAGATAAGATTGGTTTTAGAACTGTTGAAACAAAAGGGCAAGATATTTTGCTCAATGGAAAGCCGGTTTTCCTGAGAGGGATTTGTATGCATGATGAAGATCCTTTTATACCTGGTCGTCCCCGCAATGTTAGTGAATGCAGGATGATGCTGTCATGGGCAAAGGAACTCAACTGTAATTTTATTCGGCTTGCGCATTACCCTCATAATGAAGCTGAATCAAGATTGGCTGATTCAATGGGCATAATGCTGTGGGAAGAAGTTCCTGTGTACTGGAGTATTGATTGGGAGAATTCTTCAACTTATGATATTGCGCAACATCAGTTATCTGAACTAATTGCAAGGGATAAAAACAGGGCAAGCGTAATTGTGTGGTCGATAGGCAATGAAACACCGGCGACTGAAGCTAGAGAAAAATTTATGGAAGCGCTTGCAGACCATGCGCACATGTTGGATGATACAAGATTAGTATCTGCAGCATTGCTTGGGCATATCAATAATAATGTATTTCATCTTGATGATCCGCTTGGAAAAAAACTAGATGTGGTAAGTTTTAATGAATACCTTGGCTGGTACTCGGGCTTGCCACAGGACATCAGCAAATACAGTTTTACGATAGATTATGGTAAGCCTATTATCATTACTGAAACAGGCGGGGGGGCACTGGCCGGTTTTCATGCTGATGCTGAAACCCGCTTCAGCGAAGAGTTCCAGGAAGCTATTTATAAAAACCAGGTAAAGCTTATTAAGGGTATTGATGGTCTTCGTGGTATCACGCCGTGGATACTCGTTGATTTCCAGTCACCGAAAAGAATGAACCCAACTTACCAGG
Organism: Ginsengibacter hankyongi; assembly: GCF_008710285.1. GTDB lineage: Bacteria > Bacteroidota > Bacteroidia > Chitinophagales > Chitinophagaceae > Ginsengibacter > Ginsengibacter hankyongi. Next base: position 62,919 of record NZ_VYQF01000006.1, on the reverse strand, counting down.
ATTACTGGAACAGGAAAGGATTAATATCAGAAACCGGCCAGAAGAAAAAGGCATTTTATGTTTTGAAAAGTTTTTATGATGAGATGGAAAAAAAGTATCCAGTAAAATAATTCTTTAAGGCTTTATTTTCTTTGATGTGATATACCGGCCCTCCGGTGCATTTGCATTCATTAAGGCAATTAAGCATGGAAGATATTATCAATCCATCTGAAGAAGAGTGATTGAGAGGTTACAGAACAACGCTAATGAGTAGCCGCAATACAACAGGAGAAGATTTTGCTTATGTAATAAGCTCTATAAAGAATGGATTGGTTGCCCCTTCGATATTTATTACATAACGCATAAAATTCAATAACTTAAAGGATGCATTTCCAACACTGGCTGATCCGGTCACAAATGTTATTAAAGCTACGGCAAAACCGGAGTAACGATTTTCGGGTGAAAACTGAAATAATTTTTATTGAACATTTATATCAAACCCGCATGAGCTTCCGCCTATTGGTGCGGGTCCTATTATATTTGGAGCAAACGTAAATGTTCCTGCCGTCAGGGGTGTTCCACTTCCGGATAATACCACAGTCTGGCGACCTATAGCAGTAAATGTGCCCGAATTGCCAAACATCATTCCGTTTATTTTGGTTGTATAAATTGAATACGTGCCAATAACAGTTACATAAGCTGTAATATTAACTGTATTTGTATTGTTAAGAGAAACTCCGGAAAAATAAGTCCCATTTACTAATTGCGGAGTACAGTAAAGACTGCCCCCCGACGTTCCGGATTCCAAAACATAAACAGCCTGGGGCGAGCCGGATTCTATGGGAATGCTGAACTTACATTGCGAAGAATCTGCATGCACATTAAAAAAAACGCGGCCAGCTGAGTCAGGCAGACCTGAGCATGTAAGCTTAACCGTTTGATTGCCCATTAAAGAAAAATAGCCGGAGGCTGAAAAGCTAATTCCATTAACAGTATCGGTTTGTATATTATAAGTCCCGGGTGTAATAACAGTCACATGTAGGGTTATTGTATCACCATTGGTTATCTTATCGTTCACGGCATATCGCCCGCCGATGCCGGGATTTTCGCAATCATTCGGATAGCCCGATAAAAAATAACTTGAAGAAATTTTATTTTTAACATTAAGGGAAAAATCGCAACCCTTATCTCCCGGTATTTTTATAACAAAACTTCCCACAGCAGCAGGTGTGCCGGTGCAGGCAAGGGTGACAACCTGTTTCCCGGTATCGGTAAAATTTCCTGTTGCAGAAAAAGAAATACCATTAACAGGTGTTGTAAAAATATTGTAGCCGCCGGCAAGTGTAACGTCAACGGTTACCTGTAAATTATTAGATGAATCAACAGTGATACCTTCAGTATAAGTTCCCGATAGTACTACCGGTGCGCATTCTGCCGGCGAACCTTCGATTGTATACTCGGCCTGCGGGCCACCTTCGTAGCTATATTCTTTTGCGCACGTAATCAAAAAGAGTGAAAATAGAACAGTAATTGAGAAAATTACAAAAGGCTTCTTCATAATTCAATATCGGTATAACTTTTTATGGTAGGGGATTGTTGAATCATGAATAATACACGGAATATTTGACTTCTAAGTTAATGATTAAATTAAAACTAACAACTAATTTTCAATCTGCAGTAAGTATAAATGATTATAAAAAAATATAGTAATTTAAAAGGATTGACTTCCTCCCATTTTTTTTAATGCAATGCCATAATCTCTTTGCATGCTGAATAAAATTTTAAACATTTTTTCGAAGGAGTATCGAAAGCATTTATATTACTATCCAGGTGAAAGAAATTTATAATGTTATTTCTGATTCTTATGTCAGCATTTGGTAAACCGGCAGCCTCGAGGTGTAGCAGCCAGTCGCAATATGTTTCATCTGCAAGGCTGTATTCACAATCTGCTGTTGGCTTGCCTGTATCAAAGTCAAAGTCCTTCTCATGTAAATGTTGTTCCGGAAGTTGCTTTAAATTATAAGCAAAGTGTACTAATATCGTATCAAAGCTTTTGTCAAATAATTCTTCTGCTTTAGATGTAGGGGTTTTAAAACGCAGTGCTTTTAATGGCCCTATCTTTGGTAATGCACGGATAAAAAAAGATAAGATTTTTGCCCGTATGCCCGGGCGTTTATAGCCTTTCCCAAATTGTTTGTTGTATTGTTTTCGCCGCATTTTAAATGTAAAGTTTTTACTTGTTACACTATGGTTTAGAGACTTGACTGTATTCTTTTTTGCTGACCATGCGGCTTTGGTGATAGTGGGAAATATGTTTGATACGATCCACCTGAATGTTTCTACGGCTAATTGCAAATGGTTATTAAATACGCTATTTATATCAACCCCGTAGATTTCAGAAAAAGCTCTTGATAAAACTGCAGTATCCACTTTGAATCCAATAAAATCATGATAGGCCTGTGAGGCATAATTGCCTTTCGCCACTTCCAAAACGTCAAACCCAAATTCCATTCTCATATGCGAGATCCGGTTATCCGCGTAGGTAATCACACGGCCATATTTTTTTTCGAGTTTGGGATATACAAGAGGCACACTAACGTTGGTGGCGAAAGGATGGCCATAGTTGTCTGCAATATAATGCGAGAGGAAACCTAACGCAAAAGCATACTCGTTAATGTTGCGGGCGTCTTTTAATAGAGCGTTTACCATATCGCCGCTGCGTACATAGTGAACCAGGTTAGTAAAGAACTTACTGCCAAAAGGGTAATACCCCATGTCTGGTGTAACCGCGCCTCCATAAGCATAGGCATGCGCTTCTTTTTGCTGTTCTAAAGTTATATATGAATATTTTTCTTTCAATAATGGCAATATTGAGTTATCCCAGGAAGCATCTATAATGGCTTCGTGGGTAAGTACTCCAAAAGCGGATGAATGACGTGGAAGAAACAAAACAAGAACAAGCAATAAAAATTTGCTATAGAAAAATGGCTTCATTTAATTTAAATAATTAATACAATCAAACAACCCAACCTTGTTCTGCAGGCAGCGGTTAAAAATTTATTTTTGCCGTTAGAGTTGCCCCTCAAGTTGATAAACTTAAAAGCTCAATTATTTAAATAAGGCTGAACTTAACCCTAACATTGCAAACACTGTACCGTTTCAAAACAAATGACTCAGCGTAAATATTATAAATCGGCAAACATGCAATCATTACTAAGCAATGTGCAACAAATCTATTTATTAAAAATTACCTTTGGCTTAATTTTTTCACGCTGAGTTTAAAAATGCGTTCGTTTATCGCTAGCGCAAATGGGATAAATAAATAACATATGCCTGCAAGAGCCTCTGTTCCTGCTGTTGCCATTATAATTGCGGTTAATCCGATAATTGCATTCCATAAAGCTCCTCTTCTTTCTTTAATGGTGAATTGAATTTCATAAAAATTTAATGGAGGTTTTATAGTATGATGAAGCGCTCTCTGGTGTAAAAAATACAAGATCATCCAGATTAAAAAATACCCGGTACTGAATAATATTATAAGCTGGGGAAAATCCTCCCGGGTAAGAACTGTCAATCCCATTTCATTAGCCTTTGGAAATAAATTTATGCCTGTCCACGACGAGATTAAAATAGAAAAAAGGAACTTTAAGGGGTATACGTAAAAAAGAATAATGGCCATGTAGGCCAGGTTAAGCAAAATAGTAGTAAGATCGTTTAATCCATAACGGCGAAAGAAGATATATTGCATATACCAAAAAAGAAAAAGGAGCGCCACCGTTGCAAAAAAAGGAATAGCGCCGCGGATAATTGTTTTTAATTCAACAAATGTTTGCGGCACCTCCAACGATATTACCAATAACGAAACAGAGAAAGCGAAAACGGCATCACTCAATGCTTCAATGCGGAAAATTTCGCTGCTGCGGTGACGAAATAATTCATGGCCAGGTGACCCAAACACTTTCTGGCGGAGCATGGCTTTAATTTATTAACAAATGTAAATTTTCACCCGTGGTTGATATATGATAAAAATCATCCGCTATGGTGCTTTCCGTAGTACTCTATACTGCTGATTTTTTATACTGAAAGATACCTTGCACTTTAATTAACCCCTTCCGGCCAGAACCGGTATAAAATATTTTTTAGTCATGATGATACTTGTCATTTAAAGCATTGACAGGCATCATTTATAAAGTCTGATTATTATATTTTATTTGAATATGAAGAAAAAACCCTTATCGAAGGTTATACCATTACATGAAGGCCATTTTTCAAAACCTGTTAAAAGACCGTTATCTAAATTAATGATCGCATCGCTGGTGTCGGCATGTAAGAAACAATTGAACGGGATTCCCTTTGGGCAATCGGATATAGACGGTTCATTTTCGCCTTTAGTTTCAAGGGGCCTTATTAAATATAAAAATGACAATGAAATAAACGGAAATATCCAGCCTACCTGGTTTGTAACGGAGGAAGCCTTTGAAATACTGGACAGCCTTGGAATTAAAATAGAATAAGTACATTTATTTGACATTAATTTATAAATACAACGGCACGTTATTCATAGTTTTTTCTTGGATTCGGTTACCATGGACTTTCGAAAGTAAGAGGATTATTATCATCACTAAAATATTTTCCGCTCGGCCCGTCATCGCCTATAGTAGCATACTTTATAATAAATGCAGCGGCTTCACTTACATCCTTTGTTCGCCGGTGTTGATTGAAATCGGTAGCAGTATATCCCGGGTCAACCACATTTACCTTAAAAGGTGTATCCCTGAGTTCATAAGCCAATGCAATAGTATACGCGTTAAGTGCCGTTTTTGAAGGACCATAAGCAGCACCTTTAATGGGGTAATATTTCCAGCCTGGATCGTTGTGTAAGGTTAATGATGCCAGCCCCGATGTTATATTAACTATTCTCGGTGCTGGCGAAAGTTTTAAGAGTGGAAGAAAAGATTGAATAACTTTTATAGTGCCAAATAGATTTGTGTTATATACTTTACGAATCATACCAACATTTGCCGTAGAAGGATATTGCGGAAAATCGCCTCTTATACCTGCATTGTTAATTAGTATATCCAACTTACTGATTTTTTCTTCCAGTGTTTTACTTGCTTTTTCTATGGAAGCATCATTGCTTACATCAATTTCTATTGTTTCAACATTCTGCAAACCCTCATTATTTAATTCTGAAATCGCCTGGATGCCTTTTCCGATATCGCGACTTCCTAAATAGACATAGTAATCTTTTTGTGCAAACTGTTTTGCTGTTTCAAAGCCAATACCTTTATTAGCTCCTGTAATAAAAACTGTTTTCATAATGTGTGTGGCTCAAAAAACACAAATGTAAGTGAAAGGTATACTTGTATCTTATATATGTGAGCTTAGTTCGGTTACATTATATACAATAATTATATCGCCCTATTTATTCTTTAAAAGATGAATCGGTTTTCTAAGCAAGCTATTGATACCTCGTAGTAAATTTTCTATGACTAAAACAATATTTTATTTATTAGAAGATATTCTGCAAAAGTTAACTAAATTGATTGCTAATTGTAGTACCAAAAAAACTTTAAACCAAAAAAAATGAAACAAAAAATTCTAACCGTTCGCGTCATTTTATTATTAGCAGTTATTGTAATAATTGCCTCATGTTCTAAAACAGGCCCAACAGGGCCGGCTGGTGCAACGGGAGCGCAGGGGCCAGCGGGGCCTACAGGATCAACCGGCGCTACCGGAGCCCCGGGCACTGCCAATGTAATTTATTCTCCCTGGCTAAATGTAAAATTCGTGGGTGCCGATTCAACCGGTTGGTTGGGGCAAATTTCTGCACCTAAGTTGGTTGATTCTATCATAAACAGAGGAGATATAAAGGTTTTTCTAAACGCAGGAAGTGACTCGGCTAACGACCAGCTTATTTTCCCGCTACCAATTACTGATATTGCGTTTACAGGGGCTATCATAAATCCTTACTACCAAAGCCAGTTAATTAACTTGTTATCTACAGCTGATGTAAGCTCGGATTCATTGAGGGGTTATCATTATTTCCAATACAGGTATATTCTTATTCCCGGTGGCACAACGGCTCTTCCTGTGTCAGTTGGCGGAACTAAAAAAACGATTAACTGGAATGATTACAGCCAGGTAAAAGCATACCTCGGCCTGAAGGATTAAAATATATTTTAATTGGTACAGGTATGCTGAATTGTTTAAAAAAAAAGTATACCTGTACCATTAAATATTTTACCTGGATGAAAAACGATAACGGGTAAACGAAATTCTGTTGCTGAAGGAGCGTAGCCCCATTTATATTAACTATACTGCATCTTTTAGTTCCTGCTCCATTTCGTTTTTAAAATCATGGAGAACACTAACTTCATCAATTGAGTGGGATTGTATCATCGTCTCATCATTCCTGGTGAATTCACTCAATTTGGAATAATATTTATGGATAACTTTTAATTCGTCTTCCGTCATTTTTTCCACATTGAGCAACCTGTTACTTGCAAACTCGTTGGCCGCCACCAGTTCGTTTAGCTTCAATTGTATGGCCAGTGAATCTTTATTTTGCGATTTCTGAATTAGGAAAACCATTAGAAACGTTGTAATGGTTGTTCCGGTGCTTATAATGGCTTGCCAGGTTTGTGAATAATGAAAAAAAGGTCCAGCAGCCCCCCATATTAATATTATAAAAAAGGCAACCATGAATGCAGGAGTTCCACCCGTTGCTTTTGTTACGGAGGAAGCAAATTTTTCGAAACTGTATTTTTTATGTTCCCCGGTTTTTATGTTCATTGCAGCGTTTTTAATTAGCAGGACGTATGCCTTTTTAATTAACGCCTCAATCACCTTTATTATTTCAATTATCAGAATCATCTTTCTTAAATATGTCAAGCGGCAATTTCCTGAGTTGCAGTTTGCAATCCTCTGCTTGTTTCGCTTACGCTCATTAAAAAAGTAGCTCATTAAAATGATTGCAGCTAGTAAAAAATTATCTTTAAAATTCAAATTAAAATGAAACGATATTTACCTTATGGCTCCTGTTAATAAAAACGAAATTGATTTGACTAATAATCCTGTTATACGGCTCATAACCGCCACTGATATTGGCCAGGTATTAGAACTTTATAAACCCTTCGTTACGTTAACTACTATAACTCCCGAATATCAAGTTCCGCACCTGGAAGATTTTTCGAGGGAAATTAAAAATACCGCCGATTACTATCCGGTATTAGTCTGTGAAGTAAATAATATAGTAATAGGGTATACTTTGGCCAAGAGGTACAGGTTGGCAGCCGGCCATCAATGGTCTGCGGAAACAAGTATTTATGTAGAATCAAGACACCAAGGCAGGGGCGTTGCAAAAGCGCTGTACCAGGCGTTATTCAACATACTTAAACTCCAGGGTATAGTGAATGTGTTCGCCGGCCTGGTTTTGCCTAATACAAGGAGTGAAGTATTTCATAAAAACCTGGGATTTCAGGAGGTGGGTATTTTCTATGAAGGCATTTATAAACTTGGAAACTGGCATGATGTAAAATGGTTGCAGCTGAGTCTGAACGAACATTCTAAAAACCCATTACCCCCAAAATCGATAAGAGAAGTGATAGAAACACCAATGTTCAAGACAATTTTGGGACAAGCGAATAACTTTCGTTGAAGTCCTTTCTTTGATTATTATTTTGCCACCTTACGAGGGAGGCGTTTTTATTTGAGACAAAGCAGAATGTCTGTAACCTTTCGCTTACGTGATTACTCTAATTTGTTTGGAGGTACCTCTTAATTCACCAGGAGTTATCCACAAGATAAAATTCGATATTATGAATTATGCTGCTGTTTATAAAAACATTGAGCAATACCCTGACTCCGCAGTCATCAAGGAAATCTTGTTGGGAAATACGGAGTTATTTGAAATTTTAATAAGGCGGTACAACCCTGATCTTTATCGAACCGGCAGAGGCTATGGATATAACCACCAGGATACTGAAGACTTGATGCAGGAAGCTTTTATTAACAGTTTTCAAAGCCTCTCTAAATTTGAACACCGGTCTTCTTTTAAAACATGGGTGATAAGAATAATGCTGAACCAGTGTTATCATAAATCTCAAAAACTTAGTTATCGTAACAGGCCCGCTATAGAAATATCAATTAACAAAAATTCCGGATCTATGTTTTTAACTACCAACCATAGCGACCCCGACAAGTCTGTTGTAAATAAGGAATTAAAAAATGTTATTGAGGGGGCTCTCAAGAATTTACCTGAAGATTACCGGATGACTTTTACCTTAAGAGAACTAACGGGGCTAAACGTTGCCGACACTGCTGAACTGTTGAACATTACGGCGTCGAATGTAAAAGTGAGATTGAACCGTGCCAAAATGATGCTCCGCAAAGAAATAGAAAAGATATACTCTCCTGAAGATATTTATGAATTCAACCTTATCTATTGCGATAAGATAGTGGACGAAGTAATGAAGAAAATACTTTCGTGAGAAAGAAACCGCCTGCCTTTTTAAATTTTCCATTTTTTGTAACCTTTTTGCAGTGTGATACTCTATTGAAGTACACCCAAACTTTTAAAAAAAAATATTATGAAACAAATGAAAGTAATTAATGCCGTAATGGTATTTGCTATGATGGTATTCGCATCTGCATACGCACAGGTAACTCCAAAACTTACTGATCCGGAAATAGCATCTGTAGCTGTGGTTGCTAATCAAATAGATGTTAACTATGCGGCGATCGCCAAGGCAAAATCTAAGAATGCAGATGTTCTGAAATTTGCTCAAACCATGAGCGATGATCACACTGCTGTAATTAAACAGGCAGTAGCATTGGTTACTAAATTAGGAGTTACCCCAAAGGATAATGCCCTTAGTCAAAAACTCATGTCTGGCGCAGAAAAAACAAAAAAACAGTTGAGTGCCAAATCAGGTAAAGCTTTTGATAAGGCTTATATAGACAATGAAGTTTCTTATCACAAAACCGTTATCAGCACAGTGGAAAAAGTGCTAATACCACAAAGCCAAAATGCGGAATTGAAAAAATTATTACAAGATGTTGTGCCAACGCTAAAAGCACATTTAGATCATGCCGAAATGGTACAAAAAGAATTTGCTGGAAAATGAACAAAAAACTAAGACGGAGAACAATAATCGTTGTTTATATCTTCCTTGTATTCGTTCTAAATAGTTGCAGTACGCCGGAAGAAAGAGGCAGACTTCCGGGAGACACTGCTACGGATGCTTCTTCAACAACGTCAGCGCATAAAGTATATTCAATAGAAATTAAGGATATGAAGTTTGATCCTGGTGAAATTACGGTACATAAAGGCGATACCGTAGTTTGGGTAAATCATGATATGGTGACGCATTGCGTAACAGAAGAAAATACAAAAGCATGGACTTCGTCCAATATAGCAGCAGGTAATTCGTGGAAGATGGTGGTTCAATCGGGCGCTGATTACTTTTGTGCAATTCACCAGGTAATGAAAGGCAAGATACTTGTTGAATGATAAATTAATATTTCTCAAATAAAACTGTCATAATTTATTTTGTCCAATAAAAGACTTTTATGTCTTTTATTGGATTTCTTTTTTTTATCTTTGCCTTTGTAAAAGAAATGATATTTTCAAAAACCGTAGAATACGCCATTCGTGCGATGATTTTCATAGCCCAAAAATCAAAAAAGGGTATCAAAGTAGGCATAAAAGAAATCGCGAAGGCAACTGATGCTCCTGAATATTTTATTGGAAAAATTCTGCAGGATCTAAGCCGTAAAGGATTAGTTCAATCTTTAAAAGGCCCCACCGGCGGCTTTTACCTTGAAGAAGAGTCATCAAATTGCTCTTTAGCAGATATCGTAAAAGCAATTGATGGTAATAAGCTTTTTACCGGCTGTGGCTTGGGTCTTAAAAGCTGTTCTGAGATCAAGCCATGTCCTATTCATAACGAATTTAAAAAAGTACGCGAAGATATTTATAATATGTTGGAAGATGCCAGGATTGGAGAATTTAGCAAGAAACTGGAAAAGAAACTGACTTTTCTGAGGCGGAAATAAAAAATTTTCATAAAACAAAAGATAAAAAGGTATTAATATATTTATTATGTGCGCAAAGTTTGTTTCAAGATCATTATTAGTGTTTATGATATCCGTTTGCTTTTCTGATCTTTTGAAAGCGCAAACGGTTGGTAAGACTGCACCATTCGTGGCTGTTCATAATGGGGGTATGATTATACTGTTTATTGTTGTAACAGTTTTTTTGGCTGCGGTAATTTTTCTAAAACTAAAAACTTCCGAGGCAATTAGTACGGCTAAAAAGAAAAAGCAGGGAGATGAAGAAGGCCGCCTGAAACAATATATCAGTAACATGGATAGTAAGCAAATAGAAGAATTTATACAGTATAAACAAAATCAAAAAAAACAACATGACACGCCAGGTAACGGTGCTAATAAGATGTTATTGATTTTGTTTTTTTTAGCGGTGAGCTTGCTTTTTAACCAAAGCATTTATGCGCAACCATCCGGTAAAAACATTGCTTCCATATTAGGTAATACAGGTGTTATCATTACCATTATTTTAATCCTTATCCCTATCCTGTTGGGTATTGTTTTAATGATTATCAAAGTAAAAAATGTTATTAAACAATACAATCGTAAACAAAACATTGAAGAGGCCGAAAAGCTAGCCGCATTTCTGAAAATATTGCCCGATGATACTATAGAAGAAACTTTAATAAAACGCAAGGCTGCGCTGGATTATAAGTTACTTAATAACGAGTTGTCCGGTCAATTGAAAGCGGAAGATGAAAAAGGTTTGATCAATATAAATACTAACAGCACCCTGCCGGTAGTTGCCATAAAGAAAAAAGCATTGAAACGACCTAATATAGATGCACAGTTGTCTAGACTGATCCTGTGGTATATTGGCTGTGCCACGTTCTGGCTTTTATTTGGAACTACTATAGGGGAATATCTTGGTATTAAGTTCGTGGCACCCGACGTTGACCACTTGAGTTGGTTAAGTTTTGGCCGGCTCAGGCCCGTTCACACAAATGTAGTTTTTTGGGGATGGGCATCGTTGGGTATGTTGGGACTTGGTTATTACATTGTACCTACCGTTAGTAATACTTCTCTTGCCAGTATTAAAAAGGGCTGGCTCACTTTAATCCTTATTAATGCTTCAGTGGTGGCCGGAACGCTTTGCCTTATGGCAGGCATTAATAATAGCGGTGGCGAATACCGTGAATATACCTGGCCGGTAATGTTATTATTTGCCATCGGGTTGGTATTGACGTTAATTAATTTTCTGCAAACCGTTGCTAAAAGAAAAACTAAAGAAATTTATATTTCCAATTGGTATATGATTGCTGCGGTAATATTTGCGATAATTATTGTATTAGTAGCTTATATTCCTTTTTGGTCAAACGGCCTGGGCGATACTATTGTGCAGGGGTACTATATGCACCAGGGGGTAGGCATGTGGTTTATGCTATTTACCCTGGGTATTGTTTATTACATGTTGCCGCAGCAATTGAACAAACCTATCTATTCATATAGCCTGGGTATTCTTGCATTTTGGACACAGATATTATTTTATACATTGATTGGCACGCACCATTTTGTATTCAGTGCTATTCCATGGTGGTTGCAAACGGTTGCTATTGCAGGAAGTGCAGGCATGATAATTCCCGTTGTGGCCGGTACTACTAATTTCCTGATGACCTTTAAAGGTGCATGGTATAAAATAGCCGGCAGCTATACCTTACCCTTTTTCCTGGTGGGGATCCTGTTTTATTTTACAGGATCTATGCAGGGAACTGCGGAAGCTTTTCGAACCGCCAATTTATATTGGCACTTTACTGATTTTACGGTAGCTCACTCGCATCTTACCATGTACGGCATCATTTGTTTTTTTGTATGGGCAGGCATATACGCAGTTGTGCCGAGAATAACCGGCAAAGAGCCACCCCAGATAACGGTAGGCGCACATTTCTGGTTAGCATTAATAGGCTTACTATTTTATACTGTGCCGTTAATGTATGGAAGTACCATTAAAGGGATGATGTGGATGCAGGGGAAACCATTTATTGACGGGGTCGTTTTCATGGCGCCCTATTGGCTTTGGCGTGCCATTGGCGGCAGCCTTATGTGGGTTTCTCATTTATTTTTTGCCTATAATATTTATAAAATGCTTGCCGGCAGCGCTGTTGCAGACGTGAAAGATATTGCATTAGAAAAATTGAAAAATGAACAAAATGATTTTGGCATAATTGAATAAAAGACACTGATAAATGGAATTATTTAACAATCATAAAAAACTTTTTGGAACCGCCGCCTTGTTTTTTGCCGGCTTAACTATTTTGGTGGCAATTCTCCCGGCGCTCCATATGCAAAACAATAATGCAGTGCTTCCAAATTCAGAACCATTAAGCCCGGAAGCAGCCAAAGGGAAGGAACTTTATATAGCCAATGGTTGTATTGGTTGCCACACCCAGCAGGTACGTAATGTAGATATGGATAAAGTTTGGGGCTCACGCCCAAGCATAGCCGCAGATTATGCAGGCGATCACCGCCAGGACTTTTGGCGAAACACCGCTACACTTTTGGGTTCCGAAAGAACAGGCCCCGATCTTACTAATGTTGGTAACCGGCAGGCAAGTAAAGAATGGAACCTTGTTCACTTATATAACCCAAGGATTGTGGTACCGCAATCTATTATGCCTGCTTATCCATGGTTGTTTGAAATAAAGAATGAACCGGCGAAAGGTGACATAATTGTAAATATTCCCGCGGAATACCTGGAAGGTGATACCGGCAAAGTGGTAGCTACCAAAGAAGCGATGCAACTGGTAGCATACCTGCTTTCGCTTAAGCAAACGATATTGCCCGACGGCTCAGCTGCGCCTGCATTTTTATATAAAAAAGATACTAAAGGGGGTGGATCAGCAGGCTCAAAAGAATTAAATGGTGTTGCCCTCTATACGGCTAATTGCCAGAGCTGTCACCAGGAAAACGGCGAAGGTTTAAAGGGTGCGTTTCCTCCATTGAAGGGAAGTAAAGTTGTGCTAAATGATAATGCAGAGTTGATGGTAAATATTATCATGAATGGGTATAGTGGCCGTATACAGGAAGGCTTTGGGCCAATGCCTCCGGTAGGCACCATGAATAATTTAAGCGCCGAAGAAATTTCAGCGATAATGAATCACGAAAAATCAAGTTGGGGCAACAATGCAAAACCAGTTACACCGGAAGAAATTAAAAAATTAATGGATGTAGTAAAAACAAGCCCTCAAAAATAAACGAAGAAAATAGAACCTATTTAAAAAAAATAAAAGTTTCCTTCCATGAAAATAATATTATTATCTATTGCGCTTACGTTTGTAAGTCTTTTCACTTTTGCATGCCCCGCATGTGAAAAGCAACAACCTAAGTTATTACAAGGGATTACTCATGGAGGAGGCCCCGGTAGTAATTGGGATTATGTAATCATCTCGATAGCGGTAATCATTGTTCTCTTTACACTTTTCTTTTCTGTAAAGTGGCTCGTACGACCGGGGGAGCAATCACAAAGCCATATTAAAAGACTCATTTTAAACAACGAATAAATGGAAGACAGGAGCACCATATTTATCTTTTTGGATGAGGAACCAAAACCGATCGCTGAATTTGTTTCGCCGGTAAATTTTGAATTAGATACCCGGAAAATGGTGGACGGAAAACATACATTAAAAATTGTAAGTAAAGATCCCACGGGGAAAGAAGGCATTCGCATTATCCCTTTTGAAGTAAGAAACGGGCCCGCCATTGCTATTGAGGGAATAAAAGAAAATGCAGTGGTGGATGGTGTAGTTCCACTTATGGTTAACGCCTATGGAAAAGGTGATCAAACAAAATTCCTGATTGAAGGGAGCGAAACACCTCAAAGTATCCCTTCATGGGTATGGATACTGATAATTGGTTTTACCGGATGGGTATTGTATTACCTTATCACTTACCTGTCAATGAAAGAATAATAATATGAATAGTACAAGGATTGCATCGCTGGATGATATTAAAAGATTAGTAGATACTTTTTATGAAAAAGTAAGAAAAGATGAACTGATTGGGCCAATATTCGATGACAGGATACACGACCGGTGGCCGCAGCACCTTGAGAAAATGTATACCTTCTGGCAGACTGTTTTGTTAGGTGAGCATACTTATTACGGAAGCCCTTTTCCGCCACATGCGGGGTTGCCGGTATCTCATATTCATTTTGAAAAATGGATGGAACTTTTTATTCAGACCGTAGATGAATTATTCATTGGTGAAATAGCAGAAGATGCAAAATGGCGTGCAGGCAAAATGGCTGAGCTGTTTGAATCCAAAATAAAATATTACACCGGAAATCCCTTCAAAAGTTTATTATAATGGACATCACTATTTTTATTGCTTCCTGTACTTTCATTTGGATAGGCTTTATCGGCGCAATAAGTTTTATGGAATCCTGGCTGAAATTCAGGGCGCCCGGCATTACAATGCCTATTGGATTAAGTATCGGTAAAGTAGTATTTGGGGCTCTTAATAAAGTGGAATGGGCTCTTGCAACGATCATATCCGTAAGTTTATTTTTTTATGAAAGCAAATTGAAGTCTTTGCTTGAAGTATTCTTTCTTATAGTAATTATAAGCCTTGTTGTGCAGACGGCCTGGTTGCTCCCCGCATTGAGCAAGAGGGTTAAAGCTATAAAAGGTGGAACAAATTTATCATCATCCAATCACCATTTGTATTATATCTGTTTTGAATTTATAAAGCTTCTATTGTTGATTTTTTTTGGTGGGGGAATTCTTCATTCAGTAATACGATAGAAAATACCACAGTTCCGTCACCTGCAATCTAAAACGTGGCGCTTGGTCTTTATAAGCAATTTTAAATTGTGCCGGTTGCTATAAATAAAACCTAACACAATTTTCAAATAAAACTCTTTCATGGTTATACAGAAATCTGACATACGGTTTACCGTAATTGGCGAAGATGCATCTTATGTTATAGAAACTTATACCGGCGAATACAGGAATCTTATGGCATTAATAACCGATAAAATTTATGTGGAAGATTTTGGTGAATGCAAAGGAATGGGCAGATGCGGAACGTGTGTTGTCGAAATAATGGATATAGAAGATAATTTGCATTTATTAGAAAGAAATGAAGAAGCAACCATGAAGAAAATAGGTATGACAAATCCAAATTACCGGTTGGCCTGCCAGGTACTTATTAATGAAGAATTGAAGAATGCTACATTTCGGATTTGCTATAATTATTGAATTAATGTTTCTTCGAATCATTGTCCGTTAAAATAATAAACATCTGATCTTTTATGTAAAGTGATCTTTTATATAAAGTCCGAAGCTCATATATTCACTTTTCCCGTGTTGGGTTCTGAAAAGTAAAAAGATCGTATCGCTACGATCTTTTTACCAGAGGTCCCGAGCGGATTCGTCGCAGACTCGTAACCTATTCATTTACAAGGATCCATTTTTTTTAGTCGAGGTTCAGTCGAGTAAATTCAACAATTATCCAATACCAAGTTTAAACTGATCATCCTCAATTACAAAATTATTATTTTTTTAAAATTAATTATTACTAAAGTAAATGACTATAAAGACTATTAAGAATTCGAGACCAGAGGGGAGGAAATAATTCTTCTGTTCGTGTGGTGACTTGCAGGAGATAGAAGGGGCTGATAAGCCCCTTTACTTATTATGGCCATTTGCATTAAATCTGTGTTCATGATATGCTGCGATTTGAACGCATTTTTTGATAAAGTTTTAAAAATTGATAATTGCTGCTTTGAAAAAAGCAGCGGATTGAATTGGGATCCGGATTTATGTTTTATGCAGACAAGATCCATGCGCTGATCGGCGCCGGTGCGTTGCAATAACAGAGTTCCGTAACCTGCATAATTCCGGTCCGAGAGCTGGCCGCAAATACTGCAGCAAGTTTGCACCTGGTGAAACTGGCAAGATTTTCCATCGGGCCAGATCTTGCCAAAAATTGGATAGGAATAATAGAAGGGCGTATGGGTGAAATAAATGAATTGGTGAGCTTCTCCGTACTTATAAAATTGATTTAATAAGTTTCTGTCGCTGTTGAGTTGCCAGGCAACGTTGAGCGTTAAACTGGATACTTTCATATCATAATTTATTAAAGAAAAATGGATAAATGAAGCGGGCCATTGCAGGCCGCTATTTTTTTTAATATTCGGTGGGCAACATTATGGAGCCATCAACGAGCCACACGGTAGCAAGATCATAAGGAAAATCGCTGAAGGGAATATCCTGATGCGTAACCTTGTTGTGATTGCCATCGGTACAAATAATAGTAAACTCATCATCTTTTACCCGGTGTAAATCCCACACCTGGAACGTTTCTTTTTTTACAGCATCATACGTTTGATGACTAACGATTAAATCAATCAACCAATAAGCTTTGCAATCCCGCACCATGGATTGAACGCCATCTGTGTAAATGAACTTTGTAAAAGAATGCCTGTAAAGATTTTCTGAACCGTTGCTGGAACCGAAGAAGTGATTTGCATTTTTCATAATTGTAAAATTTATTTTTAAAAGAAAAAAGGAAAAAAAAGAAACTAACAGCAACACGTAGCCGCAACGTGTTTTGCAAAAAGGAAACGGAATAAATGAAGGCACTTCGACGAGCTCAGTGTGACAGGCGAAGCGTGGGCTTTGTGTTTATGCCGTAGTCTTTTTGCAAAAATGATGGGATTGTGTAGGGGCTTGCGGCGAAGTAACTTCTTCTTTTTTTTGCCTTCTTTTTTTTCTTTTAAAAAAAACGTTCAGATGTTATAGCGGGATGATAGAGGGATGTTGAATATAAATTGTTTTGTAAAATGAGGTGCGTATATTAGCGGAAATACAACAGTATCGGTAACCTTAACAGATACAGTGCAACCATAAACTATCATTAAAAAGTGAGAACTTCAGACACGGAAAAATACATAGGACTTGTAAAGTGGTTTCACGACGAAGCGAGAGACGCTAATTACGGCTTCATTCAGCATGCTAAATTAGGTGACCTATTTTTTCACGAACGCAGTATTGAACAAGGACAAAATATAAACACATTTAAAGAAAACGCTATTGTTGTTTTTACAGTTCAAGAATCAAAAAGACACAAAGGTAAACTTGAAGCCATTGATGTAAAGTATTTAGATACCGAAACAGATTTGAATTTTTTGTTCAATCATTTTCTTTCTATCCTGACAGAGAAAGGAAAATATTCCGATTACAATACCATTCAAAAAGGAGTTCACTTAAAAATCACTTCACTTCTTGAAAAGACTACTGATAAGAAAATAGTTGTACAATTTTTTGAACGATTTCGGAGCTATGTAAATACACATTTACAAACAGAATCCATTGCAGATGCCGAATACTTGAAAGGACTTTTAAAAGTCTGCAAAAGTTTTTTTCCTGACAACTACAGACAAATTTCTGATCACATTGAAAAAAATATTTCAGTAGAATTAGCACACAAACTTTGGTTAGACGGTTTTATAGAAACTTGCCAAATCAATTTTGTTGCAAGCATAATTCTTTCTACTACACTGCAAATAAAGCGAATAATTTTTGGTAGGTGTTCAAAAGAAGATAAATCAAACATATTTTTCAAAGTTCTTTATAGTTTTGAAAACATTGACACTGAATCCAAGCTAAAAGTCATTAAAGAATTTCTCGAAATATCAAAGGAATTCGCATCGGAAATACATGAAAAAATATTAAACGCAACAATCAATATTTGTACTGACTATTTCAAACTCAATTTGTGGCTCGAAGATTATTACGAAACGTTAGATTTTAATGCCTACAAATTTTACACAATTATGCTTTCACCTTCAGACCAAAAAAAGTTTGTGAAGAAAGTTCTTAAATACATTCACGAGGGAAAGACAGACATCTCAGTTGAAGAATTAACTTCATTAAATGTATTTGATTTTGAAACCAGCAAACTTGCAGAGCAAATTGACGAATCACATCTTGATTATTCAACAAGTATTATCCTCAATGTTATTGCAGAATTAAAAAACCAAACTAATCTGGAAATACGAAAAGAAGCAAGTTCTGCACAACATAGAATCTATGACCTTATTATAAAACAAATTAAAGAACCCAAAGACATTCTGCAGATTTCAGGTTATTTTGATGAATGCGAAGGAAGGTGTAGCGTTTCTATTCACGAGGTGAAAAACGAAGCGGGGGAAGTAATTGATCGAAACATAAACTATAACCGAAACGAACGTTACAAAGCGAAAAATCACCCAATTTGTGACGGGCGTAAGGCATTAAATAAAGTAACCAAAGAACCACTACTTTCAGATGAAAAAGTAGAATATTGGTGGTGTGCTAATCAAAAATGTTTCAAACCAACTAGAGAACTTCATAAATCATCAGATTGGGAAAAGTATTCACTTCTTGATTTTCTAACAATTTTAAATGTAGATTTTAAAGAATCGGATTTAGAAATATATCTCAATATCATTAACAAGGCAAATAGGTTTCTAAAACACCTTAAATGTAGAGAGTGCAATCATATACTTTACCCAAAAGGTAAATCGCAATATGCGTTTTACGGTGTGAATAATTTTAGTTGCAGAACGGAAACCTGTTCAGAAAAAGGGAAAGAAATTTACTTATCGCATTGCTTGAACGGTTATTGCGAAATGGAAATTGATAGCAGAGATTGTGTTAAGTGTAAACCAAAGGAATTTGATTCCGAATCTTGTGGTTGGTATGTATGCAATTACTGCCATTCTTGTTGTAGCGGACAACAACTTGAAAGACGAAAATGGATTTATGACAATATTCTTCACACTGAATATAAATGCCATTTGAAAGGACACAGAGAGTTAGGAATCATATCATGCAACAAATGTGGAGACTCAATGGAATCAAACGAAATAAACATTGAAGAATACGAACGGATTTTAAATTGGTTTATGATCAACAAGGACAAATCTAAGCACGTCCACAAAAGCGGAAAGAATAAATTAGACAAATGGTGGTTTGTAATAAAAAGGGGGAACGACACGTATGAATCGTTTAGAGAAAAATTAAATAAATATCATAAAGTAGGTTTTCAAATTCCTGACTTTGAACAAGACAAAGATTTACAGTTAATTTCAGAACCTATTGACTTCAAAAAGCACAAGGGTGAGATTTTAACTTGCAGAACTTGTGGTAATATTTTGGATTTATCTAATGACCTTGAAAAAGCAAGAGCAGTTAAACAGTTTCACAACGTTAGATTTTTAAAAGTAGCTGTAGAATGAAAACGGCCTGATGAGAAAGGCAGCCGATAACACTTGGCAATCGGCTGTCAAGTTCAATATCAGCAGACGAACTTTTATCGACTTTTTGTATTTATCTTCAACTTCAGTTTTCAAATCAGCATTTGTACCGGCTAACATCTTGCTATTGTAATACGATCGCAAATTGTTTTAACGCTAGTTCAAAATCTCAAACATAACTCCAGCGCCTAGCTGCTTTTCTTCAGTTCCGTTTGTTCAAGTTCCATAGCGCTCACCGGCTGCGAATTGGCAGTAGCGCGGAGAGGCCGGAAGGTTTTTTTGCAAAAAATGATGGGTTGTGCGATGGCTTGCGGCGGAGTAACTTTTTCTTTTTTTTTGCCTGCTTTTTTTCTTTTAAAAAAATCGTTTAGGTGTTACAGCGGGATGATAAAGGGATGTTGAATGTAAATTGTTTTGTAAAATGAGGTAGCGTATATTAGCGGAAATACACACGTTAGCGGCAAGCTTAATTGGACCTACTTATTCCTAAATTACATTAATGTCAAAAAACATTGTCTATCCTTATGTAATGTTCACGCAATTTATTGATGAACCTATTCTCAAAAGACATTCTTTATTTTTTGATAGTATTTATATTAGTGAGTTAAGACTTAGTAATATCTTAAACACTGACCCAACTACTTTGAAAGAAGAGTTTAAATCGTTAGCATATGAGAGAACTATTTGGGAATTCCTAATTGACAACCAAATTGTTAAAACCTACCCTTTTTCACTCAAATACGACAACCCTGCCAACGATGAAGAAGCCAATGTTTTAATACAAGAATTTCTTAGCCTTATGCCTCAATCAGATTCCACTGAAACTAACAAGAATCTAACAGAAGAAGATATAAAGAATAACGAGCAAAAAGCGTTAAATCATTTCTTCTTATCACATGATATTTCAGTACGGTTGGACTCTATTAACTTAAGAAAGAAATATAACGAAGAATTTTATCCTGCCTTAAGAACAAATAGTTCTTTTAATAGTGTAGACAAAAAGAGTGAAATTATCCAATTTCTTTTGAATGATATTCCCGAACCAGCATTAAACACTCCTTGGGAAGAAATTATTGAATTCAGGTCAGACGAGGACGTGAAAAATAAATATTTAGCTCTAATAAATTGGATAAATAAAACTGCCATTTCTGCTTCAAGCCTAAGTGATATTAAAGACGAGTATGAATACTTGTATAATGATTATATGAAGCATTTTAAATTGCACAAACTAAAGTACAATAATACTTTACTCGAGGTGATGGTAACTGCAGGCGCAGGAATACTTATGGCTTTCCAAGCTGGGGAATTTATTAGCCCATTTAAAAATCTCTTACAAATGAATCTTTCTCATATTAAGCTACTGGAAGAAGAAGCAAAACTACCAGGAAAGGAGGTCGCATACATATATCATGCAAAGAAACAATTTGTGAAGGATTAATTTTTTTTAACTAGCGACAAGTACAAGCAAGCCGCTTACGTCAGTTCAAAATCTCCAATCTAACTTCAACGCCTACCTGCATTTTTTCAATACCTATTGTTGAAGTTCCATAGCGCTCACCCGCTGCGAATTGGCAGTAGCGGGGAGAGGCCGGAAGGCTTTTCACGGGCCCTGAAAGCCCGGGAAAGCCGAAGGCCGCAACACAGCGTGGCTTTGCGCTGCCGGTCAGAATGCGAAGCATAAGCGTGGTTCACGGCAGCGCAAAACTCCAAGGGCTGTGACCAGCGCCGCTACTGCCCGCAGGGTGAGCATAGGGAGCAGGGAAGTTTTTTGAGCGTCAGGATGCGAAGCATAAGCGAAGGGAAAAACTGCCCGGCTGCGACCGACCTACAGAGTGGCTGTGTGGGCTTTTTCTCCGGGCTTCAGCGTTGGCAAAAGCACACAACAACAGCCACCGAGGAAGCAGCGAAGCTTAGCAAAACCATGACAGGCACGGTGAGGAACGGATCCTGCCTGGCGTGGTTTTTTTTCTTTCGGCCGCTGCTGACGAGACTTCTTTACCCGCTTAATCAAGGCGCAAGGTTTTGTGCGGATGGGAACTATGGAAGCGCTGGCTGTCTTTGTTCTGCGGTTTGCAAATTAGATTAGCTAAAACATTTTTTTGGTTCTGGAAGCCTGGCAATGCAGCGGAATAAAATGCCACTAAGATTACAGCAAAAATTTAAAGCATTTTATTCGGCTGCATGACTGGTGAAGAATATAAACTAACGGTTCACAGCTATACGAAATGAAGGAACGAACTGAGCGAAGCGAAGTGAGAGAGTGAATGAGTAATGCTGTGTTTATTGAAGTGATATTTAGTATTGAGTTTTTTATTTTTTCCTGCAATATCTGCCTTACTTAAAATCAAAAAAAAGCCCCCCACTAAAGGAGAGCTGCAACAAACCAGGGAAGGCAGGAAGCAGAACGAACCCAGCCACAAACTGAAGCATGAACATAAGGAACAGAACCGCCAACATGCCAAACAGATACCAGGATAGAACCTGAATAATACTGAGAAACCAAGCAACTGAACTGATACATAACGAAAGATTTAAAAATGAAAAAAAACGATACGTAGCTGAGTAAGGCAATAGGCATAAAAAAAACCAAGCATAAACGATGGCACTTCGACAAGCTCAGTGTGACAGGCGAAGCGATGGTTTTGTGTTTATGGCTTGGTTTTTTTTGTCGGCTGTCTTGAAGTTGATTGAAGAATTATTGCGCAGAATTTGTACTAAAGATGAGAGGAGCTGGCGGTGGCGCCATTGCCTAACTTAGCGAAGTATTGTAGGAAGCCATCGACCGAAATCAATCACAGGGCTTGAATCTTTAGAGACTTTTAGAAGCGTTGCTTTTGTCAGCGGTATGAAATGAGCTGAGCGAAAAGGAGCGGAAGCGTAGCGAAATGCAGCGAAGCGAAAAGAAGCGAAGTGAAGCGCAATGTAGCGAAGCGAATAAATACGGCTGCAAGGTGTGCCAATGATTGAGACGTAACATAATGAAGCGAAAAAAAGCCGTGCATTGCTTTGTAAATGGGCGGCTTTTTTTGGCTGAATAAGAGAATAATAGCCTATTCCAAAATAAAACTTCCTATAACGAATCATTTATTAATAGAAAATAATTTTTGCTTTAATGTTGCAATGTTGAAAGGAACATCATAACCTCTATTCGATACAACTTAACCTTTAAAATAAATTTTATGAACTTAACGGAAGAACAAAAACAAATTTTACTGAACGACGAAGAGAATCGGATAGCATTTGAAGCTTTCCTTGAACAAATTAATTTAGACTACAAGGTTTATTTTAACAATCAGGAAAAGAGAAAAACGGTTTTGGACTTTTTTTCATATGTTGTAAACCAAAAACCACCAGCTATTCGTCTTCGTTACTTGGAACAGCGACATCTTGACGAAGAAATTAGATTGAAGGTTGTTGATAAGTATAGAGAGCTTTTTGGTAACGATGCGGACTATCAGGTTATTGAAGATTAACAGTATACAATAAAAACGTTCATTCATTATCACCTATTGGCTATTATACTATTCGTGCTGTCGTTAAGAGAATCCACTCTCAATCAATACAAACAATACAAAAAAAAACCGCTAGATTGAACTATATCTTATAACAGAAATACAAGCGTTAGCCGCAAAACAATATGATCATTTTATTACATACACCAATGATTACCGACTGGATTTCTTCAATTGCCGCTGCTATTGGTATTCCTTTCGTGATGTGGAGCTTTGTGAAATTAATAATTAAAGACAAAGGCAAGCAAGCACAACTGAATAGTTTAAGAGACATGGCGAGTAATCAAAATGAAATAAATATTCAATTAAAAGAGCAAGTGGCTCAACTTACAAAACACGCCGCGGAATTTCAATATCAATCAACGTTAATGTTTGATTCAAATCAGCTGTTAGAAAAACAGGTACAAATTCTAAACGACTTTTTTATTGAAAGAAAAATATCGGAAACGGCGAAACTAGATCTAGCAAAACAAAAGCGGCTACTTCAAATAAAACCTCACTTCATATACAGTGGTGGTGGATCTAACCCGCAGCAATTTGAATTAGTACTAAAAAACAAGGGAGGTACAGCGAATAACGTTTCTATTGAAAAAACCAATGCCGAGTTCGTAACTATAAACGATATAAATCCAAACACGATCGTTGATAGTGGGCAGCTTTTAAGTATTATTGGATATCCAAATACTGATAAGACTTATTGGAACGGGAATTTAGTCAATTTCGAATTGAATCTACGCTACAAAGACATGGATGGAAACGAATACTATCAAAAAGTTAGGCGGCAAGATCAACGTTACTTTATCGACAATCCAGCCTTAAAATAATAAGATTGCGGTTACCAAGTCTCATTTGTAAAGCGAACACACAAAGCACTGCTCACTTCTCACTCCCTAATTACTTCGCACATTCGCTTTTACAACTTTTCTTTTTTCCTGCACTTTTTCTTCTGCATCATCAAAAAGTAATATTTACTTGTTGAGATGTTTCTTTAAAATTGCAATGGCTATCATCATGAAATGAATTATTCTCTCTTCGCTTTTAAAATCTGTGAAATCAAAATCCATAACTTTTTTAGCAGTTGCAATTCTAAAAATATTCCCGTAGCAGTAACAATGATAAAGATTGGCGTCTTTCTGCCTTGCTAATTTTGCAACCTGGTATTTAAAAACTTTCAGGCTCTTTACGGTTGTCATAAAAAGGTCTTTTTCAAAATTCAATCGTTATTTCCTGGCTGTAATTCTCTTTCTTAAAGAGTATTGATACTTTCTTCATTTGCTGGTTTTCTGCAACGATCTTGTATCTGCCCGGCCTTAATTGAATTGGTAAAATACTTTGGTAAGTGCAATCGTAAACGTCTGAAAGCTTATTGAGTTCTGCTGTGTCGTAGATTTTTATTTTGGCGCGGCATTCATTTGATATCCGGATTAAAAGTTCGTTGGACGTTTGTGGCCGTTCTTTACTACAAGCCAATAATATTATTGTTGCCATGGCAATAAATTTTATGAAGTGATTCATGTTAATCAAATGATGGAGTGATGGAAGAGTCGGGTTCTATTGCGAACCTGAAAGTAGTTGTCGGATCGATAACCGATTTGTCACATGGCATTCCACCTGTGAGTGTATAGATATATTGCCCTGGTTGATATTGAAATTTAAAATATCCTGTGTTGCTTTCTCCGCAAGTAATATAAAAGCCGTTAGTTTGTTTGTCAACGAAAACAATAAACGACTTTGGTGCCATCGGTACAGGTTCTCCGAAAGGTTTATCATCTCGTATAAATTGAAGAACACAGTTACAGTCCGCCTTAACCTTAAAATAGATTTTTGTCTTTTTTTCTATTTGGCTGAAAGCAAAGGATGGAATGATGAATAAAAATATTAACTGAAACTTTTTCATAACGTTGATTTTATTGAATGGTGAAATATTCTAAAAAGCCTGAAATGGTTTGAAGCTTAATGATGTGTTCTTTTGATTTAAGAAAACGTAATTTTTCTTCTGCAATCCTTAGTGTGTTGTAATCTTTGGATATGTGATTTTGATACTCCTGCAGTTTTACTTTTGCTCCTGGCAATTCTTTTGTGGCCCGTTCTCTTGTGGCGAGATCTTCGCTTTTAATATCGACCTGCAAGTTATTTAAATTCTCCCGGGCCTGAGCTTTCTCCTGCTGAAATATTAATTCTGATTTCGATTGGTCGCTGATCTGCAGTTTCAAAATATTCAATTCTTCTTCTGCAACAATTATTTCTTTTTGAATATTTATATCAATGCTGTCAATTGAATTTCCTTTTCAATGACACTCCAAAGTTTCCCTAGAGCGCCAATAAAATCTGTCCTTTGGACTTAAGCATTATCCAAATCATTCTTTGAAACCAATCTTTTTAGGGCAGTGATAGTACCTGAATGTAATCTCTCATGAAATGCGAGGAACTCAAGACCATCATCAATGCTAGTTATCTTAGTGCCGATTCGCGTAGACCAGGCGGTATAATTGGCAAACACCCGGTTGATGTAATCAGTTTCTAATTGGTCCAATGTGGTTATCAATAATTGTTTAATCTGTATTATGTCGCACTCACCAAAAATGACGTCGGGTTTGGAACCAGACCTGAATTTTTTCCAAAAATCATCGCTTATCGACAGGGGCAACCCGGCGTTTTTATAACATATTGCCTGTTGCACAGCTACCAGATGTCCCATATTCCAGCAAATGTTGTTGGTAAATCCCGGAGGGATTTGGTTAAATTGACTGATGCTAACATCTTTTACCTGTTCAAGCAGCCAAGCTCTCGCATCTCTTATTGTTTTTATGTGTGTTGTCATAATAATCAATATAAATCTTGTTGTCGTTATTATGTTTAATTTAAATGGAGAAAATTAAGTTTAGCTTGCTATAATTTGCCCCGGCTTTTGTCGGCCCTCAGCCGGAATTAGCTACTTAGATTTTTATAAACAAAGTCAGTCCTTCGCATTTGCCACCGGGCCCATCAGTTTCAACCTCAACCGTCTTACTTTGTGCCCTTCCTTTGCAACATTTCCGGGTCACAACTGTGTCCTTTGGTTTTTTCCAAGTTGATGTGCAACTCAGCGGGTTCCGGGCAAACCCTCTCAAATGGACAATACCGACAATCAAGCAAAGAATGATACTTCTTAATAAAGGTTTAGATTTTTTGAGCATAAGAATTGCATTTTTTTAAAATTCATGATTATCTCTCAAAAATCACTTATCATATGGTAGGAAATCTCTCCATCATATGGCTTCTATTTGCGGTGGAATGAGTTTATACATAACTGGAGTAACGATCCTTGACAGGATAGTTGAGCTAATGAGGCCACCGATCAGTACAAGGGCCAGCGGTGATATTTGCGGATTTGGGTTCAGTGCCAGTGGTATGAGGCCCCCTATAGCCGTAAGTGAGGTCAGTATTACGGGCAGGAAACGTATCTCGCCTGCTTTTTCGATGGCTTCTTCCAGAGACATTCCTTCTATGCGCAGTTGATTCGTAAAATCTACTAACAGGATGGAATTTTTAACTTCAATTCCGGCGAGCCCGATAAATCCTATAATAGCAATGAAAGACATCGGATTTCCGGATAGCCATAACATCAAAACTCCGCCAACCACTCCAAGCGGTATAACAGATAACACAATCAGCATTCCTTTAAAAGTCTTGAATTGCAGGATTAGTATCGCCACAAAAAGGAATATGGTCAGCAGAATCACAGTAAGGAAGCCACCGCCAAAGGCATCTCCTTCGCTTTCAGCCTCTCCAGAAAGTTTATAATAATAGCCCTGGGGCATTCTAATCGCATTCAGTTTAGTCATGATCCTCTTCAGAACGTTATTCGCGAGGACATTTTTTTGTGTGTATGCGGTGATCTCGACAAACCTGTTTTTATCGAAATGTCCGAACGCGGCGGGTGAGGTCTCAAAATTGATCGTCGCCAATTGCGACAGAGGTATTGGCGTGCCAATGGTGTTGTTAACGAAAAGATTTTTAAATACATCAAGCATAGCAAACTTATCGTGCTTAGAGCTGACAATCACATCATAATCGTCACCGGTCTCGTTAGTAAACGTCCCTATTTTCAGGCCGGCTATCGCAAGCCTTAGGGTGCGATCAATATCGGCGGTAAACACTCCAAGCGTACTCGCCTTTTGCCGGTTAATATTGACCTTAATATCCGTCTTAAGTGTATTAAGGTCGTTGTCTACGTAAGCGGTTCCTTTATCATCGTCGATAATACGGTCAACCTGGAAAGCAATCTTGCGGAGTGAATCAAGGTCGTCCCCAAAGATCCTTATCGCGATGGGTGCATCAATTGGCGGACCCTGCTCAAAGTCTTTCACCTCGACCCTGGCATAAGGAAACGAAGCAAAACGTGCTCTCAGTGTATCGATTAGGTGCTTTTTAGCCAGTGGTCTTGCATCTTCATCTAATTGGACAAATATTTGCGCAAAGTCAGATTTTTCCGGGTGTTGAGGCACGTTATAGTAGATCTGTGGATTTCCTTTGCCGATGTTTGCTGTGTAATACTTCACCAGTCTGCTTTTCCCCAGGCTGTCCTCAACCATCCTGCTGATCCGGTCTGCGTCTGACAGGCTCGTCTGTTGTGGCATCCGGACATTGACGAGGAAAATTGGCTTTTCTGATGCTGGGAATAGTTTAAAGCCAATCACCGGGAAAAGTACTATGGATGCAGCAAATAACCCGAAAGCGATGAGCAGGGTCAAAACGGGTCTATGCAGAGCACTATGCATAAGCCTTGAATAGGTGGTGCTGATGCCCTTCTTAAGCGCACGCAAGAAGACGTTGCCCTCTGGATCGATATGATCCCTTAATACCCGGCTCCCAAGGAAAGGCACCACCGTGAGCGAAACGATCATTGACGCCAGTACACTGCATATTACGGCCATTGGAAGCCCCCGGATGAACTCGCCGGGTCCCCCTGGCAGGAATAACATTGGCAAAAAGGATATAGCTAACATAGCGGTACACCCGATCACAGCAGGGGTAATTTGTTGGGTGGCTTTGATCGCGGCCTCTTTTTTGGAATAACCATCACGCAGCCATCTTTCTATATTCTCCACAACAACAATACTATCGTCGACAAGCAGTCCCAATGCGACTACCAGCCCGACAATAGTCAATTGATTGAGCGAGAATCCGAAAACGTTTAGACCAACAATACCCAAAGCCAGCGACAGCGGAATAGCCACCATCACAATGAGCGATGCCCTGTTACCAAGGGGCAGCAAAGTAAAAAGCACCAGCCCGATGGCAATAAGAAAATCGACACCGAGATGTGAGAGACGTTTGTCTACATTATCGGCCTGGTCAAATGCCTTCACCAGCTTAATGTTAGCCGGAAGTGTTTTTTCAAACTCTTTCAGAACCGGGAGGTATTTCTTTTGTGTCTGGCTGATATTAGCCCCGTTTTTCTGCGCAGCGTCCACCAAAATGCAGCGGTGGCCGTTCAGGCGGGTTATGTGCTTTTCTTCGTCGTTCTCAAAACTCACTGAAGCAATGTCCCGAAGGTATGTGATCTTTCCGTTGGCATT
The DNA here is from genome assembly GCF_008710285.1 of Ginsengibacter hankyongi. GTDB lineage: Bacteria > Bacteroidota > Bacteroidia > Chitinophagales > Chitinophagaceae > Ginsengibacter > Ginsengibacter hankyongi. The sequence goes on along the minus strand of NZ_VYQF01000006.1, from coordinate 34,519 downwards.
GTAAACAACGGTGCCGGTTACTTCATCCAGGTTCTTATACCTGCCGCCCGTCTTAACGTTGAATGATTGGTTTCCCGCATTAATATTACCGCCCGGGATGTTCAGATCCTCACTTTGCAGGCTGGCGAGCACGACTTTTAATGGAATTTTCAGGGCAGCAATCTTGTCCAGTTGCAGTTCAATCCGTACGATTTGGTCCGGAGTACCCGAAACTTTGACATTCTTCAGGTCAGTTACTTTTTGCAGTTGCTCTTTCAGGTCATCGCCAAACTTTTTGAGTGTTTTGAAAGATGCATTTTCGCTGACAAGGACTATTTGCAATACATTTACATCCGATGGGTCAACTTTGCCTATGTTTATCTTGTAGATATCCTGCGGAAGGTCACTTTTAAGTGCATTTACTTCCCGCTCTACCTCCTGGTATTTATTATCAATGTTTTCGCCGTACTTAAAATTGATCGTTATTACAGCCAGTCCATCGTCGATAGTGGTCAGAATATTATCGACATTACTTAGTTCATATAGCTTATCTTCAATCGGCTTGACCACAAGTTGTTCCATATCCCTGGGACTTGTACCGGGATAAACGATGGTGATCGGATATGCCGGAGGATTGATTTGCGGGTCCTCGGCGCGGGGCATAGTGCGTAGCGTAATCATTCCCACGACAGCGATCATGATAAAGATCACCAATGTGAACCGGTAATTCCTAACTGAAAAATTAGTAAGATTCATTGTGTCTTAATTTTGAATAGTTATGCTTGATTGTTCGTTCAAAAATGCCGTATTTGACACAATGATCTCCGACACATTTTCCAGGCCTGATGCCACCTTAACTTTTTGGGTATCAAAGCTGCCGATTGTTATGGGAACTTTTTTTACTTCGGTTTGATGATACGGCACAAACACATAAGCTTTATTACCGTCCGCCTCGATCATTGCACTATAAGGGATCCATTTTTGCCTGATCGCTTTATTGGTTTTAATGGATGCCTCCGCAAACATGCCCGCTGCGGGCAGATTTTTCTCAAGCGAAAGTGTTAATTCAACTTCAAATAAGCCGGACATCGGGTCAGCGGCCAATGCCTTTTTAAAAACCGTGGCCTTAAATTTTTGCGAAGGAAACGCATCGATGAGGACACGGGCGCGGTTACCAACTTCCACGGCCGCCCATTCCTTGTCCGAAAGGCCTGCTTTCAATACCCATCCCTTAGAACCGTCATTGACGTTGATCGCCAGAACGGGGCTGCCTCCAGCTATCACTTCACCCTCGTTGGCGATCTTTCTAGCCACGAAGCCGTCCTGCTCAGCGTATATAAAAGCGTATTGCTTGTTGAACGCAATTGCATCCAGTTGCTTTTGGGCCACATCAAGCGCTGTCTTGCTGTTTTGCAATTGCTCCAACGTTGCTACGCTGTCTTTATAAAGATTAAAGGCACGCCGGTAATCGCGATGCACCTTTTCCAGATTTAGTTGAGCTTGAAGCACACCAGACTGGATTTCGGTTAGCTTAAGGCTTGCGAGCAACTGCCCCTTGCGGAACCTCTGACCTTCCTGTACGTAAATATGATCGATTATCCCACCGATCTTAAAAGCGCATTTGGCCTCGTTTTCAGTTGTTATAAGGCCTGTGGTATTTATACTCGCAACACTATCTACCAAAGAAAGTTTAATTGTCTTTACCGGGATTACTTTAAGTGAGAGCATACCAATGTCGTCTTTTTTTCCCTGGCTGCAGGCAACCAATATCGCCGAAGAGAGTATGAATGCTGTCCTGATAGTTAATTTATTTTTCATGACTTTTTTTATTTTAATCCGAATCCTGCGTTGGCGCGCTCAATATCAGCCGCTTTTATCCAGGTGTCGTATAGTGAAACATTAAGTTGTAATTGCGCGCCAATCAGTTGATTCTGCCCGTCGAGCAATTCGATGAAAAGGGCCTGGCCCTGTTTGTATAGCTTGAGCTCGTCCTGATAATATTTTTCGGAAGCAGCAAGCTGTTTTAGCGCTGAGGTATATTTCGCCAACGACGAGTTATAAGCATTGCGTGCTAAAATCAACTGGAGTTTAAGCTGATCATTGGTATAATTGATTTGAGATTTAATGATTTCCTTGTCTGTTTCTGACTGGGCAACACGGTAGCGATTTTTCCCCGATGCAAATAGGTTCCACCTAAGCGAGACGCCAGCAAAATAATAGCGGGTGCGGTCGCCATATTGCCAGTCAGACGCCTGTGAACCAAAGTCCAGGAAGGCTCCAAGTTTAGGAACGATGTACGATTTGTTGAGGCTGGTTACCTGGTCATTGATCGACAGCGTTGTATTTAATTTCTTAAGTTCTTCCCTTTTATCAACAGTTGAATCAACGAGGGCCGGGCCTGTGGCCGGCTCATTGTAATTATCCATTGCGATTTCCGTTTCGGGTGCACGGTTCAACAGAAAATTAAAATAAGCCTTAGCCGACCTTTGTTCTTGCCTAGCCGTTTCGAGCAGCGATTGATACTTACTAAGTTCGCTTTCACTTCTCAACACAGTCGATCGCGTGACTTTGTCATTCCTAAAAAGGGCATTATTGATTCGAAGATTTTCTTCAGCCACTTTCAAGGCTGACTGATATATAAGCGTAGCTTGCTCTGACTGTGCATAACCGAAATAGGATGATTTGATCTCCTTTATAAGTTCTCGCTTATAAATATCAACTTCAATTTGCTGCAAGGTCACTTCCTGTTGCTTTATTTTGCGATTGTAATTCAATTCGAGATCCAGCAAAGGCATCGTTGCATGAAATTTGGCATCGTAAAAGTTATCCGGGTTTAGCAATACACTCCTATTTTTTATTACAGGGAAACTGTTACTTTGCGTCAATAGGTTTAACGTCGCGTATATCGGGTTTACTAAATCTCCCAAGGGTAAATCGATGCTTCTGCCCCCGCCAGCCTTTGTATAAGTCGTGATAAAGCTTAGGTCGGGGAAAAACTGGCTTTTGGCGTCGCGCAATGCATAAATGCTTTTTTTCAAGGTGAACTGCTGCGTCCTGATGCTCTCATTATTGTTTAGCCCATAGACGATATATTTTTCGAGGTTATCTTGCCCATAGGCTACCCTGCTTCCCAAGCAGATTAATATGGCGTAAAATGTATTCTTCATTGAATGTTGTTTTAATATTGAACAATGTTCATATCTGGTGTAAAAAAATTTATTGTTTATTCAGGAGCTTCACAAATTCTTCATGGGCAGCAATAAGTACAATTTCAGGATCTCCCAGGTTGACAGCTCTAATGCGACCGCGAATATAGAGAGAGCACATCCCATGCACGCCACCCCATATTGCAAACGACAACGGTTCAGGTTGATGGCCTATAAAATAACCTTGCCTTATACATTCTTCTACCGTTGTTTTCAAGACATTAAAAGTAGCTTTACCTTCATTCCACTCCTCTTTTTCTATCCGGTGCAAGTATTCCATCGGCGCCTTCATGTTGAACATCAGGTCATACATGTCTGGATTATCTACCGCAAAACGGATATATACCCGACCTATAGCTGCTAACCGCTCCATAGGCTCAGAAACACTGAAGAGGACACGCATTTCACCGCCTAGTTGCTTAAAACCGAGTGTATGCAATTCATGGAGAATTGAATTCTTATCCTTAAAATATACATAAACTGTACCCACACTATAGTTTATTTCATCCGCAATGTTTCTGATCGTAGTTTGCTCTATGCCTCTCTCTATGAACAACTTTTTTGCGCCTTTCAGAATAAGGGCCCTTAATTCTTCTTTTTCTTTAGTTTTTCTTTCAGCAGTACTCATAATTCAAACGATAATGCAAAATAAATGAACATTGTTCAATATTTCAAAAATTTTTTAATTTTGCTTCGGATTTGCAAAAAAATAATTTCAACATCAGGATAAAGTTAAAAAATAATGAATATGCAAAAGCTAATTGAGTTTATCAAAGCTAACACACCAAATATCATGGTTAGTCAAAAGGCACTGGAAAAGATTGTCGATCATTTCGAAGAACGAATCCTGGGGAAAAATGATTACCTACTTAAAGCTGGAAGGAACAGCAGCTATTTTTATTTGGCCGACGGTTTTATGAGAGCCTTCACCTACGACTTTCATGGTAACGAGGTTACGACTTATTTCTATCCGAAGGATCGAGTTGTTTTCGAGATTGCCTCACTTATTCTAGATATCCCTTCAACAGAGTATATAGAAGCGATTACCGAATGTAAGGGTTACCTGGCATCTTGTGAATCAATCAACAAGCTTTTTCATGCGATGCCCGAGTTCAGGGAATTTTCCCGGATGATGATGGTAAGGGAATTTGTAGCTTATAAAGAGCGGACTTTATCCATGATCAATAAAAGTGCTGAAGAGCGCTACAGAGAACTACTTAGAAACAACATGGAGGTATTACAGCATGCGCAAATGAAACACATCGCCTCCTATCTTGGAATAACCGACACCTCTCTAAGCAGGATAAGAAGGAACTTTTTGAAAAAAGCTTGCTAGTTTTCCCGCCATTTCTTGCCATTTGGCAACCAGGACAAATCTTCTTCTGCCGTCCTTTGTACCAAAAATTGAACGACATGGAACATTTGCCTTTTTATGTGGCCGCTATTTTCGAACTAACTGTTGCTTTAACGATTTACCTTTTTTATAGGGCAACGCACGCCTCGAAAATCTTTCTATGGATCTCGCTTGGTTGGGTTGCTATACAGGCATCGCTTGGCGTTTCAGGTTTTTATTACTTATCTAAGGATGCTTCGCCGAAATTGCCTCTGTTGGTAGGGCCACCAATAGCTCTAATTATAATTCTTTTTTTGACCACAAAGGGAAAATTATTCATCGACCGGCTTAACATTGCGAAGCTTACATTGGTACATAGTGTGGCGATATTTGTCGAAGTCGTTTTATATTTTCTTTTTGTTTATAAGTACGTTCCTAAAGCCATCACCTTTGAAGGTTCCAATTTCGATCTTTTTTCAGGGTTAACTGCCCCGGTCATCTATTATTTCGGATTTGTCAAAAAAAATTTAAGTCGCGCAATTTTGATAGGGTGGAATCTAATTTGCCTGCTTTTGGTTATCAACGCCTCAATTATTGCAGTTCTTTCCCTTCCGAATTTTGGGGTAATTGGGGCTGGGCAACCGGACATAGCCTTAGGTTTTTTCCCATTTATCCTCCTTCCGGGGATCGTAGTACCTATGGTAATTGTTTCTCATTTGGCATCTATTCGCATTTTAAGCACACAGCATTCAAGTCGGCGTGCAGATGCTGAAAAATTATAAAGTTTTTTGCCGGATGTAATGTAGATAGCTAAAATTCTTCAGCAGAACTTTTGATACATTTTGTTAACTGTTTTTGCAGGTTGAAAGGCGTTCAAGCTATGACCATTAAAGAGATTAAAATTTTATTTTCATCTTTAATTATTTTATTCGTGATATCAGCTGTTGAATTGGTTTGTGAGTATAAATATCGTGCTTCGTGAGTTAATTATACCATTTTTGCTCATCTGTATAGAAAGTCTTTAACATCCCCCGCTTTTCCATTTTTATTGGTGCGCCGGTCGGGCTCTTATCCTTCTTCTTTGTGTGAATATTCAAAAAGTCTCTTACTTCTCCCTGGATCCTTCCGGGATAATTCTTGTTTATTTTAGCTGTTGCGTTCTTTAAAACCTTTTTAATTGTTTTAGCCAACTCTTTAATTTTATCATCGGGTATTGCACTGGAAACAGAGAAAGGAGAGATCTTTGTTTCCCATAATATTTCATCAGAATAGGCATTACCAATTCCACGGATGAGGTCCTGGTCTAATAAGACATTTTTAATCTGCGCTTTCCTGTCCAGGATTTTTTTGAGGTATTTAAAATTTAAAGCTTTAGCCAGTGCATCTACACCTTCTTTGTCTTCCGGGTTAAGTTTCACATTGGCATTTTTCATCCTGTCAGTTAATGCGAGGCCTTTACCGTTGTTAAAATGAAATTCAATGATAGTGGAGTTATGATCGTTTTCTTTATCAAAAACAAAAACATCTCCTGTAAGCATCAGGTGCATCCCTAACAAAGAACCATCAGTAAATTCAAATCGCATTTCTTTTCCTGAGCGGAAAATTCTTTTTAGCGTTTTGCCTTGTACGTTAGTTATGATGTCTTTCGGTTTGTCTTTTAGTTTATTGCCATTCACCACTTTTACTTTCGCCACTTTTTTCCCTGCAAAAATTGAATTTAAGTTAGCGGAGAATACTTCTATGTCAGGTAATTCAGGCATTATTAATTTTTTTATAATGAACTTATAATAACTTCTTTAATATTTTTGAATTGGCCAGCTTTGTCTTTTCATTAAGAATGTCTTTAAATAAATCACCTTTCTTATCCAACCTTTTACCAATGGTTTTAATCGTAAAATCATGCGGATTTAATTTTGAAGTTACTTCTTTCCATTCGAGGGGTGTGGACACTGTAGGCAGCTTTGCCGGCCTAATAGAATAAGCGGCAGCAATTGTATCGGCCTCATCATTTTGATTATAATCTATAAAAAGTTTGTTTCCTCTTTTTGAAATAGTGTTTTCAACGGTGCTGATCTCCGGTACTTGTTCATTTATCTTTTTACAAATATTTACAGCTATTGTCCTTGCGACAGGAAATGTGAATCCTTTGCAGGGTATTAAAAGATGCATACCAGTTTTTCCCGAAGTTTTAGGAAACGCTTTTAGCTTTAGCTTATCAAATACTTTTTTTGCAGCAAGCGCTGTATTGATCACCTTTTTAAAATCGTCATCAGTAGGGTCAAGGTCAATCACGATAAAATCAGGGTGCAGATAATCATCAGTAGTGGAGGTCCATGGGTTTACATCAATACAGCCCAGGTTGATAAGATAAAGTAAGGTAGGTGTGTTATTGCAAACAAGGTAATCAATGGTATTTCTTTTGCCGGCTTTAGGATGTTTTCTTTTTGTAGAAAAGATACCTGCGCAATCTGGCTGCCTTCCTTCCATATCTTTTATATACAAACCAGGTGCAGTAGCGCCATGTGGCTTTATGTGCAGTGAGAGGGGCCGATTGCGCAACTGCGGCAAAATATATGGCGAAATGTCATTGTAGTAAGTAATAAGTTCAGCTTTGGTAACACCCTTCCATATTTCCTGCTCAACATTGGTAAACTCAACGGCACATTTTTCAATCACTATTTTATCTTCGGATGTTATAGGTATTTGTTCAATTTCGTGCCAGTTACTATTCTCTGTTGGCGCCACTTTATTTTTTGTTTTAGATTCTTTTACTTTAGGGATCTCAATTATTTTATCTTCTTCCTTTGTGCTTAAGGGCACTTCGCGGACAACATTTGTTGCTTTTTTATCATATCGAAAACCAAGAAAGGTTGCGGGTTTGCGTATACGCCCTGACGTTGTCCATGTGGCGAATTTAAAATTGGCAACCAGTTCAGGTTCCACATAATGAATTGCTGCACCTTTTGTATCCAGTATTTTATTTATAAAAGGGGATTCATTTATTTCAAGCGCTTTAAGTTTCTTTAAAATGCCAGGCATCTCTTTTTCTTTATAACCACCGCCTGAGCGCCCGATCCATTCCAATTGTTTGTCTTTATTATATGCGCCAAAAAGCAATGACCTGAAAGCCCTTCCATTTGCGGATTCTGCCCAGCCACCAATTACAAATTCCTGTCTTTTAGCAGTAGGTATTTTAAGCCAGTCGCTGCCCCGGCCGCCGGGCTCATACGTACTTAATTCATTTTTTGCAACTATGCCTTCGAGCCCAAGCTTTTGCGCTTGTGAATATAATTCCACACCGTCTATAAAGTGGTCACTGAATTTTACCGTTTCATTATCAGCGGTAATGGTTTTTAATATTTCTTTTCTTTCAATTAAAGGCAATTGCATTATATCCCTTCCATCATACCAAACCATATCAAATACATAATAAGCCAGTCGTGCGTCAGGATTGGCTTTTTGAACAGCATCGAAACTTACTTCACCATTTTCATTAAAGGCAACTACTTCTCCGTCAATTACGAAATTTCCTTCAAGCTGCTTTGCAGCATTACGTATTACTATGTACCTGTCTGAATAGTCAATGCCTGACCTTGATCTCAACGATACTTTGTTTTTATTTTTAAAAGCAACAACCCTGTAGCCATCCCACTTCACTTCGTATAGCCATCCATCTTTATTGAAAGGTTCTTTTACCAATGTGCATAGCATTGGACTAAGACTGGCCGGCATTGGAGCTTTTATGCCTTTCTTTAATACTATTGGTTCAGCAATGCTTTTTGTAGCTGTTACTTTTTTAGCAGGTTTATGGCTTTCCCATTCCCTTTCCGGCTTTGCTGCTACCTGCTCCAAAGTTTTTTTAGATAGCACTGACTTATCTTTTGCTGTTACATCTTTTGTAGTGGCGTATTTATCTTTAAGTTTCATAAGATACCATGCATTTTCTCCTTTATCTTTTGCCTTTGTTATTTTAAAGTCGCCTTTTATTTTATGGCCATGCAACGTAAATTTTATTTCACCTTTCCAGAATTGAGACGTGATCGAATGCTCCTGCGTATGTTTACCTTGCTCTTTAATAATCTTCGTTTCATAAGTTCCTTCATCCCACACGATCACTGTTCCCGCTCCATAACCTGATGGAATAATTCCTTCAAAGTCCCGATAATCCCAAGGATGATCTTCCACCAGCATTGCAAGCCGTCTTTCGCCAGCCTTCATTGAAGGCCCTTTCGGTACAGCCCAGCTTTTTAGAACTCCTCTTAATTCCAACCGGAAATCGTAATGCAAGTGAGATGCATTATGTTTTTGAATTACAAAATGAAGCTTCTTATCTGTCGGCTTGCCGCCTGTGGGTTCGGGTGTTTTATCAAAGAAGCGCTTTTTCTTATATTCGGTTAAGGACATACAAAGATTGAAGTAAAATGTATGCCAATTATAAAATTTAAGATAAAAGCGATAAAGCGTTTTTTATTAAAAAACAAAAGGGCCCCAGTATATGCGGCGGCCGTTTTCTAATAGAATTACAGCGAAGTGCTGCAAGAACTAACTGCTTTTGAAAGCGAGTGAATACTAAGATAATAATTTTTTACATTGAGTATTTATTAAAACCTAACGGTCAACTATGAATGAAAAAGGAAAATTAGTAATAGTAGTTTAGACCGGTTATAGGCTGACACGAACGCACAAAAAGATGTTGGATGCAATAGCGAGGAGTTCGATTATTTACTCAAATGGCTCTCTTACAGTTGAGAAAAGCTATATATTGGTTATATTAGCTGGCTAAATTTTTGAATAGTTAATGACCGTTAACCTCGTATAATTTTATGGCTAAAACTTACCAAACATATTTATACGGGGCGTCATTTGGAGTTGAAGAAAACGGCCGAATACTTGATGGATGGCAGGTTGATAGAAATAATATTTTGTTTCGGTCAAAAGAATATGAAAATCCAACTGATGCTATGCAAGAATTAAATTTTCACGAACCCTCTCACCCTAACTGGTTTGCGACAATGGTGGAATGGACTAACGGGGAAGTAAGCGATGAGCAAATTTTTGACTCCTCATTAATTTTTGTGGACTACCCTGATTACTAAGATAAAATAGCTTAGTTCCACTTATTATAAAAAGCACAAACTTTATTCATTAGACATCGCTCACATTCGGGTTTGGGTCTACAAATTTCTCTTCCCAGGTGAGACATCGCCATTCCTACATCCCATTGCTCTTTTGGAAGCTTCTCCATAAGTTGCTTTTCCATTTTAGTTGCATCGTCTCCCGAAGCAATACCCAGGCGTGGTGCTACACGCAGTACGTGCAAATCAACAATCACTCCTTCTGGTGGTGCGCCCGCAAATCTTAAGATTACATTGGCAGACTTGCGACCAATACCGGGAAGTTCTACAAGCTGATCGAGGTTTTGTGGAATGTTGCTATCTTTTTTTATCTGCTTTGCTATACCTGTTAACCACTTCGCTTTGTTTCTAAAGTTTCGAACTTTAGTAATGTAAGGAATCACTGCATCTTCTGTTGCTTTGGAAAGAGCCTGCATATTAGGGAAAGCTTTAAATAGTTCGGGCGCTATTTGGTTAATAATACTGTCGGTTGTTTGTGCAGACAAAACTACCATCGCCACTTGCTGGTACAGATTTTTTGACTGTAATGGATGTGGTGTGTTTTTATATTTTTTGAGTAATGGCTTAATAGCTTCTGACCAGTTGATTTTTGGTGGTTTCATATTTCTGATTGATTAGATAAATCTAACAAATTGTGTTGAAATGTTCCGTCACTCATACCAAAAAAAAGCCAGCCACGCGAAATGAAATGAAGTTAACTGGCTGGATTTTTTTTGTGCTAAAATTCAAAAAGGATCTGTGAAAAAAATACATGTTGAACGTAGTTGTTATTTTCTTTGATGCAAGACACTTGTATTATGATAGAAAAGGGAAAATATATGGTTTTTGCATTGAGACAAACCGAAAGGCGCCTTACATTAGCCTTGATAAAGGATCTGCATTTCCTCATCTCTAGGAACGCTATCAGCAGCCTGGCTGGCGTTCATTTTTCAGCTTTTATGCATATCTTCAACTATGTTTTTCACTGAGCTAACGTTAGTGATTCGAACGATATAAAATTCCAGCACCGCAACAAACCCTGCCCGTTCTGCCTTATTTTAAAGAATCTCGTAGAAACAATGAATAACCTTTTAAAATATATTGACTCACTAACACCTTTTTCCGAAAGAAGTTGGGAACTATTGCAACTTGCATTGACCAAACAAGAATTTAAGAAAAACGAATTTCTGCTAAAGGAAGGGCAAGTTTGCGATTCTTTATTTTACATTGATAAGGGTTTTTGCAAAAGTTATTACGATATTGATGGAGTTGTGAAGAACACAGGCTTTTTCTTTGAAAACGAAATTGCAACCAACATCATCAGTTTTGGCAGCGGAGAAAGATCTGAATTCAATCTCGTTGCCTGTGAGCAGCTAAGCACCATTATTTTTGACAAGGAAAAGTTATTTCTGGCAGCTAAAGAAACACCCGAAATAGAAACTCTGGGGCGAAACTGTATTCGTCTTTTTGCAGCGAAACAAGAAGAGTTTTCAAAATTATTCAAGCTTTATTCTGCACAACAAAGACTGGAATATCTGGAAACCAAACACCCGGAAATCTTACAACGGGTGTCTCTTGCTCAATTAGCATCTTTTCTTGGTGTGGCAAGAGAGACCTTAAGCAGGATAAGAAGACGAAGAAGAACAAGCTGATTTTGTGACGAATGTCACCGGTTAAAGATATTCTTATTGGGAAACTTTGCATAAATATTCATATATGCAAGAGTTAATGAAAAACAGAACTACAAAATATTTCACAGAATCTGAAGTCGCGAAAGCTTTTCAGATAGCTAAGCAAAAACACATACCCGTCTTAACTGATTTTTGGGCTCCCAATTGCAAGGGGTGTAAAAAAATGGAAATTACCACTTATGAAAAAACCGAGATCCGCTCGTATCTTGATGACTACTTTGTTTTCGTTAAGTATGACATCACCAACAGAAATGTTCCTAAAATTGACTGTTCCCCAATATTATGGACTCCAACTTTCATAGTTTTTTCCAATGATGGAAGTGAAGTAAGGAAAATTACAGGCTACCTTAATGATCCGCAATTTGAAGCTAAGCTGGAAATCGGCAGAGCAATGGCTTCGTTGAGAAAAGCACAACCCAATACCGCTTTGGAAATTTTAGAATCCCTTATAGCAACCACTGCAAACAAACCATCAATACCGGAAGCACTTTACTGGGCAGGTGTTGCTTCCTACTTTCAGAACAAAAGAAATGCGGAAAGTCTTGTTCCATATTGGGAGAGGCTTATACAAAATTACAGCGAAAGTATTTGGGCCACAAAAGCGGATTGTTTAAACGTAAAACTATAACTTAAAACACGCAGCAAATGAAATTAGAGAAAATCGATGAAACGACCAATGTCATTACCTGGTTTGAAATACCCGTTTCCGACATCAACAGAGCAAAAACATTTTATGAAACCATTCTTGGTATTGAAATGGTGATACGAAAAGACGGAGCCGATGAGTCTGTGTTCTTTCCATTTAATCCAAATGTTGTGCAGGCCACGTCAGGAAGGGTTACTGGCGTATTGTCTAAATCAGAAAGGAACAGCCCATCAACTAATGGAACTATGGTGTATATAAACGCGAGTCCAAACATTCAAACCGTTCTTGACAAAGTGGAACAAGCGGGCGGGAAAATTATCGCACCTAAATTTCTAATTCCAGCAGGGTTTATTGCTTTGATAATAGACAGCGAAGGAAACAGGGTTGGACTACACGCTGAGGAATAAAATAACGCCATTATTGCATTGAAATATTCGCAAGGTATTAAATGCTCAATATCAGTACGGGTATTGAGCATTTGTGCATCATTAGACTGACTCTTTTCCCGCCAAACCAACTACAAATTCCAAAGTACGTACATTATGTTCGCTGTCCCTTCTTTCGCCTCTATGTATGGCACTCCAAACAGCTTCTGCTTGTTCCTGTTCATCAAAAGAATTGAATTCGTATAGGGTCATTGCATTAGTCTAAATTTAATGTTTTTCAATGGGTGCAGCAACAACCTGAACAAGCTGTTCCGAATTGTTGATAACAATCTCTGGTTTGTCCTTGCATAGAAATAATTTTCCTGTGATAAATACCTGCTTTCCTTTAAATGCATTCTCTGGTGCATCCCGGAATTGTTAGCGTACATCATCCCAAATAACCAATGTTAAAGGAGCATTAGAATAATTGCCGCCAACATCTAAAAAAGTTGGAGAACTTTTCGCCGGTTTCAAATATTTGCCAACATAAATCGTGGCTTGTAATCTAACGGAGTCGCCTATATGATTTTTTACATCCTCGAGTTTGATTTCTGTTTGTGCTATTGTTGAAATTGTGAACAAGGAAAGGATGAATAATAATGCAACTTTCATATTATGAAGATAAACAAAACCCCCGTTTCGCAAGGATTTTTATTTCATTGCACTTGTTTCAAACGCTGGGAAAACTAAAATCACATATGATAATACCAATGTTACCAGCCTCAATTCCTTTTTGGTTTTTCAATCTCCTGGTTTGCTGTACAGTTTTTACCGCGATGAGACTGCAAACGGGTATCTTCTTTATTTTAAAAAGGAATGTTTTTCATTCTTCAAACCAGATTTTGAAAAGGAATTTCCCTTCTTTAATATGCTGCATACAAACTTCTTCAAGCTGAATAATTCCAGGTTCAAGGAATTTGCGCCTGGCTTTGAAAAAGTATTTTCGGCTTATGGAAAAGCAACCGGAAGTCAGCATATCGTTGCTTCCATAAGATTGCTGGCATTGTTGTACCAGTTGAAGGATTTTACCAATGCCTTTAAACAGTGGGAAGAAGGATTTACTACACCGCAGCAGATTTTGATTCAAAAATTCGTCCAGTTGGTAAACAACTTCTACATTGAAAAGCGAACGATTGAAGATTATGCTGAGATGCTGAATGTTACTCCCAATCATCTTTCGCAATCAGTAAAATCTGTATCCGGCAAAAACGCTTTATCTTACATTAACGAAAGGTTATTAACCGAAGCAAAATCTCTCATCCGGTTCACAGATTTTGATATTGCCGAAATCGCCTACCAGCTTAACTTCTCTGATCCTGCCAACTTTGGCAAGTTCTTTAAAAAGCATACTGACCAGCCGCCCCTTGAATTCAGAAAATCAAAAAAATCATAGGCAGGTGCCAAATGAAATCACAAGGCAATTTGTAGAAAATTGAGTAAGCTATTCCTGATCTTAAACCAGGTACCGCATAAAAGCACATCAAAAAAAACCGGCTAAAAGAAAATATTAAAGCTGCAGCAATAACCTGCTGCAGGGGAAGTAATTTTGTTTTCTTAACAAAATCTTTTTATGAATCTACCATTAGAACCAAGTTATTGACCATTACTAACCGGCAATAAACGGTCACCTTTGTATGGTGAAATTTTAATAACATCTAAAAATATAAACATGAGTAAAATAGCAGTATTAGGAACAGGAATGGTGGGAGACACCATCGGTTCAAAATTGATTGAGCTGGGACATGAAGTGATGATGGGATCCAGGACTCAGGGAAATGAAAAAGCAAAAGCATTCGTTGCCAAACACAACGGTAAAGCAAGCGCAGGAACGTTTGCTGAGGCAGCAGGTTTTGGAGAAATTATTTTTAACTGTACCGCAGGTGTTGGTTCCATTGAGGCGTTGAAAATGGCAGCCGAAAAAGACCTGGACGGCAAAATAATCGTGGACATTGCCAACCCGCTTGACTTTTCAAACGGCATGCCGCCTTCACTTGCAATAGTGAATACCAATTCTCTCGGTGAAGAAATTCAAAAGACATTTCCGCAAACCAAAGTGGTAAAAGCGCTCAACACCATGTGGTGTGGACTGATGGTGAAGCCTGCCATGATCAATGGGGGTGACCACAGTACTTTTGTAAGCGGTAACGATGCCAATGCAAAAGAAGAAGTGAAAAAGATTTTAAAATCATTCGGGTGGAATGAAGCAAACATTCTCGACTTGGGCGACATCACCACGGCGAGAGGAACAGAAATGTTTTTGCCTTTATGGTTACAGATTTACACGGCAACGAACAATGGGGCATTCAACATAAAAATTGTAAGCTAAGCTGAACTGGTTGTTTCCATACATCAGGCATTAGTCACAGGAAAGAGTTAAGACAACATCTCCTGAAACAAACAAGCCTGCAGCAATGAAACAGATTATTAATTAATATTACTCGAGCCAGAGCTTCAGTAGGTGTATTGGAGGCTGTAAAATAAACTGTGTCAAAGTTCCAAAATGATTAGGAACTTTAAAACACAGTTTTTTTATGGAAAACAAAAAAGAAGAGTTCGATTACGAAGCATTAAAGAAGAAGACCTTGAGCAATTTCGTTCGAGCAAAAGTTTGTTTGGCAAGGATGGGGCCCTTCGTTCCTTTGCTAAAAGATCTCCTGGAAGTGGCATTACGGACTGAATTGAAGATCACCTGGATGAAGATCGACGCCTTAAAGGCAATCGTAAAAATGGTCATAGTACCAAGCAATTAAAAACGGCTGAAGGGACGATTGATTTATGGACGCCCTGGGATAGATGCAGTGAAGATTCCGGGCATGCTCAGTTTAGTGGGAGCAACTTTTACACAGGATTAAAAATTCCTCATGCACATGTTCGTTTTAGCGGTTAGAAAATCCTCCCCAATAATCCTCCATCATTCTCCGAGCATCTTTTGGACCTAATAATAGTATTAGATAGCTAAATCTGCAAAAAGCCGTAAACCAAGGCTCATTTATTATCATCGAAAACTGATTCACACTTCTGTTGTTTTTCCCATTTTTATCCAATTCTTTCTTTGCTTCCATCATAGATATAGCAGCGAGGAGGATGATCTTGTTTTTTATTACCTCTTTATATCGCGTTGATTTATCTTCTTCGTTCGTAATCATTCAACTATTAAACCTATAAGGGAAGATATGAAAAGCTTTTTAACCGGAAGCTTTTACCCAATACTTTATGATAAATTACACTTGACATTATCGATATGAAGAATCATGTGATACTTAAATACGATTTTTAAACAACTATTTTTCTCGTGCTTAGCCTTAACAGGAGCCCTTTATTGAGCGTTGTGCTTCTCACTTTAATTCAAATACGTTTTTATCTTCTTGCAGTAAGAGATTTGTAATAAACGGTCCTTCTTCAATAACTGCCTTTAAGTTTGTCGCAGTTTTGGGTATGTCAAATACTAATTTAGTTTGTAGAGATTGATTTAATTCAAGTTTTTGATCTAAAGGAATTTGGTATCCTTTTAAATTTTCAAAGGCATTCTGTCCAACAGGAGAAACGCCCCAACTATTCCCTTTTTCATCAATTATATGCACTCTTGGTTCAGATGGTTTTTGATCAATTCCCCTTGCCCTGTTTGTCATTTTAATTGTCAAAACAATAAACTGTCCCAATGAATTTTGGTCCCCAATTTTTTCAAATTTATCGTATGATAAAATAGTCGCACACCAATCGTCGAAGCAAACGTCTTCTCCAAAATTATTGGTTGTAAGTCCGCTTTTATACAAGAAAATTGTCCATAGAAAAATATAAGTTAAAACAACAACCAAGAATATCTTTATTGTTTTGGAAATAGGCTTATTACCAATAAGTTTTATCACAATTCTAACACCTAAAATAAGAATTGTCAAAATTGTCGCAAAAAAATATAGTGTCTGCATAAAGAACTTTTAATGAGGCAGATCAAGGAAGAATTCTCAGTTCAATATCAGTTAGTACAACTGTAGTCATATTTTTCTTGTACGCCAGCGTCTACTCCCATGTAGGTAAGCACAATTTCATTGGGGAAATTCATTTTTACAAATACGGATAGATAATGTGGAAAATTCCCTCCTGAAGGAGGACTCGTAGAATAGATCCTAAAATCAACAGAATCAATTACAGTAAATCGGTTATAATTATCCATACTAAAGTTGAAGTTGCTATTATAGTTAAATGATGAATCTTTCGAGAATATGATCGTTACAATATTGCTCTTATTGGTCGTTTGCCAGCTGGGATTTGGAGCGCCTGGGATAGAATATGACCTGTTGGCTACAAGATCCCAACGCCCTATAATACTTCCTGTTGGATTTTTACAGTTCGGGGTTGTAATCGGATCACTTTTATTGCAGGAAAACAGTAAGATAGAAAATCCTATTACCAAATGTAACTTTTGCATTCCTGAGGTTTTCTAATCTTGACACTAAAATTAAATATAACGTTGCATTTAATCGATTAACGTAGAAAAGTAGTTATGTCTTCAGAATCCAATAATATGTAGTCCACCCATGTTTGTATAAAATTTCACTTTTACTCAACTTGTCCAAAGCGCTTTTCATCAGAATTGCCAGTGAACTCATAATAATTAGATTTCAGCCAGCTAAGTAAGATTCAAT
Organism: Ginsengibacter hankyongi; assembly: GCF_008710285.1. Lineage (GTDB taxonomy): Bacteria > Bacteroidota > Bacteroidia > Chitinophagales > Chitinophagaceae > Ginsengibacter > Ginsengibacter hankyongi. Next base: position 17,482 of record NZ_VYQF01000006.1, on the reverse strand, counting down.
CCGATACGCGATTAATCTGTTTGCTGAGATGAATGTGGAATTTTCTTGCCTACGCGGGGCAATTGCTGGTTAGCTTTAACTGATGTAGATATAATATTAACTCTCTCAGGAGAATTTAGGCAGGTAGGATACTTCGTTGTGCGTTTGTACTATTGTTGTAATGAAGCACACCTGTTTATTCGTTGATATTATTTCTCGTTTTGTAATTTTTTTTGAACATAAGAGCAAGGAGTAACATTGCCAATGGCGCTGTAATTCCCCAAGGGAAACCGAGAACAAGTAGTTTTTCTGAATACACGGGGTAGAAATATACAATTGTAATCAAAGGGGTTACAAGTGCGTTAGCTATGAAAGAAATCCTAACCCATTTTTGAAACCCATGTTTCTCAAATACGGGGATAGCAATTAGGGTTGCTAACCCCATGAATATATACCCTAAAGCATCAAAGTCCCAAAACAGAGAATGTGGTGTCTGCTCAAGAATACGAATTTCCTGTGAAACACCTTTAAGTTTCATTGGAACTACTGTCCCAAGTTGGACTACATAATTTGCAGTAACAAACACCGCGTAGATAACAGCGAAAATCAGAGCCCCATGGCTCCAAAACTTTTTTTCACTGGGAGTTGCATAGTGAAGTACAAGTATTTCAAGAACAAAAGGTATAACAATGCAAAGTGAAGTTCCATAAATCAGAATTTCATCCATTGGAGAATTGAAAACACTTATGACCTGCAATAATTGAACAATAACATATGCTACTGATGCTGCAAAGGCAATTAGTCCTGACCAAAACCCTATCTTGTAAATTGTTGGATCCATAATTTTGTTTTTCCATGAAGTAAATATGATAAAACAATAATTTATGGAAAATGATTTCAGTCACAACTTGAGTTGATATCTGACAATAAGTTCGTGCATTCAGCATGAAGTTCTGATGGGAGTCCCTTCTGTATGTCAAGGCAGGCAGCGGTAAGCCTGCTCTCTTCTCTTTGTTTGTTAGGCATTTTACTTCTTTTAGTCCATAACAATCTTTATTCTACAAAAAATATTCTGATCGTGATAATCAGATGCATGACAACAAACATTTGCAATACTGATAGTAAGCATAGACGAGAGTGGAAGCTTAATTTAACTTAGACGGTCAATGTTGCGCTATTATAAAAGGCTGTTTACTAATTAATGTTTATTGCCGCTAAAGATCAATCCCAAAACCCCATGCCGTAAAGAATTATTGGTTATAACTATTCATTTGACACCCATAAACAAAACTCATCATCATGCAAGAACACAAACTTCACTCTCCGAAAAATAGAAAGATACTCAAACATACACAAGTATCTGGCGACAGCAGTTTCTCTCCTGTGCGACTCGACCGAATGCATTCGGCCATGCAACGCTATATCTATAGTGGATGGGCCTCCGGTATTGTAACCCTTGTACACCACCGCGGGCATGAGCATGTGGATGCGATAGGCACTATGGCCTTTAACAGCGATGTACCTATGCAGCGGGATACGATATTTCGGCTGGCCTCCATGACAAAGCCCATCACGGCAGTGGCCACCATGATGTTGGTAGAAGAATGCCGACTCCGGCTTGATGATCCGGTCGATGAATGGTTACCGGAACTGAAGGACCGGAAAGTGCTAAGAACCATCGATAGCCAGCTTGATGACACCATACCTTCTAACCGCCCCATTACCCTGCGCGATCTCTTAACCTTTCGTTCGGGGTATGGTGAAGTTGCATTTACTTCGCCCACCTGTCCGCTACAAAAGGCTATGACGGAGGCGCGTCTTCCACTAACTGAATGGATATTCCCCGGCACACCTGACGAGTTCATGAAACGTTTAGGAAACCTGCCACTTGCATCTCAACCAGGCGAACGATGGCTGTATCACATGAGTGCCGAAATATTAGGTGTGCTGATCAGCCGCGTTTCAGGCCAATCGCTTGGCCAGTTTCTTTGTGAGCGTATTTTCGAACCACTCGGCATGAAGGACACGGGATTTTTTGTACCCGAAGCGAAAATCGACCGGCTCCCAACTTGCTACGGAACGGACCTGTTTACCAAAGAACTCGTTGTGTTAGATGAGGCACGCGGTGGACAAGTAGCCCAGCCTCCTCTGTTTGAAGCTGGTGCAGGAGGACTCGTCTCCACTGTTGATGACATGGCCGCCTTCGGCCTCATGATGGTGCACAAGGGTACTTATAACGGGGAGCGCATCCTTTCCAGGCCATCCATCGAATTGATGACCATGGATCATCTCACTGCAGAGCAGAAGGCTGCATCGCCATTCTTTGAGAACTTCTGGGATACGCGTGGCTGGGGCCTGGGGTTGGGCGTTACGACCAAGAACACGGATCTTGGTGAAGTAACCGGTCGCTTTGGTTGGGACGGGGCTTTTGGCACATCATGGTACGTTGACCCCAAAGAACAATTGGTGGGTGTACTCATGATTCAGCGGCGTCCGGACTTTCTGAAACTTCCAGCTATTACGCACGACTTTTGGGCCTCAGCGTATCAATTGATCGACAATTGATCTGGACTGTATTTTATGATTGTTGGTTCAAAGTAATTATCTTACCTTAAAAACCGCTAGTTACCGGGGTTAATATGGACCTTTAAAATCTATTTCAATTTTATAAATCTCACAAAGTTGTTCTTCCATTGTCCACCTATTTTTGCATCTTACTGTAGACAAAAGCGGTTGCAGAAACGGAAAAATTGGTCATAGCAGCGTGGACGAATGGTTAATCTGAAAACAATCTTTTTAAATTGCCAAAATATTAAATTAAACGAGATGGAAATAGCAATAATTGGTACGGGGAATGTAGGCGGTGCATTAGCAACAAACTGGGCAAAGAAGGGGCACAAAATATATTTAGGGGTTCAGAATATCTCAAACTTCAAAGGAAAAGAATTATTGAACAATGAAAATACAAGAGTCTTTTCTATAAAAGAAGCCGTTGCAAAATCAGAAGTTGTTTTAATAGCTACACCGCCAACAGCCATTTTTGAAATTATAGAGCAAATGGGTAATGTTGAAGGGAAAGTGATTCTTGATGCTACAAATGCTGTTGTGAATAAGCCTGAACCTTATCCAACCGTTTACCACTGTCTTGCTGATAAAACTAATGCCGAAATTGTAAAGTGTTTCAATAGTACAGGATTTGAAAACATGTCAAATCCAATTTATAATGGTGTTGCAATCGATATGTATATGGCTGGTGATAGTGAGAAAGCAAAATCAATTGCATCTCAATTGGCTAAAGACGCAGGTTTTGGCTCTTGTATAGATTTTGGCAAGTCAGACAAAGTGGAATTGTTAGAAAAATTTGCCTTGTCCTGGATAAATCTTGCCATCATGCAAGGGAAAGGCAGAAACATCGCTTTTAAACTTCTCAAGAGGTAGTTTAAGCTTGGAGAAGGGTGGGTTGTGTGCCATTGTGGAAGAATTTCGTCTGCTCGTAACCATTGCCAAATTTATAATTAAAAGTTCATTGTTAGCACTAGCCTTCTGCTGTCAGTAGATTGTTTTGCCGTCACCAAAAAAGAAATTTTCCCTCTCAGCCTTTCATAAAAACTTTTTCATTTTTGAAATCCATCGTTTTTTGTAATAGGGTTTATGGAGGGTAACAGTAAAGGTTAGTCGAAATTGTTTCTTATCTGTTTGTTGAAACTATTCTGATGGATTTTGCGCCTTAGCTATTTTTATTAAGTGGCAATTGTGCACCGGTCACCTCTTGTTAGCGGTTGTTTTTTCTTTTGTTATTATTAACTGCTCAAATATTTATTTGGAACATTTGCTGGAAAATAATCTATTCCATAATTAGCTTTTAATAGTATAGATACAACTTCATAAATCTGTGGTTCAGTTCTTTGAAATTGCCTAAGTAGTCCCATCATTGCATAACTTATAGGATTAACTGAAGGAATAAATGTTTCCCATTCGTAACCTTTTCCCCAAATGAATCCTTGTACGGTTAAGGTCAAGTCTGCCTTTTGAGAAATAAAAAATTTCATTACATCTATGCAAGTATTTGCATGTTGATTAACCGTATGGAAAATTGGGGTTTGTCCACCGAAGCCGTTATCATCAAGCCCTGCTTTTATATTAATATCTGCGCCATGTTCTACAAGCTTTTTTGCACAAGCTAAGTGATTGTATTCCGCACAAATATGTAAAAGAGATGCTTCATAAAGTGGCGTAAAAGTGCAGTCTAAGGAATATGTCTTGAATAATAAGTCCCTATTGTCAGCCAAAAGTTTGTCAAGTGAGGCTGCGTCATCAAGTAGAACTGACAATAAAACTTTGTCGTCGAACTTTAAACCAAAGTCCACGAATGCTTTAATACAGTTTTTGAACTTAGGTCCTCGTAAATACATATTTATCATTTCGTAAATAAGAGGCTTTCCTTTATACAACTGATTGGGGTCAACACCATTTCCAAAGCATTCTTTGATGCTCTCTACAGAATGTATTTCAAAGTCTCCTATTATTTTTCGTAGATAGTCCATTTAAAAAAATAAAATAACCGCTACGTGAGCGCTTGCTGCCCGCTGGACATTAATATCGTTCAGTCCACAACTTTAGCCCAATTGAAAAATTTTAGTTGAAGTTAACAACAAATGCCGAAAAGAATTCCGTATGCCCAATATTAGCTGATAGCCGCTTAAATGCAGATTGTTCTTCCGTCATTCATCATTGGAGCAGGCTTTAATTATTCCAGTTACTTAAAAATTCAAAACATGATGCAAAGAAAAATATAGGAATAGCAAATAAGTAAATATGCAAAACGTCTTTTAAACTGGATTGATCTATTTGGTATTTGAATAATTTTCGACCTTTATTTAGCTTATAAGTTTTAATACCAAGTGCAAGCCCTGAGCCTATCGTTAATGAATATGGTATCCATTCTAAAATAAGTACAATAATATAATACAAAGCCGTTTTTGGTTTTATTAATCTGCTTTGATGCTTCATGTCAACTGAAATAATTCCACCAATCCAACCTTGATATGCAGTGGTAAAGAATGGAAAAATTACTCCAAGCCCCAAAAATGATTGCGTAATTGAACCGATAAACAGATTTCCACTAAAGTCAATTAAAGCTGCTTTAAACCTGTTGCCCTTATGATAGTTAATTGATGCATTGTCATTGGTGTTGGCATTGCCAACTATCTTGTCTGCGTAAGACAAAGCAAATGAATTACCAGAATGTACCATAATAATTCCAGTCAAACAGGAAACACAATAAATAATAAAAATCGTAAGAATCCATCTTTTACAATGACTTATAGATAATAGAATGGCATTAAAAAGATTTGTCATTTAATTGGAGTTTTATCAACTGGCACGACACTCCCAATTTATACAAGTTCTTAATTTCCATATACCAATCGTTTCGTTTTTTGTATTGTTTAGGTGAGTCAATGCAACTACCAGTCTAAAGTAAACGTTTTATTTAGCTCAACAAAACGTATGGCTATTTGTCAATCTTTCTTTTTATATGTGAACAGATGATGATAGGTATTCATAAGCCGTACCCTTTGGGTATGAAAAGATAAAATATATAGGTCAGTGTATAACATCCTTATTCTCTTTTATTATACTTTTCTGTACATTTCATGTTATTTGAGTTTGAATAAATACACTTTTATCATCAATCTTTTTAATAATCATTTTTAGTATAATCAGCTATTGTTTTAATAATTATTGAAGTTAATATTAACCTCAAAGTGAATTAAAGAAACATGCGAAAAGGTCAATTGTTTAAATGGCCGGAAACTGTTATGGTTCAGAACTCTTGCGGGGCTAATATTAGCGCCAAAATTCATTTCAATTTTATAAATCTGCTTTGCCAAAATATTATGCGAGCCCTTTATAATTATCTTTCCCCAGGAACCGCTTTACATAGGAACCAAATGGGTAAGCCCTTCACAATTCAATTAATTTTGAGTAATTCCAATTTAAGGTTACGTTGAATAGTAAACGGTATTTCGGTCTGGCTATTTTTATAATCTTTGTCACAATTTATTTTCAACTTTAGGTTTAATGTATTATTCATTGTAGCGCTTAAAAGCTTGCCATCACTTCTTTGGTTTATAGAGTTTATGTAAAATATTTCTCTCCCATATTGGACATTAAATTTTTGATTGCCTGTTGGCTGTACCATTTGAAAATTATTGATTATGCCGTCAATAACAGGGGTTTTCATGTCATCCAGCAAGTATGGAAAGCATATTACTTGTGGAGGTAAAAAATCAACTTCAGTCATCACTGTTATTTTTGTAACACCTGTCATTTTTAATTTGATAGAAAAACAGTCATCTCCTTTAAGTATGAAGTCGCCATTTGAAAAGTCTGCTTTCACTAAATCTTTTTTTGAAATAGAATCTCCTGCTGACTTTAGTTCGGTCGTTCCCATTTGGGGGCTTATTGCAACAAAAAAAGTATTAAAATCTTGTATCGGTTCGGTCATTGCAGGGATTTCAATTTTAGGCAAATCGAGCTTCCCATTTTTCTGAAGTGAAATATGATATGGTTTAACTAATATTGCTTTTTCTTTTTGGTCAATGGTATCTTTTTGTGAAAATACCTTTTTGCTTACCCAGTGAATTTCGTCAAAATACACTCCATTACTATCCCGTCCAACGCTTAATTTACAAATTGAAACAATAGTTGATTCCCATTTGCCATTATGGTATTCTATACAGGTTAATTTGTACTGATAAGAATCCCCTAATTTGTATTTTCTGTCCAGTAAGTTCCCTTGTGCAAATACAAATGACGAAAAAGTAAGTAGTAAAAGCGCAATAAAGCCCTTAATCATCATTTGTTATATTTTTAAATTCTCGATTTGCCCCTGGGTTGCCCATCAATGATTGGACTGGCTGATATGCTGGCACCCTATTCGTTTAGCCGGCAACGCTAGCCCACCCGATAGTTATCGGGTTGAAAAACTGTTGATGAAGATATATACAAATACTCTATTTTAGAACAGCCTTCAATCTTTAAAAGCCAAAGCTCTTATAGTTTGGCCGGCCTTGTCCTCCGTAGCTCAGGGCGAAAAGTAGAGACACACTGTGTGGAGGTAAGTTTCTTAAGTAGAGAGGGTGCTAAGAGGAAAGGCTAGTTTCGTTTTGTTAGCCTACTAAGTAAATTAAGGGCGACCACGATTGAAATATGGTATCTAAATGTTGAGTGCTGTTCATCATCACGACTCGTTAAAAATAATATTCATGGTCTCCTTTTAGATGCTGAATTATCTTCTGTTCTTCGCTGGCCCGTAGTTCAATGCGTCTTATTTTTCCGCTGATCGTTTTAGGAAGCTCTGTTACAAATTCAATAATGCGGGGAGTCTTATAAGCCGCCAGATTCTTTTTAGCGAATGCAAAAATTTCTTTAGCAATTTGTTCATCCGGAGCATAGCCTGCACTCAAAACAATAAATGCTTTTACCACAAATCCTTTTACGGCATGCCTGCTCCCAACCACTGCAGATTCCACCACACATTCATGTTCAAGCAAAACACTTTCCACTTCAAAAGGACCTACCCGGTAATCAGAAGACTTAATAACATCATCATCCCTGCCAACGAACCAGATGTACCCATCCTCATCTTTATATGCTTTATCACCCGTGTAATACAAATTATGCCTGAACACTTCTTTCTTTTTATCCGGTTCGCCAAAGTATTCCGTAAATAATCCATTGGTTCTGCCGGTATTGGTTTTCACTGTAATGTCGCCTTCACCATTCGGCGGTAATTCATTTCCATCTTCATCAGCGATAACGATATCATACAGGAAAGTTGGTTTCCCCATGGATCCGTATTTTAATTGCTCGCCCGGTAAATTTGCAACGAGCAAGGTGCTTTCTGTTTGTCCGTATCCATCGCGAATCGTGAGGCCAGTGCCTTTCTTCCAAACTTCAATGATCTCGGGGTTTAATGGTTCACCGGCAGCCGCACACTCCCGTATGCTTAAGGAATAGGATTTAAGATCTTCGAGTATGAGCATGCGTAATGCAGTAGGAGGCGCACAAAATGTCGTGATTTTATGCTTTTCAAGCATGGACAGTTGTTCACTCGCACTAAAACGCCCTGGTTGATAAAAAGCAAAAATAGTGGCCCCAACATTCCAGGGCGCAAAAAAAACTGCTCCATGCAAATTTTGCCCAGCCCGGCTGTGAGATATTGTAATGCACATCGCCCTGCCTTATACCAATCCATGAAGCCGTGGTCAAATGTCCTATTGGATAACTAATATGTGTATGTGTTACCACCTTTGGCATACCCGTAGTGCCGGATGTAAAGAATAAAAACAACGGATCATCGGCATTTGTATCAAGTACAATTACTAATAATAAGCCGAAAAGTGTTACTCAAACAACTTGAATAAAAAAGGGGCAGATATTAATCCACCCCTTCCGATCCGATATCCATGAGATTATACTTATAGGTCATAAATCATGCCAGTACCGCAGGTTTATCGAATTGTTGAAAACTTTTAAGAAACATCCCGGTCTATTTAAATCTTATACCAAAGGTAACTGTGACGGTTAGACGAAAATATATCGGCAACATAACTAAACGGTCAGATTAACACCTGGTTTTTTATTCTTCAATATTAATTTTTAGGTAAGTAAACGTCGAGTAGTTCATTCTCGCTGAAAGGATTGAATTTTGTTCTGATGTTGTGTTCTTTGGAATAATAAACTTCAACATACAAATCCTCTATTTTGTAAAGTAAAATATGGTGCTCTGTGTCTTGCCTGTCGGCCTTTTATCCAATGCCTCGACAGCGTCTTTGTCTTCCGGCTTGAGCTTCACATTGGCATTTTTCATCCTGTCAGTTAAGGCCAGGCCTTTACCATTATTAAAATGGAATTCAATGATCGTAGAGTTATGATCGTTTTCTTTATCAAAAACAAAAACATCTCCCGTAAGCATTAGGTGCATCCCTAACAAAGAGCCATCCTTAAATTCAAATCTCATCTCTTTTCCTGACCTGTAGATCGATTTCAGCGTTTTACCTTGTACGTTAGTTATAATATCTTGCGGTTTATCTTTTAATTTGTTACCGTTAACTACTTTTACTTTCACCACTTTTTTCCCCGCAAAAATTGAATTCAAATTAGCGGAGAATACATCTATATCGGGTAATTCGGACATTTTATAACACTAATATGTAAACAATATCTTGTAGCGTTCTGTAAATTTATTCGTCTGAAAGTGGATTGTTTGTGAATAAAACACTCAACGTTTTCAAACTTCAATCTTATTTTTGGTCTGGTTCTATTTTGGAACGGCCGACGCAAGGAGCTCCTGGATTTTATTCAGGAGCTTTTTTATGCCGACACATTTATCTCAGCTTGTAAATCTCGCCAACCTTCATCTTCCTTTATAGGGCCTTACAACATTTCTCGGGATTAAACTATCACAAATCATTTTCATTCATAAACTTGCATATAGCTTGCATACGTTTATTATTTTTTGATGTCCACTTTTCTTCCTGTGCTTTAGTAAATTTTGCGGCTTCGGTGGGGTCGATCGCAACTTTAAGGATAGCCTTAGTCATTCCCGAATTATCTATTCTTTCAGCTATGACAATTATTACTCCTGAAACGTCTATTGTAACATACTTATCGGTCATAATATATTAGTTGATGATTCTTTTTTTTACGGCTTTACTTTTTTAAGAACTCTCATATTAATTCGGGTAACCCAGGCCATTCATAAAATTCATTCTTTTCTTTGTCATCAGGGCGTGATTTAGGACTTCTGATTGTATACACCGTATGATATTGTAATTCTTCCGTAGGCATCTCGAAATTTAAAATATCCTTATATTCTTCAAGTGTTAAATCATCCTTTAACCATTTTCGGGTAAGCTCAGGCGTTAGATACAAAGGCATTCTCCATTTGTTATCGCCTCCGTTATGTATTAATCGCATGACGCTGTTTGCCTCCCTCGTAATAAGGGTATAAGTCCATCTTTTTATTAGCTCCCCTGTTGACTTATCGGGCAATTCCACCACAGAATATAATCCCGGTATAAAAAAAGTATCCTGGTGTTTAAGTCCGATGATATATGGAACCTTCTTTTGCCATCCTTCTATTTCCCGGTGTTCATACATCGCATTCATAGGTATCAAACAGCGTCTGTTCCTAATTTTATACCAATAACTTTTAGTATCCTCCAATATTCTTTCGCTTCTGGCATTTAGCATAGTAGCACGTTGTTTCTTAAAGGTATCTTCATCCTTTACATAAAATGGAATACATCCCCATTCCATAGCTTTGCAGTGAATACGATTATCTTCTTTATTATAATAGATTATAGGATGTTTTCCATAACCATGCCCCATTATGTGAACGGCACCTTGAAAATTAATTTCCAACTGGTCATCGAAAACCAAATCCGGAAAGTAATCTGATAGCTCACGAACATTAATTGTAAAACTTATATCGTAACACATTATTTAATTTCTTTGATTTTAATCATATCAAGTATTTCGCAAATATGCGCAAATCAACAAATATTCATATTTTTTCTATTTCCTCAAATTTAATTCTTAATTTTTGCGTGCGCCATTTCAGAATTAAAAACAGCTCTCCGAACGTTACTTCAAACTGGGTTTTTACTTCTTCATCCGTAGCAATTCGCCAGGACGTTTTGGTCATTAAAAATTGGCGAATTTTAGGTTTATACGATGCCTCTAATCTTTTTTTTAAATCAGCGGAACTTTTTAAAATTCCCCAAAACAGGTCGTATTTATTTCCCGTCATCATCTCCTCAATCTTGGCCAGATGTTTACGGTTTTTTAAATTTATAATTGCCGCATACTTATCACTCCTTACCGCATTGTAGTGCATGGTGGCTGGTCCCAAATCCTTATAATCAGTTAATAATAATTGTACTTCTTTTCTTTCCTTAAAATGATCAACCCGGTGATAAGTTTGCGTAACAATATAAATACATCCTAAATCAATAAGTTGTTTTAAATGAATTTTTTCGAATGGAACGAAAGGCTGTAGCATATTTTAAATTCTCACCTTTAATATCTGGTTAATGTCAGTTGTGTATTTGCTGCTCAGATGGCCGGCTCGTAACTTGTATCGTCGTTCGAAACGCTGAACTGCCATCCTCACAGTATCTTTACCCATAGACTTGTTTACCAGGTCAACGGTCTTTGAAAGTATCTTATCCCTGGAGCGATGCACACCATCAAACATATTTGCCTGTACCGAGTTTTCCGGCATTATATTTAATACCATTACTCCACACTTCATGTAAAGGTATTCATCAGGGCGAAAGATAATATCAAGTCCTTTGAGGGCATAGCCGATAATTTCCTTTGTAAGATTGGTTGGAGTGGAACACCGGATGGTAATGGCATGATGCAACTGTTTATGTTCGACCTTATGTGGATTGGTACCAATAAAAACATTTATTTCTGTACACACGGAACTTTGAGTTCTTAGTTTTAATGCGCATGTTGCGGCGTGGTTGCTTACCGCTTCCTTTATGAGTGAATAGTCATTGGTTAATTTTCCAAACGATCTGCTGGTACAGATGTTTTTTTTTGATTTAGCATCATATTCCCACTCAATAGAAGGTATTCCGTTTAGTTCATTTAGCATTCTCAGGCCAACTACGCTCATGTTTTGTCGCATCCAATCTGCTGGTATATGGGTTACATCTTTGGCAGTGTGAAAACCATTTTTTTTTAATAATAAAGCATATTGATGCCCGACGCCCCAAATGTCCCCAACTTCAGTATATTCCAGCATTTCATTTTTCAGCTGCTCATTGGCAGCGTAAAAAACTCCAACAGATTTATATTTTTTCTTTGCATAACGGTTAGCCATCTTGGCCAATGTTTTCGTGGGAGCAATGCCGACGCATACTGGAATTCCTATGTTCTGCAGAACTGTTTTGCGAATGTTAATTCCGAGTTGAAGAAGATCGGTGTTGTATAAGTCGCTTAGATCCAGAAAAGACTCATCAATGCTATACACCTCCATCCTGGGAGCAAATGCAGCGAGTGTTTTTATCACCCTATCGCTGAGATCACCGTACAAGGTATAATTACTGCTAAAAACCTTTACATCGTTTTTTTTGAAGGAAGGTTCACTCATGTATGCAGGCGTACCCATTGCAATACCGAGTGCTTTCGCTTCATCGCTTCTCGAAATTACGCATCCATCGTTGTTGCTTAATACAACGACAGGCCTTCCATTGAGATGTGGCTGAAACAAGCGTTCACAGCTTGCATAGAAATTATTACAGTCCACTAATGCATACATGATTTTATTTCATTCGGAGTTATCAGTATTGTTGTTACGACGCCAAAGACCTGCATGTCCATTTCTTCGGTGATTTCTATATCCTTAAACGTAGAATTGGCAGGGCAAAGCCAGCATTTAAAATCGTTCTTCTTTAAATATTTAACCGTGAATTCTCCATTTATGGAGGCTAAAACGATATCTCCATTTTTAGGTGTAATTGATCTGTCCACAATCAATTTCGCTCTTGGCGGTATAAAGGCATTGATCATCGACAATCCTTCCGATTCGCATATAAAAGTGGACAGGGGATGTTTTATTAATACTTCATTAAGGTCGATACGCTTTTCCATATAATCCATAGCCGGTGAAGGAAAGCCTGTGGGCACCTTACCTTCGAAAATTAATATTGAACTTTTTGAGATGACTTGTTCAGGTTGCATCATGAATTATTTTAGGTGTTGGTACATTTTTTAGTTTTATTTTGCTAAATTAATTAGTTTTTTTAAATTTGAGATAAAATTATATTTCATGAAACAAAAGATATTTGAGCCAGGTTACAAGCCCTTTAAAGAGCCGGTAACTATTAAATGCGTAGTTAATGGTAAGAAAATGCTCGCGGAGATTTTAGGCGAAACAAAGAATCCTGTTCAATATGGCCTTATGATAACGTTTTCTAATGGTGTGAGTTTTGAGGCTATCACAAGCGAAGATGATGGCGGTTGGGTTGTTAGCGAAGAGAGATATGGGCCCTACCTACTTGCGATGCAGAATGAACTGAAAAGCTTTTTAGCAGTAATGCATGAGGACTGGTATAAGTTCGAAATTACACATGGTGAGAGGAATATGTTGGTATGGGTAGCCTATCGCGAAGGAGATGATTATCCGTACTCTATACATTTTGATGGTGATTACCAGTTTAATTTAAAGGAGGGCAAACCTAATTGGGAATCCATTTCTGTACGGATGATAGACCCTGCACCGATTGACCGGGAGATTGTTCATAAAGTTGTGCATGAATGCAAAAAAGAATTTATTTGTAACCGGAAATTTAAATGACAATGGACACACCTCTCATCAATCTTCCGGGGTACAGGGTAAACGAATATAAAATTATTCTAACCCCACACGACGACCTTGCCCGAAAGATAATGGCTGTCCAAAAGGATTTTATAGAAAAGTACAAGATAGAATATAAGTCAGTCTATCTCCCGCAACTGATCCTTGTTACCTTTAAGCAAATACAGGCATTTGAAGAAAGGATCATAAACCGATTGAGGATTGTCGCAATGGCTTTCCATCCTATAAAAATTGAACTAAAAGATTTTGGCAGCTTTCCTTCGCATACTATATTCATAAATGTTACAAGCAGGAATGAAATAATAGAACTGGTGAGAAAGATTAGAGAAGATAGTCAACGCCTGATGAAATTTGATGCTGACAATAAACCGCATTTTATCACTGACGCCCATATTACCATAGCAAGAAAACTTAAGCCCTGGCAATACGAAAAGGGATGGGTTGAATACAGTCACATTCATTTCACTGGAAAGTTTATTGCAAATAGAATGATACTATTGAGAAAGAAGGAAGGTGAAAATAAATTTAAACCAATTGAAAGTTTTGATTTTCAGAATTTGCCCGTTGATATAAAACAGGGTGAATTATTCTAACCACCTTGACTGTAAAGACGAGGAGAACTCATATGCAAGAAAATAAGGGCGTAATTCTTTACATTCAAAAGAACTGCAGAAGTTTTTTGATAATGTTAAGGGAGTAATGCTTATTCCAAAAGGAAGTAAACTAGAACTTTGGGTCACCCTATACTTTGCCTGGTCTTGATAGAGAAACGTTTGTCAGCATTAAGGATTATGGAATAAAAAAAATTACCGTTGATCTTCTTAATGATAAATACCCGATGCTTTCCATAAAAACACATCACAACAGCACAATTGTCGGACTATCTATTAATGATTTGGATACCGGTTTAACCTTCAAATTTCCGGATCAACCTACCGCAACACCATTGCTTAAATTTGTGGAGGCCACAAATCATGATGATAAAATACCTGTCATGTGAGGGTCTTTAATTGCGACTATATGGTGTTTGATGAGGATGAAAAGAATAATGGCCTGCTTGTTTATGTTTTGAGTAAAGAAGGCAATTGTTAGGGTTAAAAGAAAGGTTGGAAAATAAATGTGAGCAATATAAGAGCCAGCTCAATGATCTACTGACACTTGCTCTCTAACAATCATGGAAATTTAAATAATATTAGTTTCTGAGCTTTCAATACGTTCTGTTTCCCTTTTGAGAATGACCTTACGCACTCTTTCTAATTATCAGGTCCATCAATCCCGGGGTATCCATCATCCGTTCAATTTCTGTTTGAATAATCTCTTCCACATCTTTTTTAATCTGAAGAAAATTGTTCAAAACATCACCTGTATTAATGCCTGAAATTACAGGTAATTCCTTATACCTTTCTTGTTCTTTCGATAAGCCCTCATGATCATTAATAACCTCGGCACAAAAAGCTTTTAGCTCAATTTTCTCATCAGGATTATCAGCAACCATTCCAACAAATTCACCACTTGAAAGTGATGAGATTTTATTGATCGGAATGGCAAGATCCAGTTGCTTTGATTTTGTAATGGATGTATCGGTTCGATTAATCGCAATGCTCTGCCTGTCCTGTAAAATCTTCCCAAACTTTTCTGAAAGTTGTTTGGCAGTTTCACCGCTAACCTGGCCGCTGATGATATTCCCAACAATATTCATAATAACATCTGCCTGTTCTTTTCCATAATGAAGTTTTAACTGGCTTGCGTCCTGCACAGCTAAAGTCGTCGCAACTTTATTGGAACGGGCGGTGGCGATAAGGTTATCCATTCCATTAAAATAGATCGTCGGAAATTCATCGAAAATTAAAGAACTCTTGTTGCAGTTCTTTTTATTCATCACCCTCGTGATAGCAGTAATGTAAAGCGATAAAACAGCCCCATAAGTTAAAGTCTTTTGTGGATTGTTACCCATGCAAACTATTTTGGGTTGTATGGGATTATTTATATCAAGAGAAAAATCATTTCCGGAAAGGATATAATATAATTTTTCAGAAGATAATTTGCTTAAGCTAATCTTCGCGCTCGCGATCTGTCCTTCCAATTGTTCCTTTGCTTCATTGAGGTAAGCAGTTACAAAAGGGTTAACCAAAACTTCAATCTGCGGTTCTGCTCTTAATATGGAAAATAATTTATCATAGGATACTTGCGCAAGTTCAATCACGTGCGGAAGCGTACAATATTTTCCATTTTTATATTTTCGCAAAAACCAGATTAAAGCCGTAACAAAATTGATGGGTGATTCGACAAAAAAATCGCCGCTCTTCTTTATCCATTCCCGGTTCAAGCCAAGCATTATAGTTCTTGAAGATTCCGCTGCATCGGTAATGTCATTCATTGTTGAAGGGTCTAGCGGATTGCAACGGCTTGAACGGTTCAGGTCATCAAAATTTATAACGTAGAATTTCGGCTCTACCTTATAGTTCTTTTTATTTTTCAAATATTGATTATAGGTAATCTTACTTAAGTCATCATACTTAAAGTCATAAACGAACATGCTGAACCCTTTTTGAACATGTTGTTTAATTATGTGCTGAATAATAAAATAAGATTTGCCACTGCCAGGCGAACCCATTACCAGTAGTCCGCGAAAGGGATTGATAATATTGATCCAGCTTTTACGCAATTTCCCTTTTAGGTTATACGTGGCCGGTAGATTGATGGAATATTCATTGTGCAACAATCTTTCTTCCTGCGGGAATGTTTCATTGAGAGAATTGAAGACACCGTTATTTAGCCTGGTGTTAATGATCCGAGACAACAGACTTCCACCGGTAAGAATAAAAATAAATCCTAGTGCGGTTACCGTAATGTAAGATTCAGCGATGATAAAAATGTTAACCTTAAAGAGCATAATTGTATAACTAAAATAGTATAGCAATAATCCGATTATGATATAATAGAATGCTTTCTTAAAACTGATTTTCTCATCTCTTTTCCCCCTTACTCCAATCAGGGAGATAATAAGCATGCCCAATGCAATCAGCTTTGACTTATTGAAGTTGCTGAATAAACCTGTTCTGTAAATATTTTGTAATAGCCGGTCCGTTGTATCCAACCGAAAGTCCCATGCTTTAAATGCGGCATAACAGTAATAATAAATATGGAGAAGCAACAGCGCAATGCTAATCATTCTCGTCATGTCAAGGATCTTCCTTAAGCCCTGTTCATTTTCCCCGGTTTGCATTTTATATAATTTTATGGTGATTTTCTTTTTTTCTTTTTTTGTTTTCTAAGGTGATAAGGAACATAATTAAATGTTTCTTCAGGGGAAAGGACTGCATCAAGTGCACTTAGCAAATTCTTTTTCAACTCAGGTTGCCTGTCGATCTCAGTGTGCATATTGCCGCTTTTTGAAGTTGAGATTTTGAATTCCGCAGATAACTCCTGTTTAGGAATTAATTGCTCGATTCCGCATGTAGCGAGAATGGATTTGGCGCTGTATTCTTTCCCGATATCGCTGCCATTAAAAACACATTTTGTTTTATGGTCAATATAAGTGAGGCCGTAAATGATGCCATCAGTATTCTGCCGGACAACGAGATTTATTTTTTCTTTTTCAAGCGCTTCTTTAAATGCCTCTAAATTTTTCGGAGGCCTTAACATAATCCAGTCAAGGGTGGTCTTTAAACTCTTTTTATGACCTTGTTTCAACACTTCATTTTCTTTAAATTTTGTTTCGAGGTAGGAGAGGGTAGGCTTATTGTAGACAGAACTCGCTTTAATGGGAACTCCAATCTTATTTCCCTTCTCATCGAGTATCCTGTAAATAAGCCCATTTTTTTTGAAAATAATTCCACCTTCTTTTCCGCGGTCAGCCACCAGGTTATATATTTTAAGAATTGCATTTAGTTCTGCGAGAGAAGCGTATCTATATTTCGGGAGCACAGCATCAAGTACATTGGTAATTCCTCTTTTTGTTGGAGATTTTCCGTAAGTCAAACGACGCAAATCCAATGTCGTGATTTCTTCTGATTTTTCTTTCTTCTGGTCTTCGGGTTTTATAAGTTTAAAGGCAATTTCAATTTCCTTTCTTGCCTTTGCAGATTGATTTTTTCCGATGTT
>NZ_VYQF01000005.1 GCF_008710285.1 Ginsengibacter hankyongi | reverse complement strand
CCTGTTCGATTACTTTTTTAAAGGGATATAAATACATTTCCTGTAATTCCCTTGGCGCCACATGCGGATCAGTTCTCGCATTTCCATCACGGCCTCCCTTAGGCACGCTGTACACCGCAAAATGTTTCAACGTGGATGCAACGCCTTCACTTTGTATACCTTTTACCATTTGTATTCCCAGTTCGGAAATAAGGTAGGGATCTTCACTATAAGTTTCTACAACCCTTCCCCAACGAGGGTCTCGGGATACATCTAAAATGGGTGCATATATATTTGTATAACCGAGCGCTTTTGCTTCAGCTCCTTCAATTTGGGCCGCCTGGAAAACTAAATCCCTGTTCCAGGTGCTACCAATGCTTATTGGTGCAGGCAACGGAGTTGCCCTGTCATGGTTAAGGCCATGTACTCCTTCATTGGTAAAATCAACGGGAATGCCTAAACGCGTTTCTTCCACAAACCATTTTTGTATTTGGTTGATGGCAGCCGCATGATTGCTATATGGATAAGTGAGGTTGTTGGTATAATATCTTTCTGGTCCGTTGATAACGCCATTGAGTTGCTCGTCAATATTGGCAATGCCATCTTTCCATATTTCAGTTTTCCATTCGGGGGTAGGTAAACTATCTTTTAATACCCTTTTATAACCATATAAAGTTGCCATCTGGCAGGTCTTTTCATCCACATTCATTTGCGATAGCAAGTTTGCAACTCTTTTTTCAACGGGTTGAGCAGGATCTTCAAAGACATCCATTTTACCATTTTTATTAAAATCTATCCAGCCTTTGTGATAGATATTTATAACCTGAGCTTTCAAAGAAAGACCATTAGAGAATAGGCCAAAGAAGATTAAAGAAAATAATTTAGCTGTGTGGTTCATGTGATTTTACAGTTTTAAATATGACAATCGGTTTTTATTTTTTATTTGGAATAAGTGCATATTTAATGGGTGTGACCCACTCATCTTTATCGATGTTGTATACAATAAAATCGGAATCGAATTGCCAGTAACTCCAACTCCATTTCCTGGTTTCAGCCTGTCTGGCAATATAGTTAGTCCATCGCACACGGGAAGGCATATCCGCTTTTTCATACGCACCGAATTCACCAAGAGTAAGTGGACGATTATGAATTTCGGACCATGCCTGAGCAGTATCAAAATCAGAATTCACAGCCTGCTCTTCACTTGCTGAATTAGTCCATGTAATACCGCTTAAATCTCTATTTTTTACAGACCAGGGAGCTCCCTGGTGGGTAAACTGAATGGGCGAGTAATAATGAATCGGGACGATGACGTTACGATCGTCATCTGGCAAGATTAAGTCTTTTAGGTATTTAATTTGGTTGCCGTATATTGGGCCGATAAGCAATGTTCGGTCTGGGTTTGATTTGCGTATAATCTTATAGGCGTCTGTGTGAATTTCATTCCATATCTCCGGTTTCATGTTTGGCTCATTGGCAATTTCAAATAGAACATCACTGGGATAACCCTTACAATGATCAGCAATTTGCTGCCACATAAATAAAAATTTAGACTTATTGCCTAAAGGGTCTCTACCCATTGCCTCGTGCTCATGAAAATCAACAATGGCCATCAGGTTATTTTTCAAAGACTCTTTAATGGCCCAATCGAGCGTAATAAAAAAAACCGGATCAATTGTATAAGTCGAATCATTCATTGAAAACCTGAAAGGATGAACTGCAATGCGGACGTTATTGAAACCCGCTTCTTTTATCAACTTAAAATCCTTTTCAGTCATCCTGGCTTTTAAAATATTTTTCCATCCTGGGTCGGCGCTAAGAATATTAACGCCGCGGCCGAGTCGTGCATTTTGCTCAAATGCATAGCCTTTACCTAACATTCCCTGAGCTGAAACATTGATACCCGTTATTAAAAAAATTACTAAGCCAAGAAACGAACAATTAATCATTGCGAGTTTTTTCATAGTATCTGCTTTAATTATAAATTTTCAAGCTATTTATATACTTCATCAATTGCCGCTGTTACTTCATGTAGCATTTGAGGAACCAATGTGAATGGATCGTAAGCCTTGCCACGAACCAAAAGTGTCTCAACCGGCAAATACCCGCTATAACCACCATCCTTTATAATTTTGATCAGGCGTTTATAATCGGTAGGAGTTTCGTTTCCAATACCAAACGCACTTTCCTTTATCTGCCAGTTGATCGCATAAGGCACCACTTCAGCAATGTCCTTATACGGATCCGGAGTTTTAAAATTACCAATATCAACAATGAGACCAGCCCATTTAGAATCAACTGCTTTCATTACGTAAACGCATTGTTCAGCCGTCTGAAGCATATCCCCATGATTCTGAACACCGATTTTCACGCCATATTTTTCACCGAAAGCTGCGCATTCTTTATAGCAATCAATCATCCAGCCGGCTACCTCTTTCCACTTATCTTCATATCCTTTGGGGATTTCTCCGGAAAATAGCCGAACAATAGGAGCCCCCATTTTAGAGGCCGCTACAATCCAGTCTTTAGCAAGTTGCACCCCCTCCGCACGCACTTTCGGATCTGGCGAAGCAAAATCATTTCGTATACCGGTTCCCGTTATGACAATACCTAATTCTGCGGCCCTGTCTTTGAATTTTTTCAAGTATTCATCGGAAGGAACTTTCGGGTAGCCTGGAAAGAAATAAGCGGTTGGATCAAGTGCTGGTATTTTTTTGGTAGCGCACCAGTCCAATAAATTAAAATAGTTGAACACCTGTTGGTTATCGCCACGGGAATCGTGAGCCATTAGTAAGTCGGCAAACGAATATGCATTTAGGGACGCAATTAATGGCTTTTGATGTTTTTCATTTTTACGTTTTTGAGCCATTGATTTTCCGGCACTAATGCTCATCAATGAAATTGTTCCTAATATCAGCAATCCAAAGCTCCGGATCTTGTTTTTTTTGATCAAATAATTTTTCATGCTTTTTATATTTTAGTCTTACGGTTTTAATTTTGTTATAATTTCTTTCATAAATAATCTTAAACTATTTATCCAGGTATTGTATCAGTCCATAAACATGATTGTTCAATATTTTCATGTTGTCCAACAAAGGTTGATAAGGTTTGAAATTGCTGTCTACGATTCCTTTATTCGAATCGCGGTTTGAAGCATCGGTTTTAAGATCCGTTGGATCGTTATCCTGGTAGGTAAACCAATGCCATCCAACACAGGATTTGCTTTTCAATAGTTCTATCGTAAAATTCTGATAAAAATAACCGCGGTCGAGCTGTGTAGGAACATTCCATCCAGCCCCGGTTCGATTTGGCAAACCTGAATCCTCTCCTTTGGTATACCATTCGGTAATGATAAATGGCTTGCCCGACCACTTCGTCCAATTAGCCATGATCGATTGGTCCGGCTGCCATTTCCTGTAATGGTTGATCGAAATGACGTCCATATATTTACCTGCAACTTTAAAGATTTCAGGATTACTCAATTCTTCAGATCCCTGGTTAAAACGGCATCCCAGGTAAAGGTGATTTGGGTCGTACTTACGAACCGCAGCAGCTACTTTCTTTAGATAAGTTTCGAAATAGAATGCGGTAAAAGCTAATCGGTCCTCATTAGTTATATCTTCAGTTGTAGCATCTTTTCCCTTACGTTCGTCAAGCCATTTTTTTGCGGCAATGTAACAAGGTTCGTCCTTTGCCAAATACTTCAAGTGGCGGTCTAAGGCATCATTTTTCCATGGCAATTCATTATCCGTAAAATAGCCGAGCAGATATTTATCATTGGAATATTTGGCAATTGGAGCAACTGCTTCCTCAAGATATTTATCAAATTCAGGATCGAAAACCATTACCAAATCAAAGCGATACCCTTGCCAGCCAGCCATTTTATATTTCCCACCATATTTTTTTAAGTGAGCTGATTTATATGCTCCCATCGGGTTTACTATTACTGTATATACAAGCGGTGACGGTGACTGGCGAATCAGGTCAACATCTGACCAGGCACCGGTGCCATTGAAACCATTGCCTTTTAAAAATTTACTTTCCTGCAATAACCAATTCCCTTTTGTTCCATACTTACTTTTCATGGCTTCGATTTGCCGATCAGAACTTCCGGGGCGGAACACGTCAATTCCTTTATGGATAAACGGGTAACCGTCCGGATCAACAATCCACCAACGATCACCTTTTTTCTCAACCCTGAAAAATCCGGTCGCTTTTGATCGGTTTACTTTCCATCCGCCATAGGAATCTAATTCCGGATCCGCGGATATATGGAACCCAGGAAGTTTATCTATTGTTTTGGCCGTATAGGTTTTCCACTCTTTACTATCAGCATTCGCTCTGGCCTTAACACGGTGATATTCCGCGATTTCCTTGCCTGATTGAATTTGAGCTTCGGATTGATCCCATGAAAACCCAAAAAGAAATATAAATACCAAGATTATGTTATATTGTTTACTCATCATCTTAAATCAATTTTTGTTTCAATTTTCAGTTTCAGCAAAGCCTTTAAGCATTATTCCCGTATTAGTTTTCTAATTTGAGTTCAAGAAAATCATAATTCATATTCCCATTGGTAACCGTTTTTAGTGTTAGCACATGTATCCCTTTTTTAAGTTTAACCGTTGCCAAGGAATCAATCCTATTCCAATGATGCCATTGTCGCCATGCAATTGGTTCCTTATCATTTCTCGTGGAAGGAATCAGCAACTCATTCGTTAGTTTATTTCCATCTAACAACAATAAAATACCACCATCTCCACTTGCTGTATACATGAGCCTGACTGTGTAGTTACCGGTTTTATTAACCTTTATGGTATAATTAATCCACTCACCAGGCATTGTCCAGCCAACATATAACTGATCCATCTTTGGTTCCACCATATTATAAGGATTGTTATCAATATCTCTTGTTTTGGTGAAGGAAATATCAACTCCTTCTTTTATTCTAAATTCGTTGAGAAAAGTCCCGTTTGCCGGGTTTAACTTTCCACTTCCATTGTTGATACTATCCGTATCATGGTAAGCAATTCCTTCTCCACCAATGTCATAAAATTCACATTGAATTTTTCCGGGAATTTGCTGTGGTTCATTATTCCAGGATTTTCCTTTGTAGTTTCTGAAAGGTCTTTTATCAAGCATTACAGAGTCGGCAGGAAACACTGCTCTAAATCCAACGCTGTTGCTGAAGTGTGTTGGAACATTTCCGTAATGAGCATCAATGCGACCCGGTTGCTCTGTTGCATACCAACTTCCACCCATATGAACACAGAAGCCAGTGGCTAATTTAAGTGTATCATTCAGGCACCATTCCCACGCATTCCCACTCATATCATAGATGCCCAATTCATTGGGTTTCTTTTCGCCTACAGGATGTGAATGTTGCTCACTATTATCTTTGTACCAACCAACTTCATCAAATATATTTCCACCAGCATAAGTGTAGTTTTTACTTTTTGTTCCACCTTTTGCTGCATAGGTCCATTCTATTTCAGTTGGAAGTTTACCTCCAATCCAATTACAAAAATCAACTGCCCCATAATAATTTACCATCACCATAGGGTAATTTTCGTAACCAGGTTTCGGCATCCATTTTTCATTCTTGTATTCAACCTGTAGTTCATTTGAACCTACATTAATCAATTTTATGCCACCCAAAATACCTTGAGGCCCTATATTCTTTTCATTTAAAAATCCTGCATACTGTTTATTCGTGATTTCATACTTAGAGATTTCAAAACTGCTCACAATAACATTTACATGGTGATACTTCATCTCTCCCCCTTTCACGAAAATCCTTTCAATTGGATAAGCTTTCAACATTGAGTTGAATAAAGAAAAACAAACCGCAATAACCGTGTAGCCTATATTTTTTTTCATTAGAAAAATTTATTTACAGGTTTATTTTTGACTAATTACTTCAAAGAAACTGGATAAATAATCGGTTGAATTTCTTCCTACCTGAACTTCAAACTCGCCAGGTTCAACAATACGTTTCATCCCAGGACCGTAATACTGCAACTTATCAGCTGTTATCAGGAAAGTGATTGTTTTTGTCTCGCCCTTTTTGAGATGTACCCTGGTAAAATCTTTTAGTTCTTGTATAGGCCGTGTTACCGAGCTAACCGTATCGCGAATATATAATTGAACAATTTCATCGCCATCCATATCCCCGGAATTCGTTACATCAACAGAAACCTTAACAGGTTGTCCAACTATTATTTGTTTATAATCCAGTTTTAAATTTGAGTAGTTGTATTTAGTGTAACTCAATCCAAATCCGAAAGGATATAACGGAGAATATTCGCCGGTAATATAGGGGCTTTCATGTATATATGGTTTTCGATTATAGTATACCGGTAGTTGACCTACATTGCGGGGAATGGTCACAGC
The DNA here is from genome assembly GCF_008710285.1 of Ginsengibacter hankyongi. Taxonomy (GTDB): domain Bacteria; phylum Bacteroidota; class Bacteroidia; order Chitinophagales; family Chitinophagaceae; genus Ginsengibacter; species Ginsengibacter hankyongi. The sequence continues at coordinate 246,763 of NZ_VYQF01000005.1, read as the reverse complement.
CAGTTTACCACTTGGATTCACTTTCCCGAAGATAATATTGGCTACCGCAATACCTTGCTCCTGGCCTAAATACCAACCCTCGATCATAGCCGGAGCTTTTTCTGATAAATAATCTACCGATAATGGCCGACCGTTAATTAAGACCACAGCCGTTGGTTTTTCTAAATCAAAAATGGCTTTTGCCAAATCATTTTGCCTTCCAAGTAAATCCAGGCTATACCGGTCCCCTGTATGCCCAGCCCATTCTTCACGGCATGTCAATTCATTACCGCCCATTACAAGTAAAACAGCATCGCATTTCTTTGCCAATTCTACAGCAGCAGCAATCCTTCGATTTTCAGCTTCCGGAGTTTTATCGACTGCTTTGATGGTGGTGTCGTTCTCGTATATTTTGAAACCTTCCGAATAGAATACTTCGAATTTACCCTTTCCATATTGGGTCAAACCATCCAAAATGCTGACCCCTGGACTTTTATCGTTCGAATAATTACCATAATGAACCTCACCCGCATTGGGTCCAATGATAGCCAACCTTTTAATTTCATTTTGTTTAAAAGGAAGCGTATGATTGTCATTCTTTAATAGAATCATTCCTTCTTCGGCAGCTTTAAGTGCAATTTGCCTGTTCTTCTTTTGCATTTCTAATCTCTCATTTTCACCCAAAGTTTTTATATATGGATGCTCAAATAATCCAAGAATAAATTTATTGCGAAGAACACGGGCAACAGCAGAATCAAGAATAGATTCTTTTAATTCGCCGGATTTTATAAGTGAAGGCAGAAAGCGGAAACAATAGTCTTTCCAACTGCTGGGGCACTCAAAGTCCATTCCGGCAGCAATGGCTTTTTTGCCTGCTTCAGCCTGGTTAAGGCAGGCATGTTGACGGGTCACCATTCTGTTAACGCCATCATAATCGGAAATCACAAAGCCAGTAAAGCCCCATTCTCCCCGAAGTACATCGGTCAGCAACCATTTGTTGGCGTGATTAGGCACACCATCAATTTCATTGTACGATGCCATGACGGTACGAACGTTGGCTTTCTTCACCGCCATCTCAAACGGATAGAAATGGTTTTCACGAAGTACTCTTTCTGATAAATTTACGGGAGCGAGATTGGTTCCTCCTTCAGGTTGCCCATGGCCTGCGAAATGTTTTGCACAGGCAAGCAGGTGGTTTCCATCAATCATGGCAGAGCGACCTTGTAAGCCAAAGATTGCTGCCACACCCATTTGAGCAACATGGTAAGGATCTTCCCCAAGAAATTCATCGGAACGCCCGAAACGAGGGTCGCGTAGCAGGTCAATCACAGGTGTTGCAGCATGTGTAATACCATAACTACGCATTTCTTTTGCCACAGCGGAATAAACACTTTCCATTAAAGTAGTATCCCACGTACTTCCTAATAAAGGTGGGACAGGAAACACGGTCGACTGATCAGCGTTGCCCACAAAGCCGTGGCAACCTTCACCATTTGAAATAGCAGGAATTCCCAATCGTGTCTGTTCCACAAAATATTCTTGAATCGCATTAAAATTGGCTGCATATTCATTTGCAGGAAGTTTTGTGTCAAATTGCAAAAAGCCCATTCCATTATTAATGGTATCTCCCAAATTCTTCAAAACTTTTTGGAAAACTACATTGTCTGCAGTATTTAGGTCGTCCACATGCCAGATATTAAGTTGGCTGCACTTTTCTTCGAGTGTCATTCTGCCAAGTAAATCTTTTATACGTAATTCAATAGGGGCATCTGGATTTTTATAGAATGGCTTTTCGGTGATTGGTTGCGCCAGAAGAAATTTTCCTCCAAGTAAGATCGCAATAAAAATCAAAATACATTTTCGTTTCATTTGGTTTCAATTATTTCACTTACTTTAAAATATTTGCTATTTCTTCGGGAATCACTTTCCCATTTGGGATGGCTAATTCTCCCGTACAGGTATTATTATTGGGGTTCAAATCCTCACCTTTTGAAACTTCAATTTTTGCTGTTATAGTAAACTTGCCTTTGGAAGCTACCCAGTTTTTCCTCTTGATGCCTTGTGCACAGGCAAGTTCCATTCCGCCAACTGGAATAGAAATTGATTTCGAGAAATATAAGGCCACTTCATTTCCGTCGACATAAAAATGAATTAAATGAGCGTCTCCCTTTTTCGTGGGTGCGGTACCGTTATTGATTATTGAAGCCATGAAAACTACCGGTTCATGTTCTTTTGGGAAAGCAGGCATAGTTCGGATATTCCTAACCGAAGGGTCTGGCTTTCCTTCAGCTTTGCGCAAACTAAATTCCGTTTTAAGTGGCAATATATCCGATGAACCTCCCACCTGCACCACATACTGCCCCACCGGTATCTCGTATGAATCATTGGCCTGATTAAATATGTACAACTCTTCGGGTGTAAGTTGAAAAGTGATGATCTTAGATTCACCCGGATTTAAAAAGATTTTTTCAAAACCACGCAATTGCTTTTTGGGCATCACAACGTCGGGAGTAATTTTACCGGTTGAAAGATAGAGTTGAGCAACTTCTGCACCAGCCAATTTCCCTATATTTTTCAGATTAAATGAAACTTTGATTAAATCACCAACCTTAGCATTTACATTGTTTACCCTGATGTTGGAGTACTTAAATCTTGTGTAACTCAATCCAAATCCAAATGCGAATTCAGGCGTCAACTTTTGTGAATCAAACCAACGATATCCAATTCCTGTGCTCACTATATTGCGGAAATCAGGACTTATAGGTCTGATCTGTTCATCATTTTTTGGAATTGTTGCAGGTAATTTTCCTGAAGGATTGTATTTACCAAATAAAACATCAGTAATAGCCCGTCCCCCTTCCTGCCCGGGATAAAATGCATAGAGCAATCCTTTAATACTTTTTATAACCGGTGTTATACTGCAAGGTCCACCCGAAATAACGACCAGTATTATATTCGGGTTAACCTTTGCAATCTCGTTTATCAACTTGTTTTGCATACCAGGCATTAATACGGTTTGTGAAACTCTATCGGGCCGGGCTAGCGTTCCGCCCCCTTTTTCGTCGGCTTCTTTATCCAGAAAATAGCCTTCACCTTCAACCGTGCTATCCAGTCCCGCAACAAACAATACAAATTCAGATTTTTTTGCCGCTTCAATGGCTGACGAGAATTGCGAAGTATCCGTATCATTGATGTTACAACCTTTTGCATAATTTACACGATCATCACCCAAAATTGCTTTCACTGCTTTTTCTACCGGAATCCTATACGAAGGAAAAACTTTCGAGCTGCTGTTTCCGTCAAGCGGCAAAACTGCGGCGTTGGGACCAATGATGGCTATGGATCTAAGTTTATCTTTACTTAAGGGCAAAATACCTTGTTCATTTTTTAAGAGCACTAAACTTTTTAATCCGCTTTCGTACACCAGTTCCCGATGCTCCCTGCTGTCAATAACGCTCCCAGGAGTAACCGGAACACCATCAATCATTCCCGAAATAATTTTAGTTCGAAGCACGTTCTTCACGGCCCTGTTAACGAGATTACTATCGAACCGTCCACCACTTACACCACCGGGTAATTCTTTTATGTATAGGTCATTGCCTTCGCAAAAATCCAATTCCGCATCTAAAGCCTTACCTGTTTCACTAAAGCCACCCCAGTCGCACATTGTGTAAAAATCAAAACCCCAATGATCTCGCAATAAATCTTTGATTAGCAATTTATTTTCCGCACATTTATCCCCATTTATCCAGTTATAAGCACACATTACAGAAATAGCCCCGCCTTGCTGGATTGTCCTTTTCCAGTGATAGCCGAAAAACTCAACCAGGCTTCTTTCATCAATCAGGTAATTATTAGTTCTCCTATTGATTTCGTAGGTGTTTAAATTATAGTGTTTAATTGTTCCAAATACAGAAATGGTGTTTTGTCCGAGTACAAAAGCTTCCGAAATCCGTCCCCCTAAAAATGGGTCTTCTCCGATAGTTTCGGAAGCCCGGCCCATCCTTGGATCGATCAGTAAATCGAGTGTCGGTCCGGCAATCCTGTCTCTGCCACGTGCAGCCTGTTCTTCTGAAATTGCTCTTCCTACTCTTGTAATTAAAACCGGATCCCATGTGGCTGCCATTGCAATAGTTACCGGGAAAGATGAAAATCCAGCTGCATTATTACCAATACCGTGAGGGCCGTCGCTCCCTTTAAATTGTGGAATACCAAGCCGTTTATTACCATCTGTTTTGTAGTAAAGTTGTTCAATTTTTTCCTGCATGCTCATTTTTCCAAGAAGCTTGTTGAGCCTTGATTCCAAAGGGCTATTTGTTTCGAGTAGAACCGGTGACTCATGTTTAAGAAAAGACAATACTAAACCTCCAACCAGAAGTAACAAAAAGCAGTAAGTAACTTTTTTCATTTAAACAGAATTTAAAATCATGGCTTGCACTATTTATTAGGTATCCATTTATTTCAATCCAGACAAAAACCCTTCATACGCCTTCTTTTTGGAATAATCACCATTAAAAAGCAGGGGATATTCTTTTGGGCTCCACCAGCTAAGAAGCCAGGAATATTTATCGGTAATTCCCCATACCGTTATTGCGAATTTTTGAGCCTGTGGCAACGCCTCATACATTTCAACAATTGCTTTGTACATATTGGCTTGCTTTTGTTGTTCTGCATCGGTGAATACATATGAATCCGATTTGTTTTGATTAACCCTAATATCTAATTCTGAAATATGGATCAGTAGGCCTGTGCTTGCAAGATCCGTCAAACCGATATTTATTGTTGCTTTATCAGTCCAAACGGTTGTATGAAATTGGTCACCGATACCATCAATTGGGTAGCCTTCTTTCCTGAAACGTTCAACCATTTTTTTTAGAGAAGACCTTTTCGCAGAATTTAAGACCTGATCATAATCGTTATAAAAAAGTTTCGCGTCAGGATCAGTATCCCTGGCATATTGAAAACATCTTTCATAAAAACCAATCGGGTCTTTAAACGTTTTGTAAACCGAAGCATCGATTCTCAAAGAACCATCATCTGCAAAAATTTCGTTGGCAACGTCCCAACTCCTGATTTTTCCTTTATAGCGACCAACAACTGTCTGGATATAAGCTTTCACATTATTCTCAAAATTGAGCGAATCATATGCTGCGTTTATGAACCAATCGGGAAACGATTTGTACCAAAGGAGTGTATGTCCGTGCACCTTCATCGAATTCTGCGCAGCAAAATTGACCAGGTAATCTGGCCCATCAAACGAATAAGTGGTGGCCGATGTCCAGATTTGTTTCATCTTCATCTCATATTCAGCAGACAACTGGTTAAAGTTGGTCTTAAAGGTATTAGCAAAATCCGGCTCCTTTAAGTGAGCGACGGTTACGGCAGCGCCAATTTCAAACAAGGCCTTGTCCTTCAACGGGGCGGAAACCACTGCGGGCGGAGGATTTTGGGTATTGTTACCGGGAGTAACAGCATGATTTTTTTTGCTGCATGATATTATTGAAAGTATTAGAACGGCAAAGTAAAGGTTCAAAATTTTTACCTTTAACGGGCCGAAAATAAGTTTTTGCATTTTAGATTATAGAGTTGCGTTAGCTAATCAATAGTAATAGTGTCGCGATTTTAAACTTGCACCCGGAAAATACTTACCGGGTGCAGGTTTTACATCAAATATTTGCGCTTAAATGAAGATTTAATAGCCGGGATTTTGCGGAAAGTCTGGTGCCATTAAATCAATCTGATCCTGTGGTATTGGCCAACGTACCATCCACGGCTGCATTGGATATAGTTTCTCATTTGTTGAGGCGCTGCCAAATGTTTTATGAGCATTTACCTGGTCAATTAAAACTCCCATTCTCTTGAGTAAATACCAACGCCCACCTTCGAAAGCCAATTCACGAGCAGACTCGTCCAGGATTGTCTGCTGATCTATAGAAGTAAAATCTGGTACGCCTGCCCTTTCACGCACCATGTTAATATATGACAACGCTGTTGGATCAGAAGGATTATTTGTCAGTCTCCAATGGGCTTCAGCTCCAAGTAAGAGAGTTTCGGCATACCGGCATACAATGATATCCTTATAACTGTGGTACGTACCAGGTGATTTAACAAAATCCTGGTACTTCCTCACACTCCAATGATATTGTCTATAATTATCAGGGTAGGAAGATTTCGGTAATGGCTTACCATAATAAGGGTCACCAGGCTTATTGCCAATTAGGCTATCAGGGTAATAATAGGCGGTAAAACGTTTGTCAGCGCTTAATCCTGTAACGGGGTCAGGATTGTAAAGGCTTCTTAAATACTTATTGGGAACTGTCCATCCAAGACTGTTTCCACCCCAATTGTTATCTTCAATAATGTGACCGCCAGGCATTTCATAATACCTTGCCTGAAAAACACCACCGAGTATACAGTCACCACCTCCAGCGAGGGCATCACTTCCTCCCAGCGTTTCGTCTAACTGGTAAGTAAAAATTGCTTCTGAGTGATTAACATCAGCTCCGAAGACTTTTTCGATTGGCTGTAATCTATATTTGCCACTCTTTACAATAGAATCGCACTGCGCTGCCATGGTTGCCCAATCACTTTGCCAGGCGGCTACCTGCGCCCGCAAATGACGGGCAAATCCCTGGTTCACCTGTCCTGGCTTAGCATTATAAGAAAGGTTGGCAATAGCATAATCCAAATCTGAATTAATCAAGTTCAAAACATCTTCTCTTGACGCAGGTTTATATACAACTGCATCAAAAGCATTTTTAGCAGTAGTCGGAATGGTGTCTATGAGAATATTATCATACAGTTGCCAAAGTTTAAAATAGGTATAAGCCCTGATTACTTTTGCTTCAGCGATCAATTGATTCTTATTAGCCGCCACTGCAAAACTAATACCTGGGGCGGCACTGATAACTGCGCTGGCTCTATCAATCAGTTGATACCCCAAAGTCCATTTACCTCTTGGAAAGGCTGTTGGAGTCATAGCAGACTTATAAATTTGTGCATCATTAAAAGTCCTAGTGCATCCCAAATCGTCGGCACAATAGAGCCAAAGATTATTTTGCGTTAGCCCGTTTGAATTTTGATCAGTAGTTCTTTCGTAGGCACGTTGCAAGTTATACAATCCACCAAGGGCCACCTGTAAACCTGCCTCGTCCTTGTAAATAACATCTGACCCAATTTTTGTAAAATTGCTTTCTACAAGCCATTTTTTGCAGGAAGTATTCAGGAGTACTATCCCAAATAGTCCCAATACAACTTTATTAATATTTTTCATTTGTACCTTTTTTATTTTAATTGAATTAAATACCTATAAACATTATTCAAAAATTAGTCTACAGGATTTTTGTTATAGGCCCAACTTTAAACCAAAAACAAAATTCCTGGTTGTTGGATAGGCGTACAAGTCTTGCTCCGGGCTATATGATTTATAATCCGTAACTGTGATAATGTTTTGAGCCGTTACGTAAAACTTTAGATCGGCTAATTTTAACTTGGAGACAATTCTTGGTGAAAGCGTGTAGCCGATGGTAATATTTTGCAAACGCCAATAGGAAGCATCCTGCAGGCCAAGAAATACCATGCCCGGAGGTGACGTACCTGCGTTAGGCTGAGGATAAATCGGTGCAGGGTTTTCCGGTGTCCAGTAGTTAACCTTTATGCCGTTTCTGTTTCCTCTTAAATCGCCTCCAGCTGTATAATCATACAAGTATTGATTGTCTTTTGTAATTCCCTGAACCGTATAAATATCCATTGAAAAATCAAATCCTTTATAGCTTGCACCTAAGCTAAAAGATCCTATCCAATCCGGATATTTAGATGTTATATAATTATCAAGTGCATTAATTTTTCCGTCGCCGTTCTTATCTCTTATTTTACAGGTGCCCGGTATTGGTGTTTTTCCCGTATACGGGTCAACTATTGGCAAGTTTGTTTTTGGATCAAGAGCAACGGGAGCCTGCACTCCATTTATCTGCCATTTACCAGTGGTTTCATTAAATGTTGATCCGGGATATACCTCCGTCCCTTGCCAAACTCCGAGGTATTCAGGTTGGTAATAAACTTCGATCGGTTGGCCTATAAACCATCTGTTGGCTACATCATCGTCCTGTTTACCGTCTCCATTTAAATCGCCATATAATTTTATAATTGAGTTTTTATTCTTGGAAAACATTACGCCCGTTTGCACCGTTAGATCTTGCGTTTTAACTGGAATTGCGTCGATTTGAACTTCAATTCCCCTGTTGCGAACTTCTCCAATATTATCAGGCTGGGAGGAATATCCGATAGAGGCGTTTAACTGACGATTGACCAATAGGTTGGTTGTGTTTTTGTTGTAATATTCAACAGTTCCGGAAAGACGGTTACCGAAGAACCCGAAATCTACAGCTAAATTCAGGGTAGTAGAAGTTTCCCATTTTAGCTTTGGGTTTGATAAGGTGCTACCGGGAGAATAACCTGATACCCTGTCTACTCCAAATAAGTAGTCTACCTGGTTGGCAAGACTTAAGCTTCCATAAGGAGATATGGCTTCATTGCCGACGCTCCCGTAACTTGCTCTTAATTTTAAGTTCGTTAGGTTTTTGAAATTAGCCAGGAATTTTTCTTTGTATATATTCCAGCCAACTGCTACGGCTGGGAAATAGCCCCACTTGTTATCGGCGCCGAAAACTGAAGATCCATCAGCCCGGGCACTTAATGTAGCATAGTATTTTGATAAGTAATCGTATTGAATCCTTCCAACACCCGACAATAGACGGCGCTTATTACCGTCAATTGTGGGAATATTTATTAATGCAGATTCCAAGCCATAAATGCCGAGAATGTCATTGGGTATTTTTGAAGATGCATTTTTAAAATTGTAATAATTCTGTTCGCTTGCACTTCCAACGATAGTAAAATTCAAATTATGGTTTTGAATGTGCGTGTTATAGGTAATAATATCCTCTACCTGCCATTCTACGTTTTCCTGGTATTGAATATTGCCACTGCCGTAGCCACTTGTAAGACCGCTTTCAGATTTCTTAGTGGCATAATTCAATCCTTTGTAATTCCAGGACCTGCGGCTTGCGTTTATTCTGTTATTTAATCCTTTAACCGGGTTAATATCTAGAAAAATATTGAGAATATCGTTCCGGTTGGTTACCCGGTTTTGTGTTTCGGCTAAATTTAGTAAGGGGTTGAAACTTTCCTGGTTGCCTCCTGGACGAACGTTGTAAGATCCGTCAGGGCTATAGATGTTGCCAAGCGGGGACGCAGTGACAACCTGACGTACAATATTTGCAACATTCGGGTCGCTTGCTACCGATGATTGGAATGAAGTATTTAGACCTGCTCTCAGCCAACTCGTTAAAACCTGGTCAAGATTCATTCTTAATGTTCCCTTTATAATATCGGTAGTAGGCACTATCCCGGTCATATCCTGATAATTACCTCCTACGTATAATTTTGTCTTTTCAGTGCCGGCAGAAAAACTAAGATCATGATTTTGAATGTTTGCAGGTTGCATAACTTCCTTCGACCAATCGATAGACCTTTTCTGTGCAATAGCGGCTAATTCATTGGAGCTAAAAATAACCGAATCCGGCCGCAGGATATTGTTATTGACGGACCTATCGGCTTCTCTTTTTAATTGGGCAAATTCAGGTCCGGTATAAACATCAAAATTTCTCTTGGCAGTTTGAATTCCATAATATCCGTTATAATTGATGCTTACTTTACCGGCCTTTCCTCTTTTTGTTGTAATTAGTATTACGCCATTCGAAGCCCTGGCACCATAAATAGCCTGAGCCGCCGCATCTTTTAATATCTCAATTGAAGCAATATCATTTGGATTCAAATCATTAATAGAACCAATAGGCACACCATCAGCAATTACGATTGGGTTGGTACCACCCGAAATTGAACTTCTACCCCGGATCAGTATGTTTGATGAGCCACCCGGCCCTGCATCGTTTGTTGTGACCATAACCCCCGCAGCTTTTCCCCGCAGCATTTCACCTACATCTAAGGTGATGTTTCGGGTTGCATTTTGAGGTTTAATAGAAGCAACCGAACTAATAATATCACTTTTCTTTTGCGTACCATAGCCGATCACTACAACTTCATTTAAACTTTTATCCGGCATTACCAGCGCGACAGTAATTTCTTCTTTATTACCTACTTCCACCACCGTACTTTGGTACCCTACGTATGAAATAACCAATGCTGATTTGGAATTAGAGACTTGTATCTCAAATTTGCCTTCAACATTTGACGTGGTAACATTCCGGGTGCCCTTTTCGGTGATAGTTGCACCACTTAACGGTTCGCCCTTTTCATTTGTGATCTTGCCTCGTATCACAACCGGTGGCGGCAACGCAGCTTCCTGCAGTACCATCTCTTTTGACGATTTTTGTAAGATTACAATCGTGTTGTTTTCGATTGAATACGTAAGTGGTTGCCCTTTGAAGCAAATTTGCAGCACATCGTTAAGGGATGCATTCCTAACGCTAATATTCACCTTGCGGGCATCTTTCATTGTCTTCCTCGAAAATAAAAAGCCAAATCCTGTTTGATTTTCAATTTCCTGAAATACTTTTATAAGCGGCGCATCTTTCAAAGAAAGCGTAACCGTCTGCGACGTCCCTTTCGCCGATATTTGCAGAAAAACCGCGGTAAGAAAAACGAAAGTCAATTTCATTGCTTTCAAAATTTGAGAAGTAAGTAGGCAGCTTACTTTTTTTTGGTAATCAGCAGCATTACATTTTTGAATCCTGCATGTCAGTAAATTCATACTTTTGCATTGTTTAGGTTTAAGAAAAAATGATTCGTAACGGTTTTATTTTATTTCTTTAACTGACTTAACAGCCGGAAATGTTCGCAGCATTTCCGGCATATTTTTAAGTTGGTTTTTTTTATTGTACTATAATATTTCTATCCTGAATCGTGAATTTTACGCTCCCTGTTTTTTCAAGCATACCCAGTATTTGCGTGATATTTACGCTTCTGGAAATAACTCCAATAAACTCCTCATTGGTTACATTAGTATTGTAGGTTACGCTTACCCCATACCACCTTTCAATTTGCCTCATTATACTTTTAATATCATCGTCTATAAACACAAATTTTCCGTTTTTCCACGCTACGACCTGGTCAAGGTCAACTCCATTTTTGTTAATCGACAAATCATTTGACAATTTAGCTGTAACCGCTTGTTGGCCGGGGATAATTAAGACAGTGGCATTCCCTTTCGAAACCTTAACCTTTCCTTCCAACAAAGTCGTTTTGATGGACGGTTCGTTGTCATATGAATTAATATTAAAGTGAGTCCCCAATACTTCAACATCCATATTATTAACTGATACATGGAATGGCCTCGTTCTATCGTGAGCCACCTCAAAATAAGCTTCTCCCGTCATTTGTACCCTGCGTTCATTCCGGGAAAAAGAAGTTGGGTATGTAATTGAAGAGCCCGAGTTTAACCATACATTGCTTCCATCAGGCAACACAACCTCATACATACCTCCAACAGGTGTACTCATAGTATTGTAAACAACTTCGGAAGTCACACTTTGGTCTCGTAAATACTGTAGTTTTCCGTTAGCACGTTTTATTACACTTGCTCCGCCCTGTTTTGTTAAAAGCCCATTCCCGGTACTATCCAAAACGATTTTAGTGCCGTCAGATAAAGTGAGAGTAGCTTTGGAACCTCCGGGCTTTATGATATTTCCCTTTGTATTGTTGATATTGCGGGCAACTGCATTATGAGACGCGGCGGGCTTTCTTAAAAAATATCCAATTGAACAAACAATAAGTATTGATGCAGCAATAACAAATCGTTTTATCCACGGAGCAGTCTTATTAAGGGGAATTATTTTATTTGAATCTTTTTTTTGATTTTTCGATGAGGAAGATTTTAAGACGGCTGACAGAATATTCTTCGATGCCACTTCAGGCATTACAATATTTTCATCATTTGCCTGCCAGGCATGTGATAATAGTGCAATCAATTCTTCATCTGAAGCGTGGTTTTTTACCCATTCAGATAACTCTGACTGTTGAGAATTATCAATAGTCTTATCAAAATAAAGCTGTATTAGAAATTTTATCCTATCTGTTGGCATCTGCAATCGTTTGAATTCCTGTTGAAGTAATAAAACACTTGATCTGGGCGAAACCTTAATCTTTTAAATTTAACCCCCGCTTATTAAGACAATTAACAAATGATTTAGGACTAGTGGAGATAAAAACTTTTTCGGAAAGCTGAAATAAAATAACCTGAATGAAAACCGGAATTGAATCAATGGCCTTGTGGGAGCACTTACCAGATGAGATGAGGAAGATTAGCGTAAACGAAAGTTGCCCATGATAGAACCAGCGTAAAAAAATAAAAGAGTTTACAAATATGGTAGTCAGACATCAATAAAATTCTGCAATGTCAAGCTCATTCTTAAGGAACATCCTTATATTCTTTAAAGCCTCTACCATATGATTTTTTACCGTTGAGGTAGATATATGAAGTTGTTGTGCTATCTCTTCGTGCTTAAGGCCTTGATCCCGGCTTAAGGTGTATACCAAGCGCTGCTGGGGTGGAAGTTTTTTAACTACGTTCTTAAATTTTGATTCCAATATTTTATATTCAAAATTGATCTCAACATCCTTATGGAGATTATTGGGAGCCTGCAATTCTGAAAGTATTGATGCTTCATTCATCGCACGTTTAAAAGAGTTGATAATGTTGTTGCGTGCAGAACGAAAAATATAGCTGCCAAGGTTATCAACCGTTGCAAGAACGCTACGGTTCATCCACAACTTCATGAATATATCCTGAATGAGATCTAAAGTTTGCTCCTCCGAATTTGTTAGCCGGAGTACAAAAGTATATAGCCTGTCTTTATATAAATGAAATAAATTTGTGAACGAATCTTCACATCCTTTAGATGCAAGAAGCAACAAATCTTTTTCGGTAAATGAATTTTTATTTAACAAAGCAATCTGGTTTATTAAAAAGAGGTGTACTTATTTCATCATGTAATTTGGATAAAAAAAATAGATATTTTCGGATTGACAAACTATTTATTTACTACAACGTTTTAGTAATTTTTCGTAAAAAATAGAATATTTTATACCAGTATTAAAATGAATTCCGGCCTTAATTTTCTATTATGAAGACCATATTATTATGAATCTGAAACAACTTGCCAAAGAGCTGAATTTGTCCATTTCCGCGGTTTCAAAGGCACTCCGGGACAGTCACGAAATAAGCCCTGCCACAAAGAAGGCTGTATTGGCAAAAGCAAAAGAACTCAATTACCAGGTTAACCCGTTTGCGAGTGGATTACGAAAACAAAAAAGCAAAACAATCGCAGTTATTATTCCCGAAGTGGTCAATGATTTTTTTGGGCCTGTTATAAATGGTATTGAATCTATTGCCCAGGAAAAAGGATATCACGTGTTGATTTATCTTACACATGAGGTTGAGCAAAAAGAAGTAGCGATCATTAATCTTCTTCAAAATGGAAGGGTTGACGGAGTAATGATATCAATTTCAGCCCAAACTTCTGATACAACTCACCTCGAGGCATTAAAAGAAAAAGGAATACCGCTTGTTTTTTTTGACAGGATTGTTGAACGTATAAATGCACCTAAAGTTATTACGGATGATTATAATAGCGGCGCCGTAGCAACGAACCACCTGATTGAAAACGGTTGCCAACGCATTGCCTTTGTGTCCTTGCCCAACAAGCTTACAATTACTCAAAAGCGAATGAACGGTTACCTGGATGCACTAAAAAACATTCATATTAAAAAGGATAATAGCCTGATTTTATTTTGTAACGGGGACGAGCACAAGGATAAAGATTTAATTCGAAACCTATTAAAAAGAAAAGACAGACCCGATGGTATATTTGCTTCTGTAGAAAAACTCGCTATTATAACCTATGAAGTTTGCGAGGAATTAAATCTTAATATCCCCGCGGATGTCAAAGTTATCTGCTTTTCAAATTTAAAAACTGCCGGGTTGTTAAATCCATCATTGACAACTATCACACAGCCTGCGTTTGAAATCGGAAGGGAAGCAGCTTCTATTCTTTTTAAGCTGATAGAGAAAAAAGGACATCATTTTCTTTTAGAAAAAACAACGATCAATTCGAAATTGATAAAAAGAATTTCTACGGAAAAGACCTCCGGCGAAAAATGACTCGATGAAAAAATTAAAGTATTCCACTTTCTTTTATGAGTGATTCCTGTAAGTTATTGCTGCAGTGCGACTATTGCATACAATCTTCTGAGAATTTATATCTTGAATCATGCTTCTTATTTATCAATAAACTACTGAGTTAAATTATAACTTGCCATATACATCGGGTTTAAATTTCCTTGTTGTGCAATAACGGAAGGCCTGCTAAACATCTTTCTTATTCAGCCTGTACTTTTTCTATACCATCTGAAAGCCTAACCGTTATTTTTACATTGATATCAGCACCCTCTGAAAATGCACAATCGAACAATAAATGATGACTGCCTTCCGCCAATTCGGGTAGAGGTTGGGGTAATGTCACTTTCCTAATAAATTTTCCTTTTTGATCGTAGAGGTTTGCAGAAGTTGAGTGATCAATAACTAAACTTTGTCCTGCTTTTAAGCTTACTGGTAAATGTATGCGCAAGGAATTATCCAGCTCAATAACAGGGTTGCTGATTTCTCCTGTGTTACCGGCAGCCAGCAATATCATTTGTACATTTTGCTTTCCTGTATTGTTTTGAAAAGTCCATTCAGACGAAGTGGGTTCGCCCGGCTGTAATTCTTTGGCGGAATGTTCGAAAACGACCTTTTTGTACCGGTACATTTTCCATGCATTTACGCCATCTCTTTCCAGGTGCACATCATGTTCCGGAACCCTCAGCCATTGTTTCTGAGCCTGCGAAAATGCATTTTTTTGTTGCGCTTCTGTCCAGCTATTAACCTGCTCTACAATTTCATTAATAAAAGGATTATTTTTTATGGCATCATATCGCACCACCAAAGCATAGCCGGCATTGTAACCTGCCGCTCTCGCAAGCATCCAGTCCACATCTTCCGGCTTAGTTTGGCTCGTGATTAAGAACCAGCCCAACATATTCGGCATGTAATTATTTTCATAAAACTTCTGGTTGTCAATACGGTAATCCGACTGGCTTTCCCGGAAGCCGCCATACCACGGCTCGCCCCAGTTAAGATAATCATCCATGTGCCAGAAATAATGTGCAGCTCTGCTTGACCCAAAAACAACAGGATGCTTTATTGCCTTATATACGTCTTCTGCAAAACCCGACAGGGACATGTTGCCCATTCCTGTAGCATAAGTTCCTTCATGCCCATCAAAATCCATTTGATCAGCGCCGGTTTCATTTATGAAGTTTGCGATATTGGCGGCGATCTCTTTTTGCAATATCCAGTCCGGAAAAAAAACTTTATAGGGATGGTCTAAGAGCCTGTTGACAGCCGACCCTCTTGCATGGTTGGACTTTTTTGTACCAAAAGCTCCCCGCACGCAATCCAGCAATTGGTAAGGGGCATTTTTAGAGACCTCCCTGAAACGTATAATTTCGTCATCAATGCGAATGCTGTTGAGGTCACTTTGCATTTCAAAATATTCCGGCGACTGAACGGTTAATACTGTAGCATCCTTATCAATAGCCTCCTGCAAAATACTGCTTCCGGCAGTTGCCAGATGCGGATTCGGTTTAGGAGTTACGTAAGCATCGTTTGTAGTAATAAAATTAGAAAGGGTGTGAAAGCCAAGCCGCAGGCCCTTGGCATGCGCTTTATTCACACATTCAGTAAAGCCTTTTATGCCATTGGGAAATAGTTTTTTATCGAGTTCAAAATTGCCCCAGGAGGCAAAAGGACCTTCATGATATACACCTGCCAGCCCCATTCTTTTGGCGTAGTTCAGCAAGGTATCAATATTCTCCTCTGAGAAAGAAGTGATCATATAAGGCCGTCCGGTATATTCAGATTGTTTAATCCATTCCTTTTTCCATACGGGATGAGGCAATCCTTCTGATTGTTCAATGTTGGAAATGACAGGAAGAACTGCCGAAGGCTTGCTACCAAAAACTGCGATGGCAGAGCCTTCCAATTTGCCTTCAGGTATCCCTTTCACAGGCACGTTTTTCCATCTGTCCCAAACTGTAATAACCCGATTATGGGAGCGGTCAACAGTAAAAGCCTGCAATGATGATCCGAAATTTTTCTTAACTGCTGTAGTACCGCGATCATATACTGCCCCTTCTTCATTAACCAGTTCGCCGCCTGTAGTTTTTGTATTAAGTGCAATAATGCCAACAGCAAATTCGGGAGACCGGACAACTCCAATTGTATTGCCGATCGTATCGCCAAGGGAGGTGTTCAAGGGTCCCCATATTACGGCATCAGCATCTTTACTTATTTCAATTAATTCGAACCGAAGATAGGTATTTTTAGATGACACCCTGATCCTGGCAATTTGTCCATCCGGGTACCGCAATGTTACGGTACTTTTGGCAAAAGTAGCAGATACAGGTTTATACCGTTTTTCATCTTTTACAAGTTGTAATAATACACCGGCACTATCTTTTGCTACAAGGTTTTTGCCCGCGGGCAACACTTCCAGTGCGGTAATATTTCCCATGCCATCTATGGAAAGAGAAAATGTTTTAGACAAAAATTTTTGCTGGGCAAGTAGCAGGTTTACACTAATGAGCAACAAGATCGAAATAGTTATTCTTTTTACATTGATTCTATTCATGTTTCTTATTTAATTGTTATTAGAAGGATGGAGTGCGGAACGCATTTCCCTTAATACATATTCACATTAAAAGTCAGTTTATTGCAAATATATAATTGAAAAAAAACAGTAAATCTTTTAATTTAAGAACCTCACTAATAACCTTCCGGAGTATCCCGTGTTAAATTGATAAACGTTCCTTTCTCATTAGAGCCAGTGCAGTTGTTATAAAATAATTTTAGAACAAAGGTTCAACTGTATTTCAGCAATTCTGATGATAGTTATATGTTTTACACATTATTGAAGGTAATTCCAAGAGAATTTGAAAAAGTTAGTTTCCCATTTATTAAAGCAAAAGTTGGAATAGATTGGTTCTGGGTAAAAAAGGTGGAACATGAAATTGCTGATGAATCTATTGTTACTATTTGGCTGAAGGGTGGTTCTGCTAATAAATACCGGAAGCTTGCTTTGGATAAGGCATTGTTTCAGAAACGGATTCATTTCATAGACGTTTATAAGAAAAATGAATTTGAATTGGATAATGAGCTTAGGAAAATCTATAGGGACTGAACTAGATTTTGGACGTAAAATAGATAAAAAATAAATCCTCTTTCGTTATGAGATTGCTATTCAATCCATTTGGGTAAATTATAAAGGCCATTTTTTGCTTCACTTATTCTCCGTCGGAACGCCGGGGACTTTCCATTTTGTCAACTCTTTGACCCTATAATCACCAGGCATGTACGCATTCTTTTCAATTTAGATTTTTTTTAAGAAGGATGGGAAATTGTTTTTAATCATAGGTATTAAACTTATTTTATAGCCCACCTACGGCTAATTTTTTCAATATTTTTAGCGTTTGAGAAATTCTTTAAAATGGTTGTTCTTAAAATAACTTTCATTTTCAGAAATCCATGCTCTATCTGCCGGATTATTACAGAAATGTTTTTAATCCTTCATTTTTTTGCCTTTTCCCATAATTATTATGCCAATATTAAAGCCTGTTTTTTAAAGTTTTTTAGATTAATAGAATAATTAAGATTAACCGTGTAAAAACAATTAGTGCGGTTAAACAATTTTGACTGTATTTTAATCAAACTAAGGCCAGACAAAGGTTTTGCTGTACTTTCGATTTTTCCGTGCGATCCATCTTAATTATCCTATAGATTAATTTAATCCTGAATAATTAACCTCTGCAACCCTAGTTAAAATCAGCACTTCAAAAATTACAAATCGATTAAAAATTATAAATTTTAAATAATGCTCTATCTATGCGTGGCATTTAATAATTTAACCGTATACTCATAAGTACCTGGCACATAAATGCGCAATGGAAACCGTACCGAATAATCCACTACTCCTGGGGTAAATACACCAAGATAATGTGGATCACTTACTCCTTGATAATAATTACCAGCTGAATTACCTGACCATTTAGAAGTGCTATCTACAATGACTGCAGACGCAGAAATATTATAATACATATGGTAACCATTTCCTAATGAAGCCGTCGGAAACGGTGCTAATGGAAATTTGACCGACATGGATGTATCCGTTGTCTCATAAGTATCAGGGGCATAAGCCTCAAGATTTTGAAGATAAGGAGGATTTGGATTTAATCCGGTATTAGGCCTTCCCTTTATTTCTCCTGACTTGGGGTTAAAAGGTACCCCGTTTTTATCCATAACTTTAACGATTAAAAGGTTAGGTTGATCAGAAATCCGGTTAATAGTATATTTCAAATATGGAATATTCGGGCCGTTATAAAAATAATTTACCTGTGCCTGATTCGCAAGAGCCCAGCCAACAGCAAATGTACCCACTTGCGGATCGGTTTCCATTGGGTTCCCGTGCACTATATTTATTTTTAAAATATTTTTTAAAACCTCCGTGCCTTCAGGATTAGATACCTGAAGATCCATTGTATACGTTCCCAAAGGTAAATTCAAACTACCTGCGTTTGAAGTAATTACACCACTTTCTTCACTTACAGACAGCGGTTCTAAAGTGTCTTTCTGTAATTTAGCTGAGATCTGATCAAAACTTAAATCGGATTTCGGGTCAAATGCTGCTGTCCATATATCAACAAGGTTTTTTTTGGAGAAAATAGCATCAACATTTTTACCCGTTGAATCATAAAAATGTAGCCATTTTGCATGTATTGGGGTAGTTGACCCGTCTAAGTTCAACGTAGTAGAAAACGTGGTTCGTCCCGCAACAACAGTAAATTCAGTGGCTTGATAGGCTATAAAAGGGCTTAGATAACCGTGCTGGATTTTAGTACAACCACCGAACAATTCAATGAAAGCAATAGCCGAAAACACAATTATAAAAGGAATGATTTTATTTTTTTTCATAATTTTATTTTTTATCTTTTGATACCGTAAAAGAAAAGAACATGTCCATTTTCTAATTCATCTATAATGCCTGTTTTTGTCATTATCCCGGATGTTATAACCCTGGTATGCACACCTAATGCAGGAGTAATATTACCCGCTGGATTTGCATCGCTTAAATTATAAGTATAAGGCTTCCACATATAGGTATAATAAACAATCTGAGGAACGCTTGATACAAGAGGATTATAACCTAAGCTAGGGTCCTTAGTATATTCGAACGATACAATAGACTTAACTCCTGCTAATTCAGTAGGATAGTAAGCTCCGGTATTTGTGAGAACAGAATAAGGTAGTAGCTGATCCATAAGATACATTCCTAAAGAATCAGCAGTACCATTTATATTATTACTTAGATAATACAAAAGAGAATCCATAGCAAATTTTGCATATATGTTAGTTTTCTGAACCTGAATAGTGCGAGCGTTAAGATACCGGAAAATTGAAATATTAGAAGGTGCAAAAAAGGTTACGCCCGGTTTATTCAGCTTATCCTTAAACCCTGCGGCATCTATAATCTGAATCAACGTATCATACTTAGGATCATTCTTTAAAACATCATACGATGTTATATTTTTATACATGTTTACATCCTCCGGAACGCCTCCAATAATGTAATTTTTATTCTTATTACATGCAACCATAAACAAAATAATCGTAAGTAATAAGATAAAATTTAAAATAGATATTCTTTTCATGAGCAATTAGTTTTAAAATTATTTGATCTAGTATATAAGAAATTATTAAATTTCATATTAAAGTGTATGTGATGCCCACCATGGATTTTGTGTGAGCAAATTATCCTGGGGAAACAAAAGAGGCATATCAAGCGGCCAGTAATAGCCTTTATTTGCAGGGGTTACTCTATCTCTGGGATAACCATATAAAACCAGCCGTCCTATGGCGGGCTCAGTACGAATTAAATCGAAATACCATTGCCCTTCTCCAATCAATTCGCGTCCCCTTTCATCAATAATCTCATTTAACATTTCAAATTGATTTGTCGGATTACTATAACTGGAAATTCCGGCTCTGTTTTCCGTCTGTGCGAGATCAGCAGCAGCGCCTGCAAGATCACCTGTTGAAGCCAACGCTTCGGCATCAAGTAAAATAATATCTGATAACCGGAAGACTACAAGGTTATTGTTAATATAAGGTGAGGTTTCAGTGCCAGGTTCTGCATATTTAAAATTCGTATATTTCTCAAGCATGTATCCAATTTCATCACTTCCACTTGGGGGAACGAAACTCAAAATAGTTTTAAAACGTGCATCATTAGTCGTATCATATAGGTTTTGAATAAAATCATATGGAGACACCCAACTTTGACTTCGCAGATTGTTTATTATAGGCCCCTTTAAAAAAGTAGCAAAAAAATCGAATCGGGCTTCTGCCCAAGCCCCCTGACCTTTAAAGTTAGGATCAGTAGGGTTAAATAACATGGAAATTTCGAATATACTTTCCGACGAAAATTCTCCAGCCCAAATATTTTTATAAGACGACATAGGTTCCAGAGAATATCCGCCATTATTGATTAGTTCCAGACATGTCTTGTGTGCATTCGCATAATCATGTTTCCAGGCATATATATGTGCAAGCAAAGCAAGCGCACTTCCTTTATTTGCCCTTATTGATTTAGAAGGATCTCCTGCGGTATATTCAAGATAACTGGTTGCTTTGGTCAAATAGCTAATACAGCTATCCAAAACATCGGCTTCAGGTGAACGGGCTATCGGCGCTATATTTCCATAATCTGCACCGTTATAAGTCTTTTCTACAAAAACAGGGTCCCCCCAAATTCGAATAATATAAAAATAAGTAAAGGACTTCATAAACAGCGCTTCGCCCAAATAAGCATTCTTTTTGTTTTCACTTCCGAAAAGTGATGTTGGCATGTCCGGTACATTTTGTAAAATAAGATTGCATTGCGCAATCAATTGGTAAAAACGAGACCAATCATGCATTCCATGATTATACGGCGCGTAATTGAAATTAAATGGTCCGGTACCAAAAGGGTTACGGGATGCAGTCAAAGGCCTGTAATCCTGGCGGCTTGCGTTAAAAAAACTTCCTGAAACATAGTCGCCAGCTAAAAAAAATAGTCCGGGACTAGAATTATCTGCAGTTACAAAATCAGCACGCAACTGTCCATACATGGCAGCAGTAGCTTGTTCTACTGATTGCTGAGAGGTCCAAAATTCAGCACCATAAGTGGAAGTAATTGGGCCCTGATAAATATATTTCTTACATGAAATACCAAGAATGGATGCCACCACCACAATTGGAAAGAATAATTTTAATATCAAGTTCTGTTTAGTCATAAAAAGTCATTTTAAAAATTAAAATTGTACATCAATACCAAAAGTGAATTTCTTAGAAAGAGGGTATAATCCTCCGGTATAGTTTCCTACTTGATCCACCGCTTCCGGGTCGGGCAAACCGCTTTTGGTCAGTGTAAGGACATTATCCATTACAGCATATATTCGTGCTCCTTTAAGTTTCATTTTATTCATTAATGTATTTGGCAACTGGTAACCTAAAACAATACTCTTAACTTTAAAATAACTTCCGTCTTCAGTACCAATATCACTTATAGGGGTAAATTGACCAACAGTTCCCAAATAGGGATTTAGCATTGGGTAATCTGCTTTATAATTTGGGTCAGCTTTTGCTTTTGAAGGTAACCAATAATTCCATTTACTTACATCAATCATTCTGTTATTAGCAAACCGCTGGCTATAAATCAAACCTCCCGCGCTTAGGTCGTACACCTGATCCATCTTGAAAGAATTGTAAATAGCTCTTTTCCAGGTAAAAACGCTTAATATGCTTAATGAAAAATTCTTATAAGTAAAATCATTTGCCCAACCACCCGTAAATCTAGGATTAGGGTCTCCAGAAGGAAGACGATCACCCTTCCAAATATCATCATTATTAAGAACACTTTGATAAAGTGGCCATCCCACTAACACAGGGCTCCATCCTGTATGATAAGTTTTTACCTGTCCTGTATATTTGTCAAATGGTATTTCACTTGGATTATTTATAACACCCAGATAATGCATTTGATAAAACTCATAAATGGGTTGTCCAACCGAGTAAATCCTCGCCAGTGGTCCGCTCTCATCTATAAAAGTTCTATTGTTGTTAGGAAGTTTTGCAATTACATTTATATTATGCGAAACTGTAATTTGCATATTCCATTGTAAAGGACTTTTTCTTGATAAATTTTTAGTGCTGAGCGTAATATCCTGGCCTTTATTAACTATCCAAAGGTCCTTTGCGTTGAAATTTATCCTTCCAAAACCTGTATAAAACGGTAAAGTAAAATTATAATAATCGTCTTTAGACAGCTTTTCATAAAAATCTACACTAAGGCTAATTCTACTATTGAACAACTGAGCGTCTATACCAATATTTTTTTGAGATGTTGTAGCCCATGTTAGGTTATTCTTTGTTAATCCATTAGTATAACTAGGTTGGATAGCAACTACTCCATTATAGTTGCCAGGAATTTGGTAAGAATTATAAGGTGCATATAAATCTGAAGATTGCGATCCTGAAAGACCATAACTAGCCCGCAATTTCAAGTAGGGTACTATATTTGTAATCTTCTTCATAAAGTTTTCTTCGGCAATATTCCATCCCAAACCTACCGCAGGGAAAGTACCCCATTTTGACTTGTCGCCAAAACGCGATGATGCGTCCGTTCTGTACGACGCATACAGGAGATACTTGCTATCAAGATCATACTGAAATTGACCTACAAAAGAAAGTAACCCATCAGCACTGTAATTGGAGTATCCTCCCAAATCAGATTGAGGTACTCCACTCACAACCTGTATATTATTGGAAGGAATATTGGACCCCCATACTGAATTTGTATTAGAAACATCTGAAGTAAATTGCTGAGAACCTGTCAATACAAAATTGTGAGTATGATTTCCTGCAATAATTTTTTTATTAAAATTCAATGTATTAGACAAAAAGTAGGTTGAATAAGTTCCTTTGTCAGATTCTGCATAAGAGGGTTGAACATTTCCCAATTGTAACTGAAGTCCATCAATATTAGATGGCTGGAAATAGTCTCTATTAGAACTGGAGGTATTAACAGCACCCTGAAAAGTATATTTTAAAGAGGGTAAAATAGAATAATCTGTTGTCAGCGACGCGCTAATATAATCATTGATATTTTTATTCCTTAATTTATTATACAATCCATTGAAATTTAACGAATCAAAAGAGTTTAATCTAAAGAAAGAGGAAGGTTGACTTGCGGCACCTATGGGTATATTATCATCACTATTATTATATTTTCTACCTCTTTTTCTATCATTTCTTGAAAATGCTACAATCAACTGACTTTTTAATTTTGGGCTAATCGTAAAATTAAAATTACCCCTCATACTATACCGGGTAATTCCAAATGCCTTAATAATTCCCTGCTCATTATAATAATTCATACTTACACGGTAATTAACACCTTTATTCGCAGCAGATATAGTAGCATCTACATTATCTATCTTTCCTTGTTGGTAAAATAATCCCTGCCAATCAGTAGCATTATTAAAATAAGGGTTGAACCTATCTGTTAAAACCTGAGGCAAATCCTGCACCTGGACAAATCCTGCGACTCCTGGCTGCATATACCCCCGATATTGGTCAAGGAGATTCATCTTCTGTGCCCTTTCAGCGGCTCCTGTTTGGGTAACCAACAACTTAGGTTCTTGTGTAATTCCATGATAAACATTTACCCTAAATTCTGGTGTACTTGACAGCCCTTTTTTAGTTGTTATATAAATCACTCCATTTGCGCCTCTTGAACCCCAGGCTGCAGTTGCTGCAGCATCTTTTTGAACATCAACACTCGCAATATCATTAATATTAATTCCGGCCAAATAATTAGTCCCTGTAGCATCAATACTATTTGCAATATCGTCAGGATTAGTAGGGACCCCGTCAATTACATATAATGGTCCACTTAGTGCATGTGCCTGAGCTACATTTTGATCATTGATATTAGTTGACATCTTGCTATTCCCGCGAACAACAATAGTTGGCGCAACTCCAGGCTCTCCTGAGACCATCTGCACATTTAGCCCCGCAACACGCCCCTGCAATAGCTGATCAACACTGACGGCTGGTAAATTTTCTATTTGTTTAGATAAAACTGTTGAAACAGCAGAAGTGGTTGTTCTTTTTGTTTGCGATTGAACACCTAAAATCACTACATCATCTAAGGAAGTAGAAGATTTATTCAACAAAATTAAAACACTGGTTTCTTTTCCCCCTACTGTAACTAATTTCTCATGGTAATTAACAAATGAAATAACAAGTGTAATTTTCTCATTTGGAACTGTAATATCAAATTTACCACGTTTGTCAGTGACCGCATTTGCGTTTTTATGGTTTTTTATAGAAACTGTTGCGCCATCCAAAGGTAAATTAGTGGCTTCATCCTCAACAATTCCACTTAATTTTCGTTGCCCGTTTGCCACAAAAGAAAATAACAGAAAAGAAACAATTACAATTGTAAATTGAAGAAAATTTAATTTTGTCATAGCATTCTTAGTTTAGTTGTGTCAAAACTCGCGCAAATTTTTTGAGGGGGGTAGTTTTAAATTAACAAATTGTTAATAGTAATTACCCTATATTTCTTTTTCCGATATTGAATTTTAACCTAATTAACTAAACTAAGTTCAGTGAACAAAAACGTAACACTAAAACTGGCTAAATCATTAACGTTGAACCAACTTGTAAAGATGAATAATTGTAAATGTGAATAAAAAACTGCTTTTTGCTGGAAAGCCAAGGATTGTTTTAGTCTTGTTCCTTCATTTAAATTATCATGGCTCAGGTGCTCTATAAAACTTAATCCTTCCGTCCTAACTTTATGAACCTTCGAGTCAAACCCGATAGCTATCGGGTCTCAGGTTTTATTTCTTTACCTCTTATTATGGCTCTTACATTCGGTGTGTTGTAACGATACAATTCTTTGTCTTATACTGAAAAAAAACTTTACACCCTGCATCGTCAACATTTAATCTGACAAGTTGGATTTTTTACAGCATACGTCTTAAAATATTATCTGTTTCAAAAAAAGTGGTGAGTGCGCCGAATGTACCCCTCATAATTTGAACTGATTTTCTGTTAAGCCCAAAATGAAGTTCATCGTCTTTTTCAGCGTTCACTAAATTGGTAATATACCATAATCGAATAGTAAATTTTGCGCTACCCTCGGTTCTTGCCTGAACCTTTAATTGAATGCCCCGTATAACTAATTGCAAATACCATCAAAAATTGTAACATCTACAGTACTATCTTTTTTCCTTGCCGATTTCTCCAAATTTGGCAGTTGCTTTAAAGAATTGAGAAATTGTTTTTTTCTACCGTAAAGGTTGCAGTTTTATCCACTTATCAAGTTTGGTCCTCTCCATATATTAAGTTCTCTTGCATCTGTTGGACATTTACTAATAAACCAAGGGGATGAATGAATTAATTGTATAAGTATCAGATAACCTTCAACAGTTCCTAAATCTCGTATATGCTTATTTAACATGCTACCGATCTTTCTTCTCAATTGTGACGTAGAGATGGTACAAAAGACATCTGGGCGAATTATTGTTAGTAAACGACTCCACACTTTCATTTAAGGACCTAAAGTCACTAGGTCTTTCAAATATTTATTAAGTGTTCTATAATTCAATGGGGTTGGCATTTTTGAAATGGCATTTATACACCTGACAATAGTTTTATGTTCCTGAGAAGTTCCATTTGCCAACATTCCATTAGATCCATACTTCCCTGTATCCCTTTTAAAAAATTATTAACCGGAACCTGGCCTCACAATCTTAAATTTCCTAAAAGTATTAATGCTAAAATTATTACTGTTGATTTTTTATATTCCATTTTTAATCATTCAATTTTTACCAAACTTCAATTTTTTGTTTCCCTGTACCCATGATTTCAAAAGGGCCCGGCGAAGGATTTGCAACGTTCCGTTTTTTCCCCAGGTAATCCTTATCAATCCAGAGCGCAGAACCATCCACATTCTGAAACGGAAGGTCTGGAACTATTGCTTTGAAAAGCGTTTCGGTGGTTACCAGTTTATGTTTCTGTGCTAACCAC
Organism: Ginsengibacter hankyongi; assembly: GCF_008710285.1. Classification (GTDB taxonomy): domain Bacteria; phylum Bacteroidota; class Bacteroidia; order Chitinophagales; family Chitinophagaceae; genus Ginsengibacter; species Ginsengibacter hankyongi. The sequence goes on along the minus strand of NZ_VYQF01000005.1, from coordinate 220,533 downwards.
TTTTCATCAAAGGCTATATCGAGATACATTCCCTTACCTTGCTGCAATAAATTAACCGACCCATCAAAACCATTATCTACCAATGCATTCATTTCGGTAGCAATATGTTCTTTATATTCCTTCATTTGCTTCTCTGCGTTTTTGTTCATTTCACCAAATCTATCCTGCCCACTATTTTTTATGGCTCTCACCGCCCCTTTGGTATAAACATTGCCATCAAAAACAACTGGTAGCAAAGCATTGCTATACTGGCTGGCATCTCCTCCATTTACAAACAAATTGTTTATAAATTGAATGTTCCCACTGGGATTATCGTGAAGTGCTACAACATAAGTGGAATGTGGCTTCATATATGGCGTTAACCGTGCATCGTAGTGTATTACGTCTATCTTGCCTCCAAACAAATTGTGCACAAAAGCAGCCCCACTTGAGTTCATTAAAAGATTGGTTTTCGATAATAAAATATTATTACTTATCAGCATTGGTCCATGATCTACTTCCAAAAAGATATCTGTAGCATTGTCATTCATTAAATTGTTTTTTATCTGTGCTCCCTGAGCCATCCAGTCGAGCCATATTCCGGCAACGCCTCCTACGTGATAAATATGATTGTGTTTAATTTGTACATCTATAGCACCGTGAAATTTAATACCTGCCATTTCTGCTCCGGTGAATAGACGATGCACATATATATCGTGAATGGTGTTGCCTTCTATAGTACTGAAAGAGCAGCCCATGCTACCCACAATACCAGTTTGTTCGCAATAAGCAATCGTGTTGTTGCGAACTATATGTCCGCCGATAGTGCCTTTGTTCCAGCCAAAAGCCAATGCTCTTTCGATGGTTCCTACATATCCTTTTGCCGATTCTGTATTTTTGTTGTCATAATAATCGCCATATTTGCCCAAAGAAATACCTGAACATTTTGAGTATTCAATTGTATTATTCTCAATAATCCAACCACGACTCCAATGTGTACCAATCAATCCCGGCTGCTCTGCAGTAGGTGGCGCCCAATTGGTAGCGGCCTGCTCCATTGTAAAGCCGCGAACGGTAATGAAATTAATAAATGGTTTGTCGGGATAAAAAACTGTTGGGCGAACATTGATTTCTACTAATTCTTTATTGGGATCTGCGTTTTTAAATTGTGCCCAAATGGTTGTAATAGTCGAATCAACCTCTGCCCACCAGAGCAGATTTTTTTTATCGGCAGATGCCATGACCTCCTCCTTTTTTGCCGCTTCCGTCAGCCAGTCGCCTTTTAGATAAACAGCTCCGCGATGGTATTTCCGGTCCTTTGGTGTAGGAGTGAACCAATCGCCATGAATCAATTCTTTATACGGATTAAAATCCCCAAAAAATGTATTTGGAATCGTTACTTTCCAGGTATCATTTTCCAATTTTTTCCATCCCTTTATAATTTCCGAGCCTTTTATCACTACCTTCTCGCCTTTCGCAGCCTGATAAGTAATTCTTTCAGAGTTGGAATTCCCACCCCTGGGCGGTGTAATTTGCTCCCGGTAGTATCCTGTGTGAACAGTTATTACATCGCCCGGCATGGCCACATTTGCTGCTGCAGAAATAGTTCTAAATGGTTGGGATAAGGAGCCTCTATTGTGGTCATCACCTTTTACCGAAACATGGTATTCAATGTGGTGTAAGGTATAAGGGTTTTGTTGTGCTGAAACAACCACACTGTTTAAAACAAACGCGACGACCAAAAGTTTTTTCATATTTTGTTGTCTATATCCTATTAATAATTCAGTAGGATGTTTAATAGTTGGAATGTTATCTATCAAGACTTTTATAATCGTCAGTTATTAAGTGGGGCAAATGCGTGAAAACGGAAAAAAAATAATGGTCGCATATTATTTTGCTTAAAATGGACTCTTTTGCATCAATTGTGATTATTCCTCTTTCTCGCCTGATCGCACAGGTATTACAACTTGTCCGCTGTTAAGCAGTTTGGCATTGGCCGTCACAATTATATTTCCACTCATTCCCTTATTTGCTTTTACAACAATCAAAGCCATTCCATTAAAGGCGTGTTTTTGCTTGCTTTGAAACGATTCAAAACTCGTTGCATCGCCGTTATCAGTTGCTATAATTTCACCCGGGCCCTCTATTTCGAATTGCAGGAGTGGATTTGAACGAGGTACGGTTAATCCTTCCTTGTCCTGTACGAATACTGTAATAAAGGCAAGATCGCGTCCATCATTACTTATTTCCTTGCGGTTACATGTCAACGTTAGCTTTGCTGCTTCTCCGGTTGTTTTAACAACGTCTGTCGCCCATTGCTTACAATTCTTGTAAGCAATCACTTTCAATTCACCTGGTGTATAGACCACACTATCCCAAACCAATCTAAAATCCCGGCCTTCTTTTTTTGATCTGCGACCAAGACTTTTCCCATTTAAAAATAATTCAGCTTCGTTACCAGATGTATAAACATTAACGGGCACGATTGAATCTATTCGTTCCTTCCAGTTCCAATGAGGAAGGATATGCGCCATGGGAAAATTGGGGCGCCAGTGAGCCTGATAAAGATAGTACCTGTCTTTGGGGAAACCAGCAAGGTCTATAATACCGAAATAACTACTCCGTGAAGGCGGGTTATTCTTTCTCATTTCTTCCAGTTTCTCTTTAAGCTCCTGCTGTTTGGAGGGATCCGTGCGGAAATTTAGCAAATTGGTTTCATCAGATCCATAGGGAGTAGGTTCTCCCAAATAGTCGAAACCCGTCCAAACAAATTCACCCAGCAAATTTGGTAAACGCGCATTGGTTCTGAATTGCTCGTCTGGTGAACATCCCCATCCCGGTTTAGCAACGTCGTACGAAGTAACCTGCCAATTTTGATATTCCTTGCCAAAGAAATATTCTCCCCTTGAACTTACACAACTTGAAGTTTCACTTCCGATAGTGGGCATATTTGCGTAGCGGGAATCTTTATCCCAACTGGGTTGTTGCCCGAAGAAATAATTTACGCCCATTACATCCAAAGCCATTGCAGCTCCCACCTCTCGTCCACCATCAGGATCGTTGTAACCGTTGGAAACAGGCCGGGTGGAATCTTCCCGTTTCACGATATCCGCCAAATGTTTTGTAAGCGCAACATTGCGTTGATCCATCACCTCATTCCCAATGCTCCAAATAAAAACAGAAGGGTGGTTCCTGTCCCGATGAATCATAGCAACTAAATCCTTCTCATGCCAATCTTTAAATAATTTGTTGTAATCATTTTTCTTCTTTCCTTTTTCCCAGGTATCAAATGCTTCATCCCATACGAGAAATCCCATCTCGTCTGCCAATTCCAGTAATTCCGGTGCGGGTGGATTGTGTGAAGTACGCAGCGCATTACAGCCCATATCTTTCAACAATTGTAACTGCCTGCGCAAAGCGCTTGCATTAATAGCTGTTCCTAAAGAACCGAGATCATGGTGATTGCAAGTTCCTTTTATATCAACTCTTTTACCATTCAGCAAAAAGCCATTGTATGCGGTAAACTTTAAACTGCGTACACCAAATGTACTATAGTAAGTATCAGCAATTTTTCCGTTTATTAAAATCTGTGTTTGGGCAAAATATCGATTCGGATTTTCAATATCCCAACACTTAGGATTGGCGATAGTAGCATTAGTTTGGACAATACTATTTTCTCCGGCTTTAATATTTACAACTGCATCTTTGGTAGTGGCAACTTGTCTTTTTAGCGTATTGCCTATCCCCGCCTGAAAAATCCGTGTTCTTAAAATAGTCTTTACAGGTTTATTACTTTGGTTAGAAACCGTTACGGCGATGTTCACAGTTGCTGATTGGGGATTGATTTTAGGTGTGGTTACATAAGTACCCCAATGATCTACATGTACTGCATTAGTTTTTACAAGCCATACGTGCCTGTAAATACCTGCCCCGGGATACCACCGTGAATCCCAATTTTCTGTATCAAGTCTTACTGCCAGTATATTTTCTTTCCCGAATTGCAGGTAAGGAGTAAGATCCATTCGGAAAGAGGCGTAACCATAAGGCCAGGTGCCTATAAATTTTCCATTAAGCCATAGTTGTGCATAAGCCATGGCGCCGTCAAAATCAACAAAAATTCTTTTATTTTGATCTGCTACGGGAACGACAAAATGCTTTCTGTACCAGCCAATTCCTTTCCAGGGTAACTTGCCTGTTTCACCTGCCAGTTCAATTCTAAAAGGCCCTGTGATAGCCCAATCATGGGGGAGATCTATGCGTTGCCAATTTTTATCGTTGTAGCCGGGCTGTTCGATTACATTCTGAGGTTCTTCACGCCTGGAACCATCTGCCTGCAAACCATAGCGACTAAAAAGCCATCCTTCATCAAAAGACCGTACGTCCGCATTACCAAGCCGGGTAAAGTGGGTTTGCGACAAACTAAAATTGTAACAACCAATTATCAATAATGTCAATTGAAGAAAACAAATAGGCAGCCTGATTTTCATTTTTTTAAGAGTTCATTAATTTATATTAATACGAACTGTATTTCGTTTCTAACAACACCTCATATTTGTCATCTTCTTAAGTCACTACTAAGAGACTTTTTTTAAGTTTTTCATGTGCGACCTTTTAAGATGACTTACCCCCAATTGCAACGCTGTTTAATCCCATTAATGAAATGACAAAAGAACCAGAACCAGTCTTTTGGCTAGTTTAGCTCCATTTGCTATATCTTTTATCTGAACTAGATAGCCAACAACCTGATTTACAATTTCTTTTTTAAAATCACAGATTTTCCTAATCGTCTGAAGCTAATACCTGATAAAATTTCCAGGTATTTGCGCTTATCTACTCCAGTTGAAAATATTTAGACGAATCTGTTAATTCATTTTTTATTTTGTTGGAAAACACATTATGGTCCGATTGAAAATTTTGAATACCAAAAGTGCAAGGAAGATAATTGCTGAAACTGGTATGACGAACGTCTTTTCCTTCAATACCCCATTTGTCTGTAGCGGGGTTATAAATATTACTATTTCCTCCCACATTATTCACGCTCGGCTTTTGCCCTTCCCTTTGATTCAAAGCAATGCCTACAAAAGACTCGGCGTCCCTATAAGCTAGTGCGGTATCTATACAAGTAATACCATTCTCTAATGCCATCAAAATTGATTTAATAGATTCTTTACGGTCAATTTCCCCCCTACCTCCACCTAACCCGGTAGTAAAGTATAAAAGTATTTTCTTTCAGGCTAAGTAACTATTGCAATCTTGACTTATTTTGATGTTTTCTTATCAGTAAATAAACTTTTATTGAAGATTTTCTTTTTGCTGTTCAGCAATAAAAGAAATCAATCTTTTTTTCTGAATTTGATAGCCGGTTGCAGCGACGCTTTTTTTTCGATCATCGCCTGCCGGTATGCTTTTGGCGATTTTCCATTTATTTTTTTAAAAAGTCGTGAAAAATAAAATGAATCATCGTAACCAATCTTTTCCGCAATCAGATTGATTTTAAAATCAGTCTGGCTTAGCAACTGGCAGGCATAATGAATTTTTAATTTAATAAAATAATCAATAGGAGACAATCCGATCTTGCTTCTAAACAAGCTTGAATAATGTGAACCTGAAAGACTCAGATGTTTTGCAAAATCATTTACTGAGAATATTTTATCAATATTAGCTCTCATATATGCTATGGATTCTCCAATCGGATCACGTTGCAAATTGGCTGCAATAAAATCGGGTTGGCAAAGAAAGAAAGTCAGAAATCTATAGAGACAAAGATTTGCAAAAGCAAGATTATTATCAGAATATCCTGAAGCAAGTGCATTATATATTTCGAACCATTGCTCAATAATTTTTTTATTGTAATCAATATCTGTAGGCTGCTCGTAGTCTTCAGTCTTCATCCAATGATTCAGTTGTTTCACCTTGTGCCCGCTGAAATGTATCCAGTATATACTCCACGGATTATGCAGGTCTGCCTGGTAGATATGAAATTTGCCTGGTGGCAAAATCATAAATTGATTTGCATTTAATGTGTAGCTCTTAGCGACTGTTTGGTAGTGGCCCCTTCCTTCCACACAATAGATCAGTATATTATCAGGACAACCATATTGCCGTTCGCGATAATGAAACTTTGCTTTCGGAAAATAACCAATATGGGTTATAAATAGGCTGTCAACAAATTGTTGTTTACTCAACCTGTTGATAACCACCCCCCGCGGAATATTGATTTGTTTTTCTCCAAAAAATCCGTCCTTTATTTTCTTCTCAGCCATTTTCTTCTGTTTAAAAAATCTTTCTATTGCTTAAAGCAAGATAACAATAACCTGAATAAAAATCATTATGAAAATCATCGGATAGTCCATAGTTATAATTGCATATTCTATGGTTTAAGAGACAGGAGGCACGTACTTTTATAAAATCTTATCAGGCCTGTTTTATCAAAAGTTTATTTCATTGTGGAATTATTAAAAGACAAAATAATTTTTCTTACCGGTGGCTCCGAAGGCATCGGTTACGAATGTGCGAAAGCTTATGCAGCCGAAGGCGCTAAGGTAGTAATTGCCGCATTAGACGAAATCCGAATAAATGAAGTGATAAATGAATTAGGTCAAAATCACTTGGGTATTCATTGTGATGTTTCGGTAGGTTCTGCCGTAAAATCGGCTATTGAAAAAACATTAGAGGTTTACGGAAAGATAGATGCCATCCACAACAACGCTGGCATTGCTACACCATCAAAACCGTTGCATCAAACTACAGATGAAGAATGGAATAATTTAATGAATGTAAATCTGAGGGGCGTATATCATACCATAAAATATGGATTTGAATCATTGCAAAGTTCACAGGGATGTATCTTAAATACCAGCAGCCTCGTTGGAGAAATAGGTCAGGAAATGCATGCTGCTTATACTGCAACGAAAGGTGGCATTAATGCCCTAACCAAATCTATGGCATTGGATTACGCAAAATATAAAATAAGAGTAAATGCAGTAAGCCCCGCAGGCGTGTGGACACACACTTTAAGAAAATGGAACGCGGAGCAGCTGGGTGATGTAAATATGGAAGCCTACCTCAATGGCATACATCCTTTGGGATATTGCCCCAATGGAGATGTGGTGGCGGATGTGTGTGTTTTTCTACTTTCTGATAAAGCCCGTTTTATCACAGGCTGTATTATGCCCGTAAGTGGCGGCGCCGAGTTGGGTTATAGAAATGTAAATAGTGAATATCATTCCGGCGGAGATAAAACTATAAATAGGAATCATGGAATTCCATCTGATAAATAAAAATAAGAAAACATGAAAAAACTTTGTTTACTGTTCATTAGCTTTTTCTTTTTGCCTGCACTGCTCCCGGCCCAGTCAACACCGGAAGTAGCTGCCAATATTAAAACCAATAAAAAAATTATGGACGGCTTTATGGACTTGCGTTTTGGTATGTTCATTCACTGGGGGCCGGTAACGCTTAGAGGCACAGAAATAGGCTGGTCAAGAGGAAACGAGGTGCCTGTGGAAGAATATGATAATCTATATAAAGAATTTGACCCGGTTTTATTTGATGCGGATAAATGGGTAAAAACCGCGAAAGATGCCGGCATGAAATACCTGACCATCACTGCTAAACATCACGATGGCTTTTGCCTTTGGCCAACTGCCTTTACCGAACATAACATCATGCACTCTCAATACAAAAAAGATATTGTAGGTGAATTGGCCAAAGCATGTAAAAAACAAGGCATTAGATTTTGTATTTATTTTACGGTGCTTGATTGGTACGATCCCAATTATCCCAATCATTTGCCCGGCCAGAAAGAAATTGACCCCAAGGCCGATATGAATAAATTTGTAAATACCACTATGAAGGGTGAATTAAAAGAGTTGATAACCCGCTATCATCCTTACATGCTTTGGTTTGATGGCGATTGGGAAAAACCCTGGACGCAGGAATATGCTGTGGAGATGTATAACTATTTAAAAAGTTTGGATCCGGACGTCATTATCAATAACAGGTTAGGCAAAGGTGATCATACAGAAATGACTTCAACATCTGTGGGCGATTATGCTACGCCCGAACAAAAGATTGGCGCATTAAATATGAAAGATCCCTGGGAAACCTGCATGACTATTTGCCAGCAGTGGTCATGGAAACCGAATGATACAATGAAATCGCTGAAAGAGTGTATTCAGACATTAGCCAAGACTTCCGGCGGCAATGGGAATCTTTTATTTAATGTAGGCCCTATGCTCGACGGTCGCATGGAAGAAAGGCAGATACTGCGATTGAAAGAAATGGGCGATTGGTTAAAAATTTATGGAGAAAGTATTTATAATGCAAAAGGTGGCCCTTATACACCTAATGATACATTCGGTACCACACGAATAGGCAACAAGATGTTTATACATGTATTCTCTGACAAATTAAGGTCGTTGCGATTGCCCAGATTGACCGGCGTAAAATTTCTTCAGGCACATTTTATCGGAGGCGCTAAAGTTTCTTACACACAGGAAGCTAATGGCGATGTTCTTATCAGTCTGCCGGCGCAGCTTCCCGATGAAAATGATTCTGTGATTGAATTTGATTTGAATAGCAATGCTGAAAATATTCCGGTGATTACGATGAATAAGAATTGATGTCATGTTTTACTTTGAGACAGCGATAGTTACTCAAAGAAAGCAAGGACACAAAGAAAATTTCTTTTTTTTATTTTTTTCGAAGAAAAAAAATCCTTTGTGTTCTTTGTGCCTTGGTGGTAAAAATAAAATTCGTCGAAGACGAATTAGAAAAATTCTTTGCGCACCAATATTCTTATAGAAATAATAGTGGCTACATTTCTTTTTGTGATAGCAAATTTATGATAACAAAAATTCTAATTGACGATGCAAGGTTCGCCCTTGAAAATGGCGCAGGAAGTGATGCTATTCATAAAGATCCAACTTATTCTTATGCGGTAACGAAGCTGGTGGATGATAGCGACATAATGGGTTCTGGCTTTGCTTTTACATTGGGTGAAGGAAACGACTTGGTATGTAAGGCTGCACAATTTTATGCCAACAAACTAATTGGAAAAGACATAGAAGAATTGATGGCAAATTTTGGAAAAGTATTTAATGATCTTTCCAACGAACAGCAATTTCGCTGGCTGGGCCCACATAAAGGAGTAGTGCATCTCGGGCTTGCTTCGGTTACCAATGCCTGTTATGATCTGTGGGCAAAAAAAAGAAAGTTGCCGCTTTGGAAACTTTTAATTGATCTAAGTCCCGAACAGATCTTAAACACTTTAGACCTTTCTTATTTGGAAGATGAACTAAGTAGAGAGCAGGCTTTGCAATTGATGCAATCGCAAATAGCGGGGAAAAAAGAAAGAGAAAAGATTATCGAGACGGGTTATACTGGCTATGATACTTCTATTGGCTGGTTTAATTATCCGGATGAAAAGGTGAGAGAAAATTGTAAGAAAGCTGTGGCAGAAGGATTTACTGCCATGAAATTAAAGGTTGGTTCAACGGACAGTGAAAGAGATATCCGTAGGGCCAATATTGTTCGGGAAACAGCAGGTGAAAAAGTGAAAGTGATGTTAGACGCCAATCAGCAATGGACATTACCACAAGCGATAAAAATTTGTAAACAACTGCAATCAATCAATCCTTATTGGATTGAAGAGCCCACTCATCCCGATGATGTGCTGGCGCATAAAACATTAGCCAATGCAATTGCACCAACTAAATTAGCCCTTGGCGAGCATGTACCCAACAGGATAATTTTTAAAAATTATTTACAAGCCAAGTGCGCTGATTTTATACAAGTGGATGCAGTGCGTGTTGGTGGTGTAAGTGAATTTATAACGGTTAGCCTTTTGTGCAAAAAATTTGGAATACCCGTGGTGCCGCATGTAGGTGATATGGGGCAACTGCATCAACACTTAGTTTTGTTCAATCATATTTCCCTTGGCCATGAAGCATTGTTTCTTGAACACATTCCTCATCTTCAAAAACATTTTGTTCACCCGGCAATAATAGAAAATGGTGTTTATAAAACACCGCAGGAAACTGGTAGCAGTTGCGATTTAAAGATTTAATCTGATTAAAACCGATGATAAAAAGAATAGATATAACGATTAGTGTTTTGTATATCACCGGTATTGTTGCCATAGGCCTTTGGGCCGGATTAAGAAAGAAGAAAAAGATTGCAGGCAATGAATCAAACGATTATTTTTTGGCCGGTAAAACGTTGAAATGGCCGATGATTGGTCTTGCCTTATTTGCTACCAATATTTCCTGCCTTCATTTGGTGAGCCTTGCCCAGTCTGGCTTTGATACCGGCTTGCTCAATGGCAATTTTGAATGGATGGCAGCCTTCACATTGATTTTGCTGGCATTATTTTTTGTGCCTTTTTATATGAAATCAAAAGTTGCTACGCTGCCGGATTTCCTGGAGAAGCGATACAACAAAGCCTGCCGCGACTGGCTGGCCATCATTTCTATATTGTCAGCAATTATCATACACATTGCTTTTTCATTTTTAGCTGGCGGCATTGTTTTGAAAACTTTATTTGGGGTAAACATGTACGTTAGTATAACTGTTATTGCTCTGTTAACAGGGCTATACACCATCATTGGCGGATTGAGGGCGGTGGTGGTAACAGAATCTATTCAAACAATTGTGTTGTTGACCGGGGCAATTATTATCACGGCAATATGTTATAATAAAGTTGGTGGCTGGCATGGCATTACCAATCTACTTCATACTACTGGACATATGGATAAAGTTTCAATGCTGCGGCCAATGGGCGATAAAAGCGGCATGTCGTGGATGGCGGTGTTTTTAGGATACCCTGTTTTGGGAATATGGTATTGGTGTGCCGATCAAACTATTGTCCAAAGAGTTCTGGGAGCCAAAGATACCAACCAGGCAAGGAGTGGCGCTTTATTTTGCGGCTTTATTAAAATATTGCCCGTATTCATTTTTGTGTTGCCCGGCCTGATGGCTTACGTGCTTGCGCAAAAAGGATTGTTTGATATTCATTCCGTACAACACCTTGATGCAACCGGAAAAATGGTTACGGATACAAAGGGAATTTATACCTTAATGATTACAGAGTTGGTACCCACCGGTCTTGTGGGAATTTTAGTTGCCGCTTTATTATCAGGGCTGATGAGCCAGATCTCCGGCGCTTTAAATTCGATTGCCACATTGGTAAGTTATGATTTGTATAAGCGCCACAAGCCGCAAACAAACGATAAGCAGTTAGTAAAAGCAGGGAGAATATCAGCAGTAGCCGCGCTTGTTTTTTCTCTTGGATTATTACCGCTAATTGACCAGTATGAAAGTTTATTCAATGGTATTAACGATATAATTGCACACATTGCGCCACCTATCTCAACAGTTTTTTTACTGGGCATATTTTGGAAAAAGGCTTCCGCCAAATCTGCGCAATATACTTTGTGGCTGGGCTCCGCACTGGGAGCAGGAGTTTTTGTTATCAATAAAATATTTCCGGATTCGGTAATCGGTCAAATACCATCTATGATGATGGCTTTTTATTTATTCATTGCATGTGGCATTATGCAGATTTCCTTCTCGTATTATTTTCCGGTACATCATACGGCTGAAAGTAATACGCTCTATTGGAAATCGCCATGGGAACCTTTACAGGATAAAGGCTGGAAGGGTGTCGGTAATTATAAATTTTTATCAGCGCTTCTATTATTGGTGATGGTAGTGTTATACAGCATTTTTCATTAATCAAAACAAATAAAAAATGTCTTTTAAAAAAATTTTAATCCTCTGTTTTGCAGCAATGCTAAGTCTTTCTGCATGTAAACAAAATCAAAAAACCGAATCGACATCTGCCAGTAAACAAACAAATAAACACGTTTTACGATTTGGCATGGTCACGGGATTGAGGCCTGAGAAAATGGAATATTATAAAAAATTACACGCTGCCGTTTGGCCCGAAGTGCAGAAAAAAATTACAGAATGTAACATTCAAAACTATTCTATCTTCCTGAAAAAAATAAATGGTGAATTGCTATTGTTTAGTTATTTTGAATACACAGGAAACGACTTTGATAAGGATATGAAAAAAATGGCTGCAGACAGCGCTACTCAACGCTGGTGGAAAGAAACCGATCCATGTCAGCAACCTTTACCAGATGCCGCTTCGAAAAAACAGATTTGGAGCAGTATGGAAGAAGTATTTCATGAAGATTAAAAGGCTATTGCAAAACAAATAAAAATCGCAACATGAGAATTAAAAAACCATTTTTGAAGATTGGCTTTTTTTTCTGTATTATCCCGATCCCGATACTTTAATTCAAAAAAAATTGGAGCAGTGGTAGGACTTGAAATTTGGGTTATTAATGCATTGGGGAGATTACAGTCAGAAAAGCATTGTGGAAAGCTGGAGCATTTGCCCCGAGGACGTAGGAATGGGCTACGGGAGCGAGAGTGCAAAAGGGCGCTGAAGATTATTTTGATTAAAAACTTTTAATCCCACAAAATTTGACCCTGATAAGGGGACGGCTGCAGCCAAAGACGCTGGAATGAAATATGTCATTTTTATTACAAACATCACGGAGGTTTTTGTATGTTCTACAGTAAATACACCGACTATAAAATCACAGATATGGACTGTCCATTTTCATCAGATCCGCTAATGTTACCAAAGAAATTTTAATGCTTTTAGGAAAGAGAATTTTTGGGTAGGCGCTTATTTTTCAAAACCCGATTGGCACAGCAATTGTTATTGGTGGAAAAGGTTCCCTCCTGTCGATCGCAATGTCAATTACTCTATTACAAAACACCCTGATCAGTGGAAAAAATTTGTTGATTATACGCATAACCAGATCAATGAGCTGATGAGCGATTATGTAAAAATTAATATTCTGTGGTTGTTGTCATCATAATCTGTTTTATTTTGTTATCAAATTTAATAACTCTCAGATTAAGTTTTGATTACTATACTTCATGGTTCAGGCAATATTCAACGCCGGCTTTTTTAGATGTTTGCCTTATTATCAAAATATTGAAATCAAAGAAATTTATATTTCCCCTTTCTTCAATTGTTCCACTGCATAATTTGCTGCACGTGCCGTCATTGCCATAAATGTCAACGATGGGTTTTGCGTAGATGTGGAAGTCATACACGCGCCATCAGTTACAAAAACATTGGAACAATTATGAAACTGATGCCATTTATTAAGCATTGAAGTTTTAGGATCTTTACCCATTCTTACGCCGCCCATATGATGAATATCCAATCCCGGTGCTTGTTTGGAGTCTGATGTTTTAATATCGGTGAAGCCTGCCTTTGTATACATTTCCGTCATCTGCTCAAAGAAATCTTTGATCATCTTTTCATCATTGTCATCATAATCAATATTGATTTTTAATAAAGGTACTCCCCAGTCATCTTTTTTATCGGCATCCAAACTAAGGAAGTTGGTTTCTTTTGGAATGGTTTCTCCCATCATTTGTGAGCCAACATACCAGGGGCCTAGTGTAGGCTCTGCCAGTAAATTCTCTTTAAGGTTTTGTCCAAATCCATTGGTATCATTGTTTGGCCATCTTCTGGCACTAAAAGTTAATGCGTATCCACGCAAAAAGTCGGTTTCCTGTTTGTATAAATTCCTGAAACGTGGCATGTAGGCGCTTGTTGGCCTTCTTCCACCTTTGCTGGTCGTGTCGGGGAAGCCATCATATTTTGCACTGATTTCTGCCCTGTAATTATGGAAAGCTGCATATTTGCCAAGAATTCCATTATCATTTCCCAAACCGTTAGGGAATCGTTTTGATTTTGAATTCAGCAAAATAAGGTTTGTATTATATGCCCCTGCATTTACAAAAATTACCGGCGCATAATATTCGATTGATTCTTTTGTATTCGCATCAATTACCTGCACTCCAACTGCCTTTCCTTTAGCATCGTCATAAATAATAGAATGCACAACCGAAAAAGGGCGCAGCGTCATATTGCCTGTTTTCAGAGCCCACGGTATGGTGGTAGCATTGGCATTAAAATATCCACCGAACGGACAACCTCGCTGGCAAAGATCCCTGTTCTGGCATTGGCCCCTTCCCTGGTCAATATGTATTTGCTTTGGCTCTGTTAAATGAGCACAACGGCCATAGATCACATCTCTACCCTTAAAATTTTTAGCAACAATTTCTTTGAAATAATTTTCTACGCAAGTCAATTCCAGCGGCGGTAAGAATTCTCCATCAGGCAGATTAGGAAGCCCATCTTTATTGCCGGATATGCCGGCAAACTTTTCTACATAGCTATACCATGGCGCTATATCTTTATAGCGTATCGGCCAATCAACAGCAAAGCCATCTCTTGCGGGGCCTTCAAAATCAAAATCGCTCCATCGTTGTGTTTGCCGGGCCCACATAATAGATTTGCCACCTACCTGGTATCCGCGTATCCAGTCAAAAGGTTTATCCTGGATATATGGATGCTCAGTATCTTTTACAAAAAAATGCATGGCATCTTCACGGAAAGCATAGCACCTGCTGATTACAGGATTGGCCTCGCGTATATCGTAGGGAATTTCTCCACGGTGTTTAAACTCCCAAGGCATCATATTTGTAGTTGGATAGTCCTTTATGTGCTTTACATCTCTTCCTCTCTCCAACACCAAAGTTTCTAATCCTTTTTCACAAAATTCCTTTGCTGCCCATCCACCGCTCATTCCTGAACCGATTACAATCGCATCAAAAGTCCGTGCTTGTTTAGTATCTCCCATATCTTTAATTAGCTTGCTTTTTTAACAGGAACGCAACCGTAGAATTTTCCGGGCACGAGTTCATAAACCTGTACTTTGGTTAAATAATATTTTGATTTAGTAAATGCCTGTAGCACTAACCTTTTCGTTGTGTTATAAAAGAAGGCAACATTCTCAGGAATATCTTTTTTGCTTTCTATCGATTTTAATATTTCTGCTCTTTCAGATGCAAAACATCTTAAAAATGACTTATCAAACTTCTTTTTGGAAAAATCTTCAAATTCTTTTAATCCCTTTACAAACTTATCCTGGTCGGCCGGAGCATAACAATAGTCAATCATCATTAAAGTAAAAAGATGGGCAGAAACATCTTTTGCTCCCGGTGTATTTGTTTTTGGAATGATAGTTTCACTTAAATCCGAAAGCAGCTCTTCATCCTTTCCGTTTATCTTAATATTCTTTAAAGAGATGGAAGATTTTTTTTCATCCGGTAAACATGAAGGTAGTAAAGCAGCGCCTGTAGAAATTATCAGTAAAGTTTTTAAGGTTGAGCGTCGGTTCATTTCAAAATATATTTTCTTAGAAGAAGCGTAATTTATAAAAATTGATCTAACTAACTGAAATAAATTTTATTGATATTCTAATTTTTAAAATAATCAATGTTATAGGACAGATAATCATATCCGTTACCGCTGTATTCTACAAACCGGCGGTGTAATTTTTTATTTTATTTCCAAAAGCTACTCTATTTAAATTTACAATAGCCATTACCGTTAGTTTTTATTACGTTGTGGTTCTAAATATTATATAGTTACTTTTTAAACCCGCATAACCGATATTAACATACCGTTAAATGTTGCATATCAAAGAAGCGGCAAAATCCCCGATATTGCTGCTCAGGATCAACTGATCATAACATTTCATCAAAAGTATTTCAGTTTTTCGGATGATGATTTAATATAGGCGTTGAATCCTGCTCATGCTATCATAACAAGCCAATTTATACTACATCTTAAGAATAACCATCCATTCCCCCTGCCCGCTCTCTTTTCAATTGTTCCTTGCCACTTTAAGTGAATAATAAAATCTAAAGTGGGATGGCATGATTTTTAAGGCTATAAACTAAAACTTATAACATGTCAAATCTAAAAGATCAAATTAAAAAAGACGCTCACAAAGCAGAAAAGAAGACGGAGCATACTTCCCATGAAATTGCTGACAAAACCAAAGAGGTAGCACAAAAAGTGAAATCTAAAGCACAAGAGGTGGGTCGCAGCGTCAAGAAGAAGATGGATTAAATTATGGTTTTAATCATCACTTTTTATCACTTTTGATTGAAGGGGAAACTATATTTTTTTATAATTAAATCATGGAATGCAAAACACATTTCCCGCTTAAATACATAGATACGAAATTTATTACTTTGGAGTGACAGGCAATAAAGGATATTATTTATCTGTAGTTAGCGGGAAATGCATTATGGGCCTTGAAAAATTATACAAAAGAGTTTAGAAAGATATAGTTCAATTCTAATTTCACTGCTGGTTTAATAGAGCCACTTTGAAGTTAACATATCGGGTAAGCGTGACTGTTATTACCAGTTTTTTCGTCAATTTAATTCCTCTAATTTATTGATGTAACAATGTATCTCGCTATGTTTGATAATTTCTTAATTATACTGGATGCAGGATGATTTTATTTGCAATACAATGGCTGCTAGCAGTGCCTTACCTCATTTCTGGGAACACACGATAGGTAGTGGACATGCCACTCTTGCTTTACGGGCCGACTGGCAGAAACAATTAAGCCGCTGCCATACAGAGCTCGGGTTTAAACATGTTCGGTTCCATGGCATTCTTTCAGACAATATGGGAACCCTGGTAAATCAAAATGATACACTGGTGTATTCTTTTTATAACACAGATCAGGTGTGTGATTTTCTCCTTTCTATAGGTATGAGCCTGTTTGCAGAGCTTTCATTTATGCCATTAACCCTTTCATCCGGCGCTGATACCGTTTTTCATTACAAAGGCAATATAACACCACCACGTGACTTTACGGCATGGGAGACCCTTATTAACCTTCTTGTTCAGCATTGGGTTACAAGGTATGGTTTAGAAAACGTGCGCGAGTGGTATTTTGAAGTGTGGAACGAGCCAAATCTTTCTACATTTTGGACGGGAACTCAACAGGATTATTTTTTACTGTATCAGTATGCGGCAAAAGCCATTAAAGCAGTTGATGCTTCATTAAAAGTTGGTGGCCCGGCTACTGCAGGAAATGCATGGATAACAGAATTCAGGGATTATTGTGAAAAGAACCAGGTGCCTTACGATTTTATATCTACCCATCACTACCCCACAGACGCATTCGGTAAACCTGGTGATGATACACTAGCTCAACTGGCAGCCAGCCGGCGAAGTGTCCTAAGAGAGGAAGTAATAGCCACAAAAGTAAAAGCGGGTGACAAACCGGTTTATTATACTGAATGGAGTACTTCTTCCAATCCGTTTGATGAATTACATGATATGCCCTATGCGGCTGCTTTTATAACTAAAACTATTATGGAAGCCCGGGGACAGGTACAGGGATACAGTTATTGGACTTTCTCTGATATTTTTGAAGAAAA
The DNA here is from genome assembly GCF_008710285.1 of Ginsengibacter hankyongi. GTDB lineage: Bacteria > Bacteroidota > Bacteroidia > Chitinophagales > Chitinophagaceae > Ginsengibacter > Ginsengibacter hankyongi. The sequence continues at coordinate 203,205 of NZ_VYQF01000005.1, read as the reverse complement.
TTATTTTTCGTCTATCCCCTTTCACGGTGGCTTTGGGCTTTTAAATATTTACGGAATTCCCAAGCCTTCTTACCGGGCTTATGAACTATTACATCAATTAGGTGAGGATATCCTGCCTGTGGAGGGGCATCATGCAACAGTTGATGCTTGGGTAATTAAGAAAAAAGGGCTGGTACAGTTACTACTTACCAACTCCGCATTACCTCGCCATGCTATAAAAACTGAATTAATTAAAACTACCATAGACCACTTGCCTAATGTAAAGGATGTGTATATACAAAGAATTGACGATACTCATGCAAACGCGTATGCAACATGGATAGAAATGGGAAGTCCCGGTACACTTACTTCTAACCAGGTAATTACTTTGGAATCGGCGTCAGCACTGATAAAGGAACCACATTTGTTTATATTCCAAAACAATTCAATTTATCTGGAAATTGAACTAGTTCCACAGGCGACTGCTCTCGTAACCATTGAAAGCGAATGACAAACGCAAAAGACATAGGCCCTGATAATATAAAACCATTGGGTACGGATAAGGAAATGCTCAATGATCTGCAGAGGGAAACTTTTGATTATTTTCTTAACGAAGTTGATCCTGTTACCGGTTTAATTAAAGATAAAACACAACCCGGCTCTCCCGCAAGTATCGCTGCTGTCGGGATGGGGCTAAGTGCATATATTGTAGGCGTTGAAAAAAAATTTCTATCACGAAAAGATGCGACTACACGGGTTCTAAAGATATTGAGGTTCTTTTATAATAGCCGGCAAGGTACCGAAGCCGATGCTACAGGATATAAGGGCTTTTACTATCATTTTCTTACACCGGGTACCGGTGAGAGGACATGGAAATGTGAACTATCAACCATTGATACAGCCCTTTTTATAATGGGGGGTTTATCCGCGGCTTCCTATTTTAAAGATGGTAATAAAGATGAGACAGAGATAAGGGAATTATCCAGTCAACTTTATAGCCGTGTCGACTGGCAATGGGCGTTAAATGAGGGGGTAACATTATCACATGGATGGACACCTGAAGATGGGTTTTTACCTTACAGATGGGATACTAATTATAGCGAAGCACTTTTATTATATGTGTTAGCGCTTGGTTCGCCAACCTATCCAATAAAGGCAGATAGTTATAAGAAATGGACTGAGACCTTTGAGGTGAAAAAGGTTTATGAATTTGAATATTTATATGGAGGCCCGTTATTTATTCACCAATTTTCCCACATGTGGATTGATTTTCGAGGCATTCATGATGACTTTAATAAAAAAGCTGGCTTTGATTATTTTGAAAATAGTAAAAGTGCAACACACATTCACCAGCGATATGCTATAGAAAACCCAAACAAATTTGAACATTATGGAGAATATTGCTGGGGGCTAACGGCAAGCGATGGCCCTGGTAATAAAACAATCGATATTGGCGGGAGAAAAAGAATATTCTATGGCTATATAGCCCGAGGTGCCCCATTTGGACCGGATGATGGGACTGTTTCACCTTGGGGAGTAGTAGCATCTCTTCCTTTTGCACCGGAAATAGTGCTGGATACGATTAGGCATGCCATTGAAAAATTAAATTTGAAGCACCACCGATTATATGGGTTTGACGCAAGTTTTAACCCCACCTTCCCTGAAAAATCGAAAAATCCAAATGGTTGGGTTTCGCCATGGAGGTTTGGCCTTAACCAAGGTCCGATTGTTATTATGATCGAGAATTATCATACTGGATTAATATGGAAGATCATGCGCGAGTGTCCCTACATTATCAAAGGGCTGCATGTTGCCGGTTTTACCGGGGGGTGGCTGAAAAATGAAATTTAGCATTTTAGGATATCTTCAAATTCAGCTGCATAGAGCATCGAATATGCACCGTGTTATAAGATTCAAATCAGAACCGACGGAATACTGCTGGCAATTAGCTTAAAAACATAAAAAGGGTTACTATAAAGTAACCCGTCCACCTGAAACAAAATATGAAAACTATTTTATATATTCCTTATTACCATTTTTGTTGATGTAATACTTTCCGCCTTTGGGGCCCTGGTATATTGTTCTTCCTTTAGCATCAGTTCCTATGGCCTGATCAGCACTTTTTGTGGTAGTTGCTGAAACTTGAGTGCGTTGTTGTGTTACCTGTGGTTGAACAGTCTTTGGCTGTTGAACCTGCTTACGGGATTTTGTTTGTGTAGTTACCTGGGTTTGTACATTGGGTGCAGGTTGAACAGAAGTAGTTGTTTGAACCTTTGTTTTATTGGCTTTTAAACGCATATCAGGAGTACCATCTTTTTTCAACCCATTACTTTAGACCGACGTGGTCTTTTCCTTCTTCTCCTTCTTCGTTTGCTTTGTTACAGCGTAGGAGCTTGTGCATGCAGCAAACTAACTGAACCAAACATGAATGCAATCGCAATAATAATCTTTTTCATAAATAAGTTTTAGTTATGCAATTTAATGTTTCTGAACAATTCTCTTCTGAACAATTGTTGGGATGTACTGGCTGGCAACTATGTGTAACACACTTTTCTTGATAAAACACATGAACTTAAAATTAGAATTATGCATACCACTAAATAGACTTTAATTCGGTTTAAATGTCTCTTTAAATAAAAACTTATTAAACAGTAAAATGGATTTCACATTAAATCTCCCTACTTTTATTCTCCCATCTGAAGACGACTATTTCCAAAAAGTACTATTATTTATAATTGCTAACCCGTTAATGTAAAAACCAATCGGGAAAGAAAGGCTGAGTTTAACATCGAGGTGCGAACTGGAAAAGCACATGTGTGGAATAAGAGGCTACTCGAAAGAAGAGAGAAGTAACTGAGTTTGTTATTTTTGTTGCTTCGTTGTCTGAACCAGGGAACTGAGAGATAAAAGCAGTTAAGCAGGAAGGCAAAACAGCTTTATTTATTATCTATTACCAATACGAATTAGCCATGAGAAAATTAATTATTGTGTTAGTGTTGCTTTATTACAGTTGTTTGAGCGTACTTGCACAAAGCGGGAGGACTGATAGCCTGAAACAGTTGCTGGCAATAGAAAACCCCGATACCAGCCGCGTACTGCTCATGTTCCAGCTTGCAGGAACTTATATTTATTCGAAGCCCGATACATCGCTATCAATAGCGAATGAAGGACTGGAACTGGCTCGGAGGGTACATTTTACAAGAGGAGAAATCTACTGTTTAAGGATCACTGGAATCGTTTTTGCAAATATAGGCAGCTACCCACGAGCCTTGAAAGTTAGCTTAGAGATTCTAAAACTTGCTGAAGATACCCATGATGACGTTAATGTGGCCGTCTCTCTAAGCAACCTTGCTGATATCTACTTTTACGAAGGTGATATGAAGCGAAGTGTTGATTATTCACATAAATCGTTATCGCTTTACCACAAAATTAATGATAGTACGCATGTTTTAAGTACTATTCTAAATCTTGGCGACACGTATGAAAAATTAAATCAATTGGATTCTTCAATGGCGTACACAATGCTTGGTTATCAAATGGCTTCCAAACAAAATAACGAATCATCAAAAGCGATCGCCTTCAGTAACCTCGGCAACATATTTTTGAAATTGGGGAAAATTGACAGTGCAATGATTTATTACAAATCCGCTCTTCCCGTTTTAAACGCATTAAACAACCAGGAAGCAATATGTGAAACCGCCTTAGGCATTGCAAAAGTTTTTCTTCAACAACATAAAATCGACTCCAGTCTTTATTATGCAAAGCTGGATTTTACAACTGCACAACACGCGGGATTTACGAGTCAGTCATTGGCTGCCAGTAACTTTTTAGCAGCATACTATAAATTAGCAGGCAACGTAGATAGTGCTTACAGTTATTTGTCAGCTACTATTGCTGCCAAAGACAGTTTGTTCAGCCAACAAAAAGCAAACGAAATACAAAACATGACGTATGATGAAAGCATTCGTCAACGGCAGGTAGAAGATGCAAGACAGCACGAGCGGGCAAGGCTAAAACAGAATGGTCTTATCACCGGGCTCGGCGCCCTCCTTATTGTAGCTTTTCTTTTGTACCGCAACAACAGGCAGAAAAGAAAAGCTAATGTGTTACTTCAACAACAAAAACAAGAAATTGATAATAAAGCTAATGAGCTATCTATACAAAAAGAAAACCTGGAACAATCCTATAACAATGTCGAAAAATTAGGTGAGATTGGCCGTAAAATCACATCTTCACTTTCTGTTGAAAAGATCATTAGTACGGTGTATGATAATGTGAACGCCTTAATGGACGCTTCGGTATTTGGCATTGGCATTTACCACGATGCTTTAAAAAGGATAGATTTTCCCGCTACTTATGAAGATGGCGAGGCACTTCCCTTTTATTCAAATTCAGTTGAAGATGAAGCCCGCTTTGCTGTAATATGCTTCAAACAAGGCAGGGAAATTATAATGGGTAACATCGACGATGAGCACAAATTGTATATACAGGAAGTCGTGACACCCCATGAAGGTAAACAGCCTGTTTCACTTATCTATCTTCCGTTGGTTGTAAAAGATGAGAGAATAGGAGTAATCACGGTTCAAAGCTTCCGGCAAAATGCTTATTCGGATTATCACCTATTTATGCTGCGCAACATCGCCATCTATACAGCTATTGCCTTAGAAAATGCCGAATCTTTTGAAACCCTGAATGAAAACTGTGGTAAAGCTAAAAGCAACACAATCACAATTGATACAAAGTGAGAAGATGGCATCCCTTGGCGAACTTACGGCCGGTATTGCCCATGAAATACAAAACCCGTTAAACTTCGTCAACAACTTTTCTGAAGTGAATAAAGAATTGCTGTTGGAGATGAAAGATGAAATTAGAAAAGGAAACATGGATGAAGTGGATACTCTTGCAAACGATGTAATTACGAATGAGGAGAAAATTAATCATCATGGTAAGAGAGCCGATGCCATTGTTAAAGGCATGCTGCAACACAGCCGTAACAGCAGTGGAATAGAAGAACCAACTGATATTAATGAACTCGCTGATGAATATTTACGATTAAGTTATCATGGATTAAGAGCAAAGGATAAATCGTTCAACGCAGGCTTTAAAACAGATTTTGATAATGGCATTCGAAAGATCGACATCGTTCCCCAAGACATTGGAAGAGTATTATTGAATTTATATAACAATGCATTTTATGCAGTTAATGAAAAAGCAAAACAACAGACTAACGGATATGAACCCGCGATTTCCGTAACTACAAAGAAGGAAGGCGATAAAGTAATACTAACAGTGAAGGATAATGGTAATGGCATCCCACAAAAAGTAATAGATAAAATCTTTCAGCCTTTTTTTACAACAAAGCCAGCGGGTGAAGGAACAGGGTTAGGTTTAAGTTTAAGTTACGATATCATTAAAGCGCATCGTGGTGAGATCAAGGTAAATACCAGTGAAGGTGAATTTACAGAGTTTGAGATTCAACTACCGGTATAAATAAAATCATACATTTTTATTAGCACAATACAAAAGGAATGAATGGAGAGCGGAATTTAGGCAATGCACCAAAGAACAATGATAATGCTGAAGATGTGAATGAAAATGCTTCACAGGACCAAACTATTGAACAATCTCAATCTGAAAATATGGAAGTACATCATCATCCTGACTTACATCATAAACCTAAAAAATGGAAAGAATATTTTTTAGAATTTATAATGATATTTCTTGCGGTAACACTTGGTTTTTTTGCTGAAAACTTGCGGGAGCATTTTGTGAACAAAGATAAAGAGTACCAATACATGGCTTCTTTTTACAAAGATTTTTCAGCAGATGAATCGCACTTACCGGGACTCATTAATAATATTGAAACAGAACAAATACAGCCCGCAAACTCACTACCATCTTTATTAAGCCAGGCTGATACAATCAAGCCTGCTAGTATTATATACATTTTTATGCGAAGACTGTTCAGGCAACAGGGTATAAAGTCATTCATAACGGGCCGCACTATCGACCAAATAACAAATGCCGGCGAAATAAGGCTTATAAGCAATATACAGATAGCCGACAGTATTGAAAATTATTATAAGCAGGTTGAATACGATGACTATTTGCAGCAAACTTTACTTGGGTATAAAAATAAATTTCAGGACGATATTCCACTTATTCTGAGAGCAGGCGATTACAATAAAGTAAAAGATGCAGAAACTAACATCATTGAACAAAATGCAAACTTACGCCTAGGCTCAGTTGATCCCATTGCGATTAACAGGATATTGATATCGGCGAGTGAGATCAAGGCACTAAGTCAATTAATTGAAAGCCGCATCCTGCAACTGGAGCAAAAAGCTGCCAATATAAAAAAACTGATCGTGGGTAACTACGGTATAGACAAATAAATTCATTATGGAAATACATCACCACACACCCAAAGAAAAGAAAAGCTTCAAAGAATATTCGACTTAGTTCATTCTTCCACAGATGCTATCTAAAGCCAATTTAATTTACAGGAATTGGTAAGGATTAATTAACTAAACAACAAGTTCTGCAAGTATACGAAAATGCCTGAACATTCTCATTCAGTCCGGCAGTAATTCCTTAGGGCTTACATCTAAAACCCTTGCGATTAATAAAAGATAAGAAACAGAAAAATTTATTTTACCAAGTTCCATTCTATCGTGATCAATATTCACAAAAATCTCGTGATGGTAATGGAGGTTATAGCGATAATCAATGGAATAGCCGGAATAATCAAAATGACTGAGTTATCAAATCAATCTCTCTCCATGTAATTGAAAATCACTGACCGCTTTGGAATTTTAACAAAACGACACCACCAAAAATAAAACCCGCTACCAGAGCGGGTTTTACCGAGATAAGTGACCGCGTTAGGATTCAAACCTAAAACCTTCTGATCCGTAGTCAGATGCTCTATTCAGTTGAGCTACGCAGCCAATGGGCGGCAAAAATAATAAATTATTTGTTCAGTAAAATAATTTAGCATCTTGCATTTAAATAAAATTATGAAAATTTATTTTTGGTCGGTTGGTAAAGTCCACGAACCTTATGTAAAAGAAGGTATTGAAATATTTACAAAACGAATTTCACATTACTACCCAGTTGAATGGAAAATTTTTCCATCGTCAAAAAGTTCATCAACGGATGAGATTAAAAAAAGTGAATCATCCCAATTGCTTGGCAGCATTCAAAAAGATGATATGGTGGTTGCATTAGATGAAAATGGGAAACAATGGAGCTCTGAAGAACTCGCTGGATTTATTCAGCGACGGGCAAACAACAGTACAAAGAATTTAATTTTTGTGATTGGTGGAGCTTATGGGCTCCATGAAACTATATTAAAAAGATGTGATTATAAATGGAGTTTGTCAAAACTGGTTTTCCCTCACCAGCTTGTAAGGCTTATACTTTCTGAACAAGTGTATCGTGCCTGCACTATTATTCGTAACGAAAAATATCATCATTCTTAGTTTATATGTATGTTTGATGTTTTTAAAAACTACCCGAAATGTCAATAACAGTTATTATAATAGTAATTACTTCCCTTATATCAATAGCCGCTTTCCGCAGCGAAAAAGTTATGAATGATCTTATTTTTTATCCCCCTGCAATTACAAATAATAAGCAATATTACCGTTTCATAACATGCGGTCTTATTCATGCAGATATCGGGCACCTGTTTTTTAACATGTATGCATTTTACTTATTCGGAAATATTACAGAAGAAATTTTTGATGCGATCTTTGGAAACTATGGAAAATTATTGTACGTCGTTATGTATGTTCTTGCATTGATCGTATGTGTTATACCGAGCTATTTAAAAAATAAAACAAATTCTGGTTATAGAAGCTTAGGTGCCTCCGGCGCTGTATCGGCGGTAGTTTTTGCTTACATTTTATTTAATCCTTTGCAAGGAATAGGATTAATATTTATACCTGTGTATATGATGGGGTTTTTATTCGGTATTATTTACCTAGTCGTATCTTATTGGTTAGATCAAAAAGGTGGCGGGCGTATCAATCACTCTGCACATATCTGGGGAGCGTTGTTTGGTATTGTTTTTCTTATAGTTGCCAGTAAACTATTTTCTAATTATCCTGTTTTGGATCATTTCATAGACGCAGTAAAAAACCTGGATCCCCGCAAAATATTTACCGTTCGTTAAACGAAATTTTAAGTACGTTAGTTGTGCTGCCTGTAATTTTAAAACGATCATCAATTCTTTTACCAACAACCCAAATTATTCTTTTATTGCTTTCTATTACCCAGATTTTTTCTTTTTCAGTGAGTGATAATTTTTGATCAATAAAAAACCGGCTTAGTTTCTTTTTTCCCGGCCTGCCGGCGGGCAGGTTCTTTGTGCCTAACGGATAAAAGTAATCGCCTTGTTTCCATTTTCTTAATAATAACGGATAAATGATATCCTTTGCGTCAAGCGTGGCAATTGAACTTTCTGTTGAAAGAATCGTATCACTTTTTACAAATTTGCTGATCTCTAATTCACCATTTTCAAATACAATTTTATTATCATTTTTATCAATTAAAATAGTTGCAGCTTGTAGCGAATTATGTGGTGATATTATTATCCATTTGCGATCTTTAATTATTTTATACATGGAAGAAGAAATATACTTACCACTTTCACTTTTTAATAAATGAAGCACGTCATCGGTTTGATGTGCTGTGAAACCATATTCTTTGATAATTTCATAAATAATGGTTTTTAAGGGTATTGATTTAAGTAATTTTAAAACAGGAATATGGATTTCGTGTTCTTTATACTCAAGCAATTTCTTTTTGTGAAGCTGAATTGCCTGTTCATATAACATTCCTATTTCTTTAAATCTTTCAATGGCATGAAGCAAGTTGTCTTCAACTTCCGGGAAAACTTTTCGAATAGATGGAATCAATTGGTTGCGGAAATAATTTCGTGTATACTTATCAGATAGATTGGAAGAATCTTCGACGAATGATAAACTATTTACTTTGGAAAACGCAAGTATTTCCCCTCGTTTTGCAAATAATAAAGGCCGGATAATTTTGCGTTGCTTTACCGGAATTCCCTGCAATCCCTTAATGCCGGTACCTTTAAAAAAATTCATTAAAAGGGTTTCAATATTATCATTTGCATGGTGAGCAGTTAGGATGTACAACGTACGATGTTTGTTGTTCGATGTTTCGGAAAATTTTTTTGTCGTGGGTTCTAACTTGCCGGTTGTCGATGCAATTAATTCCTCAAACCATTCATATCTTAATTCCCTGGCAGCGACCTGTATGGAAATTTTCTTTTCTTCCGCATATTTTTCAGTATCGAATTTTTTTATGAAAATTTCAGTTGAATATCTTTCACCAAGCGATTTCACAAAGGCCTCATCACGCTCGCTCTCCTCCCCTCTTAACTGAAAATTGCAATGTGCTATTTTAAATTCAAAACCGGCCTGGCTGCATAATTCACACAACACAATAGAATCGATACCGCCACTAACGGCCAATAGTAACTGATCTTTTTTTTGAAAAAGATTTTCTTTTTGAATTTTATCAATAAATTTTTGGAGAAAAGACATGTAAAGTTTGGTTATGCTGATTCAATATCTTCAAGGTCTTCATAAGCAGCCTGGAGTTCCCTGTACGAATGATGATCACTGGAATCTTCTGCTACTTCCATCCCTCTTTTATAAACTCTTAATGCTTTCGCATTATCACCGGTGCGCTCAAGCAATTTCCCCAGGTGATAATATGATCCAATATAGGTAGGTTCTCTTTTTAAAATTTCGTTAAACAATTGTCGTGCTTCCTCATCATTACCTACTTTAATATATTCCAACGCCAATGCGTGTTGGAGGAAACTGTCTTTCCCTGCAGTTTTCATGTATTCTTTCAGTTTGTCTATCCTGTCCATCAAATAATTTTTTACGTTTTGTTTCCTTAGTATCTTCGCAAATCAACAAAAAGAGCTTCATGAAGATTCTTGTTTGCATTAGCAAAACTCCGGATACAACGGCAAAAATAGCCTTCACTGATAACAATACGAAATTTGCGGAAGCAGGTGTACAATTCATTTTAAACCCATATGATGAGTGGTATTCATTGGTGAGAGCCATCGAGATAAAGGAAGCAGATGCGTCTTCTGTAATTCATTTAATAAACGTTGGGGGTGCGGACGCAGATCCGATTATACGTAAAGCCCTCGCTCTTGGTGGCGATGAAGCTTTCCGTGTTGACAGTAGCAGCCAGGATGGTTTTTATATCGCATCCCAAATTGCTGCCATAGCAAAACAAAATAATTACGACCTGATTTTTACAGGAAAAGAAACTATAGATTATAATGGCTCATCAATCGGAGGTATGGTTGCTGAGCTACTTGAATTACCCTACATTTCTTTAGCAACAAAATTTACACTTAATGGAACTTCGGCTACAGTTAACCGTGAGATAGAAGGTGGCGAAGAAATCGATGAAGTAACACTTCCTGCTGTAGTTAGCTGCCAGAAAGGCGTTGCAGAACAACGTATTCCTAATATGCGAGGAATCATGGGCGCAAGAACAAAGCCATTAAAAGTAACAGATCCTGTAGACGCAGAAACATTAACTTCAATAAATTCTTTTGAATTACCGCCACCAAAAGCAGGAGTAAAATTAGTTCCTGCAGATCAGCCGGAGGAACTTGTAAGGTTGTTGCATGAAGAAGCAAAAGTTTTTTAACTCAATTCCTAAATTATTAATTAAAAAAATGAGCGTATTAATTTTTCTTGACCAGTCGGACGGGCATATTAAAAAAAATTCACTGGAGGCCGCATCTTATGGTGCAAAAGTTGCAGAAATGCTAAATACAACTGCAGAGGGAATTGTGCTGGGAACAATAAATGAAGACCTTGCCGGTTTGGGTAAATATGGCTTGAAAAAAGTTCATTCATTAAAAAACGAATCTCTTAATAATTTTGATGCTGCAGTGTTTGCAAGTGTAATTGCTGAAGCTGTAAAAAACATCGGTGCAAATGTTGTTATTTTCTCTAACAACTTTAATGGAAAGGCTATTGCACCGCGTTTATCTGTAAGATTAAAGGCAGGCCTCGTATCCGGGGCCGTATCATTACCAGAATTAAGCAATGGATTTGTGGTAAAGAAAAATGTTTTTAGTGGCAAAGCATTTGCCAATGTTGCTATAAATACAGATGTAAAAATAATTTCATTGAATGCGAACGCTTATAAAATTAACGAAGTAGAAGGCATAGCAGAAACAACAGAATTAAATGTTCCCATACCGGAAGCAAAAGTGAAGGTGCAGGAGGTAAACAAAGTAGTTGGCGAAGTTCCGTTATCTGAAGCAGAAATTGTAGTAAGTGGCGGACGTGGATTAAAGGGGCCTGAAAATTGGGGAATTGTAACCGATCTTGCTAAAGCACTTGGCGCTGCAACTGCGTGTAGCCGTCCCGTAAGCGATAGCGACTGGAGGCCACATCATGAACATGTAGGCCAAACAGGGCTTGCCATTGCACCAAATTTGTATTTTGCCATTGGAATATCCGGTGCAATACAACACCTTGCAGGAGTAAACCGAAGTAAAACAATTGTTGTAATTAATAAAGATGCTGAAGCACCTTTTTTTAAGGCAGCCGATTATGGCATTGTAGGAGATGCATTTGAGGTGGTTCCACAAATTACTGAAGCCGTAAAAAAATTGAAAGGAACATAATTCGTCACTAAAACGCATAGACTTATTCAAAAAATTTAATCTGTAATGCATTTCGTTTATAGAAGGCTTTAATTTTTATATATTTGCTAATATCAAAATTCATTAAATACAGGGATTGGTATGAAGAAAATTGAATTGGAAATAGTTGCCCTTTCTCATAGTATCACACAAACGCATTCGTATGCTGTTGTATTGGGTGAAGTAAATGGTTTGCGTCGTCTTCCAATAGTTATTGGAGGTTTCGAGGCACAGGCAATTGCTGTTGCTTTGGAGCGCATGCAGCCCAGCAGGCCTCTCACCCATGATCTTATGAAAAATTTTATGCTCGCTTTTAATATTGAGCTCCATGAAATAATTATTAATGATTTGCAGGAAGGTATTTTCTATTCCAAGTTGGTTTGTTCAACAGAACATGATACAGTAGAAATCGATTCGCGTACTTCAGATGCCGTTGCACTTGCAGTAAGGTTTGGCTGTCCCATATACACTTACGATAATATACTTGATAGTGCAGGAATTTTAATGGAAGAAGATGATAAGAAGAAAAAGGTTGTCGTTTCTCATTCTGACACCAATAGTGACGATCTCAAAAAATTATCCATTTCAGAACTTGAAAATTTACTAACCGAAGTACTCGAGCAGGAAGATTATATTAAGGCAGCCTCAATAAGAGATGAAATAAAAGCCAGGAAGACGGGTTAATTGGTTAACCAGTTATTAGTGTTAAAACCTCGTTTGAATATCTGATTTTATCGCTCATATTTCAACATTATTCATCGCTCATCATTTGATAACATTTCCCAATTGTAAAATAAATCTTGGACTTAATATTCTGCGTAAAAGAGAAGATGGTTTTCACGATCTCGAAACTGTTTTCTTTCCAATAAATTTACAGGATGCCCTGGAAATAGTTCCTTCATCAACTAAAACTCAAATTACCGTTACCGGCATTGCAGCAGGTAACCCGGAAAATAATCTTTGCCTGAAAGCTTACCTCCTTGTGAAGAAAGATTATCCACAACTACCTGCAATAACTATTCATCTACACAAGGCAATTCCAATTGGAGCCGGACTTGGCGGAGGGTCTGCTGATGCGGCCTTTATGCTACAATTATTGAATACAAAATTTTATCTCCATATCCCGGGAGATAAAATATTCGATTATGCTTTACAGTTAGGAAGCGACTGTTCGTTCTTTTTACTCAACAAGCCATGTCTGGCAAGCGGTCGTGGAGAAGTTCTTGAGCCCATAAATCTTTCTCTTTCCGGGCATAAAATTTTATTGATAAATCCCGGTATACATGTCAGCACAGCAGAAGCATTCAAAAAAATTATACCGGCTATTCCTGCAAAAAAAATTAACGATATTGTTCTACAACCCATTGAGACCTGGAAAGAAGAATTGGGTAATGATTTTGAAAATTATGTTTTTGAAAGGTATCCCCACGTAAAAAAAATTAAAGAAGACCTGTATCAAAAAGGTGCAGTTTATGCCGCTATGAGCGGTAGCGGAAGTACTGTCTTTGGCATTTTTAAAAAGGATGAAATAATCAATTACAAAAATGAGCAGCGTTTTTTTTATAAACTTATCAATGTTGCACGACTTTAACGGGAGTACCATCAATAATTCTGATAAATTAATCAATTTATAATTTTAAAAATAATTATCTTTACGGATAAATATTACAGTTGATCAATACTTCTTACATACAACAGTTTCTTTCTGCAAATCTTGATTTCTTAGATCACAAGGTTTAACGATATCGTCCCCTGGTTTCGATTCTTTTCTAATTTTTCATTTAGTTTTTTTAATTTTTATTTATGCCAGTTTTATCAGCTGTTTCCCAAACCGATTATTTTATTGATCTCGAAAATCAATATGGCGCTCATAATTATCATCCCCTCCCGGTTGTTCTTCAAAAAGGAGAAGGTATATATGTTTGGGATGTAGAAGAAAAAAAATATTATGATTTTTTAAGCGCTTATTCTGCAGTAAACCAAGGCCATTGTCATCCCCGTATTATACAATCATTAATCGAACAGGCCCAAAAACTAACCCTTACCAGCAGGGCTTTTCATAGCCGTGCGCTGGGTGAGTTTACTCAATACATTACACAATATTTTAAGTACGATAAAGTACTACCAATGAATACCGGAGCCGAAGCGGTAGAAACAGCTTTGAAACTTTGCAGGCATTGGGGATATGCCGTAAAAAAAATTCCGGATAACAAAGCAAAAATAATTGTGTGTGCCAATAATTTTCATGGAAGAACTTTAGGTATAATTTCATTTAGCACTGACCTTGTTGCAAAAAAAGATTTCGGGCCATATCTTCCCGGGTTTGAAATAATTCCATATAATGATCTTCCTGCATTATCTGATGCACTACAAGATGCAAATGTTGCCGGCTTTTTGGTTGAGCCTATTCAGGGCGAAGCAGGAGTTGTGGTTCCTGATGATGGTTATCTTTCAAAAGCAAAACAATATTGTGCCGATGCTAATGTGTTATTTATCGGTGATGAAATTCAAACAGGATTATGCAGGACCGGGCGCATGCTTTGTTGTGATCATGAAAATGTTCGACCTGATATTTTAATATTGGGCAAAGCGCTTGGTGGTGGTGCTCTGCCTGTCAGCGCTGTTCTTGCAGATGATGAAATAATGCTTACTATTAAACCGGGTGAACATGGAAGTACGTATGGCGGAAATCCATTAGCTTGTAAAGTTGCTATCACTGCATTAGACGTCTTAAAAGAAGAAAACCTTGCAGAAAATGCTGAAGCAGTTGGAAAATTTTTTAGAGAAGAATTGATGCAAATGAATTCACCGCATATAAAAGAAGTTCGCGGCAAAGGGCTTTTGAATGCAATTGTAATTAATCATCCTGATGAAAATGCTGCATGGAAATTATGCATGGAACTAAAAGAAAACCGACTATTGGCGAAACCAACACATGGAGATAAAATCAGGTTTGCACCACCTTTAATTATTAGTAAAGATGAAATAATTGATTGTATAAAAATTATTGAAAAAAGTTTGAAGGTGTTGGATTAATCTATTTCATATCATCGGCTCCAAACACCAATGGAAGGAGGTCTTTTGCATTTTCTATAATTTGCACTTCTCCCTCCATTCCACTTAATATAACGCGAATTTGTTTCTTGGTCCTGTCCTGGAATTCAACTAAAGATTGACGGCAAATACCGCATGGACTTACAGGCCTGTCGCTTTTGCCATCGAGATTATTATAACTAATCGCAATCGTATCAATTCCTACTCCCGGAAATAAAGATGAGGCAGTAGAAAGCAAGGTTCTTTCAGCACATATGCCCGCAGGAAACGAAGCATTTTCCTGGTTAGTTCCACTTACCGTTTTACCATTTTCCAGTTTTGCAAAAGCTCCAACATTAAAATTTGAATAAGGCGCATAAGCATACTGCGTAACTTTTCGTGCTTCTCTTAAAAGTAAAGCATCTTCTTTATTTAATTCATCAATTGAATCAAATAAAGAAATACTAAACTTAACTTCTGCTGTTTTCATTCTTTAATATTTGATACGAACTTAAACAGTATAATTATGAAAAAAAAATCAATAATATATCTATATCAAACCAAAAAAATCATTTTCAAAGTTTATAAATCGTTAATTAGATACCGTTCATCAAAAAAATTATTTTCGGTTACGAACAAAATCGTATATTGCTACGAATAAAGTCGTAATAATGTCAATAAATAAAAACCTGAATCCAACAGAAAGTGAATTAGAGATTTTACAAATCCTCTGGCAGCGTGAATCCGCAACTGTTCGTGAAGTGCATGAAGAACTTTCCAAAACCAAAGCATCGGGTTATACAACCACTCTCAAATTGATGCAAATAATGTTTGAAAAAAAATTGGTAACCAGGGACGATAGCGCAAAAACACATATTTATACACCAGCTATAAGCAGGCAAAAAACGCAGAAACAGTTCCTGGATAAAATGATTAAGGGATTATTTTATGGTTCATCTACACAATTGGTATTACAAGCGCTTGGCAACCAGAAAGCATCTAAAAATGAATTAGAAGAAATTCAAAAATATCTTGACAATTTAAAAAAAGAATAAATGGATTTTGCTGCATTACAACATTCAGTTTTCCTCCAGGCACTCGGTAGCGCTATACTTAACAGCTTATGGCAGGCATTTATACTTTGGCTTTTGTACGAAACCATTTCTGCTTCTTATAAAAATGCATCCGCGAAATTCAAGAATAATCTTTCTACAGTACTTGTGTTCTTTTCTTTTATTTTGTTTCTGGCGGGTTTTGTTTCAAAAATAATTAATCACCAGTCAGCATTGTCGATAACCTATGCAATTACTAACACTGCAAAAGTTGCCGCCGCTGAGCATACATCAGCATTCGAGAAGTTTTTATTATATGCAGGCTCATCGCTGCCTTATTTATCAGTTGCATACATTTTTCTTTTATTTTTCCTGATGGCGAAGCTTTTTACCGCCTACAGGTATGTGTATAAAATATCGAACAGGCGGTTAATAAATCCACCGGCAGAATTACAGGCTTTTGCACAAAGAGTTGCAGGGCAAATGAAAATTACCAGGAAAATATGTGTATGGGTTTCTCACCATATCGATGTTCCGGCAACAATAGGATTTATCAAACCCGTTATCCTCATTCCTTTTGCCTCCTTAAATAATTTATCAACTGATCAATTGGAGGCTATTATTTTACACGAATTATCACACATAAAACGCAACGATTATATAATAAACATTATGGTTTCTGTTATTGAAACGATATTATTTTTCAATCCATTTGTGGTCTTACTTTCAAAAGTTATTAAGAGAGAAAGGGAAAATTGTTGCGATGATTTTGTGCTTCAATACCGGTACGACCCCCACTCCTATGCATCTGCGTTACTACGATTGGAACAATCACGTGCCACTAACCTAAAACTTGCTATAGGAGCGGTTTCAGGCAAAAAGCAACTCTTATCCCGTATCAAAAGAATTACAAAGGGCCAGTCAGTTTCCAGACAATTTAATTATGGTCAGAAATTACTTGCGCTGCTATTAGTTACGGGTATCCTTTGCTCGCTGGCGTGGCTGTCTCCCGGCGAAAAAAGACAGGTGCCCGTTCGAATTATAAAGAAAGATATTGAAGTTAAAAAAATCCTGCACGCAAATGATTCTGCCAAAGTATTGGTTTTACATAATGCTGTAAAAGAAAATTCGCCAGCAAAAACCTTAAAACATATTTCACTTACTAAGGAATTAAAGACTTTCGACGAAAAAGATAATAACGGTTTTCCGGTTGAAGAAAATAACAATTTTACTTTTAATACAGAAATAAATGGAACGAATGGACGTGCCCCATTACCGATGAATTTCAACGGCCAACAATATTTCTTCGATGGAAGCAAATTAAAATTACCTCAATCTATAAACATCCGAAATTTACCATTTCAAAACGGCGACTTCAAAATTGATTTAAGTAATATTGATATCAATGAATTAAATGAGGGTTTAAAACAAGCTTATAAAGAAATAAATAATATTAACTGGAACGAAGTTCAAAACAATATCCGTGAAAGTCTTTCAAAAATAAAATCTACCGATTTCCCGGGCAAAATAGAAACACAGACTTTTATGGAAAATGCTAAACAAGAACTTTCAAAGTTAAAAGGTGACAAAGGGAAATTTGGTAAATTATATCTGCTCGACAATTTAAACAAAGAGATCCGACTCCATGATTCTTTGAGTTCAACCATTATGAGAATGATTTATAGCAAAAATGAGAGGGTTCAGCGGGAATACCAGAGGGTTCCGGATCACCCGAAAGAAAAGGCTTTGAGTAATCCTTATTATAAATACAGGATAAACACTTCTCCTTCACCCGAAGATGAAACTGAAACAGACGGCAATGAGCTGGTAAGCGTTAATGCGAGTAATAATTCATTCTCAACAGGTGAGAGTAAAAAAACAAAAATAATCCTTAAACCTTCCGAAAAATCAAATGCTGGCGTGCATCAAAGAAAAATTTTACAATTTTCTTTTGATACTAATACTAAAAAACCAGGCCATCAAAATGTTGTCAATGTTGAGGTAACGGATTTACCTTAAAGTACTTCTTTCTCCTTGTCAAGTTGCTTTTGTCCTATTTTGCCCGATGAATCTTTTTGGCAACATACGGGTCATTATTTCAAGAAATAAAACATAGTAATCAGATGCTAAAATGCGTCGGTAATGTCTATAGTTAAAAATTAAATTTTCCATTCCTCACACCTAATATTTCAGTATTGTTTGGCAAAACAACTAAACTTAATTCTGAACCGTTTGTAATGACTGAAATAAAAAAAGCCGCATAGAAATGCGGCGTTTGTTAAGAACCAATAAGGTTCTGTAACCCCCAAAGAAAACAAGTTTTATAAGTTTATAATTTATTTTATTGCCAGCATTTTTGTCTCACTCAACACCACTTCGCCATCAGTTCCTACATGCTTAAGTCGATAAAAATATTTATGTTTAATGTTTGATAGTTTGTCAAAGCCTTCGTAACAATCGCAGTTTGCTTGTTTTGGATCAGGTCCCATTACCAATGCAATTGTTTTAAAATTAGTGCCATCAATACTTCTTTGTATTTCAAAATAGTTAGTAGCAACTTTATTATCTGTCGACCAGTCAATCATTATTTTTTGCTTTTCCTCATTCACAGTGAAACTGGTATAATTAACTTTCGCCTGTTGAGCGTTTTCAGTTTTCATTTGAGTTTGGCACATGGCATCCGAATGGGTCATCATTAGGGCCAATATAACTACTAAGCTTTTATATAAAATTTTTGTATTCATTGCTTAAATTTTTAAAATTTCTGAATTGCAATGAATATTGGATGACGATTATGTTACAATAAATATTGGACGATTTAAAAGTTAATAGAAACTATAGCTCACTTTCTATTTAAAAATTCCAGGCAGTTTCTTTCCAGAATGGGGAAAGTATTAACTCGACGAACAAAGCGCGGAATTAATAACGCGGTTTTTTGCGTTCCCCCTTTCAACCACTAAAGCAGGCTGTATAAACTGGTGTTTATACAAAAAGGAAAAAAGCTTAAAAGAATAAGAGAAGAAAGTTGGATTAGTAAGTATCGATACAATCTTACTTTTTAATGTAGAGTTTCTATTCATTTCTTGTGTTTGAGGTTATACTATATTAAACAATCTTTTTTGTCGATGGGAATTCAAGGAGGATTGGAACAGTTAGGTAATTCAGCAAAGAAATTTGATATAAAGCAATTATGTTGAGGTAAACATTTTCACTTACAGATGCAAACATAGAGTACATATTCCATTTTTGCAAGACCGTAAAATTACTGCTTTTATGAAATTAGAAATTATCTACTCCATATTCGTCTCACTTGATTATTTTTTAAAAAAATTATCTTTTGTAAAAGATATAGTTTGATTATAGCGTAATGTTTCTAACAATTTTAGATTTTATCTAATTACGACAGCAAGATTCAAAAAATTGAACTATTTAAACAACAAACTGACATTATTTCTGCCAAAGATCAACTTCCAGCCGGTCAATTTCTAAAAACTTCAGATGCCAACCTATTCACATTATAATTTTTTAACCTAAGACAATTAATTGAATTTTATTGTCAATTATAGCTATAAATTTTATGTAATTCAAATAATTATAAATAAAATAATGACTTTTTGTCGTCAAATAGTCAAAGTCAGTTAATTTAGTGATTTTTTGCGAAAAAAACCCCTTGCAATTATAATATAAATAATCATATAAATATTATAAATAATTGATAATTATTATTTTAAAATAAAATAATCAAACTAAATAAATAAGCTTACTTACGGTTGGTAAAATTTATTTCCTCTACCAATATTTTTAGTATCCAAAAGTTTATTTGCTGGGGTCCTATATATACAACTTACCACAAAGTCAAACAAAAATTTTGAGCTTATATGCCATAAAGGCGCAAAAAGATCCCCTGCCCTAATGGCTACATAAATATCTTCTTCTAAGGTCTTTAGTTGGTTATTTTTTCTTATTAAAACGCAATTGACCTTTCTGAGGAATTATAATATGTGGAAAGCTTCGCATGAATGGAATAAGAGACAGTTTGCCTTTCGAAACTGAAGTGTTTAAAGGCTTGGGTGTCGGCTTTAATTTCACCGGAATTTAAATTTGAGAAATAGATCGGAACAAATAGGTCATGAATGAAAATCAGCAGCAGGAGACTAAAGCTGGAGGCCCATACTTTTGAAAAAGATAATGTTTTCAGAAAGCGGTGTGGTGAACATTTAAAAATAAACAGTGTGGATTATTTTGCGGGAAGAGATATAGCCGCCATCTTTGAAGTGAAGAAATATTTAAAACAAATGACTCGAAACAAACTGGGATATATTGTCCTGATTTTGACAAATTTTTCCTGCTCCTCCCCTAAAGAACTGGAGTATATAAACTTTAATAATTTCACTGTCCAGAAACTGGGGTTTAATAATTCGACGGTTGGTTTGGATATTCAATATTATAATCCCAATAATTTTGGGATGCAATTAAGGAATAGTGACCTGGATATTTTTATTGATGGAAGTTTATTGGGTCATAGCACATTTGACACTCTAATAAGAATTCCAAGACGAGATACGTTCACGCTTCCTGTAAAGTTTGATGTGAATATGCAGAATATTTATAAGAACGCATGGAATACATTAACCGGGAAGGAAGTGATGGTGAAGTTAACGGGGAAAATAAAAGTTGGTAAAGCAAATGTATTCATGAACTTCCCGGTAAACTACGAGACCAAGGAAACCTTTTCTCTATTCTGAAAAGCACTTATCGACTAAAATTTTTTATTTTTTAGGACCAGCAGGATGCGTTACATGCTGGCAGGTAATGGGAAGCCTTTTATAAGCATAAGGGTCAGCAGTCACATCGTCCGCATCATATCCCAGGTTGGCTAATTCCGTTTTTATATTTTCAATATTGGTTCTATCTGTATACCAGGTAACGGTCACGGTGTGCCTTCTCCAATCTGCCTTAACTGATGAAATCCCATCTTCATGAGCTAAATGATTTTCAATCCTGGTTTTGCAGGCTTCGCATTGAACATTCGGTGTTTTGATTACTGCCTTTTGAATCGCTTTTTGTTGCGCATAGCTTGGAGTGGTAAATCCGGCCAACATAATTAAACTAAGTATAACACTGTTCATATACGAATATTTTAAACGAATTTAGGATTTTGCATCCCAATTTGCAGGGTCTGCCCGCCAGTTTAACAAGGTATTTTGATCCTTTTCTGACACATAATTTTTTTCAATAGCCAGTGTAATAACGGTGTCATAATCAGTAAGAGAATGGTAATTGACTTTTGCATTTTCAAATGCTTTTTTAGCTACATCAAATCCATAATTAAAAATCGAAACCATGCCTTCCACTTGAAGTCCCTCTTTTTTCAAAACTTCTGCTACCTGCAGACTGCTCTTCCCGGTAGAAATAAGATCTTCTATTATAACAACTTTTTTTCCCGGCTCATAAAACCCTTCGATCTGGTTACCGAGCCCATGCTCTTTTGGTTTTGGTCTCACATATATATAAGGAAGTTTAAGCTGGTCAGCCACCATAGCTCCCCATGGTATTCCTGCCGTTGCCACTCCGGCAAGCATTTCGGCATCCTCATAAGATTGAAACACTGTATTACATAACTCAGATTTAATAAAATCCCTGATGTAAGGATAAGAAAGTATTTTACGATTATCACAATATATCGGGCTCTTCCAACCACTAGCCCATGTAAAAGGTTTGTTTACACTTAATTTAATTGCATTAATTTGTAACAACTTTTCGGCAACTGCTTTTTTATTATTCATACAACGAAGATAATATACAGCTATGAGCTATATAACAATTTACTTTGGAGAAAAACCAGTTTATTTATGTGATGCATTAACCAAAGAGATTGAGGCAGTGAGACACCATCCTGATGCAGTATTTATTGATGAGCTTTCTAGCGCCGCGATTAATTCCTTACTTCATGAAATAGAAAAAAAAGAATTTCATGCTGGAATTATTATCCACGAAAACTTTAATAAATTAAAAAAAGAATTTTTTAAGCATTTCAAATTGGTAAAAGCAGCAGGGGGCCTTGTAAAAAATAAAGCAGGAGAAATATTACTAATTTTCCGCAGGGGAAAATGGGATCTGCCAAAAGGAAAGCTTGATAATGGTGAAACACTGCAGGAATGTGCTTTGAGAGAAGTGCAGGAAGAAACGGGCCTCATGAAAATCGAACTGGAAAATGAAATTAATACAACCTATCACACTTATGTTGAATTTGGCAAACACATACTAAAGGAATCACATTGGTATAAGATGCTTTCAAAAGGAAATGAAGACTTTAAACCACAGTTTGAAGAAGATATCACAGAAATACGCTGGGTTAAAAAAAACGACTTAAAAAACTACCTGGATAATACATTTCCAACTATCATTTCTGTTTTAAAAAATTTCTAAGGCTATTTCTTACAAATTACATTTTAGTATGCTGAACGAATCTATTATTGGGAATAATGGCAACTGTCAACCTGCTTACGCAAACAAGATTTTGGCTCTCGTCATAAATCTTTATGTCCCAAACGTGTGTTGTTTTCCCCAAATGTAACGGCGTGGATTTACCCGTGACGAGTCCATGAGTTACGCTTCTTAAATGGTTAGCATTGATTTCCATACCTACACAATAAAATTTATCCAAATCGATTACAAGTGCTGAAGCAACACTTCCTAGCGTTTCAGCGAGGGAGCAGGAAGCGCCGCCGTGCATAATTCCATAAGGTTGTTTCGTTCTTTCATTTACGGGCATAGATATTTGCAAATAGTCATCTCCGATTGCAGTCCACTCCATGCCTAAAAATCCGGCCATAGAATCTCTTCCAAAATCTTTGATCTTTTCAAGGCTTATCGTTTTATCAAACCAGATAGACATATTATTTTATATTATTTTTCACGGCATCGGGAAGAAACTGGGAAACGTGTCCTCCATTGCGTATAACATCACGTACAAGCGTACTCGCAACAGAAGTAAATTCAGGAAGGCAGGTTAAAAAAATGGTTTCAACATTATGAGCTAAACTACGGTTCATATCTGCAATGGCTTTTTCATATTCAAAATCATTTACGTAACGAATGCCTCTTAAAATAAAATTAGCGCCAATTGATTTGCAACAATTAACTGTCAGGCCATCGTAGGCCAATACTTTAATCTTTGGTTCATCTTTATAAATCTCCCGCAGCCATTGCAGTCTTTGCTCTTCAGAAAACATGGCTGTTTTATTGCTGTTTCTACCGATCCCAATAACCAGTTCATCAAACAAAGGGAGAGCCCTGTTAATAATATCTGTATGGCCTAACGTAACAGGATCAAAAGTTCCGGGGAATAAACAAATTCTTTCCATGTTACTATTTTAATTTTTGAGATCAGTTAATTAAAATTCTGTTTATTACTAAGTAAATAAAGTACAGCCATTCTTACAGCAACGCCATTTTCTACCTGCTGTAAAATAATTGATTGTTTTGAATCTGCAACATCACTGTCTATTTCTACTCCCCTGTTAACCGGCCCGGGATGAAGGATTACAATTTCTTTATTAATGCTTTCCAATAACTTTTTGCTTACTCCGTACGCAAGATTATATTCCCTTAGTGAAGAAAATAAAACCTGGTTTTGCCGCTCTAATTGTATGCGAAGAACGTTAGCTACATCGCACCATTTCAATGCCTTTTTAAGATTGTATTCAACGCGAATATCAAATGCTGCGCTGATGTATTTTGGGATTAAAGTTGGCGGCCCGGCTACCATAACTTCCGCGCCTGCTTTTTTTAATAAATAAATATTACTGAGCGCTACTCTTGAGTGCATTATATCTCCCACCAATACAACTTTTTTTCCCTTGAGCGTTCCACATTTTTCCTTTATTGAAAATGCATCCAGCAAAGCCTGCGTTGGATGTTCATTAATTCCATCGCCTGCATTAATTATTGCGGCAGGTATGTGTTTTGCCAGGAAGTGTGGGGCGCCACTGGCGCTGTGCCTCATTACAACCATATCAACTTTCATTGACAGGATATTATTTACGGTATCCAATAAAGTTTCACCCTTTGAAACTGAGGATCCCGATGCAGAAAAATTCAAAGTATCAGCGCTCAATCTTTTTTCTGCCAGTTCAAACGAAATTCTTGTACGTGTAGAATTTTCGTAAAATAAATTCACGATCGTAGTATCACGAAGCGATGGCACTTTTTTAATCGGCCGTTGTAACACTTCTTTAAATTGTGTGGCAGTAGAAAGAATAAGTTCAATATCGCTGAGTTGTAGATCTTTAATGCCCAGGAGATGTTTGGTAGAAAGTTGCATTAAAGGTCAAAGCTAAATAAAAATTGTGAAAGGTGATTTCTGAAACATAAATTGTTTACTGCTTATTGCCGACTGACTGTTCATAACTAGTACAAAACAACCTCTTCTTTATCCCATTCAACTTTCACTTTTTGTGAAATAAGTGAATCAATTGCTTTACCGCAATAATCCGGCTGAATGGGTAATTGGCGGCTATACCGTCTATTTATCAAAACACACAACTCTACTTTTTTTGGCCTTCCGAAAGCAAGTAATGCGTCTAAGGCTGCCCGTATGGTTCTTCCGGTGTACAATACATCATCAATTAGAACTACATTTTTATCTTCTATTGAGAATGAAATATTGGTCTGATTGGGACTATGCAATTCTTTCCGGATATCATCCCTGTAAAAAGTAATATCCATTTTCCCATACTCAATTGTATTACCCGGAATAATTTTTTTCAGCTGTGCAAAAATCTTATCCGATAAAAAAATTCCCCTTGGCTGAATGCCTATAATTACTACAGAAGAAAGATCAGAATAATTTTCTATCAACTGGTAAGCCAGTCGTTCGATAGTTATTTGAAGCTGATATTTATCGAGAATTGTTTTCATGAAACTTTGGTATCCTCATTCATGAATGGATATCGGTAATTAACTGCGGGATTAAAAGTTTCCTTTATAGTTCTGGCACTTAACCAGCGATACAAATTAAGGATACTTCCTGCTTTATCATTGGTTCCACTTCCGCGGGCGCCGCCAAAAGGCTGCTGACCAACTACTGCGCCGGTAGGTTTGTCATTTATATAAAAATTTCCAGCGCTGTTTGCAAGTTTTTTTGTCGCAAGTTCAACTGCATAACGATCCTGGGCAATTACAGATCCTGTGAGTGCATAAGGCGAAGTTGAATCAACTAATTTAATCGCCTCATCGAATTTGTTTTCATCGTATACGTATAACGTTAGTACAGGACCAAATAATTCTTCACACATTGTTACATAACGCGGATCGGTAACTTCTATTACGGTTGGCTCAATAAAATAGCCATTGGTTTTATCACATTTTCCGCCCACTAATATCTTTGCATCCTTGTCTTTTTTTACCTGTTTGATATATCCTTCTAATTTATCAAAACTCTTTTCATCAATCACTGCATTTATAAAACACGTGAAGTCTTCAACGCTTCCGATCTTCATTGTTTTTATTTCTGCAACTAATTTTTTCTTAATCTGCGCCGCAAGATTAGACGGAATATATGCACGTGAAGCTGCAGAACATTTTTGCCCCTGGTATTCAAATGCACCGCGACATAAGGCTGTAACAACTACATCGACTTCGGCACTTTTATGCGCTAATACAAAATCTTTACCACCGGTTTCACCAACTATTCGTGGATACGATTTATATATTTTAGTATTCTCGCCAATAATTTGCCACATGCTGTTAAACACACCTGTACTTCCTGTAAAATGTATACCGCCGAAATCAGGATGATTAAAACAAACTTCTCCTAACGTAGGGCCATCAACATAAATTAAATTAATAACTCCACCCGGCAAACCTGCTTCTTTTAAAATGCGCATAAACATTTGAGCGCTGTAAACCTGCGTATGTGCACATTTCCATACAACTGTGTTTCCACACATGGCAGCGGAAGTTGGAAGGTTACCTCCTATTGCAGTAAAATTAAATGGCGTTATGGCAAGAACAAATCCCTCCAGCGGCCGATACTCCATCCTGTTATAAACACCAGGGCTACTCGAAGGTTGTTGCTTATAAATATCACTTAGAAAATGAACATTAAACCTTAAAAAATCTATGAGTTCGCAAGCTCCGTCAATTTCAGCCTGGTAAACATTTTTACTCTGGCCAAGCATGGTTGTTGCTAAAATATAAGGCCGGTATTTCGTGGCGAGAAGCTCTGCCGCTTTTAAAAAAATATTAGCCCTGTTTTCCCAACTTGTGTTGTTCCACTTATCTTTTGCTTTTAATGCGGCATTAATTGCTTTTTTAACATGAGATGCGTCGCCGAAATGAAAGCTGCCTAATACATGATTTATTTCGTGAGGGGGATTTATATCGATTTTATTTCCTGTACGTACTTCTTCAGCACCGATGTACATCGGAACATCAAGCTTTTTACTTTTTAATTCTTTTAAAGCATTTTTTACCAGTTCTCTTTCTGCACTTCCGGGGGCAAAATTGAGTACAGGTTCATTGGAAGGAAGCGGATAATAAAAATTACCGGTATTCATAATTTATTATTTAGAATCAATGCCGAAGCTGGCTGGCATTAAAAGATATAAAGCGAAGATCAAATAATTGACCTGATTATTTTTTCAGGTACATAACTTCCTTCACCAACTTAACGGTACGGGGAACATCTGGTAAATACATTGCTACCAGGTTTGGCGCATAATGCATTGGAGCATCTGCTGAAGTAATTCTTCTTACAGGAGCATCCAAATAATCAAATCCTTCTTTTTGTATACGGTATGCTATTTCAGAAGATACAGAAGCAAACGGCCATTGCTCTTCCACAATTACCAGCCGGTTCGTCTTTTTAACCGATTTAAGAATAGTTTGCCAATCCAGAGGACGTATGGTTCTTAAATCAATTACTTCAGCGCTTATATTTTCTTTCTCAAGTTCAACAGCGGCGCCTAATGCAACTTTCATCATTTTGTTGAAAGAAACTATAGTAACATCCGTTCCTTCACGCACAATTTTTGCTTTACCAATCGGGATTAAATATTCTTCCTCAGGTATTTGTCCTTTTTCTCCATACATCACTTCACTTTCCATAAAAACTACAGGATCATTATCGCGTATGGCGCTTTTTAATAAACCTTTTGCATCGTAAGGATTACTTACTGATATTACTTTTAAGCCCGGAATATTCGCGTACATTGATTCAAAAGCGGTTGAATGCTGCGCTCCCAATTGTCCTGCACTTCCGTTAGGGCCACGAAATACTATTGGACAACCTACTTGTCCGCCGCTCATGGCAAGCATTTTTGAAGCAGTGTTCAAAATTTGGTCAATTGCGAGGGTAGCAAAATTCCAGGTCATGAATTCTACAATAGGACGGAGGCCGTTTTGCGCAGCGCCAACCGCTATTGCAGTAAATCCAAGTTCGGTAATTGGCGTATCAATCACCCTTTTTTCGCCAAACTCTTCCAACATTCCCTGGCTCACTTTATAAGCGCCATTGTATTCAGCAACTTCTTCACCCATTAAAAAAACGCTTTCATCACGTCTCATTTCTTCACTCATTGCTTCACGTAAAGCTTCTCTAAATGCTATTTCTTTCATCTATTTTAAAAATTGATTGCAAATATAATTGATAATTGATAATTGAAAAGAGAGAATTGAAAAGGTGAAAATCGCAATTGCCATTTTTTTAATAATCGAAATTTATACAATCATCAGTCTTTCATTAATTCTGAAAGCTTATCAGTTAATTGTTTTCCGAAAAGATTTTTTGCAATAATTTTTCCGTCTTTATCCAATAAGAGATTAGAGGGAATTGCCTTAATTCCATATTGATTGGAAGTACTGTTCTTCCAGCCCTGCAAATCAGAAACCTGGTTCCATTTTAATTTATCATCCTTAATGGCTTTTTCCCACCGGTCTTTTTTAGTATCATAAGAAACGCCATAAATAGTAAACCCTTTATCTTTATACTGGTTGTAGGCATCAACTATTCCCGGGTTTGCCCGTCTGCAAGGGCCACACCAGCTTGCCCAAAAATCAATTAATACATATTTTCCATGCAAAGAAGATAAATTAAGTGTTTTACCATCGGGTGTGCTTTGTGAAATTTCAAGGGCTTCTTTGCCGATAGCCACATTACTATAGGTATCGAGTAATTTTTTAACCTCAATTCCTTTTGGTGAGTTTTTAATTTGAGGCAATAGCATATCATATAAAGGCTGAACGTCACTAGCTTCAGCATAGTAGGCATAATTTTCATAGATAGCCATTGCGGCACGCATAGAATTAGGATATGCTTTCACAAACTCGGTAACTACTTTCCTCTTTTCTGCTAAAACATTATTATCAACCTCATCAAGACTGTCCATCACCCTCTTGTTTTTTTCTTTATAGGCTTTTTCAAAA
Source organism: Ginsengibacter hankyongi (assembly GCF_008710285.1). Classification (GTDB taxonomy): domain Bacteria; phylum Bacteroidota; class Bacteroidia; order Chitinophagales; family Chitinophagaceae; genus Ginsengibacter; species Ginsengibacter hankyongi. The sequence continues at coordinate 174,987 of NZ_VYQF01000005.1, read as the reverse complement.
ACTTTGCTGTTAACATCTTCCCATTTGGTTACATATTTCATTCTTTCCTGCAAAAGTTTATCGTCATCATTTATTGGCGATCCTTTTACGGTTAGAAGTTTAAGAGAGTCTCCCCTGCCTGAAATATTCATGGACACAGGTTCTATATAAAACGTATAATAATCATTGGGTTTAACCGGCATGGTTAGCGTTGCAAAATAAGGCGCCGTTACGTAGCCTGTAAATTTAAAATTGCCATCGCTGATTAGAGCGGAATCCTTAATGGTCTTGTCAGTTTCATAAATATTTAAAAAGATCGTTCCATTTTTTATTTTATCTAGCTGGCCATTAATTGTAAAGGAAGAATCCTGTGCGTGGGAGATGTAACCCAGGAATAAAATACCTATTAAGAATACTAGTTTTTTCATGAATATTTATTTTGGCCGCAAAAATAAGATTATTTAAAAAAGCATTTCACCGCTTATAATTTCCATTGCATAATAAGTGAAACTCACCTATTAATGTGCTTCGCTACAAACATTCTAAAGGAACGTTGAAATAATAAACAATGCTTTTAATTTTAGAATTTTAGTTATACAAACCTTATTGTTCAATTATCTAAAAGCTTTCCTTATTTTTAACAAAAGAATCTTAACACAAGATGAATTAAAGTTTTTGAAATTGACAGGTACTTATTACCCTCCCTTTTGAAAACTAACTAAAGTTTTTTTTTTATTATTAGTTGTCTGAATATTATTTGGTTTAACTATGTTCCAAAACATATTACGAAGCCGGTGATATATTCAAACATCTTTCAAAAAAATTTATGTGAAACAAAAACGAATTGCGTTTTATATTTTGGCGTTGGCTGTCATTCAACTTTCATCCCAGGTTCAATTTTGCCTGTCTGCAAATGCGCAGTTTGTTTTGTCAGATACGTTGTTTAAATCAGCTGAATTTACACCCCCAAACAGTTTTACTCATGGCGTGGAAGGCCCTGCAGTAGACAAGCACGGAAATGTTTATGCGGTAAACTTTTCCCGTGAGGGTACAATCGGAATTGTACACACCGCAGGAAATCCAGGATTATTTATTGATCTTCCGGATAGCAGTGTTGGAAATGGAATCAGGTTTGACACCCATGGTAATATGTTGATTGCTGATTATACAAAGCACAATGTGCTCAAGGTTAACATGAAAACCAAAAAGATCAGTGTTTTTGCCCATGAACCGAAGATGACGCAGCCCAATGATATAGCCATTGACAGCAAAAACCGTGTTTATGCCAGTGATCCAAACTTTAAATTAAACACCGGCCGAATTTGGCGGATTGACGGGCATGGAAGTGTCACTTTATTAGATACACTAAACGGTCCTGCAAATGGAATAGAGGTAAGTCCTGATGAAAAAAAACTATATGTAAATGCAGGACGAAAAGTTTGGTCTTATAATCTGTCGCCTAAAGGCGAATTAAACAATAAAAGTTTATTACTTGAATTCGCTGATTTTGGTTGCGATGGTATGCGTTGCGATACTGCAGGGAATTTATATATTGCCCGCATCGGAAAAGGTGTTGTGGCAAAAGTTTCCCCCAATGGAGATATATTAAAGGAAATAAAATTATTTGGGAAAAACCCCACGAATGTGGCATTTGGGGGAGAGGATGGTTGTAGAGTTTATGTGACATTAATGGACATGGGTAATCTTGAAACTTTTCGTGTAGATACGCCGGGCAGAGAATGGAGGATGCAAAGAAAAAAATAAAAGAAATCGCGTTATTGAAAATGTTTATAACGGTCAGGCATAATCGCTTTTAATAAAGAACTGATATTAATTTCCATCACCATCCCGATAGAAACAACGGCCCGCAAACCTTCCAAATCAAAACCCAGGAGGAACCTTCTCGAAGAACTTGGCATCGCGCTTTCATTAATGCCGCAGGAACATACACCACTATGACAGCCTCTCTTATGAACGAAGAGGTAATGGACGCGATAGATTATAGCGCTAAAGAATTTTTTATGTTAAATGAAGTGCAGGATAAGGTTGGAGAAAAGATTGGACAAATGGTTCACGCGGAGGGAGCCATGGTGACGGCTGGCGCTTTCTCCGGTTTAATATTGACAATGGCAGTTATTCTTACTGTTAAGGATCAGCAGAAAGTTAAACAGCTGCCCTGCCCATCGCCCGGAAAAAGCCAGTATTAAATCGGAGGTATTAAGCAAATCTTCTTTGATGGAAATATAACATGATTTTTTTGACATCGGCAAAGCCCAGTCGGGCATCTTTTCCAAAAGGGATTTTAAATTAAATGCATGTTTAGCGAAACTTTTTTTACATTGCGTTAATAAATGCTTGCAATGAGACAACCTGAACCACTCACGATTGATGATTCTTTATTGCTCGAAAAAGTTAAAGACGGAAGTACACATGCTTTTAATCTCTTATTCGAAAAATACTGGGAAAAGGCTTATTCGGCTGCCTATAAGCGCTTAAAAAATGGTGAAGACGCAAAAGATATCGTGCAGGAAATATTTACTAAAATATGGTTGAACAGGCAAACGCATATGATTGAAAATTTTCCAGCTTATTTACATGTGGCAATCCGAAATAATGTGATTAAATCACTTTCCAAACAAAAGCACTTCCATCCCTTTTTTGATATTTTAGAAAATATTCCTGAAAAAAATTCCCAAGCTGATGCGAATTTGCTTTGGAAAGAATTTTTCAAGTCTTATGAAGAACTCATGGAATCCTTGCCTCCCAAAAGGCAAATTATTTTTCGTCTTCGTTACCAGGAAGATTTGTCTACAAAAGTTATTTCCATGAAATTGGGAATTACTAGAAAAACAGTTCAAAACCAACTTGGTAAAGCAATAGAAACTTTAAGAGTTTCTTTATTACGAATTCTCACAATAGCAATAATCCTAATAACCACATCGTAATTTTTTCAAAAAATATTTACCCGGAGTGGGACTTTTTTATTTTTTTGGGTCATCTCTATAAGCAAACAGTCTCAGATATTAATTTGAACGAAATTTAATACCCTAAATAATAATTTGGAAAAATAAAGATCAGCAATTTTTAGTATCCAAATTAGCTAAAAGATAACTAATGTTAAGCATTGTAAAATCAGTCTTACTTTTATCCATGCCTGGCGGAACAGAATGGATTTTTATTCTTATTGTTATTCTGTTATTTTTTGGAGGAAAAAAAATACCTGATCTTATGAGGGGTATTGGTAAGGGAGTCAGAGAATTTAATGATGCGAAAGCTCATGCAAAAAATGAGATAAATGAAGGGCGTGAAGGAAAAAAAAGTTAGGGCAATCTTTGTTCTAAAACCTGCAACTCCATTCTTATAAATTAATTTTACCAACTTATTTTTTTTAAACAATAAGGTTCGTGATTTATAACGAAGATTATTTGATACAAATATTAAATAATTAATTTACTGATTATATATACCATGCTAATGCTGGTTTATGTTCTGCAACAACCAGGTTCAAGCCCATCATTTTTTAAAACAAAACTATGAAGTAGCAATATTTTTATTTTATTATTTAAGGTAATTCCTTTAGAACTAGTGGTACCGTAACATTTAAGTTTTTTTTGCAACATCCTTACGAATGCGCATAACTTTTATTCAAAATATATTTCTTGAGAGTAGGACTTTCTTATCTTTTGAGGTCATCCATACAAGCATATAGTTTCAAATATTTAAATGGACAAACATTATTTTTTAAAATTGTTGCATAAATACCAAAAAGGCAAAACAACAAAAGAGGAGCAGGTATTTGTAGAAAAATATTACAACTTGTTTCAAAATGAGCCTGACGTAATGGATGACTTAGGACGTGATGAAAGAACTGCAATTAGAAACAATTTAAGGAATGGCATCTGGAATAATATTTACAGTGGAGGGCAGGTGGGCAAGAATGTACGTTTCATTAACCACAGGTATGTGAAACTTGCTGCAGCCGTGATTACTACACTCGTGTTTATTTCAGGCTTATATTTTTTAAACAACCATTCTGTTGAAAAAAATATGGGCGCACCTGAAAAAGTAGCAACTATAGAACATATAAAGAATCGCGTCATTTTCCTTCCTGACGGTAGCAGGGTTATTTTGAGCCAGGGAAGCAAGTTAAATTACCCATCAACTTTCGACGGTAAGGATAAAAGGGAGGTATATCTTGAAGGCCAGGCATTTTTTGACATTATGCATAATAAATCGAGGCCGTTTATAGTGCATACGGGCGAGTTAGAAACTAAAGTATTAGGAACTGCTTTTAATATTAAAGCGTTGCCGGGAGAAGATAATATTACCGTAACCGTAAAGAGGGGAAGAGTTAGTGTCAACAATAAAAGTAAATTAATCGGGATAATTACCCCCAACCAACAAATAACTTATGCGAAATCCAAAGTAAAGTCTGTAATCCAGACGGTTAAAAATGAAACCTATTTGAATTGGAAAAAAGAAGATTTACTCATCGATAATCTTACCATGTCTGAGGCTGCAAAAATAATCGAGGATCGCTATGACGTTAAAATAATAATCAATGACCCTGAAATTGAATCATTGCGATTTACCACCACGTTTTCAAAAAAAGAAACACTTGAAGAGATATTAAACAGCATTTGCCTTTTTAATGGCCTTGCCTATACAAATGATATGGAAAAATCTACCATCAATATTAATCTTAAAAAATAATTAATTTACTAAAAACCTTAAATATGACAAAACGACTTTACTTTAAAAAAAGTAATTCCTGGTCAATAAAACTAGAATGAAACTTAAAAAAAACCTCTGAAAATTATTTCAGAGGCAATATTGCCAGTACCGACTGCAATCGGGACTATGCACTGTTTTAAATACACTCGAAACGAGTTCCTTATTAACTTAAAACATACCAAATTTATGAATCTTTCATCATTAACTGAAGAATTCCATAATTTTTTCAAATCAAACGTTAAGAAAAAATTTTTCCGCGAAAAATCAATCATCAAAGACATTATGCGCATTGGAATAGTAACTGCTACCATATTGATTACTACATCTGCCCAATTACTTTTTGCGACTCCACTTAAAAGCCAGCCGATTAATGAAGTTGAAGTAACACTTGGGCTTAAAAATGAAACCCTTGTACAGGCATTTCAGAAAATTGAAGCGGTCACGGGGTATCATTTCATGTATCGGAAAGATGAGGTTGAAAGCATTCGTAATTTGAATTTACCCGTCACCAAATTAACTGTTGAGACCTTCCTAAAGATTGCACTGGCAAATACCGCCCTGACTTACAGGCAGGTGAAGGACCAGATTTTGATAATGCATTCGAATAAATTGATTTCGTATTCGAAGTTAAATGATTATAAGATTCCTTATGGCATTAGTACTAGCTTTACCACAGCTAATATCGTTACCGGAAAGGTTACCGACGATAGAGGCAATCCTTTAGCAGGAGTAAGTATCACCATAAAAGGAAGCACGATTGGAACCTCCACTGATAAATCCGGCAATTATGCCATTGATGCACCGGAAAATGGCACACTGATATTTTCGTTTATTGGGTTTATCACTCAGGAGATTGCTGTGAATAATCAAACGATCATAAATGCAACTCTCAAGGAAGAATCACGGGAATTAAATGAAGTAGTTGTTACTGCTTTGGGAATTAAGAAGAGCAAGAGAGGTTTGGTGTACTCATCCGCTGAAGTGAAGGGCTCCGAGTTTACCGAGGCCCGCGAAAATAATGTTGCAAGTGCCCTTACCGGAAAGATTGCAGGGGTTGATGCTACACAAATTGCATCAGGTCCGGGAGGATCAAGCAGAATAGTTATTCGTGGAGTTGGGGCTATCAACGGTTCCGCTAATAACCAGCCACTGTATGTTGTAAATGGTTCTCCAATCTACAACGGAAACGGCGGCGCATCTGCCAGTAGCACTGGATTTAACTATGACACTGGGGATGGGATATCCAGTATAAATCCTGACGATATTGAAACAATTACTGTCCTTAAAAGTGGTGCTGCGGCTGCACTATACGGAAGCCAGGCAGCTAATGGCGTAATATTAATTACAACAAAATCTGGAAGAGCACAAAAAGGCATTGGTGTTGACTTCAATACAAATTATGTAACCGGAACACCTTCTTCTTACCCAAATTATCAGTATGAATATGGGTCAGGTAATGACGGTGTAAAACCAGCTACGCAGGCCGCTGCCCTCAGTGCAGGCCGTTTATCTTACGGAGCCAAAGTAGATGGTTCCATGGTGGTTCAGTTCGACGGAGTTGAACGTCCGTATTCACCCGTTAAAGTAAAGGACAATGTTAACAACTTCTATCGCCCCAGCACTAACTTCACCAATACGATCGCATTTTACGGGGGAAGCAGTGCACTGAATTTCCGCTTGTCAATGTCCGATTTGGATGCAAAGGCACAAACACCGAATTCAACATTCGACCGGAAAACTTCTAACTTAAGTGTTTCATCGCACCTTGGCAAAAATGATTTTATAACTATTGAAGGCAATGCCCAATATAATTACGAAAAAGGTCATAATCGTCCAAATGTTGGTTACGCCGAATTGAATCCGAGCTGGGCCACCTACCTGCTGGGAAATACTGTAGATATAAGATCATTAGCCCCTGGTTATAATGATAACGGAGATGAAATACAGTGGAACCCGGTACCGGCGGCTCCCAATCCATGGTTTGTCGTTAATAGAACTGGAAACGATGATATAAGAAACCGCTTCATTGGTTCAGGAAGTGTACAGGTAAATTTCTTTCCTAATCTTTTTGTAAAAGGAATAATTTCTAAAGACTTCTTATTTTCTAACCGTTCTAATTACACACCCATTGGAACAGCATTTACTCCTAAAGGATACTATAATTCCTATGAAGATCAATTTGACATAAGCAATGCTCGTGCAACCATAAATTATTCTACAAAATTCTTAAAGGACTTTAGTGTCTATGCCTTTGTAGGTGTAAACCGCGAAAGACACAACTCGCTTTCTAGTAGTATAACGGGTAGAGATTTTATTATCCCGGATTTTATCAGCTATACCAACCTGGGGACACTGGACGTTCCAAATAAATCAGAAAGTCATTTTGGTACAAACTCACTGTTCGGTTCTGCAGACCTTGATTTTAAAAGAATAATCTACCTTTCATTTACCGGAAGAAAGGATTGGTTTTCGACCTTAAATCCCGGGAACAACGCTATCTTCTATCCTTCAATTGGCGGAAGCGTAATATTATCTGATGCATTAAGGCTTCCCGAAGCAATTAGCTTCCTTAAACTACGTGGCTCATGGGCCCAGGTAGGTAATGCAACGGTTGATCCTTATGCTATCAATCAAACTTATAACCTGACACCAGGAGGCTTTAACGGATTACCAGTTCTGAATGCATCGAACAGGTTACCTAATCCAGGCTTGCGGCCATTGACGGTAACTACTTCCGAAGGAGGTTTTGAAATACAATTTTTCAATAACCGGCTGGGAATCGATGCGACTTATTATGATCGTATGACGACAAATAACATCCTTCAACCTGATATTTCGAACGCATCGGGGTACCTCGCGGGGAATCAAAACGTAGGCACACTGAGAAACAGGGGAATTGAATTGCTCTTGACGGGCACCCCGTTAATAACTCCCAATTTCAGGTGGAATGTGAGTTACAACATGGCCTGGAATAAGAACCAGATTCTAAGTCTTGCTCCCGGATTAACTACACTTACTATAGGATCTGGCATCGCAGGTGGCGTAAATGTTATATCGCAGGTAGGATTGCCTTACGCAACACTCCAGGCGCCTGTGTTTTTAAAGAATGCAAAGGGCATACAGGTTTATAATAGCGTAAGCGGTTATGAGCAAAGCGTACGACAAAATTTGGGCGTTGCCAATCCTCCTTACATAATGGGACTTACCAATGAGTTCAGGTATAAAAGACTTTCTCTGAATATACTACTTGATGGAAAATTTGGATCTGTCGGATATAGCAATCTATGGCAATATGCTTCAAGATTTGGTTTAACGAAGGAAACTTTGCCCGGTAGAGAAAATGGTTTACAAGTAACAGGGGTCGATCAAAATGGAAATTCTTTTAGTAAGTTATGGGACGTTACGCTCTTAGATACTTATTATAATAACCGTGGTAATAATTATGCAGGAAGTGTGAATGTTTTTAAAACAGATTTTGTAAAACTTCGTAGTCTTATCTTAAGTTATAATCTCCCTGTAAATAAAATGAGGCTGGTTAAAATTCAATCTGCATCTATAGCACTCGTGGCCCGCAATCTTGCCATTTTATACAGCGATAAGAGGGTAAAAGAGGCAGGTTTAGATCCTGAATTCGGGCAAACTGTTAGTAACACAACTGGTACATCAGGTACCGGTGAACCAAGGACCCGGGACATAGGACTAAATCTGAATATTAAATTTTAAATCTTTAACTCATAAATAAAGAAATTATGAAAATTCAATTTTCAAAAGCAATATATTTTCTAACTCTTGTATCGGTTCTTGTATTGATTTCCTGTAACAAGAAAAGCCTTACAGATCTTAACAAGAATCCAAACACGACACAAACCGCTGAACCAGATTATTTGTTTACGGGAGCAATATTGGCGATGCAAGCTTCCAACTATTCCGTTATCGCTGAGGGTATGCAATATTTTTCAACTTATAAAGAAGTCCCTGCCATAGGCGACAAATTCTATAGCTTTAATGGAACAGAAGCAGATTTTGCTGGATATTATACCGATAAACTAAACAGGCTGATTCAATTGCAGGCTGCTGTGCAAGATCCTAATGACGTAAATAAACTATCACTGGTTCGTATTCTTAAAGTGTATGAATTTGATCAGTTAACTGACGTTGCAGGAGATATCCCTTACTTTGATGCATTATCGGGCCAGGGAAATTTGAAGCCAAAATATGATACCCAGAAAGACATATATCTCGACATGTTTAAAGAACTGGACGAAGCAGCGGCAGCCCTAGACCCGTCCAAACCAACTTTTGGCAATGCGGATTTGCTTTACAAAGGCGACGTAACCAAATGGAAAAAGTTCGCTTATACGTTAATGTTGCGTTTAGGTATGCGCCTAACGAAAGTGGATGCTACAATTGCAAAAACATGGGTTCAAAAAGCTATAAGCGGTGGCGTTATGACATCGGATGCTGACATAGCCAAAATTAATTATGCAGACGCTGCTGGTGGCATGAATCCGCAAACGGTATCTATGCGTAACGGTAATTATATTAGCCCGGGTGGTGATAATGTTGAAGGCGGTAAATACGCGGCTACTTTTATAGATTATCTTAAAAGCACTCAAGATCCGCGGCTGCCGGTAATCTCAGTTGTATGGGTTCCTACTTCGCCCGGCGCAACCAGTTATTATGCTGACACTTCGTTTACTTCGCAACGAGGGATGATAAGTGCAAGCTTAAATACAAAGCCAACCGATTTCGGTACCTATTCTGAACCCTCATTACTCGTATTAAATGTAGCTGCGCCCATAATACTGATGGGACCCTCGGAAAGCTACCTGCTTATGGCAGAGGCTGCTTTAAGGGGTTGGTACTCCGGTTCCACCGCAGAAGAGGCATATAACAATGGCGTGAAATATGGCATGACTCAATGGGCGTTTTATCCCGCAGTGGCTCCAAGTCCCAACATTATTAGCAATGCACAGATCAACGCTTATCTGCAGCTTAATCCTTACCCTTCTGGCGGAAGTTTTGATCGACAACTGGAGCAAATATCAGTTCAAAAATGGTTAACTTTATTTGGTAACGATTACGAGATTTATGCAAATTGGAGGCGAACAGGGTATCCGGTTCTAACCCCGGTAAATTATCCCGGCAATGTAACAGGAGGTAAAATGTTTAGGCGCTTCTCCTTGCCCAATTCGGAAAATCTCACGAACAAAACTAATTACCTGGATGCACTGCAAAGGCAGGGTTTTGCCGAATTAGACGGTGATAATTTACTAACCAGGGTTTGGTGGGATAAATAAATGACGCACTGGGTGCGGCTTGACTAAGTAAAATCATTTTTTAGCAAATATTTAAAAAAAATTAAAATGAAGCGTAGAGAAATTATTAAAGGATTAGGTCTCCTTCCTTTAGGCGGCACGTTTTTAGGAAGCATTCTTCCTGGCCAGTCGTTGCTGGCTGCTCCTTCGAGGGTACCTAAAAGAAACCTCTTGAAAGAACTTGGCATCCGCTCTTTCATTAATGCTGCAGGAACTTACACCACAATGACTGCATCCCTGATGCATGACGAGGTAGTGGATGCAATAGAATATAGCTCCAAAGAATTTTGCATGCTGAACGAAGTTCAGGATAAAGTAGGTGAAAAAATTGCTCAAATGGTCCATGCGGAAGGTGCCATGGTAACGGCTGGCGCTTTCTCCGCCCTGACATTGGGAATGGCAGGCATTCTAACTGGAACGGATCAGCAGAAAATAAAGCGGCTGCCCCATCGCCTGGAAGAAGCTGGTATTAAATCAGAAGTGTTATTACAGAAAGGCCATTTTGATGGTTACGAACAAGCTCTATATAATACCGGGGTCACTATAATTTCCGTTGAAACGGCTGATGATGTTGAAAGAGCTGTAAATGAAAAAACTGCGTCAATGCATTTCTTGAATTGCAACGCAATGGAAGGAAAAATTATGCATGAACAATGGTTGCAACTTGCAAAGAAACATAACCTGCCCGCTACCATTGATATCGCCGCTGATGTGCCACCAGTATCGAATCTATGGAAGTACAATGATATGGGTTTTAGTTTTGTTGCTTTGTCCGGCGGGAAAGCCATCCGTGGCCCGCAAAGTACTGGTGTACTAATGGGCAAGAAAAATATCATTGAAGCAGCCCGCCTGAATGATTCTCCCAATGGAGTTACCATAGGTCGTGGTATGAAAGTGAATAAAGAAGAAATGCTGGGCATGTATGCGGCATTAGATAGCTATATCAATCAGGATCATGATAAAGAATGGAAGATGTGGGAAGATAACATAGGCTATATTAATGATGCCGTGAAAAATATCAAAGGTGTTACAACTGAAATAAGCGTTCCACCCATTGCAAACCACACCCCTAAGTTAAGAATTGCTTGGGATAAGAATATAATAAGGACAACACGCGAAAATTTAGGAGATAAATTGCGCACAGGAAATCCTTCTATCGAGGTCATTTCCTGGGGTGATGAAGATAACAGCATTAGCCTCACAGTTTTCATGTTGAAAAAGGGGGAGGAAAAGATTGTTGCGCGGAGAATCAAAGAGGAACTTTCTGTTGCATCCTCCTAATAATTCAAATTTCTATTAGGGGTAATTATTCAGTTTATTAAAATCTAAGTAACCCATATGCTAAAAAAATATTTTTTGCTGTTCTCTTTGTTTTGTATTGCAGATAATTTTGTGCAGGCGCAACTTTATAGTATAGTTATTAAGGGAGGACACGTTATTGATCCCAAGAACAAAATTGATGGTATGATGGATATTGCCATCAAAGGTGACACAATAATCAGGGTGGCAAAAAACATCGACAGTAAAGACGCAACGCAGGTAGTAGATGCGCATGGCTTGTATATTACACCAGGCCTCATAGATATTCATACGCATGATTTTTATGGCAATAATCCAGATCAATACTTGATGGATGCTACCGCTGCGATAGTTCCGGACGGCTTTACATTTCGTGTTGGCGTTACCACAGTGGTAGATGCGGGAAGCTCGGGATGGCGTACTTTTCCGCTTTTCAAAGAGCAAACAATTGACAGGTCACAAACGAGGGTCCTCGCATTTCTGAATATTGTTGGAGCGGGTATGAGAGGAGGTGCCTATGAGCAGAATACAAACGACATGGATCCCCAAATGGCTGCCTATGTAGCCAAAGAGTACAAGAATTATATTGTGGGATTTAAGGTTGCACATTTCGAAGCCGCAAAATGGATCCCGGTGGATAGTGCCGTGGAGGCCGGTAAATTAACTAACATGCCGGTAATGGTTGACTTTGGTGGCGACGACACCCATCCCCCTTTATCTATTCAAGAACTATTTTTTAACCACCTTCGTGCCGGTGATATCTATACGCACACGTTTACAGAATTAAAAAGAAGAGATCCAATTGTAGACACAACTACCAGAACGCTTAAACCGTTTGTATTGGCCGCTCAACAAAAGGGAATTGTATTCGATGTTGGGTTTGGCGGCGCAAGCTTCGATTTTCGGCAAGCCATTCCTGCTCTTAAGAGTGGCTTTTATCCTAATTCAATCAGTACCGATCTGCACACAGGAAGTATGAATGCGGCAATGAAAAATATGCTCAACATTATGTCTATGTTTTTAGCCATGGGTATGGATTTACCAAACGTTATTCAGGCAAGCACCTGGAATCCTGCGAAGGAAATTCAACATACAGAATTAGGAAATTTATCGGTCGGTTCAGTTGCCGACATCGCCATATTAAACGTGCGAAAAGGAGACTTTGGATATTGGGATAGGCTTGGATATAAAATAAAAGGTAAACAGCGGCTTGAGTGTGATATGACTATTCGCGCAGGAAAAATTGTTTACGATTTAAACGGCATCACAAATCCCGAGGTTACGGGCAATATTCAATAGCATCAAAATTAAATCATTAAAAAAAATTACAAACCAGTATGAGGCTAAGTCGTCTTTCAGTATTACTCTCTTTTTTTATTATCGTATATTTTACTCAGTGCAGGCGACATGGCTTACCTCCGGGCGATCCTGATAATGGTGGGCTGTTCTTGCCGAAAGGGTTCGAAGCAGTGGTGGTTGTCGATAGCTTAGACGGAGCAGCCAGACATATTGCAGTAAATTCCAACGGAGATATATATGTGAAATTAAGGTTTCCCCTTTCCAGCGGAGGAAATGCAGCATTAAGAGATGAGGACAATGATGGTAAGGCAGAAATTGTTAAAGACTTCGATGAATATCAGGATAAGAGTAGTTATGGAACCGGGATGAGAATACACAATGGCTACCTTTATTTCAGTTCAGTTACAAGAGTTTTCAGGCAGAAGCTAACGCCGGGACAATTGGTGCCGGATACCAAAATAGAATTAATGTTGACCGATACGCAGCCGCCAAGTCAGCATGATACAAAACCAATAGCTTTTGACGATAAAGGAAACATGTATGTACCGTTTGGAGCCCCATCCGATTGTTGCCAGATGGAAGACAGAACTCCCTTTTCACCAGGAATGGATTCTTGCCCGATGCTTTTAACAAGAGGTGGCATCTGGAAATTTGATGCTAATAAACCGGGGCAGTTTCAAAAAGACGGTCAAAAGTTCGCTACCGGCGTCAGAAGCATTGTGGCTTTAGAATGGAATGACCAGGACCATAACCTCTTTACGATGATGCATGGAAGAGACTACCTGCATGCACAATGGCCAAATTATTACACTGAATGGGACGGGGCTTTGCTTCCTGCCGAAGAATTCCTGAAATTAAAAGAGGGATCTAATGTTGGCTGGCCTTATTATTATTATGATCAGCTGAAAGGGAAATTATTACTTAATCCAGAATACGGTGGAGACGGGAAAAAGGAAGGTAACGGTTCCGACTATACGCAACCTTTAATAGGGTTCCCTGGACACTTTGCACCGAACGATCTTTTATTTTATACGGGTAATCAATTTCCTGCACACTATAAGAACGGAGCCTTCATAGCATTTCATGGATCAACAAGCAGCGCACCTTATCCGCAGTCCGGTTATTTTGTAGCTTTTGTTCCGTTCAAAAATGGCTCTCCTTCAGGCCAGTGGGAAGTTTTTGCCGATGGATTTGCAGGAGTAGATACGGTTGTTAACACAAGTGATGCTAAATATCGACCAATGGGTTTATCCATGGGCCCCGACGGTTCCCTTTATGTTTGCGATTCAGAAAAGGGAAAAATATGGCGGATTATGTATAAAGGGGACACCAGCAAGTTTGGTCAGGCAGACCTATCGGATATGATTAGACGAAAAAAAGAAGCGCTGAACATAAAAACACCTGATTCCATAAGGGATAATTTAGATAAAGGGAACGTGAGTATAGCAGGAAAAACTTTTAATACCTATTGTGCTATTTGCCACCAGCGGGATGGATTGGGAAATGATCGCTTTCCGCCTTTGAGTGGTTCCGAATGGGTAAAGGGCGATAAAAATTCATTAATTGCTATCGTATTGAGTGGACTCGATGGAAACATTACGGTTAAAGGAAAATCTTATAATAATAAAATGCCTCGGCTGAATCTTTTGTCAGATGAAAATATAGCCCAGATATTGACTTACATCAGGCAAAATTTTAATAACAACGCCAGCGCTGTTACATTGGAGGATGTTAACAATACAAGAAAGGCCCTGGGCGGGAAAGTTAATAAACCAGGAAAACAATAACCTTAATGTACTTGAGAATAAAAACAGGTGTACTTATTTTTTCAGCTCTATTCGCATCTCTTTTTTTTAAAAGGGTCGATGCGCAAATAAGCAAGGTAGATTTTGAGAGGCTATTACAAGTGCCATTGCAATACACTGTATTGAGAACGACCGGGCAAATGACAATAGACGGGAAAGATGATGAGCCGGATTGGAGCAAAGCCCCCTGGACGGAATTTTTTACGGATATTAAAAGTGGCGCCGACAGCAACCCTTTAATAAAGTCGCATTGCAAAATGTTATGGGACGATGATTATTTATATTTATTTGTTAGCTTGGATGAAACCAACTTATGGGCTTCATTAACCGAGCATGACAGCCCGGTTTTCCAGGACAATGCATTCGAAATGTTTATCGATCCATCCGGAACTAACTTTAACTATTTTGAATTTCAAATAAATGCCTACGGAACGGTATGGGATTTATTTATGCCAAAGCCTTATCGTAATGGCGGCAAAAATTTAACCAGTTGGGATTTAAAGGGTTTGAAGAAGGCCGTACAACTAAATGGTACAATTAACAATCCTAATGATACGGATCAAGGCTGGAGTATAGAATTGGCAGTACCATTTAAATCTCTTAACCTGAGTGGTGATCAGCCGCCAGGTATAGGAACAACCTGGCGTATGAATTTTTCAAGAGTAAAGTGGGACATTGATACCCTAAATGGGTCATATCATCGGCGAAAAGATATTAATACGGGCAAACCACTGCCCGAACATTATAACGTATGGTCTCCCCAGGGAATCGTGAATTTACATTGCCCGGAAAGATGGGGATATGTTCAATTTTCTGATCAATTATCTCCGAAAGGATTTCTTTCTGAGAAAACAGAGAAATTGAAATTAATTCTGTGGAAATATTATTATTTACAACAGGAATTTAAAAGAGTAAACGGCAAATATTCGAATAACTTAAAGCAGTTAAAAAAGATGTATAAGGATGGTCCTTCATTAAACGAAAAAGATTTTGAGATTAAGCTTTATGCCGACGAATACCAGTTTTTGATTAAGGGCTCTTACCCGGGAGTGGATCATTTGTTGTCTGTAGATGAAGAAGGAGAATTAAATATTGACAATCTTTCTAAATAAAAATTAAAGAAGTGGGTTTAATAAAGATTTCAGCAGAAGCCGTGACTGATTGTTGATGGGATATAATTTTTAATAAGTAAATTAGAAATATTTTTCGTCGTGGTAACAAAGGAATAAAGAAATACAGGGAACTATTTTAGCAAAGTTTTCAACAACCAATTATATAACCTTTAAAACATGAATTATGCAAACAGAAAGAAGATCATTAATTAAGAAGTTATTGGCTTCAGTAACTGCAGTGGTAGGTCTTGGCTTTGCGGCAAAAGCGAAGGGCATTACCGGTGAACAGAAACAAGTTAATAATGTAACAGATTTCCAGGATGTACCTTTATTCTCAGGTTCTACAAGACATGGGGATATCGTATATATTGCTGGCAAAGGTGCACATGTTGAACCCTTTGAAATTAAAGCACACACCGAAATAGTTTTAAAAGAATTAGAAAAGGAGTTAATTAAAGCCGGCTCGTCAATGGAAAAAGTCTTAAAAGTAAGTGTGTTCCTCAATGATATAGCAGACTACCAGGGAATGAATGAAGTTTATAAAGGCCGTTTCGGAAAGAACCCCCCGGTTCGTACAACCGTTGCCGTTGCCAAGGGTGGTGTGCCCGGCAATTCATTGGTAGAGATGGATTGCATTGCGTATGTTTAACTATTACCAGCTAATATTTCTTATTCTAATTAAAGGGGAATGAAACGCCTGGACGTAATTAAAGGATTAATCATTTTGCCCATTACGGGTGGGGCGTTAGGGGATGTGCTTGCACGGGGGGTAAACGTATAAATCTACTTTTAAATTATACATAAACGTAAAAATAGTTTAAACATGAAAAGGCGAAATTTTATTTCGAAGAATATAGTTGCAGGGG
The DNA here is from genome assembly GCF_008710285.1 of Ginsengibacter hankyongi. GTDB lineage: Bacteria > Bacteroidota > Bacteroidia > Chitinophagales > Chitinophagaceae > Ginsengibacter > Ginsengibacter hankyongi. The sequence goes on along the minus strand of NZ_VYQF01000005.1, from coordinate 158,575 downwards.
CTCTTGTACCTGCCGCTTACGCAGCAATGGGATTTTCAAATCAGAAAGTCAATTTGAGCTTATCAGATCAAAAGATCCATAAACTGGAAAGTTCTCCCGATGGTGATGATGATGTTGTAATAGAAAGATTGTCGGAAGGCCGGCCTCACAACGGCAAAGTACTAGCGGTAATACAACCTCATTGTGATGATATTGCATATTATGCTGCGGGTACGGTGGCAAAACTTATTTATGAAGGATATACCGGGTATTTGATCAGAACCTCTAATGATGACGCCGCAGGCGGTGGTGCGACCATGGGGGAGCGGGTTTTTAATAATGAAAAGGAAAATGATGCAGTGGCAAAAGCTTTAGGACTTAAAAAAGCATACAGTTTAAATTATAACAACCATAGGATGGACGAATATAATATACAGGATATTAAATGTCGCCTTATTTTTTTGTTCAGGCTACTTCAGGTAGATACGTTGATCTGTTATGATCCTTGGGGACAATATGAAGAAAATCCCGATCATTATATAACAGCTAAGGCCGTTGAAGCTGCCCGCTGGATGTCAGGCATGGGTACCGATTATACAGAACAATTAGAGGTTGTAAAACCTCATACCGTAAAAGAAATGTATTATTTTGCCAGGGGACCTCAACTTGTAAACCGGGTAGTTGATATCAGTAAATTCATAGATAAAAAGGTAGAGGTTAATGTTGCTTGTACAAACCAGGGTTTAGCAGGTGGTGCCGGTGCCCAACTGAGACGAACCCTGGCAGCTAATGGAAAGAAATTATCTATCCTCGGTAATGATGACCAGACTGCCAACTTTAATTACATTAAGGAATTTGCATTGGATATAGATTCTGAGAACCTGAGGGGTATTCCATCTGACAGGAAAATTGGAGAAAAATATGGATTGGGCTGGGCAGAACGCTTTCATTATATTGGGCCTACTATTTCTTCAGTTGATAGATATGTACAAAAAAATGCGGTTTCCATATAAAAACAACTTGCTTAATAAGTACAATCTTTTTTAAATACAAAGCAGGTTACATACAGTTACAGGCTTAGGTTGCAAAAGAGGGCGATCATTGTTAAAAATACTTATTGAAAGAGTTAGATTAATATAATTAGACATAAACAGATTGTAATGAAACGTAGAGATATTATTAAGGGATTAAGCTTACTACCCCTTTCAGGTGGGGTAATGGGCGGAATACTCGCTTCGGAATCAGTTTTCGCTGAACCACCTGCACCAAATAGGGATTTGTTTAAAGAACTTGGGGTCCGCACTTTTATAAATGCGCGAGGAACGATAACAGCTATGTCCGGCTCACTAATGCACGATTACGTACTGGACGCTATTAATGATAGTTCAAAAGATTTCTGCATGATGGAAGAACTACAAGACAAAGTGGGAGAAAAAATTGCCGCTATGGTTCATTCTGAAGCAGCCCTGGTATCAGCAGGTGCATTTTCCGCTTTAATGCTCGGTATGGCTGGAATCCTCACTGGCTCTGATTTAAAGAAAGTGGCACAACTTCCTCAACTCGAAGGCACCGGAATGAAATCTGAAGTTATCATTCAAAGAGGCCATCAAATTGATTATAATCATGCATTTCTTAATTGCGGAGCAAAACTAGTTTATGTAGAAACGCCGGAAGATGTTGATAAAGCTGTGAATGAAAAAACTGCGTCTATGCATTTCTTAGGTAGCGGCGCACCCAATGGGAAAATTATGCATGAAGAATGGATAGCATTAGCCAATAAACATAATTTGCCAACCTCCATTGATATTGCGGCGAATATTCCTCCGGTATCAAATCTCTGGAAATTTAATGAGATGGGTTTTAGTTTTGTTGCTCTGTCGGGCGGTAAAGCAATCCGGGGACCACAAAGTGCCGGGGTTTTGATGGGCAAAAAAGACATCATTGCAGCAGCTTGTTTAAATTCGTCGCCACACTCTGGTACCATAGGAAGGGGCATGAAAGTAAATAAAGAAGAAATTCTTGGTATGTATGTAGCATTGGAAAGATATATTAGCCAGGATCATGATAAAGAATGGAAAGATTGGGAAGATCGTGTTGCACGGATTGCAAAAGCAGCCGAATCTGTAAGCGGTGTTAAAACTGAAACTTATGTTCCACCGATTGCTGACCACACTCCTACGCTCAATATCAGCTGGGACACCGGTAAAGTCAAATTTTCCGGAGATGATCTATTAATGAAATTAAGAAAGGGTAACCCATCCATCGAAGCATATGGCGGCGGTAAAAATTCTATTACTGTTTCGCCCTGGATGATGAGACCCGAACAGGTGAAAATCGTCGCAGCCAGAATTAAAGAGGAGCTCCTGAAAGCTTCTGCTTAGAGAGTTGAACTATTTAACGTTGCCAAGTTTAAAACAATAAAAAATCAATATTAATTAAAAAGAAATTATGAAACGCAGAGATATTCTTAAAGGATTAAGTTTACTGCCCCTTTCCGGCGGAGTAATGGGAGGCGTACTGGCTTCGGAATCAGTTTTCGCAGAACCACCTGCTCCCACAAGGGATTTATTTAAAGAGTTGGGAGTTACCCGGGTAATTAATGCCGGAGTAACCATGACTTTTTTGTCTGGTTCTCTAATGATGCCCGAGGTACTAGAAGCCATTAATTCCACATCACATGATTTTGCCAACATGTATGAATTACAGGATAAGGTTGGGGCAAAAATGGCGGAAATGCTGCAATGCGAAGCAGCAATGGTTACTTCGGGAGCCGCATGTGCATTGCTTCTTGGAACTGCAGCTGCTATAACAGGAACAGACCAGGAAAAAATAAAACTGCTGCCCAATCTTCCAGGGCCGCGGCCAGAAGTTATCATGCAAAAAACCCACCGCTATCTGTTCGACCAGGCGATTACCACTACCGGCGCCAGGATTATCGAGGTTGAAGGAAATGACGAAATGGAAAAAGCCTTTAATAGTAATACCGTATTAGCTTTATTCTTCAACGCAGCCGGGAGTTCGAGTGTCACTCGCGAAGATTTTATCGCAATTTGTAAAAAACATCAAATACCCAGTTTTATTGATGCTGCAGCTGATGTACCACCTGTTGAAAATCTCTTTAAATATCAAAAAATGGGATTTGATCTTGTTACATTTTCAGGAGGTAAAATGATTCGTGGCCCTCAGAGTGCCGGTTTATTATTTGGCAGAAAAGATCTGATCGAAGCAGCTAAACTAAATCACAGTCCGCACGAAGCCCCCATTGGCCGGCCTATGAAAGTAAATAAAGAAGAAATATTTGGCATGTATGCCGCATTAAAATCGTACCTGGAACGCGACCATAAAAAAGAATGGCAGGGTTGGCTGGACCGTATTAGCCGTATAAAATCACAAGTGGAAACCATTGCCACGGTAAAAGGTGAAACTCACGTGGATCCTGGGCCGGCAAATGCTTTTCCCAGCCTGCATCTCACCTGGGACCAGCAGAAAGTAAAGACTACGCCTAAAGATGTTCTTGATCAACTCAAAAATGGCACGCCCAGTATTGTTGCTAACGGCGACGATAAAGTATTAAGTATCGGAGTAGTATTGTTAAGACCCGACCAGGTAAATATTGTGGCCAGGCGGGTGAAAGAAATCTTAAGTAAGGCTGTTTAGATTTCTATAAAAAAGGAAAAAGACAAATGATTGTCTTAACTGTAAAACATAAAAAAATTTAGATGAAAAAAATATTCCTGATTCTAATAGGTTCTCTATGCCTTGCATCAAGCCCGGCTCTTTCACAAACATATAGTATCGTTATTAAGGGAGGCCATGTTATGGATCCAAAAAACAATATCGATCAGGTAATGGATATTGCTATTGATAGTGGCAAAATCGTTAAAGTAGCAAAAAATATCAATACAAATAATGCTGCCCAGGTGGTAGATGCAAAGGGCATGTATGTAACTCCGGGATTGATAGACATTCACACCCACGATTTTTGGGGTACGGAACCAAATCAACAATATGAAAATGGAAACGCTGCCATACAACCAGATGGATTTACCTTTCGTAATGGGGTTACAACCATTGTTGATGCCGGCAGTTCGGGTTGGAGAACATTCCCCATTTTTAAGGCACAAACCATTGATCAATCCCAAACCCGTGTACTCGCATTTTTAAACATTGTGGGTGAAGGTATGCGTGGCGGTTATGAACAAAATGAGAATGATATGGATCCAAAAATGTCTGCAATGGTTGCGAGACAATATAAAAATATCATTGTGGGATTTAAACTCGCTCATTACGAAGGCTGGGATTGGGCTCCTGCAGACAGGGCTGTAGAAGCGGGTAACCTTGCTGGCGGCATTCCGGTGATGGTAGATTTTGGCGGAAGCAGACCACCGCTTTCAATAGAAGAATTATTTTTGAATCACCTTCGCCCCGGAGATATCTTTACCCATTGCTTTGCTCAAATACCCGGTAGGGAATTTATCCTGGATACTTTAACTAGCAAAATTAAACCATTTGTTCTCGAGGCCCGGAATAAGGGAATTGTTTTCGATGTGGGATATGGTGGAATAAGTTTCTCTTACTCACAAGCAATTCCTGCCATTAAAGAAGGATTTTATCCTAATTCTATCAGCACAGATTTACACGTAGGTAGTATGAATGCGGCGATGAAAGATATGCTTACTACCATGTCTAAATTTTTAGCAATAGGTATGGATCTTAAAAGTGTCATCACCGCAAGCACCTGGAATCCTGCTAAAGAAATTAATCATGAAGAATTGGGTAATCTATCGGTTGGCTCAGGAGCAGATGTTGCGATCCTGAACATCAGGAAAGGTAAATTCGGCCTTTTTGATTACACCGGCTACAAAGTCGAAACTGATAAGAAACTGGAATGTGAAATGACCATCCGGGATGGCAGAATTGTTTACGATTTAAACGGCATTGCCAACCCAATAAATCCTCCCATTCGTCTTATTCCGCTTAAACCAAATCCCGCTGAAAATTTTTCCGACTGGTACAACACCATCCAATCAAAGAACGGTTTAAAACTTACACCAAGTAAGAGTATTAATCAACAGGAATTTTTCAGGCAATATCGAAAAGACAGTACCTGGTGGATTGAGGCGTTTACATTTTTGAAAACAAAGGATCTCGCCAATCTTGCACCGGGAGTTTATGTGATTGATTCCGGAAATGTTACGGCGACCGTTTCAGAAGGACCAACAAAAAATATTGAAGATGTTAAATGGGAAGCCCATAGAAATTTCAATGACCTGCAATATGTAATAAAAGGTAAAGCGCAAATGGGCGTTGCTCCAAGTGCAGATATTCGGGGAGTGCTAGTTGTTCCTTATTCCAATACAACCGATAACGAAAATTTCACCAATGAAGGAGGCGACTATTATGATGCAGATCCCAACACCTTCTTTATATTTTCTCCACAGGAAATGCATCGTCCCGCCATTAAGGTTAATGGCTATGATGTAATAAAAAAGATTGTGATTAAAGTAAGAGTGCCCTAGGTTTGAAATGACGGGCACTTAAATTTCCGAATAGCGATGATCATCGCTATTAAAAATATGTATCAAAATCAGCATGATGAAAATTAAAAGAATTGTTACCGCACTGCTTATTTTATGCTTTTTCCAAAAAGCTAACGTTTATGCGCAAATGATCCCACGCGATGAATTAATTTTGCTTACATCAGAATGGAAAGGTGAAAGATTTACCGACGGCCGCCCGAAAGTGCCGGATGATTTGTTAGTACGGGCAGCTAATATTGGTATAGATGATGCATGGACAGTATTAAAAAATTTAGGTTACACCAACCAATTTGAAGCTGGCTGGAAGATGGTAAATGATACCGTTCCTGTTATAGGCCGGGCAGTCACCGCAATGTTTCTGCCTTCGAGGCCTGATGTTGAAAAAAGCATTAAGGAACGTGGCTTGCAACAAGGCAGAAAAGGCAATACTAACTCCTGGCCAATAGATATTCTTTTGAAAGGTGATGTATACGTAGCTGATGGCTTTGGCAAAATTAATGGTGGAACACTCATAGGTAGCACCCTCGGGAATTCGATCTATGCAAAGTCAGGTAACGGAGTTATTTTTAACGGCTCCGCTCGTGACCTCGATGGCTTATCTGAAATTAAAGGATTTAATGCTTTTGTGCGTGATTTTGATCCTTCGTTTCTTGAAGGAATGGTGTTAATGGGACTTAACACTCCAATCCGTATTGGGCATGCAATAGTGTTGCCGGGTGATTTGGTTATTGCAAACAGAGAAGGCGTGTTATTTATTCCTGCACATCTTGCAGAACAAGTTGTAAGCACTTCCGAGTTTGTTACATTGAAAGATAAGTTTGGTTTTGAAATGGTGAAGTCGGCAAAATATACAACAGGACAAATCGATAGCCAATGGACCGATGACATCAAAGAAAATTTTCTTAAATGGTTAGGTCAACATCCCGAATTGGGAAAGATGACCAAAGCAAAGCTCGATGAGATCATGAGTAAAAGGACCTGGTAATTCCTTTTGGAAAATTTACCGCGTCATAAAAAATCTTCTTTTGCTCGACCAGCAAACAAGCAAAATAATCAACACAATTCTATAACCATTGCACTTGCGCCTCCCCCACCGTTGCATATTCCCGCTGCGCCTATCTTACCGTTATTTTGCTTAAGAACATTTATCAATGTAACGATGATTCTTGCACCGCTACAGCCGAGCGGATGGCCCAGTGAAACGGCTCCCCCATTTACATTTACCTTAGCCGGATCGAGTTTCATGTTTTGTGTATTCACGATTCCAACAACGCTAAATGCTTCATTTAATTCAAAGTAATCAACTTGTTCTAAAGTAAGGCCCGCTTTCTTTACAGCTTTGGGAACTACAAGCGAAGGTGTTGTTGTAAACCACTCAGGAGCCTGTTCTGCATCCGCATAGCTTAGTATTTTTGCGAGGGGCTTTAGTCCCAACTCATCCGCTTTTTCTTTACTCATTAAAACAACCGCTGCAGCTCCATCATTAATGGTGCTGGCATTTGCGGCCGTAACACTTCCACCTTTTTCAAAAGGAGATTTCAATTCCGTTATCTTATCAAATTTCACATTGAAAGGTTCCTCATCTTTAAGCATTGTAACAGGATCGCCCTTGCGCTGTGGAATTTCAACTCCTGCAATTTCATCCGCAAACTTTCCTTCATTTACTGCAGCCTGGCTACGTTTATAACTTTCAATTGCAAACGCATCCTGTTCTTCACGGCTTATATTACATTCCCTCGCACATAACTCTGCAGCATTACCCATTGCATAATCTTTATACACATCGGTAAGGCCATCTTTTGCCATACCATCAATCATATTGGTATTACCATACTTATTTCCCCAGCGCATCGCGGGAGCATAAAACGGAACACTGCTCATGTTCTCCATTCCGCCGGCAACAACTATATCGACATCTCCTAATAAAATACTTTGCGCCCCGTTTATGATTGCTTTCATTCCGCTGGCACAAACTTTATTTACGGTAGTACAACAAACATTTTCCGGGAGGCCGGCAAAAATGGCTGCCTGCCGTGCGGGAGCCTGGCCAAGATTGGCTTGTAACACACAACCCATATAAATTTCCTGCACATCTGTTGGTTTTATTCCTGCTTTTTCAACCGCTGCTTTTATAACTGTTGCACCCAATTTTGTTGCGGGTATATCTTTTAATCTCCCGCCAAAACTTCCTATCGGTGTTCGTACTGCGGACATGATGTAAACTTCTTTTGCAATCATAAAAAATATTTAGAAGCAAAGATAACGAAGAGATTATTGAAGCAGGGAGAATTGAAAATTGATAATTAACAATGAATGCCAACCAATTTACCATTTAACCAAAAAACATTTATTTAAACACCGAACTGCCGTAAATGATGGTCCAGGTGTTTCCATTGCAGCATATTCCATTCTTCAACAGTTAGCTTGCCAAAAAATGGATGAGGCTTTGTTGTAAAAATTTTTGGCCCTTCTGTTTTGAAACGATTAACGTAAGAGAGTAGTTTACTTTTTTCTGTTTCGAAATCTCCCGGAACAACCTTAAATTGTTTTAATGTCGGAATGTTTCGTTTAAAGGGTTCTTCAGTTACAATTTTCTTTTTTGCCATCTTTCCAAAAAGAAATCCCATCAATCCTCCTTTCAGCTCCAGCTCGCCAAAACTAACGAGCATGGTAGGCTGAAGATGAGCCAGCATTTGAGCAACATTCATTTTACCCCACAATGGTTTTGAATCCGCAGTGAGTTTGTTAATTCGCTCCTGGATGGAATTGTTATCTTCGGCATTGAATAAATTACCCATATAAATTATTTAGGTTTAAATGGTTAAGGATTTTATCTTTTTATTTTTTTAAAAGTGGGTGAATTTAATTTATTTTACCTAAAATTATTTAATTAAAAACATATATTATGGCTACTATTTCCACAAAAAAATTTACAAATATTATTATAATAACGGCTGTGCTACTTGTACTTCTGGCAATATTTTCTTTGTATGTAGGTCGCTAATCAACATTACGCCTTGCCATAAATAATACAAACGAGCGCAGGGTTCATTTTTTATTGATTTAAACAAACAATGATATCACAGGAGACCATACAGCAAATTGTAAGCAGGATTGATATTATTGAGATCATAAGTTCATTTATGAAGCTTAAAAAAAGAGGCACCAACTATATAGGCCTTTGCCCGTTTCATAACGAAAAATCTCCATCCTTTACGGTATCGCCATCCAAAGAAATATATAAATGTTTTGGATGCGGCCGCAGTGGTAATACCATTAGTTTTTTAATGGAGCACGAGAAGTATAGTTATGTTGAAGCTTTAAGATGGCTTGCTGCAAAGTACAATGTTGAAATTGAAGAAACTGAAACCTCTCCTGAGTTTAAAGAACAGCAGCAAGTTTCAGACAGTTTATATATCATCAATAAATTTGCGCAGCAATTTTTTACGGAAGTTTTATTTAATACCGATGAGGGCAATAATGCCGGGTTAAGCTACTTAAAAGAAAGAGGCTTCAGAGAAGAAATTATAAAAAAGTTTGAATTAGGTTATAACCCTGAGGCAAGAGACACTTTCGCCAAAGTTGCTACCAATGCGCAATTCAACGAAAGTCTTTTACAAAAATCAGGACTTGTTGTTGCAAGAGAAAATGGATTGCAGGATAATTATCGCGGCCGTATTATTTTTCCAATTCATAACCAGACCGGAAAGATTGCAGGTTTCGGCGCAAGGCTTATACGCAATAACGATAAAGCTCCAAAATATATCAACACGCCGGAAAATGAAATCTATGTAAAGAGCAAAATTTTATATGGTTCTTATTTTGCAAGACAGGCAATTGATAAAGCAGACGAATGTCTTTTAGTTGAAGGCTACACTGATGTGCTTGCATTGCACCAGGCCGGCATTGAGAATGCAGTGGCGAGTGGTGGCACTTCATTAACACCCGACCAGCTAAGGCTTATAAAAAAATACACACAGAACCTTACCATTTTATATGACGGGGATAATGCAGGAATAAAAGCTGCGTTGCGAGGTCTCGATCTTGCGTTGGAAGAAGGGCTTAATGTGCAGCTTGTTTTATTGCCCAACCAGGAAGATCCTGATAGTTATATAAATAAAAATGGTGTTGCTGCTTTCAACGCATTTATTAAAGAAAATAAAAAAGATTTTATTCTCTTTCAGTTAGAACATGCATTAAAAGATGCGGGTGATGATACCAACAAACGCTCGCATGCCGTAAACCAGGTGGCAGAAACCATTTCAAAAATTAATAAGGCCGAAGAGTTTACAAAGCAGCAGGATTATATACACAAGACTGCGCAACTTTTAAATATAGATGAATCGGGACTACACAACCTGGTAAATAAATATATAAGAGAAAAGCTTACCAAAGATGAAAAACGCCTGCTTAACAATGAAAAAATATTCCAGGAGCCAGGCAGGGAAATAAACGATTTTCCCGAAGCCGATATTGACGCATTGGAATTATTTAATAAAGATGAATATAATGAAAGGGCCGTTGTGCGTTGTCTTATCGAATTCGGATTGAAAGAATGGGAGCCCGGCAAAACTGTTGCGGATTATCTCTTATATGAATGCATAGATGATGATTTGATTACGAATAAAGGGCTCTTAAAAATTATAGATACTTATAAAAGCTGGTACGAACAAAAGCTGGAACCTACCGCAAAAAATTTCTTATATAGTGAAAACCTGGAAATGAGCCGAATGGTAGTTTCATTAATCGAATTTCCATATGAAATAAGCCCGAACTGGCTAAATACTTACGAAGTACCTGTTCCTACAAGAGAAGATAATTTTAAAGAAGAGATTATTTCAACGCTTAGTTACCTTGAATTAAAGAAGCTAAAAAAATTAATCGAACAAAATCAAAAAGAGCTGGAAGTAACCTCCTCTCCTGAAAGGCAAATTCTTTTAATACAAACACATGTTCGCTTAAAAGATTTGGAAACCAAAATAACCAGGGATATAGGCGCAGTTATATTGAAATAGACGATTAAATTTTTTCCAGAAAACGTGTAGTCTTCTCCGTTATAATAGATACATTTTATCTAACCATCAATATTATCACCATGAAAACATTTCACGATAAACAATTTCCCGGTGAAAGTGATGCTTACCGGGAAGCCCGCAATAAATTGCTGGAAGCAGAAATAAATTTACGCCGGCAAACGGAAGAAGTTGCGGAACTTAGGCGGCAGCTGCCTTACAGCGCTGAGGTAAAAGAAGATTATGTTTTCGAAGGAAAAGATAAGTCAGGCAAAGTAAAGAATACAAAACTTAGCGAACTTTTTGAAGAAGAAAAAGATTCACTTATTATTTACAGCTACATGTTTGGGCCAAAAAATCAAAAGCCATGTCCTATGTGCACTTCAATTTTGGACGGATTAAATGGCATGGTATTCCATGTTGAGCAAAGAGTGAACGTTGCTGTGGTCGCAAAAACTTCAATTGACAAGCTCACAAATTTTACCGAAACCCGCGGATGGAAAAACCTGCGTTTGCTGTCTTCATTTGCCAATACTTATAACCAGGACTATTTTGGCGAAGATGACAAGGGAAACCAATTACCCATTCTTAATGTGTTTCACAAAAATGACAAAGGTATCTTTCATGTATATGGAACAGAACTATTATTCGCTCCGGAAGAAAAAGGGCAAAATGGACGACACGTTGATTCGATATGGCCGTTATGGAATTTGTTTGATTATACGCCGGAAGGCCGTGGAACAAATTGGTATCCAAAACTTGCCTATTAGCTTAGCCAACCGAAGTAAGTACTTTCACTAAGCCTCAAAGAACATCAGGAAATATTCTTCAGCCTTCGTGTCCTCATGGTAAATGAATAACTATACAAATGAGTAAAGATCAAACTAAGGACCTTATCAAATTTATAAAACCATTTGATAAAGAAATAAACGAACTCGTATTCTGGCTACGGGAATTTGTTTGGGACCTGTATCCAACAAGCAATGAATTAATTTATGATAACTACAATGCGGTAGCCTTCGGTTGGTCTCCTACTGATAAAGTTGGTCATACATTTTGCTCAATAGCTGTAGGCAGAACAAGTAAAAATATACACTTCGGCTTCTATTGGGGCTCTGAACTTTCAGACCCCGAAAAATTACTGATTGGGAATGGAAAGCAATACAGGTACATCCTAGTAAAAGGTAAAAATGATTTTCCAAAAGAATATATAACGAAGTTAATGCATGAAGCTTTTGTAAACTCACTCGCCAAAGTAAAAAATAGAAATCAAATTATGGAAGGCGCTACCATTACAAAATCTATATCGGGCAAAAAAAGAGAGCTTAAAAAACATACCGAAAAGAAGAAAGCAAAAGTGCTATCAAATAAAAAGAGCGTAAAAAATTAAGTACTAACTGGCTGGCATATCCGCAATTATCGATACTAATTTTAATTTCGTTGCTGTCGCAATTACACCCCAAGATGACGTGCTTGCCCCTGCGTTCAAAAATATTCTATCGGTATGTTTGCTGCATTAAAAACTTAAAAAAAAAACAATCATGACAAAAGAAATCTGGATCAACCTGCCGGTAAAAGACGTTAATAAATCAAAAGCATTTTTTACCAGTATTGGATTTTCACTTAATGAACAATACAGTAATGGCAACGAATCTGCCTGCATAACTGTTGGGAGTAAAAACATTGCAGTAATGCTTTTCAAAGAAGCATCATTCAAAAATTTCATTCAACATGAAATTGCCGATCCTCAAAAAGGAACAGAAGTATTGTTTTCATTCGATGCAGAAAATGAAGATGAAGTAAATGAAATAGCCGGGAAGGTGGTAGATGCAGGCGGCACACTGTTCAGCAAACCAGCCAGTGTGCAGGGATGGATGTATGGCTGTGCCTTTATTGATTTGGACGGACACCGGTGGAATGTATTGCATATGGATATGAGTAAAATGCCAAAGCCATAATTACAAGTGAAACATTCGCCATTAAAGATCGCATCCATTCTTCAATTGTATGAAATGCTTCGCGTAGAAGAACGTATAATGGTAGATGTGTTAAGACAGATCATTGCAGGAAATATTCCGAATACTTTTAAAGAAAAGATATCTTACAATGTTCCCCTCTTTTATGGCAGGAAGGGACTTTGCATTATATGGCCATCTACCGTTCCACGTGGTGGAATTAAAAAAGAAGTTTTGTTAGGATTCTGGTATGGCAACAAATTAAAAGATGTTGATCATCATCTCACTCACGGTACCAATAAACAAATCTTTTATAAAATATTTTATACACCGGAAGAAATTGACGAAAAAGCAATTGTAAAATTATTGAAGGAAGCAGTAAGTTTGGATAACGCCGCCAGGTAACCATTTTAGTCTATTTCAGCTTATATTTAGTGTAAAAATATTTGCATTATGAGATACAGGGTTGCGTTTCTAACTTTTATAATTTTCATTTCACTTTCAACATTCTCTCAAACCTATATTACTAACGTAACGGTACTCGATGTTATAAAACAAAAATTAGTTCCGGCGCAAACCGTAATAATAAAGGATGGCATCATTGCCAATATTCAATCTTCAAAAAAAATAAAGCTCCCCGCAGATGCAGTAACCATCGATGGTACAGGTAAATTTCTCATGCCCGGTCTTACCGATGCGCATGTGCATTTTTTTCAAAGTGGCGGTTTGTATACAAGACCGGATGCAATTAATCTCACCAAAGATCAACCGTACGAACACGAGATAGCATGGGTTCATGATAATATGGAAGATTTTTTGCGCCGGTATTTACAATGCGGTATAACCTCTGTAATTGATGTAGGAGACACCTATAGTTTTTTGCAGCAAAGAGATTCTTTTGAAAATAAAAATTATGCGCCGTCGATATATATGACGGGCCCTTTGCTCACATCTTATGAGCCGGATGTTTTCAAAAATTTAAAAACCAATGAACCATTTATTTTAGTGAAAACGCCGGAAGATGGAATAAAAGGTGTACAGGCGGAACTTCCCTACCACCCCGATTTTATTAAGATATGGTACATTGTTAGTCAGAATAAAGACAGCGTTGAAGCAAGTGCAAAAAGGTTTGCGCCAATTGCAAAAGTAATTATTGATGAAGCGCATAAGCATGGTTTAAAAGTAGCCGTGCATGCTACAGAAAGAATTACTGCGCAGCTTGCTGTAGAAAACGATTGCGATTACCTGGTACATGGAGTGGAAGATGAAATTGTGAACGATGATTTTATTAAACTATTAAAATCAAAAAAGGTTATCGATTGCCCGACGTTAATTGTTGAAGACGATTACTTTAAAACGTTTGGGCAAACAACGGATTACTCAACTTATGATTTAATGAATTCAAATCCTTTGCAGATAGGATCGATCAAAGACCTCAAACATTTGCCCGATACAACCATGATCGGCTTTTATAAAATGCGATTTCGTATGCCTGCAGTTATTAATAAATGGCATCATGATGATTCAGTGAGAATGGTGAACCTTAAAAAGATGATTGATGGTGGAATAACCATTGCTGCAGGAACGGATGCGGGAAACATAGGCACGCAACATGCGACATCGCTTTATGATGAACTGCAGGCTATGAAGGCAAGTGGACTAACAAACTGGCAGATTATTCAATCCGCCACCATAAACGGACAAAAGATACTCAACAAAGAAAGCGAATGTGGAAGTATAACGGTTGGTAAAAAAGCCGATTTAGTTTTATTAAGCGCAAACCCAATCGATAGTTTATCAAATATTACCAAAATAGATTTAGTGGTTAAAAACGGACATGTGATGAGCCCGGATACGCTTATCAAAGTAACGCCTTTATCGTTAGTGGAGCAACAATTAAATGCATATAACGCCAGGAGCATAGACGCATTTGTAGCGCCTTATGCAGATGATGCAGAACTATACCAGTTCCCGGGTAAGCTGATAGGAAAAGGAAAAGACGCCATGCGGAAAGCATATACTGCCATCTTCAATAGTGCGCCCGGTTTGCATTGCGAAGTAAAAGACAGAATTATCCTTGGCAATACCATTATCGATAAAGAAGTTATAACCGGCATGGGCCCAAGTAAAATAGATGGCATATCGATCTATCAAATAGAAAATAATAAAATAAAGAAAGTGTATATTATTTTATAAAAGAATCGCAGGCGTTAGAGTCGCATAATCGGACCGCCGATGGTTTTGATATCGTCTAATTTAAAATACATACGTAATACCGTTATTGATGCTGTAATTTAATTTAAGAATCGTTGCAGCAGGCTTGCTATCGTAAAGGTAATACCAACTTAAATTAAATGAAAATGCTTCACGAATTTGAAATTCAGGCTGATCTCATGTAATACCTGCAATCGCTAAAATCGCGATATAACGGCTGGTAAAAAAGCGTACTGATAATTTCCGTACTTTTTGCTGGATTATAAGTAACCGCATTTGTTGCTCTCTTCTTCGGGAAATGTTGCACTCCCCTCGCTAGAATATTACTGGCCGCTGCAACATGCCCGCAACAATTCTGCAAGAAGTCCGCCAGCATTCAATAAGGAAACAGCCGGAAAACCCTTACGCGTTCTCTCTTTTAGTAAGCAGGAGAAACATATAAAGCCTGATTTTACAAAATAGGTATTAGTACATGTTCCGTTAGGAACGTTGCGTGCCTGCAAAAACCTGAAAAATGTGGAGCTACGGGCTCTCTGCAACCTTATCTTTCACAACAATCAACTCTGTAACATCAACCGTTATAGGCACAGAACCAACCTGCACAATTGCTTTCTTACCGCGGATTTTTGTAACAACGCCTACCTGCCTGTTGGCAATCATTTTTACTTTATCGCCTTCTTTAACAGGCTCTGATGATTCTATAAATTTTTTATCAAGTTTCTTTTGTTGTTTTTCTACCACCTGTTTCTCCCTTTGCTTAAATAAAAGTGACTGAATCATTTTAATCAATGCATTTTTATCTTCTGTCTTTTTCCACTCAATTACAATTGATTTAAGCCTCCGCTCCATATCTTTTAAATACAATAATTTTTCTTCGCTTATTTTATTCTGATGTTTTAATAATTCAATTTGCTGGCTGTGTCTTTCGCGGTTCATCACCTGTTCCAGTTCTTCTTTCAGTTTTTCATTTTCTTTTAAAAGCTTATCAAGGTTTTTTCTTTCGGCCTGCACCTGCTGCAAATCCTGCTCAGTTCTATTCAATAATTTATCAAGACTAAAATGATTTTCATCAACCAGTTTTCTTGCTTTATTAATAAGCGAGGGATGCAAGCCAATTCGTTCGGCAATGGAGAAAGTATAGGAACTACCGGGCTTTCCAACAATTAATTTATATAAAGGTTTCAAATTTTTTTCATCAAAGGCCATTGCGCCATTCATGATGCCCTGCACCTTATTAGCCATTACTTTTAAATTAAGATAATGCGTAGTAACAATGCCTATTGCATGCTTCTTAGCGAGTTCTTCCATAATAACTTCAGCAAAAGCGCCACCCAGGTTCGGATCACTTCCACTCCCGAGTTCATCAATAAAAAACAAACTTTTGCCATTGGCATTTTCCATAAAATATTTCATGTTCATCAGGTGCGATGAATAAGTGCTCAGCTCAAATTCGAGGCTTTGGGTATCGCCAATATGTATCATCAATTGCTTAAAAATACCAAACTCACTCTCTGGGCTACACGAAATTAACAAGCCACTTTGTAACATCATTTGTAAAAGCCCCGCGGTTTTTAAGGTTACGGTTTTACCGCCGGCGTTCGGTCCGCTAATAACCAATATCCTGTTCATATCATCAAGAGCAAGGTTTACCGGAATGGTAGGCTTTTGTTGCTTTTCATTATAAATAAATAACAACGGATGACATGCATTTACCAATTTCAAAAATGCCTTGTCGTGCACGGCAGGCATGTTGCCATTGTATTCCATTGCAAGCTTTGCTTTGGCTCTAATAAAATCATATTCACCAAGAACAGTATGGTAAACAGTTAATAGCGAATGGTACGAACACATATTAGCAGTAAGCCTTTGCAAGATCCTATACACTTCTTTACGCTCTGCATTCTCGAGGGAAAATATTTCATTGTTTAATCCCGTTGTTTCCTCCGGCTCAATAAATGCCGTCCTGCGGCTATCGCTTTCTCCGTGCAAAATTCCTTTTATCATGCGCTTCTGTTCTGCAAATACAGCGAGTACGCGCCTTCCATTCATAAAGCTTTCTTCTATCTCGGCGAGGTATCCCTGCTTATTCAACCGGCTAACGATCCGGTCAAAAAGCCTTCGCAATTCATTTCTTTTTTTAAACAACCGCATTCTTATTTCTGCAAGTTCTTCCGAAGCGTTATCCTTTACGTTTCCATCTTCATCCAAAACTTCGTCTATCATTTGCACGATAGCTTTTTCAAAATAAGTTTCATTAATTACCAATGCAAGAAAAGGAAATGCAATCCTGCGGTCATTATCAAACCAGCGAAATATTTGCTGTATGGATGCGGTTAATTTTTTTATTAATAAAAATTGATTGCCGGCAAGAACAGCGCCATCAATACTTAGCAGCTTTAATTCCTTATTAAGATTGATAACGGCATCATCAGGAAAATGAAGGTGGTTTTGAAAAAATAATTTGTATTCATAAGCCTGCCTGAGCTCAGGTTCTATAAATTCTTTTCGTGTATGGATGCGTAAATTGTCAGCTTTATACCTTGCATATTCTGTACGGCAATGGCCAGCCAGCAAAGTTTTTATTTTATCAAACTCAAGTTGTTGTATAGCGGAAGAAGGAAATAATTTCATGTATTAATTAAACAAGCGCTTTAGATGTCAGGCAAAAATAAGCATACCGATATCAAGTAATTTAATAAAAAAGCGACGTCAATTTACTTCTTGCGGACAATTAATTCTTTCCAGCCAGTACTATCATCCTGTTCCCTGGTGGAAACATACCTGGCAGATTGAACTAAAATTATTTCGGCAGTTGTATATATTTTACAACCATGCACCAGGTGGCCACCAATCACGTTTCCTGCCCTATCGGCAATACTAATATGCAGGTGACAACAATTTAAAGAAAGAGTGCCGGTAGGACTTATAATTTCAAAGTGGCCAACAGCGGCTGCAGAGTTCTTTTGGTTAGCGAAACGAATCGACCACGCTGACAAGCTTCCCACACAAGTAGCAATCCATCCCGCTGCAATTTTATGTTCCTTAACAAAATTTTCTATTGATAAGCGCAAATCACTATCTGGCAGCAATCTAAGTACATAGGAAATATCGTTTGTATTTTTCATCGTTTCGGTTTACAAAGTTTATTTGTAATAAGCGCAACTTATCTTTGTTAGTACAATTAATTTTAATGACTGCATAAATTAAATGATTTTTATGGGAGATAATAAAAATATTGAATCAGCCACTTTCGGTAATGGTTGTTTTTGGTGTACAGAGGCAGTTTTTCAGCAATTAAAAGGCGTGGAAAAAGTAACGAGTGGTTATAGTGGCGGGCATGTAGAAAACCCAACCTACGAGCAGGTCTGCAGCAAACAAACCGGCCATGCCGAGGTATTGCGAATTGACTATGACCCGTCCATTATAGGCTTTGATGAATTGTTAGAAGTTTTTTGGGCAACCCATGATCCAACTACACTTAACCAGCAGGGAAACGATATAGGGCCGCAATACCGGAGCGTAATTTTTTATCATAATGAAGAACAAAAAGAAAAGGCTGAAAAGTATAAACAGCAACTTGATAAAAGCGGCGCATTTGACAAGCCAATTGTAACAGCCATTGAACCTTTAACCAATTTTTTCGCGGCGGAAAATTATCACCGGGATTATTATAAAAATCACAGCTCGCAACCTTATTGTTATTTTGTAATAAAACCTAAGATGGATAAAATAAAAAAAGTTTTTGCTGATAAACTGAAACAATAAAATTATTAATGAAATATTTATTTACTCTTATAATTGTTTTTGTAAACACCATTTGTTTTGCACAAAAATTTTCTACGTCTATAGATGCACAGTTAGCTATACCTCAAAGCGATTATAAAGAAGTGAATAACGATGCAGGTTATGGTTTGCGTGCCGCTGTTTTTTTTAAACCGAGTTATACCAAACCCATAAAATTTGGAATTGAATTGGGCATGCAGGAGAAAGCAAGAGCCACTCAATACTTTTCAGGATATGTATTTGGCTACTATGATGAATTTCAGGTGAGTGCCAGCAGCAATATATTTTCCCTGATGTTTGTAACAAGAATACAATCTTCCATACCGCATAAATTAAAACCTTTTATAGATATTACCGCCGGATGGAATGTCTTCTACTCCACAGTAAACGTTGAAGAGGTTAGCTATTATAGCAATTATAGCCCATCTTATTCCAACTCCTCAAAAGCGCATTGGGCGTTTGCTTATGGCGCTGCCGGCGGCGTAGACATACCTTTAAATAAACGCGATGGTATAGGCCTGGAATTGAAAGTAGCTTACCTTGTAGGATCTTATACCGATTATCTTACAGATCCTAATATTGATGGAAATGGAAACGTTTCGTTTCAACAAAACAGCTCCAGAACAAACATGTTGATACAGCAGGCGGGCGTGAGAATTACTATTGAATAATTTTTGTGATTTCAAATGCAAAAATTCTGCCTATATTGGATCGGTATCCCCACTCTTTAATCTCAAATAAAAATATTTCTTAATGGCAACTAAAAATGATCTTGATTTTACATACACGACTATTGATGAAATATTTCGTTTAAGCATGGGTGAAAGTGCTGACTACAGCGGTGCAATGTTTAATGGCGATTTTTCCATGACTATTGAAGAAGCTCAAAAAAATAAACACAAATTCATTGCCGACAGCCTTGGCATAAAAGATAAGACAAAAGTTTTAGATATGGCCTGTGGCTGGGGCCCGTTCCTGACGTACATAAAAGGGCGTGGGGCAAATGCAATGGGTGTTACATTATCGTCAGGACAGGCAGCAGCATGCGTTAAGAACGGACTGGATGTACAGGTGATGGACTGCAGGAGAATAACCCCTGAAAATTTTGGAACCTTTGACGCGATAACCTGTATCGGCGGATTAGAGCATTTCTGTTCTATTGAAGAATATAAAGATGGAAAACAAGATGAAGTATATCACAATTTTTTTAAAGAATTAAATGACCTGTTACCACCGGGTGGGAGATTCTATATGCAAACAATGGTATTTAGTAAGAATATGATGCCGCTCGAAGAAGTAAGTGTAGATGCTCCAAAAGATTCTCCTTCTTATGCAATGGCTTTAATGGTAAAACAATTTCCCGGGTCGTGGCTGCCTTATGGAGAAAACCAGGTAGTAAAAAATGCGGCGCCTTATTTCAAGCTAATTTCTAAAAGCAGTGGCAGGCTCGATTATATTGAAACTATTAAAAGGTGGCGCATTAAATTCAGGAAATTTAATTTGAAAAAATATGCACTGTATGCTTCGCTTATTCCTAAATTTTTATTTGATAAGGAATTTCGCCACCAGGTAGAAGTGTTTAAAATAAGTCCTAATAAAATATGTTTCGAAAACGAAACGATGGATCACTTCAGGCTGGTGTTTGAAAAAATATAAACTGCGTTATTATGCCGCCGGCACAGTAACCAATTCTTTTCTCCCTAATCTTTTTAATAAGCGGATGTGAGATCTTATTGCACCCCTGAATGAATGATTCGAATTATAACGAAGGTTATATTCTTCTGCTGTTCGTTTGACAATATTTGAAATGGGCTTATAATGCACATGGCAAATACGCGGATATAAATGATGCTCTACCTGAAAGTTTAATCCACCACAGAAGAAGCTTAAAACATTATTTTCTCTTCCAAAATCGGCCGTTGTATATAATTGGTGAACTGCCCAGCTATTTTCGATATTTCCTTTTTCGTTTGGCAATGGAAAATTAGTTTCCTCCACCACGTGTGCCAACATAAAAATAACTGCCATTGTAATTCCTTCGAAAAAATGCAAAGCAAAAAACCCGAGCAGTATTTGCCACCATGCGGCCTGGATAAATATAAGCGGCAACACAAGAAAGATGGTGTAGTAAACGGCTTTAAAAAAGAATAAATTAAAATATTCTATCGGCGGGTGTTTCTTGTTTTCATAATTACCGATTTTCTTTTTAAAGAACTTTACATAGTCTTTAATAAAAACCCAGGTAAGAGAACCAAAACCATAGAATAAAAATGCATACCAATATTGATGGCGATGTATTTTCATTAATTTTTGGTGAGGGCATATTCTTAACAAAGGAACTGATTCAATATCTTCATCATGGCCTTCAATGTTAGTATAGGTATGATGAACAATATTGTGCATGATGCCCCACAGGTAAGCATTTGCTCCAATAATATTAAAAGTATAGCTTAAAATTTTATTAATTCTTTTATGCCGAGATAATGAACCATGTATTGCATCATGCGAAATATTAAGGCCTATAAACGCAGTGAAAAAGCCAATTACAATCCACAAAATAAATTGCATCGCAATACTGTTTGTTCCTAAAATAAGTAGCAGGTATGCGGCGGTAAAAATTCCTAAATAAAAAAATGTTTTAAACACCATAACCCAGTTGGCGTTTTTAGATAATTTATTATCGGTAAAATATTCATCTACTCTTTTATTGAGCGTTGAGTAAAAATCAGGATCACCTGTTTTAGCAAATCGTATTTTTGAGGACATTGGAATGTATTGGTTTGTGTTGTTGTATTATTTATTTATTGTGTTTGAAGGAAAGCTTCCTCAAGCAGGTAAGGGTTTTAATTTAATTATTCCATAATGCTGGAGACCTGTCATAATGATAAAAGTTCCATCAAACTCATACCACTTTCTTGCAAAATTTGGATCGTACTTTTTATAATGATGATTATTTTGAAATAATTCTCCCATCATAATCAAGCCCCACGGTGTGGTAT
This sequence comes from Ginsengibacter hankyongi, assembly GCF_008710285.1. Lineage (GTDB taxonomy): Bacteria > Bacteroidota > Bacteroidia > Chitinophagales > Chitinophagaceae > Ginsengibacter > Ginsengibacter hankyongi. The sequence goes on along the minus strand of NZ_VYQF01000005.1, from coordinate 137,093 downwards.
TTCTGGAGTGATCACCATTACTGTAATTCGCATAACCCAGCTTGTGGCCAAACCAATTTACAATAGCGCCCTGAACAGGCCCCATAAAAAAATGAACCGGGAGCAAAAGAAACCACCAGAGACTTGGGGCAAAGATTATATAAAATGCAGTGTAGGACAAAGCGAACAAAATTCTTGTAATCATATGGTTTCCTAACTTATCCAGGCGATCCCAACTGGGAATATATTCTTGTGTGAACTGGGCATCGGGCACCTTTTTGCCTGAGTGAAACTGTTCGAAAAGCTTATACGTATGCCACATCATTTGCCAGATATCCCGAAAGAAATGTGGTGAATGCGGATCCTTTTTCGTATCGCTGTATTTATGATGCATCCTGTGCATTATCGCGTAAGCCCGTGGTACAAGAAAAGACGATCCCTGCGTAACAAACGTCATAAAATAAAAGATCTTCTCCCATCTTTTTGTGGTGGTGTACATTTGATGAGAAGCATACCTGTGCAGAAAAAATGAATGAAAAAATAATGAAAGGAACCAATGAATAAAAAAGAAGCACAAAACAAAAAACATTTGAGAAAATTAAATAGTAGAAGAATGCTGTAATCTAAGCTTAATTATCGGTAACGGCGGGATTATCCGCACTTTTAACTTATAAACAAATTAATTCGCTAATCTTACTTTCCTAAGTTCTAACAGGTTAAGACTATTAGGTGTGAAATTTTTAACATAAGGCTGTACCAGCCGAATCACCATATCGTACCACAGAGGAACTACAGGTGCATCTTTTATCATCAGTTGATCAGCACGTTGATTAATTTTTATTCTTATGGAATCGTTTTTTTCTGCCAGTGACTGCTCATATAATTTATCAAAAGCCGAATTTTTATAACGGGTATAATTTGGCGGCGCGGGATTTTTTCCATAAAAAACACTAAGGTAATTTTCTGCATCCGGGTAGTCGGCAATCCAGCTACCTCTGAAAAATAATGCATCAGATTTAGCAGTTTCTTCCAGCAACAGACCCTTTTGTATTGTTTCCACCTGGATTCTAATTCCTATTTGTTGTAGTTCGCTGGCTATATAAGTTGCAAACTCCGCGTACACCGGTATGGTAAGGAGCTTTATAACAGGCAACCCAACGCCATTTGGATAACCAGCTTCTTTCAACAATTGAAGGGCTTTAGCCGGGTTATAACGGTAGCCGATAACCGCAGTAGAATCAAAAGAAGGGAGGCCCGCAGGAATAAACCCGCTTTCTGCGGGAATGCCTATAGAATTACGAATATACAACATCATCTTCCGGCGGTTAAATCCATAATTAATCGCCTGCCTCACTTTCACATTTTTAAGCGGTGAGTTTTTTACAATGTCAAGAGAAGTATCATTTAATATTCCGAGGTATTCGATATTAAGATATGGATGTGTAACAAGTATTATCTTACCAACCCATTCTTTACGCAAGGCTCCTTCTTTGGTTATAACTTCATCCTTAAATGATGCATCAATATCATTAATAAAATCGAGCCTGCCTTGTTGAAATTCCAAGAACTCGGTTGCTTTATTTTCAAAAAAAGAAACTTTAATTCCATCAAGATAAGGTAAGCGGTTTCCGGTGCTATCTTTTTCAAAGTAGTTGGGATTTTTTTTAAGGATCAAAGCCTGGCCTTCTTCCCATGCAACAAATTGAAAAGGCCCGGTTCCACAGGGATGCCTCCGAAAATCTTTTCCATACTTTTCAACAACTTCCTTAGGAACAATGGAACAATATTGCATGCTTAAAATACCAAGAATGGGATGGAAAGGGGCAGCTAATTTTAATTGAAACGTAGTATCATCAAGAGCTTTAAAAGGATGTAATGAATCTACCCGGCTGTTAAAAATCCATGCGCCGCTGCTGGCAGTATTTACATCGATAATGCGGCTGAAACTATAGACCACATCCTGTGCCGTCATCTTTCTTCCTTTGCCATTGGGAAAGGCATCATTGTCATGAAAAAATACATCGTTACGTAAATGAAAAATAAATGTGAGATTGTCGTTAGATATGTCCCAGCTTTTTGCAAGAGATGGAATTAAATTAAGGCTGTCATCTGTTTGAATTAAGGTATTATAAATTTGATGTACTGCCCACATGATCGATTGGTTTTTTGCAAAGGCAGGATCGAGTGTGGCAATACCGGATTGTTCATTATAATGAAAAATATTTTTATTTTTTTTATGATGTTGGCAGGAGGTAAACGCAAATAAAAAAATTACCGGTAAAATAAACCGCAAATTCCTGTTTACAAATTTTATAAGAGGCGGAGGCATTTGATTTTTTAACGTCATCTTTGTTTTAGAAAAAATAAATTTAGTAAATGAAAAAGACAGTAGCACTATTTTGTTTAGTACACCTTTTTTTTAACTCTTCTGCCCAGCCCTATACACACGCTGATACATCGCGGGGCAGCAATGGCCCTGGAAGAGTATGGTGGGATGCTACAAAATATGATTTGCATGTAAAATTTAATTTGGAGGATAGTTCGATAAGTGGATATAATGAAATTTCATTTAAGGTTTTAAAACCGGGCTCGATTATGCAAATAGACTTGCAAGAGGCAATGATAATTGATAGTATTAAAATCAAGGAGGAGTATCGAAAGCCGGGATCAAAAAGAACGGTCGGTATGCGGTATCCAAAACTCCTCAACAATATTATAAAGGAAGGGAATGTTTATTTTATTTCATTAAACGACACACTAAATATTTATAATATTGGAACCCTGTTTATTTACTATCATGGCAAACCTCGCATCTCTAAAAAAGCTCCATGGGATGGAGGCATAGTGTGGGCAAGAGATAAACAGGGTAATCCATGGATAAGTATTGCCTGCCAGGGATTGGGAGCAAGTGTTTGGTATCCCTGCAAAGATTACCAGGGCGATGAACCCGACAGCGCTGAAATGCACATTACTGCTCCTTCTGATTTAGTTGCCATAAGCAATGGAAGAATGAGAGGCGAGATCAATAATAATGACGGCACAACTACAACAACTTGGGCGGTAGTGAACCCCATCAACAATTATGATCTTATTCCTTACTTGGGAAAATACACACACTTCGGAGAAATTTATAAAGGTGAAAAAGGAAATCTTACATTGGATTATTGGGTGCTTGATTCAAACCTTACCAAAGCAAAAAAACAATTTAAAGAAGTGCACCGCATGATGAAGGCATTTGAATATTGGTTTGGCCCCTACCCTTTTTATGAAGATGGTTATAAGCTAATTGATGCTCCTTATCTCGGTATGGAGCACCAAAGCGCTGTTGCATATGGAAACGGATATTTAAATGGCTATCATGGAATGGATCTTTCAGGAACAGGCGTTGGAATGAAATGGGATTTTATAATTGTACATGAAAGCGGGCACGAATGGTTCGGAAATAACATCACATCAAAAGATATTGCTGATAGCTGGATACACGAAGGATTTACCAACTATAGCGAAACCCTTTTTACTGAATATTGGTTCGGGAAAGAAGCTGCGGATAAGTATGTAATTGGCATTAGAAAAAATATTGAAAACAAAAAACCTATTATCTCACCGTATGGTGTAAACGCAGATGGGCCAATAGACATTTATTACAAGGCTGCCAATATGCTTCATACGATAAGGCAGGTAATTAATGATGATACACTTTTCAGAAATATTTTAAGGGGACTAAATAAAACATTTTATCATCAAACGGTTACCAGCAGGCAAATTGAAGCGTATATCAGCAAAAAATTTAAAATAAATTTTTCGAAAGTATTTGATCAATATTTGAGAACTATAAAAATTCCAACATTGACATATAAAATAAACAATGGCCTACTTTCTTACCGCTGGACGAATGTTGTTCCCGGTTTTAATATGCCATTGAAAATTTATGATGCAAAGGGAAAGCTGAAATTTATTTATCCAAAAGAGAAAATGCAACAACTAAAAATGAACATTACACAATTAAAAGTGGATGAAAATTTTTATATCTATACAAATCAAATTAATTAAAATAATTTAGCGGCTTAAATTCATCTATGTCTCAGATACGAAGGCAAAGTATCATCTCAACGGTTTTTGTTTACGCAGGTTTCTTTATTGGCTTTATTAACACGTACCTTTTTACAAGGCATGGCTCGCCATTTACACCATCGCAGTATGGGTTAACCGGAATTTTTATTGCAGTAGGAAATCTTATGTTTGCATTTGCCAACATGGGAATGATTTCGGTTATTTATAAGTTTTATCCTTATTATAATGACAACCTCCCTAAAAAGAAAAATGATCTTTTAACGTGGGCGCTGATACTAAGTTTAGTTGGGTTTGCTTTTGTAATTCTCGCAGGTATTATTTTTAAAGACCTTGTAATAAGAAAATTCGGGGCCCACTCACCGGAATTTGTTCAATATTATTTTTGGGTTTTCCCATTTGGCCTGTCGCTTTTATTGTATTCTATATTTGAAGTTTTTGCATGGAATATCCGCAAATCAATTTTTACAACTTTCTTAAGAGAGCTTCTTTTCAGGCTGCTTACAACGATTCTTATCTTCCTGCTTAGTTTTAAGCTCATTAACAGCTTTGATCTTTTTATAAAATTATATGCCTTAACCTATGGAGTTGTTGCCGCAGTTCTCTTAATTTACCTGGTATCTAAAAAAGAGCTATATCTAACGTTTACGGTTAGCCGCGTTACCAAAAAGTTTTATAAAAAAATAATTTCTTTAGCCTCGCTTATTTACGTTGGCGGAACAGTTTTAATGATAGCACAGTTTATTGACACACTGGTTATCATGTCTGTATTGGGAACAACTTCAGCAGGGATTTATACATTAGGAAGCGTGGTGGCCGGACTGGTACAAGCACCGCAACGAGGCGCTATTGCGGCTTCCATACCCATCCTTTCCAAAGCATGGAAGGACAAAGATTATAATAAAATCAGCCTCATTTATCAAAGGTCAGGCATCAATTTGCTTATAGCATCGCTGGGAATTTTTGTAGTGGTATGGCTCAATTATACCGACGCAGTAACAACCTTTGGCCTTAAGCCGCAATATCTTGAATCGCAATGGATATTTTTTTTCCTGGGCATGGCCCGCATTATCGATTTAGGTACGGGCGTAAATGCACAAATTATCGGCACATCTGTTTTCTGGAGATTTGAACTTATCAGCGGAATTATTTTATTCATGCTCATTACCCCACTCAGTTATTTATTGGTAAAACATTTTGGCATTATTGGGGCTGGTTATTCAAACGTAATTTCGTTTACGATTTATAATTTTATCAGGATTATTTTTTTACAAAGAAAATTTAAGATGCATCCTTTTAGTTATAAAACTCTTTATTCAATTATTATAGCTATTGTTTGTTTTTATGCCTGCTATTATACATTTATAAGTTTTCATGGCTTTCTGGCAATGGTATTAAAAAGCAGCGTTTTTATTGTATTGTATGGCGGTGCCATTATCTATTTTGATCTTACACCGGATGCATTACCCATAATTGACAGCATTAAAAAAAGAACAAAAAGAATAATAAAATAGCTGCGATATTTATAAGATGAGCAATGAAGAAATAATTAATTGTACAATAGCATTCGTAAAGAAAGAATTGCAGGGTGCCGAAGGCGGACATGACTGGTGGCATATTGAAAGGGTATGGACAAATGCGAAATTGATTGCGCTAACCGAACGGGTAAATATTTTTATTGTAGAGCTTGCTGCATTATTACATGACATAGCTGATGCAAAATTTTATGCCGGAGATGAAACTATCGGTCCCAGGAAAGCAAAAGAATTTCTAAATAGTTTTCCCATAGACGCAGAAATTATTAACCACGTTGAAAGCATAATCAGGAACATCTCTTTTAAAGGAGGAAACTTTACAAATAATTTTTGTTCGCCGGAATTAGCAGTGGTGCAGGATGCAGACCGTTTAGACGCAATTGGAGCAATTGGTATCGCAAGAGCTTTTAATTATGGAGGATATAAAAACAGGGAAATTTATAACCCTGCTATTTTGCCGGATCTGCAAATGACCAAAGATGAATATAAGAACAGCAAGGCTCCCACTATTAATCATTTTTATGAAAAATTATTGCTGTTAAAAGAAAAGATGAATACCGAAACCGGAAAAAAATTAGCAGAAGAAAGACATCATTTTATGGAAATTTTCCTGGCGCAGTTCTATAAAGAGTGGGCAGGCAAAGAATGAGCATTATTAATGCCATAAGTTGACTAACGTAAAATATGATAATGATACCTTTAATTCAAAAAAGATTCAACAGCCAGCAAATACCCTTTCAATCCAAATCCAAAAATTGTTCCGGCACATTTAGCAGAAATATGAGAGTATTTTCTGAATTCTTCTCTTGCTTCAATATTTGAAATATGAACTTCAACAACAGGTATTTTTACCGCCGCAACTGCATCGCCAATTGCAATTGAAGTATGCGTGTATGCGCCTGCATTTAAAATAATACCATCCATTTTTTGTGCGGCACTTTGTATTTCGTTTATTAATTCACCTTCTACATTACTTTGAAAATAATCGAAATCGATCCTCTCATATTTCTTCCTCAACTTCTCAAAATAATGTTCAAAAGTTTCCCCGCCATATATATCTGTCTCCCTTGTACCGATCAAATTGAGATTAGGCCCGTTTATGATTGCTATTTTCATAACACAAATTTTATACAAGAATTTTATTACAAGAGTTAACGAATTAACCAGTCAACCAATTACCTACCTATCCATTATCATTCCAAAAAATTCGTCAAATAAATACCTGCTATCATGCGGGCCAGGTGTAGATTCCGGGTGATACTGAACAGAGAAAGCAGGCCTGTCTTTTAAGCGAATGCCTTCAATTGAATTATCATCAAGATTAATATGCGTGATTTCAATATTTTTTGATGCTCTCACTGCATCTGCGTCTACGCCAAAGCCGTGATTCTGGGTTGTTATTTCACATTTACCGGTAATTATATTTTTCACCGGGTGGTTTAATCCCCTGTGGCCGTGATGCATTTTAAAAGTTGGAATATCATTTGCCAATGCCAGCAATTGTTGTCCAAGGCAAATTCCAAATAAAGGTTTTTTTGATTGAAGAATATCTTTAATAGTCTTTACTGCATAATGTAAAGGCTCAGGATCGCCCGGTCCATTGCTTATAAAATAACCATCCGGTGAAAATTTTTCAAGTTCTTTAAATTCTGTATTCGCATTAAATACTTTTAGGTAAGCGCCTCTTTCCACCATACAATTCAAAATATTCTTTTTGATACCAAAATCAAGGACAGCGATACGAACTTTACTTGTTTCATCCCCTGCTGTATAAGTTTCTTTTGTAGAAACAGTAGAAGCAAGGTCGAGTCCATTCATAGAAGGAACTTCAGTCAACATCTTTTTTAGTTCCTCAATATTATTATTATCGCTGGATATAATGCAGTTCATCGCACCCTGCTGACGTATATGTATAACCAATGCACGGGTATCTATTCCATCAATGGCAACAATATTTTGTTTAACGAAATATTCCTGCAAAGAATTATTGGCAGCAAACCTGGAATATTGCTGTTCTAAATTTCGTCCGATAACACCCTTAACTTTTACTGAGTCGCTTTCGACATCTGCATCTTTAACTCCGTAATTGCCTATATGCACATTATTCATGATAATAACCTGGCCATAATAACTGGGATCAGTAAACACTTCCTGGTAACCGGTCATTCCTGTATTAAAACAAATTTCACCAGTGGTGCTACCAATCATTCCAAATGATTTTCCGTGAAAAATATTTCCGTCTTCTAAAATTAAAACTGCGGGCTGTGGGGAATTTGATTCAGACATGAAAAAGGTTTTGCAAAGAAAAGAAAATGTGAGCAAAAAAATCAAGCATAATAATTTTATTTGCTAACAATTGAAATAATTATGATTTGATTATTAAAAAAAATGTCCCGCTAAACGGGACACTTCAAAAATTACTTATGCTAAAATCAATTAGAATTTACTGAGCGTCTTCTACCGCTGATTCTGAAGTATCATCCTGTTTATTCGACTCGCTTTTTGCTTTAGGTTCTTCAACAACTTCAGCTTTGGTGGTTTCAACTGTTTCCTTCGCAGCACTTTCTGAACCGGCTTTTTTGCGTCCACCTGCTCTTCTTGTTCTTTTTGCAGTACCCGCAGTTTCGCCTTTTCCTTTACCATAGATTTCGTTGTAATCTACCAATTCAATCATAGCAAGTTCTGCGTTATCTCCTACTCTTTTTCCCAACTTAATAACGCGGGTATAACCACCAGGCCTGGACGCAATCTTAGCGCTAATAACATCGAACAATTCTTTCACCGCATCTTTGTCCTGCAAATGACTAAAAACAATTCTACGCTGGTGTGTAGTATTATCTTTTGATTTGGTGATTAGAGGCTCAACATATGGACGCAATGCTTTTGCCTTTGCCAATGTTGTTACTATTTTCTTATGCTGAAATAGCTGGCAGGCGAGGTTGCTGAGCAAAGCCTTTCTATGGCTTGCTGTTCTACTTAAATTATTTCCTTTATCTCCGTGACGCATGACTGTTTGTTTTATAGGTTATACCGTGTCAGGAATTATAACCTTTGTTATAAATGAAGAATGCTGAATCTTTGACATTCAGCATTCAAATAATGTATTACTCGTCGTCTAATTTCAACTTGCTAAGGTCCATTCCAAAACCAAGTCCTCTTTCGTTCAACACCTGCTCAATTTCACTTAAAGATTTTTGTCCAAAGTTTCTGAATTTCATCAGGTCTTCCTGTTCGTACTGAACCAGTTCGCTTAATGAATTAATTTTCGCAGCTTTCAAACAATTGAATGCTCTTACAGAAAGATCCAAATCTTCCAATGGAGTTTTCAATACTTTGCGAAGTTGTAAAGTTTGCTCATCAACCAGATCTTCTTTCTTCTCTTCTTTGCTGTCGAAAGTTATATTTTCATCGGTGATGATCATCAGATGTTGAATTAAAATTCTTGATGCCTGCTTCACCGCTTCTTCAGGATGAATTGTACCATCTGTTACAACGTCCATCACTAATTTTTCAAAATCTGTTCTTTGTTCAACCCTCGTATTTTCGATGCTATACTTTACATTTTTAATGGGAGTATAAATTGAATCAACAGGAATATAACCAAAATGAGAACTTTTTTCCCTGTTATCTTCTGCAGGAACATATCCGCGGCCTTTGCCAATTGTAATTTCAATTTCAAGCTTTGCAGAAGTATCCATGGTACAAATAAGTAAATCGGGGTTCATTACCTGGTAAGAGGGAGAAGCATCTCCAATCATACCGGCAGTAAATTCTGATTTATTTTTTAATGAAAGACTAATTTTCTCTGTACCTGCATCCTGGTCAACTTTCTTTTTAAAGCGAACCTGTTTCAGGTTAAGAATAATTTCTGTAACGTCTTCGGTAACGCCTTTAATTGTTGCAAATTCGTGATCTGCCCCTGCGATATTAATTCCAACTATTGCATAACCTTCTAATGAATTAAGCAATACCCTGCGCAAAGCATTGCCAATGGTTACACCATAGCCTGGTTCTAACGGACGAAATTCGAATTGTGCTTCAAAATCATTACTTTTTTGGAGAACGATTTTGTCTGGCTTTACAAAATTTAAAATGGCCATTTTTTATTTTGTTTTGATTTGATTTAATTATTTGATCTGTTTTTCCTACTCGTTATCACAACTTATTACTTGCTGTACAATTCCACTATAAGTTGTTCCTTAATATTTTCTGGAACACTTTCTCTTTCGGGGTAAGTTATAAAAGTTCCTTTCATCGAGCCTTCGCTCCATTCAATCCAATTAAACTTTGGATTTTTGGGCCTGAGGTTTCCGGTGATAGAAGTATTATCAGCAGACTTATCTTTTAGGCCGATAATATCACCAGGATTGAGAGAGTACGATGGAATATTCACTACCTGGTTGTTGACAGTGATGTGTTTATGAGAAACCAACTGCCTTGCAGCCTGGCGGCTTGGAGCAATTCCCATGCGGTAAACTGTGTTGTCCAAACGAGCCTCCAATAGTTTAATAAGATTTTCACCCGTTACACCCTTCCTGCGTGAAGCCTCAGTAAATGTATTGCGGAATTGCTTTTCCAATACACCATAAGTGTATTTTGCTTTTTGCTTTTCGCGAAGCTGTAAAGCATATTCTCCAAGGCTTTTACGCTTACGGGCTGCGCCGTGCATTCCGGGAGGGTTGCTGTTTTTTGTTAACCACTTTCCATTACCTGTAATGGGCTCTCCAAATATCCTGGAGATTTTTGTTTTTGGTCCTGTGTACCGAGCCATAATTTATATATTGATTTTTTAGTGTCGGTATATCATCATTAAAAATCAAAAATTAATGATACACCCGGTTATTAAAATATGTGCGACGTTTGATGTTTGATAGGTGATGTGATACATCATACATCAAACATCGTACATCATATACTGTTATACTCTTCTCTTCTTAGGAGGCCTGCAACCATTGTGTGGTAAAGGAGTCACGTCTTTAATCATAACCACTTCAAGGCCGGATTGTGAAAGAGACCTGATAGCACCTTCACGGCCTGAACCTGGTCCTTTTACAAATACATCAACCCTTTTCAAACCTGCATCCAATGCAACTTTTGCTGCGTCTGAAGCCGCCATTTGCGCTGCGTAGGGGGTATTCTTTTTAGAACCCCTGAAGCCCATTTTACCCGCAGATGACCATGAAATTACCTGGCCTTGTTTGTTGGTTAAACTAATAATAATGTTGTTGAAACTTGCTACGATGTGAGCATCCCCGAATGGATCAACTTTTACAATTCTTTTTTTAGATGATGTTTTAGCATTCGAAGCTTTTGCGTTTGTTGCTTTTGCCATAATTGTATTAAATAGGTAATCTTTAAAAATTTTCCTGATCTTACCAGGATCGAACCACCCTCCTTCCGGCTTTTAGTTATCCGGGTTTAGTTCGAAAAAACAAGCCTTATAAAAAATTTCTTTGCAGAAATTAATATTAATTATTTCTTAGGCGCTTTCTTTTTACCGGCCACGGTTTTGCGTTTTCCTTTACGGGTACGGCTGTTGGTGCGGGTACGTTGCCCACGCAATGGTAAACCTTTACGATGCCTTAAACCACGATAGCAAGCAATATCAAGCAATCGCTTAATGTTGGTTTGAACTTCACTTCTTAATGCACCTTCTGTTTTAAATTCACCACTAATTACATTACGGATAGAGGTCTGCTCTTCATCATTCCATTCATTCACTTTCTTATCGTGATTAACATTTGCCTTATCTAAAATGTAACGGGCGGTAGAACGGCCTATTCCATATATATATGTAAGACCAATTTCTCCCCTTTTGTTTTTTGGTAAATCAATACCGGCAATACGAGCCATACTAATCTGTAATTTTTAATTTTGAATTATTTGTCATCCCAAGCCTATTAAAAGATTATCCCTGTCTCTGCTTAAAGCGGGGATTTTTTTTGTTGATTACGTACAATCTTCCTTTTCTCCTCACGATCTTACAATCAACACTTCTTTTTTTTATTGATGCCCTTACTTTCATGACTATTTAGTTATTTGCTTTTAATACCCTTATTTATACCTGAATATGATGCGGCCTCTTGATAAATCGTAAGGACTCATTTCCACTCCTACCTTGTCTCCCGGCAAAATTCTTATGTAATGCATACGCATTTTACCCGAAATGGTAGCCAAAATCTCGTGTCCGTTTTCAAGCTTAACCCTGAACATCGCATTGGATAAGGCTTCCAGGATTGTACCGTCTTGTTTAATGAGTGCTTGTTTGGCCATATTGATTTTGGGAGCGCAAAGATAAGTTTAAATATTTTAATTTTACAAAAAAAGGCTTAATATTACATCAAGTCTACAAAAATCCTCTATATGAAACTAAAAAACTTACTATTTCCAGCTATTATTTTGATTTTCTTTTCCTGCAAAAAAACCACGGACACACCTACTCCATCAAGGCAGGACACTTACGTAAACGCCGACGCAGGCAGTACATGGCATTATCACCAGGCCGATTCTTCAGGAAATACACCGGTTAATACTGATTACACAATTACTTCCACTACAAAAGACAGTTCGATAAGCGGAAAAACATACCATGTGTACAATGTATCTAACGGTAATAACCAATATCTTAACATCTCCGGAAATGACTATTATCAATATGATTCGCTGCCTGCCGGGCTTGGCACGACGGCATTTGAAAGACTTTACCTGAAAGATAATATGAATGTGGGAACTGGTTGGTCTCAAACGCTTTCTGTAACTGTACCGGGAATACCGATTCCTGTTCCTGTTACACTTAACTATCAAATAGCTGAAAAAGGCGTTTCAAGAACCGTAAACAGCCAAAACTATTCAGATGTTATACACGTCACCGCTACTATCTCATCCACACTTATTCCTTCTGCCGACCTTACTACCAGCATAAATAGCTATTATGCAAAAAAGTATGGATTAATTGAGAATAGTACGCTCGTTAGCCTTAATTACTTAGGGGTTGTTGCTAATGTGAACGTGCAAACAAAGATTGTAAGCGCCAGTCTTTTATAACTAAATGATCTCATCAGTTAAATGCACCTTAGTCATTTCAAGATAATGGTTTTGCAACTGGTGAACAGAAATTGGCTGAGTCATAATTCTTTTTTCATCTCTATACCATATTTCAAAATTTGAAAAATTATCCTGTTGAGGAGTTTGAATTCTAAAAGCCCCTTTCATATATTTCACTGTGCCATCGTCGTTCACATGTTTTTTAAATTTTAATTTCATTAATTGATTTTCATCAAGCGGCAGCGGGTACAAATCTTCACTTTTAAACCAAAAGTCCTGAACCCCGTTGTATACACTTATTTCTTTCTCGTCGTGGTTAAAATCGGTTACTTCGCCTTCCCAGGCCTGCCCATCACTTTCGGCAAGTACATAGTCTCCGGCTTTTAAATCGTGGAATTTTATCATACTATATTTTTTTATTGCTCAATTTAGGTAAAATTAAAATTATTTTCCTGTTCGATTATTGATAGAGAATTCTATAACCTGGTTTTCTAAAGTAATGTAACTGTTAACTAATTAGCTAAACCCTACTCCGCCCAACTCATTACATAATTTGCATCTTCAATTTCAAGCGCCTGTTTTGTTAATTGCAAGGGATGAAAAGTATCAACCATTACAGCAAGTTCTTTCGTCTCTTTCATGCCAATGCTTTTCTCAACAGCGCCGGGGTGCGGCCCGTGCGGAATTCCCCCAGGGTGCAATGTTATCATGCCTCTTGTAACATGTTTCCTGCTCATAAAGTCTCCATCAACGTAATACAATAATTCATCACTATCAATATTGCTGTGGTTGTAGGGGGCAGGAATTGATTCAGGATGGTAATCGTACATCCTGGGAACAAAAGAACAAACAACAAAATTATGCGCTTCAAACGTAAGGTGCACGGGCGGCGGCTGGTGTACACGGCCGGTAATTGGCTCAAAATCATGAATAGAGAAAGCAAAGGGATAACAACAACCATCCCAGCCAATAACATCAAAAGGATGATGCAGGTAATGAATACCATACATCATTCCGCTTTTTTTGGTCATAATCAGAAAGTCACCTTTCATGTCAAAAGTTTGCAAATTCTCCGGCTGGCGGATATCTCTTTCGCAATAGGGGGAATTTTCAAGCAATTGGCCGTAATTGCTCAAATATTTCTTAGGGTAACGTACAGGGCTAAACGATTCTACAATAAAGAGGCGGTTATTTTTCGTATCAAATTGAATCTGGCAAATAGAACCTCTTGGAATTACCAGGTAATCACCATACGAAAAACTTAACTCACCATATTGAGTTTTTAATTTTCCACTTCCCTCATGGACAAAAATAATTTCATCTGCATCTGCATTTTTATAGAAATATTTTTCCATACTCTTTGCAGGCGCGGCCAGTGAAATATGGCAATCGTTATTTACCAATACCGGCTTACGGCTTTTTAAATAATCATTTTCAGCTTTTATATTAAATCCCTGGAAACTACGGTGCTGCAGCATTTTCTCTTCTGCAATCTCGGGCATTACAGAATATGGCTTATCCGTTTTTATAATTTGTGTTGGCGGATGTGTGTGATAAAGCAATGAAGAATCTGAAGAAAAACCTTCGGTTGAAAATAGTTGTTCTGAATATAATGCTCCATCCGGCTTACGAAACTGTGTATGGCGTTTATGGGGAATTGAGCCTGATTTATGGTAGTGTGGCATGCTTAGTTAATTAGTTTAATAGTGAATTAGTTAATTAAGAAAATAGGTTAACTAAACCCCTTGCATAAGGCCAGCAAAAGAAAAAAATACTTCCAGGTTCTTTTATCAATATAATAAGTAAAGTTGCGAAAGAAAAGCATTGGCAATTATTTGCTTTGTAAATTTACGCCTTATATAGAACATCTTGACTAAGATCGGATTAATATCAGATACACATAATTTCCTTGATCCATCCGTTTTGGAACATTTCAAAGATTGCGATGAAATATGGCATGCGGGTGATTTTGGAACATCAGTGATTGCAGATCAACTTAAATCTCTTAAACCACTTCGCGGCGTTTATGGAAATATAGACGGCTATGATATAAGAAGCGTTTACCCTGAACAGTTAGTCTTCATGTGTGAAGGAGTAAAAGTGATGATGCGGCATATCGGGGGTTATCCGCCGCGTTATAACGCAGAGACCAAAAAAGAAATTTTAATTCATCACCCGCAACTGTTTATAAGCGGACACTCTCATATTCTAAAGATTATGTACGATGAAAAACTAAGTTGCTTACACATGAATCCAGGTGCAGCAGGTAAGCAGGGATGGCACAAAATTAAAACCATCATCAGGTTTGCGATAGATGGAAAGGATATTAAAGATTGTGAGGTAATTGAATTAAACTAATGTGTTTACTACGCAATAATATTTTTTATTGTTAATGCAGCAAATCTTTAAACTTATCACTCTTCATTCCACCCAATCAGCAATAAAAACATTAGTATCGTGGCCGCCACCATTATTACGGTTACTGCTGAAAAGAATTTTTTTACCATCACGGCTAAACATAGGGAATGCATCGAAACCTTTATCCCTGCTTATTTTCTCGAGTCCCTGTCCATTTATATCCGTTATATACATATTAAAGGGAAAACCTCTTGCATACTCATGATTGCTGCAAAAAATAATATGCTTTCCGTCCGGAGTAAAGTTGGGAGCCCAATTAGCTTTATCAAGAAATGTAATTTGATGCGCATCACTTCCGTCAGCATTAGCAACATATACCTCCATTGAAGTAGGCGCCACCAGGCTTTGCGATAACAAATTTTTATAATCCTCGATTTCTTCTTTTGTTTTGGGCCTGCTGGCACGCCAAACAATTTTTGTTCCATCAGGGCTAAACCAGGCACCGCCATCATAACCAAGCGTATTGGTTATTTGCTTTATATTTTTCCCATCTAAATCCATTGTATATAAATCAAGATCACCATTACGCATAGACGTAAATATAATTTTATCACCTTTGGGCGAAACGGTTGCTTCTGCATCGTAACCTTTTGTATGAGTAAGCTGTTGAATAATATTGCCGTTAGTATCTCCTTTAAAAATATCAAAGCTTTCATACACCGGCCAGATATATCTTTTCATTTTTTCTTTATCAGGAACAGGTGGACAATCATTGGAAGCAAGATGAGTTGATGCATACAAAATATGTTTTCCATCGGGATAAAAATAAGAACAGGTTGTTCGACCTTTACCAGTGCTCACCAATTTTGGAGTAAATGGCTCATCTGCTTTTTCAGGAATCTTTCCCATCCAAATCTGGTCGCACATAATACCATTTTTTGGATCTGTTCGCTGAAAGATCACATACTTTCCATCAAAACTAAAATATGCTTCTGCATTATCACCTCCAAACGTAAGCTGGCGAGGGTTTTTAAAATGATGCTCTTCCGGATATTGAAGCGTATCAGATTTATAAATTGACGGTTCACGCAAATCATTTTTGTGTTGAAAACAAAAACCAAGGGAAAACAAACTTATTAATGAAATGAAAATTTTCATCATACTATCTTTTAAAAATGCATTGCAATTTAGCCAAACTTTATATTTGCAATTCTATCCGCGGGAAATAATGAATGTTCAGTAGAGTAAATTTGCGAAATGATGAAAACGATTTTAAAGATTGCCTGTGGCACTATCCTCACCATAATTATTTCATGTAACAATAACTCTAATGACAAAGTTCAAGCTGACCTCTCCGGAAGCTCAAAGGAATCTTTAAAAAATGCAATAAAGAAATACCCTGATTCTCTTTTATTAATACAGGATTTAATTGAAGCATACAGGAATGAAGGTTCTTATGATTCTGCGTTAACGCTTACTGATGACCAGATAAAAAAAGACAGCAATAATGCTTATCTATGGAACATGAAAGCCACTTTGCATTTTGAAAATGATGATACACTCAATGCAATAAATTCTTTGGAACATGCTGTAGATATTTATCCAATGCCGGAATATCTTGTGGCACTCGGAACTATTTATGCTGAGGTAAAAAACCCAAAATCATTAATTATTGCAGATGGATTATTAAAAGTAAACAGGGTAAAATCCGGCGCCGATGCAATGTTTGTAAAAGGATTATATTATAGTTACAATAATGATAAGACTAAAGCCATTAATTATTTTGACAGCAGTCTCCACATGGATTTCACTTATATGTTTTCTTATCGTGAAAAAGCCATTGCTTTGTACGATTTAGAAAAATATGAAGAAGCTTTAGAAGTTTTAAAAAGAGCTGTGACGGTTCAAAATAATTTTGATGAAGGATATTACTGGATGGGAAGATGTTATGAAAAACTTGGCAAAAAAGATGATGCCATTCAAAGCTACCAGACTGCGCTTTTATATGATAAAAATTTTATTGAAGCCCGGGAAGCCTTGAATAAACTCCAGGGAAAAACTAATAATTGATATTTAAACTCATAATTCTTAATTTATAATAAATGATACTTGCTCCATCGATTTTAGCTGCTGATTTTTTACACCTGGCCGATGCCTGTAAAATAGTTAATGAAAGCGAAGCTGACTGGTTTCATCTTGACGTTATGGATGGAAGGTTCGTCCCGAATATCAGTTATGGGATGAATGTAATTAAACAACTAAAAAAAGTTGGAACAAAATTTTTTGACGTACACCTAATGATTTTAGAACCTGAAAAATATGCAGATGAATTTAAAGATGCCGGTGCCGATGGACTAACGGTTCACCTGGAAGCGTGCCCGAATTTGCATCGCAATATTCAGCAGATAAAATCTTTGGGCATGAAAGCCGGTGTGGCTATTAATCCTCATTCTCCTATTATTCTTCTTAACGATATTATTGCTGATATTGATTTGGTAAACCTTATGAGTGTAAACCCGGGGTTTGGTGCACAATCATTCATTCCTTATTCAATTCAAAAAATTAAAGACTTAAAAAAATTAATTACAGAATCCGGTTCTTCTGCAAAAATTGAAATTGACGGTGGTGTATCGTTACAAAATGCAAAGGAAATTTTAAATGCGGGTGCTGATGTATTGGTTGCAGGAAATGCAATTTTTAATTCTGTTGATCCTAAAGAAACAATAAAGAAATTTAAGATGCTTTAGAGCCACTCACAACTCAAACCTACATTTTATCGTGTATCTGTTTTAAAACATTGGCAGTTTGTTTTAGCCAATTCGTTTGCGTGGTATCCCAGTCGTATTTTTTTGTTGTAACTGCGTCTTCCATCATTTGCCTTGCCTGCAACGCCTGTTCTTTAGAATAAAAACAGTTGATCCATTTCTTATCAAGGTTTTTTTCTGAAAGAACAAAAATGCCGCCCTGGTACCATTTAAAACATGTGGGCAACCCAACAAAATCTATCTCTTTATTATCGCTTTCAGCATTGCCCAAAAAAAGATATTCGTAAAACTGAACACATCCTTTCAACCTTTCTTTTAACTCCTGTTCACTTTCGCTTTTAGAAGGTTTAATTCTCCATAAGCTGTTTATTTTATTAAAAGGATTTAATGAAGCATCCGGCCAGAATACCCGGTTTCCTTCTACAAATAGAATGGTTGTATGATCCTTCTCAACTCTCCTAACCTGCATCGTATCGCCCTGCACACGTTGAATGGTATAGACTGCTTTTTTTCCATCATCAAATTGCGCATCAATCTCTTTACCCTTAAAAATGAATTTGCCATAACGCATCGCGGCTTTTGGGTTTTCAAGAAACGTTGAGTCTGTCATAAATATGATGCCCGGATAATTTATAACGTCTTCTTCCTTATCATCATAAAGGTCCCTGAACGTGGGGTTTTCAGCATCAGTAACTTCCCAATATTGACAAAGCCTATGAAAAGGATCCTTAAAAACGAGAGGTTTATCATCCACAATTCTTTCATCTTTGCGTTCCTGTTGCATAGAGCAGCTAACGGGTACCAAAGAAATAAAAAACCAAAAAATAATATGTGTCTTTCTCATTTTTCAAAAATAATAAAATTGAAACGGAACTTTGGTTGCGTTTGAAATTTTATACCCGTACTAAAGTTGTTAACCATCGCAGCAATTTGAAATGTATATGATCGTTATAAGATATAATGCATAAAATATTATCTTCACTTTATGAGAATAGCGGTTTCCTTTATCCTTGTATTTATGGCGCTTTCGGGGTTTTCGCAAAAGAAGGCTGCTTATGTATCAGGGAAAGTAATTGATGAAAATGAAAATCCTTTACCGGGTGTTAGTATTACAATACTGGGAAAAGAAAAAGGCATTGTTACTTCCGATTCCGGAACCTACCGTATAAAAGTTCCCGCCGAAAAAGCTTTTGCATTAATATTTTCCTTTACAGGCTACAGGGATGAACAAAAGAATTTTTACCTGAGTGAGAGTGAAGAAGAGCAACTAACGGTAAAGCTTGACCGAAGTGGAAAAACATTACAGGCAGTTATAATAAATAATCAGAAGGAAAGAACAGAAACAGGTCTTGTAAAGATAAATCCTAAAAGCACCACTACTTTGCCAAGTGCTACAGGAGGCGTTGAAGCTCTTATAAAAATATTGGTTGGAAGCAATAATGAGCTTACATCACAATATTCTGTCCGTGGTGGTAATTACGATGAAAATCTTATTTACATAAATGATTTTGAAATTTATCGCCCATTCCTTGTAAGCAATGCACAGCAGGAAGGATTAAGTTTTATAAATCCTGAGCTTGCAAAAAACATTAGTTTTTATAACGGTGGATTCCAGGCAAAGTATGGCGATAAAATAAGCAGCGTACTCGATATTCAATACAAAAAACCAACTACATTTGGCGGCTCGGCTTACGTAAGTCTTTTAGAACAGGGATTTCATTTTGAAGGGTCTTCAAAAAATCAAAAGCTTACCTGGTTGTTTGGAGTTCGCAGTAAAACCAATAAAGATTTATTAAGCAGCCAGGAAGTAAAAGGGAATTATGTTCCATCTGCTTTAGACCTCCAGGCATTTATTACTTATAAACTTTCCAATAAATTACAACTTGAGTTACTTGGGATTCTTTCAGGTTCAAAGTTTACTTTAATCCCTGAATCTGCTCAAAAATCCACGGCAGTTTTCTCCCCTTTATTTACAGCAGACCTTGCACTTAATATATTTTTCGATGGACAGGAGAAAGATAATTATAATACAAATCTTGTTGGTTTAAGCCTCAATCAAGTGGTAAATAAAAGAGTAAAATTAAAATGGATGGCGAGCCATTACGGAGATAATGAAAAAGAAAATTATGATATCACAGGCGCCTATTTTTTTGGCGAAAGGGATTTTGATAAAACGAGTTCAAGTTACGGCCAGATTGTAAATCCGCTTGGCGCCGGCGTATATCAAAACTACGCACGCAATTCACTAAACATTGATGTTTACAACATAAGCCATAAAGGAAATTTTGATATAGGAAAACATTTTATACAATGGGGAGCAGGAGTTGATCATACAATTATTCGTGAAAAATTGAATGAATGGGAATACCAGGACAGTGCAGAATATTCGTTGCCCTATAATCCGAATGTTCTAAATCTAAGCCGTGTATTAAAATCTTCAACAAATCTTTCTATTGATAAATATAGCGGTTACGTTCAGGACAATATTCGATTAGGCGATTCCGTTAGAGATGTCACTCTGCAGGTAGGCGCCCGCTTCAATTACAATTCATTGAATCACGAGTTCCTTGTTAGTCCCAGGGCACAGCTCAGTTATAAACCTAACTGGAAAAAAGATATCGTTCTTAAAGCCGCAGCCGGAATATATGACCAGCCACCATTTTATCGTGAAATGAGAAGATATGATGGAACTGTAAACACCGCATTAAAAAGCCAGAAAAGTGCACAGTTTGTTGCCGGATTCGATTACAATCTTTCTTCAGGTGACCGGCCCATGCGCATAACTACAGAAGCATATTATAAATCGCTTACTGATGTGGATGTTTATGATATTGACAATGTAAGAATTCAATATTACGGAAACAATAATGCAAAAGCTTATGCTACCGGAATTGAAACCCGCATCTTTACTGATCTGGTAAAAGACGCTGAAAGCTGGTTTAGTATTGGATTAAGCAGCACTAAAGAAAATCTTAATAATGACTTTTATTATACTTATAAAAATGCTGCCGGTGAAATTATAACGTCTCAAGCGACAGACCAGGTTGTTGCCGACAGCTTAAAGAATAACGTGGGTTATGTAAGAAGGCCGACTGATAGGTTACTAACGCTTGGGCTCTTTTTACAGGATTATTTAAGCACCAATAAAAATTTTAGAGTGCATCTTAACCTGATTTACGGAAGCAATATGCCTTATAATATTCCTAACAATGTGAGGTATCGCAATGCGTTGATTATTGAGCCATACATAAGAGCTGATATTGGTTTTAGCGCTTTATTGCTCAGTGAAAAATCATTGCGCCGCAGCCACTCCCCTTTTCGCAGTTTTGATAATATCTGGGCGAGCCTTGAAGTATTTAATTTAATTGATCGTGCAAATACCATCTCTTATCAATTAATAAAAGATTTTGCAAACGATACATTCAGCATTCCAAATCGGTTAACGCCAAGGCTTATTAATTTTAAATTGCTGGCAAGGTTTTAAATGATAATCCTTGGCACATATTCATTAAAATAAATTAAGATTTTTAAACCAGAAGATAAATGACAGCTCACGATTTGCAAATAACCCAAATTGAATTATACAAATTATTTATTCCTTTAAAAGAGCCCTTTGTTATTTCACTGGGGCCAATTTATAACGCAGAAAATATTATAGCAGTTATCCGGACAAACATTGGCATTAGCGGCTTTGGAGAATGCAGCCCTTTCATGACTATTAACGGAGAAACACAATCTACTTGTTTCTCAGTAGGTGAAATTCTTGCCAAAAAACTAAAGGGAAAGAATCCATTGAATATTGAAGATTGTATGAACATGATGGACAAAACCATTTATGGTAACCACAGCATTAAAAGTGCATTTGATATCGCCTTATACGATATTGCCTCGCAACATACGGGAGTGCCGTTATATAAATTTTTGGGTGGCAAAAAAG
The DNA here is from genome assembly GCF_008710285.1 of Ginsengibacter hankyongi. Classification (GTDB taxonomy): domain Bacteria; phylum Bacteroidota; class Bacteroidia; order Chitinophagales; family Chitinophagaceae; genus Ginsengibacter; species Ginsengibacter hankyongi. The sequence goes on along the minus strand of NZ_VYQF01000005.1, from coordinate 115,407 downwards.
ACAAAAAATTAATTACAGATTATACAGTAAGTATTGGTAATCCTGAGAAAATGGCAAGCGATGCGTTAAAGATAAAAAAAGCAGGTTACCAGGTTATAAAAGTAAAATTGGGAGAAAGTAAAGAAACTGATGTTGCAAGAATAAAAGCAATAAGAAAAGCAATTGGAGGAAAAATACCAATTCGCATAGATGCCAACCAGGGATGGGATGCGAAGACAGCTATAAAAGTTTTACAGGCTTTGAAAGATTATAATATACAATATTGCGAAGAGCCAATACCACGCTGGGATTATCTTAATCTTAAAAAAGTAAAAAAGAAAAGCCCTATACCAATTATGGCTGATGAAAGTTGTTGCGATCACCACGATGCTGAACGATTGATTCAATTGCGTTCATGTGATATGTTTAATTTAAAGTTGGGGAAATCATCCGGCTTATTAAAAGCAAAAAAAATAATTGCATTGGCTGAAAAAGAAAATATGAAAATGCAGGTTGGGGGTTTTATGGAATCAAAAATTGCAATGACCGCAAATGCACACCTGGCATTAAGCAGCAAAAATATTTTGTATTGCGATTTTGATACTCCGCTTATGTTTGCAGAAGATCCCGTGAGTGGCGGAATTATTTACAAAGAAAATGGGATTATCGATGTGCCTGAAACCGTAGGGCTTGGCGCATGGATAGCAAAAGAAAGATTAGAAAAATTAGAAAAAATAATTGTTTGATCTTAAGTCTTTTCCATCGGAATAACATTCACTATTTAAAAAACTTTTTTGTATTACCATCCTCTGAGCCGGCTTTGTAATAACTTCTAAAATATTCATCCGCGGATAAGACACCGCTCCCTTTTATTGCAAAAAGAACCAGCAGAACCAGCACGACCGCGGAAAGAATAAGTTGTGACGTACTTTGATTAAGCCCGTGTTTTGTATTCACAAAGAATACTGCGCCAATAAGAATGGGTATTTGCACAATGCAGGAGGTTTTAGTAAAAAGGCCGACCGTAATAAACAAGCCACCTAATAAATTTATATAAGTAATCAGGAAAGCAATCCACTCAGAGTTTTTATCAACAACACCTATTGCCATTCTTTGCAGCATTAAATGCAGGTCTGATGAATCGCGAATAAAAGAAATTCCTTTCCAAAAAAGAATGAGGCCTAATGCGATTCTAACAATAGTAAGCCACCGGGGTTGAGTAATACTTGTTTTTTCTGTTATATCAGTGTCTTCCATAACTTTAGATTTTAAATGATAAACGAAAGAACTGTTACAGTTTTATGAATACTGTATATCCTAAAATTAGCAATTATTGTTTTCATTTACAAAGGCTCATTTTATTGTAAAGTTTCTCCAAATTTGCGTTTCAATAATAATTTATGAAGTTGTATTTGCGTGTTTCACGTTTGTATGGACCAATGAAGGTGAGCGCATTGCAAAGCCGGGAAAATTAGTTCTGGAAGATCCATCTGAAACTGAATAAATGCTGATGGAAATTATTTGGATACCTTTCAATTACCGCCGCAATTGCATATGCAATCCAATAAATCAGGCGCAAGAAAAAATAGCGTTTTCGAAGGTGTAACTTTCTCAGAAAATTATAAAGCACTATTTGCAAGCGTGGAAGAACCGCTATACGTTGATGGCTCACGGGCAGGGTTAAACGATTCTACGGGCATTACAAGAATCCTTAAATTTGATATGGATACCAAAAAGCCCATAGCACAATATGCATACATTCTCGATCCTGTTACTTTTGCTCCAACACCATTAAATGCATTTAGAATTAACGGCATTCCGGATCTTCTTGCGCTAAATAAAAATAAATTTTTAGTTATTGAGTTCTCCTACTCTACCGGCAGGCTTGCGTTTACCATTAAAGTTTTCATTGCAGATGTTTCTTCCGCAGAAAATGTTCAAGAACTTTCTTCTCTAAAAAATAAACCGGAGTTGAAAACAGTTTCAAAAAAGCTATTATTAAATATGGATAAACTGGGAATTTATATTGATAATGTTGAAGGTCACTTTTGGAACAACACTGCCCAACGGCAAAATATCTTTATTATTTGTTGCCGATAATAATTTTAATCCTCTTGAAAAAACACGCGTTCTGTTATTTGAAATTGAATAAAATATTTTTAATCTCCAGGCAAAACCTTTCAATTTATAGTCCTTCAAATTTTATTAAAAGTCCGATAAGAGGAATTATTACCCGGCAAAAAATTTCTCCCGGGTAAACGGAACGGAGTTTACTATGAACAAAATGTCGGTTACAAAACGGTACTATTTATTATCCGCTGGCTTCTGTTGTTGTTCCGCAGGTTTTGGACCTTCCGGGCGTGGAGGTAGTTTTGATTCAGGATGAGGATCTCCTTTATGGCAAGTATAGCAAGTTACAGATTGTAACATATATTTTGAATCGCCTTCCATCATTTTATGATCCATGTTACTCATATCATGAACCATATTACTCATATCATGAACCATATCTTTATGCATACTGCTGTCCATGTTTTTCATATCATGGTCCATGTCGTGATCCATATCATGCTCCATCCCTTTGAAATAATTTTTATTAATGTCTATCGCCATTAACATCATTTTACGCGCGATATTTTTTTCAGGTTTATCATCGCTTGCAAAATCCATTTTTCTTTCGCTTTCATTTCTTACATGGCAAAAATTGCATTTTACTCCCAGCGCTGCAGTAAAGTGATGCATCACACTATCGAGATCATGTCCTGAAATATCTTTAGGAAGTATTTGTAAATTTTTAAAGTGTGGCTCCCGCGACGTTGTAAATGCCTGGAAAATAATTACACTTATAACACAAGTAAGAATTACTAAAAAGCTTTTTTTCATTTTGTTGAATTTATCACCGAAAATATTGAAAATTTAAACATTGAAAGAAATCTATTATTTTTAAAGGGCATTATATTAACTTATTTAACTTTTTCAACTTAATGTTAATAAGTAATTTAGTAAAGATGCTTATCAGAATTTTATATTTGAATAAGTGCAGCATTTTTTTTTTAAAATTAAAACGTAAACCCGATTGACTGAAACAATAATTAACCTCGAAACAGTAAACCCTATTGAATTCTTTGGAGTTAACAATGGAAAACTCGATATTTTAAAAAAGAAATTTCCCCGTCTCAAAATTCTCAGCCGTGGTACGCAAATAAAGTTGAGTGGAGCACCTGAGCAAATTGAAGATGCGAGAGATAAAATAAATCTTGCAGTGCAATATCTCGAACGAAATGGCCACATGACGGAAAATTACCTGGAACAGATACTTGGCGGTGATGATGAGAAAACCATTGATAATTTTATCGAAAGAAATCCTAACGACATTTTGGTTTTTGGCCCCAATGGAAAAACGGTTCGAGCACGAACAGCCAATCAAAAACTGATGGTGAGTTCTGTTGATAAAAATGATATAGTATTTGCTATCGGCCCTGCTGGTACTGGTAAAACGTATACCGCCGTTGCGCTTGCAGTGAGAGCGCTTAAAAATAAGCAAGTAAAAAAAATAATCTTAACAAGACCCGCAGTAGAAGCAGGAGAAAATCTTGGATTTCTTCCCGGCGATCTTAAGGAAAAAATTGATCCGTATTTAAGGCCTCTTTACGATGCGCTTGATGATATGATACCTGCTGATAAGCTGGGATATTATATGACAACACGAACTATTGAGATTGCCCCGCTTGCGTATATGCGTGGCCGTACGCTCGACAATGCCTTTATAATCTTAGATGAAGCGCAGAACTCTACCGACCTTCAACTTAAAATGTTTCTTACCAGGATTGGTGCAAATGCAAAAGCAATCATCACGGGCGATGTTACACAAATCGATCTTCCTCCCAAAATAAAAAGCGGCTTAGAAAAATCTGCGAGAATTCTAAAAAATATTGACGGCATCGGCCATATTGAGCTTGACGAAGAAGATGTTGTAAGACATAAGCTGGTAAAAGCAATTATAAAAGCTTACGACAAAGAAAAAATAAAAGAAATGGAAGATAATAGATGAATTTCATTTTAAAAAGAATAAATAATGAAAGGTGGCTATTATGCTGCCTTTTATTTTTTGTTTTCGCCTGCAACTCAAAAAAAGATTATACCAGTTTCACCACTACAAAAATTGATTCCATAGCAGATGAACAAAAAATCAATGAGGCATTAGACAGTATTTATCAGTATAAAAAAATGGTAAAGACGGGAGACCTTGTTGTAAGAACAGGTAAAGATTTTACAAGCGAAACAATGCGGTTGCTTTCCACAAAAGATAAAACCTATTCCCATTGCGGCATTGCCAGTATTGAGCACGATTCACTTTTCGTTTATCATTCTATTGGCGGTGAATGGAATCCCGATGAAAAATTAAGAAAAGACCCGTTTGAAATATTTTGCAATCCTTATGAGAACAGGGGTTTTGGAATCTTCAGATACAAGATAACGCCGGGTGAGAAAATATCTCTCGTCCATTTTATTCATAAGCTTTATAACAAAAAAATAATGTTCGATATGCAGTTCAATCTTGCTTCTGATGATAGAATGTATTGCTCCGAATTTGTTTACAAAGTCATAGAACATGCCAGTAATAATAAAATTGTTTTGCCAACAACCACCATAAATAATATAAAATTTATTGCACTTGATAATCTTTTTATAAACCCTTTTTGCGCTCAGATAAAACGGGTTACCTACGCCCGGCAATAAGTGTCTTTTCTAAATAACTATTACATTTGCCGATAAACAAAACATTTATGAAGAAAATTATTTTAGCAGCTTTAACTGTAAGCATTATAATTTTAGCAGGCTGTAAATCGGGCGGGGGTAATCCTAAAATGGTTCTCTCAAGCTTTTTTGATGCAATGCTGAAAAAAGATTTTACTACTGTAAAAAAACTATCCACCAAGGATAGCGAAAGTATGTTGGGTATGATGCAAATGGCAATGCAACAAATGCCTGATACCTCCCAGACCATGAAGTTCAACAGGGATAACCTGGAGATGGGCGATGCGGTTATTAACGGTGATATGGCAACGGTTCCTGTTAAAGAAAAAAAATCAGGGGAAACCACAGACTTTACTTTAAAGAAAGAGGGTGGTGATTGGAAAGTAGCATTCGATAAATCTACCTTAATGGGTATGGCCCAGAAAAAAATGAAAGAGCATGGAATGGGTGGAATGATGAACCGTGGAATGAATGATTCTCTAAATAATATCAACGGTGGTTCAATGCCAAATATGGATTCTGTTTCGAAGGAAGAGATGCAGCAGGCACACAAAATGATGGATAGCGCCAACAAGATGCTTAACGAAGCAAAAGAAAATGCAAAGTAATTTTTGTTACATATTCATTTTAATATTACACTCCTTTTACGGGGTGTTTTTTATTTACATTCGAAAGATAATTACCTTAGTTTTTTAAACTACCCAAATGAACAAATTAATAATTGGAATACTGGCTATAATTTTTACAATTTTAGCTTGTAAACATTCTGCAGAAGTAAGTAAAAGAGATCCGCTTGAATCTGGCAGGGGATTTATAGAGTCGTCTTTAAAGGGCGATTATGATGAAGCTCAAAAATACCTGCTGCAGGATAGCATAAATATGCAATATTTTGAAGGCCTTAAAGATTTCAACAGCAAAAGAAGTGACGTTGAAAAAGAAGGTTACAAAAACGCAAATATTCTTATTGATTCAACACAGCAATTATCGGATTCAGTTACCATTATAACCTATTCAAACACTTATAAAAATAAACCATCAAGATTAAAAATGGTTAAAAAGAATAATGAATGGCTTGTTGATTTTAAATATACTTTCAACAGTAATATGTAATGCCGTTTTTTGAATTAAAACAATAAACCGGAATTGATGAAAATAATTTTACTGATTGGTATCGGAAGCTTTATAGGTGGCATCTCCAGGTACCTGCTCTCTTTATTTATACAAAATAAATTTCTCTCTACGTTTCCCTTTGGAACGCTGGGTGTAAACATTATGGCTTGCTTTCTCATAGGCATTGTTTTTGGCCTTAGCGAACGAGGCAATTTCAATATGGAATGGCGATTGTTTCTTGCAACAGGATTTTTGGGAGGTTTCAGTACGTTTTCTTCGTTTTCAATGGAGACCGTCGGGTTACTTCGCGACGGGCAGATGTGGCAGGCATTTACTTATATAATGTCCAGCATGGTGATCTGCCTGTTGGCAACCTTTATAGGTATTTCGTTAATAAAACTTTTGTAAGATGGAGAATAATGAAAATGCAAAATTGCTGAGGATTTTTGTTGGAGAATCAGATAAAGCCGGACATCAGCCGTTGTATGAAGCCATTGTTTTTGAAGCAAAAAAACAATCTCTTTCAGGTGCAACTGTTACGAGAGGAATTATGGGTTTTGGCGCTAACAGCAAAGTTCACACAACGAAGCTTTTTGAAATTTCTGTTGATTTACCTTTAATTATTGAAATAGTTGATGCCGAAGACAAAATAAGGGGGTTTATTAAAACGGTTGAAGATTTATTTGAGCAAACAAAGTCGGGAGGATTAATTACATTAGAGAAAGCAGAAATTATAAGATACAGGGCAGGAAAAAAATAAGTTAAAAAGTTAGTTGGTTTAATAGTTAATCAAAAAAAATTAAAATAATTATGTACGTATTACATCCATGGCATGGCGCTCATTATGGAGCAGAAGCCCCTCAGTTAGTAAATGCACTTATTGAAATTCCGCAAGGGTCAAAATCGAAATATGAAATTGATAAAAAAACCGGCTTGCTAAAACTCGACAGGGTAATTTATTCTTCATTTCATTACCCGGTTAACTATGGATTTATTCCGCAAACATTGGGGCAGGATGCTGATCCGCTTGATATATTGGTGATGTGTTCAGAATCTATACAACCTTTATGTCTGGTAGAAGCTTACGTTATTGGCAATATGCAGATGATTGATGGCGGATTGATTGATGACAAAATTATAGCTGTTGCGGCAAAAGATCCCGGCGTTAATTATATAAAAACTATGTATGATGTGCCACAGCACTTTATAAAAGTCCTTAAAAATTATTTTGAACAGTATAAGGTTTTGGAAAATAAAAAAGTAGAGATTAATGACTTTCAAACAAAGGAAAAAGCTTTCGAAATTATTAATGAATCAATAGAATTTTATAAACAGAAATTTCCGGGATAAATTTTTTAGAAATATCTTTTTATTATACGAAGTTGATGTGTTCTTTGTTTTGTATCAAAATTTAAAATTCCCTGCGTATCAATTTTATCAATCCTCACTTTACCGGATGAATGAATAATTTCATGGTCGTTAAGTAAGATGCCCACATGAACGATATTACCCGCGTCGTTATCAAAAAAAGCAAGATCACCGCAATGCGCTTCCTGTAAAAAATTTATCACCGTTCCTTGTTCAGCCTGTTGCCATGCATCCCGGGGCAGTTTTACATTTAAAAATTTATAAGTCATTTGTGCGAAGCCACTGCAATCAATTCCAAATACTGATTTCCCCCCCCATAAATAAGAAGTATTTAAAAACTTATAGGCCACCTGCTTAATAATTTTGTTGGTAATTTTTATTTCATCAGGGTTCCAGATTTCTCCTTTAAACTGGACTGAATTTTTTCTCCAGAAAGCCTTTCCGTTTTTAAAAGCAGAAAGTGAGCTTCCCAATGGAACAAACATCCGGTGCCCGTTATAGTCTACTTCATTTACCCAGCCGGCTGTAAGGTCTTTGTCAATATTCGTATAATGCTCTTCGTCAATTTCTGCTAGGTGGCTAAGCTGGCACCATCCCTGGTAGCCATCATATTTTAAAATAATTTTTGCCCAGTTATCAATAGCTGTTTCTATAACAACAGATTTTTCGCCGAATAAATGCTGTGTAACCATTTCTGATTTGTGGGAAGGCTCTGCTCTTAAAGGGCTTACGGGAACACAACAAACAGTGTATTGCATACAGAATTATAAAATGTTTATTTCAAATGTAAATTATGGAAATTATTTATGTTTACATCTCATTAAGAAAAACACAAAGCAGTTGAAGTCACAAAGCTACAACGATACTGACGATAGTGAACTGCTGCAAAATTTTTATAACGACCGTGATAATAAATGGCTCGGAATTTTGCTCCCACGTTATACGCTTTTGCTCCTTGGTGTATGCATGAAATATTTAAAAAATGAGGAAGATGCCAAAGATTGTGTTCAACAGATTTTTATAAAAATTATTAACGAGTTGCATAAATATAAGGTTGATTATTTCAAGAGCTGGATATACGTGATAGCAAAAAATCACTGCCTCATGAAACTCAGAGATAAAGGAAAACTTACTGCAGAACTTAATGAAAAAATGACAAGTGTACCAGATGAAACTGAAGAGAAAAATTCATTAATAGAAAAAGATGTTCTTTTAAATAAAATGATGAATGCTATTAAACGTCTAAACAGCGAGCAAAAAGAATGTGTAAGTTTGTTTTACCTGCAAAAAAAATCCTATGCTGAAATTGCAGACATAACAGGATTTACGATGCTGCAGGTAAAAAGCCATATTCAAAATGGCAAAAGAAATTTAAGATTGATGATGGAAAATAATTAACTAATGATGAATATTAATATGAAACATTAACAAACAAAAATATCGTACATCGAACGTCGTAAATCGCACATAAATGGATGATGAATTATTAAACATATTATCAAATAGTAATAAAGACATAGACAATCAAAAGCTAATGGATTACGTGAGCGATAAATTGTCGCAGCAGGAAAAACATGAATTTGAAAAAAATATCGCTGATTCCGAAATGCTCAACGATGTGGTTGAAGGCCTTGAAAAATTCAAAAATAAAAAAGAAGTTTCAGCTTTGGTTGAACAACTTAATGTTAGCCTGAAAAAGCAACTTGAAAAAAAGAAAGCAAAAAAATTAAAAAGAGAAATTAAAAACCTGAACTGGTTATATTTTTCAATCATTCTTATTCTTATAATTATTTTGATCGGATTTATTCTTATAAAAAAGCATTTGGAGAGTGAGCGAGATCAAATAAAAATTCCTGCAAAAAAAGAAACAACAATTATTATTAAGTAACCTAACGGACGCCTTTATATCGTAAACGATTTTTTCATTAAATATATTATCAGCTGTTGTGACATTAGTTTTGGCTATCCTTCTAAAAAAATGAGCTGTGTTAACGGTAAATAAATTACCACGCACAAAAAACCCATTCTTTCGAATGGGCGCTTGTTCACACTCTCTAAAAAACCACTGATAACACTTATTAGAAAAATAAAATCTTACGTTATTGCTTTACAAAGTTTTTTGCTCACTTATTAAAAAAATCCCCACCCATTTTTAGAAATGGATGAGGATTATTACCACTACTCCTTCATCATTCTTACCACTCCCTGATTTTTGTTGCTTGTTAATTCAACTTCGTATATGCCTTTTGCGAGATTGCCGGTCTGTAATTGTATCTTGTTCGTCCCAGCCATTACCTTTACTTCCTTATTGATAACCACCTGTCCCAAATGATCTATAACCCTTATCAGCACTTCATCTTTTTCAACACACTCGTAATTCAATACAGCTTCATTTCTTACAGGATTATACGCTAATGTGAACTTATTTTTACTATCCGATATTTTCACTTTCTTCACATCCGTATAAAATAAATGCCCGTCAATATCTGTCTCAACAATTCTGAAGAACACCACCTTGCCTTTTAAAGTAATGCTTTGCAAATCATCAAAACTGTAATTACGAGTGGAATTGCTGTTACCTGCAGCATTAACTGTTGCAATAGTTTCAAAATGAATTCCATCGAGACTACGTTGAACTTCGAAATCTTTGCTGTTAATTTCTGTTGCTGTACTCCACTGCAATACCACTTTATCTTTTTCGGCATTGGCAGTAAATGAAACATAAGTAACCGGTAAAGGAGATAAGGCTATAACTCCTGCCCCACCACCGCTAAAGCTGCTTACTAAAAACTCTGCCTGGTGACGGTTATTACCAAGATCAGTATATACCCAATTACTTAAAGATGCAGTAACGCCTGAAGTGTAATAATTAACACCCGTCGCACCGGCCCAGTTCGAAGTTGGATCAGGATTTCCACCTTGTAGTTTATACACGGTTAACTGTGTATGGTTTATCGGTCCGCCAGTTATATCACCATTTACATCGGTAAGGTCTTGTGTATTGTAATAAAATCTTACACCAACTGATGAGGTTGGCTGGTTCGTTGGCGTTATATTCCAGTAACGGTTCATGCTATAAAAATCATTGCCTGTCGTCACTAAATTATTAGACACAAATACTGCATGATTGCTTCCTGCGCCACTTGTAGCGGCCACTTTCAACTGGAACGTACCGTCACCAACTGTGCCAATATTGTTACCATTCTTTTTGATTGATAACAGGCGAATGTCATCGCTGTAATCAGTAGGAGTACCGTTGTCATCATAATAATGCGTCCAGCCCTGTGCATCGGTACATTCACGGTTGGCTGTTATCAAATCGCTTCCTGCGGTGGGAACTGTTACAGTACTGGCATCCAGCACCGTTATATTAGTTGTGTCTTTGCACCCATTACTAGTGGTCACTATAAGCGTGTAAACGCCCACTCCGGCTGCTGCTGGAGTAGCAACGCTGTACACCACACTTGAATAACCGGAAGTATTGTACAAAGTAGTTAAATCTGCCGTGCCATTAGCACAACTGATAGTGGTTGATTTATCCGCTCCTAAATTTGGTTTTGGATAATTGGTTACCGTTACATTAGCCGTATCCTTACATCCGTTAGCATTCGTTACAATTAACTGGTACGTGCCTACATCTACTGATGTTGGGTCTGCCGTATTCCATAGAACGGTTAAACCGGTAGCATTAAATACTGAACTGATATCCGCCATAGAACCGGGGCATTTACTTACTGTTTGATCTGCGCCAAGATTTGGTTTATTGATAGTAATGTTTTGCCCGTTATCGATTCCCGTTACAGCGGGAGAATTAGCGACTATGCGTATCCGGTAGCCTGCGCCATTTGCCAAAGGAAATGGCAAAGTTGCATTGATGCTTACTGCTTGTGAAAGGCCCACAGGATTAGCGGTTTGTGAACCGATATTTACCGGGCTCGCAAAACTGCCTGATGCATCGCTTAATTGTGCGGTGAATTTATTGGCCACATCAAATACACCTGTTGCGTTGCCTGTAACCGTTATGTTTTCGGATGGGCATGGAGTTAAAGATGATACAGCAACGTTATCAACTTTCAAATTATAAACATTCACATATTTTATGCTGGTATCACCCACACAACCATATTGATTGGTTTCAATGATTTTAATAGTATCGGGTTGCGCTGCTGTCTTCCATAAAAGGTTGGCAGTATTGTTAGTTTGCGTAATGCTTGCGGCAGGCGCCAGCCAGGTCCACGTGCTTCCTGTAAAAGAAGGTATGGAATATGGATAACTGAATGTTGCATTGGCATCGCCTGCGCCGGTTATCGATTGCACGGTTGGGCGGTCGTGAATGGTAAGAGTAGTTGCATTTGCAACTCCCGTAACTACAGGATTAGTACTGCTTACCCTTACCTGATAATTTGTTCCATCAGTCAAATGGGACGGTAATCTTGCTTTTATAATTGCATTGCCGGTTCCGGTATAAGAACCTATAATTGTTGGAGATGTAAAACTGCCTGATGCATCGCTTAGCTCTACATTAAATTTATTTCCTGCATTATATGTTCCGGTTTTATCGTAAGAAATATCGAAACTATCCCTTGCGCAATTAGATGTTTTTGCTACAATGCTGTTTACAGTAATAGCTGGTGTAGATAAAGCCGTTGGGATATTAAATTGGAGAGTATCGGTAAGGCTCCATGCATCAGTAGTGTCTTTGCCTCTAATATAAAAATTATGTAACCCCGTTGTTAATCCCGTTACATTGGCAGCAATGAGAATATCAGAAAGGTGGGTTGCATTGTTTTGGATCGCAACAGGAACGCCATTGCCCCATCCCGGATCATTGTCAATATAATATTCTACCTGCTTTATGGTTTTAGCTGGAGGCGCAGTTTGTGTAACACTGGACGGTTTTACAAATATCCATTTTTGGTTGAGACTCCAATTTCCATTGGCATCTTTAGCACGAAGGCCGAGAAAATGAATGCCTGGTGATAAAGAAGATGGATCAATATTTATTGTTTGATTGGCAAGATTGGTGCCTGCAGAAATAGTAACATTAGTTGCGGCACCATATCCTGGGTCGGAATCAATATAATATTCCACTCTTGTTACATTTGGCTGTGCTGCAGAACAAAACCACAATAGCATGGTAGTTCCATACAATCCAATGAATTTTATTAAATGTTTCATTTGTGTAAAATTTGATTTAGCATAAGAAATTACAAGCCCATTGAAAGGCTATTAAATTTTTAATTATTGGCTCTTACGCTAAACGTGATGGTATATGGATTGGATGAAGCATTGGTAGTGGGCGCCGTTAATTTATAAAAGGCGGGTACAGGAGGAACGCCACTTAGTTTATATGGACTTACTCCGCCGTAAGCGCCGGCATCTATAGAGTTATTACTATTGTCTTTTCCATAACCAATGGCTGGACTACCCGATGCAATTGTCCATCCTGCATCTAAACCGGAAGCAGCCGATACATCGCCTGAAAATACGGTAGTGAAATCTTTACCAAACTGGTTGGAAGTGCCGGAAACATAATGCGTGGAATAATCAGATTGGAAAGTACAATAATCATAAAGATCAGTATTTGCAACGGTTGGTTCAGTTTCCAAAATACAATTTCGGTAATAGATTGATACAAGTCCATTTTCAATTAGAGCCGGATACCCGTTGCCACTGCAATTCACAAAGCTGGTATTGGTAATTGCTCCTCCTACATCATTATTAAAAACTCCCCAATAATTTTCAAACGAAAAAATACAATTTAGAAATTGCATACCGGCTATTTTTGTATTTGCGCCACTATAATAGCTCGTACCTGAATTAACCGAAAAAAAGCATTGAGAAAATGTCATATTCTTGATGCTATCTCCGGCAGTACTAAGTTGAATCTGGTTATTTGTGATCTTACACCGATGGAATGTGATATCTTGCAACAGCCCTGAAGTAGAATTGATGGTCTGGTTGATTTCCAATCCCTCAAATACAGAACCGCTTGCTCCGGCATTTATGTTTTGAACAGTCAATGCAGACGAAGTAGTGGCCACCTGCAAGCCCGTATTTTTGTCCAATAAATAACCCATTCCGATAAAGACTAATCTTTTATCAAAACCTGCTGCGCTTGGACTATTTGCGCCCGGATAAATCTGTATAGTATCGTTCGCATTGGCGGCAGCTATAGCTTCCGATACAGTAGCAAAATCAACCCCGGTCAGTTGGGGTCCTGAATAGCCTACGCGAAATATATTTCCAAAAGAAAAGTTGCTAATAATTAAAGCAGCTATTAAGAAAGTAATAAATTTTGTTGTCATGATTGTAAGTTTTTAATAATGAAGTTTTATAGAATAAATTGTAGGGGAAATTTATCAGTGAAAGAAATTGTTTTTAAGAAAAAGCTGCAAATTGTTGGTTAATTGCTTTTCATCGTTGGTGTAAGTTTTACCTGGTTCTCCGCAACTACTGATAATAAGAAACGCAGCAATTAAAATTTCTATAATCTTCCACGTTTTTTGTCTGGTTAGTTTCATAAAAATTTATTGATAGCTATTCAAATCTGTGGATGCAGCTTTATAAATTATATAAAAAGTCGTAAAGTGGAGGCTAACAATGGCGATGCGCAGGAAGTTGGATAAGAAATCTATTTGAGTCAAAAAGGAAAATGTTATTAAACAATAATGTGTCAAATTCATTTTACAGGCAATACCAACTAGTTGGTATTTTTACCTTCAATTTCATTTACTCAGCAAACTTCCTCAATTGATTTTATCAGCACAAGCGTATTTCCACGGAGATCGAATCGGGTATTTTAACGGTATTGAATATTCGGTAGTGAAAGTAAAGCCGATTATCTTAATATTCTATAGCAAGAACTTGTCATTTTTTTATAAATTGGTGTATATTCGGATTGCCAAAATCAATTTCACCAAAACAAGTAGCCAGCAACCTGCTTATGCCATCCAAAAATTCTATTACCTGGGTTAATTACCTAGACGATTTGAGCAATAAAGAAATTGTGCCGAAGCAATTACAGATAGAAGGGATTGATAAGTTTATTAACCTTCAACAATCTGCATTTAATATCCTTAGCCACAGCATCCCCTTCATTTACCTATTAGATTATACTACCGGAAAATACCTGGTTGTGAGTAATCAATGCCAGGCTGTTGTAAATTTTTCCAATAAAAAAATGTTGGATGGGGGCATACCTTTTGTGATGGAAAGATACCACCCGGCAGACATGAAGGTATTTAATGAACAAATTTTTAAGGATAGGTTAAGCATCCTGAAAACGATTCCCGCTGAACAACATAAGAATTATATTTTCTCTTTTAACATTCGTATAAAAAATGGCAAAGGCGAGTATATAAGCCTGTTGCAACGTAACTCTTTTATCGAATCAGATGATAATGGGAACCCTCTCCTGAGCCTCGGTGTGCTTACCAATATTGATCAGTTTAATGATAAAAGCCCGGTAATACAGTTAGTGGAAAAAGTAGATCCTACCTCCGGAGATGTTGAAGTCCTTCTAAAAAATACTTATTATCTGCACGAGGAAGATAAAGTTTTTTCTAAACGGGAAAAGGAAATTTTATTATGGCTGGGTGAAGGCTTAACGAGCAAAGAAATAGCTGATAAATTGTTTATAAGCGAACATACCGTTATCAACCACAAGCGCAGTATGCATAATAAAAGCAACACACAAAATAGTGCAGCTTTAATAAGCTTTGCTTTTAAGCAACATCTTTTGTAAAAATGTCTTTTGCAAATTCAGCAGTTATCTTATTAAATGCTTCAGGCGCATCTATATTTACCAAATGGCTTGCACCCGCAATTCTATAGATCGTATTGTGCCATACATTTATTGGCGCCTCATCTAAGTAATGATTATTTACTACTTTTTCATCTTTACCAAAAACAATACAAATCGTGCAGTTTTTATTTTTGAGTATTTCAATCTCATCGTTATAAGATCCATTTGCGACGGTGTCGTATAAAGAAGAACGGAAGTTCCCTGTTACTGTATAATAATCCTCTAAAAATATTTCCGTATCTTTTTCCTCCGTTGAAAAGGAAGTTTCTTTTGCATATTTATTTACAAGTTCCTTCGGTACATTATCTGCAAATATGGGACTTACGTCGGCTCCTGGTAAGATCATTTTATCCATACCAAACCTTTCACCAACAATACATGGGCCCGCCAACACTATTCCTTTCGGTGAACAGTTATTGACTATCATTTCAACAACAATATTGGTACCCAAAGAACTGCCACAAATTATATAAGGTTTATCATTGATGAGTTCGTTAATGACTATTGCCATTATTTGTCCAAGGGCGAGCACACTAAAATCTGCATAGGGTGGCAATTGGTCAGAATTACCATGAGAGGGTAAGTCGACTGTAATCAAGCGGTAAGCCGCTAACAACGGGCTTTCCACCTGCTTGCGCCATACCCTGGAAGAAGATGAATTACCATGAATAAAAAAAATTGTTTCCGCTTGCTCCGGGTTCCTAGTGTAGTAGGCTATTTGTAAATTATTTACAGTAATAAAGTTTTGGTACATGCAGCACGAGTATTGATAAGTTTAAAAAATGATTATTCAAATTATTTCAAAAAACTGATATTTATTCTACTTCCTACATGAAAAATTTTCGTTTCGGAATTTATAACAGAATAAGGGTTAGAAATTAATGTTTATATAACTAAGTATTAATAAACAAAAATCCCCGGAAATTTCCGGGGAATAATTTTAATAAAAATAAGCGTCTTTCTATTTCTTCATACTGTCCATCTTCATCTTATCATCCATTGGCATCATTTTACCTTTATCATCCATCATGTGGCCATCTTTATCAATAACCATTCCTTCCGTCATCATCATTTTCTCCCCGTTTGGCATAATAACTTCACCAGCAGGTGTAACTTTACAGCCGTCAGTACACGTCATTTGCTGATCCATCAAAACCCATTTGCCATCTTTCATCACCATCATTTTTCCATCTTTCATAGTCATACTCCCTTCACCCGGCATAGAGGCCATAGACGAAGATGACATTGAATTCATAGAAGAATCTGAGCTCATCTTTTTATCGGTCATTGACGAATCTGATCCAGACTCTGAGCTTGTTGAAGTGCCACTATTGCATGAAGTAAAAAGGGCTGCAATAGCTACAATCGTAATTAATTTTTTCATTAGATTTTTTTTAAATTTTAATGATTTGATCGAATTAAGTTATACCATTTTTCACACAAAAAAAAGCACTTACTTTTTTCTAAAAAAAATACGGATTGGAACGCCGGTAAAATGAAAATTCTCACGCAATTGATTTTCGAGATAATTTTTATAGGCCGGCTTCACATCTTCAGGATAGTTACAAAAAAATGCAAAAGACGGAACAACGGTTGGCAACTGCGTAACGTATTTTATTTTTAATGGATGACCTCTCACAACCGGTGCGTGATAAGCTTCTGTAGCTTTCAACATTACATCATTTAATTTGGAAGTGGCTATTTTCTGCTGCCTGTTTTCGTATACTTTAATCGCCATTTCCATAGATTGGAGTATGCGCAGTTTTTCTGTTGCAGATATAAACATAATTGGAACATCTTTAAAAGGCGCCAGTTTTTGTTTTAACACTTTTTCGTAATCACGTGCGGTGTTTGTTCCTTTTTCAACCAAATCCCATTTATTTACAAGTACAACAATGCCCTTTCCTTTTTTTACACATAAAGAAAAAATATTAAGGTCTTGTGCGGTTATACCACTTTTTGCATCCAATACTATCAGGCATACATCTGCTTCGTCTACGGCTTTCACAGCACGTATCACCGAATAAAATTCCAGGTCTTCATTCACTTTTGTTTTACGCCTTATGCCCGCTGTATCTATTAAAATAAATTCTTTATTAAAAAGATTATATGTTGTATGAATGGAATCTCTTGTAGTGCCCGCGATGTTACTTACAATCGTGCGTTCCTTACCGGTTAAGGCATTCAACAAAGATGATTTACCAACGTTAGGTTGACCAATTATTGCAAACTTTGGAAGTTCATTTTTTTCTTCTTCTATTTCTGTAGGAATAGCCGCACACACTTCATCCAATAATTCGCCTGTTCCTGTGCCGCTTATTGATGAGACAAAGAATATATTTTTAAAACCAAGGCTATAAAATTCTGAAGCCTCCAGCATGCGTGCATGATTGTCAACTTTATTAACTACCAGGTAAACAGGCTTAGGCGACTTGCGCAGCAGTTCAGCCATTTCCTGGTCAAGGTTGGTAATGCCGGTAGTAACATCAACCATAAAAATAATTGCGTTGGCTTCTTCTATCGCAATATGCACCTGCTTGCGAATTTCTCTTTCAAAAACGTCATCGCTATGCGCCACAAAACCGCCGGTGTCAATCACGTTAAATGATTTGCCAATCCATTCTGCAACACCGTATTGCCTGTCTCGTGTAACTCCGCTCACATCGTCTACTATCGCTTTACGCTGTTCAAGCAACCGGTTAAAAAAAGTACTCTTTCCTACGTTAGGCCTTCCCGTTATGGCTATTGTGTATGACATGAAAATGCAATTGAAAATAATTTCTTAGAAAATAATTTTTTGTTACCAGCTTTACTTCTTTGGGCATCCCGGTTGTGTCACTCCCTTTGTACTTTTTGTTCTATGTGCAACTTTGTTCAACCGCTCTGCCAGCAAAATTATTTTTTAGTTGACACCCTAAAAAGTTATCAACTAGGCCGAATAACACACAAAGGTATCGTTTATGAAATTTGCAGAGACGCTTTTAGCTTTTTTATATCGTTAAAGAAAGATGGGTATGATTTATTTACGGCGTCCGCGTCGTGTATGATGGTATTTCCTTTTGCTCCCAAAGCCGCTACAGCACAGGCCATAGCTATCCGATGGTCGTTGTGCGAAGAAACTTTTGCTCCTTTAATTTGATTGCCTCCTTTTATAAGCATTAGGTCTCCATTAATCTCAACATCAACTTTCAATTTTCTAAATTCAGATTGAAGTGTGCTGGCCCGGTTACTTTCTTTGTGCAGCAACCTGTTAACGCCCTTAATGGTGGTTGTTCCCTTGCAATACGCAGCAAGTGCAACCAACGGGGGAAATAAATCAGGTGAATGTGTTGCATCAAAATCAAAAGACTCCAGTTTATTTTTTGTAACAGTAATTTCTCCCTTACCAATATTAAGTTTAGCACCGCATGCTTCGAGTGCATGAATAACCCTTTTATCACCTTGCGAAGAATTAATATCAGCATTCTTTACTGTCACTTCGCCGGCAATTGCGCCGGCCACTAATAGGAAGGCTATATTGCTCCAGTCGCCCTCAACGGTATATTTTATACTATGGTTGTTTACAGTTTTAGAAGGAAATAGGTTAAATTTTTCATAATGCTCATTTTCTACCTTAAATCCGAAATGTTTTAAAATATCGAGCGTAAGATCAATATAAGGTCTACTGGTAAGGTTATTTACCTTTATACTAACGGGCACTGTACACGCTTTTGCATAAGCCATTAACAATCCTGTTAGAAACTGCGAGCTCAAAGATCCATCGACCGTAATGTTTTTAGGCTTTAATGGCCCTTTTAATGTCAATGGTATTTTGCCACCAGTAGTTTGTATCTCTACTCCCAATTGTGGTAAAACATTTTCAAAAAAATCTACAGGCCTTTTTAGAATACTTCCTTCGCCCGTAAAAATAATTTCATGTTTAAATAATGCAGCGAGCGGTGTAAACATCCGTAATGACAATCCACTTTCTCCTACGGAAATGATGGAGCGTTTACCGGGATAAGTTGAAGAAAAAATATGGTCGTTTGATGTGATGATAACTTCTTTTCGAACTGTATCAACAGTGGCGCCCAGCTTTTGCACAATGTTTTTTGCAGCCTGTTCATCATTGCTGTTGCCGGCATTATCAATAATAGTTGTTCCATTATTAATAAGCGCAGCAGCGCATGCTCTTTGCATACAACTCTTTGATGGCGGCGCCTGCAGGCTACCCGAAACGGAGGAAGGAGAAACAGTAACTATCACTATATACTATTAAAAATTTTATGTAACTGATCCAAGGGTAGCGATTTTATTGATGCTTTGCCAATTGAATCCAGAACAACAAAGCTCATATTAATGCCCGATTTTTTCTTATCGTGCAATAAAATTTCCCAGGTTTTTTCTTTATCAGATGTAAATGAAACTGGCAATTCATATTTGCCAAGCAGATCAGAAATTCGCCTGGTATCTGCTTTACTAAAATCATTTATCATTTCTGAAATATGGCATGCAGCAACCATTCCTATACTTATTGCATGACCATGCGGAAGCTTACTTTCATTTTCAATTGCATGGCCAATGGTATGTCCAAAATTTAACAGTTTTCTTTCGCCGGTTTCCTGTTCATCATTGGCTACAACATTATATTTTATATCAACATTTCTTTTGATAATTGAAGCAGTATCTTCTGAAGATTGCTGGAATTTTGCGATGGAACGTTTTTCAAGCAACTGAAACATTTCACTGTCTTTAATGCAGGCATGCTTAATAATTTCAGCAAAACCATTTACCCATTCGTGATCCGGCAATGTTTCTAAAAAAGAATAATCATATAATAAAAATTCCGGGTGATTTATTACGCCAACTAAATTTTTATAAACACCCACATCTATTCCGTTCTTTCCGCCAATGCTAGCATCAACCATTGCTAAAATACTGGTGGGCACAAACGCAAATTTTACACCACGCATGTAAATAGATGCTACGAATCCCGCAATGTCTGTTATAACCCCACCTCCAATTCCCACGATAAAGGCTTGCCTGTCTGCATGCAAATCAATGAGGTGCTGAATTATTAAATCAACCGTTTGCTGATTCTTAAACTGCTCGCCCGCCTTTATTACAATGCTTTGCCAGCCCGAAAATTTTTCTTTGTGTGCAGCATATACATTTTCATCCGTTATAAATATGGTCTTATCTTTTTGAAGTTTTGCTTCAATCAAAGAAAAATCTGCATCAAAAAAAACATCAATTTTTTTTTCTGAAAATTTATATTGCTGCGGCAATATTTCTTTACTAATCATTCATTACTTTATTCTGGTGATTGATACTTTCAAGGTGAACTGCATCAAAATATTTGGTGATAAATTCCTTACTCAATCCTAATTTATCACCCTTCTTAAATGCTTTTGCAAGTATATCATTCCAACGGTTAGTCTGCAGGATAGTGATGTTGTTATCCTTTTTATACTTACCAATCTTATCAGCAATCTTCATACGCTGACCAATAAGGGTAAGCAATTCATCATCTATATGATTGATTTGTTCTCTCAGGGTAGCCAGCGCCGTTAGAAACTCCTTTTCGTCGGTATTTTCTGATCTCCAGATTAATTCTCCGAGCATCTCAGATAAGCGTTCTGGAGTTATCTGTTGTTTTGCATCGCTCCAGGCGTTATCAGGATCAATATGGCTTTCTATCATCAAACCATTAAAATCAAGATCGATACTTTTTTGCGCCACTGACTGCAACATGGTTCTGTTACCACAAATATGTGAAGGATCGCAGATCAATAACATCTCCGGGAACCGACGTTTCATTTCAATTGGCAGGTGCCACATGGGTGCATTACGAAATTCCGTATTACCATAATTTGAAAAACCACGATGAATCATTCCTACTTGTTTCACTCCTACTTTTTGCAGCCTTTCAATTCCACCACACCATAATTCGAGATCAGGATTGATAGGATTTTTTATGAGCACAGGAACATCTACTCCACGTAGCGCATCGCAAACTTCCTGCACACTAAAAGGATTTACGGTTGTTCTCGCACCAATCCAAAGCATGTCAACATCAAAATGCAATGCATCCTCAACATGCTTGGCAGTTGCCACTTCAACTGTGATTGGAAGGCCGGTAATTTTTTTAGCCTGCGCCATCCATGGCAAGCCTTTCATACCAATACCTTCAAACATTCCCGGCTTGGTACGCGGCTTCCATATACCTGCACGAAGAATATCTACTTTTCCTGTGTTAACCAGCCTTGTAGCGGTTTCCAACACTTGTTCTTCGGTTTCCGCGCTGCAGGGGCCGCTTATAATTAAAGGACGTTTGGTCCATTTTTCCTGCATTAGATCTTTCATTGATTTTGTTTCTGTTTGCATTGTAAATTTATTTTAATAATACTCATGTTCTATCCTTAAGTTTTTTAAATTTGATTTATCCCATTACTACCGATTGCCAAAAAATATTAATTGATTTTTATTTTATTATCCTAGTTATCTTATTTGCATTCTCCATTAATTCAACCAGGTATTCATAATTTTCCTTTTCAAGACAACTTTTAAATTTTCTTAATTGAGAAATATGTTCATTTAAAACATCCAAAACATTTTCCTTGTTTTGCATAAAAATCGGCGCCCACATTGCAGGGCTGCTTTTTGCCAATCGAACGGTGCTTTCAAACCCACCACCTGCCAATTCAAATATAGCATCCTCTTCTTTTTCCTTTTCCAAAACGGTATTAGCCAATGCAAAAGATGTAATGTGAGATATATGGCTTACATAAGCCGCATGTATATCATGATTTTCGGGATCCATGTAAGCAATATGCATACCCAGCGATTTATAAATCTTTTCCACTAAACTAACAGCATCCTCATCACTCTTTTCTTTCTCACAAATTACACACGACCTGTCTTTAAAAGCTCCTCTCACAGCGGCTTCGGGTCCACTGTATTCTGTTCCCCACATGGGGTGAGTTGCCACAAAGCGTTTACGCATAGGATGATCTGCCAATGAATTGCACAACACGAATTTTGTAGAGCCAGCATCCGCTATAATTTGCTTATCGGTTACCAGATTCATTATTTGTTTCATCACCGGTATTGTTGCGTCTACCGGAATAGCTACATAAATAAAATCGCTTTGCCTTACCGCCTCTTCTAACGGTAACGCTTCGTCGATAATTCCAAGTTCTATTGCTTTATCAGTGCTTGCTTTTGTTCGGCTTACACCGATAATTTTTTTGGCATAACCTTTATCTTTCAGCGCCAAGGCAAATGAACCGCTTATTAACCCGACACCAACTATCGTAACGTTATTAAACATTATAATTAATTCTTAATTCTTTTAATAGCTTCCTCAATTTTTTGTTCCGTGGCACACAAACTTACTCTCACGTATTTATTTCCTCCATTGCCGAAAATTCCGCCCGGTGTTATAAACACATTTGATTTTTGTAAAACCGAATCACTTAATTCGTATCCATCTTTAAACATGGCAGGTATAGCAGCCCATACAAATAAACCAGCCTGTTTTCTATCAAACTTGCAATCCAATAATTGTAGGAGTTCGAACACTTTTTCTCTTCGTTTTGAGTAGACTTCATTTAATTTATCGTGCCAATCCTGTCCGAGTTCCAACGCCTTTGCTGCAGCCAATTGTACCGGCAAGAACATGCCACTGTCCATATTACTTTTAAACCGAAGTATTTCATCAATCCTTTCTTTTTTACCAGATAGCATTCCAACTCTCCATCCCGCCATGTTATGGCTCTTGCTGAAGGAATTTAATTCTATCGCTACGTCCTTCGCTCCTTCAATGCTTAATATACTCATCGGCGCTTTATTCAAAATAAAACTATAAGGGTTATCATGGCAGAGAAGTATATCATGTTTTTTTGCAAATGCAATCAACTGTTGAAATAATTCTTTTGTTGGCAATTGCCCGGTTGGCATTTCGGGATAATTTAAAAACATCAGTTTCACGTTCTTCAAATCAGTTTTTTCCAATTCATTAAAATCAGGGAACCAGTTATTTTCTTCTTTCAGCGTATAAGGTACTACGTTAGCACCGGCAATTGTCGCAGCACTTTTATATGTTGGATAACCAGGATCGGGAATTAAAACAGTATCTTCTTCATTTATATAAGTCATGCAAACATGCATAATACCTTCTTTACTTCCAATAAGTGGTAATATTTCTGATTCAGGATTCAGATCAACATCATACCACTTTTTATACCATTTCGAAATGGCATTGCGAAAAACGGGGCTTCCTTTATAATTCTGGTAGGCATGGGTGTTAGGCTTTGCTGCTTCATCCTGCAGCGTTTTAATAACATCAGGATGCGGGGGCAGATCAGGGCTTCCAATTCCTAAATTAATCACCTGCTTCCCGGCTTTGTTCATATCATCTATCTCCCTCAGCTTTTGAGAAAAATAATATTCGCCAACACCTTCCAGTCTTTTTGATACCTCCATTATTTACCTTTTTTATATACACCATAAATCCTTAATGCTTCGGTTATTGGTTGTATATCATTTATTACTTTATTAAATTGATCTATATTTTGAAATTCAAGATCTGCGTGAAAAGAATATTTCCAATCGCTTCCGGGAATTGGAAATGACTGTAGCTTGCTAAGATTAATGTCTCTTTCTGCAATTTTCGTAAGCACTTTTGCAAGGCTTCCTTTAGAATGATCAGTTTGAAAATTTACCGAAGCTTTATCAGCGCCTTCCACCTCTTTAGCATTTTCAGGCCTTTCCAAAACTAAAAACCGTGTGTAATTATTTTTAAGTGTGTGAATGTTGGGAACAACGACATTCAAATTATATAATTCTGCAGCAAGTTTACTTGCAATAGCAGCAATGTGTTTACTTCTATGTTGGTGAATATGTTTGGCACTTAAAGCGGTATCTTCTGTTTCAATTAGTTTCCAGTTGTATTTTTCAAGGTAATCCATGCATTGCAATAATGCCATCGGGTGAGAGTGCACTTCACGAATATCTTCGAGTGTTACCCCGGGATTTATTAAAAGATGTTGATTTATTTTAAGATAAACTTCGCCGGTAATTTTCAAATGGCTTTTCTGTAATAAGTTGTAATTGGGTAAAATGCTTCCGGCAAGAGAATTTTCTATAGCCATTATGCCACCGTCGCTTTCATTTTTATCCGCTGCAATTTTTACCACCTCACGAAAAGTAGAGCAGCAGATTATCTCCACGTCGTTGCCAAAAAACTGGCGTGCAGCCACCTGGTGAAAACTACCTTCGAACCCTTGTATGGATATTTTTTTACTCATTGTACTAAACAAGAATCCCGGCTTTTGGCCGGGATTCTTTTATGTTATCTTTTTAAATTAAGTTTTAACAAAAGCCTCCCGGACTATTTCTAAAATAGTAGCTAAAATAAAAAAAGGTATATGCTTTTGTGCTGTTCATCGTTTGATTTGTCAAAAGTAAGAATGGAAATTGAATTTTCCAACCAATTTTTTTTAATTGCTAAAAAATTTACCAATGTGATAGAAATTTTTCAAGGTTTAATGCTATTTGTTAAAAATAAAAACCGTTCCTTTTCAGAAACGGCTTTTAGATTGCCTGCCAAAATAAAAATTTATGACATTATAATAATACGATCAATAATTATTTCTTTGTAGTATCAGCTTTCATCTTAGTTGTATCGCTCATCATCTTAGTAGTATCTGCTGACATTTTAGAAGAATCAGAAGCCATAGGAGCCATTGTTGAATCTTTTGTAACAGTTGTTGAATCTGAAGATGTTTCAGTTGTTGAAGAACCACCACAAGCTGCAAGTAAAGCAGAAGTACAAACGATTACCAGTAATTTTTTCATTTTAATTTAATTTAGATTTTTTATAATTATTTTAGGTTTATACCATAATCTCTAAAAAGTAACCCACGGTTAAAAAAATTTTTTCAGGTTATTTTTTGGGTTACTTTTCCACATTATAAGTATTAATTACAATCCTGGTGAATACAATTGAAGAGGAAAAAGCATTATTAGAAGGCCTTGCAGCCAACGAAACAAATGCAATTGAAAAAATTTACAGGGAAAATTTTTCAACTATACAGGCCTTTATAGTTAAAAATAACGGTTACCCTGAAGACGCGAGAGACATTTTCCAGGAGGCCATGATAGTTCTTTTTGAGAAAGCAAAATTGAAATCTTTTGTTCTAAGCTGCCAGATCAGGACTTATTTATATTCGGTATGCAGGCGGCTCTGGCTAAAAAGACTCCAGCAGAAAAATCAGTACTACCCTGCGTTTGAATTGCTGGATGAAACTGTGCAGGTTGAGGAAGAAATTGATGTACATGAAAAGGTGAACAATGATTTTCATTTGATGGAACAGGCACTCCTTAAAATTGGTGAACCCTGTAAGAGTATTTTAGAAGCTTACTACATTGAAAAAAAGTCGATGCCTGAGATTGCAGAAACGTTTGGTTATACTAATGCTGATAACGCCAAAACGCAGAAGTACAAGTGCTTGATAAGATTAAAAAAACTGTTTTTTGCACAATATAAAAATGGCGAATAAAATATTATAATATGGACGATACCTTACTATTAGACGCAGTTGAAAGATATAGGAATGGTGAAATGTCTGCCCAGGAAATTACTTTCTTCGAAGAATTAAGAAAGAATAATCCTGAAATAGATCAATTGGCTGCAGAACATAATTTCTTTTTAGGAGAGCTCGAGAAAATGAGTGACTTAAAAGCCTATAGGCATAATTTAAATGAAGTTGAGAATAAATTAACTAACGAAGGAATTATTTCACGCAAAGAGGCAAAGGGGAAAGCTAAGATTATTTATCTGTGGAATAAATATCGCCGGACTATTGCAGTTGCCGCCTCTATTGCCGGTATTGTTTCTATTTCAACAGCAACTATTGTTTCTATTTATTCTGAAAATAAAAAAGTAGCGGTTATTACTCCTTTAGTAGATACACGGCTTAATCAGTTTGAGCATAAACTTACACAAATAGAGAGTAAACTAAAAGATGCATCGTCTGTACAAACAAAAACACCGGTAAAGCCTGATTTCGAAGCGAACTTCAGGGCAACCGCATTTTTAGTCGATGGGAACGGATATCTTGTTACTAACGCCCATGTAGTAGATAATGCCAGGAATATAATCGTTGAGAATAAAAAAGGAGATCAATATTTTGCTAAAGCAATTTATTCAAATAAATTAACCGACCTGGCCATCTTAAAAATTTCGGACACTTCCTTTAAAAGAGTAATTGGCCTCCCTTATACATTTCCTAAATATTCAGCAGAATTAGGAGAGCATATTTTTACATTAGGATACCCGCGGGAAGAAGTGGTATATGGAGAAGGATACCTGAGCGCAAAATCAGGTTATTATGGAGATACCACTTCGTATCAAATCAGCATTTCGGTCAATCCTGGAAACAGCGGTGGACCGGTTGTTAATAAAAACGGCGAAATCATTGGTATCATCAGCAGTAAAGAAGCTAATGCAGACGGCGTTGTATTTGCCATCAAATCAAAAAATATTTACAACGCTATTAAAGCAAGTGGCAATGATTCAATAAAACTTCCTTCTGTAAATAGTTTAAGGGGACTCGAGAGAGTTCAGCAAATTAAAAAGCTGGAAGATTTTGTTTATATGATTAAGGGAAACTAACGCGACTTGAAAATGTCAAAGTGTGATGTACGATGTTAATGAACATCCTTGACAATTCAACATTCTCTAATCGGCTACTCGCAAAAGTTGATCCATCAATCCCATAACTTCTTAGGATACGCGCCGCTTTCAATTAATGCCTGGATACTTTGTTTTACGCCCGGTGCATCTTCTTTGTAAGTAACACCAAACCATTGCGAAGAAGTTTCTATTACTTTTATTTGTCCAATCTTTTCTTTTATAAAAGCATCCCCAACTATTGGGATAAAAAATTCGGCCTTTGGCTTATACCCATTTTCCTCTAAAAATTTTTTAAATAATTGTTGAATATAATCAAATGCATTTTGATGGAAACACCAGAAATTCATACTTACCGGAGTATCGGATGGTAGTTCTGTTTTAGCATCATTTTCTTCATAAATAATTTTATTTCCTTCAGGGTAAATTTTTACACGTTCTGCGATGCTCATTAAATTTCCATTTTCATCAACCTGGCAAACACCGCGACTAACGGTCCCATTTTCAGAAAGTGTTTTCGCTAGCTGGTAACCTATGATGCACCAGGTTTGCGGTGAAACTTCTTCCCTTAAAAACTTCGCAGCTTTTTCAAAAGCATCTCTTCCATAAAAATCATCTGCATTAATAACAGCAAACGGTTCATTAATCGCATCTTTGGCGCATAACACTGCATGGGCAGTTCCCCACGGCTTTGTACGTTCTACAGAAGGCTTAAAGCCATTTGTAAATGAATCCATTTCCTGCATTACATAATCCGTTTCAACTTTACCTTTTAGTTTTGATTCAAAAATATTTTTAAAGGCTTCAGCAAAATCTTCGCGTATTATAAAAACAATCTTACCAAATCCGCTTCTTATTGCATCATAGATTGAATAGTCTATAATGGTTTCACCAGATGGGCCAAAAGAATCCATTTGTTTTATTCCCCCATAACGGCTTCCCATTCCTGCAGCCAAAATTAAAAGTGTAGGTTTCATATCGTCTTATTGTTTAAGTTTATTCTAAAGATTATAACTATTTATAAATTACAAAGCTCATTAAATTTGCCTGCGAAAGTAAGAAACAATTTTTATGCTATAAATTCCAAATGATAGACCTTCTAAGCAAAACTGATAATATTAGAATTGATTTATTGCAAAATAAACTGCTTGATGAAAGTAAAATATCCGTGTCGATGCTTCGGCTGGATTTGATTGATCCGGTAATTTCAGGAAATAAGATTTTTAAATTGAGTTATTTTTTGGACGAAGCAAAAAATTCATTCCATAAACTTATTATAACTTTTGGGGGCGCCTATTCCAATCACCTTGCCGCCACCGCTTTTGCGTGCAGGAAAGCCGGGATAAAAAGTATAGGGTTTGTTCGGGCCGAAAAACCAAAAGAATTGTCGCATACTTTGCTTTATTGTCTTGAGAACGGAATGCAACTTGAATTTATCAGCAGGGAACTCTATAAAAACATTAATGAAGAAAAATTTCATGGAGAACTGATAAAAAAATATGGCGATCATACATTAATTCCGGAAGGAGGCTTTTCACAAAAAGGTGCTGACGGAGCAAAATTAATCTGCAATTATTTCAATGCGGAAAACTATTCACATATATGCTGTGCAATTGGTAGTGCAACAACCATTGCAGGGCTGATAAAGGGAAGCGATAGTGAAGCTAAAATTATTGGTTTCCCTGTTTTAAAAAATTTAAATGATGTTGAAGAAAAACTGGAATTGTTAGGTATTGAATCTTCAAAAGTTTCCTCAATTATTTATGAATATCATTTTGGTGGCTATGCCAAAAGAAATAATAATCTCATATCATATATGAATTCATTTTATATGGACAATAAAATCCCATTGGATTTTGTTTATACAGGAAAGATGATGTTTGGCGTGTATGATCTTGTTGAGAAAAAATATTTTCCGGAAGGATCAAACATCCTCTGCACTCATACCGGCGGTTTGCAGGGAAATAAATCGTTACCGGAAGGAATGCTCAATTTTTAAATTCATTTAACAACAAGTTATATTTACAATTTGAAAAAACAAATAGCTTCGTCCGGTTCCTATGCGTAAGTCAATTTTTATTATACTTTCTTTGATAGTGTTGCATAAAATTTCTTTGGCACAGGATACGCTTCCCAAAATTTCGGTAACACAATTAGGTACTAAGGTTTTGGTATCTTGGGTTAATCCTTTTAATTCTCTTACTACAATTAATATACAACGGTCTTACGATAGCCTTAAAAATTTTACAACAATCGGAAGTGTACTAAATGTAAGCGCAAGAAACAATGGTTTTGTTGATTCAAAAGAATTTATTCCTTCACAGTATTACCGTGTTTTTATTTCTTTTGAAGGAGGTACATATATGTTTACACAATCGCACAGGCCCGGCATTGATACATCGAAAACAATTGCGGAAGTAAATGAGATAAAAGAAATAGTTAAACAGGGACCGCCGGTACAAACATTTTTTATTCCATCTAAACTGGTTTATACAGGTAAAGAAAATAACGTTATTATTTCTTTGCCGGATGCGAACAAGAAAAAATATTCTATTAAATTTTTTGAAAACGATGGCACTCCGATATTTGAAATAAAAAAAATTACCGAGCCTTATTTAACACTGGATAAAGTAAACTTTATTCATGCGGGTCTCTTTAATTTTGAATTATACGCGGATGGCGCGTTGGTAGAAAGACACAAATTTTATATTCCCAAAGATGGCCAGCCTATGCCGGCACTTGATGTAAATGGGTATTTGATAAAATAATTTCTACATTAAAAACCTGCTCAAAATTTCTTTTAATTTTTTCTTTTATTTCTTCAAAATCTACCTCGTGCCCAAGTTCTTTCTCAACAGAAGTGACTTGTTTATTTACTATACCACATGGAATTATATTGGAGAAATAACTAAGATCTGTATTTACGTTTAAGGCAAAGCCATGCATTGTAATCCACCGGCTGCAACGTATGCCCATGGCGCATATTTTTCTTTCCTTACCTAACACCCCCGCATCGATCCATACGCCAGTTTCACCTTTACTTCTTTCACCTTTAATCCCATATTCGGCAATGGTAAGAATAATAACTTCCTCAAGGCTCCGAAGATATTTACCGATATCAGTATAAAAATTTTCAAGATCTAAAATGGGATAACCAACCACTTGCTGCAATCCGTGAAAGGTAATATCGCCTCCCCTGTTCGTTTTAAAAAATTCGATTTCTTTTTCTTCCATTTCATCTTCACTCAACAAGACGTTTTCCATGTGGCCACTCTTACCTAACGTGTACACAGGCGGATGCTCGCAAAATAAAAGATAGTTTGTTGTCGTATTGCGAACTGTAAATTCCGGAACATGAATAGGGATGCCACTCGCCTCAGCTTTTCTTATTTCTGATTTTATATCCAGGTTTTTCTTTACCAGCATTTCCTGGTAATCCCACGCAGATTTATAATTGATAATACCAAGGTCTTCAAAAATTACAGGTTGTTTGTCCAAATCAAAATATTTGATTTACAAAGATACGAAGGATACAATTTTGCGCCCTATGCCCAGCAGGTTGTACAAAATAAATTTATATAAATGAAAAAACAATTGCTGCTAAAAGTCCGCCGGCTAACGGACCCAAAATGGGCACCAGTGCATATTTCCACTCACTGCCACCTTTATGTGTTATGGGTAATAACTGATGTACTATTCTTGGCCCAAGATCCCGAACGGGGTTAATTGCATAACCAGTGGGGCCACCAAAACTCAATCCAATACCCAGCACTAATAACGCAACTGGTAAAGCATCTAACGAGCCAAGACTGTTAGAAGGAGCAACAATAAATAAGATACTGAGTACAAAAATAAATGTTGCCAAAAATTCTGTAAGAAAATTGTGGCCTGAACTTTTAACCGCTGGGCTGGTAGCAAAGGTTGCAAGAATACCTTCTGCATTTTCGGTTGCTTTATAATGTTGCAAATAAGAAAGCCAGACAATTACGCTTCCTGTCATAGCTCCAAGTAATTGCCCGGCTAAATATTGAGGCACTACATTCCAGCTTATTTTTTTAAGATATACTAATGCTAATGTAACAGCAGGATTCAAATGTGCACCACTGTATTTAGCAGAAACAAATACACCTGCAAAAACTGCAATTGCCCATCCAAAGGCAATAACTATCCAGCCGCTGTTCTGCCCTTTGGTTTTATTTAAAACCACGTTGGCTACCACGCCGTTTCCAAAGGCGATCAATATGGCGGTTCCTAAAAATTCACTTAGAAAAATTGACATTTAAAATGATTGAGAATTTATAATTGAAAATTGAAAATTCAGGTTGTATTTAATCAGCCCATGCTTGTGCTGCTTTGATCGCTTTCTTCCATTGATGAATTACCTTTTGTCGTGCTTCATCTTTCATTTGCGGTTCAAAAGATTTTTCTGCTTCCCAATAATTTTCTATCTCACTCGTATCTTTCCAAAAACCTATTGCAAGGCCTGCAAGGTATGCAGCGCCTAAAGCGGTCGTCTCCGTTATCTTTGGGCGAATTACTTTACAATCCATCATATCACTCTGATATTGCATTAAAAGATCATTTGCTGTTGCGCCACCATCTACCCGCAATTCCCTTATAGGTAAGGAAGCATCTGCATTCATGGCTTGTAAAACATCCATTGTTTGCAATGCAATACTTTCAATAGATGCTCTTGCAATATGTGCAGTGGTAGTTCCTCTTGTAATTCCAAGCATCGTTCCTCTTGCAAACTGGTTCCAGTAAGGCGCTCCGAGGCCTGCAAAGGCAGGAACAAAATAAACACCACCGTTATCATTTACTGACGTTGCTAACTTTTCAACATCCGGTGAATTTTTAATTATGCCCAGGCCATCCCTTAACCATTGCACAACAGCGCCGCCAATAAACACACCACCTTCTAAAGCATAAGTTGTTACATCACCAATTTTCCAGGCAATTGTTGTAAGTAAATTATTTTTACTTAGCACTGGTTTATCTCCTGTATTCATCAACATAAAACATCCCGTGCCATAAGTATTTTTTACCATGCCTGGTTTAATACACATTTGCCCAAACAGCGCTGCCTGCTGGTCTCCGGCAATTCCGCATACCGGTATTTGCCTGGCCGTTAAAATTTGTTCAGTATAGCCGTAAATTTCGCTACTCGATTTTACTTCCGGCAACATTGATGCAGGAATATCAAATAATTTCAAT
Source organism: Ginsengibacter hankyongi (assembly GCF_008710285.1). Taxonomy (GTDB): domain Bacteria; phylum Bacteroidota; class Bacteroidia; order Chitinophagales; family Chitinophagaceae; genus Ginsengibacter; species Ginsengibacter hankyongi. The sequence continues at coordinate 83,494 of NZ_VYQF01000005.1, read as the reverse complement.
AAATCTTCATCCCAATGTAATGTGTGAATATTAAACAACATCGTTCGGGAAGCATTGGTCACATCTGTCGTGTGTACTTTACCGTTAGTAAGCTTAAATAACAACCATGAATCAATTGTTCCGAAGCATAAATCGCCACTCTCTGCTTTTTGTCTGGCTCCTTCTATATTATCTAAAATCCATTTTAATTTAGTCGCAGAAAAATATGCATCAATAACAAGCCCGGTTTTTTGTTGAATATCTTCGGCATGTCCCATTTTTTTTAATTCATCACAATATTCAGATGTGCGGCGGTCCTGCCAAACGATTGCGTTATAAATCGGTTGATGTGTATGCCTGTGCCATACCAAAGTTGTCTCTCTTTGATTGGTAATACCTATTGCGGCAATATCATGGACAGTGAGGCCGGCTTTTAAAACTACTTCTGTAGCCACGCCCAATTGCGTGTACCATATTTCATTTCCATCATGCTCAACCCAGCCGGGCTGGGGAAATATCTGAGTGAATTCTTTTTGGGCCATTGCTTTTATCGAGCCTTTTTTATCAAAAATTATAGCACGGGAACTCGTTGTTCCCTGGTCGAAGGATAAGATGTATTTTGACATGCAATCGCAATTTGAGACAAACTAAAATAACTGATTTAAAATTAATAGAAAATAAAATGATTGAGAGTAGAGAATAATTTTCACCTATCAATTTTCAAGCACATAATTGGATGCAACACTATTAAATATTTCTATTTGCTCATTTATCCAATCCTCATCTTTATTCATTTCCTGGGCCATTACTGTAGCAACTAAAGGGGCCACAGTAATGCTTTCTTTCGCATCCAGGAATAACGCTCTCGTTCTTCTGCTCAATATATCTTCTGCTGTTCTTGCCATCTCTTCTCTTATAGCCCAAATAACCTGCGCTTCGTAAATTTGCAATTTTTCACTGATCCATCTATTGCCCTTTTCTTCAATTAATTTTTTGATGAAAGCTTCATCACTCCCATAATAATACAGCGGATTCATTTGGTTAGGCTCTGTTGCGTATCCATGAATATGTAAGGAAGCAGTTACAGATGGAATGTGATTCCAACGCAATTCCTTTTCAACTCTGTCGATCATATCCTCTCCCATTTTCCTGTAGGTAGTCCATTTGCCTCCAAGAATTGAAAATAATCCTGAAGCTGAAACAAGTATCTTGTGACTTCTTGAAATCTCTTTTGTATCACTTCCTCCCTCGTCCGGCGCAGCCAAGGGCCGAAGGCCGGCAAAAACACTTAACACATCCTTTCGTTTAGGCCTCTCCGTAAGATACACGCTTGCTGTTTCCAGAATGAATTGTATTTCTGTCTCCAAAGCAATGGGTTCAAGCGAAATATTATTCACAGGTGTATCAGTTGTTCCCATTAAAAGTTTGTTATGCCATGGCACAATAAACAAAACCCTGCCATCGCTGGTTTCAGGAATCATCAGGGCATCCTCTCCCGGAAAAAATTTTTTGTCAAGCACCAAATGAATTCCCTGGCTTACTGCGATATTTTTCTTTGTGCCTGGTTTATCCATTTGCAAAATATAATCTACAAATACACCGGTTGCGTTAATTACAACCTTCGATATTATTGAATACTGTTCATTACTTTCCGTATTGAGAACTTTGATGCCACAAGCCTTTCCCTCTTCTTTAATTAAATCAACAACTTTCATGTAATTCGTAGCGTATCCACCATTATCGAAAATTGTTTGAGCAAGGTTGATGGCAAGTCGTGCATCATCAAATTGCCCGTCATGATACAAAATCCCACCAAATAAATTTTCAGAAATAATGCCGGGTAATTTTTGCAAAACTTCGTTTCGTGAAATGAAAAGAGATGACCCGAGGCTTAAACGCCCCGATATCCAATCATACAATTTTAAACCCACTGTATATTTTAACCTGCTCCACCAGGTGTAAACCGGAATGATAAATATTTGATTTTTTACAAGGTGAGGTGCATTTTTACCGAGCAATCCCCTTTCTACACTTGCTTCCCTCACAAGGCTTATATTGCCTTGCGCAAGGTACCTTACACCACCATGAACGAGTTTAGTGCTTTTGGAAGAAGTCGATTTTGCAAAGTCTGATTGCTCTACTAACAGTGTAGCATAGCCGCGGCTGGCAGCTTCTGCTGCAATACCCAAACCAGATGCGCCACCACCAATCACCACAACATCCCAAATGGCAGTAGTTTTTATCTTTTCTACAACGGCTTCCCTATTCATTAGAATTAAATCCTTTGCTACAAAATGATGTATAATAACTTGCGAATAATGATAGCATACAAGAGAAATAGATGGCTGTTAATTTTTGTATCTCTCTAAGTAAGGCGTTATTGCTTTTTGCCAAATGTGGTAGCCTTTTGCATTCATATGTAAGTTATCACTTAAGAAGATATCGGTCATTGGCGTCCCGCTTTTATCCAGCATTTTATGATAGACATCAACAAATACTGTTTTGTTTTTAGATTTTAAAAATTGTTTGATAAGTTTATTAGCAACTTCCATTTCCGGCATTAGCCTTTCTCTTGAAGGGCTTGGTTTTATGGACACATAAATAACAGGAACTTTTGGCATTGCCGAACGAATGATATTAAACAAGGTTTCAAATCTTCTCAACACAATTGCCGGCGTTATAGAATCAGCATAAGCAAGGTCATTTTCACCCGAATAAATTACGATTTCACGTGGATGATAAGGTATAATAATATCATTAGCATAACGGATCGCATCCGTAAGTTCGGAACCTCCAAATCCACGATTGATGACCGTTTCATTTGGAAAGTAGTTCTGTACATCTTCCCATTTACGAATAGATGAACTGCCAACAAATAACACCGCATTTTTAGGGGGGAAATGAGCACTGTCAAGCTTTTTAAAATGTTCTATTTCGTCATAAAAAGGCAAATGTTGTTGCGCAGGTAAACTTGTATACGCAAAAAAAAGGAATAAAAAACAAGTGATAATTTTTAACGTCTTATTCATTCGGTAAGTTTTTATTAAAGTTTTATTTATCTAAGAAAATATTTTTTATAAAGGTCATTAATATTTTATTACCTAAAATATTTTTTGCGTCTACTTTACAAAATCTTATCACTTATAACAAGAATGAATCTTTTTTATAATCGTCTTTTGTAATAAATATCCCTGGCTATAACCATGAAATAAATTTCGTTCCGTTTACTTTCAATTGTTCAATTGAATTTTTAATTTAGGAAAATGAAGATCGAACCCGACAGGCTTACAATGTCAGCGGGGCGGCTGGAGGCCCTAGGCGATGGCATTTTCAGTGTTGCAATGACGATCCTTGCCATTGAACTTAAAATTCCTTCGGTCGAGGGAAACTCGTTGAAAGATTTTCTACATGGCTTATATGAAACCCGGCAGGAATTATTTTGTTATTTCATAAGTTTTATTGTTTTGGGAATTATGTGGTTTGGTCATCGCATGGTTTTTGAATACATCCACAGAACGAATCGTTATTTTATTTACCTGGGTGTATTGTTTTATATGATGGTATGTCTGGTTCCCTTTAGCACCCGGTTTCTTGCTGCCAATACATTAAAATGGTTTGCTATTTTAATGTATGGATTGAACCTTAGTTGTTGCAACCTGGCGCTATATGCACAATGGATTTATGGAATAAAACGGCCTTCCCTTCATGAAAGATTATTGCCGGCAGAAGTAAAAAAAGAAGCAAACAGGTTATTTTTAATTTCGCCAATATTATATGGAATTGCTATAGCTATTTCTTTTTATTTTCCATGGATAAGCATCGTTATTTATTTTTTTACACCTATCCTTTATTTATTACCCAATAAGCTGGATAAATATCTTCCCTGATTTCTCTACAACTTCAATTAGATTTTTTCACTGGAAAATTCTGCTCATCTCTTCGTAAGTCTATGTATTTCCTTTTTCAAAAAATTTATATACCTTATCCCAATCTGTTCCAACACCCCAGCCTACCATTGAAGAAATTATTTTTGTATTGCTATTGCCTGCGTCTTCAAATTGTATTATTTCCTGCAGGTTACCATCTTCAGTGCGTGTGCTTACCGGAAAATTATCATTCAGTTTAACCTTCAACGTTAGTAAATCCTGTTCTATATAATTTATGATAGCGAGCTTTATGGATGAAGCCAGATCTTCAATTTACAAATCACGCATACCTAATAAATAATTTAAAAGTAAGGGCTTCTAATCTTTTATATTAGATATATGAAATTTGCAGTCAATTACCGAAACAAAAATGGCAGATAAAAAATCTGCCATTGCTATTACTTTCTAATAGATTATTACAATGTTAATGCTCCATTCATATTCCTTACTGCATCCGCACTTTTATTAAAAGCAGCTTGCTCTTCATCATTTAGTTTGAAATCGATAATTTTTTCCCAGCCATTTTTACCAATTACAACAGGCACTCCAATACAAATATCTTTTTGTCCGTACTCGCCGTCGAGCATTACGCAGCATGGAATTAATTTCTTTTCATCGCGAATAATTGCTTCCACCAGGGTTGCGCCTGCAGCACCAGGAGCATACCATGCGCTGGTTCCGAGCAAGCCCGTAAGAGTTGCACCTCCAACCATTGTATCTGCCGCTACTTTTTTTAATGTTCCTTCATCCAGTAAATTAGAAACAGGTGTGCCATTGTATGTTGCTAATCTTGTTAACGGAATCATTGTTGTATCACCATGGCCGCCAATTACTACTGCCTGCAGGTCTTGCATAGAACAACCTATTGCAGTTGACAGGTAATATTTAAACCGGCTGCTGTCAAGAATTCCGCCCATACCAATGATCCTGTTCTTAGGAAGTCCGCTTGATTTTAAAGCGAGGTAGGTCATAGTATCCATGGGGTTACTAATAACAATTATTATAGCGTCCGGAGACTGTTCTAAAATATTTTGAGTTACACCTTTTACAATGCCGGCATTAATGCCAATCAGTTCTTCACGTGACATCCCCGGCTTACGTGGTATACCCGAAGTAATGATCACTACTTTACTTCCGGCAGTTTTTTTATAGTCATTAGTGCTGCCAATAATTTTGGTATCGCTGCCAAGCAAAGCCGCACTCTGCATAAAATCAATAGACTTCCCTTCAGAAATTCCCTCTTTAATATCGAGCAATACTAATTCTTCGCAGAGCTCTTTCCTGGCAATATTATCAGCACAGGTTGCGCCAACTGCTCCGGCGCCTACTACAGTTACTTTCATTTTATCGTATTTATTTTTAAAAATTATTTTCCGGCCAAAGGTAACTGTAATAACGTTTCATAAAAAAGCAAAAAAGATAATGGAACATTATTTTTTACAGCTTCTTTAACTACTGCGATTTATTCTTTACTCTAATTTAATGGTCTGTTTTCAAAGGCTTTCATGACCAAGTTATCTTCTTTATTTATTGTCGTTTTTTTGTTTTCCGCCATGAAAACTTCTGCAGCAATCCGGCTCATTGCTTTAATCAATGCGGGTAATCCAACTGTAACCTTGCAATGGAATATGGTAAATTATCCCGGAATGACTACTTATATTTTATTTAAAAGTTCAGATGGAGTTGCGTGGGAAACAGCAGCTGCGAATCCTGTATTTAGAAAATATACAACTTCCACAAAGCTTGCTTACCGTGATGTTTTTTCTGGTGAACAAAAGATATTCTACCGGGTAAAAATTTATGATACCAATAAAAATATAGTTGACATTTCTAACACTGCTGTGGTTGCCAATCCTGTCACTTCTTATCCATCTAAAAAACCATTAGCAAAAAGAAATACAAATATTGACGAGCCTGTAACCAGCTATCACGGCAACATATGGCAAATATTTCCTAATCTGGCGCATGATATTCTCAATCTCATTTACCAAAGAAATGAAATAATAAAAGGGGTTATTAATATAGTAATACAGGATGCCCTTGGCAAAGTTGTTGTCCGCTTCAGGGCTGCCTCCACCAATAAGCAGCTACACCTTTCCGTTAATAAACTTCATGCGGGTATTTATTTTATAAAAATTAATGTAGAAAACGAAATTCAATTAAACGATAAGTTTATAAAGCAATAGTTTAGAATATGACGCGAATTAAATCTAACTACACAAGTTAATGGCAACACAGATGGCATGGAAAGACGCAGGTGAATTTTTTCAATAATGATTTTATCTTTTTCATCTGTGTAAACTGTGAGAAAAACGTGTGAGCAAAACGAATTCGTGTAATTTGTGCTTCTATAATTCGTGTAAAAAAAGGATTACAATTCATCTGAGATTAAATCAGTACTTACACTTCCCTCAAAATTCTTTTTAAATTTTCCTTTTTTATCATACACAAAAATGGAAGGTAGATTCCTCACTTTAAAAAATACGGGAAAGAAAAATTTGGTATCCCGGCCCATTGTAATTTGCGGATAATCAGCAATCTTGTAATTTTTATAAAACGCCATCATATCGCTATACGGCAGGTAAGTTACCATCACTATTTGGCAATTCTTAAATTTATTAATATTAGCTAATAGGTTTTCAGTTTCATGCTGGCAGTGCTCACAATCAGGGCTGAAGATCATAAATACAACAGATTTGTTTCTTTTGAGATCATTTCTTGTAAACGAAGTGCTATCAGGTGCTTTAAATATGGTGAACTGAGGAATAGTCGGAAATCTCTGGTAAACAGGCGCTGTACTATCTTCCTGGCAAAAAGCAGCCATATATAAAAATATTAATGCGGGTAAAAGGAATAATTTTTTCAAGAGTATAATTTTTGAATAAAGATAGATGAATGCTAAAATATAAAAATGTGAAAATTAATCTATTGAATCATTTTCAAATTTCATAGTGATTCAATTTTCATATTCATTCCTTTTTTATACCTTCACCGCCTTAAAAAAAATCTTATGGCATCTACTTCAGATATGAGGACCGGGCTAATCTTAAAAATTGATGGAAGCCTTTATACAGTGATCGAATTTGGTCAAAATAAAACGGCACGTGCTGCTGCAAAAGTGTGGGCAAAACTAAAAGGTGTGGATAATAGCCGCACTATTGAACAAACGTGGAACAGCGGTGAAACTATATATCCTGTAAGAGTTGAAAAAAAACCTTACCAGTTTTTATACAAAGATGATACGGGTTATACGTTTATGGACACTACTACCTATGAGCAGATTTCCGTACCTGCTGAAATGGTTGATGCACCCCAGTTTTTAAAAGACGGACAGGAAGTTTCAGTTTTAATAAACGGAGAAACTGACCAGCCAATGGGTGTTGAACTGCCTGACAAAATTGTGGTAATGGTAACCTACAGCGAGCCCGGCGTAAGAGGTGATACCGCCACACGCACTTTAAAACCTGCAACAGTTGAAACAGGTGCAACTGTTAACGTTCCTTTGTTTGTAAATGAAGGAGAGCTGATTCGTGTGAACACTAAAACAGGTGAATATGTTGAACGGGTAAAAGAATAATTTGCTTCCTATTATGCATGGTTTTCTTTCCTTATAATTGATAAATTCATTTCCGGTATTTTTATTTTTTAATCAAAAAAACCGGTATTTCGGGGAAATTCTAATGGGTTTCTTTTAAAAACCTTTCAATTTCATCAATTTTTTTATTTTTTTAAAAATGCTATTTTGATAAATCATCCCTATCTTAGCTGCCCGTCTTCAATAATATAAATTTAATTTGTCAAAATGGACATTAAACAAATTCAGGAACTCGTAAAGCTTGTAAATAAAAGCAATATCGGTGAGCTTAGTATTGAGAAAAACGATTTTAAGATTACCATTAAACAAAAGAAACAACCGGTGCAACAATTTGTGTCGCCGTTACAACAACAGGTTCATCAGCCGCAGCAGGTTTTGCCACCCGCCACTCCAACTCCATCAGGTGTAAAAAGTACAGAACCCTTAAATGTGAAAGCTGACAATCTGCTTACCATTAAGAGTCCAATGATCGGAACCTTTTATCGCCAGGCAGGCCCGGGCAAACCAATATTTGTAAATGTTGGTGATGAAGTGGAAGAAGGCCAGGTAGTATGTATAATAGAAGCCATGAAACTTTTTAATGAAATAGAAAGTGAAGTATCCGGCACTATTGTTAAAGTGTTAGTAGAAGACGCTTCCCCTGTTGAATTTGACCAGCCCCTGTTTTTAGTGGAACCGGCTTAAACCCAAATCTTCAAATTATAATATCTTGTTTAAAAAAATACTTATAGCCAATAGAGGTGAAATTGCATTACGGGTTATCAGAACCTGTAAAGAAATGGGAATTAAAACTGTTGCAGTTTATTCAACCGCTGATAAAGATAGCCTCCATGTAAAATTTGCTGATGAAGCAGTTTGCATTGGCAAACCCGCCAGTATTGATAGTTACCTGAACATACCGCATATAATGGCGGCTGTTGAAATAACTAATGCAGATGCTATACACCCTGGCTATGGCTTCCTGGCAGAGAACGCAAAATTTGCCCAGATATGCACAGATCATGGAATAAAATTTATTGGCCCAACGCCTGAGATGATCAATAGTATGGGTGATAAAATAACGGCAAAGGAAACCATGATAAAAGCAGGTGTACCTGTGGTGCCCGGTGGCGAAGGTTTATTGCAAAGCGTGGACCATGCGAAAGGACTTGCCAGGGAAATTGGTTACCCGGTTATTTTAAAAGCAACCGCTGGTGGCGGTGGTAAAGGAATGCGGGTGGTATGGGAAGAAAAAGATATTGAGAAAGCATTTGATAATGCCAAAACAGAAGCCGCGGCGTCATTCAAGAACGACGGCATCTACATGGAAAAGTTTGTGGAAGAGCCACGTCACATAGAAATACAGATTGCAGGCGACCAGTTTGGAAATGTCTGTCACCTTAGTGAACGCGATTGCTCTATACAAAGGCGTCATCAAAAATTAGTTGAAGAATCTCCTTCGCCATTTATGACACCCGAACTAAGAGAGAAAATGGGCGAAGCAGCAATTAAAGCAGCATCGGCAATCAATTATGAAAGTGTAGGAACTATTGAGTTTTTGGTAGACAAGCATCGCAACTTTTATTTCATGGAAATGAATACACGCATACAGGTAGAGCATTGCGTTACTGAAGAAGTTGTAAACTATGACTTAATTAAAGAACAAATAAAAATTGCTTTTGGCGAAAGTATCTCGGGGAGAAATTACTATCCGGAAATGCATGCGATAGAATGCAGGATAAACGCTGAAGATCCCTATAATGATTTCCGCCCGTCTCCGGGCCGCATTACTGTATTGCACCAACCAGGCGGACACGGCGTACGTGTTGACAGTCATGTTTACGCAGGTTATGTTATCCCGCCTTATTATGACAGCATGATTGGTAAGCTAATTGCGGTTGCTCAAACGCGTGATGAAGCAATTAATACGATGAGCCGTGCCCTGAGTGAATATGTAATTGAAGGGATTAAAACAACCATTCCCTTTCATAAAAAATTAATGAAAAATGAAAGTTTCCGCTCGGGAAATTTTACAACTAAATTTTTGGAAAGCTTCAAAATGGAATAAATCGTTTTAAAGAATTGCTTTTAAAATTTATCAACTCTTTTTATATCTAAATACTATTCCTGTTTATTCTTAAACATTCAGACCGTGCTGTAATAAAAAAGCCACGCTTATATGCATGGCTTCCTTTGGGGGCTAATCTCATAGGTTCAGATAAGAATAATTTAGATAATTACAAAGGTCTCTATCCGGAAAAATATATTTGTAGTAATCAGGTCTATCTTTTTATAGAAAGTTTTCTACATTCTGTCAATCATGACATCGGTATTTATTGAATAGTTAGTTACGTTAAGCCGGGCAGGAAATCTATCAATAATATAACTGTAAGGGTTAAACGCAGAAAATTTATTTCTACATTAACGAAGTAATTATCTTCTTCGTGCTTTCAAAATCTGTGTGATGATGTGCGTGAATTCCTTCTTTTTTTGCTGCCTCCACCAGCATTACCCGGTCATCAAAATATAAACATTCCTGAGGCTCTGCCTGTGCGATACCTAATGCAAGCCTGAAGATTCCAGGGTCAGGCTTTCGCATACCTACTTCGCATGATGAAACGAATGCATCAAAAAAATTATGAAGTTTAAACTTCTTAATCCTGAATTCATTTAGTTCTTTTGGTTCATTATTTATAGATATTGTTTTAATAAAATGATTTGCGTGTTTCCATTCTATCAACCATTGTAACGTGCCCGGCAATTGATGAGATTGCTCCAACATAAATAACTTAAATTCTTCCCTGGAAAATTTTCTAGGGTGATTGAATACTGCTGTATCGAGATAATCATCCAATGATATTTTACCCATCTCCCACACATTAAAAATAAAGTCGTGCAGCAAATCCATTTCGTTATATTCAATGCCAAATTTTTTTGCAGCAGCCTCACGGGATTCTTGCCCCCAGCCATTTGTAAGCAATACGCCTCCTATATCGGAGAATAAAATTTTATATTGTTGACTCATTAAATTATTTTCATTTGTTTGAAATATTATCACACTTTATTTTGATTATTTTCCAGCGCTTCAACTTTTTCCAAACGTCTTTTATGCCTTTCAGCACCGATAAATTTTGCGTTTAAAAAAGCAGTAATTAATTCCTCAGCAGCCATAAAACCGGTTACGCGTCCACCCAGGCAAATCATATTCATATCATCATCTTCCACGCCCTGGTGTGCAGAAAAGTGATCGTGAATGAGCCCTGCCCTAACACCGGTAACTTTATTTGCAGCAACAGAAGCCCCCACTCCACTGCCACAAATGGCAATTCCTCTTTCCACTTCTTTTGACGTGATCGCCACCGCAAGTGGAATAACAAAATCAGGATAATCATCCTTTGTATCTAATTCATACGCTCCATAATCTATAAGTTCGTGCCCAAGATTTTTGAGAAATGTTGAAACAATTCCTTTAAGCTCATATCCCCCGTGATCGGCTGCTAGTCCTATTTTCATAATACCGGGTTTTAAATTTTTTCTGTTGGATTAACTATTTCCTGTTTCCATGCGTTCATTCTATGTTCCTGTTCCCAAAGCTTTGCCCCGCCTTTAATTCCATCGCGGTTGCCGGCAATTACAATATTATCATCGAGTTTAAAATTTATTTCTTTCGCGCTTCCACCGCTTATATAAAGGCGATCGTAATTAAAAACTACCTTTAAAATTTCAATTACTCTTTTCATTCGCTTATTCCATTTTTTCTTCCCGATTCTTTTAAATTCAAATTCGCCAATGTACGCATCATAATCTTTGTTTTTTGTTACGGGATGATGTGCAATTTCAAGATGCGGCATCAAAACTCCATCCCTCAATAATGCCGTGCCGAAGCCTGTACCTAACGTTATCATCAATTCAAGACCTTTACCACTTACAACAGCGAGCCCTTGCAAATCCGCATCATTTACTACCAGTGCAGGTTTACCTAAAATTTCTTCAAGCGCTTTTACAAGATTAAAATTTGCCCAATCGGCTGTGTTTAAATTAGGAGCTGTTTTTACCAAGCCGTCTTTAATAAAGCCGGGAAAGCCTGCAGCAACTTTATCATAACCGGGAAACTTTTGAGCGAGCTCTTTAATAACATCGAGAACTTTGCCGGGAGTTGCAGGCGTTGGTGTTGGCAATCTTTCATAATCCTGGAGAAAGATTCCCGCAACATTTAAAACTGTAGCTTTAATATGTGAGCCACCAATATCTACTGAAAGAATCTTCCCGTTGTTCTCTGTAAGCATTTTTATTATTTTATGAAGAACCGTTTATTCGTTACCAGCACGTAAATGGAACCTCGTTCCGCAAAACACAAATATAAATATCATTTATTTTTAGTTTTGAATAAAGAATTTAGACCTAATACGTTTTTAAAAAAGTGTATTTATTAAAAACAAATATCAGGAGGCATATTCCGAAAGAATGGAAAGAGCATGTAAAATTTTTTACAGGCGGCTGGTTTATTGCACTTGTATTCTTTTATCTTATGCGGTGGGCCGGGGCATCCGGGTTAAGCCAGGTTCATTTTACAATTATAAAATTTGTTGTATTACTTCCACTTTTTTCAATTGTATCAGGAATAATCTTTGGCTCACTTCATTATTTTTTTCAAAAATATTTTTTAAGAAAAATTCCACTTTGGCAAGTAATGTTGCTGTTGTCTATTGATCAATTGCTGATAATTTCAGCCTTAACCTTTGTCTATTATTTGTTACTACGAATGGTTCAAGTAAACCAAATTAGCTTTTTGAATTTTATTCAATCGCCTACAACTTTAATTTATTATTTATATGCGTTTCTTGTAAACTTATCTCTTAGCTTTTTATGGGAGGTTACCAGATTATTGGGTCGCGGCAACTTTTTTAAATTAATAACCGGGAAATTTTATAGTCCAAAAGAAGAATACAGGATATTTATGTTTGTTGATTTAAAATCTTCAACAACTATAGCCGAAAAGCTCGGGCATCTTGCTTATAGCAGTTTTATAAAAGATTGCTTTTATGACCTTGCAATTGTACAACATTACAATGCACAGATTTACCAGTACGTTGGCGACGAAGCAGTGCTTACCTGGGAAATAAATAAAATGAAAAAGATTACAGAATGTATTCACGCTTTTTGGGCATTTAGCGATGAATTATTAAAAAGATCAGGATATTATCTTGATAAATATGGCATCATTCCTGAATTTAAAGCGGGTATGAGTTTAGGAGTGGTAACGGTTGTAGAAATCGGAGATATTAAAAAAGAGATTGCTTTCCACGGAAATACTTTGAATACAGCATCACGCATTGAATCTGTATGTAATCTTTATGGAGAAAAATTATTGATTTCAAAAAAATTGTATGATGAACTTAATAAAGAAGAAGGGCTATATATATATACCAAAATTGCAGAAACCCAGCTAAGAGGAAAACAGGGAATCACAGAAATTTACAGTGTACGAAGATTGATAAATGAACAATACGAATGAATTAATGTCTGTTGATTTTAATTAATTTTTATGTCATCTAACAGTCTTAATCAATCAATATTTATTAAGCCAATGTTTTGCTTTATAACAGTACGTTTCTATATGCACATTTGTTGATAAGTTTTCATGCCTATAATTGCATTCAATATCTTTTTTAAGATAATTTAGATATGTTATTAAATTGTAAACAATCTTAAAAAATCCTAATGACATATTCTGCTTACTCCCTACCCAACCTTACCAAAATATCTCATTATGGTTTTGCTACTCTATACCAAAATAACATAACCGGAGAAAAATCTTTACATGCAACGGTATCGTACAATGCAGGCAACATTTTTTCAAAGTTCGATGCGGCTGAAACCCTTGCCACTCCTAATAAATATACAGTCCAGGTTAACGATGATACCCACATCATCCTTGATCCAGAATTTTTGCAATACATTAATCACAGTTGCAACCCCAATGTTTTTTTTGATACAACAAGAATGGAATTAAGTTGCTTGAAAGATATTTTGCCCGGAGATGAGCTAACATTTTTTTATCCTTCAACAGAATTTGCAATGGCATCGCCATTTAATTGTTTTTGCGGCGCAAATAATTGTCTTCATAAAATACAAGGTGCTTCATTTTTATCACAGGAAGTCATTCTTCATTATAAGTTTACTGATTTCATCATGCAAAAATTAAACATACCTCACCTGCAAAAAGTTTGATCATGTAAATGATCTTAAAAAAATTATGCTTCCATTTCATAAAGAACTTTTTGTATGGGTTTTAGCTCCCTTTGTTGAAACAAATGATGTTAATCTTGACTACTATTACGACTACACTCAAAGCATAGAAGAATTTACCGTCGCTTTTAAAGAACTAAACCTGAAATGGAAATGGCAGCAGGTAACCAATGAAAATTATAAACCTGTTATAGATTCAATCATTGCAGGTTCACAGCCCGAAAACACAGTCATAATCAATCTTTGCGATGGCGATGAAATTAATAATGCTCCCGGTGTAAACATTATAAGGTATCTTAAAAAAAGCGGCTTATGCTTTACCGGATCTGATGAATATTTTTATCGCACCACCACTTCCAAAATAATAATGAAGCAGGTTTTTGAAGCGCGAAATGTTGCTACTCCACCCTGGCAAATTATTACCGATGATCCTGGAGATGCAAAATCAATTTTCAAAAATCTGGGTAATCCTGTTATTGTAAAACCTGCTATCTCAGGCGGAAGCCTTGGTGTAGGTATTCATTCAGTAGTAAAAAATTCAAAAGAATTATTACTCCAATATGATAAACTGCTAAAAGGATATCACGGATGGAACCTTGTTGATGGTGGTGTATTTGCAGAAAAATTTATCGATGGCCCGGAGTTTACAACACTTATTGTAGGCAATAGCGCGAATGCAAGGGAATGTAAAATTTATATGCCGGTAGAACGGGCTTTTAATAGTTCGCTGCCGCCTCATGAAAAATTTTTATCGTTCGACAGGCTTTGGGAAATGTACGAAGAAGAAATGCCGGTAAATAACAATGAAGATTTTTATAATTACCGCACGCCCGATCCATCATTTATAAAAAATATTTGCAAAATAAGTTTTGACTCTTATAAAGCTGTAAGAGGAAAAGGCTATGGCCGCATCGATATAAGAATGGATAAAAACACCGGCAAAATGTATGTGCTTGAGGTAAACGCACAATGCGGTTTATCTGATGACGAAAATTTTACTTCCATCGGTGCCATACTTCGGCTCTCGGGCAATTCATTTGGCTCATTGATTGCTACTATCATAAGAAATGCTTTAACTCATAAACATATAGGAAAGCAAAAAAAAGCAAAACAACTCGAACTTATTTAATCAATAGCAATTAAATTATATTCACCCTAAACAGGATGGCACGAATTTGACTAACGAATTAGTGTAATAAAAAAATAAATTTTATACAATGAAAATTTGTGTGTTGCAACCTGATTATTCCACAACTAATGTTGATTATAAATATTACGATCCGCCAAGAAACTTATCTTCATTACTTCCCGGCGATATAGTTGATCATGTTTTTCTAAATAAACTTTCTACTTATAAAAGACTGAAGGAACTCAGAAAGAAAAATTATGACATTTTCGTAAATCTGTGCGAAGGATACCTTGAATGGTCAGTTCCTTCAATTGATGTTATTCATTCTTTTGAAATGCTTAATCTTCCTTACACCGGCCCGACACCCTTATTATATGACCCGCCGAAGGAATTAATGAAATATGTTGCTTATACATGCGGTGTAAAAACCCCGGCTTATATATTAGTAAAACACGTTGATCAGATAAGTGAGGTGATTGCTAAATTAAAATTTCCCCTGTTTATAAAACCAGCCAAAGCAGGCGACAGTCTTGGTATAAATGCGGACTCTCTTGTGAAGAATGAAAAGAATTTAAAGAAAAAAATTGATGAGCTTTTAGAAGATTACCAGGAACTTTTAGTGGAAGAATATATTCCGGGGCGGGAGTTTACAGTTTTGGTTGTTGCAGAAGCAGGAGATAAAAATAATTGTACAGTTTATAATCCGCTTGAGTTTGTTTTTCCCGAAGGAAAAAAATTTAAAACATATTCACTTAAAACTTCTGAACTGCACGAAGAGTGTAATATTCCTTGTAAAGAACCAGAACTTGCCAGTCAGCTAAAAGAAAGCGCCGCAAAAATATTTAAAGCGTTTAATGGTGTGGGTTATGCCCGGATGGATTTTAGAGTAAATGATCAAGGAGAGATATTTTTTCTTGAAATTAATTTTACCTGCTCCGTTTTTTACGACAAAGGTTATGAAGGTTCTGCCGATTATATATTAATGAACGACCCGGCCGGCAAAGAAGGTTTCCTACAAAAGATTATTAAAGAAGGAATTTACCGGCATGCAGAAAAGCAAAAGAAATATTTTGTGAAATGCAACGCTATATCCGGCTATGGAATTTATGCAGCCAAAGACTTAGCCCCCGGAGAAATTATTTTTGCCAGCGAAGAAAAGCCTCACCGCCTTGTAACAAAAAAATTTGTTGAACAAAACTGGAACATTGATGAGCGGGAAAATTTTAGACGATATGCATGGCCGGTTAGCAGCGAAGTATATATTTTATGGGACAATTCACCTGCAGAATGGTCACCTCAAAATCATTCATGCAATCCCAATACCGTCTATTCAGGTTTAAATGTAACGGCGATAAAACCTATCGCTGCGGGCGAAGAATTAACCCTCGATTATACAACCTTCCTTAATAATGAAATGGAAAGCTTTATCTGTAATTGCGGAGCGGAAAATTGCAAAAAGGTAGTCCAGGGTATTGACGAAAACTCAATAACGTTTCGTGAAAAAACTAAAATGTAATATTTTGTTTTATGCCCGTTCGCATAAAGACGGGAAATGTAACTTTTCTTTTTACAACACTTCCCCAAACCTCTTTTAATTGCTCTGAAATTTTTGTAACAGGGTTTTCATTATTTTTCCTGGTGTAATGCTGTACCGCGGACCATGTATTTAAATAACCAATTAGCTCCTCCAACTCCCATTTATAACTGATAGAAAAGCGGGGCGTTTTTATTTCTTTAAAAGGGAAAGGAATCGTTGTGTAATGCTCCTCAACGTATTTTCTTTCTTTATCCCAGTAAGGGCCTATGGTTTTGCTATAGAAATCATTAATTAAAAAATTAATCTCTTTATTTATGCTACACACATCGTAACCTATTATAGCTATAACACCACCGGGCTTTAAAGTTCTGTCTACCTGTTTGTAAAAACTTTTAAAATCAAACCAATGAATTGCCTGTGCAACAGTTATTAAATCAAACTTATTATCAGGCAACAAGGTCTCTTCTGCGCTTTCAACACTATAAAAAATATTTTGCTTCTTTTCTGCATTATTAATTTGTGCAGCGCTTAAATCGGTTGCATATACTTCTTTAAAATATTTGCAAAGTTTCGTTGCAACCTGGCCGTTACCGGTTGCACAGTCCCATGCATATTTTTTGTCGGGAAGTAATGGAATAAGAAAATCAAACAATTGATTTGGATAGCCCGGGCGAAACCTGGAATATAAATCAGATTGTTTTGAGAAATTATCTTTCATAATTACAAATATGATTTATAAAGCGAACTGATAAAGTTAAATAACTCATGAAACGGAATTAACTTTATAACAGAAGAAAAGCGTATGACAAGAGAAGAACAATTTATGATGGAAGCAATAGCGCTTTCAAAAAAAGCAATTGAAAATAATGAAGGCGGCCCTTTCGGTTGCGTTATTGTAAAAGACAACAAAATTGTAGGCCGCGGAAATAATAGAGTGCTCTTCGACAACGATCCCACTTCGCATGCAGAGGTTGTCGCTATTAGAGATGCCTGCAAGAACCTCGGGACCTTTCAACTGGACGACTGCGAAGTATATACGTCCTGTGAGCCTTGCCCCATGTGCCTTGGAGCTATTTATTGGGCACGGCCTAAAATTGTGTATTATGCAAACACCAGGAACGATGCAGCAGCAATTGGGTTTGATGATTCGATGATATATGATGAAATGAACATAGAACCGGATAATAGAAAAATTCCGCTTACCAACTTATGCAGGACAGATGCCGGCAAAATTTTTGAGCACTGGTTTAAAAAAAAGGATAAAACTCTTTATTAATTTATACCGGAGACGCAAAATACTTTCCATTTTTTAGATGCCTTCTCGAAATTATAATGTTGGAAATTAAATTCTACAAAGGTGAAATAAAGAGCCTTAGTTATTTTTATTATGAAAGCGATAAATTTGTGCAATGTCAACATGTAACTTTTCTATACCATTTTCAGGTCCGGCCGAAACTGTTTTGGCAAAAGCAAAGGCCGCAGTCGAAAGTCAAAACGGGGATTTCAGCGGCGATGTCAATTCAGGGAGTTTTCAAGTGTCAGTTTTTGGTAATGTAATAAGAGGCAATTATAACGTTTCCGCACAAACGCTAAATCTACTGATAACTGATAAGCCGTTCCTGGTACCTTGCAGCACTATTGAAAGTTTCTTAAAATCTAAGATTTCTTAAAATTCAGGCAGATACGCCTTTCATTGATAATACTGAGTGAACCTTCTGTATTAGATCGCCAACTTCGAAAGGTTTTGCAATAAAATCATCAGCGCCATAATCATGAATGGCGCTTTCAGCTATACGCGGAAAAGCAGAAAAGAGAAGGATTGGGATGTGTTTAGTATAAGGCGAAGCTTTTAGTCGCTGACATACATCGAGCCCATCAATTCCTGACAGAAAAACGTCCAATAAAATTAATTGTGGCTCATAAACCTTCATTGAACAATTTGCAGCTTCCCAATCTGAAAAGATAGATACGTCGAATCCCCTTTTTAATAAAAGTGATTTTACCACTTTAAGCAGGTCCATATCATCATCAATTACGTAAATGCGGGGCATATATTCTATCTATCAAAAAGTATGCAGAATTTTGTAATAAATAAGGACGCCTGGTAAAAAATAATTAAACTTAGGATGCTTTTTAATCCTCATATTAAAATTTGAATATAATATTATTGTTAATTTAAATTTCATTTAAAAAATAAGAAATACTTATGACAAAGTATCGGGGGTGCACAGCTACATTATAACGGATCTCTATTCTTTTTATCAACAAAATCAAAAAGAATGTATGCAACTTTAAATAACCAGAAAGTATAGCCAGGAAAGAAATATCAAGAATGCTAATCACTACGTCTGATACAATTAGCTTTCTGAAATTTTTCTTTTCATCTGTAATGAGTATCCTAAAAATATTTTTTATAATATTTCTCAATAGCTATTTATGTTTTTTCCCCAACTGAAATACTCTTGAAATGTTAAATCCAAACAAAGCGTCGGCATTATCCCATCTGCCAGGGGTTTCTGTTATGAATTGTTTTTCCGTTAGTCCAAACGAATTGGAAAAAAGTAATTCAAACACATGGCCTCCTGTGCCAATGTTTATTCCAAAAGATAAAACGTTGTGTGCCCCGGGTGCTTTCATATCGGGTAGCTGGTAATAATATTCAGCATTAAAGTTTATCCTTTTAGAAAGTTTTTGACGACCTGCAATGCCTATGGCGAATATGTCGTGCTTGTTATGAAGGAACGAAATATTATCTGCATGAACGAACGTTGGCATTAGCTGCAGAGCAAATCCTTCAGAAAATTTCCTGGCAGCCAGTAGTTGCAATACATAAGATGCCCTGTCAATTTTTGTAGTAGGATCGGGCTTCACAGCCGGATCAATTTGTGAAGGCTTCAGTGTACTGATAGCAACTGTGGAAGCAAAAGAAACAGTTACCGGTGATTTTATCGCTCCTGTTGATTGCCGCAATAACCTGAGTTTAAAAAAGGCGTCATAAGTTTTATTATACCCGCTATGTGCAACACCAATCATAAAATTATTGGTAATGCCATACTCGAAACCAATCTTAACATTGAAGGGCGAATAATCCAATCCAAAGAAGTTATAAAGACCACTACTAAGCGGCCCGAAGCGGTGAAGTATCCTTACATCTAAAACTCGTGCAGGAAGATTCTCCACCGATTGGCCGTCAATAACGTGCGTATATTTAAAGGTAGCTGCAGCATAATTAGTTTCATTCTTTGCTTCCTGTGTTTCCAATTGGCTCATAAGGGTGGCGTCACTCCCGGCGATCCTAGTTGTATCCTGTGCACCGGTCTTGTTATATATGTTCAACAGTGCGGTTGTCAGCAATAAAAATTTTATTAAACTCATACCTGGTTATTTTTATAATTTTTTTTCGTAATTACAGCTAACGGTAACCGTTATGTCTTTGGCAATTTTATCCGTTACTATTGTGGGTATTTTTATGTTATAATCCGTCAACAGTACTTTGAAGGATGCAGTTGCGGAAATATTTCCGTTTTTTATAATTAGATCTCCGGTGGTGGTGATATTTTTTGTTACACCATGTATCGTTAAATCGCCCTTAACATGCACATGATAATTTCCGTCGTTGTTTAAATTGATGGTGCCAATGTCAGTGATAATTCCTTTAAAGGTTGATTTTGGATATTTGTCGCTCTCCATATAATTTTCATTAAAATCCTCCTGCATTTTCGCTTTTGGAAAGAAAAAGGCATTATTAAGCAATGAAAATTGAAGAGCGCCCGTTTCCATATTAACAACACTCAACACCTGGTTATTATCCGCAGAAATATTTTCAAGACCGGTTTTTGAGAAGAAGGATATTCTCCCATTTTTGGTAAAGTATAGCTGGCCATAAGAGTTGCAATAGCTACAACAAAATATTATAAACAATAAAATAATAATTCCTCTTTTCATATTTTTATATTGACGGATAGCATCGTATTAAGAAAACATCTCCAGGTATGCCCATTTCCCTGTCTCCGCCGATGTAGCCACTGCAGATACCTTTGATAACAACCCTATCGCCTGGTTTTATTTTATTGCGGTTTTGTTCCATAGTACAATTCACTGAAGCGCCTGGCACCGATGTTTTCAAAAGAACTACTTGTTGCCGCTGTTGGTTCATCGAAACTTCCTGCACTACTCCTGAGACCTCGACAACCTTATCCAGGAAAGCAGATTTAGCTTTTGCGGAATCACTCATGAAACTACTGTACAATGCAATGGCGTCGGTCGTAACTGCGTCAGCATCCTTTACATTGACGTGGGGTTTATTCCATAGCAGGAAGCCAATCACAAAAGCGAATAATGCAAATGCAATGAGAATAAAGAGAATAGTTCTGCCTTTCTTTCGCATACAAGTGTTTCAGAAGTAAATCGGGAGTTCTGGCCTAAAGGTTGCCGGAAAGGATTCAAGTTCAAACGGTGAAATATTTTTATCAACGCAATGGATTATCTGTTCTTACTAAAAAAATTATAGGATTGACTGTAATTAGAAAGATTTTTATTGCTCAAAGAAAAACTTCTCAATCGTTAATCCGTTAATGGATAAATCCAGGATTTTTTTTGAAGTTAATGTTGCGTATCCTAACGAATTAATCAAAATTACTTTTGTTTAACAAACGTAATGATCCGTCTCAAAAAACATGAAAGTCCACGAACATTTAACTCTCTACCATTTTTTGCATTATGATAAACCTTCCGTCAACCTACATTACAAAATTTCTCATCACTTCGTCCTGATTTTAATGGCATAGCGCGTTGCATGCATTCAGCATTTTGTTCAATCTTGTTAGAAACATAATTCTCCTTTTCATCACCAAAAAATTTAGTTGTCGTTTTTTGTGTGAGTACGATAGAATGTAACTGTGAAAAAGCGCTTTCTGCATTGCCCTGAGCAAATGGCAAAGTAAACATGCTGAAAAAAGAAGGTTCTACATATTTCCCTGAAGCATTCACTGCTTTATCGCCCATGGTAAATAAAAATGAAGTACCTCCCTCAGTTATGCGGCAGGTGTTTGCAATGCCGGGTATATTCGCCTGCAATGCAGCAGCCATCGGCCCAGCGGTTGAAGAATGTGTGAATACGCCATCATCAACTCTATCATTTGTTTTTACAAGATAGATGCGGCTTTTATTTGCATTATTGCCATCAAAATTCATTTCATCTTCTACCCATAAAAATATAAAGCCTGCGCACGCAATACCGATAGCTAAACCAAAGATGTTGAGAAAACTATATCCTCTATTTTTAGAAAGGTTACGGAGGGCTGTTTTTAAAAAATTCTTAACCATTATCTTTATTATTATAATTTAAGCCTGTTCTGTATTTTGCGTTTATACTTACACGTTATTCATTTCTCAAACCATTCACCGGATTCGCAACCGCTGCTTTTATTGCCTGGAAACTCACCGTTGCCAATGCAATTATAATGGATAATAATCCTGCCACTGCAAATATTCCCCATCCAATATTTATTCTATAAGTGTAATCCTGCAGCCATTTGTTCATAGCATAGTATGCAATAGGAATAGCAATAACAATGGAAACAATTACGAGCTTTACAAAATCGAACGATAATAATTTCGCAATATTTGTAACGGATGCGCCCAACACTTTTCGTAACCCAATTTCTTTTACCCGGCTTTCAGCAATGTAGGCAGATAAACCAAATAAACCAAGGCATGAAATGAAAATAGCTAAACCTGCAAACAAGCCTGCCATTGTTTTTGTGCGTTGTTCATTATCAAACTGAGCAGCATATTGCTGGTCAACAAATTTGTAATCGAACGGATAAGCAGGATTATATTTTTTAAAAATCAACTCTGTTTTCGCAAGTGCATTCGCCGTTGACAGTGCAGGATTAAATTTAATGTGCATTGCAGTAAACCAGGCACGCGGACCTTGTATTACCGTTGGCGGAACTTCATCGTAAGGCGAGCCAATAATATAATCTTTCACCACACCAACTACATGCAAAGTGGTATGATAGAAAGGTTCAAGAATAGTTTGACCAATCGGATCTTTAAAACCCATCAACTTAACCGCAGTTTCATTCAGCACAACTGAATTGCTATCTGCCGGATATTTATAAATATCAATATCTCTTCCTGCAATTAAATGCAATCCTGCAGTCTTTATCCAATCCGCATCTGCACTATATAAAGTAATGGTTGTGTTGGTGTCTGCAGAATTTTCATTTTGCCACCGTAAACCCCACGTATGGGCTCCACCTTCTGTTATTCCCCCCATATTTTTTGTTACGGAAGATGCTATGCCTTCATCTAATAAATCCTGTTTTATTAACGCATAATTTTTCTCGATATCGCCAGCAAAATTTACCTGTACCAAATTGTTATTTGAATAGCCTTTGTCCCTGTCTTTTGCATACACAATTTGGTTACGAATTATTATGGTTGATATGATTAGGATAATAGCAAACGTAAATTGAACTACGACTAAAATTTTTCTGGGCGATATAACGGTATTAATTTTTTTGAACTGCTTTTTAAATATGCTAACCGGTTTAAACGAGGAAAGATAAAAGGCCGGGTAACTTCCCGCTAATAAACTTGTGATTATAATAAAACCGAATGCAATAAGCCAGAAATAAAAATTATTATATGGAATGGAAAGCTGTGTATCGATAAGTGTATCAAATGAAGGTAATACAAGTTGTACAATCACTAAAGCAATTGCCCCCGAGATACATGCAGTTAAAAAGGCTTCCACAATAAACTGGCCAATCAGTAAACTTCTGCCCGCACCTATCACTTTTCGAATGCCGACTTCTTTTGCACGTTTTTCACTTCTCGCCGTGCTTAGATTTATAAAATTGATGCAGGCTATTAATAAAATGAATGCTGCAATAATGGCAAACACGCGAACTGTTTCAATGCGCCCACCGACCGATTTGCCATCTTTAAATTCAGAATAAAGATACCACCTGTTTAAGGAAAAAAGAAAATGTGTCCATACATCATTGCGGCCGGTATAACGCCTGGTGATATCGCTGATTTTTTTGTTCAGTGCGGCTACATTCATATTTGGTTTTAATAATACAAACGTCGACGTATTATTACTAAGCCATCTTTCAGTTTCATTTGCATAGCCATCAATTTGCGTATCACGGAAAGACCATGGCAGCAGGTAATCGAACTGGAAGCGTGTGTTTACCGGTGGGTTTTTTAATATACCTGTTACCGTGAAATTATCTGTGTTTTCTGTTTTAATAATTTTTCCTACCGGATCATCATCCCCAAATAATTTTTTTGCAAGATCCTGGGTAATAATAATGCTATGGCTATTTCTAAACGGCGCCGTTGCATTGCCTTTAATCAACGGAAAACTAAACATTTGCAAAAAAGAAGTGTCAACAATAAAACCGTGAGTAGCCGTAAGGCTTTTATTATTGGCAGATAAAAGCCAGTTTCTTAGATCCCACACACGCGTAAATGCAGCGATCTCAGGATAATTTTGTTTCAAAGCAGGACCAAGTGGTTGTGAAGTCGCATTTACTGCTCTTGAATGCCCGTCTGTATTACTTGTTAGAGTATACACTTCATATAAATTGTTTCTGTTTGTATGGAATTTATCAAAACTTATTTCATTTTGCAGCCACATCATAATAAGTATTGCGCCAGCCATACCAATGGCAAGCCCCGTAATATTTATGAAGGAAAAACCTTTGCCTCGTAATAAATTGCGCCATGCAGTTTTGAAATAATTTTTAAACATGGTCTCAACTGGGATTATATGATTGATTGAGTTTATTGATTTTTTTATTCATTACAGTTCCGGAATGGATGTTTATTGTCCTTGCTAAGATTCCCGAATGTTGTTTTGAAAATTTTAAACATGATGGATTAAATTAAGTGGATTAAAATATCCCGGACAAAAATAACCCCATAAAACATTTTCAACCTTCATACCAATCCCATATCGCTTTGATATTTAATATTTAAGAAAAGAAATTTTAATTTTCACTGTTCGGAAACGAACACTCATTTTTATAAAGCGGACAATATAGTTGTAAAAGCTTCATTGTCCTGCATTGTAAGCACCTTTATTCAAAACAACGGAAAAGAATTTCCCTACATACGCCGGGAAGAAATCAATCGACTAAAGCAAGGAAAGAATTTGAAATTGACTTTAAACTTATAAAGCAGAATATTGCAAAATAAAAAAATCAGAAGAAATCATGCAATTGGCTGAAAAATAAATATGCTTCATTGTCAGAGCCTTCAAAGAGTCGACTTTGGTGGATATATGTCTTAATTCAAAAGACACTTCAAGCATTATCAATTTCATATATTTTATAAATGACTGCTTCGCCACCAATTCTTTTAAAATTTACAATTACATTTGACATCAAAGTTTATGTTCTCACGAAAATTTATTCTTAAACTTATTTGTTTTATGAAAATCACTAAGCTTTTTGTTATAGTCGCTCTATGTTTATTTACATTGCCTTCATTTTCACAGGATACTGCCTATATTCGCCCCGATGCTTCAGGTAGCGGATGGGTAACCATGTTTAATAAAGGCCTTACCAATGCTGTGTTTCCAGCTGGTGTCTGGAGCGACTCCAGCGGTATATTTACTGCAACGAAAGATGAAGCCCTTTGGAGTAAAGATGAATATGATGATTTTGTTTTGGACCTTGACTTTATGAATGCTGAGGGTACCAATAGCGGTGTAATGGTACATGCAACCGATACAAAGGATTGGATTCCCCACTCAGTGGAAATTCAAATAGCAGATGATTATTCCAAAGAATGGAGCAGTGTGTCGCCTACCTGGCAGTGTGCTGCTATATTTGGCCACCAGGCTGCTACCAATAAAACCTTACATAAGGCCGGGGAATGGAATCATTTTACCATTACTTGTCGCGGAAGAAAAATATGGGTAGTCCTTAACGGTACCCTGGTTAATACCTGCGACATGAGTCTTTTCACTTCCGCAAAAATCAATCCTGATGGTTCTGAGATACCTTCATGGTTAAGCAATCCTATGGCCACATTGCCGTTGCATGGCCACGTAGGCTTCCAGGGGAAACATGCCGGTGCTCCTATTTATTTTAAGAATATAAAAATTAAGAGATTAAGTTAATGGCTCGTGTATTTCCATTGCGCCACTTATAATTAAAGGACATAAAAACATTTCCTTAATCACACCGGGAATTTTTAATTAAGGTCGTATATCGATAACGCATATACGAAGTTACCTACGCACCCGGGATCATTAAAATCTTTCTGGTTAATAATTGGCCCGTTGGATATCACAGTCTTCGTTCAGGAATAAATTTTTTTACCAGCAGCATTCCGGCAAAAAAACCACCTATGTGAGCCGCATAGGCAATACCGGTTACTTCGCTGCTGCCGAGATAGCCGGTACCGCTGGCTACCTGCAACAATATCCATAAACCAAGAACGACAAATGCCGGCACAGTTACAAAAAATATGAGCAGCAATACAGTGACCCGCCTTGTTGGAAATAGCAATAAATAACCGCCCATTACCGCCGAGATAGCACCCGATGCCCCGATACTGGGCGTAAGAAGATTTTCGCCAAAAAGAAAACTCGAAAGCACATGCGTTAGTGATGCAATAACACCGCATAACAGGTAAAAGAAAAAATAATTTACATGCCCCATCTTATCTTCCAGGTTATCACCAAATATCCAGAGGTATAACATATTGCCGGCAAGATGCGCAAGCCCTCCATGCAGGAACATAGAGGTGATTAAAGTGAACCACACGGGAATGGGAGTAATGCCCAGCCCGGGTGAGACTATCTGCTGGCCCGTGGCAGGATCATACGCATAAGTGGCTGCGCTAACTAAATCATGTCCGGTTAATATTTCGCCGGGAACTGTTGCAAAGCTATAAGTGAAACCCAGGTTGTGCCCGAAGGCCTGGTACATGATGAACACATAAATATTTATGGCAATAAAAAAATAATTTACCACCGGGAAAGTTCTCCTGTCTGAATCATCATCAAATAACGGGATCATGGTGCCTTTTTAATTATGCTATAATAATACAAAATATACATCAGTGCGCATGGAGAATCATGGAGAATCATAAGGAAGAATAAAAATCGTTGTTCAACGTACTTTGTAAGCAATGGTGTCGTCTTTTGAAAAAAAAAGCAAACCTTAAGCAGTAAACTCTTTGATCTACTAAAAAAGGTTAATGCTTACTTTATCGTGCAGACTTATACGCTAGTATGCATACATCTTAATAATTTGCTTTTTTTGGTGTGCAAAAAAGATATCCATTTACTTATCTTTACTTTAGAATGTTATCCTTTAAATAGATAAGACATTTACTAGAGTAATTCGTGGAGTAGCAATATTTGTAGTTCTTAAGTGATTGATTTCTATATTATAATAGCGATGGTTCAAATCCCTTCTGCCTTCGCTAAAAACAACTTATCGATTATCAAACCTTTAAATTGTAAGTTTTGAAGGCTTTTTGTAATGGCAGCGGTACTTCAATTAAATAATTCTGGACACGTTATAGGCCAAGGTATCCGCTTATCAAATCCTTTCCGCGTCAGTAAGTGAAAGGTTTATTTAGGTGTTTGTGTTTCGGCTGCGCGTATAGCAATTAACGATGCCGCACCAGACCTGATTTTAATCCGCCAAACAAATTTCCCGAACGAGGTTAATATCGATTGATAAATATGGTTACGAAGGCATTCATTTGTATATCCTCACATAGTCTATTAACATTGAATCCGTGGTAAATGCAGGATCAACATTTCCACCAAATTCTCCACCTACTGCAATATTGAATATAACAAAGAAATCATGGTCAAAGGGCAGGCGTTTATTATTGGCCGTTACAAAATAAGGAACATCATCAACAGATATCTTAATAGAATCTGCAAACCAGTCGAGTGTGTATTTATGAAAGGCGGTTGTAGCATCTGAAATCATTTTTGTGCTTCCATTTCCGCTTCCGGGTAACCCGGGGTAATGCAATGTACCGTAAATCTTGTTTAATTCACTTCCTCTTTGCTCCGCAATATCTATCTCACCACAAGCCGGCCAGTTAACCGTTCCAATATTACTACCCAATAGCCACAAAGCCGGCCATGTTCCAACTGCAGCCGGAAATTTGGCCCTGATATTAACTTTACCATAAGTGAAAGAGAATTTATCTTTCGAGAGTAACCTCGCCGACGTGTATGCCTGCCCGTTATAATTTTCTTTACGGGCCGTAAGTTTCAGGCACCCATTTTTTACAATAGCATTTTCGGGACGGCTTGTATAATATTCCAATTCGTGGTTGCCCCATCCATCGGAACCGTTTCCAATATCATATCCCCATTTTGCGGGGTCTGGCGTGCCATCCGTATTAAACTCATCTGACCAAACCAGCGTTGTGTCACTGAAGGACGTAGTAGACTTAGCGGCAGATGATTGTTTGTGAAACGTTGCATTTTTCAGGGAGCTTGTCATAATAAAAAAACATAACAGCCCTGCATTTAAGTAATACTTGATCATCTGTTGATTTTCTTTTAAAATTTGATACTTTCTTTTGTCTATTGATAAACTCTTACATAATCTATTTCCATCTTGTCTGTTGTGAAAGCCGGATCTATGGTACCGCCAAAATTCCCGCCCATTGCTACATTCAAAATAATAAAGAAATTTTGATTGAAGGGCAAAGTGTTGGTGTTTGTCAAAGTATAAAATACAACATCATCTACTAACAGTTTGACAGAGCCAGGCGTCCAAATAGCTGAATATTTATGAAATGCGGCACTGGCGGACGGTAAATTTGTTGTGGCGCCATCACCATAGGGATTGACCTGAGTCGGATAATGCAAAGTTCCGTAAATCGTGTTTTTCTGATTACCATTTTGTTCCATAATGTCCATCTCCCCGCAAGCCGGCCATGAAACGGTGGAAATATTATTTCCCAACATCCAGATAGCAGGCCATGTACCAATCCCCGCAGGCAATTTCGCCATTACTTCAATTTTTCCATATTTAAATGAATATAATCCCTGCGTCAGCATTCTTGCAGACGTGTATGCGCTGCCGTTATACGACTCCTTATTGGCAATGATCTTTAATGTACCGTTCGAAATACTAGCATTTTCCGGCCTCGATGTATAATATTCCAGTTCATTGTTGCCCCAGCCGCCCGAGCCGGTACCAATATCGTATTTCCACTTCGTCGGGTCAGGTGCGCCGGGCGTATTAAATTCATCTGACCATACTAAATTCAGTTTAACCCCTACCGTGACAGTAACACTCTTTGATTTTGATTGTCCACCGGTACCGGATGCAACTACATTCACAGTATAATTCCCCGAAGCTGCATACTTGCATGTAACCTTTCCATCAGTAACGGATTGAAGTGTGCCATCGCCAAAATCAAAATTATAGCCGATTGCGTTTGCGGCAGACGCAGTAAAGGAAACATCACCGCTGCTATCTGTATTCACTATTGCATTGATACTAACGTCGCCCAGCGTTGGATTTCCGCTGTCGCCTGATTTGCCTTTACTGCAGGATACAAAAACCAGCATTAAAAAAGTAATACCTAAATTTTTCACGGCATTTTATTGAAAAAAATTATAACAACAGTATGATTGATGATAGTACAATTTTTTATTAATTCGCTTTCAAAATCTGGTACCAGGCATTTCCATCGCTGCCAATATTCCTCAATACCATAACTCTTGACGACAGGTACAAAACTTCATAGGTGGTTGCCCCGGTACCAAAGCCTACAAGGCCATTGCCCGGAACTGTTATTTGTATCCCCGTTGAATTAGAACTATTAGCGCCGCTAAAATCATCAGTTCCTAAAGTCAGCGTTTGTGCGCCACCGGTAGTAACGGGATAACATCCATCACCGCCAGACTGACCATAAAATGCGGTAGCTGCACCAATAAGGAAAGAGGAACCCTGGTTATCTACACTTACAGAAATATTATTAGTGGCTACGTGGGTAAAGGTAACCGTTGTACCATACGCACAAGGAGGCTTTTCATTAGGCCCCGATTTGTACCAGTCAGACGTAAAAGTAGTAATTGGCCCAACCCCAAAATTACCGGCACTGTCTTTAGCTATCTTCCAACTACGCGAAGAACCGTTGGTTAATGCGTTGTCAATGGCTGCGGGTATGGGAAAAAGATAATACACCTTTATTTGTTTGCTTAAAGAAGATGTAGCCCCACCGGTGCCAATAGCATTCACCGTTATGGTGTATGTGTTGGTATCAAGAATCGTATACTTATATGTGGTAATACCGGAAGAAGTAAGTACTGAATCACCATTGCCGAAATAAATTTTATAAGTAATGGCGTTAGTTGCCGTAGCAGTGATAGTGACATTGCCAGATCCATCTCCGGCCGGGCTGGAAGCACTAGCCCCCTGGATGTCCGCCGTTATTGAAATTTCGGAAGGCGTCTTAATATTGCCGAAAGAATATTCTGTTTTCTTACAGGAAGAAAAACACACAATTGCCGGCAGAATAATGATAATTGATTTTATGTTATTGATCATGATCAAATTATTTTAGATAGTTATAGAAATTTAACATCATCCCAATAATACACCCTTCCGTCCCCGGTATTACCAAAATCAAAGAAGATAGATGCTTTATCATAAGTAAATGAAGGATTCCAGGAAGCCGTACCACTTGCCGGTTGGCTAAAGTCAAACGTTAATGTTTCCCATTGATTGGCAACAGTTGTCAAAACATCCGTTTCAACAGAACGAGTCGGATCATTATGATCTTCTACTTTTAGTTTTACATCAATGCCCGCGGCAGGTGAATATACACGTACCGTCATTTTTAGTCTACCAGCTGTAAATGCAATTGGTGTTGCAAACCCGAGCGGTGTACCGATGGTAGTTCCGGCCCATGTTTGAGCCCCGGCCGGCTTTGTAGTTAACTTGACATGATTGGTGGTAACAACTGGATCAATAGCATCTACCGTTACATTGTTTCCAAAATCCGTCATCGTATAATCTATATTGGGATCCTCAAAGTTTACCGGTAAATTTATTTGTGAAGAAGGCACCGCCGCCGCCATTTGAACATCGTCCCA
The DNA here is from genome assembly GCF_008710285.1 of Ginsengibacter hankyongi. Lineage (GTDB taxonomy): Bacteria > Bacteroidota > Bacteroidia > Chitinophagales > Chitinophagaceae > Ginsengibacter > Ginsengibacter hankyongi. The sequence continues at coordinate 52,990 of NZ_VYQF01000005.1, read as the reverse complement.
GTAATAAACGCGTCCGTCACCTCCCTTGCCAAAGTCGAAGAAGATGGAAGCCTTATCATACGTGAATGAGGGGTTCCAGGATGGCGTTCCGGATGCAGGGCTACTAAAGTCAAAAGTTAGCGTTTCCCATTGATTGGCCAGCGTTGTAATTGCGTCCGTCTCGACAGAATTAGCTCCATTATTATGATCTTCCACTTTTAATTTAACATCAATTCCTGCAGCAGGCGAATAAACTCTTACGGTCATTTTAGTAGCAGACGAAGTAAGCGGAATCGCACTCGAAAAACCGGCTGCGGTTCCAATAGTTGTTCCGGCCCAAACCTGGGCGCCGGAAGTTTTGGTGCTCATCATTACATGATTGGCATTGTTGGAAGGATCAGTTGTAAGCGTCGTGTTGTTGCCTCCAAAATCCGTCATTGCATAATCCACTTTTGCATCTTCAAAAGTTACCGGCAGATTAATTTGTGCAAGTGTTACCGTCGCCATCATCAAATCGTCACAATAAAAAACACCACCCGCGCCAGGATTCCCGAAGTCAAAGAATATTGAGGCTTTATCATAGTTGTATGTATAATCTATTGCGGCCGTGCCGGTGGCTTGATTCTTAAAATCGAATGTCAACATTTCCCATTGATTGGCTAAGGTAGTTTTTACATCCGTTTCCACAGAATGTGTATTATCGTTATGATCTTCAATTTTAAGCTTTACATCCAAGCCTGCAGCCGGTGAGTAAACCCTAACGGTCATTCTTGAGGTGGCAGGCGTAATTGGAATTTTTGTTGCAAAGCCGAGTGCAGTACCGATAGTGGTACCGGCCCAAACCTGCGCTCCGCCTGTTTTAACAGATTTTAAAACATTATTTCCGCTGGTTACAGGATCAGCAGCTATTGAAGACCGGTTACCGCCGAAATCAGATACGGTGTAATCGACTTTTGGATCATCGAAAGTGACCGGCAAATCAATTTGACTGGCTACCTTAATAGTATCAAGATATTCGGAGGTAGCTGCACCGCCACTCAATGCCACAACTTTCACAATAAAAGTTCCTGCAGTTGTGTAAGTGTGTGTAACGGTTTGGCCTTCCAGGAATGAGGTAAATGGAACAGGATTTATATTACTGGAATCTCCCCAATACACTTTAAACAAAGTTTCGTATAAGGCTGTAGCAGAAACAGTCACTGCTACGCTGTTAATAGCTACATTCACTTTTAAATTTTCAGGGGCTTGGAAGGCAACCGTTAGTTGCTGGGTAAAAGTGGCAGTGCCGCCCTTGATATCGTGCGCCACTACTTTTACTGTATAATCGCCTTCTACATAAATATGCTGCGTGTTTTTTCCCGCAGCAACCGATAAGAAACCCGCAGTAGCATCGCCATAATAAATGTCGTAGGAAACAGCGCCTTCGCCGTTAGGCGTAATGGTTACCAGGCCGGTATTATCGTGGGTGATATCAAACATAACGGATAGCTTAGACGAAGAAGCTGCGTTTTTTACGAATGAGGTATCGTTAAAAACATCTTTTTTGCAACTTACGCTAAAGACGATCATCAGTATTAAAAAGGAAATAATTTTATATCGTTTCATAATAGAATCTTTTAAAATGAATTTTAATAACCGGGATTTTGCGTAAGCCCTGCTACTGTAATTTCCTGTTGTGGAATAGGGAATAACTCGTTTTTACCTGCAACAAACCCTTTGATGACAGATGACGCCTGCCCGGTTCTTACCAAATCAAAAAAACGCTCTCCTTCCATAGCCAACTCCAATCTTCTTTCATTTAAGATCGCCGAATACAATGCAGCTCCCGTAGCGGTTACGTCATGGCTTGCATTATTTACCTGGAAAGCTCTCCTGCGAACCTGGTTCAGGTAGGTTTGTGCCAATGCATCATTGGGCGACGTACTTTTATTGAGCGCCTCGGCTGCCATCAAAAGCACATCGGCATACCGCATCGTACGGTAGTTGTTAGGCCAGTTTAATCCCGGGTCTCCGCCGCTTGTTGCATTCTGCCCAATGTATGGCTGGTATTTTTGATTATACAACCCAGTGTTTTTATAAGGAGCTACTTCATACTTAATATTCCAGGATGGATTGGCTGAAGCATAGGCTTCAATATCCAAACAAGTAGCTGCTTTTCGCTGATCTCCTGTAGTGTATGCGTGGTTCAGATCCTGTGTTGGTAAATTGGTACTCCATCCCGGTGCATAAGGCATTAAAGGTGATGAAGAGGTTAGATTGCGAACGCCGCACTGTTGTGACTGATAATTACCGGGACCTTGTGCAGGATCAACGCCATCGTAGGAATTTGCACCATCGCTTGAATACTGAATTTCAAAAATCGATTCAGGCCCATTTTCACCGGATTTCAAAAATATGGATGCAAAATCCGGAACTAAACTAAACGCCCCTGAACTGATGACACTTTGCAATACGGTTGCCGCTGAATCATATTTCTGCTGATACAGATATACTTTACCAAGTAATGTTTGTGCGGCATATTTGGTAGCCCGCCCTGCCTGGATTTGTGTAGTTGGCAACACGTTGATGGCAGCATTAAGATCGCTTTCAATAGCGAGGTAAACATCTGCCTTTGGCGAACGGGCTATATTTCCCGTCGCTGAAATGTCCAGTTGTTTATCCGTAAAGAGCGGCACATCGCCAAACATTTTTACGAGATCGAAATAATAAAAGGCTCTCAGAAAATATACTTCGCCATACATTGCTTCTTTACCCGAAAAATTAACTTCGTCGCCGGAAGGATTCGCAGCTTTATACTGCGTTAAATAATTAGCACGATTGATGCCTTCATATGCGTAGCGCCAAAGGTTGGCAATTGCACCATTAACAGGTGTTAAAGTATAATCATCGATCTGCTGCAAATCCAATACGTCAGACGCACTTTCGCCTCCGGCGACAGCATTATCAGAAGCGATGTCTCCAATCGGCACCAATTGATTCATCCACTGCATCGGTGTATAAACGCTTACTTCCATGGTTTGATAATCAGCAGCAGTTTTCAAATAAGATGCAGCAGTTATTAAGTAGGCATCCTGTGGTGTTTTTTGAAGGTATTTTTTGCATGATGCGGCAACCATGCTTATCACGCCAAAAACTCCCGCTATTATTATTAATTTTTTCATATCGATAATCATTTTGAGTTTTTTTAAAATTTAAGATCTATACCGAGGAAGTAAGTACGTGCCTGCGGATAAGTTCCCAGGTCAACGCCCGAGCCTAAAATACCCCCCGAAATTTCCGGATCGAAACCGGAGTATCTGGTGAGCGTAAATGCATTCTTAACTGCGGCATACACCCTGATCTTATTGAAACCGGATTTAATAATTGATTTAGGTAGCGTATATCCTAACTGTATATTTTTAAGCTTTATGAAAGAGCCGTCTTCCACATAGCGTTGAGACACTCTTGCATTATTATTTGGATCGGTAAAAGAGTAACGCGGATCTGTAGCGTTGTTAGTGGTTCCGGGGCCTGTCCATCGTGCTAAAATATTTCTGAATTTATTGGTGTAGACATCGTTTCTTTCATACGCCCTGTAAATATCATTACCATACGAAGCATAGGTGAACGCGGTGAAATCAAAGCCTTTATAGTCTAATCCCAAATTCCAGCCCATTACAAAGTTTGGGAATGGATTTCCTATTTTGGTTTCGTCCTTGCTATCAATTACGCCATCACCATTAACATCCACGTATTTGATATCGCCGGGCTGTGCGCCGCGTTGTGACGGGGCTTTTGCAATTTCGGCAGCAGTTTGAAATAAACCATCCGTTTTATAGCCATAAAAATATCCCGGCGATTGACCCTTTTCAAAAACCGTTACGGTTTGCGACTGCCCGTTAAAATAACCGCCACCGGTAATTTTTGCTGAATTATCAAAGTTGGTTGCTGTAACTAAACTGGTAGAAGATGTAAACGTTACAGATGTATTGATGCTGAAATCTTTACCGATATTATCTTTGAAATTCAGCATTGCGTCTAGCCCGGTAGTTCGGGTGGAACCAATGTTTGCCAATGGTGCAGGAATAGTACCAATAAATAAAGCCTGCGTTCCAGTAAATAAAAGATTGTTTACATCTTTCCGATAGTAATCAGCGGTGATCGAAAATCGATTGTCGAAAAAAGTAATGTCGAAGCCACCATTAAATTGGGCATCCGTTTCCCACCCTAATTGCTTAGGATTAATCTGGGAACCTATTGATGAACCCGGATAAAAAACACCGCTAAAATAATAACCGTTGCTATTGCCAATATTATTGTAAGTGCCGCCCGTAATAATTGACGACGTTTGTAAGGCTGCTCCGTTGCTGCTTCCTACAGAACCATAGCTGGCTCTAAGTTTAAGGAAATTGATAAATTTTGAATTAAAAAAATCTTCTTTCGAAACTACCCAGCCCAAAGAGCCGGAATAGAAATTACCATATTTTTCAGCATCCGTAAATTCTGAAGAACCGTCGCGTCTTACACTGAATGATGCCAGATACCTGCTTTTAAAATCGTAATTGACACGGCCGAAATAAGAAAGTGATTTAGTAAAACCTTCATAATAATAACCTGAGTTAGCTGCAGTATTGGTACTGGTGTTAACACCTGTTGCTGCCTGCAAACTTGCAAACTTCCACGAGTTAAACGGCACATCTTGTTTTGAAGCCCCGATATGATTTTGAGAACTTCGGCCCAGCCCAAACCCTGCAGTCGTTTCAAAGTGATGATCTTCCTTTATGTTGAAATTATAATTAGCAAATGTTTCCCAATTGTAATTAAAATAAAGGTTCCTGTTTGTTGAAACTGAATTATGCCTTCCTGTAACTGTTGAACCATCTGCGTTTAATGAATTATCCTGGTTTTCCAGGCCATAAAAAATCAATGGTGAAAATGAGGAACTATTATCAATATAATTAGTGTAGCCAAACCGCGAACTAAGTTTTAAACTTTTAAACAAATCATATTGCAGTTCAAATTTCCCATATTGTTTATTACCCAAATTTTTGTTGTAGGTATTTTGCAGGTCGGTTAATGGGTTATGCACTTCTTTCTTTTCCAGCGTGCTGAAACCATAAGTACCTATTGTATTGGGCACATTGTTGTAAACCGGCACCGTAGGGTCAAAGTTGAGCGCCTCACCTATTATTCCATTCCAGTTACCCTCCTGCACACCTTTGGAGCTCAATAAAACTTCCGTTGCATCTACTATAAATTTTAATTTAGGCGCCAGTTGAAAACTAATGTTTGCGGTAAAGTTGCCCCTTTTGTAGTCAGACTTATTAAATTTTGTTCCTCCTAAGATACCCACCTGGTCTGTGTATCCACCGGAAAGGAAATAGGTAATTTTTTCTGAACCGCCGCTCGCAGAAACTGCATACGATTGAACCGGGGCCGTCTGAAATACCTGGTCCTGCCAGTTAGTACCAACACCGATTTTGCTCAGATCAGGAAAAATAACACCGCCACCGGAAGTAGTGCTTCCTTCATTGATAATTGCAGCATATTCGGTCGCATTAAGCACACCAATTTTCCTGGCCACTTCCTGGCTGCCATAACTTCCTGATATAGCAAATTGTGTCTTTTGATTTTTTCTTCCTGATTTGGTCGTAACAACTATTACCCCATTACCGCCACTGATACCATATATGGCTGTTGAAGCCGCATCTTTCAAAATATTAATACTTTCAACATCAGCAGGATTTATGGAATTAAAATCATCCAGTGTTTGAATTGATCCATCTACAACCACCAAAGGATCCGACCCGCTAAAAGAGGGAATACCTCTTACAAATAGTGTAGGCTTTACACCTGGCGACCCGCTTTGAATGACGGTAACACCAGAAGCACGGCCTTGTATCGCATCCTCTACCCGTACAGCACTCACCTTATCAATGTCAGCGCTTTTAATGGTTGATATAGCGCCTGAAACATTCGTAACTTTTTGCGTACCGTAACCAATTACTACAACATCTTCCAGCGCCTTTGTTGCATCTTCCATTGATATAACAATTTCACCCGGCTTATTTACCTGATGATAAACAGTAACCTTGCCTATGTAGGTAACAATTAGTGTAGCGCCCTTTTTTGCAGAAATGGAGAAGCTGCCTTTGGAGTCGGTAGTTGCGGAAGCGGTAGATCCCTGCACAGCTATCGAAGCGCCAACCAGGGGCTCATCTGTAGTTTTATTCATTACAGTACCTGTAACAGAAATACTTTGGGCAATCGCATTTTGAAGAAAACTTCCGAAAAAAACCCCCAAACAGAGCAGAGAAATTTTTAATTTCATATAGCAATCGTTTTAGTTATTTTGAAAAATTATTAGCGTGTTCTAATGGCGTTAAAATTAGGTACAACAAATTCTATAAGTGGAAAAACAGCCACTACATTACTACATCAAAAAAAGAAAATCCCCGATAAACAGGGATTTCCGCTACTTCAATACTACATCAAACTATTATCAGATATATTTGTTATAGGAATTTTTGATAACGAATGAAAAGATTGTTACTACTGCTTATTTGTTTGCCGTCATCTTTATATGCTCAAAACACTATAGGACTTCCAGACGTAGTGAATTATTCCAAACATGTTTACGGGGGAGGATTGCAAAACTGGGATATTCAACAAGACAATAATGGAATTATTTATGTAGCCAACAACGAAGGCTTGCTTTCTTATGATGGCAACACATGGCATCTTTATCCATTGCCTAATAAAACAATTGTCAGATCAGTGGAAATTGATGCTGATGGAAAAATTTATGTAGGCGGACAGGACGAATTAGGATATTTTTCACCCGGTATAGCAGGTCGCCTTACTTATCATTCATTAACAGGACTCATACCTTTGAAAGATAAAAGTTTTGGCGACGTTTGGGATATCGTTTCATCCGATAGCAACATCTTTTTTCGATCCCCTTCGAAAATTTTCAAACTTAACAAAGACGGAATAATTACCTACAATGCTCCCCAGGAATGGTCTTACATGGGACTCTGCAATGGCCGTATATATGCCCATGATTTTAAGACCGGGCTCATGTGTTTTGATAATAATGCGTGGCATCCCCTATTTTCCCACAACAGTTTGTCAACTACTGATCCGGTAACGGCTATTGTGCCACTAGGTGGAGATAGTTCGTTGCTGGCAACTTTAAAGAGCGGCCTTTTTTATCTCTCAAAAGCTGGCATCTCGCCCTTAGCCGGTACCAACAATGATTTGTTCAAAAACGAAAGAATATATGCGGCCGCAAAAGTTAATCCTCAATGGACGGCTTTGGCAACTACTACCAACGGTGTTCAGATAATTGACGCCGTTGGTAACATTATACAAAGTTTTGGAAAAACAGAAGGCTTGCAGAATAGCAACGTATTGAGCATATTCAGGGATCACCAAAGTAATTTGTGGTTAGGCCTGGATAATGGTATTGACCTGGTTGCGTATAACAGTTCCATTAAACAAATCAATCCTTCTCCGCTCGGCGGTTCCGGATACGCCGCAATCATTTACGAAAACCGCCTGTTTATTGGTACCACCAATGGCCTGTACAGTACCGCCCTACAACAAATGAAAGACTTGAGTTTTAGCAAGGGTGATTTTGATTTAGTTAAAAATACCAAAGGCCAGGTATGGCACCTTGCGGACATTTATAACGAATTATTGATGGGGCATCATGAAGGCGCATTTGTAATAAAAGATAACGTGGCCACCTCCATTTCATCCAATCCGGGATTTTGGAATTTTGTCCCGCTTTCAGATTCAAATACTGCCTCGCAATTTGTATCAGGATATTATAAAGGGCTCAAATTTTTTAATTACACGAGCGGACAATTTCGCGAATCGGGTGAGGTGGCCAATTTTGATGAATCCTCGAGATTCGTTGCTATTGATAGCGAAAATAACATTTGGGTTTCCCATCCTTATCACGGGATTTATAAGATCACTAAAGGCGCTGATAATTCATTTTCAGTAAAAAAATATACCGATAAAAATGGCCTCCCGTCGGCACTGAATAATAATATTTATAAAATTAAGAACGCTGTGCTGGCAGCAACCAACAAAGGCATTTACGCATACAACATTGCCGAGGATATTTTTGAACCGTCATCTTATTATCAAAAGTTATTAGGCACTCAAAGCATACGTTATTTAAAAGAAGATCCAAAGGGAAACATTTGGTTCATTCATGAAAAATCATTGGGTGTGTTAGATTTTTCCGGAACCAAGCCAACGATCATTTACTTGCCTGAATTAAATAACAAAATGCTGAGTGGATTTGAGTTTATCTATCCTGTAAACGAAAGCAATATTTTCCTGGGAGGAGAAAAAGGATTTTTCCTGATTAATTATGAAAAATATAAAGAAGATGAACCAAAGTTGCAGGTGCAGGTAAGGACAGTGCGTATTATTGACAACAAGGATAGCCTTTTATTTGGGGGATATTTTGCCAGTGTGAATGCAAATCAAATGCAGGATGTCAATAAAATTCCCGACATAAAAAACAACTGGAAAACGATTCATTTTGAATTTTCCTCATCACTATTTGGCTATCAGTCTAATCTTGAATACAGTTACAAATTGAAAGGCTTTGAGGATAACTGGAGTGAATGGAAGGACAAAACAGAAAAAGAATACACTAACCTCGCGGCAGGAAGCTATACATTCCAGGTTAAAGTACGCAACAACTTAGGGAGAGAATCCGGCATCGCGACATTTGCTTTTAAGATTTTACCGCCATGGTATCAAACAACCGGCGCCTACTTAATATATTTTTTACTTTTCGGATTAGCTATTTACACAATTTACAGAATTCTTCGAAAGAAATTTATTTTACAAAAAGAAAAACATGATGAGGAACAAAAGAGACTTTCCTACATCCATGAATTGGAATTAAATAAAACAGAAAACGAATTGGTTGCATTGAGAAACGAAAAACTTGAAGCAGATATCAATTTTAAAAATTCAGAACTGGCATCTTCGGCTATGCATCTTGTTAAGAAAGGCGAATTGCTCTCTAAGATAAAAAGTGAACTTAACCAGGTGATGAAAAGCCTCGAAAATCCCGCTGCCGCCGCCGAAGTAAAGAAGATGATCAAAAGTCTAAGCGACGATGATAATATTGACAGAGAGTGGGAAAGCTTTGCCAAACACTTTGATAAAGTGCACAGTGATTTTGTAATAGGATTAAAAGAAAAACATCCCAATGTTAGTGCAAACGAGCTAAAACTCTGCGCATATTTGCGCATGAATTTGTCAACAAAGGAAATTGCACAACTAATGAATATCTCAGTTAGGGGAGTTGAAATAAGCCGTTACCGCTTAAGAAAGAAATTGCAGGTACCAACTGAAACAGGTCTCTTCGACTATTTGATTAGCATTCAAAAAATAACATAAGGGTGAAGTTAACAATCCTCTGTTCACCACTTTGAGCTCGTGAATTTAATCCACATTGCCAGTGTAAGCTTCCCCGTTTTTCGTACCAATCAAAAGTATAAAAACTCATTTAGGTTTTTTAGTTTTATAGGGTATGGATTATAAGATTTTGGTGGCACATAGCCTAAGGCTTTATGCGGCCTTTCATAATTATAATCCTGCATCCATTCTTCTGCTTTTTGTCTCACTTCTGATAATGAGGTAAACACATAAACGTTTAATAATTCTTTTCTGATATTGCCATTACATCGTTCCACATAACCATTCTGCATAGGCTTTCCGGGCTGTATAAATACCAATGTTATTTTATTATCCCTGCACCACAGATCCAGTTTGTGCGATATAAATTCCGGCCCGTTATCTACTCTTATCATATCCGGTAATCCTCTGAACTCTTTTAAGTATTCCAGTGTTCTTATTACTCTTGTTGTTGGTAGTGACGTATCAGCTTCAATAGCTAATACCTCCCTGTTGTAATCATCAATAATGTTTAATAATCTGAACTTTCTTCCATCCCACAGTGTATCATTCATAAAGTCTATTGACCATACCTGGTTGATCTGTTCAGGCTGATATAAAGCCTGCTTCGCTCTTGCAGGCAAACGCTTCTTACTTCTGCGCCTGATGCTTAACTGAAGCCCTGTATAAACACGGTATACACGTTTATGATTCCATACAAAACCCTTTCGTCTTAATCGTTTAAAGCTTTGCCAAAAGCCAATGGAAGGGCGTTGTTCTATCACCTTATTCAACGCATCAATAACCGGTTCATCCGCTTGGGGTTTGCGCTTATATCTTCCTGAGCTGCGGGGCAGGCTTACTGCTTTATATGCCTGGCGTTGACTGATTCCATGTTCTTCAATCATGTGCTCAGCCAAGCTGCCTTTCTCGTCAGGCATTAAAGTTTTTTTGCTACCGCATCCTTTAAGGCTTCATGCACTAAACTTAAATTGGCATACATACGCTTGAGGCGGCTATTCTCATCTTCGAGTTCTTTTACCCGCTTCAGTTCCTTCACATCCATGCCTCCATAGCGCTGGCGCCATTTATAAAATGCTGCCGTAGTAATTTGCAACTCACTGCAAATGTCTTTGGCATCCCGGCCATTCTCATGTTCCTGGATCGCCTTTACAATTTGTGTTTCTGTGAATCTTGTTTTTTTCATAATTATCCATTTAAAGTTAGAAATTTATTCAACTTTTAAATGGACGAACTTTGGGGAAGCTTACACCAGTTTTTTTAGCATTATAAACGGAGCAATTGGCAATTTATATTTCGGGTAGCCTAACCGTTAGTTTGCTTTGCGGGGTTCTTTCATAAAAGTTATCGATTTTAACTTAAATTGTGAACGTATTCGAACTACTCGATACGCATTAGATTAATTTAGAAAAATATCCATCACCTAAAAAGAAAACTCTCCGGTAATTTTACGGAAGCCGGCTCGTATATATACTATAGCTTTTTTTGTTGTTATAAAGTATTTTTGTTACACCTCGTTTTTAAATCCATATAAATTATTTCGCCGTTGTAAAGAACACCTTGTTGCGAACTAATTTGTTCGATGTAAGAACCACCCACATTACCCGGGGTTTTCCCTGGGTTTTCCTTCGTTTAAGGGGCATAGTTATTACCGGGATGAATTTATTACAAGTAAGCTTCACCGTTAGTTTTCAGCACTATCCGTTAGCGGGTAAATAACTAATAGCAAAAAAACGTTACTGCCGCCTTCATCGTTGCCATTAAAAAATCTTGACGTATTATTTTATTTTCAAAAATATATGGAGGCATTTTTTCCCTTTCCGGGTAATTTGGCGGTACATCATCACCACCGAGACTTTTTCCTGCAGGCTTTAGCAAAATGCGGTCAATATGTAATTATTACCCGTTCGGTCAGGGCGACCAAACAAGTACCGAACAAATACCGAACGACTATCATATAACTTTCAAAGTAACCCTTTCGCAATATGTGCCCAGGTGTTCACTTTCCTTAAACAAGTGTTCGTTTCTGAACACTTATATTATTAAAAAATTATTATATATAACTCTTTATCAACGCCATACAAAGTTGGTATAGCGATTGAAATGTTTTTCACACAGTTTCAAATTTTGAATGAGGGACATTACTAACTTTTAATTCCAAACTCTATCAGGTGATTATAAATTGTTTTAAAAGTGCATCGGGGTATCGGTTCAGATGCAAAAGCGATTACTCTATTTATAATGCCGGCCACCTCCGCGTTCAATTCCACTCGACTATTAATGAACAGGGATCGGCAAATAATGAATCATTAGCAAAACTTATCAGTAAAACGTAGACGTAAAAATTACTTCATGCTAAAAAATTATTTCAAAATTGCGTGGCGCAATCTTATTAAAAGCAAAGGCTATTCTATTATTAATATACTTGGCCTCGCGACAGGTATGGCAGTCGCAATGCTGATTGCGTTATGGATTTGGGATGAAGTTAGTTTCGACAGATATCACACCCATCATGGCCAGCTCGCACAGGTAATGACCACGTTTATAGACAATGATGGCAAGATGGAAACAGGGCAGGCCGTTTGTATGCCGATTGGTAATGAGCTTCGCAGCAAGTATGGAAGCGATTTTAAAAATGTGTCCATGGCATCCTGGAATTTCAGCCATGTATTAAAAGTTGAGGATAAAAAAATTACCGGTAGTGGTATGTGGGTTGATTCAAATTTTCCATCCATGTTTTCATTAAGAATGATAAAGGGAAACATAAATGGACTGGCAGATCCTTCATCAATATTAATAAATGCTTCACTTGCAAAAGCGTTGTTTGGGAGTACAGATGTTATTAATAAAATGATACGGCTCGATAATAAAGATAACTATAAAGTGTCTGGCGTTTTTGAAGATCTGCCTCATAACACTACTTTGTACGAGACCAAATTATTATTGCCCTGGAACAAATATATAACTACTGAACAATGGCTAAAAGATGCGGCAACACAGTGGAACAACCACTCGTGGCAGACGTTTGTTGAGGTAGCAGATAATATAAACATCGACAAAGAAACAGAGAAGATAAAAAATATAGTGATGGCTCACAAGGTTGCGGCTACGGATGGCAGAGAACAAGCAGTGCTTTTTCCTATGGATAAATGGCGGCTATACAGCGATTTTAAAAATGGTAAAGCCACCGGAGGACGCATACAATTTATCTGGTTGTTTTCAATAATTGGTGTTTTTGTACTGCTGCTTGCCTGTATAAATTTCATGAACCTATCTACGGCCCGAAGCGAGAAAAGAGCGAAAGAAGTGGGCATCCGCAAAACGGTTGGTTCAGTACGTAGCCAGTTAATCGGGCAGTTTTTAAGCGAATCGGTTTTAGTGGCATTCGTGTCTTTTATATTTGCAGTATTGTTGGTTTTTTTATTAATGCCATTCTTTAATAAGCTGGCAGATAAAAGCATGCAACTTCCCTGGGGCAGCCTGATATTCTGGCTGATAGCATTAACATTCACACTTATTACGGGATTAATCTCGGGGAGTTATCCTGCATTTTATCTTTCCAAATTCGAACCCATAAAGGTATTGAAGGGAACATTTCGTGTAGGTAAGTTTGCCTCACTGCCCCGTAAAGTTTTAGTAGTGATTCAATTTTCATTTTCCATTGCTTTAATCATTGGAACCATCATCGTTTTTAAGCAAATTCAATTTGCTAAAAACAGGCCTGTAAATTACCGAACGGAAGGGCTCATCACCGTCAATATGTCAACGCCGGACTTGTATGGGCATTATGACGCATTACGAAATGATTTGCTTGCTTCAGGCGCTGTTGATAATATGGCTGAATCTTCCAGTCCCACCACCGGCGTATGGTCAAATCAAATTGGGTTTAATTGGCAAGGCAAGGATCCAAACTCTCTGCCATCTTTCGGCACGATTGCAGTAACGCAGGATTTTGGTAAAACCATTGGCTGGCAAATAAAAGAAGGAAGAGATTTTTCCAAAGATTTTGCAACCGATAGCCTTGCAATTGTATTAAACGAATCTGCCGTAAAACAAGTGGGAATGAAGCGTGATATTGTAGGGCAGATCATTCAATTCAACGATAAAAAATATACAGTTATTGGCGTGATAAAAGATATGATTATGGAATCACCCTATAAGCCTGTTGAGCCAACGGTTTTTCTGTACAACCCTAACTGGGCCAATGTAATAACAGTCGCAATAAAGCAAGGGGTGCCTGTAAAAGATGCCTTAAATAAAATAGAAACAGTTTTTAAAAAATATAATCCTTCAGCGCCTTTTGACTATACATTTAACGATGAAGACTATGCGAAGAAATTTGCCGATGAACAGCGGGTGGGCCATCTTGCAACGTTTTTTACCATACTTGCCATTTTTATTTCCTGCCTTGGTTTATTCGGACTTGCATCATTTGTGGCTGAGCAGCGCAAAAAAGAAATTGGGGTACGCAAAGTGCTGGGTGCATCGGTATTTAATCTTTGGAAAATGCTCTCCAGGGAGTTTGTATTACTGGTAATTATTTCCTGCCTCATTGCTATACCATTAGCGTGGTATTATCTACATCAATGGATATTGCAATATGACTACAGAACTTCTATCTCATGGTGGGTATTTATTATTTCGGGAGCGGGTGCATTGTTGGTAACCCTAGTTACCGTTAGCTTCCAGGCCATAAAAGCAGCGGTTGCAAACCCGGTGAAAAGTTTGAGAACTGAATGATAAATACCTCAACGAAGTTTGTTGGCAAGACTAACGTCAACAGCTAGCCGAAATTGTTATACTTAAAAATATTTTAACGCTTTCCTGAGATTTCCCGTAAGCAACGACTTCCGGCCTTATCAAAACATATAATTGATTTGGCTGTTGGTGGAAAATGGTATTATCAAATTATCGAAATAAACACAACAAAAGAGTCTTCGGAGAAAATATTCTGAAAAATCGGGGACGGCTTCGTTTTTGTCATTTTTCGCTAAAAATTGAGAAAAAAAGCAATTTTTACTGGAACACCTTTTTAAAACACATCCCTACTACCTGCGACCTTTAACACAACGGAAACCTACAGTAGCATTGCGTTCGAAGCCAGGTGAAACCCTCAAAAGAAATTGCCGGTAAGTTAAAGGCCTAGGCCCGCCCTGCACATACCACCAACTGGAAGAAGGATTGAAATAGCTTCCTCCTTTCATTAAAATATAACGGTAGCTTCCGCTTTGGTAAATATCATTTGTAAGTTGCCAAACACAGCCTACCAAATCCTGCAAGCCGTATGGATTTGCTCCGCGCTTATATTTACCTACCGGGTACATTTTACCCTCACCCAAATTGCTATAGGTTGAATCAATACCTGCGGGTTTCTTTACGGTGAGGGTATTGGTAACAACTTCTGACGTCCATTTCACCGGGTTCTTTTGCTTCCATGGCCATTCATTTAAATGAGGAGTTTGCGCCGCATACTGCCATTCTATTTCCGATGGAAGCCGCTTGCCTGCCCATTTTGCATAAGCTTTTGCATCTTCATACGATACATACACAACAGGGAAATTTTCCATGCCCACAGGAATATTTTTATTTATCCAGTTCTTTAAAAAGTTGGCTGTATCTTCTGGCTGGTAGTTGGTTGCATCTAAAAATTCCTTGAATTGCTTGTTGGTAACGGGGAACTTATCCATAAAAAAAGATGGCATTTGATAAACACTGTCTTCATTAAAATTGGGATAAGAAATAAAATCATCTCCATGGGTTGTGTGAAATTTAAATGAACCTGCAGGAATCGTTACCATTCCATTTAAAACGCGGGTAGCCGGGACCGTTGGTTCAATATCAGTTATTAAACGCGGCGTCCCCGGGGCAATTTCATAAACCCTTTCGTCGAGCAATTCATCCTCATTAAAAAGTTGTATCACAAACTTCCCTTCATAACGGCCAAAGAGGTCCGTTAAATGAATTGAATGCATACCAGGCTTAAATACAACCGGCTTTGTATCATAAGATGGAACTCCTTTCCACACTTTAATTTCCGTGCCTTTGTCTGCGTTTATGGTTAAGATATCTCCTGATAAATTTGTATTTAAGAACTCCGGCAGTTGTGCAATGCAATCCACCGCACCCTCGTTATTGGTACCTAACCATGAACTGTTGAAAGCATCGGTTTGCACCAAAGCTAACGAGTGATCACCATCCGGTTTAGCATTCAATTCCTGGTGGTGCCAAATATCTACAAGATGTGTAGCGGGTTTATTTTTTATTTCAAAAAGTGAACCGTTATAGCCACCGGGAATAATGCTGTAAATGGTATAAATTGTTTTAGAAGCAGAAGGCCATTCATTCACCCAAATGCTATCCCTGTTTGTTGAAATTAACGGCGTGTACGCTTTACCGGTAAAATTGGTAGCGTTCTCACGTAAGATTCTTACGGTCTGTCCAAGGTACCGGTATTCATCATCAAGATTGGCAGGCATACCTGGTGAGAACATATTTATTTCTGTACCGTAGCCATTAAAAAATGATAAAGAAAATTCGCGTCGTATCGGTTCTTTGTAAACTTCTGCTACCCTGAAAATTGCAAATTCAGGTTTTATGAATTTATTGAGGTTTAGCATAGGCGCATAATACAAAGCGTTATGAACCCTTCCTGCTACAACACCCTGCATATCCCTTGGAACAGCCATTCCTTCGGGATACATAATCACACCAGGCTTTACACTGTCCGCCGCGGCCTGCAACTCATGACTGGAAGCTCCTTGTGTATCCAACACAGCACCATCGGAATTGGTTTCACGAATGATATCTGCCAGGCCGGATAAATGACCTTCGCCGCGTGTGCTTCCATCCCATGGATTGTAGCAGATAAACATATTGGTATTCATCTTATGACAACTATCTGCCAATGCTTTTATTTTCGATAAGCCTCCTGGTAAATCCCTGAAAAGATCAAATTGATTCCGCTGATCGATACCCAAAGAAGGCCACGTGGGCCAGATGCCAACCACATCATCACCGCCATATAACGGAAGGCCTTTCTTTAAAAAGTTGATGACGTGATAGGTATGATCCTTACTATCATAAAACTGGTTATCCCACGACATCAACAGGTGGACCACATAAGATTTCCTGATCCATTCAAGATCTTTACGATGATATAAGCTGTCATCAAAAGTTTTCACATCATACAAACTTCTTTGCTGAAACATTACCCGAAGGCCTTGCTGCCATTTCCCCTTATACAGATCAGCATACAATGAATATGATACGCTGCCACCAGGATAAAGTGTTGTTTCAAAACGTCCCATGCTGCCCTTCTCAAAACCCTTTCTTACACGCCTGGCAAGAGCACAAACAGAAAGATTATTATTTACAGGTGATTCTGAAAATCCAAGTTCCCAGGCATTATCCGGAACGATTACATTTACAGGCTTACGATTAGGGAGAAATAAATGCGTTCTTGAAAGGCCATTATCTCCAAAGCCGGTTATAAAAACTTTATCGTTGCTTCTGCCTAGCGGAACGACATTTGAAATGGTAATGGTATCGTTTGAAATATTTTTAAAACTGACCATCCCCTTAAATCCGGGTGAAAAGCCTTGATCTGCTTCAAAGCTTACAGCAAGCTTTTGTTGCCATTCGTCTTCATGAGACGGAGTACAGTATTTTCCATTTAACTCAAAATCAACCAATGGAATTGTTTTATCCAAATGAAGAGATTGATTGTCATTATCCTTAATGTTGGATACAGTTAAATGATCCACCTGGATGTTTTTCAAGCCTGCAACATCCTGAGCTTCGCAGTTTTTTGAGAACAGAAAGATACTTCCGGACAGTAATAGCAGAGGTAATTGTTTTTGCATGAATATTCTTTTAAAGTTTATTTTCTTTTGGTTTGAAGGTCCATCATCATCCGGATTATAATGCCGGCCCAGATGTAAGTGCGGTGATAACCACCCCAAGTACTGTCGGGATCATAAAATTCCCATAGCTCATGATCTGATTTTAAAACGCCTATCATATTATCCATCACTTTATGAACTAATGTGGAGGCTTCCTTTTTATAGCCATAATCCAGCAGGCCGCGTTCTATCAGGTAATTCCATTGAACCCATACGGCGCCATTCCAATATCCCTTTGGATTATAATAAGAATCATTAGAAGCCAAAGAAGGAACTCCATAACGGCGCCAGAAAGACGCAGTGTCTGTTAAATGCTTTACAAGGTAGGCTGCCTGCTGGTGATCAGCCACACCAGCCCAAAGTGGCAAAAATCCTATAATCTCATCTCTTTTAAGATCATCTTTTTTCTTATAAGTAAACTTATGAGTTCGCTTATCTACATTATAATAAAAATGATTAACAGGGTCCCAGAAAGTTTTATTTATAAGCAATGTTCTTTTTTGGTAATCTTTTTTCCATGCAACAGCTTCTTTGTCCAAATGCAATGTCAAAGCCATTTTCTCCAATGACTTAGCTTCCATCACCAACATGCAATTTAAGTCCAACGCTTCAAATTCTGCGGGGTAACCGACCTGGTCCCAAACGGCTACATGTCCATCTCTAACTGACTCCAGCACTGCTTCTCCGCCCCATTCACAAAGCCCGTCATGATCAGTATCACGGTTACTTGTATAAAAATTATAAAAGCGTTTGGATGACCGGTACAACTCACTTAGAAATGATTGATCCTTTGTAATGTTATAAACTTCCCAGTTAAGCCAGGAATACCATGGCGCTGATGATGTGAGCTGTCCTTTGTACTCAATCACTTCATCGAGGTAGGAGCCCGTACGATAATTAATATAACCGTTAGAATGCTGCCTGTCAGAAAAAACTCTTTGCGAATTCATGGCACTTACAGGATCTATATAAGCATAAGCCAGCATGGCAATGCTTTCATGAAATACCTGTCCGCCATGTCCCCAGCCCCATTGCGGCTCACGCGAAAAAACATAATAGTTATGTTTTAAATTTCCTTCTGCAGGATAAAAAACTTGGCGCATCATATTGCAGGCACTCCAATACAGAGCCATAGACGCAGAATCGCTAAAAAAAGGCAAAGGCGTTTTTGAAAACAAATGCTCGTTGACTTTTTTATATGAAACGATTGAAGCATGCTCCATTGAATCAGCTTCCTTTTCTAATGATGAAACAGGATGACTCAATGGTTGAACAATTCTAAAAATGCGGAAGCTGTCAGATTGATGTGGTTGTAAAGAAACATCTTTTCTAATACTAATTAAATGCGCCGAATCCGTTTCATTTTTCTCTTCAAAAATATTTTCATTAAAAGAAAGATCATTTACACAAACTGCTGAAGAAACATTACTGCTAAATTGAAATAAATCCCGGATGCTGTCTACCATTGGAAGATGATGATCCTTTGTCCATCCATCAGGCTCTTCAACATGCGTGAAATAGATCTTACCATCTTCGGCCATTACCCTGGTATTTTTAAAAGCTTGTTGCTTTTTCTTAATAAAAGATGCGAGATTAATATTTCTTAGGACATTGCTTTCGTTCGTTATTTTCATTTGCCAGAAAGCGGCAGTTGAGCTATGAACAACCATTGAAATTTCAACACGAATATTTTCAAACGGATAATAATGGTACGTCACCATGTCGGGGTAAGAAAGTGTAATCACAGGCTTCACCTTCATATCAACTACACGATAAATCCATTGATTATTTTCCCAGAAAGCAAAGCCAAGGTCTCCTGCATTGTCGGTAATAAAATCTGCTCCTAATGAATCTATATCATACTGCAGCCGGTAGCCTTCATCCAGTGTGAATGCCGAGCGTTCCATTGCCGCCGCATAACCGGTATAAAGTGGAAAGTGCTGGCCAGCCTTAAGGTTAGATAAAAAAGGACGAGCGGGTTGTGCATCGCATTGTATAAATATCGATAGCGCCCCAAACAACATTAACACCAACCTGCAAGGATTTATCATAATTTTTATTTTTCTACCTGCCTGTAACATTCCTATCATATTTTATAATTGCTTCCCTGCAAAACAGCGCCGTTAAAATCAACAACTATATTATCTCCTTTTATTTCAATAACTCCTGTGCCGGATGAACGACCTGCATTGAATTTATAGTAAGAATTTTTTACAGTGATTGAATGAAAAATCACCATTCCGTTTTTTAACGGAACAGTCGCTTGCGCTGCAGCCTGTTCTATTTGAAAATTAAAACACAACATTACAGCAATGAAATAAACAGAAATTTTTCGTAGCATCGTTTTGGGCTTAGTAAGCATATAAAAAATATTGAATCAAATTTTGGTCAGCAGGGCCATTATTCAACAACCGGAAATTCTGTTATTCTCAAAGTTGTGCATCCATAAGGAATTAAGGTAACGGTTACAGGTTTTTCGCCGGGTGGCATTGGTTGCGGGCTATACGGTAATGGGCCTGCATTGCCATTGTAAAGCTGCCAGTTGGGTAATCGCACTGCTGAAGCTTTTAATTCAACCGGTGCATCTGCCAAAGTCCAGGGATAATCTGAGATATGTTCACTCTCAATTACCTGGAAAGCCTCTTGCCATTTTTCTTTGGGTATCTCTAATAGCCCATAATTCCATGGGGACAGCGGATGCACCTCATAATAGTCTCCGTATTGATCATTATTTTTTTTCTTCTCCCAGCTTTCATCAACCTTAAGCGCATACACCAATGGGCCTCGTTCTACAGACTCGGAATTTTCATTCCATCTTTCTAAAGAAATTTTCATTGGTAATATCAACGTTACTTCGTCATTATCCTTCCAGTTACGATTTATTTTTATAACCTGGCCTCCTTTTGCATTCTGCAGTTTTTCTCCGTTCACGGCAATCTCTGCCTCATCACACCAGGCGGGAATTCGAAGATGAAATGGGAAAGTAATTTTAGCCCCTTTATTTTTATAAGTAAAATGAATAGCATCTGCAAAGGGATAATTTGTTTTTTCAATAAACTCAACCTCGGTACCGTTAGCCACCTTTATTTTTACTGACGAAGGAGCGTATAATAATGCAGCCACTCCATTATCTTCGGTAGCCATCCACAAATTTTGCGTGAATTTGGGCCAGCCCTGGTGCATATTGGCGGTACAGCATGGATAGCCGGTTAATATGCCAAAACATTGATCTGTTCCATCGTAGGGTGTCATAAAATTACGATCAAGCCTGCTTATCATTACCTGGTTTGCCTGTTGGTAATACTGGTGCGTCATGTAGTCGTCGCTTGCCTGCGTAGGCAATGCATTGAAGGCGATCTTTTCAAGATGATCCATATATTTTACATCGCCGGTAATCGACATCAAGTTTTCCAAAGAAAACATCATTTCAACAGCCGTACAAAATTCAGAGCCCTGCGTGGGTACGTTACCGTGAGTTAGCTCATCTGCGCCAAACATTCCCTGTGGCTGACCTAGATATTGGCGAATATCTTTAAATGCTTTGTTTACAGAAGCAGGATATTTTTTTCCCGGATCTTGCTGGTAATAAATAACGGGTTCTTTAATTCCCTGCGCAAGGTTCACTCCATGAAAAGAAAATAATTTTGATAAATTATCTGTCTTGGAAAATGTATCCGTCCAATCGAAGGTTTGTTTATGAATAAGATTTGCCAGGTCTAGTAGAGTTTTATCTCCTGTGATGTTATAAAGCCAATAAACAACCATTAAATTATCACCGCCTCTTTGTGAGCCCCACCAGCTCCAATGATCAAGAGGTGTTGTTGGCAATTGCTTCAGCTGATAATGAAAATATTTTGTCATTAAGTTGATGACTCTTTTATCTCCCGTGGCAGAATAATATTGCTGGAGCACTTTCAACATTACCATTTTTGGCCACCAATCCTGCGGTTTATCTCTTTGTAATCCTGCTTCGTTTGCAGGTTTTTCTTTTGTTGGTTCAGGGCCAAAATAACCATCGGCCCGCTGGTGCGTAATAGACCATTCGATCCACGGCTTCACTTTATTTATTAATTCTTTATCGTTTAGAATATATGCAAGCGGAACTAAGCCATCCAGCCAATAGGGTCCCCTTTCCCACACATCACCATCACCGCCAAGCCAGCCATTTCTTTTTCCCATTACCTTGCTATATAGGCTGTCCAAATGACCGGTTGAGCCGTTTTTCATTTTAACCAGTTGAACTTTTAACCAGCCCGCCGGTTGGATGGCACCGATAGGTAATTCGAGGAAAGGCTTTTGTAATAACGGGGTCCGGTTTTGTAAATAATTTGTTTTAACTGTATCGCCGGAAGGTATCGCCATTGTGGTGGATATATATAAGGATAAAGCACAAATGAAAACGTATCTGAGCACTCGCGGTTTCTTTTCCATTAGTTATTATTAATTTTACGAAAGCTTTCAAAACTAGTTAACAATACTATAAAGTGATTATGGCTTTAGCGTAATTTAGGCTAAAAAAGCAGAAATAACGTTTCTGGTAAGTAGCTGTAATTGGATTTAATAATGACCCAATTAGTGAAATTGTGGAGGCCAACTTTATCAACGGTAATGTTGCCATGTTATGAGATCGGCACGACAGCGGTAGAAATGCTAATAAAAAGAATTGATGATCGTTCTACCCCGCCTGAAACTATTACTCTACAAAGCACGCTAATCAAAAGGAAATCATCCCAGGTAAATCTTAAATAGAGTCCCCGGTCATAACCTTTGTATCGTATTGCTAAGAGACAGAAATTTATCTGGAAAGATTGCAGGAAAATTTACAAAGATGCCCGCAGTCTTAAATAAAAAGGTATCTCAACGTGTTCGTTAGAACGTTCTAAAATCAATTTCGCAGCTTTTTCCCCCATCATTTGAAAATCAGTAGAGATAGTGGTAATGCCATTAAGAATTAATTTTTTTAAAGGAGTTTCATTGTAAGAAATAACTCCTACATGTTTGCCCGGTTTCATTTTAGTAGTTAGTATTTTTTCAATAAGAAATACCAGGTCATTTTCCATGAGGTTGATGTAAACCTCTCCTTCTTTTATCGGTTCTTTATGCAGGTTCTGAACGACCTTATAATTAAAAGCATATTCCTGGCAATAGCGATAAAAGCCTTCCAGTATTTCTTTTGGATGATAGGTATAATTTGGGAAAATAATTTTAATAGTATTGTATTTACTTAGCTGCCCGTTGGCCTGTACCAGGGCGCCATAAATATCTTTTTCAAAATTTTCGTATACGGCTGCATACTGTCCCGTCACACCGGGTACCAATTTATCCATTAAAATTAATTTGTCCTTCGGAATGGTATTAATTATCTCGGAAACATTTTCCGATGCATCGGTGAAATGGGGAATTATCACATAATGCGTATAATCGTTTTTTTGACTCGTAATTAATTTTTTAAAAAAGAGAAAATCATTGTTATATATATAAAAATCAATTGCGGCGAGATCTCCCAATGATGCAACAAAAGCATCATAAATAATTTTTTTATGGGCACTTAACTTATTAAATAATAAAAAGATTTTGAGCCGCTGATTTACTTCAGCATTTTTTACAAAGTAACCTTTGCCAGGCACGGAGCTGAGTGTACCATTTTTCTTTAAATGCTTATAACCTTTTTCAGCAGTATCACGTGATATATCAAATTCAAAGCTCAGTTCGTTTATAGAAGGAAGCACATCATTTTCTTTTAAAATGCCCTCGCCTATTGCTTTGGTGATACAATTGGCCAGTTGCAAATATTTAGGCGTGGAAGAAAAATAATCAATAAGAAGGTATTTAAATATATCATGTTGTTTCATGCGCCGCCAGTAAATTTATTTATCAAACTTACTGTAATTATCCAATACGATTCTTTGGTAAAAAAATGAAATGATTATCAACTTACCATGACAGTACATGATAGAAATATTATTATACCCGTTTATCTTTAACCATCTTTTGCTTATATGAAAATATTTTAAATGGGAGTAATTGTCGGCATTATCTTTCACTTTATTGGTGGATTTGCCTCACGAAGTTTTTACATGCCTTATAAAAAAGTCATGGACTGGTCAGGGGAAAGATCCTGGTTTAACAGCAGATTATTTTCATCTTCATTTATCAATACCGGAGTCTGTTCTCACTATTACAACACACAGCCAACACGTTGTAAAGTATCTTTTACCCCTATTTTAAACCCATACTTCACCTTTAAAAATTATCACGCAATAATAAGCCGGCCTATAGTTTTGCTGCTGCCGGATTTTACAAAAAACAGGAAATTTAAAAGAACATATCTTCTTAAAATTTGTACTATTATTTATGGTGCAAACGAAAGGACCATGAACTAAAATAATAACTCTAAAATGCAAATAATCTTAGGAATAATATTTCACTTTATTGGTGGCGCTGCCTCAGGGAGCTTTTATGTTCCTTATAATAAAGTAAAAGGATGGCATTGGGAAAGCTTTTGGATTATTGGTGGACTTTTTTCCTGGCTCATTATTCCTCCAATAGCGGCGTGGCTCACGGTTCCTCATTTTGCTGAAATCATTTCACAAACCCCTGCGTCTACTTTTGGCTGGACTTATTTCTGGGGTGTACTTTGGGGAATTGGCGGATTGATGTATGGACTCGGTATGCGTTATCTTGGAATGTCGTTGGGCAATTCTGTTTTGCTCGGCTTTACATCTGCATTCGGAGCATTGGCACCGTCTATTTATTACAACTTTCATCCACAGGCAGGTAAGACAACTTTCCATGACCTGCTCACCAATTCCTGGGGACAGATTGTACTTATCGGCATAATACTTTGCCTGGCCGGAATTTTTATTTGTGGCAAAGCAGGAGTATCGAAGGAACGGGAATTATCAGAAGAAAAAAAACAGGAAAGTATAAAAGAGTTCAATCTTGTAAAGGGTTTAATCGTTTGTATTGTTGCCGGAATTTTAAGTGCCTGTTTTAATTATGGAATTGAAGCTGGTTCTAAAATGGCCGAAGTAGCGAATACCATGTGGAAAACAGCCAATCCTACAGAAACCGGTAACTTTTTGTATAGAAATAATGTGATCTATATCGTTCTTTTATGGGGTGGTTTAACTACCAATTTTATCTGGACAATGTTTCTAAATTTCCGTAATAAATCTTTTGCTGATTACACGAATAAGAAAACGCCACTTCTTCGTAATTATATTTTTTGTGCAGTGGCCGGTACGCTTTGGTTCCTTCAGTTTTTCTTTTATGGAATGGGGGAAAGTAAATTAGGTAATGGTGCAAGTTCATGGATACTTCACATGTCATTTATAATTTTAGTGGCCAACATGTGGGGCTTTGCTCTAAAAGAGTGGAAGGGCGTGAGTAAAAAAACCCGGACGACAATTATAATAGGAGTTATCACAATTATACTTTCTGTAATACTGGTAGGGTATGGTAATTCTCTCAAATCAAATTAACGAAAAACTATAAAATATTTGATATGGTAATAGCTGAACCAAGACAATTTAAGCACGTAAGTTACTTATGGAATACCAAAGAGGCAGCCGCTCTTGAAGGCGACGAAGTAGGATTATTAATTTACCGATCCAATTTATTGGGTGCTGATCTTCGTTTAACTAATTATGGTGGTGGCAATACTTCCTGTAAGGCAATGGCTAAAGATCCTCTAACCGGTGAACAGACAGAAATAATGTGGGTGAAAGGCTCAGGCGGCGACATTGGAACATTAACTAAAAGCGGGCTTGCTGCTTTGTATGTAAACAGGCTTAGAAGCTTAAAAAACGTATATCGCGGCATAGATCACGAAGATGAAATGGTAGAATTATTTAATCATTGTATTTATGATTTAAATTCCAAAGCGCCATCCATTGATACACCACTGCATGGCTTTCTTCCCTTCAAACACATTGATCATTTACATCCCGATGCAGCGATAGCGATTGCCGCATCTAAAGAGGGAGAAGAAATAACCAAAGAATTATTTAACGGTACAATAGGCTGGGTAGAATGGCAAAGGCCAGGCTTTGATCTTGGATTAAAATTAAAAAAATGTCTGGATGAAAATCCCGGCATACGCGGCATTATGCTCGGTTCACACGGGCTCTTCACCTGGGGGGACACTGCTTATGACAGTTATATCAACACGCTGGAAGTTATAGAAACATGTGCGCAGTACATTGAAGAAAATACCGGTAAAAAAGGGCCTGTTTTTGGCGGGACTAAAATTGAGTCTTTGCCGGAAGATAAGCGCTTACAACAGGGTGCCGCCCTTGCGCCTGTATTGCGTGGCTTCTGTTCATCTGAAATCATGATGATCGGCCATTTTACAGATGATAAAAAAGTGCTGGAATTTATTAACTCAAATGACCTTGAAAGATTAGCGTCTATGGGTACCAGTTGTCCCGATCATTTTTTACGTACAAAAATAAGGCCGATGGTGCTTTCATTGAAGCCCGATGAAGATCTTACCAACATTGATGCTATAAAAGAAAAGCTTTCATCTGCGTTTACGGGTTACCGAAAAATGTATGCAGAGTATTATGAAAAGTGCAAACATCCCAATAGTCCCGCCATGCGTGATGCAAACCCGGTTGTAATTCTTTATCCTGGTGTCGGTATGTTCACCTTTGCAAAAAACAAACAAACAGCAAGAGTTGCCGCGGAGTTTTATATCAATGCGATAAATGTAATGAACGGCGCAGAAGCCATTTCAACCTATACCTCACTACCGGCGCAGGAAGCTTTTAATATAGAATATTGGTTATTGGAAGAAGCCAAATTGCAGCGAATGCCGAAGCCAAAAGCTTTATCCGGAAAAATTGCGCTTATTACCGGAAGTGCCGGTGGTATTGGAAAAGCGGTCGCTAAAAAATTTGCTGAGGAAGGCGCCTGTGTTGTTATAAATGACAACGATGCAGCACGCCTGGAAATTGCTAAAGCAGAATTCAGACAGCAATATGGCAAAGATGTTTTTATAGCAGAACTACTCGAAGTAACAGAAGCTGGTTCGATAACTAAAGCCTATAATTCCGCTGCTTTAGCGTTCGGCGGAATAGACATCATTGTAAATAATGCAGGCTTGTCTATTTCAAAAACGATTGAAGAACACACTGAAAAAGATTGGAATCTTTTGTATGATGTTTTGGTTAAAGGTCAATTCCTGGTAACGCAAATTGGTTTAAAAATAATGCGCAAACAAAACCTTGGCGGTGATATAATAAATATAGTGAGCAAAAATGCATTTGTAAGCGGCCCCAACAATACAGGATACGGTTCAGCAAAGGCTGCACAATTGCACCTTAGCCGTTTAACAGCAGCAGAACTTGGCCAAGATGGCATAAGAGTAAACGTTGTAAATCCTGATGCCGTAATATCCGACAGTAAAATATGGGAAGGCGCCTGGGCAGAGGGAAGAGCAAAAGCTTATGGTGTATCGGTAGCAGAGTTGCCTTCATTTTATGCAAAGCGCACGTTGCTTAATAAAATAATAAATCCCGGGGATATAGCCGATGCATGCTTTGCATTTGTTGGCGGGCTTTTAAATAAATCAACCGGAAATGTATTGAATGTAGATGGAGGAGTTGCAGCTGCATTTCCAAGATGATAAACTTAGTTTTTTCTCGCAATCAATAAGGGTTGGTGATTTTCTAATCGGTCAACCCTTTTTTAAATTAACGATATTACAGCCGATGTAAAATATTCAGAAATAAATTATGTTGTAATTGTACTTCATTTTTAACTTAACAGAAATTAACCCAAAACGAAGATGGAAAGAGTCGCTTTTAAAATGAAACTATTTAATGGTGCTGAAAAAGAATATAAAAAAAGGCATGACGAAATATGGCCAGAGTTAAAAGAACTTTTAAAAGAGGCAGGCATTCATGAGTATTCCATTTTCTTAGATGAATCTACCAATAATCTTTTTGGCGTATTAAAAATTGAAAATGCTGAAGCATTAGATGCATTGCCTGCCAACGCTGTAATGCAGCAATGGTGGGCTTATATGAAGGACCTCATGGAATGCAACGATGATAATTCACCAATAAGTATACCTTTAAAGGAAGTTTTTCATTTGCCATAAATCAATATCATGCAAATTAAAAAAGAAACATTACAAGAGTTAAATCAACAGCACCTGGCAGATCATAAAAAGCAATTTGATTTTATTGCTTTACAAATTCCGAATGTTGAAAACATTTTGCAAAAATTAATTGCATTTCAAATTGCCATACCAAGCTGGGCTTTAGGTACCGGGGGGACAAGGTTTGGAAGGTTCCCTGGTGGCGGCGAACCTTCAAGCCTTGAGGAGAAGATTGAAGACGTTGGCTTATTGCATTCGTTGAATCAATCCAGTGGAGCTATTTCTCTTCACATTCCGTGGGATATTCCTGAAGATGCAAATGCTATAAAAGCTTTAGCGGCTCGATATAATTTAAAATTTGACGCGGTAAACTCTAATACCTTCCAGGACCAGCCTGGCCAGGCCTTCAGTTATAAATATGGCTCACTGCAACATGTAGACGCAAATGTACGGCGCCAGGCTATTGCTCATAACATTGAAGTAATAAAGCATGGTGAAGCTCTTGGTTCGAAAGCTTTAACCGTGTGGCTTTCAGATGGCTCCTGTTTTCCCGGTCAGTTAAATTTTCGGGAAGCCTTTAAAAGAACTTTAGAAAGTCTTCAGGAAATTTACAAGGCATTACCTGCTGATTGGAAAATATTTATTGAGTACAAAGCATTTGAACCCAACTTTTATAGCATGACTGTTGGCGATTGGGGACAGTCGTATTTATTTTCAAGTAAGCTTGGCAGTAAGGCCTATTCATTGGTTGACCTTGGGCATCATTTACCCAACGCAAATATTGAACAGATTGTTTCATTATTAATGATGGAAGATAAACTTGCCGGCTTTCACTTTAATGATTCAAAATATGGCGATGATGATCTTACGGTCGGAAGTATAAAACCTTATCAGCTGTTTCTTATTTTCAAAGAACTGGTGGAAGGTATGGATGCAAAAGGACTGGATCATGCCACAGATCTTGCATGGATGATTGATGCCTCTCATAATGTGAAAGATCCT
This sequence comes from Ginsengibacter hankyongi, assembly GCF_008710285.1. Classification (GTDB taxonomy): domain Bacteria; phylum Bacteroidota; class Bacteroidia; order Chitinophagales; family Chitinophagaceae; genus Ginsengibacter; species Ginsengibacter hankyongi. The sequence continues at coordinate 24,568 of NZ_VYQF01000005.1, read as the reverse complement.
TTGGAAGATTTGTTACAATCTACAGAGGCCATCATGATTGCTTACGCCCGTGCCTTATTGGTGGATGCAACCACCCTGCAACAGGCACAGCAGGAAAATGATGTAGTAAAAGCGCAGGAAATTTTACAATCGGCATTTCTTACGGATGTACGGCCGATTATTGCAGAAGCCAGGATGCTTTCCGGTGGCGCATTACGGCCTTTAGAATCTTTCAGAGTTTTAAATGCGCGCGGGGAGTTAATTAAAGTTCGTGGCAATAAAACGCTTGCAACAGGGCTATGAACTCCTTACCCGTTATAGCAATATTTGATATTGGTAAAACCAATAAAAAGTTTTTTCTTCTTGATACCAGTTACCAAATCGTACATGAGCAGTCAATAACATTTCCGGAAATTCACGATGACGATGGAGATGCATGCGAAGACATAAAGGCTCTCACCAATTGGATAACAAAAACATTTACTGGTATTTTATCCCAAAAAGAATATGATGTAAAAGCTATTAATTTTTCGGCTTATGGAGCAAGCTTTGTTTATATAGATGCTGAAGGAAAAGTTATTGCCCCGCTATATAATTATTTAAAAGATTATCCGGCCAAATTAAAAAATGCTTTTTATAAAAAATATGGCGGCGAAGAAAATCTGTCCTGCGAAACAGCTTCGCCTGTTTTGGGAAGTTTAAATTCCGGGATGCAATTGCACAGAGTAATGCATGAAAATCCTGCGCTTTATAAAAAGATAAAATATGCATTACATCTTCCCCAATATGTAAGTTTTGTTATTACCAGGAAAATGGTTTCTGATATCACAAGCATTGGCTGCCATACCCTTTTGTGGGACTTTAAAAAAAATAATTATCATAGATGGGTGAAAGAAGAAGGCTGGGAAAAAAAACTGGCGCCTGTAAAACCTTCGGGCAAAGCATTTAATATAAAATTTAATAATAAAACCTTAAAAGCCGGTCCCGGGCTGCATGACAGCTCGGCTGCACTTATTCCTTATCTCGCGGTTTTTAAAGAACCGTTTATATTAATTTCCACCGGAACATGGTGTATATCATTAAACCCTTTCAATAAAAAACCATTAACCGTTAAAGAACTTAAAAATGATTGTTTGTGCTATCTCGATTATAAGGGAAAGCCTGTAAAAGCATCGCGTTTATTTGGGGGCTATGTTCATGAGCAACAAATAAAGAGGATTGCAAAACATTTTCGAAAGCATGGCGACTTTTACAAAAGTATAAAATACGATGCCTCCATCATTCAACACTTAGCAGATTTGGATATCTTAAAAAATAAATTTGAGGATAGTGATCATCTTTCAGGTAAAATAACTTTTGAAAAAAGGCAATTGAAAAATTTCAAAAATTATGAAGAAAGCTATCATTGTCTGATACACGATATCATGCAACAGCAATTTATTTCTACGAAATTGGTACTTCAAAATTCTAATGTAAAACGCATATTTGTTGATGGGGGATTTAGCAATAATTCTATTTATATGCACTTGCTTGCATTTGCCTTTCCACAACTCGAAGTGTATGCTGCATCTGTTGCACAAGCCACTGCAATGGGCGCTGCTCTCGCTATCCACACTTCATGGAATCCTCTGCCAGTACCAGCTGACATGGTTAAGCTCACTTATTATGAGCCCCTTCCAGTAATGTAACTTGATGCGTGAACCAGGCGGTTCAAAAAAATAAACAAAAACTTTTATCAGTTTAATATATTGGATTAATTATTTTTATTGCTAAATACGGATGGTAAACTCTTCATCAATTTCTATAAGATACAAACATTTTTCCTCCAATTAAAGCTTAAACTAACCGAATGATAAAACTATTTTCGTCAGCAAGGAGTAAATCAATTATCTGTTTGGCACTTCCGGTTTTTTTATTTTGCAATTTTAATAGTACATCTGCTCAAACTATTTCAAAAAAATGGATTAATCAAAATCTGCAATATGCTGCAAGACAATATAAAGTATTGATGCAAAAAATTCCCGAGGGAGTTATGCCTGAATCATTCCAAAATGGCAAGCTTAAAACATGCAATTCTTCAGACTGGGTTGCCGGTTTTTTTCCAGGCACGTTATTGTACTTGTACGAATCAACCGGGAATAAAACATTGTATAACGGGGCGCTGAAGAAAATAGTATTAATGGATAATGAGCAATATGACACCGGCACACATGATTTAGGTTTTATGATGTATTGCAGTTATGGTAATCTTTTTCGTATCTGGCCTGATGATAAATACAAACAAATTTTATTGACCTCGGCCCGGTCTCTCTCAACACGGTTTAATCCAAAAGTGGGATGTATAAGATCCTCGGGGGAAGTCTGATGACACAACCGAGTTTAGAGTAATTATCGATAATATGATGAACCTGGAATTATTGATGTGGGCAACCAACGTAACCGGCGATTCGTCTTTTTACCACATAGCGGTGAGCCATGCAAACACTACTATGAAAAATCACTACCGCCAGAATTACAGTTCTTACCACGTAGTTGTATATAATCCTCAAACAGGTGTTGTAATAAAGAAACAAACGGCACAGGGCGCATTTGACGAGTCTGCGTGGGCAAGGGGAAAATCGTGGAGTCTTTACGGTTATACGATGATGTATCGTTATACGAAAGACAAAAAACATTTAGACCAGGCACAACACATTGCTTCATTTATTTTAAATAATCCTAACCTGCCTTCAGACAAAATACCCTATTGGGATTATAACGCACCCGGCATTCCAAATGCTCAACGGGATGCATCTGCAGGAGCGATTATGGCTTCAGCATTAATTGAGCTTTCTCGCTATAGTAATGATAGCTTGTCAAAAAAATACCTCGGTACCGCATCAACCATTTTGCATACTCTTTCTTCTAATGAATATAAAGCCGCTATTGGTACAAACGGTGGTTTTCTTTTGATGCACAGCGTTGCAAATATGAATAAAAATGCAGAGGTGGACGCACCGTTACCTTATGCCGATTATTATTATGTGGAAGCCATGTGTCGTTATAAAAAATTATTGAAATAGAAATAAAAGAGAAGCATGCTTTTTAAATTATTATCAGGATCGACACGCAGTTTTCGGATAGAGAAAAACTAATATTGTAATCAAAATTTAAAGCACCAAATGAAGTATTGAATTTAAATTTGTTTAGAGCTAATAACCAACATACATTTAAGAGTGGAGTTTAAATTATAAAACATGAAATATAAAATGAAACAGACCTGGCGCTGGTTTGGACCTTCGGACCCCGTAAGCTTGCAGGATGTAAAGCAAACTGGTGCTGAAGGTGTTGTTACTGCGCTGCATCATATTCCTCATGGTGAAATATGGACAGTGGATGAAATCAACAAACGAAAAGCAGAAATAGAAAAGGTGGGACTTACCTGGTCTGTGGTGGAAAGTATAACGGTGCATGAGAATATAAAAACCAGGACCGGGGCCTATAAAGAATATATTGAAAAATATAAAACATCCATACGTAACGTAGCCGCCTGCGGTATCCCCATTATCACTTATAACTTTATGCCGGTTAACGACTGGACGCGTACTTCATTAAATTATAAAATGAGTGACGGATCGCTGGCACTGTATTTCAACTGGATTGATCTTGCTGTTTTTGACATCTATATTTTAAAAAGAAAAAATGCAGACAGTTCTTACTCAACAGATATTTTACAAAAAGCTGAAGAGCGATTTAAAAATTATTCTGAAAAAGACCTCGAAGCTTTAGGCGGAGTTGTTATGTTCGGCATACCTGGCGAAAAAAAGATATCAACAAATGATATGCTGCAAAAACTGGAATTGTATAAAGATATTGATGCAAATACCTTACGGGAAAACCTTTGCTACTTTCAAAAAGAGATAAGTGAAGTAGCGGAAGATTGCGGTGTAAAATTAGCCATACATCCTGATGATCCGCCATTTCCAATCCTGGGTTTACCAAGAATTGTAAGCACGCAAAATGATTATGAATATTTTTTAAATAAGGTTGATAATTCTGCCAATGGAGTTTGCTTCTGCACCGGCTCTTTAGGAGCTTCAAAAAATAATGACCTAACGGGCATGGTTAAGTCCTTTGGAGAAAAAATTCATTTTATTCATTTACGCAATGTAAAAAAAGATGAAGAAGGAAATTTTTATGAAGCCGACCACCTCAGTGGCGACAACGATATGTATAGCATTGTAAAAGAATTATTGCGGTTGCAACAAAAAATGAAAATTTCGATTCCGTTTCGCCCTGACCATGGCCACCAGATGCTGGATGATTTGAATAAAACAACCAACCCCGGTTATTCTGCAATAGGAAGATTAAGAGGTCTTGCTGAAATAAGAGGGCTTGAAATGGGAATAATTGAATCATTGCAGAGTTACTAAAAAAGTAAAACCCATTATACATTTTCCCATTCTTATAAAACATTTATGAAGAATTCATTTCTTATTTGCCTTGCAGCTTTAATAGTAAGTCATTCATTTGCCCAAAAAAATACATGGAAAATTGTTCCGGGGAGAATTACTACACCGTGGGCTGACAGCGTTGATCCATCAAATGTGCTAAATGAATATCCGCGCCCCCAACTGCAGCGTAAAGATTGGATAAACTTAAATGGTTTGTGGCAATATTCAATTTTGCCGAATTCAGACGAACAGGTTCCTGCTAATTTCCAGGGAAATATTTTCGTTCCGTTTGCTATTGAATCATCTTTATCAGGAGTTGGAAAAAGCGTAGGAAAAGATAGTATCCTCTGGTATCAAAGAACAATTGACGTGCCCGTAAAAAGAAAAGGTAAAAGAATATTGCTTCACTTCGGAGCGATAGATTGGCGAAGCGATGTATTTATAAATGGAAAAAAAGTGGGCAGGCATGAAGGAGGCTATGATCCTTTTACATTTGACATTACAGGCTTTCTAAATAAAGGTTCTAAACAACAACTATCCATTCGCGTGTGGGACCCCACTGATGACGGGCCACAGCCACGAGGCAAGCAGGTCGTACATCCTGAAGGAATCTGGTACACTTCGGTTACAGGCATTTGGCAAACCGTGTGGATGGAAATAGTTCCGCAAACTTATATTGCGTTTACCCGGCAAACACCCGATGTAGATAAACAAACAATAACAGTGAGCGCTTCGGTTGATAATCTTCAACCGGGTGATGAAATTAATATTTCAGCATGGAAAGGAAATGAAAAAGTAGCAGAAAAAACAAGCACGGATACTGCTGAAACTTTATCAATAAACAATCCTGAAACATGGTCTCCTTCTCAACCTTTTCTATACGACCTCAAACTAACGGTCACGCGTAAAGGCAAAATAATTGATGAAGTAAAAAGCTATTTTGCCATGAGAAAGATCTCCGTAGCACCTGAAAACGGCATTCAAAAAATGATGTTGAATAATAAATTTCTATTTGAGTTTGGACCTCTCGACCAGGGATGGTGGCCCGACGGATTGTATACTGCACCGACGGATAACGCTCTTAAGTTTGATATTGAAACATTAAAAGAAATGGGTTTTAATATGATTCGTAAACACATAAAAGTAGAGCCGGCACGCTGGTACTATTACTGTGATAAATTGGGCATGCTGGTATGGCAGGATATGCCAAGCGGAGACCTGGGCAATCACTGGGAGCCACGCCCCGGCGTATTGGGAAGGCAAACTGACAAAGAGCGTTCACCGGAAAGTGAAGGTTATTACCGCAAAGAATGGAACGCAATAATGGATGCGTTATACAACTTTCCCTCCATTGTTGTATGGACTCCATTCAATGAGGCATGGGGACAGTTTAAAACAATTGATATAGCAAATAAAACGAAGCAAAAAGATCCCTCAAGATTAGTAAATAGCGCAAGCGGTGGTAATTACTATGATGTTGGAGACATTGTAGATCTTCATAATTACCCTGATCCGGCTATGCCAAGGCCTGAAATTTTTGGCGCAAAAAAAGCGCTTGTATTGGGTGAATTTGGCGGACTGGGTTTACCTGTTGCCGAGCATACATGGCAACAAAAAAACTGGGGCTATCAAAGTTTTAAAAGTAATGACAGTTTATTTATGAGATATAATTCTTTAATAGACCACTTGCAGGAATTAGTTCGCAAAGGCCTGTCGGCAGCGGTTTACACACAAACCACCGATGTGGAAGGCGAAGTTAACGGCTTCATGACTTACGATAGGAAAGTAATTAAGATGCCTTTAGATAAGTTGAGAGAAGCAAATGAAAAATTATATAACAGCGCTTCTGATTCATCTCTTAAAAAAAAATAATTAAATTATTTCACGATAAAGCCCTGTCTAAGTGAACATAACCCCCATCCACGTGAATCAACTGACCGGTTGTATGGCTTGATTTTTCAGATAAAAGAAATGCTGTCATATTAGCTATTTCTTCCGGGGTAGTCATACGCTTACCAAGCGGTATCCTCGATTCTATCTCTTTTATTTTCTCAGCAGGATTTGGCACCGTTTTTATCCATTTTTCATACAGGGGCGTCCAGCATTCAGCTACTATGATAGCGTTTACCCTTATACCATATTGCAATAATTCCACAGCCCACTCTCTCGTTAATGCATTACGGCCACCGTTAGACGCAGCATATGCAGAAGTATTTCCCTGGCCTGTTTCTGCTGTTTTAGAAGTTATATTAACTATGGAGCCTTTTTGCTTTTTTAATTCTGGCAATGCAAAATGTGCCATTAAATAATAGTGAATTAAATTCCGGTGAAGGCTTGCCATGAAGCTTCTGTAATCGCCTTTCTCGAGCCCTACTCCATCATTTTGTCCAGCATTGTTTACGAGCCCATCAATTCGCCCATATTTCTTTATCACTTCATTTATTGCTTTTTCATTTTCATCAGGATTGGTTAATTCAGCCACCACCTGGAATATTTCTGTTTCATCAGAAGCCAACTCATTGCATAATTTCAGGTTATCATTTTCATTTCGTCCAACGATTACCGTTATAGCGCCTTCTGCGGCTAATACTCTTACTATGCCTTCACCGATTCCTTTGGCACCGCCGGTAACAATAATCACTTTATTTTTTAATTGCAGGTCCATATTTATAAGTTATAAAATTTAATTGCGTTATCTCCGAAAAATTTATCCTGTTCATTTACTGTAAAAGATAAAAAATATTTCTTCATAATATTCACTACTGTATTGTAATCTGCGCCACCAAGGCACACCGGCCAATCTGAACCAAACATGATCCGGTCGATACCAAATGATTCAACCACCACGTCAAAGTATGGAATAAAATCCTCTTCCTTCCAATGCTTCATATCAGCCTCGGTTAAAAAGCCAGAAATTTTACAGGATACATTTTCATATTCTGCTACTTGCTGAATATCTTTTTTCCATCCATCAATTTCTTTACGTTTTATATAGGGTTTAGCAAGATGATCAATTACAAATTTTTGATTGGGAAATTTCGCAACGAATTCTTTTGTAAACTTTACCTGGTCGGCATATATAAGGATATCATAAGTATAATCATACTCGCCTAATGCCTCGATTCCTCTCAGGAATTCTGTTTTTAACATTAAATCCCTGTGCGCTTCTCCCTGTAAAATATGGCGAAATCCTTTTATTTTTTCAAACTCCTTGTAATACGAAAGCTTTTGCCCTACGTTCTTTGCCTGGAAATCTACCCAGCCAACAATTCCCTTTATAAATTTATTATTCTTGGCATTCTCCAGTTGAAAAACATTTTCAATTTCAGCCTGTTCAGATTGTACCGTTACACATCCATCAAAACCGTTTTGCTCTAGAAGTGGCGCAAATTGATCAGGAAGAAAATCTTTCCGCAGTAAGGCCATTTCATCTGGTATCCAAGTGTCCCGTATGGGATCGAATTTCCAAAAATGCTGGTGCGAATCAATCTTTGGCATAGGCCTTTACATTTTGTTTTGAAGTACCTAAACCGTCAATGCCCAACTCCATAACATCGCCCGCCTTTAAATAAACCTGCGGGTTCATCCCCAAACCAACTCCCGCAGGTGTGCCAGTTGAAATAACATCGCCGGGAAGAAGCGTCATAAACTGGCTTACGTACGAAACAAGAAACGGAATTTTGAAAATAAAATCGGCGGTGTTACCATCCTGCATTTTTTTACCATTAACGGTTAGCCATAAACGCAGATTATCCGTATCATTAATTTCATCCTTTGTTGCCATAAAAGGCCCGAGCGGCGCAAAGGTGTCGCAGCTTTTTCCTTTCACCCACTGACCATTTCTTTCCAACTGAAAAGACCGTTCACTTAAATCGTTATGCAAGCAATATCCTGCAACATAATCTAAAGCATCCGTTTCATCTACATAAGATGCCTTCTTTCCTATTACAACAGCCAGCTCAACTTCCCAATCTGTTTTCGCAGAGTTTTTGGGAATAATCACATCATCATAAGGTCCGCACAAAGCGGTTGTTGATTTAAAAAATATAATGGGCTCTGAAGGGATAGACGCTTTCGTTTCTTTGGCATGATCAGCATAATTTAATCCAATACAAATTATTTTAGAAGGCCTTGCAACAGGGCTTCCCAGGCGTACATCTTTTGAAATTTCCGGCAGTTGGTCTTTATTGGAATCAATAAATTTTTGCAATTGATTCAATCCGTCCGTTTCAAAAAAATGCTCATTATAGTCCTGTCCGAAAATGGAAGTATCGTAATATGCATCATCGATAATAACACCGGTCTTTTCATTATTGGCTTCGCCAAATCGTATCAGTTTCATCTTTTATCTTTTTTAAAAATTAAATTTTAATTATTCAACTTGATAAAACCACCATCAATCGGGTAATCGCATCCTGTAATGAATGAGGCTTCATCAGAACATAAAAATAAAATAAGGCTGGCAATTTCCGCAGGTTTTGCCATTCTGCCTATCGGCTGACTTTTTGATAATTTTTCAAACATTTCACCTTCTTTTCCCGGGTAATTTTTTTTAATAAAATCATCTACAAAAGGAGTATGAACCCTTGCAGGAGAAACGCAGTTACAACGAATTCCTTCATGAAGATAATCTCTCGCCACTGATAAGGTCATCGCATACACGGCGCCCTTACTCATAGAATAAGCAAACCGATCCTGCAATCCAACGCTATTTGCTATAGACGCAAGATTGAGTATAATGCCCTTTTTATTTTTTTTCATTATTGAAACAGCAGCCTGCAGGCAATTATAAACGCCTTTCACATTCACATTATATATTCTTTCAAAATCAGCTGGCGTTGTATTTTCCACGTTTCCAACATGAGAAACCCCTGCGCTGTTTACTAAAATATCAACATTGCCAATTTCATTAAAAACTTCCTGTACTTTTTCCTGTACCGTAACATCACATGCATGCATAAACGCTTTATCGCCTGCATCATTAATTTCCTGCAAAGTTATTTCGCCGCCTTTTTCATTAAGGTCTATAACGTGCACCAGGGCACCCTGCCTTGCAAACAATAATGCAACCGCCTTGCCAATTCCGCTTCCACCGCCCGTAACTACCGCAATCTTATTATTTAACTGAAACATTTTTTTTGCAAATTTATTTATATTAATCAGAGAGATAGCTTATAACAAATAAAATATTCTATTGTAAAACTGTAATCACACTGTTTTTCAGCATTCATTCAGGTCAAATATTTTATCCATGAGCTTCCATTTTTCACCTGCCGCGCTTCCCGGTAAGGCTTGCTGGTATTTCCACATCAACTCTTCCCATTCCTGCACTTTTGCATTTGCATTATCCGCCTGCTGTTTCTTTTCAAAACTAAAATCATCAGTGACCTCCATAATCATAAACAGCCGCGTATCGTAACGATAGATTTGCATGTGGGTAATTCCTGAATCTTTTATTGAACTTATAATGTCCGGCCATACTTCTTTATGATACTGCTCATACTGGCTGATTAATTCAGGATCATTTTTCAAATCGAGTGTTAAACAATATCGGGTCATACATGTGTTTTTATTTTATAGCCATATACAGCAAAAATGAAAACGAATACAAAGCAAATCATTGGAACTATATATGAAAAAGATGTTGAGTGTGACTGTGCCAATGAGCCCATAAGAACCGGTACCAGCGCCCCGCCAACGATTGACATTATAATATAAGATGCGCCTTTCTTGGTATAGACTCCAAGATTTTTTACTCCCAATGCAAAAATGGTTGGAAACATTATAGATTCAAAAAAGAATATAGTCATCAATGAGTATACTGATATTATTCCCGGCACCATCACCACAACAATACATAAACAAATATTGATAAGGGCATACAATGCAAGCAACTTGTGGGGAGCGATAATTTTCATGAGTGCTGTGCCTGCAAACCTTCCGGCTGTAAATAAAACCAGGCTTCCTGAAAGTAAATATGAGGCACGTTCATTATCGATACCAACATTTTTTTCAGTACAATAATTTATAAATAATGCTGCTATACCCACCTGCGCAGCGACGTAAAAGAACTGGGCAACAATTGCCCATACAAAATGCGTATGCTGAAATAATTTCCTACCTACGTGTTCATCTTTATCTATTACCAGTTCCTCCTCTTTCACTTCGGGCATTGGTGTCCTGAAAAATAATAATGCTACTAATAGGACAATACCGGCAATAGCGATGTATACGTATTTCACTGTATCTAACTGAGAAGATCCATCAGCAGATTTATTACCAAAAAATAATGCACCACCAATAATTGGTCCCAGGAAAGACCCTACTCCATTGAAACTTTGCGCAAGGTTTAACCGAAATTCAGATGTTGCAGGCTCGCCAAGCACCGTGATATATGGATTAGCAGCGGTTTCCAGGAAAGTTAGTCCACTGGCCAAAACAAATAATGCTAAAAGAAAAAAAGCGAAACTTTCATTTTGCGCTGCAGGATAAAAAAGAATTGCTCCTGTGGCATACAATAACAGCCCGGTAATAATACCTTTTCTATAACCCGACTTCTGCATAAAATAACCTGCAGGCAAAGCAATTAAAAAGTAAGCGCCAAAGTACGCTGCCTGCAACAAAGTTGACCGTTGCTTGGTAATATTCAGCGTTTCCTGGAAATGCTTATTAAGCACATCTAAAAGACCATAAGCAAGCCCCCATAAAAAAAATAGTGAGGTCACTAAAATAATAGGTAATGTGTAGTTTCGATTATTCATATCAAAAAATTCGTGATGGTTATTTTAACCTGTTTATGTATAAAAGATAATTATTATTAACCGGTGTTACACAGTTATTTTATAATGGCTGATTACTAATAACAAATAACGAATGAAACCGGGATGCGATATTACCTAAAATTGTCTTTCCATTCAACTATTTTAGCATGGATGTTTAATTAGTCTTTAAATTAATTTGAAAAGAATAAAAGTATTTTAAATTAATTCTGCAAAACCGATGGACGATTTTGCTTGCACGGTTACACGAACTGACGGGTTCTTATTCTTATATAAAACTTTAGATTTATAACGGCTGGTTCCGAAAACGATTGCGGAGATTTCTTTCCCGAAAAATAAATAATAAGCTAATTTGGCATCGGTTGCCTGTTACTCTTAATATTCATGCTAATATAAGTTAATGAGACCTCAATTGCTAAAAGTTATGAAAGTACCAGGACATTCTTTTAGTGCCCGCAGGGATTTGGTTCCTCACATAAATAACCGTTGGCATTACCACGCGGAAATTGAACTGATTCATTTTAAAAAAGGGGAAGGAACACAATTTATAGGCGATAGTATTAAGAGATTTAAACCCGGCGACGTTGTTATGGTGGGCAGCAATCTTCCACATTGCTGGAAATTTGATAATATTTATTTTGAAGAAAATACAACGGCAAATGCTGATGTGAGAGTAGCACATTTTACAGAAAATTTTTGGGGAGAGAATTTCCTCAGTTTGCCGGAAAACAATAACCTTAAAGCAGTACTGGAAAAAGCTGGCAGAGGTTTACAAATTGTGGGTAAGCCCAGGCAGGTAGTCGCTGAACTTTTAGAACAATTAATTACCTCCACCGGTTCAAAAAGAATTATTCTTTTAATGGAAGCGCTCTCAAGTATTTCCGGTTGCAAACAATTATCGTCATTGTCTTCTATCGGTTTTAAGCCGGATTTTGTTGATAGCGAAAATGAACGCATCAATGCCATTTATGAATACTCATTAAAAAACTTCAAAGGAAAAATTCAACTCCAGCAAATTGCAGAAATTGCAAACATTAGTCCTAATTCATTTTGCCGGTATTTTAAGTCGCGTACACGAAAAACCTATTCACAATTTTTAATTGAACTTCGGGTAGGCCATGCCTGTAAATTGCTTATTGAAAATAACCAATGCATTAAACGTTTATGCTACGAAAGCGGGTTCAATAATTTCACTAGCTTCCATAAATATTTTAAATTAATTACCGGTAAAAGCCCGCTTACCTATCAAAAAGAATTTACCGCAAAATAAAGTAACAGGCTGACCCAACGAGTATGGTAAAATAGAATAATAAACTGCCAAATTAAAGTATAATGAACATCAGCACCGGGTTTATTTTTGTGTTTTACTTCATAAAAAAGAAAATGTTGCTGACGCAAATACCTTCAATAATATTGGATGAATTTGCCGGGGCTAAAATAAATTTCAGGTAAACCAACTTCTCATAAGCAAGCTAGTAAAGGCTGTTTAAAGGGTTCTTTTTCTAAGGAACCCTTTTTTTTGTTTAAAGAATAAGAAGAATAATTAAAATAACAAGAGATGACTTACAGTTTTTTCTGCATTAACTTTTAAGTTTCAGGCAGAATAACCAGTTATATTTTTAGTCCATCCTGTAAACATCATGACACATAACCATACACTTTATAGGATATGTTATCATCAGATTTGTTATCATTCTTTTTTTCTTCCATGATTGAAAATATTTTTGTGAAACATTTTTTTTATTCAAAAGGTATTTGTGCAAAAGCTCCAAACCTCGGGTGACTTAAATCTGAAAAATTTGGGCAGAGTAGCTGAATGCGCTAGATTTAACGACTGATGGTGCGGCTTCTACGCTTCCCTATTTTTTAGTTAAATCACAAAAAATCTCATTGAGTATCTTACTATTTTATGACGAAGCCCAAGCCGAATAAAACAATTGAAGATTTCCTGGCGGGAAAATCAGATCACACCAAATCTTTATTTCATCATTTTTTAAATGAATACAGGAAGATCGGGCTCATTTCTTTATACCCCGCAAACACAATGATTGGCATTTCCAACGATAAAAAAAGAATTGCATGGATCACCCAATTCGGTAAGAACTTTATCCATATTGTGTTCCCGTTTGCAAAAGCGTATCCTGATAATCTTTGTTTTCAAAAGATTGCAGAAGTCCCTGGGAGCGCCCATCAATTTAATCATCATTTTCGTATGCTTTATAATGAAGATATAAACGAAGAAGTGATTCGTTTTATGACTATGGCTTATAATGGCGAATAAGCCTTATCGCTATTACCACTCGCCTCTTTTTAATTTTAAGCCGATACTGTAATTCCTGTTTTTGTAAAAATGCGCTGATATGGCAATTGCCAGAATTAAAGAGGAAAGAAGTGCCGTCCACACAATACCGTTATGGTTATTCCACTGGCGCACTGCAATGGCAATGAAAGCCCAAATTCCCACTACAGCTGCCTCACGCATGTTCCTTGTTACAATAATGATGAGGTAAAGTAAACAAGCTATTACAATTGATATTATTGTCCATGTGCTTTGAGAGATGCCAATACCGGCCCACCCAATTGATGTAAGCCACGATGCAACACAGGCTATAGTTGCTACCATTATCCAGCCAAGGTAAAATGTAACCGGCCACCATACAAAAAAGATGTTACGAACCGGAACATCGTCCAGTTCAAGACGAAGATGTATGGTTAAAATAATAAGACTGATGAGCAATATAAAAATGCATATAACGGACAAGCCTAGTTGCTCATTGAGCCAGCAGTATAGCCATCCTGCATTCGCAATGTTACTTACGGTAAACCATATTCCTATGCGCTGAACGTATCGCTGCGAATCGTTTGTTTTTAATAAAACCCATTGATAAATTACAAAACTAAGTGCCAGTAAAAATATAACTCCCCAAATTATAAAAGCATAACCGGCGGGCGCAAATAATGTATCATACTTATGGCTTACATCAGCCACATTTTTATTTGAATACATGCCGCTGGTACTTGCGTAGTTTGCAAATAACATAATCACCAAAGTGATGGTATTTAATAAAACGAGCGAAAGTGACTTATTCTTCATCAAACTGTTTCACAACATAACATGTCACGAAGGGAATTTGTTCAGTCGTTAGTAGAAATAAGGAGCTACTAAAATCCTATGCAACCTGCAACACAATCTTCCCCCTGGTATGTCCTTCTTCGCTAAGCTGCTGGGCTTTGGCGGCATCTTTTAATGGCATAATTACGGCAATAACAGGTTTCACCTTTCCCGAATCAATCAGTTGTTTTATTTGTTCCAGTTTTTCAGGTATAGATTTTGCCAGGAAACTTTCTATGTGAATATTTTTTTCTTTAGCAGCTTCCTCGTTTTCCGGCTGTACTGTCGTAATAAGGCGACCGCCACTTTTAAGTACTTTCAGAGAACGCTTTTGTGTATCACCACCAATTAAATCAATTACGAGGTCTATATCTTTTAAAATGTCTTCAAATTTTTCTTTTTTGTAATCTATTACCACATCGGCACCCAGATCTTCAACAAAATCAATGTTCTTTCCCGAAGTTGTGCCTATAACATAAGCGCCTTTCCATTTAGCAAACTGAACTGCAAATGTTCCAACCCCGCCGGAAGCCGCATGTATCAAAACCTTTTGATCTTTCATTAACCTTCCATAATCAAATAATGCCTGCCACGCGGTAAGCCCTGCGAGCGGCACGGCCGCAGCCTTTTCATGGCTAATAGATTTTGGTTTTAGATTAACAAGATTAGCTTTAACCACAACATATTCCGCATAAGAACCATTTTTTGAAGGATCAGGCCTGCTATACACTTCATCGCCTTTTCTGAAATTTTTTATAGAGCCACCTACCTCTTCTATTTCTCCTGAAACATCCCAACCGGGAATTAAGGGAAACTGCACAGGGAATTTTCCCGTTGCATGCCCGGCTCTTATTTTCCAATCAATAGGATTTACACCACTTGCAAACACTTTGATCAATACCTCATCTTCAGCAGGCGTAGGTTTGGGTGCATCTTCATATTTCAAAACTTCAGGGCCACCGAATTCATGGATTTGTATAGCTTTCATGTGGGTATGTTTTTATAATAAAAACAGACTACATTAATTATGCCTGAAAAGTGAATTTCGGTTTATTGTTTTCAGCCACATAAAAAACAGATTTTCATCTTGTTGAAAATTAATTTATGCGATTCAAAATTTGCGTGTAGGCGCTTTACGATAGAGCCTTTAGGCTCATTTTATTTTAACAATCCAAATGATTAGAATAATAGATTAAATTTTGCAACAGCTTTTTTTGTCGTCTTGCCTTTTCTATACCAAAACAGAATTCCACGTTTAACAAGAATAAGGGGTAATAAATAACCAGTTTTACTCCGTAAGCATAAGCCAGTGAATCTGGAAACTGCGATATAGGCATTTTACCATGAAATGATTTTGATTATGTGCAAGAGAAATCAGAACGATTACTAGCGTACTACTATAATCGCTTTTAATTTTATTAAAGGTCAACCAGGTTAGTTGTTTTAATTATATCTTCCAGGGCATTATATAATATGTCAAGATCCTGCTGGCTATTGAAAGCCTGTATGGAATATCGCAGCAAGGTCATGTTGTTGTGCTGCATTACGGGTATTTCAATATTGTATTTGACAAACAAAAGCTGGTGCAGTTGTTCGGGCTGCTTTGTTTTTATAAGAGTACTGCACATCTGAAAAATAAAATCTCCTTTGCTATTATGAAGCGGTTCGGTTTTTAATAAATCACGAAAGCGATCAGCATTAGACATGGCAATCGCTCTGCAATTTTGAGCAACTTCTGACCAGTTGTTTTCTTTCATAAATCCAATAGCAGCAGGTACCGTTAAAAAAGCCGAGAAGTCTCTGGTTCCCTGCAGTTGATGGTAATCTAAAAATTGTGAATGCGATGGCCTGGCGCTTTTATAACCCCAACTGATCAATAAAGGATCACACAAATTTTGAAGTTCTTTTTTAACATACAAAAAGGAACTCCCCTTGGGAGTAAGCATCCATTTATGGCAAGCCCCTGTATAGAAGTCAACATTAAGTGTACCGAGGTTTATTGGCAATTGACCGGGAGCATGTGCACCATCAACAAAAGTAATAAGCCCTTTTTGCTTTGCAATTGCACAAATTTCTTCAATTGGCAGTCGCAGGCCTGTACTACTTGTGATGTGACTAAGAAATACTATCCTGGTTTTTGAAGTAAGGCCGTTCAAGAACTGTTCAATAAAATCTTCCTTTGATTGTATAGGAAATTTTATTTCCTGCCTTACATATTTTGCCCCTTTCTTTTCGCAATAATAACTCCACGTCCTGTCACATGCTCCATATTCTAAATTAGAAGTGAGCACTTCGTCACCTTCTTTAAGAGGAAAACTTTTTGCAACAATATTTACTCCGTAAGATGGGTTAGTAACATAAACCACATCGTCGGAATTACAATTTAAAAAAGCAGCCAACGCTTCTCTTGATTGTCTTAAATATTGCAACCCATTTACCGTAATAAATTGTGTTGGTTCCTGTTCCAACTCTAATTGGTACTGTTGGTATCTTTCGAAAACCGGCTTTGGGCAAGCTCCAAAAGCGCCAAAATTTAAATAAGTAATTCCTTCTTTTAATAAAAATTGTGATTTTAAATAATTGCTTTGCATACGATAAAAGTAAATCGTTTCGGTAATAATAAAACAGAGTATTTATTTATTATTTCATGGTGCGTTTAAATAATTTTTTTTAAACTTTCATTAATATTTAGTGGCATCATTATTTCATTATTTTGTAGTTCAGATTTATCTCCTTACCTATTTAAACGAATTTATTAATGAAAAAGCGATTTTCAATTCTATTACCCCTATCCGCGATTTTCTTAAGTGCCCTTTTATTTAGTGCATGTAAAAAAAACCTTGATAAAGTTTCTCACACACCTGCCTCGGGGTTAATGGCTTTCAATCTTGCCCCGGATCAAACCTCGGTTGGTTTTGCGCTTTCAGGCAATATTTTTACCAGGAGCCCCCTGGGTTTTACAAATTACACCGGAAGTTACCTAGGGGTATATACTGGTACCCGCAATGTAACAACTTATGATTTTTCCACCCAGGCGACGTTAGCTGACACAACACAGCTTTTTGCAGACAGTGCCTATTATTCAGCCTTTTTTGTAGGAACAAATGGCAAATATAAAAATGTCGTTGTGAAAGATAATTTCGATAGTCTTACATCCGCAAGCGGGCAAGCTTATGTGCGATATGTAAATGCTATTCCTGATTCAACTTTGCAACCAACCGTTACCGTTAGTTCAAACGGAAGCAATGTTTTTAACACTGCAGCGCCGTTTCCAAGCGTTTCATATTTTAAAGGTGTTACGCCGGGAGATATTTCTATTAATGTAAATGATGAATCAACCGTGAACAAGAGCCGGACCATTAGTGTTGAAAAGGGAAAGATTTATACTATATTATTAGTAGGGCAACCGGGAGCAACTGATTCGACAAAAACAGTTCAGATTAAATTTATTCAGAACGGACAGGTAACTCCATAAACTTTTTTTAATTGGTTTTTTAAGCTAAACTTCGAAGTCGATAGTGATTTCGAAGTTTTCATTTTATAGAATTAATGTCTTCCTATAATATCTCTTCTTGAAAGTCCTCCAAAGGCAATTGGCGGTCTTGCAACGATTTACTTTTTATCCAGGATAAATTTATCAACTCCTGCTTTGGTAATAACAACCGGTTTAATAAAACCTTTTGCATCAAAATACATTTTATCAATGCAAACCACTCTGGAATTTCCGTCTGTCTCACCCAAAGGTCTCCGGTGGTAAACGATATACCAGGAATCCGTACCGGGAATATTAATAACCGAATGATGACCTGCACCTGTTGCTATTGCAGGATTTTGCTGTAATATTTTACCTATTCGTTTAAAAGGCCCGAATGGAGAATCGCCTATAGCATAAGCAACGCTATAATCCGGTCCTGTCCAGCCGCCTTCCGACCACATAAAATAATATTTGCCTTTTCGTTTAAACATAACAGAACCTTCCACATATCCGTCGGGCGTTATTTCTTTAAATGTTGTTCCGTCCTTAAAAGGAATAAACCCCGTAAAATTATTATTTAACCTGGCAATGTTGCAATGTCCCCAACCGCCGTAAATAAGATAGTAACTACCGTTAGTATCTTTAAAAACAAACTGATCAATTGGCTGTGCGCCGTTATGAAACTTATCAACAAGTGGTTTGCCGAGATAGTCTTTGAAAGGCCCTTCGGGCTTATCTGCAACGGCAACGCCAATACCGCCAACTTGTTGGTCGTTCTGAATATCATTAGCCCCAAAAAAGAAATAATATTTTTTATCCTTTTCAACAATAGCCGGCGCCCACATTGCACGATGCGCCCATTTAATTTTTGATGTGTCCGTTATATCACGGTGCTTCGTCCAGTGCACGAGATCAGTAGAAGAGAACGCATCAAAAAAAACTTGTCTATCGTAAGGCGCGGAGTACGTTGGATAAATCCAGTAAGTATTATTAAATATCCTGGCTTCAGGATCTGCGTACCACCCTGGAAAGATCGGGTTGCCGGATTTTTCAGCATGAGTTTTCGATTGTGCAAAACAAGCGGGGGCAGTTAACACTGTTATGTATAAAAATATTATAACTGTTTTCATTACTGTTATTTATATGAAGACAAAAAAATTAAACAAATATATTTAATAAACTTCCTGCTTATGCTTATATAATACTGATGAAAAAAGGAACGATAAATTCTTACAATAAATGCTATTTTTTTTAATAAAAAGTAATGCGGGTTTCTAAATTTTTCTTGTTAATAGCCTTTGATTTAATAAAAATTTTAAATGATCGGCACGTTACGGTTTGATTTAACACCGAATATTTTTCGTTTTTAATCATTTAGAAATCAATGCGATATAATTTATTTTTTTAAATAAGAATTTTAGAAAAAAAAATGTGGCACGATTATGGAAATTAATAGGGTGAAAAATGAAAAAATATTTCATTATCGTTTTTAACCTATCCGAGACAGCTATAATTTAAAAATTAAAACAAACAATTCATTAAACAAAAAATCAAAATTATGAGCACTACCAATTTTCCAACGGCAACCACAGAACCACAGGAACCACGGAAAAATTTTAAAAACCTAATTATAGGAATTTTAGCCGTCGCTCTTGTAGGAACAGGCATTGCATTAGTTGTTGATAAAAATAAAAGTGGCAACACCATCCAGGAACAACAAACACAAATTGCAACTGTAACGGATCAAAAAAGTGAAGTACAAAAAAGTTTTGACGCATCGTTAGCACGTCTCGATTCAATGTCAACTGTTAATACAAGTTTGCAAAGTAAACTTGCTGATGGCAACAAAGAGATCGCTAAAACGAAATCAGAAATCCGCAGTATCTTGAATAAGAAAAATGCAACTGCCGCTGAATTAGGCAGGGCTAAAAAACTTATCGCCAGCCTGAATGATAAAATAAGCGGAATGGAACAACAGATCGCGCAATTAACCCAGGATAACCAAACGTTAACGCAGGATAAAGCAACGTTAACGCAGGAGAAAGAGCAGTTAAATCAAAACCTTACCGCAACAACAGCTACCAAAGATAGCCTCGTACAAAAAGTAGATGTTGCTTCTACATTAAACGCTTCTAATATAGATATTAAGCCAGTTGATGTAAGACACAGCGGTAAAGAAAAAGTTACTACAAAAGCAAAACGCGTAGATAAGCTATTAATATCTTTTGACGTAAGCAATCGCATTGCCGCACCAGGTATGACAGATGTTTATGTTTGCGTTATCGGTCCTGATGGCAAACCTGTTTCAACGCAGTCGTTAAATTCCGGAACATTTACAACACGTGAAGAAGGTGACAAAGCGTTTACGGCTAAATTACCAGTTGATATAGAAACGGCTAAAAAGAAAAATGTTCAGTTTTCTTTTGCACCGGGAAATTTTCAACAAGGTAATTACACTATAGAAATATATCAAAATGGATTTTTAATTGGTGAAGGAACACGTTCGTTGAGAAAGGGTGGTTTATTCAGCTAATTGATTTATCACCGGGTATTTAAGTTTACTACTTATTCCATAAAAAAAGAGCAGCCTCAACAAGGCTGCTCTTTTTTTATGGACACATACATTTTAGTTTTATTTGTTTTCCCCCAGCCATAATAATGCATTAATGATAAGCTTATCCTGTATTGGATTATTAAATGTATAAGACAGGGTTTTGTTGGTAGTATCAAATTTATGTTCGTAATCTATATCATTATGTCCCATATTAAAATAGATCATTTTATATTTTTTATTGGTCCACACAACCGGGTAATAACCGCTATGCCATATTTCATAAGGCTTGGGGCCTGTACCTAAGGGATAACTGGAGGAATCTATTGAAAGTAAAATTTTTATTGAAAGATTTTTTCGCAAGTCATGTTGCCACCTGTACCATTCATTTGGAGATGATTTAAATGTTACAGGCAAATGTTTTGTTGCAGGATGAGTACTATCTTCAACTCTTAAAATTGCTGAAACAGGCCGCCAGGTGTTGCTCACATATTGTCCGGATGCTAAGAACTCTTCATGATACCAGTCCCAGTTTTGCGGAAAATCTGAAGGCGTTAATGCGAATGCAGAAAAGTGAAACCCTATCCATCCACCACCATTTTCCATATATTTTTGAAACGCTTTTCTCTGCGGTAATGAGTCGGGCCGTGTGTCTAAAAAAATTACAACCTTATAATGCGATAGAAAACGGGTGTTTAAATTATTCCAATCGTTAGTTGAGTCATAAGAAAAATTATATTCAGCGGCAATTTTAGAAAACCAGTTATTAGCCTCGCATACAAAACTTATATGCGCCTGGTCGTTTTTTGCTGTATAAAATGCAATCACTTTAAATGCAGGCGATTTAGCTTGTGCGCTACTTTGTATCTGAAAACAAAAACTTAATATATAACTCAGAACAAAATAGATTTTTATTTTTCGTCTATTATTAAAAACAAATTGTATCATTTTAAAAAATTTGTTCCCGGTCTTAATTATAAAAATAGGCGAATTAAATAAGAGGTTTTCATTAAATGTTTTAAAAAGATATCCCAAAGCAAGCAATCTTTTATAAATTACAAAATCTTTAAAAATTCACTTAACAGAAACTATAATACATGATGCGTATAACTTCAATTCTGGCAACATTTACTTTCATTACATCTTTTTGCAATGCCCAAAATAATAAAGAACAAAACAACATTGCCGTAATTGGCTATTATGCCGGCCGAACAACTGCGATTGATAGTTTTGAGATAGAAAAACTTACGCATCTTATTTTTAGTTTCTGTCATTTAAAAGGTGATTCACTGGCAGTTGACAATGCAAGAGACAGCGCTACTATCGTTAGTATGGTAGCTTTGAAACAAAGAAATCCCCGTTTAAAAATACTGTTATCGCTCGGCGGATGGGGCGGTTGTAAAACATGCTCTGCAGTTTTCTCAACGAAAAAAGGAAGAAAGACATTTTCAAATTCTGTTAAACATTTAACTGATTATTTTGGTACCGATGGGATTGATCTTGATTGGGAATATCCTGCAATTTCCGGCTTTCCCGGCCATGCCTATGGCCCAGAAGATAAACCCAACTTCACTGCGTTAGTAAAAGAGTTAAGAAAAAAGCTGGGTAAGAAAAAAGAAATAAGTTTCGCAGCAGGCGGCTTTTCTTCTTACATTGATTCTGCGGTGGAATGGAAAAAGGTTATGCCTATGATAAACCGTATTAACCTTATGAGTTACGACCTTGTGTCTGGCTTTAGTAAGGTTTCGGGCCATCACACTCCTCTTTATTCAACAGCGCAGCAAGTAGAATCGGTGGATAATGGAGTAAAAGAACTAATTGCGGCAGGTGTTCCTCCCGCAAAAATTGCTATTGGCGCAGCTTTTTATGCAAGGCTATTCGAAGTAAGCGATACAGCAAATAATGGCTTATACCGGCCAGGGCATTTTTACCATGGCTTATCTTATAGCAGGTTCGCCGATACGATTAATATAAATAATGGCTTTATACAATATTGGGATTCTACAGCAATGGCGCCTTATGCATTTAACAAGCAGCGAAAATTATTGGCAACTTATGACGATAGCGTATCAATAAAATTGAAAACTGAATATGTTATAAAAAATAAATTAAATGGTATCATGTTCTGGCAATTGGCAGATGACAGTTTTACTAACGGGCTGCTAGACGCAATTGACAAAGCGAAAAAGCAGGAAACTAAATAACCCGGTCTTCACATGATCTACCAGATTTATAAATAATTGATGTATAAATTCAACAAATTTTATATTGAAATTTTATTAATCACTTTCTCTCTTTTAAAATATTTTGCAACGGTTGGCCAGCTTAAAGACGATTCTATCTATTCGTTTTCGATGCAAAAGGATGTAAGAATAACTATTGATGCTCCTGCAAACGCAAATGCAAAAAAAACAATTCTTATTCTTTACGCATTGCCAAACGGGAATACCACGGAGCAAACTATGGGCAAAAAAATAAAAGAAGGTGATGATTGGCATTTTGATATCCAGCACATCCGTGCTCAGACCCGATTTATAAGAACCAAATTACGCACTGCATCCATCGTGGTTGCTTATCTTGAAAACTCATATAAGAGCTGGCCGCTGTGGAAAACCAAACACCATGATTATGCTGCAATAGCAAAACAAATTGTTGATACACTATACAATTTAATCCCGTCTCCAAAAAAAGTGATATACCTGGGGAGCCATAGCGGTGGTGGCCGTTTTATTTTTAGCTACCTCGATGCGGTCACAGCAATTCCATCTTATGTGCAACGAATTATTTTTCTTGATAGCGATTATGGTTATGATTCATCTTACCTGCCTAAATTAAAGTCATGGATAAAAAATGATAAGAAACACGTCCTTAATGTTTTTGCCTACAATGATAGCGTAGCATTATATAACGGAAAAACTTTCGTTTCTGGTACAGGCGGCACCTGGTATAGAAGCCATTTAATGCTAACACAACTTTCTTCTTTTTTTAATTTTAAAAAAACAGAAGATGATAGCCTGGTTGTTTTTAAGTCGGCAAATAATCGTATACAATTTTATTTGAAAACTAACCCGGATAAAAAAATATATCACACCACGCAGGTTGAGTTGAACGGCTTTATTCATTCAGTTTTATCGGGAACAAAATATGATTCGAAGGGCTACCGGTATTTTGGCAAAAGGGCTTACAGTGATCTTATAGAATAAATCGTTTATTACTTTGATAACATAGCTTGTTATTAGGCAAAAAAACCGGCTCTCATTAAAATAATTTTATCATAAGTTTGTTACTTATACACTCACAAGAAAATAATCAGCACAACTATTCATTTGCTTTTATTTCACAATCACTACAATATTATGAACCGGAACAGCAAGTTTTTTTCTTTCAGTTTTTATCTTTTGATAATTATCATTTTCAATAGTATTACCGTTAGTGCCCAAATAAATATTTATCACAAGGGCTGGATAGATTTTAATAAAAATGGGAGGATGGATGTATTTGAAGATCCTGCACAGCCCGTTGAAAAAAGAGTTGCAGACTTGCTATCGCAAATGAATGTGGATGAAAAGACCTGCCAGATGGCAACTTTATATGGTTATAAAAGAGTATTAAAAGATAGCTTACCTACCTCCGAATGGAAAACTGAAATATGGAAAGATGGCATTGCCAATATTGACGAACAACTCAATGGCGTTATCAACGGACCTGAAAGATATTATACCAACAACCTCACTTATCCATATAGCAATCATGCGGCTGCAATCAACCAAATACAAAAATGGTTTGTGGAAGAAACGCGTTTAGGCATACCCGTTGATTTCACAAATGAAGGTGTGCATGGCCTTAACCACGACAGGGCAACACCGTTACCTGCACCAATAAGTATTGGCAGTACCTGGAACAGGGAATTGGTTTTACAGGCAGGCCAAATTGAAGGTACTGAAGCAAAAGCACTCGGCTATACAAATATATATGCACCCATTTTAGATGTATCCCGTGATCCACGCTGGGGAAGAGTTGTAGAAACTTATAGTGAAGATCCATATCTTATTTCTGAATTGGGAATACAAATGGTAAAAGGTATACAAAGTGAAGGCGTTGCATCCACGTTGAAACATTTTGCGGTATACAGCGTGCCTAAGGGAGGCCGTGATGGAAATGTGAGAACTGATCCGCATGTGGCGCCAAGGGAATTACAGGAAATGTATTTATATCCCTTTAAAAAAGTAATCGAACAGG
>NZ_VYQF01000004.1 GCF_008710285.1 Ginsengibacter hankyongi | reverse complement strand
TTTACAATCGACAGAGCAACTCCTTCAGTAACGGTAACACCGGTAGGTACTTACACTTATAGCGGATCACCACAGGGGCCAGGGGCAGCTACCAATACAGGAACAGGAACATCTTATACTTTCAGTTATTCAGGAACTGATAATGCAAACAACAGCTATGGCCCAAGTGCAACGAAGCCAATCAATGCAGGCAGCTATACTGTTACTGCAACAGTAGCTGCAAGTGCTGATGGTAACTATACATCAGCCAGCTCATCTGCTACGGCATTTACAATCGACAGAGCAACTCCTTCAGTAACGGTAACACCGGTAGGTACTTACACTTATAGCGGATCACCACAGGGTCCATGGGCAGCTACCAATACAGGAACAGGAACATCTTATACTTTCAGTTATTCAGGAACTGATAATGCAAACCACAGCTATGGCCCAAGTGCAACCAAGCCAACCAATGCAGGTAACTACACTGTAACCGCTACCGTGGCTGCAAGTGCTGATGGCAACTATAGTTCAGCCAGCTCATCTGCTACAGCATTTACGATCGATAAGGCTACTCCAACTGTAACCGTTACTCCGGTTGGAACTTACACTTATAACGGATCACCACAGGGTCCCGGTGCTGCGACCAATACTGGTACCGGATCTTCTTATACATTTAGTTATACAGGGACTGATAACGCAGGCAACAATTACGCTGCCAGTTCAACCAAGCCAACCAATGCAGGTAACTACACTGTAACCGCTACCGTGGCTGCAAGCGCTGATGGCAACTGGGCTTCTGCAAGCTCATCTGCTACGGCATTTACAATAGATAAAAAAGATGCATCTGTAACACCAAACAACAATAGCAAATATTGCGGCCAGAGTGATCTAAATCCAGTTACGAGCGGAACACTTTTAGGATTTATTACATCAGATAATGTGTCGGTAACTTACAGTAGAGTATCTGGTGAATCTGCGGGCAATTATAAAATTTCAGCTACATTAAGCCCAACCGGTGTATTGTCTAATTACAACATTGCATATAACACTGCAACATTTACGATCAATGGAATTGCCTCTATCGATGCATCAGGTAGTAGTAATGCATGGTCGTTGAATAATAGCAAACCCGATACACTCAAAGCTCAGATAACGCCTGCCGTAGGTGGTGTAACGGTTATCTTCACAGTAACTCCGGGTAATACATATTCCACAACAACTGATGCTTCAGGATTAGCCACAGTGACTTTTACTGGCTATAGTGTGGGGCTTTATAAGGTGAGTGCAACCGCCGGGGCAAGCTGTGCAACATCAACTGACGCTTATTTCTCTGTATACGATCCTAACGCTGGCTTCGTGACCGGCGGCGGCTGGATAATGTCTCCCGCAGGAGCATACAGCCTTGATCTTAATGCGACCGGTAAAGCCAACTTTGGATTCAACTCCCAATATAAAAAAGGCAGCAATGTACCAACTGGTAATACGCAATTCCAGTTCCAGGCAGGTAATCTTAACTTCAATAGTTCAAGTTATAACTCAGGTTCACTGGTAATTGCGGGACCAAAGGCTATATTCCAGGGAGTTGGTACTATCAACGGCTCAGGTAGTTATAATTTCATGGTGTCCGCAATTGATGGCAGCATCAGCGGTGGTGGTGGCTCAGATAAATTCAGGATTAAGATTTGGAACTCGACTACAACAATCTACGATAACATGATGGGTATCGATAATAATTCTGATCCAATAACAGTGTTAGGCGGTGGTTCCATTGTAATCCACAGCACCAGCTCTAACAAAACAGCGTTGGATAATAACTTAAGAACCATCATTTCAAACGAGCCTACACAGCTTGCAGTAAAAGTGTTACCAAACCCAACCTCCTACTACTTCACACTTGGCCTGAAGAGCGCAAGTAATGAAAAGGTTTCAATTACTGTGGTTGATATAATGGGAAGAACGGTTGAACAACGCAGTAATGTTCCGGCCAACAGCACCTTACAATTAGGTAACAGTTACCATCCGGGCATTTATTTTGCACAGGTGGTACAAGGCAAGGATATGGTCCTACTAAAATTGATAAAAGAAGGCAAATAATATTAAACATTCCTATGATAAGGTGGTGCTGAAAAGTGCCACCTTTTTTTATTAAAATGAGAGTTGATAAATATTTTTGACACCATAACAAAGGTATAGACAGTGTATAGGGAGTGTATGAAAATTAACCTGTCTTACTAAATCTGCTCACCATTTCTGTTGTTACATTTTTTAAAAATGATGCATACCAGTTACCGGAAGATTTTACGGTTCTTTTTTGTGTTTCAAAATCTACATGCACCAAACCAAAACGGGGATAATAGCCCTCGGCCCATTCAAAATTGTCGAGAAAGGTCCAAACAAAATAACCTCTTACATCAACCCCTTCTTGTTTTGCACGCAGTATCTGCGCAATATTATCTTTCAGGTATTGCGTTCTTTTAGGATCATGAACTTTACCATTAATCATAACGTCGTTAAACGCGGCACCATTTTCTGTAACCATTAGTGGTGGCATATTTCTATAACTGCTATATTTTTTTAAAATGTTATAAATAGATTCAGGATACACTTCCCAATTCATTAAGGTGGTTTCCACCTTTCTTTTATTGGCCTTAATAATTTTTGCTTTTATAAATGGCATAAAGTTATTGTGGCTCACCACTTCTCTCGTGTAATTCTGCACGCCAATAAAATCCATATTGAATGCAAGATTTTTTTCATCATCCTGCTTTATAAACTTTTCAATGCGCTGCAATAATTTTAAATCTTTTACAGGGTATCCAAGTCCTAAAAGAGGCTCGATAAAAAGACGATTTAATAATGCATCAACCTTCTTTGCTGCTAAAATATGTTTATCAATAGCCCGATAAGGCTCAATATGCGAACACGAAAAGGTAGTGCCAACATTGCTGCGTGGCTGCAACGACTTTATAATTGCTCCGCCCCTTGCCTGGCAAAGCGCAGCATGATGCGTTGCAGCTAAAAAATTATTCAAGCCTTTTTTGCCAGGCGCATGTACGCCTAAAAAATATCCGGCTCCTGTAAAGACCATGGGCTCATTCAATACCATCCAGGTGGTCACCCTGTCTCCGAAATACTTTACACAACAGGCAACATATTCTTCGAACCAGTTGACGATATTCCTGTTCACCCATCCCCCTTCTTTTTGAAGCTCAAATGGAAGATCCCAATGATATAGTGTAACCCATGGCGTTATATTAAGCTCGAGGCAAAAATCGATAACACGATTATAAAAGTCAATGCCCGCAGAATTTATGTTTCCTGTGCCTTCATGAAATATGCGGCTCCACGCAATTGAAAAACGATAATTCTTAATATTAAGATCAGCCATTAAGCTGATGTCTTTAGCATAACGATTATAAAAATCGCAGGCAACATCACCGTTTTGATTTTGAAATATCTTCCTTCTTTGTTTTACAAAAACATCCCAGATAGATTTTCCCTTTAGATGTATATCGCAAGCCCCTTCAACCTGGTAAGCAGCAGTAGCAACTCCCCATATGAAATCATTTCCAAAATCTTCTTTTCTCAGCAACATATCAGCCGGTAATTTGATGCAGGATATTTCCCAAACCTATCTGCTTTGTCTTTTTCCCGGGAATAGAATTTTTTATCGGCAATGCATAGGGAAGAGTTATGACCGGAGCATGTTTCTTAAAAATTTCCTCTATAATTTCTTCGGTAATATTGGGATAATCAACGGTAATTATTTCACCGTTAGTAACCCAATCATTTATCTTTTCAGTCTTAGACATTTTTACTTTTTTCAATACGGGCACGCCCATTTCTTTAAGAGCAGCCGCATTACATTGTTGTTCATACTGGCCTTTCATTGGTATTACCATTAATTTCTTTTGTAGAAACAAGGCTTCTGCCGGTGTTTCAAAACCCGCTCCACATAACACTCCTGTGGACGTTACCAAACTTTGTATAAACTCGGTATTATTAATGGGAGTGATATGAACATTTTGTTCAGCGTATATTTTTTTCGTATGTTTTGAAAATACCTGCCACTCCACACCCTTAATTTCTTTTAGAACTTTTATAATTCTCTTATCGTCGTAAGCGGGCAAATAGACTGCATAATGCGTAAGCTTTTTATTATCGGCATTTCGGATTTCTTCGCGTATAACGGGAGTAAATATTTTTTTATCATAAGGTTTAAAATGAAATCCATACTTCTCTGTTACGGGGGCATAATTCTTTAGGATAGATTTTCCTACCACATCTTTTTTAGCAGGCTTCGGGCATTTTTTATTCAAAACTGCCGCCTGGTGGCTTAATCCAATGCAGGCTTTATTATTAATACGGCAGGCCCATGCGCTTACAGGTTCAAAATCATTTATAACGATATCGTAATCCGTTACCGGAAGTTCCTTTACTTCATTATAAAATCTTTTCAACTTTGCTTTCTTATAAGTAGATGCCAAATCAATGCCTCCCTTTTTCCCAAAAACAAAGCTCATTCCTTTGAGTTTATATTTTACGGGATAGCCAAGGTCAACATCTGCTTCCGTACCGCTTATTAAAATATCAAGCTCGCCCTTTTTTTCAAGTAAAGGAATGATATCCCTTGCCCTGCTTATGTGGCCGTTACCGGTTCCCTGTATGGCGTATAATATTTTCATGTTAAGCTCATCATATTAAATTCCTGCAGCATGTTACTAAAAAGCTCCTTATTACCCAGTTCATATTCTCCAGCATCTTCGTCTATGACGTCCGTTATATTAGCTTCATCATATTTATAAATAATCCATTTACCATCATTGTATTCAAGCGCCGTAAGATTTTCTATCCAATCTCCCGAATTTAAATAGGTAATAGAGCCGTGATGATTCGTTATCTCTTTCATTTCAGGCTGGTGAATGTGGCCACAAACCACGTAATCATATTTATTGGATATGCCAATATCTGCAGCAGTAGTTTCAAAATTATTGATAAACTTTACGGCACTCTTCACACGGTTTTTTATTTTTTTTGAAAGAGATAATTTTCCTTTCTTAAATATTTTTTCAGAAATAAAATTGGCCAGCATATTAATCAGGATCAAAGTATCGTAGCCAATAGCGCCAAGCTTTGCCAGCCATTTTGAATGTTGCATGGTAACATCAAAAACATCGCCATGAAAGAACCATGCCTTCTTGCCTTCAGCTAACGGAAGCACTACTTTGTTTACAATTTGCAATGAGCCAAATTTAAAACCAACAAACTTTCGCAATAGTTCATCATGGTTGCCGGTAACATAATAAATCTTAATGCCCTTACTCATCCATCCCATAATATGTTTTACCACTTTCATGTGGCTCTTGGGCCAATATCTTTTACTGAACTGCCAGATATCAATGATATCGCCATTGAGGACAACCGTTTTAGGTTTAATTGTTTTAAGATAAGATAACAATTGCTTTGCATGACAACCATAAGTGCCCAAATGAACATCGCTTAAAACGAGTATTTCAATCTTTCGCTTTTTTTGCTGCATTATAATTGCACTTTGAAAAACTTAAGCGGGGAATAAAAGGCTGAGAGCCGTTGCAGGAAAATCCGGATAATGATTTTCTGAAAAAAATAGGTTATTGTTTTCATGACTTTGGAATTTAATGGTAAATAAAAGATAGCGTACAGATCAACAACTGAAAAAAATATATCGGATACAAAGAAATGCTGTTAATGTAACCAAAACGTTACCTAATTATTAAGGAAATATTAAATTGCCTGCAACAGGATTTGTTGAATAGATAAAATGCCGAAATGTATACGCAGGTGGCGTTTCGAGCTTAAAATTATTTTTATATAAATATTGATAGTGCACTCATTTTAATAAAGTAAAATCTGCTTCTCTTACGTCATCACTGTTTGTCCCGATGAATAACTTAAAATCACCAGGCTCATAAATATATTTAAGATCATTGTTATAAAATTTAAGATCTTCCGTTGTAATCTTAAACGTTATTGTTTGGCTTTCTCCTGCTTTTAAAAATATTTGTTGAAATCCTTTTAATTCTTTTACAGGCCTCACCACAGAGCCCACCATATCTCTTATATACAATTGTACGGTTTCAGTTCCATCATATTTGCCTGAGTTGGTGACAACAACAGAAGCCCTTAAATCCTGTCCCGGCCTGAACCTAGTTAAACTTAGCTTAATATCACTATAAGAAAAAGTTGTATAGCTTAATCCATATCCAAAAGGAAACTTTGGACTGTTGGGCAAGTCAATATAAGAGGAAACATAATTCAAATCGCTGTCATTTTTTGCGGGGCGGCCTGTACTGAAATGATTATAGTAAATAGGAATCTGTCCCTCTGCTCTTGGAAAACTCATGGGCAATTTCCCGGAAGGATTATAATCTCCAAACAAAACATCCGCAATTGCAGCTCCGGCTTCGGTACCTAACCACCACGTATAAACGATCGCAGGAACATGATCGGCAGTCCAGTTAAAAATTAATGGCCTTCCTGCATTGATCATTACAATTACAGGTTTGCCGGTAGCACAAATTGCCTTAATCAATTCTTCCTGCACACCGGGTAAATGAATATTGCTGCGGCTTTTGGCTTCACCGCTCATATCAGCAGCTTCACCTACATTCATGATTACAATATCTGCTTTCATGGCTGTTTCGATGGCTTCACTAAAACTCACATGTGATGTATCATTTATATTGCATCCTTTTGCGTAAAGAAGATTTGCATTATCTCCGGCTTTATTTTTTATTCCTTCCCAAACAGAAATAATTCGTGCAGAATCATCGGGCCATGTATAACTCCAGAAACCAAGGTTGTCCCTTATTCCTTTTATAAATGGCCCAATCAAAGCAATCGTCTTACCTTGTACGTTAGTCTTGCTTAATGGCAATAATTGATTCTCATTTTTCAGTAGTACAATACTTTTTTCGGCCATTAATTTTTCTGCTTCCAGGTTTTGCTTATTATTCCATTGCTGTTGTTCTCTTTCTTTATTAGAAAATCTGAAAGGGTCATCAAACAATTCCATTTCAAATTTCTTTTTTAATATGCGCCTTACTGCATCATCAACTAATTGAATTTTTACTTTCCCATCTTTTACAAGCTGTACTAAATTTTGTATGTAACTCCGGCTTTCCATATCCATATCATTCCCCGCAGTAATTGCCTTGAATGATGCATCGTAATTATCCTTTGCAAAACCATGCGGAATCATCTCCCCAACAGAGTTCCAGTCGCTCACAATAAATCCTTTAAACTTCCACATGCCTTTTAAAATATCCCTTTGCAGGTATGCACTACCGGTAGCAGGAATTCCATTGAGTGTATTAAATGAATTCATGAAAGTTGCAGCGCCTGCTTCTGCAGCAGCCTTAAAAGGAAGAAGATAAATTTCCCACAAAGCATTTAAACTCATATCAACAGCATTATAATCACGGCCGCCGATGGCTGCACCGTACGCAGCAAAATGTTTTGCACAAGCCATTATTGCATCCGTATTTCCAAAACCTTTCCCCTGGAAACCCTTCACTCTTGCCGTTGCAATTAAAGAACCGAGGTAAGGATCTTCACCTGCTCCTTCCATAACTCTTCCCCAGCGTGAATCACGGGCAATATCAACCATAGGCGCAAATGTCCAGTGCACGCCACTTGCAGCCGCCTCTGTTGCAGCTATCCGTGCCGAGAGCTGAATAGCTTTTAAATCCCAACTCGCCGCTTCTGCAAGAGGAATAGGAAAGGTAGTTCTGTATCCATGAATAATATCCTGTCCAAATAATAAAGGAATTTTTAATCTTGATTGCATGGCAATCTTTTGCAACTGTGTTGTATGCTCTACTCCTGTAACGTTAAGCATTGAGCCAACCATTCCTTTTCTTATCTGGTTTTGTTTGTCGCCATCATTAGTAATGGGGCCCGTCGCATCCCAGTCGCCATTGTATTGATTCATCTGGCCAACCTTCTCATCAAGGGTCATTAGTTTTAAAACTGAATCTACTTTCTGATCAATAGTCTTCGTTTGTGCGTAACAGGTAGAAGAAAAAATTACCAGGAAATATAAAACGAATAAACGCCGGAAACAGGTAATACTTTTCATATAATATTTTAGAGAGATTAACAGGTTTTAATAAATAATTATAAATTCCCTTTCTTCATTTCATCAATTGCATAATTGACAGCTCTTGCTGTTAACGCCATATACAAAATGGAAGGGCTTTGATTGGCTGTGCTCGTCATACAGGCGCCATCAGTAACAAAAACATTTTTACAACTATGAAACTGGTTATTCTCATTCAATAAAGATGTTTTAGGATCCTTTCCCATCCTACATGCGCCCATCTCATGTATATCCCGGCCGGGCGCCCAATGATTATCGTGTTGTGTAATATTTTTTACATCACTTGCATCCAGCATTTCACTTGCTTGTGTTAAAAAATCTTTTAATAGTTTCTCATCATTATCATCATAATCAACATTGGTTACTAATAAGGGTATTCCCCATCCATCTTTTTTATCCTTACTCAACGCAACATAATTTGTTTCTTTAGGAATGGTTTCCCCCTGCATATACATATACATTCCCCAAGGGCCTGCTTCAGCTAATGCATCTTTATAAGTTCCACCAATTTGTTCCGCAACGCCTCCTGCATTTTCATTGGCACGATAGCAGGCCGTAAAAGCCATATAACCACCAACAAAATCCATATCATTTTTATGAATATTTCTGAAGTTGGGCACCATACATTCGGCGGTTCTTCGGCCATAATAATATTTGTCCAAATAACCATCCACATCGCCGCCAACGGAACCACGGTAGTTTTGAAAACAAACATACTTACCTAACAATCCATTATCATTTCCAAAGCCATTTGGAAAACGATTGGATGTGGAATTCATTAAAATGAGATTTGTATTTAATGCAGATGCATTTACAAAAATTATTCTTGCAAAATAATCAGTGCTCTCTTGTGTGTTTGTATCAATAATTCTCACACCAACTGCTTTTAGTTTTTGTTCATCATAAATAATTGAATGAACCACAGAGAAAGGTCGTATCGTTAAATTTCCTGTTCTTTCAGCCCATGGCAGCGTGGATGAGTTGGAACTAAAATAGCCGCCAAACGGGCATCCCCGCATACATAAGTCTCTCGCCTGGCATTGCCCCCGGCCCTGTTTCAGGTGAATATCTTTAGGCTCTGATAATTGTGCCCACCGTCCCTGTATCATAAAGCGGTCTTTATATTTCGATTCTAATTTTTGCTTTATATCTTTTTCAGCACAATTAAATTCGAATGGAGGAAGGTATTCTCCGTCAGGCATTGATTCGATTCCATCTTTATTTCCGCAAATGCCGGCAAACGTTTCAACATGCGAATACCATGGCGCAATATCATCATAGGCTATTGGCCATTCAATTCCATATCCATATTTTGCAGGATTGATGAATTCATATTTACTCCAACGCGGACAAGCCCTTCCCCATATTAATGATTTGCCACCAACCTGGTAACCACGAATCCATTCAAACGGTTTTTGCTGCACGTACGGGTGATCGTTATCCTTTATAAAAAAATGGGCTGTTGATTCATCGAAACCTGCAGCTTGCGTTATTAAAGGATTTTCTTCCTTAAATTTTTCAGTCATCTGGCCACGATGCTTAAATTCCCATGGCCTCATGGTTGCTGTAGGGTAGTCTTTGTTGTGCATTACATTTCTTCCTCTTTCAAGAACTAAAGTTTTTAATCCATGCTCACAAAGTTCTTTGGCAGCCCAGCCCCCGCTGATGCCGGAACCAATAACGATTGCATCGAAAGTATTTTTTTGCAATCCACCGGAATTAATATTTACATTTAATGAATCACCAGGCATCGTAAAAAATTTTATATCAGATAATCACACCTTCAAGTTAAACCAATTTTTAAAAGTGCATCAATAATATTTATCCTACATAAAAAACAAAATTCTATAGAAGATTAGTTTCAATTTTGTGGTAAACTTCTTACTTTGTTCTATAAAAAATAAATCATTTTTAAAAATACCCGCAATGCAAATAATAGTGGAAGAATCTTACAAATCCATGTCTGAAAAATGTGTAAATGATTTATTGGAATTCATATTACCCCTTGAAAACCCGGTGATTTGTGCCGCTTCAGGAGATACGCCCAAAGGCATGTATAAAGAATTAATAAGCCAGGTTCATGAAAAACAAATTGACGTTTCTAACTGGCATTTTATAGGCCTTGACGAATGGGCGGGCATGAATGGCAACGATGAAGGAAGCTGCAGGTATCATTTAAATAATGATTTGTTTTATCCTTTACAAATTGCAGGGGATAAAATTATTTTTTTTGATGGAAGAGCAAAAGACCTACAGACAGATTGCGATAGAGTTGAGGATTATATTTCGTTAATGGGAGGCATCGATGTGGCTATTGTTGGACTTGGGATGAATGGCCACGTGGGCATGAATGAACCTGGAACTGACCCTGAACTATTTTCACATATAGCAGATATTGATACCATGACGCAATTGGTGGGGCAAAAATATTTTAAAAACGAGCAGCAACTTTCAAAGGGCCTCACGTTAGGATTAGCCTCTTTACAAAAAGCAGCTTTTATAATGTTATTGGCAAGCGGAACTAAAAAAGCCGGCATCATCAAAAAAATGTTAGAGGCGGAGGCATCCCCGCAATTGCCTGCGACTTTATTGCTTAATCATAAGAAAATCGATATTTACTTAGAAAAAGAAGCAGCTTCACTTATTACAAGAAATGAAAATGAATAAGAAAAATATTATAGGGATTGATATGGGTGGCACCAATGTACGTGCCGGAATTGTTAGTGAAAATAAGTTGCATGAAATTATTTCAAAACGGATAAACTCACAGGTAAGCGCAAGCGAAGTTTTGGAGCAGTTATTTCAAATTACTGATGAACTTATCAATCCGGACGTATCATCCATAGGCATAGGAGTTCCGGGGCTTGTTAATACTGAAGAACAAATGGTTTATGATGTTGTTTACATTCCTTCGTGGAAAAAAATACCCTTACAAAAATTAATGGAGGAGCGTTATAACATTCCTGTATATGTTGAAAATGATGCGAATTGTTTTGCGCTTGGTGAATATTATTTTGGAAAAGGCAAAGGATACCATTCATTGATTGGCTTAACGCTGGGTACAGGCCTTGGCTCCGGCATCATAATTAATAAAAAATTATTCCCCGGCAAAAATGGAGGCGCGGGTGAATTTGGAATGATCGAACACTTAGATAAAACAGTGGAGTATTATGCCAGCGGGCAATTTTTCGAAAACGTTTATCAGATCAACGGTGAAGAAGTCTTTAAAAATGCAAAAAATGGAAATGTCGCAGCAATCGGAATGTATGAAGAAATGGGAAAACACCTTGGCAATGCCATTAAAATGATGTTGTATGCTTTGGATGTTGAGTTAATTGTTATTGGCGGCTCTGTACGTTATGCGTTTCCATATTTCTCTGCAACCATGTGGCGGCAAATTAAAACATTTGGATTTCAAAAAGCACTTGAACACATAAAGATTGAAGTTTCTGACCTGGAGAACAGTGGTATTTTGGGCGCAGCCGCATTAAGCTATGATGTGGATAAATAAGATTTCACCTGCGCAGTTTAGTGCAGCTTACTATTAGGCGTACACGCAATTAAAAAAGCAACGCTGCTAAACGCCAACGCTTCAAATACGCTGGTTACTTTATTGCCTTTATCAATCCTTTGCAGAAACAGCTAAACCGAGTCTCAAATCCCCGAAAGTCTTTCACCGTTTTCTAATACGCGATCAATCAACTGAAGAATCATTCATCACCGTAATTTATGATATAGTTAATTTCATCGTTCGTCGGGTTAATCATTCTCAAACGAAACTTTCTCCCCTTCAATAAGCTCAGGGTGACAGAAGTTTTTGTATTCGATGAAAACTACCAAAACCTATTGACTACATTCACCTGTTAAAAACCAACGTGGCGATCGAATGCGGCAAACTTGTTACCTGGGCAGCATCACCTTTTATCCAAAGATTGTAATCAATTTTCTGATCAGTCTGGTTCATTACAATCACTGCTATTTTTCCATCTTTATTTATAAAAGCTGTTGTTTGTAATGGGCTCCTGCTTGGCGCCGCACTTATTCTCTTTGCACCAGGCCGAACAAATTTTGAAAAATGACCAATGTAATAATATTCATTTGTATAAATCAGCTCGCCGGTTTTTGTGTTGCCTATTACAGGAGCAAAACAAAAATTGCCAACATGATTTGGTCCTCCCTGCTCATCCACCAGGATATTCCAGTCTGTCCATCCAACTGTTCCGTCGTTAAAATCATGGATCATAGAACGGCCATAGCGCTCTCCAATTTTCCAATCACCAGCCTGCTCTAATTTAAAAGGAAACGTGCAGCCCTCTGTAAACATTAAATTTTTACCGGGGAAACTTTCGTGTACGCGCTTAACGTTATCAAAAACCTGGTCGCCGCCACTCCAGTCTTCATACCAGTGAAAACCTATTCCCCACGCGTATTTGGCTGCTGCGGGGTCTTCGAGCAATGTACTTGCACGCTGATAAAGAAGATCTCGGTTATGATCCCAAATAATTATTTTCTTATCCCCCAGGCCATTTCTTTGCATGGTTGGCCCGAGATAATTTTTCAGGAAATCCCTTTCTTCTTCAGCAGTATAAATGCAGGACTCCCAGGTTTGCTTTGCCATTGGTTCATTCTGTATTGTAATTCCCCAGACCGGTATCCCCTCTTTTTTATATGCATTAATAAATTTGCCATAAAAGTTTGCCCAGTTTTGATAATATTCCGGTTTTAATTTTCCACCATGCAACATATCATTGTTGTCTTTCATAAATGCCGGCGGGCTCCATGGGCTTGCAAATAAAGTAAGCTTGCCGCCTGCTGCTGCAATAGCATCCTTAATCAATGGAATTTTGTATTGCTCGTCATGCGCAACACTGAAGGTCTTTAAATCCTTATCGCCCTCTTTCACGTAGCTGTAACTGCCGCTGCTGAAATCACAACTTTGAATATTGGTTCTCGCCAGCGTATAACCTATACCGTTATTTACATCGTAATAGGCTTTTAATAACTCCTGTTGCTTGTGTTTAGGTAGTTTGGCAAATGTTTCCGCAGATGCATCTGTTAATGCGCCCCCGATTCCAAGTATGGTTTGAAAAGTTTTTGCCGGATCCACAAATACGCAAACCTGTGTTTCAAAAGGCTGGCCCATGTGTTTGAACGTAACGGTATCTGTTGGTGAAAGCCGGAAGGAGGTATTATCTGCCGTTGTATACACAATTACTTTTTTGCCTGCAGTGCCAGTAGGTTTTGCCTTAATAGTAACCCTATTGCTTTGGGCAAAAACAAAATTTACGGATGTGAGAGCAGAAAATAAAAGAAACTTTTTCATGTTTCGTAAATTAAATTTTTGAATAAATTAATTCCATATATAAGTACCGGCTGCACCAGCCGCTAAAGTAGTTGCAGTCCATTTATTATTAAACCGAATATTAAAAGTTGCATCTGATGCTCCATCATTCTCAACAATTAAGACCTTTTTCCCCGCAGGAGTTTTAAATGCAACATTCTGTAAACTTCCTGTTATATTGCTTCCTATGCGCACAGAACCAGCCGGAACAAATTTTGAAGCATGCGCAACAATATAATATCCAACATTCCTGGTTATTGTTCCACCCAATGTAAGTGCGCCTTTACACTGATCACATCCGCCAGACGTATGTGGATTAAACGTTGGATCGTTAGCTAAATTCCATTCTAATGCAACACGGCTCCAATTACGCATGGAACCTATAATTACATTTTTTAAATGCCATTTTAAATCACCGCCGAACCTACCGGTTGAGGAAGTGTATTGTTCCGTGAAGTATAAAGCCTTATCAGGAAATGCAGCATGCACCGTTGACATCGCACTAATATCACCTGCATACAAGTGAAACGCTGATCCATTGATAAATGCATTTGCTGCCGGATCACTTAACACCGAAACAGGATAATCAGGATGATCGCAATTATGATCATAAATAATGATTTTTGTCGTAAGGCCCGCAGCTTGAAATGCAGGGCCAAGATTATTTTTTATAAAATTGATTTGCGCCTGTGCTGACATTGAAAGGCTCGGATTGTTACCAGGATTTAAAGGTTCGTTTTGCGGCGTTATTGCGTCTATACCAATGCCGTTAGCTTTCATCGCCTGGATGTATTTTACAAAATATTTTGCGTAAACATCGTAATATTTAGTCTGCAAGCTTCCACCAATGGTGCTGTTATTATCCTTCATCCAGACAGGCGGGCTCCACGGCGTTGCGATAATTTTAATTGCCGGATTAATTGCCACAATTTGTTTTAATATGGGAATAAGATCTACTGTATCCTTACTAAGACTAAAACTATCAAGGTTCAAATCCCTATTACCTTGTGCAAGATCATCATAACTAAAGACAGAAGCATTCAAATCGGAGGCGCCAATGCTTAAACGCAGGTAACTAATCCCTATAGAGTTGGCACCATTACCGAAAAGTTCATTAAGCAAATTGGTCCTATCGGTTGCATTAAGCAGGTTAATAACATAGGCGCTGCCGCCAGTTAAAGTGAATCCAAATCCATCGATGGTTTGATATGTTTTCGTGGTATCCACGTCAATACTTGGATTGGAGTTTGCGGTTGTTCCAAAAGCAAGAACTGTTGATTGCTTTTGCAATAAAACAGATTGATCGTTTTTCGTTAGCCAAAAATCAACATCGCTTGTGCCGACAGGTGGTGGTGGCGGATCAATCGTTCCACCACCTAAAGATCCTCTCGAACAGGCAAAAAGAAGAGTGAAGATTCCCCAGAAAATGATAGCAAAAAATATTTTATATTTATTCACAGATTAGAATTTTAAGGGATTCCAAATTTATCCTGATAAATTATTTTACCCAATTTATACTTGCGGATTTAACATCCCTCGAATTAGCACCAATCATAATTACAAATTCACCGGGTTCCCAATCATATTTTAAATCACCATTATAAAATTTAAGGTCTTCCGGAGTTATTTTAAATGAAACTGTTTTTGATTCCCCGGCTTTTAAATCAATTTTTTGAAATCCTTTTAGCTCTTCTACGGGGCGGGTAATGCTGCCAACCACATCTCTTATATACAGTTGCACGGTTTCTTTTCCTTCCCAGGTACCCGTATTCGTTAGTTTCACTGAAGCCGTTAATGTCTGATTTCCTTTTAATGATTTGTTGCTGAGTTGAACATCACCATAACTAAAACTTGTATAACTCAAACCAAAACCAAAGGGATATACCGGATCATTGGAAACATCCAAATAGTTGGAACGGAATTTCTCAAACCATTTACCTTCCGGGAGCGGACGACCTGTATTCTTATGATTGTAGTAAAGTGGAACCTGTCCAACATTCTGTGGCCATGTTGTTGTAAGTTTTCCGGAAGGATTCACATCACCAAACAACACATCACCAATAGCATTGCCAGCTTCAGTGCCGCCAAACCAAACATTTAAAATAGAAGGTACAGTATCCTGTTCCCATTTAATTGCCAATGGGCGACCGGTAAATAAAACCAATACCAACGGTTTGCCCGTTTTCACCAAAGCTTTCAATAAATTTTCCTGCGCAGCCGGGATTGTAATATCACTCCTGCTGGAACTTTCGCCTGTCATTTCTGCAGACTCGCCTAAAGCCGCAACGATTACATCACTTTTGTTTGCAACATCCAATGCTTCATTAATAATTTCCTGGTCGGGCCTGTTATCATGTTGAAAAGATTTTCCGAACATGCCGGCTCTTTGTTCAAATAAAGTATCATCTGATAAATTTGATCCTTTGGCGTATAAAATATTTACCCCAGGACCTGCTACATTTTTCAAGCCCTGTAAAACAGAAACAGCCTTGGAGAAATCAGCAGCAACACTCCATGTTCCCGGCATATTTTCTTTATTATCTGCCAGCGGGCCTATCAACGCAATTGTTCCCGACTTCTTCAGAGGCAATACATTATTATTTTTCAATAACACAAAAGATTGCGCTGCTATATCCCTTGCCACATTACGGTTGGCATCAGTAAATATTTCGGTCTTCGCTCTTTCTGCATTACAATAGCGATAAGGATCATCAAACAACCCTAATTTGTATTTTGCCTCCAATATTTTTCTACAGGCGAAATCAATTTGCTGTTGTGTTACTTTCCCTTGTTGCAAAGATTTTTTTAGTGTTGTAAGAAATCCTTCGCCTACCATATCCATATCAATACCTGCCATCAAAGCTCTTGCCGAAACGGTTTGTAAATCGCCAATACCATGCGCCACCATTTCGTTTATCCCGGTATAATCAGTAACTACAAAACCATTAAACCCCCAGCGTTTGCGCAATACATCTGTCAATAAAAATTTATTAGCAGTAGCCGGAACGCCATCCACTTCATTAAAAGAAGCCATAACGCTTCCTGCACCGGCGTCCACTGCTGCTTTGTAAGGAGGCAGATACTCATTAAACATTCTAAGATGGCCCATGTCTGTAGTGTTGTAATCACGCCCTGCTTCTGCGGCTCCATACAAAGCATAGTGTTTCACACAAGCCATGATGGTATTATTTTTTGTAAGATCATTTCCCTGGTAACCTCTTACCATTGCCTTGGCAATCTGCGACCCCAGGTACGGATCTTCACCGGAACCCTCCGCAATGCGCCCCCAGCGGGGATCACGGGCAATGTCAACCATTGGAGAAAACGTCCAGCAAATGCCATCAGCACTTGCCTCACTGGCAGCGATAGACGCAGATTTTTGTATAAGGCCCATATCCCATGTACATGATAAACCTAAAGGAATCGGGAAAACAGTTTCATATCCATGAATGACATCCATACCGAATATTAAAGGAATTTTTAAGCGGCTTTGGTCTACAGCTACTTGTTGTACGGCACGAATTTTAGCTTCCGATTTTATATTGAATAACCCACCAACTTTCCCTTCCTTAATCTTTTTCCCAATATCTGAGTTGCCAGCTTGTCCCGTAACGATATCGCCTGATCCAGGCAAATTCAACTGCCCGATTTTTTCATCCAACGTCATTTTTTTCATTAATGCATCAATGAAAGTTTTCATCTTCGCATCGTTGCTTTGCGTATAACCGTGAAGCGATACAACAAAAGCAAACACCAGGAACACAATCGTTTTTTTCATTATTATTTATTTTTGTATGTTAGAGAGCCTCACCCCAATCCCTCCTTCGACAAGATCAGGATGACATTCAACAAGCTCACAATGCTACTGCACTTTATTTTCTAATCAACCTTGATAACTTTTGTTCTTGATGAAACACCATTTTCATTAATGGCCTCAATTGAAAAATAATAGGGTTTCTCAAGATCCATTGTTTTTAGCCAATACTCATTGGCATCGTAAACCATAATACAATTGTACAATTTATCAGGTGCTGTACCCAGGTAAATATTATAAGCGAATGCATTATCAACCGGCCTCCATTTAATCCATGCACTGCGTTTATCCTTTTCCGTACGAAGCACAATAAAATTTTGTACAGTATCAGGCTTGCTTCCATTCCCATTCCCAAAAACACGCAATCCACTTACCGCAAACTTACCCGTAGGCATGTGAATATTTTCCAGCTTTATATATTTTGCCTGAACTGATTTTTCCAACTCAATATAATCATGAGGAACATCCGTTTTATTATTACTTTTATCAACCAGTATAGTCCATCTTTTGCCATCAAGAGAATAATATAATTTATACTGGTGATAAATATTGGTTTGCTTTCCTAAAAAGGCTGCATCCTGGTCGGCATAATTAATTTGTATTGCATTTACAGTGCTTACATTGTCAAAAGCTGTTTGTATCCATTCGCCTTTATTCCCTGATGCAGCGCTCCAGTAAGTTTTAATATTTTCGTCACCTGCATTATTGGCATGGTAACCTCCAAGTGTAGACGAAACTTCTACAGGTGTTTTATAATTGAGTAACATCCAGCCCGTAAATCCGCTTTTTAAATGATCTGTTTTTTCATTAGGTAAATAATGGGGATAATCGCCAAAGGCAGCATCCATATACATTAAATCATCTTTATCAAAACCCGCGGGCCAAATGCCAATCCTTCTTTCAAAATTATTTTTTACAGATATTGAAATGGTTGACACATGCCACCAGTTTTGAAAATTATCCTGGAAAGTAGAACCATGACCAGCCCCTCTTGCAAAGCCGCCCGGCTTAAAAGACAACGGATCAGATTGCGGTGTGAACGGACCTAAAGGATTTTCTCCAACAACCACTCCATCGGCATAGCCACTAAACTCGGTACCGGGTGCACCATATTGCAGGTAATATTTACCGTTATGCTTTGTCATCCATGAGCCCTCGATAAAGGGATCCAGAAAAGTGTTGTCGTAATACTCTCCAAAACGCTGCCAGCCATAACGCCAGTCTTCTAAAAAATAAATTTCTTTTCTTGTTCCAACCGGCTGCATTGTTTTACGATTGAGTTCTATGCCATACAATGGATACCTGTTACTGCTACCGTTATACATATATAACCTCCCATCGTCATCTGTAAAGAAATCGGGATCCCACCCACCGATTGCAAAGGAATCAACCAGGGGTTTCCATTCATTTGCTTTAGGGTTGGTGCTCATCCAAATTGTAAAATTAGAGGTGTAAGTCGAACCAAATACAATCATGGTATCTCCTATGATCCCAACAGCAGGGGCACAGAGTTCGTCATAGCCCCCATTCCACGGGCGCAGGAATCTTTTTGAAATAAATTTCCAGTTGAGCATATCATGACTCCACCAATATCCCCATTGATTGGTTGAAAATAAATAATAATCATTTTTATAATTTATGATCACTGGATCGGCGGTAGCCCTGTGGTGGCCCCATTCAGAGAAATTTGGTATTGGCGTGTAACCATAATCGATATTAACAGGATTGCAATATGTTTTTTGCTGCGCAGATACTAATTGAAATGAAAACAGAATTCCAATTATTAGTATAATTGTTTTGGAGAATTTAGCTGGAAAGAAATTTATCATATCATTTTTGTTTAGGCCTCACCCCTCCTTCGACAAGTTCAGGACCTTGCATGGTTTTGAATATTTTAATCTACAATAATTATTATTGCATAAAACACTTATTACCTTACTTCGATTGAACCTGTTTTTTTATTTTTAATGATGAACTTTTT
This sequence comes from Ginsengibacter hankyongi, assembly GCF_008710285.1. Lineage (GTDB taxonomy): Bacteria > Bacteroidota > Bacteroidia > Chitinophagales > Chitinophagaceae > Ginsengibacter > Ginsengibacter hankyongi. The sequence goes on along the minus strand of NZ_VYQF01000004.1, from coordinate 335,200 downwards.
TTCGCCCGAAGGAAGCACTTCTTCTTTTATTAAAAAATGATCTTCATCATAACTATTCATTTTTTTGGTTTCCTTTTTTTCTGCAACTCCTCTCCAATCTTCTATTATAACAGGCTCCCACTTTTTTGTTTTGGCGGAAACATAACAGGCATCAATAATCGCATTGACTATATAACCATCATAAAAATTTTCAGATGGCTGCACTTTATTTTCTATTGCCTCAAACATATTTGTAAACATGTGGCTGTAACCGAGTTCATGTACTTCGTCTCCTACGGGGAAGAGCCAGCCGGTAGTACTTTCGGCTTTTTCAGCCACATAACTGCCACCCTTACCCGAAGTAAACATTTCAAACCCCGTTCTTAGGAAATTATTTGTCCATATTGTTCCTTCCGTACCCATCACTTCATCTCTTAAATCCATTCCGCCACGAAAAGACCAGCTTACTTCAAACTGGCCAATAGCGCCATTTTCATATTTTACAAGGCCAATGGCATTATCCTCTGCGTCAATTGGATGAACGCGGGTATCGGCCCAGCACATTACTTCGATGGGCTTATTATTTTTTCCAATAAAATTTCTGCTTATCTCAATACAATGGCAACCAAGATCTACCATAGCGCCACCGCCCGATTTTTCTTTATCCCAAAACCAATCACTATGCGGCCCGGGATGTGTTTCCCTGCTTTTTGCCCATATCACTTCACCAATACTCCCATTTTTTATGCTTGCCAATGACTTTAAAAATTTAGGGCTATAACAAAGGTCTTCAAGATAACCGCCGGTTATATTCGCTTTGTCAACGGCCTGTAACATTTGCAAAGCTTCTTTTGCATTACGGCCGAGAGGTTTAGTGCATAAAACATGTTTACCAACTGAAGCGCATGCTAATACTGATTCCAGGTGCATATCGTTTGATAAGGCAATAATTACCGCATCCACATCTTTATGTTCTACACATTCTTTTATGCTTATGGAATAGTTGGGCACTCTATAGTCATCCGCAAATTTTTTGGCATTTGCCTCCGTTCGGCTGTACACCATTGTAATTACATCTTTTCTTCTTTGGGCTACCAACGCATCTGCATAAAAGCGTGCAATAAAGCCGGAACCAAGAATTGCTAATTTCATAATGGTAAAATCAATTTATTGTTGAGGATAAAATTTTAGTTGGAACTATACTTTCTGCGATTTATTTATATTGCAAAAATAACCATAGAATAAGAAGCCATACTTAATTAGTCATCTAGTTTTTAATTATTTTAAAGCTTCATCTTTTTCTTTTTCCAAAAAATTGGCTCCCGCGTCAATTCCATCGGTTTCCCAGGTCATTAATGCTTCGTCGGGCACAGCTTCCAAAGGAACTGTGCTTGATTTTGATGGTTCATTGTAAGGAATGTTAGCGCTCCTGTTGTAAACAGATATTAACGACCAACGGGGCTTATCTGAAAGATTTGCTTCCGAGCGATGCAATAAATTGCTGTGAAAAAATAATGCGTCTCCCGCTTTTATTTCTACATAAACCAGATCCATTGTTTTCAAAGCCAGGTCAACATAATGTTGTGAAGCCCCAACCTGTTCGCCTGCAAATCCATGTTCAATACGTCCCATTTTATGAGATCCTTTTATCACCTGCAAACATCCGTTTGCTTTACTGGCATCCGTAATTGCAACCATAACAGACATCATTTGATCGGGCAATAAAAATTCATTTTTATACCAATAACCATAATCCTGGTGCCACTCCCACGCCCCGCCAACTTTAGGTTCCTTTTGCATGAGCTTACTGTGAAAATGACAAACTGCACTATCGCCACCCATTAATTTATCTACCGACTCCACTATGCGTTTACTTTTTGTAAGCAAGCCATAAGCATCATTACCGGGAGTGTACCATAAAGTGAGTTTTGTTTTTTTTCCGGATTGATCATTTAAATCAAAGGCATGCTTTTGCAAAGTATCATCACCTGTTGCAATTTTATAAAGCTTATCTACTTCTTCAGCCCGTAAAAAGTTCTTGATAATTACATAGCCGTCTTTTTTATAATCTGCTATGTTTTGTGAGGTTAATTGAAAATGTGACATAATAATAAATTTTATTCTTATTAAAAAGAGCTTGTGAATCCCAGTTTCTTTAATCCATTTTTAATATCCGGAATTTTCATAAATAAATTCCATATTAATTTACTCCGGTAATTTTCAATCATTACAACAATAGGGCCTTCATCTATTGCCAGATGTGTTTGTGCATACCAGTTTTTTGTTTCACTAAATCCATCTGCAAATCCATAAGGCCCCCAAATCTTATTTCCGAGGTCGTAATAAAAATGTTTTAAAGCCTGCATGCTGTATTCGGGAGTATACGGGAAAGAGGATAATGCAGCAGTCGGTTGTATAACACTGCGATCGTCCTGGGGGCAATGAGCCACGTAGCCTTTATAGCTATCACCTGCGGTTAAGCCCCAGCAGTTTGCTGCATAGCCTTTAAATTTTTTCGGATTATCAATACAATAAGCCCTGTTAATGAGGGTGTGGTTTTTCGTTTGTTCCGCATAATCAATTCCGTTATCATCTGTTAATCCATTGGGATTAATTCCCATATAAGTGTATTGCTCAAAGAATAACGGCCCACCATATTCGAAATTACCCAGTGGAAGCATGATGCCGTAATATGATTTTCCATTTTTCCATCCGGCGCTTTTTACCCACGAATTGTCGTATAATTCTTTTGAGATAGAATGAGATGGAGAAGAAGCGGAGACAATGTATGTTATCAGGGCTTCATCATAACCGTATACGGGGAAGTTCATATCAAAATCATTGGCGGGACTCCAGTGCCAGTATAAAAGTTTATCATCTCCTTTGCTATGCCAGTTCCAGTCTGCCACACTCCACATTTCATTAACGCGGTTTCTAAAATATTTCTCCAACGGACTATCACCATTAAAATATTCCTTGGCGCATAAGAGCCCCATAAACAAGTACGATGTTTCTACGATATCTGCGCCATCATCTAATCTGCCGAAAGGAATTGTTTTACCGGTTGCTCCGTTCATGAAGTGTGGATAGATGCCATGAAAACAATCAGCCTTAATTAAAAAATCAACAATCTTTACTAACCGTTTCAGAGCAGTGTCTCTCCCAACCCATCTGCGGTTAACTGCAACAATTGTTGAAAGGATTCCGAAACCTGTTCCGCCAATAGCGCAGGCTTCGGGGCCAAATGTTCCTTTGCTAAAATTAGGTTGATCATCTGCTTCATTAATATAATCCCAGTAATAGTTAGCTTTTACAGTATTGTCCCTTTCTCTTGCAAGGCCGCTTACAGGATGCGCAAAGTGCCAGAAGTAGCGAAAAGTTTGCCGTTGTACCACATCGAGTAGCTCAGAGTCTGATAATCCTTTTATAATTCCTACCGGTGCAATTGAGTCTGGGAAGGTTTTTAAATGCTTGCTCTTTTGCGCAAACAAAATTGTGCTACAGGTAACAGCAATAAAAGTGTAAATAATTTTATAACGCATATTATAATTCTTTATTGAGATCCTCACCCCAACCCCTCTCCCGAGGGAGAGGGACCAGACTTAAAGGTCTGCGAAATTTGATACTATTTTTCTGATTCCATTTTCAATTTTTCCAATCCATTTTTAATATCAATATCACTCATGAATAATTTCCAGATTAATCCACTTCTGTAATTTTCTATCATTACAACCATAGTTGCCTGGTTCAATCCCATATAAATATCGGAACACCAGTTTTCGGTAAGATTAAAAGCATCACGAAAACCATATTCCCCCCACAAAAAATTTCCATACTTGTGGTAATAATTTTTTAAAGCTTTCATCGATTGAACAGGTGTATAAGGGAACGAACTAACGGCACCCGTAGGTGCAATTTTCCCATCATCTCTTCCGGCTACAGGTTCATTAGCAGAATAATGATAAGGCCCGTCACTGGCAGTTAATCCCCAGCAACTATCACCATAACCTTTATAATTATTGGGATTCTTTACGCAATAGCGATAGTTGATTAAGGCAATATTTTTATTGTTTGTAAAGTAGTTAGTGTATTTATCGGTTATTAAATGTGGATCATAACCCATATAAGAATAATGTGTAAAAAAAAGAGGGCCGCCATCAGAAACTCCCACAGATAATTTAATTCCAAAATAAGTGTTGCCATTTGTGTACATAGAACCATCCCTTGTTCCGCCCCAATTTTTCCTGTATTGTTGACCGGTGCTATCCTGGTTGGCCCATCCACTATAATAAAGGATTGCGGGAACACTGTGTGTTGGTGAGGCAATAGCCAATAAATAAGTAACCATGGTTTCATTCCATCCGGTTAAACGATGATTAATGATCCATGCCTTATCGGGCGACCAATGCCAATATAAATACTTACTGTCGGGATAACGCCTGTACCAATCCCATTCAATGTTATGCCAGATGGTTGTTATTTTTTCTCGTATCGCTTTTTCATCAGTATCATCTTTATTGAAATATGCTTTGGCAGCTAACAATCCCTGCATTAGAAAAGATGTCTCCACCAAATCTCCGCCATCATCCCTGGTGCCAAAAAAAGGTTCTACTTTACCCGTTGGTCCATCCATGAAATGAGGAAATGCTCCATGAAATTTTTCGGCATTCTCAAGAAAAGAAGTAATCTTTAAGAACCGCTCTACTGATTGTTTACGGTTAATAAATTTTCTTTCAGTACCAACAATCAAAGCCATAATACCAAAGCCAGATGCACCTGCAGCAATCATATTGGTGCGACCTGGTATATTTTCTTTTGCCATGCCACTTACTTTTTCAGCGCCTTCCCAATAGTAGCGGAAGCATGCCTTCTGTACCATCGTAAGCAATTCATCGTCAGTCATGGCTTTGGTTGCTGCAGACATAATATTTGAAAACGCTGTTTCCTTATATTGATAATTAAGAAAAGATATTTTATAACTGTATCGCTTACCCGTAATTCCTGTAAAATTCGAATAACGATTCATTAATGGCAATTGTATTCCAACAGGAATAAACGTCTTGCCATCTTCTGAACGATAAATCTTTATAAATTTTACATGTTCATCATTAAACGGTTTCCACGAAATGTCCACATGTTTCGCATAGCCCTCACAGCCAAGGATTTGGGGCTTAGCTGTAACCGGTAAATCTATGGCTGCAGGCAAAAATTCAATATCATCTAAATAAATTGTATGTCTATTTCCATCATCGCCGTTTTGTGAAAACTGAACGCCTATAACATCTTCAGGAATCTTAAAATTTTTATAAGATGATTCAACAGGGATATAAATAGAAGACCATTGATTTACAAAATCTGTTGCAAAAGTTATTTTTTGAGAAAGAGAACTGTCTTTGAAGATGAGATAGACCTGAGGGAGTTCTTCCTGTAAACCCGGAGTGGTACAATAAATACGAAATGAGAAAAATTTAACAGGCTTAAAATGATCCTGTCCACGCAAATTATCTTTGAAAATACTTGCTTTCCAGTTTCCGTTTTTACCATTCACGTATTGAAGTTGTAATGAATTGCCGGGAGTATTAAATATTTTTTCGTTTACTGCTAACCGATAGTTGATATTTTTTATAAAGGATGGCGATTGAAAAAAAGCCTTGCTGAAAAAATAATTACCGGTCATACGGCTGTTGGTAAACAAAGTATAATCATATAAATGTTCCTGCGAATAAACAGTAGAAGACAATAATAGAAAACATGCAAACAATTTTTTCATTAATTTCTATTTTATATATGGACTTTCAAAACCCAACTTCTTTAATCCCTGTTGTATTTCAGCAATATTCATAAATAGCTTCCATAATAATCCTGTTCTATAATTTTCAATCATTACAACTATAGGGCCTTCATCAATAGCCAAATAAGATTTTGCGTACCAGTTTTTAGATTCACTGAATGCATCAACAAATCCATATTGACCCCATATCTTATCGCCGAGATCAAAATAGAAATGTCTTAATGCCTGCATGGAATATCCAGGTGTATAAGGAAAAGAAGATAATGCGGCTGTGGGCGATATTACACCCAAATCATTGGTAGGCGAATGCGCAGAATAACCCACATAACTGTCACTTGCAGTAAGTCCCCAGCAATCTGCACCATATCCTTTATAATGTTTTGGATTGTCAACACAATACGCGTGGTTAATTAAAGTATGATTTTGATTTTGTTCCCAGTAATCGGCATACTTGTCTTTTAAGCCATGGGGATCAAGGCCTAAAAAAGAATAATGTGCAAAGAAAAGAGGTCCACCATAATCGAAACCTAACGGCAACGTATAGACGTAAAATTTTTTGCCGTTATGAAAATTATTGTTTACCGCCCATCCATGATTATAAACATCTGGTTCAATGGAATGTTCCGGTGATGATGCGGCAAGAATGTAGGTAATCAAACATTCGTTCCATCCTCTTATCTCCGCATTCATGGCCCATCCGTTATTGGGACTCCAGTGCCAATACAATACACTGATTCCCCCCCGTGTTTGCCAGTTATAGTCCACATCGTTCCACATCCAGGTAATGCGTTGTCTCAATTGTTTTTCTTCAGGATTATCTTTATTGAAATATTCGCGGGCACATAGCAATCCCTCCATGAGATAAGAAGTTTCCACAACATCGCCGCCATCATCTTTTGAGCTGAATGGAATTGTTTTACCGGTTTCGCCATTTAACCAATGGGGAAATATGCCATGGTATTTATTGGCTTTAGAAAGAAACTTCACCAACTTTAATAACCGGCGCACTGCTGTATCTCGTGTAATCCAGTTACGGTTAACAGCCACAATAATTGCCATGACACCAAAGCCGGTGCCACCGGTTGCTGCTAATTCCGGCCCATAGTCCGTAACATTACTTCGCTCCCGCGCCATACCGCTAAAAGGGTCTGCAAAATCCCAGAAATATTTAAAGGTTTGCTTTTGAACCAGATCGAGCAAAGCAGAATCCGTGAGGTTATGTTGTATCGAAGTTTTTTCCGGGGAAGTAGTGTTACTCACCTTTGTTTTTTGCTGAGCCACACAAACATTGGTGAAAAATGAAACGGATAAAAGCAACAGGTATCTCTTCATATCAGGACAATAATTATTGCCGCTAAAGATAATGGAAAATAAGGCTTTTGATGCAATTATATGGCTGAATCGCTGGAGTTAACCAAGGTTAAATATTTTAACATCGCTATGTAAAAAATGATAAGAATCAGATGATGTTTATACACGGGTTTGATGTGAAAAATCTACGGATTGAAACTGTGATAATTTTCAACATTTAATTTCTCTCTTCCATTTCTAAAATAATCAAAGTCGTCATAAAACTTTTCTTCGAAAGTATAGGGAGAAGGTTCTCCATTTTTAAGAATAACATAGGCCATATATAAAATAACAAAAGGTGAAAACGCAAACATCCCAAAAATAATCTGATCTGAAATTCCTGTAAATATTGCAGCCTGGAAGGCCAGGGCATACAGCGAGGCAATTGCTATTACAAACCATACTTTTTTCATAAAGGTGTTTTTACAATATAAAGGTGCAATTACTGTAGCGCAATTATGTTGCCAGATAAGATGGAACAAAAATTTCTCTTGTTTTTATCCCTGCTAATTCTTGTTAATTCTGACTTAATTAAAGCAGATATTTATTACGAATTTCTGCATAATAGACGTTTGCCAGGACTTACCATTTCGTTATGACTTCAATCATTCGCCCCGTTGCTTTTTATCATAATATTGTTCACTAGCCTGGTTTAGATTTACGGTATTAATACATATTTCATTTAATCCTTCCACAAGAAAATGATTAAATTTTTTTAGCATGGAATCTGCACTGTCTAAACAGCTTTTTGTGTATAGCTCGCTTCGAAAGGGCTTTCACCAGCATACCCATGATTATGTAAGTCATTTTTTCAGTTTTGTAAGCCCTGCAAAAGTTAAAGGGACGGTGAGCAATGTAAATGGAGAATTATTGGCAAGCCCCGGTGATGGCGAGTCTTTCATAGAGGGAGAACTATTTAAGCTGAATGATGAGCATGATTTTTCATACGTATTTGGCCAACTGGACGATTATGAAGGATTAATTGTGGAGCAAGGAGAACAACCGCTATACCGGCGGGAATTAATAAAAGTATATATAGATGGTGAAGCAGATACAAATGCCTGGATATATTGGTACAATGGTGAAGTGCTTGATACACCTACTATTGCCGCCGGTAATATTGGTGAATTTCCTACTTAAAAAAACTTCTGAACACTGCAACGCGTATAATGGCTTATTTATGAATTGCTTTCGGCATTTAAAAGAACTCTAAAGAAACAACAACAAATGCAAGCCTGTTCAGATGAAATAATTGAATTCAAAAAATTACAACAACGATTTCCCGATCAATTTAAATCTGTTTTCCCGGATAGAATGGCAGCGAAAACTGTGGTTATAATCCCAAGTCTTTCGCTGGACCAGGAAATATTAGCCAAAATTGACGGCATTATTCATTATGAAGAACGATTGCTTTGCCTGCTGATGTTGTTGCGCATGCCAAACACTCATGTAATTTATGTAACCAGTATTCCTGTCCACAATATAATAATGGATTATTATTTACACTTGCTGCCCGGTATAACGGGCTACCATGCACGCCAACGATTAAAAACACTTAGTTGCTTCGATGCATCGGCTAAATCTCTTACGCAAAAAATATTGGAGCGCCCGCGGTTAATAGAACGCATCAGGAAAAGTATTCCGCCGGATCATGTGGCACATATTGCTTGTTTTAACGTAACGGAAGCAGAGCGTTCTCTTGCGGTACAACTTCATATGCCCATCTACGGTTGCGATCCCGATCTTAATTATCTTGGAACAAAAAGTTTCAGCCGGAAAATATTTAAGGAATGTAATGTCGGTACGCCGCCCGGTTTTGAGGATTGCAATAATGAAGAAGATATTATAGAAGCTCTATTCAAACTTAAATTGATGTTACCGGGGCTTAACAGGGCCGTAATAAAACTTAATGATGGTTTTTCAGGAGATGGAAACGCGGTTTTTTCTTATGAAGGTTCACCCGGAAAGGAATATTTAAAATTGTGGATAGCCGAAGTACTTCGGCAACGATTGCAAATGGTTGCACATGATTTAGTATATGAAAGTTATTTAAAAAAATTCACAGAAGCAGGTGGTATTGTTGAAGTATTTATTGAGGGTGAACAAAAAGTATTTCCTTCGGTTCAATGTCGCATTACGCCTTTAGGTGAAACAGAAGTTATTTCTACCCATGACCAGGTCATCGGGGGCGAAAGCGGACATGTATTTTTAGGAGCACATTTTCCTGCGGGAAAAGAATATGCAGTGGCCATTGCCGAATTAGGAAAAAAAATTGCAGATAAATTAAAAAGCTATGGTGTGCTTGGAAGATTTTCAATTGACTTTATTTCAGTAAAGGAAAACAATGAATGGAAACATTATGCATTAGAAATAAACTTACGTAAGGGGGGCACAACTCATCCTTATCTAATGCTGCAGTATTTAACCGACGGTACATATGATGCATCAAAAGCAATATATCTAACGGCAAGCGCACAAACGCGGTATTATTTTTTTTCGGATAACCTGCAAAGCGAATATTATAAAGGCCTCACCCCGCATGACCTTATAGAAATAACAACTGCAAATGACCTTCTATACGACGGCAGTATACAGCAAGGGGTTATGTTTCACATGATAGGTGCTTTGTCGCAATATGGAAAACTGGGTATTTTGTGCATTGGCGCCACACCAGCTATTACAATGCACCTATTTAATAAAACTGTAGAGGTACTGAATAAAGAAAAGCATAATAAACGAGTCTGTTGTACCTCCTCTTAAAATTTGCAAATAGAATAAAAAAAACAAATGAAAGAATGAAAGCTATAAAATTTACAAATTTGGCAGTCTTCCTCTTATTATTCGGAATAGCTTTAATAGAAGCGTTTCAAAATAAAAATTGGATGGAAGCCATTTTATTTCTTGCATTAGGGATAATTTCTCTTTGGGCAGACCTGCGAAAAAATCGATAAGGCGTAAACTGAACGTCCGCAACATTATTTTTATATGGATAGTTATTTATTACTTTTTTCGATGCGAATCGTTTGCAAATAATATTTTGCGTCATCAATAAAGTTTTCTGTAAGCGAATCCTTTTTCTTGCTGAGTAATTCAAAATCAAAATCAACGGTACCTCTTTTTATCGTAGTGGTTGATAATAATTTTTTTGAATATGCTGAAATAGCGGAGTCATACTTATCAATTACGATAACGGAAAAATACCGGTCGCCGATTTTTTCAATCGTGTCCCATTTTATCGTGCGCAGAGTTGGATCGTGGGTTATGTAAAATTTTTTATGATCGTGAAAGGAAATGATAAAATCCTTATTATCGGTTTTATCGCTGTCGTCCGGTGAAATATAAGGGTTATGAACGATTGTAAATTGCTCTATAGAATCATTTAATGGTTTGTAGTGAAACCCGGTTTCCATATATACCGGTAAAGTTTTTGGTTGAAACCTATATTTTCTTTTTTCACAGGGTGCGCCGCAATCAGAGTAATGTATCCACGTAAATGAAGTGTCGTAGCGGGCAGGCAACGAAAGTGAAACAACACCAAGGCCTCCTTCTAACTTAACTACCTGTGTATTTGAAATTTCCGGCGGCGAAGTATTAATCTCAGAAACATTACAGGCAGCCAGAAATAAAAACAGGAAAAATAAAAGATGTCTCATACAAATCAAGGTAATATTACGTTTGTTTTAAGATGACAGATCGATTGCTTTTGCCTGGTCAAAGTAAATAAATTTTATCCAATGATATTTATATAACAGGGAGGGTTACACGTAACATTATTATCATTTTTTATTCAGGGGGAATCTGTTTATAATCAGACCTCACAGGTTTTAAAAACCTGTGAGGTCTGCTCAATTATTCACAACTTCGGACTCTGAAATCCCAACTGTTTCATTCCTCTTTTTATTTCGGGGCAACTCATAAATAAATTCCAAAGCAAATTACTGCGGTAATTTTCTATCATCACAATTTCAGGTCCCTGGTCAATCGCTAAAAATGAATTGGCAAACCAAAGGTCTTTGAGATTGAATGCATCAACAAACCCATATTGACTCCATATTTTATCCCCCAACGTATAATAGAAAAATTTTAATGCATTCATAGATTGAACAGGAGTATACGGCAATGATGAAATGGCCGCGGAAGGCGTAATGACCCCATCATCATTATCCGGGGCATGCGCTTTGTATCCGGAGATATTATCATCACTCGCTGTAAGCCCCCAGGTTGTTGAACTGTAGCCAAAAAAATTATTTGGATTGGCAACACAATAATTATAGTTGATCAAACTATGGTTTGTATTCTGGGTAAAATAATCTGCATAAGCATCGGTAAGATCATGCGGGTTTATTCCCAGGAAAGAATAGTGGGAAAAGAATAAAGGCCCTCCAAGATTAGGGCCAAGTGGTAACTGCACTCCATAATATGTGTTGCCGTTTTTAATCCCACCATTCAAAGCCCAACCATTATCATACACTGCTCGTGGAATGGAATCAGTATTGGAAGATGCAGCCAATGCATATACAATCAATGCTTCATCCCATCCTCTTATTGGCATATTAATTTGAAAATTATAATTTGGGCTCCAATGCCAATACAGAACATTCTGCGAATTCTGGCGAAACCAACTCCATTCAACGCCATTCCATAATGTGTTAATATTTGTCCGCAGTGAAACTTCATCGGCAGCCACCGTGTTAAAATACTGGCGTGCACATAACAATCCCTGCATGAGCAATGAAGTTTCAACTAAATCACCACCATCATCAAATTGGCTGAAGGGGACTGTAGCACCGGTAGCACCGTTTATCCAGTGAGAAAATGCACCATGATAACGTGTACAATTATTTTTCAAAAAATTTACTATTGTATTAATTCTTTGTAAGCCTTCTGCCCTTGTAATAAATCCCCTGCTGATACCAACGATAATACTCATCACTCCAAAGCCTGTACCACCCGTAGTTACAACATCACCTGAAGTATTTCGTTCTCTCGCCATACCGGAAGTTGGATGACCAAAGTCCCAAAAATATTTAAACGTTTGTCGTTGTGCTAAGTCAAGTAAAGCATCATCACTTATCCTTGCAAACTTATCGGTTGAATCAATTTGAGTTACAAAATTTGCGGTTGCAGTGGTCTTTAAACTGCCGCCGGCTTTTGATTTCAATCCCGTTGAAACGGTTATAAGGTACTTTGAAAGATATTTTAAAGAAGCTGATGGCTGTATTACTACAACACTATCTCCATTTGAATAGTTTGTATTAAAAGAAACAGAACTGCCACTTGTTTCAGCAAAAGAAAAACTATTACCTACCGATGCATGATCAATGGGCGCTGAAAAAGAAAATTTAATTACCGGAGTTGTATTAATATTATAGTCCAAAGAAGTTTCCTGTTTTCCATCTACCATAATCAATGTGGAACTAAACGAAGAAGGAGGCGGTGGTTCAACGGGTATTTTATCAGCGGCTTTTTTTCCGCAACTTGTTGATATAATAGACAGAGTAATAAATATGCCTAAAAGAGTGTTACATTTTATTTTTTCCACTGAAGTAGTATATTTCATGGTTATTTTTTACCGGCAAGAAAAATAATCGAATTATTATTCCTCGCTATCATCATTACATTACCATACTTAGCCGTTCGCAGCCATTTGATATCCCGGACCTGTCCCTTAATATCGGCTAAATTTTGCTGGGGTATATAATTAAACGAATCTTTCTTATTAAATGTAAAAAGAGCCGCCGGCTGCGCATCGTACCTTCCTTCATACGGAATTACGTCAAAGAAATTACCACCGGATATATAGCTGTTTTCATTAAAAGGGTTCTCCATATTTTTTTGAAAAGAAAATATCGGGGCCAGTTGTAATGTAGCGGGTAAATCATTAATAGTGAAATTTCCTTTACCATCATTATAGAAAACTGCCGAGCCCAGCCTTTCTGCCATTATAGGTTTTACCGTATCAATCCATCCATAAAAAACATCCTTCATAGGCACGCCGGCATAATCAGCATATAACAGGTAATGTTTCTTTAAAAGTGGTAAAGGTCTTTCAACTTCATCTTTTGCTAAAAAAGGGTACTCCACACCGTTAGAAGTGTAAGACATCAACTGGCTTACGCGACCGCTTGCATCATATACTCCCACATACAACCGGAGAGGTCCATCTTTACCACTCCAGAATTTATTATTCCATCCCCAGTTGCCCGCCAGGATATCCGGGTTACCGTCTCCATTTATGTCATTTATAAAGACTGTTTGCCACAAGCCGGTAGAAGTGGGGACAATTGTTTTTCCAAATTTTCCGTGATTGTTTATAAAGATTGTCATGGGCATCCATTCGCCTGTTACAACCAAATCTACCCATCCATCTTTGTTTACATCAGCAAATGCTGCAGATGTAACTACCCCGATGTTGGAAAGCTGAATAGTACTTTCGTTGGCTACCGCAAAATTGCCTTTCCCGTCGTTTATTAATAGGTAAGATGTTTGAGGTATACCGTAAGCATGAGCGTCAGCAAGGGTGCCCACAAATAAATCCATATCACCATCATGATCCACATCCGCAACTGTTACACACGATTTATTTTGAAATATTTCCGGTATGGAATTAATCGATTTTGTAAAATTTCCTTTGCCGTCATTAAAATACAACCTATCCAATAAATAATTATTATTACCTGCATATTCATTACCACCGCTTACAATATACAAATCAGGGTATCCGTCGTCGTTAGCATCAAAAAAGAGCGCATCTACATCTTCGCAACCTGCATCTTTATTAAATACAGCAGTATCGGCAGCAGCAAATGAGCCATTCTTTTGCTGAATCATTAACGTACCTGCCTGCCCTTTTGCTCCGCAGGCATAAAAATCATCCAGCCCGTCGCCATTCACATCCCCAACCGCTATTTTAGGTCCTCGCGTTGATTCTTCATGCGGAATTAAATATTGCACATTAAAATCATTGAAATTGTCTTCCCGGTGTTTCCAGCTTACATTTATCGAATCGCTTATATCAGTAAAGTAGGCTGGAGCAGGTTTAAAATAAGATGAATAATTAAACGTGCCTGTGGCGGCTTTCTGATAAAAAGTTATTTGCCTGTTAGCATGTATGTTTTTTACTACCTGGTATTTTTGATTGGGCCATATAACCAATATGCTATCAATTATTGATGATGAATCTAATCCGAAATGCAATCGTGTATCTGAAGAAGATTGAAAGCCGCGTGTAAGCATCAATTGCTCGTATTGCAATTTCCGCTTTTGAAAAAGGTATGCCTTGCAGCCAATACCAAATGTATTCATGTCATTGCCTTTAAAGGCAATTGAAATGTAGTTTTCCTTTGGAGCATTATTTTTTAGTATTACGGCGGGTGCGTTCAAAGCATTAATTACAAGATCAAGATTCCCATCATTATCCAGGTCCGCATAGGCTGCACCGTTATAATAGCCTTTCATTTGGCCGGTGCCCCAATCATTACTTACATCTTTAAACGATAACTTTCCATCTCCTTTATATAAGAAAGGATGAGAACTTCCGTCAGGCATTTTCTCCAATGCCATATCATCGTATTTATCCGAACTGTTTAATGCTTTGTGTATGTAAAGGTTCGAAATAAAATTTACGTAATCCAGGTCCACCGGGCGTTTTACAATGCCGCTCGATATAAACAGGTCTTTATTGCCATCATTATCAAAATCAGCAAAAAGAGGACCCCAACTCCAATCGGTAGCAGCCACACCACTTAATAAAGAGGTCTCGCTAAAGCTGGTTCCGTCACCATTATTTCGTTGTAAACAATTTTTTGAGTATTGATATTGAAACCCGTTGTTCATCAATTTTAATTTATAGATATCAGGATTCTCATCGCTGCCATAAGTCTTTAGCACCTTTTCATCCTGCGGCAGCATATCAACAGTTATTACATCCAGTTGCCCGTCGTTATTATAATCAGCAATGTCGTTGCCCATACTAAACCTGCTGTAATGATTAAAATGTTTAGCGCCACTTTCTGTAAAGGTTCCGTTGCCATTATTTACATAATAATAATCGTTTTCATGAAAATCGTTTCCGATATAAATATCGTCCCATCCATCATTATTTAAATCGCCAATGGAAATACCGAGGCCATACCCAAGACTACTTTGATAAATACCAGCCTGGGCACTTACGTCAGTAAATTTTTTTAGCGGTGTATTTAAATCATTACGATAAAAACGATCGCCTGAATATTGATCAAATTTTCTCCTGTTGCTTGTATCAACAATATTCTGGTTTGGCTGATGCGACTGGTTAAGCATATAACAATCGAGGTCACCATCATGATCATAATCAAAAAAAGCAACCTGGGTAGTGAAGCCGGAAAAATCCAATCCATATTGGGCCGAGCTTTCTGTAAAAGTATTATTGCCGTTATTGATAAAAAGCATGTTGTGCCCTTTTAATCCATGATGGTTGGCAACAACACTCACGTAAATATCCAGCAATCCATCACCGTTAATGTCTACCATCGTTGAACCGCTGCACCAGTCCGCGGTGCCTGCTACACCCGCCCTGTCAGTAATATCTTCAAATTCAAAATTACCCTTGTTCAAATACAACTTGTTATGGCCATAACTATTAGCCGTAAAATATATGTCAGGCAATCCATCGTTATTAATATCGCCTATTGAAACTCCGCCGCCATTGTAGTAATATAAATAATACAGGATGCCAAAAAGATCGCGTTTCTCCAGATTGTTTGCAAAGTCAATTTTCGTTGTTGTGGCAGGCAAACTATCGAATAAGTTTTTGTGCCTGTTACAGGAAGTTGATATCAAAATAAATAAAAGAAAACTAAGAGCAGCCAGCCTTTTTGAAGGCATAATTGAGAAGTTTATTAGTAGTAATTTTATGGTGTAAATATACAGGTTATTTGCATGCATAATTCTGCTTTTGGAGCGTGGATTATTAAAGATTAGCTTGCAACTTTTACATTGATAATCGCATAAATTTTCATGAAAGCTTTTATAAACTTCAGGCGATCAGTAGTTGTATTGCTTCTTATTTTTTCCTGCTTCGTCCTCCTTATTCAATGTATTAATAATGGGAAAAAAAATAATGATATCGCGAAGAAGAATGCTGCAACATCTTACCAGCGAAAAGTAAATTTTAAACAGTTTGCGGGCGAAGCCACGTGTATTAAGTGCCATAAAAATATTTATGAAAGTTTTATTCATACGAGTCATTTTTTAACGTCTCAACCGGCTTTAGAAAAGTATATAAAAGGCAGTTTTGAAAAGGGAAGAAATATATTTCCCTTTAACGACCACCTTTACGTAAGCATGGAAAAAAGAGATAGTGGTTTGTTCCAGGTTGCCTGGCAACGTGGTGTAGAAAAAATTGCAAAGCGATTTGACATCGTTACGGGTTCTGGCGCTAAAGGTCAAACTTATTTATCCTGGTATAAGAACGAGCTTTTTCAACTGCCGATTTCTTTTTTGACGGCTGCCAATGAATGGGCTAATAGCCCCGGCTATGATCCCGGAAAAGTCGTTTATAACCGCCCTGTTACATCACGTTGCCTTGAATGCCACAGTACTTATTTTAATGTTACTTCGCCTCCAGGTAAAGAGCCTGAAGAATATGATCACAATGAAATTTTATATGGCGTACAATGCGAAAAATGCCATGGCCCGTCTGCGAAGCACGTGGAATACCAAACGCAAAATCCCAAAGATCAGGTAGGAAGATATATTATTAATCCATCGAAGTTTTCGAGGCAGCAAAGTCTTGACTTATGTGGCTTGTGCCATGGAGGAAGGTTGCAAAAAACAACACCATCTTTTGAATTTATTGCGGGTGATACACTCTCCAAATATTTTGTACCAAGTACCGCGGGACCCACAACGAAAGAAATTGATGTTCATGGTAACCAACTTGGCTTAATGAAAGAAAGTAAATGTTTCAGGCTGAGTACCACCATGACTTGCATTACCTGTCATAATACGCATGAAAACGAAAGGGTCCAAACTGAATTATTTTCGCAGCGTTGCATGACGTGCCATAATAAAGAACACGGAACTTTTTGCAAGATTGATCCGGCAACAGTTTCATCCATCAAATCAAATTGTATTGATTGCCACATGCCCAAACAACCATCCATGTCAGTCGCTCTTTTGCTTCCCGGCCATATCGAGCCGACTGCCGCTTTGATACATACACACCTGATAAAAGTTTACCCGGAAGAAACAAAACGATTTATGCAAAAACATAAATGACTTAGGGTTGGAGAAACGAAATACAAAGTGTTATTCGATTGTGTAAGCATTCCTAATTTCATACGCTGCGCATACTCTAATTATCCAATTGGTAAGCATTCTCGAGGCCTCTCAATTGAGTTCTTATCTTTTCATTCACGGAATAAAGTTCCATTCAGCCAATAAAAAAAGAGAGCTTCAAATAATTGCAGCTCTCTTTTTGCAAAAGTTTTTAAGAGTTATTGTTTCGATGTATAAAGATCGTTTATTTCAGCAGCGCTCATCGCTTTATTGTAAAGATGAAATTGATCTATAGCGCCGTTAAATGACTGAGCCCAACTTTCCGGGCCATGATTGGTCAAACTGGGTTTGGTCTGGAAAGCATAACTTCCAATTACCATGCCGGTAACATTATTAAATTTTATTTTTCCGTAGTTTCCAGCATCCAGTATTTTATTATTAACTGCCGTCACAGCACCATCTTTATACAAATTGAAAGCGGATGTAGAAGCATCGTAAGTTAAAGCAATATGAGTCCATTTATTTAATACATTCTTCAGTTTAGTATTATCATCCGCAATCCATTGTTCCGAGTTAGCAGCATCATTTGCGTTGAACATATGTATTTTCAGCCATACTGCATTAGGATCAGCCGCATCTTTGTAGTTTTCTAAGAATATTTCAAGATTTCCCCAAAATTGAGTGCTTTCAGATATTGCGAATATACCCTGAGCGCCTGTCTGTATCGGCCCACCGCCTGCGACATCACCTAACCCATTTATCCAAAAAGCCAAAGTAAAACTTCCCAAATTTTTGATGGTGTCCACAGGAATATTTACGAATCCATTTACGTCGGTATTTGTATCTTTCAGCGGAAAAACAAGATATCCCAATGACCCAATCTTTAAAGCTTGTCCCTTTATTCCCGCCACATAAGAAACATTTGAAGAAGTGGAAGTTAATTTGTTTTCACCATCATCGGTAGTATTGTTTTCGAATGAAAACGAGCTTTTTAGAGGATTATATGGAGGAGTTGGAGGATCCTTTGGATAATTTCCCAAGGCAGGCCTGGTTAGTTTCTGGCAACTCGTTATTATAATACATAATGTCAAAATCAACGTAGTGATCCTGAAAAATTTATTTTTAAAATTCATGGTTAATATTTTATAGTATACACTAAATTAAACTAGGCAAACAACAGATGTATTAATTAATAATCAGGATTCTGCACTAAAACTCCCCCTGATAAATCGATGGCCGGTTGAGGAATTGGATATAAAGCATTTCGAGGCTGGTAACCTAATGATCCCAATACAGCCTGAGCGTCGCCCCATCTCACCAAATCATAAAAACGGTAACCTTCCATAGCAAATTCCCACCTTCGTTCATTTTTAATAGCTGTACGCATCTGCGATTGGCTGGCAAAGGCTATATGAGGCAATACTGTATTATCCCCTCCCCTTGCTCTTGCCCTTACCTCTTCGAGTCTTGCTTCAGCGGTGGCGCCATCCCCTAATTCATTAGAAGCTTCCGCAAGTAATAATAACACATCAGCATAGCGGATAATTCTATGATTTATCCAGTCAGCACCGTGAGGCGAGCCTGTAAATTGCCGCATTTGAGGGTCAGAATATACTTTTTTGTTCCAATATTTTCTTGGTATCGAATCGCCTTTTTCGCTTGGCCCATATGGAGGAACTGTAGCTCCGTAGCCGCCTTCAGCGGGCCCTCCATCAGACTGTCCCGAAAAAAGGATAGTTTTATTCTTTCGTGGATCGGTGGGATCCCATGCATCCACGAGGTGCTGGGTTGGTGTATTCCAGCCCCAGCCCAAATTCCACGGATGTCCGGCATCATCTTTTCTCACATTTTGACTGGTCGCCCATGCACTACCAAAGTTATTGGTTCCATTGGCACCGATGGTGGCCTGCATTTCAAATATCGATTCGTGGCCGTTTTTTCCTGCCCCATTCAAACCGTCTTTCCAGATATCCTGAAAGTCAGGAATTAGTGAGTATTGCCCTGATTGAGTTACCTCAAGGCAATATTTTTTAACTGAATCCCATTTATTTGGACTTAAAGACAATGGCCTGAATGCAAACGACTGAGCCCATAATGATTTTGCAGCCCCGCTGGTTACCCGGCCAGGATACCTATTAGTGCCTGCTACTTCCCAGTTTAAAGGAAGATATTGAGAAGCGATATTCAAATCAGAGTCAATTTGTGCATAGATATCAGCAATCGGAGCTTTAGGCTTAATATTGTCAGCGGCATTTGCAGAATAAAAATTTAGCAATGGCACCGGGCCGTAAGCTTTAACCAATTCAAAAAAGGAATATGCACGAAAGAAGCGGGCCTCTCCTACATTTCTAAGAGACGCCGCGTCAGTCAACTTTAATGAATCTGCATCATGCAGTATTTTGTTGGTTAGACCTATCATATAAAAGTGATCATTCCAATAAGTATCGGTAGCCCAGTCATCTTTTGTGTATTGAAACGTCTCAAATTCGGTGTTGATCTCGGCTCCGTCAGAAAGATTACTGCCTTTTTCAGCGTCGTCGTCCCGAATACTGTTAAAATCGAGCCACGGTAAAGTAGAAAAACCGGCAGAGCCGCGTAAGGTACTATATAATCCAAAAACCTGGGTTTCTAGACCTCCCTGGTGTAGATCATCAAAGGTTGCGGTCAACGGTTTGCGATCAAGAAATTTCTTGCAACCAGAAACCATTAAAAGCGTTGGTGCCCCGATGAGCAAAAATAAACTCGCGTATTTTATTTTTTTCATAAAGAAGTAGTATTAATAATTTAAAACGTTACATTTAATCCAAAGGTTGTCACGATTGGTATAGCCCCGCCCGCTGCGTCATATCCAAAAGCAGTTGCATTGCCACCAAATTCCGCGGTGTAGCCCAAATTATTTTTCCATGTTTTTGGATTCTGTGTATTTACGAATAAGCGTAGATTCTTTAATTTCAATTTTGATATCAGATCACCAGGGAAATTGTAACCCAATTGAATATTTCGTATTCTAAAATAACTTCCGTCTTCAATATTATATGTTGAGCCAATATAATTGCTTCTGTCAGCCTGGCTCAAAAGAGGATCCCAATTGGAAGTTCCTGGTCCGTGCCAGCGATTTATTTTAAATTCAGGATAATTAACTCGTTGGAAGGGTGATTCTAAAGATCCCCAAACCCTATAAATCTCGTTGCCATAAACTCCACCCACATCAACACTGAGGTTAAATCCTTTGTAGTTCAATGTTATGTTTCCTCCATACGTAAAATCGGGAGTAGGATTCCCTATAAAAGTTCTGTCCTTTGAATCAATTACATTATCGCCATTCAAATCTTTAAACATCAGGTCGCCCGGCCTGATGATATTACCGCCAAGATTGGCCTGGCTGGGCGATTTGTTAATCTGTGCCTGGGTTTGAAAAACACCAGTGACAACATAACCATAAAAAGAACCTATCGGATGGCCAGGTTCAGTTCTACTTATGGCTTCGCCGTTATTTTCCCTAACTACCTGTAATACCCCCGTTGGTATATCAGGACTTAAACTCAGCACTTTATTTTTAAGGAAGGTGATATTACCCCCAACGCTAACTGTAAAATCCTTATTTATATTTTGATTCCATGTGGCAGAAAATTCTTCACCCCAGTTTTTAATACTTCCGCCGTTAATTAATTCATTAGGTTGACCAACTGTCGACCTGTCAACATAAGTCATTAAATCTTTTGTTTTCTTATTAAAATAATTGCCTTCAAAATGCAAACGATTTTGAAATGCGCTCAGTTCAATACCTACTTCCTGGGCCTCTATTGTTTCCCATTTCAGATTGGGATTCGCAACATAAGCAGGTGTAGACGCGGCATAAATATTTGTTCCAAATACAGCATTTACACCCGTATTAAGGTTGGGATAAAAAGGATAATTAATAGGAGTACCATCTAAATAAGATGCACTTTGATTTCCCAAAACACCTATTGAACCCTTAAGTTTTAAATTGTCAAATATGTGTTGATTGGACATAAAATTCTCTTTTGAAAGTTCCCAAGCTCCCCCCAATGCCCAGAATTGCTGATTACGGTTTTTGGTAGGAATTTGAGAAGATGCATCATTACGTAATGAGGCATTCAGGAAATATTTTCCCTTGTAATTATATAATATCCTTCCTAAACCAGAAGCAGTAGTATATTCATTTTGCGCAGAGTATGTCTTACCGGGGTCAATGGTCGGATCAACAACGCCAAATCCTGAGTTAACATACCAAAACCTTGGGTCATTCGGAATGGGTAAATCTGTTGCAGTAGTGCCTTGTTTCACTAACACCTTTCTGTCAAAATTGCCGAAATAATATGTTGTAAAACCAGCAGTCACTGTTAGATTATGATCTCCAAAACTTTTCTTGAATGTGAGAATATGGTCGCCTTGAAATTTGCGGTAAGTATTATCGTCTTCATGTAAACTTGTAGTAAATGTATAACCAAAGGGAACATTAGTTACGGGGTTATAAGCGTCATATAGAGGGCTATAATTCCTCGTATTAATATTACTCATATCCGCATAAAAGGTCGATCTGAAAGTAAAGTATTTTAGGAAGTTTACTTCACCATACACACTTCCTACTGTTCTGTATTCAATACCAATCGTTTTATTCCAGGTATTTTCCAGTTCAAGTAGTGGATTTACGATACCAGCACTTTGCAGGGCGCCAATTACATCTGAATAAAGGTTAACATTCATACTATCGGTGCCGTAAGGATTTTGCACGCGAAATGGTTTTGTTCCGCCTGGCACAAGGGGTATTAACTTTCTCGCCTCATCCAAAATG
Organism: Ginsengibacter hankyongi; assembly: GCF_008710285.1. Lineage (GTDB taxonomy): Bacteria > Bacteroidota > Bacteroidia > Chitinophagales > Chitinophagaceae > Ginsengibacter > Ginsengibacter hankyongi. The sequence continues at coordinate 313,004 of NZ_VYQF01000004.1, read as the reverse complement.
GAGGTGGCGTCATAAGGATTGTGCTGTCTTGAGCCATTAAGGTTAATACCTACTTTTATAGATTTATTTAATTTCACTTCATCACTAAAATTAAATTGCATCCTTTCCAGTTGCTCGTGTTTTATAAGACCCTCGTCATGAGTGTAGCCTAATCCCAGGTAAAATTTATTTTTTTCAGTACTTCCCGAAATACTTAAATTACTGGTAGAGGTGTTTGCGGTCCTTATTACAGCATTTATCCAATCAGTGTTAGCAGTAAGGCTTGGATCAATTGGGTTTGAAATAGTATTATTGGCGTTCTCTTCATCAAAAAGCGTTTTAAATTGAGAAGCGTTTGCCATTTTTATTTTATCCGTTAAAGTCTTAAAGCCGTAAAAAGTATTAAAATTGACTACAGTTTGTCCTGCTTTGGCTCTTTTAGTGGTTATCGCTATAACTCCCGTAGCACCTTTAACACCGAAGATTGCCAGCGAGGAAGGATCTTTTAAAACTTCGATGGACTCAATATCATAAGGATTTATGTAATCAATATTATCTTCAAAAACGCCATCTACAACATAAAGAGGATGCACTTGTCCTATACTCACGGTACCCCTTATTCGAATATCAGGTGCTGCACCTGGCGTCCCATTATTAACTACAGAAAGTCCTGCAACTTTGCTTTGCAATGAAGCTATCGGATTTGTATTTGGCTTATCAGCAACTTCCTTTCCTGATACTGTTACAATTGAACCAGTCAGATCCCGCTTGCTGGCCGTTCCATAACCAATCACCACAACCTGCTCCAGTTCCTTTGCAGCTGCACCTACAAGGGTTACCGAAATATTAGACCGGCCGCTTAGAGCAATGGTCTGCGTTTCGTATCCCAAAGATGACACCACCAGGGATGCATTTGGATTTGTAACACTTAAAGAGAAATTACCGCCGGCATCAGTTGCTGTTCCGGTTTTTTCGCCTTTTTGTTGAACGGAGACACCTTCTATCGGCGCTCCATCGCTACCCGTTATTTTACCCGTAACAGTTTTTGCTTGTGCAAAAACGAGTGAAGGGATAAATGACGCAGTCAGGAAAATAAGAGATAAAAAATAAGTTGAAATTTTTTTACCCTGGTGAAAGGTCTTGATACTCATAATTTGCAATCAATAAAGTGGTTAAAAATTAATTCTCGTTTACATACGAGGAGGACAATATGTATAAAGGACACATAAAAGTAGGATTTTGATGCATACTATTAACATTTTCTTAGAAAATATTTTTTTATCCAAAGGCAATGATATTTTATCTGGGTAGATATTTAAAGACTGTCAACTCACCAAGAGAGGGTTTCTTTAGAATTGAAAATGCTTTCAAAAAGCTTCGCCAGAAAACCATATGAATTTTAAAAAATGGATTGTAATCTTGTAACAGTATTCAATGATTATCTTGTAACTCACTTTTTAAAAATAGCCCCAAAACTGTCTAGGATCCTTTTGAACGATAACATGTTTTTTTTCAAACACATCTGATACGGTAAACTGCCGCATATTATTTGGCGAAAGCATGTATGTGTCTGAGGAAACCTGTCAATCTACTTAAGGGTAATAGTTCTTATTACACCAGAGTTATTTTTAATAGCCACACTGCTCATTAGCGAGTTCGTAATTAAAAATCTTGCAGATTGGGATAAAAAGGAAGATCCATAATAAAATTCCTGCTTTTGTATAGTACCATCTTTATAAGTAATGATGGCATTTATATCATCGGGAAGTATGGCTATATGGTTTGCTTCCCGTTTGAGTTTAAATACTTTCAATGCATCTTTATTTTGACTGGCAGCTAACATCAAATCGCCTTTGTTATCTAATAATTTAACCAATGCTTTACCGTTTCCCGGGATATAAATTCCGCTCTGTAAAATGGATAACGGTTTAAAATTTCCCTTTCCATCTCCAAGTAACACAAGTCCGTTCAACGCGTCGTACCTGCCGGTAGAAACTTCGGTACCGTAATCGTTTCCATTGATAGCGAGATCCAGGTTGCCATCGCCATTGAAATCTTCCGCGACCATTCCATTTAAAACTGAAACCTGTGCTTCCTTTGGAAGTGGAATCATGGTGAATTTACCATTGCCTTCATTTCTTAAATAACACGATTGAAGGTAATTTGCTTTCAAACGCAAGGCTCCTTGCCTTTGCCTCGGCGAAAAAATATCATCCATACTTGCATTTGCAAAAGATTTATAGTCATCAAATTTCTTTTTCAAACCCGGAAGCTGGGTCATTATGTCATCCCGGCTAAAAAGCGGGAACTCCTTTTTTACGCCATTTTTATCCGGTAGATAGAGTGACAATATGGGATCTTCAGATCCATTATTGTCAAAATCTTTGGCAGTCATGTATACAGGAAATGAATCACTTGCCTGGAGAATTGTATTTAACCCAAGATTGCCTACTATATAGTCCATCCTTCCCGTATGCCTGAAGTCCCCGGCGACAATAGTATTCCACCAACCATAAAAACTATCGACGCCTGTATGCACCTTTCTAAATTGTCCATTCCCATTTTTTAAAAACGTGATAGGCATCCATTCTCCGGCAAGAATCAAATCTGTTTGACCGTCATTGTCAAAGTCGGTAAACAGGGCATCGCAAACCATCCCGATATTCTTCAAAGCCGGAGCCACTTCATTTGTTACATCGGTAAACCTGGCAATCCCATTTTTTGTATCATTTCTAAAAATGAAACTGCCCACAGGTTTTGGATAATTCCAGGGATCTACGCGGCCTGATACAAATAAATCCAGCTTTCCGTCTTTATTATAATCGAAGGCTCTTACGCAGAGTTTGCTGGTAAAATTTTGTGGCAGGGCAGCCGAGTCTAATGCAAAATTTCCTTTACCCTCATTAATGTATAACCTGTCCTGGTAGTACTTTGAATTGGGATCGTTCTTATATCCGCCGCTCGAAACATAAACATCCTGTCTTCCATCTCCGTTGGCATCAAAGATTAATATTCCTTCATCTGCATTTTGATTAGTCACATCAATTTTAGAGGAATCTAATTTTCGCTGAATAAATTTCCCATCTGCCTGCTGATAAAAAACCTGGGCAGGATTAAATGTGTTTCCTCCAACAACCATATCATCTAATCCGTTGCCATCAAGGTCTGCGGTTGCAATGGCCGGGCAATATTCAGTAAATTTATGAGGCAGAATTATCTGGATATTAAAATCTATAAAATTGTCAATATCTTTATGCTTGAAATTGATACCTTCCGAACCGGTAACATCGGTAAACAAACTGGTTGTATCAGTTATTGGTTGCGGCGCAGAATGACTTTCGGCGGCATTTCTGATATCTGCTGTTACAACCTGGTTTACCTTTATATTCCTTAAAGTTTGCGTTTTGCCATTGCCCCATTTTATGATTACAGAATCTACAACTTTTATTTTACCTAGTCCAAAATGCGCCACATCTTCATCGGTAGAGATGTAACCCCTGTAAGGATTATTATCATATACCTGGAGTTTACCATTGTCGTAGAATATAGTTACAGAAGCTCCTATTCCATTAATATTTTGCTTATCGCCATGAAATTTTATTTGCAAAAAATTAGTATTAAGCGAATCCTTATCGTGTAAAGTATTTCTGTACAATAATGCTTCATCATTAATATTGCTGATCACCATATCCATCGCACCATCATTATCAAAATCAGCATATGCTGCCCCACTCGAAAAAGTAGGTACTGTAAGCCCCCATTGTGAAGTTACATCCCTGAAAGTGAGATCGCCCTGGTTATGAAAAGCATAATTATGAATTTTAACCTGGGGTATTTGATTCAGCAGAGACATCGTACTTTCCGTTCCGCCCGCTTGTTTACGGTAGGCAATAAAATCGTGGTCTGAGACATCCCGTGGAAAGCCATTGGTTACAATTAAATCGCGATACCCATCATTGTCAAAATCGGTAACGAGGGGACACCAACTCCAGTCGGTTTGTGATATACCGGCCATGAAACCAATGTCGCTAAAAGCCGGGCGTCCAATAGTATCATTTGCCCCGATGATAGGGCCCTGGTTTATTTGCAACGTATTCCGCACATATTGATATTGATAACCGAACTGATCGAAACTCTGGTAAGTGAAAGTATTGTTGGCACCCGACATCATCTTTTTCCGATAATTATCTTCCGGATTCATATCCAATTCAACAACATCAGGTCGCCCGTCATTGTTGATGTCTACCACATCCTGGCCCATGGAATTAAAGGATGTATGTTTAAAATACTCTTTCGCCCTTTCGGTAAATGTACCGTTGTGGTTGTTTATATAAAGAAGATTATTTGATATAAAGTCATCTGAAATGTAAATGTCTTTCCATCCATCGTTGTTGATATCGCAAATTGTAGCCGCATGGCCAAATCCATCAGCTGTTATCCCGGCCTCATCAGAAACATCATGAAATACAGGATGTTTTAAAAGAGGATCCATATCATTCCGAAATAACCTTCCCCGGCTGGGAACGGTGTTTACTGCATGTCGCTCCCGAAAAACAGAAGGATTACTCGCATTGGAAGCTTCGTTGACCGTTAGATACATGTCTAAATCTCCATCATTATCATAGTCAAAAAAACTGGCCATGGTTGATTGCACATGAATATCCAATCCGTACTCCGCAGCCATATCTTTAAAATGCGGAATACCATCTTTATCCAATCCCTGGTTTATGTAGAGTATATTTCTCCGTTTGATCGAATCTTTATCGATGGTATTACAGATATAAATGTCCATGAGCCCATCATTGTTTATATCAATCACTGATATCCCCCTTTCCCACCTGCCCATTCCTCCAACACCTGCGATATCTGTTATGTCTTCGAATTTAAAATTCCCTTTGTTCAAATACAATTTTCCGGGCACCATGTTACCACCAAAATATATATCCTGCAAGCCATCGTTATTAAAATCACCTATGCCAATTCCACCGCCGTTATAAATATTTACTACATCCATTGGATTGATGGAATCATTCTCGGTGATTTTGTTGTTAAAGGTGATTCCGGAATGGGACGAGGAAATTTGTTGAAATAAAGTTTGTTTCGAATTGCACGCATCAAGCAATAGAAAAAGAAACCCAACAAAAATTAGTTTTGAAAAATTCATACACCTTTTTTGAAGAAAATGGATAAAGTTATTGAAACATCAATAAAAAAGGCCCTCTTTTTAGAAGAGAGCCTTTTGACAAAAAAAATATTTTAATAACCCGGATTTTGAGCTAAATTAGGATTAAGGGCTCTGGCACCTTGTGGTATTGGCAAAAGAGTCCAGTTTGCCGTAATCGCTGTATTATATAACCCATGTACTTTCCCGTCATGTGTTGGACCGGGAGCCGGGTTGGGAACGGGGTTATAGCTGCTTTCCACTGCTCCATTTGCACTGTTGATAAATTTAACAGCCACATCTGTACCTGCTCTGCAAATATCATAAAAAGTAGAATATTCGCCGCTGAGTTCATGCCTGTATTCGCTTAATACCATTTGCAAAGGATCTGTTATATCTGCACCCGGAGTGCCATCATAATTAGCACTATCTTTCATAACTGCCGGTGCAGTGCCACCCCATGCCCTGTCTCTCACCATTTTAAGATCAGCCATTCCGCCGGGAATATCACCGGTGCGGATTTTACATTCAGCCCTACTTAATAGAACTTCGGCATAACGCATCAAAATCTGGTTTTGGTCCCCAAAAATGTGAGATTGACCGTCAGCCGGATTACTATAATTGCCGGTAAGATTAGGGTCTCTCCATTTTTTTGCGCAAACATACCCGGTACGTTGTTTATCATCTCCATACCAGGGCCTGGTTAAAGTGCCAACAGTATTTATGATTTTGCCATCATCACCTGTATATGTTTGATTACCACTCGCAAAACCTCCTTTTACCGGAGGATAGCCTTTTATTCCACCCCATTTGGCAATAATCCCGGGACTTTGTAATGAATCACCCGGACCTACAATAGTAAGGGTTTTACGTTTGTCTCCTGACTGATACGAATTCCATAGTGCCGGGTTACCGTAATCATAACCCTGTTGCGTTATTTCATTCGGCCAGCTAAAGCTGTCTATCCAGCCAAGCTCGGCTCCAGGAGGTTGCCAGCTTCCGCCCCAATCCTGCGGATCACCGGGTTTTAAATAAAACTGAACTTCGAAAATAGATTCATCATTATTCTGATGGTTATATTCGTTGACATCCACGAAATTTGGCATCAGGTGATAATTATTAAATTCCGGATTATTGAAAGCTGTTAACGCTCCGGCATAGTCTTTTAGCCACATACGAGCCGCCCCATCATAAGCATAAGCGGCACCCTTGGTCGCTCTTCCCAGATCAGCACTTGACAACTGGGATTTCGACAATAACAAGGCTTCTGCCTGCGTCATATCTGATACTACTTGTTGAAACACAGAATCCCGCGAATCCCGGGGCCTCAGACCAAGATTTAAAGCACCTGTTGTGTCTACCTCCAATGGAACACCCCCAAAAGAAGCAGCGAGGTAATAGTACGTCATGCCTCTCAGGAAAAAAGCTTCTCCTCTTAAGCGGCTTGCCAAGGTATGATCAATCACACCGCCTGATTCTGCCTTCGTAATAACCGCAAATACAGAATTTGCCCTTGCAATACCAATGTAAGATTGATTCCAGAAAGTAATAAGTCCTACAAAAATTGGCGCGATTTGATAGTTATTCCAAAATACATCAGCACCCCAGTTGAAGAAGTCATGAGTTCCAAAATTGGCCCTGTACCAAATACATTTTTTAAGCAAATCGCTATTCTGATATGTATCATAAATAGCATTAACAAGAGAAATCACTTGCTGGGGCTTACTGGCAGCAGCATCCGGAGATATTCCAAAGGTGTTGGTTTGATCTAAGAATTTTTTTGTGCACGACACCTGGAAAACTGTTATTGCTGTTACAGCAAAAGCTATCAGATAGATGATAATTTTTTTTCTGTTACTCATATCGCTAATTTTTTTCTTTTTTATTTTAGAATGTTGCATTGAGACCGAAGGTGAAATACCTTGATGAAGGATATGTTCCGTTATCTACACCATTTTGAGTTGCATTACCTCCCTGGATTCCTATTTCCGGATCCAGACCCTTGTATTTGGTAATAGTGAACAGATTTTGAGAAGACACATATAACCTTATCCTTGATATAGACAAACGACTCAATAAACTTGTTGGCAAAGTATAACCTATGGAAACATTTTTCAACTTAAGGAAACTTCCATCTTCAACCCATACACTGGATGGAACATTATTAATGGAGCTGTTATCCTCGGCAGTGCTGGCCGCTCTTGCATACCTGTTTGAAGGATTGGTCGGCGTCCAGTGATTCTTGTAGTACTCTTCACTTACATTCTCAGAGCCAACGCCACCCCTACGTGCCAGACTTTCCAGGTTGCTTTCAACATAGTTTAATATTTTGTTGCCTTCAGAACCATAAAAGTACAAATTGATATCCCATGCCTTATAAGAAGCATCAAGGTTGAGACCACCGTAAAATTTTGGTTGAGGGTTTCCGATGGGTACTCTGTCATCTGCATTTACCAGGCCGTCTCCGTTAGTATCCGCAAAAATTCTGTCTCCCGGAACAGCAACAGCGCCGGGGCGATATATGCCACCTGGGGCTTTTTGATTTAAAGCATCAATTTGTGCCTGGGATTGATAAATTCCGATTGCTTTATAACCAAAAAACTCTCCCACCGGTTGTCCAATATAGGAACGGGTATATTCATCCCATCCCTGGAAACCGTTTAAAATTAAACCGCCAAAATTTGACACGAAAGCTGTACCTGATGTGATGCTTGTTAGTTTATTTTTAATTGTTGTCAATGTTAAGCCAATCCCATAATGGAAATCCTTGCTGGCGCTACCACTATAATTGACAGCAAACTCATAACCTTTGTTGTTCATACTTCCAATATTGCGGGTAATGAAATTATAACCGGTTTGTGCGGGTGCAGCAAGCCTTAGCAGGAAATCTTTTGAATCCCGGTTAAAATAGTCAGCAGTAAAGGTTAAAGCGCCATGCAAAAATGCGGCATCAACGCCAATATCTAATTGCTTATCGGTTTCCCATTTCAGGGTTGGGTTAGCCGGCTGAATTTGAGCGATACCATTCTGGTATACTTTATTAAAGGGATACCCAAGATTATCAAGCCCTCCCCCATTTATATTCGACGGGTAATTCCCTGCATACAGCGACTGATATTGAAATAATCCTATCGGAGCCTCATTTCCTACCTGGCCCCAACTGCCCCTGAGCTTAAGGTCCGAAAGCCAATCTGCGGATTTCAAAAACGATTCATTTTTTATTCTCCATCCCACCGCGGCGGATGGGAAGGTACCATATTTATGACCCTGGTCAAACTTGGAAGAGCCATCTCTTCTTACAGTAGCAGTCAGCATGTATTTGTCAGCATACTGATAAGTTATCCTTCCGAATGTTGAAGCTAAAGTATAAACGTTTTGACCATTGCCGGTATTTGTGCCGGGAATATTTTGATCAAGAGTCAGATTTGAGACAAGCGATAAATCTCTTGTCACGGTATTGGGAGGAATACCGCCGCCTCCCATTCCCGTCCATGTATTTTTCTGGGCGGAAATGCCACCCACAAAATTGATGGTGTGTAACCCAAAAGTTTTATCGTATGAAATCGTATTCTCCCATAACCACTCAAATGTCTTGTTTATAGTCTGGTGATAATTTGCAGGTGACACAATTACACCAGCATATTGCAGGCTGGCCCTGTTATCTGCCGGCTGAAGATAGAAACTGGAGAAATTACTAACATTCGCCCCGAGATTCGTTTTTATCTTGAGACCGTCAAAAATAGTTGCCTCCAAAAAAGTACTCGCTAATATATAATTTGTTACATTTTGATATTGATTCGTCTCCACGGAATAAACCGGGTTGCCAAAGCCGCTCACAACATTTTTCAGAGGATTGTAAAAACCATAATTACCTTTTCCATCTTTTATATAAGGAGTAATTCTGCTTCCACTGTCCATGGTAGGTGGGTTAGTTGCTACATTTAAAAGGTTAAATCCCGTGAGGGGATTGTTTGCATCCTGGTAAGAATATTTAACGCTTGTTGACGATTTAAGCCAACTGGTAGCCTGGTAATCGAGGTTAAGATTAAGGTTATATCTTTTAAAAAATGATCCTATTATAATTCCCTTCTGATCATAATAACCAAACGACATCGCCGCCTGAACTTTCTCATTTCCTCCACGTATGCCAACTGTATAATTTTGAGTCAACCCGGTGCGGTATACGGCATTCTGCCAATCTATATTATGAAGAGCGCTGGGCGTATGCCACACCGGCAATCCAAAATAAGAATGCGTTGAATCAGCAGCTTCAACTTCATTGGAAAGACTAGCAAACTGCTGTGCATTTAACAGGTTATATTCTTTTGGCTTGGACTGAACAGCATTATAAGCATCCAGGGAAACCTGGACCTTATTATTTTTTGTCCCCTTCTTTGTAGTAATGATTACAACTCCATTAGCCGCACGTATACCATAAATAGCCGTTGCAGATGCATCTTTTAACACATCTATACTGGCAATATCGTTTGCGTTGATATTATTAATTCCTCCTGTTGTAGGATAGCCGTCTACAACATATAAAGGATTATTGCCCCCACTGGCCAAACTACCAACACCCCGTATTAACACTGATATATTTCCCCCGGGAGAAGCATCATTATTTATTATTTGTACCCCTGCAGCGCGCCCCTGCAACGCCTGCTGAGCCGTGGTGATCGGTACCTTTTCTATTGAAGCTGCGGAGATGCTACTTACAGAACCCGTCAAATCTTTACGTTTTTGAGTACCATAACCCACCACGACAACTTCATTTAGGTTAGACACTGTGGTTTTTAAAGAAACCGAAATCTCGCCCTGGCCATTAATTAAAATGTCCTGGGACTCATAACCGACCGTAGTGAAAATTAATGCCTTCGCTGAATTCGGAACAGAGATTGAGTAATTTCCATCGTTGTCGGTTTGCGTTGCCAGTTTGGTACCTTTTACACTAACTGTTGTGCCAACCACTGGTTGCCCTGTTGAGGCATCAGTAACTTTTCCGGAAATTGTCCTTTGCTGCGCAATCGATTGCATAATGCAGAAAATAATAGCAAGGCTACTAAGCAGTATTTTTTTTCTCATAATCAAAGTAATTGTTGTAGGATAAATTAATTGTGTTACCAATCTAACTAAAAGTATTTTTTTACGGAAAAAAAGATAACGAAATGTTAAAAAAATACTAACAAAAGATAGAATTGTATAATGCGCTGGTGTCAATTATACATTTATTCATAAGATTATGGTTACATAATTCAACTAGCAGGAAATTCGAAATCATTAGAAATTTTATTTGGGTTAACTACGTTGTAGCATATTTCTTTGATTTTACACTTTTATTTAACTTCCAGAGGACTTTTTTTATATACCCATTTGTATTAACATTATTAATTTATTTAGTGTCACTTTTTGAAAAATGGCGGATGTAAATAATGACAGAATGAGTTTATTGCAAACATGCCCATTTTTAATCTGAGAAAATGCAGAATTTAGGATGGACATTAATAACCCGGATTATTAATTTTTTCATACCCTTCGGCAGCTATTTTTATAAGGTAATTATGATAAAATTGTATTAGTATTCCAAGAGCCATTTTTTACCTGGATTAATTTTTAACTGAAACAAAATTCACCGTTAATTATATAAGTGAAACGTCATCATCAACAATTCTTATAATAGAATTGTAATAAAAATAGGCGGCCGTTTTAAATCCACTTTTATCAATCAAACTAATTATATTTATCTGCGATTGCTTGCTTTATTATAAAAATGAGATTAAATGACATGGCAGAAACCCAGGCTAACTTTTTCCCAGATCATTAATATGAATGTTGGATTTTTTGGTATTCAATATAGTTTTGGATTACAACAAAGTGCCGTAAATCCTATTTATGATTTTTTGGGCGCAAGCCCCGACCAGATTCCTTTATTGAATTTAGCCGGCCCCATAACCGGGTTATTAATACAACCCATGATCGGAGCGTTAAGCGATAAAACATGGTCACCAAGATTTGGAAGAAGGAAACCTTATTTCTTTATCGGTGCCATGTTCTGCAGCATTGGTTTATTTCTTTATCCGTTCAGTAGTTCTTTATGGATGGCGGTTGGATTGCTTTGGGTACTGGACGCTGCTAATAACACAGCAATGGAACCTTACAGGGCTTTCATTGCTGATAAATTACCACCAGAACAACATGCCACCGGATTTTTATCTCAAAGCTTTTTTACGGGGCTTGGTATAACCCTTGCAAATGTTTCTCTATACTTTTTTCAAAAGCATATAAAAGGCATGCATGGCCAAATTCCGTATTGGGTTTTTGGCTCATTTTTTCTAGGATCAATTTGTTCAATTACGTCCGTTGGGTGGTCTATTTATAAAACGCCTGAAATACCACCTACATCCGAAGAACTAGCTGCATTAAAAGCAGCAAAGAAGGGAATTGCTGAACCATTTATTGAAATCTTTGAAGCAATTAAAGACATGCCTAAAGTAATGTGGCAATTAGCCCTCATTTATTTATTTCAATGGTATGCCTTGTTTTGCTATTGGCAAAATGCATCCAAGAGTATTGCGGAATCTGTGTGGCATACATCGCCTTCACTCAACAAATCGTTATATGAAGAAGCGGTTGGCTGGACAGGTCTTGTAAACGGGTGGTATAACGTTGCTACTTTTTTATCCGCCTTTGCATTGGTAGGCCTTGCAAAAAAATACTCTCCCAAGTTAGTACATATTGTTTGTTTGATCATGGCTGGAATTGGCTTACTCGTATTTCCGCATATTGAAAATAAATACCTGTTATTTGCCCCTATGACAGGGTTTGGTATTGCATGGGCCAGCATGATGGGTGTACCTTATCTAATGGTTGTAAATAACATTCCTAAAGAAAGATATGGCGTATATATGGGTATTATAAATATGATGATCGTGATTCCTATGATTTTACAAAATGTAACTTTCGGATTCATCCTCAAACATTTTTTAGCCAACGATCCCGGCAGAGCCATTTCTTTTGCAGGAGCATTTTTATTATTGGCAGCATTGGCCACAACTTTAATTAAAAACACAAAAGTAAAAGAGGACACCGATGTTCCCCCGGATGTAATGTCTGTGACAACAGAGCATCCTTAACTATTTTTAAAAAAATTATCTATATGAAAATACTATGCATTGGCGAAGCGCTTATTGATATGATTTGCACTGACACGGGGTTATCACTTTCAAAGGGTGAACATTTTTTAAAGAAGCCAGGAGGTGCACCCACAAATGTTGCCGCAGCTATTGCCGCGTTAGGCGGCGATGTAATGTTATCAGCCAAGGTGGGCGCCGATCCATTTGGCCAGCAACTGGTTGATGTAATGAAAGATTTTGGCGTATCGACCGTGTGGATGGTACAGGATAAAGATCATTTTACAACTTTCGCTTTTGTATCACTCATGGAAGACGGAGAACGTGACTTTGTTTTTAACCGTGGTGCAGACGGACAATTGAGTGAAAACGACATTGCAGGAATTGACTTAGATGAATGTGCTATTATACACTTTGGCTCTGCCACGGCATTTCTTCCGGGTCCTTTGCAGGGTGCTTATAAAAGCTTATTACAAAAAGCGAAAGAGAAAAATATTTTTGTAAGTTTCGATCCAAATTTCCGCCAGTTGTTATGGAAAAATAATGTAGAATTTTTTATTGAGCAATCATGGAATTTTATACAACAATGTAACTTTTTTAAAGTAAGTGATGAAGAAGCTATGTTGATTACGGGCAAAGATTCTGTGTCGGATGCGGCAAATATTTTATCAGAAAAAACAGGTGCCACTTTTACTATTACATTGGGCAAAGAAGGAACCATGCTGGTGTATCAAAAAAATAAAATAATTGTTCCAAGTATTCCTGTAAAGCCTATAGATACTACCGGTGCAGGCGACGCATTTGTTGGGGCTGTATTATTCCAGCTAAGTAAATATTCTTCAAAAATGATCCAGGCGCTAAGTGGCGAAGAGTGGAAAGAAATTATATCCAATGGCAATAAAGCCGGGGCACGAACCTGCGAATATATGGGCGCTATGGAAGCATTCAAACATTTGAATAATCTTATACTGCATTAATAACGTAAAGGCATGTACGATTTTAAAGTTCATTCAAAAATTGAAAAAATAATTGCCAATCAATTCCCCGGAAGAACGATAGAGCATAACGCATTTTTTTCAAGATATATAGCCAATGCTTCTTCTATTCATTCGTTATTTTATGAATTGTACGGCACACACGAAAAAAGCCCTCTTTTCTTTGACAGATTGAATGAAACAATTGTAAGCGCTTTTGAAAAACGTTCTTTACAATTACAAAAAAAGGACATAGCTAAACTTGAAAAACAAAACTGGTATTTAAGCAATGAACTTGCAGGTATGAGTTTATATGTCGACAGGTTTTCCGGAAGCATTTCAGGACTCGAAGAGAAAATACCCTACCTCAAAGAACTTGGCATAAATGTGTTGCACCTGATGCCTTTATTTGAAAGCCCCGAAGGCGAAAGTGATGGTGGCTATGCAGTTTCCGATTTTAGAAAAGTTGATAAACGGTTTGGCTCTCTAAGCGACCTCCAACACCTCGAGCAAAAGATGAATGAAGAAGAAATGTATCTCATGATTGACATTGTTCTCAACCACACTTCTCGTCATCATGATTGGGCATTGAAGGCCAAAGCAGGAGATAAAAAATACCAGGATTTTTTTTATATGTATGATGATAAAAAAACTCCTGATGAGTTTGAAAAATCAATGCCTGAAATTTTTCCTGAAAGTTCCCCCGGCAATTTCACCTGGGTTGAAGAATGCAACAAATGGGTAATGACTGTTTTTCATCATTACCAATGGGATCTTAATTACACAAACCCGGAGGTGTTTATTGCCATGCTTGATACGATATTTTTTTATGCAAACCTCGGCATAGATATATTACGGATAGACGCACCTGCATTCATTTGGAAACAATTGGGAACTACCTGCCAAAACCTGCCACAGGCACACACTATTCTCAGGCTTATAAAACTTTGCACAGAAGTAGCGACACCAGGTATGGCACTCTTGGGCGAAGCGATAGTGGCTCCCAAAGAAATCATGAATTATTTCGGAACCGAAAGCTTCACTGCTAAAGAATGTGACTTCGCTTATAATGCCACACAAATGGCTTTGCAATGGGATGCCCTGGCAACCAGCGATACAAGGGTTATGCTTGCTGCACAAAATATTTTATTACAAAAACCTTACGGCACTTCATGGATTACTTATACCCGCTGCCATGATGATATCGGATTAGGTTATGATGATTATATGATTCAGCAATCGGGTTTTAATACTTATGAACACCGGCAATTCTTAAAGAATTATTATTCAGGAAATTATTATGGCTCGCCTGCAAAGGGGGCATTATTCTCTTATAATCCAAAAACCGGTGACGCCCGCATCAGCGGTACTTTAGCATCGTTATGCGGCTTGCAGAAAGCAATTGAAGAGAATAATAAAGATGAAATAACGAAATCAATCGATAAAATTTTATTGATGCAATCGTTTAGTTTTTTCATTGGCGGCCTTCCTATGATATTTTATGGAGATGAAGTTGGGTACACCAATGATACTTCTTATTTATACGATGCCGGGAAAAGTTATGATAACAGGTGGATGCACCGGCCGGTAATTAACTGGAATAAAAATAATTTAAAAGATAAGGAAGGATCTATTGAAAATAGAATTTTTAAAGGAACTCAAAAACTCCTTGCCATAAGACGAAAATTACCCGCAATCGCCGACACCAGTAACCTTACATGGATAACGCCACATAACATTCATGTTGCTGCGTTTATAAGAGCCGCTAAAGAACAACAAATATTTTGCTTGTATAATTTCAGCGGTAAGCCGGCATACATAACCTGGTATGCATTTAAAGAAAGTGGCTTTACGCCAGAAAAATTATATGATCATTGGTCGAAGGAAAAATACAGGGTAGCTAACGATGACGAGTACCTGATAATTCAGCCTTATGGCTTTCATATAATGGAAGATGTATAAATCCCCCTCAAGTTTTGTATTTTAAGTACATTTGATCAAAATAATAATTTACCAGAAACCATCATTTTAAAATATCACATGAAAAATTGCACACGATTTTGCCCGGTTATGATTTCCGTTTTCATTTTATTTCTTTACAGTTGTAACAAACGTTCAGGCACGCCCAGGCTATTGGTGTTTACCAAAACAGCTGGATTTCATCACTCCTCTATAGCTACAGGAGCTAACGCCATTATAAAACTAGGACAGGAAAATAACTTTGATGTAGATACCACTTCCAATGCGGAAATGTTTAACGAGGATACCTTAAAAAAGTACGCGGCAGTAGTATTTTTAAGTACAACTGATAACGATGATGTCCTTTTAAATAATTACCAGGAAAATGCCTTCCAGCGTTACATTGAAGCCGGCGGCGGATTTGTTGGCATTCATGCCGCAACAGATGCAGGCTATCATTGGGGCTGGTACACGAGGCTGGTAGGAGCTAATTTCAATGGCCATCCAGAACAACAACAGGCAAGCCTACACGTAGTAGACAAGAATGATATTTCTACCAAACATTTACCCGATCCCTGGATAAGAAAAGACGAGTGGTATAATTTTAAAAATCTTAGCAACGATGTACATGTATTGTTAACCATTGATGAAAAAAGTTATAAAGGCGGTACTAACGGAGAATATCATCCTATGGCCTGGTATCATGATTATGATGGCGGAAGAGCATGGTACACTGAGCTGGGCCATACAGAAGAATCGTACAGCGAACCCAATTATTTAAAGCACATTCTCGGCGGAATTAAATATGCAATGGGCGACAATAAAGAATTGGATTATGCAAAAGTAAAGACGCCACCCATACCAGAAGAAGACCGCTTTGTAAAAACACAGTTGGTGCAGGGCACTTTTTTTGAACCAACAGAAATGACGATTCTTCCAAACCTTGACGTACTGATTGCACAAAGGCGCGGAGAAATATTGTTATATAAAAACGATACTAAAACAGTGAAGCAGGTGGGCTTCTTGAATGTTTACTGGAAAACGCTACATACACCCGGAGTCAACGCAGAAGAAGGATTACTGGGCATTCAGAAGGATCCTGATTTTGCACATAATCATTACGTGTATATATATTATAGCCCCGTAGATACCTCCGTGAATCGTTTATCCCGTTTCACTTTTAATAATGATTCGATTGATCCAAAATCAGAAAAAATGATTTTGCAATTATATTCTCAAAGAGAAATATGTTGCCATACGGGCGGTTCCATTGCTTTTGGTAAAGATCGGATGTTATATTTATCAACAGGCGACAACACAACTCCTTTTGATGAACCCAATCAACCCTTTGCGAGTCATGGTTATGCTCCGTTAGATGATCGTCCCGGTCATGAGCATTATGATGATCGCCGCAGTGCCGGAAATACGAATGACCTGCGTGGTAAGATACTACGCATTGATGTAGATGAACAAGGAAACTATACGATTCCCGATGGCAATTTATTTCCAAAAGGCACCAATAAAACAAGGCCGGAGATTTATGTAATGGGCGACCGGAACCCTTATCGTATTTCTGTAGACCAAAAGACTGGATTTCTCTATTGGGGAGAAGTTGGCCCCGATGCAAACAATGACAGTATGGATACCCGTGGCCCACGTGGCTATGATGAATTTAACCAGGCAAGGAAAGCCGGTTTCTTTGGCTGGCCTTTTTTCGTCGCCAACAATCTTCCTTACCGTGAATACAACTACGCAACAGGCCAATCCGGTGCTGCATTCGATCCTGCAAAGCCTATAAATAATTCACGCAATAACACCGGGTTACAGCAATTACCTCCGGCGCAACCTGCATTTATCTGGTATCCTTATGCAGCTTCAAAAGATTTTCCGCAGGTGGGAAGCGGCGGCAGGTGTGCAATGGCCGGGCCGGTTTATTACCCGGACTTATACCCGGAAGAGACCCGTTACCCGGATTATTACAATGGGAAACTGTTTATTTATGAATGGATACGCGGCTGGATAAAAGTAGTGACGATGTTACCTAACGGTGATTTTGATAACATGGAACCTTTCATGTTACATACAAAATTTGCAAACCCTTCTGATATGGAAGTTGGTCCTGACGGCAGAATTTATGTATTAGAATATGGCAGCGGATGGTTTGCCAAAAACCCTGATGCCGGCTTGGCACGCATCGATTATATCTCAGGAAACAGGCCTCCGGAAATCTCTTCAATAAGCGTGGATAAAACATCGGGGGATCTGCCTTTGCAAATAACAGCGACCGTTGCCGCAAAAGACCCCGACAATGATAAGCTATCCTATGTGTGGGATCTGGGCAATGGCACAAAGGTTAATACAAACGAACCAAAGCTCCAATACACGCTAACTAACGTCGGCGACTATTCGATTTCAGCAGAAGTAAAAGATGATAAAAATGCTTCGTCAAAAAGCAGCGTGGTAAATGTATATGCAGGCAACGAGGCACCCACCGTAAACATAGTGATTGATGGCAATAAAACATTTTACTTCCCCGGCCACGATGTAAAATACCACGTTGATATTAACGACAAAGATGATACAGCCAAAGTAAAAGATTTGAGCAACCTGGTTGTTTCAGCCGATTATGCAGAAGGTACCGGTAAAGCAGGATCAACACAGGGTCACCAGCTGATAAGCCAGGTTATGATGGGTAAAAATTTAATGATGTCTTTAGACTGCAAAGGTTGCCATAAGGTAGATGAAAAATCAATCGGGCCTGCATTTACGATGGTCTCACAGCGTTATCAAAAAGATCCAAATGCCATGACCTATCTTGCGCAAAAAGTAATAAAAGGCGGAAGCGGCGCATGGGGCGAGGTGGCAATGGCTGCGCATCCTAATTTAAAAGAAAGCGATGCTAAACAAATTATATCATGGGTGTTATCCCTCGCGGCTCAAAACAAAAAAATAAAATCTTTACCCGCAAAAGGCCAGGTAAACGCAACCTTAAACAAACCTGTAAAAGATAACGGCGTATTATACATTTCCGCAGATTATACTGACAATGGCGGAAATAATATCAAGCCTTTGATGGGCAGTAATTCTGTTGCATTGCATAACAGTAAAATTTCATTTGACGGCGTGCAGCAAATGCAAGGCTTTAGTAAAGCAGTTTTCAATGGAACTACGTATATGGTATTGCCACAAAACACAGGTTGGTTCAGCATTGATAGTATTGATCCTTCAGGCATTTCACGTGCTGTTATAACAATGGGCTGGCAGAAGCCCCCAGTATCGGGCTACATGTTTGAATTGCATGTTGACGCACCTTCAGGAAACAAAATAGGTGAATTTACTTTTGCAGGTTTAAGCGAAGGCGCGGCAGGAAAACCTGGAAAAGCGTCTCCGCAATTTGCAACATTAAGCGGTGCTCTAACCGGGGTTAATGATGGAAAACTTCATAATATTTATATTGTAAGTAAGGCAAAAGATCAAAAAATAACTACCAGTGCTGCATTATCATCTATACAATTTTTTATTAAATAACTTATAACAAACCTGTTTCAACTTATCCAGGGACTATTTCTTTAAAACTCAATTAAATGCTCAAGATCATAAGAAAAAAAATTTTGTTTGCCATGCTGTTAATGCTGGCAAGCGCCGCAGTACATAGCCAGGTTATTACTGGAACTATTACAAACAGTAAATCACAACCTGTTGCAGATGCCTTTATTCACTTATTAAATACAAATGCAGGAACCGTTAGTGATGCACGGGGCAATTATAGCTTTCAGCACATTGCTGCGGGAACATATAATGTTTCTGTATCAGCAGTTGGCTACGCAGATAAAAATGAAGAAGTAGTTGTAACCACAAGCGGAGCAAATTTAAACATTCAACTTATCGATGCTATGGTACAGTTGGACGCAGTGGTTGTAACTGCCCAGAAAAAAGAAGAATCGCTGCAGAATATTCCGTTAAGCACAACCTCCATCTCATCAAAACAAGTTCACCAATACAAGTTATGGAACAGTAAGGAACTTACGGCTATTGTACCAAATTTGTATTCGAATAATTCAGGCGACGATCGTAATGTAACTTCCATCCGCGGTATCGTTACCACTTCTTACGATCCGGCAGTGGCTACTTATATTGATGGGGTAAACCAGTTTAGCCTTGATACATATATTTCAAATCTTAATGATATTGAACGCATAGAAATATTGAGAGGCCCACAGGGAACTCTATATGGCAGAAATGCAATGGGTGGAGTAATCAATATTATCACCAAACAACCAACTAATGCAACCAATGGATTTGTAGAATTAAACATCGGCAACCATGGCGAACAGAGATATAGTGCCGGAATACGCTTGCCCGTTATAAAAAACAAATTGTTCTTTGGCGCTTCTGCAATGTTCAATAAACGCGATGGTTTTTATACCAACAAGTTCAATAATAGTTCGTTTGATAACCAGCAGGGCATAACCGGTAATTATTATCTTAAATATATACCGGATGCAAGATGGGCCATCACATTAAATGTAAAACATCAAAACAATAAAAATGACGGAGCCTTTCCTTTGGTGTTTGGGGTAGACGAAGCATTTAAAGATCCGTTTCAGCTTAGTCAAAATGCAATTGGCAAAATGTTTGACAATACAGTAAACGCTTCATTAACTTTAAATCATTCCGGAACTGCATTTAACTTTACTTCGCTGTCCTCATGGCAACAAAATCATCGTTATTATAATGCGCCTCTTGATGGTGATTTTTCACCTGCAGATGCTGTGACCATTATTAATAACTATGGTAATAAATGGAATAACGTGAAAGTGTTTACGCAGGAATTGCGTTTTAGTTCGCCTGCAAATAAAAGTTCTTCTTTTAAATGGACTGCGGGTACTTATTTTTTTTACCAGGATAACCCTACAAAACAGGCTACTCACTTCGGGAAAGATGCAGGAATGCTGGGCGTACCTGATTCCAACTTTTCTATCATAAATACAACTACAGGAAAAAATACCGGCATTGCATTTTATGGACAAACAAGTTATTCTATAAATAAAAAACTCGATCTCATTGCAGGCCTTCGTTATGATTATGAAAATAGAAAACTTAATGTTGAAGGAGAATACCAGAAGGATGGCCAGGGTACATTTGTTACACAGCCTGACACTGCAGGCACTGTAAACTATAGTGCAATTTCACCAAAGCTGGGATTGAGTTATCATGTGGCATCTAACAGTAATGCGTACCTTACTTACACCCGTGGTTACAGAACAGGCGGTCTAACACAATTGTCTTCTGATCCTTCGCAGCCACCGCTGTACTCTTATAAACCAGAGTACAGCAATAATTTTGAAGCAGGTATTAAGAACACACTTTTTAATGATCGCTTGAGATTAAATATTGCAGTTTTTCTTACCCATGTTAATGATGCACAAGTGCCCACACTTATTTTGCCAGATGCTATTACTGTTACAAAAAATACAGGAAAGCTTTCCAGCAAAGGAGCAGACCTTGAACTCTCTGCAGCGCCGTTAAAAGGCTTACAATTTGATTACGACTTCGGCTATACCGATGCAAAATATACTTCATTAAAGGTATCTCAGAATGGCCAATCGGTAGATCTGAATGGAAAGAAACAGATTTTTACGCCGGATATAACGTCAATGCTTGCACTACAATACAATTACAGCCTGGCAGCATCAAAGCAGACAAAATTAATAGCACGGGTTGAATGGCTGCATCTTGGTACAGAATATTTTGATCTTGCGAATACTATCAAACAATCTCCTTATAGTTTAATCAACCTGAGGGTAGGTGTTTCATCAAAATATTGCGATTTATTTTTATGGAGCAGAAATACAAGCGATAAAAAATATATTGCTTATGCATACGATTTTGGCGCTGTGCATTTAGGCGATCCTGCAACTTATGGTGCAACTTTATCGTATAAATTTTAAAGAGAAGTAAATCAGGCTTTTTATTACCGTAGTTTTCAGGCCGTGAATAAAAAATAGGCCCTGGTGGGCTTTAGTTTCATTTGGGCTAAAGCCAACAGCTGAATTTTTATGCCCCATGGCCTGAAGGTCGTGACAATATTGGAGTTGAATAATACCAAGAACAGCATTACAATTTTCCAAATGATTTTTCTAAGGCAAGGTATACACCGTTAGTCCAGCCAAAGCCATCCTGCGCGGGATATTCACCTCCACCGGCTTTGGTGTCAGTTGCTACCACATTGTATTTCTCCATCATCTTACCGGTAGCCTGGTAAACTTTCTTATTAATATTCATCCATCGCGTGGCAACATCTTTTGCCAGATCATCGTGTTTATAATTTCTCAATCCAATTATTGCAATCCATTGTAATGGCGCCCAACCGTTAGGTGCATCCCATTGTTGCGTTGTTGTTTCAGTAGTTGAGATCAAGCCGCCCGGTTTCAAAAAATATTGCTGCAAATTTTTGGCAATGCTATCAGCCTGTTGCTGCGAAGCAATTTCAAAAAATAATGGAAATGCTGCAGCAAGCGTTAAAGAATTTTTTTGAACATCATCAACATAATCATAATCAAAATAAAATCCTTTGTTTTCATTCCAGCAGTATGTATTTATTGCTTCTTTCCTTGAAGCAGCTAAAGCAATAAATTTCTCAGATGAGTTTTTATTGCCGGCCAATTCATATCCTTCGGCAAGGGTCTGTTCAAGATGAAATAAAAGACAATTCAAGTCAACAGGAATAATATCGGCAGTATGAATAGTTGAAAAATCTTTCACATCTTTAAACCAGCGTGAAGAAAAATCCCAGCCTGATTCGCAGGCTGCACGCAGATGCCGGTACAAGGTTTTTTTATCTTTTGCTGTTGCTGATAATTTTATTTCTTCTGCAAAGGCTTCAGGTCGTGGAAAATCATGTTCGTCCCAATAATGATTCAATATATTTTCACCCTGCAAAAGTGTAACACGGTTTATAGATTTATTTTCATCAGTTAATTCCTCAATTCCCTTCATCCAGAAATCATATTCTTTTTGAAGCCTTGGCAGGTATTCTATTAAAATCTCTGCGCCCTTTTCTTCTGCCAAAAGTTTTACCATACAGGCAAAGAAAGGTGGCTGAGACCGGCCAAGAAAGTAAGTTCTGTTTCCGTTAGGTACATAACCAAAACGATCAATGAGGTATGAAAAATTATTGGCCATGTTCAGGATCATGTCCGCACGGTTTGATACCTGTAAACCCAGCATTGTAAAATAACTATCCCAATAATATATTTCCCTGAAACGGCCGCCTGGCACAATATAAGGATCGGGCAAATCAACTAATGAATCATTCGTATCCTCAGGCTGGCGTGTAAGTACATCCCACAGCAATTCAAGATGAGTTTCTATTGGAAGGCTTGTATCGCTTATATAACCGGATGATATAGATTTTGGTTCAATAAAATATTCATGAACAAAAAAAGATAGATTAAATCCAGGTTCTTTTTTTTGTTCATCATAACGTTGAAGAATATACGCAAGGTCAAACCTAGGAGTACAATCTACAAAAGTTTTGCTGTCGGGGAAAACTTTTTGCAACTGAACTTTTTCAAATAATTCGCCAAGAGAAAAAATATTTTTGACACTCATTTAAATTCATTTTAAATAAAATTGTTAATGCATTGCACCCGTATTTAAAGCTTCAACTAAAGGCTTTTTTTGAAGCCTTTTAAATACCGAAAGAGAAACTATTAAAATGCCAATGGGAACCAATGTAAAATAAAATGCCGTTTGTCCATTATACTTATCAAAAATATAGCCAGTGATTAATGAACCACACGTGCCTCCGATTGCTGAAAAAATAATTATTAGTCCAGACATAACTCCGTGTTTCGGCTTTGGTAAAGAGCTTAGAATTACCGAATTTATTGCAGGATATACAGGCGCCAATAATAAACCGACTAAAGGAAAAATGTAAGCTGCGATTGGCGCATCCAACCAACCGGTTATATGCCTGCCTGCCTCATTTTTTGCAAGCGGCATTGCTAAAATAACCAGCAAAGCAGCCAGTAATAGACTTCCTACGATTGCATAAAACCAATTGAGCTTCTTCAGGACCAGGCCCGCAAAAAATCTTCCTAACGCTGTTGAACCTGCTAAAATACTGCCCATCTGTATGCTAAGCACGGCTGGTAATAACAGCACTTTATTATTAAATGTTGGTAAAAAATTTTGTATGCTTTGTTCAATCAATACATAAAAAAACGCTGAGAAAATAAAGGCAATAACTATGGGCTCTCCCATTAATTTAAACATATCAGAAAACTTAGGCTGTTCTGGTTTTCCTGCATTCGTATGCGCCACAGATTCATCCAGCTTCGCAGAAAATAATAAAATAAATGCCACCAATGCCAGGCCTCCAATTAAATAATAAGCATTTAACCAGGCAGTAGATTGCGGGTTGGAATTATCAACAAATGAACTAAAAATAAAATACAGGGAAAGATTGCCCACCATAAAAAAAGATTCAATAAAGTTCATCATGCTGATATGTTCTTTTGAATCTTTTGTAACAATACCAATAGTACTGTAAACGCTCATTTTAATTAATGCAAAGCACGAACCTACCGCTACAAATAATAATTTAATTGCAAAAAACGAAGGAGTATTAGGGATGATAAAACAAATGGCCGTGATAATGCCCAACGCAAACAACATCGCACGCTTGTAACCAAACTTTGCAATATAAGAAGCCACAAGAAAAGATACGATTGCAATGCTTAAATCCTTACATGGATCAATCCATGCTGCGGCATTTTTCGTAACGCCGAAATTATTTTGCACCTGCAAAATTGCTATGCCAGAGCTGTTCAATAAAATAGCAAATACGAAATAATTAATAAAAAGGGAAAGTTTTATTCGCCAGTTTTTCATGCAATCGTTTTGAAATTAATAATACCGAATATACAATTTATTCGAGTACGCAAATGGTATAGAAGTAGTAATGGGGAATATTAAAAAAACTTCCATTAATTTTCAGATGACCGGAAATTCCCGCGAAGTATAATCGCAGAATTAAAATAATTTTTAGAAAGTATAAAAAAAAACTGATCTTAGTCCCCTCAATACACTAGTCGTTGAGAGAACTACAGGGCCGTATTAACACTAATTACGAAAAAATTTTATGGCAAGGCTAACCTTGCTATCAGTTACTAATGCCATTGTCATTAATAGCATACTCTTTAACGCTATGCTCTCTTATCTTTTTTCCCTGCATAAATTCTTCACTTTTAGAAACAATTGATGAGACTTCAGAAGATATTGCTTTTTGTGTTTCTACTTTCCACAATACAAGTCCGGCTGCAATTATTATTATATTCTTGACGATGTATTGACCCGTAAGTGATAAACCATAAGGGGCAATATGAAATACCTGATCCGGGAAAAATATAAAAGGGGAAAACGTGCAAACCATATGGAGAAATAACAACATTAGAGCTGGCTTTATCCATTTGCCTATAATAAGGAAAACGCCAATAAGGCATTCCCATGACGCCAACATAATGATGTTGAGACGATCATTGATAAACCCAAAAGTAATTTTATGTATCGTTTGCATGGCAAGCTGTTCTGCAGGGCTCAATCCCTGGAAAAATTTCAATGCGCCAAACCAAAAATATACTACCCCGACGCTTATACGCAAGATGGAAAATGCTGAAAATACAGCTGGTGTTTTACGGGATGGTACTTTTGATTGCATGATAATTCTTTTTACTTTTTAAAACACACGAACGAAAACATATCCTCTTATGGCAAAACTGCTTATGATCATTAATAATAAAAAGTATTAAAAAAGGGCCCCGTAGAGAACTACAGGACCGTATTAACACTGATTACGAAAAAAATCTTTAATATGTCACTGGCATTGCACCCACTATTTTAATTGATTGTCTTATCATTTCGCATTTTACTTTGTTCTGCGTGGTATTTAAATAGTTGTTTTATATATTTATTTTTAATTAATTTTAAAATCTTAAAAAGGGTCCCGCAGAGAACTGTAGGACCGTATTAACACTGATTACGAAAAAATCTTTATTAGAATCCTGTTTTAAACAGGAACACGTTTACCCTATATTTTATTCAGCCCCATCCGTCATTGCCCTGTATACAGCAAAATCTCCAATGCTTTTACCGACCTTCAAACCTGCATCGCAATCCAGTTTGGTATGTATCCCGGCAATAAATCTTGATTTGGCAGCTTCTGCAGACATGGCTTCATATTTAGAAGCATTGGCAGGAATAATATGGCCTAATATAGTAGATGCAGACTCACTAAAAGTTGAATGACCGGAAATATAAGATGGGAAATTAGGAACACCCGTTAGTGTCTTTATATCAGCAATCATTTGACTTGGTCTTGGATTGAAGTAATAAAATTTGGTATTCCAGCAAACAATCG
Organism: Ginsengibacter hankyongi; assembly: GCF_008710285.1. Classification (GTDB taxonomy): domain Bacteria; phylum Bacteroidota; class Bacteroidia; order Chitinophagales; family Chitinophagaceae; genus Ginsengibacter; species Ginsengibacter hankyongi. The sequence goes on along the minus strand of NZ_VYQF01000004.1, from coordinate 287,381 downwards.
CTGCATCCATCTGTCCCATATTCAATAAAGCCATATTTCTCGCCCATCTTACCTCGCTATAATTTTGTTTTATAAAATCATCCGCAGCAATAGCATTCCAATGGCCGGAAGGGGTAAAAGTACCAACCCCATCAGCCCAAAATTGAACAATCCGGTTCTGCTCTCTTGTTGGATTTTTGATTTGAGCACAGGCAGCGGCATTTTCCTGGTGGAAGTCGTCACTTGATGTTGAAGGTGGGGGTCCCGGGCGCAATGCAATCACCGTTAATGAATCAAACAGAAATGGTTTAACGTTTCCAAACAATGGCAGCATGGGAGGGCGTTTGGGAAATTCCAGGCTAATCCAGGGAGTTTGGCCCTGGGCAGAAATATTAGAAGCTAAACTACTCCATAACTGAGGAGATCCGCCAGCTGCGCCTGCATGATCCGATTTGGCACGTGCAACAAATACAGCGGCAACCTGCCTGCCCAGCGCCTCACCGGCAACAATATCGCTGCGTACATTAGCTCCGCTTATCAGACGATATTCTTCTTCCTCTTCCAGCTTTTGCTGAATGAAGGCTATCTCAGTAGGAAAAAGCAATTTCATCATTTCGACTGTAACACCTGCCACTACAGCATCTTCTGAAGGGTAAGCCGGTAAAACAGTTTTAGGAACCAATGCTTTTATCGATGAATCTACTGTATAAGGGGCAGAACGATTATACATTTTTTTATAATACCATGCAGCCACCAATGCATCATATTGTGCAGCACTTATATAAGCAAAAGCTCTTGCCGCATATGGAGGATTTGAAAATGGAAACTGCGGGTAAGCAAACGGATTGTTTGCATTGGGAGCAGGGTACGTGCCATCAGGATTTTGATAGGGCGGGAGATTATATTTTTCAACCAGTTCCCGCATAATTTCATTCCATCTTAATACTGAACCTGCGCTCCAGTATTTAATGATACTTTTTTGAGCGCTGTTTATATTTTGCTGCAACCCTTTTATCTCATTTAACTCAGCAAGGTAGGCCGGGGAATTTGTTAGCGCCGGAGCATTCACTGCAAAAGTATCTGGCCTTTTTAGTAAAATAGTTTTCCAGGTACCTGCATTAATATCGATATCAGATGGCGTGAGTGCAGGTAAATTATCTGTTCTTTCAATTATATTTTTTGAACAGGAGCCTAACATTGCTGCTGAACATATAAGCATTAAGTAAAAGAAAAATTGCCTTTTCATATTAATTCGTTTTTGATATTATTTTTTGTTTCCGTTGTTTTTTACATAAAAAGCATAAAAAGCCCCGATGTTAAAAGCGCCGGCCTGCCCTACATTCCTTCCTGTAACGGTATAGTTGCCTCCTGCCATTACTGATAAGTGCGTATCTTGTTTCAAAGTATATTTAATAGCTGCGCCGACTGTGGTCATATTCATCCGGTTACTTGGAAAAGGCATATTATTACGGGTTATATCAAAGCCACTCAGGGTTGTCCAGTTGGTTACAACCCCTTCTGCTATTAAGTATCTACCCCGATACCCGCTCCTAAACTGAAATTGAGCTGCATTGGGCATTTCCACCTCATTGGTAAGATGTTGCCGGGTATCGTAATAAGTTGTTCTGTCAATTTTTACATTACTTCTCCATACATACGCCCCGGATGCAGTAATTGTAAATCTTTTATGCTGAAAATCTACCATTGCCTTTCCTGTAAGATTTGTAGAACCAAGGCCAATGGTTAAAGGCAGGTAATCAATTTCGTAATTGGTAAGCGGTGTGGAAAAACCACCTAATGCAAAAACAGATAATTTATTTTTTGCGAATGAATAAGCAACAGGTTTCCATTTTACAAAAACAGCTATATCCTGTAGCCCCCTGGAGCTATGTAATGTTCCTGCAGATGCATGGGTCCAAACATAAGGCGCGCTGGCCATTACGTTTAGTTTTCCTGTGATGCCATAAACAGCCATATACATGACCGATTGCGTAGTTACAGTGCCTATGTTTCGATTTATTCGGTGTAATGTTCCCTCCCAGTAATGATCCCATGTAGAATAACCATACGCAGGCCCGCTGCATAATTGATTTTTATTCATCATAATAGCATCAGCATCTGTTTGAGCCTGCATCTGACTAAAAATAAAAACTGAAAAAGCAAGTAAGCCGATTTGTTTTATTTTATAAATAATATTTTGATTCATTGCATTTGTTTTGATAAATTTTATAATTAATAGGTTTTACATCTTAATTTCTTAATTAAAATCTTGTTGTAAAGCCAACATTAATTGTATAATCTGCAAATGCTGCATCTCCCTGGGTGTAAGTGCCGGTTAGCTGAGTTTGAATTTTATCGGCTACACTTTGAGTACGATTGCGCTCGAAAGCAACGGGCACAAATGCATAAACACTTATCTTTTTGAAAGTGTAGGTTACTCCAGGTTCTGCAGAAAGTATATATCCCGGCCTTCTGAAACCTTTACTGCCTCCTATTAAATCATGAACAGGCAGGCATTCGTCTCGAAAGCCCAGAGAGAAAATAAAATCCTTCGCTGTAAAATTGGCTCCGGCTCTTATCATATACTGATCCGGAACACTCATAACAAAACTTCCGTTTTTAATGCTTGCAGCGGAAGGAGTGCCTCCTCTTGAAGTAAGTGTACCATTTTGCTCACGCGGGCTCACGAGGTAATATAAATTACTGTACACGCTAAAGCTTTTAGAGAAATTATAATAGGCATTCAACTCGGTACTAAATCCGGTGCCACCATCACCTAACTGAATGGATTGATCTACCGGTCCAAGCACAAGGGTTGAATCATTTTTATGGAAAATGTCCTGGTATTTATAATCACCTGTTGGCAATTTAATGCCCAATCCAAATTGGATATTTCCTTTGGGCATTTTTGCAGGATCAAGAACCCACCTGTATGCAGTAAGACGAACATCCCCCAGGCCAAATGCATGGGTAGTAAACCGGTGCTTTCCATCATGTTCGTATAAGGATGACCGTGAGTTGGCTATAACAGGCACATCTATTGAGAAAGACCACCATTTATTGAGGTGATAGGTTGGTGTAAGATCCAGGGTATAAGCGTGATTAATAACTTCGGTACCCAGCGCTACTCTTTGCTTTTGTTCTTTCGTGCCTACAAAGTGCCGAAACGATTTGAAATAACGGTTGTTGGCATTGAATTCCCATTTGGAAAGAGTATCAGTTTCCGAACCATGATCCATAGTACATATACCTCCTGTACTGCGTATGGCAACGCAGCCTTGCGCCCTAACATTATTTGAAATACATAAGATAAAAAAAACGCTTAATAAAATTGATAATTGTTTCATAAAAAGTTTTTTTTGGATTGATAATTATTTTTAAAATTTGGTTTCAATCAATTTGGATCTACGATTTTATTTTAAACTCTTTGCTTCCTTAGCGTTTAATTTGCTCATCACCAGATTGCCAATTTGTTTGCCTTGCACATAAGCTGTCAACACAGATGGTTTGTAATGTATACCTCCGTAAAACCTGCTGTAAGAAACTTCAACTGCTGCCTCATCTGATGTTTTAAAACTACGATCTGGCCATCCCCATTCCCGTTCCGAAGAATCTCTGAAAGCAGTATTTTTAAACATAGACCCCAGTACTGTAGCTGCTGCCGCTGAAATGGTAGAGTGGGCACTGTTATACTCAGGAAATGGGGGGGTTTGCAGATAGGGCATCCAGTCCTGGTTAATATATTTATTTATATACGTTTCCGGACGAAGAACATCAAATTTATATTTTGTAAACCAACAACAAATAAATGCATCGTAAATACCAATACTTGCGCCGGTATAAGCAGCTGCAGTTTTATAAAAGTCTGCGTTATTATTTCTGCAAATAGTACCAACCACTTCCATCCAATGCCCGCCAGGCGTCATTGCTTTTGTTGCAAACATTGCATGGCCTTCCACATGTAATTTAAAACTGTTGCAATCCCAAAAATTGGCAATCCATTTTTTGGTTGAATCAAGCGTATTGCCAGTTACCATCACCTCTTTAGCCATTTTATAAAATTCACTGGCAGAATCTTTACTAAAAGGAACTGGCGGTGGCGGTGGAAACATATTTGCCGAATCCATAACCATACATCTAAGCGTGGGCCATTTAGGTTCAACGGCGCTGAAATATCCGGGAGGTGTTGGAGTCCAGTGGCCCTCCAGGTTGGATATCGTAAAACGTGATCCACGAGTTTGAGCATAGTTATCTTTTTTGCTCCAGGAAAGAATTGAATCTGCAACCTGGTTACCGAATTGCACTGAACCGTCAAATAAGTCATCGGGCATGCCGGCATCTTTAGCAAGCGATTTTACTGAATCAGCAAGAAGCTTCATGGTATCGCTTGAAAAGGTAAGAGCATTTCCTACTTTAATTAAAGCAACTATAGAAGCAAAAGGATAATCAATTTTGGCATTTGCGGCAGGACGCGGGACATTATTCAATCCTTTTACTTTTCCTTCTAAAGAAGAAAGATGGTCTTTATTATTTGCTAGTACTTCATACGCCGCAAGATTGGAATACGCAAAAACTCTGGCTGCGACAGGGGGAGAAAAAATATCGTATATGATCACATAATTCAGCTTATGCACCACATCGTTATATAAAAAAGGATTATGCATAATCTTTACGTAGTCATTTTTTTTCTGGGTACAGGAGGAGAACAGTATTACAAAGACTACTGTAAACAACAACATTGAACTAAAAACCGGGTTTCTTTTCATACTTTATTTTTAAGAATTGATTTTGCTTTTTTGCGTTTTACATTGGTGAAATAATATTTTAAAAAGGCCAAAAGGTTACCTTATCCTTTTCGGAATTGTACCCTAATTTGATACTATCTGTTACAATATCCCCGCGTTTGTACCTGGTTTTGTATCCAATGTCTACGGTAATGCTTACAATTGAATCCGGATGCTTCGAAATTTCAATTACTGAGTCGAGGCATTTCTTGTTAAAAACCGAATCTTCATGGCTCAGTGATAAATGCTCATACGTAAACCTGTAGTCGTTGATGTTATCCGCCACAGTTTTCGTCACCACTTTTGCTCCCACTATTTCATAAGGTTTCGGGTCTTTCATTTGAGGAATAACACTTGCTTTCATAAAATCTAATGCTAAACTTTCAATATGCTTGGGATCAATTTTATTACTGCTGCTATTGTTACAGGAAGAAATAATAATACATATAAACAGTAGTTTTTTCATTTAAATAGCATTTTATAAACAGGTAATGAAAAATTTATTCTTGCCCGGTTATAATTGAGCCAACGGGAACCTGATTTGCCCACTAAATCCTTTTTTGCAACGGATGATGGAATGCCTAAAGCGAACCAAAGTGCCAGGATTGCGCCATAGCTTCCTCCACGCTCTATCCATTCAAATATTTCATAGTGCGGATAAAAAAGCTCGCTTATTATTTTCCATACAAACAGTAACAATACAAATGAGCGGATCGGACGGATCAAAACCCAAAGCCCGGCAACAATTTCGAATATGCCAATAAACCCCGCTGTTTTAACAGGATTAACAAAGCCCAACCTCATGTACAGGTCAACCAAATCTTTTTTGTCTATTATATTAAGCCATCCGTGCCCAACAAAAAGAAAACACACCACAAACCGTAGGCAAGTGGTTACCGCCCTTAATAATTTCGTATCAACAAGAGCAGCCGGTTTTACCGGGGACAGCATTTTTTTTAACGTGTCGCCAGCGTAACCAGAAAGAATAATGAGTGCCAGCGGAGCTCCAAAATTTCCGGAACGTTCAATAAATTCGGCAAATGGCTCACCAGATAATGGCCTTAGCAAAGCGGTGACTGCACCCCATATAACCAGCCATGTTATAATCGCACGCATTGGGTATACCAGAATGATAATACCCATTAATACATCGATGCTCCCTACAATTGGCATTAAGTGATAGGACGTACCAGGTGAAATTCCAAATACACCAAAATAATTACTCCAGATAGATTTGGTAATAATTCCAAATGAACCATGACCTATGAAGCACATGGCAGAAGCAATTCGCAATGTGTAGTAAATTTTCTTTTCAGCTAAAAACTTCAACTTTCAAATATTTTTAGTTTAATAAATTATTTATCCCTTTTTCATTTTCAAACGATTCACCACCAGCTCACCTACTTTCTTTCCATATTCTGTGCTGACAATACAGGAATGGTGAAAATGAATTCCGCCGTAAAATCTTGCCCAGTTATTTTCTTCAGCAGCATCCCTGAAGGATTTATAACTACGGTTTTTAATTCCAAATTCAAGCTCAGTAGAATCGGTATAAGAAAAGTTGTCGCCAAAAACACTCGTTAAGACTTCGGCTGCTGCCGAGGAGCAAGTGGAGTGGCCACATGTATATTCAGGAAATGGAGGAGTTTGCAAATAGGGTTGCCAGCCGGCATCAAAATACTTATTAATCACTGTTTCAGGCCGCACGGTATTGTGGCGATATTTTTCGTCCCAACATTGAATAAAAGCGTCGAATAAAGCAATGCTGGTTTTCGCATAGGCATAAACGGTAGTCGGGAAGTCGGCTTTGGATTTTTCAGCCGCGATCCCTACAATGCTCATCCAGTGGCCGGGAGGGGAAAACTTTTTGCTTCCAAACATAACATGTCCGGACACGTTTAATTTAAAAGGATTATCGTCCCAAAAATCTGCTATATGCTTTTGTTCCGGCGTCAGGTTTTCTATCGCATTTTTTATAAGCATTACCTGCTTGTAATAGTCGCTGTTGCTATCCTTTACGTTAAACGGGTATGGTGGCGGGGGAACAAACTCAGTAGCACTATCCATTACCAGCGTCCTTATCTGGTTCCAGTGTGGCTCCATTGCTGAAGCATAAGCAGGAGGTGTGGGCACCCACCTGCCAGGCTCATCAGTTACCGAATATTTTTCTGCACTTCTTGTTTGAGCATAATTATCCTTTTTACTCCAGTTTAAAATTGCATGCGAAATGGTATCAGAAAATGCAACAGAATTATTAAAAACATCTGTAGGCATTCCATGGTCGGTTGCGAGCTTTTTAAGACTATCTACATATTCGTCCATGCTTCCTTCAGGAAAAGTAACTGAGCTGCCTAAATTGCAATAGGCCAGTAAGGAAGCAAATTCGAAATTTATTTTTTTGCCTTCTCCGGGGCGAGGCATTGATTTAAGCCCATTAAGCTGGCCTGCGAGTGATTGATATTTTTCCGGATAGCCCGCAGCTATTACCTCGTAGGCAGCGATGCTTGCATACAAATAATTTCTCGATGCAACAATGGGGCTGAAATTATTTCCCATTACCACCCCGTTTAACTGGTAAACAGTTTTGCAAAACAGGATGGGGTTATTAAAAACAGCTACGTAGTCTTTTTTTGAATTACATCCCCACAGTATAATAACACTGCAAGAAAATAAAAGGAATTTCCTCATACAAGAAAAAAAATTTGAACGACCAATCAATAAATACAATTGATACATTACCATGGTAACTATCAAAGCGAAGACTTTAATTAACTAATAAGAAATTATGCTCCCAACTGATCAGGAGGCTGTTCAGGAGAAACGTGTGGAGAAGAAATTAATGATTCTGAATCCACAGCAGGCCATGAATTCATATTATTTTCATAAGGGTTTACGGTATGCAAAGCGAATGAATACTGATCATATTCGCCCTGGAGAATTTTAAACGATATCGTTTTGGAATTATCAGACTTCTTTGAATTGTTATTTTGGGTTAAATCATTAGACATCTTGAAAAAATCATTCTTGGCTGTTTCAAGTGTCATTTTTTTAGTGTTCGGTATGCACATTAAGTAAAGCGTATCATTAGATACTTTTCTTTTTACATATTTGTACATGATGCCATCCATCTCAATTTCACCGTTATATCTTTGATAGGCCGACCAGTTAGTTTGATAAGGAAGATTCATCGGAACTTTTAATTCAATCAGGTCCGCATCACTGTATAAACTCTTATCCAGCTTCACTTCCAGCTGATCTGATACTTTCTGCTGCATATAGGTAAAAACAAACCTGTATCCAAAAAGATTGAATAAAAACAGAGTGATGAAAAATAAAGCAGTTGTCTTTTTCAGTATCAATTTATCGTAAATGTTTTTTTATCTTTCCCGATACCGGTTAAAATTAAGGATTTCCATTGTTTTGGCAAAGAAGTTTTTATTTGAGTTATTCCCCGGGGAGTTATATCAAGTCCGCCGAAGCCCATAAGCACACTTTGCAAAAATCCCCCGGCACCTGTTGCAAAATATGGATTGGTACCTCCCGCAGTTTCTGCCAAAACGCCAAAGGGTTCTTTTTTATTAGGAATAAATGATTCTTTAAATGCATTCCAAGCTTTGTCCGGTTCGTTTAACTTTGCATATAATAAAGCAAAAATTGCATGAGTCATTGCGGGAGAGCCTTCTCCTACCCGGTCTTCATAATAGGTCAGATCTTTTCTTATCTGTTGTGGATCTGTTATCTCTTTTAATGGATAGGCCAGCAGGTTTACATCCACTTGTTTAATTTTTTGCCCATGGTATCCTTCAAATTCAGCCGTTACCCCGTCGTTCAATTTTAAAATCGGGATATTCTTTTCTACATCTATCCATTCATTATCTACCGGCTCATGCAAAATATTTGCAGCCATAACTGCATAGTTTAAATTCGCTTTTGCGGCAGCGTTAGTAAAGGCATTATTGTCAACATTCTCGGCCCATTCATCGGCGGCAACTACATTTTTTATATCATATTTACCCGGACCATTTTTTTCGACACGGCTTGCCCAAAAATCAGCGCATGCTTTAATTATGGGGAAGCCTTTTTCTCTTAACCAAGAAGTATCCTGTGTTACGGCAAAATAATTCCACGCGGCGATAGCAACGTCGGCGGTAATATGATGTTCGAAGGGGCCACTCAATGCCCACACCGGCGTTTCTTCGTTGCCGGTAGCTGCGCTTTCCCATGGATACATGGCGCCTTTATAACCGTGGGCAAATGCATTGTGCTTTGCTTCAGCCAGTCTTTGAAAACGATATTCAACCATACTTTTTGCCATTTCAGGATGAAGCACCAATATTGCAGGAAACATCCATAATTCAGCATCCCAAAATACGTGGCCGTTATAACCCAATCCGCTTAAACCCATGGGTGACGGGCTATAAGATGTTCCTTCTCTTACAAATGAATACAGATGATACATAGCAGCATGCACATCCCGCTGGCTTGCATCATCACCATTAATAATTATATCGCTCTTCCATAAACTATCCCATGCGGCATTATGAAATTGAATTAATTTTTGCGTGCCCTGCAGCTTTGCATAAATAACATACCGCTCCGCTTCATTCAATGGATCGTCATGCTGGGCCGTGGTTATAGATGCACCGGCGATGGCAAAATGGTAAACTGTTCCCGCTTTTAAATTCTTTTTAAATTTTGATAAATGCATATTATTATCCCACATCTCGTGAATTAATTGCGGCTCAGAACCATGCGGTTCATCAAACAAAAATGTAGTTGAAGATGCGAGGGTTAATTTGCCCGTCGGGCTTTTTGCAATTGAAGAAAGCAGGCTTAGTGTTACGTGCGGCCTGTCTATCTGGTTGTAATAATTCTGCACATCTTTTAATTCATCCGGCGCTTCCATTACACTTGCAGGAATTATTTCGATATCTTTTTTTGCAGTGATAGTTACATCAACCAATACTGTGTAAGGAAGATTTCGTAATGCATAATAAGTATAAGAAACTTTTGCCTTATCGGCGTAATCGAAAGTTGTTGTAAGATTTGCATGCTTCATATCCAATACCTGTTGCATATTTGCGGCATCACCCGCGCCAATCCGATGCCCGTCAATATCGAGGTACATATTCACCAGGTTAAAACTCTTCAAAAAATTACTCACTCGTCCACGGCCATATTGGTCGTAGGCGCCGTTAAGTACCACATCTTTACATTGCAATGGAATGGGAGACGACACAATTCCTATCACCCCGTTAGCCACCGTTTCTCCATAATAATTGTTGGGATCTATTTTATCAGCAGCTATTTTCCAGGAATCAATTTTTTGGGAGAAACAAAAAAGATAGACGAAATGCAACAGAAACAGGACAACCAATTTTTTCATACCAGGCAGTTTATAAAAATATAAGACGTGTAAATTAATGTTATTTGGTTTAATAAAATTACAAAGCGGCTACCGTGACAAAAAATTTTCCAGAAACGCTTTTGACATTATTTTGAAATGTTTTAAACGGCGATTAGTTACTTTGCAGCCACCTTAATGTATTGATGAATGAAAAAGTGGCTAATAATAGTTGTAGTCTTAATTGGTTTGTTGGTAACGTATGCATATGTGTTTTTACCAAAAAATGTAAATAGCTCTATTGTTGTAAAAATCCATTGTGTTATGAACAGTGCGTCCCGGTATGTGATGAATGAGACTAAATGGCCAAAGTGGTGGCCGGGAACGATAATACATGATAGTGTATCTAATAAAGATATATTTAACTATGAAGGATGCCGATATTTAATAACTGAAATTAAATATAACGCGATTTTAATTGAAACGCAGGCTAATGGATTTAGCATAAGCGGAACTATGATATTCTTACCGCTCAATCCCGATAGCATCCAGGTAGAATGGAAATATGGACTCGAAACAACTGCGAACCCGATAAACAGGCTGCATCTTTATTGGGAATCGAAAAAGATAAATAACAACCTATTGAATATCATGAAGAGCATGAAAGCATTCCTTGATAAGCCCGAAAATGTTTATGGCATGCACATAGATCAAATTTTAGTTAAAGATACCCTATTGGTAACAACCAATTTTTCATCGCCTCAATATCCCACTACACAAAAAATTTATGATTTGATAAATGGAATTAAAACCTACATCGCATTGAATCATGCTAAGGAAACCAATTTCCCTATGTTGCATATATGGCAGGATAGCGGAATATATAAATCCCAGGTGGCGATCCCGGTAAATGTGGTAATACCTCAAAACCATATGTACCTTATTAAAAGAATGGTCCCTGGAAAAATTTTGGTAGGGCAGGTTACCGGCGGAGCATATACAGCTAATGAGGCCATCAGGCAGATGGGAATATTTATGACTGACCATGCTTTGTCGTCTCCGGCTATACCTTTCGAATCTTTAGTAACCAACAGGATGGAAGAGCCCGACACTTCAAAATGGATCACTAAAATTTATTATCCCGTTTTTTAAAAGGGCTATCGTCTTTAAATTTTATAACCATAACGCTGTCATTGTTCCTTGCAAGAATATAAGCTTCCTCCCTGCCAATATTTATTTTTTTGATGTGGCGAACTTCCCCTTTAATCTGCAAACCATTAATACTTTCACAATCAAATTGCCCATTACCTTTATTTATTAAGATCGTTCCAAAGTCAGCATCGTTTCTTCCCATCTGGATATTGTTATCATAAAAATTTCCAACCATTAATATATCGGGCAGACTATCATTATTAGCATTTACTACTACTGCATCTTTATATGGACTTAACTGCGCCAGCCAGGGCAAGGGCATCGTTGCAAAATTTAAACCTGCTTTGCCACCGGCCAGGTTTCCTTTATTCATTAAAATAGAATTGGAAAAATAATCGGCAGTTAAAACCGATGCATTCTTCAATTTATCGGCGGAGAATATTTCGTCTAAACTGGCTTTGGCAAAATCAGATGCGTATAAAAATCTTTTCTTTATTACAGGTATTTGTTTCTGCAATTCATCTTTATTGGCAAAAGGAATTTCGTGCCCGTCGAGGTAATAGGTAAGTACCTGCTCCTTTTTGCCGTTATCATCAAAATCGTTAAAGTACAATCTAACTGGCTCTGTAGACGAAGCGGTTAAGCGGTTATTTAATCCTTCATTTCCTGCTATAAGATCTATATTTCCATCTCCGTTCACATCCACGGGCAAGGTAAAATTCCACCAGCCTTTTTTATCGGTAAGCAATTGTTTTTTGAAACTGCCATTTTCATTTATGAAAGCACATACCTCTCCCCATTCAGGCGATATGATCAAATCTTTCCGACCATCTTTATTAATATCGAACCATAAAGCACTTCTTACAAAACCAACTTTTGAAAGCTCACTGCTGTATTGCGCTGTAACATCTTTAAAATGCCCTTGTTTATCATTTTCCAATAAGTAAGATTGGGGAACCTGCCCATATTCCCATGGCACCGCCCTGCCGCCAATAAATAAGTCTGCATATCCATCACCGTTAAAATCGTAAGGAACTACACAGGATGCTGTAAGATAAATATTATCAAACGCATGATCGAGCAATGTAAAATGCTCATGTCCATCATTTAAATACAAACGTGGTTGCTGGTATTTATCATTGCCATAATATTCATTGCCTCCGGATGCAATTACAAGATCGGTTGTACCGTCATTATTAACATCAACCCAGGCAGCATCCACATCTTCATAAGTGCTGTCGCTATCTAGACCGGGCTGATCGGATTTCTCAAATTTACCCCCGGGCCTTTGAAAAAATATAGCGCTTTTATTTCCTTTTGAGGAACCGATAAAAACATCGTCTAGCCCGTCACCGCTAGCATCACCAACGGCAAGTGCAGGTCCCTCCCGGGAAACCATGAAAGGAATTAAAGGTTCCCTGTCAAATTCATTAAAGGGATTTTCTTCCGGTTTAAAATTAAGATTCACGTTTTTTGTTATATCAACCATTTCACGCCCGGGATTTTTCCAATGATTCGTTAGCCGCGAATAATCGTATTTTGGAAGCCCGGCGTGGTATTGAAATTTAATTTGCCTGGAAATATTATTTTGCCAATCAATGGTTTGATAGGTATTATCAGGCCATATCAGTAAAATAGAATCTACTTTCGTCTTATACAAGCCGATATGAATTGGAATTTCCATACTTGACTGGAACCCTCTCACAGGATACTTTTCATACGTCCTTATTTCATTACTGTCGTACACAATTACTTTAGCACCTAACGCATTTATATTTTTTGCTGAGCCTGTCAGCTTAATATCGATGTAAGGTTTATTCTTTGCATCATTACTTTTATTTTCATAGATCAATGCCGGATCTTCCAAATTGTTTACCACCACATCAAGGTCGCCATCGTTGTCGAGGTCGGCATAGATGGCGCCATTTGAAAAGGTTGGCCTGTTGTCTCCTATCTCGTCCCCGATATCCGCAAACTTTACATCGCCTTCGTTTTTAAAAAATTTATTCGGCAATTTTATTTCCGGAAATTTTTTTATTAATCCCAGATCTTTTTCATCTGTAACATTCTCTCTCAATTTCTGCTGTATTTCATCATCAGAGATATAATTGACATAATCCATGTCGTTCAACCTCTTGGGAATTCCATTCGAAATAAATAAATCCTTCAATCCGTCATTATCAAAATCCATCCAAAGTGGCGACCACGACCAGTCGGAAGCAGCCACACCTGAGTAAAGCCCGGTTTCACTAAACATACCGTTTCGCCTGTTTAGCTGGAGATTGTTCCTGGTATATTGATAGTTGTAACCATAGCCAATTTTCATGTAGAAAGTGTTGTACTCATCTTCCCCCAAAGAGCTTTTTAGAATGGTACGATCGGAGGGAAGCATATCCATTGAAATAATATCCGGATAAGCATCATTATTTATATCAGCAATATCAACTCCCATGGAGAACTGGCTGGTATGCATTATCCTGTTGGTAAGGTCTTCTTTAAAAGTTCCGTTATGCTGGTTGATATAGAGATAATCATTTTCATGAAAATCATTTCCGACATATAAGTCCGGCCATCCATCCAAATCGATATCCGATACGCCGATACCAAGTCCGTAGCTTATTGCCGAACTGTTGATGGCAGATTCTTTGGTAACATCTGTAAACTTATTATTACCATCATTGCGATACAACCTGTCGCCTGAGAGCACATTGTACGTGCCGAGAAAATTATTGCGTGGAGCAAATGTTCCGTTTTGATGAACAGAATGATTTAATAAAAACATATCAAGATCACCATCGCCATCGTAGTCAAAAAATACTGCCTGGGTACTGAAGCCTGAGAAATCCAGGCCGTATTCGTGTGCTTCGTCTTTATAAAAGGGAACGCCATTTTTATCAATCCCCTGGCAAATGAGTAATTGATTCTTACTATGCAAAGTTTCATAATCACCAACACGGCAAATGTAGATATCCAATAGTCCGTCATTGTTTATATCAACCACTGAAACTCCCGTGGACCAGGCACCATCTTCAGGGATTTTTGCTTCAGCAGTAACATCTTTAAATTTTAATTTTCCCTGGTTAAGATAAATTTTATTATTCCCCTGGTTAGCAGAAAAAAATAGATCAATCAATCCATCGTTATTGAAATCGCCTGCGCCTACGCCTGAACCGTTATAAAAATACATGTACTTGAAAACATTAAACTCTTTGGTAGGTTTCAGTACATTACTAAAATCAAGCCCCGTTGTATTATGATCCAGCACCTGGAAGAGAACTGGTGCATTTTTTTTGTGATTACAAGATGAAAATAAATATAGCAGGAACGTTATTACTACAAGCTTCAAATACCTCTTTATTTTATAAGTCATAATTATTAAATCTGGTTCCGGCAAGGCAACCCTCCTTTATTTAATTACTGTAAGTCCATAACCTTTTTTGTCTTCTCTTTCACTTCGTACAATGCCGGGTATTCATCATTGATAAGAAACAATAGGTAATCTTTTTCGCCCGAAGGAATTTCTACTATATCTTTTACTTCACCTTTTATTTCCAGCCCGGATTGATTATAATCCAATCTTGTAAATCCGCCTTTGTGATCGTTAATGAGAATGTCACCATAGCTGGCATCCAGTCTTCCAAACTGTGGTGGAAATCCATACTTATTTCCACCTAAAATTAAATCCATAAATCCATCATTATTTATATCCATTTGATGTATGGCATTTATAGAAGAAATTTGTGTTAAGGGCGGTAATTTTTCAATTACAAAATGGCCATCCCCTTTGTTGAGTGCAATGATTGAAGAACCGTAGTTGAATTCCTTCACAATGCTCTTACTTAGTATATCCTTGGGGAACAATTCTGCCATTGTTTTTTTAGCATACTCTGCATGTTTCAAATTTTTCTTTTTAATGGCAGGTATCTGGTCCTGGAGCTCATGTTTTAAAAATACGGTCTTATCCTGTCCGTCTACTGTACGCGTGAGTATTTTATCAAGATTGCCATTGTTATTGAAATCGTTTATCCATAATTTAACAGGATCCTGCAGGTCGGGCCTCAGGTAAAAATTTTCACCAATGTTTCCCAATACAATATCCTGGCGGCCATCACCATCAAAATCTCCAACTGATATAGACTGCCACCAACCGTACAAACTGTCGAGATTCGTTTTTACCTCATTAAAATGATCGCCGCTATATGAAAAAATTCTTGGAGTCATCCATTCACCGGCTATAATTAATTCTTTCTTTTTATCGCCGGTTACATCCGCCCACGCTGCTGCCGTTACCATCCCTATAGACGAAATATCCGGATTTTTCGTTTTTGCCATATCTGTAAAATGACCTTTGCCATCATTCACAAATACATAGCTGGACGGATTAATGCCGTAGTTTTGAGGAACACTTCTGCCACCAACAAATAAATCCAGGTCGCCATCATCATCAAAGTCATACGGTATAACCACTGATATATTTGAAGTATTATTTGGAAATGCTGAAGCATCGATAGTGAAATTTCCTTTACCATCATTTTTATAAAGCCGCAATTGCATCTGCTTGCTAACGGGAGGAAAACTGTTTCCCCCGGGTCCTATCAATAAGTCAAGATCACCATCATTATCGCAATCAAAAAACACAACAGCCACGTCTTCAAAATCGGCAAAATCATCAAAAATCTTTTCGGGTTTTTTAATGAAGGCGCCGGTCTTGGTTTGTAGATACAATTGACCCGGCTGCCCTGCCGCACCACCAATGTAAACATCCGGAAAACCGTCGCCATTCACGTCACCAACAGCGGCTTTAGGGCCTTCTTTTGAAAGTATTTCCGGCAAGTTACGTTCATAGTAGAAATCATTATAATCGTCTTCCTTATGTTTATCAAAAATATTCTTCGCAGGAGAAAGTAATGGCGGAGGCAATACAGGAGCAATGGTGTCTGGTGAAAGTTTATCCTGGTCAGCTTCGTGTATTACAAGCACCGTATCTGCTGAAAGACTAGTATACTTCGAATACGACCTGTCGGGCCAGCTAATATACATTGAATCTATTTTTGTGGCAGTGCCTAATCCTATAATTTGCTTGTAATCTACTGATGATTGAAATCCCCTGGCAGGTACAACTTCCCTGCTTAATACCTGGTTGCCGACATATAATTTAATTTTACTTCCTATAGCAAACGTATTTTTTCCTTTCCCTTTTAATAAAATGCCGATATAATTATTTTTATTGATTTGCCGGCTATTGTTTTTATAGACAAATGATTTCTCATTTACATTATTTACGATAAGATCGAGGTCTCCATCATTGTCCAAATCCGCATAAGCAGCACCATTTGAAAACGATGGCTGGGTAAAGCCCCAGGCCGTGCTAACATCCTGGAACTTTAAATTTCCCATGTTTCTGAAGGCTTTATTAGGCAACGGATTTACGGGTATATGTTCTAATACTTTATCTACACTTTCCTTTTCACCGGTGAGCACCATTTTTTGAATAACATCGTTTGCAAAAAAGTCCATAAAGTCCAGGTTGGTAACGTCTTTATTGACGCCGTTGCACACATATATATCACCTAATCCATCATTATCGGCATCAAAAATTAATTCACCCCACGTCCAGTCGCTTGCAGCAACGCCACTATAATTTCCGATTTCAGAAAAAGTTCCATTCTTATTATTTAACTGGAGACAATTTTTCATAAACTGGTGGTAAAACCCGGATTTAATCTTGCTGTTATAAAAATCAATATTGTCAAAAGAGCCCAACGTCTTAAGCCGGTAATCATCGGCCGGCAGCATATCTGTCGTAAATATCTCCGGGTAGCCGTCGTTGTTTAGATCACCAACGTCGGTACCCATAGAAGACATACTAATGCTCTGAAGACTTTGCTCCATTTCATCTTTAAAAGTTCCATTTTTCTGGTTAATGTACAGGTAATCTTTTTCATAAGAATCATTGCCCACATAAATATCAGGATAACCATCATTATTAAGATCGCCGATGCTTACGCCCAAACCAAAACTTATTAAACTACCATGTATGCCTGCAGATTGGGTGACTTCAGTAAAATGCCCGTTATCATTCCGGTAAAGATGATCGCCGCCACCCTTTAAAAAAGGAGCTACCGGCCAAAGCGAATCAGGAAGATCGCGCCTGTTGGCATTGTTTAATGTATTAATGGGCATCGGGCTGTTATTGATCATAAAGCAATCCAGGTCACCATCCATATCATAATCGAAAAAAGAAACCTGTGTGGTGTAAGCAGAAATATCTAATCCATATTTATGCGCTTCTTCAGTAAATGTATTATCATGGTTATTGATATACAATTTATTTCGCCTGTTACCGGATTTCATGTGCCCCGAATTGCACACATAAATATCCAGCCAGCCATCTCCGTTGATATCTACAAAGGTTACGCCGGTGCTCCACATACTATCCTGCTTCAGCCCCGCTTTCTGTGATATATCTTCAAATTTTAGATTACCTTTATTGAGGTATAATTTGTTTTCGCCCATATTTGATGTTAGAAAAACATCCGGCAGGCCATCATTATTAATATCTCCTATTGCCACGCCGCCGCCATTATAAAAATTGCGAAACAGGAAACTGTTCTCAAGCTTAGAATCTTCAACTTTATTTACAAAGTCAATTCCTGTATTGTCCATCAATTGAAATAAAGATTCCTTGGGTTTTCGGGTGCAGGAAAAAAATATTACAAGAAGAAAACTTAAAGAAAGCTTTGGTAAATACTTCATTATTTAGAATAATTATTGAACTATTGCTTAGCGAATTTTTTTTGATAAAGGTAAAGAAATG
Organism: Ginsengibacter hankyongi; assembly: GCF_008710285.1. GTDB lineage: Bacteria > Bacteroidota > Bacteroidia > Chitinophagales > Chitinophagaceae > Ginsengibacter > Ginsengibacter hankyongi. The sequence continues at coordinate 269,305 of NZ_VYQF01000004.1, read as the reverse complement.
AATACACAACTGTATTTATTCAACTTACCGGTTTTACATTCCAGGGTAAAATTTGCATTTTATTTATGTCATCGAATACACAGTTGCACTAAAAATTAAAAGGCCGTGTAAGGCCTTTTAATTTTATTAAATTATGTTCGAAATACCATTAGTAACCAGGATTCTGTTTCAAATTAGGATTTGCTGCCAGTGCCTGGCTGGGCACAGGGAACAGGAGATTCTTCGGATCGTCTGTCGGTTTATATTGCCAGATGGTATTATAAACTCCAAACCGTTCTAAATCTGTTCTTCTTAAACTCTCCCAATAAAACTCTCTTCCCCTTTCAGCTAACAAGGTATTAACAGCGTAAATATTTGAGGTATTCACCAAGGTTATAGAGGGAAGTGGAGCGGCACTTCTTGCAGCCCGCAAATCATTTACCATACCTAATGCGTGTCCGGGAGCGTTATTAGTTCCCTCAGATGCGTCGATCCTTAATTTAGCTTCGGCCACCATCAATACTACATCAGGATACCTGAAGATCATCAGGTTATTATTGGCCGGACCACCATAATGATTATAATCAGGAGGATATTTTATAACCCTGATCCCTGTAATCTCAAGATTGGTTCCTGTTTCCTTCATATCTGCTGCAATAGCCGGATCAAAAGCCAATGGATTTCCCTTTCTATCTTTTTCCGCGGCGCCGGTTTCATCGTATTGCTGACCAATTAGAAATCCGGACCTGATACCAGAGGTTTGATAGTCGGTCAGGTTGCTCGTAGTCCTTCCGCCCAACCTTTGATCAAGAAGAGTGTCCGCGTTGTTCTTAGCGCCTACACCTGTGAAAAACCCGCCAACTCTATTACTTGCTAACGTAGCAGTAGTTGCTCCAAAACTATTATAAAAATCACTAATTGTGGAGAATCCATTCCAGCCTGCATTGGGCGCCTGCTTATCCCAGCTATTATAGTGCAAGGTCATGTTCCATCGTGCTTCTGTTCCCGCATGATTAGTGCTTACCCCACCAGTATTAGGATACATAAAAATCGCTTCCTTGGTACCATGATTATTGGGGGAGAAATTATCAAAATAATTGGGAGAATAGCTGTACGTGTTGCTTGCTATTATTGCGGTGCCTATTGAAACTACCTTTGCAAGATCAGCTGGGTCAAACGTTGGCGCAGCCCTGTTCGCAAAGGTGCCTTTTTGAAGGTAACATTTCATCAATAAAGTATTTGCAACATCTTTGTTGGCAATATTGGCATTACTACCTGTAGCAGCCGGCAAGTCAGCAACTGCGGCAGTTAATTCACTTATAATAAAATCGGCAGCTTCCGCCCCGGCTTTAACATCCGGTGCTAACAATAAATTATCGCCCGGATTTCTGATTGGGAATTGTCCATATAGATCAAGCAGGTAAAACAACGCATACGCCCTTAAAACTTTTGCCTGCGCCGCCTGGGCTGGCGTAGGATTATAACCCAACACATTGGTTGCATCAAAATTTAATTTATTAAGGTTATTAAATACACTCAGCAACTGTCCGTGATTTGCATCCCAGGTATGATTATGTAACACACGCCATACACCGTTATCATCCCAGTCACCACCCCTTGTAGGAACCAACGACTCATCGGCCGTATTTTCTTCAAGTGAAAATAGCTGGTCTTGTCCTGCTAAAAAAGTAAGATCGGCATATGCCCCGGCAAGTAGATACCCGGTGCCTGCTGGGCCTAAAGCTGCAGCAGCCTGGGAGGTGGAAAGTGTACCATTTAGTTTCCCGTTAAGTTTCGTACAACCAGCCATCACACCTACCGCTAAAAACAGCAGCGCCATTTTTGTTATTTTTTTATAATGTATCATATTCAAAAGATTTATTATTTTATTAATTATAAAGAAAAATTTAACCCAAGCGTAAGTGTTCTTGGAGTTGGATAAGGAATGTACTCTACAGACCTGGAAGGATAACCGCCGGAAGTTTTATCAATATTTACTTCAGGATCAAATCCGCTGAATTTAGTAATAACAAATAAATTGCTACCGCTTATGTATGCGCTAATGTTTTTAAAGTATTTACCTGCATTCCCGAAATTATAGCGAAGCGTAGCGTTCCTAAGTTTCCAATAGTCTCCTTTTTCCAAAAATCTGCTGTTAGCAGCTACCGGACTTCCTGGCTTTTCTTGAGAATTATATGCCTTAAGATCGATGTTTCTTCCTTGTGCAATACCGGCAATATTTGTCACAGCCGTTGCTGTATTATTATATATGAGGTAACCAAATGAACCTCCCATATTAACTCCAAGGGTAAATTTAGTCCATCTTAAAGTAGTGCTAAATCCCGCCAACACTGTAGGATTGGGATTCCCGGAATATACCGGTGATCCACCGTACGTCTGATTACCATTTTGATCAAACCCCTGGAATGGCTTTAAATACCATTCATTAACAGGATAGCCATTTGTGATAATCTGCGACAATGTACCTGATACACCCTGTCCGTCAATTTCCCCGGTAATGATTTGTAGGGGTGCGCCACCCACTGAATTATTAAAATTATTAATAACATTGTGATTGTGAGCAAAGTTACCAGCAACATCCCATGTAAAATCTTTAGTATCTACGATTGTAGCTCCTAAGGCAACTTCAATTCCATCGTTAGTTAATGTTGCATTTTTTAGATTTGTCCAGGCAGTTGCTGATGGTGCAGGCTGGATAGCAACCGTTGAAAATAGAATGTCAGATGTCTTCTTATTATAGTAATCTATAGATCCATAAATTTTCCCTTTTGCAACTCCGAAGTCCAAACCAACATTAAATTGTTTGGTCTCTTCCCATTTCAAATCAGGGTTTTTAACATTGATCTGGCCAACCGTATTAAAGGGCCCAATTGCCACCTGCTCTATACCAGAACCGGCAGGAAATTCCTGGTTACCTGTAATTCCATAAGATGCACGAAGACCAAGATTGGAGAAAATTGTGCTTGTCTTCATGAAACTTTCATTGTTTATCTGCCACTTGGCTGCAACAGAAGGAAAATAGCCATATTTGTTATTCGTACCAAATTTGCTGGATCCATCAGCCCGGAAAGTTCCGGTTAATAAATACCTGTCGTCATAATTAAAGGTCGCCCTTCCAAAATAAGATTGCAACTCCGATGATGGGTTCGCAAAACTATAATAGGGATTTTGTGTCTGGGCATCCGTCATGATATTGGTATAAGGAACGCTAATTCTATTCGCATAATCCAAATTGGTATTGAATCCGGCTGCAGTTACACCGCCTCCGGAGAAATCAGTTTTAAAATATTCATAACCCGCCAAAGCATCCACAGAAAACTTGGTTGAAATGTTCCCGGTGTAGTTCAAAGTATGATCAATTGTATAGGACCTCAGAACATCGGTGGCTATTGCAGCGTTTCCAAGGCCAGAGAGTCCGGGGAAGCCGGGAAGCCAGCCTTCTTCATTTAATTTGCGGCTACCGGTTTCATAATTGATCCCAAATAAAAACTTGTAAGATAAATTGGGGAGTATTTTATAGGCAGCTGAAATATTGCCTAAAAATGCAGATACATTGGTTTTATCATCATAAGCATCAATGATAGCCAGCGGGTTACCTGATCCGGTGCTTGGGAAATTATATTTACCACTGGTACGTAACGGGGCCGTTGGGTTCCAGCTCAAGGCAGACGAAATAACATTTCCCGTTGACCCCGATGTGTTAGCCACCGGAGTAAGGCTCTCACCAAAATTTCCGGCAATTAATCCAAAATCAATTGATAATTTATTATCAATGAAATTATATTGTCCGTTAAAAGTTGCCAGGTATTTCTTCAGATCAGATTTCTTAAGAAATCCGTTATTATCAGCAGCAAGAAATGTTGCCCTGTACTTCCCGGTTTCATTTCCTCCGCTTAAGGCTAAAGAATAGTTTTGGGAAATAGCATCTTGCGTAATAGCTTTAAGAGCATCGGTAGTGGTGCCCCCATCTAAAGTTGCCGGTTCATTATACTTTTTTAAGGCTGACCGATATTGACTCGTACTTAATACTTCAAAGCGTTTCATATATCCGGCAAAAGCGCTGAAACTTACGCCTGCATCAATTCTCATCGGCCCGGAACCTCCTTTCTTTGTCGTTATCATAACAACTCCGTTAGCACCTCTTGAACCGTAAATTGCTGTTCCTGACGCATCTTTCAAAACGTCTATTTGTGCGATAGTATTAGGATCAATAAATAATAACGGATCCGAGTTGGGTGTGCTACCAAAAGCGTTCCCTATATTCGGCCTGGCAGTTCCACCATCGAGAGGAACCCCGTCTACCACATATAATGGATTGTTACCAGCCCGAATGGAAGAAGTACCTCTTATCTGGATAGTAGTTGCGGCGCCGGGTTGGCCACTTGTGTTAGTAACTTCCAAACCGGGGACTTTATTTTGAAGCAATTGATCGGGCGAATTAATTACCCCCTGGTTGAAATCTTTGGCTTTTATAGATGAAACAGCACCAGTATAATCTTTTTTGCGCGCTGATCCATAGCCAATGATAACAACATCAGTCAAAGCGGTTGTAGAGGATTTCATAACCACTTTCACACTGGAAAGATCGGCAACATCTACTCTTTGAGTTTCAGAGCCAACATAACTAATTTGAAGAATGTGTGATTTTGCCGGGAGATTAATGGTAAAGGAACCATCGGCATCGGTTCTTACACCTGTTTTTTGTCCAACAACTATTACAGATGCATCAGCTAACGGAGTACCGTCTGTTGAAGTTACTGTTCCGGTTACTGTTCGTTGTTGCGCCATTGCAAAGACACAAAATAGCATAAACAGGCCGCTAAGCAGAAGTTTTTTTCTCATAATCAAGTAATTAAATAAGTGTTAATGTTTATTTAACGTGTAATTTACACACAATTGTGAAATAATTATCATTTTAAGAAAAAAAAATGTCAACTTTTTTTCATTTTATTTTTCTACGCTCCCAAACATAATTATTAGGTTATAACGAGGCCCGTCCTTTGCAGGTTGCCTCTATTTTTAATAATCTATTTAAATTTCTGTGTTGCATCCCAAACCTAATGAGGATTCCTTTCAGAAATGAGCTATATCATGTTTATCTCGAATGGATATCAGATAACGGATGCAACCATCGTGATAATTTCTGAGGATCTCCATACTATACTTTTATACCATACCCCCACTTGATCGTTTACTTTCGAAGCTTTTGTCACTTTCGAAAGCCCGGCAGATATCGGGTGTTCATCAAAATGTTTGGAAAGTAGCTGACGAAATAAAATCAGTAAAGGCGAGCTCAGTGTTATGGCTAATAGTGCCCCGGGGAGGCAGTAATGATGGTTCCCCCCGTTCGGTAATCACAGTTATAAAAGTAGTGGTAGTTCCTTCCCTGGTGAAGCCGGTTATAGTTCCTGTATCAAAACATCGCTGGTAATTCAGAGAGCCGGCTATAGGTCCCGGCTCTTTATGGAAAGCCTCCGGGATATAATGTGCAATATCCGGGATGGAAATGGTAAACTTACTGCAACCGGATAGCGGCTTATTTTGTAATAATGTTTTTCGAGCAGGTGTGCCAGTGAGCTTACCGCAGGTAATATGTTTTCCTGAACAGCCTGTACTTTCCCCAATAGTATCCAATTTTTCATTATTATCATTTTTTATGTAACAAAGTCCACCCCTCGGTAACCGGGGGTATCATTTAAAAAGAGCAAGGGAAGGAATTACAATTAGAAGTATATATCTACACATTATCACTTAAAAATGAAATAATAAATTCAGCTGCAAAAACTCCGATGATATACTAGCGAAGCACTCCCGTCGTTATATTTATACACCCTTCGCAATAAACTTTCCCACCCCTTCGTTATTTCTCAGTATGGCCTGCGGGCATAGTTGTTTGAAAGGTGTTTGATAGTTTTTCGGTACTTCTTCGGTAGTTGTTCGGTCGGAGTAACCGAACAACTAATATCTTTCTTCCGCCTGTCTTCTGTAAAAGGCAGGGCACAGACAGGTACTAAAGGTATAAGGTGCAATAACAACAGGGATATTACTGAAGAATAAAAATTGATTTTATATAATTTAAAAATAAAAAATTATGGCAACAATTCCTAACGGCATCCTGGGCGGTATACAAGGCCGGGTGGGTACTGTAACCGGCTATAACAGGTATGGCATAGACGTAATTCGCTCTGCAAAAAACAGGGGCACCGTAAAACCTACGGCAAAAAGGCTGGCCCAGCGCAGCAAGATTACCGTATGTAATGCATTTGCAAAAGCCTTTGCGGGCAAAGGGTTTTTTACCAAAACATTCCCGGCCTTTGGCCATACCGGCTCCGGCTATAACCGTGCGGTAAGTGCGCTCATGAGCCTGGCGCTGGTATCTTCGGATAATGGCGTAACCATCAGCTACCCGCTGGTATTGATATCCAAAGGTATGCTGCCGCCTGCGCGGAACGCCGCAGCTTCAGCAACGGATTCGGGTAATATACAATTCACCTGGACGGATAATACAGGCACCGGTACTTCCAAAAAGACAGACAAGGCCATACTGGTTGCTTACTTCCCCGCAACAAACGAAGCAGTATACAGCTTTGACGCAGGAACAAGACAATCCGGCAATGCGATTCTTGAAACTCCCAACAGGCAAGGGCAGCTTGCTGAAACATGGATGGGCTACTTAAGCAATGACGAAGACGATGCAGCCTGCAGTGTGTATACGGGGAGCGTGGTGTTGTAATTTAAGGTTGTGCAGACTACATAGTTTACTACCGCATTCGAAGCGCTACAATTTTTTCATCAATAAGAACAATTCTCTGAGAGAACCGGAACTATCCAAAACCGACTTTTCCTTTTTTGTTGACATACACTCTATTATTAGGTTTTTTGGCACGGCCAGGTTCCATACCGGCTCTCAATGATGCAGGAGACTGATAAAATTGTAAACCCTGTCTGAAAGTTCCTTCATTTGCAACGATACTTTTTCTTCGGTTACCGGGGTAAATAATGCGATAATATATTTGATGTTTCCATCCTCAACAATTCCCACATCGTTTGTATAAATACTCCACCAGCCGGTTTTATGGTAATACATCGTATTATGCGGTAACCCTAAAGATAGTTTGGTAGTATCCAATTGCCGGCCGAGCAAAGCTTTCATTTGCCTGCTCACCCATGGGTTTATTAATTCATTCTTATAAACTTTATACATAAAATCCGCTGCATGCAAAGCACATGTCTCCGTACTTTTTATAGTATCATAACCAGGGTCTTCCAGCTTCCTGCTTAAAAACTTACGGGTAACCTCGCTTCCATACCAACCCATTTCGTGAATAGTTCTATTAATACTATCTCTCGTGGCAACATCAATTAAGCAATTGGCAGCCGCATTGTCACTACGTGTAATCATTAAATCCAGCAGGTAATTGATGGTAACGGTGTCGCCTGCACGCAATAGCGGCCTCGGATCGTAACTTATTTCTTTAGACCTGTCGACATCGTTAGGAGACTTTACAATGTATTGCCTTGATAAGGAAAAGTCTCCGTTACTTACCTGCCTTAGAATCTCCATAGCTACATACATTTTATACACCGATGCCGGATAAATAAAATTGCCACAGTTAACGCAACCCAAAACAGGATGTTTACTATTAAGATCAATTACCGCAAATGAAATTGTTTCCATTCCATCCTCGCCGGCATTCCAGGTGCTGTCTAACCCAACCTCATGTACGATTTTATGCAGGGCTTCATTAAAATTTTTCTTCTGTGTAAAATAGCGAGGAATCTCCGGCTGCCCATAACCGGATGAGAAGAAATAAAAACTTAATATAGGGGATAGTAAATATTTCATTACTTAAAACGAATGCATGTTATATTAATCACAACCTGTTGAAAAAAGGAACAATATCTAAGCCTTATTTATTTACTTAAATGATTTGGCTAACGATTTAAATTTCAGCTTCGACGATAATAGCCGACAAGCATTGCATTGTTGAAGAGCGACTGGGTGATACAGTATAAGCCGGTTAAAGTCTTTTAATCCTAATGTTTTTAAACCATACATCCTCATTATGATCCTGTAAGGAAATTCTTCCTTTTTTGAAAGTACCGAAACCAGGCATGTCTTTAAACTTGCTGATTGCAATCATTTTTTTCCAGTAGTCATTCCACAGGGTGGTTGAAAGTGTATGTGTTCCATTCATATAAAAATCAAGCTTGCCATTTTTTGAAATAATTTCAACATGATTCCATTCTCCCTGCGGATGATCAACTTCTTTTGATGCCAACAGATCGTAGAGGTCGCCCGCACGGTGAGTGTAGAGTCTTCCATCGGGGTGGCCCTGGCGTATAGGGCTGCCGTTATCCAGCACCTGCATTTCCATCCCCGTTTCATAAGTCTCGGAGTATTTTGCGGGATCTTCATGTATATAAAAGATGATACCACTGTTTCCTTTAACCCCGATTTTCCAATCTAATTTCAAATCAAAATTGTCATACTCTTCATTAGTAACCAAATCGCCGGCTTCGCTTTTATCAAGGTTTTTCTGCGCTTCGGCATCCAGGTAAAAGGCCCCGTCTTTTATGCTCCAGGCTTTGCCGGCAGTTTGCTTTCCGTAGCTATGCCATCCATTGGCAGTTTTGCCATCAAATAATAATTTCCAGCCTTCGCTCTTTTCTTTTTGCGTAAGCATATTATCGGCGTCGTGGACTTTTTTTGCCTGTGGAAAGCTGTTACTAACGCATAGGATAGACGCAATCAGGAGAATAGATATTTTATTCATTATTATATTTTAAAGATTAGAAAAAGAAACTAAATTACCGTCAAATTAAGTTTTATTTTCGATAACAAGTTTTCATACTAAGGGCTCCGGAACAGCAGGAAATTATTTTGTAGCCTTTGTAACCCTATCTGCTGTCAGGCAGGTTTGTCGGACAAATTAATCAAGCCCCAGAACAGAACTGATCAGCTTTTCATCTTTAGCAGTTCCTGCAAAATCGTCAAATGCCTTATCCGTAACAGGAATAATATTTTTCTTTATAAACTCCGCTCCTTCCCTGGCGCCTGTCTCTGAATCTTTCAAACAACATTCCCATTCCAGCACAGCCCACCCCGGATAATCATAAGCGGCCAGTTTACTAAATATTGCTTTAAAATCTACCTGCCCGTCTCCCAATGATCGAAAACGGCCGGCCCTGTTGATCCAGCTTTGATAGCCACCATACACGCCCTGCTTACCGGTTGGGTTAAATTCAGCATCCTTCACGTGAAAAGCACGTATGCGTGAGTGATAGTTATCGATATAAGCGAGATAATCCAGGCATTGCAATACAAAGTGCGAAGGATCATATAACAAACAAGCCCTTGAATGAAAATTTACTTCTTCTAAAAACATTTCATAACTAATACCATCATGCAAATCTTCGCCGGGGTGAATTTCATAACAGACATCTACACCACATTCATCAAATTCATTTAATATAGGTAACCAACGATCAGCTAATTCTTTGAAGCCAGTTTCAACCAGCCCGGCCGGGCGCTGGGGCCATGGATACACCATGGGCCATAACAGTGAACCACTGAATGTTGCATGAGCATTCAATCCCAGGTTTTTGGAAGCCTTGGCTGCAAATTTTAATTGCTCAACTGCCCACTCTGTCCTGGCCTTGGAATTACCATGAACTTCTTTAGGCGCAAAGCCATCAAACAATTCGTTGTATGCAGGATTTACAGCTACCAACTGCCCCTGCAAATGCGTAGAAAGTTCTGTAATGTGCAAGCCACACTCATTCACTAATCCATTTAATTCGTCAGCGTAGGTTTTACTTTCAGCAGCCTTTTTTAAATCAATGCAGCGGGCATCCCATGTTGGTATTTGAATACCTGTATAACCAAGATCCTTAGCCCAAAGGCAGATAGATTTCAGGTTATTAAATGGGGGCTTATCACCAAGAAACTGGGCTAAAAAAATTCCGGGACCTTTAATTGTTTTCATTATACTTATTTAGTCTCACCCCGACCCTTCTCCAAAGTAGAGGGATAAGGATTATTAAAAAATTATATTATAAACTCCGTCCACTTTTCTTTGGACTGACCAGATGCTACTACATTTTCTATAAATGCCATTCCACGCACCCCGTCTTCGGCTCCGGGAAAATCGAGCATTTCTTTTGTTGGTTCTTTCCCTTCTAGTTTGGCTAATAATGTTTGCGCAAAATTGTGATATATATTTCCAAATGCTTCAAGGTATCCTTCAGGATGCCCTCCGGGTGTCCTGCAATTTTTTAGCGCAAAACTGCTCAATACGTTTGCATAGTTTCCACCGGCACGTAATATTTCTGTTGGCTTCTCAAGCCATTTTACTATTAATGTATTCGGTTCCTGCTGCATCCATTCAATGCCACCTTTTTCTCCATAAATTTTAATCTTTAAATTATTTTCTTCACCTGCGGCAATTTGAGTGGCACTTAACACACCTGATACATTATTTTCAAACTTTAATAAAACACTTCCGTCGTCATCCAGGTGTCTACCTTCCACAACAATATTTAAATCCGCACAAAGCTTTGTAATCTTTAATCCTGAAATATATTCTGCGAGATGCGCAGCATGTGTTCCTATATCTCCCATTGCACCCGCCTTTCCTGATTTTTTAGGATCGGTTCTCCATGCAGCCTGGGCATTGCCTTCACGCTCTGATAATTTACTTAACCATCCCTGTTTATATTCAACATAAATTTTCCTGACCTTTCCCAAAGCGCCTTCCTTTATCATTGCCCTTGCCTGCTTTACCATCGGGTAACCCGAGTAAGTATGCGTAAGGCATAATTGCAGCCCGGTCTCTTCCACTTTCTTTTTTAATTGCTTTGCTTCATCTAAAGTAAAGGTCATTGGCTTTTCAACAACCACATTGAAACCATTTTCAAGCGCCATCATTGCGGGGCCAAAGTGTGCAAAGTTGGGAGTAACAATGGTGATAAAATCAATCCGCTTATCAGCAGGCATTTTACTTTCCTTAGTAATCATTTCATCATACGTAAGATATGTTCTGTCTTCGGGGAGAAATAATTCTTTACCTGATGCTTTCGCTATTTCAGGATTAATACTTAATGCGCCGCAACACAATTCAATTAGTCCATCCATGTTTGCAGCAATACGATGTATAGCGCCAATGAAAGCATCTTTACCACCGCCTACCATTCCCATTCTTAATTTTCTCATATTAATACAATTTTTATGATTGAATTTTTAATAAATATACAGGCATGAATTATTTTTTCTACAAATAATTGAAAAAAAATTTGCTTAAAAATTTTTGTTCTCTTAAAAATAGTACATTTAAGCCTTGCTTTACTAATCGCTCAAAAATAGTAAATGAAATTAACCACACGATTGCAGCTTTCCCTGATGATGTTTATTGAATTTTTTATCTGGGGTTCCTGGTTTGTAACACTTGGTACTTTTTTGATAACTAATCTTCATGCCACGGGAGCTCAAACAGGCTCCGTTTTTTCAACCCAATCATGGGGAGCTATTATTGCTCCGTTTATAATTGGGTTAATAGCAGACAGGTATTTTAATGCAGAAAAAATCCTGGGGGTGTTGCATCTCATAGGTGCGGGATTAATGTATTATATGTATAGTGTCGGCGACATAACGGCCATTTATCCCGAATCATTTTTCTTTTATTTGTTAGCATACATGATTTTATACATGCCCACCCTTGCATTGGTAAATTCAATTTCATTTAATCAAATGAAAGATCCCGAAAAAGAATTTTCAACTATTAGAGTGTGGGGCACTATTGGATGGATTGTTGCGGGGTTATTAATCAGCTATGCCTTTTTATGGGATTCAGAAGAAAGTGTAAAGGCGGGTTTAATGAAAAATACTTTCTTAATGGCCTCCGTTGCATCATTGGTTTTGGGACTGTTTAGTTTTACACTACCAAAAACACCGCCTAAAGTTGCTCCCGGGACAAAAGTAAAAGTATCTGATATCCTGGGGTTGGATGCATTAAAATTATTAAAGGATAAAAACTTCCTGGTATTCTTTATAGCGTCAATACTTATTTGCATCCCGTTAGCTTTTTATTATCAAAATGCAAATCCATTTTTATCCAATATCGGGGTTACTAACCCCACCGGAAAAATGACTATCGGCCAAATATCAGAAGTGCTTTTTTTATTAATGCTTCCTTACTTCTTCAAAAAATTTGGATTTAAAAAAACCATATTACTTGGCATGCTGGCGTGGGCACTGCGCTATGCATTATTTGCTTATGGAAATGCAGGTGAGTTAAGCTTCATGCTCATCATGGGTATCGCCTTACATGGCGTATGTTATGACTTCTTTTTTGTATCGGGGCAAATTTACACCAATGCAAAAGCGGGAGAAAAATATAAAAGCGCTGCACAAGGGCTTATAACGCTGGCAACTTATGGCATAGGGATGCTTATCGGGTTTAAAACAGCGGGCTTGATTACCGATGCCTATACCACTTCACAAACTATATTTGACTGGAAAATGATTTGGATAATTCCTTCAGGTATAGCGCTGGTGGTATTTCTTTTATTTGCAATTTCATTCAATGAAAAAAAAGAGAAACCAATTATTGATCAAAGCTTGAAAATTTAAATAATGAGTTCAAAACAAAACAGGAGAACTTTACTTAAAAATATCGCTCTTGGCACCTCAGCCGTAATAGCTGCTCCGGCTATTTCCTTTGCAAAAAATTTTGAAGAAAAACAATCCTATAAATTGAAAGGCAATATCAATCATTCCGTTTCAAGATGGACTTTCGGTTATCTGTCATTAGATGATTTGTGTAAAGCGGTAAAAGAAATCGGGTTTAATGCAATTGATCTGGTTGGGCCAAAGGACTGGCCAACACTGCAAAAACACGGTGTGTACAGTTCTATGTGTTATACAGCCGGAGATAATAATTTATACAAAGGATTAGACAATCCAATCTATCATGAAAAGCTTATTCAGGAGTATTTAGATGTTATTCCAATAATGGCCAAAGCGGGCTATAAAAATCTAATTTGTTTTAGCGGCAAGCGCGAAGGGATGGATGATGAAACGGGAATGAAAAACTGTAAGGATGCGTTAGAAAAAATATTACCATTTGCGGAAAAGAATGGCGTTACAATGGTAATGGAATTACTCAACAGCAAAATTGATCATAAAGATTATATGTGTAACCATGTTGAATGGGGAGCAGAACTTTGTAAGCGGATCGGCTCAGAAAATTTCAAATTGCTTTTTGATATATATCACATGCAAATACAGGAAGGAGATATTATAAGAAATATACAGGACTATCATCAATACATTGCGCATTACCATACGGGGGGTATCCCGGGCAGGCATGAAATAAATGATTCGCAGGAGTTGCATTACCCGGCAGTAATGAAAGCAATTGTGAAAACCGGTTACAAAGGTTACGTGGCGCAGGAGTTTATGCCAACCTATCCTGATAAATTAGATTCGTTAAGAGAAGCTATAAAAATTTGTGATGTGTAATGACAGCATGAGGCATGCAATTTAAATTGATTTACATTCAGCAATTCGATACAACAACATTTAAACTTTAAAACTTCAAAATAATAAAATCCTATGGCAGACAATACATACGATGCAATAGTTATTGGTTCGGGTATCTCCGGAGGCTGGGCCGCAAAAGAGCTTACCGAGAAAGGCCTGAAAACAATAATGCTTGAAAGAGGCGAAAATATCGAACACGTAAAAGATTATGTAAACGCTACAAAAGGTCCCTGGGAGTTTCCACACCGTGGCGGGCGTACACAGGAAATGATAAAAACCCACCCGGTTTTAAAAAGAGATTACCCGCTAAATGAAATGAATCTTAATTGGTGGGTAGATGAACAAAAATCTCCCTACACTGAAATAAAAAGATTTGACTGGTTCAGGGGTTATCATGTTGGCGGGCGTTCACTTTTATGGGGACGGCAGAGTTATCGCTGGAGCGATCTTGCTTTTGAAGCCAATGCAAGAGATGGAATTGCTATTGACTGGCCTATCCGTTATAAAGATATTGAGCCCTGGTACACTTACGTGGAAAAGTTTGCGGGCATCAGCGGTTCCAAAGAAGGTTTACAGCAGTTACCTGATAGTCATTTTTTACCTGCAATGGAAATGAATTGCGTGGAGAAAGATGTATCAGCAAGAATTAATGACCATTATAAGGCAAAGCGCATGATCATAGGCCGTACTGCAAATATTACCGAGCCTTTACCCGGAAGAACCAATTGCCAGTACAGGAATAAATGCTGGCTCGGATGCCCGTTTGGCGCATACTTCAGCACACAATCTTCAACTTTACCGGCGGCAATGGCCACAAAAAATTTAACGCTTCGTCCATGGTCGATCGTTACAAAAATTTTATACGATAAGGATACCAAAAAGGCAACGGGTGTTGAAGTGCTCGACGCAGAAACCAATAAAACCTACCAATACTTTGCAAAAATAATTTTCCTGAATGCATCTACCTTCAACAGCACCTGGATATTAATGAACTCCGCGACTGATATATGGCCTGATGGTTTAGGCAGCAGCAGTGGCGAATTAGGTCATAATATAATGGATCACCACCTTGGAGTTGGCGCTTCGGGTACGGTTGATGGTTATGATGATAAATATTATTATGGAAGGCGTGCCAATGGAATTTATGTTCCACAGTACAGGAATATTTTGGGTGATAAAAGAGATTATTTAAGAGGCTTTGGTTACCAGGGCGGGGCAAGCCGGGAAGGCTGGAGCCGGAATGTGGCTGAAATGAATATCGGCGGCGATTTTAAAGATGCCTTGGCCGAGCCGGGCCAATGGACAATGGGAATGGGAGGCTTTGGAGAAATACTTCCCTACCATGAAAATAAAATTACGCTGGATAAAAATAAAAAGGATGCATGGGGATTAAACGTGCTTGCCTTCGATGCGGAGTGGAAAGACAATGAAAAGAAAATGAGGGTTGATATGCAAAATGACGCGGTTGAAATGTTGCAGGCGGCAGGAGTTAAAAATGTGAAAGGCCATGAGGGAGATGGAACTATCGGCAGGGGCATACACGAAATGGGAACAGCCCGCATGGGTAGCGATCCTAAAACATCTGTGTTAAATAAATGGAACCAGGTATGGGATGCACCCAATGTTTTTGTAACAGATGGGTCTTTCATGGTTTCAGCCAATTGCGTAAACCCTTCATTAACCTACATGGCTATGACGGCAAGAGCAGTAGACCATGCTGTAAGCGAATTAAAAAAACATAACCTCTAAAATAGTTTCATCTTATTACCTCTAAAAAAATTACTAATGAGCGAAGAAAAAGAAATTTCAAAGTCTAATTATTCAAGAAGAAAATTTTTAAGAAATACAGGCCTCGCAGCTACAGGGATTATGATTATTCCCCGCCATGTACTAGGTGGCAAAGGATTTATAGCTCCCAGCGACCGTTTAACGATTGCGAGTATTGGTGTGGGCGGAAAAGGGGAAAGTGATATTGCTAATTTTTATAAAAGCGGTAAAGCCGATATTGCATTTTTATGCGACGTTGATGATCGCAGGGCTGCAACCACGGTGAAGAATTTTCCAAAAGCGAAATTTTATAAAGATTACAGGGAGATGCTTGACAAAGAACATAAAAGCTTTGATGCGGTTTCGGTATCTACTCCCGACCATACGCATGCGGTGGCTGCATATTCTGCCATGCAGTTGGGAAAACATGTATATGTTCAAAAACCATTAACGCACGATGTGTATGAAGCACGCATGCTAACGAAGGCGGCTAAGCGCTATAAGGTGGTAACCCAAATGGGCAACCAGGGAGCTTCCGGCGACGGTATAAGGCAACTGATGGAATGGTATGATGCCGGTATCATTGGCGACGTGCATACGGTTTATTGCTGGACAGACAGGCCGGTATGGCCCCAGGGGATTCCAAGGCCTACCGGAGGGACTCCCATACCAAAAGAATTAGATTGGAATCTATGGCTGGGAACAGCGCCTGAAAAAAACTATTTTGACAACCTCGTTCCATTTAACTGGCGCGGGTGGTGGGATTACGGAACCGGTGCATTAGGTGATATGGGATGCCATATTGTGCAACCGGCTTTTGGCGTACTCGATCTGCAATATATAAATTCAGTACAGGCAAGTGTGGGAAGTGTTTATGTAGGTGAATTTCAAAGAGGTTATTTCCCTGAAAGTTGTCCTCCATCGAGCCATGTAATTATGAAATTTCCAAAAACCAGTAAAACACAGGGACCCGTTGAAGTACATTGGATGGACGGAGGGATTCAGCCCGAAAGACCTGAAGAATTAGGACCCAACGAAACATTTGGGGATGGCGGAAATGGTACTTATTTTATTGGGACTAAAGGCAAAATGATGTGCGGCACTTATGGCGCCAATCCACAATTACTTCCTATATCAAGAACCAATGAAGTAAAAGTTCCACAAAAATATCCACGCATACCCGGCAGCGCCGAAGGCCACTATGCACAATGGGTTGAAGGGTGTATTGCAGGGTATGGCAATGCTAAAATGGATTCAGATTTTGCTGTTGCAGGTCCATTAACTGAAGCATTGCTTATGTCGAATCTTGCTATCCGCGGATTTGATATAAGAAAACCAAGAGCTACCGGAAATGGTTTCGATTACCCCGGCCGTTATCTTGAACTTTTATGGGATAATGATAATATGAAAATTACCAATTTTGATGATGCCAATCAATTTATTAAACGTAATTATCGCGAAGGATTTGGCGTTACATATAATGTATAATTATTAAATTAATTTTTATGAAAAGAAGAGAAGCAGTACAATATATCTCACTCCTTTTGGGTGGTACTATCATAGGCACCAGTTATTTTTTAGAAGGATGCAAAAGTAAAACCGGTGTATCGATGGCTTTTACTCCAGATGATGTTTCTTACCTGGATGAGATTGCTGACACCATTCTGCCCCCGACAAAAACACCGGGAGCGAAGGCAGCAAAAGTTGGCCAGTTTATGACGGTGATGGTTAATGATTGCTATGATGCGGATGATCAAAAAATATTTCATGAGGGCATGGGCAAATTAGATGACTTTGCCAATAAAACTTACAATGACTCTTTTATGAAATTAAATCCGCAGCAACGACATGATTTGTTGGTGAAGCTGGATGGTGAGCAAAAAGATTATATGGCCAAAAAGAAAAAAGAAGACCCTACGCATTATTTCCGCATGATGAAGGAACTTACTTTATTGGGATATTTCACTTCTGAGATTGGTTGCACCCAAGCCAGGCGCTACGTTGAAACTCCCGGGAGATTCGATGGTTGTGTGGATTATAAAAAAGGAGATAAAGCCTGGGCTTAAAATTTAAATCGCAACACCTGTTACTTATTTTAAAGCAAATTATTTTGCTGTGTCTTTGCTGTTACCGGTCGTATCAAGTTTGTGCGTAAGTTTAATACCATTAGTGGTATCAGGAATATTCCCATTTACATTAGGCACGCCTACCTGGTTGTAGGTTTTTACGATGTTCTTTGTTTTAGCAGAGTAAAATAATAATACGAGGCGAACGGCTTATTTTAACAATTTTTGGTAAAGTTATTGGAACGAGGATATAAAAATTTTGTTGATGGCCAAAAGACTTATTTATATTTTCATTTTTTTACTGTCGTTTTTAATATACAGTTGCAGCAGAAAAACGCATCCTTCAAAAACATCTACAGAAACTTCCACGAAAGCAGGAACGGAAAATAGTGAATTGCCTGCAGCAACAAAAACAATTACCAAACCAAAGGCTAAAACAACGCTTCCTAAAGTTATTGTAGTTAACGACAGCGTAGCGCATAAGAGCGTTGACGGCCGGCTCTATTATGATGTGATGGGCCATAGATACTGGCGCAATAATAAAGATGGCAAATATTATCTTTTTAATAAATCAATGTATAATAACCCGGATTTTAAATAGGCCAGGTAATTAATTAGAATAAATATTCCATCGTTTTACGGGACTGATGTTATCCTGCAGAACTTCAGCATAAAACCCCAGGTCCCGTACCAGGTTAATAATACTTTGAGATTCTATTTGTGTTTCGGGGCATTTTACCCGGAGAATATGATCACAATCTTCGAGGTCGAAGTTTGCCTTATAATTAGCAAATTTTTTATGGATGCGGTCAATGATCCAGGACGCGTGTTCGCAATCCTCAACATTCGTTTTAAAAACTTCTACCATAATTTTCGATAATTAGTTTCCACTGGGGTAATAATTTACAAATCGATGAATACATTCATTTCATTATAAAGAATAAGACGATCAGGATTTAATTATGTTTTAAATGTCAATTTTTAAATGTCCATCCTGGGGCAAGGTGTCCAGTTTTATTTAGTAAACTAATTAAATTAAAAATAAAACCCTAACTGCCTTTTTTTATTTTGTGATAACATACATAGGAAACGATTAGCAGGAACAACGAAACTAACGGCTGAAAAGAATTGGGTACCAGCCCGTCTATCGATACGTAGGCAATAGTAGCAGAAATATAATCGATACCAAGTGCTACATAAGTCCACTCCTTTAACCGCCATCCTACTGGAATAATAAGGAACAAGCCCGCGATAATATGACCTATACTTACTTCCCACCGGAACCATTCGGGCAACCCAAGATGATGCATGCCATCAATTGCCATTTGGCTATTAATAAAGAAGGCACCGGACAAAAGAAACAATGCGAGCAGGCCCGTAGTTATCCAATAAATAATTTTGGTGCGTTTAAGGCTTTTGTTTTTTAAAATCATTTCCATAAATAATTAGTTTTTATTCTTACTGTAATTAAACATCCATGGTTTACCATATTTATCGGTAAGTCCGCCGAAGGTATCGCCCCAAAATTTTTCACTCAAAGGATCATCTATTCTTCCACCTTCGGATAGTTTCGAAAACATAGATTGAATCTCGTCTGCGCTGCTGCACTGAACACATATCTGCACGGTATTGCCATCAATGGATTGGCCTCTTGACATGTCGGAGCCCATTATCGTAATACCGTCTTTTACCAGTGTTGAATGAAGGATCTGGTCTTTGCCGAAACCGGGAGGCATTTGGTCAGCTACCGGCGATTCACCAACTGTTTGCATGTTAAGTTCACCACCTCCCAGGCATTCTTTATAGAATGTCATTGCTTCACGGCATTTGCCATTAAAGCCTAAATACACATTAATTTGATTCATGTTTTGTTTTTAAATTAATTATTGAAAAAATGCCCGCGCTGAAAAAAGTTTCATTTGTATTCAATGCCTGTTTCTTTTTAAAGCATTAATAATTCCTTCCAACTGGTGATTGTGTCTTTGCGTATGATACAATACAAAATGCAATAATTCCAGTTTTGTGATTTCACCAAAAACAGGAAGGTTAATAATTTCAATAAGGTTTGTTTTTTTACGGGCATCCTTTAGCCTGTCGATTGAACCGCGAAGAACCGTTATAACCTCATGCTTATCATAATTTCTATTTTCAGGTACAATAAATTGCGGTGATTGAAATTTTGTGTCGAAATCCAGGAATATCTTTTTAAGATTAGGAACACCGTCTTCAGGATTTCTTTCTGCAAGTTTACCCTCCATATCCAATCCCTGTATAATTGCATTGTTTGATTTTGTAACGTGGGTAACTAATTGCGCTGCCGTCCAGCTACCCTCAAAAGGAACTGCGTTTATGACTTCATCGCTAGTTGAGGAAATCATTTGAACTAATTCAGTCCATGTTTTGTCAAGAGATAAAAAGAGTTCTGTTGTATTAATGGTATCAGTTGTCATAAAATGTGGTTTAAAATATTTATTCTTCAATAACAGATAAAATATTTCCTGCAGGGTCTTTAAACCACGCAATCTTAGGGCCAGGTGGATTTCTGCTGATGCCTTTCTCATCGGTCTTTAACTCTTTGTATTGTTCAAAAACCACGCCTCTTGCCGTTAGTTCAGCCACTGCCTGCTCAATACTATCCACAGGGAAATTGAGGATAGTAAAAGTTGCGGGCGCATGATTGGGTTTGGGATATATCAATATCTTGTTACTTCCTTCGATCTGCAATTCTATCAATCCCATTGGATTGTCCACTACTTCAAGCCCTAGTATTTCACTATAAAATTTTTTTGCTTTTTGCAGATCATTAACAGAAAATCCGCTGAAGGCTTTAGCGCGTTTGAGCATGGTTATCGTTTTAGTTGTTAAAAAAAATAATTATTGAATGTGTTGTTTTAATCATTCATTTTAACGAGGCACATCATTTCATTATCGCTCTTGTACCATTCAATTGCGGGCGCTGCTTTATTCACACGCGGATCCTGTATTATTTCATAAAAGCGTCTTTAATACATTCTGTTTTTTTGCGCCAATCAAAAATATTACACGTTAAATATGATCCTTTATCAATTTTTAGTCTGATGTAATTATATTTTCCAGCTTCGTCGATGGTCTTTTCTTCAGCAGTGGCATAGTAAATCATGTTACCATCCTTATATTCGCTGATGCCATAATAGGCACGTTCACCGGCACGATTCCCGGTCTTTTTAATTAACTCATTAAAAGCTTCGTCAATACCAGAAGGGAAATTTTTTACCTGTAATCCAAAAACAATTACATCGGTAGTAAGATTAAATTCTTCCATATCTTCCATTTATCTACAGCACAAACCTACATTCATTAACGGGGAATTGCAGGGTGCAAATGCGCCAATATAATGGGTTGATTGCGACAAAAACATTTTCTATTTTTGTTTAATAAAAAAGTCTGCGTAAAAAATACCGGTTATGAAACACGTTTCAATACTTATTCCTAAAGGACATACCAGCGTTGTAAATATTGAAGGAACGCACCAGATATTTAATGATGTAAATTCTATATTAAAAAATATGGAACGGCCTCCATTATTTAAGGTACAGTTGGTGGGCATTTCAAAAGAAACGAGCCAGCGAAATGGCTTGTTTAAAATTGATGCCGATGTATTAATTGGTGATGTAAAAAAAACAGACCTCATCATTATTCCCGCTATCCATGGCGATCCGAAAACCATGATGGAAAATAACGCGGCATTTATTCCATGGATCGTAAAACAATATAATGCGGGTGCCGAAGTAGCGAGCCTTTGCATTGCTTCATTCTTCCTGGCGGCAACAGGGTTATTAAATGGCAAACAATGCGCAACACACTGGGCGGCGGCAAATGATTTCAGAAATACGTTTCCTGAAGTAACCCTCGTTGATGATAAAATTATGACCGAGGAAGATGGAATTTATACAAGCGGCGGTGCTTATTCATTTACCAATTTACTGGTGTATATTATTGAAAAATATGCTGGCCGTGATGTTGCCGTGATGATTGCAAAAATGTTTATGATTGATATAGACCGCATCAGTCAATCTCCCTTTATAATTTTCCAGGGGCAAAAAACACATGATGATGAACCCATAAAACAAGCGCAGGAATACATTGAAAATAATTTTGAAGAAAAAATAACGGTGGATCAGTTGGCATCAATGTTTGCATTGGGAAGAAGAAATATGGAGCGCCGGTTTAAGAAGGCAACGGCTAATACTGTTACCGAATATATTCAACGCGTAAAAATTGAAGTGGCTAAGAAAAATTTAGAAAAGAGCAGGAAGAATGTAAATGAAGTGATGTATGAAGTGGGTTACTCAGATACAAAGGCATTCAGAACTGTATTTAAAAGAATAACAGGCTTATCGCCGGTTGAATACAGAACCAAGTATAACAGGGAATCAGCAATTGCCTAACAGTGTAATCTATTTTCAAAAAAAAATAAAATACAACTGATTTACTTTTATGCAATGATCTTTTTGTACAAATAATAATGCAAATAATCCACTAATATGCAATAATTACAATTCTTTTACTATTAGCGGATAAACTTCACCTGCAAAATATTTTTTGATTTCTTCTTCATTAACAGCGTCTGTGGAATGAATCCATTTCACGTAGCCTGCAGCATTAAGAATTATACTGGTAGGAAATCCATTGTTATTATTAAGCCTGTAACATTCATCCCGGCTGATAGAAAAAATATTATAGTGAATATTATATTTCTTTTTTATTAATGCAATTTCATTTGGGCTTTCAAAAGTAAATGACACAAATTCAAAGTTTTTATATTGCTTAAAATGTTCAAATAATCTGTTTAATTGATCCATCTCAGCCATGCAGGGAGCGCATGCTGCAAACCAAAAATTTATGAAAACTACTTTACCCTTTAAAGTTCTGTTAGAACATTTTTTATTATTGGTTTTAATTGAAAATTGAGCAAACGGCTTATTGATAAATTCGCTGTTTCTTTTATCCATCATCACCAAAAATGAATCCGCGGTAATCGTGTATTTTCCTGAATCAACCTGGCTATAAGATAAAGTTGATAACATAAAACAATAAACGAATAAAACCTGTTTCATGAGGATGGTGGTCTTAAAGGCATCTGCAATTTCTTTTCAAATGACGAAAGGCTTTATGGTTTTATACCGGGGATGAAATCAAAAAAGTATTTACTTCTGTCAAAACTATCAACATAAAGAATGATATCGTTATTTAAAATATGGCTTTCGAGAGTTATTGTATCAAGTGGAAATGTCTGGCTCACAAATTTTTCAGTTAAATTATTCCTTTTGAGATAGTAAACTATCACCGTTTGTACAATGTATTTTTCTTTATAATTATCAGCCTCTATTAGCGCCAACCCTTTGGCTGTAACATCTTCATAATAATTATTTTCTTTTATATCGCAATTATCTAACTCAAGAGTTATTTTCTCTCCATGTTGTTTCAAATTATTTTGCTGGGCTGTTAAAGTATCCGGCATTTTTAAACAGTTTTATTCGCTCAATTCTAAAACTAATCAATTACACCAATCATCACAAAATATAATTACTACGAAAATTAAAAATATCTTCATACAAATAATAATACGATGCGAATTTTATTTTTAATTGCATGCATTTTTATTACAACCTTTTCAAAGGCGCAGACCGATTCACTCTCTTCAAAGTTTCCAATACATTCCAATTATTTTTCTTCTTTTGATGGCACTAAAATTTATTATGAAGTTCGTGGTAAAGGTAAACCTGTTTTCCTCGTTCATGGTTTTATAGTTGATGGCAATTCCTGGAAACACGCAACATTATATAGCGCCCTTCTTGAAAAAAATTATAAAGTAATTACGTTAGATATGCGTGGAAATGGAAAATCGGGCAAACCGCATGATTCCACTGCATACGATAATGATGCAGAAGCAAAAGACATTATCCTATTAATGAATTCACTTAAAATAAAACATTACAGCGTAGTTGGCTATTCAAGAGGTTCTATTATTACAGCAAGATTATTAGTGCTTGATAAAAGAATAAAGGATGCGGTGTTAGGTGGCATGGGCGCAGATTTCACCAATCCGGTTTGGCCAAGAAGAATTATGTTTTACCATGCATTGAGAGGAGACTCTGTCCCGGAATTGAAGGGCCTGGTTGAATATGTGCAACAGAAAAAGCTCGACCAGCTTGCTTTGGCTTATTTACAACGATCGCAGCCATCAACCAGCAAAGAAGAACTAAGCAAAGTAACACAACCTGTATTAGTTATAAGCGGCAGCGAAGATTCCGATAATGGATCTTCCGGCGAACTGGCCGGGCTTTTACCAAAAAGCACCATAGCCACTGTTCCCGGCGACCATAATCATGCATCAGCGACCAAAGAATTTGCTGATGCCGTTATTCATTTCCTGGAAAAAAATACTTATTGATGATACTGCTACAGATGCACAAGGTGCGCAGCACATTTTCTTAATGAACACAGTGTCTTAGTGAAAGATTCTTAACAGAAGCACATTTCTAAATAACATAAGGTTGATTTATTTTACTTTTAATTTTTTAATCAAATAAAAATCTATGAGAATACTTATTGATATGGATGATGTAATTGCAAATGCAGTTGAGCGTTTCCTGGAATGGTATGAAAGGGATTTTGGAGTGCGTTATACCAAAGAAGATTTAAGAGGAACCAAGTTGCATATGATTGTGCCTGAAGAGCATCGTAAGATCGTAAAAGAATATCCCCATTGCGAAGATTTCTTCAAAGACCTGCCGGTAATTGAGAAAAGCATTGAAGTAGTGGAAGAACTTAATAACCGGTTTGAAGTGTATATTGCTTCGGCTGCTATGGAATTTCCGTATTCTTTGCCGCATAAAACGAAATGGCTTGATAAACATTTTCCGTTCATTCACTGGAAGCGAAGGATTTTTTGCGGCGATAAAAGTGTATTGAAGGGTGATATACTAATTGATGATCATGATTTTAATTTATCTGTTTTTGATGGCAGGGCAATTATGTTTTCTTCTCCTCATAATCTGAATGATACAAAATATGAAAGACTCGATAGCTGGCTTGATGCAGAGAAGTTATTTGATCTGAAATAAATTTGCCTTATAGTTTTATAATGTATAGATAGAAGCTGAAGAATAAAGCAGACTACACAAGCGTCTTATGCAGCCTTAGAACAATCGCTGATTGCATTATTAGTAAGATTGGTATTGGTGATACCGGGGTTTGTTTATTTGTTTAAAGTGTTCAAGATAAAAAGTGTTGCTTAAGCCTGGATGAATGGCCTGTAGAGCTTGCCTGTCAAATTTATACCTTTCTTAAATATCTATTCTTTTATTAGTGTCGTAAAACTTTCACTATTTACATAAAACTTTACGGTACCGTTAATCACTTTTAATGAGGTGCCTTTTTTAACTGAATTATTTTTATCTGTTGTATATATGTTTATATTTTTTACGGACGCAGGAAGGCCCGTTAGCGTTGCATTTCTTGCAGCTCCCTTATTAACTATATGTATGGTGTAAACTTTTTTCTTATTATCACCAACTGCTGCAACCGTTATGCCTGGCCTGTTACAACTAACGGGCATTGAAAACAAACCCTTAGGCGTAGACGCTAATTGTTTAAAATTCCAGAGCCGCTGCGTGGGCCTCAACGGCTCATCGTTTCCAAAAATGCCTCCGCCAGCCATTGGAGAATAATCTGAAGTAAACTGCCATTGCAATATGGTTAATGGCTGGCAAACTGCCAGCAGCCGAACATATAATTCAATTTCCTGCATTATGTAAATCTGCTCTTCAAAGATTGCAGGATAGTTCCACGCTGCCGCATCAATACTTCCTTCCCCAACTATTAGCGGCACTTTCAGTTCATCAGCTGCGGCCTTCCATTTTTTTAATGTTTCGTTATCACATCCGCGCCATGAATGAAATGATATCGCACCTATGTAAGGTTTGGCTTCTGCATCATGCAAAGCTGGATAAATAAACTGATAAGTTGTCGCATCCGAATTATCGCTCAACAACATTTTAGTTGCAAGTCCGTGCAATTTGAAATATGCGCCCAATCCTTTAATTAATGCATCATGTTGCAAAGGCGTCACTCTTACATTAATACCGAGATCAGATTCATTAAAGGAAAATAATGCAACATCAGTGTTATAGTTATTTTTCAAATACAAAATATAATCCGTTATGGATTTATATATTTCATCCATTTTTGTTGAATCTAACGGGTTCCCCCAAACGCCGTTTACCGGATTCATATTGAGCTTACCAACAACAGCCCATTGCGGCGGAAACCATCCGGAAAGAATAATGGGTATCCTCATTTTACCCAACCTGGCGGCCATTTCCAGCGATTGCTGCACATGGAGATTCAACTTTCCCTCTTTGGCTGCGGCAACAGGATCCATGTTTTCTTCCGACTGCCAGAAGCTCCATGGAAACTCTACCCTGCCCCAGGCCACTCTTATATTTTGCAGGCAATAATCTATCACCTGCGGATCTGCCTTAGGATTTTGCAAACGAAAATTACCCCCAAATCCATCGAATGCTCTTCCCTCTTTTGACGTATTCAGTTTAAAAGTTATAGGTGCATTATCAATAGTTCCACTTGCTTTAATGGTAAAGGTTTTCTGAACAACAGAATCTTTTTGGGAACCAGGATCCATCAAAGAAAAATATACTCTTATTATTTTATTCGTCTTGTTATCACTTTTCTTAAAAATAATTTCAGTGGGCTTATTAAAAAGCAACGTGAGTTTTTGCTTCGCAGCAACGAAATTTATAGCTCGGGCTATAACTGTTGAATCCTGGTTAAAAGCTTTTAGTTTTATATCAAAATACTTTCGCGGCGTTACCGTATTTAAACTTCCGCCTGCACTTATATATGCATCTAACGGTAAAGACAATACGAAGAAAACTGCATCTTTTTTTACAACACCGTTTGATGAAACTGCCACGTTTACATCTGCTGTTCCTTCTTTACTATCTTCAATAGTTTCTACAAAATTGATACTATCAATTTTTGTTGTAACAATTTGTTTATTGCCAACACGAATGTATTTTGGCCGTTGATGTTCCTGTGCAGTTGCATTTATTTGGCGCCATTTATCCTCAACAACCGCCAGGCTCGATTCAAAAGGGATCAATTGCCCGTTTACACGCATACCCATTATATTACCCCACGGTTCTACTTGCGCCTGCGAAAAAGCCGCATTGCCGGGTATTACCAGGAATTGACAGATTAAAAGACATAAACTTAACTGTTTGAAAAATGTAGCCCCCCAGTCACGTACCCCGGTTTTATTTTCAAAAGATTTCATGCTATAATATTAAATGACAATGCCTTACATAAAGTTATCGATTATACGAAACGAAGTATGCAGCAAAATCGAGTACGCGAAGTTAGGTTGCGAACCAACATTTAATCATTATAGTCACATTTTTATCTGACAATAATCATATGTATTACGCTCCAATAAGACTATTTTAGCAAGAGCAAGTTTCAATTTGCAGGTCTTCAAAAAGAGCAAAGTATGTATGTTCCCGCGTTACGAAGCCGATATAATGAGACTTTACAAACACTGCAGGCATACCAGGCCGCAGTTAATGAAGCAGCTATTGTATCCATTACCGATTTAAAGGGAGTAATTATATACGTAAATGAAAAGTTCACTGAGGTATCAAAATATACAGCAGAAGAACTTATTGGAAACACGCATCGTATTATAAATAGCAGCTATCATTCTGAGAAATTTTTCAGGCAAATGTGGCAAACAATTAAAAAGGGAAAACATTGGCGGGGCGAAATCAAAAACAAAGCAAAGGATGGCACTTACTATTGGGTGGATACTGTAATTACACCATTATTGGATCAAAAAGGGAGAATTTTCCAATATCTTTCTGTCCGAAACCTTATTACTGCTCAAAAAGAAAATGAAGAAAAATTAATTAGTATCCAAAATGAGATAACAAAGAGAGAGCAGCAATTGAAGGATGCGCAGGAAGTTGCCAAAACGGGCAGTTGGTACTTTAACACACAGGATAATATTTTGGAATGGTCCGCGGAAACATATCACATATTTGAAATACCGGTCGGTACTAATATAAATTATGAATTATTTCTTCAGAGAGTTCATCCTGCGGACAGAAATAAAGTAGACAAGGAATGGAGAAGCGCGCTTAAAAATGGCGTATACGAAATTGAACACCGAATTATTACCCCAAGCGGAGAAAAATGGGTAAGTGAAAAAGCCAGGTTTGAGTTTAATAAGTCAAAGATTGCGGAAGCAGCAATAGGAACCGTGCAGGATATTACAGAAAGAAAGAAGATAGAGGTTTCCATCAGGGAATCAGAAAGTCTTTATAAAAATATTTTTAATTACAGTCCTTTCGCCATTGGAATATTTGAAAAGAAAACGTCAAGGCTTTTGGAAGTGAATGATACCGCAACAGAATTATACGGCTATTCCAGGGAAGAATTTCTTAAACTAACGGCATACGATATACGAGTAGAAGAGGAACATTCAAAATTGAAAACTCAATTATCGGGTGAAAATTATGCCCGGGATAAGTCCATAAGTACCCATATAAAAAAGAACGGGGAGATTTTTAAAGTTGAGCCTTCTATTTCCGAAATTAATTACAAGGGCAAAATCGCATACCTTATCACTATAAAAGATGTAACTGAAAAAATAAAATTGCAGGACGAAATAAACCTTGCAAAAAGAAACAGGCAAAAAGAAATAGTGGAAGCGCAGGAAAAAAGCAGATCGGAGGTTGGAATGGAACTGCATGATAATATCAACCAGCTCCTCGCAGCTTCGGGCATTTACCTTAAAAATGTACATGCTGCATCTGAGAGAGATAAGAAACTTATAGACACTGGTATAAATATCATCGCTATGGCCAATGAAGAGATCAGGAGATTATCTGCATCACTGGTTCCTCCGTCTTTGTACAATCAAAGCCTGGCGGAATCAATTGAAAATTTTACCCACAGTTTTAAGGAAACAGGCATAACTTATAGTTTAAATATAAAGATCAACGAAGAGACCATGCCAGAAGGACTTAAGATAAATATTTACCGAATTATCCAGGAACAGTTTAATAATATTATAAAATATGCTGAAGCTACGAAAGTAAAAATTGCACTTATCCAATCTGGTAACTCTTTAACATTGGACATAAGCGATAATGGAAAGGGATTCAACCTCGAAGAAAAGAGCAAAGGGATTGGTCTTACCAATATTATTTATCGTGCAGAAGCATATAACGGTAAGGCATACATTAAAACCGGTGAAGGACATGGATGCAAAATAAAAATTGAATTTATGTTGTCGCCGTTTGACAAAGCTTTATAAAAATTTAATTGAATTCTATTCCATCTTAACTCATTTAAAGATCTTTTTATCATTTTAATTTGATGGATCATTTAAATTATTTAATCTCACCTTTCTTTGATTGTGTCACCACTTAATCACAAGTTCTTGCTGTTAATGCATCAGAAAAAAAGCCTGCACGTAATTTCTTTTCTTTCATTTTACGGGATGAAAAAAACTCTCCGGGCACTGATGGGAAACTGCTGTAGAGCGCAATAACACCCATTTCTTTTAGCACAAGATGGCGATTCATTTCAAACTTTTTTCGTGTTATTAAAGTTAATAATTAAAAAGTATCAGCAACCGAAGTCAATTATAAAAAATGATAGTTTAATTAACCTGCCAATTTATATTGTTGAAATTTTAAGGATATGGTCTTAAATTTGCCGCGCACGTATTATAGAAGAGTAATAAATATTTGAATGGACAGAAAAAACATTTTAAATAACGGGATCCCAATATCAATTTCGTTAACCCCCACATTAGAGGCTGAGAATATAAAACCGCAGGTTTCACAAAACAAAAAACGACTTGTTACTATTGCCTCCTTAGCGATTCTAATCGCAATTTGCATAAGTTTTATCGCTAAGTTTCTTATATACCTCATCAATCTGATCACCAATATCTCTTTTCATGGCATTTTCTCATTCGCACATGGTAGTCCTGCAGATAATTCGTTAGGGTGGTTGGTTATTATCGTACCTGTTGTTGGAGGCATTATTGTTGGCCTTATGGCGCTTTATGGTTCCAAAGCTATTCGCGGACATGGTATTCCGGAAGCAATGGAGCAAATACTTACTAACCAAAGCAAAATAAAACCAACTATTACTTATCTAAAGCCTATCTCATCTGCCATTGCGATTGGAACCGGCGGCCCGTTTGGTGCTGAAGGCCCGATCATTGCAACCGGAGGCGCTTTGGGTTCAACACTGGGGCAGCTATTAAAAATCACTCACAACGAAAGAAAAATTTTATTAGCCTCTGGTGCTACGGCGGGGATGGCAGCGATTTTCGGAAGCCCTATTGCAGGGATCTTTCTAGCTATAGAACTTTTGTTATTTGAGTTTTCACCACGTTCTATTATACCTGTTGCTTTAGCTTGTATTACGGGTGCGGCAGGCCATCATTTTCTTTTTGGCGCCGGGCCTGTTTTTGCCATTAAAAAATTTATTGAAGCGCCGTCCAATACCGCTTTATTAACTTATAGCATTATTGGAATTTCAATTGGATTATTATCAGTGCTTGTAACAAAAATTGTTTATTTAATAGAAGACGGCTTTGAAAAGTTGCCCATTCACTGGATGTGGTGGCCTGCGATAGGTGGCCTCGCAGTGGGCATTATAGGATATTTTGCGCCTCATACGTTAGGCGTAGGCTACGAAAATATCACTAATATACTTTCCGGCGATATGGCACTAAATGTTGTGCTGTCGTTATGCCTGTTTAAATTTCTTTCATGGGCAATTGCTCTGGGAAGCGGAACATCGGGAGGTACGCTTGCGCCTTTACTTACTATTGGCGGAGCCGCCGGCGCGTTATTGGGGAGTGTGATCATTTATTTCTTTCCTGCATCTGGTATAACGATAACTCTTGCAGCATTAGTAGGTATGTCCGCTATGTTTGCGGGAGCCTCGAGGGCTTTGCTTACTTCTATAATTTTTGCTTTGGAAGTTACCGGCCAGTCCAATGCATTATTACCATTGCTTGCATCATGCACTGCTTCTTATCTAATTTCTTTTTTCCTGATGGAAAGTACCATAATGACGGAAAAAATTACGAGGCGTGGTGTAAAAACACCGGACTCTTATGAACCGGATATATTGGAAAAAATATTAGTGAAGGAAGTGATTAAAGAAAATGAATTAGTGATAAATGAAGAAAACAGCATAAGGGATGTGAGGCAGTGGCTTGAAAAGGAAAAAGAGTATATCAGCAATTATTTCATTATTGTAAGCAAGGATAATGAGTTCATGGGAATTATAAGTTCATCCAGCTTGTTTAGCAATCATCAAAACCAGGATAATCCTGTTGGAAAACTGATTAAGAGAAATAATTTTTCCGTGACGATGGACACTCCCCTACGAACAGCAGTGGAAATGATGGCAAGAGAAAATGTTGATATTTTACCAGTTGTATCGGATAAAAAAACCGTAACCGGTGTGTTATCCTACAAGGAAATAATTTCAGCTTATAAACACGGAATGGACGACAATGAGAAAAAAAACCCGGGCATATCTATAAAAAGAAACAGTTTAAAAATATTAATCCGTGGCCAAAAATTAATAACCACCGGGAAAAGAAAATTCCTGCATAAGGATTGAGGCACAGATTAATCTCATTTAAAAAGCAAGAGCTTTAGGAAACAAAATATTATTTTCAAGATGAACATGCTGATGAAGGTTTTCCTCAAATTCCTTTAATTCAAGCATGCTTACCCGGAATGTATTACATGCAGTTTCGGGCGATGTATAGTTGTTGGTTAACTCCTTTATATGTTCCATGTACTGCCCGGCCACTTCATGGTCTGCCTCCATTACTCCAATGGGTGCTGCAATGAAATTAGGAGGATAAGTTCCCTTCTCATTTTTTTCCATTCTTTCTATTCTTGGGAACAGCATGATCTCTTCTTTCTGCATATGTAGTAAAAGCTCATTCAGCAATGCTGTATAATCAGTAGCTACCTCTGTCATCCACGGAAATCTTTCGCCGTGTTTAAAAGCCACTTTATCCAAATGTTGTTTAATAGTTGGTCCATACTCTTTAACATAAAAATGATGGTATTCCAAAATATAAGCTATTAATTCAGTTGCGCTCATTTTTTGAAAGGGCATATTTTCTGTATTGCCCACAGCCTGCGTATTCAATTCATCTATAATATTTTCTACCGGAATTCCTTTTTCACTACATGCTGCCACAAGGCTTCTTTTCCCTTTGCAACAAAAATCAAGATTATATTTTTCAAATATAAATGCTGCCTTATGCTGCTGGGTTACAATTTGGCCAAGTGTTTGTTCTGAATAATTGTTCATGATTATATAATTTTTAATACGTGAATAATGCGGAAGAAGTATCTAAATATTCAATTCTTTTATATTGAGATATAACGGTAAATGTTACACCTGTAAACATTATTATTGCTGCCGCAAGCAGCATCTCGCTCATATAAGGAATGTTTATATAAAACAAATCGTATACGCCCTGAAGCATAAGCAGTACTTCATTAATAATAATACCCGCTGTAAAAATGTAAATACCTTTAATTGCTGCTTTACTTGTAATAATATAATTATGAAGAATGCAGTAGCCAAGTAGGAATAAAGTAATAATGCCAAGAAAAACAAGATGCAAATAGCCAATTACTATTGGCCTGAAGCCATACACCATCTGGTTTAAAGAAGGTATTACTGAAAGCATTTGCAATAGAAGTTTTATAAATAAAGAAATAGTAGCAAACGCTGTGAGCCAAACCGCAATAGATGGAGATTGAGAAATAATTTTTTTTAAATAAGGCCTCAGCATAAAAACCATTAATAAAAAGGCAACAAACTGTGCGGTTACAGATAACACAATTATTATGTAGATCCACAAAGAAGGTTCGACCCAAAGTATAGATAAAAAATAAACGGGCACTATGGCCGCAGCGAACAACTGCAATACGAAAGGCATGTATTTAAGATTGATATTTTGAGTAGAGAGATAAGCCGTAAACAAACCCATACACGCAAAAAAGAACCAACCGTTATATTGAAAATGAAGAAAGAAATAAATGGCAGCGGTATACAATTCCGGATGCATAATTTTTGTTGCCATCATAAATGCGAGGCTAAAGGCCCCGATGGAAGAAACAGCGTTAAATACTATTGCAAACTTAAACCAGGTATGTTCTATGCATTTTTGCGGCAACTTGTTCAGGTCGTGCCAGTATATAACGGCAAAGAAATAGGAAACAAAAATGGATAATGTTGAAAATATTATGGACACAATGCCATAGCCTTCCCAGGGAAAACTAAATAACATTCCACATGCGGTGATCAAATTAGCCAGCAAAAGAACATTATATTTCTTTTGAATTTTTGCTTGTGGAGATTTTGCAAGATATCCCGTTAAGCATGTCATCAACGCTTGTGTTATCCACCCGGAAAATGCAAAATGCGAATGAGCATGTAGTAAATATTTTTGATCTACAAAGGGAAGTGAGAAAGCTATTTTATATCGCAGAATACAACCCAGTAAAGCGACTGTTGCCAAACTAATTAAACTAATTCTTATCCACTGTTGAATAAACCGCTGCATTATAAAGAAGATTTGCAGCAAAGTAAGAATTAAATTTGCGCATTATTTATGCGTTCAGTCATAATCAGCAGAAAACTCTTCCCTTTTCAATTTTTAGTTTTCCTTTGTCATGCATGGAGCGCATGGTTCTTATAACAGTTTCTACCCGCATCCCGGTCATACTTGCAAGTTGTTGCCTGGTGAGTTTTAGCTGGTTACAATCGTTGCAGAAATGTTGATTATCTTTTTTAAATTGATTTATCAATGTGGTTATCCTGCGTTCAGGATTTTGCGACGTCATTTCTTTTGTTATAAGAAATTTATAGCGCAATCTTTGAGCCATGAGTTTTGTAAACGAGAATAGTATTTCAGGATTTTCTTTTAACAATTGTTGAAAAGAAGATTCATGCAGGCGTAAAATAACCGAATCTTTTTCAGCTATTGCAGTAGCTGCATAGGGTGCATTATCAAATAAAGGAATTTCACCAAAAGATTCTCCCGGTGCAATTATATTATGGATAAATTCTACACCCTCATTATTAATATTTACCCATTTAATACTACCGGTTTCTAATTGATGATAAAAGTGGGCTTCATTGCCTTCCTTGAAAATAACTTCTCCCGCCTGTACTTTTTTAAATGCCGCACCCCAGGCAATTAGTAAATCAGTATTGATCATTATAACTAGATTTTTATACCGCCAAAACTAAAAGCATGATCATAATGTCGTTATGATCTTTAGCATATTTTGATATGACATAAATCATATTGAGAGATATAATGAGCTAACTAATCTATCTATTTCTATTGATAATCAGCGAAAAAGAGTCTTACAAATATTTTCCTTTTTTCCTTATTTCTGTTTTATGATTGAACTCATAAAAGAAGGTTCTTGCCTGGTGTAAAATTGCAGTGTAATTAAAACAATCAATATGAAAAAAATAATCGTTTTTATGTCCATTTCGGTAGTAACTATTTTGTATGCCTGCAGTGGCGGCAATAATAAATCCGAAGCTACGACTGATACAAGTAGTACGGTAGCTGCTGATAATGGAAATCCTTCTTATGATCCCAATCGCGGCGAAGGAAAATTTACTAAAGTAGATGTTAGTTCAACCCTTGATGCTGCCAAAGCCGAGGCGGGCAGCAAAATCTATAATGTGAAATGTGGCGCCTGCCATAAGTTAACAGATGAAAAATTGGTTGGCCCCGGATGGAAAGGAGTTACTCATCGCCACACTGCAGAGTGGATTATGAACTTTGCTACCAACACCGATGATATGATTAATAAGGATCCTAAAGCCCAGGCTATGCTTGAAATTTGTTTGGTGCGTATGCCTAATCAAAATATAAGTGATGATGATGCACGTAATGTGTATGAGTTCATGCGTAAAAATGATGGCGTAAAATAAAAACTAACTCTTTTAAAATAATAATTAATCAAAATGAAAAAGAATACAAATTGGCTTTATGCATTAGGAGCCGCCTTTCTGTTAACAGGATTTTATTCCTGCAAGCCAAAAAACACATCGGACGCCATTAGCGGCGATGCTGCTCAAAAAGTGTATGTTGCCCCGGGCAAATACGATGAATTTTACAACTTTGTTTCCGGTGGATTTAACGGACAGATGAGCGTCTATGGGTTACCGTCAGGAAGGCTTCTCAAAATTATTCCCATATTTTCTGTTTTTCCTGAAAACGGTTATGGTTATAGTGAAGAAACCAAGCCCATGCTCAATACCTCACACGGTTTTGTTCCATGGGATGATCAACATCACCTTGAATTATCCCAGACTAACGGCGAAATAGATGGCCGCTGGATTTTTGCCAACGCAAATAATACACCTCGTGTTGCAAGAGTTGATTTAACTACTTTTAAAACGGCCGAGATATTAGAATTACCTAATAGCGCCGGTAATCACTCCTCTCCTTTCATTACAGAAAATACAGAATATGTAGTGGCCGGAACCCGCTTTGCCGTACCGATGGATAATGATAATGGAGATGTTCCCATCAATACTTATCGCAAGAATTTTAAGGCCTCCATTAGCTTTATCAGTGTTGATAAAAACTCCGGCAACATGAAAGTGGCTTTTCAATTAAGGGTACCACCGGTAGATTTTGATTTGAGCCATTCGGGTAAAGGAAAATCGCACGATTGGTTTTTCTTTTCGTGCTACAATACAGAACAGGCCAGTACTTTATTAGAAGTAAACGCTTCACAACGGGATAAAGATTTTATACTTGCCGTTAACTGGAAAAAATTAGAGGAATATGCCAACCATGGAAACGGGAAAAAAGAAGCGGTACAATATGCACATAACGTGTATGATGAAAAAACACATTCCGCTACTTCTACCATTGAAAAAGAAGTAACAGTTTTAGATGCAAAAGATTTGAAAGATGTCTGTTATTTCATTCCCTGTCCTAAATCCCCTCACGGATGTGATGTAGACCCTACCGGTGAATACATTGTAGGCAGCGGTAAGTTAGCAGCTTTAATTCCTGTGTTTAGTTTTGATAAAATTCAAAAGGCTATTGCTGATAAAAAATTTATTGGTAATTATGATGGCATACCTGTTATAGAGTATGAAGCGGCTTTATATGGTGAAGTTAAAAAACCTGGCTTAGGGCCCTTGCATACAGAGTTTGATGGCAGAGGCAATGCTGTTACTACTATGTTTGTTTCGTCAGAAATAGTAAAATGGAATATTAAAGATTTAAAAGTAATTGACCGGGAACCTACTTATTATTCTCCCGGGCATTTATGTATACCGGGCGGGGATACACGGAAACCAAATGGCAAATATGTTATCGTTTATAATAAAATAACTAAAGACAGGTACCTTCCTACAGGCCCTGAACTAGCACAGGCAGCGCAGCTTTTTGATATTAGCGGAGATAAGATGAAATTGTTGCTCGATTTCCCAACAGTAGGTGAACCACATTATGGGCAGGCTGTAGCAGCATCTTTGATCAAAGACAAATCTGTGAAGTTTTTTGATATCAATCAAAACCAAAATCCTTATGTTACTAAAGGAGAAAAGGAAGCCAAAGTAATACGTAATGGTAAAAAAGTTGATGTGTACATAACACAAATACGTTCCCATTTTGTACCGGATAATATTGAGGGAATAAAAATGGGAGACCAGGTATACTGGCATGTAACCAATTTAGAACAAGATTGGGACGTACCTCATGGATTTGCAATAAAAGGCGCTAATAACGCTGAGTTGCTCGTTATGCCGGGAGAAACACAGTCCTTTGAATGGAATCCAGAAAAACCTGGTATGTATCCATTTTATTGTACCGATTTTTGCAGTGCATTACACCAGGAAATGCAGGGATATGTGAGGGTTTCACCGGCAAATAGTAATGTGGCAATTAGTTTCAGTACAGGAGCAAATTTACCAGATACCACAACTGCACCACCGTTACTTGGCAAATAATGATTTCTTAAATAAGATGGATCCGGTTTTTTTTTGATTCATCACAAGATTTTAAAGCAATGAAAAAAAATTATTCAATTCAAAAAATAAACCGGGTCCTTCTATTACTATGTGCAGTGATTTTATTTATTGTTGTAAAAGTTCCTATGTGGCGCATTGATTTAAATGCGCCACAATACCCCGAGGGATTGAGCTTATTCATTTATCCCAACCACCTCGGAGGTAATATCGACATTGTAAATGGATTAAACCATTACATTGGAATGAAGCCCCTCCATACAGAAGATTTTATCGAGTTTAAAATACTCCCGGTTATTATCATTGCTTTTGCAATAATAATATTAATTACCGCTTTTTTTAAAAAGCGCTGGATGCTTACCACAGTGCTTATTTTATTCGTAGTGTTCGGCGTGGTGGCCATGATCGATTTTTGGCGTTGGGAATATAATTACGGTCATAACCTTAATCCTGATGCACCTATCATTGTGCCCGGAATGGCTTATCAGCCCCCATTAATTGGGTTTAAACAGTTATTAAATTTCGGAGCATATTCAATTCCAGCAATAGGAGGATTTCTGTTTGTAGGTGTTGGATTACTGTTGGTAGTAATGAATATTATTGAATATAAAGTTGGAAAGAAATTAAAGTCAATCTATCGTCAGCCTGCGCTTATTGTTCTGTTGCCCATGTTATTTTTTATTTCATCCTGTAATAGCGGTCCTGCTCCTATTATTGTGGGCAAAGATATTTGCAGTTATTGTAAAATGCCTGTAAGCGATAATCGCTTCGGTGCAGAAATAGTAACCAATACGGGTAAAATTTATAAGTTCGATGATGCCCATTGTGTGCTCTCTTTTCTTCATTCAGCGGAGCTTAAAAAAGAAGAAAAATTTAAAATTTATTTTGTTGATTTTTCCGGGAACCACTCTTTAATTCCGGCAACAGCGTCATCATTTTTAAAAAGCGAAGCTTTAAGAAGCCCTATGAATGGGAATGTAGCTGCCTTTAGCAACCCGGACAGCATGGAACAAACATTCAATAAATATCCGGGAACCAAACTTAGCTGGTCTGAATTGAATAAGCAATGAAAAAGTTTATCGTCATTATAATTTCATTTTTACTTCTTTCGCCGAAAGTTTTTGCACGGATTTATACCGTTCAAAAAAACTCTGCCCTAAGTTCTATACAACAGGCTATTAACATTGCTACTAACGGCGATACAATAATGGTGATGCCTGGTGTTTATGCTGAAAAAAATATCCAGGTAAATAAATCACTGGTCCTGATCGGTAAAAGTTTCCCGGTATTAGACGGTCAGCATTCCTATGAAATAATTTCTATCAAAGCAGATAACGTAATTCTTGAAGGTTTTAAATTAATACACTCCGGTATTTCAAGCTTAATTGATATTGCAGGCATAAAAATTTATGCCCGCAAAAACGTGGTAATAAAAAATAATATTTTAGATGACACCTTCTTTGGAATTTATTTACAGAAAGCAGTTAATTGCCTGATAGAAAATAATAAACTCAAAGGCGTTGCCACCACCGACCAGCAAAGCGGCAATGGAATTCATTGCTGGCAATGCGATAGCCTTCGCATTATTGGTAATACGATAGCCGGCCACCGCGATGGCATTTATTTTGAATTTGTTACCAACTCTGCTATCTGGCGAAATGTTTCCCATGCCAATATGCGTTACGGCCTGCACTTTATGTTTTCACATGAAAACACTTATATTGGCAACATTTTTAAAAATAATAACGCCGGCGTATCGGTAATGTTCTCACATGGTGTAAAAATGTTTAATAATATTTTTGAAGATAACTGGGGCGATGGGTGTTATGGTATTTTTTTAAAAGAAATAACTGACAGTTATATTTCAGGCAATAAATTTCTGCGCAACACCACCGGTATTTTTATGGAAGGCGCCACGAGGGTTTTGGTTGAAAAAAATGAATTCAGTAAAAATGGCTGGGCCGTTAAAATTGACGCCAGTTGTTTGGACGATACTATTAGAATCAATAATTTTTTAGGCAATTCTTTTGATGTGGCGACTAACGGTACCCTGGTAAGTAGCTTCAGCTATAACTACTGGGATAAATATGAAGGATATGATTTGAATAAAAATAATATTGGAGATGTGCCTTATCACCCCGTCAGTCTTTTCTCAATGATAGTTGCTGAAAATCCTTCAGCAATGATATTATTCAGAAGTATTATGGCGACGATGTTAGATAAAATAGAAAAAATTTTACCAGGTATTACCCCAGAAAACTTAGTAGATAATTTTCCGTATATGAAACCGATACATTTATGATTATAGCTAATAACGTTACCAAAAAATTTGGGAAACTCACTGCCTTAAATAATGTTTCTGCAACGTGCGGCAAAGGTCAATGCATTGCATTAATAGGACCTAACGGTAGCGGTAAGACGACGTTGGTAAAATGTATGCTGGGCATGGTAATACCCGATAATGGATTTATCACTTTTAATGAGAAAAATATTTTGCACGATTGGCTCTACAGGGAACACATCGGCTACATGCCTCAAATAGGACGTTATCCTGAAAATATGACTATTGGCCAGTTACTGAACATGATGAAGGATATCAGGTTTAAAAGCGGCGGCCAATCGCTGGATGAAGATTTGGTTAAAGCATTCAAACTGCCGGACCTGATGCAAAAACGCATGCGTACGTTATCGGGTGGCACTACTCAAAAAGTAAGTGCTTCTTTAGCTTTTCTTTTTAACCCGGATGTATTGATTTTGGATGAACCCACAGCAGGGCTCGATCCCGTAGCATCAGAAATATTGAAAGAAAAAATAATTGCAGAAAAACAAAAAGGAAAATTAGTGCTCATAACATCGCATATATTGAGCGAACTCGACGACCTGGTGACACATGTTATATATATGCAAGACGGCAACCTGTTGTTTCATAAAAGCATCGACCGCCTTCGTGAAGATACCGGCGAACAAAAATTATCCAAAGCCATAGCTTCGGTTATGCAAAAAAATTAATTGCATGAAAAAAATTATCAAATATGTTATTGTCGATATCCTAAGGAACAAAATTGTTATAGCCTACACTTTGTTATTGCTGGCCATATCTTTTGGATTGTTTAATCTTGATGATAATACATCAAAGGGCCTCCTCAGTTTAATGAATATTGTATTAATAATTGTTCCTTTAATATGTATTATTTTTTCCACCATATACGTTTACAACAGTTCTGAATTTATCGAACTGCTCGTGAGTCAACCACTTCAAAGAAAACACATTTGGATGAGCCTTTTTGGAGGTATAGCTATTGCTTTAAGCCTCGCTTTTTTCATTGGAGTAGGTATAGCGGTGTTCATATATTCTTTTACTCCCGCAGCATTAATCTTACTGGGAGTTGGTTTACTATTAACGATAATTTTTGTAGCAATTGCATTACTGGCAGCTGTATACACAAGAGACAAAGCAAAAGGTATTGGCATATCTGTTTTATTATGGCTTTACTTTTCTTTAATTTTTGATGGTCTTGTTCTTTTTATACTTTTCCAGTTCCAGGA
The DNA here is from genome assembly GCF_008710285.1 of Ginsengibacter hankyongi. GTDB lineage: Bacteria > Bacteroidota > Bacteroidia > Chitinophagales > Chitinophagaceae > Ginsengibacter > Ginsengibacter hankyongi. The sequence continues at coordinate 229,249 of NZ_VYQF01000004.1, read as the reverse complement.
CTATCCATTAGAAAAACTTATGGTGGTAATTAGCAGTTTAAACCCGGTTGATCTTTCGCGGATATTAATTTTATTGCAACTTGATGTATCAGCGCTGATGGGTTATACCGGCGCCATCTTTAAAGATTTTTTTGGAACGCAGACAGGAATAATTATTTCATTTGTCGTTTTATTGTTATGGATATGGGCACCTCTTTGGGCCTCTCTGAGAAGGTTTAACAGGAAAGATCTTTAACGGTTTAATCTAAGTTTATGAAAATGGATATAACAGATGCAACGGATATAGCAAACCTTATTAACACTTTTTACGATAAGGTAAAAGAAGATGAGATATTAGGGCCAATTTTCAACGTGCAGATTCCGGTTAACTGGCAGGTTCATTTGCCTGTAATGTATCGTTTTTGGGAGAACGCCATTTTTTATACCGGAGGCTACACCGGCAATCCAATGGCATTACATGCACATATTCATAAGAAGATAGGCCTTGAAGCAAAACAATTTGAACGCTGGCTAAAATTATTTAATGAAACAACGGATGAATTATTTGAAGGCGAAAAAGCAGAACTTGCAAAAGAAAGGGCGTTAAGTATAGCCCGGGTAATGCAACAAAAACTATTAAACGCATAAATCAATCTCCGACCACACTACATTATGAAAAAAATTTTTCTCTTTTTCAGTATTTTATTGTTTGCATCTGCCAGCATAGCGTGCCCCATTTGCGGTTGCGGCGGCAGCAACGTTTATATGGGTCTATTTCCAGATTTCCGGCGCGGGTTTATGGGTATGAGGTATAATTATGCACAATATCACACAACTTTATTTAGTGATCCTTCGCAATACAGCAACAACTATTACCACAGTATGGAAGTTTGGGGCGGCATCAATTTGGGATCAAAATTCCAGGTGCTTGGCTTTATCCCTTATTATTCCAACAAGCAGCTAGACGATGATGGCACATCAACTCCGCATGGCTTGGGCGATGTTACTATTATTGGACAGTACAAAATATTAAGTACCACTTCTGTTAGTCATAGTAAAAAGATTATACAACAACAATTATGGTTAGGGGCGGGAATTAAACTTGCTACCGGGTCTTTCAATCTTGACCTTGCAGATCCCGGCATAACTATAGCTGATGTTAATGCGGAGCTAGGAACCGGCAGCACAGATTTTCTATTGAATGGCATTTATAATATTAGCATCAACAATTTTGGCTTAAATGCATCGGCCAGTTATAAGATCAATACTTTTAATAAACAGAATTATAAATACGGCAATAAGCTATCTACAAATCTTATAGCTTTTTACAGGGCTAATAGCGGCAAAGTTGGTGTATCGCCTAACGCAGGAATTGGTTATGAAAACGTATCAGGAAATTTATTTAACAGCAAGACAGTTCAATATACTGGCAGCAATGTTACCAATGCAATTGCCGGTGTTGAATTTACCTTTAACAAAATTGGTGTTGGCATAAACGCACAATTACCTCTCTCGCAAAATTTTGCCGAAGGCCAAACCCAACTAAAGTTTAAAGGAATGGCACATGTAACGTTTTCTTTGTAAGAAGCGAGGACTGTTTATAACATTGCTGTATAGGAATAATTTCGTTTACGGCGGCCGCTATGTAACAGTCGGGTTGTTAATATAAGAGCCAGGAATTACAATAGAAATTGTAAAAAAATAAGTTTCAGCTATCGCTTCTGTATAAATTAAAAAGTTGCCTTGTAAGAGGCAACTTTTCAAATAAGGAAGCTTGTTAATTAAGAAATTTGGATAAGCCGTGGAGGCTTTTGCTTAGCTTCCTCTTTTTTTGGAATCAGAAGATGAAGCAATCCATTTTCATACTTCGCTTCAATTTTGTCAATATCCACAACATCCTTTTGCAAATTAAAAGTCCTTTGGAAAGCCTGGTAGCTAAATTCCTTGCGGTAATATCTTTCATCTTCCTTTTCTTCTTTTTGATTATTTTTTTCGGAACTAATGGTCAGGGAATTTCCATCGAGCTCAACTCTGAAATCTTTTTTAGTCATGCCGGGAGCAGCCACTTCAACTTCGTAATTCTCTGCTGTTTCTTTAATGTTAACCGCAGGAATTGTTGTGTTTGTGTCAGAGAAGTTGGAGTTATTCCAGTTGAACAAATCCCGATTAAAAAAATCATCAAAAAGCATCGGCAATGGATTTAATAAACTTCCATTTCTTTTTACGAGTGTCATAATTACCTCCTTTTTAATGGTTAATAAATAAATTTCAAAAGTAAAAAATCAACCCGCGTGCCACTGCGATTTTAGCACTTTAAAAAGATAAAAATTGTCTTACATCCCTAAAAAATGTCAGTTTGAAAGTCAAAATTTCTGTAACCGACCCATGATGATAACACCTACACAGGACCTTCGTAAAATTCCTCTTAAAGAGACGCAGAAGCTCCGAAAAACGTGTGAAAACTTCTGGTAAAGCGGGGTATTTATACGTCTTTTTTTAATAACTTTAATTTTTTGGAAGAAATTTATATTTCTGAACAATTATTTTCAAAAAAAGTAGTTATTCAATTATTGGTCTGTAATAATTTCTAAATCCAATTGTTCGTATGTTACCAATTACTATAATTTTTAGCCTGCTTTTTTTTGCAGCGTTTATCTTTCGTTGTATCAGTTTCTTTTCCCGACTGGCCCGCAAGAGAAAAGAAGGTGCATTTTTACAACTAAGCCGTGAAGGCGCCGCAAATAATCTTATTTTTTGCAGTCAGGAAATGCTTCAAAACAAGGTGATCGGTATTGATGGCATTCACAGGAAAATATTGATCGTTGAAAAGATTAAGAATAAATACAATTCGTCACTGATATCGCTCAACGAAGTTCAAAATTGTAAATTGGTTACAAAATATAAAACTTCCGAACCGGGAAACATAACGCAGTCTGAAAACAGCAAAAATCTTTTTGCCATTGAACTGGAGTTCGAATTCAGGAATCGTGCTAAAACTGCTTCTATTATGTTTTATGATGGTCTTATCAACTCCCAGAGAGAGCTATTATTACTTAAAGCAAAAGCAGAATACTGGAGCGTGATGCTTTCCAAAATGATAACAAGACCTGTGAGGGTGCGGGCTTAAAATTCTTGAGTATTTCCTATAAAAAGCCGTAGCATTTTCTCATCTACTATTATTTTAAAATGTATCTCAAATTAATACTTTTTAAAACGATGTAGTCACCGGGCGGAATGACTTCAATCAATGGATGGGCAAATAATGTTTTTGTAATTAGTCTTATAATTTATCTTTTACCATTCCATTTTAAAAATTAAAAAACTATTCTTATAACTCCCATACCGCTGCTTCATAAGGTTGTAAAGTATTGCCGTCAGAAGGCTTTGAATAATTATCTAAAAGCAATTTGGCTTTACTGATATCAATGCCTGTATTAAAGGCCGCAGGCTTACTTTTAAAGTTCAAAAGTATTAAAAACTTTTTCCCGTCCAGTTCTCGCGTGTACGCATACACGTCATCGTTATCTTTATCCAGTAATGTATATTTTCCATAAACAAGCAATGGATTTTCTTTCCGCAGCTTTACAATTTTTCTAAAATAATTTAATACGCTGTTAGGATTATTTTCTTCAGCAGCTTCATTTATGGTTTTATAATTTTTATTTACCTCTATCCATGGTATACCGGTTGTAAAACCTGCATTAGCTGTGCTATCCCATTGAAAAGGAGTGCGAGCATTGTCGCGATCGGTAAATTGCTTTTCTTTCAAAAATTTTGGGATATCTCCGCCGGTACTTTCAAGATGCCGGTATTCATTCAGCGTAGGCATGTCACGATAGTCTTCTATTTTAGTAAAGCCCGCATTGGTCATTCCCAGTTCATCACCATTATAATAGTAAGGTGTGCCACGCATCGTCATAATAAAAGTAGCCAACATTTTTGCCGAAGGCGCTCTGAATTCGGGACTGTCATTTCCAAACCTGCTTACAAGCCTTGCCTGGTCGTGGTTTGCGAGAAAAATTGAGAGCCATCCGTTACTTGCAAAAGCACTATCCCACCGGGCGAACACTTCTTTCAATTTTAATAAACTATATCCACCGGGCTTTGCAATATCAACACCATCAAAAGCATACGCCATATTTAATTCATGGCGGTTAGAATCCACAAGGTCATGTGCATCTTCAAATGAATTGCCGGCGCCTTCTGCCACACTCATAACGTTATACTTACTTAGCACTTCTTTATTCATCTCCTGTAAATATTTATGCAGGTTTCCCTGCATGGCATAGTACAATGAGAAATGCTTTTCAAATCCTTTTGGAAACGCGGGAAATGTAGTGTCTTTCGCAGCAAACTGGAACGCATCTAACCTGAAGCCATCAATACCTTTGTCGGCCCAAAATTTCATAATATCATATACTTCACTGCGTACTTTTGGATTCTCCCAGTTTAGATCGGGTTGCTTACGCGAAAAATAATGCAGGTAATATGCATTGGTTGTTGAATCGTACATCCACGCATCATGATTAATATCAAACAAACTAAATCGATAAGAGGGCTTCCCTTTTTCAGCATTCCACCAATGATAATAATTGCGGTAAGGATTGGTTCTTGAACTCCGGCTCTGTTTAAACCATTCGTGTTCATCGCTGCTGTGGTTCACTACAAGATCCATCACCAGCTTAATTCCCCGTTCATGCATGCCTTTCAATAATGAATCAAAATCTGCCATGGTGCCAAAATCTTTCATAATGTTACGGTAGTCACTCACGTCGTAACCATTATCATCATTCGGTGAAGAATAAATGGGATTGATCCAGACCGTATTAATTCCTAAACTTTTTATATAATCCAGTTTGGATATAATTCCTTTCAAATCACCAATTCCATCGCCGTCACTATCTTTAAAACTGCGCGGATAAATTTGATAAACAATGGCTTCTTTCCACCATTTTTTTCCTGGGATACTATCGGTATTCGCAGCATGCTCGGCAGTTGTTTTGTATTTACAGGACCATTGTGCACAACCCAATGTAACAATCAAAAGTAGGAGCAGGTAATTTTTCTTTATCATGCAAATCGTTATTTATGTATTTTTCGTAAGCCGGCCAAATAATAAGGCTTTCAATATTACAACTTATATCTCATTGAAGCGTTTTGAGCCGGGTTTTGTAAAATTACATCGCCTTTTTATTTCGCATTTATTTAAAAAAAAACAAAATTATATACCCGGAAACCAGTTTGGGCATCATCGCGATTTTTTCCCGAAACGCAATGCAGGCAAGGCATTTCATTAACAATAATCGCCTCTGCGATAATATAACAAGCCATAATTTGATTAGTTTCCCATTTCAATGCGGCCTAATTTCATGTTATAAAAGAGCTACTGAGGAAGAAAGAAGGTGAAAAATGGTTTTAAGCTGTGAATCAGCCAAACGAATACAATTAAAATTTCTCATATCAAGCAATCGTAAAGGGTCGTTCTGTTTCTACAGAAGGACCTGTTTTTTTATAACACCTTTGGGAAATATCTTTCTTTTATTTTTATTAAACTTTTCACATAAATTATAAAAGAATATGCGCCAGTTAGCTTCTTCAGTTTTATCATTTTTTTTATCGCCCTTCAACTGGATAATTATATTAGTTATTGCAGGATTTCTTTTCCGTAGAGCATCACTGAAAAAAATTTGCAGAATAATGGCTTTATGCATTTTTCTTTTGTTTAGCAACAAATGGCTTTTAGACTGGTATGCAAAACAATGGCAGCCATTACCGGCATCAATCGATAAAAATATTACTTACAGTTGCGGAATTGTACCGGGTGGATTCGGAAGCCCGGCCCCCGATGGAAGCGGATATTTCAATGCAACAGCAGACAGGTTTATACAAGCAGAAAAATTATATAAGCTTGGCGTTATCAAACACATATTAATAAGCGGCGGTAACGGAAAAACGGACGATAAAAGTTTTCGCGAGGGCCGATGGGCTAAAGGTGAACTTGTCATAATGGGAATTCCGGATTCAGTAATTTTCGTTGAAGACAGATCGAATGATACTTTTGATAATGCTGTATACGCAAAGCAAATCCTGGATTCTTTACAAATAAATCCTCCTTACTTGCTTATCACTTCTGCAAGCCATATGCCACGAGCTTCACTCATATTTAAAAATGCCGGAATCACAACTGTTGCATATCCCTGTAATTATGTTGACGGAAGAAGCAGGTTTAGCTTGTCATCCATTATTCCGCAGCCCTCCGTACTATTAGGCTGGGATGTCTATTTGAAAGAAGCGGCAGCGTATGTATGGTACAAATTAAAGTAAGGCTAAATTATAAAAATGCAACTCTAGTCTTACTTCTTTAAATCAGCCGCAGTTATTCCTTTTTCAGGATCTTTTAAAAAATCATCTTTACATTCTTTGGAACAAAATCCTAACACTTTCCCTTTATAATGTACCGTATCCCCAATACCTGCTGATACAGGCATTCCACATGAAGGGTCTCTTTTGTTATCGACCATAGCAGGAGTATATTTTATTGTATCAACATTAGCTATCGCAGCAACGTTTGCGTCTAAATTTTTACCCGCCTCCTGGTTTCCGCAAGATGCAATGAATAAAGTAATTGCCAAGCAAATAATTAATACTGAAATATTTTTCATAAGAAATAAAATAGTTTATGCAAATTTATTTCATTTTTATTATTAAAAATTAAAGAAAAGCATGACTGCTATAACATTAAGGGTTCAAATTATTAAGCCAATAAATACTCTTTCAATTCCTCATACTTTGCTTTCGTCTTTACACTCTTCTTTGTCAATTTAAAAAGATCATTTATAACAGAAGGCATTGGCACTTTTTCATTAATGATCGGTTCTACTACATCATAAAATTTTACGGGATGTGCTGTCTCTAAAAACATTCCTTTTAAATGAGGATATTGTTGTAAGTATTTTTTTAACGCACCATAGCCAACAGCTCCATGGGGATCTAATAAATAATTATCTTTTAAATAAACTTCTTTAAGAATGTTTTTTGTTTCTTCATCAGAAAAAGAATAACTGCTCATAACATTTTTAAGCGATTGGAATTCCTTATCAAATAATTCAAGTATGCGAACAAAATTGCTTGGATTGCCTACATCCATTGCGTTGGATAAGGTTGCTACAGATTTTTTAGGCGAATAATTGCCTGTTTCCAAATATTCAGTTACAACATTATTTACATTACAGGCGGCAATAAAATGACTAACGGGTAAGCCTGAACGATGCGCCAATAGTCCCGCACAAATATTACCAAAGTTACCACTGGGTACACTTATAACAGGAGGATTATTTTTATCAGCCCATTGGGTATATGCGAAGAAATAATAAAATTGTTGTGGCAACCATCTTGCAACATTGATGGAATTGGCAGAAGTAAGAAATAATTGCTTATTCAAATCTCCATCTGCAAAAGCCTGCTTTACCATTTGCTGGCAATCGTCAAATGTGCCATCAATTTCAAGAGCCTTAATATTTTTTCCTAATGTGGTTAATTGCAATTCCTGTACACTGCTTACTTTTCCTGACGGGTATAATATTACCACATCTACCCCATCTACATCATAAAAACCATTGGCAACCGCACCACCTGTATCTCCTGAAGTTGCTACAAGAACGGTAACCTTTTTATTATTATCTTTTACAAAATAACCAAGGCAACGGCTCATAAATCTTGCGCCAACGTCTTTAAATGCAAGCGTAGGCCCATGAAATAATTCGAGTGAAAAAATATTTTCTTCAACCTTAACCAGAGGAAAATCAAAATTGATTGTCTCTGCCACAATCCTTTCCAGTTCAGCTTTGGGTATTAGATCGCCTATATAAGGCTGAATAACTTTAAAAGCAATTTCTTCTTTCGAATATTTATTGATGTTATCAATAAAACTTTTATCTAACACGGGAACCGTTTCAGGAAAATACAGTCCTTTATCAGGCGCCTGACCTTTAATGGTTGCTTCTTTAAAATCGGCTTTTGGAGCGTTATTATTCGTACTGAAGTAAAGCATAGTAAAATTTGGCCTCACCCCAACCCCTCTCCCGTGGAGAGGGAACTAAAAACGTCGTCTTGCCGGGCTTGAGCATTAATTTTTATTTATTTAATGATTATTAACTTCCACTTTAATTCCTTCATTATTTATAGTGGTTACGTAAGTGTGATATTTTAATCCGGTATTATCATAAATATCTTTCATTATTTTTTCAACTTTTAACGCTGTGTTTTTTTCTTCACACAACATAAAAATAGAAGGGCCGGAACCGGATATACCACCACCTAACGCTCCCGCATCAACGCTTTTTTTCTTTACATCATCAAAGCCCGGAATTAACATGCTGCGGACAGGCTCAATGATCACATCTTCCAGCGAACGGCTAATCAATCCGTAATCATTTTTCATAAAACCTGCAACAAGCCCTGCAATATTCCCCCATTGCTTAATTGCGTCTTTCAGCAATACTTCCTTACGAAGAATTTCACGTGCATCTGAAGTTTTTACTTCTATCTGCGGATGAACCACTGCAACATACATAGGCGGCGCCGTTAAAGAAACTATATCCAAAGGGAAAATAGAACGTATTAAAGTAATACCGCCATAAATACCGGGTGAAATATTATCAGCATGTTTTACACCGGAGGCCAGCTTTTCGCCAGCCATTGCAAAACGCACCAGGTCTTCTTTTGAAAAAATATTTCCCAGTAAATGATTAGCGGCTACAACTACACCAGCAGCGCTCGCAGCGCTGGAACCAAGGCCACTACCGGGTTTTATATGTTTCTCAATTACTAAATCAAAGCCATAATGACTATCGAGCTCCTGCATCATTTCTAAAAGAGAAACTCCCGCAACATTCTGTTCAGGAATTGTTGGCAGGTTGTAAACATCATTATGTTGAATGCGTATCCCAGGCGTTTCACTGATGGATAATTTCATTACATCATAAGGATCATTCAAGGCAAGTCCCAACACATCAAAGCCGCAAACAAGGTTGGCAATAGTTGCAGGTGCATGCACAGTAACACTGCTAATCCCTAAAGGGGAACTACTTACATTTTCTATTTGCTCCTGTTTCTGCATATTCTATTTGTATAATTCTTTTAAATATTGTTGCCCCATCAGGGGTCAAGGGTTTCATCCTGCCGCTCTTATTATATCTGCAAACACACCAGACGCAGTTACTTCGGCTCCGGCACCTGCGCCCTTAATAACTAATGGTTGCTCTGTATAACGGTCGGTATAAAAAAGCACTGCATTATCCTTTCCGTACAAATGATAGAAATCATGTTGCGGATCTATATGTTGCAAACCAACGGCCGCTTTACCATTTTCAAACTTCGCCACAAATTTCAATTTCTTTCCTTCCTGCTTTGCCTTCGTTATTAATTGTAAAAAATGATCTTCATGCTTTTCCATTTCATTATAAAAATTCTCAACCGTTCCTTTCATACACGACTCCGGCATAAATGATTCATTGCTTATATCTTCCATTTCCAACTCCTCCCCTGACTCTCTCGCCAATATCATGATCTTGCGCATTACATCCGTACCACTTAAATCCAATCTCGGATCGGGCTCTGTATATCCCTCATCCTGTGCCTGCCGGACTACCGTTGCAAAACTTTTTTCACCGGTATAATTATTAAAAACAAAATTAAGTGTGCCGCTTAATACAGCTTCTATCCTGTTTACTTTATCACCGCTTCTTAATAAATCGTTTAACGTGCCGATAACAGGCAAACCTGCACCCACATTGGTTTCAAATAAAAATAAAGCATTAAATTCTCTTGCAAGGTCTTTTAATTTTTTATAATATTCGTAAGATGAAGAGCAGGCAATTTTATTACAGGCAACAACGGAAATACTTTTTTTCAAATATTCAGGATATGATTTTGCAATAGCTTCATTGGCCGTTACATCCACAAAAACGGAATTGCGTAAATTCTTTTCCTGTATGGTTGCAATAAATTCATTCATATCCATGGCCTCGCCATCCTGCAATAATTCTTTCCATTTAGAAAGGTCAACTCCTTCATCATTAAACAACATTCTCCTGCTGTTGGAAATTGCGGCTACGCGTACCTGTAAGCGAAGGTGCTCCTGTAAATGTTTTTGTTGCTGTTGCAATTGAGCCAACAATTTGCTTCCTACATTTCCTGTTCCGGTTATAAAAAGATTTACCTGTTTATAAGTCGTTTCAAAAAATTCTTCATGCAATACATTAATTGCTTTCTTTACGTCAGTTAATGCAATTACTGCAGATATATTTCTTTCAGAAGAACCCTGAGCAATGGCTCTTACATTTACACCATTTCTTCCCAATGCACCAAACATTTTCCCACTGATGCCGGGGTGATTTTTCATGTTGTCGCCAACGAGGGCAATTATTGCCAAACCTTTCTCAACCACAAGCGGCTCTACTTTTTTAATTTCTATTTCATAAGCAAAGGCTTCATCAATAACTGTCTTGGCCCTGTCGGCATTTGCTTCTTCAATTCCCACACAAATAGAATGCTCCGATGAACTTTGCGTAATGAGAATAACATTGATTTTTTCATTGGACAAGGCTTCAAATAATCTTTTTGAAAATCCGGGAATTCCAACCATACCACTTCCTTCAAGGCTTATAAGAGAAAGATTATTAATGCTTGAAATTCCGCGAATGCTATTACCGTTCTTTTTTATTTCATTATGGATCCATGTTCCCGGATAGGATGGAGCAAAAGTATTTTTTATAACTACCGGAATTCCTTTATTCATCAATGGCTGAATGGTTGGCGGATAAATAACCTTTGCACCAAAGTGTGATAATTCCATTGCTTCCTGGTAAGAGATCTCCTGAATGATTTTTGCATTGGAAACCAATCTTGGATCAGCCGTCATCATCCCTGAAACATCGGTCCATATTTCAACAACAGAAGCTTCTATGCCGGCGCCAATAATAGCAGCCGTATAATCAGAACCACCTCTTCCCAAAGTTGTAGTGTTTCCGCTTTTATCTTTACCTGTAAAACCGGGAACTATAATAACCGGGCTATCAACGGTAGCTATAAAATCTTTTATATTTTTATTGGTTACGGTAAAATCAACAGTTGCGTTTCCAAAATCAGAACTGGTAATAATGAGATCCCTCGCATCTTTCCAGGTATTATTGATATCAAGAGATTTTAATTTCGCCGCAAAGATTTGCGATGATAATAATTCGCCATAACTCACGATAGAGTCTTTTGTGCGAAGTGATAATTCTTTCAACAAAAAAACCCCGTTGCAGGTATCTTCAATTTCATTACAGCGTTTTTTAACCATGCTTAATACACTGCTTTGCTTATCGAGCGGAATTAATTCTTTTACAACTGCGAGGTGCCGCTGTTCTATTGCCAGCAATTTTTCCTTGTAAGTAATATCACCAAGAGATGCAAGTGTTGCCGCTTCCAGCAACGCATCTGTAATACCGCCAAGGGCAGAAAGAATAACGGCTACTCTTATATCTTCTTTTAATTTTTCCTGTACAATTGAAACTACTGTGTTTATATTTTTTGCATTTGCAACTGAAGTACCGCCGAATTTTAAAACTTGCATATATGAATTAAAAATTGAGAATTAAGAATTTAAAATGAATAACATTTTTAGATTTTGAAACGGCTAAAAGCCCGGGGGACTATATGGAAATGTTTAACCCTTGCGGGTTGTAATAACTGTGGTAGTAGAAGTGAAAATCACTGCTGCTGAAATAAACGGGTTGATATAATTGTTGTTGTTTACCACGATGGAGGCCGAAATTAAGCTAATTGATTGTAAAGAGAAAATTTAAACGAAAATTTTGAAGTATTTTCATGCCCCGATACGATTGCTGCTTTTTTAACCCGCTTGCCGGAGGGCAGGTATTTTAATTTTTATTGATTATGGATAACCAGGCTTCCCGTGGGCTGCAGCATTTTAAGAATTACGTTGGCATCAAGTTTCAACTGTATAACAGCCTTTTTACGTCTTTACCTTTTCACCGCATTGAAAAGACAGGTATTCTTTTATCACTGTTTGTAAATATTTGTGAAGAAGGCTATAAAAAGAAACTGAGCCCCACAGAAATCATCAAGGAATTTTTTAAAAAACACACTTCCCTTACTTCGCAGGCAGATCAACTTGATTTGCTTTTTCGCTTTACACAATTTGTAGAAAGGCAGGTTGTATTATTTGATGCATTGGAAGATGCCGCTTTTCCTCACGTGCATGATACCGGCGGCGCAGGTACTCTTAAGCAACTCGAGCTGGAAGTAATTCAAAAAAATAAAGAAACTGAACTGGCAAAAAAGCTGGAAGATTTTTCTATTGAACTGGTGCTTACTGCGCATCCCACGCAATTTTACCCCGGTTCCGTGTTGGGCATTATTAATGATCTTTCAAAATCATTATCAGAAAATAATGCTGCTCAGATTAACATGTACCTGCAACAATTAGGTAAAACGCCTTTCTTTAAAAAAGAAAAGCCGACACCTTATGATGAAGCATTGAGCCTGATATGGTATCTCGAAAATGTTTTTTTTGCTGCTGCCGGAAGAATTCTTTCTTTCTTAAAAAGCCAATTTCCAGATGCCGTACACGAAAATAATCCCATTATCAAAATGGGCTTTTGGCCCGGTGGCGACAGGGATGGTAACCCTTTTGTAAATACTGAAATAACATTAAAAGTTGCTGATGCATTAAGGGGTGGCATTATAAAATGCTATTATCTTGAAATACGGAAACTCAGGCGCCGCCTCACTTTCAAAGGAGTAGATGTTCTTTTATCGGACCTTGAAAAACAATTGTATAACAATATCTTTATTCCCGGTAACCGAACCCGCTTAACCAAAAATGAAATTGTTGAAGTTTTAAATACAATAAGGCAAACGCTTATTTACCAGCATAACGGATTGTTTCTGCACCTCGTTGATAACCTCATCAACAAAATAAATGTTTTTGGATTACACTTCGCTTCAATTGATATACGGCAGGACAGTTCTATTCATAAAAAAGTATTCCAGGCATTGGCGGCTGCAGGAAATGTAATACCCGCAGACTATTCAAAATTAAGCGACGAAAAAAAGATTGAGTTGCTTAGTAATAATAACGAAGTGCTTGCAGAAAAAGATTACAAGGACCCTGTAATTAATGATACAATCGAAAGTATAAAAGCAATTAAATTAATACAGGAATACAATGGCGAGCAGGGCTGCAACCGTTATATCATCAGCCATTCCAGCAGTGCATTAAATGTACTCGAAGTTTATGGCCTCTTCATTTTATGCGGATGGAAAAAAGAAGAATTAAATGTTGACATTGTACCGCTTATTGAAACAATTGAAGACTTGCAGAATGCAGCAAAAATTGTTAGAGCGTTGTATGAGAATGAACCTTACCGCCAACATTTAAAGCAAAGAAACAATAACCAGACTATTATGCTTGGTTTTAGTGACGGCACTAAAGATGGCGGATATTTAATGGGTAACTGGGGCATTTATAAAACAAAGGAAGAATTAACGGCGGTTTCAAAAGAATACAATATTAATGTTGTTTTCTTTGACGGGCGTGGTGGTCCGCCTGCAAGAGGTGGTGGTAAAACCCATAAGTTTTATGCTTCTATGGGTAAAAATATTTCCAACAAAGAAATACAATTAACCATACAGGGACAAACCGTTAGCTCCAACTTTGGAACCATTGATTCAGCTCAATATAATATTGAGCAATTAATTCATGCAGGCATCTCAAATGATATATTTTCAAACAAGTCTATTACCCTGGAAAAAGAAGAAGAGGCTTTATTGCAGGAACTGGCTGATGAAAGTTTTAATGCTTACAGCAGGCTTAAAAATCATCCTGATTTTATGGATTATTTAATCCATATAAGCCCCCTAAAATTTTATGGTGAAACCAATATAGGCAGCAGGCCTTCCAAACGTGGAGGCTCTAATAAAATAAATTTTGAAGACCTGCGTGCCATACCTTTTGTAGGCGCATGGAGCCAATTGAAACAAAATGTTACCGGCTTTTATGGCGTAGGCGAAGCTTTACAAAAAATGGAAAAAGAAGGAAAATTCAATCAATTAAAAACCTTATACCAGAATTCATTATTTTTTAAAACGCTTATCGACAATTGCGAAATGGCAATGAAGAAATGTTTTTTCCCATTAACTGAATATTTATCAAAAGACGAAAAGTATGCAGATATATGGAACATGATTTATACGGAATATGTAACTACTGAAAAATATCTATTCCAGCTTTCCGGTAAAAATGAATTGATGGCTGACTATGCTGTTGAGCAACAATCTATAGGCATGCGTGAAAAAATAGTTTTACCATTAGTCACCATTCAGCAGTTTGCCATTTCAAATATCCGCGAGTTGGAAGAAGAACTGATTACCAATCCGGTAAAAGACATTTACGAAAAGCTGGCAATGCGTTGCTCGTTTGGCATTATAAATGCCGGGAGAAATTCCGCTTAAGACGGCGAAATAATTTCGGTGAAAATTAATGTGGCAGGCTAATTGATTATATACCTGTATACTAAACAAAAAATGAAAAAGATGAAAAAATTATTATTATTTGTAGCTCTTGTTGTAAGCTTCAGCCTTGCTTCACAGGCCCAGGATTCGCAAACCAAGGTTAAAAAAACCTCCACAGCAGGGCAAAAAGTACACAACACTTTTAGCAAACACAAACATCACAATGGTTATAAAGTAAAAAGGGAAAAAAATGGTGTTAAACATAAAACCAAGGTGAACACCACTACAGGAGAAGTTAAAAATAAAACTGATAAGGATAAATAAATTTCAATTGTTCCCTTGAAGACATTAATAAAAAAGTATCGCTTCCGGGCGATACTTTTTTATTTAAAGTTATTATAAAGATCATTCTTAGTCCCGGGCTGATTCATTTCCCTGGTTGGGGATGATGATAGTAAATTTCGTTCCTTCATTGATCTTCGACTCTATTTGGATTGCGCCGCCTAACTTTTCAACCGCTTCTTTCACGATATACAGTCCAATGCCGGAACCGGTTGTTTTTTTATTAGCCCTGTAAAACATGGTAAAAATATGATCAATATGCTTCTCATCAATACCCTGGCCATTATCAGCAAACACTAATTCAGCCTGCGTGTTATTTGCAATTACAATTATTTTCACCCAGGGTTTATCCTGATTGAGGTTATGATACCTGAGCGCATTGGATACCAGGTTACTAGCTACCATGCTTAGCCGGGTTTTATCGCTTACAAATATTCCCTGCTGTTCTATCTCAACAATCCTTGCAATATTCTCCGAATTATCAGAAAAAATATGATCCTGCAAAATACTTTCTATCAATTCCCTGAAATCAACCGGCTCATAATTTAATTCCACTCTTTTATTTTTTGCAAAATCCAGTGTATCCGATATTAAAGAATCTAGCCTGAATAATGTCTTCGTTTGAAGGTTGAAATATTCATTTCTTTTTGCTTCGTCTTTTTCTTCCCTGATAATTTCAATAAGCGTAAGAATAGAAGTGACCGGTGATCTCAGATCATGTGAAGTACGATAAACGAGGCTGTCCAGTTCTGCGTTAAGCCGCGTTAGCTGTTTGTTTGCTTCATTAATGGTATTATTTTTACGGCTTAACTCATCATTAATCTTTTCTAATTGAGTGTTTACGATTTCAAGCCTGGAGAAGGTCCAGAAAAATTGTCTTGAAAGAGCAATAGCCTGCGAAATAATAAAAAGAAAAAGACCCACATAAACCAGGTGAATACTTTCAATAATAAGATTGGTGTATAGTACATCGTTTATAAATGTTATAAAAAGAAATACAAAACCCGTTAAAAAATAGATACCGCCAGGTCTCCTGTTTTTTACCGCCCTTGTGTATACAAACAAGCCATAGCAAGCAGTCAGCAATATAAATATTTCGAAAGGATGCAAAAAATACCGAAATACAAAAGGAGAAGTAAACAGGGCCATAAATACAAACGGAACACTTGCTATTAAGATATAACGTAGTATTCTTTTTGAAAACTCTTTTGGAAATAATTCATAAGAGAAAAGCGATAGCACGGGAACTGTTAAATAGAGAGATACAAACTCAATATGTTTTATCAAATTCCAGTTCCAGTCTGTAATATAATTGATAGCCAATTCATCAGTAACCAGTGGCCTTATGGCAAGCAGCAGGCAAAATATGCTAAAATATAAAGGCGATAATCTGCGCCTGTAAAAAAAATAGATTACAAAATAAAATATGCCCATCAGGAAAAAACTGCCGGCAATAAAAAAATCACGCGACACATTTCTAATATGAAAAGTATTTATCTGTTGTTCTGTTCCCAGTTTTATAAAGTCCCATAGACCGCCTTCATCATAGGTGTAGTTTGAAACCTGGATAACAATATTTAATTCATTATTTTCTGGCATAACGGGAATTACAGCAGGCATAAACGCAGAAATGGAAGTTGCCTTGCTGGTGCCTACGTTTCCTTCCTGCAAAACCTGTGTACCATTTACAAACAATTTGTAGTCAGAGCCAACCGTTAAAAATTTCAGCGCCAACTTTTCGTTGGATGCGGGACACAATATTTTCAACCGGTAAGTGCCGTAGCCAAAGCCTGGTTTAAGTAATCCCTTTCCGGGTATTAGATTGTTCCAAAAACCCGGAACCACACTATATACGGCAGAATTTGCTTTCGACGAATCAAAAAATGAAGGGGTGTATAGCGATTTCCAATAGAATTCCCACTCGCCATTTAAATCCGTTATCCCGTTTTTCTTCCAGCTCCAGTTGCGAAGGTCCAGCACTCCTTTTTTCGCTTCAAAATTTTGTTGGCCAAAGGAAGTATTAGATACAATAATGATTAAAAAAATACAAACGATTTTTTTAATGCTTTTACAGCCGTGTGCCGGTATTAACACTCTGCCATGCTCCATAAATTTCTTCCTTTATAATTTAGGGGTTAATGCAGCCGGATATTTTGGTTATCAGAAACATTTATATTCCAGGCAACAATGTTTTTACTTACGAGGAGATTATTTAAAGCTTAAGGGATTCGATATGTAGGTTTGGTAAATAAATATAATGCACTGTAAACGTAAAAATGTTTTACAGCAAATGCAAATTTTCTTCGTTTTTTATATATTAATTTTTTTTCAAATTCTATTTGGAGATTGATACTGAAAACTACTGTTTTAAGTATTTAGCGCTGTTGTATTTAAAATCATTTTACCACATAAAACAATTACCATATCAGCGTAACCGTTACGTGCAAGTACAAAAAATTCTTATCTTCAATTTTCTAACAACAAAGATTTCAATGTAATATGAGAAAATTTCTATTTAGCCTTTTTCTTTTAATAGTTTTTGACTCCTGTAATCCCAAGCAGGCCTCCCTCACAGAAGGTGAAGTCATTAGTGTTATAAACCGGTTTGATAATGGATGGGAGCATAAGAACATGAAGGAAGTTGACTCTGTATTATCGCCTTCTTATATTTATTTTACAAGAAGTGGTGGCACATTCAGCAGGGACAGCGTGGTAGCCACGGCAGGCGAATCGTCTTATTTATTAAAAGATATGAGCCGTAGCGAATTTGAGACCACTATTTATGATAATACTGCCATAGTAAGCACCAGGTGGAAAGGGAAGGGAATGTACCGTGGTAGCCCTTTTGATGAAGATCAGCGTTGCAGTATTGTTGTAGTTAAAAATGGAGATAAAGTAGAAATATTATCTGAGCATTGTACGCCGATCCAGGAAACAAAGGTATTTCACTAAGCGTCAAACATCTTCCACACACTTTACCGAAAGAGAAGACCAGATTTATATAAAAGTTTTTATATTTCAATGAAAGTGGCCCACAACATCGAATTTAAAGCGAAAGGTGCTTTATTCCCCAAAACTTATTTGGTTATAATATCACCATTCTCGTCTGCATATTCAAACTTAATTTCACCGTTCTCGCAAACTTTTAATTTATAGTTAAGTTTGTTATTGCCCACCTTTATACTGGTGATGGAATATAAATGTCCTTTGTATATTTCTGTTATTTTGGGAACAATGTCTTTAGGAACATAATTCGTTAAGACAGGGACCGCGCCTGAAAGACCAGGACATCGATCGGGCCATTTATGATAAACAATTTTTTCCCCGGCTACTCTTACCGTATCGTGAACTATAATTTTTACGGTATCCCTTGCGGTTAGCCTAACAGTATCTCTTACGGCAAGTCTTATAGTGTCTCGTATTATCACCTTTACTGTATCGTGCACAACAACCTTCACCGTATCTCTTACTGTATCCTTTACTATTTGTTTTATAATATTTGGCGCTGCTTTTGGTGCAGGCGGGGCTGCCTCTGTTTTACTATTTATATTCCTTGTATCCGAATAATGTACATATTGCGCAAACAAGCAATTAGCTAATACAATAAGAAGTAAAGTAAAAAAGATTCTGGGCATGCGGGTAAATTAAAACATTTATCGTGCCGATCTGGGATTGCAGGAAAATTTAATAATTTTTTTAGGAACGCTTAATTAGCAACGTTCAACATTTTTTCTTTTTATTGAGGAAATACGTTGGCGTTAAACCTCCACAGCATCTATGTTCTTTGTGTCGCCGGAATTTTTAAACAGTTCTTCGAATGCTTCAATAAAAGTCATAAAATCTAAATTTGTTTTGCTGTCGGTAATTGTTCCCTGTTCATTTATCTTTCCCTTTATACCCTGAATAAGAAGTGTCGACTGTTCGGTAAATTTTGCTTCAACCGTTTTCATTATTAATTGTAATTCTTCATGTCCTTTCTTCCCATCGGCAGATGCAGTAATGAGCCCCGTTGGTTTGTTTGAAAATACGATTGTTGAAACACACCATTCGATAGCATTTTTTAAACCAGATGGAATGCTAAACACGTACTCCGGTGTACAAATTAAAAGTCCGTCTGCACGGTTAATACTCTCTCTAAAGTCGAGTATTATTTTTGGCGCCTTTCCAATTGAAAGTTCAGGACTAAAATGTGGCAATTCTCTTAAGTTGTCAAATACCGTTAAGTTAAATTTGTCTTCAGTAATATGAGCTAAAGCTTTTACCAGTTTAAGATTTGAGGAGTTCTCAGCTGCGCTTCCAATAATTGCGAAAATATTCTTCTTATCTATTGTTCTTTTTCTGTCGTTATTATTCATAGTCAGGTAATTCAGTTCACTTTTATTTATTTCCTTTTCCGGCAATCTTTTACAAACATTCTCTCCTGTCATTTTCTTTAATAAATTACGCCAACCTTGTTATTAAACTTACTACGTTTGTCCTTTACTGTTATAGGAACGTAATTATTCAATCACTTGAATAATTCAGCAACTCGTGAAAAACGCTGCTTTATACATATTCTCATTTTTTGGAGCGGCAGAACGCAGCCAACTTTGCAGTTCCACCTCTGCAGTACAAGGACCGTAGGTGATGATTCTAATTTTCCTAAGCAAAGATTCTTTCCGTAAAATTTCCAGGACATCTTGTAACATTTCACCCTTGAAAGGCGTGAACATAAAAAAAACGGTTCCTTCCGAATAATCTGCTTTGCGTGCGTCAATATTCATGAAGGTTACACTAGGTAATTTAAGCGCCATAACACAACTTGTTGCGTAGCTGCAGAACGATGGCTCGAATTCTATTCCTTTGGTTTTAATTCCGGCGAGGAGATTCACCAGGATGGCTACCTGTCCTAAACCAGAACCTATATCAATAAAAACATCTTCTTTTATAAAATGAGCTTGCTCCACTATTTCAAAAATAATTCTTGCCGGCGTTTTTTGATAATAAACCATTTCAGGTTCTAACGGTTTAGCCTGTTCGGGAATAGTCTCACACGGCAATAATCCATTAATGAAGATGTCCAGATTGTCATATCCTGTTTCTTTAACCTTCTTTTTATATGTTAAATCAAAATCGAAATATTCACTAACCATGCTTTTGAACGCTGTTGCATTTAATCCCTTTGTTCGGATAGTTTTCTTAAGTTTTTGAAATAGCTTAATATCAATTTTATACAGTTCGAATATTACTTTTTCAGCTCGATCTTTCAGCAAAACCAGTTCATCTTGCTGAATTGATTTTTGCGATAGTACTTCTATCGGGTCCAAAACCTGGAACTCTATGAAATCTATGGCCTCACTACGCTTATCAAAGCTTTTTTCTTCGTAGAGTAAGGAGTTCTCTTCCGCTGATTCAATGCAGGATTCTATTTCAGTTGTTGTCATACTTGGCCGCAGATCACAAATTAAAAATTTCTAATTCTTTTACTGGCCAAATTGATCTGTGGCCGATTGCAAGATGAAGATCCGGGGAAAAATGAGCCGGAAACTAATACTACAGGCGCTATAAAAGCGTTTTCATAAATACAATAATTCAATGTTATGAAAAATCTGTTCATTAATGTAATAATAATTATTGCATTTTCTTCCTGCGCTTCAACCAATTTGGTTCACATAAGCGTTCTGCAGCCTGCACCCGTTACGCTGCCACCGTACATAAAGAACGTAGTGGTAGTAAACAGGACCGAAGTTTCAAAAAAATCAAAAGTATTTAATGTAATTGATAAAGCTGTTTCCCTCGAAAGCCCCAATCTTGATAAGGAAGGCTCACAGGCTACTATCACCGGCCTCTCAGATGAACTAAAAAAAAATAATCGTTTTGATGAAGTTACATTGCTTACCAACAGTGGCCTGACCACCGATGCTCCGGGCATGTTTCCTGCTCCGCTTCCCTGGGATCTTATTGAAAAATATTGTTCCGACAATAATGCCGATGCGCTTTTTTCACTCGAGCTTTTCGACACAAAATCACAAATAGATTATTCTGTAAATAAGACAACCATCAAAACTGTATTGGGCAATGTGCCCGCGATAGAACAACAAGCCAATATGCATACCATTGTAAATGCAGGATGGCGAATATATGAAGTGAGAGGCAAAAACATACTTGATGAGGCTTCGATAAACAGAACGATCACTTTCCATGCAAGAGGCATAAATCCCCTGCTGGCGGCACAGGCGTTAACTGACCGACGCGAAGCAGTAAAAGAAGTAGGTAATGTTGCCGGGCATGATTATGCTTTCAATATAATTCCTTTATGGGTAAGAGTTACAAGAGACTATTACGTAAGAGGCTCCGCCAGTTTTAAAATCGCTACCCGAAAGGCCAGGACGGGTAATTGGGATGGCGCTGCAAAGTTGTGGCAGGCCGAAGTGAATAACCCTAAGCGCAAAATTGCAGGCAGGGCTTGTTATAACATGGCAATTATAAATGAAATAAATGGCGATGTTGATTCAGCAATCCAGTGGGCACAAAAAGCATATGAAAATTACAATAACCATCTTGCTTTGAGCTATGTTAACATCCTTAAGAACAGGAAAATTGATGATGTAATTCTGGAGGATCAGCAACCCCGATGATCTACAATTATTTCAAACTATAGCAGGTCTTCTTCTAATACCGCAACCTAGTTTCGTCTGCCGCTCAAGCTACAAAATACATTACCGGCTGAAAATATGAACCGTTATTAATAGAATATCTATATGTACTGATTCCTCCACTGGGAGCAGTAGTTAGTTGAACATCCGCAGATGAACAGTTAATAGCAGATCCATTATAGCTTTTTTTTGCTACGCTTACGATCATAGACCTGGCACTGGTTGATAATTAGATTCCCAGGAAAGTAATATGTAGCAGGGCAGTTTATTTAGCTCGTTGAAATTTTCTCTTTAAGTTCCATTCGATGTCTCTTCTTTCGAATGATAGAAACATTAATTTCACGTTGACATAACTATATTAAATCCCTTAAGTTTGCTGCCTCGTTATTAGAAAATTGACTTTATGACTGAAGTAAGTTCGCGAAACGGCACCCGCCGTATATTGTTGGCGAGCCTTACCGGCACGACCATTGAATTTTTCGATTTTTACATTTATGGTACAGCTGCGGTACTGGTTTTTCCAAAGCTTTTTTTCCCGGCTGCCGACCAAACCACCGCAATCTTAGAATCATTGGCAACTTTTGCATTGGCATTTTTTGCCAGGCCGGTCGGTGCAGCATTATTCGGGCACTTCGGCGATCGTATTGGACGTAAGTCTACGCTGATTGCAGCGCTGATGACCATGGGGACATCAACGGTAGCTATTGGCCTCCTTCCCGGCTATCGTTCCATCGGTATTGCAGCTCCTCTTCTATTAGCATTATTAAGATTCGGGCAAGGAGTTGGTCTTGGTGGAGAATGGGGTGGCGCTGTGCTGCTTGCTACTGAAAATGCTCCGCCGGGCAAAAAGGCATGGTATGGAATGTTTCCACAATTTGGCGCACCGCTCGGTTTTATATTTTCTACCGGCATATTTCTTATACTGGGCAACCTGATGAGCGATGAACAATTTATGAATTTCGGCTGGCGGATTCCGTTCGTTGCAAGTGCCCTTTTAGTATGGGTAGGGCTGTATGTGCGTTTGAAACTTATTGAAACGCCGGATTTCCTGAAGATCATTGAAAATGACGAACGGGTCAGGTTGCCGATAATAGATGTATTTACTAAACATACAAAAGCCCTGTTCCTGGGAACCTTTGCCTCCATTACCAATTTTTTACTCTTCTATTTAATGACGGTATTTGCGTTAAGCTGGGGCACTGCTATATTTCATTACGGGCACGGCGGCTTCCTGGGAGCGCAAGCGGTGTCGATGTTGTTTTTTGCAATAGGTATTCTGATAGCAGGCAGGTTAGCTGATCGCTACGGCCGCGGCAACACGATGATTGTTGCAACGATCGCCGTTTTCATTTTTGGCCTGCTATTCTCACAACTATTCATACCAGGCAGTTGGACGTTAATTGTTATATTTCTTATACTTGGTATGTTTCTCATGGGGCTTACCTATGGCCCTTTGGGGACTGCGCTGGCTGAAATTTTTCCCATACCTGTTCGATATACAGGAACGTCCCTCGCTTTTACCCTGGCAGGAATTTTAGGAGCATCGCTTACTCCATATCTGGCCACCAAGCTTGCAGAAGCCTACGGCGTTCGATATGTTGGATATTATCTTGCGTCAGCAGCAATACTTTCGGTCGCCGCATTGCTAATGGCCAGGTCTTCGATGAGTGACCACGCAGTTGACGAAATAAATTGATACGGATAGAATCCCGTAAATCGACTTATTTTTCTCCAATATTGCAAAAACAACATTTTATTTTTTCTTATTGAAATATTGCTACTTTCCTTGCTATTTGCCATGGGAATTCCCATGGCAAATAGCAAGGAATAGCTATGGCGGTTCCTTCAAATGACGAAGCAAGCGCCGTAACCACCTCGTCCGGTAAAAAAGATGCCCTTTTACACAGTTAATTTCTTATCCACTTAATTACTTCGCCGTCGCTCAATTGTATTGTATAACTACCAGTAGCTAGCGTAGGAACATCTATCTTTTGCCGGGTTGCAATTATATCTCCTTTTTGCACAATTCTTCCCGAGATGTCGGTTATCAGGTAGCTATTAAAAGTATTCGCAGATAGGCTGGTATGTAATGTAAAACTACTTCCTGCTACCGGGTTAGGATACATAGAAGCAGAACTGAACCGGTTATAAAGTATTATTTGTTTAACGCCCAATTGCCTTACCTGCCCATCTTTGTCTACTTCTGCAAGAAGGTAGTAATTGGCGCTCCCGAATGGCGAAGCATCTATAAAGTTGTAGCTTGCCACAGCATTATTATTACCCGCAGCACTTACTGATCCTATTTCTTTAAAGTTTCTGCCATCGCTACTTTTTTTAATTATGAACTGGCTGGTATTATTCCCATTCGCCATCTGCCAGTTTAATACTACCTGTTGCGTGGCACTTAGCGTTGCAGAATAAGAAATTAGAGATATCGGCAAAACCAATTGGGGTGCCCATGTAAAATTATCAATGCCGATATAATTAAAATTTCCTTGTAATTGAAATTCTATTTCGTCAATGGGTATATTACTGTTATCCACGCCGCCTTCCGTTGTAAGATCAATATTGGAAAAACCATTATCCGGCACAAAGGATGTACCGAAACCTGCGGTTTTAGTGATGGCAAAACGGGTTACCCCGGCAAGTTTTCCTGTAATAATAATGGAGCCATCTGCCGAAGGATTATTACCTCCATCTGCGGAAACGTATAGCCAAAAGTCTTTTACTGTAAACGCAGTCGCGTTAGTAGTTTTGATTGAATTGGCCTGGTTAGTGGCAACCAGGTTGCTGTTATCTACGAACCGGTTGGAATGCTGGTAGCCAAAGCCAGACCTGGAGCTATAAATTGTAAAGGCGTTAGTCAGGGAAAACGCTTGCCCATTGCTGTTAAAGGTGTTTTGAAATGGGGTTTGCGATTCAAAAGTTTCGGTGAATTGTGCATTTACACTTACAGTGAAGAATGCAACCAGGCAAAAAAGAAATGCCCGTTTACTAAAAAGTGTTTTCATAAATGGATTTGTAAAAAATTGTCGATAAATGTAAAATTTTTAAATAAGTAATAAATAAATAAAGCCGGTAAAAAATGGTTTTTGTTGTTTAAGTGCGTACCCACTTTTAAATGTTACAGAGCTGGGTTTCGCTTACGATTAATGTATTTGCCTACTAAAACGTGTTCTTTTGCATAATATTGCGTAAAAATACTGTGATCATTAAATCTGTTGAATCATTGTGTTATTTCTCTATTACAAAAAGCCATCTTTCGACTTTTATAATTAAAATAAATTGATACCAAACCATTCAATAATGTCCATCATTCTGCCAGCAGGTTAATTTATACACCCCATGCCGGTTTCCTGTTAATTTCTGGTATTCATTTTCCGCGGTGTGGTTGAATTTATATACACCGAAATAATTAAAAGTTACACCAATGCCCCAGCCCACCGTTGGCCATATCAGCCATGCATATGAATTTACTCCAGCTGTAAAGAACCATAATACCCCAAAGGATTCCGTTTATAATAAGATAGATAATGAGATGTATTTTACATCCTGCCCTGTTCTTCGCCTCCTTTCAGAGTTGATTATCTTTTTCGTCGTTCATGATAGTAAGTTTTTAGTTTATTATTCTGTTCTTTATTTCACACCCGTAAAGTTCACAATTATTCAATTTTAATAAAATGATTACTGAAGGGTATGTAATGATTCGGATCAACACATAAGAATCACCGCTGGGGCGGCATGGCCTAGCATTAATTACCAAGTGCATATTTTTTTATAATATTGCGCTCCTTCAAATACCAGGATAATTGAAAAGCAATCCGACCCATAGATTTAGTTTCATAGTAGCAGGATTTTTCTTTGCACTTTTATGGTCATCAGCATCCGCTGCCACAAAGATCGGGCTTCAATCTGCACAGCCATTTGTAATTGCCGTTACAAGATTTTTTATTGCCGGTGCTATCATGCTTTTTATAGCTCATGTTATATTGGGTAAGCGTTTACCGCAAAAACAGGAATGGAAGCAACTGGTTATTTATGGCTTGCTGAACATCAGTATTTACCTGGGCCTATATGTCACCGCTATGCAAAATGTTTCCGCAGGATTAGGATCTCTTTCAGTAGGAACCAGTCCTGTATTGATTAGTATTATGGCAGCTATATGGTTTCGGCAGCCGATAAAGATGGTTACTATTATAAGTTTATTGTTATGTACAGCAGGTATCATAATTGCGGCTTACCCATTAATAAAAGATAGTTATGCAACGCCAATGGGTATAACAATTTTATTAATCAGCATGATTTCTTACTCAGCAGGTGCAATTTATTTTTCCAAAAACAAATGGAGCGATCTTCATATTCTCACCATCAATGGCTGGCAAACGTTAGCGGGTGGCATTATTCTTTTGCCGGTATTATTAGTAACGTATCACCGTGATAAAAATATTTTCGATTTTAAGTGGATTGCTTCTGTGTTGTGGCTGGCCATACCTGTTTCCATCGCCGCAGTGCAATTGTGGCTTTACTTATTGAAAGATAATCCTGTTAAAGCTTCTTTCTGGTTGTTTGTTTGCCCGATATCCGGTTTTATTATTGCGTCTATACTGTTGAAAGAACCCCTTAGTTTATACACTTTTTTTGGGGTGGCCTTTGTAATTGCCGGCTTGTATCTTGTTTTCAAGAGAAGGGCTTTATGAGTCTTAAAACAAATGTTACAATATGAACAAAAAATATCCTAAAACTATAAGAACACCTAGCATCAGTAACAACGTTACCATGCCTATTAAGTTTGACGTGATTTTATTTATGTGCTGTCCCATGATCTTTTTGTTGTTGCAGATATGCATGATGATACCAATTAGAAATGGAGCAATGATGCCATAAATTACTGTTGTAAAAAGTAATGCTTTTATTGCATTGATCCGCAGCAACTGCATAATAATTCCAAGGCACATCGCCACAATAATAATGATATAAAATTCTTTTGCCTCGCCAAACGATTTATTGAAACCGGATTTCCAGTTAAAGGCTTCTGACAAAATATAAGAAACAGATCCGCTTAAAACAGGAATGATTAGAAAAGCTGTGCTAATGACTCCAATAGAAAACAATATATAAGCTACATTGCCTGCCAAAGGCTTTAGCGCAACTGCTGCTTCAGCAACTGTATTTATTTCATAAATATCGTTGTTATGTAAAACAGTGCCAGTTGTAAGTATTACAAAATACATAATGAGTACTGCAAAAAAAGCTCCTGTGATAATGTCTATTCTCATGGCTCTAAAAAATTTTCTCTTTACAGGTTTATTGATATCAGCTACCCTATCTTCTTCAGCTTCAGAGGAAGTTTGCCAAAAAAATAAATAGGGAGAAATAATGGCGCCCGTTAAACCGGTAATCAGTAATATATAGGTTTTATTAAAGTGAAAGGAAGGGATAAACGAATGTTTCAAAATCGAACTTAGATCCTGGTGATAAAAAAAAGGAGCGACAACATATACTACGAGGCTTAAACAAACGAATTTCATAACACGTGCAAGCCTTTGAAATGAAAGAACAATCATCAATAACAGCAATAATAAAGTAAATGCAATACTCCAATACAAAGGCGCAATGTGTGGAAATAATAAATTTCCTGTTTCGCCCAACACTGAAATATCGGCGCCCATGTTAAGCAGGAACGCCGGGCAACTTAGCCCTATTAAAACATACAATACCCATTTGGGATAATGTGCTTTTACTACACCGGCAATTCCCTTTTTTGTTACCATTCCTATTCTGGCGCACATTTCCTGTATAGTAGCAAGTACCGGAAAAGAAAGTATGGCAACCCACAAAGTAGAGAGGCCAAATCTTGCACCAGCCTGTGAAAATGTAGTAATCGCTGAGGGATCGTCATCGCTGGCGCCGGAAATAAGTCCGGGACCCAAAGCCTTCCAGAACTTTCTTAATTGTGAAGGATGCAGTTTATGCCTGTTCATATAATTAATAACAATTAAAGTATTGAAGCAAGCATTCGTTTAAAAAAGCTGCATAAATTAAATATTCTAACACAAAGGCTTAAACCCAAACTGGTAATGTTATTTAACGCAACATGAAACCATTTGGTATTGTAAAATTTAAGTCAATGGCTTAGCATTCTTCATCTTATTAACTACTTCAAGATCATTGATTGATAAAGAATCCCACCATTCATCGGTTACATCATCGAGCCTGTATTCGGTGTCAATATCATAATCGCCGTTTTTATCAATTTGGTAAAAGCAATTATTTAAAGTATCCAACACGCTGTTGATTGATTTTAATTCAACAAAAAACAGCCTGCTCACAATCTTTTTATTTGCCTGTTGTTCGAGTATTTCAACCCTTTTTTCGAGATCACCTATTTTATCATCCCGCCATGCAAGAAATAGACAGGCAATTACAATTACAAGAATAAAAGCAATAATTATTATCGTGGACATGATGGCTTCAAAGTTTAAACACTACCAATTCAATTTATGCAAATTCTTTTAAATTTTTTAATGACTCTATTTATTTAAAGTATTGAATTCATATCTCTCTTATTTTAAAAAAGCCTTCCATAGAAATGAAGAGGCCTTTAAGTTTCCAAAAGGGAAATATTTCAAATCTATTTTATTACCGGTTGCAAATTCTATTTCTTCTATACCTGTTAACCTATTGCCAGTGGCGCCGGTTGTACCAAAGGAGGCCTTTTGTGTGCAGGTATTACAATTTTTTTGTCAATCATCTTAAAGTAGATAAAACTTAAAATCATAGATAATACTAGGCTGGAGAGGATCGAAATTTTTGCAATGTCTCTAAATAACTCATCCTGGAATGCAAGCGTGGTCGTAAAGATCGACATGGTAAATCCAATGCCGGCCAAAGAGCCTACACCTAATAACTGCTTTAGGTTTGTGTTGGTAGGCAGCTTTGCAATTTTAAATGCAATCATAGCCCTGCTGAAAATAAAAATACCAATGGGCTTGCCAATTACAAGGCCAAACATAATTCCAATACCCACTGAACTTTGCAAGGAGTATACAACATCTGGTGGTAATAATATTGCGGTATTTGCCAAGGCAAAAAGTGGCAAAATAATAAAGTTTACAAACCTGCTGATAGCAGTTTCAAATTTAGGTAAAGAGTTTACCGGTATGGTAAACGCAATTAATACACCACTGATGCTTGCCTCAATTCCCGAATTAAAAATCATATACCATAAAATCAATGAGAGAATGACCTGGACAATGCCCTGTTTAACTTTAAAATAGTTAACAGCCCAAATGGCACCATATACAACGGCGCCGCCTAACAGGAAAATCCATTTTACATGGTTACCATAGAAGAGTGCAATAACCACAATAGCTCCCAGGTCATCAATAATGGCAAGGGCCATCAAAAATATTTTTAGGCTTTGTGGAACCCTCTTTCCAAACAATGATGCAATACCTATTGAAAACGCAATATCTGTGGCGGTAGGTATTCCCCATCCATGTGCAAAGCTTGAAGTAATATTAAAAGAAGAATAAATAAGCGCAGGAACAATCATTCCGCCCAATGCGGCGCCGAAAGGCATTACAGCCCTTTTAAAGCTAGACAATTCACCTACCAGCAATTCACGTTTTATTTCCATCCCTGCAAACAAAAAGAAAATGGCCATCAAAAAATCATTAATCCATTTCAGACCGGAATGAGGAAGCTGAATAGGAAGATGATAATGCAGGTCACTATTCCATAAACCTCTATACCATTCACCGGCTGATGAATTAGATAATATTAATGAAACGGCAGTGCAGGAAAGCAACAAGACTCCGGTAAACCGGCTGTCTGCGATAAACAGCTTTACAGGGTTAATTGCGTTTCTGATGAATTTTGTCAAACCTCTTTTATTTAAAAAATTCCGGAAGCGTTTATTAGAACGCTTCCGGAAAATGAAAAAAATTAATCTACATAGCCATGAACTCCCATTTCAGGAATGTCGAGCCCCCCAATTTCTGCTTCCGGTGATACTCTTATCGGAGTGATCTTATTGGAAAGTTTAAAGAAAATATACATCACCACGAACACAAATACGAAACACGTTAGTGTTCCAATGCACTGAGCAAGAAATTGTTTTGCATCTCCATAAAATAATCCTTTTACAGTTCCGGGCACTCCATTCCACCCGTCTCCATAAGAACCGTCGGCAAAAAGTCCCAGGGAAAGGACACCCCATGCACCATTTACACCATGTACTGCAAATGCTCCAACCGGATCGTCGATCTTTAATTTCCTATCTACAAAGTTGTAAGCTACAATAACCAATATTCCTGCAATTGCGCCTATTATTACTGAGCTTATGGAGTTCACAAAAGCACACGGAGCTGTTATGGCTACGAGACCGGCAAGTAATCCATTACACAACATTCCGGGATCCGGCTTCTGGCCTTTGGCATACATAAAAAGTAAAGCTGATAAAGTTCCGGCAGTTCCGGCCATCATAGTATTAACAGCAACTATGCTTATTCGATAGTCGCCACCTGCAAGGGTAGAACCAGGGTTAAAACCAAACCAGCCAAAGGCAAGTATAAATGTGCCAAGAATTGCCATTGGTATATTATGGCCTGGTATGGTATTTACTTCCCCACTTTTACCATATTTACCTATGCGTGGACCGATTACTATTGCGCCTGCCAATGCAGCAACTCCACCCACCATATGTACAACTGAAGATCCTGCAAAGTCAACGTGTCCATGACCTAGACCAAAATTTACTCCAAGTTGGGACAACCATCCGCCGCCCCAAACCCAGTTACCAAAGAGTGGATAAACAAACATGGATATGAATAATCCAAAAATGAGGAATGATTTAAAAGACCATCTTTCGGCCATAGAACCGGTGGGTATCGTTGCTGTAGTATCCATAAATACCATCTGGAAAAGGAATAAGGCAAATACACCCACATCATATACTTTACTGTTTAGGAAAAAACCAACAGTACCGATAATTCCAAAATCTTTACCAAATATGTGGACTATGTATTCATGGGGAACTACGCCTGGTGCTCCACCCAATGTGGCCGCGTTTAAAGCGCCTCCAAACATGAAAGCAAACCCACAAATCCAGAATCCGATCATACCTAAGGCATATACCAAGAAGTTCATTCCCATTGTATGGGCAACATTCTTCTTTTGTGTAAAGCCAGTTTCAACCAAGGCAAATCCTGCCTGCATAAACATTACCAGAAATCCTGCTAATAAGGTCCACATGATGTTTATCGCGATCTTATTATGACCGGAAGAAGCGGCAACTTCTTCCAAAGTAGGTTTACCGGCAACGGTGGCAGTAACGTCTGCTGCCGTACCTGTGTTTGCACCTGTTGCGTCCTGCGCATAAGATGGAATTGCCACGGTAATAAATAAAATGATCAGAAAAGGAATAAAGATTTTGAAAAATCCTTTCCGCGAAAAGTAAAGGCTTTTGGTGAAATCAGATAATCTCATTTTTTAAGGTTTTTTTGGTGTGTGTAAAATTGTTTAGGTAAGAGTTAAAAATGATATGTTGCGGCGAGTATGCCCGTAACCGTCGTTTTAGTGGGACTGTCATCGCTTTTTTCAAAAATTTCATCTTTTCCCGCATCTAACCTTAATTCAGGAATTATGGTGAGATTTCCGACCCTGAAATTTGGCGAAAGTGTTACGTCAAATATGCTGGTAGCGGGAGCAGCAACCACCGCTTTTTTATTATCGAAATATTCTGCACGAAGTGTAATCCCGAATGAAGTTGTTGGATCGGCAGTCAGGTAAACAGCAGAGCCCCACCAGCTTGCACTTGACATGCCTTCAGGTTTTAATGTTTGTACAGTGCCATTATATCCAATACTAAACTTGCTGGTAATTGCCGCTGTTAATACCGCATCGAATTGAGTAACGCTATACGCGCCACCGTAGGAACCCTGGTAATTAAGATAAAACTTTACTTTATCATTTGATGTGCCGGTACTGAATTGTCCAATAGCATATTTTCTTGAGCTGGTGTCAGCAACATGATCCGTTGTGCTGGCCACTCCCAGCATTAAGGCGCTTTTCGCTCCAAGCCCTATATCTGCTTTAAGACCTGTATGAGAGAAGGGGCCATAGGAAAACATATAGTCCATGCTATAGTTCCGGTTAAGGTAAGCATCAGTTACTTCGTAACCTATATGTGTTGCCCATTTACCGACGGTTAATTTAAATTTACTGGAAACAGCGTAGCTTACGTAAGCTTGCTTAACTGCGAATAATGTAGGATGAGCAGGATCCCCATAAGAAAACTCTTCTGCTCTGGTACCGAATCCTAAATCTATAGTGGCACTGGCCTTGCCAAAACTATGATCGGCTCTTATACTTGCCATTCCAAGTTGGAAGGAATTTTGAGAATTTGTAAAGCTGGTATAATTATTTAAATCATTTAACGGTCCGCCGGATTTTGGATCATTAAAATTATACCTGAAGTATGCATCAACTGATCCTGTTATGGTTGGTGCAGGAGAAGTTGGTGCAGCAGTTTGTGTGGAATCTTGCGAGAAACTCTGAATAAAACTTAAACATACGATTGCGCCTAAGAAAAATTTTCTTAACATTGTTTTAGATTTAAAGATTAATAATGAAAGGGGTATAACTGGTTAACTTTTCTCAGAAGTTATATAAACAGTTATGCTCCTTTCCTTTTTTTGGTAAAAGCACCATTAATTTCTACCAGCATCGTACTTTGCAAATGTGTTTCATAAAGTAAGGATATGTGTTTTTATCCCAGGCGATTTTGGCAGTATCCTGGAATGTGTTTGGATTTAAATAATTGTGGCCCTCAGGCATACGAAAAGATAACATTTTAACAATAAAGTAAATTACCAGTTTCACGATTTTCACAATATTATTCAAATTCATAAGTCAAACATATTTATTTTTTCTATTTATCTGAAATAAAATTCACATATTTATATTTATAATATCTATGACAATTTTATTAAATATATATTTATCAATGTTTTATAAACTAATCCACATTTTAAAAATTACAATGTTGATAAATATTTTTATATATTTATATTTTTAATATAAAATATTAAATAATGGTCGATTCACATTTGTAAACTTGCAAGGAAGGGGGAAATAAAGATTGGCGATAAAACACAAAATCCGATTTTTTTATTCTCACAAGAGAACAAAAAAATCGGATTTTAAACGGAGAGATAATATAAATGACGCTAATTGTTTCAATTAATGTCAATAATGATTAATTAAACATTCTCGTCTAACAATTTAGATCTATTATCAGCAGGCTAATAATCCTGGATGGTTTTTTCGAGTTCCATTGCGACACTACTATTTCTCAACAGCAAAGTGCCCTGCAAATATTTCTCATCATGTTGAGACGCATCTAATCCCATTTCTTCATCAGCCTTACTAACTCTCATTGGCATTACCCAATTGATGAATTTAAATATTCCATAAGAAACGGAAAAGCTGTAAGTAATCACCACGGCTAAACCTTTCAATTGTGTAAAAAAGAAAGCCGGGTTACCGTAGAACAAACCATTGTTACCGCCGCTATTAATATTTTTTGTAGCAAAAATCCCAGTCATAATCATGCCAACAATTCCTCCAACTCCATGGCAAGGAAAAACATCAAGTGTATCGTCTAAAATTGATTTTGATTTGTAATATACCGCGATGTTTGAAATTAATGCAGCTACTGCTCCAATGAAAATGCTTTGCGGTATAGCAACATAACCAGCTGCCGGCGTTATTGCCACGAGGCCAACAACCGCTCCGATACAAAATCCCAGTACTGAAGGTTTTTTTCCTTTTAAAACATCAAAAAACATCCAGGCCAAACCAGCGGCAGCGGCAGCGGTATTTGTAGTTGCAAAAGCAGAAACTGATAACGAGTTTGCGGCTAATGCAGACCCAGCATTAAAGCCGAACCAGCCAAACCACAAGAGACCTGTGCCAATTAACACATATGGAATGTTAGCCGGTGGTATTTCTTTATTTTCCAAGTGTACTGTCCGGCGCTTTAATACTATCGCACCAGCAAGTGCAGCGCATCCGGCAGAAATATGAACTACAGTGCCGCCTGCAAAATCAAGTACCCCCATTTTAAATAAAAATCCTTCCGGATTCCATGTCCAGTGTGCTAACGGAGCATAAACAAAAAGACTGAACATTACAATAAAAAGAATATAAGAAGAAAAACGAATACGCTCAGCAACAGCGCCAACAACCAGGCTTGGAGTAATTATGGCAAACATTAATTGGAAAAGCGCAAAAAGCATTAATGGAATAGTGGGCGCTAAACTCCATGGTGCTCCTGAAAATACTCCTTTGAAAAAAACATGCGTAAATGGATTCCCAATAAACCCCCCTATAGATTTTCCAAAGGCCAAACTGAAGCCTACGGTTACCCATAATATACTTACAATCCCGGTGGCTACAAAACTTTTAATCATTGTGGAAAGCACATTTTTCCTATGCACCATACCACCGTAAAAGAATGCTAGTCCAGGCGTCATTAAGAACACCAGTGCTGTAGCTACTATAATCCATGCAATGTCCGCTGAATTGTATTTTCCCTGGGCATTATATTCTGCAAATGAAGGGACAAACAATGCCAGGACGGAAATAAGCATTAAAATAATGAATGGAGCGG
The DNA here is from genome assembly GCF_008710285.1 of Ginsengibacter hankyongi. Classification (GTDB taxonomy): domain Bacteria; phylum Bacteroidota; class Bacteroidia; order Chitinophagales; family Chitinophagaceae; genus Ginsengibacter; species Ginsengibacter hankyongi. The sequence goes on along the minus strand of NZ_VYQF01000004.1, from coordinate 195,097 downwards.
CTTTGCCAAGTGTTATTTTCTTCATTTTTATATTTTTATCCAAAAATAGTTGATAAAATCGGAAAATAATAGTCAAATAAATTATATATATAATATAATAATATGTTGCCATAAACTGAGCCAACACTGATAATTAATTAGTTAAGGAATTTTTCAACTTTTTTGAAAATTAGTGTGAATAAATATTTTGGTACATTAGGGGTATTATATATACACGAAAAAAAAACCTGCATTAAAGCAGGTTTAGAAGATGACTATTAAAAATGAAGATTATACGTTGTGTAAAATGTTCTGGTCTTTTGCTTCTAGCAAAGAATGCCCCATCAGATATTCATCAACTTTCCTGGCGCATTCCCGTCCTTCAGAAATCGCCCAGACAACTAATGATTGTCCCCTGCGCATATCACCTGCAGTGAATATTTTTGCGATATTGGTATGATAATTTTTTTCTGAAGCCCGAACATTTCCCTTTTCATCGAGTTCAATTTCTAACTGTTCCAGCAACCCCGTATGTTGAGGGTGAACAAATCCCATAGCCAAGAGGGCAAGCTCGCACGAAATTTCAGTTTCACTTCCCTCTACTTCTACAAATTTTGCCGGACGACTATCGTCTGTAAATTTCCATTCGAGATCAACAATTTTCAAAGCCTTAAGATTACCATTTTGATCTCCTACAAATTCCTTGGTAGCAATAGCCCAGTGACGCTGAGCTCCTTCTTCATGAGAGCTGGTAGTTTTCATTAACATTGGGTAGGTTGGCCAGGGCATATAAGAAGTCCGACTATCAGGAGGCTTTGGTAACAGTTCAAATTGGGTTACAGAATTTGCTTTATGCCTGTTAGAAGTACCGACGCAATCACTGCCGGTATCTCCCCCGCCAATCACGACCACATTTTTATTCGTTGCGAAAATGTCTTGATCAGTTAGTAGTTTATCAGCAACCCTTTTGTTCTGTTGCTTTAAAAAGTCCATGGCAAAATAAATACCCTTTAATTCTCTTCCCGGTATTGTCAGATCCCGTGGAATAGTAGAACCTCCGGCTAAAACGATTGCATGATATTCTCTGAGTAAATCATTAATGCTAATATCAACACCCACATTTGCGCTGCACTTAAATACAATGCCTTCTTCCTCCATTAATTTAATTCTTCTATCCACCACCCATTTTTCTAATTTAAAATCTGGTATTCCATACCGTAATAATCCTCCGGGCATATCATCCCTTTCGAAAACAGTAACAGCATGGCCTGCATAATTCAATTGGGCTGCTGCTGCCATTCCCGCTGGGCCGGAACCAACAACTGCAATTTTTTTACCGGTTCTTATGTTCGGTTTTTTTGGTTTAACAAAACCATGATCAAATGCGATCTCGATAATATGTTTTTCAATTTCCTCAATGGTAATTGCAGGCTGATTGATACCTAATACGCAGGATGTTTCGCAGGGAGCAGGACATATACGCCCGGTAAACTCAGGAAAATTATTAGTTGAAGTAAGTATATCATAAGCTTCCTTCCAACTCTTACGGTACACCGCGTCATTAAACTCAGGAATAACATTTCCCAACGGGCATCCATGGTGACAAAAAGGAACACCACAATCCATACATCGTGCGGCTTGTTGGTTTAATTTTTCATCTGTGTATCTCTCTACAAATTCATTATAATCATTTACTCTTTCAGAGGGCGGCCTCTTGTACGGAAGTTCTCTTGTAAATTCTAAAAATCCTGTTGGTTTTGCCATTCAACTAACAATTAAATTTTTTTTATAAATTTCTCTGCGAATAAATATTGCCTTTGTATTACTTAACTTCAACCATCTGTCTTTTTTCAACCAATATTTTTTTATAGTCTTTAGGAAATACTTTTACAAAATTTTTCAATTGGTTTTCAAAATCATTAAGAAGAAATTTTGCGACAGTGCTGTTCGTAAAACGATAATGGTTACTGATCATCTCCTGTAATAATTTCTCGTCTTCCCTGTCAATACTGTCAAGGTCTACCATTTCTTTATTACATAAAGAATCAAAATTGTGCTGAACATCGTATACATAGGCGATGCCACCACTCATTCCGGCAGCAAAATTTCTTCCTGTTTCTCCTAAAATAACCGCATAACCGCCGGTCATGTATTCGCAACCGTGATCTCCTACTCCTTCTACTACTACATTTGCTCCTGAATTACGAACACAAAAACGTTCGCCGGCTTTACCGCGAATGTAAGCTTCACCGGATGTAGCTCCATAAAAAGCAACATTTCCAATCAGAATATTTTCTTCAGGAACGAAACCAGCATCCTTAGAAGGATATATAATTAATTTAGCCCCACTCAATCCCTTGCCAAAATAATCATTAGCATCCCCTTCCAGTTCAAGTGTTACACCTTTTGTATTAAAAGCAGCGAAGCTTTGTCCTGCGGTACCGGTAAATTTGAAATGAATTGTATCATCAGGTAAACCTTTTGCTTTATATTTTTTTGAAATTTCATTAGACAAAATTGTGCCCGTTGTCCGGTCCGTATTTTGTATGTCAAAAGACTGCTTAACTTTTTTAAGGTGATCAATTGCAGGCTGGGCCGCTTTTAATAATTTCCAGTCCAGTACTTCAGCTAAACCGTGGTCTTGTTCTTCGGACTTAAACAAGCCTGTAAACTTTGATGCAGGCTCTTTATATAATATCGGTGAAAGATCGAGCTTAGAAAACTTTGGATGTGAAATATTTTCTCTTTTCTCCAAATAATCTACCTGCCCTACCATTTCATTAATTGTTCTGAAGCCCAACTCAGCCATAATCTCTCTCAATTCCTGGGTTAAAAATTTAAACAAATTAACAACGTGATCTGCATCGCCGGTAAAGCGTTTCCTTAATTCCGGATTTTGAGTGGCAACGCCAACAGGACAAGTATTTAAATGGCATTTGCGCATCATAATACAACCTTCTACTACCAAAGCCGCCGTAGCAACTCCCCATTCCTCAGCGCCCAATAAAGTCGCAATGGCAATGTCACGGCCTGTTTTTAACTGGCCATCTGTTTGCACAACAACGCGGCTACGCAATTTATTTTTAACTAACGTTTGATGCGTTTCAGCAAGGCCAAGTTCCCATGGTAAACCCGCATGTTTTATTGAACTAATGGGTGAAGCGCCTGTCCCGCCATCATGGCCTGAAATTAAAATAACATCCGCCTTTGCTTTTGCAACACCTGCTGCAATTGTACCTACACCTGCTTTAGAAACAAGCTTCACATTTATCCTGGCGTTCCTGTTTGCATTTTTAAGGTCAAAAATTAATTGTGCGAGGTCTTCTATAGAATAAATATCATGATGAGGTGGTGGTGAAATTAATCCCACACCCGCGGTTGCATGACGCACCCTGCCGATCCAATCATCAACTTTATGGCCCGGCAACTGTCCGCCTTCACCAGGTTTTGCACCTTGCGCCATCTTAATTTGTAATTCATCTGCTTCGGTGAGATATTCACTGGTAACACCAAACCTTGCTGAAGCAACCTGCTTGATAGCACTTCGCATCGAATCTCCGTTAGGTAATTTCTCATACCTGATTTCATCTTCACCGCCTTCACCGGTATTACTTTTACCGCCTAAGCGATTCATGGCAATAGCCAATGTGGTATGTGCTTCCCATGAAATGGAGCCGAATGACATTGCGCCTGTTGCAAATCTTTTATAAATATTTTCGGCAGGTTCTACTTCGTCTATAGAAATCGATGGGCGGTTATTTTTAAATTGAAAAAGGCTCCTCAGCGTTGCAGCTTTTTCACCCTGGTCATTCACAAGCTTTGAATATTTTTTAAAGATTGAATAATCATTCGATCTAGTTGAATACTGCAAAAGGTGAATGGTTTGAGGATTGAACAAATGAAATTCCCCTTTACGTTTCCATTGATATAATCCGCCAACAGTGAGCCGTTCGTTAGGAATATTTTTTTTGCTGAAAGAAAAGAAATGTTTTATTAAAGTTTCATTCGCAATTTCATCTAATCCCATTCCCTCAATTCTGGAAGTGGCGCCTGTAAAATATTTATCAATAACGGATTTATTAATGCCAATGATCTCAAAAATTTGGGCGCCCTGGTATGATTGTAATGTAGAGATTCCCATTTTTGAAAACACCTTCAGCAATCCATCGTTAACCGCTTTTACGTAATTTTTTTTGAGCTCACTTGAATTGAGATCTGTCTGGAGTTTTCCAGAAATCTTCATATCACGAATAGTTGATAAAGCCAGGTAAGGATTGATACAGGTAGCGCCAAAACCAATAAGACAAGCGAAGTGGTGCACTTCCCATACATCGCCGGCTTCAATAACCAAACCGACCTGCCCACGCAAACCCTTTTTTATTAAATGGTGGTGAACTGCAGCCGTGGCTAATAACGAAGGGATAGCAGCATGTTCTGAATCAATTGCCCTGTCTGATAAAATCAAAACTTCAAAACCATCTCCTACAGCATCAACCGCATAACGGCACAATCTTTCTATTCCTCTTTGCAAAGAACCCGGCTTTCCATCAGCCATAAAATACGTCTGTAAAGTTTTTGCCTGGAAAATCCCGGTATCTATACTTCTTATTTTTTCTAATTCATGATTAGATAATACCGGGTGTTTTAAAGCGACGCAGTGACATGATAAAGGATCTTCCTGTAAAAGATTACCATTGTTACCCACAAAAGTTGCGAGTGACATTACCAGCCGTTCTCTTATAGGATCAATAGGAGGATTAGTTACCTGGGCAAAAAGTTGTTTAAAATAACTGCTCAGGTGCTGGGGTTCGTCGCTTAAAACTGCTAATGGAACATCACTTCCCATAGAGCCAATTGGCTCTTTTCCTGTAATTGCCATTGGAGCAATTAATACATCAAGGTCTTCTGTTGTATAGCCAAATGCTTTCTGATATTTAAATACCTGTTGATGTTCGAGATGAGTGAACATAACCCTTGGTTCAGGTAATTCTTCTAAACGGATCTTATATTTATTGAGCCATTCACTATATGGTTTCTGCGAACAGATTTTTTGTTTAATTTCATTATCACTTATAATTCTTCCTTCTTCTAAATCCACCACAAACATTTTCCCTGGCTGTAACCTTCCTTTTTCTTTAATGAGTTTGGGATCTATGGGAAGAACACCAGTCTCTGAGGCCATTATAACACGATCATCAGTTGTAATACAATATCTGGAAGGGCGAAGTCCATTTCTATCTAAAGTAGCTCCAATCAATCTTCCATCGGTAAACGAAATAGAAGCGGGCCCATCCCATGGTTCCATAAATGAAGCATGAAACTCATAGAAAGCTTTTTTAACAGGATCCATGTGCTCGTTGCCATCCCATGCTTCAGGAATCAACATCATCATAACATGTGGAAGAGAACGGCCGCATAATGTAAGCAATTCAATCATATTATCAAGGCTCGCAGAATCGGATTGACCCTGTTCTACCACGGGTAGTAACATTTCCATTTCTTCTTTACTGAAGTATTGGGACACAAATCCTTTTTCACTGGTACGAAGCCAATTCAAATTTCCCTGCAAAGTATTAATCTCACCATTATGCGCTATATAACGGAAAGGCTGGGCCAATTTCCACGATGGAAAAGTGTTGGTAGCAAAACGGGAATGAATTAATCCAAATGCAGAAACAATTTTTTTATTGCTAAGGTCAGGAAAGTATCCACGCAATTGAAGGCTTGTAAGTTGCCCTTTATAAATAACTGTTTTATAAGAAAGCGAGGCAACATAAAATCCAATCGCATCTTTTCTTACGGTATTATTAATAGTTTGTGCGGCATAATTTCTTAACACAAATAATTTTCTTTCAAAATCATCCGGGTTATTGATATGGTCTGGACAAGCAATAAAAACCTGTTCAATTTCAGGCTCAACAGATAATGCGGTAAGACCTATACCATCGGTATTTACAGGTACACGGCGATAACCCATTATTTCAAGTCCAAGGGTTTCTGCAGAACGGTTGAAAATATCGCGGCATTCTTCTCTTAGCCTTATATCTTTTGGGAAAAATAAAACACCTACTCCGTATTTGCTATAAGTAGGTAAATGAATCCCCAGCTTTATACATTCATCAAAGAAAAATTCGTGTGGTGTCTGAATAAGAATTCCTGCTCCATCACCTGTATTGACTTCGCACCCACAAGCTCCGCGGTGCTGCATGTTTTCTAAAATGGTCAATGCATCAGAAATTATCTGGTGGCTTTTATTGCTTTTTATATTAGCAACAAATCCAATTCCGCATGAGTCATGTTCAAATTCCGGAGCGTATAAACCTTTATTGGCCATATTTATATTAAATATTAAGAATTAATTTAACCTGCTTTTATTTTGATCAGAAACTAAAGCTCTTAATTTTTGCTTTTCTAATTAGATTTCTTTAAAAATATCGGAAAACGGATCCTTCCGAAATTATTCTTATTCAATGGTGACAAGAAAACAAAAATAGGTTGATTTTACAGTGGGCAAAGATAGGCATTTTGTCTGAGACGTAGGCTGGCAGAAGAACTCAGGTCAAAAAATCTACAATGCCCAACCTGCTTCATCAGACTCGTTAATTAAGAGCGTCTTTTTTAAGAATTGTGAACAAAATGTTGATTAAGGAATTGCTTCTGTAAATTTCAATACAAATTTATTCAACCGGCATTAATTACCAGCGATGTCATTGTAAGCGAACCAGCCATTAATTTATCATTGAAAATATATGCTTCCTCATCTTTGCCCTGCAACCCCAATGAATATAATAACGGATAATAATGATCAGGTGTAGGAACTGCAAGCTTTGCCGCGGTACCAAGGTTTTCATAATTTATCAATGCCTGGTGATTGCGGCTGATAATGTTCTTTTTAAAAACTTCATTCATTTCAATTGCCCAATCGAAGCCAAACTCTGTATCAATCTTATCGAATGAAACCATCCGAAGGTTATGTACCATATTTCCGCTTCCCATTATCAACACACCTTTATTGCGTAATAAAGAAAGTTCCTTCGCCAGTTCATAATGAAACTGCGGACCTTTGGTGTAATCAATGCTTAACTGCAATACCGGAACTTTTGCATCAGGATACATATTTCGTATAACCGTCCATGCGCCATGGTCCAGGCCCCAATCATGATTTAATTCTACATTGGTTGATTTAATGATCGAAGCAGTTTCCTGTGCCAGTTGCGGATTACCCGGAGCAGGATATTGTACATCAAATAATTCCTGGGGAAAACCACCAAAGTCATGTATAGTTTGAGGAAAATCCATAGCGGTAATTTTCGTGCCACGACTTAACCAATGAGCTGAAACTACTAATATCGCTGTAGGCAAAGGAATTTCCTTTGCAAGGTTCGCCCAGTTTTCACTAAACTGGTTATGTTCAATCCCATTCATGGGAGAACCATGACCAATAAATAAAACAGGCATCAAATGATCCTGTTTTTTCAGATTAGTGGTAAATTTTTTAAAATCAGATAATGTTGTCATTTCAATTAACTTCTTTTAATTATCTTTTCTAATCAAAAGATAATATCTTTTTTCTATTTATTTATTCTTTGTAATTGCTGCGTCTACACTTGCTTTACCACCCCCTGCAATTAATGCAATAAGCGCCAGGCCGAAAAGTAAAATGAAAAATTCATAGCCTTCTCCCTTGTTAGGCTGCATCCCCCAGTTCATAAAAAATCCATTTTGAATATGAACTTTAAAGAGTACACCTAAAAAACTTCCCAAAATTGCAAAGGCTGCTATCCGTGTAAGAAAACCAAATATTAAAAACAGGGACCCAAAAAATTCAATTAAAATTACAAGCAAAGCGATAATCCACGGAAGATGTATTTGCCCGGTTAAAAATCCCATTGTACCATTATAACCATAACCTCCAAACCATCCCAATAATTTTTGAGCGCCATGTGGAAAAATAGTAATCCCTACTGCAAGCCGTGCTATTAAAGCCATCCAGTTGTTCGAATTTGTTGCTAATAATTTTTTCATGTTGATTTTAATTTTTAATGTATAAATTATGCATGTTGTTGTATAAAAAGTTTTTCTTTCCCTCTTCTTACTTTGGGAACAAAAACCATTCGAGTCTTTTTCTTGTCAATCATTTATATAAACTTTTATACCGCAAAGCTACCATGGCTATATGCTTCCATCCATTGAGGTGAGATAAGAAATTCCATTGATATGGATCAATAAAAAATTAAAATTATTACCAGATGCAATTGTTCTTTTTATTGTATTGTTATGATTTTAAAATTTTCAAAAAAATATTTTACAATAAATAAACTTTCAACATCAGTTGCTGAAACACTGGCCCATAAAGACTTTGGCACAACGCTTACATCATTTATTTTTATTTTTTTCTTATTGTTTTAATATAATTAATGGTAATGTTTAAAAATATTTTCAATTTTTAAAAATCTATACCCTACTTTTGTGGTAGACTATTAGAATTAAAATAATATGAAGTCATTCTTTCCGCTCATTAATATGTGCAATTGTGGCAACTCGATGCCCTGTTGTTGCTGATTATTAATTCCATAAAGCAACAACCATTTCAATAAAATTCTCTTTTATAAATCCATCAAACTATTAATAATAAAATGTTTCAACAGCTAAAAGATAAAGTCTCATCAATAGCAGACGCAGCAAATGTTTTAAACATTGATGAAGTTCTATTGGCGTTGACCAGTCAATTTCCAGGTGAAGTAATTTTCTCAACAAGCTTCAGTTATGAAGACCAGGTTATCAGTCATAAAATTTTAAATAATCACCTACCCATAAAAATTTTTACATTAGACACAGGGAGATTATTCCCGGAAACTTATTCTGTTTGGAGGGCCACCAACGAAAAATACGATACACATGTAAAGGCATTTTATCCTGATACCATATCGCTGGAAAATTTTGTTGCTGAAAAAGGCCCCAATTCTTTTTACGAATCTGTCGAAAACAGGAAAGACTGTTGCTACATACGAAAAGTAGCTCCTCTAAAAAGAGCACTAAAAGATAATTCAATATGGATCACAGGCCTTCGTGCAGAACATTCTGCTGAGCGTCATGATATGCCAAGGGTTGAGTGGGATGAGAGTAACAACATTATAAAATATCATCCTATACTTAACTGGACCACTGAAGAAGTAAAACAATACGTTAATGAAAACGACATTCCTTACAACTCGTTACATGATAAAGGTTTTGTGAGCATTGGATGCGCACCATGTACTAGAGCCATAAGGCCCGGCGAAGATTTTCGTGCAGGACGTTGGTGGTGGGAAGATAATACTAAAAAAGAATGTGGCCTGCACATACATCAGCAGGCATCATGAGTTAAATAAATTAAAGATGAGTAAATATCATTTAGATTATTTGGGGCAATTGGAATCGGAAGCGATACACATTATGCGTGAAGTGGCAGGCCAGTTTGAGCGTCCTGCATTGCTTTTTTCAGGTGGCAAAGATTCAATAACATTGGTTCATCTTGCATTAAAAGCTTTCCGGCCAGGGAAATTCCCTTTCCCGTTAGTACACATTGATACAGGACATAATTTCCCTGAAGCTTTGCATTTCAGGGATGAACTGGTAAACACAATTGGCGAAAAATTAATTGTAAGAAAAGTAGCAGATACTATTAAGGAAAAAAATCTTACAGAACAGAAAGGAAAATTTGCAAGTAGAAATTCGTTACAAACTTATACACTGCTTGATATTATTGAAGAGTTCAAATTTGATGCATTAATTGGTGGTGCAAGAAGAGATGAAGAAAAAGCAAGAGCGAAGGAAAGAATATTTTCTGTGAGAGATGAATTTGGTCAGTGGGATCCGAAACTACAAAGACCTGAATTATGGAATATTTATAATGGAAAAATCCATAAAGGAGAAAACGTAAGAGCTTTCCCAATCAGCAACTGGACTGAGCTTGATATATGGAATTATATTAAAAGAGAAAATATAGAATTGCCTTCCATCTATTTCGCTCATGAAAGAGAAGTTATCGAGTACGAAGGACAGTTAGTATCGGTTTCTGAATTTATTATTCCCGATGAAAGTGATGTTGTATCAACAAAAAAAGTTCGCTATCGCACCGTTGGTGATATGACTTGTACTGCTGCCGTGGAATCAAATGCGTCGAACATTGATGATATCATTAGAGAAATTATTGCTACTAAAACCAGCGAACGCGGCGAAACAAGAATAGATGATAAAGTTTCAGAAGCAGCAATGGAAGACAGGAAGAAGACGGGATATTTTTAAAGTGAATGGTGAATGGTCAACGGTTAGTTAACTAGACTGGCCTTCGCTATTGACAATTCACAATTAACAACTCACAATTGACAACTCATAAATATGGACATTCTAAGATTTATAACTGCCGGAAGTGTTGATGATGGCAAGAGTACATTAATCGGAAGATTATTGTTCGATAGCAAATCAATCTTAATTGATCAACTTGCTGCTATTGAAAAGCAAAGTAAGAATAAAAGTAATGGAGAAATTGATTTGGCCTTACTAACGGATGGCCTGCGTGCAGAGCGTGAACAGGGCATTACCATTGATGTTGCCTACAAGTATTTTTCAACCCCTAAACGAAAATTTATTATTGCCGACGCTCCCGGGCATATTCAGTACACCCGCAACATGGTCACAGGTGCTTCCAATTCCGAGTTAGCTATCATTTTGGTTGATGCACGAAATGGTGTTGTTGAACAAACAAGACGTCATTACGTAATTGCATCGTTGCTGAACATTCCGCACATAGTTGTTGCCATTAATAAAATGGATTTAGTGGGCAATTCACAGGATGTTTATAATAACATAGTTATCGACTACCAGGAAGTTGCAAAATCATTAGGACTTAAAGATGTAAAATATATCCCCATTAGCGCTTTGAACGGAGATAACATAGTAGAAAAGTCAAAACATTTTCCATGGTATGATGGTGAATCTTTATTGCATCATTTAGAAAATGTTCAATTAGATTCTGACGTTAACCTTACAGATGCAAGGTTTTCTGTACAGTATGTTATTCGCCCACAATCAGAAGATCTTCATGATTACAGGGGTTATGCCGGCAAGGTAATCAGTGGTATTTATAAAAAAGGTGATAAGGTAGTAGTACTGCCGTCTGGCATTGAAAGCTCCGTTAAAGCAATTGAAATTGGCGGCAATGAAATTGAAGAAGCGTATGCTTTGCAAAGCGTTGTATTGCATTTGGAAGATGATGTGGATGTAAGCCGCGGAGATATGATTGTGCAGCAAAATAATCAACCAAAAATTGCACAGGAATTTGAAGCGATGTTATGCTGGATGGATAACAAACCTCTGAAGCCGGGTAATAAATATTTCCTCCAAATTAATAGTCGTCTCGTAAGATGTGTTGTAAAAGAATTAGAATACAAATTAGACGTAAACACATTGCAGAAAAATGAATCTCCTGAAAAAGCGGTATTAAATGATATTATTAAAGTAACTATTAAAACCGCATCCCCGGTCGCTTTTGATCCTTATAAAAAACTAAGGCAGAACGGCGGCGCCATATTAATTGATGAAACAAGTTGTGTTACTGTGGGCGCCTGTATGATTCAATAATAATATAAATTTTTTTGGAAATATAACCTACTAACTAAGTAGACTGATAATGAAACAGCACTTAAAAAACGGAAAATTGATTATTGCGGGCGCTGGCCCGGGCGATCCTGAATTTATAACGGTAAAGGCTGCCCGATATTTACAGGCGGCAGATGTTGTGCTCGTTGATCGCCTGGTGAGTGATGAAATCTTACATGCTTATGTTAACCCTGGTGCTGAAATCATTCCGGTAGGTAAACAATGCCGGCTTGGTATTTCAACACCGCAGCAAACGATAAATGAATTGATCGTTTACTATTGCCTGTTAGGTAAATTGGTTGTCAGGTTAAAGGGAGGAGACGTATCTGTTTTTTCTAATATACTGGATGAGTTAGAAACGGCGGTTGCCAATTATATTCCTTATGAAATAATCCCAGGCGTTACCGCAGCGTTAGGAGCAGCCGCGTCCACAGGCATTCCGCTTACCGCAAGAGGTTATGCCACATCGGTGCGTTTTCTTACTTACTATAAATCTGATATTGTTACGGATGCCTATTGGAAAGAATTAGCTAATTCAGATGATACCCTGGTGTTTTATATGTCTTCTGAAACATTGAACGAGGTAGTTGAAAAATTAACTGCTAATAATATCCATGAAGATAAATTATTGGCAATAATAGAACAGGCAACAACACCTTTTCAAAATGTACATATTACCAACTTATATGATTATAGAAAACAATTGAAAGGCAGGAAATTTATTTCACCTTCTTTAGTTATCATCGGAAAAGTGGTTTCACTTCATGAACAATTTGCGTGGCTTAAAAATAAAAACAGCGGCGAATATTATTTCAAGCCCGTGACAAGCCAGGTAATCAAAATTATTAACCCGGAAAATTTACAGAAGCATGTTAGCTGAAAATAAATTAAAAACCTTGCGGCATCTTATTGACGAATCAACTTCTGATGAATTGATTTGGATAAATGGATATTTGAATGGCATCGTATCAACAAAGTCATCCGATGAAAAAATCGCTGTAAAAACCAACCCTGGCAAAATTACCATTGCCTATGGAACAGAAACCGGCAACTCAAAAAAATTAGCAACGGAGTTTGCTGTTAAGGCAAAGAAAAAAGGCATTCAGGCAAAGGTGCAAAGCTTGGATCAATACCGTTTAAACGATCTTACTAAAGAAGATTATTTTCTTGCTGTTATTAGTACTCACGGTGACGGTGAGCCGCCGGCAGCAGCCAAAAAGTTTTACGATCATGTACATAATAATGGATTTAAACTTGACAAATTAAAGTACAGCGTGCTGGCACTTGGCGACACATCTTATCCACTGTTTTGCAAAGCTGGAGAAGACGTGGATGAACAATTAAATAAGCTGGGAGGCAGGCGTATTGCCCCTTTACAAAAATGCGACATTGACTTTGATACTGAAGCCGAACAATGGTTTAATGAAATATGCAAAGCATTAAACGATAATACAAGCCTGCCATCCATTGTAGCGCCTAATACAGTAACAAAGAAATCATCAGGCAAAAAAATATATAATGGCAAGTTGCTGGCTCACATAAATTTAAACGACAGGGAAAGCAACAAAGAAACCTATCACATAGAAATAGAAGCGGAAGATGTAGTTTATCAGCCGGGAGATTCTATTGGAATTATTCCTGAGAATAAAAAAGCTTTAATAGAAGAAATTATTGCATTAACAAAAATCGACGATACTACTAACATTGATTATAAAGGCGAATTGATTTCATTATATAATCTTTTACATAAAAAATTAAATATTACTTATCTGCCCGAACGTGTGGTGAAGCAATATGCGGGAGTTATTCAAAAAGATATTCAGATAGAAAGATGTGATTTATCGGAGCTGCTTAAAAAATATCCTGTAAAAGATGCAGATCAATTTACTGAAGTTGTAAAAATATTAGAACCTATCGCACCCCGGTTATATTCTATTGCATCGTCGCCCGAAGCGCATGCAGGAGAAATACATATCACAGTTGCTAAAAATTCTTTCAAAGTAAATGACACGATTGAATATGGTTTAGCTTCCGAATTTCTATCGCATTTCAACACAGACAATGAGTTGCAGTTTTATATACATCCTAATAACCGGTTCAGGCTACCTGATGAAGATAAAAATATAATTATGATAGGGCCCGGCACAGGCATTGCACCATTTCGTTCGTTCATTGCAGAACGGGATGCAAAGGGAGCCACCGGCAAGAACTGGTTGTTCTTTGGAGAACAACATTTTGTTACTGATTTTCTATATCAAAGTGAAATTCAAAACTGGTTTGAAACCGGCACGCTTACAAAAGTGAGCACTGCTTTTTCAAGAGACCAAAAGGAAAAAATTTATGTGCAACATAAGATGATGCAACATGGAAACGAATTTTTTGAATGGTTGCACACGGGCGCTTACGTATATGTATGTGGCACAAAAGATCCGATGAGTATTGATGTTGAAGAAACGATAATAGCTATCATTGAAAAATTTGGCGAAAGATCAAACACTGACGCGGTAAAATATCTTGATGATTTAAAAGAAGAAGGAAAATATGTTACCGATGTATATTAATTGAATTGACAATGGTAAAAGGAGATTTTGAACAGGCAACCATTTTATAATTCACGCTTTACCATTAACAATTTAGTTTTCACAACCCACAACCATATACCAACCATGTCAGATACAAAAAATTTACCGTTACTGGAAAGAATAAAAGTTACCGGAGATGCGCTGCGAGGAACCATTGTTGAGAGCTTAAATAATGAAATAACAGGCGCCATGCGGGAAGAGGATACACTGCTTCTGAAATTTCATGGAATGTATCAGCAGGATGACCGCGACCGGAGAGAAGAAAGAGCACAAAAAAAATTGGAACGATTGTTTTCATTCATGATACGCCTGCGCATGCCGGGAGGTATTTTGACTGCAGAGCAATGGATAGCCCTGAACGAAATTGCAGGGAAAGATTCTACAGATGAACTTAAAATCACAACACGCCAAACCATTCAATTGCATGGGGTTCTTAAATCAAGATTAAAACCAACTCATAAGATATTTAACCAGGTACACCTGGACTCTATTGCCGCTTGCGGCGATGTAAACAGGAATGTAACCTGCAGCCCCAATCCTACGCAATCACCACTGCACGAAGAAATATTTGAATATGCGGATAAAATAAGCAATTTCCTGAAACCGAAGACCAGGGCCTATTATGAAATATGGCTTGATGAAGAAAAAATAGTTGATAAAAAACTGGAAGAAGATGCCTTGTACCGTGATGCATATCTTCCTCGTAAATTTAAAATAGGAATTTGCATTCCGCCTAACAATGACATTGATGTATTTGGTAATGACCTGGGATTGATCGCCATCATTGAAAATAAAAAATTAGTGGGTTTCAATTTTGCTGTTGGCGGAGGCCTGGCATTCACTTTTGGCAACCCGGATACTTACGCACGATTAGCAACAGAAATTGGTTTCGTAGAAGCAGGAGAAAAAACTTTTAACGCGATTTACGAAATAGTAACGGTTCAAAGAGATTATGGCGATCGTGTTGACAGAAAGCAGGCAAGGATGAAATATACCCTGGATAAAATGGGAGTAGATCAATTTAAAGCGGAGGTTGAAAAGCGTATGGGCTTTAAGTTTCAAGAATTAAGGCCTTATGTCTTTAACAAACGCGAAGATTATTACGGCTGGCAAAAGGATATTAATGGTAATTGGTATTATACTCTTTTTGTCGAAAATGGAAGAGTGCTTGATAACGAACAAGTGGCTATAAAATCAGCCTTGCTAAAAATTGCAAAAACAGGAAAAGTAAAATTCAGGTTTACCGCAAATCAAAAAGCAATAGTGAGTGATGTTTCGCCAGAAGACAAAAAGGAAATTAACGATATTTTAGAAGAATATAAAATTATTGAGCATACTAACAATGCTTCTGTGATCAGGAAAAATTCAATGGCATGCGTGGCATTACCAACATGCCCTTTAGCATTGGCTGAATCACAGCGCTATCTTCCTTCATTACTTACGAAGATTGAAGCACTACTTGCAAAGTATGATTTGTCCGATGAAAATATAATTACAAGAATGACAGGTTGCCCCAATGGATGCGGCCGGTCGTCCGTTTCGGAAATAGGTTTTATAGGAACTGCGTTAGGAAAATACAATCTTAATTTAGGTGGCGATCATGAAGGTTACAGGCTAAACCAGTTATATAAAGAAAGCCTGGACGAAACTGAAATTCTCCGTGAACTGGATTTATTATTTGCCGATTTTAAAAAAGAAAGAAAACCAAATGAAAGATTTGGTGACTATTCCTATAGAAAAATATTCCACAATTAAGTGATACTTCAACAAAATATCGTCCTGGCTATTTTGCTATTTCCTGTTGCATCTGTTGCGCAACGCACAACGCAGCGAACCAATATGATTTGGGCAGGATATTATAATACGATTCGCCTTCCTAACAAATGGTCAATACCAAGTGATGTTCAATTAAGAACGAAAGACTGGACTAATAAATGGTCACAACTTTTAGTTCGTTCAGGATTGGCTTATTCTTTGAATAATAATTTTTCGGTTACAGGTGGTTTGGCTTTTTTTAAAAATGCTCAATACGCAGATAAAAAACTATTATTAAAAAATGAATGGCGACCGTGGCAGGAATTATTTTACCAGCTTGCAATACATAAAACCAATCTTGTTCAACGATTAAGAGCCGAACAACGTTTTCTCCAGGAAGTTGTAAATAACAAAAAGATTAATAGCTATCAATACATTTTTCGTTTACGGTACAAGTTTGAATGGCAATTCCCTTTAGACGAAAATAATACCAGGCTATTAATTGGAAATGAAATAATGGTTAATCCTGGTAATATCAATGCTAAATCATTTTTTGATCAGAACAGAATTTCTTCAGGAATTAATTTTAAACTGAATTCCATCACTAATTTACAGTGTCAGTATATTAAGATATTTCTATGGCACAGCAGCACATCTGTTCTTGAAGATCAAAATATATTTCGTGTAAATATTTTTCAGCAATTTAATTTCAAAAAAACTAAGAAAACAAAGCAAGCATAGGTGACAGAAGAAAAAGAAAATATAGTAGTTGAAGAGGGAAATAAACTCTTTCCCGTTTTTCTAAAGCTTGAAAAGCTGCGCCTGCTTATTATTGGCGGCGGCAATGTTGCTTTGGAAAAACTAACTGCGGTTATTAGCAATTCTCCTGCAACTATCATTCATCTTGTTGGAGTTACTGTCCAAGATAAAATATATGAAGTTGCAAAAGATTTCTCCAATATAACAATTGAAGAAAGGCCTTATTCATTTACTGATTTTGAAGATGCAGATATTGTAATAGCCGCTGTAAATGATATAACAATAAGTAAACAGATAAGGGATGACGCACATCGTTCAGGTAAATTGGTAAACGTTGCAGACAAGCCTGAACTCTGTGATTTTTATTTGAGCTCTGTTGTAAAAAAAGGAGATCTTAAAATTGCTATTTCAACTAACGGTAAATCGCCAACCGTTGCAAAAAGACTGAAAGAGCAGATCAATAATATGATGCCTGATGAAATAGAAAATGTTTTAACAAACATGCATTTAATTAGAAATGGATTAAATGGAAATTTTGCAGAAAAGGTTAAACATTTAAATGAGATTACTAACGTATTAGCAGCCAAGCAAATTATAGAACAAGACTCAGTTAAGACAGGAACAAAACAGTGGCAAAAAATTGTTGGATGGTGTCTCCTTGCTTTTTTCTTTATGATATTAGGTCATGGCATTTTATCTTATGTTCCTTTTAATAAATTGATGGATAGCATAAAAACCATTCCGCAATATGTAGATACCAAACCATTTTTCATCATGTTCGTAACCGGCTTCATTGCACAAATGGTGGATGGGTCATTGGGCATGGGTTATGGAACTATATCAACTACATTTTTGTTAGCCAATGGTGTTAATCCTGCAATCGTTAGCAGCAGGGTGCACTCTGCAAGAGTATTTTCGAGTGGGGTATCGGGTTATAGTCATCATCGTTTTGGCAACATCAATAAAAAACTATTCAAATCTCTTGTTATTCCAGGAATCATTGGTGCAGTTATCGGCGCCACTTTGGCTGTTTCTGCCCAGAAATTTAAATACGCTGATTATATAAGAATACCGCTATCATTTTATACTTTATATCTTGGTTATTTTATTCTGCAAAAAGCATTCAATAAAAAAAAGGTTAATGGTAAAATAAAAAGAGCCGGATGGTTAGCGACCATTGGTGGCTTCGTCGATTCTTTTGCCGGCGGTGGCTGGGGAACGCTTGTTACAAGCACATTAATTTCAAAAAGAAAAAGTCCACGTTATGTTGTAGGCTCCGTTTGCCTTGCGGAATTTTTTGTGGTGCTATGCAGCTCCATTACTTTTTTTATTTTCTTAAAAAGCCTTCCCATAGTAGAAATAGCCGGGCTTATTGTTGGTGGCTTGCTTGCTGCACCGTTAGCAGCAAGGTTGGTTGGAAAAGTTCCGGTGAAAAAAATGTTTATTGCAATCGGCGCTTTAGTTATACTTACAAGCTGCATCACACTTTGGAAAGTGTTTGCACATTTAATGCATTGATAATTTTTATACCTGCAATACAAGTAATCGAAATACTTCTACATACTCTTGGCCATATCAATCATTGCAGAAAGCTCGCTTACTAATTTATCATCACTCCCATCAAAGCCTATTGATTTAAAACGAATAGTTCCTTTTTTATCAATTATAAATTTTGTAGGAATGCCTGTAACCTGGAATTGATCAACTACTTTGCTGTCATTGTCCATCAGCACATCGAAATCGTATTTATTCGCCGTTATAAAATCTGCTGCATTTTTTTCTTTGTTAGCCTCCTGTTCCCACGTATCTACAAACACAAATTTTACTTCGGGATCTTCTCTATATTTTGTCACCATCTTTTCCATAGCCGGAAACGAGGCTTTGCAGGGGCCGCACCACGTTGCCCAGAAATCAACAACCACAACTTTATCTTCCAGGTCTTTGATATTTATTTTCTTTCCTTTTAAATCAACCAAAGTAAAGGCCGGCGCTTTATCCTTAAGAATTCCTTTTTTAATTTCCGCAATCATTTTTAAATAACTTTCTTTCTCAAGCGCAGTTATATAGTCATCAAACCCATTTTCCGATTGATGTTTTTTTACATAAAATCTCTTTAAAATGTCTTTTATTTCAGAAGTTGATTTACCGTCTTTTACAAATTGCTCTAGTTGTTTTACATATTCTTTTTCAGGTAATGTTTTTTCTGCAAGTAATGCATAAGTATTATTTTCATCGGCTTGTTGTCCTTTGCCAATTTTTATTGCGGCATCTTTTGTATAGGGGAATCCTTCTTTATATTTTCCCTGCTTATACATAACCATTGCATAAGTATCGGCATACATACCATAAATGTTTTCACGGGAATTTGTCCATTGCTTGTTTGTAAGATAACCTGGCTTTACACCAGATGGATTTTTCCATTCATTCTTAGCCCATTCGGTAGCAATCTTCGACATGGCTTCCGCTTCATTTAAATTAGTACCAGTCTTTTGTATTTCCCATGCATTATTGTTGTAAAGTGAAGCCAGCTCGGCACCTTTAATATTATATTTTTCAACTGCTTTTCTCATACCTTCCCAATCTTTATTTGCTGCATATGCAGCAGGGACGGCAGATTTAAAAAAGGGCAAAGAAGGTTCAAGATATTTCCATGAAGAATCGTTAGATATTTTTGAAATGATATCATCCAGCATTGGTTCTTTTTTAGCAACATCTTTTTCAGCCAAATATTTTTGAATGTATTCCGCCTTGGCCCATTTGCCATCCCGAAATTTTTCTTTTTTCAGATCGTTGATAAGTTTTGATTGTTGCGGCAGTTTAGCAAGTGAATATAAATTTTGAACATTTGCATAATCATTTTCATCTTTCAAGCCGGATTTTATTTGTTCTTCAATTTCTTTTTGAATAAACACAGATGCTTCTTCTGTATGTACCTGCGAGTATAATCTTGCATAAGCAATCAAATTATTTTTCTTTGATTCGGGATAGGCCTTAAATTCTTCCTCCATATACTGCAAAGCCTTTTCATTATTGGCGTCCATGCCAACATTTCTTCCATAATATTCGTAGAATAGTGCAGTGTTATTATTGGCGCCTTTCTTTACTTTATCGCCATCGTATAATTGAATCCAGTATCCGTTATTAAAATTATTATCGAATTTTTTATCCGATGAGAAACTAAAAAATGCAAAATTCTCTGAGGTGTCAGTAGGCACAACAGCGGTATAATCGTGCCCGATTCTTTTAAGTTGAAGTTCATTCGTCGTTTGTCCTTTACTTCCCATAGAATAAACAATTGCCTCTATTGGAGCCGATGTATTTGCAATATTACCCGAGGGCGTATAAGTGATGGTAATTACGTCTCCGGCCTTTGGCTTTTCGGGAAAAAACTTAAAATTATTTTGTGCAAAAGATGAGAGAGTGAAAAACAATACCACTACGAATAGAAAAGTTTTGGTGCGCATGGCTTTTTAGTTTAGATAATAAATTTAATAAATTATAGCAGCAAATTCAAAATCGTCAATAGCGAGACACTGTTTTAGAAGAAATTAATTTAAAATGATTTCTTATATCGCTATATATTCAAAAGTTGCTTTGTTATAAAGACGTTCGTGAAGTACATTTGCAATCCCTATTCAAAAACATGGTAATCTTTGTACCAAAAAAAGTAAGCAAATGAAGAAATTACATCCCATTACTGAAGCAATCCGGATTCAAACAGAACGCACCAATGAAATGGAACATTCCACTCCTATGTTCTTAACGAGCAGCTTTTGTTTTGATAATGCGGAAGAGATGCGGGCAGCATTTGCTGATGAAACGAATGATAATATTTACAGCAGGTTCAGCAACCCAACGGTACAGGAATTCATTGATAAAATGGTTTTGCTAGAAGGGGCAGAAGCAGGCGTTGCTACTGCAACAGGCATGAGTGCTGTATTTGCAACCTTTATGGCTCTATTAAAACATGGCGACCACATTTTATCATGTGATGCGGTTTTTGGAAGTACGCACAATATTCTCAAAAAATATTTACCTAATTATGGAATTGAATTTTCTTATGTAAGCGCTGATAAACCTGGTGAATGGGAAGCGGCTATAAGGCCAAATACAAAAATGATTTACCTTGAAACACCTACCAATCCAGGGCTTGAAATTATAGATCTTGAATTTGCTGGTGCATTGGCAAAAAAGCATAATCTTATTTTAAATGTTGATAATTGCTTTGCCACACCGGTAAACCAAAGGCCGATAGATTTTGGAGCTAATCTCGTTGTACATTCAGCCACGAAGTGGATTGACGGGCAGGGAAGAGTGCTGGGGGGTGTAATTGCAGGTGATAAAAAACTGGTCAGTGAAATTTTTTCATTTTGCCGAAATACAGGCCCATCCTTATCTCCATTCAACGCATGGGTATTGAGTAAAAGTTTGGAAACATTAGATGTGCGCATGGAACGTCATGCGAATAATGCTTTGCAAATTGCCACTAAATTGGAAAATCATCCTAAAATATCCTGGTTAAAATATCCTTATTTAGCAAGCCATCCACAACACCGAATCGCAATTAAGCAAATGAAAAATGGAGGAGGAATTATATGTTTCGAATTAAAAGGCGGAATTGAAAGCGGAAGACAATTTTTAAATAGTTTGGAAATGCTTTCGCTAACGGCCAATCTTGGCGATTCAAGAAGCATTGCTTCTCACCCCGCAAGTACTACCCATGGCAAGCTTACAGAAGAAGAGAGATTGAAGGTGAATATAACGCCCGGGCTTATACGCATTTCTGTAGGACTAGAATATGTGGATGATATTTTGAATGATATTTTGCAGGCATTGGAAAAATGTTGATAAAGGCTGAAAATTAATTCAGGAAAGTCCTGCTTTTCAGTCTTTATATGGGAACATTTATTGACCGTTAGTATTAACAACTATTTTATACCAGGTAACTAAAAGCATCATCACCGCCTTTAAGTTCTGTAAATTTTACATTATAGTGCCGAAGATTTCGCAATAAAATATCATAATCTTTTTTAGACTTCAATTCTATGCCTACTAACGCGGGGCCGTATTCTTTGTTATGCTTTTGGATGTATTCAAATCGTGCTATATCATCTGTCGGACCTAATACATGGTTTACAAATTCTTTTAATGCCCCGGGGCGTTGTGCAAAGCGAATTAAAAAATAATGTTTTAGTCCTTCATATTGTAAAGACCGCTCTTTTATTTCCTGCATCCTGTCAATATCATTGTTGCCACCACTTACAACGCAAACAATATTCTTACCTTTAATTTGTTCTGCATAATCATCTAATGCAGCTATAGCCAAGGCTCCTGCCGGTTCTGCAACAATTGCATCTTCATTATATAATTTTAAAATGGTAGAGCAAATTTTCCCTTCAGCAACCAAATGCAAATCATCTAATACTTCTTTACAAATAGAGAAAGTGATGTCACCGACTTTTTTTACAGAAGCACCATCTACAAATCTCTCTATATTTTCTAACGTTACCGGGTAACCGGCTTTCAGGGCTTCATACATAGATGGAGCTCCCTCGGGCTCTGTTCCAATAATTTTCGTTGCTGGAGAAAGCGACTTAAAAAAAGCTCCAACACCGGCTGCCAATCCGCCGCCGCCTACGGGAACAAACAAATACTCCACTTTGTTTAATTCTTCCAGGATTTCGACGCCCACGGTGCCCTGTCCTTCTATAATTTTATAATCATCAAACGGCGGAATGAAAATCATTCCATTTTCTTGAGTAAATCTTTTTGCCGCGACAGAACATTCATCATAAGTATCACCAACTAACTTTATTTCAATAAAATCTTCGCCAAACATTTTTGTCTGGCTAACCTTTTGATTAGGAGTTATAACAGGCATAAACACCACACCTCTGCACGCAAGTTGTTTACATGAATAAGCAAAACCCTGAGCATGATTGCCTGCACTGGCGCATACGACTCCTTGCTTTAACTGGCTTTCATCCAGGTTACTCATCATATTATATGCGCCGCGAATTTTGTAAGAACGAACTACCTGCAGATCTTCTCTTTTTAAAAAAACATTACATTCATATTTTTTTGAAAGATGATGATTGTAAGCTAACGGGGTACGATAAATGATTTTCTTTAGCCGGTCTGCCGCAGCCGGAAAATCAAGTCCCCATTTTTTATATAATGGATCTGCAGGAGTTGCCCTATTTGAGATTAATTCAGTCAATTAAAAACTAATTTGAAGTTGTTTCCATCTTAGACGCTTCCTTCACGTCATCTGCAACTGCAGGTTGATTTTCAGGCCTCAAACTTCTTACAGTCTTTCCAGCCTGCCACATTTCACTATCAGCTAATTCTTTTAATTCTACTTCCAGCTTTTCCCTGTAATCAGTTTTGCTGTTGCTTTCAATTGAACGGGCGGCTTCTTTACCCGTAGCTACGCTTTCATACAAATCATTAAATACAGGTAACGTAGCATCACGGAATTTCTTCCACCAATCTAATGCGCCACGTTGCGCTGTTGTTGAGCAATTCGCGTACATCCAATCCATTCCATTTTCTGCAACCAATGGCATTAACGATTGCGTAAGTTCTTCAACTGTTTCATTAAACGCTTCAGAAGGTGAATGGCCGTTTTTCCTTAAAACTTCAAATTGTGCAGCAAAGATTCCTTGTATGGCTCCCATTAAAGTTCCACGTTCACCAGTTAAATCGCTGTACACTTCTTTCTTAAAAGTTGTTTCAAATAAATATCCTGAACCAATGGCAATGCCTAATGCAACAACCCTATCAAAGGCTTTACCTGTTGCATCCTGGAAGATTGCATAACTGCTGTTTAATCCACGACCCTGCAAAAACATCCTTCTTAATGAAGTGCCTGAGCCCTTTGGTGCCACTAAAAATACATCAACATCTTTCGGTGGAACAATACCCGTTTGATCAAGATAGGTAATACCAAAGCCATGAGAAAAATATAACGCCTTTCCGGGAGTTAAATGTTTTTTTACGGTTGGCCACATAGCAATTTGAGCAGCATCACTTAATAAATAACAAATGATGGTACCTTTTGCTAACGCAGTTTCAATGTCAAATAAAGTTTTACCTTCTACAAAACCATCACGCACGGCTTTGTCCCAGCTTTTTGAATTTTTACGTTGGCCTACAATTACATTAATACCATTTTCTTTTTGGTTTAATGCCTGGCCGGGGCCTTGCACACCGTAACCTATTACAGCTACTACCTCATCTTTCAATACTCCCTGTGCTTTTGCCAAAGGAAATTCATCACGGGTAACAACGTTTTCTACAGTGCCACCAAAATTTAATTTTGCCATTTTTATTTGTTTTTATTTTATTGTATTGGTTTTATTATTCGTAAATATCCATTTCGTTTAGTCTTTCCCGTTATCAACTAACTTTCTTTTCTCATTAAATGATAATTTATTTCCAAAAGGGTCTATCACTTCCATGCACCATGAACCATAAAAAGTTTCTTCCAAACCGGGCCGGTTGTATTTATATTTTTTTTCTATCAGCATTTCATGAAATTCTTTTAAGCCCGTGCACCATAAAAAAACTCTTGTCCCGGGTGTAGAATCGCCATGGTGCTCACTTAAATGAATAGTCAGTCCTTCTCTTACCACTTCAATATACTTAGGCATGCCTTCTTCAAATACATGTTCAAATGTTATTTTGAAGCCAAGCCAATCAACATAAAATTCAATTGCCTTTTGATAATCAAATATTCTTAATATGGGTATAGTTTGCAGAACGACCATATATAAAATATTACATGCTAAACACTTCTTCCTGTTTATCTAAATATTCATTCTCTATTACTTCTTCGCCAGGCTCCCTTTTTTCAAACTCTTTTACCTTTTCATGAAAGCCACTGCTGTCTTTTATAATAGCAACCCTGGCGCTTCTTACAAATTCAATCAGGCCATAAGGTTCTAAAAATGCAATCAACTTATCTGTCTCTTCACGATGACCGGTTGCTTCAAACACTGTGTAGTCTTTTCTTATTGCAATTGCCCTGGCGCCAAATTCGTGCAGTAATCTTTCCACTTTTACTTTTTCGGCTATAGCATCCGTTGGCATTTTATATAATGCCATTTCCTGCCAAACGATTTCGTCGTTGGTATTATAGTATGCTTTTAAAACATCTACCTGCTTTTCAATCTGGCGAGCTAATTTTTTCACTACTTCTTCTGTTTCATCAATTACAATATTAAAACGGTGGATGCCCGGTACTTCAGAAGGAGAAGTATTTAAAGAATGTATATTAATTTTTCTTCTTGAAAAAATAATAGCTATACGGTTGAGCAAACCAATTTGGTTTTCAGTATAAACCGTTAATGTGAATTCCTGTTTCATTTAATATTTTTTAATAATGATTATTTTTTTAATTTCTTACTACTAATTTTTTTGCTTAAAAGCCAGGACTCGTAATCTTTTATAATCAGCATACCAACTTCCGTTTCTATAATTTGTAGGTTCAAGTAATTCCTGCACTTCATTTAAAATATGGTCAGTATCACTTTCGTCGATTCCATTAAAATATGAGGTAGCAAACATTTTTAACCAGTGTTTAATGCCATCAATATCGTCACTCAATTTTGTTTCCCTGTCATAAAGAACTGAAAAAGTAACCCTAAACCCTTTTGACTCTAACAGTGAGGTATACTCGCCCAATGAAGGAAAATACCATACAGGAATCGTAGCATTTTGCTGGTACCCACGTTTTATCAAAATCTTTTGCAATGCCTTAATAATCTTCGCAACATTATTTCTGCCGCCCATTTCCAATACTAATCTTCCATGTCTTTTCAGATTATTATAAAAACACTCAATAGCTTTATCCTGGTCCTGGATCCAATGTAAAACCGCGTTCGAAAAGATTCCATCAAAATGTTCATCAAAGCGAAAATCCGTTGCATTTTGCACCTGGAATTCTAATTCGGGATATTCGCTTTTTGCCCGCGCCACCATCTCTATCGAATTGTCAATCCCAATAACAGTAGCGCCGGACGCAGCAATTATGCTTGTCAAATAACCAGTACCGCAACCCAGGTCAAGTATTCGTTCACCGGCTTGTGGATTTAAAAGTTCGACCAGGTCTTCCCCATATTTAAAAACATAAGAATGTTTATCATTATACAGATTGGCATTCCAACCTGTAAAGCCATTAGGTGTTTTCATTTAGATTCAATCTATTTTAAATCAGGCCCTTCTATTCAACATGTATTGTAAAATTATTTAAGCCTTATTTCAGCAACGCTGCAACCCTGGGGTACCATTGGGAATACATTATTTTCTTTACCAACCATAATTTCGAGCAGGTATGATTTTTTGCTTTCCAGCATTTGCTTTAATGCATCTTTTAATTTTTCTCTTTGAGAAACTCTTTGCGCATCGATATTGTATGCTTTAGCTAAGGCAATAAAATCCGGACTTTTTATATCGGTAAATGAATAGCGCCTTTCATGAAATAACTCCTGCCATTGGCGTACCATTCCTAAAAATTCATTATTAAGAATTATAATTTTCACGTTTATATCATCCTGCATAATTGTACCTAATTCCTGCAAAGTCATTTGAAAACCTCCATCGCCAATTATGGCGATTACCGTTCTGTCCCGTGCGCCATATTTTGCACCGATAGCTGCAGGCAATCCAAACCCCATCGTTCCTAAGCCTCCCGAAGTAATATTACTTTTTGATTGATTAAATTTTGCATACCGGCAAGTCACCATCTGGTGCTGGCCAACATCAGTAACCATTACCGCATCGCCACCGGTTAATTCGTTTAAAAGATTTATTACTTCACCCATCGTAAGTTGTTCTGTTGTTGGGTTTAATTCTTTTTTTATGCAGATATCTGTTTCTTCCTGTGCATACTCATGAAATTTTTCTACCCACTCTGAATGATGTTTTTTATCAATATGATTTGTGAGTAAAGGCAACGTTTCCTTACAATCGCCCCAAACCGGTACGGTTGTTTTTACGTTCTTATCAATTTCAGAAGGATCGATATCGAGATGAATTATTTTCGCCTGTTTAGCATATTTATCAAGCCGCCCTGTTACACGATCATCGAAGCGCATACCAACGGCTATCAATACATCGCATTCATTTGTTAATACATTTGGCCCGTAATTACCGTGCATGCCTAGCATGCCTACATTTAGCGGATGATTGGTGGGCAACGCACTTAATCCAAGGATTGTCCATGCAGCAGGAAGGCCACCTTTCTCAATAAAATTTTTAAATTCTTTTTCTGCTTTACCAAGAATAACTCCCTGGCCAAAAATTACGAAAGGCTTCTTCGCATCATTAATGAGTTTAGCTGCTTCTTCAATGTATTCTTTTCTTACAATTGGCTTCGGACGATAACTGCGGATGTGCGTACACTTCGTGTAGCCGTTGTAATTAAACATTTGCAACTGCGCATTTTTTGTAATGTCGATTAACACGGGCCCTGGCCTACCACTCTTCGCGATATAAAATGCTTTTGCCAAAACAGATGGAATTTCGGTTGCATCAGTTATTTGATAATTCCACTTGGTAACAGGTGTTGTAATATTAATAACGTCCGTTTCCTGGAAAGCGTCAGTTCCTAATAAATGTGCGTATACCTGCCCCGTTATACATACGAGTGGAGTGCTGTCAATCATCGCATCTGCAAGCCCTGTTACCAGGTTTGTTGCGCCAGGTCCGCTGGTTGCAAACACAATTCCCGGCTTACCAGATGTTCTTGCAAAGCCTTGTGCGGCATGTATTGCTCCTTGTTCGTGGCGCACTAAAACATGATTTAGTTTATCTTTATAATCCCACAATGCATCATACACGGGCATAATAGCACCTCCCGGATAGCCAAAAATTATATCTGCATTTTCTGCTATAAGAATTTCAAGTAAAGCGACAGAGCCGGAAACTGATGTCGTTTCTTTTGGTTCTGTTTTTACTTTTTCTTTTACTTTTTCAAGAATTTCTTCCATAACAATATTTTTAAATTTTCTAATAACTTTTTTAAGACAACCAGTCAAATTTTACTTATCTGTTATGCAGCCTTCAGCTGCAGTTGTAACAGATTTTGCATACTTATATAAAACTCCTCTCGTTGCTAATAGAGCCGGCTGTTTCCATTTTTTTCTTCTTTCCTCAATTACTTTTTCATCAACCTTTAAAGTAATTTTTTTATCCGGAACACTTAGTTCAATGACATCATCATCTTCTACAAGCCCGAGCAGCCCTCCGTCGAAAGATTCAGGAGTTATATGTCCGACGACAAAACCATGGGTTCCGCCACTGAATCTGCCATCAGTAATTAATGCAACATCCTTACCAAGTCCGGCACCAATAATTGCAGAAGTTGGTTTTAACATTTCAGGCATACCCGGAGCGCCGCGCGGACCAACGTGTTTTATGACAACAACATCTCCCTTTTTAATTTTACCTGAATTAATTCCACTAATCAATTCGTGTTCGCCATCAAAAACTCTTGCAGGACCTTCAAATAGTTCACCCTCGTGTCCGCTTATTTTTGCAACACTTCCGCCTTCGGCTAAGTTGCCATACAATATTTGTAAATGACCGGTTGATTTTATCGGCGCTTCTATCGGAAGAATAATTTTTTGTGCTTCAAAGTTTAAATCCGGAACATGCTTAAGATTTTCTTCGATGGTTTTTCCTGTTACCGTTAAGCAATCACCATGCAGCATATTTTTTTGTAATAAATATTTCATAACTGCGGGTACGCCACCAATGTTATGAAGGTCTTCCATTAAATATTTTCCACTTGGCTTTAAATCCGCTAACACAGGAGTTTTATCACTTATTTTTTGAAAATCGTCCTGGGTTATTTCAACACCAACACTGTTAGCCATTGCAATCAAATGCAAAACTGCGTTTGTGCTTCCGCCTAACACCATAACAATAGTCATTGCATTTTCAAATGCTTTTCTTGTCATAATATCGGAAGGCTTAATATCTCTTTCAAGCAACAAACGAATGGCTGCACCTGCGGCACTGCATTCATTTTTCTTTGCTTCACTTAAAGCAGGGTTTGATGATGAATAGGGCAAACTCATTCCTAACGCTTCAATTGCACTTGACATAGTGTTCGCCGTATACATTCCGCCACAGGCGCCTGCTCCAGGACAAGAATGCATCACGATTCCTTTAAAGTCTTCTTCACTTAAATCACCTTTTATTTTTTGTCCTAATGCTTCAAAAGCTGAAACAATGTTTAAGTCTTTTCCTTTGTAATGACCCGGCGCAATAGTTCCACCATATACCATAATAGAAGGGCGATTCAATCTACCCATTGCCATAATGGAGCCGGGCATGTTTTTATCGCAGCCAGGCACTGCAATTAGTGCATCATAATATTGAGCACCGCAAACAGCTTCTATGGAATCAGCAATGATATCACGGCTAACTAACGAATAGCGCATACCATCCGTACCGTTGCTCATTCCATCGCTTACTCCAATAGTATTAAAGATGAGTCCAACCAAATCGTTATCCCACACTCCCATTTTAACGAGCTTTGCCAACTCGTTCAGATGCATGTTGCACGTATTGCCATCGTATCCCATACTTACAATACCAACCTGTGGTTTTTTAAGGTCATCATCTGTTAAGCCAATGCCATAAAACATTGCCTGGGCTGCAGGTTGAGTAGGATCCTGCGTAATTGTCTTGCTGTATTTGTTTAATTCGTTCATATAGTAATTGAGGTAGTTGTAAACGCTTTTTCCACAACTAATTTTTTATAAGCGTTTTGAATTTGTATTCCTAAAGTATCTTTCCATTGTTTTTTAAAGGGAATATTATCGAGCGATTCCATTCCAATTACTTCTGCAGCGGTACCACAAAAGAATGCAGCATCTGCACCATGCATTTCAGATGTTGTTATTTGCTTTTCCACAACAGGTATATCCAATGTCTCACATATTTCCAATACAGTAGCCCGTGTAATGCCTGGTAAAATATTTCCCAACTGAGGTGTGTATAAAACTCTATCTTTTTGCATAAAAACATTTGCTCCGGGGCCTTCTGCAATAAAGCCATTCATATCATTCAGCAATGCTTCATCAAAACCTTTTGCCTTTGCTTCCTGGCTGGCAAGAATAGAATTTACATAGTGGCCTGTTGCTTTTGCTTCAATCTTAAACCCTTTAGGATTGGGTCTTTCAAAAGATGACGTCATTACACGTAATAATTTTTCACCAAGAAAGGGTTGCATCTCCCAGGTTTCAATTACAATAAAAGATTCTTTATTTGGATTAAAACTCATGTTGGCGGGCGCATATACTAACGGTCTAATGTATGCGTCCTGCTGATTGTTTTTATCTAAAATTTCGTAGGTCGCTTTTATCAACTCTCTGGCAGTCCACTGATAAGGAAGGTTCAAGGCATTAGCCGAATTTTTTAATCGATCAAAATGCTCTTCTTCTTTAAAAATTTTCGTTTTGCCTGATGATGATTTATAAGAACGGATTCCTTCAAATACACCATAGCCATAATGAAGCGTTTGACTGTATAAGTCAATTTTTGCTTCCGCAGCCTTTACAATCTCTCCATTGAGATAAATAAAAGTATTTGTGTTGTAATACATAATTTTTGTTTTCCTGAATACGGTTAATAAAAAAACCCCGCTTTTTGGAGCGGGGGTTATATACTTTAGTTAAATTTTTAAGCAATAATTCCTTCTCCAATGTTAAAGGGTATAATGACGCTGACAGCAATAATAATTGCTGAAATACTGAGAAAGTTATTATTTAGTTTGCCCTTAAACATTGAGTAAAATATTCAGCAAACTTAACTAACCCTTTTATAAAAACAAAGAACTTTTTATTAAACCTATATTCTATTCATTAAAATCATTGTTGATTTTAATGTACGTGCATTTCAAATTAAATAATCGTTGCCTTACCAAATGCAATATTTTTAGCATTAATGTTTGGCGGAATATCATTGCTGATATAATCGCTTGCGAATTCACCAATAGTAGAAGTGTAATGTGGATTTTCAGGGTCGATATCCTGCGATACAAATCCGTTGGTTAACGTCCAGGCCACCGCTTCTCTCACCTCCGCCGCCTCATTGTATAAGCCAAAATAATCGAGCATCATAGCTGCTGATAAAATAGAGCCAACAGGATTAGCAATATCTTTTCCTGCTGCCTGCGGATACGAACCATGTATAGGCTCGAATAACGCAGAAGAAACACCAAGAGACGCAGATGGCAATAATCCCAAAGAACCACTGATAACGCTTGATTCGTCGCTTAAAATATCGCCAAACATATTTTCAGTCAGCACTACATCAAATTGTTTTGGATTTACAATTATTTGCATTGCTGCATTATCTACAAACATGTAATCCAGTTTTACATCAGGATAATCTGAAGAAATTTCCTGTACCGTTTTTCTCCAAAGCCTTGAGGTTTCTAAAACATTCGCTTTGTCAACCAATGTTAATTTTTTTCTTCTTTGTTGTGCTGAAACAAAAGCCAGTCTTGCAATACGCTCAATTTCGTTTTTATTGTAAATGCATAAATCAGAGGCTTCTGTACCATCATCACTCAATTCTTTTTTGCCAAAATAAATACCGCCTGTTAACTCACGATACATTATAAAATCAACATCCTGCAATTGCTTTTCTTTCAAAGGAGAAAGATGATGCAACGAAGGATAAGTTGTAACCGGACGTATGTTGGCAAATAACTGCA
This sequence comes from Ginsengibacter hankyongi, assembly GCF_008710285.1. Lineage (GTDB taxonomy): Bacteria > Bacteroidota > Bacteroidia > Chitinophagales > Chitinophagaceae > Ginsengibacter > Ginsengibacter hankyongi. The sequence continues at coordinate 163,648 of NZ_VYQF01000004.1, read as the reverse complement.
ATTCTTTTCTCAGTCTTAATAAACCCTGCTCAGGCCGAACTTTTGCTATAGGATCGTTGTCATATTTTGGATGACCAATAGCACCAAATAAGATCGCATCGCTTTGACGGCAAATATCGATTGTATGTTGAGGCAACGGGTCACCCGTTTTATCAATTGCAATTGCACCCATTAACCCATATGTATAAGTAAAATTATGTCGGTACTTTGCAGCAATAGCATTCAATACTTTTATAGATTGATGTGTTACTTCCGGTCCTATTCCATCTCCTAATATAACTGCAATCCTTTTTTCCATTCTTTATAAATATTTTTATTCCGTTAAGCTGCAATTTTCCCCTGTTCAAGTTTTAAAGTATAGGTAACACATGGTGGAATCTCTTCCTCGTAATGACTTACATATATCAATGTTTTTTTCATTCCAACACATATATCATTTATTAAAGCAATGAACCATGCGCTCATTTCATCGTCCAGCCCCTGGCAAGGTTCGTCCAGTATTAGCATTGGTGGATTTTTTACCAAAGCACGTGCTAACAAAACCAATCTTTGCTCCCCATTAGATAATTGCCTGAATAATCTTTTTTCAAAATTTGCCAAATGCGATAGCGACATCCATTTGGTTACGATTGCTCTTTGCTTTTCACTTAGTTGTCTAAATAAACCAATGGTATCGAACAATCCTGATGCAACAACTTCAAAGCAGGAACATGCCGCGTCAAAATAATGATGCAACTCCGGTGATACAAAACCAATTTTTTGTTTGATGTCCCATATGGATTCGCCGCTTCCCTTTCTTTTATCAAATAAATAAATTTCATTTGCAAATGCCTGCGGATTATCTCCCGTAATTAAGCTTAATAAAGTAGATTTTCCTGAACCATTATGCCCCGAAACACTCCAACATTCACCCTTATTTACTTTCCAGTTAATGTTGTCAAGGATTTTTCTGCCGTTATAAATAACATTGGTATCAACCATTTTAATTGCAACAGAAAATTCATCATTGTCATATACCGAAGCTATTGTTTCCAGTGATTTCGAATTTACTAGTGGCAAATTATTTTTTCCGGGAATTACATGTTTAAATTCTTTCCGGGGCATTTTTTCCTTTAATTCGCCATTATCCAATAAAGCGATATGCGTAACAGATGCAGGTATATCTGCGTGGGAAGTGACTAACAAAATGTGAATGCCGTTTGCAATAAGTTTATCGATAATTTTATTTAATAATTTTCTTGCTCCTGCATCAAGCCCGGTGTAAGGGCTATCCAATAAAATCCAATCTGCATTTTGAAGAATAGCCTTCGCTAACTGAAAACGTTTATGCTCGCCGTTAGATAATTGTATAAGCCTTGTAAACCTGAGATGCCCAATTCCTAGCATTTCCAAAGTTTCCTGTATTGTTAGCTCATCATCCGACAAGTTTTCCAAAACATCATTTATCATTAATGCGTCTTCCGAATCGCAGGAATTAAATCGTTGCTGGTAATAAAACGTAGAGGTATTTGATAAATTTTTAAAAAAATGCTGTTGCGAAATAATTATAACATTAGGCATTTTGCCATTTTCTTTTTCGAATAAAACGCCTCCTGCGCCAAAATAATTACCTCCCAGGGTTTTTATTAATGTCGATTTACCACTTCCTGATAGGCCAATGATCGCCAGGCATTCACCCTTGTCTATTTCAAATGAAACATTATTTAACACAGGTTTGCCCGACAGTTGAACAGTTAGGTTTTTTACCTGCAAAAGAAAAGTTTGTTTCATTCTTATTGTAAAAGAAGAATACAGATCAGGCTAAAGTTGCTTGAAATGCTTCTATATCTTTTTTATTAGTTATTAAATAATCAAAAAGCGTGCAGGCTGGATACTTCATGCATAAAATATTTATCACTATACATATAAGGGAGGCGTGCATCGATTTTACAAGGTGCTTCTCCCGGTTTTCCACTTAATGTTTCTACTCATTTCTTCACATGCTAAAAAAGTGGGGGACAATCCCCCACCGATCATAAAACTAAAACTGCATGAAACTAAGTTGTAACAAAATTTCTTTCTTTATATTTTTCTGCAAGCAGGGTAAGATCGGCATCTTCCACTTCCTTCTTACCATCTGCCACCTGTAAAAACCAATCATATAAAACATCAACACCATTCCGGTCAAACTCGTAACCCAGTTTCTTAAACCGGTGCGCCAGCGCACTGCGTCCACTCCTTGCCGTTAGTACAATCTTCGAGTCGTCGGCTCCAACTTCTAATGGATTAATAATTTCATAAGTTTCAGCATTTTTTAAAAACCCATCCTGGTGAATACCTGAAGAATGTGAGAATGCATTACTTCCCACGATAGCTTTATTCGGCTGCACCGGCATACGCATAATATCGGAAACCTTCCTGCTCATCGGGTTTAATTGTGTTGCATCAATGCTGGTATAAAAATTTAAATCTTTATGTTGCTTTATAATCATCACCACTTCTTCCAGCGATGTATTCCCTGCCCTTTCGCCTAATCCGTTTATTGTACATTCTATTTGCCTTGCGCCACTGATAACACCTGCAATAGAATTAGCGGTGGCCAAACCCAGATCATTGTGACAATGACATGATATAACTGCCTGGTCAATGTTAGAAACGTTATTAATTAAGTAAGCAATTTTTTCACCATATTGATATGGCAAACAATAACCGGTAGTGTCTGGAATATTTACTGTTGTTGCGCCAGCTTTAATAACTCCTTCTATAACCCTTGCCAGGTAATCATTATCCGTTCTTCCTGCATCTTCTGCATAAAATTCTATATTGTCAGTATATTTTCTTGCCCACTTTACACATTGAATTGCTCTTGCCAAAATATCTTCACGGTTAGAGTTAAATTTACTTTTTATGTGTAAATCAGAAGTGCCAATACCCGTGTGAATGCGTGGACGTTTTGCATATTTTAATGCTTCGCCTGCAACCTGTATATCTTTTTCTACCGCACGGGACAACGCACAAACAGTTGCATTTGTAATACTTTTTGAAATTTCATTTACGGAAGCAAAATCTCCCGGGCTTGAAATTGGAAAACCAGCCTCTATAACGTCAACGCCTAAATGTTCAAGATCCAGCGCCAGCTCAACTTTTTCTTTTGTGTTAAGTTTACAGCCGGGTACTTGTTCTCCGTCACGAAGCGTTGTATCAAATATTATTATTTTATCCATAATATATTACTTTATTCTTGGCAATCGTTTCGGAGCAAAAATTAGGTGACAAATAGTAACCGGGATTTATAATAGTATGAAAGTAGAATTTATAACAAAACAATTTTGAACAAAAAAGCAGAAATTTACATTGCCGAAAGGAACGGTAATTTATTGAAACCCTTGTTATTACTACCATTCGCGGTAAAATTATTACGATGCCCAACAGATCAACAGACTCCGTATTTCAATTGATTCATTCCCTTCAAAAGTCGGAAAAGAGGAATTTTAAGCTTTATGTACAAAGAAACTCTTCATCCCCCGATCTTAAAATTGTACAGTTATTTGATGCATTTGATAAGATGAAAGAGTATGATGAAAAGGAACTCATTAATAAAACTGTCTCTATAAAAAAAGAGCAGCTTTCCAATATGAAAGCTCATCTATACAGGCAAATACTGGCGAGCCTTCGTGTACTCGAAAGCAATGAAAACATAGATATTCAAATGCATGAACAATTGGATTATGCAAGAATATTATACAACAAAGGACTTTACCTGCAAAGCTTAAAAATATTAGACCGGGTAAAAGAAAACGCAATTGAACACAACCAGATTAGTTTTCTTATAGAAGTGTTATTTCTTGAAAAGAAAATTGAAACATTACACATCACCCGAAGCATGCAGGACCGTGCCGATGCTTTAACTGATCAATCCAATCAAACAAATGTGCAGTTAGTGAGGGTTACAAAACTTTCCAACCTTGCGCTGCAATTGTATAGCTGGTATATCAAAAACGGGCACGCAAGAAATAAAGAGGATGAAAAAGTGATTGAAAATTATTTTAAGCAACACCTGAGTGATGATATAAAAAATCCCGAAGGCTTTTATGAAAAATTATATTACAATCAAAGCTATTGCTGGTATGCTTTTATAAGGCAGGATTTTTTATTGTATTACCGTTATACACAGAAGTGGGTCGATCTTTTCACCGATGAATCAGGAATGAAGGAAATGGAAACGGCTAATTATATAAAGGGAATGCACAATTTATTGAATGCACATTTTACGTTAAGGAATTATAACGGCTTTAGTAAAACAATCCAACAGCTTGAAACTTTCCGGGATTCGGATATTGTAAAACAAAGCAACAATAACAGGGTGCAGGTTTTTATTTATTTATATACATCAAAAATTAACCAGCATTTTTTAGAAGGAACGTTTAAAGAAGGAATAGCAATGGTTCCTGAAATTGAGCAACAGCTGAAAGAGTTTAGTATTTATATGGATCATCACAGGGTACTTGTTTTTTATTATAAGATTGCTTCCTTATATTTTGGTGCCGAAGATTATGACACTGCAATAGATTATTTAAATAAAATCATCAACTGGAAAGTTGACCTGCGCACCGATTTGCAATGCTATTCAAGACTGCTGCATTTAATCTCTCATTATGAATTGGGCAATTTTCAACTGCTGGAATATTTAATAAAATCAGTATACCGCTTTATGGCGAAGATGCAAAATCTGAGCCTTGTTGAAGAGGAGATGTTTAAATTTTTGAAGAATTCATTTTATCTCTCCGCAAGAAAACTGCAACCTGAATTTGAAAAATTGCTTGATAGAATTAAGGATCTTGAAAAAAGCAAATTTGAAACAAGAGCCTTTGCCTACCTCGATATTATTTCATGGCTGGAAAGTAAAGTGTATAACAAACCGGTGTATGAAATTATAAGAGAGAAATATTTGGCGGGGAAGAGGATGGCGCACCATTGAAAATAAAAAGAGTGAAAAAAACATTCAGGCATATAATCGAACTATGTAAAATAGTGAAGATCGTTTAAAGCTTTTACACACGTGAAAAAAATAGAAAAACCAAAAAACGGAGAATTTCCATCATATGCAATAATGTATATTAGTCTATTGCCAGATGATGGATTGCTATTAAAACATTTAAAAGAAAATTTTGACAAGACAAAAGAATTCATCTTCTCTCTACCGGAAGAAAAACTTACTTACCGGTATGCAAAAGATAAATGGAACATAAAAGAAATATTGGTTCATATAATAGATGATGAACGCATTTATGCTTACCGTGCTTTATGTTTTGCGAGAAATGACAAAACTGAACTCCCGGGTTTTGAACAGGATGACTATGCCACTTTTTCAAATGCAAACAACAGAAGTATTGAAAATATATTGAATGAATATGAATCCGTTCGCAATGCAACGATTACTTTGTTTGAAAGCTTTGACAAGACAGCTTTATTAAGAGAAGGTGTTGCAAACAAAAATAAAGTAACGGTGCGGGCATTGGGCTATCACCTTGCCGGGCATGAATTGCATCACATTAATATTATCAAAGAAAAATATTTAAACTGATGCGGGGCTAATTTTCAATTACAATTATATTATTATACCCGTTAACTTCAGGAGTTACTCTGAAAGTGTAATACCCCGGTTTAAATAGAGGTGGAGACGGCGTTCCACAAACTCCTACACCGGCACCTGATTGAACACTGTCTTTCATAAAACTGCAATACCCGGCATATATTGGCTGATCCAAAATTTTACAATTAGTAATCTGCCCCTGGATCACGATCTCATAATTTGCATTTCCAACGCTTACATTTCTTATTGTAAATCCTGCCAGGTTTTCTATTCGCACGTGCACTTTACCGTTAGCTTCTAGCTTATTTTTACCGCAAAAAAATAGCATCCCGGAGAATAATATACTGATGACGAAAAGATTTTTCATTATTTTTTTATTGTTGACAACCTTCCTTACTAAGACGTTGCATTATGGCTTATGTAAAAAAAATCAAAAAAATTTGCGCAAGTAAATACTTGCATATGGAAGCGCGACGGGATGTATTTCAGGCAATAGCAGATCCTACTAGAAGACAGATCATTGGAATGGTTGCCAATAAATCTCTAAATGCGTTATCAAAAGATGGAAAAATTTCCATGGAATTACAAGACATGTTTTGGGGCGCATACTTTGGAAGTTGTACCGATACATATGGAGTAAACTGGATGTTTAATCGCGTGGAGAAATCAAACTAACGGTAATTAATTTATTAATATTACATGGAGTAAAATGAAAAAGACAAAAATTTTATATTGGATTATCACTGGATTGTTTGCAGCGTCCATGCTATTTTCAGCCATTCCAGATGTTTTGAGCACTGCCGATGCAATTAAGTTTATGAATAATCAATTGGGCTATCCTAATTATATCGTTCCGTTTCTTGGTGTTGCAAAGGTGCTGGGGGTAATTGCTATACTCATTCCCGGGTTTAAACGAATAACAGAGTGGGCTTATGCAGGTTTATTTTTCGACCTGGCCGGCGCCACTTATTCGGTACTTGCAACATACGGACTTCAATCATCGTTAATGTTTATGGTGCTGCCAATAATTTTTTTATTTCTTTCCTATTACCTGTGGCATAAGAAGATGAACACGGTATAAAGAAATCAATAACCGTTCGGAAATCGATCGAATATCAATTACATTAATTGATAACTTGCGTGTATGCTTAATCGTGTCCATCATATTTCAATTATTTGTTCCAGTTATGAAAAGTCAAAAGTTTTTTATACAGAGATTTTAGGGCTTGAAATTATAAGAGAAATTTATAGAAAAGAAAGGCAGTCGTATAAATTAGACCTCGCATTAAATGGTGTATATATTATTGAGCTTTTTTCATTTCCCGCGCCACCACCAAGATTGTCAAGGCCGGAAGGAACAGGCTTGAGGCATATTGCTTTTGAAGTAAATGACTTAAATGTTGTAATTGAAAAATTAAAAAAACATAACGTCGCTTGTGAGCCCGTTCGTATAGACGAAACCACCAACAAACGTTTTACTTTTTTTGCAGATCCCGATGATTTGCCCATTGAATTGTATGAGAAGTGATAGTTAAAGATGGCAGGTTTAGTTATTACGGGATTGCGCTTATTTTTTTTACATTTACTATTAAATCATTGCAAAAATTCTGCTTCATGAAAAAGCTCATCATTACCGCCATAATAGTTTTTATTTCATCTGTTTCCTTTTCCCAAATTGATTCGTCAAAAGTTGAACAGTATTGCGAAGTAATTGCAACGCCAAGGCTTTTAAGCAATAAAGTTACCATTGATATAAATTATGGTGAACAAAAAAGCATCTGGAAAGATACAAGGCTTAAGGATGATGAAGGGAAATTGAAAAAATTTAATACGGTTGTTGATGCATTGAATTATATGGGTAAAGACGGATGGATATTTGTGAATGCATTTCCCGTTTTAAACGGAACCACTCAGATATATCACTATGTTTTTAAAAAATGGTTTGCAAAAAATGAAGCCGGTGAATAAATTCAAAAATAAAAAAGGTAGAAACCAACTTCTTACTTTGATTAATGAAATGTGGTAAAATTAGTTAGCCAAAATGTTGCTGAACTCTTACTAAAAGCCCCACCCTTTCATTTTTTCTAAATCTTCTTTCGCACAATCGAGCGGCGCTATTCCCTGGTATTCTTCCTGCTCTATTATAAAATATTTCGTTCCTGTTTTACGTGCATAATCAACAACATTTTTTACGTCAATAACTCCCTTTCCCAATAACGTATTTTCATAAACTCTGCCATCAGTTCCCGGAGAATCTCTTTTCAATTCATCTTTTACATGCATCAATAAAAATCTTCCCGAGTATTTTTTTAAATAATATAAAGGCCTTCCGCCCGGCTCATACATATTACCAATGTCAATTTGTTGTGCCACTAAAGATTTGTCAGTTAATTGAAGCAGCAAGTCGTACAATACGGTGCCATTAAGGCTGTGGTTAAATTCATAACTTTCATTATGAAAGGCAAAATGTGTTCCTGCTTTTTTACAAAGCTCACCGGTTTTGTTATGCATGTCCATATATAATTTAAAATCGTCCATGTTCTTGCACATGCTTTCATCAACCCCCGGGCTTATCATGTATTTTAATCCAATAGCGGCCGAGTCTTCAATAGTATATTTCCATTCCTCCGTAAAATCATTTGTGGCCTTATCCCAATATTTAGACGTGAGTGGGTTATGGCCACTTTCCATTTTTAATCCATTATCTTTTAAAAGATTTTTGAAATCCGGTATTGAATATCCATAAAATTTACGGTCATGATAGCCTGCATGTTCAACGTATTTGAAGCCCATGGCTGCCAGGCGCTTTAAAGTTCCTGCAGGATCTGTTTTCATATCGTCTCTCACTGTGTATAACTGCAATCCCAAAATAGCATTCGTCTTCTTTTCTTTTAAAATATCCGGAAGCATTGCTGCGCCGCCAATCGTTATACTGCCGGTTTTAATAAATGTGCGGCGGGAAGTATTCATATAAATTTTTATTTAGCTGAAGAAAGGAGATTAAAAATACTTAATAGTTCTAAGTTTTATTGCATATTATTTTATTCATTTTCTTTACTTTGCTTTTTTATTTTGATAATTATATTTCATTAGTTAAAACTTGCAAAAATTATTTTATGATGTATATGATCATCGAAACTTTCCGCCAAAATAAAGTGAAAGAATTATACAAAAGATTGAGGAAAAAGGAAGGCAACTGCCCACAGGAGTTCATTATATAAATAGTTGGATTAACGAGGAAGTAACAACTTGCTACCAGGTTATGGAAAGCGATTCGGAAGAAAAAATTAATGAATGGATTCAACACTGGAATGACCTTGCTGATTTTAAGGTTATCCCGGTAATAACATCGGCGCAGGCAAAAGAAAGAGTCGACGCTATTTAAACTTCCGAAAAAATATTTAGTGGCTTATAACAGAACATACACAACACCTTTTATGACCGGGGTATTATTTTTCAAATCGATTATATACACATAGGCTCCCGAGGTAAGTTGAACACCTTTGAATTTTCCATCCCACCAAATATTTTTTCTGTGATTGTCAAAAACTATTTGCCCGTAACGGTTATAGACTTTAACCTGCGCACCGGGATACGCCTGCAACGTTTCTATAAACCAATTATCATTTACACCGTCACCGTTAGGCGTGAACGCATTCGGAATGTACAACTGTTGGTAAACTTTTACCAGCACACTATCTGTAGCGGTTCCACAACCTTTATTTGAAATTACATTCAATACATACACCTGGCTTGCTGGTGGGCTTACAACAGGTACAAGTGTTTCAGTTCCCGTTATATTAGTATTTGGCGCCCAAAAATAATTAACATCAGTTCCGTCCGCAGTTCCGCTTAAAGTAACAGATTGCCCTTTGATAATTACTCTATCCGGCCCTGCATTTGCGGATGGGTTTTTATCAACCGTAATTAATAAAGAATCATACACTTTACATTCATTGTTTGCAACTGTAAGAATATATAATGTTGTTTCCTTTGGTAAAGCAACAGGGTTAGGAATATTTGGATCTGAAATTCCCTGTGGCGGCGCCCACGAGTATGAGGTGATATTATCACTTCCTGCAGCATTTAGTTGAACCGTAGCTCCCTCGCAGATCTCAGCGTCATCACCCGCATAAACCGACGGCTTTGAGATTAAATCAACCTTTGTGGAATCTGCGGTTGTACAACCTTTGGAAGAAGTAACCTTTACAAAATAAATTCCGCTATTTTCTGCAGCAGTCGGGGCAATAAATGGAGATTGCTCGGTACTTAAGAAATTCATTGGCCCTGCCCACGAAAAAAAGCTGCCGCCATTAGCATTTAAAAACAGTGTATCACCAATACAACTGCCACGGTTAGACGCATCAGTCACCGGATATTCATTCACGCCTACTTTTACAATATTTGAAAGGATTGAACAGGTTGATACATTTATATTTTCCCGCTGTGAAACTGCCAATCTATATAGGTAAGTCGCCACATTAGGGGTAGCGGGCCGGGTGTAAACCGTATCATTTGCGCCAGAGATATTTGCCCACGAAGCGCCATTATTTATACTAAGCTCCCATTGATAAACAGGATCCGAATACCCTGCAGAAACATTTGCGTGCAACGTGAAAACAGAATTATCTCCCGTACAAACATCAACAGAATCAGCAACTCCATTTATATTAGCAGTAACTAACGGGCCGCATGCACGAAAAGTAATATCATCCAGCAACAGATCGTTACCACACCCGCCCGGGGCGTTATTAGTCATTCTTAAAACGACGGAATTTGTGCCGGAAGTAGTTGAAAAGAAGAAGCCGTATTGCGTCCAGTTGGCCACCATAGGGAGGTCGCCGGTTGAGTAAGTTTGCAATACAGTGCCCGAAGTTGTTTCAATGCTAAAAGTTATATTAGGTTTTATTCCATGGCCGTCGCACGCGTATGGCTGCAGCACATTATAAATCCAGGAAGCAAATTCGTAGGTGGTATTCGGACAAAGGCCATCCACTGTTTTTACAAAAAAATCTCCGGGCGTGTAGGAAGCATTCACCACCATCATGTAACCGTTGACATCACCGGGCGTATGATCTTCGGTGAGTGTATGCCAGGTGCCGTTGAAGCAGTTTCTTGTTGAATTGGCGATTGTATAAAAGCCATCGTTCGGACAATCCTTTGGAACATAGGTATAATTAGTGCTACCAAGTGGCGGTCCTGAATTGGAGCCGGCACCAAAAGTGATATTGACCACGGGGTCACCGAGGCTCCCCTGGCATAGTTGAGCGTTCGATTCAAAACAATAAAGAAATGTAAATAACAAAAAGGCAACCAACATTTTTAATGGCGGTCTCATAACAGTTTCCTTCATTAATAACTTATACATATTTCACCCAAACAATATTTTTCAAAGGCAGATTCTTATACATCAAAAAGGAAATAACGGAAGAAGATGAAATTTCTTTCGTTATTTCCTTAATTCTTTTACCGCTGTTAAAGTTAAAATATTAAATCCGAAGCGAAATGAAAGTGACAATATTTTTAAACAGCCGATTTACATTTTCCTATTACATTCCATAGCGGCGGGGTATAGAAAAAATATTTACATTTGATATTATTTCACGCGTTATTACAATTAGTAAATGGAGTAATAGAAACACGATTAAGACAAAGACTATAGGCATTCAATGTTTTTAAAAGATAGGTACTCATTGGAATTCTACCGCCATTATCTTAAAGTGCAACACAAGCAACAGCAACAATAAAGGAGTTTCATAACTGATATGGCTAATCGTATTTATAAAAAATTTCAACAACTATAATGAGTTACTCTGCAAATAAAAATCGTTATGACCTGATGCAATACCGCAGATGCGGCAACAGTGGTCTCAAACTCCCATTAATTTCATTGGGCTTATGGCACAACTTTGGTGAGATTGATGATTACGAAAATTGCTGTAAGATCTTGCATACGGCCTTCGACAATGGTATTACACATTTTGATCTTGCTAATAATTACGGTCCGCCACCGGGCGCTGCTGAGGTAACATTTGGTAAAATATTTAAAAAAGATTTTAAGCCTTACAGGGATGAGTTAATTATTTCGTCCAAGGCGGGATATCTAATGTGGGATGGGCCTTACGGCGATTGGGGCTCAAAAAAATATTTAGTTGCAAGTCTCGACCAAAGTTTACAACGAATGGGATTGGATTATGTTGATATATTTTATCATCATCGCCCGGACCCTGAAACTCCTTTGGAAGAAACGATGACTGCGCTCGATCTCATTGTAAGGCAAGGCAAAGCTTTGTATGTAGGCATATCAAGTTATCAACCGGAAGAAGCAGCAAAGGCATTTGAAATGTTGAAAAAACTGGGAACTCCATGTCTTATTCATCAACCAAGATATTCAATGCTTGACCGCTGGGTTGAAAATGGTTTATTAGATCTTTTAGGTAAAGAAAAAGTAGGTTGTATCACCTTCTCATCATTAGCCCAGGGAATTCTTACTAATAAGTATTTAAAGGGAATCCCCAAAGATTCAAGGGTAGGCAGGCATCTCGAAAATGGTGCTATCAGTGAATCCCAGGTTACCAATGAAATTATAGATAAAGCAAAAAAATTAAATGCAATCGCTGCTGAAAGAAATCAATCGCTTGCACAAATGGCTATTGCATGGGTTTTAAAAGATGAACGCATTACTTCGGTTATTCTAGGAGCAAGTAAACCAAAGCAGGTATCTGACGCAATCGGCGCTATTAAAAATTATAGTTTCTCAAAAGAGGAATTGGAAAGAATTGATAAGATTCTTAACCAGTAATCTTTAAAAAATCGAATATAGGTTTAAAACATTAAACAGTTATTTCGTTAGCCTCAACATCATTACATCATGAGAAGGCACTATTGCAACTAAAGGTTTTTGTGTGTCACCTGCATTACTTTTCGCCCAGACGTTTCTTATTTTATATGGATGTTCTTTTGCATTCATTGTTTTATGAAATAATGGATCTGTAATCAATTCATCCTTCCAGTTATGATTTATTTTCATCGGCTTAGCAGACCTGTTTAAAAAACATACGGCCCAATCATCATTCTCCAAAGGCTTTACCCACACCTCAAGACTATCTTTATCTTCATATTGAAATCCTTCAATACCTAACTTATCCTGGTTAATCGCTATCGCTTCTTTATTGGTTAATATCGATTGTGTTTCTTTCGACATCTTTCTTAAATCATTGCCTGCCATCAGCGGTGCTGCAAGCATACACCACATCGAAAAATGCGTTCTATCTTCGGCTACGCTCATACCGTTACCCACCTCAAGCATATCAGGATCGTTCCAATGGCCGGGGCCTGCATATTTTCTTAATCCCTTTTGCAGATCAACTATCGGCATTACACCTGTTTGCTTCCAGGTTCCATGATCAATATATCCATCATAAACTGCCGAAATATCTCCTGTTGTACGCCAAAGTTCACCAACATTCTCAGCCCACTCCCACGGTTTATTAGTACCCCATTCACATAGACTAAAAACAATCGGGCGACCTGCTGCTTTTAATGCCTTACTCATAGTAGTATAGGCTTCCTTTGCATTAATTCCATCCGTATTACACCAGTCAAATTTTAAATAATCAATTTCCAGGGAAGCATAAAATCTCGCATCCTGGTATTCATATCCTCTTGTACCCGGATAGCCTGCACAGGTTTTAGTGCCTGCACAATTGTATAATCCAAACTTTAAGCCTTTTGAATGTACATAATCAACCAGCACTTTCATTCCGTTGGGAAATTTCTTTGGATCAGGAACAAGATTTCCTGTAACGCTATCTCTTTCCCTTGACATCCATCCATCATCCAAAACAAGATAGGTATAGCCCGCGTCCTTCATCCCTGAAGAAACCATTACATCGGCAATTTCTCTTACCAACGAATCATTGATTTTTGTTTGAAATGTATTCCAGCTATTCCATCCCATCGGCGGTGTTAGCGCTAATCCCTCAAATTTTTGCGCATACATTTTTGTGCTGCAGAAAATAAATGCAAAGAAGAAGATTTTTTTCATGATGTTATTTTACTTAATAATCTAAATTTCCTAAAATTCATATAACCATTTAATTCATTCTGATTGATAATTTTTGCCCCTTATATACAATCTCCTTATCATATTTTTTATCAAACTTCAATTCAAGGGGTTTATCTTTTTTTATCCAATAAATATTAAATATTCTCTTTTGCAGCATACCTTGAAAATTTCCCTGCCTGTTCTGTATAGTTAATTCTTTACCAGCTTCATTGTAATTAAATGTGATGGTAGCATATTTACCTTTTTCATAATTATAAGTTGTGCCATCATCTTCATATAAAATAAAAGATGCGTTTTTACCGGTATAAATAAATAATGATATTGTATCAGCTTTCTTTTCTCCGGTATATTGTAATGCAGGCCCAAAGGGAATTATAGAACCTTCCTTTACAAATACAGGCATGCGCATGTAAGGTGCAGGTGCATTTATATTTTGACCTCCTTCAAAATATTTCCCATCATAAAGATTATACCATCCATCGCCTGAAGGCAAATAAACTTTCCTGCTCACCGCATCTCTCTCATATACCGGGTTTATTAGAAAACTATTTCCAAATAAATATTCATCGTTTATGTCGATCACGTTTTTATCATTTGGAAAATCCATTATTAAACCACGCATAATGGTATAATCATCCAGGTAACTTTTAGCAGCCATTGAATAGATGTAAGGCAGAAGCCTGTAACGCAGTTGATCATAATACAGCATGCTCTCATAAGCATCTTCGCCTGGAGAAGACACATTAAATATTTCGCGGTAAGGAAACTGGCCATGTACCCGAAATAACGGGCAGAAAGCGCCGAATTGGTACCATCTCGTCATTAGCTCTTTCCATTCTTGAAGATCATCCCCTTTCGCATTTTCATAACGGTGTTCTACGGCAAAGCCGCCGGCATCCATGGTCCAGTAAGGAATTCCGGACATAGAAAAATTAACTCCGGCTGAAATTTGATTTTTCATATCATGCCAGCGTGATCCAATGTCTCCACTCCAAACTGCAGCGGCATAACGTTGCGAACCGGCATAAGCAGAACGGGTTAATGTGAATATCCGCTTATTGGGAGCAACTGAACGCTGCCCTTCGTAAACCGCTTTGGCATTCACAAGTGGATAAGCATTAAAATATTTTGTTGCAGAGCCCAAAGCATTCGGAAACATCAATTCCTTTCTTTGTTCAATATTCAAATTAGAATGAATATCAGGTTCAGGTGCATCCATCCAAAAAGCGTCTACGCCTTTCCGGTATAAATTGTTATAAACAAGGCTCCAAAATACTTTTGCTGCTTCAGGATTAAAAGCATCATAAAATGTAGAAACGTAGCCTAACCAATCTTTCCGGTTTTCTTCAATATTTCTTGTTAATAAAAACCCCTTATTATTCATTAAATCATAATTGGCAATTCCTTTATAAAATTTCGGCCATACCGAAACCATCATATGTGAATGATACAAATGGTGCAGCGAGTCAATCATGCCAAACGGGTCTGGAAATCTTGATGAATCGAATTGCTGGCTCCCCCATTGATCGGGCTCCCAATATTGCCAGTCCAGCACAATGTTGTCGATTGGAATTTGCCTCTTACGAAATTCTTTTAGGGTAGATATAACTTCCTGCTGTGTCTTATATCGTTCCCGGCTTTGCCAAAATCCAAGCGCCCATATTGGAACAATTGGCGCTTTGCCTGTGAGTTGCCGGTAACCACTTATTATGTCGTCAGTTTTTTCACCATACACCAAATAATAGCCAACATTATCAGCCGATTCCGATCGGAGCATAAAGTGACGCTTTTCTTCATCATTTGCCGGGCGAAGCCAATTGCACGAAATGTAAGATTCACCACCATCCGGAATCCATTCTAATTTGATATGATATTTCCTGCCGGCTTCCATTACGAATGGGATAATCGTCATTTCAGGGTTCCAGCATTGGCGCCATTCATTTAAACACAGAGAATCATTAAGCCATGCCTTAATATAACCACCATATCTAAACGAAAACTTATGAAGTCCGGAATAAGGTGACTGAATAAATCCATTCCACATTACCATTCCTTTACCTAATTCAAATGAAGCGGGAAAGTTTTTTAAATCGGATAAATAATCATAAGCGATTGAGTCTTCATTTCTTTTTGTGATTATTTTGGAAGAATCCATTTTAAGAACATAAGTTGCCGAAAGCGATCCGGCATTTTCATTCGCATCAAACAACCTTAAATGATTAAGGGGTTCATAACTTCTTCCATCGCCAAATGTTGTAATAGAATAATTATCCCAGAGAATTCCATAATTCTTATTTGAAACTAAAAATGGAATGGCCACTTCAGTATTGTTTTGCAAAAGCGTAATTATATTTCCTTTATAATTCATTAAGCCCTGCTGATGCTGGCCGAGGCCATAAAAGGCTTCATCTTCTGGAGTGATAAATGATTGCTGAACCTGCCACGATTGCCCCGCATCAATTACAGTGGGCTTAAAATTTTTTACATTATTATCTTCCCGTAATAATCTAATTCCGGCTGAATCTTCAAATGTTACCAGGCCAGTTTCTAAAGAAACAGTTGCTTTCAATTCCGCGGTTGAAAGTGTTACCTCGTCGTTTGTATTAGTTACAAAGAATTGCGTTTTAGAACTATTTTTTAAAATCATGAGGCTGGTATCGGCCACCAGTGGCAGTTCGGGGCTTTTAATTACATGGATAATTTTCTTATCAACTACCACAAGTTGTAAAGCCCTCGTGGAATTGGTTTCATGATTTGAAAAGTAAATTATTACTCCATTATCGAGCTTTTCAAACCTGGCATTTTGTGCATATGATGCAGATACACTTAACAGGTTAAAAGCGATAAAAAAATACGTAGCAATCGTTTTCATATCTATTTAATAGATCACCGTTTTATTAACACTGAAAGATGCATTAAGATTTGCAACCTGGAGTTTAAAATCGCCTGCTTCCAACTCTGTTTTATTGTTTGAATTTACGTAGGCAAGATCTTTCATTGGAAGCCGGAAAGTTACCGTCTTTGATTCCCCGGCTTTTAAATCAATTTTTTCAAAACCTCTTAGCCTTTTTACATCCGGGGTTAAAGAAGCAACAAGATCAGACGCAAACAATTCAACAACTTCCTTACCATCACGGTTACCCGAATTTTTTACAGTAACATGTATAGTTGCCGTGTCGCCAGGTGAAAAAACATTTTTATTAACAGAAAGGTTACTGTATTCAAAAGATGTATAAGACAATCCAAATCCGAATTGATATTGCGGATAAAAATCTCCGCCTTGTGGATTGCCATCACCTTCGGAAGGCTTATGTATATAGGTTGCCAGTGCATTAGTGAAACGTGAATAGGTTATTGGAAGCTTTCCGCTCGGGTTAACATCTCCCGTAAGAATATCCGCCAAAGCATCGCCGCCAAAATTTGAAGGAAGATATACGTCGATAACTGCAGCTGCAGCAGATTCCACCTCATTAAAAATCCTTGGCCGTCCTTCATTCAAAATAAAAATTACAGGCTTGCCCGTTTTAATCATTGCTTTTGCAAGCAACAACTGGTTGTGAGATAAGGTCAAATCATTCAAATTGCCCGGTGTTTCTGTATAATTATTTTCACCAATACATAATAAAATATAATCAACATTTGCGGCAGCTTTTACAGCCGCGTCCATATCAACAATTGAATCTTCATAATATTTTCCGGCCGTATTGTAAGACACACCTCTCTCATACAATACATTTGTAGGGCCGAATTTGTTCTGAACGGCTTCTAAAATAGTATTGTATTTCTGTGCGTATTCATCTGTTCTCTCTCCCTGCCATGTATAGGTCCAACCGCCATTTAATGTTCTCATGGAATTAGCATTGGGGCCTGTTACCAAAACCCTGGCAGTTTTTGGCAAAGGCAAAACGTTGTTAGAATTTTTTAAAAGCGTAATAGATTCCGCGGCAGTATTATAAGATGCTTTTTCAAATTCGGCACTTCCAAATTTTGGATAATCTTTTAAATAAGTCATTGGCGTTTCAAAGAGTTTTAATTCTTCTTTCACCCTCAAAATTCTTGTAACGGCATCGTTGATTCGGCTCATAGAAACTTTTCCTTCTTTAACCAAAGCAATGAGGTCGGTACAAAATTCCTTGTAATTATAAGGAATCATCGACATATCAATTCCGGCGTTTATAGCCAGCATAATTGCACCTTTAATATCTTTAGTGATATGATCGCGCCGGTACACATTTTCAATATCCTGCCAATCGCTCACAGTAAAACCTGTGAAGCCCAATTCGTCTTTTAAAATATCAGTAAGAACGTGTTTATTAATATGAGTTGGTATCCCATTAATTAATGCTGAGTTAACCATAACTGTCCTGGCGTTTGCGTCTACGCATGCACGAAAGGCCGGCAAATGATATTCCCGCAAATAATTTTCGGGGATCCATGCATCTGTTCTGTCATGCCCCGATTTGGGATCGGAGTAACCCATGTAATGTTTTAGACTTACTACAAGTTTGTCTTTGCTGCCGAGCGGATCCTGCACACCATGTACAAATGCAACGCCCATCCGTGAACTCAAATAGGGGTCCTCGCCATAATCTTCCCAAATACGCGGCCATTGCGGATTTGTACCTAAATCTAACACAGGTGAATAAGTCCACGGCACGCTTGCTGCCCGCGATTCGTAAGCAGTAATTACCCCGGCATTATAAATAAGTTCCGGATTCCAGGTGGCGGCCTGTCCAATTTCCTGGGGAAATAAAGTAGCCCCCGCAACATAATTTACACCGTGATTATCATCAAGCCCATACAATACAGGAATTTTCAATCTTGTTTGCTTAGCCGCATTTTGTATCTCCTGTATTATATTATTCCATTGTTGCGCATTTTGTAAGCCGGGCGTATTAAGAATAGAGCCTATTTTATATTGTATAACGGCTTTTTTAAAAGTATCCTGGTCAAAAACAAAATTCCCATTTCTTATTTTACCGAGAGACTCAATGGAAACCTGCGCCATCTGGCCCACTTTCTCTTCCAATGTCATTTGCTTTACCAGCGCATTCACTTTCGCATCAATGGCGGGATCGTTTACCTGTTGCGCTTTATTTTTTAATGGCAATGCAATTATTGCAATTAATAAAATAAGCATTGCACTTTTAATGTTAACTACGCGTCTCATATCAAGCTTTAATTAGGTTTCTAAATTGTTCAATTCATCAAATTATTTTATTACATCACTGTTACTAACAAACGCAATTTTCTTACTATCAGGTGACCAGGATTGTGTATTGATAGAACCCTGCCCTCCGTATAAATAAGCAATTACCTTAAGATTGCCGCCTGTAGCCGGCATCATGCGCAAATAAACATGTTTGTAAAATGGATGATCATCAGCCTTAATATCTTTTGAAAAAGATAAACACACAATCCATTTACCATCGGGAGATATATGGGCAAACCAATTATTGTATTCATCATTCGTTAATTGTTGCTGGTCGCTTCCATCCGGCTTCATGCGCCACAACTGCATGGTACCGCTTCTTACAGAGTTAAAATAAATGTATTTTCCATCGGGACTGTACTCAGAGCCATCGTCCAAACCAGGAGTAGTTGTAAGGCGAATTTCTTCTCCGCCGTTAGAAGGAACTTTATAAATATCAAATTCGCTATTTCGTTCGCCCGTAAACGTTAGCCATTTGCCGTCGGGTGACCATCCATGCAAATATGATGGGCCGGTTGGCGTTATTTGTTTTGGCGTACCACCGTTTACCGGTACTGTATATACAACGGAGTTATATTTATGATCCATACTTGCGGCACTTAGTCCCAACATCTTTCCGTTAAAGGAAATTACGTGGTCATTGTTATTATTTTTTACCGGCTCTGTATTAATCAATGTTGGTTTACAATTTTGAATATTGATCCGATACATCAATCCATTTGTATTATAAATTAAGCTTTCCCCATCACGCATCCAGTTAGGCGCCTGTAAAGATGCAGGAGAAGTGTATAAAATTTTTCTTGCTCCTGTAAACACATCCATGGTTTCAATATTGCTTCCCAGGTAATCTTTATAAGGAACAAAATCCGCCTTTGCAGGAACGATGATTCGTACGTTATCGAATTTTACTTTTTCCACTACATCCTTATTGTGTGAACAGATAAACAATCCCACATACACATCCTCTCCTAAATCAACGTCAGTAATTTCCTCAGTAACAAACGGCTCTCCAAAATGCGCAACACACATGATGTATTGATTTCCCCTTCGTTCTAACTGGATTACATCAGGTCCTGAAATGGTGAATTGCTTTTCCTCAACATTTGTTTTAGGCGCTTTCCTGTATTGCAATGACGTAAGGCCGCTGCCATGAATGGTTCCAGCGATCATTGAAGAAGTGCTGTCGAGATTTGCGCGAACCATCCAACCAAATTTTCGATGTTCTTCTACTCCTTTACCGATCAATTTTCCTCTTGCCTGTAATATAAAATCGCCTTTTATCTTCTTCCATACATAATGAAAGTCATCATGGGTAAACCAAATGTTGGTTCCCGACCCCGATAAAAAATATTCACCCGTAGCTTCATTGTATGTTCCGCTACCGCGATGTAATATTTTACCCACGTCATTTTGATTTTCAAAAACACCAACTTTTTGTGAAAAGGAATTTAGTGACGGAAGCGCACTAACCGCCAACATAAAGATCTTTAAGCCTGATAATTTGAAAGGCATGATTTTAAATTTAATAATCAGAATATGAAGTGCTGTGCATTAAAATACTGTCAATGTGCGAAACGGAAACTTTATTTTCATTCACTGGGTCTGCCGAAATTTCTTTCCATTTTGCATCTGCACCAAATACTTTCCATTGCGCATTTCTATCTTCCACACTTTTAAATATGGGCATATACATCAGGTTAGGCATGCGACTCCCGGACAAAACTCTTCCGTAAAAAACAGGATTAAATCCAAGCCGGTTGAAAATATTTATTTCATCCTTGTTAAACATGCCTATTTTTTTTGCTGATAAATTTTCGGTAGGGCTTTCATAACTTCTCAATTCAAAAACCCTTTCTGCATTTTTTGTTGCCGGTAATAATAATTGCTGCTGGCTTTCGAAAGCTTCCAGTAAAATGGATTCCATTCTTTCATAAGGTGCCTTATCCGATGGCGCAGCCAAAAAACCTTTTGCAGCCTCATCGTACACTTTATCTTTTACAATATTTTTATCAAGTTTTACCCATTCTTCGTCTGATTTAAAAGGAATTAATACATAGATATATTTTACAGCCGCGGTATCGTTTGCAATTGGTTTAAACACACCAATGTTTTTTATATTTAAGCGATGCAATGCAGGCAGATAAACGTTCTGCAAATATTCATCAACACTATTAACCTGTTCATTATTTTTTAAATGATAAATTTTCATTTGATAAAAATTACGCCCGCCTTTTGCAAATAATGATGAAGAAATAGTCATTAGAGATGCGATGATAAAACCCATTTTAATTTTTGTGTACATTTTTAGTCGCAAAGTTTATGATTGAAAATTTAAACCAAATTCTTTTTTATATAATTGATGCTTTTTGTAATACTATCAAATGGTGAGCCGGGGCATTTGTCTTCTTCTACAAAAAAGTATTTCATTCCGGCTAAACTTTTATACTTAAAAATTTCTTTGAAATCGATAATACCGTTTCCCACTTCTGTGAAATTTTGTTCAGGCGTCTTGTCCATATCTTTTACGTGCCACAAAGGAAATCTTCCGGGATGTTCATGGAAAAGTTTAACTGCATCCTGGCCTGCTTTTTTAATCCAATACAAATCAATTTCCATTTTGACAAGGTTCTTTTCGCTCTTTAATAAAATATCATAAGGATAAGTTTCGCCCTGTTTTACAAATTCAAAATTGTGGTTGTGATAACACAATTGAATCCCCGATTTTTTGCATCTTTCTCCGGCAATATTTAATTGATCAGCCACTTTTTTATAGTGATCGAGATCACCTCTTTCGGTTTCTGATAAATAAGCACACACCATATATTTAATTCCAACTTCGGCGGCGTCATCTACGGCTTTGTTCCAATCATTAAGCATTGTTCCTTTTTGCGTTTCTCCATTCACTTTTTCTTCGCCCAACCGGTAATGGCTGCTTGGAATGATCAAGCCATTTTGCTTCAATACTCTTTTAAATTCAGCGGCGCTCATACCGTAAAATTTTTCATCGCCGGTATATGTTGCGCCTTCTACTGAATTGTAACCTATTGCTGCAACTTTTGCCAGCGTCGATACCGGATCTTTCGCCATTGCATCTCTTACGGTATATAATTGCAAGCCAATTGTGGGCGATTTCATCTTAAACTTTGATGGGGCCATGTATAACCCTGCTGAAAGTAACGTGGTTGATTTTAGAAATGATCTTCTTGAAGTTGTCATGTTATTTATTTTAAAAAGTTCACGAATAATTTAGCCTTTCAATTTACTCATTTTTAAGTAAGCAGCTTGCAGGGTTTACATATTATACAAAAATTATTGCACATTTTGGGTTGAAACACCATTATTACTATTTGTTTTGAAGTCTTTGCCATTTTCAGCATAAATCTTAAATGCTTTGGGATTTGTGGGTGATGCGCTTCCTTTAAAATCTTTTATTTCCGCATCTTCAAAATGATTTAATTCGATACCATTGGTAAAAAACGGCATCCGGGTATTAACCCATTCCAACTGAAAATCGCTGATGCGCAAACCTTTAATGTATTGCGCATACATCGCGGGAATATCGCTTTTAAAAAGGGATGGTTGCAGACTGCTTCCGCGAAGATCGATATTGCCACCGGCAACTTCATTGAGTTTGCTGTCAATAAGATTAAATCTTATATGATCGAATGAAATATCTTCCAACATGCTTTCGTCGCTTCCATACAACAATATTCCATTTTCACCTGTACAGATAATATTTTGGAACAATACGTGTTTTACCTGGCCGAGTTTTACAGAATCCTTTCCCGTTACTGCCGAAATATGAATAGGCTCGCCATTGCCCCACCAGTCACCTGTTCTCAAATGCGTTTCAATATTAATGTTAGAAAACGTGATGTTTTCAATCGAGCCCTGGTCTCTTACAAAAATGCCAATACCTCTTGTAGAGTTGGTAATATTTACGTTGCTAACGTGAATATTCTTCACAGAATTTTGATCTAAAAAACCGATACGGATGCCGCTTGAATACGATTGAAGATTACAATTACTTATAATAATATTACCTGATGGATGTAGTGAATTATTAAATCCCGGAATTTCAAAATGATGATTATAGCCAACTATTGCAATCGCGTCGTCACCGCTGCGTATATCGCACCCGTCAATGATTACATTGTTGCAGCTAGTTACGTCTATGCCATCGGCGTTAGGTGCCAGTAAATTATTCCATAAGCGAATGCCACTTACGCGTACAGCATCGCAATCGGCAAAATGCATGCACCAGAATGGCGACTTCGTAATAAGAATGTCTTTTACAGTTACCCTCTTACAATTACTAAAAACAAACATTTGGTAGGGCCTGTCTTTTGGCACAAAAGGCCCGTCGCCTATTCTCTCATCAACATGCCGGAAATTATCTTTTTGTCTCGTAAATTTCGTATCACTGCTGCTTAGTTTTTTTGCCTTATCCATTTCAAAAAAAACATCGCCGTTACCGTCAATCCGCCCTTCGCCTGATATCGTGATGTTTTCCGCATCTTCCGTAAATAGCATTCCCTTATGAACCGGGCTAAAAGGCTTGCCTGCATAAAAAGTCTCGTAATCATCCAGGTTACCGCTGCCACGGAGTACAGCGCCACTCTGTAAATACAAGTGCACATTGGTTTTTAAATGCACCGTTCCAATTACGAAAATACCGGTTGGAATTAATACATCGCCCCCGCCATTTTTATGACATGCGTCAACTGCGTTTTGCAAGGCTTTGGTACAAATTGATTTTCCATCACCAACAGCGCCATAACTTTTAATATTAAAAGTTTGTGTTTGCGCTGTACATAATGAAGTGAAAAAAACACATATGAAAAAGGACAAATTTTTTTTCATGTTTATTATTTAAAACTCAACGGCAAAAAATAAAAACTAATTTTATTCATTAGCTAACTCTTTAGTGTATTATCTATTCTTTTTATCAATTCAATACAAGCCCTGCTATTATGATATGGGCATTTCCAGGGTCCCACTTTATCTTCGTTCATTAGCGAATAATTTTCTTTAACGCCCCAGAACCATTCACCATTTTTTTTGTCAAGAATGTGTTGCTGTATAAACTTCCAACTGGCAAAAGACTTTTCCAGTAAATCTTCATTGCCGGTTAATTGCCAGGCATTAAAAAACCCAATCATGCTTTCTGCCTGTGGCCATGAATGCTTTTCTTTAATAAGATTTTTTTCCTCTACTTCATATTCATACCATAAGCCACCATCTGTATCTAATCCTTCGGCGGCGGCATTTGCAAGTTGTACCGAACGTATTTTAATCTTTTCAATTAAATTTTTATTTTGAATAATTTCAGCAGCTTCCTGGATCAGCCATGCGGCCTCAATGTCGTGGCCATATGAAATTATATTTGATTTCGGATTCCATTGTTCATCAAAAAACAACACCTGGTGATTGCTTTTTTTATCAATTATATGATCTAAAAAAATCTGAATTAACTCCTCAATTTTATTTTTTAAAACTTCGTCTGGCCATATACGGTAGAGAGCAGCAAAACATTCCAGTATATGCAAATGTGTGTTCATGGATTTTTTTTCGTTTGCATCTTTTTTACTAAGACGCAAATCGCCTATTTCCTTCCAATCTGCAGACAATGCTTCCAAATAACCTCCATTTATTTTATCATAACTGTGTTCAACAATAAGGTGGTATAATGCTATAGCAGTTTCTTTTGCCTGTTGATTTTTACTGGCCACATAAAATTCACTTAACCCATAAATTCCAAATGATAATGCATACATCTGCTTTTTTGTATCCAGGGGTTCCCCTTTGTAATCAACGGTCCAATAAATTCCTCCGTTGGTTTTATCTATAAAATAATTAATGATGTATTGAAAAGCCCTGTTTGCCACATCCAGGTAATCTTTATTGCCTTGAAGATTAAAAGCGGCCGAGAATGCCCATAAAATTCTGCTGTTTAAAACGGAGCCTTTGGGGGCATTCTTCGAAACGTTATTAAGATTATCGAGCCTGCCGTAAAATCCGCCAAATGCGGTGTCTGGCGTATACCGCTGCCAGAAGTGCAGAATTGCTGACAACTCCTGCTGCATTTGCTTTTTATAAAGCGTTAATTGCTTAACCAATTCGATATCGTTACTTATGAGCAAAATTTCTTATCTTTTTCATTTATCATAACCCTGAATCTGCGTTTGTACTGTACCATTATATTCTTTTCCGACCAGGTTACTGTCAATAATGTCCGTAATCGTTTTAACGGACGCTTCAGAAGTAAATCCATCTTCTGCAGTGTTCATGACATAATCAAGCAGTTTTTCAATAGTAGAGGTGGCGACATGTGTTCTTAAATCGGAAGAGGCATAATAAATAAACACAGTGCCATCATCATCGGCTATCCAACCGTTAGTAAAAATTACGTTAGAAACATCGCCCACTCTTTCGTCACCCTGCGGCGCCATAAAATATCCGCCGGGCTTGTGAATTATTTTAGTAATATCATTAAGGTCTGTCATAAACATATACAACACATAGCGCAATCCTGCCGCAGTGCTTCTCACGCCGTGTGCCAGGTGTAGCCAGCCTTTAGAAGTCTTAAGCGGAGCGGGGCCTGAGCCGTTTTTTGCTTCATAAACTGTATGGTAAACTTTTTTATCAATTACAATTTCATGGTCAATTACTGCATTTTTAATATCATCACAAAAACCGAAACCGATACCACCACCGCTTCCAGCCTCAATGAAGCTGTCTTGCGGCCGGGTATAAAAAGCATATTTATTCTTATAAAATTCAGCATGCAAAACAACGTTTCGCTGTTGAGGTGAATGGGTTTTAAGGTTAGGAAGTCGTTCCCATTTTACAAGATCTTTAGTCCTGGCTATTCCACATTGAGCTATTGCAGCAGATTGATCGCCTTCTGGCGCCGTGGTATTTCGTTTCTCGGTACAGAAAATACCATAAATCCACCCATCCTCATGTTGAACCAAACGCATATCATAAATATTTGTTTCCGGTTCATTAGCGGAAGGCATTATAACAGGACGATCCCAAAATTTAAAATTATCAATCCCGTTATCGCTTTCAGCTACCGCAAAAAAAGATTTCCGGTCGAGGCCTTCAACTCTTGGTACTAATACATATTTATTATGAAATTTAATTGCGCCGGAATTGAAAACGGCGTTGATCCCGAACCTTTCGATAAAAAAAGGATTTGTTTTTTCGTTGAAATCGAAACGCCAGGTAAGAGGAGTGTGAGCTGCAGTGAGAACAGGGTTTTCGTAGCGCTCGTAAATTCCATTTACTGATTCAAGCGGCTTATTCCTCTTAGTTATTAAATCATTAAAAGTTGCCGTTAATGTTTTTACTCTTTTATGAAAATATGTATTCATTATAAAAATGTTGCTAAAGGTTTAATATTTTAGTTTTCCAGTTTATTCCACCACGTTCTTTTAAGTATAATTATTATTATTAGAAGTATACTAACCGTTAGGATTAAAGGAAGTTTCATCCACAAAACAAGATACATTGGCAAAATAGTGAGGCAAAGCTGTGCAATAATCCCAAGGGCTACATTAAACATATCGAGTTTGAATCTTTTATTGGCAATAAATAGGGGATCTTCATTTACTACCATTGTATGAATTGGCTTCCAAAAGCCCCACGGGCGCACCGTTTTGTAAAAACTTTTCAACACTTCGGTATCTGTTGGCGGCGATGCATAAGTTCCAACAAGGCAACCAGTTATTGATATAAGAAAAAGAACCGGGAAATAATAAAGGAATTGTATGCCGTCAAAAAACCTTGAAAATATTAGCGCTACTGCAATTCCTGCAAGCATGCCCCAAAAAAACCCGTTCGCATTGAAACGCCACCAATACCATTTGAGCATGTTAGCAGCAATATAGCCGCCATATAATCCTGACACTATCCACTGCAAAATGCTATTGACATCTTTTGTAAAAAATCCAAGTGCAACTCCAATGGTAACCACCACAACTCCTGACAAATAATTTATATAGATAACTTTTTTGTTGGTAGCGTTTGGATTAATATATTTTAAATAAATATCGTTCGTAATATAGGCCTGTGCCGCGTTCATAGTGCCGGAGAAAGTGCCCATAAATGCACCTAATAAACCAGTAAGCACTAACCCCAAAATTCCAGCCGGCAAAAAACTGTTGATGGCTCCCGGTAATATTCTTTCAAAATCAGTATGTCCCAATCCGTCAGAAAGATCCATTTGATTATAGTATAACAACCCGAGAACGGTTAAACCAATCACCATTAAATATCTTATCGGCAATAAAACAATAGAAACAAAACACGTCATCTTGGAAGCTTCCTTTGGCGATTTTGTTGACAAAACTTTTTGCATGTCGTAATTAGGAGCAGGGCCAGCCAAGCTTGCAAATACACCTTTGAACAACATCATCATAAAAAACAAACCAAAAAGGCCATACCCATCGTCGGTAATTTTTTTATTTACATCAGCTACAATGCCCGACCAATCTAAGTTTAGATGCCAGCCGAAGAAAGGATTGCTCCACCCTGCCGGCACATTTAAAGAATGGCCATTTAAGTGTATAACGGCAATTATTGCAATAGCAATACAGCCAACAGTCATGATTATATATTTAATAAGATCTCCCAACACAATACTCCGCATGCCGCCAAGAATTGAATAGAACATGGCAAACAGCGTAAATATAATTCCGTAAAAATGCGCTACATATTGAGGCGCTACATGAAACGGAATGTACGGCTGAACGAGGTTCCAGGGAACAAAAATTTCAATAAATTTTCCGAGGCCAATAAAACCATATGCTAAAAAACCAAGGCAGCCAATTAATGCGAAAGCAACAACAACATTATGAGAAGATTTTACGCCAGTACCTTTTATGCCAAATCGTGTAGCCAGCCATTCGGCTCCTGTATTGGCGTTAGAACGCCGCAACCATTTTGCGAGGAACATCATATTAATAACCTGGTTAAACACCGGCCACAACCAAGGAATCCAGATACTTTTTAACCCATACACGAAGCATAATGAAACCATCCACATGGTTCCGCTTATATCAAACATATCTGCTGCATCACTAAGCCCCAGCAAATACCACGGAAGCCTTTTGCCACCCATTAAATAACTCTCGTTATCCTGTCTTGCTTTTTTCCTGAGAAACCATCCCAGCATCAGCATCATTAAAAGATACAGGGCAACTATTGCTATATCTATAAACTGTAATTTCATTTATAAAGATGCTCTTTCGTTATATCTTTTTGAAATAAAATCCCAGGAGTTTTGTAAAATTTTATAAAATCCTCTTCAGACTGCTGGCCTTTAAAAGGCAGGTAATATTCTGCTTCGCCGGAAGGCATATAGCCAGCATTGCGCCATGCTAATGCATAACATATTTTATGATGGTCCAGCGCTTTTAAAAATACTTGTGTCCACCAGCTACTGTCGGGCACCTTTGCATAGCCAAACTCTGTTAGTGCAGGGATTTTATTTCTCTCTGAGGCTATTTCTTCCAGCATTGTTAGCATGTTACCTGCGTCTTTAATGAACGCAGCATTTCCATCTGCACCGCCATTTCTTTGATAAATATCAAAACCCACAACATCTGTCCATTCATCACCGGGGTATTTTAAAAGATATTCTTCTTTAGAAGAAAAACGATCGGTGTTATACGCATACAATAGCTGGCGAATATGTTTTGTATCTCTTAAATACGAAACTGTAAATTGCCAAAGCTTTTTAAATTCTTCGGGTGTGCAATGATCTTTTCCCCACCAAAACCAATTGCCATTTAGCTCATGAAACAAACGAAGTATAACGGGAACGGGCACACTATTTTTTGTTTTTAAACTTACAATAAAATCCGCCACTTTATCCAACCAGGTTTTGTATAATTCATTCCTCTCCCCACCGGGAAGTATAGACGCAACAGTGCCGGGAGCGGCATTCCACGCCGTTTTACCCGTTAATGGATTATTTAAATGCCAGCTCAATGTAACCACGCCGCCTCTTTCATAAACCTGCAGAATATATTTTCGCATTTTATCAAACGGCATACTGTCAAGATTCACAGGATGGCCTAATTCTATCCTGCCTAACTCAAAGCCGTGTACTGCCGGGTAATCGCCTGTAACTTCTTTTACGTCGCTCTTGCCAGGAATATATTTCCAGCCAACTCCATAAGCAAGATCATCCTGGTGGCCGAACATGATTCCTTTTTTTTGCAGCCTTTTTAAATTATGATATAAATTAATTACGTGTTGTGTTGCTCTTTTATCAATTGGCAGATCATCCGTTAGTAGATTTTTATTTGTGTTTTTTGAAAACGAATCAATAACATTCCAAGTGCTCTTGTCCGAATTGAATACTGTGTTTAATCCTTGTTCTTCCATTGGCGGATCGCCCATATATTCATCTCCTTCTTTCCACATGATTTGCCCTTTTATAGGTTTTGCAATACCGCCGTAAGCCCAGAAATTTACGCCAGCTAACGGTCCGCTAGTACGCTTACTGTTCAACCATTCACTTAAAATTTTGGTGTAATAAATATCTCTGTAAGTAGTAGGCGAGTCAATATCATAAGAATGATTATCCCTTGGCAAACCAAATTCTTCTATTACCAGCGGTTCGTTTAATTCTTCTGCTATTTTTTTATGAACATTTAAATAAGTAATTGTTTTACTAATAACCGAATCCATGCCGCCGGCAATATCCTTGCCCTTGAACCACGACCAGTTTTTTGGCCAAATATGTATAGTGAGATAATCAATATTTTTATCATTGTGAACATCTTTATACAACTGGATACTTTCCGTACTCATATAACCTTCAGTACCGGTAGTTACCAAATGATGGGAATCGATCTTTTTTATTAATGAAGCCGTGTTACTTATAAATTTTCTGTAAAAATTAATTGCGGAGGAGCGCATGGGCCGAGGCTCATTAGCGATTTCCCAGGCCATTATAGTCGGATCTTCTGAATATTTTTTATTAGTGATTGAATTAGTATGCCCAACAATATATTTTACCTGTTTGAAATAATCTGCCTTACATTTTTCGCAGTCATAAAACTTACTGGTATAATTTCCCAACTCACCCCAGGGAATGTCTTTATTAAATGCCGAATCAGGAATTAACCCGTTCCATTTAAGATATTGCAGAAAACCTCCACTCCAGTTCCAGTTATTACTTAAATAAATAACCGCGGTCATTTTGCGTTTAGCCAACTCAGTTAGTAACACATCCATTCCTTTTAAATAACCCGGATCAAATACTCCTTCTTTAATTTGTAAAGGAGGGCCAACCCTTTGCACACCATTAATTAAACCTTTTCCTTCTGCTCCTCCTAATATTCTTATGTTAGTTACACCATGCGATTTTAAGAAATCCAGTTCCTGCCTCAACCTGTCGATACCTTTTTGCTTGTCTTTTTTTAGAGCGAGTACACTTCCATACCAATAATTAGTGCCTACATAATAAAAAGGATGACCATCTAAATAAAACTGGCTGCCTTTAATTTTCACCAATTCAGATTGAGCTGGTAAAATCTTAAAAAATAAAACTGCGCATAATAAGACAAATAAGTTCTTTATCATTTTTAAATTTAAAAATGCCATTTTAGTTCTATGTTTTACTTATATAAAGATGTACAAAACCGCACTGGGGAAAAATTATTTCTATAACATCGATTGCATAATCATAAATCACCCTTTTCTCTCTACGTCTACGCTAAATAATGGGTTAAACAAAAAACTTCATGGGGAAATCATTAAATAAATGAAGCTTACTGAAAAAGTGAATAATAAAATCAACACCAATTTCGTATTAAAATAATTTCTCATTGCTCAAGCTTTGCTTCTTCAAAAGTATTTCAATTTATACCCCCAAATCAGTACATATTTATCTTTTATTTATGTTTTATTATTTGAAATCATATTTTTACCTTTTTATTTCCTTTATTCGCAAGGATTTTTGAGTATCAAAACTGGACATATTTGTAATACTTTATTAATATATCTTATCCATTTTTAATGCTTTGTTATGAGTTTAACGACTAAATTACTAAGAGAAATTACGCCTCTTACGCAAAACGATTGCTTTTCGTTGTTCTCTAGATCTAAAAAGGAATTTGATTTTCCATTACATTTTCATGATGAATTTGAGCTGAATTTTATTCAGAATGCGGCAGGTGCGAAACGTATAGTAGGCGACCATGTGGAAGAAATAGGAAATACAGAGTTGGTTCTTGTAGGCCCGAACCTGCAACATGGATGGTTTACTCATAAGTGTAAAAACAAGGTCATTAATGAAATCACCATCCAGTTTCACCGCGACCTTTTTGATGAAAAATTTTTGCACCGCAACCAATTAAGTTTTATAAGAACATTACTGCAACGCTCGTCAAAAGGAGTATTATTTTCAGAAGCTACAACCCTGTCGATCACGCCCAGATTAATCCAACTACAGCAAAAGCACGGCTTCGATTCCGTATTAGAACTTATGTCGATCCTGCACGACCTGTCCACTTCCAGGAACTTGAGAACTTTATCCGTTATGGCCTTTAATACAGAAACGCCTTCATACAACAGCCGCAGAATTGAAAAGATTATGACTTATCTCAATAACAATTTTAGTGAGAACATAACATTGGGAGATGCAGCTAAAATTGCGGGAATGGCGGAAGTATCTCTCAGCAGGTTTTTTAAATTAAGAACCGGGAAAACTTTTATTGACACTTTGAATGAAGTGCGCCTGGGCCATGCTACAAGAATGCTAATTGACACCACTAACAGCATTAATGAAATTGCGTACAAATGTGGGTTTAACAACATGTCAAATTTCAACCGGATATTTAAAAAGAAAAAAATCAGTACTCCAAAAGAATACAGGCAAAATTATATTTCAACCGGCGTTAGAAGATTTGTTTAAAATATTTTCAAAAAAGAATTATCATTATTTCCCTTCGTTTTATTGTAAGTTTAACCCCGTCAGAAGATAATCGACTCCATTAAAACACTTATAGTTAATCGTAAGATTTAATTCAGCTTAATTAAGATTAATTATACATCCACCATTTTCATTTTAGGAACCAGCAAATGCATAACGACCCACGCAATAAGGTAAGCAAAACCGCAGATGAAAAACATGATATAATAGCCGGTTTCAATATTACCCAGTAATTTATATTTATCGAATAGAATACCTGCCAGCCATGCAATTAATATACCTCCAACCGAGCCGGACATGCCGCCAAGCCCGGTAACAGAAGCAACCGTTTTTTTAGGAAACATATCCGATACCGTTGTAAAAATATTAGCGCTCCATGCCTGGTGTGCCGATGCTGCAAAACCAATAATGAATACAGCCAGCCACATGTTTAACGAGCCCAGCCATTGTGCAAAAATTACAGGCACCACACAAAAAGCATAAATAAGCATAGATGTTTTTCGTGCTTTAAAAACGGGCCAGCCTTTTCTTATAAAATACATAGGCAGCCATCCTCCGAAGATACTTCCAAATGTGGTCATCGTATATACGAGTGCAATTGGCAACCCTATAGCAGTTCCGGTAACTCCGTATTGAGCATCAAGAAACGCAGGTAGCCAGAAAAGATAGAACCACCATATTGGATCTGTCAAAAATTTTCCGATAACAAATGCCCATGCTTGGCGAAACCCTAATAATTTAAACCATGAAGTGCGGGGAGGCTTTTCTTGTGTATCAACCGGTTCATCCAAATCACTATTGATATATGCAAATTCTTCCTTAGAAAGTCTTTTATTTTTTGCAGGAATTTCATAAATAAATATCCATAAGATAAGCCAGATAAAACCAACTGCACCCGTTAAAATGAATGCCCAATCCCAACCCATTTTTTCAGCAATCCAGGGAACAGTAAGTGGCGCTACAATAGCCCCTATATTAGAACCTGAATTAAATATTCCTGTTGCATAAGCTCTTTCTTTTTTAGGGAACCATTCACTAACTGTTTTTATTGCTGCAGGAAAATTACCAGCTTCGCTAATACCAAGAGCGGAACGTGCAATGCCAAATCCTAAGGTACTTTGGGCTAAAGCGTGTCCCATTGCAGCAAGGCTCCATGCCAGGGTTGATAAGGCATAACCTAACTTAGTTCCAACTTTATCAATAAATCTTCCTACGAAAATCATTCCTAAAGCATACGATAACTGGAAGGCCATAACGATGTAGGAATAATCGCTTTCCGTCCATTTAAATTGTACTTCAAGATAAGGTTTGAGTAAACTGATTACCTGTCTATCGAGGTAATTAATTGTAGTGGCAAAAAATAACAAAGCGCAAATCGTCCACCTGTATTTTCCCATATTCTTCTGCATGTCGTATGTTTATTTTTAAAACAATTATCTATCTATCTCACTGACTTTACAATATCTATTACCTGTTTTGTAAGCGCTTCAATTTTTGAATAATCTTTTTGCTCCAATAAATT
This sequence comes from Ginsengibacter hankyongi, assembly GCF_008710285.1. Taxonomy (GTDB): domain Bacteria; phylum Bacteroidota; class Bacteroidia; order Chitinophagales; family Chitinophagaceae; genus Ginsengibacter; species Ginsengibacter hankyongi. The sequence goes on along the minus strand of NZ_VYQF01000004.1, from coordinate 130,322 downwards.
TTTGCTTACCAATTTGCTCCCCATTCCAACTGCGCATACGCCTGCTTTAAACCAACCTGCAATATTTTCTTTATCAAGATCAACTCCGCCGGTGGGCATAAATAATAACCCAGGAAATAATTCTTTTATGGCGCTCATAAAACCTGGTCCTAAAATATTTCCTGGAAATAGTTTTATCATTTTTGCACCCATATTCTCTGCACGAATAATTTCCGAAGGAGTCATACAGCCAGGAACCCAAAGCATATTATTCTTATCAGCAACTGTAGCAACTTCTTCAATAAGTCCAGGGCAAATAATATAATCTGCGCCCGCATCGATAAATGTCTGCGCCATGTTCCCATTCTTTATAGTCCCTATTCCCAGGTACATTCCTTTTAATTCAGCATCACAGACTTCACGCATTTTTTTAAAATTCAGCAATGCAGCTTCTCCGCGGTTGGTATATTCAACTGCTCTTATACCTGCACTGTACAATGATTTTAGCACCTGAATGCTTACTTCGGTATCCTTATAAAAATATAAGGGTAATACTCCCTGTTCAGGGATTAATTTTAATAATTCATTTTTTGTATCCATAAAATAATTTTTTTCCAGATGAACAATGTTATTGGAATTATATTATTAAACCATATTTTTTTACGCAAACGTTACCGAATTTGTAACTTATAACGATTGAAATTGTTCACGCAAGTGCCTTTCTTTTCGAAATTAAAAATTGAAAAAAGAGCCTGTAATTCCGGTTCGCTACGCAATCGATTCCGTATTTTTTTTGATAATTATTGCTATAATTCTTGTTGCTTCAATAAATATGAGAGAAATTCGGCCTTATCGAATTGAGAAATAAATCTGTTTAAGTTTTAATTTATAAATGATCATGGCAAAAAAAGTTGTAACACTTGGAGAAATAATGCTTCGGTTATCTACTCCCGATTTTAAAAGATTCGTGCAAGCGGATATATTTGATGTGACCTATGGTGGCGGAGAAGCAAACGTAGCTGCAGCCCTTTGTAACTATGGATTACAGGGAACTTTCGTTTCCAAAGTGCCGGATAATCCAATAGGACAATCTGCAATAAATCACCTGCGCCGTTATGGTGTAGATACGCAATTTGTTGCAAGAGGCGGAAAAAGATTAGGCATTTATTTTTTGGAAACAGGAGCGTCTATGCGTGCATCACAAGTGGTATATGATCGTGCTGATGCGGCTATTTCAGAAGCTGAAATTAAAGACTTTGATTTTGATAAAATATTTGATGGCGCTTCATGGTTTCATACAACCGGGATAACGCCGGCGTTAAGCGATAGTGCTGCGGCCCTTACCGAAGCAGCTTTGAAAGCGGCAAAGGCTAAAGGAATTACCACCAGTATTGATCTTAATTATCGCAAGAAATTATGGAGTAAGGAAAAAGCCAAAGAAGTAATGACGAAGCTTTGCGCTTATGTTGATGTATGTATCGGCAACGAAGAAGATGCAGAAACAACGTTAGGATTTAAAAGTAAAGGAACCGATGTAACTAAAGGCGAATTAAATCTTGATGGTTATAAAGATGTATTTCAACAGATGAAAGAAAAATTCAACTTCAAATACATTGCTTCTACATTAAGAGAAAGTCATAGTGCCTCAGATAATGGATGGAGTGCATTAGTATATGATGGCAATGAATTTTATCATACCAAACAATACGAAGTAAGAATTGTAGACCGCGTTGGAAGCGGTGATTCTTTTGCAAGCGGCTTTATCTATGGATTGGTTACTGAAATGGCGATGAAAGATGCCGCCGAATTCGGTGTTGCTGCTTCTGCATTGAAACATACTATCCCCGGAGATTTAAACCATGCTACATTAAGTGATGTAAAAGGATTAATGAAAGGAGATGCAAGCGGAAGAGTGCAGCGTTAAATATTTTTCGGTAAGAATTAATTGATTTTTTTCTTGAAATGATGATGTATATTCGATATCGTCACGGAAAGAAAAAAAATGTAGGACATGCAAATATCCGAAGGAATAATTAGCGATCGTGTTCTAGAAGATTCCATTTCCAATACGATGCGACAGCTCCCAAAACGTCTATTATCAATAGATGTATTCCGGGCGATCACTATGTTTTTTATGATTTTCGTAAATGATGTAAGTGGCGTTAAAAATATTCCTGAATGGATTGAACATGTAAGCGCACAGGCTGATGGCCTTGGTTTTGCTGATACAATTTTTCCCATCTTTCTTTTTATTGTAGGCTTGTCTCTTACGTTTGCACTCACCAAACGAATAAAGAGAGGCGATTCTTTTTATAAGGTTGCCACCTATATTTTAGCCCGCTCTTTTGCTTTGCTGGTTATGGGATTTCTCCATGTTAATTTAGAAAATTATAACAGCATTGCAATTTTGCCAAAAGCCGTGTGGGAGATATTTATAACCATTGCCTTTTTTCTTATATGGATTGATTATCCCGGTGCTATGAAGAAATCAAAAAAGTATTTTTTACAAAGTATAGGTATATTGATTTTATTACTGATGGCCTGGCTATTTAAAGGAGGACAACCAACAGCCCCTGTTGGATTTAAACCGTATTGGTGGGGTATTCTGGGCATCATCGGATGGTCGTATCTTGTTTGTGCTTTTATTTATCTTTTGTCAAGAGGTAATTTTTGGATACAGCTAACCGCCTTTTTTTTATTCATGATTATTAACGTTGCATTTCATACTCATGCTCTGAAATTTTCCCTATGGGTTATTGGCAATGCTGCTTCCGTGGCATTAACGATGGGAGGCGTGGTAATATCCCTTTTATACAGGGAATTAGCCGGTAAGGGAAAAGATAAATTACTATGGATTTTGTTTACATCTGTTGGAATTGCAATGCTGATTTTTGGATTATATATCAGGCCTTATGCTGCAGGCATTTCAAAGATTCGGGCAACTCCGGCATGGGTAGCTATTTGTATAGGTCTTGGCATTCTTATTTTTGAATTACTAATTTATTTCATTGATATAAGAGGCAAGATTGGTTTAAAGTTATCCGGCCGGCCGGCACAAGTACACTTACCACCTACTTAATTCCTTACCTGCTCTATTCTTTTTACACATTGATGGGATTCCACTATCCGCAATTTTTCAATGAAGGTGCAGGCGGAATTATCCGTTCTTTCCTGGTTGCTTTTTTTGTGATATGGATTGCAGGATTGTTAGAAAAAAGAAAGATCAGACTTCAAATTTGTGTTCATTTTTTGTGGTTCTACTATTTTTAGATGAATTTAGAAGAATGCTCAAGGTTCTTGAAGTAGAATATGGCGAGCAATATATTTTCAAAGAACTAATTTAGCACAAAACGTTCCTCTGGAACAATAGAGCAGTAAAAAAAGAATTAGTGCGGTACAGCATTGCGATTGGAATTAAACTTTTGTATTTAAATATTTTCAATATTTAGTTTTAGTTTATTTCCCAGATATGAGTTTTTTGCTGCTAACAATAATAAATTGGCTATTTTTAGTTAATATAACGATTGCGTGTACATGTTATAAAGAATACCGGATCCGGGAATCTGATAACTATTTTGTTGAAAAATTAATAGAATCGGATGGAATGTTTTAAATAAAATTTGCAGAACATTTTGTTAGAATTTTTAATCGGCCTAACAGAGAAAACTAACGATAACGATTATTCATTTTGAAAATAACGGCTACGTAATCTCATCTAAAACATTTTTTATGAAAAGTATTTTAAAACAATTAAGTGAAAACAATAAAGAACTTGAAAAAGCTGAAGCGCTTAAAGCGCAGGCAGAAATAAATAATCCCGAAACAAAAAAAGACCGTCGTGATTTTTTGAAGAAAACAGCTTTCGGGGGGATTACGCTTGCAGGAATGATGGGATTGTCTATCGAAGACACGCTTGCATTAACTACGTCTAAGGTTAAACGTTATTCGGCCCCGTCCGATTTAAAAATTACCGATATGCGCTATGCGCTCACGGCTGCAATGGGAGGCACCGCTATTATTCGTATCGACACTAACCAGGGCATTTATGGTTTAGGAGAAGTGAGGGATGCGGCCGATCCCCGCTATGCTTTGATGTTGAAAAGCCGCATCCTTGGTCTAAATCCATGTAATGTAGAGATGATATTTAAAATTATAAAACAATTTGGCGGACCAAGCCGCCAAGCGGGTGGCGTGTGTGCAGTAGAGATGGCTCTTTGGGATCTATGTGGCAAAGCATATAACGTTCCTGCATGGCAATTATTAGGAGGCAGGTATCGTGATAAGATAAGACTGTATGCTGATACACCTGAAGCTAATTCACCCGAAGAACAATTAAAATTAATTAAGTACCGCACCGAAGACCAGGGATACACATGGCTTAAAATGGATGTTTCAATTGATGAGCTTACAAAAATTCCAGGCACTTTAGTTAATCAAAAATTCTGGGAAAGCCAGGGCTCTCTTAAACAATGGCAGGGCGATAATATGTCTTATGCAAATACACTTCATCCTTTTACTCAAATACAAATAACAGATAAAGGCCTTGATGAATTAACTAAAATAGTAGAGAAGGTTCGCAATATGGTGGGATATGATATACCACTTTCTACAGATCATTATGGACACTTTGATTTGAATAACGGTATAAGATTGGGCAAGGCACTGGAAAAATACAGGCTTGCTTGGATGGAAGATATTGTATCGTGGGAATTAACTGATCAATGGAAAACAATGTCTGATGCACTTGAAACTCCTTTGCTTACCGGCGAAGATATCTACCTTCTGAAAAACTTTAAACCATTAATAGATATTCATGCGGTTGATATCGTTCATCCTGATCTCGCAACTTCAGGAGGCTTATTAGAAACGAAGAGAATTGGAGATTATGCTGAAGAACACGGTGTAGCCATGGCGATGCATCAGGCTGGTACACCCGTTTCGTTTATGGCCGATGTGCACTGTGCAGCAGCAACCCAAAACTTCCTTGCCTGTGAACATCATAATATTGATGTGCCATGGTGGGAAGGTTTAGTGAAGACAACAGATGGAAGGCAATTGATAACAAAAGGCTTTGCTAACGTTCCGTTTTCTGCGCCCGGTCTGGGCATTGAATTAAATGAAGAAGAAGTAAAAAAGCATTTGCATGCAAAAGATAAAAGCTTTTTTGCCCCAACACCAGAATGGAATGAAATACGTTCACACGACAGGGTATTCAGTTAAAAGAGTTTAATATTGATGTTCAATATTTTAATCACTCAGGGCAGGATAGAATAATATCTTAAAATGATAGAATAATACATGAAACCGGCCGTGGAATAAAATCGTTTTTGCGTATTTTCCATTTATATTTTAAACAATATCTGTTCTTTTTTTCAAGTCCAAAAAATTCATAATCATGAAAGACAATCGCCGCGATTTTATTATAAAAAGTACATCGGTTGCTGCATCCTTATCACTTGGGACAATGGGCGCATTCGCAACGGATAGGCATAAACGAAATGAAAATAACAGGAACTCTTTAAAAGACCAAAACCCCGAAATAAATTATATTAAAGATGCAGGAATGAAATTGTGCCTTGCTTATTTTGCAGGCAAGGAACCACGAAGAATTGAACTTGCAAAGCAAATGGGTGTATTAGGTGCTGTTGGAGGAATCAACCCAAAAATGGTTGGAATGGACAATGCAAACAGTTGGGAATTTGATGTAATAAAAGCTGTAAAGGAATCATGGGACAAAGAAGGACTAAAACTAACTGTGATAGAAGGGCCGCCTGCCCTTAATACCAAAACTAAACTGGGCCTTCCGGGAAGAGATGAAGAGATTGCCAACTTCGTTACGTTTATGAAAAATATTTCACAATTGGGGATTGATACCGTGTGTTACAACTGGATGCCGTTAATAAGCTGGGCCCGTAGCGATAAAGCAAGGCCCGACCGTGGCGACGCATTGGTAATGGGTTTTGATATTGATAAAATGGAAGGCGATCCAATAACAGAATATGGAACATTGACGCATGGTTTGATGTGGAAAAATCTTGAATATTTTTTGAAGGCAGTTGTTCCCGAGGCAGAAAAATATGGAATAAAGTTGTCCATGCATCCTGATGATCCTCCCGTTGATGCAATCAGGGCGATTCCGCGGATAATGACATCTGTTGCTGCCTTTAAACGAATGATAGATATTTATCCAAGTCCAAATAATGGTATTACATGGGATGGAACTTTTGGTGAAATGGGAGATGAAGGTAAGCAGGAAGACTTGCCTGTTGCTATAGAATATTTTTGCAAAAAAAATGTGATTACGTTCGTTCATTTTAGAAACGTAGTTGGTTATAAACAACACTTTCATGAAACCTTTATAGATAACGGGCAAATGGATATGGCGAGGTTGATGCACATATTGTATGATAATGGTTTCAAGGGCCCGATACGACCGGATCATGTGCCTACGATGGCCGGCGATAGTAATAGTTTTCCGGGATACAGTACAATAGGAACTTTATTTGCTATAGGTTACATACGAGGACTTATTGATGCAGCAAGAGGAACAACTTTAACTGCTAAGCCAGCATAGCTGCTTAATAGAGATTGACAAAGGCAATATAACTATTGGATAAAAACAACAATAATCATGAATAAAAAATTAATATTACTCACAGCATTTGTGTTTACCTTATGTTACGCCATTGCCCAACGTGTGGGTTCTTCACCAGAGTATATTAAATCACTCACGGCAGATTGGAAAGGCGAACGTTTTGCAGATGGCCGGCCTAAAGTTTCAGATGCTATTTTGAAACGATTAAAAAATGTTGCCATGGAAGAAGCATGGGGTTATCTTCGTGGCCAGGGTTATCAAAACCAATATGAAGGAAACTGGAAAATTATTAATCCCGATAGTGTGATGACGGGTCGCGTAATAACCGCACAATATATGCCATTGAGACCCGACTTTGCAAAGCTTATAAAACAACAGGGAATATCCGAAGGCCGTGATTCTTCAGGAGGAACCAATTCATGGCCAATTAATATTTTGCAACCAGGTGATGTATATGTTGCGGATGGTTATGGGAGAATTATTGATGGAACATTGATAGGGTCTAATCTTGGAAATGCAATCTATGCCAATTCACAAAACGGCGTTATTTTCGATGCCTCCGTTAGAGACCTTGGCGGGTTAAAAGAAATTAAAGGATTTAACGGGTGGATAAGAGGAGATGATCCTTCTTATCTTCAACAGGAAATGCTCACTTCCATTAATGCGCCCATCCGCGTTGGGCGTGCAATTGTGTTGCCAGGCGATGTCGTACTCGCCAATCAGTATGGCACAATTTTCATACCGGCTAATCTTGTAGCAGAATTAGTAATATCATCAGAAGTTACGGCCTTACGCGATCAGTTTGGCTTTCAGCGTTTGAAGGAAAAGAAATATCTCGCCGGGCAAATTGATAGCCGCTGGTCCGATGAAATAAAAAAAGATTTTATAAACTGGATCAACAATTATCCAGACAGTAAACTACCCATGACGAGAAAAGAATTGAATGATTATCTAAAGACTCATAACTACAACGAATAGACGAATATTTTGTTTAAAGAATATTATTTAATAAATCCCCGAAAACTTCTGCATGGAAAATCATCGGCAGTTATTATTTATTAAACATAAGGTAATCAAAAAGTGAAGAAAACATTCCTGCTTTTTATTCTGGTGTTTTTGTTGATGATCAGTTGTAAACACAAGGAAACTTCCATGCAAGTTGGAATAGACTATCCTGTTTACGGCGGAAACAAAGCAGGAAACCGGTATTCATCTTTGGACCAAATAAATGCGGGCAATGTAAATAATTTAAAAATAGCCTGGATGTACAATGCAGCTGAAGTTCCGGACCCAAACGATTCAAAACCTCCCAGGCCGAAACAGATACAATGTCAGCCAATAGTTGTTAATGGAATTTTATATGGAACTACCGCAGACCTTAACTTGTTTGCACTCGATGCAGGCACCGGAAAACAATTATGGAAATTTGAACCTTCGAAAGATGGAAAAAGATACAATGTAATTAATGTAAACAGGGGTGTTGCTTATTGGACTAACGGCGAGGATAAACGCATTTTGTATAGTGCAGGATCAAATCTTTTTTGCGTGAACGCAAATGACGGAAAACTGGTTAAAGGTTTCGGACAAAATGGTGTTGTTGATCTTCATGAAGGCCTTGCTCCCGACTCTGACCATGATGTAAGCCAACTTTCAGTAACGGCCAACACACCGGGAATTGTTTATAAAAATTTTTTAATCATTGGTTCGGCAGTGCCCGAATCAGGAGATGCTGCGCCTGGGAATGTCAGAGCTTTCGATATTTTAACAGGAAAATTAAGATGGGTTTTTCACACTGTTCCACGTCCCGGCGAATTTGGTCATGACACCTGGCCGAAAGATGCATGGAAAAATATTGGTGCAGCCAACAATTGGAGTGGCTTAACGCTCGATGAAAAAAGAGAAGTTGTATATTTTGGAACAGGCTCTCCCTCGTCGGATTTTTATGGAGGTAATCGTGAAGGAACCAATCTTTTTTCAGATTGCATTATGGCCCTCGATGCGGCAACCGGTAAAATGAAATGGTATTATCAAACAATTCACCATGACCTTTGGGATCGTGACATTCCTTGTCCCCCTAATCTTACAACAGTAACACACAATGGGAAGAAAGAGGATGTGGTAGTTCAATCAACTAAAGATGGTGTTATTTATATATTAGATCGCGATAGCGGCACATCAATATTTCCTGTTGAAGAAAGACCCGTACCAACCGGTGGGCTTCCCGGTGAACATCCATGGCCAACACAAAAGTACCCACTAAAGCCCCTGCCCTTTTCTCACCAAATATTCACTGAAGCAGATATTACCAATCTTTCATCTGAATCGCATGCCTATGTTTTAGAAGAATATAAAAAATATAGAACTGACAATAAATTTACTCCTCAAAATACTACTGGAACTTTACTATTCGGTTATAGCGGTGGCGCCGAATGGGGCGGCAATGCGATAAGCGCTGATGGCGTATTGTATCAAAATTCAAACGATGACCCCTGGATAACACAATTGATAGATACTGCGACAAGAAATAAAGAATTTGTTTCGCTCTCAAGCGGTAATATTCTTTACTTAATGAATTGTGCTGCCTGCCATGGAAAGGATAAAAAAGGCAGTGGCACAGAATTTCCTAACTTAGTCAATATTGGAAAGAAACGCACAATAAACGAAATTCAAAAGATTATAAAAGCAGGAGGCGGGAGAATGCCATCATTTCAACGTTTATCAGACGAAGAACGAACTGCCATCGTACAATATTTGTTGAATATGCCTTCAAATATTAAATCACCCGTTTTTAGTGAGCATAGTACAATAAATATACCTGACGTGAAAAGTAAAGAGTTTGGATTTAAGCCTGCTTATGTAAATAAGGTTTGGAAAAAATTAACGGATCAAAATGGTTATCCCGCAATTAAACCACCCTGGGGCACACTCAATGCGATCGATTTAAATACAGGAAACTATTTATGGAAAGTACCTTTGGGTGAATATCCTGAGTTAACAAAGAAAGGAATTCCAGTTACAGGAACTGAAAATTATGGCGGTCCTTTGGCAACAGCAGGAGGGCTTGTGTTTATAGCTGCAACACCCGATGAGAAGTTCCGGGCCTTTGATCGGAAAACAGGAAAGATTGTTTGGGAATATCAATTACCTGCCGGAGGATTTGCAACTCCCATAACTTATGAAGTTGGCGGTAAACAATATATTGTAATAGCAGCAGGTGGTGCAAGAGGCGGAAAGGCGGGCGGCAACTATATTGCGTTTACATTGAAATGAAATAAGTTTTAATAAATTGAATAAATGGTTATATAAAATTCAACATTGCTTAACCGAAAAAATTCTAACTTGAAAAATTTGCAAAGCTTCTTTATTTTTTCTCCGAAGGAAATTCATCGTCATGCGTTTAAGCTTGACGGTTATAATACAATAAAGAAAATAGTTATTAAGGTGAGAGTACAAAATAATGAGAATTGATTTGTATATAATTATAAAAAGGTATTTAATAAATGGATCGAAAATTAAATTGAATAATCATGAATCAAACGATTGCTAAACAACGCTGGTATCGCCTTATCCCGATTGCTTTTATAACCTATAGCCTTGCATATCTTGACCGGGCCAATTTTGGCTTTGCCGCTGCCGGGGGGATGGCAAAGGATTTGAATATTACAGCATCAATGTCTTCTTTGCTGGGATCACTTTTTTTTCTGGGATATTTTTTCTTTCAAATCCCAGGAGCGTTGTATGCTTCTAATAAAAGTGCGAAAAAATTAATTTTCTGGTCGCTTATTTTATGGGGATTTCTTGCTATGGCAACAGGTATGATAAGCAATATAAATATTTTAATTGCAATTCGTTTTATGTTGGGTGTCGTAGAAAGCGCTGTTATGCCCTCGATGCTTATTTTTTTAAGCAGGTGGTTTACAAAATCTGAACGATCAAGGGCAAACACATTTTTAATTCTTGGCAACCCTGCAACTATTCTCTGGATGTCTATCCTATCAGGCTACCTGGTGAAATCGGTTGGGTGGCGTTATATGTTTATTTTTGAAGGTTTGCCCGCCATCGTCTGGGCTTTCTTTTGGTGGTATCTTGTTGAAGACAAGCCAAAAAATGCAAAATGGCTAACTGATACTGAGAAAATAAATCTTGAACAAAAACTTCACGAAGAACAACAAATTATAAAGCCGGTAAAGAATTATGCGCAAGCATTTAAATCTAAAGTAGTAATTCTTCTTTGCCTGCAATATGCTTTATGGAGTATTGGTGTATATGGCTTTGTAATGTGGCTGCCATCAATCTTAAATTCGGCCCCCGATATGAATATCATTAAAACGGGCTGGCTATCTTCTGTTCCATATTTGCTTGCAATTATAGCCATGCTTACGGTTTCCTATTTCTCTGATAAAACATTAAACAGAAAAGCTTTTGTTTGGCCTTTTTTATTGATCGGCTCCGTTGCGTTTTATAGCTCTTACCTGGTGGGAACCAGTAATTTTTGGTTATCATTTGTATTGCTTGTAATTGCGGGCGGCGCTATGTATGCGCCTTACGGGCCATTCTTTGCAATCATCACAGAAATTTTACCCCAAAATGTTTCAGGCGGTGCTATTGCATTAATTAATAGTCTTGGAGCCCTGGGATCTTTTATCGGCGCATATATTGTAGGTTACTTAAATGGAGCAACTACCAATTTTGACGCTTCTTATATCTTTATGTCAGTAGCACTTTTACTGTCAGCAATTATAACTATGATCGCAGTAAAAGACAACCGGCAAATTTTAAAAGAACCGGGAATCGATGTGCCTGATAAAACTGTAATTTCACCTGCAACAGCCTTGTAAAAAATTACAGGTATGCTATACAGTTAGTTTATTTAAAATAATAAAAACCGAATAACTTCATTTATAAAAACAGAATATGATTATAGATACATTATCAAATGCAGAAAAGTATTTTTGTGTTCATCCCCAATTTAAAAAAGCGTTTGAATATGTTAACTCGCAAAAGCTGGATACAATTGAACCTGGCAGGTATGAAATTGATACCGACCTCTTGAAAGCCATCGTTTCTGACAAACCAGGAATGACAATAGAAGAATCTGTAGCAAAATTTGAATGCCATGATAAGCACATTGACATACAGCTTTGCATAAATGGAACAGAGAAAATAGGCTGGAAGCCAAGAAAGAACTGCCTTCAGCAGAAAGGAGAATATAATCCTGAAAAGGATGTGCTGTTTTTTAATGATGCACCCGATATGTTCTTTCAATTAACCAATAATCAATTTGCCATCTTTTTCCCAGGCGATGTGCATGCTCCAATGATTGGCGATGGGGCTATTAAGAAGATGGTAATAAAAGTGAAAATATAATTAATTTTAGAGGCGAATTAATTATCATGCATTTACGTGATAATTCAATTTATCACGCTTTTACGTGATATTAATTACCAGGAAAAATTCAATAACCCAGCTTTAGGGCGATCACGTATTGGTATCCCATTCCTGTAAGAACAGCAATACCAAAGCTTAGCAAGGTTCCTATTAAAATATATTCTGTAAGTTTCCGGTCTTTCGCTTCCTGCAAATTTCCAAACCTGAAAACTGATTTTGCGGCAAGAAGAAACCCCACGGCCTGCCACTCGTTGTTAATCATAAATACAAATACCAGCAATCTTTCTAAAATGCCAATATTCATTCCCGCACTTTGCAGCGATACTACATCATCACCCGCTTCAGTATCCGGCGTCCACTTTGAAATAAATATTTTTACGGCAAATGATACAGGCCTGGTTAGAAAAATTATCAGCACGATCAACAACAATAAATTGGCATTTTTCAAAAATGAAAATGAAAAGTATTTCCCTTCATACAATAACCATATTGCATAAATGGAAATAAAATGAAGTAGCTGATCTATAAAAAAAAGTGCCCGCTTTGTATTATTTTTTTGAACCAGTAATTTAAATGAATCAATTACCAAATGAACAAACGCGATGAGCAATGCCCACATCCAAAAGCTGGTATCCCACATGAGCAATAAAACCAATACGCCATGCAACAACGAGTGGCAGTACAATTGCCATGCGCCCAACTTTTTTTCTTCTTTTGCTCTAACCCATTTTTCAGGCTGCAACAAAAAATCGCCGGTTAGATGAGCTATAAATAATTTCAGCAAAACAATCATTTCAATGTTTTTAATTTTGACAGGTACATCTCATTTACTTCCATTATTTCATCGTAGTAAGCCCGCTTAAGCCTGTTACTAATTGCATTTTGTTTTATGCCAACTATTTGTCCTAATTCTTCCTGCAGCTTATCTGGATTTTCCATGGTTGTTTTTACTATTTCAGCAGCATTTACCGTCCAGTTATCCATAGCAATTAAAGCCAGTTTTAGAAAAAGATTCATTTCTTTATCAAACCCGGGCCAGTCACTTTTTACAGCAAGATTTTGTTTTTCTTTTTTAAGCAATTCAAATTTTTCACCGGAATGAATAAACGCGGTACCGTTAGATTCTGTAACCTTCGGAGCATTGTGTGTCCTGGTTCCAATGCCTATTGCCATACGCACATCCATGTCCTGGATCGATTTTAAAGTAGCCTTAATTTTTATCGCTGTTCTTAAAGCGTCTTCCGGCTTGCTGATAATTATTTGAAAGCTGTCCCCACGGTATATTTCCCAAAATTTCGGGCTGCTGCCGATAGTATCTAATTCTTTCTTTAAAGGCTTTAGCCAGATCTTTGGATCAATTTTTTTTGAATCGGTAATATCTCCTGTAATAACGGCAATCATTGGAACAATATACTTTCTATAAAATTATCACGTTTAAACGTGATAAACAAAAATATCACGCATATACGTGATAATTTAAAATATCAAGTTTTTGCGTGATAATAATAAAAGGCTTACCAGGCAAAATAATTCTCTGCATTATAGTAGCATATATCTTTAATAATTTTCCCCGTCCATTCCAGGTCATTGGGTAACTCGCCATTTTCAATTTCATCGCCGAATAAATTGCATAAAACTCTCCTGAAATATTCATGTCGTGGATAAGAAAGAAAACTTCGTGAATCAGTAATCATACCTACAAAGCGGCTAATTAAACCCATATTGGACAAGGCGTTCATCTGTTTGGTCATTCCATCTTTCTGATCTAAAAACCACCATGCTGAACCAAATTGAATTTTACCCTTGATACTTCCGTCATTAAAATTTCCAATCATAGTTGCCATCAATTCATTATCTGCAGGATTTACATTATACAGAATTGTCTTTGCCAGTTGATTGGATGAATCGAGCCTGCCAAGAAACGTAGCAAGTTTTTTCCCCTGGTGAAAATCTCCGATAGAGTCCCAACCAGTATCAGGACCTGAAACTTCGAGCATTCGTATATTATTATTTCTCAACGCACCCAAATGATATTGTTGCACCCAGTTCTTTTCGTGATCCCATATTGCAAAAACATACAGCATCGCAGTTTTAAATTTCGCTCTTTCTTCCAATGAAAGTTCTCTCCCATTGCGGATTTTATTAAATGTCGCAATAATTTCATCATCTGAGTATTCCTCCGTAAATATATATTCGAGGCCATGATCTGAAAGCGAGCAACCTATCGTTGCAAAAAAATCATGACGTTGTTTTAAAGCATCTAAATAAGTTTGATAAGAAGTGACATTTATGCCGCTTACAGCTTCTAATTTTTTTATGTATAAATTAAATTCATTTACATCATCCACGTCCATCGCTTTATCCGGCCTGAAGGCAGGAAGCACTTTTATTTCAAATCCATCGGCCTTTATTTTTTGATGATATTCAAGGGTATCAGTAGGGTCGTCTGTGGTACAAACCACGGCAACATTCATTTTACGAAGTAAATTTCTTACTGAATATTCTTTGGACTGTAGTTTTTGTGTGCAATCATCATAAATTTCTTTTGCACTACCAGGCTTTAATAATTCATGCACATTAAAATATCGCTGTAATTCAAGGTGTGTCCAATGATACAAGGGATTTCTCAAAGTATAGGGAACAGTAGCCGCCCACTTTTCAAATTTTTCAAAATCAGATTTATTACCGGTTATAAAACTTTCATCAACACCGCTAGTACGCATCGCACGCCATTTATAATGATCACCATATAACCATATTTGTGTAAGATTTTCAAAATTAATATCATCAGCAATTTGTTGCACAGGTAAATGACAGTGATAATCTATAACAGGCATTTGTTTTGCGAAATCGTGATATAATTTTTTTGCAGTTTCAGTTTGCAACAAAAAATCTTCATCCAAAAAGCTTTTCATACTAAATCCTCGTTGATTTATGTTTAAATTATTTTAATTATTATAATGAGAGGGAAAAAAATCATTAAAGGCTTACACCGCGCTTCCATGGTATAAAGTCATTTTGTAGATGCCTTACTGCACTCACTTCAATTTCTCCACTGGCCACCTTAATAATGTAATCTAAAATTCTTTCACCTGCCTGCTCAATTGTTTCGGTACCTTCTATAATAGTTCCTGTATTAATATCGATAATATCATGCATTTTATTATATAAAATGGTATTACTCGAAATCTTTATTACCGGCGTAATGGGGTTTCCGGTAGGCGTGCCCAGCCCCGTTGTAAACAAAACAATGTTGGCTCCAGAACCAACTTCAGCTGTTGTACTTTCTACATCATTACCGGGTGTACAAAGTAAATTTAAGCCTGGCCTGGTAACCATTTCAGGATAATCCAGCACATCAGTTACAGGTGAGGTGCCTCCTTTTTTTGCTGCTCCTGCAGATTTTATTGCGTCTGTTATTAAACCATCTTTAATATTGCCCGGAGAGGGATTCATATCAAATCCGGATCCTACTGCTTTGGCTTTTTCGTTATAAGCATGCATCAAATTTCCAAAGCGTTTAGCCGTATCCGTTGTAATACAACGATCACTTAAATTTTGTTCTACCCCGCACAACTCAGGAAATTCAGCCAGTATAACAGAACCCCCCAGAGCTACTAATAAATCAGAAGTGTATCCAATGGCAGGATTTGCTGAGATGCCGCTAAACCCATCAGAGCCGCCGCATTCCAAACCAATACATATCTTATTTAATGGCGCTGGTTTTCTTTCAAGAGAGTTTGCATACACCAGCCCGGCGAATGTTTGTTTTATTGCCTGCGATATTAAATCCGTTTCTTTTCCAATTTTTTGCTGTTCCAGGATATACAAAGGCTTTGAAAAATTATTATCTCTTTTCTTTATTTCTTCCTGTAAAATTTCTACCTGGGCATTTTGGCAGCCCAGACTTAATATGGTTGCCCCAGCCACATTTGAATGCGTAATATATCCTGCAAGTAATCCACACAATGCCTGTGCATCCTGCCTGGTACCACCGCATCCGCCTTCATGAGTTAAAAATTTTATTCCGTCAACATTAGGAAAAAGGCGTTGTTTTTTTGCTTCTTCGCCTTCTACAGAAATATCTGCGTTTAATATCTCCGTTATGTTTTTGCCTTTTTTGTAAATGTCTATAAGTCTTGAAACCTCTACTTTTTTATTTTGATTTCTTCCATATCCCAATTCATTTACCAGCGCTTCGTGTAATACCTCAATGTTCCTGTTTTCACAAAAAACCAATGGTATAACCAGCCAGTAATTAGCAGTTCCTACTTTACCATCCGCACGGTGAAATCCTAAAAATGTTTTATTAGTAAATTTAGAAACATCCGGCTTTTGCCAGTCTAATTTTCGTTCCCCTACTTCAAAGCTATTGGCAGCGTGCTTTACATTAGCAGTGGTGATTGCAGATCCACGGGGAATAAAACTTTGCGCCTTGCCCACTAAAACACCATACATAAATAGTTCGTCTCCTGGCAGTAAATCCCTGGTTACAAATTTATGTTTCGCAGGTACTTTCCCAATTATCGTATATTCCTCGCCGTTATAACTTACTTTATTCCCGTCTTCAAGATTAGTTAAAGCAACCAATACATTATCATCCGGATGTACTTTTGTAACTGTATGATTCATTATATCACCATTTTTTTGGATTGAGCGGATTCAATTGTAGCCCGCATTCCATTATTAATTATGCTATCCAGCTTATCTTTTACAGACTGTTCAAAGCCTGGAAGAATACTCAAATCTTTACCCCACAAAGCCACGTCTTTCAATACCTCATTTACAATTTCATGTGGGGCGAATTTTTGCCAAAGTTTATAAAATTTTTCTGCCACTTCATCCTCAATTAAATAAGGCTTGACTTTAAATTCCCCAAAGAATTCATCGCCATTACGTTTTACTGGCTTCATAAAATAAATATAAGCTGCAAAACCCAATGCAAATAATTCCGGAACCAGGTTATTTTTTTTATAATAATTCAAAAGTAAAGGAATACATCTCATTTTCAGTTTCTGCGTATAATTAAGGGTTATGCTTTTCCAGAAATGATTAATATGAGGATTTCTAAACCTGTCGAGCACTTTTGCAGTAAAGGCCTCCACCGTTTGCGCATCTATTTCATAAGGTATGGAAGGCCCTATTTCATTTTGCATTACATCAGCGATATATTTTTCAATCATGGGATCGTCCATTCCCTGTTTAACAGTATCTACTCCTGCAAGAAATGCAATGCCACAACTTAATGTATGCGTTCCATTCAGTAAACGCAATTTTAGCTCGCGGTACAAATCAATATCAGGTTCTATTACCACGCCTTCATCTGCGCCGGCGAATGACAATATCTTTTTTACATGCTCATTTCCTTCAATTGCCCATAAGCGGTACACCTCGCATACGGTAAGCAACTGGTCAGTATATCCCAGCTCTTTTTCTATTTCAATTTTTATTTCTTCATCCGGCATGCCAGTAACAATTCTATCAACTAAAGAATTACAAAAGTAATTACAATGCTCAAGCCATTCTATAAAATCATCCTGTAATCCATTTAGATGTGCCAGTTCAAGAACTATGGATTCCAATTTTTTTCCGTTGTCAGGAATGAGCTCAGTAGGAACAATCACAAATCCGCTTTTTTCACTTCCGCCAAATGCGGTAAATCTTTCAAACAAAAATGCAAGCAATTTACCGGGATAAGAAACAGGCGGATGACGGCGTATATCGTCATTCACGAGTTTTATACCGACTTCGGTTGTATTGGAAATAATTACCTGCAAACTTTGGTTGTGCGCACATTCTAAAATCTGTTCCCACTCATGGCTTGCACTTAATACCCGGCTGATAGATGAATTAATTATATTTTCTTCAATCTTTTGTCCATCCTGTATACCGCGTACACACAGCGTATAGAGGCCATCCTGCTTCCCGAAATCAGCAGTATCACCGCGGTTGGTTGTTTTTACAATAACAATTCTTCCATTAAAAATGCCCATCCTGTTTGCCTTATCAATAAAATAATCAGGCAGGCCCCGTAATAAAACGCCGGTACCAAATTGCAAAACTTTTTCGGGCAGTTCCAATATGCTTTCTTCCGGCACATCAACTCTTTCGGACGTTATGTTCTTTAATGTATATGCTGATAATTTCATATTACTTTTATTTGTCTCCTCGATTTAATTCTATGTTTAGTTTATTGTTTTACGGATTCCATCTTCCTTTAAATACCCACGAAATATTAATTGAATCTGCGCTAGGATTTCCCTGTGCCTCACTAAGATTATTTTTAAACCAGCCGTAATCCCCGCCTTTCCTATGGCAATTAAAATAGTAAATTCGTCTCCCCCATTTTATAACGTTAGCTGTTGGAACCAGGTAGATATCCTGATCTGCCATATTTTTTGAAAAAGTACAATCGATTAAATAAAACTGTGCATCCTTGTGGTACCGGCCTAATTTAAATCCTTTATATCCATCGAAAGAACAATTTTTTAAAACTGTTTTTTCATCTTCATTTTTAGATCCATCGTGCCAGATACTGGCTGGCCCTGTGTTTGCAAAGAAGGTACAATTTTCTGCATACGCCCATCCACGCGGGCAATAAAAATCTACACCGCCTTCCATTGTACAATTTTTAAAATAAAACATTCCATCGTCTACATTCCACGGGCTTACGGTATCGCCGGCAAAAGATTTGAAATGCACATTGACCGCCTTTAAGCGTGTAGCCTTTGCTGTTCGTAACGCCATTTGATGCCCGTATGGAGTAATAATTTTCTTATGCGTTATTGAATCAGCCGCACACGCAATTACCCGGTTTCCGTTATGCTCAAAACCATAATTATTCACAATGGTAATATCTGTTAATGTTATATCGTTGCCATCAATGTTCATAGTGGCAACTCCCCAATCATCGCGGTGATCGCATCTCCATTCGTCCCGCGCAATTGATTGAGTGATGATTGTATTTTCTTCATTTTCTCCTTCAATAATTATATTGCTTTTTTTTATAAATATTTTTTCAGCATAAATACCTCTTTTTATAAAAATAATTCTTGGCTGCAAAGAAGAATCGGGAAGGCTGTTAATTGCATCCTGAATTGATTTAAAACCTTCTTTCCCGTTTTTATCGACAATAATTTTTACCGGGGTTTTACCAAGCGCATGCAACTGCGTATATGCTAACGTAAACACCGTTAGTAGTGATATAATTGCAATTATACTATGGTTAATTTTAATCTTCATTTTTTTTACCAGTACCATAATAATCTATTAAAGCTTGCTTTTAAATATTATTTCGTTTGCGCTATAACCCACTTCACCAAATCTTCCGAAGCTTTATAATTTTCAAAATCCATCGGAATTTTTCTTCCGTCCTCATATTCATTATAAAACCATGGATCGCCTATTGCAAACACAGTGCCCTTGCCAACTTTGGCCACTGCAATTACATTGTTCTCATCCTGCTTTAACATAACAGCCGCGGGAGCTTTAACTGACAGTGATGAATATTCCTTTATGTAAACTTTTTTTACATCTTTGAAAATGGTGTTGCCAGCTGGAATATTAACTGCAGCCATTTCGAAATTAGTACCGGTTTCTTTGTTCTTGCTATCATAGTTAAATTGGATACCAAATTTTGCAGCAAGCCTGTTGAGATGCGCAAACTCGGCATTGCCCGAATCGTTACTGAATAATAAAAGAACGCCGCCTGCTTTTACCCAATTATAAATTGCATTGATATCATTATTCTCTATATAATTTGGACGTTCGTTTTCCTTATCTGTATCGGGATCTACAATAATATATATGTTACTATTCTTTAAATTATTTGAAGTGGGCGCAACAGGAATGCTTTTCGTGCGAACGCCATATTTATGAAATATATTACCAAACATTGAATAGCCGCCATTATCCATTTCATTCCACACATAATGCCACTGCACAGTTTTACCGGTTATATCTTTTTTTGTTTCATGATTGAAATAATTATCGAGCAATACAGCATTGCCTTTGCCTAAAGCAAGCGTGGGCAACATTTCAATTTCGTTAGACGCCAGCAAAAATGCTCCCACACCTTTCGGATCGTTTGCAGCAATCTTCTCACTGGTGTAATAATCATAGCTTCCATCACGATACAGATGTCCTCCAAGGCCCGAAACGCTTACGGTGCCATTTAAATTCAGTTGGCCGTTGGCATCTCTTTTAATAAAGTTCTTTATAATTCCGTTGTACCCTTTTTTGGCAACGGTAAGATACGAGGGCGGTAAATAGCCCAATCTAACGCCTTTCGCCAACACATACACGAACATACAGGAGGCTGAAGCTTCAGGATAATTTTTTTCTTTTCCGGGCTTATCTAAAACATCCCACCACAAGCCCGTTTTTTTATCCTGTACTTTTGCTATTGCCACTGCAAAGCGATTTAAAATACCAATCAAATCTTTCCTTTCAGGCACATTTTGGGGGAAATCTTCCAGCACATCTACCAGGCCCATTCCATACCAGCCCATTGCCCTTGCCCAAAAATTGGATGAAAGACCTGTTTGCTTATTGGCCCATTTCTCCTGCTTCGAAGCATCATAACCATGATATAACAAACCCGTTTTAATATCTCGGGCATTCCTCTCCATTAATATAAACTGCTTCGCTATATCGCTGTAATCAGAATCTTCATGAAAAGTATTGGCATATTCAGTATAGAAGGGCTCCGCCATAAATAAACCATCCAGCCACATTTGGTTTGGATAGATTTTCTTATGCCAGAAACCTCCTTCGTGTGTCCGTGGCTGTGAGTTTAATTGCTTACGCAAAAGATTTACCGCATTTAAATATTTCTTTTTGCCGGTCACATTATATAATAACAAAATATCTCTGCCCGGGGCAATATTGTCAAGGGTAAGATTATCGAATGTATAGGTGCTGATGTTGCCATCCTCATCCAGGAAGCGATCTATGCTTTTTTGGATGTAAGAAAAATATCTCCCAGTGCCCGTTGCTTTCCATAAGCCCTGCATTCCCTGCAAAATAACATCCTGGTCGTATCTCCATTTAGCAGGCTTGTTACCTGATGAAAGCGAATCTTTCCACATATTCATAATGGTATTCCCTATTTCTTTTGCGTAAGAAATACTCTTTTGTGCTTTAGCAAAAAAGGGAATAATAATTAACAGCAAAAAACTTATCGATGCTCTCATTTTATCATGCAATTTTTATTTTTTATCGTCTCAAAAAAATTTATAGACCTTTAATGCGGAATTAATCTGAATTATAAAGTATTCTTAACTAACAAGTGTAACCCCAATATCGCTAATTGCAAACCCATTTGAAATATTTATTTACGCAAACGTTACCGAAAACGATGCCGGAAGTTCTGTCGGTAATATTTTTAGTTTTTTGAGAGAAAATGTCAAAGAAAACTAAAGTGTTTCTGTAATACATCTGGCTATAAATCGACAACCTTTTTTGTTTCATTGCTCTTGTAAGCTGCTTCAATAATCTTAATAACTTTCAGTCCATCGTCTGCTGTAACCGGCACGGGTTTATTATTCCGGATGGCTTCATAAATGCCATCATAGTATTCATTATAATTTCCTTTTTCTGATTCGATATATTCTCTTACTTCTTTGCCGTTTATTTCAGCATGCAGCAAACCTCTTTCTGACTCGGGCTCTGTGCCCCAATCAGGCGTATCGGGAATCTCTCCTGCTTGTAGCATTTCTTCCTGCACATTCGTTTTCGGTTTGATAAAAGAACCTTTTAAACCATGGAAGACATAACCAGGCAAAGCTTCACGTACAATATAACTTGATTTAACCCGAACCCTTTTATCATGATAGAAAAAAATTATTTCAAAATAATCAGGCACTTTGGAACGAGGACGAAACGACGCGATGTCCGCAAACATCGTTTCAGGCATTCCGAATAGTTGCAACGCCTGGTCAATTAAATGTGAGCCTAAATCGTATAAAGATCCAGAGCCGGGGCCGGGTTTTTCTTTATGCAACTTCGGGCTCAGTTCTTCTTTAAAGCGATCAAAATGTAATTCTGCTTCCACAATATCACCAAGAATATTTTGACTTAACACTTTTTTTATTGTTTTATAATCACTATCGTAGCGCCGGTTTTGATAGACAGATAATTTTTTGTTTTGTTTTCCCGCTAGTTCAATTAATTCATTTCCCTCATTCACTGTAACAGTAAATGGTTTTTCAACAACTACGTGTTTGCCAGCTTCGAGCGCTTTCTTCGCGTATTCGTAATGCGTATAGTTTGGCGTGTTAACAACCACCAGTTCTATGGCATCTTCTGCCAGCATATCTTCGAGTGTCCTGAATGTTTTTACCCCGGAATATTTTTGTTCTGCGAGATTTTTGGAACGTTCCCAAACGCCATAAAAATTAAAGCTGGGATTTATTTGTAAAAATGGAGCATGAAAAACCCATCCGCTCATACCGAAAGAACATAACGCAGTATTTATTGGTTTCATAAAAAAAATTTAGAACTCACCCCAACCCCTCCCCAAAGGGAGAGGAAGGCTGAATTATATTATTTATTAAATAGTTATCCCGGTCGGATAATAATTATTCAGTTGTCATTTTTCAATTCTAAACCAATCAAAGTCCGCATAGCCGGAATCGTTAGTTTGACTATTTCTTGTGCAAAATATTCCGGCTTTTGCACCAATCCATCTTCCTTCCTGTGCACGGAACTCATCCCCCGCTTTCACAAAATTACTTCCATCAAGGCTATAACTAAAATTGCATATGCCGCCCTTGCTAATTTTAGCTGTTAAATAAATAGTACCATCTTCAACTTTTTTGATCACCTCGCTTTTTTCCGCCTCTCCTTTTTCTGCATTATCACAAACAGCATACACCAGATATAGTCCATCATGTTTGCTTACTAATTTTAACGTAGCATAGCGGAGACCCATAATCGCTAAACCTGTTTCTTCATTTTCTAATTTTTGATTGGGATAAAAAGACAACTTCGTTGTAATCATGAATTCATCTGCAGGAAATTTTTGCAATAATACATTAGGTACTTCCCATAAATTATGAGCGTTATCGGGTTCTTTAGCAGAAAACAACCGCAATTTACCTTTTGCCGGATCCATGAAATACCAATACGGTTGGGGGTTTGCCATCCATTGCCATTGCAAGCCTAAGGCATTTGAATTGAACTCATCACTTTCAACCGGAGTAGTAATTGCAAACTTTTTTCCCACATTTGGCTTTCTGTAAATCGATACTGGTTCGCCGGTTCCATCACCATTTTTATCGATGCCAATTACCGGCCAATTATTCATCCACTTCAGAGGTTCCAGGCGAACCACTCGTCCGTAAACGCCTTTATCCTGGAAATGCAAAAACCAATCTTCACCTGTTTGTGTAGTAACCCATGCGCCCTGGTGTGGCCCATTAATTTTAGTAGTCCCCTGATCCATCACAACTTTTCGTTCATAAGGCCCATAAATATTTTTTGAGCGCAATACCAATTGCCATCCTGTAGAGACGCCACCCGCGGGAGCAAAGATGTAATAAAAGCTATTACGTTTATAAATCTTCGGCCCTTCAATTGTTGGATCTTTTTCGTGGCCGTCATAAACCAGTTTGCCTTCATCTATAACTTTCGTTCCTTCTTTATTTAATTTTTTTATTACAATAACACTTTTAATACCGGCACGGCTAC
The DNA here is from genome assembly GCF_008710285.1 of Ginsengibacter hankyongi. Lineage (GTDB taxonomy): Bacteria > Bacteroidota > Bacteroidia > Chitinophagales > Chitinophagaceae > Ginsengibacter > Ginsengibacter hankyongi. The sequence continues at coordinate 106,669 of NZ_VYQF01000004.1, read as the reverse complement.
CCGCAAATGCGTTGACTAAATATAATTGTCCATCATCATCCCATAAAGGGCACGGATCAATCAATCCTTTTCCACCCTGAACAAGAACCGGTTCGCTCCATGGCCCTCCTGCTTTTTTTGACTTAACGACATAAATTCCATAATCAGGATCAGGATAATAAATATAAAATTCACCGTTATGATAACTGATGGAAGGCGCCCAAACGCCATCACCGTGTCGGGGAATATCGAAATGACCAAAAGGCGGTTGACGCATTAATGCATGACCAATGATCGTCCAATTCACCAAATCTTTTGAATGCAAAATGGGCAGACCCGGAATATCCTCAAAGCTTGACGAGACCAAATAAAAATCATTATCAACCCTTATCACATCGGGATCAGAATAATCGGCATTTAACACAGGATTTTTGTAAGTGCCATCGCCATTATCTGCAACCCAAACTTTAGAAACATAATTTTGATTCACGTGATCATGCTGAGCATACGATAAAATACAAAATGTATTCATTGAAATAAGAAACGCAGCCCTCTTAAAAAACATTTTTATCATTTTTTCAAACTGACTAATTATTTATAAAATGAAATTTATCCTTTCCAATCAATTGAACCAGGTCGGGCAAATCATAATATTTCAATACCTCATTTATTGCATAAGAATACCAGTTCTTCTCAATTGGATTTTCTAAAATCGTTTTATAAGTTTTAATACCACCATACAAGTTCAATTGAGTGATTTGATCGCAAAACAATGCTGCATGCATGGCAGCAATGGTTGAAATGCCGGTGGCATCAATTTCAATTGGAACATCTTTATATTCAGGAATAGACTCAATATAATCCATCAGCGTAAGAACGCCTGCCGTTCTTATCCCAACCATTGGCGCGCCGATATGCAAAGCGAGCATAGCATTGCGATATTCTTTATTATAATATTTTTTATCATTGAATTGAGGATTATCGGTTGTTTCCCCTGTTCCGCTTACATCACACAGGATCACAGCATAATTCTTATCCAGGTATGATTTTATGAGAGATGCACTATCTGCGATTTCATCTTTTCCTTTTTCGTTGAACCACACAATTATTTTCTCAGGCCTTTTATTTGATGAACTTATTTCTAAAACAGGTAAGGGGATTTGATCGTTCTTGCGAATAATGAGTTTTTCAAAAATGAGATCGTCATTCTTTACTTCTCCTTTATGCTCAACATTTATTTTTTTATTTTTCAAATCGAGGGCAAGCATTTGGGCAACCTTTTGTTTGACAAGACCATGCTGCTGCTTCAAAAATTTATCGCGGCTTAATTTTAAGCTATCAAACAACATTAGATTTCTTTGCGGTATTGCTACTTCGTCTGCAAATGCTGAATTTATCTGGCCACTTTTCGTACATAACAGGTCATGCTCAGGAATTGTTTCTAAATCTCCTTCTGTAATTTTTGTTGAATCGTTGCACAGCCATTTTCTGAACCAGGTAACAGCCGCTTCTCTCTTGGGCTTAGAAATTCCATGTCCATCATCATAAGTAAATAACGTCAACTTGTGAGGCTGTTGCAAAGAAGTATAGATTTTTTTAAGCTCATTATAAGCAACTAACGTGCCCGTGTAATCGATAAAATCATATCTGCCGGCAAGTATAAGGAGAGGCTTTGGTGCTGAAGCAATTAAATAATCGTCCAGTTCCAGATGCTGCATGCCCTCGCCGGGTATTTGCGCACATCCATCTGCAGGTCCGGATATTTCTAAAGTCCTTTCCCTGTTTGCAAGATAGCTACATGGGGCAAATACTTTTATCCTTTTTTCATAACCGGCGAAATATATGGTTTGCATTCCGCCGCCGGAATTGCCGAGGCAGCCAATCCTCGCTGTATCCACTTCCGGCCTTGTTTCCAGGTAATCCAGGCCGCGTATATTATCCCACAATTCATCCGCCGGTGAAGAAGTACCAAGAAGGCTGGATCCCTCATTCAATAAAGTATGTTCTGTTGTTCCACCCCTTGCTAACGGGTCCCCGGTATTATCGGTTAATTGAAATCTTTCGCTTTGGGATATGGGATCGATAACAAAAACAACGAAACCATTTTTTGCAAAAAGAATTGCAGTCTTTTGATAAGAAACAGTTGCCTTCGATTCATTCTCATGACCACAAAATAATAATGCTGCAGGGAATTTTCCTTTGCCATCTGGAATGTACAGGTTAGCTGTTACATGATGATTTGGAAAACTTTCGTAGATAATCTTTTCAATCTTGTAACCATCCCGGTGTAGCGTACCTGTAGTTATAGGATTCAATGAAGTTTTTATAGGAAAATCCCCCAACATCTTTTTAAACTTCCTTTGAACGCTTTGGATGTATTCTTCCGTTAATTTTTTTGACGTAATTGCTTTGGCGAATATTTTTCTTCTTTCGTTATACTGGCCGTGCATTTTTTGCACGAGAAAAGTGTTTACGGTAACGTTGGTTTTCCAGTCGAGGCAATCGTATAGCTTTTGACTAATGGAATTTGTGTAAAAAAATATCGCCACAATCACAAATAGCATGCTTTTGCGATGTGGCGAATAAAATTGCATTTGCTTTTTCAAATTAATAATATACTATGAAGTTCTATTAACTAATCCCAACGGCAACACAGTTCTACCATACATCTCATTCAGTAACGCTCCCACGCCTGTATAAATGGCAGATGCCCCGCAAAGAATACCCTCGTATCCTGTAAAAGTTTTTAAAGATGCATTGCCAGTTGCATCGCCTGCAGCCAGTAAAAAGAATAAAATGGTTAATGTGGCAAATACAAACTGCAGCGCCCTGCTTATTCTTAGCGTTCCAAAGAAAAGGCAGCCTGTGAAAATTCCCCAAATGATGAGATATGCAATCATGGCATCTTCTGAAGCCGCCGGAATCCATCCAAGCTTTGGCATAACGATCAGGCCTACCAGCGTGAGCCAGAAAAACCCGTAAGAAGTAAACGCAGTTAATCCGAAGGTGTTATTTTTTTTTCCTTCCATAATTCCTGCGATCACCTGGGCAAGGCCACCATAAAATATTCCCATGGCAAGTATCATTGAGTTCATTTCAAAAATTCCTGCATTGTGCAGGTTGAGTAAAACAGTGGTTGTTCCAAAAGCCAATAATCCCAAAGGAGCAGGATTCGCAGTTGTATCCTTAATAGCAATCGTTGATGGTTCCATAAAATGAATGTTTGTTTAGTTAAAGATTTTTACATTTTAAAGTTACAGTCTTTCGGCTCCCATCCGTTGAAAATATTTTTGATTGTTATCTTTTTTGCTTCTCCGCCAGTTAACTGTTTTGACCACGGCACTCTTGATGATGTTACAGAGCCGGGGCCATAATTTTCATACTCTGAATATCGTGTTGTTTTGTAATTTTCTGTTTTGTTCCAGTTGCTCCAGCCTTCCGGCTTTATGTGTTCGCCTATATAACAGCACATATAGGTTACGCTTGCATAAGGCCGCCACGGCCTGCCTAACGAAACATTGAGCAGGCTTGTATCTCCCGTAAGTACGCAATCGTTAAAAACATAACCATAAGGATGATTCTGCGGAGTAGACGCAGCGGTTACGTGTGAATTCTTTTTGCTGTGAATATGGCAATGCTCAAACCAAACAGTGGCGGAGCCAAAAATGAAGTCAGTGGTTCCTTCTATATAACAATCTTTATAATATTGCCTGCTTTGCTCACTATTAGTAAACAAAACATCCTGGTAACCAACAAACCGGCAATTATAAAATTGCGCTTTATCGCCATCCGATTCCAATGCTACGGCCTGCCCTGCAGTAAAGCCTGCATCGTTTTGAATCGTAATATTTTTTGCGGTAAAACTATTTGCCAGGATCAAAAAACTTGCTGAAGTTCTGGTGTTGATAGTATCTCCTTTTCGTGTAACCTTTCCCGTATGGTCATCGTAGGTAAGAATGGTCTTAAATTTATCTTCACCGATAATGGTTACAAAATTTTTTGTGGAGTCAAGATGTAACTTCTCTTTATATATTCCATTTTTAATGATGATGCTTATTGGCCTCTTATTATGCAAGGGAATCGCATCAAATGCCTCCTGCACAGTTTTGTATTGTCCCGAACCGTCGATCGATACGATGATCTCCTTTTGCGCATTCACACTATTGAAAAATATTATTAAACAAGCGGCTAAAAGAGTACTTTTCATTTGGTTATTTTTTTTCGAAAGAAATAAAACCCATTTCCTTCAACCATTCTTCGCAAAGTTCTTTCCAGAAAGAGGTAGATCCCGGTGTATTGTTGACATTGATGGCATGCCCGCCCTGCGGAAAAACATGAAAGCTTGTTGAAATTTTATGCTGAAGCAACGCCTGGTAAAACAACAAACTATTTATTGGCTGCACCGTTTTATCGTTAAATGCATCTGCAATAAAACAGGGTGGCGCTTTATCGGTAACATTGTTTTGCGGAGAATACTTTTTTATCAACTCATCTGAAGGATTTTTTCCAAGAAGACTTTCGCGGCTCCCTTTGTGTGCAAACTCGCCCATATCAATCACAGGCGAAACCAATATCATAAAATTTGGCTCGAATGAATTTTCATCAATGCTATCTTTTAAAGACGTAATGTCTTCTTCGGCAGTGCCTACCCACGCTGCCAGGTGTCCCCCTGCTGAAGTTCCCATCGCACCAATTTTATTTTTTTGAATGTTCCACGTCTTTGCATTGGCTCTTACAATTTGCAAAGCTCTTTGGCCATCCTGCAAAGGCGCCAGCTCACTTTTAACCGCATCAGGAGAATTAGGCAGACGGTATTTCACAACAAATGCGCTTATGCCAAGCGTGTTGAACCATTTAGCCAATTGAAAGCCACCGAGATTTAAAGCAATATGTGAGTAGCCGCCACCGGGATAAATCACCACTGCGGCGCCACAATTATCATCTTTCGAAGGAAAGAATGCATACATACCGGGAACGCCGACCTGGTATGCCCGTTCATTTACAATACTGTCTTTTAAATGTAATCCTTTTGAATCGGGCATCTTCCCTACAGGCCATAACGGAATAAAATCCTGTGCCCTTGCACCGCACGTAAATAGTAACAGAACACTAACGTTTAAGATTACACGTAACATCATTATCATTAATCATTTTATTTTAATGGAACCCAATTTTCCGTACCGGAGAAAATATTTTTAATAGTATATTTTGCGTCTTCCTTTTTACTCAGCTGGTGAGACCATGCTACCCTTTTTTTTGTATCTGCTCCTTCGCCACTGCTATTATATTCAGCATAAAAAACGGTTTTAAAATTATCAGTGTTTGCCCAGTTAGACCATCCGCCCGGTTGAATAAAAGCACCCATATTACAATCTATAAAAACAGTTTTTGCATATCTACGCCAGGGCCTCCCGAGGAAAACTTTATCAATTCCCGACACCGCCGTTAGAACGCAGTTTTTAAAAACAAACCCGTACGAAGCATCTTGGTGAGTTGAAGCGGCGGTAATGTAAGAATTAGCTTTACATTTAATAACACATTTTTCAAACAAAGCAGTTGCTTCACCAAAAATAAAATCTGTTGTTCCTTCTATATAGCAATTGCTGAAATATTGCCTGGCATGATCACCGGCCACATATAAAGTATCCTGGTTGCCGAGCAATTTACACTTTGTAAACGAGCAACGGTCGGCTTCTATCGATAATGCAAGGGCTTGCCCAACCGGACCTGCACTGTTCTCTATCGTTAAATTTTCCGCATGAAAATCGTTGCCCTCCACTGCAACGGTTGCCGTGTAAAAAGTACTGTTTGGGCCTTTGTTTATCTTCTTAAAGTAATCATCAAAAGTAATAACGGTGCTATCTTCACTTTCGCCTATCAGTGAAATTTTTGTGTTCCATGAGGGAATAAACACTTTCTCATGATATATCCCTTTCTTAATAAAAATTCTTATTCGCTGGTAGGGAAAAGATTTGCTTGCTTCAATGGCAGATTGAATGGTTATAAAATTTCCGGAGCCATCTTTTGCTACGATGTAGTCGTATGTTCCAGTAATCTTTTGTTTTGGGAAAGTGAAGGAAAGTAAGAGCAAACAACATACAAAAACCTCACCCCAACTCCTCTCCAAAGGCGAGGGAACTAAACATCTGGGAACCTTAAATGTCCGAGATTTCATTTGTTACATTTTTAAAAAAACTTATTTAATCCTTTCCAAACAACGTTTGCTATTTCTTTTTGACCATCAAAATTTGGATGTAAACCATCTGCGTAATTTTGCTTTAATACAGCGTGGAGCAGAGAAATAAAATGAATATGTTCTTCTTTTGCCAACTGCTTATATTTCACTTCCAGTTCGTATAATGAATGTTTGGTGTTCTCGTTGTACTTCTTCCTTACGTTGATGTTATCCATCGTAACGAGATTAATATCAGAAGGAGCAAGTATTACGATTTTTGCTTTAGCATCTGCTTTCCTTATCGCGGTTATCATCCATTTCATGTTGGTAACGCAACTTTCAACCATTGAATCATTTCCGTCTCTAAGATCGTTTACCCAAGAAAAATAAGATAATATTCCGCGTTGGAATATTGCTTCACAACCGGCAGCAATTCTTGCTTGTCTGAAGTCTTTCTGCCGCTTCTGCCTGCATTAATAAAATTTACACCCGGGTGATCCTGCGAAAGAAAATAGGCCCAGCTTTTTCCATCAACCTTCGCACCATAAGTGATTGAATCACCGAAGCAAACCACTAGCCCATGAATACTTCTAAAGCCCATAACCACAATTGCAGTCGAAAAAGCAACAGCAGCTATTTCAATAATTTTTTTAAGCATTACTGATTATTTTTATTTGCGATCCTTTCTAACCATTTAGGATACTCGATATTTATCACTTTAGCCGGGGAATAGCCGTACCATCCATACCCTGTTCTACGTTCTCTTGATACATCGGATAATTTATAAACCGCTTTACCATCGCGGTTGGCGAAAAACGGGCGGTCAGTTTCCAGTTCGTAATAGCGCGTCCAAATAGGCGGCGCTGAGGGATCCTCTACTACTATCTTATCATCTTTTGCATCATGATATTTATAAATTACTTCTTTTGCAGGAATTGTTTTTACACGAATGCCTTTAATCTCAACTTTTTTAAACCAGGCAACGGCACTGTTCACCGCATCAATTATTTTCTTATCCGGATTATCAATTTTCATGAGTAATTCCACAATTTCGGCGCTCTCTGCACTTCCTTTTGATGCTAATTCAAATGCCCTTGCACCGGTTGGCTTAAGAGTGATGTTATCATGTTGCTGGCACCAAACCGTGAGCGTTCCCTTCTCCCTGATCTGGCATTTCAAAATACAATCAAGCCCTTTTTGATAAGCCTCCGCAGCTTTTTTTCCTAAATCATCATCAATAAAAGAATAGTAAGACGAGCCCTGCAAGATATGTTGCAGCACGCTCATCACTCCTACCATCGCTCCGTCATTAAACGTAATGTATTTACGGTAGCCGCTTAGGTCAGGATAAAACTGTGGCCAGCCGCCATTATTATATTGAGCTTGCAGCATAAAACGAATTCCTTTCACTGCTGCGTCCTTATATCTTTCATCTTTAAGTATTGAATAAGCTTTTGCTAAGTATTCAATCTGCGTGTAGGTGGCACCGTTATCAAATGTGGTATGGTTCGAATCTTTATGCTCCGCCAGCATTTTTTTCTGCTCATCAGTAAGAACTGCAAGCATATCATAATTCTTCGGCCAGCCGCCATTAGGCTGCTGATATAACAAAATGTTATTAGCAATTTCACGAACATTCGCGGGTTGATAACTTTCCTGGTCTTTTGAGGGAACTATAACCTGCTCATGATCCGTAATATCCATCCAGTGATGCTTGCTGTCCCCAAAGCCGGACACGTCTTTAATGTTTAGGTTTTCTTGGGCATGAAGAGGGGCGAAAGTATCGATCAGCAAAAAGCTGATGATAAAGATTTTTGAACAGCAATTGATAAGTTTCATTTTATTGTTTTAATTAAGCCTCACCCTTGCCCCTCTCCCGGGGGAGAGGGGCAAGGGTTTTTACTTATTTATGTTGGCTACCTTTCCATTAACCGTTGTCTTTGTGACATGAAGGTCTTTTGCATCTTTTATAAAATTTTCTTTTTCCACGTTATTGAAGTTGCAGTTACTAAAGTTGATATTAGTTACCGGTTTATCATCTAAACCTTCAATATAAATTGCATATTCACTTTCCTGGCTTACAATATTATTAACGTAAACACCGCTCAGCGTAGGAGGATAATTACAATCGGCGCCTTTTTCATTGGCATAATGCATATTAATTTTTACCACTGCTTCATGAACCTGGCCCACCTTTAAATTCCGGAAATAAAAATTTTTCAATACACCGCCGCGGCACGCATTCGATTTAATTCGTATGGCACGCTCTAGATTCTTGCTGCTCATCACACAATTCTGTCCATATATATTTTCAACTCCGCCGGAAGTTTCGCTGCCGATAACTATTCCACCATGCCCGTCTTTCATCTGGCAATCCTGCACAATAATATTTTTCGAAGGAACATTAATTCTTCTTCCATCGGCATCACGGCCACTTTTAATAGCAATGCAATCATCACCATCAGTGAAAGAACAATTTTTAATTACAACATCAGTGCATGATTCAGGATCGCAACCATCGTTATTAGGACCAAGGCTGTTTGTAGTTACGCCATCAACCGTAATGTTTTTGCTCAACGTTGGATGTAAGAGCCAGAACGGCGAATTTATTATGGTTACACCCTGTATCAAAATATTTTTACAACTATAAAATTCCACGAACGTTGGCCGCATATAATGTCCTTTGCCAAACAAACGATCTTTCGCGGGAATTCCTTTCGCTGCCATTTGCATCATTGCCGGTTCATTTTCTTTATCATGTTGAGAAGGCATGCCTTCTCTCCAGCCAAATCTTTTCGAGCCAGTCCAGTTCCACCAATGATCATTATCCGCCTGCCCATCGAATGTTCCTTTACCGGTAACCGCAATATTTTTTTGATTATACGCATAAATAAGCGGCGAATAATTCATGAGTTCCACACCTTCAAAACGAGTAAGAACTGCCGGCAAATAATCATCCGCATCGGTGCTGAATTTTACAACTGCATTGGCTTCTAAATGAAGATCTACATTACTTAATAAATGAATCGGGCCTTTTACAAACCAGGTTCCGGCGGGAACAAGAACCCGTCCTCCACCTGCTTTGTTGCATTCGGCAATAGCATTCTTTATTGCAGGAAGGCAATCTGTTGTTCCATCCGCTTTTGCGCCGTAATTCACAATTGAATAATCATGACTGGCAAAAGTTGGCGGAACAATTTTTTTCATAATAGCTGACAGATTATTCCAGCCTTCCTGTTCTCCCTGCTGGGCAGAACATGCGAAGTTTACTGTTATAAAAGAAAGAATTATACAGCAAAATTTTAATCTAAATAAGGTTTGTGGTTTCATGGTAAGAATTAGTTTATAACGCTTTGGGTTAAACGAAAATATCTTCATCTTTTATTTTGCTTTAAATTTTCCTTTGCTAATGTGACCTGATAATTCAAGTTGCAAATTGTTTATTCCTTTTATTACTAATTCAGCAATGTGCCTCGCCCCATAATTATTAAAATGAGTATTATCGTGTATGCCTAGCGGATAGCTAGGATCTTTCCCTGCTTCCAGTTGCATAAATAAAAGCGGTGAATTTTCCGGTCCATACTGTTGTATTAGTTCCAGGCTCATTTGATCCAGATCAATGAGCAGAACTTTATATTGTTGCGCTACTTCATGAACTATTTTTGAATAAGTGGCATGCGTTTCCAATGCTTGACCTTTTGCATCAAATTTTCTCCTGCTCACCGGAGTTATTAAAATAGGCATTGCTTTTTTAGCCCTGGACTCAGTAATAAATTTAATTAAGTTCGCCCGGTAATCTTCCGGGGTAGTATAACGGTCCGGATAATTTTTGGCTTCATCATTATGCCCGAATTGAATGAAAACATAATCGCCATTTGACAAATTATCCACAATAGGTTGCCAGCGATTTTCAGCAATAAACGTGCGTGTGCTTCGCCCTCCCTTTGCCTTGTTTTCAATGGTTACCGTTGAATCAAAATATTCAGCAAACGGCATTCCCCAACCGGTTAGCGGGTAACAGGAAGAATCATACAAACACATGGTTGAATCGCCGATCATCCAGATGGTAGTCTTTTTTTTGATGGGAGGAATGAAGGATAAAAATGCAGCCAGGCTTACCAGACTTATCTTTATAAAAACTTTTTTACACATAAGATATATTTAGAGCCTCACCCCAACCCCTCTCCTAAAGGAGAGGGGCGTGAAGCCTATCACTTTTCTTTTTCTTTAACTACACGAATACGTTCAGCTAATTCAAACTGCAAATTTTTGATATTATGTAAAACAATCTCCGCCATTTTCCTGGCACCCAATTCACTGAAATGCGTGTCATCCGATCTACCTTCCGGGTAATGGGGATTTTCACCAGGAGATAAATAATTATATAAATATTTAGATGTTTCGGAGCCAAATTGCTGAACCAATTGCTGGCTTTCTTCATCTAAGTCAATTAATGGAACATCCAACTTTTTTGCAACATTTTTTACTAACTGCGTGTATGCGGCATGTGTTTCTTCAATCTTACCTGTCGAATCGAATTTACGGCGGGCAACCGGGGTTATTAAAACAGGAATTGCTTTTTTACTTCTTGATTCATTTACAAATTTTTCAAGATTAGCTATAAAGTCACCCGGGGTGGTGTAGCTTCTCTTCGTGGGTACTTCATCGTTATGTCCAAATTGTATCAGCACATAATCGCCTTCGTGGAGATTATCAACAACCGGCTGCCACCTGCCTTCTGCAATAAACGATCTTGTGCTTCTTCCGTTTTTTGCACGGTTCTCAACGGTAACGGTTGAATCAAAAAAATAGTGAAAGGGCATGCCCCAGCCTGTTTCAGGATAAGCTTTCACTTCTTTATCAGCCATTGTGGAATCGCCAATAAGATATACGGTGATCTTATTTTTTTGTGGCAATTCAAATGACATCAGCAGAAATACAATTGCTAATCCCTTTTTCCAGCGAACTTTATCGGTGTTTGTAACCATTCATCAATTTATAATTTCAAAAAGATCATCCAGTTTTAATTAACCCATATTTACGCTTCAATTATTACGGGAACATAAATTACCGCCAACGTGGATCACCGGCGGTACTTTTGCCTGCGAACGAATTATCCTTTATAGTGAAGTCTCCATTTGCCGGCGCAGTAAACAAATCCGAAGCAGTTCCCGCATACGCGGTTGCCCCGCTTATAGGATTTGCACTGAATACACAATCAGACGTTATATAACAATTGGACAACGCCGCATTACCAGATGATTTAATACCATTGGCTTTTGTAGGATCTATCGTGCTGCCAAAAATTGTATGGGTTATATTAAATACGGTGGGGAAAGTACCTGAGTAATTAATAAAATATCCACTGTTATTAATCATATCATTAAATGTGCAATTATTAATGTTAAGCGAAATGCCTGTAATACCATCCTGCCTTATAAAATAATAGAATGAATAAAAAGTACTGTTATCAATTTCTATATTATCGATCAAAGCACTGGAACTGGCATTTGCATAGATAACAGCATACTTGGCAGCAATACCAAAACTGTCAATGATACAGTTATTAATATCCAGGTTAGTGATTTCGGCGCCTGCCTGCTTTAAGCGGATAAATGAGTTGTTGAATACACCTTCGGTGGTGCAATTTTCAACGTTGACTTTGCCAATAACCGTAGCATGGCCTATATTCATAAAATAACTGGCACCATCCTGCGCAATAGAAAGATCAGAAAATTTTAAAGAATCAATGTTTCCGGTTGCATCAAAATTATTAGCCAACATTAGCCTCGCAGGATCGCCAAATCCAAGCCCACTCATAATTGAAACGGATTTATCAAATGTATATGCAGACGGAATCGTATAGGATCCGCCTCTTGCTAAAAGCACGATTGCACCATCAGAAATTTGTGATAAAGTATCAAATAAAACCTGTGGCCGGTTTTCTATTCCTCTCAGGTCAATTACATTATTGCCAACTACAGGAGCTTTAGTAGAGAAGCCTATAAGGCCTTTACTTCTTGTGCCCGCAAAAATTTCCGCAGTATATGCAGTATTGGAAGTTAATCCTGTAATTAATTTTTGCCCTGCAGTATTATCAGCTGAGGAGATCGGCACCTGTGTTGTATCTCCATTATGTGCAGTTAATATAATTTCGGTTACACCAGGCGTCATTATCCAGTTTAAGATAACTGCATTATCGATAATATCAGTGCTTTGTATAGGTTTAAAAATTTGTACTCCTATCAATGTGAAATGCATATTTCCCATTACCCAACCGGATTCTGTAGAAGCGCTAGTGGCATTTGCTTTTACCCGGGCAAAATAAGGAGTGCGATCTCTAAGCGTGTCATCTGTTATTGTTCTGAAAGTGGTGTCTACAACAAGAGACAAGTCCGGCGCAGCCTGGAACAAAGAATCTTTTGAAATTTCCAATGTATAATTTACGCCGCTTCCCTGCGAAAAAAGAGAAGAAGGCCAGCTAATAGTTATAGAAGTATCTCCACCTGCGATGGTAACACCCGTTGGCGTAAACATCCTGTCCGGAACAAATTTTTCTATGGGTTTTTTCTCACAGGAAAATATTACAATTGCCAGCACAACCGGGACAATTATCTGATATCTTAATTTTTTCATAATTATCTCTTTATAATTTTTTAAAAATAAATTAGTATCCATAATCCTGCGTAAGGTTAGGATTCGCATCTATTGATTGTTGAGGTATTGGGAATAACTCACTGTGATTCGATTTAAAGCCTTCAGTATAGTAGGAAAAATTCCCTTTATTTACTGAACTGCTGATCCAGGTAACTTTTGTAGCGCCTGCCGGGTCTGATGCAGGAGCCGGATGATAAAAAGATGTCACCCAATCGATGTAGTTTTTTGGATCGGTAGTTTTTATAAAATACATTGCTGTTGGTAACGTATCATAAGGAGGTACCATAGCCGCCATATTTGCCAAAGCTTGTTTAGTCTCTGCCAACTTTTGTCCCAATAAATTCCATCTTATTAAATCATATTTACGAATTCCCTCACTTCCAAATTCTAATGCTCTTTCCTGCGCAATAGCTTTAAAAAATCCGTCCTTGTTTGATGGCGGAGTTCCAATTGCAGATTCATTTCCTGCAAACGCTCTTTTCCTTATTTGTTGTAACGCATCAATCGCGCCTGGAGTGGGTCCGTTATTAATTTCGTTTTCTGCTTCAGCATACATTAATAAAACATCTGAATACCTTAGCAGTGGCCAGTTGAGGCTGAAGTTTTGAGCTTGATTACTGATATCAATATCAGGATTGGTGATCCAGTTGCGACGAAACTTTCCATCATATAATCCTGTGATGGCAGCTGCTGAAAGTGAATTATCACTGTTTATTTTAAATGGAGCAATAGTTACATCGCGACGCGTATCAACGGAATCAAATTGATAAAAATAGGTTGGTAAAATAACGAGACTTCCGTTGGGGCCATTATACTTCCCCAACTTACTGTCAGTTGCTGAAGTACCGCCCGCCATTGCCACCTGGAACATAATTTCACCAAAAGGATCAATCTTATGAGCATCCAGATTATTTTGCCAAAGATCGCGGTAGCTTGGATCTAAAGCATATTCGCCCGATTGTATAATGGATAAACATTCATCATCAGCAATTTTATAATAGTCGAGATAGTTGCTGCCACGTTCCATTTTATTATCTCTTCTTAACGAATAACCACCCCTGAACAAAGCAAGACGTGCCCGTAATCCTTTCACCGCTCCCTTAGTAATTCTTTCATCTTTTGGATCGCCAAGCGCAGCTAGGCCCGACGGCCAGGGAACCAAATCTTCGGCGGTTTTTAAATCATTTAAAATATGATCGTAAATACTATCCCGATCGGTCTTTGCCAAAAATAAATCAGGCTGATCTGCCGAGGGTTTCCATTGAGCAGGCACATCACCCCAGTTTCTCACCAGTTCAAAATAATATTGCGCTCTTAAGGTTAATGCTTCTCCATATAACCTTCTTAATTCTGCTTTATCAGATGCCGCGCCATTGTTATACAAATCCATTTGAGGAATATATTTTATACATTGGTTAGCTCTTTCAATGCCCTGGTACATTTGGTTAAATGGTTTAGCCAATTGTGCATTCCCCGCAGTAAGATTATACCTTCCTATATCCCTTCTGTCATTATCACCATGGCCTCCCGCGCCCATCATTTCATCATTATCATAAGGAAAATACATACTTACGCGAATCCCATAACCTTGGTCGCCGGTCATTTCCTGGTAGGCGCCTAATACCGCTTTTTGCGCATTAGCAACTGTACCAAAAACAGTTTCCGGGCCGAAAGAAGATACAGGCTGTAAATCCAAATATTTTTTACACGAACTTAATTGTACACCGGCTATTAAACCTGCCGTTACAATTAGTAAGTGATAGAATGATTTTATTTTCATAATCAAGAATTTTCAATTTTAAAAAGTAGCATTTACACCAAATATATAAGAGGAACTACGGGGATAAGCTGAAAAATCTATCCCGGAAGTTACCGGTGTTGAACGCCGGGTATTTACTTCAGGATCATAACCGGAATAATTAGTAAGTACTGCCAGGTTATTTAAAGTAACATAAGCCCTGAATCTTTGAATCTTTATCTTTTGAGTTAATGATTGAGGCAAAGTATAACCTAAAGTAATATTGTTGAGACGGAGGAATGATCCATCCTCCACTGCATAGGACTGAGGGTAAAAGGCACTTCCCGTAGTAATCGGGCGCCATAACGTTGCGTTTTTATTTAGATCTGCCAGTGCTTTAGGATCAGTAACTACATTGCCGTTAGCATCAACTGTGCGCCACCTGTTTTTTTCGCTGGCTAACAGGTTAGCGTTTGGTGTATAGCCGCTTCCAAATTCAATCTTATTATCATTATAAATATCATTTCCATATTGGAAATTTACAAACACACTCAAATCAAAATTCTTGTAAGTAAACTGTTGGTTTAAGCCGCCAAAGAATTTCGGATTGGCATTACCGATAATCGTTGCATCATCATTATAATTTACAATGCTGTCGCCATTTAAATCTTTATACTTAATTATACCAGGCTGCGGTGTGAGGCCGGTAACACTAATATCGTTTGCTACACCAGCCTTAAGTGCATAGGTTTGTGTATTGGGATCATAATTAAAATCATCCACAGTGTAGAAACCATCATTTACCAATCCATACATACTCCCCACCGGTGACCCCACTTTTACGATATAATCAGCGGGATTAGCAGCACCTGCCCAACTGGAACTCTGGAGATATGATTTCTGTCGTCCAAGACTCAGTATTTTATTTTGATTAAATGAAATATTGAAACTTGCATTCCAGGTAAAATCCTTTTTTTCTACAATCGAAGAATTCAATTGGAGTTCAAAACCATTGTTGGAAGTAGAACCTACGTTTTGAATTTGAGTGGTATAGCCAGAAGTAGTTGGCACCGGAACTGCCACCAATAAATCTTTTGTTTTATTCCTATAATAATCTGCGCTTATTTGTACGTGGTTATTAAATAAAGAAAAATCAAGTCCCACGTTACGGGAAATATTCGACTCCCATGTTAATAATGAATTGGCTAGTGCAGCTGACCCAAATACAGTCACCAGTTGGTTCTGCAGGCCATAATAATTTTGACTGGTATTAAATTGCGTTAGAAAAAGAAATGACTGGATGCGATTGTTTCCTGCCTCACCATAGTTCAACCTGAGTTTAACATTGGAAATAAATGGTTCTAAGCTTTGCATAAATTTTTCGTTAGACACTTTCCATGCAAAAGATCCGGCAGGGAAATAGCCCCATTGACGGCCGGGCGCAAAAACGGAAGAGCCGTCTGCACGTACACTCAGAGATGCAAGAAATTCGTCTTTATAACTATAATTCAGCCTCGAAAAAAATGAAGAAATTCTTTGAACATCCTGGTTACTGGTTGGTGCAGGTTCAAGGATTCCGGTTGGCGGGCTAGCAAGGTTTAAATTACCCAGCGCTTTTTCGGCGCTTGTTCCTAAAGGGAAATATCGTTGTATAAGTGTATTGCTTTTACTTCTTACTTCATAAGTTTCCTGCCCTGCTATGAGGTCAAATGTATTGTTCTTATTAAAATCGCCTGCAAAGTGCCGGTTGGTAAAAGTGAATACATTTGAATTATCAAATGACTGCGTGTTACTGGTTTGCACAGTAGCAATAGGCATACCCGAACCATTCGATATAGAGTTGGAACTTAAGCTATCGTCATAACTGTTGGTTGTATAATCATGATAATCGAAACCAACCGTTGTTCTGAATGAAAGAAAACGGGTTAATGAATAGTCAGCATAACCGCTTAGACCGGCAAGTGTTTGGTATTGCCTTTTGTATTGGTTATTTATTAATAATAAAGGATTCACAATGTAAAGTCCATTTCCACTTGTCTGATCTATTAATTCAGGATCATAGTTAGCTATCGTTTGCCCCGGCGATAAATAAGGAATGTAACGAACAGCCTGTCTTAAAAAATTTAAGCCGCTGCTTCCAGGGTTAGAAGCTCCTGCACCATTGATAACCTGGTTGTCGATACGAACATTAAAGCCAACTTTGAATTTATCGCTCACTTCGTGGTTTAACCTGAAATTAACGAGCTTCCGGTTGTAGTCCGAGTTAAGCATTACGGCATCATTGTTATTATAAGTAAGGCTAAGATTGAATTGTGTTTTTTCGCCGCCGCCAGATACGCTAATGTTATGCGTTTGCTGCATGGCACTTCTGCCAAAAACCTGGTTTTGCCAGTCAACGAAAGGTGCCTGCTTGTAAAGCGAAAGATCGTTCCAGGTACCGTAAGTGTCTAAAAAAGTTTGTTCATTCTGGCTACTGCCGCGGCTTCTTTCATATTGATATAGTACAAAATCATAAGGGCTTAAAACAGCTAATTCTTTCCTTATTTTTTGAAAACCAATAAACCCGTTATAACTAACGGTACTTTTTCCGCGATGACCCCCTTTAGTAGTAATAATTACAACACCATTTGCTCCTCGTGCACCATAAATAGCCGTAGCTGATGCATCTTTTAAAACGTCAATTGATTCGATATCCTGCGGAGATAAGGTAGAAAGTGCATTATCGATAATTATTCCATCAACAACATATAAAGGAGAATTATCCTGTGTAATGGAACCGCCACCTCTTACTCTAATTTGAACCTGCGCATCGGGAGAGCCTTCAGAACCCGTTACCTGCACCCCGGCTAACCTTCCGGCAAGTGCTTCTTCTGCAGAATTAATGGGAATATCTTTTAAATCTTTGGAACTTATAGAGGAAACAGATCCTGTAAGATCTTTTCTTTTAACCGTACCGTAACCAACCACTACTACATCATTTAATTTTGATGAAGTAATTACCATAGAAATATTAATGGCCGTTCGCGAACTCACGGTGATTTCTTTTTTATCACTGCCTACATAACTAAATACCAATATTTCTTTTCCGGTGGAGGGAACTTTTATAGAATAATGTCCCGAGGCATTGGTTACCGTAGTTATTTTAGTTCCTTTTAAGTTAACCGTAACGCCAGATAATGGTTCACCATCGCCGGACATAACCGTACCGGTAACCGTTTTATTCTGTGCCACGGCCGCCGTGTAAAAGAAGGTGACAAGCAGTAAAGAATAAATTTTACTTTTCATAAACAAGCTTTATTTAAATGAACAAGAATTGGTTTATAATAAATTTTTAATCTCCACAAAATCCATATCGGCAAAGGATTGGTTTTCTCCTGCCATTCCCCAGATAAATCAATATGCTGATGTACCACACCCGGAATGAATAGACCACGGTGCAGAAATAACTGCTTCATTTGGAGCCATCAACAAATGCCTGGTTTGTTGTGGCTCCCCATAAAATGAAAAACTCTTTGATTGGCATCGAGGTCAAAATATAAATACACCTCCATCCTACGGTTACGCGTATGCGCAGGCATAGTGTTACACACATTGCCCTCTTTTAAAATGGTTAAGCATCAAAATACTTATAGATTAAAAAATGAACTTTATTTTATCGCCCCATCCATCCGCCATCTACGGTGAGTATTTCTCCATGAACATAATCTGACGCGGCTGAGCATAAAAAAACTACAGGGCCTTTAAAATCATCGGGCGTACCCCAGCGTCCTGCAGGTATCCGTCCTAATATCGATTTATTTCTGTCGGCGTCGTTACGTAATGCCTGCGTATTATTGGTTGCTATATACCCCGGAGCAATACCGTTTACATTAACTCCTTTTGATGCCCACTCATTGGCAAATGCCTTTACCAAGCTTGCAACCGCGCCTTTACTTGCGGCATAACCGGGCACATTAATGCCTCCCTGGAACGAAAGAAGAGAACAGGTGAAAATGATTTTGCCTGATTTTCTTTCCAGCATTTCCTTACCAAATTCACGGGCTAAAATAAAGGGTGCATCAAGATTTACAGCAAGCACCTTATCCCATTCTTCATCAGTATGGTTAACCGCGGGATCCCTTAAAATTATGCCTGCATTGTTTATTAGAATATCAATGGTATGTGCTGACTTAATTCCTTTTATGGCATCATAAATTTTTGAGCGGTCACTCAAATCAAATGCATAAGAAGAAAAATTTCTTCCGAGTTTTTTCACTTCGTTTTCCACGTTGCTCCCACTTGCAATGGTGGAGGATACTCCAATAATATCTGCACCTGCTTCAGCAAGGCCAATCGCCATCGCTTCGCCAATTCCGCTGCTACACCCGGTAACCAACGCAGTTTTTCCTGACAAATTAAAGTAGTCGGTTATTATCATTTTTCAGAGCAATCAATTTAAATCAATAAAAATATAAGGGCCTCGGATAGCAAGTGTACATATAAAATGCTGACAAATATAAAAGCATGGAAAGTATTTTTGCGCAATCGTTCCCGACAACGTTTGCAATTTTTCACTAATGCCGGGCTTATTAAAAAATGGTTACTTTTATAAAGTATCTGCAAATGAACTTCTCCGAAATTATTATAAAGAGCAGCTAAATTCTATAATGAAATTTGATACAGTAACCATAAAAGATATTGCAAAAGCATTAAACTTTTCCACGTCAACAGTTTCCAGGGCATTAAGAGGAAGTTATGAAATAAGCGCAGAGACAAAAAAGCTCGTACTTGAATATGCCGAGAAAATAAATTATCGCCCCAACCCGATAGCATTAAGTTTAAAGGAAAGAAGAAGCCGGGCCATAG
Source organism: Ginsengibacter hankyongi (assembly GCF_008710285.1). Classification (GTDB taxonomy): domain Bacteria; phylum Bacteroidota; class Bacteroidia; order Chitinophagales; family Chitinophagaceae; genus Ginsengibacter; species Ginsengibacter hankyongi. Next base: position 87,275 of record NZ_VYQF01000004.1, on the reverse strand, counting down.
GAGTGGTGGTGAGTGAAATATCCAATAACTTTTTTTCGGAAGCTATAAATGGAATTGAATCAATTGCATACAACCGCGGATACCACGTTATCATAACGCAAAGCCATGAATCGGCAGCCAGGGAAAAAGTAAATGTGGAACACCATGCTTCGAGATCAGTAGATGGACTGTTAATTTCTTTATCGAGTGAAACTGTTGATCTTAATTACATAAAGGAATTAAATGAAAAAGGCATGCCTATCGTTTTCTTCGACCGGATAACTGATGAAATAGATACGCATAAAGTGACTGCCAACAATTATCTCGGTGCTATGCACGCTACAGAACATTTAATCTTCCAGGGCTATAAAAAGATCGCACACATAACAAGTTCGCCTTTGTTGTCGATTGCCAAAGAAAGATTAAATGGCTACAAAGCTGCGCTTGAAAAACATAATATTCCTTTCAACGATTCATTTGTAAAATATTGCGTTCACGGAGGAATGATATTAGAAGAAATAGAAGAAGCTATTGAAGAATTGTATAAAGAAAAAATAAAACCGGATGCAATTTTTACAGCCAGCGACCGGATCACCACGCTTTGTTTTGGTGTGCTGAAAAAGATGAAGACAAAAAAAGAGTTGGGGTTTGCCGGGTTTACCAATACCAAAGTAGGAGAACTTTTTAATCCACCTTTAACCGTTGTAAAACAACCTGCATTTGAAATAGGCCAAACGGCGACAGAATTATTAATTCAAATGATTGAAAGCAAACGGCCGGTTGTAGACTTTGAAACAAGAATTTTGGACACAGAATTAATTATAAGAGAATCTTCCTTAAGAAAAGTGGAAGCTTAATATCTTTCCAATCATAATTTTCACTTGTTAGTTTTATTCTTTTGATACCACTATTGCGTTCTTATTATTTCTTAAATCTGTTGATGTAACATTTATTCCTCTAGTAGTAGCATCTGCCTTAATAAAAGTTTGCGCATCTTCGGGAAAATATCCTTGGTTAATATTGATATTTCTTACATTGTTAAGAACGAACACCGGATCTTTTTGTGAAATGATTTTTACATTATTTAATTCCAGGTCGGCTGCATCTGTTGCTATAAATCCTTTACCAGCCGATATTATCATATTTTTAAAATGAATATTGCTCACAGGCATTTCGGGTAAACCGGTTATGCTAACGGCGTCTTTGGCGCCATTACAATAAATGTTATCAAAATAAAAATCAGTAAAGTTGGGCGTCTTGTCTTTTAATACATTTACAGTATTGCTTTTTACTTTGCCCGCCGGCATATCTTCATAATAGGTATTGAAAGAAATTGCGTCATGCACAATATCCTTCATAAAAATATTGCTGATAAAAATGTTTTTAACCAGCCCGCCCCGCCCTGTGTTGCTTTTCACTCTCACACCAATGTCAGTGCCTATAAAATTACAATCAGTCACAAAAATATTTTGCGTTCCGCCATCGGTGTTGCTGCCAATTACAAATCCGCCGTGAGCGTGATACACCACACATTTTGCTATCACGACATTTTCAAGGCCGGCGCTGTTATCATCGCTTTTTGCGCCACTCGATTTCATACAAATGCCATCATCGCCGACGCTTACTGTGCAATCATAAATTAGAACATTTTTGCAACGGCTTATATCAATGCCATCCCCGTTTTGCGTCCACCATTCATTAAAAATATTTACATGATTCATCGTAAGATTCGTGCAGCTATTTGGATAAAAAACAAATTTGGGTGAATTCCTGATAGTAATATTTTCGAGTAAAATGTTTTGACAGTTGATAAGATATAACATGTAAGGCCTTAAATAATCCCTGGCCGGTACATAATCTTCCGCCGTTAATTTACCATTCTTCTTTTTCAAATCTTTTAAATGTTGCTCGCCATCCATCGCTTCTTTTGTGGGCCACCATATAGAACCGCTAGTACTTACAACACCACCCGAAGATGTAAAATCTTTCCACTGGCCCGCAGTTGATTTTTCTTTTTTTACAGGACGCCAGCTTTCGCCAGCGCCATCTATTATTCCTTCCCCTGTGATAGCGATATTTTTTAAATCGTATCCATAAATTGGCGATGCCGTAACATAGTTTGAACTTTTGAAAGAAGGGTGAATCATCGGGTATTGGGAATGATCTTTTGTAAAAAGTATTAATGCTCCTCGCTCAACGTGCAAATCGATATTACTTTTTAATTCAATAGGCCCGGTAAGCCAAATGCCAGCAGGAACAGTTACTCTGCCACCGCCCGCAGCAACGCATGCATCTATCGTTTTTTTAAATGCATTGGTGTTCAATACCTGGCCATCGCCAACTCCGCCGTAGTCTTTTATTGAAAATGAATGAGCGGCAAAAACAGGGAGCGTTACTTCCTGCATTTTAAAAGGAGCATTTTTTATATACCAGGCTGCATCTTTTTCCTGTGCATTTACAGAACCATTAATGAGTATCGCAAAAAAAATTAATACCGGATATTTTTTAAAAGAGATTGATGACATTCGTTTCAGATTAAAATGTTACAGAACAAACCAAAATTAATGTAACACTTTATTCATGACGAAAATAGTTACGTAATCGTTCCCGCGAAATTTTAATGCAGAACAACCATTAACAAACAATTACCAGTACTAACGGTAAAGATTACATGATGCTAAAATTCCGGCCTGCGCTATTCCAGCGATTTTATTTTTATACTCCTGAAACTTACTGTATTGCCATGATCCTGGAGAAGAATATGTCCTTGTGGCGCCTCGCCGAAATTCTTCCATTTCACATACTTGCTTATTGCAACAAGATCCTTAAATGCCTTCGAGCCTCTTTCATACTCCAAAACTTTAATACCATTCAGGTAGTGTTCCACATGGTTATTGGTATATACAATTATTCTTCCTGTATTCCATTCGCCAATAGGCCGTATGGTTGATTTTGGTTTGTTGGAAGGAATTAAATCATACAATGATGCCAGTGTTCGGTCGCCGTCTCTTCCCAGCTTTGCATCAGGATGTAAAGAATCGTCCAACACCTGGTACTCCAGGCCTATTGCCGAGCCGGTATTATGTTCATCCAGTGTAACAAAATATTTTACACCGCTGTTAGCTCCTGGTGTTAGCCTGAATTCAAAAGAAAAATCAAAGGCTTTATATTCCGCATCTGTTACAATATCGCCTCCTTCTCCGCCTTCTTTGCCTTCTGATTGGAGAACCGTTATAGTACCATTTCTTACTACCCAATCTTTTTTAGGAAAAGTTTTCAAATAAGCGCCTCTCCAGCCATTTGAAGTTTTGCCATCAAATAATAATTTCCAGCCGCTTTGCTTTTCGTAATTCGTCAGGTGATTAGGAACATAATCCACCACAAAAATTCCGGGAGAAAAAGGAGTTGATTTTAATCCCGAAGTTTTTATCCTGATGTTTTTGAAATAAATTTTCTTTCCAGCTTCATCAGCATTCTTAACCTGGTGAACCTGTAATGCAATAAATCCTTTTTCGTCTATCGTATCCACCAGGTAAGCAACAGGAACACCGTTTAACCATGTTTTCATTTCATTACCTATGCATTCAATTTTATAGTGATTGAATTCATTTGCTTTGAATGCGTCCCGGGCTTTTGTATTTAACGTTAAAGGATAAAGCCATTGCCTTCTTCCTTCATCATAAATACCGCCGCTCCATTTGCGATCGGATGGATCAACTTCAACCTGCCTTCCATATACTAACCCTTTGCCATCATGGCCTGCAGGGTTGTAATGACTTCTTGTTTGTACCCCTGAGTTACCATTCGGGCTTTCTATTTTTATATCCAGTTCCAAAATAAAATTTCCATATTCCTTTTCAGTTGCAAGAAATGTATTACCCGAATTGGCAACCGTCGTGCCTACGATCGTTCCATTTTCGACCGAATACTTAGCTGTACCGGCAAGTGTTTTCCAGCCATTGAGTGTCTTACCATCAAACAAATTTATCCAACCGTTAGTTTGCGCTTTGGAAGATGAAATATTGATCATTGAAACAAGTAAGAATAAAACAAGTTTGTTCATGTTATGTGTTTTAAGAGTTATTATTAAGCAAATAATTTTCTTTTTAATTTATTCATGAAGCTAAGATAAAATGAGAACGTTGAGCCGATCAAAAAAATAATAAATATAAATTTTTCAAAGCTGAACCTAAAATCGTTATTGCCTCCATTTTATCCTCAATTACCTTTCTAAACATGATTAATATGGGTTACAACTTAAAAATTAAAACGACAGAAATTAGTTTCCCGGTACAACCGGCTGTTTCCCATTTTCAATTTCTGTGGCATATTTATTTATCAGCATTCTGCTTATCACCATACAATCCCCTAAAGGTTTTGAAGCATATTTTTCTTTTCCTTTCGTCCATTGATCTTCAAAATCTGTAAGTTTTTTTGCAAAAGCTGAATCATTAAATGCACGGCTATCCTGCAAAGATTTTTCCACATCATCAACAAATAATTTCCATCTGCCACGATAATAGGTTTTGGTAAGTCCTGCCAAACTTCGATTAGCGTAATCCGTTAGATGCCTTCCCGGCTCACCCCAAACAGTGATTATTTTTCTTGCGTCTTCTTCGTAATAATTTTTTTCCTTTTCGTTTACCCCTAATTCCCTTGCGGTTTCTATCCAATCTCCCAATAAACAATTTTGGTTGGTGGCGAGCAACCGGTCCATATCATTTAGCAGCGCAAGCATTGCATCGCCATTTCGTTTTAAACCTGCCAAATCTTTTTTATTATAGCATCCAGTAAATCGATCTCTCAATACAGAAAAATAATTACCTAATACCTGCCGGCCTACATCTACCACATCATAATAATACACGGAAGGGGGGCTCCCTTTTATTTCAGACAGCAATTGCCAGGCTTTCAATAAATCTTTATTGTCATAATTAATTGCTGGATTAGTAGTCCAGCTGTTGTGCCCTGCAAGGCCAGGACGGGCATTGGTTAATGTGGCCCGCCCAAGGCCTGCTGAACCAGAATAGGTTGTATTCAATAAAATATCCCATGCCTTGCTTACTGTATCATTCTTTCTTCCATATCTTCTTTCCGACCAGCTGCTAACCCATTTTTCTACATCAACAGGCCCATGACTCCATGCTTTATCAAATACATATTCGTACATAATAGGATTAACCCCAAAACCCTCAGTGGTTGAGCCGACGCCTTTCATATTATTACCGCCATTTACAAAAGTATTTTCCATTCTTCTTTCAACCTCTTTCAAATTTCCCGACATCATAGTGTTTCCCCCGAAATTGCCGAGGTAGCACCAAATGTAAGGTTGCCCATAAAATGAATCGGTTAACTTCCATACTTCAGTATTATCACAGAAATAATCGAGTATAGACATCTTTCCCTGGGGCACCGCATCTAGATACGCTTTTATTCTTTCATTGGTCCAATGATCTTTTTGATTATAAAATATCCAGCCCATCTGCAACCATTCAGCAGCAGGGTCAGTTTCGGTCATAGAACTATAAATGATTTTAGATACGTCAGCAAGGTAAGATGGTTCCCAACTTGGCGGAGTTACTTCATTAAATGGATCTGTCCCATAAATATGATTTGTGCCGAATGCTTTAGTTTGTTCGTCCAAAAACGCTCTTTGTATAGGCTTAAATAATGAATCAAAAGGATCCAGGAAATAACTATCATACTTGTTGCTGAAACCGCTCCAATCCCCTAACGAGGTGATCTTAGCATTGGGATATTTAGTCTTTAATAGTTCAGGAACATGGCCCGCAAATGCAGGTAATACTGGCTTCATTCCCAATTCTCTTTCGCGCCGGACTATTTTTTTCTGTAGTTCAAGTTGATTGTTCAGCCACGAATGAGGTAACGGACCATCCCAATGATCGATGTTGGACATTCTGTGCCATGGAAGATAAGCAGGGCCGGTAAAATAACTTCTTATCTGGTCATCAGTTAATCCAAATTTTTTCCAAACCTTGTACCAGATTGCTTCCTGGCCGGTTATAGCCAGCGGCATATTGATGCCATTTAATGCCATCCAATCAATGAACCATTGCCAATCGCTCCATTGCCACCACGTCATCGTATAGCCAAAGGTGCAATAATTTAAAAAAAACCGCTCAGAACAACGGGACTCTTTTCTTATCTTACCTTGTATAACGGGCACGGTTAATGGTAAAACAGGCTTTTCATTTCTATACCAGGATATATCTGTATGACAATAATTGCGGAGGTAATAATTGAGCCCCACCGCCATTGCATTTACACTGTTGCCTTTAATAACTATGTTTTTATTTGCTGATTCAATTTCAAACACATCTTTCTCTGAAGAAGCGGAAATATTTTCAAATTTAATTTTATTAGCATAAGTGGGAATCACTCTTTGTGCTAATTCTTTCGCAGCAGTAATATTTTCTGTTTGAGCTGAAACAATTGTGGCCAGGAAAAAGATAAAGACAAAAAAAGTATATCTCATGAAGCAAATTTTAAAAATTAATTTATACAAAGTACTAAAATTTGGCAGAACGAAAATTAAAGTGAAAGTGTATGTATAAAAAAACAAATTTGGTGTACATATCATCAATTCTTCCTGCAAAAATGTCTGTGCATAATTAAAGGCTCTATTTTTGATTCTAAAAATCCGTAATTAAGAAACTATGTATAATTTAAAAGTCATTACCGCCAGCGTAAGGCCAGGAAGAAAAGGGCCAATCGTTACGGAATGGATTGCCGGCAAAGCAAGGCTCCATGGAAATTTTAATGTGGAAGTATTAGATCTTAAAGAAATAAATCTTCCTTTAATGGATGAACCCAATCATCCGGCGCTGAAAAAGTATGAACATGAACATACGAAACAATGGAGCGCTACAATTGAAGAATCCGACGCATTTATTTTTGTAACTGCGGAGTATGATTTCAATTACCCGGCACCGTTAAGAAATGCGTTGGAATTTTTATACCATGAGTGGGGCTATAAGGCAGCGGGAATTGTAAGCTATGGAGGCGTCTCTGCCGGCACAAGGGCTTTCAATAGTTTGAAATCAGACCTTTCCTCGTTTAACATGGCACCATTAGGAACAGGCGTTCACATTCCTTTTTTTACACAATTTATAAAAGATGATAAATTGGAACCGAATAATGTAATTGAAAAATCTGCAGGAATGTTACTGAATGAACTAGCGAGATGGACAAAGGGTATGAAAATTATAAAAGAAAACAAGTAACTGCTCCGGATTTAATTATGAATCAATTTTAAAACGATAATTTTAAAATTGATTTAAAAATAAAATAATGGAGCAATATGTTATTGGTGTTGATATTGGAACCGGGAGCGCAAAAGCAGTGGCGGTAAACATTGCAGGAAAGCCCGTTGCGGCTTCACAGATGTATTATAAAACCAGCAGTTCTCAACCTGGCTACTCCGAACAAAATCCCGAAATTATATGGAAAGCATTTGTTAAATGCATACAGCAAATCATGTTGAAAACAAAACATGTACCCTTATGCGTTAGTCTTAGCAGTGCGATGCATAGCCTGCTGGTTGTTGATGATAAAAATATTCCCATCACTGCTTTAATTACGTGGGAAGATACAAGAAGCGAAAAAATTGCCGGCGACTTGAGAAATTCTTTAGCGGCGGAAGAAATCTATAAATCAACAGGCACCCCGGTTCATTCTATGTCGCCATTGTGTAAAATAAAATGGCTGAAAGAAAATGAATCACAAATTTTTAAAGCAGCAGGTAAATTCATTTCCATTAAAGAATTTATCTGGCATCGTTTATTTAATACTTATGAAATAGATTATTCAATTGCATCGGCTACCGGCTTATTCAATATTGAAAATAAAGACTGGAACCAGCCTTCATTGGAGTTTTGCGGCGTTACAGCAAGCCAGCTTTCCAAACCGGTTGCAACAAATTTTACAAGGAACATGGTGAATAGTTCTGTTGCAAAAAAATTGAATATTCCCTCCAATGTAAATTTTTGCATTGGCGCGAGTGACGGCTGCCTTGCCAATATTGGAAGCAACGCCATTAGGCGGGGCATTGCAGCACTTACCATTGGCACCAGTGGAGCTGTAAGAATTGCCGGCACCAAGCCGCTAATTAATTATCATGCTATGATTTTTAATTATGTTTTAGACGAAAAAGCTTTTATAAGCGGCGGTCCGCTAAATAATGGCGGCAACGTTATGAAGTGGCTATTTAAAACATTTTTAAATAATGATACCCCTTCTCAAATTGATTATAAAAACGTTTTCAAATCTATCGAATCAATTTCCGCAGGTTGCGAAGGACTCATTTTTTTACCTTATCTGTACGGAGAAAGAGCACCTATCTGGGATGAGAAAGCCACCGGGGTTTTTTTGGGTATAAAATCATTTCATACCAATGTCCATTTTGTAAGAGCGGCAGTCGAAGGAATTTGCTTTTCGTTAAAAAGTATTCTCGAAATAATAGAATCGTCCACAACATCCATAACGCAACTGAATGTGAGCGGCGGTTTTGTACACTCCAAAACATGGATGCAGATATTAGCGGATATAACGGATAAAAAACTTTGCCTTGTGCAAACTGAAGATGCATCCTCCATAGGGGCTGCGTTAATGGGCATGAAAGCATTAAAAGTTATTAATAACTACAGTTCGCTCCACCAGGAAGATGATATTACTATAAGACCTGACAGAAAGAATGTTTCGGTTTATAAACATTATTATACTGTTTATAAAAATCTTTATCCTTCTTTAAAAAAATATATGCACGACCTCCATAAAATAAGTAGCTGATATATATAATTATAGCAAGACAATGTGTGGTTTTTTAATCAGCACCAAGAAAATAAGATTTTTAAAATCGAAGTCCTTGTCACAAAACAATCATATACTACATAAGCGAAATCATCAGAATTAAAAAAAAAATTAATGGTGATAAAGTTTTAATTTACCGCCCGAATGATCGTTCAATCGGACATAGCAGATAAGAAAGAAGCTATTTTAAGAAGTACTCTTGAATTAATAAAAGATAATGGGTTTCATGGTACACCCATTAGTATGATCGCCAAACATGCAGGCGTGGCTTCAGGAACCATTTATCATTATTTTCCCAGCAAAGACGCAATTATCGTTGAACTTCACCAGCGGATAAAAACAGAGATGGTGAATGCAATGTTTAGTAAAACAAACAGCAGCAAGTCTTATAAACAACAATTTTTCGACGGCTGGATAAATCTTTGTAAATATTTTATTAATAACCCAAGCGCATTATTTTTTAATGAACAATTTACCAGTTCACCGTATATAAAAACTCTTTCAAAAAAAGATGCGAAGGGATCGGTAAGCAGGTTTAATGAATTTTTTCAATATGGAATGGATAAAGGGTATCTAAAAAAAAATGGAATATTTGTTGATCGCTTCCGCGGTGTTTGGTTGTATAAGAGCTACTGCAAAATATCATGTAACCGGCCGGTTCGGCTTTAAGGATGCCGATCTTTGTAAGATGGCCAACATTATTTGGGACGGTATAAAATCAGGTGATTAAACGATTGATTGGTGCGGGGTGCAATAAAAATTGCAGCAGAAAATTATATGCAAAATAAAATGGAAATTAAAAAAGGTATATGAACAATTGGAATTTGATTAGCAGATTTTCATGGGGTAAAACTTGGAAATTAATCACGGTTTTGTTTTTCCCATACATTGTAAATGCACAGCAAAATGTAACGGACAGTGTGATTGACCAGGCTACTCTTACTAACTGTATTCATTATGCAATCAATCATAACCCTGATATTAAAAACGCTAAACTTGATGAAGCAATAACCGAAACGACCATTAAAAGCAAATTATCAGAATGGTATCCGCAGGTTAATTTTAATTACAACTTTCAAACTAATTTTAAATTACCCTCTTCAAATTTTAATGGAAACATAGTTAGTATCGGATCTAAAAATACATCCGCCTTACAATTCGGTGCAACACAAAATATTTTCAACAGGGATTTGCTTCTTGCTTCAAGAAGTTCAAGAGATGTCCGTCTTCAATCAAAACAAAATACGAAAGAGCAAAATATAAATCTTGCCGTTATGGTAAGCAAGGCTTTTTACGATGTGTTGCTTACCAAGCAACAACTGGATGTAACAGAACAGGATATTGCCCGGATAGAGGTGAGCTTAAAAGACGCATATTATCAATACCAGAGCGGAATTGTAGATAAAACGGATTACAAAAGGGCAACTATTTCATTAAACAATGCAAAAGCGCAGAAGAAGTTTGGAGAAGAATCGGCACAAGCAAAATATATTTATTTAAAGGAATTGATGGGCTATCCGGCTACAGAAAATTTTGAGCTGGTATATGATTCTGCTCAAATGGCGAATGAAATTTTGTTGGATACTTTAGAAAACATAAACTATTCCAACAGGATTGAAATTCAGTTATTGGAAACACAAAAGAAATTACAGCAATACAATCTGCAATATTATAAATGGAGTTTTCTTCCTGAAGTTTCTGCATTCGGAAATTATAATCTTAATTTTCTTAACAACAGGTTTAGCAAATTATATGGACAAAGCTATCCCAATTCTTATGCAGGTATTTTATTATCGATACCTATCTTCCAGGGCGGCAAAAGATTACAGCAAATAAAACAGGCAGAGTTGCAGATGACTCAGGTTGATAATACCATCACGAGCATTCAAAATAATATTAATACCCAATATACGAAGGCGATGGCCACTTATAAAAGCAACCTTTACAATTATAACAGCCTGAAAGAAAATTTGTCGTTGGCAAATGAAGTGTATGATGTAATAAGATTACAATACAGGTCGGGTGTTAAATCCTATCTCGAAGTTATCAATGCAGAAACTGATTTACGAACAGCTCAAATAAATTTTTATAATGCCATGTACCAGTTGCTTTCAAGTAAAGTAGATGTTCAGCAGGCATTAGGCAATATTGTATATTAAAATAAATAGTATGAATTATAAAAGACTTTATTTATTTCTCCCTGTTATGTGCGCAATAATTATGGCCTCATGTGGCGGAGATAAAAAAAGTGAAACTATGCAACAACAGCAGCCGCAGGCTGCAATACCCGTAACCATACAGGAAGTAAAATCGAGTGATGCGGTATATTATGATGAGTATCCCGCTACCATTGCAGCATTGGACGAAATAAAACTAACGGCGCAGGTTAGTGGCTATGTTACCGGTATTTATTTTAAAGATGGCAGTAAGGTGCAAAAGGGCCAAAAATTATATTCCATAGATGCTGAAGTGTACAGGGCCAATTATGAACAAAGCGTTGCTAATCTGCAGGTGCAGGAATCAAATTTATTAAAGGCACAAAAAGATGCAGATCGTTATCATGAGCTCGACAAACACGATGCAGTAGCAAAACAACAGGTAGACTATGCTGATGCAGCGCTGGAAGCCGCTAAAAAACAGGTAGCCGCTTCAAAGGCAAATGTGGCGGCCGTGAGATCCAATATCAGATTTGCGACTATAAGTGCACCTTTTACAGGCACAATTGGAATTTCACAGGTAAAGGTAGGAACGGCGGTAGTTGCCGGACAAACCGTTTTAAATACCGTTTCAACCAACACACCCATTGCAGTCGATTTTACGGTGGACCAAAAAGATATTTACCGTTTCATTCAACTTCAACAAACCGGGTCGAATATAAAAGATTCAATTTTTACAATAGCATTTGGAGATAACGTTTACCCCTACCCGGGGAAAATAAGTTTAATAGATCGTGCGGTTGATCCTCAAACAGGAACTATAAAAACAAGACTTGTTTTCCCCAATGAAAAAGGAATGCTTAAACCGGGCATGAACGCAACAGTAAGGGTTAAAAACAGTTCGTCTTTAAAATCAACGATTATTCCTTATAAGGCAGTGACCGAACAATTAGGAGAATTCTTCGTGTATGTGGTGGGCGATAGTAACAAGGTTTCTCAGCAAAAAGTACAGCTGGGAAAACAAATAGGAAGTGAGGTTATCATTAAAACCGGATTGAGTGAAGAGCAAAAAATTGTTGTGCAGGGAGTGCAGAACCTGCACCAGGGATCAGTGGTGATTACTGCTCCTCCTGCGTCACCCGAAAATAAGAACCAGAAAACTATGAATACATCTGATAAAAAAGAAATTAAAAAATGATCGCTGAAACTTTTATACGACGACCTATTACTGCAATTGTTATTTCTATTGTGATAGTCCTGGTTGGTATTATTTCGTTTTCGTCTTTACCCATTGCGCAGTATCCTGATATTATACCACCCACCGTAAATATTGGGGGGACTTTTACAGGCGCTGATGCAAGAACCGTGGAACAAACAACCACCACACCAATAGAAACGCAAATTAATGGTACCCCAGGTATGTCGTACATTTCAAGTAACAGCACTGCAAGCGGCCAAAGTGGTATAAGTGCAGTTTTTGATGTAGGAACTAACGTGGATATTGCGGCACTTGACCTGCAAAACAGGGTGAATGTTGCATTGCCTACATTGCCTGATGCCGTAAAGCGTTTAGGCGTTACTGTAAGAAAGCGCAATCCGAGTATCATGGTTGCTCTCGCATTTTATTCTCCCCACGGAACACACGATTCCAAATTTATTGGCAACTATGTAAACATCTATATGAAGGATGCTTTGCAGCGGGTAAAAGGTGTAGGCGATATTTTATCAAGAGGTGATGATTTTGGAATGCGCATCTGGCTGGATCCCCGAAAGCTTGCTGCGCTTGGCGTTAGCCCTTCTGATGTAACGGCTTCTATCAACGAACAAAACCTGGAAATTGCAGCAGGAACTGTTGGCGGCAACCCACAACCCGGCAATCAAAGTTTCGAATATAGCGTGTTAACCAACAGCAGAATCAATACGGTAGATCAATTCAGTAATATTATTGTTCGCTCTAATCCTGCCACAGGAAATATCATTTACTTAAAAGATATAGCAAGAATAGAATTGGGGAAATTTGATTATGGAAACAATGCCCTTGTAAATGGGAAGCCTGCCACGTTTTTATTAATATACCAGGCACCTGGCGCTAACGCCTTGGAAACGTATGACGGGATAACAAAAACACTTGCAGAGTTAAAAAAAACATTTCCTAACGATATAGACTACCTGATTCCATTGGAAACAGTCTCTGTTGTAAAAACTTCAATGAAGGAAGTTTTATATACTCTTTTAGAAGCACTGGCGTTAGTAACAATTGTGGTATTTCTATTTCTCCAAAGTTGGCGAGCAACCTTAATACCTATACTGGCTATACCTGTTTCCCTCATCGGAACCTTTATATTATTTATCCCTTTCGGTTTCACTATTAACACACTTACCCTTTTTGCATTCGTACTGGCAATTGGTATCGTGGTGGATGATGCAATTGTGGTTGTTGAAGCTGTTCAGCATAACATTGATTACAACAATCTCTCCCCGAAGGATGCCACAAAAAAAGCAATGAAAGATATCTCAGGGCCTGTAATTGCAATTGCCTTAATATTGGCAGCAGTGTTTGTTCCTGTGGGTTTCATCCCAGGTATCGTAGGCCGGCTTTACCAGCAGTTTGCTATTACAATTGCTGTATCAGTAATTATATCAGCTTTTGTCGCTTTATCATTAACGCCGGCATTGTGTTCAATAATGCTTAAGCCATCAAAAGATAAAGATGCCAAAAAGAATTGGCTTGAAAAATTTCATGCATCATTCAATAAAGGATTTGGCAAAGTAAATGCATCATATGCAAGAGGGGTTTCCAAATGGATTAAAAAAACGCCTTATGTTTTAATTTTACTGATTGTTATTTTCGTTGGTTTATTTTTTCTTTTCAAAAATAAACCGACTGGTTTTATACCATCCGAAGATGAAGGCCGTCTTTACGTTACTTATGAGCTTCCTGAGGCAGCTTCTACCAATCGCAGTATTGACATGCTAAAACAAATTCAGGCAAAAATATTAACTATCCCGGAAGTAAGAGTGGTCGGTGGAATAGCAGGATTAAACATCATCAGTTTCTCCAATAAATCTAATGTGGGAACAATTTTCGTTTTATTACAACCATGGGACGACAGGAAAGGTAATGAGCACAATGCACAAAGTGTGATCAAAAAAATACAGCAGGTGACGGGCGACATAAAAGAAGCGAGGATTCTGGCAATTTCTCCGCCAGCAATTCCGGGATTAGGACAAACATCAGGTTTTACATTTGAACTTCAACAAACAACAAGCACAGATAGTATCCAGGAGTTTGAGAAAGTAGCCAGAAATTTTTTAGCTGCTTTAAATAAAAGACCTGAAATAGGAATGGCCTATACATTTTTCAGTTCACATACGCCCGGCTACCAGATAGATGTGGACCGTGAGAAAGCGAAACAATTAGGGGTATCAATTGCAGATGTATACGCAACTATGTCAACTCTATTAGGGAGCAGCTATATTAATGATTTCAATTTATATGGCAGAAATTTCAGGGTCGTAGCTCAGGCTGATAGCAATTATCGTTCTTCACTTGCCGATCTTGAAAATTATTATGTGCGTAACAGCCAGGGCAACATGATTCCGCTAGGCTCATTAGTTACTGCCAAAGTAATTGAAAGCCCTTCTTTAGTATCGCATTACAATATTTACCGGTCAATAGAAATTAATGGCAATGCTAAAGCAGGATACAGTAGCGGCCAGGCTATAGATGCTTTAAAAGAAACAGCTGCAAAAGCTTTGCCTGTGGGATATGGCTATGAATTTTCAGGAATGAGTACTGAAGAGATTAAGGCTGGAAACAGTCGTACAACAATATTTGCGATTTCTATAGTGTTTGTATTTCTTTTTCTTGCGGCATTGTACGAAAGCTGGTCCATTCCATTTTCGGTGCTTTTTGCAGTTCCTATCGGCGCATTAGGATCAATAATTACCCTTACGTTCCTGCCAAACCTCACTAATAATATCTATGCACAGATAGGCTTGATCACCCTCATTGGTCTTGCTGCAAAAAATGCTATTTTGATAGTAGAATTTGCTAAAGAGAGAGTGGATGTGGGCATGGATGTAATAAAGGCAACCTTAGCTGCTGTAAAACTTCGTTTACGCCCAATAGTTATGACGTCGCTTGCATTTATTTTTGGTGTACTTCCACTGGCATTTGCCAGCGGGGCTGCCGCTGAATCCCGTAAAACTATTGGCTGGACTGTATTTGGAGGAATGCTGTCAGCCACTACACTGGCAATATTTATCGTTCCGGTATTATTTGTATTAATCACACGTATATCTTACGGGAAGAAAAAACTGGCAGAATTACAGGCCAATTATAACCCTGAAGAACATAAGGATATTGAAGCAGATTAAGAAAGTAAAATGCCAATGATCAACATTCTATTATAATGTTGATCATTGGCATTTTGTGTCAACCTTCGTTAGAGAGGCCTCACCCAAATATTTCTAAAGCTGATAGGTTTACTCTTATCTCCATGTGCCTGCAATTTTATTGGAGCAGCTCCATGTGCAGAACCTTCGTACGTTGGAAGACCTATAAAACGGGTAGGACCTTTTAATTCAAAATTATTCTGAACTAAAATGCCATTAAAAAAAGCAGTTACTCTTGCCGGGCTTTTTAAAGAACCATCGTCATTAAAACGCGGCGCAGTCCATATTACATCATAATATTGCCATTCGCCCGGCGGACGATTAGGATTTACTAGCGGTGCATTTTGTTTGTAAATGCTGCCGGCTTGTCCGTTAGTGTAGGTTTTATTGTTATAATTATCCAGTATTTGCATTTCGTATCCGGCATCCCCTTTGCCTATTGATGCAAGAAATAAACCGCTGTTTCCGCGAGCCTGGTCGGAACCTTCGATGTCTTTTGGAATGCGCCATTCAATATGCAACTGGTAGTCCATAAAAGATTGCTTTGTTTGGATATTTCCGGAAGTTTTTTTAACGGTAACAATTCCTTTATTTACAATCCAGTCCGCCGCTTTTGTTGTGTCATCTGCCAAAACCCATTTGTCCAGACTTTTTCCGTCAAATAAAATGATCGCATCGGAAGGTGCATCACCACAGGATTTGCCAGAAGTAACTACCGGTGGAACCGGGGTGTATAATTCAGTGTCTTCATGTTTCATGGCTTGTTGTGCATTAACTGAAGCAACCAGTACCAATAAAAATGCCGGGATAAAAACCAATTTTTTTTTCATAATGAAGTAGAGGAGGTTATGTAATTAATATTTATTTTTTCAATCGTAAAGCAAATGAATAACTGCAAAAATCAAGCAATCGCAAAATCAACTAAGAAAAACTAATACACTCTTTCAATTCCTTGTCAGTATAAGCAAGATTATATTGCTTTAAAACATCTGCTGGTACGCCATTCCATTGATTAGGAGTATTTCCCATATACCCAACATCTTTACCTCCAATTTCAGATGTATAAAAACCAGTAGCAGTTAAATTACGCATCAGGTTAAAAAAAGCAACCCCTTGTTTCATCTCGGGCTTAGCTTTCTTTGGAAAAGCAATTTCATCCACCATTTCTATTTGCTGTTGCTTGTTACAATCTTTAAAAGAATTTTGATACCGGTTATAGCATTGCAGATCCAGCCAGCGCAGTCCTCCACGCATAGGGACCTGGTGCTCAGGTTTATCTTTCACAATAAACTCAATAAATTCGGGCACTTTCGCATCAGAAGCGCTTCCGCTAACATCATCTTTCGGAATAATAATATCACCGAGTACCGTAATTGTCGCCATTTCCTCGGGAGTAAAAAAAGTGGTGGATGTTACTTCTTTATAATGTTCGGCTTCTTCCTTCATCCGGTTGATTCCAGTGGGATTGCCATCATTATTGTCTTTGGCAACAACTTTATTATCTGCTTCCTTTTTATCGGCAAGTTTGCAGGCATCCAGCAACATCCCGGTTGATACGGTGCCTAATGCAATTGCTTTTAATGATTTGCGTCTATCCATGGATGTTTGGTTTATTAGTTTATTAGTTTTTTAATGAATACTTTTTGCAACCACGTCATACATTTTAAATTTGATTTTTCTTTAACTGGTCAACAATATATTCTGACGTACGCATTGATAAAGCAAGAATAGTCCACGTGATATTTTTATCACCCTGGGACACAAACATGCCTCCATCCACATTAAATAAATTTTTGCATTCATGTGCCTGCGCCCATTTGTTTAACGGAGCCTTTTTAGGATCGTCACCCATGCGGACAGTGCCTGCTTCATGAATAATATTTCCAGGAGCATGCAGGCCGTAATTATTTTCCGGTCCATCATCGCCGCCCCAAGTTATTACAGCCCCCATTGAATGCAGGATTTCTGAAAATGTTTCTTTCATGTGCTTGGCCTGCTTAATTTCATAATCAGTATAAGTTGTATGAAAACGTAATACAGGTATGCCATATTTATCAACCACATTCGGATCAATTTCACAATAACTATCTTCTCTCGCAATAGCTTCGCCCCGACCGGCCATGCCCACGTGAGCGCCAAAGAAGTACCGGTAATCTTCTTTCAATGAAGCACCATAACCTCCTGCTTCTTTTTGCTTTCCTTTAATTTTATAGGTTCCATTTAAATTTTCAATACCCCAGTTAAATCCATATAGCGGCATTCCAAATCCTCCGCCGTATTCAATATGATAACCACGTGGAAAGTCAAGCTTTTTATTATCCAACCACCACGGCGTATACACATGCATCCCTCCTACTCCATCTTCGTTATAGCGTTTGCGATCAAATAATTCAGGAATAATACCACCCATATCAGCACCGGTAGAATCATGTAAATATTTACCAACTACATTACTCGAGTTGGCGAGACCGTTAGGATGTTGTGGTGATTTTGAATTTAGCAATAATCTTGCAGATTCACAGGCGCTTGCGGCAAGAATAACTGTTCTTCCCGTAACCTGATATTCCTGCATATCAGGCTTATGTACATAAGATACACCTGTGGCAAGTCCTTCTTTATTTACCAATACTTCACGCACCATTGAGTCAGTAATCAAATCAACATTACCAGTTCTTAATGCAGGAATTATTAAAGCAGATGAAGAAGAAAAATCTGCATATATTTTACAACTACGGCCACATTGAGCGCAATAAAAACATTCACCACGATCTTTATTAATTGATTTGGTAAGAATGGAAAGCCGTGAAGGAATTACGGGAATACCAATATTAGTTGCAGCATTTTTAATAAATAACTCATGCAAACGCGGCTTTGGCGGTGGAAGAAAAAAACCATCAGGAGCATCTACCAAACCTTCATTAGTTCCAAACACACCCAATAACTTATCAATCTTATCGTAATATGGTTTTACATCATCATAACTTATTGGCCAGTCGTCTCCAAGGCCATCTACACTTTTGTGCTTAAAATCTTTCGGTCCAAAACGTAACGATATTCTTCCCCAGTGATTGGTGCGTCCGCCCAACATGCGTGCCCGCCACCATTCCCATTTGGTTCCTTCCGCCTGCGTGTAGGGTTCACCGTCAATTTCCCATCCCCAATAACATCCATCAAAATCTCCAAAGGGACGATACTTAGTGCTTGCGCCTCTTCGTGGCGATTCCCATGGATTTTTTAACTGATTAGAGTCTTTGGCAGGGTCATACATAGGACCGGCTTCAATAAGACAAACTTTTAAACCTGCGTTCGCAAGAACATACGTAGCCATTCCACCCCCGGCACCGGAACCCACAATAATGGCATCGTATTTTTTGGGTTGGATTTTAATCTGGAAATTTCCCATAATAATGTAAAGAGTTCAGAAGATAAATTAAGAGAGCGTGAATGTAAAACTTATGCGATAATTTTTGAAATTTATTTTATGTATTAACATGAAATTTTACAATCATCAAATAAAAAATAACAAGTTAAGTTATTAGAAAATAATTTTTGTAACCCTTATATCGATAAACTGAACTCTATCGATCATTAATTATATTTGCAAAAATGACTCCGTAGCTCAGTTGGTAGAGCAACAGACTCTTAATCTGTGGGTCCAGAGTTCGAGCCTCTGCGGGGTCACTAAATAATCTTACTGTTATTTATAAATACCAGAATGAAATGGAAGTAGGAGTATCATTCTCGCTCGAAATTTCGAGGTTTAAATCCTGGCGATCATCGATGCTATATTCTATTACCCCATCAAATAAGCCAACCCCTTCGTAACAGGTTCACATAAATCCATTACCCTTTTTTGCCTGAATAATTTTTCGATAATATCCCTAGCTTCTTTATACTCATCATGTATGGGACAAGGATGAGTGGATGAACATTTACTTAAACCTAATCCGCAGCTTTTAAAAACTTGTTTTCCATCGATGGCTTCTATAATATTAATAATGGGTTGTTTTTGTTGTTCTTTGGAAATGTAAAAACCACCTGAAGGGCCTTTCACACTATTAATTATATTTTGTTTTACGAGGGTTTGTAATATTTTCCCCACCGTATGTTCACTCGCATTTATCAATTCCGATATCTCTTTTATCCCGGCATTTTCTTCCGTGTCGAATTTGGAGCTAAGATAAATTACAGCTTTTATAGCGGTTTTGCAGGTATTACTCAACATAATTATTGGTTTAAAATTTCACGCCCTTTATCAGTTATCCTTTTTGAATTCCAGGGCGGATCAAATATAACTTTTACCTCTACGTCAAAACCAAGAAAGGTTTGATTAAGAGCATTGGTTACGCCCGTCGATATAGATTCTCCCATGGGGCAAAACCGCGTGGTAAGAGTCATGGAGCAATAAACTTTTTTTCCGGCTTCATCAAAATCAATTTGATATATTAAACCGAGATCTACAACATTTAACCCGATTTCAGGATCAATTACATTTTTTAATGCATCTAACGCCTGATTGTTCTTTTCATTATCATTGGTAATTATATTCATACTTCTTTTGGTTTATGCAGTGCCATTTTAAATACATTCCCATTGTATAGTATGGCAGAAATGAACAGCAATAAAGCTGAAATTTTTAAAAGAAGTTGATTTGTTAGCAGAATACCCGAACCAAATAAAATAAATCCGGCGAGATAGATTACAGCCATCAACTTAAATATTTTATTACTGAATAATTCTCTTGGATTAGGAGTTTTACCCAGACCCGCTTTGCTATGATATGTTTTGTTCCACAATATAAAAGGCAGTGTTTTAAAAGTCATTCCTAAAATAATTGCAGTTATCCATCCAAAGAAAATACAGAAGCCATAGGTTAATATTAAACTGCTATCATCTATTGAAAACAATAACAATAAAATTATAATTAGCAAAGAACTTAATGGCAATAACATCATTAGGATTGAAAGCAATGAAATCTTTAATTGATCATCTACCTTTTTTCTAAGGCGATCCCGGTAAGCTTTATAACAATAAAATCCAAACATCAACAAGGATATAAAAATTGCAACAACAGGCAAAAAATAAAGCCAATCAATTTTGATATATAAAAAATTAACAAGAAAAAATATCAGTCCAATATTTATCAAGATGTAAATCCACCAGAGAAGGTTTTTATTGTCGTATTTTGAAATAAGAAATAATGGAATAAGCCTGGAACCAACTCCAATTACCAATAAGAGAAACCATCCAATAATTCCCAGGTGTGCATGCAATGGCAGATAGGCCAAAGAATCCTGTGATAAAAGATTATGAGTAAAATTAAATATGAGACACAGTCCCACAATAGTAGTGATCAATAACCAAAGAGTAGCTGTAAAAACAAACACGGCATGTACATTTTCTTTCTTACTCTTTACCATGCTTATGGCAATATTTATTAAATAAAATATTACTGCGGCATTAATTAAAATTGCACCCAATTGGGCTTGCCATCCAAAATAAAAAGTATAAAAACTGCAAACTAAAAATGGAATTCCTATTGCAGCTAATACAAACGAAAGATACGCCAGGGTATTGCTGTATAATTTACTTTCAATTAATACAGGAACTAATTGGTGGCTTGCTCCGAGTATGATCATAGTTCCCCAGCCCAACGCCATAACATGAGTAATGGCAAGAGTTTGAGGATGAAAATAGTTCTGCACAAAAGCTGATGAAGAAAAAAATAAAAGAAATGTTGCCACCAAAAAAGACAAGGCTGCATATATGTAAAAAGGCAATACCACCTTATAAGAAGTGTTTTTTGCCAGGCCGCCCATATCGGGAGAAGATGGAAACATATCAGTCTTTAAATATTAAGAGATGCACTTCGTTATCGCCGATTTCTTTTATACGGTAATCAAAATTTCTTTCTTTTAATTCGGGTAATAAAAAAACAGGTATTCTTTTGTGATATACAAACAATGCGGTTTCAGAAGGTAATTTTTCGAGCGCATCAAGAATGGTTAACATCGGCTTTGGCATCTCAAATTCTCTCACATCAATTGTTTGAATTTTATCATTAAATTTTTGAATATAATAATCCCAACCTTCAGTAGTGTTTTCTGTTACATCGATCTCAATGGCGTTATCACCTGTTTTATAAAAATAAGTTTCCACAAGTTGGTCATTTATTACATCAACATAAGACTCAAACCCTTGCTTTTTTAATAATAAAATTAAAGGTGTAGGCTCAAAACTGTTTACAATTTTAAGTGCTTGTCCAGGCTGAATACTTTTTACTTTTTTTACGATTAAAGATAACGGATCTTCATTAGCATCAATTATCGGTCGCACATCAAAGTCAATGATCTGGCCAGGTTTCAGCAAATTAAAAAAAGCAGGAAGAGGTTGCTTCTCTTTATTTGTAACCTGCGGTGCGGTTTTATCAATATCAAAACCAAGGGGTCCTAATTTTTCAAAAAAATCATTGATGTTGCATCCGCTGATTTTAGATGCCATACCAATACTGGTGCGGCCGGCCATTAATTTTCTTAAAAGTGGATTTCTTAATTTTTCAAACTTTGGTGTTATGCTTATAATGGCTTCTAAAGCGGCGAAGTTTGCTTTTAAAATCGCAGCAATTTTCGTATCGGCATTAATAGTCATGTTCATGTTTATTCAAAATAATTATGATAGTCATCTAAACGTTTGTCAATAGATTTAAAAGTTGTTCTTGCACTAGCGGTGTCGGTTATATTTTTCAATTCATTGGTTTCTTTCAAAACCGGTTCCAGCCAATGATGAAGCGCTTCATGATCGGGTCCGGTCATTTTACATTGCTGAATCATTTTATTTAATGCATTGTTTAAATCACTGCTTAATATTTGATAATCATTGGCTGATGGAGATGATATTATCCTGAAATTATCGGCAATGGTGCGCAAGTTTAATACATTAATATTAGTGATGGAATCTGCTTTCCATTTAGCTCCGTTATTCAACGAAAGTTCTGTGGTTTGTGCCTGGTCGTGGCTATGCTGTTCATTAGCTTCAACTTTATCTGAACTTTGATTACATGCAAACAGAAATGCCATGCATATAAATAACACTATTGATTTTTTCATAATGATCATCAATTTTAAAATGGAGTTTTTCTTTTTAATTCTTGTATACGATTTCCATTCAATTATAAGATTACAGATCCTGCTCTATTTTCAAGCCTTCATTATTTTCATTTCTTTTTAAATAAACTTATAAAGCAGGACCTGTAGCTATGCAGCATATAATTGGCTTTTTAATTTTATTTCTTTTCCAATTCTAATGCTTTCGGAAATAAAATATTATTTTCCAAATGCACATGAATATGTAAATCATTTTCGAACTCTTCAAGTGTTTTGTACAAATAAGAATAGCTGGCACAGGCGTCTTCAGGTAACGAAAAGTTATTGCTGAGTTTTCTTATCTGATCCAATTTATTTCCTACTACCTCATGCTCTTGCTCCATAATGCTTATAGGAGATTTTATGGTATTAAAACTTTTACCTGGCAAAAGATTTCCATTATGCTTAGAAGCTACCAATTGTTTTACATACGGAAATAAAATGGTTTCTTCCTTGATCATGTGTGACGTCAATTCTTCGTAAACTTCATCTACCAATTGGCTGATGGGGAATAATTCAGGATGCCGATCTCCATGTACACTGGCAACCTTAGATGCAAAAGAACGTAAATCCGGTAGAGTCTTTTTCACATAACTATGATGCGTGTTTATAATATAATCTGCAAGAAAATCAATATTCCAGTCATTATAAGGTAATGGCCGTGCTGTAGAAATATTTTTATCTGCGGTCTGTAATTCCTGTTCAACTTTGGTCACATCTAATCCTTTTTCTGCGCAGGCTTCCTTAACTGTTTTCTTGCCGCCACAACAAAAATCAAGTCCATATTTTTTAAATACTTCTGCCTTACGTAAATCTTTGGCAGCTATTTCGCCTAAAGTCTCATCTTCTTCGCCCAAAAGTTTTTTAGCAATTTTTACCCTCCACAATTGTGGCCCCTGCTCGAGATATTCCCATTCAAAAATGTTTCCTCTTTCTCCTAATAATTGATAGTAAAGCGGCTTAGGATCATGGTCATTATGAATGGTTAAGCTTTCTCCCGGCTCTAATTCATCAAACCTGATAAAAATCGTAGGATGTTTTAGCCTGGGTTCTATCTGCGTTACATTAAGTACATTCTCTTGTTCTAATAAAGTTTCCATTTTTTATAAGTTTTAAAAGTTAATTGGATACAAAGGTAGACAATTTTTTATAATAAAAGTATAAAAGTACTTTTATTCTTAATTTATTTTAATTACTACCTTCAGTGCCAGTTTTAAATGCAGGTAATCAATCATTTTATATCTTCCCATTTACTCGGGGATAAATTTTATTTTACCCAAAACTGGTCTTCAAAATCATCAGTCGATGGAGATGGTTGTAGCGCAGCCAATTGTTGTCCTATTTTATTAAGTTGCTCATCGCTTAACGTTTTCTCAAGATGGGGAAAGAGTTTGCGCTCTTCATATCTTATATGATCATCCACAAGATTAGCGAGTTGGGCTAATTTCTGTTTTGCATCATCTGCTGAACTTCCCTGCAAGGCACCCAGTGTATGTTTTATTTGTTTATGATGTTCAATTGCCCTCTGCACCAATTCATCTTTCAATGGAGAAAACAAAATGGTTTCTTCTTCGCGAAAATGTTCATCTAAATGATGGCTCCAAAAATATTGTGTGTATTTTATAATGCGTTCCGTGGTTACTCCACGTTTTAATCCTTGTCGTATTTTCCAGCAAAATAATAAACCGGAATGATGCTCTTTCGAAAGCTTCAGCATGTGTTCACTACGCTTAATAGGTTTTGTTTCCATAATTCTTTTTAATACTTAATTATCTAAATTCGTCTGCATAAAGTTTTGAAGCACTACTGCATTATTATGCTGTTCATCATGCACTGCATAAAGCAGTGTAATTATTTTATGCTTTTTTATAAAATTTTGTAATTCATTCACTGCTTCTGATTTCTTCAATTCGTCGGTATATTTCTCAACAAAACTTTTCCATTTCGCAGGTTCATGATTAAACCATTTGCGCAATGCTGCAGAAGGAGCAACTTCTTTTAGCCATGCATCTATATTTGCTTTCTCTTTATTTATTCCACGTGGCCACAGGCGATCTACAAGAATGCGAAATCCATCGTTATTTCCAGTTGGTTCGTAAACCCTTTTGATGTAAATCTCAGTCATCTAAATCGGTTTGGATTTTATAGAAAGTTCATCTGACACTTCTTCTTATAAAATTAACCATTGCCAGAATTTAATTCATTATTAATTTATTAAGAGGCGGTTTCTTTAGTTCCTGCTTCATTATCGCTTTATTGAAATATAGGTAAGAAGATTATCAAATGATTTTAATACCTGGCCTTTTATCTTCTAATAGCAAAACTCTTTATTATAAATCGATCTGAGAAAAATATCATTTGTCTCTTTTTTATTCATTTTTATTCAATCGGCCTTTCTAACTACTAAAAACTTCAAGAAAATTATCATGATACGAATCATATTTTATATTGAAGAATATCATCTTTTGTGGCAGAGCTAATTTCTACTTTGCTAAAGTTTTAATAACCAGTTATAACTGTAAACTCACTCTGTCAAAATTATCATGCATATGTTTGATATTACTAAACCGGTTGATCTCACCATTCATGCTGAAGGTACCGGCCCCAAACGATCTCAGCGTCCGGTATACTTTGATTTTATGCCCCCTTGCAACAGTGCGTGCCCCGCGGGAGAAAATATACAGGCATGGATGGCTCATGCACAGGCTGGCAATTATTTTGAAGCATTCCAAACGCTTGTAGAAGATAATCCGTTCCCCGCTATCATGGGACGTGTATGTGTGAAGCCCTGTGAGACAGGTTGCAACAGAACACATATTGATACTACGGTGAATATTCATGCTGTTGAAAGATATATTGGCGATGAGGCAATAAAACAAAAATGGCCTATCCAGTTTTTATCCTATTCAACAGGCAAAAGAATTTTAATAATAGGCGCAGGGCCATCGGGTTTATCTGCAGCTTATCACCTGGTACGTATGGGCCATACTGTTGAAATTTATGAAGCGGGCAATCATGCGGGTGGACTTTTATGGACTGGTATCCCGGATTATCGTTTGCCAAAATACATATTGGATGCAGAGATCAATCGCATCGAGCGGCTAGGAGTAAAAATAAAATTGAATTATAAAGTAACCGATGTTTTAATGGCAAAGAAAGTGGGCAACTTTGATGCCGTCTATCTTGCCATTGGTGCGCAACATATACATGATGAAGAGTTCAGGCACGATAATTCAGTGTACATCACGGATGCGTTTTCTTTCTTCAATGAATTGGAATCATACACATCGCCTTACGCACACAAGAAAGTAGTAGTTTATGGTGGTGGTAAGCTGGCTTTATATATTGCCCGCATTATAAAGAGATTGAATTCACAAGTGTCAGTGTATTTCCCCGGAGATAAAAAAATGATGCCGGCTTATGATTATGAAACGGAGGACGCAATGGAAGAAGGTGTAGATGTACAACTTTTAAAAAGTATCACATCAATTAAAAATAAAACAATTACGCTGGAGAAATTGAAAGTGGAAAGAGGAAAAACCGCGGGTACAGGTGAGTTTGAAACTATTGAAGCGGATGTATTAATAAATGCTCATAAGCAGGAATCAGATTCTAATTTTCTCCTTTCTCTTACAGGCGTAGTAATTAATGATGATGGAACGGTGAACATAGATGCGCAACGCATGACCGGCTATGATGGAATTTTTGCAGGTGGCGATGTGCTTCCGGGTGAAAACAGGAGTGCTACCATTGCCATCGGGCAGGGTAAAAAAGCAGCCCGTTATATTAACGGTTACCTGTCTGGGAAAACTTACTTAAAACCTGATAAACATCCCACCGCCAGTTATCGTAAACTGCACATGTGGTATAAAACAGATGCGCCACAAAAAGCGCAGGACAAACTTGCACCGGCAGTTGCGATAAAAAGCTTTGATGAAGTAGTTGCAGGCTTATCCGAACCAGAAGCGAGATTCGAAGCCCAGCGTTGCCTTAGCTGTGGTAACTGTTTTGAGTGTGACGGATGCTTCGGCGCATGCCCTGAAGATGCTATCATAAAACTAGGTAAGGGTAACCGTTATAATTTTAATTATGACGCCTGTACGGGTTGTGCGGTATGTTATGAGCAATGCCCGTGCCATGCAATTGAAATGGTTCCGGAACCTGTTACAGTTTGACAATTTAATAATTTATTAAAAATGGAAAATAGTATAACACCAATTTTAAAAGAAAGCCGTAGTGTTCCGCAAAAGTCAGACGTATCGGGTGAACCGTTGATGGCAGTTAATAAAAAATTGATCGCAACAATAGATGGAAATGAAGCAGCGGCTTATGTAGCTTACAGGGTAAACGAAGTTTGTGCCATCTATCCAATTACGCCATCATCCACCATGGCTGAACTCGCAGATGAATGGGCTTCAAAAGGAATAAAAAATATCTGGGGTAATGTTCCCGATGTTATTGAAATGCAGAGTGAAGGCGGTGCAGCAGGTACAGTGCATGGTGCATTACAAACCGGTTCACTCACTACAACGTTTACTGCGTCACAAGGTTTAATGCTGATGTTGCCCAACATGTATAAAATTGCCGGCGAGTTAACACCTGCTGTTTTTCATGTTGCAGCACGCTCATTAGCAACACAGGGCTTATCCATCTTTGGTGACCACCAGGATGTAATGGCAGCAAGAACTACCGGCTTTGCTATGTTGAGCTCTGCCAGCGTTCAGGAAGCGCATGACTTTGCGTTGATAGCACAGGTTGCTACTTTAAAATCAAGAATTCCTATTGTACATTTTTTTGATGGTTTCCGTACTTCACATGAAGTAAATAAACTGGAACTGTTAAGCGATGAACAAATAAAATCAATGATACCGGATGATCTGGTTATTGCTCACCGTAAAAGAGGTTTGAATCCTGAACATCCATTCATAAGAGGAACAGCACAAAACCCTGACGTTTATTTCCAGGGAAGAGAAACTGTAAATAAGTTTTACAATAGTATGCCAGGCATTGTTGAAGAAGTGATGAACGATTTTGAAAAAATGACGGGAAGAAAATACGAACTGTTTGAATATACCGGCGCTGCTGATGCAGAACAAATAATCATCATCATGGGTTCCGGAAGTGAAACTGTTTCTGAAACTGTCAATGCCTTAAATGCAGTCGCAGAAAAAACCGGTGTTATCACCGTTAGGTTATACAGGCCTTTCTCATTAGAATATTTAATTAGAGTGTTGCCGCCAACTGTAAAATCAATTGCTGTATTAGACAGAACAAAAGAATCCGGTGCCGCCGGTGAACCAATGTACCAGGATGTTTTATCAACATTGGTGGATGCATTGCAACAGGGAAAACTGAAAAGATTACCGAACATTGTTGGCGGCCGTTATGGCCTTTCATCTAAGGAATTTACACCGGCGATGGTGAAAGGAATATATGATGAATTGAAAAAAGATCATCCTAAAAATGGATTCACTATTGGTATTAATGATGATGTAACATTCACAAGTCTTGAATATGATCCATCTTATAAATTAGATGAATCAGCATGGAGACAGGGATTATTTTTTGGATTAGGCTCTGATGGAACTGTTGGTGCTAATAAAAATACCATCAAAATTATAGGTGAGAATACCAGCTTATATGCACAGGGATATTTTGTATATGATTCTAAAAAATCGGGCGCAAGAACAGTATCTCATTTACGTTTTGGACCAAAGCCAATAAGAGCGCCCTATTTAATTTCAAAAGCAGATTTTATTGCATGCCACCAGTTCAACTTTACAGAAAAAGTAGAAATGCTGGCCTTTGCAGGTGAAGGTGCCACATTCTTACTAAACAGCCCTTATGACAAAGACGAAGTGTGGAGTAAACTAACGGGACAGGTACAGAAAAGTATCATTGATAAAAAAATAAAATTTTATGTAATTGATGCGACAACAGTGGCAAGAGAAACAGGCATGAGTGGACGTATCAATACCATCATGCAAACATGCTATTTTGCTTTATCAGGTGTATTACCGAAAGAAGATGCCATTAAACAAATAAAAAAAGCAATTGAAAAAACATATTTCAAGAAAGGCCAAAAAGTAATTGATCAGAACTTTTTAGCGGTGGACGCAACCCTTGCGAATTTATATGAAGTGGATTATCCAAAAAATGTTTCTGCTGCTGATCATAACTTACTAACGGTATCTGCTAAAGCGCCTGACTTTGTGAAAAATGTTACCGCAGTAATGATGGCAGATCATGGCGATCAGTTAGCCGTAAGTATGATGCCAAATGATGGTACTTATCCAAGTGGTACTACTCAATGGGAAAAAAGAAATGTTTCTGACCTGGTGCCTTTATGGGAGCCCGATCTGTGTATACAATGCGGCAACTGTGCCTATGTATGTCCGCACAGTGTAATACGAGCTAAGTTCTATCACAAGGATAATTTGAAAAAAGCACCGCAGGAATTCAAATCAGCGCCGATCAATGCAAGAGGTTTCCCTGAAACACAATATTCATTGCAGGTGTATGTAGAAGATTGTACCGGTTGTAATTTATGTGTGGAAGTTTGCCCGGCAACAGATCCGTCTAACCGTAATCGTAAGGCTATCAATATGGGCGAAAAAGAACCCATACTCGAACAGGAAAAAGCCAATATTGAATTCTTTGAAGACATTTCCTGGAACGACCGTTCAAAAATTGACTTCTCTACTGTACACGGTGCACAATTCTTAGAGCCATTATTTGAATTTTCAGGAGCGTGCGCCGGTTGCGGAGAAACGCCTTACTTAAAATTGCTATCACAATTATTTGGCGATCGTTTATTAATTGCAAATGCAACTGGTTGTTCATCTATTTATGGTGGTAATCTGCCGACAACTCCATGGTCAATAAATAAAGAAGGCCGTGGACCGGCATGGAGCAACTCTTTGTTTGAAGACAATGCAGAGTTTGGATTGGGCATGCGTGTTACCGCGGATAAACAATTGAATGTTGCAAGGCAATTGTTATTAGAATTAAAAGATGAATTAGGCGAAGCTGATGTAAAGGAAATATTAGATGCTAAACAAACATTAGAATCAGAATTGGTTCTGCAACATCAAAGAGTGGATGGATTAAAAGAAAAATTGAAAACAATGACGTCATCTGCAGCCAATCTTCTTTTATCAGTAGCTGATCAACTGGTTCGCCGCAGTGTATGGTTAGTAGGTGGCGATGGATGGGCTTATGATATTGGTTATGGAGGGTTGGATCATGCATTGGCCAGCGGAAGAAACATAAATATTTTAGTACTCGATACAGAAGTGTATTCAAATACAGGTGGTCAATCTTCAAAATCAACACCAACAGCAGCAACGGCAAAATTTGCGGCAGGTGGTAAAAGCGGTGGTAAAAAAGATTTGGCGATGCAAGCTATTTCTTACGGCAATGTGTATGTGGCAAGAGTGGCCTTTGGTGCTAATCCACAACAAACATTATTAGCAATGCGGGAAGCCGAAGCTTATGACGGACCTTCAATTATCCTTGCCTACAGCCATTGTATCGCTCATGGATATGATCTGAAAAATGGATTAGACCAGCAACACAAAGCAGTTGCCAGCGGACACTGGCCTTTGCTGAGATATAATCCTATCCTAAGAAAGAAAAATCAAAATCCATTTGTACTGGATTCACCAAGGCCAAATATGGCATTAAAAGATTATGCATACAATGAATTAAGATATAAAGTTTTGACGATAACAAATCCTGAAGCAGCAGATAGGTTGATGAAACAAGCGCAGGACTTGGTGAACCTGAAATGGAAAACTTACGAAGAACTGGCAACAAAGAAAGCAAGTGATTTTGTTCCAGTTGGAAAATAAGAATATTTGACTTGTGCAACCTCCATATAAGCTTATGGAGGATTAACCAAATCAACGAGGAGACCACCTGTCTGCCTTCGGGCAGGCAGGTGTATTTAAACAAAATAGTTTTAGTCAAAAGATATAAGCACATGAAAATACATTCAACCTACATGGGACTTAAATTGGATTCGCCAATTGTAGTATCCGCCTGCACCTTATCCGAGAAAACAGATAATATTGTGAAGATGGAAGATAATGGCGCAGGCGCTGTCGTATTGTTTTCGTTGTTTGAAGAACAGATACGAAAAGAAGAAGCCAGGTTAAAATTTGTAATGTCCAAAACCAATAATTCGTCTGCGGAAGCATTAGACTATTTCCCCAACCTTAATGATTTTAATGTAGGTGTTGATGATTACCTTGAGAATATACGCAAAGCAAAAGAACGTGTACACGTTCCAGTTATCGGCAGCTTAAATGGCATTACCAATGAAGGATGGATTAATTATTCAAAGCAAATGGAACAGGCCGGTGCTGATGCTATTGAAGTAAATATATTTTTCATTCCCGGGGAAATAAGTATGTCTTCTGCAGAGGTAGAACACCGCTATCTGAATATTATTGAATCCATAAAGCATACCGTAAAAATTCCTGTTGCTGTAAAATTAAGTCCTTATTTCAGCGCTATGGGGAATATGTCATTGCGGATGAAAAAGGCGGGCGCAGATGCACTGGTTTTATTCAATCGCTTCTATCAACCTGATTTTGATATCAATGAAATGATTATTAAAACTGATTTGAATTATAGCGAATCTAATGAGATAAGGTTGCCATTATTATGGATTGGTTTATTGTATGGAAAAGTAGATCTTTCACTTGCTGCTACTACCGGTGTACAAAGCGCTGTTGAAGTAATAAAATATATACTTGCCGGTGCTGATGTAGTGATGACAGCTTCTTCTTTATATAAAAATGATATTCCTTATTTAAAAACTATGAACAAGGAATTACAGGAATGGATGTATATGATGGGCTATGATGATATTAATTCATTTAAAGGGAATATGAGCCAGCAAAAAATTTCTGACCCTACTGCTTATCAAAGGGCCAATTATATTAAAATACTGGAAGGAGTTAAATAAAGTAGCATGACAGAAAGAATCGAGCAACTCCACCATTTTTATTTTATAAGGTTCGGCCCAGCTTCTTTTTATAATTTTTTTCATTTCTATTTCTTTTGCTGAATTAATTAATAGTTTCAAGCTTTGCAGTAAAATGCCTGAGCGTTGATGCTTCTTCAATAATTTTTAATCCTTTTATTTCATTTCTCTTATTGAAAACTTCAATGATTACTTCTGCCACATAATCGATATGGCTTTGTGTATATACTCTTCTTGGAATTGCAAGACGAACTAATTCCATTTGCGAGGGAATTAATTTTCCATCTTCATCATACTTTCCAAACATCAAGGAACCAATTTCAACACTTCGGATTCCACCTTCAACATATAATGCACCAACCAACGCTTGTCCGGGATATTGATCAACCGGAATATGGTTAAGAAATGCCTTTGCATCAATATATACTGCGTGACCACCGGCAGGCTGCATCACGGGCACACCAACATCAATCAATTTATTCGTGAGGTATTCAATACTACGGATTCGATATTGCAGGTAATGTTCATCCAACACTTCACGCAATCCGATTGCAATGGCTTCAAGATCACGCCCCGCAAGCCCTCCATAAGTTGGAAAGCCTTCCGTCATAATCAAAAGATTACGGCATTCCTTTGCAAGTTGTTCATTATGCATGGCAAGAAAACCACCAATATTTGCAAAGGCGTCTTTTTTAGCACTCATGGTACAACCATCAGCATAGGAAAAAAGTTCTTTGGCTATTTCAGTAACAGATTTATCCGCATAGCCTTCCTCCCTCAATTTGATGAAATAAGAATTTTCAGCAAACCTGCAGGCATCTATAAAAAGTGGGATATTAAATTCAACACAAATATTTTTTATTTCCCTGATGTTGGCCATACTTACAGGCTGCCCTCCACCGGAATTGTTGGTTACTGTGATAATACATGCGGAAATATTAGCTGCTCCTTTTTCTGCAATGAATTTTTCAAATAACCCAGTATCCATATTTCCCTTAAATGGTGCGGGAATCGTTGGATATTTCCCTTCTTCACATATTAGGTCAACTCCTTCCGCTCCTGAAAAATCAATATTGGCACGGGTTGTATCAAACAACGTATTGCTTACAATATATTTACCTTTCCCCCCAAGGATGCTGAAAAGGATTTTTTCCGATGCTCTTCCCTGGTGCGTAGGTATCACAAAAGGCAACCCTGTAAGTTGTTGTATAGTTTCCTCAAAACGAAAAAAACTGGGACTCCCAGCATAAGATTCATCCCCCTGCATGATGCCCGCCCATTGATTGCTGCTCATGGCACTGGTGCCGCTGTCAGTCAGCAGATCAATCAAAACATCATTTGAATGAATCAGGAAAGGATTATAAAATGCCTTTTTTAAAATGGCAATACGTTCTTCTTTATTGTTAAAATAAATGGGTTCAACGGATTTAATCCGAAATGGTTCTATGATTGTGTTCATACATGAATAATTAATTAGTATTACTACCGGTAAATGTTTATAATAAATTGAATACTTAAGGAGTAAAATGAGTGGAGCAATTAGCTGGGTTTCCTGATAATATTTTTCCAGATGCTCATGAATGAATTTATAATTAAAAGTAGTTAAGTAAAATATTACTAAATATGATTTTAATCATTTCCTGAAAATAGTTTTCATGAGGTTTGATTAATAAAAGAAGGATATACGAAAACAAAATTTTCGTGTATCCTTCCTAGTTATCAGGTCCATTTCATTTCCGTGGAGATTCTATTGCCGCATGAGCTGCTGCCAGCCTTGCTATTGGCACACGGAAGGGTGAACAACTTACATAGTTCATTCCAATGCGGTGGCAGAATTTTACACTCTCGGCATCACCCCCATGTTCCCCGCAAATACCCACCTTAAGCTGGGGTTTTGTTTTGCGGCCTCTTTCAGTTCCTATTTTTATTAGTTCCCCTACTCCATCCTGGTCAATTGTTTGAAATGGATCATCCTTCAATATTTTCAGATCAAGATAATTTGGCAAAAATCCACCGATATCATCACGGCTGAATCCAAAACTCATTTGTGTAAGATCATTTGTACCAAAGCTAAAGAAGTCAGCAACTTCTGCCATGCGATCAGCTCTTATTGCTGCTCTTGGTATTTCGATCATCGTACCATAGAGATACGGAATCCTCTGCATTTTTGTTTTCTCACATACTTCTTTATAAACTCTGTCAACAATTTTTTTCTGATGTATGAGTTCGTTTACGGTACAGGTAACCGGAACCATGATCTCAGGGAACGCTCTCTTACCGGATTTAATCAATTCAGCTGTGGCCTCGAATATGGCCCTCACCTGCATTTCAGTTATTTCCGGGTAACTAACGCCAAGGCGTACCCCACGGTGACCGAGCATCGGATTATTTTCATGCAATGCCAATACCCTTCTTCTTAAAATGCTCATGCTAATACCAAGTTCTTTACTGAGTTGAAGTAATTTTTCTTTATTGTGGGGAACAAATTCGTGCAAAGGCGGATCTAATAGACGAATCGTAACAGGATATCCATTCATTACCTTCAAGGTATTTTTGATATCTTTTTTTACATGGATGTATAATTCGGCCAGCGCCTGTTGTCTTTCTTCAATAGTTTTACTTACAATCATTTTTCGCAGCAGAAATAATGGTTGTTCACTTCCGGCACCATAAAACATATGCTCGGTGCGGAACAACCCGATTCCTTCGGCTCCAAATTTTAAAGCCTGTGCGGCATCTTCCGGCGTTTCTGAATTGGCACGAACACCAATCTGTTTTATGTTATCAACCAGTTTCATAAGGTTGTTGTAAGACGCATTTTTATCGAGATTAATGGCTACTAACGGTAAACTGCCTTCATATACCAAACCCTTAGTTCCATTTAAAGTAAGCCAGTCGCCTTCTCTAATGACCGCTCCATTTTTTGCATGAAAAGTTTTTGTGTCGTGATGTATCTCAATATCACTACAACCTACTATACAACATTTACCCCAGCCTCTTGCAACCAATGCCGCGTGCGATGTCATTCCGCCTTTTGTAGTTAAGATCGCTTCAGCTTCATGCATGCCATCTACATCTTCAGGTGATGTTTCCTCACGAACAAGAATTACTTTTTCGCCCCTGTGTGCCCATTCTACTGCTTCACTGGAAGAGAATACCGCACGTCCTTTGGCACCACCCGGACCGGCGGGTAGACCTTTTGCAATTACTGTATTTAATAGTTCAGCTTTTGGATCAAGCATTGGTAATAATAATTCCACTAATTGGTTAGGCGCAACCCTGCTCACTGCAGTTTTTGCATCAATAAGTTTTTCCGCATACATTTCTGTAGCCATTCTTACTGCCGCAATACCGTTCCTTTTTCCAACGCGGCATTGAAGCATATAAAGTTTTCCCTTTTCGATGGTGAACTCAATATCCTGCATGTCTTTATAATGTTGCTCCAATCTCTTCTGGTAACTGAATAATTCTTTATAGAGAGCAGGCATTGTTTTTTCCAATGTTTTAAACTGTTTGCTTTGCGCATTCTTCGAGTACTCATTAGCGGGAGCAGGCGTTCTTATACCGGCCACTACATCTTCACCTTGCGCATTTACTAAATATTCACCATAAAATTTATTTTCGCCTGTACCTGGGTTTCTTGTAAAAGCTACACCAGTGCAGCTATCGTTACCCATGTTGCCAAATACCATTGCCTGCACATTTACTGCAGTTCCCCATTCATCGGGTATCTTTTCTATACGGCGATATTCTATTGCCCTTTTTCCATTCCAGCTACTGAAAACTGCCCCAATGCCGCCCCAGAGCTGTTTCCATGGATCATCAGGAAAATCGCTGCCCAAAACTTCTTTTACTGTTTGCTTGTAATCTTTTACCAACTCTTTCAGTTCTGCCACCGTAAGGTCAGTATCACTTGCATACCCCTTTGTTTTTTTGATATGTTCCAGTTTTTCATCCAGCATTTTGCGAATTCCTTTTCCATTCTTCACTTCTGCTCCATCACCTTTTTCCATTACAACATCTGCATACATCATAATTAATCTTCGATAAGCATCATAAGCAAAACGCTCATCGCCGCTTTGCGCAATAATTCCTTTAATAGTTTTTTCATTAAGCCCAACATTCAATACAGTTTCCATCATGCCCGGCATTGAACGCCGTGCGCCGGATCGAATGGACACCAATAGCGGATTTTTTTCGTCACCAAATTTTTTGCCCGTTAGTTTTTCCATTTTAGCCAGCGCTGTTTCCAACTCCAGCTTTAAAGTTTTGGGATAGGTTTTTTTGTTTTGATAATAATAAGTGCAAACTTCTGTAGTAACGGTAAACCCGGGAGGAACCGGTAAACGAAGTTTTGGATGACCTGCCATTTCCGCAAGATTAGCACCCTTGCCACCTAACAGGTTTTTCATTGACTCATTGCCATCAGCTTTATTACCGCCAAAGAAGTATACATATTTTTCTGACCCGATATTCTTGTTCATAAATAATTATTTTAAGCAATGCATAGGTAGATAATTATATAATGAATAACGAGGATGAAAATCAATCCGGATAATGATTTTAATCATCTTCGGGAGAAAGGCGAATTGATACTAAATATTAAACAAATGGGAGAGAAACAGGTAGGCTTACCCGTTATTAATGACTTTTTTTCATAGTAAAGAAAATCAAATTTTTCAATAACCATCGGTTTCCGGCGTGAGAGGTCTGGCTCCAAAAAATCTCTATAATTATAAATAAGCGATAGTTTATTCTTCATCTCCACCTGTGTCGGGATATTTATAAAAAGAGAGAACAGCACGGCGTAATTGTTCGGCCAGCAAAAATTTCGGATTGTCGCTGCTGAATACAAAATCGGTGCGTTCATTCGGGTTATACTCTTTTGCACACAGAATATCGTATGTGTAAAAAAAGCCCCATTTTCCAATTGTGAATAATGCTTTACGCCGCACTAATATGCTGCTGAAGACTTCACTCTTTTTCCGGGTTTTTATGCCGATGCAAATACCAAACGTCCTGGTGTCATCATCGTTTAGGTACTTTACCAGGTGCTGCTTCAACTTTAAAGCTCTCGGGCTGTTATCCTCCACCTGGAAGTTGAGTTCATTAGCGGCATGGCGCACGTTGATCTGGTATTTATTAAGCAGATGATTCCAGTCCTTCCTGTTTTTTTCCCCAATCCCTTTTATGATAATAGTTTTCCAGGGCGTAGAGCACAACTGGCCGACTTCCGTTTTCATGCAAAGCAGGCATACTTCCTTTAAGAATTGTATGCTGTATAACTCGTCCCTCCTATAAATACCCAGCCAGTATTTATTATTGTAGCGGTTGAACCCCTCATAGTAAGGAAGATTATAAGGTGGCAACGCCAGGGGAGTAACGGCCGGCTTTATATTGAATGCATCCATGTTTATCTTTTCATACAATTCGTTCCCGTTAGCTTCATTATTATCATAGAACTTTCCCTTATCGTGCAGGATTGTTTCTTCAATGCGTAATGACATACTGGCTACGTCCTCTGTATGAACGAGATCTTTCCATTCATAAACAATATTTGTTTTTGGAAACCGGATAAACAAATGCCAGAAATGCGGGTCACCAGGTGAAGCCACCCAATTGATATTTCCTGTAAACAGGGGAGTAAAAGTCTGGTTGGCATCACTGATATTTATCTTCAATTGTGGAGTATAATCAATCGATTCAAAAATTTCATCATACACATTTGCCTTCAGCCAGGTATTAATAATAAATACTTCTTCTGCGGGATAAGAACTAATAATGTTTGGAAATTCTTCTTTGTTTACCTCATAATCGATACCTAACGTTTCAAGTTCCGCAGTTAAATTATCCAGTTCTTCTATTTCTACATCAAGTAAAAGTTGCTGGCGCAAACCAAACCTAACATAAAGCAGGCCTGATTTACCGGCAGCCAGCAATATATTGTAAAGATCTTTACAGGGAATAATGCCTCCCTTGAAATTGACTTTGATGGTATTGATATTTCTCATGTTGATCGATCTGCAATTGTGGGACGTTAACTATATATCATGGTTCTCTTTTATCCACTATTACTATTCTACTTCCAAATATAAAATATTTTCAGACCAGAACGGTAAAAAACGGATAGGCTTATCCGTTATATTAATGACTGGTCTCGTAATAAGGAACCTCATCATGGCTAACGGTTTCCTTCTGTTCCCAATAAGCAAGGGTAACTACATGGCCATCGGGAGTTTTTAACAATCTTCCAAAAATGGCATTGATCGGATTGAAAGTATAATCAGTTACTCCGACGGTAAATGTTTCTGGCACTGGCGGTGGCGGAAGTGAAGGGATTATTGTTCCATCTGCTGCTTTAACAACCGCGGCTGATACAGCTTTTGGCGGAGGAGCGGGAACTACTATTACATTAAAGTTATTATACTCTAATAAGTTTTTTAAGAAGGATGCTCTGTCTGCAGATACTTCTTTTTCAACGATACCACATTTTACACCGTCCAATTCTTCAAATAAATGATTTTTGTTGATGGCCATAACCTACGGGTTTAAAGATTGTATGTAATCGTAAATCCAACTCAACATTCCTATTAATACAATGCCTGCAGAACAAATAATAAATGCAAATTTTGTTGACGGATGGATATTTATTTTTTCAATGGGCTGTTCATTTTTATCCATAAATATAGATCGTATCACACGCAAATAATAATACAACGAGACGATCATGTTTAACGCTGCAATAAGAATGAAACCATAATTGGCATTGGATGCTCCCGCAGTTAATAAAAATAGTTTACCAAAAAAACCCGCAGTGGGTGGAATACCTGCCAACGAGAATAATGCCAGCGCCATCACCCAACTCAGCAAGGGATTTGTTTGATACAACCCTTTATAGTCCTCAATTTTCTCTTTACCTGTTTGTGATGAGATAGCCGCTGCCACACCAAATGCGGTGAGATTGGAAACAGTGTAGATCAAAATAAAATAAACAACAGAAGATATTCCTTCCGGTGAATTAGCCGTTATGCCCACCAAAATAAAACCCACTTGTGCAATGGAAGAAAATGCAAGAAATCTTTTGATATTCTGTTGCCGTAAAGCAAAAAGATTGCCAATGATCATGGTGATAATTGATAGGAGCATTACCATATTATACCATACCTGGTGCATTGGCTGAAATACTCTATACAATACCGAAATAAAAACAAATGCCATTGCACCTTTGGAAATTACAGACAGGAAAGAAGTTGCCGCAATTGGCGAGCCTTCATAAACATCTGCTGTCCATAAATGAAATGGAACGATTGATAATTTAAAAGCAAATGCAGTAATTAGAAATACAAAAGACAATATCTGTAAAGTACTTCCATCAAGCTGTGCAGGCAATGCTTCAAAATTGATGGTGCCGGTAGCGCCATAGATCAAAGAAATACCAAACAATAATATACCTGAAGAAAAAGCTGATGATAAAATCATTTTCATAGCAGCTTCGGAAGATATTTTTTTCTCCAAATCAAAATTGGCCATTGCTGCAATTGGAATAGTTGCCAGTTCCAATGATAAAAAGAATATTAAAAAATTACCGCTCGATATAAGGAAATCCAAACCCAGCAATGCGGATAACATCAATATAAAAAATTCGGGCAAATGTTCTGTCTTCCTGAACCACCCGGTAAATAATAATGAGATGAGATAAATACCAAGGTTCAAAATGCTTTTCTGAAAGGCAATCAACGTATTGGTTTGATACATGCCATCAAATAAATTACCCGGTGCATTGAAAAAAAATCCTGCTATAAAATTCAACAATAATAAATTCTGAATGATCAGTAACAACAAATCATTTTTTATTCCTTTGCTTAGCTTTATAAATAGCAGCAGGAAGATGATAATTGTTATCTGCAATTCAGGTTTCATCAATGTTAAAAATTCATTCATCCGGTTTTTTATTTTAAGGCGCCACTGAAAATTTTTGCATAATTATTTCTGCACCCGGGCTTATTAAATTATTTAGCCAGAAAGGTGCCACGCCAATGGCTATAATGCCTGCTATTAAAATAATGGCAGCTAATTTTTCATTCCACCTGGCATCGGTTAAATTGGAATAGCTTTCTTTAATAGGTCCCATCGCAGTCCTGCTGATGGCCCGCAAAATATAAACCGCCGTTACCACAATGCTCATGCACGCCAGTATGGTTGCAAAACGATGAAAGAAATCCGGGTGTTCCCAAGCTCCCATAAACACTGTTACCTCAGCTACAAAGCCACTAAGGCCGGGCAATCCCAACGAACACAAACCAACAATAAATAATACCGTTGTAATAAAGGGCATTACTTTCAGCAGTCCGCCCATTTCATTTACCTCCCGCGTATGCGTACGTTCGTAAATCATTCCTATCACAGCAAAGAAAAGGGCTGTCATTAATCCATGACTAACCATTTGTATAACGGCGCCCGTAATCGCAGTTTTGGTTAACATACCAATTCCAAATAAAACAAACCCAACATGGCTAACCGATGAATAAGCATTCATGTATTTCAAATCTTTCTGCATCATTGTAGCAAAGGCTCCATATAAAATTGCAATGGTAGAAAGTACAATAATAATATCGGCATATTCCTTAGCGCCTTCAGGTATAACGTAGGCGGCTACCCGCAAACAGCCATAGCCTCCCAACTTCATGGATATGCCGGCCAGAAACATAGAACCTGCGGTAGGAGCAGATGAATGCCCATCGGGAACCCATGTGTGAAAAGGAAACAAAGCAGTGAATACACCAAAACCCACAAACAACAAAGGGAAACAAATCTTTTGTATATAAACCGGGATATCCAGATGAGATAATTTTACTAAGTCGAAAGTTCTTTCCGGATTGCTAAAATATAAACCCAACAGTCCTACCAAAACCAATGCAGAGCCACCCATTAGCATCAGCGCCAGTTTATTGGCCGCGTATTCTTTTTTGCCGCTTCCCCAAATACCAATTAATAAATACTTTGGAATAACCGCAATTTCCAAAAAGAAGAAAAGAATGAAAAGATCCAGTGAAAGAAAAAAACCATAAGCACCAAAGCTTAATAAAATAAGAAGAAAATAAAACTCCTTTGGCATCCTGTCTATATTCCATGAAACCAATACACCTGCAATTACAACAAAAGCAGTCAATAAGATCATAGCCACGGAAATACCATCTACTCCCAAATGAAAACTGATGTACCAGGAAGGAAACCAATCATATTGTTGCTGAAATAAAAATTGTTCCGCATTACCGGAGGCAACCTCATTTCTGTAAGTAAATAATAATACAAATGCCAAAACAAGCTGAACAGTAGCGCCGGTCAAGGCCAGCCATTTTACCTGTTGTTTATTACGCATCAGCAACAAAGCAATTGCGGTAATTAATGGAACTAATATGAGTAACGTTAGATTCATTCTTTTGCAAATTATTTTTACTTCCACCAATAAATAAACAGCACTGCCACTGCTATTGCAGCCACTAAAAAGTAAGCTGCATATTGCTGTACTTTACCTGATTGAATACCCTTTATCTTTTTTGAAATAAACATCGTGGTATTACCCGTTGCATTCACCAAACCATCAACCACATTTTTATCAATCCATGCTGCAGGTTTTGCGACCAAATTGAATAATATTTTTTTGGTGACAAATAAATACATTTCATCAAAATAAAATTTATTCCATGCTGATTTGTATAAGCCATTCATCGACGCTGCAATTATATCCGGTTTATTATTTTCCTTTTTATACAACCACATCGCTATAAAAATTCCTGTTAAACCAAACAAAACCGGTGCAATAGAAAACTGTAAATGAAAAGCACTTTCTGAACCCTTTCCATCTGAACTAACAAAATTTCCGAAAGGAATAAACCCGGCTGCTGCTGCGCCAGTGGCTAATAAAATCAATGGAAGCATCATTGCAAATCCTCCTTCGCCATGAGCGTGAGCTTCACCCCCCGCCCTCTCCTTCAGAGAGGGAGCCTTATTCCAAAATATCCCAAAGTATAAACGGAACATATAAAAAGCAG
The DNA here is from genome assembly GCF_008710285.1 of Ginsengibacter hankyongi. Classification (GTDB taxonomy): domain Bacteria; phylum Bacteroidota; class Bacteroidia; order Chitinophagales; family Chitinophagaceae; genus Ginsengibacter; species Ginsengibacter hankyongi. The sequence goes on along the minus strand of NZ_VYQF01000004.1, from coordinate 45,727 downwards.
TAAGTCCTGAAGTAAACAAGGCTATCCAATAAATAATCATATTGTTTTGATAAGCCGCGGATAAAATTTCTTCTTTACTGAAAAAGCCCGCAAACGGTGGTATCCCTGCAATTGCGAGACAGGCGATTAAAAAAGTAATATGCGTTACCGGCAAATATTTTCTCAATCCACCCATATCTTTCATTTCGTTACTATGAATAAAATGTATAACGGAACCTGCCCCCAAAAACAACAGCGCTTTAAACATGGCGTGCGTAAATAAATGAAACATGGAAGCGGTATAACCTAATCCGCCTTCGCCACCATACTTTGAGACGCCTAATGCAAACATCATATAACCTATTTGCGATATGGTTGAAAATGCCAGCACTCTTTTTATATCGGTTTGCGTACACGCAATTATTGCCGCTAACAAAGCGGAGATAGCTCCCACATAAGCTACTAACCGCAGGGCATCCGGCGCAGATAATGCAAAAACAGGAAATAATCTTGCAACTAAAAATACACCCGCTACCACCATTGTTGCAGCATGTATCAATGCAGAAACAGGAGTAGGTCCTTCCATTGCATCTGGTAACCAGATTTGTAAAGGAAACATCGCACTTTTTCCTGCGGCACCTATAAAAACCAATACCATTGCCCATGTTAATGCAGAGATGCCCATAAACGATGAAGACAATGCGGCACTTAATTCTGCTGACCCCGGTGTTGTTAACCTTTGAATAAGGGCACTAAAATCCAATGTGCCCGAATAAAATGAAAGTATTAAGATGCCGATTAAAAATCCCAAATCGGCAAAACGTGTTACAATAAAAGCTTTCTTGCAAGCCGCTACAGCGCTGGGTTTATCGTAATAAAAACCAATCAGTAAAAAAGATGAAACGCCCACCAGTTCCCAGAAAATATAGATTTGGAAAACATTGGAAGAGATTACTAATGCCAGCATGGAAAAAGTGAACAATCCCAAAAAAGAATAGTAAGTTGCAAATCGTTCTTCTCCTTTCATGTAGGTCAGGCTATAGATGTGCACCATTAATGAAACAAAAGTTATCACCACCAGCATCATGCAGGTTATGGGATCGAGCATTATACCCATGTCAATGGAAACACCTTCGGAGAATTGCAACCATGTATATTTTAGCGGAATAAATTTTTCATAAACTCCATTCACTTTGCCATACTCGAAAAAATAACCATAAGCGGTATAGATTGCTAAAATAGTTGCAGCCAGTAACAAGATAGTTGCAATGATACCGGATGAATTCTTAAAATATTTTCTTCCAAATAATCCAAGGACTAAAAAACCTGCCAGTGGCAGCAGAGGGATCAGTGCTATGGTAGTTGCATTAAGCATTTAGTTTGATGTTGTATTTTAATATTTCATTTCTTCCGCATTATCCACATCAATTGAATGATGGCTTCTATATAAATTAATTATGATTGCAATAGCTACTGCGGCTTCTGCAGCAGCAATCGCAATTATAAATATGGTAAAAAATAATCCGTCTAATTTATCAGGCCACAGGTATTTATTGAATGCAATAAAATTTAAATTCACACTATTCAATATCAATTCTACACTCATCAGGATGGTGATTAAATTTTTTCTTGTAAGAAAACCAAATACACCAATAAAGAAAAGCGCTGTACTAATAAATAAAATATGATATAGTCCGGGTGTAAACATTAAATTCAATTTTGTTTCTTTATTTCATTATTCGATATTCCTTGTTCGTTATTCTTTATTCCTTTCGGTTTTCATATTTAAACATAATATCGAATATTGAACAAGGAATAATGAATGTAGAAGGGAAAAGCCCAACTCTTAATCAAAATCCCATCATTATATTCATATTATTTTTTATTATTTCTTCAATTTCTCATTCTCCAAATTCTTTTTCGCTGTCTCTATACTTTTTACAAAAATTGAAATCAACTCATTGCATTCAAGTAATCCTTTTTCTACCAATTCCATATTCTCTGCTAAAGGAGCATTTTTAATAATCTTCATTGCACTCCTCGATTCTCTTAATTCCTTCAAGAGTATTTTAAGTTTATGAATAAAATCATTTCTTGATTCTGCACTTTGTGCCTCTCCGTAATGTAATGCAGGAGAAGTACCCGATCTTACTAATTGTCCACCTATATAATTCCCAGCCTTTGTATTAAACAAGTTCTCTGTTATTCGTATTATTAAAACAGCAAAATCAATCAGCCTATCTTCCAGGTCATATTTCCTTTCAGTATTCATTTGTATTTTCTTTACCTCATTATTCGATATTCCTTGTTTGTTATTCGTTATTCCTTGTTCGATATTCCCCCAGTCGTTTTCATCGCAATTACAATACACCCAATTAATGCGGCCAGCAACAACATACTAACTACTTCAAACGGTAACGCATAGCCGCCGTTATTCACTCCCAGCATTTGTGTACCAATGTTTGTAACTCCCGGCTCCATTGGCTGATTAATAGTGCCGGTGAATGTATGTTGAAACAGTTGCAACATAATCAAAGCAAATCCGAAAAAGGCTGCCAATGCTGAAAAAATTTGTCGCCCTATCTTTTGTTTGGGCATTTTGTCTCCGGCCTGTTGTGTTAAAAAAATAGAGAAGATGATCAATACTGTTATGCCACCCACATACACCACTATTTGAACTGCTGCAATAAATTCATATTGCATCCAGAAATATAATCCCGCAACGCCAATTAAAGAAAACAATAAAAAGATTGCAGCCCTGAATATTTGCCTTGTACCTACAGCAAAAACTCCACTCACCAAAGTAAGCGCCGCCAGCATATAAAATATAATCGTTGATCCGCTCATTATTCTACGCCCTCCATTATTTTAGAACCGGGATTGTTTAATATTTTAGTTAACTCGGCACGATCAAAAACACTGTGTTCAAATGTTTGCGCCATCACAATGGCATCCGAAGGACAGGCGATTATACATAAATTACACATGGTGCACAGCTCCAGGTGATATACTAATTTATCAATGGCTTTTTTCTTTTTACCATCGGTACCTATATCAAATTTTGTAATTACTTTAATAGTTCCATTGGGGCAAGCCAGTTCGCAAGCAGTGCAACCGGTGCAACGATGTTCATTGTTTTCATTATGCGGCATTACCACTTCACCTTTGAACCTTTCAGGCAAATTCAATGTGTCCCTGTTATCAGGATATTGTTGTGTAATGATTTCTTTATGATGCGTAAAATAATATCCTGTTCGCCTCAGGCCAACAAACAATGATTTTACAGCATTGAAAACTTCCTTTATGTATTTAACTATAAACATTTTTTATAATATCGAATAATTACCAAGGAATAATGAATGCATGTACTTTTTTACTTCTTTGTTCGCTATTCCTTGTTCGCTATTCATCATTTTTAATTTTAAAAATACCATCCTAATATTGCCATCGCTGTTACCAATAAAATATTAAACAAACTAATGGGCAACAAATACTTCCATTCAAGATTTAATAACTGATCGATACGCAACCTGGGAAAAGTCCACCGGAACCACATGATCAGGAATATTAAAAAGAACGTCTTACCAAAAAACCAAATGCTCGAAGGGATATAATCCATCACATGATTAAACCCGTCCCAATGGCCAATATGAAAAGGCATCCAGCCTCCAAGAAATAATGTTGCGCCAATAGCACATACAATAAAAACATTCACATATTCTGCAAGGAAGAACAAAGCGAATTTCATCCCTGAATATTCTGTATGAAAACCCGCGGTTAATTCTGATTCAGCTTCTGCCAGATCAAAAGGCGCCCTGTTTGTTTCTGCTGTTACTGCTATTATAAAAATCACGAATGAAATCATTACCGGTATATGCCCTTTAAATATCCACCATCCATCTGCCTGCGATTGAATGATAGTATTCAGATTTAAACTGCCGGCCAGCACCACCACAGAGAGAACAGAGAATCCTGCTGATAATTCATAACTCACGATTTGCGCACCACTGCGCATTGCACCCATCAAAGAATATTTATTATTGCTGGACCATCCTGCCATTAAAATACTAATGACCGAAACCGATGAAATGGCAGATACATACAACACACCAATATTCAAATCCCACATCTGGAAATCCTTTGCAAAAGCCAAGGGAGCCATCAGCAACATCGCAACTATCAACGCTATATAAGGAGCAAGGTTGAATAAAAATTTATCAGCTCCTGATGGAGTCATTCCTTCTTTCACTAATAATTTCACCGTATCTGCCAATGATTGGAACATCCCTTTTGGGCCCACACGATTTGGCCCCAGCCTTATTTGTATCCATGCAGAAACTTTTCGTTCCATAATCACCAATACTAATCCTAAGACAGCAAACAATCCAATAACACAAACACCAACAATCACCATTTCAATAATGGTAGCCAATGTCGGGCTGAATGTGTGATTCAACGATTGATGAACTAAGTCTGCTATTTTACTAAAGCTCCACATATACCCCAACCCCTAAAGGGGCTAATTAATTTAAATTTTAAAAGAATTCCCAAAGTCCCCTTTAGGGGATTTAGGGGTTACCTGTCAATATCCGGTATCACCAAATCCAATGTTCCCATCATCGCTACCAAATCACCCAGCTTACTGCCTCTTGCCATATGATCCAAAGCAGAAAGATTTGAAAATCCCGGCGAACGAAATTTAATTCTATAAGGTGTAGTCCCTCCTTCACTCACAATGTATACACCCAACTCACCTCTTGCTGTTTCTACTCTTGAATAAAATTCTCCCTTAGGTAATTTTAAAACCACCTTTGTCTTGGCCTGAAAATCACCATCGGGAATATTATCGATTAATTGCTCTATTATTTTTATCGATTGATTCATTTCTCCTATGCGCACCATGTACCGGGCAAATGAATCACCTTCCGTTTCCAGCACTTCATCAAATTCCAGTTTATCATATACTTCATAAGGATACAATTTGCGGATATCACAACTTACTCCACTCCCTCTTGCTGTTGGCCCGCTGCATCCATACGAAATTGCATCTTCAGCAGATAAATATCCCACGCCCTTCATCCGGTTTTGAAATATAATGTTACCAGTAACAAGCTCCGCGTATTCGTTAATCTTTAATTTATATAAAGTGATAAATTCTTTTACTCTCTTCTGAAAGTTGGGATGGAGGTCAGCCATCAAACCACCCGGGACCATATAGTTCATGGTTAATCTTGCGCCACAGGTTTCTTCCATAATATCATTAATCGTTTCCCTCTCCCTGAATGCATGAAAGAAGGGAGTAAATGCTCCCAAATCCATAGCCATAGCTCCCCACCACAATTCATGCGATGCAATTCTTGTCAGCTCATCCATCAATACTCTTATTACCTGCGCCCTCCGCGGTATTTCTACGTCAAGGCCTTTTTCTACACATAACGCACACGCGTGGTTGTTAATGTGAGCAGAGAGATAATCCATCCTGCTGGTAACATAAATAAACTGCCGATAGGTTAAGCTCTCACACATTTTTTCAATGGAACGATGAATATAACCAAGATGAGGTTCAACCTTTTTTATGGTCTCGCCATTTAATGTAATCACCAAATGCAACACGCCATGGGTGGCAGGATGCTGTGGCCCCACATTGATTATTAAATCACCTTCTTCCGTTGTGCCTATTTCTTCAACCATATTTTTTTAAATATCGAATATTGAACAAGGAATAACGAACACTGATCTTTTAAGCGCTTCATACTTCATCATTCAATATTCCTTGTTCGTTATTCATTATTTTTATAGCCTTATCATATTTACCGCGTCTTCAAAATCTTTCAGCATTGGTTTTTTTCCTTCCCATCCATCAGGTAAAATCAATAACCGTAAATCAGGATGATTGAGAAATTTTACCCCAAACATTTCGTACACTTCTCTTTCATGAAACTCTGCTGTCTTCCATATCTTACTAACTGTTTCTATTTCGGGATTGCTCCTGTCAAGTTTGGATTTTACAACAATGTTATGACGGCATCGCGTAGACGATAAATGATACACCATGGTAAGATGCGTCTTCCAGTCGATGCAGGTGAGGCAAAAGAGATAATCAAAGAATAATGATGCATCATTACGCAATTGCTGTGCTAATGGCAACCAGTCTTTCGGCTCTACGTTTATATTCAGCCACTCACCACCCTCTTCAAAAGTATCAGAAGGAAGTAATGCTGTTATCGTGGTTTTCAGCTCTTCGTTGTTCATAATTATTCTTTACCTGTCTTTATCTGTTCCCTTGTTAAACCGCTTTTTATTTTTTGCTGCAAGCTTATTAAAGCATGCAACAATGCCTCCGGCCTTGGCGGGCAACCTGCTACATATACATCTACCGGTATCACATGGTCTGCACCTTTTACTACTGAATAAGTATTATAAAAAAATGGTCCTCCGCTGATAGCACACGCACCCATGGCAATTACATATTTAGGATCAGCCATCTGGTCGTATAATCTTTTTAAAACGGGCGCCATTTTATTTACAATAGTTCCGGCAATAATTATCACATCTGCCTGGCGTGGTGAAGCTCTTGCTACTTCAAAACCAAAACGCGAGAAATCATATTTAGCAGCGGCAACCGACATCATTTCTATACCACAGCAACTAGTAGCAAACGTTAATGGCCATAATGAATTAGAACGTGCCCAGTTGATCACATCATCCAGTTTACTTAATACAATGCCACCTCCGGGAGTTTCATGTATTTGCCCAGGAAAATCTTTTTTATCCGTATTTGAATTTACTTCCATTTTAAGGCGCCTTTTTTATGTGCGTATAAAAATCCCATAAATAATATAAAAAAGAAAATGATAATTTCAATCAATGCCATCCATCCTACATGTTTTGCCACAACCGCCCATGGATAAAGGAATACCAGCTCCACATCAAAAATTAAAAATATCAATGCAAATAAATAATAGCCCACGTTCAGTTGCTTCCATGTTTTTCCATGCGTAGGAATGCCACATTCATAAGGCTCTCCCTTTTGTGGATTGGTCGTAGACTTTGTAACAATTTTAGCGATAAGAATAGCAATAGATGAAAAAGCGAGTGCGGCTATTATTAAAACAATCATTGAAGAAGATCCCATACTTAAAATCAATTTGTTGAGCAGGAATATTTATAAACGAAAGGTAGTAAATAATGTTATGCGATATATTTCCTGAAATATGATTTTAATCACACAAGTGTATGATTGTTTTTGGCGGGAATATGTTTTTAAATGAAAGTTTACTCCAGGCTTTTATATTACCTCAATGGAACCAAATCTTTTTTATTTATCCATCCTTTTGACGTGCGTCCGAGCTGGTTGGTATAAACGATATAAATAAAACCGTTTTTTTCGTCTATCGGTTTCAGGATACTTTTCTTAAGCGGGTCGAGATATGTCTTTCTCTCCGAATGCTCATCAGGCTGGTTATGGAAAAATGCGGTATCTCTAACGGTATAATTTGCCGGGCTGGCATTATTAACCGTTTTGGATCCGTTTTCTTCAAAAGAATTATTATTAATCGCAATATCATCGTCGCCTGCAAGGGCAGCGTCAATTGAATCTTCCAGCGAAACGGCTGGTGAAGTGTCTTCGTGGAAATGAATAATGCCGGTTGTATCATACACTATTGCTTTAATTTGTTCCGGCGACAACATACCTGTCGCATTAGTGCCGGTAATTATTTTAGCTGCAGCTCCGCCTGGTTTTTCTTCAACAGGTATTTTGTAGGTTTTTGCTACTCCAATTAAAGGAGTATCATATGTATTTATAAAAATTAAAAAGAACATCATTACAACTAAACCAATAAGCACTGGCGGAATTAAACCCGGAGAGAGCCTTTTCTTAAAGAGGTGCACCGATGCTTGCAACTGTAGTGACACTTTCTTAATAAGCAGCTGCACCTGCACCATTATATTTAGCGAAATCTTTTTAATAGCAACTCTGGCAAGCGTATATATTTTTTTTAGCGCAGCAAAATCAGGCTTTATGTTTTTCTTTACCGGGTTAGGATTAATAACTTCTCTTTTAATTATTGAAATTTCAGGGGGAGTAGACGGTGCAGGTATTTTTTCTATCTTTCTATATTCGTTAAAACAAAGATTAAAATCATTAGATTTTATTTCATCGATAGTAACAAAAAAACTATCCTCAGTTCTCATCCTTGTATTTTCTCCCGCTAAATTTTTCCACCGGCTTATTATATCAGCCATTTCATCATACTCATCTATTCCATTTTCTCTGCAAGCCGATGAGCAAGCTTCATTCTTTTTTATACCCGGTTTCATTTTATAGAACCATACTTTATCTTTCACCCCCGTATTACCATCGGAGAAAATAAGAATACTGGCACCGGAAAAAAGTGAGCCACCGGTGCTACTCAAAGTTATTACGGCTTGCAGGTTATGGTTTTCAATAATCTCCCGGCGCAGCGTTTTTATTTCTTCTGTGTAATTGGATAAGATGTAATCCTTAACAATAACCGCTCCTCTTCCTCCTTTTTTCAGCGTTTGTAAAATAAGTTTTAGCAGGGAGATTTCGGGCCGCTCATGCACTGGTATTGATGTGCTTCCCTCTACCTGTTTTATAGGAGCTACACCATCAAAAAATAAATTTGAAAGCACGAGGCTTGGTTGCTCACCCGAACCGGGCTTTGGATTACACCGTAGTTTGGGGTCGTCAATACCGTGAAGAATCATATTCATGGCTGCAATGCGAAGTTGAACAGGATCGGAGTCAAAGCCGGTATAATGGTGTGCGATAAAATCATCCTCCATATTACTGTTCATCCCAGCGTTTTTGCTTCTTATATACAATGCACTGTTTACCAAAAAACTGCCATTACCCAATGAAGGATCCCATACTACGTCCTTCTCACGAGGCTGCATTAATTCCGTTATAAGCTTAACAACCTTCGCTGGTGCATACACCTGCCCGTTTTGTGTTGCTATCTCGACTCTATTTAACAAATCTTCAAACAGGGCTACTTTAGTAACGCTTCCTTCTGCATCCATTAATTTAATTATATCCCTTATGTTCAATAGCAACCTGGCCGTCGGAGTTAAAAGCAGCGGACCTTTTAAAAAGGCACTGTACCGCAGATTAGTGAGTCCATAATTTTTTATTAAATCAATTATACCGTTTTCGCCGGTAAAATGTTTTTCTAATTCCTGTGCACTCAAATCTTTACAACCGTTCCAGCTTAGCGGACTCACAGCAGCACTGTTTTCACTGCTTCGTGCATGGGACACCGTTATAAGCCTTTTTTCTTCCAGCTTTTGTATAAAAAGCAAATAGCAAAGTAAATCAAGTAGTGCCAGTGGCCTTAATGTGCTTACCGGCCAGCAGGCGTCCCACTTCTCATTAATCATTCCCTGTAATTCAGCCGAAAGAACTGGTTGGGGATACAATAAAGCCTGGTCTTTCGCTACGTGCTGTGCAGTTATTGATGTAGCTTTTGCAGGAGCTTTGGGGGTATTTAATTTTTTTTTGGGTGTTGAAACTGCCCGGCGTGGGGCACGCTCAACGCCCGTTTCCTTAGCCATAATCTTAATGGATTAGTACTTCAAAAAAAAATTGATATAGTACTAATTTAATATATTTTAATAAATAAAACTAAAAAGATGGGTTGTTAATTTTAAAGAAGGTCGCTGTAAGTCTCATCTAGACAAGATGTAAAGAGTTCGCTGCCCGGCTTTTTGCGAAAAAATTACCACTCTTTAACAAACTAACTATTCAGCATATACGCAATTGCCGGGGCAGCAGTGGGGTTACTATTCTTATTTTATTTAGAGATGTATATTCTTTTTCACGCTAATTTTTTATCTCAAGCACCTTTTCAGGGTCAATGCGTATAAGAGTATATACAATGATACCTGTTTTAAGCTCCACAAATCCATGCGGCGTGTTTGGAGGAATTACCACTATATCACCAGGTCCTACTTCGTACCGGGTGCCGCCAATAATATGTTTACCTGTGGAACTCGGACCTGTTATTTTAACAACTATTGGATTGTTAGCAGGAATTCTTACTGATGAATCAAGCGTTCCTCCTACCACTAAAATTCCCCTTCCTTCAATGATGTGATATACCTCAGTAACTACATCATGTATAATTGCATCCGGCGGCGTTTTACCATTTACTTTTGACCGGCTTACTACAGAAACACCAACATTATATTTGCCTTCAATTGAAACTACATGAAGAACAGAGTCTGCAACGGCACGTCCCCTGCCTGTTTCTTCGGCAGCATTAATTTCTGCAGTATGAACTAGAATTGCCCTCCCAACATTTGAGTTTGACTGCCGGAATTTTGGCGGAAAAGATGCAGTACGAATGTTAATAACAACATTATTAAGCCAGGTTTTTTCATTGTCATACGTTAAGCTATTATATAGTTTTCAGTCGTTAAAAATTACCACCAATAATGGGATATGATATTAGTGGCTCATTTTCATTTATGTAACCGTGTTGCCATTTTATAGGCCATTGCAGCCCCGGGAAGCGGTGTTAAAGTATCTAGTAACAGATCGTACGTTCCTTTTTCAGATAGTTCATCAGCAACTTTTTTAATTAAAGCTAAAGTAGCTTTCATCAAACCCGAACCCAGGCTTAAACGGGCGACACCTAAATCCTGCAGTTCACTTACAGATGGAAGCAGTCCTCCGCCACCAAATGCCGGGTTTGAAAGAATATTAATTGGGGCATTAATTTCCTTAACCAATGTAGCAATCATTTCTTTTTCCCATACAGGTTGTACAAATATGCAGTCGGCTCCCGCTTCCCGGTATTTATTGCCACGCTTTATTGATTCCGATAATTTTTCCTGCGACGAACCTGTCGAAGTATAAAATGAATCCGTTCTGGCATTAATTACTAAATGAAAGCCCAATGAATCTGATAAGGCACGAATAGCTGATATCCTTTCACAAAACTCCATCTCGTCGATTAATCTTGGATTTAAATCAATACTGTCTTCAATGTTTATTCCAACGATTCCCGTTTCAATGATCTTCTTAACTGAATCAATTATTTCATTTAAATTATTTCCATAGCCTGCTTCTATATCCACCGTTACCGGAACTTGTACTGCATTTACGATTCGTGTAATAGCTTCAATCATTTCCGGCAATTGTATAACCTGGCAGTCAGGATACCCTAAAGAGGCAGCTATTCCCATACTGGTTGTTGCGATTGCTTTATAGCCGCATGCTTCTATTAATTTCGAACTTCCGGCGTCCCACGAGTTTAACAGAACCAGCATTTCTTTGTCCTGGTGAAATTTCAGGAACAGTTCGGCTTTTTCTTTTTGAATAGTTGAAACCATACTATGGTTTTTTATTGATGTTTAATATAACTGCATCCACTTCTCATCGGATAGCCGCTAACGTTAGTTCTGTTTTTGTACCGGCGATTTTATATCGTTTAGGCTCAACGTTAGTCAAGGTAAAAAACTATTTATGAAGATAGGAATAAAAGATGAAATTGAAAGTTCACGAAGGCTTTGCTGATTGCATGATTTACAGGCGCACGCTTGCGTTAAGATCCTTACACCGTTGGAGACGATTTTATTTATCTAAACATTCTCAGCCCGGCATGGAGAAAAGTCTATGTTGCCAAACGCTAAATATTAACCGGCACCTGGTGGAACAGGCTTCTTTTTCCTTATCAAACTGTCTTTTGGATATTTCGCTTCCATATCCTTACGGATATTTTCGCTCCATGTAATAATTGTATTTTTTTGGGCATCGGTTAACTTTGCATCTCTATGTATAATTGTGTAAGAAGAAAGAGGCATATCTCCTTTATCAATTTGTTTTTTTATTTCTTCTATTTTATCGTACTGCCTTGCCACAGGATAAGTTGCAAACTCATTTAAATTAAAAGACCTTGTTCCATCCTTAACATGATTTGCTAAAAACCACGCAACAGGTTGAAAGTTGTTATACCAGGGATAGCGTGTGTTATTAGTATGGCAATCTTTACAGGCTACCACCAGTAACGAATCAACATCTGCCGGAACAGGATATAGGGTAGAAATGTCTGCAGGCTGCGGGCCGGGATGGATATTTTTTTGTGGCTTTATAAATTGAATTACAATAAGAATAATCAATAAAACCAGCAGTATTTTTTTTACCATAAAGCAAAATGCATTAGTGTGAAGAAAAAAATCAATAGAATATTTATCAGTCGTATTCCCCTATAAATGAAGATCAATATTAAACAATATTCTCAGTTAGAAAAAGATAATTTATTAGTAAGACCATCAGTAATGCTTTCCATATCCACGGTTTAATAAACTATAGACTGCCTAAACTAATTCTTATTTACAGACGACAATTGATATACGTAAATTTTAATTTCCCTTCTTTACGGCCCTTTTTAATGAAAGTTCAGGCAAACCCTTGGGCTTACCCTATTGATTAAAATGTAAATATTGCCTAACTTGGTACTGCTCTCCTATAAAGACTCCTCTAATTATTTACACAATTATAAAAATTACAGCTATGATCATGGTTCATGATACATTCATCTGCAAGCCGGGTAATGCATCTAAAGTTGCCAAAATGTTTAAAGAAGCAATGGCAAACGATCCTAATATGGTTAACATTATGACCGACATGACCGGTGCATATAACCGGGTAATTATGGTAAGCAAGTACGACAACCTCACTGCTTTTGAACAAAGCTTCCAGAAGTACATGCAGGATAACGAAGAAACGAAAAAGATGAAAGAAAAAATGCAGGGCTACCAGGATAAGTATCTTACAGGTTCAAGGGAAATTTACCAGGTTTGGTAAATGCTTTTCGTGGTCTGCATCTTATGCCCCGGCGGTACTCGCCCGGTTCCAACCACTGGTCGTTCTTACCCACGGGTTTATAAACCCTGCGTTAGTTCTAAACCTATGCTTGCTAACAGCAGGCAACAATTTCTATTTACACCACTTTTAAATTATTTTTTTTAAAACGGTCGTTTAATAACGAACTAATAATAGCCTCCCACCTTTTGGCTTTTTCTTCCGTTTCAATTACCCGCGAAATGTGGTCATTAATATGGCTGTAAAATGGAATATCTGCGCTGCTCCCATCATAAAGGTTCATATGCAGCACAATTTCTTCCAGGTGCTTTTCCAGCCTGTTAGTTTTTAAATCGCCGGCATTTATATAGTCATAATTTTTCTTTACAGAGCAGCATTGTACATGGTCCAGGTTGATAATTCTATCCCTGTATACATCACGGTCAACCCGGGTTAATATTAATAGCTTCCGTTGCGGAGCATCTAACCCGATGGCAATATTGTTTAAAAATTCCTGGCTTGTAAAGTTTAATTTGTTTAGCGATCCGGTCTTGCTCAGGCAATTGAAAAAAGTATTCATGGCATTTTGTTTTTGTTTTTTATCAATTGATATAAGGAACACCACAATGGCTATAATAGCCGCTATCAGCACTGCTGCTATGAGTAAGGTTGACATAATATTTTTTTGTAGGATTTATAATGACTTAATGAACGGCTGCTTATTAATTTCTATAATCGGCAGCCTGGATATCATTAAAACAAATAGATATCTTTTCAGATCTGGTAATAAAGCGCTAATAAATTGAACGCGTAATTACCAGGAGAAAATTAAAGTAAGATTCCCGGTAAGCACAAATTATGCCCGGGCAGACTTGTTGAAGTCTTTATAATTGGAGAAGTAATAAAGTTGTGAACAGAAAGGAATGAATTCAGGAAATGACCACGTATAACAATCACTCATATCAACTATGAGAAAAGTATGTAGGCGACTGGAAGGCTGATATTTTTTTTCTGGTATCATCCTCACAAACATAGCCTTTTTTTATACTGCATTTTCCTACAATTTTGTAATATGAAGTTAAATCGGGCAAGGCAATTTTACATTAATTGCGAATAACGGTAACAGTTATATTAAAGCACTGCGCCGGAAAATTGGTTATTGGCGGAAGCGGACGTGCGAACAGGGAATTTGATAAAAATTATTAATAACATCTACTTACGTTTTGCAAATGCTCTTTATTACATTTACCTTTTTATGCAACACATTGAAAGCTTGTTTAAGAATACCTTCAAATATATCCTCCCATCGCTTTGGAAGAATTTAACAACTGGGTCAATAAAGTCATAAATAATTCAAGATTTCATTATATAAATATTAAAATAAATTTTAAATAAGATGAAGGCGTACCTTAGAGACTACGGTCATACCGATTGAGACACGAACGGGGATAGTTGGTAACTACGGTAGTCCCGGTTTGAGCAACAGAAAAATCTTAAGCAATTTCTAATCCTTTTAAAAACTATAAAGATGAAAAATGTATTAAAGACAGTAAACAAAGAAATAACTTATTTTTTTATTATAGGCTCCGTGCTGTTTTTAAGTGCCTGTAAAACAAACAGCAGTTCAAATTCAGTCCTGGACAAAACTTACGAAGGCAACGGCGATGATTTACCTAAGGTAACGCAAGTGATGGTTCCACCGCCAATGTTGCCAAAATTTGACCAGGTGGAAAATGGCGGACCCAAAGTGATACTGGTAACTTTTACAGTAGAAGAAAAGAAAATAGAAGTCGCACCCAACGATTCTATCTGGGCGTTTACTTACAATGGCACCGTTCCGGGACCGATGATAGTTGCGCACCAGGGAGATTTTGTAGAATTGACATTGAAAAACCCCGCCACCAATACTCAAATGCATAATATAGATTTTCATGCCGCCACTGGTGCTATGGGCGGTGGAGATGTATCTCTTGTTAACCCGGGACAGGAGGTCACTTTCAGGTTCAGATGCACGAGAGCCGGTGTATTTGTTTACCACTGCGCTCCGGGCGGATTAATGGTTCCGATCCATGTTACGGCCGGGATGAATGGCGCCATTATGGTGCTCCCAAAAGATGGATTAAAAGATGAAAATGGCAACCCGGTTACTTTCGACAGGGCTTATTATATTGCACAACAGGATTTTTATTTTCCAAAAGATAAAGATGGCAAAACAGAAAATTTCGCGACCGTTCAGCAAAGCATACAGGCACTCGGAGAATCTATAAAAACACTTAAGCCAACCAATATTGTTTTCAATGGAAAACAAGGCGCCTTGTTAGGCCCCAATGCGCTAAAAGCAAAAGTGGGTGAGAAGGTGTTGTTCATTACTTCGGATGCCAACAACGACACCCGCATGCATCTTATCGGCGGACATGCTGATCTTTACTGGCCGGGAGGGAAATTTTCAAATAAACCCTTTACCGATTTTGAAACATGGGAGGTACCCGGAGGGTCCGCCGCAGCTGTACTGTACCGATTCAGAGAGCCGGGAACTTATGCTCTTTTGGATCACAACCTGATAGAAGCATTTGCTTACGGAGCAGTAGCCCAGGTAAAAGTAGAAGGGAAGTGGGACAGCAGCCTGATGAAAGTAGTACGCAAGCAAAGTCCATTGCAATAAAACAGAATTAACCATGTATTATAGCGCATCTTTCGGTATGGACGGAATATTAAAAATCAACCAGCAATAGTATGGCACTATTTTTATTAAGTAAATCAAAATCTTATTCTATCACTTTAAAAATATTTCTTATGAAACGAAAAATTTTTTATCTCGTGTTATTTTTTAGTTGCATCATGCTTGGTTTTAGTTGCGGTAATCAAAATGCAAATAACGCCGCCACATCCTCAGATACAAGCACTGCACCTTCTTCTTCAAATGAAACTTCAACCGAAAGCACCAATCCTAAAGGCGTGGGCAAATACACAAATGTTGTACTTACTCATCCTTTAGACGAAAAGATGGTAGCAGCAGGTGAAAAGGTTTACAATGTGAAATGCGCCTCATGTCATAAATTAACCGGCGAAAAGCTTGTAGGACCAGGCTGGAAGGGCGTTACGGACAGAAGAACTCCTGAGTGGATAATGAATTTCGTTACAAATACCGAAGAAATGTTGAAAACAGATACCGCAGCAAAAAACCTGCTGGAGGTGTGTTTAGTGCAAATGCCCAATCAAAATCTTTCAGAAACAGACGCACGTTCTGTTCTTGAATTCCAGAGAAAAAATGATGGCAAGAAATAACTATTAGCCCATACGAATCAGGCTGTATTGTAAAATTTTTCTACTTTTTTGAATCGGTGTTTAAACCTCTTTTTAACGCAGGCACAAGTGCATGTATTAATCTTATTCCCGCGTGTACAGTGAGGTTGTATTTTTTATTGAAACGACTATCAATATTATTCCAATAATGATAAGCGCCCAATAAACGTACTTAAAAAATGATTGGTTATTTAATTTATGGTTCAAATATCGTCCTAAAAATATTGCCGGAAGTGCAGTTATTAAAGAGATCAGAAAGTATTGATTTACTTCAGCAGTTACCAGGCCTTTTATATAATAGCCGGTAAAACCGATAAGGCTCGCAGGCAAAAAGTAGGCCTGCAGCGTTGCCCGAAAGTGCTTTGCTGTCCATTTCCTTAAGTTTCCGTAAACAACCAAAGGAGGTCCGTTAAGGCCATACGCTCCGCCGAGTATCCCAGACAAAAAACCACAGATAAAAAGCCATAATTTGTTGTCTTGTTTTAAAGTGAATGTTGATTTTCCAAATAAAGAGAAAAGAGAATAGATGATGATTAAAAATCCAAGCCCCGTTTTTACAAAAGTTTCATTTCCGTATATTAAAATGAATAATCCTATTGGTATTCCGGGTACTGCATAAACAATCAACCATTTTGCGCTTTTAAAGTGAATGCTTGAATGGTCCTGGATAACAATCACCAGGGCAATTGTAATAGAAAGCATTACGGATAAGGGGACGGCAACTTCAACAGGCAGAAAAAAGAGAAACAGTGGTACAGCAAATAAGGATTCACCAAAGCCCAGGGTAGACCTGACAAGTGAAGCAATAAAACTAATGGCAAGGATTAAAATAATTGTCAAAGTCATATTGTTCTTTAGGTCTTTTGCGATTCTTTTTTCATTGGATATTTTCTTTGTTTAGCGTCTGCTGTCACATTTAATAAACTATAGCCTGCTTAAATAAGCTTTCATTTATTGAAAACAAACGACATAATCCGCACGCTTTAATTTCGGCTATTTAAATATATTCTTAATGTAAGCAAAGATACGGGCAGACGCTCAACTGCGCTTCACTTAGTGTGCTCGTGACCGTTAGTTTTTCCAGCGTTGTAGTGGTGATAAAAATTGTGATTGAGCAATGTTGCAGGCAGCCGGTCATTATAAAAATTAATGGATAAACCTGGCCCGGTATCCCGTTTTTCCTTCAGCAGTTGATATTTTATAGATCTCATTATACAAATCTTCAAATTGAGAAAACGTATGAGGATAGGTTACTCTGCTCTTGATTACATGATCTACAATGGCCTGGCTGTTTCCTATGGCTAATATCTTATACCCAAATCCCGTATCTACAGTGATGATATTAATTAATTCACTTTTCCAAAAGACGGCAATACTTTCCAATTCATTCAGTAGAATCCGGTTTAAATAATTTGCACTCACTGTATTCCCAACAATGTCTTTTGCCCCAATTGAATAATCTATTTTCAATAAATTATTCTGACAGAGATCCGTTAAGTTCCGGGCCTCCTGCGAGTTTAATCTTTCTGATATCTCTTTGTAAAACTGAAATTCATACAAGCGATTACTTCTATCAATTGCTTTACGATTGGTTTGTAATAAATGATAGGTAAAATAAGTATAAACCCCAGCTACAATTGCTGCCAGTAATGAACCAATTGCGGAAATAGCTGTCCATCCGATCCACATGAAGGTAAAATTTAGGGCAAGTTGCATTATAAATTAACAGCTGTTTTATGCCTTTGCAGGTTTCCGGTTACAAATTTAATAAATGTTCCGGCCTGTAACGCCCAACTGGTTCGTGGTTACTTTTTTCCATTAAAGGATTGCAATTGGCTTTTATGTGCGGATGTCCCCTTTTTTGACTAAGAAATACTCCAGTGCAGATTCCTTGCTATTTGCCATGGGAATTCCCATGGCAAATAGCTCCAAAATAGCCGGGAGTCAGCTGGAAAGATTTATAATATTTATCAATGAAGATGACAATGTATTAGATTTGGAAACGGAAAAAAGTAACATATAATTCCTGAAAATTTGAATGAAAACATTTTATGAAAAAGATGCCTTTATACCCATTGCACAGGAACATATAACGGAACAGGAAACTAAGCAGCGGGAAGGAAAAGAGATTAAAAATAAGTACGTATCATTTCTTTTATTTTTTGGAGTGGTAATGTTTTTTGCAGTTACAGGATACCTGGCCTCAAGTAATGCTGAGCTTATTGTTGCTGCCATACTCGCGCTGATGCTTACCCTTGGGCTTATACAAACGCTTATTCAACAGAGGGTAGCTAATATGATGAATACAAAGATTAATACATCGCAACAAAACACAGGTGCCGTCGCAACAGGTGCTGAACCTTTGCGGGAACCTGCTAAAGCAATTACAATCCCACCATTTCAATTAGATGTATATGAACAAAATGAATTGCCCGCTCATTCTTTTACACTGAACCCGAATCTTACTGAAGAAAAAAATATTTTTAATATTAAACCGTTACACATATTTTATTTTTTCAATTTTTATTCTTCCGGTTCTCTTATCAACAAAACGAGCGGCGGGTTTCAAAGACATGGCCCCGTTTTTTTTCTCGGTTCGCCACAGGACATTGGCTTCAGTAAACTCTGGAATATGTTTTCTATAACAAAAATAATGCGCCAGCTATTAATTACCACACCGGAAAAATTAGCTGAAGCAATCGACAACATTTCAGAGAAACCGTTGCCTCCTAAAACAAAGGGATTAATGACCGAGAATTACTTTGCGGGCGCTTATCCTTCTAATGTTTTTTATTGTACGGATGCTGTGTGGCAGCAGTGTGTGGCATTGTTATTTGCCAAAACGGATTTTTCGATTATTGATGCAAGCGATTATACAAACGAACGGGCCGGGCTACAGTGGGAGATCGGGCAGATCATCAATCATATTGCAACTGAAAATTTTGTGGTACTTATAAATAGTAAAACAGACCTCGTTGCCCTTGGCGAATCTTTTAAAAATTCCTGGAAACAAATGAATGCCGATTCGCCTAATAACAGGGAGCGCACGCAGCCGGTCCGGTTTATATTTCATCAAACACCCGACCGGGCAGTTGAAAAGAAAACGTATTCAAATGTATTGTATGAAGCATATCACCGGCAAGCATTATCAAACGATAATATTATTGCTTTACTCTTGCGATCAAATAATGATAACGGTGAAGGGTAGACGTTTTATTATGCGTTTGTTAAGCGTAGGAGAAACTCATAGTCAGGCGGATGACGCGAGCTTACGAAAGAAAGGGAGCATCCACCTGAAGTAAACACTTTCTACGACACTAACTTTCTCAAGAGAACTTAGGTACAAAATTTCAATGAGCCCGAATTGCTTTCTATAATAATTTCAGGGACTGCTATAAGTATATTCAAAGTATATCCCTAATTATTTAAACCTTGTACGAGATAGCCCGATAAACGTATTTTCTTATTGAAACATTCTAAGGACAGCCTCGGATTGCTTTTCAATTATGCTGGTATTTGAAGGAGCGCAATATTATAAAAAATATGCACCTGGTAATTAATACCAGGCCATGCCGCCCCAGCGGTGGTTCTCATGTGTTGATCCGAATCATCAAATGCCCTGTCAGTAATCATTTTATTAAAATTGAATACATGTGAACTTTACGGGTGTGAAATAAAGAACGGAATAATAAACTAAAAACTTACTATCATGAAAGACGAAAAAGATGATCAACTCTGGAAGGAGGCGAAGGACAGGGCAGGATTTAAAATACATCTCCTAACCTACCTTATTATAAACGGCATGCTTTGGATACTATGGTTCTTTACGTCCGGTGTAAATTCATATGCCTGGCCGATATGGCCAACGGTGGGCTGGGGCATTGGCGTAATTTTTAATTATTTCGGTGTATACAAATTCAGCCACACCGCGGAAAATGAATACCAGAAATTAAAAGGAAACCGGCATTTACCGCAAGGGGGTGCATAAATTACCCGGCTGGCAGAATGATCAACATCATTGAATGGTGCATTGTATCTCTTTAATTTTAAATTTCAAAAGCTTTTAATGTTTTACGCCCTTTTCAAAAAAAATTTATCTGCAGCAAGAGAAAGAATATTAGCATCAGGAATCAAAACGGCAAATACGAGGCTGGGTAAAATTGAATACATAGCTTTTGGAAAGGGATTGCCGGTATTATGGATTCATGGAATTGTGGGCGGAGCTGACCAGGGAATCATTTCCTCCGAGCCATTGGTTGATAGAGATTTCAGGATTATTGCCGTATCCCGGTTTGGATATATAGGCAGTCCGCTACCCGTGAATGCTACACCGGCTGCACAGGCAGATCTATATGCGGCCTTACTTGATGCGCTGAAGATTCCAAAAGTTGCTGTGGTAGGTTTTTCATCAGGCGCACCTTCTGCCCTGCAATTTGCTTTACGACATCCCGATCGCTGTTCATCACTTATACTTCTATCGGGGGCCGTTCCACCCTACACGGAACCTCCCCACATTCTCCGGATTATTGCCAAGATATTTTTTGGTTCAGACTTTATTTTTTGGATCCTCATCAAATATTTTCCATCCATTATGATGCGCCTAATGGGCGTGCCAAAACCTGTTCAAAAACGGCTTTCTGCTGTTGATAAAGAATGGCTGGATGATACAATGTTTTCTTTTTTGCCCGTGCGATTACGGGTAAACGGGATAATCAACGATATATGGGTAACGAATCCGGATCTCAACAAGGGTTATCCGTTTCAGGAATTGACGATACCCACATTAATTATTCATGCGGTTGACGACCCTATGCCTTCTTTTAAAACGGCCAAAAGAATAGCCGCACAAATACCTCGTTCAAAATTTGTAACAATTGAGAGTGGGGGTCATTTACATATGGGTCATCATTTAATGGTAAGAACTTCAATAACCAATTTTATATTAAGCACAAAGGAGACTAAGGCTTCAGTACCTGTCTTGGAACAGGCATTTACTTAAGCCTGTAACTAACGGTAAAACATAGACGTCGAAGGATCTTTAATAGTGCGTATATTTATGTATTGGCAGCAATCCAAAAACTATACGATATAATGAAGGCACTCCGGGGAAAAAATTTATGAATGCAATATGACAACTTCTGCAACTTTAATTATAAAGAAACTACTTATTGTTTTTCTTGTTGCCGCCGGGTTATATTATGCTAAAGATTTTTTGATTCCCCTGGCAATTGGCGGTGTTTTAGCCACTTTGTTTTTACCTGTTTGTAAACGAATGGAAGCGAAGAAAGTATCCAAAGGCCTGGCGGTTTTAATTTGCCTCCTTCTATTTTTATTGACCATAGCATTTGTAGGAGCATTGCTTGGATGGCAGGTTGCTTCACTGGCAAGGGATTTCGCCCTGTTAAAACAAAAATCCATAGAAACTTTCAACCACCTCCAGGAATATATATTTAATCATATAGGCATTTCAACAGAAAAGCAATCGCAGATTCTCAATCAGGATCAACCGGGAGTTACCGCGATTATGAAGATGGTAGCAGGCTCGCTTTTATCTGTTTTTATCAATTTTATTTTTGTGCTGGCTTATATGTTTCTTTTCCTGTATTATCGTGGTCACATCTTAAATTTCTTCCTTCAACTTTCAATACCCGGCCAAAAAACTGAAATGCGGCAGATCCTTTACAGCATCTCCCATGTATCTCAGCAATACATGCTGGGGCTTGCTAAAATGATCATTTGCTTATGGATAATGTACAGTATCGGCTTTACCATTATGGGAGTTAAAAATGCTTTCTTTTTTGCAATCCTCTGCGGCCTCCTGGAAATTGTTCCTTTCATCGGCAATATAACAGGCACTACACTCACTGCATTGGTATCTCTTGTACAGGGAGCAGGCATTCCTATGCTGGTTGGTATTATAGGTACTTACGCAATAATACAATTTATACAGGGGTGGGTATTGGAACCGCTCATTCTAGGTCCGCAGGTAAAGATCAATCCTTTCGCAACCGTTATAGTGCTGGTATTAGGAGAATTGCTTTGGGGCATTCCGGGAGTTTTTCTCGCCATTCCTCTTACTGCTATGGTTAAAATTGTATGCGACCATATCGACCCGCTAAAACCGTATGGTTTCCTGATTGGTAAAATTGAAACAGGAAAAGCAGAGCCGGGATTTATCAAAAAAATAAGGAATAGGTATAAAACGACACAGCATTAAAAGAGTCGTTTCCGGAACCAGGCAAAAGCCAAAATATTTCTATCAAAATCACGGCCTGGGATTAGCTTCTTTTCTTAGAACTTCATTTTTTCCTATTAATGTCCTTTTTGTAATTCTTCACCATTTTTCCGAATTGCTTATCTTTTTTCCGTCTTTCAGCAACCGAAGATTCAAAATGAGCTTTCTCTCTTTCTAATTCCAGGTAATTTTCATATGAAGCCCGGTCTATTTCTCCCTTTTCAACGGCTTCAATAACAGAACAACCTATCTCATTGGTGTGGGTACAGTCTTTGAACTTACAGTTCTGAGAAAGCCTGGTAATCATATCAAATGTAATTTCTAATCCGCTTGTTGCATCGGCAATACCTACTTCTCTCATTCCCGGATTATCAACTAATATTCCTCCATTTTCAAGAATAATTAATTCTCTATGACTTGTAACGTGTTTCCCTTTATTTGTACTCTCGCTAATTGTATCTGTTCGCATTATAGATTTTCCGGAAAGATTATTTAATAGAGTGGATTTTCCAACACCTGAAGAGCCAAGCATACAATAGGTTTTACCTTTTTCAATAATCGCTTTTAGTTTGTCGTACCCAGCTTGTGATTCGTTACTTATTGCAATAATGGGAACATTATTAATGCGGGCTTTTATTTTCTCCAATATCTCAAAAGTCCGGTGTTCATCAATTAAATCAATCTTAGTGAGCACTATAATAGGACTAACCTTTGATGCATTACAAATGGTCAGGTATCTTTCAAGCCTATTAATATTGAAATCCCTATCAGCGGCTTGCACCAATAATGCATAATCAATATTTGTTGCTATTATTTGTATCTCTCTGAATTTACCAACGTCCTGTCTCGAAATAACAGAGGATCTCGGTAATATGCTGTGAATAATGGAAAAATCTGAATCATGAATGGTTATAGCAACCCAATCACCAACGGCAGGAAAATCTTCACGGCTTTTTGATGAAAACCGCAACTTCCCTGATATCTCAGCTTCAAATTCTCCTTTCTCCGTCTTTACAATATACCTTTCCTTATGTTCCGATATAACTCTTCCAATCTCAAACTCTTTAAGGTTATTCTCATTCCTTAATTTTTCAAGTTTACCATTATATCCTAAATCTTCTAATGTCATTTAAATATAGAATTGATTAGCCTATTCAATACTCACGGTCATATTTTAGCCTGGGCCCTAACGGACCGGGCTTTATGACGTTGGGATATTTCCTTTCGTCTGCCGACAACCGCTACTAAATTTATAATTAAAAATTCATTGTTTTTACTAAAGTTCAAAGATGCTGGTCAAGCCTACAATACCGATAAAAGTATTTTCTTATTGAACATTCTAAGGCCGCTGGAAAGAAAGGAACACCCCCAAAGGCTGAGTATCTTTTCTGCAGCGGATCTGGCCAAAATACAACGACTCTCAGATATGGTTAAGGGAACGTATCATCTGCTTCACGATCAAAACGGAGTAGCTCATGTTCTTATAACATTGCGAGCAAGTTTAGATTATGATGAATCAGAATTTCACGCTTCATGAGCAGGTTTCATAAAAAATCGATCATCCACTATTTATACCGTTATAAAGATGAACGGGAATGTAAATGGATTATGCCTTAACCCGACCCTGGCAAGAAAAAGCAAAGGATTCCATAAAGATTGTACAAATGTTTTTGATGATCTCTCAAAGAAACAAATCGCAAATCCACAATCAAAAAATCTTTGAGATCATTTTATTTTCCGTAAATCAAAATTCATTGAAGAGTAAAATTGATTTCATGTTAAATCTCGCTACTTTTATTCCACCACCTGATTTAATTCCAAAAAAGTAGTATTGTTCATAATTGCTAATCCCCTAATGTAAAACGGAAGGACAAGGAACAGGATTGAGTATAAGTTAAGATATTATAAAAGCACATGGAGGGGAGATAAAAGTAAAAAGTAAAGAGAGTGAAGGAACGGAGTTTATTATTCAATTGCCTTTATGACTGGTAGTTTAAAATCCTATAATCTGTTAATCCTGAAAATCATGGTTCGAACAGAAGTAAACAAAGAATAACGAAGATTCTTATTTAGGTTAAATAACATAATTGGCTTATGAATAAAACAAAATTGAATATAGAAGCAATTAAAAAATTAATCACCTTCATTCTTATAATTTTTAGTGTAAGCAATCTTTTTGCACAAAACAAAAAATTAGATGAACTGAAACTTCAGTTGAGCAAAGAAAAGACGGATACCGGCAGGATTAAATTGCTTATCAATATGGGCAGACTTGGATTTGGCCGGGCGAAGAACGATTCCGCTTTATGGTATTTGCAGGAAGCGCTGGCACTTTCGAAAAAAATTCATTATCGCAAGGGTGAAATTTACGCCCGCCAGGAAATGACCAATTTTCTGAGATATACGGGTAATTATCCTGAGGCGCTCAAAATGTCATTAGAAAATTTAAAGATTGATGAACAGTATCACCAGTATGATGCGCTATTTTATCAAACAAGACTGATAGGATGGATATATGGTAGTATGGGAGATAATAAGAAACAATTGGATTATTCAAAAAAATTAGAGGTATTAGCGCATTCAGGAAGTTACAAGGGCTCCGGACAAAAAATCACCACCACAACTGCGGATAATTGCATGGCTTTAGCCTACTCAAGCCTGCACGTCTGGGATTCTGCCCTGCATTACCAGCTTTTGATTTATAAATCTGCCTTGAAGAATGAAGACCTTATGTGGCTCGCACTCGCAACCGGCGGCCTTGGTGATAGTTATTCCGAAAAAGGAAATAACGACTCAGCATTTTTCTTTTATCGAAACAGTATTCCTTATGCTATAAAAGTAAGTCGCCGGGATATAGTTGCAGCATCTGAATTGGGCATTGCTACTTTATTTCATAAAAAAGACCAATTGGATTCTGCGCTCTATTATGCCCGGCAATCATTAAAGGATTTAGGAAAAACAGATGAACCTAATGTAATGATGGATGCATATTCGCTTCTTTCAAAATTATATCAAAGAGGCCACAGGTATGACAGCGCTTACAATTATCTTCAAAATTACATAACCCTTAAAGACAGTATATATAACCAGGCAAAAATAGCGCAGGCGCAGAACTTGTCTTTTAATGAAACGCTACAGCAAGAACAAATAAAACAAGCGAAAAAAGAAGCCGAACAACAATACAAAACCAAAATAAAAGTTTATATCCTTGCAGCAATAATCCTGGTATTCCTGGTCATCGCATTTTTATTATCAAGAAATCTTCGCAACAAACGAAAAGCAAATCTTCTTCTCAGCAAACAAAAAGAAGAAATACAAACCACTTTATCAGAATTAAAATCCACACAAAAGCAGCTCATTCAATCAGAAAAAATGGCTTCGCTCGGTGAACTCACAGCAGGCATTGCTCATGAAATACAAAACCCATTAAATTTCGTGAATAATTTTTCTGAAGTAAGTAAAGAGTTGCTTGACGAAATGAAAACAGAATTAGATAATGGTAATGCAGATGATGCAAAAGAAATTGCCAATGATGTAATTCAAAACTTAGAAAAAATAAATCATCATGGCAAACGTGCAGATGCAATTGTAAAAGGAATGCTGCAACACTCACGGATAAGCACAGGTGTAAAAGAGCCAACAGATATTAATGCTTTGGCTGACGAATATTTACGGTTGAGTTATCATGGGTTACGGGCAAAAGACAAAAGTTTTAATTCGGAGATGCAAACTGATTTTGATAAAACGTTAGAAAAAGTTAATATCATTCCGCAGGATATTGGAAGAGTGCTATTAAATTTATACAACAATGCTTTTTATGCTGTTCAGCAGAAGCAAAAAGAAGCAGCTGAACAACGGTTGCCAACTTTTGAAAGGTCGACAACCCGGTACGTACCGACAGTATGGGTAAGTACAAAAAAAGTTACTGACAAAGTATTACTAACGGTGAAGGATAATGGCAACGGTATCCCGCAAAAAGTAGTTGATAAAATATTCCATCCATTCTTTACAACAAAGCCAACAGGTGAAGGAACAGGATTGGGTTTGAGTTTGAGCTATGATATTGTAAAAGCACATGGTGGTGAAATAAAAGTGGAAAGTGAAGAGCATACAGGAACAATTTTTATGATACAATTACCAATAAGTTGATATGAATAATCAACAAGAATTACTGCTTAAAAAAAATGCAGCGCTTGAAAAAGAACTAACGGTAAAGAATCGGGAGCTGGAAATTCAGGCTTCACTCGAAAGGGTACGAGCAGTTGCGATGAATATGAACAGGCCTGATGATATGCTGGATGTGTGCCGGACTATTTCTCTTCAGTTACAATCGTTGGGCGTAAAAGAGATCCGCAATGT
Source organism: Ginsengibacter hankyongi (assembly GCF_008710285.1). Lineage (GTDB taxonomy): Bacteria > Bacteroidota > Bacteroidia > Chitinophagales > Chitinophagaceae > Ginsengibacter > Ginsengibacter hankyongi. The sequence continues at coordinate 19,019 of NZ_VYQF01000004.1, read as the reverse complement.
GCAAACAGCCATCTTTTATGTGAGCCGGGGTACATACATGAACTACGAATATTATGCAAAGCATAAAAAAACATTTATTACCGAAACGATTTATACCAATCATAAAATAGCGAAAGCCTTTGCTGCAAAAATGCTAAAAGGCAAAGGTGAAATTTCTACTACCCTCATCAAAGGCAAAAAAGTTAAAGAATGGCTTGCCTACCAGAAAACCACCAATGTGTTTATTGATAGGTTCCTGGAAAAAGCAAGTTCACTTTGCTACTATTGGCATTCACTTGGCCCGGTTGCGTTGGGTATTTCCACTTATGTTCCATTAAGAGGCGATGAATTGAAATTATTTCAACGGTTCATGAATGTATTTGAATTGTCATACACCAGGTACCTGGATATCGAACAGGCCATTACCCAGGTCAGGGAAGCGGAAATACAATTAGCGCTGGAAAGAGTACGTGCAAGAACCATGGCTATGCAACATAGTGATGAGTTGGCAGAAACGGTACATATCCTTTTTCAGCAATTTAAGGGACTGGGCGAAAATCCTGATCAGGCCACCATTGGTATCATAAATGAAAAGGAATGGGTAATCGAATATTGGGTTACTATGTACGGGAATTTAAATAAAAAGGTTTATAAATTCTCTATTGATGAACCGAATGTAACCAACAAAATATATAAAGGGTGGAAAAAACAGAAAACTTCATTGGTCATAGATCTTAGCGGGAAAGAACTGTACGATTTTTCTACATATCGGGCCAGCATGGGAGGCGCAGTTTATAATAAAGCTGAGAAAAGGCGTATTATCAATGTCGCTTTCTTTTCAAAAGGTCTTCTAAATGTGCAATCCACTGAATCAACGTCTGGTGAAAGCATTCGACTTCTGGAAAGATTTGCCAAAGTATTTGAACAAACCTATACCCGTTTTCTCGATCTACAAAAGGCGGAAGCACAGGTAAGAGAAGCGCAGATTGAGAATGCTTTGGAAAAAGTAAGAAGCCGCACTCTCGCCATGCAGAAAAGTAATGAACTGGCCGAGACTGCTGCAGTTGTTTTCAGGCAATTGATAAACCTTGGTATTGCTCCCAATCGTTTATACATTGGCGTTATAAGAGATGATAGCGGGGATATTGCATTATGGGCAACCGATGAAGATGGAAGTAAGGTAAACACACAGTTTACCGGAAATATCAGGAAGAATATTACCATTCAAAAAATGTATGATGGATGGATGGAGCAGAAAAAATCAATTACCATTGATATGCAGGGAAAGGAATTAACCGATTATTTTCATTACCTGAGTGAAGACCTTAAAGTGCCTTTTAAGCTTGGGCTTTCACAAAAACGCAGGGTACAAAACATTGCTTACTTCGCCAAAGGATTTATAGGTATGGCTTCGCCAGATCCCCAGCCGGAAGAAACGGTTTTTTTACTGGAACGGTTTGCTGCAGTATTCAATCTTACTTATACCCGGTTTAATGATTTACAAATAGCGGAGCATCATGCAGAACAGGTAGAGCTTGATTTGATAAAATTAAAAGAAGAAAAAAAACGTACAGAGGATGCACTTAATGAACTTCGGGCTATGCAAAAACAACTGATTCAATCTGAAAAAATGGCAAGTCTCGGTGAACTCACAGCAGGCATTGCTCATGAAATACAAAACCCCTTAAATTTCGTGAATAATTTTTCTGAAGTAAGTAAAGAGTTGCTTGACGAAATGAAAACAGAATTGGATAATGGTAATGCAGACGATGCAAAAGAAATTGCCAATGATGTAATTCAGAACTTAGAAAAAATAAATCATCATGGCAAACGTGCAGATGCAATTGTAAAAGGAATGCTGCAACACTCACGGGTAAGCACAGGTGTAAAAGAGCCAACAGATATTAATGCTTTGGCTGATGAATATTTACGGTTAAGTTATCACGGGTTACGGGCAAAAGACAAAAGTTTTAATTCGGAGATGCAAACTGATTTTGATGAAACGTTAGAAAAAGTTAATATCATTCCGCAGGATATTGGAAGAGTGCTATTAAATTTATACAACAATGCTTTTTATGCTGTTCAGCAGAAGCAAAAAGAAGCAGCTGAACAACGGTTGGCAACGCGGTACGTACCGACGGTATGGGTAAGTACAAAAAAAATTAGTGACAAAGTATTACTAACGGTGAAGGATAACGGCAATGGTATCCCGCAAAAAGTAGTTGATAAAATATTCCAGCCTTTCTTTACAACAAAGCCAACGGGTGAAGGAACAGGTTTGGGGTTGAGTTTAAGCTATGATATTGTAAAAGCACATGGTGGGGAGATTAAGGTGAATACAATTGAAGGAGAATTTACAGAGTTTGTGATTCAGTTGCCGGTCTCAGCATAATTTATTATCACAATACGCAGAACTTGCCCGGAAGCGTACCATTGATTTTTTCAATGAACATTTGAAGTAACATGGGTTGAAAACAGCTTTACTTTATTCCATAAATATTAACTTTCAATCCTTTCATCTTTAAATTGATCGGCGTTCTTACATTGAATAATGCCAATTCAAAAACCACGTTATTGTAATTCCTGTAATCATCAAGTGTAAACATATCGTTCGTGGAAACATGGTTCCACTTTTTAGGCTGGTAATCGTTTTTGGTCATCAAAACAATATCCCGCTTACTCCAATAGAGATATTTTTTATTTAAGCCGCTTCTATCGACAAGGGCTAAACGAAAATCAGGTTGATTTTCTGTGCCCGGTGATGCGAGATATACATCGGCAGATGTTTCAACATATAGGTATTTATATTGCCTTGAAATAACAAAGTCAGGCATCAAACTGGTATCGTGTTTGTTTGTAAAAATAGTTTTTGGAACAGAGTCGTTAAAAGAGACAAGCAGTTCTTTCGTTCCCGGCATCAGGTTCTGTTCCGGGGGGTAAATTTTATTGCTGTCACACACATAGGAATTGATGATCTTAAAATTTTCCAGCAAATGCGTGATATGTTTTTTAATGGAATCATTCGTATATGGCTCCTCCAATAATTCAGGAGTTAGCTTATATAACTGGCCTTCAGAAAGCATATAGTCTTTATAAATATAATCATTGATCTCCCGGCTCCATGCCATAAAGGGCATGGATTGTATGTTCCTGAATGAGGCGCATGTATCCAAAACATTCGCCAACCAATGTACTTCCTTAGGATTATAAGGCAGCTTATAATTATTTAACACAAGAGAAGTAATGGTAGGCGCCAGGTTATTATGTGAATTAACAGAATAAAATTTCTTTGCAGCTTTCAGCATGGGTGAGTAAATAATTAAAGGCACATGATAATCGTCAATGTTACCGGTTGAAGGGAACGAACCAATATGATGATCGCCGGTAATAAAAAAGATGGTGTTGGAATATTCGGGCCGCTTTGCATAATCAGCAAAGAATTTTTTTATGCAATCATCTGCAAACATAAAAGTTACCAGCACATATTTGGTAGCTTTCAACGTTCTTCTTATATCTCTTGAAACTACAATCGTTTTCAACTTTTCATCAAATAACTTTTCATACTTTGGTTTTTGCTCAAACAAATAAGGTTCGTGAGAAGTGGCGGTATGATAAATATTTAAATAAGGTGTTTTTGGAACAGAGTCCATCACCTCAAAACTCCGGCTGAATAAGGCATCGTCGGGATAGCCCATTGACCATCCTCCAGAGCCAACTCCCATTTCTTTATACTTCGGACCATAGTGAGAAAGAATAAAATCAGTTCCCTGCAGGCGGATGTAACCTCCCATATTATCGAAGTCGGGGTTAAAGCCAATCATGAAACTGGTACGATAACCATTTAACCGTAGTATTTTAATCAATGATAAATGATTGGGCATTACACTCATTAATGAAAACCCACGCCTGCCATAAGGTAACGAGCCTGAGATGGCAGGATGTGCTGCAAACGTACCTGGCGCCGTGCTTAAAAAATTATCCCATACAAGGCTTTTAGTAGATAACGAATCCAAAAAAGGAGTGAAGCTGGTAGCATAAGCTTTGTCACCGCTGAAATCGCGTGATAGTCCTTCTACTACAAGGATCACAATGTTAGGAGGTGTTTTATTGAGATTAAAAAAACTACCCAGTACGTCTTTGCTATTGTTTAAGTGCAACAAAGGATACTCTGTACTTGTAAATTGAAAAGGATGTTCTTTTTGATAAAAGTTTATTTCGCTTTCAAGTTGTTTATTGTCCAGCTTACTAACGGTATTTTTATCTTTTGTTTTGAAATAGTTGTAGCTATCTTTTATCCAAAAGCTAAACTTATTACATTCGAGATAATAGCCACCTGCCTTAATAAAATTGTTTTGTGAAGGCATCGCAAACTGTATAAGAAAAATAGAAACCAGACAAAGAAAAATTAAAGAAACCGGCAGGTATCTCTTAACACCTGTTCTTTTAAAAACCCGGTAATACAATACAAAATACAAAGCAATATAAATAATGAAAGGAATGTATAGTTTGAATCCGCTGGTAAGCATTTGCTTGCTGGTAAGCCATGAATCAGCTGCATTTCTTGTAAAAAATTCATGATCAAATGGGCGGGTTCGTTCAGAAAAAACAACCAGCAAAGCCAGGTACATGATAATAAATAACACATTTACAAAATGAAACGCAAAAGCTGCGGAACGTTTATTTATATAGTATAAAAGCAGAAAGGGAAAGAGTAATACGCCACTATAAATTAAGCAGGCCCATACATCATACAATAAGCCCACCAATTCGTATCGAAAAGCATTCGCAATAAAAAACTTAGAGGCTACGGCAGTGTATTCAAATATTCTTACAAGGCAGATGGTAACTATAAAAGCAATAACTATACTGAACCAGGATTGAAGGAAATCGAAGCGTTTATAGGATATTTTATTGGACATACGTTCTATTCCTCTTTCATTTTAATAAGCTAAAAATTAATGATTTAATCTCAATTAAACAAGAGCAGAAGCGCTACAAAGGTTGGCCGTTGGTCGGGAGATTGGCGGCTCTTACGGGCGGTTGATGTGAGCTTGCGAAAGACGGAACACCCACGGAGGTTGAAATGCTCACCGTACTTTCTAAACGTCCGGAAGGGAGAGCGGGAAGAAAGTTAGCATCTTTTGACAGCCACGATTTTAAGACATTCAGTTCTTTAAGTAAACCTGGAACTCTGTGCCCTTACCTACCTGGCTCTTTACCAAAATCTTCCCTCCTGCGTTAGTTACGATTTCTTTTACTAAATATAATCCTATGCCTGATCCTTCAATAGCATTTTCTAACCTGTAATACTTTGAAAAAATTGATTCTAAATTTTTCTTCTTAATACCTATGCCATTATCTTTTACAGATATGATCATAAAATTCTTTTGTTTTTTAGTAGTAACTACAATTTTAGGTTGTCTTTTTGCAGCCCTGAATTTTATTGCATTGTTAACCAGGTTATACACAATGGTCCTTAATTTTCTCTTACTAAAAGTAATTGCTGAGATATTAATTTTACTTGTAATTATTGCATTTGCGGAATTAATATTATCGCTCAATGTAAGCCTGACATCTTCCAGTATATCCTCAAAACGCAGCAGTTCTTCTTCCGCTTTATATTTATGGTCACCTTTTCTTACTTCGGTCAACTCTTTAATGAGCTTGTGCATCTTTATTAATGCATTGTCAACAATTTTAAGCAGGGAGTAAAATTCTTTTTCATCATGCAGAGGTGCATCTTTAAACAACTCTATCGCGATTGCTAAATTCGCAAGTGGATTTTTTATGTCATGGGAAATGGTATCCAATAAAATTTCGTGGTCAGCAACTAATTTTTCCAGTTCCTTCAAATCCATTATTCGCGTGGTGATTTCAACAAAAGTTATAATCACGCCATCCGTCTTATTATTCTCCTTTTTTACATAGGGAATAATATTCATTTGGTACCAGCGAAGGTCAGTAGTTTGTATTTCTTTTTCCAGAATTTCATTGCTCTTAATAACCTGCTCAATATCCTCTACAATGGTGGGATAACGGAAATTATCTTTTATGTCATCTATGGGTTTTCCCACATCCCTGGCTGATAGCGTAAACTGTTTCATAGCAGGAGGAGTAAATTTCTGCAGCTTTAATTTTCCATCTACAAACAGTTGCGGAATTATTGTATTCCTAAAATAGTTTTCTAACTCATCATTGTGTTCGGTAAGTTTTTGTATTTGTTGGTTTTTGTCAGGCATTGTATAATATTTATAATCAGTTATTGAAGGTAGAAGTTTATGTCTACTTTCGGCTATCCACGCCTTCGCTCGCAAATCAACATTTCTTTCATTCGCCCCGGGGTTTCAAAGGCATAATCTTTTAACCATAATATTCTTCCCGTGAAACCCTGGCGTACGCTTAACACTGAATTGTTGTGAAGTTAATTTATAAATCTCTATAATGTTTACGAAGAAAGTCTTTTGCCAATTTGAAGAATCTCCCCGCGGCGGGGCCTGCCGGCCGCTGATGTCCCTTGACCCATTTAATCGAAATGTAATCTCCCTGACCACAATCATTACTTGTACTGACAACAGGCATACTTCATCTTTAGGTGTCGATATATCTTTACATCAAATTAATCCGGGTTAGGTCGGTTATAAAAGGAGGACAGATATAGCTGTTTAAAAGACAGTAAACTGACTGACTGAAACGCAGCATAAAAACTGTTAAGATAACCAGGACGATGGGCGGATTAGAATAAATTGGTGCAGAATATTAAATTTTAAAAGATTTCTCAACTGTACCAGTTGTCGAAAGGCAGGTTTCGCGATCTGCCTTTTTTGTTTATAAGTTGCGCACGTAAAACGGAAGTCTACCTCCATAGGCAAATTTGCAACGCCCCCACAAAACCAAGTGTATAAAATAAATCAAATAGTTCAAAGTATCGCTTTATTTTATAGAAAGACTCTTTAAGGCCGGGATTGTATGTATTCGATTGTGCCGGACCGTTATATCCATATCAAGATTTTCACCGCCATGAGTCTGGCACCCACTGTATGTTGGATTCTATAGCTTATCTGCAAACTTTAGTCTCTATAAATCATACCCCATTTTTTTGCTATTGCTCTTCTTTCATTCATAGTCTTTTGTATGAAGGCTTGTCCCACAGGGGTTCCTACTTCCCTGAAAAAACCTTCGAATCCGGATGGAGTATAACCAAACCTCATTTCAATATTTTCACTACCTGTATTTTGTAAACCGTGCCAAACTCCTTTAGGTACGAGAGCCACAGCGCCTTCTTTAATTTGATATTGCTTGTCGCCAAGCGTAAATAAACCAGAACCTTTATGCAGGAAAATAAGCTCATCTTCGTTTAAATGTTTATGCACAGGTAAACCGTCACCGGGTTTGAAAGATTCAGAAAGAAAAGAGATTGATTCTGCACCTTGGGCTTTCGCTATTTTTATTTTTACGATTGCCGTTCCGTCTCTCATTTGAAATGCTTCACCTTCACCCTCATTAATTACTACTCCATTGAAGTCTGACATGTCTTTTGCAAAAACCGGAAGCGGAAGTATTAAAGAGGAAAGTAATCCTAAACTTCCTTGTTTGAAAAATTGTCTGCGAGAAGCCATAAGAGTTTATTTAATTAGAGATGTTAAAAGTTGTCGATAACGTTTCGGTACTGGTAATAATTTTTATCGTCCGTTAGTAAAAATAAATTGTAAAGGCTGTAAAACCATTTTTTCAGGCAACGAATAACTCTAGTCCGAAAAGATGCTGGCATGAATTGCTGCTTTTGCCTCTGCAGGTGTTCCAGTTCCAAATCTAATAAGCATTCCTGCTCATAACGCCCCCGATTTCTTCCTGTTTATCCAACCCCCCGCTACACTTAGTGTGCTCATAACCGTTAGTTGCGCTATCCGTGGGCTAACAGTGGGGCTTAGTTGCGGTTGGACTGATTTGTTATTGATTGTTCAACCAGATTCATGAACTCGTCCATTTTACTTTCATCTATCCATCGGGTAACTACGACTAGGTCATGCTCGTTATCAATAACAATATAATTACCACCAGCTCCATCAGCATAATAAATTTCAGGTGAAATATCTTTCCATTTTTTACTGGAATTAATCCACCACATATAACCGTAGGCTTTATTTGCAGATGAAGATTGATGTACAGCTTTGACCCATTTTTCTGATATTAATTGTTGAGTTTTCCATTTCCCCTTTCTCAGGAAGAGCAATCCAAATCTGGCCTGGTCTGAAGCACTAATAAAAAGACCTCCGCCATGGTGACCGCCACCACTTACCGATTGCATCATTATCCCGTCTATATTCACAAATGAGTTGTCGTATCCATACCAACGCCAGGTTGTAGATGCACCAATGGGATCCATAATCTTTTTTTTGAGTATCATTGGCAGAGGTTTTCGCCAAACCTGCAATAAAGAATAAGCCAGTACATTTACTCTTACATCATTGTATTTAAAAACAGTACCTGGTTCGTTAAGCTTCCTGTTTTTCCAATCATCAATACTACCTTCTTTTGGTGGCCTGTCTGCCCAATCGGGCAGGCCGAATTGTGTTCCACTCCAATCAGAAGATTGAGTGAGTAAATTATCCCAGGTGATTTTTGAATTGTGTGGCCCTTCAAAAGTGCCGTCCCAAACGTAGGTATTTACTTTATCTGTAACGTTTTTTATGAGCCTTTCGTCAACGGCTAAGCCTGCAACAGTTGAAAGAAAGCTTTTGGTTACACTGTTGGTCATATCTACCCGGTTAATGTCACCCCATTGTGCTACGATGTAACCATTTTTTATTATTAAACCCGCAGGACCACCTCTTTCTTTAGTCGGACCAATTATCTTAAAGTCGGGTTCATCAGCGTAAGCTTTTAAAGTGCCAATACGCATATCCCTATCAAATTTTTTGTTTTCATTTGCTTGTGCAAATTTCACTGCACTGTCTAACAATACCTGATTCATCTTCATTTCTGCCGGTGTTTTAACCTGCCATATTGTATCAGGAAAATAAATTGTTTGGGCATCAGCAACAGAAGAAAAGAAGAAACTGAAAAAGACTATTAAGATTTTATTTTTCATTATTAAAATTATTAAACGCTCAATTTATCAGGGTGCCAAATAGCATGACGCACAACGTGAGGACTTGCTGCCGTGCTGGAATTTTATATCGTTCAGCCCAAACCGTTAGCCCAATTGAAAAACTATTGATGAAGATATGCACAAAAGATGATTAATGAAAGTTATTGAAGCATTGGCGATGCCATCACTTTCCCAGTGGGATTTTCACGGCATAAACTTTTAACCATAATAATTTCCCGTGAAACCCCGATGTACGCATTAACACTGAATTATTGTAAAGCTAATTTACAAATCTTTATAAGGTTTAGGAAAGAAGCCTTTTTCTATTTGAAGAATTTTCAAGCAGCGGGGTTTCATTTCCGGCTATCCATAACTGTTAGCCTTATTTCGGATGGAAATGAAATCCCCGCTGAGACAGCAATATATTTGATGCAAGAACCGTAACTCTGCACAGCCGTGTCCTGCACCAGCACAAGGCCTGGAGTAGAGACACAATCTTGTTCAATCTGTAAAGTGACAACAAGAGAACGCGGATTTACAAATGCCCCAAATACCCCCGCCGATGTTCATTGCTGCACAATTACTGTATCGAAACCGAACATCACTGTCTCTGCCGGACTTTGACAGAAGAATGATTTTCAAAACTTTATAAACCCGGCACTCTTTTGGGATCATCCCTAATGATTTGGCCGCCTTATTCGTCATATAATACCGACCATCCCATGTTCCGCAACTATCTCAAGATCGCCTTCCGCAGCCTCAGGAAAAGCAAGGGCTTTACCGCCCTCAACATTATTGGCCTCGCTGCCGGCCTCGGGGTCTGTCTGCTGATCGTCCTGTACGTCACCGATGAGCTCAGTTACGACCGCTACAACGTCAACGCCGACCGCATCTATCGGATCGATGAGGATATCTACTTAAATAACACCCAGTACGACGCTGTCACCACTTCCAAATTTTTCGGCCCGACGCTGGTCGCTTCCTATCCGAAGATCCAGCAGATGGTCAGGTTCCGCAACCCCGGCGACCAGCTGGTAAGGAAGGGCAACGACCACATCCTTGAGCATCACTTCACCTTCGCCGACTCCACGCTCTTCAAGGTCTTCACCCTGCCCATGATCGCCGGCGACCCCAATACCGCCCTCAACAACCCTCATTCCATCGTGATCGACGAAAGTGCCGCCCGCCGCTATTTCAACAGCACCGACGTCGTCGGCCGGACGCTGGAGATAGGTACTAATAATACACCTCTCCAAATCACCGGGGTCATCCGGAACATGCCGGAACAGTCGCAGTTCCATTTCAGCTTCATTCGGCCCATCCGCGAAGCCTACTCCTTTAATGACCCCAGTGACAACGACTGGATAAGCAATTCTTATTATACCTATATCCTTGCCCAACCCGGCACCACGCGAGCCGAGGTCCAGAAGGATGTAGACGAAGTCGTCAACTTCCATATCAGCCCGGCCCTCCAGGCAATGTTCCACACTTCGGGCGCCGACCTCGAGAAAGCGGGTAATCATTTTCGGTGCCGCATCTTCCCCCTCACCGACGTGCACCTCCATTCCAATAAGTCTGGTGAGCTGGAAGCCAACAGCAATATTCAGTATGTATACATCTTTTCCGTCATCGCCGTGCTCATCCTCCTGATCGCCTGCGTCAATTTCATGAACCTCAGCACCGCCCGCAGCGCCAACCGCGCCAGGGAAGTGGGCATCCGCAAGGTCGCCGGCTCTACAAAAGGACACCTCATCATCCAGTTCCTCACCGAGTCCATCCTTCTCAGCCTCTTCTCTCTCGTCCTCGCCCTTGTAATCGCTGTCCTGCTGCTACCGATGTTCAATCAGCTTGCCGGCAAATCGCTCCATGCCGACGCGCTTTTCAGCGGCCGGTTCCTGCCCATCCTCATCCTCCTGGTGTTGGTGGTGGGTTGTCTCGCGGGAAGTTACCCAGCCTTCTACCTTTCCTCTTTTCAGCCGATTGATGTATTGAAAGGAAAGATAGCCGCGGGCTTCAAGAGCAGCTGGCTCCGAAGCAGCCTGGTGGTCTTTCAATTTTTTATTTCCATTGGCCTCATCGTCAGCACCCTCGTCATCTATCGCCAGCTGCATTATATTCGAAATAAGGAAGTTGGCTTCAATCGGGATCAGGTACTCGTTATCCATGATACCTGGTCGCTCGGCCGGGAGGGTACGACCAATCTTCGCAAGAACCTGCTCACCCTTGCCGGGGTCACCGATGCAACCGCCACCCCCGACATCCTCACCGTCCAGGACCTGTACTGGCAGGAAGGCTGGTTCCGGGATGCCTCGCTTGACGCCAGGAAATCGATCCTCATGACCACGCTCAGGGTCGACGACCATTATATTCCCACCCTCGGCATGCAGATCGTCAAAGGCCGCAACATCGACCTCGCGCAATTTCCTACCGACTCCACCGCCATCATCCTCAATGAAGCCGCCGTAGCGACGCTCGGCGTGAAGGACCCGCTCAATCTGGTCCTCTACAATCATGATGATCTGTTCAATACTATCACCTATCATGTCGTCGGCGTCGTAAAGGATTTCAACTATAACTCCATGCATGACAAGATCCATCCCCTTGTTATGGTGGTCAACACGTATAACTGGAGCACCATGGCCGTCCGCTTCCACACGAATGACGTCTTCAGTCTCGTCCGGCAGGTGGAAAGTAAGTTCCATGCCGTTAAGCAGGGAGTGCCTTTCAGCTACACCTTCATGGATAACGACTTTGATAAATTGTATCACGCCGAGCGGCAGACCGGGCAGATCTTCATCAGCTTCGCCGTCTTCGCCATCCTCATTGCCTGCCTCGGCCTGTTCGGCCTGGTTACCTATGCTGCCGAACAACGCACCAAGGAGATCGGGATTCGCAAGGTCCTCGGCGCCGGCGTCAGTGGTATCGTCGGTCTGCTCAGCAGAGACTTCACGATGCTTGTCGGCATCGCTGCGCTCATCGCCTTCCCCGTCGCGTGGTGGGCTATGTACAAATGGCTCGAGACGTTTGCCTATCGCACGGAGATCAGTTGGTGGATATTCCTCGTGGCCGGCGCCGTTACCCTCGCCATTGCCCTGCTGACGGTCAGTATTCAGACCATCCGGGCGGCCCTCGCTAACCCCGTAAAATCCCTCCGCAGCGAATGATCGGCGGATTATTTACTTTCCCAGCGGGTTTTCACGGCATAAACTTTTAACCATAATATTTTTCGCGTGAAACCCCGATGTACGCATTAACACTGAATTAGTGTGAAGCTAATTTACAAATCTTTATAATGTTTAGGAAAGAAGCTTTTTCTAATTTGAAGAATTTTCATGCAGCGGCGTTTCATTTCCGGCTATCCATAACTGTTAGTTTTATTTAGGATGGAAATTAAAACTCCGCTGAGATGGCACTTTCTAAGCACAGCGTACGGGTTCGATTATAAATCCTGAAGGTGCATAACTAAGCCGGCATGGTATCCAAACTCATTAAATAAGAGGTATTTAAACTTATCTTTAACTACATTAACACCAAATGAAATCCCAAAAATTGAATGTTTTATTGGGAAAAAATCTGCTTCCAAAGAAATCCCCTTATAACCTAAATTATAAAGTTTTAAATCTTTGTAAGTAGAATCGAAACCGTTAAAGGTGGTTCTTACATAATATTTTAAGCGAATATTTGAATACCAAGATTTGACCATAAAGCTTGCGGACGCAAAAAATCCTACATCGATAGTAGCGAACAGATTCTTACTTCTCAGAATAGGATTTTTTCCATAGGTTATGTTTTGTGACAAAGTGAAAGCTCCTTTTTGCCAACAACCCACTGACAAAGCTTTGTAAGAATACAAATTGACATAGAAACTTAAAGGATATAACTGTATATAATTAATTTCTTCAGTGCTATCATTGCCGCATAAACAATTAGTATTTCCCATTTTAAGAGAACCATGCTGAATGCCAACTTCATTACTGAAAAAACTTTCTTTAATTATTTTGACATTTATAATTTCATAGTTTGTTTTTAGATTATTGGCGATTGCATAAATATAAAGGAGATTATCACTGTTAGATGAGTTTAAGACTATATCAATTAAATAAATGTTTGAATCAAATCTTTGAACTTTAGCAATGTAAATACTATCGTGTCCTCGAAATCGGGAATTCGAATTGATTCTACGAGATTTATCTTTCTTTAGCAGATTAAAAATAGAATCAACAAACGCCTTTTTTGATACTTCAACTTTGTTTTGGTTTAAAACCACAAAATTTAATGGATAAACTGAATTAGAATTTTTAACAACAACCGGCACCCTAATTCTAATTGAATTATTTTCAACAACGGACATAGGATAGACAAAGTTGAACTGATTTTTAATAGCAATAAGTTGAGGCGTCTCAACTACGCTAATATCAATTATTTTACCAGTTTTGGTTTTATTTGAGCCATCATCTGCAAAAACTAAAATTTTATAATGTCCAGAATTTCTAAAGACTATTTTCGATTGTTTTCCCGTTGTTTTAATATAAAAAGATGAAGTGTTGTTATTTGTTAGTTCATCTTTAACCTCAATTAAAAATTTAATTTGATCAACGGGTGTATCTTCATCATAAATATCTGAAACATTAAGCGTTATCGTATCATTTCTGCTAACGCTATAGTTGGCTAACGAAGTAGGATATACATTTCCGCTAACATCAAGGTTAAACTGAGTATTAAAATTCGATTCAGGAAAGAGCCTCTTAACACCATTCTTTAAAATTGTTGGATAATTATTCGCAGTAATGTCGATAAAAAAATCATTTTCGGAAAGAGGTGTAATAATATTTTTTATCGGAAAATAGTTCCGTTTCTCCCGTTCGTTCGGTGTATCTTTTATTACTTTGTACAATGTGATTTGAAATTCAATCTTATCTTGTAAGGTATTCTCATTAACCAGAAGGAAGTAATCGTTACTTACGAAAGCATTAAAGATGGAATCCTGTAAAGTGGTATTTCTTGTTGATTGGAAGGACTGATCGGGAAAATTATAATTTAGATTATTACGAAGAAGTTTGTCCGCATCCGTATTGACAAAAAGTAAATTTAAATTGTCTGCTCTTGAAAATAACTTTTTACCTGTTTCATTGCTAACCATTTCTTCTAAAGTGCTCTTAATAAAAGGAACTAAAAAATCTGTTTTGTTTGAGTAGATTAAGATACGGTTACCTTCCTGACAATAACAGTTACTTGTAATTAAGAAAACAATTAATAAAATCGATGATTTAAATGTTACTTTAAGCATTGCATAATTTTCTTGTAAACAGCCGGTGTATGTTCTGAAATTAATTCATTTATTTTTTTATTGACTTCATTCAGAACAATTTGTTTGCTATTACCCCCATTAAACGTTGGGGTAATCATAAGGTCATTCATTACAGAGCATGTTTCTCCATTGATTTTAATTAAAAGATTGCCTCCATTATATCGGTATAAATCATTCTGAACATTTTCAATCTCACCATTGAAAGTAATTTCAATGGAATACCTAATCTCTCTTTTTGCCAAAATGTAATTATTTGCTGATATCAGCTTTTCAAGTTCAGAATTACTCGGAGATACGTGAAATGTTTTTTCTGCTTTTATATTAGTTCCTTTTGATCGTGAGGTATTTCTTTTATTTGAATCGATCGAACCATTCAAAAAATAATTGTTCTGTGTCTGAATATCCCCGGAAACGGGACTGTTATGGTTAGCTTTTATTTCTACTTTTTGTTTAGGGGGAGCAGATGAATTCTTAAATAGGGGAATAATTGCTGCAACTATTATAGCAAAACCTCCTATTATCGCAATAACTAGGGCATTTCTGTTTCTGTTATTTTCAATTTTCTCCTGAGTTTTCATTATTGATTTCTTATGTCCATGAGAGCGATCCTCTTATTGCTGCGCCATTTCTTGGCGGATGTATTAACCCGACAATCCTTAATCATAAATTTTCATAGTGGACAACGAGTCATAATTGAATATCAACTCAAACAAATACAAACAATTGTATAACTTCGTGTATGCTTATATGTTATCCAACAATTTTCTATATTAAAAATCATTCAGTTTAAATAAGGGGTGGTTTTTAAACTCTACCGTTAGTTCTGCAATCAGCGTTTCAAATATATACATTTATATTCTTCGCCCCTCACAACAGCGTCCAGCTTCATAAAAGTTTCAAGGGCGCTTTTACCGCGGGAGCCAATGAGTGAACAATGCTCTTGGCACCCCCCAATAAAAAAGCCCCCGCTTTCGCGGAGGCTCTCATTCGGGATGCAATTGCCGGGTAAATATTATAAGCTGGCAAACTGCGTAGCCACCGTGCTATATTTAATTTGCTTGCGGCTCCCAAGCACTGCCACACGCACCCAGTACTGCTTTCCTGGCACCAGGCCGGTAAAGGTGTACTTTGCCGTACTTACCGTATGGCTTGTCCATACCGTGTCCTCTGTAGGGGCTGCATCGGTAATCTGGTGGCTGAAAGACATACCATTCTGCTTGGGCACCTGGCTTATCAGTTCACCGGGGTTATCACCATGCTCGAGTATTACATTACCGGGGTTGTCGAGCACCATGGGCTGCGGCATCTTTGCAAGCGTAAAGCCGCTGCTGCCTAATATGCTCTCGTTGCCGTTGGCAACGTACATTACATAGCGGCCAAGCTGGGCCAGCACACCCTCCAGCGCCTCGCGTGCTATATTCTTATCCAGCACCGCCTGCCTGCCCAGCGCCGCCGCGGCAGCCAGTGCATTGCCGTAAGTGTCATAGGCAGCCTGCACATCGGTAAGCGGTGGCACCGGCGTGGGAAAGTTAGGGTTGCCCGTCATGCAGGTAATAATGTAAAGCGACTTCTGCAGAAAGTTAGCGTCAGTGTAGCGTGAAAAATCGAGCAGAACTTTTGCTGTTTTCATAAAAAATTTTTTTAGTGATTAATGTTTTAATACTCCTAAAACAACGCACCCCCAAAAATTATTTCAAAATGCCCGCAATCCCTGGTGCTTCCCGGGGTTTCCCGTGGTTTTGCAATGTTACCCGCGGCTAAATACGGTTTGCCGTTGTGAACGGTGCAGGAGATTATAAGGTGAAATAAACCTGCCTTGCGGGGCAAAATAATTGTTGCAAAGATGGAAGGCAACAATAATGCGGGTGGTTGCAGGCCTGCACCGCGTGGATTGCACCATTCCCACGGGTTGAGGCATCAACCGGCTTTTGCCGGGGCCGGCAACTGAGCCACCGGATAAAGTTATGAGAACACCTGGGCCGCCATTCCACAAGCGTTATGACTACCACTGCACACGCAATTGCACCCGCAACTTTACCAAAAATCGCGGGAACAATGTGCGTTGAGACTTAGCCGGCAGGGATAATGTAGCAAACAATGGCTATTGAACCCGATACTTTTGCAATAAGACAGCAAACAATAGCTATTGAACCCGATACTTTTGCAATAAGACAGCAAACAATGGCTATTGAACCCGATACTTTTGCCATAATGTAGCAAACAATGGCTATTGAACCCGATACTTTTGCCATAAACAGGGGAACAAAATCAGCCTATCAGCGGCCTATTTCGTTCATAATCATTTATTTAGGCTCACTAACGGCGGGCAGCAATGCCCCGTAAGGTCTGCAGAATTCCCCTTTTAGAGGTAGTGGGCGTAAATCAAAAACTCCTTTTGTAAGTTGAATATGGGAACTGCAATACAATTTCATGACAATATATTTGATTTTTTCAAGTGTGTTTCATAAGTTTATAGTTGTAAATCAACATCCGTTGCCAAAACGCCCACCCTATGCGTTGCGGATGAACTAATTAATTATGAAAGCATGAATCAAGAGCAATTCCCTACGTATGGGCTTGATCCCAACAAAATGTACACCATCCCGGAAGTGTTAACCAAATTGAGAATAAGCGAAACGACGCTTAGAGAATGGCGCAACCTCCCCAATCCGCTGAAGTGTTTCACCGTAGGCAAGATAGTGCGTATAAGCGGGTACCACCTCATTCGGTTCCTGGAGACGCACCATTAAAAATTTAATGCTTGTACCCGTAATAAACTTTAAAATCAGATCACTCATCCAAACGTTTTGGATGAACTTAATAAAAGCTTTACTTTAGTTTGGTATTTGCATTGACGCACCCCGACAATAAAAAAAACTTAAAAGGTGAATGTTGGTAATGAAGCAATTGTAAAAATGGGAGTAGCGTCTAATAGCGTAAATACAAACGTAAGCTGCAATATTTAAATGACACAATCTTCAAAATCATATCAATTAGAAAAATCTCTTTGGACTGACCAAGACTTTGAAAAGATGGGCTGGCATGACAGTAAGCTTTTTGCAATTTCTTTTGGCGACAATTTTCAATTACTGTTTGACATTGACTATATTTTTAAATGGGTTCAGACTGGAAAAACTTTTAAGTTTTGGGTATCGCCATGCACACTTGTTTTTGAAAATGTGTATGACCTGGAATTTCAAATGGACGGGATATCAGATGGTATTGAAATTGATGGAATTAGTCGTGACAATCCTCAAAAACCCAAGAACGCTGACTTTATAAAAGTTGACACAGAATTTGATTGGACAATTGACACGCAACAAGGGGCGATTTTTTTTAAATCAATAGGATACAAGCAATATGTAAGACAATATCCAAAATATACTGCAGGACAATATTTTGAATTGACTGAACGTGGAGGAATTTCATTTGACAAAATATTATGTTGACCATACTGCAGCTTACAAGGGGTTTTGTGCAAGTGGGGCATACGGAATAAACATCAGCATTTGTGCTGCTATCATCAGCAGTTCGGGCTGACCGAATGCTATCAGCAAACGAATAAATAATCAACTTTTTCATTTAGCTTCGGCTGAGGGTTCGGGCAGACGGGCGTTGAATTTCCCACCTGCACAAAGCCCTGGACGTACGCTACTTTTTCACGGATATCTAAAACTATCAGCATGACCAGATTGATTAGACATATTTTATTTTTGCTTACTCTTTTTATATCAACTTACGTTTTTGCACAATCGGACAGCATTGTATTAAAAGACATATCATGGGACAAAAACTCTCCGGCAGGTTCTGAAATATTATTTATACCGTCTGATAATGCCCTTTTAGCAGGGCTTATGTATAGCGCCAATGGAATTGGAAAACATCCCACATTGTTGCTTTTACATGGTTATCCTGGCTATGAACGCAATCTTGACATTGCTCAAGTAGTAAGAGCGCATGGATGGAATGTAATTTATTTTGATTACAGAGGTTCATGGGGAAGCCAAGGCAAGTTTACTTTTAAAAATTGTGTAAAGGATGTAATTAACGTTGTAGCATTTTGTGACAAGTATCAAGACTCATTAAAAATTGACACTTCAAATATTGTGCTTTTTGGACACAGTATGGGAGGATGGGTAGCTTTAAAAGCAATTCAACAATTGCCCACTGTAAAGAAGGCTTTTATTTTGTCAGCATGGGATATATATAATCAATACAAAAGGCAGCTTACCGGAACAGAGCTAAATGCTTTTAACATGAACGCCGATACACTGGGTAAATTTTTTGTTTTAAACGGATCCCTGAATGATAGATTTAAGCCAGTATTGGAAAGAGACGAATATTTTAATTTGGAAAAGAATATAAGCTCATTAAAAGAAAAACAAATCATTATGCTTGACGAGCATGATAGAAATAAAAAAATTGCTGAAGCTATTAGAAATCTAAATCCTATATACTTCGAATATGATGTTTGGCAAACTGACCATTCCTTTACTAATAAAAGAGTTTCATTAACAAATAAGGTCCTTACGTTTCTTGACAAATAAAGCAGGGTACAATAATCGCATCCTATGTACCTAAATTCTCCTGAGAAAGTTAATATGGTAGAAGTATTTTATTAATTTCTTTTGAAAGAGAAAGATT
>NZ_VYQF01000033.1 GCF_008710285.1 Ginsengibacter hankyongi | reverse complement strand
ATCAACTTGAAGAGGAATCAGGCTCTGCTGAAGAGCAACCTGCCAGTAATAAAGTTGATGCTAAACGATAAAAAGGAGTTGATTTATTCAGCTCCTTTTATTTTATCGGATAACCCTTATAACTAAAAAAACTTTTGAGTAGAATTGTTTTTAAAATGCAGGTACCATTTAATAAAGTTTCTCTTGGCTTCTAATCGTAGTCCGCTATGCAATAATAATTTCTCTTTCAGATGTTTAAAAAAACTTTCTAATCTATTGGTAGTGGCAGGTATTTGAGGATCATTAAGATAGCTAAAAAGATGTGGCAGTGCATTGATGATAAGTGTATAGGCCTGGTGTAACCCTTTGTGTGTATACCAGTAATCATTTTGTAAAGGATTAAATGATTCTTCCAGTAAAGTAGCTTTATGAATTTGATGCCAGTGGTGCAATTTCAATAACCAGAAAGAACATTGTTCTTGTGTTTTTATACCAGTAATCTGATTAGAAATAAAAAGCAATTCTTTACTTGCCT
>NZ_VYQF01000032.1 GCF_008710285.1 Ginsengibacter hankyongi | reverse complement strand
GGCAGAAGTTGAATGGATTATTTGCTAAGATGTGAAAATGAAAATGTGATGAAAGAACCGAAAAAAGTCCGTTCCAGATGGCTTAACATCCGGTTAAACGAAGAGGAAGAAAATAAAATTAAAAAACTCTATAGCCGTTCTACTTGCAACAGTTTGGGCGAATATGCAAGAGATGTATTACAAAAAGATCCAGTAAATATTTTTTACAGAAATCAATCTGCAGATGAATTTTTGACAGAGATGATCCGACTTAAACAGGAACTGAATGCTATCGGAAATAACTTCAACCAGGTAGTTCATAAACTACATACACTCGACCATATTGCCGACATCAAAGCATGGGCCATCCGTAATGAAAACGGGAAAATTTTATTCATGAGAAAGGTGGATGAAATTTTAGAAAAAGCACATCAAATCTATGAGCTATGGTTGCAAAAATAACAGTTCCCGTTACTATAAACAGAGCACTCAATTATAACGAACAAAAAGTGCAGAAAGGGACGGCAAAATGCATCCATGCAAACGGC
>NZ_VYQF01000031.1 GCF_008710285.1 Ginsengibacter hankyongi | reverse complement strand
AAAATATATTTTTGGACCGCAACCATTCATGAATGGCTCCCTTTATTAGAGCCTGAAGAAAACAAAAAAGTAATTGTAAGTTCTTTAAAAAAATTGTCGGATGATAAATTAATCAGTGTGTATGCATTTATAATTATGCCTAACCATATTCATTTGATATGGTCGCAGGATGGAATGTATGGAAAAGAAACGCCGAAAGGAAGCTTATTGAAATATACAGCTCATATTTTTTTACGTTATTTAAAAACTATTGGTAAGTCAAAATTATATGAAGTTGCAGCCCTTAATAAAAGTCATGAAATATGGCAGAGGGATTCTTTAGGCATTGAGATATACGGTAAAGAAATAGCGAAGCAGAAATTGGACTATATTCACTTCAATCCGGTAAGTGGCAAATGGCAATTGTCAAAAAATGATTTGGATTATTATTACTCATCGGCAAGGTTTTATGAAACCGGAATAGATGAGTTCGGATTTTTAAAAAATATATTTGAAATTTTATAAGAAGTGTTTCGTGAGACACGAAC
>NZ_VYQF01000030.1 GCF_008710285.1 Ginsengibacter hankyongi | reverse complement strand
GTTACAGGAATATGATTAGGACCATACCGGCTTATTGCATAATTGGTTTCCGCTGCCAGCGGGCCGGTAACGAAAACTTTTTTCAATTTGGATTTATCCAATGGCAAAGTATTATTTACATTTTTTAATAATACTAAAGATTGCCTCTCCATTTCCATTACAAAATTTTCATGCTTATCAGTTCCAACAATTTTATCAGCAGCTTTTACATCTTTCACGTAAGGATGATCAAAAAGGCCAAGTTTGAATTTTACACGCAATACATCTGCAACACGACTGTCAATAGTTTTCATACTAATGCTGCCATCTTTTATTAATTCCCTTAATGGTAATATAAAAGTTTTTGGCTGGGTAAAATTGGTTCTCACATTTAAACCGGCTTCTACTACCTGCCTGATGGCGTCTTTGTTATCTTTGGCAACATGATGTTTGGAGAAAACATATTCTACCGCTTCACTATCGCTCACCACGTAACCTGTAAATCCAAACGCCTCTCTTAAAAGTTCTGTTAAGAAGTAATAGCTTGCTATAATGGGAACACCATCCCAATCGTTGTAACTTGCCATGACACCTAGCGGATGAGCCTGTTCGATTACTTTTTTAAAGGGATATAAATACATTTCCTGTAATTCCCTTGGCGCCACATGCGGATCAGTTCTC
>NZ_VYQF01000003.1 GCF_008710285.1 Ginsengibacter hankyongi | reverse complement strand
TGTTCCTGCAATTCGATCTTGTTTTCATCCCAGGTGTTTTTAAAGATAATGTAAGCATCTCTTGAATGGCTGACCTTCGGACGTTCTGATGCTTTTACTTTTGATTTGTACCTCAATTCAACTTCGGCAACCTGGTTTAATGCAATTGATTTCATTGACTCTTCCATAACTGTAAATTTTGATTGTTTAAAAAATTAATTATGGAACTACTTCCGTCTTTGGACAATCAAGGCAAAGAAGCAACGGAATAAATAGTATCTTAAATAATTGAGGCAGCCTTTTTTTATGCCGGAATTTCTTTGCCGCCACAGCAGTACAAAGACGAACTTTGTGCAGGAATTAATGAAGAAAATATTTTATGGCCGCAGGATTTTTTCTTATCACAGATATATTAAAGGCCGCTGTTAGATAAAAATGAATTCTCTCTTCTTTGCAAAATCTTCACATAAGTAAAATGCTTTTTGTGTTCGTAACTGACCGGTACCGCCAAACAATAATTTTTATTTTGGCTTCCTCTTTCTTGTAGATACGAACATTATAATTAAAAGTTCTATAATATAGCATTTGATAATGCCTAAACAACAAAGAACTCAAGATCTAACGTCATCGGATACTCGCTTTTGTTAAACGTCTTCTTGCTGAATGTGATGGTGTTTTTGGTGGTATCTATTTTTTTTGGTGTAAATCGTAGTTAGGTCATGTATTCTTAGGGTCTCCTTATTATGATAAACCGAAAAAAGTTGGAAAACTTCCGAATTAGTTCAGTTTTATTGCCATATTTCTTGGGAAACTTCTCCACTTATTTTTCATGGTTAATTTCATCAAGAGCTATATTCATGAAGAGTTTAAGGGGAATTTTATCTTATTTATACCGCCCTTTCTTTATTATGTACTACAGAAGTTCTATTTTGCAACAACAATTAAGAATTTCTAACACCGTTCCTACTTGAAGGAATGTGTTTAGATGAGCTATTACTTCATCCCAGGGAAAGTTTTGCCGGAGGATGAATTCATTCTCGGGCCGCAAACTGGTGGTAGGATAGGGGTTATCTTTCACGATGTTATAGATGGTATGCAACGTTGTCCATTTATTTTCCCTGCTCAATATTAAAGATAAATTCGTTAGAAGTTTTACATTTTTATTAATGCCTACCGGGGGTCCTGAGTGGTTTATTGTCAATTGTTGATTGTGTAATTTTTGATGAAAGAAAAATGATTCTTTCTTGTTTGAGAGGATAAAACTCTTTTCCCCCGATTCTGCAGACTCACGTAATAGCAAGACAACCTTACGATTTAGATAACTGGGTCGACTAGACGCTTATTTTGGCAAAAGAGCTATCATCCATTATCTTTTTCGTTTTTGATAATGTTATATAAAATACCCAGTTGATGAATTTCTACGATATTGGTGCACCGGAGTTTTTGAAGAATCTTCGCCTTATGTGTTCCTATCGTTGAAGAATGCAGCTGAAGTGCAGTCCCAATCTCAGATATGCCGCTCCCGTTCATTAAATACCTGGCCACCTGTAGTTCTCTTGGAGTTAAGAGATCAAATGGATTATCAGTTGGTTTATTATGGATGGCGGAGTCTACCAGCGAGTCCGTTAACGAGAGACTTAGATATTTGTTACCATTTATAACGTTGGTAATTGCTTTTTTGATTTCTGCCGAGTCAGCTTCCTTATTTAAATAACCCATTGCACCCAGGGTCAATAATTTTTTTGCATAAACTTCTTCGGATGTTATGGTAAATATTAAAATCCTTGAATAAGGTTTAATTTTTAAAATGTCACTGACGAGGCAAAAGACATCTGTGGCGGGCATAGTGATATCGAGGACGATAAGTGCGTAGTCATTTTGTTTTATTTTTTCAAATGCTGAATTGCCATCACATGCTTCTTCAATGGATGCATGAGCCACCACATTTTGCATATAAATTTTTAGTCCTTCGCGAACCATTGCATGGTCATCTGCGATCAATATCTTAATCATTTCCCGGGTTATTCTCTTCACAGAAAGGTTTCTTTAAAAGAGTTGAGTTAAGCGGGTGTAAATATATGTTATAAAATATTCAGAAAACATAAGCCAACCTATACAAGTACTCACACCTGGCACATGGTTAAAGCGGACTTCAAGGAGTACGAGAGGAGCTGACTGTTTGCTATAACGGCCAAGCGTACTGGAAGAGTAGGCACCTTTTATTTTAACTTTAAGATAAACTTTAATTTAAATATGTTTCTATGACTTTATTACAAAAAAACCTGTTTATAAAAACTTCCGGAATACCTGATGCAGGAAACGGTTTATTCACTAAACAGTTTATTGGCAAGGGGACGCGTATCATAGAATATACTGGAAAAATTACTACCTGGAACAGGATTTTGCAAGTTGAGCAAGACACTAAAATTATAAACCGGTACCTCTATTATCTGGACAACGATCATGTAATTGATGCCTCAGATCACCCCAATGCCTTAGCCCGTTATGCCAATGATGCAAATGGTTTAGTTAGACTTAAAGGAAAAGTTAACAATGCTAAATATGTGGAAGAAAACGCACAGGTTTTTATGGAAGCGACAAAAGATATTCCAGTCGGAGCTGAGATATTTATAAGCTATGGCAAAGAATATTGGGATACAGTAAAAAACCTAATTGCATGTCAACAGATATGATCGTTTTCTACTCTTGGAATACTTACACAATTTGAATTAAACTTGAAGACTGTTGCTCAAGAAAAAAATATACATAGCGCCAGAAAAGGAAACTAACGGTTCGGCTAATCGAAATATCGTTTCCAAAGTCCCAATGTTTAAACTACTGTGTGGTAAACAACGTGATGTATAATAAATAACATTTCTGTTCCCTGACAAAAGAACAATCCAGAAAGCACACGAGGACGTGGAAGAAGGAAAATCAACAAGTAGGCTGGAAGGCGAGCTTGTATATGATTTAATTGAAAGAAAAAAAATTGAATATGGTGTACGATCTCCAAGCAAGTCATAGCTATAGGCCTTTCTGAGGCGCGAAGGGTGGGGTAGACTGCTCTGTCTAAGCTGACTCTTTTTAATACACTTTCCAAACTTTTCAGGCGTTATTTTTTGCGTCACTTTTTCCTTCTTTGATCGGCATTGTCAGTTTCCGATACACGAATTATTACCCCGGGCAACAAAAGAAGAAAGCGCTGGATCTAATAAAAAATTGAAGGTTGTAATTCGTTATAAAGACATCTTTAAGAGAGCTCTATAAATAGCATGTCCTTTTACGATCAAAATCGTTTGCATTCATTTTAATTATTTCAAATTATTTTAGGATGAAGAGAATGTGAGGACACATTAATGAAAAAAGAAATGGCTTCACGATCTTTTAAAATGAAATTTCGGATTTACGGCTTTGCTAAAGCGGTGTTATCAGATTTATCTAAGAGACCAGGACATGACATGTTCCCCTGTGGGAATAAATATATGACAGGTGAATCCCCACAAAGGCTTATCACCAAGATCATCACCAGTTCACTTGTATGCCAAAGAATTAATGCAACTAAGGGTGCTCCTCCCGGCAGCAGTTCTGAAGGTCTTGATATTGAAGTTTATGTAATTATTCCTGAAAATCTACACGCACTGATTAATTTTAGGGTTTCCCCGGAAGTGATACCCGGCTTTCTGATTTGTTTACCTCTTACACTAATTCCCCAAAAATGGTATTTTTAGAAAACTATCTACAACCATACGAGCATTAAATGAATTTTTAATAATTTTTCAACAAATGGAAAACTTTACACTTACGCCGAAACAATACGATGACCTAAAACACATTTTTATGGTGGATAATGCAGATATAGGCCAACACCCCGAATACTTTGAAGAGGCTAACGTTTCTCCAAAAGACTATCTTGATGAAAGGATTGCACTATGTGAGGCTTTTAAAATAGATTTTTGGGAATCAGCCGGTGACTTGAGTAGGCACTACGATCATGAAAGGCTGAAAGCAATGTATATCGGAATGTCAATTGAAGAGTTTGACAAACAATATAAAATAGCCTATCCAAACGGAATTGCTGAAAAAGTTTTCAGATCGCTTGCAAATAACGACGGAGAGTTTAAAAATGATGACTTTTGAAGCCCAATCCGTACATTTCGTCTGCTCTTTTCCGTTACACTCGTTGCAATTTTATTTTTTCAGACTCACGGAGCCCGTGTCGAATAAATTATAAGACGGGTTCATTCCTTAGCGTTATTCTTCAATTAAATTCAACTTATATGCAATCTTGATCAGACCCACGGTATTTTTTGCATTGAGCTTTTTGGTCAGGTTACGACGATGTGAATCAACAGTTCGACTATTGACAAATAATTGCTCTCCGATCTGTTTACTCGTCATCTCCCTCGCAATCATCTGAAGAACCTGGTTCTCCCGTGGCGTGATAAATTTCTGCAGTCGGATTTTTTGCATTGTTTTTTCTTCCTGCTCGTCCAAAAGCTTTATGGCAACCTCGTTACTGAAATATTTGTTGCCAGATAAGATGGTTTTTATTGCTCTCAGCATTTCTGCTGGTTCAATATTTTTAAGAATGTATCCTTTTGCACCGGCGTCCACCATGTTTTGAATATATGGAAGCTCACTATAATTACTTAAGGCGAGGATTTTCATTTCCGGCTTGGACCGTAAAACAGCGAACACCGTTTCAGCGCCGGACATGCCGGGCATGTTGTAATCGATAATCATTAAATCAATGGCGTTGAAATCCTTTTTTTTTAATGCCTCCTCACCGCTTTCGGCTTCGAACACGCTAAACTGCATGAATTGTTTTAAGGAGCCCAACATCACCTTTAACCCATCACGCACCATCTTGTGGTCATCAATAATTAATACGTTTATTGGCTTGGCAATTTTTGTTTTAACTGATGCCATAGTTATTAATTAGGGGTATTGTTATTGTAAATACACTGCCCTTCCCAAGTTCGCTCTTCAGATTCAGCGTCCCTTTATGCGAATTGATCCTAGATTGCATATTTTGAATCCCCATCCCTTTCCGGGGTTGATTTATTCGGAACCCTTTACCATTGTCTTTCAATCTTACTCTTATTAATTGTTGATAGCTATGAAAAGATATGGCTATTTTACTTGCTTTGCCATGGAGAAGTGCATTAGATATAAACTCCTGGATGATCCGGTAAAGGTCAATCTCCACCGCAGGGGACAGCTCCGGTAACCTGCTATTTTGCTGTATTAAAAACCGCGCCTGTTCTCTATACCCGAACTGTTTACAGAACTCACGCACCGCCTTTACCAGGCCAAATTCTTCCAACATCGTAGGCATCAGGCTAAAGCATAGGTTCCGCATATCTTTTATTGCTGCCATTAGAGCCGTATTCGCTTGCTGAAGAATCGTTTGTTGTTCAGGATCTTGCATAAGTGCTA
Organism: Ginsengibacter hankyongi; assembly: GCF_008710285.1. Taxonomy (GTDB): domain Bacteria; phylum Bacteroidota; class Bacteroidia; order Chitinophagales; family Chitinophagaceae; genus Ginsengibacter; species Ginsengibacter hankyongi. Next base: position 527,946 of record NZ_VYQF01000003.1, on the reverse strand, counting down.
TGGTTGAGCTAATATGAAACTTAATGCCGGAAAGCTGTTGGGTAAGGCTGTCATGAAGATCTTTGGCCAGTCTGCGCCGTTCTTTTTCCTGTGCGTCAATCATAGCTCTTACGACCAGGTTTTCAGTATGTTTTTGAGAAGTAATATCGCTGGCTGAAACAATTACCAGTTGTTTTTCACTTCGGCTTCTTTTAAAAAAAGATACATTTAACTGAACCGGGATTCTTACGCCCTTACTGGTATATATTATTCCTTCTTTCGAAATGATGGATTGCTTTGTCTTCAGCTCTTTCAACACATACCGAAAATCATCAATACTACTCTTTAATAGATCCTGTAAGGATTTTCCCTGCAGGCTTCCCGGCTCGTATTTCAATTGCGTCGTTGCAGGCTGGTTGGCATCTACTATTATCCCGTTGGTGTTCACAATAAAAACCATATCATTAACCGAATCAAAAATATTATTGAAATAATCCCGCGAGATGGTGATAGACCTCAGTTCTTCACCCATCATGTTAATGCCGTTGATAATAGCATCGGTCTCATCCCTCCTGGGTGATATTTTTAGTTTCCGGTCAAACTTGCCCACGGCATATTCGCTTAAAATATCATTGATTGCCTGGAGTCTTTTGTCCATTGCTAAACGATTAATCTTGCTGAATGAATTGTTGCAGCCATTCTTCAGCCCGTAGCCTATCTGTAAATATTTTTACTGGCATCTTCCTTGGCTTATTCACACGTAAAAAAAAGTTTCCGAGGAAACGGCTGAACGGGGAAGATACTACAATAGCCGATGCCGATAATCCTAACGTTCCTTCTTCTGAGGCCAGATATTCCCGTGCAGGTTTATCCATACTCACTACACCCTGGCTCATGATAATCGAAGGCATATTCCTCCCGCCGGTAAAAGAAAGCCGCGTACGAACAATTGCATGGGCAATATCCAGATCTATGTGTAGGTTTCCGGGATAGGTACCCACGAGGAGGTTGTCTTTTATGCGGAGATGAAGGTAAGGTGTGTCAAGCTCCATTTTATAAAGTTAACCCATAATTTCAAAAATTTCTACGTAATTGTATCTACGTATTTTCTTTAGTTTCTTTTTTAAAAAATCCGTATTTCTACGGAGTTTTTGCTTTTGAAAAATTTCCATGTTTGAGAAAAATTTCTCAGCATGAGCAAGAGCAATACATTTTACGACACCGTCGACCAGGTAGTATCTTACGGAATCGACAAAGGGATTCTTCATCTTTATACCGGTAATCAACCCTTTGATGGCCCCCAGCTTATAGTGAATGGCAGGGATGTTATCAATTTCGGATCCTGTAGCTACCTCGGGCTGGAATTTGATAAACGATTAAAGGAAAGTGCGCGGGAAGCCATTGAGAAATATGGCACCCAGTTTTCCGAATCCAGGGCTTATGTTTCTTTGGGTTTATACAACGAACTCGAAAACCTGCTCGAACAAATTTTCGATGCCCCCTGCGTTATTACGCCAACCACCACACTCGGGCATATCGCTAACATACCCGTGCTGGTGGAGGATGGGGATGCGGTTATCATGGACCAGCAGGTTCACAATTCTGTTCAAACTGCAGTGCAATTAGTAAAGGCAAGAGGTGTTCACATCGAGCTGTTACGGCACAACCGGGTGGATTTGCTGGAAACAAGGATCCGTGAGCTCCGGCACAAACATAAAAAAATATGGTATATGGCCGATGGCATTTACTCCATGTTTGGAGATTGCACCCCGGTCGATGCTATTTATTCGTTAATGGATAAATATGCAGAGCTATACTATTACGTGGATGATGCCCATGGTATGAGCATCCACGGCAAACATGGACGGGGGTTTGTTTTAAGTTATCATGCTATTCATCCCAAAATGGCTATGACCACCTCTCTCAATAAAGCGTTTGCATCAGGCGGGGGCGTGTTGGTGTATGGCAATAAGGAAATGGCAAGAAAAGTGGGAACCGTTGGCGGCCCTTTGCTCAGTTCCGGCCCTATGCAGCCATCCGGGTTGGGTGCCGCCATCGCGGCTGCACGCATTCACCTTAGTCGCGAGATTATCCTAATGCAGGATGAGCTGAAAGACAATATACGCTTTGCCAGCCTCATGCTCGCTCAATATAAGTTACCCGTTATCTCAAAGCCTGGTGGGGCTATATTTTTCGTTGGAGTTAGCTTACCAAAGCTGGGTCATAACCTGGTACGGCGGATGCTGGATGCAGGCTTCTATGTCAACCTCGGGGTTTTTCCAACGGTGCCGATGAAACAAACCGGCATACGCTTTACCATCACGCGCTTGCATTCCTACCGCGAAATTGAAAGCATGATCGCCACCCTTGCGGAAGTATTTCCCATAGCCATGAGGGAAGAGAACATTTCGCTGCCGGAAATTTATAAAGCTTTTAAACTACCGATGCCGGAAGACGCCGCATTGACGCAATCCGTTGATACGGTAATTAAACAAGCGCTGCAATTGAAGCTGGTTCATTACACAACCATCGGCGATATTGACAGGAATGAATGGAATGAAATCTTTGAAGGGAAAGGGACTTTCGATTGGGATGGGTTAAAGCTATTGGAAAAAGTGTTTGAAGGAAATGATCTCCCTGAGGATAATTGGGATTTTGATTACCTCCTTGTTAAAGACTTGAACGAAACCGTTATAGCTGCTACCTTTCTTACCGCTTCCTTATGGAAGGATGATATGCTATCCCCTGCATCTGTATCAAAACAAATTGAAGCCAGGAGGGTAGAGGAACCCTATTATTTAACCAGCAAGGTTCTTTGTAGCGGCTCCCTGATCACTGAAGGCGAGCACCTCTATATTAATACCGGTTCTTCTCTTTGGAAGGATGCCGTATTGCTTCTTTTTGATAAGATCTATGCATTGCAGGAATTGCATGAGGCCAGTCATATAGTACTTCGCGATTTTCACGGGATGAATGAAGAGCTTGACCACCTGATGGTCGATAATGGTTTCTTCAGAATTACCATGCCGGATTCGTATTTGATACCGTCTATACCATGGAACAATGCGGAGGAGTTTTACAAAACCCTTTCGCATAATTCCAGGAACCAGTTACGTAAAAGAGTACTGCGCAATGCAGATCTCTTTACCACTGAAGTGATAACCACCTCCGACTGGCAGGAAGAAATCGAATACTGGTACCAGTTATATAATAATGTGAAGAGTAAAAGCCTCGAGCTGAACACTTTTGCGCTTCCGTTTAAATTGTTCAGTGAACTCGCTAAAAATGAAAGTTGGGAGATATTACAACTCACGCTAAAAAACCCCGTCGGTCAGCAGGAGACTATGCCCTGTTGCGTGGTATTCAGCTACCGGGCGAAAGGCGCATATATCCCCATTATCATTGGATTGGATTATACGTGTAACCTCGAGTATGGTATTTATCGGCAGGCGTTGTACCAGCTTGTATTGCAGGCGCGAAAATCCGGGGCCGGAAATATTTTCCTCGGGTTTTCAGCAGGCATAGAAAAGCAAAAATTAGGAGCTGTACCGGTATCTACCTTTGCGTATATGCATTCCCGTGATAGTTATCAAATGGAAGTTCTTTCTGCCGTATCTGTACTAGCAAAAACGGGTCACTGATAAGGAAGCTATAGTGTAACTGAATGAAAATAACCAAAGGCGCGTTTAGCCGGTTCACGCTTCCCGGCAGAGTAAAGCTGGTACACCAGTATGGAAGACTTATATGTTCTAAAATAATGGAAGCAAAAAAAATTATGGTCTTTAAACTCTGTGATTTCTATGTGGCCATCATCAAAGATATCGTGCGGAACTGCATTCTCGAAGCCCATCCTGTTATATCGCAGGAACTACTTCAGTTTTTAATTAGTTGAACTATGACATACGACCCGGTATATATCACACAAAAGAAATATCCGTTAGTGCACAGCCGCCAGGTAAGTGCTGCACTGGAAATCATCACTGAAGATATCACCCGCCATATCTCATTAAAAGACCTTGCTAACAGGGCCGGAACCAATGAATGTACCCTCAAAAAAAGATTTAAAGAGATGCTCAATGTTACCATTTACCAATACCTGTTAGATCAGCGGATGAAAAAAGCGTATATCCTTATAACCAGCACTGCCATGAAAGAAATGGATATCGCCTTGGAATGCGGGTTCCAAAGCTTGCCGGGATTTATTTCAACCTTCCGGAAATATTTTGGTTTAAGCCCCGGGGCACTCCGGTAAGAGCACAAGCCATGCAGTGAAAAACCACCCTCATTTTTTCACGCTACAATTTCTTGCATTGCAATTCAGCGAATATGATATTGAGTGTATAAAAAAGGCTAAAGCATTTATTGATGGAGATATCAGCCATCATTATACTATTCCTGAAATTGCTTCCCACGCTGGTATTAGCCGAACAAAATTGAAAGCTGGCTTTAAGCAAATGGTTGGAATAGCCATTTATCATTACCAGCAGGAACAAAGATTACTGCAAGCAAAATATTTGCTCGACAATACCTACCTATCCATTAAGCAGATCAGCAGCCGCATGGGTTATATGTATAGTATCAACTTTGCTGCAGCCTATAAAAAGAGATTTGGTAAATCACCTTACCGTTCAAGAAAAGACCCGTAATATAATGTCCGTTTGAATTGCTTTAATGTCCGTTTGCATTATCGCAACGCGCTACCTTGTGTAAGAAAAGCAGGACATATGAAAGCAAAATTCATCCTGGAAATACTTTGTTTTTTATTGGTATTGTTGTTCGTGTATGCCGGTTTTAGCAAGCTGATGGATTATAACGCATTCAAGGCACAGCTTAGCAATTCACCGTTTATAAAAAATGCGGCGGGCATCTTAGCCTGGGTATTGCCGGTGATCGAAATCGGCTCAGCTGCGTTACTAACGGTTAGGATTACACGCTTATATGGTCTTATTGCGTCTATGATGTTGCTGCTGGCTTTTACCGGTTATATATCAGCCATGCTCTTATCGGGCGTTCACCTGCCTTGTTCCTGTGGGGGTGTTATTAAACAGTTAAGCTGGAACCAGCACCTGCTGTTTAATCTTTTTTTTATCTCTATTGCCGGTATTGGAATTGTTTTGAAGCAAAAGTTGAATTATCACTTGTGATGTAACTATTTAAAATATTGATCAATGGTACACTTTACTGCAGAAAAGTGTACAAACGGGCATGCGCAGCCCGGGTATTTTCATTTTTTCATTTAAAACAATTATTATGAAACGTTTAAAAATTTCAATGTTCGCCCTATTCGCCATTGTACTGGGTATTGCGGCGAGTGCATTTACGTCAAGGCATGAGACTTCTGTTAAAAAGGGCCCCGAAACAATCGCCTGGTTTCAATTTATGGGGGATCCTACCAGTTTAGCCCAGGTCAAGGACAATACAGAATATCAATATCAGGGGGGTCTTCCCTGCAGTGGCTCCAATGCAATCTGTGCTGTTCAGACAAATGGTGTGGCAACCTCAGGGCATAACCCGGATCCGTTTTCTTCAACACTGAAAACAGAGTTAACCAATGTTTTCAATGGTACTAATACTTATGCTGACATTTCACAGGAGCCTTAAAGAACAGAAACGGGAAGCTGCCCTCTTTATATGGAGGGCAGCTTACCTTTTTATGGATTTTGCTGCATGCCGGAAATCCCTATTACCGTTTTTGGTATTAAGGCAACATACCGGTTATCATTTGGCGGAAGTATATAGACGGTTCCATTCAGGTTCCTGTACACGGTAACCTGGTAATTCAAGTCTTTATTAAGCCGCTTCAAGTCAGTCAGTCGTAACGCACGGAACAGTAATTCTTTTCTCCTTTCTTTCAGTATTAACGTTAGAAGTGCTGTATGGTCAGTAACAGTTACCGCTATAAATTCCCCCGATCTCCATCTTTTTTCCAGCAATGCATTTAAATAATGTAATGCGTCAGATGTTTTACCGAGTCTTGCATCACATTCTGCTAAAATTAAGTATTGCTCATCCGTAACGATTCCTGTAAAGGAATGTCCGTTTCCATTGTTACTGCTCCCGTCATAATCTCCCTTAAAGCCGTATGTCCCATTACCATTACTTTTAAAAAAAATTACCTTCCTCAAATCGTTTGTATCATAAGAGTTATATAAGTTAGAATCTATCTTACATATCTTAGGTGCCAATGGCTGTACCGCATAAGCTGTTGCGTGGAAAATTACTTCATCATTGAATCTTGAAAACGGGATAGGTGCAGTACTGTTTAACGAATTATAATCTATTAATGTATTATATAAATCAAGGCATGAATCCGCGTACAATGCCGCATTTGAATAATCCTGCATGGCAAGGTACGTACGCGCCAATGCACCGTAAGCCGCGGCCTTGGATGGCTTTGTTTTGATGGATACATTCACCGGCACAAGTGAAACAGCCTGTTTAAAATCTTTAATTATCTGGCGGTAGGTTTCTTCCAGCGACGCCCTTGTTGATTTTTGAGTTACGTCTGTTGACAGCCTTAATGGTATCCCGGGGTCGGTCGTTGCTGTAGTTTTATCATAGGCCTTTGCAAATAACTGCGCCAGGCTATAAAAGTAAGAGCCTCTCAAAAATAAAGCAGTCCCCTGTATATGATCGGCAACAGGCTGATCCGACTCGGCGTATGATATCTTTTTAAGCGTTTCCAGCACCAAATTACAGGTATAAATATTGGTATAGGGCTGATTCCATTCGAGGTCATTATTTGAGTTGGGTTTCCAGATGTAATAATCACGTTGATTAACCCTGAAAATAGATGACCAGTTGGGAAAGGTGAGATAATAATTGTCTGCAAGAATTTCAGTACCGTTAGGAAACTGGGTGTTCAGACCATAGTAGTCCAACAGTTCCTGCAGGTCCTGTAGGGTTGATGGTGTCGCCAGTGCCTGGTCAGGCTTTGCATCCAAATACTTTTTACAGGAACCCAGACTGGTTACCGCAAGGAGCAATAGTAATATTTTAATTGTCTTCATGTATAATAATTTATAATTTAAAAATCAGTTATGATTCCAAAAGAAACACTCACAGGAGTTATAATGCCGGTCGGGAATTCAGGATCAATCCCAGCTTTATTGGCCTTCCACAGCACAACATTCAGGTTAGAGAAATAAGCGTATAACTCAATTCCCTGGAAAACAGTTTTCTTAAAAAACTGCGGTAATCCGTAGCTCAGCCGTATATCATTCAGCCTTACGTTATCTCCTTTCAGTACATTTATTTCAGCATACTGGTAAAACTGGTCGCGGTAATCATTATCAGGGTAACCAGCGCAGGTACATTGGTTTTCCTCTCATCCCCGGGGTGCTGCCATCTCTGTGCGTATTCAATATTCCCCTGCCCGTTATTAAAAAGACTATAATAATTTAATGCCGGTTTCCTAAAATAATATCCTAACCGATAGGTGATATTAACGGATACGGATAGACGCTTATAAGTGAACGAATTTCTTACGGCACCAAAACAGTGAGGAACTGCGGATCCGTCAATTGACTGATCGTTCAAAGGCGTTGCCACCAGGGAATCATAATTAGTGCTGGGTTTACCGTTGATATATCCTACCGGGTCGCCACTTGTATTGAGTCCGCCCCATTTAAAACTTATGATCTGGTAAGGCTCGTACCCGGCAAGAGGAGTTATGGTTAGGCCATCACTAACCAACCCATCTGTAAACTGGTTGTATAGATACCGGGTCACCTTGTTTTTTATATAACTGAGATAAAAACTGGTTTCCCATTTAAAGTTTTTGGTATCTGTATTTTTTGAACGAAGCATAACATCCGCTCCATGTCCTTTAAGATTGGCTGAATTGGTAAACAGGTAAGAAATACCTAAAGTGGGATCCAGCAGCTTCTGACCGAGAAGGTCTGTTGAATTTTTTTGAAAATACTCTATGCTGCCCGTTATACGATCGTCCTGTGTCCCAAAATCCATCCCGATGTTGGTTGTTCCCACCTTCTCCCATTGCAGATCCGGGTTCGGGTAATTGGATATCACGGCAAAAGGAAGATTGGTGATGGGCTGGTAGTTCGCAGGATTATACCTCAGGGTTGCCAAAGCTGCTACCGTATGGCTTACATTACCTCCATATCCATAAGTTGCACGAAGTTTAAGGAAAGGAAGCCACTTCAAATGATAAAAGCCTTCACCCGATATATTCCATGCCGCACCGGCAGACCATAATGGAATCGCTTTTTGATTGGCATTTACCCCAAAGAGGTTCGAGGCATCTTTCCGGAAGCTCGCAGAGATTGTGTATTTTCTGTTATAAGTATAGTCCGCATTGGCGTAGAGCGATGTATAACGCTCAAGTGTACCCGAAAAAGTGCTGCCTCCGGGTATGTAGGCATCACCAAATATATTATCAAATGTTGGATAGGCATTTACATAATCTACGTTGATGTTATTAAGTTTATCGTCATACCCATATACCCGGTAGTTATTTCCCGTGATCCCCGTTTGCCGCACTTCTGCTCCTGCAATTGCATTCAGGGCATGCCTGGTATGGTACACAGTATTGAAGTTTACCTGCCCCCGAAGCGCATATCCTTTTAATGAAGATGATGCCCCATCGAGTATGCCGCCATAAGGGACTATGTATTTAGCAATGGCGCCATCAAATTGGGTAAACTCATTAATAAAGTTGCGGGCATCAAATGAATTTACATTGTAAATGTTCGAAGAATTATTTTGGGTGTTCTGGTATTGGTAGCGTACTTCCGCATTCAGCGAACGGGAGAGATTAAACTTTATACCCAAGTCAGCTATCAGGGCATCAGACACCGTGTTCCGGGTTACATTTTTCAGCTCATCCAATGGCCGGTACTTCCAGTCCAGCAAGATACCCCCACCGGCAGTATCCGTAAAATTGCTACTGTATAAAATGTCTACCGGTAGTGGGTTGCCAAAATCATCTGCCAACCTTGAATATGGATAAAGTGCTCTGCCGCCCGCAACGGTTATGTTGCCATACCCTCCGGGACTGTTATTATAACTATTGATTCTTGTATAACCCGCGCCAAAATCAAGTTGCAGATTTTTTATCGGTATAAGAGTATTCTCAGATCGTACGTTGATCCTGTCATCCCTATTGCCAACAAGCGTTGCCGTATTGCAGTCATACCCCCCGGAAATTAAATACGTAAAGTTGTTTCCACCCCCGCTTAAGTTTAGCCCGTATTGCCGGGTCACGTCCGGTCGGTACAAATATTTTTCAAAATCCTTTCGTACGTCCTGCTTTCGTAGTGCATTAATTTGTGCGTTTGCATCGGCATCACTAATCGCTCCGGACTGCTGCTTAGCCAGTATTTGCACCACAGGGCTTACCGGTGTATAGTTATAAGGGTCGTTTATAACTCCATCGTAATATCCCTGCTTAAAAAGCAGCTGCTCTACGTCAATATATTCTGAAGGGGACATATCTTTTTTGGTAAAAAGATCAGGCCTTGCAGTATAGATCAGGTTAGTGGTAAACGAAAGCCTTGAATGCTGGTTCAACTGGCCTTTCTTCGAGGTAAGTACGATTACGCCGTTACCAGCTCTTGCTCCCCAGATAGCGGATGCGGCTGCATCTTTTAAAATGGTGATGCTCTCTATGTCGTTGGGATTAATATTATTGATATCACCCTCATAAGGAAAATGATCCAGGATAATTAAAGGCGCGGTGGAAGCCAGGCCAAGGGTGCTGATTCCTCTTATTTGCACGGGAGCATCTGCATTATTACGGTGATCAAAAAATACCGAAGGCGCTATTCCATCCAGCCGGGAAAGGATGGAAGTACCGGTGCTACGGTTAAGCAGTGCCTTATCTATCTGCTCATAGGAACCTGTGGCGCTTTTCTTATCAAATTCCTGGTAGCCGGTAGATACGGTTACGTCATTTAACTCGACCACGCTTTCCGTTAGGATCACGGAAAGCGGCGTTTCACTGACGGAATCTACCCGAATTTCCCTGGAAATAAAACCCACATGGGTTACCACCAATACCTGGTGTTGCTGTACGGGTATTACAAAATCACCGCTAGCACCCGTTATGGTTGAAAACGTTGTTCCTTTTACGGTTATCGTCGCTCCGGGCAATAAACGGTTACCGGTGCGGGAACTAACGGTTCCGGATAGTCGAATATTTCGCTGCGCCATCGCATGACCGATCAAAAAGAACGTTATTAAAACAGCTGTTGTTATTTTCATTTCATTTAGTTTGGTTTGAAGTATATTTTGATTGTTTATCGGTGATCACAAGAATGGTAAGCAACCTGTCTGTGAATTTTATTTGAAGGCCGTGACACTTTAGCATTTCCTGCAGCAGGGGCACGCTTATGTCCTCAGCGCCGCTGATTTTTTTTAGGATCATATTACCCAACCCGCTTTCGTCTATTACCGGTATATTGCCGTAATTATTATTGAGCGAATAAATAATGCTTTCCAATGAAGAGCCTGCCCCTTGCGTGGGAGAAACTGCTATATCCCGGGCTGTAACTGTGAGTGTGGAATTAGCGCTAATAACCCAGCAAGGCATTACCCTTTTTTCCAGCCTTCCATGCAGCTGCAAATAAAAATCGAGGTCTTCATTTATTTTTCGTGTAATAGCTTCTATAGGCAGGCTTGTTGCAAACGAGGCCTCATAACACCAGGCATTTTTTTGAAGCCATTCCCTGGAAACGGGCTTCCCCCGTATATAGGCATACCTGCTTTTATCGGCCATACCAAGCTGAATAAAAGCAGGCTGCAACCTTGGCCCATACAGCGCACGCATGTACAAATCCACCACCGGTACATTCACCATCGAAATTCTTCGAATACCCCTCACCGTATCTATAACTGTAGTAAACCGTTCGGGAACATTATCCATGTAAGAAGTAAGGGCACTGTACATTACTGAGGCAGGGTAACTGAAATCAGGGATAGTAGTTTCATTGAGGTGCAACAATGGGTGCTGGTAACTAAAGTTGTCTATGTCCCGCTTAACAGGCAACTGCAACTTATCGCCCGCCAGTATTGCACTAATGTTAGCCTCCGTAATATATTCAGGATACGTTATGGAAATAACGGTATCGTTTCTAACCAGTATTTCGTGTGGTATGTAGGTATGGGGAAACAATTGCGCAAGTACTGTATCTTCTGCTATCACCGCCAAATTAAGCGGAGCTATATTTTTCCTTTTCAGGAAAGAACTAACCTGCCTTTCAGATTCGGGGGTTACCATTAATACCTGCAACTTGCCTTCGAATTCTTTTTGCAGCGAATCGAGGCGCGGCATTGCTTTAATACAGGCAATGCATCCCGTGGTCATAAAATCTATCAGCACCAGTTTATTGTTCAAATCTTCGGTTTTGATTTCAGAGGTGGTATAGTGCATAACCTTTAATAATGTTATCGGCGGCATTCTGTCACCAATACCAAGAGGTTGTAAAGAAGTCAATTGCCCCTTGCTCATAAGCGGGCATAGCATTATCATTAAGCAATAAATCTGTTTCATTGCATTGGTTTTATTGGATGATTAAAGCGGTGAATGGGGTATAGGTAAATACTGCCTAAGTGGGGTTCTTAGGCTTGCGCTCGTAGAGATTTTTGAGCCATTGTACCAGTGGGTTTACAGAACCGTTTTCCATAAGAATAATAATTTAACGGGTGGTTTCATTATTGTTCGGTAAAAGGGGTGGTTGTATCTCCTGCCTGTAAGGAACTTTTATTACAGGCCGGTCAAATATTTGAGATTGTTCCCAATAAAAGCAAAGATGCCTTAGGTCTCTTTGTAATGTTCTGCGCAATTGGGCACTTGGTTCCTGCTTATCCAAATCGTATTGATCATTTAATACCTGTGTTACCAGGTGGGCTGCTGCAGTTGCATCTTTCACCAGGCGCAAAGCATACCGTTCCAGCAGGGGCCGGTAATAAGCGCCGGCGCTTACCGTGTTAGTTTGTGTTTGTGTCATTGCCGTATATTTTGGGGCTGCTAATGAATTATAAAAAGGGGCAGTGTTTTTATACCAATAGTGTATAGGAGTAAACAATGCGGGAAAAGAAGGCGCGTACACTACCTGCGGGAAGCTAACTGCTGTTGCCTGCAAGGCAAGGCAGGAATAAAGAGCGGAGCCCAAATTTTCATTACTAAGACCTGAGAAAATGTCCCTATAACAAAATGAGCAGCCGCTCCTTAAAGAGTTATCTGTATTTATTTTTTGTCTCATTGCCCGGAATTCTCAGGCCCCAGTAATGAGAGTTAAAATTGAATCCAAATCAAATATAGTAAAAAAAATATAATGACGTACATGTACGACAACACTTTTTTCTTTCTTTCATTACTTACGTTTCGAAATGAAAGTGCAAGATCATATAAGTCCTATTGAACAGTACGTAATTGATTTTATCAGAAAATTCCGAATTGATAAAGAACTTTCTCAGGAAGATATCGGCAGTATAATAGAAGTTTCCAGATCGTATATTGGAGATATAGAAAATCCCAACAGCAGGGCTAAATATAACTTAACACATATAAATGCGTTGGCAGACTATTTTGATATTTCACCACAAATTTTTCTTCCAGAGAAGGCTTTAATAAAGAAGCAAAATAAAATGAAAGGTATTACTGCAACTTCGCCAAAAAATATAAGGCAAAGTGAAAAGATTATTAAGAAGAAGAGGAACATTAGTTCATCTGGATCAAAAAAGTAAGAGCAACTTATTATCCATTTAACGTATCTATATACTCCGTACAAATCTTTTGAACGACAGCTTGCATTTGATAAATACGATCTATTAGTTTTTTTAATTCCTCTTCTGTAATCGAATAATCATTCTTATACCGTGCATCCACGTAACCTCTTTTCAGAAGTTCAAATAAATGTATCTCTTCACTATCATCTATAGGAAATGGGAATATAGTAAATAACTCCTGCGATAGTTGCTTTGCATAATGTCGAAGCTTATCCAGGTTATGGGTCTTGGGCTTGTATCCAGTGAAGACCAACAATACCGTATTATAAAAATGTTCTGCCGCCTGATGCAACAGAAATACCGATTTCTTAAATTTCTTTTTGTCAAGATACAGCAACACGCCGTCAATAAAATCTGAGGCATCAACAAACCAAATATCATAATACATTTGGGCAATAGATTTCATTTCCTCTTTAGATAATATCCTCGGGCTAGAAAATTCAATTGTTTCATTATCTGATAATAAAACTCCTTCATTAATGATGTCGGTGAAAAAGTATTGCCCAATTTCTAGACCCTCATTGACGTATTTAACATCATGTATAATTGCATTTACTGGCGTCTTAAAAAGGCTACGACTTCGATTTACAATTTTATCAATTATATCGTATTCCTTTAATACGCTATTCTTGGTTACAATTAAGAAATCGTAATCGCTTATATATTCATAATCTGTACCATTTTCAAAATATCTGTGCTCAACCCAAGTGTTTGTTGCATGGCTGCCAAACAATATAACTTTTTCAGGCGCGGCCACTTCTTTAATGATCTTTACGATTTGAAGTATTTGCTCCTGTTTTATTTGAGGAAGATGGGAGAGGGAAGTCTTCATAAAGCAAAAATAAAATTATAATATTAGTATCTTGAATTTTTGAAGAACAAAAATTATCTTGTAGTATGACGCTTTATGAATTTAATGCATTGGATGAAATGGAGCAGGCCGAGGCTGTTTGGGATTCTGTTTTTATTGCAGACCGTGAAGATTCCGAGCACAATATTTTATTATACCAACGAGATGCGTTTTATATCGAAGTTTATTATCACAAAGAATATAATGTAATAAGAAGATTTCGATCATTTTCATCAACAGAACAATTGAATCCGTATTTGGAAAAAATGAAGCTAAAAAATAAATTTTAATTTCCAATACCGGTTGAATTTAAAAATGACAGACTTTCAAATCTTTAAACAAGTAGTTGTTTTATTGTATTCAAAAATTTTCCCTAAACATAACGGAGGAGAGTACACGTTTTCGCAAATGGCTTTTAAGCTAATTGTTATTTGGCTACCAATTTTAATCCTGCTGATTTGGTTAATAGCAAAAGCCCTTCATAAATTTTAAATAAGGGCATCTTATGATAAATATATATTCCAAATAATGCAATTTCCTTAATACAATATGATAGGCCATTTCAAACTAACTCAACGAAAATTTATAGTATCTTCACCGTATTATAACGCTGACGGCTACACGAATCATTTCTTTTTAATACGGGGTACAATTTTTTGTCCTCTGTGACCTTCTGCCGGGCGGTTTATATTGGCAGACACGTGGGTTGAAATCATGAAGTTTTTCGCAGTAATTTTAAACAGAAGAAAGGAAAATGGAGAAGCTTAGGAGAGTGAATAATGATTTTGTGTAAGGAAGAACCCTCGTCGGTTGCCATTTAATTTACAATTTCCAATCGTAGTTTGTTTTATCACAACCACATCTGATTCTTTTTTTTACTGTATCGTAATTTTTGACTGAAACAGGTTTTTTACATGCTGTTAACTGGCAATAAAACAGTGCTTCCATAGCGTTCAGATCTATCCAAAAAGCTTTGATATCTCCTAACTTTGGAGAAATTGAATTGTCATGCGAAAGCAGGTTTCCTAAAATGTTTGAATTGATTATTCTGTCAATAATTGGCATTTGGGCCTTTAATTCATTGCTGCATTTGTTTATTTTGGCCTTAAGTTCATTTAATAATTCGTCTGGCATTCGCTTCTCATTTAGCTCATTAAATCTAAAATTTACTTTCACTTCAAGATTTACAGCAATATCTTTTAGCAAATGTTCAAGGTATTTTCTGATGGGATTTGCAAGTATGCTAACATCACCCTGAGCTAAACTAGCTTCGATAATTGTTCTTAACTCGGATGGCTGGTCATCGACGTGTGTTCCATCTGACTCATTGTATTTTAACTCATTGATTGACCAATTTTTTCTTTTTGCAAGTTGGGATACATACTGATACCATTCGTGTTCGTGGGTTAATAAAATTATTTGGCAATCAGCGAATTTTTCAAAAATTAAATCTGCGAATCGCTTTCTATGATTAGTGTCAAAACTTGAAATAACGTCATCTAAAACCACAAATTTATTTTCCTTATTGAATGCGGCAACTGACGCTAAAAAGAATGATAATCCAAAACAGTTTAAGTGTGATTCACTAAAATATTTTTGTGGTGGAGATGTGGGGCCACCTTTGTATTGATACTGAATTGTAATCCCGTTTAACTCATCTTCCTCGCCAATAGTAATAATCTTCAATTCCTTGAATTGCTCTCCTGGGTTCATAAACTGATAGTATTCATTTATTGTATCTGAAAATGTGCTTATGAAATGCTGCAATCCTTCTTTTTGCTTTTTCACAAATTCATTGTAAATGAGTTCCATAGATGCTCTTTGATCTTCAAGAACTTTCTTTTCTTTTTCAAACTTCTTTATTCTTAAAAAAGCTTCTTTTGCAGATGATATATTTGAGTAGGTTACAGTATTGTTATCCTTTTTTAATGATGTTTGTATAACATCTATTTTCGTCGCTAGGACTTCTACAGTTGCAAAGTCTACTTTGGTAAGTTTCAATTTCGAAGGTTCTGAAATCATATTGCCGGATGTGACCTTTTCTTTTCCTTCTTTCTCGTACATTGAAATTTTAGTGATTAAATCCTCAATCGCTTCTTTAATAGATTTAAACCTTTCATCATTATAATAATTATCAATTCTTAAATTATCGAGCCTCTTTATTCTTTCGGTTGCAATTTTCGTAATTGATTCTTTGGTTGAGTCAAAGGCAGCTTTCATTTTTAAAGACTCTTCAATTTCCTGTAATCTATTCTTAATGTCTTGAACTAGCTCATCCTTTCGCTTGGGTTGTAAACATAAAGGACAAGTATCATCTTTATGAAACTTTTTTTCAATAACTGTGCTACCAGCTTTTAGCAAATCGGCAAGAAAAACTTTCATTATATTTTGAACATTGTCAGCAATTTTCTTATACTCGTAGTAGTACTTACTATACTCTGAATTAAGAAGTTCGATTTCACTTTTAAGAACCGTCAAAGCAGTTTTACTGTTTTCAAGAAATCTAAGCTCGTTTAGAATCCTAATATTTGCAGGCGCTTTTAGTAAGGTCAGAACTGAATCGATATCATTTAAGGAGTTGACAACTATGGCTAAATTCAATGGAGAAATAATGTGATTAATTTTCTCAAACAAATCTTTCTCTACACCGATCGAAGCGCCTATTTTTTCAATCTGTAATTGCTTTTGAGTATTAATCTGTGATTCGTAGTTCTGACTTTTTATTTCAGTTTTTAATGAGTTGTACCCTTTTTTCAGAACTTCTTTTATTTTATTAACTTCAGCATATCCGATTACATCCGACAAGCTTTTGAGTTTTTCACCTTTCGGTTTATCAATGAAGTCTCGAAGATGTTGATAGCGAAGAATAAGATTTTCTTTTTGAGTTTTACTGATGTAAGAAATAAAATCGGTGTCCTTATTGGAAAACTCAGAAACTAACTTTCCTTTTTTAGATGTAAGGGTTTTTGACGAATTAAAACGGTTCCTTGTAAATTCAATTTCAACAAATGAAGTATCTGCATCGGAACAAGCAGAACTTCTAAGGGCATCATTGAGAACAATCTCGGAACCCGACAGGTGTGTAACCTCATCATTAAAAAACCATTCTAAAGAATCGGATATGCTACTTTTTCCCGTGCCGTTATCGCCATATAGCAGAATAGACTTTTCAGAAAGCGACAACTCTATTTTATTTTTAACGCCGCGAAGGCCTGATATGACTATTTTTTTAATTTTTGTTGACATCTTTATCTCGTAATTTTTGAAGTTCATTTTTTAGATTTGTGTCCGACAACTTTCCCTGTTGATACAACTTCGCAAGAGAATCCGCAAGTACTTGGTCGACATTTTCAATGTTAGTTATGTTCAAAAAGAAGTCTTCCAAAATTTCAATTCCAGATTTTACTTTGTTATCCATATTGTAGTTTATTTAAAATAACTCCAGTCAATTTTAAAATTTACATTTAATTCGCTGCTATGTATTTCAGCGCCAGTCTTATTATTACAGATAGGGTAAACACCAAAGTGCTCAACAAAACTTAAAATAAAATAGCTTTCAAGGTCTTCAATTCTGAAATGCCAGTTTGCTTTAAGAATATCAAAATTTATGTAAGTAAAAAGCAAAGGAGATTTTTTTCTATAATTCATTAAACCAACATTTTTTGATTTTCCGCCAAAATGCCCAATCAATCTATTCCTAATATTATTTGTTTTCCTTTCACTCATGCCTATGTAAAGCAACCTCGACTTGTCAAACGGGTATTCTATAAATGTGTTTTGTGAAAAAATAAAGTACAGCCCCACTACTCCGCTTAAATATTCTATGTTGGTGGCTTCAAAAGGCTTTGCTTCATCAAAGTAAATTGAAATAGTTTGCATTATTTATATTGTTCAAGTTTCATTTATCCAAAAGGGATACAACATTTGGAATTAAACTATAATGGATGCTAAGCTAAAAGATAAACTTGATAACCAAAAACTGGTAATTATATCTTATTGCCTTTTTAAAAATGTAGCATTACCTGCTCACCAAAAAAATCAGCAAGCTCTTTCATTTCATTTTTAGGATTATTAAAAACCATCTGTCTGTATACATTAACATTCCATAATAATATTTATTAATCATAGGGTGCCAGACCTAGGCTTGCCCGCCGACACTTGATGGCATTCTCCTTTAAAATACTTACCATTAGATTCGAATGAGACGAGGATACACCGGATAAAGATTATTAAGAAATAGTTGTTTTGAAATCACTTCGTTTGTAGATTAGCTCATGTCTAATATAAATCTCCCTAAATATGAACACCCTATTATAAAATATAGCGAGTTGGCTTACAAACGTAGAAGTTTAATATTAAATCAAACTATTGACCTTGAATCTGCAATGAGTAGATATATTTCTATTTTTTATGTATGAGATTTATACACGATGGAAGAACTAACCCAACTAATTTTAAATAATATCACTTTCAATAAAAAAATACTTATAGTTAAAGAAATAATATCAACAAAAGACACCCTTTTCTTAAAGGCGCATCCAACAATTTTTAAAGATTTAGTGAAAATTAGGAAAGTAAGAAATGAAATGGCTCATACTATTCTTTACATTCAAGATACATTTGTTGGCAATAGACATAAATTAAAACAAGACGTTACTAAGTTGGGTAATAAACAAATAGAGTTTGATGAAAAAAAATAACAGAATTATCAGAAATGATAAATAAGTATTTTACCGTTTTTTATCATTGGACTAATATTATCCCACCGCCAAAAAAATGAGCTTCCCCTGCTTCTTCCTTCGCCTAGGGTACTTGCAAATACAGATTATCACAACCTATGCGATGAGGTTAAACTAATAAAAATGGCTTTTAAAACAATGGTTATTTTGGACTGATTTGGTTAATAACAAAAGCCTTTCATGAGTTTTAAATAAGGGCATCTTATCATCAAACCAACTCTTCGAAATTTATAGTATTGCATTTATTACAACGGTAACGGCCACACGAATCATTTCTTTTTAATACGGGCTAGCATCTTTTGTTCTCTGCGCCTTTCCGCCGCGCGGTTTAAATTGCCCAGCATGCGGCTTGCAAGCTGAAAATTTTTGTACTACTAGAATAAAACGAAAAAGTGGCGCTTGCCTCGAAATGGGAGGGGCCTTACCGCCCTTCCGGTGTATGGCGATTCATTCATCACCAGGTAATGCTGTATATAATCTAGCTTCCGCTTCGGGACGTTTGATTGTGAGAGGGTGTTGTCTCCCATAATGCTGAAATAAATGATAGAAAATTTAGCCAATGTCTAACATTCAAATTACTTTAATTTTTTTAAACAAGCAACAGGTCAGTCTAGCTTAAAGTGCTTCGAAAACATAACGGTTAGGTTTGCACGTTGTTTTCTCAAGTGGCGTTTAATTACTGTCTTGGTGTAACTTTTAATTCTACTGATTTAGCCAATAACGAAAACATTGCTAAATCCGAATCGTCGTCTGGGGATTTAGTTAATAATTGTTGGTTTTTAAATCGCCTTGTATTCGTCTTCGCATAGTCTTTCATAAAAATTTTACCTTGTGAACCGCTTCATTTATCAATAAAAAAATTAACTTAGGTGTTCTAATTGTAACATCCCACCGGAAAAGAGAACTGCTTTGTGCTTTTAAACAGTGCAAATCGTAAGAGGTATTAAATAAAAAGCCCCACAGAGCGCAAGCGATGCAGGGACTGAGAAAATCTTCGGCTTTGGCCTTGCGGCGCGAGCCTTATTGTGATTTGTCTTTCAATTCAAATGTACATCAAAATTTAAAATAAAAATACGATGCCGGAAAATCAAATTTTATCTCTCGACCTCGGAAGCAATTCTATAGGAGCCGTTGTAAGAAATGCAATTGAAGAAAACCAGTTTGGAAAAGCTACGGTTACTACTTTTGAAACCGGCGTAGGAAAGGACAAAGAAAATAAATACACCATTTCTCTTGCAGCTAACAGGACCAGTAAGAGAAGTATCAGGCGGCTTTATCAATCGAGAAAATACAAATTATGGGCAGTATTGGAAGCGTTGATTAAAGACCCAAATAATTTGTATTGTCCCATCAAAGGAGAAAGCCTGAAACGTTGGAAACATTACAACAAAGAGGAAGCACAGAAAGAAAATGGTGGAAGGCAATATCCGGTAAATGATGTACTTTTCGCCAACTGGATCAAGTTAGATTTCAACAATGACGGAGTTCGGGATTACATCAGTCCTTACCAATTACGTAACGAGTTAGCTAATGTAAGGCTCGACTTTACCGTTGAAATAAACAGGTTTAAACTTGGAAGAGCTCTTTATCATATTGCACAACACCGTGGGTTCAAGAGCAGCAAAATTGTAAATAATAAAGATGATGAAAAGCGTGAACAGAGTGAACGGACAGATCACAATGAGGAAGGCAACATTGGGGCTGAAAAACGAAAACAAGAGAATTTTATAAAGGAATTAGGAAAGATAGGGTTTGCTTACGATCCTGAAAAAGATACAGTAGGATCATTATTTGCCCGAGTGGAAACAGAAGGCATTCATCACCCCGAAAGGAAAACGGAAGGAATTCGCATTCGCAAGAATCTGCATCAATATGTCACCCGAAAAATGTTGATTAAAGAAGTAAAGCAGATTTTTGGGGTTCAGCAATTGGACTTCAACGATATTTTCGGGGAAAAGAATACCAAAATTTCTATAACTCATTCTTCAATTTTCTGGCAAAGGCCCTTGCGTTCACAAAAAGGATTAGTCGGTTGTTGTACATTAGAAAGCTGGAAAATATTTGATAAGAAAAAAGGCAGAGAAGTTTTTGTTGGCAAAAAAAGGTGCGCAGTAAGCAGACCGGAATTTGAAGAATTCCGGTCATTGAGTTTTATTAATAACATTGCTTATCGGGAAAAAGGGAAACACGATAATGAATGGCATTTTTTGTCTAAAGAAATGCGACATGAACTTTACCGGGAAAAGTTCTTTGTTCAAAAAGATTTTGAATTTTTTGATATTGCCAAATGGATAAAGAAGAAAAACAGGCATGACAAGTGGGAGCTTAACTACAACTATAAAACCAATGTATCAGCCTGCATTGTGTCTGCCCGGCTAAAAAAGATCTTTGATGAAGATTGGAACAAACCTGTTACAATGGTCGACAGAAGTGGGAAACCTTATACAGTTCCCTTTTATGAAGATTTATGGCATGTATTATTTGGAAGCGATGACCAGGACTTTGTTGAAGAATATGGGAGATCAAAATTGAAATTAGATGACGAAAAAGTTCAGCAACTGCGTTCACTATGGTTTACCATGCCGGTGGACTATGCACAATTGAGCCTTAAGGCCATCAACAATATTCTACCGTTCCTCCGCGAAGGCTTTATATATACTGACGCAGTATTATTAGGTAAAGTGCCGGAAATTCTCGGTAATGAAATCTGGAACAAGAATAGGGTGTTTATCACGGAATCGCTCAAATCCTCTGTAATTGAAAAGAATCGTGAAGAAAAAAGATTATTAAATATTGTCAATAACCTTATTGCTCAATACAAAGCTCGTCCAAAAGGCAATGACCGTTTTGCAGACCATGATACTTCTTATGTAGTTGGTTCAATAGATGCGCAACTTCCTTCTGGAAGTAATGAACGAGATGATGTACAAATAGCAAGAGCAGCTGAAGAAGGTTTTGGTAAGGAAACATGGAAAAAGCTTTCTGAGGAAAGGCAAAATGCACTGGAGCAAATTACTGAATACTACCAGCGATTCTTCAAGTCCGGTCAACGTGATTTTTATAAACTGCCGCGACTAGGGGATGCTATGAAAAAGTTCCTTGCAGACAATTTTCCAAATCAGTTGTATTGCCCGAACACATTTAAAAAATTGGAAACTGGAGAAGAAAAATGCCACTGCGGAAAATGCAAAAGGCTAAATAAACTTTACCATCCTTCCATGATTGCCATTTATTCGCAGGCAAGAGATGAATATTACAAATACGACGGCAAAGGAATACAAAAGGTAATGCTTGGTTCGCCCAAAACAGGTGCGTTCAAGAACCCAATGGCCTTGCGTACTTTGCATGAATTAAAAAAATTAGTCAACTATTATATTGTCACGGAGCAGGTTGATGAAGAAACAAGAGTCGTAGTAGAAGTAGCTCGTGAATTAAACGACACCAATAAGAGATGGGCTATTGAAAAATACCAGGAAATCAGGCGCAAAGAAAACGAAGAATTTGGAGCAGCCATTCTTGAATTACTTAATGATCCTGAAGCAGTAGGTTCGTTAGCCAATGCAGATTCAGATAGTGATATTGATAAATTTCGGTTATGGTACGAGATGATTGAATTGCCTGAAGGATTTGAGAAAAGTGGTAAATTCACCGCGGTTGAAGATGACCGCACAGCAAAGGAACGAAAAGGTAAGCGTAAAAAAAAGAAAGATGGCGAAGACGAAGATTTGGATGAAATGGAGTATTATGAGTTTAGTGAAAACCATTTTGAAAACATCAAAAAGGAAGTATGGGTAAAACTTAAAAAAGCAAAAGATAGTGTAGTTGAAAAATATAGGCTTTGGAAAGAACAGCAGTGCTTTTGCATTTATACCGGTAATCCTATTAGAATTACAGACTTGTTTAAAGACTCTGTAATTGATATAGAGCATACTATCCCTTGTAGTATTTCATTTGATAATAGCGTTGCCAATAAAACAGTTTGCTTTGCCAACTACAATCGTAATACAAAAAAGAATCAAATCCCTACTCAGTTATCCAACTATCCCGAAATAGAAACACGTATTGCCACATGGAAACAAAAAGTAAAAGATTTAGAAATGCGGGTAGAGTTCTGGAAAGGAAAATCTAAACGAGCCAGTACACCTGAATATAAAAACAAAGCTATCCGAGAAAAACATCTATGGCAGTTTGAATTAGATTACTGGAGCAATAAAGTGGACCGATTTACCATGAAAGAAGTAAAACCGGGCTTCAAAAACAGTCAGTTAAAAGACACACAAATTATTTCTAAGTATGCCCTTCACTACCTCAAATCTTATTTCAATCATGTAGAAGTGCAGAAAGGGGAAGTAACAGCGCAATTCCGAAAGATATTTGACATACAGGAAACTGGAACAAAAAAAGACCGTAGCAAGCATAGCCACCATGCTAAGGACGCAATGGTATTGTCTGTAATTCCCGTTGCTGCTATTCGTGACAGAATGCTGGAGCTTTGGTATCAAATAAGAGAAGAAGAATTATTGCTTAAGTCAAATACAGAAAAAAAGAAATCGGCTATCGAGGAAAAAATAAAACTACTTAAGGATGAACTATTACAACTAAAATATCAATGCAATCTACCAAAAGGATTTAACAATAGCATAAAGCAATTAGATGAAACCATATTAAATAATAACATTGCCCGAAACCGTTCGGTAATTCCTGCTTCTAAAAAAGTGCGGTTTAAAGGAAAAGATTTTGTGGCCAAAGGAGATGCGATCAGGGGTGAATTGCATCTGGCTACCATGTACGGAAAACTTCAAATGGTAGAAAGAGATGAGAATGACAAGCCATTGAGGAATGAAAAAGGTGAATGGAAATTTTTGGAAGGCGATAGTGCTTTCAAATTTGGTCTTAGAAAAGGAGTTGATAAAAACCTGGACATAGATAAAATTGTTGATCCTGCATTAAAAAGAATAATTAAAGATCAAATGAGCAATCGCTCACTTGCTAATACTTTGAGTGAAGATGGCGGACTTTATATGTTAAATAAATCCGGTGAAAGAGTCCATAAAATCAGGCATATACGTTGTTTTGCAAATGACGTAACAAACCCTGTTCGAGTTAAGAAGCAAGACATTCAAAGTAATAAGGAACATAAAAATTATTATTGGGCTAAAAATGGTGAAAACATTCTATGCGCTCTTTATCAGAAAAACATCAAAGACAAAAAAGGCAACAAGAGAATTGATCGTGAATTAGAAATCATTACCCTTATGGACGTTGCCAAATTGGTGCAAGCAGGTGAAATTAAAAGTATTGATGATTTGGAAATATACAGAAAGGATAAACAGATCGGTGAAGTAATCATTGATGAAAACGGTAACAAAGAAAAACCTTATGCAATATTCAAGCCGGGCATAAAGGTGATTTTTTATGATGAAAATCCAGATGAGTTATATAAAAAAGAAGACGAAAGGAACGATGACTATAAAAAAAGGATTAGCTATCGTACTTACGTTTTAGTGAAATTTTCAGGAGTACAAATTACATTTAAGCATCATTTAGAAAACAGAAACGATGACGAATTAAAGAAAGCATATCCAAAAGATGAATATGGAGGAGGCGGTACTATTGGGTTTACCAAGAAGGTTTCGGATGCTTTAATACAAAACAAATTTAACAATTTTGAGCCCTGGCCTAAATTGTTATATACTATGAATTGGTTAAGTATGGTCATCGAAGGCAAACACTTTGAAGTACTGCCGGATGGAATGGTAAAATGGAAAATATAAAATGATCAAGTGCACCTTTTTTTAGCAATCTGTCTTTTTTTAAACAACAAACAAATGCTAATTGAAATACACAATAACATCAAAAAACAAAATTGGCAGCGATGAAAAAGTTCAACCTGCCGTAATAAATATGGTATTTAAAATGAACCATTATGGATCAACTCCAGCCTTGCACATACTACCACATTTTTAACCATGCCAATGGCGATGAGGCTTTGTTTCGGGAGCCGGAGAACTACCGGTATTTTCTACAACAGTACTATAAACATATAAATGGCATAGCGGATACATATGCTTATTGTTTGATGCGAAATCATTTTCACCTGCTGGTGCGCTTAGAAACGGCGGAGGCTATTACCGCACACCTGCCAGGTTTCAAAAACCTGGCAGGTGTGGCCGCGTCTAATTTATTAAGCAAGCAATTCTCCAATTTTTTCAACGGCTATTCAAAAGCATTTAATAAAAAATACGAACGGCGGGGTTCTTTGTTCTTAGAGAATTTTACAAAAAAAGCCATCCTGCAAAAAGATTACCTGGCAGCAGTTATTTTATATATTCATCTTAACCAGGTAAAGCATGGTTTTACTCAACATCCTGCTCATTGGAACGTGTCATCGTTTCATAACTTTCATGTGGAACGGCTGCCCGTTTTAAAAGCGCTTTATGAAAACTCCGAAAATTATTTCAGGCTGCATGAAGGAAAAATAAATAGCTACGCGGAATATGACAACCTGGAGCGTTATTTATTGAATTGAAAACCATACATGATAAAACGCACACTATACTTCGGCAACCCCGCCTACCTCAAAACTACCAACGAACAAATGGTGATAGAAATGCAAGCTACCGGCGAAACCAAATCGGTGCCTATAGAAGATATTGGCTTAATAATCCTAGACCACCAGCAAATAACCATCACACAATCTTTACTGGCAAAACTGCTGGGCAACAATACAGCCGTTATTACCTGTGACGATAAGCACCACCCCGCGGGTATGCAGCTCTGTTTAGACGGGCATACGCTACAAAGCCAGAAGTTTAAAGCACAGATTGCGGCCACTGCCCCATTAAAAAAACAATTGTGGCAGCAAACGGTAACAGCTAAAATAACAAACCAGGCAGCTGTATTAAAAGAACAAAGGCCGGAAAATGTTCCTGCAGACCACGCTGGTAAATATTTAATAAATCTTGCCGCTGCTGTAAAAAGCGGTGATACCACCAATTGCGAAGCTAAAG
The DNA here is from genome assembly GCF_008710285.1 of Ginsengibacter hankyongi. Taxonomy (GTDB): domain Bacteria; phylum Bacteroidota; class Bacteroidia; order Chitinophagales; family Chitinophagaceae; genus Ginsengibacter; species Ginsengibacter hankyongi. Next base: position 502,618 of record NZ_VYQF01000003.1, on the reverse strand, counting down.
CGGCCATGTATTATTGGAAACATGTATTTCCCGCTTTCTTGGAATTTAAAAGAGACCGGTTTGGGCTGCCACCCAATAACCTGCTCAATTACGGTTATTCTATTTTACGGGCATTAGTGGCGAGAAGCCTCGTAGCAAGCGGGCTCCTGCCAACGTTAGGTATTTTTCACCGCAACCAGTACAACGCTTATTGCCTTGCCGATGATGTAATGGAGCCTTACCGCCCTTATGTAGATAAATTAGTTTGCGCAATTATAAGAGGCAACGGGAAATTTTTGGAAATGACTCCCGCCATGAAACGGAACCTGCTAAGCATACCGGCATTGGACGTAATAATTGACGGGCAAAAAAGCCCTATGATGAACGCTGTGCAACGCACCACCGCGTCTCTTGCCAAATGTTTTGAAGGTGAATCGAGGAAAATGCTTTACCCGTTTATGGATTAAGTTTCCGTATAGGGCTGGCACCCATTGCTATCCTTACCGGCACCGTGAGTGAGTAGCTAAAATAAATTTCGGCAAATTTTCGTTCAACACTAATAGCAATAATTATAACCATGTATGAGCGCCTGAACGCATACCGTATTATGTGGATATTAGTACATTTTGATTTACCGACCGAAACAAAAAAAGACCGGAAGAACTATGCGCAGTTCAGGAAGAAGATTATGGCCGATGGTTTCAATATGTTCCAGTTCAGCATGTATATAAGGCATTGCAGCAGTAAAGAAAATACAGAAGTGCATATTAAAAGAGTAAAATCTATATTGCCACCCAAGGGCCATGTAGGCATCTTAACCATTACAGATAAACAATTCGGCATGATGGAAATCTTCCGTGGGCATGAACCAACACAACCGCCCGAAACCACCCAGCAACTGGAACTTTTTTAAACGAAAACAGGAATAAAAAACTGAAACATATCCATTTTTTTATTCCTGCAAAAGTAGTTCAAACACTGTATTAACAAGCCTTTCAGCCAAATGCGATGTGAAAGAACTAAGTTAATATCATTCGTTGAAAGCAAATCACAACGGTTCGATTCCGGGAACGATTCTAAAACTTGATGTGAAAGAACTAAGTTAATATCATTCGTTGAAAGCAAATCACAACATGTAGGTCAACATTCTGCCTGTAGTATTGGATGTGAAAGAACTAAGTTAATATCATTCGTTGAAAGCAAATCACAACAATATAGATGCAATAATAAATTCCTGGGCTGATGTGAAAGAACTAAGTTAATATCATTCGTTGAAAGCAAATCACAACTCCATTACTGTAATTCCAATTTTCCCTGAAGATGTGAAAGAACTAAGTTAATATCATTCGTTGAAAGCAAATCACAACGGCAACGGCTGCTTCCTGGAGATCTTTATTGATGTGAAAGAACTAAGTTAATATCATTCGTTGAAAGCAAATCACAACAATGTTGAAGTAGGTGTTATCATCTGGCAGGATGTGAAAGAACTAAGTTAATATCATTCGTTGAAAGCAAATCACAACAGATGCAATAGCTTGGTCAATATAGAGCAGATGTGAAAGAACTAAGTTAATATCATTCGTTGAAAGCAAATCACAACCCATTGAAGAAAACATCGCAAGTGCTAATGATGTGAAAGAACTAAGTTAATATCATTCGTTGAAAGCAAATCACAACATATCTACAGGTGGTAAAAATATCGGGTTGGATGTGAAAGAACTAAGTTAATATCATTCGTTGAAAGCAAATCACAACTGCGAGAACGTGGCGCCGTAACACATTAAAGATGTGAAAGAACTAAGTTAATATCATTCGTTGAAAGCAAATCACAACTATTACAAGACAAAGACGAAAACGAATTAGGATGTGAAAGAACTAAGTTAATATCATTCGTTGAAAGCAAATCACAACTAACGGTTCAGAATTGGTAGAAACTTTTGGAGATGTGAAAGAACTAAGTTAATATCATTCGTTGAAAGCAAATCACAACTTTACAAGATGTAAACGCTTAACCTTTTGGGATGTGAAAGAACTAAGTTAATATCATTCGTTGAAAGCAAATCACAACGGCAAAACGCCTACTGTTCCTGTGGTAGATGATGTGAAAGAACTAAGTTAATATCATTCGTTGAAAGCAAATCACAACAAGTAATAACGGTTTCCCCCCGGGTCTCAAGATGTGAAAGAACTAAGTTAATATCATTCGTTGAAAGCAAATCACAACGTATTCCTGCTCTTCGCCCGTTCTTACCATGATGTGAAAGAACTAAGTTAATATCATTCGTTGAAAGCAAATCACAACGCCTTTGCTTCAGCTTCAGTGTATTTTATTGATGTGAAAGAACTAAGTTAATATCATTCGTTGAAAGCAAATCACAACGGAAGATATGATACGCTGAAATATAAGTTCGATGTGAAAGAACTAAGTTAATATCATTCGTTGAAAGCAAATCACAACGGTTCTAATACTTCTGGCATAAATTTTTGATGTGAAAGAACTAAGTTAATATCATTCGTTGAAAGCAAATCACAACTAATTTACCATTATGAAAAATTGTTTTAAGATGTGAAAGAACTAAGTTAATATCATTCGTTGAAAGCAAATCACAACAGCAGTGGGGCATTACTAAATGCAGTGCCAGATGTGAAAGAACTAAGTTAATATCATTCGTTGAAAGCAAATCACAACATTACCGTTGCAACAGGTGGTACAGGCTATGATGTGAAAGAACTAAGTTAATATCATTCGTTGAAAGCAAATCACAACAGTGCAGCAGGAGGTAATTCTGGTATAATTGATGTGAAAGAACTAAGTTAATATCATTCGTTGAAAGCAAATCACAACGTAGGAGTTCACCCATACATTACTCAAACAGATGTGAAAGAACTAAGTTAATATCATTCGTTGAAAGCAAATCACAACAACATAACAAATTGACTCCATGTAAAAGTGGATGTGAAAGAACTAAGTTAATATCATTCGTTGAAAGCAAATCACAACTTGTGCATTAGTTTTATTTGAGTAATCATAAGATGTGAAAGAACTAAGTTAATATCATTCGTTGAAAGCAAATCACAACGTTGTTTGCTTTGTTAAAAAAAATCCCTGGATGTGAAAGAACTAAGTTAATATCATTCGTTGAAAGCAAATCACAACTGACTATCATTAAGGCCAATGCCTTCAATAGATGTGAAAGAACTAAGTTAATATCATTCGTTGAAAGCAAATCACAACGTTGTTAGTGTAAGTATCTACAGAAGGTTGGGATGTGAAAGAACTAAGTTAATATCATTCGTTGAAAGCAAATCACAACTTGAATCCTTCAACTGCAAATGAATATGAAGATGTGAAAGAACTAAGTTAATATCATTCGTTGAAAGCAAATCACAACAACACCTCTCTTATTATAGCGTTTATCCCGATGTGAAAGAACTAAGTTAATATCATTCGTTGAAAGCAAATCACAACTACCAGGAAATAATATTCTTAAGAAACTTTGATGTGAAAGAACTAAGTTAATATCATTCGTTGAAAGCAAATCACAACCTAAAAACTTTTTGGTAGCAGTTATTCACGGATGTGAAAGAACTAAGTTAATATCATTCGTTGAAAGCAAATCACAACTAACCGATGTTAACCTGTATGTTTCTACCTGATGTGAAAGAACTAAGTTAATATCATTCGTTGAAAGCAAATCACAACTAACTCTTTCATTCACTGCAACCACAGGTTCGATGTGAAAGAACTAAGTTAATATCATTCGTTGAAAGCAAATCACAACATTGGAGAGTGCGACAACTTCGATTATCAGATGTGAAAGAACTAAGTTAATATCATTCGTTGAAAGCAAATCACAACCGTGTGCCGCCGTTGCCGAGCAACATTTCTGATGTGAAAGAACTAAGTTAATATCATTCGTTGAAAGCAAATCACAACAAGTTGCCCGGCAAGGGCAGATTTCCCCACGATGTGAAAGAACTAAGTTAATATCATTCGTTGAAAGCAAATCACAACAGCCAAGGGTCTATCATTACGGCTATTATGGATGTGAAAGAACTAAGTTAATATCATTCGTTGAAAGCAAATCACAACTAATCCATTCAATTCAATGCATATTGAAATGATGTGAAAGAACTAAGTTAATATCATTCGTTGAAAGCAAATCACAACTAATCCATTCAATTCAATGCATATTGAAATGATGTGAAAGAACTAAGTTAATATCATTCGTTGAAAGCAAATCACAACTAATCCATTCAATTCAATGCATATTGAAATGATGTGAAAGAACTAAGTTAATATCATTCGTTGAAAGCAAATCACAACTAATCCATTCAATTCAATGCATATTGAAATGATGTGAAAGAACTAAGTTAATATCATTCGTTGAAAGCAAATCACAACTCAAGCCATACCTTTGGGTTAACTGTATCGGATGTGAAAGAACTAAGTTAATATCATTCGTTGAAAGCAAATCACAACAGCTGTAGTTACTGCTTTCAATAAATTTTTGATGTGAAAGAACTAAGTTAATATCATTCGTTGAAAGCAAATCACAACAAAGCAAGCTGGACGCCGCCGCGCCGCGAAGATGTGAAAGAACTAAGTTAATATCATTCGTTGAAAGCAAATCACAACCTGCTTAATGCATGGCCGTTTACGGTTGTAGGATGTGAAAGAACTAAGTTAATATCATTCGTTGAAAGCAAATCACAACATCCATTATTTGAGCATTCAAATCGCGGAGATGTGAAAGAACTAAGTTAATATCATTCGTTGAAAGCAAATCACAACCAAAGTTTGCCTATGCGGAGCCAGCGGCCTGATGTGAAAGAACTAAGTTAATATCATTCGTTGAAAGCAAATCACAACTAATAAAACAGGGACTACATTTTCCTGAAGGATGTGAAAGAACTAAGTTAATATCATTCGTTGAAAGCAAATCACAACCCCGGTCAAATTCTTTAAATGGGTTCTCTTGATGTGAAAGAACTAAGTTAATATCATTCGTTGAAAGCAAATCACAACTCTTGCTCAACCGATAAGAATTGACAGCTTGATGTGAAAGAACTAAGTTAATATCATTCGTTGAAAGCAAATCACAACTTAATGATAGAAACTATGTTAAGAAGGAATGATGTGAAAGAACTAAGTTAATATCATTCGTTGAAAGCAAATCACAACGGGTAACTACCGGGTGATGATCGGGCTTGGTGATGTGAAAGAACTAAGTTAATATCATTCGTTGAAAGCAAATCACAACTGGCTATCGTTTATGCCGATGCCTGAAATGGATGTGAAAGAACTAAGTTAATATCATTCGTTGAAAGCAAATCACAACACTTATACTCGCCACATATACAAGACCATTAGATGTGAAAGAACTAAGTTAATATCATTCGTTGAAAGCAAATCACAACAGGAGCACAAATGTTAGCTGTGTATTTTGGGATGTGAAAGAACTAAGTTAATATCATTCGTTGAAAGCAAATCACAACAAGTAACATTGGCTCTTTAAATTGTCGTAAGATGTGAAAGAACTAAGTTAATATCATTCGTTGAAAGCAAATCACAACAATTTAAAGCGGATCTCGAAAAACTTTAAGATGTGAAAGAACTAAGTTAATATCATTCGTTGAAAGCAAATCACAACGATCTCGATTTCGCTACAACCGACTTCTGGGATGTGAAAGAACTAAGTTAATATCATTCGTTGAAAGCAAATCACAACAGCACCATTGCAGGTAATACGCTGGTAATTGATGTGAAAGAACTAAGTTAATATCATTCGTTGAAAGCAAATCACAACTAAGATTTATTTTATAATTAGACTGCATGCGATGTGAAAGAACTAAGTTAATATCATTCGTTGAAAGCAAATCACAACATTATGTCGTCTGGTAGTCCTATGTATTGAGATGTGAAAGAACTAAGTTAATATCATTCGTTGAAAGCAAATCACAACACACGTTGGGCAATTTCTTTTTGCAAATCGGATGTGAAAGAACTAAGTTAATATCATTCGTTGAAAGCAAATCACAACAGTCTCACTGGTAGTAATGAAACCTTGTATGATGTGAAAGAACTAAGTTAATATCATTCGTTGAAAGCAAATCACAACTCCGGTAACAGGTTGTCTATGACGGGTGCCGATGTGAAAGAACTAAGTTAATATCATTCGTTGAAAGCAAATCACAACCGTGAACGTGTAGTGAAATATCAAATCCCGATGTGAAAGAACTAAGTTAATATCATTCGTTGAAAGCAAATCACAACTGGCAGGCCTGGGAAACCGTAAGGCTATAGAGATGTGAAAGAACTAAGTTAATATCATTCGTTGAAAGCAAATCACAACTTGCAGGCGCGGATTACAATGGTGTGGTCTGATGTGAAAGAACTAAGTTAATATCATTCGTTGAAAGCAAATCACAACTTATTGGCAAGCAATTGTTGAAGATGCAATAAGATGTGAAAGAACTAAGTTAATATCATTCGTTGAAAGCAAATCACAACCATTAAGCGAGTATTGTCTATTTTCATGAGATGTGAAAGAACTAAGTTAATATCATTCGTTGAAAGCAAATCACAACTTACCGGGTTGATAGTATTCCGGGAACTTCGATGTGAAAGAACTAAGTTAATATCATTCGTTGAAAGCAAATCACAACTGCAATATGGTTGTAATTAACGGGGTGAAGATGTGAAAGAACTAAGTTAATATCATTCGTTGAAAGCAAATCACAACTAATCTGTGTGTGTGCCCCGTACTGCCGGAGATGTGAAAGAACTAAGTTAATATCATTCGTTGAAAGCAAATCACAACTTGAGGCCATGAGCCCTAACGATAAAGAGTGATGTGAAAGAACTAAGTTAATATCATTCGTTGAAAGCAAATCACAACTTTGTATGCTCATTCTTTTCCTCCAACGTTGATGTGAAAGAACTAAGTTAATATCATTCGTTGAAAGCAAATCACAACAAAGGCAACACAGTAGTTGCAAAAACACCAGATGTGAAAGAACTAAGTTAATATCATTCGTTGAAAGCAAATCACAACTATATTACCGTTATGGCATTTCTGAACCAAGATGTGAAAGAACTAAGTTAATATCATTCGTTGAAAGCAAATCACAACTATATTTTGCAGGTCCGGAAGATTTTTATGATGTGAAAGAACTAAGTTACTAACATTCGTTGAAAGCAAATCACAACTGTGTAATGCGGCAATATAATGGTAAGAAATTGATTAATATTATTTTAATAAATTTCCCGGTATAAAATACGATGCCGCATACTGAAGCTCTTCTTTCTCCTCTTTAAATTTCTCAAATGCCTGCATATACCAGTTTGAGTCTGCAGGGTCATCTGTAAAATCTTCATAAACCATCACCTGGTAAAACGCTCCATTTTTCCAGGGCTCAATACCCAATATGCCAGGGCCCTGTTCTTTTACCCGATTAAGCACTTTTTCAAAATCATCTTCAGAGAAATATTTAATTCCTGGTGCATCAAAGCCATCGTTGAGGTTTTGCAATCCATAAAAAATACACGTATCAAGAAACGCTTCTTCCCGTTTAATTATATTTTCCATTTGCTTGTTTTAAAAGTATGAAGAAATAGTATGGTACATAAAAAGCCTGTTGGTTAGGGGTCTATACTAATATGGCAGCCGTGACCCCCGAGGGCATATATCTTGGGTTCCTGTTGATAGTTTCTGCACCCCTGCCATACAGTACATATTCCAGCGACATACATAATAAGATTAAAGAACCGGGTGGGGTAGGTATTGCCAGGTCTGTTACCTGTGCCGGTATTTCGGCATCGGTATAGTCAATGGTTAATACCGTTGCATAACTGCCCGTTGGGGTGCCGTCGTTTACATCGCATCCCGTGGCCAGTATATTACATTGCACGTGATGGGTATGCGCCGGGGCATTAAGCTCACGGGTAGGGTTATACGTAGGTATTTGTAGCTGCAAGAGGCCGTTGGCCGCATGCACCAGTTCAAAATTTACATGCCAGCGCTCTTTTACCGAAAAGCTGCTGTTGAATTTGCAAGGTGCAAACCATGTAGTGCAGTTGCCTGTGGTTAAAAGATTTATATCCAGCCCTCTTACCACGTGCAGCATGCACGACATAAGGCGCGGGTACACCAGGTGCCTTTCCGGCAGGGTAATATTATCGGTTATGTCCTTGTGTAAAGTCTTGCACATTTTGCCGGCTTTGGCAAAGAGCTGTTGGCGGGCCAGTTGCGCTTCGGAATGGTTGGCTACCTTTCTTACCGGGCGTGAAAAGTTTTTCCCGTTTTTTATAAAGTATATGTTGTTGCCGAGTCGTCCCTTTAAGAGACCGTTGATAAGTATTGCCATGGGATGTTGAGTTTAGTGGTGAATGGTGAATGGTGAATTGGTGAATGGTGAATGATCAATGGTGAATGATCAATGGTGAATCGTGAATGGTCAATGGTGAATAGTCAATGGTGAATAGTCAATTGTGTTAATTACTGCTATGATAATTGTGTGCATCAATTATTCTTCTTTTTAAAAAGAAACAAGGCCGTCTTAAGCCGGCCCGTTTCTTCGGGTAGCGGTTGCTGTTAGCTTACCGTTACCTCACCGGTAAAAATACTGGTGGCGGATTTTTTTCCGTCTTGTGTTACAAACGATATCCATGTTTCTACCTGCTGGCCGGCAAATACTGACGCATTCAGGTCGGCGGTCATATCGCCGCGTGAGCTGCCGATATCATACACGGCCTGCTGTAGGGCAGGGCAGTAGGCTACCGCTACGGCCAGGTCGGTGGAACTGGCAATGCCCGAGCCGCTGTTGTCCGTCCAGCTAAAGGTGAGGATGCCGCCTGCACCAGCCGTTACGGCCGGTGAAAGTGCGTTGGGCAGGTCGCCCCTGGATACTAACGCTAAGGCATAATCGATACTTAGCGTGGGGTAGGTGCCCGTTACCGCATTCTGGATGTTGTAGGACAGCGCGCTGTTGATGCCTGTCATCCGCACGCCGAAGCTGCGAAACGTAACTTCCAGCAAGGCCGACATGGGCTGCAAAAAGCGCATGACCAATGCAAACCTGGCCTGCTGTGCCAGTTGTTTTTCTGATGGCGTAAAGCTGCGCTTGCCTGGCTGGCTGCGCATATACGCTATTCCCTTCCAGCTTCCGCCGATGACGGTGCCTACTGTGCCGGAGAAACCTCCGAGGATACCTTTACTAATGGTTCCCATAAAAATTGAAATTTAAATTGTGAATAAAATGGTTACTGTTCCATACGCTTGCAAAGTGGTATACCCCGTATGGTACCTCAATATAACGGGCTGCCGTATGCGCAATTATGTTTTTTAAAGGCGCTTGCAGCACTTTGCTGCCATGTGTAGCAGGTTGCCTGTTATTGCCTGGTTTTGCGTGATGCCTTGCCAGCACCTATATTATCTCCAGCATTTTTCTACGCATTTTTATGTACGTATTTACTTTAGTTAGCTTTTTAAAAAATCAGTATAAATACTGATTTTTTGTAAATGATCTTTTTGCATATTTATGGCATCCCGTAACTAACCCGGCATTTAAAGTATGACCGCTTATAATTTTATACAAAATGAATTACGGCTGATGGAGATGCAACTTTCCGTGTCGGCGCTACCGCCCGATTTTAAGCTCAGCGATGTATTTCTCGACGGCCAGCAGGTAATGCAGGAGCTTAATATTAAAGAGCGTACCCTGCAGCATTACCGCACTACGGGTAAAATTTCTTACTCCGATAGCCTGGGTAAGATCTTTTATTTTAAGCATGAGATAGCGAGGCTGCTACTCGAGGGCAGGCGCAATTTTAAGAATGGTGTAAAGCGTAAATAAATTACCACCTTACTGCAGCAGCTTGCCGGAGACACGCGAGTGTTTTGCGGCTAACAAAAGGGGGAATGAAGGCAGAATAATACCTGATTTATTGCAGGCATGTTCGGCAGCTTGCGAACGTGAAAGCCGGAAGGCAGCTATAATATAGCCAGGTGGCAGCCGGAAATGAAGGTTTCTTCGGTGGCCGTGCACCACAAGGGGCCAAATGCGACAAAATGATAACGGCCTGAAAATTAGAATGGGTTATTGAACAAATAAATAAAAACGGCGTTTACGGTTTATAGTTAGTACGATGGAATGCAATACAAAAAAAAGGAATTAAATTTATAGTGTTACCGGATGTAAGACGTACTTCATACACGGTTTTGCAATTAGAGACCGGTAACAAGACGACCCTTGTTTTTACAGGGGTTTCCGTTTTTTTGAGAGTAGGCGAAGAGTGCAGATTATATAATCCGAAACATGCCGTAGGTATTTGCAGGCAAACTGTTTAAAAAGAAAAAAGAAGGGATAAAGAAACCAGCGAAATGGAAAGGATAATAACTAATGCAATTAATACATTTAACACATGCCTTCAGCTGTTCATAGAATGAATATTTAACTTACTACAATTTAAAATATTTATCAAGGTTCCGGATAGTTTGTGGTCCATTTAATATTAACTATAATCTCCCAAAGAAAACTATTGAAATCGCTGCATAATGTTATAAGCAGCTCTTGCGTCGTTAAAATGTTAGATTGTAGCACCGTTAAACCGGGGTAAATATCCTTTACAATTTCACCGTCGTCGTGAATTTGTCCCCACAACCGGTTTTCTATTTTTGAAATATCATTTTTTAATAAATTGATCAGCTCATCCTGTGCTACAAATTTGCTTAAATAATTGTCCAACTCTTCCACCAGATTTTTTTCAAAGTTATCTTTTACAACTACTGCAAGCCTGTTCTTTAAATGCACATTTTCGTCGGTAATAAAATTTAATAACCGCCTGTAAGTATCAATCTCATACTTTAACTGTGGTAAAATTAATTGCTGCATGACTTGTTTTCTGATTATTACAAAGTCTCTTCAATTATTATGATTATACATTCCTAAACTACGCAAGTAAGAGTAGCAATTATATGGGCTGAAATCATTAATGGTTATGACATTCATCAAGTTGGCACTACCGGGAATTAATTACCTGGCTATACTTTGCGTTATCTTACAGCTTAAAAAAGTGCGTATTTTAATCCTTATGTCGTTAGTTTTGGTTCGATAGCGGCTTCTACCGTGGCCTCTTTTTTTAACAGCGTTTTACAGGTTTAGTTGGTGGAGTAGAGTGGGAGCTTTTAATGAAGTTATAGTTGGGTTGTTTTTAAATACAATTGTTGGTTTAGAGATTGTATAGCTACTATGCGTGTTCGAACGACCGCCTGTTGCGGTGGCAGATCCGATGTTTCGTCTTTACTGGTTATGATTACGCTCGAAGATATGAATCAGCTGCGAGAGATTGCAGCGAGGGTGAGGAGCATAAGTGAAGCTGACTACCAAATAAAAAACCCCGCCGGCGGCGGGGTTTCATGGAATAATTTTAATTCCAGGGGTAGTGATCTTTTAGCAGGATAGCTTGAATATAATTTTCAAAAGGTATTGGAAAAATGAAGCTGACTGATACCGGACTTTATGATTTTCTGTTGGATAATTGAATATGGCTCTTTTCGAAGGATTTGGATTGTAGATTAATGTCTCCTGACATCAATCAACTTCGGTACAAAGATAAGGAGCTCAACCCTGGTGCGGAAGCGGACTATTGACTAATTCCATGCCTGTTGAAAATACCGGCCTGGTAGTATATACACGTATTGTAATAAAGTAAATGTCCGTTATACTAAGCTTCACTAATTCCTTATTAGTCCTATTTATCGCAATGATATTCTTTGCCTATATCTAATAAGTCCTGGCACACCGTAGGCTTATCTTTAAAGTAAGTAATAAACGCACCTACTTCCAGGGTGAAATTGACAGGTTCTGCAACTTCAGCATTTCCAAAAGCGCCCGACGCTTGGAACAGCAAGCCGGCCAGTTGTTCGATCCGCCGGGCAGTAATATGAAATCCAAATTCACCTTTACGCTTTGGGGTGGCAGCGGTATAACAAAATTCTGATGAAATTTCATATAACTGGCGCCCTATATAAGCTGCCGTAAAATACTCCCAGGCAATATCTGCATTCGCAGAAGTTCCCGCAACCGTTTTTTTGGGAACGATAATTTCGTATACGTTGTCTTCGGACTCTTTTAAAAACAGGGTAAACTCTTCAAGACCATAGCCCTTAAATTCATTAATTTTTATGGTTATCATCAGGGTAAGATTTGTAAGCGGGCGTAAGATAAAATTTTTTAACGAAAGTTGTTTCTCCCGGAACTATTGATGTAGTATTTGCCGCCGCTCATTTAAGCATCCCTGCCCTGCTACTCGGGTCAAGCAATTCATTTGAAATAATATGTGAGTAGCTCAAAGTTTTTCCTTAATAAATTTATCCTCTTATGAGGTAATTTTGCTGATTTTAGCAAGAGAAAAAGCCCCGATGCCCATTACGATATCACGAACAGCAACATCTAAATAATTTCCACTTGCTAATAAAGTCATTGCAATTAATGTTAACCAGGCTGAAACAATATATCCTCCGATTATTGGTTTGGCCAGTACAATCAAACCTGCGATAACTTCAATTACTCCAACTATCATCATAAAAGTATGTGGTGTGAATGGAATTAAATGTGCAATGCCCGGGTTAAGATAATTTTCCCATTGCGTTAACAAGTCGGTGAATTTGTCAATTCCCGCAACAATTGGAACAATACCAAATGTGTACTTTAATAAGTGGAACGTTGGTTTAAGCTCTTGATTTAAATTAGCGATTGCCATCTTGATTTATTTAGATTGTGTTTGATAATATAGCCCATACCATATTGGAGTGTCATTCAATCGAAAAGGTTACAAAAAGCGTTTGTTCATTAATAAACGGGGAGATTTTTTTCGAGTCCGAAGCGGGCATGGTACTATGAACTGCATAGAAAAAGTGCTGTAAGTTAAAGGCGAACACTTACGCTGTTAAGGAAAAAAATGGCTTTACTGTCACTGTAGACCTCATTCTAACGGTTGATAATATGTACTACTTAAATAAATTGACCAAACAGCATACCCTTGCGTTTTTAAATAACACGCCTCTTTTGTTAGTTGGCGGTCTTTTCTTATTATTCCGCCGAAGAACATGTTCTATTTTTCATCACGCTGCTCTATTATTCGAGGAGGGATTGGTGAAAAATACGTATCCGAAGAGTAAAGCAAATACTAAATACACAATGGCGCATATCCAAATGGAGGTCAAGGCAGTGTTATGTAATACCAATTTAATTGATGCAAGTCCGCCGATAAGAAAATGTGTAAAGTTACCGATTGCTATAGGTCTGCTATATATACCACCAATTAAATTTGCCTTAGCAGTCCAGTTTAGCATTGCAAATCCAAAGTAAAGAGCACCTAGGATTTGGAAGACAATAGGAGTTAACTCGGTAAAATTTAAAAAGTGTGAAACTTCTTGAGGCATAAATGTTAAAATAATTCCTACCGCTCCCAAAATAGCCGCACTTATTGTCATTAGTAACTTAGTATTCATTAGGTTAAGTCTTTATTAAAAAATAAAATTAAGGAGACATATTGTCTTTCAAAAAATCAAGGTCAAATTATTAAAAGCAATTTTGTCTTGTTGATTTTTAAACGATCCTTCTCATATAAAATTGCCATCAACATAAATAAAAGTATCCAGAAAGCGCCCATGTAACAAATTTTGATGGGGTTTGTACTATGCCTCTGAGTTGACTGGTGTCCCCCTTCTGCAAGCCGCGTGGGCAGGTTTCAATCACGAACCAATAATAGAATAATTCAGACTTCTATGTTTCCCTTTGAATGTTGAGTTTATTAATCAACATTTTTTTATTCTTTTTAATTCTTGTTTGTAACCTTTTTAATTCCCCGCCACTCTATGTACTTCTGAAGACTGAATTGTGGAAATTAATTTTCTTATCCGTGCACGATGAAAATTGAGAACCCGGTTTTCAAAGCATCAGAGTTGGTATATATTTTTAATAGAAACATTTAAACTGAGAATTCTTCACTTCAAGGATATTATATGAAATACAAAAAGCAACTTCTTGTGATGGTATCATTATCATTGTTCGTTATTCTGTCTCAATGTAAAAAGAATGATACACATATGGATGAAAAGGATGATCCCGCATTGATCAGCCAGGGAAAACAAATTTTTCGCGATGATACTTTTGGGGATGAGGACTTCTGGAGCGGGCTATTACACATAGATAAAGCGATTGCCGGAGCGAAGAATGGTGGATTTGGCGCTGGGGTTAGCCCGAAAACGGCATTGGCTGTTGGATTAAAAGTAGATGCCGAAGCCCTGCCTCCTGAGGTTGTTGCAGGAATAAGTTCCGGTGCAATAGACCTTAACGACCCGGCTACAACACTTACCTTATTAAAATTAAATGCCGTAGTTGGTGTTAAGGGAACTTTCAGTTCTTCCGGTTCATTAAAATCAATAGGTATAACCTGTGCATCCTGTCATTCAACCGTAGATAATTCATTTGCACCCGGAATTGGTAAACGGCTTGATGGATGGCCAAACCGGGATCTGAACGTAGGAACAATAATTTCACTGACCGATAATGCGCAGCCGGTAGCGAATTTGCTTCATGTAGATGAAACGACATTGAGAAGTGTGCTGGCAGCATGGGGTCCTGGAAAATTCGCAGCTGTATTATTTATGGATGGAAAGGCATTGCGCCCGGACGGTTCTGTTGCAGCAAATTTAATTCCTGCGGCTTTCGGCCTTAAGAATATCGGGTTAACTACGTATACGGGTTGGGGCGATATAAGCTATTGGAACTCGTTTGTGGGAAACCTGGAGATGCACGGGAAAGGGACCTTCCATGATTCCCGTTTGAATGATCCGGTAAAATATCCGATAGCAGTTGAAAATAATTTTGGTAATGTTATTAATACCCCCGATTTGATCACATCAAAACTTCCCGCTTTAAAATCCTATCAACATTCTATTTCGGCACCTAAACCTCCCGCAGGTAGCTTTGACAAGGCAGCAGCTGACAGGGGTAAAGGCGTTTTTCTTTTGAAAGCCAAGTGTGCATCTTGCCATGCTTCTCCGGTATTTGCAGATAATATTTTGCATGACGCTTCGGAAATTGGCATTGATGATTTTGAAGCTAAAAGGTCTCCAACTGGTAAATATAGAACAACTCCATTGGGAGGTTTATTTACCAGGATGAAAGGAGGATTCTATCATGATGGAAGGTTTGCTACGTTAAACGATGTGGTTAACCATTATAATACCTTCATGTCTTTAAATCTGACAACTTCCGAAAAGCAGGATCTTGTGGAATACTTAAAATCGTTATAAACGGATTGTTTAACAGACCCTTTCAGTACTGTTCCGTGATGATGAATAAAATGCCCATGTGGATATTTAAAGCTAAACCACACATTTCATTTGTGCGTCAGATTCCCAAATAATGATTTTCGTCTTTGACTAAATATTTAAGAATGGCTGTCAGCGTAAATAAAATAGCTTTGACTCATAACCGATCGAACTCTTTCGAAAAATATGAGCCTTTGCTGTATAAGATTGCGACTAACCTTGATTTTTCCGATAACGAATCGTACGAACTGATTTACCAGGCCAAACTTCATGTGATTAATCATAGTTGCCATTCTGATTTATATGGATTTAGAGCCTGGTGTTTAAAAATTATGGTTAATAAATGCATTTTTAGAATAAGTCAAAATATTGTTAACAGACACAGGTTTCCAGAACTTAGGCCGCGTGTTTTGGGGTACCCGCGAACTTCTGCAACTAATATTCATGATTTATATCTGAGTCTTCGAGTTGTATATGTTTTAAAAAAAATAATAGGGGTTGATGACATCGAAATTGCTGAAATTCTGAATACAACCCCCATAGAAGTAAAAAAGAAGTTTGAAAGGGCGATATCATTTCTCAACAATCGCTAAAACAACTTTCTGACTGATAGTTTGTAACCTTTCCAAGTTCGTTTACTCTTATATCATAAAATACACTAATAAAATTAATTGAAACTCATGAAGCAAAATGGAAATACATTTTCAGGGCATTATAATGAAATTGAATTAAAAAAAATCAACGGAAATAAGCCTGTCGGTCCAATTGAAAGATTACAACATACCCATACAGTTACAACGGACGACGAAACTAAAATAAAATTAATTGGTGAGCATTTTAAGCAAATAATGATTTTATTGGGACTTGATATGAATGATGACAGCCTCAGGGATACACCGGAACGCGTTGCGAAAATGTATGTTAAAGAAATATTCAGCGGCTTAAATACCGAAAATAAGCCTGCGGTTGCTCTTTTCGAAAATAAATATAATTATAGAGAAATGATCGTAGAAAAGAATATTACAATTTATACCTATTGCGAACATCATTTTGTTCCCATTGTTGGTAAAGCACATGTAGCCTACTTCTCCAGTGGAAATGTTATAGGACTTTCTAAAATCAACCGGATAGTGGAATACTATAGTAAAAGACCGCAGGTACAAGAGCGTCTTACAAATCAAATAGCAGAAGATTTGAAGGAAGTACTGCAAACAAATGATGTTGCTGTTGTTATTGATGCCGTACATTTTTGTGTTGCATCAAGAGGCGTAAAAGATACAAACAGTAGTACAATGACCTCTTTTTACGGAGGCAGGTTTTTACTACCGGATATAAAAAGTGAATTCCTGAAAATGATTAACTAAGAAGAAGGTATAACGAGAGGGAAAATAAATTACATATAAAATCCAAAATAAAATGGAACAAGATATCATAAAAATAAAAATAATCGAAAATATTACGCACGACGTTTTGCGCATAGTAACTGAAAAACCTCTGGATTTTAATTTCTCACCTGGACAAGCTGCCGACATATCTATCAATAAAAATGGTTGGCGAAACGAAAAAAGGCCTTTCACATTTACAAGCCTTCCATCTGATGATTACCTTGAATTTACTATTAAAACTTATCCATCTCATTACGGCGTTACCAGGGAGCTTTTGCAACTAAAGAATAATGATGAATTAATTTTGCATGATGTTTTTGGATCTATCGCCTACACAGAGGAAGGCATTTTTATTGCAGGCGGAGCCGGAGTGACCCCATTTGTTTCTATCTTCAGGCAACTTGATTCAGAAGGTAAGATTGGCAGCAATAAGCTGATCTTTGCTAACAAAACCGCATCTGATATAATCAACGAAAGGATATTTACAAATTTATTAGGTAAAAATTTTATCAATATCTTGTCTGAGGAAAAAAGCGAAAATTATGCCCATGGATATATTACTGAAAACTTTCTTAAGGAACATATCTCAACTATAGACAAACACATTTACTTATGTGGCCCCGAGCCTATGATGGATGAGATAGAAAAACAATTAGCGAATTTGGGTGGAGATAAATTTATTATCAAAGAAGAATTTTAAAAATTGGGTGTTTAAAATTTAGGAAGTAATTGTTGAGGCTTATTGTGCAGATTAACCAAAGCGAAATTTATTTATTTCATTTCAATAGTTCCTATTTTTTACCATTTTCAAGGCAAAGACAGGGCATAGTTGCGGCCTCCTAAGAAGTGACCGACTAATTTCATTGAAAATGTGGTTTGTTACGGATCGTTTTAGTAAACGAAAATACATTTAGGTTACTTGCAGTTTTGCCCAATTTTAGTAAAGGGATTGAGAATTTCTCCACATAAAACGATGTTTCTTTGAATAGTAACCGTACCATAAGGCTCATAAAAACCGCCGATATCAGCCAGGTATTAGAGCTTTATAAACCATTCGTTACGTTAACTACTATAACACCTGAATATGAAATTCTCCAATTCGAAGCTTTTTCGAGGGAAATTAGAAATACTACCACTTACTATCCGGTATTGGTTTGTGAAATAAATAATATAATCATAGGGTATGCTTTGGCCAAGAGATACCGGTTGGCAGCCGGTCATCAATGGTCTGTGGAAACAAGTATTTATGTAGAATCAGGACATCATGGTAAGGGCGTTGCAAAAACGCTGTACCAGGCATTATTCAACATACTTAGACTCCAAGGTATTGTCAATGTGTTCGCCGGCCTGGTTTTGCCTAATACAAGGAGTGAAGTATTTCATAAAAACCTGGGATTTCAGGAAGTGGGCATCTTTAATAATGGCATATATAAGCTTGGTAACTGGCATGAATATAAAATGGTTGCAGCTGAGCCTGAACGAACATTCTAAGAACCCATTACCTCAAAAATCGATAAACGAAGTGATCCCAACACCAATGTTCCGGACAATTTTTTAAGAAATGAATAGATGCTGCTAATTTCTTTCTAGGGTAATTATTCTACCAGGTTACGAAGAAGGTATTTGTATTGAAGGTAAGGCGGATATGACATTGATATGAAGATCGAGCGATATGGACTTAGTTGGCAAGAGTTAGAAAAAAATTTCTTTTTTGCTGTAACCCTTCTCTTCCCCGGATACTCTAATGAAGTTGGATGCACCTCTTGATCCTGCAAGGGAGATATTAAAGACAAAAAATTATATTATGAATTACGCTACTGTTTATAAAAATATTGAGCAATATCCTGACTCGGTGGTTATCCAGGAGATACTGATGGGAAATAGGGAATTGTTTGAAATTTTAATCCGGCGATACAACCCTGATCTTTATAAAACAGGAAGAGGCTATGGGTACAATCACCAGGATACTGAAGACTTAATGCAGGAAGCATTTATAAGTATCTTTCAAAGTCTTTCTAAATTTGAGAATCGCTCTTCTTTCAAAACATGGATGATAAGGATAATGCTGAACCTGTGTTATCATAAATCTCAAAAACTTAGTTATCGCAATAAGCCCACTATAGAAATATCAGTTAACGAAAATTCCGGATCCATGTTTTTAACTACCAACCATAGCGACCCCGACAGGTCTATTGTAAACAAGGAATTAAGAAATGTTATTGAGGCTGCCCTCAAAAATTTACCTGAAGATTACAGGATGACTTTTACATTGAGAGAACTAACGGGGCTAAGCGTAGCCGACACTGCTGAACTATTAAACATTACGGCCTCCAATGTAAAAGTGAGATTGAACCGTGCCAAAATGATGCTCCGCAATGAAATAGAAAAGATTTACTCTCCCGAGGATATTTATGAATTCAATCTTATCTATTGCGATAAAATAGTGAACAATGTAATGAAAAAAATCCTTTAATTAAAAGTCCTTACTTGTTTTATGCCAGAAAAAAAAGGTTACCTGATTATATATACAGGGATGAGAAAAAAACTACTCATTAATTTTATTCCACTTTTATTTTCCACTTTAATTTTGAATGCCCAGGTTTATACTGAAACTTTTGAAGGGATTACTGGTGCGGGTAAACCTACAACATTTACCAATAACGGTCAGTCATTTACGGCTATCACTGTAACACCGGGAGGCACTTTGGGCGGCCTTTTTGGCGTTTACATACCATCAAATACATGGATAATGCCTAACCCCGGAGGTGGATCTACGACCAATACTTCAGGGGGATTTGGGGTAGGTACCAGTTGTACTTCGGGAAGTTGTACGGGTGTTTCAGATAAATTTTTGGACAATGGATCCAGTATTGGTACCGGCCAGGTATATTCCATAAAAACTACTGATAATCGCTTATTCAACATTATAAGTGTACATCTGTTTTTTTCTTCTGATCATGGTAATACTAATGTAGCTCCGGGGAGTGTAATTATCAATGGGAAAAAGGCGGGTGTAACTGTGTTTACGATAAATAAAGTTTCAGGTTTTATTACCGGGTTTGCAACTAATAATGGATTTAATTATATCAATTTTGCCACGGAAGGCGGATCTGATTTTAGTAAGGTGGCTATTGATGAAATTGAATTCAGATGCAGTTCTGCCGTCAATTATTTTGCGGTTGATAATTTTACCTGGACGCCAGCTTCGGTATTACCTTTGCAACTGGTAGATTTCGCAGGCAGAATACATGACCACCAGGTTTTCCTGTCTTGGCATACCGCTGCTGAAATAAATACCAATCACTTCGAATTGCAATGGAGCAATAATTCAGTAAACTGGCAAACTATCAACAGCCAATCAGCTAAATGCAATAACGGGGCAGGCAACAACGTGTATGCGTATACGCAGAATAATCCCGGGGATATTAATTTTTACCGTCTTAGAATAGTTGATAATGATGGAAGGATTACAGGTAGTAATGTATTGAGGATAAGTGAAAGAAATAGCAGGGAAATTCAATTTTATCCAAATCCCGTTTCAAATAAGTTGTTGATTATACTCCAAAAAGATGAACCTGCTGTTGTTCAATTTATAAATAGCAATGGGCGACTGGTAAAAACAATGAAACTCATTACAACCACAACATGGGTAGATATAGTTAATTTTGTTCCGGGCATATATACCATGAAAATTATCCAGGGTGCAGCTATTAAAGAAGACAAGATAGTCAAATTGTGAATATTAAGAATTAAGTCATCGTTTTAAAACAAAATGAATTAGCAATGGAATGACTCACAGGGTATACCTCTCCAACGTTGTGTTCATTTACGACTAATATTTACAAACAGGGAACCTGACTTCATTAACGCAAAATCACTTGCTTTTACAATCTGTTTAGTGCTTTCTGTAAGCCTTAAATGAAGTGAAGCAATATCGACTGTGGAAAAAAAATCCTCTTTACTTGCTGCAATAGAAAAGCCATCAGCTGCAGCTTTTATTCTCGAGGTTTCACTACCCCAAATTATTACTTTCATTTCAAATGCCCTGGCAAAATTTGCAACTAACTTACCAATTTTACCATAGCCCCAAATTCCTAATTTTTGCCCATGCAGCGCTTTGCCAATGTTTGTTTGCCATTGTCCTTTTTTCATTTCTTCGATAGCTTGGGGAATCTGCCTTGAGGCATTCATAATTAAGCTCCATGCTAATTCTGCCGGAGCTATTGGAGATCCGACTCCTTCTGCAACCGCAACTTTATATTTATTGCAGGCTTGAAGATCAAGGTGAGTGGATATTTTTCCGGTTTGGCTTATGAGTTTTAATCGAGGAAGCATTGATAAAAGTTCTTGAGATATTTTGGTGCGTTCTCTTATTAATACTAATACTTCTGCTTCTTTTAACGTTTCTGCCAGGGTGCTTAATGACGTTGATGTGTCATTGCAGATGGTAACATCGTGATCTTGCAAAAGTTTAAAGCAATCAAGACCTCTTATAGCATTTTGATAATCATGCGGTATAACTATTTTCATCGTATTGGACGTCTTTAAAATCTGCCCGTCTGCGGGTGAGGAATGATAAAATTTTCGAAAGATAGGGTTGGGACAAAATTAGAAATAAATAATCATTTTGCTTGTATTCTTTTGCCTACTTCTATATTTGATAAATTTCGAATAGGGGTAGCAGTTGGATTTAATAAAAGCAGTTGGGGTTTATTACTTGCAAAATTCTAAAAGGTTGCGACGAAAAACTTTTTCAATATGATAAGATATATGGCGTAACACGTTTCGCCCTTCTGGCAACGGTCATGCGCTGCCAATCGCGGATGCCATTCAGTTAATCCGGACCTTTGGGTTTAGTCATTGTATGTTATCTCTTTCTCTGCCTGAAAAAAAATTCCCGATTCATTAATTAAAAAAATTCCCTATGCATGTTATTTGATATACCAATAATATGATTAAGCAGGATACCCTGGTAAAAACGAAAGAGGATATCCCTGGAGCATTAAATAAATATTTTATGGATGAACTTTTTGCTTTCCTCAATTCTATCTATCCGCTATCTCAAAAAGCGATAGACTACCTAACCAAAAATTTAAAAGAAATAGAAGTGCCCAGGAAAAATTTTGTACTTAAAAAAGGTAGAGTATGTTATAATATTTATTTCGTTAAGAATGGCCTGCTAAGATGTTTCTATACCAAAAATGATAAAGAAATAAATTCATGGTTTATGAAAGAGCAGGATGTTATTTTTTCTGTTGAAAGTTTTTTAAATCAAATACCCAGCCGCGAAAGCATACAGACGGTTGAAGACTCCCATCTTTATTATATAAGTTACCCCGAATTGCAATATTTATATAACCATTGTTCCGAATTTAATTTTATCGGCAGAGTTGTAACGGAAAAATATTACCAGCTGAGTGAGCAAAGGTTATATTCATTAAGAATGCAAAAAGCAATCGATCGATACAATTTTATTTTTAATCACTTTCCTCATATCATATTAAGGGTTCCTTCCAAATACATAGCATCTTACCTGGGGATTACTGAAGAAACATTAAGCAGGATAAGAGCTTCCAGGATCAATAACCACGCGTAAATTTAAGTACCGGATACGTTCCCCACTGTTTTCTCAAAAAAATTTGCGTAACTCAAAAGTTACCTATAAATTTGGGTAACCTAAAAGTTACTTAATATGCAAAAAGAAATCAAACACACTTTTTACTTTACCCAAACTCCGGAAGAAATTTGGGACTATCTTACAAAACCCGAATTAATGGAGCAATGGCTGATGCCAAGCGATTTTCAGCCGGTTGTTGGTCATCATTTTCGGTTTACAAATCCAAACAACACATTTGTGGTTTGCGAAGTGTTAGAAGTAAAACCCTTCACGAATTTGGCTTACGTTTGGAAAAACGATTGGGCAGTAACCAAAACGCCCTATACGTCAAAAGTAAGTTGGACACTCACTGCTATTGAAGGTGGAACGGAATTATTATTGGTGCACAGCGGATTTGAATTATTTAAAGATCTGGTAGCACACAATAGCGGCTGGGTATTTTTATGTAACAAATTGGGTGAACTTTTAAAAGTGCCTAAAAAATGAGTACGCAAACACTTGACGCATTTCAGGTAATTGCCGACCCAAGCCGCAGACAAATGTTGATGCTGCTTTCAAAAAACAGTATGACAATAAACTCTTTGGTAGAAAATTTTGATATGAGCCGGCCTGCTGTTTCAAAGCATGTAAAAGTTCTTTACAACGCTGGCTTCATTTCTATTACAGACATTGGCAGAGAAAGACATTGTGTTTTAAAGCAAGATGGTTTTAATGAGTTACAGGAGTTCATCAATTACTTTGACAAATTCTGGCTAAAGAAACTTCAAAAATTAAAAAACATTTTAGACAACAAATTAAAAAAATGAAAGCAGTAGTTATAGGCGAACCTTCGGGAGCACCCATGGAACCCATTTTGAGTGTTTATCCAAGACATAAAGCAATTGTAGATAAATACATTGCTGAAGGAGAAGTAATTGGAATCGGACCATTTACTGATATGGGAAATATGGCAATTTTCAGAACCCGCGCAGCAGCCGAAGAATTTGTAAAAGAAGACCCGTTCATATTGGAAGGAATAGTAAAGTCATTTGTAATTCGTGAATGGAATGAGACCATGTTATAGTTTCCAAAACTAACAATAATGTCAAAAGAAAATAATTATGTAACCGCCACATATACTGTAGACATTGAAGTTGCAAAACCTTCAAATGTTGTTTTCAATCATATCGTTGAGCTTTCAAAATGGTGGGTTGAAGAATTTGTTGGCGAAGAGTTGAAACTCAATTCAGCGTTTATTTTAAAGGTTGGCGACACACACTTCTCAAAAAACAAAGTGATTGAATTTGTTCCGGACAAAAAATTTGTTTGGGTTACAACCCAGAGCAAACGCAGCTCCGATAACTTTGACTGGACGGGTACCAAAATGATTTTTGAATTGTCTCCGAAAAATAACGGCACACTGATTACATTCACTTATGACGGAGTTATTTTTGAAAATGAACAAGGCAGGTTGAAAGAAATTTGTGATTACTGCATTAAAGATTTGCTATACAAACATCTTGAAAGCTTTACGTCAACAATTGAATTAGCAAAATCACCGCAAGAAATTTTTAGTTGCTTAATAGATGTTACTAATTGGTGGAGCCTGGATTTTGAAGGCAATAGCAAAGAGTTAAATGATGAGTTTACTATTCATCATCCTGATCAACATTATTCGAAACAAAAGTTAGTGGAAGTAATTCCCAACAAAAAAATAGTCTGGCTAGTTACGGAAAGCACACTTTACTGGCTGCGAATCAACAAGCACGAATGGACAAACACAAAAATGATTTTTGAACTTATAGCGGAAGGAGAAAAAACTATCCTCCACTTTACTCACGAAGGGCTAACTCCCAAAATGGAATGTTATGCCATGTGTGAAAACGGTTGGACTATGATTATTAAAAGCTGGCTCATACATTTCATTACCAACGGAACACCATCACCTGAAATAACTAAGGCAGCCGAAATCAGAAATAAAATTCTTGCTCACCAAACAAAATAAATATGGCAAAGCAAAATTTCAACCGCAGCATTACGGTACATATTAGTGCTGGCGAAATCTATCTGATGCCAAATATATATTTTGATTTTAAACGATTTTATAAATTCTGTATTAACTCAAGAATTTATTTTCGTCCTTGGAAAAAGATGGAATTGGCAGCTTACGGCAGGGTCTGCTGTGCCGGAATTTTATATCGTTCAGCCCAGACCGTTAGCCCACCCGATAGCAATCGGGTTTAATAACTATAGATGAGGAAAAATACAAAGGCTCAAAAATGAAAGTCGGCTGGAACCACCGCCGATAGCGTTACAAAAGATGAGGGTTTGCACGGCAAGCATAGCAGTTCATGAAAGCTGCCGCTATCAAGGGTCGCAATCTTGTCTCGTATTTTTTTCTAAATACCGAAATTGGTAACTTTTGGGCAAGTAAGAATTAATGATATTGATAATGTCATCTAATGCCTTTAAATAATAATGGTGTAGGCTTATATTCTTTTTCATTGAATAGCCATTGTAGTCTAAAAAAAATTCGTCACCACTAGTCACCATAACACAATAGTTATCGTAACGGTCTTTAAGAGAGTCAAGTCCAAAATTGTTAATGGAAGCAGACGACTCTTGAAAACTTAGCAGCGGCTTTGAAAAAACAATAGTGCCCTTCTTTTTTCCAAGAGATGTTTTAATAATTTTAATAGACTTGGCTGTCAATATATATGTTGTAGTTCCTTTAAAAAGTAAGGTAGCATGATTAAATGTCGTTAATGATAGTTTGAATGCAGAAAGTGGTTTTTTTGGGGGGTTAACGGAAGATTTGGTTTGTCCAAAAGTGACAGTAGCAAAAAGCGTCAATATTATTAATCCAAATAGTTTCATGGTGTTACACTAATGGCAGCTACGGTAGGGCTTAGTGCTGTGCTGGAAATTTATAACGTCCAGCCCATACTGTTAGCCAAATGAAAACCATATTGAAGGTATGCACAAAAGCTCAAAAATGAAGGCCTGCCAGAACTGCTGGGTGGTGGGCCATAAACTTGCTTGTAACGGCCACGCTTTTACGCAGGTCTGAAAATATATTTTCGTTTGCCCATAACCGTTGCCAAAGTTCCAGCCGGCCAGCTGCTGATAAATAAAGTTAATTGTCACATTTACTAACGCTTCATAAATGTCTTGACAACATCCGCCAGGAAGGCGAATACTGACGAAACATTAAGCAGGGTAAGAGCTTCCAGTGTAAATAATTGATTTTTATCAAACTACCCTTTTTCTTCCGTTACGTAACTTTACATTGAAAATTCAAATGGTATTTGTTTTTTAAAATAGCCCTTGCTCGTTTGGGTTTCAAATTGATAACAGTTATGAGCGTAAGTGAATTTACAATATCTCTTTATGAAGAAATGGAACTAAGTTTAGCCGAAATAGGTGCTTCATCGGGTTCTGATTTACAGAAATTTCGTTTATCGTCACATGTTATTTTGAATGCTATTTCTAAACTTAAGGCTTTCGTTCAAAATTATAAATTCACTACCAAAGAAGAAGAGATTAACTTTTTTAAGCACCAGAAACCGAAATTCTACAGCAAGTTAATTTACCACCAGAAACTGGCGCGTATACAATCTCACCTTCCAATTTCAGCTGTGCTCGACAGCAGGAGCTATTACCTTAATGAGCTGAGAAAGATAAATGATTACTTGAACGACAATTATGAATTCTTAACGTACTATCGGTCACAGGCAACTTCTATGGATGAAATGTATTTTCTGCGAAAGGAGCCCGACTCGTGGCTATTGATGAATTTTGAAGAATATGAGACTGACCTGAGCTTTAGTACAGTATATGATCATAAAATTTCAAAGATCATCGCATATGAATTGCTTTCAGAATTCATCAACTCTACATTGGCGAAGCTGGAAATACAACGCGATTTATCTGGCGGACAACCTTCGTTATCCCGGGCAGGTGTTAACTGGACGGGGTCAAAGGTTTCGCTGGTAGAATTATTATATGCTTTACAGTCTGCGGGGTCATGTAATAACGGAACAATAGACCTTAAGCAATTGGCCAGCCATTTTGAAGCGTTGTTCAATATAGATCTGGGAAATTATTACAGGGTGTTCCAGGAGATGAGAATTCGTAAGATAAACCGGACAACCTTTCTCGATCAATTGAAAGAGCGCCTGATACAAAGAATGGATGAAACTGATGAAAATCCGAAGTTTAAATGATTATCATATAAAGAAAAAAGCAATTCATTAAATTGACATTTATCAAGAAAATCTAAAGTTTCAATAATTAGTTTAGCTGAAAAGACTATTTATGAAAAATTCAATTATGTTAACTGCAGTTCTCATTGCAAGTTTTTTTTATGGATGTAAAAAACATAGCCTTCCTTCTAGCGTTACCGGTACTTCCACTCCCTTTTTTGACTCAGCGGTACAATATTTGCAATTCTATCTTTCATCATATCGATTTAACCAACTAGATTTTTCAAAAAGTAAGATACTAACGAATAGATATGGAAATGCAGGCATCCTGGTTTTTGAAAGAGGGAATGACGACACTAAATTCTTATTATTGAAGAAAACCAAGTCAGGTTATTTCGGTAATTGGATTGATCTGTCCGGTTTAAAAGGCTCTTCACATTATCGGAGTGGAGAAATATTTATTGATCGCATTGATGATGTTTCTATGACGACATTAAAAGTGGATAGTAATAAAGTCGTCAAAAATGAAACTATGTATAAAACCATTTCAAAATTTGACGATACCTATTTTGATAAGAGCCAATATTTACCTAAAAGGAAAACACCTTCCAGTCTGGAGAAAGAAAGCGCTGTACTTCCGGAAGTAATAATTTATTACGATGTAAATAGTAGTGGCGTCGATTACTTCAGCTGGTATTGGCTATTAGATCAAATGCCTTCGTCGAGTTATGATTATTTCACAGCTGGTTCTGGTGGCGGTGGGGGTGACATCAATTCTTCCAGTTCAGGATATACCCCTGTGGTGTTTTCTCCAACATTTTATAGCCCGGATGAACCAATATTGGATCTTGGAAAAGAATTAAGATGTTTTAGTATTGATGCCACTTCAACTTACAGTATTTCAGTGAATGTTAATCAACCTGACCCCGGAACGAGAGATATCATTAATCCTCTATCTTCCTTTCCGGTAGGACATACTTACCTGACACTCGAGCAACATAATGCCGATGGAAGTTCTGTTATCCGTAATGTAGGGTTTTATCCAAGAAATACTGTAAAGCCTGGAAGCGAAACCGATGAGTCTGTTTTTGGAGAGGATAGCTATACTCCTTATGATGTAACATTAACCTTTGTTGTTACCGGACCTGAGATGAACACAGTAATTGGTAGAATTGAGGATCAGCAAGCCCTGCAATATGATTTAAATAATTTTAACTGTACTAATTCGGCGATGGATGCTTTAAAAAGTATTAATGTTAATTTGCCCTCTACAAAAGCGGATGAAACGCTTTTTAGTGGTAATGACCCCGGAGATTTGGGCGAAGACATCAGAAATATGAATCTTGATAATTTTAGTTCTCAAAACGGGAACAGGAAAATTACAAGAACTGTAAGTAATTCCAATAATCAATATCCAAAAGGAAAAGCAGGGACCTGCGGATGAAATTATAAAATAATGATTATGAAAAACAGAAAATATTTTCTTGTGATATTCCTACTCATAATTACTGATGCTTGTAGTTCACAAAAAAGAAGTCTTAGCCCCGGCGAACAAAATAGCGTTAACTTATTTAATGATTTCAAAAATTACCTGGTAAATTCTATAAATAAAAATGAAGATATTGGCGATGCAAGCCATATAAAATATATATTACTGCACTATGTTTTTGTCAATAAAAAACCTCGCAGTTCAAACTTGGCAATACCAAATGAAAAAGATCTTACAACGAGCCAGGCGCAAACTTTAAAGAAAGAGGTGACCACGTTCTATAACTATCTGAAGGAGCATCAAAAAGATAAACTGGCTGAGAATGTAACACTTATGCCTATACGCATTAGTAATGATACTTTAGTTTATAATGGTTTAACTGGATTTCAGAAAAAAAATACCTTTATTTTTTTCGATAAACGTTTTCCCGGTAGGACACTTGGATATGTGTTATTTATGCCCGTGATAAAAGATATTTCCACAAATTCAAGAATCTGGTCATGGACTTTACTATTCAAATTTGGAAGATATATGTTTAAATCCGTGACGGGTGAAGAGGGGTATGAATATATGTTTGACCCCGCGAATTTCAAGGAAAAGCCTGCAATCGACCCTTCATTTTGATCCTGTATATAACTGTTAACTATAGACGCAAATACCTGTTTACACTAACTCATCCTAATCTTCCTCGGGCCATTTCGCTGCCTTTTTTGTATTATTCTTTATCAGGCACCAGTTTGTTTTCAAAAAATGAAATTATTTTTTACCGAATACGGTTGATAGTGTGAAAGAAGGGCTTTTTGCCTTCAGATATTTGTGTAAGAATCATCAAATACTTTAAGATGCTTACAAATATCTCATGGAAAGAATATTCCATTTTTATACTGGTTATTATTTTTTGTTATTACGTAATTCTCATTTTAGTTTTTTATAGGAACGACATTATTAACCTCATTAAAGATATTAACTATCCAGGTAGGAAACGGGTTATTAATATTGATTCCCATCTGGCTGATCAAGATGAAAAAGATCTTGTAGATCTTGATATTGATTCCCGTGATATTATTAACCAGGTGCAACAGGAGATTAGATCAAACTTGGAAAAAGCTAAATCAAAAAGTTTTATCAGGGAAGAAATTATGCAATCCCTACAATTAGTTCTAAAGAATAATAGTACTGTAAAGAGAATACAACAACAGGAGGCTATAAATAATTACATACGCATGATGTGTGAAAGTATATGCTCCATTCATCTCAGTAAAGAGGAAATCAATCAGTTGTGGATAAGGTAAGAATGAGTGGAGCTTTTTTTTTAAAATTAAAATCAAGAATATGAAAATGCAAAGAATCAAACCAGTGCAGGCCGGGTTAATTAAAAGAGGGAAAAAGAATGTTATTTGTTTTGTTGTTTTTTACTTTTTCCAGTTAGTTTATTTGTATGCCCAGGACGGCAATGCCGGAATCAATGAGGCCAATACTAAGGTGCGTGGATACTTTGACGCGGGAACTAATTTAATGTATGCAGTAGGAGCGATTGTAGGATTAATCGGTGCTGTAAAAGTGTACCAGAAATGGAATGCAGGTGATCATGATACCGGAAAAGTTGCCGCTGCATGGTTTGGGAGTTGTGTCTTTTTAGTGGTGGTTGCTACCGTTATAAAATCATTCTTTGGGATATAAGGGAGGGAATGGTCAATCGTGAATGGTCAATAGACAATTTAATAAAATCTAAATCACATGCAAAAGATACTAATAAAAAAACTTCATGACTACATACGGGAGAACAACCCCGATATACTAGTTCAATTGGAGGAAGAAAAGAAGGTAACTGAATACCTATCCGATAAAATAAAGTTAGTAGATGGTTTACTACAGGAAACCGGAAAACAGCCTGCTTATATTATTGAAGAGGCCTGCATGGACATACTAACGGAGGATTTGCGGCCTTCAAAGTATCATTATATCTATGGCATACTCGAAGAAGAATTTGAAGCCACTTACAGGCGCTTACAAAATTCAGGAACCTTACAATTTGAAGTAATTAACCTCATAAAATACAGCCAGCCCTTATTCGATGCCGTAGGATTTACATTGGAAAATGAAGATAACAGGGAATTAAAATATTCGGTTACAGGAGCTATTGCTGAATACTTAGAAAGCAACAAGTAAAAACCTGCCTGTCGGCAGACAAGTATGAGTCATGAGTTATAACAGCCAGCAAAAATTACAGGATAATATTATTGCTATAGGAATGGCGTTGGAATGGAAAGAAGGACAATTGCTTTCAGACAAAAATGTGCAGACCTTAAAAAAGTATGCCGGGTTCGGAGGGCTGAAGGCCATATTATTTCCAAAAGCACCAGTAGAAGAATGGAGGAAACTCAACGCTTCAAAAGAAGATATACAACTCTATCCCCAAGTGATGGCTTTGCATCAGTTATTGCAAAGTCATTTTAATGAAACGGAATATAAGCAGGTAATTGATTCGATTAAAAACAGTATTCTCACTGCATTTTATACCCCTGCCATAGTACCTCAAACTTTATTCAATATATTAAAAGAGCAGGGACTTAAACCTACAAGTATTTATGAACCCAGCAGTGGTGCAGGGATATTCCTAACGGAAGCAGTAAACGCTTTTCCGGATCTAAAAAATATTACAGCAGTTGAAAAAGATATGCTGACGGGACGGGTATTGACTGCTCTCAGCAGCTCGATTCCCGTTCCTGTTTCTGTACAGATCAAAGGTTTCGAAAATACTTCCCATGATGAAAACGGGAAGTTTGATTTAATAGTAAGCAATATTCCATTTGGAAATTTCCGGGTGTATGATGAAACATTACGCGATGAAAATTTATCGGGAAAGATTCATAACTATTTTTTCGAAAAAGGCCTGGATAAAATTAAAGAAGGCGGGCTGTTGGCCTACCTCACCACTGATTCGTTTTTAAACAGTCCATCCAACCAAAAGGCAAGAGAATATTTATTTACGCGTGCAGATTTTATTAGCCTGAATGTAATGCCTGATAACCTGATTAAGGATACCGGTAACACAGAGGCTTCCAGCCATTTGTTGATTGTTCAAAAAAATACAGGCAAAATCGATTTGTCGCATAGTGAGCAATTACTCTTAGATACTATTGAGTTAAACAACGATTATGGAGATTATCCTGTAAATAGTTATGTATTCAATCACCCGGAAATAGTTTTAGGTGATGAGATAAAGCCCGGCAAAAATCAATATGGTAAAGCCCATGAGACTATTTGGCAACATGGAGATATTAATGCAATAGGTGAAAAGTTAGCAGCGACGATTAGCGAGGGAATAGCTAAACGATTCGACAAAGAAAAATTTGTTTTAGAGGTAACGGCAAAAGAAAGGATTGCAAAAGGCAAGCAACTCACTTATCTGCCAATGCCTGAAAACAAGGCCGATAACTCTTCTGTGCAATTGGGTTTATTTGATGCTGCACCTGCAGCCAATATTAACCGGGCTATGGCCTATATCAATGACCTAGATGCTACTGTTGTTCAAAAACAAAGTGCCAGAATTTTAAACATTATTAAAACCAAAGACAAGCCGGATCATGAAGCCATTGTGATGCTTACCGCTAAATCATCAGGCTTTAAGCAATATGTTTATAAACTCTATTCTAATATAGGCGAAGTTCAATTCCCCGTTAACTGGATGAGCGCTTCCGCCATCCATCATGAGCTCAACGACTTATCAAACAAGTTACAGGAATACCCCCATCAATTTTATAACGAAGGGGAATCAGCGTTTCATGTTGCATTTAATAAAAGGGACGGACAATTAGATGAATTAACCAATCCGAATCCTTATCATAAAGATGGAACATTGATCGTCCACAATGGCAGCGTAGGTTTTGTTTCTTATGAAGCTTCTGAAAAAGAACACCCTGTTTTTATACCAGCCAGGGATGATAAAAAAGATATTGATTTTTATGAACAATATACCAAGGTAAGAGATACTTATTTACAGCTTGCCGATAATGAGAGCGAAGTATTACGAAAACAACTGAATGAATTGTACGATGCCATGGTATCTGGCTTTGGCATGTTGAATACTGCGTCTAGCCGTCACCGTATTATAAAGGATGAGGCATTTGGTTTTATGGTACTTGCATCCCTGGAAAGGAAAGAAGGAGATCAATATTTTAAAGCCGATATCCTTACGCAATCGCCTATACAGCAGGTGGCATTCCATACAGAAGATCCCTTAGAAGCTTTGGCAAAAAGCTTAAATGATAAGGGGGTAGTGGATCTTGATTTTATTGCGGCGGCAATTGGCGGTACAGAAAATGAAACCATTCGTGCATTAGGCGATCATATTTATTTGAACCCTGCAAACAAAGCCTGGGAAACTTCTGATCAGTTTTTAAGCGGTAATGTTGTGATTAAACTTGGTCTGGCAAAAGAAGCAGCAGAACAAGCTCCTGAAAATGCACAATTACAAAGAAGCCTGCAGGCATTAGAAAAAATACAGCCGGAAAAAATTCCATTTGAATTATTAGATTTCAATTTGGGCGAAAGATGGATACCACAGGAATATTATAATCGTTTTGCTTCGAGCCTTTTTGAACTGACTACAGAAATAAACTATTTTTCTTCCACCGATAATTTCAAAGTGAAGATTAACGGGAGCAATGCAAAAACCAACCAGGAATATGCTGTTACCACCAAAAGTGGCAAAACATCGTATGGCCATACTTTGCTTGAACATGCACTGGAAAATACTACTCCATTTTATACTTATGAGGTTGACTTAGGTGATAAAACCATCCGTGTTCCTGATAACGACGCTATACAGTTAGCGCATCAAAAGATTGAATCTATCCGCAACCATTTTACAGAATGGCTCAAAGAATTACCATCGCAAGATAAAAATGAAATAGAAAATCTCTATAACAACACATTCAACTGTTATGTATTGAGAGAATATGATGGAAGCCATTTACAATTTCCCGGATTAGATAAACAAAGATTAGGCATTGAAGACTTATATAGCTCCCAAAAAAATTCGGTGTGGCGTATCATTCAAAACAGGGGCGCCCTGATTGACCATGAAGTAGGCCTGGGTAAAACCTTAACGATGATCGTGGCAGCTCATGAAATGAAGCGCCTTGGAATTGTAAACAAGCCGGTAATACTGGCATTAAAATCCAATGTAAACCAGATAAGAGAAACCTATCGTAAGGCTTATCCCAATGCAAAATTGTTAGCGCCGGGAGAAAATGATTTTACGCCTGCAAAGAGAATACGGCTATCGCATGAAATCAAAAATAATAACTGGGATTGTATCATCTTAACGCATGACCAGTTTGGTAAAATACCACAGAGCCCCGAAATACAACAACAAATATTCCAGGCTGAACTGGATAATGTAGAGAAGGATCTGTACACCTTAAAACAAACGGGTGGAGAAGTCTCCAGGCGCATGCTGAAAGGTTTGGAAATAAGAAAAAATAATTTACAAATAAAGCTGAGTACGATTCTCAGGGATATCGAGCAAAAGAAAGACGCGGGTATCAACTTTAAGGACCTCGGGATTGATCATTTGTTCGTCGATGAATCACATAAATTTAAGAACCTCACATTTACCACCCGGCACGAACGGGTTGCGGGATTAGGCAATATGCAGGGCAGCCAGAAAGCTTTGAATATGCTCTTTGCCTTACGAACACTCCAGGAAAAATTCGACAGTGATTTATGTGTAACCTTTTTATCAGGTACCCCCATATCCAACAGCCTTACAGAAATGTATTTACTCTTTAAGTACCTGCGGCCACATGAAATGCAGCGACAGCAAATTGAAAATTTTGATGCATGGGCAGCCGTGTTCGCCAGGAAAACCGTTGACTTTGAATTTTCTGTTACCAATGAAATTATTGCCAAGGAACGTTTCCGTCATTTTATTAAAGTCCCTGAACTCGCGCTCTTCTATAATGAAATCACGGATTATAAAACAGCCCGCCATATCAATTTAGATAAGCCCGAACTCGATGAGCAATTAGTAAATATTCCGCCAACGCCCGACCAGCAGAAGTTTATTAAAAAGCTAATGGCCTTTGCAAAAACAGGGGATGGCGAATTAATAGGAAGGCCGCCCTTAACCAAAGAAGAAGATAAAGGCCGGATGCTGATTGCTACCAACTACGCAAAAAAGATGGCGGCAGATATGCGGCTTATCCATCCATTTATTTATGAAGATCATCCCAACAACAAAGTAAACGTATGCGCCAGGAAAGTAGCAGAGTTATACCAGTTAAGTAATCAACAAAGAGGCACCCAAATCATCTTTAGTGATATTGGGACGCCGAAGACTGATGCTTTCAATATCTATGATGCTTTAAAAGATAAATTAGTCAATCATTTTTCAATACCTACCCATCATATTACTTTCATTCACGACTGGACGGACCGGCAAAAGCCCGAGCTGTTCCGCAAAATGAACAATGGTGAGATAAGAATATTGTTGGGTAGTACCGAAAAGGCAGGCACCGGTTTAAATGTTCAGCGAAACGTTATCGCGATGCATCATTTGGATATTCCATGGAAGCCTTCGGAACTGGAACAAAGAAATGGCCGGGGTGCAAGGCAGGGAAATATCCTGGCGAAGCAAGCGTATGGCAATAAGGTAAAGAATTACATCTACGCGGTTGAGCAATCACTCGATAACTATAAGTTTAACCTATTGAAGAATAAGCAAACTTTTATTAGCCAGATGAAAAACTGTGAGCTGAATGTACGGACGATCGATGAAGGCGCTATTGACGAAAAAAGCGGGATGAATTTTTCAGAATACATCGCTATTCTTTCAGGAGATACCACGCTCCTGGAAAAATCTAAAATGGAAAAAAAGATTGCCGTGTTGGAGAGTTTAAGAAATGCCCATCATAAAGAAGTCATAAGATCAAGATTTCAATTGGAGAGTTTCGAAAGAGATAAAGAGACAACCAGCCAAACTTTAAGTAAGCTTACACAGGATGAGGTTAGCTATAAAAGCCAGTTGCAATTTGATAAAGAAGGGACGAAGATTAATTCAATACAATTAGATAGTTTCAACTCTGCGGACCCTGAAGCCATTGGAATTTATTTGATTAAACTTTCCGCAACATGGAAACCCAAAACCGCGGAAGATAATACCCAGAAAATGGGTACGCTCTACGGATTTGATTTATATATCCGAAGTCAAAAGGAAACGTATGAAGACAAGGGGATGTTTGAATACCGCTATCAGAATGTTTATTATGCTGAAAGTAGTAAAACCGGGATAAAATATACCTGGAACCAGGGGCATATCAATATTGATAATCCAAAAATTGCAGCAAGGCATTTTTTGAATGCCATCGACCGGGTGGACACATTGAAAGAAAAATATCAAAAGAACCTGCAGGAGCTGGAACAAAATATTCCCATGTTACAGCAATTAGTTTCAAAGCCATTTGAAAGAGAGGAAGAACTATCGCAATTGAAAAAAGATGTTTCAAAATTAGAAAGAGAAATTTCTATAAAGATCCAGGCGAATCAAATGAAGCAACATAACGCACCAGATGATAATACAGTTGAAATAAAAGAAGCGCCTGTTATAAAAATGGAGTATAAAGAATTAAAAACGGAGAACAGTTGCTTATCAGAAAAAGAAATCCCTCAACGAAAGAAACGGAGTTTGAGGATTTAAAATATTAGTAATGACGACAAGCGTATACGCAATCAATAAAGGCAGTTCACTTTCGATTCACTTTGGTTCACCCAAATGGCTTTTATGGCAATGTAAATTGCTTCGGGATTTGAATTATGAAACGGGTTTGTAAATAAAAATATTTTTTGCAGAATACGGATCATAGTGTGAAAGAAGGCTTGTAAAGGATATGAACTTTGTGTCCTGTTCTTTTTAAAAATGCGGCAGAAATTAAAATGTTAGTAATGAGCACGAGTGTATATAATATCAATAAAGGAGTCAACAAACCCATCGAATTTAAGGGTTTGAAAGCCCAGTATATCTGGTATTTGGGAGGTGGATTATTGGGCCTGCTGATCCTGTTTGCGATTCTCTATATCTGTGGCGTAAACACATTTGTTTGCCTGGGATTGATTGTAGCACTCGCAACAGGATTATTTATGTATGTGTACAAGCTCAGCCGTACTTATGGGGAACATGGAATGATGAAGAAAGTGGCCAGGAAAGGCGTTCCGAAATTAATCACCTGCAGAAGCAGGAAAATATTTATGAAACAGTAATGGAAAAGCAATTAGAAGACATATTGCCGGTTATGGGTGTGGAGCACGATGCTATTTTATCAAAGCAGGGTGATATTACTGTTGGATTCAAAGCAGGCTTGCCGGAGATATTCACCTTATCAGATAAGGATTATGAAGCTTTTCACCAGGCATGGATCAAGGTCATAAAAGTTTTACCCCGCCACAGTGTTTTTCATAAACAAGATTGGTTTATTGATTGTAAATACCAGCCTGATTTTTTGAGCGAAGACCAATCCTTTTTATCCCGCAGCAGCGAACGTTTTTTTAATGAACGTCCTTATTTAGCGCATACCTGTTACATCTTTCTAACGAAGAAACCTGTGGGAAGAAAAGTGGCTAATTCACTTTTTTCAAATTTAATAAGAAGATCCATTGTGCCCGAGCAAACCCTGAAGCCGGCCATGTTGCAGGATTTTTTGGACAGCGTGGGGCAGTTTAAAAAGATACTGGAAGACAGTGGGTATATTCATCTGGAAAGATTATCCAATGAACAATTATCAAGTACGAACCAACGGGCAGGCGTAATCGAAAAGTATTGTTTCCTCTCCGAAGGCGATCGCATCATCATAAAAGATATTTCATTCAAAGAAGGCATAAGGGTGGGAAATCAATGGGCACAAATCTATACGTTGGCTAATGCAGAAGATCTTCCGGCTTTGTGCGGGTCGAGGATCAATTATGATAAATATTCCACCGATAAAACGAAGTTCTCTATTGGCTTTGCTTCACCGCTCGGGCAGCTCTTACCGTGCAATCATATTTTTAATCAATACATTTTTATTGATGATTATAGAAAGACCATCCAGAAGCTCGAAAGTAAAAGATTACGCCTGCAAAGTCTCAGTGCCTATTCAAGAGAAAATACTATCGGAAGAGATGCTACGAACGATTATTTAAATGAAGCGATCTCGGGTCAACGGCTTCCTGTAAAGGCACATTTTAATGTGCTCGCCTGGACAGAGAATTCAGAAGAACTAAAGGATATTAAAAACCTGGTGAGCTCAGCATTAGCACAGATGGATGCCGTCCCCAAACAGGAAGTGGATGGGGCACCACAAATCTATTGGGCAGGGCTGCCCGGTAACGAAGGAGACTTCCCGATGAATGATACGTTCGACACATTTGCAGAACAAGCCTGTTGTTTCCTCAATCTTGAAAGCAATTATTATTCATCGCTTTCACCTGTTGGAATAAGGCTGGGAGAAAGGCTTACCGGCAAGCCGGTTCATGTTGATATTTCAGATGAGCCGATGAAGAAAGGAATCTGCACCAATCGTAATAAATTTATTCTCGGGCCATCAGGAAGCGGTAAATCTTTTTTTACCAATCATATGGTGCGCAGTTATTATGAGCAGGGAACCCATGTGGTATTGGTAGATGTTGGGCATAGCTATAAAGGCTTATGTGATATGGTAGGCGGGTATTACTTCACTTATGATGAAACCAATCCCATTCGTTTCAATCCATTTTATATCGGTGAGGGAGAGGTGCTTGATACAGAGAAAAAAGAAAGCATTAAAACATTGCTTCTGGCTCTCTGGAAGAAAGACAATGAAAATTTTAATCGAAGTGAATATGTAGCGCTGAGTAATGCCTTGCAGCTTTATTTTGAAACCCCATCCCGGCCTTCCCCTGAAGGGGAAGGAGGCATCTTCAGATGCTTCGATACGTTCTATGAATTCCTGCAGACTGATTTTGTACAGGTATTACAAGATGATAAAGTAAAGGATAAGGATTTTGATATCTCCAACTTCCTGTATGTGCTTCGGCCATATTACAAGGGCGGCGAGTTTGATTATTTATTAAACGCCAGGGAGAACCTCGACCTGTTACAACAGAGGTTTATCGTTTTTGAGCTCGACAATATCAAAGACCACCCCATTTTATTTCCTGTAGTAACGATCATCATCATGGAAGTTTTTATTTCCAAAATGCGCAAGCTGAAAGGTGTCCGCAAAATGATCCTGATAGAAGAAGCCTGGAAAGCGATTGCGAAGGAAGGCATGGCAGAATACATCAAATACTTATTTAAAACAGTTAGAAAGTTTTTTGGCGAAGCTATCGTGGTAACCCAGGAAGTGGAAGATATTATTTCGTCACCGGTAGTGAAGCAGGCCATTATCAATAATTCAGATTGCAAAATTTTGCTGGACCAATCCAAATACCAGAACAAGTTTGACCAGGTACAGGAATTGCTGGGCCTGACCGAAAAGGAAAAAGCGCTCGTGCTCTCTGTCAATAAAGCCAATGACCCGGCAAAAAAATACAAAGAAGTTTTTATCTCTCTCGGTGGAATGCTCTCGAGGGTATACCGGACAGAAGTTTCTATGGAAGAATATTTAACCTACACCACGGAAGAAAGTGAAAAGGTAAAAGTGCAGGCTTATGCTAAAAAGTATGGCGACATGAAAAGAGGGATTGCTGCTTTGGCGAACGATTTAAAAAATAAAAATTAAAATATGAAAAAGATATTATTCTGCTGTTGGTTGTATGGCTGTAGCTCGCAGGTGAACAATAAAAATTTTATTTCGGGTATCTATTGCCGTGAGGTTACCAACGAATATAGTATAGGCAAAGATACATTGGTGATTGGCCCAATTAACGAGACTACGTATTCTATTATTCATAAAGCGACTTACCAACGAATCAAAGAACGTCATTTGTTACCTCCGGAAAGAAAATTTGAAAAATGGACAGCCAGTTACGATGAACATAATCAAACATTAAATGAAAATAAAAGAGGTAAGATTTTTTTATTTGATGCCTCAAAAGATATTTTGCTGGTAGGCAGCAGTATCTACAAAAAAATAAAATAGAAAACATGAAAAAGCTGTTGGTGTGTATAGGTTTCTTTTTGTTGGGAATGACGGCCAGTGCACAGGACCCGATCCTTGATGTGATCAAGGCAGGGATAAAGAAGGCAATTATTGCGGTTGATCTTAAAATACAACGATTGCAGACCAAAACGATCTGGCTGCAAAATGCACAAAAGGTTATTGAAAATGCTATGTCCGAACTAAAGTTAGGGCAGATCACTGATTGGGTACAAAAACAAAAGGATCTGTACCAGGATTATTTTGATGAACTCTGGAAAGTGAAGGATGTGTTATCGTATTATCACCGCATCAAAGAAATTACGCAGCAGGAAGTTTCTTTAGTTAAGCAATATCACTCCGCATGGAACGGGGTCAGGCAGGACGGGCATTTTACCGCAAATGAACTCCTTTATATCGGACAGGTCTACACCGGCATCCTGGCGGAGAGTGTAAAGAACCTGGATCAGTTGGCGCTCGTCATTAATTCCTTTACGACTCAAATGACGGACGCGAAAAGACTCGAAATCATTAATAAAGCGGCAGACGGAATGCAGCAAAATTATGATGATCTCGTGCAATTTAATTCCCGCAACATCGGGATTTCGCTACAACGTTCCAGGGATGAAAATGATATTAATGTAGTTAAACTCTTATACGGAATACAATGAAAAAAATGCGTTTGCTCTTTATTGTTATGTTAGCCGTGCAGATCACTGCTGCGCAAACTTATGACGAATGGTTCCGGCAGAAGAAAACACAGTTGAAATATTTAACCGAGCAGATCGCGGCTCTGCAGGTGTATGCAGGTTATGTCGAAAAAGGTTATAAAATAGCAAAGAATG
This sequence comes from Ginsengibacter hankyongi, assembly GCF_008710285.1. Classification (GTDB taxonomy): domain Bacteria; phylum Bacteroidota; class Bacteroidia; order Chitinophagales; family Chitinophagaceae; genus Ginsengibacter; species Ginsengibacter hankyongi. The sequence goes on along the minus strand of NZ_VYQF01000003.1, from coordinate 462,679 downwards.
GATTAGATGCGATACATGCCATTAAACAAGGTGATTTCTCTTTGCATGATAATTATTTTTCTTCTTTGAAAAAAGTCAATCCTGCCGTTAAAGCCTATTCGAAGATTGCCGCAATCGTTGCCATGCAAATTAACATAATAAAGACCTGCCATCAGCAGAAATTAAATATGAGTAGCAGCAAACAATTTAACGGTAATGAGATAAGCTATGCAGGAACAGTTTTTGAAAATGTATTGAATAGCTGTACGGATATCACCGATCAATTAATTGTGATTACAACGGACGGCCTTTTACAAATGAAGGATGATGAACGGATCGAACGGATTGATCATTTATATAATAATATGCAAGATCGGCTTTCATTTGTTCAGCATTTCGCCAATGAAAATAATATGCTTGCTATTCAAAGAATGAAAGATCAAAACGACGTAGAAGTTGGCAAGGAGTTATATGGGGTAAAGTAATAGGTTATAAGTAATAAGTGATAATTAAAATGTGGGGTATGAAAAAGTGTGTGTGGATTATAGTAATGATAATTTTTATAAAAAGCCATAGTTATGGCCAAACACAGGAGGCTAAACAATTGCTGCTGGACGTTGGGAAGCTGGTCCAGCTAAAAAACATTTTAATGGACCTGAAAAAAGGATATGAGATTGTGTCCGGGGGCTATACAGCTATTAAAAATATTTCAGAAGGCAATTTCAATTTGCATAACATCTTTCTCAGCAGCCTGCTGGAAGTAAGCCCTGCTGTAAAGAAATACAAGCGGATCGCAGATATTGTTTCAACACAATTAAAGATTGTGTCGCAATATAAATCAGTATTGCGGCAACTCAAAGCCAGTGGCAAGTTTACCATTTATGAAATCACCTATATCCAAAATGTTTATTCCAATCTTTTTAACCAATCCTTAAAAAACCTGGATGCGCTCGCTACGATTGTTACAGCAGGCAAAATGCGCATGTCTGATGATGAACGATTGTCGGCCATAGATAATGTATGGAAGGAAGTAGATAACGAATATAACTTTTTGCAGCATTTTAATAACCAGGCTAAAGTGCTTGCCCTGCAAAGAGCCAAAGAGCAGAATGATATTTCAACCATAAATCAACTTTATAATGTGAATCAATGAAAAAGTGGGTAAGGGTGATCTTAACGATCGCGGTGGGTATGATGCCAAAGTTAATTTTTGCACAAGGCGTCTCTGATGAAATCGGCGGACTTCAAAAAGTATTAGACCAGCTTTTTGACGAGATGCTTCCGCTGTGTTCTCAATTAATTGGCGTGGGGCGTGGCCTTGCAGGATTTGCGGCTATATGGTATATCGCTTCACGGGTGTGGGGACATATATCAAGGGCCGAGCCTATTGATTTTTATCCCTTGTTCCGTCCTTTTGTAATTGGTTTTGCTGTGCTCGTTTTTCCTTCTGTCATTGGCATGATCAATGGCGTTATGAAACCTACGGTGACAGCGACCGGTGCTATGGTAGATAATTCCGATAAAGCCATCGAATTATTGTTGAAACAAAAAGAAGAGGCGATTAAGCAAACAGACGTATGGCAAATGTATGTAGGAGAGAGCGGGAGCGGAGATCAGGATAAATGGTATAAATATACCCATCCCGGTGAAGACCCAGCGGATGAAGGCTGGCTCGAAGGGATCGGCGATGATATTAAGTTTGCCATGGCCAAAGCCTCCTATAATTTCCACAATTCCATTAAAGAATGGATGAGTGAGGTATTACACATTCTGTACCTGGCGGCAGCGCTGTGCATCAATACCATCCGTACATTTTACATGATCGTGCTGGCAATCCTCGGGCCATTGGTATTCGGACTGGCCGTCTTTGACGGTCTCGGCCATACCCTCATGGTGTGGGTAGCCCGATATATTAATATTTTCCTCTGGCTTCCGGTAGCCAATATTTTTGGAAGCATTATAGGAAAGATCCAGGAAAAAATGATTGCACTGGATATCCAACAGATCAATTCTTCGGGCGACACCTTTTTCTCCGCGACTGATACAGCCTACCTCATTTTCATGATCATTGGGATCATTGGTTATTTCACCGTGCCTTCGGTGGCCAACTACATCGTCAATGCGGGAGGTGGCAATACACTTTTGTATAAGGTGAGCAATGTATTTTCTTCTACAGCTTCCTCAACCGTGAACACCCTTTCGTCGGGGGCCGGAATGGTCGCTGACTCCATGGGCAGTGCTGCCAATAAAATGAGCAACAGCATGAGTAATACCGGGGTGTCCGATGGATATTTTAAAGATAAATTAACTGGTAAATAAAATGAATCATGTTTAGGCAGGCCAAAAATATCGATAGCGCTTTCAGGCAGCTACGGTTGTTTTCTATCCTTGTAATAATTTCCTGCTGCCTGATTTCCTGTTATGTAATTTATAACTGCTACAAGTCCACAGTGGCCGTTCAGTCGCGGATTTACATCCTGGCAAATGGGAAGGCATTGGAAGCGTTTGCGGGTGACCGTAAGGAAAATATCCCGGTTGAAGCAAGAGATCATGTGAAGATGTTTCATACTTATTTTTTTTCCCTTGATCCGGACGATAAGGTAATTCAGTCTAACATCAATAAAGCCCTTTACCTCGCAGACGGATCCGCAAAGAGGGTATATGAAAGCTTAAAAGAAAATAATTATTACACCGGTATTATATCCGGAAATGTGAGCCAGGAAATTACGGTTGACAGTGTCCGGGTAAATACGAAGGTCTATCCCTATTACTTCAGGTGCTTTGCTACTGAAAAGATCACCCGTATAACGACCATCACTACCCGGAGTTTAATCACGGAAGGTTACCTGCGTAATGTATCCCGGTCGGATAATAATCCGCATGGTTTTTTAATTGAAAAATGGAATACGATTCAAAATAAAGATTTAAAAACAGAGAACCGGTGAAACTATTTAAAAGAAAAAAAGATAAAGAGCTGTATCCCTTTATAAGCAGGTTTTTAATACGCCTTAATCAAAAGTTATTGACATGTGCAAACTATCTCCAACAAAGGACTAATAATTTTTCGAGGCGTAAACGGATCCTGCTTCTATTCGTAATTTGCCTTGTCTTCGTTACAGAAAGCGCCGTAGTAGTTGTTAAGAGCCTGCAAAGAGATGATAGCGTTCTTATAACGGTCGCGCCTATACGGTTAATTGCGCCGACTCCCCGTAGTCATACTTTTTTTCCAGGAAATGAATATAAAAGAATTGAACAGTTTAAGCAATTGCTTAATAGTAATAAAAACTTCCGGGACAGCATTCTCGCAGCCCGGCCTTACCTGATGGATACCCTTAATTATTTACAAAAAATCTATAAACAACATGAAAAATAATAATGCACGAAAGCAAAAAGCATTGTTGATTTTACCCTTAGTGGTGATTCCTTTTGTAACACTGGCGTTCTGGGTTATGGGCGGCGGAAAGGACCAGGCAAAGGAGCAAATTGATCCGTCGGGATTGAATATGCAGCTTCCCGGTGCCCATCTTAAAGACGATAAGGGTGAAAATAAGCTGGGCTTTTATGATGAAGCAGAAAAAGACTCCGAAAGGATCAGGCAAGAAATCAAAAGTGATCCGCTATTTCAAACCGCCGTCCCGAAAGACACCGGCTATTCATTTTATGGTCACAAAACATTCGATTTAAAGCCGGGAGATTATAAAGACTCCAATGAAGAAAAAGTGTACGCAAGGCTTGCTGAACTTAATCAACAATTAAATAATAATGCAAATACAACAACCGTGAGTCCGGAGCAACCGAAAGTTATTTCGGTAAAGAAAGAAGATGTTGACCGGCTGGAAGGTTTGATGCAACATGTGAATGATGACTCTGGGAGGGATCCTGAAATCGAACAATTAAACGGGATGATGGATAAGATTTTGGATATACAGCATCCGGAAAGGGTTAAGCCCTTCCCTTCGGCAAGCGCAGGGCAGGCTGAGCTCAAGGTGACAACACAGCTGTTGTCTGTAAGCCGGCAATCCGCACAGGCTTCAATAGGCTTAATTGATACTATAGTAAAAAAAGATACTTCTGCCGGTTTTTATGGATTAGAACCTGAAATCGTTTCAGAAAAGCAAAATGCAATTGAAGCGGTTGTGCATGAAAACCAGGTGCTGGTTTCCGGTTCGGTAATCAAGCTAAGATTGCTGAATGATATAACTATCGATGGTACAACTATTCCTAAAGATAATTTTGTTTTTGGCACTTCCTCTCTAAATGGAGAAAGACTCAAAATTGAAATTCATTCCATCCGGTATGGCCATTCATTATTCCCGGTAAACATGGAAGTCTTTGATATGGACGGGTTGCCTGGTATTTATATTCCTGGCGCTATCACAAGAGACGTAATCAAGCAATCATCTGATAATGGTTTGCAGGCAATGGATATGACTTCCATAGACCCTACGCTGAAAGCACAGGCAGCAGCAGCGGGTATCAATGCGGCTAAGACTTTGCTAAGTAAAAAGGCAAAACTAGTCCGGGTATATGTAAAGGCTGGTTATAAAATTCTTTTAAAAAACAAAAATATTCAACAACAATAATAATATAATCATGAAACAATTTGTGAGCCTTTTATGTGGTCTTGGATTGTTAATTACTTCTTTTGCACAAAGCCCAGCTCTTTCCATTACCACCGACAAAACAATTTCTTTAATTTTTCCCTTCCCAATTATACATGTAGACAGGGGAACAAAGGACGTGCTGGTGGAACAGGTAAAAGAAGCGGGGAATATCTTACTGGTAAAGGCGGCCTCTGCAAATTTTTCTGCAACCAATTTAAGCGTGATAACCAATGACGGAAGCGTCTACTCCTTCCCGGTAAGCTATGAAAAAACCCCGTCGACATGGATATATTCTCTGCCTTCACAAAATTCGGCTACGCCAGAACGTTATGCCGATGGGATATTGGGTAATCCGCCAACGATGCATGGCATTCGTTATAGTAAATGGGATATGCTGGCAAAAGTCATCGGTATATATATTCATGAAAATACCATCTATTTCCAGTTGCAACTCGTTAACCAAAGTTCCATTGATTATGATATTGATTTATTGAGATTTTATATCCGCGATAAAAAGAAAGCCAAACGAGCAGCGATGCAGGAAAACGAAATCAAGCCTTTGTATATCGCGGGGAACACGAAGCTGGTAAAAGCAAATTCCACCTCAACATTAGTTGTGGCGCTTGAAAAATTTACGATACCGGACGCAAAGTTCCTTTCTATTGAAGTCATGGAGAAGAATGGCGGCAGGCATCTGCTGCTGAAGATTCACAACAATAAAATTATCCGGGCTGTTTCGCTCCCGGACCTTAAATGAACGAAGAGCATATCATATCGGATGATGTATTGGATAAAATAGCAGTCGCTATCGGTAGAGGCAATAACCGGATGGCTTACAATAACTCTCTTTATTTTATAGATGCAAGCGACGTGTATCTTTTTGAGAACAAAGATTCAGCTTATGAATTTGCTGATAACAATGTCAGCGATTCTGACAGGTATGTAGTGATGTATGCATCATCTATTGCAGATGTTTTGAGGAAGATACCTTATGGACAATCATTAAATAAGGAAATTTCCAACTCGGATGCAAATGGTTTATATAACCGTGATGGTAATGCATTCACTGATGCCCTTATAGATCATATTGAACAACTACAATTATCAAACAATAAAAACACAAATGTTATGAACGAACAAAATTTCGAGTATTTGAAAGACAATATCAAATACATGGGCTTCGGCGAAGGCCTTACAGACGAGCTTGAAAATAATGTAAAGCAGGGAAAGGCTGAATTCAGTCTAAATTTCAAAACCGAAGTTAATAAAAAACCTTTTGAGGCGGAGCTTCATTTCAGGAAACCGGATAATTCCGAAATGTATTTCTTTAACAGCTACAGGGCTTCTCTTCAAAAAAGCAACGGCGAAAATGTGGACCAGACTTTTTACCTGAATAAAGGAAAAGGGGTTACTGCGAAGGAAGCCTACAATATGCTGGAAGGAAGATCCGTATTAAAAGAACTTTCCAATAAGGATAATGTGCCTTATAAAGCCTGGGTGCAGCTTGATTTTGACAACAAGGATAAGCATAATAACCATGAGGTAAAACAATTTCATGAAAATTATGGCTATGATGTAAAAGCAGCTGTTTCCAAATATGCGGTGGCCGACTTGAACGATCCCGAAAAAGAAAAGGCTTTGATACAATCCCTGCAAAAAGGAAATATTCAATCGGTAAGCATCGAAAAAGAAGGAGTTGTTCAGAAGATGTTTATCGAAGCTAATCCACAGTTTAAATCTGTCAATCTATATGATGGGCAAATGAGACGGGTAATGAAAGAGGGGTTGGATCAGTATAAGGCAGTAGGGCAGGAACAGGGGAAAGAAGCAAAACAAGATCAAAAGAAAGACGTGAAGGAAGAGATTAAAAAGGCGCCTTCACAGAAAGCTCAGGAATTAAACAATTCAAAAAAAAAGACAACCAGGAAGGGGATGTCGGTTTGAAATAAAAAGCCCGAATTAAATTAGGTGCGCCAGGGCAAGCAGGATGCAACGAATAAGTATACCAATAAAACAAAGTGAAATGACTATCGAGGTAGTTACGAAAGAGGACCTGCAGCAATTCAAGGTTCAGTTGTTAGACGACATAAAGCAATTGCTGAAATCACCGGTGGCACAACCGGTTAAGCCCTGGCTTAAAAATTCAGAGGTAAGAAAAATGCTGGGTATTTCATCCAACACGATCCGGAGGCTTAGGTTGTCCCGTGAACTCCGCCACAGCAGGATCGGCGGAATTTATTATTACCGTTACGAGGATATAGAAAAGTTGTTGAAGAGCAATAGCGCGGGATTCGTGTGGTGTGTGAGATTTCTGTTTTAAAAGGGGGGGAATGGAACAAGTGAGAGCGTTAACCGGGTTTTACGAGGCGATCAAAGATGACAACAGGATTGGCCCTACTCATATCAGTTTGTATATGGCGCTTTTCCAGTTGTATAACTTAAACCGGTGTTGTAATCCCATAAACATTACGAGGGCTGTCGTGATGGAAACGGCCAAAATAAGCGGGCTGGCTACCTACCATAAGTGTATTAAAGACCTGCATGAGTTTGGATACATTCAGTATATGCCATCTTTTAACCCGGCTATTTGCAGCCGGGTTTTTTTGCTGAAGGCTTTTGCATGAAGGGGGAGTATCAACTCCTCTTGTTATAAGATTGCCTGCTGTAATTGTAAAGTGAAAGGGAAATAGAATAATCGACAGGACATGTTATTGATATTATCCTACGGTTTGCGAACTAACGGAAGTAGGATACCCGAAAATGTTTAAAGGAAAAGCCATTCTTCCTTTTGAAGGTCAAAGCCTGATGCCTGAAATTGAAAAAGGAAAAGTAACCGCTCATAAACCACTGTAATGGACGGTTAATGGGGATGAGGCAATTTTATTGGGCAATTACTGTAAGCAATACTTACTTCAATGAATGAAACCTTTGTCTGAAGAATTGAACTTTATTTTCAGGATAGGTATACCGTTACATTAATTCGTTTAATGAAAAGCAGGAACCTGAAAAGGTAGTGCTTGGTTCACCTGGAAAAGGTGGAACAGGATCTATACTTCCTAATATTTTGCTGAAGGATGTAAAGACCTATAAAATTGATAATAAAGCGATTAATTTATAAATATTGTGAAATTGATTGTATAAAGGCAAACCGCAATTGTAACAAGGCGTGAATACGAAATCGACAAGCAATTATAAAAGGTACATTAGCAAAACAGGGTAGGAAGAATGACTTGCTTTTGAGCCAGGCCTCAGCTGTACCTCATTATTCCTTAAAATGAGCAACCTGGTGATAAGTGCCAAAGGTGTTATAAGAGATAATACTTCTCTCATAACGAAATACTTGTTTAGGATAAAAACGAGGTTTAAAAATGATTCATAATACTGATAGCCCATATGTTATAAACCGGAATTGTTGGTAAATGGCATCTGGTAGATAAAGATGGAAAGCGGCCAATCTAGGATTAACGGGTTTCGACTATTTTATTTTCAAAAATGGTGCTCGGGGTCCCTATTATAATGAGAAAGGGTATTTGAGAATCCTATCCTGGGAAGTAAAACAAGACTTACTACGCTTGTCCAGAGAGTATACGAATAGCAAAGATTTATACTCCTGTCTCAATGAAATTTAGCATGTGGGCACTTGCTTTTATAGTAATGTTTTTTTAGATTTTTGATGCGATTGTTTGGATGGTAAACTATTCAAAAGCAAAGCCATTGATACTATCGAAATCAAAAAAATCAAATTCATAAAGATTAATCAGCTGTAATCTGTTGCAATACTCCTTTTCGAAAAGAATAAAAATAATTTGCTCAGAATAAATTTCTTTATACATTTGGATACTATTGTAAAATTATATTTTATAATATAAAATTACCAAAAAAATGCTTTTTTCATTTTTCCCGATCATTTCTTACCAAATATAACGACATGAAATCAAAACAATTCATCGTAATGTGCATTTTTCTTTGCAGGTTCTCTGTTCAGGGATTTGCCCAAAATCCAACTAACATTACCGGACACATTATTTCTAAAGGCACCAGGGAAGGTTTGTCGGGAGTAAGCGTAAAATTAAAAGGAACTTCAACAGGTGCTATCTCCGATGCAAAAGGAAATTATAATCTCACGGTACCTGCCGGTAGTTCTGTTTTGGTTTTTACACATATCGGCTTTGAACAACAGGAGGTTCGAATTAATGCGAAGCACATTATAAATGTAGAGCTGACTCCAAACAATACAAAACTAGATGAGGTAGTATTAATAGGTTATGGCTCCGTTAAGAAAAAAGATCTTACAGGGGCAGTAGGATCAGTAAAAATGGCCGATCTGGAAAAAGCGCCTGTAAGATCTTTCGAAGATGCCCTGGCTGGAAGGCTCGCCGGAGTTACTGCCGCTGCTGATGATGGACAGCCTGGTGCTTCCGTTAATATTACCATCCGTGGAAGCAATTCTCTTACTCAGGATAATTCCCCATTATATGTTATAGATGGGTTTCCAATGGAAAATCCTGATAATAACGCCATTAATCCGGCTGAAATAGAATCTATCGAAGTATTGAAAGACGCTTCCTCGACTGCAATATACGGTGCAAGAGGTGCAAACGGCGTCATACTCATTACAACCAAAAAAGGCAAGATTGGTAAGCCTGTTATTAATTTCAATTCTTATTATGGCTTTCAGCAGAATAATAAAACAATAGACCTGATGAGCCCTTATGAATACGTGAAATACGCAGAAGAAAGGAATCCCACTTATGCTGATTCGACCTATCTTATCGATGGAAGAACTTTAGATTATTATCGTGATTTTAAGGGAGTTGACTTACAGGACACCCTCTTAGGCACTCACCCTTTCCAAAACTATTTTCTTTCGTTAAGTGGAGGGTCAAATGGCACTCGGTACAGTATCTCCGGCTCGGTTTCAAACCAGGCTGGTATTATTGTTAATTCCGGTTATGACAGATACCAGGGCAGGATCAGATTGGATCAGAAGGTTAATAAAAATCTGAATGTTGGAATTAATACTAATTATAGTTATTTGAATCAGTATGGGACAAGCCCTGCTTTAGGTGGCAACGGCTTTTATCAAGGAAATTTATTGGTTAGTGTTTGGGCCTTTCGGCCAGTACCTGGAAAAATAAATGAAGCCGAAGATGGAATAGAGAATGATGATGCTGAATTTGTTGGCGCTTTGCAAGGCTTCAATCCAATAAAAACAGCAAAAAATGAATTGCGAAAAAAAGTATCTGAAATTCTAACTACTGACGCTTATGCAGAATACGCATTTGCTAAGTATTTTAAGCTAAGAGTAACAGGGGGATTAACTAAAACAAAAACCAGGAATGATGTTTTTGATAATACTCAGACTCCTAAAGGAAGCCCTTTAACTAACACTGGAAAGGACAATGGAGTTAGCGGATCTGTTACTTATAATGAATTAACAAGCTGGCTGAATGAAAACACACTTACTTATGATAAGGAGCTGAATGCAGACAACCAACTGAATGTGTTAGCTGGATTTACTATGCAAGGTACAAACGTATCAAGCTATGGCGCTTCTGCGAATCATATTCCTAATGAAGAACTTGGAACATCAGGCATTGATGAAGGAACTCCAATTTCTATTAGTTCGACTTCATCAAATTTTACACTCGCTTCATTTTTGGGAAGAGTTAATTATTCTTACCGCTCAAAATATTTATTAACAGGATCAATAAGAGCAGATGGTTCTTCAAAGTTTGCTTCTCAAAACAGATGGAGTTATTTTCCTTCGGGTGCCATCGCCTGGCGTTTGAGCCAGGAAAATTTCATGAAACCAGTACATTTTATTTCAAATGCGAAAGTCAGGGTAAGTTATGGTTCCACCGGTAACAATCGTGTTTCAGATTTTGCCTATCTATCAAGAATCAGTATTCCTGCAAGTGGAGGTTATAGTTATGATAATGTACCTGTTAATGCTTCAACTTTCACAACATTAGGAAATGTAAACCTGAAATGGGAAACCACAACACAAAGCGATATCGGTTTAGATTTTGGTTTATTCAACGAACGGATATCCGTTAATGCTGATGTATATAAGAAAGTGACTTCAAACCTTCTCTTAAATGCAGCAGTACCAGGATCAATTGGTTTTACTACCGCATTAAAGAACATTGGAAAAGTACAGAATCAAGGGCTTGAAATTACTTTAAACAGCATAAATATTAACCGTAAAAACTTTAATTGGAATACAAACTTCAATATTTCTTTCAACAGAAATGAGGTGCTTGCTCTTTCCGATGGTGAAACGCAACGATTAACAACTGCTGCGTGGAGTACTTTAACTTCAAGTGTGCCCTTATATATCGCCCAGGTTGGTAAGCCGCTTGCTTTGTTTTATGGATATAACTGGGAAGGCAATTATCAACTTGAGGATTTTGATAAAAGTTCAACCGGTGTTTATACCTTAAAGCATGGGGTTCCAGCTTATGCTGGTACGATAAATCCAGGTTATATAAAATATAAGGATATGAATGGAGATAGTATAATAAATACTGACGATCAAACAATCATTGGAAATCCTAATCCCAAATTTACCGGCGGATTTTCAAACAATTTTACCTACAAAAATTTTGATTTGAACGTATTCTTCAACTTCTCCGTCGGCGGCGATGTCATGAATGCCAACCGGCTCATTTTTGAAGGTGGAGGTTATAATAATGGGCAGAATATGTATGCTTCTTATGCCAACAGATGGACGCCTGATAACCCGAGCAATAAATACTATGCCAGCGGAGGTGCAGGGCCTGATAATTTGAGTTATTCCACGCGTGTCATAGAAGACGGATCATACTTAAAACTCAAAACAGTTCAGATAGGCTATAATTTTTCTCTTGCTATGCTCAAGAGGATTAAAATAAGTAATCTGCGTATTTATACCGCTGCTCAAAATCTATATACCTGGACAAAATACACAGGTTTTGATCCTGAAGTTTCAAAATTTGGGAGTTCTGCATTGCAGCCTGCTTTTGATTACTCAGTTTACCCTTATGCGAAAACGGTAACTTTTGGCCTAAACGTTTCATTTTAAAAAAAAAGCATGAAAAGAATAATAATTTTAATAATAGTCTTAAGTTCTATTTGCGTCACATCATGCAAAAAGTTTTTAGATACAAAGCCAACTGACTTTGTTGTGCCGGAACAATATTACAATAATGAGCAGCAATTGAATGAAGCACTTGCCGGTGTTTACAGTTCTCTTGCTGAAACCGGCACATATGGCTTGTCCCTGTCCTTTAATGATGTAATCGGCAATGATGAGGGTTTTTATAAAAATACCAGTTCAGCTCCATTTGCAGGTATTTATAACATTGTCGTATCAGATGCAGGAATTAATAACACCTGGAATGCCTTATACGAAGGTATTAATTTGGCTAATAACCTGCTTGCTAACATCAATAAACCGGTAATGGATGGAAATAAAAGAAATGTAATTAAAGGCGAGACTTTGTTTTTAAGAGCCTTTATGTATTTTCAACTGGTGACTATGTGGGGCGATGTTCCCATGTTATTAGAACCAACTGTTGATAGCAGAAAAGTTAACAATCCGGCTACTCCTTCAAAAGATATTTACGATCAAATTCTAAAAGATATGAAGGAAGCTAAAGATATTGTAAACGATTACAATACAAATGGAACTCCTATACATGTTTCAAAAACAGCAATTGAAGGAATACTGGCTAGGGTTTGTCTTAAAATGGCAGGCGAACCATTGAAAGATGTTACTAAATATATAGAAGCAAGAGCATGGGCAGATAGTGTAATTCAATCTCATGTACATTCTTTAAATCCTGATTATAAACAAATTTTTATTAATGAATGTGCGGACTTATTTGATGCTAATAAAGAAGTATTATGGGAAATCGATTTCTATGGAAATAATATGGGGGGAAAGGCAATAGGAGGAAGATGGGCAAAGGTAATGGCGGTTAGAAATGTAAATAAGGATATGTATGCCGAAGGATTTTTGGGCGCAACTCCTTTTTTATATAAGTTATATGGTGCAGGTGATTTAAGGCGTGATTGGGTAATTGCACCTTACAGCATATATAAAAGTAACGGGACTATTAAAGTTATTATCCCGCCGACTGACATTTATTCAAGGGTTTGTGGTAAATGGCCCAGGGAATACGAATCTGTTCGACCATTAAGTACTGTGTATAGTCCCACAAATTATCCAATTATAAGGTACTCGGATGTACTGCTAATGTATGCAGAAGCTGATAACGAAATTAACGGTCCGACACCGCAAGCTTATGAGGCAATCAATTCAATAAGAAGGCGCGCCTATGGTTTGCCTACTACTACACCTGTTGATTCTGTTACCGTAGTAAGTCAAATAGTACTTTCTGCCACCGGTAATACAGGATATCTCAAAACTGTTAATACTATACCGGTTACTATCTCAGGCGGCGGTGGAACCGGCGCTACAGCGGAAGCTTCCGTGTCTCCAGCTACAGGTAAGGTAACCGCGGTTGGCGTAGTGGATCCTGGCTATGGCTATACGAGTGTTCCTACTATTATAATAGGCAATGCTTGGCAAACCCACACGTCGTATCTGGCAGGTACGCAAGTGTTTTATGGTAGTAAACTTTATACTGTTACAACATCAGGAACCTCTACAGATATACCACCTACACAAAATAGTGGCGCATCTGATGCTAATATAACGGGTGCTGCTTTTACTTATGTAGGTTTAGCTGCCACAGCTATGGCAAGCATTGCAACATCCAATGTTGATATTTCAAACCTTTCTCCTTCTGCCTTCAGGGATACTATAAAGAGCGAACGAGCAAGGGAGCTTTGCTTTGAAGGACTCAGAAAATTTGACCTGATACGTTGGGGTATTTTCATTCCAAGAATGAAAGAGATGGAAACAGATTTGAATGCTACTATGCCAGCTTCTCTTAAATATGTAACAAAGGGTTATACAAGTGTATCCGAAAAATATAATTTATTTCCAATACCACTTAAAGAATTATCATTAAACAGCGCTTTGCAGCAAAACCGTTTATGGCAATAAGAAATTAAAGTTTAAGACAATAGAAACAAGTCGACTCGCTGGAAAAAGCGACCATTACATGAATAAACTATGGGTAGTACAAAAATAAAATTCATTATCATTTTATCGGGAATCCTTTTTTCGTTGCTAAAGTACAGTGAAGGGAATGCGCAGTCAAGGATAAAGCCGGAAATATGGGTAAATGATATTGGGGCAAATGGTACCGATACCCTTAATGATACCTGGGCATTTCAAAAAGCAATTGATTCCATGGCGGGTTTAGGGGGGGGTATCGTTAAAGTACGATCGGGTAATTATTATATTGATGTGGACAGTTCAATAAAAATGAAAAGCAATGTGGAGCTGAATATGTTTGATACCAGCCGAAAACTTATAGCTATCCCGACCTATTCAGGTAAGTATAGGGTAATATTAATTCAAAAAGCAGATGATGTAACTATTATAGGAGGTAAAATCATAGGAGAACGTGAAAAACATTCTGGCCCGGAATGCGCACATAAGTGTGAACAAGGGTATGGTATTACTATTGCTGGAAGCAGAAATGTGAAAGTAACAGATTCTTTCATTACAGAATGTTGGGGTGACGGGATAGTGCTTTATGGCGCTTCCGGAGTTGATTGTAAAAATATCACCCTTTTAAGAGTTACGTGCAGTAATAACCGCCGACAAGGTTTAAGTATACTTAATGGAGATGGCATAATCGTCGACTCATGTGCATTTTTAAATACCCATGGTACGGCGCCACAGGATGGAATAGATATTGAACCTGATGCTGGTACAACTCAAAACGTTATAATAAAAAATTGCCTCATCTCGAATAATGCAGGTAATGGGGTAGAGATGAATGCAAAGCCAACTACATCTGCAATAATAAAAAATATCACCGTTCAGAATAATATTATCCAATACTCTAAGTATGCAGGTTACATCCAACATTCATCTAATATAAAGTTTAATTTAAATACATTTCAAAATATTAAATATGCATCGGATCTGCACGCCAGTGATTGTGGCAGTTGCACATTAGCACCTAACACTGAAAAATGAAGAATATAAAAATGCATGGGTAGATATTTCAAGAGGCGAAATGGTTATGTAAAAAATAACTTCCAACATAATTAAAATATAATTTTTTAAAAGATAGAACATCCTGTTAAACCAATTTAGACAATAATAAAAATGAAACAATTTTTAAAAACTAGTATTCTTTCTCTCCTTATATTATTATTATTCAACAAGTTTATTTATGCCCAAAAGGAGTTCGACGATATTCGTGGAACCCAACATTGGATGAGGTTTACCGATGCGCCAAATTCATTATATCATTACTTGGCTAATCAGGCATATTTTTATCTCAATAAACGTTCAGATGAAATTTCCCGAATAAATTCTTTATCTGAGTGGAAGCAAAGACAGCAATGGATAAAAAATACCCTTAAAGAAACAGTTGGTCCTTTTCCCCAAAAAACACCATTAAATGCCAGGATTACTAATACTTTTAGTGAAGATGGCTATCACTTAGAGGATATTGTGTATGAATCGCAACCAAATTACTATGTGACGTCAACATTATTTATTCCAGATAATTTAAAGAACGGCAAGGCTCCTGCAATAGTTTACTGTAGTGGGCATTCTAATAATGGATATCGTGCGGATATCTATCAGCATGAAATTTTAAATTTAGTTAAAAAAGGATTTGTGGTGTTTGCCTTTGATCCTATGGGGCAGGGAGAAAGACTCCAGTATTTTAATCCTGAAACAAATAAATCAATATTTAAATATC
This sequence comes from Ginsengibacter hankyongi, assembly GCF_008710285.1. Taxonomy (GTDB): domain Bacteria; phylum Bacteroidota; class Bacteroidia; order Chitinophagales; family Chitinophagaceae; genus Ginsengibacter; species Ginsengibacter hankyongi. The sequence continues at coordinate 447,255 of NZ_VYQF01000003.1, read as the reverse complement.
CATCCTACGAACACTCGTATCCAGGTGCTCAACTTTTTATAACCGGTAATACCCTGGCTGGCGACTTTATTTGGGATGGGATTCGGGCAGTTGACTATTTGCTTACAAGAAAAGAAGTAGATCCTGCTAGAATAGGAATAACGGGTGGTTCCGGTGGTGGAACACAAAGCGCTTATATTGCTGCTTTTGATAACAGGATAATGGCAGCGGCTCCACGTAATTATTTTACAAATTTTACCAGATTGTATGAGTCTATGGGTCCACAGGATGCTGAGCAGAACTTTTTTTATGGGATTAAACGGGGAATTGATATGGCTGATTTATTATTGGCACGTGCCCCTAAACCTGTGCTTATGGTCACTACCAGTCGCGATATGTTCCCCATTCAGGGCGCAATTGAAACAGCAAAAGAGGTAGCGAGGCTTTATCAGGCTTACGGCAAACAGCAAAATTTCGGAATAGTAACTGATGATGCACCACATGCCTCTACAAAAAGCAACAGGGAAGCGTTTTATGCTTTTTTCCAGAAGTTTTTGGATAATCCCGGAGATTCAACTGATCAGGAAACGAAATCTTTACCAGAAAACGAATTGAAGGTAACCGCAACAGGGCAGTTAGCTACATCCCTCAAAGGTGAAACTGCATTTAGTTTAAATCGAAAGGATGCAGAAAAAAGAATGGAAAAGTTAGAATCCGAACGTAAAGATTTTCCTGCTTATTTAACTAAAATGTTGGCTTCAGCTAAAAAACTTTCGGGATATGAAGAACCAAAGTCAAATGGAAAGTCAATGTTTGCAGGCAGGATTCAGCGGGACGGTTATGTTATTGAAAAATATCTTATCAAAGGTGAGGGCAATTATATGATTCCTTATCTTTTACTCAAGCCTGAAACTCCCAATGGGAAAGCACTTATCTATTTAAATCCAATGGGAAAGACAGCAGATGCAGGTGCCGGTGAACAAATGGAGTGGTTTGTAAAAAATAATATTACTGTTTTAGCTCCTGATATTGTCGGCACCGGTGAACTTGGGCCTGGAATATTTCATGGGGATTCCTATATTGATAGTGTTTCTTACAATTTATGGTTCGCTTCAATGCTTATTGGCAGGAGCATAGTTGGAATACAGGCGGGTGATGTCGTAAGATTGTCCCACCTGCTTGAAAATCAACTTCACTTTAAAGAAATTTACGGTTTGGCAATAAAACAAATGGCTCCCGTATTATTACATGCCGCTGCCTTTCATAAAAATATTAAAAAACTGGCGCTCATCAGCCCCTATTCTTCATACAGATCAATCGTCATGAATCACCATTATGATCCTCACTTTATTCAAAGTACTGTTGCAGGGTCTATTGGAATATATGACCTTCCTGACTTGGCAGCGAGTATTTCGCCCAACAAAATTTTAATAACGGGTGTAAGTGATGGGACTGGAAATACTGAAAACGTGACGGATATAGATAAAGATATGTCGGTAATAAGGGCAGCCTGCAAACATAAAAATGCAAGTAAACAATTACAAATTTTACCTACCCCGGGAGTGGAAAAATTAACCGATATTTTAAAAAGCTGGCTAGCAGACTAAAGAACTTGAAAGTTGAACTCAAAATCACTTATTTTGAACAATTCATCATACTAAAAATCAAAAAGCATGATTAAAGCTCTTATGCAAAAGTTTGTTTGGTGCCTATTGATATGCATCACCACAAAAGAAGGTCTTGCAAAAGATTTTTTGATTACAGATTTTGGAGCGAAAGCCGGCGTTACGGAATTAAACACCATCCCTATAAATAATGCGATAGGTGCGTGTTATAGAAATGGTGGTGGAAAGGTCATTATCCCTGCGGGTGTTTTCAGAACGGGCACTCTTGTATTGAAAGATAATGTAGAAATTCATTTAGAAATCGGAGCTGTTATATACGCTAGTACTGACAGAAAGGACTTTCCCCTGCAACCCCAACCATCCTATCGCTCCCTTAAAGATACCGGCGGCTGGCGTTCTCTTATTTATGCACTCGATGCCATTAATATTGCCGTAACGGGTTTCGGAACTATTGATGGAAATGGAGCCGACCAATTGCCCGGTCCTAAGGCACGTACGGGTGACATGGATGGGAGGCCACGTAATATTCTTTTCATTTCCTGTAAGAATATACGGGTGGAAGGTGTTCATATGCGTAATTCAGGCTTATGGAATCAACATTATCTCCATTGTGAAGATGTGGTGGTTGATAAAATAAATGTATATAATCATGCCAATAGGAATAATGATGGGATTGATATTGACGGATGCAGAAGATTTTTACTTTCTAATTCAGTATTTGATACTGATGATGATGCTGTGTGTTTAAAAAGTACCGGAGAATCAGCTTCTGAAGATATTGTTATTACTAATTGTGTGATCTCAAGTTTTTGTAATGCAATCAAAACCGGTACGGAATCAACCGGAGGTTTTAAAAATATTGCTATTTCAAATTGTGTTATCATGCCCAGCAAGGGGTCCGATCGCCTATATGGAGATTCGATCGGCATTGCAGGGCTTTCACTAGAGATAGTGGACGGAGGGATAATGGATGGTGTGAGTATCAATAATATTACTATGTATGGAACCGAATGCCCGTTGTTCGTGAGATTGGGGAACCGGGGAAGAAAACATTTCAAAGATGCTCCGGAGCCACCGGTCGGGAAAATGCGGAATATTGTTATAAGTAATGTGGTGGCTTATAATACGGGCAACTATTGTTCATCCATAACCGGAATTCCGGGTCATTATGTTGAAAATTTATCTCTTTCCAACGTGCAGTTTTTTAATAAAGGTGGAATAAATAAAGGTGATTATATTGAAAGTGCCGAAAAAGTTAAAGAAGATATTAAAGGGTATCCGCAACCCACTGCATGGAAAGAACTTCCTTCCTCAGGTTTATTTGTGAGGCATGCCAAAAATATACAAATTAATGGGTTCATGTTAAATTCAGAGGAACTGGATCCACGCATTCCAGTCATAGCAGTTGATGTAGATGGTTTGCAAGTCCGAACTATTTCTAAAATAGATCATTCAGGAGCGAATGTTTTTCTTCAAGGAATTAATGTAATAAATGTAGATGTGGAAAAACCTTTGTCATGGGAAAAAGAAGTTTTAAAGTTGGGGGAAATTAATTCAAAAGATTTATAAAATATAACGGTGAGAAAAATACTTTCTGTACTCTTGTTGTTGCTTTCATTAAAATCCATTGCCGGGACATTTGACCAGATTCAGCAACTGGCGGTACGCAGAGTACCGTGGTTGGCAAATCATCTGCTCTTCAAAAAAATATCCTTTTCTGCTGGCATGCAAGCGTTTGAACTGTCTTCAAAAGGAGATCAAATTGTGATTGGAGCGTCGGATGCGAATGCTGCCTCTATGGGATTGAACTGGTATTTACAGTATTATTGCCATCGCTCCATATCTCACATGGGTGATAACCTGTCGCCCGTATATCCTTTACCGGTTCTGAAAAAGAAAATACATATTACTTCCGCTTTCAAATATCACTATGCGCTTAATTATTGCACGCTGAATTATACCATGAGTTTTTATTCCTGGAAAGACTGGGAGCACGAACTTGACTGGATGGCATTACATGGTGTGAATTTAATGCTGGCTACTATAGGGACGGAAGCGGTTTGGCAACAAACACTTGAGAAATTTGGGTTCTCTGATAAAGAGATCAAAGCGTTTATCCCCGGACCCGCTTTTAATGCCTGGTGGTTAATGGGGAATCTGGAAGGGTGGGGCGGCTCTGTAACTCAACGAATGATTGATCGGCGCAGGCACCTAGAACAAAAAATACTCGCCAGGATGAAGGAGCTTGGCATAGAACCGGTATTTCAGGGGTTTTATGGAATGGTACCGCGTGCTTTAAAAAAACATTTTCCAGAGGCAGCAATTCGAACACAAGGTGAGTGGACCGGAGGTTTTGAGCGTCCGGATTTCCTGCTTCCGGGTGATACTTTATTTCATAGAATGGCTAATGTTTATTATGAAAAAGTTGAGAAATTATATGGGAAAAGTATTCATTTCTTTGGCGGCGATCCCTTTCATGAAGGTGGCAGTACAAAAGGTGTTGATTTAACACAGGCAGGAAACCTTATTCAAACGGAAATGCAACGGGTATTCCCAAACAGCACCTGGGTTTTGCAAGGGTGGGAGGAAAATCCGAGGAAAGAATTATTGGCTGGTCTGGATAGATCGAAGGTATTGGTACTGGAGCTGGCCGGAGAAAAATCAAATGATTGGGAAAGAAGAAAGGGATTCGATGGCACACCTTTTATTTGGTGTACCGTAAATAATTATGGAGAAAAATCTGGTCTATATGGTAAACTACAGTTGTTTGCAGATGAAGTAAATCGAATTAATACCGGACAATATAAAAATCTTTGTAAAGGAATAGGTGTAATGCCTGAAGGCATTCATAATAATCCCGTAGTGTATGACCTGATGTTGGATCTGGGATGGCGGGAACAAAAGGTTGCCGTAAAGGATTGGATAAAAGAATATGTCCAATACCGTTATGGTAGTAATAATGATACCCTGCAACAAGCATGGAAAATATTTTTCCAAACAGTTTACTGCAGTTTTTCAGAAATGGATGGCTTGCCCGAAAACATTTTATGTGCAAGGCCTGCATGGAATATCCAACACGTCTCTGCTTTTGGTAAACGTAAGCGAAACTATGATACAGCCTGGTTTGCAACTGGTGTGAGGTTGTTTCTTTCGACCTATGCTTCTATGTCGGAGACTGAAACGTGGCTTATTGACGCGATAGATTTTTCAAGACAAGTGCTGGCAAATAAAGGAGATGTGATATACAATCAAATGGAATCGGCTTATGCACAAAAGGATTCGGTATTATTTAAAGAAAAGGCTAACCGTTTTTTGAAGTTGATTTTGGTGGATGATTCACTTTTAAGCCTTGATAAGAATTTTAGACTTGATAGCTGGATCGATGCGGCTCGCGCCCTTGGAAAAACACCTTATGAAAAAGACTTATTCGAAAAAAATGCCCGTGACCAAGTTTCTTTCTGGGGATCTGATAATCCCGCAACAACCCTGCATGAATATGCTAATAAGGATTGGAGCGGAGTATTAAAAACATTATACTTTCCAAGATGGAAGATGTTTATGGAACAGGTTTATCAGCAGTTGTGCGGGCAACCCAACGAACTGATAGATTATTTTTCATTTGAGAAAGACTGGGCATTAAAGAATAATATTTCTTCTGCAACAATACACATTGGTTCAAAAAAAGCTTTTCTTAAAAGGGCAATAAATAATTATTAAGAATTCAACTCACGCAAGCCCTGAGGAAACAAGGAGCACAAAGAATTGCAATCCGGGAAAGTACCAAATGGTGAAGAGACCGAAATAAATTTGAAAGATATCCTTTTGGAGCTTGGTTTGTTTGGAAAAAAGGAGTGACTGGCAGGGAAAGATAATAAGAAGAGAATCTAAAAATTTCTGTTTTGAGATTCAATTTGTTTGTTATTAGTATGAGCACTTTATTTAATTTTATAAACTTGTCTTTAATAATATGCGCATCTGTTTTATTTTAATTTTATTTTTTGAATTTGCCTTTCAGGACACAAAGGCCCAGGCCGTAAGAAAGGTAGATGTATGTATATATGGTGGAACTTCGGCCGGTGTTATTGCTGCTTACAGCGCTAAAAAGATGGGTAAGAGCGTCTTGTTAATTGAACCGGGCAGCCATTTGGGCGGACTTACATCCGGAGGACTTGGTTACACCGATATTGGAAACAAATATGTAATAAGTGGCCTGGCATTGGATTTCTATCGCCGCCTGGGAAGACATTACGGAAATTTTGAACAATGGATTTTTGAGCCTTCAGTTGCAGAAAAGACTTTTCAATCTTATATCCAATCAGCTAAAGTATCAGTCCTTTATCAACACCAGTTAAAAGATGTCAAAAAGGAAAAAAATTACATTCGGGAAATTACAGTTGAATCATCTGTAAATCCGGGTAACTCAAGTGATTGGGTAATTCGGGCAAAGATGTTTATTGATTGCTCTTATGAAGGCGATCTTATGGCAAGGTCAGGAATATCTTATACTGTAGGAAGAGAGGAAAATGCATTGTATGGAGAAACGAATAATGGAGTGCAGTTAAGAGAACGGCACCAGTTTCCAGATGGAATTGATCCTTATAAAATCACAGGTGATTCTTTAAGCGGATTATTATGGGGCATTACTAATGCAAGATTAGCTAGGCCAGGGTCCGGCGATGAAAAAGTGCAGGCTTATAATTTTCGTATCTGTTTAACCAATAATCCTTCTAACCGCATTGCCATCAGCCGTCCGATTGACTATGATTCATCCAGATATGAACTGCTTTTAAGGTATATCAATAAAGTCCAGGCAAAAGACCTCAGACCTTTTTTAAAGTTTGATTTGATGCCTAATGCAAAAACTGACATTAATAATAATGGCCCTTTTTCAACGGACATGATCGGTATGAATTACGATTACCCTGAGGCAAGTTATGCGGCGAGGAAAAAAATCACGGCTGCACATGAAAATTATTCAAAAGGACTTTTGTATTTCATCGGTCATGATAACAGGATGCCACAACAGTTGCGGGAACTAATGTTGCAATGGGGATACCCTAAAGATGAATATAGTGACAATGGACATTGGTCTCCTCAGATGTATGTCAGGGAATCAAGGCGAATAGTGGGAGATTATGTAATGACGCAGGCTAATTGTGAAAGCAAAACTGTAGTTGAAGACGGTATAGGATTGGCCGCTTACACAATGGATTCCCATAATTGTGAACGAATTGTAATTGTAAAGAACGGGACAACTATGGTAAAGAACGAAGGAAATGTGGAAATTGGAGGTTTCAGTCCTTTTCCTATTTCCTATAGAGCGATTATTCCTAAAGAAGCTGAATGCAGGAATTTGTTAGTCCCTGTTTGTTTATCCGCCAGTCATATAGCTTACGGATCCATCAGAATGGAACCGGTGTTTATGGTATTAGCCCAATCTGCGGCGGTGGCAGCCTCAATAGCAATAGACAAAAAACTGGCTTTGCAAGAAGTGTCCGCGATAGATATTCAAAAGATTTTAAAAGAAAATCCTTTATTGGATGGAAGCAAGCCAGACATTTTGGTAGATGATGCAGATAAAGACCGCGTAAAAACGACAGGAACATGGAAAAAAATGAAAAAAGGAAGTTATGGCCCATCCATGTTAGTAAGTGATTCCAAAACAAATGAATTTGCATCAGCGCGGTTTATGCCGGCGATTAAAAAGGCGGGTAGCTATCATGTCTATACTTATGTTCCAAAAATGCAGAAAATGGCTGATAACATCACGGTAATTATTTATGATGGTGAAAAAAAACGTTTTAAAAAAATACGGCCAAGTGAAATCAAAGTTAAAGGGCAAACCTCCGGTGAATGGGTTTATTTAGGTGATTTTAATTTAAATCCCAGTGGTAAACCCTATGTAGAAATTTCAAATAAAGAAAGTAAAGGAGTAGTTGTCGCAGATGCTGTGTTACTAAAGAAAAAAAATTGACTTTTTAAATCAGAGAATTGGTAGGATTTGCAGATATATAGTATTGGCAACAAATAATTTGAAAAAAGAATCATGAAATTATCACTTTGTAGTTTAAGCATATTTGCCTCGAAAATGTGATTGTTCTGGATAATAAATTTTAATTATAACGGAAAAAGTTTTGCAAGCCGGCACCGCACTGCTGCTTTGCTAATTGCCCGATTATTTATCGATAAGCACGTTAGACAGGCTTCTTTAATGTGTGGATTGTTATGATAAGAGCACGTCAAGAGTGATGCACCCGGAATTAACGAGTAAGATGTATTATATACTTTGTGCGAACCTGGAATAATTGATGGACAAAAGATTGAAGAAATTACTATTAGTCTTCGATAAGCGTATAATGTCACTATCTAGTTTGTAATTAGTATTCTTTATTTTTCCAACTTCTTGTTAACGTACTTTGCTGTATTTTTCAGTTCGCTGAAAATTAGTTCCTGCTTCTTATAGTTAAATCTGGTTTCCGGTAGATAAACTCCCAGGCTTGCAATTAGTTTATCTATTTTAAAAATAGGTACTGCCAGGCCAATAATATCTGAATCCGCATGATGGATGGCTATTTGCTTTTCTTTGATTTTATTGAGCTCTATCATTAAATCATGCTTACTTTTTACTTCTGGCCACATTTCTCCTGGGAGCCCATATTCCTGAATAAATTTCTCTTGCTCTTTTTGATTTTTAAAAGCTAATAAAACACGTCCCGTAGCGGTTAAGTAGGCATTTTTTTCCTGGCGTGGATTTGCCTGTAATTCATGGGTATTTGTAACCTGATATAAGGTAATTCTATTATTGTCCTTTAAAGAAGCTAAAATGCAACTCTCATTTATCTTGACTACCAGTTCTTTCATCGGAGCTGAAGCTATATCTATCAACAGAACTGGAACTAAGTGAAGTTCTTTTGAATGATGCTTTTAAAAAAATGGCAGATTCAGGAATGAATATGATCCTGATAAATGTGGAAGATTCTTTAAAATGGGACAGCCATCCTGAAATTGCTGTTAGAAATGCGTGGTCAGTAAACAAGCTGCGCAGTGAGTTAGATAAAATGAGAAAGATGGGACTTGAACCCATTCCCATGTTGAATTTTTCAACAACTCATGATGCATGGCTTGGAAAATATTCGAAAATGGTTTCTACGGAAAAATATTACATAGTATGCCGTGATATGATTGCTGAATCCATAGATATTTTTGATAAGCCACGTTTCCTGCATCTTGGAATGGATGAGGAGACTGCTGCAAATCAGAGGCGGGCGGACTTTGTTGTTGTGCGTCAAAATGATCTTTGGTGGGCTGATTTCTATTTCCTTATAGGTGAGGTCGAAAAAGGCGGAACGCAACCGTGGACCTGGTCTGATTATGTATGGCATTATCCCGACCAATATTACAAAAAAATGCCTAAGTCCGTCATTCAAAGTAATTGGTATTATGGGCAAGATTTCAGTTCTGACCGTATGTCTGAGGTAGCAAGGACTGCCGTAAAAGCTTATGCTGAACTAGATCAGCATGGATATGATCAAATCCCAGCAGGCAGTAATCATTTTCATAATCCAAAAAGCATTGGAAACACGGTAAAATATTGTAAAGAACACATTGACGACTCAAAACTCCTTGGCTTTTTGCAAACTTTCTGGAAGCCAACCATAGAAACTTACAGAACGTTGATTTTAGAAGGAATTGAACTGACAGGAGAGGCGAAAAAATGGTTTGAAGAAAATCAGTAGAGCGATGTGATTAAAATCCATCGTAAAAAAAGGAAATAAAAAAATAAAACCAAATAAGTTAATAATCATTAAACCATTCATAAATGGCTGTAAAAGAAACAGGAGTAAGTTATTACGGGATCAGTTATCCGGAACATGCTGAACAGGATTTTAAAGAAATGATCGAACACAATTGCAATGCGGTAATATTAGCACTTTCAGAGTTTGATATTGATTTTTGGTTTCCAAATATTGTAAAAGTTGCCAAAGTTGCCAAACATCTCGGATTAAAGGTCTACCTCGATACATGGGGCATTGGTAAATGGTTTGGAGGAGAACCTCCAAGCATTTTTCTTACTAATAATGCAGGCAACAGACAGGTTTCTGCTTTCACAAACACACCGTTATCTGCAGCATGTTTTAATACAAGAGCTTTTCGCGATTATTTTTACGATATCTGTGAGAAACTAGCTTTGGAAGTAGATGCTGATGGATTCTTTTGGGATGAACCTCATTATGCGTTACCGAAAAGTTATGCCTCTATCACGGGCGGTCCCGGAGACGACTGGTCTTGCCGTTGCCCGGTGTGTCAGAAAAAATTTGAACAATTATACGGATATGTAATGCCTAGTATGCTTACAAAGGAGGTGATTGCGTTCAGGGAAAACTCCGCTTTGGAAATTCTTGAAACAGCCTCACGCAGAATTAAGCAAATTCGTCCCGATAGTAAGATCGTATGCTGTGTACATGCTACTATTAATAATTATTACGTAAAAGAGAACCGTGGATATGATAATTGGGATAAAGTAGGTAAGGTGGATGTTTTTGATGTATTTAGTACCACGATTATCAGTTATAAACTTCCACGCAGTTATTTTAAATCTATAACACAACAAACGCTCGATATAGCCAAAAAATATGGCCGCGGATCTCAACGCTGGCTGATGAACTATTTCCAGGAACCCGACAACATAGAAGAAATAAAAGAAATTGTTCACTTGTATGCTGATATGGGTGTCGAAAGTCTCTTTGCCTGGACATACCGGGGGGGACATGGAACCGTACTTGGTCCTCCTCATGCCTTACAAATGTGGGATATGCTTGGAGAGGCATATGGCGAAGTGTTGGAAAAGGATTATGCAATTAATGATAAAAAAAAGAAAAGAAAATGAATAACCATGATTTAGGTTACCTGGATGAGGTAATTAAATTGCTTAAAAGGATTGAATCGGAACAATCCGGAAATATTGAAAAAGCTGCTGAACTGATGGCAGAAGCTATCACCAAGGATGAATTGATTCATGTTTATGGTGGTGGTGGCCATACTACCCTCGTTATGGGTGAATTATTTTTTAGAGCCGGAGGGCTTGCAAATATTAATCCAATCATGGAAACAGGGCTTTCTGTATTCAACCAGGCGTTGAAATATCTGGAGTTAGAACGAACTGTAAATTATGGAAGAAGCATTGTAAAGTACTACCGGGTACAGAAGGATGAGGTATTTATTATTTTTCACAATATTGGTATAAATGCGGCCACAATAGATGCGGCCCTGGAAGCAAAAGAACGAGGTGCTAAGATCATTGCAATCAGTTCCTCTTATTGGCAAAATGAAATGCCTAAAGACCATTTTATCAGGCATCCAGATAAACAAAATCTTTTCGATCTGGCTGATGTTTGTATTGATGATTACAATCCTGTTGGAGATGCTGTGGTAAAGGTGGAAGGTTTTGAAACGCCGATTGCCCCCATTTCAAATATCGCTGATTTTTATATCGCCCATCGGCTTGAAATAGCAACCGTAAAAAAATGTATTGAAAAGGGAATTAAACCACCTGTGTGGTCGAGCGCTAATGCTCCGGGTGGCGATGAGAGGAACAGTAAGTATATCGACAAATATTTATCAAGGGTGAAATCGCTGTAACAACATTTGAATAAATTAAAAGAAACGTAAAGAAGATTATGGAACTAATAAAAACTGAAAGAGATGTTGAACACTCTTTAATGAATTTGCTGGAAAAATATAGTATTCCGGCGACGGGCCCTTTTCAATTGTTCGGATCATTTAAACCTGACGTCCTTGATTTACAACCCGGATGCCATTTCCTAAATGCGAATAAGGAGAAAACTCAGATTCCTTTACTACCATGGCGGATGAAGCGCAAATTCACTGAATTGAAAAAAATAGTGACAGATGCCGTAATAGAAGAGCCATGTTTGTTTCGCATTTCCTCCAGGGGTAGCCGGGACAATTGGACTTTGTCATCACTTCTATACCGTGAAATGGATCTTTGTGAGTTTATTGGAAATGGAAAAATTGTTTCCATTCAGGCAAATATAAATGATACTGAAATCGCAAATCTCATTGTAAAATTGGATAATGAAATTTTATGCAGTATTGAAGTAAGTACCCAGCTTCCGGGTAATGCCATTTTGCAGGACAGGCATGAGGTAATTGGCCGCAGAGGCGTTGCCAGCGACATGGTCGTTGATACACAAATTGTGCAAAATTCAGTTTACACTTTTACTGAAAAAGGGGAATTATCCTATACAGATACAGATATGGAACTCTTCGGTTTCAATGACAGGCAGATTGATCATGTAAGAGCTGCATTCAGTGTATTAAAAGATTCAGCTTTAATTACAGAATGGCAGCAACAGCATAAACACCTGGCTAAGTTGCTTAAAATAGTATTTGAATCTGATAAAAACCGTGAAAAAATAAATTTAAAAAACGTATCAATCTATACCCATGAAACCAATTAAAATAGCGATACTTTCATTAACTCATGGTCATTCAAGAAAGTATTTTCAAACTTTAAAAGAAAATCCCAATTTCGAATGGGTAGCCGTTTCTGCAGAAACAGAAAAAATTAAAAATGTTTTTCTCAAAGGAAATTATGGGATTCCCTGTTATACGAATGAACAGGAAATGTTCGATAAGCATCCGGAAATAGAAGCAGTTGTTATGGCTTCAGCCAATAATAAGCATCTTGATCAATTTAAGACTTGTACGCAACGGCATATAAATATTCTTTGTATGAAGGTTCCCACTTTTGATATGGATGAATATGCTCAAATGATCGAAATGGTAGAAGAAAGTGGTATTGTTTGCCAGATCGAACTCGAACTACATTATAATCCTGTAATGGCGCGTATAAAGCAATTGGTATCATCTAATGAATTGGGAAAAATCAGTAGCATAAACGCTACTAATATTACACTTTCTCCGGTCTGGGCATTCCCGTGGCAAAATGATGCGGAAGCTAGTTATGGTAAGCAGGTTCAACTTCGTCCGGGAGACAATCGTTTTCGCGGTGGCGCCCTTGCTGATCATCCCCATGTATTTGATATGATCCGATGCCTTACCAATAGTGAGTTTGAGTATCTCTACGCTGAAGCCGGGCAAAATATCAGAAAAGATATCCAGGTTGAAGATAATTTATTGGTAAGCGGCAAAATGAAGAATGGAATCAGATTTTTATTTGATCCTTCCTGGTCGCGCTTGGAAGAACGATTGGAAATTCCAGGACCGGGATGGGAAATCTATCCTAAACGTATGGAGGTAAATGTAAGTATTAGTGGCGAAAAGGGAGTTTTACTTGCCGATTGTTTTGGGCCAAATGTGTATCATAACGGCGCTCCTAATGATAGATACACTGTTCAATATACTTATTTCGATGAATGGATTGGAATGATGGATGAATTTGTTGATTGCATTCGGAATAGAAAAATACCTAAGATCAACTTGAAGTGGCATAGGGAAACTGTTGAGGCTATGAATGCTTGTTATGAAAGTATCGCTTCAGAAAGCGTTGTTTACCTCTGACAGGCACCAGTAAGGACAAACAGGTGAGGTTTTGATTTCAAAGAAATAGAATGAATTGCCCTTTTAACTTCAATTTGAAAGAGAAATTAAAAGCTTTGAAGAGTGGGCTGTTGGCACTTTTTATTCGGATAATAAAAATAATGGTAAATGATGCTAAGAAGAAGTTTTATTAAACAGTTATCGGTAGCAGGCTTATTAACTACGATACCTGAAATCTTATTATCAATGGCTACGCCGGCTGATAAAAAAATATGGGCATGCCTGCTTCACCTGAGTTTTAATATGTGGGAAGAGTATAGTTCACCTAAGAATACTGAGAGAGGATTCCACCCGGATTTGAGGCTGAGCGAATCTTTATGGAATGATGCCCTGAAAAAAATGGTCAGTGAAGGAATGAACATGGTTGTCATTGATCTGGGAGATTCAATTAGGTATGAAAGCCATCCAGAAATAGCGGTACGTAATGCGTGGTCGGTAACAAAACTGCGTAATGAATTGAATAAGATCAGGAAAATGGGTTTGGAGCCAATTCCGAAATTAAATTTTTCTGCAGCTCACGATACATGGCTAAAGGACTATTCACGTATGCTAACCACTGAAGAATATTATACGGTTTGCAGCGACCTGATTAATGAAGTGTCAGCCCTTTTTGATAAGCCACGTTTTTTTCATCTTGGCATGAATGACGAAAATGCTGAGAGCCAGGCAGATTATAATTATGTGGTTGTTCGTAAGAACGATGTGTGGTGGGGCGATCTGTACTTTATGATAGCCCAAGTTGAAAAGGCTGGGGCACGCCCCTGGGTGTGGTCTGATTATGCCTGGCAATATCCGGATTTATTCTATAATAGCATGCCAAATCGGTAATTCAAAGTAATTGGTTTTATGGAGAAAATTTTGATGCCAATTCAAAACGGGTAAAAACATTCATTGATCTGGAAACTGCTGGTTATGATCAAATTCCCAGTGGTAACTACAACGGGGAAAACGCCCAAAATTTTTCATCTATTGTTCAGTTTTGCAATTCCCACTTAGCAAACTCCAGATTAGATGGCTTTTTACAAACATTTTGGAAGCCCACGATTGAACTTTATCGAGAGGATATTTTAAAAGGAATTCAGTTGGCAGGTGCGGCAAAAAGATATGAATCAAATAGTAAACAGAAATTAAAATAAAATATCAGATAGAAAAAGTTCTTTATATATGATTCTTATCGATTGCTTTTAATAAAGAACAATAGCAAAGCCTGTGGGATTTGCAGATCGATAAGAACCATAGGCACGTTAAAGAATAAATAATAACGATTTTGACTTTAGGAATTACTTCATACTGCAAAAGCAATCCTATTGATTTTCACTTCTACAAAAAAATAGTCTGAATAAATTATTTGGAAATAATAAATTAAGTTTTACATTTACGTCACTATATTGAATGCAACTTTATAATATAAAATTAGAAATATTTTTTACACTCAATTTTTATAAATTATGAAAGGAAAATCACTGTACGCGGCCTGTCTTTTTGTTGGGTTGCTTTTTATGCAAAATTTATTTGCCCAAAACATTACTACAATTACAGGGAAGGTTATTTCAGCAAAAGATCAAAGTGATTTAGTTGGTGTAAGCGTGCGATTGAAAGGGACTACGAAAGGAGTTAATACAGATAAAAACGGAAACTTTGAAATGAAGGTTTCGCGACAAAATGGCACTTTGGTATTTACTCATATTGGTTTTAATGCTAAAGAGGTAAGTATTAATCGTCAGTCAATGATTAATGTAAGTCTTACTCCAGCTGAAACCAAATTACAGGATGTAGTCGTTATTGGTTATGGTACAGTGAAAAAGAGTGATTTGACGGGATCCGTTTCACAAGTTAAATCTGAACAGATCAATGCATTTCCAACAACCAGCGTGATGCAAAGCTTATCAGGCAGAGCTGCCGGTGTACAGGTATTACAAAATACGGGAGCTCCGGGAGACGGAATCAGCATCCGCATAAGAGGTACTAATTCTCTCCAGGGGAATAATGAGCCTCTTTATGTAATAGATGGATTTCCAACTGACGACCCATCGCTCGTTAACAATGCAGATATTGCAAGTATTGAAATTTTGAAAGATGCTTCTGCCACGGCTATTTATGGTTCGCGTGGTGCGAATGGAGTTGTTTTGATAACAACGAAAAAAGGTAAGGCAGGGAGAACACAGGTTAATGTAGAATCAAGCTATAGTTCCCAAACTTTAAGAAAGAAACTTAAGTTGATGAATGCGAAACAATATGCGAGCTTATATAATGAGCAGCAAGTTAATGACAATGGAACGTCATTCTTTAGCCAGTCCTATATTGATAGCCTTGGAACCGGATTTGATTGGCAGGATCTTGTTTTTCAAACAGCGCCAATGAAAACATTATCGGTAAATATAAATGGAGGAACAGATAAAACGCAGTTCTCTATTACCGGAAGTACTGTAGACCAGAAAGGAATTATAAAAGGAAGTGAGTATAGCCGCTATTCTTTGGATTTAAATCTTAATCATGCAATAAGTAAAAAAATAAATGTAAGCCTTGCAAGTATCATGACTAGGACAATGAATGACCAGTTGAATGATGGTGCGGGGAGCAACCGTGGACAATCAATGATTTCCGGCGCTATTTCAGCACCACCCACATTAACGCCTTATAATAGAGATGGTTCCTACCGGGTATTGTCCACTTCTTATCCTTTTATTTCCAGTGGAATTGTAAATCCGCTGAATTATATTAATGAACAAACCGACCAGGTAAGACAAAATAAAATATTAACAAATGCTTCTGTGATTTATAATCCAATTCCTGAATTAGCAATAAAAGTTTCAGGTGGTATTGTTTATTCTGTCGGCCGCAATGATGAATACACATCTACAAAATTTGTAAATTCCACTGGTAATGCAAGTGTTAGTACAAGCGAGTCAACAAGTTTGTTAAGCGAGAATACGATCAGTTATAACAAAACATTTAACAAAAAGCATACTGTTTCCGCAGTTGCCGGCTTTACTTATCAGGACTTCAATAATACTTCGCTAAGTGGAAGTGGTGTTGGATTCTTTAGTGATATTACCCAAACTTATTCTCTTGGCTCTTCAGCTACTCCAGGTATTCCGGGTTCCGGATATTCAGCCTCTGCAATAATTTCATATTTAGGCAGGGTAAATTATACTTATGACAATAAATATCTTGCCACTGTAAGTTATCGCGCTGATGGCGCTTCCGTATATAGCAACGGTAACAAATGGGGGTATTTCCCTTCTGCTGCGCTTGCATGGAGAGTTTCAAATGAAAATTTTTTCCGGAACATCAATTTTATTTCTGATTTAAAATTGCGGGCAGGTTGGGGCAATACCGGAAGCCAGGCAATCGGAGCTTATACAACACTCAACCAGCTTTCCTCTGGCCATACTGTTTTTAATAATGGACTTTATGTTTCTTATGCGCCTGGAACACGTTTACCCGGTGATTTAAAATGGGAAACCACAGAGCAAAAAGACCTCGGCCTTGATCTGGGGTTCCTAAACAACAGGATTCTTATTACAGCAGACTACTACATTAAAAATACCAGGGATTTGCTTAATAATGTGCAGTTGCCACCTTCCTTTGGATGGACAAGTACGATACAAAATATTGGAGAAGTACAAAACAAAGGTTTTGAATTTGCGGTGGATGCAAGAGCTTTTACCGGAAAATTTAAATGGGATATAAATGGAAATATTTCTTTTAACAAGAATAAAGTAGTAAAACTTGCCGGCGATGAGGATATTCTTGGTGGCATACTTAGCCAGGCAATAATAGTTGATAATTCAAATATTCTTCGTGAAGGGCAACCAATTGGGCGCTTCTGGGGATATCTGGAAGATGGATATGATGAAAAGGGCCATATTAAATTCAAAGATTTAGATGGCGACGGGCAAATTACTCCTGCAGATGAAACCTATATCGGAGACCCCAATCCTGATTTTACTTATGGATTTAATTCCGTGATGAATTATAAGAATTTCGAACTTAGCTTTTTTATTCAGGGGACTTATGGAAATGACATTTTTAATGTAAATACGATTAATAACACAATAGATTACGGTTATGGTTTGAATATGCCCGAACAAGTTTTTACAAACCACTGGACTCCTGCAAATACCAATGCAAAATATCCGGTTATCAGCCGTTCTGTAACTGCTAAAGTATCCAACAGGTATATTGAGGATGGTTCTTATATGCGTTTAAAAAACATTCAATTAGCATATAATTTATCTGGCGAAGTTTTAAAAGTAAATTGGATTAGGAATCTTCAATTATACGTCAGCGGCCAAAATTTATTAACCCTCACAAAATACTCATGGTATGACCCTGAAGTAAATGCAAGAGGTAGCGGCAATTCTACTTCGATAGGATACGACTGGTATAGTTATCCAACTTCAAAGTCAGTTACATTCGGTATCCGCGCAGGATTTTAAAATAATCAGCTTTTAACAGGAAAATTTCCTTTTTAAAATTAAAATCATGAAAAATTTAATCAAACCTTCTTCTCCTAAAAGGCTTCAAAAGATTTTTGAAGTTGGATTTATGGGAATATTATCCCTAACATTCTTTTCTTCCTGTCAAAAAAGTTTAGAAGAACATCCGAAATCACTGGCAGTAGAAACATTTTATAATACTGCCGCTGACGTAGAGGCTGGTGTAAATGCAATTTATCCGCCTTTGCGTAGTACAGATATAATGGGATCTTATATTCCTGAACTGGAGCCTTATGTAGATTATGGTTATGGGCGTGGCAGCCTGGCTGTATTAAATGATTTTGCGGGCCTGGATGCTACACATACGAGTAAAGTTGCACTCGCCTGGCGCGCCTTTTATTTAAGCATTCGTAATGCAAATCTGGTTATAAAAAATGCTCCAAATGGTAATGCGATATCACAGGCTGATATTGTCCGTTATGTGGCAGAGGCAAAATTTTTACGTGCTTTTGATTACTTTCATTTAGTGAGAAGCTGGGGGGGAGTGCCGATAAGGACCGAGGCGAATCTGACTGAAATCAATGTGAAAAAAAGCCCTGTTGATTCAGTATATGCTCTAATTATATCAGATTTGAAATATGCAGAAACGAATTTGCCCGATAAGCAAAGCCTTGCCGGAAGGCCTTCCAAATGGGCTGCTAAAACTGTTTTGGCCGATGTGTATTTACAATTAGAACAGTATGCGGATGCGGCAAATGAAGCAAAACAGGTAATACAATCAAATAAATATGCCTTAGTTCCTATATCATCCACTAATGATTTACAAAAGATTTTCGGCTCAAATGCGGGAATTACCAAAGAAGAAATTTTCTATATTGAATTTAGTAATCAAACTGGTTTTAGTAACATCTGGCCCATGTATATCAATCATCCTGCGACTAGATTATTAGGACAGGGAGGTTACTTTGGTTTTTATACCGATTCTAGTAATGCGGTTTTTTCGAGCTGGGATAATAATGACCTTCGCAAAGGTTTATGGTATCCGTGGAATTTTGGACTTGGTAATACTACATTGCTTAACAAAAAATTTATTGACCCCGGACCGAAAGCAGGAAATCCTGCGACCTGGTATCGTTATGCAGATTTGTTGCTGATTTATGCAGAAGCTGCCTGCAAAACCAACAATGGCCCGACTCCTGAAGCGATGGAAGCGCTTAATGAGGTTCATCGGCGGGCTTATGGCAAAAACCCTACAACTCCTTCAAATGTTGATTTTAAATTAGCAGATTACGATGACTCCACTTTTATAGATTTGGTAATAAAAGAATATGGTTATGAGTTTCAGTATGAAGGAAAGAGGTGGCTTGAATTGAAAAGAGCCGGAAAAGCTCAGGAAATAATTATGGCTACGAAAGGGAAAGCGATTGCGCAAAAAAATTACCTGTTTCCCATTCCTGCTGCAGAATTTAATTTTAATAAAGCATTAGACCCAACGAAAGACCAGAATCCCGGGTATTGAGTCCATCACCAATAAAAGCGGAAATTCAATGGTGGCAAAAAATAAAATTTAAAAAATAATGAAACAATTATTAATTATTTCTCAAATTATGTTTCTACTTGTGGCCACTAGTTTTAACCGGGTGAAAAGCCAAAAGAAGCAGATAAAAAATCAAAAACCCAACATCCTTTTTATTTTGGTGGATGACATGAGTTATAATGGGATCAGTTGTTATGGTCAAAAGCCATGGAAAACACCCCATATTGATAAAATAGCCGAGAAGGGAATGAAATTTTCAACTGCTTATGTATCATGTGTTTGTTCACCTACAAGAGCTGGTATCATGACAGGAAAGTATCCGGAAAGACTAGGCATAACGAATTGGATTCCCGGCGGTGCGGAGCGATACAAAAATCCAAAACTGATTGAAAAGCCATTTCAGCAATTTCTTCCGGATTCCGAGATTACCATTGCTGAAGTTTTAAAGAAAGGCGGATATCAAACTGCAATGGTAGGTAAATGGCATTTGGGGACGAGCCTAGTTTATTTGCCCAATAAGCAGGGGTTTGACTATCAGTATATGATAAGCCCTGCTAATCCTACCACATATTTCGTAGAGAAAGATTCTCTTCAGACAAAAGGCTTTTATAATGTGGATGCACGAGGAAGAGAATTTCTTACTGACCATTTGGCCGATAAAGCTATTGAATGGCTAAAACAACCAAAGACCAAACCATGGTTCTTGTATTTTGCAACTTATGCAGTTCACATGCCAATAGAGGCGAAAGATAGTCTAATCCAAAAATATCTGAAAATGGATTTACCAAAAGAGGGTGTGGATGCAGCCAAATATGCTGCTATGCATGAACATATGGATGAAGCTGTTGGCAGATTGTTGAATTATCTGGATGTAAACGGATTAAGAAAGAATACGCTGATTGTATTTTTATCTGATAACGGAGGCCGCGAACCTGAAACGATCAATATACCGTTTAGGGGTGGAAAAGGAGGATTGCTCGAAGGTGGATTAAGAGTTCCATTGATAATTGAATGGGATGGGAAAATCTCCGCCGGAACGTTAAATAAAACGCCCGTCGCAGAATACGATTTATTTCCAACCCTGTTGGATATGGTGGGTGTCGCCAAACCTGCGCATCTTAAATTTGATGGAATCAGTATCAAAAATATACTTCTTAATAAAAACCAGGAAAATGAACTTGCGAACCGGACTTTCTATTGGAATTATCCTCATTATACCGGCAAGCCTTATGGTAAACCAAGTAGCGCGATAGTAAAAGGAAACTGGAAGTTAATTCAATTTTATGAGGACAGTTCAAAGCAATTGTATGATCTCAAAACAGATATTGGAGAGAAAAATAATTTAATTGAAAAATATCCCAAAAAGGCAGAAGAGTTACACCATGACTTGGATGATTGGCTAAAAGAAGTAAATGCTAAAATTCCAGACAAAAACCCTAATTACAATCCATCGTTACCTTCTGGCTGGCCTCAATCTTTAATTGATTAAAATATGGATTTACAGATTTTAAAAGCCTTTGATAATTCTATGGGTTACGATATGAAATAGAATTAGATAAAATAAATTTTAAATTATTATGATGACTAAAAAGACTTTATTGTTATTATTTTCCTTCATATTTTGTTTGCAGGGATTTGCCCAAACATCGTCCTGGAGTAATCCTGGTGAAGTAAAACGAGTACAATGTAATATTGAGAAATACCGTAAAGGCGATGCTACTATCACTATTGTAGATAAAAACGGAAAACCTTTGCGAAATGCAACGGTTATCATTCAACAGCAAACACACGAATTTTTATTTGGCAGCAATCTGTTTGTTTTACATCAGTTAGCTACACCGGAATTGAATCAGAAATATGAATCCGCATTTACACATCTTTTCAATTTTGCTACCATACCATTTTATTGGCGTGAACTTGAACCACAGCAGAACCATCTTCGTTTTAAGGAAGGATCAGATAGTATCTGGAGACGACCTCCACCAGACGAATTAGTGAAATGGTGTAAAGCACATGGAATTGTAATTAAAGGCCATCAATTATTATATGTCAAGCGGAAATTTATGCCGGATTGGATAAGTGCCAATGATTCAAATAAACTCAAAGCGCTTGCTGGTAAACGTATGACCCAGCTTGCAGAGCGATACGGTTATGATGTTTCCATCTGGGATGCCGTTAATGAGGAAATGGCCAGAATTGCAAAACCTTCTCAATGGGATGCGGTGCCTCATGATTTTCTTAGCTGGGCTTTTAAAAAAGCAGATAGTTTGTTCCCCAAAAGAAGCCAGTTAATAATTAATGACGAAACGAAAACTTCCCACTATAGTACACAGGATTATGTTGATATGGTCAACGGCCTTTTGAAACAGAACATTCGTCTAGATGGGATTGGAATCCAATTCCACATGTTGCAACCAGACAAATTTTTGAAAGGGGAAGTTTATACTCCTCAAATTATGCATGATGCTTATAAGAAATTAGGAAATTTCGGCAAACCTCTTTGGATCACTGAAATAACTATTCCTACACATGGTGAAACCGGATTACAAGATCAGGCAACAATTGTTTCAGACATCTATAAATTATGGTTTAGTGAGCCACAAATGAAGGGCATTACGTGGTGGAATTTGGGAGATGGAACCGCCTTCGGTGCTGAAAATAATTTCCATGGTGGTCTTTTGGATAGCGCTATGAATCCGAAACCTTCTTATAAAGTATTGGATCAGCTTATAAATCACGACTGGAAAACGAATATTACCCTTAAAACCGACGCTGATGGTATAGTGAATTTCAGAGGGTTTCATGGAAAATATTCCATCCAGGTTAAAAAAGGAAATAAATCGCAGAAGTATAACTTTCAACTTCCAAGTAACGTGAAGGTCAGTAAAGCAACTTTTAAGCTATAATTCTATTTTCCGGCAGTAATTATATAAAACCGGATGGACTCCGCAAAAGGAAAGTTAACAAAGAGGCATTATTGACAAGGAGCGTCTCTTAATAACAAATAATCAATTTTAAAACCATATAGAAAACATGAGTATTAAGCAGTATAAAAAAGAGATTGGAATGATGAATCTCGAAAAGCTTATCGAATCCCGGGAAGGTGTATCAAAAGCAGATTTTCCTATTCCGGAAAAGGAACTTTTAAAGCGTTTTGAAAATTTGTACACAGGGGCTGTAAATGATGTGCTGCGGGAGTTTTGCTTGCTGAACCAGGCACTTCCCAATCGTATAAAATCACTCAGGGAATATCGTACTATTGCCGGAATAGCTTTCACAGTAAAAAGCGCTCCAAATGCGATGATAAGCGGAGAAATGGAATTTCGTACAAAAATGCTGGACGAAATGCATGAGGATGCTTTTGTAATATGGGATACCTCACAGGATGAAAATGCAACATTATGGGGTGGTGTTATGACCGCAACAGCAAAAAGCAAAAAGGTAAAAGCAGCATGTATTGATGGAGGTATCCGGGATACACACCAAATATTGGAAGCAGAATTCCCCATTTTTTATAAATATAGAATTTCAAATGGAAGCCTGGGAAGATGCCTTATTACCCACTACCAAACCACGCTGGCAATAGGAGGAATTACTATTAAACCAGGAGATGTCATTGTCGGGGATATAGATGGTGTAGTAGTTGTTCCAAGAGAAATTGCAATGGACGTGTTATTAAGAGGTGAAGAGATCATACGGAATGAAACTGTAATTTTCAGATGGGTTAAAGAAGGCCAATCCATCCAGGATATCGCTGAAAAGGGAGGATACTTTTAGCTTTCACAAGACTGCTTATTCCTTTATAAATTCTTTAGGATAAAGGACATGCACATGGAATGAATTTCAAAATGTTATATAAATCTTCTTCTTTAAAAAAGCCAATCATGAAATATTATAACAGAAAGATCGGACTGTTTGTTCTTCCATTTACTATTATCTCCCTTATTTCTTTGAACTGTTCTGCCCAGATTTCAGCAATACCGCTTAATACTGAGCCAAAGGCTTTTGCAATTAGCTATGTAAAGCCAACAGAATTTGATAATCCTCAATTAATTAAGGGCCTTGAAATCATTGATTCTGATAATAGAAGATTTATTCAACTGAAGGGAGGGTCAAATTACGGGCTTGCTGAAGATTATTTTGTTCAACCGACGGGAAAGTATAATGTTTCTGTTTATTATATGGCGGATTCGCTTGAGAAATCAGAAGTGAAAGTAATGATTAACCGGAGACTTGCGGGGAGTGTTGTCTTTGGTTCCAACAAATTTGCCGGCTCGTCAAGCCACAAGACTTTTGCGCGGATCAATATAGAAAAATGGAGCAGGATTGATCTGGAATTTAATAAAAAAGGTAGCGGGAAATGCAGGATTGAAAAAGTTATTTTTACCCCCACCGGCGCTTTTGATGGGAAATTGAAGAGTTTATCGGAACCAAAATCACTAAAATTATATCAGACCTCAGATGAAAGGCTTTTCGGAAGGGCAATGCTTTCAGATTTCGTAAATAGCCGAATAGACAGCTTAATGGCAAAACGGGTGAATCTATTAAGTACTTTAAAAACTCCAACTGAATGGCAAGAAAATCAAAACAAAACGCGGTCACAATTAGAAAAGTTTTTTGGTAAATTTCCGGAAAGAACACCGTTGCATCCGCACATAACCGGAAAGATAATACACGATAAATACACTGTTGAAAGACTTTACTTTCAAAGCCAGCCAGGATATTATGTAACAGCAAATCTCTATATTCCCACCAATCGAAAGGGGCCATTACCGGCTGTCCTTTTAACAAGCGGGCACAGCAGCCCGGGGAAGGCATACTCCCGATATCAGACTGCCAGCATCGGTTTGGCGCTAAAGGGATATATAGTTCTCGCCATTGATCCAATGGGACAGGGAGAGCGTTTTGAATATCTTGACCCGAAATCCAAGGAAATAACTATACAAGGACCAGTTGATGAGCATTATTATCTAGGACGGCCATCTTTTTTAGTGAACTGGACACTTTCGGGTTTACGGGTATGGGATTGTATCAGAGCAGTAGATTATCTGGTCTCCCGGCGGGAAGTGGACACTTCAAAAATTGCTGCGGTAGGAAATTCCGGTGGTGGACAAATGGCTTTATTAATTACGGCAGTAGATACACGTATTAAAGTGTGTGCAGCGGGGCATCCCGGTGGGCAAATGGAAAAAAACTACCTGCCCGGACAGAATTTGATAGACCGGCAAATTTTCAGCCTGATTGCACCGCGACCTGTACGGGTAATCGTGGGTGAGAAATCCGGCGAAGCAGCCTTTCATCGTAAAAAGATTGAAGATATTCAGTTATTCAATGAAGGTTTGGGTTTTGACAAAAACCGTGCGCAAATAGTGATTGTGGATGGGGTACATGATCTGAAATATCCAAAGCGTGAAAAAGTCTACGAATGGCTGAATCACTGGTTCGATAAAGAAGTGGAAGGAGCTACGGAGCCTGCTATACAAACCGAAGAACCCGAAGCATTATGGGCAACAAAAAGCGGTCTTACATTAACATCGCTGGGGGGCGAAACAGGTCAGACACTTAACGCGAAACGGCTTAAGGAAATATATAAGCCAGCCAGTAATATAATTGAATTAAAAGAAAGAATTGCCAAAAGAATCGGCTTGAGCTTGAATGAAAAGAAAGCACAGTTAAAGACTCATTCCTCTGGAACATATTATTACGGTGATCTTTCTGTTGAAAAACTTACCTATCATAGCGAAGAAGGCGTTGAAATTCCATCGCTTCTTATAACTCCCAAAAATGTAAAAGCGGAAAGCCCGGTTTATATTTATGCATCAGACCGTGGAAAACCTACTCAATTTGAAGACATGGATGTCCCTTTTCAACTGGCAAAAAGAGGATACATTGTTTTAGCGATTGATGTCCGCGGAATTGGGGAAACAAGTCCTACACCTTCTCTACCTTTGACCGTCAAATATTCAGATTGTACTCCCTTTCAATGGTTTCATGACCGTCTCGCGATTGAAAGTCCTGGTTTTGGACGCACTATGCTGGCTATGAGAACTTATGATGTGATGAGGGGAATTGATTTTGTAAAATCCCAAAAAGAGTTTGAGGGAAAAAGAGTGGTAGTTTATGGGAAAGGATTGGGTGGCTTGTGGGCTTTGCTCGCTTCCATTTACGATTCTCGTGTCAATGGAGTAGTTACAGATGGAACACTTGCGTCTTACAAATTACTGATTACAAACAAATATTACAAAGTTCCTTCAGCTTATTTCTGGGTTCCGGGTGCTGTATGCGATTTTGATATACCTGATCTTGCCCGTCTGACATTAAAGCAACAAATATGGATAAATCCTATTTCCGGATTAGGAGAGAATTTGAGTTCTTTCAATGCAGTTTCCATTATTGGTTCAAATAAAAATATTCATATAGTAACATCTGGAAAAACTTCAGATGCCCTTAATGATTTGAAACTTTTCAACTAAATGAAAAAAAATAAGATAATCTCTTTTCTGATCTTTTTTTTGGTTGCCTTGCCTGCTCTCACTAATGCTACAATAAAACTTTCGGCATTATTTGCAGACCACATGGTTTTGCAACAAAAAACCACAGTGCCCGTTTGGGGCTGGGCTTCTCCAGGTAAAGAAATCGTTATTGAAGCTTCCTGGCAGAAAAATAAAATTCATACAAAGGCTGACCAAACAGGAAACTGGAAAATTGAATTGCAAACTCCGAAAGCGGGAGGACCGTATAAAATTAAGATCACCGGTGAAAATTCTATTGAAATTGATGATGTGTTAATTGGTGAAGTATGGCTGTGCTCCGGGCAATCGAACATGACCTTTCCTTTAAAATATAACGATAGTGCAAAGCAGGAAATTGCAAAAGCCGATTATCCTTCCATCCGTTATTTTGCTGTTCAGCACCAATATGGAACAAAACCATTTAAGGATTGCCAAGGAGAATGGCAAATTACTTCACCTGAAACAGCCGCTTCATTTTCTGCCGTAGCTTATTTTTTTGCAAAAGAAATTCAGGCGAAATTAAAAGTTCCGATAGGGATTGTTTGTTCGGGTTGGGGCGGTACTCCGGCAGAAGCATGGACTTCAAAAAACGTTTTACAGAATGATGAATCATTACAGTACTTTTTACAACGCTGGAAAGAAATTCCTCAAAAAGTAGGAGCCGATTCCATAAAATATCATCTTGAACTACAAAAATGGAAAGCGCAAAAAACACCAGGCAAGCAATTGCATAAGCCAGACGAACCGAGAACTTATTATTACTACTCAAAACCATGGTGTGAGCCCGCAGCATTGTTTAATGGGATGATCCATCCTTTAGTCCCATTTTGTTTCAAAGGTATTTTGTGGTACCAGGGAGAATCCAATGTTTCAGAAGCAAATAAATATCAAGATCTTTTTACTGCATTAATAAAAAGCTGGCGGGGACATTGGGATAAGGAAGGAAAGCAAAATGTCTTTCCGTTCTATTTTGTTCAGATAGCCCCTTTTGGTTATGGTGATTTGAATGATGCAGCAAAGCTTCGGCAGGCGCAGTATGATGTAATGAAAACCGTCGACCATACTTCAATGGCGGTTACTATTGATTTGGGTAATATGAATAACATTCATTTTAAACATAAAAGAGAGGTGGGAGAGAGATTGGCTTTAATTGCATTTGCAAAAAGTTATGGCTATAAAAACATCATTTACAAAGGGCCTGTCTGCATTAAAGTTTCAAAAGCAAATAATAAAATTAAATTAGATTTCGGCCAATCATTATTTACGATTGACAAAGAAAAGCCTCGTGGTTTTGAAATAGGATTCAAAAATCCAGGCAGCGATTCTATGGAATTTGTAAAAGCACAATCAGCAGTAATAAATGGAACCCAGGCAATTGTTTGGAGTGAGGAAGTGAAAGATCCTTTGGCAGTGAGATATGCATGGGTGGATGCCGGCGGGGCAAATCTCATTAATAAAACAGGCCTTCCTGCTTTTCCTTTTGAAAAGAAAATTGATTCGGGCACAAAATAAATACAAATAAAAGCAACTTGTAATCCTGGACAGTAAAGGAACAAATATTTGAAAATGTTCTTTCTGAAATCCAATTTGAAAAAATGAAGTATTTATATCCGGGAACATAGATTCATCATTGATCTTTTAAAAGTTATCAACGTTTGAGAAAAAAACTGATACCATACAAATGGGAACTGATCATCATCCTTTGGTTTTCCTATTTTTTTAACCAGGGTGACCGGCAGGTATTTAATGTCGTAATTCCATTGCTTAAAAAGGATTTGCATCTGAGTGATGTTGAACTGGGCATGATTGCAACAATTTTTACTATCGTGTATGGCTGTATCGTTCCATTCGCGGGTTATGCAAGTGATTTTATTAAACGTAAATGGATCATTTTCACCAGTCTTTTAATCTTTAGCCTGGGCACTTTACTTACAGGTTTTAGTGTTGGATTATTTTCGTTGGTCTTGATCCGGGGTATTGTAACCGGAGGAGGAGAGGCGTTTTATTATCCTGCAGCCACTTCAATGATCGGAGATTATCATCATAAAACAAGGGCAATGGCGCTCTCCATTCATCAGACCTCCCTGTATATTGGAGTAGTAGCCAGTGGGTTTATTGCTGCCTATATCGGGGAACATTTCGGATGGCGGTTTTCGTTTTTTTCCTTTGGAATTGGCGGCCTTATTTTGGTTATTTATATTTTCTTCAGAATAAAAGATGTTCCGCTAAAACAGGTTATAGAAAGGCAGCCTATTTTGTTTGTTGCAAAGAAAATTTTTGTGAAGAAGACTGTCTGGATGCTTTGTATCGCTTTCGGAGGAATGGTTTTCGTCAATATTGGCTATGTAACCTGGATGCCAACTTTTTATTACGAGAAGTTTCACCTGTCACTATCCGAAGCAGGATTTACATCTATGTTCTTTCATTTTTCATTGGCATTTATAGGAGTACTTATTGGTGGAAAATTGTCAGATAAGTTTGCTTTTAAAAGAAAAAAGGCCAGATTGGAAACAGAATTTATTGGATTATTGGGTGGTGTTCCTTTTATCTTTATTATGGCGTATACAACTAATTTATACATCAGTTATGCCGCTTTAGCTGCTTTTGGTTTTTTCAGGGGCGTTTACGATTCCAATTTATTTGCGGCAGTGTTTGATGTGGTAGAGCCGGAATACAGGGCTACTTCCGTCGGTGTTATGACCTCTTTTGCATTTATTACGGGTGCTTTTTCGCCATTGATACTTGGAATCATTAAGACTAACTACGGCCTGTCCATCGGGATAGAATCATTAAGCATTTGTTATCTTTTATCGGCATTGATGCTTTTTTTCGCTTTAAGATATTTTTTTAAAAATGATTATTATAACGAATCTAATCTCGAAGTTCTTTAAATAAAAAAACTATGAATAGAAAAGTGAGATTATATGTTTTGGTAATGATGTTTCCTTTTTGCACTTTCGCCCAAAAGAATGCGGATTCCATAATATCTTCTTACAATATTATTCCCAAACCGGTATCAGTAAGTGTACTGACTGGTAAAAATATTTTAGTAAATAAATCAACAATTATTTATTCTGGCGAACATTTTGCAGACCAGGCCGCCTATCTTAAAAAACAAATACAGGATCAATGTGGATTGGAATTACCTGTACAATTATCACCCACAGCAAAGGGAAAATCATCTTCAATTGTTTTAAAATATGACACTATCAGCATTAACAAACCAGAAATGTATTTGTTATCGATCAGAAATAACCGCCTTGTTATTAAAGCAAAAGATGTTCCCGGAGTAGTGCATGGAATTGAAACACTTTTACAATTGCTTCCGTTGCATGTAATAAAAAATGTTTCCATTTCTCCTCTTGCAATTGTGGATTATCCTCGATTTGTTTACCGAGGGATGCATTTAGATGTAAGCCGGCATTTCTTTCCAGTTGATTACATCAAGAGGTATATTGACTATCTTACTTTTTATAAATTTAATACCTTTCATTGGCATCTCACCGATGACCAGGGTTGGAGGATTCAAATTAACAGCTATCCGAAATTAACTCAGGTTGGTGCATGGAGAGATTCAACCCTGGTTGGACATTTTAGGGATAAGCCTACACGTTTTGATGGAATTCGATATGGAGGATTCTATACACACGAAGACATAAGGAAAGTTATTAAATACGCAGCCATTAGAGGAATAACAGTCATTCCGGAAATTGATATTCCGGGGCATAGCCGTGCTATTATTGCATCCTATCCTGAATTTAGTACCAATCCTGATACTACTTTTGACGTGGCCACCAGCCCTGGAATGTATAATTGGAAAAATAATGTTTTAGCACCTAATGAAAAAACTTTTGCCTTTTTAAAAGCGGTTTTTAATGAGATTACGGACCTTTTCCCATCACCTTATATTCATATTGGTGGAGATGAGTGCAGCCACAAGTGGTGGAAGGCGGATCCTAAAACCCAGGATTTTATGAAAGAACACGGGATTGGAAATGAAACAGCCCTTCAAACATATTTTATGCAACAGGTGATCGAGGACTTGAAGTTAAAAGGGAAAAAAGTGATTGGCTGGGATGAAATATTGGAAGGTGGTCTGGATACTTCCGCAATAATCATGAACTGGCGCGGCGTAAAAGCTGCTATCCAGGCGGCAAAAGAAAAGCACCATGTAATCATGTCACCGAGCGGTTATACTTATTTTAATTTTTCCCAAACCAAAAATGAAGACAGTCTTACTCAAGGGGGCTATTTACCTTTGAACAAGGTTTATGATTTTGATCCTATTCCAGAAGTGTTAGATTCACTGGAAGAAAAATATATATTAGGAGCCCAAGGCAATGTCTGGACAGAATATATTGCCAATAAAGCCAAGTTAGAGTATATGATCTTTCCAAGAATGACAGCGTTTAGTGAAGCCTTATGGACTGCGGCAGATAAGAAAGATTTTAATGACTTTAAACGCCGGTTAAAAGACAATGCAATACCAAGATATCAATTTTGGAAAAGCAACTATTTTAAAAATTACGAATCTCCTGAATCAGGTAAAAAATAGTTCCGGCACTAAAAACGTAAAGAGAATGATACCGTTTCCTGGTTTAAAAATAGAGGTTGTGGTTAATCACCAATGCTTGCTGGGTGAAGGACCTGTGTGGGATGCGAAACGGAAATTGATTTATTGGATTGATATTTTAAGGGGCGAGATTCATGAATATTCTCCGGAAAGTGAAAACCACAGAACGATCAAAACGAATGAAATAATTGGTTCCATAGGACTTTGTATCGACGGAAATTTTATAACCGCGACGAACAACGGTTTTGCTTTTATTGACAGAATAAGCGGAGAAAAAAAAACAATTATTAGCCCCGAATCCTGTTTGCCTGGTAATCGTTTTAACGACGGCAAATGCGATCCTGCAGGAAGATTTTTAGCAGGAACCATGTCCACTTCGGGCAAGCTAAAATCGGGTAGCCTGTATGCGCTCGAAACTGATTTGTCAGTAACCAAAAAACTGGAACAAATTTCTATTTCGAATGGAATGGCGTGGAGTCCCACTAATGAGGTTTTCTATTACATTGATACACCCACCTATGAAGTCACTTCATATGATTATGATAAAACTTCCGGAAAAATCAGTAATAAAAAGATTGTAATAAAAATCCCGAAGAACGCTGGACTTCCCGACGGAATGACTATAGACAATGAAGGAATGCTTTGGGTAGCCCATTGGGATGGCTGGCAGGTAAGTCGCTGGAACCCGCAAACCGGAAGAGAATTATTTGTAATAACGCTGCCCGTGAAAAAAGTCACCTCCTGCGCGTTCGCAGGTGAGAATTTGCAGGACTTATATATTACCACCGCAAGCGTGGGACTCACCCATGATGAAAAAAAAGCACAGCCACTTGCAGGGTCTCTTTTTGCAATTAAAAATATCGGATTTTCAGGAATGGAGGGATTTGAGTTTGCGGGATAAAACATGAAAATAGCTCAAGAACCTAGTTGGTTTCTAAATTATTTTGAGACCCGGTTCTTAACAGCCAACCGCCGTCAATTTTTATCATGCTTCCCGTCATATACGAATCGGATGCTAATAAATTACAGATGATAGAGGCAACTTCGCCAGGTTTTCCCAATCTTCCCATTGGAATATAATCAGTTACCGTTTTTAATCTATCTTCATTTTGCCAGACGGCTACATTTATATTAGTTTCAATGGCGCCTAAAACGAATGTATTTACTTTAATATTATGTGGCGCCAATTCCAAAGCAACTCCTTTCATTAAAGTTTCTAGGGCTCCTTTTGTAGCGCCATAAACACTAAACCCAGGCCCGGGCTGAATTCCATTAACAGAAGTAATGGTATAGATAGAGCCTTCAGTATTTGCCGATACCATTTTCTTTGCAATTGTTTTAGTGATCAGCAGCGTGCTCTTGAAATTTATGTTAGTAAAATAATCAACATCTTCTATCGTAGTTTCTAGAAATCGCTTTTTATAAGACACACCAGCATTATTAATTAAGATATCAATGCTGCCCATGAGATTCCATGCCTCCTCACCTAATTTTATTGCCTGGGTGATATCGAATAAATCAGCTTGCAATAAATGCGCTTTTCCTCCAACATTTTTTATTTGCCTGGCAACTGCTTCAGCGTCCTCTTTATTCTGATTAAAATGGATTACTACTTCGGCACCTTCCGTGGCCAATTCCAAAGCAATTGCTTTTCCAATGCCTCTGGATGCTCCGGTGATCAGAGCTTTCTTATTTATTAACCTCATTGTTTAAACTTGATAAAAGAAATAAAAATTCATGCTTTGGAATGTAAATATTTTTCGCTTCGGCATACTTCTTAATTTTTAAATGCTATAAACCTCCAACAGTTGGATACCAATCGGGACGATAAGGATCCTGGTGAAACCTTGCATAATAATCACCTTTCTCCTCATAATATTTTTCATAAAACTTCATTTTACTTTCGTCGAGGTTTACCCCTAATCCCGGACCGGCTGGAACTTTAATGCAGCCATTTTCGTATTTCATTAATCCTCCTTCGATGATGTCGTCTAATAGGTAGTGATAATGAGCATCACCGGCGAAGGTCATACCGGGAATTGTTGAAGCCGTATGCAACATAGCTGCCAGTTCAATTCCAAATTCAGATCCGCTATGCATAGCTACACCTAAATTGAAAGTATTACACACCGCACATAGATCTTTCACGCCACGTGGCCCTTCCCAATAATGTAAATCGGTAAGTACAATGTCAACCGCACCCAGCCTGATCGCGGGGCCAAGATCATCAAATTTATTAGGATACATATTGGTAGCCACTGGAATCCGCACCTGTTTTCTGACAGCAGCATTTCCTTCTATTCCCCAGGCAGGATCTTCAAAATATTCGATATTCAAGTCTTCAAGGGACCGCCCTATTCTTACTGCGGTGGCTACTGACCATAGCCCGTTGGGATCAATTCTCAAGCCAAAATCATCTCCTAATTTTGCCCTGCAAAGCCGCAATACCTTTGCTTCCTCTTCAGGCTTCTGGACACCCGCCTTTAACTTCATACAGTTGATGCCTAAAGTTTCATGTAGTTCAACGCAATAATCGGCAAGGTCTTCGGCACAAGTATCATTACCGCCTCCAGGCCTGTCGTATCGCCAGAATAAATAGCCTATCATTGGAATTGCCGACCTTACACTGCCTCCAATAAGATCACTGAGCGGGCGCATGGTTGTTTTCCCCTGTATATCTAAACAGGCCATTTCTATGGCAGCATACAAGCGTGAATTGGAAATATAATAAATACTACGAAGTACTTTAAGTTTTATCAATTCAAGTGAAAACGGATCCATGCCAATTATTCGGGGTTTCAGTTTTTGAAGCGCTCCGCGCTGGTCTCCACCACCAACTTCTCCAAGCCCAATAATTCCTTCATCCGTGACTAATTCTAAAATAGTTCTTAAAAAATATCCGGGGTGCACACCGGTGTTATGCCTTAGTTGTGCGTTGAGTGGGATCGCTACACAACGTGTTTTCATATCAATTATCTTCATTGTCTTTATTAATAATTATAATTTTTTGAAATAGAGACGGCAAAACTTCCAATCTTTTTGGTAAAAAATCTATATCTCTTTCATGTTCATTTTTATAATATAAAATTAAACTTTATAATGAAGTGTAAAGTTATTTCAATTATTGTTGTCACACAACTTTTTAGATGACAAAAAAGGAAGTCATAAAAAGAGCTATTAGCATTCGTCTAATAGCTCTTGGAATATGTTGGAAGACTTTATACCAACTTCTTGCTTATTTGTTTGCTGGATTGTCTGAGCAGGGAGATCGTTTCCATTTTGTTAGATTTATCATACCGGAATTGAGGCATGTAAATACTTAAGCTCGCGATCACTTTTTCACCTTTATAAACAGGAACTGCTAACCCTACTATCTTTTCCTTTGTTAATTGTGTCGCATAGCCCTCTGCCCTGATTAATTCTATTTGTTTTATCAGACCTCTTTCGTCGTTCACACCTTCCCATTCACCTTTCTTGGGCAAGCCAAATTTTTTTATATACTTTTCCAATTCAGCATCTTCAAGCATGGCTATAAGGGCCCTTCCGGACGAGGAATCGTACGCTCGCTTTTCGGATGCAGTGCTCGCTTGAATCGGATGACTACTCATAACTCTGATAATAACTCGTCGAAGTTCATTGTCGAGTACCGCAAGCAAAGAATTTTCGTTTAATTTTTTAGTTAAATGTTCTAATATTTCTTTTGCCGCCTTAGTCAGGTCCTTCTTGTATCCTTCGTTTTTTGTCAATCCGTAAGATTTGGAACCCAAACAATATCCCTTTTTCTTGTCTAGTTTCTCAATGTAATTCCTCGTGACTAATGTTTTAATAATGTTTGCGCATGTTCCGGAATTTAATGATAATTTTTCTGCTATTTCGCTCAAGGACCTTGGTCTTTCAGGTTCTTCTGCTATAAATTCCAAAATATCCAATGCCCGGTTTATTACTTGTATCATCTGTTTAAAAAACGTTTAAATTTTCACCTCTACGGATTGTCCAAATTAATATTAAAATTTTTTATTGTAAAATAAAGTTTTACATAAGGAATGATCTGTGCAGAAATTGGCTAATGCTTCCGCTATGATATAGGTTGATCCAATTGCCGGATTGTATTTTATTCAATAGAGATTGCAGATTTAATTTTTTAGCGTGAAACCACTTGCATTTGACCCTGATTTTCTTAGCTGCTTTCTTGCATTAGCTATTGTGCAGTTATATCTTTAATATAAAAAATTCCTGATTGATTAATGAATAGTTTTATCTATGAATCTAATTCGAAATACCAAATAATATAATTAAATCACGATGTTCACAAAAGCAGTAGCAGTCTTGTATCGCAGGACGAAGACCGCCATTTATTACAAAGATGAATTAGAGAAAAATCATTTTGTGTCAACTGACTTTGACCCACCTCGATGCGCAAACGTTCAAGCCAACCAAGATGGCTGCGCCACAGCCGGCTACAATCATCGTAAGGTCAAATTCTGCTCAATAAATCTTTAACCAGCCTCAAGCCTGAGGTGTGAAAACTCAAAAATTTATTAAAATAAATTTGATTCGTCATTTCAATTTACCTATTTTCGATTATGCTTTAAACCTTTTAATCCTTCAATGCTGGAACCCGGTTTACACAACGAGAGAGAATTGTTATTGCTTATAAGTCAGGCCGACGAAAACGCTTTCGCTAAATTGTTTGATTATTATCGAAACAGAATTTATGGCATTGCATTAAAGCTTACTCATTCAACTACTATTGCAGAAGAAATTGTGCAGGATGTATTTTTAAAAATATGGTTAAGAAGGGATACGCTAAACGAAATAGACAATTTTAGTGCTTACCTATTTACTATTGCCCGAAACGAAACTTATAAAATCCTAAAGCAAATTGCAAAGAGTTTCAAAATAGTTGCTCTGGATGAAAATAACCGATACCTGGCCCACGATAATGCTCAGAATTATATAACAGACAAAGAATACGGCAACCTGTTGCAAAAAGCAATTGACCGTCTGCCAGGCCAGCAAAAACAGGTGTATTACCTAATGAAAGAAGGCGATTTAAAGCGGGATGAAGTTGCTCATCATCTAAATATTCAACCGGAAACTGTCAAGTATCATCTCGCACAAGCTATGAAAAATATCCGCGCCTTTTGTATGCTTCACTTCGGCATTCTTAGCGGATTCGTCATCGTTCTTTTTCGTTTCATCAGAAATAATTAAAAATAATTTCTGATGAAACCCACCCATCGCCCTTTTAAAAGCGCTCTTAGGTAAGTTGGACGATTAAGAAGCCCTTGATTAGTTAATTCAATTTATGCCTGAATCCCGTTTAGAATATTTATTTAATTGTTATGTTGAAAATAATTACAATCAACAGGAGGAGATCGAATTCATGGAATTACTGGCGCAACCTGAAAACCAGGAGCCTGTAAAAAAATTAATTGATAAATTAATAAGAAAAACGGGATCGGAAATACAAATGCCGGGCATGAATGCCGCTTCCATTTTGCAAAATATTTTACATAAGGATAAAGCAGTTGTTGTTTCCCTTAAAAGCAGGAAGTCCGCTTCCTCTTTCTGGATGCGTGTGGCCGCCGCAGCAGTTATTCTGTTTCTGGCGGGAGCTTCTGTTTACCAGTTGTTAAATAAGAAAAATGAAGTCGGCACGAAGCCGGTATCCATAAATGAAAAGCATGCAATTGTGCCCGGAGGTAACAAAGCGGTGCTTATAAGATCTGATGGCAGTAAAATTGTATTGGATAGTATACAAAATGGAACAGTGCTGCAAAAAGGGCCAACGAAGATCAGCAAGCAAGGCGGCCTGTTAATTTATAATGTTTCAGCTCCATCAAACCCGGAAGAAGCTGTTGTTTACAATACTTTATCAACTCCCCGTGGAGGCCAGTACCAGGTTGTATTATCTGACGGAACCAGGGTTTGGTTGAATGCAACGTCATCTCTTCACTTTCCCTCTGCATTTATAGGAAACCAACGCGTAGTTGAACTAACGGGTGAAGCCTATTTTGAAGTAGCGAAAAATAAGAAAAAGCCTTTCCTGGTAAACGTTGGTGACATGCAAGTCAAAGTATTAGGGACACATTTCAACATCAATGCTTATCCAGATGAAGACGCGATAAAAACAAGTTTATTGGAGGGCAGCGTAAAGGTGACCAGAGCCGCTGCTTCCGGCATCCTGAAACCGGGCGAGCAGGCAATACTCAAAAATGGGGACGGCCAGGTGGAGATCAGGGAGGCCAATATGGATGAAGTAATTGCCTGGAAAAATGGTTTGTTCCAATTTGATGGTGCTGATATCCGGACCATCATGAGAGAAATTGGCCGCTGGTATAATGTGGAAATTATATACTCCGGGACGGTGCCGCAACGGCAATTTGAAGGAAAAATAAGCAGGGATGCCCAATTAACAGATGTGCTTCAAATATTGGAATTAAATAACGTGAAGTTTTCAATTGTGGGAAACAAGATCATTGTGCAATAATTAAGATGGTTTTTCCAATAAGATCATCCTTTTCCGGTAATTAAAGGGTGAATAAGGAAATAAGGTATTGGCGGGGTTATACTTTTAAAAAGACAAAAAAAGCCAGCAATGTTCGTAGCATCGCTGGCGGAAGGCAAAAAAATGTCGGTGAAACAAATTTTTTAACCAAAATCAAATCAAATCTATGACTTTAATTGTGGGCTGCCAAAACGAAAATGGCACCAGGTTATTAAGAACGAAAACATGGATAATCATGAAATTAACGATTCTATTACTGTTATTTTTCACTTTCCATGCCAGCGCAAAAAGCTATGCCCAAAGAGTAACTATTTTCAAAAAACATGCTTCTTTACCTGATATCTTTAACGCTATTGAGCATCAAACAGACTTCCTCTTTTTTTATGATAAAACATTAATAGAGAAAAAGAGCCCAATTGATATTACAATTGAAAATGGAACAATTGATGAAGCATTGTCTGCGTGCTTAAAAGATCAGCAACTTACTTATAAGATTGTAAAAAATACGATCGTTATTTTGCCACAAAAAAAGCTTACACTTTTTGCGGGGGTTCTACGAAATACTGATGCCATCCCTCCACCAGTTGAAATTCATGGGAGAGTTTTGAATGAAAGGGGAGAGCCCTTACAAAATGTATCAGTCATGATAGCTGGAACTAAAACTGGAACTTCAACTGACAGCGATGGCCGCTTTACGCTAACTGCTCCTGATAATAATAAAAACCTGGTACTTGATATTACCAGTGTTGGATATCAAACCAAAAGACTGAAGGTTGGCAAGGAAACCGAAATAACAATTAACCTGAAGGAGGAACTGGCGGGATTAAATGAAGTAGTAGTTGTGGGTTATGGAAAAGTGAATAGACAAAATTTAACCGGGGCGGTAGTAAGCGTAAGCGGTAAAGAGTTGACAAGAACTCCTACGGTGAGCCTTACCAATTCCATTACGGGAATGCTTCCGGGCGTTGTTACAAAAAATGTAACAGGAGAACCCGGAAAAGATGCTGCTGTAATTTTTATCAGGGGCAGAAATACTACCGGTAACAATAATCCTTTGGTGGTAGTGGATGGTATCCAAAATGCATCGGGTTGGGAACATATAAATCCCAATGATGTTGAATCTATTTCTGTTTTAAAAGATGCTTCTGCGGCTATTTATGGTTCGGAGGCAGCAAATGGGGTTATACTAATCACCACTAAAAGGGGAAGGTTAGGAAAGCCAACGATAAGTTACACCTTTAATCAGGGTGTTAATGAGCCAACCCAGGTACCTAAAATGGCCAATTCTGCAAGCCTCGCAAGGTACTTCAATGAGATATTAATCAAACAAGGGCAAACACCGAAGTATACTGAGGATGAGATAAAAAAATTTGAAGATGGCAATGATCCGCTCAATTATCCTAATGTAAACTGGTTTGATGAAGTATTAAAGAAAAGCAGTTCACAAAGTCAGCACAACCTTAGCATGAGGGGAGGAAGTAAAGATATAAAGTATATGGTTTCCGGCTCTTATTCCAATCAAAATAGTATTTTCAAAAACGGCAGCACTAATTTCAAAACTTCCTCCCTTCGCTCAAATCTAGATGCCCAGGTAAACAAATATATAAAGGTTGCCCTGGATGTAAATGGTGGAATCGACGAGGGCAATTATCCTGCATTTAGTACCAAAGAAACTTTCCAGGCGTTGAATAATAACCTCCCTTTTATGCCTGTCTTCTATTCTAACGGACTGCCTTCTTCAGGGGTAGAAAGGGCTGAGAATCCGATTTTAATGGTTTCTGATGCTACGGGAAATAATAATCATATGATCCAGCGTTTTTCAGCAAAAGTAAGTTTTGATATAGAGATACCCTGGGTGGATGGCTTAGGTGTTGATGGGTATTTTAATTATCGCAACGTAAATGTCTTAGATAAAAATTGGCAGAAGCCATGGACTGATTATAGTTATGATAAATCCACTAATACGTATAATGCTCTAACCGGCGGGGGAATCGTAAATCCTCAATTGGAACAAGGATTTGAAAATGACAAGAATGGCTTAATAAACCTGCGCTTAAGATATGATAAGAGATTTAATAATCATTATTTAAATACTTTTATTGCTGTTGAACAATCTCAGGGTACATCGCTTAACTTTTCTGCCTTTAGAAGAAATTTTATTTCAGATCAGCTGGATCAACTGTTTGCGGGAAGTTTAATAAATCAACAAACCGATGGAAGTGCTTCGGAAGAAGGCAGAAAGAACCTGTTCGGCCGCATTCATTATGATTTTAAAGGGAAGTACCTGCTCGATTTTAATTACAGATATGATGGCTCTTCCAATTTTCGTAAAGGAAGCAGGTATGGCTTTTTTCCGGGCCTCTCTGTTGCCTGGAAATTATCAGATGAGAGCTTTATAAAAAATAGATTAAGTTTTATTGATAATTTGAAATTAAGGGCATCTATTGGCCAGATAGGGAATGACCGTATTGCAGCTTTCCAGTTTCTCCAATTATATAATCTTACAAGCAGAGGTTATAATTTTGGCAACCCTACCGCACAATCGCTCGGTTTAACGGCTGGTGTAACTCCCAATCCAAACGTTACCTGGGAAGTTGCTACAATTAGCAATGTTGGTTTGGACGGTACTTTATGGCATGGTTTATTTGGTTTTTCCGCTGATTTGTTCAGACAGAGAAGATCAAACATATTAGCCACCAGGAGTCTTGCGATACCTAATTTTACTGGCCTTTCATTGCCAAACGAAAATATTGGCATAGTAGAAAATAAGGGCTTTGAAATTGAATTATCCCATTCAAAAAGTATCAGAAGTTTTTCGTACAGGATTGCCGGAAACTTTGCCTATGCAAGTAACAAAGTTATTGACATCAGTGAAGCTTCTAATGTTCCGCAATGGCAAAAAGCAGAAGGCCATGCAATTGGAGCCAACCAATATTATATAAGCACGGGTATCATCAGAACCCAGGCAGAACTGGATAAGATACCTGTTTACCCTGGTACGAAGGTGGGAGACCTGAAATACAAAGACGTAAATGGCGATGGCGTTATTAGCTCTGCTGATATGGTAAGATTAGATCAAACGAATACGCCACAAATCACTTATGGCTTTAATGTATCAATAGATTATCATGCCTTTTCCCTCTTCGCAAATTTTGCAGGAGCGTCTAAAGTATGGCAACCATTCCGTTTCCAGGCGTTATTAGGGTATAACGCATTACAAGATCTATTGGATAACCGTTATACAGAAGGAAGCATGAACTCTAAATATCCCACCTTACCCCAACAATCAGGGGTAAATTCTCTTGCTTCGACTTTTTGGTTGTATAACACCTCTTTTATGCGGTTAAAAACGTTAGAATTAGGTTACGATTTACCTCATGCTCTATTGTCCAAAGTAAGACTTGAAGGAGCCAGGATATATATTAACGGAAGTAATCTTCTAACCTTTTCTAAAATGAAATTATTCGATCCTGAAACAAATGATCCTGACGGATTTTTTTACCCGCAAAGCAGGATATATAATTTAGGAATTAACATCACTTTTTAAACATAACATTGTAATGAAGAACAAATCCAGCTTTCTATACAAAGCAATTAAAATAGACTTTAAAAACGTTCTTTTACTGATACTAAGCGTGCAACTTTTTTCCTGCAAAAAGAATGTTTTGGAAACAAAACCATTAAATGCATTATCAGCTGATGTAGTATGGACTGATGCATCTTTAATGGATGCGTATATAAGCAATACTTATAGGATATTGCCCCATGGATTTCAGTTTAACAGCAGGCGGTTGTTTTGCATTTCTGATGAAAGCAAGGCCAGGGGTGCTACCGCTTATAGTGTAATAAACAGTGGAAACATTACACCATCAGGTTTAGGTCCCCTTGATTATTGGATAGGAACTTCTGCAGACCCCGGGTATTATAAATGTATTACTCAATGCAATATTTTCCTGTCTAACGCAAAGGATGCACAAATTGATACTGCCACAAAGAACAGGATGATTGGCGAGGTTAAAACCCTGAGAGCCTTTTCATATTTCAGGCTAACCAGTTTTTTTGGAGGAGTACCCCTGATTACCCAACCATTTACCTTAAACGACAGTTTTGATTTGCCAAGAAACACCTATGAGGAATGTATGGATTTTGTTACTAAAGAACTGGACGAAGCCATCAATCTATTACCCTTGGCTTATACCGCCAAGGATCAAGGCAGAATCACAAAAGGAGCTGCAATGGCTATCAAGTCAAGAGTATTACTATACGCTGCCAGCCCTTTAAATAATCCTCAAAATGATCTTTCAAAATGGCAAAAGGCTGCAGACGCTGCAAAGGCGGTTATTGATTTGAATAAATACCAGCTCTATCCTGATTATAAAAAAATGTTTCTGTCTTCCAATGCTTTTAATTCTGAGATGATTTGGGCGAGGCCATTTAATCATATCGCGGACCCGGAGGGAGTTGGTATTGAATTACGTTTTTACTCAAACGGATTTAATGGATACGGACAGATTGAACCTTTACAAAATTTGGTAGATCAGTACGAAACAGTCAACGGAAAACTTCCTGCAGATGATCCGGCATATAATCCGCAGGATCCATATGTGAACCGCGATCCACGTTTTTATGCCACGATTTTATACGATGGGGCCCCTTTTAAAGGCAGGCAAATTGAAACATTTCTGCCCGGCGGGAAGGATTCTAAAGACGGGGCTCTTTCTCCGTGGAATACCAGTGAAACCGGGTATTACGCAAGAAAGTATATAGATGAGTCCATCACTAATCCAAGTTATACGAATGCGAGTGATCCTCAATGGCCTTTTGTTCGCTATGCAGAAATGTTGCTTAATTACGCTGAAGCAGAATTTCACCTGGGCAACGAAGATATATGCAGAGAATACATTAATCTGGTAAGAAACAGGCCAGGTGTAAATATGCCTCCCGTTACTGAAAGCGGGGATGCTCTTTTAAAACGGTTAGAGAATGAAGATTTTATAGAGTTTGCTTTTGAAGGGCATCGCTATTTTGATGTTCGGCGTTGGGAAATTGCGCCGATTGTATTAAATGTGCCCGCTAAAGGAATGTTGATAACAAAAGATGCAAATGGAAACAAAAACTATAAAATATTTACAGTTGAACAAAGACATTTTAATAGTAAGAATTATTTAGTCCCGATACCGCAATCAGAGATAGATAAGGATACTAAACTAATACAAAACCCGGGATATTAAATCTGTTCAGCAATTAGTGTATGCCTGATTTTGGCTGGAGTCAGAAGGACCCGTTTAGGAGAAATATGTAAGATTTTTTTAGGAAGAAAATTCCTATTATTAAATGGCCTCCCGGGATCATTTGCCAGTCAACATTGCCTAACAAGATAACACGCTATAGCAGCGGTCTTGCCTTGGGTTGTGCTAGCGTTTCATTATTTGCACCAAGGAAGAGTTGAATTAAAAGATGGCTCCGCGAAACCAGCATCCTTTTCAAAATCTTCATAAGATATTAAAAAACTGAGATAGGCGTTCAACACCCCAAAACACTGCCGGTTGCCGATGCCTTTTCTGCAAGTAAAATTGATTAACAAAAGTCTAAACAATGAAAAAGATTTTAAAAATTTGTGTGCTTTCATTTGCAGTCTTGTTATTATTAAACAATGACATCGATGCGCAAAAGGACTTTGACGGAATAAGAGGAACCCAACATTGGATGATGTATAGTGATGCGCCTAATTCTCTGTATCGATATATTGCAGGGCAGGCATATCAAGACATTGATCGTCGCAATGAAACAGTTTCAAAAATCAGTTCTTTAAGTGGATGGCAACAAAGACAGAAATGGATACAAAAAACACTCCAGGAATCGGTTGGCAATTTCCCTCCGAAGACACCTTTGAACGCAAAGATTACCAAATCGTTTGATGAAGGGGATTATCGCCTGGAGAATATTGTGTATGAATCCCAGCCGGGATATTATGTCACAGCCGGATTATTCATTCCTATGGGAGTAAAAGAGGAAGCGAAAATTCCCGCAATCATTTATTGCAGCGGACATACGGATAAAGGGTACCGTGGTTATCAAAATATTATTATTAACCTGGTAAAAAAAGGATTCATCGTCTTTGCTTTTGACCCAATTGGACAGGGA
This sequence comes from Ginsengibacter hankyongi, assembly GCF_008710285.1. Lineage (GTDB taxonomy): Bacteria > Bacteroidota > Bacteroidia > Chitinophagales > Chitinophagaceae > Ginsengibacter > Ginsengibacter hankyongi. Next base: position 404,349 of record NZ_VYQF01000003.1, on the reverse strand, counting down.
GAACGGCTTCAATATTACAATGCTGAAACTAACAAATCCAAATTTCCATGGCCATCATATGAACACTCATATGCAGGCGCCCAACTTTTTGTAACCGGCAATAACCTTGCCCGAAACTTTATATGGGATGGCATAAGGGCGGTAGATTATTTACTGACGAGAAAGGAAGTCGATCCAAAGCGGATCGGAATTACCGGACGATCGGGTGGTGGTACTCAAAGTGCCTACATTGCTGCATTTGATGAAAGAATAAAGGCAGCTGCTCCGGAAAATTATATTACCAATTTTACCAGGCTGTTTGAATCAATGGGACCGCAGGACGCGGAACAAAACTTCCTGTATCAGATTAAGCGTGGTCTTGATATGGCAGACTTATTAGAAGTTCGTGCTCCAAAACCACTTCTAATGCTTACAACCTCAAGGGATATGTTTCCCATTCAAGGAGCGTTAGAGACAAAAAAAGAAGTGGACAGGATATATAATGCTTATGGCAAACCTGAAAATTTTCAAATGGTAATGGACGATGCGCCACATGCTTCCACAAAGAAAAACAGAGAATCAATGTATGCGTTTTTTGAAAGAGTATTTAACCATCCCGGGGATTCAGCCGATTTGAATGTAAAACCCCAAAGCAGTGAAGAATTGCAGGTTACAAAAACCGGCCAGGTTTGTACTGCTTTAAACAGCGAGACCGCTTTTAGTTTAAATTATAAAGACGCGGAAAGGGAAATGCACCAGTTAGACATTAACCGAAAAAGTATGCCCCAATATTTGAATGTGATTGTGCAATCTGCTAAAAAGCTTTCAGGGTTTACAGAACCGGCACCAATCGAGAATACAATCTTTGCCGGAAGAATTCAACGTGAGGGATATGTTATAGAAAAATATCTTGTAAAAGGCGAGGGGAATTATATGATCCCTTACTTGTTATTAAAGCCAAATGAAAGGGGAAATAAGGCGGTGATCTATCTTAATCCTGATGGTAAAGCAGCAGACATTGCAGTTGGCGGAGAAATGGAGTGGTTTGCCCAAAACGGAGTTACTGTACTGGCACCGGATATAATTGGCACAGGAGAGTTGGGCCCGGGAGTATTTCGGGGAGATTCATATATTGACAGCGTTTCTTATAATTTATGGTTTGCCGCCATGGACATTGGCAGAAGTATAGTAGGAATTCAAGCCGGAGACGTGATAAAGCTAACTAACATTGTAAAGAATGACCTGCATTTTAAAGAAATTTACGGAGTGGCCAAAAATCAAATGTCACCTCTTCTATTACATGCTGCTGCATTTGATAAAGACATCCAAAAGGTCGCCCTTATAAGTCCTTATTCCTCTTACCGGTCAATCGTTTTGAATGAACATTATGACCCTCACTTTATTCAAAGTACCGTTGCCGGTTCTATTGGAGTGTATGACCTTCCTGATTTAGCGGGAAGCCTTGCACCTAAAAAATTATTATTAACAGGTGTTACTGATGGCGATGGCAATACAGGTAACTCAAAGGATATAAACAGAGATTTATCTGTGATAAAAGCTGCGTATAAATTTAAAAGCGAAGAGAATAAGTTACAAATTCTGCCTGCTATCGCGGGTAAAGAACTTAATGACGCATTCAAAAACTGGTTAAAAAACAATTAATGAAGCTGAAATCGAATAGTGTGACAAAGGATATGGTGCAAAAAATATTCTTCTGTGTATTGATATGTCTCTCTGCAAAAGAAGGTGTTGCAAAAGACTTTCTTATCACGGATTTTGGGGCAAAACCGGGAGTTGATGAATTAAATACCATTCCCATTAACGATGCGATTGACGCATGCTACAAAAACGGTGGTGGCAGAGTAATTGTTCCAGCAGGTATTTTTAAAACGGGCACCTTGGTATTGAAAGACAATGTAGAACTTCATTTGGAGATTGGATCTGTCCTTTTTGCGAGCATAAATAGACAAGATTTTCCTTTGCAACCACAACCAATTTATCATTCTCTTAAAGATGCTGGTGGCTGGCGTGCCCTTATTTATGCACTTGGGGCTTCGCATATTGCAATAACGGGTTATGGAACTATTGATGGAAATGGCGCCAACCTATTGCCGGGTCCCGGGGCAAGGCCGAATGATTTAGACGGGCGGCCGCGTAATATCCTTTTTATTTCTTGTAAAAATATTGCGGTGGAAGGAGTTCATATGCGAAATTCCGGGATCTGGAACCAGCATTATCTTGATTGTGAGGATGTAGTGGTTGATAAGATCAATGTGTATAATCATGCGAATAGAAATAATGACGGGATTGACATTGATGGATGCAGAAGATTTATTTTATCCAATTCAGTTTTTGATACTGATGATGATGCGGTTTGTTTAAAAAGTACCGGACCTGCGCCTTGTGAAGATGTAGTAATTACTAATTGCATAGTTTCCAGTTTTTGTAATGCGATAAAAACCGGCACAGAATCTACCGGCGGTTTCAAAAATATTTCGATCTCGAATTGTGTAATTAAACCAAGCAGGGCTGCAAAGCGCCTCTTTGGAGATTCACTTGGCATTACCGGGATTTCACTGGAAATTGTCGACGGTGGAATAATGGATGGCATTAATGTAAGTAATATCGTTATTGAAGGAACGCAATGTCCAATCTATGTGAGACTTGGCAACAGGGCACGGAAATATAATAAAGAAGCTCCCACTCCGCCTCCTGGTCAAATGAGAAATATTCAAATTAATAATGTTACAGCCTATACTACCGGAAATTACTCATCTTCCATAACGGGTGTTAAGGGGGCAATCATTGAAAATATTTCTTTAGATAATATCCGCATTACGAATGCCGGAAATATAAAGCCAGGAGAATATCGTCCGGATTACAGCAAAGTGAAAGAAGATGAAAAAGGATATCCGCAGCCCACAGTTTGGGGTAATTTGCCAAGTTATGGATTCTTTATCAGACATGTAAAGGGCATTTCTTTGTCCAATGTTACGCTAAGCTCTGTAGCACCCGACCTGAGATTCCCAATTATTGCTGTTGATGTAGAGAACCTTTTAATAAACCATATTAGCTTAAATAAAAAAAACAGTAAAATTGATATTTTGCTGAACGATGTAAAGAACTATAAAATTGATAATAGAGCGATTAATTTATAAATATTGTGAAATTGAAAGTATAAAGGCAACCCCAATTGTAGTAAGGCGTGAATACGAAATCGACGAGCAATTATAAAAGATATTCATTAGCAAAACAAAGTAAGGAAGAATGAATTGCTTTTGAGCCAGGCCTCGGCTGTACCTCATTATTTCCTTAAAATGACAAACCTGGTGATAAGTGCTAAAGGTGTTACAAGGGATAATACTTCTCTCATAATGAAATAGTTGCTTAAGATAAAACGAGGTTTAAAAATGATCCATAGTACTGATAGTCCATAGTCATTAAAATTTACAATATGAATACTAAACAACGAATTCTTTCGGATAAAAAGCCAGCAAACAGGGTAATTGCTCTATTTATAACTATTATAGTTGCCTTTCTTTTTATACCAAAGGGTTGGACTCAAAAGCTTATTGTGTCGAACAGCAATATTGCCTTGGCGGGGAATCATATCAGTAATAAAAGAATGGGTAATAAAAAAAATGAGAGGCCAAATATCATCTGGATCACTACGGAAGGTCTTCCTATAAAGGTACTAAGTTGCTACGGGGGAACGCTCATGAAAACTCCGAATATAGACCGTATTGCCAATGAAGGAATGCTTTTTAATAATTCGTTTTGCACTAACGCTTTATGCGCACCAAGCAGGGCTACACTACTTACTGGAAAATATAGTCACCTTAATGGAATGCGATCTAACCCTGGAGAAACTACTGAAGGAATTACCAGAAGTACTTTTGATCCTACCCAGGAGACTTTTGCACAAATCCTTACGAATAACGGTTATAAAACCGGAATTGTTGGTAAATGGCATTTGGTAGATAAAGATGGAAAAATGGCCAATCCCGGATTAGCGGGTTTCGACTATTTTGTTTTCAAAAATGGTGCCGGGGGTCCCTATTATAATGAGAAAGGGTATTTTGAAAATCCCATCCTGGGAAGTAAAACAATAGAGGAAAAAGATTACCCGGGCTACGTTACCGATAATATAACCAGCCTGGCCATTAAAGGTATAAAAGAAATGAAAGATGGTCCTTTTATGATGGCGATTCAATTTTTTAGTGATCACCGTCCATTTGACCCACCTCATAAATATGAACATATTTTCGATAGTGCACATTTCCCTGAACCTGCAACGTTTTGGGATGATTATAAAACCCGTTCTGCTGCGGCGCTCGAAGCCCATCAGCGCATACAGGATATGATGGATTTTAATCCACCAAAGAATCTTACGCCAAGGCAACGTCGTGAGTGGAGTTACCAACAATTAATGAGGCACTTCCTTGCAACCCTAAAAGCTCAGGATGACAATATTGGAAGATTATTGGATTTCCTGGATCAATCCGGACTAGCAGAAAATACCATAGTAGTTTTCACGGGAGATCATGGTTTCTTTCTTGGGGAACACGGCTGGTTTGATAAACGGTTTATGTATGAGGAAGCTTTGAAAGTTCCTTGGATGATACGCTATCCTGGTGTAGTTAAGCCGCACAGCAAAAGTGACGCATGGGTGGTAAATATTGATAACGCTCCAACCATTTTGGATATGGCACGTATAAAGATACCGGTTGATATGCAGGGTAGAAGTCTGGTACCTCTCTTTAAAGGAAACATTCCTAAAGATTGGCGGACATCAATGTATTACCATTATTATGAGTTTGCTCCTCCCCATTGGGCAATGCCTGCTTATGGTATCCGGACAGAAAGATATAAATTGATTTATTATTATACAATAAACGAGTGGGAACTATTTGACCTGCAAAAGGATCCCGACGAAATGGATAATCTCTTTATAAAGCAGGGCATGGAGGTAAAGCCCGGGTACGAACGAGTGCTTCAAGACCTTTTGAGCGAGTTAGCAAAATTGAGGGGACAATATAAGGATACAACAGGGAACCCGGTTAAGTTCTGGCCAAAAAGTAGTTATAATTAACACCAGAAAATAATTATATGCATCGATTTATTCCGACCGCCTTCACTTTTATGTTTGTTATTTGCATAACAACAAATAAAACTACGGGCCAGCAAATATCGAGGGGATGGCATGATATATCGGTGCAGGTAAAAATAAACAAGATAGTAAGCCGCAAATAGAATGTATTATTTATCTTGTGTAACATCACAATTCAAAATTACTTTTTTCTTTCTCGTTCCAATGCCATCTTCATAAACGAAGATCAAATTACCGGCAAGAAACGCATACGTCTATTCATTCTGGCTTTTTGGGTTCGATAAACTTGCCCACCTTGCCGGCCCGTTTTGCGTACACTTCCAGCCCAATAATATTCCTTTATATCCAATAAGCGACCAATAAAATAGTTTAAAGAAGATAGCACATATATTAGTTTCCTTACCAGGTGGACAAAAAAAGAAATCCCTCAACGAAAGAAACGGAATTTGAGGATTTAAAAATATTAGCATGAGGAGAAGTGTATATGCTATCAATAAAGGCAGTTCACTTTCGATTCACTGTGTTTCACCCAAACGGCTTTTATGGCAAGGTAATTTGCTTCGCGATTTGAATTATGAAACGGGTTTGTAGATGAAAATATTTTTTGCAGAATACGGATCATAGTGTGAAATCAGGCTTTTAAAGGATATGAACTTTGTCTCTTGTTCTTTTTAAAAATGGGTGAGAAATTAAAATGTTAGTAATGAGCACGAACCAACGGGCAGGCGTAATCGAAAAGTATTGTTTCCTCTCCGAAGGAGATCGTATCATCATAAATGGTATTTCATTCAAAGAGGGAATCAGGATCGGACCCACATATATTAGCTTGTACATGGCACTTTTCCATTTGTGTAAACCAGTTTTGTAATCCCATAAGCACTTCAAGGACTTATGTAATGGATACGGCTAAAATAAGCGGACTGGCAGCGTGCCATAAATGTATTGAAGACCTGCATGAATTTGGATACATTCAGTATATACCGTCTTACAAACCCTCTGTACGAAGTTTGGTTTTCCTGGTTTTTAAAGAACCTTCGTTTTCTAAACATAAATTAATTTAAAATAATTCAATTGACTATCCTTGTTACAAAAATTTAAGCTTATTAAAAATAGAATTATAAACTTTTACTATAAAAGCAAATAAGTGATGAGTGAACTTAATCAAAATCACGAGATTCCCAATGCAGCGTTATTGCCTTATGAACAGGAAACCTTCTTGGAAAAAATCCGTTTAATTATTAGGGAAGAGTTGGCGAAAGAGAGGAATAATAAGGTAGGAGAGGGTAGTTATGAAACAAACGGTCTTACATACAAACCACTATATAAAATTGCGGAGGTGTGCTCCATCTTTAAGGTAAGCAAGCCAACCATTTATGAGTGGATAAAACATGGCAAATTGAAGCCTTATAAAGTACGTTCCAGGGTATATTTTCTTTGGAAAGACTTGCAAAATCTATTTGCAGCGGAATAATTCGACCAGTTGTCACTATGTGTACGGGAACTGGTCATATTCTCCAGCCAAACCAAATAACTTTTTGAATCTCTTTATTTATAATCGGCTTCATAACTGTTATGTGAATACCTGAAGCGTTACAGAATTTAATACCAGGCAGGGTGGTTTATTTCTTTGTTTATTTTAAATCAAAACATCCATCTGACCTCTTTGTAACCATAGTTCCTTAATCTTTTGCCCAGCCTCTTCAGGCGTAATCCTGATGTATTTATAAAAATCCTTTACACTTTTATGGCCACTAATTTTCATGACCAATTCTACAGGTGTTCCTGCTAAGAATTCATTGGTACAAAAAGAACGTCGACACGTGTGTGAAGTAATCCATTCATGTTTTGGCTTTACTTCAACTACATCTCTATTGCCCTTTTTATAAGAGTGTTTGACCGGTTTAGTAAGGCGTGCAAGTTTTGCAATCGTTTTAATATGTCTGTTAAATTCTGCGTTAGTGTGCGAAGGACTGTTTTTTTTAAACCGATTCATTAGAATATCTGCAGCAACAGACCTTAAAGGAATAACTACCCAATGATCTGATTTTTCCTGCTTTTTATATAACATATCTCCCCTCAAATCATACTCATCCAGTCTTGAAAAATCAGAAAAACGCAAGCCTGTAAGGCATCCTAAAACAAAATCATTCCTGTAGTCTTCTAAGTGAGAATATCGAGTCAGGTCCACATGTTGAATTAATCTTATTTCTTCCCAGGTCAGATAAACGGCATCAACTTCCTCTTCCAAAATCGACCATCCATCCATGTCGATAGGTGGAATAATTCTTTTGCGAATACGGTTGCGTAAAAAGGTCCTGAACTGTTTTATAGTTTTGCCAATAGTGTTAATCTTAAGCCCAACAATCTTTTGGTTTCTGCGTTTTTGTACGTATTCATAAGAAAGAAAATCAACGAGTTCCTCGTAGAAAGAAAGGTCCAAACAATCAAATGTGATAGCTTCTCCTCTGTACGACTGAAACTCCAGCAGGTGGTCTTTCATGTTCCGGTAAATCCGGGGCATGTCTTTGCATACCTTTTTTGTTTTTGATTGAATATAATCATCAATCTGGAAGAAAATATCGAGATTAGTTTTTGAATTCCCTTTTTCTTTTTGTTCTTTTAAATAGTATTCATTTTTTTGGACTATTTCACTTAGCGCATAAATATCTAAATCCGGTGAATAATATTTTTTTACGAATTTCCCCCGATCTGGAATATTTCTTTTTATTGCAAAGGAGATAACGTCTTCGGCTAAACGAAGTTGTATACTTAAAGTTTCGTTCAGTTCTTTAGAAGTACCGAATGAGGTTGGAAGGTTTTGCTTTATGCATAGATTTTCTTTATCCCAGCATTCAACAGGAATGGTAATTTTTGTATCTAGCATTGTCTTCTGCTCGTTACTATAGCAATACTGTAAATGGATGATACTTGTGCCGTCTTTTCGTGGACGAATACACACCGGTTTGATTGGTAAAAACATAGTCCTTGCCATTTTAGTCGAGTTTTAGTCGAGGAAATAGTCGAGGAAAACCATGTAATCCTTAGTAAAGGTAGAAATTGTATTTTGAATGCAAATGCTATAAAAAACTGAAAATCAACGAGCTAAAGTAAAGTCTTGTAAAAATAGAAAAGGACCGTATTGCTACGATCCTTGTATCGGAGGTCCCGAGCGGATTCGAACCGCTGTGGAAGCTTTTGCAGAGCTCTGCCTAGCCACTCGGCCACAGGACCTTTTTTGAAGGGCACAAAAGTAATTAAAATTTTTTTAGAAAAGTTCAATCTTAATATGCGAAATTCGGATTTATAAAAGTGCAGATTTTACATAAATAAGTAAATAGTAATGCAGCAAATTGAAGCATCGGAATTGATTATTAATAATCGTGGAGCCATTTACCACCTTGATGCAACACCGGATGAAATTGCCGAAAATATTATTACTGTTGGCGACCCCGCAAGAGTAGCTGAAGTAAGCAAATACTTCGACAGCATAGATATTGAAAGAAGCCACAGGGAGTTTGTAACCCACACCGGCTGGTTAGGGAAAAAAAGAATATCTGTTGTAAGCACCGGCATTGGTACCGATAATATTGATATTGTTTTGAACGAACTTGACGCATTGGTAAATATTGATTTTACCACGAGAACAATAAAAAATGAACTGAAACATTTGAATATAATACGTATTGGAACTTCGGGATCGTTGCAGGCAGATGTCCCCGTTGATAGCTTTGTCGCAAGCACTCACGGCCTCGGTATTGATAACCTGATGAACTTTTATATTCACGATAATAATGAAGAAGAAAAACAATTGCTTCATTCTTTTGTTACACAAACACAATTGCACAGCCAGTTTAGTTATCCATATATTGCAGGGGCAGCCATGTCGTTAATGAAACATTTTGTAGATGGTTATTACCAGGGAATTACTGTCACGTGTCCTGGCTTTTATGGGCCGCAAGGCCGTGTACTTCGTTTGGGAATTACCAATCCTCAATTAATTGACCGGTTAACTGATTTTAAATTTGGACATCATCGCATTACAAATTTTGAAATGGAAACTGCCGCTATATACGGATTGGGTAAAGCTTTGAAACATAACTGTGTCTCACTAAGCGCAATAGTTGCAAACCGCATTCACAAAAATTTTAGCGATGACGGTTCAGTAACAGTTGAAAAATTAATTGTAAAAACATTGGAAATAATTTCTGAAAAATTGTAATATGAAAATTGAATTTTATAAATACCAGGGCACCGGGAATGATTTCATCCTGCTGGATAATCGCGAAAATATGTATAGCAATATTACCCCGAGGCAGGTAAATTTTTTATGCCACCGGCGATTTGGCGTAGGCGCCGATGGCCTGATGATGTTGAGTGAAAAACCCGGTTTTGATTTCGAGATGACGTATTTTAACTCAGATGGTAACACCAGTTCTATGTGTGGAAACGGCGGTAGGTGTATTGTAAAATTTGCATCGATGCTTGGTATAAAAAAAACGAATTATAATTTTTACGCGGTAGATGGGGCCCATGAAGCTGAGATTGATCTGAATGGCGAAGTAAGATTAAAGATGAAGGATGTTGACGATGTTGAATTTTCTTATACATATTATGTTCTTAATACCGGCTCACCTCATTATGTAAAAAGTGTTCCTGATGTAAACCAACTCGATGTTGTTGCCGAGGGCCGTGAAATCCGCAACAGTAAAGAGTTTGCAAGGGAAGGTATTAATGTAAATTTTATTGAAACGATTGATGATGATACCATCTACGTGCGTACTTACGAACGTGGCGTTGAAGATGAAACTTACAGTTGCGGAACCGGCGTTACTGCTTCTGCACTTATTTCTGCCCATAACGATAATGGATTTAACCGGGTAGAAGTAAAAACAAGAGGCGGGAGATTAAGCGTCGAATTTGAAAAAATAAGCGATAAGAAATTTAAAAATATCTGGTTGTGCGGGCCTGCAGAAATGGTTTTTAAAGGTGAAACAAAAGTAAGTATTTAAGATGTTTAACATTAGAGTGTACGGAATTTTAATGAATGAAGCAAAGGAGGTGTTGGTAAGCGATGAATTCATAAGAGGGAATTATTATACAAAATTTCCCGGTGGCGGGCTTGAATTTGGAGAGGGAACGAGAGACTGTCTTAAAAGAGAGTTTAAAGAAGAAATGGATCTCGAAGTTCAGATTGAAGATCATATTTATACTACCGATTATTTTCAGATGAGTGCTTTTAACCCCGAGCACCAGATTATTTCAATTTACTATTTTGCTAAGGCGTTGGAATCTATTAAAGCTCCGCTTAGAGATAAAGAATTTGATTTTGATGAAGAGCAAATGAAAATTTATAAGGAAAAAAACGAAATAGAAACATTTCGTTTTATTGATTGGAATAATTTTTCAGCTGAGAGCGTTACGTTACCTATTGATAAAATAGTTGCCAATATTATTAAAGAAAAATATCAGGCAAATCAATTAAAATTGTAGTGATTTAACCGGCAGCAGGGATATTCTCAAATTCTTTACCAGCGCCCATTGCAGCCTTTTTCATTTTCATTGCTGTTTCATGCCCTACATATTTTTCTATTCTGCCTTCAACAAAATAAATGACGGGAGTTAAAATAATTGCCATACTTGCTTTGTAAATATAATTTACTACGCATATGGCAAAAACTAATTGCCAACTCCATCCCTGTCCTAATTTAAAAGCGATAAATAAGACGATGAAGCTATCTACCAGTTGTGATACCAATGTAGAACCCGTTGCCCTTAGCCATACTTTTTTTTCACCGGTTACTTTTTTTATTTTATGAAACACAGTAACGTCTACAATCTGGCTTACTAAAAATGCAGTAAGACTCCCAAGAATAATCCACATGCCCTGCCCGAAAATTCCATTAAAAGCCTTCGACATATCGGGTATTCCATTCTTTACACCAGTGCTATACCAGAAATCTGCAGGGGGCACACTCATTGCCAGGTAGAACATAAGAAATGCATAAGCGATTAATGCCACTGCAGTGTATGAAATACGGCGAACGGCTTTCGGGCCATAATATTCATTCACAATATCCGTCATTACAAATTCAAGCGGCCATAGTAATACTCCACAGGTAAGGCTTATAGATAAACCTTTTTCGCCAAACAGGCTAAAGTTTGATGGATGAAACCCAAATAATTTTTCAAGTGAAAATATTTTAGAGCCAATACATTCTGCAATTAATGCATTGGCCACAAAAAAAGCTGAAAAAATTACAAACAGTTTTGTTGGCCTGTCACTCAAAATTTTATTGATCATTGTAGTTGCTTATCGGTAAAAGAAATATAAAAATTGTAAGATTAAAAATAATGAATTGACAATTGCGAGCCATTTGGGAATCATGTTTTGTTTGCCAGTTATAACAAGAACAGAATACACGATGCACATGATAAGGTTTACTACTATTGCGGCTACGCCGAGCGTAATAATGATGTCTTTAAAGTAAGAAACTGCAACAACGGTATCCTTGCCCGTAGTTACTGGTTTTTTTGCTTCCATCTTTCCAAGAAAAATAAAAAGCAAGAAAGCGATGTTACAGATTACAGCAAACCTTGAGAAAAAAGAAACTACTTTCATAAAAAATAAAAGGGATTGAAAAACACTCACCAAAATAATATTAATTTGTTGAATTAAAGTTTTTATTCATGGCAAATGTGCTGAGTATTGTTTCTTATAAAATATTTCCTGCAAAATTCGGAGGACAAAAGGGTATAGCCAATTTTAATGAATATTTTTCCAGGCATCATTCATTGTATTGTGTAACCATTCAAGATAACGAACCTAACGCCGCGCCTTATACGATAATTAATAAACTTAGCAACAGCAAACTCCGCTACGTTAACGTGTTTTATTTTGGTTTGCTTAAGAAAATTATTCAACAATATAAAATATCTCACGTTATAGTTGAACATCCCTATTACGGCTGGTTGGGTCTTCTATTAAAAAGATTTTGTAAAATAAAACTTATAATTCATTCTCATAATATTGAAGCGGAGCGATTTAAAACAACCGGCCGGTGGTGGTGGAAAATTTTATGGCAATATGAAAAGTATGTTCACACACATGCCGACTTTACATTTTGTATTACCGAAAATGACCGGCAATATTTTATAAATAACTATAAAATTCCCCCGGGTAAAACCGCTGTAATAACTTTTGGCATTTCATTGGACTCACCACCACCCATATACGAGCAATTAGCGGCAAGGAATGAACTGCTTAAAAAATATGCATTGTCAAAAGAAACGGTTTTATATCTCTTTAATGGTGCTTTGGACTATCAACCTAATCTTAACGCTGTTAAAAACATACTTGATAAAATCAACCCCTTATTTATTCAAAACAGCATCCCCTATAAAATAATCATCTGTGGAAAAAATCTCCCTGCGGAAATGAATAATCTTCAGGACTATAATGATCAAAATATCATATACGCCGGATTTGTAGATGATATTAATATTTACTTTAAAGGAGTTAATGTTTTTATAAATCCCGTTAACGACGGGGGAGGAATAAAAACCAAACTTGTTGAAGCATTGGGTCACAACCTGAATGTTGTTTCAACTGAAAATGGCGCAATTGGCGTTGATGCAAATATCTGTAATGGTAAACTCAGGTTATGCGGTAATAATGACTGGCAAAGCTTTTCAGATAAGATGATGGAAGCAATAGATATCAATCAATCCATAGATACAGCGTTTTTTAATTATTTTTATTGGGATAATATTGCGAAGAAAGCGGCAGCAATAGTTGATCAGTTATGAGGCATCAATAACATCCAGCATCCAGCATCCAGCATCCAGCATCCAGTAACTAGTATCCAGTATCCATCATCCATCATCTTAATTCCTTCCCTTCAACATTGGCACAAATGAAAAATTTGAAAATGTTTCTTCCTCATAACTTCCATCGTGATTTTTCGTAATGCGCATCATTTTTTGTACGCCTTCGTTATCAAGAGGCAGAACCATTCTGCCATTTGGTTTTAATTGCTCGATCAACTTAGGAGGAATGAAAGGCGCTGCAGCAGTAATTAAAATCTTATCAAATGGCGCAAAGGTGGGCAAACCTTCAAAGCCATCTCCATAAAAAAATTTAATACCGGGATATTTTTTTCTGAATATAAATTCTTTATTCAGGTCAAATAATTTTTTTTGTCTTTCAATTGTAAAAACATTAGCGCCCACCTCTGCCAAAACCATTGCCTGGTAAGCACTTCCTGTTCCTATCTCCAATACTTTATCGTAAGGTTCAATTTCCAAAAGCTGCGTTTGATAAGCAACGGTATAAGGCTGGGAAATCGTTTGCCCCTCCTGTATGGGGAAAGCACGGTCTTCGTAAGCAATGTGATCAAGTGCAGTGTCTAAAAAAAAATGCCTGGGAATATTCATCATCGCCTCAAGCACCCTTTCATTGGTAATTCCTTTATCCCGGATAGAGTCAATTAGTTTTTTTCGTAGCCCTTTATGACGGTAAGTGTCCTCAAACTTGCGCATGCATGCAATTTAAAAATGTTGCCGTAACATTTCAAAACTAGTTTTCAAAGAAAAACCTTAGGCATGCCTTTTGTGTATGGCAGGCTATGAAGAAAATATATTTTGTAATCCTCATATCCCTGCTTTTTATTACAGCGTGCAATACCAATAATTCAGATAATAATTCAAACGCAGAAAAAAAATCAAAAGAAAAGAAAATCAGTAAGCGAGATTACAGCATAACGGATGAAAATGCATATAACAATTTATTTTTAGATAGTGCTAACCTGGAAAATTTTATTCAAAAGAAAAATGTGCCTGATTCTCTTGCACGTTATATGCGAAGCTTTTATAATACCCGAAATTATGAATTTGCCTGGTTTTCAACAAATGGCTTAACCGAACAGGCATATGGCTTTTGGAGTCTTAAAAATTATGAAGGAGATACTTCGAAATCTTTAAAGGCGTTGCAGGGCAGGATGGACGATTTGATGAGTAACGATAGCCTGGTGGTTAAAAGTTCTGATCCTTCGTTTATTAATACAGAATTAACACTTACTGAAAATTTCATCAGTTTTACCAGGAGTAATTATGAAAAGGGATATGTGAAAAGAAAAGAAATGGAAAGGTTTATACCTTTTAAAAAACAAGACCCGATTTATCTTTCCGATTCGTTGCTGAATAAAAAACACAAGGACGAAAAATATTTTTCTGATGTCAATCAATCATATAAAAATCTCTCGATACAATTAAAAAAATATACGGATATACAAAAAGCCGGCGGTTTGCCTGCCATACCTGCATCCATAACGAAAATAAAAAAGGGCCATTCATCCCCGGATGTTATTGCGTTAAAGAAATACCTCAACGCAACAGGCGATCTTGCGCAGGCAGACACGTCTGCTTCGTATGATGACACACTTGTAGATGCTGTTAAAAATTTTCAACTGAGGTTTGGTTTAACTCCTAATGGAATTATTTCATCTGCCGTTTTAAAAGAAATGAACGTACCGGCAATTGAAAGAGTTAAACAGATACTGATTAACATGAACCGCATGAGATGGATGCCCCAGGAGCCTGATGGAGAGTTGCTTATCGCGAATATACCAGAATTTATGTTGCACGTATATGACGGTAAAAATAATGTATTTAATATGAAGGTAGTCGTTGGTAAAGACGGTCATAATACGACCATATTTTCTGATAGACTTTCAACAATTGTTTTCAGCCCTTATTGGAATGTCCCGGAAAGTATTGTAAAAAAAGAAATTGTCCCTTCGATGAATGAAGACAAAGATTATCTCGAAAAAAATAATATGGAAATAACCGGCCAGCGGGATGGATTACCCGTTGTACGACAAAAGCCCGGTGATAAAAACTCCCTTGGAAAAGTAAAGTTCTTGTTCCCAAACAGCTTTAATATTTACTTTCATGATACCCCCGCTAAGAGCCTTTTTAATAGTAATGTGCGTGCTTTTAGCCATGGATGCATCCGCTTGAGTGAACCGGAAAAGCTCGCTGATTATCTTTTGCGGGACGATCCAAAATGGACTCCCGAAAAAATTAACGAGGCCATGAATAGTGGCGATGAGAAATTTGTTTCACTTAAAACACCCGCCCCTGTTTTTATAACCTACTATACAACATGGGTAGACGAAAATGGCCGGTTAAATTTCAGGAATGACATTTATGGTCATGATAAAGAGATCGCCGAAAAAATGTTTACAAATTAAGGGTACAAAGCAGCAGCAGGAGAAATCTGCATTTATCGATTCATCCTGTTCTTTCCTCCATAGTACTTATTTTTTGAACGGCATCTTTATGCATTAGAATTCTGATAAGCATAATGACGGCGGTAATTGCGAATATGCTGCCAATAGCCAGGTTTAGAATACTTTGATTGGCATTTAGTCTTTGCACAATGTATTTGCCCCCGAAAATAAACACGCAATTACCTAATAAAGTTCCCAGCCCTATTCCCAAAATGTAAAAATTATAGAATGAATTTTTTGGCTGAAGAATATTTTTTGAAAACAAAACAGTGCTCCATCCAAACCAGAAGGGAATCTGCATAGGGCTTATGGCGCTCAATAATAACCCAAGCACAAAGCGGTGCATGTTGTTATTGAGCATTACGTTTTTTGCATGATTCTCATGTGTTGCTGCAATAAAACTCCCTACGGCAAGAGCCAGCACAATGCCAAACGCAATCCATTCCATCCATTTAAAGAGAACTTTTTGTTTGCGGATCCAGTTTATGCCTACCAGGGAGATCCGCACGTAAATCATTTCCGTTAGCAATGAGCCAAGAGAAAAATACATTGCATTCCGTATGCTTTCCTGGACACTTATTTGCATGGCGGCAACATTTAGTGTCCCTAACGGAAGTGAGCCTAAGAAACTCACCAGCATACCCCAGAAAAAGACTTTTACAAGACGCATACAATGCTTAGCTCTTTTTTGCCAGTACGGATAAAGATACATTTACTGTATTACTTAAAACAGTACTGCTGCTTCCAACTCCAAAATCGAGCCGGTTAATTTGAAACTCGCCGGTAAATAAATACGCATCGTTTTCTTTTTCAACACGGAATGGAAATGAAATGGGTTTTGTAATCCCATGCAAAGAAAGGTTGCCGGTAAAATAATAAAAGCCTTCTTCGGTTTTATTGGTCTTGTCAATTCTTGTTGAGGTAATAGTTATTTCAGGAAATTTTTCAGCATCAAAATATTCACTTCCTTTTAGATGTCCGTCGCGACTGCCATTATCAGTGTCTACCGTTGACGCATCAACGCTTACATTAAAGTGACATGCAGTGACGTCGGTAGTGAAAAATAATATTTCACCTTTAAGGCCCGTTAGTTGTCCACCGGTTTTAATACCAAAATTTCTTATAATAAAATGCACTTTACTTCCTTCATCGGTTGGCGTATATTTTTGCGCAACTATTGATGAAGTTATAAACGCGAAAAAAAAAGGCAATAATCTTTTCATATTCATAGAGTCTTTAGAGATCGAAAGGTGAGTCATACCTGCCCACTCCCGCAGCCGGTTTCACGGTATTTTTTTATCCGCTGCTTTCATTATTTTATAATGTTTTTTTGTTTCTATCCTAAAACGAAATCCTTTTACTGCGGACCAGTAGCCGATTCCGGTTTTATAATTATACCTGCTTATCTGGTATAAAACCTTCCAATGCTTTAAGATTTCTTTCCACGCATTTTTCAACGTATAACCGGTATCATAAAAGTGGTTAGGCTCTGCTCCGCAACCGTTATACTCGAGTATAACAAAATTTTTGCCTTCTTTTAATTCTTCGATTGAGTTACACATGATGTCGTACCTGCCATAAAAAAAATCATTAACGGAGTGGCTTATCTCATCTAATATTTTCAAAAGTCTTTCATCGATTTCACTTCTAAGATCGATAAACTGGGCTCCACGGTTGTGGTTGGCCGCATAGCTTAACATATATTTATCACCTGCTTTTATTACTCTTTTAAAATTGGATTCATGTTGTAAACGAAGTTCTTCAATCCTTTTTCCCGACTTTGAATTCATCATAATCAATTCTTCCAAAGTATGGATTCCGTCGCCGGTTACCTGCATGGGAATCTTTTGCAGGAAACCGGTTATTACACCTTTATCCTCGTTGGGATACCGGTAATAAAAAAGGCTTACCTCTAATTCATACTTTATAAACTCCTGTACAAAATATTCCACGGGCACCTGCTCATGGTAATTTTTTAATTGCTCTTCATTATTTATTTTCCTGAACAAAATGCCCTGGCCGCCCACTTCCGGCTTTACTATTAACGGAAACGAAATATTTTTTTCTTTTACCTTTTTTAATATAACTGAAAAGTCTTCTGAAGGTTGTACATTAAAATATACAGGGCATAAATGCGGAGGTAAAAGATCATGCATTTCCTTTTTAGGCTCGCCTTCCATACCGCCAAAGGTGAGCTTCGGATTACTGGGAGTAAAGAACCAGATAGCCCGCGAGCGTATCATATACCAAACCCACACAGGAACAATTGGAGCGTATAATATTTTAAACGGCCACTGTTCCCAGTTTTTTATTTTCTTTATCAGATTCACTTAATTTTTAAACTGCGCAAAAATAAGTTTTAAACCTTTGAACATACATAATTCATCAAAATTGTTTGTTGTATTTTAGCTCATTAAAAATGTCTAGAAATGCATGTTCCTACGATGGCTGAAATGATGGCGGAAAATAAAGTGCCTGAAATTTTATTTTGGGTGGGCTGTGCGGGGAGTTTTGACCAGCGGGCGCAAAAAATTACAAAAGCTTTTGCAACTATATTAGATAAGGTTGGGGTAAGTTATGCTATATTGGGCAAAGAAGAAATGTGCACCGGTGACCCGGCACGCAGGGCAGGAAATGAATTTATGTTTCAAATGATGGCGTACCAGAATATACAGGTTCTTGAAGGTTATCAAATAAAGAAAATTGTAACGGCCTGCCCGCATTGCTTTAATATTTTGAAAAATGAATACCCGGTACTGGGAGGCAAATATGAAGTGGTACATCATTCAACTTTTTTGCAACAATTAATTGATGATGGTAAAATTAAAATGAAAGAGGAGGGAGCATTTAAAGGGAAAAAAATTACCTATCATGATAGTTGTTACCTGGGAAGAGCCAATGATATTTATGAAGCGCCGAGAAAAGTATTGGAAGCGTTAGATGCAGAATTAGTGGAAATGAAACGCTGCAAAAGCAATGGATTATGTTGCGGTGCAGGCGGTGCTCAAATGTTTAAAGAAGAAGAGAAAGGGACCATCCGGATTAATAATGAAAGAACAAGAGAGGCATTGGAAACAGGCGCTGGCATTATCGCTTCGGCCTGCCCGTTTTGTAATACCATGCTTACAGATGGCGTTAAGCTGAATGAAAAAGAAGAGACCGTTGCCGTATTGGACATTGCAGAAATTATTGCGGCATCCATGAATTAAGTGAGAAATTAAAAGTAATGTAATAAGAATATGACTGAAGAGAAAAGCTTAAACTTTATTGAAGAAATAGTTGAAGAAGATCTTGGTAAAGGGAAGTACGAAAGTATTTTAACAAGATTTCCTCCCGAGCCCAATGGCTATTTGCACATAGGCCATGCAAAAAGTATTTGCCTCAATTTTGGCCTTGCACAAAAATATAAAGGTGCTACTAATCTTCGTTTTGACGATACCAACCCGGTAACGGAAGATGTTGAATATGTTGACAGTATTAAGTTTGATGTGAAGTGGCTGGGATTTACCTGGGCAAATGAATTATATAGCAGCGATTATTTCGATGAATTATATAATCTCGCGGTAAAGCTTATACGAAAAGGGCTGGCGTATGTGGATGACAGCAGCCCGGATAAGATTGCGGCGGAAAAGGGAACCCCAACAGAACCCGGTATTGAAAATGAATTCCGCAACAGGAGTATTGAAGAAAACCTTTTGCTCTTTGAGCAAATGAAAAATGGCAAATTCAAGGACGGTGAAAAAGTATTGCGTGCTAAAATTGATATGAAGGCCATCAACATGCACATGCGTGACCCGATTATGTACCGCATCAAACATGCGCACCATCATCGCACCGGAGATAAATGGGTTATTTACCCCATGTATGATTTTGCGCATGGACAAAGCGACAGCATTGAGCATATTACCCATAGTATTTGCACCCTGGAATTTGTGCCGCATCGTGAATTGTACGACTGGTATATCGATAATCTTGAAATTTTCCCTTCACGCCAGTATGAATTTGCACGCCTTAACATGACCTATACGGTTATGAGTAAACGCAGGCTGCTGCAGTTGGTGAATGAAGGCTATGTTTCAGGTTGGGACGATCCGCGAATGCCAACCATTTCTGCGTTTAGGCGCAAAGGTTATACGCCATCCAGTATAAGAACTTTTTGCGACAAGATAGGTGTCGCCAGACGTGATAACCTTATTGACATCAGTTTGCTTGAATTTTGCATTCGTGAAGAACTGAATGCTATTGCTCCCCGTGTTATGGCCGTTCTTCACCCGGTGAAATTGATTATTGACAATTATGATGAGAACGAAACAGAAGAACTGGTTTCTGAAAACCTGCCCAACGATCCTGCTAATACGCGAACCGTTTCTTTTTCAAAAGAGCTTTGGATAGAAAAAGAAGATTTTATGGAAGTGCCCGTAAAAAAATGGTTCAGGCTTGCCCCGGGTGCTATGGTGCGGCTCAAGAGTGCTTACATTATCCGCTGTGATAGCTTTATAAAAGATAACGATGGCAATGTAACAGAAATACATGCTACCTATATTCCTGAAAGTAAAAGTCACCACGACACAAGCGGCATTAATGTAAAGGGAACCATACATTGGCTGAGTGTAAAACACGCAACGAAGGCTGAGATAAGATTGTATGAGCGATTGTTTACCGTTGAGAATCCTGCAATGGAAGAAGGAGATTTTAAAAATTTTATCAATCCTCATTCATTGGAAATAATTCCCGGAGCTTTTGTAGAGCCACAACTACAACATGCTGTTGAAGGCGAAAAATTTCAGTTTATCCGCCATGGATATTTTTGTGTAGACAGAGAGTCAAAGCCCGGCGAAATGGTATTTAACCGTACCGTTACATTAAAAGATAGTTTTAAGAAATGAGTGTACTTTAATTTTTTTAATAATGAATAACATGCCACATAATATTAATTTAGAACTTCAGGAACCGTTTACACTTGCACCAGGGCAGGTAAGTTTTTTTAAGCAAAATGGTTTTATCAAATTAAAAAATGTGTTTTCCCCGGAAACAATTGCTTATTTAAATGAAACTATTTCAAAAGAGGTACAGAGATTAAATACACAGCACCTTCCTTTGGCGGAAAGAGACACATATGGCAAAGCGTTTTTGCAAATCATGAATATCTGGACAAAATCGGAACCGGTAAAGGAAATCGTTTTTAGTAAGCGCCTTGCAAAAATAGCCGCCGATTTGCTAGGTGTTGATGGCGTAAGATTGTATCATGACCAGGCTTTGTATAAAGAACCAGGCGGAGGAATAACGCCGTGGCATGCAGACCAATATTACTGGCCGTTGGCAAGTGATTCCACCGTAACTGTATGGATTCCTTTGCAGGAAACACCTCTTGAAATGGGACCGCTTGAATTTAGTTCGGAGAGCTTTAAGTTAACCACCGGCAGGGATAAGGAAATAGGGGATGAGAGCCAGCAGATACTCAAGGAAACACTTGCCAGGGAAGGGTTTGAACATGTTGTTGAACCCTTTGATCTTGGCGAAGTAAGTTTCCACAAGGGTTGGTTGTTTCACAGGGCAGGCGCCAATAACACGGACAAAATGAGAAGCGTAATGACCATGATTTATATGGATAAGGATATGGTTTTGAAACAGCCGGAAAATAAAAACCAGTTGCTTGACTGGGAAACCTGGTGCCCCGGTGCCGAGGTAGGAAAGCAAATCGATACGCCTATTAATCCTGTGTTATATGAAAATTGAGTTATTGGCAAATGCAACTAAAGTATAGTATGGTAGCAAATGCTATTTGAATTTATTATAGTCATCTTCAATTTTTTCCCGGAACATTTTATTAAATGCGTCATTGGATCCTTTAAATAAAATGATAAGCGTTCCTCTTTCTCTTGCATAAATATTGGTTACACTATCGGTAACGACTGCCGATTTAAAATCTTTCACAAACGGGTGTTGCATTTCCTCCTGGTCATCTGTTATTAAGATCAAATTATCAATATGCTCATTTCGCGGCATCCAATATAAAAAGCTTCCGTTATCACCATATACCTCCGGAAGGTTGTATTTATACCGGTAATAATTTACTGCGCCGGCTTCGCCATAATTATCGCAAAATAAAAACGTGTGTGCTTTGTCGTTACTGTCTAAACTGTTATAGGCATTTGCCATTTTTTGAGTCATCTCTTCCCATCCAAGCATATCGGCAAAATCCTGTGGCAATGGGTGGTTTTTAAGATCTTCCCATTTTAAAAGGCCTGTTTTTGCAGTGTTCATTACCTCGTAATATTTTGCTAAACTTTCCGGTTTGGCAACAGGCAGCATAATCGGGATAAATAAAACTCCTAATATAAAGGGGATTATTACAAAAACATATCTCCATATTTTTAAGCGGCTTTCGGAAAACTTTTCAAGATGATATGCGCCAAAAGCTAACAGTACAGGATAAACGCCAAGTGCATAATAATTTTTTCCATGAAGAACCAGCAGTAACGTTATTACAAAAACATAAGCCCATGCAAATGCCCGGTATTTTTTTCCTTTATAAGAAAACCCGGTAAAGTACAAGCCTGCAAGCCAAATAAAAACGCAGGGGATATTCATTAATAACTGGTCTGCTAAAAAGCCTGCCGGGCCCACATACCGAAGTTGGGTGTCGTTAAGCTGCTTCATGTGAACAACTATTGGAAAATGATGGTTGTATTCCCACAATGAGGTTGGCAGAAAAATAAGCAATGCAATTATGCCCGCATAATACAAATGCCTGTTGGCAAATATTTTTCTTTGCGGTGTAAGTAACAGCCCGGCTAAAATGCTTACAGCAAAAACTGCAACGGAATATTTACTGATCATTCCCAGCCCGATGCTAATACCGAGGATATATAAGTATTTATTTTTTTCCATCTGAATATAACGGAGAACACTGTACGCAATTAGTGTCCAGAAAAAAATCTCCGGTGGGTTGGGTTGAAACAAAAAGAAGAGGCGAAGGTAGGCTCCGAAAATAAACGGAAGAAATGCCAGGAAGATAGCAAACAGTCCACCGCCCAGTTTTTGAACAATTTTAGCAGTCATAATAAATGTAAGCACACCGAATAAGTTGGGCCAGAATTTTATCCAAAACATTCCGCCACCAAACAAATGGGTAAGCCAGGCAAAAATGGAAAGTAACGGCGGTACTTCCATAAAGCCAAAGGCCAGGTGATGCCCTTCTGCCAGGTATAAAAATTCATCGCGGTGAGGCTCGTAATAATTATTTTGTAATAGATAGGGAACAATAAATTTGATAACAGCAAGCAGATAGATAAAATTCCTGGTTCTCTTCATCCTGGTTTTGTTTATAGAAAATTACAAAACGTTGGTTAATCAGAAATTATTTTTTACCAGGAGGCATTTCTGGTAATTTTAAATTGGTTGCCTCAAAACAAAAATGATATTAAACAAATATTATACAGATTTTGATTCGCATCCTTGTTGTAAATTTTTAATGCTGCGGTTAATCAACGTTACTAACAGGTAAGCATAAATATATGGCACTCTTTTTAAAGGCTAATTCATTTTTTGGGGTTCTATAATCTACACTTTTTAATTGACGACATTCCGGTTGTTTTGCTAATTTTTTTGTTCCGTAGGAATATTTTATGGGTAGTAAATGTAAGCATGGGTGTTCGTTCCGTAGGAACGTTTTGTACTAAATTAGTTCCTCAAAAATATATTGCTCGTCATATTCTACGTCAAATAATTTTAGCATTTTTCGATATTCATCCAAAAATGTCTCCTTACGATGATGAATTTCCTGGTTTTGGATATAACGTATTACATCAGGCACGTGGCTTGCTGAATAGGAAAATGCGCCATAACCTTCCTGCCAACCAAAAGAACCTTTACAGAATTTTTGGGCTTTTACCCATTTACTGCTTTCTGTTTTTACATTTTGAATTAACGCAGAAATGGATTGATGAGGCCGCATTCCAATAAAAACGTGAATATGATCGGGCATGCTATTTATTTGTAGCATCTTGTGATTATTCTGTTGAAAAATGCCCGTCATATATTTATGTAAATCTTCTTTCCATTCTTTATGTATGAGTGCGGCGCGATATTTTACGGCAAAGACAAACTGGATATGTAATTTAAAATAGGTATTTGGCATGTATCCTTTTGTAAATAATTAATTGTTTAAATTTAGGAGAAATTATACTAAACGTTCCTACGGAACGAACCTACTTTTCAATTTATTTACTACCAACAAAATGTTCCTATGGAACAATAGCACATCTTCTTTCCATTCTTTATTTATGAGTGCGGTCCGATATTTTACAGCAACGACAAACTGGATATGTAATTTAAAATAGGTATTTGGCGTGTATTCTTTTTTAAAATAATTGTTTACATGTAGGAGAAATTACACTAAACGTTCCTACGGAACGAACCCACTTTTCAACTTATTTACTACCAACAAAATGTACCTATGGAACAATAGCACATCTTCTTTCCATTCTTTATTTATGAGTGCGGTCCGATATTTTACAGCAACGACAAACTGGATATGTAATTTAAAATAAGTATTTGGCATGTATTCTTTTTTAAAATAATTGTTTACATGTAGGAGAAATTATACTAAACGTTCCTACGGAACGAACTTACTTTTCAATTTATTTACTACCAACAAAATGTTCCTATGGAACAATAGCACCTCAACAAATAATTATACTTTGATTAGGTATCATTACTTGCCCGTTAATATAATGTCTGCCTTTTCTTAAAACATTCAACCACTTATCTACTCAATCATATTTCTTTTTAGTTGATAGTCTATTATGAGAATAGCCCAGGCCCGGCAGAACCGTTTACTTTTTTTAATTGACGACCTCCGATCCTTTTGCAAAATATTTTTGTTCCGTAGGAACATTTTATGGGTAGTTGAATGTAAGTATGGTTGTTCGTTCCGTAGGAACGTTTTGTACTAAATTAGTTCCTTGAAAATATATCATACTAAATGACCATACTTTTCAACTTATTTACTACCAACAAGATGTTCCTACGGAACAATAGCACTTCAAAAAAAGAATTATGCTTTCATTATGCATCATTACATTCCAGTTAAAATCGTGTCTGCCTTTTCTTTAAACATTCAACAAATTATATACACAATCCTATTCCTTTTTAGCTAATAGTCTTTTATGAGAGTACACCCGGCCGCGGGCAGAACGTTTACTTTTTTTAATTGCCGACATCGCATTGCTTTTGCTAAATATTTTTGTTCCGTAGGAACATTTTATTGGTAGTTGAATGTAAGTATGGCTGTCCGTTCCATAGAACGTTTTGTACTAAATTAGTTCCTTAAAAATATATCCTTCAGACGAACATACTTTTCAACTTATTTACTACCAACAAAATGTACCTATGGAACAATAGCACATCTTCTTTCCTTTCTTTATTTATGACTGCGGTCCGATATTTTACAGCAAAGGCAAACTGAATATGTAATTTAAAATAGGTATTTGGCATGTTTCCTTTTTTAAATAATTAATTATTTAAATTTAGGAGAAATTACACTAAACGTTCCTACGGAACGAAGTTGCTTTTCGATTTGTTTGCTACCCATAAAATGTTCCTACGGAACAATAGTACTTCAAAAAAAGAATTATGCATTCATTATGCATCATTACATTCCCGTTAGAATCGTGTCTCCCTTTTCTTTAAACATTCAACCACTTAGATACACAATCATATTCCTTTTTAGTTGATAGTCTATTATGAGAATCCACCCGGTCCGGAAGCACGTTTACTTTTTTTAATTAACGACGTCCCGGTCCCTTTGCTAATTATTTGTTCCGTAGGAACATTTTTGGGTAGTTGAATGTAAGTATGGCTGTTCGTTCCGTAGGAACGTTTTGTACTAAATTAGTTCCTTAAAAATATATCCTTCTGGACGAACATACTTTTCAACTTATTTGCTACCAACAAGATGTTCCTACGGAACAATAGCACTTCAAAAAAAGAATTATACTTTCATTATGCATCATTACATTCCCGTTAAAATCGTGTCTGCCTTTTATTTAAACATTGAACCACTTAAATAGGCAATCATATTCCTTTTTAGTTGATAGTCTATTATGAGAATCCACCTGGCCCGGAAGCACGTTTACTTTTTTTAATTAACGACGTCCCGGTCCCTTTGCTAATTATTTGTTCCGTAGGAACATTTTATGGGTAGTTGAATTTAAGTATGGCTGTTCGTTCCGTAGGAACGTTTTGTACTAAATTACTTCCTTAAAAATATATCCTTCGGGACGAACATACTTTTCAACTTATTTACTACCAACAAAATGTACCTATGGAACAATAGCACATCTTCTTTCCTTTCTTTATTTATGACTGCGGTCCGATATTTTACAGCAAAGACAAACTGAATATGTAATTTAAAATAGGTATTTGGCATGTGTCCTTTTTTAAATAATTAATTATTTAAATTTAGGAGAAATTACACTAAACGTTCCTACGGAACGAAGTTGCTCTTCGATTTGTTTGCTACCCATAAAATGTTCCTACGGAACAATAGTACTTCAAAAAAAGAATTATGCATTCATTATGCATCATTACATTCCCGTTAGAATCGTGTCTCCCTTTTCTTTAAACATTCAACCACTTAGATACACAATCATATTCCTTTTTAGTTGATAGTCTATTATGAGAATCCACCCGGTCCGGAAGCACGGTTACTTTTTTTTAATTAACGACGTCCCGGTCCCTTTGGTAAATTATTTGTTCCGTAGGAACATTTTATGGGTAGTTGAATGTAAATATGGCTGTTCGTTCCGTAGGAACGTTTTGTACTAAATTAGTTCCGTGAAAGCATATCTTACTAAACGAACATACTTTTCAACTTAACTACCAATAAAATATTCTTATTGAGTAATATGACCTCTGAAAAATAATTAGAATTTGGATTAGGCATATTACATACCCGGTAATATATAACACACTTTTCAAAATTTCAGTATCGATAGGTTAAGTTTTATGTTGATAATTTTTATACAACAACCTTAGCATACTTGGCAAAACTATAAGCAGGAGAGGAAGCGCAATTAAAAACCCGCCTATAACGGCAATGGCTAAGGGCTGATGCAATTGTGCTCCGGCGCCTATTCCCAATGCCAGGGGCATTAAAGCAATGATGGCTCCCAATGCAGTCATTAGCTTTGGCCTTAAACGTGTAGAGATGGCATAAACAATAGAATCATCAACAGATTTTTCGGGTAACGTTTCTTTAAACTGCAGGTAGGTAAAGATGGAATTTTCGCCTATAATTCCAACGATCATAATAAGCCCCGTATAACTTCCTACGTTCAAAGGAGTGTGAGTAATGAATAACGCAATATAACTTCCTGCGATACCTAATACAGCAATAACTAAAATGGCAAGCGCTGTTTTTATACTTTTAAACAAAAAGAGAATAACACCAAACACAAGAATACTTGAGGAAATTAAAATCAATAATAATTCAGAAAACGATTTTTGCTGCTGTTCATATTCACCGCCATATTCAATGGTATAACCTTGCGGAAGATGTACCTGCTTATTTATATTAGCTTTAATATCTTTTATCGTGCTGCCAAGGTCGCGGTTCTCAAGCCTTGCCGTAACCACGCCCATTGATTGGAGGTTTTCTCTTTGTATCTCTGCATCGCCCTGGTTAACTTCTATTGTTGCAAGTTCGCTTATAGATTTTAACCCGCCACCCGGTAAGAATATCTGTAATTTTTTAAGGTCATCCACACTCATTTGCCTGCTGCCGGGATAAACTAACCGTACGGGGTAAACGCGGTCTTTATCATAAATACTACCGATTAAATTTCCTTCCAGCGATGCCTGCACCTGGTATTGAAGATTGGCAGGTGTGATACCGAACTGGCTAAGTTTTGTATAATCAGGATTAACACTTATAGAAGGTCCTGCAATAACAATTCCATCAAAAGCATCTGCGGTGCCTTTAGTATCTTTAACAACCTTGTTTACCTGCCTCGCAAGTTCATGCAGCTTCTGTTTGTCATTTCCGAAAATTTTTATTTCAATTGGCTGAACGGATGTCATCAGGTCACCGAGCATATCTGCTATAACTTGTCCAAAATCTACCCTGAGTGCGGGTTGAGAAGATTCAATCTGCTTTCTCAGTTCTTCAATAACCTGGTCAGTTGTTTTCTTCCGGTTCTTTTTTAATTGTATCAGGTAATCGCCTGTGTTAGGCTCGGTAATGAAAAATCCCATTTGGGTTCCGGTTCGCCTTGAATAAGCTTCCACTTCAGGGTCTGCAATAATTATTTTTTCTATTGTCCGTAATTCTTTATCAGTTTCTGTTAGTGAAGTTCCCGGGATAGACGCATAATCCATTACAATGCTTCCTTCATCCATCTCGGGTAAAAAACCTGTTTGCAGTTGGGGCAAAATCAAAACGATTGCAGCGATTAATCCGGCAACAAGAATAAAACTGATCCATGGCCGCATAATAAACCATGAAACCCATTGTTGTTTTTTAACTGTATGCTGCTCTTCTTCTTTTATCCTGAGCTTGTCGAAGGATTTCTTTTTGCGGCTAAACCATAAGTATACAACCGGCAACCCAATCCATGTTACAAAAAAGGAACAAACCAATGTGATGATCATCGTATTGGTAAGTACATTAAAATAAGCGCCGGCAACTCCACTCATTAACATGAATGGAATAAATATAACGATGGTACTTAGAGAAGAACCAACCATTGCCGGAAACAAATACTTAATGGCATTGTGAACAATATTTTTATATTCATCACCAGGGTTTTCTTCATGTGTGCGATGAATTTGTTCAACAACTACAATCGCATCATCGATGATTAAACCTATTGCAGCAGCAATAGCGCCGAGCGTCATTATATTCAGCGTGTAGCCCACTCCGTAAAGCGCTATTAAAGTAGTGCCAAGGGTAATAGGTATGGTTATTAAAATAGTAGCGCTTGCCTTAAATGAGCGAAGAAAAATCATGGCAACAATAATTGCCAATGCAAGGCCTATCCATAAACTATCTGTAACGCTTTTTACTGATTCATTTACAAAATCGGCCTGGATATAATATGGTTTTATGGTAACGTCTTTTGGCAGAATTTTCCTTAACTGCCTGATCTTATCTTCCATTTGCTTCGATACATCAACCAGGTTACTGTTGGGTTGTTTAATCACACCTAACAATAAACCTTCCTTTCCATTGGCATTTATTTTTATGTATTCAACAGCTTCGCTTATTTGTACATCAGCTATATCCTGCAGTTTTACAATGCGTTTTGAATTATTACTTACAACAACACTTTTTAATTCATCGAGAGATTGAACAGACGCATCTGTAACCGTTAGGTAGAGATAGTTGTAATCTGACAGATAACCATTTGATTTTATAAAATTCGTTTGTGCAAGCGCAGTGTTTATAGCATCAGGGGTTACGGAGAGGGTGCTCATCTTTTGAAGGTTGAGATTCACCCTGAACTCTTTTGATTTACCTCCTGTTATCCTGATTTCAGAAACTCCCGGAACCTGGCTCAGGTAGGGCTTTATCGTATATATTGCCAGTTCTTTTAGTTCAATAGGGGAGAGCTCATGACTTTCTACTGAATAACCCATTACTGGTAAAATAGATGGGTTCATTTTCTCAACAGTAATGTTTACTTCAGCTGGTAAACTGTTTCTTATTTCTGCAATCCTTGCTTCTATTTGTTGCTGGCTAAGATCAATATTTGCCTTCCAGGCCATATACGCAGATATTTCACAACTTCCCCGGCTGGTTGAACTTCGTATATCAACTAATTCAGGCACCTGCTTGATGGCATTTTCCAATGGGCGCGTAACGGTTACCATCATTTTATCAACCGGCTGTAAGCCGGCATCTGCAATAATTTTTATTTTGGGAAAAGTAATTTCAGGAAAGAGGGAAGTTTGCAATTTGGTATATGCAAATAACCCGCCTGCTATCAACATAAAGAGGAGAACAGTTAAAGGGCTTTTATGTGTGGTAAAATAATTTTTCATAACCGGCCTTACTCTAACCCTCTTCATCCTTCGGTAAACTCAAAGGAGGGAAAAGGATTTATAAGGAAATCTTAGTGTATTTTTTTAATAATTTAGTCATATAACAATAAGCAATTTCATATTGCACATCGACTGTTTCTATTTATTTACAATTACCAATGCAGTATCCTCAAGTCCATAGTTACCACTTAATAATATTTTATCTGTAGGCGAAAATTGCGGTGAAATAATTTCGACCCTGTCACCACTTTCTATTCCTTTTTTTACAGGAACCTTAACGGCCGTAGTGTCATTGATCATTTTCATAACCCAAAACTCCGACTGTGTTTCATTGGACAAGACTGAGTTTTTAGGCAGAGTCGCAGCGGTTGTTTTAGATACTTTCACAATTCTTATTACAGCTACCAAATTCTGAGGAATAGTATGTGAAACATTGGCCTTTACTGCAAAGGTTTGAGTTTGCGATACAGAATCCATCGTCGGCATTGGCGAACTAACTATTCCTGTTAACCGCTCTTTATCCGGCAATAAGATTTCAACAGTTTTACCAACAGATACATAAGGCATATCTTCATAAGGCACGTTCATGATAAATGCAAAACTTTTCGAATCACTTATTACTGCCAGTTGTTCGCCATCCTGCACATAATCACCTTCCTGGTGATTAAGTTCTGCAATAAAGCCATTGGTGTTTGCAGGAATAGAATTTACTCCTGAAAATTTAAAATCAGGATTCAGCTTGTTTACAGAATTGCCGATGGCTTCTGCTTCTTTGGTTTTTAAAACAAATAAAGTTTGCCCCTTATTTACGTAGTCGCCAATTTTTACATTTACTTTTTTTACATAACCAACCAGGTTTGATTTTATATAACTTTTTTGAAGGAAGGATGAAGTTGCATTTAGTTCAATGTATTCCTTTAATGGATCATAGCTCATTGAAGTAACGGTTACGGGTGTTCGTGGCTGTACCGTTGCTTCATCATTATCGGATGTGTTCTTTTGCCCACAGCCAATTGTGAGTATTGCTAAATAAAAGAAAAGTAAAATACCTGTTTCAGAAATTTTTTTCATGAGTTACATTTTATAATTCTTCGTCTTTCATTTAGTATTAGTGTTAGTATTCCAGTAATTCAATTGATTAATGATCTGGAATTTTGCTATCCTATTCTGCACTACAAGATTTCTTGAAGTAATATAATTATTTAACGCCAGCACATAATCTGTAATTTTTATATCTCCTGTTTCCAGTAATTTTCCATTCACGCTGATTAATGTTTCCAGGTAATTAATTTGCTTATTTATAGGACCGTTAAGGCTTTCAAGTGATGTTAGCTGCTGCTGCAATTGCTGCACCTGCTGTTGTAGCTGGTTGGTGAAGAATTCCTTCTGCCTTTGCCGGGTTCGTTCTGCAATATTTATTTTCGTGTATTGCAATTGTTTCTGATGCCCGTCATAAATAGGGATGCTGAGGTTGATGCCAATGTTGGTTCCGAAGTTTTTATAAGGAGCAATCGTTAATGTTGACTGGTAACCGGCATCTGCAAACAGACTTACTTTAGGGCGATAGGCTATATTAACCAGGGATCTTTGATTTAAAAGACGAAGACTGTCAATTTGGTATTTAAGTAAAAAGGCAGAGCTATCATAAACGAGGTTTGTAACAGCTGTTATTGCAGGTTCTGCCAGCCTCATGGTGGCGGTGTCCACAATCCCGGCCAGGTAATTTAAAAGAGCATAATCATTTTTATATTGTACGGCAAGCTGGCTGCGGGTTAGCTGTTGCTGCTGAAGCGTTACCAGGAAAGATAAATAATCCGCCTGCTTATATACGTTCTTTTGTGTAAGTTTCTCTAAAACGGAATCTTCTTTAGCGAGCAAAGCAATTACTTCATCATTAAAATCGAGCTGAAGCTGATCCCCATAAGCGGTTATGTATTGGGAGATGACCGATCTTCGTATATCCTGTGTAGTTATAGCAGATGATACATGCAACGAATCTCTTTGCAGCCGAAGGTTTTCAAACTGCAAGCTTAAATTTCGTTTATTATAAATTTGCTTGTTCACCGCTACTAAGGCCTCCAGCTGCTGCCCGTTAGTAATCGCTACGTCATATCCATAGCCGTTGATAATGGGGGCATAGTACGAATTGCTGTTTCCCGTAACCTGGAACCTATTGCCCGCAACTATTAGCTCACTGTCTATGCGGTTAGACGCAATAAGGTTATTGTATTCGTATAACTGCGGACTGTTAGAAAGAGAATTGTTTATATAATAGGAGAGGTCTTTCGCCTGGCTGAATAAGAATACAGGTATAATAAATAAGAAAAAAAAGAAAGATAATTTTTTAGACATTTAAAACAACAATATGATAATAAAAAGCTGCCTCAATTGTTGAGGCAGTTACTATTTGATGGCTATCAAAAACATTCATTCCGCTTTTACGAATTTGCCGTCTTTGTCAAATATAACATCCCTTCCTTTAACCTCGGCTTCATAAAATAAATTTCCCTGCGCATCGGTTACTTTTCCGGCTTCCGTAATTTTTGGTTCTTTGTAATGTTTGTTTATATATACAATTACAAGTTCAGGTAATTGATTTACGGGAATTTCTTTTACTATTTCAATGAAAGTTCCGTCCGGCTTAAATTGTACAGAATTGGCTTCGCCGCTTTTACCGCCCCAGTTAGCTTCATAGTTGCCATTTTCTTTTTCCCAGGTTACTCTCTTTGCTGCAGGATATTTTTTGTATAAAGATGTTTTCACCATTCGGGGAACAACGATATGTTTATGCCCTTCGTGTTGTTGTGAAAAAACAAACGCGGTACTCGCCAACAAAATTGCCACGGCGCTAATAATCTTCTTCATAGTTGCTTTTTTATATTTTATCGTGAGGACGAAATTAAAAAGTGAATTTGAGGAAAATTTGAAGGATAACGCAAATATATTAAGGTATGGATTTAAGTTCTTTTGGATTTCTACCAGGCTAAATTTTACTTAAAACCAGCTCCCCGGTATAAACGCTGTTAGCCGCATGGGTTTCATCGGCGCTTAGAAACCCGAGCCAGGTTTGCACGGCTCCTTTTATTGAACCGGTTCCCAGTATTGCCATTTCATCTTTTCTTTCGGCATCGCTGAAGGCGAACACGGCCTGTTTGGTTTCAGGGGAATAGGCAACCATAATAGCCCGGTCATTTTTCTTTGCCGTACCATCGCCGGAATTGTCAGTCCAGTTGAAATAGATGTTTCCTTCCGCATCATTCGTTGCGGTTGCATCCTGTGCCGGAGGCAATTGCCCTTTTGATACCAGCACCTGCGCGTAGCTGAGCGCAGTATCCGGGTAGGCTCCCGTTATGGCCAGGTTCAGCAAAGCACTGGTAGCCCTGTTGTAGCCCGAGCCCGTATGGCCATACGCCGGGAATGTAATATTAAAAAATCCCGTGCCTGTGAACGCTCTTGTAAATTCACCGCACACCTTTATCTTTTGCTGTTGGGCCAGCCTCGCAGGGCTTGCCGGCTTCCTGCTTTTGCGGGGCCTGCTGCGCAGAAAGTTTTTTCCGTTGCGCATATAGCCGCTGACATTGCCTGCCTTTCCTATAAAATGCCCGAGTATTCCCGAAGGGATGGTTGCCATTGTAATAAATTTAAGTGTTATAGATGCCAGGCAGCTACCTCAAGGCTACCTGCGTTTGGTTAAAAACGGGAACACATGGAATTTATTGCGAATGTTATTCGATCATTAGAAACGAACTATAATCGAACAATCATCGAACGGATAGCGAAAGGCAAGCGAATTCCACAGGGCACAGGCATAGGGAAGGTGGGGCGGAGGTATAGAGAAGAAGGATAGGTAGCTCATTAAACCTATAAGGTTTCAAAAACCTTACTCAAATGCTGGGTGAAACCGCCCGGTATATTCAATCAGAAAAACACTACTACCATCATGTGAACGAGTACTACAAAAATCTAAATCGCCTGGGTATGATCTATGAGAAATTGGATTATGCAAACGCAGACAAGTTTTTACAAATGCTTCCAAACGCAATAAATTACAAAGGATAATCAATGACCAATGCTTGTGGCAAAATAAAAACAACTCGTAAGGATATGCGTGAAGATCGTGGCAAAGCTGGAGCGGACTACGCATAGAACATTGATAGCGCATCTGCCATACCTGAACTGCTGGTATATATCCAACAAAGGCTTCAATTGGAGAAATTTGGCCGCCGGTGATGAAGGCATTACAGGAGATGAACTGTTGAATTTTGTTGACCAACAAATTACCCGGCACTGAAAGCCTTACCATAGGGGAGGAAGCAATATATAACTGTATGCGGTTTATTTTTGGCTATACTGTTTTTCATTAACTGATATTTAATATATTTGAATCTCTAATTAAATAAACTAACAGGAAAGTTTAAAAACCACCCTCATTTTAAACTGAAGATTTTTAAAATAGCAATATAACGTATAAGGCTAAACGAGATGTATTGATGTATAGTAATTAATACAAATCTTGTATCAACAAAAATTATAATGTGTTGAGGATTGTGCATTTACGTGATTAAATAATTCTTTCTTCCTTATATTTGGTACATACTATTGCTTATTGAGAATTCTTCTTTTTTGGAACCTAAATGCAATGCTTATCTTAATTAAATAACAAACCTTTTAACCTGACTTGAACCAAAACCCTGAACAGATTGCCCGTGATAAAATTGATAGAATGCTTTTTGCATCGGGGTGGATTGTGCAGCCAAAAGACAAAATCAATTTGAATGCAGGCTTAGGAATTGCCGTTACAGAATATCAAACGGATGTAGGGCCAGCCGATTATGTGTTGTTTGTTGATAAAAAGCCTGTGGGTATTATTGAAGCAAAGAGAATAGAAGAGGCAGTTCATTTTAGTGAACATGAAACGCAGTCCGAAGGATATGCTTCCGCTAAACTTAAATTATTAAATAATGAAAAGCTTCCGTTTGTTTACGAAAGTACAGGTGAAGTAACAAGGTTTACCAATTTCCGGGATCCGAAGCCAAGAGCAAGAGGAGTATTTTCTTTTCATCGTCCCGACACCTTTTTAGAATGGAGTAAACAGGATGCTTCATTAAGGAAAAGATTTCATAATATTCCTGTATTGCCCGAAACAGGATTAAGAGATTGCCAGGTAGGTGCTATTCATAATTTAGAAAAGTCTTTTAAAGATTACCGGCCAAAAGCATTGATACAAATGGCTACAGGTTCCGGTAAAACTTATACGGCTATTACATTTATTTATCGCTTATTAAAATATGCCAAAGCAAAACGTATTTTGTTTTTGGTGGACACAAAGAATTTAGGCGAACAGGCGGAACAGGAATTCATGGCTTATGTTCCTAATGATGATAACAGGAAGTTTACAGAACTGTATGGAGTAACCAGATTGAAAAGCAGTTACATTCCGGATGATAACCAGGTGTACATCTCCACCATACAACGCATGTATTCTATTTTACAGGATAAGGAAATGGATGAAAGCGCAGAAGAAATGAATCCCAATGAATATAAGGAACGGGAGCCTGCGCCGGTAATCTATAATGAAAAAGTACCGATAGAGTTTTTTGATTTTATTGTAATTGATGAGTGCCACCGCAGCATTTATAATTTATGGAAACAGGTGCTGGATTATTTTGATGTATTCCAGATAGGACTAACGGCCACGCCAGACAACAGGACTTTCGGCTACTTCAATAAAAATATTGTTAGTGATTATGGTTATGAAAAAGCGGTGATTGACGGCGTGCTGGTTCCTTACAATGTATTTACGATTGATACAAAGATCACTAAGGACGGTGGCAAGATTCAAATGGGCGAGAAAGTTGATAAACGCCAAAGACAAACCAGGATAAAATTTTGGGAGAGCGTAGACGAAGACATTGAATATAGTGGTAAGCAATTAGACAGGGATATTGTAAACCTGAGTACCATTCGTACAATAGTTCGTGGTATAAAAGAAAACATCCCATCCATGTTCCCTGACAGGATTGATAAAGATGGAAAATTTGAGATACCTAAGACACTCATCTTCGCCAAGACTGATTCTCATGCAGAAGATATTATTGAAATTGTTAGGGAAGAATTTGCAGAAGAAAATAAATTTTGTAAAAAGATAACGTACAAAAGTGACGAAGATCCCAAGACAGTACTCAGCCAGTTTCGTAATGATTATTATCCGCGTATAGCCGTAACCGTTGATATGATAGCTACCGGTACCGATATCCGCCCGCTGGAAGTATTGGTTTTTATGCGGGATGTAAAAAGCCGCAGCTATTACGAGCAGATGAAAGGCCGCGGCACCCGTACCTGTTCACTGGAAGATTTAAAAGCCAAAGGCACCCCCTCGGCAAAGTTTACCAAAGATCACTTTGTAATTATTGATGCGATTGGTGTAGAGAGTTCGCAGAAAACAGACAGCCGCCCTTTAGAGAAGAAGCCGGGCATGAGTTTGAAAGATCTCTTACAAAATGTTGCCATGGGCAATACACAGGAAGATATTCTCAGTTCCTTAGCCAATCGCTTATTGCGGCTCGATAAACAGGTTAATGAAAAAGAAAAAACAACTTTTGAGGAACACTCCAATGGACAATCTATTAATCATGTAGTAAAACAATTATTGAATGCCTATGACCCGGATACACTCGATATTTTAAAAGTGAAAATTGAAAGTGAAAAGTTGGGAGCATCTCCAGCCGAAATTGGTGCAGCCATTAATAATGAACATGCCAAATTAATAGAAGATGCGGTTGCGGTTTTTAATAATCCTGAGTTGCGGAATTATATTATAGATGTAAGAAAGAAATATGACCAGGTAATGGATCATATTAATGTTGATGAAATAACCAATATTGGCTGGGTGAAAGATCAGCATGCTGCTGCATCATTAACCATCAGCAATTTTACTGCATGGATTGAAGCTCATAAAGATGAAATAACAGCCCTGCAGATTTTTTATGGACAACCGTACCAACGAAGGGAACTTACTTACAAAATGATTAAAGACCTGTATGAAAAAATAAAAACTGAACAACCTTTATTGGCTCCTATGTATGTATGGAATGCTTATCAAACTGTCACCCAGAGCCTGTCGAAGGGTGTCACCCTGAGCCTGTCGAAGGGCTCGCCAAAAAATGAATTGATTGCACTGGTAAGTTTGATACGCAAAGTAAGTGGCATAGATAACACATTAGTTGGGTATGATAAAACAGTTGATAAAAATTTCCAGGATTGGGTATTTAAAAAACAGGCCGGAACCTTAAAATTTACCGAAGAACAAATGCAATGGCTGCGAATGATAAAAGATTATGTTGCCAACAGTTTTCATGTAGAGAAAGAAGATTTTGAACTGGACCCTTTTAATAAGAATGGAGGATTGGGGAAAATGTGGCAGTTGTTTGGTGAGAAGACAGATGAAATTATTAATGAATTAAATGAAGTACTTGCAGCATGACATGGAACACAAATTTATTGAGTGAACCGACAGGTGATTGGGGAGGTCCATGGACAGAAAAGAAACTAGATGCTTTTGCAAAGTATGTGAAAGCTTACCTCACAATCATGAGAAGATTTCCTCAATGGAAAACAATATATTTTGACGGTTTTGCCGGTAGCGGATCAAAAGAAAAGGCAAAACAAATTACAGATTTATACGAGCAATTAAAAATAACAGAGGAGGAAGAGAGGGTTTACAAAGGTGCGGCAGAAAGAGTATTAACTTTAGAAAATGATTTAGCGTTTGATTATTATTATTTCATTGATAAAAAAGAAGAATCTTTAGAAAAGCTGAAGAATAAGCTTGGCAAAAAAGTTGATCTTTCAAAAAGAAATATTGCTTTTAGATCAGGCGATGCCAACAAGTGGATCATCGAATTAGCTGCTGCTTTAAAATCTGATAAATATGCCGCTTTAGTATTTCTCGATCCATTTGGGATGCAGATAGATTGGAGTTCAATTAAAGCTTTAAAAGATACTCGTTCGGATGTTTGGATTTTGGTTCCGACAGGTATTATAGTTAATAGGTTATTGGATAAAGCAGGTGAATTGAAATACACAGAAAAACTTCAATCTTTTTTTGGTTTATCAGAAGAAGAAATAAAGGGAGTGTTTTATAAACAGGAATTAAAAACAACACTGTTTGGAGAAGAGGAGTCAATAAGTAAGATTTCAAAGCCTATAGAAATGATTGCAAAAATTTATGTTGAAAGGATGAAAGGTGTTTGGAAATATGTTACAGAAGAACCACTAAGATTGGATAACCGAAATGGTGTTCCACTCTTTCATTTTGTTTTTGCGTCGAATGTTCAAACCGGAATAAAGATCGCTAATCAAATAATTAAAAAAATATAACCATGGCACAATCATCTATTGAATGGACAGAAATGACGTGGAATCCAACGACCGGTTGTACTAAAATCTCTGCCGGTTGTAAATTTTGTTATGCAGAAGTTATGTCCCGGCGCTTAAAAGCAATGGGTGTTGAAAAATATAAAGATGGATTCAAGGTAAGAACGCATGAGGATGCACTCAACATTCCTTATACATGGAAAAAGCAAAAGGTGGTTTTTGTTAATTCAATGAGTGATTTATTTCATAAAGATATACCGCTGGAATTTATACAAAAAGTATTTAAAGTAATGAATGAAAACGGGCAACACACTTTCCAGGTATTAACAAAGAGGGCAGACAGGTTGCTTGAAATACATAATGAGTTGAACTGGACTCATAATATATGGATGGGTGTATCTGTAGAAGATTCAAGAGTGATGAGCCGTATTGATCTGCTACGGCAAACAAATGCAAGAACTAAATTTCTTTCCTGTGAGCCTTTGATAGGGCATCTGCATAATATGAATCTGCAAAATATTGATTGGGTAATAGTTGGCGGAGAAAGCGGGAGAAAGGCAAGGCCAATGGATGCAGATTGGGTGTTGGATATTATGGATCAATGCACCGCCGCCAATGTCGCTTTTTTCTTTAAACAATGGGGAGGAACTAATAAAAAGAAAACAGGAAGGATGCTAAACGGCCAAACTTATGATGAAATGCCGGAACTTAATGTGGAAGAATTATGAGTAAAGAATTACCAAAAGACTGGAAGTGCGTGAAGTTGAGAGAAGTATGCAAAGAACTTGAAAGTGGTAAAAGACCGAAAGGCGGTGTGCAAGGAATTATCTCTGGAATTCCGAGTATCGGTGCAGAACATCTTGACTTTAATGGTGGATTCAAATTTTCGAAAATAAAGTTTGTGCCTAAAGATTTTGCTGAGCAAATGAAAAAGGGAGTTATTCAAAAAGATGATATAATTGTTGTAAAAGATGGAGCTACCACAGGCAAAGCTTCTTTTGTAAATAATAATTTTCCTTTTGATTTTGCAGTTATAAATGAACATGTATTTATTGTAAGAGTTTCAGATGATGTTTTGCCTCGATTTGCCTTTTATAAAATATGGTCATCAAAAGGAAACAAAGAAATACTAGAAGATTTTAGAGGTGCTGCACAAGGTGGAATTAGTTCAGGTTTTATCGACAAAGTAACAATTCCTCTTCCTCCCAAACCTACCCAACAAGCCATTGTTTCCAAAATAGAAGAACTATTTAGTGAATTAGACAAGGGCATAGAACAATTAAAAGCCGTACAGCAGCAATTAAAAAGTTACCGGCAATCTGTATTAAAATGGGCATTTGAGGGAAAGCTAACAAATGAAAATGTAAAAGAAGGTGAATTGCCGAAAGGTTGGAAATTGATTAGACTGGGAGAATTGGCAGATAAAGTATTTGATGGTCCGTTCGGATCTAATCTTAAAAGTGTTGATTATGTAGAAGATGGTATTAGAATAATACGCCTTGAAAATATTGGAGTATTGACCTTTAAAGATGAATACAAAACATTTGTCTCTGATGAAAAATATTTATCAATTCAAAAGCATACAGTTAGTTCCGGGGATATTATTTTTTCTTCATTTATTATCGGAGAAATTCGAGTAACTATTTTACCAAAGTTTATAATCAAGGCTATCAACAAAGCAGATTGCTTTTGTATAAGGGTTTCGCCAAAGACGATTGATAATAGATACTTGGCTTATTTTCTATCAACTAAAAATGTTTACAATCAACTCGTAGAAGAAGTTCACGGGGCTACAAGACCAAGAATTAATACGACTCAATTAAAATCTTGCTTAATTCCCTATTGTTCCATTGAAGAACAAAACAAAATCGTTCAAGAAATCGAAAACCGTCTCAGCGTAGCCGATAAAATGGAAGAAAGCATAACCCAAAGCCTGCAACAGGCAGAGACATTAAGACAAAGTATTTTAAAGAAGGCGTTTACGGGAGATAGGTTTAAAATTATTTAGATATGGAAATATTATACCTCTTTTTTTTATCTGCTCCTGAAATAAGAGTTAGTAATCAGGATATTAATTTTGGTGGGAAATACCGGTTTTCATACAAAACTGAATCTAAAGAATTGATTGTTCGTGAAAATCCTTATTACATCGAAAATTTTTTTAGACTTCAAAATGATGTCGAAGATGTTGCTAAAATTTTAAATGTGACTTCAATAATCGGAGAAAATGGAACTGGCAAGTCGTCTTTACTTAAGCTTATCAAAAACAATTTTGTTGATGGTGCAGGAGGAATAAGGAACCCATTAATAATTGCCCTAAAAAATAATGAAAACGTTATTGTCTATCATTTTGACCAGCTTGATATAAAAAAGCATAATCTCAATGATTTCAAAATTAAGATTGAAAAGCTAGTTAATAAAACAGAAACGAAGACTTATGAGGGTAAGGTTATTGAAGTAAAATCTAGCATCCCTACAATTAATGAATTTGCAAGTACGGATTTTATAAGTTTTTCTAACATTTTTGATGGTGAATTAGAGAGTGAACTTAAGGGCGGTTATGAGGTATCGACAAATTTTTTGATAAGGAATGATTATTTAAAAAATGTAGAGAACAGACTCATCAATAATGAAACAAATCAACGGGAAATTGATATACATCTTTTTGAAGAGATTGAAAGACAAATATCCTTTGTTAATAGATATATCCATGCAAAGTTTATACCCTTTGAGTTGCCAGAATATATTTTTTTAACTTCCAAAAAAGAGGTTGATTATGACCTTGGCTTTTCCGCATTGGAAAAACAAATATTGGAAGAGTACGGTATTTTGAATGATTTTTTGGAGTTGCTTGAGGTATTTAAAAAATACATTAAAACAAAAAATAGCAAAACCAGAGTAGCTAACTATTTCATTGCAAGTTGCCTCTTAAATTTCTTGCTGGAATTAGCTACACACTATCGGGCAATTGCGGAAAAAATTAAATTTAGTGTTAAATATAAATCATCAAAAGAAAGACAATCTCTAACTGAAGTTGCTTTAAGAATATTAGATGATATAAAAGACCAATCTAATGGTTTAAGTTTTTCTTTCGATAAAAATCATTTCCAATGGATTGAAGGGATAAAGAATTTTATAAAACTTCTTCCTGAGTTAGTCGCAAAAGATGATTTACTTGTTGGTGATTTGAATATCTTGGCAGTAAAGGTGACGGGAACATCAAAAGAAGATTTTAAAACATTCTACAACAACTATCGAAATTCATATCGGTTGAAGCCTTTCATTAATTTTAAATGGCGAAGCTTAAGTAGTGGAGAAAAAGCTTTGTTTAATATATATTCAAGATTTTATTCTTTATCGAATGGGGAAGTAATAACCGAATTGAATAGGAATTTAATTGTTTTGATAGATGAAGGAGATATCTATCTCCATCCAGCATGGCAAAAAAAGTTTATTTATCTTTTATTAGATTATTTGCCACGAGTCTACTCAAAGATGGTAAATGGAGTTAAGAGAAGTATTCAAATTATTCTTACAACAAATTCTCCAATCCCCGCTTCTGATCTTCCAAATGACTGTACAATTTTTTTAGAAAAAACTTCTTCATATTCTGAAGAAAAACAAACTATAATAACAAAAACCATTGTAAAAGATAGTTTGAACGATCAGAAAGAAACATTTGCCTCAAATATTTATACGTTGTTATCAGACTCTTTCTTTATTAAAAATGGATTAATAGGGGATTTTGCGTCTGAGAAGATAGATGATGTCATCAAAGAACTGTCCTCAGGATACGAAATACCCATGGAAAAAAGAGAGATGATTAGAAAAATTATTCAGCAAATAGGGGAGCCAATTTTAAGACATAAGCTTTTTCAAATGTATAATGATCGTTTTAATTTGAACCTTCATGAAAGATTGGATAAAATAGAAAAGCATTTAAAACTTTAGCATGGTTAAAATTCAATTAAACAATGAACAAGAAATTTTGAAGTTTCATTATAATAACCTAACAAAAAAAGTTGGCAAAGAATGGAACATTGAAATTAGGTTAAGAAAGCGTATTAGTCAACACGCAGGGAATCCAGGCATTGTGGCAATGTTTCAAGACCTGTTAGATAGCCTTCTTAAAGATTCGTCAGGCTTTTCTATTATAACTGCACCTCCGAAGGAATTAAGTGCATTTGCACAATTATTTGATTCCACTCATGGACACATATTAAATGATGCATTGAAAGCGGAGA
The DNA here is from genome assembly GCF_008710285.1 of Ginsengibacter hankyongi. Taxonomy (GTDB): domain Bacteria; phylum Bacteroidota; class Bacteroidia; order Chitinophagales; family Chitinophagaceae; genus Ginsengibacter; species Ginsengibacter hankyongi. The sequence goes on along the minus strand of NZ_VYQF01000003.1, from coordinate 362,305 downwards.
TATTAAATGCTTTCTATTATGAAGATTATGATAAATGGAGAGCGTATGAATTAGCAAAAAAAATAGGCATTACAGTTTGCCCGTATTGCAATCGGACCTACACTTTCCTTTTAGGGAATGATTCTATAAAAGGAACTAGATTCGAATATGATCATTTCTTTTCAAAATCTGCATATCCCTATTTGGCTTTAAGTTTTTATAATCTTGTACCAAGTTGTCATGTTTGTAATTCTAATTTTAAGGGGTTCAAAGAATTTAGTCTTAAAAAAAACATCCACCCATACCTTGAAGGATTTGGACAAAATATTGTTTTTTCAATTAAGCCTAAAAACATTGGATTTATTAATGGAAAGTCCGAAGCATACCGAATACGATTTAGGAAAGGGAATTTATCAACCTGGAATGGAGAAAAGGTTAAAGCAGCATTTGAAAACATTACCACATTTCAATTGACCAAACTTTATAATATGCATAAAGACTATGTGGATGAACTGATACAGAAATCTATTGTATATAATGAAGAATATATAAATGAACTTTATGCTCGTTTTTCTGGAAGCCTGTTTAAAAATAAAGAAGAAGTAAAGAAGTTAATTGTGAGTAATTATATAGATGAAGAAGACTACCATAAGCGAGTATTATCTAAGTTAACAACCGATATTTCTAAAGAACTAGGATTAATCTAAATTATGAGGAATAGTAATGCAACAAACATATAGCAAGCTGCCGTATAACTGTGTAATGCCTATACCTGCAGCGTATTTGTGGCCGGCACTTACCAATAAAAGTAGTGATGAACTGGAATTAGATTGTAATAACCCATACTCGGCAACAGGCCGTGGAATTAAGTAAAGTATTTTAGAGAAGACGTTTGAGTGGCCTGTGTGTGAGTTGAAGTAAAAAAATTATACATTGTATTTTGAAATTGCAACATTTTAAGTTAATATAAAATAGTGTGAGTAGTTGAAGAGCCGAAGTATGCGTTTTATGGTATAGACGAAAGTCTTGTTAAGCTCAACATGCTCGAAAGAAAAACTGTTGAGGAAAAGGTATTTCAGAAATCCAAGGGAGGATTGAATTAATTTCAATTCCAACTACGGCTATAAGATGCCCCAGAAGTGTAATAACTGACGGGAATACCTTTACGATTGAATATTTATATAGGTTCATTATTGAATTTATTAATAAATGTACAATTAATATTTCGCTACCCAGCTTGAGTCGGAGCGACATTTCTGTGTCGTAAAAGCATGCATATTTCAGGAATTGGGCAACCAATTCTAAAAGCAAATAGCTTCGCATTGGGTCTTCACTACTCACTTTTTTTTGAATGAAAGAAAAGGAACAAAAGGATTGGTTTAGACTAAAGAGGTACCCACATATCGGATTACCTTTAAATTATAGTGACCGTTACAAATGGATTGAAAAATATGTTACAGACCCTGAGAAGGTTGCAAAACATTCTTTTTTACCCTTTATCCATAAAACCTCAAAAGTCAAGAAGTTTCGAAAAGTTTATTCAAGTAACGACGGGAAAGTTCATGATCATTATAGAAACCAAAACAAGCCTTTGAGGAAGGCTGATGTAAAAAAAAGAGAATTGTTTTATGCCAGCCATCTTGATTCATTAATCTTCAGCTATTACACAAAATTCCTTTCAGATTGCTATGAGAATAAAATAAAAGATCCCGAATACAATCTAAATGAAGTTGTAAATGCGTACCGCACAATTCCAATAGATTCAAAAAAACCAGATTATGCTAATAAGTGTAATATTGAATTCGCGAACGATGTTTTTAAACACATAGTAAATTATAAGGAAAATGATTTTGCGGTAATTGCCTTTGATATATCCTGCTTTTTTGACAATCTTAACCACACAAAGCTTAGAAAAACCTGGGCCGAAGTTATCAGGAAGGAGGGCGAAAATGAAAAGCTACCGCCAGATCATTTTAATGTATTTAAAAACATAACGCGATTTAGTTACGTTGATATTGTGGACATCTTTGAGGAATTCAAGGATAAAATTTATACAAGAAAAATTAATAGGCTTGGTCAACCTTTAGAAATTAAACAAAAAAAGGTTGATAGAATAAGTTATTTGAGAAACCAAAATGCTATCGCCTTTTGCAGTAAAGATGAATTTCTAAACTTAAAGGGTAAACTATTGCAACCATCAAAAACAAAAAGACTTAAAAATGGAACTGTTGTTCGTCGAAATTTTGGTATTCCTCAGGGATCACCAATTAGTTCAGTTTTAGCCAACATATATCTTCTACACTTTGATAAAATAATAAATAAATTCACTTCATTACACAAAGGAATTTATAGGCGATATTCCGATGATATAGTAATAGTTTGCCCACTGAAAGTAAAAGATGATTTAAAAGAAATAATTTATAGAGAAATTGCAAACTATGACTTAGAAATTCAAAAGAATAAGACACAAATTTTTCACTTTAAACGTGAAAATGACAAACTTCTTTGCGGTCAAGAATTTGAAGGAGTAATTAATTGGAATAAGAACTTAATTTATTTGGGCTTTGAATTTAATGGTTCTCACGTATTTCTAAAATCTGCCAGTTTATCTGGATATTATAGAAAAATGAAACGTACTATTCGAAGAGCAAAACATTACGCAAACAGAAGATTTTGTGTTAACAGTGGAGTGATTTTTAAAAGAAGAATATTCAAAAGGTTTTCTTATAAGGGAGCAAAAAGAACGAGGAAATATACCTGGAATGAAGAGGAGAAAAAATTTATCAAATCTGATTCATATAACTGGGGAAATTTTTTGTCTTACGCTTATAAAGCTTCCAATATTATGATTAATAATAAAATTAAGCAACAAACCAAAAGGCATTGGAACATTTTAAATAAATTAATTAGGAAATCATAATAATGTCAAATAATCAAATCGTCTCCAAAGTATGGGCCTTTTGCAACACCCTTCGCGATGGTGGTGTAGGCTATGGCAGTTGTCTGAACTATGATTTTTATTTGATTAAATGAATACTAGGATTTATGATTAATGAAAAATATCCTGAAAGTGAGCTAACGGGAAGAATTATTGGTTGTTGTATGGAAGTACACTGCATTCTTGGTAACGGTTTCCAGGAAGTAATTTACCAGCGGGCATTGGCTGTAGAAATGAATCAGCAAAAAATTTCGTATAGCAGGGAACATGAAATGGAAATATTTTATAAAGGGGAAAATATTGGAACACGCAGGGTAGATTTTTTTGTTGAAGGAAAGATCATGGTTGAGTTGAAAGCAATCATTCAATTAGATGATGTGCAATTGGCACAGGCGATCAATTACCTCGAAGCGTATAAGATGGATATAGGATTACTAATAAATTTTGGCGCCAGAAGCCTCGAATTTAAAAGAATGATGAAACCTAAAAAATCTGGACTATGATTAAAATGATTGAATGAATACTATGATTATCTAAAAAAAGAATCATAGTTCATCAAAAAATCAATAAAATCGTCTGAACTATGATTAAAAATGATAGAATGAATACTATGATTTTATAAAAATTCAAAATCAAAGTCTATCAAAAAGATTCCTATAATAGTTGAATATAAAAAATCATAGTTAATCAAAAAATCAATAAAATCATAGTTCAAAACAATTAACGCAATGAGCAACAATACAACAAGCACTTCTAGCATTGTCTCTAAAGTATGGGCCTTCTGCAACACCCTTCGTGATGATGGGGTAGGCTATGGTGATTATTTAGAGCAGCTTACTTATTTGCTTTTTTTAAAAATGGCAGATGAATATAATAAGCCCCCATATAACCGTACGATGCCCATTCCCGCAGCTTATTCATGGGAAACACTTACCAATAAAAGTGGTGATGCACTGGAAGTGCATTATAATAACCTGCTTCGGGAACTCGCAAAAGAAAAAGGCATACTCGGACAAATATTTACCAAGAGCCAGAATAAAATAACAGACCCGGCAAAATTATATAAACTCATTGCGCTCATTAATGCGGAGCAATGGGTGCTGATGGGCGTAAAAGACAAAGGCGATATTTATGAAGGCCTGCTGGAGAAAAATGCAGAAGATACCAAGAGCGGCGCCGGCCAATACTTTACCCCGAGAGCGTTGATAAAATGCATGGTGGAATGTTTGCGCCCCGAGCCCATGAAAACGATAGCTGACCCTGCATGTGGCACCGGAGGTTTCTTTTTAGCATCTTATGATTTTATTACCGATGAAAATAATTATACCCTCGACCAGGAACAAAAGAAATTTTTGAAGTACGATACGTTTTTCGGAAATGAAATTGTAGCAGGTACGAGAAGGCTTGCCTTAATGAATTTGTTCCTGCATAATATTGGTGATATAGACAGTGATCATGTAATGATATCTCCCAACGATTCATTAATTGCAGCATCTGAAACAAGATATGATTATGTACTGGCCAATCCCCCCTTTGGTAAAAAAAGCAGCATGACTTTTACTAACGAAGAAGGCGAACAGGAGAAAGAAGAACTCACTTATAACCGCCAGGATTTTTGGGTGACTACCAGCAACAAGCAACTCAACTTTGTACAGCATATAAAGTCAATGCTTAAAACAACTGGCCTGGCTGCAGTTGTATTGCCAGATAATGTTTTGTTTGAAGGTGGGGCAGGAGAAACCGTTAGGAAGAAATTACTCGAAACGACCGACCTACATACAATACTGCGTTTACCCACGGGAATATTTTACGCCAATGGAGTAAAAGCAAATGTTTTATTCTGGGATGGCAAGCCATCCAGCAAAGACCCATGGACAAAAGAAGTCTGGATATATGATTACCGAACCAACATTCACCATACTTTAAAAAAGAATCCACTAAAGCTGGATGACTTAAAAGATTTTATAGAATGTTATAACCCAACGAACAGGCATAAACGAAAAGAAACATTCAGTGAAGATCCTTCGACAGGCTCAGGACCCGAAGGCCGCTGGAGAAAATTTACTTATGATGAAATCATTGCAAGAGATAAAACATCTTTAGACATCACCTGGCTGAAAGACAAATCATTGGCTGATTTAGATAATCTTCCCGATCCTGATGTATTGGCTTTGGATATTGTAGAGAATTTAGAGGCGGGGTTGGAAAGTTTTAAAGCGATAATTGCGGCGTTGAATGTAAAAGATAATTAAAATATAATTATTAATTCAAATGAGAAACGTCTTCACTTTGCTAATACCGATATTGCGCAATCAATGCTTTACATGCAGAGTAATCCGATTTTAAGACCAATAATTTTTCAATAAATGAGATCGACTCGTGAAACGCCGGCCAGGCATCCGGGCGCAACTTTTGGATAGAAGATGCAATAAAACCACACCAGGCGTTCCGAAGGAACGCTTCGTGCTCTCCTGGAATTTCCTACCCACCAAAAGTCACTAAGGAACTTACTACAATTTAATAAATCTGTTGCTGCATGATTTACGAACAAACCACTTAATCCTATTTATATACAGGCAATTCGTGAATATTGCTCAAAAATGCTAACCCGGATTTTACTATCTAAACTTATAAACCAATCCCGGCTCAAAATGGCCGGCAGCGTAATTGAGGTTAAACGATACTGTATTCTTTTTTTGACCCGGCGCTTTTAACTTCGAGTAGCGGTGGTAGTTATTAACTACTTCTTTACCGGTTAAAAAACCTAAAGCTGCCCCTACCAGCACATCCGTGCTCCAGTGTTTATTTTCTGTAATCCGGCTCAGGCCAATCATGGTTGCTGCACTATAGGCCACAATCGGGATGAGTGGTTTGTCTTTATACTCTAAGGCAAACACGGTTGCAGCAGCAAATGCCACGGTGGTATGTCCCGATGGAAAAGAGCTGTATACTTTTTTGCCACTCGCACTGGTCGCGGTTTTTGAAAAGGGTCCCAGGAATCTAGGCTCCGCTTCCGTGCCGGGTGGATAGTAAGAAGGACGCGTTCGCCCGGATAAGAATTTAGTAACACTCTCTACGGCGGCGGCGGCTATATAGGCCTGGGTGGCAAGTAAAGTGGTTGTTTGCATTTTTACTTTTTTAAATATAAAACCGTAAGCTCCTATTGCCGCTAACGTGTACGCCTCGTAAATGCCGCCAAAGTTGGTAATGTATTTACTGGTGGTGGCAATTCCGGAATGATTGGTTCGAAGTTTCACTGCTCCCTGTTGAATAGGCTCATCGGCAAAAGAAAGTGCCCCAGCCACCAATGCAAATTTCCCCAAATTTCCCCAGTCGCGCTTCTTCATGTGGAAAGGCTTGGTAAAAGATTGCTTTAAATCGCTGCCTAATAGAGTAAAATAACTATTAAAAGTTATGCGTGTTTCGTCATTATACGCTTTGGGTGAAATATTATTGATCTGGCCACCGGCACTGTCTGTCTTCCTGCTTAAGCTATCCAGCTTGTTTATCAGGGTATCTGTTTTTTGGGAAAATCCTGCCACAGGTATTGTTAAAAGCAAGAACAAAGACCATCTCGTCATCAATTTCATTATTTAAAAGTGTTTTATAGGTATTAAAAAAGTATGTTTCATCGATATTGCAATATGTGTACCTGTTTTATTTTAACTCAAAAATTTATAGGAAAAACATCAGCCAATTCCTAAGATGCATAAATTCGATGAACCAGCCAACTTTATTTGTTAAAAATTTACAGTAACCGTGTGCATCATATTCTGATGGGTATAGCTAATCGTAAAATGGTAGGTGTCACAAATTTTTTTTACTATCGACAAGCCAAGACCCATAGAGTCATTAGAAGCAGATTCTTTTTTAAACCGCTCGAAATAAATGGCGGGATTTTCGTTTAGCGCTTTACCAGTGTTGGAAATGGATAAAGCATGTTCGTTTAAAGTAATGGTTATAGAACCCTTTTCAACATTGTGCTTTATCGCGTTAGTAAGCAGGTTTACAATTAAGGTTTCCGCCAGCGTTTCATTCATTGTTACAAAAACGGGCTCAGCAATGTTTTTTGTGGTAACAATCCCTTTTGCATTCAATAATTCTTCATAGTTATTTAAATGTCGGTGCAGCAAAACGCTCAGGTTTACATCTTCTGTTTCTTTAAATTGACGGTTATCTATTTTGGTGAGTAAAATGAGCGATTGATTTAATTTAGAAAGCCGGCTGGTAGTTTCTGATATCGATTGTATGGCATTCATTTGTTCTTCTTTCAGGTTTTCTGACTGGCTCAGCAGTTCGAGCTTCGATCTTATAATTGCCAAAGGTGTTTGAATTTCATGTGAGGCATTTTCTGTAAAGCTTTTAATTTCATTATAATCGCCAATAGCTTTTTTTGTCATAACATTTACCGCAGCATTGAGCTCCGTAAACTCATTAATATTTGATGGTTCAAAATGGATGTTATCTTTCCCGGATACATTGAATTGCTTTATCTGCTCTAATGTTGAGTTAAAAGGTTTCCAGAGTTTGCTTAGCACAAACCTGTTAATAATAAAAAGGATAGCAAGCAATAGTAAAACAATGGTGAGCGTAATTTTTAGAATCAGTTGCACAACATCTTCCGTTTCTTCCTGCGATTTTCTTACATCGGCTTTATAAAATTTTCCGTTGACTGTTACCGGAAATTCCAATTGGCGGTAATCAATATTTTCATCATGATCTTTATTATACAATTCAACACTACTGAATGAACGCTTCACATTTTTGTCGGTTACACTTGTATAAACTTCCTGCTCATCTTTAGAATAAGAGGGCTCCGGCAAAGCATTATTCTCGATTATATAATCTTTTATTTCTTTTTCTTCAACTACCAGGTTCTTATCTAACTGGTAGACCAGAGTTTTTTCTATAAAAAAATAATAAATGACCGCGCTGAGTAATAATACGATGATGGTGGCCACCACGTTAACCCGGTTATATTTAGCAAGCAATTTCATTTACACTGAAAATTTATATCCCATTCCATAAACAGATTTAATATAATCCGCATCACCGGCCTCCATTAATTTTTTTCTTAAATTTTTAATATGGGTATAAATAAAATCATTATTGCCCTGCATATCATCGCCCCACAGGTGTTCGGCAATTGCATTTTTAGAAATTACTTTCTTTTTATTGCTGATAAAATATAACAACAGTTCATATTCTTTCTTAGTAAGTTCCAATGGCTTGTCATTTACCAATACTGTCTTGGCCCGTGTATCAATGCTTATGTTTTGAAAATTCAGTATATCACTTCCGTCAAAGTTTTTCCTGCGTATAATGGCGGCCACTCTTGCACTCAATTCAGAAAGATGAAACGGCTTTGCCAGGTAATCATCAGCGCCCAGTGTAAGGCCGGTTACTTTATCATCCAGAGAATTTTTTGCTGAAATGATTAACACGCCATCCAGTTTATTATTGGCCTTTAATTCCTTTAATATTTCCAGGCCGCTGCCACCTGGTAGCGTTATGTCAAGCAGGATGCAGTCATAATCATACAATTCTGTTTTTTCAATGGCTTTATTAAAATCGGCAGCTATTTCGCAAATATAATTCTGGCCCTTAAGGTAAGCAGCGATGCTTTCGCTTAATTCTTTTTCATCTTCAATAATGAGAATTTTCAAACTATAAATTTTGGGAAAAATTACAAAATGAATCTGAGGTTATTTTGAAGAACTTTCTAATGGTTACAATTAACCTGTAAATACCTTAAAATTTGACAAGGCTTTCTTTGGCGGGAATGCATTTCCTTATTCATTCTTTCTTCAGCATGTGATGTGTCGTATAGTTTTATAATGAATTCTGTTATTTAAGTTCAACCTTACTTTACGTACATTTAATCATTTTTAAATATTTTCAACGCCTTACATGTTTGACTTTCGATTACAGGTTTTTAATACGGTTGCCAGACGCCTCAACTTTACGAAAGCTGCGGAGGAATTATTTATTACGCAACCGGCGGTAACCAAACACATACAGGAAATAGAAAATTATTTTAAACTGAAATTGTTTGAGCGCAATGGAACTAAAATAAAATTGACGCCGGCAGGAGAAACACTCCTGCACCATACCGATCAGCTTTTTACTGTGTACCGCAACCTGGAGTTTGAACTGAATACTTTTACCCGACAGCAAAAAGGTAAGCTAAGAATTGGAGCAAGTACCACCGTAGCTCAATATGTATTGCCACCTGTACTGGCCGCTTTTCATAAAAAGTTTAAGGACATAAAAATTACTTTAACTACCAACAATACAGAAAAAATTGAAGAGGCTTTACAAAATAAAAACATTGACCTCGGGATTATTGAAGGACAATCAAAAAATAATTTATTTAAATACACCGAATTTGTAAAAGACGAGTTGGTGCTCGTGGCCAATATCAATCACCCGCTCGCTAAGAAGGATATGATTAAGCCGGAAGAGCTTTTAAAGATTCCGCTGTTGCTGCGGGAGCCTGGTTCCGGAACTTTGGAAGTTATTGCACATGCTTTAAAACCATTAGGGATAAAAATATCGCAATTGCAAAATGAAATGCAGTTAGGAAGTACAGAAAGTATGAAACTGTATTTATTAAATTCTGATGCAATGGCTTTTCTTTCCATTCATTCCATATTAAAAGAATTGCAGCACAAAGAATGTTGTATAATAGATGTAAAAGGCCTCAACATCGAACGGCATTTTTATTTCATTCAGCAACATGGCCAATCGGAGGCACTTCCCGACCTGTTCATGAAATTTGCCAGCCACTATAACTTCAGGTAATGAGGTATTACCAATAGCGATTTCTTTTCCCCTTTCACTGTGATGAACTTTGTATTATCAAAAGCAAAGTTAGCAGATGGAAGAAACAACAGTATTAACGGCCACGCCAAAAAAAGTAAAACCGTTATTAGACCGGAGCATCACCACAAGAGAAGTAATATTTTTACTGGCAGTAGTCTTTTGTTTAACACCGCTGATTACTCCACCCATTGCTTTGGTAATGGGGTTGGTGGTTGCTCAATTTATCGGGCATCCTTACCTCCACCTTAATAATAAAGCCACTCATATTTTATTACAGGTTTCAGTGGTTGGTTTAGGTTTTGGAATGAATGTAACCAGTGCATTGAAGGCCGGAAGAGAAGGAATTTTATTTACCATTGTATCTATTACCGGTACATTGGTAACCGGTTTTTTATTAGGTAAGTTTTTAAAGATTGAAAAGAAAACATCTTACCTTATCTGTGCAGGCACTGCCATTTGCGGTGGCAGCGCTATCGCTGCAATATCTCCTGTAATTAAAGCCGAAGAAAAACAAATATCAGTAGCACTGGGTACGATATTTATTCTAAATTCAATTGCGCTTTTTTTATTCCCTGCTATTGGACATGCACTTAATTTATCAGAAACTCAATTTGGCTTATGGTGCGCCATTGCCATACACGATACCAGTTCGGTGGTGGGTGCCGCGGGCCGGTATGGAGCACATGCTTTGGAAGTAGCCACTACCGTAAAACTGGCGCGGGCGTTATGGATTATCCCGGTAGCTTTTTTATCAACTCTAATTTTTAAAAATAAAGGAGGTAAAATAAAAATTCCCTATTTCATTGGGTTGTTTGTTGCAGCGATAGTAGTTAACACCTATGTTCCTTTTGTACATAAATTCAGTCACTATTTAACTGGTTTTGCTACCGCGGGTTTAACATTAACGCTGTTTCTTATCGGGTGTGGATTGTCACGCAAAGTATTACAATCCGTAGGTTTTAAGCCATTGGTGCAGGGAATTATTTTATGGGCAATTATTTCTGTTGCTGCACTATGGGCGGTAACGTCTTTGGCGCAATAATATAGCTGGCAGTATGGTGCAATTTTGACTTTGGGCTATAATAAGAATTTATTTTAAAAGAATTCTTTTATTTTTTCTTTTATCATATCCGGCATATCGCAACGCTTCATTGTTTTGGCATTCATAAAGTACAATGTTACTGTTCCGGTATTCAGCAATTCATTGTTTTCGTTATAAATTTCTCCGTGAAAAACTATTTTATGATGCAAAGGCATTTCCGTAACTTTTGTTACAACCGTTATAAGGTCATCGTATTTTGCAGGGCGTAAAAATTTTGTATGAATTTCAACAACCGGCATTATAACGCCTAACTCCTCAACACTTTTATAAGTAATGCCAAGGCTTCGCAATGCTTCTGTTCTTCCGATCTCATAAAACTGCGCATAGTGCCCATGATACACGAAACCCATTTGATCGGTAAGTGCGTAATGAATTCTTATGGGTGTTTTGTGTGTAAACAATGGTTTTTAAATTAAGAATTAAGAATTAAAAATTGAGAATGAAGAATGAATAGTTGGCGATGGCCTTACTTACCGATCATTCCATCTACACTAATTTTTCCAGGCCCGCAAAAAAGTATGGCTATTGAACAAGCGAGATAGATCGCGGCTCTTTCGCCTGCACCAAATATATCTCCATGATGCACTTTAATTAAAGCAACAGACATCGCAATCATAATGGGAATTACTGCAAGCCTTGTAAACAAACCAAGTATTAAGAATATAGAACAAAAAAATTCTGCAAAAATATCCAGCGAGAGTGAGAGGGTAGAACCGAGGCCGAGGAAATTTATAAAACTCCCTTTCATTCCGTGGAAATGAACGAGTTTGCCATAACCATGACTAAGCATTAAAACGCCCAGGCCTAAACGCAATATCAGCATCGAAAAATTGAAAGCACCTGCAGAGTATTTCGTCGAAAGAATTCTTTTCATATTTTTTTTACAATTGTGTTAACAAAGATTGATGCAATTTAAAGTGTTTTATTTTCATCAATATATTTATCGTTGAAGAAATAACTGGAATGGTGTTTGTACTTTTGCGCCAAAATTTAGGTTTTCTTTTTTTTATGTTATGCGCATAACATTATAAAAAAATTAAAATAATATAATTCATGAATCGTCTCCTTTTTCCTGTTGTCTTATTGCTTTTTACTCTTTCCTGTTTTTCCCAGGCAAATTATAATATAACTGATCCTGAAAAAGATTATAAAGAAGCGAAAGATTTTTTTATTAAGGATGAGTACAGCCTGGCATATCCTTTATTGAAAGGCTTACGGGACAAGTATCCTGAGAATACCGAAAGCAGTCATGCCTATTTAAACCAGGATCTTGAATATTATTATATTGTTTGCGGGCTTAAGCTTAACCAGGAAGTGGCGGAAGATCAGGCACACCGTTTTATTGATGCTGCCAACAACGAGCCAAGACAACAGATGATGAGTTATCATCTTGCGAAATATTATTTTACAAAAAATGATTTTGCCCGCGCAGTTGTTTTTTATGAAAGAGCCGGGTATGATAATTTAAGCAATGAAGAAATTGCGGATGCGAAATTTGAATTGGCTTATTCTTATTTTAGCCTGAAACAATTTGATAAAGCGAAACCTTTGTTTAATGAGATCCACCAGTTGCCCGATAATAAATATTATTATGATGCTAATTATTATTACGGTTACATAAGTTATCGCGATCGCGATTATGCTGAAGCATTAAGTTCATTTAAAAAAGTGGAAAACAGGGATAAGTACAAAGGGCTCGTTCCTTATTACATTGCACAGATCTACTATTTTGAAGGGAATAAAGATGAAGCTTTGCGCTACGGGCAGGATGCACTTTCACGCAATGATATTTATTATAGAAACGATCTCAATCTTTTAATAGGGCAATTGTATTTTGAAAAAAAGCAATTTGCCAAAGCGCTTCCTTTATTAAAAGAATATGTAGATAACAGCGATAAAGTTTCCAAGGAGATAATGTATGAGCTTAGTTATTGCTATTATGATGGAAACCAGGTGGAAAAGGCGATTGAAGGATTTAAGCAGCTAAGCAATGAGAAGGATTCTATGGGGCAAAACTCCATGTACCTGTTAGGAGATTTATATTTAAGAACCAATCAAAAGGAAAATGCAAGAAGCGCATTTCAATACAGCGCTAACAACAACAGTAACCGGAAACAGCAGGAAATTTCCCGCTTCAATTATGCAAAGCTTTCTTACGAATTAGGTTACCAGGATATTGCATTAAGTGAGATGAATAAATTCCTGGATTTATATCCCACTTCAGCATATGCAAATGAAGCCAAAGAAATTTTAATTAACCTTCTTGCCAATACCAATAATTATAATGATGCACTTGCCTTGTATGCATCGTTTGGAAAGCCAACGGCCACTATGCTAAGAGTATACCCGAAACTTTTGTTTGGCAGGGCAACGGAATATATTAATGACGGCAAAATAAATGAAGCCGATGACCTGCTGACAAAAATTATCAATGATCCAAATGCCGGCGAAGTTCTTCCTTTTGCCAATTTCTGGAGAGGCGAGGTTGCGTACAGGCTAAGCCGTTATGATGATGTAATTAAATACATGAATGCTTATTTATCATCCGGCGGCATACAAGGCGAAGCAAATCCTGATGCCGCAAAGTATACGCTTGGTTATGCTTACCTGGCAAAAGAAAATTATGCGTTGGCACTTGCTGATTTTAAACAAGTTGCTCCTGCAATCAGTTCTCAATCATCGGCCTTAAAACAAGATGCGTATGCGAGATCTGCAGATTGTTATTTTATGCAAAAGAACTACAGCATTGCAAAAACCATGTATCAAAATGTAATTAATAATGGCCTTCCACAAAGTGATTATTCCCTCTACCAAATTGCGTTAATAAGTGGTATTAATAACCCGGGCGAAAAAATCAAAACCTTTAATGCGTTGGTTCAGCAATATCCTAAAAGCGATCTTGTTGCCGAATCTTATATGCAAATTGCCAACGCATACATGGTGCAGGAAAAATTTAAAGATGCCATTCCTTACCTGAACAAGATTCTTGATGTTAAAGATGCGAGCGGCCAGTTTCCTAATGTCTACCTGAAGCTCGGGCTTGCCAATTATAATTTAAATAACAACGAAGAAGCATTAAAATATTACCAGAAGCTGGTTACGTTATATCCCCAATCACCACAGGCAGACGAGGCGTTGGATAATATGAAAAATATTTATGTAGAAGTTGGCCGCCCGAATGACTACGTAGATTTTGTTCAAAAGGCCGGAAAGGTTATCAGCATTTCAGAAGCAGATTCGTTAACTTATGCATCAGCCGAATTGAAGTATACTAACGGTGATTGCGCAGGTGCAATAACGGCGTTCTCAAATTATCTTTCGAAATATCCGCAAGGTGCTTATGCTTTGCTGGCTAATTTTTATAAGAGCGAATGTTATTATAAAAATAAAGACTGGCAAAATGCTTTACAAGGTTACCAGGCAGTTGTGAACCAGGGCAGCAGCAAGTATGCAGAAAAATCAGCTTATGCCGCAGCGCATATTTATTATTTTGAATTGCAGGATTACGCAAATTCAAAAATTTATTTTGCTAAACTTAAAGAGTTGGCAACCACACCAGAGAACCAATTGGAAGCTTTGCGTGGTTTGGTAAGGAGTTATTATCAAACAAAAGATTATACCCAGGCTAATGATGCCGCAAAAGAATTACTTACAAAAAAAGGACTAAGTACTGATGACAAGGCCGTTGCTAACCTGGTACTTGGAAAATCTTTACAGGCTAATAATCAATGCGAGCAGGCAATTGCAGCATTTAAAGAAGTTGCGGCAGTTAATAAGTCAGCGTGGGGCGCCGAGGCTCGCTACGAAATTGCCAATTGTTACCTGACACTCAACCAGCTTTCTGCAGCAGAAAAAGCGGGGCTTGAAGTAATTAAAGTAACGGGCTCTTACGATTATTGGGTTGCAAAAGCATACATTTTGTTAGGCGATGTTTACCTGCAGGAAAAAGATTATTTCAACGCGAAAGCGACTTACCAGAGTGTGGCTGATAATGCTACTATTCCTGAATTGAAAAAGGAAGCACAGGATAAACTAAATATTGCCATCAGCCAGGAACAACAAAATTCAAAAGTGGAAGCTTCGCCTTCAACAAAAAAATAACGCAAACTTTTTAAACAAATGCATTTATGTTTATGAAACTTTTTCAAAAATATCATTCGAAGTTTTTTGTTATTGCAATCTTTTTTTGTTGTAGCGTTAGCATTGCTAATGCCCAAAACGATACTTCAAGAAGGCAAACTATTGAAATTACTTCTTCTTATAAACCGGCATTACGAAATTCTGTTAAGATAAATTTATATGCATCGCCTATTACTGCCGATACAGCCAGGCCGAGGCTTGCATACAATATTCCACCGCAGAATTTATTCTTTGCTTACCAGCCCGTGTCATTAAAGCCATTGGCTCTTGACGCAGATACCACTTTGCAACTGGGCGACAGGAATCAATTGAAAGTTGGCTTTGGAAGTTTCGCAACACCTTATGTTTCCGGCGCATTTAGTTTTGGCGATGGCAAGAAAAACCTATTGAATGTTTATGGAAATTATATTTCATCAAGAGGAAATATTAAAAACCAGGATTTCAGTGAAATGAATGTGAGAGGAGATGGAAGCATTTTTACGCCAAAGAGCGAAATATACGCCCATGCTGCTTTTGCGCAACATGAGTATTATCAATATGGCTATAATCACGCCCTGGATAGTTTTGCTAAAGCTGATATCAGGAGAAGTTATCATGATCTTTCGGCAGGTATTGGATTTAGAAATATTGCCGTTAACGACTTGAATTTTATTTATGATCCGCACATGGAACTGCATGCATTTTCAAGAGGGGGTAAGGCAACAGAAACTACGTTACTGCTTAACCTGCCTGTTGAGAAAAAATTCAGCGATGCAGTTTCATTGAAAGTAACAGCCAAAGGCAACTTTGATAAATATCAAATTAAAAATTCAACGCAACAGGTTACTAATAATTTAGTGGAACTAACACCTGAGTTTGTGTATTATGGCGACAGGTTTACTTTTCATGGCGGTATTACGCCGGCGTGGAATAATAACGATGTAAATATTTTACCTAACATATACGCAGAAGCGCAGTTACAGAAAAACGTGCTGGTAGTTCAAGCAGGCTGGATAGGAAATTATATTGCCAACAGTTTCCGTACCCTAAGCGCCGAAAACCCATACATGCAGGATCCTGCAGACTTTAATAACACAAAACAAACGCAATATTATGGTGGGGTAAAAGCAACGGTGGGCAATCATTTCAGCTTTAATGCGCGGGCTGCTTTTATAACTTATAATAACATGCCATTGTTTATAAATGATAGCCTTGATGGAAAAAGTTTTTATATAAAAGATGAAAGGAGGATTGATAACCTGCAGATTCATGGCGATATGAATTTTATTAACCAGGATAAATTTACCCTTACCGGCGGGCTCGATTTAAATACCTATACTGGCCTGCTTGATAATGCGAAAGCATGGGGATTATTTCCTTTAAAAGTTACAGGCTCTCTGCGGTGGAATGCTTTCAAGCAAGTTCTTATAAAAGGAGATCTGGCTGCATTTTCAGGTGCCAAAGCTTTATTGAGCAACGGCTCGCAGAAAAATTTAAAAGGTGGTACAGATATAAGTGCAGGAGCTGAGTTTAAGATCAATAAACAATTTAGTGCTTGGCTTGATTTTGATAATCTTCTTAATAGCAAATACGAGCGCTGGAGTAATTATCCTGTTTATGGATTACAGGTAATCGGCGGAATACTTATTCATTTCTAGTTTTTTATAACACGAATTTGATTCACGAATTGCACGAATTAATTTGTGCCGTCAATTGCATCTTATAAAATAGTTTGTCATCATTATAAATTATAGATATTTGTGTGAATTATGCAGGATCTTATCGCTTCATATTTAATACAAAAGAAGGAATGCCATCTTCCGCTCCTGGGAAATTTCATAATTAAATCAGTGCCCGCTTATTTAGATGTTGCTAATAAAAAAATTTTCCCTTCAATCGATGAAATTGTTTTTAGTGAAGATGAAAATTATCTTTCCGAAGGATTAAAAGAATACCTTGCTCAACTTCAACATATCTCATTGCAGGAAGCTGAAGAAAAAATTAATAACTGGAGTCTTCATGCGAAAATAAAGCTGGACCTAGGGGAGAGAATTGATTTCGCTTCAGTTGGCAGTCTTCAAAAAGAGGCCTCTGGAAATATTTTATTTGACCAGGAGAATGATTTTAATTTTTATGAGCCTGTTACTGCAGAAAGAGTAATTCATAAAAATACAGAACATGCAGTGTTAGTGGGCGATAAGGAAACGACGTCTGTTGTAATGAATGAATTTTACAAGGATGATATAGTTATAGAAAAAAAATCTTCCTGGAAAATATGGGCCATTGTTTTACTGTCGATTGCTTTACTTGTCTTAATAATTTATTTTTATAATCATTCATTTTCTGTGAATGGAATAGCCAACAAAACTGCATTTCCGGTTCAGGAGCCACCCGCTACTTATTCTGTTCCTCAATAAATTATTTTTTCAAAAAAGCCAATTGCCCGCGATGGTAAGAGAGGTGATTCGTTCTGCTTATCAGTACATTCAACCTGTTTCTGTGAGGTTCTTTTTTAAAATCTTCTTCGTTTACGGAAGTATGTTTTTGAAACCATTCTTCGGATGTGAACTGGTTGAAATGTTCGGATAATTTTGAATTTACTTCATTCCAGAGATTTCTTAAATCATTGATGGAAGTTTTTGGAAGGCCCGATTTATCAGGATTTGTAATAAAGATATCTTCCAGGTGCGGATGCATTTTTTTACCCAAACCTAATAATGGAAATAAAGCATCGTGTACGGCCACGAGGTGCCCCAAAAGATAAACACCGGTGTTTCTGCCGGGTGACACTTCCTTTGAAAGTTGATCGTCTGTTAATTCATTCAATAATGTATTAGTTCTTTTCAATTCTATATTCCAGGCATCCAGCACCATTTTAATTACTAACTCAGTTTTATTTTCCATTGAATTTTTTTGTGTATAAAGTTACATGCGAAAGTGAGATTAAATTTATTTTATTTTCATAGCATTACTAACGGTTATCTCAAGAAGAAGTACAACTGCGATTCCTGCGGTGTACATAACAAGATCGGCCCATCCGAACGATGTGCCCATAATTACACGTGCAAGTTGTGACCGTTGCAATCCAAGTTTATTTATAATATGGAAATATTGAGAGAGTTCTATAATATATGAAAAAAGCAATACAGCAATAGCCGTTGGTAGTGTGGGAGTATTTATAAAGGATTTTATAAAACTGTAAATTAAAATAACCACTAATAAATCTCCAAAGTACGGACGGATGATTTCATCATGAACGAATAAAGCAATTATGATTTCAGCAAATAAAATAATTATTGCTATTATAAAATAATAGGTGTTGAACCTAAAGCGAATACTCATCAGTCAAAAAGATTCATTTATTTTAAAAAGGCCGGAATGGCGCCGGCCTTGTTTAAACCTGGTGTAACTAATGCCAAATTTACTTTTAATAAATCTTTCATTTCTTCAATTTTAATTATAATGTAAAATCGCTAGGTCAGTGGGATGAAACCAATTAACCTAATTTAACAGTCTTGCCATTGTTATCAGAAGCAGTAACCGGGCTCTGGTTAACTGAATTTCTGATTACTTCTTCCCGTTGTTTTTGATTTACATCATTTGTAGCATGTGAGAGTTGAATGGCACACATTACCGGCAAAGAAACCGATACAATTAATAGTTGCATTGCAAACCATAAATTTTTAAGGGTGCTTAAATTGAATGTCTTTTTCATTGTTTTAATTTTTAATTTTTTAAAGTTTATTTGTTTGGCTACTTACTTTCTATTGTGATGCCAAACTGTAAAAAATTAAAAATCAATGAGTTACGAAACCCTTACTGTAAGAGGATTGTACGAATCCGTACAGATTTATATTAATAGCGGACAGTTTAGGGGAAAAGTTTGTCGAAATTAATGTTGTTGGCGAACGTTCCGCGTCCGATAATATCTTGCTTTAAGAATTATTATCTCTTATTGTCCTCAATTTATTTATTGTATCGTTCGAAGAATAAAAAGGATTTATACGATCAGAATTCTAGTCTCCCTCAAACTCCGCAGGTCCACCAACTCCACATAATCTCAAAGCCAGCTCGTTCCCAACACCATCTTCTTTTTTAAAATACATTTTCTGTTGCGGAACAATTATTTTACCGTTAGCATCGGTAACGCTGTAATCAACTTCATATTTATTTTTTAATGCAATAAAATTTAGAAATGCCCTTGGTATGTTACCGTTAGTTTCATCTGCAAAATCAATATCGCATCCCTTCAATTCTTTTATAATATTTTTTTCCATTGAGGCATTCAAACCAGACGCCGATAGATTCATCTTAACTGTAAACCCGCTAAAAGGAATTAACTGTGGATATTCTTTAAAAAAATTGTATTTCATATTTTCTGCCTTGTCTTTATCACCATCGTGCAGATAGCTCCTGGCAAGGCTTTCATACAGTCTTGCTACAAATAGCTTTTCATGTGCGGTATCTAATAAAGCAGTGTTTAAGATATTTTCAAAAGTTTGTTGGCTCTCCTTATAATTGCCCGCTTCGTAAGAAAATTCGCCATAAAAAAGCTGCATGTATCGTACGATATTTTTTCGTTTCTCACTGGCCTCTTTTTGTTTGTATATTTCTGCAAAATATTGTGGGCTTATATTTTTCATCATGTTTAAAATTTCGTCAAAGCCGATCACATTTTCACTTGCAAATATGTTATAAATTACCTGCTCACGTTCAGGATTACCCGCTAATTCATTCACCAATGCAAATTTTAAAAGAAACTGCTCACTGCTTAAGGCGGCTATTTCTGAAAGGTCACTTAAGGAGTACCACCATCCTTTATTTATAAATTTAATCCGCTGAATTTTATTTTTTGCAAGCAACAATTTTATCACGTTCACGGCAAAGTCGTATTGCGATTGTCCCAGCGTTGTACCGATATGAACCTCTTTAAATTGTGCCGCTTTGTTAATTGCCTTCTCACAACTATCGAGTTGCCCATTGTATAAATAGCTTCTTGCCAATGCAATATTGTACCACCCAAAGCCGGGCGTAGAGCCATTTGTATTGATGATACTGTTTGTTTCATCAATGGCCTCTTTGCTTTTCCCGCTATTAATAAAGAGTGCAGGAAGAAAATAATAAGATTCAATTAACCTTTTATCAAATGCGTATTTATCATTTTCAAAATTGGTAATTGCCTCCGCAAAATTGCCTAACGTGTTTTGAAAGTGCGCATAGTTGTTGTATGAAAAGCCCCCGGTTTGTTTGAGTATATCGTAGTATAAGCCCGCTGAATCTATATTCAATAAATAATTATGAATGATGGCGAGATAAAAAATAGAATTGGCATCTCCACCGGCAAGTGCTGCGTACAAATGATTTAAAGCAAGTTGCTCATTGGCTTCAACAGAATTTTTTAAGAATGAATATTTATGGATATAAAAGCGATTGCGGTGAATGGTCCACGCTGCTTTAATATTATATTCCATAAAATCATTTCCCGTATTCCAGCTTTGAACCCTGTCTAAAATCCACATGGCGCTATCAGGCTCTTCCACATTAGAATAGCTGTCGTACAAGGCATTGCAGAGCTGTACAATATCAGATTGTGCAAAACTATAACGGCCGGGAGTTAGAACAGTTTTAAGATCGTTTTTATAATTTCTTTCAAATAATAAAAACGCTTTTTTTAAAGGTGCTATACAGTTTTTATAACCAAGGTAGTCTGCAGCCCTGTCGTATTTAAACATTCCTTCGTAATACCAGCCAACATAGTAAGTGCTGTCGAGCCTTATAAACTCACGGCTTCGGGGCAAAGCATCTTTATCATAAAAATTTACGCCAATGCGCTTGGCGTCTATTTCATAACGTGCTTTATTTTGCGAAAAAGAATGTTTGCAAAACAACGTCAGTACAACGAGGAAAATATAATTTGCGAACCGGAGCATCAATCTTTAACTTAATTAATTTTTAATTTTGAAAGCCGGTCCATTTCTGCAAGAGCAATATTATTAAGTGCACTTACTTTAGCTTCTTTATTCCGGTAAATAAGCCTATGGTGTAATACAGGCTGGGCAAGATCTTTTACATCATCTTCTGTTACGTAAGTGCGGCCATTCACCAACGCATAGGCCTTGAGGCATTTCAGAAAAATAATACCACTACGGGTAGACGCAGCTAAAACTATATCCGGAGTTTTTCGGGTAGCCCATACAATGTTCCGTACTGCTTTTATTATTTCTTCGTGCACGAATACATTTTCACATTGCTGCTGCAGGAATAGAATTTCATGAATGCCCAGCACCTGCTTCAAGTTATTGAGGTTATTGTTAATTCCGAGATAATCCTTATAAATATCGAGCTCCGTTTCCTCATCAACATATCCGAAAACAATTTTTATAAAAAACCTGTCAAGCTGTGCCGCAGGCAGGGGATAAGTCCCTTCCATTTCAACGGGGTTTTGTGTGGCAATTGTAAAAAACAGTTCGCTTAGCTTATAGGTAATTTCTCCCATTGTAATTTGGTTTTCTGCCATACATTCCAGCAAAGCTGATTGCACTTTGGGTGAAGCCCTGTTAATTTCATCTGCCAATAAAATGTTGCAAAAGAGTGGCCCTTTTTTAAAAATGAATTCTTTTTTTATATCATCAAAAATATGAGTGCCCAAAAGATCCATTGGCAATAAGTCCGGTGTAAACTGGATGCGTTTAAAGCTTACACTATCGCCTGCCGTTTCTTCTGAAATGCTGTGTGCAAGCGTTTTAGCCATAACTGTTTTCCCGGTGCCGGGATTATCTTCCAGCAAAATATGCCCTTTGGCGAGCAATGCAGTAAGCACAAATTTAATCTGGTTGCGCTTGCCTTTTATAACGGTTTCAATATTATCGGTAAGGCGCTGTATATTCTGCAAAGCAGTTTCGGTATTCACTGTCTCCATCATTTATATTTTTGGTTTTGAGAAAAAGTTTATGGTTCTGTAATAATTCAAAAATTTAGAGAAACGTTCTCTAAAAGGAATTTTATTTTTTACTGTTTTATAAAAAGTGGGATAGAAATTTTGCACTACATTCTCATCAGAATGAGTCAATGGTTCTTTAGAATATTTGCTTTTCAGATATACCAGCATAAACGAATAAAAATTTGTTTTAAAATGTGCGTCAATTTTTTCTTTTGCAAATTGGGTTGGCGACATTTCATCTCTTGAATAGCCAAGCTGGTTACAATAATAAGCCGCTGCATTGTATGACCAGTAAGCTTTTTGCCGAATTGCTTTTGTATGTCTTGCTTTATAGTTAAACCATTGAAAGATGAGCCAGGGCAGGCTAAAGATCAAAAGAATAAATAATGCAAGAATTGAAATAGCAATCCATATAATTTTTGTAAGACTTGCTGGCTGTTTTTTGATTTCTTTTGCGATCTGTTGCTGTTCTTTGGTAGAATCAATAATTTTTATCTCATCAATGGGAGCGGGTGTAGGAATTTTTTCAACGATTTCTTGATAACTATTACTGTCTTTCAATGAAATATTTTTAAACTGGTCAGAAAAGGAGAGGGCTGTTATTTCGTTTCCTACCTTTAATTCACTAAGGGGAACTTCACCGCTGTCCCGGGTTATAGTTGCAAGCGAAACATCCATGTTCAGCGTTACCGGTTTTTTTAAATCAAATGTTTTATCATGATAAATCATTTGACTAACGGACATATCTACTCGCTTCTTAAGTGTGTCAACGTCGATTACTTTTCCATGTGTTACAAACAAAGCTGTTTGTACAGTTATTGGAGGCGTTCCATCAGGAGCAGGGGCTTGTTGTTGTTCTGTACTGGGAATAGTTGTATCGAAATCGAGCCAGCCGTAACCAGGAAAATAAACCTGCGTCCATGCGTGTGCCTGGTCTTCGTAAAACCAATACCAGCCTTTGTTCTTGGTGCTTCTGTCCATCGTTAAAAAGCCGGTAGAAACACGGGTTGGAATCCCTAATGCTCTCAATAAAAAAAGTGTTGCGCCTGCATAATATGCACAATATCCTTTACGGTTTTGAAATAGAAAATAATTGAGTTTGCTGGCACTTGGTAGTCCTGGTACGCCGGGATTGTCTGTGTATTTAAATAAAGGCTGCCCGGTTTCATCGGTGCTTAAAAAATAATTTCTTACTGCAATAATTTTATCAATAGGTGTAGTTGCATTCTTCGTTATTTCTTTTGCCAGAGCTCTTATTGAATCAAAATCATCACCTTTTGGTATGAAAGTGTAATAACTCATAAACGCAGAATCTTCATTATTCCAATTGGAAATTTGGCGCAACAAATTAAATCTTTGAGTTTGAAAATTTTCCAGCACTTTATTGCCAGCGGGATTGTACACAAAGTAAGCGCTGTTAAGATCGCTCACCATCATTTTGGCCCTGTAAGCACTTTTAAATTGTTGTTTATATTCTTTCTCCACTGCAATGGGCTGGCAGAAAAAAGCGGTTGCAGGGGCTAAAAATTCTTTTGGTGATAGCAGCGCTTTATATACCTCAGTACTTACAACTTTTTTATCCAGGTATCCTTTGCTTTTAAGTAAAACAGATGAATCCGTTTGGGTAAAGTACAACGGAATTTTTGACGGATCAGGCTGAAATAAATCGTTCGAAGGCATCAGGCTATCTACTTCCAGTGTTTGCGTAAGCGTATCAAATTTTGTATAATAATCGTAAGTAAAGTACAGGGGGTTGGGCAAATCAGTTTTAGGAAAATAATTATCCAGTTTTGCGATAAACACCAATCTTTTGGTAGAACTTCTTCCTCCGCTTAATCCCATTTGTTTTTTATTGCTTACAGTTCCGTCTTTATTTTCCTTTGTAAGGCTTTCTTTATTGGGTGTCTGCGTCTCACTTTTGCCACCACCATATTGTTGTTCAATAGCCAGGAAATCTTTTTTATAAAATGAAAAAATTAATAACAAAATAATTCCTGCAGCAACTACAAACCCCAACAGTTTTTTTACAATGAACCATGAAAAATTGGGCTCATCCTCATTCATGTTTCTTACTAACTCTGCCGTGTACACGATGTAAAATGAAAATACTAACACCGGAGCAAAAGCCAGCACTAATTTTTTTGCAGTTATATCTGAGGTATTGCTTATTACAATAATCTGCAACAACATTATTAATGATGAAAGAATAACAGGAAACCACCGCAACCTTGCAAAGCCCCATCCTGCAAGCCATCCGGTAAAAAACAGGAATGAAAAAATATAAAATTTGGTTATGGCATAAAATGCCGTGAATTCACCTGTGTAAATATTACTTACTATTTTGCCTATAATAAAAAGTAACAGCAGTAAAGGAAGAGTAGTAGTAATAAACCGGAAACGAAAACTATAAAACAAACAACCTGCAATAAGCCCCGTAGCTAAGAAAAGACTTTCAGTCGCCCATTGACTTTCCAATACTCCATAATATTCATTTAAATGCCAAAGCAGGTATGCACCAATGGCGATCGCAGGAATTATCAATAATGTAATTCTTGCAAATATTTTTTTAGCGCTATATTTTTTTTCGATTTTCATTTGCCTCATCCTACGTTCTCCGGGGAAGAAGGAGTTTGTTTATGATTAATTCGTTTAGCGTGAATCCGGCAACCAGCATCAGGCTTCCAGTATCAAACTTTCACATTCACTTATCTTCAACAATTCTTTTATGTTTTTTTCATTATCCAATATTTTTTTTCGCAAAGGCGAAAGGGTAAAAGCAAGTTGCATTTTCTCTGAACTATTCTTTTCAGGGTTTATAAAAATCCATTGAAGCCAGTCAGTTACTTTCATTCTTGAAAAACTCTTACTTAGCTCAATGAAAACAACAGTAAGGGTTTTACCCGTTTTTTCAAGAACATCTTCCAGTTGTTTTGCATCTGTTAATGATGAAATACATAATACAGAAGCATATTGTTTATTAAAATAAGTATCCAGGTTATTTTGTTTTTGCCACGACGATGTGCTGATAATGTATTTTGTTTTTTGTATAACATCATCAGCATAAAATGTTTTTGTTTGCTGGTCGGGAATATATTGTATCAATTCGCTTTGGCGATATAATTGTTCATATACATTCCATACAAATGTTTTAAAATCATCAAGAAACACAATGTTAAATTCTTCATATACATCGTTACTCACAGCATTGTAAAATGAAGCATAAAAATAAATGTGCGATGCATAAGGATCATTAGTCTCCGGTATCCTTACAACTAATTCTTTATTCTTTGCATAAATCTTCCAAACGATTCTTCTTACATCATCATTGGTTTCAAAATTTTTATAGTTTAAATATTCACCTTCTACTTTTCTCATTTCCTCAATTCTCATATTGGTATCTTCTGTTTTTTTAGGCTGAACAATAACCTTTGGTGTAGCAGCTTTGAGCGGTTGTGTATAAAAATTACTGTTAACTGAAAGCTGTGAAGTAAAAGAAAAGAACTGGAAAAAATCTTCAAAATAAATAATGCCGCTGCTTATATCGTACTCTTTAATATTTTTTAAAGGCCAGTTATATACGCCTTTTGTTTGCATTGAAAAAAGATGTTTTTTGAGCTCCATCCTTATCGGTGCAAATTTTGGTGAAATATTATTTTTATCATAACAGAGGCGTAAACGAATATATCCGAACAATGGTTTGAATATTTTGGAAATACTTATTTCTACCAGTTGCTTGTCGCTTACGCTTTGCGTGCTCGTCTTTATATTTAGAATACTCTTCTTATTTTTTTT
The DNA here is from genome assembly GCF_008710285.1 of Ginsengibacter hankyongi. Classification (GTDB taxonomy): domain Bacteria; phylum Bacteroidota; class Bacteroidia; order Chitinophagales; family Chitinophagaceae; genus Ginsengibacter; species Ginsengibacter hankyongi. The sequence goes on along the minus strand of NZ_VYQF01000003.1, from coordinate 336,610 downwards.
GCTGAATAAAAAAAATATCCAGGAAATAAAAGCGCTGAAAAAAGACAGAACGAGAATTCCTAAGGCAAACCAGAAAGTAACCGTAATAAAAACATTTATGATTGCGGTGCGTGAGGTTTCAGGAACAGCATTATTTTTTAACAGCCAACGATAGGCAAGCAGCAGTGCAATTAGCAAAAGCAAAAAATGTATCCTGAAAGGAACAAAAAAACCAATACGCCTTATTTTTTCTCTGATTGCTGCGATATTCATTTCCGGTAAAATTCATTCAAAATAAACATAAAGAAAAACAAAATCTTTTTCCAGCATTATATATAAAATGCAGGATTGAAGATTTTATATTTTCTTTGTACGAAGAGGAACAAAATGATTTTGTATGATGCATGCCCTTGTTGCGGGCAAAAAAATATTGCTTCGGTGCTTTCTGCTGAAGATTTTACAGTTTCCCACGAAGGATTCGAAATCTGGGAGTGCAGTGATTGCACCGCCAGGTTTACTCAAAACGTCCCGGACATTAATGGAATCGGGCCTTATTACCAATCTGAAAATTATATTTCGCATAGCGACACTAAGGAAGGGATTATTAATAAGCTCTACCATCTTGTACGAAACCGTACGCTTATTCAAAAGCGAAACACTATTAAAAAATTTACCGGTACATCCAAGGGAAGTATACTGGATGTGGGTTGTGGAACAGGAGCCTTTTTGCATACCATGCAACAAGCAGGGTGGGAGATTACTGGTTTTGAGCCGGATGAAACCGCGAGGCAGAAAGCTAAAGAATTATATCAATTGAATTTAGAAAGCCCGGAGAAGTTATTTTCATTACCTGCTAAAAGTTTTGATGCCATCACCCTATGGCATGTGTTGGAGCACGTGCATGACCTTCATAATTATATAAAAAGATTAAAGGAATTATTGAAACCGGGCGGCAAACTTTTCATTGCCGTTCCTAATTACACCAGTTACGATGCGAAAGTTTATAAACAATGTTGGGCTGCTTATGATGTGCCAAGACACCTGTATCATTTTTCACCCGCTTCGATGCATAAATTATTATCAATTCATGAAATGCATATGGTTGAAACAAAGCCGATGTGGTTCGATAGTTTTTATGTAAGCATGCTAAGTGAAAAATATATGACGGGTAAATCGAATATTTTGAATGCTTTTGTTATTGGAGCAATTTCAAATTTTAAAGCAATCTTTAACAAAGAAAAATGCAGTTCGGTAATTTATATCGCCTCATCGTAATTTCCAATAATCAGAACACGCTCAAGCTAAGGATTATTCAATTTCACCTCAAATAACTTTGGCCAGTCTTTCCCGGTAATGTATAATTTTTTTGTGGTGCTGTCGTACGCAATTCCATTTAACACTGCTTCGTCGCCAACCTGGTCATTTGGATCATATTGATGTAATAGGCCCGTAAGATCCATTATGCCGACCGCATGACCATTCGATGTGTCAATCTTTATAATATGATTGTTATACCATCTGTTGGCAAAAACATAACCGTCGATGTATTCAAGCTCATTAAGGCTATCAAGTTCGCCGGTATTGTCTGCAACCGTAAGTATTTTTATGGTCCTCATTTGTTTTGAAGCTTCATCTGGCCGAACATAATATAATTTTGACGACCCATCGCTTATAATAAGATTGTTACCGTCGTTGGTAAGCCCCCATCCTTCTAAACTCCAGTTATAAGTTGCAATAGGATGCATAATATCATCCAAATTATACACAAATATTTTATGGTTCTGCCAGGTAAGCTGATAAATTTTATTTTTAAAAATGGTAATTCCTTCACCAAAAATAGTTGGGTCGGGGATAACATATTTCTTTTCAGGAGTGCCGGTTTTAATATCAACTATGCGTAACGACGATATCTTTGGCTCACCCGTGCCTTCATATAATTTTCCTTTATAAAACTGAAGCCCCTGCGTAAAAGCTTTTGGGTCGTGAGGATAAACGCTATCTACGGTAAATGTAATTGGCTCGGGTGGAGGAATATTATTCGGCCGGCTCACAGGCAGGCTGGTATCTATATCGGGAGTCGAATTATTATTACAGGAAAATAACAGCACAATAAGTGCAAACGGGAGTAGCTTTCTAATCATTATGTATTTAATAAGCTGTAAAAATAGTAAACGCCAGTGTTCTACATGTTAATTCCCTTATAAAATGTTTTTACTGAATGTTTTGAGATATGGGAAATTTGTTCTTTATTTGTGTTTTAAACCTCTGTTACAGCCGCTAACTTTCTTTCAAAAGTTTTTACTGGATTCAACTAAGGTTATACAATTTTTCCATTTATCCCTTGTATTATTCAATTCTATGTAATTCCTGATTCAGAATTCCTATGTAATCCCGCTTACGACATTTTAGGATAATTCTGAAACACAACAGGGATAATGAAATTTATTTTTACTTTTATTTGCTTAAGCTTTACACTCTTTGCAACGGCACAACGATGCGGGACACCTCAATATGCAAAGCAAAATAATTTAAACTCCTTTCTTCCATCTACAGCAACAACCAGCGATCCTTTAAGTCGCGATACGCTTCCAAATGAAGTAATTGTAGTTCCGGTTGTTATTCATGTGTTATATCATTCAAGCGCTCAAAATATACGCGACCAGCAGGTTTTATCGCAATTGACTGTTTTAAACAATGATTACAGGCGCCTCAATGCTGATGCTGTAAATACTCCCGCACCTTTTAAAAGTGTAGCCGCAGATGCAAGAATTGTTTTTTGCCTGGCAAAAGTAGACCCCAACGGACGATATACTTCGGGGATCATCCATAAATATACCAATTCAGATTTATTCCAATCTGATGATGAAATGAAATTTTCTTCAACTGGGGGCGACGATGCATGGGATTCAAAAAAGTATCTAAACATTTGGGTATGTAATCTTTTCGGGCGCACTTTAGGTTATGCTGTTATGCCCGGCGGCCCCGCCGAAAAGGACGGTGTGGTAATTCAATATACTGCATTTGGAACATTAGGTACCGTTATTGCGCCTTTTAATAAAGGGCGCACTGCAACGCACGAAATTGGTCACTGGCTTGGTTTAAAACATTTGTGGGGTGATGCTGAATGCGGAGATGATGGTATTGCAGATACACCACCGCAGGAAACCAGTAATAGTAACTGTGCTACATTTCCGCATTTATCTTCATGTTCTATTAATTCCTACGGTGATATGTTTATGGACTTCATGGATTTTACAGATGATGCCTGTATGAATATGTTTACTCAAGGCCAGAAAAATGAAATGAGGGGCTTGTTTGCTTTAGGAAATCCAAGAAATTCTTTTTTGAATTCATCTGTTTGTGACAGTTCACTTGCGCAGGGCGGTCCACTTCCTAAAGATTCGACTACGAATGCAAATAGCATCAACGTATCAATTTACCCTAATCCATTCAGCAATCAAATAACCATTAAAGCTAAAACCGAAGCTGAAATTAACGGCAAAACTGTTAAACTTTATGACGTAACGGGTAAACTATTTCTCACGCAGACAATCAACGCTCAAACCACATCAATAAACGTAACCAGTCTTCCGTCTGGAATGTATTTTCTTAAAGTGGAGGGTGGAAATGTACCGAAGGTTTTCAAATTAATAAAACAAAAAAATGGAGGGCTTTAAAGGACTATAACAGCTTTCTTCTCAAGACAACTCACTTCTTAACATTTCATAAAAATCCTTTTTATAATTTTGTCTCGTATATGCATAAAAAATTATCATGAGAAAAATTATATACCTGTCATCAATACTGTTTTCTTTATTGCTGGCAAACTGTACGCAATCCCAAACGAAAGATGCTCCTCAAAAAAATGAAACAAAGCCAGCTAATAAATTTCCTGATCCTCAAAAAGTTTCTGCAAATGCAAGTTTCCCAATGAAACTATCAGAGAGTGAATGGAAGAAGAAATTAACGCCTGAACAATATCATATTTTAAGGGAAAAAGGCACTGAAATTGCCGGCACCGGTAAACTTGATCATTTTTATCAAAAGGGAACTTATTATTCGGCTGCATCTCTTCAGCCCGTTTTTAGTTCTGATACAAAATTTAATTCAGGCACCGGCTGGCCTAGTTTTTATGCACCAATAAACCCAGATGCGGTTAAACTTGTAAAAGACGAAAGTTTTGGAGAAGTAAGATGGGAAGTAGTAGATTCAAAATCAGGTTCACATCTTGGGCATGTCTTTGATGATGGCCCTGCACCTACGGGTAAACGTTATTGTATGAATTCAGCTGCTTTAATATTTGTACCTGAAGGCGGTAAACCGCCAGTCGCTTCAAAATAAATTTGTTTTAACCGAATAATACTTTCATAAAGAGAAAACGGAACTAACAGTTGATGCCATAAATGTAAGAACTGCTTTTTACAGCATTACTAAATTAAAAAAGCTTTCCGTCAATACCGGAAAGCTTTTTTATTAAACAGACTTTGCGTTAAATGATTATCCGAACAAACCGCCTTTCTTAAATGCGCGAACTCCTTCGCCAATTTTAAAGCCGTTATTATAAATTTCAATCTTGTAATTACCAGTTTGGAAATTGCTGTTCTGGGTCCATTCAACAGTTACCGGTTGTTTTTGCCCTTGCACATAATTGATCTGTACCTTTTTTGTAAATGGTTTTTCTGTTCCATCCCTGGTAACAAATTTTCCGGAGCCCAGTGCATCAACCACCACGGGGTTTCCATCGGGAGAAGTAATACAAACATAAATGTCTTTCATGCCGCTTTGAGTTATCCTGTTTTCATCGATGTCAAAAGATATTCTTAATTTATCAACTCTTTTAGCAGTGGTAGTTACTTTTTCTTTACCGCCGCTTTTTTCCTTTAATCCCACAATATTAAAGTTGGAGGCATGTAAAGTAGATCCGATATCAATTACATTTTCTTTCTGCTTAATAACCTGGCTTGCCGAGTCGTAATTCTTATTGGCAATATCCCTTTCCTGTGTAACCTGTTGCTTTTCCTGAGTTAGTTGAGTATTCTGAGTTTTTAATTCCTCTATTTGTGCTGTATAGGTTTCAATATTGCCTTTCAACTCAGCTACCAATCTCCTTGCTTCGGCAAGTTGAGCAGCAGTTGCATTCTTGTCGTTGATTATTTTTTGCACTTTACTCCTAAGCTCTTCAATATCTTTATCTTTTGTTTTTAAAAGACTATCAGCTTTTACGTTTGAAGTTTTCAGAACATCAAGCCTCAGGGCTGCATCGTTTAATTCACGCTGGAGCTCATTTTTGGAAGAATCGCTGTTAACAATCTGCGTTGTAAGATCCTGCTTTTCCTGCTTGGTTTTATTTTTGTCGTAAATTATATAGCCCCAGGTTGCGAGCAACGCAACTATCAATATACCTGTTAAAACATTCCGGTTGTTATTTTTTACAACAACTGTTTTTTCGCCGGGCTTATCACTTTCGGGGAAATTCTCGTAACTCATATTTAAGATTTTTTTTAAAGATAAACATTATATTTTTTCCAAAACCATGCCAAACCAATTTTATGTTTTTCAATTTGTTTATTAATTAATAGGTGAATAATTGTAAAATTTTATCTTTGGAAAATGAGTGGACTAAGTATACTCTCTGAGTGGAAAAAAAATATTTTTAAACCATTATACTGGCTTGAAGGTGAAGAAGAATTCTATATCGATGAATTGATGGATTATGCCGAAAAGCAAATCCTCCCCGAAGGAGAGGCAGAATTTAATCTCAGTATCTTTTATGGCAAAGATGCCAACTGGGCGGATGTTTTAAACTCCTGCAGGCGGTACCCTATGTTTGCTGAAAGGCAGGTTGTTCTTTTGAAGGAAGCACAGCAGATGAAAGACATTGACAAACTTGAAAGTTATATTGAAAAGCCTTTAAACTCCACTGTGCTGGTCGTTTCTTATAAAGGTAAAACCATTGATGGCAGAAGCAGGATTTCCAAACTGATAAAAAAAAACGGGGAAGTGTTTCTGTCAAAAAAAATATATGAAAACCAGTTGCCGTCATGGACTAACGGATACGTACAATCGAAAGGATACCAGATTACACCCAGGGCTTTAACATTGCTGGTGGACCATATTGGCAACGATTTAAGCAGAATTGCCAATGAGATTGAAAAACTATCCATTAACCTTGGATCTGAAAAAAACATTACAGAAGATGATATTGAAAAATATATCGGAGTAAGTAAAGAGTATAATATTTTTGAGCTGCAACATGCGTTTAGCAAAAAAGACCTCGCAAAGGCCATCCGGATTATCCAGTATTTTGAAGCCAATCCCAAAGCGGCGCCCATTCAACTGGTATTGCCCTCTCTCTATAATTACTTTACAAAAATATTAGTCATTTACCAGATGAATGACAAGAGTGAAAAAGCGCTCAGGCCTATATTTTACAACAACCCTTTTTTGGTTCAACAGGCTATGGATATGTTGATGAATTATTCTTACGTGGAAGCCGAACAGGTAATTATGCTACTGCATAATTATAACTTAAAAAGTGTTGGAATAAAAAATTATGGTGCTTCCGGTAGTTCATTAATGAAAGAAATGGTTTACAAAATAATTAAAGGAGGGACTTATAATTAATGCGTTTTGATTAACTAATTATGAAACATTAACTACACGAATTACAGGAAGGCTGTATTCTTTATTTAATTCGTGTAATCAATATTAATTTTTATTTAAAACTTGTAATGTATTTATCTTATCAATTGCCAGTTGTTCTTTCAGCGCTTCGAGTCCGTCGAATTTTACTTCATCTCTTAAAAAATATTTCACATAAACTCGTATATTTTGATCATATATCGTTTGATCAAAATCAAAAATGTTTACTTCGATAACCGTTTTGGTACCTCCCACTGTGGGCCGTGTACCAATGTTCATCATGCCTTTAAGATGTGGCATGTTGGATGTACGTTGTACGATGCTATTATCCTGTAAAATAGTATCTATTTCTAACTCTACCGCATACACGCCGTTTGCAGGAATGAGTTTATTTTGATTCGTAACTTCAATGTTTGCTGTTGGATAACCTAATGTTCTTCCCAGCTTATTTCCTTCAACAACTTTCCCTTCAAAAAAATACGTATAGCCTAAGTATTCATTTGCAGTATTAATATCTTTTTCTTCCAGGGCATGCCTTATTTTAGTTGAACTGATAATTATATGATGCAACACATGCTCGGGAATTTCTTTTACTTTAAAATTGAATATTGACTGGTAAGCTTCCAGCAATTTATAATCTCCCTGCCTTTTATTTCCAAACCGGTGATCGTAACCAATGATGATAGAATGCGGATGAAATTTTTCTACCAAAAAGTTTTTTATGTACTCTTCTGCAGTTTGTTCAGAAAATTCCACGGTGAAAGGAACGATTACAAGATGATCAATATTTTGTTTTTGCAAAAGCTCAATTTTCTCAGAAAGAGTATTGAGCAATTTGATCGCCGTTTTGCTTCCGTCCGGTTTAGTAATAATCATTCGTGGATGTGGATGAAATGTAATAATCACCGTTTCTCCGTCAACCAGCCCGGCTTCTTTTTTAAGCTGGTTAATTATCTGTAAATGCCCCGTATGAACTCCATCGAATGTGCCAATGGTAATAACGGCATTTTTAAAAAGTGGTAAGTTATTTATATCACGATGTACCCGCATAAGATGAACGCAAGATAAATGATAATTGAATTTGAAAATGTAATATCAATCTTCAATCTTAATTTTACCGTCCCGATAGCAATCGGATTAACTCGTTAACTAAATAAAGCCTTTAAATTAAGCAATGTCTCTTTATTCCAAACGCGGTGTTTCTGCCCAAAAAGAAGAAGTTCATGCTGCAGTAAAAAATCTCGACCAGGGAATTTTTCCGAAAGCATTTTGTAAAATTTATCCTGATTACCTGGGAGGTGATGATGACTTTATAAATGTGATGCATGCCGATGGAGCAGGCACGAAAAGTATTCTTGCTTATTTGTATTGGAAAGAAACGGGTGATGTTTCTGTATGGAAAGGCATTGCACAGGATGCCGTGGTAATGAATCTTGACGATCTTTTGTGCGTGGGAATTTATGATAATATTATTTTTAATTCAACCATTGACAGGAATAAAAATTTAATTACGGCAGAGGTGCTGGAACAGGTTATAAACGGAACACAGAACTTTTTTGATTTGATGAAAAGTTTTGGTATCAACATCCATTACCTGGGCGGCGAAACAGCAGACGTTGGTGATGTGGTAAGAACAATTGCGGTTAACGGAACAATGACGACTAGATGGCCGAAGTCAAAAATTATTTCGAATGAAAATATTAAACCAGGAAATGTAATTGTAGGATTAGCATCGTTTGGACAATCAACTTATGAAAATACTTATAACAGCGGAATAGGAAGCAACGGCTTAACTTCTGCAAGGCATGACATGCTGAATAAATATTATGCACATAATTATAAAGAGAGCTATGATAATTCTTTAAGTGATGACGTTGTTTATATTGGCAAAAATAAAATTGCAGACATAAAGCAAATTCTCTCGCCAACAAGAACCTATGCGCCTTTAATTAAAAAATTGCTGCAAAATAATTTTGATAAAATCCATGGATTAATACATTGTAGCGGTGGCGGACAAACGAAGTGTTTAAAATACATTCCTGAAAATGTACGCGTGATAAAAGATAATTTATTTGAGCCGCCTCCAATTTTCAAAGCGATACAGGAAGCAAGCGGAGCCGATGATCGCGAGATGTACCAGGTATTTAATATGGGTTGCAGGATGGAGATTTATACCGATGAAAATTTTGCTGAAACAATAATTGCTGGGGCAGCTTCATTTAATATCGACGCACAAATTATCGGAAGGGTAGAAGCAAGTGATAAAAAAACTTTGGTAATTAAAAATAAAAGTGGTGAGCTGACTTTTTAAAACTATTAACCTTTTGGAAAGTCTAGAACTTTCCAAAAGGGTTATAATTAATTATTTTTTTTCAGGGTTTGTTAGTGTTACCGGTTGTAACCGGTAAGCTGCAACAGTATGATCATTTTGAGTTGCAGGAATCCATTTTGGGCCCGTGCGAATTGCATTCATTGCAATCTGTGCTAAATGAGTATCTTTCATCGTTGTTGCTTCTACGTTAGTTACACTTCCATCGGTATTTACTATAAATTTCACTACACACGTTCCATAATCTTTTGTTGTAAAGGAATCTATTGAAGCTTTTACTTCACCAACGATATATTTAACCCAGGCCTCCTGCCCACCTGGAAATTCTGCTTCATGCTCAACTTTGGTGAAGACTTTATTGGGAATAGTATCTGAGTTTTGGTTAATGTTGGTTTCAGGATCATTCTTTTTTTCAAAAGAATTATCCTTTGGTTTTAGTGTTATTTCTATTGCACCATTTTTTCCCTTATCGCCATATTTACTCACTGCACTTTCACCTTTTAGTACAGTTATAGATTTCGTAGCGTCGGGAGAAACTGTATTCAATTTATCTTTTGGAATTTCTTTTCCATCAACAAAATAGATTGGATCAGGTTTGTTAGAACTATCTTTGTTAGATGCCGTCGTCGCTGGAAGAGAATTTTGTTTGGGAGCACCCGGTGTACCAAGAGTTTTTAGCCCTGGCCTTGGTGGTGGCGGAGGCAAAATAAATCCGCGTTTATCTGATTCTTCTTTTGTAATAATTTCTTTTGTGCCATCGTTATAGCTTACCAAGATATTGTTTAGCTTAGGACGTACTTCTATTCCAGTTACTTTTTTGTTTTTATAATACATTGTAGGAATACTGTCACTTTCTACTTGAGTAATTGTTGGTTGTCCTGCATTTTGCTCTGCATATTTTTCAATGCCATCTAAAATATTTCTTGCAATTTTTTCCTGGTTGCTATTTACTGTAATGAATGCTTCATCGGCAGGTGAGGTAATGTAGCCGCATTCGATTAGCGCCGCGGGGCAGATATTATTGTCGAGTACCCAAACGCCGTTAGTTCTGATGCTGATGGTACTTTCCGTTGTGTATATTTTTTGCAGCTCATTTATAATAGCTGATGCAAGTAACTTATTCTTCTGGCTGTTATTTTTGTCAATTATTACTGAGAAGCCATTTTCGCTGGTATTATCTTTATCCGCAGCATTTGTATGAACCGATATAAATAAATCCGAATGATTGGCTCTTGCAAATTCAACCCTGTCTTTTACGTTCATAGATACATCACCGTTTCTTGAGAGTAAAATTTTAATATGATCATTTGAATTTAACTCAGCTATTTTTTTTGCAATAGCAAGATCAATATCTTTTTCTTTAAGCCCGCTTGCAGAAACAGCGCCATTATCATCTCCGCCATGGCCTGCATCTATAACAACTGTAATAGTTTTACCGCTATAACCATCCGCACTTTTTAACGGCGTTACTTTTAATGTAAACGCGAAAAATATAATGGCGGCTAAAGGTAAAACCAGGAGCCTGCTTATGTAACTTACTTTTGGATTTTTATTTTTTGTAAACATAATTAGTCTTCTTTTTAAAGGTGAATGAAAAAAATTGTTGGTTATTGAAAATTGTTGACCCGGGTAAACTGTTTGTAAAATCATTTCAGCAAAAGCATTGATATCACTGTCTTCCACCGCTTCTTTGTCTGCTATAAATTCGTGTATCATACTTAATTCTTTCCTCATAAGCCAGAAGAAAGGATTCATCCAAAAAAATATTAGTACTATGTTCATAAATATTTTATCATAAGAATGTTTCTCTTTTACATGGGCGATTTCATGATTGAAAATCTGCTGCCCTTGCGTCGAATGAAGGTCAATAGCGTTGTTCCAGAAAATAGAATTGAAGAATGAAAATGGAGTTCCTTTTGCGTCGGTAGAAATAAAACTGATTCCTTTCAACTTGGTTGCGGGGTACATTTTCTTTAGCCGGTATATTTTATACAACGCAAGAAAGAAGATAGATAGAAATGCGATTGTAATTAAAAAATAAAGGGCTGATATGATACTTTCTGAATTAAGCTGGAGGCCACTGTGCCTGCTGTATTCTATAATTATTTCGTCGCTGCTATTTATAGTTTGCAACATTTTTACAACAGCGCCTTTATCTTCATTTGATGATTGAAAAATATTTATTTTCATTACCGGTACTATCAAAGACAGTACAACGGCAGCCAATAAATAAAAGCGGTTCCACCGGTGAAAAATTTTATTGCGGAGCGCTAAATAATAATAACCGCACAATATACCGGAACATATAATTACTTTTAATAAATACCAGGCAAGTGTTATCATAAGTTTTTATTTACCTTTTTTTAATTGTTTCAAGAGCAATTCCAGTTCTTCAATGCTCAGGTTATTTTCTTTTACCATTGAAGAAACCGCATTGGAAAAGGAGCCGTCAAAATATTTTTTTACAAGCGACTTCATGCTTCCTTTCGAGTACACATCTTTATTTACCAAAGGATAATACTGGTGGTTTCGGCCAATGATATTTACGCCGGCAAAATTCTTTTCTACCAATATTTTAAGTATTGTGGACACTGTGTTTTGGTGCGGCTTTGGGTTCGGTAGTTCATTTATTATTTCTCTCAGAAAAGCTTTTTCCATTTTCCAGATCACCTGCATTATCTGTTCCTCGGCTTTAGTCAACGTCTTCATAACATTAAATTTTTGTTTCTGGAACAAATATAAACTAAAAATTTAGTTTAACAACTAATTCTTTAGTTTTAATTATTATTTTTTTAACACTTGTGTATTATTTCTTTTTAATAAAATATAATTATACAATTAACTTTGCCGCATTGGAGAAGACTACTTTTTAATAAGATAATATTATGGCCGAAGCAATTGTTGAATTACGAAATGTAAATATTTATCAGGGCGAGTCACTTATTTTACAAGATGTAAATATAACTGTGAACCGTGGTGAGTTTGTTTACTTAGTAGGAAAAACCGGCACCGGCAAATCGAGTCTTTTGAAAACTATGTATGGCGATCTTACTTTGAAAGAAGGCGAGGGGGTTGTGGTAGGGTATAATCTGTCAGAGCTTGATTGGAAAAAAGTTCCTTACCTGCGCCGTAACCTGGGAGTTGTATTCCAGGAATTTCAGTTGCTTACCGATAGGAATATAAATGAAAATCTAAAATTTGTTTTGAGGGCAACAGGATGGAAGGATAATAAATTAATGGATGAAAAAATTGCTGATGTGCTTGATAAGGTTGGGCTTAAAACAAAAGGTTTTAAAATGCCTTTTGAGTTGAGTGGTGGCGAGCAACAAAGGGTTGACATTGCACGTGCCTTGTTAAACTCGCCCAAACTTATTCTTGCTGATGAGCCCACCGGCAATCTTGATCCTGAGACCTCCGATGAAATTATGCAACTGTTATTTAACATTAGCCGGGATTATGGAACTTCAATTATAATGGCCACCCACGATTACCCGGTAATTAATAAATTTCCTGCAAGAACTATAAAAACAGAAAGAGGTAAAGTTTGGGACAATGCTACCATATCCATCGGGTAAGCTGGAGTGCATTTTCATGATTGTTATACGCAGTTTCTAATATTTTTTTTCTTTTATCAATTTCATTTTGTGTAAAAGGTTTTTGAAATAATTCTGTAATTATTTTTTTATAGTCTGATGCGGAATTTGCAATAATGCAAAGCGGTTCAACATTATTTTTTTCAATTGCCGACTGGGTTGTAATCACATACCTTCCTTTAAAAAGAGCGTTCAATAATTTTATTTTGATTCCTGTTTTATTGAATGAAGGCAAAACATGTATATGAGCTTTTCGTATCATGTCATCCATTTCTTTTTTTGATAGATTGGCGGCAATACAAAAGTTGTCGTTGTTATGTGTAAAAGCTTGTAAATACCGCGATGGATTTTTGCCTGCAATAACAAAAGGAATATCCAAAGTATTAAAAACATTTTTCATTAACCATAAAGCCGCTTTTTCATTTTCGGGGACTGATAGATTTCCATGATACAGGCAAAAATTACCAGTACCTATCTCCGATGTTACCTCGGTGAAGGCCAGGAATATGGGGAGATATTCAATATTTTTTGCCGCGAACTTTTGTTGATAGGTTTCCTTGTCTTTTTCGCTTACTGCAATGAACATACATTTGTTGGCAATTTTATTTTCATACTTTTTTAAAAGAAAACTTTCGAGGCGGTAATAATTTTTCTTGAAGATATTGCTGGTTGCCTTTGAAAGTTCTTTATAATATTCAAACTCAACGTTGTGAAGCCTGACAAGTATTCTCCTGTTTGTTAGTTCACGGGTATATAAAAAATAAGTGCAATGAATTCCCTCCAGTAGAACAGGATAATCATCTTTTAAAAGATTGGTTAATAATAATGGGTTGGCCCGTGAACTAACTATAAAGGGCAGACGAAACGAAAAACCTTTGAGAAAACTTTTCCTTTCATAATAATTTACAGTTTGGCAATATTTATTAAGTTCTTCCTGCTCCCCACGCCCATATTCAAAACAATGCAGGTGAATTTTTATACCCAGGCTGTAAAGTGCCTTTATTTTATAAAACAGGTCAAACACGCCGCCATAATCAGCAGGATAAGGCACATCGAGGCAAACTATATGAAGGTTTGAATGAAGAATTGTTTTATCGTTTGATGGTTGAATTGATGTTCTCATAAAAGCTGATTAATTTTTTTTCTTCCCTTTGCCAATGGTACACTTCGCGGGCTTTAATGCAGTTTTGTTGCAGGCGCCGATACAACTGATCATCATTAAGCAATAGATTTAAAGAATTTTCAATTGCTATCGGGGACAGGCTATTTATTAAAAGCGCTACTTCAAACTCTTCATTTATTTTTTTGTATTCCGGGAAATTCATCGTAAGCTGGGGAACCGCATAATGAATGTAATTAAAAAATTTATTGGCCAATGATAAGAATTGATTCAAGCCGATTTGTTCAACAAGGTTTATTCCAATGTATGCATTAGGCGTCATCGTATTTAATTCATCCGGTAAAAATTTCCCTGCGAATAATATTTTATCTCCTAAATGATGTTTAGTCACTAATGAACGGGCGGCATCTGAGAAATTTCCATCACCGTAAACGAATAGTTTTGCATTTACACTCTTCATTGCGGGAATTAAAAACTCAAATCCACGCCCCTCATTTACGCTTCCCTGGTAAAGAATGATTTTTTCTTTTTGATTAATAGTCTCCAATGGTTTTAATACAGGTACATTTCTTATTACTTCGTAATTAACTTTATAATTTTTATGAAATTCTTTTGCGATTCCTTCGCTTACCGTATATCCATTCAAGAATTTTGGAACGAATGTTCGTTCAACAAAATGCCATATTTTATAAATACCCGGGCGGGTTATAATTTCTTTTTGCTGCGAAAAATATTCGTGTGCATCATACACTTTTATTTTTTTTAAAATAAAAGCTGCAAAATAAACAGGAAGCATTGTGTCAAGATCTATACAACAAAAAGCATCAGTTTTTTGGAATAAAAGATAAAAGAACAGTTTTACATTGTATTCTAAATAAAAGCCAAATCCTTTTTTGAAGAAAAGCCGGATTCTTTTTTGAGTATATTTTTTTAATTGGAGATCGGAAGAATTTCCAAATTCAACGCCAATAATTTTTACGTTGAATCCTGAATTAACAAGGCTGTTACATATTCGTATCATCCGTTGGTCATAATTAAGGTCGTTGGTAACGCTAAATATTACTCGCATTTATTTGTTGAATTACTTTCTTAAATAAGTTTTGATTTGTGAAATCATACTGTTATGTACCGAATACCACTTCTTGTTTAGTTTATCATCTGCCAGGTTATCGTTGTGCCATATGCTTATAAAAGTTCCGTCCACTTTTTTTACTTCTTTTAAAAGATTTAATATTTCAACTAAGGCCTTTGCCGGAGATATTTTAGAATAGTATATAAATGAGGCCTCCATACAGGTTATAGGATATATTTTCAATGCGGTAATTTTTTCATTTTTTAAATCGTAGAAATAGAACGGCTTACAGGTTCCGGCTCTGAAACCCGGCAGTTGAGCGAACCCCATCGAATAATCTTCAGTGATTCCGCAGCTTAAAAGTGAATTGTATGTTTCAGGAAAAGTAAACTTTAAATAATGCTGCCTGCTTTTGGTAATTGTTTGGGCTGATATATTTTCAAGTCTTTCTTTTTCAGCGGCTATTTTTCCAGCTATTATTGAAGAATAATAGGAGGGATGAATACCAATTTCACTGAAGGATCTTATTTGATTAATTAAATTTTTCATGACAGGATTGTCGTACCTGAGATTTCTGTCATAAACTGAATTATCGCCAAGTAAAAAAAAGAAAATTGACTGCAAATTATTCAGGGTTATGGTTTTATGTAAATAATTATAAGTGTCCCAGGGGTCATTACATTTATTATGTAGTGTTTGAAACCTGGTTTGAATATTTTTAAAATCCAACTTTAATAGATCTTTGATCGTACTGCCGGCATTTCTTTTAAAACTTCTGCCTTTGAATTTATATGCCACATCAATATCGTAAGTTACAATTGCTTCAAATTTTGAGGATTTAAATTTTAGAGACGGGAATTTTTTTTGTAAAAGATTTTTAAAAAGTCCTATCCATTTGTCAACAATGGGAATTTGTAAAAAATTATTTTTGTAAGCCAAGCTATCCTCGGCTTTAAATCTTCCGTATTTATCGGGAGTAAATTGCAAATACTCTTCATAACGACTGAGCATATAAAATGCAGCAGAAAAAATATCAAAGCCCACGTTGCATTCTTCACTATTAGAAAACAGAATTTTTATCTGATCTTTTTCCGAAACAGGAACTTCAAAATCCCTTATGAAATTTTCAGTTAAGAATGGGGCGGCCTTTATAAAAAATTCATCGGCAATTCGGTTGGCAGAATAGTTAATTTTTTCTTCTGTATAATTTTCAAAGAAGGCAATATTATCAGTTGTGTTATATCTTATTCCAAATTCATTTATAAAAATTGTGTCAAAAATATATTGAGTGCGTGAAGAAATTTGCGGTAAATATATAAGTAACATAATGCAGTATAATTAAATTACCCTTTAGTTTTTAATAATTGTTTTGCCGGTTTATTTTTTCTTTTTGCAAAAGTAATTTGTGCCATTTCAATTATCATGCAAATACGCATAATTTTCAATGTCAGTAAACTTTATATTTGCTCTGGTTAATTAAAATTCTTATACAAAACAATAGAATATGCAAAAGGGTTTATCTCTGTTAGTTTTAATGATATTGATATCATATCAAAATACTTTTTCGCAATATCATACAGATAAAAAACTGGAAAACAAACTTCATGCATTGATCGATTCATTTCATGGAACTGCCGGTATTTATGTGCGGAATTTAAAAACCGGTAAGGAGGTGGCGATAAATGCAGACACTATTTTTCCAACCGCAAGCATAGTTAAATTGCCCATTCTTATTGGAATTTTTAATAAAATTGAAGAAGGCGAATTTACATATCACCAACCGATGCTGTACCGTGATTCGATGGCTCATGGAGGTTCAGGCCTTATGCAATATTTTAAAGATAGTTCTAAAACGGATTTAAGTAATGTCATTACGCTTATGATTACTCACAGCGATAATACAGCAGCAATCTGGTGTGAAAAGTTGGCAGGAGGTGGACTAACTATTAATGAATGGTTGACGGAACATGGCTTTCAATCGACACGATTGAATTCGCGTACGCCTGGCCGTAAGAATAATTATGATGAATATGGCTGGGGCCAAACAACGCCGAGAGAAATGGCTGATTTATTGGTTATGATTCGCCAGGGTAAAGCTGTAACACCGGCAGCAAGCGAACGAATGTACCGGATTTTAACCCATGTGTATTGGGATGATTATGCGCTATCGAAGATTCCGCCGTATGTTCAGGTTGCTTCTAAGCAGGGGATGGTGGATGCATCACGTTCCGAAGCGGTTTTGGTAAATGCACCGCATGGTGATTATGTTTTTTATATTGCCACAAAAAATAATGTTGATATAAAATGGGAGCCCGGTAATGAAGCATGGCAATTGGCCCGTAAAGTTTCGGCATTAATATGGAACTACTTTGAGCCGCATTCTGGCTGGAAACCCGCAGATCGAGTTGAAAAATTTTGGTATTAAATATAATGCTTTTCCTTATAATGAGAATTCCGTTATAAGGTGTATTATTGTTTCGTCTATTGAATCTGATCTGATTATGGAATCAAATTTAAATGCGTTTGATGAAGAACAGCGCACGAGGCCAACACTTCTTACTGTTCTTTGTATTCTAACATTCATAGGAAGTTCATGGTTGATTCTTACAAATATCTGGGCTTATACAACGGCTTCAAAGACCTCCCGGATGATATCGGACATAAAAAATAAAGCGGAAAATAATTCAACAAAAAATATAGACTCTCTTAATGCAGAAAATATTGATACGCTTAAAACAAAAAATGCAGGCTCCCCGAAAAAAAAAGTGGGACACTCAAATGGATTTTTGTTCAGACAAAAAATGATGTCATCTGTTTCAAAAATTATGACTGAAGAAAATATCCGGAAAAACGCATTGGGTGCAATCCTGTCTGCTATAATAACTTTAACCGGGGCTATATTAATGTGGCATCTTAAAAGAGGTGGTTTTTATTTATATATATTGGGGACTTTAATTGCCTTATCGGTGCCGTTTTATCTATATGGAATAAATGTGATGTCATTTGGTATTGCATTTTTTTCTGGTTTTTTTGGACTCCTTTTTATTGCATTGTATGCGCTGAATATCAGAAGTCTCCGATAAAATTTATTTTTTAAGACTCTATAACAATGGGACTGCTTGAAATTAAAATTTAATTATTACCTTTGCAGCCAATTATAAATCTATTTTAATAAAATGTCTTATTTAACATCGGAAATGAAGGCGGAAAAGTTCACTGAATTTGGTGGAAGTGCCGCAAATACAGGGTCTATTGAGGCCCAGGTTGCTTTACTTACAGAAAAAATTAATCATATTTCTGACCATCTTAAATCCAATAAGAAAGATTTTAGTACTCAGCGTGGGTTAATGCAAATGGTTGGAAAAAGAAAAAGTCTTTTAACTTACCTAAGTAAGCATAATCTTACAGGTTACCGTGCTTTAATTGAAAAGTTAGGACTTCGTAAATAATTAAACATTTAATGATTTTGAAAGCTTTTCCCAACTGGATTTCACAGTTGGGATTACTTTTTTACAACTAATACGAACAAATTATATGACTCCAAATCCCATTTCAGTTACTTTCGATATAGGAGAAGGCCGCATGGTGACTATTGAGACCGGTAAGCTTGCCCGCCAGGCAGATGGCGCAGTTACGGTGCGTTTAGGCGACTGCGTTATACTTGCAACAGTTGTTGCCAATAAAGAGCCAAAAGAAGGTCAATCTTTCTTTCCATTGACAGTAGATTACCAGGAAAAATTTGCATCGGCCGGCCGCATTCCGGGCTCCTTTTTCAAAAGAGAAGCGAGGCTAAATGACTATGAAATATTAACTTCAAGGCTTATTGACCGCGCCTTGCGTCCTCTATTCCCTGAAGATTATTTATGTGATGTTCAGGTACTTGTGTCGCTTATTTCAAGTGATCCTGAAGTTATGCCCGATGCTATGGCTTGTCTCGCAGCTTCAGCAGCTTTGGCTGTTTCAGACATCCCTGTCCAGGAAATTATTTCAGAAGTACGCATTGCTAAGGTAAATGGAGAAATGGTCGTTAATCCGAGCCGCACACAATTAGCCGAGGCAGATATGGACTTTATGATTGCCGCTACTGATCGCAATATAATGATGGTAGAAGGAGAAGGAAAAGAGTGCCAGGAAGAAGATTTAGTGAAAGCAATTGAATTGGCGCATAATGTCATAAAAATACAGGTGAAGGCTCAGGAAGAATTAAGAGATAAAGTTGGTGTAAAGGGGAAACGCGAATACACAAAACCTTATCGTAATGAAGAACTATATGCAAAAATAACCACGTTTGCAAAAGATAAAATGCTCGCAATAGCATCAAAAGCATCTGCGAAAAATGAAAGACAGGAAGCTTTTGAAAATCTTCTAAAAGAAACCACAGAATTTCTAGGTGAGGAAATTCCTGATGAAGATAAGTCACTTATAAAATTTTATTTCGGTGAACTTCAATACAATGTTGTTCGCGATATGATTTTGGCAACAAATAAGCGGCTTGATGGAAGAGGCCTTGAAGATATTCGCCCGCTTACTATGGAAGTGGATTATCTTCCCTCACCGCATGGCTCTGCTTTGTTTACGAGAGGTGAAACCCAATCGTTAACAACAGTAACACTTGGAACTCCGCTTGACGAATTGTTGGTTGAAAGTGCCGCCAGCAGCGATTATTCAAAATTTATTCTGCATTATAATTTTCCTCCCTTCTCAACAGGTGAAGTAAAAATGATGAGAGGTGTAGGAAGAAGAGAAGTGGGGCATGGTAATCTTGCACAACGTTCTCTAAAACAAATTTTACCAGGTAGCGATTATCCCTACACCGTTAGAGTGGTAAGTGATATTCTTGAAAGTAATGGTTCATCTTCAATGGCTACGGTTTGCGCTGGTTCGCTTGCTTTGATGGATGCAGGTGTTCCCTTTAAGAAACATGTAAGCGGCGTTGCAATGGGATTGATTTCAAAAGAAGGAAAGTTTGCAATACTTACAGATATATTAGGTGATGAAGATCATTTAGGTGATATGGATTTTAAAGTTACCGGAACAAAAGAAGGAATTTGCGGGGTACAGATGGATATAAAAGTTGATGGCCTAAGCATGGATATTATGCGCAAGGCGCTTGACCAGGCTAAAAGAGGCAGATTGTTTATTCTTGATGCAATGTATCAATGTATTCCTGAACACAGGAGTGATGTTAAGCCACATGCACCCAGAATGGAAAAATTAATTATTGATTCAGAATTTATAGGTGCCGTTATAGGACCCGGTGGAAAAATCATCCAGGAGATTCAAAAAACTACCGGTGCTACGATAAATATAACTGAAGTTGGTAAAACTGGTGAAGTAAGCATTTTCTCAGCTAATAAGGAAAGCCTTGACCAGGCTGTCGCATGGGTTAAAAGCATTGTTTCGGTCCCTGAAATTGGGGATGTTTATGAAGGCACTGTAAAAGGCATTAAGGAGTTTGGGGCCTTTGTAGAATTCCTTCCGGGAAAACAAGGGTTACTTCATATCTCAGAAATAATGTGGAAGCGGCTTGATAGTATGGATAATGTTTTCCACGAAGGTGACAAAGTAAAAGTTAAGCTTATTGGTGTAGACCCAAAGACTGGGAAATTTAAGCTAAGCCGTAAAGCGTTAATACCTAAACCTGAGTCAAATCCCGCAACAAAACCGTCAGGAAACAATTAATCTTTTTGTCAATTTAATAAGTAAGCTTGTAGAATTCTGCAAGCTTTTTTTATGAAAAAATTTATTAAAATAGAAGTTGAACCGATTTCATTGGAAGGGAGTGACATACTAATAGCAGAGTTGTCCGAAAATAATTTCTATGCCTTTGAGCAAAATGATAATGATTTAATTGCCTATATAAAACAAGAGGATTTTGATGCGACGAAATTGGTCACGCTCTTACCTCCAGGTATAGCTTATAAATATTCAATAATTGAAGACAGAAACTGGAACAAGGAGTGGGAGAGTAATTTTCATCCTGTAATCATCAATGATTTTGCAGGAATAAGAGCATCGTTTCATAAACCGTTGCAGAATGTAAAACATGAAATAATCATTACTCCAAAAATGAGTTTTGGAACTGGTCATCATGCTACTACTTTTTTAATGATTGATTTAATGCAAAAAATTAATTTCAACAACAAAAAGGTTTTGGATTTTGGAACAGGAACCGGCATACTGGCAATTCTTGCGGAAAAATTAGGCGCAGCCTCAATCTTAGCAATAGATAACGATGAATGGAGTATTAATAATACTTCCGAAAATATTATAGCAAATAATTGCAATCGGATTATTACCGAGGAAAGAAATACTATTGCAGGCATTTCCAACGTTGATATTATTCTTGCCAATATAAATTTTAATGTATTGACAGAGAACGTAAATAACTTTTCAATGTTGCTGGAACGTAACTCAGTTTTATTACTAAGCGGTTTTTTAGAAGGTGATGAAAAGAATATTATTTCAACATTTGTTAAAAATGGATTTACAAAAACACATATGGGTGAAAAAGAAGGGTGGATTGGAATGGTGTTTAAAAAACAATAATTTTTTTGGCAAAATTATAAGCCCAGGAGATTTTTTTTAAGTTATATTTGTCTACTTTACAATAAATTATGAAAGAACTAATCCTCATCATAACTGCGTACCTTATCGGATCTATTCCTACAGCCTTAATTATAAGCAAATCCTTTTTCGGCGTGGATATAAGAGAATATGGTAGCGGTAATATGGGTGCTACAAATACTTTCAGAGTACTTGGGGCAAAGTTTGGAACTATCGTAATGGCTGGTGATATGCTAAAAGGAATTCTGGCAGTTGCGCTTTATAATCTTTTGCCTTATTATCTCACCAACGAGTTAGATCGTACCAACTTAATGATTGGATTAGGGCTTGCTGCTGTGTTAGGGCACATTTATCCTATTTGGGCACAGTTCAGAGGCGGTAAAGGTGTTGCTACTTTATTTGGAATGCTTCTGGCAATTCAACCGGTTGTGGCCGCAAGTTGTGTTGGTGTATTCTTATTAGTTCTATTTCTAACCCGGTATGTGTCATTAAGCTCTATTCTTGCAGGAGTTGCGTTGCCTATCTGTGTTTTATGGGTTTATAATGAAAAGGAAGTTTTTTACAGAGTATTTGCGGTTGCGGTTGCAGCTCTTGTTGTATTAACGCATCAAAAAAATATCAGTCGTCTTTTAAAAGGAAATGAGAACAGAGTTCCCATCTTAAAATACCGCGATAGAAAAAAAATGCGCAGGAAAGACTCCTGATACATTATTTCTCCCCTTACTACTTAGGTTAATTAGGATCATATTATACAACCCTAACGGATGTATTTTAATCTATTAATAAATTGGTACGCCAATTGATTAGTTATGACAAAATTGAAAACTATGAAAATGAAAAATATATTTCTCCTCTTAGTAATAAGTTCAATATTTATTACTGCTTGTACAACCAATGCAATAACAGGACGTAGCCAGCTATCTCTAGTGTCTGAGGAAAGCCTTCAAAAGGAAGCTGTAACTCAATATAATTCAATTCTTTCGAAAAATACAGTAGTGAGCAATACAACTAATAAAGATGCTGAAATGGTAAAGAGAGTTGGAAAACGTATTGCTGCTGCTATTACAAAATATTATAGTGATAAAGGATTGTCGAAAGAACTTGCGGGATATAATTGGGAATTTAATCTTATAGACAGTAAAGAAGTAAATGCATGGTGCATGCCGGGTGGAAAGGTTGCCGTATACACAGGTCTCTTACCTGTTACCCAGAATGAAGCGGCATTGGCTATTGTGTTAGGGCATGAAATTACCCATGCTGTGGCCCACCATGGACAGGAAAGAATGAGCCAGGCATTGGTTGCCCAAGGCATAGGCTTAACAGGAGACATATTCACATCCGGAAATGGACAAGCCAATAATATCTTTAAAAGCATATATGCACCGGGTGCACAAGTTGCGGTGTTATTACCTAATTCAAGGAAACAGGAATATGAAGCAGACCATTACGGGCTAATATTTGCTGCAATGGCGGGTTACAATCCAAGAGAAGCTGTGCCTTTCTGGACAAGAATGGCCAGTTTAAATTCCGGTTCGAAAACCCCGGAGATATTAAGTGATCACCCCTTAGATGCTAAAAGAATTGAAAAAATTAAAACATACATGCCTGAAGCTTTGAAGTATTACCAGCCTATAAATTCAAAGTAGTTTTTTTAAATTTATATCGATTGATATGCCTTGCCTTTATCGGCAGGGCTTTTTATTGGCTGAAAGGAATATTTTCCGTAATTTTGCACAGTCTTTTCTGCATCTTGGTCTTTTAAAGAATTAATTCCAACCCAATGATTTACAGAGATGCAGTTATGTAGGGCATATTTTTAACCTTAAAATTTTTCTTCGCTTATGTCTCAAACATTGTTTGAAAAATTACAATTAGAGGATGAAAAAAATCTATTAATTCAAGGCCTTCCTTCTACGATTGAAAAACAGTTTTCAAAACTTTCATTTTCGAAAAACGTTACTCCACTTTTAAAAACCCGGAAAATTGATTTTGCTCTTGTTTTTGCTTTAAATTCAAATCAGTTGTATAAAATTCTTTCGGAAGTTTGTCCGGCATTGCAAGCCACAGGAAAGTTGTGGATTGCCTATCCTAAAGCAACTTCAAAAATTACAAGTGATTTAAACCGCGATTGCTCGTGGAATTATTTAACTGAACAGGGTTTTGAAACAGGAGAAATTGTTGAAATGGATTATGTATGGAGTGCCCAACTTTTCACTAAAGCGGAGGCCTGTGAATGCATGGAGCCTTCTTCTGTTATTCAAAAGTTTAAAAGTTCATCGAAAAGAAAAATGGTAGAAATAGAAAGTTATTAGAAAAAATAATTTCTATTTATAGGTACTTTTTTAAACTGCGGGTTTTTTAAACCTGTTTAATGTTATAAATAAAATTGATACAACCAGGAATGCCAAAAGCATTCCTGCGCTATTTATGAGTGTTTTATTATATCCAATTTTGGAAATATCGATGAAGGGATAAGGATAAAACGATGAATAATATCCACGTATTAAAACAAGTATCAAATAAATGAATGGATATAATATCCACGCCAAAACGCTTTTCCCGGTGATTTTTCCTTTTGGCGTAAAGAATACCCACAGTGCAATAACTAATGCCGGGACAATAGAATGAAGTAATTCATCAACAACCCACTGAAGGCCTTCGGGTTTCCATAAAAAACGCAAAATTATATTGTACACGATACCTACAATTGTGATGTACACAGTGATAGCCGTAAGCGTACTTTGTTTTTAAAAAAACCTTTTCAGCTTTAAATTGAATTTGCATAGAAGGGCTGTACAACAAACGGCCACAATGAGATTGGTAAGAATAGTAAAAAAGCTAAAATACCTTATAATAGTTTCCGGCAATGCAGTAACCCTGTTTTCGATGATGAGGTAAAACTGACTGATCAAAGCGAACCATCCAAAAACAACAATTGCTAATAAAAGTGCTTTTAATGAATTTGTAATGTGCATACTGGACTAAGTTTGCTTTTTTAAAAATATTTTTTATTGGATAATTTCAATATTATACAAGGATTTGATCATCTCTTTTAATATTAAATTACAGTATTAATTCAGAATAATAAAAAAGCCGCTCATTACCAATGAGCGGCGAAATATTTATTAAAAATAAATTTTATTTTTTTAAAATAACTGTGTCAGCTACTGCTGTTTGACCTAAAACCACGGAAACATTTTGTTGTGTAGCCTTAAAGGAAGTGTCTTCGGGTAGGTATGATAGTGAGTAAGATCCAGAAGGAATATCATTAAAAAAGAAATTTCCATTTAGCGTATCGGTATAAGTGGATGCAACTGTATCCATACCATTAATTGCATAAATTGCTGTTCTTACGGAATCAGGAAGAACTACGCCTTTTAAATTACCTCCTGACGGAACGAAGGAGATAACTCTTATTACGGGCTTTAAAATATATTTACCACTATTACCTGCTTTAACAATAGATTTTCCGGCGTCGAAATCTAAAATTAAACGATACAACTGGCCACCTGTTACATCCTGATTGATCTGAACCTTTAGACCGGATTGTTGGGCGCTGGGCGTGGTAAGACTAATTTTATCACCACTATTGGTTATGATGTAATTATTATCTCCCAATAATAAGCGTATTTGTGAAATCTTACCAGCCGGTATTTCTGCGTCAGCAAGAATAGTATCCTTGCCATTGGTAAGATCCAATAAATTATACTCCCCCGTATGTGCGTCTGCTACACTGGTCCAATTGGAGTCACCCATATTGATAAGGACGTCTTTAACATCAACCCAAACTTCCCTTACGTCTGGATCAGGGCTATCAGTTAAGCGAATCTGAACTTTTGACTTTCCAGTATTATTTGCATCCCTTTTACTACAGGAAAAAATTAATATGCTACACAACAGGCACATTATTAACGATAGACTAACTTTTTGAGAATTTACTTTCATAATTGATTAATTTAATACGGAATATTTTTTATGTAATTAGGCAAATAATATTCCAAAGTATGTTAATACGTATTATTACCATTGAACAAATTTTCTACATGCAAAAATTACGTGCGAATTAAGGAAATCACTTTCTTTAATTACTTAAAAGTTCAGTGGTACATTTACTTTCAGACTAAAATTTCTTCCCATATTGTAAATGCCATGATGCGGACGCGGATCATTAGGATAAGGTTCGAAATATTTTAACCTGTTTAAATGCGATTGATACGCAACATCAAATAAATTATCGCCTAAAGCTGTAACCGTGAAAAGCGTTTGTTCTTTATGGTTAGTTATATCTGCACCGAAACCTGCATTAAATAGTTGGTAACCGGGGGTTGGCGTTTCAGTATTAAACTCAAGATACGCCCGGTTTTGAGGCGCATAATATTCAAGTTGTATTTTTACAAATGCATTTATAATTGATTTTGATACCTTTTTAATGTTGGCACGTAGTTCAGAATAGGTGTGTAAGGGGGGAATGAAAGGGAGATATTTAGCACTGTCAGAAAGTTTATTCTGTCCGCTAACTCCCTTATTATTTCCATAAACTATAGATAATGAATTTTCAAAATGTAGCCAGTCTAACGGATGTGGATGAATATCGACAGATAATTCTCCGCCGTAAAGATTTGCCCTGGCAGCCTCGAACTGGAATGTATCGACTACAATATTTTGAATAATACCACTTGATACTTTTTGATTGTATATATAATTCTGAATACTATTATCAAAAATACTTGCATCAATTGTAACATGCTGCGAATTAAAACTTAAGCCAATGTCTTCCTGCCAGTTAAATTCCGGTTTAAAATTTAGATTACCTTTTTGAAAACTATTCGTTCCGGGATGAATTCCGCTTGCGGATATTTCTGAAATATTTGGTGCCCTGTAACCTCTGCCAACATTAGCTTTCCCCGTAAAATGATTTGAAAAGCGATATGACAAACCCAGACTGCCGCTAGCCCCGGAAAAGGGGTGCTTGTAGGCATAAAATGGATTTGCTGCACCAACAGTATCCATACCAAAGACGGTTTTATCAAATCCTGTAACAGGATCTGTTTTCGTGTACAAGGCACCGTTATTAAACCGCCTTACATCATATCTTAACCCACCGGCAACCTCCAGTTTGTCAATTGATGTTTTTGCAAAAATAAAAGCGCCAATGTCAAACTGTTTGTAGGAAGGAATAATAAATTCTGTTCCTTTAGTAACATCATTGTTTTGATACATTCCGTTGATGCCTCCCGTAATACTCCATCCATTCTGTTCTGGGAAATAATATTTTGCATCATAAGAAAAAGTGTTTAATGCCAGGTCTAATCCCGGAATAGCAATCTGGGGATGACTGAATTCCTGCCTTAAACTTTTCTGATAAGCAAGATTTATTCCCAGTGATCCCTTTCCTAAAATAAAATTGTTGGTACTGTAAATTCTATAATGCTGTACATGCTGGTGTAGCGCTGTTATTTTATAGGACCTTAATTCGGCGTCAGAAACAATTCGGCGCACCGTATCTGCTTCCGTAATTTGTTTAGTAAATTTTCGTGTGGCTGAATCCCTGCTACCATCTGGTATCTCCTGCAAATCATTGAATGTTGAAACTCCCAAATGCGAATAACCCCAAGAACCTTTAACACCTGCAGACCCAATAAGATCAAGTTCTCTGAAGCCGGTATTATATACCTTTCCATCCACACTGTTTTCATAATTGGTTGCCGTTTTATAAGAAGCTCTTCCCATCCAGGTGAAAGAATTTTTATTTCCTGCAAGCATTGCTGAACCTGCTATTAATCCGTTATTGGTTTGAAATTCACTTGAAATATCTCCAATTGTTTTTCCGTCTGGCGGTGGATTTGGAGGTAAAAGATTTACCACACCCGCAACTGCATCTGAACCATATATTAAACTTGCCGGCCCTTTTACCACCTCAACTTTTGCAACTGTATTTTGATCAACTTCAATCCCGTGCTCGTCTCCCCATTGTTGACCTTCCTGCCGAACGCCATCATACAGCGTTAGTATACGGTTAAATCCCAATCCTCTTATAAAAGGCTTTGAAACATTTGGGCCGGTAGTAACTGCGCTGATGCCCGGCACTTTTGCTATAGCATCAATAATATTTGTACTTAAATTTTGTTGAAGGTATTGTTTACTGATAGAAACGATTGGAATAGGATTTCTCTTTATAGTTGTCGCTCTGGAAGTACCCGTTACAACAATTTCATTTTCTTCAGTAACAGAAATTTCCATGGCAAAGTCCAGGGTTGTGTTTTCATTTATTGAAACTGTTTTTATGTTGTTCTTATACCCTATAAAACCTGCCTGAACCAGGTAAGTGCCTATAGGAATGTTGTGCAATGTATAATTACCATTAGCATCGGAAGTAGTTCCGGTTTTAAGGTCAGGAATGTAAATTGTTGCACCTTGCAGAGGTTGGGCTGAATTTTTGTCGGTAATCTTTCCCGAAAGTGAAACTTTTGTAACAGTACTTTTTATAAAGCTTGTTTGGCTCCATGCAGGGTTAAGAAATATGGAGAAGAATGAAACAATTGTGAAAGAAATAATAGAATTCTTTTTCATTAAGACTTTTTAAAATTTTAGATGGGCTTATAAAATTTTTATTTTTATAAGGCTGTTAAACAAATGCAACTAAAATTCTAAAGGAGGTCCTCGTAAATTATTTTGAAAAGAAGGAAGGAAAATTAAAAATGGAATTCTAAAAGAAACAAATGAAAAAATAGATGGAAAATTAACAACAACAAAGTTGCTAAACGTAACAAAATGTGATTCTGCAACTAGGTTTTCGCAATTACAATTAAAACCACCCTTTGATAATTGTTGTGTTTTGCTAACCGGGGCGGAAGAAGTGGTATCCTTATGATTAGCCAACCAATCATGAAGTGTTTTCTTTGGAGTTATTCCCAGGCAAAAAACGAATAGCAACAGTATAGAACCGGCTTGCTTTAAAATATGCGATTTGTCTAGAAATTTATACATCTTTTATAAAGAGAGCCAAATTATAATAAAAATAGTTATTATCTCTTTTTTACAAATTAATGTAACAATGTTGCAAATGTAAACCCTTTAAACTTTTCAAAAAATAAATAATTAGCCAGGAAAAAACTATAACTAAAAATTGCCGTGGAAACTTACCCGCTAAAAAAACAATAAATGATGGTCCTGTTTTCCTGTATTTTTCTTCACTACATAATCGTACCTTTTCATAAGTTCGCTTACGCAATAAATAGGATGCAAACCTATCATATACATATTAATGGAATCGTCCAGGGTGTGGGCTTTCGGCCATTGATATATACGCTGGCAATGCAAATGCAACTGAATGGTTATGTAAAAAACGTAACCGATGGGTTACACGTCTATTTTAATTCGTCTAAGAATGATGCTGACTTATTTTTAGAAAAAATACTAAAATCTTCTCCGCAACAATCAATAATTACTTCGGCTGAATTACACAAAACAATTGAGAAAGAATTCAGCAATTTCTCAATACTTGTTGAAGAAGATAGCAATTTAAAAGATGTATTAATATCACCTGACAATGCAATTTGTTCAGTTTGTAGAAGTGAACTAAACGATGTAAATAATCGACGTTATCGATATCCGTTTATAACCTGTACACAATGTGGCCCGAGATATTCTATCATTAATAGTCTCCCTTATGAAAGACATAATTCTTCAATGAATAAATTTATAATGTGTGAAAAGTGCAATCATGAATATAACAATGTTGATGACAGAAGATTTTTTTCCCAGACAAATTCATGTGCTGAATGTGGTGTAGAAATGAACATGTATGAAAACGCATCAACTATTGTTTCAAATGATTCAGAAACAATTTTGGCTTCGGTTAAAAATTATTTTGAACAGGGAAAAATTATTTCTATAAAAGGTATTGGCGGGTATTTATTATTATGCGCTGCTAACAGCCCTGAAACAATTGAATTGCTGAGAATCCGGAAACATAGACCGCATAAGCCATTTGCACTTTTATATCCGGATATAGAAACTATTCAAAACAATTTTGAGTTAAGTAAACAAGAAAAGAAACTGCTTGAAAGTAAAGAAGCGCCCATAGTTTTGCTACATCCAAAACCCCCGGCCTTTGCTAATATTGCAGTGCAACACATTGCTCCCGGACTTAAACGTTTAGGAATTATGTTGCCCTACAGCCCTTTGCTGGAGCTCATTGCAAAAGATTACGGCAAGCCTTTGATTGCAACAAGTGCCAACATTTCAGGCTCACCTATTATTTATAAAGACGACGATGCGCTTGCATATTTATTTGACATAGCGGATTATATTGTCACGTATAATCGTGAAATTATTATTCCTGAAGATGATAGCGTTGTGCAGGTTTCAAAGGCATCAGGTCTGCAAATTGTTTTGCGAAGATCAAGAGGATACGCCCCTTCTTTTTTGGATTACATACCTCAAAACAAATCATGTACGCTTTCAACGGGCGCCCTTTTAAAAAGCAGTTTTACCTTAACAATTAATGGAAGAGTTTTTGTGTCTCAATTTCTAGGAAGCGGTGAAAGTTATGAATCACAGGAGATGTATAAAAACACTTTAGCTTACTGGATGAATTTGTACGATATAAAGTCCTGCTTAATTCGTGCTGATAAGCATTCCGGCTACTTTTCTCATCAATATGCTGTAAATATTGCTGAAAAAGCCAACAATAAAATACAATTTATACAACATCACCAGGCGCATTTTGCAGCAGTTTTGGCGGAAAATAATTTACTTAATTCTGCCAATTCAGTATTAGGAATCATATGGGATGGAACAGGCCTCGGTGATGATGGAAATATATGGGGAGGAGAATTTTTTAAGTATGAAAATAATACAATGGCACGTTGCTATTATTTTGAATATTTCCCCGTAATTGCCGGCGATAAAATGGCCCTGGAACCACGCATATCCCTGCTGTGTGCCTTAAATAAGAGTTGGATTCATTTGGAAAAAATAAAGGTAAAATTTACTGAATCGGAATGGCATAATTATCAGTTATTAATAAGGGAGTCAAAACTTTTTACGTCGTCTGTTGGAAGAATATTTGATGCAGTTGCTTCTTTACTGGATTTATGTGACAAGCAAACTTATGAAGGGGAAGCTGCAATGCACCTACAGGCCCTGGCCGAAGAATATGTTGCCGAAAAGGGCTTCAAAATGGATAGTTCATATTTTAGGGAAGAATCAATTTATTACCATGTACCTACCGTAACTTTAATGCAGGAAATAATAGCAGATATTGAAAATGGAAAATCAAAAGGATACATTGCTTCAAAGTTTCATTATTCGTTAGTATGTCTCGTCGGTATTATCGCAAAGAAATCAGAAGTTAATAAGATTTGTTTCAGTGGTGGTGTTTTTCAAAATTCTTTGCTCGTCGATTGGGTTCAAAATGAATACTGCAAAAAATACGATTTGCATTTCCATAAAAAATTGTCACCTAACGATGAGAACATTTCTTTCGGGCAAATGGTCTATCACGATAACAACATAACAAGCACAAGTTCGACGACAAATAAAGTAGCAGAATTTATGATTTATAACGCTAAATTATAAAGCATGAAATATATATCAGAGTTTCGTTCACCCGAAATAGTGAATACGCTTTTAAGAGAAATCAAAAATACTGTTAAGGGTAGGTGGAACATTATGGAAGTATGCGGTGGGCAGACACACTCGCTCGTGAAAAACGGAATTCTTAACATGCTCCCGGAGAACATTCAAATGATACACGGGCCGGGTTGCCCTGTTTGTGTTACCCCCATTAGTTTAATTGACCGGGCTGTACACCTTGCAATGGAACACAATGTAATTCTCTGTTCTTATGGTGATATGATTCGTGTACCCGGCTCCGGTATGAGCCTGCTCGAAGCAAAAGCAAGGGGCGCAGATGTGCGCATTTTATATTCCCCTCTTGAAGCAGTAAAAATTGCCAAAGAAAATCCCGGGAGAGAAGTAGTTTTTTTTGCTGTAGGGTTTGAAACTACCGCTCCCGCGAACGCACTATCGGTTATCCATGCACGAAAAGAGAATGTTAACAATTATTTCATCCTTGCATCACATGTGTTAGTGCCGCCTGCCATAGAAGAAATTATGAATGACGAATTGAATAGAGTGGATGGATTTCTTGGTGCGGGGCATGTGTGTGCTATCATGGGTATTTACGAATATTATCCTCTTGTTGAAAAATATAAAGTGCCTATCGTTATCACTGGTTTTGAACCGGTGGATTTGCTTGAAGGAATTTTGATGGTTGTAAAACAATTAGAATCGGGCGAAGCCAAAGTGGAAAATCAATATGCACGTATTGTAAGCGAAGAAGGCAATGTAAAAGCACAGGAAATGATATACGAGGTGTTTGAAGTAACAGACCGTTTGTGGCGTGGCATGGAAGTGATCCCGATGAGTGGTTACAAAGTAAAAGATTCCTATCGCGATTTTGATGCAGAAAAAAAGTTTAATATTCATATTGAAGAAGCATCGGAAAATCCTGAATGCATTGCGGGCGATATTATGAAAGGAATAAAAAAGCCTTATGAATGTCAGCACTTCGGCAAGAAGTGCCGGCCCGTTAGTCCGTTAGGTGCACCAATGGTATCCAATGAAGGAGCGTGTGCTGCATACTATCATTATTCAGGATTGGCAGAACAATTGGAAGTATGAAAATATTACTCATTACAACGTCATTTAACGGGATGAGCCAGCGGGCATGGGTTGAACTGGACAGGTTTAATCACCAGGTAAAAGTGCATATTGCTACCACGCAGGAAAACATGCTGAATGCGGTAAGCAACTATCAACCGGAATTAATAATTGCGCCATATCTTAAAACTGTAATTCCCGACGCCATATGGAAAAATTATACTTGTCTTATCATTCATCCCGGCATTATTGGTGACCGTGGCTCGGCATCGCTGGATTGGGCTATTCTAAATAATGAAACAGAATGGGGTGTTTCTGTTTTACAGGCAACACAAAAAATGGATGCAGGCCCCATCTGGTCAACAGCAACTTTTCTTATGCGAAATGTTTCTAAATCTTTTTTATACCGGCATGAAGTTACACAGGCTGCTATGAAAGCGTTGCTGGAAGCGGTACAAAAATTTGAGGAAAAAAAATTCGTTCCTCAATCACGTGAAGAAATTGATATAAGCCATAAAGGCAAATGGAATCGTTCAACCAATGAAAATGATTTCAGGTTTTCATGGAATGAAGACACTGCCGCCATCATGCGCAAAATAAACGCGGCAGATAGTTTCCCCGGGGCCATGTGTACAATTAATGATAATGAATATCTAGCCTTCGGAGCATTTGAAGAAAGAATATTGAAAGGAAGCCCTGGAAGTATTTTGGGAACGCTTGATTCGGCGGTTTGTATAGCGACTATTAATTCCGCGGTATGGATACAGTGTTTAAAGAACAGAGAAGCCAATTCAATTAAATTGCCTGCCGCAATAGTTTTGGCCAATTTTGAAAAATATATTCCAGATTTTATGGTTAATACTTTTGATTATAAAATTAATTCAGACTTCTTTAGTGAAATAAAGTACCACGAGGAGAATGAAGTAGGATACCTTTCTTTTGATTTTTATAACGGCGCTATGAGCACGGATCAATGCGTTCGCTTAAAAAATGCTTTCGCGAAAGCAAAGCAACGTAACACAAAAGTGATTGTATTGTTGGGAGGGCAGGATATTTGGAGTAATGGCATTCACCTGAACCTAATTGAAGCGTCTGAAAATCCTGCAGAAACTTCCTGGGAAAATATTAACGCGATGGACGATTTAATTCATGAAATTATTTGTACCGATACACATTATATTATAAGTGCGTTGCAGGGAAATGCAGGAGCAGGAGGCGTTTCATTAGCACTTGCGGCAGATAAAGTTTTAGCGAAAGAAGGAATTGTGTTTAACCCCCATACGCGCAATATGGGATTGTATGGTTCCGAATACTGGACGTATTTATTACCAAGAAGAATTGGCGATAAAAGAGCAAAATTGTTTACGGAACAATGCCTTCCATGGGGAACTGATATAGCACTGGAAGTAAAACTGATCGATGGTTGTCTAAATGAAGATGATGAATCGTTTCGAAATAAAGTAAAAAATATCGCAGAAGAGATTGCGCATCTTTCTTATTTTTCTCAGTTACTAACGGCAAAGAAATTTAAGCGCAAAAGAGATGAAAGTTATAAACCTTTGCAACAGTATCGTGAAGAGGAATTAAAAATAATGCGAAAAAATTTTTTTGAAGATGATTGGGGGTATGATTACAAACGCTACTGTTTTGTTCATAAAATTAATGTTGAAGAAAAAGCAAATTCTATTGCAGATAAAGATTTGTTCAGTGAAAGAAGAAAAATATGGAGGCGAAGAAAATATGAAAAGCTTTTTTATGAAGCATAAATAATTTTATCATCGTTTTTAATGCAATTGTTTTATAAATAATATTAAACAGATACCAATGCAGTTACAGTGTCCCATGCCTAAACTTGATTTTGACATTATTACTTTAGGCCATGGAAGCGGTGGAACGTTAACAAGCCAGTTGTTGGACACCGGTGTTTTTAGCTTGTTGCAAAATGAACTGCTGAATAAAAAGCACGACGGCGCCATATTTAACATGCAAGGCAAAGTGGCGATGAGCACCGATTCCTTTGTAGTGTCTCCTATATTTTTTGAAGGTGGCAATATTGGCGACCTCGCCGTAAACGGAACTATAAACGATATTGCCATGTGCGGCGCATCAGCAAAATATTTATCGCTTGGTTTTATTTTGGAAGAAGGCTTAAAGATGACCGAATTTTGGGAGATATTAAATACTATAAAATTTGCATGTGAAAAGGCAGGTGTCCAGGTGGTGACAGGTGATACAAAAGTGGTTGAACGGGGAAAGGGGGATAAGATATTTATTAATACCACCGGCATAGGCGAAGTGCATGAAAAAGCAAATATTGATATTAATAACATAAAAGCAGGAGATAAAATTATTTTAAGCGGGCCACTTGCAAGACATGGAATTACTATAATGAGCCATCGGCAGGGACTGGAGTTTGAAACAACGATCAGCAGCGATACAAGGGCTTTAAATAAAATAGTTATCGAATTGTTAGATGAGTTTGGTGAACAGATTCACTTATTGCGTGATCCTACAAGAGGCGGCCTGGCAACGGTTCTAAATGAAATTACTAAGGAAGCAAATTTGGGTATTGATATTTCCCAAAAAAATATCCCGGTAGAAGAAGAAGTGTATGGGGCGTGCGAAATGCTTGGACTCGATCCGTTATATGTAGCTAATGAAGGATTATTTGTTGTGGTAGCTGATGCAGGTATAGCCGATCATCTTTTACTTCAATTGCAGGAATGGGAACATGGTTCTATGGCCGCGATAATTGGTGAAATAACGGAACAGCATACACGACAGGTCTTAATGAAAAGTAATATCGGTGGCAGGAGAGTACTGAATATGCTGGCTGGCGAGCAATTGCCAAGAATATGCTGAGGAAAAGCGCGTTGAAGTATGGTTAGCAAATAGAGAAATACTAATCATAATGCGAAAGCGTATGATTGTGAATTACTAAAAGAATTCATTTTATTTTAATCAAAAAATGGGTTCTAACGGTAAAATATAATCGAATTTTTAAGTAACGCAAAGTAGAAATCTTACCCGGAAAAACAAACAAAATATTTCATAACTAATAACTTATATTTTTTAATATAGATGTTTACTTTTCCTCTCTTGCTGACGATTTATGCCGGGTTCATCCATGCATTTGAAGCGGATCACCTGCTGGCTGTTAGCAATATCGTTTCTCAACGTGATAACATCAGGCTTTCTTTGAAGGATGGAATATTCTGGGGGCTCGGTCACACCTCAACCATCTTTTTAATTGGTGTATTAATGATTGTTTTTAAAGCAGGAATATCGGATCAGTATTTTCGTTATTTCGAATTGCTGGTAGGTGCAATGCTAATAGCCTTAGCTATTTACCGGATGTTTATTTTTTTCAAAACAAAAAAAGTGGTTATACACGCACATCCTCACCATCATGCCGGAGAACAACATAACCATTTGCACGTTCACGTGGGTGATAAAGCAGTGCACCAACACAAACACTCGCTGGCTTATGGAGTAGGCCTGATGCATGGACTCGCCGGGAGCGGTGCATTAATTTTAATCGCGATGTCTCAAATGAAAAGCCCTATCGATGGGCTTATCTATCTTGTAGTATTTGGGGTGGGTTGTATTGTTGGAATGTTGGTGGCTGCAGGATTGTTCAGCATTCCTTTTTCAAAAAAAATAATCCAGGCGCAAACGTTGCAAAGTATTTTGATCATTGCAACTTCTCTTCTTTGTTTTTTATATGGCGGTAAAGTAATTTATGATAACCTGGTCGCATAAACGCAATTGCGTAATTGGGAACACTAATGGCAATTTAAATTTATTCTTCAGTGTGACAAAAATAAATTAAGGCTGTTCATTTAAATCCATCAATTCTCCTATTTCTTTCAGGTATTGATAAACTCGGTGAGCTTCTTGTTCGTTTACAGTACTTATAGCAACGCCTACATGAACGAGTACATAATCATTCAGTTTTGCTTCGGGTACCATTTCGAGGCTTACGTCTTTAATAATGCCGCCAAAGGAAACCTTTGCCATTCTTACATTTCCGTCAAGCGTTTCAGTGGATAATATTTTACCTGGAATTGCTAAACACATTTATGTATAATTATGAAATATGAAATAAAGGATTGCATAGGTATGTTCTTTATACTTCGGCATTCGCCAGTTGGTTTTTCTTCTCACTCACTCTATTTAATAACCAGTTACACCATTCATCCATTCCATCTCCCTTGTAACTTGATAATAAAAAAATATCGATTTTATTATTCACTTCTTTTGCATCTTTAATTACAGCATCAACTGAAAAAGGTACGTAAGGCAACAGGTCTTTTTTGGTAACAATCATAATATCTGTTGTTAAAAACATACTTGGATATTTTTTGGGTTTATCATCTCCTTCGGTACAGGAAACTAACGTTACCCGAATGTCTTCGCCTAAATCATACGACGCGGGGCAAACCAGGTTACCTACATTTTCTATGAAAAGAATATCAATGTTGTCAAAATTCATACTGGGTAAAGCCTGTTGTATCATTTGCGCCTCCAAATGGCAAATACCCTGCGTTACTATCTGTAACGCCTGTACGCCCTGTTGACGAATCCTTTCGGCATCACGCTCCGTTTCCAGGTCACCTTCCAGCACAGCTATATTTATTTTGTCTTTTAAACGTTTAATTGTTTCTTCCAGCAACGATGTTTTACCGCTTCCGGGTGACGATACAAGATTTAGCACAAGAATGTTCCTTTCCTGCATATCATTTCTTATTTGCTCTGCTATGTAATCATTAGCTTTTAAAAGACTCAATGATACGTCTTGCACCTTTAATGTACCTACCGCTTTATTCGTTAACTTCTGCATAAGATGGTTCCTCTGAAATAATTTTACTGATTAATAATTCTTTTCCCTCAGTTATGTTGGATGCCGGCTCTCCGCACAGGGGGCAAACAAAAATATATTTTTCAACTTTAAAGGTGTTGCCGCAGTTTTTGCATTCCGCTGAAACGTCTACCATCTCGATAAACAATTCTGAATTTTGGAAAGCAGTATCTGCCTTTATAAACTGGAACACGTTTTTCAATATTTCCGGCTCAATGCATGCAAGCATCCCAATCTTAAGATGAATTTCGCGAATATTTTCAAGTTCCTTAATGTCTAATTCGTTTTCGATAGTGTTTAGAATACTTTGACAAATAGATAACTCGTGCATAACATTGAATTTATCCCACTGCTAATTTAACGATTCCATTTGCTTCCAGCAAAGGAAAAGGAGAGAGATGTATACTTTCATCATCCGTGCAAATTCCTGCACGCTGTACATCATACCGATGACCGAGCTGGCAGCTGATAATATTTTCGTTGATAGTACCGTTAGTAAACGATCTTTCGCAAGCGGGGCAAAAGTTGCGATATGCATAGAGGCGATTGTTTACCCGGCATACGATTATTGGTATATGGTCATTTTCAACTGCCATCATTTTCCCGTCTGGCAATTTTTCAAGGCCATTTATCACTTTCCATCCCTCTGTTCTTAGTCCGGCATTTGAATTGTTAGTTACTCCTTCTACTTCCAGTGAAACAATATCCGGGCAATATTCCTCGATTGCCTGCCTGATACCCAATTCAAGCGTACTCGAAGAAGACGGGCATCCTTTGCAATTACCTGCAAGCTTTAATTTTACGATGCCATTGTCAACGCTTACAATTTCCACGCTGCCATCATGGCTATCCATGTAAGGTTTTACTTTTTCAAGCGCCTTATACAAGCGTGTTTTTAAATCTAAGGGATGTAGATCGTGAATAAGTAAAAGGCCATTCAGAAAGCTGTCATCAATAAGCCTGTTATAAATGTCTTTTGCAGCGGTGCTGTTACCATCGGAGATGATCTTTAAAATTTTTTCAATCCCTTTGCCGTAAAAGCTTAGTATTTCCTGGATGCACTCTTCTGCAATTGATTTTGCTTTTGTATCATTTAAGGTTTCTATTTCTTCTATTAATTGCTGAATATGGTCGCTTTGCCGGTTCAGTTCAGATACTTCATCTTTCAGTTGTTCTTCTTTTTTTAAAAGATGATTGCTTTGCCCGTTTGTTTTTTGTATAACGTCCTGTACCGCATTCAAATCATTTTCTGAAAATATATTCATAATACTTCTTTTTTTACTGAGTAAAATTCGTTTACGAGATCATCGATGAGTTTTATGGCAGTATCTATTGACGCGTTAACGGAATCGCTTAGCCCAATTTCGAAATCATCTGTTGTCTCAGGCTCGCAGGCAACAATAAAAACTTTCCCCGGCCATGAACCTATTGATTTAACAAACCTCAAGACTGTAACGGGGTCGGCGCCATGCGGATCTATCGGGCCGCCCTGCTCCAGATCATTACTAAATTCTCTTTCGTTGGGTTCAATTACGTATAAGGTCCCGGGCTTTTCACCTCTGGCAGAAGCATCAATAAATATTAATCCATCATAGCCTTTCATAAGATCGTAAGCGAGTTTAAGCCCGCTCGTACCAAAGTCTTTTACTTCCAAGCCCGTGGGATAATTTCTATCCATGATCCTTTTTACAACGGCACTTCCAAAGCCATCATCTTTCATAAACATGTTGCCGACACCGGCAATCATTATTCTTTTTTTTACAGAGTTCGGTTCGTCTATTCGATGTTCTGTCCCAGTTATTGATGTGTTGCTGTTTGTCATTATTATTTTATAAGTTCAACTTCTTCAGGACTGAAATAAAGATACATTCCAAGTTCACGCTGCAAATCCTGGCCCGGATCGTCATCCATTGTGACGGCTATATGAATTACATCATCATAATCGGTATGAATTACTTCAATCGTAGCAATTCTTCCATTTAAAAAAATGTCTGATGTGTCTGACCTTCGTTTGCCAAGATCTAATTTTACTTTGTCTCCCTTGCTATATAAAATTCCGTCAATCATTTTTACTACTTCTCCGGGCGTATCCTCTCTTAAACCTGTTGCTCTCATTGTTTTACCTTTTTATTCATTATTAAATTGGCTTGCTTTATTTTCCTTCAACATGCTATGATATTGATGAAGGTCTTCAGGCGTTAAACCGTTGACTTTTTTCAACATGGCATTCATTTTTTCATCTTCAGTTCCAATTCTATTTCTATCTTCTTCTGTTAAAAGATTTACATGCAACAAAAGCGCTTCCTCAATTTCAGTACTGTCGAACAGGTCGCCCGAGCTTTGAGGGTTAATCTCCGGATGGTCGTACAAGATAATAGGAGAGGAAAGCAATGTAGTATTGCTCTTATCAATAACTATGGGCCATGTGTTGATATTTGTACAACCTGCCGTGGCGGTTGTCCATTTTACCGGAGTATCCTGTTGGGAAATAAATTCGCCTTGCAATGTCTGCAATATGATATGTGTCGACAGGAACGATTGCATTATTGCTTCATCTCTTGAAATTGTGTTTGCGTTTTCCAGGCCCGTTGTATTAGTAACTACAACGGTTATACGAAATGAGTCAGTAGATTCAATTATTGATTCTGCGGAAATTAGTATGCTGCCTGTTATTTCTGAAATACTACTCACACTTTTTGCAACCACAACATTCTTTTCGTTTAAGATCAATTCACCTTCATTCATGTTGTCAAACTCTATAGGAATGCTTATACCACCTTTTGCCAGCTGGGTAAGCCCAATGTCGCCGGTAGTTATTTTTCGTTCAACGGTTTGCCATCCTGAATTGTAAAATTTTCCATTTATATCCAGGTTAGATACAGGAATATAATCCTCATTGTCCTTTTCGTTATTTGCCTTTTGAAAAAGCTCTGTTTTTCTTAAATGAAGAAACCTAACGGTGACGGATACTGTTAAATCATTATCGCCTGTAATGATGGATTGCGATTGCATTTTGGAATGTGAATGTTCATGATAAGCATTATAATCTTTAGGAAAAATTACGCCGAATGGAATTGGTTTTTGATTTTTTACCGCTGAGCGATAATAAGGATATAGAGAATAGCCCTCATAAAGAAGAGTATGCGTAAGATTTTCTAAAATTAAATCCGCCTCCATGGCTATTTTCGTTTTTTCATTAGTCATGCTGAATGTTTTTCTGTAAGTTCAACGCCTTGCAAAGCTTTATCCACTAAGGATTCGAAAGCCGTTTCCAATGTTGGAAATACGCTTTTGCTTTTATAAGTAACCAGCCTGTCATACGTGTCTTTTTTTACGCGAAGCCACCGGCTGTCAGGAAAATAAATGTCCATCATCTCCTGCCATAAGTAAGCTGGCATTTTGTGAGTCGCTTCTTTTTCCCATGGAATTAGAGACACCTGTAAGTTGCCGTTAATATCTTTATAAAATAAGGTGCCACTGAAAAGAAATGCCAACGGCACATGGCCGTCTGAGACCGCATGAAAATATTTTCCTGCGGCAAGTGCCTGGTCTTCGCTGCACGGTATGGCAACTTCGACAGTGGTTGTACCGGTGAACCTTGGCACGGGGATGTTTACAATGGTCCAGAAAAAACTTTTAAGCGTCTCGTCCCATCTCATCGGTTCGCCAAACAGTTCGTATAATTTATCTTTGGCTTCTTCATTATAAGTGCGTTTTATCGCTTCAATCATTACCTGGCATTTCAACGCGGCCGCATATACTTCTTCATGTTCAACCGTGTTAGTAATTTGTAATTTAAAAGACAACGTTGGCATTGCCGCAAACGGTTTCACTTCAGATGAGATAATCTCAAATTTTAAATCGGGCATGGTGCAGATTTTTCTTTTAATTCATTAAAAAACCGGTTGATGATATCATTCACTTCTTTGCCACCGAAGATTCCTTTCCAGGCCATTCTTATCATGCCAATAAGCTTATAACATTTGTCGATGGGTACTATATAATATTGGCCTGCATCCCCAAGCCTGTTTACCAGCAAGGCTTCCAGGTCATACGTAAGGCTTTTTAGTATGGGATTGAACTCTGTTAAACTATTCCACGCTTCCATTTTTAATTTTGATTCTGTAGCGCCTGTTGGTGCAGGGTAGTAGGCGATGGTGCCGTTCCTTACTGCGCTCTTTACAAAAAAAGCCATGTTAACCGGGATGAGAAAATCTGACCATAATTCATCAGGCATAATAAAATCACCAAGATGGAGATGGCGTTGAGGAAGTGGTTTATATTTTCCTTTACCCACATTTAAAATCATACACATTTCGCAGGTGCAGATGAATTTCATTTGCGAAAGATCTACCAGGTGCCGATGATCAGGAGATAATATTGTTCCGCAGAAATTACATCTCTCTACTTCTATTTCCGGTAGCGACGTTGCAATTTTCCTCAATTTAGATATGAGTGATGGGGCTGCCATAAGGGATAACAATATTTTAGAAGGTGAGTGGCGAATAATCAAAGGTTAAGCAACGGCCTATATAAATTTTTTTTATAATTCACTTATCATTATCACGCCTCACCATTTTTTATTTTCCGTTATTGTATGATGCCAGTGCTGTAGGAGTATGTGTTGATTTTACCAATTTTCCCCCACCTAAATACATATGTACACCACAAGGTAAACATGGGTCAAAGCTTCTTACTGCTCGCATAATATCAATCCCTTTAAAATTATCAGGGCCGTTTTCTTCAAAGATGGGAGTGTTCTGAACTGAATCCTCATAAGGACCGGGTGTTCCGTAAACATCTCGTGGGCTTGCATTCCATGGAGTAGGAGGGAACATTTGATAATTAGCAACCTTGCCCCCTTCTATTACCATGTGGTGAGATAAAACACCCCTTGCTGCTTCATGGAAACCGCAACTTATCGATTCATCCGGAACTTTAAACGGTGTCCATGTTTTGGTACGGCCTGCGTGAACTTCATCCAATGCTTTTTCCAAACAATATAATCCCACCATTGCTGAATAAGTTTGATGATAGGCCCTTGCACGATCTCTTTCTATTGCATTGCTCCATTTTGGAACTTTCCACACTTGTTTTACAGCGGGCATTCCCACTGTTTTAGGTAAATTAAATTCGAGAGAATCGCCTGTAGCTTTTATATATCCTATATCAACCAAACCAGCTTTAGCCGTAACCCATTGTCTTGCAAAAGGCCCTCCGCCGGTATCGCAGCACACATGTTTGCCGCTGCGTTTATCGAACCATCTTGGAGAAGTTACC
The DNA here is from genome assembly GCF_008710285.1 of Ginsengibacter hankyongi. GTDB lineage: Bacteria > Bacteroidota > Bacteroidia > Chitinophagales > Chitinophagaceae > Ginsengibacter > Ginsengibacter hankyongi. The sequence continues at coordinate 294,499 of NZ_VYQF01000003.1, read as the reverse complement.
CAGGTATACTTTCCGGCAAAATCTCTTTTTTGTGGTTTGGGCTTTGTTGTTTTATTCCATGGATGATTGCGGTCAACCGGGTTCCCCAAAGGATCCTGCCTTACAAACATTCGTTCGTTTTGCCAATCATCATAATAAGAGCTACCCAACAGGATTCTTATGCCAAGATTAATTTCAACAAGGTCAGTCGTTACCAATTCACCATTAATTGCAACGCCGGGAGTAATAAATCTCCTTCGGCCCCAATTGGTCATATTCTTATAATCGTAATCGCAATATTCGGGATCATCAAACGAGCCCCAGCAAACAAGATTTGTATCCCGGTACCCAACTCTTTCATAACCGGGCAATGCTTCATAAAAGAAATCATATAAATCATCATGAAGAGGCACAATTTTTTTGCAATACTCAATGTATTTCATCAGCCGCACATAGTAATCGGTAAGTGTTTGATGTGTAATTGTTGTACTAACGCCACCGGGAACCAACGTAGACGGATGTGTGTGACGGCCTTCCATCAGGCAAAACATTTCCCGCGTTAATCTCGACATCTGAAGTGATTCCATATAACCCTTACCTGTAAAAGGATTGAGAGAATCCATGATGTCGGCAATTGTTTTATAACCGTGTACAGAAGCGTTCGGTGCTTCTGTATGTTTCGCTTTTTCGTATACGCCTGGGTTAGTTTCCTTAACCATTTGCCCGCAGAAATCTACACTGCATAAGTTGTCGTTATAAATAGCATGATCAAACATATAATCTGCCGATTCACCAAGATTTAAAACATAATCACCAAGGTGTGGCGGCTTAACATTGTATGCCATATTTTGATTAAGAACTGAACAAGTCATGTGGTTATCTCCGCAGATTCCACATATACGGCTCGTGATAAAGTGCGAGTCTCTTGGATCTGTTCCACGCATAAAAATATCGAAGCCGCGAAATACCATTGAAGTACTGTAGCACTCCTGCACTTGCTTGTTGGTAAAATCTATTTTGCAATGAATGCCCAGGCTACCAACAATTCTAGTGATAGGGTCCCACGACATTTCTTTAACAACGATGTTTGACTTGTTGTCGGTGGCTTTGGGTTTGGTTAATACGTCAGGCATAACGATAAATTTTTAGGATAAATAAATTGACCTTCATAATAGAATAGAATAGTTACCATGTGGGAACATAACCGCTTGTAATTTTTTTGCCGGGTTTTCTCCAGCCAGGTTCCTGGTCTTTTTTCTTTGTCGTCATGTTCCGGAACACACGAAGCAAAGGCCCATACGTAAACTTGGCGCCGTTAGAAGAAAATCTTGCACCAAATGCTTCATCCATGAAAGGCATAAATTTATCAGGGAAGCCGGGCATAGTGCAAGCCATACAAATACCGCCAACATTAGGGCAACCGCCTATTCCGTTTTGCCAGCCTCGCCTCGGAACATTACAATAAACTATTGGCCCATTGCATCCTATCTGCACGAGGCATTTGGTAGAACCATATTCTTTTGCAAAATCACCTTCTTCATAAAACGCAGCACGGTCACAACCTTCATGCACTGTCCTGTCGAATAGCCACTTTGGCCGTAATGCATTATCTAAAGGAATCATCGGGGCCTTACCAGCCAGTTGAAAAACGAGGTATAATAATGTTTCTGTAGTGTTATCAGGCTGTGCAGGACAGCCCGGAATACATACGATAGGCAGGCCTGCCTTAGATTTCCAATTCCAGCCAAGATAATCAGGAAGCCCCATTGCACCGGTAGGATTATTCTTCATGGCCGGAATGCCGCCATAAGTCGCGCAGGTGCCCACCGCCACTACTCCTGCTGCTTTTGGTGCAAGCCTGTCTATCCATTCAGTGGTAGTTATCGGCTGGCCAAAGGGACCGGTAGTTCCCATAGCCGCCCAATAACCTCCCGTATCTTTTATTGCTTCTTCATTCGGTAGTGAACCTTCTAAAATTAAAACGAATGGATCCAATTCTCCCTTCTCTGCTTTATACCACCAATCCATTAATTCATCACCATTTTCGTAAGAAATAACGGGACTGTGAATATGGACGTTAGGCATACCTGGTAAAGCACCCAAAGCAATATCTTCGAGACTTGGATTTACTGCACCTGTCATGGCAACGGAATCGCCATCACAACTTAAACCGGAGGTCATCCATATTATATGAATGTCGGTTACTGGTTTATCAGCCATCGTTTTTTATTTAAAAAAGTTTAAAAAAAGAGAGGAAAGAACTTAACTATATTTCGTAGTATAATATTTCATCCTCAATAATTCTGCCATTTTGTAACGAATTGGTTTTATACTATGATCAAAAAAATCCTTAATAATAAGTTGTTTGATGTTGATTTTTTTTCACGGTTCGCCCGAGGAACAGATTCTACGTTGCATTGCAAAGGGATGACAATAGAGCCTCTGTTAGTTCATAAAATATGTTTCAACATCATTACTTACAATGAATGAAAAGAGGCTTAATAATTGTGATTAATTTTTTCTCTGCTTCATTTGTTATAAAATATTATAAATAGAAAATATGAAAAAGAAATCAATCACTAAAAAAGCTGTCCCAATTCTGGTGACCTTCGGAATTATAATTGGTGGCTTACTCCTCTTTAAGTTGATTGCAGACAGTCAATCGAGAGTCGATTATTAAAACCAGAGTGCGATCATATCGTCATACGGGAAATTTTTGGTTCCATTTTAAATTAAGCTTGTAAATAACAATACTTCCGTCGTGCCGGAAGCAGACATGGCAATACCTTTTCCCATATAAATTTCGGCCAAAATAAAATTCGCTTATATTCTCGTTTACCCTACACCGTTATAACACCTCTTCCTCTGTTATTTTGGCACCCTGCTTGCAATCGCCTGTTTACAAAAGACTACTATGAAAAAAAAACTGGCTGGTACTACCATACCTGTAACGAAAACTTTAAGCGATAATAAGAAGCCGGTAAAGGATAAACTAGGTATCGCTATTATAGGATTGGGTGAATATGCTTCAGACGAATTGGCTACAGCGCTGAAGAAAACTAAAGAATGTTACCTCGCAGGGATTGTTACAGACGAACCATCCAAAGCAAAAAAATGGAAAAAATATTTTAATATACCCGACACTAATATTTACGATTATAAGAATTTTGATAGGATTAAAGACAATGCTGACATTGATATTATATATATCGTTTTACCCAACTCTTTACATAGAGAATATGCAGTTCGTGCAGCCAAAGCCGGCAAGCATGTAATTTGCGAAAAGCCGATGGCCATTACAGTTAAGGATTGTGATAAAATGTTAACAGCTTTTGATAAAAGCGGAACAATGTTATCAATAGGGTACAGGCTTCACTTTGAGCCCCATCACATAAAAGTAATGGAGCTTGGACAAAAGAAATATTATGGAAATATTAAACGATTGATAGCAAAAAATGGTATTCCTGAAATAGATGGATGGCGGCTTGATAAAGAACTTTCCGGTGGCGGAGCACTGATGGATGTGGGAGTATATTGCGTACAGGCGGTCCGGTACACAACCGGTATGGAGCCTGTTTCAGTAACTGCAAAAGAAGGAAAGAAAACTTCTAAAAAGAAATTTAAAGAGATAGAAGAATCTATTTCGTGGCAGATGGAAATGCCCGGCGGCCTTATAGCCGAATGTGAATGCAGCTATACCAAAGAGATGAGTTTATTAAGAGCGGAAGCAGAAAGTGATTGGTTTGAATTGTCTCCTGCTTTTACGTATAGTGGCATTAAAGGAAAAACTTCATCCGGTAAAATGAACTTGCGAAATATTAATCAGCAAGTGGCTCAAATGGATGATTTTGCCAATGCGATAAAAAACAACAAACCTACGCCTGTAGATGGCGAAACGGGTAAGCAGGATGTAAAAATTTTGCAGGCTATCTACAAGGCGGTGAAGACTGGTAAGCGGGTTATAATCAAATAAGGTTATATTTTCAAGTCGTCACCATCTCTAATAACGTATGCTGTGTCGCTTTATCAATTCACTTTTTCAAAATGATAGTTGTTTTTGATATGCTTATTTAAATAAGTTCCTTTTGAGCCCGATGATTTTAATGACTGATAGACGCTTTCGGGAACATCCTTATAATCGTATATCATCCCAGACACAAAAACAATTCTTAATGTAGACGAAGTAACATCGTAAATGATATTTTTGATTACAGATGACGGCATAACATTTATACAATTATTAAATATTGAAGGTAGTTGATACCATAAAACGTTTTTATTTTTTCAATAATTTCTTAATTCAAAATTATTGCCGGGGATCTAATAAGAATTTGTAACTAACCCGCAACAAGATTTTTGATAAAATCATTAATTAATTGCAGCCGCGAATAATTGATCGAGTAATAGATATATTTTCCTTTACGCTCCGTGTATACAAGTTTGTTGTTTCTTAAAACAGCAAGATGCTGAGATGCTACACATTGTTCAATACGCAGGCTGCTATAAATCTGGGTAACTTCGATTTTTTCTTTTTCATGGATCAATAGAATTATGTCCTGCCTGAGTTTATGATTAATCGCTCTAAAAATTAAAGCGCTTTTTTTTACCTGGTAATCATCAATAACAGGCAAGCCTTTAGGGTCAACAGGTAATACCTGATTATTGTCTGGTGTCATGGGGTGAAAATGTTTAAAATCATGTTGCTTAAGTATTCACGGCAAAGATGCATTTAAAATTTTTTATTTAAAAAGTGCATTTATTTGCCCCTGAACTGTATATCCTGTTTACTTATTAAAAATTGAATATTTTCATTTATTGCCTGCAGGCACCCACACTTTTTTCCTGGCCCGCTAATCTGCCAGCAACAAAAGCGGATTTCATAATCCATGGCATAATTTTTACTTACAACTTTTAGCCGAAAACTGTAAGACCTTGTGAAGCAGGCGGCGTAAATGTTACCGTAATCTTTAGATAATTTAACTTCAAATTTATTGTCAATCATTCCTGCAATATGCTTATATGAATAAAGCCAGTCTTTCCGCTCCTTGTTTTTTATCGGGTAGTGGTGAAATGGAAGAGTTGACCCGAACCCTGGATTGGTCACAAACGCCTGTTGGGAAATTTGAAGAATGGCCAATAAGTCTTCGTACAATTGTGTCTGTTGTACTCAGTTCAAAATTTCCGATGTTTTTATGGTGGGGTGAGGAACTTACGCAGTTTTACAACGATGCGTATCGCCCAAGCCTTGGTAACGAGGGCAAGCATCCAACTGCATTGGGTCAGAAAGGAAAGGACTGCTGGCCCGAAATATGGCCTGTTATTTATCCGCTCATACAACAGGTATTAGCTGGTGGATCTACCTGGAGCGAGAATCAATTAATACCTATTTACCGCAACGGCCATTTGGAAGATGTTTATTGGACATTCTGCTACAGTCCTGCACGCAACGACGAAGGTATCATAAACGGCGTGCTGGTTACCTGTACCGAAACTACAAAACAGGTGCTTACAGAGAAGCATCTGAAAAAGCAATTAAGCAACCTGTTTTTGCAGGCACCTGTTGCCTTATGTATTTTCCGGGGCGAAAACCATATGATAGAAGTTGCTAACGAGCGCATGCTTGAACTCTGGGGAAAAAATGCCGCCGAGGTTTTAAATAAACCCCTTTTTGAAGCGATGCCCGATGCGGGTAACCAGGGTTATGAGCAACTGCTGGATGAGGTTTACAAAACCGGGAAACGCTTTATAGCAGACGAACTCCGGATTACTTTAGTAAGACATGGCAAAAGCGAAGGTATTTTTGTAAAATTTGTTTATGAACCATTGCGTGAAGAAGACGGTACTATAACGGGCATTATGGCTTTGGCCGATGAAATAACAGAGCAGGTTTTGGCAAGAAAAGAATCAGAAGAGGTGCGGGAAAGGTTTGAAACGCTGGCTAATAATATCCCTAACCTTGCGTGGATAGCAAATGCAGATGGCTACATATTTTGGTTTAACAACCGGTGGTACGAATATACCGGCACAACCCCTCAGGAAATGATAGGCTGGGGTTGGAAATCGGTGCATGATCCGTCAACATTTCCATCAGTTTTGGAGAATTGGCAGTATTCAATACAAACCGGGAAACCTTTGGAAATGGTTTTCCCGCTTAAAGGCGCGGACAACGTATTTCGCCCTTTTCTTACGAGGGTAGTGCCCATTTACAACAACCAGGGCAAGCTGATTCGCTGGTTGGGTACCAACACCGATATAACTAAACAAAAAGAAGTGGAACGGATGAAAGATAATTTTCTTTCTATTGCAAGCCATGAGCTTAAAACTCCTGTTACCACCATAAAGGCTTACGGACAAATTGCCGAGAGTATGCTGGAAGCCAATGGTGATACCCAGACGCTGGGTATGATAAAAAAGATGGGTGCGCAGATTAACAAGCTTAACAATCTTATCGACGGATTTTTGGATATAACCAAAATACAAAAAGGTACGTTCATCTATAACGATGAGGTATTTAACATGAAAGAATTATTGCAAGAGGTAGTTGCCGATATGCAGAGCATAAATAAAACACATGAAATAGAAAGTGCAGTAGTACATGAAGCATTTGTATTTGGAGATAAAAACAAAATAAGCCAGGTACTAAATAACCTCATCTCAAACGCAATAAAGTATTCGCCCGGGGCAAACCGCATAATTGTAGACAGCGAAATACAGAAAGATGGCGTGCAGGTAAGTGTTCGTGATTTTGGTATCGGCATTCCTGAAGATGAAGTTGACCATGTGTTTGAACAATTTTACCGTATAGAAGGGAATTACCAAAACAACTTTCCGGGCATGGGCATTGGCTTATATATTTGTGCAGAAATAATTAAAAGACACCGGGGCAAAATATGGGTTGACAGCATTGAAGGCAAAGGGTCCATTTTTTACGTATGGCTGCCTTTCGATTTCCGCCTCAGCTAAAGAAATAAATTTTATATAATTATCCGGGCTGAAATATTATTGACGAGCAGCCATGCAAATCAACTATTACGTTAGATTTTAGTGTATTCTTAATAGTTATACCGGCGGAATATTTTGCAAACCTCTTGTTCCGCTGGCAGGTTTTCAGTTCTGCAACTTTATCTGTTATCCTGACGGGTATATTCCAAAATTTCTACAAATGCATATGGGATATGAGTATTTTTTTACTCGGATGACTTAGTAAAATCAGGTAAAGGGCTGATAAATCCATAACTATCTTGTGGCATATAAATCGCAAAGGAACGTTGTAGATATTTCTTCAACCATTTAAAAATTTACTGATGGATTTAATTTGTTTCAGCCACATCCGGTGGGATTTTGTGTACCAGAGACCGCAGCATTTATTAACGCGGTTTGCATTTTATAACCGTGTATTTATTATAGAAGAATCGTTATTGGATGGAAAATCGAATTACTATGATATTGTTGACCAAAAGGAAAATAATGTCTTTGTAATTAAATTATACCTCTCAAGGGAACTGCATGAAGATCAGAAAGATGATATGATCAGGAGATTGATCGATGCCTTCATGTCTGCCAAGAATATTCATCAATATATTCTTTGGTATTATACCCCCATGGCTTTGGCGTATAGCGGCCATCTTCAACCGAAACTTACCGTTTACGATTGCATGGACGAATTGTCTGCATTTAAATTTGCGCATCCTGAGTTAAAAAAATATGAGGCACGCCTTTTCTCATTAGCTGATTTGGTTTTTACCGGGGGCCATTCGCTCTACGAGGCAAAGAAACATCTTCACCAAAATATTTATCCTTTTCCCAGCAGTATCGACAAAGCCCATTTTGTTACTGCAAGGAATGAGCTAACGCAACCGGCTGATCAAAAGGATATTCCTTATCCACGTATCGGTTTTTATGGAGTAATTGATGAGCGGCTGCATATTAAGTTAATAGAACAAATGGCTGACATGCGCCCGGACTGGCATTTTATTCTAATAGGGCCGGTTATAAAAATCGATCCCGCCACGCTACCGCAAAGAAATAATATTCACTACCTCGGTGGTAAAGAATACCAGGAGCTGCCTGTTTATCTTTCAGGCTGGGATATTGCAATGCTTCCATTCGAAATTAATGAATCAACAAAATACATAAGTCCTACTAAAACTCCCGAGTATTTAGCCGGAGGCAAACCTGTAATTTCCACTCCTATTACTGACGTGGTAAACCCTTATGGACAAAAAGGGTTGGTACATATTGCTGATAACGCAACAGGTTTTATAGACGCTGCTGAAAAAATATTTGCATGCAGGGATAACAAAGCCTGGCTTAAAGCGGTAGATGAATTTCTCGCTGACATGTCATGGAATAATACATGGCACCAAATGTCTGAATTAATGGAGAATGCACTTGCAAAAAAATCAATTGATCTCGTTCCAAAAATCAAAGCCTATGTTTGATTACATGATTGTGGGTGCCGGCCTCGCAGGCGGTGTGTTGGCGGAAAGGCTTGCATCGCAGGCGGGAAAAAAAGTATTGCTTGTTGAAAAAAGAAATCATATTGGTGGCAATACTTACGATCATTATAATGAGGATGGTATTCTCGTTCATAAATACGGGCCGCATATTTTCCATACCAATAGCAGGGAAGTTTTTGAATATCTCGGACAATTTACACAATGGCGTCCCTATGAGCATCGTGTGCTTGCAAGCGTCGACGGTATGCTGGTTCCTATACCTATTAACCTTAATACCATAAACGCTCTGTATGGATTAAATCTTTCTTCAGAAGAAGTAGACAGTTTCTTTGAATCTAGGGCTGAAAAGAAAGATAAGATAACAACTTCGGAAGATGTAGTAGTGAACAAAGTTGGCCGCGAATTATATAATAAATTTTTTAAAGGATACACGAAAAAACAATGGAATCTCGATCCTTCTGAACTGGATGCGTCAGTAACTGCACGTATCCCTACCCGTAATAACCGGGACAACCGGTATTTTACCGATACTTACCAGGCAATTCCCTTGCAAGGCTATACGAAACTGTTTGAGCAACTATTAAATCACCCAAATATCAAGGTGATGCTCAATACAGATTATAAGGAAGTGATTGATATAATACCTTATAAAAAAATGATCTACACCGGCCCTGTTGATTATTACTTTGATTATTGCTATGGAAAATTGCCTTACCGCTCCCTCGATTTTAAGTTTGAAACTATTGATACAGAAACATTGTTGCCAACGGGAACCGTTAACTATCCTAACGAGCAACTGTACACGCGGGTGACTGAGTATAAGTATCTAACAGGGCAAAAGCATGCTAAAACTTCGGTAGTGTATGAATATCCGAAAGACAGTGGCGATCCCTATTATCCAGTGCCCAAACCTGAAAATGCAGCCTTATATAAAAAATATCAGCAACTGGCATCCGGCAGTAAGGATGTTTATTTTGCGGGAAGACTGGCAACTTATAAATACTATAACATGGACCAGGTAGTGGCCCAGGCGTTATCGCTTTATAGAAAAATTCTTTCATCCCCCGAAATTGAATATCATGGAAATGGAATTAAAGAACCAGTTAATTAAACCGGAAATATGGGGAGGAATTGAATGTACTATCAACAGGGTTGAAAATAAATACAGGGACCAGCTTGAATATGCCGGCCATTATACCCGCGGGGCAGATATTAAAAATATAGCAGCGCTTGGTATCAAAGCTTTGCGCTACCCGGTCTTATGGGAGCGTCATCATTCAACAGGTGCAGTAAAAGATAAATGGAACTGGGTACGAAATCAACTTGAAACAATCAGGGGGCACAATATTACTCCCATCGCGGGTTTGGTTCATCACGGAAGCGGCCCCCGTTTTACTGCTTTAAATGATAACAATTTTGCAGAACATCTTGCCAAATATGCGGGCGAGGTAGCAAATCAATTTCCATGGATAGAATATTATACTCCCATAAACGAGCCTCTCACTACTGCCCGTTTCAGCGGCTTGTATGGTTTATGGTATCCGCATCATTCGGATGCTGTTAGTTTTGCTAACATGCTGCTCAACCAATTGAAAGGAGTAGTACTATCTATGAAGGCTATTCGAAAAATCAATCCTAATGCAAAGCTGGTACAAACTGAAGATCTTGCTAAAACACACAGTACCCCGTTATTAAAATACCAGGCGCTTTTTGAAAACGAAAGGCATTGGCTCACATTCGACATTCTTTGCGGCAAGGTTAATCCAAATCATTTCTTCTGGAATCATTTTATTTCATTAGGAATAAAAAAAGAAACGCTTTATTTCTTCCTGGATAATCCCTGCCCGCCCGATATAATGGGTTTTAATTATTACGTTACGTCCGAGCGTTACCTTGATGAAAAAATTCATTTACATCCTGTAAACTCTCACGGCGGCAACGGGCAACATAGCTATGCCGACTTAGCGGCCGTCCGTTTTGTGCAAACAGCGGGGCTTAAAAACCTATTGACAGAAGCGTGGGACCGTTATCATTTGCCAATCGCGCTTACTGAAGTCCATTTAAATTGCACCCGCGAAGAACAGTTACGCTGGTTTAAAGAAGCGTGGGATACTTGCTGTAATCTTAAGGCAAGTGGAATAGATATAAAGGCTGTTACAGCCTGGTCCATGCTCGGCGCTTTCGATTGGAATAGCCTGTTAACAAGAGATGAAAAGAAATATGAATCCGGGGTATTTGATGTAAGTAACAATGTACTGAGGCCAACCGCATTGGCAAAGCTTATAACCTCTCTTAACACCAATGGAACATTTGATCATCCATTAATAAATGAAAAAGGCTGGTGGCGAACAACCCCCGTCAACAATAACCATTTGAATGAAAAATCTATAGCACAATCTTTGCTTATTATAGGCAAAAACGGAACGCTTGGCAGGGCCACGCAGGAAATTTGCAAGCAAAGAAATATACCTTTCATTGCTATCGGAAGAAATGAACTTGATATTAGAAGCAAAGAACAAATTGAACAGGTAATACATCTTTACAAACCGTGGGCAATCATAAATGCTGCTGGCTATGTAAGGGTAGACGAAGCTGAATCGGATATAGAAGAATGTTTCAGCATTAATGCAACAGGTCCATATTTATTAGCAGAGTGCTGCAACAAAAAAGGGATAAAATTTATGACGTTTTCTTCGGATCTTGTTTTTGATGGAAATAAAATTTCGCCTTACCTGGAAGAAGACAGCATTCAACCTCTTAATATTTATGGAAAGAGTAAAGCCCGTGCCGAATCGCTTATTATGAATTCAAACCCATCATCGCTGATCATTCGCACCAGTGCCTTTTTTGGCCCGTGGGATAAGTATAACTTCCCTATGCAGGTAATCTCTTCATTAAAAGAAAACAGGCCTTGTAAAGTTGCTGACGACATAATTGTATCACCCACTTATGTTCCTGATTTGGTGAACACTGCGCTCGATCTATTTATTGATGATGAAGAAGGTATCTGGCATTTATCTAACGAAGGAAATATATCATGGTCTCAGTTTGCGTACGAAGTTGCCGACAGGGCAGGCGTATCTAAAGATAACCTGGTAGCATGTTCCAATGATGATATGGAATGGAAAGCCAGGCGGCCATTATACAGCGCCTTACAAAGCAGCAGGGGAGTTGCGCTTCCAAAATTTGAGAATGCATTGCAAAGATTTTTTGATGATAAAATAGTGTAATATGCCGGGATCAAAATTTATGTTTTCCACAGGGATAGAAAATAGTTATCCTACAATTGTTTTACCAGACGGAACCAGGTTTAGGGTAGATGAAATGGAAAAGACAGGCCATTATCAAAACTGGGAAAAAGATTTTCAGTTAGTAAAAGAGCTTGATATAGAATACCTGCGTTATGGACCTCCTTATTACAGCACCCATGTAGCTCCGGGAAAATATAATTGGGATTTTGCTGATGAAACTTTTAATAAATTAAAAGAATTAGAGATTATTCCTATTGTCGACTTGTGTCACTTTGGTGTGCCCGATTGGTTGGGGGATTTTCAAAATCCTGATCTACCAATGTACTTTGCTGAATATGCCGCGGCATTTGCAAAGCGATTTCCTGATTTGCAATTGTACACGCCCATTAATGAAATTTTTATAGCCGCTCAATTCTCTGCGCAATATGGCTGGTGGAATGAAAGATTGCAGTCGGACAGGGCGTTTGTAAACGCATTGAAACATCTCTGCAAAGCTAACGTGATGGCCATGCACGAAATTTTGAAAGTGCAGCCCGAAGCAACCTTTATTCAAAGTGAATCATCAGAATACTTTCATGCAATAGACCCCGAAGCAACTGCGCTGGCACGGTTCCTAAATCAAAAAAGATTTTTATCATTGGATCTTACTTATGGCTACCCGCTGAATGTGCCTATGTACGAATATCTTTTAAGTAACGGGATGACTACGGAAGAATTTCAATGGTTTACCAAGAACCAGGTGAAAGCCCGTTGTATAATGGGCAACGACTATTATGTAACCAACGAACATATTGTGCATCCGGATGGTATGACGCAGGCTGCAGGAGAAATATTTGGCTACTACGTTATAACCAGCCAATATTATAAAAGATACAAGCTGCCCATTATGCATACTGAAACCAATATTAAAATGCCCGCTTCCAAGGAGTGGCTTATAAAACAATGGGCTAACGTGCACCGGCTAAAGCATGATGGAGTGCCGGTAGTGGGCTTTACGTGGTATAGTCTTACACACCAGGTGGACTGGGACTCGGCTTTAAGGGACAATGCCGGTAATATAAATGAGTTAGGATTATACGACCTCGATAGAAAAATAATGCCCGTAGGGGAGGCGTATAAAAAATTAATACATCAGTGGAAAGACATCATTATGGAAGAAAGCTATGGTTTAATATTCCAAACCTGGTAATTACCGGGTAAAGATTATTTTATCTTTTATAATGTTAGCAGTAAATAACGAAAATAATTCTGAAGCATTAATCTCATTATTTACGTGCGCAGGCTCTTCCTTTTTTTGCATCGAATTCGGCGAAGGCTTTTCACAGAAAGCGCGTATTCCATCTATCTGTAAATTAACCGTCCTGGTAAGTTTCATTTTTAATCCCGGTGGTAATAATTGTTGCATAGGTTAAGTTTTAGAAATTATTTGCAGAAAAAAATATCCCAGTTAATTAAAGCAACCATTATTCCGAATTCAAGTTGCCCATGTTTTTAAAGTTAACGAAAAAGTTGCTTTAAATCCTCCAACCCTGTTCACCACAAAGTCGCCGTGAGCGGTAAGAGAAGCACTTTGTGACATTTGTTTGTTTGCGGCATATAACAATTGTAACCGCACTACTTGTTTAACTTTTTTTCAACTTTCTTTCTCGAGTTACCTTCAGATTTTACAGCGTCTTTCACCTTCGCAGAAGATACATCCATTTTATCTTTTTCATATTGTACTTCATAATCCTGTGCCCCGGCTACTTTAGCCCTGTCCTGGCCGCGGCCCTTAGTTGTTTTTGTACTCATACTTTGTGGTTTGCTATCATACAATAAAATCTATGCCAACAAACACTTTAAAGAAAATCGAAGGAATTGAATGGAGATAAGCCCTTTCGTAACATCACTTTACCTGAACCTTACTGTTGAAATGAAGAATTTTTTCCACATGATCCGTCAAATCAATTATATCGAAACTAAAATTCCACAAACCAGTGCTAATAATAAGCAGTCGGGGACTGGCACACTCCTTTCTTTCCATTTTAATAAATTGTTTAACCTAAAAAAGTTAACTATGCAAAACACAAAAGAAGGAAAAAGCGGAAACAAAGGAAACAGATCTTCTGACAAGTACAATGGGTCAATGGACTCTGACAAGCAGCGGGAGATGACCAACAAGGGCGGCAAAGCTTCGCATGAAACTCGTAGTGATAGTGAATCCTCCGGAAGAAAAAGCGATTCACGGGAAGGAGGACGTTAATAGCCCTTATTGTTTGTAGGAGGCTGCCGTATCCGGCAGCCTTTTTTATTTCGTTTGACCGTTGCAGTTAGTAGTGTCGCATTTCAAAATATATAGCTCGCAGCAACCCTTTCTTGCACCGGGAATATCAAAGTGGCGGGGAGTTAAAAAGCTTCAGATTAACCAGTTTATTCAGTTCGTTGTTATTACTTACAAACCTAATACTGTCTTCGGTTTTTATTTTACTCGTTACTATAAGGTAACCTCTGTTATAAATTATATCCTCTTTTAAACCATGTAAAACCCTGTTTATATACCGTATGTAAAATAATTTTTCTTTATCTTCTAAAAATTTATCACCACCAAATCTCAACTCGATACTATTTTCCATCATTGTAAGATATGGTAATTATAGTTCATTATTATATTTCGTAATTCGTCATCAAAAAGTTGTTAGTTTTATGCATGGAAAATTATTTAGTTGCGCATAAAAATGCCGAATGGAGAAGGTTAATGATTACTGCATAATTTAGTTAAGTAAGCAATTGAAATACAGAAGGTACCCTCATTATCTTTAGCTGCCCTTTTATTTCGGGCTCACACAGGTTTTATCAACGTGGGCAATATTTCTTCAGCTTACTTCCATTTTTAAAAGTTCTTTTAAAACGATAAACTTTTTGCTACAAGTGTTGTTATTATGCCTGAATTATTAGCCGTAGCAGATAGTAAAATCACTGCCCTGGATAATTTTTCATAAAACTTAAATATTTTTTTAAGCCTATTACCTCTAGACTTATGATGAAAGTGTTGGTTGCTGACGATGATGCCGCTATACTGGAAGTTGTTGACCTTATTTTAAGCCACCATGGATTTAAAGTAAAACCAATAATGAAAGGAAAAGATATTTTGAAACAGGTAGAATCGTTTAAGCCTGACGTAATACTGCTGGATGTTAATCTATCGGGACATGATGGAATGGAAATATGTAAAGAATTAAAATCTGACGAAAACCCCTGTAAACATATTCCCGTTATTTTGTTTTCTGCAATTCACGATTTAAAAAGCAAGCATGTGGAATGCGAAGCAGATGACTTTTTACCAAAGCCTTTCGACAATGATCAGTTAATAAAGAAGATTAAGAAGCATGCAATGAAAAATTAGCCGGTCGTGAGAGCGTTCAAAGTACTTGGGTCAGTAGTCAATTATCTGGAAGAGATTTATTGCACAAGATCCGGCCCGGGCTTAATGCTTTCGCCTTATTATCGTCACGAAGATTTGTCCATTTAACTATGCACAGGGCAGCTGTACCGGAAATTTGTATCGTTTAGCCTAAACCGTTAGCCCAAACAAAAAACTATGGATGAAGTTAAGTACAAATGCTGAATAATGAAAGTCCGCCTGTGCTGTAGCCGATGGCGTTACAAAAGATGAGGATTTGCAGTTTCGGCCGGCAAAGCAGCAAACCGCTTTTCTGCTGCACTTTACCGGTCGATGTTGGTATGGGGTTTATCTTTCCCGGCTTTTCTGCCAATTCTCGTAGGTCATCTCAAATTTAATTTCCTTAGGTCCGTGTGTTCCAACTTCAATCCAGCCTGCTTTTTTATAAAACTTTTCAGCTCTTGTATTAAATGCTGTTCCCAGCCAAACTTTTTCTTTGGTCTGCGTAAAATACCAATCAAGCATTAATTTATGAAGTTGTTGCCCAATTCCTTTCTTTTCAAATTCAGGCTGTAAGAATAATGCCCAAATATTATTGCCCTTCAAGTCTGCAATTGCAAACCCAACTATTTGGCTATCAATTTCGCAAACCCAACCCTTTCCTCTAACAGTCAAAAAGATTTCACAATCTTTATCGGTCACTAAATTTGGATTCGATAAAGTATTTTCATAGACCGAATTTCTAACAATTTGAATCTGTTTAATATCTTCAATTTTTGCTTCTCTGTAAATCATTATTAGTACAAATCATTCTTATCAAAATGTGGGCTGTATAGAAGCCAACGTTAGGTCCTGATGCTATGCCGGAAATCAATATCTTTTAGCCCGGAACGTTGGCCTAACCTGCCTGCAGGCAGGTTAAAAAACTATTAATGAAGTTAAGTACAAATCCTTAAAATTGGAAGTCGGCATGGGTTGCTGCTGGTGGCGTTATAAATGATGAGGATTTGCTCTTCATCCGGCATGAAGAGCTTATTTTCATAACTGAATGGTTTCCGGACATACGCGTTGAGCCTGGCATTTTGGTATTTGTTTTTACAGTTTATTATTTTCCTTTAAGCCATTGTATAAGGCTGAAAATTACTTTAAAGTTCACTCTTCCTTCTGCATCCCCTCCAGCCAAATCAACTCCAACATCAATAAAGCGATCATCTTTCACCGTGAAGCGCTTGCCAGCTCCCAGCGTGAAAGAAATAGTTGAAAAACGATCTCCTAAGTCAATATCCGTTCCAGCCAGTCCATTAATAAAAAATCCGGAAGTGCCAAACTGGTATTTGTAGCCACCTTGAAGTGAAAGAAAAGTGAGTCTTCGAGGGCCGTAGCCAATCGTTCTCTCTTTATAGCCCCAGGAAGTTAAAGCGATCTTTAAAAGCAGCGCACTTCTGTTGGAAAAATTGTACTGGCCAATTGCCTCTAAGCCGCCACCTGTTTTCAGAATACTCGGAAATCCGTCACTTCCAATCGGAAAAGAAATCAGCGGGCCTGCTTCAATACTTTTGTCGCCTTTCTGGGCTTGGGCCACTCCAAAAAGACCAACTAATATCAATGTAAAGATGACTCTTTTTTTCATCTATTAACTGTGGTTTAATGAAGCTTTTCGTTGCCTTAAAATTTCAAATTGAAATTTATTATCATTAACATTGAAGCATTGGCGAAGGCAGCCGATGACCGTTGCCTTTGTTTGCGGTTTGTTGTTATTGTTTGTCCACTGTGTAATTCAGTTCAGTTACGCCGCATGTAAATGGTCGGGTACCCAATAGGTTTAGTTTTATTTTATCTTTGATATCTACAAACAATGGAATGCCATGTCCAAGAATAATTGGATTAACAAATAGCCAGTAACCATCAATTAAGTTCAGTTGAATAAGTGAATGCGTTGCTGACGGGCTACCAAACAGCAAGATATCTCCACCTGCCTGTTGTTTTATTTCATTTATCCTGTCCGGAAGGTTATCGCGGATAATGGTTGTATTAGTCAAACCCGCTTCTTTCAATGTTTTTGATAAAACAACTTTGTGAACTTTGTTATACCATTTTGAATGTTCAATGTCGTGCCTGCTCGCTCCCGGCTGGTCTGCTGCTGTAGGCCAGTAATTTTCCATCATCTGGTAAGTTACCCGCCCATATAATGCCGTGTCCCCTTCGCTTATCCGCTTACCGACATAATCAAAAATTTCTTCATCTACTTTAATCCAGTTCATTTCTCCGTTTGGCCCTGCTACAAAGCCGTCAAGTGATATATGCATAAACGAAATTATCTTTCTCATATGGTTCTGTTTTTTATTATTGTTTAAGGTTTATTACTCACTAATAAATTAAGATAGTTTTCAAGCCGGTTTAAAGTTTGCTTGCCGCCTTCAATGGCATTTACCTTTCTATTTAATTCTTCAATAATTGCTTTTGACTTAAAGACCGACTTCATGGTCAATAATGTTTTTCCTTCAACCTCTTCAAATAAAACTGTAACTGTAAAATTGTAATCATCACTCCTTTCACCAGAGTGTTTATAAGATAAAAGAGAAGGCTTTTTTACTTCTACATACTCAATTTTATTATCCCAATCGCGTCCCATACCGTGCATAATAAAATCCCACGTGTTGCCTGGTTCCACCGTCATTGACTTAGTAGTTAGCGAAAAACCGTTTGGCCCCCACCATTCTTTTATATGTGCCGGGTTGGTCCATACTTCCCAAACCAAATCCCTGGGCGCATCAAGAATTCTTGTATGTATAAGAATGTTCTCTTCCTGTTTGAATGTATTGTAATTTTCCATTTGCCTATTTTTTCTTTTTTTGAATTTTAGCCAGGTAACTTTCCAATGAGTCAAGCTTATTGTCCCAGAATTTCCGGTATTGGTCTACCCAGTCTGCTACTTCATTTAATCTTTCGAGCTTCGCTTCGCAATATCTTTCCCGGCCTTGTTGCCTGATTATAACAAGGCCACAATCGTTAAGGAATTGAACATGCAATGAAACCGCTTGCCTCGTCATGTCAAACTCTTTGGCAATAGTATTTACATTCAGTGATTTCCGGGCCAGCATGCCTATAATTTGCCTGCGGGTTGGGTCTGCTATTGCCTGGAAGATGTCTCTTGATTGTGTCATAATGTGCAAGTAATTTATTGCAAATATATGCGCAAGGTTTTACTTGCGCAAATTTTTTTGCTCTTATTTTGATAAGTCAATAAATAGAAGCTATGTCGGCCAGTTTAGATTCGCTCTTTAATGAAGGCTAACGTCAAGGCCTGATGCTGGTCAAGCCCAAACTGAAGACTGTCTTTGGTTCGATGTGCGTTCGTTCGTTTAGGTATTTATTCAAGATTGTACTCTCTTCGTCAGCCGGCTTAACGCCAAACGATGGTGGCAGCTCGGGTTTTTATCTGTCAGCAATTTCTTACTCAAAAAAAACGTTTATTCATCGTGTCAATTACTACTTCAATTCCGTCTTTTCTTAACCACTCGTATTCTGTTGTAGCAAGATTACCAGCGGTATAGTGTAATTGTTTCTTATTGTCTGTTGCTGCTTCGTAAACAACATTTGCAATACTTTCGGGTGTATCACGTTTGGTGTTTGCATCTGCTCTCATCGTCATTATGTATTTATTAAAAACTTCCTGATAACCCTGATGAAAAACCATTTGTGCATTGCTGCCAAAGTTGGTTTGCATATAAGCCGGCACTATTGTTTTGATACTTACACCAAATCCGTTTAATTCATAACTCATTCCCTCTGTCCACGTTTCTAACGCTGATTTTGTTGCTGCATAAACGGCAACAAACGGATAAGGAATGTTTGCTGTGGAAGATGTTACAGTAATAATTGTTCCGCTTTTTCGTGCTCTGAAATAAGGAAGAATCGACTTTGTAACAAGAATTGTCCCCAAAAAATTGGTGTTAATTTGTTGTTCTAATTGCTCGTCAGTAGTTCCTTCAAAAGCACCCATAAGTCCATAAGCTGCGTTATTAAATAATACGTCTATCGGGCTTATTTTTTCTGCTTCAGAAGCTACTTCAGCAATTTGTTTTGTATTGCTGATATCCAACTTCAGGAGATGAATGTTTAGCAACTGTGTAAGTTCTGTTTCTTTTTCGGGTTGTCGCATCGCAGCAATTACAGTCCAACCTTTTGAGGCAAATAATTTAGCGGTTGCTTTTCCTAATCCTGATGAAGCACCTGTAATGAAAATTGTTTTGTTCATTTTTTATTTTTTAAAATTGATGATGCAAAAATGCACCACTAAAAAATGAACTCATTTACCATTTGGTAAAAAGTAACTTAGCGAATGTTTTTTCTTATTCTACTTAGTGATTGTTGTGTAATTCCTAAATATGAAGCAATGTATGATAAAGGAATGCGATTGACAAGTGTTGGGTATTTTTCCATAAATTCCAAATAGCGTGTAGTTGCGTCTTGTGATACTAATGGACTTACTCTTTCAAGTTTTTGGGCAAGTGATTTATTGGTAATCTTTTGAATGATACTTTCCCAATCAATTATAGTATCGGAAATTTCTTTCCAATCCTGATTTGAAAACACAAGTAGTTTACAATTTGTTGCCGCCTGGATATATTCTGTAGAAGGCACGTTTTTTAAGTTAAAAAGTAAATGCTTTTCTTCAATGAAAATTTTAGTAATTTCTTCGCCCTTGTTATTGTAATAACAAATACGAAGAATACCCTCAATAATAAACCCCACTTGTTTCAAAACTTTTCCTACTTCTGCAAAATAGTCATCTTTGTCAAGTTCTATTTCTTTTGCTTTGCTTGTAATCAGGTCAATTTGCTGTTTGTTCAAGTTGCCATATTGCAGAATATATTCTATAAACTCTTTCATCACTGCAAAGTTAGTAACAGTTGTTTTGGATTATTTATCATTTGGTAAAAAAGTGTCTTTGCTTGTCCATAGGCTGTATGTCTCAACGGTTGTCTTTATGGGACTTTCATTTACTTTTAATTGTATAAAGGAAAAATCAAAAACAGAGCAATTAAGAAAAAAAGGTTTACTTAATTAAAGTTTGAACAAGGCCAGCTTATTATAACAATTGATTGTGAAACTAAATTGAAATAATTTGAAGGGATAACAATAATTTCAATTATTTAAATCTAATGAATGCCATTTTAAATTTCTTCATCAGTTCCGTATTATTTTCAAATTTAAATTTTCAATCCAGGTCTGATGCGATTCTGGGAAAATGGATAAACATACAAGGAAACCTGGAAGTGGAAGTTTATAAACAAGGCAATGACATGAAAGCAAAACTTTTATGGTTTGATGACAGTGATGATAAAAGTAAGCCCATGAATGTAAGAACAGATGAAAAAAATCCGGACAAGAGTTTACGTTCCCGTAAATTAATTGGGATAGATGTGTTACGCAATCTAAAGTACTACCCCGATGAAAATGAATGGGACAACGGCAAAATTTACGATTCCAGTTCAGGCAAGGAGTGGTCCTCTGAGGCATGGATTACAAAAGATGGTTTGCTAAAAGTTAAAGGCTACTGGGTTTTTAAATTTTTATCTCAGACCGAAACATTTAGAAGACCATAATACCGATCTTTAAAATCTTATTATTAGCATAATGCATCACCTGATTACTTTTCTCTCTCACAGTTCGGACGAAACAGAAGCGTTGACTTTTTCCCTGGCATTATTAGTATGCTGGAACATTGAGCGCATGGCCGGCCTTGCTGTAAATTATACTAAACTGAAACACGCTTTTCTAAATGCCCAATTTATTTTAACGGGATTAATACCTCAATTTGTAACAGGTTATTTCTTTGTAAAAGCTATTCGATGGACAACAATGCACAATTTTGGAATATTACACCATTTGCCTTATGTGCAACATCCGGTTATTTTGTTTCTAATGTCCTTTGTATTTCTTGATTTGGGCGAATATATATATCATGTAATCATGCATAAGGTTGACAGGCTTTGGATGTTTCATGCTGTTCATCACTGCGATCACATAGTGGACGTCTCTACCACATTACGGGAGCACCCGTGCGAAAACCTCATTCGTAATCTTTTTACCATAATATGGATATTTTTTAGCGGTGCTCTGTTCTGGACAGTATTCCTGCGGCAACTCATCCAGATTTTTTCAAACCTTTTGGCACATATGAATTACAGGTTGCCTGAAAAATTAGATTCCATAATAGGATTGGTATTTATAACTCCTAACCTTCACCAGGTTCACCATCATTATCAACGCCCGAATACTGACAGTAACTATGGAGATGTGCTAAGTATCTGGGACCGGCTTTTCGGTACTTTTAACCGGGTGCCCTATAAAGACATTGTGTTTGGCGTGGACACTTACATGGACCAGCAGGCAAATTCCAAATATCTTTCTTTGTTGAAATTACCCTTTGGCAAAATCCATAAAAGAAAATTACCCGTGCAGTTAACCGAAAATGAAATTAATTAAAATTTTTTTTTGGGGATTATTAATAAGCTTTCTTGGTACCCTGCCTTTTAGTCCATTGAATATTACTGCAATGCAACTAAGCGTTCACGATAGTGTGGCACACGCTATGTACTTTTCGTTAGGCACTCTTTTAACAGAAATAATCTATGTGCGCATATCACTTGCAGGTATTCACTGGATCATTCAGCGTAAGATAATTTTTAAATGGATGGAGTGGATAACACTCCTCTTAATAATTGCCCTGGCTGCCGGAAGTTTTTATGCCGCCTCCGGTACACATGAAACAGGGAATGTACTCTTATATAGTAGCATCAATCCGTTTCTGTTAGGTATGTTTATGAGCGCTATAACGGTAATGCATATTCCTTTTTGGTTTGGGTGGAGTACAATTTTATTTACAAAGAAAATCTTGCATCCTACCAACTTGTTTTATAATATTTACATCGTTGCCATTGGAGCCGGAACGTTTTTAGCAAATTGCATTTTTATTTTTGGTGGGTTATATATCATAAAAAAATTAAACAACAATCAGCACATCTTAAACCTTATTTTAGGATGGGTTTTTGTTTTGACAGCGATAATTCAATTTACAAAAATCGTTTGGTTTAAGCCAAAGGAGGTTACGGTGTGGAAAGAGTAAATTTTAAACTAAAATAATTACGGTCTGATATGTGCTTGTAAATTATTTATTGGAAATAAACTTTAAAAATTTATAACATGAAAAATTACAAAACTGTCTTATGTATTCTCTGTTTTTTTGCTTGTTCCACTGGATTTTCACAGTCACGAGACACTTTAATACAATTATATAATACCCAGACTATTTATCACTATGGCAATAAATATATAAAAGGGAACCAAAAATTAAGTTACCAGGATTTAAGATTAGAATTTACTGCTCCTGAAACGCGGGAAATGTATAAAAAATCGAAGAGAAGGTTAATTATCAGCAGGGCTTTTAATGTAGCTTCCCTTGCAATAATTATAACATCTGTTTTCACAAAAACGAATGTAACAGGCTCAATAGAATTTGCGGCAAGCACAGGTGTATTGGGTTTAGCCGGTATTTATTATCAAACCCAATCTTCCAAATTTGTGGAAAGGGCCCTTTGGGAGAGAAATAGGGAGGTACTGGACGAGAGATTTTCTCATTAAAAAATTAAATCAGATTATTTTTTATTTGCAACGACATCCGGTTAAATAAATTGCAACATCATTGCTATAATAGTTTTTGTCAATACTCTTTTGGCTTGTACTTTGCGGCCTTTAAAACCCCTTTTCGTCTACAACAAAAATATATGGATCCTGATTCATCTAATATTATTTTAATAGGCTGATCTTTCGCAGGAACGCTTTGCTTTCCCACGACGGGTATAAAAAGTAAAAGCATAATGATTGTCACCAAAAAAATTACCGGGTTACTATTTCTACTTTTAGAATTTTTCAATGGATTTGCCCAAACTGATGATAGTGCGAAACATGGTTGGACCAATCATTTTCAGTTTACTTATATAGCACAAAAACATACAGCCTTTCCTTCAAAATATAGTGGACAAAACAGCCTTGCCGATTCCGTTGAACCCGCAGCGAAAAGTATTACAGCTACTTTATTTCTGGGTAGAAAATTATGGAGAGGGGGAACATTTTATTTAAATCCCGAAGTTTCTGGTGGTAATGGTTTAAGTTTTGCGACGGGGGTTGCAGGTGCATTGAACGGCGAAACCTATCGTATAGGCTCTGCAGCTCCCGCTGCGTTTATTGCAAGAGCTTATTTTCAACAATATTTTAGATTAGGGGTTACAGATTCAATAGAAGTTAAAGATGATGCAAATCAAATTTCTGATAAAATTCCTTCCAGCCGCATTACCATTTCAGCAGGCAAATTTTCAGTAAGCGATTTTTTTGATGATAATAAATACAGTAAAGATCCCCGTTCACAATTTTTTAATTGGGCTTTATGGGCAAACGGTGCATGGGATTATCCTGCTAATACCCGCGGCTATACTTTTGGTTTGGTAACCGAACTAATAAAACCCAATTGGACGGTAAGATTTTCAAGCGTTGCAGTTCCGCGTATAGCTAACTATCATTTAATGGAATATAATTTCAAGGCCCATTCCGAAACGATTGAGTTTGAACATACAATTTTTATCGGCAAAAAGCCGGGCGCGGTTCGTTTGATTGTTAGTAATACGCATTCCCAGGCGCCGTCTTATGCAGAAGGAATGAAAGCACTTGACACCAATAACACTTTTTTATTGAATGTAATCCAGGGAAAAACGGAGCATAAAAGTTATGGAGGTAAAAAGTTTGCTGTGGGGTTAAATGTCGAACAGGAAATCACTAATGGAGTAGGGGTCTTTTCAAGAATAGGATGGAATGATGGAAAGCATGTTACTTGGGCCTTTACTGAAATTGACAGAACAGCTAACGTGGGATTATCTCTGAAAGGAAATCGATGGAAGAGGCAAAATGATGTTGTTGGGATCGCAACTGTTATTAATGGAATATCCAAAGAGCACAGAAATTATTTAAAGGCCGGTGGGTACGGTTTTATTATCGGGGATGGAAAACTTAGTTATGCAAATGAGGCCATAATGGAAACTTTCTATAATGCAAAACTTTCAAATTTATTTTGGCTCACATTAGATTACCAGTTTGTGACCAATCCCGGCTATAATAAAGATCGCGGACCTGCACATGTATTTGGGGTTAGGGGGCATATTGAATTTTAACCCTCCCGATATTTGATTTTAAAAAATTAACTTGTCATTGAAATCTGGAATTTCAATTTTGGTGTCTTGCCGCAACGTAAATGCAGTTTGAAGAGTTAGTAAAACTGTCAATAAAGAAAATCTATTTCTTGTCATGCTTTGATGAATATTTAGGGTGTGTCCGCAACGTTCAGGGCTTGGCGAAGTGCGGGACATCTGCGTTCCGTCCGCCTGGCTTACTGAAGTTGATGAATGTTTTATTGTTCAAATTAAAGATTTATGTTCAATAGCGATCGGTCAGCCGGCACAAAAGCTAAATTGAAAAAATCAAGTTGAAGAACGTTATTCGTCAGCCCACATTTTGCCAAACCCCTTGTTGTGTGCAGTACTTTTACTTTTATGCTGTTTCATCTTCAAAAGAAATTGTCTTGTCACCACACTGAATGCACTCTGTAGCTAAAGCAAACCATGTAATGTCATTTGGACTGTCGCTGTCTTCTGGAACTTCAAAGCCGACTGCGACCTTGAAATTTCCTTTGCCACATTTGCGGCAAGAAATCTTGTCTGAAAATTCTGATTTTATTCCTGCAAACTCAGATGTTGAATAAAAACTTGCTGGATGCTTTCTTGTGTCATATGCAAGAAACGACGTTCCGCTTATGGTTGAAGTCAATTTAATAGCTTTTGGAAAGAGTTCCTCAGCTTCTGTCTCTGGCAATTGAACCTCAAAAGTGTAATTGTCTTTGTCTGCTACATCATACACACGACAGGTTTCTTCCCCATGCCCACACCAATTACCGTCAATCAATAATTCAGCTACACCGTTTTTGTCGGGCTCTTTTACAAATTCCCGAATATAATCGGGTGAATGTTTTACATCCGTATCTAGCACGGTCATTTGGGTTATTTAAAGATTTAAGATTAGTTACGTCGTATTGCACACAACGGTAGGGCCTTGCTGCTGTGCGATTTCTTATTCGTCTGCCCCGCACCAAAGCCCAATAAAATTACTGATGATGAAGATAAGCACAAATGCTAAATAGAATTCCGTCTGCCCCTAACTACTGCTGATAGCGAACAAAAAGATTATGATTTATTCTTCTGCCAGCATAGCCAGCAAACCCAATGTTGGCAGATGTCGAAGCAAAGACTAAATTCAAATATCATTTCCGATGCAGGATGCTAACTCATTTTTTTAGTATAATCGGAATTTGTTTTGTTGTAGTACTCATTGAGTTTAAAATAAAATTCCTTTTTACCTTTTAATAAATCATCTGGATACTTCTCAAATAAATTCAATTGATTAATTGCCCATGATTTTATGTTATCTACTTCCGAGTGCTTTGAAACTAAGCGTTGCTTAGGTAATTTTAAAAATTCTTCAACAAAAATGTTTTCGTATTGTACATGTTCACTATTCAGACTAATGTCGTAACGACATTCCCAACTATACGGGGAATAAACAAATTGAACATTTACATTCTCTGATTTGAAACACAGAAAGTCTTTCCTGTTTTCAATTAAAAGAAAATTATGCTTATAAAAAAAGTTTGAGAGTACGTTTATTATAATTGAGTTAAAGTCCAAGGGATGCGATTCGAAATAATAGAATGAGGTTTACAATATCTGCCAACGTTAGGGCTTGCTGCTGTGCTGGAAATTTATTTCGTTCAGCCCACAACGTTAGCCCAATTGAAAAAACTATTGATGAAGATATGCAGAAAAGCTGATTATTGAAAGTCTGCCGGGACTGCTGCTGATAGCATTACAAAAGATGAGGATTTGCAGTTCAGCCAGCATAGCAGCAAGCCCAGTGTAAGCAGCCGCTTTAGTTTATTTATTCAATTTTAGTCATAACTGGCTGTCCAGTAGAATTATTAATTTGATAGTAAATTTTTCTCCCTCCATTGTTGGTTATAAAACCTTCGCTCGTTCTAAACTTGTAGTGAAGTTGAATTTGTCCATCTTTTATTTTATCAATAAATGTTTCGGAACAACAATAATTTGAAAGTGGATGAATTTTCAAAGATCGCCACATACTTTCCTTTTCAATATTTTTAGAAGTAAATCTATATTCAGTCCATTTGTTTGTTTTCAGATTACCTACTATAACCTTATCGGTGCCACTCGAATCTCCCGTTTTTAATATTGTCCAGTCATTATATCCTTGCAACTGTTCGTCTTTATTCCATTCACGATTATAATAAGTTCCACTTCCAATGTCAAAAATACTATCGTTGGAATCCTTATATTCATATGAAACGTCGTATTGATAATTTTGGATATCAGCAGTATGAACAGAATTACAAATTAAAGTACCGCCAATATTTTGTTTGATTTCAGCCTTGTCATAGTCAGGGCCGAACCCAGATGAGCAACCACAAATAAAAAAAATGAAAAGTCCTGGTAAAATAAAATTTAGTGTAAAAGATTTCATATTGAGTTTAGTCTGGTCGCAAATGGCTACTTACCTGAGGGCCTGCCGCTGTGCTTGAAATTTTTATCGTTCAGCCCAGACCGTTAGCCCACCCGTTAGCTATCGGGTTGAAAACCTAATAATGAAGATATGTACAAAAGACGAATAATGAAAGTGCGGCCCGAACTGCTGCTGATAGCATTACAAAAGATTAGGATTTGCAGTTCAGCCAGCATAGAAGCAAGCCGCTTGTTATAGGCCTGCGGACATTATGGTGAAGCTAGAACTGATGTGGAAATTTTTGAAATTGTTTTAAAATGCCAATCTTAATAAAGATTATTTTTTGTGAAATACAAACTAACTAAAAGGTTTAATTTTTCTTTAGTTTTAAATTTGTAGGTTTAGAATTGATAATTTCTACAAGTCTTGATTTTTTTAGTAAAAACATTTGGTTGGCAATGGGAGTTCCGTTAAGTAGAGAAGTGTCATGATTAAGCAAAGAGAGAGTATCACCCTTTATTCTCCAGTATCCAGAACTATTAAAGAAAACCACTCCTGTTTGTTGTTTGAATGAATAAGTTTTGTTTTTGTTTAAATTAAGCTCAGCTGAGCTTTCAAAATTAAGCCCAGGTTGCTCTTCTCCTTTCTCCAAATTTAAAGCATTACAAACACCAAAAAAAGGCCGCCGATGTTGCGTGTTCGTGCTGATGGTTTTGTAGCCCGACTATCACCGACATCAGTTTGAACCCAAACCGCACGATTATCCTATCTTACTTTAAGACTCTTATTGTGTCTGTGTAACTTAAATGTTTATTCATACTGTCTATGGTTGCAGAAAATATATAATAATCTTTTTTGCCTCCAGTAATTGTCACATGAATGGGCGTGATATTAAAAAAGGAATCAATATTGTCTTGGGGAGATTTATTATTACTTACTTCCACAATATCATATTCGCAAGGACTTTTCCATAAAATTTTACTCTTATTTATAAATCCTGTTTTCGTGTCAGTCTCAATTTGAAGTGAGTCTGAGCGTTCAATAAGAATTTTATTTTTTGTCACTGGCGAATAGGTAAAAAATTTCCCTGTCTTAAATATTGAGCAGTCCGAAGAACTTTTACAACATGATAAACTTGTTGCGAAAAATATAAAATAAAATATAAGTTGTCTTGGTTTCATTATCATTGGTAGAGGTCAGTTAGCATATCACACAACGTGTGTATTTCATCTAAAATACACTACTTCTTTTAGAAAACGATTTTTCTTCAGCCCTGCTTTTTAAACGTTTATAATAAAATACGCGGTTCCTGAGAGGTAGCGTAAAGTAGTTTGTGCCGAACCCGGGCATGGCAAAGACTTTTCTCGTTTATCATAACGGTTAGCTGGTAACCGAATATACGAAAACCATTCGCCCCAAACTGGCAGATGAACGCATAAAATTCATTACTGAACGCATAAGATATTCACCGGAGCGCATAAGATCTACACTGGAACGTATAGGATTTACACTGGAACGCATAAGAGCTTCACTGGAATGTACAAGAGCTACACTGGAACGTATAAGAACTTCATCGGAACGCATAAGAACTTCACTGGAACGCATAATATCTCCGCTGGAACACCTAAGAACTTTACTGGAGCGAATAATATTTATACTGGAAGGAACAAAATTTTCAACAGTATGAAAAATACTTTTGTTAGCGGTTCGTTACCTTTTTGTTTGCCGGCTCATAGTACAGCGTTACTGCACCACCCATAAAGGTTTTAGTTTTTATGAGTTTAAAAATGGTCCTGGTGTTTATATTTTCAAACAATGGCAACCCGCCTCCTGCAACGACGGGTTGAACACAAAGTTGATATTCGTCAATTAAATTAAGTACCATTAGCTGTATAATTAAACTCCGGCTTCCAACTAAAATGTCTTTGCCCGGTTGTTGTTTTAGTTCTACAACTACTTTTTCAAGTGGTTGATTTGATAATGTTGCGCTATCCCATTCTGTGTTCTCCAGCTTATGCGAAAAAACAATTTTTGGAATTTTGTCTATAGCTATAGCAAAGTCATCCATTGATTTTTCTCCTGAAGGATTTTTTAGCAGCGTTTGCCAGTATTGCATAAGTTGATATGTTATCCTTCCATATAGAATAACGCCAGAGTTATCTAACAGGTCAGTGTAATGCTGATGTATTTCTTCATCCGGGATCCCTGAAGTATGGTCGCAAAATCCGTCGAGTGTCATATTGATTGCTGCAATTACCTTTCTCATATTTTGCTTTTTAATTGTCTGACGTTTGATTAGTTGAGGAGTAGTCTTACGGATTAGGTATTTGCGAAGTGGCGGCAAGATATCCGTCAGCCGAATTTAGTACAAAAACTCAAGAGTAGCGCAACTGTTGAGCCTGCAATCTCAAGCCGCCATATTATAATAACCTGTTAGCGGTTCGTTGTTTCCTGGCTCCATTCAAAATCTAATAGTGAATAAATAAACAGGTCTAGATATTTATCATTAACAAGTTCAGCTTGTCGTAATATCCCTTCTTTTTTGAAACCCAATTTCTCTGGAATCGCCTGGCTTTTAAAATTTTCTGTTGCTGCCTTTATTTCAATCCTATGTAAACCTAATTTTTTGAAGCCGTAAGTTATTATTTGCCTGCATGAGTTAGTGACAATGCCTTTTCCTTCAGCTTCCCTTGTGAGCCAATACCCAATTGAAGCACTTTTGTTGTTAAGATTTATATAGTGTAATCCAATTCTTCCCACCAGCATTTCTCCAAATATTATTACAAAGCTCACTTCTTTGTTTTGTTGGTATAGAAGTTCACAATTTTCTATGTAACTGCGGAAGTCTTCCACTGATCTCATATTGCCTACCCACGGCAAAAAACCTGAAAGATGTACCCGGTTAATATCAACAGCCTCATACAGTGCTTCTGCATGCTTAGCCGCCGTTAGTTCAAGTTTTAACCCTTCGTTTATGTTTATTGTCATTTTAGTTTTCTACGAGTTTATTCATTGAACATTCTGCCCACAGGTCCGATGATTTATAATTTACAGATGAAGTTAAAAACAAAAGCTGGTAAGAACTCCTTCTGCCCGAACGCCAGATGACCAAAAAACCAAAGCTAATGAAATGTACGCCAGTTCAGCTTTTAGCAATAACCACTTTAGCCGGATACTTTAATTAAACTAATCTTGTCGGATCGGTTCCATACCATGTACCATAACTTCGAAGTATTTTGCATCGGGTGAAAGATGTGCGATCGGCCATGTTTTCTGAAAGGTGCTTTTCCATTAATAATTTATGAATCGGAGATCCGTATGCAAATTTTCCCACAGCAGCAGCATTTTTCCAAATGGTTACACTCATAAAATCATGTTTGATCACTTCCGGAAAAATAAAGGATTGTTGGGAATGCAGTGCATCCATGGCTGTCATTGAAGCCCTTATAGCACCCGTTCCCATACCAAATTCTATTACTCTGTTCATATCTAAATGATCATCCTTCACAAAACCCGCAGTCGTCAATACAACAATCGGAGTCTTTGTCCCGGGTGAGCTAGCCAACTCGTCAAATAATCTTGATGGATTGTTTTGGCTCAGATAATTTGCAGTTCCTTTATGATGGAAAGGCTGTAAAACAGCCGACCAAATTTCATTGCTTGCATTAATAAATGGAAAGAGTTCCCGGTTATTTTCAATGAGAAGGCCTGCAGAAGATTCATCCTCATGCAATCCAAGTATTACGAACCTGAATGCCGTATGAGATACTGGTTGTTGGGCAGCCGCCCGGGTGTCAGCGCCTATGTTACAAAACAACAGTCCTTTAAAATTTTCAATATTGGGTTCTCCCGGATTTTGAAGTGAATCAAAACTTATCAGTTGTAAGGAGATTGCCCTGGCTGATTTCATTCTTTAGAATTTGTTTTAAAAGTTTCGCTAACGGTAGAGCTTGCTGCTGTGCCGGAATTTCTATCGGCTAACCCGCAACGTTAGCCCCGTTGAAAAACTTTTGTTGAAGATATGCAGAAAAGCTAAATAATGAAAGTGTGTCTGAATTGCTACTGATAGCATTGCCGAAGATGAAGATGCGCAGTTCAGCCGGGATAGCAGCAAGCCCCTTTGTTGTACTAAACCTACGGTAGTTTAAGAAGCACTCTTCGGGAACGGAGAGTGCTTTTGTTTTGCATTTGCTAAATGAGCAAGTGGACGCGAATAGTTGGTGAGGGTGCTCTTACTTTTTCCGGACCTGTGCTCCTGTATTAAAATACTAACCCCCAATCATAAACGCAGTTCATTACACTTCACACTATAGCAGTCCTTCTTTCAACTCAAATCCCATAGTACTCAATTATTCAGTCACCGGTTCCGTACAACATGGGACTTCATCGGAGGCACTGCGTGCCCGACGAAGTCTTATTTGTTACAGGCAGTGTGTCTTTCTGTTGTTCTTACTTTTTTATCTCGTAGGATAATTCTACCATTCCGTTTTTATATGCTTTTGTGTCCTTTAGGTGTAATGCTTGTTCTTGTCCTATGTGGTCAAAAAATAGAAGTCCATCCCCTAAGATAATTGGCAAAATACTTACTCGTATCTCGTCTACCAATTTTGTTAGAAGAAAGTCTTTTGTAAGCATAGAACCACCCACAATCCACACGTTTTTATAATTTGGTTTCAATCGTTCGGTTACGAATTTGTTCAAATCTCCGGAATAAAATTCGATATTTTGTTTGTCAGTTGTAAGATTACGATTAGTTAACACTATTGTTGGTTTGTCACCATAAGCCCAGCCATAATCTTTTGAAAGCTCCAGGGCAAGTTCGTATGTTCTCGAACCCATAACGTAACAGTCTATTGTTTTTAGAAATTCTACAGGATCAACGCCGTCAACTCCTTTGTCATATTTATCTGAGGTTTCAAACCACGAAACGCTATTATCCTTTTTGGCAATAATCCCGTCAAGACTTGAAACCATATGTACAGTTAGCTTAAATGTGTTTGTCATAATTGCATGCTCTGTCTAACGATAGGGCTTGCTGCTGTGCTGGAAATTTATATTTTTCAGCCCGAACCGTTAGACCCATTGAAAAACTATAGATGAAGATAGGTACAAAAGATGAACATTGAAAGTCCCGCCCGAACTGATGCTGATAGCATTACAAAAGATGAGGATTTGCAGTTCAGCCAGCATAGAAGCAAGCCGCTTTGTTGTACGCAGCCTATTCTATTTGTCAATAAAATACGACACTATATATTTGTCTATCCTTATTTCTTTTCCGTGATTAACGTGAGTGACAGTCACTGGAATAAAGTACTCTCCGGGAGTTCCATGAACTTTTTTGACAAATATTGCTGTGCTTATTACACCATCTGAGCTAAAAGAGATAGGGATATTATTTACGCTTACTCTAGGACCAGACGTATCGCTTAGCGGCTCAGCTTGGATGTTTATTTCCAACTCAGCCCCTGTTTTTATGTGTTTTAAATTTTGTGTAACTAAAGGAGAAGGTACTTGAGGAATTGTTGAATTTTCTGAGACTTTATTAATGGTCTTTGGTCTGGACTTACAAGAAAATAAAAGAATTAAAGTAAGCAAATAAAGTATTTTCATGAGAGTTGGCTTATTCATCGGTCCTTTTGCACTGTTTTGCGATTGCGTACAACGGTCAGGGCTTTAAGCAGTTGGGGATTTACTTCCGTCCAGCCTGGCTACTGCCGCTGAATAAATGTACAAAAGCTTAATGACATATTCTACAGACCAGCCGAGTTGGGTCGCGCTGGAACTGATGCTAGGATATTTGTTGCCGCTGAAAGACGCGTTGGGTCGCCCCCCAATTGCTGAAAGCTGTTGTTGTGCGCAGCTTTTCTTAGAGTGATACATTGGCTGAAATCAGATTTATTGTGTTCAGCATGCTTTTGGCATTTATATTTTCAGGGTATTCAAATAAAACGTTTTGATAAATCTCTTTAGCTTTTTGAATGTCACCTGTTTGCAAATAGCAGTATGCCAAATTACAAAGACAACTTTCCATGATTGAACTTTTTGCCGAGCTTAGCAATAAGAAGAAGCGGAATGTATCGATCCAGCGATTCTTGGTATAATAACTTATTGTTTCTTCAAAAAATGGTATCGCTTGCTCAAATTGTTCCTGTTTTATTCTTTTTACTCCTTCAAAAATCGCGTTTGGAAAGAATAGAAATTTACATAGAAGTCTGAGCATGTAATAAACAAAAAGAGCGATCAGCCAAAAAAACTTCTGATCAAACTGATAAAAGAAGAGACATAACGCCCCTAAAGTTATTAGGATAGGGAATAGCGAAAGCCAATTAATCTGTTGTTTTACAAAGGGAACTTTTGATGCCATAGTTATTAAAGTTGCGCACAACTCATAAATATACGAAAGTTCTTTCCCCTTCCAATTTGCGTATATTTTTTTAAAAAATTAATTATTAATGCATTATAAAAATAAATGAAAGTTTTAAAACTTTCGCAAATACAACTCAGTTAATCTGGTAAATTATGCTTTTTTGGTTTTGGCTACTCGTAGATTTGAAGCTGGCCTTCTTTATTTGCTATTCTTCCTAAAGCCCTTTTCAGATTTTCAAATTCAATATTATTGCTATTTATCGCAATTTCAAATATCTCATTATTGCGGGTTATTAAAATCTTTTTTCTATAAATGTTGATGGTAAAATCCTTTAATTCGCCGGCTTTATCAAAATCATGTGTTTCAAAATAATAATAGTCTTCTTCAAATTCATCCTCGCCGTACGTTCTTTGGAGTAAAATGTATGGCTTTATTGATGCCAATATTTCCTTAGCAGACTTTTTTATATTGCCATCAAATTCTTCCTTTTCCTGGAGAAACTCAATAGTACAGCCAAATTCATCATCAGATATTGATATTTCTTTACATTCCAGTTTCATATTATTTTATTTCGGTTTATTATTCTAAATTCAAATTATCAAGCGGGCTTACAATCTGCAGCATATCGCGGTTAGTTACGTGGAGGTAACGAAGTGTCGTTTTTATATCATTATGCCCCAGTAACTTCATAATCATGGTTACATCCGTTCCTTTATCAAGCAAATGTGTGGCGAAGCTATGACGTAAAGCATGTATGCTTCCCGGCTTAAGAATACCAGCTTTTTGTTTTGCGGCATTTAAAACAAGTTGCAGGCTCCGGGTGCTATAAGGTTCCCCGGCATTTTGCCCGCTAAACAAATAGCCTCTATGTAGCGGTTTATACGCGTTCCAATATTCGCGCAGCATTATTAAAAGTACCGGGCTTAGCGTAACCATGCGGTCTTTTTTGCCTTTGGCGTTCTCAATAAAAATACACATACGCTTACTATCTATATTGGCCGTTTTAATAGTAACTACTTCGCTTACCCGTAATCCACCGCTGTAAGCAAGCATCAACATAACTTTATGCTTCAGGTTTGAGGCTGCTTTTATTATTGCAGCAATTTCATCCTGGTTAAAAAACCTGGGTAACTGCAGCGGTTTTTTAGGTCTTGGTATTTCCCAAAAGAATTTTTCTCTTCTTAAAACCTGTTCATAATAAAACTTAAGCGCATTCATCCTGCTATGCAATGTATTTTCACTTAGCTTTAATTTTTCGTGACAATATTGCAAATAATCTTTTATTCGCTGAACGGTAAATTCATTGGCAGGTTTATCTTTTATTAATTGTAGAAATTGAGTAAACTCATTGGTATACGTTTTAATAGTAGATGGGCTATAGCTTTTCAATACAAGTTGCTGTTTAAATTTTTGAAGGGCTTCTTTATTTTCTTTACTTATGGCCAGGGTTCCCTTTACCTGTTGCGCAACAATTTTGGCCGGAGGCTGTTTCATGGGTGGTATAACGGGTATGGCTGCCTGCAAATTCTCTTTCCCCGTGCCTTTCTTCTTTTCCAGGAGATATTTCTTTAATTCATCAATCTGCAACAGGGCCACACCTTTCAAAGCTTTTGCAAGCTGTTCATAATTTTTTTCATTACAGGGCATATACCAGCACTTATGTGTCTTTGTCCATTTTGCTCCGGCTTTCTTTTGAAAATAATGGTTAAGTGTTCCGTTTTGTGGTGCATAAATGGCAATGCATTCGCCCCCGCGATGAAAAAGCGGTTTAAGTGTTACAGTCTCCATATTTTAAATGTAACCAATTCAAAAGAATTGCACAAGGGGGGCCAAAATTTCTGCCGTAGCCTTGCGCCCCCGGGATTTAAAAACATCAGCAAAACTAAAAGGAGAGGGCTAAAGGCTGAGATGTGATGCTTTAATGCATTTTAGGTGGTAGCCAGCTTCCGCAGAGATGATCACAGTCCTGGTAACACCCGGAACAATTTTTTAAATTTAAGTTCATTCATTTTAATAGAAAACTAACAGTGAGCCTACAAGTAACTGCTAAGGGTACACGCAAAAAAAAGACTACGTTAGTAGTCCTCTTTTCAATATCTTTTAACCGGTTTGGAAAATTAAGAAACTCTGCAACGTATAATAACGCTGTACATAATTTGGTTTCTTGGGCCTATGGCAGCTACCCTGCAATTATATACCGTTCCCGACACCAGGTTGGGAATTGTACATTTTGTGGTAGTGGTTGTAATTACCTGCCAGTTATCCAGCGCCATCATTTCATCGGTGGCATACTGAAAATTATAGCCAATCGCCCCAAGTACGCGATTGGTTCTCGCAAATAACTCAAGTGGGTTGGCCCCTGCCACCACTGAAAAATTCTCCGGGTTTTCTATAGGCGGCTTTGGGGAAGCCGTTTTCCGGATGTCGAAATTGGAAGACTTCGCTATCACTTCATCACCTGCAGCCTGGGCCATCACGTATGGCGCCCATAGTTGCAGTGCGGTGATAACGGCTTCACGCTTCTGTTTCTTAATGGCAATTTTGAGGCGATCCCCATCTTTGCAATCAGTAATAGCGGTACGAAAATCCGCGATTAAAGTCCCCATATCCACCACCGGTGGATTAGGCGCAGGGAAATAACTGTTGTTGGTGACACCCGCGAGGATATCGGATGACTTCTTTTGTAACATGACGTCGGAATAGTTATCGAAGCCATTGTTAATAGATAGTGTCGGCATTTTGATTGATTTTAATAATTAAAAATGCGGTTAAAAGTATTTGTCATAAAACTGTAATTCTAATTGTTTTATTGCGCTACCGGGATAACGGGGTAACGGTTATGGATACACGAAATTGGCAAAAGCGCCCATAACCGTAATTTTTTTATTTTATAAGTTTTTGAAAAATAAGAACATCCGTTTTTTCGGAAGGGACATATCAATAAAAAAAATATTTGAAAAATGTAATGATAAATTGCAGTGCCTCCTCAAAAATTGGCACTAACGGGGCTTTGATCGCCCTTTTTTTTCAGAAAGGAGGGGCCTCCTTTCAGAAAGGTGGGGCTTCCTTTCAGAAAGGTGAGGCTTCCTTTAAGAAGGGTGGGGCTTCCTTTCAGAAGGGTGGGGCCTCCTTTCAGAAAGGTGGAGCTTCCCTTCAGAAAGGTGGAGCCTCCTTTCAGAAAGGTGGGGCTTTCGTTCAAAAAGGTGGGGCTTCCGTTCAGAAAGGTGGGGCTTCCTTTCAGAAAGATGGTGCCTTCCTCCAGGTTAATTATTGCCTTGCCCGTATTTTTTACGCTCGCTACCGGGGCTAACGGTTAGGAAGCAAACGATCCGCCGGCGGAAAATTTATTTTAATAAAAAAAATATTATCTTGTAAGCTCTAATTGAAATTTTCTAATTGAACCCACCCTTTTTTTTAAACTGCTTTGCATAATTTTTTTTGGGAAGGAGATTTGAAAGTGTTGTTTTATTGATAGAGAAATATTTCGTGTGTCACAAACCATGGCATAGGGCTTATTTTATTCCTTTTCTTATTTTACATTGAATTAATATAATATTTATGAAGGTCTTCATTTTGGGAGTGTTCAACATGGTCTCAATTTTCGGAATGAGCCAAACACCAATTAATAAACAATTCATTTTAACAGGAGTTGTTCACGGTCGTGACACAGGTTTCATTGTTTTAAGATATATAAATAAATCAAATCGATGGATATTCGATTCAACTTATTTGCAGAATGGTCGATTTAGATTTGAGGGGAAAATTAATGAACCAACGAGTGCGGTTATTTCAGGTAAAAAGAAAATAATAGATTTTGACGAAGTCAATTATGTAAATATTTTTCTAGAGCCTGATTCCCAACACATCGAACTAACAGAAAACGATTATATCCACGCAAAAGTCATCGGATC
Organism: Ginsengibacter hankyongi; assembly: GCF_008710285.1. Classification (GTDB taxonomy): domain Bacteria; phylum Bacteroidota; class Bacteroidia; order Chitinophagales; family Chitinophagaceae; genus Ginsengibacter; species Ginsengibacter hankyongi. Next base: position 257,531 of record NZ_VYQF01000003.1, on the reverse strand, counting down.
AGCTGCTCAAAATGAACTTGATACATTCAATTTAAAGATTGACTCAATTAATGCCAAATATAAAATTCCACTACAGCAGTTGACAGCCGCTAAATATGCATATCAAAAAGCTCAAAATGAAAAAGAAAAGGAAAACGCTCTCCAGAAAGAAAAAGAAATATCAGGAAAATTAAACCCGAGATATGATGAAGTTATAAATGAAGATATTTCATTCCTTCTCCACCATCCTGATTCTTATGTCAGCCCTTTTATTTTTTACGCCCCGGCAAATATATTACCTATTGATTCTGCAATAACTTTATTTCATACTTTATCGCCGAGAATACAAAACAGCATCAGCGGCAAATACATTGCAGATCTGCTGAGAAAGAAAGAACAAAATACCGTTGGTAAAACACCTTATGACTTTAATACACGGGATATAAACGGCCATGATGTTTCTTTATCAAAATTCCGGGGAAGGTATTTATTGATCGATTTTTGGGCAAGCTGGTGTGCCCCATGTGTTGCCGAGATACCGAATATTAAAAAATTATATGAGCAATATCATGTAAAACGTTTTGATGTTTTAAGTATTTCCATTGATAAAGATTCTGTTGCCTGGCGTAAAGCGGTGACGAGGGAAAGAATAAGCAACTGGCAAAATATCCGTGCAAATGAGGAAATAGCAAATAATTATCCCAATGTAAATAATCCCATTCCATCTGGAATGCTAATTGGACCCAACGGTAAAATAATCTGGAAATCAGGTGGGGATGAAACATTAGGTGAAAGACTAAAGCGGATGATAAAATGAAGCAGTAATAACGGAGACGCCTACACTGTATTTCAAGGGGCATAGGCTACCTGATAATTATAGCCTGAATGAATTAAAATATATTTTATAAGAATATTTTCATTTTATTTTAAAATGCTATGAAGAAAATTATTCTATTCACTGCACTTTATCTTATACAGTCTATAGTTAATGCACAAAACGACAATTTTCATTTTGTGATTTTCACAAATGCTTCGGATCAAAAAATAATTTTCTACAAACATAATATAATCAACAGAGCGGAGATGAGTATGTTACAGCCAAAAGATTCTGAATCCCTGGATTGCAGTAATAACATATATTCTGATCATCCTTTATTGATTTATTGCGCTAACCATCTGAACGATTATCCTTTTTTTGTGCGCCCAGGCAACCGGTATGAGTTTATAACTGACAGAATGGGAAAAATAGGTATGCGATGTTTAACCGATTCAGCCAATAATGGCGAATGTAATTTTTTTAAGAAACTTATTCTTACCACAGATTACCTGGATGAATTTCCTTTTCGAAAGCATCTTCCACCAAAAACAACTCTCGGGGATAGAGATCGTTTTATCAGCGATTTGGAGTATAAAAGGCTGAAATTTCTTGAATCAGAAGTTGGGAAATATAAATTAACAACTGAATTTAAGGAAGCGGCCAGGGCTGTTATAAAATCTTATGCTATTAATGACAGGCTTGTGTGGGATGAAAGAATATTTAATAAGCAAAAAATTAATGCCTATTATAAAGTTCACTTAACGGAAATCGATACTGAATTTGCTGAAAATAACCAGTTAAACCTGGCGCCGTATCGTTTGGCTCTCTCCGACGCACTGCAGTTAGAGCCGGAATTGTTGATAGAAAGCAAAAATATTTCCTCTATTAATCGCCAATACCTGCAATTTTTAAGAATAGTGGACGCAAGCGGATATCTTGGTTCGCCAGGCCAGAAATACGTTGGAACAGATACTGGATCAACAGTAACTAACAAGTTTTTGCTCAATTATTTGCATTCGATGCATGAAAAATCTCTACCGAATAGTAAATTCCTTACCAAAGATTTTAATGGCAGACTTTACAGGTTCGACTCACTGATCAAACCTCAAAAAGATGAGATTGTTTTCGTAGATTTCTGGGCTTCCTGGTGCGTTCCTTGCCTTACTGAAATTCCTTATATAAAAAAATTAATGGGTAAGTATAAGAATGAAAAAGTTCGCTTTATGTTTTTTTCAATCGACAAAGATGATAATGCATGGAAAGCAAAATGTGAAGAAACCGGAATGAAATCCTCAAGTTACTTGCTGTTACAGCCTGAAAAATTTGAATTGGCTAATAGGCAAAAGATTTCAGCGATTCCGATGTATGTCATATTTTCTTCAAAGAATATAATATATAACACGGCAACTCCAGGCAGTGGAAAGTTGGATGGGATTTTCAATAAACTATTAAATGAATGACGTTCATTGCTATCCCTGCTGATGTTGGCGTCCCCGCCAACATATTTCTTTTATAGCAGAAAGATAATATTTATATTTATTGGTGCTTCAAACTTATCATACAGAATTTTTAACCGGAACTATTTTTAACTGGGAGCACCTGTTAGTAAATGATGTTTTGAAAAATGTCATCATCAGCTCTTTTGAATGGCTTGTTCAGAATAAAAAATGTACTATAAACGCTTTTGTTATAATGCCGAATCATATCCATATGCTTTGGAAGATTTCGGATGGCTTCGAACGAAAAGATGTTCAGGGGGCGCTATTTAGCTTTACTGCTCATGAATTTAAAAAGCACTTAAAGAAAAAAGATGCCGTTCATTTACAGAAATATTTTGTAAATAGCTCAGACCGGGATTATCAGTTTTGGGAAAGAGAGCCAATGGCGAAAGAATGCTGGACAGAAAAATTTTTTCGGCAAAAACTGAATTACATTCACTTTAATCCATGTCAGCAACATTGGAACCTTGCAGCCTCGCCTGAAGAATATAAATGGTCATCAGCAAGATTTTATGAAACAGGGATAAAGAATTTTTCCTGGCTAAGCCATTTTAATGAGTGTTGAATGTTGGCGGGGACGCCAACATCAGCGGGGTCTAATATTACATTTTAATTAGTGATATTAGTATTGAGTTAACAAGCGGCAACAGCATGCTTTTTTTCGTGAGTTAAGCATTTCGCTTGGTCTATTACTTTAAAAACAACTTGAGCTATGTTATAACTTTAACGACGTTTAGCCTTAATCGTTATATATGTACTTTTAACTACCTATGCCTTTTACTTTCTATAAACAACTCAACGAAATGGATTGTGGGCCACACCTGTCTAGCGTCTCAGCGGGGTTTTCATTTCCGCTCCTCAATAAGGCTAACAGTTATGGATACCCGGAAATGAAACCCCGTTGCCGGAAGGTTCTTCAAATTAGAAAAGGTTCTTTCGCAAACAGTATAAAGATTTGTGGATTAGCTTTACCATAATTCAGTGTGTAAGCGGGCATCAGGGTTTCATGGAGCAATATTATTGTTAAAGTTTGTGCTGTGAAAACCCCGCTGGGAAAGTTACCGCACTGTATAATCATAACAATCGCTGGTTAATACCGTCGCCATCGTTACTCCATCCACTATTTGAAAATGAATGTGAAATTGTGTGCCGCGGGCAATAGAAGTAACCGCACGCCACAAATCAGCATGGCCATTGCCATGATCATCAGTTTCGATATCCTGTGGTGTTAGACCCAAACCTAGCGTAAGCCATGCAGTGCTTGAGCAGCCTGGATCTGTAACAGGATTTACGGCTCGTTGCAACAAGTAAGAATGGTTAGGTTCAAGATTACGAACCCAGGTATTTAAATCAACAATCCTGGCAGTGTCAGGGTCCTGGCGAAATTCTATGTAGCCGGAACCGTGAGGAAATGTTTTACCATCTCCCCGAAGAACAACATTTAAATCATAAGCAGAATCGCCCGGTGGAATTGCATCTTTTTTGCAACTAAAAAAGATTGTAAATAATGTTACAACAAAAATAGTTTTGAGGAATGCTTTGTAAATAATTTTTTCTTTCATGATAATAATTTTAAAGTTTATTTAATGAGAGATTAACTGGTAACGAACTTATATAAGGAATGAAGTTATTTTTTCAGAATTAATTCGAAAACTCATAATTGATTGTTTTCTTTGCCTGCTCTTATACAGGATTTTAGGCATTATGCTTTTAATACTTTTTAATGAAATCCAGCATCTTGTGGAAAGTCTAATTAAATATTACTCTTTATATTATAAGGAGGGAAGCTGTAGCAGTGCAACAATCAGGATAACTAAAGTAGAAAATATTTATGTCACTCGCAAGTGATCTCTAATATTTTTATTTAATAAGCACGGAAATATTTATTATAACACATTTCGGCCTCCGTGGGTGTTCCACTCTTTCGCAAGCTCACCATCAATTTAATGTTTGTAAGTCCTTAGTTACACTTGGCCGCCGTGGCGGAAACTAAGGACAGCACAAGTAACTGTTATGAGCATACCGTTATGATTAGTTACTTATTCGTTCATATAAGCCAGCCTGAAATTTTACTTTGCCGCTAAAGAAAAAGCAATAACTCAGCCTCCGTGGGATGTATCACGAATGAATAGAATAGATAGTTCTTTTCAATGCTGTATAAAAGATGGTAGTAGGCCTGCCGCATACGCTGTGCCGGGGGAGTATGCAAACTACCTGAAGGTGGTGCTGTATTAAACTTACCCGACCGGGTAAAGAATATTTTTTTTTAAAGCTGTACAATTTGGTAACTTAATGTATTATTTTTCTTTACGGATCAAGCGCTTGTACATACCCGGGAAAATAAATACTGCAAAAACAAAATTTACACGCTTACTTCTTCAGGCCTTCTTCCAACAAATAGAAAAAAAACCGAATTATATGGAAGACTTAAAAACAGAAGCTATGACCTTGCCGGCCAGCAACGGCGGCCCTATTACAACTGCAGTCAAAGACAAACCGATTGCCCATATTAAAAAACAAAGGCACCGCCACAACCACCTGGTGATAGCCATGCTTGGCACTGGCGCGGTTATCGTCTGGCTCGTGCTTTTTAGTCTCGGCATGCTCATCAACTCCGGACCTTACAGAACTGCACTCACGACTCACTTTAACCTCACCGATTTCTTAATGACGATACTTACCTACACGCCTACAAATATTGCCTTACTCTGCCTGGTATCTGCGTTCTCGGGAGGTTGCACCAGCCTGCTCGTTATTTCCAGGGCTGAAAGAGCATTGGGTCTTGATAAGCAGGACAATACTCCCAAAACCAGCTCTCACCTGTATATGAGCGAAACTCCTTTTAGCTCGATGATGCGGGGCATCGTTGTCTTTTTTGCTTTTCTTGCCGGTGTTTTTGTTACCAGTTCCAATGCCTTTACTGCCCCTACCGCACAGACCTATTTACAGGCTGCAGGGGTCGTAAGCATGCTTGCATTTGTTGTAGGTTATGATCCAACAGTATTTTGGAATCTGATAAGTATAGCAGAAAAAATAAAAGGGAAAAATGAAGGATCAGATTAATGGCCGGTTCTGGATGGAATCAAATAAGGGCAACCACTTATAACAAGTAAATATTCAACCTCCGTGGATGTTCCACTCTTTCGCAAGCTCACACCAATTTAATGTTTGTACGTCCTTAGTTACACTTGGCCGCCGTGGCGGAAACTAAGGCAGCGCAACTAACGGTTACGAGTACACTAAGTGTAGCAGGTGGTATAAGAGTTACTAACGGTCTACGCTATGTTATAAACTTTTTGAATGACATGTAAATAAAAAGGCTGCACGATTGAGCAGCCTTTTCTTCTTAGAAGTTAATAATTTATTTTATTTGTATCAATTTACCATTCACCTGCTGGTCACCTACCTTCAAAGTATAGATCAAAGTACTCTTATAGATTGAAGAAGGTATTGCATACTCTATCACCTGTCCTCTTCCTGCAAATAAATATCCCTGGTAAACGTTATGAAGTTTTTGGCCCAGGATGTCGTAAATGTCCAGGGATGCCTTACCTGAAACCGGGGATGTAATTGAGAAAGTAACTTTATCAGTAAACGGATTTGGATATGCGGAAACACTTAAATGATCCACAGGACTAATTTGCTTGTCTGATGGCGCGTTAATTGTAATTGGAGCTGTTGTTGAGGTGCAATTGCTACCTACCTTCAGGGACCCACCACTGTTAGCCTGGATAACACCGCCAATCTTCGATACAAAAGAATAATTGCATGGATCTGAAGAAAGTGTGCCGTTAATTATTGACTTAACATCGTACTTCACTGATAGAACAATTTGCGTACCTGCAGGAACACCACTTATGGTAATTCTTCCTGTTGAAGGATTGCCAGTTACTGAAGAACCTGTTGCAATTTTTGTACATCCTGAGAAAGTCCACGCATTTACCTGATCTTTCTGTACGGAAAACAATTTACTACCGCATGTAGCAGACTGTATGATATCAACCGTGAAAGTACCACCCGGAGAAGTTAAATAAGTATAATAGAAGAAGACGCCAGGTGTAGCATTTGAAATTCTTCCTTTACTGATTTTTACACAAACCATTTCAAGTTGAGTTGTACCGGATTCAAATTTTGAACACGTAGTTCCAGTATGGAAAAAATGTCCACCGCAGAATACTGGTGAAAGAATAGTTACCGCTTGGGTTGTGGTACAACTATTGGCATCTCTCACAGTAATGGTGTAGCTGCCAGCTGTAAGACCACTGAAAGTACCACTTGAGCCAAAGTTGGTTGCATCAAGGCTATAAGAATAAGGAGAAGTACCGCCGGAACCTGCTACGGTTACACTCCCAGTATTATCAGCATTGCAATCTACATTGGTTTGTGCAGTTATAGATGCACTCAATGCAGCAGCAGCTTGTGTAATGGTAACGTTCTGGGTTGTGGTACAACCGTTCGCATCTGCTACCGTAATGGTATAGTTGCCCGCAGCAAGACCGCTGAAGGAACCACTTGAACCAAAGTTGGTGCCATCTATGCTATAAGTATAAGGGGAGGTCCCACCGTACCCTGCTACAGTTACACTTCCTGTACTGTTGCCAAAGCAATCCACATTGGTTTGTGCTGTTATAGAGGCACTCAATGCAGCTGCGGGTTGGGTAATAGTTACTGCCTGGGTCGTGGTACAGCCGTTAGCATCCTTTACCGCAGTCTTATAGAAGCCTGCAGCAAGTCCGCTAAAGATGCCACTTGGATTAAAGCTGGTTCCATCAATGGTATAAGTATAAGGAGCAGTACCACCCGAACCTGCTAAGGTTACACTTCCTGTTTTGTCTCCGAAGCAGGCCACATTGGTTTGAGCAGTTATGGAAGCACTGGGTGCAGCGGATTGTGTAATGGTAACATCCTGGGTTGTAGTACAACCGTTAGCATCTTTTACCGTAATGGTATAGTCGCCAGCAGCAAGCTTACCGAACATGCTACTTGAACCAAAGTGAGTTCCATCTATACTGTAAGTATAAGGAGCTGTACCTCCGGCACCTGCCACGGTTACACTTCCTGTTCCTTCGCCAAAGCAAATATTGGTTTGTTCAGTTATAGAAGCACTTAAGGCAGCAGTTGGTTGTGTGATCGTTACCGCCTGTGTTGTGGTACAGCCATTAGCATCTTTTACCGTAATGGTATAGTCGCCTGCAGCAAGTCCGCTGAAGGTGCCACTAGAACCAAAGTTGGTTCCATCAATGCTATAAGAATAAGGAGAAGCGCCGCCGGACCCTGCTACAGTTACACTTCCTGTACTGCTACCATAACACGCCATGGTCTGTGCTGTTATGGAAGAACTCAATGCAGTAGCAGGTTGTGTGATCGTAACTGATAAAGGTGCAGTGGAACAACCATTGGCATCTGTAACTCTTACATTATATGTTCCTGCCGCCAAACCGGTTTGATCTTCCGCATCTGGATCAACCAGAAGGACTAATGGAGAAGACCACCAACTATAGGTATAAGGTGGGGTTCCCCCGGATGCTGTTATATTGATAGCACCGGTAGATTCACCAAAACAGGTATTTTTCTGCGAAGTCAATACGACTGCTATTGCAGATGCAGGTTGGGTAACAGTAGTGTCCTTAGTAATAGTACAATTTTTTGAATCAGTTATTGTTACTGTATATGTGCCGGCTACCAAACCGGTAAGATCCTGGTTAGTAGATTGGCCGGATGGAACAACTCCGCCATTGCTCCCAACCCATGAGTAGGAATAAGGGCCAGTTCCCCCGGTTGGCGAAAGGTCTATTGCACCTGTATGGGCTCCAAAGCATTTTACATTCGTGACTACAAAGCTGCCGTTCACACCAGAGTTAATTACTATGGAAGGTAAGGTCCCGCATTGAGGAGCAATCAGCGAAGAATCCAGGGGACAGGTACTATTTGACCACGCTAAATATAAATTAGTGATCTGCAAATTATCACCACAGGTATAGGTAATATTACCAAAAGATAAACTTGTTCTTGGCAGAGGACTAATAGGGCCATTGCAACCTTTTATAGGTGTTGAAGATTTTAGGGTATTCGTAGTCCCGTCAAATATCTGCAGTGTACCCCAGAAAGCAAACGAGGTTCGTGGGAGGAGCGTATTATTTTGGATTGATAACGTTAACGTTCTCGTTATTTCAGTTCCTGGCGTACAAGTATTACAGGCATCTCCACCCGTAAGAGTTGCGGCTACCAACTGGAAATCAGTGGATATGCAGGAACCTGCGGGAGGAAACTGAGCTTTTACTGAAAATATAGACATGTTTGATATAACAAACATCATCATCAAAAACAAAAATTGTTTTCTTTCTTCACCGAAAAGTTTAATTCGTGCCATGTTGTTGGTTTTATAAAATTATTATTTGAAAAGTTAGATTCTATACTGGTTCATGCATAGAATAAAATAGATATATAATCCTTATTGTTTCTGAAAGCCACAAATGGTCTTTTTTGTTGCTAAACCCTGTATTCAAAAAAATGGTTATTTGAAAGAATATCTGGATTATGACATTAACTTAACACATCAATGATTGGTTTTTTTATGGCATCATGAAGTAACCCTGTGGTATTCAGAGAAAGTGGTGAGAGGCAGAGTTATCAAAGTAAGGTATAACCTCCGGTAATGGATAATAAATGGTTTCAATAACGAATATTGAAAATTACATTTGGGATAATAAACTAAATAAAATTAACCATTGGTAGCAGGAGGTAATAGTTTGGAAGGAGTTGAATTGTATGTAATAAATCGTATGTAAAATGAATAAAAATTTGTCATATTTACAAAAAAAAATCAATATTTCTTTCTTCCAGGCCTTGTCACTTGAGCCTCCGTGGGTGTTCCACTCTTTCGCAAGTTCACATCAACCTCTCGTAAGAGCCGCCGAGCCGCCAAGGTCTGGTCTCATATCTTTGTATAACGATAAAAGATTTGCTTTACGTTATATTTATCAGAATACAATTTATGGAAGTATTGCAGCAACCTGCGCCGTTGGTCTAAACACGCAGTTTGCAATGTACAGTCGGAGGCAAGTCTGCAATACTCAGCCTCCGCGGGTGTTCCACTCTTTCGCAAGCTCACCATCAATTTAATGTTTGTAAGTCCTTAGTTACACTTGGCCGCCGTGGCGGAAACTAAGGACAGCGCAACTAACGGTTATGAGCACATCGATATGATTAGTTACTTATTCGCCCATATAAGCCAGCCTGAAATTTACTTTGCTGCTAAATAAAAAGCAATAACTTTATCGCTGTAATAGCTTGCTAATGATTGCTCTTCAGGCTGTTCACAATTAATAAATCAATTCTTATAATACCTCTAAAAAAATTCGAATGAAAAAAGTAACTCTTTCACTTCTCTTTGTAATTATCGTATTTGCTCTCCAGTTAAATATTGCATTTGCCCAACCACAGCAGGAAAATAAGATGGGGAAAACATCGGATGTATTATTGCCAACACCGCCTATGGGCTGGAATAGCTGGAACCACTTTCACAGAAATATTAATGAGAAGCTGATTATGGGGGAAGCCGATGCGATGGTTGCATCGGGCATGAAAGACGCAGGATATGAATATGTTAACCTTGATGATTGCTGGATGGCGCTTCAGCGGGATAAAGATGGTAATCTCCAGTCTGACCCTGAAAGATTTCCACATGGAATAAAATATCTTTCAGATTATGTACATAAAAAAGGGCTTAAGTTAGGCGTTTATTCCTCTGCCGGTACTAAAACCTGCGCAGGCTGGCCTGCAAGCCTCGACCATGAACAAGCAGATGCAAAAATGTTTGCGAAATGGGGCGTTGACTATTTAAAATATGATAATTGTAATAATGAAGGCAGACCAGCAATATCCCGTTATACAAAAATGAAAAATGCATTAGATGCATCGGGCAGGCAAATCGTTTTTAGCATTTGCGAATGGGGAAGTAACAATCCGTGGCAATGGGCGCCCACTCTTGGAGGCCTTTGGCGCACAACCGGCGATATTTCTGACAACTGGAACAGCATGATTCAAATACTTGATGAGCAGGTGGGCTTAAATACCTTTGCCAGCAAAGGCCATTGGAACGATCCGGACATGCTGGAAGTAGGCAATGGAGGAATGACAAATACGGAATACGTTACTCATTTCAGCCTTTGGTGCATTCTCGCTGCTCCGCTAATAACCGGGAATGACCTGCGGAATATGTCCGACAATACGCATGATATTCTCACTAATAAAGAAGTAATAGCAATAGACCAGGACCCTGCAGCAAAGGAAGGATATAAATTAACAAGCAATGGCGACAGGGAAGTATGGGTGAAGCCATTAGCAGATGGCAGCTGGGCCGTATTGCTTCTTAACCGCGGCGACCAAGGGTGTTTTATGACGATGAAAATACAGGACCTGGATATTAAAAAGGCCGGCACTTATACCGTTAGAAATCTTTGGAGCCATAAAGAAGAACAGCGTGCAGATGGTCTTGTAAGGGCTGACGTTGCTCCGCATGGAGTACAAATGTTTAAAGTTACAGCACAGAATTAAAAATTATGGTACCTAATAGTGAGTTGTTGAGAGATTGACGTAACGTACTTGTGTTTTACTCACTCTACTCACTATTCAGCGACATATTACTCTTAACTTAATTCCCTTATACATTAGCTATGCTTAAAAATATTTGCGTCTCTGCAGCTCTTTGCTTAATTACACTTGGTTCCTGCCATACTGCAAAAATGACTGAGGGAAAAATTATCAATGAAGATATTGAATGGTCGCACACGTGGATAACAGGAACAAATAAAACTGACCTCCCGCATGTACTCATCATTGGCGACTCACATGTTGAAGGCTATTATCCTTCGGTAGAAAAGGCATTAGATGGCATCGCCTATCCATGCAAGTTTACCACTTCCAAAAGCATGGGTGATCCCATATTGCTTGAGCAATTGGAGGAAGTGCTTAAACATTACCATTTTGATGTTATTAGCTTTAATAACGGGCTTCATGGCCGCGGCTACACTGCAGAAGAGTACGCAGCAGTTATTCCTGGCGTTTATAAATTACTGTCCAAATACGGCAATCCTAAAATTCAATGGGTAAATACAACCGCGGAAAGAGACCATCTTAATCTCCAGATCACAGATGCTTTTAATGCTAACGTTGTAAAGCGCAATCAATATGTGGAAGCTTTTGCAGGCAAAAAAAATATACCGGTCATCGATAACTATTCTTTATCCATTGCCCATCCTGAATTTTATAGAAGTGACGGGGTGCATTTTATACCCGAAGGCATCGCTGCGGAAAGCAATAATGTAACGCAGGGTATTTTAATGTTATTGAAAAAGTGAAGTTAGTGTTTCGTCTTTCTGTTTACGTGGTTACTTTTTCATATAACCTTTTACATTAGTTTTTTGAAGAACAATAGCGGGAAATTCTTTATTAAATATTCCCATATTTTACTAATGAGTTTATTTATATGCATAAATTTAACAGCCAAAATGGAAAGCAACATGGCCTCATTGAAATTGAATTTTTGTTATAGATTTAATGTTTGTAAGTCCTTAGTTATGTTTGTCCGTGGTGGCGGGAACTAAGGACAGCTCAACTAACGGTTACGAGCACGCTAAGTGTAGCTGGGGAGTTCGATTTATCGTTGGTTAACCAGGACTGGGTACCTGTTAACATAATCAATCATTCCCGTACAAGTTCAAAATCGGGGAAGCTTTCAGGATTCATACTCTTTTTTACAATTTTATACTCAAACCTACTGCTATCAAAGATTTGAACTGTAATGCAGGGGAATCATGATTGGGCCCAAAAAGCTTCACGTCATCATCATAAATTAAATTAAGACCGAGGCTGGCTGTAAGTATTTTAGAAACTTTGGCGACAAACATATTGTTCATCATTATGTCTACATTTTGCGGATTATGCCCATAATTTGAAAACAAATCGAGCCTGCCATTGTAACTGATGGTTTTATTCACATCGGTTATATAAGATATACTTGCAAAAGCGCCTATTTCATTCCTGATTTTTTTCCCGGGTGTTACACCATATAAACCTTTCGCCGACAAACTATCATTTTTCACTATTGTCCATCGCGAAGTCAATGGAGATACAAAAATGGATAATCCTTTCACAGGTTTATAATCCAATCCAAGGCTTAATAAAACATAACCGGGCGCCAGAAAATCGGATAAAAGGTCCTTTGTGCCATCGTTATTATACTTGTATCCCTTTGAAAATTGTGAATGGAAATTAAATAATGCCGCCACATCTAATTTGGGGCTTAGTGCATATCCCACTTTTGATAATAGGTCAATACGATCATCATTTTTCCTGGTTCCGAGACTGGTAGTGTTTATCATACCATAATTTAAATCGAGGGTATTATCCCAGCTATATTTGTCTTTTTTATAAAATGCGTAGAGGCCGAGATAAGAAGCAATAGATAAAGAAAAATCATCTCCACCTGCCGCCCAATTGCTTTGACTGCCCTGGCCAAAATTCAGATTAAATAAGCCGCCGGTTTTCCAGGTTTTACCGCTGTCAATTTTCTCTTTTTTAATTTCTTTGGTGGCACTAGCGCTCATGTCTTTTACCGATTGATCCTGTCCATAACTGTTCATGCACATGACAACAGGCACAATAACCGTGATCAGAAAACTAATACCCTTGGAATAATTTGTTCTCATTGTAAAACAGGTTTAAAGTTATCAATATTAATAAGCCCAAAATAATCGCAAGTTATTGGATTGGGCAGAAAGAAGTAAACCTAAATTAGTTCTAGGAAGTCAAAAACAGCGATATAAATAATTTGCAGCTGCCGCCCCGTTTTTTTTCTTAATAAACGGGAAGTCGGATTTATCCCGAAGCCTTCAGCTCATCCCTTATTTCCATCAAAAGTTGATCAGTAGAAGAGGGCGCAACGGGTTAATTATTTCAGTAGGAACAAAATTTCTTCATCATTACAACCCTGTAGCAGCAGGCTTATGCGAATATCCGGAAGATTATAAATATTCGCCGATAAAGTTTTATGCCACCGGAGAAGATGGGTTTGCATTTCTAACACATTAGATGGCGTTTGATAATGATGGCATGGGTTCAAAAAAAATAAGCTGGAAGATATTGTCAGAAATGCATGCGCCAAAAGTGGGGAACAAATTATTTTTTTACTTTCTCATACCTGGAGAGGGAGAGGAGCGTTGCCAGCGGCAAACTCATCCGATGTATTATAATGACCATTATCATAATTGACTATGTGCTAAGTCAGCTACCCGGCATGAGGCGCATTGTAAATTTAAAATTAGGAAAGTATTAAAAATGATTATTCCGCCAAAAGTTGCCTACTCTAACATATATGATTAGACGAAATAAATTTTTCAGTTACAAACACAGCTGCCATATGAAATGAAACGCCGGTAATTAATTATTGGAACCCTTTCGAACCGGAAACATGAAACAGTTTCTCTCTTGTGTAAAAAAAGAATTCAGGCACATTTTGCGTGACATGCAGACGCTCCTTATCCTGCTGGGCATGCCGGTGGTACTTATTCTCATCTTTGGATTTGCACTTACAACTGAAGTAAAGAACTCAAAGTTTGCTGTACTCGATTTTTCAAAAGATGCCAGCACCAGAGCCATTGTGAATGAACTGGATGCCAGCCGGTACTTTGACCAGGTAGCTGAACTGCACACACAAGGGGAAGTGGAAAAGATGTTTCATACAGGAAAAGCAAGGATGGTGATTATTTTTCCTCCTTCTTTCGCCAGCGACCTGCAACACGTAAATAAAGCACCGGTACAAATTATTGCAGATGCTTCCGATCCAAATGTGGCAACTACGCTCACCGGCTATGCCTCTAACATTATTATGGATTACCTGGACCGGTACAAGCAAAATAGAAAACTGCCTTTCACCATTCATACACAGGTACGCATGTTGTACAATCCACAGCTGAAAGGCACTTACAACTTTGTTCCCGGTGTCATTTCCATGGTGCTTATGTTGGTATGTACTATGATGACTGCCATAACAGTTGTTCGCGAGAAAGAGACAGGTACTATGGAAGTACTGCTTGTATCACCGGTATCACCTGTAAAACTGGTGCTTGCCAAGGCTGTTCCTTATGCGCTTATTTCTTTTATAAATATCATCAGCATTTTATTATTAAGTGTATATATACTTGAGGTACCCATACACGGAAATCTTCTGTTACTTCTAAGTGAAAGTATTTTATTTACGCTTACCTGCCTGTCTTTTGGCCTGCTTATTTCCACGGCTACTAATTCGCAGCAAATGTCTATGTTCATTTCCCTGACAGGCTTGTTCTTACCAACATTAATGCTTAGCGGCTTCTTATTCCCGATTGAAAACATGCCAGTGATCCTGCAACTTATATCCAACATTGTACCGGCCCGCTGGTATTACCAGATCGTTCGTGCCGTAATGATCGAAGGACTTCCCTTTAGCGCTGTATGGAAAGAAACGCTCATTTTATCTGGCATGACAGTGTTGCTGCTGTTTGCTGCATTAAAGAACTTTAAAATTCGCCTTGCATGAGAACACTGATGTTTTTATTGCAGAAGGAGTTCAGGCAGATATTTCGTGACCCGGCGATACTACGCGTGATATTTGTGGTACCATTGTTACAATTGTTGTTACTGCCATGGACTGCCGACTATGAAGTACGTAATGTACGACTGGCCGTTGTAGATAATGACCATGGCACCTATGCTCGCCAGTTGGTGGCTAAGATTACTTCCTCAGGTTATTTTAAACTGGATCATTACAGTAATTCTTACAATAAGGCTTTTACTGAAATTGAAAAAAACAAGGCAGACATCGTTTTAGAAATACCACATAATTTCCAAAGGGATCTCATACGTAATAATGAATCTACTTTGTTCATTGCCGCAAATGCCATCAACGCGGTGAAAGCAGGCCTTGGAAGCTCGTACCTGCAAAGCATTATCCGGGATTTTAACCAGGAAGTTCGTGACGAATGGATACAAACGCCAAGGCTAAGTCCCGAGATCACCATCGATATACGCGCTGCCAATTGGTATAACCCGCTTATGAATTACAAATACTTTATGGTGCCGGGTATATTGGTGATGCTGGTAACAATAGTAGGTTCTTTTCTTACTTCCATGAATATTGTAAAAGAAAAAGAGAAGGGCACCATCGAGCAGATCAATGCAACCCCTGTAAAAAAATACCATTTCATACTCGGTAAGCTCATCCCCTTTTGGGTAATCGGCCTGCTTATTTTAGCCATAGGTTTTATCATTGCCTGGATGTTGTATGGAATTGTTCCGGTGGGTAGCTTGTTTACTATTTATATTTTTGCTGCAGTTTACCTGATGGCAATTTTAGGCTACGGTTTGCTGATATCTACTTTTGCTTCTTCACAACAGCAGGCGATGCTGGTCACGTTTTTCATCTTTATGGTGTTTGTGCTCCTGGCTGGTTTGTTCACTCCCATTGACAGTATGCCTTTGTGGGCACAGTGGTTTACACGCATTAACCCGATAACTTATTTTGTGGAAGTAATGCGCCTGGTAGTGTTAAAGGGCGGCAGTATATCCGACATTGCTCCGCTCATATTTAAGGTGCTGATATTTGCAGTAGTTTTAAACACCTGGGCTGTTTTGAGTTACCGGAAGAGAAGTTGAATTGGCTGTAGCTGCACTCCTTCGGGTTACCAGGCCGGCCAATATCTGCAAAATTTTGTTGTCGGATTTTTTTTATTGTTATTTTACACTTATATAACGGAGTACCTTACACGCAATAGAAAATAACAGAACTTATTTTTTATTATCAACGAATCCTGTTTGCCCTCGTACTTAACTTTTTTGATAAAATATAACTAAACAACTAACCGAAGCAGTAATTGTGCAATGGTGTCGAATTGTATGGGCTGGGAGAGGGGGAGGTGGGGGATTGCGGAAGGGAGATAAAAAGTTATAAAAAAGGGCTTGGATGGAAATCCATGCCCGTATTATATTCCAATATCCTATGAAAAACCATATGCAATAATAGCACCTATATTTTTGTTGCAAACTGACGACGGTTATTCTTTAATATGATTAATATCACCCAGGGAAGTTATTTATTGACACATTTATATAGTTGCGAAAAATCTAACTCTCTGCCCGGTATTCAATCTGTGCCCTGTTGGGCGTTGATTTTTTTTCCTTTGTGTTCATTCCGGTTTGTTTTCATAGAAATTATCGGCTAAAATCAGATCATTTCAAACTTGCCGGTTTTCTCACTTATATGAATACAAAAAATTATTCCTTCCTTATAATCGGAATCATTTAGGGCAAAAGGCCAGTGATTTGATACCAGTAGGTTCTTGTCGCCCATTATTGCTGTTACCCGGTTTTGCAAAACTTTAATTCCCTTATCACGTTTATCCTTGTCAGTTAGTTCTTCAAATTCTCCCCAACATATTACACTTTGCCACTTACCCATACTTTCCACATGCTCTAACTGAAAACATACTTTAGGGTTTTCGCGCATTATTCTTATTTTCATGCCTTCGAACGTTCGGCCATAAATGCAACCATCATCATAAGCATAACATATGGGAACAATGTATGTTTTATCGTTAGCGTGGCATCCAATGTGTCCTAAAAGTTGATATTTCAATAAATGCTCAATTGCCTGGTTGTTTAAATCTCCAAACATATATTTTTATTTTAATAAAGGTATTAAATTGGCTATACTCTGGTAATAAATAACACAACAAATGTGGGCGCCAAAAAACAATATTTTCACCCCGGAAAATATCAGGTGGAAGAATGTTGGTGGAGCGCCCACAACTGCGGGGTATCCCGGCACTATATGTGTTATCCAACACATTTTATTTATATCCCCTAAGAATGAAAAAAGGCCCCGGTTACTACGGCGGCCATATCCAGACTACTTATAGGAAACACGCGGCAAGCCATCACGAATACTTTCTTTTGAAATCCGATTAATATCATAATTCCTGGTGATTCGCCTCCGCTGCGCGGCCGGCGTGCCAACCAAACATTCCCGATTATATTTTAAAAATCAGGATCTTCTGACATAGGGTGAGCACAGCTCCGGGAAATAGGGGAGGTGACGTTGGTGGGGTGCAGCAAAAAGATTACAATAAAAAGGCCCAGATGGAAATCCAGGCCCGCTTTAAATCCAATATCCTATGAAAAACCGACATTAAATTAAAAAATTTTTTCGAAAAATAAAATAGGTGCAAAAATTTGAATTTATATATTTTATGATATGAAAATCTAACAAAGACAACACAGTAGATGCCGGCAGCCGAACCAAAACTAACCACATAACAGTAAGTATTTATTAAAATAATTACATTATGGCACTGTAAAGTGATGACGAATACCCGCCGGAGATGACCCATCGTTTCTCAAATTGATCAACATCATAAGTTTTGATGATTTAAGCCCATAAATCTGCTAATTCAATTTTCCTAGTTTAGGAATGCGTAATTCATAATAATTGAAAGGCTTTATAATAATGAGTAAACAACCCATGCAGAATTTGAAATTATCACAGTTAAAGTTTGAGATTGAAACCTGCAAACGGTTATTGAATTTCATTGCTGATGAAAATGTACACCTGAAGAACAGGCTTGCGGAGATTGTTAAAGACAGCTTTGAAATAGATATGTTGGGAGAAATGGAAAATTATTTAAGCAAATTTGTAGCACAGGATGAATTGATTAATTTATTAAAAAACGATATTGCAAAAATTGAAAAACGATTGTGGGCGGAAACTCATGGGGACGGTGAAATTGTGAAAGACATTGATCCCCCTTTAAGGCTGCTCCAATCTAACATCTTAAAGACAGAAGGGTTGTTTTTAACATTATGCTTCGATTTCAATAATTTCCTTGTAGCAGTATAATGGATTTTAAATAACTCATAAACTCCGGGGGAAACGTGCCCCATGTGCTGAGAATGTTTCAATACACAAATCCTCTTCGTGGCCATGTCGTACAACGCCTTAAATAATCAGGGAGCGCTGTCCCTTCCAATCGGGGTAGCTGGAATATAAATAGAAAAGATCATGATTTACATCATGTAGATGATTACCTCCAAATCATCGTTTTTGGTACTTTGGAAGATTAGCTTAGCATTGAACCAAATTTCTTTAAAACTTAATTTATGAAGATATATTTATTCGGTGTCTTTTTTTGCATATCAGGTGTTACCCTCAGCAATAGCACCCAGGCTTTTTCCATTATTTATCCGGGATCAGTAACATCTTCAATCAAAGACGGGAAAAATCTGAAAGTGAGCGAGTTTATCATACTGTCACCGAAAGATTACAGTAAGATCACTGGCAAAAAACTGAATCTATCTGAAAGGATTTCATTTTCAATCATGAAATTAAGAATGAAACATGTACTTAAAAACAATCCAAATATGACCGTGAGTGAATGCATGGCTGCCCATAAAAAGCCAGGAAAAGGATGGTGGATTTTGATAGGTGCAGTTGCAGGTTTATTATTAATAATGATATTGTTTTCAATCGAGTAGGGTCATTAATAAGTTAATGGCCGGGTTTTATCCGATAATAATTGTATCAACCCCTGGTATCTGGATTGCGTTTTCAAAACCGCCAGTCTCCTTTTGATGTTCCTTTTAAATTTTCCCGACGAGGAAAGGTGGTTGATTAACCAAACAATTTATTCTCTATTTTTGCGCACGCCTATGTGTTAGAATTTAATAAAATCATTAAAGAATATTATTTTCATTCATTGAATTAGCCTTCTGGTATTTTTCTAAAACTAACGATGCAACTTATGAACGGTTTTGACTCCTCAATTATTGGTTATCTGAATAAATTTGCTCAAACATCCAAATCGTTTGATGCCTTTATGGTATTTATTGTAGATAATAGTTTTATAAAGGCTGTTATTCTAGTCTGCATCCTCTGGTTTTTTTGGTTTCAAAAAAGCAGCAAATTAACGGGCAATCGTAAAGGTGTAATTGTAACTATATTTTCTTGTTTAGTGGCAATAGCCGTTGGAAGGTTATTGTGTGTATTATTGCCTTTCCGGGCACGGCCTATCATTAATCCTGCAATAAATTTTGTAAAGCCTTTTGGCACCAGCGCATTAAGTTTAGGCACCTGGAGCTCCTTTCCAAGTGATAATGCTGTTATGTTTTTTTCATTAGCTACGGGCATTTTTCTTATTTCCAGGAAATTAGGAATCTTAACTTATCTGTATGTATTATTTGTTATTTGTTTTCCAAGAGTTTATTTAGGGTATCATTTTCCAACGGATATATTAGCCGGTGCGGTTATTGGAATATTGATCACTTTTTTAATATCGGGAAATAAAATAAGCAACCCGCTCTCAAATAAGGTATTTGAATTTTCTGCAAAACATACGGGTATATTTTATTCATTAGCCTTTTTACTTACCTACGAAATTTCGAAAATGTTTATCGAGGTTCGTTTTATATGCAGTCATTTACTGGAAGTAATGCGTAGAATTGTTTGATGCATGACTGTTTTATATAAATTTCATCTTATGTTGTAGCATGAAACTTTATTGTGCATTAGCAGCACTTGATAACAGTTACCTTTGACCCGGAAGTTCAGTGGGCTTCATCCTTGAACCGGGAGTCTTGCGGTTATGCTATTACCATCGGGTACGCCGACAGCCATAGCGTAAAGCGGCACCTCTTCTTCCATGTCTATCCCTAACACTTTACACATATCAGCGTCAAAGAATCCGCCTATATTCATTGAGCCCAGCTGGCAGGCGATGCTCATTAAATTCATATTTTGAAATGCATGTCCCGCCTCAAATAATATATACCTGTACCCACGATCAAAATACTTTTTCATCGTTCTTTCAATTACAGATGTGGCCACTATTATGAGGGGCGCTGCAGCAACATAAGGCTGGTGCATAAAAAGATTTTCAAGAAAAGATTTCGGGAGATTAACTATTTTCACGATTTCGAGTAGGCCTGGCGTTATAACGTAGTGGTATATCCCAGGTTCAAGGCCTGCGACGTTTGTCACCAGCAGGTACAGTTCGAGGGGATACAAGCCACCCCCTGAAGGAACCGTTCGCCAGATGAATTCATTTTCGCCCAATATAATGGTACTGCATTTTCCATATCCTGCAAAGAGGATGTTTGCCACATCTTGCAGCTGCACTGGTTCATTTGTAAACCTGCGACAGGAATATCTCTCACTAACCAGATCAGCGAATTGTACTGAAGGGATTTTTACGAGGGGTAACAACACCGTCGGTGCACTGAGGTACTCTTTATAAGATTCCTGCAGGCTTTGGGCATCTTGCAGCTGTAATGTATTGAGTTCAGAGCGGCAGGTGCCGCGGTGAAAGATCCATGCTTCGGGGTATTTTTCTCTAAACATGATTTAATTTTTTTTACGCTATAGGGTGTGGGCTCCTGGTTAAGAATTCATTGGCACTTTTACTTTCTGTAAAAAATCCTGACTTTACGGGAAAATCAAAAAGCCTTCTCCCGCCCAGCCTTATATTTTTATAACCGAAGTGAATGGGTTGAAAGCCCGGAATAATAACCCTTGCAGTATATAATCCTAATTTTTCCATATCAGGAGGAGTAAGGTTACAATAGATAAGATCTACATTTTGAGCCTTGCAAAAATCAATGAGCGCATGTAGTTTTTCTGAACTGGTTTTCTCTTCTTCCGTGTCCCATTCGTAAACGGTAAAGGGTAAACGAAAAAGGAATTCGAATGCATTAAGCTTATCAGGCACTGCGTACAGGAGGTCATGATCTTCGAGTTCTTCTACATTGTTTGGGTCTTCCAATAATTTGTTGAGACGTTCTATTACCACAGGGTTTCTTATTTTTTGTTTAAATGCAGGCCTTACCTGGCCCACTTCAAGCAATGCCTGCCGGGCAGCTGCTGCAGCTGAAAAATTACAGCCCAAACCAACCACTACAGAGGGGCCGTTACCCTCAAGCTGCACGCCAATGCCCGCAAAAATGTGACAAGGCGTATCCGTTGGCAATTCAAATAAACGCAATTCAACTCCGCGTCGCCGATAGGCTTCAAACAATTCTTTCACGTCCCGCGCCGGGTGTTGTGCAGGATCTATTCGTTTGCATGGTAACTTATTATGCCATGTGATCATGAAAGCATCTCTTTCAATTACTTCTTCTGCTGCGGACAAAACCGCATTGAGCATTGATGAGCCCGCCGCAAGCCCGTTGGAAGTTGCCTGGCATAAAAATTCCTTTTTATTTTGTATGTTATAATTTAATACAGCCGATTGTGCCGGAACGTATATGGGTTTATTGTTGACCAGAGACCAGGCGTCTATCCAGCCAATTTCTGCATTTGGATCGAAAGGTGAGAACACAATGTTGTCGTACTGTTGCGGTAAATACAACACCAATTCCTTAGGGTCAAGAGCTTCATTTATAAGATATGTAAAGCTGTTATACTTTATTTCATACGGAAAATAAACAGCGCCCGAATATCTTTCTACGGCTTCTCCCACTGCGCTTATCTTTGCGCTTTTTATATCTGAGCCTTTGCCGGAGCAACTTAATTTTTGATGCTGTTCTTTTGGCAAAAAGCAATGATTGGAAATTTCGGACATATATACCAGGGGCAGGCTTGGCTCTGAAATATCTTTGGGTACCACATCAAGTTTTTTTATGATGCCCACATGAGGACTCACCAAATCTTCCATAAACTTACCTAGTTGGGAAGGCTCATGCTGTTGTATTAATTCACTTGCAGAATAGTGCCGCCTGCTAAACTTTTTTTTTTGGCAAACCGGGCAGTCGGGTTTTTGAAATAGGTTGTGAAAACTGCTTTCAAAATTGAGTGTATCAAATTCAAGTATTTTGTCAGAGAGAGATAATTGGCCGATGGAAAAAAAATATTTCAACACTTCACCAGATAAAACAGAGGCCATAAAATTGATTGCCCCGGGCAACAAGCTCCTGCTTACGAGCGATGGCTTTTTTTGCATGTTTAAAAATTCTTCATATAGCATTGCCTCTTCAAAATCCGGCTGGGCGGCTACCGCCCGCATCTTATAACACATGTAGCAGGATGTTTTTCCGGGAATAACAAAGGGCCCTGCAAAACACAGGTTTCCCTTCACAGAAGCATACAAGGCTGGAATGTTCTTATTAATACATATTTCATTCACCCAATAAAATGCAGCTGCAAAGCCTGCATCAAAACAAACTACACACAGATCAGCATCCTCAATAAAATTTCCCAGAGTTTCTTTAGTAAGGGTTACCGGCCCAATTTCTACTTTTAGAGAAGGCGTAGTTTCGTGTAAATATTTTTGTACGGATGCCTGCCTTGAGCCACTCTTTTCATCCTTTTTTAAGAAGGGAAATATAGTGGCGTAATCGTCATCAAAAGGAAATGGATCTGCCAGTTTAAAATTGCAAAACCCGGCCTGCTGCAAAGCAAGGATAGTTTGTGTGCCATGACCCTCCAGCCCTATCACGGCTATTTTAAAATTGAGTAAAGCTTTTTCAACACCAGGGCTCCTGCTACCCGTTGCCTCTAAAAAATTATTAAAATAACGGGCATTTGTATTTTTAATTGCCGCAGAAAGGGGAACGGGAGAAGACCTTATTACGCCTGCTTTTACCAGCTGCTCAAGATTTGCTTTGAGGTCTTCTGTAGCAACGTTTTTTAACAGCGAACTCACCACTTCAATATCATTTTCTCCATCCAATAACGGTAGTATCTTTTCTACTAAAAATATGGTGGACGCTCCCTCAAGCTTTATAGAAAGTGTATCTGATTTAAAAAGAAAATTTCCGTCTTTCATATCGATAACGGAAACACCCGGAGAAAGATAATAGTATGATTTCATCATTCGAAATAGTTTCAGATAATTACTATAAAAAGTAAGCAATTGGAATTTAAAGGCAATTAAAAAACAGCTCCCAAATTGCGACGCACCATTAACCCGGGAGCCGTTTTTTCTGTTTATGCAGTTTGCTATCCTAATGAACCAAAGCGTCCTCCGCCAAGAGTAGAACCCTGGTTTAAAATGCAAGGACCACAAATGCATTCGTTGCATATTACGCAAATGCAGTGAACACAACTGATGCAATGATAACAACGATAGCATGCGAGGCAAATTGATGGCTGGCATTCATTAATACATCCGCTGATGCCCAGCTGCTGACTTACCTTTTGAAAAGTTTTTAATTCTTCGGGGTCAATATTTGCTTTGGCGCCTCCACCTACTGCCTTTAACTGGTTCTCCAGCTCAGTAATTCTGAGCTCCAGTTTTTTGATGTCTTCATCCATATTTATTGTTTTTAATAGTTAAAAAATCAAACGATAAATTATAACGAGAAGAAATTGAATTGCGAAATAATCTGCTAAACACCTCGTGATATGAAGTGGTAACAAAGCGTAGCAGTGGAATCAGGTAGATATAGGATTTACATGGAAGAGATAAGATGATTTTTTTCTCCGGCAGAGGTAGTAAGGGAATAATTAACGTGCGTTATTAAAAATAACACAAATATTTTTCTTATGCAACAGTTGGAATTTTTAATTGCATTATTGTGATAGAATTAAACAAGCTATCGTTAATAAATCTAAGATTTGAAATCTGCTGCCCGACTTATATAACTTGCATGCACCTGCAATGCGATACCGTTGCGCTTTCCAGGCCCAACAGTTAATTAGTTTATAAAGACGCGAACACCCGTCAGGGTTAAAAATAGCAAGTATCTTTGCTTTAAATTCAAGAACATTATATGATACCTGTTGTAGCCTCCACCGGACAAATTTTAAAATCAGCTTACTGAAAATGAAACACCCACAGCTTCTTTTTGCAGCTTTCATTTCTACATCTATTTTCTTTAGTGGATGCAATGCACAATCAAAGTCACAAAATTCGTTCAAATTAAGCGCAACAATTTTGTTACCGAGTGTAAGTGGGAGAATAGACCATTTATCTTTCGATAATAAGCATCAAATTGTTTTTATTGCGGCCTTAGGAAACAATACTCTTGAAGCTGTTGACATCAAAAGCAAAAAAGTAATTCGCACAATCAAAAATTTGAAAGAACCGCAGGGAGTAGTTTTTATTCCCGAAAGCAATTCACTTTTTATTGCTAACGGTGGTAATGGTGAGTGCGATGTTTATAATGCAGAAAATTTTCAAAAAACTGTTACTGTAAAATTATCAGGCGATGCTGATAATGTTCGTTATGATGCAGCCGATAAAAAGATTTATGTGGGATTTGGTGATGGAGGTATTGCAATAATTGATGCAACCATATTTAAGGTGATAACCGAAATAAAATTATCCGGACATCCGGAATCATTTCAAGTAGATAAAACTTCAAAAAAGATTTTTGTCAATGTCCCTGACCAAGAGCAAATTGAAGTTATTGATTTAGAAACAAATTCTGTAATTAATAAATGGAAAATGACTGAAGCAAAAGCAAATTTTTCAATGGCTTTAGATGCAATAAATCATCGTTTATTTGTTGGTTGCCGACGCTCACCAATACTTTTAATCATCGACACACAGACAGGACAAACAATTTCTTCTTTTTCTATTAATAGCGATGTGGATGATATTTTTTACAACACTGTAAAAAAAGAAATCTATTTGAGTTGTGGCGCTGGCTACATTGATGTTTTCAAACAAATAAATGCAAACTCTTACGTAGCAAACGGAAAAGTGTCTACACATTCAGGAGCAAGAACATCTCTTTTCATTCCTGAGCTCAATCAACTGATCGTAGCTTCGCCATCGGGTTTTAATAGGAGTGCTTCCTTATCAATTTACGATATAAAATAAAAATATCAGGAAATAAGCATTCCTTTATGTTTTGGCATTTATAGCCTTTTACTCAGCTTAGCACAAATAGAAAGCAGAGCGCTCAATAAAGAGTTTGGTAAAAAGGGTTCAACTAAAACCGCTATTAAGTTAACACTGTTTTGATAATAGAAATGGCTTTGCATTTTTAATGACTTAAAACCGCCAATACCTAAGTAAAAAAAGAGGCCGCGGTAGAAACCGCGGCCGAACCAAAACTAACTACATAAGAGTAAATAATTTATTAAAATACTTACTTTATGACGGTGCAAGGTATGATGAATATTTTCTTATAAAAAACTCCACGGCAGTTTGCGGGTGTAAAAATGGAATAGGCGTAAGTCGAGGTTAGCTAGTATGGGGGGTGTGGCTACGCCACCGCAAAAAATGGAGCCATTAGCATTGCAAAATTTCCTTTAAAAAGTTGCGCCCTTCGTTGGTAATTAGTACACCTAAGAAACGCTTTCCTTTTTCGTCGAAAAAAAATTCGGTTCTCACCAATTTGCGATCGATTAATCCTTTTGCGCCTCTTTCAGTAGCCTCGCATGGGAGCCGGTTCATTAACTCTCTTTCGTGGCATTCCATCAAGAATTCAATCATTTGCCCGGAGGGAGGTTTTATCTTATTCAAATTTCTGTTATACATGCCTTTAACTTTGGTTTTAAATTATATAACCGATAATTCAATGAGCTAAACCTGTTTTTGTGGAAGAAATTCACCAGCATTATATATGTTAGCATTGGTCCGTATTGTTTACATTACATGTAGTTGCTATGTATAAAAAACATGCCAAATATTTATTTTATTGGTCGTTGAACGTTAATAGCGACTTTTCGGGAAAAGCTGAGAGGCATAGGGCCAGCACATCTTTGGAGAATGAAAAGATTTCAGTAAATGCCAAAAGTTTTCAAAGTAATGAAGAAAATTCTGGTTTACGATAATGATCAAGACACGCTCGATGTAGGCCATATTGCTCAATATGTATGACTACATCGTAATCACGAAAACTCAATGCATTAACATAATACAGGAAAGTACTGATTTACAACCCCGATTTAATTATAATTGATTTATACATGCCGCGATGGATGGCGAATGCGCTGTCAAATTATTGAAACAAACTTATGCCACCAGGTGCATTCCTGTTCTGCTTTTTTCGACATGTAATAAAATTGAAAAAATTGCTGGTAATAGCCGTGTTGATGGCTACATAAAAAAGCCCTTTAACATTGACGATGTTTTAAAAACAATCGAAGAAAAAATAAGATCCGGCAGCAGGCAGCCTTAATTAAATTATTTTTTGTTAATGAATGTATTTGTAGCACAGGGAGAAACAATTTCTACATAACAGGAAAAAAACGTAATTAGTTTCCTAATAATATTCTGGTTTGACATAAAAAAAATCAAGCATATATTTTGATTACAAGAAATAGTAATTATAAAACTCTATTAATTTTTTAAAATAAATTTTTAACTATGGCTACAAAGCATAATAAGAAAAAGAATTTTTTTGAAAACCTGTCATCAAAGGTTACAATAGCGGTCGGCAGTACTACAGCAATCGTTCTCGCATTTGGATCGGTTTTAGTATGGGCGGTTCTTGGGCCGGTGTTCCATTATTCCGAGGCATGGCAGATGGTTATTAATACCGGCACCACCATCATTACTTTTTTAATGGTGTTTCTTATTCAGAAATCGCAAAATAAAGAATCGATGGCAGTGCAGCTAAAATTAAACGAGTTGGTTGCCGCCCACGAATTTGCCAGTAACCGCCTGGTAGATGTCGAAAATATGACGGAAGATGAGTTGAAAGTAATTCAGAAATATTATACAAAACTTAAACTGAAGACACAAAAAGAAGAGTCGCTGCAACGTTCTCATTCTATAGAAGAGGCTTCTCAAATGCACGATCTTAAAAAAGATATAGAAGATAGGGTTCGTAAAAAAGTAAAGAAGTAGCAATGGGCAATTATTATAAAATTATAGTTATCGTTTATGCGTTAACGTTATTGTTTGGATGCGGCGTAACTGGTACCTCAACAAAATACAATTTTTCAAGTGGCTATTATCACAGTAAATTAGAAGGTAAAGTAAATAAAAAGTATTACGTTGTTACTTCCGGGGAGGATTCGATAAAGGTTTATGCCGCCGGAGATATAAAGGCCAACAGGGATTCAGTAAAATCGATCGCTGTACTTTTCACTTCTCATGAAAAACCTGCAAATTTTAAACAATATAAATTCCGGGCTGAAGGTTTTGACCTGGATGTTTTATCTATTGTTTTTAAATACCGCCCGGCCGTCGCGCATTTTCCGGGCCAGCTCAATACAAACTTTAATGGCGCATTATATGCAGGCTATCGTATCGACAATTATTTTCTTACCTACAATAAAACACCGTTTCAATTCACCAACAGAAAAATCAGGCATCATGGCTATAGCATAGGAGGATTTGCCGGCGTGGGCGCCGCACACATTGACCAGTCTGTTACGCTAAACCGTATTAATTATGAATACGATGGTGCCGTCATTTCTACTGGTGTTGCCTCTGAATTTGGATTTAATAAAATAACTTTTGGTGTTGTATTTGGTGTTGATTTGTTAACCGATCAAAACAAGCGTTTATGGGTAAATGAAGAAAAGCCGTGGATCGGGTTAAGCATCGGGCTTAACTTGAATTAGCCCCTGAATGTTACCTGTAAAAAAAGATTTCGTTTTCTATTTCATGAAAATTATCACTAATAATTTTCTGGTTAAATTTTTGAGGCTCTATTATTCAATTTTATAAAATTAAAATAATAGCTATGCCCAAAAATACCCCCAAACAAAAAGCAACTATCGATAAAAAAATTGAAAACCTTGCGCCCCATACTGAAGATGGGACCGGGCAATTTATGACAACCGATCAGGGTTTAAAAATTAATGATGATCAAAACTCCCTGAAGGCGGGCGAGCGGGGAGGCACACTACTGGAAGATTTTATCCTTCGTGAAAAGATTACCCACTTTGATCATGAGCGTATACCGGAAAGAATTGTGCACGCACGTGGCTCTGCAGCTCACGGATATTTCCAGGTTTATGAATCTATGGCGAAATATACCAAAGCGGGTTTTTTGCAAGACCCTTCTGTAAAGACTCCCGTGTTTGTGAGGTTCTCAACTGTGGCAGGTTTCAGGGGCTCCGGCGATCTGGCAAGAGATGTCCGTGGGTTTGCTGTTAAGTTTTATACTGATGAAGGCAATTATGATTTGGTGGGTAATAACATTCCCGTTTTTTTTATACAGGATGCTATCAAATTCCCCGATCTTATTCATGCAGTAAAGCCGGAGCCGCATAATGAAATACCGCAGGCTGCTTCTGCCCACGATACGTTTTGGGATTTTGTTTCATTAATGCCAGAGTCGATGCACATGATTATGTGGGCCATGAGCGACCGGGCCATTCCCAGGAGTCTTCGTATGATGGAAGGTTTTGGTATTCACACTTTTCGTTTTATAAATGAGCAGGGAAAAGGCTGCTTTGTAAAATTTCACTGGAAGCCCTTGCTGGGCGTTCATTCGGTAACATGGGATGAAGCGTTAAAGATTAATGGGAAAGATCCTGACTTTCACCGCAGGGACTTGCACGATGCAATAGATAATGGTGATTACCCTGAATGGGAAATGGGTGTGCAGATTGTACAGGAAAAAGATGAACACAAATTTGCTTTCGATTTACTTGATCCCACCAAACTAATACCTGAAGAAGAAGTGCCGGTTATGCGTATTGGTAAGATGACGTTGAACAGGAACCCGGATAACTTTTTTGCAGAAACAGAACAGGTAGCTTTTCATCCCGGCCATTTGGTGCCTGGTATAGATTTTACCAATGATCCGTTATTGCAGGGAAGATTATTTTCTTATACAGATACACAATTATCGAGATTGGGAAGCCCTAACTTTCATGAGATTCCAATAAACCGTTCCATTAATACAGTACATAACAACCAGCGTGATGGCCATATGCGCCAGCAAATTAATAAAGGCAAAGTTGCGTATAACCCTAACTCGTTAGGCGGCGGCTGTCCCTTCCAGGCTAAGATGGCTGATGGAGGCTTTACTTCGTATGTAGAACGAATCGATGCAAAAAAAGTACGGGCTAGAAGTAAAAGTTTTTTCGACCATTTTAGCCAGGCAAGATTATTTTATATGAGCCAGAGTAAACCCGAACAAAATCACATAGTAGATGCCTTAAGTTTTGAACTGGGCCATTGCGACACAGAAGCGATAAGGGTGAGAGTGGTAGGAATGCTTACTCAAATTGACGGCGGTCTTGCTGCGAGGGTTGCCGATAATCTTGGAATAAAAGTTCCCGCAAAGCCAGAGCAACCCATGAACCTCAGCTTTGGTGCAGATGCAAAACCCAAAGATTTTCAACCCGTGTTTGTGCAGCAAGCAGTGGAAAAATCTGCAGCATTGAGTATGGCGAATACTGTGAAGAACACGATTAAGACAAGGCAGGTCGCCATTCTTGCAACTAACGGTACAGACGATTCTTTAATGAAAATGAAAACTGCATTGGAAGCTAAGGGCGCAATGGTAAAGGTTGTTTCATTGAAACTGGGCACATTTGCAACGACGGATAATAAACAAATAAAAGCTGACCAGGCATTTTTTGGATCGTCCTCTGTGTTGTTCGATGCAGTGTACGTTCCGGGTGGAGCTAAAAGTATTGATGCCTTAAAAAATGAGCCCAATGCAATACTTTTTATTAATGAGGCATACAGGCATTGTAAAGCAATTGCTGCAGTAGCTGAAGGGACGGATCTTTTATCAACCACTTATGCCGGCGAAAAAATTAATAGTTATCAGAATGATGGTAACGATCTCGCTACTCTCGGGATTATCACGGGTAAAAGTTATAAGCCTGAAATTGCTGCTGCATTTGTTGATGCAATTGCCCAACATCGCTTCTGGCAAAGAGAAGAGTTAAGTAAGATACCTGCGTAACATATATGCATTTAAATAAAAAAGTGATTGTTTGTGCAATCACTTTTTTTATTTATTAAAAATTGTTAATACGTAAAGGAAAGTTCAGCACCTTGATTAATATTTTTTCTCAAAAACCTGAGCTTTATTAAACGATATTTAAATATGTGTTTTACCTTCGGGGGCAACCTATTTATTAAAACTCAAAGTGAACACCTGTAATGGATAATTCATTCCAGTCATTAGATCATTCCTTTAAATATTTTGAAGCTTTATATAAAAATACTGTAGAAAATTGTGTGTTATTATTAAACGAAAGCGGCGTCGTCATTTCTATTAATGAAGCTTTTGAAAATTGCTTTGGCTATAACCATAATGAGGTTAGAGGGCAAAATCTTTCCATATTTTTTACAGATGAGGATATAAAAAAAGGCAAACCGGCAAATGAAATTAAAAATGTTTTAACCAAAGGCCAGTCATCTGATAATAATTACCTGGTAAAAAAAGATAAAAGTATTACCTGGGTTTCCGGAGAGTCGGTGTTGGTTAAAAATGAAAAAAACGAAAAGAGGATTTTAAAAGTTATCCAGGACATTAATGCCCAAAAAAAATCTGAAGAACAAGTTACACGGTTAGATGAGCTCAATGAAAAAATTCTTAAGTCTATTGAAGATGTTGTAATTGTTCTGGATGAGCATTTAAATATTTTAAATGCCAACGAATCTTTTAACTCGCTGTTTGAAGTAAACTTTAAAACCGGCGCCCTGTTCAGTTTTGCTGACGTTATCAAACTTCATAAGTTATCCGGAAACTTGATTGATAGTATCCGGGACACATGTATATGTAAAAAAGGCTTCTCCAATCTCACAGTCGAAATAGAATCCGCATCTAAGGAGAAGAGAATTTTTGATGTAAACTGCAATGTTATGGAGCATAACAGTAGCGGTACCAAATTGCTCATTATTATGCACGATATAACGGTTCATAAGGGCCTCGAAAGAGAAAGGGAAGATGTAATAGGTTTTGTGGCACACGAGTTAAGAAATCCTTTGGCAAATATTGTTTTATGCAATGAGTTGCTTGGAGATTTAATTAAGGAAAATAACCAGGAAGAGATTGATGATATGTTGCAGCGGAGCAAAAATAATGTGATGAGGCTTAATAAGCTCATAGGAGAATTATACGATGCGGCTAAAGTAAATTCAGGTAATTTAAAGCTTGAGCTTTCCATATTTAATTTTGAAGAGATGGTGTTTGAAGCTATTGATACCGTGAAAGTGTTGCACCCCGCATATAATATAATTGTTAGTGGCGATGGCAGAGTAGACGCCACCGGCGATCGCTACCGGCTGATACAGGTTGTAACCAATTATTTAAGTAACGGCATAAAATATTCAAATGGTAACACGGATGTTCAGTTACATATATCTTACAATAACGAATCTATAACCGTTTCGGTAAAAGACAACGGGCTGGGCATTTCGCCCAAACAACTGCCTTATATTTTTGATCGTTTTTTCAGGGCGGAAAAAACAAAGAACCTTGAAGGAATTGGGTTGGGTTTATTTTTATGCCGCCAGATAATCTATGCACACCGCGGAAAAGTTTGGGCAGAAAGTGAAGAAGGAGAGGGATCAACCTTCTATTTTTCTATACCCCGTATCTGATAATATTATGGCATAGCTGTTGACTGGTTTTTCATAAACGCCTTATGAAAAAGATACTGGTAATTAATAACGATTTTGATACAATGATTCTTTTAAAACGATGGCTCGAAAACAAAGGATACAAAGTGAAATTTACGGGTAATCGGCAGGCAGCTATTAATTTGATAAAAGAATTTGTGCCCTCTCTTATTCTTATAGATATAATGCAGGGGCCGCTGCTCCATAATATTAAATCGTACAAAAAGTTTGAGTCTATCCCCGTTTTGCTAATGACAGGATATACTTCAAAGCCGTTAGATATAAATTTAGCGATTGATGATTTAATTACAAAGCCATTTGACCTTGCGTTGCTGGAGGCGAAAATAAAAAGGCTCGTTAATAATAACGTTGAGGCTTAAACGAAGATGATTAATTACGTCTTTAGTGATTCATGCATTTCCACGGGGCCAAAAACTTTGTTGATTTTCTTCAAAACACTTTTTAAATTAATTCCCTTGCCTAATACACCTTTGAAAATATCGCCATGCTTGTGAATTCTTTCTACCGCATTAAAAATGGTAAAGTCTTTCATTTGTAACCCGGTATTCACTTCATCCCAAAGGAGCGGCATACTCACTGTGGCATCCTGCTTGGGGCGAAGAGAATAGGGGGCCGCAAGCGTAGCTTGTGGCCGGTTCTGTAAAAAGTCGAGGTATAATCTTTCTTTCCGGTTTTCAATAATACGCTCAATACTCGTAAAATCCGGAATCATGGAATGGACAATTTTTACCAGCACTCTACCGAATTCTTTGCTTTGTTCATAAGTATATTTTGCGCCAAGCGGTATATAAATATGTATGCCCGTTGCGCCTGAAGTTTTGCAATACGCCGTAACATCAATTGCATCGAGAACCTGCTTTATGGTTTGGGCTGCTGTAATCACCTGCTTAAAACTTGTTTTATCCGAAGGGTCAAGGTCAAGAATACACCAGTCAGGATGATCGGGTTTTTGAATGCGGCTGCTCCATGGATGCATCTCAAGGCCGCCCATAGACGCAATTAGGAGGAGGCTAGCCTCGTCGGTACATACTAGAAAATTGCGGTCGCCACCACGCTCGCTGCTGTAAGGAAACTGCCTAATCCATTCGGGAACTTTGCCCGTTACATCTTTTTGGTAAAATGATTTTCCATCTATACCGTTAGGATATCTTATTAATGTTTGCGGGCGGTCTTTCATGTAGGGCAACATGTAAGGTGCCACCAGGTAATAGTAATTAATAACATCCCGCTTGGTTACTTTCTTTTTTGGAAAATAAATTTTATTAAGATTATTGAAAGTAATGCTATGCCCGTTAATATTTTTTGTTTGTGATTTTTCCGTGGGATTCAACAGGGTTTTGCGTTCCGTTTTTTCTGAGGTTTTAATGAGCCTACCGGTAAGGCTCTTATCAACGGTTTTCTGGCTCTTTTTTTTCATAGTTAGCTTTTCAGTTCTCTTTTTATGTAATGATTGTTTGGGTAAATTAACCACATCCTCTGTATGTTTTTCTTTTTCCCTTACAACTTCGATAGCACTTTTATCTTCCCGCATGCCTTCGAACGATGGATGCCGCATCACACCATCAGTAGTCATTTCGGCATAGCTTACTTCGCAAATTAATTTTGGCTGAAGCCACGTTGCCGTTGCTTTCGACGGATTAGGCCTGAACCTTGAAGGCTTATTAACGTCGGGAATAAAAGTGAAAGGACTTTCTTTAATTATAAGAGGCTTAAACTGCTTCATCATTTCTTTTTGCAGTTTATCTGAAAAGCCCGTACCAATTTTGCCGGTATATTGGAGTTTTCCATTGTCGAATACGCCTACCAGTAAGGAACTAAAAAGCTTGCTGCTGTCTTCGTTATGTGTATAGCCGCCAATAATTACTTCCTGTCTTTTACTGGTTTTTATTTTGAGCCATTCTTTCGATCGCTGACCCGGGTAATATTTGCTGGCTGTTTTCTTTGCAATTATGCCTTCCAATTCCAATTTTTTTGCCACTTCAAAAAATTCCGTTGCACCGGCATTAAAGCTTTCGCTTATTCTTATATTTTCTACAGATGGTTCAATGCTTTTTAAAATCTCTCTTCTTTCAGTAAGCGGCAGTTGGGTAAGATCTTTACCATCGAGCCATAAAATATCAAACAAATAATAGATCAGTTCGCCATCTGCTTCGCTTCGCCAATTCTG
The DNA here is from genome assembly GCF_008710285.1 of Ginsengibacter hankyongi. Classification (GTDB taxonomy): domain Bacteria; phylum Bacteroidota; class Bacteroidia; order Chitinophagales; family Chitinophagaceae; genus Ginsengibacter; species Ginsengibacter hankyongi. The sequence continues at coordinate 223,529 of NZ_VYQF01000003.1, read as the reverse complement.
GAGTTTGCTAAAGTTCGAAATGCCCTTATCATTCGAAACTATTATTTCACCATCTAATACGGCATTTATTTTCCATTGCGTAAGAGAATTGTATACGGGATAAAATTTATCGTTAAACGACTTATCGTTTCTGGATTGTAATTCTGCCCGGCCATTGTTCAAATATGCAATGGCCCGGTAGCCATCCCACTTAACTTCGTATAGCCATCCTTCTCCGTCAAATGGTTTGTCGACGAGTGTGGCCAGCATGGGCTTGATATTTTTTGGAAATGGTTTCTTGATAATCAGCGACATTTACTTTTTTAATTATATATAATCATGCCGATTCATTATCCCGGGTAATAATTTATTGAAATAAAAAAGGACCTGATACTAAAAGTATAAGATCCTTTATTTTGCCCACATACCAATAAGTTGCTAATCCCTTTCAGCAGAACTTATTACTTCGATGCTGCCTCCAGGTTTACAGAAGCTTCTGCTACTTCTGTTAACTTTTCATCAGCCTCTTTTTCTTCATCTAATGTTTGTTGCAATAAATTAGCTACTTCATCTTCACCCAGTGTTTTTGCAAACGCACACAAGGTCCCGTATGTTGCAATTTCATAATGCTCTACTTTTTGCCCGGCTGATATAATGCCTGCATCTCTTACAATCCCCTCAGGTGTGTCTTCCATAATTTCTTCGGCTTCTTTTATTAAACCATCCATAGCCTCACATTTCTTTCCTCTTGCTGCTTTACCAAGTATTTGAAAAACTTCCTCGAGGCGAGCCACTTGGCCTTTGGTTACTTCAAGATGATCTTCCAACGCCGTAGCCAATTCTTCTGTTGTTGTATTTTTAATCATTTTTGGAATAGCCTTCGTTAGCGCTTTTTCGGCCCAATAAATATCTTTTAATTCATCTTCAAATAAATCGCGAAATCCTTGTTCTGCATTTGAATTGTCGGGAGCGGCTTTGCTTCCCTGCTTTGTGTTATTTGCCTTTCCATTTTGTGTGGATTTTGTAGTTGATTTCATGTGTTCTTTTTTTTTAGGTTATACAATCAATTTTCTGTGAGTGTTACTATAGGTAATATAATTACGTGCCACATTATAAAAATTTCAGTGTTAAAATATGAACATTGAAACAAGTAAACTAGCTCCAGTTGAAAGCACCACATGGCGTTATTGCAGAAATTAAGTTGTAAAGAAATTTTTAACAGGATAATTAAAGACCGAATTCCGAAATTTCTACAAAGGCAATATGATATGAGTATTTTTTTACACGTAATATTCAAATAAAAACAGGAATAGCTAAGTAAAACATGATATCTGCGAGTGGCCTCGTTATTTGCGTAGTGGAAGCCAATAATACAAAGCCTGCGTGGCTGTTTAGAACATCCCCAAAGCCAAATATTAAAAAGGAAATAATGCTGTTCAGGGTTTCTTTTTTTATAAACTTCCAATAATACCTGCAAAAGTTCAAAATAAGTTTTAATTTAATAGAGGCAACCTTTAAGAATAAATCTCCGATCTCTTATATTAGAAATTAATGCAATTGATATCTGCAGAAGAATTAAATCTATTAATCAGGGGTTGCACTCTGAACAAGAGAGAGAGTCAAAAAAAATTATATAACTCTTTCTACAGCTATGGTATGGCCATTTGCGACCGGTACACAAAACGAAAGGAAGATTCCATAGAAATTTTTAATGATAGCTTTTTAAAGATTTTTAAAGAGATCCATCGTTATAAACCGTCTTATGTGGATGAAATGAATTCTTTCAAGGGCTGGATAAGGAAAATAATGATTTATACGGCTATCGATCATAATAGAAAATATCATAAACATGATTTTAATGGCGAGCTGGAGAAGTCAATTATCTATTTGCCGGCAGATGACGCGGATGCTTATGATATGATTTCGTACGATGAAATAATAAACGCCATCCGGGAACTTTCGCCCGCATACCGTACGGTAATAAACCTGTTTATTATTGATGGATTTAGCCACGAAGAAATTTCCGATCAGTTGGGTATAGCAGTAGGTACTTCTAAATCAAATCTTTCAAAGGCAAGGCAACAATTGCAAAAAATTTTAAAAAAAGATAATCAAATACTAAGATCGAAAAATGTGGGATGACGAAATAAATAAGAAGATTAAGGATGCAGCGGATCAATACCATCCGGCCTATGACGAAAATGCATGGGACAAGATGAAATTGTTGCTTGACGAGCATTTACCGGTAGAGAAAAAAAGAAAAAAAAGAAAATATTTTCCAATTCTTATGTTATCGCTGCTGCTTGGAGGTTCATTATTCACTGTCTATTATTATAATCAAAATAGACCGTTATCAAAAAATTCACAAAAAACCGGGTCTGCAAACAATACTACTTCAACGCAATCAGCGAAGACAAATTCGCGTATTAATGATGTAGATGCCAGTTCATCAAATATTACAGAGAAAGCAAAAAATACAACTAAGCCTTTATCTCCATTGAACCAGGAAAACATAGGTCAACATTCAAAAAATTCTATAATTGAAACAAACGGAAATGAACCTGCTAAACCGTATGTCAATACAACAAGAGCAACATCTTTGAATATCGGTGCAAAAACAAATGCAACAATCGTATCCGGCGCGGTTGGAGAAGAGACGGATGCAAAAAATAACCTAGATGAGAATCTTACGATAAACGAACAACAAAATTTGGGAAAGAAAAGTATTGTTACCGAACGACCGGTAGCGATTAATAATGATCCGGACATTAAAGAAGAAATTGCTAAAGTAAAGGAAGATTCGGTAAATGCTAAGGAAGTGGCAAAAGCGAAAAATAACAATAAATCAGCTGCCACGAAAAAGTTGACGCTTTCAAATAAAAGTTTCAAAAATAATTTTGCAATTAATATCTCAGCGGGGCCTGATGTAAGTAGTGTAGGTTTTAATAAGACCGGGAAAGTGGCTATAAATTTTGGAGCAGGTATAAGCTATGCATTATCACACCGGTTTACCTTGCGAACCGGTTTTTACAGGGCTGAAAAAATTTATTCCGCCAGTAAGGATCAATATCATGTTACATCGGGCGGTAACGTTGCATATTTGTATAATATTGACGCCAATTGCAAAGTTTATGAGATACCCGTTACCGTTAGCTATAATTTGGGTAAAGCTAAAAGTCATCAATGGTTCGCATCTGCGGGGCTTTCGTCGTACCTTATGAAAAAAGAATCTTACGATTATTATTATAAATACCCGAACGGTAATGCCTACACAAAATCGTGGTCAATATCCAATAAAAACCAACATTACTTTTCTGTGCTGGATGTATCAGCAGGTTATGAATATTCTTTCAGCAAAAGAGCTTCATTAATTGCGGAGCCCTATTTGAAAATGCCTTTAAGCGGCATTGGTGCCGGTAAAGTAAAGTTAAATAGTGCCGGTGTGCTTTTTACTTTTGCTCTAAAACCTTTTTATAAAAAATAAAGCTGCATGGATGCTGAATAAATAATTGCATTCGAGGGCTGCAAATCATTATCCCTTTGAAAATAAATAAAAGGCTTTCAATCAGAAGGCCTTTTTTATAATTTAAAAGTTGGTTTATAACTAAGTTACCCTTAGCCGCCAATTTATAAACTTATGGGCGCAGCTCATTATTATTTTCATCTTCAAAGCGTTCATTTATTTCCATGCACGGATTTTTGTAAACGGGAGTTTTAAAAACTTGCCAGTTGTTAATTTTTTTTCATCTGCATAAGAAGGAACTCCCGTTACAATTTCATTTTGTGGAATGTTTAAAGGAACTGTTTCATGTATAACGACGGATCAACACTTAATTTGAAAAAACATGATGAATTATTTTACCTGGTTAAATCTAAAGCATGATCAGGAGAAAGATCTTGTCCGTTCCACGCTTTTACTGCTGTCCACGGCATCTCAGGATCGGACCAAAAACTATCAGATGCAGTTAAGCCTAATGGTAAAAATATCTCTGAACAGAGATACAGGCTTCCTGTTGTAATATAAACGTCGGCAATGTCCGGCTGGTGTCCATTTAGTCCAATGTTCAGCCAACCCTTTTGATCGAAAGTTTCAGGGGCTCCCAATGTTTTTTTTATTACTGATGTTAAAGCACTCCTCACTTGTGCAGGATTGAGCGAAGCCGGCAGACCTTTCCTCAGGGCCATGTCGGCCAGGTGATGAAAAGCACCGCTGCGGTATACAATTGAGCGGCCCGTAACCGGAAAGCTTCCATCGGTATTGATCATTCTCTCCTGGATTTCTGCATACCTTTTTCTTATCTTATCAAACTTTAAAATAAAATAATTATAACTGTTTTTCTTTTTACTGATAGTTTCCAAAACTACCTGGAGATAGGGCTGTATTACGTAGCTATTGTAATAGTCCAAATGAAATTGCATTCCGTCAGAGAACATTCCGTCACCAACATACCAGTGCTCTGAAAATTCTCTGATTGCATAATCGATTCTCACGGCATCATAAGGAAGGTCATACGCACAAAAAAAAGTTTCGATCATTGCGGAAAACAGGAGCCAATTGGAATATGCCGGCACAGTATAACGGGTACTGATAAACGCTGTTACAACCCGCTTTTGTACTGAGGAATCAAGGTGGTGCCACACCCAGGGGCAACGGACAAGACCTAAGGCCAGGAATGAAGCATCAACCAGCGGCTGGCCGCCTTCCCAAGTCATGTAATCTTTTGATGATGGATTTACCGCGTTAGCTATGGCTTTTAAAGTCCATTCCCGGTATTGATTACGAAGCGAAATTTCCTGCTCTGATCCTCCCTCTAGATTAATCCATGGTGCTATTCCACTGAAGGTTCTTCCGAATGCCTCCAGGTAGGCCACTTTACTCCGAACCTTTGCATTATCAATATGTGGAGACATTACACCCGGCATATTCTGTTTTAAATTATCCTCTGCCAGGTTCATTATTACCGGCCTTGCAATTTTATCCATATACTGCAGCCATAGCTGGCGGTCACTGTTTTTATCCTGGCCTCTTGCAATAATCGTAATACCAAAGCATACAAAAATTGCAATGCTTTTTATAACGCTTGTATATTTTTTATTGTACATGTTGCTCATTTTATTCATAGTAATTAGTGGGTTTGCTTTTTATTCTGATTGCAGCATCACCGCTAAACGAATAGTGAATAGCTTCCGATAAATGATGATACGATGAAAATAAGATTTTTGACATAAACAATACTGATAGATAAGATTTAGTTTTTATCAAGATTATTTTTTTGATACACTCTTATATAATCCACTTCCAACTTTTTAGAGAATGTTGTTTGCGCCGGATCGCCGCCATAGTACCACCGATCGCTAATTCAGTAACATATATCCCGGTTAGTTGCACGAAAATTATTTTCGTTAGATAATACGGATTCGCCTAAAAATTATAAAAGCCCGTAAACACTGAGTTTTACGAGCTTTTGATATTGAATGAAACCAACTTGGTCGGGATGACAAGATTCGAACTTGCGACCCCACGCCCCCCAGACGTGTGCGCTACCGGGCTGCGCTACATCCCGAAAATTTTTGCAAATCTATAGCAAATTATAATGCAGATTGTTTTTGAAATTGATTCTATATTAAATCTCTTTTTTGTCTGGTTTAAATAAAAGGATTAAAAATAAATTCTTAAATGTTATGAAAATAATATCCGGAACATTAATTTAGAACCAGCTTCACTTTTTGGAACCCCACAATTTTCATTTACTTAAAACTTAAAACATGAAACGTTTATCAATTTCGGGGTACATCTTATTACTGGTGTTTTTCTCCAAAGCAAATTACGCTCAATCAGACATGTCTTATCCCTACACTGCGGGCTACTCATCCGATTTTAAAATAGGAAGTGCAGCCCAGGCGAAAATGATCTTGGAACTTTGGAAAGATTGGGATGACAATGCTTTTGATCGGCATGATTATTTTGCAGATACTGTTATAATGTTTTTTCCGGATGGGAGTGTCGTGAAAGGAAAAGATTCTTGCCTTGCAGGTGCAAAAAGATACAGGGGATCTATGTCTTCTGCAGTAAGTTCATTAGATGCATGGGTCCCTTTAAAAAGCGTTGACAGAAATGAAGACTGGGTTGCAATATGGGGAATAGAAACTGACACCTTTCCTGATGGTAAAACAAGTAAACGGGATCTTCATGAAATATGGCGAATTAACAAGGACGGCAAGATAGATTTCATGAAACAGTTTTCTTCAATGCCGGCCGCCGAACAATAAATTTAAATTCATTTTTTATAGCCGATCCCTGTTAAAACGTTGACAGGGATTTTTTATAAACACAGATAAGATTACGCTTTTTTAAAACATATAAATTACAGTTAATGTTTTACATAATTATCTTGAACCTTCTGCAACGTGATTAATTTTAAGAAGAATTTCTAATTTCTTTTGCGGTATCATTTTTGCCAGTTGTAGTTTCAATTTAAAATCAAAGTGTACTTGTATGAAATCTATCCTTTTATCCTTAACCTTTTGTGCATTTGGAGTAAACCTGCATGCGCAAAATCTGCATCTTAATTTATTCGCCGGCACATCAAATTATTCGGGAGATCTGCAAGATAAAAGATTTACGTTCTCTCAATCTCATTTAGCAGGAGGGGCGGGACTTTCATACGATATTACCAATCATTTTTCTGTACAAACAGCGGTTGCTTTTGGTACCCTATCAGCAAATGACAAATATGGACGGAATAAATTTCGAAACCTTAATTTTACCTCGGGCCTTACAGAGGTGAGCGCAGGTGTTCAATATTTTATAACTCCGCTTTCAGACCATGTGCTGACTCCCTATGTTTTCGCCGGACTGGCTCTATATCATTTCAATCCTTACACGAATGACACCTCTGGTGCGAAGAATTATTTAAAACCATTGAGCACGGAAGGTGAGGGGTTCATTGCCGGTAAGAATAGTTACAACCTCACCCAATTTGCAATTCCTTTTGGTGCAGGTGTAAAATTTTCTTTGAGTGATAATGTAAACGTTGGTTTGGAAATAGGATATCGAAAACTATTTACCGACTATATTGATGATGTAAGCAGTACTTATGTCGATCAAACTTTATTGCTTACTAACCGTGGACCAAAAGCGGTGGAACTTGCGTACCGGGGAAATCAAATCAAAAACGGCGATCCTTATCCAGCCGGAGGCACTATAAGAGGAAGTGCAACACATAAAGACTGGTATTATCTTACCGGTGTTACCGCTTCGTTTCGTTTATTCTCAGGAAACGGGCTAGGAAGCGGTCTTGGCAGACATTCAAAATACGGATGTCCCGCTAATGTTAATTAAGATCATTTATATATTTCCGAATAAAATTTCTGCCGGGCCGAGTGTATACAGATATTCATTTAAACTTTAATAAGCGGATTCTGTTTTATCTTTATGCTCACTATGGCTTTTAAAAATCTCCGCGAATTTATTAACCTGCTTGAGAAAGAAAATGAATTAGTAAGAATTAAATCTTATGTAAATCCACATCTCGAAATAGCTGAAATTACAGACAGGATCAGCAAAAATAATAATGGCGGTAAAGCTTTGTTGTTTGAAAATACAGGGTACGATTTTCCTGTTCTTATGAATGCTTACGGAAGCGAGAAAAGAATGTGCCTGGCACTTGGTGTCAACAATCTTAATGATGTGGCTCATGATATTGAAAACCTGTTCCAGCTTCTATCTTCTCCGAAAGAAAACATAATTGATAAACTTAAGTTGTTGCCAAAACTTGGGCAATTTGCAAGCTGGATGCCAAAAGTTATTAATGGAAGAGGGGAGTGTCAAGAGGTTATTATGGAAGATCCAGATATTACTAAGCTTCCGGTTATAACATGCTGGCCAAAAGACGGTGGTCCATTCGTTACGCTACCCGTTATACACACCAAAGATCCAAATAATAATGCGAGGAATGTTGGTATGTACCGTATGCAGGTATTCGGACCTAAGCTTACCGGTATGCACTGGCATAAACACAAAGTTTCTGCAAAACATTTTAATGAATATAAAAAATTAAATAGGCGTATGCCCGTAGCCGTTATACTTGGTGGCGACCCGGTTTATGCATACTCAGCAACTGCCCCGCTGCCGGAAAATGTGGATGAGTATATGCTTGCAGGCTTTTTAAGAAAGAAAAAAGTTGAACTGGTAAAATGTATTTCACAGCCGGATATAGAAGTGCCTGCTGATGCTGACTTTGTTATTGAAGGTTATGTTGATCCGAATGATGAATTAATTTGGGAAGGACCTTTTGGAGATCATACCGGTTATTATTCTTTGCCTGACTGGTATCCTAAATTTCACATAACTGCTATAACGCACAGGAAAAATCCTGTTTACCCTGCAACTATCGTAGGCATCCCGCCACAGGAAGATGCCTGGTTGGGTAAAGCAACGGAACGCATATTTTTAGCTCCCATGAAAATGACAATGGTTCCTGAAATTGTTGACATGGAAATGCCGGTAGAAGGAGTTTTTCACAACCTGGTTATTGCAAAAATTAAAAAAGAATATGCAGGACAGGGGCAAAAGGTGATGAATGCTATGTGGGGAGCCGGGCAAATGATGTTCAATAAAATATTAGTACTAACGGCGGATGTAAACGAAAAACATATTGATATTACTGATTATGAGAAATTAGCAAAAGACGTTTTTAAAAATTTAAACCCTTCTGCAGATATTTATTTTTCGCAAGGGCCGATGGATGTATTAGATCATAGCTGTAGCAAGTTAGGTTTTGGCGGCAAAATGTGCATTGACGGAACTTATAAATATGAAGAAGAACTGGACGAAAACTATTCGTCTATGCCCCCCCGTTTTACGCGGGAAAATTTGAATGACTTAACGCGGTTATTTCCTGAATTAAAAGCAATCAATTTTTCTTTAATTGATAAAGAGATTCCGGTCCTAATAATTTCTATTAAGAAGAATAAAAAAAATCATGTGGAGGAATTACATAAATCTATGATGGAATTGGATTTTATGGAAGGGATTAAAATGATTTTGTTTGTAGAGAATACCGTTGACGCAAATGATCTTACCGTTTCCCTGTGGCGCTTCTGCAATAACCTGGATCCGCGTCGTGATCACTTCATTATAAAGAAGCAATCAACTGTTGATGGAGGCAAATATTTTGCCTGCATTGGTTTTGATGGAACTATTAAAACAAAAGAGTTCGATGATTTTTACCGGGACTGGCCAAACATCATTATAGCCGATGATGAAACAATTAAATCAATTGATCAAAAATGGAACGACCTTGGACTGGGCCAATTTATCCCTTCACCTTCATTAAAATTCAAGAACCAAATGTATGGTCAGGAAGCAGTAGCTTCTGTCTAATAAAAAAAGGGAAGCGGAGCTCCCTTTTTTTATTTAAATGTACTATAATCAGTTATATTAAATATCCGTTGCTTCTCCGTAAGCCACTGCAGTAGCTTCTTTCACAGCTTCACTGATTGTTGGATGGGGATGAATTGCATTTAATATTTCGTGTGCTGTAGTCTCTAATTTGCGCGCAGCGACAACTTCAGCAATTACTTCGGTAACGTTATATCCTATCATATGGCAGCCTAGTAATTCGCCATATTTTGCATCGTAAATTATTTTTACAAACCCGCCGGTAGCGCCGGCTGCTGTAGCTTTTCCGCTTGCACTAAAAGGGAACTTGCCTACTTTCAGTTCATAACCTGCATCCTTAGCCGCTTTTTCTGTATAACCAACAGATGCTATTTCAGGAGTGCAATAAGTACATCCCGGAACATTATTATAATCTATCGGTTCGGGTTTTTTTCCTGCAAGATGTTCTGCCGCATTGATGCCTTCCTTTGTCGCTTTATGAGCCAGTGCCTGGTTGGGCGTGCAATCTCCAATTGCATAAACTCCCGGTACATTGGTTTGCTGATTGGCATCTACTACAATTCTTCCTTTATCTGTTTTAATTCCTACTTGCTCCAAACCAATATTCTCAATGTTTGCGGTTATACCCACAGCACTTAATAGCACATCAGCCTCAAGTGTTACTTCTCCATCCTGCGTTTTTACTTTTGCTTTAACCCCATTACCGCTAGTGTCAACACTGGTAACTTCGCTATTCACCATAATGGTAATTCCTTGTTTTTTAAAACTCTTTTCTAATTCTTTAGAAATGTCTTCATCTTCTACAGGTACTATCCTGGGTAAAAATTCAACTATGGTCACTTTTGTTCCAAGGCTGTTGTAGAAATATGCAAATTCGGTTCCGATAGCTCCTGAGCCAACTACTATCAATGATTTTGGTTGCTCCGGTAAACTCATAGCAGCACGGTATTCAATTATTTTTTTACCATCTAATTTTAATGCAGGTAATTCCCTGGCTCTTGCCCCTGTGGCAATTATAATATTTTTTGCCTCCAGTGTTTGTTTGCTACCATCAGCAGCTGTTACCTCAAGTTTATTAGGAGTTAATAATTTCCCGTTCCCCATTACAACGTCAATCTTATTCTTCTTCATTAAAAAGGTAACGCCTTTGGTCATTTTATCAGCCACGCCGCGGCTGCGCTTAATTACATTTCCAAAATTTTGTTTAAAATCATTTACTTCAATACCGTAGTCGGCAGCATGTTTCGCATATTCCATCACCTGCGCACTTTTCAATAATGCTTTCGTGGGAATACATCCCCAATTGAGGCAGATACCTCCCAGGCTTTCACGTTCAACTATTGCAACTTTTTTTCCCAGTTGCGAAGCTCTGATTGCTGCGGGATAACCACCGGGTCCACTTCCTAATACTATTACGTCGTATGCCATGTTCTGTTATGTTTTTAATTATAAAAAGGCTTATTTAGAGCGTTGCAAAATTACTTTAGAATATGCAAAGCGCAAAAAGGCTCGATTCTTTAGCTGGTTTCTTTTTTAATGTTATTTTTTAAGTTTGTTATAGTGGGCCTTTTGTTCCGAGATACTTTTAAGAGTATTAATGCTTAAATTAAATTCAAAGCCAATAAGCACTACAAGCGAATTAAGGAAGATCATTATCATTACGACCATTATACTTCCTATGGACCCATACAAAATATTATAGCGCCCGAAATTATTTACAAAAGCTGAAAAGCCGATTGTAGCAATAATACTCAACGTAGTAGCTATAACGGCGCCCGGAGAAACAAGTTTCCATCTTTTTTTTGTAGAAGGCGCATATTTGTAAATAAATGCGTAAGAGTAGAAAATGAGCGCTATTATAAAAGCCCATCTTCCATATAAAATAACATGTCGTATATGCCTATTCGTTATGCCAATAAGATCAAGAATATTACTTTGTACGAGCAGCAAAATAAAGCAAACCATTAATAGCCCAAATAACAAGATCGTCAATTGTATGGCGATCCATCTTTTTTTTAAACCTTTAACTTTTTTAAAACCAACGTAATCTTTATTGAACGATCGCATTAATCCCATAACGGCATTTGATGCAAAAAGTAAGGATAAGATGAAAGTAAAAGAAATCAGGCCAATCTTTGATCCGTCAATAAACCCATCCACAAATTGTATAATCCCTTTGTTATTCGCTTGTGCGGGAATTATATCGGTTATTAAAAAATGAAGCTGATGTTTTAAACTTTTTTTGGAGACAAAAGGTAAACTGGGAATTAATGTAAAAATAAAAAGACAAGTCGGCGGAATGGCCATAATAAAATTATATGAAATCGCAGCGGCTCTTTCTGTGAGATGTGGAACACTAAAATTTTTGCCATAGTATTTCAGTACTTCGTATAATGACATACCCTGGAACCCGGTTGGGGACCATTTCTTACTTTTCTCAATAAGAAAATTAACCGGGTGGAATTCTGTAAATATGCGAACAATTTTTATCAAAACTTACCGGGATGATTTTTTGTTGAAGTTAATGAGCTGCATTTATAAATCTAAAATAGGCATTAAAAAGCTATTGATTTTCCTGTTTTTCTTTCAATGAACTGTCCAGTGCATCGCGATAGGCTTTTGCGTAAGCCGAATGCTCCTGGAATGTACTTGAGAAATCCGATAAGCCGCCTGAGTTTGGACGTGCAACAAAAAATAAATAATCAGTTTCGGGAGCATCTAAAACTGCATCGATTGTTTTTATAGAAGGCGTGTTTATAGGACCTGGGGGAAGCCCTGTGTGTAAATAGGTGTTATACGGCGAAGGGTAGCTCAAATACTTAAAATAAATTCTTTTCAAACCGAAATCCTTCATCGCAAATTTTATAGTGGGATCGGCAGCAAGCCTCATTCCTTTTCGTAGCCTGTTGATATAAACACTTGCAATTTTGCCTTTATCTTCAGGTCGATTGGTTTCCTCTTCCACAATGGAAGCAATGGTATAAACTTCTTTAGGAGTCAGGTGTAATCGCTCCGCCTTTTGTAATCTATCTTCATTCCAGAACTTATGCTCTTCACTATATAATTTTTTAAACACATTGGTAACCGGTGTATTCCACGTGTACGTGTAGGTGTTAGGAATTATAATGGTCATCACGGTATTTGTATCTACATCAAATTGTAAAACGGAATCGTTGTTATTTAAAAAATTAATAACAGTGAGTGAATCAGTTTCAAAATTATCGGCAATTTTTTTTGCAAGATCCTCTTTGGTTCTAAGCTTAGTAATAATAAGATTCACGGGGCTTTGTCTTCCGTTACGCAACATTTTCACAAGGTTTACAACGCTCATGCCATCGGTTATTTTATATTTACCGGCTTTCACATTTTTATCATAATGAGAATAGGTTGCCACTTTATCAAACCAGAAGCCCGTTCCAATAATCCCATTTTTCTTAAGGCTGTCTTTTACTTGCTGGTAAGTTGCGCCGGAATGTATGTAAAAAAATTTCTTCGCAGGTGGTTGTATAGTTGGTCCAAAAAACTCCCATGCACCATAAATAAGAATAAGGAATATAGCTACGAAAAAAAATAAGATAATTCTACGGATTTTCATTTTACTTAAAATTCACAGGTGATTAAAGAGGGCAGACTTTTTTAATTGTTTGTCAAAGTAAATAAAAAAACCCTGCCTTTTTGAGACAGGGTTATTAAAAAGTGTTATAAATTATTTTGACGGATTCGCAGGCAGTGTGGATGGTTGCGTTAAAGGAACTGTGTTTTGTGGTTGAGCCGGATTTGTTGCAGGCGCATTATTAATCAGGTTGTCATTTTCGCTGCCGCCAGTTTTAGGGATAAACATTGCCGAAGTAAGACACAAAACGCCAATTATTGCAGCAAAAAGCCATGTGCCTTTTTCGAGCACGTCTGTAGTTTGTCTTACACCCATAAGCTGGTTTCCAAATCCTCCCAGGGATGAGGAAAGACCGCCGCCTTTTGGATTTTGAACTAAAATAATAAGCCCTAAAACTATAGATGCAATAATAATTAGAACTAAAAAAACGATTAACATATTAATTTGATTTTATACTTTCAATTCTGGCCGCAAAGTAAGCGCTTTTAGAGGGATTAATCAAACTTAATTTACTAAACATTTCAATTGCTTTTTCCTTTTTATCCTGTTTAATTAGCACTTCTGCCATAGCTTCAGTAAGTATTTCTGTATTAATGTTCGATTCATCCGCAGAGGTTTGAATTAATTTTTCAGTTGCTAAACTTTGTTCCTCTAATTTTCCCGGGTGTAATTTTTTCATGCTCTTAAGCCATGCGGTAAAACTTTTCATTTGGCTGCCAAGTTTATCGTTGGTGAGAAGTTCTTCAGTTATTTTAATTCCCTGCGACGCAAAATAATCAACCGTATGTAAAGGCTCAAATGCAATTATTTCTTCCTCTTTTTCTGCAATTTCATTTGAGACAGGCTCTTGTTGCTGAAAAGTATTGCTTGTTACAGTTTCATTAAAATTATCTTTTGTTTCATCGGTTTGCTGTGTACCTTCTTCTCTGGAATCCTGCGAAATTATTTTGGTTTCTGTCTCATTTGCTTCGCTGGCCATTTCCTCTATTTGCGAGACTTGCGAAAAATCAGTTTCTGCATTTTCATTTGCAATTGATTCTTGTTGACGTAAGGAATCTATTAAAGTTGGTTCCTCATAATTTTCTTTGATTTCATGCGGTTCGTTGATAAAATTTTCCAGGGGAGAAATTTTCATTTCGCCTTTACCCTCATTTGTTAATTCCTTCTCCAGCGAATTATGCCGGTCAATAATTTCATGGGTAATATTTTGTGAAACCTTATTACTTAATTGAAACTGCAACCAATGTTGATTATTGAAAAGCAACGCTGTTTTTTTTGCTAGCTTTTCAAAACCAGGATGAGCGATTTTTTTATAATGATATAAAAGAAGAAATACCGCTAACGAACTGGAAGGGTATTCTTTTGCATTTTTTTCAAGAACATCAGTTTCCTTTGATCCTTTTTGATAGAAATATTCAGAATAAGATATGCCCTCGTTCATAAAATAAATTGGTGTTAATTACCAGTTGGAAAAAATTTTATTGAAAATTGCGTCAGTTATATTCTTTACAATTTGATCGCCTAATTGTGATTCAGCCTGCGGTAGAGTTAACTGCGCCGAAAAATCATAATTGCTGGTTACGTCTGTTTCTTGATCTTTGGTATGATCAAGATTGTCTTTAAAAATCAAATGGAAGGTTACGTTCAGCCTGTTTGTATTTGCGTTCTGACCTGAGATACCGGTGGTTGTTACACTGTAATCAGATAAATAACCACTGATATCATAATGCGCATCGTCATTGTTGGTTTGCCTGAGCCTTGTTTGCCCGATAATTTTTTGTTTCAGTTTTTCTGTGATTTGCGGTGTTAACTGAGGATTTACATAGCGTGCTTTATTTTCCAGGTAATTTACCCGGAAAGTTTTCACCTCCGGTGGAATAGGAGCAGTATCTTTTGTAGAATATTTACAGGTTGCAAAGCTTAATGTAAAAAACAAGAAGCTAAGCAAGCCGACCAATTTTATATTTGAGTTGAGTTTCATTTTTTTATTACAGTAAATTTTCAGAATTACACAAAAGCCTCATCCAAATTCTCTTCGATAGATATGAGATGCTATTTATAAAAATTTATCTTGTTTCATCTTATCAACTTATTAACCAATCAACGTTTTCGATTACTCATTAATGTTATATTCTTTAAGTTTCCTGTAAAGCGTACGTTCACTGATGCCAAGGTCGCTTGATGCATCTCTTCTTTTGCCGCGATGTTTTTTCAATGCTTTAATGATCAGTTCCTTCTCGGCATCCATAATACTTAGGGATTCCTCCACTTCGTGATGCTCATCAATATTATTACTTTTGGGAGTAGTATTAAGAACCACTGGCTGACCAGTTGATAAAGCAGGACTTATTTGTTCGTTATGAAAATCGTCCAACATTTTTTCATTACGAAAATTATAATTGCCATTAATTGAAGAAGGGTTTTGCATGGCTTCAAAAAACATTCTTTTCAATTCTGTCACATCTTTCTTCACATCAAAAAACAACTTATATAATATTTCTCTTTCGTTGGCAAATTCCTTCTGGTTCACGCCGGTGCTGCCTGAAGCAAGCACGGGCAATCTCGTAAAATTGGTTTCCGGCAAAAATTTTCGCAATTCATCACCCGTAATATTTTTATCATGAGCAAGTACCGAAATCTGTTCCGCAGTATTTTTCAATTGTCTTACATTGCCGGGCCATGGAAAATTCATTAATACGTTTTGTGCGTCTTCATCCAATTGTACGGGCGGTGATTTATATCGTTCTGCAAAATCAGTTGCAAATTTTCTAAACAGTAAGTAAATATCTTCTTTACGATCTCGTAATGCCGGAACCCTTATTGGAACTGTATTTAAACGATAATAAAGATCTTCCCGAAACCTGCCGGTATGAGTATATTCCAATAAATCTTTATTGGTGGCGGCTATAACTCTCACATCAGTTTTTTGTACTTTGGAAGACCCCACGCGAATGTATTCGCCGGCTTCCAGAACACGAAGCAATCTTGCCTGAGTTCCCAGCGGCATTTCACCAATTTCATCTAAAAAAATAGTTCCTCCGTTTACCGTTTCAAAATATCCTTTGCGGCTGTCAACTGCTCCGGTGAAAGAACCTTTTTCATGTCCAAAAAGTTCGGAGTCAATAGTTCCTTCAGGAATGGCGCCGCAGTTAACTGCAATAAAAGGATTGTGCTTACGTGCAGAAAGCGAATGGATAATATGAGAAAAAACCTCTTTCCCAACGCCACTTTCGCCATTTATTAATACACTCAAATCTGTATTGGCTACCTGTGTTGCAACTTCAAGTGCATACATAAGTGCCGGAGAATTGCCTATTATTCCAAACCTGTTTTTTATTGCTTGCTGATCCATTTACTTTTATTCTATTAATTATTTTTTAATCTTCCTATTAATGTTCCTGCTGTACAACTTTCAATAACTACATCAGCATAGTCGCCTTTCTGCAAATTTTCATTTTTAGGAAACACAACCACTTTGTTATTGTCACTTCTTCCTGCCCAATGCTCATCACTTTTTTTTGAATTACCTTCTATTAAAACTTTTGCCGTTTTACCCACTTCTTTCTGCATGCTTTTTAATGAATGAATTCTATGCAAAGCAACTACTTCCTGCAACCTGCTTTTTTTTATTTCTTCAGGCACATCATCTGTAAAGCGTCTTGCAGCAAGGGTTCCGGGACGCTCTGAATAATAAAACATATAAGCCAGGTCGTATTCACAATATTCCATCAGGCTTAATGTTTCTTTGTGATCTTCGTCTGTTTCTGTACAAAAGCCGGTGATAACATCAGTTGAAATTCCACAACCGGGCAATAATTCACGTATCCTATTTACTTTTGATAAATACCATTCTCGTGTATAAGTCCGGTTCATCATTTGCAAAATCCTTGTGCTGCCACTTTGTACTGGCAAATGAATATACTTACAGATGTTTTCATATTTAGCCATTGTAAACAGTACTTCGTCTGTAATATCTTTTGGATGGGAAGTAGAAAATCTTACACGAAGTAAAGGCGATATTTGTGCAACTTTTTCAAGAAGTTTCGCAAAGGAAACCATTTCACTTTCGTCCGGATTTTGCCAGGAATAACTATCAACATTTTGACCAAGCAAAGTCACCTCACGATAACCTTCATCAAATAAACTGATACATTCGTCCAGTATGGATTGCGGATCACGGCTTCTCTCACGGCCACGGGTAAACGGAACCACACAAAAGGAACACATATTGTTGCAGCCACGCATGATGCTTACAAAAGCTGTAACCCCATTACTGTTTAGTCGTATTGGAGAGATGTCCCCGTAAGTTTCATCACGGCTTAATAAAACATTTACTCCTTTCTGGCCGCTTTCAGCTTCTTCAATTAATCCTGGCAAACTTCTATATGCATCCGGTCCTACAACAATATCAACTAATTTTTCTTCTTCAATAAATTTCGATTTAAGGCGTTCGGCCATGCAACCTAACACACCAATAAGAAGTCCCGGATTATATTTTTTTACTTTCCTGAATTCAGTGAGCCGTTTTCTTACAGTAAGTTCAGCTTTTTCCCGGATTGAACAGGTGTTCAAAAATATCATATCTGCCTCCTGGAAATGTTGTGTTGCTCCAAAACCATTTTCGTGCAGAATAGAAGCTACCACTTCACTGTCAGCAAAATTCATTTGACATCCATAGCTTTCAATATAAAATTTTCTTGCGGGTGAATTACTTAATGATGGAGCAGGAGCAAAAGCCTCTCCCTGCCTTGCTTCATCATGTTTCTTATTTATTTCTACATCCAGCATTTATTAGTTTTTAAACGGACTGCAAATATAAATAAATTAAACATGGCGACAAGATGGCAGAAAGTTAATAATATTGTTATTCATAAACCCATTACATACCAAAAGCCTGTCATGAAAATTTGTAATTCGATTTTTGTTGTTCCACTTCTATTTATCGTTTCTCCATTATTTTCTCAACAACTTTTTACGACAACAGAAGTGAAGAGTGCAATGCAAAAAGGTACTCGGACACCCAACGGAGAACCCGGAAAAAATTATTGGCAAAACAAGGGAGACTATACTATCCATGTAAATTTTGATCCTGCTTCGAATCTTCTTTCAGGAAACGAAGTAATCACTTATTATAATAACAGTCCTGATACCTTGAGGGAACTTATTATAAGACTGTACCCGGATTTGTATAAGAAAGGCGTGACAAGATTAAGTGAGATTGATGAGAAAGACTTGAATGAAGGAGTTTCGATTGATTCATTTCAAATAGGGAATGAAACCATTAACAATTTTTCTGATCCCGGTAAAGCATTTCATAAAAACACTAATCTTATTATTCATCCTGGCGAATATATTTTACCGCATTCAACGGTTAAGCTTTCCGTACGCTGGCATTATACTTTAAATACCGGTTCGCCAGTGCGTACAGGCATGGTCGATAGTGGTTCTTATTTTATTGCTTACTTTTTTCCAAGAGTTTCTGTTTACGATGATATTGACGACTGGGATACCTGGAGTTATAACGGCACGCAGGAATTTTATAATGATTTTGGAAATTTCAATGTAGATATTTCTGTTCCTAAAGATTATGTTGTTTGGGCTACGGGGGATCGTTTGAATGCTCCAGAAAATTTTAGCGATAAGATTATCAAAAAAATGAAAATCGCTGCTACGTCCACAAAAATTATCCACGTAATAGATGAGACAGATTATTCAAAGCATGATATATTTTCACCAACAGCCACGGGTACATGGAAGTTTTCAGCAAAAGATGTAACCGATTTTGCATTTGCAATAAGCAATCATTATTTATGGGATGTAAGTAGCGTTGTTGTTGATTCTTCTACAGGAAGAAGAACGTTAGCTGAAGCAGCCTATAATAAAATTCATTTGGATTATTTTGACGTGGCCAACCAGGCGCATCAATCTGTTTTTTATATGAGTCATTTTTATCCCAAATATCCCTTTCCTTTCAATCACGAAACAGTTTTTGACGGAACGGATCAAATGGAATACCCGATGATGGTGAATGACAATCCAACACAATCGCATAAAGATGCGGTACAACTTACATCACATGAAATATTTCATAGTTATTTTCCATTTTTTATGGGCATCAACGAAACTCAATATGCGTGGATGGATGAAGGATGGGCCACCATTGGCGAATCAGTAATTTCTCCATTAATGGGCGAACCGGAAGATGAAGGCATCTTCAGTAAAAAGAGGTACGAAGCAATCTCTGGAACTGATAAGGATGTACCATTAATTACAAATACAAAGTTGTACAGTGATGCCGCTTATTTGTCTAACTCTTATGGTAAAGGAGGATTATGCTATTATGTATTGCAGGATTTGTTGGGCGATAAACTATATTTTAAATCGTTGCATCAATATATGAACGACTGGAATGGAAAACATCCTGTTCCCTACGATTTCTTTTACAGTTTTAATAATGCTTCCGGCAGAAATTTAAATTGGTTTTGGCAAAAATGGTTTTTCGAATGGGCATATCCTGATCTCTCAATAAAAAATGTTGAAAAATCCGGAGCGGGTTCTAAAATTACAATTGAGAATAAAGGAGGATTGCCTTTGCCGGTGTACTTAACAATCACCTACTCCGGCAAAATAATTGTAATAAAATATACTGCTGTGGTATGGAAAGATGGAAAAACGGTGATGTCGCTGCAAACTAAATTACCTTTTTCCGTTATCGACAAGGTTAAGTTGGGCAATGAATTTATTCCGGATAAATTTGAAAAAAATAATACCTGGATTAAAAACAAATAGCTGAAATACTATTTGCTATTTAAGAATGGAACTCTTTTAGCGAGCCAGCTTTTCTTAACAGGGATAATCCATTCCTTTAATAATTCTTCTTTAGTAAGGATCGTATTATTAAAGTATAAAGTGTCTGCAGTTAAAATACCTTCTTCTAAAAAATTATTTACCTGCGACAAGGGAATAAGCTGAATTCTTTCATCGACTATAAAAGCAAGCATTTGCCTGTCGAACATGTCTACTTCAAAATCTTTCTCAATGTTTTTAATTAATCTAACCGAGCTATCGGTGCTGCATCCGCTTACACCTGAAGCAGTTTCATCTGCCATGAAAATTACAAACTGACCGAAAAATAAATTACCAAATGCTTTTACCGGTGTTCCATGGCTTTTCCAATTGCTGGCAAAGTCTTTCAAAAGCTCTTCAATTTGTATGGCTTCAGGAACGTTAAAAACTCTGTTACTTTGATAAATCCAAACATGCGAGTTGTCATTAAAGTCTTTGGGGACCGAGTCCTGAAAATCTAGATTCATTCTGTAAATTTAAACAGGATTTTTATCTTCTAAAAAAAAGGTAATAAATTTTTGTTTTTTTTAATTCGCTTGTCCCAGTTTTCTTAAGTAAGCAACATGCGAAAGAATTGCATGTCTCATCTTTGGATATTCGATGTATTTAATTCCGTAATCGTTGCAGGTGCGCTTAATAATTTTACTTATTGCAGGATAATGCACATGAGATATTCTTGGAAACAGGTGATGTTCAATTTGAAAATTTAACCCGCCTACCAGCCATGATATGAGTTTGTTTCCGGTAGAGAAATTAGCCGTGGTTGCCACCTGGTGTATGGCCCATTCGTTTTCAATTTTATTAGTAGATTCGTTGGGCATAGGAAATTCAGTATGCTCCACCGTATGCGCAAGTTGAAACACGATGCTTATTACAAAGCCGGTAACCATTGTAATAGTTAGAAAACCAACTAACCAGGTAGTAAAGCCCAAGAGCCAAATAGGCAATGCAACAAACATAAATGCATAACCCAACTTTGCAACCCAGAAAGATATATGTTCTCTAACTGTCATTTTTCTCAACGCAACGGGACCTATCTTGCCGGAAAAATATTTCTTGTAGTCTGACATAAATATCCAAACCAAATGAAGCAATGTATATAAAAACCAGAAATAATAATGCTGGAATTTATGCATCTTCATCTTTTTCTGTGTTGTGGCAAACCTAAGCCAGGGGCGTGCTTCAATGTCATCATCAATTCCATCAATATTGGTATATGTATGATGAATGATGTTATGCTTCATATTCCACATAATGGCGCTAGCTCCTAAAAAATTTAAAGAAAAACCGGCCATCTTATTCAACACTTTGTATTTACTAAAACTTCCGTGAGCCCCATCGTGCATAACGTTGAAACCGATCGCAGCGGTAAGGCCGCCAAATAAAACACATTCAGGTATCGCAGCCCAAACCATCGGCGTAAAGAAAACAAGGTGAACATAAATTAAAATATATCCAATGCAGAAAAGCACAGCCTTCATAAGTAATGCGCTGTTACCCGTCATTGGTTTTTTGCGGTCAATAAAATATTGGTTCACACGATTTTTTAATTCAATATGGAATTCGCCCTTTCCCTGTATGAATTTTGGATTTGCCATTTTGTTTAATTAATGAGTTATAGTTTGCGCTGCTAATTAACGCAGCATTCTTTTTTTAAGTACTTTTTTGAATCAATGCATCAAAGGTTTTTAATCCTATCATTTTTTTTGAAAGGAAACCTTCCGCATATTTTACTCCGATCATTTTACCAAACATTTTTGCACGGTTTATAATGCTTTCTAAAAATTCCGGAGATGAAATATAGGTTTGCGGTTCTTCGTTGCTTGCGTTTGCGTTATAAAATTGCGTGGCAAATGCTTCTATCGACTCAATTTTTTTATCAAAAACACTTGATACATCTATTACAAAATCAGGTTTAAAATATAAATCCTGTATGTAATTAAAAACATATTTCGGCCTCCATGCTTCCTGCTTTTGATTATTCTCATCAGTTGTTTCTATTTTCATCAATCCTGATAAAAATGCTGCATCATTTACCAATTGTGCTGAACGGCCATGATCCGGGTGCCTGTCGTCCGGCGCATTGCAAAGAATAATTTCCGGCCTGTATTTTCTAAGAACTGTTATAATTTTCCTTTGGTTTTCTTCATCATTTTTGAAAAAGCCATCTGCCATTTCAAGATTTTCTCTTACATCTATTCCTAAAATAGTAGCAGAGTTTTTTGCTTCTTCTTTTCTTGATTCTGATGTTCCTCTTGTGCCCAGTTCCCCTTGTGTAAGATCAACAATACCTACTTTTTTTCCATTATTTTTTTCGATAAGAAGGGTCCCAGCACAACTTAATTCTATATCATCGGGATGAACACCAAATGCTAAAAGTTCTAATTTCATTCTAATAAAATAACACTCTAAAAAGAAGGGACGAAGTAAAACGATATTTCAGGCCGTGAAGATAGGTAAAAAAGAGTAGTTTTTAGCTATACGCTTGTTATAAACAATTAACAATTTAAAAATAAATTAAAGCAGCGCTATTAAAATTAACCTGAATAGCCATACATTTTTTGAACCTCTCTTACAATAGATTCTATCTCTGCATCCTGGCCCCTAGCATCGTAAGGTTGTTTAAGATCACTGCCAAAAAAGAAGGCAACTGTTTGCCAGAATCGTGCTGTGAGGCCACCTTTTAACTCTTTCACAATATCGTAGCAATTGATGCCTTTCGTTTCCCTGTTTATCAGCTTCATCAATACCTTACCCTGGTAAACAGATAAATTGGTTAATGGTTCAGTAAATTCTTTCTTTAATTCTTTCTCGCGGCTATTTATATACTTACTTATAAATAACTTGTCATGGTTTCCTGCAATATGTTTTTCTATATCATTAAAAACTATACCTGCACGCTTTGCGTAAGGATAGGTAACGTACACAGCATTTCTTAGTCGCGTCCATCTTTGCCTTGCCGTTAAATTCCCCTTCCATAAATATACACCGGCTAAAACCTGGGCTGGTATTGTATCGCCTTCATAAACAACTGCACTAGTTATGATAGTATCATGCTGCCCATATTTTGATTGTGCCTTTATATTATTGAACGGGCTTAATATTATAATAATAAGTGAGAAGGTAACAGGGGCGCTATAGTTACGGATGATAGGCATTGCGTCTGTAAATTTATATTATTATAAGGTGGATTGCAAAAAATTCAATGGCAATAATTTGACCGTAATAATTAACTGTTGGCTACTAAAAACATATAAAACAAACCAGCCAGCACGAATAATACGGACAATGCAGTTATATAATTAGCTGCTTTAGCTCTTCGCCCGATTGAAACTACAAATCCACAAGCCATAATTAACAAGCCGGCCCACACAAGATTTATATATGGAAAAACGTAAGCTTTTAAGGTTATAAAATCGGTTGGGATATCAGATTCTTTCACACCAATTTTAAATTTCTTATCATTTGCAAGGCCAGCGAGATTTAAAAACAGGTTTTGCCTGATAAGTGTATCATCAATAAAATTAATTTGCTGATTACTGATTACGAGAGCAGGGTAGGCCTTGGTTTTTGTGCTATCCTGGCCGTAAACGGTGATGTCTGCAACCAAGGCAGTATCAGACGGAGTAAAATGAAATCTTTCGTTATTTGGATTTTTAAGAACATCATTTAAAACAAAATAACCTTTCGAATAGAACACGGTATCTTTTATGCCCACTTCATGAATTTTAAATTGAGCCGTATCCGCATCCTGGTTCTTTACAGAAATGGTAGATATATAGGTAAACACATCATGGGTTAGATAATGTCTTGTACCCGGATTAGAACTGAGGTTATTATCCTTCATGCGATAAGAATCCGGGGCTAACATAAAATCTTCTGTTGATTTACCGGTTGTACTATCAATTTTTTGAAAATGAAGTTTGTAAAAAGTCCGGTTTTTTTCAGAGGCTGCAGAATCCCTGAGATAAGTAACCGTATAGTTCCCCATTTGAGTGGGAACATTTTTTAAAAGAGTAAGATTTTCCATTGGATCTTCGGTCTGTCTGCCGGTAGGGTCTTTATCAAATGGAATAAATAAGCCCGTTTTGCGATTATCACTTATTACCTTTTTATTTCCAGATGAAATCAACATTCCTGTGATCATCAATGCAAAACCGAGGTGGGCTATTGCTGCGCCGCCAGCTTTTAAATTTCCTTTTAACACTGTTTTTAAATAAGCAGCGTTAGCAATTACTGAAAATATGGATGCGAACAAAGCGATGTAAATGGCGATTAAAAAGCCGGGCCCTTTTTTGGTGTATTCTATCGGGTAAAAAAATACGAGTAAAAATGTAAGTATAACGGCAATGCTTACAGGCAGCGCTATATTTTTTATAAGATACTTCTTTTCTGTATTTCTGTATTTTAAATATTGAGAGAATGCAGTAAGTACTCCTATTATAAAAGCAACCAAAACCAATACTTTGTTGTAGGTAAATTCCCTGTCCTGCGGGTCCGCATAATTTGTTCCGAAAACTTTATTATAAACAGGTAAAGAAGTTACGCCAATTATAAAAAGAGCAGCGAGAAAAAATATCAGTGAACCAATAAACATCCAGAATTCTCTTGATGAAATATTTTCTTCTTTTTGTATGGCAGGTATTTTCTTATAATTATAAACGAAAAGAAACAATACCGGGAGTGAAATGATAACAACATAAATCCCGATGAGCACATTCATTGCCAATCCTGCTTCGGTAAACGAGTGAACAGACGTATCGCCCAATATTCCTGTACGGGTTAAAAAGGTTGAATATAGAACGAAGAAATAAGCTAATATAATAAAGAGGTAAGAAGCTCTTAAGGCATTGCCTGTTGAATTATAAACGGCCATGCAATGCAACCCTGAAATGAGAATCATCCAGGGAACAAGCGCTGCATTTTCAACGGGATCCCAAGCCCAATAACCTCCGAACGATAATGATTCGTAAGCCCATTTTCCTCCCATCATAATACCCACACCTAATACGCAGCAACTAAACAAAGTCCAGGGGAGTGCAGGTTTTATCCAGTCTGTAAAATTTTTTGTACTAAGAGATGAATAAGCGAATCCTAACGGTACTATCGTACTCGCAAATCCTAAGAACAAAATTGGCGGATGTATAACCATCCAATAATTTCTTAATAAAACGTTTAAACCGATACCATCTTTTATAAATGATAAATAATTTGGTTGACTAAATATAGGGCCATTTATTTCGTTGCGTGTTAATACAAAAGGACTGCTGCCAATACGTGTATCGCCAATATAAATTCCAACAATCATTAACAACAAAACAAATTGAGCAAGCGTAACGATAGCAAGAATAGGAGCTTCCCTTTTTTTACTAGTGAAAATAAGTATGCTCCCCAAAACACAATGCCATAACGACCATAAAATAAAACTTCCTTCCTGGCCTTCCCAAATGCAGGCTAATAAGTATTTTGGTTCAAGCTCTTTTGACGCATGTTTGTAAGAATAGAGGTATTCAAAATAATGATGAGAGCAGATATAATAAATGGTAATGAAAACAGTAACCAAAGAAATAAACTGGATAAAGAAGGCGCCGCGGGCAAAAAATATCCATGAGCGTTTTTCCGAATCATTCTTAATTGCAGAAGCGTAAAAATAAGCGACGGATGAGACCAGAGACGCTACAAAGGCAAGTAACACAAAAAAATGCCCAACCTCTCCCGGTAATAAATGTTCACCTTCAAACTTCATGTGGCTGTTTAGTATTGAGAAACCGTTTTTTCCAATTGTTTTTTATCGTCTTTATATTTTGAAGGACACTTAAGCAAAATGTTATCGCATTCAAAAACATTTCCTTCCATTTTTCCTTTCAAAACTATGCGATCACTTTGTTCTAATTCGGATGGTTTTGTATTATGATAGATTACTTGTGTACTGCCGCCAAGGCTGTCGGTTGCATAAAATGAAAGGTAATTAGGATCTTTTATAGCATCATATTGTATTGGCTTTGATTTATCAAGCCTTGCAATAAGGTGTACATATTTGCCCGGTTTTTCTTTTGCAGAACTTATAGTATCATAGGTTGAAAAATCAACCGAGTACATTAATAATACGCCTATTGCAGCTGCAATTGCTACCAAAATAATAATGCTGGAAGTCTTCATATAATTTTAATAGCTGCAAATTTAGTTTAAAATAGGATTAGTATTTTATAAAAATTCATGATACTCGTCAGGTAGTTTTATAATCAAAATCAAATAATATGGCCAAACTACCTCCTCATTCTAAATTGCCAGTTTGTTTGCACTAAATTCCGGCAGTGATCACATTCTATAGCTCGAATGACTGATTCCTCATCCTGATTCACGACCTGGATTGATTTTCAATACTTAGAGGATTTGTATCTCAGTAAATTTACTATTATCCATAAGAGGACTTATACTCTTGTATGCCGGGTTTTTGTGAAATAATTTTACTCTTGAGAAATAATAATGATTCTAAATCGTTATTTGTTTTGGTGATGTATGAAATATCTATACCATGAAAAATTACAATGTCATTGCTGAGTATACTGCCTTTGTAATTCCGTCTCTTGGGGACAGGAAGTCGGAGATATCGACGTGTAACGATTCAGATTCATACTTTACAGATTTTCAACCCCGTTTTTTTAAAAGACTTGAATTGACTCAAAGGAGTTGTCAATGTTGTGCTTTAAACATTGCTCTTAAATTAAACCCTTTTTTATTGAGACTCGAGCCGCCTTGTTCATGCTTAACAAGGAATAATAGAAATAGCCAAATAAATCCATCTTTATGAAAAAAATTTTTTACCTAATTGCTTTTTTAACATGTTGGATTGGTGCAATTGCGCAAACAGTAACTCCGAGCCTTAAGGCTGGTTTTGGTATTGAAGGAGAGTTACGGGCTAACTTTTACAACAATTTCGCTCAGTCCGGCAATGACGACTGGTTTAATATGGGTACCCCTGGATCAGGAGCGTTTGTAATTGACACAACCGGGGCTGCCAGTATCGTGTCACGATATGCCAGCGATCCTTCATTCCGTCAATTACCGTTTTTCCGGACCATGAGGTATCCTGCCTATTCGATTGTAAATAATAAAATGTTATTGGATGCGATTTTTATACGCGATTATCATGGCACCGATTCCACAATATTTGCGTCCGGTGCCAGTAAAAATGGGGAGAGCCCGGCTGATTGGACATGCCCGGTAGCGCAATCAGTTCCGGATAAGAATGAGATTTTGGATATGATGGTACATGTGAGAAGAGCAGGGCCGAATTCCACAGATTCGCTTTGGATGTTTGGCGGTTTATCTATTGAAAATACAACAGGCGATCGTTATTTTGATTTCGAAATGTACCAGACAGATATCTATTATGATAGGGCTACCCAAAGATTTTACGGGTACGGGCCAGATGCTGGTCATACTTCTTGGAAATTTGATGCTGCCGGTAATATTACCCAGCCAGGAGATATTATTTTTTCAGCTGACTTTGGGAGTTCTACCTTATCGTCACTTGAGGCACGTATTTGGGTCAATAGCGCTTCCTTATCAACAACTCCGGTTGATTTCAACTGGAGTGGTTCCTTTGATGGCGCATCCTCAGGCTCGCAATATGGATATGCAGGTATTTTACCTAAAACCGCAGGAAATTTTTACTATGGAGTTGAAAGCCCTAATAATACATGGGCAGGGCCTTTTTCGTTAGTTCGGGGAGATAATAGTGTAGTTACCACTTATACTGCCGGCCAGTTCATGGAGATTGGTGTTAATCTTTCCAAAATAGGATTAGACCCTGTGACATTATTAGGATCAAATAGTTGCGGTATGCCCTTCAGACGTATCTTAGTAAAGTCAAGAGCGTCGACATCTTTTACATCTGCGCTTAAAGACTTTGTTGGTCCATTTGATTTCTTCCTTCCGGCCAGGGCAAATATTCAGTCCGATCAATCTGTTTTGTGTGGATTGATAGGTAACAGTACAATAAGGGTAACAAATCCTTTGTCGACTTCTACGTACACCTGGTCAACCACTGACGGACATATTTTAAGTACAAGTT
This sequence comes from Ginsengibacter hankyongi, assembly GCF_008710285.1. Taxonomy (GTDB): domain Bacteria; phylum Bacteroidota; class Bacteroidia; order Chitinophagales; family Chitinophagaceae; genus Ginsengibacter; species Ginsengibacter hankyongi. Next base: position 195,611 of record NZ_VYQF01000003.1, on the reverse strand, counting down.
CGACAGGAGATTCTATAGTAGTCGATTCTGCAGGGACCTATGTAGTAACTCAACAACTTCAGGCGGGATGTTCTACGTATGCAACAGATACCGTAGTAATTTTTTATAATAGTAATTGCTTTGTTTTAGAGAATAAGCTTTTGGGCTTTAGTGGAAATATGTCTAAGGGCGAGGCACATTTAAACTGGGCAATCTCGCAAAGCGATCAAACCGGGTATTTCAATGTTGAACGAAGTGTTGACGGAGTAAATTTCGTTTCAGTTAGTAAAGTATTTGCAAATCGAGATGAGATGTTAATTCATGAATACTCAGCTTCCGATACGCCGGATGAAACATCGTCGGGCCAAATATATTACAGGGTAAAAATAACAAATAAGGACGGTAGCGCATCTTATAGCAAAACTATCAGGTTGTTTCTTGGAGATAATGGCAAACCGGGAATAAGTATTGCGCCAAATCCGGTTAGGGGGAAATTAAACCTTAACATTTCTTCCTTAGGTGAAAATGAGATACAACTATTTATCTACGATGGATCCGGAAGGTTGATGAGAAAATTACATACGACCGTACCCAATGGAAATTCATCTTTGACTCTTACCGATTTTCAAGGATGGCCACGAGGTATTTATTCAGTGAAAGCACTTTTAGGTGAAAATTCGTACGTCGAAAAAATGGTGTTGGTGAAATAGAAATATTGCCGCTTTTTGCATTTGCCGCAATAATTGGGTTAATAACTGCGTTTTCAAGTTTTCCATATATCTATATGAAATTGGTAAATACATATTTTTTTACCCTGCTGCTATTATTAGCCTCGGTTTATGGACTGTCACAGATGCCCCAGGTCATTAATGCATCGGGTGGAACCTCGAAAACCCAGGGGTATACCTTGCAATGGAGTATTGGGGAATTATCACTCATAAACGAGATGGATGCACCCGATAGCGGTTACATACTCACCAACGGATTTATACAGCCCCCGGATACTCTCGTTTCGGCACCGAAACAGCCGGCACCCGTTTTTACCAATAGTATTCAACTTAATTCTTCAAGCATCCAACTTTTTCCAAATCCGACGCAGGATTTTGTGGTGATTCAATCTTTGCGGCGTATTGAAGGTAAGGTAAGCCTTTTATTGTATAATGACGCCGGTCGCGTCATATATCAACGTGAGATTTTACTTCATGGGTCAGCGTTATTTGAAAAAATTAACCTTAAACGGTTTCCCAATGGTATTTACATTCTTTATATAAAAACAATGAGCCCAAGTAACGACGGATACGACTTTCAATCCGGTACGTTTAAGATCATTAAAATGTAGTACAGATTATATCTTAAAATCCAATTTTATGAAAAAACTGATTCTGACTTTATTCACTATATTTTTAGCGATTTTCACCTTTGGGCAAGCACCTATGGTAATAAACTACCAGGGAATTGCACGTAACGCGAGCGGAAGTGTCCTAACAAACCAGAACATTGGATTAAGACTTTCAATACACGATGCCAGTTCAACCGGCATTGTCTTATACCAGGAAACGCGCAGCCTCAAAACTGATAGATTTGGAATGTTTGTAATTGGCATCGGGAGTGCCGGCGCAACAAGCGTTCTTAATTCTTTGGCGGGCATAAATTGGTCTATTGGCGGGGACAAATATTTACAAGTAGAATTGTCTCCAAATAATAATGGCAGTTTTATAGACATGGGAACTGCTCAACTATTAAGCGTGCCTTATGCGTTTTTAGCACAGAATGCTAATCCTATTGGGCAAGCCGGTGGAGATTTAACCGGAACTTATCCAAATCCAGTTATTGCTAATGGGGCTATTAATACAGCAAAGTTACTTGATGGGGCAGTTACTACAACCAAAATAGCTGATCACTCAATAACTGCATCTAAAATGAATATAATTCCCGCTGGTGGGGATTTAACCGGAACATACCCAAATCCAATTATTGATACCGGCGCTATCAATACTATTAAGTTGCTTGATGCAGCCGTAACCACGACTAAAATAGCAGATCATTCTATAACTGGTTCGAAGTTGGGTATAATACCTGCCGGTGGAGACCTTTACGGTATTTATCCTAATCCCATTATCGCGAATGGAGTAGTTACGACTTCGAAGCTTGCGGATTCTGCAATCACGACGGTAAAAATAAAAGACAGCTCTATCACTCTTTCTAAACTGGCGCCCGGCATAACAATCGGAGCATCTGGTTCGGCCGGCGGTGATTTAAGCGGGACATATCCAAACCCAACTATTAATACAGGTGCCATTAATACGGTCAAACTGCTTGATGCAGCCGTGACCACGCCAAAAATTGCAGATCATTCTGTGACGATGTCTAAATTCGGTATAATTCCCGCAAGTGGTGACCTGACGGGCATTTATCCATTTCCAACGATCGCAAATGGAGTGGTCTCTACTGTTAAAGTTGCTGACCTTGCGATAACTACTTCTAAACTTGCTGATTCTGCAGTAACTACAAGTAAGATAAAAGATAGCTCAATAACTCTTGCTAAATTGGCCTCTGGCATTGTGCTGGGTGGCTCAGGAGCTACAGGAGCAGCCGGCGGCGACTTAAGTGGAACTTACCCGAACCCCGTTGTAAGTAAGTTACAAGGAAATGGAATAAGTAATGCGATCCCGCTCGTGGGACAGGTGCTTAAGTTTGACGGTCTGAAATGGTCTCCATCGAAAGATAGTATCGGAGCCTTCTCCATTCCATATAGTGCTTCTCTTAATTCGCCCTCTGTTTTGTTTTCAATTACTAATCAAGGATCCGGAACAGCTATTCAAGGAATTAATTCATCTGTTAACGCTAATGCATTTGGCATATTAGGTAATATAAGTTCATTAACTCCAGGCGTTTCGTCGTCGGCAGTTAGAGGTATTAATTCAGGCACCGGGGCAGACGGCTATGGTGTCTGGGGATCTCATGATGGCAGCGGATCAGGCGTGTATGGAACTTCAGTGAATGGAAGCGGGTTAAATGGATTTTCCACGGGAGGGTTTGGAGTTTACGCAAACAGCCAGTCCGGAACAGGAGTTTTTGCAACTAGCGATAACGGTACTCCGGCTGAGTTTGACATTTCAAATGTCAATAGTTTCAGTGACGATGTATTTACATCAAATTCAGGTTACGGAAATGGGGTGACTTCGATAGCTACATTGGGAAATGGGGTTTTAGGTATTGGAAATGATGCTGCTGGAACCGGCGTGTTGGGCATCAATAATGCTGGTGGTGAAGCGGTATTGGGTTTTACAATTAGTGATTATGCCAGTGGGGTTGTTGGGCGAAATGACGGAACATATGCTGGTGTAAGAGGCTTTAATACTGCTAATAACGGTATAGGCATACTCGCAATTGCAAATTCTAACGGCGCTACCAACGGTACGGCGCTCGTAGCCGAACTTGAAGGGGCAGACGTAGGAAACACTGCCGTGTTTAAGGCAAACAGTAGCAATGTGGCACGCATAGACAATACGGGCAAAGGATTTTTTAACGGCGGAACACAAATGGGAGGCGCTGACGTAGCAGAATTTTTCGATGTAGAAGGGAGCCGCACTAAATATGAACCGGGAGATGTACTGATCATTTCTCAAGACTCGGATCGTAAAGTGGAGAAATCTTCATCAGCTTACTCGACGTTAGTTGCCGGTGTTTACGCAACAAAGCCCGGAGTATTGCTAACGGAAAAAAATGCCGAATTGGATTCCGTTGAACAAATGGTTCCTATGGGAGTGATAGGCGTTATACCAACAAAAGTTTGCCTGGAGGGAGGAGTTATTAAGAGGGGCGATCTGTTAGTGACTTCTTCAACCGCCGGTGTGGCAATGAAAGCTGATCCTAAAAAAGTTCAGATTGGGCAAGTGTTAGGAAAAGCATTACAGCCTTATAATAAAAATGAAGTTGGAAAAATTAATGTGCTTGTAAGCGTAAAATAAACTATCATGTTTTTTAGATTAAATCTGGCCGCTACATTTATTCTTTGCTGCTTATTCGGTTCGGTAGCTAAGGCCCAACTGGCAAGCAATAAATCACTTGATGAAATTTATAATAAAAAAATAATTGAAAAGTTGAATGAAAAAAATAATCCGAAAGACTTTTCTAAAGCAATGGACAACTCCAAAAATTTAGCGAGTTCAAACCCATCACTTAAAAATGTCGCGGATCAAAAAATAAAAAAACCTGAAATAATCGCTCATGCTAAGTTATCGCGATCTAATTCATCGCAATCGGATAGAGAACAAAAAAATAAATTACTTAGTAATTCTCCTAAGCTAAAACAAATGGGAAAGCCTGTTAAACCGAAAAATTATATTCAGCATAAATAAATAACAATTTCAACAATTATTTTAAATGAAAGCGTGTTCCTATATTCTAAACTATTTAAATATTTAATAACAAAAATCTCTAAAGCAAAAAACATCCGCCTATGAAAAAGATTGTAATTCTAACCATCATGTTGGCCGCCTGCAATAACATATTTGCCTTTCTTACTCAATCTAATTGGAGGTGGCGTAATGATGATGGAACAGAAACAAGTGCTACCTGGAAGGCAGCTCAAAACACACAGGCGGTAATGAATACCTCCGGCGAGGTATGGAGGTTAAGATTAGAAGTTTATAATAATTCGGGTACTACCCTTGGTCTTCTTGATACACTCCAATATGCTACATCAACTGGAGGGCCTTGGACAAATATTGATGCAACTTCAAGTTCCAATCCGTTCATTATTGAAGGTACAAGCGCATTTGTTGTTCAGGGGGAGCCAACTACGGCTCAGTTGGCAGGGGTTGCTTATACTTTTGCCCCCGGTAAGATAATGGTTGATTCCATGTTATTACAAAATGACAGCCTTGCAGACTCCAGGCGTACCGAATTTGAATGGGCCATTAAGAGTACTCCCAGTATAGTACCTAATATTATTTATTATTTTAGACAACGGGGTATAACTCAAGCCGTTGATCCTTCATACACTTACCCATCATTAATAACTGCAGGAGTGCTACGCGTAAAACTTAGCAAGTTCACTGTAAGTCGCGAAGACAAAAATGTTAGATTAGAATGGGTAACATCTTCAGAACAAAATAACACCCGCTTTGAAATACAACGCAGCGGTGATGGGAAAACATGGAAACCCATCGCCAGTATAAATGGTCAGGGTAGTACTGGGGCATCCAATACTTACAAAGTATATGATGATAGTCCTTTAAGTGGAATTAACTATTATGTAATTAAACAATATGATGTTGACGGTCACGCTTATCAATCTGATGTAAAAATTTTAAGAATGCCAGAGATAAGATCAATTGTATCTGTTTCTCCTAATCCATCACGTTCCGGAATAAATTTTAGTATTGCAAATCGTGGAGCTTCTAATGTTAATGTTACACTAGTTAGCATGAATGGTAATATCATTCATCATGAAGTTATTGGCAATGTACAGCCGAATTCAATTAATAAATTGAATATGAAACAGCAACCTGCACCAGGTTTATACATTTTAAAATTAAATGCCGAGTCTCTTTCCGAGAGTGCTAAAGTGATAATAGAATAGTATTTTCGATTTCTTTATAATTTTAAAGAAGGAAAGTCGTGTGAGCAATTGCAGACTTTCCTTTTTATTTTTAATTGTAAACTGTTATAACAAAAATCTTAAGCGATCCTCAGAATAATGCAAAAAATTATAACTAAATCCTGGACTCTTGCGGTAGTATCCGGAATACTAACGTACATGGCTATCTGCCATATAAATTTTATAGTTAGCTGGATTTGTTATATCCCTCTTTTTGTCGCTATTTATGATAAAAAGAAGAAGGAGGTTTTTAAGATTGCCATTGTTTTTGGATTTACCTTCTCCTGTCTCGCTTTTTTCTGGATGATACCAGGTGCTGAAAGATTTACTGGTTATAATATGTTGTATGGCGTTGGTGTATTCCTTGTATCCGCTGCTTTTTATAGTTTGTTTTGTGGTACCCTATCGTGGTGCTTTTCTGCATTAAAAAAAAAGGATAGTAATTTACCTTCAATTATTATTAACGGCATTTTAGCAGGTTCTCTTTTTTGTATTGCTGAAGCATTATTAATGCTGTTGTCAGTTGGACTTCCGTGGTTTGATGTTCACTCAGGAAATGGATTGGCAGAAGACCTTTATGCTGTTCAACCTGCCTCTATTTTTGGTATTCATGTTATGACTTTTATTGCAGTTGCTGTTAATTATTTAATTGCCATAATCGGAACAAAAAAATTATGGACAAAGCTTTATATACCCGCAGCACTTGTAATATTATATTTGTTTTTTGGGTTTATCTTATATCAAAACTTTAATAATAATTTGCCTGAAAATAAATCGTTTAATGTTGCCATTCTTGCTGAAAACATCACACCGGATATAACCTGGGATAATAATACCGGCAACTTTCTTGTTCAAAAATTATTAGATCTTAACCGCCTTGCAGTTACCATGAAACCTGATCTTGCTCTCTGGTCAGAATCAGCAATTCCATGGACTTACAAAAAAGATGACGACCTTGTGAAAGAGGTATTTAAGATTACGGATCGGGCCAGAATCACGCACATTATGGGCATCAATACTGCATATAAAGAAAATGAAGTTTTTAATTCAGCCTATTGCATTTTACCAGGGGGAAATGTTACAGGGCGTTATGATAAACAATATCTTTTATCATTTATTGAAAGGCCCTTAAATGGTTGGCTCATGCCTTTCTTTTCAAGCAAAGGCTATTCTGCATTAAATGATACAACGCATAGCAAGCCACTATTAACTTCATTTGGAAAGGCGGGGTTTCTTATTTGTAATGAAGCCGCGATTCCAGCCGCGGCGGCTAACCAGGTCCAAAACGGTGCACAATTCTTATTAAATATGAGTAATGACGGCTGGTTCAATGATACGTATATAGTTAAGCTGCATTTCTATTATGCCAGATTAAGAGCTGTTGAATCAAGAAAGGATTTGGCTGTAAATTGTAACAATGGATTTTCAGGTCTCATAAAAGCATCAGGTGACATCGATGTAAAAGAAAAAAGTGCTGAACCATTTGTAAAGATGGTTACTATATACCCTAACAACTATATTACCACGGCTTCATCTTATCCTGAAATATTCATTTATGCTTGCGCACTTTACATAGCAATAGTTTGTACTTCAACCCTTATTAAAAGTAAAATAATAAATAATGATAAATCGTTGCAGCGAAATATGGTCTGATTTATTTTTTACACGGGCAATAAATTTCATTTCCTGGGACCTAAAATAGAACGCTTATTTTTTTAACCTTCCTTACTGTGCAGTTTCATTCGCCCTTGCCTACAAAAATGAAACCTAATAAAAATCTAAAGAAGATCAATTCAAGCTCGATGATTCGGTATAATCCATCAATTCAACTATCTTTGCCGTCCTAAAAAATTATCGAAAAGAATGACTGACCTGTCGAAGTTTGATCCCAATTCCGTAGGAAATCCCAACAATAATATTTTTGGCCTTCCATTTACTGAAGAGGACGCTGCACTTGTTTTACTGCCTGTTCCCTGGGAGGTTACAGTAAGTTACACTGCAGGTACTGCGAGGGCTGCCGAGCATATTTGTAAAGCGAGTTTGCAGGTAGATCTAATTGATACCGATATAAAAGATGGTTGGAGGGAAGGGTTTTATATGCGTGATATTGATAAGAAAATTCTAATGAAAAGTGACTATCTCCGCAAAGAAGCTGAGCTTTTTATTAACTATATTTCGCAGGGCGAAGAAGTGATAGACAGTAAGTTCATGTGCAAAATCCTTAAAGAAGTAAATGAAGGAAGCGAGTTTTTAAACAACTGGGTGTATGAACAGACAAAGGAATTACTTGATAATAATAAACTGGTAGGCGTAATTGGGGGCGATCATAGCACACCACTAGGATTTTTTAAAGCCGTTGCCGAAAAGCATGGAGATTTTGGGATTTTGCAAATTGATGCACATTGCGACCTTCGAAAGGCCTATGAAAATTTCAAATATTCCCATGCATCTATTATGTATAATGCATTGGAAGAAATTCCGGAAATAAAAAAGCTGGTGCAGGTAGGCATTAGGGATTATTCTCCGGTCGAGGTCGACTATATAAAAAGCAGTAGTGAAAGAGTCGTCACTTATTTTGATAAAAATATTAAAGAACAAATTTTTGAAGGTGCTTCGTGGAAGCAAATCGTGGACGAAATTGTAGGTAAACTTCCACAAAAAGTGTATATTAGTTTTGATATAGATGGCCTGGATCCTAAATTATGCCCACATACCGGAACTCCTGTCCAGGGCGGCTTTGAGGCTGAACAAATTTTTTATCTCTTTAAGAAAGTCGCGGAAAGCGGAAGACAGTTTATAGGATTTGATCTTAATGAAGTTGGTATTAGCACCAATGAATGGGATGAAAATGTAGGCGCAAGAGTACTTTTCAAATTGTGTAACTTAATGGTTGGTGCAAAAATCAATAATCATGTTACAGTTTGAGATCACTCTTAAAAATTCAAAAGTAAAATCCTATCGATTCATAGCGTTGCTCATTGTTTTTTTAAATTTCGCTGTATTTATTTACCTGCTTTTTTTCGATAAATATTTTTATGATGCAGCGGCATCGCTTTTTTTGGTAGCGGTTTATTGCCTTTACAGGTTTTATATTTCAAAAAAAAATAAGACCGGTTTTTTTATGGATGAATTTTCCTTTTTCATTCTTGCAGGAAGCTGGGTCGCGTTGCAAAATTATCCCGTTGTTGCTGCATACATTTTAACAGGTATTTTATATTATGTAGCATTGCAAAAAATACAGTTTGGGTTTGATGATAATTCCATTCGAAAAATTAATTTCCCCACCGCAGAATATCAATGGAACCAGTTAAGTAATGTAGTGCTGCGCGATGATATTCTTACTTTGGACTTTAATAACAATAAATTAATTCAAAGTGAAATTGAGAATGGAAAGAATGTCAATGAAATTGAATTTAATGAATTTGCACAGCAACAGTTGGTAAAGTATTCTCAACCTGAAGAGAATTTGTTTTTAAATTAAATCTCTTTGAAACATAGCCCTTACATATTATTTTCTGACGGCAAAGGAAACATTTTTGAAGACACTTCATTACATGCCTGCGGCAGAAGTGGATGGGATGCTTTGCCCGTAGAAAAAAGTGAATGGATTGAATTACCGTCCGGTGGACAATTGTATGAATTGCCCGGCAGGCGTGGAATAGGCATTGATGTGATTACCGGTGATATGCGCCTTTGCGAAAAAGGATGGGCTGTTGCGGCTTTTATTCCACCAGCCTATACGGGAACTTATCTCGCTGCTTATGAAACATTGCCGGATGCTGAAACACTCCCGTTATTTTGTTATACGGCGGCAGGATGGTACAACGAAACATTTTATGTGCCTGCAGTACGCATCGAAAAGGACATTCGGCAGGAGAGTGCGGGTTTTGATGAAGAGAAGATAAAAGCAGGAGTAAAAGAATATTTGTCTGCGTATAAGCATAACCGTTTGGTCCAGCATTTGGCTAATAATTGTTGCCTCACCTATCATTGCCCTGCCGCACGCAATTATTTTATGGGGCGATGGGAATGCCCTGTTCCGAGTTCGCCGGCGTGCAATGCAAATTGTATCGGATGCATTTCTTTTCAGCCACAGGAAGAAACAATAATTTCCACACAGGACAGGTTAACTTTTAAACCTACCGCAGAAGAAATAATTGAATACACTGTTCCTCATTTGGAAATGGCGCCATTCCCAATTGTAAGTTTTGGCCAGGGCTGTGAGGGCGAACCCTTACTGATGTGGCAAACTATCAAAGAGGCGATTACAGAAATAAGAAAACATACTCAGAAAGGGAGTATTAATATCAATACTAACGGCAGCGACCCTAAAGCCATAAAAGCTTTGTGTGAAGCTGGTTTAAATAGTATCAGGGTAAGTACCAACTCTGCAAGGGAAAAAATTTATACGCCTTATTATCGTCCTAATAATTACGAGTTTAACGATATTATAGAAAGCCTTAAGGTAGCTACTAGCTATAACGGGTGGACGAGCATCAATTACTTTGTTTTCCCCGGAATGACCGACAGTGTTGAAGAATACGAAGCGTTACGAAAGTTGATAAAAACAACCGGATTAAAAATGATTCAATGGCGAAATTTCAATATCGATCCTGATTGGTATTTAGGCAAAATTGGTGTAACAGATACGGGAGAATGTATCGGCATCAAACAAATGATGGAATTAATACACGAAGAATTTCCTGATTTAAAATTTGGGTATTTCAACCCATCTATTGAAAGGATAAAAGGGGATTTTGAAATGGATTATGCAAAATAGTTTGATTGAACGAACAAGAATTTTTACTAGTTTCTTTAAATAGCATTTCCGGGATCGCCTGCAACTTCTTTCTCTATGTATTTATAATTTTTAACTGACACAAAATTAGTTTTTTACCAATAGCTTTTTGATCCCGGTATTATCAGGACGGCGAAGTGCGTCTTAATTTCTTTAACATCTTTATACTAAGCTTTCTTTATACTAAGCGTTTTTGTTGCTAGGATGGGAAATTGAATAAAAATTTAAATGAAGATTTGATTTTGATCCTGGTTTGTAATTTATAATTTTATAAGCTAAAATTTAAAATTATGAAACATATATTTTTAATGGCGACGGCGCTTTTTCTAACCGCTGTTTCCGCATTTTCCCAAAAGGTTCCTTACAACGTTGTATTTGATATCACGAATAATGAACCAGCCATCCAACAAAGAATGATCGTCTTGATAAAAGAAATAATCAGTGCCGATCCGGATGCTAAAGTAGAAGTAGTTTTTTATGGGAATTCTATTGCTGTTGTGGACAAAAATAAATCCGCTGTGATGGATGATATTTCAAAGCTTTCTGAAAACAAGCAGGTGCAATTCAGAGCCTGCGCAGTTGCAATGAAGAAGCATAATGTTGATCAAAGCCAGTTAGTGAGCGGGGTTCAAACAGTTCCGGACGGTATTTATGAAATTGTAAAAAAACAGGCCGCAGGGTATGGGTATATTAAGATTGTTCAATAAGAGTCAAGATTCAGAGAATAGACCAAAGGTTGCAATCATAGATGAAAGAACTCCAGCGGCGCTTATTTTTTCATGTATTTCCAATTTCGTGGTTTGCCTTCTGTTACCCATTCAATGGTTGTTGCAATTCTTTTGTTTTTTGTTTCTTCAGTTTTTGCTTCGTTGATCCATTCAACATATTCTTTTTTATGCGATGAACTGAAATTGGTGAATGCGGTGGCGACAATTTTATTTTTGTTTAATGCTTTTTGCAACCCATCCGGAATTTCAATTGTTTTTGGAGCCGCAGATTTTTTTCTTTCAGGAAGCTTCACATCATTATCATTTAATTTCATAGCTTCTTTAATCCATGCGGTAATTTGTTTATCTGAAGGTAAATCCGCCAGGCTCCTGATTTTACCCAAATGCCCCATTGCATGTTCATTTTGCCCCATCATTTGTTTTGCATCTTTCATAAGAGCACTTTTCCATAAATTGAATGCACAATGTTGTTTAAATGCTGACATACTGCACATCATTCCTTTGTAATCAAAATGGGGGAAGCCCCATTTAATGGTTTCCTCAACCTTTGGACATGACTGGTGAACCAGGCCTCTTAAATGATTTAAAATGGGCTTTGCGAAATCCGCAGATTTTAAAATATATTCATCAACTCTTTTATCTTTTTGTCTCATTCAATTAGCCTTTAAAAAATGTTAACAAAATAAATTTTCGTATAAAGAAAAGAAATTGTTTCGCTAAAGTAAAATAAGCGTCGTTTTATTTTTAGATAAAATTTGCATCGAATTCTTACGTGTAGAGTTCTAAATTTGCATTCATCTAATGGTATTAATGAAACTTCCTCCTGCATTAAGGGCTTTCCGGTACTACAATTTTCGCTTATACTTTTCAGGACAGGCCATATCGCTCATTGGTACATGGATGCAACGGATTGCGGTAAGCTGGCTGGTATACAATCTTACGCATTCTGCGTTTATGCTTGGTTTGGTAGCTTTTGCAGGACAAATTCCTATCTTACTTTTTTCTGCATATGCCGGCGCCTATGTTGACAGGCACAGCCGATATAAAACTTTACTCTTTACGCAGGTTGCTTCTATGATACAGGCAGGGTTGCTCGCAATTGTAGTATGGAATGGAAGTTATAATGTTACTATTATTATTTTGTTAAGCGTTTTGTTGGGTATTATTAACGCGTTTGATACGCCATCCCGTCAATCCTTTATGATACTGCTTGTGGAGGATAAAAAACATTTGCCCAATGCTATTGCACTTAATTCAACTATGGTTACGCTGGCCCGGCTGCTGGGGCCTGCCGTTGCGGGAATACTATTGAGTAGCTATGGTGAAGACATTTGCTTTCTTATTAATTTTTTAAGCTTTATTGCGGTAATTGTTTCCCTGCTTTTTATGAAGCTAAACATGCCGGCACGCCCCAAGAACACTGAGCCAATATGGATTGGATTGCGGGCAGGTTATACTTATATAAAAGGCGATGTTGGACTGCGCTCGGTAGTTTTTTTAACGGCGGCTATGAGCCTGCTGGTAATGCCGTACACTACGTTGCTTCCTGTATATGCCGCGTCTGTTTTTAAGGGAGATGTTACCACGTTTAGCTGGCTGAACAGTATTTCAGGACTTGGTGCTTTGTTAGGTGCGATATACATGGCTACACGCAAGGCTGGCAGTAAATACCTTAGGATAATAGCTTATTCGGTTTTAATTTTCAGCGTTGGGCTAATTGTATTTTCCTATACAAAAAATTTCACCCTTGCTTTGGTATTTTTAATGATTGCCGAAGCGGGACTGCTTACAGAAATTTCAGCAAGCAATACTTATATACAAACCCATGTAGATGAACACATGCGAGGCAGAGTGATAAGTTATTACGTTATGGCTTTTATGGGCATGCAGCCTATTGGCGGACTTCTTATTGGATCATTGGCACACTTTACGAGTACGCCATTTACTGTATTGGTCGAAGGTGTGTGCGGCGTTGCAGCGGGCTTGTTATTTATTCCTGTTCTAAAAAAAGTAAGAAAATCGCGGATTAATAAAAAAGCAGCCGTTGCTTAAAAGTATAATTTACTGTGTTTATATTAACCGTTAGCTTATAAGAATATTTTTAAATTTGTCCTAAGTATTTAACAACACGCATCTTCACAAATTTCTTTTGTAGGAAAGGGGATAGCTGAAGCCTGCACCCAACGACCTTCCTGTAGGCGGAAGTTATAAAATTTTCCTTTTGGTTTTTTTTGCATGCATATACAATCAACGTTATCAGGAAATTCCTGCGGTATAATAATTTTGGGTGCAGCTTTTTTAAGTTTAGCTTTTGCTTTTCTTTTAGCAGATTTTTTTGCTGCGGCCTTTCCCGGCACTGCTTTCTTTACCAGCGATTTTTTGGGAGCAGATTTTTTTGTTGCCATAATTATTGAGTTAAATGAATTGTATCAACGTAATGAAACTGCAGGGCATTTGCATCCTTTAATATTTTATTGATGTTAAAAACGAGTGGCTTGTAGCCACCAACTTTATTAGCATCGAGTTTCACAATTTTTTCAATCGTAAACGTGTCATCCGGTGTTGCAGGGTTTGAGGGAAAATTGGCTGGCATAAATAACAATCCCTTTACATTCTTTTTCTTTTTAATAGCTTTCAAATAAAAAGTACCATCCTTTTTGGCCAGTGTTAGCTCTGTGTCAAACGTTATTAAATTTTCATCTTCATCAACAGTGCCAAAATAGCAGGGGGCTATACCGGTTACTTTATTTTGGCCATTTCTTTTTAATGAAAAAAATACTGCTCCGATAACGGGTATGTCAATCGGTTCACCTTTTTTATTTTTTACTGAATAAGAGAATTCATACTTTACCAGGTAAAGATTTTGCGAGTAGCCGTTTACGTTCCAATAATCAACAGAAGATGTTTTACTTACATCATTCAATTCGGAATATTCCAACAGGTCATCATTTTCTATAAACTTTTCACGAAAGGAGGAAACATACACTCTCGCAGTTGTTGCTTTTTTTGTAACAGGATACTTTATATAAAGTGCATCACCAATTCCGGGAACTTCTTTAAAAAAGTTTTGATTAACATCTTTATTAAAATCAAAAAGTATTTTTTGCTCCAGGCAACCTGCAAAAGAAATTCCACCAATTGTAAGAAATAATATTTTTCTACAACTTAACATGGTTCATATTATTATAAGTGCCACCGATATAAAACCGGTTAATATCATTATTAGGATGTAACGGGTAACGCAACATGGTATGGATGATTTCCTGCAGTCCAAAAACTCTACCGGATTTGGCGCTGCGTAAAGAGCCCATCACGCCTGCATCTACAGCATACCCTCGCCCCAAAAATATTTTTAGATTATAAGCCGAGGTATTAAATGCGGGAGGCACATTTCGCTTGCTTCTTATAACATCAGAGTCATCTGCATTGTAGTTAGGCATATTAATCCCTATAAGATTTGATAATTCATACAACAAAGGCGAGTAACCGGTGAACTGATCAAAACTCAATTCAGCAATGTTATAATTTTTATGATTATGGATATAAATCCCGAAGCCTCCCGTCCACCATCGATCAAAATTATCTGCCAATGGAAGAAATGTAAAAGGCACCGCTCCATCATTATAATAATTAATACTAAAATCCGGTGCCGAAAATGAAACAGAACCCACTACCTGGTTTCGCCTGCGATTGTTTAAAATGAAGTTGGTGCTTAAATACGCAGCATATTTTTTATTGGTAGCTATATTATAGAATGAACCTGTATTTAATGTTTTAAAAAATTTTGTATAACTCAGTTCTTTTCCCCAGGTACTTCCAATGCTGAATGTATTGGTGAAATCTATTTGTATATCTCCTGTTAATGGATTTAAATTAGCGCCGAGCGTTTTTGTGTAAACCGATACAGATGGACCGTAATTAACAGAAAAATTATTTTTATAAATTCCGTTAGCAATAAATGCTGCGAATAATCGCAATCCGGGAAACGTCTGTGCCTTACCGTAAGTAAAGTTGATATTGCAACCAAAATTAAAATAGCCGTGGTAATTCCAGTTGGGTTGTGCTAATGAAGGTTTGCTAACAATAAAAGATAACAAGAGAAAAAAATATTTATAGAAACCTTTCATCTTTGGGTTATAACTCTATAAATATAATTCTTAGGGTTGAATTATAAAAACAATCAAAAAACAGTTACTGACTAGTTCCCACAAGGAAACAGGAGTACAAATTGTCTTTATGGACACTTTTTGGCCTTAGTGGCTTTGTTGAGGAATAATTCAATACCGTTTACTTGCCTGAAAACTTTTTTCTATTTCTTATTGAAGAGGAGTAAATCTCGCGGCCCAGCCTCCGCCAGGAGCCAGGTGAATTTTTATTTTATCGCCTGATGTAACTTTTATTATTTCTTTTTTATAATCCGTTGCATCTCTGTCTGCGTTTACGCCATCTTTAAAAATTTCTGCTTCATAATTTCCGTTTTCTAAAAATGATAAATTTATTTCGGCATCTCTTTCATTCCAGTTGGTCATTGCACCCACATACCAAACATTCTTTTTTCTTTTTGCTATTGCTACATACTCACCAACGTTCGCTAATAACGGTACTGTCTCATCAAAAACGGTTGGAACCTTCGCAATGAAATCAGTGCATTCCTGTTCTTTCATATAAGCAGTTGGATTATCAGACAACATTTGCAAAGGAGCTTCAAACACAACATACATCGCCATTTGATGACAACGGGTCCCCTGGCTCATAGGCATTGAATTGATTGGCCTGAAAATTTCTTTAGTAGCATTGCGCATAGCACCCGGTGTATAATCCATTGGCCCTGCAATCATGCGAATGAAGGGTATTGTAACATCATAACGGGGAACGTCATCATTAGGAGTCCATTTCACATTTTCCATTCCTTTTACTCCTTCAAAGTTTATAACGTTAGGATAAGTTCTTTGCAAACCAGTTGGCTTATACATGCCATGATAATCTATAATCATTTTATTTTCTGCTGCTTTTTTTGCAATAGCGTATAATGATGAAACCATCTTTTGATCATCACGATCCATAAAATCTATTTTAAATCCTTTTACTCCCATACTTCCATATTTTTTAAATACCGAATCCATTTTTGAATTAACTGCATACCACCCGGCCCATAAAATAACACACACATTTTTTCGTTTTCCATAATCAATTATTTCCTGCAAATTAATTTTAGGAGACACTTCCATTAAATCCAAATCATTACTCCAGCCTTCATCTAGTATTATATATTCTAATTTATTTGCAGCCGCAAAATCAATATAATATTTATAGGTTTCGGTATTGATGCCTGCTTTAAAATCAACATGGCTAATGTTCCAATCGTTCCACCAATCCCATGCAACTTTGCCGGGTTTTATCCAGGATGGATCTGCAATGCGTGAGGGAGACGCTAATTTTTGAACCATATCATTATTAAGTAACGCGGTGTCA
This sequence comes from Ginsengibacter hankyongi, assembly GCF_008710285.1. GTDB lineage: Bacteria > Bacteroidota > Bacteroidia > Chitinophagales > Chitinophagaceae > Ginsengibacter > Ginsengibacter hankyongi. The sequence goes on along the minus strand of NZ_VYQF01000003.1, from coordinate 179,029 downwards.
TTATTAGTTATAATTACAACACGCCATGGAAAATTCCTGGTGCCATTTACTGTAGCAATGTAGTTAGCTCTTTTAGATACCATTGTGTTTAACATTTTATAACCGCCCTGGTTTTCTTCCAGCGGATAAGGCGCATAAACTCCCATCAAACTTTTATCAGTGTTATCATTAACCTTGACAAACATGCCCGGATAATCTTCCAGGTCTGCTTCCGTTAGTACCGCTTTTTTTTGATTGCCTAAATCTATCATCATCGGTAAAAATCCAAGTGTATCTTTTGGAAATTGTGAAATATTTTTTTCGGTATATAATGCCTCGAAAGATTGGATATATTGTTCTGTGCCACGAAAATCTCTTACAAAAGGAACGAAGCATTTATAATCTTTATCAAAGTTAAAATTAGCCGCTTCGTTTACAACGATGATCTTTCCTTTCTTTTTCGTAAAAAACCTGTACGCAACTCCATCATTATATGCCCTGAATATGACGCCATAATTGCCTCTGCAATTTAATGTGAGCTGGTTGTAAATATCCGGTACGGCATCTTTAATGTAATCAATTGCTTTAAATGACCTATTTACTTTTTCGGTTTTTGCAGAAATAATTTTTACATCGCTTCCCAATACCTCCGTTTGTAATTGCATAGAAATTGCAGAAGGTTCAATTACTTCTGTTGAATTATTCATTACAGACCATTGCAGGGTTTTGCCGGCGTTAATTTTTATAATGTTTTTGCCATCCGGAGATGCCAGCTGGTAGGTTGTATTTTTTTGTGCAAATGCTCCTAATGTTATAAACACTAAACATATTGCCAGTTTAAAATGTAGAAATTTCATGATGTAGGTTTTAGATAGAATTGTATGAGTTAGCTAACCAGGACCTGTCTCGAAATAATAAAATTAATTATATCATCTAAAGAAATGCCGGCCCGGTTACAGGCATCGTTAATTTCTTCCCTTGAAACATTTGCTGCAAATGATTTTTCTTTTAATCTTTTCTTTACACCTTTCAATTCCATGCCATCATAACCTCCGGGGCGCATTAAAGAATACGCATGTATCAATCCGGATAGTTCATCAAAAGCATATAACATCTTATCCATCTTAGTTTCAGGTTCCACACCAAAATGATTGGGTCCGTGAGAAGCAATGGCATGGATTATTCCAGGATCGACATTTCTTTTTTCTAGTTCTTCAATAATTTTTTTACAATGTTGATCAGGCCATTGGTCCCAATCCGCATCATGCAGAAGGCCCGCCATTTCCCATTGCCATTGATTTTCTTCATCAAGGTTTTCTTTTTCCTTTGCCCAGCATGTCATTAAATACGCCACCTGTTTCATATGCAATTGCAAACGTGGATTGATAACCCATTCATTAAATAACGATTCTGCTTCCGCTCGTAATAAAGTATTGCCTTTATTGGCTGCGTCGCCAAAGCTTGTCCTGTTTAATTGTAATGACATGAAACTGTTTTTATATAAATTTTGATTGAATTACCAGACCGGAATTTGATTCCTATTTATTTGTACGTATCGACAAAATAAATGCTTTTTTTATATAACATAGTTTTGCATTAAATCTATTTCTTCCTTTAAGATTATTATAAAAATAATTATGCACATTGTTGCATTTATAAAAAATAATTATAAATTTTATGTTCCTGTTTTAAAGATAACCCCACAGATCTCCTCTGTAATACAAAGAAAACCTCCCGCTGTTTGGCGGAACAGGAAATTTATTAATGACCTTACTCCTTAATTTTTTCCGGTTACATTCTGATTGCTTAATCACTTTTTAAGATTAGTTGATATAAACTATTGTTTATACTTCTTAAACTTTAAAATTAACTATTATGGATTTTGCTTTTGCACCGGGTGCCACGGGATACGACAATATAATGCGAACAATGTTTACCAACAGAGCATCTACAACATTGGTAAATACCACAGGAGTTAATTCTATAAAAGATTTTTTTAATCATTTGTCAACTCATGTTAGTCCTCCACTTACCAATATTTTAATCGGCACACATGGCAACGAATCTGGCTGGATGAATGTGCAACTGGACCCGGCTTTTGATGCACATACCACTTATGAGGCGCTGGAAAAGGCATTTGCTCCTCCAACACGGTCGTGCCAGTTGGCAGATAATATTATTAATCCAAGACCAGTGGATAGTAATAATCAGCCAATTGATCCATCGGTATTTATTCGTGGCTGTCGCATTGGTGTAATGACTCCGTTTATTCAAAAGCTTAAGGACGTTATTAATGGCTTAAGTACAACTGATGTGGGTGTCGCAGCGCCTTTATTTTATCACGTTGTTTATTCTTTGGCACAGGGTGTTTTTGAAGCGTTCAATTACGACTTTCATATTTTTAAAAGCACAAGTGTTGCTAACAAAACTGACCTGGTTGCGTTGCTGGACGCGGTAGGGTATACGGATATGTATGGAACCGATATTACCACGGCTCAATGGAATATATGGGTTCCCAGCCGTATTACAAAAGCCGTTGATCCGTTGGTAAGAGTAAAATTAAATCCTTCACCTGTTACACGATTAACGACGTTAAAGGCCGGCCGTTATAAATTTCAACGATCAAATGTTGTAACGCTTAGAATGGATCCTTCTGTAGGTACTTTACCAACGACGCAGGGCACCATTGTTCCTTTTCTCAAAACACTAATGAATAACCAGGCAGCCAATGCCGGAACTGATGCTTTCTGGCTCATGTTTCAGAATACACATCCATTGCCATTTTACAAAAGGTATGAATACGATTCATTAGATGATATGGTTGATGGGCTTGAGTGGATTTTAAACTCAAAGTCGAGAGTTTATACAGGACGCAGATACGAATATTATGTGAGCCCTCCTGTGATAAATAACAATGCTAATAACGAATTGGTTTTTAATTTTTATGCATCGCCTGCCGGCGGAGCAACATCGAGTAATATGTTCGCGGATGACGAGAGTGATTATTTTAATAAGATATAATTATAGGTATGGCAGATACAGATACATTATCGATAATAGCTGAAGAAATTGCAAGCGCATTTACACCATTGAAAGACATGGTAGGAACGCCCGATGCTTTCATTTCTTCAATGAAAGAATTAGGATGGGATGCCAACCACGTAGTACAACCCGTCCAGGATCTGGTTAATCTGGTTGATCCAATTATTACAATTTTGGAAACAGGCGAAATTAATTTGGGAAACGTTACTCAATTGCTGTCTCTTATTAAAAATCTTATTACAGGTATTGAAGGACTTACTTCCAAATCAGATTCTTTATTCAGTGGAATTACCGCGACAGCTACAGAATTTAAAAATGATTTTCCTTCCGAAATAGGCCCGTATGTGTTGGTTGAGTATTTTTTAAAACAGCGTCCGAAAGTAGGGAGCCTTCTGCAGTTGCTGGGCATTATTACCACTACTTCAGTTAATGCCACAGCTACAAGGCCGGCCTATTTCCGGGAGGAAATTCATTTTGATAAGATCGGATTAATATTCAGCAATCCATTAAAATTGCTGCAAGACTTGTATGGATGGGCTACACCGGCATTTAGCCGTGAAAAGCTTTTTCAAAATCTCACGGATGTTTTGGAAGGATTTAATATTACTTCCAAGTTAAAACAAATAGAGTCACAGTTTTTACAAGTTCTTAATAATGGATTACCCGCTGGTACATTTGATAAAGATGCCCTTACATTGGTATTGGTTGATGAACAAACTTCTAACCTTGGAGCCGGAGCAGGTATTAAGTTTTATTTACTCCCGCAAAATGGTTCATTACTTCCGGGTATTGCAATCATTCCTTATGCAAGTGCAGAAATAACAGAAGAAATAAATCTTGCAGAAAACCTTACATTTAAATTTGATACAAGCCTTGATCTAAATAACGGAGTTGCCATTATAATAAGACCCGGTCAGCCTCCACAAATGATAAGTAATCTTGCTGGCGGAGGAACTAACGGTGGCGCAAACGCAAAAGTGTCTTTAGGACTCGAATACAAAAAGGCTGACGGCACACCCTTTATTGTATTTGGGTCAGCAGATGCAAGTCATTATGAATTTGAATCGTCCTCTATTGCCGCCTCAGCTAATATAACCACGGCAGGTTCCAAGGATGTAAAAATTGAGTTTGATTTAAAAGGGAGTAAAATAGTTATAAAGCCTGCACCAGGTGATACTGACGGCTTTCTTTCAAAAATTTTACCGGGCGAGGGTATCACATTAGCTTTCGAATTAGCTTTCGGCTTCGGTCTTGAAAGTGGTTTTTATTTTAAGGGAAGCAGTGGTTTAGAAATAGACCTTCCCGCTCATTTGCAATTGGGGCCAATAGAAATTGAAACAGCTAAAATTGGTATTAAGCCCGCGGGTAGCGATATACCCATTAACATAGCACTTGATATAAAAGGTGAATTGGGGCCTATAGAAGCAGTAGTGCAGGGCATGGGATTAACAGGCACTTTTAGTTTTCCTGCTGATAGAAAAGGAAATCTTGGGCCGGTCAATTTTGGCTTGAGTTTTTTACCGCCCACAGGTGTTGGATTATCTATAGATGCAGGCATTGTTAAAGGCGGCGGATTTTTATTGATCGACAGGCCAAAAGGAGAGTATGCGGGAGCGTTACAATTATCAATTGAAGATACTATACAGGTTTCGGCCATTGCAATTATTAATACCATCATGCCGGATGGTTCCAGTGGATTCTCGCTGCTCATCATTATAAGTGTTCAGTTTGAACCGGGTATTTCACTCAGCATGGGATTTTTCCTTAGCGGTCTTGGTGGTATGCTCGGTATCAACCGAACAATAAATGTGGATGCATTAAGAGATGGAGTTAAGAATGATGCCATTGAACAGATCATGTTCCCGCAAGACATCATTGCTAACATCAACACTTTATTGCCACAGATCAAAGGGATTTTTCCTGTAAAGGAAAATCAGTTTATGATTGGACTGATGGCAAAAATTACCTGGGGCGTTCCTCCATTAGTGACTATTGAATTTGGCTTATGTATTGAATTTACTAATCCTGTAAGGCTTGCCATATTAGGCGTGTTAAAAATTGTGTTGCCCACTGAAGACGCGGCAATTTTGCAATTGCAAGTAAATTTTGTTGGCATTATCGATTTTGATAATGGTTATTTATCTTTTGATGCGAGCATTTATAATTCGCACATACTTACGTTTACACTTGAGGGTGATATGGCGCTTCGGCTCAACTGGGGAAGCGAGAAAGCTTTCCTGTTATCAGTTGGCGGTTTTCATCCATCTTTCAAACCACCGGCTGCATTAAATGTTCCAAAGCTTAAAAGGCTAACGCTTACTATATTAAGTCCCAATCCAAATTTGGTATTAACTGCTTATTTCGCTGTAACATCCAATACTGTTCAGTTTGGTGCCAGGATAGATTTTAAATTTGAAGTTGCCGGCTTTAGTGTTGTTGGTTATTTAGGTTTTGATGTATTGTTCCAATTCTCGCCATTTAAATTTATTGCGAATATAACTGCAGGACTCGAAGTAAAAATGGGCAGTAGTACTTTATTCTCTATCAATCTTGATTTTGAATTATCAGGACCTACACCCTGGAATGCAAATGGAACCGCTTCTTTCTCGATATTGTTCATCAGCATTAAAGTTCATTTCAATGTTACGTGGGGTGATGCGCAACAGGTTATTTTACCAAGTATTGCCGTATTACCAAAAATCCTGGAAGCATTCAATTTGGATGCGAACTGGAGTGCAGAGCTTCCTGCCAATCGTTATAATCTTGTAACACTTGCCAGCATTGTGCCTCAGCCCGGCCAGATTATTTTGCAGGCTTTTGGAGCCGTGAAAGTGAGCCAGATAATAATGCCGTTAAAACTGGTGATAGATAAGTTTGGTAATAATACTCCTTCCGATATCAATATGGTTGATATTTCCGCATTTCGTTTAGGCGGCCTCGTTACCGGACTGAATGATGAACCAGAATCATTTGCACCCGCTGCTTTTAAAAATATGTCGGACGATGATAAACTAAAATCGCCTTCTTATACAAAAGAAAAAGGCGGCGTAAAAGTTTCAGATACCGATACTTTATTTGTCGATTATGCCTGGGATAGGGATGTGGTGTATGATGTAATAGTATCCGACTTTGATCCATTCCCGCGACCGGGAACATTCAATTTTGAATTCAAATGGTTTAAGTTGATGACGCGGGGAGGGGCTGTCGGCAGAAGCGCTCTATCTGTTCAAAATTCACAGAAAAGTTTCAGGCTGGATAATGCTGCAGTAAATATTGGCGAAGAACAATTTGTATTGATAGATAATTCAACGTTAGCACAACACAGCGTTGATGTATTCGCTGGTGGAACTCATGCACAGGCTAATGATGCGTTTGAAACAATACTTAAACAAAACCCTTCATTAAAAGGAAAAGTAAGTATAGCATCAGCGTATCAATTGAATAACTGATTCAGATAATATTTTAATATGGCAAACACATTACCATCTTACGGATTCTTACCCTGGGCAAGGCAGGGTGTTGCTTCTAAAATAAGCGAAACAGATACACTCGGCAGCAGCGATGGTACTGCTATTGCGAGGGCAGATCTTTCAGCAGAGCTTGATGTACAATATACTAACCTGGATGGAAGTGTGCAGGTGAATACTATTACCAAACAAATACAGGTGGTTGGCCCCGGAGATGTGAAAAGCATCGACACCAGGGCCATTGTGCGTACTGAACCGAGGAGAGGTGTTATGAATTATGAAGATAACGGCCTGCCATACATTGAATTTTATGAAGAAGATTTTTTATGGAGATATTCTCCTGCGACCGCGGCTAACCCTAACGGTAACCATACACGCTTACGTCCATGGCTGGCCCTTGTTGCATTACAGGATGATGAGTATATACTAAAACAAAATCCCGGCGGACTCCCTTTTATTTCTGTTGATCAGGCATCATTTGATAAAGCTTTTCATCACCAGGATGATACATGGGCCTTTGCTCATGTTCACTTTAATAATAAACTGGCCAACTTGAGCGGAGCTGCCATGCAGCCGGAAGTAAATGCAGACCTAAGCAATGATCCGGATGTCGCAGTATCACGTTTGCTTTGTCCACGAAAGCTTGCTAAAAATACTGCGTTTACGGCGTTCGTTATACCAGCATTCGAAACAGGAAGACTCGCTGGCTTAGGAATTGATAACAGCGGAATTCCTGCACAAAGAACGTCTTGGAAAAAAGGTGCCATGCCGGGCACCGGCACCAGGCCATATGATTTCCCCGTTTATTATCAATGGAATTTCAGGACAGCTAATTATGGTGATTTTGAAAGCCTTGTTTCAATGCTAAAGCCTATTATCATGGATCCTGAATCTGGCAAAATGCCTATGGATATCCAGGATCCCGGTTTTAATATGGCTGCGCAAAATGATGGAACCAAAGTAATTGGAATGGAGGCCGCATTAAAGCCACCGAATTTTGAGCCCGATCCATGGCCAACTAACGGGGGCACAAACGCAGACGATAAAAATACAGTTGATAAGTTGCGGGCATTACTTAACCTTTCTGCCGATCTTGTAGACAAGAACGCTGTAATTGCAAGCAAAAATCCATTTTTCAATACCAATATAGGAGAGGATCCCTTATTGGTGCCGCCTGTTTATGGCGTATGGCATGCCTTGGTTTCAAAACTGGGAGATGGAACGAATCCCCCATGGATAGAGGAACTAAATCTTGATTTCAGAAACAGGGGCGCTGCGGGTTTAGGAGTTAAGGTTATACAAAAACACCAGGATGATTTTATAAACCGTGCGTGGCAACAGGTTAATAAAGTGAATGACGCGAATAAGAAGATCCAGGAATCATTATTAGCACAGGCGATTACTAAATGTATTTTTAAAAAACATATCATTAATGCAGGAAACGACAAAGCAGTTATGCTTACTCATTCTGTTCAGCACTTAATAAAAAATGCCGCAAATACAAAAACTGTACAACAGGACTTTGTTGAAAGCCGCATTCCCTTCGCTTCCAAAACAGCTGCCTTCCGTAAAGTGTCCCGGCCCAACAGTAAAGTCGCTAGAGTGAGTTTTACAGCTTCAACTGGGATAGCATTATTGGTAAAATTAAATACGGTAATTAAGGATTTTAATATTACGGACGAATCCCAGGCGAATGCTGTAACTGCGGCAAAATTAAAGAGGGCTCCCATTGCGGCACTTGATACAACAAGTATTAATACAGCTATCACTAATGCAATATCAAACTATGATACCAGTAAAAATGATCTTGCTAAAGATGCATTTGTAACTATGATTGAAACGGATGTTATAACTGCGAATGCCACACTCACATTGGCGCAACTGTTAAACGCGGTTAATGCACAGAATATTTCAGATAATGCCGTTAAAACTATAGTCGTAAATATGGTGAATGGAATTGCAGCAACTAGTCTACCTGTAAAGAAAGATGTTAATGGCCAGGTAACTATTGAATTAGCTGATGCTATAATGAAGGACTTATTCGGCCCTGACATTCATGCAAAAAATTATAACGATGTTATTTTAAAAGATAGCCAGCCATTAAATCCCGCAGCCATTAAAACAATGACAACGAAAAATGATGTGCTTGCCTTGAAAAGCTCATTCACTGATTTTACTAATATTTTAGACACTTTGCCACAGGTTACTCCTGTGCCTGCTTTTGCAAATGTTGCAAATGTTTCTTCACATATCTTTTTAAAGTTAGATCCTACTGTTACGTTTGTTAATAAATTAATGGCCAACATCAGGATATTGAAAAATGGCGTATATGTTCCGTTGCCCGAATTGAAACCGGTGATGGCTTATCCGGAATTTGCCGAAGCTGTATATACTTATCTCCTGGAGCTTTCTAAAAATTTCATATTACCCAACATAGATAAGCTTCCTGATAATTCTATTACACTGCTCGAAAATAATCAATCGTTCATTGAAGCATTTATGGTTGGCATGAACCATGAAATGGCAAGAGAGCTTTTATGGAATGAATATCCTACAGACCAGCGTGGATCTTATTTCCGCCAGTTCTGGAATATTGATGACAGAATTCTTCCATTGGATGCGGATCCTGAAAAAGATAAGGAGCTTAAATTAGATATCAGGAAGATAAATACATGGAGCCATAAGTTGGGAGAAAATAATCCAAGAGGTACGGACGCTTCCAATTTAGTTCTGGTTATACGCGGACAGGTGTTTAAGAAATATCCCAATACAATGGTATTTGCACAAAAAGCAGAATATGATAATACAGATGCATCTAAACCGAGACATTTAAAAGACGGTATTGATCCAACATCCACCGATACCAAGTTTCCTTTATTTAAAGCGGAGATTGATCCGGACATAACCTTATTTGGTTTCTCACTCACAGAAGACCAGGCAAGAGGTGACCGAATCGAACAACCTCACGGTTCAACCGCTGGCAAAGATCCCGGATGGTTTTTTGTTTTGAAAGAAAGGCCCGGTCATGTTCGTTTTGGTCTTGATGACTTTACCGATGAACACGGCAATACAAATGTAATGCCTGTGGGCAATCCTAAAACATGGGATGATCTTGCATGGGAATATTTGGTGAATAGCAAAGCTGATTTGGATAGTTATCATATCACTTTTAATAAAAATATTGTAATTCAAAACCCCGCAAACCAGCCATTGTGGAATAGTAATTCTGCAGACCTAGCCGCAATTTTATTCCAGGATCCAGTATTGTTTGCCAGGCATGCTGCAGAAATGTTACCTGAAACCTAAAGTATATAACTGAACAATTATGTCAACGATTCATGCACAAGTAGAAGATCCCCGTTTAAACGATATAAGAAATAGTGTCGCTCAACATACTGATGCGATTCCTTTTTTGTTATTACCTGTGCGCACTGAGACAAGGTTCATGCAGGTATCAAAACAATCCCTGCAGGTAACCGCCACAGTTGAGTCGGTTTTGGAAGGAATGGCATTCGTACAAATTGAAGCAATCAACACCCAAGCCAATATAACGGGCGACAATATACGCACTTTAACTACCGACGCTACGGGATTAATAACTCCAGTTCAATCATTGGGTGTTATTTCAATAAAAGAAAAAGGGTGGCTGAAACAATTGTTTGGTGACATGCAGAAAGACATGTTACTCGTTGTTACTGCTTCGCAAAATACATTTGCCCCCGATAGCCAGAAACTGAATGCAGCTATAATCCAATTAGCTAATGCAATTAACGGAACAAAAATTATAGATATTAGTGCCATTGAGCCTGCCCGGGTATTGATAGATTCTTTCATCTCTATTGATACGACTCATCAAATATTAAATGGAGTTAATAAAAAAAGAACTCCTTATACTGATGTTAAAAACAAAAAGCCTTTATACAATTATATTACTAACACACTAAACGGTATAAAAAGTTTTTATCAAAGCCTTGATGAGAAAGTTAAAGCATTAAAGTATATAGAAAAAGTACAAAGAGCCCGCATACAGGAACTCCAAACAGATATACAAAACCAATTAAATACTGTAACTGCTTCCATTGATAAATTGCACGCAGATGCCGCATGGAAGAAATTTGTGCAGGATACCGTTCAACCCCTGGTAACGGAAATTATTAGTTTAAGTAATGCGTTTGCTACAACAACACTTCCTTTACTAAATAATCTTCCGGGGCCGCCAGCCATGCAAACAGGGGATGTGTATTTTAGCGGCATCAAAGCATTGGTAAAAATCAAACGATTTAATCAACAGCAAAGTCAGAAATACAATGTAATAAAAAGATATAAAACCTATCTTGAGCCACGTATAGCTTCCCTCGCAAAAGCAATACAGGCGCCTATACCGGAATCACAGCCGGGGCAAATACAAACCCTGCAAAATTTATTTGCATCTATCAATACAGAAGTACAAAAATCAGTCGACCGGATAAATAGCTATGCTGCTGCGAATAAATCCCAGTCTTCAGGCAAAACACTCATAAGTAGTTATTTTAATCAAAGTGTAATTAGCGTTATTGGTGGCTTTGCAAGTGTTGGAGATAATTTTCCGAAACCTGTTTATCTGCCCGCTCCGCCGCAGTTAATTAACCAGTTGTGGGTACGTATTTATCCTGATGATATTTTTGTGATGACTCATGAAGAAGCATTAACTGCAAATGAACAAGATGCCGGAAAGCAATTCTGGAAATTATGGTGGGCAGCAGGTGGAGATAAAGATTTGCAAATGGGTGCATGGCAAACACTGTGTGCTGCTTTAGGTACTCACCGGGCTTCATGGGTGGCAAGGGTATTAAACCCTGCAACTATTCCGCAAAATATAAACGCTCTACAAACAAATCCTTCCGCAAAAATTATTGATGCTATTAATATTCTTGATTCTATAAATAATATTTTAAAAAAACTACCCCTGAACAGTAATGGCCTGGGGATTATGAAAGTAGCCGTCGCACAGAAAACTATACCTCTAATAAATTCGAATCTTCAAAAAATTCTTACCGAACTTTCATCATTAAGCATAGAACAGGATTTTCTGATAAATAAGTTCAAGAGCTTTTTTATTAATACAGCTGGTCTTTTCAACGAGCTTATCACCAAGAGTAAAGACCTTGCCAAACTTAAACAGACGACCTATGTTGTATTTCTAAACAGCCTCCATATAGTGGCATCGCAAATGGCTAATGTTCAAAATGCTTTTAATAAGATAAAATCTGTAAGCCATAAAGATTTCGTAAATAATATACCGAATCCTTTCGTGTATCCCGCCGTTAGTTCAAAAGATGGGGACTGGACGAGTGCTCCTCATGCTAACTGTCTGCCAGAGCGCTTTGCTGTGATTACCATGAAAGGCGATCAGTTTACACGTATAGCAATAGGCAATCCGATAGATGATAAATTGCAGTTAGGATTGGATCCGCAAAAGTTTAATGATCTTTCTTTATTTACCATTGATGCCAATGGTAACATGAATATTGATGAAGGCTTAAAGTGGATGACCGATTATGATATTGCTGTTTTAAAAGGAATGGGTGTTACACTTGATATTACCGATGATGAATACAACAATGGTATCGACAGGCTGATAGTACTCGGTATAAAAAATACGGATGCAGCCAATTCAAAGCAATTGGTTGAGCAATTATTTACCAATCATATTTACGGAGTAGATGGAATGAACTTTTTAAAAGTGGGAACACCTACCAACAATACCCATGAGGCGAAATCCGGTTGGCAAAGCGATGATGATGTGCAACAGCGTTATGATATTGAGATAAATAATCTTAAGTATGATCCTTCTCAAACAAATTTATTCAACATAGCAGATGGAAAATATTTTTGTGATGCCCTTGGTATCGATAATACCGTAATGCAATTTGCAAACGATGCATCCAATCTTGAAATTGCTAATGCTTATGCCGCTAACCGGGCTTTGTGGGGTGTTTCATTAGGCCACTATATGGAAGAAATGTGGGATGATATGTTTACCTATGATAACATACGCCGCACCGAAGATTTCTTTACTAATTATTGTTTTGGAAGAGGAGTGGTTCCGTCCGTTCGGGTCGGGATGCAGCCCTATGGGATTTTAACCACTACGGCTTTTTCTCAATTACGATTGTACAGCACGTCTATACCGGCGCTTACTATCGGTGAGGCGCAAACGATTTTGCCCTGGGCTGTTAGTTCATCAGCGCTTGAAAGTAAACTGCAGCAGCGTTATGATATGCGTTTGTACCGGCTGCTGAATATGTTTAAGGACACCTGGACCGATCTTCGCAATCAGCATGTTATTTATTCAGGCAATTTAGACGAAGCCGGAAAAGATCCTCAACAGCGTTTTGTGCAAATGCTTGGCTTGAATGCGACATCGCTTGATTATTTTTATAGATATGCCATCAACATTGCGAAAGGGCCTAATGCTTCAAGCGAAGGCTTCAGCACTAATTTTAAAGCCACTGATAATTTTGGACCAAATGGCTTAACAGAAATTTTTAAGAACCAGATAATAGATGGTGTCTTTACTCCATCCTTTGATTTTATTGATGAAAAACTACAAGGCTTATTTCCGTGGCTTCTGAGGAACACGCAATATTCACGCATATTACAACAGTTTGATGCATCCAGGTTATTTGTAGCACGTCTCGTGGAGAATAATTTATCGGTAACCGGCAATTTGATAGATACAATTCCTGAATCCGACAGTCTTTTAAAAACTGATTATTTAAGCTGGCTTCTATCCGCCAATGCAAATGATATGCTGGGCGGCAATAAAGTCGGCGACCCGACCCGCATACCTTTCAACACCATGTTGTTTGTGATGCTCCGTCAATCATTATTGCAAGGTTACCAGGAAGCTGCTTTAAATATTTTGCAGTCCGAAAATGTAATTCAGGAATTAAGCAGGCGCTCAACCGGGGATACTAATCATTATCATTATAAAATTTTCCAGGATGGTGCCTACAAAAGTAAATATCTCACTAAATGGCATTTCCTGTTTAAGAATTTATCAGACCTGGTAACGGATCTTGCATTACCATCAACCACAACAGCTAATCCCTTTTATAATTTTATAAATACAAATACTCATTCAGTAGCCAATTATCTTGACAGGGTAAAAACTCAGACCCCCGCTTTATTCAATAATAATCATAAAAAATTCTTTGATAAACTTAGCAATATTCGTGATGCAGTAACGGCATTGAAACGTGTGCCCACAGAGAGCCTTGATATATTAATGGCAGAGCATATTGATTTGTGTACTTATCGCCTGGATTCATGGTTGCTTGGCTTTGTGGTAAAGCGTTTGCAGCAACAAAGAGGCAAGCATGCTAATGGTCTTTTTTTAGGCGCGTATGGATACATGGAGAATTTAAGAAGAGATAAAGGAAAAGAAGTATTTAATGATCAGCAAACACTCGGAAGCTTTAAACTGGATGCAACTAAGCCTGTTTATCATGATACAACCAATCAGGGCTTTATTCATGGCCCTTCAATCGGCCAGGCAATTGCTGCTGCGGTTTTGCGCAATGCATATATGACGAACAATACTTCTGCCGAGGATATCGCTAACAGGCTTGCTGTAAATATTTCGTCTGCCCGTGTACGTATGGCAATGCAATTAATAGAAGGTATTCGCAATGGACAGGAACTCGGTGCTATACTTGGGTTTCAGTTTGAAAGAGGACTTCATGATAAATACCAGTCGATGGAACTTGATAAATATATTCAACCGTTGCGGCAGGCATTTCCTTTACAACAAAAGGTTGATGAAACTGCTAACGGTGAGCCTACTTATGTAAGCCTGGTTGTGAATGGCTCAGCAATACTGGATACAGTACATGCCGCGGTAGATTGGCCGGGAAATCCTGCAATTAAAGATGAAACGATAGCAGACCTTTTGAAGGCAAATAATTATGCAAATTTTCCTTCCGAAATAAAAAACGTAATTAATGCAAATCTCAGTGGCGATCCGCAAAATGAAACTTATGATTTAATTATTGAAGAGATCGATCGTATGGCAGATGCCTTTGATGCATTAGGCGATCTGGCAATGTCTGAAAGCGTTTACCAGATGGTGTTAGGGAACCATGTACGTGCAAGTGCCATGTTAACTGCGCTGGCGGAAGGTCAAAATATTCCTGAGGCACAAATTATAGACACTGCAAGAAATGGTATTGTTGTAACACAACGGGTGGTGCTTAACTTTGAGGCAACTTCCGATTCAACAAAAATCCCGGCAGGGTGGGGAAGTAACAGTACCATACGTTCATTAACCGAACCCACTTTTAATAACTGGCTAGGAATTACATTAGGGCCTGCAAGTGCTATTAAATATGTTCTTACAAAAACTGATATTAATAAAGTAGTAACAAAAACAAGTTTCTCCATTAGTTCATTAAATCTCCAGCCGCTTGACTTTTTTTTAATCCCCGGTGCGGAAAATGAATTTGCGGAAATCATTATTAATTTATACAGGAAAACAAATAATGATTATCAATCCGGCCTTTCAGTAAATATAAAAGAGAAAGACGGTTCATGGAGCCTGGATGATAAATCTTTATCAGAAATATATATATTGATGAATCATATCCGTAACATGATCAGTAATGCGAAATATGCAGGGGACAGCGATTTACGTTTACCCAACGACGTTATTAACCCCGGTAATACCGGCAACTGGGATGCCGATGAATTGAACAAAAGAGTTTCCGGGGCATACAAGTCTTTACAGATATTTATTCAAAGTGTTGCTGCAGAGCCATTTCTTACCGATGTTTTAAGTGGCAAAACACATATAAGCGATGTAGTTCTTACATCATCGCAAACGGATGATGTATTCACGCATCTCAACAATGCGGTTTTCCTTGGGCTACCCAATGCACTTTCTATACCGTTCGATGTGAATGCAACAGACGCGCAGCGCGGCACAACTTTATTACAGCAACTGGTAAATATTTATAACCAGGCTGTATCACGTGAAAGTGAGGCGGCTACAGCCTTCACGGCATTGGCAACAATTGCAACTGCCAAGTTGAAGGTGCAAAAACTCACAGAGCTTGTAAAAATAATATTGGGCAAAAATGCAATCATTAATCCATTATACACACCGTTGGAAGTAACCAGTATTCAAACCGAGTTAGCGCTGATTCCTTCTCAAAAAATAGCAAGAAACGGCGGGGCGCTTGCAGTTGAAGACTGGCTGCAAAATGTGGCAAAAGTGCGGGAACGTGTTTATGATGTTTCGATGGTTATTGAAACAACTGATATTTATAATTTAGATGTTGCAACGGTTGAGCCGGTTCAGTTGCCATACACGGCAGGTGATTATTGGCTGGGAATTGAATTTCCTACCACCTTTACTCCCGCAGGCGATTCGCTCTCTTTGGTTGTGATGAATCCTCAACAGTTACAAATTGCAGGCGTCCAATCAGGATTTATTATTGATGAATGGATTGAAATTATTCCATCCAAAGAACAAACCACTGGCATTACATTTAACTATAATAATCCAAATGCGTCGCCGCCACAATCTTTGTTACTTGCTGTAACACCTCAGGTAACTAATCAGTGGGCATGGGATGATTTAGTATATACCATTATAGATACCGTTGAGCTTGCAAAGAATAGGGCGGTTGAGCCGGATCATTTTGATAATACGTACCTGAGCCAGATTCTACCCGGAGTATTTTCCGAAGTAGTGCCACCGCAGTTCAGAAATGAGGATACCAATCCTTTAGGCGTACAGGTAGTAATGGATTTTTCTGATGTTAAACTTCCTAAACAAAATTAACTATGCCAAGAATAGATACATTTTCCTGTGAGCCATTCAGAGCCTGGAACCGGTTAGAATCGAGGCCCAGGCATGCAGAGTTTGATAAAGTATTAGAGGCCGGTGTATATGATGCATTGTGGATGCTCACACGGCAATGGCAGTTTGGAGAATTGCATGGAGAAGATACCGGCTCGGCTATCTTTTCTAAAATCTATATGAAAACAACTGCCATCACCCAGGTAAAGACGGCTAACGGTAACGCACAACCGTTTGACGACAGTATTCCTTTGGAAGAGCGAATTGAGAATATGCCTTACCGTCTTGATTTTAAAAGTAAGTTAGACACTGCCTATGTTTTTCTAAGAAGTATTGATCATGCTGCAGATACGCACAGTATGTCGGCAACAAATAGCAGTAAATTTTACAGGAGTAAGTTAGTTCAATTATTCCCTTTCAGTAAAATTGATGAAGTGCGTGTGGGCGACAGCAATCAAACCATTATAAATAAAGTAAAATCATTGAGCAATGAAAAATATGTGAGCATGGTGAATGCTAGTGTGGGCAGATATTTCGACGGATTCGCACTATACCAGGCTATTCTTAATAACCAAACCAATGTTATCAATAGTCTTATATTAGGCAATGGCGATAATTCTCTAGTGTTAGATGCTATACAGGCTTATGTTAGCTGGTTTATGAGCACCTATGATTTTAATGATGTAACAAGTTCCGCATGGCTTCCTTCTAAATTAGAGTACCAGTTCGATTGTGCTTTACCGGGAGAAGATGCAAAGAACATTATACTTTCTGCAGACCAATATTATTCCGGTGATCTCGATTGGTTTTCTTTTGATTTGTATAATAAGCCTGCAGAGCCCATAGATGGTTTATCAGGAGATGCTTCTGCAAATGATATGCTTAATGTAAAAGATCAGTTGTTATCTGTAATACCTGTTGAAGCGAAGTTTGCAGGCGCACCTAATTCGCGTTGGTGGCAATTTGAAAATGGAAAAGTTGATTTGGGAAACATCAATGCGCAAACAACTGATCTGCCGAAATTAATTTTTACCGAATATGCATTGATGTATAACACTGACTGGTTGTTGGTTCCATACCGGGTACCCGTTGGTACTTTATGTGAAATAAAAGGTGTTGTAGTTACCGACGTGTTCGGCCAGCAGTTCTTTATAAAATCAGCAACCCAGGGACTCACTGATAACTGGGCGGGTTGGGGTATGTACAACTTAAGTACATTGAATCCTGATGGAATAAGAAACACGCCTACAGATACGAGGCTGTTGGTTTTGCCAAACGTGGTTAAGAATCTCGAGCGCGAACCAAATGAAGAAGTATATTTTGTGAGAGATGAAATGACCAATAGTGTCTGGGCTATTGAATCTTTCTTGCCTGATGAATTAGGAAGCTCGCTTGACGGCAATAATAATGCAAGAGCATTTAGTGATGAATTGCAACAGCTTGACACAACCCCTGTTGCTAACGACACCGACGTAAACGCAATGTTCCGCTATACATTAGCCAATACCGTTCCTGAAAACTGGATTCCGTTTATTCCTGTTCATACGGATGATAAAAACAGGCAAATTAAACTACAGCGTGCGTCAATGCCCCGGTTATTTAATAACGAATTTACACACATAAGGCCCCTAACACAGTTATTACGGGAAGGCATAGACGATGATGATATAAAAGCCAAAGCTTATTTTATTAATGAAGAAGAGGTACCCAGGGCCGGCGTGCAGCTTTCAGCCACCTTCCAGCGAACCCGCTGGTACAATGGTTCTGTGGTAAACTGGTATGGCTACAGAAAGCAGGTCGGGAGAGGAGAAGGCTCAAGCGGCTTGGCGTATGATAAAGTTGATGCGGTTAAGAAATAATAAACGCACGATTGAGTTACTCTTCGTTTGAATGAATGGCAGAACCATAATAATTCGTGTCTATAGGTGTAATGCGTGTAATAACTGTTTTTTCATAACGGCGACATCTTCTCCCTGGCCATTTAAAACCATATCAGCCTTTTTTGGTAACTGGTATTTTGCAGTATTGTCATAATAATCGAGCATTTTTTCTATAAATACTTCAAAATTCTCCGCACGCAGTAGTGCTTCCATTTCTTTTATAACTGCCACTGTTAAACGCCTTTCTAATTTATGCAAGGCAATTATAAAACTCTCCTTTCCGGCAGCCTTATATTCCTTAAGTATATTATTAATTCTTGCTTGCTTGTCAATATTCAGGTGCACGATAATTCCTTCATTTATTTTTGCATACAACCAGGCAGGGATTTTTCTTTTGCCTAAAGAAGACGGTTTTTGTTCAATAAATATGTATTTGGCAGAAGCATGGTTAAGAAAGGCCTTTTCAATTTCGTTTTCAAATTCCTTTTGTGAGGGTTGGTGTGGAAGCAATAACCCGCCAAATGCGGAACCGCGGTGTGAAGCAATCTTTTCTAAATTAATTACCGGGTAACCCGAGGCTTCGAGCTGATGGATTAGCAGGCTTTTGCCTGAGCCGGTTTTGCCGCACAAAACGATGAAGGTTGGTGAAGCAGGAAAGTGCATAAAATAAAAAACACCTTTTAAGAAGAAATATGTTCCATAACTCACGTTCGGTTTTGAAGCTCCTTCTGAGAACACAAGACAGGTAATTAACCGCAAATGAAGACAGTCAGATCAACAATTCCTACAGGCTAACATACGAAGAGACTCATTATTCAACTTTATTAAGGTGGTAATATTCTCTTTTCGGACCAAACCCGATACCGCACATGCGATCGAATATAAACAGTAACAAGATAGAAATATTTTTTATAAAATACAAGATTGAAATAACATTTTTTTGCACTAAAAACGACTGAGTAACCATTAATCTTTTAATTATACATAAACCAGAAAAAATTCTATTTACTTACCTTTGCCACACAAAACTCAAGGGGTGCCTTGTGATAATTCGTTAAAAAAAGTCATAATTATCACTGAAAGAAAGGCTGAGATTATACCCATTGAAAGAAAGCTGATTCAGATTGTCTTTTTTTTCAAATACCTGATCCGGATAATACCGGCGTAGGAATGAGAATAATACATAAGTATAAGCAGTGAGTATTATTGAAATTTAATGTAATGATGGCGATACATGAATGGTGGTATTTGATGCTTAAACAGGTAGCAGAAACTGATTGGCTACAATGGCTGGCTGTAGCATTAGGCGTGGCAGAAGTACTGCTGGCCAAAGTTAACAATATATGGTTGTATCCGGCAGGCATTGCAGCTACAGTGCTCTCTGTTTATATATTATTGTTAGCCGGCCTTTATGCTGAATCACTGCTGAACGGGTATTATATCGTTATGAGTATATATGGCTGGTGGTATTGGATTAAAAAGAAAAATTTACCACCGGTCAAGATTTCTACGTGTAGCCGAAGAGACTGGATAACGGTAGCAGGGATTATTGCGGGCAGCTTTGTAATACTTGCTTTGCTACTTAAAAATTTTACTCCATCAACAGTTCCGCTGTGGGATGCATGGGTAAGCGCTACTGCATGGGCCGGCATGTGGCTGTTGGCGAAACGCAAGATAGAAAACTGGATATTGTTGAATGTGTCTAATGCTTTTGGGGTACCATTGTTATTTTATAAGCAGTTACCATTGTTTGCTGCCCTCACAGTTATTCTTTTTGTTATAGGCGTGCAGGGTTATATTCAATGGAGAAAGATCATCAATGCGGAAAAAGCCGCTTTAATTAAAATATAATTGTGTAATGAATATAAAAGCAATACCTCATCCATCCCAATTTGTTGATGCCAAACTAACGGCGGCTATACGCAGTTTAGCGGCAGAAGCAGAAAAAACCGGGAGCCTGCACCCGGAGCAACTGGCAATTATCTATAAGCAAAAATGGTTTAATTTATTTGTTCCCGAAAAATATAATGGTTTGCAATTGACCCTTCCTGAGGCGCTTAATATTGAGGAAAGTCTTGCATGGGTTGATGGAAGTGTTGGCTGGACAGTAACACTTTGCAGCGGGGCCAATTGGTTTATTGGATTTTTACAACCAAACTTAGCAAAAATTATTTTTAATAAAGATAAGGTGTGTCTTGCCGGAAGTGGGCGTCCATCAGGCACAGCAAGAATTATTGAAGGTGGATACGAAATAACCGGATTTTGGAAATATGCAACCGGCTCTGCACATGCCACTGCTTTTACTGCTAATTGTTTTATTGAAGATAAGGGAACTATTATTCGGGATAAAGATGGCAGCGCTGTCATAAAATCGTTTTTGTTTTTAAGAGAAGAAGTAATACTGCACAATGATTGGGATTGTATGGGTATGCTGGCAACATCAAGCAATAGTTTTGAAGTTCAACGGTTAAGGATACCCGAAAACAGGTGTTTTGTGATTGACGCAGCTTTTACTTTCATTGATGAACCGCTTTATCAATACCCTTTTTTGCAATTTGCAGAAGCAACGCTTGCTGTAAACATTTGCGGTATGGCAATACATTTTATGGACGTATGCCAGCCACTATTTAACGGAAGATCTGAGAATAGAAATTACATTGATACTTCGCGCAGTTGCCTTAACAACGCAAGAGAGGAACTGAAGCACAAGAGAGAATCCTTTTACTTAGTTATTAAAAATTCATGGAATGAATGTGCAAAGAACAATGTCGTACCAGCGGAATTATTACCTGGAGTTAGTAAGCAAAGTAAAGAATTAGCCGCCACCTCCCGAAGACTTGTTGATGAATTGTATCCCTATTGCGGGCTTATTGCTGCCAACAATCATTCTGAAATAAACAGGGTATGGCGCGATTTACATACTGCAAGCCAGCATTCTTTGCTTATTTAATTGTTTTAAGGCCGGCGGCAATCTAAGGTCACTTTTGAGTACATCAGGTTAAAGTAATGTGATTCCGCTTCTATTTTCGTTTACGCTTTTATGTTAGGTGAGCTGGATTTCGTTTATTCCGCAATTCATTTATAATTCCCAATTGTTTCTCATCTAATTGCGGTTAGATGCCACGGCATTTGTTCTATACTAATTTGTTAATTATTTATTGGCGTTTTTATCGGGTAAAATGTCATAAATTTGTCTCAAGTAAATTTTGAATCTTCCGAATTTAATTGCCGATGATGGGCGTTCTAAATTATTATTCCAGTGAAAAACCACCTTAATTTTGGTTTCCGAAACCCTTGTTAACAACAATGACCTGAAGAATAAAATTAATTGCTAAATGCCCGCATCTCGTATTGCGGGTTTTTTTTGGTTAACAGGCAAACTCGGTATATTCAACAGGCTAGGGGCACATTATAAAGGGATTATTGAATTATGCTTAGTACGAGCAGGTAGATTTCTACTGGTAATATTCATAAATAGCTCCATCGTCAAATTGTTTGACAAGTTTCATTTTTTTTACTTTAGTTATAAAATTCATTCCCACAAGATCCGGGTTTTCTCCGTCGTCAAACCATATCACATAACAATGCGAATCGTTTAGAAATTCCTGCACCTTGCTTTTGTTTTCTTTATTTGGTAGAAATTTACCGGGTCTCCCTGTAAAAAAATAAACAGCATCATAAGCATTTGAATAAATCGTATATCCTTTTTTAAATGGTAATGAATCTTTTTGAATATAAAGCACTGTTGGTGAATATTTCCATTGATTTTCAGTATAACCTGGTATGCCGGCATCTTTAACACCGTCCCATGTTTCATAATCCGCAGCAAGTTGTCCATACTGGAAACATAAGAAAATAGCAGCCGCACCTATTACCATCAATTTCTTATTTACCCGCTTAATTTTTTGAGATGAAGAAATCATCCAATTGCTGCAACTCCATATTAGCGGTATAAAAGCAGGGCTTAGAAACCTGCTGTCTAAAGTTTCGAATCTTGAGATGCTGGCAATAATTATCATAAAAGATAAATAAAACAGTGCAAAACTTACAGCAATATTTTCATAAGTAACCATTTGCAGTTTGCGAAAATATTGTTTCAAAAAAATGAATGCGAGAAAACAAACTATGAATAACGTCAACCATACGGCACCGTTATAATGTCCATTAAAAAAAGGAAGCCAGTCGCAAAATACAGCGCCTGCATCGTGCATATTTTTGCTTAATGGTGTAAATGATTTTTCACGAATTCCAGTCATAGTTCCTCCAACCATATAATTTCGTAGAAGATTAATTATTAACAGGAGAGGACTTATCAATCCAAATAAAACGATATCTTTTAATTTTCGTGGGAACGCCAGTTTTGTATCGAGTAATAATAATATAATTCCTGTGCCGATGATTGTAATTCCGGCATAACGCGTAACGCATGCAAGCGATGTTATTACGGCTGCTGCAATCAAAGCCTTTCTTGAATACATTTGAAAATAGCGATGCATCATTATTATAAACAGCAACAGAAATAATATAAAAATAGTTTCTGACCACAGCATTGAGTAGACTTCCAAAAGGCCTGGGCTTAAAACAATGCAACTTAATATCGCGGCTTTATACCATTTTGATTTATGTGAGAATTGTTCTGTTATAGATCCGGATATATAAATTACAATAGAGAAAAGAAGTGCATTTAAAATAGCACCAAACACCAGCGGCTGCAGCCCGGTTACCAGCATGATCGCACTAAGAAAAAGTGGATAGAAAGCCGGGAATTCAACAAGAGCATAATGCCTGAAATCAATCAATTGGCAACGTGATAAAATGTTTTTTGCTGTGGTCGTATAGACAACACCATCGGGGCATAGCCCAATACCTCCATGCCTCGTGTATAAAAAAATGATAGAAAAACCTGCTAATGCAGCTATTAAACTGTCAATATTTTTTTTTAATGATAATAATTGAAACATGTTATTAACGCGGATTGAAAAATCAATGTAATTTCAAATAAACTAAGATTCTGCAAACCATTTGCCTTAGTTGTATAAAAAAATGATAAAAATAATGATGTGAAGTTGATTCAAATTTCAGTAACTGGCGTTTATTTGTTATAACAAGAGTGATATCAATTACGGACTTCAATTATTTTGAGGATTTTAAAAATATTTTTAAATATGTCCAATTTGAGAAATCCTGTTTGTTATTGATGTATATTTTATAACAATTAAAACTTAAGAAAATGGATGAGTATGTATTAATCATGCGACATGAAGACGGTAGCAAAATAGCTTCGCCGGAACAAATGCAAATTTGGATGAAACAGACTATGGACTGGATTGGCGGTATTTCAGCACAAAACAAATTCGTAAACGGAACAGGTTTGCCGTTTAATGATGCCAGGGTGGTGAGAAAAACCAGTTCTGGCAAAGTTGTTACCAACGGACCTTTTGGTGACATCAAAGAAACCATTGGTGGTTTCATTACTGTAAGAGCAGATTCTGTGCAAGAAGCTGTTGAATTCGCAAAAGGCTGCCCTGTTTTACAGGGAGAGGGCAATACGGTAGAAGTAAGGAAAATTGCAAAACGGGATAGTGTTCACTAAAAAATCTAAAAGCCTTTGTAAGTATTTTTACAAAAGCTTTTTATTTTATGAATCAAGAAGAATTAATACCACATTTATTCAGGACTGAATTCAGAAAAATAACGGCTGTATTATGTAAGCTATTTGGTATTGATCATATTGAAATTGCTGAAGATATTGCCAGCGCAACTTTTTTATCAGCACTTGAAACATGGACTTACAAAGGCATTCCTGAAAATCCAACCGCATGGCTTTATGCGGTTGCAAAAAATAAAGCGATAAATTATCTTAACCGCAATCATCTTTTTAATAATAAAATTATCAAAGAAGTAAAACAGGCTGCTTCAGAGGTTCAGGAAATTGATATTGACTTATCAGATGAAAATATTAAAGACAGCCAGTTGCAAATGTTATTTGCTATTTGTCATCCATCAATTTCTACAGAAGCGCAAATAGGTTTATCCCTTCGTATTCTTTGTGGTTTTGGGATTGAAGAGATCGCCAACGCTTTATTGAGCAATAAAGAAACTATTAATAAACGATTGTTCCGGGCAAAAGAAAAATTAAGACAAGAAAAAATAAAAATTGAATTTCCAAATGAAACGGAAATTAATAAACGATTGGAAACAGTATTGACCACTTTGTATTTACTTTTCAACGAAGGATATTATTCTGAAAGCAAAGACGCTGTATTACGTGAAGACCTTTGTTTGGAAGCAATGCGGTTAACAAAACTTCTTATTGAAAACGAGCAGACAAATCAGCCGGCAGTAAACGCAATGCTTTCTTTAATGTGTTTTCAGTCTTCAAGATTCGAGGCCAGGAAAAATAAAAATGGCGAAATGATTTTATATGAAGACCAGGATGAAAAACTTTGGAATGCTGAATTGATTTCTAAAGGCGTATATTTTCTTCACAAGGCTGCGCACGGAAACAGACTTTCAAAATATCATATAGAAGCAAGTATTGCGTACTGGTACACGATTAAAAATGACACGAAAGAAAAGTGGGAAAATATATTACAATTGTTTAATCAATTGCTGCAAATAGAATACTCGCCCATTGCGGCACTCAACAGAACATATGCACTTTCAAAAGCAAATGGAAAGCAGGAAGCAATTGCAGAAGCTGAAAAATTAAAACTAACAAACAATCATTTCTATTTCACTTTACTTGGTGAATTGTATCGCGATATCGACAATAACACAGCAAAAGAAAATTTTCAAAAAGCGCTGATACTTGCGAAAACCCAGACAGACAAGCAAACAATTCAAAAGAAAATAGATAATCTTTAGAACTTATTCATAACGCAATGCTTCAATAGGATCCAGCCTGGATGCATTTCTTGCCGGATAGTAACCAAAGAATACACCGGTAATTGCACAAACCATGAATGATAAAACAATAGACGATTGTGAAACAAGTGTAGGCCATGACAGAAAATAACTTACAAGGCTAGACGCAGTAATTCCAAATGCTACGCCGATAACGCCTCCTGTCAAGCTAATAAGAATTGCTTCAACAAGAAACTGTAACAATATATCAATACCTCTTGCTCCAACTGACATACGCAAACCAATTTCTTTGGTACGTTCTTTTACAGATACATACATAATGTTCATGATGCCAATACCACCAACAACCAATGATATGCCGGCAATAGCGGCTAATAATACGGTAAGCAACTGGCTTGTAGAACTGATGGTGCTTATTAATTCGGCCTGTGTCCGTACAGTGAAGTCGTCATCATCTGTTGGTTTGAGTTTATGATCTTTTCGAAGTATAGTACTGATCTCACTGGTAGCAGTATCCGAACTGTTTTCATCAACAGCGGATGCATAAATTGTTTGCACATAGGTGATAGCTAAAATTCGTTTCTGTACTGTTGTAAACGGCGCAAGAATGATGTCATCCTGGTCTTGCCCAAATGTATTTTCTCCTTTTTGAGACAATACCCCAATCACTTTAAGCGGTATTTTATTAAAGCGAATAATTTTTCCAACCGGATCTTCACCTGGCGAAAAAATATTGCTTTTCACCGTTTGACCTATTAGGCAAACTTTTGCAGATATCTTAACATCATTATCAGTAAATACAACGCCTGATTGCAGCTGCCAATCGCGAATGCTGAGGAATTCCGGATGAACACCCTGAATAGTTGTGGGCCAGTTAAGAGGCCCATTTATGACCTGGCCGTTGGCTTGCACTGCAGGGGAAACCGCAGTAACAAAATGTGCATGGTCGCGGATGGCGTTTACATCTTCGATCTTTAAAGTTTGTAATCCTGAAGCGCCAATCCTTGCGCCGCCGCCAACTGCCTGGTTGCTGCTTGGCCTTATGTTGATCATGTTGGAACCCATACCCGATAACTGGCTTCTTATACTTGCTTTAGAACCTTCGCCAATGGCCACCATTGTTATTACAGAAGCAACTCCAATGATGATGCCCAACATAGTAAGAAAGGCCCGTAGTTTATTACGGAGCAATGCTCTCCAGGCTATTCGTAAAAGGTTTAATGCATTCATTTTATGAGTTATAATCACTTACCGGCAACGCCGCCAATTCTTCTTTTGCTGATCTCACATTTTCATTCTTTGTATCCTTAATTACTTTACCATCTTTTAATGTGATGGTGCGACTGCTAAATGATGCTATATCCGGTTCATGCGTTACAAATACAATTGTTTTTTTTTGTTGTTGGTTTAGTTCCTGCAGCAGAGACATGATCTCGTAGGATGTTTTTGTATCAAGGTTGCCGGTTGCTTCATCTGCAAGGATCATTACCGGCTCATTTACCAATGCACGTGCAATGGCTAACCGTTGCTGTTGGCCGCCTGATAATTGACTGGGCAAATGATCTATCCTGTCATCAAGCCTGACTGCATGTAAAGCCTGCTTTGCTTTTTCTTCTCTCACCTTTGAAGATATTTTTGAATTGTACATCAGTGGTAATTCAACGTTTTCCAATGCAGAAGTTCTTGCTAATAAATTATACGATTGAAAAACAAATCCAATTTTATTGTTACGTAATCCTGCCAGTTCATTGCGTGATAGTAATTTTACATTCACTCCATCTAATAAATAATCACCATCTGTTGGCTTATCGAGGCAACCAATAATATTTAATAAAGTTGTTTTGCCGGATCCGCTGCTACCCATAATGGTAACAAATTCGCCTTCTTCCACTATGAACGAAATACCTTTTAATGCATGTACTATTTCGCTTCCCATTTTAAATACACGCTTCAAATTTTTTATATCTAAAATTTTATTTCCCATCCTGGTTTGTATTGTAAGATATCGTCGTTAGCATCCGAAGATTTAATTCGTTTTATCCTAACCGTTATGATATGCTTTATATTTTTTATTAGTTGCCGAAATGCTTTTATTATAAATTTTTTGATTTAATTACCGTGGTGGCGGACTTGCGCTATTTCTTCTGTTACTTCTTCCCGGCCGCTGAGGCATAAAAGGGCTTTTTTGGGTGTTGTTTTTCAGATCTGCTTTTTTCTCCTGTATATATCCCGTTACCACTTCATCATTTATATCCAGGCCTGAAATAATTTGCACTTGTGTCTCATCATCCATCCCGGTTTTTATCCGGTGCAAGACAAGACTACTGTCTTTTTTTAACCATACAAAAGCTGTTTTTGCTGAATCAGCATTTATATTGCTTCCTCCAGATGGTTCAATTTTACTGACTTGTTTCATTCTTGTTCTTTTGGCATTATTTTCTTGTAACTTCCCTTGAATTGAATAGACTTTTTGCAGTACTGAATCCGGTTGAAAATTAAGTGCTCTTGCAGAAATCAATAATACATTGTTTAATTCCTTTGTATAAATGGTGATATTAGCCGTCATTCCCGGCTTGAGTTTCATTTGGTCATTCGGCGCATCAATTATTGTCGCGTAGGTCACTACGTTAGAAGACACACTTGAACGCAATCTTATTTCTTTCACTATGCCGCCAAATGTATCTGAAGGGAAAGCATCAACTGAAAATATTGCACGCTGGCCTTTGGCTACATTACCAATATCTGCTTCGTCAACAGAAGCCTGTACCTGCATTTTGGTAAGATCTTTCGCAATGCTAAAAAGGGTAGGAGTATTAAAACTTGCGGCAACAGTTTGCCCTTCGCTGATATTACGCGATAAAACAGTTCCATCAATAGGCGAATATATTTTTGTAAACGAAAGGTTTTTTTTTGCTGACGTTAACTGGGCAGTTATTCCATTTACATTACTCACTGCACTATTGTAGCCATATAAAGCTGTTTCGAGATCTGCCTTACTGATAGCACCTACTCCATATAATTTACTTTGTCTTTCATAATTACTTTTTTGATAAACTTCATTTGCTCGTGCAGATTGCAGGTTAGCAGTAATTTGTTGCACCTGGGCTTCAAATAAAGATGGGTCAATTTGTGCAAGAAGCTGGCCTTTTTTTACGGTAGAATTAAAATCAGCGTACACACCTTTAATAGTGCCTGAAACCTGGGAGCCGACAGTAACCGTATCTACAGGCTGTATCGTACCCGTTGCAGTTACTGAATTTGAAATATTTCCATACTGTGGCTTTTCAACCTGGAGTTCTATCACAGATTCTTCTGACCTGAATTTCCAAAACCAGATCGCAAAGCCAACTGCCGCAATAATCAACAACCACCATAACCATTTAAACTTTTTCATTGTCAAACTTTATTATAGATTTCATACTTCATAATGTTACAGGAACTCCTGTATAAAACGAATAGATTTTATTATATAAAACTGCCGTGTATTTTGCCTGTGTATAAGATTGTAAAGCCTGTATATAGAGGTTCTTTTGCAATTGCAACTCCAAAATGTTAACCGCACCAAACTGAAGTTCGGCATTAGTTATGTTGTAACTTTCTTCATTTGCTCTTAATTGTTCTTTCGCTGCGGCATACTGCGCCAACACATTTTGCAGATTAATGTAAGCCTGTTCCACCTGCTGATCCAAAAAGGTTTTTGTATTAAGCAATGAAAGAGTTGCCTGTTTAATTTGAATTTTTGACCTGGCAATATTTGTTCTATTAATACGCCTGCTGTAAATAGGTATTCCTAATGTGAGCCCCAATGATTGATAAAAATTATTATTCAACTGTGGAAAATATTTGTAACTCTCATTACCGGAATAACCTGTGGCCAATCCCGCACCCACACTAACGGTTGGCTTTACGGATGCTTTTATTTTGTCAAGTTCGGTTTCAGCCAGCTGAATTCCCAACTCACCATTTTTAATTTCTGGTCTTACACTTTGTGCTGTTCTTTGCGCTTCATCCAAAGGCTCGAAGGCCTGCTGCACAATAATTGTATCAGGTACACTTATTTTAAAAGTATAAGAAGAAGGTAGTTGTAAAAGTTGTTTTAATGTTACAATATTCAGGCGGTAGTTGTTATTAGCATTTACCAGGTTAAACTGGTCAGTTGCTGCCTGGGCTTCCAGTTGCACAAGGTCTTTTCGTGAAATGCTTCCTGCATCAAAACGTTGTTGTCCTTGTTTTAATTGGGACTGCGAAGTGGCAAGCACTTCCTTTAAATAGGTAATATTTTCTCCTGCGAGAAGTATATTCAGGTAAGCCTGGGTTATGCTTAAAGTAATATCGTTTTCAGTTTCCTGCACGCTTAGATTTGAGGATTGAAGCGCGAGCTGTTTGGATTTAATATCATTTTTAAGATAGCCACCGTTATACACCGGTATAGAAGAGTTTAAACCATAGCTGCTTGAAACATTTGCATTTGTTTGAAAGCCGCCCACAACTAAATTTGAGTTTTTTCTGTTCACCAGGCTTTGAGATATGGTGCCTGAAAGATTAGGAAGTACAGCAGCTTTTGAGGCTTTCAAGTCTTCCTCTGCTGCACTTGCATTAAGGCGCAGTTTGCTTATTTGAATATTATTTTTTTTGGCATAAGCTATGCATTGCTCTAACGTCCATGTTCCTGGCATATGTTGCATTGAGCTATCCTGTGCAAATAATAATGCAGGAAAAAAAGCTGACAATAAAATGAGTATAAATTTGATTGTTTTCATGTGCAATAGGTTCTCCGTAAATAATTTATCGTAGAAAGTTCACATAACAATTAGATGCCAAAAATTAAAAATTCCTTCGCCCAAATGGGTATGCGGCTATCAGGGGAGGTTAGTGTTTGCAGATTATTTTTTCACAGGAAGAAGAGTAGAAAAGCAGGATATTTATGCCTTTTTACAGCACATTAATTACAATAAAGTTACGTCGCAAATTGAAGCACAGCAATCATTTTTGTCCATACAGTTTATTGCATGGTTAACGTGTCTTAAATCGTTTGTAATTTAATTATATTTGAGAGGCGCATGAGTTCATTAAAGGCAATTATGTTAACCTAATAATCGTTTTACCGGGAAGAATTTGACTTTTGCGAATGAAATAGATATTAAGTGGAATTAATTTTTTTTAAATTGTATATTAATTAGACTAATCTTTTGGGCACAATTTTGTGAATCTTAACCTATAAAACAATATAAAATGAAAAAAATAATTGATCTTAAAGACCTGCTGAAACACGAAATACTCGATCTGTATTCTGCAGAAGAACAAATTATCGAAGGCTTACCTGTTATGATTGCGCAAGCGAATAATCCGAAGTTGAAAGAAGCGCTTAGCAATCACCTTGAAGTGACCAAAACACATAAGGACAGGTTGGATAAAATAAAAGAATCAATAATGGCAAAAAGTGAGGAAGAAAGCAATGGCTTTTTTTCAAGCCTGTTTGGCGGCAGTCATACTGTTACATCCATTGGAGTTGAAGGTTTATTAAAAGAAGCAAAAAAACTAATGGCTGAAGAGATGACCCAGGAAGCCATGGACGCAGCCATAATTGGCGCTGCACAAAAGATAGAGCATTACGAAATTGCTGCCTATGGAACAGCTCGTGCATATGCCTCAGAATTAAATATGGATTTAGTGAGAATCGAGCTTGATAAAACACTTGGCGAAGAATACGAAGCAGACGACTCGCTCACCAAATTAGCAGTGGGCCAGGTTAATCCTGTGGCTGAGAATGCGGTTAATGCAGAAGACCAGGAAGATTCAAACGATGAAGTTTACGACAGGTTAACAAATTCCGTTTCTATAATGAGTTCCTCCGATAACGTCGATGACGAAGAATAGATCAACTGCATAATCCACTGGTTTTCTATTATATAAGTCGATAACAGATAACCTTAATGCAAAAAAAAAGTAAGTATATTCGCACACTTAATTTTTTAAAGTTTGAAGAAAGGATTTGCGTGTTACTGTTTTCTTCTATTGTTTTTATATTGCGTGCCCAAACGAAAAAGGAATACAATTCACATAATTATATTACGGGTAAGGTTGTTGATTCAACTTCAGCGCAGCCGCTTGATTATGCAACTATTTCATTATATGCGCCCGGAAGCAAAACTCCTGTAAATGGAAGCACCACAAATGCAACCGGCTTTTTTTCAGTAAAAGATGTTCATGCCGGCAATTACAAAGTAGTAATTGAATTTATCGGGTATGTACCTTATACAATTAATAACGTCATAATAGATAAGAGACATTTATCTTTCAATTTAAAAACAATTTACCTGCAAAAAAGTAGTACATTATTAAAAACAGTTACAGTTGCCAGGGATGGAAATATTATTGAAAATAAAATTGATAAGATCGTATTTAATCCTGAGAACGATCTTACTTCACAAGGCGGTGTTGCTACAGATATTTTAAAGAAAGTTCCCCAGGTTTCTGTTGATGCAGATAGTAACGTAGAACTCGCAGGTAACTCAAGCATTCGGTTTCTGATAGATGGCAAACCTTCGGCAGCATTCGGAATTAATATAGCCAATGTTTTACAAACTATTCCTGCAAGCCAGGTAAAAAGTATTGAAGTGGTTACAAATCCAGGAGCAAAATATGATGCAGAAGGGTTAGGCGGAATCATCAACATTATTCTCAAAAAAAATAACGCCCAGGGTGTTAATGGCAATCTTTCATTAACCGGAAGCACCAGGCAACAAAACGGATCCTTCAATTTTAACACAAGAAAAAATAATTTTGGATTAAATGCTTTTGTAAGTGGTGGAGTAAGGTTAAATGCAACCACTCCGGTAACGTACACCCGTATTTCAAAAAACTCCACTAACCATTCAACAGATATTTTGCAACAGGATGGGAACTCGCGTTTTAACCGCCACGGTATCGAAACCGGCATCGGACTCGACTGGAGCTATAAGACGAAAAATAATTTTTCGGGTTCTTTTATTTACAATGGTTTGGGACGTAATAACAGCGGCATAATAAACCAATCGCAACTTACCACCGATGATGTAACAGGAAATATTATAGAAAATATTGCGGCTCTCAATAAAACAAGTAGCTCGTTCCGGTTTCATGACATTGATGCCGGTGTCAATTATAAAAGAACTTTTAATAATCCAGATCGCGACCTTGAGTTTGCTATAAATACTAGTTTTGGAAACGACCATACCAATGCCAGTAACATGCAGTTTGTTTTGCCGCAAACTTCGATTGTGCATGCAAGCAATGGTAATAATCCTGGTAGTGAAAATGAGACGGAAATCAAGGTCGATTACACAGAGCCAGTTTCAAAAAATATTAATTTGGGGACAGGCGGAAAAATAAGCTTTGATGATATAAAAACCGTTTCCGATATATTGGGTTTTCATCCCAATGAAAATAAATATTTCTATGACAGCTCTTTGTCAAACAATTTTAATTATCATCAAAAAGTATATGCATTATATGCAGAACTAAGTTTTCCCGTGGGCAAATTGTTTGATGCAAAAATTGGCGGCAGGTATGAACATACAAATGTCAATTCAACCTATTCTAAGCCAGTTCGTCAAATGAACCCCATGGTGACTTCTAATAGCTCTAATGATTATAACACTTTTGTTCCTTCAATTTTTATTTTAAAAAAATTAAATGATAATGAAACCATTAAATTTAATTATTCAAAAAGAATTGAAAGGCCTGACTACAGGGATCTGAATCCTTTTATAAATACAAGTGATCCTAAAAACATGAGCAATGGAAACTTATTTCTCATCCCGGAAATTGGAAACAATTATGAATTGAGCTATGATAAAGACTTTGCGAAAAAAGGGTCATTTATGATTACTGCTTTTTACCGGGCTAATAAAAATGATGTACAAAACTATATTGTTTATTATCCTGAATTAATGATAGGGGATTCGACTTATACAAACGTTGCCGTGAGTACACCAGAAAATATTGGAATTGAAAAAAATATCGGGCTAAGTTTTTTTGGTGATATAAACATAGCTAATAAACTTAATGTAAGAACAAATGTGTTTGGTTTTTACCGGCGCACGATCAACGTAATTAATGCAGGCTATAACTCTAACAGTTTTAATTATCGTTTAAATCTCAATGCAGCTTACTAGTTTTCAAAAAGTTTTGCGGGCGAGTTTTTTGGAAATTTTAATTCGGCCAATCATGATGTACAGGGTCGCATTCCATCGTATATCCTGTACAGTCTTGCGCTACGAAAACAAATCTGGAAC
Source organism: Ginsengibacter hankyongi (assembly GCF_008710285.1). Lineage (GTDB taxonomy): Bacteria > Bacteroidota > Bacteroidia > Chitinophagales > Chitinophagaceae > Ginsengibacter > Ginsengibacter hankyongi. The sequence goes on along the minus strand of NZ_VYQF01000003.1, from coordinate 145,674 downwards.
AAACAGGGAAGCATTGCTTTAACTACAATAAATCCTTTCAACAAATACATCAACAGGTCAACATCCATATTTGGCCCGGGTTTCAATGTGAATGAACTTCAAAGAATTCCTTACCGCTCCATAGGAATAAATTTTACCTGGAAGTTTGGAAATTTAGAATTTAAGAAATCGAATAATGAAGGCGGTATTAACTTAAGCCCGCCTGCTGCAGATTAATTAAATTTAATAATCTTAAATATTCACTGAAATATTCTAAGCTATTTATCGTACGCTTACTCTGTTTACGGTAGTAGTTTTACTAACAGCACAGTAATTTCATAAGTAGCATAATTAAGCAGTAGCACTCTTGTGCGATGCTTCAGGTAGGTATATCTTTGTACCAGAAGTTGATTGATGTTCAACAAACATTAATCAAAATATCCAAATCCATTGAAAAGAGCCGTTTACCAATCCTTGAAAACCAAAAAAATCCGATATCAGTCAACTTCTAATTTTTATCCAATACCTGTAACAACCAAATATCCAAAAGAAAACTGACCTTAAGGTCGTATCCAAAGAATCCTTTTAAAACAATTTCCCCTGGAATTAAAATTATTCCTTAAAGGCCTGCAGTAACTTGCAGGCTTTTTTAATTTAATATCATTTAGTCTATCATTTATCTTTAACGTCGCATTATTCATGTTCCTTCACCACAAAATGATATTTCCCTGAACCAATATTTACAACAATATAACCATCGGCTGGTTCTGCAACTTTTAAGTCTTTTGCCGAGTTAAGAGCAACCCCATTTTCTGTAACTGAATTTATATTTTTGGCCGGAATGAATACCGTAGCCGTAGTGTTTACAGGTATTTCAACATCCATTATTAAAGAATTGTTTTCAATATTCCAGCTATTAGCAACTATTCCATAATAAGTTTCAAGACTTGCAGATACATTTGTAAAATTGCCACCTATATGTGGTTTTATTTTTATGTGTTTATAACCTGGTCCATCTTCATAAGTGTCTATACCAGCCATTGAACGATACATCCAATCGCCAATTGCTCCATAAGAATAATGGTTGAAAGAATTCATTCCCGGAGTTTCGAAAGTGCTGTCAGGTTTAATGCCATCCCATCTTTCCCAAATAGTTGTTGCGCCCATTTTTACAGGATATAACCAGGATGGATAGGTTTGTTGCAATAATAATTTATAAGCGATGCTATCATATCCAAAACGGGTAAGCACATGGCATAAATACGGCGTACCAAGGAAACCAGTGGTTAAATGATTATCATAACTTTTTACATTATCTGCCAGGCGTGCTGCCGCCTGGGTTCTTAATGATTCAGGTAACATATCAAAATTCAGGGCGAGTACATAAGCAGTTTGCGTGCCTGAAACAAGCCGCCCGCTTGGTGTCATATATTCTTTTATAAATGCATCTTTTATTTTTTGCAACAATGAAGAATAGGTTGCAACATCATCTTCCTTACCCAGCACTTTAGCTGCATTAATCAATAGCTGGGTTGAATGAGCATAAAAGCATTGTGCAATTAAATATTTGTCAGTAACTGCGGCTCTTCCATCATTATCATCTCCCGGCCTGTAAAACAGCCAGTCACCAAAATGGAATCCTGTATTCCATAAATTATTTTTGCTTTTCGCATGTATGTATTCAACCCAGCCTTTCATACTGCTATATTGATCTTCAAGAATTTTTCTATCGCCATACGCTAAATACATATTCCATGGAATAATGGTTGCCACATCAGCCCAACCGGCAGAAGCAACAGCATTAGGACCTAATACGTTAGGCACCACAAATGGCACGGCTCCATTTAGTTGGTCAGCAGCTACATCTTTTAGCCATTTGGCAAAGAAATTATTTACATTCATATTAAATGTTGCCGTGCGTGAAAAAACCTGGGCATCTCCTGTCCAGCCAAGTCTTTCGTCCCGCTGTGGGCAGTCCGTTGGAACATCTAAAAAATTTCCTTTTTGCCCCCATTGAATATTATGTTGCAATTGATTAATAAGTGCATTGGAAGTACTAAAGTTACCAGTCGGTTGCATATCCGAATAAAGTGCAACGGCAGTAAAATTTTCGGGCTTTAATTGCCCGGCATAACCTTGCACTTTTATAAAACGGAAGCCATGCCATGTAAAATGAGGTTCAAAAGTTTCTTCTTCTTTCCCTTTTAAAATATACGTGTCCTGGGCTTTTGCGTGGCGAAGATTGGCAGTATAAAAATTTCCTTCTTTATCTAACACTTCTGCATGCGAAATAGTTATGGTATCCCCTTCATTGCCTTTTACTTTTACCTGTACCCAGCCCACCAGGTTTTGACCAAAATCAATGACAGATTCTCCTGCAGGTGTTTTAAAAATGCGAACAGGTTTAAATGTTTCATGTTTTTTTACAGGCTCGTTTTGTGTTGCCAATAATACATCTTTAGAATAATCGGCGACAGTAACGTCGCTCCAGTTTCTATCATCATAACCGGGTATTGTCCATCCGGCTTTTTCATGGCGTGCATCATCTGTTTCGCCGTTATAAATTTCATCATAACGGATTTCGCCAGTTGATGATTTCCAGCTACCATCAGATATAACATTGCCTGTTGAACCATCGCTATAGGTTATATTTATCTGTAGCAATAAAGCAATATCCTTTCCATACACATTTATATTGTTACTAAAACCTATAATTCCCCTGTACCATCCGTTTCCTAATATGGCGCCAACCGTATTGGTTCCATTCTTTATAAGATTGGTTACATTATACACCTGGTATTGCAATCGGTTTTTATAGCTCGTCCATCCCGGAGTTAAATAAGCTCGCCAATTCGTTGGCCATTTATTGTTGCTTCATATAAACCATGTGAGGTTATATAAGCTGTTGCTGAAACAATTTTTTTATTAATTGAAAATTCCTTTCTGAAAACAGGAGAGGGGCGCATAATGGAATCTTCAATAAAACCAGGACCTATCCACTTTGCTTTCCAGTCGGTTGTATTAAGTAAAGCCATTTGCCAGGATGCGGGCTGGCTCCACAAAGCGGATTTACTTTTATTATTCCATGTGCGAACCTGCCAGTAATATTTTGTGTTTGATTGTAATTCTTTCCCTTTATACAATACATAAACTGACGAATCAGATAAAACTTTGCCTGAGTTCCAAACAAGTTTTTTATTTTTTAAAAGATCCTGCAGGTTATCACTTACACGAATTTCGTATGATGTTTGTACCACGTTCCGTTTATCGGAAATAAGCTGACAACTGAATCTCGGGCTTTTTACATCAATGCCTATAGGATTTACCTTGTTTTCTACGAGAAGATTTTGCGCCGAAAGCCTTATTGATGCTCCCATACACGCGAAAACAGTAATAATAAGTAACAGTTTTGTTTTAATCATTGTATGTTTTTTAAAAAGAGATTCTTCAAAATTTATGAAATATGAGTTGGTTTCAGCAATCTGTGGAAATACGATTTGTTTAATAAAGCTAAACTGATTTATAAAGCTTTCATCGAAAGTTTCAAATCATTTTATACTTGCCGGTTTAAATTGTTAACAATTTAAATTTTAATGTTGATAATTTTTGAAGGCAAGCATGATTTTTGCATGATAGTTCCACGTAAATTTAGAACATGGAAGAGGAATACCTAACACTTCAAACTATTTTCGACATTGTAAAAAATGATGCGAATCCCCAAACTTATTTATGTAGTGCCAGGGAAATTATCTTGCGCCAGTTTAATGGCTGGGATGTTATTCAACAACACCTGCAGCTTTTGGCTGAGAAAGAATTTGTTGTTGTAAAGCAACTTGATAAAATTGCAATATCTATTACGCAAAGCGGCATCGACAGGGTTAAAGCTGCTTCCTCTCACCATGGGCCGTTATACGGGGTGGCCAATAAAATTAATTAAGCATAAGAGTTAATGAATCAACTTTTTGATTCATCACACTAACAGGATTGAAGATTAAATTACCTGTTGATGTATAAAAAGAAGAGTATTGCAAGCCCTTCTAGTAAAGTTACCAGCAGAATTCCTTTGAAAGCATCTTTTTCTTCGTTTGTCTTTTCCATTAATGTGATTTTAAAATAAGCGATGTATATTTTTGTGGTTGCGGAGCAAAGTTAATTACAGGAGTCTATATTCCCAAAAAGCAAAATGATTTCTATTTATTAATTATAGTATGGCGCTGCGGTGAAAATAAAGAAATTTATTTCTGTTGGTAAAATTGTTTTACCCATGCCACCATCTGATTTTGTGTCATCTTACTATCGGCCGTTTCAACGCGTTTAATTATGGGGAGCTGTATTGATTCGTTAAGCATATATTTTTCAAGCTCTGTTTTTATTTTCGCTGGCCCAAAAAATACTACTTCATCTGTATCCTTAATTTCATTTACCACCTTTTTGAAATAATCCTGCAGATCATGAGTTTTCCTGGTGGCTTTTTTCTTCTGAACACCTGAAAATTGAATTCCAAATCTTGAAAACAATCTTTTTCCTCCGGCATCTCTTGCTCTCCCTTCTATGGAAGAGTTCACAATTTTAATATCTGCACTGTTTTTTTTAAGAAAAATAATAACGGCTTGTTTTGTGTCTATCCAAATGCCTGCTTGCTTTTTCATATTTCATCTTTTAATAAAAATATTATAATGATCTTGCCTGGAAAATGACTTCCCTCATTTTAAGTGATGATTCTACTTGTTAGATGGCTTCTGTTATGAACAGAATCATCCATTTCATTGATGCATATCATTCATCTTTCAAATAATTGTTACAAACTTTATTTAATGAATGAACCCACCAGTAATAATCCTGGCTCACAAAAACCGCCTTCTTCCGGAACAGGATTTAAGTTGTGGTGGATTTATATTCCGGCACTCTTATTATTGTGGCTTTATCCTTTGCTTAATAATTATTCGAGTAAAGAAATTACCTGGCAGCAATTTGAAAAAGATATGCTAAGCCGGAAAGCCGTTGAAAAAATAGTAATTGTTAATAATGAAAGGGCTGATATTTATATCAAGAAGGAAATGGTAAATGATTCTATGTTTAGCAAAATCCTTAAACCTTCAGGCGGAAAGAGTATTATGCCAGGGCCTCATTATTTCATGAATATTGGTTCTGTAGAAACATTTGAAAGGAAACTCGATGAGGCTGAAAAAAATTTTCCAATCAGTGAGCAAATTCCCGTGAATTATGAGAAAAAAACAAGTTGGTTTTGGAATATCATTGCATGGGTATTGCCCTTTATCTTAATTTTTTCGCTATGGAATATTTTGCTCCGGGGCCGCGGCGGTATGGGCATGGGAGGGGGCGGCTCATCTATTTTTAACTTTGGAAAATCTACGGCAACGTTAATTGAAAAGCAAAAAAGCAATATAACTTTTAATGATGTGGCTGGCATGGAAGAAGCTGAGATGGAAGTGAAAGAAATAGTTGACTTTCTTAAAAACCCGGAAACATTTACAAGATTAGGAGCAAAAATTCCTAAAGGAATTATATTAGTTGGATTACCAGGTACAGGTAAAACGCTGCTTGCTAAGGCGGTTGCAGGTGAGGCACAGGTTCCGTTCTTTTCTATTTCGGGTTCAGAATTTGTTGAAATGTTTGTGGGAGTAGGTGCATCCAGGGTACGTGATTTATTTAAGCGGGCTAAAGAAAAAGCACCATGTATAATTTTCATCGATGAAATAGATGCTATTGGAAGGTCAAGAGGAAAAGGTGCATTCATGAGCAGTTCTAACGATGAAAGAGAAAGTACACTCAATCAATTACTCACAGAAATGGATGGCTTCGGTACTAATAATGGTGTAATTGTTTTAGCAGCAACTAACCGCGCCGATATGCTTGATCCCGCTTTGCTAAGGCCAGGTAGGTTTGACAGGCATATTTATCTGGAACTTCCTAACATGAAAGAAAGGGAAGAAATATTTAAAGTCCATCTGCGCCCGATTGTATATGACACTACAATTGATGTACAATTTTTAGCTGCCCAAACACCCGGTTTTTCAGGAGCTGATATAGCTAACATTTGTAACGAGTCTGCATTGATTGCTGCCCGTAAGAAAAAAGATAAAGTAGGGCGTTCAGATTTTCTGGAAGCCATTGACAGGATTATAGCCGGTCTTGAAAGAAAAGGGAAAATCATTTCGCCTGCAGAAAAAAAGATAATCGCTTATCATGAAGCAGGGCACGCAGTAGTAAGCTGGTTGCTAAAAAGCGTTGATCCATTGATAAAAGTTTCTATTATTCCACGCGGAAAATCTTTAGGAGCTGCCATGTATTTACCCGAAGAGAAACAATTGCATAGTGAATCTTATTTTAAAGAACACTTATGTGCTACTTTGGGTGGAAGAGCTGCCGAAGAAATTATATTTGGAGAAATATCTTCAGGAGCTTTAGATGACCTTGAAAAAGTAACAAAGGAAGCATACATGATGGTTGTCTATTTTGGATTTGATAAAAAAATAGGTAATGTAAGTTTTTATGATTCAACCGGGCAAAGAGATATGGGTATTCAAAAACCGTATAGTGAAGAAACTGGTAAACTGATAGACGAACAGGTACGCGAGTTAATAAACGATGCTTACCGGCGAGCAAAAGATATACTGGAACAAAATAAAAAATCTTTGCAAAACGTTGCTGAACTGCTACTTCAAAAAGAAATAATTTTTAAAGAAGATTTGCAAATGATTTTGGGTGAACGCACTGACAAACAGGCAAGCCTACCCGAAATGGAAGAAAAGATAATACCATCTTCCATTGCCATTAGTAGTAATTTATAAATTTATTAAAATAACACTTCTTATAATACAGATATAAAATGGATTTACATTTTCAGAAATTCCAGTAACTTATAAATTAAAATTGCAGGCCAGACAATTGCTTTAAAAAAACCAAGTACACCCATGCCGAAAGATGTTGCATGTTGTATAAAATAAATTAACGCACCAATAAAAGCCAGGCCATATATGCTTCCTGAAACACCATTCGCATTTGTATTTCTTCTTTTTTGATAATTATTTCCGGAGTCTTTATCGTAGTAGCTCATGTTATTTATTTTTTATTAATGCCCAAAACCTGGACTGGCAAACTATTTTATTTATTATGCGCAATAAACAATGGTGTTTTTAATTCTTTTATTAATACATCTGCCATGCTTTCTCTAAACCATCTTGAAACCAAACCTCTCCTGTAGGCGCCCAGCACAATGAGTATATCGCCATGATTGCCCTTGAGATAATCAGGAATTTCTATTTCGGCAAGCCCTTGCAGTACTGTAAAATTTGCTTTAGGATAATGACGTTTCATAAATTCTTTCATGAGTTTGTTATCAGGAACATGCCGATCTTTTTTCATTCCTTTTACCGTAATCACTTCGGCAGGCAAATGTTTTAGTGGCTCAAGAATATAGCTGAACATTTTAATAGCATGTACAGATGAAGGCTCGCCATCGAAAAGCAAAACAATCTTTTTGATAGGCTCATACTTTTGTGGAACCAATAATACCGGGCATTGTACCTCCGTTAGTAAGTCGCGGATAAACCTGGTAGGAATCTCTTCTTCATAATGTGTTAGGGTTTCTTTGCTATCGATTATTAACAAGTCCGCATAAATGCTTTCATGCAATAATTCCTGTAGTGAAATGGAGCGGTCGTGATGTAAAGAATAATTGGTACCTGCTTCCTGGCATGCTGTCTCAAATTTTTTTGCCGAGATGTCTCTTGTCTTTTTATCTTTTTCTTCCAATCGTTCTACCCTCGATTCCAACACTCCGTTGTCCGCAATCAGTTCATACATCTTGTAACTATGGTAAGTAACATCATCCAAAAAAATTCCAACCGGAAACGTGTTGCTTTGCTTTGCAATATCGATTGCATAGTCCTTTGTACTATTTGAAAATTTAAGACCATCAAATGCAGCAATAAACTTTTTCATGTTATAGTTATTATTAATGATGAAACATAGAACCACACAAAGAGTTCGCAACGTTTACTTGTGTGTAATAAACACCGGTAGCTTATGATCTTTAATTACATCAATCACAAAACTTTTTTTAAGCATCCGCGAAAATGATGAACGCCCGAAAGATCCACTCACGAGGATTGCAGACTCTTTTTCACTTAACCATTTATCAAAAAATTTCTTTGGATTAATATTCAGCTTTAATATTGTTAAATCAGGAAAATGTCTTTCAGTCAACTCTTCTATATTTTTCTTTTCAGGAATTTCCTCACGCCTTTTTTCATTAGTATAAACCAACAACGTTTTGTTGATTGCCAAATCAGGAAACAAGTAAGCAAATTGTTTAATAGCATAAACAGACGATGCGCTGCCATCATACGCAAGGATATTGCTTTTTGGATAGTCGTATTTTTCTGGGATTACTACCACAGGACACTCCGTAGCATGAAGTACGTCCATTAAATATTCATTTGATGAAGTGGTGGCAATATTTTCAAAAAAGCTTTCACTTCCAATAAGCACGAGGTCGGCATAGCGGGTTTCTTTTTTAAGTTCCGGTAATGCCAAATCGAAGAAGTCTTTATGAACAGAATACCGGACGTTGTTATCTACACACATCTTTTCAAACCTTTCTATATTTTTTTTAATTTGCTTTTCTTCAAACTCTTCCACGAGGGGAATATAAAAAGGCTTCTCAATTTCAACACTTGCATAACTCCATAAATTATCATAAACGACCTGCGGAATAAAAATACCTGACAGAAGAATAGGGCTGACCTTATTCATCTTACGGGCAAATTCAAATGCACCTTCGGAAAAATTAGTTCCGTCAAATGCGATCAAAATTTTTTTCATACGCTTTTATGCAAACGTATTTCTTAAACAACGCCTTAACTATGACTATCGTCAAAATAATTACTAATCTCCGTCATAAAAAATGATAACAGAAAAGATAAAATTTGTTGAATCGTTATTTAAACCAAACTAGATAATAATGGCAAAAGCAACTCCATTAAATTCTTTTTTAGACCAGGCTGGCAGCTTATCAAAGTTCTCATTTCGCTTCTTGTGGCAATGGTTTAAACCACGCTATGAAGGGTCGGAGTTTTTGAGACAGTGTTACGTTATAGGATACAATTCATTACCATTGATAGGTCTAACAGGTTTTATAATGGGTCTTGTACTCACCATGCAATTGAGGCCCTCGATGATCGAATACGGTGTGGAATCGCAGTTACCTGCCATTGTAGGAATTTCCGTTGTGAGAGAGATTGGTCCAGTAATAACCGCGTTAATTTTTGCCGGAAAAATTGGTTCAAGTATTGGCGCGGAGTTGGGCTCCATGAAGGTAACGGAGCAGATAGACGCAATGCAGGTAAGCGGCACTAATCCTTTTAAATATCTCGTGGTATCAAGAGTATTGGCTGCAACACTTATGCTTCCTATACTGGTTATATTAAGTGATGCAATTTCATTATATGGTTCTTACATTGGCGTGAACATTCGTGGAAATACAAGCTTTAATTTGTTCTGGACACAAGTGTTCGATAATCTTGCTTTTTATGATGTGCTTCCGGCATTTATAAAAACATTTTTCTTTGGATTTGCCGTTGGTATTATTGGTTGTTTCAAAGGCTATAACAGTAATAAGGGAACAGAGGGCGTCGGCAGAAGCGCCAACTCTGCGGTAGTCGTTTCTTCTATTATGATTTTTATATTGGATTTACTTGCCGTACAAATAACCGATGTATTGGGCTTTAATTAAGTTCCTTTCGTGGAATGTATAGTTTTATTTATTTCCGCTAACATGTTAATCCAAAGAAAAATAATATGCAAATTTAGTTATCACTGATTGATGATGATTACGGAAAATAAAACGATACTAAAAGATGCGGTAGTAAAAGGTGATGAACCTGTAATGATTATTCGTAACGTGTATAAGTCTTTTGAGAATAACCACGTCTTGGTTGACTTTAATTTGGATTTGTATAAAGGTGAAAATGTAGTGGTGCTTGGTAAATCCGGATCGGGTAAATCGGTATTGATAAAATGCATAGTAGGATTATTGAAGCCGGATAAAGGAACTATTGAAGTGTTTGGTAAGAATATTCCGGAACTAAATGAGGCCGAACTTGACCAGGTAATTGCGAGGGTTGGATTTTTATTTCAGAGTAATGCGCTGTACGATTCAATGACGGTAAGAGAAAACCTTGAATTTCCTTTACGGAGGCACTGGATAAAAGTAACACAGGAGGAAGTAAATACAATGGTAATGAATGCGCTTGAAGATGTGGGTCTTGAGCATACGGTTGATATGATGCCCATAGAATTATCAGGTGGTATGCGCAAGAGAATTGCATTGGCCCGAACGCTGATTTTAAAGCCCGACATAATATTATATGATGAACCGACAACGGGGTTAGATCCTATTACAGGAAAAGAAATTATAAAGTTGATGGTGGACATTCAAAAGAAATACAATACATCATCACTTATCATTTCTCACGACATGAATTGCGTTCGCATGGCAAGTGATAGAATAGTTATACTGTTAGATGGTAAATGCTATGCAAATGGAACCTATGCTGAGCTGAAAAAAAATGAGGACCCTAAAGTGAAACAATTTTTTGAGTAATATTCAAACAGGTGCTATTATGGCAAAAAGAGCGATGAATAATGTAAAACTGGGAGCTTTTGTGCTGGCAGGTTTATTTTGCCTGATATTGCTATTGTATATGATTGGTAAAAACCGTAACATGTTTGGCTCTAATTTTATTTTAAAATCAAGGTTTGAAAATGTACAGGGATTAAAACAGGGTAATAATGTCCGTTATGCTGGTATTGATGTAGGCACTGTAAAAAAAGTAACCATTATCAATGATACATTAATGGAAGTGATAATGATAATTGATAATAAAATGAAAACCGTTATTCATAAAAATGCTTTGGTTTCCATTGCCACTGACGGTTTGGTGGGAAATAAAGTGGTGAATATTTCCGCAGTAAAACAGTTGGCTCCTTTAGCGCAGAACGGCGATATACTTGCGTCTAAGAGACCGTTAGATACAGACGAAATGCTGAAAAAACTTAATAACACAAATAATGATATTGGCAGCGTTGCTGAAGAATTGAAATATACTATACAACGCATTAATAACAGCAATGCATTATGGAGTGTTTTAAATGAAAAGGGGCTGCCGCAAAACCTGAAGTTATCAGCGATCAATATTCGCCAGGCAACTGCCAGGGCCAAAGACATGGCAAATGATTTATACGCCATTGTGAATGATGTAAAAATGGGAAAAGGCTCGATTGGATCAATTCTCACCGATACTTCTTTTGCTTACAATCTAAATGAAGCTGTAGTTAAAATAAAATCTGTTGGGGATGAAGCTGATTCGCTGTCCCGTCAGATAAGTGATGCAGTCTCGGGAATTCAACGTGATGTAGATAGCGGCAAAGGAACTATACATTCATTATTGAAGGATAGTTTACTGGTTATTAAATTAAATAAAAGCCTTGATAATATTCAGCAAGGCACCGATGGTTTTAACCAGAACATGGAAGCCTTAAAACACAATTTTTTATTTCGCGGTTATTTCAGGCGACTTGAAAAACAAAAAATAGGAATTAAAAAGGATCAATAAGCACTAAGAATAAAAAACCTTATATAATAAAAATTATAAGGTTTTTTTTGTCATAGAAAACACGACGGGGAATAAATCTTATACAAGTATTGATAAAAATAAAGTCACATATACTTTGCAAAGTGTAAAGAATGCGGCAAATATGGAACCCACCGTTAGTTGCCATTAGACGAGTGAACATTTTAAAACTATTATTCCATCATAATAAAATTTTGTATAAAATAAAAGTGCAAATACTAAAAGGTTTGGCCATTGGTCGGAGACCAGACCTTCGGCTCGCACGACTGTAGATGTGGGCTTGCGAAAGAAAGGGAACACCCACACGGGCTGGAATGGACGAACTTTGGGGAAGCCTACACCTGTAAGCGCTATTATCTAGTATGGACGGTAACAGAAAAGGCTAATCGAAATTATTTCTTATCTGTATGCTGAAACAATTCTGATGGATTTTGCCTTTACCTATTTTTTTAAGTGGCAGTTGTGCATCGGTCACCCAATGTTGGGTGCAGTTTTACCATGCGTTTGTTTTCTTATTTCTTTGGAACACCACATCAATTTTAGATAAAAGTTCGTCTGACATGTTTAATAGTTCATCCTTCACATCTTCTTTTATACTTACCTCCCTTGGATTACCACCTCCTGTAAATTCAGAAACCTCTGTAACATTTTTCATCTCAAATCTCCGCAAAGCGTTATCATAATTTGTCGACAATGATCCGTTTAACTCTTGAACTTCTTCCCAAATTTTGATATTCTCAACTTCTTGACTCGATCTCCATCCAGTACCTAATTTGAATCGTCCAGTTTCTATGATGTAATGAATTAAAAGCACATCTTCATCCTTTAATTTATTATTTTCTAAGTCTGTCAATAATCTTGAGTTCCCGGAATTTGATTGTGAACTGCTTGTTACTGGTTTTACTTGTATTTTTAACTGCTGTGCTTCTGGTTCTGATTCTTTGAATGAAACAGTCTTGCTTACTAACGGCGTTAATTCTGGCGAAGAGGCAATTATTGGATTAATGTCTCTTATATTCTCAAGAAATAACCTGATCTTTTGACTTATTAAGACATGATTCGAAGAAATGCTAAAATCCGATCTTAGAGATTCTATAAATGCAATCAACTTATCGTGATTGTCAATATAAAATCCAATTTCCCTTGGATCTTTAGCCCCATTAAGAAACTCAGGGCTGGACAAGTTGAATTCGGGAGTGAAAATCATGGTATGCTTGTTTTCCACAACCCAAGCTGCTCCCATTTCATTTAAACAGGCAACACTTTGATAGTATTCAGGAGATAATAGATACAAAACATGAGGTTTTTCAGATATCCTGCTTTTTAACCAATTAAAAATACTTTGTCCTATTGGAATGCCATAAGCATCGTTACTTGTAAAAATAATTTCGTCGTCTTTAACCCCAACCCCTGTTAGTAGACTAACTAAAGCGTTACCAAGATTTTTATTTTTTGAGGAATGTGAGATAAAAATCTTCATTGTTTGGTTTTATAAATTTTGATTTAGAGTTATAAGTTTAATAGAAATTGCTATCAACATTCATAAATATACACACTCTTTTGCACCGAAAAGTATTAGTTTACAATAAAAAATGTTGCAAACAATAAAACTAAAACTGGTTAGCGAAAAACTTCATATCGGCGTGGTAAGCTGGAGGGAGATGTATATTTTTTATCCCAAAATAATTCAATTAAAGCCTGAAGTGGACACGGGCCGTTTAGTTTGCAGGTGTAAAGGTTCCAATAAATGGTTTAGCTATCGCCAAATAAAAAAAGGATTGATTAAAAAAAATTATCCGATACAGATAGATTTTCCTGAATGGTATTTTAAATAGAAATGAATTTAAACCTCCCCAGAGTCGTCCCCTAAAAATTAAAAAAGCCCTGGAAGTTGATACTAACAAGGCTTTTTAATTTATCCAGTGCCCGGAACAGGAGTAAAAAATATCTTCTCACCTTTTTCTTTATTTTGCTTACAATCCTTTGTAGTGCTGTATTCAAAGGGTTTTACGTCGTTAAGACGAATTAAAATAAATTAACTGAAATTAACATAAAACGTCCCCTGACGCGTCCCCTGATTAAATTTTAAATATATATTTACAAAAATTCTAATCATGCCCGATGCAACTTTTGTACTTAAAGAACCCACATGTAAAGAGCCTACTTTAATTTATTTATTCTTCCGCTTCAACAATCAAAGATTAAAATATTCTACGGGTGAAAAGATACATCCTAAATTTTGGAATAAGGAAAAACAAAGGGCAAAAGAAACAAAATCCTTTCCCACTTATGCAAGTCTTAATGTGACGTTGGATAATCTTACAACTAACGTAAAAGAAACCTATAGAGAGCTTGTAAATGCAAATAAAACCCCTACACCTTATAAATTAAAAGATGCTCTTGATATGTCTCTATTTAAAGAAGACTATGCGCAGAAAACCACCTTTCTAAAATTTATTAGTGAACTTATTAAGCAGCCTAATTTAAACGAGAATACTTTGAAGCAATGGAAACAGACTTTTAGAAAGCTTCAGGAATATAAAAGCTATACAAAAAAGGAAGTAGATTTTGATACTATTGACATGAACTTTTATAATGGATTTATAAACTTTCTTACAAAAGAAAATTATACAAAAAATTCTATTGGTGGTTTTATTAAGAACGTAAAAATATTTATGAACAAAGCGGTTGAAAGAAACCTTACTAAAAATCTTGAATATAGAAATAAGAGATTTAAAATGTTAGAGGAGCAGGTAGATAAAATTTATCTTTCTCAAAAGGAACTTTTAAACATTTATGAAATGAAGCTGACCGGAATTTATCAGCGATTAGATAAGGTCAGAGATTTATTTATTGTGGCATGCTATACCGGATTACGATTTTCAGATTTAATTCAGGTAAGAGCGGAAAATATTATTAATGATGGTACACAAATAAAAATCCGGACTGAAAAAACATCTGAACTTGTAATTATTCCGCTTCACAAATTTGTAAAGAATATAATCAAGAAGTATAAAGGCCATTTGCCTTCTGTTATCACGAATCAAAAGATGAATCAATATTTAAAAGAGATTGGAGAGTTAGCAGAGATTAATGAGACTATAAAGATTGCCATAACAAGAGGTGGTAAAACTGAAAATGATCTCTTTAAAAAATGGGAACTTATTACAACGCATACGGCAAGAAGGTCATTTGCTACGAATGCTTTTTTAATGGACGTTCCCACGATCTCAATAATGAAAATTACCGGTCATAGAACAGAAAAAAGTTTTATGAAATATATTCGCATCAGTCAGGAGGAAAACGCAAATAAATTATTAACCCATCCTTTTTTCAATTAGAACGTTATGCCAAATCATGAAGAATTACCAGAGCACATAAAAAAACTTGTAAAATCAAAATATAAATCTGCTGGTTTTGGTAATTACAACAAGAATCAATTTAATGAAATTTTTGCCGATATAGATGAAAGGCTCAGTGATATCGAACACAAGGTAAACCCAACCGCAAAAAAAATACTTTCGACCCGTGCGCAACAAATGCTTTTACTTCATCACCTCGGTTTTCTTGATAAACTTGGTGAGTTTGGCATCTCGAATAAAAAGAAAGCCAAAATATTATCAATACTGCTAAACGCAAGCCCGGACAATATTGGAAAGGATTTGTCTATGATCTATGATCCGGTTTCAAGAATTAAAACCTCCGGTAATTATAAGGTAATTAATGCCGCATTCAAACAAGCTGGAATTAAGACGCTCATTGATGATACAGAGATAATATTGGAAAAATTAGAGAAGCAAGAAAATAAATAGGGGATACCTCAATACCCTACCTACAGTCCATTTTGCCATCTATTTGCACTATCGTATAAAAAAAGCGATATGTAAATAAAGATGAATGAAATTTTATTAAATGGCATTAACGTCAATGAACTGTTAGATAAGATTGGTCAGTTAATTGAAAGTAAGATTGGGCAAAATAACAATCAGCCTCAGCGGCAAAATCAATCAAAATTTATTTCAAGAAAGGAAGCAGCTAAGCTTCTACAAATTTCACTTCCTACTTTAAACGAATGGACTAAAGAAGGCTTATTAAATTCTTACCAAATTGGGACAAGGGTTTTATACAAACCGCACGAAGTAGAACAATCACTCACACAAAGAAACTTCACAAAGTTCAAAAAAGGAGGTAATCATGGAGCATAAAAATGATTACTCGGTTATAGTATATTTTGAAAATACTACTCCTAAAAAATGGAAATACGTTCACACGTTGAATAGTTTTTCAAAGTTTTTGGACACCAAACATCCAACGTGGAAATATTTTAATGTCTATGAACGACGGACTGCAAAATATGTGAAGCGATTTTACAGAGGGAACATAGTCCCTGCATTTCTTTAATTTTTTTTTTAACCTTCAGTATTACCATTAATAACCTTTAATAATGGTTTTAATAATACTGCAACAATTTCGAAATTATGTTAGTAAAAAATTCCTTTGGTTGTTCCGTAATTCCTAACCCAAAAATGATAAATCCTGAATGGATTAATGAGTTTAGAGGTTCATCACTTGACAGAATAAAAGATGAAAAAATCCCGACTTCAGAAGAAGTAATAGTTGAAAAAGAAGTAAAACCAAAAAAAGAAAAGAAAGAAAAACAGCTCCGGTCATTATCGAGCCGGACTAAAAGCAAAATTAGAAGAAAGCTTTTTGCCTTCTTCGGTATTCATACACAGCTTTCCTTTCTAACGCTGACTTTCGTTAATCAGGTAAATGATGAAATGTCATTAAAAATACTTAGTGGTTTTCTTGACAACATTAAAAAGCAGGATAAGGATTTTCAATATCTATGGGTGGCAGAAAGGCAAACTAAAAATCTGACTTTTAAAGACAATATTCATTTTCATTTGATCACAAATAAAATGTGGAACATCAAAAAGCATTGGAAATATTGGCTTGATGTACAAACTAAAAATGGGGTAATCCCGAGGGATAAAAACTTCAAACCTTCCTCGGCGTTTGATGTAAAGAAAGTTAATTCAGGTAATGCAAAAGGAGTTTCTAATTACCTGACTAAATACATCACAAAAAATAATGGAAAATTTCGCTTTATGCCTTGGAACTGTTCTAAAAAAATTTCCATGTTGTATACCTCTTTTTATTCCGATCATAACATTATAAAACAGTTAGAGGAAATGGAGGCACAAAAGAAAATTTTAATAAAGAGAGTAAAAGAAGATTACTGCAATGTTCTTCTTTACCCTTATAATGAAATAACTAAGCCACTAACGAATGATATACACTTAAAAAATCATTCAATCTGGTTTGAAAAAATAAAACAAGAGGAGGCGAAATCATGAGGACAGGTAAATTTAAAAATGTGATGGAATTTCATGATAACATGCCTCGTGAATTATTCAACAAAGAACTTCTTCAATTAAAAGATGCATCGCATTTGGTTGTTATTTATAGAATGGATTACGGCGAAACTTGTGGACTCGTTAGGACATTAAATGACGAAGAATTATTAATGACCGCAACAATGTTTGCAAGGTCTACTTTATTAAATGACTTCTATACCAAAGCAATATTGACAGCAACGGAACTGAGAGAAAATTCATACTAAAAACCAAATTACGAATGAAAATTAAAAAAGATTGTTTAGTGAAATCATGTAATTGCAAAAAGACCTCTATGGAAGTTGTTAACGTTCCATCTGAATGGTTATCGAATGATTTTAAACAACTATTGATTAAAATTAATAAGACATATTACTTTGCAAAGTGTAAAGGATGCCGTAAATATGGAATTATTTTGATGCATTAGCATTACAGCGTTAATTTATTTTAAAGCAAAAAAGGGGCGCTTGCCTCTTTTTTTATTTAAACTCATATCTTCATGCTATGAGTTTATTTGCTATAAATACATACCAAAACGAAGTTGAAAAAATAATTCACTTTGGCGGGACAAAGAAAGAGACAGCTATAAGAAATGCTTTCTATCATTTACTTAATGAATATGCAAAGCAAAAAGGCTTAATGCTTGTACCCGAAGTAACCATCAAAACTCCAAAAGGAAAAAACGTAACTCCGGACGGAACTTTAAAAGATTCACTTCGCCAGGACTGGGGCTATTGGGAGAGTAAGGATGAATCGGATATAATAGACGAAGAAATAAAAAAGAAGTTTGCTAAAGACTATCCATCCGATAACATACTCTTTGAAGATAGTCAAACTGCCGTCCTATTTCAAAACGGCTTTGAGGTGCAACGCATAAAAATGAAGGATGCCGAGGCATTAGACCGGATTTTACATGACTTTATAAATTTTGAACGTCCCGAAGTAAAAAACTTTCGAAAGGCTATTGAGTTGTTTAAACAGGATATTCCAAAAGTTACCGATACTATACGTGATCTGTTGGAGGTACAGGAAAAATCTAATCCTGCGTTTGTAACAGAGAGAGACAAATTTTTGAAACTCTGTCATGATAGCATTAATCCCGAAGTAACAAAAGCGGATGTTCGGGAAATGATTATACAGCATATTCTTACCGAAGATATTTTTAATACCATTTTTGACGAAACACAATTTCACAGAGAAAATAATATAGCCCATCAATTAGAAGGTGTTATTAATACGTTCTTTACGGGCACTACTAAACGAACCGCTCTACGTTACAACATTATTCCCAAGCGATAAATGCGGCAGCTGCAGGAATAGCTGATCACCATGAGAAACAAAAATTCCTAAAAGTAGTATACGAAACATTTTATAAAAGTTACAATCCTAAAGCCGCCGACCGTTTAGGGGTAGTTTATACTCCTAATGAGATTGTAAAATTTATGATTGAAAGCACTGATTACCTCTTAAATAAACACTTCGGTAAATTTTTAGAAGATAAAGGAGTTGAAATATTGGACCCAGCTACAGGAACGGGAACGTTCATTTGTGATATTATTGATTATCTGCGCAAGGATAAACTGGAATACAAATATAAAAATGAAATGAACGCTAATGAAGTGGCAATTTTGCCTTATTATATTTCAAACTTAAATATTGAATTTACCTATACTCAAAAAATGGGAAAATATTCAGAGTTTGAAAACCTGTGCTTTGTCGATACGTTGGATAATATGGGCTTTAAATACAAAGGCAAACAATTCTCAATGTTTGAACCATTTACAGAGGAAAACTCAAAACGTATTTATAAACAGAACACAAAAAATATATCAGTTATAATTGGCAATCCTCCATATAATGCTAATCAAGCAAATGAAAACGATAATAACAAAAACCGTCAATACCCCGAAATAGATAAACGGATAAAAGACACATTCATAAAATACAGTAATGCACACAAAACAAAAGTGTATGATATGTACGCCCGCTTTTATCGTTGGGCTTTTGATAGGTTAGATAATAACGGAATTATATCATTTGTAACTAACCGGTCATTTATCGATAGCCGCACATTTGACGGGTTTAGAAAATGCATACAAGAGGAATTTGATTATGCATATATAATCGATACCAAAAGCGATGTAAGAACTAATCCAAAAATTGCCGGTACTACCCACAATATATTTGGCATACAAACTGGTGTTGCTATTATGTTTTTAGTAAAAAAATTTAAACTAAAAAAGACATTAAAAAGAGAGAACAATATTTGTCAAATACAATATTACACCTTAGACGACTTTTGGAAAAAAGAAGAAAAATTACAATGGTTCACAGAAAATTCATTACAAAAAATCGGCTTTGAACATATACAACCTGACAAAAATAATAACTGGATTAATCTTACTGATAATGATTGGCGGGAATTATTGCCCATAGTTTTGCCTAAATTAAGCGGTAAAGTAAAATCAGATAATAAATCCATTTTTGATTTAGCTTCATTTGGAACTGTTTCAAATAGGGATGAATGGGTTTATGATTTTGAAGTAAAAAACCTTACAACTAAAGTAAATTTTTATATAGATAATTATAATTCGTATAGGAAAATTGCTAAGCGGCCGCTTAATGACGATTGGTATAATAATTTTGATAAAACAATTAAATGGACACAAGATATAAGACAATACTTTGAAAAAGACATAGAACTGTTTTTTGATGTGGAATCTATAATTACATCCTTACACAGACCCTTTGTAAAAAAGAAATATTATTACTCTAAGTGGTTAAATTGGTCTTTATATAAAATGCCAAACATTTTCAAAAAAGGAAATGATAAGGAAAATGTCGTCATAGCTTTTTTAAGTATCGTATCAAATAACCCTTTAGCATGTTTGGCTTCAAATCACGTAATTGATTTATGCTTATTAAAACAAGGTAACGGCGGAACTCAAAGTTTACCACTATATAAATATGATGAAGACGGTAACCGTCTAGATAATATTACCGAATGGGGACTTAACCAATTTATAAAACGATACGGGAAAAAAGATACTACTAGAGAAACAATATTTTATTATGTATACGCTGTATTGCACAATCCGGATTATCGTAAAAAATATGAACTAAATTTAAAAAGAGAGTTCCCACGGATACCGTTTTATAAAGATTTTAAAAAGTGGAGCGATTGGGGAAAGGCTCTATTAAAATTACATCTCGACTACGAAACGATTAAACCCTTTGGTTTGACAATATCTGACGCGGTAGAAATTAAAAATCCGAAATGTAAACTTAAAACCGACAAAGAAAATAATTTAATTATTTTGGATGAGCGAACAACGCTTTCTGGTATTCCGGCAGAGGCATGGAATTATAAACTGGGTAATCGTTCAGCTTTGGAGTGGGTACTTGACCAATATAAAGAAAAAAAATATTCTGACCCTACGATAGCCGAAAAATTCAATACTTACAAATTTTCGGACTATAAAGAGCATGTAATTGATTTACTAACACGAGTTTGTACAGTGAGTGTTGAGACAATGAAAATTATAAACGAAATGAAGGCTTTAAATGAATCGTAACGTCCCCTGTCACATCCCCTATAAAATAAAAAAGCCCTGAAAGCTAATGCTGACAAGGCTTTTATTTTTAAATCCGTGCCCGGAACAGGAATCGAACCTGCACATCCTTGCGAACGGCAGATTTTGAGTCTGCTGCGTCTACCAATTCCGCCATCCGGGCTTTAAAATCGGGAGGCAATATTACGCAATCCATCTTATCCTTCCAAAATACGTTTCAATATTTCTTTAATGATATAAAATGTAAATTGCTACAATAGAAAAATATAAGAATGCTGACAATCGGATTAATAAGAGAGGGAAAAATTCCACCGGATAACCGTGTTGCGCTTACTCCTGCACAATGCAAATGGATTCAGCAAAATTTATCTGTTACCATAAAAGTGCAACAATGTGAAATAAGATGTTTTAAAGACAGAGAATATATTGAAGCAGGAATTGAAGTGAAAGAAGACATTGGTGATTGCGATGTTTTACTGGGCATTAAAGAAGTACCGGTTGGGATGTTGATACCCGGAAAAACTTATTTGTTTTTTTCCCATACAAAAAAAATGCAACCGTATAATCAAAAACTGTTGCAGAACATCATCAGTAAAAAAATTACTTTAATAGATTATGAATGCCTGGAGCATGATGACGGAACACGCATAATTGGCTTTGGCTTTTTTGCCGGAGTTGTGGGTGCGCATAATGGAATGATGGCATACGGAAACCGGACCGGCGCTTTTAAATTGGGAAGGGTTTATAAACAAAAGTCATTTCAGCAGCTGATTCATACTTATTTTGGATTACAACTTCCTCTCCTTAAAATTGCAGTAACCGGCAGTGGGAGAGTAGCCCATGGAATATTGGAAGTTATGAACCTGATGGAAATTCACGAAGCAGAGCCTGATGAATACCTTGAAAAAAAATTCGATTACCCTGTTTATGTTCATTTAAAAGGAGCAGATCTCTATGAAGATAAACTAACGTGTAAGTATAGCCGAATTGGTTTTCACGAACACCCTGAAAATTATAATTGCCTTTTCAAAAAATATATCAGCGAGACGGACATCTTGTTAAATGGCGTGTATTGGGAAGAAAAGATACCACGCCTTTTTGAAATGGTTGATATTAAGAAACCTGATTTTACAATTACAACAATAGCTGATATTTCAGATGACAGGAACGGATCGGTGCCCTGTAATATCGGTGACGCAACAATGGAAGATCCTATTTACGGAGTTGATAAATTGACAGGGAAGAAAACAATTCCTTACCTGGAAAACTCCATAGATATAATGGCTGTGGGCAATTTGCCCAATGAATTGCCACGGGATGCCTCGAGGTATTTCGGTGAGCAATTGATAAAATTTATATTGAATGATTTGATCAAAGGCGGTTCAAAAATTATAACCAATGCCACCATTGTTAAAGAAGGAAATTTAACTAATGAGTTTGGCTATCTTAAGGAATATGCAGGCTTGTAAAAATTCTTACAGGTATAAATAGTAATCCTTTAAGAGCGACTTAAATTCATCGGAATAGTTGTTCTCACTATTCTTAATGGTTAATTCAGTTTCTATTGTTTCTGATTTTGTTTTCGTTAAAATAAGCATTGTACGAAAATAATTATGTGATGTTGTTTGCTTTACTTGCATTTTTCCCTTGATAAAGAACGAATATTTTGATGCTACATCCTCAAACAACTTTGTTCTGTGCCATGGTAGCAATACTGCAAGCGTTCCATCTTTACTTAATAAATTTTTTGAAATAATGATTAATTCTTCCAAACTTAAAGCGATACTGTGTTTTGAAATATTTCTACCTTCATCTTGTGCTGTTAAATCATTTTCATAAAATGGCGGATTGGAAATAACCAGGTCATATTTAAGACCAGGATCGAAGTTTTTAATATTACTGTGAAATAATTTAATTCGTTCGTGCCAAGGAGATGCACCAACATTGTCTTTGGCTTGTTCAAATGCGTTTATATCTATTTCAACTGCGTCTATGCATGCATCTGATTTTTGCCCAAGCATCATGCTTAACAAACCTGTTCCCGTTCCAATATCTAAAATAGTTTCAGCACTAATATTCTTTTGTTCAAGTGCAGCGGCAATCCACGCTCCAAAAAGGCACGAATCAGTACAAACTTTCATGCTGCTCTTATCCTGCTGAACTTTAAATTTTTTAAATTGAAAATATTGATTAGACAAATGGCTCTTTTAAAAAAGGACAAAATTAAAAAACGGCTCTTGCAGATGGAACTACAGATAAATCTTCAAAAATTCCAGCCTTATATTTATAATAACCGGTTATAGCAATCATTGCCGCATTATCAGTGCAATATTCAAATGCTGGTATAAAAGTTTTCCATCCTTCTTCAATTCCCATTTTTTCAAATTCTCTGCGTAACCCTTTATTGGCACTTACTCCACCGGCAATACAGATATCTGTGATGCCGGTTTCCCGGGAAGCTTTTTTTAGTTTATGTAATAAAATTGAAACAATCCGGGATTGAACAGATGCACAGATATCGGCCATATTTTCTTCAACAAAATTTTCATTTTTTAATTTTTCATCTCTTATAAAATAAAGTATCGATGTTTTTAATCCACTAAAACTAAAATTTAATTCATCAATTTTTGGTTCAGGAAATTTATATTTTTCAGGATTTCCATTTTTTGCAAATTTGTCAATTAACGGGCCACCTGGGTAGGGGAGCCCCAATATTTTTGCCGACTTATCAAACGCTTCGCCTGCTGCATCATCCAGTGTTTCGCCTATCACTTTCATTTGTAAAAAATCTTCACATAATACAATCTGCGTGTGGCCACCACTAACGGTTAGGCATAAAAAAGGAAATGAAGGAGTTTCATTTTTTTTGCCGGGTGATTGAATAAGATTTGCCAATACATGCGCCTGCATGTGGTGTACGGCTATTAAAGGTTTATTGCATCCAAGTGAAAGTGATTTTGCAAATTCGGTTCCAACAAGCAGTGCGCCAATTAAACCAGGAGATTGTGTAAAAGCGAAAGCATCTATTTCGTCTAAACTTACATTTGCCTTTTTTAGCGCAGTGTCCACCACGGGGACTATCGCTTGCAAATGTGCCCTGGAAGCAAGTTCCGGAACAACGCCGCCGTATTCTTCATGAATTTTCTGGCTCGCTATAATATTACTCAGTATAAGGCCATCATTGCACACCGCCGCTGCAGTTTCATCGCATGAAGATTCAATTGCCAGGATATAAGACATAAGATTAGAATAAAAATTATTTAGAACGAATGGCTACAACCGCATCTAAACGGGAAGCCGAATAAGCAGGAATCATACCTGCAAGTATTCCTATGATAACGCATATTGAAATGGCAAGCGTAAGAATGCCTGCTGAAATAAAAACAGGGAAATTAAACACATTGGTAAGCACTAACGTAAGAATATAGACGAGAAGTAAACCCATTAGTCCTCCCATAACACAAATAGTGGCTGACTCTAATAAAAACTCCGAGAGTATGCTTCTCTTTTTTGCACCAATTGCCTTTTTTAGCCCGATGATTGGTGTTCTTTCTTTTACTGTTACAAACATAATATTTGCAATACCAAATGCGCCTACAATCAGGCTTAAGATTCCTATTGCCCAGCCGCCAAGATTTATACTCCCAAAAAGAGAACTTACATTATCACTAAAGGAGCTTATTTGATTTAAAGAAAAATTATCTTCCTGCTTAGGGCTGAGTTTTCTTATCGACCGCATTACTCCTTCAAGTTCATCTGCCAGCGCCGATGAGCTTACATTGCCTTTTCCTTTCACCATAATTTTTGGCCTGCTGTTTTCTTCATTGAATATTTCTTTTGCAAACCTGTATGAGGTGATAAAGCATTGATCATAATCCCATCCAATCATGGGTGTACCCATTTTTTTTATCACTCCTATAATAGTCGCTTTTATTCCTTTTATTTTAATTTCTTTGCCAATAGCCAGTTCGGGGCTAAAAAATAAATTTTCTGCATTGGTATATCCAATAATTGCCACCGGACTTCCGGATGCAAATTCAGCGCCGGAAATAAAACGCCCATAGGCCATTTTTACTGGCTGGATATCATCTTCTTCTTCACTAACGCCAAATACGGTAACGCCTTCCAGCGCATTATTTTCATATTCAACGGTTAGCCTTGTATCAATTTCAAAAGCAACATTACTTGTAAGCCGGCTTCTTTGCTTTATTAAATTTACTTCCTCAAATTTGGGTACCGGCCTGTTAACATACTTCCACCATGGGTAATCGGGACCGCCTTTATAATCCCACTTATCTATATAAATAGTATTGGTGCCAAGGCTTTTAATTTGATTCTGGATATTCGCTTCAAGGCTGTTAACTGTTGCCAGCACGCCAATTATGCAAAATATTCCAAATGAAATTCCAATAAGAGAAAGAGCCGTACGCAATTTGTTTACCATTAGCTCCTGCATAGTGAGGCGGAAGGAACTTGCCAATATGTTAAGCGTTTTGCGCATAGAGCAAATTTAATGTTTTTTAAGATGTGAGATAATTAAGTACTGGTAACGGAAAAGTATTAATTATCAAGTGTAATTTGCACGTCCAAAATTATTTAGTTTGCTAGGTTCAAAAGAGAATATACGACTCCAGAAGTTCATTATTATTATTATTGCAATTATATTATTCTCCATCAAGCTTGCCGCATGGTATTTAACCGGTTCCCTTGCTATTCTTACAGATGCGTTGGAAAGTATAGTAAATATTGCTTCTGGTTTCTTGGGATTGTACAGTTTATAACTTTCGGCAAAACCTAAAGATGCGGATCATCCATACGGGCATGGAAAAGTTGAATTTATTTCTGCAGCCGTTGAGGCAACCTGATAATCGTGGCGGGGATTATTATTATTTATAAATCGGTAGTAAGTTTTTTCATCCGCACGTAATTACCAAACTCGATTATGGAATTATTTTGTTAGCTACAACAGCTCTTGTAAATTATTTTGCGGGAGTAATATGTGTTGCAACGGGAGAGAAAAACAAATCTTTACTTTTAATTGCCAGCGGCAAACATTTAAAAACTGATACTTACAGCACTTAGGAATTTTTATTGGGTTGGTATTATTGTATTTTACAAAACAGGTTTGGCTTGATAGCCTGGAAGCTTCTGTTTTTGCATTGATTATTATTTTTACGGGCTATAAAATTGTTCGTACATCCGTTGCCGGTATAATGGATGAGGCTGATACAAAATTATTACATAACCTTGTTGATTTACTAAATAAAAACAGGAGAGAAAATTGGATTGATCTGCATAATCTTCGTTTTATTAAATATGGCAGTACACTGCATTGCGATTGCCATCTGACAGTGCCCTGGTACCTGAATGTATATGAAGCGCACGCTGAAATAGAGGCTTTGGCAAAATTAATCCGGGATGAATTTGGAGAAGCTGTTGAACTATTTGCGCACTCAGACGGATGCGAGCAATTTTCCTGCCGTATTTGTACAAAACAGAATTGCCTGGTTCGAAAATATGATTTTGAAAAGAAGGTTATGTGGACCATAAAAAATATTTCCAAAGATTCCAGGCATGAAGTTTTTAGCTGACGCCCTGCTTACGATAAATAGATTCTATTTAATCTAAAAAAATTATCCCCTCATAGAAATGAGGGGATTTTTCCAAAATTCAAAAACTGATTATCCATTAAGCTCTTCTATACTATAATTAATTATCCTTTTTATTATTTCTTAATCGTTTTATGGCTTATAATAAAAAATCATTAGGCCGAGAATCAATACTTTGCCTGGCTATAAAATATGCAAAGCATACATGCAAAGTGACTTTTTTGTAAGGTGATCAGGTGTAGTGAAAGTGATGTAAAATAGGGTTAGCAACGCCTTCAGGTTTATAAAACGTTGATACTCTTTAGATATTTTAGTAACGTGCAAAATTGCGTACAGTTACTTTTTTTGCAGTAGAAGCCACAAGAATTTTTACTAATGTAAAATCGTTGATTACCCGGCTTAATGAAAGTACCAAAGGATTTTTACACCGTATAGCTGCTCCGTAGAAGTCCTAATATAGGCGATAAGTAAACTATTGTATTAGCAAATCGAGAATTACAATGCTTTCCCGGCCATTAAAAGAATAGTTGACTATTTCAAAAATGGTTATCTCAAAAATCAATTCATTTTTAGTGTATGCTTAGGAGTTAGTTGCTACAATTCAGAACGCTTTTTTCGCAATTCAGTCGTCTTACGCTTGTGCCGGCCTGTTAATGAAAATAATTTTGTGCCACCTGGAGAAATCTAAACCAATTTTAAAACCCAAAGGCTGGCTTGGTTATAAGAATTATGTCTTTTCTTTTGTTGAAAAAAAACCAAACAAATATTTATTTAAATAATAGTGCAACGCCATACGCTGCACCCGCCGCAAGGGCCCCGATGAGCATAACTTTTAAGGCTCCTGATAATACAGGCACGCCGGTTATTTTACTTTTAAAATATCCAAAAACGAACAAGCAAATTAAGGTAGCAACCACTGAAAACTTTAAAGCTTCTTTAGAGTTTTCAATAAAAAAATAAGGGCTTAATGGAATAATGCCTCCAACAATGTACGAAACGCCGATATTGAGTGCGCTGTTCCTGGCTCTTTTGGGATCAGGCATATCAAGACCCAGCTCAAATTTCATCATAAAATCAACCCATTGTTTTTTATCTTTCGCAATTTCTTCGGTCGCTTTATTTTGCAGCTCTTCGCTGAGGCCTATGCTTTCAAAAAAATCTTTTACTTCCTGTTTTTCTTTTTCGGGTATGCGCTCCACTTCTTCATATTCTCTTTTCAACTCACTGTCGTAATGATCCTGTTCTGTTTTGCCAGCAAGGTATCCGCCAAGACCCATAGCTATACCGCCGGCCGCAATTTCGGCTATGCCTGCAATAACTATTATGCCACTGGTAGACACGGCACCGCTAAGCCCGGCAGCCAAAGCAAATGGAACCGTTAGTCCATCACTCATTCCTATAACTACATCTCTTAAAAGATCGGAACTTTGTAAATGTTCTTCAGTATGATGGTGACCATGATGATCGGACATTGGTTTAATTTAATGGGTAAAAAGTGTAACAATTGTTTCTCGTTTGGGCTTTATGGGTTCTTATGAGTTATCCTGTAAACAACACCTTTATAATCATCACTAACAAGCAGTGAGCCATCCTGCAAAACCTGCACGTCCACAGGGCGACCGTTAACGCTGGTTACTTTTTGCAACCAGCCTTCGGCAAAAGGAACAGGATCTCCAAGATTTCCGCTACTATCTCTTTTGGCAACTACCACCCGGTAACCTACCGGTGTAGTTCTGTTCCAACTGCCATGCTCAGCAATGAATATTGCATTTTTATAATCTTCCGGGAACATACTCCCCGTGTAAAAACGCATCCCTAATGATGCTACATGAGCACCCAGCTTTTTTACGGGTGGTGTATAGTCACCGCAATTTTTTCCTTTGCCAAATTCAGGATCTAAAATATCGCCTTCATGGCAAAAGGGGTACCCGAAATTCATTCCAGCTTCTTTGGCATTATTCAATTCGTCACTTGGTATATCGTCACCCAGTTCATCGCGACCGTTGTCGGTAAACCAAAGTTGTTTAGTTACGGGATCCCAGGCAAACCCCACACAGTCTCTAATGCCCGTTGCAAAAATTTCAAAACCGGTTCCATCCGGGTTGATGCGTGTTATTGATGCGAAAGGTTTTGGCGAATCACAAATGTTGCAGGGGGCGCCTATTGGGGCATATAATTTTCCATCGGGGCCGAAGGCTATAAATTTATTTCCATGATGGGTAAGCGTTGGATATTTATCGTATACTACAACCGGCTCTGGAGGATTACTGAGTTTTGATTCAATACTATCCATGCGGTAAATAATTGAAATGGTACCGATATAAAGGCTGCCATCTTTAAAAGCAACACCGTTAGGTGCATTTAATCCACTTGCAATTTCATACACCTTATCTGCATTGCCATCATGGTTCTCATCGGTTATCGCATACACCTTCTTTTTCTTGGTTCCAACGAACACAGTTCCGTTAGGTGAAATGCACATGCTTCTGGCATCAGGCACTTCAGCATAAACACCTATTTTAAAACCAGCGGGTAATTTTATATTATCAAGATCATATTTCTTAAAAAGCGAATCTGTGTTTTGCGAAACCGTCGTACCACCCGCATTAGTATGCTCGGTTTTATTATTATTACAGTTTGACAGCGATAGAATAAGAACTAATGTAAATGAAATGATAACAAATCTTCTTAAAAATAAAAATGAAAAATGCATACTGTTGTTTTTATCAGGTTTAAAAAAGCTATTAAGATTTTCGGTAAATATTGTTAAAAAGTGCGTTTGTTTATATGAAAATATTTACCTGTTAAATATTGGGTATCGTTGCAATTTATTTAAAATAAGAGAGAAACGCCGTGTGCATATTTATTTTCGTGGTCCAGTAACCATTTTTTTCTTGGCAACCCGCCGCCATAACCCACAAGAGTTCCGTTGCTTCCGATTACCCTATGACATGGAACAATAATGTTGAGCTTGTTGCGTCCGTTGGCTGAAGCGGCCGCCCTTATTGATTTTGCGTCGCCTAATTGTCGCGCAAGTTGCAAGTAGCTTATGGTTTTCCCGAAAGGGATTTTAATTAATTCGTTCCATACTTTTTGCTGAAAGATTGTGCCGTCCTGTTTTACAGGTAGGCTAAATATTTTTCTTTTTCCTGAAAAATATTCATCAAACTGGGTGATGCATTTTTTTAAAGCCCTGTTGTCCTCTCCAGATAATTTGGCCGTTTCAGGCAATGATTCTGCTTCTTCGTCTATATAAATAAGTTCGTTTATGTAACCGCCGGAAATTTTTATTTTAATAATACAGAGAGGGGAATGATAAAACATTGTACGGCTTTGTTTTAATCGTCTAACAATTTAGCCAAATAAAGTAGGTCATTTTTTTTATACAGGTTCGCAACGTCCGTGAAGCACTTACTATATTCTTCTAATAAATGTTGAATGATACGCTTGTTGCTCAATTGCCTGAAATAAGAAGCGGTAGGAGGAACAGAAATTCTTTTGAAATAATTTTCCACGTCTTTATGTGAATAAATCTGCCCGTTAAGCGGATCGATATAAAAATTTATTTTCTCGCTTTTTTGTCTCTCAGGATTGGGGAAATTATAATCAATATCAAAATATCCAAGAATAAATTGCTTGGGAATATTAATTGCTTTAATAGGAATATCAAGCAGCTCGCAAACAATCAGGTACAGTATACCGTTAGTAATGGCATTGCCTTTTTTTTGTTCTATAACTTTATTTATCAAAAAATCTTCGGGAAAATCATAAGCAACTTCGTTGCCTTTTAATTTATAATAACTGTAAAGGATACCCGTAATTACGTTTACCTGTTCGAGAGGAGTGAGGTAACTGTTTAACTCCAGCCAGATGTTCCTTCTAATTTTTTCCATTTCCTGCAACGTAGTGGTGGTGTTCATCTCGGGATATCGATAGCGAGCAGCGAGCAGTGCGCCCTGCAATAATTCGCATGAACCGTTTTTCCAGTTTGTAAACTCTTCAACTAAATCTCTAAAGTGGAGTTTGTGGATTATCATTTCAATTCTTTCCTGTACATTCTGATCGGGAGTTGTTTCCCATAAATTTTCCAGGTTTGGAATAATGGCCCGTCCTATCGATACTATGCGCTCGCTGACCGAGCTGAAAACTTCTTCATCGGGATCGTCTATTAAGTGAAAGAGTGCTGATATTTCCTTGTTTTCCTGCATTTAAAATAGGCGCTTAAAAAATGTTTGGTTTCTTTTGTAAAGATAGAAAAGTAATAGAAACAAGGTAAATATATACTCAATATTTACCAACATATAATTATAACATTAGTTACAAATATATTTTGACAAGAAAATTAATTATTGTAAATGAAATAATTACCGAAAAGGTGTGGTAACTATTTATAGAACTTGCATAAAAAGCTTACTTCTTCTTCACTTTTTTCTTTGCGGCTTTTTTATCAAAAGCTTTTGGATCCTGCGCAACAATCATTTTCTTTACGGCATCTAATTCTATTGCAGCTAATTCTTCGGGAGTGAATTTTCCTTTAGTACCATTTGCAGGAAGCTTCATCATTTTTTTATTAAAACGTATGAATGGTCCCCAGCGCCCGTTTTCAATGGCGATCTTTTCTTCAGGCCATTGACGTATATAACGGTTGGCTTCTTTTTCTAATTTTTTTTCAATAAGCGCATTACAATCCTGTTGCGTAAGATTATCAAAATTATATGCCCGCGGAACATTTATAAACAAATCGTTCCATTTTATAAATGGGCCAAATCTTCCTTTGCCTTTTGTTATAGGTTTTTGATCGAAAAAGCCAATAGGCGCGTCTTCAACTTTTTTTGCATGAATAATTTCAATTGCTCTTTTTAAGTCCACATCGCCCGGCTCTTCTCCTTTTGGGATAGAAATAAATTGCTCGCCCCATTTTACATACGGCCCGAAACGCCCGATGTTTACCGAAACTTCAAGGCCTTCATGTTCGCCTAACGTTAATGGTAGCTTAAATAATTCAAGCGCTTCTTCCAAAGTAATCGTTTCAATACTCTGGCTTGATTTTAATTTGGCAAACCTTGGTTTATCCTCATCATCGGGTGCGCCAATTTGCACCATCGGGCCATATTT
Source organism: Ginsengibacter hankyongi (assembly GCF_008710285.1). Lineage (GTDB taxonomy): Bacteria > Bacteroidota > Bacteroidia > Chitinophagales > Chitinophagaceae > Ginsengibacter > Ginsengibacter hankyongi. The sequence goes on along the minus strand of NZ_VYQF01000003.1, from coordinate 114,343 downwards.
GCCCATTCTTGCAATTATCGGTTTTCCTGTTGCTTCGTCTATGCCTAACGGTCGTTCGCCAACGGCCCGAACTGCAGTTTCCAATGTATGTTCCACGCCTGAATGAAACGGCCCGTAAAATTCACTGACCATGGTATTCCATTTCATTTTTCCTTCGGCAATTTCATCAAACTCTTCCTCAATATCTGCCGTGAAAGAATAATCCATCACTTTCGTAAAGTGCAGGTTTAAAAAATCGGTAACCACTAATCCAAGATCGGTTGGGAACAGTTTTGATTTTTCAGCTCCTGTATTTTCCTGTTCGGTCACTTTTTGAATAACATCATTCTTTAATTTTAAAATCCGGTAATCTCTTTTTATGCCTTCTTTATCTTTTTTCTCAACGTAATTTCTTTTGATAATGGTAGAAATAGTAGGGGCGTACGTACTTGGCCTGCCAATACCCAACTCTTCCAGTTTCTTTACCAAAGACGCTTCGGTATAACGGGCAGCATGTTTGGTGAATTTTTCTGTTGCGGTCATCTGGTAAAAATCCAATGCCTGCCCAACCGTTAGATTCGGTAATCGGCTTTCATCATTCTCACTTTCATCATCATCGTCAGTGCTTTCGAAATATACTTTTAAAAAGCCATCAAATTTTATTACTTCTCCGCTTGCTGTAAGTTCAGCGTTGTTCGTACTGATATTTATTTTTGCAATGGTTTTTTCTAATTCGGCATCGGCCATTTGGCTGGCAATGGTACGCTTCCAGATTAAGTCGTACAACCGGTTTAATTCAGGATCGTCTACTGAACTATTTTGCATATAAGTTGGGCGAATAGCCTCATGCGCTTCCTGTGCACTCTCATTTTTATTTTTGTATTTACGTACCTGCAAATATTTCCCTCCGTAATTTTTATTAATCTGAGCTGTAATATCATTCATGGCTGTTTCACCGAGGTTCACACTATCGGTACGCATATAGGTTATCTTACCGCTTTCGTATAATCTTTGCGCCAGCAACATTGTCTTACTTACACCATAACCTAATTTTCTGCTTGCTTCCTGTTGTAAGGTTGATGTTGTGAAAGGTGCTGCCGGTGTACGTTTGCCGGGTTTAACCTGTATATCTTTAACGGTATATTTTGCACCGATGCAGCTTTTTAAAAACTGCTCCGCATCTTCAGCTTCATTATATTTATTGCCTTCCGCCTTAAATGTTACGGTCTTATTATTAATATCGGTTGCGGATAATAAGGCTTCAATTTTAAAACTACTGACTGCTTTAAAATTATTGATTTCACGTTCTTTTTCTACGATTAATTTTACTGCAACGCTTTGAACCCTGCCTGCACTTAAGCCACCTTGCTGGCCGATTTTTCGCCAAAGCACGGGACTTAATTCAAAGCCAACAATCCTGTCGAGAACCCTGCGGGCCTGTTGTGCATCGACCAGATTCATATCAATAACTCTTGGGTTTTGCACTGCTTTTTCAATGGCAGGTTTTGTTATTTCATGAAAAACAATTCGCTTGGTTGTCTTTGGATCAAGTTTTAATACTTCGGCCAAATGCCAGCTAATACTTTCACCTTCACGGTCTTCATCCGATGCAAGCCATACTTCATCTGCTTTTTTTGCCAGGCTTTTAAGTTCGTTCACCACCTTCGTTTTTTCCGGAGGAACAACATAAGTGGGATTAAAATTGTTAGCAATATCAATTCCCATATCGTTCTTTTCCAGGTCCCGTATATGTCCATAACAACTTTTTACCTCGAAATTTTTTCCAAGAATTGCTTCTATTGTTTTTGCTTTCGCAGGAGACTCTACAATCAATAAATTTTTCGCCATAATTTTTTATTTAATCCATTTCTGCTCTATTCATATTATAAAACATAATAAGAATAAAAATATTTCGGGTTGCTGCAATATTAGTTTAAAAATTAAAAATGTAATCTTAAAAACTAAATAGGAATTTTAATCATGCATTATTATCTTCGCAATACCCCCAATGAGAATTAATCTCTATATTTCGAAAAACCGCTGTTAATTATTTTAATAACAACGTATTTTTTTAATTAAACTCGCAGGCCAAAACTATATTCAAAGCACAATTGTATTATTTAATACATCTGTGAACAAAAAATTAATATTAAATGAAGGTTGTAATCGTAGGATCAGGTAATGTCGCGACAGTTTTAAGCTCATTAATTGAAAAAGCAGGCCATGAAATTGTGCAGGTCGTAAGCCGTAATAAAGATCATGCTGTACATGTGGCTTCACGGTATAACGCTGATGCTGCTTTACTTAATGCCGTTGAGTTTGCCCGTGCAGATATTTATATTATAGTATTAAATGACGCAGCACTGGAATCGATCGAAAAAATAACTGCATTAAAAGATAAGTTTGTTGTTCACACAGCCGGCTCTGTGTCAAAAGATGTTTTTAAAAATATCTCTTCTACTTACGGCGTACTTTACCCGCTACAAACTTTATCTAAGTTAACAGAGCAAATCCCGGAAATTCCTTTTTTAGTAGAAGGCAATAATAAAGAAACTCTTCACCAGGTAATTGGATTTGCAAGAACACTTTCTGACAAAGTGATACCGGTTAGCGAAGCCGAAAGGCTCCATTATCATATTGCTGCGGTCTTTGCCGGCAATTTTACCAATCACATGTATGCCCTTGCGGAAAATTTTTGCGAAAAGGAAAAGATAGATTTTAAAAATTTACTTCCGCTTATAAATGAAGTTACTTTAAAGGTTAACAATAATTCACCACATGATGTACAGACCGGGCCGGCTATGAGAGAAGATATTTTTACCATTAACCGGCATTTGCAGGCACTTTCCTCTCATCCTGATATTAAATACCTGTATCTCAAACTTTCAGAAAGTATTTTAAAATTTCATGAAAAGCATTAATATGGTGCGTATTTTTAACGCATGAATATTCTTTCACGCCTTAGGCTAATTAAAACGTTTGTGTTCGATATTGATGGAGTGCTTACTGACGGTGGGCTTCTTATAGATGATAACGGGCAATGGTTGCGCCGTATGAATATAAAAGACGGCTATGCGTTGCAGTTAGCCATTAAATACGGGTACAATATTCTTGTGATTTCAGGAAGTGAATCGATTCCTGTTGCCGAACGCCTGGGTAAATTAGGAGTTACGGATGTATTTATGAAAGTGCTAAACAAGGAATCTCTTTTAAAAGAATATATCCTGAAAAACAATTGCGGGCCCGGCGGAGTTCTATTTATGGGAGATGATATTCCCGATTATAACTGTATGCAAATGGCTGATTTTGCTTGCTGTCCGGCTGATGCCGCAGTTGAAATTAAACAAATATCTTCTTATATTTCGCCCTTTGACGGTGGTTATGGATGCGTAAGAGATGTTATTGAAAAAGTGTTGAAGCTTAATAATAACTGGCCGCTGCAAACGTCTATTGCTGCTACCTGACATCAAATTTCCTTTAAAAAAAACCGGATGAACATTGTTTCAGCATTTTTTAAACTAACCAGGTGGCCCAACCTGGTTTTTATTGCACTTACTCAAATGCTGTTCAGGTTTTTTGTGCTCCGCTTTGTTTACCACGACGGTACGGGGGATGCAGAATACATAAAACTTCCATTGTCTTTATTTTACTGGCTTGTATTTGCATCTGTTTGTATTGCTGCTGCGGGCTATATCATCAATGACTATTTTGATGTAAATATTGATCTTATAAATAAGCCGTCAAAACTTATCATTGACCGTTATATTAAACGACGCTGGGCAATTGTGTGGCATATCGTTTTATCGTTTACAGGCTTAGTTATAAGTTGCTATATCGGTTATAAGTTGCGTAATTTTTATATACCCGTATTTAATTTTGCCGCCATTATTTTGCTTTGGTTTTACTCTACCACTTTCAAAAAAAAACTGCTGATAGGAAATATTTTAATATCGCTACTTACTGCGTGGGTTATTCTGGTGCTTACTTTTTCAGAACATCCAGTCCATGTTATTTCTTCAGATGCTTATTGGAAAAGACTTATTAAACTATCGTTTATTTATGCAGGGTTTGCCTTTATTATTTCTCTTATAAGAGAAGTTATAAAAGATATGGAAGACATGCGGGGCGATGCGAAATATGGGGGAACGACTATGCCGATTGTGTGGGGATTGCAGGTGTCAAAAGTTTTTGTTGCCGTTTGGCTGGTGGTTATTATAGCCGGGGTTGCAGGTGTTCAAATTTATGTACTTCAATTAGGCTGGTGGCTTTCGGCGGTCTATTCTTTATTCGCTATAATTATTCCACTGGCGTGGATACTACGAAAATTGTATAACGCTCAGTCTCCCAAAGATTTTCACCAGTTAAGTACGGCCGTTAAAGTAGTAATGTTTACAGGAATTTTATCAATGGTTTTCTTTTAAATAATATAAGTTGAACATCAAAAAAATAATATTAGCATCACAATCTCCCAGGAGAAGTCAATTGCTGCAATGGGCTGAGATTCCGTTTGAGGTAAGCGTGGCAAACACAGATGAAAGTTATCCTGCGCTGTTAAGCCCGGCTGAAGTGGCAACTCATATCGCGTACAATAAAGCTATTGCGGTTAAAGAAAAGGTGGCCGGTTCACTAACCAACGAGGAAGCGCAAACGATTCTTGCTGCTGATACTATTGTTGTGTTGAACGATACCATAATTGGTAAACCGTCCGGAAGGGAAGATGCCATCAAAATTCTTTCTGAGCTCTCGGGCAAGAAGCATTCTGTAATTACCGGTGTGTGTATTTTATCGGCAAAAAAGCAAATAATTTTTTCTGACGAAACACAGGTGGAATTCTATAATCTTTCGCGTTCGCAAATTGAATTTTACGTTGACAAATACAAACCTTATGATAAGGCAGGGGCTTACGCAATCCAGGAATGGATAGGCGTTACGGGTATTCGTTCCATTAACGGCGACTTTTATAACGTTATGGGATTACCGGTAAGCAGGGTGGTAAAAGAACTTGAAGCATTAGGATAAATAAAGTATTTGTTTTATTTTTTCGATAACTAACTTCCTGCGCATGAAAGAAGACTTGCTGCAATATATCTGGCAATTTCAATACTTCAATAATTCAGAACTGGTTACTTCTTCGGGCGAACCCATCCAGGTAATTAAGACGGGAAACTATAATACCAACCAGGGCGCTGATTTTATTGATGCAAAAATTAAAATTGGAAAAACAACATGGGCCGGAAATGTAGAACTTCATCTTAATTCATCCGATTGGAACGTGCACAACCATTCCGCTGATTCAAATTTTAATAACGTTATCCTTCATGTGGTTTGGAACAATAATGTCCTAATAAAAGATAAGCATGGTAATAATCTTGCTACAGTTGAATTGAAGAACCGGGTTCCGAAATTATTGCTTGAAAAATACAGAATGCTAATGGATTCTTCGCATTTTATTCCCTGCGAGAACCAGTTGCCGGAGGTTAATGAGCTTACGCTTTCCAATTGGAAACAAAGACTTGTTGCTGAAAGGCTAATTGAAAAATCAAAGAACACACTGGCCATTCTAAAAGAAACAAATTTTCATTGGGAAGAAACTTTTTGGTGGTTAATTGCTGCCAATTTTGGAATAAAGGTTAACAGCGACCTCTTTCAAAAAGTTGCAAGGTCAATACCTGTGTCAATTTTGGCAAAACATAAAAACAGCATTCCGCAGGTTGAAGCTTTATTGTTTGGAACAGCCGGTTTACTTGTGTCTGAATTTATAGAAAAATATCCTTTGATGTTGAAGAAAGAATTTTCTTTTTATCAAAAAAAATATAATTTAAAAGCTGTTGATGGTGAATTGTCTTTTTTAAGAATGCGCCCGGCAAATTTTCCGACGATAAGACTTGCCCAACTCGCCATGCTCATTCATGAGAGTGAGCATTTGTTTTCGAAAATAAAAGATGCAACTTCTTTGAAGGAAATTAAAAAAATGCTGGATGTAAGTGCCAACGATTACTGGCATTATCATTATATTTTCGATGAAACATCAGGCTACAAAGTAAAGACAATCGGCAAACAGATGATTGATAATATTATCATCAATACGATTATTCCGACATTATTCGCTTATGGGTTGAACCACAACGAAGAGGTATATAAAGACAAAGCAATAAAATGGCTTGAAGAAATTGCAGCAGAAAAAAATAATATAACCAAAGCTTTTGAAAAGTTGAATTTTTTAAATAAGAACGCTTTGGATTCCCAGGCTCTTATCCAGCTTAAAAATGAATACTGTAATAAAAAACTTTGCCCGCATTGCGCTATTGGTAATACATTACTTAAGAGAAACAAGTGATGATGGAATCAGGTTAAATTGATAAAGTTTCCTTAAATCTTAGCCAAGTAAAAAGCATCAACAATTGAATTTTATCCCCATTTATAATTTATAACAAGTTCAATATCCGGGTGAATACTTTTTATGACGGGGCAATTGTCACCAGTTTTTTCAAGCACTTTCCTGTCGCGTTCGTTTCCGTTAGGAGGTAAGGTTACCATCACTTCAATTTTACCAACCCTGCGTGGGTTGCTGAACATATGCTTTGTCACATCTGCTTTTGCATCAGTGATGTCTACCTGTAAGTCTCCAGCTTTTATTGCCATAGTTGTAAGCATACAGGTAGCTACAGAAACACATAAAAGATCGGTTGGAGAAAATTTTTCGCCTTTACCCCTATTGTCTGTGGGAGCATCAGTTTCTGTAATTGTTTTACTTTGAACGTGTTCAGCTTCACATCGCAAATTTCCTGTATATACTATTGAGGCAGTCATTATGTATTTTTGTATAAATTTACACCAGTAACCATAACCATCAATCAATTACATGCGAAAAATATTTTTTCTGATTTTTATACTGTCATTTTCTCTCGGAGCGTTTGCACAACAATCTAAAAAACAACGTCAGGCCGAGAAAAGAGCACGAATCAACAGCATGGTAAAAGAAGAGGAAGAAGGCGTAATTGCTTATAAAAAAAGTTTTCTTTTTGGGGCTAAACTAACCAGTGATGGATATGGAGTATTTTTTGAATTGGGCCGTGCAAGTTCAGTTAAAAAAGCAACCTTATACCAGCTTGAGATCACTGAACGGAAAGCTATTAAGGAAGATAAGCAAAGCAACCCTTTTATAAATTCTGTTCCTTTTGTGTATGGTAAAGAAAATTTCGTGTACCCTGTAAAGTTAGGAGTGCAGCAACAAATTTTATTGGGAAATAAATCAAACAAAAATGGGGTAAGCGTTACCGCAAATTATGGTGGCGGAATATCATTGTCCTTATTAAGACCATATTATGTACAGGTTCAAAAAGGTAACGATTACGCATACGTGAAATATAATTCGCCCGATAGTTCTTTATTTTTAAACGGACCCATTATTGGAGGGCCTTCTTTAAGTAAGGGCTGGAGCGACATGACTGTAACACCCGGCTTGTATGCCAAAACAGCTTTGCGTTTTGATTATGGGAGTTATAATGAAATAATCTCAGCAATTGAAGTGGGCGTAACGGGCGAATATTATACAAAGAAAATTCCCATCCTACTTCAGAACCAGCAACGGTCATTTTTCTTTAGTGGGTATGTTTCCATTTTGTTTGGCAAAAGAAAATAGTGGCAAGACGATGTGTTTTTAAATTTTTTAAACCACAAGGCAATATAATATTAATGAGCGAAGAAATAATTACGACTCCGGAAGTACAATCTAAAAAGCCATCGTGGCTCCGGGTAAAATTACCAATAGGCGAAGAATATAAACATGTACGCGGATTGGTAGATACCCATAAACTGCATACCATTTGCGAAAGTGGCAATTGCCCAAACATGGGCGAATGCTGGGGCGAAGGCACAGCAACATTTATGATATTAGGAAATATTTGTACAAGAAGTTGTGGTTTTTGTGCAGTGGCCACCGGGCGCCCCCTGGCAGTAGACTGGGATGAACCGCAGCGGGTAGCCGAAGCAATTCAATTAATGAAAGTGAAGCATGCCGTCATAACTTCAGTTGACAGGGATGAAATTAAAGATGGCGGTTCAATTATCTGGTACAATACCATAAAAGCAGTGTACGCGTTAAATCCAACCACCACGTTGGAAACATTAATTCCTGATTTTAAAGCAGAGCGGGAAAATATCCAAAGAATTATAGACGCAGCGCCAAACGTAGTGAGCCATAACATAGAAACTGTTGAGCGTTTAACCCGTACTGTTAGAATACAGGCAAAATACTGGCGCAGCATGGAAACCCTGCGTATTTTGAAGCAGGGCGGTATGCGTACCAAAAGTGGAATTATGCTGGGCCTTGGCGAGACCAAAGAAGAAGTGATACAAACCATGCAGGATCTTAAGGAAAGTAACGTAGATGTTATTACCATCGGGCAATATCTTCAGCCTTCTAAAAAGCATTTACCGGTGCAACGTTTTGTACATCCTGATGAATTTGCTGAATTAAGGGAAATTGGTTACCAGATTGGATTTGATTATGTTGAAAGCGGACCGCTGGTTCGTTCTTCCTACCATTCGGATAAACATGTAATAGCTGGTTATGGAAGAAATAAATGGAGAGAAGAAAAAGCATTACAGAATGCTGATAAATAAATTTTTTAATTTTGAACTATGGGCATTTCAGATAAAATGCTTCCCCATTATACTTATGATGACTGGGTTCATTGCGAAGGTAAATGGGAATTAATTGAAAGCCATCCAATTGCCATGTGTCCTACACCTGTTCCCACATCCGGATATGAGTGCGATATTTGATTAGCTTACGCATCATTTATAACATAAAAATATCGGGTATTCTATTTTCTCTTTCTCTTAATTTATAAAAGTAAAACCAGCCGTTTTGTCTAAAACACTACGGCTCTTGTGTAACCCTAAATATTTAAAATGAAAAAATTTTTGTTCTTTATTTATTTTGTCGTGATATGCCTGGTTTCAAACGCGCAGTTATCCTGGAAGAATTTAGATTCATTATATCAGCCGCTGCCGGCATCTATGCATATTTATAAATCTACTGATTTAATTGATGGCAAGCCTGAGGTGGTCTATTATGTAATAGCAGATATGAAAGATAAAAGTTTGAATTTTACAACTGATACAACCTATAAACGAAGATTTACTCCTTCCCAATTTTTTGAAAAAGATAATCATCCGCTGTTAGTAGTTAACTCCTGTTTCTTTTCTTTTGCCACCAATCAAAATCTAAATATTGTCGAGAAGAATGGAAAGCTTGTTGGGTATAATGTGCATTCAATTGCCGGAAAAAAGAAAGATACTTTGACTTATTATCATTCCTTTGATGGTGCCTTTGGAGTTACAAAAAACCGTACTGCAGATATTGCATGGATATATACTGATTCCTCAAAAAAATATCCATATGCAAGTGAATTTGCTATTCCATTCATGCACGATTCTGTGGCCAACCATTCTTTTAATGATATAGAAATAAACACTTCGCTCGTTTTAGGACACAGAGGAAAATCAGTTCCATCATTTAAAAAATGGAGAATGAAAACTGCCATTGGTGGTGGCCCTGTGTTAGTTCAAAATAGCAAAGTACAAATCTCCAATAATGAAGAGAGAAAATTTTACGGTATGGCTATTAACGACAGGCATCCAAGAACGGCAATAGGATATACAAACGGTCATGAAATAATTATCCTCGTTGCTGAGGGAAGAAGTGAAACTGCGTCGGGAATTACTTTAATACAGGAGGCGCAAATTCTTAAAGATCTTGGATGTAAAGAAGCACTGAATTTGGACGGAGGCGGAAGCAGTTGTATGCTTGTGAATGGCCGTCAAACTAATTCGCCGTCAGATAAGAAAGGCCAGCGTTCCGTGCCTTCCGTTTTTTTAATTGAGAAGAAATAAAACGCCGCGTAAGTTCGCCCGTATCATAAATACTTTTTAATGCTGGTTTAAAAATGCTGTGGCATAAAACAAAATCGTTTACGCCACAGCGTTATAATTAATTCTTAAAAATTATATTTCAAATTTAATTCACCATAATAATTTGCATTGAGTGCGGCTGGCAAATATGCATCAGGTAACTGGTTTACAAATACAAAAATGGGATATTGTGTTTGGGTAATGTTATCTATACCAAAATATACATTCAAATCAAAGTGATTGGAAAGACTATGTTGGAAACCGACTTTCGCATTTAGCAAACTATAAGATGACGTGATGTTCAACCCATCAGAGGTAATGGGAAATGCATCTTTGTAAGAATAAGTAACATTCGCATACAAGCCATATTTTAATGAAAGGTCTAAACCAACATTTGCATTGAAAGGCCCCACGCCTGCAACTTTCTTTCCGTCATAATTAATTGCTGAATCCAGGCCGGCCTTGCTTTTGGTATGAAATACATAATCAACATATTTGAAATCAGAATAAGTACAATTTGCAAACGGGCGGACAGATTGAAAGAAGTCATCTGCCGATTCATAAGCTGTACATTTTACCAGGAGTTCAATTCCTTTATCATCCTGTTTTCCGCCATTAACAACGTACGTGTACAATGTTGCAGTGCCTGCCTGGTTTAATACATTCATTGCGGTAAACTTATTTGAATAGATTGCATCGAATAATGCGAGTTGATAAGATAGCTTATTATTAAGCACTGCTCCCTTCGTTCCAACTTCAAACTGGTTGCCGGTTTCAGGTTTCAGATCTGTATTAACGGCCCCGGTACTTGGAATATAGAAATATGAACTGGTTGGAGCTTTGTAGGCTTTACTATACGAGCCATATACTGAAAATTCTTTGCTAATTACTTTGTTTATTGCAAAGTGCGGAGAATACAATCCATTGTAATTTTTTGAATACTGTGTTGGCTTTGTGCTGTTGGCAACGTACATCCTGTCGTTCAATTGAATATTCATGTTGCTTAAGCCCACCCCGGCAGTAAAAGATATATCGTGAGGCAGGGTTAAAGACCATTCAGTAAAAAGAGAAGTTGTGCCGGTTAATGTATATTGATTACTTCTCTGCGCACCAATGATATAATACCCTGAAGTGTCAGCCGCATTTTTTACCATGCCATAGCCGATAGTTTGTGCATTTTGATGTTGTGTTTCAATACCGGTAATTCCACTCAGGCTCACGCCTTTTTTTAATGAAAATTTAGTATCGAAGGTTGAACGCAGTCCAAAGTTAATTGGGTCTTTGTCTGTCCAGCCTGCAGCGGAGCTTGCATTGGTGGTGGCGCCGGAACCATAGACAGTGGTCGTATTTGAAATACGATCGTTAAAATTATACATATGGCTCAAGCCTGCACGGAAACTGGTAACTTCGGAATGGCCGTTTCTTATAATATAATCGGGGTTGCCGGAATAATCTTTATTCGCATACTGGGTTAACGTTAGCTCGCCTGCCCGTTGATCATAACTTTTGCTGTAACCGAAATAAGTATTTACAGATTCCTTTTCATTGATTTTAAAATCGGCGGCCAGGTTCACGAAATCTTTATGAGAAGCATTATGAATTAAATAACCATCTGTTTCCTGTTGGCCATAATTAATCAGCAGCGATGAATTGGAAGTTCCCATTTCAAAATGAGTTGTATAACGTTGCAATCCATAGCTCCCAATTAAAACGTCTTGTCCAATAGAAACTTTTCCTATTGCCGGTTTAATAGTTTTGATATTTACTACACCTGCAATTGCAAGCCCATACAAAGTTCCCGAAGGGCCTTTCGTAACTTCCAAGTCGCCCACAGAACCAAAATCTATATCATCCAGCACGGTAATTCCTTCAGCGTCGGTAATGGGAATTCCATTTAAATAAACTTTATATCCCTGCCCGTCGAAGTTGCTGCTGATGCGGCCTGTGCCTCCGCTTCCGCCTCCATAGCCACGGATATTAAATTGTTGTCCGCCGGAAACGGATCTTCTTTGTAAAGTTACCCCGGGCACGTTGGCGTTAATGGCATCATCAAGGTATAATCCCAATCCCCTCTTTAACTCCGGGGTACCCAGTTTAGTTATGGATGAAGGTTGATACAATAACGACTTGTTTAAATTCGACGTGGCAGTTATATCCACTTCATCCAGGTTTTTATTAACAGGAATAAGTGCAATGTTCAAAAAAGCATCACAATTTTTTATAACGTGGGTAAACGTTTTATAACCTACAAATGAAACCGTTAAGGTTGATGACTTAGAGCACCCAATCGAAAAAGCACCGTTGTTATCAGTGGCGGTTGATAAGCCTCCTAAAGAAATACTGGCGCCATAGAGTGGCTCATGGTTATAAGAATCGAAAACTTTTCCTTTTAATGTTTGGGAAAATAAAGGTGTGCTGCACATCCATGCACACAACAAAAGCAAATGCTTCATTTCATTAAATTTATTGGTTAGGATTAAATATTTTATGAGCAACGGTGCTATTAATGCGCTCAAATAACAGTTACTAAAAAATATTCATGAAAATATGCCTGCATTTCTGTGGCAGGTAAACGTAAACTGCGGTTCACTTAAATTGTTATTGAAACCTAAACCAAAGGCCACGGTGGCGGGGAAGAGATATTAAGATAGGGTGCAATTAGTTTTCCAACTGTATAATCATGGTGAGAACATGCTACAACGTTCATTGAAAATACAGTAAAGGCACTTTTAAAATTATGGGTGAAATGATCCAAACGGAATTTAAATATTGGCAACTCTTTGCCGGTGGTATTATTGCCATTATTCATAATTTGCGACATGGCAAAATCTCTTAAGTTGTCTTCCTCTGTATCCGAAATACAAGTTATATAAATATGATCGCCAACTTCCTTTCGGCTTATTACATCATACATTTGTTTATTGTATTCAAATTCGTTCGAATCGTCTTCATCAAAAATGACATCGCTGTTATTTTTTAAATCGTCCTTTGTAAAAACAAATTTTACCACCATATTTTTACTAAATGATGAATGGGAGAGTATAGCTTTCTGGGAATTTCGAATGGATTGTAAGCTCATATACCATGCAACGTAGAACCCGCTGCCACAAAGTATCATCACAAGAAATAATAATATAACGCTTATTTTTTTCAACAGGAAATTTTGGGCAAGCGCAAGATAAATAAGAATATTAATATAAGTTTTTCAAACTATAACTCAACGTGTATCTATTTCGGCTCCGGTTTAATTTCCCAAACCAGGGCACTGGCGCCCAATATAGCAGCATCCGATTCCTTTAATTCACTAAATAATAATTTTACCTTATTCTGAAAAATAGGAAGGAGATTTTTTTCCATGTGTTTTTTAACTGGATCCATCAACAGCTTTCCCGCCTTGCAAACTCCGCCAAATAAAATGATGGCTTCGGGTGAAGAAAACATAACAAAATTGGCCAGCGCTTCTCCTAATATCTGGCCGGTAAATTTAAAAACATCTTTGGCAATTTTGTCTCCTTTCATTGCAGCCTCATACACCACTTTGGAATCCATTTTTTTGTGAGGGGTCTTTCTTAAAAGACTTTTTTCTTTACTTCGTTGGTCCAATAATTCATTTGCCGTTATGGCAATTCCTGTTGCAGATGCATACGTTTCGAGTGTGCCTCTCATACCAGTGCCTGAATGGAGACGGCCTTTTGGCCTTATAACGGTATGCCCTAATTCTCCGGCAAATCCATCATGTCTTAATATTAATTGCCCGTTGGCAATAATGCCGCTGCCAACCCCCGTTCCCAATGTTATCATTATAAAGTCACGCATTCCGCGGGCTGCACCATACATCATTTCACCTACGGCTGCTGCATTGGCATCATTAGTTAACGTGCAGGGTTTATTGAATTTATCGGTAATTAGTTTTGCAAGAGGAATAACTCCCCGCCAAAGAAGGTTAGGCGCGTACTCAATCGTACCATTGTAATAATTTCCGTTGGGTGCGCCTACGCCGATGCCTTTTATTAAATCGGGGCCACCAATTTCTTTTATGGCCGGTTGAATCTCATCATACAATTCATTAATGAACCTGTTTACATCATCATGTTCATTGGTTGGCAAGTTCCCCCTGTTTGATATTTCGCCGCGGTGATTTACAATTCCAAATTTAGCGGTTGTTCCTCCAACATCTATTCCTATCGCATATTCCAATGGTGACTCCATGTTTTTATTTTATTCTTTTTAAATTTTAGTCAAAAATGTGTCAGGCTTGCAGGCCTTCAAGTGCTCCTTCGGGAGAAGTAATTTCATCTGTACCCGTTGAAGTAATTTCAAAATCTATTCCCTGTCTTTTTAAAATGCCTTTAACTACAAATGCAAATAATGCAATGTAGGCAAAACAAATAACAGGTACCCAGTAGGATTGATGGATGCCATAACCAACTATGGTGCTCTTCGATTGGAGGAAATCTGCCAACTTTCCCTGGATGGGAGGAATAATTCCGCCACCTAGGATCATCATAATTAAAAATGCGGCTCCCTGTGTAGTATATTTCCCAAGCCCGGCAATGGATAATGCAAAAATGCATGGCCACATAATAGAACAAAACAGGCCGCCACTCAGGAATGCATAGATGGCAACTGTTCCGGTGGAAAATAAACCGATGAGCATCGATATCATACCAAGGAGGCCAAATATTAATAAAGTGCGTGCAGGTTTATTATTGCCTACATAAAAGGCACCAATTTGAATTAATACGCAAATAATATAATAGTATAAAATTGTTATATCATATTTTGAAAGTGCGTTCACTGCCAGTACAATGACAAAAGCGATTAAAGGAACAACAAAGGTGAGTATTTGTTTCGTTGCAGGCTTAAGATCAAAAGCAGCAATAGAACCTACCCATCTTCCAATCATTAAACTTCCCCAGTACATTGAAACAAAAAGCGCCGCCTGGGAAGACTGAAATCCGCCAAAGTCAGGTTGTTTTAATAATTCACTCAGGTTACTCACAATCGTTACTTCTGTTCCTACATAAACGAACAAGGCGAGCATACCTAACACAAGCTGCGGGTATTTCATTGCACCCCATCCATCAGGATTTTTCCTGGCCCGCATATTCGAAAACAATAAACTTACAACAACCACAGCTAAAGCTCCAAACAGCCATTTCATGCGGTAAGTTTCCAGGTTATGTTTTTCAATATCTGATAAAACGGTTGGATTTGTTTTATAACTATTAAAAACCGGAACAAACATTATAATAAGTAGCCCTGTCATTATTAATAACGAATACAAAACTTTGTTTGCCTTTTCAGTTTTTTCGGTTGATACTCCTAACGGCACTTTTTTTGAAAAATAAAATAAAGCAGCAGCAGCTATAAAAAGTATACCTACGCAGGTATATAGTATAATCACTTTACTTAAGCCCAACGCAGCAATCTTTTCATCGGGTACAAATGCGGTGGTGCCAAATAATGCAAAGGCAACAATAAGAGGGCCTATCATAGTACCGAACGAGTTAACGCCACCGCCAAGATTTACACGGCTTGTTCCTGTTGAAGGATCGCCCAGCGAGATGGCAAATGGTTGTGCTGCTGTTTGCTGCAACGAAAATCCAAGCGCAACAATGAAAAGCCCCACCAGCATCCCGGTAAAAGTATTTGCGTTTACGGCAATGATCATAGCCACTGCACCTAACGCAGAAAACAGCAAGCCATACACGATACTTTTTTTATAACCCCACTTTGCAACGAGATCGTTACCGCCAAATGCGCCATAAGCAAACAGCCCGAGTGCACCAAGATAATAAGCAAGATAAAAAGCAAAGTCTACGAGCTGGCTTTGAAATTGATCCAGCTGAAAGTAATGTTTACAAAAGGGAATAAATACACTATTGCCCGCGGCAATAAAGCCCCAGAAGAAGAATACAACAATCAGGGTGCTCAACGCTCCGTAATTAGTTGGTACAAATTTTCCGCCGGTACTTTTTGGAGTAACAATATTCATTGTGGGTGTGGCCATCGTAATAAAAATTTAAAAATGAAAGTAGGGCAATTTTTTCAAGGTAAGAATTTTCATTAATTATTTTTTAATAAGAAAATCATTGTTACTTTGAAGAATATATTTTTAAGGTATGGAAATTATTCATGTTAGCGCCGAATGTTATCCTGTTGCTAAAGCAGGTGGTCTTGGTGATGTAGTAGGGGCGTTGCCAAAATATCAGAACAATCTCGGGCATATCGCAAAGGTAGTAATGCCGATGTACAGGACAAGATTTTTATTCGAAAATAATTTTGAGGTAGTACACAAAGGCGCATTTGGTCTTGCCAATTATTGGTTTGATTATACCATAATTAAGGAAGCAAATAATGTAACAGGATTCGATCTTTACCTTGTTGATATTTATGGAATACTCGATCGTGAAAAAATTTATGGATATGATGACGATTCCCTTCGGTTCACGGCTTTCCAGGTAGCCGTTGTAGATTGGCTTAGCAAATGGAACCACCATCCCGATATTGTTCATGTGCACGATCACCAGGCTGCGCTCATTCCTTTTATGATGCAGCATTGTTATGCTTACAGGCATTTATCACATATTAAAACAATACTTACCATTCACAATGCCGAGTACCAGGGCTGGCTGGGATGGGATAAGTCTAATTACATTCCGCATTGGGATCCATGGAAGTCGGGATTACTGGAATGGGAAAATACCATTAACCCGCTGGCCTCCGGAATTAAATGCGCTGCAAAAGTTTCTACCGTTAGTCCGGGTTATTTAGAAGAATTAAGACACAGTGCAAACGGCCTTGAGAAATTGTTCGAGTATGAAAGAGGAAAATGTTATGGCATCTTAAACGGAATAGATACCGATGTGTGGAATCCTGGAACTGATGTTTACATTGCGGAGAATTTTAATGCAGAAAATTTTAAGAAGAAAAAATTTGCCAACAAGAAAGTATTGTGCGACCAGTTTAACCTGGATGAAGACAAACCTTTAATTGTTTTTATAGGAAGGCTGGTGGGCGAAAAAGCTGCAGACCTTTTGCCTTCTGCAATAAGTGATTCAATTTACCATATGGAAGGCAAAATGAATTTTTTAATTTTGGGAAGCGGCGAGCATTGGATAGAACTTCAACTTCAGAATTTAAGAGGACATTTCCTGGGATATTATAATTCGCAGATCGGGTATAATGAAAAGCTGAGCCACCAGATGTATGCAGGCGCCGACTTTTTGTTAATGCCCAGCCGGGTAGAACCATGCGGGCTTAATCAAATGTACGCCATGCGCTATGGCACTATACCAATTGTAAGAAATACAGGTGGATTAAAAGATACGGTAAAAGACTTTGGAGGCGAAGGTGGTTATGGAATTTGTTTTGATAATGCTACTGTTTGGGATATAAGTTATTCTGTTCACCGTGCCATACAATTGTATGAACAACAGGAAAGGATAGACGAAATCAGGAAGCAAATAATGGAGATTGATAACAGTTGGGAGCGGAGCGCACAAATTTATATTAATCTTTATAATTCATAAGCTTGCTTTATGTCAATTTAATTTAATAAATTGTTGAACAGAAATACAATTTCAATTGTATTTATCTTTTTTATTATTTTAAAATACCAATTCAAAATTTCTAAAAATTAACTCTTAACTTCTAAAACTTAAACCATGTGGATCAGTAAATCGTTAGTTGCAGTAATACTCGGTGGTGGAGCAGGCACCAGGCTTTACCCGCTTACAGCCAGCAGGAGCAAACCTGCCGTACCCATCGCAGGAAAATACAGGTTAGTAGATATTCCAATTTCCAATTGTATTAATTCCAACATCAACCGGATGTTTGTGCTTACGCAATACAATTCTGCTTCACTCAACAAACATATAAAGAATACTTACCAGTTCAGTGCTTTCAGCTCGGGCTTTGTAGATATTATGGCAGCAGAACAAACGCCGGATAATCCTAAATGGTTCCAGGGAACTGCCGATGCCGTGCGTCAATCACTACGCCATATTCAAAATAATGAATTTGATCACGTGCTTATCCTTTCGGGCGACCAATTATACCAAATGGATTT
Source organism: Ginsengibacter hankyongi (assembly GCF_008710285.1). GTDB lineage: Bacteria > Bacteroidota > Bacteroidia > Chitinophagales > Chitinophagaceae > Ginsengibacter > Ginsengibacter hankyongi. The sequence goes on along the minus strand of NZ_VYQF01000003.1, from coordinate 96,372 downwards.
TGGAAATATGTTTCGCAACCATGAAAAAAATGGCGCTGATATTACCATCGCAACTATTCCTGTTACTGAAAAAGAAGCTACCGAATTTGGTATTTTAAAATCTGATGAAGATCATAAAATAACTTCTTTTATTGAGAAGCCGGGATATGATAAACTTCCTGAATGGTTAAGCGACACCGGACAAACCATGCAAGGCCTTGGTAGAAATTATCTTGCGTCTATGGGTATCTATTTATTTAAAAGAGAAGTGTTGTTTGCGTTATTACAGGACGAGGTAAAAGAAGCGACCGATTTTGGTAAAGAAGTTATTCCACATTGCATAAAAGACCATAAAGTGTACAGCTATCAATACGATGGCTACTGGACAGATATCGGGAATATCTCTTCTTTCTTTGAGGCCAACCTGGCATTAACAAAGGATATTCCGCCTTTCAATTTCTTCGACAATGAAAAGAAAGTATACAGCCGTGCCAGGATGCTTCCACCCGCAAAGATCAGTGGCTCCACTTTAAAAAATACATTGGCTGCCGATGGATGTATCATTTTTGCGGAGCGTGTTGAAAACTGTATAATTGGTATAAGGATGAGGATCGGTTTTGGTTCTGTAATTGAAGATTGCTATCTGATGGGGAGCGATTATTATGAGACGCTTGAAGAAATGGCTTATGAAGCAGAAAGAGGAATACCAAAAATCGGCATCGGCGATAATTGCTTTATAAAGAATGCCATCGTAGATAAAAATTGTCGCATAGGCAATAACGTTAGGATAAACGGGGGAAGTCATTTAACCGATACCGACCATGCATTATATGTTGTAAAAGATGGTATTGTAGTAATAAAGAAAGGAGCCGTTGTTCCTGATGGATTCACGCTCGGATAAATAAATTTTACCGCTTCCTTAATTGTTGTAATTTTATCAATGTGTAAATATTACACAACTCTATTACTAAACGATTGCTATGTCATCTCAACTAACATTGCCTCAGCCCAGGCTCACTTTCAAGCAGATTCTAAACATGAGTTTTGGCTTTTTTGGAATACAGTTTGGATTTGCTTTACAAAATGCCAACGTATCCAGGATATTTCAAACGCTCGGGGCAAATATTGATAAAATCGGTTTTTTATGGATTGCTGCACCACTCACCGGATTGTTAGTTCAACCCATAATCGGTTATTTAAGTGACCGTACCTGGCATCCAAGATGGGGCAGAAGAAGGCCTTTCTTTTTTATAGGAGCGGTGCTTGCTTCCTTTGCACTTTTTTTGATGCCCCAGGCCACCATGCTTTGGATGGCGGCTTTATTACTATGGATATTGGATGCATCTATCAATATTTCTATGGAACCCTTCAGAGCATTTGTTGGCGATAAATTGCCTTCATCGCAAAGAACTACAGGTTTTGCAACTCAAACCTTTTTTATTGGCCTGGGCGCGGTGATTGCATCGTTGCTTCCTTACATTTTTACTAACGTTTTTCACATGAGTAATACTGCCCCTGCCGGACAAATCGGGGATTCAGTAAAATATTCCTTTTATATTGGCGCTATTGTTTTCATTGCTTCCGTATTATGGACCGTTTTAACAACAAATGAATTTCCACCTGATAATATTGAAACATGGGAGGAAGAAAAGCTCAGAACAAAAGGGTTAATGAAGGGGCTTGCGGAAATCACGAAAGGAATTTTTACAATGCCGGCAACAATGTTTCAGTTAGCAATTGTACAATTTTTCACATGGTTTGCTTTCTTTTCGATGTGGATATATACAACTCCGGCGATTGCTCAAAATGCCTGGGGAACAGTTGATACAACTTCAAAAGCATATCAGGATGCAGGTGATTGGGTAGGCGTTATGTTTTTTGTTTATAGTGCAGTGTCCGCAATTACTGCATTTTTGTTACCAGTGCTGGCCAAACGGATCGGAAGAAAATATACCCACATGCTATGCCTGGTAATTGGAGGTATTGGTTTTTTATCACTGATCTTAATAAAATCGCATAACCTTCTTTTAATTCCGATGATCGCAATAGGGCTTGCGTGGTCATCTACCTTAACGATACCTTACGCGATTTTAGCAGGGGCTTTACCTGCAAATAAAATGGGATTCTATATGGGTGTGTTTAATTTTTTTATTGTTATTCCTCAATTAGTGGCATCAGCAATCCTTGGCATTGTAATAAAAAATATTTTTCATGAACAGGGAATTTATGCCTTAGTAATAGGTGGTATATCTATGATAGTTGCAGGCTTTATGAATTTTATTGTAAAGGATAAAGATGTTCCTGTTCAGGAAATGACGCCATTGCAGATTGTTGAATAATCCGGTTAAAAAAATATTGAATTCTTACTCGTCCAAATTCTTTCCCAAATGAAAAAGCTTTCATTTTTTTTGGTTTTTTATTTAGCTTTCGTTTCTGTTCTATTTTCACAAACCGGAAATGTCAAAGTTTATCCCACCAACTGGTGGGTTGGTATGAAGTGGAATAAGATACAAATAATGGTGCATGGAGATAAAATTGCAGACCATTTTCCAATGATAAAGATGAGCGCACAGGGAGTGAAACTGGCAACAGGAGTGTATCTCACACAAATAAACCGCGTTGAAAATCCCAATTATGTTTTTCTCGATATTACAATAGATCCAAACGCAAAGCCTTGCAGGTTCTCTTTTCCATTTCTAAAAGATATACATCTTGAATATGAGTTAAAGGCACGCCGCAAGGGTAACGGTAAAGACTATTCGCAGGGAATTACTTCAAAAGATTTTATTTATTTAATAATGCCTGATCGCTTTAGTAATGGCGACCCAACAAACGATCGCATTGCAGGAATGAGAGACCAGAGCCTTGGCAGGGATTCTGTTTTTTACAGGCATGGTGGTGATTTAAAAGGTATACAGAACCACCTGGATTATTTACAGTCATTAGGAGTAACGACATTGTGGCTGAATCCGGTTATTGTAAATGATATGCCGAACCGTACGGAACATGGTTACGCATTTACTGATCACTACACTATTGACCCGAGGATTGGTGGGGAAAAAGGTTACAAAGACTTAATAACGGCCGCTCATGCGAAAAATATGAAGATCATACAGGATGCCGTGTATAACCATGTGGGATTATATCATTTTACGGTGCAGGATATGCCCATGAAAGACTGGCTGCACCAGTGGCCTTCTTATACAAATACTAACTATAAAGACCAGGTGCTTTTTGATCCTTATGCCAGTAATATCGATAAAATAAAAATGACGGATGGATGGTTTACCAGCCAGATGCCTGATCTTAACCAAAGCAATCCATACGTTGCCAGCTTTTTAATTCAACATGTCTTATGGACGGTGCAAGAATTTGGAATTGACGGATGGCGAATAGATACCTATGCCTATAACGATCTAACGTTTATGAATAGGTGCAATAAAGCATTGATGGATGAATACCCGCATATCACCATGTTTGGAGAAACGTGGGTGCACGGCGTTCCTAATCAAAGTTATTTTGTTCAAAACAATTATGATATTCCTTTTAAAAGCAACCTGCAGGCATCTACAGATTTTCAAACGTTATGGGGAATAACAGATGCAATGACTAAAGATTTTGGATGGACGGATGGCGTTAATAATTTATATACTACCCTTGCGCAGGATTTTGTGTACAAAGATCCTACACGCGAAGTGATCTTTTTGGATAATCACGATATGGCCCGTTTCTTTTCGGTGGTTGGAGAAGATGTGGTAAAATATAAATCCGCCCTTACCTGGCTACTAACGTGCAGGGGTATCCCGGAAATTTATTATGGCGACGAGTTAGGACTTACCGGTTTTACCAGCCCCAATGATGGTCATGTACGGCAGGACTTTCCCGGTGGGTGGCCTTCCGATTCATTGAATAAATTTACAGCAGCGGGCCGCAATGCACAGGAAGAAGATTTGTGGAGTTACATTGCCAGGCTGGCCAGGTTCCGTAAAACATCTGCCGCACTTACCACCGGTAAAATGATGCAGTATGTTCCTTTTGATGATGGAGTGTATGTATATTTCAGGTATAGTTCTAACCAAACCGTGATGGTAGTTATGAATACTGCCAAAGAACAAAAGAATATTTCTCCCTCCGCATTTGCTGAGAGAACCACGGGCTTCTCCAAAATGAAAAATATTATCACCGGTGAAGTAACTGCCTTAAAAGATTTTGCTGTTGCTGCAAAAGCCGCAGATGTGTGGGAATTAATGCATTAGTGATCATCTGAACCATGATAGGGGGATTATAAGATCAGCATGATTACCTGAAATTTCATCGTTTCATCTGTCACCCGTGCTCATCAAGGTTCAGACAATTGAAGAGATTAATTTCGATCCACTGCGGGCAATGTAAAATAAAATGTACTTCCACCATCATCGTTAACAGTGGCCCATATTTTTCCGCCGTGTTGTTTTACGATTTCTGAAGACACAAATAATCCAATTCCAAGGCCGCTGAATTTATTGGATTCTTCATCTACCCTGTAAAAGCGGTCAAATATTTTTTCCAGTTTCTCTTCGGGGATGCCTATTCCAAAATCCCTGAAAGACATAACGATTTCATCACAGTTTCTTACGGAGTTTACGATAATCTTTTCCTGGCCCGGCGAATACTTTGCCGCATTACCTATTATGTTGGTAATTACCTGTTCGAGCCGAAGAGGGTCCATGTGAACTTTTGCAGGGTGATTCTGCTCTAAAACTATCCGGTGCGTTTGTGTAATTTGTTGCATTGAATTAAGGACATCCGGGAGAAACTGGTCCGTATCCACTTCGGTGTGGTTGAGTATTAATCGTCCGGCGTGAATTTTTGATACGTCGAGCAATTCATTAATCAGGAAAGTTAGCTTATTACAGTACTGATCTATTTTAAAAAGATAATCCCGCATCATGTCCGGGCCCTGATGTTCACTGAAGGCAAGGGCCATACTTGCGTAAGCTTTCAATGTGGTTAATGGCGTTTTTAATTCATGACTGGCGATGGAAAGAAATTCATTTTTCTTTTCTTCCAGCAAGCGTGCCTGTAACAATTCCGCTTCTTTATGTATCAATGCGTCTTCGGTTCTTTTTCTTTCAGTAATGTCCGAAAGAAAAGCAATGAACAGCCAGTCACTCTGGATCTTCACATTAGAGATGCTCATACTCACATAAAATTCATGGCCGTTTTTATGTAGTGCCGTTACCTCGATCGTTTTATTAAGAAAGGGCCCCACACCGGTTCCCAAAAAACGGGTCATTCCTTTTTTATGTGCCTGGCGATATTGCAGGGGTATGATAGTTTCCGATAACAATTTGCCATGAACTTCCGCCTCCGTGAATCCAAAAATAACTTCTGCCTGCGGGTTCCATTCTAATATTTCTTCATCCTCATTTATAACAATTATAGCATTAGGTCCATTCCGGAAAAAAGTTTTCAACCGCTTCTCACTTTCCCTTATCGTTTTTAAGTAGGCAGCGCGGTCGAGTGAGTATCGCATGCAACGCTCCAGTTTTTCCGCATTTAATTCCGATTTAATGAGATAATCGGTGGCGCCACTTTTCATGGCTTCTATGTCAATTACTTTATTACCTTTTCCGGTTAGTAGAATAATCGGGTCTTCACATTCCAGGTTAACGGCTTCCTTCAGCAGTTCTAGGCCGGTTTCGTTTCCAAGCCGGTAGTCAACAAAATAAATATCGTATGCCTTTGCTTTGAATTTTTCAACAGCGGATTGATAACTATTACACCAATCAATAACAAATTTATTTTTATCAATTTCATTTATGTAATCTGAAATTATAAAATAATCATCTTCGTCATCGTCAACCACTAGTATCTTTATTCTCTTGGATGTTAGCATATATTAATTATGTGTCTCTGGAAAAAATAGTATGAAACTACTGCCCGAATTTTTATTGGATTTTGCATAAATGAAGCCGTGGTGTTTTTCAATAATTTTTTTACATAAAGCGAGGCCGAATCCGTTACCCTCAAAATCTGACTTACCGTGCAAACGTATGAATGGATCAAATATTTTGTCGGAGTATTGGTCGTCAAATCCAACGCCATTGTCTGTAACTACAATTTTATGGTAGCTGCTGGCTGCGTCAAAGCTAAATTTGTTCCGTTCTGCATCGCTTACCGGCATAGTGGTAATCTGTATTTTTGAACCAACGTCTTTGTGCTGAAATTTAACGGCGTTGAGTATAATATTTTCAAATAAACTTTTTAGCTCCACAGCGTTCCCGTCAATCACCGGCAATGCAGTGCACTCAATGGTTGTGTTAGCCTCTGCGAATAAAGATGCAAAGTCTGTTAAGACCTGTTGCAATATTTCGTCCAGGCTGCATTTCGCGAAACCCGGGCTTGCTTCTGAAGTGTAAGTAAGAACAGAAAGGCCGTCTATCATTTTGCGCATGCCGGCAAGCGTTGACTGAATACGCTCTACATAGTTATTAACTTCATCGCCCTTTACTTCCTGGAACTTATAAACCAATCGCTCCACAAATGTTGACAGTTTTCTCAGTGGCGCCTGCAGGTCGTGTGAAGCTATCATAATAAAATCCTCATGCGCTTTTTTGTAATAATTGATTAGGCTGCGGGCATGTACCAATTCGGTTTCTACCTGGTTAATCCTTTCCTGGTATAACATTTCCGGCGGTTTCATCTATTTTATTTTTACAGTGTTATCAATGTTATAATAAAAATATTATCAGGTTAGCATAGATTAGTAAGCCGTGTTCAGCAAAGCGACAGCATGTATTTTACCATATCTTCCAGTGCACTGATCTTCGAAGGCTTTACCAGGTAATCGGTTGCACCGTATCCGAAACACAGGCTCCGGTAAACCGGTGCATCAGAAGTGCTCCAGATTATTTTCGGGATGGCTTCAAGGCGCTTATCAAATGATAATATTTTCAAAATGTCGGCCCCGTTCAACTCGGGCATGTTGTAATCCAGTACGATAAGGCAGGGAAGATGATCACCGGGGGTTTCCAGGTGCGAGATTACCTTTCTGCCATTATTAAAAAACTGCAACTGAAGCGACGCATCTGCTTTAAGAAAAACTTCTTCGAGTATTTCCTGGTCGTCTATGTCGTCTTCACCAAGGAGTATGAATTTTGAGGGACTTGTTACCGGCGAAATCCCGGCATGTTGTTCTTTCATTAAGTTATTTTGCCCTACTAAGATATGAATTTAGTTAAGACAATTTCAAAATACCCGTTGCTTTAATTTAAACTAAAAATAAAAGTTCAGCTTTTAAAAGTCTTTTTTTGTAGGTTTGGTATACTAATAATTTACCTAAGAAATTTCTATGAAGAAGAACACTAACGGTTCAGTAAAACCTGTTGCTGCTCACCTGATATCACCCGGTAATACCCCTGGTACGACAGTTGCGTTGAAAAAAACTAACGGTAAGGCTAAACAGAGATCCGGTACTTTTCTGTTGGAAGACCACTTAGACAACCATTTGTTGCTGGAGGTTTTAAACCAGGTGAAGAATGGGGATTTTACCGTGCGCATGCCCATAGATGGCGTGGGCTTAAATGGAAAAATCTGTGATACGCTCAACGAAATAATTTCACTCAATGAAATATTATTCAGGGAACTTACCCTGGCCCGTAATACCATTGGCAAGGAGGGAAAACTCAATCATAGGGTAGAACTGCCCCGGGTTGCAAGAGGCTCATGGAGCACGGGCGTAGATTCTATTAATAACCTGATATCAGACCTTGTGCATCCTACTATTGAAATTGCACATGTAATTAGTTCCGTTGCCAAAGGAAATCTTTCGCAGGAAATGCCGCTGCAAATCGGCGACCATCTCTTACAAGGTGAGTTTGGAAGAATTGCCAAAGAAGTAAATGATATGGTGAAGCAGCTCAATTTGTTTTCTATGGAGGTAACGCGTGTGGCCAGAGAAGTAGGATCAGAAGGTATCCTTGGCGGACAGGCGAAAGTAAAAGGTGTTGCCGGTGTGTGGAAAGATCTTACGGATTCCGTAAACCAAATGGCAGGGAACCTTACCGGCCAGGTGCGTAACATTGCTGAAGTAACAACAGCGGTTGCAAAGGGTGATCTATCCAAGAAAATTACGGTAGACGTGCAGGGGGAAATTCTTGAATTAAAAGATACGATCAACACCATGGTGGATCAGTTGAATTCATTTTCATCTGAGGTAACCCGCGTGGCAAGAGAAGTGGGTACTGACGGAAAACTCGGTGGCCAGGCAGAAGTAAAAGGTGTTGCAGGAACCTGGAAAGATCTTACAGATTCTGTAAACCAGATGGCATCTAACCTTACCGGCCAGGTGCGCAACATTGCGGAAGTAACCACGGCTGTTGCAAGGGGAGACTTGTCCCGTAAAATAACCGTGGATGTAAAGGGAGAAATTCTCGAACTAAAAAATACCATCAATACCATGGTGGACCAGCTAAATTCATTTTCTGCTGAAGTTACCCGTGTGGCAAGGGAAGTGGGATCTGAAGGAAAACTTGGCGGTCAGGCAACAGTGAAAGGCGTAGGGGGTGTTTGGAAAGACTTAACGGAGTCGGTGAATCAAATGGGATCAAATCTGACGGCGCAGGTTCGTAACATTGCTGATGTAACTACTGCAGTTGCTAAAGGTGACCTGTCCAGGAAAATTACCGTGGATGTGCAGGGTGAAATTCTTGAATTAAAAAATACCATCAATACCATGGTGGATCAGTTGAACTCTTTTGCATCTGAGGTTACAAGGGTTGCTTTGGAGGTGGGTACCGAAGGTAAACTCGGCGGCCAGGCAAAAGTGCAGGGTGTCGGTGGCACGTGGAAAGACCTTACTGATTCCGTAAACCAGATGGGATCCAATCTCACGGCACAGGTAAGAAATATTGCTGAAGTAACAACGGCTGTTGCCAACGGCGACTTATCTAAAAAGATCACCGTGGATGTGGCGGGAGAAATATTGGAATTGAAGAAAACGATCAATACGATGGTGGATCAGTTAAACTCTTTTGCATCTGAGGTAACCCGTGTGGCGCTTGAAGTTGGTACGGAAGGAAAACTGGGTGGGCAGGCAAAAGTAAAAGGGGTGGGGGGCACTTGGAAAGACCTGACTGAATCAGTAAACCAGATGGGGTCCAACCTTACGGCCCAGGTAAGAAATATTGCAGAGGTTACCACCGCTGTTGCCAAGGGCGACTTATCTAGGAAAATTACTGTGGATGTAAAAGGGGAAATTCTTGAATTAAAGAATACCATCAATACCATGGTGGACCAGCTCAACTCATTCGGTTCTGAGGTGTTTCGTGTGGCAAGGGAAGTAGGCAGTGAAGGGAAGCTGGGCGGCCAGGCCGATGTGCCCGGTGTGGAAGGTCTTTGGAAAGATTTAACGGATTCGGTAAATAAGATGGCATCTAACCTTACCTCGCAGGTAAGAAATATTGCAGAAGTTACCACTGCAGTGGCCAACGGTGACCTTTCCCGTAAAATTGAAGTGGATGTAAAAGGAGAGATCCTTGAATTAAAAAATACGATCAACACCATGGTGGAACAGCTTCGCGCATTTGCTTCTGAAGTTACCCGTGTGGCAAGAGAAGTGGGCACCGAAGGTAAACTGGGCGGACAGGCAAACGTACCGGGTGTTGCAGGAACATGGAAGGATCTTACTGACTCCGTAAACCAAATGGCTGGTAACTTAACGGCACAGGTAAGGAATATCGCCGACGTTGCTATTGCAGTTGCTAATGGTGATATGTCGAGAAAAATTACGGTGGATGTTCGTGGAGAAATCTTGCAATTGAAAGAAACATTGAATACCATGGTGGATCAGTTGCGTGCATTTGCATCTGAAGTAACCCGTGTGGCGAGAGAGGTGGGTACTGATGGAAAGCTGGGCGGACAGGCATTTGTACCGGGTGTTGCGGGAACATGGAAAGACCTTACCGACTCGGTAAACCAAATGACGGGTAACCTTACATCACAGGTGCGCAATATTGCCGAAGTAACCAAGGCCGTTGCCTCCGGCGATCTTTCCAAAAAGGTAACCATCGACGTACAGGGAGAAATTTTCGATTTGAAAAATACCATCAACACCATGGTGGATCAGCTCAATTCATTTGCCTACGAGGTAACCCGCGTGGCAAGGGAAGTTGGCACGGAAGGAAAGCTGGGCGGCCAGTCAGAAGTCCAGGGGGTTGCTGGTACGTGGAAAGACCTTACAGACTCAGTGAACATGATGGCTTCCAATCTTACCAACCAGGTTCGGGGAATTGCCAAAGTGGTGACAGCCGTTGCTACCGGGAACCTGAAACAAAAATTATCTATTGTTTCACAGGGCGAGGTAGCTCAACTAACGGATACCATAAACGAAATGATTGACACGCTGGCGGTATTTGCAGACCAGGTAACCACGGTTGCCCGCGAGGTGGGAGTGGAGGGCCGTTTAGGTGGACAGGCAAGCGTGCCTGGCGCATCAGGTATCTGGAAAAATCTTACAGAAAACGTAAACCAGTTGGCGGAAAATCTGACTACACAGGTGCGTGCCATTTCGGAAGTGGCATCATCAGTAACAAAAGGAGACCTAACGCAGATGATTAGGGTGGAGGCAAAGGGAGAGGTAGAAGAGTTGAAAGATACCATCAACCAGATGATCATTAACCTGAAAAAAACCACGCTAAGAAACCAGGAACAGGACTGGCTTAAATCGAACCTTGCGAAGTTTACCCAAATGCTGCAAGGCCAGAAAGATTTGAACACGGTAACCCGCCGCATTCTTTCTGAGCTAGCCCAGGTAGTGAATGCCCAGAAAGGGATGTTTTATATACTGGAGCAAAATGAGATTACTGAACATCAAAAGCTGAAATTATTTGCTGCCTATGCTTTTGGCGATGAAGTAAAAACGGCCAAAGAATTTAAATTGGGCGAAGGCCTGGTAGGGCAGTGCGCCGTGGAAAAAGAAAGAATATTGTTAACCAATGTTCCTAAAAATTATGTGAAGATCAGCTCCGGCCTGGGTAAAGCTTCCCCGGTGAATTTAATCGTACTTCCCGTTTTATTTGAAACACAAATTAAAGCCGTTATTGAGCTGGCTTCCTTCGATACATTCAGTGAAACGCACCTGGATTTCTTAAGCCAGCTAACGGAAAGTATCGGGATTGTGCTTAATACGATTGAAGCCAACTCCCGTACTGAGGGGCTTTTGGAGCAGTCGCAATCTTTGGCTGAAGAATTGAGAAGAACCAATGAGGAACTGGAAGACAGGGCGCAATTAATGATCAAGCAAAAAGAAGAAGTGGAAGCCAAGAACAAGGAAGTGGAAGAAGCAAGAAGATCACTGGAAGATAAGGCCGAGCAGTTGCAGCTAACCTCCAAGTATAAATCCGAATTTTTGGCAAACATGTCGCATGAACTGCGCACTCCCTTAAACTCCTTATTGATACTGGCGCAGCAATTATATGAAAATCATGAAGGTAACCTAAATGAAAAGCAGGTTCGTTATGCCAAAACCATTCATAGTTGCGGCGACGACCTCATCCAGCTTATCAACGACATCCTGGATCTTTCCAAGATCGAATCCGGTTATATCTCCACTGATTTTGTAAGCCTCAGGTTCAGCGCCATTACAGCATTTGTAGAAACAACCTTCAAACATATATCTGAAAGCAAAAACCTGCGCTTTACTATTGAAATGGATGAAAGATTGCCTGCCAGCATGGAAACCGATGCCCAAAGGCTTAACCAGATCCTCAAAAACCTGCTTTCCAATTCTTTTAAATTCACCGAAAAAGGCGAGGTAAGATTAAGGATCTATGAAGCCAGCCACAACTGGAAACAAAGCAATGAAAGCCTGGACAATGCCCGTAAGGTGGTCGCATTCGAGATCAAAGATACCGGTATCGGAATCTCAAGAGACAAGCAGAATATTATTTTCGAAGCTTTCCAGCAGGCAGAAGGATCTACCAGCCGTAAGTATGGAGGAACCGGTCTCGGCTTATCCATCAGCCGCGGGCTTGCCGAACTCCTGGGCGGAACAATAGAACTGGAGAGCCAGACCGGTATAGGAAGCACCTTTACTCTCTTTTTACCTATTGAATATGACGCCGCAGTAACCCGTAAAGAAAAGCACACAAGCCTCACCGTTAGTGAATACCAGTTGGAAGAAGCTGCCGGTGAAGTAGCCATTCAATCGGTGCCCACCATTAAGGTAGCGGAGACTAAAGACCTGAATGTGCTCAATGAAATAATCAATGAAATCGGCGACGACAGAAATAATATCCTCAGCACAGACAAAGTAGTGTTGGTGGTGGAAGATGATGTGAGGTTTGCCAGGATCACCATAGAAAAGGCGCACGAGATGGACTTAAAAGTAGTGGTGGCTGCCAGTTTTGGCGATGTGTTTGAGCTGGCTAATAAGTTTACGCCAATAGCAGTTACACTCGATGTGAAATTACCGGATGCCAGCGGGTGGCGTATTCTTGATCTCTTTAAGAATGATATTAATTTCAGGCATATTCCTGTTCACCTGATCTCGGGCGAGGAAAACCGCCTGCTCGCGATGCAGCGTGGCGCAAGAAGCTTTCACCTGAAGCCATTAAAAACCGAAGAGCTTACCGTGCTCTTTGCAGATATCGTGGAGTTTAACAGCCGCAAGCCTAAGAGGCTATTATTAATTGAAGATAACGAACTGGATTCTTCGCAGGCTGCCAAAATTTTAGATAATGGCGACCTGCTGGAAATTGAAATTGTCAATTCAGGAAAAAAAGCGCTGGAGCTTATAAAAAGTAATCTATACGATTGCCTGATTGTTGATTTTATGTTGCCTGATATTTCGGGACTGGAATTAGTTACAGAAATCAGTGCGCTTAAAAAGATGGAAATGACGCCGGTAATAATTTATTCCGCTAAAGATTTTTCTGCCAAAGAACGAACAAAGCTGAAACAATATGCCAACAGGATTTTATTGAAAGATGTAAATTCTCTCGATCTTTTATTGGAAGAAACGATCATGCTGTTACACATCGATCACAAAGACCTCCTTCCCGAAAAAAGAAAAATGATTGAAGACCTGCGTTCCAAGAAAGATGTGTTAACCAATAAAAATGTATTAGTGGTAGATGATGATGTACGTAACCTGTTTGCACTTACCACCGCTTTTGAACGTTTCAACATAAATACTATTACAGCCGAAAGCGGTAAGGAAGCCATGGACATCCTTGGTGAAAATAAAGAGATAGATATTGTACTGATGGATATTATGATGCCCGAAATGGATGGTTACGAAACGACCCAAAAAATAAGAAGAGAACATAAAAACAGCTCTCTTCCCATTATTGCCGTAACGGCAAAAGCCATGAAGGGCGACCGAGAAAAATGCCTGGAAGCCGGGGCCTCTGATTATATAACTAAGCCTTTAAAAATTGATCAGCTCATGTCGCTTATGAGAGTGTGGTTATATAAAAAATAAGCAGGAATGATACCAGAAAAAGACACCTTAAAAAAAAGTGATATAAAGATCTTAGTAGTTGATGACCGGGAAGACAACCTGTTTTCTATTGAAACCGTATTGGAAAAGGACAACTATACTATAGTAAAGGCTAACTCCGGCAGGGCTGCTCTCAAAATTTTATTAAAAGAGTATGACTTTTCGCTGATTTTGATGGACGTTCAAATGCCAGACCTCAATGGCTTTGAAACCGCTACCATCATTTACGAGCGGGATAAACTGAAAGGGATACCCATCATTTTTATAACGGCTCATAACCACGAAGAAGAATATATTTTCAAGGGCTACCGCATGGGCGCGGTGGATTATATTTATAAGCCGGTAAACCAGGAGCTCCTGAGAGCGAAAGTCGGCGTATTTGTAGAACTGTATCGAAAGAACCGGCAGCTGGTGGTACACGAAAAAAAATTACTTACCGCCAACAGGTCACTGCAAAAAGAAATTGAAGAACGTAAAATATCCGAGGAAAAAATAAAGGTGCTAAACAAGCAGCTTATCGCCAATAATGCCCATTTGCTGGCCATCAATGAAGAGCTGGATCGGTTTGCTTATGTAGCCTCCCACGATTTGCAGGAACCTCTCCGGAAAATTATGGTTTTCAGCGATAAGATATTATCGAAGCAGGACAACCAGTCCGAGGTGGAGAAATACCTCAAAAAAATTGTGGGCTCCTCCCAGAGGATGCAATCACTCATCAACGACCTGCTGGAGTTTTCAAGGCATACAGTACAAACAGATGATTTTGTGAACATTAACCTGAATGAACTCGTTAAAGAAGCCATGCTGGAACTGGAAATAGAAATAGAAAAAAACAATGCACAGATAACCATTGATGACCTGCCGGTGATCTGGGCCATACCTCCCTTGATACGGCAGTTGTTTTATAACTTAATCAGTAACGCCATTAAGTTCAGGAAAAAAGATACTGTTCTTGCCATTAACATTTCAGCGGAAAAAATAAAAAACCATCTCAACGCAAATTACTACCGCCTGTCGGTTTCAGACAATGGTATCGGCTTCGACCCTGCTTATGCCGATGACATCTTTGTCATTTTCAAGCGGCTGCACAGCTATCATGAGTACCAGGGTTCGGGGGTTGGGTTATCTATTTGTAAAAAAATTGTTGATAAGCACAATGGCTTTATCAGGGCTATTGGCAAACCGGGCGAAGGTGCTACATTCATTGTCGAATTGCCCGAAGTGCAGCCATTGCCCGAAACAAGTTAGTTTAAATAGCTACTACAGCATGAACCACCACCCGTTACCATTACTCTCAAAAAGATTCTTCATTTTCCCTCGCTTTGTAATCACCTGTTACCCTGACCAAGGTCATTTATTCCCCGCTTATTAAAGCAGACATTCGCTGCAAATATTCCTAACAATTAAAACTTATAATCATGGAAACATTGGTGCGGCCGGCGGCCATTAAAAACCCTCCCGAGGCTAATCTTACCCCTAAGACAAATATCATGATGGCATTGGTGTACCATGGTCCCGGTAAAAAATCATGGGAACAAAAACCCCTGCCTGTAATTCAAAAACCAACAGATGCAGTGGTGAAAATTTTGAAAACCACTATATGCGGTACTGACCTTCATATTATGAAAGGAGATGTGCCGGAAGTAACGGACGGCAGAATCATTGGCCATGAAGGCGTAGGTATTATAGAAGAAGTGGGAACCGGAGTGAGCAATTTCAAAAAAGGGGATCATGTTTTGATATCCTGTATCACCTCCTGTGGCAAATGTGAATATTGCAAGAAAGGAATGTACTCTCATTGCGAAGATGGCGGATGGATATTGGGACACCTGATAGACGGCACCCAGGCAGAATATGTAAGAATACCCCATGCCGATAACAGCCTTTATCCCATTCCTGCTGGCTCCGATGAAGAAGCCCTTGTGATGCTAAGCGATATTTTACCCACCGGTTTTGAATGCGGCGTGTTAAACGGCCAGGTGCAACCCGGGGACACCATAGCCATAGTAGGTTCAGGCCCCATTGGCTTAGCCGCTTTGCTCACAGCGCAATTTTATTCCCCGGCTGAAATTATAATGGTAGATATGGATGACAACCGGCTGGAGGTTGCCAAAACTTTCGGCGCTACGCAAACCATCAATAGCCGTAATGTGGATGTAATTGAAAAAATTAAGAGCCTTACTAATGGTAAGGGAGTGGATACAGCTATTGAAGCAGTAGGAACACCGGATACATTTGAGTTATGCGCCGAAATAATTGCTCCCGGCGGCCGTGTAGCCAACATTGGCGTACATGGAAAAAGCGCCACCCTCCATCTCGAAACCTTGTGGGCAAAGAACATTACCATTACAACGAGACTGGTGGATACGGTTACCACGCCTATGTTGTTAAAGACGGTTCAATCTAAAAAACTGGACCCTAATAACCTCATCACACACCACTTTAAGCTGGACCAGATAATTGAAGCCTATGATACCTTTGGAAATGCCGCAAAAGAAAAAGCCCTAAAAGTTATACTCACCAACTAAGTAGTAAAGTGTGGTTTTTCAGATCAGGGTGCTGTTGGCTTAACCGCCAACAGCTTTTTTTATAATTAGCTGAACCATGATTAATAGCCTTCAATCCTTCAATCCTTTAATCATGCAAATCAAGGTTCAGGCACTTAATCCTTCAATCATACAAATTAAGATTCAGAGAATTACCCATCATTGCCTGGAGGCCGGGCAGCCCACTCTTTTGTCTTTCTTTCCATGAAGAAGGCCGGCTATCTCTTTGTACTTATCGAAAAAATAACGGACCGTGTAGGTGACCGCTACATAATAATAACCATCCTTAATATTGGGGTTGCCACGCCTGGCGCCCGCTGCGGGGTAAGGCCCGGTCTGTACTTCATTGCCCCGGTAGGCCAGCTCAACAGCCTTGGCTCCTCTTGCATTAAACAGGCTGCCTTCATCTACATAATTATTGCTAACATCGTCGAGGTAATCCGTAAATATTTTCCGGTAACCAAATTCAATTCCCAGCCGCATGTCTTCGTTGAGTGAATACTCTCCCCCAAACCCAACGGGGACGCTAAATTGCGTAAGTTTATAATTTTTCGCGCCGTTTATAAAACCTTCGCCTTCTGTGCTCAGTGGTTGCAGAAAATATTTTTTGCCGCTAGTGTCCTTCGTGTAGGGATTAAAGTGATAAACACCCACGCCGGCAAATACATAAGGCGTCCACCAACGGTCGTTAAGATTAAAAAAGCTATACTGTGCTGTCAGTTCCCAGTCGGCAATTTTTGACCGGAAATTGAGGTTCCGTTGTTGCATCGCAACTGTTCCTTTTTTATTATCAGCCTGCAGCGAGGTGAGCGTTAAATAACTCCTCGCAGTGATGTGTTCAGAGAGGTCGTATTGCGCACCCAGTGAACCCATTAATTTGGCCTGCGACAGTGAAATAGCTTTTGCTTTCAAATCGCCCTGGTAATTTGCAACGCCAAGCCGCCCGGAGAAATGAAAGTTTTGCGCTACCGTTAGCATCGGCAATAAACAAAAAGCAATAAATAATTTTTTCATTGAAAATAAAATAAGAGAATATTATAATTAAAATTAACTAACGTTTTCTTATCCTGTTTATTTCAGATCTTCGGGTACAGGGGTAGTTCGGCTGCGTTAATTAATTGTTGAAAGCAAACCTTATGTAAGAAAAATGCGTTTAACTTCCAATGCACTTTCCCTTACAAAAATGAGTTAAGTTTGTTAAGGGAAGTTTTCCCCGTTTAGCAGTAGTATTTATGAAGCGTATAAAGCAATACCATTTATTAGCACTCGCTTTCGTCTTGCCGGTACTCATGCTTCAAAACACCGGTTGCTACAAAGAATATAGTTATGAAGGCGGAGATACTGCAAGAATTGTAAGAGATACGACTGCCAATCCGGGTCCGGTTGTTGTTAAAGAATTTCCGGCGTGTCCACTGTGTAATTCCTCAACAGAGCTTTCCACCGGGCAATGGAGTTTCAAAACAGGTAATTCTTTTTTATGCGGAGGAGTTACCAATTCCGGCTTTATCGGTGGCTATTCAAAAAAGGATTTTACTTTATTCGGGCCTTCGGCCTGTTCTGTTGATACCGGCCTTGTCATATCTGCCTACCTTTCGGTACCACTGGATCAGGACAGGTTCAACCTCACCACCGCCCGCGCAGCTTTCTATTATTATGACAATCATGCTGCAAAAGATATACTTATAAGCCTACCGCCGGCTCCGTTTTCTGTAACGGTACAAAGTTTTATTTATGCTACCGGTATTGCCACGGGCACTTTCAGCGGCACGGTTTATAAAGCAAATGGCGATACAGCAGTAATTACCGCCGGCAAATTTAAAGTCAGGCTTAAGTAGAACCACGGATGTAAGCCAACACACTCTCGCCTCTGGCCGGAGTTAGAAAGTTGTGACCAACGGTTTTTGGTTATAATTCCCAATAAAAAAGCTGGCTTGCCGGGCCAGCCCCTTTTATTCCGCATGGTATTAGCTATTTACTAATTATCAACTTGCGGGATTGAATACTTTCCGTTGTTTGCAATTTCAGCATATATACGCCGGATACAAGTTTGCTGAGGTTGATGTTATTCGTGTTATTACCGCTGGTGATGTCTACCTGCCGGCGATATACCTCTTGTCCCAATTGATTGATGATCGTCACTATTGCTTTTCCTGCGGCAGCTGCATCAAAGGAAATCGTGATGTCTGACGAAGCAGGAACAGGATAGAGCCTCAGGCCTGCATTGGAAATAGTTGTGTTATCGATAATTCCTGCAACAGTAGCTGTAAAAGCGGTGTTGCCGGTTAATACCTGCAGCGAATAGCATTGTGTGGAACTGTAATCACTTGAAGTGGCGCCATATACTTTCACGTAATAGGTACCCGCTTTATTATTATTGTAGACCAGTGTTTCACCCGAGGTGCCTCCATTGGTGGAAGTTGCCAACTGATTTCCTTTACTATTGTATAATGCCAGGTTATAATTTGCCGGAAGATTGGTTAGGTTTACCTTGACATTTTTCTGACTTCCGCTTGTGGTGAAAACGTAATAATCTACATCGGTAGACGAAGCAATCTCTGCGTTTACATTTGCTCCAATAGAAATCGATTGTGCAGTGGCCAAGGTATTATTGGGCTCCAACGCGTCCGTACAGCCCGCAGCACTTGTAGTGAATTGCAAAGCATTTGTATAGGCGCTGCTTCCGGAAGAACAATTGGTTCTCACCTGCCAGTAATAAATGGCAGAGGCACTTAAGCCCGTAATATTCACTGATGTTGAAGTGGTATTCACGGTTGTCCATGGGCCAGAGCCGGAAGTGCCATATTGCATGTCATAACTTAATGCACCACTAACTGCCCCCCAGCTTACTGTTGCACCACTGCTTGTAATGGAAGTAGTATTTAAGCTTGCTGGTGCATTGCAGGTAGCCGAAGCCAAAGTTGTGAATGAAGCTGTAGTATACCCGCTGCTAGACGTGCTGCTACAGTTGGATCTAACTCTCCAATCATAAGTGGTTGAAGAATTTAAACCCGCAATGGTTACTGACGTTAAAGTGGTGGCAGATGCACCAGACGTCCATGAATTTTGACCCGACAAAGAATAATCTACATTATAACTTAATGCGCCACTAACTGCCCCCCAGCTTACTGTTGCACTGCTGCCAGTAATGGAAGACGAACTTAAATTTGAGGGGGCATTGCAGGTGCTTTGCGGCAAGGTCGTGAATTGCGCCGCAATATAATTACCGGTACCACCGGAGCAGGTTGCTTCCACGCGCCAGTCATACAGGCTGCCGGCCTGCAGACTGCTTAAGGTAACGGAAGTGGCAATAGTGGCACTGGCAGCGTTTATCCAGGTATTGGAAGAATCTAATTTAAAATCCACACTATAGCTGGTTGCATTAGAAACCGCAGTCCAGCTAACAACAGCACTGGTTGTAGTTATGCTGCCCGATTGTAACCCTGCCGGGTCCCCACAGGCAATTGTTGTATCTGCAGGATATAACTGAATAGCCGGAATCACCTGCTTCGCAATGCCTGGCCCGCTCCATTTCAGAATGCAAACGGCATCATACTGGTTTTCATAATACTCAAGCTTTATAACATTCTTGGTGCACCCGGGCAGGGGAATGCTTACACTGTCTTCAGAGGCGGATTTGTCTATCCATTTATCTATTACTAACTGGTTGTTTATCCATAATCTAAAGCCGTCATCTGAAGTAACATAGAAGGTGTAAGTACCGGTGGTAATCGTTTGTACAGTACCGGTAAATCTTGCCTTGAAAAAATCGATACTGATGCCCGGGGGCCCGCCCGTGCCCCAGTTAAAATTAATGGTCGGTTCTGTTTTTGTAACCGTAGCAGTCGCAGGGAAAGGATCTGTGGGTGCCGTGTTTGAATAATATTGGGCCAGCAGGCCGGTTCCGTTGCTGGTGCATTTTGTGGAATCCACCGGGTATAATTGAATAGCCGGGATCACCTGTTTTAATATGCCCGGCCCGCTCCATTTTAGTATACACGTGGCGTCATATAGGTTTTCATAATACTCCAGCTTTATGGAGTTTTTCGTGCACCCGGCTAAGGGAACGTTTACGCTGTCTTCCGACGGCGATTTGTCGAACCACCGGTCAAGTACCAACTGGTTATTTACCCAAAGCCTGTAACCATCGTCTGAGGTTACATAAAAGGTGTAGGTGCCTGCGTCGAGACTTTGTACAGCACCGGAAAACCTCGCTTTAAAGGAGTCAACGCTTATTCCCGGCGGGCCGCCGGTTCCCCAGCTGAAATTGATGGTGGGTTCTGTTTTTGTAACCGTAGGGGTAGCGGGAAAAGGCGCTGTAGATGCTGTGTTGGAAAAATATTCAGCTAACAGGCCTGTGCCGTTACTTATGCATTGTACCGTCGTGTCCGGTGGATATAATAGTACAGCTGGGATCACCTGCTTTATTATACCCGGCCCCTTCCATTTCAGGATACAAACGGCATCATACTGATTTTCGTAATACTCAAGCTTTATAAAATTTTTTGTGCATTTGGATAAAGTAATGGTTGCACTGTCTTCTGACGCTGATTTGTCAATCCATTTATCTATCACTAACTGGTTGTTTATCCATAATCTAAAGCCGTCATCTGAAGTAACATAGAAGGTATAGGTTCCTGCATCAATACTTTGTACAGTACCGGTAAACCTTGCTTTGAAAAAATCGGTACTGATTCCGGGCGGGCCACCGGTTCCCCAGTTAAAATTGATGGTGGGAGTTGTTGTTGTAATTGTAGCAGTAGCCGGAAAAGGATCTGTAGGAGCTGTGTTTGAAAAATATTCGGCTTTGAGGCCTGTTCCGTTATTAACGCACCTTGATGTATCCGGCGGAAGTATGCCATATACTTTTATCGCTTTGGAGAAAGTAGGCACATATACCTTCCCGTTAGCAACTGTAGGCGGGTTAAATTTTGCAAAGTACCCTATAACATCATTAGGGTTTTGATCGCTATTCCATAATTCACCTGCCGAAACATCATTCGCTTTGTATGCTGCAAAACTTCCAGGCCTCACCTGGTGGTTAGCATCTCCTGACGTAGGGAAACAAGCCCAGACAATTCCCGAAGAAGTATCCGCTCCGTTAGATGATAAAGACAACATAGCACCCGGCATCCCGTTATCAAGCGTCCTGTTTCCCTGTTTGTAAGCATTCAGGAATGTTCCAGTGTTTCTGTCATAACTAAACTGATGAAGATTAGAGCTTTCTGCCCACCCATATACAAATTCTTTCCCGTTTAACTGTGCATACACCGGTGAACCATGGACATGAATATCCCCAAATGTGTTTGGGTTCCAGATGAGTGTATCTTTTACCTGCCTGTTCAGGGAATCGAAACGACCCATGTTGTTATAGTCAATCACATAAGAAATACCTTCTTTTGATCCTGAAACCGTAGTGCTGGAATTGGGAATTATTAATACCCCGTCACTTCCATAATCCCCGTCTGTGGAGTCCAGGTAAGCATAATTCGCCGGCGTAAACCAATCAAGCTGTGTTAGTTGAGGCGAAAGTTTTATCATGCTGGAACTTCTGCTTCCTGTTATCGTATTATCAGGTGTGGTAACACCATTCCCGGTGGTTACATAAAGATTTCCATCCGGCCCAACCGTTATACCTTGTCCAGACATCCAGATGCCCCCCAATCTTGCATCAGGGGTTGTATTGTAGGCATACTTGAAATTCAGTGTGCCTGCGTCAAAGCCTAAAACCCACCCGTGATAGGGACCCCAATCGCAATGTGAGGCGAAGGCTACATATACCACGTTATTATACAAAAGCAGGCCCGGCCGTTGATTTTGAAATTTAGCCTGGAAGGCTACCTTACCATTTACGCTTCCGGCGCCGGTGCCATTCACTTGGGCTGAAATTAAATGAGGGCTGCCTGTTTTTTGCTGACCCGTTTTTAAATCCAAAGCATTCAGGTATGCATAAAAATTTCCATTAGCGTCAATAGTTTTGGCGGCAACATATAATGTATTGGTGACGGTATCAATTACCGGCGTTCCAACAATACCAATCCTTCCTGAGAAATCGAGGTAATTACCCGCACAAGGTGTTCCCCATTGCGCATCTTTTAGGTCAGCAGTATTGGGCGCCCGCTGGCCGGATGGATTTAAACTTACCTTCCATAAATACGCCGTGTCAGTTACATCGTCTGCGTCAAAAGCATACACGGTGTTATTTACAGTGGCCGTATATAACACGCTGCCGGTATGATTGCCTACCGTAATGTTATTAACGACCAGCGGTTGGGCATATACCTCGTCATCCACGTTAAATGTGCCGATGCGGCCAAAATTACCGGAACTAACGTTGGCAGGATTTAAGATAGTTTCTTTATTGTTCCAGCCGGTGCGATTAATATCATTGTGCTGGGTAAGTACGGAAACTCCTGTTTGGGCGGTAGCGAATAAGCTGCTCATAACAAGAGCGGAGATGAATATAAATAACCTCATAAACGTTTAAATTAATTTTGGCGTCTCGAGGTAATATTCACTACAAAGATGATAATTTTTTTTTATATAGATTAAAAATTTTCCAGCTGTTTGCTCATGAGATCCTTAACATAACGGATACGTTTATGCGCAGTACGCATGCACGGCTGGCGCTTAATTTACAAGATTACCTGAGCCGTGATTAAAAATCTGAACCATGATTAAAAAGATCAAAAGATTACCATGATTAAAGCCGCGTGACTTGCAAATAATCCTTTAATCCTTTAATCAGGCAAATCGTGGTTCAGACAAATATTCTGAAACAAGATTAAAAGGATTTTAACCCTCGTAGATAATTAGACTATGACGACCCTTATTCAATGCTATGACCGATGTCATTGTATCCTGGCGGCCTGGTGCATAACTTACAAAAAAAACAGTATGAAAAAGAGAAATATTTTCCAGGAAATAAAATGGATAATTACGCTGTTAGCCATTGTTATTTCCTTTAAGGCAGTGAGTCAACATAGTAAAACCGACCAGCGCATAATAGCAGACACTAAAACTGCTAGGGCCGAATTCATTAAGGTAGATGGCCTGATGAAAAGTTTATTTAATAATGCCTATGGGTACGTTATCTTTCCCAACGTGGGCAAGGGAGGCCTTGGCATTGGCGGAGCCTCCGGTAATGGAATAGTGTATGAAAAAGGAAAAATGATTGGTAAGGCAAGATTAACCCAGGTTAATATCGGTTTCCAGGCGGGCGGTCAGGCATATAGGGAGGTTATATTTTTTGAAGCGAAAAAAGATATGGACAAGTTTAAAGAAAATAAATTACAGTTTTCTGCCCAGGCTTCTGCTGTTGCGGTTACTGAAGGAGCTTCCGGCAACGCGAAGTATGCTGATGGTGTAATGATATTTACCCAACAGAAAGGAGGGCTGATGTATGAGGCTTCGATAGGAGGGCAAAAGTTCAGGTTCAGAAAATTTTAAGTAGGAAGTTGATTTGGCAGAACTTCTGCTCACTTTCAATTTATTACCTGTCACGAGCGCAACCTCACAGCAGCGTCCGCCTATGCCTAGAGAACAACGGGGCTGCCGGATGAGAATAATGAGTCACAAAAACAAAACAAAGAACTAGCCATCGTTATTGAAAAAATGCAGCAGTAGGTAAATTAATTGGCAAAAGCAAGTTCAGTAAAAATGAACCATGATTAGGTTCAGACAACCAAGCCTTCAATCCTGCAAATTACAGTTCAACACCCACGCTCCCGGTATACACACTATCCGCGGCATCTTTTTCATCATTGCTTATAAAACCCATCCATGTTTCGGCGACTGCACCCCTCATAGGGCTTACCTGTAGTACTGCTGTTCCGGCCGCTCTCGTGCCGGCATCCAGGCTAAAGACCACCTGTTGTAGCCCGGGAAAATAAGCCACCAACACTGCCTTGTCATTGGCTTTCGCGGTGCCGGTTCCCGTATTATCGGTCCATGAAAACACTATATTGCCTTCGTTATTCAGCGCTGCCGATGCATTTACCGGCGAGGGTAGTGGCCCCTGTGATACCAGTACCAGCGGGTACGACACCGCAGTTTCCGGGTAACTGCCAACTATCGCCTGGTTCATAAGCGCACTGGTTGCCCTGTTAAACCCCGAGCCCTTGCTGCCATAAGCCGGGAAGGTTTTAGTAAAGAAGCCGCGGCCGGCAAATGGCCTGGTAAAGTCGTTGCACACTTTAATTTTTTGTTGCTGCGCCAGCCGCTTAGGCGTCATGGCGTTGGTTGATTTTCTTCGCCTGCTGCGGAGGAAGTTGGTACCAAATCTCATATAACCCGAAACGTTACCGGCAGTTCCGATAAATTCTCCTGTAATACCATTGGGAATTCTAGCCATAAAACTATTTTTAATAATAAACAAACAGAATAAAACGCTCCTGCTATCGTTTTATTGTTTGGTAAAACGAAAAGAAATTGGTCTTATGGCGGAGCTTATTCGGTCATTGACGACCGAATAACAACCGGTTTACGACCGAATAACAAACGATTTACTACCCTTTTAGAGAAAAAGAAACCATGATTAAAAGGATTAAAAGAATTACCATGATTAATAATTTGAACCATGATTAATAGGATTACAGGATTACCATGATTAAAGCACCAGGCGTCGTAATTAATCCTTTAATCCTTAAATCAGGAAATCATGGTTCAGACAAAAAGATTAAAAGATTACCATGATTAAAGCAACAGCCCTCTTCAATAATCCTTTAATCCTTTAATCAAATAAATTATGGTCAGACAAAAAAAAAGCTTCCCAAAATTGACCTGGGAAGCTTCGGTGTTTAAGAGGTCGCCTACACAAGGCACGCCCTTTTAAAACGTTTTATAAAACATTTTATTATACAATGCCCCAGGATTTATTTACTAGATGAATAGCTACAGCCCGGGTCACAAAAGGGTAAAAAAATGCAGCTACTATAATTTAAAAACAGCAGGTAGGGCCGGGATGGTCGCACCGGTTGGCAGTGCTGTTTTTTGTATGCCAGGCAATGTGGCTTATTGAAATTGAATTTTTGTTATAGATTTAATATTCGTAGTTTTTGTTTGCAAAAAAGGCCAAAGAAATTAAGGAACCGATTGGCAACTTACAAGGCTTCTCGCAATTGCGAGGCGTATAACAGATGTTGAAGTGAAGAAGGAATTTTGTTGCGCCGTGGCAATCTTCTAATGCTCGTAAGTCCTTATTTGAAACCTAAAATAACGCAACTAACGGCTACGAACACACCAAGTGTAGCAGCGGCAATAGATTTGGAATGTTGACGCTTTCCCGGCAAACTAAATTTCGATTTATAATGTCGTTGCGTGGATACATTGCCTTGCTAAAGAGATATTGTCTGGAAGAAAAAAATAAAGGTGCAATTGCCCCTGTTGAATGTCGCATTCAGCAGCCTTTGTTTTCAAAAGGAGCGCTTAGTTTTGACAAATAAATTAATGAACTATGCGTAAACTGATTATGAAGATGTCAATAACTGTTGATGGTTTTGTAGCCGGCATTGACGGAAAGGCTGACTGGATTTTCACAAGCTCGGATAAAACTTCGAGAGCCTGGAGCCTGGAGCGGAGCTATGATGCCAGCATGGTCATCATGGGCAGAAAATCGTTTGAAGCTATGGCGCCGTACTGGCCAACTGCGCCCCGGCCTTTTGCTACACCCATGAACGAAATTCCAAAAGCAGTATTTACCAAAAGCGGTTATAAAGGAATTCATGTGGAGCCCGATACCATACTGTCTCCGGCCGCAGCTTCCTGGGCAGAGGCACAGATTTTTGATGGCGACCTTGCCGATGAGATAAAGGAACTTAAGTCACAGGAGGGCAAACCTATTTTGGCACTCGGAGGCGCCGGATTTATGCGGAGCCTGGTTGCGACAGGACTTATTGATGAATATCATTTAAATATGCATCCTGTGGTTTTAGGTGCAGGGATGCCAATTTTTAGTAGTGTTGAACAGCCAATGGATCTGAAATTGATTGAGGCAAAGTCTTTTCCGGGCGGCATTGTAGCACATGTTTACAGCAGTTGATTATCGCATTTCCCACTGATGCCAAACGCACCTGTCATTAGCGCAAACTTATTACCTGGACATAGAATCCGGATTTTATAATTTTCAGTAAATCTGACTAATTGCCTATATTTAGTTTGCTGCTTTAGGAATCCACTACATTTTTTTTAAATCAAATTAAAATCAACTGCAATGGAAAGACTACAAACTATTCCCTATCGCCGCATCAGCCTGTTCTTTGTATTCATCCTGGCACTCGTAACATGGGGCTTTTATAAAACCTATATTATTTTTTTCCCGGGATTTACAGGGTTTAGTAATATTCAGCATTTTCATGGAGCCATGATGCTGACATGGATGATAATTCTTATCACTCAACCCTTGCTTATCAGGTCAGGTAAATTGGGTATTCACAGGGCTATTGGAAAATTGTCGTATGTGGTAGCACCATTACTTGTCGTTTCAATTTTCCTGGTAAGCCGGATGGTTTATCAAAGAGCGGCACCCCTCGTGTTGCACAAGGAAAGGATCGCTATGATTGCCTTAAGCATACCTTATCTTGTTGCTTTTGCGATATTTTATTCCTTAGCTATTATCAACAGGAAAAAAACGTATAGGCATATGCGTTATATGATCGGCACCTCGTTTCTTATGGTTGCTCCGGGCCTTGGCAGGGGATTAATAATTTATTTTCATAATTCTTTACAGGATGCGGTGAACTACAGCAACTATTTTGTTATGGCAATTGCCGCTGGTCTTTTGATCAATGACATCGTTAAAAAAAGATCTTTTATACCTTTTGCGTTTGTTCTGTTTATTTTTTTGTTATTGCATCTTGCCTGGAATTTCCGGGATTCAGCATTATGGCAAAATATAGGTGAAGGTTTTGCAAAAATGTTCTTTTGATGTTGCGGGAGAAGCAGTAGCTGTTATATGTCAATGCATTTTGAGGAAAAGTAACTGTTGGTTTATAAAACCGTTGGTTATGGTTATTTGCACTTAATTCATGAACGAGAGCGGCAAATAATATCCGGCAGGGTAAGCTTTGCTTCCTTTTACCTTTTTCAATTTCAAATAATCAACAATAGAAAGTTTAAAAATATCAATAAGTCAACTTCAAATAAAATGCGCCGCTTTCTGTCTTCTATTAAAAAAATCTTCTTGCAGGGATCCACGCAGCGAACGGTAATGGAAGCTTTGAAGCGGCCCGACCGGATAAGGGTTTAAACCAATTTCCATTCCTGTTTTACTTATCCAGGCCGCATTGTACCATAAAATTGTTGGTAAATACTTTTTTTACATCATCGGATAGCAAAGAATTCCGGCAGGTTTTCCACTTTGCCAGCCTATCGCCATACATGGTTTGAATGAGACCAGGATTTAAACCGAAATTGAATTTTCCCCAATGCATGGTAAAAGGGATATTAAGTTCCTGCAATTTTGCCCATACTTTTTCAATGAAAGTTCTTGATAATTGGGAGTCTACGCCATCCAGTTCCATAACGCAGGTTTTATCAAAATGAGTAAAGCCGAGCAAAGCTTCTGTACCTTTCACATACCGCAATGCAAGCGCACCTGCAAAAGGAAAATCTTTATTGATTGCCACAATTTCTTCCAGTACTGAACTGGCATCATTGATATGAACGCCTATAGCTGCACTGGCAGCTTTTCCCCTGAATTTGGTATTACTAAAGGTTTCTCCTACTGTACCGGTCATGCTTACATTAGCGGTAAAAGCCAGCGGGAATAATTTATTTACTAACCCGGGAATAAGCATTGAAGAAATACCAGGACCCAGGGTATCCAGGATGGTTTCTATTACGCCGAGCAAATCATCCCCATACGTAAAACCTTTATCATCCGCGGCGATTTTTGTATAATCCTCGCGGTACGGTTCCTTATACATTGTTTTAAGGTAAACCCCCTTTTGAGGGTTATTGGGCTCAAACCTCTGGAGGTTCACCAGTATTTCAAAATGATACATTTCCTTTCCCGGGGACACCGGCGGTGCAGGTAACTGATTTAAAATAGCAGAAAAATCCAAATGGTTCATGGCCAGTTTTAAATCATCATTGTAAATAATGTTACCGGTGCGATATTGTTCCAGCAAAAAGATGGGTTCGGTTTCAATCAATATCCCGTGAATAAATCCAAAGCTCCCAAAGCTTACCAGGGCTGCATTGAACATATCATCATCTTTGATGGGTTCTGCTCCAAGCCATTGTATAAAGTCATCTGAGGCAACAGGGTTTGATTTTTTTTCGAGCCAGACGTGCCTGTCGGGGCCTACCACCAAATGCATTCCAACGATAGAATCGTGCACGGCGCCTACATTAAATGCAGAACCATGAGTACCGGTGGAGCAGCATCCTGCAATTGTTTGCCCGTTGCTGGCCCCGGAAGCTTTCAAAGATCTTTTAGGATTGGAATCCTGCTCCAGTTTTTCATCCAGGTCAAGAATGCTCATGCCACATTGAGTAAAAAACAGGTTGCCGGCAGTTTTGCCGCTTGCCAGGTATTCCGGTGCTATGAAAGAATTTTTAAGATTATAAGAAAGCCGCAGGGCCTTGGTATCTACCAGCCCACCTTCACAAACGGCTACTTCGGAGAAAGACCATCCATTGCCCATTGCCCGCAACTGGACGTTATTGTCTATTGCATATTGAATAAGCCATTGAAAGTTTTTGGTAGTATCCTGGTAAGGGTTGTGAGAGGCTGATGAAGGGATGCTCAGTTTAAAAGAGGCATTTTCTTTGAAGGTATGTACAAAGTTTTCATGACCGTTTTCCCATGTGGTAATGGGTAACGTGGAAATGCCATCGGGTAATGTAGTTACTGTTGCCATCAATATATTTTTTAATTGTGACCTAAAGAATCTGTTGCGGGACTGTAAGGTGCGCAGCACCATTCCACTCTTTGTGGCATAACAATACCAAGGGTTACAACAGATATTAATGCAAAGCCAAGGTTATTTTTTACAGTTACCTGGTTAAGATGGTTGAAGCGTTTATCGCAGTTTGGAATTATGTCCTTAGGCTGCACCAGCCCCCATGCAAAGGACCAGGTTGTCATTTTATTTAAGGGATTGTTTGCAAAGGTATCGCAATCGTATTTGGAGACGATGCGTGTAGTGGTGCAGGAATCCATGCTGATGGAACCTATACAGGTAACCATAATGATGAGCGCATTGCGGAAATAAGTATTTGCAATCATTTTTCTGATATTAATAAATTGAAAAAAGGGGGTGGACGGAGGGCTAAGCGATGTAAAAATTACAGCACAGAATTTAACGATGCAAGAGAATTCCTGATTTTATTTTTATACCTGTTGCGGGAGTCTCAATGCTTTAACTTTCGCAGCGGCGTTACGTTGGCCCATTGTTGGCCCGGGCAAAGGGACAGCGGAAGCTTCCCGCTTGTGCAGCTACCAAAATAAGTCTGCGTGTAACTGTGCCCGTTATATAAGTGAAAAAAAATAACAATATTGCGTAAAGAGTTAACAAAGTTTAACTTCATGACAGTACCTTGCGCCCGCATTAAAAAAGAGGCTTGAGTTTACTTAATGCAGAAGATAGCTTTATATTATTTGTCATTTGCCAATAAGAATTAGTTGAGCAGGTTATAGTTTATTATTATAACACGACTTGTACCGTTTACAGGGATGCGATTTTGACAATAACCGTTACCGTTATGCGCAATAAGCGCATCCAACATGGTGTGCTGAGCATGTTTAAACAAATAAGCCTTCTTCTTAGTTTTATTCTACAAAGTTTAAATAATTGGCGCAGCTTTACGGTTGGATGCAAACCAGGAAGTCAGGGGATTTCAGCTTGCTAATTATTCCATCACTAAATTCTATACATAAATTTGTATATAACTGTTAGCAATTCAGTTACATCAAATTGAAACGTATATAATTATACCTTGGTTCTTCCAAAATCTTTTCGCTGTCGGATTGACTGATTTAAATATAGCCCATCTTTCACAAGTTCCACGGTTCTTGTGTACTTTTAAGTATTGTTCACAAGGATTTCCTATGAAAAAGTTACTTCTTTTTATTTTTATTCTGGTTTTGTATGGAACGCTTGCAGCGCAGGATACATTAAAACTTACCGGCAAATCTTTCGATTCTTCGGCATTTGCAAACGATGATACCCTAACTCGCAGCGATTATTTGCTGGGGATTGGTAAAGTTTTTCAGACCTTAAACAAAGCGCCGTACGTGGCCCAATTTGTTGCACCTATTAAGGTGATCATTCAGCATATGGATGAAGATGATTCTGCATTAAACATCATTAAAGAAAGACTTTCGGGGAAAGAGCGCAGCCTGAATATCCGCAACCTGCAAATGTTTAATATACTTCTTGATCATCTAAGGATTGATAACAAAGACTATAATAAAAAGCTCACTCAATATGACAGTATTTTAGATGCCACAAAAAAGGCGATATTCTTAATTAGAAAAGATAGCGTAATACAACATATTTTCCGCGATCGTAACTTATGGGAAACTTTTAAACCGCAACTCATTCTTGTACACGACAAGTGGAAAAATGCGGACGGCATCATTAAGAATGTCAACGTTCTTATTGATCAGACATTGGCGCGCATCTCCAATAACGTCATTACAATAGACGAACTATCCCGGCAGGCTGACGCACTACTACAAACCACCGGCCCGAGAGCTTTTAGTAAAGAAAGAAGATATTTATGGGAATCTGGTGCAGGTGTTTCGTCTTCGGCTATGAAGGGATTCTCAAAAGTGCTTTCAGACGAAAAAAAAATCACCCTGTTTTATTTTCAGCATAGCCGGAACCGGTTGTACCTTTTACTTTTAACAGCATTGATCTTTTTTTATTGGATATTTTACAACTTCAGAAGTCTTAAACGCCTTAACAAAATACCAGCACTGGATGCATTACACTTCAGGTTTATTAACCCGTTTCCTGTTCTGGTTTCATTGGTTTTCGTTCTTAATCTTGCGCCATTTTTCGATCTCAATGCGCCAGCCATTTATATTGAATCAATTGATTTTTTATTGATGCTTGCACTTACAGCTCTTTTCTGGAAACAAATGACCAGCCAATTGCGGTATATGTGGATCGCTTTTGTTTTGCTTTTTATCTTATTATCCATAACAAGATTTTTAGGCGCTCCATTTTATATTCAGCGCTGGTGGATCTTTTCTGTTAACGTTACATCCTGTGTGCTTGGCATATATGCTTTGTTGCAATTAAAGATGTTGTTAAAAAGCTATAAGGTTATTTTTTTTGTTATACTACTTTATCTTCTTTTTAATGTACTGGCTGTTATTTGTAACCTGTTTGGACGGGTAACATTAACACAGATATTGAGCACCTCAGCTAATACTGCGATTGCGCAGGCTATTGGCCTGGTAGTGTTTGTGCAACTCGTTACGGAAACATTCCTGTTGCAGATTCAAAGCAGCAGAATTCGCAAAAAATATTCGCAGCATTTTGAATATACCGGAATTGCAAAAGGCATTTCCCTGCTCGTGTCCATCCTGTCGATCGTCATTTGGCTGATCGTATTTACGACCAACCTCAATTTATATGATGCATTAAACGACTTGCTCATTAACTTTTTAACCACACCAAGACAGCTGGGCAGTATTTCATTTACTTTTAACGGGGTTATTTTATTTTT
Organism: Ginsengibacter hankyongi; assembly: GCF_008710285.1. Taxonomy (GTDB): domain Bacteria; phylum Bacteroidota; class Bacteroidia; order Chitinophagales; family Chitinophagaceae; genus Ginsengibacter; species Ginsengibacter hankyongi. The sequence continues at coordinate 64,683 of NZ_VYQF01000003.1, read as the reverse complement.
AGCAATTATATGGACAGCTAATTTTTTACAAAAATATATTGCTTATTTCTTTGGAGATATTGGTGATGACCCGGCATTCGACAACAAAGGGCCGCGTTCAAGATTATTGATTACACGCCTTGTTTTATTGATTGCCGGATTCTTATTAGCCGTTGCAGCATCAGGGCTTCCCCTGGATAAAATAACAGTGATACTGGGTGCCCTGGGCATAGGTATCGGTTTAGGTTTACAAAATATAGTAAGCAACTTTGTATCCGGAATTATTTTAATTTTTGACCGCCCGCTGCGTATAGGTGATATCGTTGAGATAGGTAATAATAAAGGAAGAGTAAAAGAAATAAGTGTTCGTTCCAGCACTTTATTGACACCTGAAGGTGCAGAAGTTATTATACCTAACGGTGATATATTATCTCATAATATTGTTAACTGGACGCTTAGTAACAACAACATCCGGGCTGAGGTGTCTTTCATGATCGAAGAATTGATAATAGATGATGACAGAAAGCGGGCTATTAAAGAAATAATCCAAGCGATACCGGATGTACTCGTACAAAAGGACCCCGAAATATTCATCAATACGATTACTTCAAAATCAATGGAGATGAAGGTATATTTCTGGTGTAAGGATGTTAATAAAACTGAACTGGTACGTGGTGAAGTGTACAGGGCCATTTATAAATATTTAAAAGACAGTGATATAAAACTTGCATGATATTCAATCCGTACCGACAGCTATGTGTAATGTTATTAGCAGTGTTGTAATATAGATGCAAAAAATAATTTCGATTAGGCTTTTCGGTTATCTTATATAAATATTATTATCGTGTAATTGTGGCCGTTATAAACGATATGTAAGTTTAAACCGAATGAAAGGGATTTGGATTAATCATAGCAATCCCCATGCGCTGTTCCTGAATTTCTATTATCTTAGAAATATTCATGTCAACCTCTTTTAAATATGCCGGAGAGCGAAAGAGTCATTAATCATTAAATGCAGTTTATTTCTTCAATAAATACGGATTGGAGACACTTCTTCAGAGATGACGGGATGAAAATAATTAATAGTAGAATGTTTTCACTGCCTTGTAAAACATAAACTGGTTTATATGTATTCCTTAAATTTGCCTTAAAGATGTTTATGAAGTGGATCATGTGTTTATCAGGGCTCTGGCTTATAACTTTTTGCAGTTGTAATTTACGCGAGCGTGAATTGGAACTTAAAAATAAAATGCAGGAAGTGAATAAAAAGGAACAGGAACTTTCACTTAAGGAAAAAGAGATACAGCTAAAAGAAGAGCAATTAAATAAAAGAGAACACGTATCCGACAGCCTGTTAAAAATTCCACCTGATACTTTATCAATGCTTCATCCGGATCTTACCGGTACATGGGCAGTGGATATGTTATGTACAGCGACAACCTGCGCCGGTTCGGCCGTTGGCGATTCCAAGGTGGAACAATGGGAAATCAGTTTGCAGCACAACACAGTAATAGCAAACGCGATTAACAAAGATAAAGTGATACGCACTTACTCGGGTACTTATACAGGAAACAAATTGGAGTTGTCATCGCAAGCCATTGATACTTCCACATCAAAAGGTGTACAGATAATAATTCGCCTTAAAAAAACAAAAGAAAATGAAATGGAAGGTGAGCGGGAAATAATAAGGCCGGACGACTGCCATATTATTTATGATTTACAATTGAAAAAAAAATAGAACTATTCATCTTTCATCCTTTCAAAGATCCTTATGGTATTGTTAGCTGACCTTGATTTTTCTTTGCCCTTAAAAAACCCTGTGATTATTTTTTCGCTGGTTCTTTTCATCATACTTTTTGCACCTATCTTATTAAATAAGATAAAGGTTCCCCATCTTATAGGGCTGATTGTTGCCGGGGTAATTGTAGGGCCCTATGGCTTCAACTTATTGCTACGCGACAGCAGCATCGTATTATTTGGAACAGTAGGCCTTTTATACATTATGTTTATGGCAGGTCTGGAAATTGACCTGGCAGAATTTAATAAAAATAAATACAAGAGCCTCGTCTTCGGTTTGTTCACGTTCGCTATTCCAATGCTACTGGGCGTACTTGCCTCTTACTACTTATTACAGTTTTCAATAGAGACTTCCGTTTTGCTCTCAAGTATGTTTGCCTCCCACACGTTGCTTGCCTATCCTATAGCGAGCCGCTATGGTATATCGGGCAATAAGGCTATCACGATTACGATAGGAGGTACCATGATAACGGACACACTTGCATTACTGGTGTTAGCCGTTATTGTTGGGATGGCGCAGGGAGATATTACTCCGTCCTTTTGGATAACCCTTTCCGTATCTGTGGTGGTATTTGCATGCATTGTATTATTTATATTTCCTGTTATCGCCCGCTGGTTCTTTAAGAAATATGAGGATAGCATTTCGCAATACATCTTTGTATTGGCCATGGTTTTTATGGGCGGGGTGCTTGCGGAAGCCGCTGGCATAGAACCCATCATAGGTGCCTTTCTTTCAGGGCTTGCACTCAATAAATTCATACCGCATAATTCCGCCTTAATGAACAGGATCGGGTTTGTGGGCAATGCTATTTTCATTCCTTTTTTTTTGGTGGGTGTGGGAATGCTTGTGGATGTGCGGATATTCTTCCATGGAATTGAAACATTGAAAGTTGCTGGCGTTATGATAGTGATGGCGTTAGCCGGTAAATTTATTGCTGCCTGGATTACTCAGAAAACGTTTAGGCTTTCCCGTGATGAAAAAAATATGATTTTCGGACTCAGCAGTGCACAGGCTGCTGCCACACTTGCCGCGGTGCTTGTGGGGTACAATATCATCCTGGGTGAAGCTCCCAACGGGACGCCTATAAGGCTATTAAATGAAGATATATTGAACGGCACTATTATTATGATATTAGTTACTTGTACTGTGAGCTCCTTTATTGTGGAGAAAGCATCCCGCAAGATAGCCTTGACGGAAAATGAAAATGCAGCTGATGAAGAAGGTGAAGAGAAGGATAATATTCTTATTTCAATCGCATATCCTGATTCCGTTGATGAGCTTGTGAACTTAGCGCTTTCATTAAGGGAACAAAAAAGTAAGGCATCTGTACACGCTTTACATGTGGTGGATGAACAGGATACTACAGGAAAGGTGCATGCTGAAGGAAAAAAGATGATGGATGCCGTAATGAAATATGGCGCTTCAATGGATAAAAAGATCATTCCGCTTACCAGGTTTGATCAAAGCGTGAGCAATGGCATTGTATATACCATAAAAGAAAAAAACATTAAGGACCTGGTTATCGGTTTGCATAAAGATGCAAAGCAAGAAGATTTTATAGGGCATGGCACAGAGCAAGTATTGACAAGAATTTTTGAAACCGTCTATATATATAAGGCGGTACAGCCGTTTAATACCTTAAAGCGAATAGTGGTAACCGTTACCCCTAAAGCAGAATCAGAAGCAGGTTTTTGCCATTGGTTTACTACGCTTTCTAATCTTGCAAAGCAAAATAGTTTGCCTATACTATTTTACGCAAGTCCGCAAACGATTGCCGGACTGGAGAAATTGAATAAGCTAAAGACACAACCAATAGAAGCGGATTATAAAGAATTTACTGACTGGAATGATTTTTTGATTCTTAGCCGCGAAGTAGAGGAAAATGACCTTTTTATAATTGTATCTTCCCGGAATGGACATGTATCTTTTAACAGGCAATTGAATAAACTTCCTTATTACCTTAGTAAATATTTCATCAAAAATAGTTTCATTATACTCTATCCGGCTCAATTGGACAATGGTGTGAAAATGAACGCTCCTGCGGTTGGTGCCGTAACCGAAGCCGGGAATTTCATCTCCAAAGTATTCAAAAGAAATAAAAGAATTCAATAACTTTTGGTTTTGGTGATTAGCTTTATAGACGTAAACGGGAAAATCAACAATTGATGGGAACAGTAACTCTACTAAGGTGATGGTGATTCATGGCGGGGCGGCGCGACTAAGCAATCCCACAACAAAGAAAACCATAATTCAGTTTCGTGAATACTAACTTTGGCACATGCGCATCCTATCATCAGCAAAACTTAACGCAAATTTCCTTTTGCCAGGAATCAGCAAGATATAGTGTCGTTCCAGGACTATAATTAATAAGTTATTTAATTCTTAATTATGATTTTAGACAGGAGGAAGCCGGTTTATTTAGTTGAACTTTAGACAATACTTCACATTATCCTTTATCCGCCTACTATGAAAAAAATTCCTGCAACTTTAATATTTTCTATGTTGATGTTTGTTTCGCTGGCTCAGAAAGCCCCTGATGCAATACTCGGCACATGGGTAACTAGCGAAGGAAATTGTAAGATTGAAGTTTATAAACAAAGCGACGAATTTAAGGCTAAAATTGTATGGCTTAAACAAGATAAGAATGGAGTGAGTGATTATATGGATGTTAAAAACCCTGACCCCGCCTTACGTTCCAGGAAACTTTTAGGAATGGATGTGGTGCAAGGTCTTCATTATGACCAGGATGAAAATGAATATGTAGATGGGGTGATTTACGATGCAAGAAATGGAAAAAAATGGAATTCAGTTGCATGGCTTACAGATGACAGTTTGCTAAAAGTAAAAGGATACTGGGTATTTAAATTTCTGAGCCAAACCAGTACTTTTAAAAGAGGTTAATAAGATATATTTCTCCTATAATGTCTTTTCCTGATTTTTATTTTTAATCATTTTATAGTTGATGATAACCTGTTTCTAAACGGATTATGTTTCCCAGTGCTCCTGCAGAAATTTCGGCATCCGCCATATGAAAGATCAGGTATTGATATTACATTTGTTTAGTAAACATGTAATTCTACAAAATATACAATACGAAAATAGAACGCGTTGTACAGGTTTTATTTTATATCCTATTGACTATAATAACTTTAGGACTTTGCAGCTATAATGGCTTGCCAATTATTGCACCTGATATTAGAAACGTTGTCATATGTGTTGTATTGGGTTTGATTATCGCTTTTCTTATTTATTATTTTTTACCCAAAAAGAAGAAGGTTTAATATTTACACATTAGCCGCAGTTATTGTTTCTCCAACCCCTTGTCCTGTCGCACGAATCACAATGAAATGTTGTTCAGGAGAGGAGCTATTTCCGGTACGGGCAAATCTGCTGATCAGTATAAATTTGTTGCAAGAGCTGCAGTAGCATAACCAGGCCAACGAAGGTCTGTGCCCAAGCCAACATTGCAGTTCACTGATCGTACTTATTTATCGTCCATCTTTATGTATGTTCTGTATTCTGCATCTCTGAATTGAATGGACAACGCAGGCTTTCCGGAAGCAGCATCTGTAACTTTCTTCAAAGCATATTCTGATTTTACGTTCATGCCCGAGTAGTAAATTTCCAGCTTGCTGCCATTTAATCTCCAGAAGTTTTTACCGTCTTTATACATCTCCTCACCCGTAGTAGTGTTGCTGCCGACATAATAATTAAAAGTGCCGTCACTGTTGAATTTATAGATGGTACTAATATCATTGGGAGGAGCCCATTTCCAAACCCCTGTAAGTCCCGGATCAATTTGCCCGGGTAAACTTTGCGCAGTGGCTTCGACCTTTAGATTACCCTGGTAAACCTGCATCGGGTCTTTTGTGTAATCAATTTGCTCTGATGAAATAGGACCGGCGCCTCTTGCATAATAATAATTGACGGAGGAACCGGTATTTGAAAAACGATTGTACTGCCGTATGTTCACTATTATTACATCATTATATTGTTTATTTTTTACGTTCACTGAAAGGTTCTTTGCAATCAGTGTATAACCGGAATAGGTGTTGCCATCAGGAGATTGCGTTACTCCCCATGCAGTACCGGCCGGTACGTTGCTCATAATAAGCGTATCCGTGGTAGTGCGGGTGACAACGCCGGCGGCGTTTACTGTAATTATTTTTCGGGTTACCACTCCATTATCACAGTTGTAATAATATGTTCCCTGGTCCCAGTTAATCCCTTTGTACAGCACCCCCTGGAAGGATTTTGTTTCATCATACTTGCAAAGGTTGTAGTAGCAGGTTTTGCAATCATCGTCGTTAGCTGTTGACGTATTGCTGGCTGTGGTAACGGAAGCAGGTGAACTGCTTCCCTTACTGCTCAGGATGACATGCTGGTCATCAATGGAAGTTACCTTAAAGAGCTGTTTTACTGAAGAGGGCATTTGATCCCATAAGTTTATGGCCGTATTGGTATAGGTGAATGTAATCGCCTCGGATCCGTTGTTATAACTTTCTTTGAAGTTTGTTACATTCCTGGTGCTTTTCAGCTTTTCACGCAATGAAGTAACGCCTGCATCATCATAGTCAATCCCGGTTACTGAAACTGAAACCTGTTGCGGCTTCCCGGCAGGTTGGGAATTGCAACGAATATGTACCAGGCAAACTAGTATTGCCATGAATAAAAACCTGGAAGTGATCAATTTATTTTCCATTGTAATAATTTACAGGTGGCCTGAATTTATTTGAGATTCTTTCCTGTGTTAATTGAAGCAAGGTTTTACAACCGGTGTGTTATTACAGGATAACGGATGGGGATGATGGAATAACTCCATAAGGGCTGAATGAAGTTATAACTCTAAGTTATTAAGTTTCCCCCGGATTTCCGTAGAATGTTTTAATGGCCGGGAATCGCTGCCCCGTGCTGCCCTGCGAGTCAAGCGGACGTATATGCCAGCCTGCTTTTTTATTAATTAAGGTATAATATAACGGTATAGCTTATTCGCGGATACGGAAAGAGGTAATGAGCTTCATTCTTACCAAGCCGGGATGATTAATGATCTCCTGTATTTTCTTGTAAACAAATGGATACAAGTGTTCGGCTGCAATGGCAAGTTCATCGTTTGTTTTTAATTCTCTTACTTTTGCCTGACATGACGTACAGGACCAGGTATTTGCCTTCCGCGAATATTGGGCATTTTTTTTTAACATTCTCACGACAGTATGAGTGGATAACAATTCTGTAGATGCAAAGCCCTGTCACCAACATTACGTTGTTATCTTTTTCACAGTACTTTTTGTAAATTATCAGACAGCGTTTCGACCGGTAAGAAGTTTATATACGATAGCTATGATAGCTATAACTAAAAGTATATGAATTAATCCACCGGTATAATAGCCTCCCAAAAAGCTAATTGCCCAAATTATTATCAGTACTACTGCAATAACGTATAATATGTTTCCCATGTTTAAAAAATTTTAAGGTTATAAATAAATTCATTAATCCACTGTATAAAAGTCTGTCAACAAATAAACAGACAAATAGCATCAATTGAATCTCTTCTTGTTAGTTACCCGTACAACAAATATTGCTCACACAAATACGCTCACTTGTTCATTCAGTGTTCCTGTTATTCTTTCATTCCTTTTTCAACCGGGGAATTTATTCTAGCCCCTGTTGAATGTTGCTTTAATTGATTTGTTCAATTTCTTTCGGCACCGGCAATTCTTTTTCCTGTTTCACTGCCTTTGTCGGGTGACAACAAAAGACCCACGACCGCCTCAACAAGTACACCTGCAGCCAATGCGATTAATACTTTAGTATTATTTTTCATGACCAAAAAGTTTATAGTGCACAATATATTTATATCGGCTATCCAAGATAGTTAGAGTAATTTTAAGCATTTATGACGCGGGACTATAATTTGTATGATTATAATCAGCATATTGGTTCCCGATCCAACATTAGCATGTTGAAATAATAAGATGTGGATGGGAGTAGGGGCCCTGGCTTGCAAAATGGCTTCCTCAATTTTGCAGACAACGAATTCCTCAGATGTCACCCTTGAATATTTATCTGCCTATCTTCATTTAATTAATGGGTGATAAAACATTTAATAAAAATATCGTTGATGTATAGAAGAGTCATAATTGGCCTCCTTGTATCAGGCACCGCGTTTCATGCGGGTGCACAAAACAATAAAAATTTAGAACGGTTAAGGGCTTTTACGGATAGCATTTTACAGAACGAGGTAAGCAGGCCAATAGGCCCATTGGGAGCAGATGAGATGTTTCACGTTTTAAAATATATTAAATTTGAAACGGGAAAATTAAAGACCAAAATGAAAATTCTACTAGCTAATTTATTTTCTCTTACTCTTTGTTTACTTAGTAAATTGAACCAGGCCCAGAGTAGTCTTGTTAGACTTGACACTTTACTGCCAGGCACCTGGAAAGGTACATCTATATGCCAGGTGAAAAATTCGCCATGCCATGACGAGACCGTCGTATATCACATTTCAAAAAATACAGCGGCCGACACTTTTTATATCAATGCCGGTAAAATTGTAAATGGCGTGGAAGAAGGAATGGGTATTATACCCTGCGTTTATAATACCAAAACAAATCAACTCAACTCAACGGCTTATAAAGGAACCTGGACTTTTAATATAGAAGGAGATAAACTTGAAGGGACCCTGCTATTTCATGGCGATTTGTATAGGAAAATTACAGTTTATAAGCACTACTAATGCTAAACCCATGCGTGAGCCCGGAAACAATCATGCCACTTCTTTTTTGATATCATTTAATTCTTCCTCTTTAATATTCGCTTCCATTTTTTCTCTCTTCAGCCCAACTCTTACCAATCCAAATATGCTCATATAAATATTGGCTATCCACACTAAAGCAAAGCCCCCGATCAAATAACCACGCCAGTCTGCAAACAGCAGGTGGTAACCGGTAATGAATAAAAAAAATACTGTAACATAATGACTGAAACAATATTCACAGGTAAAAAGGTAAAAGAACTTTCGTTTCAGTAATTTATCGCATGACTTGGATTTTCTTACACAAAACTCCCTGGGCTCTTTAAATACTTCTTCATGCGTTATTGTCCAGGCAATACATGCAATGGGCAAAGCCAATAAAAAAAGATTGCTTACCTGTGCAGATAATTCCATAAATATTTATTTATAATATTCAGAAAGGTTCTTGTGTGTAATAAGGTTTAAAATTAAAGGATATCATCCGGTAATTCACTATTAGTTCCGGCAATTGGAGGCCAAAATTTATGACTTATACAGGCATGCAAAAATAGAAAGTAGATCCCTTACCAATTTCACTTTCCACCCAAATTTTTCCATTTTGGGCTATTATAAATTCTTTTGAAATGGCTAAACCAAGACCCGTTCCTTTTTCTTTTGAACCAGGCACCTGGAAATATCTTTCAAACAATCTTGGGAGATAGGCTGCGTCCATGCCCGGACCGTGATCCTTAACCGAAAAGACAATCATATCATCTTGTTGTGTGGCATTAACTTCTACTGTGCTACTATTAAAAGAATATTTTATGGCGTTGGTTAAAAGGTTATTCAGAACCCATGTGGTTTTGTCTGCATCTGCTTTGATATCCGGCAATTTTGAATTGGTTGTATTTCTAATAGTAATTTCTTTTTCCCTGGCATTGCCTGCAACAGCCTGAATTGCGTTTTCTATAATAGTTTCAGGATTTATATTTTTTACCATTAATTGTATTTTGCCGGCTTCCACCTGCGACATGTTTAGCAGCTCACTTAATATTTTAAGCATTCGCTCATTATCGTGTTTCAGATTTTGGATTAATATTTTCTGTTCTTTGGTAAGTTTACTTACACGCTCGTCTTCCAGTAATTTTAAGCTAAAATCTGATGAAGCCAGGGGTGTCTTTAATTCATGTGATATAGTAGCAATAAAATTGGTTTTAGCAACATCCAGCTCTTTAAATGAAGTAATATTTTTTAATACTATCACCCTGTTTTTAGTTTCACCTTGTGCAATTTCAATAACTTCTTTGGTATAAAAGTTTTCCCTGTCATCCACAACTACTTTAAAGGGCGCAGAATTTCCGGCTTCAATGAGAAACCGAAATAAATCATTTCTTGCACTAATTTCATTTACTGATTTCCCGACAATCTCCTCAGTTTTTAACCCTAACAATTGCAGTGCCTGGTGATTGGCAAAAAGTACCATATCATTTTTATCAATTCCTATGCTTGCATCTTTTAAACTATTAATTACAGCCTCTGCCCGTTTTTTTTCAAACATCAATTTATTCAGATTGCTATTTTCAAAATACTGAAGTTTTTCTGCCATGTCATTAAAGGCGTCCGCTAGTTTTCCAAATTCATCCTTATTATCAAGATGAATGCGGTGCGTATAATTCTTATTCGCAATCTCCTTGATCGCTTCTGCAAAACGATTGATAGGATTTGTAACTACCGAAGGAAAATTTATCAGGAATGTAAAAGAAATCAAAAAAACAAGACTGCCAAGTGATATGATGATGGTGAATGCATTGGCGGCGGTTTTTTGGGCGAACTTACTTTTTCTTTGAATCGCTTCCATATTTAAAGTAAGAATAGATTGTATTCTGTCTTTTATGGCCTGGATATTTTGTTTGCTTGTATCGCCGGCTATAAGTTTATTGAAATAGGTTCTTAAATCGCCTGTAACTTTATTTTCACCTGGTTCGGTAATGTTGCTTTCCTGGAGCTTTAAAGCATCTTCAAATTTGGGCAGGGAAGGAATATAACCTCCTTCAATGCTATCTAACTGGTGCTGCATCAGGTGGCAGTACGACAAGCTTTCATAATTAGCTTTTAAAACATTTTGCCCTTCGGTTTTCAATTTTGCAATGTAATAAATTCCGAGAGCTCCCGTTAGTAACAACAGGAGAAACAGGAATAAAGTTCCCAGCCATATTTTATTTTTCACGCTTAGTGCCATCAGGAAAATATTACAATATCAATATTGTTTTTTGAAAGTGTTTTCAATAGCTGGTTAAATACACTTGTTTTTAAGATAATTTGAAAAAGATTTAAATGTGGCTTTCCGATACAAATAGTGGTAATCTGTTTTTCGTTAACCATTTCCATTATTGCAGCAGCGATATTATCATCTTTTTTCTGAATCACTTCAGCTCCTAACTCTGTTGCGTTTTTAAAGTTATTAATTAAATGCCTTTGTGTTGCTAAGGGAATTTTCTCTGCCGATTCTTTTGAAGATTGAACATACAGAACATACCATTGGCTGTTGTAATAGGATGCCAGTCTTGCAGTTTTTCGAATAATGCGTTGTGCTATTTGGTAATTTGAAGAAACACAAGCCAGGAACCGTTCATGACGATATGGATTTTTTTTAGCTGTGACCTGGTAATCGACTTTTCTTTCTACCTGGCCGGCAACTTCTTTTAAAGCGAGTTCCCGAAGCTGCAGTATTTGATCTGGTTGAAAAAAATTCTGTAATGCCTGCTGAACTTTTGTGTGATCATAGATCTTTCCTTCTTTTAATCTTGTTATTAATTCATCGGCGGTAAGATCTATGTTTACCACTTCATCAGCTATTTGCAACATTTTATCGGGTATTCTTTCTTTTACTTCAACCCCGGTAATTTGTTTTACATCTTCATTGATGCTTTCAATATGCTGAATGTTTACAGCTGATATTACATCAATTCCTGCATCCAGTATATCTAAAACATCCTGCCATCTCTTTTCATTTTTACTCCCGGGAATATTCGTGTGGGCAAGCTCATCTACAATCACAACATCCGGATGAAGCAATAATACGGCCTGTACATCCAGTTCTTCTAAGCGCTTGCCTTTGTAAAAAACTTCCCTTCGGGGAACAACAGGAAGACCATCCATTAATGCCTGTGTTTCCTGTCTTCCATGCGTTTCAACATATCCCACTTTTATATTTACTCCGTTCTCTAAAAGTTTATGCGCTTCCTGCAACATGCGATAAGTTTTACCCACACCAGCGCTCATGCCGATGTAAATTTTAAACTTCCCTCTCGCACTTTTACGATTCAGGTCTAAAAACTGTTGTACTTTTTTATCGTTATCGTCTTGCTCAGTCAATTGAAACTTTTTAAATGTTACAACTTCGTTTATTATTATTTTAATTTATCTAATTCGATATTCAACTGTAAAAGATTCACTTTACCTGGTCCGAATAAACCCAATAAAGGTTTTTGAATTTGTTGTGCAACAAGTGCTTTTATTTTTTCTTCAGAAATATTTCTTGTTTTTGCGATTCTCGGAACCTGCACATAAGCGCCTTGAGGAGAAAGATCCGGATCTAAGCCACTACCGGACGCTGTCACTAACTCAGAAGGTATATCTTCTTTTTTTACAAAAGGGTTATGCACCATAAAGGTATCTATCCGGTTTTGAACTTCTTTTAAATAATCAGGGTTGGATGGGCCTTTATTGCTGGCTCCGCTACCCGCTGCGTTAAAACCACATGCAGAAGGCCGGCTGTTAAAATATTTATCGTCTGTAAAACTTTGACCTTCTAATTTGTAACCGACAACTTTGTTGTTTACTGATACAGTTTCGCCCTTACCACCGCCAGATGCTGCCTGTGCAACGACCCAAATAAGCAATGTGTATAATCCCATGAACACTACTATGCAGATGAGAGTGAGCCTTAAAGCGGGAAAAAAATGTTGTTTCATATTTTAATTTTTTGAAGAAATAATGACTGTGTTAAAACCAAATGCTAACAATCATGTCTAATAATTTTATACCGATAAAAGGAACTATCACACCGCCTAATCCATAGACTAATAAGTTTCTCCTTAGTAATGCACTTGCGCCAATCGGCTTGTAGGCAACTCCTTTTAATGCAAGCGGTATCAGCAAAGGAATAATGATCGCATTAAAAATTACTGCTGATAAAATGGCACTTTCAGGACTGTGCAAATGCATAATATTTAAACCTTGCAATGCAGGAATAGATATGATAAATAATGCAGGAACAATAGCAAAATACTTTGCTACGTCATTTGCAATAGAGAAGGTGGTCAGGGTTCCTCTTGTCATTAAAAGCTGTTTGCCAATCTCCACTACTTCAATCAATTTTGTAGGATCATTATCAAGGTCAACCATGTTACCCGCTTCTTTTGCTGCGGCTGTGCCGCTGTTCATTGCAACACCTACATCAGCCTGGGCCAATGCTGGCGCATCATTGGTTCCATCGCCCATCATGGCAACTAATTTTCCCTGTTGTTGTTCTTTTTTTATATAAACCATTTTATCTTCCGGCTTTGCCTCGGCAATAAAATCGTCTACGCCGGCTTTTTCAGCAATAAATTTTGCTGTTAATGGATTATCGCCGGTAACCATAACGGTTTTAATTCCCATCCTTCTTAGTCTTTCAAAACGCTCATTAATACCGGGTTTAATAATGTCCTGCAATTCTATTACGCCCAGCACTTTTCCATTTTCACTTACTACTAACGGAGTGCCGCCATTCGAAGAAATTATTTTTACTCTGTCTGCGGTTTCAACCGGAAAATCATTGCCAGCCTTTGTTATTATATTCCTTATAGAATCAAAAGCTCCCTTAAGGATTTTTAAACCATTCGGTAAATCAATTCCACTACTTCTTGTTTCCGCAGTAAACTCAATAAATTTTGCGCCGGTAGTATTGAAAGAATTTTTATCAAGATTTGATAATTCTATTATCGACTTTCCTTCCGGTGTTTCATCTGCTAAAGAAGATAAAGCACATGCCTGGATAAACGCGTCTATCGCTACACCGTTAGCCGGATAAAAGTTGGTCGCTTTGCGGTTACCGATTGTGATAGTTCCGGTTTTATCTAATAACAAGGTATCAACGTCACCGGCGGTTTCAACTGCCTTGCCGCTTTTCGTAATAACGTTTGCTCTTAAAGCCCTGTCCATTCCGGCGATACCGATGGCGCTCAGCAGACCTCCGATCGTTGTAGGTATAAGACATACAAACAATGAAATAAAAGCCGCAATTGTTATAGGCGTGTTGGCATATTTACCAAAAGGTTCGAGCGTTACACATACAATTATAAAAATGAGTGTGAAGCCAGCCAATAAAATTGTCAATGCAATTTCGTTTGGTGTTTTTTGTCTTGATGCACCTTCTACCAATGCTATCATTTTATCTAAAAAACTTTCGCCTGGTTCGGTTGTAACACGAACTTTTATATGATCGCTGAGTACCTTGGTACCACCCGTTACTGAAGATTTATCGCCCCCTGCTTCCCGTATCACGGGAGCAGATTCGCCGGTAATTGCACTCTCATCAATCGTTGCAATGCCATGGATTATTTCTCCGTCCATTGGTATTATGTCACCCGCTTCACAAAGAAAGAGATCCCCTTTACTTAATTGAGAAGAAGGAACGATTTTAACTTCATTGGTAAGTATTTCACCAACAGGAAATATTTTTTTTGCAGGGGTGTCTTCTCTTGTTTTTCTAAGACTATCTGCCTGTGCCTTACCTCTTGCTTCTGCAATTGCCTCTGCAAAGTTGGCGAACAATAATGTTAAGAATAATACGGCGAACACGATTATGTTATATACCAGGCCGCCTTGTGTTTTTTCACCCGTTAAAATCCATATACAAACCGCCAGCATTATTGCCGTGCAGATCTCTACTGTAAACATTACCGGGTTGCGAAACATGATACGCGGATTGAGTTTGATGAATGATTGCCCAAGAGCTTCTTTCACCAATGAAGATTCAAATAATCTTTGTGTTCTTCTATGAATTGACATGGTTTAAAGTTTATTGAACTAATAAGAGACAAAGTTTTCTAAGGTCAGAAGGATTTGCTTTGTGTTACTTTCTGTCTTTGTATCTGTGTGATTCATATTGTTCATTATTTGTTACAATCGATGTGTACGAGGTTTAACTATGTTGGACGACTTTATAAGAATTTATCTCATTCCAAAGAACTCTGAAATGGGCCCCAGTGCCAATGCCGGGAAAAAACTCAATGCAGCAACGATAAATATTACGGCGAATACCATAATCCCGAATGTGGATGTATCTGTTTTGAGTGTTCCGGCGCTTTCGGGTACATACTTCTTCTTTGCAAGAATACCTGCAATGGCAACGGGGCCGATAATAGGTAAAAATCTTGCAAGCAGCATCACTGTTCCGCAGGCTATATTCCAGAAAGGTGTGTTATCCCCGAGGCCTTCGAAGCCGCTGCCGTTATTGGCCGATGAAGAAGTGAATTCATATAGCATTTCGCTGAAGCCATGATTACCTGGATTATTGAGCCAGCCTGCATAAGCAGTTGGATCGTGAGCATACAGGCGTGATGCAATGGCTGTTCCAACAAGGATCAAAAACGGGTGAAGTAACGCGATAATGGAAGCGATCTTTATTTCTTTTGCTTCAATTTTTTTACCCATAAATTCCGGAGTTCTGCCAACCATTAAGCCACTAATAAAAACTGCGATGATGATGAAGATGTAGAAATTTAAAAACCCTACCCCAACGCCTCCGTAAAATGAATTGATCATCATACCCAACATGGCAAACATTCCGGTTAAAGGTGTAAAGCTATCATGCATTGCGTTTACGCTACCGTTAGATGTTACCGTTGTACTAATACCCCAATACGCGGATGCGGCTGCTCCAAACCGAACTTCTTTACCCTCCGTGCTTCCGTGGCTTTGCAATATGCCCATTTTCCCAACTGCCGTACTCCCATGCTTTTCATTATAGATCGATGGAATCACAAGCAGTAAAAAACCCAACGTCATTATACCAAACACAATCCAGGTAAATCTTTTTCTTTTAAGCATATAGCCCAAAGCAAAGATCAAAGCGGCTGGAATTAATATGATGCAAATATTCTCGACCATATTGGTAAAGTAGTTGGGATTTTCGAAAGGATGCGCACTGTTTACGCCGAAGTAGCCGCCACCGTTAGTGCCTAATTGCTTAATAGCTATCATCGCTGCAGCCGGACCTCTTGATACATTGACTGTATCTCCCTGCATGCTTATAAATTGATCCTTACCCTTGAAAGTCATGGGTGTGCCATTGAACATTAAAATAATAGCAACTACTATTGAAAGTGGCAACAAAATCCTCGTACATGACTTTATAAAGTAGTTGTAGAAGTTACCCGGGTTTTGAGTGCTTTTTTCTTTTATTGCTTTAAACACAACTGCACATGCTGCCATGCCCGTACCAGCACTTACAAACTGAAAAAACATCAGTAATAATTGTCCCAAATAAGACACACCTGTTTCACCGGAATAGTGCTGAAGATTAGTATTTGCTACAAAACTAACGGTGGTGTTAAACGCTAAATCCGGAGTCATAGATGGATTGCCATCCGGATTTAACGGGAGCCAACTCATGCTCATTAACACCAACATTGATAAGAGGAACCATACTAAATTAATAACCAGCAACGCAACCATGCTTTGTTGCCACGTCATTTCTTTTTCAGGCTTTATCCCACCGGCTTTAAAAAATAAGTTGTCAACGGGATTGAAGATGAAATCCAGCCAGGTTTTATCACCATTATACACTTTGCCAATATAGCGCCCAAGTGGTATTGCGAGCAGCACCGTAATAACAAACATGGCTATAACGCCAAAAATTTCAGTGTTCATAATTTAAAATTTTTCCGGTTTAATGAGTACATAACAGAGGTAACAAAATACCAGTAACGAGATAATAAATAGAGCTATCATGGTTTTAGATTTTATCAAAGAAATCAATAGATTTAAAAAATATTGCAAAGCCTAAGAAGCCTGTAAACAGTAATATTAATGTAAGCATTTGTTTGTTTTTGGCTCTATATTCCAAAACCAATACCGGGATAATTTTGGTGTGCGAAGTGAGACGCAAGATGCAGCGCTGATTGGGTTTTCGGTTGATCTGCTTTATTTTGCGATGCCCGGAAGGAAATAAAAAACCCTTTCATTTTGGAAAGGGTTGTATCAAAATGAACAGGCTTGATTATTATGACAACCCATATTCTTCAATCTTCCTGTACAGAGTGGTTAAGCCAATATTAAGCAATTTTGCAGCTTCCGTTTTATTGCCTTTTGTATAAAGCAATACTTTTTGGATGTGTGATTTTTCTACAGTTGCAAGATCAAATGATGATGCCGTTTTTGAAGAACTAACCTGTAGATCTAAAGGAAGATTTTCTAATGTGAGTTCAGGGCTGCCGGTTAAAATAACAGCTCTCTCTATTATGTTTTTTAGTTCCCGGATATTTCCTTTCCAGTCGTGTTGCTGCAGGTGTTCTACAAATTCTTTACTCATACCTGAAGCAACATTATTAGTTTTTGCTGAAAAAATTTTAAGAAAAAACTGTGACAGAGCAGGAATATCTTTTCTTCTTTCACGCAGCGGAGGCAGTACTATTGTAAATACGTTTAACCGGTAAAAAAGATCTTCCCTGAATTTTAAATTTTCTACATCTTCCTGCAGGTTGCGGTTAGTTGCTGCAATAACCCTTACATCCACTTTGGTGGTGTGAGTATCACCCACCTTTATAAACTCGCCCGTTTCTAATACACGCAATAGTTTTGACTGTAATTCCAAAGGCATTTCACCAATTTCATCTAAAAACAATGTTCCGGAATCGGCTTCTTCTATTAGCCCTTTCTTATCTTTTATTGCTCCTGTAAATGCACCTGCTTTGTGGCCGAATATTTCACTCTCCAAAAGTTCCTTGGTAAATGAACTGCAGTTTAAAGCCATGAAAGGCTTGTCCACTCTGCTGCTTGCATTATGAATCGCCTGTGCAAATACTTCTTTCCCGGTTCCTGTTTCACCCAATAATAAAACTGTGGCATCTGTGGGCGCAACTTTCTTTGCTAAGTTAACGGCATCAATTATTAGTGAAGAAGTTCCTATTATACTTTCGAAAGTATATTTTTTACCGACCTGTTTTTCCAACGATGCTATCTTCTTTTTTAATTCAACTTTTTCGATAGCCTTATTTAATAACGGAATCACTTTATCGTTATCATTACCTTTTACTAGGTAATCAAAAGCACCGTTTTTCATAGCCTGTATGCCATCGGGTATGTTTCCGTAAGCGGTTAGTAAAATAACTTCTACGACAAAATATCTTGCTTTTATTTCTTTAATGAAATCAATGCCATTGCCATCAGGTAATTTTACATCACAAAGAATTACATCGGGCTCTTCTTTTTCAATTGCCCTGTATGCCTGTTTTAGATTGCCGCTTTCGGTAACTGCAAAACCTTCTAACTTAATAAGCCTTCCTAATAAATTTCTTAGCTTCTCCTCGTCGTCTATAATCAAAACCTTGTTCATTATACGCAGCATTTAACGTCAACAGTAAGTCATAAATTTAAGCATTCTATTTATATTGGCGGGAGAAAAAGTCTCGTGTATCCGTTTACGATAGTTGGTAAAAATATGCTGATTTAAACGCTGATAAAAGGATTGATCTTTCCTTTTTTATTGAATTATAAATTTATAAGATAGATAGGGTTTAAATTGATACTTAATTTTTCTTGAGATGATAGCTTCTCACGGTTACTATAACGTGAATCGCAATGCTGATGAAGGTCAGGTATATTTCTAACCGGGATCATTTGCAAATGCACGGAGATAAAGTAGTTTTATATTTACAAATGAAAAGAGTATTAGCAATATTATTTCTTGTTATATACACCAGTGCTGTATTTGGAACGGTTGTCTCTATTCGCTATTGCAGCAAACAGGTTAGCAAGGTCGCTATGCCGGGATGTAAAGAATGCAACGGCTATAAGTGCAATCATGCTAATAAGTTAACGGATTGCTGTAAAAGTCATTTGCTCTATCACAAAGTTGACAATCATTCAATAGTTCCATCAATTTATGTAAGCTTACCTCATTTTAATACAGGTTCATCCATCTATGATCCTGATATTATATTACGTAGAAAAATTCCTGGTAATACAATCACAAACAATTTCGACCTGCGAAGTTGTACCTGGCCATTATACCTGCGCATCCGGGTCTTCAGAATTTAGACTGCATATAAAAGGAAGTTCTTATAAAAGAAATAAATTCTTCCTGCAATTTATTACGCACCAGTTTGATGCGAATTCAATAAGAAACAATTTATGATCTGTTTACTCACATTTAAAATTATTACAATGAAAAAGTTATTTTTTCTGATTGCATTAAGTGCCGGGCTGCTTGTAATCAGTTCTCAAAATGCAGCGGCACAAAAGGGGATACTTACATCCAAAACAGCAACAAAATCTAACGGGTATACTATTTTGAACCCCGGGGAAACCATTATGATTTACAAATACATACATGCGGCTCATTCTCCAAAAGAGGCGGAAAAACATGGTCCGAAGTATTTTTTTACTACGCCTTCTTCTGATACTTTGAAGGAGCTTACTAAAATGAACCTGAAATATGCTTTTCCTCAAAATCATGCTTTTCATGATGCTTTGGATGCAAATTTCAACACCGATGCAGAGCTTACCAGTTATGATGCTTTTCATAAAATATATAAAATAAACCGCCTGTATTCAAACTCAGTAAAAATGTAAATACACTCTGAAAAGGCATTGCATATTGCAGTGCCTTTTTGCATTGAATATGCAATACAGGTGCTCACCCATTTTATCTCTGCTTAACTTATTTTAACTTTAAGGAACTAAGTACGGTTTTATATGACATTAAGAGTGATTTCCTTCCAGGTGGCAGATAATATTGATGTAAGACAATTTAAAAATGTATTTACAGCCGATATACATTATGCTGATATGGAAGAGTTGTTCTATGATATCGGGAATCAAAAATACCTGTATGTGTTTAAGCATGGCATTGTAAGTTTCATTGGATATAGTGAAACGGAGATGTCTGCCTTTTTGCAATTAATAAAACCCTATTGCCGGAACTATATTGAGCAGCGGCTCAGTGACGAGTTTGATATAGAAACCGAAGCACCATCAGTGATTTATGGTTTTAGCAAAGTGGAAATTCCGAAGGCAGACATCGAAACGCTCAGGCTTATTATGCTGAATGTGTCTCAAAGTGTGGCGTTGGATTATTATGACCAGCAGACCAACCTGCTGCTGGCAGAAACAAACTATCATACACAGATACTCGAAAAAAAGGGTAAGATAGAACTGGGCGGAATTAATTTAAAAAAATATATCGGCCGTACGTTAAATCTCAAAAATAAGATTGCGGCCAACCTGTATATTTTTGATTCGCCCGAAGAAACGTGGGAGAATGAGGCTTTGAATCAATTGGATGTAGGATTAAAAAAAACCTTCGAATTGCAATCCCGTTTCCGCAACGTGCAGGAAGGTCTGGGGATCGTAAAGGAAAATCTTGAATTGCTGAGAGAACTGCTTCAAAACCGGAACAGTGCCAGGCTTGAGTGGATCATTATTATTCTGATATTGGTAGAAGTAATTAATCTTCTGGTGGAAAAATTACGATTGCACTAAAGGATACCTTATCATAAATTTTATCTTTTGCCGGTATTTTTCCGTAGGTAAATAGGAATGAGGTATGACATGGATTATTGATATAATGCCTCAGATGTTGGTATAACAAATACGATCCAGTCTGGAAATCGAATAATCGATACCGTTATATCCGCAGGCGGACCGGGACCATTAGGCGGTATGTACGGGAATGCGTATTTCGATGTAACGGCAGCATATGCTATCTGCCGAAGAAACTTTTTCGTTTAAGTAAGGTACACTGACCAGTATCACGCTTTTAGCTGATTGTAATTATTCATTATCCGTAATTAGGGTAGTAAATTTCACTATAAAATTCACCTGTCAAAAAAATATTAATATGAAAGGATTTACAGCCAACATTGAAAAGGATACTTTAGAAAATAAAGATTTTCGGAAAGTATTATATACCGGTAAACATCTTCAACTTGTGCTAATGAGCCTTAAACCCGGAGAAGATATCGGGGAGGAAACCCATCGAAACGTAGACCAATTCTTCAGTTTTGAATCCGGCTCAGGGAAATGCATTATTGATGGAAATGAATATAAATTGAAAGCAGGGACTGTAATCGTAGTACCGGCCGGAGCCAAACACAATATTATTAATAACGGTGATACAAAGGATTTAAAGCTCTACACTTTGTATGGCCCACCCAATCACCAGGATGGTATTGTAAGGGTTACAAAACAAGATGCTCAAAAGAATGCGGAAAAATTTGATGGAAAAATAACCGAAAAAGCGGTTCTTCAATAATATTTTTCCCGCCGGTCCTTGAAGCATAGCCCCTTCCGGTGGCCTTCCGCCGGGCTCTTCAGGGAATATACTTACTGAACTAGGAAGGCTTGCCTTGGTTTCCGGTCCCTGCTGTTACGATCGTTAACCGGGATACGGAATTGCAAGATGATTGTCATAAAAGGGCTACGCATTTTAAATCGCGGTATTTTTTTATTAGATTTAATACTGTGCGAATAATGCTTATATGAGCGTCTCAAGGAGAACTTTTATTAAGATCAGCACTGGTACGCTGGCAGCATATGTAGTTCGGCTGGATAGCTGTAACCCTGTTAAAGTCTGCGTAACCGGGCATGTATATGATCTTTTTGGTTTTCCCGTTGCCAATGCGTCAGTGAACTTCGTTACCGGGTATTCGCTACAGGCGGATGACGGCCTGCACATTACATCAACACTTACAGGGCCTGTGATTACAGATGCTCTTGGCACTTTTCAGCTTTGTGTAACCAATCCCCACGCCGACGTTGGCATCCGCGTTAGTTTTCAAAATGAAGTACAGCAGATAACCGTTGCCCAAATTACGGGAACTAATATTCCTTTTTACAATGCAGAAGTTTGGTCGCCCGACAGCACCAAATGGATCAATGACCTCAATAATGAAGGCCTGCTTACTAACATCAACATCTACCTGGACGCATCAAGACAAAACTTATTACAATATTTTACCCGGAAATATAACCCGCTGTTATTTGCGCTGCAACATAATCAATCGGCCAGCCAGGATGGGGAAACCGCGTGGGAAGGTGATCATATGAACCCCAATCATCCCGGTGATTGCCTGAACGGTGATTGCGATAACCATTACGGCTACCCGCAGGTGTTGGTAAGGTCCAGAAAAATAAATCCGCCGTGGGGAAGCCAGCGGGGTGTGATCCCGTTTGTGTGTGCCGAAGGAGTGGTGTTCAACGCAACTCCATCGGGCGAAGACGGCGACATTGACTGGGAAGCGATAACAGAACCTCACTATGGATATCTCACGAATCCTGATAATGCCGCGAGGTTCCCAGCGACTCAACCGAAAAGGGATTTTATATTGCATTGTGAAATGTGTGAATGGTTCAGGGGGAAAACTAATATCGGATTTAGCGCCGATGCGGAACCTTTTGCCAATAAGCGTGTGTGGATGACTGGAACGTGGACAGTGGATAATGGACATGATCACTGGAACGAGTTGCACCCCGTATACTGGATCGCCGGCTTCATTGGCGGATGGCGCCGTTTTGTTGCAGCAGAAACGATCCGCATCAGCGGACCTAACACCGGCGCACAAACGCTGATCAACGACGAGATGTCAACCAATCCTGAATCGCTGCTGAATGTGCTTGGTTCAACTTTTGGGCTGGCGCTGATGTCAAAAAACCTGGAAGATCATTCCCTTGGGCAGACATTTTATATTGACACCGTTGTACACCTAAATAAATTCGGTTTGAACTGTGCGTTTCCCAATGTGGCTCGCAGTTTAGCCAACAGCATTAACCCAGCCGATTTTCAGCAACAGGCAGCGACATTTACCCCAGATCAAATGACACAGGATGTAAAAAACCGGTACCAGGTATTCTTTAAACATCTTACCTCTTTAGGCTCCGCGGTATTTGTATTTCCATCCATCTTATTTATACGTGAAGGCACTGAAATGATACAAAAAGCAGATGCACTTGCATTGACGAGGCCCAGTGCGCTGGTAACGGTCTTTGATCCGTCGATCGCGGTATCTTTAGGGAATGAGGCGTTACGGTTTGCCGACAGCATCGTTGAAAACGGCCCGGCATTGCTGAAGTTATCTTACCAGGATATCTTTACACAAATGAAGAATGCGCAAAGGATCGTCGCTGCCCAAATCGCTGATTATTATGCCACTACTTCCGTCAGGCTAATTAGCTATGGCTTGTATGCTGACAGCAATACCCAGCATTCAAGATTTTATAATGACCATTATAACTGGGCCTTGCCCAGGGCGAAAGTTGATACCGTTGAACTCGTCAATTCTATTAATGTACGGATCGATGACCTGTTCAGGGACGCGTTTCCGTTTGCCCGAATTAACTAATATTTCCAAAGGTATCAGGTAAAAGCAAATCAATTCCCGCACCTGTTGCAAGCATTTCGATTGCCTGGCATTAAAAACAGGATTAAATACCGGAATGTAAAAATGCGATTTATATCACCCTTCTATGAATAGATGGGAACTGGTTTAACACAAAAGACCCGCCCGGGATATATTTCCTGGCTTTTTACGTGCGGGCACTTAGGCTGAGAACGCAAAAAAATCTTTTTCCCTGTTCATTTAAGTTGCACCTTTGTTTATCAATCTAAAATTCACTTTCATGAATTTTAACCTTAGCAAAATTCCGGTCCGTGAGCCTCAGCCGCGTACTAGCGGTCTTACAATTATCAGTGACAAGGGACTCAGTCTTGCAGAAACAAGAAATCTTTTATCGGTTGCCGCTCCCTACATTGATATGGTAAAGCTTGCTTTTGGTACTGCTATGGTGACCTCCCTGTTAGGAGAAAAGATTGAACTGTACCAGTCTTATAACATCCCTGTATATTTCGGGGGGCTTTTGTTTGAAGCGTTTGTAATCCGCGACCAGGTGCCGGAGTTTATCAGGCTAACTGAAGCATATAAGATAGATTGGCTCGAGGTTTCTGACGGCACTATTGATATCACCCACAGCCGGAAATGTGACTACATCCGGCAATTTTCTAAGACCACGACAGTTATCAGTGAGGTAGGCTCCGGCGATAAAGACAGGGTGCATGTGACCCCGCCATACAGGTGGATAGAACTTATGCAGGCCGAGCTGGACGCCGGTTCAAAATACGTTGTCGCTGAAGCTAAAGAATCCGGCACTGCAGGTATCTACCGCGACTCAGGCGAAGTGCGGGAAGGCCTGGTAGCAGAAATACTCCACAAAATTGCTCCGGAGCGCATTATTTGGGAAGCGCCGAACAAAGACCAGCAACTGTATTTTATCAGGCTTTTGGGGTCTAATGCTAACCTGGCCAACATATCACCTGCAGAAGTAATAGCGCTGGAAGCGATGCGTTTAGGCCTTAGAGCCGATAGTTTTGATTTTTTCCTTTCAGAAGATTAATGTAGGCTCATTATGAAAAATGCAACAATAATTTTCAGGATACTGCTTGGTTTTATTTACCTCGTATTCGGACTGGACTATTTTTTTAATTTTATTCCTTATCAGCCTTTACATACCGGCAATGCGGGAGCATTTAAAGCGGGCCTGAAGGCCGCGGGTTACTTTTATCCGATGATGAAGACTATCCAGATATTGGGCGGCATATCACTACTGATTAACCGGTATGCGCCTTTTTTCGCAGTAGTACTTTTCCCAATTAGTTTGAACGTTTTACTTTTTCATACTATTCTAGCTCCGTCCGGTTGGTTAATGGGCGTTTTTCTGATGGTGCCTAATCTTTTCTTAGGATATGCTTACCGCAGTTATTATAACGGCTTGTTTATAAGAAAACCTGTTTTATAACGTAAAGGCATGGTGGTAACAATTGCTGGTGTGCATATAGCCTGCGAAGTAGCCCGCAGCAAGTTGCCGTAGGTTTTCGTTTTCATTTCTTCGGCACTGATCCGCTACATTTTTGGAAAGGAAAACCCGGAAACCGCCAGTCTAAAGGCGAATAAAAAGTCCAACTTTTAGACAGGTTTTTCTGGCTGCATTCACATACGCTCTTACAAGATCGCGATGGGCAGCGCTATGCATGCTGTTGAACTGGTCTGTGCTGGCCTCACTGTTGCAAAGCGCAAAGCTGTGTTAATTGGTCAGACTAAGGGGTGTAATTGACCAAAAAGATCTGGCGTGCCTTTGCCTGACATTTATTGGATAAATTGTTTTTACTTTGATCAATTTCTACCATTTCAAAATTCATCAATGAAATTTAAAAAAAGTAGTTTTCTCCAAATTTTATTCACCTGCCTTTGGCTGTTTTTTTATAGCGACATTTTTGCGCAATACAAGCCTTCCTGGGAATCTCTCGATACAAGGCCGGTGCCGCAATGGTACACCAATGCCAAGTTTGGAATATTTATTCATTGGGGGGTGTATTCTGTTCCGGGATATTCTTCAAAAGGCCAATATGCCGAATGGTATCAAAATGGTTTGAAAAGCGGCGATTCGGCAAGAATAAAATACCAGCACGAAAATTTTGGAGACCGTTCTTATTATGACCTGGTTAAAAATTTTCATGCTGAATTATTTAACCCTGATGCCTGGGCGCAATTAATTGAAAAGTCGGGCGCAAAATATGTCGTGCTTACATCAAAGCATCATGATGGATTCTGTTTGTGGCCCAGTAAAGAGGCCGACAGGGATTGGGGTTTTCCATGGAACGCAGTATCAGCCGGACCACACAGGGATCTGTTAGGCGATCTTTTTAAAGCCCTTCGTAAAACTTCCGTCCATGCAGGTATGTATTATTCCCTGTATGAATGGTACGATCCTTTATGGGTAAGTGACAAGGGCAAGTATGTAAGTGAACACATGTGGCCGCAAATGAAAGAGCTCATCAATACTTATAAGCCCGATGTTTTCTGGACAGACGGAGATTGGGATGCACCTCCTACGACGTGGAAATCACAGGAGTTTCTTGCATGGTTATATAATGACAGCCCGGTTAAAGATAAGATAGTAACGTATGACAGGTGGGGTAGTGGTGTTCGCTTTCATCACGGTGGCGTGTACACGCCGGAATACCAGCCCGACCTTGATTTTGAAGATCATCCATGGGAAGAAAGCCGTGGCATGGGAGCCAGTTACGGATACAATCGTGCAGAAGATGCGTGGGATTATAACTCTGCTCAATCATTGGTTTTACAGTTAATAGATAAAGTAAGCCGGGGCGGGAATTTCCTGTTGGATATCGGTCCTGATGCACATGGAAAAATTCCCCCTGTGATGCAGGAGCGTTTATTGCAGATTGGTAGCTGGATGGACATTAATTCGGAAGCCATCTACAATACAGAAAGATGGAAAATATCTTCACAATGGAGCGGGGGTAACAGGAAGTACAAGCCCAAAAAAGGTGACAATGATTTGTTGTTGAAGATCACTGTTGACCCGGATCCTGACTATGCGGTAAAAGAAATCTTTTATACTTATAACCCAACAACCAATTCATTGTATGCTATTTTCCCTAAATACCCGGATGATAAAAAAATAGTATTAAAAGGTCTAACCTTACCCGAAAGGACGACTATAAATTTTTTATCAACAAAAGAAAATCTTTCATGGCAACAGCAAGGGAAAGACGTAGTGGTTTCGTTGCCCGGTTATGATCCTAATAAAATCAAGGCGCCTTATGCTTATGTAGTGAAAATATCGAACTACGGAAAATTCGCACATAAGCCGGTAATGGAAGTTTCTTATGCAAATAATTCCCTTAAGCCTGTGGTAGCTTTTTCGAAAAATGATGGTGCTGAGATACGTTATACATTAGATGGCAGCGAACCTGACGGCAATTCGTCATTATATCTGAAGCCGTTTTTAATAAATAAAACGTCTGTTATAAAAGCGATTGCGATGTTGCCAAACGCTTTATCCAGTGATGTTACTTCTACTGACGTAAAATGCTTTCCATGGCTAAAAGCAACTAAAGTAAAAAATCTCAAGAACGGCATTTCGTGGAAATATTATGAACCTGAAGGGACTATCAATTTGGAGTCCATTCAAACTTCGCCTGTAAAAAAAGAAGGAGTTACCCGTAGTATTTCGGAAAAAGTAAAACAGCGTGAAGACAGGTATGCACTGCAATTTGATGGATATATTAATATAAAAAAAGGGGGGATATATAAGTTCTTTACCTTGTCGGACGATGGCAGTAAACTGTTCATTGATAATGAAGAAATAGTCAATAATGACGGGGAACACGGTGCTGCAGAAGTTAGTGGCACAGCAGCTTTGAAGAAAGGATACCATAAAATAAAGGTTGTTTATTTTGATGCCGGTGGTGGTAATGAGTTGAAAGTTTCCTGGCAAAATAGTAATGGAAATAGAGAAGCGATTCCGGCTGACGTTTTGTTTCATGTTGCCGGCTAAATGTCTTTAGACACGTCGATACCCAACAAAATTGTTATATTGTTTGTTTCTCCGGTGCAAATCAGCAATGTTGAGTCGGGTTGGGATAGGCATCCTCGTTGTCAACGTCGGAACCATCGAGGCATTTAAAATCCTTTTCTACCAATATCGTTATCATTTGTCCGTTACCGGTAGATATATCTTTTTCAAAGCCTACTAAATCCGTATTTGTCCATTCGGCCCAAACGCCAGCCGGCACTTGCAGCGTTACGGCATTCGATTCCCATAGAATTTCAAAGCTATCTGAATTGCTTGCCTTCAGAATAAATGAAAGCTTATCTGCCGGTAGAATCCCAAATAATATTTCCTCCTTTATTTCACCTTCTTCGCCGAAACGTTTTACTTCCGCTTGTTTTAACCGGAATCTTATGCTGTTTCCTGAAATCCTGATTTTCATACTTAATTGCTTTAGGTAATACCAGGAACTAAGAAAAAGAGATGCCAGATATTTGATAAGCACAGTATTTGTAGTTGTATGTAATGCAGCTTCCTGGAAATCAAGAAAAAATTATCTATGTGGGAAGATATTATTGAATTTTCAACATAATAATTATCACGGGAGCCGCATGATAATTTTAATTAAACCAGCTAAACATCAACATCATGAACGAATCAAGGGACAGCATAAAAGATATCTGGGGCGAACGAACCCCTTACAGGGAAGAATGGCCTGTGAGACAGGACCAACGTACTGGCGAAGAGCCCGACAAATGGGTGCAGTCGGCATGTGTACTCTGCTCTAACGGGTGTGGAATGGATATTGGGGTAAAAAATGGACGTATTGTTGGGGTGCGAGGACGGGAGGGCGACCGGGTAAACCATGGCAGGCTTGGGCCAAAAGGTTTACATGCATGGGTAGCAAATAATAGCACAGACAGGCTAACGAAGCCGCTTATACGAAGAAATGGAAAACTCAGGGAGGCGACCTGGGATGAAGCCATGGATCTTATTGTACAAAAATCCAAAGATATCATTGAACAGGATACAAGCCTTGGGCTCGGCTTTTATACCTCAGGACAACTTTTCCTGGAAGAATATTATACTCTGGGTGTTCTTGGGAAAGCGGGGCTGGGCACTCCTCATATGGACGGCAACACGCGTCTCTGCACGGCCACGTCGGCAGCGGCGCTAAAGGTTTCTTTCGGATCGGATGGACAGCCGGGTTCCTATACAGATCTTGATACTACAGATGCCATTTTGCATTTCGGGCATAACATCGCCTCGCAACAAACAGTTCTCTGGATGAGAATATTAGACAGGCTTGCCGGACCTAATCCCCCTAAGATTGTTGTAATAGACCCAAGGGAAACTTATACGGCAGAAAAAGCTACCGTTCACCTTGCTCTGAAGCCCGGGACTAACGTGCCCGTCATGAACGGGATTTTGAATTTAATCATACAATCGGGTAATATTGATAAGGGATATATAGAGGCACACACAACCGGCTTTGAAGAGCTGAAAAAAATTGTTTCCGCCTGGCCACCTGAGCGTGTTGAGGAAGTGAGTGGTGTGCCCGCATTGAAATTGCGGGAAGCCGCGGAAATATTAGGTACCGCCAAATCAGTGGTATCAACGGTATTGCAAGGCGTGTATCAATCTATGCAGGGAACGGCGGCCGCCGTGCAGGTAAATAACCTGCATCTGATACGTGGTTTGATCGGCAGGGACGGATGCGCAATCTACCAAATGAACGGGCAACCTACTGCGCAAAATACCCGTGAATGTGGGGCAGATGGCGACCTGCCCGGCTTTAGGAACTGGGGTAATAAAGAGCACGTACAACAACTGGCCACGTTATGGAATGTGCCACTTGATAAAATACCACATTGGTCACCGCCTACACATGCCATGCAGATATGGAGATTTGCTGAAAGTGGCACGATCAAAATGTTGTGGATCAGCGGCACAAACCCGGCAGTGTCCATGCCGGAACTCTCGCGGATAAGAAAGATATTGAAGAAGAGAAAGTTATTTGTAGTGGTGCAGGATGCCTTTAATACAGAAACAACGAAATACGCAGATGTGGTGCTGCCGGCAGCAATATGGGGAGAAAAGACGGGCTGTTTTACCAATGTTGACCGTACTGTTCATATTTCGCATAAAGCAGTGGAGCCTCCGGGAGAAGCAAGATCAGATTTGGATATATTTCTCGATTATAGCCGAAGGATGGATTTCCGCGATAAGGATGGCAACCCGCTGATACAATGGACTACGCCGGAAGAAGCTTTTGAAGCCTGGAAAAAATGTACCAGAGGAAGACCCTGCGATTACACAGGGATGAGCTATGCAAAGCTTTCGGAAGGTTCCGGAATTCAATGGCCATGCAATGAAAAATATCCTTATGGCGCCCGTCATCTTTACACGGATGGAGTTTTTAATACTGACATTAACCAGTGTGAAACTTATGGTCACGACCTTGACACCGGTGCAGCAGTTACAGAGCAGGAATACAAAGTAAAGAATCCTGCAGGCAAGGCTTTTTTGAAAGGCAGTGACTATCTTCCTCCACATGAAGTACCGGATGAAGACTATCCCTTATGGCTTACTACCGGCAGAATTGTGTATCATTTTCATACGCGTACCAAAACAGGCAGGTCTCAGCAGTTGCATGATGCTGCCCCGGATGGTTATGTACAGATTTCAGACGAGGACGCTGCAAAGTATGGTATCCGGGAAGGTGATATGATAACGGTCACTTCCCGCCGTGGCAAAGTAACAGAACCTGCGAAGATCGGTGGCATAGAGCCTGGACTTGTTTTTATTCCATTTCATTATGGTTACTGGGATAATGATAAAAGGTCACGTGCTGCCAACGAACTCACTCTTACGGAATGGGATCCTGTGAGTAAGCAGCCATATTTCAAGTATGCGGCCGTTAGTATTAGCAAAGAAGAAGATGGTATGCTTAAAAAGATAGGTAAATCAATTGAAACGCTTACTGAAAAACTTAAACTACAGGAGGTATAATATGCACATAGGAAAATACATTGATTTGGTTCACCGGACCGAGAAGGACCTGGTGGATGCTTTTAAAGTAGTTGCAAAAGCGCACAGGGATGAAGTTGATATTGAGCAAACTTGTTTATTGCTCTCATCGTGGTCACAACAACTAGCTCAAATAATGGAGCCGGTGGCAAACCGGTACAATAAAGAAAATGATAAGGAACCAGACAGGCTTACAAAAACATTATTAAAAAAAGCACGTAAAGGTAGCATGGCAATGCTGCGTGATTTGCACGATCTATATTTAATTGTGAACGAAGTGTTGGTATGCTGTACAATTTTAAAGCAGGGTGGCACTGCCCTGGCTGATGAAGAGCTCGTTGCCGTATGCGAAGAAATCGAGCAACAAACCACGCGGCAATCATCCTGGCTGATGACCCGGATGAAATCAGCAGCGCCTCAAACATTAATTGTTGCAAAACCTTAAATACTGGGTCATCCGGCTTAGAAAGATCGGGCTGAAAAAAAGGGCTCTTCCGAAGAATCGGAACAGCCTGAACATTAACACTTCGCTTGATCAGAGTAATTTTAATTTGCTTTTTGAAAACTTTCTATTTCCTGTATAGTTCCATCTTCAACCGCAACAGCAGCATAACTTTTATTACTGGCAAGCTTTACAATCCAGATTTTGTAGCCGGCTTCTGAAATTTTGGCCACGCTGGTAATCCTATAATTTTTATAATTATCTGTAACTATATTTTTTACAGAATTGGGCAATATTTCGCCGGTGGCATAAAGAATAGTATATAATACTTTTCCGTTTTTGTTAAATAAAATCTGGGTTGAAATCCCGTCTTTTAAAAATCTTGCCAGGTAGTTATTGTCAACGAGTTCCCATCTTGCCTTGTTCACATTTTTAAACTTTTTACCAAAGTGGTATAACACCTTTTCGCTAACCGCTGTATTATCTCTCGAATAATTATGGGTTGAAAGATTACCGGCATTGAATTGATCGGTAACATACCGGTAAGCGGAAAGATTGCTAAAATCTTTTTGAGCAAATAAATTCGCGGCGAAAAGTGTTGATAAGACCAAGGAGCTTACGCGGCTAATTAATATTGTTTTCATAACTGTAACTTTTTAAGTGATTTGGTGACTCAAAAGTATATTGGCATTTCCCCCGTTTTTTTATTATTCGGCAGCATCAGCTTTCCAAACAATATTTAACTCGTTTAATACAGCATTATTCATTCATTGTCGATAAATGGCATTTATCTACAAAACCCTGCGGGCGGTAGAATATATGTGCAAAAGCTTTTAGAAAAGGCCCGGGATGTATAATTTTAGAGAAGAAATGGCTTGGGGAATGTGGTCATATCTTATTATTCAACCCTTTCATTTTGTTTATTTTGGATGTAAGTTCATTTATATTAAAAGACAACAAGAGCGCTCATATGAAGCGACATGTCATTTTTTGGATCGCGTATATCGTTTTTTTTTATCTTCAAAGTGTTACACCCGAAGTCATCACTGAAACGTATCATTCAAATGCTTTTCATTTTGGCTGGGTTAGTGTTTGTTGTTACTTGCCGGTTTGTATCGCATCGGTTTACACGTTCCTTCATTTTTTATTTCCACGGTATTTACAGGAAAAAAAATATGTCCATTTTTTTATTGCTGTTGTGTTTCTATACGTCGCATTCAATGTAATAAATTATTTTATGACAATCTTGTTTTTCAAAATTACCTGCAATTGTAATGTAAGCCTGATGAGCCCCTTCAGAATACTGGGGTTTGCTAACAATAATGCATTTCTTGCTACTGCTATAGGTCTTGTAGCCGTAGGCATCAGGTTCTCTATTGAATGGTATAAACAACAAAAGCAAAATCTTGCATTAGCAACCCTGAAATCAAAATCAGACCTCCAGGTTTTGAAATCACGGATACAGCCGGATTTTCTTTTTCATTCGCTTATGAGTTTGTATCAGAAAATACAATCAGGATATTCAGGCTCATCAAAATTGGTTTTAAAATTTTCTGAAATATTGAGCTATACTCTCTATGACTGTGAGCCGGAATTTATACCATTGGAAAAAGAGTTGGTAATTATCCAGGAATATGTCGGGCTGGAGTCTATGACCAACAATGGAGATTGTGTTTTTAATTTAAACCATTCGGGTGATGCCGCAGGAAAATGGATAGTACCTTCTCTTCTGTTATCAATACTCCAGGATTATTTTAATTTATTTTATATAAATAAAGTTGAGGCGATTAAAACGGATATAAAAATAAATATAGGAGAAGATCACCTTGCGTTCCTGTTATCAGTTCAACCATTAAAAGAGAATCTTCCCCTTGTTGACCTGGATAATGTTTTTGCCGGCATAAGGGAGCGCCTCGACCTTTTGTTGAAAAGCAATTACCGGTTTAAGTTGCAACATGAAAACGTCAGGGATACAATTGAAATAGATATCGGGCTGTCACATCCCGTATCTTCTTTTTCATAATTCTGATCTTTTAAAAACATGATATTTCTATGAAGCTATATGATTTTCTTTTTGGCAGGAAATACCCGGTAAAATATTACAGGCACATTTTATTTTGGGCTACATGGTTTGTTTATATAATCTCCAATGAATTTTATACTAAAATTGTTAATCCTCCCGGCACAGCGGTTCTATTTGGAGTGGGAGATCCATTCGTCAAAGAAGTTATTGAGTTATTATCAGAAATTGGGCTTGTTTACGGTATTGTTTACTTTTTAGTTCCCCGGTTCTATATGAACAATAAAAAAGCTTCTTTTTTTATTTATACCTTCTTTGGCATTGTCACTGTATTTTACATTTATTACCTCATACAGGACAAAACTTCCTATAAGCTGTTATATAACGTTTGGTTCAGCATTGGAAATTTTATAGGGGTAGGCCCGGTATTTATAACTGTTCTTTTTATTTCCGTGAAAATGATGAAGCACTATTATGTAAAATTGGAAGAAAAAGAAACGCTTGAAAGGGAGAAAGCGAACGCGGAAATACAATTTTTAAAAGCACAGGTCCATCCGCATTTTTTATTCAACACTTTAAATAATATTTATTCGTTCACATTAAGTAAATCACCACTTGCCGGAACGCTCGTTTTAAAACTTTACGATACCCTTACTTATATGATCAATGATTGTAATGCAGATTTCGTTCCGGTTGAAAAGGAATTGAAGATGATCGAAGATTATATTAGCCTGGAAAAAGTAAGGTACGGAAACCGCTTGCAAATGTTAGTTGAAATCAAAGGCGAATGTCAAAATAAGCTTATAGCTCCATTGCTTTTAATTCCTTTTGTTGAAAACTGCTTTAAGCATGGCAGCGGTAAAGTCCTCAAAAATCCTTGGATAAGGCTAAGTATTGTGATTGGCGAAACCATGCTTTATATGGATCTTCGAAACAGCAAGCCTTCAAAACCTGGCTCCCGAAAAGGAAAGCAAGGTATTGGATTGGAAAATGCACAAAAGAGGCTGGAATTGTTATTCCCTGAAAAATATGAGCTCTTCATACAATCGACGGATGACGAATTTAGTGTCGTCCTTCAAATCCCAATATTGCCCATACCTGTGGAAGCGGCTGGAAAAGCGGTGGCTTCTGTTTCGCAAAACTTTATGTATGCATAACAATAAAAAAATTAACTGTCTCCTGGTAGACGACGAGCCACCGGCCCTGGAGGTTCTAAAAAAATATATTGGAGCTGTTGCATCACTGGAATTGGCAGGTACCAGTAACAATGCTGTTGAGGCTTTGAATTTTCTTAGTGCAAAAACTATTGATCTTTTATTCCTGGACATAGAAATGCCCGATCTGCTGGGCACCGACCTGATAAGAACCTTCAAAAATCCGCCAAAAGTAATTTTTACAACTGCTTATAGAAAGTACGCAATAGAAGGTTTTGAACTGGACGCAGTTGATTACTTACTGAAACCCATTTCATTTGAAAGGTTTTTAAAAGCAGTAAATAAAGTAATGGAAACCAACTTTAAAGAAAGTGACAGTGCGGAAATGAACGCCGAAAATCCGGTGCCTCATAATTTTATAACGGTACGGGCAGATCGGAAAAACTTAAAGATTGCTCTGGACGATATTTTATATATCGAAAGTCTGAAAGATTACATTAAGATTGTGACTCTTTCAAAAAATATCATAACTAAACAATCTATTTCCTCACTGGAAGAAACGCTTCCAAACGATAAATTTTTACGGATTCATCGTTCGTTCATTGTTGCCATTAATAAAGTTGAATCCTTTACTAATGATACTATAGAAATTGCAAGACACGAACTACCTATAAGCAGGATGTATCGTCATGAGGTGGAGAAATTATTAAATGTTTAAATACATTTTCTAAAACGCTTTTATCACAGGCTTTCTTAAATTCAATCCTTTCCATAGTTAAATTGAAAAATACGTTGTTTTTCGAAGGCTTCATAATTGCGGGGACTTCCTTTCAAAATTATTTCAGCCACCTTTTAAATATTTTTAAAGCCGCTTAGAATCGTTCGCAAATTGAATTATATCTGAAGAGAAATACCGTTGACCGGACTAACCGAAGTTGGTTGCAATCTCTGGGCACACCTTGTCAATTAACCAAACTTCTTTTCTTATGGTAAAAGTATTAGATAAACTTAATAATGGGGGGAGCTTACCTGGACACTTATTATATTAATGCCGTTAACATTGTGAATGGCGTTGAATAAGAAATTGGTATTGTACCCTGCGCTTTAATAAGAAAACAAACAAACCCATCTCAACTGCGTATAAAGGAATTTGGACCTTAAATATAGAAGGGGATAAACTTGAAGGAACGCTAATATTCTATGGCAATTTGTATCGGAGAATTATAGTTTGTAAACACTTTTGATTCCAAACCCATGCCAGCGCCTTCCCTTATAGAATAAGAAGAGCTATGTGCTCATTACTGCTTCGGTGGCCTTTTGACTTCAAAATGGTTATATAAAATAAAAATGCTAAATTTATTTTACAAGCATTATGTCAACCATCTGTTTGAATTGCGGACACCATTTCAAGGGAAATTATTGTCCTAATTGCGGACAAAAAGCTACTGTTGAGAGGATAACAGCTACTTCATTAATGGCAGACGTTCTGCACGTTTTTACACATCTTGAAAAAGGGTTTCTTTTTACAACATGGAGTTTTTTAATAAAGCCGGGCATATCTTCCATAAATTATATTTCCGGTAAAAGGAAACAATTTCAAACACCGGTAAGCTATTTCTTAATATGGACAGGATTATATATTGTCCTGCATGATAAAATTGTAAATCATTTCAATTATCTGTTATCAGGAGAAGTAATTACTCAATTAGATAAAAGTGGGGAAGCCAACAGGCTATTGCAGAAGCACTTTACCCTATTTATCATTCCTGCAGTGTTTGCTTGCGCACTTTCTATATATTATGTTTTAGCTAGGCCGAAATATAATTTTACTGAACTGCTTGTCCTATCCTTGTATGGAGGAGGCACCTATTTTATGATGCTATTTCTAAGTGATATTGTACTTGGAATCATATGTAAGGTTAATGTTCTAAACGCTCCTGTTTTTCTGTGGCAGACTGCGCTTTCGTTCTTATATAATTTTTGGTTCTCTTTCGATATATTCAAACGGGCGCGGCTTAGACTATTTTGGCTGAGGTTAATTTGTGCGGCAATATTGGTGGCTATTACTGGCTGGATAATACTATTCTATTTGCCAATAGCATGGCTTTATCTAACGAAACAATAGTAGGATACTGTTATTTATAAACCCTTTTCAATACAGGGATGGTCATCATGGATGTTGCATCCCTGTAATCAATTGACTGAACATCCCCGGGATAATTAAAACGATAATTTTTGCCGGTAATATTTCCCTTCGTAGTAAGAGCCGTTTTACCCATGTATGCAAAAGATACGTCAGGCCACATTTTTTTCTGTAATAATTCAGTTCTAACGGTATCGTTTGTTTTAAATGTTTGCTGAGATGAAAATTGATTTCTTTTATTTCCGCAGTTGCACATAGTTTAAATTTTTTAATCTTCTTTATAATGGGGAATATCATCAGTATTATTTTTTCCTCCGGCAGTAGCCTGTTCCAGCAAACACGCTGCTGCTGAAAATGCCAGCCAATATAATAATTTTTGCCACCATATACTTCCCTGCCAAATGCCAAAAGGCAGGGCAACCCATATACTTGTACAATAAAAGCAATCGAGCAGTTTTCCTAAAAAGCCTGTCCCTGCTTTTTTTCTTATTAAAAATACAATGTCAAAAGGTCCATCTTCCGTTGAAAGCAAATGAGTAAGTCTCCAAACGGCAAGCGAAATAATGATAAACCAGAAATACATTATAATTGATCTTCTTAAAAAATAAAAAGGCTATGATATGTTAGTATACCATAGCCTTCCAAAATAAAAACTAAGGTTCTAGTGCAAATGCAGCTACCTTACCCGCATCATTCCTTACACGGAAAGTACCATCAGTTGCCATTGCAATTACTGATAAAGTTTCTGCAAATGCCGCTTTACCGGTTCCATCACCATAACAGGTTCCTAACAAATCAGCCGGGGTAAAATGTTTGTCATAAATACCACCGCTTAATGTATAGCCTGATGCACTGTCAATCACCATTCCGGATGCGTCAGCAATGGGAACATCGCCGCAGGTTCCCTTTACCACGCCGAAGCTAAATACTGCAAAATTATTGGGTTGCGTTGCCAGGAAGCTTAGCTCGAGGTCTGCATCTACACCTCCAGGTTTGTAATTTACAAATCCACAACAGTCGATTGAAGCGGGGCTACCGTTCACTTTTACAGTGAAAATATCGGCATTACATTGTCCGTTGTCAATACGCATGAGCATGTTATAGGCATTAGCTGTGGATATAGTCGGGTTTTCCAATAATTCATCTGGAGCATTTACGCTAAAGTCTGCATCGTTATAATCAGGTATTTTGAAAGTTGCTTTTGGTATATTACTCAAAAGATTTCCAGCTTGGTCAAACAATTGTAATTCGAATTCATACAAGCCATCTCCACCGGCCAATAACCAGTTTTTTAGTTGATTTGAATCGAAACTTATTGTGTTCATATTATAAGTTTGCTCATGCCATAAAGGACTTGTTTCGGGCACATTAAAAGGAGCCATGTAGGGCTGAACAGGCGGAATGATATAGAGGTTGTCATTGCTGCCTACTGTAAAAGGCCCAAGCTTTACGCTATTTGCGCCGAATTGAGTGTCGCCGTGTGAATCAATGTAAGTATATTCATAACCTTTATTTACAACACCTCCTATTGGTTCCAATGCTTTATAAGAATCGCTTACAGGATTTAATTGCGCATTTGCAACTTGTTTGTACCTCCAGCGATAATAATAAATTCCTGAATTTGGAAGGTCGCTGCCAAAGCCCATATAGACGGTGGGACTTCCTCCAAACGGACGCTTAAAGTCGCCAACAGTAGTAACAAGGAAATCGTCATAAATGGCCGCAGCATCTGTAAGACCTATACGGTCATAACTTACCAATTGCCCGGGAGGCGATTGCAAATAACTTGCCTGGTTAATATGTGCTACACTCGTAGAACCTATCGACCGGATCCATACCAATTCACCTGGAATAGGACAATCACAACAACAATTTCCAGGAACTCTTGGATCTGTTATGTGAATATTAATGTTAGTACCGCATGCATAATCCCAAAATGTATTGCAAGGTACAGGCGGGTTATATACAGTTGTCCAAACACCATTGATTAGGTATTCAACCCATATATAAATATCTGGCTTGTCCCCAAAACACCAATACGAAACATTGGTATCAAATCGACCGTTGGCATCAGTATACACAATGGCTAATTCTTTGCAGCGATAAAAATAAGGCCACCACCAGGGCCAAATGCAAAACCATGGATGAAGAATAGCATAGTTTTTGGCGATGGTGTCCCTAATGAGATTTAAATTGCCAGATACCAGGTTTTGCCTTATTTCCATACTTAATTCAGGCAAAGAAGCAACAGCAGCCGTTTGTGTTTCTTCAACAGAACGGGTCTTGAAAATATTTTGCATTTGTTGCCGGGTAAGCACGTTTGTCTCATTAAGAAGAAACGGAGGCGGATCGGGAATTGGAATCGGAAATTTAATAATTTCCTTTGGGTTTAAAATGGCTTCCGGAATTTTTGCAATGATGTAATCGGGTATCCGGTAAATCCACCACCAAATAGAATCGATCTCGCAAATGTGTACTCTTGCCCGGCATACAGAACGATCAACCCAT
The DNA here is from genome assembly GCF_008710285.1 of Ginsengibacter hankyongi. Taxonomy (GTDB): domain Bacteria; phylum Bacteroidota; class Bacteroidia; order Chitinophagales; family Chitinophagaceae; genus Ginsengibacter; species Ginsengibacter hankyongi. Next base: position 26,261 of record NZ_VYQF01000003.1, on the reverse strand, counting down.
TTATTGCCAACGTGAAACCATTTGGACACTTTGCCGGTTACCCGGCAATTGCAAAATGGCCAGAATTGTGAAACGGCCGCTGGCACAGGTAATATCGAAACATTACCATCGGCATTTGTTTGCAAAATAGGCTCATAGGGTTTAAAACCTTCCAGTTCTTCAATGGTTGATACTTTTTCAATGGTTTTGTCACTTGCCGGCGCAATAACAAGCCTGAGTTGTTTAATATCAATGTTTGATTGCCCCGCGACGCCTGGCGTATCGCCCAGGTTAAATTCCAAAATATTGTTTTTTACATATTGCTGTTGCAATAAAAGCCCATTGCACAGAAACAGAAAGCCGATAAACGGGGTTTCTTTTTCAGGGGGTTGTTCAAAACTAACCTGGACGGCCAGACGCTGAATTTTATCTTTCATAATTGTATTTTTTAAATTTTATTAATTGATTTTGATTTGCAATTATAGATTTGTATTTTTTACTTTTTACAATGCAAAAATTTCAGCATGGATAAGCTTGCTTTTAGACAACCAAAGGTTTCTTCCAAGTCAGTTTGCAAGCTTAAAAAGCCACAACCTGGTTGATTTTGTTTTTAATAAATACAGCTTTTGTTGCGATAACACAACAGGCTGCTATTGTTGAATTTATTAATAACCAGAATGTATAACGCCACTCTATAAATAATAAATAGCTTTTCTTGTTGCGGCAGAAATAATAAATTGTGTAGAGGTAATAATTGATTAGGAGCTAAAAATTAGATCTTAACCTTTTATCGTCTTAAGGGTGAGTATTTGTTTATTGCCGATATTCTTCGGGGTTATGTTTTTAAGCAACAAACTTCAATCGTTTTATCAGTACAAAGATTGAAACTTTTTTTTATAAATCAAAGCACCATCTCCCATTTATTGATGAGAAAATTGCTGAAGCGTTGCTGGAAGGCTTTGTAACAAAAGAAGAACATTCGAAATATAGCAGCGAATATCATTTTTGCGTGATGAAAAAATTGGTTTCATTAAGTTATTGCGAGTAGTGATGGCACAAGCAAGCCAGCAAGGGCTAAGCCTCATACTCGCGTCATAGGTGAGAGAAGTTTGGGTGAGACTTATAAGAGGAATCAGTAAACTGTTAATCAAAGTTCAAGCTTAGGCAGGTGTTAAACCAATGGCCAAAATATAAGGGCAATATTTTATAGACGGCAAAAGATCTGCCCATTAATTTTATAGATTTACCTGTACGCTGTGCTTTCTCTTTATAAATATTTATTCCATGAATAATCAAGATATTCATTCAAGTAATTTCTATCCCGTCATATCTCCTGTGATGTGCTTTTTTCTTAGTGTGTGCATTTTCCTGGGTTCCTGTAGCCAGGCACCACCGGCTGAACACTATGGCTTCATTACGCAGCTTGGCCGTGATACTATTTCCGTAGAGAGTGTGGCCCGGAAGGGCAACACGGTAACCAGTGATGAGGTTGACCGGTTTCCGCGTGTGCGGGTACGGCACACCGTTATTAAGCTTAACCCTGACGGCAGTATCCGGCATCTGGTGATGGACATTCATACGCCCAGCGAACCGGCAAATGAGCGGGAACGCAAAGTGACAGCCGATGTTGACAATAATGAAGTGCACCTTTCCAAAACAGATGGTACGGGTACCGTTAATCGTGTATTTGCAACCGGTGGGGCTATAGTGGTGTCCCACGTGCCACAAATGTATAGCCTTTATGAGCTTTACTTTGCTGCTGCAATGAAGAAAGCAGAGACGTCAACGCCCGGGCCCGGTGCCGCCGTGGAGATGCGACAGTTTTATATTGATCGCGAGTTTGACAAGTTCCCACTGGGCAATGCAAGTGTTACATTGGAGGGTGGTGGCAAGATGGATATAACCCATGACTGGCTGTCTGGAACCGGAGAAGCGATAATGGACTCCAGCCAACACATGCTTAGCTATTCCGGGGCGCGGACAACCTATAAAGTTGAAGTGAGGCGCCTCGCCACGCCGCCTGATGTAAAAAGTTTTGCTGCCCGGTTTGAGACAGAAGAGCAGAAAGCCGGCGGTGTAAAACAGTTAAGCGTGCGGGATACCGTGCGGGCACAAATTGGCAATGCGATGTTTACTGTCGACTATGGCAGGCCGCTGCTGCGTGGACGCACGCTGTTGGGTGATGTAATACCTTATGACCGTGTGTGGCGGACGGGGGCCAATGCTGCCACACAATTTACAACTTCGGCACCGATAAAGCTTGCTGGCATGCTGGTACCTACTGGAGCATACACGCTATGGACCATCCCACATACGGGTGGGGTAGACCTTGTGGTGAACAAGCAAACTGGGCAATGGGGCACTGAATACAATGCCTCACGCAACCTGGGCGTAGCAAGGTTTACAACGCAATCTGCCGCCACGCCGGTGGAGAAGTTTACCATTTCAATCGTTTCCGGTACCGACCCGCGGCATGGAATGCTCGTGATGGAATGGGGTTCGTTTAGGTGGACGGCACCGATTGAAGTGCAGTGAAACGGAGCAGATTAGCCGAAAGATTTTTCGCAGCATCAGCACTGAAACTGGTAATAACTAACGGAGAAGCGCAAACGCATAAAATAATTTCTACATCTTTAAAAATCGAACTTCATAACTTATATTTTCATCAACGATAATGAGAGCCCTGCATAAATAGGTTAGTATACAATTCCAACATCACAAGGTAGCGTGCTACCCGTTCTCTATTCACTTTTACCGAACTTATCATCCTGCTGTACACCGTTAGTATATTAAAAAATTATTTTTAAATTTGAAATAGCATAGCATCTTTCTTAATTCCCGTTCCCTTTGTAATCTTCCGTGCCTTGTAACATTTAAATAAATAGTTATGAAGCGCAGTTCATTTTTTAAGTTGTTTCTTGCCGCAGGCTCTGTTGTATCTTCTCCTTTTTCCTCATTTGCCAAAAAAGACATTAAGAGGGTAGGCAAAGGCTTTAAAGTAGATGCCGGTAAAGACAGGTTTGATAAAAGCATTTCGCTTTTTGAAGGCGATACCTTTTATACAAAAGTAGCTACAGAAGACACGGACGGTGATATATTCGTTTTTGAATCGAGCCGGTTAAAAGAAGGCGGTCCGGGCCTGCACTTTCATTTTGATCAGGATGAATGGTGGTATGTTCTCCAGGGAGAATTCCTGATTAAGGTAGGAGAGACCACTTACCGGGCTAAGGCGGGTGACAGCGTTTTCGGGCCTAGAAAAATAGCGCATGCTTTTGCAAAGGTCGGAGAAGGAGAAGGGAAATTGCTGATGTTCTTTCAGCCCGCCGGTAAAATGGAAGACTTCTTTAAGAAAATCAGTGAGGGGGTAACAAAGAGCATGTCCGAAGAAGAAAAAGATAAATTTTGGGGCGACCATGGAATTAAGCGGGTGGGGCCGCCACTCAAAAATTTAAAGATGTAACCTTCCTTTGTGATTTCTTTATAACCTAAATAGCCCAAGTGTTATTTTATTATCCGTTTTTTAAAATGCATTTCTTTTTTGTATAAAAGTTTTAGTTTTAATATCTGTTCCTTCCCTTGAAAATTATACTGCTTTCCACTTAGCTACAGTTTACAACAAATCTTAACTTTTTAAATTATCATCAAATGAAAAAGATTTATTTCAGTTCGTTAGCTATTCTGTTTTTCCTGGTTGCCTGTAAAGACAATTCAACAACAGCTACAGGAAACGACAATTCCCAAAACGAGAAAAACATCGAAAACAATCTTAAAGTATACAAAGCTATCGAAACCGGCAACATGGCTTCTGTGGATTCACTGTTTGCAACAGACGTTCTGGACCATGACGGCCCGCATGGGACCGATGTTAAGGGCAAGGACAGTGTATTACACATGCTGGCGGATCTTCATAATCACATAAAGGATTTCAAGCTTGATGTAATTAGCAGCGCAGCCAATGGCGATTATATTTTTAGCCTCGTGCATGTTACAGGCACCCTCGCTGATTCTGCTATGGGTAAGGCCGGCGAAGCAATAGATCAAAAAGGTGTAGATGTTATAAAGCTGAAAGATAATAAAATGGCTGAGCATTGGGGATTTACTGACGATGCCGAGGTGGCAAAAGAAATGATGAGCATGCAAGGTAAAATGAACGCCGGTGAAAGCAGCAAAATGAAGAAGTAATATCATTAAACGTAGCTGCAGGCCGCACACTGCAAATAGAAAAGGATATCGATCTCTGCCATTCTCCGGATTGGAATGAATAGTTAGAAGCTTACAATTGATAGCGCAATTACTTTAAGATAACGCATAAGGACACACGAAATAAAATGGATGAGGTTCGTGAGTGATTCACAGCGGCCGGCAGTTTATGTTGTTGCTAATAAAAATACTTCGCCGCTTGCAGGTAAAAGATTATCCGTTCTGCCAGTAAAATAAAGCTGTTCTATTTCTTTTGTTGAAACGGTCCTGGCCTCTTTAAGACCTGTTTCCTGAGCTAAAGCCAATATTTCATTTGGTGCAAAAAAACTTACAAACGGTGTTCCTGCTTCCCGGGCACTCTTCTCGCCAATTTCCTGCATCGGTTTGTCTTCATCATCCAGGAGCTCCATAGGCAGGTAAAATGTCATCGCAAGCTTCGAGCCCGGTGCAAGGGTGGCAATTTGAGTGAGGGTGGCCCTTATCGCTTCTTTTGTAAGGTATAAAGTAACACCGGTGCATGCAACAACTGCAGGCTTGCTCTTGTCAAATCCGGCTTTTATTAACTCTGCGCTCCAGGAAGAAGTTTCAAAATTAGCAGGAACAAAGTGCAACGTGCGGGGAACAGGAAACCCCAGCTCCGCCAACCGTTGTTGCTTCCACTCCAATGTACCCGGCTGGTCCACTTCGTATACCTGTAGGTTAGCCGCCGCCGCCGGCCTTCGCAGGGCAAAGGTGTCGAGCCCTGCACCCAGAATAACATACTGACTAATTCCCTTTTTGCTTTGTTCAATAATTAAATCTTCAATAAAACGTGCACGGGCTACAATAGCAGCCCTGAGCCGTCTTGTATATTTCATATCGGGCCGCTCCTGCCAGCTGGCAGGTGGTGCTATCAATTTCAACCCGATTTCGTCTTCAAGTATATAAGGTTTTGCATCTATTTGAACGTGCAAAGCTCTCCATAAGGCTGTCCTTACTGCAGTGTTATCGGGTTCTGATATTATATTGGGTTCTTCCATATTATCTTCTTGTCAAACATTTATCACTAACGTTCACGCATGTTTGATCATCGCAAAATTAGCATTTTGTTTCAGCAGTAAAATGCAAACAAAAATGCAAAAGTTCATAAGTAATAGTTGTGCAGGTATGGTGGATTATAACATATACTTTTTAAAATATGGAGTAACTAACGGAGAAGCTAAAACGCACAAATAAACTTTTAACAAGTGACGGTCTTTAATTATTAAGTAAAAAAGAATTACTTAAATAAATATTACCAAATATAACAATGAAAGCTTATTGCCTGTTCCTTTATTCCATACTCTTATGCACGCCGTTATTAACCCGCTTTGCTACTAAATTTTTGATGAAGCTGTTTCCCTTCCCGGGCTATTATTTCAATAATTTCCACGATATCTTTTGCTGAAGTTCTGAAATTTACAATACAGGCTCTTAAACAATATTTATCTGCTACCACTGCGTTTGATAGAAATAATTCCCCTCCGCGTTGTAATTCATTCAGTAATTTTTCATTTAAGCCGTTCAAATAAGTTTCATTTATTTTTTCGTCTTGCAAATAATCTGCAGGAACGTAGCGGAATGTGGTAATGCTTAAGTTATTTGATATTGCTTCAATCTCGGGATGCTTTTTTGCCTCTTCAAACAGTAGCTGTGATAGTTCAATATTTTTGTTTATCATTTCTATGTAACCATTCTTTCCTGCCTGTTGTAAAGCCATCCAAACTTTTAATGCCCTGAATCCTCTTGAATTCTGCAGGCCATATTCATAAAAATTAAGAGATGGTTCGTCTTCGCTGTTATCGAAGTTGTAATAAACAGGATGAGCACTATAGGTGTCAACGAGGTGCTGTGGATTTTTTACCAGAGTGCAGCCAGCTTCGAGCGGCGCATACAACCATTTGTGTGGATCTAGTGCAATGGAATCCGCTTCTTCAATTCCCTTGAACATGTTTTTGTATCGTGGAATTACTGCGGCAGGAATTCCATAAGCGCCATCAACATGAAACCATAAATCGTGCGCTTTGCAAATAGCTGCTATTTCGGAAAGATTATCAACTGCACCGGTGCTAACATCTCCTGCGTTGGCAATTACCAGGAAAGGTTTTTTACCCTTATTTAAATCATCCTTAATTGTTTGTGAGAGAATTTCCGTTTTCATTTTGTTGTCTGCATCTGCCGGTATCCACCTGATAGCTTTTGTACCATGCCCGAATAGAACTGCAGCTTTTTCAACCCATGTGTGCGTTGCTTTCGAACAATACAAAATCATTTCATCATGCATGTTCATTAACCCGGTTTCCTTTATACTCTTCGGAGCTTTGGCAGTTCTTGCAGCTAAGAAAGCGGTAAAGTTTGCCATGTTGCCGCCGCTGACCAATATTCCACCGCAGGAAGGAGCAATACCAATAAATTCTGCGAGCCATTTTATTGTCTGCTTTTCAATTTCTGTTGCTATAGGGCTTAAAATGTTTGCACCCACATTGGGGTTTACAGCGGCTGCTAACAAATCTGCCAACGCACCAATGGGTGTAGGCGACGAAGTGATGTAACCAAAAAATTTTGGATGCCCGTTAAGCAATGAATGGTTAAGTAACAGATCAGCCGTTTTAGAAACCAATGCTGAAACAGGTACACCATCTTCGGGCAATGAAGAGTTTCCCAATACATTTTGTATTTGTGCCGGAGTTTCTCCCGTAGTAACAGGTCTTTCATCAATAGTGTTCATGAAATCAGAAATGGTATCGATTAATTGATAGCCAACTTTTTTAAATTCAGCTTTACTGATTTCAATGGGGGAGTTGCGATTGTTTGTCATTACAAGGGTTTTGTTTTTGTTGAAGTCGATTTGTTGGTTATAGTTTTTCAACACAATGGCTACCGGGTTCCTTTTCCGGTGAATGGTACAATCATGGGTACCTTTTTCTGATATTCTTCATATTCTTGTCCATGAATTTTACGCAGGTCTTTTTCTTCTAAAAATTTTATAGCAATAAGAATATACAGGGTTGTGGTTATCGCAAATATTAGATGCCCCATGGTCATAACCGGAGTTGCCCAGAATGCAATGATAAAACCCAGCATAATAGGGTGCCTTACTATCTGATAGAAAAAGATCATTTTCAAAACCGGGTGTTGAACCTGCTTTTGCCTGCTTAACAAATTTTCAAAAATTTGCTTCAACCCAAACAATTCAAAGTGATTAATCATAAAAGTAGAAAGAAATACAATTAGCCATCCGAAAAAATAAACGGCGTTTAAAATTGTAACAGCCGTTTTGTTTTCAGTCTTCCAAACTACCGACGTTATTGGTTGCCATTGCCAATACAACAACACCAGGATAAGGCTTGACAAAAGAACATAAGTGCTGCGCTCGATCGCCGATGGAATAATATTTGTCCACCATTTTTTAAATGCAGGCCTGGCCATTACACTATGCTGTATTGCAAACAGGCCTAATAAAAGAGAATCGAATAAAAGGGCTTGCGTAACACTTATACCAACGCCGGAATCAATTGTTTTCGGTACAATAAAGTTTCCAACAAATCCTATTGCATAAAGAAAGGCTACAAGGAAAACGACATAAGCGATAATGCCATAAAGAAAGACGATTAATTTTTTCATAATACTTATTTTTTAAGATGATATTAATTACCGTGTAAAACTAATTACCCCCTCACGGTAAGGCATTACTGTAAAGTCCAGATATCATTCTTAAAAGTTCAGGCTGCAGGCAATTTCTTTATTGCTGTCGGATGTTTACCAAACCGGGCTTTAAATGCACGGCTGAAATGAGATGGGTTTTCAAAGCCACTGGCAAATGCGGCTTCACTCACTGTCTTATTTAAATTGGTTAAAAGGTGCATGGCATGATTCAGTCTCTTTTCGTGCAGCCACTTGCCGGGTGTAGTATGATAGAGTTTTTTGAAATCTCTTTTAAAGGCAGACAGGCTGCGATTGCAAAGTACGGCATACTGTTCCAGCGTAAGGTTGAAACAATAATTATCATTCATAACCCGCTGCATGCACAGTGACTGCGGTTCGTTCATTAAGGAACAGAAATACGAAAGTAATTCTGCATTAAGCGGGTTATCCGCAAGAGTTAAAATCAACTCTCTGAATTTTAATTCCAGCAAAAGCGGATCAGGTTCTTTGGTATTGGCAAAATAAGAAGACATCGAAACAAAAAAAGCAGCTAATGTTTCGCTGCTGTTGAGCATTATAACAGGATCATATTTTCTGACGCCCTTACTGGCAGGTATTGTTTTAGATTTTAAAGTTTCGCAAATAAAACCGTCGGGTATAAAAAAAAGTATCAGGCAAAAACCAATATCAAAGAATTGTTCAATAATGCTTGCACCTTTTTGTATAAAAACACAACTTCCTTTTTGCAAATCGTATGAGCCATTTGCGGTATGCCACACTTTTCTGCCGTCAATTACATAAAAAACATAATTATTCTGGCTCCATAAATCCGTAAAACGATTCTTCATCAGGCGTGCCTCAAGCGGGCAATTGAAAACCGTAATAAGGCTATCGCCGCAGTTGAACTGGCGGGAATATTCGGGATGCGTTAATACTCTTTCTATAAAATTGACCATGGCTTCCTGTGGTAAAATTAAGGACTAAAGTAAATTTAAAATACTACGGGTAATTTACCAAAATGTACAAGACTATTATGTCCTTACCGAAATATATATTCGATTACTGAAAGCTTATGTAGCCGCGACGGGAATTCCAAACATAAACTAAAAAATTTAAGAACTAACGTCTAAGCACAAACGTTCGACAGAATCGTTTTTATTAAGTTGTGAAATGTGCCCGGCGTGGGAAGTTCATGCCGCCAGCTTTATATTGCAAATAAGAAGTATCTACTCCCTCGCGTAAAAGAAAAAGCCCGAAAAATCATAACCCGGAAAACGGCAGAAGTTAACTAACAGCGAACCACACACGAATATAAATACCGGCACTTCGTGATTCCAGCAACTTCTTCGTCTTTCACATCGTAAACTGATATATACTGTTTCACTTCTCGGAAGTTTTTGAAGCATGTTTTACGGCGGCACCTTGTTAGAAGGACATTGGAAAAATGCAGTTCACAAATACCTCCCTTACCAGGTGGTTGAAAATGGTAACTGTTACAATGGCTGGATGGAGTTAAGCATAGATGTACCTGGTGAAAAAGTCGTACTTCGTAACACTGCTATAAGTAAGGAGGCGAACAAAATTATTAAAGCAGGGGTATGATTGAAGCCTTTGTTTTTTCCCGGCGTTCTCTCTAAACTGGCCTCTGTGCAGCAGTACACGGTGCCTGTTCTTCAATGCCCGATTAAATAATTATCCGACCTCGCTATCAACCGCCCTTATCCGGCTAGTCCTTTTCACTCATTGATGAATTTCACTAACGTGTCGATATGACCATTCCATCCTTTCTCACAAACCTCGTAACATTCCACTTCAGGCACAAGGCCAATATGGGTAAAATCAATTTTAGTTGTATCATTCTCTTCTGAAAGCTGGAAAACAACTTCAGTATTATTCCATTCTTTTTTATCCTGGAACCAGGGCAAATAACAATCGGTAACTTTCCAAACCACTTTTTTACCGGGCACAAATTCGCTTATGATAAAATCGACAAAAGAAGGTTCTCCAAACGGAACGGTAAATTTATCATTCAATTTCTCAGCATTGCCTAAAAAGTCTTTTCTCCACCAAAGATTTATTTGGCTGATTTTTTTCATTGCTTCTTCAGTTGAAGCATTTACCGTAATTGCTCTATGAAAATCTTTCTTTTCCATTTTAGTTTTATTTTCAAGAAGCTGGTTTCTTACCTCTGCTGCTTTAGCCATTTCTTTTGAAGGTGTACCCACTGTTATAAAGTGAAATAACCAATCTTTAATAATAATGCTCCAGCCTTTCTCACACATCGCATAACATTCTTTTTCAGGAGTAAGTCCTTCGTGTGTAAAATCAAGAACAGTTTTATCGCCACTCGCGCTTATCTCAAAAATCATCTTTGTGTTTGTCCATTCTTCCGTATTGTTTTTAAGCCAATCCAGTTTGCTTTCTGTAACAAGCCAAACGACTTTTTTACCAGGAATAACTTCAACCAGTTTTTGTTTTGAATAATGCTGCTTAGGATGGTTAATGATAAATTCATCATTCAGTTTTGTACTATTGCCTTCAAAATCTTTGCTCCACCATTTTGTAACATCATTGATACAATTAAAAACATCTTGCGGTGTTTTTGCTACTTCTATAGTTGCGGTGAAACTTTCTATCAAGTTGTATAGCTTCTCCTTAATCACAAAATCGCATATCTCCACTAATCTGTCAGATTCATCTTCAAGAACAACACCGTCATAAGTAAATTTGAGCAAAGTGTTACTGCCATTAGGAGTTAGTTCAAAAATCATTTTTGTTCCTGTCCGATCAAAATTGTCTGTTTTACGTATGCTTTCAATTGTAAGCCATACAATTTTTTTATTTGGCACAAATTCAACCACTTTATTTTTTGAATAATGCCCATCTCCTGTTTTAAATATAAACTCAGTATTAAGTTTGATGCTTTCTCCTTCAAATTCTTCAGGCCACCATTTTGAAAGATTAATGACATGATTAAAAACATCATTCGGAGATTCTGCAAATTCAATTGCTACTGAATAATTTGCTTTTTTATAATCTTTATTTTTCATCTTGCTTTATTTTTAATTTTAAAACAAAAAAAGATAAAACAATCAACGTGATATTGTAAAAATCGGAAGTGTTACTCTTTGTAATAACTTTTACCGAAGTTGTTTAGTTGCTTTTCATACTTTGTAGGCGGTAACCCGGTAAAGCGTTTGAAGTCTTTTATAAAATGAGATTGGTCGTAATACAACTCGTAAAAATCATTCCTGAAAAATGATCTTTCATTGCCCTTAATAAATGCCTGATAATATTGTTTGAAACGAATAATTGAAGATAAATTTTTGGGACTTACACCTAATTTATCATTGAACTTCATATTAAGCCAGCGGCTGCTATAACCTGTTTTCTTTTCTAATTCTTTAACGGTTATTCTTCCTTTTGAAGCGATTATTTTTTCTATGCAAAACTCAAAAATCAAATCTTCATTGTGCAACGAAAGTTGTTTGAGTAAGAATTGTTGCAATGCCACTATTTTTTCTTGCGTAGATGTTGTGTTATTAATTTGTTCTGTTAATTGTTTTCCCAGGTTTCCCAACACGTCACTCAAAGGATAAATCTGATTTTGAATATCATTCAGTGTGAAATGGAAAAAGCGATAGGCTCCCTGGGGATTAAATTCAATGCCGATGGTTCCCGTGGCAACGTCTTCATCAACGTCTAAAATAACAGGCACATCAACCAAACCCGTTAAAGTAATATCATGTTCTTTTGAAGCAAATGTTTTTCCATTCACTGCCGCAACAATTCCATTTTGATAAGAAACCGTTAGTTTAATATTTCCGTTCGGCACCACCAGTTTCATATCATCAACAGGCATTTTCCCGCTGCTTTCAAAAAACCACATTTTTTCAATGTAATTTTTCAACAAAAAATGAGGTTCAATATGACGAAATTGTATTTGCATCTTACGCAAGCTTCCTATTTCTATGATTGTATCAAACTAAATTTATAATTTTTTCTCGTACGAAGGATGTTATAAAGCAAAGACCACTATTGTGTAGAATAGTTTGCTGAATCGCCATTTTCAAAAATAAAACAAACCGTTATGTATGCAATGTCGCCTAAAGGGAGAGGTTGCTGAGAAGGGAGTTTTATCCATATTACTTTTATCTTTTAGCTACCAGGTTGTGTCTTCGCTAAAGTTCTTTTGATGCCGACATTAAGTATCCGCCAGTAAATTAAAATATTCATCATCTTCATTTTTACCACCCTGCCCTTTACCCAACGTTTTATAAGTTTCTACAAATTCAATTGAGCTGATCCACTTAACCATTTTATATCCCAACTGGTTTTCTACCCGAAGCCTTAATGGGGCGCCGTGTACCAGCGAAAGCGGATCGTAATTCATCTCCCATGCAAGTATAGATTGTGGCTTCAGGCAATTATCAAGTGTATTGGTATCGTAATACAATCCTCCGTAAAGCCCTTCACCAAAGGAATAAAAAGCGACCGTCGTTACAGAGGGATATGGCTTGACCAGTTCCACAATCTTGCTGATAGGTATGCCGCCCCATTCTGCTATGCCCGACCATCCCTGGATACAATGATGCATAGTAATGTTTTGTTCTTTTCCTAAATTCTTAAGTTCTGTTAATGATAATTCCATCGGGTTTTCAACCAATCCGCCAATTCTAAGTTTGTAATCTTTAAAATTATTTATTGCCAGCTTTTGCCATTCTTCTGAAGAAGGCGCTTTTCCGTTAGGCCAGAAGTAGGGCGATATATCTGCTCTTTTATAATAAGGCTTGGGCTTAAAACGGTTCAATGTAATACGCCATAAATTTCCATTAATGGCAGCATCAGCATGTTGTAAAGCACGTTGTTTATTCCACGAAAGCCAGTGCGCCAGTAGGCAAAACAATATAGTGAATGCAATAATACCTGCGCCAATATATATACCTGCAACGCTGGTTGTGTTATCGGTCCCCAGTACAATGTGGTTCATATTTCTTGTAAGCCCTGTAGCCGCTACCAATGCAACATGTATAATGATGAAAATGACATAAGAAAACATAACCATAAAATGGATAGAACGGGCGCTCTGGCGATTACCAAATAAGGTTGGATACCAGTGAAAACGGTTTTCAATGGCAGGAGACATAGCCAGGCCGGTAAGCATGGCGAGCGGTGCCAATATAAATACGACGGCAAAATAGGAGAGTTGCTGCAGTGCATTAAAATGATAAAATCCATTGGGTTCTACAGGAAAATGGAACGTTGCGTAATGCACAAAAACATTCCATGAATCAGGAATAATTTTCCAGGATACAGGAACGAGGCGCTGCCACTGATGGGTATAAAATAAAAGAAAAATGAAAACAACGCCATTTAAAACAAAAAAGGGAACCGTAAGAAAGTGCCATGTTCTTGCTATGCCAATGGTATGTTTGTAACCTGGCAACCCTGCAATGGGACTGATGTAGCGGGCATCTTCTTTAGCAGTCCAGGTTTTATCTTTTGGCACTTTTATGGGCGTAAAGCGTATCCATTCTGTTTCGGGCGCACAGCCATTATTCCAATAAAGCCGGGGATGATCTGCAAGAATAGAAAGTCCGCTTCTTATTATCAGTACAAGAAAAAAGAAATTAACCCAGTGGCTCAGGTTAAGCCACATGGGAAAGTCTTTTGCGTCTGTAGCTGTAGCCGCCGGAAAAGATAAAGAAGGATCTTCCGGTAAACCCATCAACAAATATTGAAGCCACGCTGCAGCAATGGCTCCAAAAATAATGACTCCGAAAAACAATAACATGTAAGGTTTTAAAGCCATGAAAGCACGACGGTCAGGTGGGTAATGTACCGCTCTTTCTTCTTTGGTAAAATGAGTAAACATTGCTAATAAAGATAATCGATTAAAGCGGGATGATGATTACAATTGCAAACGACAACTTGCAGCTGTGAGCATGCGCAACCATTCGTCTTCCTTCCTTTCATAAGTCTTACCCTGCAAACAAAAATTCACGAGTACGGATGCATCTTTGCATTCCCCATTCCCCATTGACGCTTCACCATTCACCATTGACGCCTCACCATTCACGACTCTTGTCCAATTCTAAAAACTCAGTCGTTATTAGTTTTTAATCACAAAAACAATTAGAATGGAAACAAGAATTAATTTTTTAGAAAATGGAAAAGATGCCTTGAAAACATTGTATCCTGTCGGAGGTTACTTAGCGAAATCGCAACTCGGCAAATCGCTTTTAGATCTGGTTTATTTCAGAGTGTCTCAAATAAATGGTTGTGCTTTTTGCTTAGATATGCACTCAAAAGATTTGCGGGCCGCGGGCGAAACCGAACAGCGCCTTCATACTTTGAATGCCTGGCGCGAAGCGCCTTTTTATAGCGATCATGAACTTGCGGCGCTTGACTGGGCAGAGGCTGTAACAAAAATTACCAATGGCAATATTCCCGATGAAGTGTTTGCAACAGCAAGAAAACAATTTTCTGAACAGGAATTAATTGATCTTACGCTTGCGGTTACGACCATCAATACTTACAACCGCATCAATATTGCTTTTCGGCCGCCGGTGGGAACGTACGTGGTTGGTCAATTTAATTAATTGTTTTGGTTATCTAGAAACAATTGTCCAATTCACAAAACAAAATCGTTATTATTTTTAACCATTAAAACATAAACAAAATGAAAGATTTCTTATTCGTATTCAGGGCCAACGGCATACCAGATGCTTCACCCGATGAAATGCAGGCGATGACCAAACGCTGGATGGACTGGATAGGCGGCATTGCAGCTCAAAACAAATTAGGAGACCGTGGAAACCGCCTTTTTCCTTCAGGTAAAGTTGTAAAGCCCGGCAACATTATTACCGACGGCCCATATTCAGACATTAAAGAATCCATTGGAGGCTACAGCATCGTAAAAGCAAATTCTCTTGAAGAAGCCGCAGAGTTGGCAAAAGGATGTCCCGGGCTTACAACCGGTGGAAGTGTAGAAGTGAGAGAGATTCTCGCAATGTAATTATGTACCCTGAAAAGCTAAATGCCTTTGTACTTTTGCAAGGGCATTTATTTTTATGAAACAAACAGAACTGATACCTCATTTATTCAGAACAGAGTACAGGAAAATCGTTTCTGTGCTTTATAAATTATTTGGCATTGAGCACATTGAAATTGCAGAAGATATTGTAAGCGATACTTTTCTTTCAGCTTCTGAATTGTGGGGACTGAAAGGGTTGCCTGAAAACCCAACAGCATGGCTTTATACCGTTGCAAAAAATAAGACGAAAGATTATTTGAAACATCATTCAATTTTTACTCAAAAGATTTCCAAAGAAATAAAATATGCTGCACCAACATTTCATGAAATAGAAATTGATCTATCAACTAAAAATATTAACGACAGCCAGCTGGCAATGATATTTGCAGTTTGTAATCCTTGTAATCCCGCAGAAGTGCAGATTGGATTGGCCTTAAACCTACTTTGTGGCTTTGGTGCAGTGGAAATTGCCAACGCTTTTTTAACCAACAAAGAGGTAATTTATAAAAGGCTGCAACGCGGCAAAGAAAAACTAAGAAGTGCAAAAATTAAAATAGAACAACCGGGTTTACATGAAATAGACGAACGGCTGCCGGCCGTGTTACTAACGTTGTACCTGCTTTTTAATGAAGGGTATTACTCCTCAAACCAGGATGTGAGTCTGCGAAAAGACCTGTGCCTTGAGGCGATGAGACTAACTTATTTACTTATTGAAAATGACCATACCAACAAGCCTGCTGTAAATGCGCTCTTCTCATTAATGTGTTTTCATTCATCCCGCTTTGAGGCAAGGATAAACGAAGATGGCGACAATATTTTATATGAAGACCAGGACACCAACCTGTGGAATAAAGAACTGGTTGAAAGAGGCGAATATTATTTAAACCTCTCATCAAAAGGTGATGAATTATCAAAGTATCACCTGGAAGCGGCCATTGCTTATTGGCATACGCACAAAGAAGATACCGGGCAAAAGTGGGAAAACATTTTGCAACTCTATAATCAATTACTCCTAATAGAATATTCTCCCATCGCTGCCTTAAACCGCACATTTGCCCTTGCAAAAGCTAACGGCAAAATGGAGGCAATAGCAGAAGCTGAAAAATTAAATCTTACCGGCAATCATTTGTATTATACTTTACTGGGAAATCTCTACACTGATGTTGATAATGAAAAAGCGCTGCAGCATTATCAAAAAGCATCAACCCTTACAAGTTCCCATGCTGATAAGACCACCATTGAAAAAAACATGAAAAGGGTGAGAGCGATGGCAGCGCTTTAAATGACTGCTTTTATAAACACCATAGGATATTCAATCTATCTATTTTCTTTAAAAAATATTTGTCCCTTTAATTAAAAGCTATATTTTTACGGTGTACTACTTAACTAATACACTAATGATAGAGATTCAAAACCTGTCTTTTGGTTATAAAAAAAGAAACCTGCTTTATAAAAATCTAAACCTGAAACTTGAAGTAGGAAGCATCTATGGACTGCTCGGTAAAAATGGAGCCGGCAAATCGACGCTGCTTAAAAATTTCATTGGCTTATTGTTTCCCACAAGTGGCAATATCGCAGTAAACGGATTTATTCCAAAGAAAAGATGGCCTGCTTTTTTAGAAACTATTTACTTTATTCCGGAAGAGGTATATGTGCCTGCTTTGACTATTGACGGTTATAAAAATTTATTCGCACCCTTCTATCCTAAATTTAATGACGAGCAATTTTATAGCTATCTTGATCAGCTGGATGTAAAAGATAAAGGCAAGCTCAATTCCCTATCCTTCGGGCAGCAAAAGAAATTTATAATTGCGTTTGCGCTTGCCTGTAATACGAGGGTGTTGTTGCTGGATGAACCTACTAACGGCCTGGATATTCCTTCTAAAATAAAATTTCGAAAATTAATTGCGTCTGTATTTACTGATGACAAGCTAATTTTTATTTCTACCCACCAGATCCGCGATCTTGATAATTTAATTGACCGGGTAATTATAGTTGACAATGGTGAGTTGCTACTAAATGCCTCAGTTGGTGATATAGCTGAAAGGCTTTGTTTTAAGACGGTGAGCGAATTAGAAAGGCCGGATGAAATTCTCTATAGTGAAGAGTCTTTAAAAGGTTTTTCTGTCGTTACAAAAAACATTAATGCTGAAGACAGCAAGGTAAACCTGGAGCATCTCTTCAACGCGATTACGGAGAAACCCGTAATTGCAAAAGCAATTTTTAAAAATTAAAAAAGACCTGATGAGCAACACATTCAACTTAAAACGGTTTGGACTTCTGTTTAAAAAAACGCTGCTGGAAAAACCAATGCAAATGTTCGGTTTCACCGGTCTTATTTTTCTTTTTATATTGATAGTGTACTACATTATAAAAACTTTTGTGAATTTCCAGGTTGCACAGAATGTTTCGTTTCTTTGGGGGTTGGTAGGAGGAGATTTTATATTGGCCTCGTTTGTGTTTAACTATTTTAGCTCCACTGCAGGCGGTTCATCTTATCTAACGCTACCTGTTTCAAATTTGGAAAAATGGCTTTGTGCCGTTTTAATAGCCGCGATTTTATACCCGTTAATTTTTATGATATTTTACCGGGTAATGGACGCAGGTTTTGTAGCTGCTTATCATAATAGTCTTGATCCTAACGGTCCCTTTTATAAGATAAGATATGATTCAGTTTATCTATTCTCGTTTACCGGCCGCCTGCCGCGAATAGTTTACCCGATGTTCCTCATTTTTTCAGGATTGATGCTAATAGGATCACTTTATTTTAATAAGGTTGCGTTGGTAAAAACAGCCCTGGCTGTATGCATACTTTTTTTCGGCCTTTACGGACTGAATTATCTATTTGCGGAGTTTATGTTTAGCAATATTGACGATGCATTTCCCTTTCAGCACGTTGCTATCCTTGTTGGGAAAGAAGTAGGTTCTGTGGAACTTCCTAAAAATGTGCATGATCCCGTTTGGTATTTTATAAATTATGGCCTTCCGGTAATATTGTGGGGAGTTTCGTTCATACGGTTGCGGGAAAAAGAATTTTAAAATAAATAAATGGAGTTTAAAGAAACACCGGCGATTTACATACAGATAGCAGAATATGTTTGCGAACAGATTTTATTAAAAAAATGGAAGCTGGGCGACAAGATTATCAGTATAAGAGACCTTGCCATAACTATGGAAGTTAATCCCAACACGGTGCAACGAGCTTATGATTTTCTGCAGCAAAGGAATATTATTACTAATAAGAGAGGTATTGGATATTTTATTGAAGAGGATGCAATGGAAAGAATTCTCAGTTTCAGAAGAGAACAGTTTATAGAAAATGAATTACCTGTTTTTATGCGAAACATCTATCTCTTAAAAATAGATTTTAAAGAAATAAAATCTTCGTTTGACCAATTTGTAAAAGACAATTTTAAAACCAAATAATATGAAATTGAGTTCCCGGATATTACTAAGCATGCTGATTATACTCATAGCGGGCTTACTATTATCAAATATGGTATTGAAAAAAGAATACAATAAAATTGATAAAAGCGATCTGCACTGGAACTATACAAGCGTTCTCACGCAGCCTTTTAAATACCTAAAAATAGAAGGAGGCAACATTACCAAAATAGCGTTTGAACAAAATAAAAACTGTTCAGTGCGTGTGTTAAATGATTGGCAGCGGTACCATCCCGAGCTCATACACTCGTTTGTAAAGAATGACACGCTTTTTATAAAGTTTGTACACAGCGGCAGCAATCAAAATGAAAAAGACTGGATGAAATGGACCACGTTGGTGCGCATCTTTTCACCGGAACTTCTTTCGGTTGAAGGTTTTAATACTGACTTTGAAATGTTTAAACTGAAACAAAAAAGCATATCAGTAAATATGTCCGGCAAATCTAAATTTGAAGTGGAAAGCATGATTCCTGATATGGACTCAATCAATGTAATTCAGAAAGATTCTGCTTCTGTTGAATTTGAAATGTCGCCTGATTATAATTCAAAAAGAAGAGAGGATTCAGTTATAAACAAAGGCTTAGCAATTCATTTTGGCGATAACACAGCTCCTCCTGCCAATGGCTTGGATAACATAAAGAGTGATGAAGCGATGTACATTAACTCGGTTAACGCAAATCTGCAGGGATATTCTATACTCGATGTTGGCCATGCACAGATTCAGTCTCTACAACTTAATATAGCAGACAGTTCTGCAATCATTATGTCCGGTGGAGCCTTGAAGAAATTTAAATGAGTAGCTGAATATTCATGTATGTTGTGCTTTCTCACTTCTCGGGCGAAAATGTTGAAGGCGAGGGCTTATTGCGGCATGGCTGGCAATTTTCACCCCACAGTCGTGCGACAACATTAATCGAAGCAAAATTGCACTTACATGGAATGAGATTTAGCAACCTCATCCGGGTGGCCTCGCCCATTTGCATTTACCGTACCGGTCCGCCGTCACTAGCGGGATTATTTAATTAATACCGGCACAGGAATTGCTTTCGTGTAGTAATCTCTTTCGTTACCATTTATATATTTGAAAAGTTCTGTTAAACGCAAAACTTTTGGTGCTGGTGTTCCTATTGTGCGTCAATTATTATAATGGCGCAAATAGTAAAACACTAATGCCCCGGATAATAAATTACGAAAGTGATGTTTTTAAACCTCTCACTATGGTGAAAGTTTTGGTTGCAGACGATGATTCTGAGTTATTAGAAGTTGTTGAACTTGTTTTAGTAATCCATGGATTTAATGTAAAAGCGGTAATTACCGCAAAAGATTTTATGGAGCAGGCAAAATTCTTTATGCCAGATGTAATATTGCTCGATGTAAATATTGCAAACTATGACGGCAGAGAGTTATGTAAAGAATTAAAAGCTGCCGGAAGCCCCTGTAAACATGTTCCGGTTATTTTGTTTTCGGCTATGCACAACTTAATAGAAACGTATTCCGAAAGCGGGGCAGACGGTTTTTTAGCCAAGCCTTTCGATACTGACCAGCTGGTAAATAAAATCAGGGAGCACGCAATAGAGAACTAGGCAATGCCGGCCAAACTGCGTTAATAGCATCTATTAAAACTCTTTTTAAGATAATGATACAAAAAGGCCCCGGATAGATATCCAGGGCCGTTTTAAATCCAATATCCTATGAAAAACCACTTTTAAATTAGGCTTTTATTTTCACATATGAAAATATTTATTCATATTTAATTCACTTTCCTTTAATAGGTAACGCAAAAAATGTGCGTGGAATTAAGTAAACGAAAAAAAGTTGGGCCATAGAAAAAGGACAGAGTGAGATCGTAACTGATTGATCTGGTGCGTGGCTCTGTGCGGGGAGTTCAATAAATTCCATCTAATATCTTACGGTGGTTACTTAAATTGAAGGTTTATTTATACAGGAACCCGCTCTAATAATGATTGTGTCATTTCATGCAATGTGCTTAAATCAAAAGGTTTTTCTAAATAATTATCGGCTAAGTAAGATTTATACTTAACCAAAATGCAGGCACGGTAGAAGTTAACAGGATGGGGAAGTTATTAGTTTCAGGGTGCTGTCGCAGATTCTTGCATATCTCTCGCCCGTCAAGCCCTGCTAAATATATATCCAGTATTAAAAGATCAGGTTTAAACTCACCAATTTCTTTATGAATAAAGCATGCGGTGGTTGATGCCTTGGCAACCTCCCCGGAAGAATATAAATGGTCATCAGCAAGATTTTATGAAACAGGGCTAAAGAATTTTTACTGGCTACCTTTTCAACTATGGTTGAATTTTGGCGGGGACGCCAAACGGATAAACGAAGTGGGCAAAAGCGCCCATAACGGTCATGTGTTTACTTTATAAGTTTTTGAAAAATAGGAACATCGGTTTTTTCTGAAGGGACATATCAATAAAAAAATATTTAAAAAATGTAATAATAAATTGCAGCGCCGGCTAAAAAATTGGCACTCGCGGGCCTTTGATCGCCCGTTTTTTTCAGAAAAGAGCGGCCTCCTTTCAGAAAGGTGGGGCCTCCTTTCAGAAAGGTGGGGCTTCCTTTCAGAAAGGTGGGGCTTCCTTTCAGAAAGGTGAGGCTTCCGTTCAGAAAGGTGGGGCTTCCGTTCAGAAAGGTGGGGCTTCCGTTCAGAAAGGTGGGGCTTCCTCCCGGTTGATTATTGCCTTACCGTATTTTTTACGCTCGCTACCGGCGCTAACCGTTAGGAAGCAAGCGACCTGCCGGTGGCAATGGAATTAAGTGAGGGAAAACGGTTTTGTTCCAGGGGAACAATTGATGGGTAGAAGGCCAGGTAAATGATAGACTTAACGTTCCGGCGGAACGCCGGGTGCTGTTTTCCCGCTATAGCACGATGCGCTCCTACGGAACGCTTTGCGAATTTGAACTTTTGTTCTACCTGCGAAATGTTCCGCCGGAACATAAACGCTTAACTTAATGACATTGCCCGCTAAGGCAAATTTATTTTTATAAAAAAATATTATCTTGTAAGCTCTAATTGAAATTTTCTAATTGAACGCCACCCTTTTTTTTAAAAAAAAGAAAATTTGAAGGCGTTAGTCTCGCTGCACCGCGTTTGTTTTTAATCATCCAATAATATTTATATTTGATAAATATCATAACTACTAATGTATTCTAAAGAAGAGGCTTACCCGAAGATTGCTGAACTCGTTGAAAGATTTTCTGATCAATTTAATAATTACAAGAGAGGCGACTACAACGAAACACAAACCCGTAAAGATTTTATTGATCCTTTTTTTGAAGCGCTGGGGTGGTATATGAATAACAAGCATGGAGCATGGGAAACCTACCGGGAAGTGATACACGAAGATGATAAAAATAAATAAGTTTAAATATATTGTTTGGGTTGAATGATGAAGTAGTGGCGATCGTGGAAGGGAGACAAAAATTAATTAGTTGGCGTTATGGAAAAAAGAGACATCGCGTTAAGACAGTTGAAAGCTGCGGCTCGACATTATAATTCTGGAGATTATATTTGTTCGATCACTTTGTCAGGCGCTGCTGAAGAAATTTTAGGCAGGATAGCTTTAAAAAGAACAAAGTCTAATCAATTAAAAGGTGAGATTGCATATTTGAGAAGCGTTTATGAATATTTTTCTGGAAAGATTCCTGAGGATAGATTTTTAATTGCGAAAATTAATAAAATTAAAAACGAATTGAAGCACAATGACAGTGGCGAAAATGAATGGGTAGATGCAGACTTTGAAGATGAGGCGGCTACATTATTTGTACGTGGTGTAAAAAATTATTTTGATTGCTATAATCAGCTTCCAAAAGATGTTATTATTAACCGATTATTTGATCATTTAACCCTGTAAAATATCCCTTAACTAGTCGCCTTTTCAAACAAAGGCTAGAATTGGGTTTAAAAAAGAAATAGTTAAGGAGGTGGGGATTGTGGAGGGGAGATGAAAGATAAATAAAAAGGGCTTGGATAGAAATCCATGCCCGTTTTAAAAATCCAATATCCTATGAAAAACCAATAAGCAATAATAGCACCGATATTTTTATTGCACACTGACGACTGTTATTCGTTAATATGATTAAGATCACCCAGGTAAGTTATTTTTTTGCATATTTAATATATAGTTCCCAAAAATCCTCCTTCCTCAGTATCCCCTCAGCGCTCTTATAAAAAATGTTTATTAATGAAATAGTAGTCTTGAAACGTTAAGGTTAATAACCCATGTGGGAACGCCAACACAAAAATAATTTGATCACTTTTAAGCACATACAATTTTAAAAATGCCCGAGTTAAGAAAATGGGAGGAATTGGTAACTGCGCATTGCGGTTATTTTACCTGCTTTTTATTATTTTTCGATCTTTTTTTGCAGGTAGCATCGAATGTGAAAAATCAGCTTAAGATAGTTTTGTTTGTCATAGAAATTATCAGCTAAAATCAGATCATTTCAAACTTCCCGGTTTTCTCACTTATATGAATACAAAAAATTATCCCTTCCGTATAATCCGAATCATTTAAGGAAAAAGGCCAGTGATATGATACCAGTAAATTCTTGTCGCCCATTGGTGCTGTTACACGATTTTGCAAAACTTTAATTCCCTTCTCACGTTTATCCTTGTCCGTTAGTTCTTCAAATTCTCCCCAACATATTACACTTTGCCACTTACCCATACTTTCCAAATGCTCTAACTGAAAACATACTTTAGGGTTTTCGCGCATTATTCTCAATTTCATGCCTTCGAAAGTACGGCCATAAATGCAGTTGCCATCATAAGCATAACATATTGGAACAATGTATGTCTTATCGTTAGCATGGCATCCAATGTGTCCTAAAAGTTGGTATTTCAATAAATGCTCAATTGCGTGGTTGTTTAAATTTCCAAACATGTTTTTGATTTTAATAAGGTATTAAATTGGTTATGCGTGCTGAGAATATTTAAAAAAAATCCTCTTCCTGGCCGGTGTCCACCACCGGACATTCCTGAATCGATAGTAGCAACAATAAACTTTTAATTATAAATTTCGCAACGGTTCGGCAGAAAGTAATTCTGCGCCGGGGTTCGTGCCTCACGAACCTCTTTATTCTGAGACACGAACCGGGGTGTTGTGATAATCTGATTAATACCCATCAGAAAGCGTTTTCAAGAATGCTACTATCTCATTTTCTTCTTTATCTGTAAGACCCAGGTTGCCCACCACAGCATTCACATTTTGTGGCACTTCAGGTGCCGGCCAGTTGAACTTAGAGATATCCCTTGTGTTATAAAAATGTACCACCTCCTTCAAGGATTTAAAAACGCCATTATGCATATATGGACCGTTTCTCTTATCAACATTTCTTAAAGTGGGGACTTTTTGTTTACCCAAATTTGCATCAGCCAGATAACTCCAATCCGGGCGGGTTATAAGGAAGCCTCCGAGGCCGGGATCGATCCATGCATTTCCCGCAGGATTAATAGCCTGGCCATCGGGAAGATAAACCTTATCTTCTTTGTAAAACGGATTATCCGGATTTTTGGGCGTACCGATATTTTCAAAGGTGAAATCGGTAAATAAAGGTTGATTCCCATCACTCAAATGGCATGACGAACATTGAGCCTTGTTGCCGTTGAATAGAATTCTTCCGGCTTCTTCATCTTTACTGAGTTGCACTTTGCCTTTAAGATAATAGTCGAACTTTGATGAAAATTGACTTACCTGGCTGGACGCTTCATAAGCTGCTATCGCCAAACCCACCCTGTCATAATTTTTTTCAATATCTGGTTCTGAGTAACTGATGGGTTCACCCCAAACGCTTTTCCACATTTTCGCATAGCTTGATTTGGCAATTTGCTTCAAAACATATTTCTTGGAGGGGTTATTCATCTCAAGCGGATTAAGGAAAGGCCCCAAAGCCTGCTCTGCCGCAGGATTTTTCAAACGCTCACCTGTGGCTCTGCCATCCCAGAAATTACCGCCTATAAAACTCAAGCCATCATAGTGAAGAATCGGACTAAAAGCTGCATAGGCAGCACTTGGAGGCTTACGGTTTCCATAACGTCCCGGAAAAGCTCCTTCATAGATTCCCGAGATGTTAGATTCTGCAGATCCCGTAAAGCCATAATCCGGAGCGTGGCAAGAGGCGCAGGACATGTTGTCCGGAACAGAAATTTTATCAAAGAATATGTTTTTACCTAATGTTTCTATGTTATTTATGGCAAACGGGCCGGGAGGCGTTTTTTCTTTCATACAGCCTTGCATTAAGATGATAGTCAATAAAATACCACCCAGGATGATGTATAAAATATTTTTTTTCATACAATTTTTTTTAGGAGTTTTTGAATTAGATGCCCTTTAAAAATATGTTAATTATTAGGTTATGAAAATGACCATCATTATCATATTCAATGATTATTGTCATAGAAGTATTTGATAAAGCTGTTTAACTATGTACTTCCAATTCAAAGGAAAATCGATCAAAATATTTATCAAATCGAAAAGTATAACTATGAAAGGGAACACATAAATCCAGGAATATTAATTAATAAATAAACAATAAACATCATGAAAGGATTTACAACTAACATCGCAAAAGAGACTTTGCAAAACAATAGTTTCCGAAAAGTTTTATATACGGCAAAGTATAGCCAGCTTGTTTTAATGAGCCTTCAGCCTAACGAAGAAATTGGCATGGAAACCCATGAAAAAAATGATCAGTTTTTTCGTTTTGAAAGTGGGAAGGGCAAATGTATTATTGATAGTAATGAATATGAGGTTAAAGATGGGGATGCCGTTACTGTACCTGCCGGCGCAAAACATAATGTCATTAATACATCAGATACAGAAGCATTAAAGCTTTATACCATCTATTCACCACCTAACCATAAAGATGGAGTAATACGCCAAACGAAAACAGAAGCAGAAGCAAAAGCAAATAAAGAGGAATTTGATGGTATAACAACTGAAAAGTAGTTTTTGATTTGCAAAACTATCTATATATCACTTCCAGTCGGCGCAGGTGTTGCCCACTCTTCGAAGTTTTTATCTTCATGTATCAGCCTAAAGCTTAAACATGAAGTGCATAAGGGATTTCATGCTTCCCCGTTTTGCTGCGCTATGAAAACCCGACAGGCCAACAAAATGGTTAAAACGATTGGTATCAATTATTTCAACCTATAAAATCAGCCATAAGGAATTCAATAAAATACTTAACAAAACAGATAAGCCCATGCCCTATAAGTAACGTACCTTTAAGCGAAGGAAAACCAATTTAGTTCAATACGGGCGCTTTATTAACATACTCCTTTCAATCGTGGCTTCAAGACGTATCTTAATAGTTTGAAATAAGACAAGCGGAATCTTAATTAAAAAAATTACAGATATGCAAAATAATAATGACAATAGTACTATTTATACATTCCAGGAAAGTGGTACTGGAAATTTACTTTTAGAAACCAAAGATATGTCGGTTTTGTCTGGCGTTGTTCCCACGCAAACCATTGCAAGAACTGAGAAAGTAATTATTAAAGGTGTTACTTATGTAGTGGTGGGAGTTGAAATTGATATTTCAACAGTTTCATCCCAGGTTGCCAACCCCGGTCCAAATCCAATTGAACAGCACAATCAATGCGGCGTTCACACTACTGTTTATTTGAAAAAGAGTTTTCATCCACTTAGGAATTTTTTAAAGGGATGAGGGTATTTTTTATTATCGGCCCGGCCCCAGCCAGCAGTAGAAGTATAAATTATAACAGTACACCACCCCCGGATTTCTTAGAATGTTTAAATTATAAAAGTACTGCTATCCTAAGTTTCCCTCGCTCCGGGGCGGTGTCCATCCGGACATTCCTGAATTGTTATTGTCTTGTCCTAAAATAGGTTTACACAAATTAAGTGTAAAATGTATAATTCAAATGAGTTTGTAAGACGGACTTTTT
>NZ_VYQF01000029.1 GCF_008710285.1 Ginsengibacter hankyongi | reverse complement strand
GCCACCGGAAAGCCGGTAATTTTAGTGATGATTAATGGCCAGCCATTAACCATCAATTGGGCTAACCGTTATATACCGGCTATTCTGGAAGCCTGGTTTCCCAATCAATATGGTGGTAAAGCAATTGCAGAAACTTTATTTGGAGATTACAATCCCGGAGGAAAATTGTCCATGACCTTTCCTAAAACCACAGGGCAAATAGAATACAATTTTCCTTTCAAGCCAGGTTCACAAGCTAACCAGGGAAGAGGCGACTTTAGCTATGGCAACACAAGCGTTAATAATTCACTGTATCCGTTTGGCTATGGATTAAGTTACACTACTTTCAGTTATAACAATTTGGTTGTTACGCCGGATGTGCAAAAGCAACAGGGCGATATACAGGTAAGCGTTGACGTTAGTAACACCGGAACAAGAAAAGGAGATGAAATTGTTCAGTTGTACGTGCACCAGCAAGTGGCAAGTGTTACGGTTTATGATTCACAGTTACGGGGTTTTGAAAGGGTTTCTTTAAGTCCGGGTGAAACCAAAACCATTCACTTCACCCTTCATCCTGAAGACTTGCAAATTTTAGATAGAAATATGAATTGGACGGTGGAACCGGGAGAATTTGAAGTAAGAATCGGAGCATCCTGCGAAGACATAAAATTGAAAAAGGAATTTACGATAACAGC
>NZ_VYQF01000028.1 GCF_008710285.1 Ginsengibacter hankyongi | reverse complement strand
AAGGTCAGCCATTCAAGAGATGCTTATATTATCTTTAAAAACACCTGGGATGAAAACAAGATTGAATTGCAGGAACAATTCAAAGTGATGCTTCTGAACAGGGCTAACAAAGTGTTGGGTATTTATGAAGTATCAACGGGTGGAATAACCAGAACAGGAGCAGATCCAAAACTAATTTTTGCAGCCGCATTAAAAGCCAGTGCCTGTAATATCATGCTAGTTCATAATCATCCTTCCGGCAATCTTAAACCAAGTAAACAGGATGAGGACCTTACCTATAAAATAGAAGAAAGTGGAAAATTGCTGGACATTGTATTGCTGGATCATTTAATTATATCCAATGAAGGTTATTTTTCAATGCAGGATGAAGGATTTATCTAGTTCTTCATATTTATTATTTTCTAAATAAAATGGCTGCAAACAGCCATTTATTTTTTTTGATTACTTAATCAGAATAATGCTTAAATGAGGTCTTGATTCCTGATCAAATCAATTTTAATTTTTCATAGAAGTCTACCAGTTCTCCCCGCTTTAAAATCTCTTCATGAATTGCTTTCATTTCTTCCAAAGATTCTTTAGAAAGCACATTGATTATTTCATCCTCAAAAACATTTTTACCAGACAGTAAACCGGTCTCAATCAGCCGGCTTAATAGTATGATATTTTGGCGGCTTACCACCAAATTAATCTTGCATTTTTCATTCATTCCGGGACTGCTTAATATGGTCTCAAAAATATTTGACTTCTCTTTTCCAG
>NZ_VYQF01000027.1 GCF_008710285.1 Ginsengibacter hankyongi | reverse complement strand
CAAATACTTCTGAGAATTTATCGGTGAAAACTGCCGGTAAATTACTGGTAGTGGAAAGAAGGCATACCATTACTGATAACGATACTGTCTTTTTAAACCTTACGGGAGTGAGCGCCCGTAAATACCGCTTTGAGTTCATGGCCGATCAATTATATACGCCGGGCCTCACCGCATTCCTGCAGGATAATTACCTCCATACCAGCACTCCCTTAAACATTGACGGAACTACCAGCATAGATTTTACCATAGTAAATATTGCCGGTTCTTATGCTGCCAACCGCTTCCTGGTTGTCTTCAGCCAGCAGGGAACTTTGCCTGTTACCTTTACCTCGGTTAAGGCTTATCAAAAAGGTAAAGACATCCAGGTGGAATGGAAGGTGAATAATGAGCTCGATATAAAACAGTACGAGGTGGAGAAATCTACCAGTGGCAGCCTGTTTACCAATCTTTCGGTAACAGCACCCACCGGCAATGGTGGACACTCAGCAAGCTACCAGCTAACCGATATACATCCCGCTGAAGGTTATAATTATTACAGGATTAAAAGTGTGGATGATAATGATAAAATCGCTTACAGTACCATTGTAAAAGTGATGATCAGCAACAGCGAACCGGAAATTACGGTCTATCCCAACCCGGTTAAAAATGGTATCATTAACCTGCATTTTAATAACCAGCCAGCAGGAAAATATCTTGTCCGTTTGCTTAACAAATCAGGGCAGGTAATCCTGCAACAACAAATTGATCACAACGGCAGCACTGCTACCGAACCTATCCCACTAAATAAATATATCCCCCATGGAATCTATCAACTGGAAATAAACG
>NZ_VYQF01000026.1 GCF_008710285.1 Ginsengibacter hankyongi | reverse complement strand
CCACCGGTATCTCCCTGGACAAAGAAGGCCTGCCCGCTGGCAATGTAGTTACTAAAGCTGCCAACACTTCCATAACTGCCTCCCCCGGGCGTGATCACATAATTACCACTCCCGTTGTTGGAGAAAGTCTGGTAGGCGCCAAAGCCATAGGTGCCTGCCAGTGCAGGATCCCATACATAAAAGAAATCCTTGACGCCGGTTTTGGTGATATTACGCATATCAATAGCCGAAGGATAAGGATTACCAATAGAAGTAAACTTGCCGGCGCTTACCGTAACGGGAGTTTGATCCCCGGTATAGAGGTTACCCTTGGTACGCAAAACGGTGGCAGTTGCCGGTGCACTAATGGCAGTAACGGTTCTGTCACCCCTGATAAAGACCATATATCCATCAGTGGCTTTAATAGTATTAGCCGTTGAAGAAATACCCACCCATGTATTGGAGGAAGAATTATAAGTTTTCACGGAAGGCAGGGGTGAATAAAGATCAAATCCTGCTGCAGTACCACCGGCACCGGTAACCTGTGTTCCAAAGCCGGGTGCGGGGTTAGACGAGGAAGAAGCAGCTCCCTCCTGCCAGGTTTGTCTTACCGTTTGTGTGGTATTGGTCGGGATGGATAAGAACCTCCATGCTTTATGTGCAGATACATATCGCTCCACGGTAGCTTTACCGGTGATGGTATTGCCGGTCATATCACCTAAATAAGCGGTTCCCGAAGCTGTTGACTTAAAGGTTAAGGTATCATTGGTGGTTAGCTTTTTGCCGGTTCCTGAAAAGGTCACTGAATTATAAATATCCAGGGCGCCGCCCAGGGAAACACCGGATGCAT
>NZ_VYQF01000025.1 GCF_008710285.1 Ginsengibacter hankyongi | reverse complement strand
GTGGCAGCGACCGTCAATGCAGTAGCTGAACCGTTCTGGCAATAGGTTGCTCCCGTTGGTTGCGTGCCTATTGTCGTAGGCGTATTCAACGTTAAAGTTGCCGGATTAGAAATGGCCTGGGAACATTGGCCTGCAGGCCCGCTGATCACCACATCATAACTGCCAGCATCTGTGCCGGTCGCGCCCGTTATGGTCAGAGACGTTGTAGTACTTCCGGAGATGTTGCCTCCGTCTGAAAGCGGAATATTATTTTTCCTCCATTGGTATTCTGTAATCGTACCAGAGGCAGAGACTGTGAAGGTTGCATCACCACCCTGGCAAAGCGAAACGGCAGATGGTTGACTATTGAAAGTAATAGTTTGATTCACGATTAACTTGGCATCATCCGAAGTAACAGTTGCACATCCGCCTGCGCCAATAACATCTACAGTATACGTTCCCGCATCAGCGGCTTTTGCCTGACTTATAGAATAAGTTGACGAGGTAGCACCAGAAATGGGATTGCCGTTCAATTTCCACTGGTAGGTTGGAGTAGTACCCGTTGCAGCAACCGAAAAGCTCACAGGAAAGGTTAAGCAAACCGCTTGCGAAGGATTTGGCTGAGTACTTATATTTATAGGCTCGTTTACTTTTATAGAATAAGTTGCAGTGGCGATCTCAATAGAGCAGGTCGCCGTTCCTGTAACGGTCATGGTTAAAGTAACCGTTTTACCTGCATCACCACCCGCTGCCGAATATGTAGGAGTAAGTGTTGTTGCATTGGAAATAGTTCCCCCTCCATTGGATGTTGTCCACAAAATTGTTCCATTGGTAGCTGTAGCTCCGCTCACAGTAGCTGTTCCATTTGAACAAATAGTGGT
>NZ_VYQF01000024.1 GCF_008710285.1 Ginsengibacter hankyongi | reverse complement strand
TGATAAATTTGACAAATTATTTTTATCGCAGATGCCTTAAAAAATCCAACTTGTCAGATTAAATATTGACGATTACATGTAACCATAGAATTCAGCAAGCCGCTTTGTTACCTGCCGTATTTTCATTCAAGATTATGTTCCTTTTTAAATTTCATAATTCTGCTTTCAACATTCTTTAAATTTCTGTAATTATCAGTTTTGTTATTTTCAAGTTCTTTTAGATAAAACTTATAGGCAGTTCTGTAATCTTTTTGCAATTCATAATTTGAACCAAGATACATATAAGCATCTGCAACCATTTCTAAATTGGGTTTTTCAGTTCTCAATAGTAAAGCTAAATACTCTTGTCTGTAGGGAAGAGCTAATTGAAATTTTCCTAATTGTTCATAAACATCTGCGAGTTGAAACATTGCGTCAGCAAAACTGCTACTTAGTATAATTGCGTCAGTAGAACTGCCACTTAAAGAGTTGGAGTTACTTTGGAATATTCCAATTGCTTTTTTATAACAGTCAATAATTAATAAAGTGTCTTTGGAACATAACAATTGGCTTTTATTTGGGTCACAGTCTGGAAATTGTTGTGCTCTATAAATATCGGCACATCGTTTATAAATTTCTGTCAATTTAATTTCTTTGCGATTTGGGTAATTATCTGCTTGGTTGTTCAACTGCTTCGCTAAACGGTAAAGTGTGTCAAAATTTACTGGTCTTGAATTCCACTTATTTTCTAAGGTGTCAAAATTTTTAAATAGTGTGTCATTGTGCAGTATGTCAATGGATGCACTTTGAACTTTTCTGCTTTGATTATCGTGTCCACAGGAATACAGAACGATGAGTATAAACAGTATTTGATGTTTGAAGTGTCGC
Source organism: Ginsengibacter hankyongi (assembly GCF_008710285.1). Taxonomy (GTDB): domain Bacteria; phylum Bacteroidota; class Bacteroidia; order Chitinophagales; family Chitinophagaceae; genus Ginsengibacter; species Ginsengibacter hankyongi. The sequence continues at coordinate 324 of NZ_VYQF01000024.1, read as the reverse complement.
ATTAATATGGCAGGTAACGGCTACGGCTTGGCGATGTGGCGGCATTTGAAAATCGTCAGCCCGTAACCGCTGCTAAATTTATAAATAAAAGTCCATAGTTTATTCTATTGCTCGGCGTTATTCGTCGGCTGGAACTGAAGCCGATTTGCGAACAAAAAGATGAGCATATATTCGTCGCCCCGCCATATTGCCAAGCATATATTCGTCGCCCCGCCATATTGCCAAGCATATATTCGTCGCCCCGCCATATTGCCAAGTCTCCATGTAACCTAAAACAACTGTTGAGGCAGTTAAGGAAGTAGTCAAATTAAATTCGCTACAGTA
>NZ_VYQF01000023.1 GCF_008710285.1 Ginsengibacter hankyongi | reverse complement strand
TATAGTAATCAAAACTTAATCTGACAGTTATTAAATTTGATAACAAAATAAAACAGATTAAGATGACAACAACTAAAAAACTTATTCAGCCCAAAATAGGGCTACTAAAGTTAGCCGAAAAATTAGGTAATGTTTCTGAAGCCTGTAAAGTGATGGGTTATTCAAGAGACAGTTTTTATCGTTTTCAAAAGTTATATGAAGAGGGCGGTGAGCTTGCTTTAAAAGAGATTAGTCGTAGTAAGCCACTTCTTAAAAACCGGATTGAAAAAGAAATAGAAGATGCTGTAGTAGCCTATGCTGTAGAGCAACCGGCCCATGGACAACAAAGAGCCTCCAATGAACTGCGTAAAAAAGGAACTTCTGTTAGTCCATCCACCATACGCTGCGTATGGCTCAGACATGATCTGGAAACCTTTCAAAAAAGACTGAAGGCACTAGAGGCAAAAGTTGCCCAGGATGGCCTTATCCTTACCGATGCACAAGTAGCAGCCTTAGAAAGAAAAAAAGAAGACCAGCAAACCAAAGGTGAAATTGAAACACATCACCCGGGTTACCTGGGCGCTCAGGATACTTATTATGTTGGCTACATAAAAGGAGTAGGAAAGATTTACCAGCAAACCTTTATTGATACTTATAGCCGTGTGGCTTTTGCTAAAGTATACGATAGAAAAAATGCATTGGTAGCAGCCGATATGCTTAATGATAAAGTATTGCCGTTTTATCAGGAGCAACAGGTTGATCTCTTGCGAGTGCTTACTGACAGAGGAACAGAATATTGTGGCGCCAGGGAGCATCATGAATACCAGCTATATCTTACTATTGAAGATATAGACCACACCAAAACAAAAGCTAAAAGCCCACAAACAAATGGTATATGCGAACGCTTTCACCGCACCATACAGGAAGAATTTTATGTCATTGCCTTCCGCAAAAAAATATATACCAGCCTTGAAGAGATGCAAAAAGATATTGACCAGTGGCTTGATTTTTATAACCGAGAAAGACCACACAGCGGAAGATATTGTTTTGGTAAAACACCCATGCAAACTTTTTATGACAGTAAAGAATTAGCGCAGGCTAAAGACGTAAATAATTTATTTGGAAATAATAATTTTGTACTGTCAGACAAAGCGGAAGCAGGCTCTGCTGGGAAGCAACCTGCCAGCAATAGTTTGACCGATGGAAATAATAAAGCGGTTGAGCAAACCCCAACCGCTTTCACTGATAAATTTGACAAATTATTTTTATCGCAGATGCCTTAAAAAATCCAACTTGTCAGATTAAATATTGACGATTACA
>NZ_VYQF01000022.1 GCF_008710285.1 Ginsengibacter hankyongi | reverse complement strand
TGACTCGTCCTAAAAAAAGTTTACAGGTTAAAAGATAAATTCTGCAATAGGTTTACAGGATAATTTTCATTTTTCTTTTCAAAAGTTGTTAGTTTTTTAAAATAGTTTTTCCATAGTCTCTGATGATTTAATTTTTTATTATTATGTAATTTATTTGGAGTTAAGTTGCCTATGCTCATGTGTGGTCTGTCATTGTTGTAAAGGCTGATAGCTTTTTGTAATTGCTTTTTTGCTTCTATTAAATTGTTAGTTTGATAATGGCTTAGGTATTCTTCTTTGATGATTCCGTTTACTCTTTCTGCTATAGCATTTTCTAATGGGTCTCCGTTTTCGGTCATGCTGATGTTGATGCCATAGTCCTGCAATAGCTTTACATATTTGCCACTGCAATATTGTATTCCTCTGTCGCTGTGGTGGGTAAGCTGCAATGGCACGGCAGCCCCATCAAGGGCTGCAAGGGCCATCTGCAGCGCTTGAATGCTTTGGATGGCTTCCATTGTTTCTGCCACATGATAACCAACAATTTTACGGGAGTAGGCATCGGTGATTAAACTGATGTAAAGATGATCACCTGTATGTATCTTCCAATAGGTTATATCGCTTACCCATAACTGGTTGATGGCTCCGGGAATAAAATCCCTGATTAAGTTGGGATACTTTCTAAGCCAATGATTAGAATAAGTAGTTTGTATCTTTCGCTTTCTTTTCTTTACCAGCAATTGGTTGGCAGCCAGCAGATCGAACAAAGCATCTCTTCCCATCTTTATACTATGCTCCATCATAAAAGGCTGCAGCAAATCATACAGTTTTCTTGCGCCCATTACTCTATGCTCTTTTCTTATAATCATTACTTGTTTTAATATCAGCAGATCAGCTGTTCGGGCATTTTCTGCTTCCCATGAATGTTGATAATATGCCTGGCGGGTGATACCAAATAATCTGCAAATACGTGACAGGCCTATCTTAGAGTATTTGCATTTTAATTCATGGATTACCTGGTATTGGGCTTTTTTCTAATCGGAATTTTAAGTTCGGATTCTGCTATCTCTATCATTCTTCGATAGCCTTCTGCCAGCAATTTGGCATCTTCAAGCTCCTTTTTCAGCAGCTCAATTTGCTGTTGCTCCGGGGTTAACGGGGTACTCTTTTTTTGGGATTTATCTGGCAATGTTTGAAAATTTTCAATGCCAATATACGCACTTCTTGTTCGCCTATTCATTCCAGCTACATAGCCTAATTTTCTTAGCCAGTCATGAACCAATGAATGACAACTGAGATTGTATTTGTCAACACATTCTCGTAATGAAAGACCGTTTTCAATATGATCTTTACAAATCTGATGTTTTAGTTCAATGCTGTAAAAAGTCCGTCTTACAAACTCATTTGAATTATACATTTTACACTTAATTTGTGTAAACCTATTTTAGGACAAGACA
>NZ_VYQF01000021.1 GCF_008710285.1 Ginsengibacter hankyongi | reverse complement strand
TATTGCCAAGTCTCCATGTAACCTAAAACAACTGTTGAGGCAGTTAAGGAAGTAGTCAAATTAAATTCGCTACAGTAACTTTTAATTATCATTATCAAAACCTCAACAGTTATGAATAAAGTTAATTCAAATTTCGTAGGACAAACCATCTTCATCGGCATGGATATTCATAAATCCAGCTGGAATCTCGGCATTCATTTGAACGATATGTTCGTGAAGAACCTCCACCAAAAGCCTAATCCACACATTATGGCCGGATATCTAAAACAACACTATCCGGGTGCGCATTACAAAGCTGCCTACGAGGCTGGTAAGTTTGGGTTCTGGATACAACGGCAACTCACTTCATTGGGCATTGAATGCCTGGTGGTAAATCCTGCCGACATTCCCAAATCACAAAAAGATACTTTGCAAAAAACAGATCCCCGCGATGCACGCAATCTTTCCCTGCGTTTACAATCCGGCGTATTGCATGGCATCTTCATCCCGGACGAACAGCAAGAAGCTGACCGCCTCTTCTTTCGTCATCGCAAAGGAATATGGAAAGATCTCTGTCGTTGTAAAAACCGGATCAAGGGAATGCTTGCATTCAGTGGCATTGATATCCCTGGGCAATATGACAATGCAAGCTGGAGCCATAATTTTATCAACTGGCTTAAAGCCCTGGATTGCAAACAACACAGCAGAAGAAGAGCGCTTGATTATATGATCGCTCAAATGGAATATCTGCGTAAAGAACTTTTATCTGTCAGCAATGAGCTTCGCAAGATGATGCGTGAAAAGCGATACAACAAGAACTATTATTTGCTCAGAAGCATTCCCGGTATTGGCCCATTAACGGCAGCGAGTATTCTTGTAGAAATAGGAGACGTAAAACGCTTTGAAACATTTTATCATCTCAACAGCTTTGTAGGCCTGCTTCCCATGGAGCATAGCAGCGGCGAGGTAGATAATAAGTTACGCCTTACCGTTAGGAAACACCGGCAACTGCGCAGCGATCTTGTAGAAAGTGCGTGGACAGCCAAACGAACCGATCCGGCAATGGCTCTTTACTTCCAGCAGCAAATAAAACGTAAAGACTCCAAGATCGTAATTGTAAAAATTGCCCGAAAACTTTTGAACAGGATAAGGTTTGTATTGATCACTCAACAACCTTATGAAATGGGAATTGTAAAATAAACCGAACCCTGACTACTAAACATTCGGTGTAAACATTTACTGCGCCAAGGCTGTAGCAGGGTTCTTTAAAAAAATTAAAAAACAATATTAATCACCAACATGCCATTAAAAAAACAATCAGCAGGCAGACTACTAAACAAAAGTTGTCATCGTGCACATAATCAAAAAGCGAAGTATTTTCTTCTGGCAAGACTGTAGCGCCTGTTTTTCGCCACTCGGGGCCGGTAACTAACGGCAAGGACTAAGCGAAAAAATCAAATAACTAAAACAGAGAACTGTAGCATGTGTGCAGCCACCGCAAGCTAAGCTGCAAAAAACAAAGACTACTCATAGGATGCTGGGTGTGTTGATTAAAAAAAATTATTAAATTTGGGATAAGGAAAAAAATCTTGAGAAGGGGAAAGGTTCAATTCCCTTTGAATCTTTCTCTTTCAAAAGAAATTAATAAAATACTTCTACCATATTAACTTTCTCAGGAGAATTTAGGTACATAGGA
>NZ_VYQF01000020.1 GCF_008710285.1 Ginsengibacter hankyongi | reverse complement strand
ATAGTACCTGCGCCCGTTACAGCGATATTTAAGCTGGCTGATGATCCGCTGCAGATGCTTGCTGATCCGCTGAGAGACCCCGTAGCACGTGCAGGTTGTGCATTAACAGTCACCGAAGTCATTGATGAAACACATCCGCTGCCGTTCTTTGCCGTAAGGCTGTAAGAACCTGACGCCATACCGCTGAAAATGCCTGTCGTATTGGTATAGGTAATCCCATCAGTACTATAAGTCATTCCTGCGCCGGTCGGAGCCGTAATAGTGATGTTCCCTGTGGCGACAGTGCAGGAAGGCTGCGCAGTTACACTTGCTGTAGGTGCAGCCGGTGTTGCAGGTGGTGCATTAATGGTCACAGGAGTTATTGATGACACACATCCGCTGCTGTTCTTTGCTGTAAGGCTGTAAGAACCTGCGGCCGTGCCGCTAAAAAATCCGGTTGTATTAGTGTAGGTAACTCCATTGGTACTATAAGTCATTCCTGCCCCTGTGGGGGCCGTTATAGTAATGGTACCGGTTGATGTCGAACAGGTTGGTTGCGTTAACGAAGCTGTGGGAGCCTGGGGAATCGCGTTTACAGTCAATAGTACCGTATCCGTACTTACGGAATAATAAGTAGAACCTCCCGAATTAGCATATAAATTACAAAATACGGTATCTTGGCCCGTTGACATCCCGGTTAATGAGGTATTGGAGGCGCTTATTGTATTATTATCGCTGAAAGTGCCGCCGGCGGAACTGATCCATTGGATATAATAAGCAACTCCCGAAGGCAGCAGTTCATTGGCGGAAAAAGATGCCACTGAAGAAGAGCAAACGGATGGAGTGCTTGTGGTTGCATTAATTGTTGCAGTGCCCCCAATAGAATTTAATTGAGTAAAATCGAATACAACATTATTGGAGTTGTCATTGGCGCTGGCATATTTTACGCCACCAATTTGTAAAATTTTTGAAGCACTGGCTGGTGTGCCCTGAAGTCCTGGTGGAGCGGTAGGGTTGTTAATGTAAGTGATAGTAGTACCCGCCGGAAAAGCCAAAGTGCAATTGTTGTTCCATTGTATTGTCCCGCCAGTACCATATACAAGAATAGTTAGTGGTGTTGCACTCGTAAATGTAACATTAGAATTAATGGCCATGGTACCATAAATTGAAATGGTACCTGTGGCATTTAGTAAAAGTGGTGTTGTTGCAGGATCAGTAGTGACGCCTGTATTGATTGTATAATCCGCTAAAACGGTAGTTCCGAAAAAGAGTGTGATAGAAAGGATAATGACCACTTTTTTCGAAGGCAAAAAAGATAAATTTAAATAGGTTGGTCTCGGACCGCTAATACATGAGAAAAGTTTCTGGATCTTTTCTATTATTAGATTGTAACTATAAATTTTTATAAAATCATTCAGCGTTTTTTCAAAAAGCAGGGTAAGGAACTGAATTTTACAAAATATGTCGGAAATGGTGCAACTGGCTGACTTATCGCAAATTAGAGATCTCTCTCTTGTTAGAGGTAGCCTAAGATTTCTGATTAAGAATTTCAAAAGAAAGCAGGCATTTTCCATATTGGCTTTGTAAATCCGGCACCGTAATTTCTTAAAATTTCAATGCTGTTTAAGCCGCCTGTGTCCGGATTCCTCCATTAACTCATTTTCCGGGTTATTTATTGTAAGAAATGAGCAAATCATCCCAAATTTTGTAGAATGTTTACTAATCGAGAGTAATTCTTTTTATGATAACCTAATAGATCAACTTGTTATTTGTTATAGTATCGTCGCTCCCGTTTATTTCCAGTTGATAGATTCCATGGGGGATATATTTATTTAGTGGGATAGGTTCGGTAGCAGTGCTGCCGTTG
>NZ_VYQF01000002.1 GCF_008710285.1 Ginsengibacter hankyongi | reverse complement strand
TCCTTTTTATCGTTTAGCATCAACTTTATTACTGGCAGGTTGCTCTTCAGCAGAGCCTGATTCCTCTTCAAGTTGATGAGCAAAGTTCATTACCCAAATCGACAAAATCACCAACCATTTTTGTCCACATTGCCTAAATTCTTTCATAGATCCTTTACCGTCTATTCTTTCGCCCAGGGCTTTAGTTTTTATAAAGAATTTAAGCGCCTGGGTTAACCTCTGTCGTCGGACTTGCAGGAACATCGCCCTGAGTATTGGATTTAAAGAAATCTTCAAAATGCTGTTCTGCCCCGGGAAAATGTTCTTTAAACATATCTGTTGCTTTATTCTTTAAATCACTAAAGTAATCTTTTGCTGTAGTGCCTGCACTTTCTGCTTCATCTTTCAGCTTATGAAATTTATCTTTTAAAGAATCTGCCATTTTTTGTTTTTCCTCTTCTGTCATTGTGCTGTATTTGTAAGCGCCAAATGCGGCTGCAGCTCCTAATAAAATGGTTGCAAGATGTTTATTATTTACGCTCATGTGATTAATTTTTATTGATTGTTTTTAATCATTACTGGTGATGGTATTACAATAAATCTGCCATAAAAGAAGTATGACCTGTTGGCGGTTTATTTTTTATTTACCTTGATTAGCAACAATCCGAAGGATCTTACACCATCAGTGTTCGAAATTTCACAGATACTAAAGACTAATTTAATAACTACAATCAGAAAGTCAAATGAGAAGGGTCAGTATTTTTCATATTTTGACATTCTAACTTTGCAACAAAGCTTATTTTATGAAAAAGAAAATTGTAGGTATAGTGCTTTGCGCTATAATTGCTTTCTTTTCTTGCAATCAACCCGGCAAAAAAGAATCAAGTAAAACTGCTGTTAACGGCACACAAACGGAGGATTCAACACTTAATATTGCCCGCGGTTTTTTTAAGCCATTACCGCTGGTTGCAGATAACATAGATAATGCAGTTACGGTGCCAAAAGTTCAGCTGGGCAAAGTATTGTACTATGATACCCGTCTTTCCAGAACGGGAAATAACAGTTGTAATTCCTGTCATAATCTTCAAACTTTTGGGGTAGATAATAAGGCCACTTCTACGGGTGATGCCGGTAAGCAGGGAAACCGCAACTCGCCTACTGTTTTTAATGCGGCACTTCAAAATATGCAGTTTTGGGATGGGCGTGCCAAAGACTTAGAAGAACAGGCGGGTATGCCCATTTTGAATCCCGTTGAAATGGCCATTCCGCACAAAGGTTTTTTAGTTGACAGGCTTAATAAAATTCAACTATACCAGGAGATGTTTAAAGCGGCTTTTCCAGGGGAGGCGAAACCTGTTACTTACGAAAATTTGCAAAAAGCGATTGGAGCTTTTGAGCGCACGCTGCTTGCACCATCGAGGTTTGATAAATATATGCAGGGTGACGTAAATGCAATTACCCCCACAGAAAAAGAGGGGTTGAAAGTTTTTATTGCATCGGGCTGCGCCACTTGTCATAATGGAGTAGGAGTTGGAGGAAGCTCCTTGCAGCGGTTTGGATTGGTAACGGATTACCGTACACTGACAAATAGCAAAGTTGATGATGAAGGAAGGAAGGCAGTGACAAAAAATGATGCAGATAAAGATGTATTTAAAGTTCCCGAATTGCGCAACGCCGCCGGCACTTATCCTTATTTTCACGACGGCAGTATAGCCAGCTTGGATTCTGCTGTAAAAATTATGGGAAAGGCCCAGTTAAATAAAACTTTATCAAATAATGAAATAAAAGAAATTGTTGCTTTTTTAAACTCTTTATCCGGTGATGTAAACCCAGATGCAAAAACAATGCCTTCTGAACTTATAAAAAAATAAATCTGTAAAATCGAATTGAGAGCCGTTGCTTTCTACTAAATACCTAAAGCTATATAAATCACTGTTTGAGTTTCTGGGCTAGCCAGAAGTTTTTGTACGTGCTTAAAATTCAAAACGTATTCCTATTTTTGGGTTGAAAAATAATTTAATTCGGGATGTAGCGCAGCCCGGTAGCGCACTACGTTCGGGACGTAGGGGCCGCTGGTTCGAATCCAGTCATCCCGACTGGTAGTTTACCGATATTTCTTTTTTTTGAATCACCATTATTACGGGAGTTCTGGCGAAAGATTAATGTATTTCATTTCGCTAATACTTTTTTTATTCCCTGACACATCGATTTTATTTCGTGATAAGAATCTGATGAATTTTTATTTTTATCCAGTTTGATCTGAACGAACCCGGGATATTTTTTCATATAAAATGTTGTATGATCATCAAGCGTAAGTGTGGCGTCTGTTTTAGTATTTTCAAATGATATGTTGCTTTTACTCCCTATACGCCTGTCTTTGTAATTTTCTATATCTTTTGTCCTGTTTTTAGGGAAATGCGCATTCATAGAATAATATTGACCATCTTCGCTGTAACTAATGCTAATATCATGATCGTTATGCCAACACGAGGTTAATGTAATACATGCAAGGGCACAAAATAATAAAGCCGTTAACTTTTTCATTGTAATTGTTTATGGATGAATAAATAATTAAACTGAACTGACCAATGCCAATTCGGCTATTTATTTAAAGCTGAAGTGATTGAAAAAGTTTGTGAAGTTGAAGTACAAAAATAATAAGGATAGCCACATTTTATTTTTGTTTATATAAATGGGAATAAGAAGCGGATAAGCGGAAAGTGTTTTGCTTTAAATAAAATTGAGTTTCCGATTGCAGCAGGCGTTATCAAATCGTATTATTCATTTCATACGTCACAAAAAAAGGCCGGAAAATTCCGGCCTCTTAATTTATATTTATTTAGAAATCGACATGTCAGTATCGACAGGCGTAATGTAGCCAAATACGCCATCTGACTCATCTTTAGGCCCTGCTGCAAAAAACAGCCAGTTTGGATTTATGGCCGTGGCGGTAACCGGCGCAAAAGATAACCCCCATAACCCATCAATTACAATAGGCTTGCCTTTACTGCGCAACGGGCCGAGAAAAGATCCACTTTCATCATAGGCATTGATACGGCCGTTTCCGAAATTACCTACCAGAATTATATTTACTGAAATATTTGTTGCTCCCCAAAATGAAGCAGGGGTCCATGTAATCCCCCAGGGAGCATTTAATTCTCCATGAGAAATTAAACGTTTTACCAATGTTCCATTCGGATTATAAATATCTACAATGCCGGTACCTGGCCCATGGGCTTCATCAACACCTGTCCCAAGCTTCGCATACACTACATAAACTTTCCCGTCAACATTCTGCACATTAAATGGAGAGTAATCGGCGGGAATTCCAGGATCGATGAAGGGCTTATTTACACTATTCCAAAGTGTATCATATACTTCAACTTTTTTGCCGATAAAATTAGCCACATACAAAAAAGGGACACCTTCGTCCTTGGCAATCGTTATACCTTTATAAACGGCCGCTGAATTATTTTTGGCCACTTCAGCTGCATTGCCTGAGTTCCATCCAGAAATAACACCATCTTCTGACGCAAAAATAAATCGTGCGGGATTGCCATTAGAAAGCCGGAAGCCGGTATTGTTATTGAACACGGCACCGGTTGGAGTTCCCCCCGTAGGCGAAGTACTGGCAGGAATCGTTACCGGCGGCCTCAATGTACTACCTGAAGCATTATAAATATTACTCAACCCTGCTCCATTTGAAGAAACCCATGCGGGGCCTGAAGGGGCAAAGGCTATTCCCCATCCGTTTAACAAGGCGGGGTCTACCGCTAACGCTCCATAGCTGTTGTTTGTAGCGACAAGATTCACTTGCTGAAAATCATTGGTAAAGTGAGAAAAGTGAGGATTTTTTTTACAAGCCTGTAAAGCAACCAGCACAAGTAAAAATGCACTGGCAATCTTAAAGAAACCATTTTTTTGAAAAATCTTTTGCATAAAAATTGATTTAGGATTAAAAAAATTTGAGATGGATTGAGATCGTATATACATAGATATGTATTGGTACATTACAGCATTCGTTGTAATTTTTTTCCAGGGTTAAGAGAAGTAAATTTTAGAGAAAGCCCTTTAAGATATCGTTGCAAAATGGTAAGGAGTTGCCTGTATTTATTTTTAAATAGAAAGTTTTTGGCAAGATGGGAGTAGCTACATTCTCTCCCGAGTGTAAAAGCCGGTTGAGTTTTTATCGATAACACTCTACAATAAAAAGCTGGCTAGAGACTGAGAAGAAATTTATGTTATTGTTGAATACAATCGATAATACTTTTCAAGAAAGCATTTTCATTAAATGAATGATCAAATGTTAGCCCTAACCTTACCACTACTAATTTTTTTGAAGGAATAATGTAGACAAACTGGTAACCATACCCATCGCAATAGTACATATCGACCGGAACATCAGGGAATGCTCTTTGTGAAGGATGCTTTTCATCAAAACCATTTAGCCAAAACTGGAAGCCGTAATTTTTATAAGGATTAGCCTGCGAAGACGTTTGCGTTTGTTTCACCCAGCCAACGGGTAAAATTCTTTCTCCGTTCCAAACACCATCGTTATAATACAGTAACCCAAAGCGTGCATAATCTCTTGCGGTTGCATTAATGTAAGAGGAACCCACATAACTACCGGATGCATCTGGCTCAAATAAAGTATGGTACATGCCTATTCTGTAAAACAATTCTTTGAAAGGAAATGCTGGGTACTCTTTTTCTCCAACTGTTTGTCTTATAATTCGAGAAAGGATATTGCTGTTGCCGCTGGAGTAATAAAAACTAGTTCCGGGTTTGTGAGCCAATGAATGGGAAGCAGCGTAAGCAGCCATGTCGTCTTTTTTATACAGCATGTTAGTTACATCGCTTGCTTTTGTATAATCTTCTTTAAAGTCGAGCCCACTTGTTTGTTGTAATAAATTTTTTATGGTGATCGCATGCCTCGGATCGTTGGGGTCTTTCCATTCAGGCACTGGTGCCGGCTCGTCAATAGTTAATTTTCCGTTTTGAACAAGCGTCCCAATTAATGCCGCGGTAAAACTTTTTGCCATCGACCAACCGTACATTTTTGTATCCTTATTAAAACCCGGTGCATATTTTTCTGCAATTAATTGCCCATCATATAATATTATTACGGCTCTTGTTCTTTGCTTTCTTTTAGGATTCGGTTCTTTGAACGCATTGTCAACAGCCGCTGACAGCTTGTTTTTATTTAAGGCTATTGGAAATGTATCAGCAATTTTATCTCCATACGGCCATTCAATACTATCCGTATTTTGGGAAGGCGGAGCCGGTATTTTAAAAGATTGTGAACGTAATTGTTTTTCACTCATATCATTAATGAGTGTGCAACCACATCCTCTTCTGTAAATAGCCTTTTTTGTTGCCATTCCCCATACTGAACTTGTCACTGACGAATCCTGATAATTAACTTTATTACTGGCAATATTTAACGGAAGTTCACCGAGGTCGCTTGTGTCAATGTCTTTCGGGTCTCTTCCAGAAACAAATACGCAGGTACACATTTGCTTGGCATTATAACCGCTGATTATGGGAAACGAAATCCATGCATAATGAATCACCCATGCCAATGCAAGCAACATAAATAAAAGTAATAATCGAAGAATAATTTTTTTCAAGATATTTTAAATTAATTTAAACAATTGTACGCGAAAAATATTTTTAAATCTTATTCTGTAAATTGATTACTTTTTTTTCAAATTCATTGAGCATATTTTTCACTTTACTCTTTGCATCCGTTCACAATTAATAAAGAATCTCGTTACTCGCCTGTGGCCGTTTATCCGATTGTTTTTCTTGTTTAATAATTTATTTAAAACCGCAACCTAATGCGGGAATACATTTACTATTTTATTCATCAGCCATTCAGCCTTATGAACTGCTGCTGCCTGGTTTAGCGAAAGTATAATACTTAAATCCTGCACTCTGTCATAGTAAACCATAGAGGCATAGGCACTGTTGTGGCCAAAGAATGAATGACCGCAAATTTCCTTTTTCTGAAGACCCATTCCATATTGAATTATCCGTTTTGAAGAACTGCTAATCAAATCAACAATGTCAAAACGCATCATGGCTTTGAGTGTTTCTTCTTTTTTAAAAAGTCGCCCTTTTATAAGGTTGCGGATAAAAACATCAAGATCCATCATTGTGGATATGAGCCCTCCGCCACCCCAGTCAAAAGAGGTATTAATATTTGCTAATGAAAAATTTCCATAGTACGGGAAAACAGTTTGGGCTGGTTCTTTTGAAGATTGATAAAACTCCAGGTAAGTATCTGTTAAGCCAAGCGGTACTATAATTCTTTCTTCAAAAAGCTGGTGCAGAGGTTTGCGTGTCACCTGCTCAATAAGAACTGCGAGCAGTAAGTAATTGGTGTCAGAATAATGAAACCCATCACCTGGCCTGAATGTGGATTTTTTATTTAATCCATATTCAAAATATTTTTCAATCACTAATTTCCAATTCCAGAATTGTGCAGGATTTTGCACAACATAAGTAATAAATTTTTCATCATCCGAAAAATAATCACAAAGTCCGGAACAATGTTTTAGTAAGTGGAGTACAGAAATTTGACCTGAATAATTGCTGCCTGCAAACCAATGCAGCCCGGTTAAATTTTTTTTTACATCTTCATCAATAATATCCAAATAAAAATCTTCTGTATTGAAAAAACCATCTTCCGCTAATTGAAGAACGATTGCTGCAGTAAAAGACTTTGTTATGCTCCCGGTTCTGAAACGACAGGAAGGAGAAATAGCATCACCACCTTCGTCGAAAGTACCCGTGGCACCAAAATACCTTAAGTTTCTTTTGCCATCAGTTAGAGCAAGCATGCAATTATACACGGGAGAATCACCAGTTGGTTTGATTACCAATTTCATCATTTTGTCAAACTGTTCCATTCTTTATTATGGGAAGTTATAATTGTTTGTTAAGCGATAATATATCCTTCAATTGCTGTGCAAGCTGGTAATCGTTTTTTACATGTTGAATTTTTTGTTGCAATCCTGTTTTTCCGGTCACACGGAGAAATTTTTCAAAGCCACCTGAAGGTACAAGCGTAATTTTTAAGGGATTAATTGCTTTATGTACCACCACGTCTTTATAAGAAAAATTTCTGAAACAGATCTTATTATCAAGTTTTTCTGTGAAATAATCCAGGTTCTCAGGCATTTGCCCAAACTCTATAAACCATTCATGATAAGGAAGTGTTCCATCTTCTTTTATATTCGGGGCTACTGTGTACTCAACTATCGTGGCTCCGAATTCATTTGCTGTTTCAGAAATTGATTTGGCGGTTTCTTCCTCTGTAACATGTTCGCCGAATGCAGAAATATATTGCGCAGTTCTTCCGGTAATTTCTATCCGGTGCGGAGAGACAGTTTTAAATCGTACTGTATCTCCATTGATATAACCCCACAGGCCGGCATTGGTGTTTAATACCAGTGCATAGTTAACATGCGGCTCAACATCTTTCAGCGAAATTCTTTTTGCATCTTTCTGATACAATTCATTCACAGGAACAAATTCAAAAAAAATTCCATTGTTCAGCACTAGTTGCATACCTCTTTCTTCAAGCCTGTCCTGGTAAGCAATAAATCCTTCTGTTGATGGATAGGTTTCAAGTACATCAAACGGCATGTTGATATATTTTTTTATTTCTGGCAGAAAAGGTTCATAATACATGCCGCTTAAAAGCAGCAACTTAAAATTTGGATATAATTCTTTAAACTCCTTTCCAGTACGTCTTTTCAAAGCTCTCAGGTACACCAGTAACCACACAGGCATGGCTACAATTGTACGAATATCCTTTCGGGCGGAAACATTGATCATGGCTTCAATTCTTTTCTCATATTCCGGTATAGCGTTTATTTTATCTGAGGGAATCCGAAACCATTTATATATTCCCGGCACACAACTATTGGCAATGGTTGAAATAGGAGCAGCTCTAATCCCATTCACATTCTCAAAAAAATGACCATCAGAAAACAACAGCGCCTTTCCTTTCAGAAAGGAATATTTTTTATAACAAGAAGCATAATTAAGTGCGGCATATTGCGGAGCGTCTACCTGGTTTTTCAGCGAGTCTTTTGTAACCGGGATAAATTTTGTTTTGCTTGTTGTACCTGAAGTTTTACCAAAAAACACCGGCCGACCTCTCCACAACACATCCGCTTCACCCGATTTTATTTTTTCAATATATGGAAGCAACTCTTCGTAATTTCTTAAAGGCACTTTTTTTTTGAAGTCTTCATAATTTTTTATTTCCGAAAAAAAATGATCCCTCCCAAAAAGGGTATTCTTTCCCGTATGAACAAGTTCATTCATCAACTTTTCCTGACAGGCTACAGGGTCAGCAAGCATATTGCTAACCTGCCTGTGTTTTATTTTAATAACCAAAGCTAATAGTGAATCAAAAAAAATCAATTGTATGTTTTAGGTTATATATAATCAAATGCAGATGCAAAAAGTGGTCTCGATTTTAATTCAGTTATTTCTGTTTCATTCAAATCGTGAAAGGATGCCATAATAAAAGCATCAGAGTTTTTGATGAATGAATGCAATAAACCCGGTTTACTATTTTCAAATATTCTTTTTCGCAATGGACAGGATTCTCCCATCCAGTACATAGCTGATTTTAGTTTTTCTTTTGCCAGCAAACCTTCAAATAATTCCATCAACCTGTTTTCATATCCGGGTTTGTAATAAATTCCTTCGAATGCAAGGAACTCAAACTTTTTTGGATTAAACAATTTGTTGAGCAATGGAATGAGCGGAACCACATTCATAATTATTTTTCCCATAAACCCCGGCAGGTTATTGATGACCCAATGCACCCGGTGGAACTGGCAGCCAGCCACAATTTCCCCGTTTTCACGAAGAATACAATAATCATCATGCAGGAAAATGGAATTGAACTGAACAAGGGCATGCTGTTCATATTGTTTCTTCAACAGGCTCATTACTTCATTGCGTATAGCATCCGTTTTTACCTGTTCAATATTTTTAATTGCTTTCGGAAAAAAACGGCTAAACCCGTTCGTCTTTATAACACCGATATTATTATATCCCGCATGCTGCACTGTTTTATAAGATGCACTGTTTCCTTTTTCGACACAGGCAAAAAAAACCGTCTTCTCCTTTTCGTAGTCACGAATGGCTTCCATAACTTTTACTGCATACTTTTTCATCACTCCTTTACCTTTAATTTCTTTAGAGGCAGCAAAATACCGGATGTAATAGCAGTTATATTGCTTATCACCCGCCGAAACCGGAGTATTACAAAAAACTGCAGTGCCTTGCATCTTAGCGTTTTCGTGAATTGCTATCAGGGTGGGATGGTGCATTAAACGGATATGTGCTTCTGTATTTTTATGTTCGTACACAGCGCCGTCATTGCCCCATGCAATGCTGTCCAGGAAGCTCAATGCATCAGCGGGGATGCCCCTGTGTCGCCAGATTGCATAGTCTCCATCCTGGAGTAATAAATGTTTTTCCATATAAAAAGGGAATTAATTTATTTTAAAAAGCAAGCTTGCTGCCGGATTTCTTTTTTATAATACCTTGCTCTTCCAATTGCACACAACTTGCTTTTATTTTTTCTTCGAGTCTCCTTATTATTTCCGGAGTATGGGCCGGGGAAAGAAAACAGTTTCTTCCCTCCCAGACATAGACGCCATTCAGCAACAGTTGATGATACAAAAGGCCTAACTTACCCGGAGTAGTAAACCTGAACAGTGATGCAAAATGATTTACAGAAACCTGGTATTTGTTTTCGTTGAAGAAATCATTTAGTCGTTCACAAAAAGCTGTAGTGGTGTTATTCAAATCATTCAATAATTTTCCTTTCGATTGGTTTAATATTTCCAGCGTTTTAAGCGAAGCAGCCATAGCCAGCGGATGATGACAGAAGGTGCCGGCGACAAAAGTAGATTTCACTGAAGGAACAGATTCATCACCATATTGCCAGAAACCCCCATCCATTGCATCGAGAAATTTTGCTTTACCGGCAACAATGCCAATGGGCAAACCGCCGCCAATCACCTTACCATACGTAACGATATCTGCTGTTACATTAAAATGTTTCTGGCACCCGCCAATATCTGTCCTGAACCCGGTAATCACTTCATCAAAAATCAAAGCAATATTATTTTCTTCAGCTAAGTTTCTTAACTCATGTAAATATTCACGGGGCTGTAATGCAGGGTTACGGCTTTGCACCGGCTCGGTTAAAACCGCAGCAATTTGGTCTTTATTTTTTTTAATAAACTCAAGCGATTCTTCCGAACCATACTCAAGTAGGTATGATTCGTTGAGCATAGATTGAGTAACACCCGGTACAATTTCTTTTGCAAGATGGGTAACCGGATCGCTTTTTAATGAAAGGAGAGAATCAAATGTACCGTGATAAGAGCCTTTAAAAAAAACAAAATAATTTTTTTTGGTGATAGCCTTTGCTATTCTCAACGCCACCATCACCGCTTCGGTACCGGAATTAAAAAAAGCCACTCTTTCAACAGTTGTTGCTTTGGATATTTCTTTTGATAATATTCCGGCCAAAGGAGAAAATGGGACCAACTGACCAGCTTTTGGTCAACTGTTCTTCGATAGCATTTCGAACGGGGAGATAATTATGGCCAAATAAAATTGACCCGAAGCCCATGGTGAGATCAATGTATTCATTGCTATCAATATCATAAACAAAAGGGCCATCAGCCTTGTCACACACCAACGTATAGATCATCTCTTTCATTTCTTTACTGAACCCGGCAGCATTTCGGTTTAGTGCAAAGCATTTGCGGAAATTCTGAGTATGCTGTTTTGTAAGCCGGTTCTTTTGTGATAGTTGATATAGCATGATAAATTATTTAATCAATAGCAGAAACAAAATTTTATGTAGAACATAAGTGGAACAATTAATAGACTTTTTCAAGATTCAGGCAGGAGCAGAGGATCTGTCAATGCGCAAACCTTTAACCTCTGAAGCAAACTTCAATCTGATCTTCTTTTTTAACCGCTGATGATAGGAAATGAAACCCATGCATAGCGGACACCCCAGCCAATTGCTACTAATATAACGATCAGCAATAAACGAAGAATTAATCGCTTCATATTACCATCTGAATTTTTATATCAGCCTAATAAAATTATTCAAAATTGTCAGCATCAAAAATGAAGATTTACTTTTCTCTCATCCCTATCATTACGCCAAATAGTACCCCAATGGCATCTTGCAACGAATTATCAATATCTTTTCGTACCCATATAATGAAGGGCCTTTTTTTAAACTTAACAGCCCCTATGTGTTCACCGTTACTGTTGATAAGTACTGCATCGGCTTTAAATGATGGACGCACTAAAAATAAAGAGTCTTTTTCCGATTTTAAAAATCCCCGCGGCGGTGGTAAAATGATAAATGGAAGTTGCTGGTTTCCCATATTGTTTGAAGACAAATTGTCCAGGCTAAAGGTCCAGGCAGTGGCTGCGTTGTTTCTTTTTATCGTTCCCGAAATCGTGGTTGAATCGCTTAATACTTCATTTTTGCCTTCATCGTTTTTGCTTAATACTTTGCCCAGGAAAGTTTGTCTTTTTTGATTTGATTTATTGGCAACTGCAAACAAAGCTTCAGTCGAATTTTCATCAGTTCCTGCTTGTAATTTGTAAAGCCGGCTTTTGCTGATCGTCATAAATTTACTGTGATCGAAACCATCTGAGCCGGAAAATTCTATTTCGGCACTGTCCTTCTTTTTTTGTTTTAATTTACCGGAATCCAGTTTTATTAAATTCATAGTAAATGTTTGATCTGACCCTGGTTGGGAAAGTGTGAATGTTCCTTGTTTGTAATTCACATTCCACTTTTCGCTATTAGCAATCATAATAGAATCCTCTTTCGACTGGCAACTGCCTTTTGTCGGCGGAAAGCAGAGTAACAGCAGGTAAAATAAATTAACGGAGATTTTCTTTTTCATAATAAATTTTAATTAAGGTTAAATAAAGAGGTTCATTTCAATCTTATTCTAACACCAATTGAAACAAGCTCTGTACTGTTTATTCCCCGAGTTAGCATTACATCTTCTTTTTGCATATAGAACCTAGCTTTCTTTTTATTTGCCTGGCTGGCCAGCGAAATTGGAATAGCAGCTATAAGTAATATAGAGCCTCCGATGCCCAATATATCAGGCGCAGAGCCATAATCATTATGATGAACATTAGGATCGAGTAGCCCCTTAAGACTACTCGCAGCAAGGCCAATACCCGTCAGGCAAATTACTCCGCCGGTAATTCCTATTATTGTGGCAGTTTCTTTTTGGTTATGACTTTTTTTAAGAAGTTTATTATGTTCCAAACATTGAATACTCTTGTGTTGTATAACACTGTCATTTTTTATTTGAGCAAATACATTGGCGTATTGTGCGCTCAATAATAAAATTGTTATTGCAGTTATTAAGCTCGGTTTCATTTGATATGTCTGATAAGAAATTTTTTTGATACTTCGGTATCCGGATTTTTATATGTCAATAATAGATCATGGACATAATAATTTATCCATGATCTTCGCCCTTTTTATTTGTGTTTGTTCCCGCCGAACATGAAGCTGATCCTTATAGAAAAATATTTATTTTTAATGGTGCCCTGTTCATCAGGATTTGTTTGATCACCATTTGAAATATCAGTGAACCCTAAATTATAATTTGCAGAGATTATAAATCCGCCTGCAGATTTGTAACCCGCCATTGCATTAGCTCCCAGGTCCATCTGTTTTAATTCGTCGGTATCTGAACCGAATTTTACTTTATCGTTTGAATTATCGTCCGGAAAATCACTATCTGTGTATTTGTCTCTGCCTGATAGTCCAAGAGCTATTGACGGCCCTGCCCCAATAAAAAATCCATGGGATTTGCCGGCATTATAAACAAAGTTGAGAGGAACTTCTATGTAGTTAAGATTCACGTGATCTTTAACTGTTCCGTCTTTGATCTCGTAACCCTTTTGTACAAAATTTAATGCAGGCTGAAAACCGAAATTCTCACTTAATGGCACATCGAGAAATAAACCTGCGGTTATGCCTGTCTTTAATTTTGGCGATATAGAAATTCCCGCAGCTTTGATAGTTACATTGGCAAACGAGGCGCCGGCTTGTATCCCTACCTTTGTTTGTGCCGATAATAATGATGCCGTTAAGAGAATCATTAACGTCATTAAAAGAGAAATTGATTTCATGATGATTTGTTTTTGGTTTGGAA
Source organism: Ginsengibacter hankyongi (assembly GCF_008710285.1). GTDB lineage: Bacteria > Bacteroidota > Bacteroidia > Chitinophagales > Chitinophagaceae > Ginsengibacter > Ginsengibacter hankyongi. The sequence continues at coordinate 641,967 of NZ_VYQF01000002.1, read as the reverse complement.
AATTTGGTTGTTGCTAAAAATTGTATCACTGGGTTTATTGCAAAGTGAGTTTCAATAAGTCATCCTGGAAATCATAGAACACTTGCCGCAGATTGCTTTTGGCGTCGGTGCCGTAATTGATTAAAAATATTTGCGTTACGCGGTTGTTTGGGAAATAGAATAAATTCGCTGAGTAGCCAAGGTCACGCCCTTTGTGCCCTATGCCGTAGTCGCCATTAGCCTGTATGTATGATTTTTGCAGCCCATAACCGTAATAGTTAGTGTCATCTTTCTTACCATACGTTTGCATTACAGCAAGAGACTTTTGGCTTAGCAATGTTTGTTGAATGAATAAAGCATTTTCTAACGTAAGCAGATCAAACACATTGCTGTAAATACCTCCGTAGCCATTACCACTGCCAGTTACCAGGTTGGAGACATTTACAATGGTATTGTTATTATATAAATCAAAATATCCCTGTGCAACGGTATTAGGCAACACATCATGCGGCTGGTAAAATGTATTGGTAAGATGCAATGTATTTAAAACATATTGTTTCAATAGATCGCTATGGTCTTTGTTAGTAGCGGCTTCAATTACCATTATAACCAAAACCGTATTGGTGTTAGAATAAACGGCTGTATCGCCAGGTTTGAAAATGGGAGATTTATTGTAGACGAATTCAAGTAACTCTTCGGGCTTCCATATCTTATTAGGATCATTTAAAACTGCCAGGTAAAAAGCATCCTGTTCTATTACATCGGGCACACCTGTTTCATGCTTCATGCATTGTCCTAATGTTATTTTATTTCCGTTAGGAAGTTTATTGGTAATCGAAGAGGGAAGCCAATTATTTATTTTTGTATTCAGTGCATTGTAACCTAGTCCTGTATTTGCAGAATCTTCTATAAGTTTAAAGACTAATGTTCCAATAAACAATTTTGTGATGCTGGCTACTTTAGAAACCTGGCCCACATCAAAAGGAATATTTCTTTCAATATCTGCTTTGCCAATTGCGCCTACCCATGTACCGCTAGCATCATTTACCAAAAGAGATATCCCTGGTAATCCTTTATCATGATACTTTTTCAACAATGCTGTAAAAGCGGCACTTTTTGGATGCCTGCTACTCGAATCAATCCATGGAACAGAAACAGATAATGGCTGTGTTGGTTGTATCTGTGCTTTCTTGCAGGAGAAGAAAATAATTGCCGCACACATTAAGAGGATAAATTTTTTCATGATCATTTTATTTTTTGCGTGAGTTTAAAGGAATGCTGCAGCCAATCATCATGCTATTGTAGGGAAGTATGGGTACATAAGCTTTTACAAAAGGTGTTTGCAAAAATTGCTGGTACGTTATAAAGACCTTGACTGATTTTTTTGCTGATGGGTGTAATGTATAACCGATGCTAAAATTTGCTGCAGCCAGCGCCTGCGATCTTCCAATGCCTTTGTCATTTTTATATTCGCCGTTATCACTTAGTTTTAATTTTGCTGTTGCCGCTATTGATTGCATATAGCCCGCACCTAAAGCAACTTGTGCACTTAAGGCATTTGAAAATTTGTACCTGTACCCAATATCAGTGTACAATGGGATGCCGTGCTGTACGAACCTGTGGTAGAAATAACAGAGCTTAATCTCCTGGAACCAGTCATGTTTACTTTTTGTTTTCCAGTTGAAGCCATAACCTATCTCAATGCCCGGGTGCTCAATACCGGAAAGAAGTTTACCAAATTGTGAGAATGGATATGCGGAGCCGGTATTTAGAAAGGCTATACTGAATTCCTTGCTCCTCTGTGCTGATGAACATAAAATTGAAAAGATAAATAAAATTGCTAGGCTAATCTTTTTCATAAAAGCGGTTTGTTGTGAATAAATCGTTGATGTAAAATTCTCTCCTGGGCAGTTTTTTTCCTAATTGATGTTATCTAAAGATTGAAATAAGATTTGCAGATTCAGCAAAAAGGTATTCAAGGTTCTGCAGAATTTGCAATCCTTGCAAAAACTGGTATAAGCAGTTATATTTGATAAAAAATGATCCGAGGTGAATGTAGCATCACTTCATCGCGCCATGTATTGTTTGATGCCATTGCTGAGCAACTAAACTTAAGCAATTACAGCGCTTATCACGGCATTTGGTGTGAAAAACATTTAACCTTTGATGAGATATAATTTCTTGCAGAACAATTATAAAATTTCATTAGATAGCTTTCTGCATTTGCAAAACGATTGATTGATATTTTTGGGGGAAAATATTGACTGGTGGAATTTGATTTTGAAAATTATTAAACAGAATCGCAACCTAACTTGAATTTTTTTTACCAACAAAAATAAAAACACATGTATAGCCTGAATAAGTATATTCCGGTTTTTTATCATTTTATGTTTCCAGAACTGGCGGAATTCAAATGTTATTTCTGAATGAACTTCTCTCAGGCGATGATACTAAATGGTGAGACGGTTGGTGCGAAGTTGGTCTTCATCAATCATAATGTCACAAATTATATGATGACAAAAAATGTTGAATTTATTAATTATACCTTTGATAAGCTTAAAATTTTACCTTAAAAATCAACGCTTGTTAGTGAGACAAGTGAAAAAAATCGCCAGCTTTTTTCCATAACTTACGTAAGCGTATACACGTAAGAAAAAATTATTGTAGACGGAAAATGATTTGATATGGATATCACTACTGAACAATTATCCGCGGGAATGCAATACCAGTTGCAGATCTATTTTGCCGGGACACAAAATGTAAAACCTCAGTTACCCGTATCATTTGAGGAACTGGAACAAAAAGCCTCAGAAGTTATGAAGCCGGAAGCTTTTGCTTATATAGCCGGAAGTGCCGGATCAGAAATAACTACCTATAATAATAAAGAAGCTTTTAATCATTGGCAGATTATTCCCCGCATGATGGGTGATGTATCACAACGCAGCATCGTTATTGAATTATTTGGCATGCAGTTACCAACGCCGGTTTTACTGGCTCCCGTTGGGGTTTTATCAATCGCTCATCCCGAAGCGGAAGTAGCTGTTGCCCGCGCCGCTAAAAATCTGCGGGTGCCCCAGATAGTTAGTACAGTATCTTCAAAAACTATTGAAGAGATCGGGTCTGTGCATGGTGATCATCCGCATTGGTTTCAATTGTATTGGGGGCGTAATAACGATTTTACCCGAAGTATCATTAACCGGGCTGAGAAGGCCGGCTATACTGCTATTGTAGTTACACTTGATACACGATTATTTGCGTGGCGTGAGCGTGATATTAAAAATGCGTACCTGCCTTTTCTGTATAATGAAGGGCTGGCCAATTATTTTACTGACCCTGTTTTTCTTGCAGAAGTTGGTGATCCGGCACGAAATAAAATGGAGACTATGATGCATTTTGCAAATTGTTTTTCCAATCCTTCGTCTACGTGGAATGATCTTGCCGTTATAAGAGAATGCACGAAGCTTCCCGTAATTGTAAAAGGCATTCAACATGCTAATGATGCAAAAAAATCAATAGATCATGGTGCAGATGGAATTATAGTTTCCAATCATGGCGGCCGCCAGTTAGATGGAGCTATTGGCGCTATTGATACGCTCGCGGGTATCTGCGATGAAGTTTCAGATAAGACAACAATCTTATTTGATAGCGGAATTCGCCGCGGCGCTGATGTTTTCAAAGCAATGGCTTTAGGAGCTAAAGCGGTTTTAGTGGGACGGCCTTATGCCTATGGACTTGCCCTTGCCGGTGAACAGGGTGTAAAAGAAGTTATCGCTAATTTATTGGCTGATGTGGATTTAACAATGGGGCTTGCGGGTTGTAATTCCTGGAAAGATGTTACGAGAGATAAATTACATCATAGAAATTAAGGCCCTAGCAGAAGACATTTATTTATTCAAAACACTACGATAATCATAAAAAACATCCCGTTAGGTTTACAAACGGGATGTTTTATTTATTGTCAGTCTTTTTTAAGTTTTTGCTTATGAGAAGATAGCCAGATTATTTTACCATTCTTTATGGCATTATCATCTTCAAAATTTGCAGAATCTACCTTACCATTTTTAAAGGTGTCTATTTCTTTATACCAAACATTAATATAATCCGTGCTGTCTTTTAGAGAATGATTTTTTAACCAAACATCCATTGTAATCTTAACAGAGCTTAAGCTATCACGGTATTTGCTCCATACAGGCATAATAGAATCAGCGAGGCCTTTAAAATGATAGCCATCAGACATATCTGTATACATACTGTCTCCCATAGTGGTTCTTAATGCTTTCATATCTCCTTCTTCCCAGTATTTATAGGAATTCAAAACCGTAAGCAAATCCGAATCGGAAACATTGTTATTAAAATCAGTTGTATAGCCTGCCGTATATGGTAAGGCCACACTACTTGCGGTTGTGGTTGCCGCAGCAGTTTCTTTTGTTTCATCTTTCTGGTTACACGCAACAATGCAACTGCATGTTACAATAAATGGTAAAATGTACTTCTTCATTTTTGTTTTATTTTAGATTTAATAGAAATGACTATTTCGACAGAATTAAGGCCGATAAGGAATTGATCAAAAAATTAACAGGATAGGTGAAATACAGGAAAGACTTAATTTCTTATTGAAAGTAAGATAAAACATTTTTTGTAAAAAAATAATTTATAAGATGATTAAGATCAAAATGATTCAACTATCTCTTACAATTATAAAACTATGTTTTGTACAATATCATTTTTAGCCGGGTAGTCAGTATTGTAATGCAGGCCACGGCTTTCATGACGTAACTGTGCTTCCTTTACAATCAAATATCCTACTGTGATTAAATTTCTTAATTCGCAAAGCTGGGGTGATACAAAAGTGGTTTCATAAAATTGCTCAGTTTCTTCATGTAATAAATCAAGCCGCTTCATAGCTCTTTCAAGCCTGATGTTGGTGCGAACTATTCCGACATAATCAGTCATGAGCAATTGCAATTCTTTAAGGCTTTGTGTTATCAAGATCATTTCTTTTGGAGCTGTTGTTCCTTTTGCATTCCAGTCAGGGATGGCCGTATTAAATTCTAAGGTCTCTATTTTTTCAACTGAATTAAGGTAGCATCTGTGCGCAAAAACCATAGCCTCCAACAGCGAATTACTTGCAAGCCTGTTTGCCCCGTGAAGTCCTGTGCTGGCGCATTCTCCACAAGCATATAAATTTCTGATTGATGATCTTCCCCATTCATCTGTTTTTATACCACCGCAGCTAAAATGTGCAGCAGGTGCTACAGGAATATATTGTTTGGATACATCTATTCCCAGTGATAAACATTTGTCTGTAATGTTAGGAAAGTGATGCAAAAATTTTTCCATATCCATTTTAGTACAATCCAAAAAAACATGCTCGGTACCATTTATCTTCATTTCATTATCGATAGCACGGGCCACAATATCACGCGGTGCGAGATCTTTTCTTTCATCATACTTTTCCATAAAAGCTTCGCCTTTATCATTTCTTAAAATAGCGCCATCACCGCGTACGGCTTCGCTAATTAAAAAGGCCTGGCCGGTTACGCCCGCTTCATACAAGGCTGTTGGATGAAATTGAATAAATTCCATATTTTCTATTCTTCCTTTTGCACGATATAACATAGCAACGCCATCGCCGGTAGCAATAGAAGGATTGGTGGTAGTGCGGTATACCTGCCCGTTCCCCCCGGAAGCAAGCAAAGTAATTTTGGAAATAATTTTTTCTATTTCGTTAGTCTTCATGTTGAGCACATACACGCCAAAACATTCAATATCCGGAGTCGCTTTTGTAACTAAAAAACCAAGATGGTGCTGTGTAATAATATCAACCACAAAACAATGGCTTATCAATTTTATATTAGGTTTTGAAGCGACTGCTCTAAGTAAAGTATCTTCTATTTCCTTGCCGGTAACGTCTTTATGATGAAGAATACGGAATTCGCTGTGGCCACCTTCTTTGCCGAGCGCATATTCACCGGAATGTTCTTTATCGAAATGAGCGCCCCAACTTATAATTTCTTTTATTCTTTCTACTCCTTCCTTCACAACAATTTCAACAATTTCAGAATCACACAATCCATCGCCTGCGATGATAGTATCTTCTATATGTTTTTCAAAACTATCATTATCAAAATCAGTAACGCCTGCAACACCGCCCTGGGCATATTTTGTGTTGGTCTCATCACTGAAAGTTTTGGTAAGAACAGTTATTGTTTTATCCGGGCAATCCTGTGCGACTTTAAGTGCATAAGTTAAGCCTGCAATGCCGCTGCCGATAACTAAGAAATCTGTTTTCATGTAATAATTTGAAATTAATTATGCAATAATTAAAGCAGGTTCTACCCAGGCTTCGCTTTCTTTTAAAAGATTGATGAGTTCTTCAACCGCAATATCTTCGGGTACAGATCTTTTAATTACTTCTTTTCCTCGATACAAAGTTATCTTACCAGGTCCGCTTCCAACATAGCCAAAGTCAGCATCAGCCATTTCTCCAGGTCCATTTACAATGCAACCCATTATTGCAATCTTTACTCCTTTTAAATGATTGGTAACCGCTCTTATTTTAGCGGTTGTTTCCTGAAGATCAAACAATGTTCTTCCGCAACTCGGACAACTGATGTATTCTGTTTTTGATATTCTCATGCGTGTTGCCTGCAATATTCCAAACGCAATCGAGTTCATTATTTTATACCCAGGCATTTTATTTTTATCAGAATAATTATAGCTAAGCCAAATACCGCTTCCAAAACCGTCGAGGAATAAAGCACCTGTTTCAATTGCATAATGAATAAGGCTTTCATCCATTGTATCATCATTACTATCGCAGATAAATATTACCGGATTTCTAATATTATTTTCAATTAATTCAATATACATTCTGCGAATGCTCTGCATGGCATTTTTATTGGATGAACTTAAACAAAGCACGGCAGTAGTATCATGTTTTATTTTTTCAAAATATAATTTTTTATTAAAAAAAGAATAGTCATTTGAATAGCAATCCAGCATTACAAAATTTATGCTTTGTGATTTTATACTCGTATCATCCAGGTACTGTTGTTCATCAAAAATGGGAACATATTTTTCTTTATCTATTGTTTGTTTCCAAGCATCATAATAATTAATTATTCTTAATGTTCCCGGTAATGCAAAATCAATATTTTTATTTGCGCAAAAAATATAATCGGCAGCCATATCACTGATGTTCCATTTATCGGTAGGCACATCATATTTATAACCAATATCCTCTAAATCTCCGGGAGTTATAGTATTTTTTTTGCTAAAATCTGCAATAACAACCGGTACATGTTTGCCGCTAATGTTTTGTATTTCGAATGAGGTATGTTTTGTATTAGCATTTAAAATAGATAAAGAAGATTTTTCAATTGGCGGTATTGAAGTGCTTTTCAAACCAACATATCTTTTTACAATATTCCTGCAAACAGGAATTTCAAATTCAGGGTCTTCAGTTAATGAAACACGAATGGTATCTCCAATGCCATCTTCCAGTAAAGTACCAATTCCAATTGCGGATTTTATTCTTCCGTCTTCTCCGTCGCCAGCTTCTGTGACGCCAAGATGTAATGGATAACAATGTCCTAATTCGTTATACATATTTTCAATAAGCAACCTATAAGCCTGTACCATCACCTGCGGGTTGCTGCTCTTCATACTTAATACAATGTTGTAATAATTTTCGCTTTCAGCAATGCGTAAAAATTCCATAGCGCTTTCCACCATACCAATAGGCGTATCGCCATACCGGCTCATAATTCTGTCGCTTAATGACCCGTGGTTGGTCCCAATGCGCATGGCAGTTCCATATTCTTTACAAATTTTTACAAGTGGTGTAAAGCGATTTCTTATGCGCTCAATCTCTTCCTGGTAATCAGCGTCAGAATATTCTATCAGTTCAAATTTTTTCTTATCGACATAGTTGCCCGGGTTCACTCTTACTTTGTCTACAACGCGTGCAGCTATTTCTGCTGCGTTTGGCGTGAAATGAATATCAGCAACTAACGGTGTAGTGTAGCCGTGTTTTCTTAATTCATTTTTTATATTGAGTAAATTCTCTGCTTCATTCTTTGATGGCGCTGTAATACGCACCAGTTCTGCTCCAGCTTCAATACAGCGAATGCTTTGCTCCACAGTTGCTTTTGTATTCATCGTATCGGTTGTGGTCATGGTTTGAATGCGGATAGGATGAAAATTCCCCAACAACAAATCGCCAACCTTTACTTCGAGTGTTGCAAGCCTTTTGTATTCAGTTAAAGATTCTGCATAGCGCTCCATAAAATATTAATATATTTTACGCAAAAATACGATTAAAAGAGAGTTTGAATTTACCAGTCTTTTTCAGGTTTATCAAGGGCGGCTGCGCCTTTTATTTTATGCAATTTATCCTGCAGGGCTTTTTCATTTTCCAGCAAAGATTTTAGCTTTTCTTCTGCATCCTGTTTTGAAATTTTGGAAGGCTGCGGTTTAGGTTGATTATTTTGTTTTTGCTGATCTTGTTTGTTTTGCTGCTTTTGCTTGTTTTGATCTTGTTTAGGCTGTTGTTTTTTATCCTTCTGATTTTGTTTTTGCTGTTGTTGCTGTTGCTTTTTTTGCTCCTTCAATGCACGTTGTAAGTTTTGCCTTGCATCTTCATCATTAGGATTCAGCATCAGCGCATTTTCATAAGCATTAATACATTCAGGGAGCTTTTTTGCTTTTTGATAAGCAACTCCCTTATTATAATAAGCATTTTCTTTGGTTGCATTGTCTACACTATTTTTAATGGTATTATCAAAAGCTTCTACCGCTTCATCTGTATTATCTTTTCTATATAAAGCATTTCCTAAATTATAAGACGCAGTAGTATTGTTATCAGCAATCTTCAGCGCATTACGATATGAATTTTCTGCAGCGTCATAGTTATTTCTTTTATACGCTTCATTACCTTTTATAATTGCACTCTTTACATTTTGGGCATAAGAAGCATTACTTATCAAGAAAAAAATTGCAAGGGTTGCTATAACTTTTTTATTCAACTTGTTTTTTTCTGTAATAAAAAATTCAATTAACAGGAAAAATAATGCCGCTGCTAAAAAATATTGAAAGTATTGTTTGAAGCCTTCGTAAGAGCTGTCGCTGATAGTTGCTTCTTTGCCAATTCCGGAAAGTTGATTTTTAATATTATTCGCTACCTCGTTTGTTGTTGAATATAACTGGTACAGGCCGTTTCCGTTTTTAGCAATGCTGCTTAATTCATCCTGGTTTAATTTGGTAATAACCGTATTGCCTTTATCATCTACCTTATAGCTATTTGTTTCAGGATCCATAATAGGTGCACCCTGCGGAGAACCGATGCCAATTGTATTTATCATAATACCCTCTTTGCCCAATTGTTTAGCAATCTTTAATGCATCATCATCATGGTCTTCGCCATCGCTTATTAAGATTATAGATTTATAAGTTTTGTCTTTGGGATTAAAAGCCGAATAACACATTTTCAAAGCCTGGCTTATAACAGTTCCTTGTGTAGGAACATCATCCGGCGAAGCAGTTGATAAATACATTTTCGCAGATTCATGATCAACCGTCATCGGCATTTGTAGATAGGCCCGTCCTGCAAAAACCACTAACCCTATTTTATCATCCGGCGCATTGTCAATAATTTTTGATATCACTTGCTTTGCACGCTCCAACCTTGAAGGTTGTATATCCTGTGCCAGCATACTCTTACTAACATCAAGGGCAATCATAACATCTATTCCCCTGCGGTTTATCTTTTGTGTGCCATCCGGTTTTACCAGCCCTGCAATCGCAAAGCCGCATAACGAAAAAGCCATTATAAAAAGAACAAATTTGCCGTTAAATTTTTTTGAAGAAAAACCTTTGGTTAATTGTTTAACGAGAAAGGGGTCACCAATTTTTTTAGCTGCTTTTTTTTTCCATCTCAACAGTAAAACATAAAGCAATATCATTACAGGAATTGCCGCAAGTGAGAGAAGGTATTCTGAATATTGAAAATGTATCATTATAGCCTGCTAAATTATTAATGATTGTGTATGAGAAGTGTTAAAATAAATCAGCTAGCTGCCGGGGAAATTATTCATTTTTAATTCTGTTATTACGCTTCTCTTTCCTGGGCCCTCAGCCAACGTTCCGGTATTTCATTATTACTTGCAAAAAGGTAATCATTATAACTGCAGGCAATCAGCTTTTTATTGGGTAGCTCCATCCACCATCTTCCTGTTTTTTTACTTTGAATAAAAATAGTATCCACTTCCGCGAAAGCTGTATGATATTCATTGAAATTTTGCCTGTCAGTCAATGCTGTTTCCCGGATGCTCCGGTTTTTGCCATCGATAAAATACCAGATCATTTGGGCTATTTGCAAAGCGGTAAAACTTTCTATATCATTATTGGGATTATACCCATAAATACCAAGCGACGAAAGGTTGGGGCTTAAACCAGCATAACGGCAAAGGGTACATGCTTCTTCGCCGGTAAATCCATTTGGACTGCAAGCCGAAGATGGCGCGTCACTGTACTTTATTGCAGCAATATCAAAGCTTACAAGATCGGAATTCCTGATCACCGGTTCCATTTCCTCAATCTGCTCCTTTGCTTTGCCTAAGCGGTAACAATCAAAGCGAAGCTTGTCCATAGTTTCAAGCATACGCGGATGTACAAAATAACTTTGAAAGCCAATGTGATTATAATGCTTAATTACATTTGGTTCACTGGTAAGCATTTCCATCAAGAAATTCTGGCTTCTTGCGGGGGATTCACTTTTAAGATCAATTGTTGCGTCTATAACGGTTGCTTCAATAATTTTTTTCAAATCCCTGTAAGCATAATATTGTCCCAGCGTATTATCATGCGAACCACCCAGAAGAATAACCGTTTTGCCTGATTCCAACAGTTCACCAACGACGGTTTTTACCGCAGCAAAAGTATCAGCCAAAGTTGCACCGCATTTAATATTTCCTACGTCAGCAACGGAAATATCTTTGTGCCACGAATACAATTGGTATAATTGTCGGCGTACCGCATCTGCTGCATCTTCCTGGGCAATAAAACCATCGCCTCTAAATTCGTTGATGCCGGCTATTACAATATCAATTCCCGTTAAATCCGGAAATTCGTTTTCGTAAATTTTTATAAAACCTGCGAGCTGGCTTTCATTGTAACCCTCATCATTATTTATTGCCGCTATATTTATCGGTGTTAAAAATTCATGGATATCGTACATATTTATTTTCCAATTTTGAGCAAACCTAAAAGATAAAATGCACAAATAAAATATAGTGTGAATTTTTCTGATGCACGGTTCTATAAACTTTTAAATAATGGATTCGCTTACTTTTGCAATTATGAATAATTTGTTGCAAGAGGTTGAAAATTCAAAAGCAGAAATTAATAATTTTTCTACTACTGATAAAAATCCGGCTGAAGTATTTCGCATCCAGTTTCTGGGTTCTAAAGGATTGATAAAATCTTTGATGGGTGAAATGAAAAATGTTCCGGCAGAAAACCGGAGAGAAATGGGGCAGGTATTGAACGATTTAAAGTTATTTGCTGAAAATAAATATGAAGAATTAAAGAAGACATCTGATAACGGGCAAGAAACAACGGGAAGTGAGGTTGATTTGAGCTTGCCCGGAGAAGCTTTGCCTTTGGGGAGCCGACATCCGATAAGTATTGTCAGGAATAAGATCATTTCAATATTTCAGCGTTTAGGCTTTGCCGTTGCAGAAGGCCCCGAAATAGAGGATGACTGGCATAATTTTACTGCACTTAACCTTCCGGAAAACCACCCGGCCAGAGATATGCAGGATACCTTTTATGTATCTCAAAATCCTGACTGGATGTTGCGTACCCACACCAGTAGCGTGCAGGTACGTGAAATGAAAAAGGGAAAATTGCCCATAAGAATTATTTGTCCGGGCCGCGTTTACCGCAATGAAACCATTAGCGCAAGGGCGCATTGTTTTTTTCACCAGGTAGAGGGATTGTATATAGCCAGCGATGTTTCGTTTGCTGATCTCAAACAAACACTTTATTTTTTTGTACAGGAAATGTTTGGCAATACAATTAAAGTTCGTTTCAGGCCTTCTTATTTTCCGTTTACAGAGCCAAGTGCAGAAATGGATATCACTTGTCTTATATGTGGTGGTACCGGATGCAATGTATGCAAGCATACAGGATGGGTTGAAATTTTAGGCTGTGGTATGGTTCATCCAAAAGTGCTGGAGAATTGTGGTATTGATAGTAATAAATATTCAGGCTTTGCCTTTGGAATGGGTATCGAAAGAATTACCATGCTTAAATATCAAATAAAAGATTTGAGACTTTTCAGTGAAAACGATTTACGGTTTTTGAAACAGTTTACGAGTGCTGTGTAAAATATTTTTTCTAAATAATTCATGACAATAACCATTTGCGTTTGCGGAGCAGGAACAATGGGGAGCGGCATAGCACAGGTCGCTGCGAAAAGTAGTTTTAATACGATACTGTTTGATTTAAACATACCAGCAATTGATAAGGCAAGATCTGCAATCGAAAAAAATCTTCAATATTTAGTTGATAAAGAAAAAATTTCTTCTGCTGAAAAACATAAAATTTATAACCGGATTTATTTTACTACTGATATAGAAGACTGTACCGGCGAAATTATTATTGAAGCCATTGCCGAAATTAAAGAAGCAAAAATTTCTCTCTTTAATGAGCTTGCAAAATTTAATAATGAAGAAGTGATTTTTGCAACCAATACTTCTTCACTTTCGGTTTCTTCCATCCAGGAGAAAATAATTTTTCCGCAACGGGTTGTCGGAATGCATTTTTTTAACCCGGCGTACATTATGAAATTGGTGGAAATTGTAAAGGGCGATCAAACCAATGATGAAATAGCAAAAACTATTTATGATGTTTGCAAACAAATGGGCAAAGAACCTGTGTTGTGCAATGATGCGCCTGGGTTTATCGTTAACCGAATTGCACGCCAATATTACCTGGAAGCTTTAAAAATGGTGGAAGAAGGAATTGTATCTTATGAAGAGGCCGATATTATTTTGGAAGCGACCGGTTTTAAAATGGGACCATTTAAATTAATGGATCTTATTGGAATCGATATTAACCTGGCAGTTTCCCAAAGTATATATAATGCATTTGAAAAAGCGGAACGTTTTAAACCTTCACCAATCCAGGTTGATAAAGTAATAAATGGCGAACTTGGCAAAAAAACAGGGAAAGGCTTTTATAATTATTCAATTGAAAAAGCATAATATTTATTTTATAAAGAATTTTATGTTGAAAGAATCTCCAAACTTTATTAATGCAAGACGAAACAGGTTCATTTGAAAATTTAAGTACCACTAAAAATATCTTAGTAACCGGGGCCGCAGGGCTTGTTGGAAATGAATTAACTAAACAGTTACTTGATAAAGGATATAGCGTAACCGCAATTTATAATTCAACCCCTGTTAATATATCTCATCCCAATTTAATTATAAAGCAGTGTGATATATTGGACACATCTTCTCTTGAGGAAGTTATGGAAGATGCAACACATGTTTACCATTGTGCCGCAATTGTTTCATTTGAAACAAAAGATAAAAACAAGCTCTTCAAAATTAATGTTGAAGGAACAGCGAATGTGGTTAACGCATGCATTAGCGCTAATGTGCAAAAGCTAATACATGTAAGTTCTGTATCAGCTTTGGGAAGAATAAGAAACGGGGAAATTGTAACTGAACAAATGAACTGGACTGAAGAGACAAGTAACAGCGTTTATGGCAAATCAAAATACCTGGGAGAGCTTGAAGTATGGCGTGGCATTGGAGAAGGATTGCAGGCCGCGATAGTAAACCCAACTATAATTCTTGGTGGAGATAACTGGGATAATGGCTCTTCGGCTTTATTTAAATCTACTTACAACGAATTTAAATATTATACAGAAGGTACAACTGGTTTTGTTGATGTAAGAGATGTAGCAAACGCAATGGTTTTGTTAATGAACAGTAAAATATCGGGCGAGCGTTTTATTTTAAGCGCTGAAAATTTATCTTACAAAGAAATATTTTTCTTAATGGCAAAATATTTTGGAAAAAAGCCGCCGAAAAAAAATGTAACACCTTTGCTGGCAGAAATTGTGTGGAGGCTTGAAGCAATGAAAAGTGCTGTTACGGGGAAGAAACATTTGGTTACTAAAGAAACAGCACGCACTGCCCAGTCAACCGTAAAGTATGATAATACAAAAATTTTAAAGGCTTTACCTGCGTTTCAGTTTATTCCTGTTGCTGATACTATTAATAGAACGTGTAACAATCTGAAAGAAATTTACCATCTTTAATAATCCCGAAAAAAATCCTATGAAAAAAAACCATCTTTTACCAATGCTTATTTTTATTGCAAGCATTTTTAGTATTAGTAATTCGGCCTTTTCTCAAATTACCTATTATGTAGTGAAAGGAAGAGTTATTGATAAGAATACAAAAGCTCCTTTGCCCGGCGCATCCGTATTTGCTCAAAACACCACTTTTGGTGAAGCAACAAATGCTGATGGTTATTTCACCCTTAAAATTCCCAGTGGAGGCTATTCGCTTATAGTAACTTTTACCGGCTATGAAACCGGCATAGCCCGCATTAGCAATACCACTCAGCAAAATGATAGCCTTACTTTTGAATTGAGTCCAAAGGAGAAATCTTTAGAAGAAGTAACTATTGCTATCAGCACTGAAGTTAAAGACGGCTGGAAAAAATACGGAGAATTTTTTACACAGAATTTTATTGGCCAATCAAAATTTGCAAAGCAATGTGTTATTAAGAATCCCGAGGTATTGCATTTTTATTTTAGTAAAAAAAGAAACCGCTTAAAGGTGTTGGCTAAAGAACCACTGGTGGTAAACAATTTCGCCCTGGGATATAATTTAAAATTTGCGATTGATTCATTTACCAATGACTACAATACCAATACGAACTTGTTTATTGGCTATCCTCTTTTTGAAGAAATGCAAGGAACACCAGAGCAACATCAAACGTGGAATGAAAACAGGGCTGCTGTTTATAAAGGATCTATGTTGCAACTGATGCGAAGCATATTCAATAAAACATTGAGTGAAGATGGTTTTGAAATACAATTCGTAGTTAATAACAATGGCCAGGAAATGCCGATAAAACTAGGGAATGTATATGGCGCATTAAATTATGATAAAGACGATAGTACTAACACAGTTGAGATAATTCCTAATCAAAATGAAGTGGCCGTACTATATGATAATGCAAAACCTGAGCGGGCTTATCTTGAATCCGATACCTCGATTAAAAAGAATTTTCAGTTATCAACGTTGCTTTTTGCACCCGGCGAATCAATCGTTATAGAACAGAATGGATACTATTATGATCAAACGGATATAACCACTAACGGTTATCTTGGTTTTAAAAAAATAGGAGATATGTTGCCGTATGATTATGTTCCGGAGTAATGTTTGATGTTTGAGGTACGAATTGGAATCTTTCTCCACATCGTACCTCAAACACCGTACATTATTCTGCATCGTACACTATTTCAATCCCTTTACTTTTTCCCAAATTTCAGGAAGGCGTTTTATTAATACCAGCTCTTTTCTCTTGCTAAAAAATTCCTGTATAGGAGTTCCCCAATAAGTTTTATTTCCTTCAATACTCGATGTAATTCCAGCCTGCCCCATTACCACGGCGTTATCACCGATGGTAATTGTTTTATTTACACCCACCTGTCCCCAAAGCGTTACACCATCACCTAAAGTGGTGCCACCCGCTATACCAACTTGTGCGGCCAGGATACAATTTTTACCAATCACTACTTCGTGACCAATATGAACGAGATTATCAAACTTTGATCCCGTTCCAATTCTTGTTTCGGAACTTACACCCCTGTCAATGGTACAATTGGCGCCTATTTCCACATCATCTTCAATTATAACATTTCCGCACGATGGCATTTTTTTATACCAAACCTGCCGGTTTTTTTTACCGTTTAAATAGAACGCGTCACTTCCTATAACAGTGCCTGAATGTATTTCTACATTGTTACCAATAACCGTATAATCGTAAATAGAAACATTAGGATGAATAATACAGTTATCACCGATAACAACATGATTTCCTAAAAAAACATTTTGCATTATAATGGTATTCTTTCCGGTAACTGCTGTATCGCTTATCATTTTAACGGATGGCATAAAGGGGCGAAAATGCCTGATAATTTTCGAGTACGACTCAAAGGGTTCATCCGTTATGAATAAAGTTTTACCTGTGGGTGCTTCTGTTTTTTTATTAATGATTATAAATGTTGCAGCGCTATTAAGGCAGGCATCATAGTACTTTGGATGATCAACAAAAACAATATCGCCATCGCTTACTTCATGTATTTCGTTTATGCCTGTTGCGAAAGAATTTTCATTACCTGCAATTTCTGCATTGATAAAGTTCGCTATCCATTTTGCTGAAACCGGTGAAGGAAATTGCATAAAAATCTATTTAATCGTCAAAGATAGAGTTTGTAAATTTTGCGAGAAATCTTGTTTTACGTGATTCAAATGCTTAAATGAAAAAAGAAATAATTTTTTTTGAATCAATTGTTAAAAGAAATTTTCATGCAACAAAAGAAATAAAAAAATAAAACGTGCGTTATAATTATCGATAAGAATATAAAAATTAAAATTGTCGATTCTTTGCAAAGCATGATGAACACTTACTTACGTGAGATATAAATTGTTTATAATTGTAATCATAATGAATCTTTAAGCTGATAAAATAAAGCTGTAACGTAAAAATTGGCTATCCTTATCCACAGAACAATTTTAAATGTTGATAAAAAAATCAATAAAATTTTTCTTGTTAGAAAAAATTATTTTTAATATTGTGTAAGGAATTTTATTCCGGTACTTACTAACCCATCCATATAACAAGGCCCGTGCAGAAATGACGGGCTTTATTATTTTTGTTAAGTCATCAACGTGAAAATTTTTATCTCATTTCTTAAATGAATTTTATTGTATAAATATTTTGTTGTTCATAAACCTTTCAATGTTCTTTCGCAGTTTACTACACAAGATGGAAAGAACACACTTAAAGATTTTTTTGATGTCCCTGTAAATGTATATCCTGTAGGCCGGCTTGATTATGATAGTGAAGGGTTACTTATTCTTACTGATGATAAATTCTTAAATGACTATCTTCTTAATCCATTGCACAAACATGAAAGAGAATATTGGGTACAGGTGGAAGGGAACATTACATCCGAAGCAATTGATCAATTAATAAAGGGAGTTACAATAAACATTAATGGAAAAATGTATGATACTAAACAATGTTTTGCTGAAAGGATTTCACAACCTGCAGGCATTAATGAAAGAAATCCACCGATTCGTTATAGAAAAAATATCCCGGAGAGCTGGCTTAGGTTAATTTTAACCGAAGGTAAAAACAGGCAGGTTCGCAAGATGACTGCTAAAGTTGGTTTTCCAACATTGCGATTAATTCGCTACCGTATAGAAAAAATTACCATAACAGATTTACTACCCGGAGAAATGAAAATATTATCTCACACAGAATTGTATAACTTGCTGCAAATTAAAAAAGATAATCCTTATGTTAAAATCAATGACAGGCTTTGGCAGGGCGGAACAAACGGTAAATGACAAAACTTATTTGGTTGAAATAAAATCTCTTAATGGAAAGCAATTTGAGATGAATTTAAAAATACCACCACTACTGAAGCCCTATGAATTTGACGTTCGTAATCTTTTACAGGAAAGTTTATTAAGAGGCACCATAGAATGTTTTATTACCATAAAACAAAATGGAAGTGCTAAGCCTGTTGTTATAAATACTGATCTTATAAAAGCTTATTACAAACAAATTGATGAACTCGCGAGCGATTTAAAAATTGATACTAATTCTGTTTTAAGCGCATTACTCAGGTTGCCTGAGGTTGTAACACCGAGTAATGAAGTATTAGGAGAAAATGATTGGGCCGAATTAAAAAAAGTAATTGAAGTAGCACTAAAAGAACTCAACTCTCACCGGCTGGACGAAGGACTGTCACTGGAAAAAGAATTAATGCTGCGCATAAAAAATATAAACGACCAGGAAGAGGAAATACTAAAACTGGAGCCTAAAAGAAAACAACGAATGAAGGCAGAACTCATTCAGCAATTAGAAGAAAACGCCGGCAAAGAAAATTATGATGCTAACAGGATGGAACAGGAACTTATATATTATATTGAAAAAATTGACATAAGGGAAGAACAGGTTCGCTTAAAAAATCATTGTGAATATTTTATAACAATATTGAATGATAATGAAGAAGCCAAAGGTAAAAAGCTTGCATTTGTAATACAGGAAATTGGTCGCGAGATTAATACTACCGGCTCCAAAGCTTATGATTCTGATATTCAAAAATGCGTTGTGCTTATGAAAGACGAACTTGAAAAAGCTAAGGAACAAATTTTTAATGTTCTTTAATATATCGCTAATTCTGCAACAGCAAAACAAATTATTTTTGTAAAAAAGATACTTGAAAAAAATTATAATAATACTATTGCTTGCAACGTCGTTTGTTTCGTGTGCCAGCATTGACTTGTTTGAAAAACAGGCTGCTATTCCCTCGCAGCAGTGGTTTTACAATGACGTTCCATCATTTACCTTCCAGATTACAGATACCACTTCACGCTATAATCTGTACATTGTATTGCGGCATACTGATGCATACGCTTACAATAATATATGGCTTCGTCTTGGTTCAAAAGCTCCCGGAGATACAATACATTTTCAGAACATCAACCTTGCTCTTGCAACAGATGCTAACGGCTGGGAAGGAACAGGCACCGATGACATTTTTGAAGTACGAAAAAATATAACGCCAGGTCCTGTACCCTTTAAAAAACCAGGTGAGTATACATTTTCTATTTCACAGATAATGCGTGAAAATCCCTTGAAGCATATTCTTAATGTTGGGTTAAGAATAGAAAAGGTAAAATAATTATAAGGGATGGTGCTTAATTTGGCTTTATAGAACTGTGAGATTGTATTTCAATAATAATTTTTTTAAAAATAATGGCATACAATGAGGTATTTAGGAGCAGGTTAAAAATAAAGCGCCCTCTAACTATTTACATCTTGTATTGGTTTTTACTTACCTATATTTTAGGCGTACTCGTTTTTTGGTTTGTAGTACTCAACAGGCAAAACCTACAACTAAGCCACTATCAGCAAGATCTTATTGACGTAGATGATGTTTTGCATGAAGAAAAGCAGATTGAAATTGCGCAAGAACGAAACGCAAATGCGGCGCAATATCTTGGGGAAGGCATCACCTTTCTTTTTTTAATAGGTACCGGTGCAATATTTGTTTTCAGGGCAATAAACCGGCAGTTTAAACAAGCGCAGCAACAGGAAAATTTTATGATGGCCATTACTCATGAACTAAAAACGCCCATTGCTGTAACGAAGCTTAATCTCGAAACACTTCAAAAAAGATTGCTTAATAATGAACAGCGACAAAAACTTATCAGTTCTACCATTCAGGAAGCTAATCGGCTGAACGCCCTTTGCAATAATATGCTTCTTACCACGCAGATAGAAGCTGGAGGATATAAGATAATGCAGGAGCGCATAGATTTTTCTAACCTGGTCAAAGAATGCGCCCATGATTTTATTGTTCGGTTTCCTGCCAGGAAAATCGAAATTGAATTAGTAGACGAGGCTTTTATAAACGGAGATCTGTTGATGTTGCAGCTCGCTGTTAACAATCTTTTAGATAATGCTATTAAATATTCCGGCAAAGAGGATATAGTTTTGCTTAAAATGTTTCAAAGCAATAAAGAAATACATTTCCAGGTTATTGATGAGGGCCCGGGTATTTCTGAAGCGGAGAAAGAAAAGATTTTTGAAAAATATTATAGGGGAAGCCAGGGCAAAACGAAAGGAACAGGACTGGGGCTTTACCTCACTAAAAAAATTGTACAGGCACATAACGGAATTATCAAAATAGAAAATAATCTATTAAGAGGTAGCATTTTTGAAATCATAATAAAAGAACAAAAATAATTTCCAATTAAAAAACCTATACAATGCAAAAGAAACATTCGATTTTACTGGTTGAAGATGAAGAAAATTTACAAGACGCCCTGCGTTTAAATTTTGAAATGGAAGGCTACGAGGTAACTTCCGCTTACGATGGCGCCGAAGCATTAAGAGCTGTACATAATGAATATTTCGATCTGATTATTCTTGATGTTATGCTGCCGGAAATTGACGGGATTAATGTGTGTGAAAATATACGGCTCTTCAATTCTGAAATTCCTATTCTTATTCTAAGTGCAAAAAACAATAGTTCCGACAGAGTGATCGGGCTGCAAAAGGGTGCGGATGATTATCTTACAAAGCCATTCGACCTTACAGAATTATTACTTCGCGTTAAAAAATTAATCAGTAAAAGCAAGCTTATTTCTTCTAAAGAACCAATAACAGAAGTATTTAGTTTTGGCAAAAACAATATTAATTTTAAAGCCTTAGAATGTAAAACCAAAGTTGGCGAAACGGTTGCCCTTACTAAAAAGGAAGCTATGTTGCTGAAGCTACTTATTGAGAACAAAAACGAAGTAGTAACACGTGAGAAAATTTTGCAGGCTGTTTGGGGTTACAATGTTTATCCCACTACCAGGACGGTTGATAATTTCATTTTAAGCTTTAGAAAATATTTTGAAGATGACAGCCGCAATCCTAAATACTTTCATTCAATAAGAGGTATTGGTTATAAATTTACTTATAACTAACATACTTGCTTATCAAGCAGCGAAACCACTTCTGACGCTTTTTCATAAACCTCTTTGAGTTGATTTACATTTGAGGCGGGCGCATATAAATTCAGTTCGATATTATCCATAAGGCTTGAGAGCCGTAAAGAAGTTCCTAAGCCAACATTGCATTTATCCAATTCTTCGTTTATTCTTTTTTTGTTAAGTTCTTCGGCAGGTACCTTAAATTTTGCGGATAAATATTTTTTTAAAGAGGCATCAAGAACTCTGTAAAAAGCTGCGCTGTTCCCGTCGGCTAATTGCTGATGCGCTTCTTCTAACGGGCTTTCAGGAATAACAAAAGCGGATTCTTCTTTTTCAATATTTTCCGGGACATTCGTTTCCGCTTTTACGATTGAAGGCTTTTTCTTTGTATTATTTCTGTTGAATATCCAAAAAATAATACCTGCTAACGATATAATACCAATGATAAAAAATAAAGCATATTTTTCTACAACACTTATTACAGTAGTTGGTGTTTCAACTATTTTATTTTTTAAATATGGATTATTAGGAATGCCTTTGCCCTTGGTGATGGTAACAACTAGCGGTTGAGTAAGTAACGTTTTGTAGGTTGCCAAAGCAGGATCGAAATAGCTAAAAGAAACCGCGGGAATTGTATAAGTTCCCGCTTTTGAAACAGTAAATGGATATGTAAAAGTTTTACTTCCTCTCAACGGTACCGAAAGTTTATCCAAGTGATCGGTGATTTTTGCATCATAACCATCCATTCCCTGCGGCCACATAATTTTAGGAGCATTTATTAACTGTATATTTCCAGCGCCGCTAATTATTATTTTCAAATTGCCGGCATCGTCTGTGGTAATATCATTTTTTTGTAAAGAAGATTGTATGCTAAAACTTCCAACAGAACCTTTAAAATCTGCTGGTTTATTTTCATCCGGTAATGATTTAACGGTTATTTCGACCGGCTTGCTTTGTAAAGTAACATGTTGCTCAACAACCGCATCCCGGGGAGCATTTGCATCAGCAAAATTTTGCATCATATCCAAAAACATATCGCCACTTTGGGCACTCGCATATTCGGCTTTTATAAAAGTGACTTTATTATCGGCAACCAAAGGATCAAGCGTTATTTTTCCTGGTTGTAATGGATACAACTGAACTTTTCTCATCGTGTACACATTATAATCGCGACCGTTATATTTTTCAACACCCGATGAATTATTGTTATTTAATTCCATTTCACTCACCGAAAAGCCATTGAACGACGGAGCATCCGTGATTGTTGATTCTGAACGAAGCCTTGTATATAATTTAAAGGATGCAGTTATTGGCTCACCAACATAGCAACTTGTTTTGCTTACATCTAATTTTATAAAGAGATTTTTCTTTATTTTATCAGTTACATTTTCCCCTTTCTTTAATATATAATCGTCGAACTGGTGTGTTACAGGCTCTGTAGGAAAATCAAAATTTAAATTGGCGAAAGGATTGTTTCCTCCAAAGGCTGATAATGAATTGGCCGGATTATTTGAAGAAGAAGATGATGATGGAGTTGATGAATTGGTCACCTCCACATTTAAAGTATTGCTTTGAAATTCTTTACCATCGGCCTTTGCCGTAGCGGGTGCAATTGTAAATTTACCCGGTCCATTAGGTTTTAATACATAACCGATAGAAACATATTGATCAACTTTTCCATTGATGCTCGTCATACCGCTTTCCTGGTTTGGACCGCTTACAACGGAAAAATTTTTAAATGAAGGCGGATCGATACTTTCAACATTTGCCGCGTGTTCCACTTTAAACTGAACTTGCAGGTAATCATTTTTACCAATTTTTTTTTGAGGGCAGATTGCAGTAAAATTTGCCTGCGCAAAGGAAGTATTATATGCTTCAAGAGCTATAAGAACAACCAAAAAAAATAAGAATTTGGCAAAGCCTTTTTGTAAATATCTAACCATGCTTTCCACGAATCGTGATGAATAACAAATTTACTCTTAAATAAAACTGAACATAAGTTAAAAAATTCAAGTGCTGTTAAAAAATTTTTAAATACTAATCAGGGAAGATCTCCCTGGAGCGGCCTGATAACAATATCTTCTACACATGCTTGTGGAGACAGCATCGACGCGGCATATATCATTTCTGTAATATCACCTATTTCCATAATTCTTTTGGGATCCACTCCGCTATCTGCCCATGATGAAGTATAAACAGCACCCGGATAAACTGCTGTCACTTTTATGTCATAAGGCTTAAGCTCTTCGCGTAAATTTTTGCTAAACCCCATTAAAGCATATTTACTAATGCTATAAGAACCTCCATTGTGGTATGCAGATAAAGATGCAATTGAACACATATTAAACAGGTGGCCTGATTTTCTTTTCATCATTGGAGGAAGAAGAGCCCGCGTTATGTAGTAAGCGCTATATAAGTTTGCAGCTATCATTTTTTCGAGTAATCCTTCTAATTCATTGTAAATACTTCCCGGTATAAATTGCCCTGCGTTATTTATTAATATGTCAGGCACAACATTGGTCTCTTGCAGCCATCCGGCAAATTTATCGGCAGAAGATTTCAGGCTAATATCGGCGACCATATATTTTACCAGCTCGTTTTTGTTTTTTTTGTTGATTTCAAATGCTGCATCGGCAAGATCTTTTTCATTTCTTGCACAGATAAATACGTTGTTGCCATTGTCAGCATATTTAGCTGCAAGTGCTTTTCCAATACCTTTGCTACCACCTGTAATTACAATATTCATAATTTTATTTCGTTGAATTATCAATATGAGAGACAACAAATCTAAACAATCTATGAAACCCGCTCCCACAAAATACAGGCATCTTTTTTTCGATCTTGATCACACACTATGGGATTTTGATGCAAACGCTAAGGAATCTCTTACCGAGATTTATAATATTTTTGAATTAGAATCGAAATTTGTTTCTCCATTCGAGTTTTTTTATTCTACTTATTTAAAGCACAATGCAATACTATGGGACAGGTTTGAGAAGGGCTACATTACCAGTGAAGAATTAAAATGGAAAAGAATGTGGCGTACGCTCGTGGATTTTAGAATAGGTGATGAGAAGCTGGCCAAAGAAATGAGTGCAAAATTTCTCGAAATACTTCCTACTAAAAAAAGGGTGTTCGATTACACTTTTGAGATATTGGATTACTTAACAGAAAAAAATTATTCGATCCATCTTATTACTAACGGTTTCGAGAAAACGCAGTGGAGTAAATTAAATAATTCGGCCCTGGCGAAATATTTTACACATGTTATTACTTCCGAAACTTCAAATTCCATGAAGCCTCAAAAAGAAATTTTTGAATATGCATTAAAAAAAACAAATGGAAATATTGAGGAATGTATTATGATTGGTGATAACCTCAATGCAGATATACAAGGCGCTTTAAATGCAGGGATGGACGCAATTTTTGTAAACCACATCAAAGCAAACCATTCTTTTAAACCCACCCACACCGTTTATCATTTAAAAGAACTGGAATTTATTTTGTAAAAAAATAGCTTTAATATTCTTGCTCAACTTCTTCACCTTCAGCTACAGGAACAAGCGTATCAATTGTTGCAAGAACGGTAATGCCGCCCTTGACTACCTGGTTAAGTTTTACATTAAGTTCAGTTCCTATCGGTAACAACACATCCACCCGGCTTCCAAATTTTATAAAGCCCATTTCAGCACCCTGCTCCACGAACTGTCCAACTTTTAAATAATTAACTATGCGTTTTGCAACGGCTCCCGCAATTTGTTTTACCAAAATCACCGCATTATCGCTTTTTATTACAACCGAATGTCTTTCGTTTTCTGTAGATGATTTGGGATGCCATGCCACCAGGTATTTTCCTTTGTGGTATTGGCTATAGGTAACTTTTCCGGTCATTGGTATCCTGTTGAGATGCACGTTGGCGGGGCTCATAAATATTGAGACCTGTATTCTCTTGTCATGAAAGTACTCAGTATCAGTAATTTCTTCAATCACTACAACTTTCCCATCAGCCGGGCATATTACCTGGTGATGGGCTATTGTAAAATTTCTTTTGGGAGAGCGAAAAAAAGAAATAATAAAAAGCAATACTATAAAGCTTACACCAAAAACAATCCATGAAACCACAGGCATAGAAGCGCTAAAAAAATAAAAGAATATAATATTAACAGCTCCAAAAACAAGTGCACCCAGCGCAATTGATTTATAGCCCTCTTTATGAATGTTCATGCAACTAGTTTAACCACAAATATAAAAACTGGTAAGAAGAAAAGCATATTTATTTGTTTATAGCATAACTAAAAAATAATATGCAGCAACGAAGGTTGTAGCAATAAGTAAAGAATCAAATCGATCTAAAAAGCCACCATGGCCAGGCATTAATGTTCCGCTGTCTTTTACATGAGCCATACGTTTTAATTTACTTTCAAGCAAATCTCCTAACGTTCCAAAAATAGCACAACAAGTTGCAATTACTATCCAGTTTATATAATTATAAAATCCTGTTGCATAACCGATTAAAGTGATGGTAACAATGCAAAGTAATGCACCGCCAATAGTGCCTTCCCATGTTTTTTTAGGTGATATTTTAGTTAAAGGAGTTTTGCCAATTAGCGATCCAACTATATAGGCCATCGTGTCATTAATCCAGATAGAAAAGATTATTCCGCATGGAATTACTTTTAAAAAATTATTATCATAGGTAACGCTATTTCCGGTTCTCATGTATAATAATAACCCAATCGGTAACGTTATATAGACTAATCCGGCAAAAGATATTAATTTATACGACCCGGGATTTATTTTTTTTACAAGCTTTACAAACTCGTACCAACAGCCAAAATGAATAATAGTAAACAGAACGATAAAACTCGATTGATTCCATAATAAACCGGTGAGCATTATAATAACAAAAACTATTGCAGTTAATGTTCTTGTTTTAAAAGCTTTTGAATCGAGCGCCATTAATTGAAATTATGATTGTGCAGTGGGCCATTTATGAAAATCAAAATCATCTTCAGGAAAATCATCGCCCTTAACTTTTGCCCGTTGCAATAAAGATGTTTTTTTGAATTGAATAAAAAGATAAATAATTAATACAAGCGCTGCCACACCGGCCCACAAAGGAAAGTTTTCTTCAATATCTTTTTGATCTTTTGCTCCTGATATTGTGAATGCATATAGCGCAGTAACCTGCAGGCCGTTGTATAAAAAATGGAAAAGAGCGGACAGCCAAATATTATCGCTATAATAAAAAACCAGGCCAAGTATAACGCCTAAGGCAAAACGCACTAAAAATCCATAGTACGAAATGTGGACTAAACTAAAAACAATGGAAGTGATAATAATGGCAATCCAGGGTCCTTTAAACCAGCGGGTAAAAATATTTTGAATTCCCGCCCTGAAACATATTTCTTCAAAAAGCCCAGGTAACAATCCAATTACAATTAGAGAAATAATATATCTCGGGAATGAATTAATATTGATGAGTGCCGCTTCCTGTGCTGCACGGGAATTCTCCATTATTTTAAACTTTGTAGCCCAGGCTGTGGGTATGGGAATAACCTTATTCAATTCTGCCAAAGCACCCGAAAGAGGGAAAGTGAGAATCAGAATTCCCAGCATTATAAATACCTGTTTATAATTAATATTGGTATTGAACCCAATAAACTTTGCGGGCTTGCGATAACAGATAAGGGCTAAAACATATACTGGTAAAAAAAACAAAAAGAAAGTGGAGACCACCTGTATGGCCATAACAGCATTATAGTATTGGGGTTTTAGCATATCATCTGCCATCGCAAGAATTGGCCTGCCTGTCATCATAATCCAGATAATTACTGAAACGATTGAACCGATTACCATTCCTGCACCGATTAATGCGATTAATATTCCGAGTTGAGAGAGATAGCTAAAGTTTTTTGAATTTCTATCTGTTATGATCATCTAAAATTTTTAGTGCGTAAATTTACAGCCAATTTTTTTGAGTTTAGAAAAGCTCTTCCATTAAATTAATAAAAGAAAGTTTGATAAAAATAGGTAACATAGAACTTCCGGAATTTCCTTTATTGCTCGCGCCAATGGAAGATGTAAGCGATCCACCATTTCGTGCAGTTTGTAAAGATAATGGCGCACATTTAATGTACACTGAATTTATAAGCAGTGAAGGGTTAATAAGAGATGCAATTAAAAGCCGGAAAAAACTGGATATATACGATTATGAAAAGCCGGTGGGTATTCAAATTTTTGGTGGCGATGAAGAAAGCCTTTCTCTTGCTGCTAAAATTGTGGATGCAACCAACCCCGATCTGTTGGATATAAACTTTGGTTGCCCTGTAAAAAAAGTTGCGTGCCGCGGTGCAGGAGCTGGGGTATTAAAAGATGTTCCGTTAATGGTGCGTCTAACCGATGCCGTGGTAAGAAGTACTTCATTGCCGGTAACTGTAAAAACGAGATTAGGCTGGGATGATAATACTAAAAATATTGAAGATGTTGCTGAACGTTTGCAGGATGTAGGGATACAGGCGTTAGCCATTCATGGCCGCACCCGCACGCAAATGTATAAAGGAGAAGCAGACTGGACTTTGATCGCTAAAGTGAAGGAAAACCCAAGGATTAAAATTCCCATTTTTGGTAATGGTGATATTGACTCACCACAAAAAGCACTGGAGTATAAAAACCGTTATGGTGTTGACGGCATCATGATTGGCCGTGCTGCTATTGGCTATCCATGGATTTTTAACGAGATTTCCCATTATGTAAAAACAGGGGAAATACTGCCATCGCCGACGGTTGAAGAGAGAGTAAATGTTTGCAAAAAGCATTTAATAAAATCTTATGAATGGAAAGGCCCTATTGTTGGCATTAATGAAATGCGCAGGCACTATACTAATTATTTAAAAGGAATGCCTAACATTAAAGAGTACCGTTTAAAATTAGTCACCTTAAAAGAAGCTGATGAAATTATTGAAGTGCTCGATGAAATTGTTGATAAATACAAAGGGCATGAATTTGAAAGATCAGTAATTGAGTTGATCAATTACCATGAGAAATGCGCAGTGTGATCTTCTGATTGTCTCCGCTAGCAACATTTCAACCGGCATAGAGGCATCTTTAAACAGCAAATAAAAGGATTTGCCTTGCCTTACTTTCCTTTTAAATTTTAGGTTTTTGCATAATAAATCGTTCTTAATCACGTTTGTATAATCAGTATTTATTAAAAAAACCTATCCTATGATCGTTAAAGAAATAGTATGCGAGCTTCTTATTGCTGCTCATCTCATACTTTTTATTCAGCCAAGAATCAAAAAACTCAAGCTTTAATTGTATTTATAACTGCAAAAGCAGTTTATTTTATCTTTCCTTGCCTTTTTTTAAAAGTGGTTCTGTATTTGTAGCACCTGAAATAATTTTTAACCAAATTTAAATTATTAAAATGCCTACAGAACAATACCACGAACCCGCCAGCGAGCTATCAAAAGAAACCAGGACGTTTGCAAGAATGATAACAGGCCTTATTGAAGAAGCCGATGCAATAAACTGGTATGAGCAACGAATAAGCGTTGAAAAAGACAAAGATGCAAAAGCAATAATGATCAATGCACAGAAAGAAGAATTTAAACACTTCAGCATGGACCTTGAATTTTTATTAAGGCAAAAAAGCGATTGGCGAAAAATTATAAATGCTGTTATTTCCAAGCCTGGTGATATTGTTGAGAACGGTGAAAAAGCCGAGAAGAAAGTTGATTGAATATTGTAATACGGATATCACTGCTTTTCCTTTAGAACATTTTCTATTCTTTCGTTCAAACTATCAAATGGCGTGTACCCCTGCGCTATATGATGGAATTTTGTTTCACCGGTTTGAATAAATACCGCGGGAAAGCCGGTTACATTTAGTTGCTTGCACAAAGCGAATTCATAGTAAGCCTGTTCTTTATATTCTTCATCATGGAGTTTTTCATAAAATTCTTCGGCGGGAATATTATATTTTTCAAGTAGAAGCAAGTAAGCTTCATCATCCGTAAGGTCGCGGCCTTCAAAGTGCAATGCATATTGCATATCTGCCGCAAAGCTTACCTGTTGGTTTGGTACATATTCTTTAAAAACACACAAAGCAATTGCCGGTTTTTCCGAATTGGGAAACCAGTCACTTTGATCAGGATGCCTGATGTGCCACAAATAATCTTCACCAAATTTTGCCCCCGAGAGTTCTTCTACCCGTTTATATGCACTCTCTATATATTTTGCTGTAACGACTATTGCCACAGGTTCTTCCGGCAATATCATGCCACCGGAAAGCACTTCAAACTCCAGTTTGTTCTTATATTCCGAGTATACTTTTTTTATTACTTCACTAAATCCATAGCACCATCCACAATAAGCATCATAGCAATATATTAATGTTGGAGTCATTTCCTGTAAATTAATTATAGTCTATTACTGGTTACAACCGACAGTTCACGAAGATACTGATCAATATATTCATCTTTCTTTTTAAGCTTGTACTGCATAATGAATCTGGGATGTGGCAAGGCAACAATTTTATCAAAAAATTTCATTTCGTTATTGAGTCGTGTGAGATAAGCAAGATTTTTCCCTTCGCCGAAACAAAAAACAATATCAGTTTTTAACCCGAACCTGAGTTGCTGTTTTAAGCACTCAATTACAAAATCTTTTATACTGTTCTCAAGTTTCCTGTCGTCGTAATAATTTAAATTCTTATTATCTTTTGTAAAACCTAACGGTGAGATAGACGAAATATAAAAGTTGTTGTAAAAAAATTCAGGGCCTCCAAAGGCATGGATCATTTCATAAACAAATACAGAACTTAATTCCTGCTTCTTTTGAAAGTTATTTTCAATGCCGCAAATTGTTTGCAATCTTATGGGGTCGGTAAAAGGGATCCCAGTAATACCGCCGCCAAATCTTCCAGGATTAATTCCTAATATTAAATATCTTGAATTGCTATCGTTGTAGTATTTACTATAAAAATTATCGCACAGATTGAATGTGGTTTTATCCTTAAAGGGATTCAATACTTCAACGCCGGGAGGCAGATCAGCGTGTAAATGCAGGCTTTTAAAAAATGAAAGAATCTTTTTTGAAAATGTCATTATGTTGTTTCAATTCTATTTTATTAGCAGCTTTTAAATAGTTAGGCCATGTCATAATTTACTGTTTAAATTAATGCGCCTCCAGCCAGTTTTCTCCTACGCCTATTTCTGCGTCTGTAGGTACACCGTTAGGTAGCGGAAGGGCATTTTGCATACATTCAATAATAATTGGCTTTATGGTTTCTATTTCACTTTTATAAGCATCAAAAACCAATTCATCATGCACCTGCATAATCATTTTTGATTTAAAATTCTGTTTCTTAAATTCATTATGAATTTTAATCATGGCCAGTTTTATCATATCGGCAGCAGTTCCTTGTATCGGAGAATTAATCGCGTTACGCTCAGCGTATCCGCGAACGGTGAAGTTGGAAGAGTTAATATCTTTCAACCATCTTTTTCGCCCCATCAGCGTTTCCACGTAACCGTTAGCTTTGCAAAACTGTATGGTCTCATCCATATATTTCTGAATATTAGCAAATTGTTTTTTATAATTATCAATAATCTCTTTCGCTTCGGTACGTGATATGCCCAGATTTTCTGCGAGCCCGAAAGCGCCCTGTCCATAGATGATTCCGAAGTTTACGCTCTTGGCTTTGTAACGCATTTCCTTGGTTACGTCATCTTCATCAACATTAAAAACTTTTGCTGCTGTTGCAGTATGTATGTCTTTTCCTGATTTAAAAGCTTCACACATAGCAGGGTCGCCGCTTATTCCTGCTACAATGCGTAACTCAATCTGGGAGTAGTCTGCAGATATAATTAAGTGATCGCTATCTCTCGGAACAAACGCTTTGCGAATCTCACGGCCTCTTTCTGTTCTGATAGGAATATTTTGCAGATTAGGATTGTTACTGCTTAGCCTGCCCGTAACTGCTATTGCCTGTCCATAACAGGTATGAACCCTTTGCGTTCTTTTATTAACTATCTGGGGTAATGCATCAACATAGGTTGACTTTAACTTGGTAAGCTCCCGAAAGTTTAAGATATCTTCTACGATCGGATTTTCTTTGGCAAGCTTCAACAGAACATCTTCACCGGTTGAATGCTGGCCGCCTTTTGTTTTCTTTCCTTTATTTAATTGCAGTTTCTCAAATAAAACTTCTCCCAGTTGTTTTGGAGAAGCAAGATTAAATTTTATACCAGCCTGCTCGTATACACTCTGTTCACATTTCGCGGCTTCTTTCTCCAACTCTTCGGAGTATACATTCAGAAAATTCATGTCCACTTTGACACCTTCATATTCCATATCCGTCAAAACTTTCACCAAAGGCGTTTCCACTTCATTAAAAACTTTTTCAACCTGTTTCTCTTTTAAGTAAGGTAAAAACACATTTTTTAACTGGCGGGTGATATCAGCATCCTCAGCTGCATATTCCTTTACTTTTTCCATCTCCACATCACGCATGGTAATTTGTTGCTTCCCTTTTTTCCCGATGAGCTCAGTAATGGAAACAGGAAGATATCCCAGGTATTGTGCGCTGAGCAAATCCATATTGCGTCTACCTTCGCTTTCAATAACATAATGCGCAAGCATGGTATCAAATAGTTTTCCTTTTAGCTCAAAGCCATACCACTTCAAAACAAGCAAGTCGTATTTGATATTTTGGCCGATCCATATTTTTGACTCATCATTAAACAATTCTTTAAATTGATTAAGAATGTGAATAACCGTCTGTTCGTCAGCAGGGCATGGAACATAATATCCTTCGCAATCTTTAAAAGAAAAACTTAAGCCCACCAATTCGGCTTCATTGGCATCGATATGATTTGTTTCTGTATCAAACGAGATTTCTTTTTGTTCCTTTAATTTCTTTACTAATTCATTTATGGCATCATCACCTTCAACTAAATAGTAATTGTGTGGTGTATTATTAATATTCTTTTCTGCTGTAAGTCCCGGCTTTTCTTCATTAATAATTTTTTCTTCTTCAGGTTTTGGAATAGGCACTTCCATTGCATTGCCAAATAAATCAGTTTGTATTACCTGTTTTTCAACAACAAACACATTGTATTCATCTCCTAAAATTCTTTTTCCTAAGGTCTTAAATTCAAACTCTGCAAACAGCTCTCTCAAAACTTCTGTATTATAAGCTTTCACTCTAAAGTCTTCTTCATGAAACTGGCAGGGAACTTCTGTGATAATTGTTGCCAGTTTCTTACTCATGATAGCAGCTTCTTTACCTGCTCTTATCTTTTCACCCAAGGCGCCTTTTATATTTTCAGCATCGGCTAAAACATTCTCAACCGTTTCATATTGCGCCAACAATTTTGCAGCGGTCTTTTCACCTATACCTGCAATACCGGGAATGTTATCGGCAGCATCTCCCATCAAACCAAGGATATCGATAACCTGGTTTACGTTTTTTATACCCCATTTTTCGCAAACCTCTTTGGTGCCCATAATTTCCACCTTTCCTCCCTGGTAGCCGGGCCTATAAATTTTTATTTTATCAGTAACCAATTGCCCGAAATCTTTGTCCGGTGTTACCATAAAGACTTCATAGCCTTCCCTTTCGGCTTGCTGTGCCAATGCTCCAATTATATCATCAGCTTCATAGCCATCACATTCAACCACGGGCAAATTAAAACCTTCAATTATTTTTTTTATATCAGGGATAGAAGCCAGTAAATCTTCGGGCGCTTCCTGCCTGTTGGCTTTGTATGCTTCAAAATCAGTGTGCCGTTCTGTGGGCGCCCATGTATCAAAAGCTACAGCGAGGTGTGTAGGTTTTTCTTTACTTAACAAATCAAATAACGTATTGGTAAAACCAAATTGTGCATTGGTGTTTTTTCCTTTGGTGGTGATTATCGGGCTGCGGATAAGCGCATAGTATGCACGATAAATAAGCGCCATTGCATCAAGAAGAAAAAGTTTTTTATCCATTGGGCAAATGTAAAACAAAGCATGGTTGTTGCAAAAGGCACTTGAACTTTATAACAATTACCCGGGATAACGAATGCAAATAACTTTTGTAACTTTAAATATGGAAATAAAAGAACCAGCTCGCGCTTATAACAAAAAGTTTTTTTCCATTGAGGAATACCTACAAATGGAAAATGAGGCACTAGAAAAGCATGAATATTACAAAGGTGAAATTTTCGCCATGTCGGGTGCAGGCAACAGGCATAATATTATTGCAATAAATATAATCGGATCACTCTATAATTTTCTAAGAGGTAAAAGTTGCCAACCGTACGGCAGCGATATGAGAATTCACATCCCAGAAAACACTTTGTTTACTTACCCGGATATTTCAATTATTTGCGGTGATATAATAAATCCAGGTGAAGACGAAAATTCAGCTACGAACCCAACGGTAATTATTGAAATACTTTCTCCTTCCACCCGCAACTACGATCGTGGAGTAAAGTTTATGTTGTACCGTGCTATCCCAACATTAAAAGAATATATTTTAGTAGAAGCTGAATCCATTCACGTAGAACAATTCGCCATTAATAAAGAAGGTCTTTGGCAATTAAAAGAATATTCTAATCAAAATGACCGACTGAGTTTAGAATCGATCGGTGCAAATTTATTGTTGGAAGAGATATATGACAGGTGTAAACTTTAGGGGAGCTTGAGATCCGTTAGCCTGATAAAATTTAAAATCTTGATTCAATATAATGAGGAAGCATGGCTCTCCAGGTAGGCCAGTCATGTTTCATATCTTCTCCCCAAATATCCAGTTCATAATTAATCCCTTTATCGTATAATACTTTTGCGAACTGCCCCGCGGCTCCCGGGTCTTCGTAATCTCCGCTGCCGGAAAGTATATGGATATGATTGCTCTTCCTGATATTACTCAAATACCAATCGTCGGTGAGCTCCGGCATGTAATGCATTGGGGAGTTAAAATAAACCTGCTCATCATGAAAGCCTTTCGTGTATTCGTGCAAGTTATATACACCGCTCATGGCAATAACTCCATTAATAATATCAGGCCGTTTCAAAAATAAATTCATACTATGTAAGGCACCAAAGCTTGCGCCGCTAACTATAACAGGTGTTTCCGGCGAGGTGCTATTTTTTATGAAAGGTATCACCTCTTCAAAAACATATTGGTTAAACTGGTTATGCCGGATTGCTTTATGTTCTCCTAACATTTCATTATGCATCCAGCTTTCCGTGTTAATGCTATTGATAGAAAAAACTTTTACTTTGCCGGCATCAATATGAGGAGCAAGGCTATCAATTAATTGAAAACGCTCATACTCGAGATAATCGGCCGCCGCAGTGGGAACAAGCAAAAGAGCAAATCCATAGTCACCATACAGGGCAACCGGCATTTCTTTATCCAGGGAAGGGCTATACCAGGAAGTAAGTTCTCTCTTCATAAAAGATTTAATTAATAGCACAAAATAAAGGAATCTAAGGGGAATCTCGGGTTAAGTGTATGCAGTTATTTATAGTAAGTAAAACAGCGCACGTAACGGACAAAGATTCTTACTTTTCTATAAATTCTTCTTTGGGAGGAGGCGTATTCATAAAAAGCTCTTGAGGAGATTTTGCGGCGAACATTTTGACTTCTTTTATGAAATGAGCCTGGTCGTAATATCCGCCTTCATAGGTGATATCTGTCCAGGCTTTTTCGGGATGAAGCATTTTATTTTCAATGGCGTTATAAAAGCGAACGATTCTTGAATATAATTTTGGAGACATACCAATCTCGTCTATGAATCTTCTTTCGAAATTCCGACAGCTCATGTTTGCATTATAAGCAAGATTATCAAGTGAAATGTTTCCCTTCTTGCTTAAAATTAGATTAGAACAATTTGCAATGTTGGCAGTATGTCTATTATGGTTTTGGCTCAAAAGCCTTTGAACCAAATATTTATCCATATGCTTACTCATTTCGAAGATATCTTTCGATGTACCTAACTGTTCATTCAGTAACCGGTAGCCATTTCCTAAGATATCTGCGATAGGAATGATCGAATTGATTAGCATTTTTTGAGGAATTCCAAATATTGCAAACAAGCCATTAGATTTAAACTGCACACAAAACAAAACATAACTCCCTTGATAATAAACACATCCCTGGGATTCTGTAAAAAAAGTAACAAGACTACTTGTTTTGGTTTCTTCCTTTCCTGAACTATCCCTTACAGTGCAAAATTTATCTTTCAAAAAAAAAGTTAGATAATACTCGTAAATCGCGTGCAGGGGTTGAGGCATAACCGATACTCCTGTATTAAAAATACGCAGCGAATAACGATGTATAAATGGCCGCAGTATAGGCGCCGGCTTTATCTGATAAGTATAAACCGTAAATTTTCCATTATATAAATTAGTGGAAGTAAGAATTTAAAAAAAGTGCCTGAGGAAATGGGACTTTACTTATCAATATGAATTCAAAGGCTGAAGGGTAAAATGCAAATTTTGGTTTGCTTAATAAATATAATAAACACACCAATTATTTCAAAGCATTCCTCGTCGGTTTACCGAATAATCACAAAAACTACCATTTAAAAGAGCAACTAACAACAAATAAATAGTTGTCGCTTTTTTACAATGAAATGGTAGTACGACTAAATATTTTTAATAAAAGCTTTAAAATATATCGACTGGAAAAAACTTCAGTAAAAACTAATACACCTATCATTTCTTTTAGTAAATATTATTAACACTTTATATTTCATAAGGACAATTGGCAAATTATCCTCATTTGACTAAACGGCGTTTTGAATCTTTTTTAAAAAGCCCTAAGAATAAAAATGATTTAGTATTAATCCATTTAGAACAGGACTTACGCTGATAGTATTTTACAACCGGTATTTAAACATTAAGTCCTGGCGGAACAAATCCTGCGCTATAAAAAAATATCTTTCGTTTACCTAAATAATCACAATTAAAATGCAACATGGTTTTTTATTTAATAATTAAAAAGGAGGTTATTATGAAAAAGGTATTACCATTCAATTTTCAAAAACTATTAACAAGCAAATTCACTGCATTCGCTGTTATCGTTTTAATTACAGCTGCACTATTTACAAGTTGTAAAAAGGTTTATTCCCCTTCGTGTAAAGATGATGATTTTACAAAGGGGAAAAATAATACGATTACGGTCCACCAGGGTGGTTCCATCCAGGCGGCCATCGACGCCGCTGCTCCAGGCACCGTCATACTTATCGAGCCCGGAACGTATAATGGAGAAATAGAGATTAATAAAGCGAACATTCAACTAATCGGTAAGACCTGTTTCGCATTTGAAAAAGTAATTATTCAAAATGCGGGAGATGAAGACTGCGGAATTATGGTGCACAAGGGTGGAGATGGATTCGTATTAAAAAATGTCACCGTCCGCGATTTTTCGGAAAACGGAGTTTACCTGGAGTATGTCGATAACTTTTTATTGTCAAATATAACTGCAGTTAACTGCAAAGAATATGGACTGTATCCGGTGCATTGCACACATGGTGTAATTGAATATTGCTCAGCAACAGGAAGTGCCGATACGGGTATTTATGTGGGCCAATCAGAAAATGTTGCCATGCAATACAATACTGCTTATGGAAACGTAAATGGAATTGAAATTGAAAACTGCTCGAATATCATTGCATTTAAAAACCATTCTTACGATAATGTTTCAGGCATCCTGATTGTTTTATTACCCGGACTTATAGTTAAATCTTCTTCAAATGTTGAAATAAAAGATAACAATATTGAGAATAATAATCATCTAAATTTTGCTGAGCCGGGTGCAGGATTCGAAGGATTAGTTCCCAGTGGTGCAGGAATTCTCCTGGTAGGAGTTGACAACGTTACCATAGAAAAAAATAAAATCAGCAATAATAACTTTACGGGTATTGCCACCGTTAGTACGGTTATATTAGGAGCTTTGGGAGGTATCCCACCGGAAGCTTTTGCTGATATTGAGCCCACTGTTGATGGCGCAAAAATTATCAATAACACACTCGTAAATAATGGAAGCGCCCCGCCAGTGGGATTACCGTTACCCGGTGTTGACCTTTTGTGGGACGGCAATGGAACCAATAATTGCTGGAAGAATAATATACATTCCAGCGAGTATCCTTATCCGTTACCAGCCTGCAATTAATAAGAAAAAAAGGAAACGGTGTTTCTGTTACAGATACTGTTTCCTTTAAAAAATTTATCACGTTTAATAATTTCAGATGAACTGCCCTAAAAAATACTATGTGATTATTTTTTTGTTAATCGCTTTATTTATAACCAACTCTTCTTTTGCACAAAAACCGACATTTGGTTTAAAACTCGGGGTTGCGGTATCTCATTCCACCATTGATGAAAACACAACAGAGCCTAACTCCGGTTCAAGTTTTAACGGTGTTGGAATATTAGGTGGCGTATACCTCGACATTCCTTTAGTAAATGAAGTAGTCCTTAGGCCCGGAGCTGAAATTGTATCTAAAGGATCGAGTGGAAATAGCAGGTATTATTATTATCCTCCGCGATTTACTTATCTGGATATTCCGTTAAATATTCTCTATAAGAGCAATTCCAGCCATGGCCATTTAATTGCGGGAGGTGGGCCTGTACTTGGTATTCCTTTCCAGCCCTATTACGGTTATACGTTAAAAACCGACGTAGGATTAAATGGAATAATCGGCTATGAATTTTCTATCGGATTTTCATTCAATGTAAATTATTGTTATGGTTTAAATAATGTCAGTAAGAACAAGGATATAGCAACGAAGATTTCAACCCGTTATTTAGGGATTAGCGTTGGTTATAACTTTTAAGATATTTTTCGCCTTACCTGTGTAATCAAAATTAAAACGTTCATTCTTTAATCAAAAATCAATGTTACAAAAATTAAAAGACTATCATGGTTGGGTTTTCATCCTCGCAATATTTTTTGTCTTTGCAGGGTGTAATCGCTATTATAAAGCAGTTATAACTAAAGTAAAAGCTAATCCCGATAAGAGCGTTGACTCATTAAAAAATCAAAATAGGTATTTCATTTTACGTACGCCAAGCCAGGCATACTTCATGCGAAATATAATTTTAAGCGAGGACAGAAAAAAAATTACATGTACGCTGGACGATATACCCATCGAGCACCAGGATTATCTGTACAAAGGCAAAGGGAATTTGCGCTATAAGGAGCCGTTTGTTCTTAATGAAGTGCACATGTATATTGGTAATGACAGCGCATTAAATAAAGGCAGTTATACTTTGACGCTTGATCAAATACAAAAAATTGAAGTTATTGAAAAAGATAAAAAAAGAACTACTAATAGTTACGTTATTGGAGCGCTCGGCTATACAATAGGAGCAATTGCTGTTGTGGCAATTATTGTTGCTGCTACTAAAAGTTCATGCCCCTTTATAAGCGCTTACTCGAATAATGAATTCGTGCTGCAGGGGGAAACCTACGGAGGCGCCATTTATCCGCAACTGGCCAGGGATGATTATATGCCGCTAAGAATGACGCCAACCACAAACAATATGCTTCAATTAAAGATAAGTAATGAATTACAGGAACAACAATACACCGATTTTGCGGACCTTGAGGTTGTAACGCATTCAGAAAACACAAAAGTCCTTGTGGATGAAAAAGGGAATTTATTTGAAATCACTGATCCGCGACCACCGGTTGAAGCGTGGACAGGAAATAATAAAGATGCGTTAGCTCCCCTGCTCAAAAAGGATGATAATTCCTTGTTGCATTTTGATGATACACTTGCGATAGATGCCACGAATTTTGTGGTTGCAAAATTCAATAAACCAGTCGGAACACAAAATGGTAAATTGGTTTTAGCCATCAAAAATTCTTATTGGCTCGATTACCTCTATGGAGAAATGGCCAAAAGTTTTGGAAGCTATTACAATACCTACGTAAAAAGACAAAATAGGAGACCAGCTTCTGAATTATTACAATGGTCAAAAGACCAAAAAATTCCATTGGAGGTATCAGTAAAAACAAAAACAGGGTGGCAAAAAGTAACTGACTTAACAACTATTGGTCCGCTTGCAACAAGAGATATTGTAGTTCCACTTGATTTAAAGAATGTAGAAGACTCATCGGTTGAAGTCAGGTTAAGCAGTGGCTTTATGTTTTGGGAAATTGATTATGCAGCAATTGATTTTTCTGAGAATAACAATTTTAGCGTTGAAACGATTTCCCCGTTTATTGCTACTGATGAAACAGGAAAAGATATTTTGCCTGAACTAAATAAAAGGGATGGCATTTACCTGGAGCAACCGGTTCCGGGCAATTGTGTCACTCTCGAATACAAATGTTTACCACAGCGCCCAAATACCGCACAGACCTACATCTTACATACAAAAGGATACTATACGCATGTAAGGGATTTAAAAGGTTCACCAAAAATTGCGTTTTTAAAAAAATTAAAAAAACCAGGAGGATTTCCTTCCTATAGTCTCGACATGTATAAAAAATTCAGCGCTACTACCCTGCAGGCATTAGTTAAAAACTAAGATGAAAATCAAAGCAGACATAAATTTTTAATACAAAATCTTTTTATGCAAACAATTACAGCAGTCAAAAATTTGAGCACTGCTTTACCCGTCAAAAGATCTCTTAATACAGATAAGACAGAAGCATTACCAACACCTATGATTTATGGATTGCATAAGAAAATTATTAAAGTATGTATCTGGGTAAATATTTTCCTATGCGCCTTACAGATTACAGAGAATCCGATAAAGGCTGTAAGGGCTATGAAAAAATTAAAACAATTAAGAGATAATTCCAGGGAAGGTCATTCTATTTTGAAATATGCAAAAGTTGATAACAAATATTATTACAGTCTCAATGCACCCGGCTGGCCGTCAAAGGCTTTTTCTAAATACATAGTAAATAACATAAAGAAGCTGGACCCTTTATCTGGGCCCTTAACTTTAGATACAATAGTTTTTGGCGTTACAAAAAAATGCGGTTATCAATGCGAGCACTGTTTTGAATGGGATGCTTTAAACAAACCTGAAACGCTGAGCAGGGAAAATCTTTTATCGATCGTCCATTCTTTCGAGGAAGCAGGAATTACCCAGTTGCAGTTGAGTGGGGGCGAACCATTGAACCGACTGGATGATATTATTTATCTATTAAAAAATATAAAAAAGGAAACAAAAGTTTGGCTGTACACCTCCGGCTATCACCTCACAGAAGAACGGGCAACCTTACTAAAAAGACATGGCCTTACTGGCATTATAGTAAGTCTCGATCATTGGATGCCCGAATTGCATAATAAGTTTCGCGGTATGATGAATGCCTTTGAATGGGCCGAAAAGGCGGTTGCCAATGCAAGAAAAAACAATCTCGTGGCATGTTTGTCATTATGCGCAACAAAGGAATTTATCAGCAGGAAAAATTTATCACGATATGCTGAATTAGCAAAGGGTCGGGGCATTTCGTTTATCCAAGTACTTGAACCGAGAGCAGTAGGACATTACGCCGAAAAAGATGTGCACTTAAGTGAACGGCAAATTGCAGTTCCGGAAGATTTCTATATTACCTACAACTACAATAAAGATTATGTCAACTATCCTTCTGTTCTTTACCACGGATTTTACAGCCGTCGGACAGGGTGCGCTGGCGGGGGGAAATATTTTTTGTATGTAGACACAGACGGAGATGTGCACAATTGTACGTTTTGCAGGCACAAGTTGTTTTCTGCCTTGCATGATCCGATTGAAGAAAACTTAACCAATATGCTTAAGGGAGGCTGTAGTGCTTTTATCAATTCATGTAAAAATGTAGAGCAATGAAACCGGTAAACTATTTGATCTTCCTGTTTATTCCCGCTTTGGTCATAGCTGGCTACCTGCTTGGTAGTTGGTGGAATTTTCTTGTTCCCTTATGTTGTTTTGTTGTTTACCCGCTAAGTAACTTTTTTTTATGGCCTGCTTTAAAAAATAATACAGAAAGAGAATGTCATTATTCTTCATCAGCATATAAATATGTTGCCCTAATTTTTGTTCCGGTGCTTATTGTTTTAACCGCATGGGCCGTGTATGTTGCAGGCACAGCAACAATTACAACGGTTTCATTTATCGGACTCGCACTATCGGTTGGCATTGTAAATGGAGTATTGGGTTTCACACTTGCGCATGAGTTTATCCATCGCTTTACAAGAACGGAACAGGTAGCTGGTTATTTATTGCTGTTGCAAAATAACTATATGCATTATGGTATCGAGCACGTTTGGGGACATCACGTATATACCTGCACGCCCGAAGATCCGCATACGGCACGCATTAGCGAGCCCTTATATTTTTATTTATTCCGGGCAGTAAAAGGCACGTATAAAAATGCATGGAATATAGATACAAAAAAATCCGGCCGTGCTTCCGGTAAATTTTCGATTATGCGTAGCCGTATGTTATTGTTTGGATTCCTGCAGGTTGGAATGATGCTGATAATATTTTTTACACTTGGAGCAATTTCACTTTTATTTTTTTTATTGCAAAACATCGGGGCTATAGCATTACTGCACATTATAAATTACCTGCAGCATTATGGCTTAATGAGAAAATTGAACGCAGGTGGTTACGAAAGACTGAATGCACATCATGCGTGGAACACCGGCCGCTATAACAGATTGATTAACCTTTTTCAACTGGAAAGTCATGCGGATCACCAC
This sequence comes from Ginsengibacter hankyongi, assembly GCF_008710285.1. Classification (GTDB taxonomy): domain Bacteria; phylum Bacteroidota; class Bacteroidia; order Chitinophagales; family Chitinophagaceae; genus Ginsengibacter; species Ginsengibacter hankyongi. The sequence continues at coordinate 600,473 of NZ_VYQF01000002.1, read as the reverse complement.
ATGCACCCCAACCGTTCATTTGACAAGCTTTCACAACATGAAGAGTCACCGTCACATCCGGCAGGATATTCTTTTATGATATTGCTTGCCCTTGTTCCGCCATTGTGGTTTAGAATGATGAATAAAAGAATTAACCCCGTTAAAGCATAACTTAAAAAATTACTTCATTATGAAAATAAAAAAAAAATCTTCTTCCGATTACGATATTAATTGTTGCGCTTACGGCCTGTAAAAAAGATCATCACGACAATTCCAATTCCGATTCCCCTAACCTGGTTACTTTCGAATATAACGGCACATTCTATTCAAATATGGGCGATTTATTTCTGGCAAATTTAACCGGTCCCGCCACCGGTGATCCTGGTTTGGTTATTTTCATGCCAGATGTTTTCGGCGGAAATATCTCATTCCCACGCACTGGCTGTGCTTACCTGGTACCAGAATATCAATATTTATTTATTAATGAACAAGCGGGTTGTAACCTGGTGGCAACAGACACAGCCGGGAATTACCAGGCAATAGATTCAGAAAGAGTTTACTTCTACAAGTCTGGCAACCTTGATTTGAGAAGAACAGATTGCAAAACTGTCAGTGGTACCGACTGGCTTTTCGGACCGTTTAGTTACAAGACATGCAGAATAATTGGAAGATTTGACCTTGAATTACAAAATAAAAGTCAACAGATGATTAATCTAACCAATGGAAAAGTCGATGTAAAATGGATCTTTTAAAAAATCATTTTCGCTAAGGGCACAAGCTCTTCTTTTACGATTTGGCTTGCCTATTACCTTTCGGCCCAAGGTTGGCAAACAAGAACAATAAGAGGAAAATAATGTGGGGAGTTATTGATCAGTTATTATAATTTGAACCACTTCTATGCAACATTTTTTGAAATCAGGTCAATCTCATAAAAAGATTTTCTTTCACTCCCCCAAACCATTCATCTCTTAAAATACTTAAAACAATGCTGTCTCTTCTTATCCCAGTTTCGCGTGTGGGCATATTTTTGCGAAGAATACCATCAACCTTACATCCAAGCGATTTCATTGCGGCAATACTTCTTACATTGTTATTATCCGCTCTCAATTCAAATCGCTCAAAGCCCATACGTTCAAAAGCAAATGATAAAAGAAGGTATTTGCAATGCTTATTCAATCCCGTTCCCTGGAACTTTGTTCCATACCATGTGTAGCCTAATTGTACCGTTTCTAACTCATTTTGAATATCATAAAATCTTGTGCTGCCTGCATATTCATTGGTTAGTTTATCAAATACGATGAAGGGATATTCTTTTCCTTCAGCTCTCGCTCTAAAAGTAATGTTCATATAATTCTGCAAACCTTCTTCGCCTTCTGCGCCCGCCAAAGAATATTTCCACAAGTAAGGTTCATTTAAGGAAAATGGCAGCAGGTGAATTTTATCTTCCTGCTGTAAAGGACGAAGTATTGCCCGATCATCTTCAAGGACATATTCTTTAGTGCAATCAAATTGTTCCAGCATACTATTCTATTTTTATTATTGAAATTAAAGATACAGGCGTCGTTATAATTTTTTTTAATTTTAAAACCCTACAAACAACATATTTTATAATTCTTTTAAACTACTTCTAAAACAATTCAATTGATATGGCCACAACTTATTGCGATGCAGTTAGCACAATGGACAAAAATAACGTACACAAAATTTATCATGATACCGCTTATGGATTTCCAATAGATAACGACGATGAATTATTTGGAAGGCTTATTCTTGAAATAAACCAGGCAGGTTTAAGTTGGTCAACTATCTTAAACAAACAGGAAAATTTTAGAAAGGCGTACAAAAATTTCAATATTAAAAAAGTAGCTGCCTTTAAAGAAAAAGATTTTGAAAGATTAATGAATGATGCAGGAATAATCCGTAACCGTTTAAAAATAAATGCAGCAATTGAAAATGCAAAAACGCTTTTAAATATTCAAAAAGAATTTGGTTCTTTCAAAAATTGGATCGATCATCATCATCCAAAAACAAAAGATGAATGGGTGAAAATATTTAAAACCACTTTCAGGTTTACAGGAGGTGAAATTGTAAATGAATTTTTAATGAGCACTGGTTATTTGCCAGGGGCACATGTTGAGAGTTGTGCTGTTTATAAAAAAGTGATGAAGGCGAAGCCAGCGTTTTTGAAGAAATAATTTAGTTTTTCATTTCCTCCAACTCTTTCTGCATTCTAAACATCTCATCCCTTAATCTTGCGGCTTCCATGAAATCCAGGTCCCGTGCGGCTTTCTCCATTTGGCGCTTTATGTTAGTTACTGCTTTCTCCAGTTGAGGAATTGTTTTGTACTCAACCTGTTCTTCTGCTGCAATAGTTATAAGATCGTCGGCTGCATAAGGTGAGGCAGTTGTTCCTTTGATATCCAACACAGAGGTTTGTCCCATTATTTGGTCAATCGATTTCTTAATCGTCTTCGGGGTTATGCCGTGTTCAATATTATATTGAATCTGTTTTTCTCTTCTGCGAGTAGTTTCATCAATCGTTTTTTGCATGCTTTCTGTGATAGTATCTGCATAAAAAATTACCAACCCATCAATATTACGGGCAGCCCTACCAGCAGTTTGAGTAAGTGATCTTTCGTTACGAAGAAAGCCTTCTTTATCGGCATCCAAAATGGCTACTAATGAAACTTCTGGAAGGTCTAGTCCTTCACGCAAAAGGTTTACGCCTACCAATACATCAATTTCCCCGAGCCTTAGCTGGCGCAGAATTTCGATTCTCTCCAGCGTATCAACTTCACTATGGATATATTTTGATTTAATGTTGATACGGTGTAAATATTTATCCATCTCTTCGGCCATACGCTTGGTTAATGTTGTTACGAGGACACGATCACCTTTAGTAACCCGTTTATCAATTTCATCCAGCAAATCATCAATCTGGTTTACGGAAGGACGGATTTCTATCGGCGGATCTAATAAACCCGTTGGCCGCACAACCTGCTCTACCACTATACCTCCAGTTTTTTCCAATTCATAATCCCCAGGAGTTGCACTTACATAAATAGTTTGGTTGAGCATACTTTCAAACTCATTAAAGTTTAACGGGCGGTTATCTAACGCAGAGGGTAGACGAAAACCATAATCTACTAAAATTAATTTTCGTGACCGGTCACCGCCGTACATACCACTGACCTGTGGAATAGTTTGGTGGCTCTCATCAATTACACATAAAAAGTCGGGTGGAAAATAATCCAGCAAACAGAAAGGCCTTGTACCTGGCTCTCTCCTGTCAAAAAATCTTGAATAGTTTTCAACGCCGTTACAATATCCCAATTCACGGATCATTTCAATATCATAATTCACCCGTTCTGAAATTCTTTGTGCTTCAATATACTTTCCTGTACTTTTAAAATATTCCGTTTGCCTTGCAGCCTCATCTTGTATTTCTGCAAGTATCTGTTGCAGTTTATCTTTTGGCGCTATATATAAATTTGCCGGAAATATGGCCGCATCATCAACTTTCGAAATCCTTTTACCGGTACTGAGTTCGAGCGTTTCAATACTTTCAATTTCATCCCCAAAAAAAGTAATGCGATAACCATTATCCATGTACGGAAGATTGATATCAACTGTATCACCTTTCACCCTGAATGTGCCCCTTGCAAAATCACCTTGCGTGCGTGAATACAATCCATTAACCAATGAATGTAAAAACCCCTGTCGGCTTATTGTTTGTCCTTCTTTGATTCGTACAACACCTTCAGCAAAATCTTTCGGGTTACCAATACCATAAATACAGCTTACACTCGCCACAACAATGATATCTCTTCTGCCGGTTAATAATTGCGATGTTGCCGCAAGTCTTAATTTATCAAGTTCTTCGTTTATGCTCAGGTCTTTTTCAATGTAAGTATCACTGACAGGCATATACGCTTCAGGCTGATAATAATCATAATAAGAAACAAAATATCCTACAGAATTATCAGGGAAGAATTGCCGGAACTCGCCATATAACTGTGCTACCAATGTTTTATTATGTGTAAGCACAAGAGTCGGCTTTTGTACATTTTGAATTACATTGGCCATGGTAAAAGTTTTACCACTACCGGTTACACCTAACAACGTCTGGTATTTTTCTCCTTCTAACAAGCCACGTGTTAATTGTTCAATTGCCTGTGGCTGATCGCCTGCCGGCTGATATGATGAATTAAGTTGAAAAGGCATAGGGATATGCAATTTACAACTGAAATATGAAAATAAATGTTATGAAAACAAAGACTGGATCGCTATTAAAGAATGTGTTTCCATTTTCCGTAACCGGGTATTTCTCAACGACAATTACTTATTTGCCATTGCAACATCATTCAAATATTCTGCAAGTCTCATAATAGCTTTAGCATATACTTCAATTTGTTCCTGAGCTTCTTTCCAGTTTCTTTGCTCAATGGCTTCACGAATACCGGGCATAGTTTTTACGCCGTAACCCGTGTAAAATCCCGGAGCATATATGGTGTGTTTGTACCATGCTCTTCGCGGTAACCCTGTTTCCGTTAATAATTGTTGTTCCGCCCGGTAAAGTGATTGATTAAAAGATTCGCTAACATTATTCGTTTTTATTTTATCCTGATAAGCTGCCTCCAAAATATCAGTATTTTTTTTCAATTGTGTCAATGCATTTTGCAATGGCGAAAAATCAAGAAATGGAACTTCTGACTTTGCAACAGGAATGTTATACTTCTTTGTAGGATCTTCTCCTACTTTATAATCGCCGGAATTAATTAGTTGATTTTCTATCTCTGTGGATTCCCTCGTGGTTTTTAGGAGTGCCATTAATTCATCAGAATAACCCGAAATTGTTTTATATAGATGAGTAAAATCAAAAGGCAATACATCTGCATTGGCGATCCTTAGAACTGCGTGCCCGGCGGTTTCTGCCAATGCAACTCCATATTGAAAACCAGGATCTTTAAACTTTGTAAAATCATAATAAGAATCATAGATAGAATGATATTCTCCACCACCTCCTTCGCCACCATATCCCAGGTTCAGTGCAGGTATTCCTGCATGTTGAATAAAAGAAGAATAATCAGAGCCAGAACCCATCGCCCCTAATTTCAATTCTTTTTCATCTAATATTTTTTTCGTTGCATCAGCGCTTCCAGCCGATATTGCATCGTGGTCCTTTCTTCTTTCGAATACGCTTACGTTAGTTTCGGGATCAACAACTGTTTTCGAAATCTCATCCATTAAAGGTTCCAGTGCATGAGAGCCTTCAACGAATAAAAAGCCACGCTCATAATCGTCGGTATTAATATACACAACAGCTTTTTTTTGCAGTTCTTTTTCATGTTCTTCCAGCCATTCTGTAGAACCCAATAAGCCAGGCTCTTCGCCATCCCATGCGCAATACACTAAAGTGCGATCTGGTTTCCATCCTGTTTTTAAAAGATCACCAATTGATTTTGCTTCTTCTAACAGTGCAGCCTGCCCGCTAATTGGATCGGTTGCTCCATTTACCCACGCATCCTGGTGATTACCACGTATCACCCATTCATCCGGAAATTTAGATCCCTGAATTTTTGCAATAACATCATAGCATGGAACAATATCCCAATTGAATGCAACTTTCAAGTGAACTTTTGTTTTACCAGGACCAATATGGTAAGCAAAGGGCAAACCACCATGCCAATTATCAGGAGCTACAGGTCCCTCCAACGCTTCAAGTAAAGGCGTTGCATCGTGATAACTTATTGGCAATACAGGTATTTTTAAAAGATTAGGTGCCTGCAACCTGTCTAATCTTTTTGAATCTTCAGTTGCACCAATACCCGGAGTTAAAGGATCGCCGGGATAAATAACTATATCCATTACAGAACCTCTTTGCACTCCATATTCATTTTTGAAAGCGCCTTTCGGGTACACGTCACCGTGAAAGTATCCATCATCCATCGGGTCGCTATAAATGATGCAACCTATTGCACCGTGTTCCTGGGCTATTTTAGGCTTGGTTCCTCTCCAGCTATTGCCATATTTTGCAATTACAATTTTTCCTCTTACATCAATACCCATTTTATCCAGCACCTCATAATCCTGTGGCAAACCATAGTTTACAAAAACAAGATCGCCTGTTACATCACCATCCGCACTATATGCATTATAGGTAGGTAATTGCCCTGATTGTCCACTCGTGGCGTCTTCTTTTAGGGAAGGTTCTTTTAATATGGTTTTATAAGATGTAGGAGAAGTCATCTCTAATATTCTTGTTTTGGGTGTTGGGAACAGTACATGGAAGGTTTCTATTTGAGCATCCCATCCCCACTTTTTATAAAGACTTAAAATGTATTCCGCATTTGCCTTACTTCCCGGAGAGCTAATGTGGTGAGGAACTGCAGATAGCTTTTTAATAGTTTCACCGATATTTTCCCTGCTTAAATTTTTATCAAAAGAAGATTCAAGATTTAATTGCCTATCTACATTTTTTTCATAGAAGCCGGTGATTTGTTTTGTTTGGCTAAATGAAATTTGAATGATAAAAAGTAATAAAAGAGGTAAAAGAATTTTCTTCATGTATGGTAATTTAATTTTTTTAGGTTCAGGCTAAGATAGTTTCAATTTATAAAAATAAAGGTGGCAAACCAGGAAGGTTTCTACAAATGCTAGTATAAAATTCACTTTGATAAACTTCTTGGTTTTTTATTCACTCTCTGTACTTATTTAAAAAATGGTGGATGCATTTTGTTCCATTGAGTTGCATCCTGGTAAACCTTCGCAATGGCAAGTAGTGTTGCCTCATCAAACAACTTACCGACAAGTGTAATGCTGGTAGGCGTGTGTTCTTTATTAAATCCAGTTGGGATGCTAATAGCAGGATGGCCGGTTAAATTAGTTATAGCAGCCTGGTTTCCTACCCATGTGGGGCAAATGATTACATCATATTTTTCTATAACATCATTTACTTTTTGCATTAGCTGGTAGCGGTGCCTGTTAGCATTGACGTATTCCACAGCAGGAATAAACCTTGCGGCCCTGAAATAATTCGGCCATTCGCCTTTTCCCTGTCTTGTCATTTTATCGTCCAAACCGGTTCTTGTAAAACCATCAAAAGCTGCAGCACTTTCTGAACCTATAACAATACCAATGATATCAAAATTATAAATGCCGGAATCAGGAAACTCAACTGGAATCAGTTGTGCACCAGCTTTCCTGAATACATCTAAAACTGCATCTTCATTTCCGAGCGTATCTTTTTTGCCAAAATAATTTTTTGCATAAGCAATTTTCAGTTTCGATAAATCAGCTTTGGCCGTATAATTAAACGGCATGTTTACGGCAGCAGCGTCCAATTTATCGGTTCCGTGCAAATAATTAAAAACAATTGCCGCGTCTTCTGCGCTTCTGCAAATAGGCCCGGCTTTATCCAGACTCCAGCATAGTGTCATTGCGCCACTCCTGCTTACGGAACCAAATGTAGGCCGCAATCCTGTTGCGCCGCAAACCGTAGATGGTGATATAATTGAACCATAAGTTTCTGTTCCGATTGCAAAAGGAACAAGCCCTGCAACGGTTGCCGCTGCTGAACCTGCAGAAGAGCCACTGGAACCTTCCAGCATGTTCCATGGATTTTTTGTTCTGCCACCAAACCAGTAATCATCCATAGCTAAGGCACCTAAAGTTAATTTGGCAATAAGTACTGCACCCGCTTGTTTTAATTTCGTGTACACGTAACTGTCAGTATTTATAACCTGGTCTTTATATGGCTCTGCCCCCCACGTAGTTTTTGTTCCTTTCACAGCAAAAAGGTCTTTTAACCCGTAAGGGATGCCGTGTAATAATCCACGATATTTTCCCGCTGCGATTTCTTTATCGGCTTCTGCGGCCTGCTTCATAGCAATATCTTCAGTTAGTGAAATTACGCATTGAAGCGTATCTCCATATTTTTTTAATCTGTCAATGAAAAATTTAGTGAGCTCAACAGAGCTTATTTTTTTATTTTTAATTAAGGAAGCTAATTGCGGAATGGAATAAAAAGCAAGATCATTTTTATTGGCAGGCATTTCTATTCCTTTAGGAATAGAAAAGTTAACAGGCTGCTGTCTTTTATTTAAATCCATATAAGGAAGCAAAGGACTTTCTGCCATCGTCATAGGAATTGAATTGTCCAACGAATAAAGATGCATTTTATCATATTCTTTCGCCTTGGCCTGTACTGCACTTAAAAGAGAATCCTCTTTGGCTTGTGTAAAATGCATGCTAATGATTTTTTCTGCAGATGCAATGTCCGGAATCGTAATACTATCCTGGGCAAAACAAATATTGGAAATAAGAAAGGAAAAAAACAATAATTTTCTCATTGAAGTCTGTTTAGGTTTAAAACTAATGATTTTATCGAAACATAATTCCACTTAATTAGTTGAGCAGTAAACGGGGATTATAAATGCAATAGGCATCCAATAAGAAATGAATTCACTAATTGTTGTATTAAACTGCAACCCTGTTTATATAAATGGTTTCCACAAAAGCGCAATGAGATTGGCTATGGATATTGTTTCAAACGCAATTGTTCAATCTCATATTTTCTTATAAGCCATGCAAGAGTGAATGTTGGTATTAAATCTATTCCGGGGAATAACTCTTCGAGGGACGAAAAAATACCGCCAAGCATTCCAAATTTTCTTCCAAAAAGAACATAAAATATAATGCCCGAAAGAACAGCCCAAATTGGGCCAAAAGGAAGCATAACATAACTTAAACACCCAATAATGTCCAAAAGAACACATACTTTAAGTGAGGGAAGTTTTCTTTTCATTCCTAAAATTTGTACTGTAACTATTATCAAATTAAACTCCAAAAAAATTTTTGACAGTTTTCGCTACTTAAGGAGCGGTTAAATTTTGCGTTAACTCCGCTTTTATGCTTGCCATGAAACTGAATTAGCGTACCTTCGCACACTTAAAAAATTCAGAATATTGTCATTTTGAATTTTTAGGATAAAATTTAATTATGGAAATAAGGAATATAGCGATAATAGCGCACGTTGATCACGGAAAAACCACATTAGTTGATAAGATTTTGCACACAACAAATATTTTTCGCGATAACCAGGAAACCGGCGAATTAATTATGGATAGCAACGATCTTGAGAGAGAACGTGGCATTACCATCTTCAGTAAAAATGTTTCAGTTACTTATAAAGGTGTTAAAATAAATGTTATTGATACTCCTGGTCACAGTGATTTTGGCGGTGAAGTGGAGCGTGTTTTAAAGATGGCCGATGGTGTTCTTTTGTTAGTTGATGCTTTTGAAGGGCCAATGCCTCAAACCCGTTTTGTTTTACAAAAGGCTTTGCAATTGGGATTGCATCCGATTGTGGTAATTAATAAAGTAGATAAACCCAATTGCCGTCCGGACGAAGTTCATGATGCGGTGTTTGAATTATTTTTTAACCTGGATGCAACAGAAGAACAACTCGATTTTCCAACAATCTATGGTTCCAGCAAGCAAGGCTGGATGAATACAACGCTCGAACCAACGGACAATATTTTTCCTTTATTAGATATTATACTCGAAAAAGTTCCGGCTCCATTAACGCCGGAGGGAAATCTCCAAATGCAAATCACTTCATTGGATTATTCTTCTTTTTTGGGAAGAATTGCAGTAGGTAAAGTTGCGAGAGGAGTTATAAAAGATAACCAGCCACTTTCATTAATGAAGCTCGATGGAAGCGTTCAAAAAAGCAGGGTAAAGGAATTGTATGTTTTTGAAGGACTGGGTAAAAAGAAAGTAAGTGAAGTGAGCGCGGGTGATATCTGTGCAGTGGTAGGAATTGAAGGGTTTAATATCGGTGAAACACTTGCCGATTTTGAAAATCCCGAAGCCTTGCCGGTAATAAGTGTTGATGAGCCTACGATGAACATGCAGTTCAGCATTAATAATTCGCCCTTTTATGGCAGAGACGGCAAATTTGTAACCTCCCGCCATTTGAAAGACAGGCTTGAAAAAGAACTGGAAAAAAATCTTGCTCTTCGTGTAAGCCCCACCGATAGTGCTGAAAGTTTTATGGTATACGGACGCGGAATATTGCATTTAAGTATCCTCGTAGAAACCATGCGCCGTGAAGGTTATGAAATAACTGTAGGGCAACCACAGGTAATTACAAAAATAATTGATGGTAAAAAATGTGAGCCTTACGAAAATCTTGTAGTAGATGTGCCTGGTGAATATAGTGGTCGTGTAATAGACCTTGTTACACAACGTAAAGGTGAAATGCTCATTATGGAAAGCAAAGGTGAAATGCAGCATCTTGAATTTGAGATTCCTTCGAGAGGCTTAATTGGCCTGCGTTCCAATATGCTTACCAATACTGCAGGCGAAGCGGTGATGGCACACAGATTTCTTGAATACAAACCATGGAAAGGGTATATTCCCGGAAGAAATAACGGCGTATTAATTTCAAAGAACCAGGAAAAAACCACCGGGTATTCTATTGATAAATTGCAGGATCGCGGAAGATTCTTTGTTGATCCGGGAGAAGAAGTTTACACCGGTCAAATAATAGCAGAACATATTAAGCCAGGAGATCTTGTCGTAAATGCGACAGAACCTAAAAAATTAACCAACCACCGTGCCAGCGGCAGTGATGATGCCTCACGTATTGCTCCTAAAACCCAGATGAGCCTTGAAGAATGTATGGAATATATTCAACATGATGAATGTATTGAAGTAACTCCAAAAGTTATTCGTATGCGGAAAGTGATTTTGAATGAAGACGACAGGAAAAAAGTACAAAAGGCTCAGGTGGAACAGGTGAGTTGATGTTAAAAATTCAAAGTAACTTTGTAAATGTTTATGAAGAAATTTTTTATTATATTTTTCGCCACAATCTTTCTTTCATTCCTCGTGAGTAACCATTTGATGGCGCAGTGTTCCATCTGCGCTAAGTCTGTTCAGCAAATGGGTACCAAACCTGCGGAAGGTTTTAATTCAGGAATTATTTATTTAATGATGATCCCCTATGCAGCTATTGGTATTATTGGTTATAGGTGGTGGAAGGGTAACCGTTAATCTTTGCGGGTTCAATAATATTTTGCCGCAAATTGATACATGTTGAATTCCGGCATTGAAGCAACCGCTGATAATTCTTTTTTTAGTTCATCTTTATTAATTTCTTTCATTTTTTTATTCTGAATTATTGACCATACTTTTTCAGTTATTAATTCAAGCTGTTGCTTTTTATCTTTATCATATTCCCATCCGGAAATTATGGTATACAATTCTTTCACGCCTTCTTTTTGAGAGGCAATTGTTTTTAAAACGGGAATTTCTTTCGCTGAATGATGAAATGCCGGTGCCAGCATTTGCTTTAAATTATTATAAAATATAGCCGCATCCGGCCTATCGTATTTATTAACTACAAAAACATCTGCGACTTCCATTAACCCTGCTTTCATGGTTTGAATTACATCTCCTCCTTCAGGGACCAACACAACAATTGTAATATCTGCGAGTGCGGCAATATCTACTTCGCTCTGGCCAACGCCAACAGTTTCTATAATGATATAATCAAAATCTGCTCCTTTCAATACATCAGTAATCTCTATAATTTTTGGGTGCAAGCCGCCCAGTGATCCTTTACTCGCCAATGAACGGATAAATACATTTGGATGATTGTACCATTCACTCATCCTGATTCTATCGCCAAGCAATGCACCTTTATTAAAGGGTGAAGATGGATCTACACAAAGTACGGCTACTTTTTTTTGATCTTTAATTATTTGGGCAATTAATGCATCAACCAAAGAACTTTTACCGGCACCAGGCGCTCCTGTAATACCAATAATTTTTGTTGGAGTTGATTGCAGTTGTTTAAGAATATCTTCATAGCCGGGCACTTCATTTTCAACTAAAGAAATAGTGCGGGAAATGGTTTTAAAATCGCCCTGTTTTAGATCTTCAATATTGGTAATTGAATTCATATGCTAAAAGATTAAATAACGCTGCACCACAGTTTCGATTACTGGCATTGTTCTACTAACAATCGAATGAGCGTAACTCTATCTATTATATTTTATTTTATAAGTACAAGATTATAATTTATGCAAAAGAAAAACAGTTAATATATAACCAACCAATTTAAAAAAACTAAACTACTTTATTTTTGCTGCATATCAATTTATTCAATTATGATAAGTATTATAACATCTGTTCATAACCAACTCAACATGAATAAATTGTTTTATGAAACTTTACAAAAGAATTCCTCATTGCCTTTTGAATTGATTGTTATTGATAATAATTCCACTGATGGAAGCAAAGAATTTTTTAAAGATAAAGCAGATGTGTTTATACCTAATGAGGAAAATTATTCTTACCCACATTGCCAGAACCAGGGAATTGCAGTTGCCAAATATCACTACCTCGCTTTTTTTAATAATGATATTCTTGTCTCAAAAGAATGGGATAAAAAAATTTTGCAAATAATGAATGATAAGGCAATTGAAGTAATCTCTTTTGCAACCAATGATCACCTTGAAAATAAGATAGTGCAAAAGAAGATGCATAAAAAATGGAAGCGGATTAAATACTTTATACGAGCACTTTCAGGCATCAATGTGAGAAGCCTTAAACGGATGGTAAAATGGATGTATGGCGACTTCGATAAATTTTGTAATGCACGATATGAAACCTTTAAAGATGCCGTAGTTGAAGGATTTAGCGGCTCATGTATTCTAATTAAAAAATCGGCTTTTGAAAAAATAGGAATATGGGATGAACGTTTGCAGGTTGCAGACTTTGATCTTTTTTTTCGAACAAAAGAAAGGGCTGTCCAATATCATGATATAAAGCCTTTGCAATTAGCATTGGGAGTTTACATTCATCACTTCCAGCGTTTAACACTTCGTTCAAAAAATGTTATCCCATTTGCAGATCAAAAAAATATTATTTCAATAAAAGAAAAATGGGGTGATAAAACGGAAGCGTTGTATAAAGACGTTATTGGTTAGCTGGTTTTGGATGAATCAATTCATAATTTTTAAATCCTGCGATTTGATTTCCCTTTAAAAATTTTTGTTCAATAAAACTTAACAATCGATACTTAAATTTATCGTGCTTATGTTTTTTTAATTGGCTGTTGTGAGGATATAACTGGTTTTGCCAGTTAAATTTTTTTATAAAATCTCTCATCACTTCCGGGTGCGTTTCGTTAAAAATACAAAGCTTACTTATATCTCCATAATCAAAGACATCAGGCTCCTCTTTAAAAATTGAAACAGCTTTTTCGTTTCCCTGCATATGTGTTTCAAAAGAAACTCTTTTCTTCTGCATCATTTCCGGCGGCCTCACCCATCCGTAATGATACACGCAGGCATCTACCTCTGCCACTTTAAGTTTATAGGTATTGTCTTTCTGAAAATAATTAACTCCATTAAAAGCAGGAATACGACGAAACGACTGTGCATCCCGCCACGAATGTATTTCCGGGTTGTTACGAATAATTCTTATTTCTTTCGGATACCATGCATGAGAAACGATGTAATGAGAATAATCGCCCCAGAAATGTTTATAGTTAAATAATAATCCCTCCACTTCTCTATTAGTTAAGAGTTCATCGCATCTCTTTTTAATTGCAGGCAAATATTTTTCGTGTATCACTTCGTCACTTTGCAAATAAAATAACCAATCTCCTTTACAATGTTCTTTAGCAATATCTGTTTGATGGGCATATTCACCGCCGCCGGGATATTTTTTGAGATCCCATTCCGTATGTATAATTTTAATTTTACCTGATTGAATATTTTGTATCTCTTCCAAAGTGTGATCATCTGCATCACCACTACCTAATGCAATTACAAATTCATCAACAATTGGCAAGATAGATTCGATAGAAGCTCTTACAGGATAATATAATTTAGTGGCATTTCTTACCATGCTAAATCCACTAATAAACATATTGTAACGTTTGGTTGTTTCAAATGTAAAGATTAAAAATTACCTGAATATTTTTATGAATCATAATTAGTTTTCGGTTTATTGATGCATTCGTAAATTTGCAGTTCTCAAAAATTATTTAGATGACCAATTTCGTTCCCATATTTCCTTTATCTATTGTTGTGTATCCCGGAGAAGATTTAAACCTACATATTTTTGAACCAAAATATAAGCAGCTGATTAAAGAATGTTTTGATCAAAAAAAGCCTTTTGGAATGCCCGTTGTAATTAATAATAAAGTGAATGAACTGGGTACGCTTGTTGATATTGTAGAGATTTCAAAATTGTACGATAACGGTGAAATGGATATAAAAACCAAAGGTCAAAAAGTTTTCAGGGTTTTGGAAATAATTAATGAGGTACCCGATAAATTGTACAGCGGGGCCATTGTAAGTTATCCCGCAAACTCCGATCATGGAAAAAAATTGCTGATGAATAAAGTAGTTGCAGCTATCAAAGAATTACACAAGCTGCTTAAAGTAAATAAACCTTTTCATAAAGAGGAAGATCAATTGAGCAGCTATGATGTAGCACATCATGCAGGTCTTACACTGGAAGAAGAATATGAATTTCTCTCTCTTACAAATGAATTGCAGCGCCAGGAATATTTAAAACGGCATCTTGCCAAAGTATTACCGGTCGTTGCTGAAATGGAATTGTTGAAAGAAAAAATAAAATTGAATGGCCATTTTAAAAACATAAGCGGCTTTAATATTTCTTAAACTTATTTTGCTAATTATAAACGCGAATAGACGATTTTATAAATTCACTTCGGTTACTTAAAAAAAATTATTTGAATACAACTTTATGTTTTGATTTTGGAAATACACGCCTTAAATGTGGTGTATTTAAAAATGATCAACTAGCTGAAGTATTTTCTTTGGCTGATAGCAACAATTCAACTATTGAAGAATTATTAAAAAAATATTTTCCTGAAAAAACAATTCTTTCGTCAGTTATTGATCATAATATTGAGATGGAGAGAATTCTTGCAGAAAAATCATCATTTCATAAATTAAGTTCACAATCAATTTTACCGTTTACAACGCCTGTAGGTAAACCTGAAACCATCGGTGCAGACAGGCTGGCGCTTGCGGCTGCGGCTGTGTATTTCCACCCGGGCAAAAACAATCTTGTAATCGGACTTGGATCCTGCGTTACTTATAATTTCATAAATAACTACAATAGTTTCATAGGAGGAAGTATTTCTCCGGGCATGGAGATGCGCTTTAAATCTTTAAATTCTTACACTGCCAAACTTCCTCTTATAAAACCCGATTGGAATTTTCCATTAATTGGTTACGATACCCGAACAAATATTTTAAGCGGTATTTTGATGGGCCTCGCAGTTGAAATCGATGGAATAATCGATAAATACAGGGATAAATTCAATAACTTTAACGTCCTTTTAACCGGTGGAGACACCCTCTATTTTGCCCATCTTATTAAAAACAAGATATTTGCCGACCCCGACTTAATATTTAAAGGACTGTATGCAATTAGTGAAACAAATTATACCAAAACATAAACTTACTTTTTTATTGTTTGCCGTGTTGCCAATGTTTTGTTTCTCGCAGGAGAACTCACCGTATTCAAGATATGGCGTGGGTAATATTTTACCGGCCGGAAACATCGCCAATCGCAGTATGGGGGGAATTTCAGCGGGTGTTACAGATCCCGCTACAATTAATACAGTTAATCCCGCAACTTACGGTAACCTTGTTTTAACCACATTAGATATAGGTATTGAATATGACGGACGAACTATAAATAGTACTAATCCGGTAGGAAACTTTAAGTCTAATAATGGTATAATTTCCTATTTGCAGGTTGGCTTTCCATTATTATACGGGAATAAAAAAGCGATAAAAAACCAGACGGGCTGGGGCCTAACTTTTGGCTTAAAGCCCATAAGCAGGATCAATTACAAAGTAAGCAATCTCGGATCAATTTCAAACGATACTACCAATACTATTTATGAAGGTAACGGTGGCGTAAACGAAGCTTTTATTGGTACGGCTCTTAAGATTAAAAATTTTAGTGTGGGTTTTAATTCTGGCTATCTTTTTGGATCCAAAGATTATAATACTAAGCTTTCACTTGCTAATGATTCGGCCGATTATTTTTATTCCTCTAATTACCAAACCACCACACATTTTGGCGGTGTTTTTCTAGATGCAGGGATGCAATATGCTATAAAAATAAAAGAAGGATTTATTCGCCTTGGAGCTTATGGAAATCTTAAACGGCAATACAATGCCACCAAAGATGATTTAAGGGAAACCTTTTCCTATAACTCCACATCAGGAGCAATTGTGAAAATTGACAGCATTTTTGAAAATGCCGGGCAAAAAGGAAAGGTGGTTTTGCCTTCTACGATTGGCGCAGGATTCACAATAGAAAAGCCGCATGTCTTATTAGGAGCAGATTTTGAATCTACTAACTGGGACGCCTACCGGTTTTTTGGAGAAAAAGATTTCGTTAAAAACAGTTGGCTTGGCAAGTTCGGAATTCAGTATTTTCCTTCGCCAACTGGTTCCTCCAAATATTTTAATAATGTACGATACAGGGCTGGCTTTTCTTTTGGAAATGATTATATAGATGTTGATAATTCAATGCCAATTTATACCATAAGCCTTGGAGGTACTTTCCCTCTTAAGTTGAGACATAGCTTCTATGATCACCAATATAGCTTTATGAATCTTTCGCTGGAATACGGAAAGCGTGGCAACAACAGTAATATAATTAAAGAAAATACTTTTAGAGTTGGCGTAGGTTTTTCATTGAGTGATATTTGGTTTACCAGGGAGAAATACCAATAATTTTTCGTAAAATGAAAAATGAATTATAGCATTCACCATAAATTTTTAAAAACGGCAGCTTTTATAATGAGCTGCTTTTTTATTGTTTCCTGCGAAAATTCATTAAAGGAATTAAACCAGTTTACCGAAAAAAAAATTGGTGTTGAAGAAGCTAAACAGGTTAATATTATCTACAGCCTGGGCAATAAAACCAAAGCAAAATTGGTGGCTCCTTATATGCTGCGGCACGAGGAAGCCGTTCCTTACATAGAATTTACAAAAACTTTACATGCGGATTTTTATGATGATAGTTTACGTATAGAAAGCAAGCTGGATGCGCATTATGGCAGATATATGGAAACAGAAAGCAAAGTTTATTTAAGAGACAGTGTAGTAGTTTTTAATACAAAAGGCGATACACTTTATTGCAATGAATTATATTGGGATAGGTCAAAAACGGGAAAGGAATTTTATACAGATAAACCTGTGAGGATACGCACTCCCTCGCAGATTATAGATGGAGATGGACTTGATGCCCCCCAGGATTTTAAAAGCTGGCATATCATTAATGGCAGGGGCAGAGTCAGAGTAAGCTCCGCCGAGTTCCCGGAATAATTTTTGTGACCCTTTAAACCAACCTGGATTTAAGCTGTTTTAGTAAAAATATTTTGTGGAATGTACGAGACCGGAAAAAGAGGATTCCCATTAAGTATTTTATGTTGGCGAAGTAAAAAAAGTTAATAATAAAATCGATCATCAATAAAATGTAAACCCAATAATTATATATCATCAAAAAAATCAAATTATGAGTAAATATGCAAACGCCGAATGGCATGGAACAGGTAAAGATGGAAATGGGAAAATATCTACAGAAACAAAGTTTCTAAATGATGTTCCTTTTACCTATGCAACAAGGTTTGGTGAGGCGAAAGACGGAACAAATCCCGAAGAGTTAATAGCCGCAGCGCACGCTGGCTGCTTCTCTATGAAATTAAGTTTTGTATTAAATGCAGCAGGTTTTACGGCTGATACAATTGAAACAAAATGCGATATTACATTAGGAGATGGAGCAATTACAAAATCGCACCTGACGGTAAAAGCAAAAATTCCCGGAATCAGTAAGGAAAAATTTGACGAGTGTGCAAAAGATGCAAAAGAAAATTGTCCTATTTCAAAATCACTGAATTCAAATATTGAAATTTCTATGGAAGCTACGCTTAGCTGACCATTTTAAAACAATCATTTATTGTACGGTATTGCCTGGTATCCAGCAATACCTTTTTTTTATAAAAATTTATAGTTGCGGTCCAGTTTATTTACAATGCTGGAAAAAAAATTAATTAAACGTTTGTTTAATTTCAAACAAGTGTTTAACTTCGCCCTCTTTTTTAAAAATGGACAAGAAGGAAGCTATATTATCAACGGCAATGAAACTCTTTGGTCAAAAGGGTTTCGAAGGAACCTCGGTAAGGGAAATTGCCGCGGATGCGGATGTAAACCCCGCGATGATCAGCTACTATTTTGGATCAAAAGAAAAACTTTTTGAAAAACTGGTGGAACATAAAGCTGCTTTTTTAAAAGGAGTTTTTGCAGAATTGGTGAACAACAGGTCGCTTACTCAATTGGAAAAATTATTTATTGTTATTGACAATTATGTAGATAAAATGTTCCAGAGCCCGCAGTTTCATCATTTGCTTCACCGCGAACTTTCCCTGGAGCGCCGGCCTCAAATGAAGAATGCTATAAGTGAAATTTTGCTGAGAAATTTTGTTTCCGTTAGAAAAATTATCCAGGAGGGTATTGAATCCGGAGAGTTCAATACGATCGATCCGGAACTTACTATAGCAAGTATTATCGGCACTATCAATCATTTACTTTCATCTGAAATAATGTGCAGGAAAATTCTTCAAAAAAATAAGGACTTTAATCCTTACCAAAGTAAAAAATTGAAAGAAAGAATAAGTGAGCATTTAAAACAATTAATGCGCTCACACGTCTTGAGAAAAAATAATCAAACAATTTAAACAGGAATTTTAAAATATTTTTTTCGTGAAACAATTAAAAATTTTTTTAACCGGCTCTATTTTTTTATTGGCATTTTTAATCCCGGTGTTGTCGCATGCACAGGATACAACGAATGCCAAATATCTTTCTTTACAGGAGGCGATAGACTTAAGTATAAAAAACAGTAAACAATTAAAGAGTTCTGAAGCCCGCATAGAAGAGGCCACAGGCGCTGTGAGAGAAGCTGAGGATAATAAACTTCCCAGTGCAAGTGTAAGTGGTTCTTATTTACGGTTAACTACTCCAACAGTTTCACTTAAAACGAAAGCTTTTGGCGGCGGATCCGACAGTACAGGCGGTGGTTCTTCTTCAAAAATAAGCCAAGCAATGTATGGCATGTTCAATGTTTCACTTCCAATTTATGCCGGAGGAAGAATACGTTATGGAATTGAATCCGCGAAATACCTGCAGGAAGCCGTTACGTTGGATGGGGAAGGTAATAAAGAAGCCGTTATATTAAATACTATTAATGCTTATACCAATCTTTATAAAGCAAGTGTTACAGTAAATGTGGTTAAACAAAATTTGCTTCAATCTCTACATCGTGATTCTGTTTTATCCAGGCTGGAGCAAAATGGCCTGCTTGCACGTAACGACCTATTAAAAGCTCAGTTACAATCTTCCAACATAGAACTGTCCGTTTTAGATGCCGAAAATAACCAGAAGATTGCCAATGTGAATATGAATCTCATGCTTGGTCTTCCGGAGCAAACCCAAATAGTTATTGATTCGTCAAGTTTCGAAAAGCCTGTTTCCCTTAAAAATTTAGAAGAGTATGAGCAACTTGCTCTCCAAAACAGGAAAGATATTCTTGCTTTGTCGTTTCGTGAAAAGGCAGCATCAACGGGCATTGCAGCGGCTAAAGCAGAAATGTATCCATCCATTGCGTTAACCGGTGGTTATGTTGCTGCGGATATCCCGCATTTTATAACCATCACCAATGCAATAACTTTTGGCGTGGGGGTTAAGTATGATTTGGGATCGTTATGGAAAACGAAAGCTAAAATTGTTCAGGCTCAGGCACGGGAAAAAGAGATTTCTGCGGGGCAGGCCCAACTTGATGATGATGTAAGATTGCAGGTAAACAAGGATTACGAAAACATTCTTTTGAGCCAGAAAAAAACAGAAGTATATCAAAAGGCAGTTGCGCAGGCAACGGAGAATTATAGAATCACCAAAAATAAATATGATAATAACCTTGTAAATACTTCTGATTTGCTGGACGCGAACGTATCGCTCTTGCAATCGGAAATAAGCCTTGCCGTTGCTAAAGCAGATGTGTTATTAGCTTATGACAAGTTATTGGAAACATCAGGTTTAATTAATAATAAATAAAACAAGCGTATAAATAAATTTTTTATGGAATCGAAAGACAACGAGAAAATAATCCCGGCAGATTCATTAACGGACGAACCGAATGGTAAAGCCGAGCCTAAGAAAAAAAGCAAAGTTTTCCTGATCATCCTTATTGTAATGATACTGGGCGGGGGATGGTTTGGAATATCAAAATATACCTATGCTATGCATCACGAAGAAACAGATGACGCACAGGTGCAGGCAGATATAAGCCCTGTAATACCCCGTGTTGCGGGATATGTAAAGGAAGTAAGGGTGAAAGATAACCAGGACGTTCACAAGGGCGACACGCTGCTAATACTCGATGACCGCGATTATAAATTAGACTTAGATAAAGCAGAGGCGGCGCTGGCTACAGCGAAAAGCAATGTAGATGCAGCACGCGCCAATACCAATGCGGCCCGTTCGGGTATTGCAAGTTCAAGGGCTGGTGTTTCTACGGTTGATGCTCAAATTGCTGCAGCGGAAATAGCTGTTACGAGGACCACACAGGATTTTAACCGGTATGCCAATCTTATACAGGATCATTCTATAACCCAGCAACAATACGAGCAGGCGCTTGCCGCTAAAGAAACTGCAGAAAAGCAATTACAAATTTTGCAACAGCAGAAAAAACAGGCATCTACGCAAACCAGTGTTGTTGCTTCGCAAAGTAATGCAACAGCAGAACAAATTGGCGTTGCACAATCTACCGTTAAGCAGCGTGAAGTGGAAGTTGAAGATGCCAAACTCAATTTATCTTATACAATTATTACCGCAGCCGAAGATGGAAAAGTGTCAAAAGTGAATGTGCAGGAAGGCCAGTTTCTGCAAGCCGGTCAGCCTGTATTCAGCATTGTTCATAATACCAGTATATGGGTGGTTGCCAATTTTAAAGAAACGCAATATAAGAAAATGCAAGTAGGACAACGGGTAACCGTACACGTTGACGCGTTTCCAAAACACGATTTTGAAGCAACGCTTTCTTCATTCTCCCCTGCAACGGGAGCTGAATTTGCTTTATTACCCCCGGACAATGCAAGCGGAAATTTTGTGAAAGTTGTGCAACGTCTTCCTGTAAAAATTGAGTTTGTAAACAAAGGTGACACTTTGTTAAACAGGCTAAAAGCGGGTATGAATGTTAGTGTTGATGTTCATCTGAATTAATTTATTTAAAAAGAGAGATTTCTATACATGCAACCAGAAAATTCTTTAGTAGAATATGGCGCGAGGCGTGTTATTGTTACTATTACGGCAATTCTTTGTGCATTGCTCGAAATAGTTGATACGACTATCGTAAACGTGGCATTAACTGATATGAAGGGAAACCTTGGGTCAACGCTTACAGAAATAGGTTGGGTTATTACAGCTTATGCGATCGGTAATGTAATCATCGTGCCAATGACGAGCTGGCTTTCTCAACAGTTTGGACGCAGAAATTACTTCGCTGCTTCTATAATGATTTTTACTGTTTTTTCTTTTTTATGTGGCAACGCGACGGGCATTTGGGAATTGGTAATTTTTCGTTTTTTGCAGGGTGTTGGCGGTGGCGCTTTATTGGTAACATCTCAAACAATTATAACAGAAAGCTATCCTATTGAAAAACGCGGCATGGCGCAGGCAATTTATGGATTGGGTGTAATTATCGGGCCAACATTGGGCCCGCCATTAGGTGGTTATATTGTCGATCATTTTAGCTGGCCATACATATTTTACATTAACATCCCCATTGGCATAGCAGCCACGTTACTAACGTTGCAGTTTGTACGAAGTCCAAAATTTTATGCAAAAACTTTAAGAAAGCATATCGACTTTTTAGGAATTGCTTTGCTGGCAATCGCAGTTGGCTCTTTGCAATACGTTCTCGAAAAAGGACATGATGATGACTGGTTTAATGATAATATCATAATAATACTAACGGTTACCGCCATTCTTGGATTTTTCTTTTTTATATGGCGGGAACTCACGTATAAAAATCCAATAGTAGAATTAAGGGTTTTAAAAAATGGTAATCTGAGGGTTGGCACTATTATGTCATTTTTATTAGGATTTGGATTATATGGCTCAACTTTCATTATTCCGTTATATACTCAATCTACACTGGGATGGACTGCGCAGGAGTCCGGGATGTTGCTGATACCCTCGGGTATTGCCACAGCATTTATGATGCCACTCATCGGTAAGCTGTTGCAGGGTGGTGTAAAGCAACAATATCTTGTTGCCGGCGGGCTTATCACTTTTTTTCTCTATAGTTTATGGGCTTATAAAATCTTAACGCCGGATACAGGTGCAGATGCATTTTTCTGGTTACTTATTGTAAGAGGAATGGGGCTTGGATTGTTATTTATACCCATTACAACATTGGCTTTGTCTACCTTATATGGCCAGCAAATTGGCCAGGGAGCTGCATTTACGGGAATGATGAGACAATTAGGGGGATCATTTGGCGTTGCTATCATTACTACATTTCTTTCAACCCAAAACATGTCTCACCGCATGAATATTGTAAGCCACCTGGATAAAAATAATCCTGTAGTGCAACAAAGAATTTCTATGATGACAAAAGGATTCATGTCAAAAGGAATGACACATGATGTAGCCCTGCAGAGTGCTTATAAAGCGCTGGATTACAGTGTAACTAAACAAGCTGCGGTATTATCTTACATGGACGTATTCCTCTATCTTGGAGTATTATTCTTAATATGCGTTCCTTTTGTGTTATTAGTAAAAGGAAACAGGAAGAAAAAAGTAAATATGGCCGAGGCGATGCATTAACCAAACCTTTAAACTTTTTATAAAGAAAACATTCAATCATTGCCATCATCTATATTTGCATTTCATAATTCAAAATTGAGTTGAGTAATACCATTTCAGAAAGAAAAGCTTTTTTCAAAAAATTCAGAGGTACTGATACTCCCGAGGCGGAGATGAGCTTTTTGGATCATCTTGAAGTTTTACGCTGGCATATTGTACGGTCGGCGATAGTATTAGTAGTTGTAGCTGTTGTTATTTTTTTTAAAATTGACTGGGTATTTGATCATATTATTTATGCGCCCGCCAGCAAAGATTTTATAACCTACTCAGGACTTTGTAACCTTGGCCACAGGCTCCATTTGGGCGATGCCCTTTGCATGCCACCAGTAGATATACCGTTATTAGGAAGTACCGTAAGCGGGCCGTTTATGTCTGCAATTTCCATTTCATTTATGGGGGCAATAATTGTTGCTTTTCCTTACTTGTTTTGGGAACTTTGGCGCTTTGTAAAGCCTGCCTTGTCAACCAAAGAATTACAATATGCAAGGGGAAGTATTGGCTGGGTTTCTTTGTGCTTTTTTGCCGGTGCGGCCTTCGGATATTATTTGCTTGCTCCTTTTACTTTTAATTTCCTGGCCAATTTTCAATTGGGCACCGGGGGTGTTTACAAGTATCTTCCAACATTAGACGATTTTATTGAAACGCTTACCGATATAATATTAGGCTGTGGAATTGCTTTTGAGTTGCCTGTATTAGCATATGTACTTTCGAAGCTGGGAATCATAACACCATCTTTTTTAAAACAATATCGCAAATATGCTTATGTGATTATTTTAATTGTTGCTGCAGTTATTACTCCTTCTCCCGACTGGACCAGTCAGACTATAGTAGCAGTACCGTTAATTATACTATATGAGATAAGTATTTTTATCAGTAAGCGAGTAGATAAACAACGGATAAAAGAAGAAGCACAGTGGGATTAATACGCATTCGGGTTTAACCGGTTGAAGAAAAAGTTAAATCATTCAATTGTGCGCAAAATAATTTTGCATGGCCTGCCGTTTGAAATAAATTGCAGCAAGCTTTCCGTAAAATGAACAACCGTAAACCCTTTCTGTTTTCCGCTATAATAATTTCATTTCTATTTATTTCTTTTACCCCACATAAAAGAATTGAATCCAGGAACAATACTTCAGCAATTTCTATAAAAAAAACTACCCGGAAAAATTATATAGAAAATCCTTATTACATAATCATTTCCAAAAAAGATTATGAATTGAAAGTGTATGATGACCAGGGGTGGTATGCAACTTATCCGTGTGTTTTCGGTAGCAACGATCTCCGTGATAAATATATGGAAGGAGATAAAAGGACGCCTGACGGGAAATTTAAAGTGGTTTTAAAAAAAATTCACCCGCAGTGGGGATATGAACTTTTACTGGATTATCCTAATGAACAAAGTATTGAGAAATTTAAAGAAAGAAAAGCTGAAGGAATTATTCCCCGCAATGCTAAAATCGGCGGCGGTATTGCCATTCACGCAACAAGGCCACAGGAAGAATGGACGGTTGATTATTATCAAAACTGGACTGATGGCTGCGTCTCTTTAAAATATACTGAAGCCAAAGATTTATATAGCTATATACCTGTTGGAACTCCTGTTACTATTAATGAATAGTTTATAAGCGTGGGACACCCTTTTTATTTTGCAATAAGCATTTTAAAACTTAAAACGCACTTAATTATCCTTAAGCCCTGCTTTGTTGAGACCGGATATTTTAAACATGAATCACTGTAATTAACGATCAGAAATTTTAATTAACTTCCACTAGCATAATTGTATTATCAAAAAAGCTTCGGGAATGAAACATTTATTCCGGATATTACTAGTTATTGCCCCCCAAAATATTCCCGCACAAATTCCTCCAACGCATATAGTAATTGTAATATTCGAAAACCAAAGTGTTGACTCTATAGTAGGTAATCCGGCTGCCCCATACATAAATAGTCTTTTAAATAATTCGCGGACTGCTTCATTAATACAATCCTACTCACTAACTCATCCAAGCCAGCCAAATTATATAAGTTTATTTTCCGGTTCCAGCCAGGGAGCTACAGACGATAACATTCCAGATAATTTGCCTTTTACGGCTCCAAATATTGGTGCAGAATTAATCAATAATTCATACAGTTTTATTGGTTATTCCGAAAATCTGCCTTATACTGGTTCCACCGATTCTGTTTTCAATGGCTATGCAAGAAAACATAATCCATGGGCAAACTGGCAAGGGAGCTCTATCAATGGAATTCCTGCAACTTCAAACAGGGCATTTACCGATTT
Source organism: Ginsengibacter hankyongi (assembly GCF_008710285.1). GTDB lineage: Bacteria > Bacteroidota > Bacteroidia > Chitinophagales > Chitinophagaceae > Ginsengibacter > Ginsengibacter hankyongi. Next base: position 575,213 of record NZ_VYQF01000002.1, on the reverse strand, counting down.
TCCGGTAAACTATAGTTATCTTCCAACCGTTTCTTTTGTAATTCCTACTCTTTATAATGATATGCATGATGGATCTATTTCTACAGGTGATGAATGGCTAAAGACCAATCTTGATGGATATATTGAATACTGTTTGACAAACAATAGTTTATTTATTTTAACTTTTGATGAGGACAATTCGTTATCAAATAATCATATTCTGACTTTTTTTACAGGGGAGCATATTGTTGGCGGGAGGTATGGGCAAATGGTCACTCATTACAATGTCCTGAGAACTATTGAGGAATTCTATAGTCTTTCTTATGCAGGGGCTAGTGCGGATTCATCCGCAATTAAAAAAGTCTGGCAAACAATTACTCCTGTCACCTACACATTTATTGGCAATGGAAATTGGGATATTTCCTCTAACTGGCAGGACGGTATAATGCCTCCTAACATACTTTTGCCAGGAAATGAAATAATTGTTGATCCACAATTTGGTGGTCAATGTATCGTGAACGTTCCTTATACGGTCTCGAACGGTGCAATGTTTAAGATAATTCCTGGTAAGAATTTGATCATAGAGTCAAAGCTTATCTTCAACTAATAATTAGCTTCACTGTTGCCTGAATAGATCACTCTAAATAACTTCCAGTTCACAATATTATCGTTCAATAAATAGTATAATATTTATTTCAACAAATTATCCATAAATCAAACACCCATCTCCGTAGCTTAAAAATCGGAAATTATTATTGAGCGCATATTCATAAATTGATTTCCATTTTTCCCCGGCCATAGCAGCCACCAATAATAATAAAGTTGATTTAGGTTGATGAAAATTGGTTATCATTCCTTTTACAATTTTAAATTGATAACCGGGAGCTATAATTATTTGTGTTCTTGTAAAAAGTCTTCCTGTTTTTTTTTACGAAGAAAGGTCAGCAAAGATTTTAATGCTTCTTTGGCACTACAAGAATTATTCACCATATCATTTTCATAAACTTCCCATTGTTTTATTTCAAGTTCTTCCATAGTTGCGTTTGGATAAAGCATTGCTTTAACACCCATCCAGTAAAGGCTTTCAACGGTTCTTACGGAAGTGGTTCCAACGCAAAATATACCGTGATGTATATTTTGTATAAGCTGCTCAATAAAAGTTGCTGAAACATCAATCCATTCTGCATGCATCTCGTGGCCTTCCATTGTTTCACTCTTCACAGGCTTAAAAGTTCCTGCACCTACATGAAGTGTAACAAAACCTGTATCAATATTTTTTTCTTTTAAAGAAGAAAATATTTTTTGGGTAAAGTGTAATCCCGCAGTTGGCGCAGCAACTGAGCCTTCATATTTTGAATAAACGGTTTGGTATCTTTCTGCATCACTTTCACCAGCCTCTCTTTTGATATAAGGAGGTAGGGGAGTTGTTCCTGCACGTTCTATTATTTCTGCAAATGAATATTCACCGGGTTCCCAACTTAACTCAACAACATAAGCATCACTTAATTTTTCAACGAGTTGGGCCTTTAGTATTACTTCATCATTATCAATTATAATTTTTTTTTCAAGATATTTTTGTTTCCATTTTCCTGCGCCCCCAATCATGCATTTCCACCTTACCGATTTTTTTTTCTGAAGAACAATGGTATAATCATTTACTGCTTCATAAGGTTCGAGGCAAAAAATTTCGATTACACCTCCCGTTAGTTTTGTAAATAAAATTCTTGCATTAATAACTTTTGTATCATTAAACACAAGAAAACTTTTTGCAGGTAAATAATTGGCAACATTGAGATAAATATCTTCTTTAATCTCATCATTTTTATAGATCAATAATTTGGATTGATCTCTTCCTTCTAATGGGAAGAAGGCAATTTTTTCTTCCGGCAAAACATAATCGTAGTCGTTTATGGAGATATCTTTTGGATGCATGCATTAACTGTTAAGAAATGCAGACACGCTTGCCAGCCATTTCAAAGGTTCTTTTTTACAAAGAGATTCATGACCGCTGTTATTATAAATTACCAGTTGTTTTGGCTGCCGAAGATTTTCAAAAACTTCTTTTCTTTCTGCCGGAGTAACCCTTACATCATTTAAGCCAACCTGCATTAACACGGGGCAATGAATCTCTTTTACATATTCATATGGGTTAACTTTAAATGCCCAGAACCCATGTTCAATTCCACCCCAAAAAGTTAATAGTATTGACAAAGGCTCTTCCGGTAAATGCATTAATCTCACCTGGCCTTCCACCGCATTTTCCATGGTTGCAAAAGGCATTTCTAAAATCACTTTATCAGGTTGAAGATGATATTCATCTATGGCGTGCGCAACTGCTGCAGCGCCCATTGAAATGCCCCAAAGAACAATATTTTTTTCGCCCTTATTTTTTAGAAAATTATAAGCAAGGTTTACATCTTCCGCTTCCTTGTAACCAATGGTGCAAGTGTTGCCACCGCTGCTTCCCTGTCCTCGAAAGTCCATCAGCAGCACGTTATAGCCCATATTTAAAAACGCTTTTCCCTCCTCCAGTATATCGCTTTTGTTTTCTCCATAACCATGAAACAAAGCAACAGAGCCTGCGGGATTTTTAGCGTCAGTATACCAGCCTTCTAATTTTATATTGTCTTTTGTGGTAATGATAACCTTTGAAAAATGATCAGGAATAGGAATGTTTTTTTTCTTGATATAATCTTTTCCGAGAAAAATGTCTTTAACATCATCCCAGGTATTTTTTTTGTTTCCGGGTTTTATAACAACCTCTCCCGGATTATAAAAATGGGTAAACTTATATGCGTTGGTTGCACTGATGAAATTAATCAGTATAAAAAAAATTAAAAGTATCCAGAGAAATATTTTGAAAAATCTTTTCATAAAAGAAACTATCAGCTGTTACACTTTATTCTGTTTTATTTCATCTACAATTCCCGGATCAAGCAGCGTTGTAGTATCGCCAAGATTTTCCGTTTCTCCTTCAGCAATTTTCCTGAGAATGCGACGCATTATTTTTCCACTTCTTGTTTTTGGTAAACCATTTACAAATTGAATTTTATCTGGTTTAGCAATAGGTCCGATTATTCTTGCTACAGTTTCGAGAATATCGTTCTTTGCACGTTCATCTTCGTGAGTATTTTTTTCTGTAATAACAAAAGCATAAATGCCTTGCCCTTTTATATTGTGAGGAAAACCTACAACAGCGCTTTCAACAACATTCGTATGCATGTTAATAGCGTTCTCAACTTCGGCGGTTCCTATGCGGTGGCCGCTTACATTCAAAACGTCGTCTACCCTTCCCGTTATCCTATAGTTTCCGTCTTTATCTTTTAATGCACCATCACCTGTGAAGTACAAATTTTCATAAGAAGCAAAATAGTTGGTGCGGCAGCGTTCATGATCGCCATAAGTAGTTCTTAAAATGCCGGGCCAGGGAGCTTTAATGCAAAGATTACCTTTTAATAAACCATGCTCATCAGGTTCTGTTATTTCTTTTCCACGTTCATCTACCAGTACGGGTTGCACGCCAGGCATAGGTAAGGTCGCCCAGCTTGGTTTAGATGGAGTAACCCCAGCCAGGTTGGAAATTAAAATGCCACCGGTTTCGGTTTGCCACCAGGTATCTACCACAGGACAATTATGTTTTCCAATATTTTCATCATACCAATGCCATGCTTCTTCATTGATAGGCTCACCAACAGTACCCAATACTTTTAAAGATGAAAGATCTTTTCCTTTTAACGGATCCATTCCATAACTCATTAAACTTCTAATGGCAGTTGGCGCGGTGTACAAAATATTTACTTTGTATTTATCTACAATATCCCAGAACCTTCCTGCATCAGGATACGTAGGAATTCCTTCAAACATCACACTAGTAGCACCGGCACTTAGCGGACCATATAAAATATAACTATGGCCCGTTATCCAGCCGATGTCTGCTGTACAAAAATGTACTTCGCCGGGTTTATATTGAAAAACATTTACAAATGTGTAGCCTGTCCATACCATATAACCTCCACAAGTATGAACTACTCCTTTAGGTTTACCCGTTGATCCTGATGTATACAAAATAAAAAGTGGATCTTCTGCATCCATTTCTGTCGCAGGCATTGTTATCACGTTGTCCTTCTCAATTTGCGCTTCTGCATACTCCATTTCATCTTCCCACCAAATATCCCGACCTTTCAGCATCGAAACCGGCGTTCTTGTTCTCGTATAAACGATTACTTTTTTTACGGTCCGGTTACCAATTAACGCATCATCAATAATACTCTTTAAAGGAATAGCTTTGCCTCCCCGATAAGCGCCATCGCAGGTTACAATAAATTCTGCATTGGCATCGTACAAGCGGTCTGCAATACTTTGTGCAGAAAATCCGCCGAAGATTACACTGTGAATTGCACCTATTCTTGCGCAGCCTAAAACCGCGTAAGCCAGCTCGGGAACCATGCCCATATAGATGCAAACACGATCTCCCTTTTTTACACCATTGTTCAGCAACACTTGCGCAAACTGGCAAACTCTTTTATGCAATCTTGAATACGTAACAACCCTCGTTCTTTCTTCCGGGTTGTTAGGTTCCCAGATGATAGCTGGTTTTTCGCCCATCGTTTCAAGATGTCGGTCGATACAGTTTTCAGTAATGTTCAACTTAGCGCCCTTGAACCATTCAATCTTTGGTTCTTTAAAATTCCATTCAAGAACTTTATCCCATTTCTTACGCCAGAAAAAATTATCGGCAACATCGCCCCAGAACTTTTCAGGATTTTCAACACTTTCCTTATAGTTTTTTTGGTATTCTTCAAATGTTTTTATCTGATAAGGATATTCCATGATTGAAATGTTTTAAGGTTAATATTTAATTGGTTTATAAGTTAAAACGTTAATTAAAAGTTGATGGAACAAAATAAAATATCCGTTTGTTTACTCCGAATTCCCAAATCCTACTTTTTCCAATTCCTGCTTTTCTAATTCTTCTCTTTTCAACACTTCGGGAATAGCCGGAACCATCGCTTTGTAAACGGCATCTTCAATAGATCCTCTTATATTTAATCTATATAAATCTGTACTTCTTGTTGGATTCACACGATTACTTAAAAATACGTAAACCAAATCATATTTCGGATCGACCCAAATACAGGTACCCGTATAACCTGTATGCCCAAAAGTAAGTGGTGATGCAAACCTTGAAGGATAAGGATGAGGATCTGTTGTGGTGTAATTATCTTTTTCTGGTTTATCGAATGCAATGCCACGCCTGCTGATACTTGAATTATAAGCAGTAAATAATTTTAATGTTGAAGGCTTAATGTATTGTTTGCCATTAAAGCGCCCGCCATCTAAAAACATTTGCAGGATGGCTCCTATATCTTCTGCATTGCTGAATAAGCCTGCGTGGCCTGCATCTCCGCCAAACATGGCGCTTCCCTCATCATGAACATCTGCATGCAAATGTTGGTATCTGAAATATTGATCCACTTCTGTGGGAGCTACCAAATTGGTATCAAACCTGTTCCTGGGATTAAACCCTATGGAATGAAGCCCCATCGGTTTGTAGAAATATTTATCGACATACTTATTTATTCTCAACCCGGAAATAGCCTTGACAACATCCGCCATCAAAATGAAATCATTGTCGCTGTAAACATATTCATTACCAGGAAGAAGTTTGCTGTCAACAATGCTTTGGTTCATCGAATCCGCATAATCTCTTCGTAAATACAAATGCTCTGCAACTCTCACATTAAATTTAGCTGATGAGTCGGGACGGAAATATTGAGGCAGGGGCTTGCCCGTAACCGGATCAACCGTTTTCTTATAAAAAACAACATCAGCAACAAGGCCTGCCTGGTGAAGTAATATCTTTTTTATATTTAGATTTTTTTTGTCACTTTTTCTTACCCATGGCAGATAGGTCCCCAATGTTTTATCCAGTCGTAATTTGCCCTCGTCATACAATTTCATAACGCCCAGGGTAGTAGCGCAAATTTTTGTTACCGATGCCATATCATAAATTGAATTCAGATTGACAGGTTCCGGTGTATCGTAATTGTATTTACCATACGCTTTTTCAAAAACAATTTTTCCATGGCGGGCAATCAAAACCACGCAGCCCGGGTATGCATGTCCTTCAATTCCTGCTAAAGCAATTGAATCAATATTGCGTGTCATTTGCAAACCGTTTAAACCTTCTTGCCCAGGTGTTGCAAACGGCATGATGCTTTTTGGCAAAATTCCGCTTCCGTATTTATATGTTGAACAAACGGTAACGGGCAGGGTTCCTTTGGCAAGTATTTTTCCTTCAAGAATATCCGCTGCTGCATTTTGCGTAATTGAATCATCCTCATAACATGCAACGAGATTATCTGCATCACAAAAGTTTTTAAGTGCATAAGGATTTCCAAAGTCGAAAATGATTGCCTTATTGTTTTCCAGTATCTTATTTATTAAACTCAATGCATATCCGCTAATGCCAAAATTATTCCGTGGGTAGCGTGCATAATTGTGAACACCAATTACCACCGATTTATAGCGCTTTTTTATAAGTTCCACAGTAGATAAAATTCTTGTGCTGTCTTCTTTATAATTAAAATAAAAGAGATCTGCATTATAATCATCCTTCATTCTTTGTGCAAATGCATTGGCGCTGTCAATCCCAATTCCTACATAAGCAATGTCCCTGTCCGTGTTAAAAGGTGATAGAGGAAAAAAGCGTTTATCCTTATTTTTTAACAAGGTGATTGCATTATCGGCCACTAATTTCCTTACATCATCCACCCCAGAGTTCAGGTCTTTTACAAGATTAGTGGTGTCAATAGGTTTTGTGTGCGCAACTCCATACAAATATTTATATTCCAAAACTTTTTTACACTTTGCATATATATCGTTCCAGCTTAATTTATTGCTGTCAATTGCTTCCCTGATTTTTGCAATAGATGTTGCAACATCTTCAGGCAGGCAAAGCATATCATTGCCGGCAATCAGCGACTGCGCTGCAATCTGGCCACCAGGAAAGAACTTCGCAACACCCTTCATTCCCAAAGCATCGGTAAAAGTGAGACCGTTAAAATGCAGTTTATTTCTCAATAAACCTGTAACATTATTTTTAGATAAAGAAGTTGCTGTATTGGGCGTTGAATCAATTGCAGGAATGTATAAATGTGCAATCATTACACTTCCAACTCCTGCTTTAAACATCTGTTCAAATGGATATAATTCTAATGAATCCAATTGCTTCATACTTTTATTTATCACAGGAAGATCCAGGTGAGAATCAACGGAAACATCGCCGTGGCCGGGAAAATGTTTGGCACATGCCAGCACACCTTCGTTTTGCATAGCTTTCATATAAGTAACGCCATATTGGGCAACCTTATACTTATTTTCGCCAAAAGACCTGTCATTGATTACGGGATTATCAGGATTATTATTGATGTCAACTACTGGTGCAAAATTTACGTGTATGCCTTCCCGTTTGCATTGTTCAGCTACAACTTTACCATAAGCAGCCACGATAGAAGTGTCATTAACGGCACCTAACATCATTTGATGATTCAATGGAATAACACTATCCTGCCGCATTCCTAATCCCCATTCGCCGTCAATACAAACCATCAGGGGCGTTTTTGCAATGCTTTGAAAATAGTTGATGAAATTAGCCTGTTGTACCGGACCGCCCTGGAACAGGCAAATTCCGCCAATATCATATTTTGTAATGGCATCTGTAATTAAAGAATCGTAGTACACAGGCCCATCTTTAGTATAGCTGCTCTCCCGCAATACCATCAGTTGTGCAATTCTCTGGTCGTCGTTCAAAGTATTAAACACACTATCGGCCCAATGTTGAGCATGCATGTTTTTTTGTACTTGTGAAAATGTTGTGGTAGAAATTGAAATAAGAAACAAGCTGCTAAGAAGAAATTTTGTCATCAGGAGGTATATATTTTTTTAAGTAGGGCACAAGTTAAACAATTATGGTTTTTGACCGGTGCTACACAAGACATTTATATTTCCGGATGGTAAATTTGCCGTTAAACAATTCAAAACTTAAATTAAACACCCACAGATAATCCTTAATTTTACCGATTAAAAAAGAATAAAATTTTGGCTGATATTATTAATTTATTACCTGAAAATATTGCTAACCAAATAGCCGCCGGCGAGGTAATTCAGCGGCCTGCCAGTGCTGTGAAAGAATTGCTGGAAAATGCTGTGGACGCTGGTGCAACTGAAATAAAACTTTTTGTAAACGACGCAGGTAAGGCTTTGATTCAGGTTATTGATAACGGAAAAGGAATGAGCGAAACTGATGCCAGGATGAGCTTTGAGCGGCATGCAACTTCCAAAATAAAAAATATCGACGACCTCTTTCATATAAAGACAATGGGGTTTCGCGGCGAAGCGCTTGCAAGCATTGCCGGTGTAGCGCAAGTTGAATTAAAAACTAAAAAGCCCGGGGAAACTATAGGCACTTTTATCGAAATAGAAAACAGTGTGGTGATTACCCAGGAACCGGTAGCTACTCCTGAAGGAACCAATATTGCGATGAAAAATTTATTCTTTAATGTGCCTGCAAGAAGAAATTTTTTAAAAAGCAATGCTTCTGAATTAAGACATATTGTAGATGAATTTATTCGTGTGGCGATGGCTTTCCCTAACATTTTCTTTTCGCTTACCTCTAACGGACAGGAAATTTTTCACCTGGAGAGAGGATCTTTAAAACAAAGAATTATTCAAATATTGGGAAGTAACTATAATGCGAACCTGGTAAGTGTAAAAGAAGAAACGGATTACTTAAATATTTATGGTTTTGTGGGCAAACCTGAAACTGCAAAGAAAACAAGAGGTGATCAGTATTTTTTTGTAAATAATCGTTTTATAAAAAGCGCTTACCTTAATCATGCGGTGATGAATGCCTTCAGCGATATGATTGCGAAAGACAGTTTCCCGATGTACACTTTGTTTATTGACCTGGATCCTTCAAGGCTTGATATTAATGTACATCCCACCAAGCAGGAGATAAAATTTGAAGACGAAAAAATTATTTATGCATTTGTGCAATCTGCCGTAAAGCATGCGCTGGCGCAGTACAGCGTAACACCCACTTTGGATTTTGAATTAGATTCGTCTATCCAGCACACTGAGGCCGTTAGTCAGCCTTTCACTTCTGAAAAACAAAATTCAATTGCAGGCTCATCGTTATATAAAACGTTTACCCAAAAAAACCAGGCACATTTTATCAATAGTAAAAGTGACCTGGAGCAATGGGACACACCGAAAAATGTTGAACAAATATTAACGAAGCAACACGGCTTTCCACCAATACCGTCTTCCGAAAAGAGTAAACCTGCTGATACCTTTTCTACTTTTAACAGGCATGCAGATGCTGTTAAGCCTAATAAAAAGCCTTCTGCTGAAGAGTATGTGCAGGTGCATAAAGCTTTTATTATTGCGGAGAACGAAAATGGATTTATCGTAATTCACCAGCAAAATGCACATGAACGTATTTTGTATGAGCGCTTCGTATATGCCATGAAAGGTAAGCCTATCGCCATTCAAAGAAACCTTTTTCCTGTAACACTGGAAGTTACTCCTGCAGATGCCATTTTAATAAATGAATTGCTTCCCGACCTGAATGTATTGGGTTTCCAGGTAGAAGCGTTTGGCAAAAATACTTTTGTAATACAAGGTTCGCCTGCCGATGTAACCGACGGTAATGAAAAAGTTGCTTTGGAAAAAATGCTGGAACAATATAAGCACTTTAGCATGGACGTTAGTTTCAGTAAAAGAGAAAAATTATTGCGTTCGATGGCATGGCAGCAATCAGTAAAGGCGGGAACATTTCTGGACAAAAAAGAAATTACTTCTTTGGTTGAAGAATTGTTTGCCTGTGAAATTTGCAACACAACTCCTAACGGTAAGCCCGTGTTTTTGGAATTTAAAAAAGATGAGTTGGATAAGATGTTTGGAAGGTAGCCTCACCCTGGCGAATCCTCACTCCAACCCTCTCCGAGGAGAGGAAACTAGACTTATTACAACTTCAACTGGTTAGTTAACATTTCCTTTACTTCCCAAAAGTTTTATCTGTTACTTCTTTCCTGAACTCGAATATTTTTTCCAATTGCGATTTTACAATTAGAGAATTGGCGATATCACCCAGAAACCAGAAAGGAATTTTGTAGTGAACGATGTCGGTCATTTCTACTCCGCCATCCACTTCTTTAAAATGATGTTGATGATGCCAGAATGAATAAGGGCCATAACGTTGTTCGTCAATAAAATATTTCATGGGCACAACCTGCGTTATTTCGGTCATCCAATACAAAGGAATTCCTAATAAAGGCTTTACTGTATATTCTATTAATTCACCGGCATACATGGTATCACCATATTTTTCAGACAATATCTGAAAGCCAAGATGCGACGGGGTTATGGTTTTTAAATTTTCCGGGGATGAAAAAAATTCCCAGACTTTTTCGATCGACGCCGGAATAACCTGTACTTTTTTGAATTGGTAAACTTTGCTCATTTGAGGTATAACAAAGAAATAAAGATTTAGTTAAGATACTTTATAACCCTTCAATATAGAATAAAAAGTCGGAGTTCGAGGTTATTTGACAACTCGGGTACTTGAACTTTAAACAAGCTAAAAGGTTTATGAAGCCGGGACTCAAAAGCTAGCAGTAGATTTTTTTAACAGGTAGGCTTGATAATAACGGTTTACAAAATTAATATACCCACGCACTCTTGCATTGGTAAGTGCCGCTTGTTTCATTTTGGGAACTATCTTAAGTTTCCCACTACCAACTACCAAGCCCGTCACATCACAATTGTATTTTCTATAGTTTATTTTTTTATTATGTGGAAAAAATCCGTTTTTTCTTATCATATTGAGAATTCCTGGAACAAGGTTTTTGAAATCTTTTTTAGACGAAAAAACAATGTCATCAAGAAAGATAGTAAAAGTTATGCCACGGCCTTTTACAAATTCTTGTAAATTTCGTGCAGTCGCAGAAAAGGTAAGGTTTGCAATAGCAGGCGATGAGGGTGCACCTTGTGGCAAAGAACACTGATAGGTTGTGAGTTTTGTGATTATTCTCGCTACTTCCCAGGAAAATTTATTTTCCAAAAGTACGCGATGTACCTGCTTGTTTGAGATATTAGTGAAATATTTTTTTAAGTCTATTTTCAAAAAGAATATATTGTCTACATGTTGCAACGCATTTATAATATTATTCTTTCCCTGGACAGAACCATACATGCAATCAGGTAATTCAATTCGCTGAAGGTGATCGCGAATTTTGCCTTGAATAATTTTAAGTGAATGAACGGGTGGCATAAGATGCCTAAGTCTTATGCTACCATTCTCACCTTCCTGGTAGGTACCAAATTTCCTTTTAGGTCTAATTTTTTTATAATATAATTTTTGTGGGTTAGTAGTTATCTCTATAAGAAGGCGCTTATTTACACCAAGTTCTGAATATAATTGATAAAGACTCCGTATCATTAAAAAAACCAAGGTTTAGAACATCTGTGAAAAAATTAAAACCATGCTTCTTAAAATCTTTTGCATTGTTTTTAGCCACTTATTTTTGGGCTTTTTACTCTTAAGCGCGGTCATTACCATACTTAAAATTTCATGTTCCTTCTCCGAAAAAGAGCAATAGAACTTCGATTGAATGTTCCTAATGCCTTTTCTTAATCTTTTTTGATTAATCTTTTTCATAACTTAATTTTTAATTGTGTTTAACCGGCAGGAATCTTCCTGCCGCACGCAACAAAAACTATCAATTACATAAGCTCATTTAGAGAATTTCAACCTTGGTCTTATTTTTTTAAATTACGCGGCCAACGCAAGGCCGGCGTTACTGAAATATGCAATATGCTGCACTTTAACATTGTAATCGAAATGAAAAAGGAGGTTTAGAACAAATCAAAGAACTAATATAAAATTATATAAACCAGCAAAAATGGGCATTTCGAATTATGCACATTCGTTAATAAATTTTCTACCTTAATGGATGTTGAATATGACGAAAAAGATATTTTTATAGAACCCGTTTAGCACAAAACGTTCGACGGGAACGAGCATCACGGTTGCGATTCTTGTTACCCATAAAATATTAAGAAATAATAGAAGAGCAATTGCAGAATGAAAGATTTTTCTAGATCTAACAAAATTGTCACATATATGAAAAACGTATTTCATTACATTTATGAATTCGTTAGTTACTTGACTCAATGATTTCTTTCTTCCAATAATTGAATTTCCTTCTTATACTATCTTTACACCATGCCCCGCAACAATTATCAATTAGAAAAATTCAACAAAGAATATAACCGCCTGAATCCTCAGCAAAAGAAAGCGGTAGATACCATTGAAGGGCCGGTAATGGTTATTGCCGGTCCGGGCACGGGGAAGACGCAAATCCTTTCTGCACGCATTGGAAAAATATTGCTGGATACGGATACACAGCCACAAAATATTTTATGCTTAACTTATACGGATGCGGGTGTTATTGCCATGCGCAAACGCATTTTGGAGTTCATCGGCGCGGATGCTTACAAAGTAAACATTTATACTTTTCATGCTTTTTGTAATGATGTGATACAGGATAATCTCAACCTGTTTGAAAAGACAGCGCTTGATCCCGTTTCTGATTTGCAGCGCATTGATCTTTTCAAACAACTCATTGATTCATTCCCAAAAAATCATCCGCTGAAACGGTATCGCGGCGATGTCTATTACGAGATCAATAACCTGCAGTCTTTATTCAGCACTATGAAGCGGGAAGGCTGGTCGCCAGAATTTATTAATGAAAGAATTGATGCTTACGTTTCGTCTTTGCGTGACCGTGAGGAATACATTGCCAAACGTGCCACGAAAGATTTTAAGAAAGGAGATGTACGCATTGATAAGATTGAAGAAGAGATTGAAAAGATGGAAAGATTGAGTGCTGCGGTAAATGAGTTTACTAATTTTCAGCAGCTCATGCGCAAAAACAATTTGTATGATTTTGATGATATGATCAACTGGGTGATAAAAGCGTTTGAAGAAAATCCTAATTTGTTATTGCGTTACCAGGAACAGTTTCTTTACATTTTGGTGGATGAATACCAGGATACGAGCGGAACACAAAACCGGCTTGTTGAACTGCTCATTAATTATTGGGACAAGCCGAATGTATTTGTTGTTGGGGACGACGATCAAAGCATCTACCGTTTCCAGGGCGCTAACGTGGAAAACATGCTGGGCTTTGCCAATAGTTATAAAAATGATTTACTAACGGTGGTGCTTACAAGTAATTATCGTTCGGTACAATCTATACTCGATATTTCCAAAACTATTATTGATAAAAATAACGACCGGTTAATAAACCAAATGGATGGGTTAACTAAAGAGTTGCTTTCGTCTAACGAAAAAATAAAACATCTTACTCATAAACCCCTCGTTCATAATTATGAAACGCAGCGGCATGAAATGATTGGCATTACACAGCAGGTTGAGAAAATTTTAGCTGAAGGCATTGAACCGAAAAAGATCGGGATCATTTATAAAGAGAATAAATATGGCGAAGAATTGGCGCAATATTTCAAACTAAAAAAAATACCGTACTACAGTAAACGAAGTTTAAATATTCTCAACATTCCTTTTGCAAGAAAAATTATTTCCATTTTAAGATATCTTTCATTTGAACATGATATTCCTTACAGTGGCGACGAATTGCTATTTGAGATTTTACATTATGACTGGTTCAACATTCCACCGATTGAAATTGCAAGAGTAAGCATTGAAGTGGCAGACAAACAATTCACGAAGGATAAAACTTCCATCAGGAAATTATTGCACGAAAGAAGCAGGCAACCGGTTCGTGATTTGTTTACACAAGGGATGAATGAAGGTTTGAAAAAAGCGAGTGAGTCAATGGAACGCCTTATTGCTACTGTGACGAATGTAACCTTGCAGGGATTGTTTGAATGTATAGTTCGCGAAGCCGGCGTGTTGAGCTACATCATGAAAAGCGATGACAAAATATGGTTGTTGCAGGTCCTTACCGGCCTTTTTGATTTTATAAAAACAGAAACGCATCGCAATCCCAATCTCGATCTTAAACAATTGATGAAAGTGTTTGACCTGATGCAAAGCGAAGGTTTATCGCTTCCGTTAGTTGAGGTAAGCGGTAACGACAAAGGCGTGAATTTATTAACTGCTCACGGTTCAAAAGGCCTGGAGTTTGAATACGTTTTCTTTGCAGGATGTAATGCAAGTTTTTGGGAAAAGAAACGAAAACCTTCCGGTGGTTATAAATTTCCAGATAACATTTTTAACTCTGTCACAACAAACGATGGTGCCGCAGATGAAGAATTGCGCAGGCTTTTTTATGTTGCTCTCACCCGTGCTGAACAAAATTTATATATTTCTTATTGTTGCTTTAAAGATGATGGAAAAGAGTTAGAGCCATCTATGTTCATTGCGGAGATTTTAGACAATCACGAATTACAAACAGAAAAAATATTTATTGATGTGACCACGCAATCGGCTTTTCAAATTTTGCAATTGCAAAATGATCATCAACCTGAAATTGAGAAAATAGAAACAGAATATATCAATAGTTTGCTGGAAAGATTTGTGATGAATGTAACTGCGCTGAACAACTATTTGAAATGTCCGCTGGAGTTTTATTTTAAAAATCTTATTCGTATTCCTTCACCTAAGAATGAAGCGACGGAATTTGGCTCATCTGTTCATTATGCTTTGGAACAATTGTTTAAAAAAATGCAGGAGAATAGAAATGTTTTTCCGCCTAAAGAAGATTTTATAAAAGACTTTAACTGGTACATGCATCGCCACCGCGAAAGCTTTACCAAAGAACAGTTTGACAGACGGCTGGAATATGGCGATGAAGTTTTATCCAGCTATTATGATAAATATTTGCTTAGCTGGAACAAGATAGTTGCGCTGGAAAGAAGTATCAAAAACGTGGTTGTAAATGGCGTTCCGTTAAAAGGCAAATTAGATAAACTGGAATTCAACGGTAAAGAGGTGAATGTAGTAGATTATAAAACCGGCGATGTTGATAAAGCAAAAGATAAACTAAAACCACCACAGGAAAAGATTCCTAACGGTGGTGACTACTGGCGGCAAGCCGTTTTCTATAAAATATTACTCGACCACCATAACCGCGATTGGATAGCTGTAAGCAGTGAATTTGATTTTATTGAACCCGATAAAAAAAAGAATTACCGCAAAGAAAAAATTTATATCAACCCGGAAGATATTACCACCGTTACACAACAAATAAAAATGGTTTGGGATAAAGTTCAGCAACATGATTTTTATACGGGTTGCGGCAAACCTGATTGCCATTGGTGCGAGTTTGTAAAAACCAACAACATGGCGATTGCTTTGCATGAAGTAACTGAAGAACCCGAAGAAGAGATTTAGAATTATTTTAGGAACGCGAAAAGGCTTTATAAGCCGAAAGCAATTATGTTTGCTTTTTTTCCAAGATGAATTTTAAGAACTTTCTATTTTTTATAGCAATAGGCTGCGCTCTTTATGCGGTTTCAATTCTGGGTAGCAGTTGTGCACAAATAGGCGTTCCTACTGGTGGGCCGAGAGATTCAATTCCACCAAAGCTTTTAAACGCCAACCCACCAAACGGCACGGTAAATTTTAAAGGCAATCGTATTACACTTAGTTACGATGAATATGTTCAGCTTCAAAAATTACAGGAGAATTTATTGGTTTCGCCCACGCCTAAAATTATCCCTAATGTAGATTATAAATTAAGAACGGTTACAATAAAAATTCGTGATACACTGGAACCAAACACCACCTATCGCTTCGATTTTGGAAACTCTATACAGGATATAAATGAAGGCAACCCGGTCAGAAATTATTCATACATATTTTCTACAGGCGCTTATATTGATTCTCTCGGGTTTTCAGGAAACGTTCAATTGGCAGAAACTGGCAAAACAGATTCTACCTTGTTGGTTTTTTTATACAAAGATCTTGATGATTCGGCCGTATTTAAACAAAAACCAAAATATATTACGAGGCTGGATAGCTCAGGTAATTTTGCATTTCATAATTTACCGGGAGGCATATATAATGTGTTTGCTTTAAAGGATGAGGGTGGGCAAAAAATGTATAACAACCCGGATGAGTTATTTGCATTTCTTGATACCACAGTTACAATAAGTGATAGCACAAAGCCTGTAAAATTATTTGCTTACCAGCAAGAAAAATCGAAGCCTAAAACAACTTCAACAAGTGGAGCTTCCTCAAAAAAAGAATTAAAATATACGACCTCAGTTGGAAGTGGCAAGCAGGATTTATTAACCCCGCTTACCATTGAATTTAATCGCAAGCTTAAGAATTTTGATAGCATGAAAATCCAGCTAACGGATACACTTTATAATCCCTATAAAACGGCAGTTGCAACTATTGATACAACCGGAAAGAAAATAACCATTTCAAATAAGTGGCTGGATAACGCAGACTACAGGCTGATAATTCCAAAGGATTTTGCTACAGATACACTGGGAGTCACATTACTAAAATCTGATACTTTTCATTTTAAAACAAAAAAAGAAGGAGAGTATGGAAGCATCTCCCTTAGTTTTAAAAATCTCGAAAAATTCAAAAATCCTGTTTTGCAATTTGTATCCAATAACGAAGTGGTAAATTCCTATCCTTTAACTTCATCAAAATGGAATCAGAAACTTTTTAACCCTGGTGATTACGAAATAAGAATCCTGGAAGATGATAATAAGAACGGCATTTGGGATCCTGGAAATTATCATTTAAAGAAACAGCCTGAAAAAGCTTTTGCTATCAAACAAAAAATAAATATTCGCGAGGATTGGGATAATGAAAGAGATATTATTTTATAATTTGCTAATGGGGCAATAAGTAATAGACAGGACAGGCAATCGACATTGCACATCAAACATCGTACATTGTACTTGTCCAAACATCGCACATCGTAATCGTACATTATCTTTGCCGAATGATTTTTTCTTCCACTCTTTTAGAAAATGCCGTTAATGAATTTGCTAAGTTGCCGGGCATTGGTAAAAAAACGGCTTTACGGCTTGTGCTTCATTTGTTAAAAAAAAATACAGATGATGTAAAAGATTTTAGTGAAGCGATTTTAAAAATGAGAGAAGAAATTAATTTTTGTACCCGCTGTTATAATATTTCTGATAAACAGTTATGTAATATTTGTGCCGACAGGGCTCGCAGGCAGCAAATGATTTGCGTTGTCGAAAGTATTCGTGATGTGATTGCTATAGAAAGCACACAACAATACAACGGCCTCTACCATATTTTAGGTGGCGTCATTTCTCCGCTGGATGGTATTGGGCCAGATCAATTACAAATTGATTCGCTTATTAAAAGAGTCGATGAAGAAAAAGTAGAAGAACTGATTTTTGCGCTAAGTCCCAATATCCAGGGCGATACCACTATTTTTTATATTAGTAAGAAATTAAAAGCGAAAGCTATAAGAATTACTACCATCGCCCGTGGCATTGCTTTTGGCGGCGAGCTGGAATATGCGGATGAAATGACATTGGCCCGCAGCATTTCCAACCGTATGCCTGTTGAGAATTATGTGGGAAATAAATTTTAAATTGTGGCAGATTATAAACCGTACACAGCTAATTACCAGGAATAAACACGCCCTTGCAAAGAAAATTTTAATTAACTAACTTGCATTTCAACATTTCAATTTTATTAATTTGAGTATCCCGTTAGAAAATAAGCCAGTAATAGGATTTACCTGTGGCGACCTTAATGGCATTGGTATAGAACTTATTTTAAAATCACTTTCAGATAACCGCTTTCTTGATTTTTGCACGCCCGTTGTGTTTGCCAGCAATAAGGCTATTAATTTTTACAGGAAAAGTATTGGCGATCTTAATTTCAGCTTTGCCAGCATTAAAGATTTTTACAAATTAAATGCCCGCCAGGTAAATATTTTTAACTGCTGGGAAGAAGAAGTTGCTATTAACCCGGGCACCTTAAATGATACGGGTGGGCAGTATGCTATAAAAAGCTTGCAAGCAGCTACCACTGCTTTAAAAGATGGCAAAATAGATGCCTTAGTTACTGCACCGCTTCACAAAAAAAATGTTCAAAGTGCAGATTTTTCATACACTGGCCACACTCCTTTTTTTAAAGATTTTTTTGGTGTGAATGATGTGCTAATGTTGCTCACAGCTGAAAATTTGAAAATCGGGTTAGTTACCGAACATTTGCCGGTGAAAGAAATTGCGGCTCACATTACCAAAGAGAATATTATAAGTAAGCTATTAATATTAAACGCTTCTTTAAGAAAAGATTTCAATATCGAAAAGCCAAAAATTGCAGTATTGGCTTTAAACCCGCATGCTGGCGATGAAGGATTAATAGGCACGGAAGAAGAAGAAATTATAAGGCCGGCTATTAAAGAGGCAAAGCAGCGTAATTTACTGGTAGTAGGTCCTTTTAGTGCAGATGCTTTTTTTGCCAGGGGTCAATATAATAAATTTGATGCTGTATTGGCAATGTATCACGACCAGGGATTAATTCCATTCAAATCTCTTGCGTTTGGAGAAGGAGTTAATTTTACAGCAGGCTTGCCAGGAATCCGCACTAGTCCTGACCATGGAACAGCCTTTGATATTGCAGGAAAAAATAAAGCAGATCCCTCTTCATTCCGGGCTGCGATATTTAGCAGTATTGACATAATAAATAACCAAAAACTGTATGAAGAAAACCGTAAAAATCCCCTAACCAGAATGAGTGCCAACGTAGTTGCAGGCGCAGTTGATGAAAAAATAAGTGAATAACCTTCTTATTTTATTGATACCTCCATGTAATAAGTAGGCAGTTATAGCGTTATAAAATTATTCGCCAAACGATTGAAAGGATAATAATAAATTTTTAAACTTGTTTTCTTACAGAAGTATAATATTAAAGATTAGGTATGAAGAAATTTTAGAGTAATATAGTTTACTTCAAACTAAATTATACTTTTGTAACAGAATGCTATTTAATATTACGGTATGGATAACATCTTACTCAGCGGGGGATTAGCGTTTTTAATTACGTTTTTTTCTATACCTGTAATAATTGAAGTTGCCAAGGATAAAAAGCTCTTCGATGAACCTGATGAAAGAAAAGTCCATAAGGCTGTGATACCTACTTTAGGTGGACTTGGAATTTTTGCCGGTTTTATCGTTGCTTCTTTATTGGGCGTTCCTTCTTCTGTGCCACCTGTTTTCCAGTATTTTGTTGCCGCTATAATGGTGATATTTTTTCTTGGTATAAAAGACGATATTTTAATACTTTCTGCTTCTAAAAAATTTATAGGTCAACTGGTTGCTGCGGGTATCATTATTAAGTTTGGAGGAATTCAAATAAATGATATGCATGGCTTTTTAGGCTTACATGCAATTCCGCATAGCGCAAGTATTTTACTTACTTTGTTTACAATTGTTGTTATCACCAATTCCTTTAATCTCATCGATGGCGTTGATGGCCTTGCAGGTAGCCTTGGATTATTAACCTCTTCAATTTTTGGAGTATATTTTCTTGCTACACATCAACTAATGTATGCCGTCATGGCCTTTTCACTTGTGGGAAGCCTCGTCGCTTTTCTTATTTATAACTTTTCTCCGGCAAAAATATTTATGGGCGATACAGGCTCATTGCTCATCGGTATTTTAAATTCGGTTTTTGTTATAAAATTTATTGCAATAGCCGCAGACCCTGCTCTTGGAATGCCTCTACAATCTGCGCCGGCTATTGGTTTTGCTATTTTAATTGTTCCCTTATTCGATACGCTGAGAGTTGTAACAATTCGCATTCTTACCCGCAGATCGCCTTTTAGCCCAGATAGAAATCATATTCATCATTTTTTGCTGGATCTTGGATATAGTCATCGCAGAATTGCATTGACCTGTATTGCCGGAAATATTGCTTTTATCAGCCTTGCGTATCTTCTTCGCTTCTCAGGTACCACTATGGATATACTTGCACTTTCGGGTGTATCATTAGCGATTGTAAGTGTTGTATATTATAGCCGTCCCAAAACAAAGATTAAATCTATTAGCCTGCCCGAACTTGATCAAAAGGAAATTATTATCAAATCCCACAAAATATTCACTTTGGCTGGTGATGCAGTTGAGCAGAATTAAACCGTATTAACTTTTTTATCAACCCGATTTTATTAAATTTGTGCACTTTTTTAGGCCCTACGTTTCTGGGCAACATTTTTATTTTAAACCATAAATAAATGGCAGACGATTTAGCAGGAATATTAGACGATAGCAGGTTATCCATGAAAAAAGCAATCGATCATTTCGAATCGGAACTTACAAAAATACGTGCTGGTAAAGCAACTCCAACGATGCTGGATGGTATTGTAGTTGATTATTATGGCAACCCTACACCGATAGGCCAGGTTGGTAATTTAAGTGTGATGGATGCAAGAACGCTTACCATTCAGCCCTGGGAAAAAAACATGCTTCAGCCAATTGAGCGGGCAATAATTGCTGCTAACATCGGAATTAATCCACAAAATGACGGAAATATGATTCGTTTATTTCTGCCACCGCTTACTGAAGAAAGAAGAAAAGAACTGGTGAAGAGAAGCAATGTTGAAGGAGAACATGCAAGAATTGCTGTGCGCAATATTCGTAGAGATGCTATTGAACAAATTAAGAAATTACAAAAAGATGGCCTAAGTGAAGATGCTGCAAAAGATGGCGAAAGTGATATGCAGGAACTCACAAACAATTATATTTCTTTGATAGAAAAACATCTTGAAGCAAAAGAGAAAGAAATTATGGCGGTATAATTTGAGCATTAAATTTTGAAAGAGCAATTACTCATATTAATAACTACTCCACTATATCTTATTGTAATTGGTCTGGAGATGATATTTAGTAATCTTCATTTAAAAAAGTACTATACAGTTAAGGAAACGTTTATTAATATTTACTTGTGTATTCTTAATGGCGGGATAGATCTTTTATTCAGGGCTGTTTATATTTTTATTCTCCTTTCAATTTACCAGTTCCATTTTGTAGATTTTTCTTATTCTCCTTTTTTATATTGGCCGTTACTTTTTATTTTCGAAGATCTTGCTTTTTACATAGAACATCGGGTTGATCATTTTTGCCGTATTTTTTGGGCAGTGCATGTTACTCATCATTCTTCAGAAGAATTTAATTTAACTACGGGTTTCCGTTCTTCTGTATTACAACCATTATACCGCTTCGTTTATTTTTTACCGTTAGTATTGCTTGGCTTTAAACCAATTGATATTGTATTTATGTACTCGCTAACGCAGATATATGGAATATTGGTGCATACACAATACATCAATAAAATGCCCCGTTGGTTTGAGACCGTCTTTGTTAGTCCGTCTCATCACAGGGTTCATCATGCAAGTAATGTTCGTTATTTAGATAGAAATATGGGAATGGTATTAATAATATGGGACCGTTTTTTTGGAACATTCCAGGATGAAGTAAAAGAAGATCCTGTAAGATATGGCCTCACCAAACAATTGGAAAATCCACATCATCTCACAAAAATAATTTTCCACGAATGGCAAAACATTGGAACCGATCTAAGGAAAAAATTACCTCTCGCCATTAAAATAAAATATCTCTTCATGCCTCCCGGCTGGAGCCACGACGGAAGCACCAAGACTGCAAAACA
This sequence comes from Ginsengibacter hankyongi, assembly GCF_008710285.1. Classification (GTDB taxonomy): domain Bacteria; phylum Bacteroidota; class Bacteroidia; order Chitinophagales; family Chitinophagaceae; genus Ginsengibacter; species Ginsengibacter hankyongi. Next base: position 553,513 of record NZ_VYQF01000002.1, on the reverse strand, counting down.
ATTAAGAAAGGAATTGCTTTTTTCTAAGAAAAATGCAATTCCTTTCAAATAAAAAATATTGATTTTTAATTGTTGTAAAATTGAAATAATATTTTGTATGTGGAAATTTTCTTATTTTAAATTATTATTTCACCATCTTCCTTCTTGTTTAAAAAATTATAATGAGCCGTATTAACCTCAAAGAAATAAATACAAGAGCAGGAAAAGAAATTGACAAACAGGAAACAAAAGATAAACTTGTAAAAATTCTAGTAGAATTAGATGAATTACAAAACCTGTTGTTTGCAGAAAATCAACATTCGATATTGGTTGTAATACAAGGAATGGATGCCAGTGGAAAAGACGGCGTTATAAGAAATGTTTTTACGTCGATGAATCCACAAGGGGTAAATGTAAAGAGTTTTAAGGCGCCCACTCCGGAAGAATTAAGCCACGATTTCTTGTGGCGTATTCATGCCCAGGCACCTGCCAAGAGAATGATACAAATTTTTAACCGTAGTCATTATGAAGATATAATTGTAACAAGAGTTCATAAATGGTGTGATGATAAAACTGCCCGCCAAAGAATGAAAGCAATTAATGAATGGGAGGATATAATATCAAAACATAATAATACAAATATTCTGAAATTTTATTTGCATGTTTCTTATGAAGAGCAACAGGAAAGACTTAAAGAAAGAATAAAAGATCCCGGGAAAATGTGGAAGTACAATGCTAATGATTTTGAAGAAGCTAAACTTTGGGATGTTTATATGCAGATGTACGAGGATTGTTTTGAAAATTGTAATGACATACCATGGACTATTGTTCCCAGCGACCAAAACTGGTACAAAGAATATATTATTGCATCTACACTCCGGGACACATTGCTAGGGTTAAATATGCAATATCCCGGCCTTAAAAAATAGTATCGATATTATATTATCATTAAAAACAAACATTATGAGCTTTATTAAAGATTTCAAAGCCTTTGCAATGAAAGGCAATGTTATGGACCTCGCCGTTGCAGTAATTATTGGCGCTGCATTTGGAGCTATTGTATCGTCATTGGTTACAGATATTATTACACCCCTGGTACTAACACCAGTGCTGGATAAGGCAGGACTTAAGGATATTGCCGAACTTAAATGGGGTGCAGTCACTTACGGAAAATTTTTAGCTGCGGTTATTAATTTTGTGGTAATTGCATTCGTTATCTTTTTACTCATCAAGGCAATAGCTTCTATGCAAAAGAAGGAAGAAGCGCAACCGGCTGGCCCGTCTTCTACTGATAAATTATTAATGGAAATAAGAGATGAACTAAAAAATAAATAAGCGTTAGTTTAGTTTCTTTAAACTTAAACCAGGTAGTCTCTTGCCTGGTTTTTTTTACTTCTTTATTGATGTGCCTTCAAACAATTTTTTTTAGGGTGAACACAAACATCCGGATTAGATGTTTGAGCTAAAGTAAACTTGTAAGTAAAGAAAGATAATATGGGATGAAGTACACACGGCCAAACCCATAATTAATTTTAAAGTATTTTTGTGATCCCGCTTGGCTTTCTACGGGATTTTTTTTATTTATAAATAACTAGTATTAATAATTAATTGATTTAAATGAATACTGAAATATACCAGATAAAACTGCCACAGTTTGAAGGCCCGTTCGACCTGCTGCTTTTTTTTATTGAAAGAGATGAACTGGATATTTACAATATTCCCATTACAAAAATCACCAACGAATTTTTGGTTTACATCCATAAAAGCGAATCGCTTAATATTGAGTTGAGCAGTGAATTTATTTTATTTATAAGTACGCTGATGCGTATCAAAGCAAAGATGCTTTTACCTAGAAAAGAGCTTGACGCTGAAGGAAATGAAATAGATCCTAGACAAGAACTGGTAGATAAAATTCTTGAATATAAAAGGTTTAAAGAGGCAGCAGTTAAAATGAGCGAGCTGGAAGCATTGCGTTTGCTAATGGTGAAACGAGGAAACATCCAGGAAGAGCTTTCTAAAATTGGCGAAGAAGCTGGCGAGGGAACAGAAATACAAGCCGTTTCTTTGTTTAAGCTAATGAAAGCTTTTGAGAGAGTTGCCAGTCGCCTGCACGATAAGCGGCATCAGCCGGTGCATACAGTTGTGCAATACGATTATACCATGGAAGGCAGCAGAAAATATATGCTTGAGCTGGTTAAGAAAGAGCGAACTATTTCTTTTGAAAAAATATTTGATATCTCAGAAAATCGCATACACGCAATTTTTCTTTTCCTCAATATGCTGGAACTTATTCAGCAAAAATATTTTTCTATAATTATGGGCGAAGGTGTCAATAATTTTATTGTGGAGTATAATGAAGAAAGGGTTGAAGAGTTGATTGTTCCCCAAGAAGGCGATAATTGATTATGATACCACCGCAGTTAAATACATTTCCGGAATGCAAATATTGCAGGCAAACACGTAAGTTTATACCCAACCCATTTTCCTGTACTCATTTATCTTTGTAGTTAAATAAAATCAGGCAATGACTAATGAGTATTTAGCCGACGTTAAAAAGCGATTTGAGGATTATAAAATGCTCGGAGAGAAAACTTTTGCGCAGGTTCCCGATGAAAAACTTTTCTGGAAATTTAATGAAGAAAGTAATAGCATTGCTACAATTGTAAAACACCTATGGGGAAACATGCTTAGCCGCTGGACTAATTTTTTAACTACAGACGGGGAAAAGAATCAAGAAACCGCGATGCTGAATTTGAAAATGATATTACAACCCGCAGCGAACTTCTTGAAAAATGGAATGAAGGCTGGAGTTGTTTATTTGACGCCCTAAATTCTATATCGGCAGCCGATTTACAAAAAGAAATTTATATCCGCAACCAAGGCCACACCGTACTGGAAGCAATAAACAGGCAACTGGCACATTATCCTTACCACGTTGGTCAAATAGTTTTTATTGGAAAAATGATTTGTAATAATTGGACCTCGCTTTCCGTACCGAAAGGGAATTCCAAAGAGTTTAACGCGAAAATGCTTTCAGCCCCCAAACATTAAGTGCATTTTATCGAAGACATTATTAACAGTAATGTAGTAAGGGCAAAATAAAATGTAAACGCGTTTAATCTTTTCCGTTACATTCGATTAGAGTATTTATTTTATAATCGCTGCCTTCATTTGCCCAAATGTTTACGTACAGCCGGCGCCACTACATTTCCAAATAACTCTATAGCATGCATCATTTGATTATGGGGCAGTGTGCCCACGCTGAACTGAACCATAAAGCGTGTGTTGCCAAACAATTCATGTTCATATAATATTTTATCAATCACCTGCTGCGGGCTTCCAACGAGTAAAGCCCCTTCAGGATTTCTCATAAATTCAAACTGCTCGCGGGTGGTCGGCGGCCAGCCACGTTCGCGGCCTATTTTACTCATTACAGCGGCATACACCGGGAAAAATTCATTGGCCGCCTGCTGGCTGTCATCTGCAATATATGCATGCGAGTTGATGCAGAGTTGAAGCCTGGTTATGTCGTGCCCGGCTTTTATATATTCATTTTGATAATACTTGGTGAGCTCAACAAATTGCCGCGGCATTCCGCCAATAATGGCAATAGTAAGCGGCAATCCCAGCGAGGCTGCACGCAATACAGAGGAAGGCGTACCACCTATGGCAACCCAAACGGGTAAATGCTGTTGATACGGCCTTGGATAGACGCCGAGTTCATGAAGCGGCGCACGGTGTTTTCCCTTCCAGGTTACTTTTTCATTTTCATTAATGGCAAGCAATAGTTTCAGCTTTTCATCAAAAAGAGTGTCATAATCTTCTAGATCGTATCCAAAAAGTGGGAATGATTCGATAAAAGATCCGCGGCCAGCCATGATTTCGGCTCTTCCGCCCGAAAGCAGGTCAACCATTGCAAATTGCTGAAAGACCCTTACCGGGTCATCTGAGCTTAACACACTAACGGCGCTGGACAATCGAATATTCTTTGTTTTAACTGCCGCTGCCGCTAGTAAAGTTGCAGGTGATGAAACGAGAAAATCCGGGCGGTGATGCTCTCCGATAGCGAATACATCCAGCCCCAACTGGTCCGCAAGTTCCACCTCCTCCATCAGGTTTTTAATACGTTGATAAGGACTGATAGTTTTGCCTGTTAAAGGATCGGGGGTTAATTCTACAAAAGTGCTGATACCTAATTCCATCCCGCAAAATTAAGGCAGCGGCAGATAACCTGTCGCTGTCGTAATGTTTTTATTTGTATGCTGGCAATACGACGATCTTTTTACGGGTATGCTGTTGCGTTAGTTATCTTGAATAAATAGTTTACACGGGGCAGGGGAAGCGCCGTAACAATTGTGGGCGGATTATAGACAAAATGATATCAATAATTGGTCATTCATAAATTTAATATTTATACACAGCATTAGCGAATTCTTATGTTTATTTGCAGCATGAAAACCACGAAAGCATTACTTCTTCTATTAATCGCCACCCTGGATGTTGTCTTTGTTTCTGCGCAATACGCTTCAATAGATACTTCAAAAATAGGGGATAATGAAAAAGCAGGACGATATATCAAAATAAGAGGCTTCAATATGTACTATGAAGTTTATGGGGTAGGGGAACCGTTGCTTTTAATTCATGGTAATGGAGGCTCTATAAGTAACTTCATGTACCAGGTGCCCTTCTTTGCTAAAAATTATAAAGTGATTGTTGCAGATAGCAGGGCGCAGGGAAAATCTATAGATATGGGTGATTCGTTAAGTTATGAAATGATGGCCGACGACTTTAATTCCCTTTTGGATACTCTACACCTCCAGTCATGTTATATTATTGGATGGAATGACGGTGCAATAAATGGTCTATTGCTGGCGATGCGGCATCCGGGTAAAGTGAAAAAGCTTGCAGTGTGTGGTGCACGCTTATCTTCGGATACCAGCGCCATAGACGCGACTGCACATGATTGGGCATTACAGTATAACGAATCATTCAGTAAGCTTAAGCAGACACCAGAAAATAAAAACAGGCATAAGGTGGCACATTTATTATCATATGCCCCTCATATAACTACTGAGCAGTTAAAAAAAATTCAGTGTCCTGTATTGGTTATCGGTGGGGATAATGATATCGTTCTCACAAAGCATACATTACTCATATCGGAAGCTATTCCTAACTCATATTTATGGATTGTACCCGGTGCCGGAAATTCAATAACTATTGACTATAAAAACCAATTTAACGACGTGGTAAATAATTTTTTCAGAACACCATATAAAAAAATAACAGGACTCGACCGGTTTAATTAATATCCTGCAGCCATCCCATCTTTGCGGGGATCTGATGCACCATGATATACATGTTGTTTTGCATCGAATTTTATGCATTGGTATCCACCAAATTCTCCGGGGGTTCCTGCTGCAACTTTATATCCCATTTGCAATAAAGACCGGATTGATTCGGGAGAAAAGCCTGACTCAAGATAAATAGTACCGACACCTTCACTGGCTTTTCCTGTCGGCTCTGAAGAACCTTCATGTTCTATTCTTGGGGCATCCCCTGCCTCTTGTATGGTCATCCCAAAATCGATAATGTTCATTAGCACCTGCACCTGCCCTTCCGGCTGAAAGCCGCCACCCATAACACCAAAGCTCATATAGGGCTGATTATCTTTTGTAACGAATGCGGGAATGATGGTATGGAAAGGACGTTTATGTGGCGCATAAGTATTATTCTGCCCTTCCTGCAATGAAAACAAATACCCGCGATTTTGTAAAAAGAAACCAAGACTGTCGGGTACCATACCCGAACCAAATGCAGCAAAGTTGCTTTGAATGAGTGATACCATATTTCCTTCATCATCTGCAACAGTTAAATAAACTGTTTCACCGCCTTTCAAAGCTTTATCATCCCCGGCGGTAAAATAGGGTGATGCCTTTTGCATATTTATCAGTTTGGCTCTTTCGATGCCATAACTTTTTGAAATAAGTTCATCAACAGGAATTTTTGCAAAAGCCGGATCGGCATAATACTTTGCACGGTCCTCATATGCCAGTCTTTTTGCTTCTGTAAAAAGATGAATATGTTCAGCGCTTCCAAAAGGTACTTTACTGAAATCGAAATTTTCCAGGATGTTCAGCATCTGCAATACTGTAATGCCCTGCCCATTTGGAGGTAGTTCCCAAACACGGTAGCCGCGATAGGTTGTTGATACAGGATCTAACCATTCTGATTTATGATCAGCAAGATCTTTATAGGAAAGATATCCACCATTCTTCTTCATAAACCCATCAATTGTTTTAGCAATATTGCCTTTGTAAAAAACATCTCTTCCGCCAATGGCAATTTTTTCAAGTGAATTGGCCAGTTGTGGATTTTTAAAAACTTCTCCGCGTTTTGGTGCAGCACCATTTGGCATAAATACCCGTTGCACATTCGGATTTTTTCCATACAAATCTTTCAGGTGGGCGTACTCGAAAGCTGCTTCATCTGCAACAGGAAAACCGTTGCGGGCATAATTGATTGCGTAAGAAAGAATATCTGTCATTGGTAATTTTCCAAACTTCCCATGCAACTGAAACCAGCCATCCACGCAGCCGGGAACAGATACAGGCAATGGTCCGCTGAAGGGAATAAATTGTTTTCCGTTTTGCTTTAATATGTCAAGCGTAAGATTATAGGGTGATCGGCCCGAAGCATTTAACCCATATAATTTTTTTGTTTTGGCATCATATACAATTGCAAAAAGATCACCGCCAATTCCGTTCATTTCAGGATCCGTAACGCCCAGCACAGCATTCGCAGCAACAGCAGCATCAATTGCGTTTCCGCCTTTTTTTAAAACATCAATGGCAGCTGCCGTTGCAAGTGGCTGACTGGTACAGGCCATGCCGTGTTGCGCCATAACAACCGAACGGGTGGCAAAAGATTTTCCTGTAAGCCTGTCCTGGGCCTGTAAAAATGAACAAAAGAAAAAAGATAGCAGTATCAGCAACGAACAAAAGAAGATATTTTTTTTCATGAGCAGAGCTTTAGAGGAGAAAGGGTATGTAAGATAAGTAGAAAAGAGAAATGATTTAGATCCGGAAATACGCGGCTCAAATTAGTAACTGCCTTAATTTATTCTGCAGTACCATCTGGCCGTCGTGCTGCGGGTTGCCCTGCGCTGGTTCATATTTTCTTCGGTATTATTTTATTTATTACCATTAGCAGTATCCCATTTGCACGCCAGCATTTTACGCTGGTAGAAATTTCTTTAATGCCTTTTGGTAAAACGATTCAGTGATATTTGCATATTATTGTTGGAAGCCCGATGGGGATACAAAGTTCCGAATAATTCAATTTATGATTGTACCAGAAACTCCTTATTGCTAAAGAATATTTCTCTACCCATAATATTTTGTCTTCAGTTTTTGCAACCATAGTATAACCAATGGATGGCAAGTTAACTTTGATTACCCTGTTTTTTATAATCAAATTTTTCCCATCCATCCTATATGTGACAGCATCACTACTATTTTGAACACCTTTTAAGTTCATATATAGTTTTTCGAGCTTAAGTTCCCTGTGATTTTTTGAGAATCCTTTAATTCATTTATTTCATCCCCATCGATTATTGCAGGCTCATTCATAAAATAAAGAAGGCTTAAAATACAGTCTGTTTTTTTACTCAGATTGATAATATCATGCCTGGTAGTTCTTACAAAGACATAAGATTTAAATAAAGGTTCATGTAGAATCTTCGTATAAAAAGTATGAGACTTATGTTAATTAACAGGGTAAAAATTTTCAATTCCTCTTTTTACCAGTAAAAGTGAGACTTTCTTTTCGCAGTGAGGTTTCGTATATACTGCGTACCAGTTCTTCTGCATATTAATTTTTTTTGAAATTTAAATTTGCAGTAATTCAAAGGAATGAAATTGGTATATAAAGAAGTTAATTTCTCAAAGACGCTAAAAAAACTTTTTATCATTACTGACAAATGTGAGTGCATCTGATGATTCCGGTTGGACATTTTCAATTCTTCTACTTCACATTTCTCTTCCAGCAGTTCCCGGTTTCAACAGAGAATGTAACCATTAATATGACTTGTATCATCTTTTTATAGTGATTTGGTCATTGAAACATAAAAAAAATATCACAAAATTGCACAAAATTGCGGGCGGTTAAAGCGGATAGGTGGGATGGTAATATTGACCACCAGCTTAGGTTGAATGATGTGTGATGAATTTTCGTTGCAAAACTTTCAAGATGAAAAAGCCGGGCGTAAATAAGAATGCTTCTAACAAATTTTCTTCTAACAAAACTAAGAACAATAAAATTGTAGCCGGGTTGGAATACCGACTTGCAAGCCTGCTAATAGGGATGAACGTTGTATGGCTTGCACTATTGCGATACAAAAATCCATGGAGGGCCTTTCATCTCGCAGCGAAAGTTATTAATACAAGGGACCAGTTTAAAACTACACATCCAAAAATTGCCAAAAGGGCTAATAAATATTATATGAATTTACATACCCCGGGTTGGCCTTCGAAGGCTTTCAACCGCGGCATACATCATTCATTTAATTTAGTTTCCCAAAGCCCGGACATTTCATTGTTTTCAGTTGTTTTTGCAATTACGAATAAATGTGGGTTTCAATGTGAACATTGCGTTGAATGGGAAAATCTGAACAGGAAGGATAGCTTATCTGCTTATGACCTTGTTACAATCATAAGGCGTTTTCATCATATGGGCATTTCGCAGGTACATCTCAGTGGTGGAGAACCACTGAACAGACTGGACGATATTCTTTTTATACTCGATTCTGTTCCTGAAGGAATTGACTTTTGGGTATTTACCAACGGGTATAATTTATCTGCTGAAAAGGCTGCACGATTAAAAGAACATGGAATGACAGGCGTCATTATCAGTCTTGATCATCATGAGCAGGAAAGACATGATCAATTCAGGGGTATTCGGGGTTCTTACCAAAGAGCCTTGCAGTCCGCACAACATGTTGTTGACAGCGGGTTGTTACTTGCATTTTCCTGCTGCGCAACTAATGAATTCATATCGATGAATAACCTGGAGTCTTACGCCAGTGTTTGCCGGGAAGCAGGAGCATCATTCATTCAATTCCTGGAACCAGAAGCGGTGGGGCATTACCGGCAAAAGAATGTAGCTCTCAATAAAAAGAACAAAGAACTCCTGGAACATTTTTTTTACCGCTTAAATTTCGATGCTTCTTATTCCGGATACCCGATTGCCAGTTATCCGGCCATGATAAAAAGGCATAACGGGTGCCCCGCAAGCGGACTTCATTTTGTTTATATTGATGCCGATGGGTTTGTACATGCTTGCCCATTCAATAAAAAAAAGTTATTCCCGGCATCCTCCACCATCCTGGAAAAAAACATTCGTTCCTTAAGAGAAACCGGTTGTTCCATGATCGAATTTACTTCCAAATCCAAAGATTCAGCTAAAACACTTCAGCTCCACCGATAGGCCCGGGATCGGAGAAATCTTTTCTGAATCTTCTTTTTACAAAAATGATCTGCCATTTGGCCTATGTGCTTACAACTGAACTCTTGACTAAAATAAGATTAATCACTTTTAAAAATATTGATATATGAAACCGATTATTCCCCGCTTGTCACGCTACACTACCTTATTTTTCTTTCCATTGCTACTTGTTGTAAGGTGGAGAGGAAAATTGTACATTTTACTGGTTTTAGGGATGCTTATTCTTGCAGGATGTTTTAAAAAATTTTATTCTACCGGAACAACCACTTCTGCTGATTCAACCACAATTGAAAAACTGAAGAACGCCAATAAATATTTTATTATACACTATCAAGACTCCCTTTTGGCACTTTCAAATGTCTCCATTAACAACAATGCAATTGAAGGAAAAAGCGGACCATTGCTGAAAGAACATACCACCCGATTGTATCCAGAGAGTAATGAAGCCCTTCCTCTCAAAAATAAAAATGAAGCTTCCCTGTTGTCAGAAGTGCATCTCTATGTTAATTATAAGAAGTCGGCTAGTACAGAATATCCAGCGGTAAAAATCCCTTTTTCGGATATATATAGGATGGATGTTTATGAATTTAACAAAAAAAAGACCAACTCGAGCATCGTGTTGAGTATTGTTGGGATAGCAGCTGGCGTTGCACTGGTTGTTGTGGTTCTTGCGGCAGGATCAGGAGGTGGTGGTGTATCATCTCCTCCACCTAGTTCCACAACGAATGGTGAATGCGGCTGCCCACAGGTATATGTAGAACAAAAAGGGAATTTTGATTTTCAGAATGGTATTTTCAGCGGTGCTGTGTATGCCAACCTTGAGCGGATTGACTATCTTCCGCTTGGAGATTTACAACCTGAAAATTCTGACATCCGTTTGCGTATATCCGGCCATGACAACGAAATTCAATTCCTCAATTCAGCCCAACTCATTGGTGTATACCACAGGCCAGGTTCACAGATAACCGTTGATGGAAATGGTAAATTTTATGCAATAAGCCATCCAGAGCTTCCAGAGGCAGTGACGGTGCCTGACGGCCGGGATTTAAAGGAGACTTTAAGCAGGGCGGATGGGAATACGTTTGCGTTCAATACATACAACCCTAAAGAAGAATTTTCAAAAGCATACCTGACTTTCAAAAAACCATTAGAAAATGGGAAAGCAAGATTACTGATCCGTGCAAAAAATAGTAATTGGGCTGCTGCGATAAATGATGAGTATACTTTATTATTTGGAGAAAAATATTCACGCCACCGCGATTATTGGGAAAACACAAGCGCTGAGAAGATGAAAGCATTTTTATTAAAGCATGGGCTTCCGATAAAAGTTTATGTAGAGAATGAGGGAAAATGGGATTATGCGGGATACTTTCCTTTAAGTGGAACCGAAGGCTACCGGGATATGGTTATGGAAATTAAATTACCTGAGAATAAGAGCACCCATTTTCGTATCAAACTTGAAACAGTTTACCGGTTCTGGGACCTGGATTATGCAGCAATAGATTACTCTCCGGCAGAGTCACTCAAGACCTTTACCATGGATCCTTCTTCAGCCTATAATATTCAAAGGGGAGACCAGAAAGAACAGGTGGCCAAAATAGATAAGAATTATGCTGTGTTGAATAATGATGAAAGCATTGGCCTTGGGTTCCAGGTTCCGGAAAAGTTGGAAAATAATACTATTTCTTATTTTCTTGCTTCAAGTGGATATTACCATATGCAAAAAACGTATCCTGTAAAAGCGAATGTATCGAGGTTAAAAGAGTTTAAAAAACCAGGCGAATTTGATCGATTTTCAAGAGAGAAGTACCAGGAAATGGAGCAATGGCAGTCTTTAGCTGCACATATGAACGAGGCTTCAAATTGAAAGGGGTTATTGAACACAGTTTAAAATAAATCCACTCGACCGGAATTATAAAGGGTTTCAATAGAGTAAATTGAAACTCTTTTTCAACTTATACCAGTCTTGAAAACCGGGCGTTGGAGCGGGGGAAATCTACTCCCATTGCAAAGAGGATAAAAAATCCGCCAAGGAGTGCTGCCACCCATATCTCCCACCCATATCCCGGGTGAAGTTCTGCCAGTTGAACATTGATTGTAGTGAAAACGATTCCTGTTATAACCGAAAAAATAGCGGCCCATTGATATAAACGCAATCCTTTCCAAACAGGAGTTTGCACTTCACCCCTGTACGCCTCTTCTACAAACCGGCCTGTACTGGTGAGAATAAGATACATCCCAAAAATAAATGAATAAGAAAATTTATTCAGCCATAAAGCCAGTAATAAAAAGCCCACAACAAACAGCCAAAGAATTGAATATACCTGTGTAGGATGAAGATATTCTCCTTTTAACCCGGAAATATTGCAAACCCGTGAACGGGAATGAAAATAACGGATGCCGAGATTAGTATTGCTGGTTGGTTTACCATGGCAACAACCATTTACCAGGCAACGCAAACGACCGGTCGCCTGAACCCATGGCATAACAACGGAAATAACTCCGATAACCACCCACCCATTGTAACCCATCCACCAAAGTATTGCACTGGCAAAGAAGATTCCAACTAAAGCTCCGTAATAACCAAATGGTCTTTTCAATTTATCAGACCCTTCAATGAGCTGCGCCCATAATGCTGCAAAAACAGTTACTACAAAAGCAAATATCAAAATACCCCATGCATATGCCTGGCCTACTAATAAGCCGCAAAAAAGAATACCGGCAAAACTTCCCAGGCCCACATAAATGCCGTGATTGATTATTCTGACATGACCGAATATCCATTCTTTCCATGAGTTGGCAATTGTTTCTGCAGTCTTACGGATAAACAACCAAATAGCGGAAGAATTAGCTGTTACAAGGGAAATAAAAACAGACACAATTAAATTAACTGTAAAAGAGCGGGTATTGGTTAATTGCAGAAAAATAATAATAATTGAGAAACCCATAACGGGTAACGTCCATTTCTTGAATTGCCGGCTATAGGTAGCGGCGGAAAGAAGTGTAAGAAAAACGGGAACACTTAAAAGAATCGATGATTCATTACTACCCGCTTGCTGGTTTCCTGCATAAAAATATTGGGCCCCAACTGATGGCCACAGTAATGAAATATAAACACACAATGCAATTCCGGATAAAACCGAAATCACCCAACGATGAAGAAGGATATTGCTTTTTACGATAAGAGGCACCAACAAAATGAATGGAACTGCCAGGAATTGAATACCATTGAGCCTGTTAAAATATTTTAAGCCTCTTGAATCAGGCAATATCGAAGTGGAACCATGAGTTAAAAACCAAACGACATAGTTTGAAGTTATTAAAAGTGCTATAACCCAAAAAACTGAAACTATTCTTTTTACTAAAGACGGGAATGAATCAGCAGATGAAGGAATATCCAGTAGTACAGACATATCGGCATCTCTGAACCGGTCTTTCAAATCAATCTTTTCATAACCCAGCACCAAAGCAATAATGGCCAATAAAGATATGGGGGTTACAATCCAAAGCCCACCGGCTGAACCTATAGAAATAAACACGCCTGTCATTAGCATACAATAACCCCAGTAAATGGGGTGGCGTAAAAAATGATAGGGTCCCTTTTTTACAAAATGGACAGGGGGGTAAGCATTCATGGGCAAGCCCTTACCAAATTTTTTGAGTGAAAACATAGCCCATCCCATCAGGAGTAATCCTGAAATACCAATGATCATTCCGCCAGCCTGGGATTCAATGGCTGGAAAACGAACAATATTTTCAAGAGATTGGGCCCACCACAATTGCAGCAATGGAATAAAGGCAAGAAATAATATTGCATAAAGAATTTTGCCGGATAGTTCTTCTTTTTTCATCTTAATAAGAATTTAACCTAGCAGAGGAGTTTACTTTTATGCTATCGGATTTTTGTGCATAAAAAATTTATAAGCCTTCCCTGACCCATTTCTCAGCAAAAAATATTTCAGTATTTTATTCCATCACAGGCTGAATACATGCATTATTTTTTATCCCTGATATTTTTATTTCCGCCAGTATTTTTTGAAAACATTTCTTTGCCGGTAATTCATAAACCAGGGGGAAAGTTGCTCTTGCCAGCCAGGAAAATTTTGCCTGAGGTAGCAAGCAGTGGTGCTCTTCCAGTAAATCCAATCCTTTTTGTGCGTGATAACGCAACCATTCTTTTACAGCTTCAGAATCTTTATCATATAATTCATCCGGACTAATACCAAACAAGCTGCAATCCTCCGCTGAAATATTTACATAGCCTGCTTTTATATCATCTTCAAAATCTTCCAGGTCATACTGATAACGGCTGGCTGTACCCAGGGGTTCCAGGAAATGATATTTATCCGGGTCTTCTTTAAAAATTTTTAAAGTGGCCTTAATAGTACCTCTTATATCCATGAGATGAAAATGTGATTGGAGTTCTTTTTCCGGGAAAACAATCCATTTGTCCTTTCGGTGTGCATCGAAAAGAAGTGAATTAAGAATATCTTCCGTTTCTGAAGTAAAATCTTCTCCAAAACTATTTGCCACATTAAAACAATGAAGCATCAGGTAATCGACTTCGTCAATAGGATCAACGGGCTTCTTAGAGAATTTGATTTTATCAATAATATAATCAACGCCATTTGCATAATCTTTCGGTAATGGAGCATCTCCATCAACAATATCATCAAGGTAGCGCATTAGTGTATAATAAGACTCCAGGAATTCTCCTCTTCGCTTTGCAAAAGATATGTATTTGAAAAATCGCAGGTATCGTAAAAAAGCCTTGTATTTCCAACCTCTAGTATTAAGCATATGCTTATATACAATTAAGCGCATCTTCTTCGCATGTTCAGCCAAATCCATCATGCAGTCATTTTTTTATCGATATGAAAATCGGCAATCAGGATAAAGAATTTTATGAGTTTAATCATACAGAGGACTGATATGGCGTAATTCATTAACCGCCCTGTCACAAATCATGTAAATAATCTACCATTTTCTTTTTAACCGACATATCCGGAAGGTTCCCGGTAGCAGCCATTACATTATCATGTGCATATTGCGGATTGGCAGTAGCCGGTATTACGCATGTAACAGCCGGATTTGCAATAATGTATTTTAAAAAATAAGTGCTCCAGTTTTTCATATTATATTCAGATGCCCATTTAGGTAAAGGCTTATTTCTTACTTTGGCGAACAGGCTCCCTTCGCCGAAGGGTCGGTTGATCAGTGTGTCTATACCCAGGCTGGCAGCGGCATCCAGTAAACGCCTTTCTGCATTGCGGGCCATAATAGAATAATTAAACTGTACGAAGTCAGGCTTTTCTGCTCTCATAATGCGCTCCAGTTCTTCATGATAGGCATCAGTATAATGTGTGATACCAATATACCGAATTTTGCCTTCTTCTTTCCAGCGGCGCAATTGCGGTAAATGAGTTTTCCAATCAATGAGATTATGGATTTGAATAAGATCCATTTTCTTTCTTTTCATCTTAGCCATGGAAGTTTCCATTTGCATGACGCCTTCCTGTAAACCGGTAGTCCATACTTTGGTAGCATAAAAAAAATTATCAACTGCGTCTATCCCGGCAGTTATATCTCCAATCACCTGTTCCGATTTTCCATACATAGGCGAACTATTTATTAGTCTGGCTCCCCCAATATGCAATTCTTTAAGCACATTTTTGAGTTCGGGATATTTATCAATGGAAACATCAAATGATTTCCAGGTACCGAGCCCTATAACCGGGAGTTCTTCGCCGGATGTTGGTATAATACGTTTTATCATGGCTGATGAAATTACAATAACTTAATAAATATGATGATTCCGGAAATAAGAATATTTAGTAGTAATTCAACGCCTTCAATAAAATTTCTTCTAATTATTTATTTTATTTTTAAAATTTTACGAAATATTTTTTCACTTTTATTCTATTATTCTTTCTTACTGTTGGGTGTAAGCCTAAGGTGCTATCGGGAACCGCTTTGCAAAATAAGCTGATAGAAAATATGGATGATTACTTGCATAAAACACTAAAGCCGGGAGTACAAATTAATATAAAAGACGTGAGCTACTATCCTGATGCGGTTAAGAATGTTTACTTCTGCGAGTTCCATGGTTTTAATAACAGGGATACAACCGGCATCGTAAATGCAAGGATTACCAACGATTTTAAAAAGCTATCAAGAATACAGTAATGTTTCCATATTCTTTTTTGCGAATCAACAGTATAGATATTTTTTCAGGCTGTAACATTGAAAGGTTTTTCTTTTCAGGTTACTAAACTATCATCTAATTATAAAAAAAATTTAAACAACTTCGTTTCTTATATTTAGCCGTCATAATTTAAGGATATGTTACAAAGAATTTTAGCTCTGGCTGTTTTATTAAACCTTTACATTGTTGGCGAGGGCCAGTCAAATCTTAATTACTTCACCATAACTTCTTCGCATACTTCTTTTCCTGATACAGGCAGAAGCAAAGGGCATGTTTACAATAATGTTTTATATAGCGCTGCTGAACATTATTCTGATAGTTCGGTGATAATTATTGCACCAAAAAATTTTCATCTAAAGAAAAAAATTGATATGATTTTTTGGTTTCACGGGTGGGGCAATAACATAGACAGCGCTTTGGTAAGATATGGATTATCAAGACAATTCGATGAATCCAGAACCAATGCTGTATTAGTGTTGGCAGAAACTGCAAAGGATGCGCCTGACAGTTACGGGGGCAAGTTAGAACAGGAAAATGTATTTAAGGGCCTCGTTGGAGATGTGCTTCAAAAGCTAAAGAATGAAAAAGTTATTACTCCGCGCTGTAATACGGGCCATGTTGTTCTCGCCGGCCACAGTGGTGCCTACAGGGTGATGGCTAACATTTTGCAAAATGGTAACGTGCCTGTAGACGAAGTTATTTTATTTGATGCATTGTATGCTGATACCGATAAATTCTTGAAATGGATTACATCGGGCAAGGACCATCGTTTTATAGATCTTTATACGGATAGCGGCGGTACTTTTGATAATTCAAAAGAGATGATGCGCCAGGTAAATGATTTGAAGATTCCTCCAGATTCGTTGGAGGAACAGGATGTATCTCCGGAAATTATGAGAGAAAATAAAGTTATTTTTATTCATACTTCCCATGCACATAACGATATCATTCAACATCCAGATAATTTCTACCTTTTTATAAGTAATGCTCCTTTTATTAAAAAAATAAAATAATATGCCTTCCTGCATTATAACGGTACGGCTACACGAATATCTTTATAATTCACCCGTTGAAATTAATCTATGATCACTTCTGAAACATTTTCATTGGCACAAATTCTCTGGGATTATCATCACATGAATCACCAGCTGGAAAAGAGTGATTGCATACTTGCGTTAGGAAGTCACGACCTCAGAGTTGCAGAAAGGGCTGCAGAATTATATCTCGAAGGATGGGCTCCGTTTATTATCATGTCGGGTGGCTTGGGAAATTTTACAAAGGAAACTTGGACTGAACCTGAAGCAGATCAGTTTGCGGCTATTGCCATACAAAAGGGCGTTCCGGAGCAACATATTTTAATTGAAAACAAATCAACAAACACCGGTGAAAATATTTTATTTACACAAAAACTTCTTGCGCAAAAAAATATTCATCCTTCAAGTTTTATTGTGGTACAAAAGCCTTACATGGAACGCAGGTCATACGCTACGTTTAAGATGCATTGGCCCGAAAAAAAATTATTGATCACCTCGCCGCAAATACCTTTTGACAAATATCATACTGCTGATATTTTAATTGAAAAAGTTATTAATATAATGACGGGCGATCTTCAGCGAATTATAATTTATCCTGAAAGAGGATTTCAAATTTTCCAGGAAATACCGCCGCAGGTATACGAGGCTTATGAAAAATTAGTTGCGGCAGGTTTTAACAAACATCTCATTAAGGAATAAAGACATTATTACTGTTGTAAGCACCTGCTTTTCTTTTAATGGGCGCAGACGAAGAAAGATAGGAGGTTGCAGATGTTCTACCTGCATCCGGGATAATTCTAAAAATAAAGCATCTGCAATAACAGCTGCAGAAGTAAAGAATACCAGGGCTGTTGTTAAGTAAATATTTTTCCTTTGTAACGTTTAACCGTTACCGTTATATCTATTTCCGCTATTAAATAATTAACTCGTTTTACATTACAGGTGAAAATAACCGGGCAAGCTTTTCCGGTAATTGTTTATAAACCGGCCGCTTATTCCATTTTTTTGCGTCAATTTTTTTTGCATCCTTCAGGTCTTCAAAAAATATAGAACGAAGTTTCTTTGAGATTTTTTCATCGTATAATAATACATTCACTTCAAAATTTAATTCGAAACTACGCATATCCATATTAGCAGTTCCTATAACGGAAAACTTGCCGTCTGTTACCATAGTTTTTGCATGCACAAATCCTTTATTATATAAATAGATATCTATCCCGGCAAACAATAACTCACCATAATAAGATCTGGAGGCAGCATTTACCAATTTTGAATCACTGATGCCGGGAACTAAAAGTTTAACCGAAAGGCCGCTTAGAGCAGCGACCTTTAAAGCATCTAAAATTGTGTCTCCGGGAATTAAATAAGGAGAAGTGATCAATATTTCTTTGGTGGCAAGATTGATAGCCTGTAATATCGAAAAAAGAATTGCGGGCTGGTCTGCATCAGGTCCACTGGCCACAACCTGCAAAAAAGTATTTTCCGGAAATGTTTTACCTGCCACAAAATGTTCAAAAGAAGGTTTAATTTTTTTGCCGCAGCAAAAGTTCCAGTCTGTGAAAAAAAGATATTGCAGGTAAAACACGCCGGGTCCGTCTATGCGAATATGAGTATCACGCCAATAAAGCCTTCCTGGTTTGTTATTAATATATTTGTCTGAAACATTGATGCCACCTGTAAAAGCCGTTTGCCCGTCAATAACAATTATTTTACGGTGGTTGCGATAATTAAGCCTGTTGGCAAGGAGATAAAACAGCACCTTTTGAAACGGATAAACTTCTACGCCTGCTTCTTTTAATCTTATCTCCATTTTTTTATTAATGGAAGGGCTTCCAAAATCGTCATAAATAAACTTTACCTGAATTCCTTCTTTCGCTTTTGCGATAAGAATATTTTCAATCTCCTTTCCAATACTATCATTTTCATAAATATAATATTCAAGATGAATATGATGTTTTGCTTCTTTTAGAGCCGTCAAAACTTCAGGAAATTTTTCTTCTCCGTTCACCAGTATCTTAACTTTATTTCCGCCGCTAAGCGGAGTGTGCAATTCCTTCAATAACATAGCCGCCAGTTCATAATTACCTTCTAGTACATAGCCTGATTTTTTTAAAAATTCGGCGGTTGGTATTTCCCACTCCTTTTCCAGTTTGTCGAGTATCTTTTTGCCTTCAGCAGACTTTTTATTATATAATTTCAGCTTCCAGTAGTTAACGCCAAACACCAGGTAAAAAAGAATCCCTGCTACGGGCACAAGAATGCTAAGCAGCAGGTAAGCAATAGTTTTGGTGGAGCTTCTTGTATCATAAACGATGCGTAGGCAAACCGCAATTACAATGATTATATATACAGCGGAAATTAAAATCCAATTTAAATGCATGAATAAAATATTAAATTAATTAATTGAAATAATTGCTAATTGTTACAAGGCATAAGGTTAACACAAGCGCCTGGTTATGATTATTTCTTAAAACTAAAATTTATAAACGAAATAACCGGATAGATTTCCCACGAAGCGTCATAGCAACATTGCAAGTTGCAAAATGCCCTCAAAAGATTTTTTTGCAAGTGTTCATTTGAATTTATAAATTTAGTTACGCAAATTAAAACAACAACACTATGCAATTGCCTAAAAAGATAATGATGGTTATTTTGGCTGCCGGCATGATAAATACCGGGTTGCAGGCTCAGTTTCTAAAGAAGCTGAAAGAAAAGGTTAACAATGCTGTCAAT
Source organism: Ginsengibacter hankyongi (assembly GCF_008710285.1). GTDB lineage: Bacteria > Bacteroidota > Bacteroidia > Chitinophagales > Chitinophagaceae > Ginsengibacter > Ginsengibacter hankyongi. The sequence goes on along the minus strand of NZ_VYQF01000002.1, from coordinate 534,061 downwards.
AAAAATATCAACAATAATTCCAACTCCAACAGCAGCCAGGTTCCTAACGGTAATGCCTCCAACGGTAAGCCAACCAATACTAAAGGCGGAGGTTTAACCAATACCACACCACCGGACGTAAATCAACAAATAGCCGATGCAACGCAGGCACAGGCCTCCGGTAATTACAGCGATGCAAGATATTCAATACAGCAGGCGTTAATGGGCATTGAATTGCAAATAGGCAAACAGATTTTATTGTCGTTGCCTGAATCCGTAAGTGGTCTTCAAAAAGATACAATGCAGAACAAAGTAATGAGTACACGGTGGGGATGGAATAATATGACGATTCAAAGTGTATATAAAAAAGATGATAAGCAAATGACTGTAACTATCGGCAACAATGGAGTCTACTCAGGTTTTGTGAATATGTATTTCAACAGCGCTTACCAGCAAACCAGCGAAAATGGAGACAAGCAGAATGTGAAGCAAACGAAGGTTAAAGGTTATAAAGCGTTGATAACATATGATGACTCGAAGGGATATACATTGATGGTTCCAATAGGACAAAGTTCCCTCATAGTTTGGGAGTGCATCAATTTTGGCACAGAGGCCGAGGTAATGAGTGCAGCTAATGTTTTTGATATTGACGGAATCAAAAAAATGCTCGGAGAGCAATAATTATTTTCTTAAAAAATATTATATGAAAAAAATATTTATAGTTATATTAATATTTATTGGATCGAAAGGCGTTGGCCAAAACTTTACTGCAGATATTACCAATGCAAAGTCATCTTATGCAGCGGGAAAGCTTGAGGATGCGCATTTCGCTTTGCAACAGGCTATGCAGGAAATTGATATGATAATAGGTAAAGAAGTGTTGAAGCAGTTACCTCAGAAAATGGATGCTTTTAATGCCAACATTAAAGATGATAATGTAACTTCTACCGTAGGTTTTATTGGCACCACAATACACCGCAGTTATGGCAATGCGGATGATGTAGATCTTTCTATTATTAGTAATTCGCCAATGGTAGCTACCCTAAATGCTTTTTTAAATACACCCCTGCTTGGCGGAATGATGAGTAAGAACGGAGATAACAAAATAATAAAAGTACAGGGATACAAAGGCCAGTTAACCAGGGATACTAACAGCAATGGTCAAACGAATTATACTATTCAATTACCCATTGGTAGTTCTTTAATAACTTTTACCGCTAAGAATACAACAGACACACAAGTAATGACCTGGGCAAATACATTGCCATTGCAGCAAATAGCTAAGCTGATTCAATAAGACTTCACCGCATTTTGGCATTCCGATTTTTTCGGCTAATGATTCGTAAATCAATCCTTCAGTTAAAAAATATCGATGAATTATTTCTTTGCAGCAATCTCACTGATTGCGTTAACTAATTTATCTAAATCCTGCAGGCGCGTATAAACATGCGGAGTAATTCGAACGCAACTAATATTTTCCCAAACAATACCAACCGTATGAATTTTATAATTATTAAATAAAGTGCTGTCTAATTCACCGGGCGTTATTCCATCGATACTAACGCCGCAAATTGCACACGAATATTTTGACTGTAATGAGGTATGAAGTTTTACTTTAGGAATATCCTTAACTTTTTCTGCCCAGTAATTTTTTAAATACCTGATACGTTCTTCTTTTCTTTTATTACCAATGGCAGTTTGAAAATTAATGGCTTCACCTATCGCCTGTTCAATCGGAAAGCTTCGTGTGCCAAGTGTCTCAAACTTTCGTATATCGCCACTCTTGGGATGATCACTGCAAACAAGTGGATATATTTTTTCAATCTTTTCCTTTTTAATAAACATCATGCCGCTGCCAATAGGTGCACTCAAAAATTTATGCAGTGATGTGCCGAGATAATCACAATCAAGATCCGGAATAGTAAAATCCAATAACGCAAAAGAATGCGCTCCATCGCAGATTACTTCTATGCCATGGCGATGTGCCATATCGCATATTTTTCGCACCGGCATAATTTGACCTACCCAATTTATGATATGTGTTACATGAATAATTTTTGTTTTTGATGTGATGGCATTTGCGTAAGCCTTCACAATAATTTCATCATTCTCAATCGGGAAATCAAAGCTAGTCTGTTTATAAACAATGCCATCCCTTAATGCACGCTGTTTCCAGGCATTAATCATATTTGGATAATCTTGTTTGGTACCAATAACTTCATCACCCGGCTTTAGATCCAATCCATATATTACAGTATTCAGCGCTTCGGTTGCATTCCTGTTAATTGCTATTTCTTCTTTATTGCACCCGGCAAGGTTCGCCAGGTTTTCACGCAAAGGCTCTCTCCCCTGGTCAAGAATCCGCCACATAAAATAAGAAGGGCCTTCATTGGTTAACTTATTATAACGGTCCAATGCTTCCTGCACAACTCGTGGAGATGGACTAACGCCACCATTATTTAGGTTGATAATATTCGGACTTACGGTAAAGGCCTGCTGGATAGTACTCCAGTAATCTTCATCTGCAGCTATATCCGTTGGAGAAAGATGCTGCACTTTCTTATTGGCTATTGAAATTTCTTCTGCATGTACCTGGTTAAATAAACTATTGGCAGAAAAAGCGCCGGCCATTAAAGTAATTTGCTGTATAAATTTTTTGCGGTTGGTCATGGTAATAAATTGATTAAGAAAGGTAGATAATTTGTACGAGAGCAAAAGAACTCTATGTCATTAATGAAAAGAGTTCCTCCAATTCCCGGCAGATTAAAATACATAACGCTACTCAACTTTTCCGTAGGTTCGCATCTTCTCTTCTTCACTCAATATGGTTAAAAATTTTACTTCTTTTGTAAAAAACAGGTCTGCATTTTCAGTAGGGTTTTTGTTTGCCACATCAAGCCTGTTATTCGGCATTTGGGTAGCATCTATTCCTGGCATAAAGGCAAGGCTTGGTTTTTCTGACGGTACTCTCGGCTTTTCATTATTGCTTTCGCCATTGGGTGCAATTACAGGAATGATATTATCTTCCCGCGTGTTCAGTAAGGTCTCTGTAGGCCGATGGATGTTAACCGGCTATATAATTATTTGCGGTATTATGATCTTACAGATTAATTCCGTTAATCGTGTTATGTTTTGGTCATGCCTTTACTGTTTCGGGGGAATGAGTTTCCTGAATGGTGTTTCTGCCAATGCAACAGTAAACCTAATGGAAAAAAAACACAATAAGCTTTTTATGGCCACCTGCCATGGAATGTACAGCATGGGTGGCGCATTGAGTTCAGGAATTGCTGCTTTATTGTTTACGGTTCATATCCCTTCGGGCTGGCAAATTGTAATGGTTGCATTTATTATCGTTATGATTATTCTCTCCAATAAAAATTATTTATTAGCCAATACTGATATTATTCACAGCCGGTCAGCATTTAAACTACCCTCCTTACCAATTTTGGGAATTTCGTTTATATGCATGATTAGTTTTATGGCTGAAGGTTGCGTTGCGGATTGGAGTGCTATTTATTTTAAAGAAGTTTTGTTGTCCCCCAAAGCATTGATCAGTTTAGGCTATGCAGGATTTTCAGTGGCTATGACGCTTGGCAGGTTAAATGGAGACATGTTGATTTCAAAACTGGGTAGTAAAAATGTGGTAGTTGCAGGAGCGTTATTAGCCGCGGCTGGCTTTTTGGTTGTCGTTACGACACCGTCGGTAATTATTGCCATTGTTGGATATGTTATGATTGGCTTTGGAAGCTGTTGCATAGTGCCTGTTTTATTTAGAGCTTCTGCTAACATTCCGGGTGTAAGCACTGTTGAAGGCTATGCTATGGTTACCACCGGTGGGTTGATTGGTTTTTTGACCGGCCCTTCTGTTATCGGTTTTATTGCTGAAAAATCAAATCTTTCAAAAGGCCTGTCATTATTAATTCTAATGGGGGTATTATCTGCTTATACCGCGTGGCGCAATCCATTTATACGTAACCGGCAAACTTCGTCTAACCCACCGTTACCTTATGACGAGCAAATTTATTGAGATGGATGATGATTAAGGGGTCATAAGATCTAATACCCCTAACGTTTAGGATTACACGATTTTTATTTAACATGGTTATTGTTTATTATTAGCTGGCGCTTTGTAATTTTTAAAAAACACTTCCTGTTCCTTCATATGGTTATCAAGCTTGTTTATTGCATATTCTACATCACCGGTATCTAACGTTAATTTGGCTTTTGATTGGTTTACCTCTTTCAATTTCTTTCTTGCAGCCGCTATGCTCTTGCGAACCTCGTCAAACAGCAATTGTATTTGGGCATCGGTTTTCTCTGGCTTAAACTGGTTATTCCGGTAGGCAATAAAATTATTAAACTCATTGGTTGCAAAATTGTAATCTGCAATAGCATCATTATATAATACCGAGTCTTTAACCTGGTAAATAAGCTCTATTTCCAGCCGTAGTTGGCTTAGCTTGGTACTTATCATATTATTAGCAGCGCCGTTATTTTGGATTCTCTCAGTGGCACCTATGTACCTTTCCAGTGGCTCATCTTTCTCATATTTATTAATCGAATCGTTATAATTAAAATACTTCGCGACGTTTTTAGCTCTTATACTTCCGTTATTAAATTCCTTATAAGTAAGCGGGTAATCCAGTAACTGGAACATAGGATCGAATGGCATATGGGTTTGTATAAAAACAGGCGGAGCAATCATAAAATAATTGGTTCTTACAGGCTGATAAAACGTTGATGATTGCCCTGCATCCCAGGTGGGATCGTATGCTGACCATTTCTTATCAATATAAACAATATTCCAGGCATGAGATGTTCGGTCGACGGAACTATTTTGTTTTGTATAGCCTTCAACCGCAAAAGATCTGAGCCCGCATTTTTTACAAATGTCGTCAAAAATAGCCGCAAAATTTTCGCAAACGCCTTTTCTTCTTCTAAGTGCAAAAGTTACCAACTGATCACGGTCCTCATTTAAAATAACCCGGTGGATGCTGTCGTTGCTGTATCTTATGTGAGAGATAACCCAGGTGTAAATGGCCCGGACTTTCTTATTATCTGTATCAAAATTTTTGTTGATGTAGGCAGCAATATCAGCGGTAGAATTGGTTTGTGAAGCGGGAATGTTCAGCGCTATTCTATCTGCCTCCGCATAGTCGTTTTCATACTGCGCATGTGTTCTTAAAGCAACGCATATTATGCATAAAACAACAGCCAGCGTTTTCATATTCTAAAGTTAGAGTATGCTGTTGAAATGATTTTGCTAAATTTTATAAAATAAAAAGGTGATGGTCGAATGATCATCACCTTAAGCTCTGTGGTAAAACTTAGCTGATTTCTATTTCGTGGCTCGCTGACTCTTTCCCTGGTATAACGGGAAGGGTTACCTGCAGAACACCATCAACATACTTGGCAGAAATATTTCCTGCATCAATGGTTTCGTCCAGCGTAAAAGTTCTTTCAAATCCGCCGCGGCTGTACTCCCGCCTGATCCATTCCTGCTTAGGAAAACCTTCCGGTGGCGTGTAGGAAATAATCAACTCACTGCCCTTTACATCCAGTTTAAAATGTTCGCGGATGCGCCCGGGCGCAAATACCAGCATTTCATAGCTGTTTTCAGTTTTGAAAATGTTTACAGCGGCTCGTTGCATAGAGCGGACAGACAGGTGCTGTTGCCTGCCTCCGTAATTGCCTTTTGCGGCACACGACTGATTGTAGTACATGTTTTTATTTTTTAAGTGAATATTATTGAGATAGACGGATAAGGGCGCAAAATGTTTTATTTCAACATAAAATAATAATGATTGGCAATCAATAAACCTGGTTTTGTATTTCATCATTCATATTTCATAACTTTCTTCTCATCTTTAAAACATAGTGATAAATTGTTCGTCTACCTGTATACATGGAAGATGCATTTAACATAGCAACACAAATGGCCGCTGAGAGAACAAATAATATTACACAAGTAATTAAAGCATACAGCAGGCGGCTACTTGGTTTTATAAGACAACGGGTATCGGGGAACGAAGATGCCGAAGACATTCTGCAGGATGTTTTTTATCAGTTTGCGGGAAGCACGGAACCAATAGAACAGGCAGGGAGCTGGCTGTTTACAGTGGCCAGGAATAAAATTACCGACAAGTATCGAAAACATAAATTGCCATTGGCTGATGACGTATTTGGTACGTCAGAAACCGATGATGAAAGTTTTGACTGGAAGGAAATGTTTCTGGCTGCCGATGCCAATCCTGAGACAGATTATTTACGCAATTTATTTTGGGAGGAGTTGCAGTTAGCTCTTGATGAGTTACCGGCAGAACAAAGAGATGTATTTGTGCAAAATGAAATTGATGGAATCGCTTTCAAAGACATTGCGGCACAGACGGGAGTCAGCTTGGCCACGCTCATCAGCCGCAAGCGCTACGCAGTATTGCATTTAAGAGAAAGATTACAGGTATTGAAAAATGAATTATTGAATTATTAGGCTTTCGATAGGCCCCAGGCCGGAAAGGTATATAAACAAAAAAGAAAACAATTTTAAAATCATTATTAAAAAAATAAAAATGAAAACATTTGGGTTTAAAAAAATATTCATGTTTGTGATATTTTTTATTGCAGCAGTATTATTATTTGGCGGAGTAGTTATGGGATTGTGGAATGCAATATTACCCGCGGTAATTGGTGTAAAAACAATCACATTTATGCAGGCATTGGGCATACTGCTATTAAGTAAAATATTATTCGGCGGCTTCGGCCGGAGAGGTGGCTGGCGCAGCGAAAAACATAATGCATGGCGAGATAAGATGGCAGAAAAATTGGCTACCATGACGCCGGAGGAGAGAGAAAAATTCAAAGCTGAGTGGAAGAATCGGTGTGGCCGTTCGCGTTGGAGCGTGCACAAAGAAGATTCACCCGGTGCGATGGCTGAATAATTATCGGTTACATATTTCCAAACCATTGTGAAAGTTATAGTATTTTTTAATCCCTGCTAAGCGGGGATTTTTTATTGGAACATTTTCAAATCAATCATTCGATTTATCTTCAATTATTAATTTTAAATTTTAAGAGAATGAAAAAAATATTAATAATCGTTCTTGTTTTATTTCAATGTTCAGTGCATGCACAAAAATTACCAGACAGCTTTACCGATGGAAAATATGTGACGGTTAACGGGGCAAAGCTTTGGGTAGTTTTAGTGGGCAAAGGAGATCCATTAATTATAATACCCGGTGGACCCGGCAGTGCTCATCTAGGATACAGGGTGTTTGATTCGCTGGCAAACGATAACGAGATAATTTATTTTGATGCTTTTGGCAGAGGCAAAAGTGATACTGCAAAAGATGTGAATGAATATTCGCTGGCAAGAGATATTGAAGATATTGAAGGCCTCCGCCTCGCTTTGCATTTTGATAAACTGAATGTATTGGGCCATTCATATGGCGGGCTGGTTGCGCAAGGTTATGCATTAAAATATCCTTCACATGTAAAGCATCTTATTCTTGCTAATACATTCCACAGTTTTGTTATGTGGCAGAAGAATGATGATAACAGCAATCATGAAATAAAAACCAATTATCCGGAAGTATGGGATTCGTTAATGAAGATACGAGAAGCAGGTGCCGTTTCAAGTGATCCACGCCACCAGGAATTGTATGGCAAAGTTCCCTATGGTTTTTTATATGCTTATAATCCCAATAATTTTTTAGGGCGCGGTGGCAAGCCTTATCCAAATTCTTTCAATTCAAAATTATATTACCAGATGGTTGGAAAAGATGGCGACTTTATTGTCGGCAGCGATATTGGCACTTTCGATTACCGGAAGGATTTAAAAAATCTTACCATGCCTGTACTAATTTATGGTGGCCGTTATGATCGTGTTGCTGTCCCCGAAATGATGATAAAATATAAAAAATATTGCCCGCAGGCACAGTTTATGTTGTTTGAAAAATCAGGTCATAATCCACAGGTGGAAGAGCCGGGAAAACTATTCCCAGTGATTGAGAAATTTTTACATAAATAATTTATTTCCCTTTTAAACGGTACTTCTTACTTACTTTAGGATTATTGAAATACTTATCAAGTTCTTTACTATTAGTATTATCTTCCACTATAGGCACATCAATTAATTGCAACTGTACCTGTGTTAATTCGTCTCGTAGCTTTTGCGTTTTCTTTACGATGTCGGGATCTTTTTCACCAATCAACATATTGTCAGAAAGCAGGTATTGCAATCTTTTGATATCACTTCTCACAAGTGACGCAGAGTTTTGCTCGTAAGTTTTAGAAGGGGCCACCGCTTCCTTTACCGGCACCAGTGCAACTCCTACACTCGGTAATATTTTACCAGTAGTCTGTTCACTTGGATGTGGTAGTGACGAAAAAATAGTTCCACCCAGCGCGGTAGATGCAGACGTAAGGTCGAAAGTAGTTCTTGTATTTTTTGTATGCCGCACTTTCTGGTCTAATATTCTAAAAGTACTTTTTAATTGAAGAATATATGATTCAATGTCTTTAGAAATTTTATTGTATTGGATTAACCGGAACGGATAATTAATAGTTTGCTTTACCGTAATTTTTACCGTTGCCGTATCATGATTAAAAAATTTATCAGTTCCAATAAAATTTAACACCAGCAATTTTTGGTCAATCTTTTCATCATCCTTAATAAAATCATAAGGTACTTCCCATGTAAAATCATCGCCACAATGAGCAATGGGTGTAATTGAATGAATGGGTGAACTACTAAAATAGGTTATCGATTCAATCGGGAAACTTCCATCATCGCATTGAAGTTTGAAATCAAGTGTATCACCTTCCTCAATAATAAGGTCACCGCTTACCGTTGGTTTAATCCGGGAAGGTATAATTTCTGTGTTGTAAAATACCAGGGTAAAAACGGTATCTACCTTATCGTTTGGGTCGTTAAGATTTTGAATACCCATGCGTACTTTGTATTCATTATCATACTTGAGTTTACCACTTAAGAAATAAGATTTTTCGGCCTTAAAATGTAATGTACCATTGTCTTTGTTAATTCTGAGGCCAACCGGCGAATTTTTAAGATACCAATAATACTGCTGAGGATCCCTGTTTATTTCAAAATGATAATCCAGCGTGGAATCAACGTGCAGAGTAAAATACGGAGTGAAATTTTTGATACGTAAAACGGTATCCTCCTTTTTTACAAAATTGCTGTCAGCCTTTACTCTTATTTCAGTACTATCGGTAACTACCTGGCTCGAAACAACAAGGGGGGAAATAAAAAAAGAGGACAGCAATAAATACTGGAGGCATCTTTTACTTGGAGGGTATTTCAGCATGGTGGCAAAAATATAGAAACTAAGTTTTAAATCTTTTATAAAACTTGGAAATCCTTTTGTAAAAAGTTTATCGTTTTTTTCCTTCATAATAATTGCATTGCTCCAGCGAACCCAGCCTAAAACGAAACGGAAGTTTAATTGTTTTTTCCAGTTTAAGTTCTTCCCTGCAAAAAAATCCATAATTACAGGTAGAAAAATTTGCTGAAACCGATGACATTACATTTTCAATATCTGCAAATGAAGAAGAGGCAGAAACAAAATGGATGGATGTGTCGGCCTTTAATTTATTTTTAAGATAAAAAGTGTTATCATTCAAATCGTTAGAGATGATATTTTGTCCACTTGAAAAAAGGAAGGAAAATAATAAAAACAAAATGATTCCACAAATTTTATTCCAAAAAATCATATTCTTACTTTTGTGTATGTAAATTTACACACTTTAAAAAGAAAAAAGTTAATGTCTTTAAGCCAACGCTTACAACAAAAGTTATTACAGAAATTATCACCCCAGCAAATTCAGCTTATGAAATTGCTGCAGGTTCCTACGGCACACCTCGAAGAGCGGATAAAGGAAGAATTGGAAGAGAATCCTGCATTGGAAGGAGGAGAGGATGGACATGATGATAATTTTGATGCCGTAAAAGATGAATTCGAAACCAATGAAGAGGATTTTGAAAATGACGGAAGTGAAGATGATTACGATAAAATTGATATTAGTGAATACGTGAGCGATGGTGATGATGAAGTGGGCGATTATAAATTGCGGGATGATAATTATGGTGACCCTGAAGAAACTAAAGTAATTCCACATAGAGTGGAAACTTCTTTTTACGATACGCTCAAGACACAACTGCTCATGTTGAATCTTGATGAACGCCAGCAAAAAATTGCCGAACAAATTATTGGAAGCATCGATGATGATGGCTACCTGCGCCGGGAGTTAACCGCTATTGCTGATGATCTTGCCTTCAGGCAGAATATTAGTGCAACTGAAAAAGAGATCGAAAGAATTATACAACTTATTCAGCAGTTTGACCCGCCTGGCGTTGCTGCAAGAGATTTACGTGAATGTTTGTTACTGCAATTAAAAAGAAAGGAAAGAAATGGAAAGGCTGTGCAAACAGCTATTGATGTCATAGAAAATTATTTCGACGAGTTTACTAAAAAGCATTATGAGAAAATACAGCGTGGGTTAAATCTCGACGAAGATGGAATCAAAGATGTAATCAATCAAATTATTAAGCTTAACCCAAAACCCGGTGGCCAGGTTGGGGAAACAAATAAGTTACAGAGTTATGTAATTCCTGATTTTTTTATCTTGAATAATATGGGAAAACTCGAAGTAACCCTTAATTCAAAAAATGCCCCGGATCTTAGGATTAGTGAGGGTTACAGGGATATGCTGAGAGATTACGACAGAGGCGCAAAAAAAGATAAGCGCCAGAAAGAGGCGGTGCTTTTTATTAAGCAAAAGATAGACTCAGCTAAATGGTTTATAGATGCCATAAAACAAAGACAGCATACTTTATTAAGTACCATGGAAACTATTATGGAATATCAGAAGGAGTTCTTTTTAACAGGAGATGAAACTGATTTAAGGCCGATGATTTTGAAAGATATTGCGGAAAGAACTTCATTAGATATTTCTACAGTAAGCCGCGTGGCCAACAGTAAGTTTGTACAAACGGAGTTTGGTACTTACCGCCTGAAATTTTTCTTTAGCGAAAGCCTCGTTACAGATAGCGGCGAAGAGGTAAGTACCCGCGAGGTAAAAAAGATATTGAATAATTTAATTGATGATGAAAGTAAACAACACCCGCTTAGCGATGAAAAGCTAACAGAGCTGTTACAGGAAAAAGGTTATAATATCGCCCGCCGCACCGTTGCCAAATACCGCGAGCAACTTAATATTCCGGTAGCTAGGTTAAGAAAGGAACTCTAATGGAAAAGCATTTTATTAAACCAACGAGCGACGCCAATAAATTAGGCGAAGCAAAGTTTTCTGCCGCTTGGAAAATTCCCGCGCAATTATTTTCGTATGTTTTTCACCCGCTTTTTATACCTGTAATTGCAACCTGGTATTTGGCGTTTATCCATCAGGGTTATTTTATAGGCATTACGCCGCATGATAAGATTTTTATTGTTATAAAGGTAGCCGTTAATACAATTATTTTTCCGGGCGTAACAGTTCTACTGCTAAAGGCAGTCGGGTTTATTAAGAGCATTTTTTTAAAAACACAAAGAGAAAGAATCATTCCTTATGTGGCAGCCAATCTTTTTTATTTTTGGATGTATCTCGTTTTCAGGAACCAGCCCGAAGTTCCTTCCGTGCTTACTACATTTATTTTTGGAATCTTTCTTTCCTCATCCGTTGGTTTATTTGCCAATACTTATTTTAAAATAAGTATGCATGCATTAGGCATGGGCACATTATCAGGGTTATTATTAATAATAATTTTTTCGGGCTCTCCTTATAATGTATTTTTAGCAGCAATGTTGGTATTTTTAATTTCAGGCCTGGTATCTACATCAAGATTGATTGTAAGCGACCATCACCTATTAGATATTTATACAGGATTGTTTTTTGGCATCATGTGCCAGATTATTGCTGCTGCGTTTATAGGGCTATCTGCCTGATTTTTTTTTAATAGAAATTATTTTACCGGAGTTATTATAAAAGAATAACTATAATCTTTGTACTCCATACGATATTGTTTCAAGGGCCAGGTTCCCCATGAGTTAACGCCTCCAACCCCCGTTTGCTCCAGGTCAATATTCAATACAGTCATGTCTCTTTCCTTAAGTTCACCAAAATGCCGGTTATGTTTTTCTAGGCCATCATCAAGGTCTTCATCAAGGTAATGCCTGGCGGAAATATTCAAAACAGTATCACCGGCAATTAGTAAACCCTTTCCGCTTTCGTCGGTTAATTTTACCCAGCGCACGTCAGTTTTGTTACCGGTTTCCTGTGGCCTCAAATAAGGATGAAACTGATCATGCACATTCATTTTGTAAATGCCTACAAAAGCATCGTCTTTACGATCCCAATAATTTTCGGAAGGACCGCGGCCATACCATTCCATTTGGTTATACACTTTCGGCAACATCATTTGCATGCCAAATTTAAACATCATGGGAACTTTCTTTGAACTATCTGCATTCATGGATTCCTTTACTTTAATGATGCCATCTCCATTCAACTCATAATTAATATCGAGATATGCATACACATCAGGAAGTGAATAATGCATGTTTAATCGTATATTTTTAATATCTGAAGAATCAATATTAAAGCCAAGCAAAACATAATTATGCGTAGCTCTTTTCCAGTTTAGTAATTTTTCCTGCAACCCTGCTCCAAAATCATTATCTGTGGGAGCCCGCCAGAAATTTGGTTTTAAATCGAATCCTTGTTTAATAAAATCATCGCCATCAACAATATATTGATGTAGTAATCCATCATTGTGACTAAAAACGAACTTGGCTTTGCTGTTGCCAACTGTTATCAAACTATCGGTAACCCGTACACGTAAATTATCTGATGCAGGTAATGCAAGGGTATTATTTAAGTGGCTGTAAAGCACCAATTGATCTTTGGCTATTTGCCAGCCTGCCGGTATGAGCCCTTCAGCAACTTTTGTTTTATAAAAAACATTCAGAAAAATTTCTTTATAACCCACACGAGGCAGACTATAATGTAAATCAACCAAAGCGGTATCGTGTGGTGGTACATTTAATGATTCGTATTTGCCATTTTTTATAACATTCCCGTCTGCTATTAATTCCCATTCAAGAGAAACATTTTCCACGCCTTTAAAGAAATTCTCATTGTATATTTTTATTTTTCCCGTCATCACATCTTCAGGATAGGTAAATATATTTTGGTATTCTTTTTTTACTTCCAGCATATGAGGATGCAGGCTACGATCCGGCGCCACAAGGCCGTTATCATTGAAATTCTGGTCGCTGGGCAAATTTACTCCGTAGTCTCCCCCATAAGACCAAATGGTGTCACCCTTATCAGTTATTTTTTGAAATCCCTGGTCTACAAAATCCCAAATATATCCGCCCTGCATGTGCGGATAATATTTACGAATCGTATCCCAATAATCATTAAAATTACCATCCGTATTTCCCATGGCATGTGCATATTCAACTAATATAAATGGCTTGTGATTGCTGGCGCTGTCATACATTACACGATTCACCATACCCTCCGGCGATGGATACATCGGGCAAAAAATATCAGAATAGTTTGTTGAACTTGCTGGCTCATATTCTACGGGTCTTGAAGGATCACGATGCTTGATCCATTCATAACATTTTTCAAAATTTACACCCATGCCAGCCTCATTACCCATAGACCAAATGGTAACGCATACACGATTTTTATCTCTTTCAACTGCACGTGAATCGCGTTGAAAATGTTGTAAGAACCAATCAGGTTTTTTTGATAAAGAATTAGCGCCGAAACCCATTCCGTGCGATTCAAGATTGGCTTCATCTACTACATATAAACCATATTTGTCACATAACTCGTACCAGTAAGGATCGTTAGGGTAATGAGAAGTACGAACCGCATTAATATTATTTTCCTTCATAATTCTTACATCCTGCTCCATGCGTTCTTTACTGATAAACTGGCCTGTAAAAGGATCCATTTCATGACGATTAACTCCTTTTATTAAAATTGCTTTACCATTTACATATAATTCGCCATCTTTTATTTCTACTTTTCTAAAACCGGTTTTTTGCGGAATCACTTCTATTACTTTGCCACTCTTATTAGTTAAGGTAGTAAGTACCGTATATAAATAGGGCATTTCAGCCGACCATTTTTTGGGATCATCCAGCTTGATAACGACATTTTTAAAAGTTGCCGAATCTGTCAGCGGAACGGCAATTTTGCTGATCGTTTCTCCTGATGAATCCAATAATTCAAAAGAGGCTTTATAATTTTTTAAGTCGCGATTATTATTATTTAAAAAATCGAGGCTTATATTTAATTGCCCATTTTTGTAATCGTTAGTTAAATCGGGAATGATTTGCACATCGCGAATATGAACAGGGTTACGGGCATACATGTATACATCACGATTTACTCCCGCAAGCCTCCACATATCCTGGTCTTCAATATAAGTGCCGTCACTCCAACGATACACCTGGAAAGCAATTACATTTTCTTGCCCGGCTTTTATATACTTAGTAATATTAAATTCTGCGGGTAACTTACTGTCTTCACTGTAGCCAACCCACTGACCATTTACCCATAAGTAAAAACATGAACGCACCGCGCCAAACTGAATGTATATATCTTTTCCTTTCCAGCTTTTATCGATGGTTATTTCTTTACGATAGGAACCTACAGGATTATATTGCTCAGGCACATGAGGTGGATTCGGTTTGATAAGGTAATCAAAGTCGTAACGGATATTCGTGTAAATAGGAATTCCATATCCATTTACTTCCCATGTTGCAGGAACTTTAAAATTTACCCAATGGCTATCATCATAATTTGTTTTCCAAAAGCCTAAAGGACGATCAGCAGGTTTATCCACCCAATTAAATTTCCAGTTGCCATTTAGGGATTGAAAATATTTCGAGTGTTGCATATCGTTATGCATTGCCAGCTCTTTATTTTCATAAGCAAAGTAAGTGGCGTGCATAGGTTCACGGTTCTGTTCATTTATCAATTCGTTTTCCCAAAAAACGGGTGGCTCCTGGGACTGAGCTACAAGTTTACCAACACATAGTATTAGAACAGAAAGTATAAATAATTTTTTCACCGGAGATTGATTTATTGATTTGATAAATTATGAAAATATTTAAGTGTTAATTTGACATTAGTTAGGTAGGAAAGAAAAAGCGTTCATAATTTATTTTTCTCATCATAATTAATATTTTATTTTTTCATCGAAGATTCGCTGAAAACAGGAATAGGCTCCAAAATAATTTTCCGCGAATTCCGGGTGCTAAATCTTCTTTATACAAAAATGCAAAGGATTTTCAGAAGATATAAAAAATAAAATTATAAATATTAGAAAGCATCTAATTACCAGAAGGATCAAATTCAAATAAGTTGCCAGCTTCTCCTTTTTTGCCTTCGGAACTTATATATAATTTACCATCAGGCGAAAAGCAAATGCCTTCTGGCTGCGGCATTAAGTCTTTATCAATTGTTTGATAAGATTTAAGAACGCCATCGTGTGAGTAGACGGCCATGCCCTTATTGTCCCGCGTGGTTAGCAAATAAATATCATGAGTAACCGGGTGAACAGCGATGGCAGACGGATTGAAGCTGATTTTTTCGTTGGCTACGCTCTCAAAATCTTTCTTATTAATTAATAAAAAAGGTTTTTCATTTAATTTGCTATTTTCCATATCAAACTGGTAAACCGCTTTTGTCGATTTCTTTGCATCCGGAACTCCGGGATCATCTTTACAGGCGATGAACAAATTTTTTGTGACGGGATCGTAGCATAATCCTTCTGTATTATTTTCTTTTTTTAGACCGGTTTTAATTTTATCTATTACTGGTTTCGTTTGCCAGTCGGTTATTTTAAATAAAACGCCGTGGCTCCATAATGCGTATACTGTATTGTTTACATAAGTTACATCTTCAATGTCAAATTTTTCTTTATCTTCTGTGGCAAAGGGAATCGTTTTTTCAAGCGTGGCTTTTTTATCGTCAATTTTTATATAGTATAAGACAGGATGCAGGTCTTCAATAAGGATTAAATGTTCTGCATCAATCCACGTATTTCCCGAAACTTCCACCAGCTGGGCTGGCAGCTTCCAGGTATGCCCAGGATTTTTTAAATCGTACTTAAAATTAGTTGCATTATTTTTTGAAGAAGAATCCGTTGAATTTTTTTGCGGGAGATAAACAATTACCGGGTCTTTGTGGTTTTTATTATTGTTTTTGCAACTAAATAAAACAGGAAAAGAAAGAATTAAAAGAAAACTTAACAATCTCATGATTAGGCTTGAATTATGAAAGATGTAATATATATCAAATACCGGGCTGCTTTCATCTTGGTAAAGTAATATTTTAGAATTGCAGTCGATTTGGGCGTAACAATTGCTGTGTATAATTTTATATCAACACAATAAAATATAATAGTATTATGAAAAGTACTTCACACGAATCTACTGTATTGGGAGAATTAGGTGCGGCGATCGGTAAAGGCTTAATTGCAGGTTTGGCGGGCACTATGGCTATAACCATTTCGCAAATGATTGAAATGAAAATTACAAAAAGAAAAGCCAGCAATGCACCTGCGAATGCCGTTAAAAAAACGTTACACATTGAAGCAACCCCGGGCAATAAAGAAGATTTTTCTAATGAAGTGCACTGGGTATATGGAACCTCCTGGGGGGTTATGCGTGGATTATTATCCATAGCGGGGATAAATGGCTTCGCGGCAACCTCGTTGCATTTAGCTTCCATTTGGGGAACAGCCGCAACTATTCAACCCAAACTTGATATCGCTCCCCCACTTTCGGAATGGGCGCCGAAAGATATTGCAATAGATATTTTACATCATACGGTTTATGCAGTTGTGGCAGGATTAGTTTTTGATGCTATAGACTGATAGATGCAACATGATATTGGTTTTCTATTTAATTACGATGTCTTCAAATATTGTCAATATTCATAAAAAATTCGAAACTGACGCAAGCGCTTAAGAGGATTTGTTTACCTTTATTTCAACAAAAATCTATTCTATGTCCTGCACTTTTAATTTAACATTGCCTGTAGCTGTTGGCAGCGACCACGCAGGCTTCGAATATAAAGAAGATGTAATTTCTTTTCTTGACGGCAAAAGCGTTACCTGGAAAGATTTCGGAACGTTCTCTGCAGATTCGGTTGATTATCCTGATTTTGCACACCCCGTGGCCCATGCTGTTGAAAATGGCGAAGCAAGCTTTGGGATATTAATTTGCGGCAGCGCTAACGGTGTTGCCATAACCGCAAATAAACACCAAGGAATTCGTGCTGCTGTTTGTTGGGAAGATGAAATTGCAGAGCTGGCCCGCAAACATAATAATGCTAATGTTATCTGCATTCCTGCAAGGTTTGTACGGGAAGGCCTTGTTGAAGAAATGATAGAAAGATTTATGCATACTGATTTCGAGGGTGGACGTCATAAAACACGGGTAGATAAAATAGCTTGCGCTGCTTACCAGTCTGCTTAAGATAATAAATGTTAACGTATTCTTTGTGTTTCTTGCCATGCAATTTTTTGCAAATTTTCCTTAATGAAAAACTATTCGCTGCTCCTTATCATTTTTATTTTTTTTACTAATTATTCTTTTTCACAAACTGACTCTGCATGGAAATATGCTGAAACCATTACTCAATCAGGGTTAAAAGAACAGTTAAGCATTATAGCTTCTGCCGGTATGGAAGGTAGGGAAACTGGCACAGAAGGACAAAGAAAAGCCGCAGCCTATATCGAAAGCCAGTTTAAAAAAGCAGGCCTTACATCACCTGCATCCTTGCCTGGTTTTCAGCAGTCTTATCCTTTATTAAAAGATACATTAATTCCTAAAACGCTAAGGATTGGCAAGAGAAGATATGATTTTGGAACGGATTATATGGTAACACCGGGCACAGATGAAACGAGTGAGTTTAATGCCAATGACATAATTTTTGCAGGCTACGGAATTGCCGATATAAATTATAACGATTATGACGGGAAAGATGTGAAGGGAAAGGTGGTTGTTATTTTTACCGGCGAGCCACAGATCGGCGAAACTTTTTTAGTTAATGGAAGTACGAAGCGTTCTGTATGGGGGTTTAGTCTTAGTAAAAAAGCAATTGTGGCCAAGCAAAAAGGCGCAAAAGCGTTATTAGTAGTCAATCTTAAAATAGATAACATTGCTAATGCAATTTTAAAAACATCGAATTTATCTCTGCCTCAAATAAAAAATAGCACCGCCGACAAAGTGCCTGTTATTACTGTTGCCCCGTATGTTATTAAAAATATTTTTGGACGAAGGGCAACCGAATTGATCGCTTACGCGGAAGCAGGTATTCCCCTGAAAGATTTTATTGCAGAAAAAAAAGAAAAATCAAAATTAGTTTATAAAAGAAAAAGGGAATTAACTTCTGCGTCTAATGTTATAGGTTATATTGAGGGAAGTGATTTAAAAAATGAATATGTTTTTTTAACTGCACATTACGATCATCTTGGTATAAAAGGCAATGAAATTTATTATGGAGCTGATGATGATGGAAGCGGAACTGCAAGTGTGATTGTAATGGCACAGGCTTTTGCAAGAGCAAAGGAACAAGGATATGGACCAAGAAGAACGCTTGTATTCATGACCGCTAGTGGGGAGGAAGAAGGCCTGTGGGGTTCAGCATACTATTCTGATCACCCGGTTTTTCCCTTAGACAGCACAACTGTTGATTTGAATACTGATATGATAGGGCGGATAGATCCCGGAAGAAATTATGGCGATAGCATGAATTACATTTATGTAATTGGCAATGATAAATTAAGTACCGATTTAGATCCCATAACTACTTCGATGAATAAAAAATACACCAACCTTGAACTGGATTATAAATTCAATGCAGCAGACGACCCTGAAAGAATTTACTTCCGTAGTGATCATTATAATTTTGCAAAAAGGGGAGTTCCTATTGTTTTTTATTTTGACGGTATTCATAAAGACTATCATAAGCCCACCGATACGGTCGACAAAATAAATTTTGATTTGATGGAAAAAAGAGCCCGGTTCATTTTTTTAACCGCGTGGAATATAGCCAACCGTAATTCAATGCTGAAGCGGGATTTAACTCTACCGAAAGATGAATAGAATGGATTAATTTAATCGCAGCGTTTACGAGATAATAAAATAAAATTTTCTCCGGTTCTTTTACGGTATTCCATTTTATTATTTCTTTAAATATAAAAATTTAAATACCAAAACATAATTCACATTAAGATCTAACATATAACACAAGTTATACCCTAAACGCAAATTAACATTCTTAATAAAATCAAGAGAGAATTATATTAATCGATATTTTCTATTGTCATCTGCCTACATCCGGCACTACGGGTAAGCTTTCGTTTCCTGTACTGTTAACAGATTGCACTGCAAAAAAATAATTGTCTTTCGAATAAGGAATAATTATGTGGTCATCCGCGGTAAAAATTTTCTTTTGCCAAACAGGGCTTGTAGTCTCTCTTAACAAAACAAAATATCCTTTTGTGTTACCGGTTTTTGGAGGAAGCCAGGATAGCGAGGTTGTATTGGTTAATCTTGTTATTTCGATCTTTACTTCTTCGGGAACAGGTGGTGCTTTGGCAAGATTAGCAAGGTTTGCTAAGTTCATTGCTGTGTTTTTAGCCAGGTAGGTATAATCAATATGTTGCGGGAGGTCACCATAATGAATACCATTTTCCATACGAACATCCTGGTGCTGCCTTGTAAAATTTTCATTCATCTCGGTTATTCTTACAGCAGTAAATCCATTTTGTAAATAAGGCAAATGATCACCACCTCTTAAAAAACGATCAGTTCTGTAGATCATTACAACATTTAAATGGTCAACATAACGTTCAGCTGTTTCTTTTACATAACGTGCCAGTTGTCGCGATTTGCTGTCATTCTCCAGCCCCAAAGCCATGATTCGCTTTAGCTGTTCTTCTGTTTTATAATGAGGTATTCCTTCGCTAAAAACACGGACTTTTGTATTGTCTACAATATTGGTTTCATTGCTGTTATTGCTGCCCATAATATCATTATTTAACACGGCTTCTATATTCCAGTTTTCTTTCTTTGCTTTTTCAGCCATATAGGTTGACCCGAACAATCCCTGTTCCTCACCACTTACCGCTACGAAAATTAGCGTTGCCGGAAATGAATGTGTACCCATGATTCTTGCACACTCCAGCACGGCCGATGTTCCGCTGCCGTCGTCATCTGCGCCGGGCGCATCTTTGGTACTGTCCATTACGTTAGTACGCATATTATCGAGGTGGCCGCTTATAACAAAAATTCTGCTATCATTTGGATCAGTGCCCTTTAATGTTGCCATTACGTTTCCTAAAAGGATAGGCCTGTCTATACGTTTACCATTAGGATGAAGAGTAACGGTATCTATAAACGCAGTTAATCTTCCTGATGAACTTTTAGCAAATTCATTAAATTTTTTCAATACCCAGTTTCTTGCCGCGCCGATACCTCTTTTAGAATTGTTTTGTGTACTTAATGTATTTCTTGTGCCGAAGGCAACTAAATTTGCAATATAAGATTGCAGGGAATCTTTAGAAATTTCATTAACCATCTGCGAAATCTCCGGATCGCGATTGATGATGATTTGTGCAAAAATTTTATTTGCAGAAAATAAGATGATGAGCAGGCATATTTTTTTCATCTAATAAATATACCCAAATATTTTTTCAGGAATTCCTGCAATTAGCCCATAAAAAAGCCGTCTCTATTTTCGAAACGGCCTTCTAAAAATATCTTTTTATTCTTTAATCATGATCCCCATGATTGCCTCTTCCATGTCCATTCCCATGATCACCACCATTGCCGCGGCCTCTTCCATGTTCTCCACCATTTCCTCTGCCATTATTCCAGCCGCCGTTTCCACGTCCGTTATCCCTTCCATAATTTCCCCTGTCTTCTCTTCTGTCATTATATCTCTCATGTTCATAACGTTCCCGGGCCTCGTAATATCTGCCGTCGCGGCTGTCTCTGATTACTGGCTGATAATGTCCGCGATAGCGTGCATAGTGAGAACGATAATAAGATTCTCTCAACCATGGATCCCGGGCATTAATTACTACTTTATATGAATGGTACAAATCATAACGGCCATACCTTGGCGGTAAGGTTTCTGCAAAGTTCCAACGTCCAAAATCAAAGTAAACAAACATCCCTCTTGGAACATCATAATAAACATCGTAGTCAGGCAAGTAATAATAATCGACATAATCATAACCTACAGGTCCCCACACCGGCTGACGGCCAATATTAATGTTGACACTAACCTGTGATTTTGCATCGTAAGTGAACGCACTCAACGCAATTACCGATATAAGAAGAAATTTTTTCATAATAAACAATTTAACTTTACATAACTAATAAGATGCCATTTTTAGTATCATCCTGCAATGGCTTTGTTAATTAGATATGCCATTGATGTCGCAGTTTAATTATAATGGCTACTATAACCAAATGTTAACAAAATGGTTTGTTTTATAGCGGGCAGAATAAAAAGGTACCTATCATAATAGGGATTGCATAATACATTCCATCTGCATTCGATAACTTAATAAATTAATAGTATCATAATAAGCCACTACATTAAAACAAGGCTTGCTCCCCAAAAAAATTTATTTTTGCCCTTCGACAAGCTCAGGAGAATAAAATAAATTTTACGTAATGAACAAAGGACCCGTTTCTACATTTATAGAACACCATTACCGACATTTTAATGCGGCAGCATTAATGGATGCTGCCAAAGGTTATGTAACTCACCTGGACGAGGGCGGTAGAATGATGGTAACGCTTGCAGGTGCTATGAGTACAGCCGAACTGGGAATTTCTTTTGCTGAAATGATACGGCAGGATAAGGTATCCATTATAAGTTGTACAGGGGCTAATCTTGAAGAGGACATTATGAACCTGGTGGCACACAGTCATTACAAAAGAGTTCCTAACTATCGCGATCTAAGTCCGCAGGAAGAATGGGATTTATTGGAAAATCATTACAACAGGGTAACGGACACGTGTATCCCGGAAGAAGAAGCGTTCAGGAGATTGCAACAACATATATTTAAAATATGGAAAGATGCTGATGATAAAGACGAAAGATTTTTTCCACACGAGTATATGTATAAAATGTTATTGAGTGGTGTGCTGGAACAGTATTATGAAATTGATCCAAAGAATAGCTGGATGCTTGCTGCAGCGCAAAAAAATATTCCTATAGTGGTTCCCGGATGGGAGGATAGTACGATGGGAAATATTTTTGCATCGTATGTTATCAAGAAAGAATTGAAGGCTTCCACCATGAAAAGTGGTATTGAATACATGGTAGAATTGAGCGATTGGTATAGAAAAAATTCTTCGGGTAAAGGAGTTGGATTTTTTCAAATCGGTGGTGGCATTGCGGGGGATTTTCCTATTTGTGTTGTGCCTATGATGTACCAGGACCTGGAATGGCATGATGTTCCTTTTTGGAGTTATTTCTGCCAGGTATCTGATTCGACCACTTCTTATGGATCTTATTCAGGCGCCGTACCCAATGAAAAAATTACGTGGGGTAAGTTAGATATTCATACACCAAAATTTATTGTTGAAAGTGATGCAACAATTGTTGCGCCTTTAATATTTGCATGGGTATTGGACTGGTAACGTATCTTAATCTCTCTTAAAAAAATGAGGTTGTGAATTTTTAAAATGTAATAATGGAATTATTAATTGTTGTGTTAATTTTAAATAGTTGATAGCTAAAAAAAATTTTTCTCCGCAGCAGGTTGCATTACTTACCTCCATTCCAATAGGCATATCGGCGGGCCTGGCTTTATTTGTTTATAATGAATTATGGCTACCGGCCTTACTATTTTTTATTACCATAACATTAGTCGCTTACTTTATTATTTATGATACAGTAAAACGTTTTGTGTATAGAAAAATAAAACTCATTTATAAACTCATTTATCAAACAAAAGCAAATAAGAGAGAAGAATTTTATTATAAAAATATTTTACCCCAAAAATCTATTGAGGAAGTAAGTGATGATGTGGAACAATGGGCAGTACAGCGCAAAGAAGAAATTGAAATATTAAGAAGAAATGAAATTTTTAGAAAGGAATTTTTACTCAATCTTTCTCATGAATTGAAGACCCCGATTTTTGCGATTCAGGGTTATGTAGATACGCTGCTGAACGGAGCATTAGATAACCCGGAAGTGAATATAAAATTTTTGACCAATGCTTCAAAAAATGTTGACCGGCTGGTAAACCTGGTAGATGACCTTGATGAAATTACCAAGCTGGAGAGCGGCGAACAATTATTGTACAAACAGAATTTTGTAATCCAGGATGTTATTAAAGAGGTTTTTGAATCTCTTTCAATAAAAGCTGATGAAAAGAAAATAAAATGTTTTATTAAAAAAGGATGCGAGGTACCGCTTACGGTTTATGCTGACAAAGAAAAAATAAGACAGGTACTCATTAATCTTATTGACAACGCCATAAAATATGGAAAGAATAATGGAACAATTGAAGGGAGTGCCTACAAAATAGATGGCAAAAAAATATTGGTAGAAATAAGTGATGATGGCAATGGAATTTCGGAAGAACACCTGCCAAGAATCTTTGAGAGATTTTATCGCACCGATCTTGCAAGAAACCGTAAGGTTGGAGGAAGCGGCCTGGGGCTATCTATTGCCAAACATATTATAGAAGCACATGATGAAACAATTCATGTAAGAAGTAAAACAGATGTGGGCACTACATTTGGCTTCACGCTGGCCTCAGCAAAAACTAATTAGTTTTTCTTTTATACAATAATCTATTAAATAATTTCTCCAAAAAGATCCAGCAAATTATAGCAGATAGCAACCCGATGATTGCTCCGGCCAACACATCGTCCATAAAATGCTGGGCAAGATAAATGCGGCTATACCCAACCAGCGTGGCAGCCGCCAGAAAGATCATTGAATACTTTTTATCTTTCAAGGAAAAGCTAAGTACGGCAGCCAATGCAAATGCGGAGGTTGTATGTCCTGAAGGAAAAGCGTGAAAATTGTGCAGCGTTACGCCATCAATAAAATATTTATAAGAACTATCTTTTAAAAAAACTGCCGGCCTCGCCTCCAGTATAAAATATTTTAAAACCTGAGCTATAATACCCGAAACAACATAGCTGCTTAACACCATTAGCGATAAAAATTTCTTTTTAAAAAAATATAGTAACAATCCAACAGCAACCACAAAAAATCCATCTCCCAAATTGGTGAGGTAAATAAAAATAAAATCGAAAAAGCCAGAATGATAGGGATTAAATAAATAAAAGCCATCTGCCTTGGAATAAAACAAGAGTATGAGTGAAGCGATAATTATCAATACAATACATCCAATAAAAAAAAGGCGGTTCTCTTTATATAATCGGGTAAGCGTCATTCGGTTTAAATTAATTTTTCAAAAATAATCAAATGAATACTCATTACAGAACTGTTGATGATAAGACAATTATAAAACAGCATGGTAAAACATCCGGGAATGAATTGAAAACAACCAGTCATGAAATGCTTTTAATAAAAAACCACCCAACACGATTGAAAGGTGGTAAAGCATTGAGATAAACCTGTTTTGCTTACGGAAATTTTTAAATAAATATCTTGTTTTATTAAATTGACTATTGGTGTTTCAGCACTTTTGCTTCTACATAAAATATAATTTCTTCTGCAATATTTTTCGATTGATCACCCACTCTTTCCAGTTTCCTGATTATCGAAAGAATATATAATGACTGCTTGATAACGCCGGGATCTTTTATAATAAACTTTAAAATATTATCGTCTGCCTTTTTATTAATTTCATCCAAAATATCATCTCTAGAAAAAATGGTGCGGGCAAGAAGTGTATTTTCAAATTCAAATGCTACACGGGTATCGGTAAAAATACTTATAGAATCTTCAAACATCTTAATCACCCCTGCGGCTTCCAGTATTTCCATATTGTATTTAACAGGTGAGTCTACAATGTATTTTGCAATGCCTTCTGCTATGTCGCCAATTCTCTCGAGGTTATTATTTATTTTAAGAACTGCTAATAAAAAACGTAAATCAATTGCCACGGGGCAATAAAGCGCAAAAATATTTTCGCAATCCCTGTCTATTTTTATTTCAAGCGCATTTACTCTTTTTTCTTTTAAGACAACTTCCCTGGCCAGATCTTTATCAAAATTCAGCATTGATTCTTTGGCTTTGGAAAGCTGCAATAAAACCAGGTCCCACATATTTATTAATTCGGATTTTACGTCCTGCATTTCTGTTTCAAACTGGGTCATTATTTTCAATTTTTATTAGCTAAACCTTCCGGTTATATAATTTTGAGTTCTTTTATCCTGGGGATTGGTGAACATATTTTTTGTGTCGTCATATTCAATTAATTCTCCCAGGTAAAAAAAAGCAGTTTTATCACTTACCCTTGCAGCCTGTTGCATATTATGTGTTACCACAATAAGTGTATAATTTTTCTTTAACTCCTGTAATAATACTTCAATGCTTGAAGTAGAAATTGGGTCCAGGGCCGAAGTAGGTTCATCGAGTAACAGAACTTCCGGCTCCATGGCTATCGCTCTGGCGATGCATAAACGCTGTTGCTGGCCGCCCGAAAGAAAAGTTCCTTTCTTATGTAGGGAATCTTTTACCTCATTCCATAGCGCAGCCTTTTGTAAAGATTGTTCAACAATTACATCCTTGTCTGCTTTATTCATTTTCATTCCATTTAGCTTATAGCCGGCAATAACGTTATCATAAATGCTTAAATTAGGAAAAGGGTTGGGCCGTTGAAAAACCATTCCTATTTTATGCCGAACAAATATTGGATGCATTTCGTAAACATCTTCATTATTCAATAACATCTTTCCTTTGGTAGAAGCACCTTCTATCAATTCGTGCATCCGGTTAATGCACCGGAGAAAAGTTGTTTTGCCACAGCCGGACGGGCCCATTACCGCAACTACATTGTTTTTTGGAATTTCAATATTTACTTTTTTTACAACATGATTTTCCCCGAAGTATGCGTCAAAATCCACTGATTTTAAAATTGTATTTTCCATCGTCTTGTTGTAATCTTAGTAATAATATTCAATAATAATACCCACAAAAGTAAAATAAGTGCAGCACCCCATGCAAGATCATGCCATTCGTCATAAGGGCTGGTTGCATAATTAAAAATTAATAACGGAAGGCTTTGCATGGGCTTAAAAATGTTGGTGGAAAAAAATGGATTTCCAAAAGCCGTAAATAATAACGGTGCTGTTTCGCCGGCAATCCTCGCAACTGCTAAAATAATTCCTGAGATAACACCGCTAAACCCGCAGGGCAAAACGATTCTTAAAATCACCCTTTGATAGGGCAACCCTAATGCAAGCCCGGCCTCTTTTAATGAAGCGGGTAAAAGCTTTAATGTTTCTTCGGTTGATCTAACAACTATTGGAAGCATCATAATTGCCAGCGCCACACTTCCCGACAATGCTGAAAATGTACTCAAAGGTTTTACGATCCAGAAATAAATTACAATACCAACTACTATGGAAGGAGTGCCTTGCAAAACATCTACAGCAAGGCGGGTAAGATTTGCTAACCGGCTTTTTTTATTTTCGCTTAAATAAATACCGCCCATTACGCCCACCGGAATGGCCATTAACGCAGCAAAAAATACTATAAGTAAACTACCTACTAAAGCATTGGCGATTCCGCCACCGGCCTCACCAACAGGCTTCGGAAGGTTTACAAGAAAGTGCCAGTTGATTCTTGTTATCCCTTCTCTCAAAATATAAAAAAGTATTAGAAACAGCGGCACGGTACAAAGTGTGGAAAGCAGAATTACTATCGCTTTAAAAAATTTGCTTTTACCTAACCTGTATTTAATATGAGGCTTCATATTTTATTCTGTTGTAAATCTTTTAATAATTCTTTTACCAATTAAATTAATGACCACCGTTACGAGAAATAAAACTAAACCGAGTTCAATTAATGAAGAAAGATAAAGGCTGCTGGCCGCTTCGGTAAATTCATTGGCTATTACGCTTGCCATTGTATTGCCGGGATCGAAGATGCTTTTAGGTATTAGACTCGTGTTACCTATCACCATAGTTACGGCCATCGTTTCTCCCAGTGCTCGTCCAAGGGATAAAAGAACACCGGCCATTAAACCCGATTTGGCATAAGGTAAAATTACGGCACGAATTACCTCATACCTTGTTGCACCCAGGGAATAAGCCGCTTCTTTTAATGAGGAAGGAACCATGCGAATCATTTCCCTGCCCAACGAAGCGGCATAAGGAATAATCATGATGGCTAAAATAACAGAAGAAGTAAAGATGCCGATTCCATAAGGCGTTACTCCCAGTTTTATTTCTAAGCTCCTTACTAACGGTACCAATACAAATAACCCCCAAAAGCCATAAATAACAGAAGGAACCGCTGCGATAAGTTCTATTGAATTTTTTAAAAATTCAGAGAACCATCCACGTGGGAAATATTCGCCTAAAAAAATAGCAATGGCAAATGAAAAAGGTATTGATATTAATAAAGCTAAAAATGAAGTTAACAAAGTGCCCAACAGGAACGGGTAAGTGCCATAAACATTTGCCACAGGATCCCATGTTTTACCCACCAAAAAGCCAAAGCCTAATGCTTTTATTGACGGCATCGATTGAACGACAAGCGTAAGTAAAAATGAGATTACGAGGATGAGAATACTTAATGCGATAAGCACAAGAGAAGTTTTAAAAAACTTTTCCATGCGTATCTGGTGGAAGGCACGTTTTATTTTAACGTTCTTCCACACATTCATCATATGGGTTATAGACGAAATTTCCCGCAGCAATGAATTACTGCGGGAACTCCCTGATTTTGTAAATGATAATTTCAAAACAATATTATAAAATGAATTTTTACATTAATGGTTTCGCGTTAAAAGTAGCTGATTTTAAAATATTTTCGGCAACGGTAACAGCGGCTGGGGATAAAGGTGCATAATTTAAGCCCTGGCAAAACTGCTGGCCATCATGAATAGTCCACCATAATAATTTTACCACGTTTTGAGCTCTTTCCTGTGAACGGTTATTGTAATTTTGTTCCTGGTAAATTAATGCCCAGGTAAATCCGCTGATAGGATAACCGTCGGCAGCATCTGTATTACCCAAAAATATTTTTGAATCTGCAGGTAACTGCACGTTACTTGCGGCGCTCGTTGAGGCTATGTTTGGAGTAATATAATTACCTGATTTGTTCTGAACTTTGGCATAAGCCATTTTATTTTGAACTGCATAAGCCAATTCAATGTAACCTATTCCGCCGGGTGTTTGTTTAATAAGGCCTGCAACACCTTCATTACCTTTTCCACCAATTCCTTGTGGCCAGTTTACTGATGTGCCTTTACCAACTTTTGTTTTCCACTCGTCGTTTACTTTACATAAATAATCAGTAAAAATGTTTGTGGTACCACTTCCGTCAGAACGATGTGCTATTACAATTGGAGTAGCTGGTAATTTTACACCCGCGTTAATTGCTGCAATTTTTGCATCATTCCATTTGGTAATTTTACCAAGATAAATTTCTGCAAGCACTTCAGGGCTTATTTTCAAAGTATCTTTTACTTCCGGTAAATTATAACTTATAACAACTGCTCCTGAACACATAGGAATGTGTAATACAGGTACGCCCATTTTCTGAGCTTGTTCTTCAGTTAACGGAGCATCTGAATCGCCAAAGTCAACTGTTTTATTGGTCAATTGCAAAATACCTCCGCCTGACCCGATTGACTGGTAATTAATTTTTAAACCAGTAAGCTTATTATATTCCGAAAATTGTTTGGAGAATAAAGGATATACAAATGTGCTTCCGGCTCCTAACAGTGTCTTGTCATCGTTAGTGCCTGATGATGCTGTGGATGTAGAATCACTTCCGCTTTCTTTTCCGGAGTTACCATTACAGCCCGGCGTTATACTTCCGGTTACGCCTAATAACAAGGCGGCAAAAAAAACATTTTTAATTGTTGTTATTATTTTCATGATTGTTAATTTAATATTAGTAGAAATTTCTTATTTATAAAAGCTGACTATTTACCAAATACATAATAAAAAGTAAGGCGAGCAACAACATCGCTTACGTCGTATTTTGTTGCAAAGCCTTGGTTCTTGTAATGATTTAGCCAAAGATTTGGCATAAGATGAACATTTTTCATAGGTGTAAAATCAAGGCCCGCTGTTATAAAATTTTCTTTAGTTGAAGGGTCGCTATATCCGCCCGTATTTCCTACGTATTTGTTATACCTATTGTTATCAATTTTATTGTCGGGGTTGAAAAAGTCGGTGCGAGCGAAGAAATTTAATTTATCCTTAACCAGTGTCCCTCTCACGAATATTGAAAGACCGGAAGCATCCACAGACAAAACATCTACATTACCGGTAGAGATTTCTGTAGCCTGGTTGTCGTTTTTCAAATGATTGTTATATGCTTCTACTCCAATTGTAAATGTTGGTACAGTATAGGCCACAAAACCTTTAATCATGCTTCTTGAATGCTTCATACCGGCAACCGGGGACATACCGTTATAATCCACGTATAAATTTACATAGAGTTTTTTATCAAGGAATTTCCCCCAAATATCGCCGTATAGCCATTTGTAGTTGTCTCCCTCCGGTTTAGCACCAGTTCCGTTGCCTACCATTAAATCGTAACCAAAATTACCCTTCTTAGGGTCAAACTTCCCTTGTAATGAAGCTCCCAAATCATAAGATGGTGTTCCACGAACATCGATGATGGTCTTTTCAACAGAGCGATAACCCCATATTGGTTCGGAAGACATGGAGAAACCGGGAGTTGACACCTGGCCAAGGATCAGGTCAGTTCCTTTCCAAAGATCTTTAATGCGAAGGTTTGCAAGTTTTACATAAAATGCGAGTTTATTATCTGTTAGTGCTTCGCCTGGCGCCGCTTCAAGTAATACTTCGGCGGCAAATTTTTTGGTAATGTTATAGTTGTAACCGAGATAAAGTCTCCTGATCTGGAAGGCATTCCTGTTTTTAGGTACACCTGAGTACTGGCTACCGCTGCCCCGGTTTAGTGAGTCTGCTTGTGCTTTTACATAATAATCACCAAACATATAACCCCATAATTTGCCGGAATTAGGTCGCCCCGCATTGAAGGCGGAGTCAGAGTTTGAAACAAACTGCGCCTTTATATTATTGCTAAATAGTACGCTGGCCGATAATACAGTTAGAAATAAAATTTTTTTAGTAAACATAGTATTCTGTAATTTTTGTGCAAAGGAATCTTTGTTATGTTACCAAATTGTTAAGCCATTATTACCTTAGGGTTAACATTAACCAGCGACGAACATCTCTGGGTTTGTTCATTTCTAAAAAGTTTAAGCCATCTACAATAAAAAGCCCATTTTTAAGCAGATTGAAAATAATAAAAAAATAAAGTATTAGTTTCCAATATTTAAGCCATTTTCAGTTTATTATTTTAAAAAGCGAAGAAATCTTTTGATTAAAATCCGATAGTATATTTTTGCGAAAATTTATTTACATGGCTTTAAACTCTATTTTAAAATTCTTTTTACCGAAGGATAAAATATTTTTTCAACTTTTTGAAAATGTTGGAGAAACTGTTTCCATAATGGGAGCCAGGCTTAAAGACGTGGTGCATGAAAAAGATTTTGATAAAAGAGCAATCCTCATAAAGGAAATTGAAGACCTTGAACATGTAAATGACGATTATACGCACCGGATATTTACAGAACTGGGAAGAAATTTTATAACACCTTTCGACCGCGAAGATATCCACTACCTCGCTACCTCTCTCGACGATATTTGCGATTACATTTATGCCTCAGCAAAAAAAATTAATTTTTATAAAGTAAACCCTGATGATAGTGGATTTCAAAAAATGGCCGAACTTATTTTAAGCAGCTGCAATGAAGTACAAAAAGCGGTTGCTGAATTAAGAGATATGAAAAACCTGAGGAAAATTACGGACGCCATGGTTTTAATAAACAGCATTGAAAACCAGGCCGATGATATTTTTGACATGAGCATTGAAAAACTTTTTGAAACCGAACCGGACGCTAAAGAAGTAATTAAGAAAAGAGAGATTTACCAGATAATGGAAATTGTAACAGATAAATGCGAAGACGCCGCTAACGTGATTGAATCAATTATAATTAAATATGCGTAATAAGATTACGGAATAAGTATCCATCTTAAAAGTTTTATATGCTCGCCTTTCTTATTATCATTGTTATACTTGCGCTTATTTTCGATTTTATAAATGGCTTTCACGATGCTGCCAATTCAATAGCCACCATTGTTTCAACTAAAGTACTCACGCCATTCCAGGCTGTTTTATGGGCGGCGGCTTTTAATTTTATAGCTTTCTTTGTTTTTAAAGAACATAAAGTTGCCGGTACTATTGCCAATATTATTTCAGAAAATGTTATCAGTTTTAAAGTGCTGCTATCAGCAACCATCGCCGCTATAAGCTGGAATCTTTTAACCTGGTATTATGGTATTCCATCCAGTTCGTCACATACACTTATTGGCGGCCTTGCCGGTGCAGCCATCGCCGCCGGCGGCCTACATGGCGTAAACACACATCCTATTTTTATTGCTGTTATTTTTATGGTGCTTTCCCCCATTATTGGTCTCATATTTGGATTTTTAATGACGCTTATAACGGTTAACCTTGCCCGAAACTCCAGGCCGGCTAAAGCAGAAAAATGGTTTAAGCGACTGCAATTAGTTTCGTCGGGCGCATTAAGCCTGGCACACGGGGGAGGCGACTCTCAAAAAACCATGGGTTTAATCCTCACTGCAATCTGGTTTTACCATAAAACTGTGCATGGAAATACTATGTCGGTACATGACATGGCAATGCCAGGTTGGTTACCTCTTGCCTGTTATTCTGCCATTGCTCTTGGCACCATGTCTGGCGGATGGCGTATTGTCAAAACAATGGGAACACGCATTACCAAAGTAAATCCGCTGGAAGGAGTATGCGCAGAAACCGCGGGTGCAATTACCATTTTTTTAACCATAGTTTTTGGAATTCCCGTTAGTACCACTCACACACTCACCGGTTCCATAGTAGGAGTGGGTGCTACAAAACGCCTTTCTGCAGTAAGGTGGGGTGTCACGTTCAACCTCATCTGGGCATGGATACTAACCATTCCTGTAAGTGCTCTTGTTGCAGGATGCATTTATTATATTATACATTTTATAGGGTGATAATTTATTTCTTAATAGCGGCCTATTGATGTTTTTCCTTTCTTTGTAGTATGAAGAAAATATTAGTAACAGGTGGATGCGGGTATATCGGCGCCCACACCATACTTGATTTAATAGAAAATAATTTCGATCCTGTTTGTATTGATAATAATTCAAGATCAACCACGGCATTGCTGCAGGGGATAAAAGATATTACCGGCAAAGCGGTAAAAAACTACAAAGTAGATCTCTGCAATTTTGATGATACCTATGCTGTTTTTCAAGAGAATACCGATATAGAAGGTATCATACATTTTGCTGCTTATAAAGCCGTGGGAGAATCTGTTGAAAACCCATTATTATATTTTGAAAATAATTTGACTTCTCTTATCAATGTTTTAAAATGTGCCAAAGAGTTCAATATTTCTAATTTCATTTTTTCTTCTTCATGTACCGTTTATGGAAGTCCTGATGAAATTCCCGTAACAGAGCGATCGCCGTTGAAGCCGGCAGAATCGCCTTATGGCGCTACCAAACAAATGGGTGAAGAAATCGTAAAAGAAGTAACCCGTTCTAGTGAAACAAGTAGCATTTTATTAAGATATTTTAACCCGGTGGGAGCACATCCTTCCGCGCTTATTGGCGAATTACCGGTTGGCAAACCACAAAACCTGGTTCCTGCAATTACCCAAACCGCTATTGGGAAATTAAAGCAACTTATAGTACATGGTGATGATTATGAAACAAGAGATGGCTCTTGTGTAAGAGATTATATTCATGTTTGCGATATAGCTCATGCTCATACACTGGCTCTACAATATTTAATAAATAAAAAAAATTCATCGCCTTGCGAAATATTTAACCTTGGAACCGGGAACGGCGTAACCGTGCTGGAAGCCATCCATTCATTTGAAAAAGTAAGTGGCGTGAAATTAAATTATGCCATTGGCCCGAGAAGGCCCGGTGATATTATGGCTATTTATGCAAACAATTCTCTGGCAAAAGAAAAATTAAACTGGAATCCAAAATATTCTTTGGATGAAATGATGTCTTCAGCATGGAAATGGGAATTGAAATTAAAAGCCGATGAACAACTTCATAATAATCCAAATTTTCAAATGAATTAAATCTCTTTCTCTCCATTATTATTTTTATCCTTAACAGCTTATTGCTAATTTGCAGCCATTGCTTTTCCTCAATACTAAAAAAGAAGTATAGTTTATGATTAAAGATATAGTCGCAAAAAATGAAAAAGAAACCCGCGGTGGTTTTGGCGAAGGCATTTATGAACTTGGTAAGAAAAATGAAAACGTAGTGGTGCTCACGGCCGATCTTGCGGGTTCATTAAAGCTGCATCCTTTTATAAAAGATTTTCCCGAAAGATATTTTCAATGCGGCATTGCAGAGGCAAATATGATGGGCATTGCAGCGGGTTTAACCATTGGAGGAAAAATTCCCTATACAACAACCTTTGCCAATTTTTCTACGGGAAGAGTGTACGACCAGATAAGACAATCGATCGCCTATTCAAATAAAAATGTAAAAATCTGCGCCTCACATGCAGGACTTACTTTAGGCGAAGATGGCGCTACGCACCAGATACTGGAAGACATTGGATTGATGCGCATGCTACCCGGAATGACAGTTGTTGTGCCTTGTGATTTTAATCAAACTAAAGCGGCAACGCTCGCCATTGCTGACTATGAAGGCCCCGTTTATTTAAGATTCGGAAGGCCAAAATGGCCGAACTTTACAGAGGAAGGCCAGCATTTTGAAATAGGCAAAGCACAGGTTCTTGCGGAAGGAAATGATATCACCATTTTTGCATGTGGCCATCTTGTATGGAAAGCGGTTGAAGCTGCAAAAATTCTGGAAGAAAAAGGCATCAGTGTAGAATTGATAAACCTTCATACCATTAAACCATTAGACGAAGCGGCAATTATTCAATCAATACAAAAAACAAAATGTGCGGTTACTGCTGAAGAGCACAATATTTTAGGTGGAATGGGAGATGCCGTAGCTCATGTTTCAGTTAGAAACTTCCCTGTACCTATTGAATATATTGGCACGAAAGACACATTTGGAGAAAGCGGGAAACCAGCAGATCTTCTCAAAAAATATGGGCTGGACACGCTGGACATTGTTAAGGCTGCGGAAATAGCCCTATCTAAAAAGAACAATTAAAAAGTATTGGGAATTACAGGTAGGCATTGGCGTTAGTTATACGTATTTGCATTTTTATACGTGATACGTGGTCTCAGAGGCTATACTACTTCTCTTAATTCATTCCATCTTGACGTATATCTTGGCGAGCGGAATTCTTTTCTCATTTTCCAGTCACGCGTAAGGCCTGAGGAAGCAAATTTCACGATGTCATCTCTCATGCTGAAGTTGAGATTATCAAGAGCATCCATTAAAATGCGTTTGTTGTTCTCCGTTATAGGTTCAAATAAATTACTCTGAACAGATGTGTCGGGAACAATGCCGCTTAACATTACACCGGCTTTTTTATATTCCCCGCCTGGCTTAAAAATTTGTTCTGCCAGCCGCATAGCAGGTGCAATCAATTCATTGGTGACAGATGTAGCAGCAGGTAAAATGGTATGTGTACTCAAAGTAGCGCCACGACTAAAATTGGCAGAATGGCTTTCTTCTTTCGCTACAATAAAAACACTCAATACAGAAGCAACACATTTTTGCCTTCTTAATTTTTCGCCGGCTCTTGCAGTATAGGTAGCAATGGCTTCCTTAATATCATTTAGATCAGTAACATTTTTACCAAACATGCGGGTAGTAGCTATCATTTTTTTTACTTTCAATTCATCTTTCATTTCAATGCAGGGTATTCCTTTTAATTCTTTTACAAGCCTTGCTCCCACTACTCCGCCCAAATGTTTATAAATCCATTCTTCAGGCATATTGCAAAGATCCCATGCGGTAGTAATTCCCCAGTTAATAAGCTTATCGGCATAGGCTCTTCCTACACCCCATATTCCACTTACACTTGTTTTTTTTAATATTTCTCTTATATTATCTTCTTTAATAATTGTTGCTACACATTTTGTTGCGGCCTTATTTTTTTTTGCAAGATGATTGGCAATTTTTGCAAGCGTTTTAGTTGGAGCAATTCCTACAGAAACTGAAACACCTGTCCATTGCTCAACAATTTCCCTCATCTGCAAAGCATAACTATCGAGAGAATTTTCTTCAATCATACTTACATCTAAAAATGATTCATCAACAGAATATACTTCCACATTATTTTCGCCCACCAGTATTTTCAAAGTATCCATTACCCGCCTGCTCATATCGCCATATAAATTGTAATTAGACGAAAACGTTGCTACATTATGCTGTTCAATTAAATTCTTTGCTTTAAAATAAGGACCTGTCATTTCAACTCCTAAAAGTTTTGCCTCGTCACTTCGCGAAATAATACAGCCATCATTGTTGCTTAAAACAACCACGGGCTTGTTTTTCAGGTCAGGCCGAAAAACCCTTTCGCATGAACAATAAAAACTATTGCAATCAACAATTGCTTTCATGTCTCCCTTTTTTTGTAAAAGATAATATTGCCAAAGTAGGATTTACTATACATCTAAATTTGCGCTCTAATGATATTCCCTTTCCTTCAGAGAGGGTTTGAGGTAACTGCATCTATGGTGTATGAATCACATATGTTACCACTCCCCAGATTGCAAAATCTTCACAGGTATTATCAATCTGTATCGGGGATAATTTATTGGAGTCAGTCAGCAACCTGATACTGTCTTTTGTCTTTTCAAAACGCCTGATCAGCATATCACCATTTAAAATGGCAATAATTACTTTACCGTTAGTTGCTTTTATTGAGCGGTCAACAATGGCTACATCGCCTTTATAAATTCCCGCTTCTTTCATAGCATCGCTGCTCACTCTCATAAAAAAAGTTGCGGGCTTGTTGCGGACCAGTTCCTCGTTAAGATCAATGCCTCTCTCCATATAATCATCAGCTGCGGCACCAAACCCTGTTGCATTTGCGGAGTGAATATCAAACTGGGTCATCCCTTTACTGCCGTTATATTTAGAAGAAAAAATTTTATCACTATCCATATAAATATTTTGGTAGGTTACTAAATTATTTAGTAAATTTATACTAAAATTAGTGACAGAAAAATTTAATTATCATGAAAACCAAAAATTATCTTAATGACTCCTCCCACGAATGTTATGAATATCTACTCGTAATAAATCCAGGGAAGGAAGTAAATGAAAAACTGATGGCTGAAAAACAAATGTTTTATGATGATTACAAAGAAAAAGGGGCTATCTCCACGAAGCCTTATATTATTGTTGCCAGGTTTGTTGCAAAAGAAGGCATGGAAAATACCATTATACGTTGGATGCAAAGAATTTGCAGTAAGCAAAAAAGCTTTGTAGTTATGTTAAATAATTATGGTGGCTTTCCTCCTAATACAATTTACCTCCGTATTCAAAATGAAGCGCCATTGCGTCAATTGGCAAAGGAATTAAGTGTTGTAAACGCATACATAAATGCCAGTTCATGTCCTCCAATGCTGCTAACCCCAAAGCCGCATGTAAGTGTCGCCAGTAATCTTTCTGAAGAAATTTTTTTTAAAGCATTAACACAATATGCACATAAATCATTTCATGAGTCATTCCTGGTAAATGAATTGCTGTTACTAAAAAGAAGAGACGGGTACGATGCGCCGAAGCCAATTATTGTGTTTGCATTGCCGCCGTTTGTTGAGGATTTAGTTAATTAATAATTTTTAAAAATTGTCACCTATGGATACAAAATCATTAATACAGATTCCCGGGTATAACTATAACGAATACCTGCTGATCTTAAATCCGCACGAAGAATTGCGCAATAAAATTATACAGATAAAAAAAGATTTTCATGAAAAGTATAAGGCTGAAAATGCTTTGTGGGGTAAGACGCATATTACACTGGTAAATTTTGTTCAATTTGAAATGATGGAAGAAAGGCTGGTAAGCCGTTTAAAAACTATCGGAATGGGCTATACGCCGTTTAAAGCTGAATTAAAAAATTTCGGCAGTTTCCCCAGCCATACGATATTCATTAATATAGAAAGTAAGCAACAGGTACAAAACTTAATAAAGGAATTAAAGCCTGCACAACGCCTGATGACGTTAAACAAAGAAAATAAACCGCATTTTTTTGATGACCCACATATAACTATTGCAAGAAAATTATTGCC
This sequence comes from Ginsengibacter hankyongi, assembly GCF_008710285.1. Taxonomy (GTDB): domain Bacteria; phylum Bacteroidota; class Bacteroidia; order Chitinophagales; family Chitinophagaceae; genus Ginsengibacter; species Ginsengibacter hankyongi. The sequence continues at coordinate 496,551 of NZ_VYQF01000002.1, read as the reverse complement.
ATGGCAATATGATAAGGGATGGCTGGAGTACAGCCATAAGCATTTCACTGGTCGTTTTATTGCTGATGGCATGTTGCTGATTAAGCGAAAGGTTGGAGAAAAGGCATACCAGATTGTACAGCGTTTTGAATTTATGAACTTACCCGTTATAACCAAACAAGGCGAATTATTTACGTAACAAATAATGTATGGTTATGTATTTAATGCATCGATGCATGCTATAGGATCTTTATTTTAAAAAATGTACGATTGAATTTTTATCATTTATAATTCACAAAAATTTTTATCATGTCTGATCAATTACAGCAGGACCATTTTAAAGTTGCTGCTCAGCAAAAAGAAGAAAGCGACCAATACTTAGCCGGACGTGGTGCTCAATTCAATACTAAAAATAAATTTTTAAAAAACCAGCAAACTAAAGAACATATAGAAGGTATTGATGATTGGGAGGTGGCCAATGCAGGCACCCAATATTTAGAGCAACAGGTAAAAAGTATTGTAAACAAAGTAGAAAGCCCCGACCTCGGTATGATGTACAGCATGAATCCTTATGCCGGTTGCGAGCACGGATGTATTTATTGCTATGCCCGCAATGTGCATGAATACTGGGGCTACAGCGCAGGACTTGATTTTGAAAGAAAGATCATTGTAAAAATGAACGCTGCTGAAATGCTTCGCAAATTTTTAATGAATAAAAAATATGAACCAACCCCGATTATGCTAAGCGGAAATACTGATTGCTACCAGCCTGCTGAACAAAAGTACAGGCTAACGCGAGGGCTACTCGAAGTTTGCAATGAGTTCAACCAGCCGATTGGCATACTCACCAAGAATTCGTGGATTATAAAAGATAAAGATGTATTACAGGAAATGGCTAAAAAGAATTTAGTAACTGCTATGGTTTCAATTACATCATTCAATGATGAACTGCGAAGAGTGATGGAGCCGCGAACAACGACTGCAACGCAACGGTTAAAAGTAATTGAAGAGTTAAGCAACGCCGGTGTACGCATGGGCGTTATGATGGGACCAATGATACCCGGATTGAATGAACATGAAATGCAAAGGATAATGAAAGAAGCCCGCGATGCAGGTGCTACATTTACCGCTTATACTTTTATCCGCTTGAATGGCGCGATTAAGTTATTATTTCATGACTGGCTGTATAAAAATTTTCCTGATCGTGCAGATAAAGTGTGGCATTTAATCGAAGATAGTCATAATGGCCAGGTGAATGATACCCGCTGGGGTGTTCGTATGCGTGGCGAAGGAAGCATTGCAGAAATGGTTCGTCAGCAATATAAAAAATATGGCAAGTTGTATGGAATGAATGAAGACCGGTGGGAACTGGATACCAATATTTTCTGGAGGCCGGGGGAACAGGGGAAGTTGTTTTGATTATATATTTTAAATTAGCGTAGAGGCAATTCTATGAAATTGTTGCTATGATAATTTAGAATTAAAGCTATAAGATATGTGTTATCTAACTGGTAGAAAAATTTCAAACACAGAATTCCAGGAGCTGATGGAACTGGCTGAGCGCATGGGATTTTTGAGTGATGAACTTGCTATTTACAAAGGGTTCGATTATAATACCTATCCTGTTATCAGAGCACAAAATGGCAAAACGGAAACCGATATTGTAAAAATGCAATGGGGCTTTTTACCGCCGTATTTAAAAACCAGGGATGACGTAAAACGATTCAGGTTTGGCTATAAAGATGATACCGGCAAATATAATAAGCCTTACACGACATTGAATGCAACCAGTGAAGAATTGCTAAGCAAAATGTATAAAGACGCTGCACTTAAAAGAAGATGTTTGGTCCCAGTAAATTTTTTTTATGAATGGATGCATGTAACGGTAGTAGGTAAAAGCGGTAAGCTTTTAAAAACGCCGGAAAAATTTCCTTACGTAATCAGCATGCGTAATAAGGAAGAGTTTTATCTCGCAGGAATTTGGCAACCCTGGTTTGATACAGAATCTAAAATAACAACGAACACCTTTGCAATCGTAACAACTACGGCCAATTCTTTAATGAAGCAAATTCATAACAGTAAAGAAAGAATGCCTACAATTCTTGCCGGGGATTTGTCGGAAGCCTGGCTGTATAATGATCTTACAGACCAGGAAATTTTAGATATCGCGAATTACCAGGTTGCCTCGGCCGATATGATTGCCACACCGCTGGATAAAGATTTTTTGAAAAAGGCACGGCCTCATGAAAGGGCGGTTTATAATGAAGTGCCTGAACTGGTGTATTAGTGACTTCTTCATACTATTTATTTGTTGATCGAACGAGACCTTAAAAAGGATATTGATTCTTTTCGACTTGGAGAGGGATTTTAATAATCTCTCAAAGACAAGTACAAGAGTCAAATCAATGCATAAAATTTCTAGAAAGTTATCGCGATGTTTTACCTTAGTCTCTTACAAAACAAAATCCACTTGAATGAAAAAGATTGTTTGCAAAAAAATTACCTTACTTAATCGATCATTAATTATTATCAACTATTTTATCGCTTTTTTATCACTAACCACTTTACAAGCAAAAGCAGCCGATTCCATTGCCATCATTCCAAAGCCATTGGCTATGCAGGTTCACGATGGTCATTTTGTACTTACCAATTCAACTACTGTTACATCAACCTCTTCCGACGCTGATGTTAAAGAGAGTATTCAATGGTTTATTAATAAGATTGCCACATCAACTGGTTATCATCTTTCAACAAAAAAATCTAAAAACGCGATCAGCTTAATATTAAACAAATATGCAGATACTTCTTTACACGGTGAAGGCTATACGCTAAAAGTTACATCTTCAATGATAACGATAACGGCCAATAAACCTGCCGGACTTTTTTATGGATTGCAAACTGTATTGCAATTACTGCCTCCATCTATCGAAAGTGTAACTGATGTGCAAAATGTAAAATGGACCATGCCTTGCGTTGATATAAAGGATGTGCCGCGTTTCGGATGGCGCGGGTTAATGTTGGATGTCAGTCGCCACTTTTTCACCAAACAGGAAGTTGAAGAATATATCGACCAGATGGCACGCTATAAATACAATACTTTGCACCTGCACCTTGCTGATGACCAGGGCTGGCGCATCGAAATAAAAAGTCTTCCCGAGCTTACCAAAGTAGGAGCATGGCGTGTGAAACGTACAGGCCGCTGGGGAACTTTTATGGCTGCTTTCGCTGGTGAGCCCGCAACGGATGGCGGCTTTTACACGCAGGAAGACATGAAGGAAATTATTAAGTATGCACAGGATCGTTTCATTACTATCCTTCCTGAAATCGATGTGCCTGCGCATAGTCTTGCGCTAATTGCATCTTATCCAAATCTTAGTTGTACGCAATTGCCGTATTCTGTTAACGCCGGTGGCAAAGGGTATGAACGAAATGATAATGTTTTGTGCATTGGTAATGATTCAACATTTAGCATGTTGGATAAAATTTTTACTGAAATAGCAACGCTGTTTCCAAATCCATATATACACATTGGGGGTGATGAAGCGTATAAAGGTTTTTGGGACGAATGCCCGAAATGTCAAAAGCGCATGGCTGATGAACATTTGAAAAATGTAGATGAATTGCAGAGTTATTTTGTAAAAAGAGTAGAGAAGATTGTGGAATCGAAAGGGAAAAAATTAATTGGCTGGGATGAGATTTTAGAAGGTGGATTAGCCCCGAATGCAACCGTTATGAGCTGGCGTGGTATGAGTGGTGGTATTGCAGCAGCCAAGATGAATCATCAAGTGGTGATGACGCCATGGGATTATTGTTATCTTGACTTGTACCAGGGTGAACCTTCTGGCGAACCACCAACTTATGGTTTATGCCGCCTTTCAGATTCATATAATTATGAACCCGTACCGGACAGCATAGACGAAAAATTTATTTTAGGCGGACAAGGAAATTTATGGACAGAATCTGTTCCAACGTTCAGGCATGCAGAATACATGACGTGGCCAAGAGCGATAGCGCTGGCTGAAGTTTACTGGAGTTCGAGAGCCAATAAGAACTGGACTAATTTCATAACGAGATTGGAAAAACAATTTCCCCGTTTAGACGCAGCTAATGTTAAGTATTCAAAGAGTATGTATAATGTAATATTTGAACCGGCACGTATTAAAAACAGTGACTTTGGTGTAACACTTGCAAGTGAAGTAAAGGGCCTTGATATTTATTACACGTTTGATAACACAAATCCTGATGAGTTCTCTCCAAAGTTTGACGGCAAGCCAATTCAGTTTCCTGTTGGCGCAACTTACTTGAATGCGATTACCTACCGTGACGGCAAACCGATTGGTGAACAAATCAATGTGCCTAAAGATGTATTAGAGAAGAGATTGGATGAGAAGCATCATGTTTATTAAACGGCATTGTAAATACTGAAAAAATTAAAAGACAATTATTATGGCTGTTGCCATTTATTAAACTTTGTTTTTATATTGATATTTTTAAAATATTTTTATAAAATCAAAAAACAATAAAACATTTTGCTATGAGAAAGTTCTTTAAAGCGCTCCTGGTTATCATTATAATTATCATCGTGGCGGTGGGCGGAATGGCTTTTTATATTTCAAAAAGATCCATTCCAAAATATGCCGTGCACAAGATTGACATTAAAGTAGAGTCAACACCAGCGAGAGTTACGCAGGGACGAAAGCTTGCGTCTATGCTTTGTCGTAGTTGTCATTATAATCCGAAAACGGACGAATTCACAGGACGTGAATTAACTGAAGCGCCTCAGTTTGGAAAGATCTACAGCGCTAACATTACACACGACACAACAATTGGTATCGGCAAATGGAGTGATGGCGATCTCATATCTTTTATAAGAACGGGTATAAAACCAGACGGGCAATATGTTCCGCCTTACATGCCGAAACTCATACATATTTCTGATGAAGATTTGTATTCTATTATCTCATTTCTCCGGTCTGATGATCCGTGGTTGAAAGCAAATCCGGAGCACATGCCTGCTTCGAAGCCAGGATTTCTTACCAAGTTTTTAGTAACAATCGGCGCTGCAAAACCATTCGATTTTCCCTCTCACGTTATTCCCGGCCCGGACACAACGAATAAGATTGCGTGGGGAAGATACATTGCTCTTTATCAAATGGAGTGCTATAGCTGTCATTCGAAATCTTTCGCGAAAAATAATTATGATGAGCCGGAAAAATCGCCGGGCTTCTTTGGCGGCGGAAACCAGATGTATGATGTGGACGGTAAAGAAATCTACAGTTTAAACATTACTCCTGATAAGAACACCGGGATTGGAAACTGGACGGAGGCACAATTTATTGACGCAGTGAAATCTGGAACAGTGCCGACCGGACCGCCATCTTTACGCAATCCCATGCAACCTTATGTGGGCTTGACAGATGAAGAGTTAAGCGCTATTTACGCCTACCTAAGAACAGTGCCGCCAATCGATAACAAGGTTGAAAGAAAGTTTTGAGAAAAAAATATTTTCTTTGAAAGCCTTCGCAGTCAATGCAAAGGCTTTTATTTTTTCCTAGTTGATTACTACAAGGGATAAACACAGTTGTGAGCGTACTTGATTTCAATCGATCCAAATGTCGAGGCCTTTTTGCGTTGCAATACGTTTAGACTGCCGAAGGGTATTTTAGGATCGTAAGATTGATAGCCAGTGCTAACTTCACAAATTTTTATGCCATTTTAAACCCTCCGATAAATATTCTATTTTTACTCCCCTTTAAAATGTTATATGCCGATTGTAGCCGAGAATATCAAATCATTTTTCAAATCTTATAGTTCTAGCGAAATAAAAAATTTTGAGACGCTTCCCAAATCGGGAGGGGACAGAATTTATTTCCGCATTATAACTGATGATAAGTCTTACATCGCTACCTATAATGAAAATATTAAGGAGAATACTGCCTTCCTGGAATTCACCAACAGGTTAAGAAAAATAAAAGCTCCTCTTCCGGAGATTTATGTTGTTCATCCCGATAAACAGATGTATTTGCAGGAAGATTTTGGAAACAGTTCTTTACTAGATAAACTCGAAGAAAATGGATTGAACGAATATGTGTACAATCTTTTCAAGAAAAGCCTGAAAGAACTTGCGTGGCTGCAGATTAAAGGAGATAAAAGTATTAATTATAATTTTTGCATCACTTCAAAAGAATTTGGCAGGCAGGCCATCATGAGCGATCTTTTGTATTTTAAATATTACTTTCTCGATCCGCTTAAAATTGCATACGATAAGGAAAAGCTGATCGATGATTTTGAAGCGTTGAGCACTTATCTCGATCATGTAAAAAATAAATATTTTATGTTCCGCGATTTTCAAAGCCGGAATATATTTATTAAGAATGACGAAGTGCACTTTATCGATTACCAGGGCGGAATGAAAGGCGCTTTGCAATACGATGTTGCTTCTTTACTCTGGCAGGCAAAGGCTAATCTGCCAGATGATTGGAAAAATTCGTTGCTTGAATATTACATGGATTGCGTAAGTAAAATTTTAAATAAGTCATTGGACCGGGTAAGATTTATAAGCCAATATAACGGGTATGTGTTGATACGGCTTTTGCAGGTATTGGGTGCATATGGGTTCCGCGGCTTGTTTGAAAGAAAAGCTCATTTTTTAATAAGCATACCACTTGCCCTCACTAATTTGAAATGGTTTTTAGAAAATAAAGAAACGGGTATTGCTTTGCCTGAATTTGAAAGGGTTTTACAATTAATTGTTCAGGATGATATTGTTGATAAATTCAGGCCGGTGCAGGCAAATGAAGCAACTCCGCTGATTGTAACAATCAATAGTTTCTCTTATTTAAAAACGGGATATCCTAAAGACGTAAGTGATAACGGCGGTGGCTTTGTTTTTGATTGCAGGGGTTTAATGAATCCCGGCCGCTTCGAAGAATTTAAACAGGTAACAGGAAGGGATAAACCCGTAATCGATTTTTTGGAGCAACAAACAAAAATGCCTGATTTTTTAAACAGCGTTTATAACCTGGTTGATATTGCAGTGGAAGATTATATTAACCGTGGCTTTTCATCGTTAATGATAAATTTTGGTTGCACTGGTGGCCAACACAGAAGCGTATACGCAGCGGATGCGCTTACCAGGCATCTTAGAAATAAATTTCAAGTGAAAATAGATCTACATCATATTGAACAAAATATTCATGAGCAAAAAGGATTCTAAAAACTCTTACTATGAAAGCAATGATACTGGCAGCCGGGCTTGGCACACGCCTGAAGCCTTTCACTGATAAACATCCTAAAGCGCTGGTGAAAGTAAATGGTAAAACTTTATTGCAAAGAAATATTGAATACCTGGCAAGTTTTGGTATTAAAGATGTTATTATAAATGTTCATCATTTTCCTGAACAGATAAAAGAAATACTTGAAAAGAATAATGGTTTCGGAAGTAAAGTAACCATCTCTGATGAAAGCGATGAAGTACTTGAAACCGGTGGCGGATTAAAAAAAGCCGAATGGTTTTTTAATGATAGTGATGAGCCTTTTGTTGTAATGAATGTAGATGTGCTTACTGATATGGATTTAAAAGTAATGATTGAGGAGCATAAAAATTTACAACCTGTTGCCACATTGGCTGTAACCACAAGACATACTTCCCGCTATTTTTTATTTGATGAAATGCCTAACCTATGCGGATGGAGAAATGAAAAAACAGGCGAACAAAAAGTAAGCCGCGAAGCCACGAAGTTTTATCCAAAAGCGTTTAGCGGCATTCATGTTATTTCGCCCAAAATATTTTCGATGATTAAAATGGAAGGTAAATTTTCGATGGTGGATGTTTACCTGGAAATTGCTAAAACATACGCCATTGGAGCATTTGACCATAGCAATACAAAATTTATTGATGTAGGCAAACCGGAAAGCATTGCAAAGGCGGAAGAATTATTTATTTAATCCTGGTTCATATTTTTATCCTGCATAACTAACATTCAGCCATACAACTATCAAGCAATTTTTACTCTATTTCTTTGTATTAAACAATTCACTTTTAGGAACTACTTTCACTTTATCATTCGGCTTTAATGTTTTTGAAACCACATCGTAAGGTCCGGTAATTACTTCATCGCCTTCTTTTAATCCATCCGTTACTTCTATATTATTAATATCCTGGATTCCTGTTTTCACAATTTGCTTTTTCACTGTGCCATCGGGCTGTAAAATAAAGACTACTTCGTCTAAATCATTACTGGCGGCATCAGTATTTGCTACATCCGCAGGGTTAGCATTTGTATTGCTTGCCATCTGCGTTTTGCCGTTACCGGTAGAATCATTTTTTTCACGGGTAGTAACTGCATTTATAGGAATAGATAGAACATTTGTTTTTGTTTTTGTTTGTATATCGGCGCTGGCGCTCATTCCTGGCCTGAAGGGAAAACTTTTTGGTCTTGAAGGATCAATTAAATCTTTGTAAGAATCAGGTGATAATCTTATATAGACTTTGTAATTAGTGACATCTGTGGTGCTTGATGAGGAACTGGCAGTTTGTGTTGCAGCTCCATTATTACTGGCGGCAATTTGGGTTACTATCCCGTTAAATTTCCTGTCGTTGTAAGCATCTACTTCAATAACAGCACTATCTCCCAAATGAACTTTAGGAATATCATTTTCTCCTACATCAACTCTTATTTCAATTTTACTCAAATCTGCGATGCGCATCATTTCTGTCCCCGCCATCATGGAACTTCCGACTACTCTTTCTCCTTTTTTTACATTTAATAAATCCACAACACCGTCCATAGGAGAAACCAAAGTGGCAAGGCTTATATCTTTGTTAGCTTTTGCTAACGCAGCTTTAGCGCTGGCCACTCCTGCAGAACTTGCATTAATGCCTTGCTTTGCTGCATTAAAATTTGCCAGTGCCGATTTGTATGCAGCGTCTGCAGTATTAAATTCATTTGCCGAAATAACCTTTTCATCATACAATTGCTTTTGCATATCGTATGTTTTTTTTGCCTGGTCAAGTTGTGCCTGCATCGCCCCAATTGCTGCAGTTGTATTGGCAAGCTGTGCCTGCTGTTGGTTTACTATGGCAGCTGCCTGGTCTCTTTGAGTGGCATATATATCGCCATATATCTGCGCAAGAACCTGCCCTTTTTTTACACTATCCCCTTCGGCAACATTTAGTTTTACAATTTCTCCGGAAATATCGGGGCTCATCTTTACTTCTATTTCGGGATAAATTTTTCCGCTCGCATTTACTGTTTCCACAATGGTACGCTTTACCGCTTTTTCTGCAGTAACTTTTATTCCCTGGTCTTTTCCTATAACTCCTGTTTTCTTAAGAACCAACAGGAGAACAATTAGAACCACCAGAGAAATGATTATCCATTTTAAAGTCTTATTCATAATATTGAGTCTCCTCTAAACCCCTTCATGTGAAGGTGGTTTTGCAGTTTTTATTTTTTTAAAAATTGTACTTCTCATCAATCTGTGTATTTCATCGTGTATGTGCAACGTTAGCCAACTACTGAGCACCCTCATAAAAGTTATAATTTCACTCCCATGCCTTTATAAAATTCCAGGATTTTCATTTTAAAAATATAGTCAAACTGGTTTGACACATATTGCAATTTTGCACGGAATAAATTATTTTGATCTGTTACCAGTTCAAGTGTACTTAACATACCAATATTGTATCTCTTGGTAGCAAAGTCATAACTTTTTTGGGCTGCATCCACCTGTGCCAGCGATGAATTAAATTTTTCCAATGCAACAATTGCAGCGTTATAAGCTTGGAAGATATCCTGCTTTAATGTCTGATTATCTAACTGAACCTGGTATTCTAATGTTTTAATATTAAGTTTTGACCGCTGATAATTTGCTTTTGACTGCCACCCATTGAAAATAGGAACAGAAAGACTGATGCCTATGGATTGCCCGAAATTATTACTGAATTGGGTGCCTAAAGGATCCGAAGTAATGTACCCGTTTTTACCACCATTAGTAAATAATGGTTTCTGCACATCAATAAAACCGCCGCTGCCGTCGCTTACAACAAGCCCGCTTGGCGCATAGCCATTAGGAATTTGCGTATAAGTAGGCGATCTGAAATATCCATAATTAGTGCTTAAGCCTCCATAAGCTCCAATAGAAGGATATAAGGCGGCTTTCGCGGCAAGTGAATTTTTTTGCGCAGCTTTTAAATTGTAATCATTCACTTTTTGCTGGGGCTGGTTTGCTAACGCCAAAGCATAAACGTTTTCAGGTTGCAGGTCGGCAATCGGTTCCAAAGGAATCTGGTCTGCGGCTGGTTCTTCAATTTCGAAAGGCGTTGCAGCGTCCAGGTTCATGTTTGCTTTTAAAACATATTTAGCCTGGGTAACATTGCCTTTGGCAGAAATTAAATTAGCGCTGTCATTAGCAAGCTGGGCTTGTAATTCTACTGCGTTTAGTTCCGGCAATGCCCCTGCATTAACCTGCTTATTCACAATATCCAGTTGCGAGATGGATTGCTTTACCTGTACGTCTGCTATTTGTTCTTGTTGCCTGGCGAGCAATACCTGTAAGTAAGAATTAGCCACTGTTAATGCAATATCGTTTCTAAGTTTATCGGTAGCGGCTTTAGAAGCTTGTAAAGACCATTCATTAGCAAGTATGGTATTCTTCCTGGAATACCAGTTGAAGATGGTAACACTTGATTGAAGATTCAATCCAACCTGGAAAAAATTTCGATTTTCTAAAATACCTGTTGAAGGGTTTTGCGATTTACCAAACCTGTATCCTTCATTATTACTGAAATTGACAGTTGGTATTTGGGAAAGCTTGCTTTCCTTATAGGTAATTCCTGCAAGTTGTGCCTGTATTTCATTTTGCTTTATAGAAATATTACTATCCAAAGCATATTGCACGCATCTCTGGAGGTTCCATTTTTGCTGAGCCTGGGCCATTATTCCGCATAAGCAAAATGATATTAGCAGTTTTAGTTTTCTATACATCTGGCAAAAATAGTAATTGGAAGGTATTGAGAAATAGCGAAAGATAAATAATAACCAAAACTCCTTAAATTTAATTTTGCGGCTTAGGCTTGATATTTATCTGTCAAATTCTTGGCCTCTTTGATTTTAATTCTAAGATACCATGTTTAGTATTATTTTTTAGATATTAGGAACTAAAGATTGTAGGATTGCATAGGGAAGGCAGTTAAAATATTGAGTTGATTATTTAATTAATTGTACAAATTTATATTATTGCAGTTTTGCCTGTATTCATTTGGAGAGAGGGCAATCGTCTTCTTAAATATCTTATTGAAATTAGATAACGTTTTATAACCACATTGAAAAGCAATTTCCGATACATTAAGGTTGGTTTCCAATAAAAACTTGCAGGCATTGGAGATTCTTACTTCATTAAGATATTCTACAAAATGCCTGTTAGTTCGTTTCTTAAATAATCTGCAAAATGAGTTAGCCGAAATATTCGCAATTTTTGATATTTCATCAAGAGAGATATCATTGTGATAATTGGTGGTAATATATTTGTATACCTCCGAGAGCCTGTCAGTTTTGGAACGCACTGTAGTGCCGGTGTATCCTTCATTAGTAATATATTCGATATCTTTTGACGTGGCCATTATATTGATTAATTCCAGAAGACAGATTATTTTATCAAAATTTTTCTTTTGTGCGAGCTTTTCCATCTTTACCGCAATTTTGCTTTTCGTAATCCCGCTAATTTTTATTCCGCGGGACGCCCGTTCAAACAAATCATTAATTTGATTACTTTCTCTTAATTCATAAAAGTTTTTAGAAAACAATTCTTTATTAAAATAAACAACAGTTGCTTGTGCTTTGAGGTCATTAATCCCTTTATAATATGGTTCATCATTTAGCCATACATGTGGCAGATTGGAACCAATAAACACCATGTCTCCCGGCGAAAAAGTATCTAATTTGTCTCCAATAATTCTTTTTCCCTGGCCTTGTTTTACATACACAAGTTCCAGTTCCGGGTGATAATGAAAGGGCGACTTAAAATAAGGCTCGTCTCTTTCAACCACTCCAATATATGTCTGTAAAAGAGAGGACATCTCTGTTCGCAATGCTTTCATAATGAAAATTAAGAAGTCGTTATATGTTTATATTAATCCAAGCGTTTTGTCCCGTACTAACAAGCAGCAGCCCACCAGGCCTGCACTATCACCCAGTTTTGAAACCATAATTTGAGTATCGTTATTTACAATACTTAATGAATGTTGAAAAATGGACGATTGAACTACGGGTAAAAGAAGCGCATTTCCCAATGCCGAGAGTGTGCCACCAATAATAATAACATTAGGGTTAAACATATTTATGGCAACCGACAAGCCTTTTCCCAGGCTATGTCCTATCCTCGAAATGCCTTCTATAGCCAGGTTATCTCCAAGTTGAACAGCTTTGATAATATCTTCCAATTCAAGAAATCCCTTTTTCTTAATGACAACATTTAAGCGACTATTGCTGCCTTCATTCATTTTATTTGTAATAAATTCAATCAGTGCAAACCCGGAAGCTTCTGTTTGCAGACATCCCTTCTTACCACACAGACAAATTTTTTCGTTATTAAAGAGCGGAATATGTCCAATTTCTCCGGCATATCCGGATGCACCGTATAGAGGTTTCCCATCAATTAAAATGCCCGAACCTATACCATAATCGAGATTTACCACAATAACATTTCCCGCATTTATTCTTTTGCCAAAGTAATATTCGCCATAGGCTATGGTACGGCTGTCATTATCTATATATACCGGAAGCTGAATTGCTTCTTCTAATATTACCTTAACGGGAGCATCTTCGAAATGGTAAAGGGTAAGTATCTCACCTTTCTTAACATTTATTCTACCGGCAATACTTAATCCAACACCCATAATTTTATCTTTCGGGATACGCGAGTTGTTTAAAAAAGCATTTATCTCTTTTATGATAGCGTTTAATGATTCGTGAGGATCAAGGAATGGGAATGGAATATTACCGGTAGATTCAATGATGGATTTGTCAAAACCCATTAAACCAATATTTATTTTGTATTTTTTTATTTCGATTCCTAAAAAATAGCAGCAATTCGGATTTAGTTTATAGGTAGTTGCCTTACGCCCAACGCCTTCGGTTGTGTGTCCTCCTCCAATTACCAGGCCTTCTTCTACAAGACCCATCATTAAATAATTCATTTTAGGAATGCTTATATTTAAACAACCTGATAATTCGGGAATTGTTGAATCTTTATGGATGCTTAGTTTCGATATAATATTTTTTCTTTGCCCCTGCAATTTATAAGCAGTTCCGGATAATTTTTCGCCCTTAAGATGTCTAAAAATGGAGTATTTCATAAAAGATTCTATGGAGATAGTAAAAAATATTCTATTATGAGGAAGAATTTAACAATTTTTTTATTAATTAGCCGAACATTGTAAAAATATTTTAATTTGACAAAAGAAAGATATTTATTAATAGTAACGTAAAAATTTTACTTTTTTTATGCTTATGCATTTTGCTGTTTGTATGAAATAGCGGAGTTAGCAATTATATTCTGGCTAAATAATCAAACCAAAAGACTAATAAATTTATTTTCATAAATATGCTTGTTAAACCGTTAATTAATCAAAAACCAAACTTAAAACTTATGACTAGATTTAAGGTATTTCTGCTATTCATGTTGATAGCTAATGTTGTGTCAGCCCAAACCCGCCAGTTAAATGGGCTTGTAACTGACGCTTCCAATAAGGGCGTTCCCTCAGCTACTGTAAAAGTAAAAGGTAGTAAAATCCAAGGCCTTACCAGTGCCGATGGGAAATTTACATTATCTGTGCCGGCGGGAAATATTGTTTTAGAAATTTCTTCGATTGGATTTGAGCCAAAGGAAGTTGCTGTAGCCACAACGGATAACAGTGTTTCCGTTATGATGACTAGTACTTCCACAGCTTTGAGTGAAGTGGTTGTTACCGCTTTGGGTATCAAAAGAGAAAAAAAATCATTGACTTACGCTACCCAACAGGTTGGGGGTGATGAATTGACAAAAGCCGCCAATAGCAATTTTATGAACGCCCTCAGCGGTAAAGTCGCCGGCGTTAATATTGCAACCAGCAACTCTGGCGCGGGTGGATCTACGAAAGCTGTATTAAGAGGAAGCAAATCTTTAACCGGTACCAGTGAGGCACTATATGTGATTGATGGAGTTCCATTGGTTAATAACAAAGGTTCCCAGCCGGGTTCTTACGGTGGAACTGATGCCGGTGATGGCCTTTCTGCCATTAATCCCGGAGATATTGAAAGTATCAGTGTGTTAAGAGGAGCCAGTGCTTCCATTCTTTACGGCAGCCAGGGCGCCAATGGTGTAATTCTTATTACAACAAAAAAGGGCAAACCTGGGAAAGCAACGGTGAGCATTAATTCCAGCACAGTCTTCGACCAGGTATCTGGCCTTCCCGATTTTCAATATAAATATGGCTCAGTAGGTGGCGACTACAGTTGGACACCGCCGCCATCAGGTACACCCGGCACTGCTCTGGTTAATGCCAAGTCACCTATTGCCAATATTAAATCCGACAATTATCAAAAAGGTTATATTAAGGACTTTTTCCGGACAGGAGTAACTGCTACCAATTCTGTATCTATTTCAGGTGGCGGAGAAAAAACAACCGCTTATTTCTCCTATGCAAATACCTCATCAACTGGTGTAATGCCAACAAATACTTATGGCAGAAATCAATTTTCGTTTAACCAATCTACCAAGCTATTAAACGATAAAATAGTTGTGAGTTCGAATATTATGTTTTCTTCGGAAAAATCTCATAACCGTCCGGGAGCCGGTTATTATAATAACCCGCTTACGGGTCTATACTTGTTTTCCAGGGACCGGGATTTTAACAAGTATAAACAAAACTATTCCATATTTGACACTGCCAGAAACATGCCGAAGATGAACTGGTATTCTACAGAAGAAAAACAAAACAATCCTTTCTGGGAGCTAAACAGTGATTCCAAATTGCAAACCTCCAATCGGGTTATTGCGGATGTAAAAATTTCTTATGAAATTGCTAAGAACTTTAATTTTCAGGTAAGAGGCAATATAGATTACAATGACGTAATATTAGATAATCGTTATGCAGCAGATGGAAATTCAGTTAGTGTAAGCCCAAACGGCACCTGGTCTTATACAAGTTACACGGATAAGGCTTTGTATGCAGACGGCATCTTAACTTATGACAATACATTTGGGAATTTTAGCCTAACGGGGCTGGCTGGCGTAAGCTACCAGAAAAATAACTTTAATGACGGCATGAATGTCGGCAATGGAACCACTTCTTTGCGATATCCTAATTTCTTCAGTTTCTCAAACATGCCCTCAAATGTGATCTTCAATAAAACTCTTAATCGCAGCCTTAAACAAGGTGCTTTTGGTGACTTGACATTTGGATTTAAAGAATTTTTATTTTTAGATGTATCAGCTCGGAATGACTGGGCTTCCACCCTTGCACTAACCGGCAATCAATCGTATTTGTACCCTTCAGCCGGACTGTCAGCTATCATTAGCCAAATGGTGAAATTGCCAGAAGTAATTTCATATTTTAAGGTAAGGGCATCGCTTACTCAAACTGCCAACGAAGTACCATTCAATGTAGTTGCCCCGCAAAACTCGATTGGTAGTGGTGGAACTATTAACAGAAATACCCAGGTACCTTTTACCAACCTAAAGCCGGAAAAGATTGTAGCTAGTGAATATGGAACGGACTTAAGATTCCTCAACGGGAGAATTGGCCTAAACTTTACAGTTTATAAAGATGTTAGCACTAACCAATTCCTTACCTTAAGCGCCCCATCCGGTTCTGGGTATACCTTTTATTATGTAAATGCCGGAAAAATAGTAAACAATGGATTTGAATTTACTGTAGATGCTGACGTGGTTAGAAACAGTAATTTGATTTGGAACACAGCCTTTAATGGCTCCAGAAATAAAAATAAGATTGTGGAACTCATCGCTTCCAACCCTAAATATGTAGTCGGTGGCCAGGACGAAGGATTTGATTCTCGAATTATGGCTGGCGGTTCTTTTAATGATTTATGGATTTATAAATTTGCCAGAAATAATGCCGGGCAAATTATATTAGATCCTAACACTGCACTCCCAACTAAAGCACAAGATGAGACAAAGGTGGGCAATGTTAATCCAAATTTTTTATTGGGGTGGAACAACAATTTTACTTATAAAAATTTCTTTGCCAGCGTGTTGGTCGATTCAAAGTTCGGAGGAGTTGCTTTCTCCAAAACAGAAGCATTTTTGGATTCTTATGGTGTAAGTCAAAGAACTGCCGATGCAAGGGATAAAGGTTCTATTCCCATTAACGCTATTATGGGCACAACTGCTGTAACATCTATAGATCCATATACCTATTATCAGACTGTTGGTGACAGAAATAGAATTATGGAACCTTATGTGTTTTCCCGGACAAATGTACGACTGGCCCAATTAGTTTTCGGCTATACATTCAGATCCCAAAAAGCAAATCCTGTTTTCAAAGATGCTTCAGTTTCCTTGATAGGAAGAAATTTATTCTTCTTTTACAAAAAAGCGCCATTTGATCCTGAACAGGCGATGAGCACCAACAATTCTATGCAGTCCAACGATGTGTTTTCCATGCCATCAACAAGGTCAATTGGATTTAATGTGAAGTTCACTTTTTAAATTTTTAAAATCAATTAGTATGAGACAAATAATATTTGCATTATTCATCGTCACAATTTTTGGATCCTGTACCAAAGATTTTGTTAGCACTAACCAGAATCCAAATCAAATTTCCGACGCGTTACTAAAGCAGGATTTTAACCTGGTAGGGTCTCCTATTTCGGGTATGCTATTCAATCTCAATGGACATCAGATTGAAGAAGATTTATGCCAAGATTCTTGGATGGGTTTTATGAGTACAGGGACCGATTTTGTAGGGAATGTTAATAACACTACCTATTATATTCGCTGGAACGCCTATTGGGGCCGAGAATATGGAAGTGTGATGTCGCCGGCAAAGCAAGTTATCCAATTGGCTGAGGCCAATAACTTACCTTTGTTTGCTACATGGGCCAAGTTTATTAAGATTTTGTCTATGTCTAAATTAACAGCCGTTCATGGGCCTGTTATCTACTCCGAATATGGCAGCACCGCCCCTACCATTCATTACGATAAAGAATCAGACTTATACAACCTGTTCTTTAAGCAGCTAGATTCTATTCAAACAGCTTTTGCGGCAAATACAACCTATAAAGGTTTTACCAAGTTTGATCCCAGTTATCATGGTAGCATTCCTGAATGGATGAAATTGGTAAATTCTATTAGATTAAGATTAGCTATGCGTTTGTCTAAAGTTGACCCGGTACTGGCGAAGACTCAGGGCGAAAAAGCATTAAGTGATCCTGCCGGATTGATTACCGCCAATTCCGATAATTTTACAAATTCTTTATTGGGGAATATTATGCCGGTGGCCCAGATTTGTTACCAATGGGACGACACCCGTATGAGTGCAGTGATGGAGTCCTTTCTTGGAGGTTTAAAAGATCCTCGTGTTTCGTCTTATTTTGCACCCGTATCTGATGCGGCTTTGTATGTTGATCACCCTGCCTTTCCATATAAAGGAATTCGCAATGGCGCTTATATTAATACAAAAGCTGACCATATTCCTTTCTCAAAAGTTAATTCAAATTTCAATGATCCACCAAATGGCGGAACAACCACTACCAGGCGAGATTTTACTGCTGCAGAAGTGGCATTTCTTAAGGCGGAGGCTGGGCTGAGAGGCTGGGCTGGCGCGGGCGATCCGAAAACTAATTATGAAAATGGAGTAAGGTTATCGTTTGCGGATTGGGGGGCCGGAGGCGTGGATGCTTACCTGGCGGACAATACAAGCAAACCTCTAGATTATGTGGATCCCGTTGACCACCGTAATAATTTTACGTCACGTTCTACAGTTACAGTTGCCTGGAATGATGCCGACAATAATGAACTGAAATTAGAGAAAATCATAACTCAGAAATGGATTAATAATTTCACCAATACACTGGAGTCATGGGTGGATTTCAGGAGAACTGGTTATCCAAAAATTCCCCATGTTGCCAAAAATGATAGTAGCCCCGATTGGGGTGTAATACCGGCTGATCAATGGATTAAACGGATGCCTTATCCAAATAATGAGAGAGTAAGTAACGCTGCAGGTGTCGCAGATGCCGTCTCAAAAATGGGCGCAGGTGCAAAAGATGATATCGCAACCCGTCTTTGGTGGGATACTGGTAATCCTTCAAATTTCTAATATGCTTTTTATTTATCCGTCATCTGTACCAACCGTTAACAGGGCAAAATATAATGCCAACGTTACTAACATGTGCGTTGACAATTATACCGCTAAAATGTATTGGGATAAATAATTTAATATATCCAGTTTTTAGGTATTAAAGATAAAGGCAAGGCCACGTTTGGTCTTGTCTTTTTTTATGTTAAATGTTGACTGAAGAGTACGGCAAATCCGTTGCTCGTCCACCAATGGCTATGATACATGATGTTGTAAGCCCGTCCGGAGCTGCGCGTTATTATGCTTATTGACTCCTGCAACCAGTTTAAGCCTATTCGGCCAACAAATTTTAGCAAAGACAGCGGCACTGCATTTTATTCTTTGGCTAAAGAGGTGCATGATGTTTCTATCAATCCTCCAAAAGAACAACTGGCTATTGCATCATTTTGGGATTGTAATCCTTTCGCTGTAAGCACGGAAGGCCACATGATGATTGGCTTTAAAAAAATTACTCCGGGTGGCCACTGGGTAAATATTGTAAGCATCGCTGCTGAAAAGCGAAAACTTGATTTTAATAAATATGTAGAAGCACAAACAATTGTTTCGCTTACATTAATGGACGCTTTCATTAGCTGCTGGGATGAAAAATACCGAAGTAACCGTATAAGGCCCGAAACATACATCAACCGGTATATCGATCCTAAATGGCAGCCATTGTTGCAAACTCCGCCCTTTCCCGAATATACGAGCGGCCATGCCGTAATATCAGTTGCCGCTGCCACCGTGCTGGAATATTTACTCGGCAATAATTTTTCTTTTTCTGATAATTCAGAAGAATTATTCGGCATGAAGCCACGAAATTTTACCTCATTTATGCAGGCAGCCAAAGAAGCAGCCATTTCAAGATTGTATGGAGGAATTCATTTCAGGGATTCAATTGATAAAGGAGAAACGGAAGGCCATAGCCTTGGCAATTTTGTTATTGCAAGATTAATTAAATCGGGCGTAAAACCTCTTTAATGAATTGAATAATTATTTGTTCTTCCTGTTTTATTCAAGCAAGCCTTGTAATTGAACTTGTAATGTGATAGCCTATTCCATCGTCTTAAATCCTCTTTCCAAATCCTCAATCAAATATTCCGCCTCTTCAAGTCCCACATACATTCTCATTGTTCTGTGAGCCATGTTAGCGGGACTAAACTCATTAGAACTTATAGAAGCACAGCCAGGAATAATTAAAGATTCATGTCCTCCCCAACTAACGGCCATAAGTATGTGCTTTAAACCCTGGCAAAAGTTTTCAATCTCGTCAACTTTTTCCGCTCTAATGATAAAAGAAAATAATCCACAAGCGCCTTGCATTTGTTCTTTTGCTAATTTGGATTGAGGAAAATCTTTATCAAAAGGAAAGATGACAGACTCTACTTTTTCATGTAGTTTTAAATAATTAACAATTTTTGGTGTTGTCTCAGAAATTTTTTCCAACCTTATTTTAATCGTTCTTAAACCCCGAATGAGCAACCAGGCATTAAAGGGTGTTGTGCCTATTCCTATATTCATGTATTCGGCATTAAAAATCTTGTTCATCATTTTTGCAGTTCCGCATAACACTCCGGCTACTACATCGCTGTGTCCACTTATATATTTTGTTGCGCTTTGCAATACAAGGTCGATCCCATATTCAACAGGCCTTTGATATAACGGAGAGCAATAGCTGTTATCACAGATGGTTAAAATGTTTTTTTCTTTGGCAAGCTTCGCAACTTCTCTCAAATCTTGCAAATAAAAGCTCCAGCTATTGGGAGTTTCTAAATATATAACGGTTGTATTAGGTTGAATAGCATTCTTAAAATTTTCAATTTCCCTTCCATCCACATAAGTTGTGGTAACATTAAAACGCGGTAAAATTTCGTTGAATAATTTTTGTGCCCACGAATAAGGCTTATCAACAGATATAATATGATCCCCGCTTTTTACATTGGCAACAACTGCCGCGTAAATTGCGCCGGCACCGCTGTTAAAAACCAGGCCATCTTCAGCACCATCAAGAGCTGCAAGCTTTTGAGATAATATTTTTAAAGTAGGATTATTACCGCGCCTGTATAAATAAGCAGAAGCTTCATCTTCAAAAGCCTTTCTTAAATCATCTACTTTTTTAAAAGCAAAATTGCTGGTTTGAATGATAGGCGGTGCAACCGCATTAAAATAGTCTTCACGATTTTCTCCTAATTCATTTAAAATATACGAAAGGTTCATTATGTTATTCTTTGATTTCTTTTTTTGCAATAGCTTTTACTATAAAATAAATTACCATAAAACCGGCCAATACTGATAAGCCGGTAAGCGCAGCGTAATTATTATTTTTATAATCTGCGGCTATACTTATTCCCACAAAAGTATAAGCTGCAATAAATATAATAGGTAGAAGAGGGTATAACTTCATCATAAAAATGCCGCTGTTATTAAGGTGAGATGTTTTTTTGCGAATAATAAAAATGCTTCCCGCTGAAAAAACCATACCGAAGCAATCCAGGAAAATGGTAAAGCTTAAAATGGTATCAAACTGTTTGGCCCAAAAAATTATTAAAATACATAGGGCTGAAAAAATACTCAGCGAAGTGGTAAGTGCTTCTGTTTTTATATTTCTTCTTTTAAACGAAGGCGGTAAAATTTTATCTTCACTCATTGCAGCCATCACTCTTGGATTACTTAACAGTAAAACGTTTACATACCCCAATACGCTTAAAAAAAGCAAGACGGATAAAATACGTTCTGCGTTTACGCCAAATACTTTTGAAGCCATTATTGCAGCAATATTCTTGCTGGTTTTTAATTCTTCAAAACCGATCACCCTTACATAAGCATAGTTAATGATCAGGTATAAAATAATAATAATTGCAATACCTAAAAATATTCCTTTCGGAAAAGTCTTCTTTGGATTTTTTATTTCCTCACCAAAATTCATAGTCTGTTGATAGCCGCCGTAGGTAAAGCTTACAGCCACGAGGCCCACTCCAAATGATTTTACATATTCAGTTAACAGAGGTGTATGTTGCGAGGTTGGCAATGCAACTGCCCCGGAATTGCCCGCTGCAAAAAACAACGGGCTAATTAATAAAATAACCATCGTTACTTTAATAACAGTTAATACATTTTGGGTACGTGCACTCATTTTCAATCCTAATAGATTCACTCCAAAAAAAATAATAATAGCAGAAATTGCAATTGCAATTTGTATAGTTTGAATGTGATGTGCATTATCTGCAACCTGCATCCATTGAGGATTTTGAGAAAGAGGAAGAAGAACTCCTGTAATATATTCAGCGCCAACTAACGCTACTGCTGCAAGAGAGGCGGCATTAGAAACAAGAATAATGCAGTTTATAGCAAAGGCAATGGAAGGATGATAGGCATAGGCAAAAACTTTATAGTAACCACCTGTAACGGGAAGCCTGCTTCCAATCTCAGCGTAAGTGAGTGCACCGCAAAAAGCAATAAGGCCTCCTGCAATCCAAGCACTGAAAAAAATAAAAGGGCTGCTGACAGCTTTTGCAACGTTTACCGGGGTTCTGAAAATACCCATCCCTATTACTAAGCTTACCATAATAACGGTAAAATCAAAAAGCGTTAGTTGCCTTGCTGGTTTCATTTTGGGAAGATAAAAAATATCTATGGTTACATATGCGTTTTGTTATTCATCCTAACGACATGCATGTTTGATGGTAATGTAGATAGTAAGAAAAGATTCTACCTTTACGACTTAATCGTAGCCGATGTTTATGAAGAAAAATTTATTTACCCTATTCACCAGCTTTTGCATTCCGCTATTTTGTTTGTCGCAAGTTGGATCAGTAGATTCTGTAAAAAGCCTGTCTGAGGTAATAGTAAAAGCTTATGAACAAAACCGCAGCCTGGTTGATGTGGCAGCTCCCATAAGTGTTACCGGACAGGCACAATTAAACCGCTTCGGTAACATGAGCATATTGCCCGCTTTAAATATTACTCCCGGTGTTAGTATGGAAGAACGTTCGCCGGGCAGTTACCGGCTTAACATCCGCGGGAGTTCTTTGCGCTCACCTTTTGGCGTACGCGATGTTAAGATCTACCTGAATGAAATACCTCTTACAGACCCAAGCGGAAATACTTATTTAAACCAACTTAGCTTTTATAATTTTAATTCTATTGAAATAATCAAAGGACCGGCAAGTAGTTTATATGGAGCGGGCATTGGCGGCGCTATGCTCATACATACCTTACCTGCAAAATGGAACAAAGGCATTTCACTTGATTACACAACCGGCAGTTTTAATACAAATAATATTAATGCCAATGTAAAAACAGGCAATTCAGATTATCAAAATAATTTCAATTACTCTCATCAAACAAGCAATGGCTATCGCCAGCAGGCAAAGATGCACAGGGACATTGCCTCATGGGAAAGTTTGCTAAGAGTAAATAATAAACAAACCTTGCATGCATATATGTCTTATAGTGATCTTTATTATCAAACACCCGGGGGGTTAACCCTGGCCCAATATAATGCTGATGCAAAACAAGCAAGGCCTGGTTCGGGTTCGCAACCCGGAGCTGTACAAAACAAAGCTGCTATTTATCAAAAAACCTTTCTTGCCGGGTTCAGCAATGAGTACGGGTTTAATGATCACTGGCATAATACAACTTCTTTATATGGCTCTTATACCGATTTCACTAACCCTGGCATAAGAGTTTATGAACTTAGGAAGGAACCTCATTTTGGCGGCAGAAGCGTCTTTGAATATAAAAAGCAAATAGGCGGCTCCAGCTTACAACTTAACTTTGGAACAGAAGCGCAGAAAGGTTTTTTTAATACGAGAGATTATGGCAATAAACTCGGGGTTGCTGACTCATTACAATCGGATGATAATTTAAACATCTGGCAATACATGGTCTTTGCGCAGGCAGATTTAAAACTACCTCATGGCTGGACGGTTACGGGTGGAGTAAGTTTGAATAAATTATCTCTTCAGCTCATTCATCTTTCTTCCAGGCTATCAACTACGCAAACAAAAGTTTTCAAAAACAAACTTCCTCCACACATTGCGGTTCTTAAAAAGATTAATAAAAATGTATCGGTGTATGCAAGCGTTGCTCGGGGATTCTCTCCACCAACTGTTTCAGAGGTACTTCGTTCCGATGGGTTATTCGGAACCAATCTCCAGCCGGAAGATGGAATAGATTATGAAGCCGGAATTAAAGGAACAGTGCTGCATAACAAACTATATTTCGATATCAGCGGATTTTTCTTTGATCTGAAAAATACAATTGTACAGCGCATAGATACCAATGGCGTTTATTATTATGTGAACGCAGGCTCCACTAAACAGAATGGTATAGAAACTTATGCTTCTTATCAGCTGGTTGATGCGCCGCATCATTTTATCAATTCAGCAAAAGTATGGAGCAGTTATGCGTGGCATGATTTCCATTACGGAAATTTTAAACAGGTGAACAGTGATTTTTCAAAAAATAAATTACCGGGTGCAGCGCCAAACGTGGTGGTGGCAGGGCTTGACATAACATCCAAAGCAGGCTGTTATATTAATATTACCTATAATTATGTAGATAAGATCGCACTCAATGATGCTAATTCAGCTTATGCCTCTTCTTACAATCTTTTAGGGACAAGACTGGGTTACAAAAAAGATTTCAATAGAAAAATTAATGCTGAAATCTTTGTAGGAGCTGATAATCTTTTTGATACAAAATACAGCCTTGGCAATGATATTAATGCCGCAGCAGGCCGCTATTACAATGCAGCACCCAAAAGAAATTATTACGCTGGTATATCATTTAACTTCAATAAAAAATAATTACCTGCATTCCTATCCGGATACCTTTTATAAATAAATTAGTTTTTGAAATTCAAAACATGCAGCTACATTTGCCGCTGTAATTGGTCCCCGATTTCAAATCGGGGTTAATAGGGAATCCGGTTAAATTCCGGAGCTATCCCCGTAGCTGTAAACCTGATGCAAGAAGATTTGCATTCGTTTTGGAATCTACAAACCACTGTTTGCGTTTGGCGAATGGGAAGGTGTCCAAAACCCAGGTAAGCCAGAAGACCTGCCAGTTCAATTAAAATCATTCAAAGCTTTCGGGTGAAAGGCATGGAGTGTAAAAGCTGTAAGGCATTTATATTTCTTTCTTTTTTTATTTCGAAAGCAGTCACAAAAAAATTTTCTACAAAATGAAAAAAGGAATTTTTATTGCGGCTGCTGTAATTTTCAGCAATCAGCTGCATGCGCAAAAAGACACAACATCTAAAACACTTGATGAGGTAATTGTAACTGCTAACAAGTTTCCACAAAAGGTAAGTGAAACAGGAAAAGTAGTTACCATTATTACACAAGATCAATTGCAAAAGAGTTATGGCAAATCGCTTGGCGAAGTTTTAAATCAACAACCCGGGTTAAATATTAATGGCGCGGATAATAATTTAGGAACCAATCAAACAGTTTATACCCGTGGTGCTTCTTCTGCCAATACATTAATTATGCTGGATGGTGTACCCTTGTACGATGCTTCAGGAATATCGAATGAATTTGACCTGAATAATTTTGCTTTGGATAATATTGAAAGAATAGAAATTTTAAAGGGCTCACAATCTACTTTATATGGTTCAGATGCAGTTGCCGGAGTCATAAATATCATCAGTAAAAAGGGAGAAAAAAAGCCTTTCAACCTGAATACGGATCTTTCTGCAGGAAGTTATAATACTTATAAAGGGGGCCTTTCAATAAGCGGTACTAACAGTAAGGGTCAAACGTATTTTATTTCCTACAACAAAATCTATAGCAAAGGGTTTTCGTCTGCCTATGATTCGACGGGGAAACGGAATTTTGATAAGGATGGATTTAACCAGGATGTGATTCAAGTTAATTATACTTTTAAGCCAATTAAAAATACGTCAGTGCGGCTTTTTGGTAAATACAATAATAACCACGCAGATATTGATGCAGGTGCTTTCGCAGATGATAAAGACTATACCTATCATAATAGCAATACAATTGCAGGAGCTTCTGTTGATTATAAAATAAAAACTGGCTTTATTAAGTTGCAATACAGTTATAATCGTTTCAACAGAAATTTTATTGATGATTCGACTGACGTTGGTGGATTTTCGACTTATCAAAATGGAAGATATAACGGCACGTCTAATTTTGCAGAGGCATATGCAAATCTTAATTTGACCAAACATATCGAATTGCTTGCCGGCGTGGATTACAGGGAAAATAAAACAGACCAGTTATATATTTACCTGCCTGATTATGGTTTTCCATCGTTGCCAATATCCGGAGACAGCGCTCATACCAATCAAATCAGTGGGTATGCGTCTTTATTTTTAAAATCAGCCAATGGATTCAATCTTGATTTTGGAGGAAGGTGGAATCAACATAACATTTACGGAAATAATCTTACTTATTCAGTCAACCCATTTTTTGTAATTAATAATCATTATAAAATTTATGCTAACGTTTCTTCGGGTTATCGTGTGCCTTCTTTATACCAGTTATATTCAGAATTTGGAAATAAAGATTTGAAGCCTGAACTAACGACGAGCTATGAAGCAGGTGTTCAATATTATACCGGAAATATTAACGCAAGGGCAACCGCTTTTATAAGAAATGGAAAAGATATATTCCTGTTTTATACTGATCCAACCACTTTTGCCAGCAGGTATATTAATGGTGATGTGCAGCATGATTATGGAATTGAAACAGAAGCTACCATTCATTTTACCAAAGCTTTTTCTGTTGCACTTAATTACACATATGTAGATGGGAAAATAACCACAAAAGAATTTCCCGGCAAAGACACCTCATTTTTCAATTTATACAAGCGGCCAAAAAATATTTTAAATCTTTTTTTAAATTATAGCGTTACAAAAAGCCTTTATTTATCAACTCACCTAAAAACCGTAAGTACAGCCTACGAACCTCAATATATGGCTGCTCCTTATCAATTGAATGCTTATTATACGTTGGATTTTTTTGGCCGTTTTAAATTCAATAACAAGTACAGCCTTTTTGCCGATTTACAAAACATAACGGATCAAAAATATTTTGTAACAAGAGGTTTTACTACAAAGGGTTTTAATGTAAATGGTGGAGTGCAGATAAGATTATAATCATTTTTGGGGTGGAGTTTTTCCCACTTGTTTTTTATCTACACTACATTTGCAAAAAAATAAACGATGCCTGCCATCGGCAACATATCACAAAAAGAATTGGTTACCGTTTCGTTTACGCTGTTTGCCGTAATTGATATATTAGGTTCTATACCGGTGCTGATTTCTTTGAAAGATAAAATGGGAGGACACATCCGCTCCACACAGGCAACCATGGCTTCTGGCGCATTGATGATTATTTTTTTATTCGTTGGACAGCAACTTTTAAACATTTTAGGATTAGACATTCAATCTTTTGCGGTTGCCGGAAGTATTGTAATTTTTATTATCGGACTGGAAATGGTGTTGGGCATGGAATTTTTTAAACCGGACAATAATCCCAAAAGCGGAAGTGTGGTACCCATAGCTTTTCCGCTGATTGCAGGCTCAGGAACACTTACAACCATTATGTCGCTAAAGGCAAACTATCATGATATCAATATATTTATTGGCATACTTATTAATTGCGTAGTGATCTTTGTAGTATTAAAATCTTTGAAATGGATTGAGAAGGCACTTGGCCCAAATGGATTGATTGTTGTAAGAAAATTTTTTGGCGTTATTTTGCTGGCTATTGCGGTTAAAATATTTAGCAGTAACCTTGCACAATTTGGCAAATAAATATTGATGGAAGATCTTTTTGACCGAGCGTTTTAAATAAATTACTGGCCTCGTCGTACAACGGATAGTATAAGAGTTTCCGAAGCTCCAGATACAGGTTCGATTCCTGTCGAGGCTACTTTATAGGCAATCTTTTTTATAACAACTATATTTTAAAAAGAAGTAAAAAGCTTTTCGTGTATGCCAGCCCGCTAGTTGATAATTGGCACATTATTCAACGATTCAACAAATAAATAAATTGTGCAGAAAGAGATGAAAATCCGTTATTAATAAATGTTATTTTTTAATCTGTTTTAATGTCAGTACGCTTTTGATATTATAGTATTATTTTATTTTTTTAAAATCAATTGCAGGTTATTTTTTTGTAATTTGTATAGATTGTTTAAGCCCGGTTAAATTGGTTTTAGATCATCATTTCGTATAACTGAAAGGCAATAAGAATAGATTTTTATTTGTTCTATAAAAATTATTTCATGCAAATAATAGACAAATTTGTTCGGTTGGCGGCGCTGATAATCTTTTTGATTCCCGCATCAAGCTATGCACAAAATAGTAAGTGTAAAGTAACAGATGAAGAATTACACAACGATTGGCAAATCCAATCATCTTCGAAAGTTTTAGCCAATGGAGAAGAAATATCTTCAATAAAATTTAAACCACAAAACTGGTATGCAGCAAAAGTTCCCAACAGTACATTGGGTTCTTTGGTGGCGGATGGCCTTTTTAAAAATATTTTTTTTAACCGGAATCTTGAAAAAGTGCCCGACAGTTTGTTTGATGCATCTTGGTGGTACCGGCGAACTTTTAAAATTGAAAAAGTAAATGACGGCCAGGTTTATTGCCTGCGTTTTAATGGAATAAGTTACCGCGGCGATGTGTGGCTTAATGGGAAAAAGATTGCTTCGGCTGATACAGTAAAAGGGAGTTTCCGGCAGTTTATTTTTAATATAAGTTCGTTGATTAAACATGGTGAAAATGTACTTGCGCTAAAAGTTACGCAGGCAGGCCCGGGCGAATTAAATATTGGATTTGTTGACTGGAACCCTGAACCGGCGGATAATCACATGGGCATCTGGCGTGATGTACATTTGTTAGGATCCGGGCCGGTATCAATAGAAAAACCTTTTGTTGTTACTGACATTGATACTGCTACCCTGGATCATGCAAACATCACAATTAAAGTAATGTTGCATAATCATTCCGGTAAAAGCATTAATGGAATTTTACAAACATCCATTGCAAAGGACATGCATATTTCAAAGCCTGTTTCTTTGATGCCACACGAATCAAAAGAAATAATTCTTACTCCTGCCGAGGATGCAGCATTAAGCATTGATCATCCAAAGCTTTGGTGGACGCACGATTTGGGAAAACCAAATCTTTACACGCTTGATTTAAATTATATAATAAATACTTCGGTTTCTGATCGTAAAAAAATAAAATTCGGTATCCGTTCGGTGTCTGGTTATATGACCGATAAAGGATTCAGAGCTTATCGGCTTAACGGTAAAAAAATATTGATAAAAGGGGGCGGATGGTCCGATCCGATGTTGCTGAATGCGACACCTTCGTATGAAACAGCAGGAATTGATTATGCGGTTCACATGAATCTAAATGCTATTCGCATGGAAGGTTTTTGGGGACAAAATCAACACATCTATGATCTATGTGATGAGCGCGGAATTTTAATAATGGTAGGGTTTAGCTGTCAATGGGAATGGAAAGGAATTTTTGGAACACCCGATGATAAATATGGTGGAATAAAGACCGACGAACAAATTGATATGGCTGCAAAATCGTGGAACGACCAGGTTGTGTGGTTAAGAAATCATCCGAGTATTTTTCTTTGGTTGTATGGCAGCGACAAATGGCCGAGGCCCGAATTGGAATTGAAATATCTCAACATTTTAAAGAATGAAGATACTACAAGACCTTATGCTCAATCAGCCAAAGAATGGACCAGTGAAATTACAGGCCCTACAGGAATGAAAATGCGTGGGCCTTACGATTATGTTCCTCCTCTTTACTGGTATGCCGATACGTCGTTGGGTGGGGCTTTTGGTTTTAATACTGAAACCGGTCCGGGACCACAAATACCTGTACTCGAAAGTTTGAAGAAGATGATACCAAAGGATTCTCTCTGGCCAATCGGGAGTGCATGGCTATATCACGCAGCACGCGGAAAATTTCATAACCTTGATGCATATAATAACGCAATGGCGGAAAGATTGGGTAAGGCGAACGATTTGGAAGATTATTTGCGAAAAGCGCAATACCTTAATTATGAAGGAATGCGGGCTATGTTTGAAGCATTTGAAGTGAACCGGTTTAAAGCTACCGGGATAATCCAATGGATGTACAATGCTTCATGGCCGAAGCTTTGGTGGCAATTATACGATTATTACCTGATGCCTACCGGCGCATTTTATGGTGCAAGAAAAGCAAATGAGTCTTTGCATATTTCTTTTAACTATGCAACCCGGGAAATAGATGCAATAAATAATACTGCCGAACCAGCAAATGAACTTTTCGGGGAAATAAATGTGTACGATTTTAATATGAAAATAGTTTTACAGAAAACTTTATCAATAGCAAATCTTGCAAGCCAGGAAACACGCCCGGTATTTACATTACCTCATAACATGGATGTGAGTAAAACATGGTTTCTTGATCTTCGCCTATTTGATAAAAGACACAAAGAGATGACTGATAATTTTTATGTGCTCTCAACGCAAAAAGATAGCCTCGATGAAAAGAAGAGCACATGGTATGTAACTCCTCAATCGCAATATGCCAATCTCAGTTTATTAGAACAGTTGCCCAATGTAAAGTTAGAAACTACTCATACTACTACAGTAAAAGAAGGTAATACTATAATGCAAGTGAAAGTGAAAAATCCTTCAGATCATCTTGCCTTTATGGTAAACCTGGATTTAAAAAAAGCTCGAAGCAATGAATCAGTAGTTCCCGTTTTTTGGGAGCAAAATTATTTTACACTATTACCCGGGGAAGAACGAACAGTTTCTGTTTTGTGTCATACGGCGGATCTGGGACAACAAAGTGCAAAGGTTATTGTGAGTGGATGGAATGTAGAGTAAAAAATAAAATCTCGGGCTGTTGGTTTTTCTCCTTAACCAGAAGAATTGCCGAATGATCTTACCGTATGAGCAAGCTTGTTCCTTTTCGTGTGTAAATTTTATTATCCGATCCAATGCCCTCGGCGATCCAAACAATTACCTGCGATAATTGAGGAATACCTTTGAATGTTCCGTTCCACCCCAATCGGGCGGTTGTTGTTTCATACAATTGCTGGCCGATCCTGTTATATATTCTAAAATAATTAAGTTGTTTAATGCCAAATAAAACGGGGCGTAAAATATCGTTTATCCCATCGCCGTTAGGACTAAATGCAGTTGGCACTAATATATCAGCTTTTTCAACGGTTTTTACCAATTGCGTATCCACGGTTATACATCCGCCAAGGGTTTTTATTTGTATAGTATATAACTGTTCAGATGGTCCATTAAAAACGGGCGAATAACTTGTCCGGGTATTTAAAAATGTACCGGGACTCCATAGAGCTTCTTTACCAAATTTCCTTGCATTTAAATTGAATGGCAAATTTATTACAGCATATTCCACCGGGTAACTGATACCGGGTGTAGGATTGTCAATAACAACATCCTGGTTCCTGGTAGCTAAGCTGCAGCCTTCGTTATTAACGAGCAATGCATAATAGGAGCCTGTTTCGCTGACCCTATAATTTGGCCGGTTTGCTCCATTTAGAAATCCTTTTTCATTATACCATTGAATGTTCTTTGTGGGTGTAACATGCAGTACAGCACTGTCGCCACTATCGGAACAAAACATTGCATCGCCGGTTAAGCGTAACGAACTATCAATAACGGATGCGGTTACTATCACTGTATCATAATTAATACAACCACCACCATCGTGATTAGTTTTAAGAATATAACTGGTAGTTGCATCCGGACCGGCCAATGGATTAGAACTATGTGGATCGGATAAGCCTTCAGTCGGGCTCCACGTGTATACGAGGCCGGGCTTAGAGTTACCACCAATTGGTACAGGATTGCGATTACAGGATAGTGTATCTCTGCCCGCATATGCTTTTATAGATAAAGAGTCTTCGAGTCTTGCGTACAATGTATCTACACAACCATAACCGTTATATGGCACCACGGTTACAGCAAATGTTGAACCGGGGGCTGGTGGTGGTTGAAACGTAATAGTTTGTTGCGTGCCGAGCACTTTGGTAAATGTGTTATTATACCAGGTGTAATTTTGATACCCGAATGGCGCGGTTAAATTTACTGCCGTATCATCTTTACAATACGTGCTTCCTACGAAATTGCTGGAACACTCTGAATTAACATCAATATAGGCATAGCCAAAATGTTTTTTAAAAGTGCAATCTGCTGTTTTAAAAAAAAGACGAATAGTTTTCCCTGCATTCCCATCAAGGTTAACGGAAACCGCTGACCAACCTTTACACCACACAGGTGTTTCTCCGCCAGGATTGGGTGATTCAAAAAAACCCGGTAAAATAGAGCCATAGGGAATAAAAGTAAATGACGAACAATCTATTCGTTTATTATCGGTAACGTTGGTAATTTCAATAACCAATCGCGGCTGTTGATATTCCTTATGATTGGGATCCTGGAAAACTACTGCATAATGGTATATCAGTGAGTAAATATCCTGTCCCTTAGGAATGGTAAATTCATAAGATATTCCCTCGGCTTGTGTGCCGGCAGAATTATTGCCTAACCTTATCGAGTGTCCACTACCGTTAGGGCAATTTACCGGGAAGCCACCGTATGGATCTACGCCCTCGCCCGAATTCGCAGTATACATTGTTTGACGGTCAAAAACCGGCCCGGCTGTTTCAGATAAATCAATAACATTGGTGCCATTAACTGTATCTGCAGTGCCGATATAACATTTCCACCCATTAAAAGTTCCGGTTTCAAAATCAATATTAGGAGGACAGGTTTGTGCGTTTGCAAAAAAATACCCGGAGCAAAAAACCAAAGCCAATATTACGTATAATTGAAAATGGTAAATCCGCATATAAATTTATAACGGCTTTTAAAAAATTAAGGTTGCCTGTATTTCGTCTATGAAGTTAAGATTTTTACTTTTCAGGAGCGCCAAACTATGCATGCTGTTATTGGCAGGTCTTTGACTCAATTGCAATGCAATATTTTCCATCCCTTTTTAACCATCCCTTTTTTATTTTGGACGTCAGTACTATTTGCAGCCAGGATCCTTGACAGTAGATGGTTTTAACAGGATGTTTGCAGGCTTGAGA
Organism: Ginsengibacter hankyongi; assembly: GCF_008710285.1. Taxonomy (GTDB): domain Bacteria; phylum Bacteroidota; class Bacteroidia; order Chitinophagales; family Chitinophagaceae; genus Ginsengibacter; species Ginsengibacter hankyongi. The sequence continues at coordinate 464,109 of NZ_VYQF01000002.1, read as the reverse complement.
TTCATCAGTTACGGCAAAATTATTTTGTAATCATTTACATGTGCCCTTAATTTTAAATAAAAGCCGTCTGTAAGGGTGCGTGATCATAATTCGATACTTACTTTGAAAACATTATATGAATAAAAAAATTGAAAATAATACCTATAAAAAAAGGCCGGCGAAACGGGTTAACTGCCCTGGTTTAAATATTATTGATTGTGATATTAATACTGAAATTTACCAGGGAAAACCATTTACCGCATGGCCGGGAAATATTACCGCCAACGCGGGTAAAAACTTTCGGAATGACGTTATTGGAGGACGAACGAAAAGTGGTGGATATGTTGCCTATCCGACAAAAGGAACAGGTAAATGAATGTTTACAAAATTGGAACTATAAAAAGAGATAATAGTGATGGGAAAATGTTCCACATTTTGTATTAGATAGACAAAGGAAAAAAATGTGGCAGGTAAAAAAAACAGCCGGCCATGTACAACATGGCCGGCTGTCAAAGCAATGTGATTATTTAACTACGGCATGCTTTTTTGAATGGCTTTTGCAGCACCCAGGTGTTTGTATAAAGTGGGCAAGGTTTTAACCGCAAAACTTTTAAATGCAGAATCTTTTGAATTCTTAGCCGCGTCTTCAAAAAGATCAATATCATCTTTGTGATCTTTTACCATCATATCTATATAATCTTTATCAAAATCTTTCCCGCTTTCTTTGTTCAGATCATCAATATGTTTTTGATTATCATCGCTTATGGCGGCAGGTAACGTGATATTTTTATCCGCTGCAAGTTGTTTTAGTTCATCATTGGCTTTACTGTGATCTTTAACCATCATTTCGCCAAAGTCTTTGATTTTTTTATTGCCGGCTTTTTGCGCGGCAATTTTACCAAGCGCTACTTCCATCATACCGCCATTGGCAGCTTTAACGGCGAATGTAGCAACATCATCGTTAACTGACATAGCGTTTGCAACGGTATCTTTTTTACTATCCGACATGGAGGTTGTGTCTTTTTTATCGTTTATGTCATTGGCTTTATCTACACTGTCTTTGTCACTGCTGTTGTTGCAGGCCTGTGTAAGTGCCATTATACTTACTAATAAAAGGGTGGTGATTTTTTTCATGGTTATAATTTTTTGGTTATGATTAATTACAGCTAATCAAATAGTACGCCATTTTTTCCGTAAAAATATGTTCAAACAACAAACAGAATTCTTTAGACTGTTTTTCGACGGGTTGGTAGGAGAAAATCAATAGATAAAAAAAGAGACAGTTACCTGTCTCTTTCGATAATGCTTAATGGAAAAATTATGAGTGAATTAGTTTTTTATAACTTTTTGGATACCTATGGATTGACCATTTACTGCTATAACGATCACATACATTCCCGGAATTTGAGAAGATAAATCCTGGAACTGAAGGCTATTGCTACCTTTATTAATGCTGGATTGTATTTTTTTAACTAAGGTTCCAGATGCACTTATCATTCTTATTTCGGCATTGCCACTAATCTTGCTTTCAAAATTTACATTTAGTTTATCCATATAAGGATTTGGCATAACCTGCACTGTAATTTTTTGATCGGCTATATTATTAATACGAACCATCTTTACAACGCTGTAACTAACATGGCCGTTAATGTCTACCTGTTTTAGCCTGTAGTATACGATGGTGTGAGTTAAAATTTCTTTGTCCTTATCTTCAAAACTGTACTGCGCTACGCCATTATTGTCAGATTGTGAGCCCAAAACAAATCCGGTTGTTGAAAATTCAGACTGATCGAAACTTTTTTCTATTTCGAAATGATCATTATTAATATCTGAACTCGTGGTCCAGTTTAACTTAACTGCATTATTATTAAGCACGGCGTTAAAACTTTCGTAAGTAACCGGCAGAACTCCGTAAATGCCTGTGATATCTGCGAAATAAATACAGTGGTAACGGTCTGTGGCGATGGCTCCGGTATTCCCGTTATTATCCACTTGTGAACCTGTATAAATTTTAAACTCAGATTTATTAGTAAAGTTGAAGTTAATTCTTACGTCCTGAGATAATGTATCAATTCCATTTCGGTTGATAACAGGGCCCAGTGCATTTAAGTTGGAATCATTTGCATCAGTTCCCAGGGTGTTATCAATATCTTTGGTTGTACTAAGTGTGAGCAAACTAGGAATCTGCGTTGGAATGCTGTAGTCTGATTGACCATTTACGGATATAAACTCCCTTACTCTTACATTATCTCCATCAACATCAATGGCCGAAGCGTCGAGCTTTGAAAATGTATGGGGAGTGCCGGCGCTGTCGAATTTTACATCCCATTTAATATAAGAAGATCCGTAGGTGCCCGGCCCTCCAACAGTGGGCTGCCAGGCATCAGCATATCCCAAAGAGCTTTCGTCAATGTTTTTTAGTACTGCACCATTTACAATATTTTCAATTTTGATATATGCATCAATATTATTGAAAACATTTGAAAATTTGTAAGTCGCCCCGATTTGCCCGGCAGTACCTGATACTAAAACCGGATTTTTAAATTTCAGTTTTGGAGTAATTTGAGCGTTAGTTAAAGAAGAAAGAAAGATTAAGCTGGTAAGAATAATTACATACTTACCTACTAATGTAGAATTTTTATTCATTTTCCTGGGTTTTGAGGTTTCTTAAATTGTTTTAGCAGTTGACTGCGTAAATCTTTTAAGGAATTTCAAAAAGAATGGAGAGGTAGGTAATTCTAAAGATTGGAGGGTTTGAGAGAAGAAGAAAGCTAGAGGTAAAGCGAACTTTCTATTTCGAGAACAAACATAGATTAGATTTTGTTAACATGCAAGACCGTAAAATTACTGTCTGGTTTTGATATTTAGTTTTCTAAAAAAAGGGCTAGTATGTTGAAATAAATTTAGTAGCCGAGGCTGTACCCGTTAAACAAATCTCGGAATAACAGCATAAAATTTCCTAAAATATTGAATTTTTCCAAAGCCTGAATTATTTCATAAATGAATGCAATATAAATTGAAACTTTCCGTTGCGCATTACTGGCCACTTTAGAAGGATTATTTTTGCCTGCTAAGTTACCGGTTTGCTTTTCAAAACCAATATGCCAGGGGGTTAATTTTTTATCTATCAGGGACCTGGAGAAGTTATAATGCGCCGTGACCTTTAATTTGTTGGCCACACATAAATTTCTTTCTCTTTTTCGTTACCCGGGTTTTTAATATGGGCATACTCTTTATAAATTCCAACATCAGCAGTATCATAATTTTTCAATTGCTCCAGTAGAGCGGCGCCATCTCTGGTTTTTGTATAATATTCTAAAATATAAGCATACTTGCAATTTTGATAATAGGCCTGGTAAATATTTAAATTAGCTTTCCCAAATAGTTGTTTGTAAATATTAAGATCAGCCCTCGGGTCAGTTAGAAAAACAAAAATCTTGCTTTCATTACTGTTTGCATTATGCAATCTATTTGCCTCTAAAATTGAATAACCTCCTGCCAGCATTGTTTTAATTGGCACTTGCACAATGCGGGAGTTCCTTCCTTCATTAGTAAATTTAAATTCTAATTCACCGGATGCGAAACGATGTTGAGCAATATAACTGAACACACCATTTTTTTCGAATTGATGCAAAATGACATCCATATTGCTATTTAAAGAATGTCTGTATTGTTCCCATCGCTTAATAAACTGCTCTTTATTAAGGGTTGTTTCAAAACATACAAACTGCACTCTTTTATCTGTTTCCATTTATACAAGGTAAGCTAATAAAAGAACTAATCTATAGGTACAAGTATCTGAATACCTTCCTTTAATGAATATTTAGGATAAATTCTGCCGGACTACCACCTTTTATTAAGCGGAAACTATACAGAGGGAAGGTATTTATTCATTTATCATTTACGTATTAATACGATTTGTACAGTAAATTCAGAACGATAATAATTGAGCGATACTGCTCTTGTGCAGGGTTAAATGGAAGCTATCTTTGTACCAGAAGTTGATTGATGTTAAGAAACATTAATCAAAATATCCAAATCCATTGAAAAGGTCTTTATCCAATTATCCAATAGAAAATCATAAAATCTGATATCAGTCAACTTCTTTTTTTTCTTTATCCAATACTTGTAAATAACCAGTTGATACCAGAGAAAATAATCCAATAAAACTGTATCCAATTTATCCTTGTGAAATAATCAACCCCTGGAATTAAAATTATTAAATCCGCAGTAACGCGGGTTTTTTTATTGGTTATATAAAGTCCGGTTGTATTTTATGCTTCTGACGTTATGGGAACCTGTTCTGTAACATGATTTTCTAAAAATTGTTTTCTTACTATTCCGGCAGTTTTATGTTCGCCGGTATGGCTCCAGCCCGGAGGCATTACCAGGTACATCAATTTATTTTTTAATCCCGGAGCATTTTTCATATCCCGAAACAAGGCTGCAAATTCTCCAAAATATACATCCGGAAAATTATTGGGATTCATTTTCCTGGTGATGCCGTATTCAATAGGAATTGCTTTTTTTTCATCTACATAGGTTCCAAAAACTTTATCCCATACGTTTAGCAGGTTACAAAAATTAGTGTCCATGTAATAAGGGTTTCGTGCATGGTGAACACGATGATGGGAAGGTGTTAAGATCAGTCGATTTAAAAATCCAAGATGTCCATCCTTTAAAATATTTTCTCCCACATGAATAAATGCGCCCCATGTACCATCGATAAACATTATAAAAAATAAAAGCGCAGGATTTACTCCCAGTAAAATGCAGATTGAAGTGCGTACAACATCTGCATAAGGCGCTTCAAGAAAAAAATGGGCATAGGTGACAGAAAGATTCATCGTTTGCGGCGCATGATGTGTAGAGTGTAAACACCATAGCAATCTCACTTTATGGGCGAGATAATGATAAACGAAGTGTGATAGTTCCCATGCAACATAGCCATAAATGAGCCAGTACCAGGTGAAAGATGTTTTAATGATGGAATATTTTTCGAAAAGACCGATACAAAAAGCCACAGCAGCAATTGAAATAAAACGCCCGATAAAACTGTTGAACACATAAGTTAAGAACTGCACCTTATAGTGAATTACCCGGAATCTTCTATAAAACGCGGCTCGTATAATTTCAATGATGAGCAAAAAGGGAATTACAGGTCCAATCGCACTTTCTATACCTTGCAGTGTGTGCAATGAACTATAATTTCCCGACTTATACATTTCAATCAACGAACCAATGCCAAGGAACCCAATAAGTTCATCATAAAGGGTTGAAAATATATTCAGGAAAGCAATCATTATTCAAGAATTATAAATGGTGTATCACTTTATTTCCAATCCAAATCTAATAAATTTTCAGGCATGGATTTCAATAAATACTATAATTCCTTCTTTAATTCAGTAAGTGAGAGTTCTACTAAATGCCGGTTTGAATAGTATGTTTTAAATTTGGGAAGAGCGATTTAAAATCTCTTGTAAATAAGGCATATTAAAGTGCGCATTAATCAGATCAATTAAAAAAGGTTTCACTTAATTATCCAGGAGAAAATATTCAATTTATCTTTTGTAAAATATACTCCCTGGGTTTAAAATATAAAACCCGCATGATGCAGGCTTATTGGTGATGTACCGAACTTTTAGTTTAAGCTGGCGGCTGCATTATTAATCTCTGTCGTGCCTGTTAAACCTGTTATGAAAAAACCGGTTCCGATGCCTGTTACCATAGGAATGTTCTTCATACCTTCCTTGGTTGTGGCGTGAATAATTGTGCCGGCCTTCACTCCATCTATCATTTCTATTGCCTCTGTCTTTTTGATAACCATAGTCATTACTTCGGTTATTCTGACTATTTTGGTAATTGTTATTTTCGCTACGGGAATTTTGAGAATATTGATCGTGATTGTTTCCTGAATTTTGCGATTGCTGGTAACCGTTGCCGTTAGGTCGATTATTATTTTGCCTGCGGCTGCCAGACTGCGCAAAAGAAGCGGTTAAACAACCTGCGAAAAATAATAATGTTATAATTTTTTTCATGATTCTGTTTTTTAAATTGTTATTGAATATTTTTAAGACGATACTTTAGCCAGTAAGATTACCAACTAAATGTTAATACAGATTTGTTACAAAATTGAAGGCGACAGAAATTAATGATAGTAACATTTATAAAATCTAACTGCTTCCGAAAATGCGATTTTACAAACGGGTTTTGAAGTAGCAAACAATTGCGCAAACAGCAACTCTCGCATGTCGATAAAAGTTTAGCAAGGATTTTGCTTAATAAAGATGATCCTTTTTAAATATATCATTAAATAGAACGATCAATATGAAAACGATTATTGTATGCCTTGCTTCCTTGCTTTTGTCTGTTATGGCATCGGCTCAATTAAAAACAACGCCAAAATGCCCTTCATTCGATATTGATATACTGCATGGAATTGTAAATCAGGTTATACTTCCGACTTCTACAGTCGGGCAGATTAAACTTAATCTGCCATGCTTCACCAGCTTCGAAGAAGAAGGCACTTCAGCCAAATGCGGCGCCGGTGTTTTTTATAAAGACAAGGATATTTATTTTTATACAACCCGTGACTATATTGAAATAGGCCCCGCTTTTAAAGGTAAACTTAGCATTCCTTTGCTGGGGGCATCAAGAAATAGTTTATTCAAATGGTTAGGAACGCCACAAATAAAAGATGTAACGTGGGATGCTTTTCAAACCGCTTATGGCGTATTAATATTGTACTATAACAACGCATCTAAAGTAGATAAGATACAGTTTAGCACGCAAACAGCAAATACCATTCATCTTTGTGAGTAATTGTGTCGGTACATCTCGAACATTCAGTGTTATAGGATCACATTGATATATACTATTTTGTTGAGCTTTCTTCATAGTTATCAACAATAATATAGGGATACGAAATAATATTATATTTATTCCCAACAATAAATTTTAAATTACTTTTCATTTTAAAAAATATTGAACTATCAAGAATATGTCTCATACTAAAAAAAAGAAACATCCCGAACACCCCCCGGTTCCACAGATTAAAAAGGATATTAAAAAATACCGTGTTATTGCAGTAGCAATTATTTTCTTTTCATTATTTGGCGCCGGCATTGCTTTTTTTGCTGCTGACAACAATTATGTATGGCTTTTAACGGGAGGTTTAATAGGAGCCATTTGCGGATACTTCTTCGGAAGACAGATTGTGAATGGACTTTTTAAAAACTAACTCTTTGTGGTAACAATACCCTAGATTCATTTTAATTTTGGATTATATAAATGAATTGATTGACCTACCAGTTTCCATTGTCCATCTGTTTTTTCGAGTAATCTTATTTCGTAGGAATAACTTTTTTTTCCGTCTTTTGCCGTAGATTCTTCATTATGGCTCACCCATGCATTATCGCCATGAATGCTCATCTTGTAATTAGTATTAATTGAGGAACCACCTTTCCCTAAACTATTTGGTAAGGGATGAACCATTTGTTCGGGTGGTACATCAAAAGTATTTCCATCGGTGGTCGAGACTAAAATTCTGCTATAGGGTTCAATCTTCCAGCAAGCTGCATGCGCGGCAACATCGCCGGACCGCCATGTTGCAGATTCTTTCTCAAGAAGTTTTTTAATAGCGCTTGCGTCATCCACAGCTTTGTTACAGCTGTAAAATAAGAAAACAAGGCAAAGGGGCATCACAATATTCCATTTCATCAATATTTTATTTAAAAATGCAAGTTGATTAACGCTAAAGATAAAATTTAATACAACCATAATTTTCGTCTATTCTGGTTTAATTATATTTGCTTTCGGATAATGTTTTTAATTCATTCTATATTTCTTATAAGATTATTCTCGTGGCTGGCAAGGTTTAGAGAGGACGGTATAATAATATTAATCGGTGCCGTTGTGGGCTTTCTTTCAGGTTTATTGGGTAAAGGAGGAAGTGCCATTACTACACCTGCATTACAGATATTTGCCCAGGTAAACCCTTTTGCTGCGCTTGCATCTCCTTTGCCCGCTGCTCTTCCTACTACTTTATCTGCATCTTTTGCCTACAGTAAGAATAATTTAATTAATAGAAAAGTAGTAATCTTTTCTATTTTGATAGGCATACCTGCAACAATTATTGGTTCTTATTTTAGCGATTGGCTTGGAGGAAGTATACTCATGATTTTAACTGCAATATTTGTTTTAGCGCTTGGAATTTCATTTTTATTCTTTTCTTCTTTTTCCGAAACGGTTGTAGCAGCTATTGTTGTTCCTACCTGGAAAATTTCAATAGTAGCCATTTCAGTTGGGTTTTTATCCGGCCTTCTTGCAAATAGCGGCGGGGTTTTATTTGGACCTCTATTTATAAGATTCTTAAAATTACCGACTAAACAAGCGTTAGCATGTAGCCTCCTGGTCGCGGCGGGGCTGGCTGTACCTGGAACAATTGTTCACTGGTACCTGGGCCATATTAACTGGACAATTGTTTTATGGTTATCGATAAGCTCAATTCCCTTTTCCTATATAGGAGCAAGGGTGGCTTTACAAATGAAGAATGACATACTCGAAAAAATTTTCGGTGTAATGCTTGTTGCTTTTGGGGCTTTTGACCTTTGGTATAGTTTTTTACACAGGTAATCTTTAAAAAGCCTTTTAAAATATAGGTGCTATCTCAAAAAAAAAATTATTAACGCTGCTATTTTCTCAAATAAGATATTGACTAATGACAGGTCGTTATCTTTCATTTAAAATTATAACAGTAAAGATTAAACGTAATATTAAATAACATTTCCTCAGTTGGACGCCCCGGTTGTAAGTTTTAGCCGATTTAAGCTTTACAGATATCGTCTTAATCGATATCAAAAAAGTTTACCACATTTTGCTTAAGTTATTTTTACTTATTGTAACAAGTCGCAATATGGAATTATATTTGCCGTTATAGTAGTTTTACCCTTTGATTCCCATGACTATTTATAAACACCTACCCTTACATTTTTATTTTATTTTTGTATTAGGAGTTCTTACAGCTTACTCCCAGACTTCCGTGCTTACTCAGCACAATGATTTATATAGAACGGGATGGAATAATAAAGAAACGGTCTTAAATGAAAAGAACGTAAATAAAAATTCTTTTGGTGAAATATTTTCCCGTAATGTGGACGACCAGATTTATGCCCAACCTCTTGTAGTATCAAACGTAAATATATCCGGGAAGGGGTCTAAAAATATTGTAATAGTAGCCACCGTTAATAATACTTTGTATGCATTTGATGCCGATTCTGCCAATGTGAGTTCTCCCTATTGGCAAAGTAATTTGACGCCATCGGGGTCGAGAGTAATAAACAATGGAGATATGACCGGCGCATGTAGTGGTAACTACAAAGATTTTAGTGGCAATATCGGAATTGTAGGCACCCCAGTTATCGACTCCGTTACCAATACAATTTATTTGGTTGCGAGAAGCGTGACGATCGGGCCCGACAGTACATTTCAACAGTACTTTCATGCGTTGGATTTAACCACGGGCCTGGAACGGCCTAACAGCCCTCTTTTAATTACAGCACAAGTGGCAGGTACCGGATCCGACAACTCCGGAGGAATTATCACCTTCAATTCTCGAAAACAAAACCAAAGGGCGGGACTTTTGTTGTTAAATGGTATAGTTTATATAACATGGGCTTCCCATTGCGACTGGGGCCCTTATCATGGATGGGTTTTAGGCTACGATAAAACTTCTTTGCAACAAAAAATTGTATATAATGATACGCCTAATGGCAATGAAGGTGGAATATGGATGAGTGGGGCGGCCCCTTCAGCCGACGATTCGGGGAATGTTTATCTAGCAACATCAAATGGTTCTGTCGGAACATATAATGATCCTTCCAATTTGGTTAATCGGTCTGAAAGTGCATTAAAGTTGACACCATCAGGTGACTCATTAACGGTAAAAACTTTTTTTACACCCAAAAATTATAAAACACTGGAGGCATACGACAAAGATTTTGGAGTTGCAGGCATGCTACTTATTCCTAATACCAATAGGGTTTTAACCGGGTCTAAAGATGGAAATCTTTATCTATTGGATCGAAACAATATGGGAGGATATGATTCAACAGCTAATCATGTAGCTCAAACAATAACGCTTGGTACCAACGTTTGGATTCTTCGTTCTTCTCTTTCTTATTATAAAGGGGAACAAAAAGAATTTGTTTATTCATGGAGCGAGAAGGCTCCTTTATATGCATTTCCTTATGACAGGACGGCCGATACGCTTGATGTGAAAAATGCAATTATAAGTTGTGTGCAGGGTCCGCAAGGCGGGAATGGTTCTTTTTCCTCAGTATCATCAAACGGGTCGGTAGATTCTACAGCAATTTTATGGGTAAACCAGGCTGCAAACGGGGCTAATGCGAATCAGGTCGTGCGTCATGGCGTTTTAAGGGCTTTTAGCGCGACAAATGTTACAAACGAATTGTGGAACTCTGAACAATTTCCCACAGACGATCCTGGAAACTATGCAAAATTTAATTGTCCCACCGTAGCTAATGGTAAAGTGTACCTTGCTACTTTTTCTAATAAACTAATGGTTTATGGTTTAAGAAAATTGACAGATACCTGTCCTTCCGTGAATATTGCTTTGCATAAGCCTGTTGTTGCTTCTTCACAGGTTTCTGGTTTGCCTGCTTCAGCGGCATGTGACAGTAGCATGTGTACCCGGTGGGGTAGTAATTACTCAGATCCACAATGGATTTATGTTGATCTTGGTGCCACTTATGATTTATGCGAGGTTGTAATAAAATGGGAAACAGCGTTGGCAAGAGATTTCAAAATCCAGGTTTCCGGAGATGCCGTGAACTGGACGACAATAGATTATATAACCGGGAACGTGAGTCATGATAATTATTTACCCCTCCAGGGAAGCGGCAGGTATGTAAGAGTGTACGGAATTGCAAGCGGAACTAGTTACGGTTATTCAATATGGGAATTTCAGGTGTATGGTCAGTTACATCGGGTTCCATGTGCTATTCCGTCTAACCTGGCAGTTTCGGATATTTATAGCAACATAGCAACGCTGCATTGGGATGGCAATGGCGCTAATAAATTTAATGTTCAATATAAAACGATAGGCGATTCGAGCTGGATGACTTTGCAGGCAGATACTAATTTCATTAATCTTTCCGGGTTATTTTGCGACTCGGTTTATTCGTTCAGGGTTCAAGCTATTTGTGATGTAGCTGATACAGGAAATTATTCATCTGCAACGCAATTTTCCACTTTGGCATGCCCAACTACCGCTGGAGAAGTTTGCCCGGGAGGGAGTACGGTAATCACTTCTGATCTATCAGGCTCATCTTATAAATGGCAGGTAAATACAGGTAGCGGATTTGCAGACATTACAGATACCATAAATTACAATGGCATAAATAGTTCTAATCTTGTATTAGATAGTGTACCGTCTAAATGGTATGGTTATAAATATCGTTGCCTCGTTGATAGTGGACATTGCAAGTCAGTTGTTCTTAAATTTTCAAATACATGGACTGGCAATGTTGATAGTTCATGGGAAAATCCCGCTAACTGGAGCTGTGGAAAATTACCGGATGCAAATACAGATGTAATAATAAATGCCGGAAAGGTAATAGTAAATTCAAGTCCCAATGTAAGAAGTTTAACTCTTGGTGCCGGTGTCAATTTTATCCTTAAACCGAATTTTACGTTTACCATCAACCATTAAGTATACATTGCCCAATTCACTTTTATCTTGGTATTTAAAAAAATATTTTAATGTAGAGCAACTATTAAAAATTTTATACTAAATATTTCTGGAAAAAAACGAAGACTTTTTTCCTGTTATGTTTTTGCGAAGGGCTGTTAGGCTTTTTGTAAATTGAATTAATACTATATTTGCCTGCTTTTAAAAAAGTATTTACTTATCCTTAAAGATGCAGTTTTTGCCATGCATTAAATCCGTTTGATACACCCCTACAAAAAATTAATATTTAAATATATAAGAAGATAATTAAAAATAATATTTATGAAGTTTTTGAATGTAATAATAAAATATAGATTGCCGTTGGGGATTTTTTTTCTTGCGCTTGCTATTGTCGTCAATGTTCTTACAGGTTTCTGGCCGTCTTTTATTTTATATTTAATTGCATTGGTTTTAATTGTTGGTCATTTTCTTTTCGGACCTATGCGATTAATTCAAGGATACATGGAGAGTGGAGATATGGCAGGTGCACAAAAAGTTATTGATTCCATATGGTTTCCAGGTTTACTTATTAAGCCGGTACGTTCTGTTTACTTTACCTTAAAGGGCAACCTTGCTATGGTAAATGAGGACTACGAAAATGCCGAAGCACACATGAAAAAAAGTTTAAGTCTCGGTATGCCTATGAAGGAAGCTGAAGGTGCCAACAAGTTACAGTTGGGAATGCTGGCTATGCAAAAAGGTAATATCCGCGAAGCAGAAAATTACATTCGCCAGGCAATTCGCTCAGGGCTTCCTGATAAGGAAAATGAGGCTGCTGCTTATTTACAGCTTTCTTCCATCATGATCAATAAACGTGAATTTCGTGCTGCCAAAGAATATTTTAGAAAGGTTAAGGCTTTAAAACCGACAACGCCTCAAATTGTTGACCAGGTGAAGCAAATGGAAAAATATATTTCGAGAATGCCGGGGTAATGCCATTATTTTTCTCCTTTAAAAAATCCCAGTTCACTTAATATTCCTTTAAAGATTTTCATCCTCACTGTCGGCATATCGATGTTTCGGTCTGGAGATTTTACCTGTGTTACAAAAAAGTAAACATGCCGGTTTTCTTCTATCCAGCCAACCACCCAGCCGATTGCATTATTTTTTTCATCAAATCCCCAACCCGTCTTATAGCTTAATTTATAAAGCGTATCATTTTCCTGCAGCATTACATCACGTACAATTTGTTGGGAACGTTTGGTAAATGGAAGTTTATCGAAATATAATTGGTAAACAAGTCCAAGCTGTTCGTCAGGCGAAATTTTTAAAGTATTATTTAGCCAAAAAGAATCTATCGGTCCGCTAATATTCATATTCCCATAATGCAGCGAATCAATCCAACGTTGCATAGTATCTCTTCCTATTCTTCGGGCAACTTCCTGGTAATAGGGAACCGCTGAAACTTTAAATGCTTCTTCCATTGTAAGATCTTTATTCCAGTCATCATTCCATCTTTTTATTCCATCCCATTTTATCACCATTTTTTCATCTGTAATTTTACCAGTTTCAAGCCCAATAAGAGAATTCACAATTTTAAATGTTGATGCTGGTAAAGCCCTCTGCGTATCTAGCTTCATGTTATAAATCGTTATTTCACCAGATGCATTATCTAATAAAGAAAAGCATCCATCAACATGTGAAGAGTCAAAATATTTTTTCAAATCATTGTCTATTTTGGCTTTATTAACTGAGCAGGAAGAAATAATAGTAAGAAGTGTAACGGATAAAAACAGGAAAGTTTTTTTCATAAATGAGAAATCAGGATTGGTCGATTTTATAATTATTATTTAGTTACATAATGCTCTGCTGTTGCGCACAAAGCTTCATAAAAATCATTTCCATATTTTCTTATTAATGCATCTTTAAGAAAAATGTAAACAGGAACTTTTAATTTTTTACCCAGGCTGCATGCGGCCTGACAGAGATCTTCACGCGGCTCGTAGTTAACCAGGTCTGTTTTATTTTTTTTGCTTTTTTTTATTCTTAAAGGAAAGAGGTGACAGCTAATTGGTTTTTTCCAACTTATTTTCCCATCGTTATAAGCCTGCTCTATACCGCATTTCACAATGCCCTTAGCATCCACAATTCCGTAAACACACATACCGGAATTTATAGTAGGAGTCACCCAGCCAAATTCTTTGTCGAAGGTGTATTTACCTTGCCTTTCAACTTCTTTTAAAGACTCTTTTGTGAGATAAGGCGCAACAAATTTGTAAGCAGCATTTAGTTCTTCCAGTTCATTATTTTCAAGAGGCGCACCTGCATCTCCATCTACACAGCATCCACCTTTGCATTTAATAAGATCGCATACAAATTGTTCTTCAACGACCTGGTCACTTATTAAAACATTGTCAATACTTATCATTCGGCAAAGATACTATGTGGAAGGGTTATTGTTCAATTGATAAATTGTTTAATTGTTATTTAGTTTAGATTCTTGGCAATTCAAACAATGCAACAATCAAATTATTTCCATTGAAGTGTATTAATAATGTGCTTCATATCTTCCTGTAAAAAATCATTTACGGGTCGAAGGGAATCTTCATTAGGAGTAGCATCAAAATACAAAGCACCTCTTAAAAAATTATGGGTTGTGTCGCTTAAAAAAAATTGTTTTGCCGTAGCCACGCTTCCGGAAAGACGGAAAAAAATGCCGGTAATGTTATTAGGCGTATGCATTATGCTATCTTCTATTGAATTGGCTTTCACGTCATTTTTATAAGTAAGATTATAGCAGTCATTAACCAGGTTTTGAAATATATTTTTGCCAATAGAATCCCTGTAACCTCCGCCCGCATTCTTTACCTGGTAAACAGATGTTTCGCCTATAACTTTATAAGTAATGTAAATTTTTCCATTTAAAGCAGGGAAATCAACATTTATTGAATAAGGATCATTTCCTTTTTGATTTGAATAATCTGAATCCTGTTCTATTACTGCATAAGCAGGGTATTCGAAAGAATAGGGAAACCCTTGTTTATCAAATTTTACATATTCCCTTTTGGGGAAATCGATTTTGTAATAACCCTGTTTTTTCGAAGTGTAAGTTGAATTACAACTAATAAAAAATAAGAACGAGAGAAGAAATAAAATTGATGGTATTGAGAGATTGTTGTTCACATCAGGCAGTTTGTTCATTTTCATTTTTTTTCAATGTGAGTTTCACTTTTTCAATACGGTTTTTATTTATTGCAAGGGGTATAAATGTAAAATCGCCTGCAACAATATTTTCATTTATTTGTGGAAACTCGCCGGCAATTTCAAGTACAAGGCCTGCAAGAGAATCGCTGTCTCCACGGATTTTATCGAAAGTATCTATGGGAATATGAAGTGCTTTACACACATCATTAATCATTGTTTTCCCTTCAAATATATAGTTATAGTCATCTAATTTTTTATTAGCGCTTTGTTCGTCGTCAAATTCATCTTGTATATCGCCTATAATTTCTTCCATCACATCTTCAAGGGTTACAATACCAGATGTGCCGCCAAACTCATCCACAACCACTGCAAAGTGAATGCGTTTATTTCTAAAATCCTGTAAAAGATCTTCAATTAGTTTTTGTTCATGAACATAAAACACGGGCCTCATCAGGGAATGCCAGTCATATATTTCTTCATCAAGGTGTGGTAATAAATCTTTAGTGTGCAGGATACCTGCAATTTCATCAAGATTGTTTTTATAAACAGGTAAGCGGGAGTAATGCATTTCCTCCACTTTATTTTTTACATCGTGGAAAGAGGTGTCGTATTCTATACCACTAACGTCTAACCGTGTACGCATCGTTTGCTTTACCGTTGTATTACCAAATTTCCTGATTCCTTTTAAAATTTGCTTTTCTTCTCTTGATGCTTCATGCTCAGGAAGTAAATCAATAGCATAATCTAATTGTTTATCATCCATGCGGGAAGAACCTGGGTGAAAGCCTTTTTCAATTGAATCGCTGAGTTTTACAAGGCGTCCGCTTACGCGAAAAAAAATGCTGTGAAATATTTCTATAATCAGCGAAGACGTAGCAGCAAACCATATTTTGTGATGTGTTGCCCATACCTTTGGCAGCACTTCACAAAACATAACCAGGAGTGCAGTTACCACGATCACTTTAATTATAAACTCAAGTATAAACTGGAGGTGCAGGCTGTCAATCCAGGTGTTCATTAATGTATTTAATATTAGTATAATTCCAATATTTACCAGGCTGTTTGCAATTAGCATTGAAGCAAGCAATGTCTTCGGGTTTTCCAAGAGCGTCACTATTCTTTTATATGATGGCTGTTGTCGTGTTTTGAGCATATTTATGTCCTTTACCGTAAGCGAAAAAAAAGCTACTTCAGAACCGGCAACTAAAAATGATAATAAAAAAAGAATGATAACGATAAAAAAAAGTATGGTTGTTGCAGCAGGAGTTATTACAAGAAAATTAAGCGAAGCATAACAGTAAGGAATAGACGAATGATAATCCAAAATAAATAATTTTAATTAAAGATGCGGATGAGAATATAAATTCATCCTTTTAAAAAGGGAGCTTTTCGGAGCCCTCCTCAATTGGTGGTATTTCATTTGGCGGTATATTCTCATGACTTCCCTCTACTCCCGGTTGTCCGCTTTCTGCCCTTTTATCCAGCATGATCAGGTTATCTGCTATTATTTCAGTGGCCACTTTTTTATTATGATCCCGGTCTTCCCAATGCCTCGTTTTTAAGCGTCCTTCAATATAAACAAGGCTGCTTTTATGAAGGTATTTTTGAGCAAGCTCTGCAAGGCCCCGCCACAATACAACATTGTGCCATTCAGTTTGAGAAATTAATTTTCCTGTCTTGTCTTTATAATTTTCTGTTGTTGCCAATGGAAATTTTGCCACAGGAATATTGCCCTCCAGGTATTGTATTTCAGGGTCTTTTCCCAGGTTGCCAATTAGCACAACTCTGTTTACTCCTCTCATAAAAATCTTATTTTCTTCAGTTAACGATTTAATGAAAACAAATTTAAAGATACATTTTAATCTTGCAAATATGATGCGATAAATTTGGGAAAAGCAAGGTTTTTAAGATCCCTAACGGGAATCAATTTGTATTTTTTTAAGTTGGCTTTTGAATTTTTTATTTTGATGTGGATAAACCTCCCGTTAATAGTTTGATGCGTAAGTTTTTGAATATATATTTTTGAGATTCTATTGACCTTAAAATTATTCTTTCCAAGTAAGGATGTGAAGGCTGAAGAGTGCAAAAATTCTTTCTCGGCAACAAGACTCCCGGTTTCCACCAGGATAAACTCGTATAAATTTTGCCAGATATCTTTATCAGTTCTTTGGTTTATGTAAATGTTGCCGTCCTGCTCAACCAACAGGTAATTAAAGAAGCGGGTTCGTTGCTTGATTTTTTTTTCTTTTACCGGTAAAACTTCCACAGTTCTCTTTTGATAGGCGATACATCTTTCGTGGAATGGGCATTCGGCACAAAGCGGTACGGCCGGCTTACAAATAACAGCTCCAAAGTCCATAATAGCCTGGTTATATTCTGCAGGATTGTTTTTGTCAAGCAGTTCGTTTGCCAGCTCTTTAAATAGTTTTTTTCCTTCCGTGGAATCCACGGGTGTTTCTATTCCGAAAACCCTCGCCAACACTCTAAAAACATTTCCGTCCACCACGGCATACGGCTGGTTAAAAGCAAAAGACGCTATGGCTGCAGCGGTATAATCCCCGATTCCTTTAAGTGATAAAATGTCTGCGTATTTTTCAGGAAATTTCCCGTTCAACGTATCGGTAATATATTTGGCGGAGGTAATTAAATTTCTACAACGACTGTAATACCCTAATCCTTCCCATAGTTTATAGATTTCTTGTTCAGGTGCATTTGCAAGATCGTTAACAGTAGGCCATTTTTTAATAAAACGGTTATAATAATTTAAGCCTTGTTGTACGCGTGTTTGTTGCAGGATAATTTCACTTATCCAAATTTTATAAGGATCTTTTTCCCCCTTCCACGGCATTTCTCTTTTATTTTCATTTCTATTCCATTTTATTAAAATTTCAAAAAAAAATTTCTTATTTTTCATTAAATATTAAATGCGTAAAGAATTTATAATGAATAATTCATATAAAGATGCTTCTTTAATATTATTCGAAATGGATTTTAAAAGAAATATATTCATTTGTGCTAACCTATGGTAAAATTTTTTTTTGTTTGGAATTTAAATCATTAACCCAATTCAACGTAACAAAAATGAGAAAAGCTGATATCATTAATCAAATTTCAGAAAAAACGGGGATTCCCAAGGTAGATGTTTTGGTAACATTGGAAACCTTATTTAAAGAAGTAAAAGAATCGCTGGCCCAGGGTGAGAATATTTACATAAGAGGGTTTGGCAGTTTTATTACCAAAAAGAGAGCTGCAAAAATCGGCAGGAATATTAAAAAAAATGTTGCTGTAGAGATACCGGAACATTATATTCCTGCCTTTAAGCCGGCAAAAGAATTTGTACAGGAGATAAAGGCGCGTAACCAAAAACGCAATCCACAATAATTGTACCTTTGTGCGGGGACAAAAAAATCTCCTCTTTATTTACATTGATTAAAAGAATTATTCTTGCATCAGCAGGCCTGGCATTTTTGTTGGTACTTTTTCTTTTCGGAAAAACTACTACAACTAAACCTAATCTTCCGCAGCCAGAACAAACCTTACCGGTTTTTGATATCTCTGCATTTATTGCAAAAGAGAAGCAACAATTAACCCCGACCCAACTTATCCATATTTCTAAAATTGAAAATAGTATCAGCAGGGGAGACGTAAAAAATCAGTCTCAAAATCAATTATACCAGCTCGCTGATTTCTGGAAAGATTCAGTTAAATTATTTCCTCCATACGCTTATTACTTAAGTGAAGCAGCCAAGTTGGATAATTCGGAAAAAAACCTCACCTTTGCTGCCCGTTTGATTTTAGAGAACATGAGGAGGGAAGACAGTGTGGCACTGAAATCGTGGGAAGCAGAGACCGCTGCGTCTCTATTTGAAAGGGCTTTAAAGCTTGATCCCGAAAATGCTGATTTAAAAGTTGGTCTCGGAAGCTGCTATGTTTATGGCCAGGGGATGATTGGGGATCCACAACAGACGATGAGAGGTATACAGCAGTTACTGGAAGTAGTTCACAAAGATTCCAATAACATGCAGGCTCAAATGGTTTTAGGAATCGGGGCAGTTATTTCCCGTCAATTTGATAAAGCAGTTGAAAGGCTTAACAAAGTTGTGGCATTCGACCCAAATAATCTTGAAGCTGTATCGTGGCTTGCAGATGCTTATGCAGGAGAAGGTGATAAAAAAAATGCAGTTAAGTGGTACGAGCAAAGTAAACGACTGGTAAACAATCCTGCATTTAGCAGAGAGGTGGATGAAAGAATTAAAGCATTAAATACAGGTCCTTAATTGTAGGGCATACAATATTGCAACGTTGACAGTTTAAAAACAACGTGCTTTTAATTTGTCTTTATTTATAAATTATTTAAAAATACTCAGTTATGCCTTGTGGTAAAAAGAGAAAACGTCATAAAATCGCAACTCATAAGCGTAAAAAGCGTTTAAGAAAAAATCGTCATAAGAAGAAGTAAAACTGTACATTTACTTTGCGCACCGGCCTGCGTCCCGGATTTTGCCTGATACCCCCTCTGTGTAATTAAGAAATTAATTAAAAGATTTTGAGTTGAATAAGGAACTTATTATAAATGCTGCCCCACAGGCAGTAGAAATAGCCTTACTTGAGGATAAGAAGCTTGTAGAATTGCACAATGAAAATGCAAACGCAAGTTTTGCAGTGGGTGATTTGTATTTAGGTAAAGTAAAAAAATTAATCCCGGGCCTTAATGCCGCTTTTGTTGATGTCGGGTTTGAAAAAGATGCCTTTCTCCATTATACCGATCTTAGCCCTTATGTTCGGTCCATTCTGAAATTTACAAGAATGGCTATTAATGACAAAGCTGAACCCGGCTTTGATTTTCCTTCATTTAGTGTAGAACCGGAAATTATAAAGACGGGCAAAATTTCTGAAGTACTAAATGGCAAGCCACATATTCTTGTACAAATATTAAAAGAACCTATTGCGGCTAAAGGGCCTCGCCTTAGCTGTGAGTTGTCCCTGCCAGGAAGATTTGTTGTGCTTACACCCTTCAATGATATTATTGCAGTATCACGTAAAATTCATTCATCTGAGGAAAGAAAACGGCTACAAAAAATAATAGAAGCGTTTAAACCTAAAAATTTTGGGGTAATTGTTCGTACAGCCGCTGAGGGGAAACATACGTCAGAATTGCATGAAGATTTAATATCGTTAATAACTACCTGGAAAAATATTCAAAAAAACTTAAGTGGTGCAGTTGCTCCCTGTAAAATTATGAGTGAAGAAGGAAAGACAAACAGCATACTTCGTGATTTACTAAATGAAGATTTTAATAAAATTGTTGTGAATGATAAAAATATTTTCAACGATACAAAAACATATTTACAAAGGATAGCGCCTGAAAAAACTGAAATACTTTCTTTTCACAATAATGGTTCACCTGTGTTTGACAGTTATGGAATAACACGACAGGTAAAAGCAGCTTTTGGAAAAACGGTAAACCTTCCAAGCGGCGCCTATCTTATAATTGAACATACAGAAGCGCTTCATGTAATTGATGTAAACAGCGGTTATAAAAGTGTAAGTAATAATCAGGAACAAAATGCTTTTGAGACAAACCTTGAAGCGGCTGCTGAAATTGCAAGGCAATTAAGGCTTCGTGATATTGGAGGTATTATAGTGGTTGACTTCATAGATATGAAGTTGATGGAGAATAAGAAAAGACTTGCTGATCAAATGGAAGTTTTTATGCGTGCCGACAGGGCAAAGCATGCAGTGTTACCTATCAGCAAATTTGGTCTGATGCAAATAACCCGGCAGCGTATGAAGCCGGAGATGAACATCAATACTTCTGAAGTATGCCCAAGTTGCGATGGAACTGGCAAAATTTCTTCCACACTTATATTAGAAGATGAGATTGAAAAGAATCTCAGCTATCTTATTATGCAAAAGCATACCGGGCTTTCCATAGAAGTGCATCCTATATTACATGCTTACCTTACCAAAGGCTTTCCTTCCATACGCTTGAGATGGAGATGGAAATACAAGCAACAGATTACTATAAAATCTAATAGTAATTATCATCTTACTGAGTTTCATTTTTACGACAAAAGTGATGAGGAGATAAAGCTGTAAGACTTAAATCCAATAATCAAAAACGAGTAAAGTTTCTGTAGACTTAGCTTACATATTTTCCCGGCATAAAAAATGGAATGTGTATTATCTTGCATAGATGATGCTATACATTAAAAATATGGTATGCAGCCGTTGCAAAATGGTTGTAAAAGATGAGCTTATTAAGTTTGGTCTTCATCCAAAAAATATAGAATTAGGAGAAGTTGAAGTTGAAGAGGACCTAAACGATGAAAACAAAAATCAGCTCAATATAATTTTACAATCATTCGGGTTTGAATTAATTGACGATAAAAAAAGCAGGCTCATAGAGAAAGTAAAAAATAGCATTGTTGATTTAGTACATTATTCCGAGGAACAAATAAATACTACATTTTCAGAATATATCAGCAGAAAGCTTCATCACGATTATAATTATTTAAGCAATCTTTTTTCTGAAGTGGAAGGAACAACCATTGAAAAATATTTTATTGCCCAAAAAATTGAAAAGGTGAAAGAACTTTTAAAATATGATGAACTTTCGCTTTCCGAAATCGCTGATCGCCTGGGATATAGCAGTGTAGCTTATTTATCAAACCAATTCAAAAAACAAACAGGCCTTACACCTAGTTTTTATAAATCTTTAAAACAAATCAAAAGAAGAGGTTTAGAAGACCTGTAAATGTTATAATTGTATTACAAAATTCCGTAACAGTAACACTTTTCAGTTAATCTAACTTTGTGTCAACAATAAATAATAATGACACATAAATATAGCGTTACAGGAATGAGCTGTTCCGGCTGCCAGGCAAAAGTTCAGCAATTATTATCAGCAGTCGATGGAGTAGAGAAAGTTTCGGTTGATTTGCCCGGTGGCGAAGCCATAATTGAGATGAAAACACATATTCCAACGGCGGCATTAAAGTCGGCTTTAAAAGACTACCCGAAATACCAATTGGAAGAAAAAAATAGCTCAGCTAACGGTAACCAACACACGCAAAATAAAATTAAACCTCTTGCTGTAAACCATATTCACAATCATGGCGACGGCATATATTATTGTCCCATGCATTGTGAAGGCAGTAAGACTTATGATAAGCCTGGTAGTTGTCCTGTTTGTGGAATGAACCTCGAAAAAGAGCATACTGTTTCTGTAAGAAAGAAACAATATACCTGTCCTATGCACCCTGAAATTATCAGGAATGCACCCGGTTCCTGCCCCATTTGCGGAATGGATTTAGTACCTAAGGAACCTGCGGACGATGATGAAAATAAAACATACAAAGATCTTTTGAAGAAGTTTAAGATTTCGGCGTTATTTACTTTTCCCGTGTTAATTATTGCCATGTCCGACATGGTTTCCAACAATCCTCTTATGAAGATAATGAGCCAGGAAAAATGGAATTGGGTACAGTTTGCATTGGCCATTCCTGTTATATCTTACGCAGGCTGGATGTTCTTTCAGCGTGCATGGCGCTCCGTTATAACATGGAACCTGAACATGTTTACGCTCATTGGTACCGGTACAGGTGTTGCTTTTTTATTCAGCGTTATTGCCATGTTGTTTCCCGGTATTTTTCCTGCTCAATTTAAAACGATGAATGGAAGTGTGTTCGTTTATTTTGAAGCGGCAACCGTTATCATTACTTTGGTTTTATTAGGCCAGCTTTTAGAAGCGAAAGCACATACCCGTACAAACGGTGCTATAAGGGAATTATTAAAACTCGTTCCTTCTGAAGCAACCTTAATAATTAACGGAGAAGAAAAAATTATTCCCATTGATGATATAAAAGAAGGCGATAAACTTCGTGTAAAGCCCGGAGAAAAAATTCCTGTTGATGGAAAAGTAATTGAAGGAGAGAGCAGCATTGATGAATCGATGATTACGGGGGAACCTATTCCCGTAGATAAAAATGTGAATGATGAAATTACTTCCGGGACTATCAATACATCGGGTTCATTTATAATGGTGGCGGAAAAAGTTGGTGCTGAAACATTATTATCGCACATTATTAAAATGGTAAATGACGCAAGCCGCTCTAAGGCGCCTATCCAAAATTTAACCGATAAAATATCTCGGTATTTTGTGCCCGTTGTTGTTGCGGTTTCTGTAATCACTTTTATTGCATGGGTAATTTATGGTCCTGAACCAAAATATACTTACGCATTTGTAAACTCAATTGCGGTTTTAATTATCGCTTGTCCGTGTGCGTTAGGCTTAGCAACACCAATGTCGGTTATGGTTGGTGTTGGAAAAGGGGCACAGTCAGGTGTTTTGATAAAAAATGCGGAAGCACTTGAAAAGATGAATAAAATAGATACGTTAATAATTGACAAAACAGGAACAATTACTGAAGGAAAACCTTCGGTAGAAAAGCTAATCACTGTTGGTGAATATAGTGCCGAAAATGCGTTGCAAAAAATTGCTTCGCTCAATAAATATAGTGAGCATCCTTTAGCTGGCGCCATCGTCAAATATGGCAAGGCCAAGAACATATCTTTCTCTAACGTTAAAGAGTTTAAAGCCATTGCAGGCAAAGGTGTAATGGGCACTATCGATGGTAAAAGAGTAGCATCAGGCAATAAAAAATTAATGAAAGAAATTCATTCAGTAATTCCTGAACAGCTTGAAGAAAAAGTAAGCGAAGAACAAAAATCCGGTAAAACCGTATCGTATATTTCCATTGATGAAGCAGCAATAGGCTATGTAACCATCACTGACAAAATAAAAGATACAAGTAAAAAAGCCATTTCAATTTTGCTGGAAGAAGGTATAAGCGTTTTTATGCTTACCGGCGATAATAAGCAAACTGCCAAAGCAGTTGCTGATGAATTACGCTTAACCGGTTTCAAAGCTGAAGTTTTGCCTGGAGATAAAATGAAAGAAATAAAAAGATTACAGGATGCGGGTAAAAAGGTGGCAATGGCTGGGGATGGCATTAATGATTCTCCTGCATTGGCACAGGCGGATATTGGTATAGCAATGGGTACCGGTTCTGATGCGGCTATTGAAAGCGCCGAAATTACTTTGGTTAAAGGAGATCTTCACGGCATTGTAAAAGCTAAAAAATTAAGTAAAGGAGTGATGAAAAATATTCATCAGAATTTATTGTTTGCTTTTATTTATAATACTTTGGGAGTACCTGTAGCGGCAGGCATTTTGTATCCCTTTTTTGGCATTTTGTTATCGCCGATGATTGCCGCGGTAGCTATGAGTTTTAGTTCAGTATCAGTAATATTAAATTCACTCAGGCTTAGAAAATTAAAGTTATAAGTATAATCTTGGTTTGAAGATTGATAGGATTATTAAGTCAAAAAGATATAATTGAAAAATAAATAAACTCAGGAAATGAGAATGAGATTAAAAATAATTTTTACTGCTATTATAATGGTAAGCCTCACAAACACATCATTTGCCCAAATGGATATGAAAGGAATGAACATGAAAAAGGATACCATGCCTGCTTCAAAAGAAATAAAAAAAGATACGGCCAGGGCAATGAACCATGCGATGATGCATATGCATAAAGGAAATGATACTATGAAGATGAGTAATGATATGAAAGGGATGGACATGATGAACATGAAGATGGATACAACAAAACCATCACACCATAATATGGATGATATGAACATGGACATGCAGAAAGAAGGATCATCTGGTAATTCAATGAACATGCATAATATGAGTGATGCATTTTCGTTAAATCTTCCTATGGAACGGCATGGCTCAGGAACCGGCTGGCTGCCGGACGCATCCCCAATGAGTGGCTATATGTTTCATTCCGCCAAATGGATGTACATGTTGCATGGTAACCTTTTTATTCGATACAATAACCAGGATTTTTCTCATAAAGGTTCAAGAGGCGGCGATAAATTTGATGCCCCAAGTTGGTTTATGTTTATGGGGCAACGAAAAGTTGGCGAAAAAAACCTCTTTCATTTCAGTAGTATGTTTTCTTTAGATCCTTTACTTGTTGGCGGGTACGGGTACCCGTTATTATTTCAATCAGGAGAGACATATAAGGGAAAAGCATTGATGGACCGGCAACATCCCCATGATCTTTTTTCAGAATTATCAGTAAGTTATTCTCATACGTTTTCGAAAAAAGCTGATGCATTTGTTTACGTTGGTTATCCCGGCGAGCCGGCATTAGGCCCCGTTGCGTTTATGCATCGTCCTTCTGCTTTATATAATCCGGATGCTCCGCTTTCTCATCATTGGAGCGATGCTACACACATTACTTTTGGCGTAGCAACATTAGGTGTAAGAGTTGGTAATGTAAAACTTGACGGCTCCTTATTTACAGGACGAGAGCCTAACGATAGGCGTTACGATTTCGATAAGCCAAGGTTCGATTCATATAGTGGAAGATTATCGTACAATCCTTCTAAGAATTGGGCGCTGCAGGTTTCTCGCGGTTTTATAAAAAGCCCTGAAGAATTACACCCTGATGAAAATATTAATAGAACAACAGCTTCTGCAATTTATAGTTTGCCATTAAAAAATGATGGATGGATTAATGTTTCATCTGTTTATGGTTTAAATAAAATAAAAGGCCACAGTGGTGAAAATAG
This sequence comes from Ginsengibacter hankyongi, assembly GCF_008710285.1. GTDB lineage: Bacteria > Bacteroidota > Bacteroidia > Chitinophagales > Chitinophagaceae > Ginsengibacter > Ginsengibacter hankyongi. The sequence goes on along the minus strand of NZ_VYQF01000002.1, from coordinate 438,584 downwards.
TTTTTTGCTGGAAGCTTCATGGAAAATAAAAAACTTCGCCGTTTATTCAAAATATGAGTACGTAGAAAAATCTGTTGAAGAATTATCTCTTGGTGAAAACGTTTATGGCCCGGATGCACTGTTCCCCGTGAATGCATTGACACTTGGCGTTAATTATAATCTACTTCATATTGGCCAAACCAATATTTCTGCTGGTAGCCAGTTTACATATTATAATGCCGATAGCAGGTTAAATTCTCTTTACGGAAAAAATCCCATGGCATTTGAAATTTACCTGAAAATTTTTCCGGCACTTATGAAAATGCATGGTATGTAAATGCAAACATCTTTAATAACCAAAGCCATTTCCATAACCTCCCATTGATGGCATAAATAAAGACGACGCGATTTTAAAGCCAATATAAAATCCTATACATATAACTAACGGTGATAGGTACCAGCTAAGTGCATCGTTAGTACCTGACGCTTTAAAAGATTGCTGAACTATATTAAATAGCATGAGGAGCAGGTATAATAAGATAATACCGGAAACTACTCCCTGTTGTATAAGTGATTCAGGATTTAAAAGGCTCATGCTATCTTTATTAAACATCATAAAAAATGCTATAGTTAACAATATCAACATTAACGGAATACCACAAATTCCGCCGGTAAGTAATTCTTTTTTTAAATCTGGTTTTCCTGAAACTGCTTTTACAACAAATGTGAGAACCGATATGATCACCAGTATGAGACCCGCACTAAGCCCCATTTTAAAAAATGCACCAAAGCCAATTGCAGAGCGTATTTCGCTTCCTGCCACAATGTATGGCACCAGGATGTAAAATATTGTAGTGGTTACAATTAATATAAGCCCTTGCTGGTATGCCTCGCCACCTGAATTAGTAAATATGCCGAGTGTTCCTTTTATAGGCTGGGAGAATATGTTTTTAATAATTTGTAAAAGACTTTTTGAAAAGAATGATTTTACCTCATCAATATAAACATTGGTCCCCGCCTGCGATTGAGCACCAGAAGCGTTTGTTACAGGTATTGAAATTTGTTGCGCTCCATCTATATTCCCGGTAATCACTGGTTTTGGAGACGATTCATTGCTTTGTTGTTCGTTCATGATTTTGTATGTTTTAAAATGTTTAAGAAAATTTGATGGGTCAAAATCTATTTATGACAAAACTTTTTATCAATCCGCATTTATTTTTTGAAGCACTTCACTTATTTTTTATTTCATAATAAATTATTCCACCATTAATTTTTGCGTTTGCATGTTGCCGTTAGTAACAATATTGATGATATACATGCCTTTGGATAACTGCGAAATATTTATTCTTTGCTCCGATGCATTGCTGAATTTTTGGTTAATGAGTGTCCGCCCTGACATATCTCTTACGAGCAAAGTTGCATTAATACCTGCCTGGCTATAGTTTTTAATGATGAAATAATTATGCGCAGGATTTGGGTGAACGTTGATTTGCAAACCATTTGCATCTATAGTTATGTAAACTATTTTACTGTAAGTAACCTGCCCGTCATTGTCCACCATTTGCAGGCAATAAAACACTTTGCCCTCTTTTAAATTTGCTATATTATCAGGATACGAATAATTATTTTGCAAGCGAGGGTTGCTGGTTGAATTTACTTTTCCGACTGGTGCAAAAGTTACTTTGTCTATGCTCCTTTGTATAATAAAATAAGAAGTGTTTATTTCATTAGTAGTTTGCCAGTTTATCTGTGCAATGTTATCTTGTCTTGTAGCAGTTAGGTTCAGCAATGTAAGTGGTAATGCAGCATTAACGTTATTCAGGATATGCGTAAGCGACCACCGGTTTTCTATATCATCACGCACTCTTATAAATAATGTATCTGCACCTAAGGGGATAGTATTACGGCCAATATTAATTATAAATGATCCATCTGCAGCAGGTGCAGCAAATGATACAGCATCACAACTGCCAAAGCCCTCGTCTGTCTTGAAAAAATATTCTCCGTTCAGAACTTTGTTGGTATCGCTTTTATACACTTCTATATTCCGCCTTAACGTAAGGCTCCACTTTCCTAAATTATCTTTAAAGCGCCCATATAATTTGTGGTAGCCTTCCGGTAAACCTGTTGTAACAGCAGAAAAATTTTGAAGTATAATTGAATCCGGCGAGGTGATTATTATAGGTGTTCCCAAACCAAAACCCGGATCAGCATCAATAAAATATTCGCCATTTGCAATTGAAGTTTTCGCATCTGATGTAGGAATTTCGATATTCCTTCTTGAAGTAATGCTCCATTTGCCATCGCTATCTTTTGTACGGAAATATAATTTGTGATAACCTGGCTGATAGCTGCTGACATCTATGTTAACGGGAAAACTATTATCCGGGGAAGGTGTAAAGTTGACCCGTGTATTATTTCCAAAGCCTAAATCGGTGTCAATAAAATATTCACCCTGAACAACATTTTGTGATAATGAAACAATGCTTACACAAGTGCAAAGCAGCAGCAGTATAAAATTTTTCATAAAAAATTATTTTATCGTTCTTGCACTAATAGTTACCGGTAAGTTGGTAGATGTTGCGCCTGTTGTAGTAATTTGATAAATAGCTGGTATTGCTGCTAAACCGGAAAGTGTATAACGATTAATAACTGCTGCTCCGCCAAACGCACCACGGTCTGTACCATCAGAACCAGTGTTATTTGCCTGGCTTCCGTTTGCAATTTGATATGCTCCATCTGTAGAAGTTGAAGTAATAAATAGAGAAGTTATTGCGGGAACAACAACATTATTATCCGCGGTACCGAATTGTGTTGAAAGCGTTCCTATATTGTATGCAATTACTCCTGCCGAAGCTGATATATTTACTTTTGCATTTACAGGCATAAGAATATTGTTTTTAAATTCTCCTGTGGAAAATGCAAGGTTTGTCGTTGCTAGGTTATCCGGGCCATCAAATACATTGTTATTGCATTGTAATATTGGCCAAAAAGTTGTCGGGTTTGTTGCGGGTGTTCCCCATACCAATGTTTTACGACAGATATTATTATTGAACGTTATTTCTGTGGGCGGTATAAAAGATACATTCCCATTCGTAAAAAGAGCATTTGAAACAATAGTATTTGAAAAATAATTTTGTAAAATATAAATGTCCACCAAGCCTGATCCAAATTCAATTCCGTTATCAATTCTGCATCGTTTAACGGTGACGCCATTTACATTTACATATACAGTTGCATCTGCAACATTTCCTCCACTTACCACACTCACGCCAACTAATTGTGAGGATTCAGCACCTGCATTAAAAACTATTCTACTTAGTTTGGTTTCTAAAGTTGTGTTAGATGTATTTTGGTTTTCAGTTAACAAATAACCTGTTCCAATAATAGCCAGTCTTTTTGTAATGGTTGAAAAATCATAAATAGTTGTAGAGCCTTCCACATGAAGCGTATCGCCACTGTTTACAATTCCAAAAGCAACTGCCTGGTTAATTTGTGCAAAAACAGGATAGGCGGCAGAGCCACCAAAATTTTCTCCGTATAAAGTGGAGCCATTATAGTTTGATTTATTGTTCACCCGCCAGATAGCTGCTTTCGCTTGCCCGACAAAAAAAATAATCATAATAATGATCATGAATAATTGTGATTTTTTCATACAATAATTTTTATTGATGATTAAATTAATTTTGATTTTAGTTGTTGATATTCTTCTTTGCGGATGCTTTTAGTTTTTTGATAAATATGGAAATACAATTCATGCAAAAAATGGAACCAACTTCTGAAACCGCAGCTAATAAATATAAATTTGCATTATGTGTGCGGTAATCGACGGCTGATAAACGATGATTGATTTCTATATAAATTTAATCCACCGTTCTACCGGTGTCAATCCGTATTTATTTTTTGACTGCGTTCATTTATTTTTCGTAGCCGTTGAAGGAAAAACCGTACAGAATGTTTACCTTTTATTATCGGTGAGATAAAAATCAATTTCTATTTCATTTACAAAATGCTGTTGTATGACTAAGATCTTTTTCCTTATTTCATTTAGCATATCGGTCCAAATAGCCAATGCACAAAATGCAAAGGACTTCGATTCGCTGGTGAATGTTTTGACTCAAAATAAAAGCGGCGATTCCAGCCGAGTAAAAACATTATTAAATATTGCCAATATTCTTATATACAACAATCCGGATTCATCAATGAAATATACTGATGAAGCCATGGAACTCTCACAACAAATAAAATGGCAAAAGGGTATTGCACTTTCGTTTCGCCAAATGGGCTATGTGTATTATATATTAACCGATAAATTCCGGGCAATGGATTATTACCTTAAGGCCTTGAAAGCCGGGCAATCCATAAACAATAATTTTTTTAATGCAACCATCTATAACAATATTGCAAATATTTATGCTGATCTTAAAAACTATAAAAAGGCTTTGGATTATTATTCTAAATATTTATCAATTGCGCAACAGGTTAAAAGCAAAACCGATGAAATGAATGCCTTTATTAATATAGGAGATATTTATACTGAGCAGAATAGTTTGCCACTGGGCCTTGCTTATTTTAATAAGGCGCTTTTAATTGCAAATGAAACAGGAAACAAAAGAATAGGTGCTGCTATTCTTAATAACCTGGGAGAAATATTTATTAAGCATAACAATTATGAAATGGCTCTTTCTAATTTTGAAAAAAGCTTAAGCCTTGCTGAGGAAACCAGGAATATGAATGCAAAAGCCACTGCATTAAACGGGCTGGGTGAAATTTATTTACATCAAAAAAAATATAAACAGGCCGAAGATTTTAGTAATCGCTCATTGCAATTATCCAAAGAATTAGGCGATATCTCATGGCAGGCAAATGCGCTTGAAACTTTGAGCAAAACATATGAGGAACAAAAAGATTTTGCTAATGCGTTTTATACCTATCAGCAGGCGGTTGTTTTAAAAGACAGCACGTTGAGCGATAAAAAAAAGCAGGACATTACCCGCCTTGAAATGCAATATAATTTTGATAAAAAAGAAGCAGAGATTAATGCCGCCAATGATAAAAGGCAAGCGCTTGCCGCTGCTGAAATTAACAGACAAAAAATACTTAAGAATGCTTCGCTGGCAATAGGATTTATATTAATGTTAGTGGCTGTTGCAGGAATTATTTTATATAAAAGAAGAAACGATACTTTAGAAAAAAAGAAAGAAGCTGAATTTAATACGCAAGTTGCCTATACGGAACTGAAAGCACTTCGTGCGCAAATGAATCCTCACTTTATTTATAATTCACTCAATTCAATTAATGATTATATTGATAAGCATGATACCGAAATGGCAACTTTATATACCACTAAGTTTGCAAAGTTGATGCGTATGATACTGGAGAACTCAGAACAAAAAGAAGTGCGGCTTGCTGATGATTTAAATGCCTTGGAATTATACATGCAACTGGAAAGCATGCGTATGCAAAATAAATTCAGTTATGAAATAAAAGTTGATGAAGATATAGACCGGGAGAATACTTTAATTCCTCCATTAATATTACAACCATTTGTTGAAAACAGTATCTGGCACGGAATATCAAAGAAACAAGGCGCCGGAAAAATATTGGTATCTATTCATAAAGAAGGAAACATGATTAACTGTGTGGTGGAAGATAATGGTATTGGAATACTGGAATCTTCAAATGCAGAAACGGAAAAAGAAGTGCTATTAAAAATAGTCTTTTGGAATGAAAATTACAAAAGCAAGAATTGATATTATAAATAAGATAAAAAAATCAAATGCAGCGATAACGACATCAAATCTTGAACAGGGTACTAAAATAGAAATAAAATTACCTGAAGAACTAGCTTTCTAATTTATGATTAAAGTCTTAATTATAGATGATGAACAACATTGTATTGACAGGCTCACTAAATTGTTGATTCCATCACATAATAACCTTCTTGAAATTACCGGAACAGCATTAACAGTGGAAGAAGGAATTGAAAAAATCACATTATTAAAACCCGATCTTATTTTCCTGGACGTACAGATCAATGATAAGACCGGCTTCGATCTTTTAAGAACAATACCTGAAATTGACTTTGCAATTATATTTGCCACGGCTTATGATAAGTTTGCGATACAGGCAATTAAATTCAGTGCAATAGATTATCTGTTAAAGCCAATTGATGCTGCAGATTTAAATGTGGCGTTATTGAAATTTGTGAATGAGCGTTCGCAAAAAATAACTGCCCAAAAAATTGATATCCTTCTTCAGAATACGCAAAGCAATAACAATACTCCGAAAAAAATAATTGTGCCTACGGTAAGCGGTTTCGAGTTTATTGATATAGCTGAAATTATAAGATGCCAGAGCGACATAAATTATACCACTATATATTTAAAGAATAAACGGAAACTGGTAGTTGCCAAAACACTAAAGGAATTTGAAGAGATGTTAAGCGGCCATTCTTTTTTCCGCGTGCATAATTCTCACCTTATTAATCTTGCTTTTATTAAAAGCTATAACAGGGGAAAGGGTGGCTCAGTAATATTAAACGACGGAACTGAGATTGAAGTTTCTACCCGCCGCAAAGATGATTTCATTAGAAGTTTATCAAGATTATAAATTTTTTTATTTAAGCACCTCCTGAAAAGATTTGCAATTTACCTTATCGTGCATCCGTAGTGTTAAGATTATTAAAATACATCTTCAATATTTGACATACTTCACTTAGATTTAGCTCGTTGGTTATACTTACTTTTCAAATTAGTGCTGCGTAATAAGAAAGGTTTTACTAAACTCAACAAATCCTGGGTGCCTTATCTATTCCGGGTACGGTTTTAGCTACTCAACTTAAAATTAATATTATGACTCAAAAGAACAAGAAACAATTTGGTGTATGGATGGATACGCATCATGCTACTGTTGTAGGAAGAGAGAACGCGGATACAACTGATTTTACAATAATCGGTCATGTTGAAAATGCCGGAGCAGAATTTAATACCAGTGAAAAAAATGCACACAATGAGGAAAAAACATTGCAGCAAAAATTTTTTAAAGAAATACTCACTTTCATGCAAAACGCGGAAGAAGTGCACCTTACCGGTACCGGCACTTCACAGGAACAGTTAATACATTATATGGCAGAAACACCCCAGTTTAAAAATACGGTTACGCAGGAAAGTACTGCCAATAAAATGAGTGATAAGAATCTTGCCGCATACATTGCTGCTAAGTTTAATTAAGGTATCAGTTAAAAAGTTGAAAGCTGTTTCAAAATTTTGAAGCAGCTTTTGTTTGTTAAAAGCATTTTTATTTTGGAAGAATTACCGTAGGGGTTTATAAAAAATAAAGTCATTATCAAATATTGATTGATGAATTGTAACTATTCTCTAAAATCATATTCAAAGCGACCCATGTTTTTCCATTTTCGATTCTTATTGAATTATTTTCCGGATTAAAAACAAACCCCATTTTTTTATAACAGTTTATCGCAACAGTATTCCACTCAAAAACGTGAGCTCAACTTTTGAGGGGTGTAAATTTTTAAAAGCATAATCTAAAAGAAACTTAACGATGGCTTGCCCATAACCTTTGCCTCTTTCCTTTGCTTCGCCGATGATTATTCTTCCCAAATGAGCCGATTGTTTTGTGAGATAAATCTCTCCGTATCCAATCATAGTTTGAGTGTTTAACTCTATAGCCTGCAATGCATACCTGTTTTTATCACTTGGAGATTTATCTAATTGGTCTTTTGTAAGCGGGAACAAGAATGAAGGTTCGGCAAATTGCATAAGAGTTTCTGCAGTATTAATCCAGGAAATTAGTATCTCAGAATTGAATTGATCAAATTTCTCTATTCTTATCATTTTAATAATAGTCTAAAATTAATCTTTCGTGTGCTATTTATCCCGCATCTTCTTACTGTTTTAAAATATCTTACAGCTTCATTCGTCTGTTTAATTAATTATTAAAACATTATGTCGTTAAAGGTCACAGGCAAAAACCCATCGGGCAGGCATCTCGAAAAAATTAAACAATCCCCAAATTATAAAAAAGAAGGTTTTGAAAATTTATCTGAAACGCCAATGATGTTGCGGGATACTTCTTACTATGAGCTGATAAAAAAAACATTGAGAAAAAATCCTGACGTAAAACCTGCTGCCAAACTACCTTCTGTTAAAACTGATTTGAAAAATATTGAAACAAGCCAACCGATAATTGTATGGTTTGGGCATTCTTCTTATTTTATAAGAATTAATAATAAAAATATTTTGGTTGATCCTGTTTTTAGTGGCAATGCTTCTCCTGTTTCTTTTATGGTAAAGGCTTTTGAAGGGAGTGATGTTTATACGACTGATGAATTTCCGGAGATTGATTTTTTAATTCTTACCCACGATCATTATGACCACCTTGATTATAAAACCATCAAAGAATTAAAAATAAAAGTCAAAGAAATATATTGTTCTTTGGGACTTACATCGCATCTTATCTATTGGGGCTTTCATGAAAATATTATTACTGAAATGGATTGGTGGCAAACCAATAAATTAACTGGTGAAATGACTTTAACTGCTGCCCCGGCAAGGCATTTTTCAGGACGTGGTTTAAAACGTTATAAAACTCTATGGTCTTCATTTATTTTGAAAACTGCTTCTCATAATTTATACCTTGGTGGCGATTCGGGTTATGATAAACACTTCAAAGAAATTGGCGAAAAATATGGACCATTCGATGTTGCCATTCTTGAATCAGGTCAATATAATACAGCGTGGCCTTTAATACACATGATGCCGGAACAAACAGTTCAGGCTGCGTTGGATTTAAACGCTAAGGTATTATTACCGGTTCACTGGAGTAAATTTTCACTGGCACTGCATCCCTGGAACGAGCCGGTACAAAGAGTTTTAAAGGAAGCAGCTTCAAACAATTTAAAAGTAACTACGCCCATGATTGGTGAACCTGTTATTTTAGACGAAGTCTATCCGGATAAAAACTGGTGGAATTTCTAAATGATTATTCAAAAGGAAGAAAATATATTTATACCTAACTGTGACGAATACCCGTAGCTAATTTTTTACCTGTATCCCTGCGCTTGCAAATGGAATAATTCAGCATATCGTCCTTTCTGTTGCAATAATTCTTCATGACTGCCAATTTGAATCAGTTCGCCTTTATCAAGTACCAGTATACGGTCTGCCATACGTACGGTTGAGAATCGATGTGAGATAAGTACGGCAGATTTCCCTTTCGTGAGTTCCGCAAAACGCAAAAAGACTTCGTACTCTGCCCGTGCATCGAGTGCGCTGGTTGGTTCATCAAGAATAAGTAATTGCGCATCCTTCATATAAGCACGGGCCAGCGCAATCTTTTGCCATTCGCCACCGCTAAGCTCTACGCCATTATTAAAGCGCCGGCCAAGTGCCTGGTCATATTGATCCGCTAATTTATTGGCAAGGAGATTTGCTAAACTCTTTTCCGCAGATTGTTCTATTAACGGACGATTGTGTTGTTCATCAATATTACCTACTGCAATATTTTGTGCAAAGCTCATTTGATAGCGAAGAAAATCTTGGAAAATAATGCCCGTATTGCGGCGAAGGTCCATAATGTCATACTCACGCAAATCAACGCCATCAAGCAGTATGCGGCCCTCTGTCGGATCGTATAAACGTGCCAGCAATTTCACAAGGGTTGTTTTGCCTGCACCATTTTCTCCAACGAGCGCAAGCTTTTCACAGGCATGAAGTGTAAAACTTAAATGACGGTTTGCCCATTTATCACTGTTATGATAGCGAAACCCAACGTTTTCAAATGTAAAGCCTTGTTTAATCGGATTTGGAAAAGAAACTGGCTTTTTTGCAATGGCTATTTTTGGTTCTATCTCAAAAAATTCAAAAAAGTCGCGCAGGTAAATTGCGCCCTGCGAAACGGTAGTGAAACGTGATAAAATATTTTCGAGTAAGCTTCTCAGTTGCCTGAATGATCCTGCAAGAAATGTGAGTGTACCAATAGTAAGTGCACCTTCAACCGTTTTTAGTATCATAACAATATAGGCTGTATAATATCCGCCGCTTCCAAGCAATGCAAAGAAAATTCCCCACGATGCACGTTTAATAGAAAGCTTTTTCTTATCATCATAAAATTTATTGCTCAATGTTTTAAACCGATCAATTAAAAAGCCGGAAAGATTAAACAGCTTTACTTCTTTGGCAGTTTCATCACTTGCGCCCAGGTAACGCATATAATCAAGTTCACGACGTTCGGGTGTTTGCCCACGTGTTAATGCATAACTGCGATCGTTAAAATAAGATTCTCCTAAAAAGGCCGGTACAATTGCTATGAGTAATAGTAGAATCAACCAGGGATTGAACGCCATTAATCCCACCATTAGAAAAGCCATGGTGATAATGTCCTGGACCTGTGTAAGTATTTGCGATAACAAAATTGTACGCCCAACGGTCTGCTGCCGTGCACGCTCCAGCTTATCATAAAACGCAGAATCTTCAAATTGGTCAAGATCAAGTGTTGCTGCATGTTCCATAATTTTTATGGAAGTGTAATTTGAGAATAGGTCGCCCAACAGGCTATCGACTAAAATAGTTGCCCTGGTCAATGCATCGGATATGATAGCGAGTGCGAATTCCGCTGCAACAAGTTCCCATAGATAAGTATGATCGGCGGCTAAGCCTTTGCTTAGCAAGATAACTTCGTCTATGATAAGCTTACCAATATATAAAATACTAACGGGGATGGCTGAACGAATTAACCTCAAAATTGCGTCCAGGATTGCGTACCAGTGATTGGTTTCCCAAACGAGTTTAAAAAACCTCGGCAAGTTACCGAGTGCGGCAAATTTTTCTTTGAGTGTTGGTTTGGGAAGTGTGTTTACGACGGGCCTCGGCATCCTTAATTTAATTAAGTTGCTAAATTAAGTCAATTGTTTATTTACTTTCCATGATCCTGAAAGTGAGATTCACTCTTGGTTCAATTACTTTTTTTGATTTGGGCAAACAATGAAGCCAATATTTTTGAGTGGTTCCTTTCATCTCCAGTAAACTTCCATTTTCTAACAGAAGTGATATAGTTTGTTTGGTTTGTTTGTGTTTTAATGAAAAGCTTCTTTCTGCCCCAAAGCTTAAAGAGGCAATCGGCGAATCTTTTTCCAGCGTCTTTTCATCATCACTATGCCACGCCATTCCTTCATCGCCGCTATGATATAAATTAAGTAAGCATGAATTGAAAGAGGTTCCGGTAATCTCATCAACTAATTTTTTTAACTCAAGTAATTCCTTGGTCCACGGCAAAGCAATTTTTGTCCTGTGGGAATAAGTGTATTCATAACCTGTATTAGCGTACCATGCCACTTTTCGTTTGGTAATAATATGCCTGCCAAAAATTATCGCTTCATCATTTTTCCACTCAATCGTGTTCAGCAATTTATCGAGATAATGGTGCGACTGTTGCTGATTTAATACTTTTCCATAATAATTTACTATTCCATCAGCTGGTAATAAATTGGCAGCTATATCGTTATTGAAAAGGTTCATCCTTCCATTTTTTTAAATTGGTTATCATAGAGGCTTCACTTTAAATTGGTTGACTTATTCAGTCATAGAACTTTGGCCGCTTCCCATCCTATCATTGCCGTTTTGCGATTGCTTCCCCAATGATATTGTCCAAAGTTTCCTGTCGACTGGATAACACGGTGACACGGAATTAAAAATGCAACGGGATTATCGCCTATTGCAGAACCTACTGCCCGTGACGCGTTGGGACTCTGTATACTTTCTGCAATTTCACCATAAGTTGATAATTGCCCCATAGGAATTTTCAATAACGTTTCCCAAACCTTTATTTGAAAGGAGGTTCCTTTCAAATGTAATTTTATAGTATTCAGTTTTTTCCAATCATGCGTGAAAATGTACAAAGCATTTTGCTGAATAAGATCAACCATTTGTTTATACACGGCATGGGGAAATTTTTTTTCTAAAGCTTTCAGTGCTTCTCGTTCATCATCTGCAAAAGCCATATAACAGATGCCTTTTAAAGTGGAAGCAACCAAAATATTTCCGAAAGGGCTTTCTGCATAACTATAATTAATGCAAAGATTTTCACCGCCATTTTTATATTCGCCCGGTGTCATCCCTTCAATATTGATGAAGAGATCATGCAGTCGTCCTGTACCGGAAAGGCCTGTTTCAAAAGCTACATCGGATAAGGTGGATTGATTTTTTTTCAACATATTTTTTGCATGTTCAACACTTATGTATTGTAAAAATTTCTTTGGACTTATGCCCGCCCATTCAGTAAAAAGTCGCTGGAAATGATAAGAGCTCAGGTGTATATTTTTCGCTATCTCTTCAAGTGACGGTTGCGTTTTGAAATTGTTATTTATATAGCCAATAGCCTCTTCAATCCGGCTGAAATTGGTGTTTTCAGTTCCTTTCATTCGATATTATTTTATTACACAAAAGTAAAAATGCCACTTACTTATAACAACCCGAAACTTGCGGAGTTTTAACTTTGAGTAATTTATTTGCAAATGCTTTTGTACTCACGATATAATTTTTAATATTTATTTAATAAGACATGATGAAAATACACCAACAAACGATAACACTTCCGGAGAAGAAAAGAGGATTTCATCTTATAACAAAAGAAGTAATTAACTCACTGCAAGGGTTACACGAAATCCGGGCAGGAGTTTGCCATGTGTTTATTCAACACACGTCTGCTTCATTGTGCATTAATGAAAATGCTGACGCAACGGTGAGGAGAGATTTTGAAATGTATTTTAATAAAGCCGTTCCGGAAAATGACCCTGACTATATACACGATACTGAAGGAAGTGACGATATGCCGGCACATTTGAAAGCAGCCTTACTGGGCAGTTCCGTAACGATCCCCGTTTCGAATGGAAGGCTTGCATTAGGTATGTGGCAAGGAATTTATTTATGTGAGCATCGCAATTATGGAGGAAGAAGAAATCTTGTGATTACTGCGTGGGGCGAGTAATGCTTATTTGCAGAGGCGATTAATAATTTCGGCGTTTTGAGGGAAAGATGATAACAAGAATTCTTTATCTGCAGTTTCAAAATCAGCAAAATCAAAACCGGGTGCAACCGTGCAGCCCGCCAGGGTATAAATGTTACCTGGCGCGGGTTCTGAGGCAAACCATGTATTTGCCTGAACCACACACTGGAAGGTTTCGCCGGCGGCTAAATCTTTTCCTAACTTAATGCAATAATAATTTCCATTATTTTCAATTATATGAATTAATAATGCTCCTCCTTCATAGAAGTGCAGCATTCATCGCTTTTTATTTTATGGAAAACTGACCGGTCGTCTTTTCTTAAAAGATAATATATCGCGGTTGAAAAATTTCGTTCACCTGTAAATCTTTTTGGTATGGCTTCATAAGGAATGCTTTCATTACTGCGATATGTTTCTTTAAAATAACCACCTTCAGGGTGCGGCTGCAATTGTAACTGATTTATTAAATAGGCTGCATTCATTATAATTGAAGATAAAAAATATTTAAGCAAATACACCTTTTAATTCCAATAAATGCATGCGTCAATATCGAACGGAAAGATTTTATTTTTGTTACGTTAGTAAACAAGTATGTTTTAAAACGACGATCATAATTTAAACACTAGGCCAGTGCTTAATCCAAGTGAATTTAAATTGGTTTTTACAGAAGCATCTTTATTAATAGGAGATAATGCAAAACGGAAAGCCGGTTCAAAAGAAAGAGAAATTGTTTTATTTAATTTATATTGAACCCTAATGCCAGCCGCACCATTCAGGTACATTGGTTTCAAACCCTCGATATTGTTGATTGATGGATTTTTTGTACCGGTGGAAGTTGCGATAGTTGTTTCAATTTTTCCTTTGGTTAAAAAATTAAATGAAATGCCTGCACCCGGAAGTATGCTGAATCTTCCTGTAGTAAAAATATATTTAGCGTAAAGTGGTAACCCGATGTATTGCAGGTTATTGGTTGAAGCAAGGGCATTTATGCTGTCACCAGAAGTGGGTGGTGGGGAAGATTCTACAGTAACATAAGAATAACCGGCTGAGCAATTAAACCGATAATTTATATTTCCATCATTATCAGGACGGGCATAAATAGTCTTGGGTTGTATAGCAGTTTTTCTTGTTGAATAAGTAATGCCTGATTCAAGCTTCCATTTTTTACCAATAGTATAATCTAACAGAACACCAAAAGTGGAAGAGAATTTAATTTGTTCATCTTTTTCTATTGCATTTCTTTCTTCTTCTCTGAAACGCGGGTGTTCATCTTTCAAAGACGTTGAAACAATATCAGGTGAAAAGAACCCGGTTATTGAAAATGGAGACCTGGCCGAAGAATTTATCTTACTCCTCTTTGCAGAGGATATTTTTTTATTTTCTAATGCGATTGATTGCTGTTGCAATATTTTATCGATTTCAGTCTCTGGCTTTTGAGTTGATAATGGAAAATCATTTTTTATCTCTGGCGCCAGTTCTGGTGTTTCGATATTTTTTTGTCTATTAGTAACATTATGATAAACGGAATTATTTTTTACTTCGGTTTGGGCAAAACTATTTTTATCGGATAGTAAGTTACGTGTATCCTTATTAGTTATATTATCTGGAGAATCACTTATCTCTTTTTCAACCTTCATTTTAAAACCAGCGGAATTTTTTAGACTGGGATCTATTTGATTTTTCATTACTACATCTTCAGTTTCCGTTTCAGGTTGTTCAGTCTTATGCTGGTTTTTAGTAATTGGGTTTTGCTGCTCATTAACAGTTTTATTTGCAACACCGCTATTGACCGTAACCTCTATATTAGTATTTTTAAAAGTGGAATCATTATTCTTTTTATGATTTTCTAATTTGTTACGAAAGAGCGGTGCCTGGTTTGTAGTACTTGCAGTTGAGGAATCTTTACTGGTTATTTCATTATCTATTTTTTGTTTGCCTGTATTTCTAATTACTTTATTTTGTTGTACAAGCGCCTTATTTTGTTGCCTGATATGTAGCGTGTACATCGCCATGCCAATGGAAAATAAAAGAAGTACTGCGGCTGCCCATTTTAGTTTATTATATTTTTTGGAAATAGAAACTACCTTCTTTTTATCTAAGGTTTTATCAATATTATCCCATACCGACGCAGCCGGTAATTCCTGGTTCTGTTCCAAAGCCTTCCTGAATAAATCATCTATGTTGTGTAAATCTTCACTCATACTTCACTTAGGTTTTGTTTTGCTGATTGAATGCTTTTATGGACTGCCTTCTGCAAAAATGCCCGTGCATCTGATAGATTAGATTTTGAAGTGCCTTCTGAAATGCCCAGGTGTTCGGCAATTTCACGATGCTTCATCCCTTCAAAAACATACAGGTTAAAAACCATACGGTACGCGGGTGATAATTGTTGCACCATTTCAAGCAATTCCTTTGTTCCTAACTTCGATAAAATTTCTTCGTTACTTGCCGGTTCGACGGTAGCATCTTCAATATTTATTACAGCATGCATTTGTCTTTTACTCCTGTATTTCTGTAAAGCACAGTTAACCATAATTTTCCTTACCCAACCTTCAAAAGAGCCTGAAAAATTATATTGATGTATATATTCAAAAACTCTTATAAAACCTTCCTGTAAAATTTCCTCAGCCTCTTCGCGGTTTTTGGAATATCGAAGGCATACTCCAAACATTTTGGGCATAAGAATAGCATATAAGCGATTCTGCGACTGTCTGTGTCCATTAACACAACCCTCTATAAGCTGTTCCAATTGTTCCAATAATATGCCGCTTTAGAATGTGATGCAGTAATTGATAAAATGGTTGGGTAAAATTTTCCGTACATAAAGGAACAAATGAATTGTAAGATTAATAAGTGATTAACATTTTTTTAAATGACGCACCCAACGCTCGTTTCAGCTTAATACACTAAAAGCCGATAAGCCTAAAATACTTTTAAAATGCGGGGAAAGGCTGGCCGGAGCAACCAATGGTATGGAAACCTTCAAATATCTTCGCCAGCTTGATTATTCGGGATATTTCGTTTTAGATACCATCCGAATATCCATTATTAATTTTGATTTTAACCTGTATCAAAATACCTGTAATAATTTTTACTGCAACAATTTCATATTCGAATAATACGGCCTCGATAATTTCAGCTTTTTTAAAAAAATGGCGGATTGGATTTGATGATCCAATCCTGTATTTTCATCTACTAACGGTAACGCCTGCCCTTTTTAAGCCATCTTTTTTATTTTTTTTGAATATCTGTTAGCCTTCATCCGGCCATTTTATGTAACTGTTTATTCGTTGCTGTAAAGACGTACATTTGTTTAGGCGATGATAAAAACATTTCACACTATTATGTAAAAATGGTAATCCATGGCGCAGTTCATCAAAGTAAAGCAAAAAGATGATGTCGAATTATTGATCAACACCAGTATTATAGAAACTATTTTCCCTGATACAACTGTATCCAGGTGCCGGTCAATTATAAACTTTAAACGCGAAGCCGCTAAGAAAAGTTTTTATGTTCAACAAACTGTTGAAGAAATATGGAAAATGATTTTATTATAATGTATTTCGCACCTATTATAATTTCTCATTAAGTTTACTTAAATTACTACCTAATATTTTTTATTTTCTTAAACAGATGCATAAAAAATTTGGGTATTGTATTAGGGCCCATTGATGTATAAGCTTATGTTAAACAAAAGATTATTACTTCCGTTTGTAGTTCTTTATGGAATTTCATGCTGGAAGAGTGATTCTCCGGTACGGGATACCGGCGGCAGCCAATATGTATCTGTTCTCACGCAGCATAACAATAATACAAGGTCCGGATTAAACGATAAAGAAATAACCTTAACAACGGCTAACGTGAATCAACAACAATTTGGTAAACTCTTTTCTCTTAATGTTGATGACCAGGTATATGCGCAACCTTTAATTGTAGCTGACCTTATTTTATCAGGGGCTAAACGTAATGTTGTTTTTATTGCAACGGTAAACAACACAATATATGCTTATGATGGAGATAACGGCGATTTGTATTGGCAAAAGAATTACACTGCTGCCGGGATGCGGCCGCCTAAGAATGCTGATATGACAGGCGCATGCGGCGGCAACTATAAAGATTTCAGTGGGAACATAGGTATAGTGGGTACTCCTGTTATTGATTCACTTGCCAACATTATGTATTTTGTTACGAGGAGTACTGACGGCATTAATTATTTTCAGTATTTGCATGCTGTAAATATTATGAACGGAGGTGAAATGCCCGGTAGTCCCGTAAAAATAGCTGCCATCTATAATGCGAATGGAACCACTAATAACGTAATCTTCAATTCTCAGAAACAGAATCAGCGCATGGGCCTAACCCTGCTTAACGGCATAGTATACATAAGCTATTCATCGCATTGTGACTGGGGGCCATACCATGGATGGATATTAGGATATAATGCGGCCACGCTTCATCAGCAGGTTGTCTATAACACTACACCAGGAGGATCTGCTGGTGGCATATGGGAAAGTGGAACCGGCATGGCTGCGGATAACAAGGGTAATCTTTATTGTGTGGTGGGAAATGGGACCGTAGGTGCTAACAACGATCCGACAGTTTTAACTAACCGGGGAGAAAGTGCATTAAAGCTTACCCCCACCGCTTCGACCCTTAAAGTCAGCAGCTATTTTACACCCTGGAATTATACAAAGCTTGATAGTTTTGATTTGGATTATGGATCTTTAGGCGCATTCCTTATCCCCAATTCCAATTATTATTTTACTGGAGCAAAAGACGGCAATATCTATTTGTTGAATAAAGATAAGATGGGTGGTTTTTCTACGTCCGCTAACAGTGTACAGCAAAATATAAAACTGTCAACCGCGGGTTTACATTGCCAGCCTTCTTATTATAAAGGTGCAAAGAATGAATGGGTCTACTTATGGTCTGACAAAGATAATTTGCGAGCGTACCGTTTCAACCGCGTTTCTAATTTGCTGGATGTGTCCAACGTTGTTACCTCTCCGGTTCCAGGTCCGCTGGGATGGAACGGCGCACTACTCTCCGTCTCCTCGAATGGAACGGCAGAGGGAACAGGTATAGTATGGGCTTCGTATGCTTCCGGCGGCAATGCGAATCAATCAGTATGCCCCGGGATATTAAGGGCTTTTGATGCAAACGACATAACCAAAGAATTATGGAATAGTTCTTTAAATACAAACGATTATCCTGGTAATTATGCAAAATTTTCTTCTCCAACTATTGCAAACGGACATGTGTATTTAGCCACGTTTTCAAACCAGGTTGTTGTATATGGGCTCAAATAATTTTTGCGGCAAACCAATGGTCCCATAAATATTTTTTTAAGTTATATTCACATTAATAAATTTATTGTTGGTATGAAAAGGAACTTGCTTTTTTTCGTTCTCGCGGCAGGCTGCTTAAAATGTTTATCGCAAACTATTTCAAAAGACATTCTCACTAAAAGATGGGATGCATATTGGATAACGGTTCCTGGTACATCACCGAAAGATTATGGTGTGTATCATTTCAGAAAAACATTTGTGTTAACTGTAAAACCTTCCTCCTTTTCGATACATGTTTCTGCTGATAACCGGTATAAACTATTTGTAAATGGCACTATGGTTTCTTTAGGGTCAGCCCGTGCTGATGTTTATCATTGGAATTATGAAACAGTTGATATTGCCGGATATTTACAGGTAGGCGATAACGTTATATCGGCGGTTGTATGGAACTATGGTGATTACAAACCCGAACATCAAATATCTTTCCGTACGGGTTTTATATTACAGGGAGATACCGAAGAAGAAAAAGTAGTGAATACCAATTCTTCATGGAAGTGTATAAAAGATAGCAGCTATGGCCCTTTACAGCCAGATTTAATTTATAGTTATTATGTAGCCGGACCGGGAGAAAAAATTGATTATGCAAAATATCCCGGTGTATGGGAAAACAATCAATATAACGACGAGGCGTGGACGCAGGCAAAACAAATTGTAATTGGATTACCCAAGGGTGTTTTTCAATCTGACCTGAGCTGGATGCTAATCCCAAGATCGATTCCGCAGGTTGAGTTAACAACCCAACGTTTGCAAAAAGCACGTTCAGTTACAGGGATTAACTTGCCAACTTCATTTCCTTCAGCTAAAAGTTCATTTACTGTACCCGCAAACACAAGTGTAAAAATTTTGCTGGACAATGGCGTTCTTACGAATGCTTATCCTGTTTTACAATTTAGCAAAGGAAAAGATGCAGGTATTACCCTGGGCTATGCCGAAGCGTTATATATAGATGAGGGCAGTAACAAAGATTGGAAAGCACAGAATAAAAAGGGTAACCGTAACGAAGTTGAAGGCAAAAGATTTGTGGGAGTAAAAGATGAATTCATTGCAGATGGATATGATCACACATTTACATCGCTGGCATGGCGAACTTATCGTTATATGCAACTTGAAGTAAAAACCAAGGATGAACCTTTAATCATTGACGATCTCTATGGAATTTTTACCGGCTATCCATTTGAATTAAAAGCAAAGTTTACGTCGAATAATGATACACTTGAAAAAATATTTGAAACAGGATGGCGAACAGCACGATTGGATGCAGTGGAGACTTATATGGATTGCCCATACTATGAGCAATTGCAATATGTTGGAGATACACGTATACAGGCGATGGTGTCGTTATACAATACAGGCGATGACCAGCTAATGCGCAACGCCATTACTCAAATCGATTATTCGAGAATGGCTGAAGGCATTACGCTGAGCCGCTTTCCAACTGCCAATGCACAGGAGATACCAACGTTTTCTTTGTGGTGGATCGGAATGTTGAATGATTATTACATGTACAGAAATGATCCTTCGTTTGTGAAACAATTTTTACCAGGCGAAAGGCAGGTGTTACAATTTTTTAGCAAGTACCAGCAGCCAGATGGAAGTTTAAAAAATGCACCTTACTGGGAATTCACTGACTGGGCGAACGGCAAAGGTTGGCAAAGCGGCATGCCGCCGCTTGGATCAGACGGAAGTTCGGCGGCGCTTGATCTGCAATTGCTTTGGGCCTACGAGGTGGCTGCAAGGCTTGAGGATAGTTTGGGTATGAAGGTATCTGCCAATGAATATAAAAAGAGGGCGGCAATACTTACGGAAACGGTTAAACGAAAATATTGGGATAACACGAAGCAATTATTTGCTGATACAAAAGAAAAAAATTATTTCTCGCAGCATACGAATACGCTGGCAATATTAACGAATACGATTAAAGGCGAACAGGCAAAACAGTTGGCAAAAAAAATGATTACCGATACTTCGTTAACGCAGGCGACTATTTATTTTCAATACTACGTAAACCAGGCTTTGCGGAAAACAGGATTTGGAGATTTATATTTAAACCGTTTGCAAATTTGGAAAGATAATCTTGCAATGGGCCTTACAACATGGGCAGAGATAAGTGATATAAATGCGGCACGTTCCGATTGCCATGCGTGGGGTGCCAGTCCTAACATTGAATTCTTCAGAACGGTGTTAGGTATTGATACCGATGCACCGGGCTTTACTAAAATAAAAATAGAACCACACCTTGGCGAACTCAAAAAAGTATCTGGATTTATGCCACATCCTAACGGAGAAATTAAAGTGAGCTATAATCTCAATCAACGCGGGAAGTTAGAGGCAGTTGTTTCTATTCCCAAAGGAACGAACGGTGTTTTTGTATGGAAAGGGAAGGAGCATGTTTTGAAAAGCGGCGAAACAAGGTTGCTGGCGTTGTAATATTTCGTAAATGAAAAAAGGTTGCCAATCTTTCGAAGACTGGCAACCCTGCAGCGAGACTTACAATTCGCTTATTAATTTTTTATCGATTCTATCCTTCACGAGTATATAGAAAACTCATACACAATATTTACACTTATTAGTGAGTACCAGTAGAATCTGTTGATGCGCCTTTACCGATTAAATCCATAAACTGGTTAAGCTTGGGTGTAATGATGATTTGCGTACGCCTGTTCCTTGTTTTGCCTTCCGGTGTATCATTGCTGTCAACCGGATTGTATTCGCCACGGCCGCCGGCTGTAAGGCGTTGCGGATCTACACCATAATTATTTTGCAGTGCCTGCACTACCGAAGAGGCCCTGAGTGCGCTAAGATCCCAGTTGTTCCGAATGTTAGGCTTTGAGATAGGTACATTATCTGTATTGCCTTCTATCAATACGTCGTAATCTTTATAGTCGGTAATAATTTTTGCTATTTTTGCTAACGTAGCTCCTGCCTTGTCTGAAATTTCATAGCTGCCGGATTTGTAGAGCATATTATCTGAAAGAGAAATATATACCACGCCTTTCAAAACCTGCACATCCACATCCTGCATTTCGTCTTTGCTTAACGACCTTGTAAGGTTATTGGTAAGCACCATGTTCAATGAATCACTTTTGTTTTTTGACGCAATCAGTTCCTGTATATACTTATTGGAAGAATTGATTTCATCCACCAATTTCGAAACATTTACATTACCCTGGCTGGCGGAGGTAAGGCATTTGTCTAAAGCCGACTGCAGCGATTTTACATGTTCACGTTCTGCATTTAGCTGATCCCGGAGCCCCGAAATTTGAACAGTAGCCCTGTCTAAATTGCTTTTACATTCCTCACCTTCCCTGGTGAGTTCGCTGTTCCTGTCTTGCAATTTGTTATAGTTTGCATACAGCGCATTAAACTTTTTCGTACTTGTACAACCCGTAACGCATACCATCGCTGTTACCATCGCAATTAAACTAAAATTAATTTTCACGTTTAAAGATTTTGAATTAATAAATAAGAGTGTTTTTAACATTAATTAATATTAACGTCTTCAACAAAATTTTCGCCAAGGTATTGATTTTGGAATAAATCAAACTCATAAAATAGCTATGAGTAAAAAAATCATGGCTCACTGCTTATTTGAAATCCATTCTGAGTCAGGATTTCACGATAGTTGTTTAATAATACAGTTTCCAAACAATGGGAAAGATATTTTACCGGACAGTAAAGGATTGTTTAATGGTTTTCACGATTTATAGCATTTGCGAAGCCCTCCCTACGTTACGTCAAAACCTCTTCGCTAAATTATGATAGAGAACAGTGAGTTGGCAATTCCTTGAGATGTATTTATCATTTCCACGATCGTTGGATTGCTCTTTTCTTAATTACGCCTTAGGCAATTTATAACCGTTATGATATTCCTTCATGAAATATTCTTTATTTACCGCGGCATCCGTAAACTGTTCTTTAGCGGCATCCCATTCTAATTTTTTACCACTGCGGTAAGCGATGTTTCCCATCTGTGCAACGGTAGCCACATGAGCGCCAGCCTGTATAGGGCAATGCAACTCGTTGAATTTTCTTGACTTAACAACGTCAACAAAATTGACCCAATGCTTATCAACCCCGTTATCTGTAGAAGGTGCAAAGGGCTTGTTCACTTTATTCTTACTTCCTTTTTCTTCTATCACTTCCCAGCCACCACGGTTTAGAATCAACGTGCCGTTGTTACCAATGTAAGCAATACCATGATCGCGGTTATAAGAGCCGTTATCAATGCCCATTGCCGAATCCCATACCATGTTGAAACCATCAAATTCATATAAGGTGGTGAGCGTATCGGGCGTTTCTTCATATAACTCCGGGTAAGCGAAGCGTCCGCCTAATGCAGAAACAGATTTAGGCGTAGGTGACTTCATTCCGAGCAATCCGTAATCTAATAAGTGCACACCCCAATCGGTCATTAATCCGCCCGCATAATCCCAGAACCAGCGAAAATTAAAATGAAAACGGCTTGCGTTAAAAGGTCTTATTGGCGCCGGCCCCAGCCACATCGTATAGTCTACACCGTTAGGTGGTGCTGTATCCGGAACAACCGGGCCTGGCTTCATCCATCCCTGGTAACACCAGACCTTTACGGTTCTTATATTTCCTAACACACCGCTTTGTACATAATCTACAGCATCTTTAAAATGTTGCTGACTGCGCTGCCATTGCCCGCATTGAACGGCTTTGCTGTATCGTTGTTGTGCGGCCACCATAGCGCGGCATTCTCCAATGGAGTTGCCAACAGGTTTTTCGCAATATACATCTTTGCCTGCTTCGCATGCATGCATCATTATCATTGCATGCCAGTGATCGGGAGTGCCTATTACAACTGTGTCTACGTCTTTATTATCGAGGAGCTGGCGATAATCTCCATAAGTTTTTACCTTTGATGCATCTTTACCCATTTTAGTAAGATCTTTCAATCTCCTTTCGATTACATTTTTATCTATGTCGCAAATGGCTACAAGATTTACTCCCGGAATTTTTAAAGCTGCCGTAACATCGGCCCAACCCATGCCATTAACGCCTATGGCGCCAATGTTTAATTGATCGCTGGGAGCTATACGATTTTTAAAAATAGCAAAAGCGTTGTTGTCGATTGCTGATACCAACATGCTACCGCCAAGAAGGGCGGTGGAGTTTTGTAAAAATTTTCTGCGTGAATTCATTGTAATTGTTTTATAAATAAACAGGTGATTGGAAAGGTGAGGTCCATTATCAAGCCGTCATATAAATATAGAAATATTCAGTATAAAAGATTTAAAAATAAATAATGTTGTGAGGCTTGCAAGTGAAAAACAAAAACCTGGATTGAAACAGAATGTTATAAAATAGTAAAAAATGAGGAATTTAAAAATAAAAGTGCATACATTAAAGCTTCTGGTAAGATAATTACCGCATAATACTGGCAAGGCTTTTGCCTCAATAATTTTTTCACTTACCGCCTGCAAATCTGCGGGGTACACTCGTAAATAAATAGCGTTATGAATTCATGGAACAGGATGTATTTTGGAAATTCTTTAGTAGAGACTGGCCCTCGGAATTATTGTATTGGCCTTTGCAATAATAAAAATATTAAGAGGCACCGTCGTTAAAAATTTAAAGAAATGGTCATCAAGAACGTCAAACACTTTTGACGATTTTATTGTACATGCAATTGAAAAATCGGTTGTGTCTTACTTATGGAAAGAGTAAATTAAGGGCTCATCCAAGCCGTCTGTATTTTGTTCCGATATAATCTACAAAGTCCGGTTCAACCCCCTGTTGACGAATAAGGGTTTGTATTTGCGCCCTGTGATGTATGGAATGATAGTTTAATTGTAAAGCAATGTCTTTGGGCGTAGCGGCCCATAGTGAGCCGTCGTAGCCAATAAAATTAGTTTCTGCTGCAAGTTGGTCTTCAGTCTTTGTGTTGAGATAATCGAACCAGTTCTGTACACTGTTATTCCATTCCTCTTCAAGTTTATTAAAGTCATACACCGGTATCCACCAATCCATCTTTTCATAACCCGGAGTTTTAAGAATTCTTGCGAACCATTTATATTGGCAATTAATTAAATGGCTGAAAAGTTTTATGCTTTCTTCACGGTCAGGCAGAAGCTCAATTTTTTCTAACAGCTTTTTATTCGTTGAACTGTTATATTCAAAAATTTCTATTAAATAAGCTTTCATTTCCATTGAAATAAATATTTACCATTTAATATGTTGATCGATGAACTGGATTAAGCCATCAGCAAGCATTTGCTGTTCTTTAACTTTCGGATGCCCAGGTGTTTCTTTATAGGGAGAAAAGTATGTAAATATTTTTTTATCATTTAACTGCTCAACTGCTTGTTGAACATAGCCGGGCCATGGGGATCCTTTCCGGGTGATATCCATATTGCCCAGCATGCAAATAATTTGTGCTTTCGGGTAAGTCGCTCTTATTTTTTGAACAAAATTTTCATAAGCATTTATTATAAAACTGCTGTCGGGCGCTTTTGTTCCAAACCTGTTTTTAAATTGTTGATTGTCGGGCATGTTCACAATCCAGGAATCGTTTTGCAATAAATTAATGACAACAACATCAGGAATGTATTTTGAAAAATCCCATTTGCTGGTTGAATCTGTGGGATCAAGCCTGTTATACATTTCAGGCATTATTAACGGAAACCAGCTTACCATGATACCAATGCCACTTTTGGAAGTACAATGATACTGAGCTTGGTAATGCCGGGCAGTTATAGCAGCGTAAGCGTCATAATTGTTTTCAAAATAACCGTTAGGTGAGTCATGCATATTATCAATTATAGCATATCCACAGGTGATGGAATTTCCAAAAAATTCAATTTTTCTTTTGGGAAGTTTCGTTGGCTTTAAGATTTTATTTTTTCCGTTAAATTCAAAACCATAGAAAAAAGTTTTGCCTTTATCCCATTCTGTCCGTTTGAACAATTGAAGGGAATGTTTGCCATAAGAAAGCCCCGAAGCAATAACAACTGTTTTTTTAGCAGTATCAAATTGAATTTTATAAATACTATCGTTGTCGATAATTACATTGTAATAGTTGGCTGTATCCTGGTCTTTAAACGTTCCTGAAATTCCCGTTCCTTTAAAATTTATTCTAACGGATGTGCCGGGCCATGTTAATGCAGCTGCATCACTTGCGAAAGGAATTCTCCCTTCATAAGAAATGTGTTTATCAGAATAGGGGATTGATTTAGATTGGGAAAAGCTGTTGAAAGCTATACAACAAAAAAGGGTAAGGTAGCAGTAAGATTTATACATGTATAATATGGGTATTTTATTTTTAATTCTAATTCCTATTTCTTCCCTGGTAAATTAAAATATACTGGACGAGCATTGCAATAGAAGCCAGTGCTGCAACCACGTAAGTGAGTGCCGCCCATTTTAAAGCATCCCTGGCTTTTTCATATTCCTGCGATGCAGTTATGTGTGATGCTCCCAGCCACTTGAGCGCCCTGGCAGAGGCATCAAATTCTACCGGTAAAGTAATGACTGAAAATAGCGTAGACGCAGCAAATAAGATAATTCCTATTAGTAGCACTGTTTGATTACCACCACCGAAACTAAAGAGACCCAGCCCTATTAAAATAATCCATTGTGCCAGGTTACTGCTTATTTGTACCACAGGCACGAGCATGCTTCTGAGTGTAAGCATTGAGTAGGCAGTTGCATGTTGAACCGCATGTCCGCATTCATGGGCGGCAACTGCGGCAGCAGAAATGTTTCTGCCTTCATATACATCAGGGCTAAGGTTTACAGTTTTTTTTGTTGGATCATAATGATCACTTAAGAAGCCGGGTACCGAGGTAACTGTTACATCAAAAATTCCATTATCATGCAGCATCTTTTCTGCAACTTCTTTTCCACTTAGCCCGCTGCCGGTAGGTATTTTACTATAAGTTGAGAATTTACTTTTAAGCCTCTGCTGGACTATCATACCCACCACCATAAATAAAATAGAAATGAATATTATCCCTAAAGGCATTACTTACTATTTATAAAACAAATTTACAAATATGTATTTAAACCTTAAGTATTAACCCAGACGACCAGCAAATAAAAAAGGGAGAAAAAAATCTCCCTTATTAAATAAAAGTAATTTGAATGTTATTGTTTAAACTGGTGCATAATTTCCCTGGCCAGCTCCGTCATTTTTTTAATTCCATCTTCTGGTAAATTGCCTTTTTTAAATTCGGCCAACACTTCCGGGAGTTTATTTTCCATTTCCAGTAAAAACTGTTCTTCAAATTCATGGATATTTTTTACCGGCACACTGCTCATTAATCCATTAGTACCTAAATAAATTATGGCAACTTGTTTTTCAACTGAATAAGGAGTAAACTGGGGTTGTTTCAAGACTTCAACATTTCTTGCTCCTTTATCCAATACTGATTTTGTAGCAGCGTCAAGGTCACCTCCAAACTTTGAAAATGCTTCCATTTCACGGTAAAGTGCCTGGTCCAATTTTAAAGTACCTGCTACTTTTTTCATTGATTTAATTTGGGCATTACCACCCACACGACTCACTGAAATCCCTACGTTAATCGCTGGACGAATGCCTGCATTAAACAAGTTACCTTCCAGGAATATTTGTCCGTCGGTAATCGAAATAACGTTGGTAGGAATATAAGCCGAAACGTCACCAGCTTGTGTTTCGATAATAGGTAAAGCAGTTAAAGAGCCACCTCCTTTTACCAGGTGCCTGATATTTTCAGGAAGATCGTTCATCTTTTGAGCAATCTCATTTTTAGAAATAATTTTTGCGGCTCTCTCTAAAAGACGACTATGTAAGTAAAATACATCCCCGGGATAAGCTTCACGTCCGGGAGGTCTTCTTAATAAAAGAGATACTTCACGATAGGCCACAGCCTGTTTACTTAAATCATCATAAATTATTAATGCAGAACGGCCGGTATCGCGGAAAAACTCACCAATAGCTGCCCCGGCAAAAGGTGCATAAAATTGTTGAGGTGCTGGATCTGATGCAGAAGCAGCCACAATTGTAGTGTATTCCATTGCACCATTATCTTCCAGTACTTTCATCACGTTGGCAATTGTAGAAGCCTTTTGCCCAATAGCAACATATATACAGTAAACCGGATTACCCGCTTTATAAAATTCTTTTTGATTAATAATCGTATCGATGCAAATGGCACTCTTACCTGTTTGCCTGTCGCCAATTACCAATTCTCTTTGGCCACGGCCGATAGGTATCATTGCATCAATAGCCTTAATGCCTGTTTGTAATGGCTGCTTTACAGGTTCGCGAAAAATTACACCAGGTGCCTTACGTTCCAGTGGCATTTCATAGAGGTTGCCACTAATTGGTCCTTTGCCATCTATTGGTTCCCCCAGGGTATTGATAACACGTCCCGCCAGGCCATCTCCAACTTTTATGGAAGCAATTTTGCCGGTACGTCTTACCGTGCCGCCTTCTTTAATATCGCCGCTATCGCCCATAAGTACCACACCCACATTGTCTTCTTCCAGGTTTAAAGCAATCGCTTTAATACCGTTTTCAAATTCAACCAGCTCGCCGGAACTTACGTTATTCAATCCGTAAACACGTGCAATTCCATCACCAATTTGCAATACTGTTCCTACCTCTTCTAGGTTTGCTTCAACATTAAAGTTGGTAAGCTGGCTTCTGAGAATCGCCGATATTTCATCTGGTTTAATATCCACCATAAAATAAATTTTTTTTCGAGGTGCAAAGGTAGAGTAAGATAAGTGGAGTAACAAAAATGCTTACCTCAAAATCCTCTTTTTTTTAGTGATTTTTTTAATAATTTTTTTCAGCATAATTTATATTTCAAAATAGTCGTTTCAACGTAAAACATAGATTATTCAATAGGTTTTATATATAAAAATCTTACATTTAATTTTCAAAATTAACCCATGAGAAAACTTATATTAGTTTTAGTTTCGGTGGTAGCCTGCTTTTTCTTAATATTTAATTCGGCTCATATTAAATCTTTAAAAAAGATAACTGCTAAAAGAATCAATGCGTATCCTATAAAAATTCACGAAGAGGAAGACGAAGCCAGGGAAGATGGAATAGCCGAAGCCCAGAAAATGGAATTCGAACTAACGAAGGATGTTTCATTAGGATATATTCCGAAAGACAGGCTGGTTAAGGCGTATGAAAACTTATTGACCAAAAAAAAATTTAGTCCCAATACACCAATCAGCGTTTCTGCGCTTACCTGGACCGAACGTGGCCCCAATTCAGATGTGGTAGGACCAAGTGATGGAAATACCCGTGCAGGTAATGGGGTTACCAGTGGCCGTATGAGAGCAATTTGGGTAGATCTTTCGGACGCAACTAATCATACGGTATGGGCGGGTGGTATTGATGGTGGTATTTGGAAAACAACAAATATATCTGCTTCACCTGCTTCATGGGTACCAGTGAATGATTTTTTTGGAAATTTAGCAATTGGCAGCATTTGCCAGGATCCGCTTGGAACAAAAGATACTATGTATTTTGGTACAGGAGAAAAGACGGCTAATGCTGATGCAGTGAGGGGAGGAGGTGTTTGGAAAAGTGTGGATCATGGTGTTACATGGAATCTGCTGTCAAGTACTACGGGTTTTTGGAATGCTTCAAAAATTGTATGCGATGCCGCGGGCAACATTTATCTATCTACCATAGGAAATAGTAAAGGAATTCAACGCTCTACAGATGGAGGAAGTACTTGGACAAATATTACTCCGACCGGGTTGAATACCAGTGTTACAGATATGGAACTAAGCAATACCGGCAGAATGCATATCGTTTGTGGCTATCGAAATGGCGCTAATGCAGGCTATCGCTTTACAGACAATCCATCAACAGTAACTGCAAGCACATGGACATCTGCTACTACCGTGTTTCCAAACGTTCAATACAGTTGCGAATTAGCAGTGAACGGTAATACTTTATATGTTTTAAATGCTAACTCATCATACCAGACCCCTCAAATTTATAAATCAACTGATGGAGGGGATAACTGGACAGCAACAAGTACTTCTCCACCCGCGGCAGGTGGTAATAATGACCTGAGCAGTGGCCAGGCGTGGTATAATATGGCTTTAGCAGTTGACCCGGCAAATGATCAAAATGTTATTGCCGGTGGCTTAAATTGTTATAGGTCAACTGATGGTGGAGCTACATGGACACAAATCTCCACATGGGTTGGCTCTTCTCTGACTTACATTCATGCTGATCAACAAACCGCTGTTTGGAATGGTAACCAGGTATTGGTAGGAAGTGATGGAGGTATTTTTTATTCATCAGATGGCGGGGGAACATTTACCGACAGGAACGTGGGGTTACGGCTAAAACAGTATTATTCATGTGCTATGCATCCTACATCAACGAATTATTTTCTTGCCGGTGCACAGGATAATGGAGTAGATCAATTAACAAATGCCGGACTTGGGGGTGCGACAGAAGTTACGGGAGGTGATGGGGCTTTTGTGCAAATTGACCAGGATGAACCGCAGTACCAATTTGGTTCTTATGTATATAATCAGTATAAACGAAGTACTGATGGAGGAAACACATGGAGTTCTGTAAATTATTCAAATTCTATTGGACAATTTATAAATCCAACAGATTATGATAATGTAAATAATAAATTGTATGCCGGCGGAGGTAGCAACCAATATATAAGATGGGAAAACCCGCAGACGGGAAACACATTTACACCCATAACCATTAGCGCTTTTTCCGGTGCAGTAAGAAATGTTTCTATTTCTCCTTATACTTCCAACCGTGTATTTTTTGGAACATCAAGCGGTAAAATAGTGAAAGTGGACGACGCAAATGCTTCTTCTCCTAACGCTACTGATGTAACCGGTGTTGGCATGCCCAGCACCAACGTTTCATGTGTAGCTGTTGGTACAGATGATAATAATCTGATAGCCACTTATTCCAACTATGGAGCTGTTAATCATATCTGGGCTAGCACAAGTGGCGGAGGAAGCGGAGGATGGACAAATATCACTGGCAATTTTCCAGATATACCCGTGCGCTGGGCAATTTTTTATCCTGATGATAATACCAAAGCTATCATTGCAACAGAAATGGGAGTATATGAAACATCATCTATTAATGGATCTTCAACAGTTTGGACGCAGGATCCCAGCTTCCCAATTGTACGCACCGATATGCTGAAGTATCGAAAAAGTGATGGTACAGTTGCTGCAGCTACTCATGGCCGTGGCTTATGGACGGCTAATATACCTTTTACTACTCCATACATCAGGTTTGCAGCGCCTCTTAATGACCAGGTTGAAACAACAGCGGCTACCAGCGGCTGTCGTAATTATAAAGACTATACACTAAGTATGAATATTGATTTACCCCCAACAGGTAATGCAACTGTAACACTCGGCATTGCTGTTGGTGGTACTGCCACCCGGGGAGTCGATTATGATTTTACTACTAATGGAGATTTTACATCTCCTTCCAGTACATTAACTTTTGCCAGCGGATCGTCAACACCCCAGTTTATAACCCTTCGCATTTATGATGACGCTGAAGTAGAAAGCAGAGAGTCGTTTACCTTAAATTATGTGGTAAGTGGAACAACAAATGCAGTGGCAGCGCCCAGTAGTAAAACATATACTTTCTATATTACTGATAATGATTTTGCACCGGTAGCTAATGGTGCATCAAATGTCTTTACCATAGGAACATCAGCTTATTATTTAACCAATGGATCAGGAGGGGAGCCATTTGATGCAAAATTACCCAGCAAACGAAATCAAATGTTATACAGGGCCAGCGAATTAAATGCAGCAGGTATTACGGCGGGGACTATTACAAGTGTTGCATTTAATATGACAAAAGCAAGTATTCGCCCTTATCAAAATCTCCAGATTAAAATGGGAACTACCTCGGTTTCAAACCTTGTTGATGATACTGCTGTGAATATTATTTCTACATCAACTGTAAAAACGCTCGCTTCCTATTCAACAGTAAATGGGTATAATACATTTACACTTGATGTACCCTTTATTTGGGATGGTATTAGTAATATAGCTATTGAGGTTTGTTATGATAATGGAACAGGAGATACCACTGACTTTGCTGATAAAACTATTGGCTATAATGATGGAAGCACGGCATTGCAGGGAAATCTTTTGTGGCAGGATAGTGTTAATTGCAGTTCGTCATTTACAAATGTTAATTATTTCGGCTTCGGTACCAAGCCCCAAATACAATTAGGTGTTACGGTATTCGGGAATTTAATTGATACTTCCGGTTCCCGTTCTGAATACATTGGCAGTAACGGCCCTTTTTATTTTTATAATGGTAACTATATATTAAATAGTATTACCACCGCATCGGCTAATTTGGGTTGCGTGAGTTCAGTATTAACCGGAACGGGTAATACATGGCAACCATTTTATGGAGGTATGAGATCGGAAAAAGTATTTACTATTTCACCAACTACAAATTCAGGTGCGTCCTACACTATCGGCTTATACTTTACAATAGCCGAACTTGCGGGTTTTGATCCTGCCACAGTACAAATTGCTAAAACTGATGCAGCCACTATTGGAGCAGCAACAGCAGCCAATACAATTATAGGCTCTACCACCTATGTTACTTATGCAAATGGTTATTTGTTTACCGCATCATTTACCGGCCTCTCTCAATTTTTCCTTGTAAATCCGGGAGTAGTGTTACCTGTTACTTTGCTTACATTCAATGGAAATCTTAGTAACCAGGCCATTCTTTTAAACTGGAAAACAAGTTCAGAACATGGCTCTAAATATTTCGATATTGAGAAGTCCGGCAATGGAACAAATTTCACCACTATAGGAAAGGTAAATGCTGCCGGCAATAGTTCTTCCGGAAGGAATTATAATTATACGGACAGGCAAATTGATGAATATAATTATTATCGTTTAAAAATGGCAGACATAGATGGTAAGTTTACCTACAGTTCTACTGTTCTTATAAAAAATTTAAATGTTACCCAGCATCTTTGGGTGGGTAATAATCCGTTCCGCGATATAATAAATATTCATCTTGCTAAAATTCCTCAGCGAAGCATAAAAGTTGAGCTAATGGATGAAAGCGGTGCCAGGGTTTATTTCAAGGAAGTTGGCAGTACTAATTTCCTCAATGTAGATGTTTCAAAGTTGAATATGGCATCGGGCGTTTACATATTGCGTACTACCGTGGATGGAAAAATTTATACGAACAAACTTTTAAAACTATAAGTACGTTTTATTAAAAAAAGAGGCTGCTTATTTCCCAGCAGCCTCTTTTTATTTTAGATATTATATTGCCGAAAATATTTAATTATACAGAATGATTAATATAAAATATTTACTTTCTTATTCTTTACTAACGGTTAGTTTATACGCATGCGCCCAATCGAAATATTCAATTAAAAATATTTACGCTGTCTATGAAGTGCATTTGCCGGGCAATATAGCCGTTGACCAAAATGGTAACGAAATACCTTCGAGAGATACGCTGAATGTTGTGTATGTTGAAACTTCAAGCGGGCCAATACAATGGAATGAGGCATGGAAAAATGATAAAACTTATTCGATTCTTTCGCATGTGGCCGACACAAATTTTATTGATGCAGGTACTGATAAAAATACCAATGAAAAGATGATTATTCACGCTTCCCCGGGGAATAAACTATGGCAGCTTCGATTAATTCCGTCAGACAGTAAAATTTCATTACCAGCAAAAATTTTACAGAATGAAATATTGTTAGAGGGAACCTATAACGGAAAAAAGATTTTGCAAAAGATAAAAAAACAGGTGGAGTTAAATTCTATTCCTTCTCAGTAGATAAAATCTACTGAGAAGGAATTTACTAAGATCATAACCGGGGAATTTATTTTGGATTTTATCTTAATTTATGAATGTAGTCATTGTTGGCAAACTGTTTTTTTACATCATTGAGGTCTCTTTGAATGCTGGCATCAATAAGTTTTCCATCCATTTCTAATGTAAAGCCACCTATAAGATTTTCATTCACCTTTGTTTCTATTTCAATAATTTCTATGTTTGTTGAAGCCTTAATTTTTTCAACAAAAGAATTTTTTATTGCTTCCGAAACAGGAGTAGCAGTAGTAAGTTTTACTTTGTGTATGCCTTTAATTATATTAAACAGCTCAATAAATGAAGTAACGATCCCGGGAAGGTTAGATTCCCTGTTTTTGCTGCACAGTAGTTGTATAAATGTTTGCGTAATTTTTGAAATTTTTCCGTCGGTTATCGAATTGATAATTTTATGTTTCTTATCTGCACTAATAATTGGACTGTTAAGCAATAGAACGAATTCGCGGCTTTGTTTACATATCGAATGGAGCAAATCCATGTCCTGGTGAACAGCGTCTAATTGCTGAAGTTCCAGTGACAGGTCTATAAGGCTTTTTGCGTATCTTTCTGCTAACCGTGGGTTCTGCATTGTCAATCTTTATTTTTCATTTGCATTGCTGCAAAATATTAATTCAGCTCAACTTTTGCTGCAAGTTGATTTATATATTTTTCCTGTTCTTCTTTATTACTTAACTCCCTGCGAAGAACTTTTTCACTTACCTCAATTACCAAATTACCCACCTGGTTTTTAAGGTCTGTTATAGAAGCCATTTTTTGCTGATGAATGACAGCTTGCGCATCGGCAATAATTTTATTCATCTCCAGCCTTGCCTGTTCTTTAGCGTCGCTGATAATTTTATCACGGGTTTCTTTAGCCTCACGCATCATAATAGACCTTTCCTCCCGTGCTTTGCTGAGCAAAATTTCATTTTCACTTTTCAGAGATTCCATTTCTTTCTTAATTTTTTCAGTAGATAAAATGGCATCCGAAATATTCTTTTCTCTTTCGCCAAGAGAATTTAAGATAGGCTTCCAGGCATATTTTTTTAAAATGAAAAATACAACCAGGAAAGCGATAAGCGTCCAGATGATAAGCCCAAATGAAGGAGTAAGTAAATCCATATATAATTAATTATTAAAATAAAAATAAAGCTGCATTCCCCGCCCTGTGCTTCGAATGCAGCCTGGTTCGTTTACACAAACATGGCCAGGATACCGGCAATAACTCCAAACAACGCAACACCTTCAATAAGGGCTGCTGCAAGAATCATGTTAGACCTGATATCGTTAACTGCTTCCGGCTGGCGGGCAATTGCTTCAACTGCACCTTTACCAACTTGCCCGATACCAATACCAGCTCCCACTGCCGCAAGACCTGCGCCAATAGCTCCACCGGCATTTGCCCATGGTGTTGTACTCAAAATTGTAACTAAATCCATAATTGTATTTTATACTGTTTAAAAAAAACTCTTTTTAAAAACTTAAACCATAACCGGGTCAATATGTTCTTCATTGTGAAAATCATGAGAACCCTCCATAGCCTGGCCGATAAACACAGCGGTTAAATTAGTGAAAATAAACGCCTGTATAAATGCCACCAATATTTCTATAAAATAAATAAAGATTGAAAATGCTAATGATATTGGAGCAAATCCCCAACCTATTCCTTTATTTAAGGCTCCGAAAATAAATATCATTGAAATTAAACAAATAATGATAATATGCCCCGCCAGCATGTTTGCAAAAAGACGAATCATTAACGCAAATGGCTTCGTAAAAATCCCGAGTATTTCAACGGGTATCAAAATAATCTTTACCCACCATGGTACATCAGGATTAATAATATGGCCCCAATAATGTTTATTAGTGCTGAACATGATAACAACAAATGCAATAAGTGCCAAAACCATTGTAAATGCTATGTTTCCGGTTACATTAGCAGAACCCGGAATCATTCCAAAAAAAGTATTAATAAGAATAAAGAAAAATATGGTCAGCAAATAAGGCATATATTTTACATAGCGCGTCCCGAGGTAGGGTTTGGCAACCTGTTCTGTAATAAAATCAATAACAATTTCTATTGCATTTTGGGCGCCGGAAGGAGCGCTCGCTACACCATGACCTTTTTTATATTTTTTTGCTACGGCGAGCATCAGCCATACAAAAAGTATAAGGGCTATTATCATTTGCACCACGTTGCGGGTTAGCGAAATATCGTAAACCTTTGCGGAAGGATCCGTTGGAACAACTTTGCCCTCTTCCAATTTATACCCGTCTGCAACCCGGCCATGATGAAAAGCGGAAGACATGAAAACAGAAAAGCCTTTCTGAGGAGAATATAAAATTACAGGCAAAGGAATGATAGCCTCGTGTTCTTCTCCATCGCTTCCCTTATAGGTTAGAAAATGAAATTCATGAGCATCTTTAACATGGCCAAAAATAACTTCATTGGCATCAAACCCCTTTTTTTGCTCTTTGCCCGTTTCTTTGTTTTCCTGCGCAAAAACACCGGAAGATAATGAAAGCATTATTAGGCCGAAAGCCGCTACCAATAAAGATTTCATCCTATTAAATCGCATACTTCTTCTAAATTTTGCGCAAAGATAAGTGGTTTGTTCGAGGATATGAAATGAGTATGAATATAATTTTTTGGTCATTTTTTTTGTTGTAAGAAATGATTCCGGAAACCAGAAAGCGGCTGTGAAATATATGTATAAGTAAAATATTAACTTGTACATTTTTATAAATAGATACTTAAATGCTTACAAATTTTATACTGAAAACATCCCTCTCTTGTTTCTGCATCACTTTTCTTTTTTTTCAATCATCAGCGCAGAAAAAGGATTTTACAGAAGAACAGTTATTGAAAAATAAAATGCCTTTGGTGGTTGTTCCCTTACCAACAATTGATTCATGGAATGACGATAGCCACTTAGTACTTTCCCGGAGAGCGCATCCTGATTCATTGGCACACCAGTTTGTTTTTGATGCAAAAACACGTAAGGAAATGGCAATCGAAAAAAGAGCTGATGTCAAAATGATTCATACAGGAAAATCTATTAGCATAAGAAATAATGATTTGTATTACACAAATGGGGAAAATGCTGAAATCAGGTTAACCAAGGACAGCGCTTTAGAAAAGAATCCAACTTTTTCTCCTGACAGTAACTATGTTGCCTACACGAAGAATAATAATTTATATGTTGTGAATTTAAATTCGAGATCAGAAAAACAACTGACATTCGATGGTAACGACAGCCTCATGAATGGTTATGCAAGCTGGGTGTATACTGAAGAAATTTTAGGAAGGGCCTCCCGTTACCGTGCTTTTTGGTGGAGCCCCGATAGCCGGAACATCGCTTTCTTCAGAACTGATGACAGACCCGTTCCTGTATTTACTATTACCAATTCTGCCGGCCAGCATGGAAAAGTTGAGAAAGAAAGGTATCCTGCGGCCGGTGATAAAAACCCTGAGGTAAGGATTGGAATTGCACACTTGGGCAACAGTCACATTACCTGGGCAGATTTCAATGAACACGATGATCAATATTTCGGGATGCCTTACTGGAAACCGGATGGAAGTTCATTGCTGGCTTTATGGATCAATCGCGATCAAAATGATCTTAAAATTTATGATGTTAATCTTACTACGGGATCAAAAAAATTATTCTATGAGGAAACACAAAAAACATGGATCGACCTTGATGATCTTAACCGCATTACCTTTTTAAAAAATGGAAATTTTGTAATGCTGAGTGATAAGACCGGCTGGCGGCATTTATATTATTATAAATCTGATGGTAAATTAATCAATCCGGTAACTGCAGGAAAGTTTACTGTTACCGAAATAAAATGGATTGATGAGAAAAACAATACAATTTTTTTTACGGCACGTGGAATAGAAAATACAGCCAGAATAGATTTTTACAGTACCAGGCTTAACGGAAAAGGATTGAAGCGTTTAACTTTTGGCGAATATAATAACAGGATAGAAATGTCACCTTCGGGTGCTTATTTCATAACAACTTACAGTAACGCATACACGCCAGCTAAAATGGCATTGCTGGATAATAAAGGAAATAAGATTGCTGATTTGGGAGATAGCAAGGGGCCGGAAATTAATAATTATAACATTGCAAAAACAGAATTGATACATGTAAAAAGCGATGATGGTTTATTTAATCTTCCGGCTTTGATAACGTGGCCGCCGAATATGGACAGCACTAAAAAATATCCCGTGCTCATAAGTATTTATGGTGGCCCTAATGCAGGAACTGTTTGGGATAACTGGACTTTTAATGCATTGCAACAATGGTATGCAAAGGAAGGGCTTATTCAAATTACGATGGATCACCGCGCCAGCGGGCAATTTGGAAAAGAGGGAGTTAATTATATGTACCATAACCTGGGTTATTGGGAAATGAAAGATTACAGCACCATTGTAAAATATCTTATTGATAAAGGATATGCAGATCCTAAAAAAATATGCATCACAGGATTTAGCTACGGTGGATATATGACCTGCTATGCGCTTACTTATGGTGCGGATGTATTTACTTATGGAATGGCTGGAGGCAGTGTTACAGACTGGAGTTTATATGATTCACATTATACTGAAAAATTTATGGGGACACCTGCGAATAATCCAGCCGGTTATAAATCAAGTTCTGTATTAACATGGACTAATAAATACAAAGGCATGTTGCAAATAGTTCATGGTGAAATTGATGATAATGTGCACATGCAAAACAGCCTTCAGTTAATCAGCAGGCTGGAAGATGAAAAAAAAGATTTTGAATTCATGATATATCCCGGCGGAAGGCATGGCTGGCCGGGAAACAAATGGTTGCAATTTCAAAACTCAAAAACCAGGTTCATTTATAGATATTTATTAGAAAAGCCTGTGCCGGCTGATTTATTGAAATAATAAATTATTTAAAATTTTATTGAAGGTTAAAATTCATTCACTTGAACCGCTGCTACTTTTTATATTAGTAATTTTGCTTTATTCAAATGAAAACAGTAAAAGAAATATTATCGGCGCCTTTTATATTTCTTATAAAATTATATCAATGGATAATTTCTCCATGGCTTGGCCCTTCATGCAGGTATACTCCCACCTGTTCTCAATATGGAATTGAGGCATTAAAAAAGTATGGACCTGTAAAAGGTTTGTGGTTAACCATAAAAAGAATTGCAAGCTGTAATCCCTGGGGAGGGCATGGACATGATCCTGTTCCATAGAAAAGACTATGAAAATTAAATATCTTTTTTACCCGTTGCGAGCAATAATACAGGAAGCAATACCAGGTTAGTTAATGTAGCGCTTAACAGCGTAATTGAAGTAAGCCAGCCTAATGATTGCGTACCTCCAAAACCACTAAAGCAAAAAATTATAAATCCTGCAATTAATACAAGTGAGGTGTATAATATGCTTAAGCCTGTGTGTTTAATGGTTTCTGAAACTGTTTTCTTAATATTAAAATTATTTACCGGGAGTTCCTGTTTATAATTGACAAGAAACCTTATGGTAACGTCAATGGCTATCCCAAGTGCAACGCTGAAAATGAGTACTGTAGAAGGTTTGAGGCGAACCCCCGTCCATCCCATTATACCTGCTGTTATAACCAATGGTATTAAATTAGGGATGAGTGAGCAAATTAAAATCCGTAATGATTTAAACAAATACAGCATGCATAAGGTAATAAATAAAAATGCCCATAAAAGGCTTTGCTTTAAACCATTTATTATAAAAGTGCTTCCCTCTAAAAATGTAACAGTTGAACCTGTAAATGTTATTTTGAACTTTGAAGAATCAAAAAGCTCATTTGTTTTATTTCTGATTCCGTCAATAATTACCGGAAGTTTTTTTGTTCCCACATCTGCCATATTGATACTCATGCGGGTGCTTTCTTTTGCAGTATCTATAAAACTGCTGAGCAAATTTGAAAGGTTATTCTTTTTACTTCCACTATCATTATTTGGCTTTAAATATTCTCCAAGAAATGCAGCCTGGTAACTATCGGGAATGGAATAGTAAGCGGAATCTCCATCATAAAATCCCTGTTTCACAAATTTTATTCCTTCAGCAATTGAAAGGGGCCTGGCCATTTCTTTTTGTGAAGTTATATAGGTGGAAAGCGAATCCATTTTTGTAAGAACAGGCAATATTCGTGTACCGGCAAGGCCAAATCTTTTTTTGGAATCAATAATTATTTCGAGAGGCATTACGCCGTTAAAGTTTTTTTCAAAAAATTTCAGATCAGTATAAATCTTATCGGTTTTAGGCAGGTCATCCACAATAAATCCTTCAGTCTTTAATTTGAATATTCCCGCGACAGAAAAAATTACGGCAACTAACGTAATGGTATAAACGATTTTTTTGTGATGCAGCACCCATGCTTCAATTCTCAATAAAAGGTTGGTAAAAAATCTTACATCAAGGTAATTTAATTGCTTCCTGCCAGGAACCGGCATATAGCTTAAAGCGCCGGGTAATAAAATGAAAGAAATTACGAATATAAGCATGATGCTGAGTCCTGCCACCTGGCCAAACTCTTTAAGTATGGCGCTGTTGGTTAATGCAAAAACAGCAAAGCCTATCGCTGCGGTTAAATTGCAAAATAAAGTAACCACGCCCATTTTACTTACCATGTCAATAAGAGACTGTTTTTTATTTCCGGTTCTTTTAAAAGTAGAATGATATTTATTTAAAAAATAAATACAGTTGGGAATACCTATTACAACTACTAACGGCGGAATTAAAGCGGTAAGTAAAGTTATTTTGTAACCAAACAGGTATGTGATGCCTACACTGAATATTACACCAATAATAACTACCAGTAAAGACAAAAGAGTAGTGCTTACCGAGCGGAACATAATTAATAAAATCAATGCGGAAAGTGCCAGCGATCCAATAATAAACCATTTCATTTC
Source organism: Ginsengibacter hankyongi (assembly GCF_008710285.1). Lineage (GTDB taxonomy): Bacteria > Bacteroidota > Bacteroidia > Chitinophagales > Chitinophagaceae > Ginsengibacter > Ginsengibacter hankyongi. The sequence goes on along the minus strand of NZ_VYQF01000002.1, from coordinate 398,453 downwards.
GTGTGCTATCCTGTCTGCAACCTCAGTTCGTATCAAGGGCAATCCGCTGATGTGCGTTTGAATATTTGTTTGGGAAGTATAACTATCAGCTGCCTTTACTATATCATTAATCACTTTTGTGCGGCCGGGAGAATTAAGTACATCTTTATTGAGACGAACTACGGTTAAAAAGGCATTCGTTTTTGGGTTATATAAAAGCGACTTGTAAAACGGAAGTGTATATAATAATTTTTTGGAACTATCCAACTGCGTTTGTGAATTGAGCGTGGAATCAAAAACAGGAATCGCATTTAATTTTTGGAAAGCCGTATCTTTTAAAAGGTTAGCGGCATTCACAACACTCAATACGTTTTCAACAAAGGGAATTTTTTTAAGATCATTATTTAATGCCCGGTATGATTCAAAATTTTTTAATTCAAAAAAATGATCAGTCTGCACGCCAATTACCAAAAGGTTACCATCATCTCCAAACTTATTTTTAAAAGAAAGGTAATCCTGGTATTTTGTATTATCGGTTGGGATAGCTTTTGAAAACTCGTAGCTGAGTTTTATTTTACTTGCATAAAATGCCATTAAACCGGTACATAAAAACAAAAGAATTAAGAGAACCAAACGGTTTTGTAAAACAAATTTTGCAAGGCGTTTCCACATAATTCGATAGTTAAATAAACAGGATGCGCAAAGAAACTAAAAAATGTGTAAACGAAATTTTTTAGAAATCGGCTATTGCAATTTCTCCATCTCTTCATTCACAAAATCCATCAGCACTTTAATATTTTCAGGTGAGAAATCAAATGTAAGTCCTGCAACTCTATATAGCTCGGGTAAGGTTTTAGTGCCACCCAGGCTTAATGCTTTCATATAATTATCCAACGCCTGTTCAGGATTTTTCTTGAACTGCATCCACATGCCTATTGCTCCTAATTGTGCAATGCCGTATTCAATATAATAGAAGGGAACTTCAAATAAATGCAATTGCTTTTGCCAATGATTTTCCCTGAAACTTTCAAGGCCGGAGTAATCAATTACATCATCTGAAAAATCATTGAGGATTTCCATCCATGCGTTGGTTCTTTCTTCAACTGTTTGTTGCGGATGTTCATAAATCCAATGTTGAAATTTATCAATAACGGCTATCCATGGAAAAATAGTTATCGTTCTTTCGAGCTGGTGTTCTTTCGCTCTTGTGAGATCTTCTTTATTATCAAAAAATACATCCCAGTAATCCATGGTAAAAAGCTCCATTGACATACTGGCCACTTCTGCAATTTCCATGGGGTAGTCTTTGAATGCATTCAGTTCGAGTTTATGTGTAAGAAACGATTGAACAGCATGACCGCCTTCATGAACCATGGTTGTTACATCATGCATCTGCCCTGCAGCATTCATAAAAATAAAAGGGGCGCCGCTTTCAGCCAACGGACAATTATAACCTCCTGGTGCCTTGCCATTCCTGCTTTCCAGGTCAAGGTGCTTCATGGTATTCATTTGCTTCAGGCAATCGCCAAAGAAGGGGCGAAGCTTTGTGAAGCATTCAATAGATTTATTCAATAGTTCACTTCCTGTTTCAAAAGGAGTGAGCGGTTTGGTTCCTTCCGGCTCGGCTTCTGTATCCCATGGACGCAGATCATCTAATTGTAATTTCTTCTTTTTCTTCTCATAAATCTTATTCACTAACGGCAATACATGTTGCTTTACAGAATCATGAAACCTGAAGCAATCTTCTTTTGTGTAATCGAAGCGACCAAGCTCTTTAAACTTATAATCCCTGTAATTTTCAAAACCGGCATTAACTGCCACCTGTTGTCTTTTTTCTATTAATTGATTAAAAAGTTGATTTAATACATCTTTATCTTCTAATCTTCTTGCGTTTATTTTGCGATAGACTTCCTCTCTTAATTTTCTGTCGTGGCTTTCTAAAAATTTAGCGGCCTGCTGCAGCGTGTACCCTTTACCGTTAACTTCAATCATCATCTTGCCTGTAATTATTCCGTATTGTTGTTGCAATACGGCAAGCTCAGCCTGCAATGGAATATTGGCTTCACGAAAAAGCTCAATACTCTTTTTAACTGAGCGCAGGTAAGTAAAATATTTTTCTTTTTCGAGACTATTTATAAAAGGAGAGCTGATCAGTTTTTTATTAAGCGCATCAGCATAAGGTTGAATCCTGGGCTGAATTTCCATACAGAAAAAATTGAATGACTCCTCCAGTTTTTTATCAGTTGTATCACAAGTCATTTTTATCTGGCGCCAGCAAACGTCTTCATTTACGGCGGCTTCCAGTTCGCTCATATCACCAAGCCATTTTTTTAATTCCGCGGGCGATGAAATTTCTCTTTCCAACAATTCTTTAAAGTAGGGTTCAATAGTTTCCCAATTGGCTATAACCAAATCTTTAGGAAGAAACTTTCTTTCTAATTTTTTTATGTCGGCAGATGCTTCAATCATTTCCTGAATTAAAAGTTATGAGTTAAAAGTTATGTGTAATGAGGTATCCGAGATCCAGTATCGAGTATCCGGTTTATTTCACCCCGCGGCTTTCAATTTTACGCGGAGCAGCCTTTTGAGGTTTTACATGAGTTGTTTCTTTACGTACAGGTTTTGGAATTGCTGTAGTATCAGGAGAAACTGCCTCTGTTCCCTCTTCCGATTGTTTTGATTTTATTTCTATTTTGTTTTCGGTTAAAATATGGAACCACTTCACCATTTTTTTCATATCACTCGCATACACTCTTTCGAAATCCAGGTCAGGATAAACCTTTTCGAAATAAGATTTCAGCGCTTTATTATCTGCTTTTGAGTCAGGCACTTTTTCGCTACTTTTTTTCATCGCTTCAAACAACTCTGAAAGGTTAGTATTGTCTTTTACAGTAAATACTTCAATGCTTTCCAGGTGCGAAAAGTTATGCTGCCGTGTGCTTACAAATTTTGTAGTATTATCTTCTATTGACCTTACAACGGCCCCATCAGATTTTGAAGAAACCAATTCAAAGAGACCACTCATGCCGGAAACCGAAACAATTTTATTATAATCCATATTTTATTTATTTAAGAACCTGCAAGATAATTGAAATGAGTTTTAGTAGTGTTAATGAAATATAAAAGCCGGAATTATCCGGAATATAAAAAATAAATGTGTTCTAATTTAAATTTTAGCATTTGCAAAATATAAAATAGTTCCTCCACAGGTTTTATTTTTTATTGTCGTCAAAATGACGAATCAATTATACAACATGTATCGAATTTTATTTGCTTGCCTTTTTATTGCCGCATTTTCTTCTGCTGCTAAAGCTCAATCTGTAACGGGTATTTTGCAGGATGCAAATGATAACTCACCTGTACCGAATGCAACAATAAAATTGGCTTCTGCAGATTCATCTTCACGGGTCTTTAGTTCTGTAAGTAATAATAAAGGAAGTTTTACATTTATTAATGTGCCCGCAGGAAACTATACGTTTACTGCAACTTCAATAGGATATGCAACCGTTGCTAAAATGATTTCCGTTGATGCAAATACAAATAATTTAGGCGTAATCGCAATTGCCAAAGGCGCCAAAACACTCCAGGCTGTAATTGTAAACGGAGCTCCGCCACCCGTAAAACAAAATAACGATACATTGGATTATGCTGCCAGCCAGTTTAAAGTAAATCCCGATGCTACCAGTGAAGATTTGATCAAGAAAATGCCCGGCATTACGGTGGATAAAAGCGGAACTGTTACTGCACAGGGAGAAACAGTAAAAAAAGTTACTGTTGATGGTCGTGATTTTTTTGGAGATGACGCTACAGCTACTTTACGTAATCTTCCGGCTGAAATTATTGATAAGATCCAGGTCTTTGATAAATTGAGCGACCAGGCGCAACTAACAGGCTTTGACGATGGCAATACTACAAAAGCGATTAATATTGTTACGAAGAAAGATATGCGCACCGGCAATTTCGGCCGTGTATTCGCGGGCTATGGTACGGATAATAGGTATAGCGGTGGCGGCAACGTAAGTTTTTTTAATAATGCGAGAAGAATTTCTTTGGTGGGCCTGGTGAATAATGTTAATCAGCAAAATTTTTCATCGCAGGATTTGTTGGGTATTACAAGTTCAGGCAATCGTGGCGGTGGCGGACGCCGTGGCGGTGGTGGTGGCGGAAATTTTAGAGGGGGAGACCAAAGTAATTTTACCGTGGGGCAACAAAATGGAATTTCAAAAACAAATGCATTTGGTATAAACTATAGCGATGCCTGGGGCAAAAATATTGATGTAACAGGAAGTTATTTTTTTAACAACAGCAACACTTCCAACAACCAGGCGCTTAATCAGCAAAATATTATAACAAAGGACAGCAGCAATTATTATGATGAAAACACGATTTCTGATAATAAAAATTATAACAACAGGGCCAATGTGAGACTTACTTACCGGATCGATTCCAGCAATTCTATTTTAGTGACATCAAGTTTAAACTTCCAAAATAATAATTCAATCAACTTCGTTCATGGGGTAAACTATTCAGATGTAAACAAGCAAAATATAATAAGCCTCACTGATAATGATATAAACAGCAACTTTCATGGAAATAATTTAAGCAACCTGGTGTTATTTCGCCATGCATTTTCTAAAAGAGGCCGCAGTATTTCACTGGGAATTAGTAATAGTTCCAGCGACAAGGTTGGCGATAATTATTTAACGGCTGTAAACACGTATTATAAGTCTACTACCGTAACAGATTCATTACGACAGTTATCCAACCAGCAAAATCATAATAATAAATACAGTTTTAATTTAGTGTACACTGAACCAGTTGGAAAAAGAGGGCAGCTACAGGTAAATTATAATCCTTCATTTTCTAATAATAATGCAGACCAGGAAACATTTAATTACGATGATGGGTCGGCAAAATATTCTTTATTGGATACCAGCCTAAGTAATAAATTCAACAATACTTATAATACTCAAAATACGGGGATCACTTTTCGGCGGGGCGACAGGGATAATATGATTGCAGCGGGGGTTTCCTATCAGTACAGTGAGCTGAAAAGCGACCAGGTTTTTCCGCAGGTTTCTCATATTGATAATTCGTACAGCAACATTCTTGGCAACGTATTTTCAAGATTTAAGCTTTCTTCAAAAAGTAATTTAAGAATCATTTATCGCGGATCTGTAAGTGCTCCCTCTGTAACTCAATTGCAAAATGTAATTAATAATTCAAACCAGTTTTTTTACTCCACTGGTAATCCTGATCTGCAACAGCAATATACCCATAACATCATTACAAGGTATAATTATACCAATAGCGTTAAGGGTCAAAGTTTTTTTGCAAACATATTTTTTCAAACTATAAATAATTATGTAGCGAATGCGACTTATACAGCGTCTAAAGATTCGGCATTGTCTCGTACTATTACACTTTTCAAAGGTTCGCAAATTTCAAAGCCGGTTAACTTAAATGGGTACATAAGTGCAAGATCTTTTTTCACATTTGGCCTGCCTATAAAATTTTTGAAATCTAATTTGAACTGGAATGCAGGAATCGGTTATGCAAAACAACCAGGCCTGATTAATGATGTTAGCAATATTTCAAATTCTTATAATTATAATTTTGGAGCCGTATTATCCAGCAACATAAGCGAGTATGTTGATTTCAACTTATCTTACTCCGGTAATATTAATACTGTTAAAAATACTTTGCAACCAACACTTAATAATAATTATTTTACTCAATCTGCAGGGATTTCTGCCAACCTGCTTACTAAAAGAGGACTATTTTTTAATAACGATTTAAGCAATGAATATTATAAAGGGTTAGCTGGCGGCTATAACACAAATTATTGGTTGTGGAACATAGCAGTGGGGCAAAAATTTTTAAAGAACCAGGTAGGAGAATTAAAGTTGTCTGTGTTCGATCTGTTGAAACAAAATAAAAGTATTACCCGTAATGTTACGGAATCTTACATACAGGATGTACAAAACCAAGTATTGCAACAATATTTTATGCTGACATTTACCTATAAATTGAAGACGTTCGGCAAGGGGAAGCCTAACAACACCCAGGAAGACCATGAATTTCGTAGATTTGGTGGCCCCGGAGGCCCACCTTTTGGTGGTGGAGGACATGGCGGACCTTCTCTTTAGCATAAAAAATTATTTGCTTTGATTGAAGAAACAGAATTAATAGAGCGCCTTAAAAAAAAGGACCGGACAGCTTTTAAAAATATTGTAGAAACATGGCAGGACCTGGTTTATAATACTGCAATAGGAATTTTGCAAAATGCAGAAGATGCAGAAGATGTAACGCAGGAAACTTTCATGCAGGCGTTTGAATCTGTTTCATCTTTTAAAGGAGAATCAAAATTCTCCACCTGGTTATATCGCATTACTGTTTCAAAAGCGATGGACCACATCAGGAAGAAAAAAAGAAAAAAACGATTTGCTTTTATACAGAGTCTTTATGGTAAAAATGATCAGCCTGTAATTGATCCACCCGATTTTTTTCATCCCGGTATAAGTATGGAAAATAAAGAAAACGCAGCAGTTCTTTTTAAAGCTATGGAACAATTGCCGCCAAATCAAAAAACTGCTTTTGTGTTTAATAAAGTAGAAGGATTGTCGTACATAGAAATTGGGGATGTAATGAAAATTACCGAGTCGGCTGTTGATGCATTATTACACAGGGCGAAAGCGAACCTTAAAAAAATATTAAAAGATTATTATACGGCACTCAATAAAAATTAATAATTTTTATGCTTGGCCAAAAATGTATTTCAATTAAATTAAATAAAAGAGCAGGTTTTCAATTAAAATAACGTCTAAAAAAATAATAATATGGAAGACGAATTCTTAAATAAAAAAATTGATGAGGTACTGCAAAGTACGGACGGCATTAAAAGGGCTGCTCCACGCCCGTTTCTTTTTACAAGGCTTGAGGCAAGAATGCAAAACGAAAGAAATGTATGGAATAAGCTCACTTCTTTTGTAGCGAGGCCCGTTGTTGCTTTTGCATGTATTTGTTTTGTGCTGATCATTAATGCCATGGTTATCCTTTTATCGAATCCCTCCGGTAATTCATTAGCGCCGCAGGGATCTGAATTAGCTACAGCAGATGAATACAGCCAGGTAAGCTATAATTTATATGATTTTGAAAACTCTAAGCCATAATGACTCCAGCAACAAAAAACAGGTCACTCATTTCAATAATCGTTTTTTTATTGATAACGAATATTGCTATGTTAGTATTCTTCCTTGTGACGAATAACCCGGCGCAGAAAAGTTCCCGCTCAAAAGATCAAAACGGCATGTCTGACATGTTACAAAAGGAAGTTGGCTTCTCAAAAGCCCAGCTTGATGCGTACCAGTCTTTAAGAAAAAATCAATTAAATACACTTCATAATTTATTTGACCAATTACGAAAATCAAAGATGGATTTTTACAACCTGGTTTATTCTTTACAGGTGGACGATTCATCCGTAAATAAGGCGGCGGATGCAATTGCCGGCAGGCAAAAAGCACTCGATCTTCACATGTTTAATCATTTTAAAATGGTCAGGGACATTTGCACTCCCGGTCAATTACCAAAGTTTGACAGTACTATACAAAAAGTTTTTGTCCGGATGACCGGAAGAACAGGAAGAGAACACCCACATAACTAAATTTTTAAACATTTATAACAACCAATAAACAATCAAAGTATGAAAGCAAAAATCACGATGTTTATTGCACTTTTTTTTGCAATAACAATAAGTGCAAGTGCACAAGAGGGAATGCAGCGCCGCACAGTAGAAGAGCGTGTAAAATCGGTAATGGATAAATTAACCACGCCATTGAGCCTTGACACAGCCGAACAAAGTAAAACAGCTGCTGTCTTTACCGATTTTTATACAGCGCAGGATAAAATGAGAGCAGATGCAAGAGCCAGTGGTAACAGGCCCGACAGGAGTGAATTTGTAAAAATGATGAACGATCGTGATGATAAGTTGAAAACAATTTTTACTGAAGACCAGTACAAGAAATTTAAAGATGAAGTAGAGCCCACGTTGCGTCCGCAACGTGGGGGCATGCAGTCAAGTGGAACTAATTAAAATTGGTGATAAAGATGGGTATTCTTAAAAGGTTTGTTTTCGAACAAACCTTTTTTAATTATGATGAAGCTTTCAAAATTATTAAACAATCAAATAAAAAATCCTTCTTGAAACCTTTGTAAAGAATTAATAACTTTATGCAGTTAAAATACCGTTAGATCTGACTGTTAAGAAAATTTCGAAAATACATATACCAGTAGCCGAAACAATTAATTGCGTTAGTTAACTTTTAAAATATTATTTGCAGATGCAGGAAGCCAAACATGATAAAGAAAGACAGTATTTCCAGGTAGAAAGGTTTACTTTTTTTGTAGATGCAGTGTTTGCTATCACAATTACTTTATTGGTAATAGAAATAACGCCGCCTGTAATACACGATGCAACCGATAAACTCATTTGGCAATCAATTTCAGCAATGAGCTTTAAGTTTTTGGGGTTTGTAATAAGCTTTGGCATCGTGGGCCACTACTGGTCGGTTCACCACAGAATTTTCGGGTACGTCATCAAAAATTCTACTTCGTTAATCTGGCTCAATCTTGGTTTTCTGTTAACGGTGGTTACTTTACCCTTTAGTGCCGGTTTGTTGGGAGAATATAGTTCTATGACCAACCTTAGAATTCCATATGGCATTTATACAATAAATATGATTTTAACAGGCCTAATGAATTGCTGGCTTTGGGTGTACGTTAGTAACCCAAAGAGAAAAATGCTTACCCGGCAAATTTCAAAAGCCAGGATAATGCTTGGAGTTTACAGGAGCCTTACTATTCCATTGGTTTTTATTGTTTCATATCTTTTATTTTTCTTTTTTCCTATTGTAGCATATTGCACTCTTTTATTAATACCGATTATTCTTCACTGGGGTATGAAGGGCCTTGAAAGGAGAGCAGAAAAAGATGAGATAATTGAAAAGAAGATAACTCCAAAACATGCCAGCTTAATTAGCGAGGAAGAAAAAAGCAAGCAGGAATAAAGTTGGTGAATTAAGATCGCCTTGCAATTGCAACCGCTGTTTTATTTATTTTAATAGTGAGTTTATGAACAAAATTAAATTGCTCAAAAAACTGGAGGTTGAGGTTCTTTACAACTTTTGAAGACTCGGGAAGTTTTATTTTCTCTACACCCGGTAAATAGTTTTCTTCAAATTCTGCAAGGCTTTCCTCAAGATTATGAATAGATTGCCTGACGTATAGCAAAGCTTCGTTTTGGTCAGTAATATTTTCATAGCCAGAACTGCCTGCAATAAGCCCCGCAATGTTTGAGGAAAGAACATTATTCAATACAACAAATTTATATATTTCATTTCCTTTGCGCTGTTTGCTTTTTGGTTCGGATAACATCCTGTTAAAAGCGGCCGATAGATTAGCGTTACTTAGGAATACTTCTTTTCTTGTAAGCTTATAGTTTAAAACAGAATTGTTTTTTCCACGAACAATATCTGCGAACTTGTACAGGTAATTGATATTAGCTTTCAGCACATTTTTCATATAATCATCTAATTGCGCAGACTCCCAGTGTGGAAATAATAAATAACTCGCCATAAACGATAACAGCGAGCCTATACCGGTATCGAGTAAACGCTCTTCTGCTACATTCATAAAACCTAATCCCAATAAATTAAAAAGCGTTAATATATAAGGCGTCATGAAAATAACCATCACTATATAATTAAGCCGCTGGAAAGTGTAAGTCCCAATCATGAAAAATATTATTAACGAAAACAAAATCATACGGTCATGAATAAACGCTAAAATTAAAATACCGATTAACCCGCCCGCAATAGTTCCCGTAAATCTTTCAAAATTTCTTTGCCTTGTAAGGCTGAAGCCAGGTTTTAAAATAACGATAATGGTTAATAGCAGCCAGTAACTATGATACCCGTTAGGCAAAAATTTAGAAATAACATAACCAACAATACAAGTAATCATCATGCGCAACGAATGCCTGAATACTGAAGATTTAAGGGTAAGATTATCTTTAAAAACAGTTCCATTAATAGGCTGATGGGTAACAAATTTAGAATAGTCGCTACCGCTTTGAACTTCTCTTTTGTTTATATCCGTTCCGAAATAATTACTTAAATTATTTGCACGTTCACCTACATTCCGCAGGTTTACCAATATTTTTTTTAAAATAAAAACACTTTTATTTTTTTCACCTGTTGAATCTATTTTTGATTTTAGTTTATCAAGTTCAGGAATTAAATCATATTTCTTTTTATAGAAAATGTTCGACTGAATAGCGGAGCCAATATTGTCCAACTCATCAGCAATGTTTTTTATTATAACGGAGACTTCATTTAGAATTCCTGTATCAGAAAATTTTTCATGAAGGGAATTATAGTCGTACCAGGTTGCCGTAATGTGTTCATACAAATCTATTAAATCGACAAAAGTTAACACCAGTATGCGGCCGCTACGTATAGATTCCTTTAATATTTCCCGGTTTTTAAACAGCAATTCCCGCACCTGTTCCTGCTTTTCATTAACTACTACCTGTTGCATCACCAGCTTCTTATATTCGTCGGATATATTTTTTTTTGTATCGTAGAGTTCTGCCTTTATACGCAGGTATTTTGCCGTTTCATGAATACATTCGCCCAGCGATCTTTGTGCCGGGCGATAAGGTGTAAGCCGGAAAAGAAATAAAGCAACAACCATATACCAAACACCGCCGCCTAAAATTAAGGCACTTTCATAAACTACGTTTATGGGGGTCGTTATACTGGTCATTCGCAGTATCATTACCAGCAACGCCGCTGTTCCAATTGAAGCCGCACGGTTTCCATAAACAGAGAACATGGTAAAGAAAAAAGACGATACGGCGATTAGTATTCCAAGTAAGAAGACATTAGTGTTAACCAGCCCGGTTAGCACTGCCATGAAGAAAATAAAAATATTGCAATACAACATTCCATTTCGTTTATGCTTCACGGGCCCCGGGGCGTCGCTTATACTTACGCATAATGCTCCTAACGAAATGGTGATACCGGTTTCGAGTTTTCCAAATTGCGCACAAACGATAGCAGGTAATATAATCTCAAGAGTAATTCTTATCCCATCAGCAAGGTGTTGACTGAAAAGAAAATTCTTTATGTACTGCGTTTTTTGGAGCATCCCTGGAAGGTCATAAATATATCTGCAAAGAAAGGGCTTATTTGTACTTGGGTAATTTATAAAAATTTCGAAGATTCTATATTTATTTTATTACTATCTTGAAAAACATATTCACATGCCTGTTCATAAAAAAGAAGCATTCGGAAAAAAGAAGCAACATCTTGCAATGTTTGCCAGGGCTCTATCGCATCCTGCACGTATTTCTATCTTAAAAATTCTTGCCCGGCAGCAAACTTGTAACTGCAACGACCTCGTACAAAGACTCCCTCTTTCACAGTCAACAGTATCACAGCATTTGAAAGAATTGAAGAATTGTGGGTTGATTAATGGAACGGCTCATAAAACCAGCAGCATTTACTCGCTGAATAAAAGTATTCTGAAAGAATTTGAAAGCGAGTTTAAAAAAATGATAAAATCTTTAAAATCGAAAAAATAATTGTAAGCAGCAGAATTTAAATATTGTTAAGACTTTAAGTAGATGGAAAAATGGAAAACAAATGATACAATCTTCCTCACAAACTTTTAAATTTGTAAATCATAAAATATAATGAACGTTAAAGAAGAAGTATTACAGGATGTTGTAATAAAATTTGCAGGCGATAGTGGCGATGGGATGCAGCTTACCGGCACACAGTTTACCAATAATACCGCGATGTTGGGCATCGACCTAGCCACATTTCCTGATTTCCCTGCTGAAATCAGGGCCCCGCTTGGCACATTACCCGGAGTAAGCGGTTTTCAGCTACGGTTTTCCAGTGACAGGATATTTACGCCAGGAGATACATGCGATGTGTTAGTAGCCATGAATGCTGCTGCCTTAAAAAGTAATTTAAACGCCTTAAAAAAGGGCGGCAAAATTATTGTAAACGTGGACGGCTTTGATGTAAAAAATCTGCGCCTGGCAAACTACCCTGATGGCGTTAATCCCTTAGAAAATGGTAGTCTTGATAATTATGAAGTAATTAAAATTGATGTTACTAAAATAACACGGGAATCCCTGAAAGAGTTTGACATGGGGACTAAAGAAAAAGACCGGGCAAAAAATATGTTTGTGTTGGGCTTTTTATATTGGATGTATAACCGTAGTATGGATAATACTATCAGGTTTTTAACAGAAAAATTTTCGAAAAAGCCAGATATTCTAAATAGTAATATCAAGGTACTTCAGGCAGGTTATAACTATGGTGATACCACTGAAACCTTTACAACAAGATATTCTGTCGAAAAGGCTAAAATGCCCGCCGGCAATTACCGCAGTATTATGGGTAACCAGGCGGTGGCTTATGGATTGATTGCTGCCTCGCAAATGAGTGGATTACAATTATTTTTGGGATCATATCCTATAACTCCCGCAAGCGATATTTTACATGAATTAAGCCGGCATAAGGCTTTTGGAGTGAAAACTTTTCAGGCTGAAGATGAAATAGCGGCAATTTCTTCTGCGATAGGAGCTGCTTATGGCGGTAGTCTTGGCGTAACGTCTACAAGTGGGCCTGGCATGGCTCTAAAGTCAGAAGCAATGGGGCTGGCAGTAATGCTGGAAATCCCATTAGTCATTTGTAATATTCAAAGAGGCGGTCCTTCTACCGGTTTACCTACAAAAACGGAACAAAGCGACTTATTGCAAGCTTATTACGGAAGAAATGGAGAGTGCCCTATGCCAATAGTTTCAGCATCAACGCCAAGTGATTGTTTTGATGCAGTGTATGAAGCCGTGCGCATTTCGGTTCAGCACATGACGCCTGTTATATTTTTGAGTGATGGCTATATAGCCAACGGTGCTGAACCCTGGAAATATCCTGAAAGTAAAGACCTGGCACCGATAGAGGTTAAGTTTAAAAATGAATTGGGCCATCATGAAGAAGTTTTTCAACCTTATTTAAGAGATGAAAAATTAGTAAGGCCTTGGGCTATCCCAGGTTCTGCGGGCCTTGAGCATAGAGTGGGAGGGCTTGAAAAACAAAACATAACGGGCAATGTAAGTTACGATCCTGAAAACCACCAAATGATGGTAAAGGTTCGACAGGAGAAAATCGATAAAATTGCTGATTACCTCCCTGAACAAAAAATTGATAACGGACCTGAAAAGGGAAAGGTACTTGTACTGGGATGGGGAAGCACTTATGGGGCTATAAAATCCGCCGTTGTGGATTTGCTTAAGGAAGGTCATTCTGTTTCGCATGTGCATCTCCGTTATGTTCGTCCGTTTCCTAAAAACCTTGGCGAAATACTGAAAAACTTCGAGCATATTTTAATACCGGAACTCAATAACGGGCAGCTTATAAAAATTATCAGGGATCAATACCTGGTAGATGCCAAAGGCCATAATAAAATAATGGGAATTCCTTTAACCAGGCATGAGTTAGTAGAAGAAATAAAAAAATTGTTATAATATCCCGGGGTTCCTTATTTAATTCTTTCAGCATTATTATCCTTCACCGGAAACGGGTCAATTATTGTTCTTATTTTTTTGGAATGATAATACTTACAAACAGATTTTATTCCGCATATATCGCATTTAGGATTACGGGCCACACAAATGTAGCGGCCATGCAGAATAAGCCAATGGTGAGCCTTGTGGACTAGGTTTGTAGGAATATGTTTAATTAATTGTTTTTCGGTTGCGAGAGGTGTAGTAGCATTTGAAGTGAGACCTATGCGGGCAGCCACTCTAAAGACGTGAGTATCCACTGCCATATTGGGTTGCAAATCTATCACAGATGTTATCACGTTTGCGGTTTTACGTCCAACGCCGGGCAGCTTTATAAGTTCATCTACCGTCATAGGAATTTTGCCTCCAAAATTTTCCATAACCATTTTTGCCATACCAATCAGGTGCTTTGTTTTATTATTTGGATACGAAATACTTTTGACAAGAGGGAAGAGTTCTTCCGGAGTTGCTTTACTCAGAGATAAAATGTCCGGAAACCTGGAAAAAATTTTAGGAGTGGTTTCATTTACACGTTTATCTGTACACTGTGCCGAAAGAATAACTGCGACTAATAATTCATAAGGATCATCATACAATAATTCTGTTTCGGCGTTGGGGGCATGTGATAAAAAATAACCTATTACAAACTGGTACCTTTCTTTCTTTGTCATAAAAAAAATCCCACCTTTTGGGTGGGACTAAAGTAGTTTTTTTTAATGAAATCAATGAGAATGAAGCTGTCCCACTTTTTTAGATGTGTGCTGCAATATTTTGTTTACTGCTTCGTCTCTCGGAGAAAGTTTAATTTTTTCCAGATTTTTTTGAGCCTCAACAAGCTGTTCAAAAGATTCCTTTAGATTCCAATCAGTATTTAATGCTGCTTTTATCGCTGCTGTCTTTTGTACAGACGTCTCATTATAGAGGTACTGTACCAGATCTTCTGGTGTGAACTTGGTCATGAAATTAAGGGCTTTAAATAAATAATATCCAATCCTAAAACTAAAACGATCTTACTTCAGAAATATTGTATCCTATCTAATTGAAGATGAATCGGAAATAATTATGAAAAGATCTTCATTATCTTTCTTCATCATATACTTTTCTCTTGCATATTTTTCAAGAGTTTCCGGGTTGGTTTTTAAAAGGGTCAATTCGTGTTTGGTATCGGTAATTTGTTGGTCCATTACCTTTTCACTTTCCTGCAATTTTTTTAATTCATTAACCCGCTTCAATTGTAACGAAATATCATTTCTGTCAAAGAACAGCATCCATACTGCAAAAGCTATGCCTGTTATTAAATATTTATTAGTAAAAATGTTGCGAAGCTGTTGCATCCCGGTTTTTTAATATTTAAATCATTCAGTTTCAATTTATATTCTTGAAACGATGTGAATAATTTATTTACCAAATTTAATTTTTCCTTTTGGAAAAACAGCACTGTCTCCTAAAATTTCTTCTATCCTAAGCAGTTGATTGTATTTTGCAATACGATCTGTACGACTTGCAGAGCCTGTTTTTATTTGCCCGCAATTTAAAGCCACAGCAAGGTCCGCAATAGTGGTATCTTCTGTTTCACCGCTTCTGTGACTCATTATAGTATTATATCCATTATTCTGAGCAAGCGAAACTGCGTTTATAGTCTCCGTTAGTGATCCAATCTGGTTTACTTTTACCAGGAGGCCATTGGCAGTATTTTCATCAATACCTTTCTGAAGCCTTTTCACATTGGTAACAAAAAGATCATCACCAACCAGTTGAATTTTTTTACCTAATCGATCTGTCATTAATTTCCATCCGCTCCAATCATCTTCAGCCATACCATCCTCAATTGAAATAATAGGATATTGTTTGACCCAGCTTTCCCAAAAGTCTACCATTTTTTCACTGCTCAATTTTTTACCATCACTTTTATGAAAATGATATACTTTTTCTTTGGTATCGTACATTTCGCTTACAGCAGGATCCATAGCTATTGATACCTGTGAACCTGTTTTATAACCTGCTTTATCTATTGCAGTAAGTACTGTTTCTATTGCTTCTTCATTACTTTGAATGTTAGGAGCGAAGCCACCTTCATCACCAACATTAGTGCTGTAACCGTTCTTTTTCAATACTGCTTTCAATGCATGAAAAATTTCAACGCCCCATTGTAATGCTTCGCTGAAAGAAGATGCGCCCACGGGC
Source organism: Ginsengibacter hankyongi (assembly GCF_008710285.1). Lineage (GTDB taxonomy): Bacteria > Bacteroidota > Bacteroidia > Chitinophagales > Chitinophagaceae > Ginsengibacter > Ginsengibacter hankyongi. The sequence goes on along the minus strand of NZ_VYQF01000002.1, from coordinate 382,651 downwards.
ATTACCATAAATTCCTGGAAGTCTATTTTATTATCAGCATGTGCACCACCATTCAAAATATTCATCATTGGAATGGGAAGAATTTTTGCGTTGGTTCCACCTATATATCTGTATAGCGGAAGATTTGCTTCCAAAGCCGCTGCTTTGGCAACAGCAAGACTAACGGCCAGAATTGCATTGGCACCGAGAGAACTTTTATTTTCTGTTCCGTCGAGAGCCAGCATAGCTGCATCGATACCGGTTTGATCCGCAACGTCCCAGCCGGTAAGTTTTTCTGCTATTAAAGTATTTACATTTTTTACAGCATTCAAAACTCCTTTGCCGCCATAAACTTTTTTATCTTCATCTCTTAATTCTACCGCTTCGTGTACGCCTGTGCTTGCACCCGATGGAACTGCAGCTCTTCCTAAAAATTCATTCTCCGTAAGAATATCCACTTCTACTGTTGGATTTCCACGGCTGTCTAATATTTGACGTGCTTGTATGTTTGCAATGTAGCTCATAACTGTTTTTTATTAATTGTTTTGAATATTACCTGTCAAATTTCTAAATACATCTTCAAGACTTTTTGTTTCGCTTCGCAATGAAAGTATATTTAAATTATTTTCCAGGCTGAGTTTAAGAATTTGTTTTTTTATATTTTCAGGATCTGAAGTTTGAAGTTTATAGATGAAAGGTGTTTCTTCTTCAATCTTTTGCACTTCACTTATATTTAATAAAATTTGCGCATCAACATTTTTAGAAAATTGTACAACTACAACATGATAAGTGTTATTGGCAAGTTGAAGATTTGATAAAGTATCATCTGCGACGATATTTCCTTTATTAATTATTATAACCCTGTCGCAAATGCTTTCTACTTCCTGCAAAATGTGCGATGAAAATAGTACTGTTTTATCTTTACCAAGATTTTTAATTACCTGCCTTATTTCTATTATCTGGTTAGGGTCTAAGCCACTAGTAGGTTCATCCAGGATAAGAACGGCGGGATTGTGAATTAGTGCAGCGGCAAGTCCTACTCTTTGTTTATAACCCTTACTTAATTGACCTGTTTTTTTATTACTCTCAACACGAAGACCGGTTAAATCAATTACTTCTTCAATTCTTTTTTTTACGCCTTTTTTTATTTGGTGTATTTCTGCGATGAAACCCAAATATTCACGCACATACATCTCATAATATAACGGGTTGCCTTCAGGCAAATAACCAATTTGTTTTTTTGCTTCGAGCGAATTTGTATTTACATCAATCCCGTTTACCAATACACTTCCTGAGTCGGCCCTCAGATAACCTGTTACAATTTTCATTGTGGTGGATTTGCCAGCTCCGTTGGGCCCCAGAAACCCAACTATTTCGTTGTTTGCTGCGCTAAATGAAATATTGTCAATTGCTTTTTGAGTGCCAAAATTTTTTGTAAGATTAGTAATTGAAATTGACATGCGACAAAATAATAAAGAAATATTATTTAAAAAAAACCGGTGCAAAAGTACAATAAGTATTCTTTTTAAAATCTCGGTATGAAATTTTGAATTTTACTTATTACCTGTTTTTCTTTCGCGGAGGCCGGTTGTTTCTATTATTCGGTCGCGGGTTATTTTGATTAACGTTTGGAGCATTTTGTTGTTGAGGTTTTTTAGCCATATTGGCCTTCCTGCTGTTGTCACTATCTCTTCGCCTGCGGCTGTTTTTTTCGAGCGACTTTAAACTGATGTGCCCAACAACATCAACAAATGCCGGTTCTGCTTCTTTAGTTTTGCCACTCACAATCTCAACGGTTTCCAAAGCTTCCGGCTTTATGCCTTGTCTGTTTTGCTCCTTTATTTTTTTTACGCTTTCAATTGAAAGGGGATAATGTCGTGTACTGTCGTGCATTGAATACCACATCAGGTTTCTGAAAATATCTTTCTTTATTAAGAAAGCACGACCCTTTGCCACCTCTATTACTTCGGCATCATCCGGAAAATGTTGTAATGCATCGAGATAAGTATCCAATTCATAATTGAGGCAGCATTTTAATCTTCCACATTGGCCGCTAAGTTTTGTTTGATTTATACTAAGGTTTTGATAACGTGCCGCATTTGTATTAACGCTTTTAAAATCGGTAAGCCAGGTACTGCAACACAATTCTCTTCCGCAACTACCAATCCCACCCACTTTTCCTGCTTCCTGCCGTGCACCAATTTGCTTCATTTCTACTTTTACCTTAAACTCAGATGCATATATTTTTATGAGTTCGCGAAAATCAACACGGTCATCAGCAATATAAAAAAATGTTGCTTTCCTGCCGTCGGCCTGTATCTCAACCTCAGCCATTTTAAGATCAACTTTTAATTGCCTTGCGATTGCCCTACTTCGTATCAACACTTCATGCTCACGGGCCTTGGTTTCTTTCCATTTATTGATATCGTTATCCGTAGCAAGACGTAATATTTTTTTAAATTCGGAAGTATCTTCTTTTAAACTATGTTTTTTAAGCTGAAGACGAACCAACTCCCCTGTAAGACTTACCGTTCCAACATCGAAACCGCTTACGCCTTCTACCGAAATAATGTCACCTTTTTCAAAAATCTGTAACGAATTATTTCTGTAATAATCTTTCCTGCTTCCCTGGTTGAATGAAACCTCCACAATGCGACAACTACTTTCGGGATCACTGAATGGAAGATTTGCCAACCAATCATGAACATTCATACGGTTACATCCGCCGGTACTACATCCGCCATTACTTTTGCAACCGTTAGGTTTACCCGTACTACAACTAGTGCAACTCATATATAATTGCTTCAAAAAAAGTGATAAATAAATAAAAAAAGAAAAGGTGCAATCGTGCAGATGAAGTTTACAACTTTGGTAGCATTAAATTCTATACAATTTTACTTTTAAAAGAGAAATACCTCCTATTTGATTTTGCAAAACTATAAAAGACTGTTTTAAAACCAGTAATAAACAAAATGCCTATAGCTGAAAGTTGATTCTAAAAATTTTTTTCTAAAACATCTGCAAAAATTCCATCTTCCTCAATCCATCAAAATTAATGAATTATCCTTAATAATGTGGTACATCCGTATTGAGAGCGCATGGAACAACATTTTCGCATGGGCATTTCGTTCGATATAAAAAATTGCTTTGTCCAATTCGTTTATGATAGCTTCCGCGGCTTCAACACTGCACATCTTATTAAGCCTCAAAGCAAAGTCAATTTCATTTGCGGGTATTTGCAAATTAATATTATCTCCATTGGGGGAATATACGAAGCGTAGCCTTAATGCCTGGCCCAACAAATGAATAAAATAACGAATAAATTGTTTTTGTTTTTCGCGCCCCATTTGGCTTATTTCATCAATCCATTTAAGCTGAGCCGATGTATTTCTTTTTAAAGTGACGTTGAGCCATTCTCTTAAAAGGCTTTCCCAGTTATGATCAGCATTCTGGAGCATTTGTAATGCTTCGCGATAATTTCCTTCACTTACCGCAGCAACCTGGGCAGCACGCTCAATTGTGGAGTTCGCCTGCTGAATTAATGCTTCTTCAATTTCATCATTATCAAGCAAAGGAATTTTTATCAATTGCGTTCTTGATAAAATGGTAGGTAAAATCGCATTTTCATCTTGCGCTACGAAAATAAAAAGTGTATCTGGTGGCGGCTCTTCTATAAGTTTGAGAAGTTTATTACCTGAATTGCCCAGGAATTCAGGCATCCACATTATCAAAATTTTATAATTGCTTTCAAAAGTTTTAAGGCTGAGTTTATGATTTACCTGGTTACATTCCTCAGCAGTTATATTGCCCTGTTTATTTTCTGCTCCTAAAAACTGCAGCCAATCGTACACATTTCCATAAGGATAAGTAGCAATAAATTCACGCCATTCATTTATATAATCATCACTGACGGTGGGCGTACCCGATTTCTTTGGGATTGCGGGGAACGAAAAATGGATATCAGGGTGAATAAATAGTTGTGCTTTAATACAGGAAGGACATTCGCCGCATGAGTCCAATGCTTCTAATTTTTCAGGAAGAGGAATATTGTTTTCTTCTCCAAATAAACCCTGCTGAGCAGGCGCATCATTCTTTGCGGAGGTGCAAACGATATATTGCGCAAAAGCCAACGCCATTGGCAGAGCACCGCTACCTTCTTTACCTAAAAATAATAAAGCATGGCTCAACCTGTTTTGTTGAACAAGGTCGATTAAATGTTTTTTGGTAGGCTTTTGGCCAATAACATTTTCAAACTGCATAATGATTACCGGGAAATAGAATCTATAAATATTGAATCACGAATTAACATACTCTTTATCAATTCGTGTCTAAGCCAGATTGTTTATCGGGACTTATAATAAAAAATCATTTTAAATATTTGACAATATCGTCACTCATTGGTGCAACATTACTATCAAATTTTGCAATCAGGTTGCCGTTCTCATCCAACAAAAATTTAGTGAAATTCCATTTGATGTCTGCATCCATTACGCCATTTTCTGATTTATTGGTAAGCCATTTATAGATCGGTGCAATATCATCTCCTTTTACAGAAACTTTAGCTGCCATAGGAAAAGTAACTCCATAATTTTTTGTGCAAAATGCTTTTATTTCGTCGTTGGTACCTGGTTCCTGGCTACCAAAATTGTTTGCAGGAAACCCAACAATTACCAATTTATCCTTGTATTTTTCATACAATTTTTCCAAATATTCATACTGGGGAGTGAAGCCACATTTAGATGCAGTGTTAACTATCAATATTTTTTTTCCTTTGAATTGTGAAAAGTCAATAGTGCCACCGCTTAATCCATCCACTTTAAAATCATAAATAGATGACTTGATGAATGGAGCGTGCTTAGGTGGTAAAATAAAAGATGCCAGCGCTAAAGATGCCAGGGCAATAAATATTTTTTTCATTTTCTTTTTTTGTAAAGATAGCAATTCATGAAATGATTAGCCTTGTTCAATTACCCGGCAATATGAGGGTTTTTATTTTTCATAACATCCAATGTCGGGTTTAGCATCTCTTATCACGTCGTCAAGATCTTTAGGAAATGAGGTAGATGTACCCGCATTAATAGCCGGTGAATAATCTTTTAAGTGAAAATCATAATAATTGTGTGACACATCAATACTATCGAACGAAGGATCAGTATTTTTTATAGATTGAGCGTCAAAATTACCATTGCTTACATTATCCTTCGCTTTATAAAGAACATGATTAAAGCTGGCCAGGAATGAAACACTTCCTTCTTTATCCAGGATAATTTCGTTATCTACATTTCCATTATCTCCCCAAAAAATACAATTTTGAAATATCGCATTGAGTGGCCGTGTGAATGTTGCGCCGTTTTGCTTCGCAGCGTTTGAAGCCTGTAAAACGGGGGCTTTATGCGTGATTAAAAAATTGTTATAAGACACAACGGTGCAATGGACAAAACGGTAATCGCCGCCAAGTTGCAACAAGATGTTGCTGCCACAATTACTAATTAAACAATTGTCAGCATAGATATTTGTATTGACGCCAAGTACGCCCGCATCATAAATATTATCAATAATACATTGCGATATGGTGAGTTTTGGATTAGCATTTACAGAAAGGCCCTGGGCTATAATTCCCTGGTAGGCATTTTTAATAACTGCATGCTTTAAAAAATTATCCTTACTGCTGCTGCTAAAGAAAATACCGGGCCAGCTTGCTGGTAAATCTTTATAATCAGAATCCATTCGGTCGCCATTAAATACAACGCTATCCTGTTTTGTACCATTAACAATTAAAGTGCCGTCAACTAAAAATGGAGCACTGGCATGTAAATAGATTTTTGTTCCTCGCTGCACAGTAAGTGTGGAATTAGAATCAATTAAAATACCCCCAATAATTACATAAGGAAGCGTTTTATCCCACGTTACATTCCCGGTTAGCTTTACGCTGTTCAAAAAGATTGCGTTTTGCCCATAAGCCTGTAATTGTACAAATTTTTGGTTGCCATTATAACTAATCAAAATACTATCGCGAAGAAGAAATGGAAGATTATTGGCATTTGGGTTTACATTCACCTGGACAAAAACATAAATGCTATCATTAGCGTTCATTTCTATATTGTCTACTTCAGTTGCAGCAGTGCCATCAACATTTATTTTGAAAACAGAAGAAGCGCCTCCAGCTAATTTTACTTGTGATAAACGAAGTTTTTGATTGTTATTATTAAAGATTTTAAAACTTTGGGTAACAGAGCCAACCAAGGTAAAAACGGTATCATACTTTAACGTGTCTACGCTTGTTGATAAATTAGCTTGTGGGCTTTTTATAAAAGATTCTTTCTTGCAGGAAATAATTATCGCGGTCAGAATAAAAAAGAATACATATTTTATAAAACTCATTTACCAAAAATATGTTTAATTAAGTAATGGTTTATTGTTTTGAAATAGCTAATGAAGCAATACTTAACCGGGCTCCTTCTATTTTTAAGATTTCTCGGCCACATGCTTCAATAGTTGCGCCGGTGGTAATAACGTCATCGACTAATAAAATATGTTTCCCTTTCAACATTTCAGGATCAATAACCGAAAAACTTTTCTCGACATTTTCCCATCTTTGAATTCTTCCTTTTTTAGTTTGAGTTTCGGTATATATTGTTCTGGTTACATTTTTTGTTATAACCGGAATGTTCATTATTTCATTTACGCCCGAGCAAAGTATTGAAGATTGATTAAAGCCTCTTTTAAATTCTTTTTCAGTAAACAGGGGTAATGGTACCAGGTAGTCAATGTTAGCAAAGCGATTACTGTTAAGCATGCTCTTGCCCATTATTTTACCAAGATATAACCCAATATTTTTATTCCCCCTGTATTTAAATTCGTGAATACAATTTTGTATAATGGAATCTTTGGAAAAATAAAACTCACTCATACCAGCAGTGATTGGCAGTCGCCCCCAAAAAATTTTTTCTAAAGGATTATTGGCATGTAAAGCAAAACCGGTATGTGGTAAATAATTAATACATTCAAGGCATAAAAAATTGTCTTTTTCTATAATATCACTTCCACAACCAATGCAATTGTGCGGATAAAAAAAATGAACTAAAGGAGATAATATAGTTGATTTTAGATTCAATGTTTATTGTTTTAAAACTAAAATAGGTATTTGTACAATTCTTCCACTTTGCCTAATGCTACAACCTCAATACTAAATTTACTTTTACCTAAGCCCTTGGTATTATATTTACTTACAACTATTTTTTCGAAACCCAATTTTTCAGCTTCGGCAATTCTTTGTTCAATACGGTTAACCGCTCTTATTTCTCCACTCAATCCCACTTCGCCTGCAAAACAAATGTGTAACGGAAGTGCCACATCTTCATAAGAAGAAAGTAATGCACTTAATACTGCAAGATCAATGGAAGGATCTTCAACCTTTAAGCCGCCCGCAATATTTATAAAAACATCTTTTACTCCAAAATGAAATCCGCCTCTCTTCTCCAAAACTGCTAATAACAATTGCAGCCTTCGTAAATCAAAACCTGTATTGGTTCGTTGCGGAGTGCCATACACACTTTGTGTTACCAATGCCTGGACTTCTATCAACAATGGTCTTATGCCTTCCATTGTTGCGGCAATTGCAACACCGCTTAATTGTTCTTCCCTTTGCGTAATTAATATTTCTGATGGATTACTTACCTGCCTCATTCCTTCCCCCGTCATTTCATAAATCCCCAATTCTGATGACGAACCAAAACGATTTTTAAGCGTGCGCAAAATACGATATGCATAATTGCGGTCTCCTTCAAATTGCAATACGGTATCAACCATGTGCTCCAGAATTTTTGGGCCTGCAATGCTTCCATCTTTAGTAATGTGACCAATCAGGAAAACAGGCGTATTGGTTTCTTTTGCGAAGCGTTGAAACTCGGCGGCACTTTCTCTGATTTGAGAAACACTACCCGGTGTAGATTCAACATAAGGTGATTGTAACGTTTGAATGGAATCTATAATTACAAGTTCTGGCCGTAGCTTTTTTATTTCCTGGAAAATGGTTTGCGTATTAGTTTCAGTAAGCAGGAAAAATTTTTCATTTTCAATTTTCAATCTATCTGCACGCATCTTAATTTGCTGTTCACTTTCTTCACCACTTATATATAATGTAACAACATTTTTCAATTGCAATGCATCCTGGAGAAACAATGTTGATTTACCAATGCCAGGTTCTCCCGCAATCAATACAATGCTTCCGGTAACAATTCCACCACCTAATACACGATTCAACTCCGCATCAGCAGTAAGAATTCTTTTTTCTTCGCTGCTTGAAACATCTTGTAAAGAAATTGTTTTAACACCATTACTTAATCCTGAAAATTCTTTCCATTCAGTTTGCTTCTTATCTGTGCCTCTCACAATTACTTCTTCAACAAAAGTATTCCATTGTTCACATGAAGGACATTTACCTAACCACTTCGCACTTTCCTGTCCGCAATTGCTGCAAAAAAAAGCTGTCTTTGTTTTACTCATTCAATAAATTAATGAGCAATGAAATTAAACAAACATTATCACAGGAAATAAAATGACAGCGTAATATGAAGAAGGAAATTGATTATTACTTAACCGATAACTTTTTGTAAAGAAAAGTAAAAGAGCCGGTATTACTACCAGCTCTTTGTACTTACTAACCCATTAAATTCTATTGCTAAATTACAAATTGCAGGCACATAAACAAATTAATTTTAGGTGATGTTAATAAATTCCAATGAGCGGCTAATTTTTCATTAAACCCCTTATTTTATTAATATATATTGATTATCATCAGTTTAGAACGATATCCGTTTTTGGCCATTTAACTAATAAATGCCTTCCAGTGATGGAATTTGGTTTATAAAATAAACTACTTTATTATTGTGACAAATTTACAATAATGTTTTGGGTAAATGCACAAATAAAAATTTCAGGAAGAATTTTAGACAAATGACGGCAAAAAGAGGATGCATTTGATCCCATCAATCTTAAGAAAGCTCAAAATATTTGTTTAAATAGGATGGTTGTAATTGATTTGGTGATAGATTAATTTTTTACAGTAATATAGTAAAATGGAGTTTAAAGAACTTGATCCCATATTACATTCGCAGTTACGACTTGCTATTATGTCGTTTCTTATAAGTGTAAAAGAAGCGGAGTTTACTTTTTTGAAAGAAAAGACAAACGCAACGGCAGGGAATTTAAGTGTGCAAATCAATAAGCTAAAAGATGCCGGTTATATTGATATTATAAAACAGTTCAATAATAATTATCCGCAAACAATTTGTAAAATTAATAACAAGGGAGTTGAAGCCTTTGAAAATTATGTGAAAGCGTTGCAGAGCTATATGACTTTATAAATAATATTTTATACCTGATTTATTGCTTTGTAATTTTTTTAGTGAACCTTTCTGTTGCTGAAATAAATTGGATAAAATAATTTCCCGGGGGCAAATCAGATAATTCATCAATAGCGATGTAATTAACCCCATTATTCATTTTAATGCCCTTCGTAATTACTTCGCTGCCTTGTAGATTAATTATTTTGGCTGTAACATTTTCATTTTTATTCCATGTTATTTTTATATTTATACTACTGGTAAAAGGGTTTGGCGAGATAATTAACTGCCTGGTTTCATCAGTAATTTTTACCGGCAAAACTTTTGAATAAGAACTCTTCCAGTCATTATCTATTTGATCTATTCTATAATAAATGATGGGGCACCCGGCAGAAGATACATCATCTATAAAGGAGTAAGAGTGAATGGACGAAGTTGTTCCGGCTCCCGGAACTTCGGCGACATAGTTAAAAATATTTCCGTCGAAGCTTCTTACAATTTTATATTTACTGCAATTAATTTCCATTGAAGTTTTCCAGTCGAGTTTTACTTTTTTATCCTGTAAAGGCGAGACCGTAAATGAAACCATCGTTACGGGTAATGGGCCATTCTCAGGCCCGTTGTCAGGGTTGATTATCGCAGTACCATCATCAACAAAATTTACATTGGCATCGGATAACGCCTTTATTCTTGCAATGTTCATTATCGGAGGAATCTGTTTGCCGGTTCCCGGGTCGTTAACGGTTACTTTAAACTGAACTTCATAAGTTTCATATGGCGCTAAAGTACCGCCATTACTGCTTGTAGCTGCTGTTCCAATTCTAAACTGTATAGTTTTAATTGATCCATTTTCAATATATTCAGCAATATCGTCTCCTGAAATATCTGTTTGAATTCCGGTTGTAACTCCGGGAGAACTTATTATTTTCAATGAATTTGGAACGTAGGTAACAGTAGCAGGTAACGTGTCCGTAATTACAACTGAATTAGCATTTCCTGGTCCGCTATTTTCTCCTTTAAGCGTGTACGTTAGTACTTCATTCAGGTTGGCAAAATGATTATTGTTGGCATCACTTACCGTATTATCGATATTGATCGTTGGGTCTTTCATTCTTATAATAAACGAAAAAAGCCCGGGAAAATATTTATCAGAGGTTGTTCCAAATTCCAACGTTATTGAACCGGCATTAGGGAAAATTCCATAGCCGGTTCCCATATCAAACTGGTCAATGTCCAATCCCATTTGGTTAGTATAATTTGGATTTTTTGAAGATACATGCAGTCCGTTATCAGTAATAGTTCCGTTCCACAAATTATCTACAGGATTTGTCGTGTTAGAAAACAGGTTACCATTTATTTTCAAATAATCACCAGCCAAATTCGCATCGCCTTCCCATGCAAGCACACCCATTTTAGCATCACCTGCTGCAAGTTGACCGGACGGTACATTTAGCCCGGTTAAAGTAACTGAATTGGAAAGCGGGTTGCCATTATTATATACTTGCTGAAACCCATCATATATTCTTATACTATTATAATTTACTGCATCGTTTTCATATACAACAACAATGCACCATCCGCCGTTATTACCGCCATTGTCAATTGCTCCTGTACTAAGAGGAGCGTTGCCCACCTCATAAGTTCCGGCACCGCTATTTTTTACGAAATCAGTAATATCGGCATAAGCCTGGTATTGCGAGTAACCGGATACGATAGTAATCTTCTCAATTCCTAATGCGGTTATATTTGAATAAGGTACTGAAGTGCCTTTTCTTAGTTTAATAGTTTGATTTGCGTAAGCTGTTAAGTCAAAATCTGAATTCCTGATGCGCCCTCCCCAATATAAACGGGCCAGTTTAATTTTATTATTTCCCGCCGGAAGAATTAGATCTGCTGATGAAGAATTAACAGTAACACTTCCATACCCGCCGGTACTTCCATCTATATCGACATCTTTCATATTTTCATTATCATTACCATATATACTATTTCCATCGACATTGTTGTCATTCATTTTTATTGTATTGATGGTATCATTATTAATGACCTGCAACAACGTATTTCCAAATATTGCGGTGCCACCTTTTATATTATCTGAATATACAAGAGTATAATTCCGTGCTTGTGCGTGTACGATTGCAGAGGTCATTATTAAATAGACAGCTATAAGCAGTAACCTGCTTTTATATTTTTGTAATGATATCGAAAAAGTTAAAAAGTCCATAAGAATAGCTTCAGCGTTAATCAGGACATCGGTGGTTTGGGTACCATGAAATCTTCACGATCTGATTTCTTCATGAATACCTGGAAAGTTTAAAAAAGCTTTATTAAATAAGCGAAACATGCATCCAAAAAACAAATAAAATTTAAGGAGAATTGGTATGGCTTAATTAGCCATTATTAATGCAAATGAAAATGTAAGCATTTGAATTTCTAAAGATATTGCAAAGAATTGGTCTTATGGGAGAGTAATTCTTAAGAGTTGGAGCTACAAAATTAGATACGATTCTTGTAAATCAAAACATTTTGCAAAAAACTTTGAAAGAAAAGAACTTAATAGCGTGTCTTGTGTTGTTGTAGATACCTTTACTGAAGGATGAAAACAATAATAGAAGTAGCCAATCTTACAAAAAAATTTAAAGATATTACGGCTGTGTCGGGTCTTTCGTTTACCGTTAATGAAGGCGATGTATATGGATTTTTAGGACAAAATGGTGCAGGAAAGTCAACAACTATAAGAATGTTGCTTACGCTTATCCGGCCAACATCAGGAAGCATTTCTATTTTTAATAAAGATTTAGTTACCCATCGTGAAGAAATTTTAAGACAAACAGGTGCCATTATAGAAAAGCCTGACCTTTATAATTTTCTAACGGCTAATGAAAATGTTGCTTTTCTCTCAAAGCTTTCCGGAAAATCCGTTTCCCGAAAAGAGGTACTGGAAATTCTTAAAATGGTCGGCTTATCTGAAAGAGCTACCAGCAAAGTGAAAACTTTTTCACAAGGAATGAAACAGCGTTTAGGCATTGCCGTTGCTCTTATTCATGATCCATCTCTTATTATTCTTGATGAGCCCACAAACGGGCTGGATCCGCAGGGAATTGCAGATACCCGGGAACTTATAAAAAATTTGAGTTGCCAGCATGGAAAAACTGTAGTGGTTTCTTCGCATTTACTTTCAGAAATAGAGCTAATTGCCAACAGGCTTCTTATCATTCATAATGGAAAAAAGATAGTGGAAGGCACAACGAAAGAATTATTAGATCCATCTAAAACCATTGTAGAAATAGACACAACTGATAACATTGCCGCAAGAGAAATTTTATTACAAAGTGAATTTAATACTGCCGTTAAAAAATTAAAAGAGGAAAAGATAATTCTTCAAATGGATAGAAATATTATTCCTTCTTTAATAAATTTTCTTGTAAAAAATAATATCGGTATTCTTTCTGCAGAAACAAGGCACTCTCTTGAAGATTATTTTTTATCAATAACAAATCCTGGTACAAATGTGGAACCTGCTACAATTTGAGCTATTTAAAACTTTTAAGAAACCCCGTACTTATATTGCATTTGCTGCGATTGCCGCTATTGTATTTCTGATACAGGTTGCCCTGCTCATTAATGGTAAAGAATATGTGCAGTTTATTTTAAGCAGCGTCGATGAAACTTTAATTATACCCTATGCGAAAGTTACTAACGGTTATTGGGTATGCTTCGTTATACTTAATCTTTTATTAATTCATGTTCCGATATTGGTGGCGCTGGTTTCAGGAGATATAATTGCAGGTGAAGCAAATGCCGGAACGCTTAGACTATTACTTACAAAGCCTGTGAGCCGAACTAAACTTATGATAGTAAAATTTACAGCTTGTGTAATTTATACCCTGATCTTATTGATCTGGATGGCATTTTTAGCTTTACTAGTAAGTATACTTTTATTTGGAACTAACGATTTAGTTGTTGCAAAAGAATTTGAATTGGTGCAAATAGAAAAAGCTGATATACTCTGGCGATATTTTGCAGCGTTTGGTTTTGCGGCTGTCGCACTAGTTGTAGTTGCGGCATTATCTTTTTTTCTTTCTTCCATATCGGGTAATTCAATAGGGCCAATAGTAGCAACGGTTTCAATTATTATAGTATTAACAATACTTAGTGAAATGCGTATCCCTATTTATGATAATACTGTAAAGCCTTATATTTTTACGACCCACATGCTCGGATGGAAAGGATTTTTTTACATCAGCTCAAATACCGATGGACAAACCATCCCGGGGTCGATTAGTAATTTACCCGCAATTTTAAAAAGTCTTTTTATCCTTATCGCATACATAATAATTTTTACGGGTAGCGCCATCTTTATTTTTAGCCGAAAGGATATTTTAAGCTAAAGACAAGTAATGTTTTGATAATAATTTCTATAAATACTCGCCTCAAATAATGCATGAATATCTTTGATAAACCGTAACCATTTTTCACTATGAAAATTTTTGCAATTCTTTTTTATTCTTTTCGTCAACAATCAATAATGTATTTACGCAGGATGCTGATGGGCTACTTCAAAAGGTAAGAGATAAATTAAACCTGGTAAATAATTATGAAGCAAATGCCATCATGAAAACTGATGTTTCATTTTTAAAAGTGCCAAAGGCGAACGTCACCGTTTATTTTGAGAAGCCAGATAAATTAAAAATCAAAAATGAAAAAGGAATTTCATTTGTTCCAAAAGGAGCGGTAAGCATCAATTTGAATAACATCATTTCAGGAAATAAATTTACGGTTATAGACGCTGGCAATTCAATGGTGGGTGCGAAAGAAGTAAAAATTTTAAAATTGCTTCCCGAAGATGACAACAACAATGTAATTTTTTTAACTATTTATGTTGATGAAAAAAATGAAGTAATAGTAAAAGCTAAAACTACTACCAAAGACAATGGAACCTACGAACTGGATATGAAATACGGGCGGTATTTGGAATATGGTTTGCCGGATGACGTTGTTTTTATTTTTAATGCAAAGGATTATAAAATGCCTAAAGGCATAACTTTTGATTATGATGAAGCTTCGATAAATAATAAAACAGCAGATAAAAATAACGACAAGCAAGGCCGGATAGAAATTATTTATTCATCTTACATAATCAATAAAGGAGTAAGTGATGAAGTATTTAAATAAACTGAGCTTTGCAGCCTGTAAAATTTAATGTACGTTCGCATAAAATAATTCAATAAAAAATGGAAATTAAGGAATTGAAAGATATGGCTGCACAAATAAGAAGAGACATTGTGCGTATGGTTTATAATGCTCAAAGTGGCCACCCCGGCGGATCTCTTGGTTGTGCCGATTTTTTTGCGGCGTTATATTTTAAGATAATGGATCGTAAAGAAGGTTTTGACATGAACGGAAAAGATGAGGATATATTTTTTCTTTCAAACGGGCACATTTCGCCAGTTTGGTATAGTGCATTGGCACATGCCGGTTATTTTCCTGTAAAAGAACTAGATACTTATCGCAAGATAGATTCACGAGTTCAGGGACATCCTGCAACTGCAGAGCATTTACCCGGAATCCGCGTAGCTTCCGGATCATTAGGACAGGGAATGAGCGTTGCGATAGGAGCTGCGTCGGCAAAGAAATTAAATAAAGACAAGCATATCGTTTATTCATTGCATGGCGATGGAGAGTTGGACGAAGGACAAAACTGGGAAGCTATAATGTATGCTGCAATGCATAAGGTTGATAATTTAATTGCAACAATCGATCGTAATCACCAACAGATTGATGGCACTACGGAGGATGTAATGGGATTATCAAACCTTAAAGATAAATTTCTTGCCTTTAACTGGGAGGTGCTTGAAATGGATGGAAATAATATTGAAGAGGTGATTGCCACCTTGCAAAAAGCCAAAACGCTTACGGGCAAAGGAAAACCAATAGTGATTATTATGCATACTGTTATGGGTAAAGGTGTTGATTTTATGGAAAACAATCATGAATGGCACGGTACGGCACCCAATGCCGAACAGTTTAAAAAAGCAATGGAAGAACTTCCTGAAACTTTAGGAGACTATTAAAGCAATGCACGTCTTACATTGCTTTACGCTTTCAAATTAAATAGCTGCTCTGAAGCTTTTTTTGCAGGAAACCACGAAGTTCCAAAGGCAATAATCAGCGCTGTAAGCGTTACCAGAATAAAATCGGTTATTACAAGCTTTACAGGAAAATAATCTATCAAAAAAGAAGTGCCCACCAGTTTTATTATTTTAAATTTTACCTGCAGATAACAAATAATCAATGCCAGTACAATACCCGTAGCAGCGCCGGTAACTGCCAGCAAAAGGCCTTCAGTTAAAAATATTTTTTTAATTAAATATTTATCTGCGCCAAGAGATTGAAGCACACTTATGTCTTTTCTTTTTTCAAGAACCAGCATCGTCAATGCACCAATCATATTGAAGGCAGCTATAATTAAAATGAGTGTGAGCACTGCATAAATAACCCATTTTTCCAAACGCATAGAACGATATAAACTGGCATTTTGCTCATATTTTGTAAGCACTTTATATTTAGCGCCAAGAATTTTTTGTAAGCTTTCTGTAAACGTAGTTGTCTGCGCAGGATCTATTAAAGAGATCTCAAACGCACTATATTCATCCGGCGCATAATTCATTTGCTGCTTTACAAAACCAATGTTTGTTATTACATATTTGTTATCAAAATCCTGTTGAATAGCGAAGCTCCCTGATGTGGTAGCATTGCCTTCGCTTAATGCCGCCAGTGGATTTGAATTTGATTCTGCAGTTTTTTTGGGAAGGAAAACGGTAACGGGTAAAAGATTTTTATCTGATTCTACTCCAATTGCATTTTCAATACCTGAACCAAGAACAAGCTTTGGCTTGTCGATGGTACCAGGGTCAAAAACACCACGAAACATATTTTTAGGTACGCCGGAAACTTGTGAATAATTTGGGTCTACCCCTTTCAGTAATACTACAGTTTGCTGCTCGCCATTTTGCAGTAATGCTTTTTCTTCAGCAATAAGAGAAGTGCCCTTTACTCCATTCATTTTCCTGATAGAATTTATTTGCTCCGGAGTCAACGTTATAGTCTTACCCCTGGCGGGAAGCACTTTTAAATCAGAATAAAAATTGGAATATAATGATTGAACCAATCCTTCGAAACCATTGAAAACACTCAACACCAGCACCTGGCACATCGTTGAAAATGCAATAACACCGACAGTTACCCAAGAGATAATATTAATAGCATTGGTGCTTTTTTTTGCTTTAAAGTACCGCCATGCAAATTTTAAATACAAGGTTAATGGGTTAATTAGTTAATTGGGATGATTGCGCGTTGGTGCTGCTTATTGTTTATTGCCTTCATCTTCGTTCTTTATTTCATCAAGCAATTTTTCAATTTTAAAAACATAATCCAATGTATCATCAATATAAAAAGTAAGCTGTGGAATGCTTCGCAATTGATGTCGCACCCTTTTGCCTAAATCACCTCTTATTTCACTACTCCTTTCTTTTATTTTTTCCAACGCTGCTTCATTATCTTTTACCTGGAAAAAGCTTAGGTAGATTCTTGCTTCAAAAAGATCCGGCGTAATTTTTACCGACGCTATAGATACCATTCCTCCTTCAAGCATGTTCAGTCCCATTCTCAAAAAAATCTCATTTAACTCTTTTAGAATAACTCCTGCAACCTGCTTTTGTCTTTTGCCTTCTGTCATTGTATATTGTTATTAATCTTTGTAAAATTAGTTACTTTGCTTCTATTACTATTAATAAGTCATTTCAATATACTTCATGAAGAGTTTACGTGTTATTTTCCGGTATGTATCAAAATACCCTAAATTAATTTTTGAATACTTTAGTTTCAACGTTCTTTCCAATTTATTTTCTGTAATCTCATTGGGGCTATTGAGCCCTTTTCTTTTGCTTATTTTTAAAAAGAATGATACACTTTCAGCCGTTAGCAGTGGTCCAGGTTTTTTGGCGAAATTAAACCCCGTTAATTTTTTAAAAGTTTGGTTATCGGACATGATAAAAACCCCTGGTGGTGATGTAAAAGCACTTGCGATCATCTGTCTCCTGGTTTTGTTTGCAATCATGCTTAAAAATATTTTTTTGTTCCTCTCCATATATTTCATCACTCCAATAAGAAATGCAGTTATAAACGATATGCGCAGCCGGATGTTTAAAAAAATTCTCGTGCTTCCAATTGGTTATTTCAACGATCAAAAAAAAGGAGATATAATGAGTCGGATGACCAATGACCTTGTAGATGTGGAAACCTCCGTTATGAATTTACTGGAAACACTTTTCAGGGAGCCGGTTACCATTCTTTTCTTTTTTCTTTATATGATTATTTTAAGCCCGCAGCTTACACTTTTTCTACTTCTTTTTCTTCCTGTTTCCGGATTTATAATTGGAAGAATTGGCCGTTCTTTAAAAAAACAGAGCACCGGCGTACAGGAAAAATTGGGCGCCATACTTTCTACTATCGATGAAACGTTGGGCGGCATCCGTATTATAAAAGCATTTAATGCGGAAAAAAGACAATACAACAAGCTAATAACTCAAAATGAAGAATTATTTATAATTAAGAACAAGGCTAATGTTAAACGTGATTCTGCGTCGCCAGTGAGTGAAGTGCTTGGCGTGTTTGCGATTGTTTGCGTGCTTTGGTTTGGCGGACGGCTGGTGTTGGGAAATTCATTTCTGAATCCTGGCGATTTCATTACGTATATTATTATTTTTTCGCAGCTTATACAGCCACTGAAAAATCTTTCTTCTGCCTCTTATAATATTAGAAAAGGCTCAGCAAGTATTGAACGTATCGAGCATATTATTGATGAAGACGTTTCCATAAAAGAAGTTGCTAATCCCATACAAATGGAAGAGTTTAAAAGCAGCATAGAATTTAAACATGTATCATTTTATTATGATGATAAGATGGTTTTAGAAGATATAAATCTTACAATTGAAAAAGGTAAAAGTGTGGCGATTGTTGGTTCATCCGGTGCCGGTAAAAGTACATTAGTCGACCTGGTTCCCCGGTTTCATGATGTAAGCAAAGGGGAGTTATTAATTGATGGAATAGATATCAAAAATTATTCATTGGAATCTATTCGTAACCACATGGGAATTGTTACGCAGGAAGCCATATTATTTAATGACACTATTGCCAATAACATTGCATTGGGAATGAGCGACGCAACTCCTGGGCAAATTGAACATGCCGCAAAAATTGCCAATGCCAATAAATTTATTTTGCAAAAAGAAAATGGTTATGATACCAATATTGGCGAAAGGGGAAATAAACTGAGTGGTGGAGAGAAGCAACGAACAACTATTGCAAGAGCGGTATTAAGAAATCCCCCAATTTTAATATTAGATGAAGCAACTTCATCGTTGGATACTGAAAGCGAAAGACTGGTGCAGGATGCAATTAATAACCTGATGAGCAACCGCACAAGTATTGTAATAGCCCACAGGTTAAGTACCGTTCGGCATGCTGATGAAATTATAGTTTTAAACAAAGGTAAAATTGTTGAAAGAGGTACCCACATGAGTTTGATGGCTGCCGATGGCTTTTACAAAAGACTGGTGAACATGCAGGAAGTGAAGTAAATTTTAGAAAGAAGAGCTTGTTATTGAAACTTATGGTAAATGCAGAATTTGTAAATTCATGCAACGATGGAGGCATTTAACTGAGCCATTGCATTGAATAAAGAAAGCCTTGAACTATTAATTACCGATTATTTTTCTTGAATTAGACCGATGTGATTCCCGAATGGATCTTCTACAACTGCGACAGAGATTCCACCGCCAACTTCTTGGATTTCGTTTATAGTTTTTGCCCCGTTAATATTTAAATTTTCCAAGGAGACTTTTATGTCGTCAACCTGCCAATAAGCTACTGAATGTTCTCCTTTCTGTATGTCATTTAAATTGGGATCAAGACCCAGCTCGTACCCGGCGATATCAAAGCCTACATAAAAACTTTCATCAAAATAGGGCGAAATACCTGTGATTTTTTTATACCATTCCTTCGCTTTATCAAGATTATCTACGTGGTAAATTATGGTTCTTAATTTTTTGAGCATACCTAAAATTAAAAAAAACAAAAAAAAGGAACGACTTTCATCGCTCCTTTTAAAAAAAATTTGATTGATTATTTTGCTATCCCCATTTTTGCCTCAATAGATAAAGTAGCATGAGGAACTGCTCTTAAACGTGCTTTGTCAATTAATTTTCCGGTTACCCGGCAAATGCCATAGGTTTTATTTTCAATTCGCATCATGGCTTTTTCAAGATGATCAATAAATGTAATCTGGCGGCTTGCCATCTGGCTCAATTGTTCCCTTTCCATACTCAGGCTTCCATCTTCCATTGTCATGTAACGGTTGTCCGTATCATCACCACCCATTTCATCTTTACGGGTTATAAGCCCTTGTAAATAACCCAATTCTTTCTTAGCTGTTTCCAGCTTTCGCGAAATAAGTTCTCTAAATTCATTCAATTCAGCATCGCTATAACGCATCGATGGTCCATTATTTTCTTCGGGCGCGTGGTCAAGAACTGATTTTACAAATTGTGGCTCATACTTGCGTGATTTTTCGGTGTTTGTTTTAGGCATTACAAAAGGCTTTTCCGGTTTTTTAGATTCATTATTTTTCACAGCATTCTTTAAAGCTTTTTTAAGCTCTTTTTTATGATCATTTATATTAACAACAGGAGCTTTCGCAACGGCTTTTTCAACAGGCTTTTGTAGGCCGGTTTTTGTTTTATTGGCTTTTACTTGGGTCTTTAAAGGCACAGCAACTTTCGCTTTTTTGGGCAGCGCTGCTGCTTTCTTAGCAACGATTTTCTTGTTAGGCAATTTTTTAGGTACTGCTTTTTTTACAGCTGACTTAGCAGGTTTTTTAGCCAGTGAAGATTTATTAATAGGTTTAACAACTTTTTTAGTGGCAGTCTTTGGTTTAGGTGACTGCTTTTTAGCTGTAACAGTTTTCTTTGCCAAATGTTTTTTCTCAGGCGATTTTTTAGAAGTAATGACCTTCTTAACAGCAGATACTGACTTTTTAACGGCAGGTTTATTTGCGGTTGCCTTTTTTACAACCTGTGTGCCCTTTTTTTTCTGAGTAGCCATACTTACTTTGCTTTTTTTGTTACTGTTACTGTTAAAGAGTGATTGTTAACATCAATAGTGATGCCATCAACTAATTTTGGAACAAATTCTAATTTATCTGCCAAAATTTCGGCGCAAATATATGTATTAAATTCATTAATTGGAAGCATTGCAACCTCATCATTAACAAGATTTACAACAATTTTGTCAGTTAAATCAAAGTTTTTTTCTTTACGCAAAGTTTGGATACGGTTAATGAATTCGCGAGCAAAACCTTCATTTTTAAGGTTTTCGGTTAATATAATATCTAATGCAACTGTCAGATTGCCCTTCACGGCAACTTCAAATCCAGGAATCTCATTAGTCGAAACTTCAATATCTTCTGCTGTTATTATGATAGGAGACTCTTTTTTCTGTTCATAATCAGTATTTAAGATGAAATCTCCCTGCAGCACTCTTGTAATATCATCATCACCAAGCTGCTGAATTTTTTCGGCAGCCCATTTCATTTTAGCTCCTAATTTTTTGCCAAGCGTTTTATAATTGGCTTTAGCCTTTTTCTTAATAAAATTATTATTTGCCTGCAGAATATCAACTTCCTTAATATTAGTTTCAGATTTGATGATATCTTCCACCATTTTTATTTTTTGGGCAAATGAGTCATCAATAGCAGGAATGATTACTTTTTGAAGAGGTTGCCTTACTTTAATTCCGATTTGGCCGCCCGGTAAATTCACTTTTTTCCGCAACGATAAAATGAGGGATGAAATATCCTGCGCTAATTGCATGCGTTCTTCCAGTTCCATGTCGATAAGACCGCTATCAGTTGTAGGGAAATCGGTATGATGCACCGATTCCTGAGATAACTTTTTAGTTACCGTATTAAGATTTGTAAAAAGCCAATCAGCAAAAAACGGGGCAATAGGAGCGATAAGCATACTTAAAGCCTGCAGGCATTCATAAAGAGTTTGATAAGCACAAATTTTATCATTTTCGTACTCGCCCTTCCAGAACCTTCTGCGGGATAACCGAACATACCAGTTACTTAAATGTTCATCAAGAAAATATTCAATTGCCCTTCCTGCTTGTGTAGGTTCATAGTCATCTAAGTTTTTGGTTACTGATTCAATAAGAGAATTTAACGATGATATTATCCATTGGTCAATTTCGGGGCGTTCTTTTACCGGGATGTATTTTTCTTTAAAAGTAAAACCATCTACATTGGCGTACAAAGCAAAAAACTGGTAAGTGTTATATAACGTTCCGAAAAACTTACGCTGAACTTCTTTAATACCTTCCAGGTCGAATTTTAAACTGTCCCATGGGGAAGCATTTGTAATAAGATACCACCTTGTAGCATCGGGCCCGAATATTTCAAGAGTTTCAAACGGATCAACAATGTTGCCGAGTCGCTTACTCATTTTAACGCCATTCTTATCAAGTACCAAACCATTACTTACAACAGTTTTGTAAGCTACACTGTCAAATAACAAAGCTGCTAAAACATGTAACGTATAAAACCACCCTCTTGTTTGGTCAACACCTTCGGCAATAAAATCTGCGGGAAAATTTTTCTTAAATTCTTCCTGGTTTTCAAAGGGGAAATGCCATTGAGCATAAGGCATGGCGCCACTGTCGAACCATACGTCAATGAGATCTGGTACTCTAACTAAAATTTCTCCATCATGATTACTAAAAATAATATTGTCAATAGTAGGTTTATGTAAATCGATATTTTCTAAATCATTTTCTGTGATCCTTGCCAAGAATTCTTTTAAATGGTGAGATTTCAGATTAGCATCAACTAAATTTTCAAGAGTAATCTTTTGATTGGATTCTATTAAATTATATAGTTCTTTTGTGTAAACGTATGTATAAGGGTCTGTCTTCTCAAAATCATAATTTTCCTGCCATTTATCTAAAATGGATTTGAGTAAATTGGAATCATTATTAATCTTTTGAATGTTTACAAAGAAGCCATTAAATATTTGAGATTTATTTTCAATTTCTCTAGTGCACTCTATAAATTCTTGTTTAGATCCTATACAGATTTCGTATGACGGTATTTTTATACTATCAATTTTGGGTTGATTTAACCTTGAATAATGATTAGTATCATCTCGAGTTCTCCATACAGGTAATGGCGTTCCCCAGAAACGACTGCGGCTTAAATTCCAATCCACCATATTCTCCAGCCAATTACCGAATCTACCGGTACCCGTAGACGCAGGTTTCCAGTTAATGGTATTATTTAATTCAATCATCCTTTCCTTTGCTGCCGTGGTTTTTATGAACCATGCGTCGAGTGGATAATAAATTATTGGCTTATCAGTTCTCCAGCAATGAGGATAATTATGCTCATATTTTTCGACTTTAAAAGCACGGTTTTCTTTTTTTAACTTAACTGAAATATCTACGTTTACATCAGTGTAATTTGGGTCGTCTTTATAATTTTTTACAAAGCGGCCACTGAACTCGCCAACTCCGTCAACAAATTTTCCTTCCTTATCTACCAGCGTTAAAATACCGAGATTATTTTTCTTGCCGGCTTTAAAGTCATCGGCCCCAAACGCAGGCGCAGTATGAACGATACCAGTTCCATCTTCGGTGGTAACAAAATCTCCGGTTACTACCTTAAATGGTTGTGCCCCGGGAGTTATTTCCCGGATTTTTTCTAAAGTATTTGCTTCCCCGGGTAGTAGTTGTTCGTAAGTTAACCCTTCAAGTTCTTTGCCTTTAAACTCTTTTAATATTTTCCAGGGAATAAGCTTAGCAGTTTCATCGTAAGAGCTAAAATCTCCATTTTCATTTTCTGTTTTAAAATATTTATTGATAAGTGCTTTAGCTAATATTACGTTTACCGGAAGATGTGTATATGGATTGAAAGTTTTTATTAAAACATAATCAATATTTGTTCCGACCGTTAGGCCAAGATTGGAAGGCAAGGTCCATGGAGTTGTTGTCCATGCTAAAAAGAAAATATTTTCATCAGCATTTTCAATTTTTAATCTGTCGTTTTTAGTTGCCTTAAACATCGCGACCACACTCGTATCTTTCACATCCTTGTAAGTTCCCGGCTGGTTGAGTTCATGAGAACTTAAGCCAGTGCCTGCAGCAGGCGAGTAAGGCTGGATGCTAACGCTTTCATATAAAAATCCTTTTTTATACAATTCTTTTAAGCACCACCAAAGCGATTCAATATAATTATTTTCAAAAGTGATATAGGGGTGATCGAGGTCAACCCAATAACCCATTTTTTGAGTTAACTCATCCCATTTATCTTTAAATTTTAAGACTTCGCGGCGGCAGGTGGCGTTATATTCTTCAACGGTTATTTTTTTACCAATGTCTTCTTTTGTAATTCCTAATAATTTTTCAACTCCCAGTTCCACTGGCAATCCGTGGGTATCCCAACCGCCTTTACGTTTTACCTGGAAACCCCTCATGGTCTTATAACGGCACACCAAATCCTTTAAGGTTCTTGAAATTACATGATGAATGCCGGGCATGCCGTTGGCGCTTGGCGGACCTTCATAAAAAACGAAAGTAGGCTTGCCTTCACGATTAGTGATGCTTCTTTCAAAAGTGTTATCTTTTTCCCAAGCGTCCAGCACATCTCCTGCTATTTGTGTTAAATTCAGTTGAATATATTCCTGGTATTTACTCTTCATTTTTCTAACCTTTCTTGAATTTAAAAAGATGGCAAAGGTAAGAAATTACCGGCCCATAATAATTCGCTATGAAGTGATATTTCTATTAAGAAATTCATTTTTGTGTAATATGATACACAAAAGTGATTATAACTATATTGAATAAAAATTGAATTCTGAAAAACTGGTAAGTTAAAGTACGGCTCTGAAAGCTAAACATATTCATTGATTTATCGCGGGCAATTGTTAAGATACACTACCTTATAATCCGTTTGGCATAGTATTAGACCAACCATGTTTGCTATACACAAAAATTATATTCTTACAATTTTTTGGAGAATATATGGCCGTTGCTAACGGAAAAACCCCTGATAATTCTTAAGGCTTAAGAACTCAATGTATAGTGATTTAATAATCATAAAGGCTTTGGCTGATTAAAGGTTTTATTGGGGTAGGGCGGAGGTTTGTCCTTCGCCCTTTTTATTTAATCGCAGTTAGTTCGTTAGCACAGTTAAACCGAAAATTTATCCGCCGCTTCAATAGTACTTTCTAAATCTTCATAGCTTAGAGCATTGCTTAGAAACCAACTTTCATAACCTGATGGAGGAAGATAAATTCCATTTTCAAGCATGTGATGAAAAAATTTATTAAATAGGGGAATATCTGCTTTTGCAGCTGTATCAAAGTCAATAACATCATGCTGGCAAAAGTGCAAACTCATCATGCTTCCAAAGCGGTTTATAGTATGGGGTATCTTTTTATTGTTTAAAACTTCATGCAAACCTTTTTCGAGAAATGAACTTTTTTCATCCAATTCTTTATAAGTTGAAGAATTATTTTTTAACTCGGTAAGCATCGTGAACCCTGCTACCATCGCAATTGGATTACCACTTAAAGTGCCCGCCTGGTAAACATTTCCTAACGGCGCAATGTATTGCATAATTTCTTTTTTTCCGCCAAATGCACCAACAGGTAAACCTCCGCCAATTACTTTTCCATACGTAACAAGATCTGCATTGATGTTCAATTTTTCTTGTGCTCCGCCTTGCGCCAAACGAAAGCCTGTCATTACTTCATCAAAAATGTAGATAATACCTTCGTCATCACATAACTTTCTTAATCCTTCAAGGAAGCCAGGTTGCGGAAGTATGCAGCCCATGTTGCCAACAATAGGTTCTATAATAATTGCAGCGATCTCTTCTTTGTTTTCTTCTATCAATTTTTCTACCGCAGATAAATTATTGTAAGGAGCAGTTAGCGTATCATTGGCTACACCGCCTGTAACGCCGGGAACTGTTTGAATATTTAATGTTGCCATACCGCTTCCTCCTTTAACCAAAAAACAATCGGCATGTCCATGATAGCAACCTTCGAATTTGATAATTTTATTTCTACCTGTATAACCTCTCGCCAACCTAACGGCACTCATACACGCTTCTGTTCCACTGCTTACCATTCTTATTAAATCAACATTTGGAACCATGCTTTTTATAAGCTCGGCCATTTCAACTTCTAATTCTGTTGGCGCTCCAAAGGACGTTGAATGAATCGCCTTTTCCTGGATGGCTTTTACCACAGGCTCATAAGCGTGTCCAAGAATCATGGGTCCCCATGAATTGATATAATCGATATAACGGTTTTCATCCTCATCATATAAATAAGCGCCTTTAGCTTTTTTTATAAAAACGGGAGTACCTCCAACACTCTTAAATGCACGCACCGGAGAATTTACACCACCGGGAATTGATTGTTGGGCTCTTAAAAAAAGTTGTTGACTTCGATTACTTGTATAGCTCATTATAGTGGGGATATGAAAAGTTAAATGAGAACTTTTTAAATAAAGTTATAATCTTCCAGATATTATTATAGTAGTTTAACCGCATCTTTTGCAAAATAAGTTGCAATCAAATCCGCACCAGCTCTTTTAATGGAAGTAAGACATTCGATCACTGCTTTATCTTCATTAAGCCAGCCCATTTTCGCCGCTGCCTTTATCATTGCATATTCGCCGCTTACATGGTATGCACTAACGGGAAGGGTTACGCTATCTTTCACTTCGCGGATAATATCAAGATAAGCCATGGCCGGTTTCACCATAATAATATCTGCGCCTTCTTCTTCATCAATGATTGCTTCTTTTATTGCTTCTATGCGATTAGCGTAATCCATCTGATAAGTTTTTTTATCACCAAAGCCAGGCGCTGAATCCAGCGCATCTCTGAATGGTCCATAAAAGCACGAAGCATATTTTGCACTGTAAGCCATAATCCCGGTCCTGGTAAAATTATTTTGTTCCAATGCCTCGCGGATAGCGCCGATACGCCCATCCATCATGTCGCTCGGCGCAACAAAATCTGCACCTGCCTTCGCATGACTAAGGCTCATTTTTACTAATGCTTCTACTGTAGGATCATTTACAATTTCACCATTTTCAACTATTCCATCATGTCCATAAGATGAATAAGGATCCAGCGCAACATCTGTCATAACAACCATTTCGGGAACTGCGTCTTTAATAGCTTTAATACTTCGCTGCATTAAGCCATTATCATTCCACGCTTCTTTACCCGTATTATCTTTTAATTCATCAGGCGCTTTTATAAAAAGCAGTACACTCTTAATTCCTAAACTCCATAATTCTTTAATTTCTTTTATGGTGCCGTCAATTGAATACCGGTAATAACCGGGCATTGAAGGAATTTCAAAGGCAACATTTTTTCCTTCATCAATAAATAAAGGAGCAATGAAATCATTTGGAGTTAACGTAGTTTCTGCAACCATACTTCTAATTGAAGGAGACTGGCGCAGTATCCTATTTCTTCTTTGTAAATACATGTCTTATAATTAAAAATGTAAGATTAAAAACTAACCTTCTGCCCAATCAACCGGGTGCAAACATACCTGGAACAATTGATCTTCCGCGCTACCGGGTAATGGATAATAATTATATTCAAATCGAGCTGTCGGCGGCAAACTCATCAAGATACTTTCTGTTTTTCCATTTGTTTTTAAACCAAATAGAGTACCGCGGTCATGAACCAAATTAAACTCAATATAACGGCCTCTCCTTATTTCCTGCCAATGTTTTTGTTCAGCATTATAACTTGTATTCTTTCTTTTTTCCACTATCGGAATGTATGAAGGAAGAAATGCATTACCGCAAGCCTTTCCAAAATTCATCCAAAAATTCACATCTCTATTTTCTGTCGGCCGTTGGTAATCATAAAAGATACCACCAATTCCCCTGCGTTCATTATTTCTATGAAAGTTTACAAAATAATTATCACATTCTTTTTTAAATGTTGGATAAAATAATGGATCAAATTCATCGCATACATTTTTATAAGTAAGATGAAAATGTTTGGCATCTTCTTCAAATAAATAATATGGAGTAAGGTCTGTGCCGCCGCCAAACCAACGATCAATTACTTCTTCGTTTTCATTATAGAGCTCAAACATGCGGTAGTTACAATGAACTGTTGGAACAAAAGGATTTACAGGATGCATTACTAAACTTAAACCGCAAGCGAACCATTTTGATCCATTAATTTTCAATTGTGTCCGCATTGCGTCCGTAACATCTCCAAAAACAATGGAAGTATTTACTCCGCCTTTTTCAAAAACATTTCCGTTGGCAATAACTCTTGTTTTACCGCCGCCGCCTTCTTTTCTCTGCCACTTATCTTCAATGAATTTTTCTTTACCATCAGATTTCTCTAACGCGGAACAAATGCGATCCTGGAGGATTTCAATATATAATATCCAATCTTCTTTAATATTCATTTTAAAAATTAAAAGTGAAAGTATTTACCATCTAGACTTTATATTCTTTCACCGCATCAACAAAAGCCTTTGCGTTTTCAACCGGAACATTTGGTGTAATGCCATGCCCTAAATTGGCAATATAATTTTGAGCACCAAATTCATCTATCATTTCTTTCACTGCCTTTTTAATCTTAGGAACAGGCATTAATAATTTAGCAGGATCAAAATTTCCCTGTAAAGTAATTTTATTGCCTGTCAATTCCCTCGCGATCTTAGGTGAGATACACCAATCCAATCCAAGTCCCGAAGCACTGCTTTCACTTAATTCATTTAATGCATACCAGCTTCCTTTCGGAAATAAAATTACAGGTGCTATATTTTTTAACGCATCTGCAATTTGTATTAAATAAGGTTGAGCAAAAAGTTTAAAATCGCCCGGGCTTAAGCAACCGCTCCAGCTGTCAAAAACCTGTAACGCATCCGCTCCTGCGTTTGCCTGTGCTTTTAAATACGTAACAGAAACATCTGTAATTTTCTGTAATAATTGATGAGCAAGATCGGGTTGCGTATAACAAAATTGTTTTGCTTTATCCCATGTCTTACTGCCTTTGCCTTCAACCATGTAACACAATATCGTCCATGGTGCTCCTGCAAAACCTATTAAAGGAACACGACCATTTAATTCCTGTTTTGTAAGAGTTAATGCTTTTGTTACATAACTTAAATTTTCTTCAATATTGGCTGTACGTAATGCATCAATATCTTTTTGAGTTTTTATAACATGAGGTAATGAAGGACCCTTACCTTCTTCCATTAAAACTTCTACACCCATTGCCTGCGGGATCACAAGAATGTCAGAAAAAATAATTGCTGCGTCTACTCCTATCTGTTGTACCGGCTGAATTGTTATTTCTGTAGCCAGTTCCGGGGTTTGAACACGGGTAAAAAAATCATATTTGTCACGCAGTTTTATATAATCCGGCAAATACCTTCCGGCCTGCCGCATCATCCAAACCGGTGGGCGTTCTACTTTTTCTTTTCTTAAAGCCCTTAATAATAAATCGTTTTTTAATTGTTGCATTTAAATGATATTGCTTTTGCTGAAATGATTAATTACCAGTTGTACTAAATTTTCCTTACGGGAAGTTTCAGCAATGATAACAGAATGTTGGGTAAAATGTTTTACAGCGGCTGCAGTAGTAGAACCAATCGCAAAGACCTTTGTTTTATCACTAATAGAATTTTTTGAGAAAAAGCTTTGAACTGCACTGGGACTAAAGAATAAAATTCCATCATATTGTTTTGCCAAAGCTGTTGGTGTTTCTATGGTTTTATAAACGATAACTTCGTCTACACCTATTCCATTTTTTATGAGGTTGCCCGGTAAGTCATCTCGTCGCTTGTCACCACAAAAAAAAGTTATATTTTTTATTGAAGAATCCTCAATGATTTTTTTTGATAGCAGTTCCGCATTATCAGCAAAACCTTTAATATTATCTTCTCCAAAAAATTCCTTCACCAATTTTTTTGTTGTATTGCCAATGCAAAATATTTTCCACCCAGGCTGATTTTTGATAAACTTAGCAACTGCATTCGCTGCATTCATACTGGTAAAAACAACTGTTATGTTTTCGCTGGATAATTTCCTGATTTTGTTTTCAATTGCGGCATCAACTATCTCTTCTGTTTTAATAAAAGATATTTCATCAATAATAATGTCGTTATTAGCTGCTTCCTTAATGAGTTTTTCGCCAACAGGCCTGGTGCTTAATATTTGGATTTTATTTTTCAGCATTCCTTAACCTGTAAATGATTTTTTGTGCTTCTCCATCTTTTAATAATTCGTTTGCAGCAAGTTTTCCTAAATCATCACTGTTTGGTATAGACGCAGTTTTTTCAATTGCAATTTTTTGCTTTCCATCAGGACTGCATATATTTCCTTTAAAATTAACAGCACCATTTTCCATTATCGCCAAAGCGCTTATTGGCGTTGAACATCCGCCCAATAATGCCCTTAAAAAATCTCGTTCAATTTTTGTACATAAAGCCGTGGGTTCATCATTTAATACATTGCTTACTTCAAAGGAAAATTGATCATCAGTTCGACAGACAATGCCGATAGCGCCTTGTGCCGGAGCAGGTAACATCCAATCAAGGTCAATAGAATTTGAAGGGCGAAGATTAATTCGCTCAAGCCCTGCAGCGGCAAAGATGGCACCATTCCAATTGTGCTCTGTTATTTTTCTTAACCGTGTATTTACATTACCCCGCAAATTTTCAAAACGATGATTGGGATATTTGTTTAGCCATTGAGCCTTACGGCGGGTACTGCTTGTCGCAATAATTGCGCTACCATTATTATTTTCTAAAAAAGAGGAATCATTTTTACAAACAAAGATGTCTTTATAAGAAGCTCTTTTTAAAACAGCGGCCTGTTGAATTCCTACGGCTAATTGTGTGGGTACATCTTTTAAAGAATGGACGGCAATATCTATACGACCATTTATTAATGCGGCGTCAAGCGATTTTGTAAAAATACCCTGCACGCCTAACTCATACAATGGTGTAATGGTATCAATATCTCCTTCGCTTTTAATGTAAACTAATTCGGAAGCAACATTATTTGCATGCAATAGATTTTGCACAAGTGTAGCTTGCCACACAGCCAATTGACTTTCACGTGTTCCTATCTTAATAGTCTTTTTCAATTCATGTGAAGGTAACTGCTTAATGCAGTAATACATTGGCAACCTTTATTATTTTGCTGGTGCAATTGTATTGCAAGCGAAGATACTGCTTTGTGAATTTTTTCCTCAAAAGCCTGGTTGGTAAGATGCACCTCACTTATCTCATACAGTTGAGTTTTTACCATGCGCAATAATGGATTAATGGCTTGTTTGCGGTACCAGGTGCACAAATCCAACATTGTTTTATTAATAATTTCCATTGCTTTAGGAACTTCAGCCTGGCGAAGTGAAATGGTTTTGTCGAGGATAACAGATATCTCATCCACGTTTAAAAGTGTAATTCCTTCAATGTCTTTAACTGAAGGGTCCACATTTTGGGGTACGGAAAGATCGAGTATCAGCCTTGCTTTTGAACCTGTAAAATAAGATGAAAGAATCGTATATTTTTCAGATGCCGAACTTACGATAATTACATCTGCATCGGCAGCTGCGGGTGCCAGGTTAGCGTAAGGAACAAAGTTGCCGCCACATTCTGTTGCAAGATCAAATGCCTTTTGGTCTGTACGATTGGTAAACAAAAGGATAGATCCGGATAAATAACTTTTAAGATTCTTCCCAATATGATTTCCGAATTTACCCGTACCAACTAAGAGAATTTTCTTATTATGCGTATCAGCAATTCTTTCTTTAATAATTTCAATAGCGGCGAAAGAAACTGATACAGTTCCAGAACTTAATTTGGTAGTAGTTTTTATTTCTTTGGAAGATTGTAATGCATAATTAATTACTCTTTCCATAAAACTGTTTAAACAATTTTTCTTTTTTGCCTGGCTTGCGGCAAGCTTTATCTGCGATAAAATTTCATAATCACCTATTATTTGGGAATCAAGACCGGCAGCCACCTTAAATAAATGTTCAACCGTAGTAAGACCTTTGTATTGATAGCCATGCTCAATAAAATCTTTCATGTTGCCATGAGTATGTATGCACAACATTTCAATAAGCTGGTGTGGATGATCGCAGATACCATATATTTCTGTTCTGTTGCAGGTAGAAAGTACCATGCATGCGGGAAACTTTTTTTGAACGGCCTGTTCTAATAATAAAATGGAATGCTCTGGCAGCAATGAAAATTTACCACGAATGCTTATATCACTTTTACGATAATTGATACCTGCTACGCAGAAATTATCTAAAAACTGATGTACTGGTTCCTCTATAATCATGAAGTGTGCAAATTTATTTTTATGTAAACCCCGGAATGTCATAAAAAAGTCATAAAACTTAAGGCAATTTCCGGTGTGGTTTCTAAAAGTTAATAAATGTTTTTTTCAAAATAATTTTCAAAGGAAGTCAAAACTAATTTTTTTTTTGATGATTATTATCAGATTCCTGTATGATAATCATCATAATATGGATGAACCGGTTAATACCGCGATTAAACCATTGTTTTAAAAAATTGTAATAATTACCGCTTTTAAAAAACGGGAAAAAATATAAGCCGGTTGCCTTATTTTGTAGCGGCTTACATTTGCGAATATTTTAATAAAGATGACATCTAAGAAAGGAATATTATTAATGAACCTGGGCTCACCGGATTCAACTAAAGTAAAAGATTTAAGAAAATATCTTGGACAGTTTTTAATGGACGAAAGAGTTATCGATCAACCCTGGCTTTTGCGGGCACTATTGGTAAAGGGAATAATCGTTCCTTTCCGGGCACCAAAATCGGCGGAAGCATACAAGACAATATGGACTGATAAAGGTTCCCCCTTAATTGAAATTACAAGGCAACTAAAAACGGCCTTAGAGGAGGTAATTGAAGAACCAGTGGAAATTGCGATGCGCTATGGAAGTCCCGGCACTGAAGAAGGGTTTAATTCTTTGCTTAAGAGAAATCCATCGCTTGAAGAAGTTGTTGCATTGCCGCTCTATCCGCATTACGCAATGTCGAGTTATGAAACGGCTGTTGAATATGCCAAAGAAATTCATAAGAAGAAAAAATATTCTTTCAAGCTTTCGTTTGTAAAACCATTTTTTGATGAACCTGATTATTTGAACGCACTTGCCGAAAATATACGGCCTTATCTAAGCGAGCCTTACGACCAGGTTTTATTTAGTTATCATGGTATACCGGAAAGGCATATACGCAAAAGCGATGTAACAGGTTGCCATTGCCTGCAGGTAGAAAATTGTTGTGAAGTACCATCGACTGCGCATGCATATTGTTACAGGCACCAGGTTTTTACAACAACAAAAAGAGTCACAGAAATTTTAAACATACCAAAAGATAAATACAGCATTTCCTTCCAGTCACGTTTAGGGAAAGGATGGCTTACACCTTTTACTGATGTAAGATTACAGGAGTTACCCGCAGAAGGCATAAAAAAACTACTGATCTTATGTCCTGCATTTGTAAGTGACTGTCTTGAGACACTGGAAGAAATAAATATAAGAGGAAGAGAGGAGTTTATGAATGCCGGCGGCGAGTTGTATACAATGATTCCGTGCCTGAATGTAAGTCCTTTGTGGGTGAAAGCGATTGCTAAATATGTAACAGGTAATCGTGATTAGTGAATTGTTATGATTTAATGAGTAATTGAATAACCAAAAGAAATAAGAATTCAATGGCCTATTTCTACATAAAAGCCCTGCATATTATTTTTATAGTGACCTGGTTTGCAGGCCTTTTTTATATGGTAAGGCTTTTCGTTTATAGCGCCGAAGCCAACAACAAATCAGAACCCGAGCGATCTATCTTGCTTAAGCAATTTGCCTTAATGCAAAAACGTCTTTGGTATGGTATTACATGGCCTTCAGCAATTCTTACATTAATTTTCGGCACCTGGATAGGAATACTTTATGGAAGTTTACCCTCGTGGCTTTTGGTTAAACTTTTTTTTGTGTTGGGGCTTTTTATTTATCACTTAAGCCTGCAGTCAATTTTTAATCAACAGAAAAAAGAAAATTTTAAATGGACATCCCAGCGATTAAGAATGTGGAATGAAGTTGCAACGCTTTTTTTAATTGCTATCATAATGCTTGCAGTAGTAAAAGAATTGCTAAGTGTTGTTTGGGGTATAGTCGTATTAATTGCATTTACATTTTTACTTTTATTAGCAATAAAGATTTATAAAAAATACCGGAAGGATTAAAGAAAATCTTGTTTAAATTTTTGTTTTATAAAACATTTCAAAACTTAGCAGATAAACCTAAATAAAAGCTTCTTCCAATAGCGGGTATTATCCCTGGCCCGGGATATTCATCGGTTCTTCTTGTAAAATATGATTGGTCTGCAAGATTATTTACCCCACATTTTATTGCATAGTTATTGATCTTATAAGTAGTGCTAAAATCTAAAACTGTGTACGCCGGAATATGGCCTGCAACAGGATTGTCGCTGATCTTTACGTTAGTTGCATCACCAAAAGCATCGCCTACATAATTAACCTGGCATGTTGCTGAAAGATGTTTGTTATTATAAATTACTCCCACTCTTTCTATTTCTTTTGCTGCGGCTTCAACCCTGTTTCCTTTATACTCACCACTTGTATATTTTGCGTTGATGTAAGCAAACGAATTAAAGATACTTAGCCCTTGTTTGGAACGTTGATTTAAAAACTTTAAAATATTAAACTCTATATATGTTTCTAATCCCTTATGTACACTGTTGGCAATATTAGTTCGGTATGCATAATCAAGTCCTGTAGCCGGGTCGATCTTTACCACTTCGCCTATTCTATTATTATAGGCCAGGTAAAATAAACTTGCATCCACATTCAGATAATTTTTAATTATAGTTCTATAACCCAAGTCAGAGTTAAAACCAAAGGCATCTTTTAAATTCTGATCAATCTTCGCCGTAACACCGAATGGTTGTTGCTGGTTGTAATCGATTGGCCTGTACGCCTGGCTTATATTACCATAGATACCCGAATTGCTTGTTGGTTTATATTCAATGCCAATACCGGTTAGGAGAAATTGTCTGTTTTTACTTTTATCTATTGTAATCTTATAAATATCATCAATTACATATCCGTCTGCAGTGCTTTTTAAATACTCAAATCTTATACCTGGTGTTACTGTAAATTTATTTCCCATTCGAAAAATATTTTCAACAAAAGGTGCAATATTAGTAGTTGTAAAATTTAACTTTTTTTCCCAATCACCTGTTATTGATAAATCAAAGTCGCTGTTGGTAGTGCCTTCTCCGCCTTCTTCACGATTGAACCATGCGTAGGTAAATCTTATGCCGCCGGCAAGTGTGGATGAATTGTTTCCTAACTTATAACTTGTAGAAAGCCTGGCTTCTGTTGCTATGCTATGCATGTCTTCGCTTTCCACTTCCCTCGGTACATATTGGTTTGTCGCTGGGTCGATGATATCTAATGCACTTGCGCCACCGTCTTCATTGCGCCAAATGAGGGAGCGATTACTAAAAATATAAGTTGTTTTTAAAGTTATAGTGGTGTTCTCTGTGGGGTTAAGATTTATAGATCCACTTAAAATATTCCATGGGCTTTTTAACCAGTTTCTTGAACGGATAGACGCCTTTGGGCTCGCATCAAAAAGGCTGTCAGATAAGCCGCCGGGCATTTGTATTCTATTGCGCAGCAGGGAGTACTCGATGCCAATATTTATCTTACTCGAAGGCGTATATCGGATTTTGCCAAAACCTGAAAGCTGCCACTGCTGGCTATTAGGTCGTTCACCATCCATATTTCTATATTGAAGAAAACAATAGTAGCTTATTTTTTTATAATTGCCGCCAATGGAATTGAAAGAATTAAACATTCCGAAACTGCCGCCCGTTTGAGAAGAAATAAACTGAAAAGGTTTGTCTTTGGGAGCATCCTCCGTTATATAATTTACAAGTCCGCCAAATTGTGCCCCGAATTGTAAAGAGGAAGCACCTCTTACCATTTCAATTCGTTTGACAGCTTCCATCGGTGGAATATAATAAGCTTCATTGTAACCATATACATCAGCACTGATATTATAACCATTTTGCCTTGTGTTCATTTCAATGCTTTGTGTAGGATTCAATCCTCTTGTAGCAATTCCATTTGCGGTAAAGCCACTGCTTTCTGTTTCAACAATGTTTAGGCCGGGTATCCTTCCTAAGATTTGTCTTGTATTATTAATTGCTTTATTAGCGTCTAAACTATCAACAATAATTACTTCGTTTTTTCTTCCGGCGTAAATAATTCCATCTTTTATTTCCAACAAATGTCCAACACCATTTACTGTTTTATAGCCGGTAACAATAATTTCTTTTAATAATTTAACCGTATCTTTTTGTTGGGCTATTGTATTCATAAAACTTAGTAAAGTAATTAAGCTAGCTATGATTTTTTTGTTCATCATTATTGCATTTTTCTTTTTGAATATTTATGCAAATGAAGAATCAATAAAAAAGAATGATTTACAAAATCGGGAAAACCGGTTTACGAAAAGAGGAAAAACAGTTATGGATATTAGTGAAATAATAATTCACAAGGTTTTAAGCCGGTGTGTTTTTTAAAAGCGGTAGAAAAATGTGAGATAGAAGAATAACCTAATAACGCAGAAACATCCGTGACGCTTAGCCCTTTTTCATACAAAAGATATTTCGCGTGTTCCATTCGCTGGCTCTGAAAAAAATCGAAGATAGTAGTGCCATACATTTCTTTAAATCCTTTCTTTAAATAACATTCATTAATAGCTGCCTTACGGCTGAGTTCCTTTATAGTCAGGGGTTGGCTTATGTGCTCCAGTAAAATTTCCCTGGCCAATGCGATTTTATCCCTGTCTGCATCATTAGCTAAAAATTTACAGGTAAAAGAGTCTACACCATCTCCCGCCATACATTCCATGCTGTACAGTAACAGCATTTGCGTTTGCGCATTTATAAAAATATTTTCAAGACTTTCAGAATAAGAATTATTTAATAAAGCTTCCAGAACACTTCTTGTTTTACTGCAAAGAGGTAACGATTTTGAAAATGAAGAAGTATGGCTAAAGTTTAAAATGCTTTCAGAAAATGAAGTGGTTTTTATGCTCTTTACAAACTGCGAAAGATGATCGGAATTAAACCGGAAACTTGCTACATCAACTGTATCTATTATTTCCTGGCAATGGTCGGATTTGGAGTTTTTACAAAAACTACATTCCGCATCTTTTTGTTTGCAATAACGGTTTCCCGTAACACAAAAAATTAATTCAAGCGTGCTTTCTTTTTTGTCTCCGGATTTATAATCGTATACCATCATCCCGGTGTCCTCAAAACTCATGGCAGGTAATTTCCTATATCGGTTAATTACATATTGAACCGTGCCCGGTATTTTTTGAACTTTATGGTGCACCAATTCCATTTCCTCCTGCATAACAGGATGATTTAAAGAAAGAGTTAAAATGTCATTAGAGTGTACCATAAAGTATGCAAAGGTAAAATAAGTTTAATAAAAATTTTTTGAAATAAGATTTTCAAGCGTTTATGGGGCATGAATATGCAGTTTTTTTTACTTATCCACATTATCTCCCAAACATTCCTAAAGCGAGTTTATATCCATTCAGATGCTTATTATATCTACATTATTAGTACCTTTGCACGATTATAATTTTAGAAGCTAAACAGCTATTTTTATCCCTTTATATGACATCAGAAACAGCAGAAGTAATTACCCCAAAATTAGACGGTTATGGTGCGGACAGCATCCAGGTTCTTGAAGGACTCGAAGCAGTAAGAAAGAGACCTGCAATGTACATCGGTGACGTAGGTAATAAAGGCCTCCATCACCTTGTATATGAAGTGGTAGACAACTCCATTGATGAAGCGCTTGCCGGTTATTGCAATAACATTATAGTAACTATTAATGAAGATAATTCTATAACCGTAAAAGATG
Source organism: Ginsengibacter hankyongi (assembly GCF_008710285.1). Taxonomy (GTDB): domain Bacteria; phylum Bacteroidota; class Bacteroidia; order Chitinophagales; family Chitinophagaceae; genus Ginsengibacter; species Ginsengibacter hankyongi. The sequence continues at coordinate 345,200 of NZ_VYQF01000002.1, read as the reverse complement.
ACGGGCGCGGTATTCCAACGGGAATAATGACCAAGGAAAAACGTAGCGCTCTTGAGGTGGTAATGACAGTGCTTCATGCCGGTGGAAAGTTTGATAAGAATACCTACAAAGTGAGCGGTGGTTTGCATGGAGTTGGTGTGAGTTGTGTAAATGCATTGAGCACGAAATTTCATGTAACGGTAAACCGCGATGGAAAAATATTTGAGCAGGAATATGCCAAAGGAATTCCGCAATATAAAGTGCGTGAAATTGGGGAAAGTAATACAACAGGCACTGAGATTCAATTCTGGCCTGATACATCTATTTTTATAGTTTCCGTTTATAACCGTGAAATCCTGGAAGGAAGATTAAGAGAGCTGGCTTTCTTAAATAAAAAAATCCGGATTGTTCTGAACGATTTGCGTGAAAAGGATGATGACGGTAATACCTACTCGAAAGCTTTTTATAGTGAAGGTGGTATTGTTGAGTTTGTAGAATTAATTGATAAAAATGGCAGCCGCCAGTCACTGCTTCCTAATATAATTTATTGCGATGGTCACGATGAAGCAAGTAACGTAGCTGTTGAAGTTGCTATGATTTATAATACCGGCTACCAGGAGCATCTCTTTAGCTATGTAAATAACATTAATACCATCGAAGGTGGTACACATGTTTCCGGTTTCAGGCGTTCTATTACCCGTGTATTTAAAAGTTATGGTGAGAAGGAAGGCATGTTTGAAAAAGCAAAAGTAGAGATAGAAGGCGATGACTTTCGGGAAGGGCTAACCGCGGTTATTTCAGTAAAAGTTCCTGAGCCGCAATTTGAAGGACAAACCAAGACCAAGCTGGGTAATAATGAAGTAATGGGCGTTGTAGATTCAACATTGAGCAGGGTGTTAATTGCCTATCTCGAAGAAAATCCCAAGGATGCCAAAACAATTATTCAAAAAGTAATTTTAGCAGCACAGGCAAGGGCTGCGGCAAAGAAGGCCCGTGAAATGGTGCAGCGTAAAAGCGTTCTAACGGGCGGTGGTTTGCCTGGTAAGCTTGCCGATTGCAGTGACAAAGATCCATTTAGATGTGAAATATTTTTAGTAGAAGGGGATTCTGCGGGTGGAACCGCAAAGCAAGGCCGTGACAGAAGTTTCCAGGCAATACTTCCGTTGCGTGGTAAAATTTTGAATGTGGAAAAAGCGATGGAACACCGTATTTATGATAATGAAGAAATAAGGAACATGTTCACGGCCCTTGGCGTGAAAGTAGGTACTGTAGATGATCCTAAAGCTTTGGATATAACCAAGCTTCGCTATCATAAGCTGATTATTATGACGGATGCTGATGTGGATGGAAGTCACATCGCTACTTTGATATTGACGTTCGTTTTTAGATACATGAAGGAACTTGTAGAGCAAGGCTATGTTTATATTGCGCAACCGCCATTGTATTTATTAAAAAAAGGCAAGGAGCAATCTTATGCATGGAATGATGAAGACAGGAAAGCATGGATAGCAAAAGTTGCGGAAGGCAAAGAAGATGCGGTTCATATACAACGTTATAAAGGTCTTGGTGAAATGAACTCCGAACAGCTTTGGGAAACCACGATGAATCCTGAAACAAGGACTTTGAAACTGGTAACCATTGATAGCGCAGTAGAAGCTGATCGGGTTTTTAGTATGTTGATGGGTGATGAAGTTCCTCCTCGCAGGGAGTTTATTGAGACTCATGCAAAATATGCAAGACTGGATGTATAACTTTTAGATCCTGTAAATTATTATAAAGCTTTTTCAGAAAATGAAAAAGCTTTTTTTATTTCATTGTATTGTAAATTTTTTTAGTGATAAACATTGTTACACATGTTAAGGTGGTTTTTAAGCGTAGAAGCGTAATATTGCATCCATAAACAATTAGATAATAAATTCAATTCATGAAAGCTGCTAGAGGAAAATTTTTAATCTTCTTTTTATTAATTGCGACTGCAGGAGTTAAAGCCCAGGTTGATTATCCTACTTTTAAAAACGAGACCGTTATAAATCCTGCAGATAGCCAGCAATTATCATTTAATTTATACAACCTTAATTATATAAATAATTCGGAATGGTTTGGAAATATTCCATTAAGCGGAACGCTGTTCGGCTACCAGATAATTCCTGAAATTGAATACCAGATTTCACCGAAGCTTTTTATTAAAGGAGGATTGTATCTTCAAAAAGAATTTGGCAGACCGCATTATACCACAGTCGACCCAACTTTCACAGTAAAATATAAAGCAAAACATTCATCCTTTTTACTTGGAACTTTGGAAGGAAATCTTAATCATGGATTTATAGAACCCATTTATGATTACAAATTAATTATTAACGAAAGGCTGGAAAACGGTTTCCAGTTTAAAGTGGATACCAAACCTTATACACATGATTTTTTTATTAACTGGAGAAGGGCTATTCATCCCGGTGATAATTTTAAAGAAGAATTTGACATCGGTTATGTTTCAAAATTAAATATCATTAATAATAAAAAATTTAATCTTGCGCTTCCTATACAAATGTTGTATTCGCACAAGGGCGGCCAGGTTGATAGTTTACATACGCCTTTGCAATCTCTTGTAAATTTTGCTACTGGCCCATTGCTGACTTTTAACCTCGATCATAAATTATTGAAGAGAATCATATTCGATAATTACTACGTTAACTATAAAGATATTTCGGGTGAAAAATTACAAGCTTTCAAAGAAGGAAATGGTTTTCTTTCACACCTGTTATTGGACTTTAAAAATGTTGGCATTGATTTACGATACTGGAACGGCCGGGGTTTTATAGGGCCAAGAGGAATGGCTTTATTTCAATCTGTTTCAGAAAAATATCCGGGGCTTGTTGAAAAACATCGTGAGCTTTTAATAGCAAGTTTTATTTATGATAAAGAAATTTTTAAGAATGTAAATTTCGATTTTAGAATTATACCTTATAAAGATTTTCTGGAGCATATTTCCAGCGGAACAGGACTTGAATATTCTTATGAAATGTATTTGAAGTATAATTTGAAATTAAATCTCAAAAAAATTAAGAACGCTTTGAATGATTAATGCACACCTGTGTGGAAATATATACCATGAAATACGTATTAAATCGCTAAATTTGAATACCACTGTCAACTGACTTTGGGCTATAACCAACTTTAAAAACTATAAACCCAATCAAAATGTCAAAAATGTTAACAGCCTATTGCATGAAAACAAAAGAAAAAAATGTACCAATGCAGGATGCAGTAATAACAAAAACTTCAAGAGGTGGATATATGGCGCAGGGCCATGATGGTAAAGGCAATAAAATGACAACAATGCTTAGCGAAGCTAATGCACTGCAAGCTGTAAAAGATGGAGTTGCCAAAAAGAGCTGGTAAGAACTACAATAAAAATGGTAAGCGATGTGGTTAATACTGTGTCGCTTTTTTTATTCCTGAACATTCTCCGAAGGTTTTCTGTTATCTATTCAGGAATCGTAAACGCAGTTTTGTGCTTAATTGAAGTCTTATGCATTCTCATCAAAAATTCATACATCTCCTCCATACTATTGATCTCCTTTACAATCAAAATTCCGTTTCTTCCTACCTGCTTTAATCTTGCTTTGTTGGTTTGAGTTTGAATAAAATTTAAAATCTTCATAAATGTTTCGCTGTTGAAATAAGGCGAGTCAGCATTGGCAACAAAGAAGCACTTTAAGGTATTTTCTTTTAAGATCATTTTTTCGAAACCCAAATCAACAGCTAATTTTCTGCAACGTAATGTTGTAAAAAGATCTTCAACCTGAGGCGGAATAGCGCCAAACCTGTCAATCATTTCTTTATGAAAATCCAAAAGATCTTGTTCGTTTTCACAATTATCCAGCCTGGAGTAAAGGCTTAGTCTTTCAGTAATACTCTCCACATATTCATCAGGAATTAATATTTCCAAATCAGTATCTATGGTGCAATCAGAAACATAATCATCCTGCTTTTGTATTTCTTCCTTAAACAGTTCTTTAAACTCTTTCCTCTTTAATTCACGAATGGCCTCGTCTAATATTTTCTGATACATTTCAAAACCAATCTCTGCAATAAAACCACTTTGTTCTCCTCCAAGCAAGTTTCCTGCGCCGCGTATATCTAGGTCACGCATGGCAATCTGGAAGCCGCTTCCAAGATCACTGTACTGCTCCAGGGTGGTCAAACGTTTTCGGCTATCTGCAGGCAATGTACTCATGGGAGGTGCCAGTAAATAACAAAAAGCTTTTTTATTACTTCTGCCCACGCGGCCTCGTAACTGGTGCAAATCGCTCAGGCCAAACTGGTGCGCATTGTTTACAATAATTGTATTCACATTCGGAATATCAACACCGCTTTCAATAATGTTGGTACATACCAATACATCATACTTACGGTCCATAAAATCGAGTATGGTTTCTTCAAGCCTGTCGCCTTCCATTTGCCCGTGAGCATAAGCAATGCTAAGATCAGGGCAAAGACCTTGCAATAAAGCACGCATCTCGCTAAGCCCGTGTACACGATTATGTATAAAGAAGACCTGGCCGCCGCGTTCAGTTTCATAATAAATAGCATCTCTTATAAAATCCTGGTTAAATACATGCACTTCAGTTTGGATAGGCTGGCGGTTTGGAGGTGGCGTATTTATTATGCTAAGGTCTCTTGCGCCCATTAGGCTAAACTGCAAAGTTCTTGGGATAGGGGTTGCCGTTAGTGTAAGCGAATCAACGGTTGTCCTTATTTGTTTTAGTTTTTCTTTTGCAGATACACCAAACTTTTGCTCTTCATCAATTACCATTAAACCAAGGTCTTTAAACTTTACCTCTTTTCCCAGTAATGCATGAGTGCCTATAATAATATCAATCTTACCTTCCTGAACTTTTTGTAAGGTTTCTTTTTTTTCTTTTGATGTTTTAAACCGGTTAATATAATCTACCGTTACCGGGAAATCTTTTAATCTTTCGCTGAAAGTTTTATAATGCTGGTATGCAAGAATTGTTGTAGGAACCAGCACCGCAGCCTGTTTACCGTCAAGGCAGGTTTTAAAAGCGGCTCTTATGGCTACTTCTGTTTTACCAAAACCTACGTCACCACATACGAGCCTGTCCATGGGTGACGGCTTTTCCATATCATTCTTTACATCAGTTACTGCTTTATTTTGATCGGGCGTATCTTCATATACAAACGACGCTTCTAATTCTGTTTGCATGTAATTATCAGGAGAATGTGCAAAACCTTTCAGGCTTTTTCTTTGCGCATATAATTTTATAAGATCGGTGGCAATATCTTTTACTTGCTTCTTTGTTTTGTCTTTAAGTTTATTCCATACATCACTTCCCAGTTTGTTCATCTTTGGAACTGTTCCTTCTTTACCACTGTACTTACTTATTTTATGTAGCGATGAAATATTTACATATAAAAGATCATTGTCCTTATAAACAATTCTTACTGCTTCCTGCATTCTTCCATTTGCTTCAATCTTTTGTAACCCGCTATAAACCCCGACTCCGTGATCAATATGTGTCACATAATCGCCCGGCTGAAGCTCCCGGAGTGTTTTTAAGGTAAGCGCTTTGTTTTTACTAAATGCCTGCCTTACCCTGTATTTATGATAGCGTTGAAAAATCTGGTGATCAGTATAGCAAACAATTTTTAAATCATTATCAATATAACCTTCATGTATAGACGCTGGTATAGGCGTAAAATTAATTTCAGCATTGAGGTCTCTGAAAATGGTATGTAATCTTTCTAACTGTTTTGGATTGTCTGCAAAAATAAAAAGGCCGTATTTTTTTATTTCAAAATTTTTAAGATTATCAATTAGTAAATTAAAATTCCGGTTAAAAGCCGGCTGTGGCGCAGTATTGAAATTTATGTTTGTAATTTCTGCATCTTTTAGTTGAGCATTTTTTGAGAAATAAGGCTTAGCTCCAAATTCAACAATATGTCTTTGTTTAATTTGTTCTTCCAAAACAGAAGCATTTACAAAATCATTTACTGAAATATCTTTTTTGAGATTTAGTTCATCTTCCGTTTCATCAATATTTTTTTCCCGGCCTGTTTTCACGCCATTAATAAATGAATCAACATCTTCCATTTGCTCTTCAATTATCTCCCTAATAAATTCCCAATCTTCTGTCCACACAATTGTATTATCCGGGAGAAAATTTAAGAGTGAAACCTTTTCGCCTGTTACAAATTGTGTTTCAACATTAGGGATAATATTTACCTGCAAAAGCTTACGCTCACTTAATTGTGTTTCGGGATCAAAGATTCTGATACTGTCTACGTCATTACCAAATAGTTCAATGCGGTAAGGCTTTTCATTGCCGTAAGAATAAATATCAAGTATACCGCCACGAACGGCAAACTGGCCGGGCTCATATACGAAATCGCTCCTGCTAAAACCATGATCAACAAACCGTGCGAGCAGGGCATCTACATTTATAGTTTCGCCTTGCTTAAATGAAATAATATTTTCTGAAAGTGTTTTTGATAAGACTACTTTTTCAAAAATTGCTTCGGGATAAGTAACAATAATTTTTCGGTTACCGCCTGCGCTTAACTTAGTCAATGCTTCTGTTCTCAACATTACATGACTGCTGTTAAGTAGCTGGTAATTTTTTTTATTTTTAAATGAAGAGGGAAAATAAAAAACATCAAGGGCCTTTGTTATATTTTCAATTGTGTTATGAAAATACGCCGCTTCTTCAGCATCTCTTAATATAACAAGCTGGTTGAGTTGCAAACTTAAAGAATGATTAAAAACAGCGGAAACTACAAACTGGGAAGCGCTGCCACTGAGGCCCGAGAGATGCAAGTGTTGTGGTTTTGACAATAAGATTCTGTCCACAATTGTAAAAATGCGGGAATCTTTTTCATACATATTCATCAACACATCCAGGTTCATTCAACAACTTTTGTCACCGGTGCGAAGGTAAGTTTTATTTTACCTCAACCCAATTTGAGAACAACATATAACATTATTAAAAGGAATAAATCAATGTAAATTTTTCATTTAGAAATATCATCAGTATTTTCCCCAAAATTTATTTGCATGGCATCACAACCCTGGCGGACGGGAACAGTTATAAGAATTGAAGACGAAACTTACAACACGAAACGTTTTTTTATTAGAGTAAATGAGCTTGAATCTTTTGATTTTAAACCAGGGCAATTTGTTACGTTCGATCTACCTATACATGAACATGTAAATAAAAGATGGCGTAGTTATTCAATAGCTAGCTGGCCCGATGGTACTAATGTATTTGAATTATTAATTGTGTTATTGGAAGATGGCGCAGGAACTAATTACTTATTCAATGAAGTGACAGTTGGAAGTGAATTAACCTTGCGTGGGCCGCAAGGTGTATTTACCTTACCGGCGCATATTGAAAAAGATTTATTTTTCATTTGTACCGGCACTGGCATTGCTCCTTTCAGGAGTATGCTTAACTACATTCAATTGCATAATATTCCTCACAAAAATTTATACCTGATCTTTGGATGCCGTACCAAAAAAGATCTTTTATATCATGAAGAAATGAAAGCGCTGGCGAAGAGATTAGAAAATTTTACTTACATGCCCACGCTCAGCCGTGAAGGGTGGGATGGAGAGGAAGGACATACGGGTTATGTACACAGTCTTTATGAAGAAATTTGTAAAAAGAATAATGAAGCATGCGAAACCCTTGAACATTTACAGCCCGCATCTTTTTATTTGTGCGGATGGAAAGCTATGATTGATGACGCACGTAAAAAAATTACAGCTTTAGGTTACGATAGAAAATCGATTCATCTTGAATTGTACGGATAGTAACATATTTTTTCCCAGGTGAAATATTAGTGACTTAAAATTTTATTTGCTTATTGAAGAGCGAATAAGAATATTCTTAAGTTTTTGCTTTAGGAATGATTTTTGGGAGGAATTTTACAAATCATTTCAAAATGGAAAGTACAAACATCGATGCAACTTTTAACCGCCCGGAGGGAAATAGAAATATAGATTCTCCTGTTTTATTGGTTAATACCCGAGACCTTATTAAACAATTAATGGATGAAAATGCATGGCAGGAAAATGACCGCAATGCTATTACTATTTTTAAAACTGATAAAATGCGAATTGTTCTTGTGGCTTTACATAAAGATGCAAAGACGACAACAGACCGGCCAGAAAATATTTTTAGCTTGCAGGTTTTAAAAGGAAAAGTAAAAGTAACCACTGATTTCAGTTCAACAGAGGTAGAAAAGGAAATGGTCCTGGCACTACATGAACAGATTCCATATTCAATCAAAGCTTTAAAAAAATCTATCTTTTTATTGACAATTGTTGATTAACCCAGGCAACACTGTAATTGTAAACAGTAGAACTAATTTATTTTTTCCATTAAAATGCTTTTTACTTCTGCCAAAGAAATTCTTTCCTGCATCATAGTATCCCTGTAACGTATTGTAACGGTATTATCTTCTTTTGTTTGATGATCGATGGTTACACAAAAAGGAGTTCCTATTGCATCCATTCTTCTGTAACGCTTACCTATACTGTCTTTCTCTTCATAAAAAGTATGAAAGCTTTGTTTGCACTCATTCATTAATTGTTTGGCAATTTCGGGCAAGCCATCTTTTTTTACCAATGGAAGTATGGCCAATTTGTAAGGTGCAATCTTTGCAGGAATTCTTAAAACGACGCGGCTATCTTCAGTACCATCTTCCTTTGTCCATTTTTCGTTTGCATAAGCAACGCTTATAACGGTTAGGAATAGACGATCCAGACCGACAGAAGTTTCCACCACGTAAGGAATATAATTTCCTATTGGTTTACCATCTTCTTTAAGATCGTTATCAAAATATTGCAATTTCTTTTTACTTAATTCCTGGTGTTGCTTTAAATCAAAATCAGTTCTTGAATGTATGCCTTCCAGTTCTTTAAAACCAAAAGGAAATTCAAACTCAATATCAACAGCCGCATTCGCGTAATGTGCCAGCTTTACATGATCGTGATAACGTAATTTTTCTGCAGGAATGCCAAGGCTTTCGTGCCATTTCAGTCTTTCCGTTTTCCAGTAATTGTACCATTCCATTTCAGTTCCGGGCTTCACAAAAAATTGCATTTCCATTTGTTCAAATTCACGCATGCGGAAGATAAATTGTCTTGCTACAATTTCATTGCGAAAAGCTTTCCCGGTTTGTGCAATACCGAACGGGATTTTCATTCTTCCGGTTTTTTGTACATTTAAAAAATTTACAAAAATTCCCTGCGCAGTCTCTGGTCGCAGATATACTTTATTATCTTCTTCATTACCAGAAACAGAAGAGCCGAACTCAGTTGAAAACATCAGGTTGAATTGGCGAATATCAGTCCAGTTAGCAGTTCCGCTAACTTCACATTTTATTTTATTTTGTTCGATCAAATTTTTTAATCCCCCGAAATCATCTTTTGATAGCAACTCATCCATGCTTTTTAATAAAGCAAATTCCTCTTCTTTCTTCCCTTCGAATGCAAGTTTTTCTGCATGAGATTCTATCAAATGATCTACTCTGTAACGTTTTTTGCTGTCTTTATTATCGATCATCGGGTCGCTGAAATTATCAACGTGACCGCTCGCTTTCCATGTAAGGGGATGCATGAATATTGCTGCGTCTATGCCTACAATATTTTCATGAAGCTGTGTCATGCTTTTCCACCAGTAGTCGCGGATGTTCTTTTTTAACTGTGCGCCGTTTTGCCCATAATCATAAACTGCGCTTAATCCGTCATAAATTTCGCTGGAAGGAAAAATGTATCCATACTCTTTGCAATGTGCAATTATCTCACTAAAATTATTTTGTTCATTTGCCATAAGGCGGCAAAGATAAGTATGCACTTTAAATCTCCCTAAAACTAAACTGTTACTTTAACTTCTCATTCTTTTTATGCCTCTCTCCATCTCTCAAACTTTTCTTATGAAAGTTTTTCTGCAATGCTTCTGTAAGATCAACACCGGTTTGGTTGGCAAGGCAAATTAAAACCCACAACACATCAGCCATTTCATCGCTCAGCTTTTTATTTTTATCAGTTTCTTTAAAAGACTGTTCACCATAAATTCTTACCATCAGTCTTGAAAGCTCACCAACTTCTTCCATTAAAATTCCGAGATTGGTTAGCTCACTAAAATATTTTACGCCAACAGTTTTTATCCATTGGTCAACTTTTGTTTGTGCTTCCTTTATTGTGATATCCATAAATTATTTTTATTACACGAATTCTTTCGAATTACACGAATTCTAAAAAACAATACGTTTCCAGGTAAGAGATGGTTCACCAAAATTTATTACCATTCCTAATTTTTGTTGTGATGCCGATAAATAACTTAAGGTTTGATATAAATGATTGTAAATAATTTCAGCGACGGATTTAACTTTTAAAATAATACAATCGTATAAAAGGAAATCTGTAAAGTGAAGATTGCGCAATATTTTTTCTTTGTATTTAACAGAGAATCGTTTTTCTCTTTCAAAAGGAATATTCTTTTCTATGAATTCTATTTCCATTGCATCCTTATAATTAATTTCTTTTAAACCCATTTCAGCTGTTTTATGAATTTCCATGCATATCCCTATAATTTTAAAAGATTCTTCTTTAAATAACAATTCTGCCATTAATGAAATGTAATTAGTGTAATTAACTAAAATTAGTATAATAAACTATTCCCTATTCTTTGAATCAATCCAAATCGTAACCGGCCCATCATTCACCAAAGCAACTTTCATATCGGCACCGAACTCACCTGTTTGTATTGTTTTACCAAGATCTTTTGATAATTGTATTAGGAACTTTTCATATAGAGGAATAGCAATTTCTGCTTTGCTCGCTCTTATGTAAGAGGGACGATTTCCTTTTTTAACAGATGCATGTAAAGTAAACTGGCTTACTACTAAAATATCACCATTTATATCTTTAACTGAAATATTTGGTATTTTATTTTCATCATCAAAAATGCGAAGATTGACGATCTTATTACTTAACCAAATTATATCTTCTTCCGTATCGGCGTCTTCAATTCCTGCCAATAGAAGAAGCCCTGTGCCGATGGCTCCTTTTATGGTAAAGCCCACTGTTACTGAGGCCTGGGACACTCTTTGAATCAATATTCTCATTATTTGAGTTGAAAGTTATTTTATTACAGGAAAATTTCAGTATTTGAAAAAAAAATTTATTTAAAGTGTGCAAAAATTTTTAAACGCAGTGTGCGTATGGCTCGTAAAATTATACATACTTCTTTTCCACAGACTGTGCAAAATTTAGGCTGTGTTTTGTGAATGAGAAAAAATATTTTCGTTCTCCCGCATCCCAAAAATAATTTATTAAACTAAAAATATTAGCCCAATGCCAAGTAATAATTTGCCTTCAACCGGCCTCCGTTTTCCGCGGCAATTTACCAAAGATGGTATTTCACCATTTGATATGTTTGAATACGATTACCGTACATCGGTAATTAAAAACACAACGGGAGAAATTGTTTTCCAGATGGACAACGTTGAAGTGCCGAAACAGTGGAGCCAGATTGCCACAGATATACTGGCGCAAAAATATTTTCGTAAGGCTGGTGTACCGCAACCGGATGGAACAACGGGCAGAGAAACGTCGATAAAACAAGTGGCACATCGTATGGCACATTGCTGGCGGGTTTGGGGAGAACGCAACAATTATTTTGGTTCTGAGGATGATGCTCAAATTTTTTATGAAGAGCTTGTATATGGAATTTTAAATCAATCCTGTGTGCCTAATTCGCCACAGTGGTTTAATACCGGTTTGCATGAAGTGTATGGAATAACAGGCAAACCGCAAGGTCATTATTATGTAGATGCAAAGGATGGCCAGTTAAAGAAATCAACCTCAGCTTATGAGCGCCCGCAGCCGCATGCTTGTTTCATTTTAAGTGTAGAAGATGATTTGGTAAATGAAGGGGGTATTATGGATTTGTGGGTTCGCGAAGCAAGAATTTTTAAATACGGCAGTGGAGTAGGAACAAATTTCAGCAGTATACGCGGAGAAGGCGAGAAGCTTAGTGGCGGCGGTACTTCCAGCGGATTAATGAGCTTTTTAAAAATTGGTGACCGGGCAGCCGGTGCCATTAAAAGCGGAGGAACTACAAGACGTGCTGCTAAAATGGTTTGCCTCGACCTGGATCATCCCGAAATTGAAACTTTTGTAAACTGGAAGGTAGAAGAAGAAAAGAAGGTAGCAGCTTTAATTGAAGCTGGCTATCCAAGCGATTATGAAGGCGAAGCCTATAAAACGGTGAGCGGGCAAAACAGTAATAACTCTGTTCGCATACCCAATGAATTTTTTCATGCACTTGAAGCAGATGGTGATTGGGAACTGAAAGCAAGAAGTGATGGCCGCACCATGAAAAAAGTAAAAGCAAAAAAATTATGGGATGATATTAATTATGCAGCCTGGCGTTGTGCTGATCCCGGCACACAATATAATACTACCATTAATGAATGGCATACCTGCCCTGAAGGCGGATCTATAAGAGCGTCTAACCCTTGCAGTGAGTATATGTTCTTGGATAATACTGCATGCAATCTCGCATCGGTAAATCTTCGCAGATTTTTTAATGAAAGCGATAATTCTTTTGACGTTAATGGTTTTGAATATACAGTTCGCCTGTGGACGACCGTTCTTGAAATTTCTGTGCTGATGGCACAGTTTCCAAGTAAAGAAGTTGCACAACTCAGCTATGATTACAGAACATTAGGACTTGGTTTTGCGAATCTCGGCAGTATGCTTATGGTGAGCGGCATTGCTTATGATAGTGAAAAGGCAAGAGGCATTGCAGGAGCAATTACAGCAATCATGACGGGTATTGCTTATAAAACATCTGCAGAGCTTGCAGCCCATTTAGGAGCTTTCAGTAAGTATGAAGAAAATAAACAACATATGCTTCGTGTTATGCGCAATCATCGTGCTGCGGCTTATGATGCAATGGATGCTTATGAAGGAATTGAAATAAAACCACAAGGCATCAATGCAAAATATTGCCCTGATAATTTGTTGAAGGCCGCAACAAAAGCATGGGATGACGCAGTAATGATGGGTGAAAAATATGGATACAGAAACGCACAAACAACCGTAATTGCACCAACCGGAACTATTGGATTGGTTATGGATTGCGACACAACAGGCGTGGAACCTGATTTTGCTTTGGTGAAATTTAAAAAACTAAGCGGAGGTGGCTATTTTAAAATTATCAATCAAAGTGTTCCACAGGCATTAAGAAATTTAAAATATTCTGAAAAGGAAATTGAAGAGATCGTAAATTATGCCAAGGGCCATGCATCATTAAATGGAGCGCCGCACATCAATCCTGCAAGCCTTGCCAATAAAGGCTTTACCGGAACTGATATTCAGAAGCTGGAAGCGGCTATGTCATCAGCATTTGAGATTGGTTTTGTATTTAACGTATATAATTTAGGAGAAGAGTGTTTACAGCGTTTAGGTTTTTCCCAGGAACAATATAACAACTTCGAATGGAGCTTATTGGAAGCTTTGGGCTTTAGTGAAGAACAAATTGAAGAAGCCAATACTTACATCTGCGGAACAATGACGGTTGAAGGCGCTCCTTATTTAAAAGATGAACATTTATCAGTATTTGATTGTGCTAATAAATGCGGCAATATCGGCAAAAGATATATTCATCATGAAGGTCACATTCGCATGATGGCGGCAACGCAACCATTTATAAGCGGTGCTATTTCCAAAACAATTAATCTTCCTAACGAAGCAACCATAGAAGAAATTGCAGAAGCGTATAAGTTAAGCTGGCAGCTGGGATTAAAAGCGTGTGCGCTTTACCGTGATGGTTCAAAATTGTCACAGCCATTGAGCAATAAAAGTGACAAAAAGAAAAAATCTATTGATACCGAACAACAGGAAATAAGTAATGATGAACAGGTAACAAAACTCGTTGACATGAGCCAGCTTACTGTAGAAGACCTGCTTGAAGAAATGAATAAGCGTGTGCAAAGCAGTGCTGATACAGCTTTAAAGCGCCAGCTTGCCATGATTGTTGAGCGCAGGGCATTGCCTGCAAAACGCCGGGGATTTACACAAAAAGCAAAAATAAACGGGCAGGCCTTATTTCTAAGGACGGGAGAATATAACGACGGTACATTAGGAGAAATTTTTATTGATATGGCTAAAGAAGGCGCTACTATGCGAAGCATGCTTAACTGCTTTGCAATAGCCATTTCTATAGGTTTACAATATGGAGTTCCTTTGGAAGAGTTTGTAGAAAAATTTGTTTTCACCAGGTTTGAGCCATCCGGAATGGTTGATCATCCAAATATTAAAACAACAACCTCTATTATTGATTTTATGTTCCGCTCACTGGCGTATGAATATTTGGGAAGAAATGATTTGGTACATGTACTCGATAAGCCTGAAGTGGAAAACCTAGGAAATGAAGTGTGGGATGAAAATACGCCAACCATTGGGAACCGTGTACCCGAATTAAGTGAAGTAAGAGTTATTGGGTCAACTAACGGCAAAGCTCAAACGAAACCACACAGAACGGAACATGCAAAAAAAATAAGCAATGGATTTGATGCGGTAAACTCCGCTGCAAAAAATATGCAGAGCGATGCACCGGCATGTAATACCTGCGGGCATATAACTATTAGAAGCGGCACTTGTTATAAATGTTTGAATTGCGGCAACAGTATGGGATGTAGTTAGAAGTATATTTTAGCAACAAGCATAGAAGCCACCCTTATAAGGTGGCTTTTTGCTTTAGTGAATTGGTTGAAAGTCAAGTAATATGTATGCCGGAGATAAAAATAAATACCACTTTTTTGCGTTCTTAAATTGAAAAATACAGAATAATGTTTTGGCTTACAGGATTATTCTGCTTATCTCTCAATAATTTTTTCAAAATAACCTTATGAAAATTTTTTTAGCGGTTTTATTTTTTACTGCTTCATTTCCAACGGTTTATTCACAAACAACAACCGTATTAAATCTTCCCAAAGACGCAAAAGTAGAAGGCACTGTTTCAGACATGCACACCAAGGGGCCAAAAAATAATGAACTGGTTGTTTTCAGAAGCCAGAAGAATAGTAATGAGTACCAGGCAATCAGTGACTCAACGGGAAAATTTTCTACCAGGCTTCCTGCCGGCGACAAGTATGATATTTATATTATGGGCTTCAAAGATTCGAGTAGCTATAATGTTCTTGATATTCCTGCACTTGGCCCCAATTCTTTTTATAAAAATCCTTTTACAGTAAATCTTGAATTTGAACCCTCGAAAACCGTTGTATTGGATGATGTTCAATTTGATTTTGGCAAATCTTCTCTGCGTGCAGAATCTTATAGTACGCTTGATGACCTGGTTGATTACTTAAGAAGGAAACCTAATGAAAGGATAGAAATTGGTGGACATACGGATAATGTAGGAAGCGATGAAAAAAACCTTGTGCTTTCGCTGGAGAGGGCAAAGTCAATAGTATCTTATTTAATAGCAAAAGGAATCAGCAATGACAGGGTGGTGGCTAAAGGTTATGGTGCCGAAGAACCGATTGAAGATAATAGCACTGAACAGGGCAGGCAAAAAAATCGCAGAACTGAGGTTAAGATCTTAGACCAAAGCCAGGTAACTCAACAATAGAAAATATATTATGGGGTTTAATTTCTGAAATGAGATTCATTATTTATTGGGACCTAGTTCTCTAAAATTTTATCTCCTGTAAAATGCATTCACTTTAATACTACATCGTACATTTGTTTGCTATGACATCTTTATTTTTTACTTATAGCAAACCTAAAGTGTTGCAGGCATTACGGTATCATTTTATTACCAGGAAAGAAATAAAATTTATCGTGATCCTTGTAAATTTATTTGCTATTGTAGCTGCAACCTTTTATTATTTCAAAAAAGTATCGGCTTACGTATTCTTAGGAAGTTCCTGTTTATGGTTTTGTTTAATGATATCTTTTTGGTATGTATTGCCAAATGTCATTTATCGCAAATCAAAAACTTTTAAAGACCGGCTGAAGGTAAGTTTTGAACAGCAACATATGTTTATTGAAAACGATGGTGGCAGCAGAAGCTGGCCCTGGACTGCTTTTAGCAGTATGATTGAAAGTCCATACTTTTTTCATTTATATTTCGATAGCCGTTCATTCTTTATTATTCCTAAAGATGCGTTTGAGCCTGACAAAATAAGCGAGGTGAGAAAAATTTTAAAAGAAAAAATTAAACCTGACGGTTAAATTAAAAATGGTGTAATTTTTTTACCATTGTAACATGAGGAATGGAAATTTCAATGAATTCATGACCTGAAACTTTATAGCCGAGTTTTTCATAAAAACCAATAGCTGTTTTACGGGCGTGCATCATAACCTTTTTATACCCTGCATCTCGTGCAACGTTTTCAGCGTAGTGCAATATCGATGCGCCAACACCTTTCCCCTGTAAATTATTTTGCACTGCCATTTGCCGCAGTCTTATGCAATCTTTATCTATTTTGGTGAGCAGGCAACATCCCAATATTTTTTCTTCTTCAAATGCGCAGATAAGAATATCATTTTTTTCTTTTTCAAGTTCGGCAGGGTCAAAATTAAGTTGCAATGGCTTGCGCAAAATTTCATATCGCAAATCAACCATTTGCTTATATTCTTTTGTACCGTGATCTATTTGTTTAATTGGCATAAGTAACACAAAGGGGATTACAACCGTTCAATAAAAATACAATATACTATTTTTTTGAAATTATGAGCGATGAACAAAAGATCCGGCCCTTATTATTAACGACTAAAATACCTAATAACAAAATGAATTTTTTATTCCTGAATTACATTCTGAAATTTGATTCCGAAGGTATGCAGGTCAGATTTTAGTTCAAACTGGGTGTGATTACTTATTATTTTTTTTTATCACAAAAAGTATATTTTTGTAGCCGTATTAACTAAATTTTACAATCATGCAAGACATTGCAACAAGAGTTAAAAAAATCATTGTTGACAAATTAGGAGTTGATGAAGCTGAGGTTACACCGGAAGCTTCTTTTACTAACGATTTAGGTGCCGATAGTTTAGACACCGTTGA
Source organism: Ginsengibacter hankyongi (assembly GCF_008710285.1). Classification (GTDB taxonomy): domain Bacteria; phylum Bacteroidota; class Bacteroidia; order Chitinophagales; family Chitinophagaceae; genus Ginsengibacter; species Ginsengibacter hankyongi. Next base: position 328,113 of record NZ_VYQF01000002.1, on the reverse strand, counting down.
ATTAATCATGGAATTTGAAAAAGAATTTAATATTTCTATTCCTGATGAGCAGGCTGAAACCATTACTACGGTTGGCCAGGCTGTAGCATACCTTGAAGAGCATGCTAAGTAATCATCGTATTTAACATTGCAGGCAAACTTATGGAATTAAAAAGAGTAGTCGTAACGGGATTAGGAGCCATAACGCCTTTAGGTAAATCTGTTCCGGAATACTGGGAAGGTTTAGTTAAAGGCGTATCTGGTGCTGATATTATTCAGCAGTTCGATATTGCGAAATTTAAGACCAGGTTTGCCTGCGAGGTTAAAGATTTTGAACCTACCAATTACTTCGACAGAAAGGAAGCTCGTAAACTTGACAGGTTTGCCCAATTTGCGCTTGTTGCCAGCGATGAAGCGGTAAAGGATGCAGGTATAAGCAAAGATAACGTTGACCAGGACCGGGTAGGTGTAATTTTCGCCAGCGGTATTGGCGGCATTACAACTTTCCAGGACGATGTTATGGAATTCGCGAGAGGTGATGGTACTCCACGCTTTAATCCATTCTTCATTCCCAAAATGATTTTGGATATAGGCGCCGGGCAGATCTCGATGAGGTATGGTTTCCGGGGTCCAAATTTTGCTGTGGTAAGTGCATGTGCAAGCAGCACCAATGCTATTATCGATGCTTATGACAATATTCGTTTAGGCAAGGCCGATATCATACTCTCCGGGGGAAGTGAAGCCGTTATTTGCGAAGCGGGTGTTGGCGGTTTCAATGCTATGAAAGCCCTCAGCGAAAGAAATGACGATCCAAAAACCGCATCGCGGCCTTTTGATAAAGACCGTGATGGATTTGTTATGGGAGAAGGCGCAGGTGTTCTTGTTTTGGAAGAACTGGAACATGCAAAAGCCAGGGGAGCAAAAATTTACTGTGAAATAGCTGGCGGTGGTGCAACAGCAGATGCATACCACATTACAGCGCCACATCCCGACGGGCTCGGGGCAAAAAATGTAATGACCGTTGCTTTAAGAGATGCCGGCATGAGGCCTGAAGATATTGATTATATAAATGTTCATGGAACTTCAACTCCTTTGGGAGATATAGCCGAAACTAAAGCAATCCTAAGTGTTTTTGGCGACAAAGCGTATGATTTAAATATCAGCTCTACAAAGTCAATGACCGGCCATTGCCTTGGTGCAGCCGGGGTAATAGAAGCCTTAGCTTGTATACTCGCAGTAACAAAAAATATTATCCCCCCTACAATCAATCATTTTACTGATGATCCTGAACTCGATCCACGATTAAATTTTACTTTTAATAAAGCTCAGGAAAAAGTTGTAAATGCTGCATTAAGTAATACGTTCGGATTCGGTGGCCACAATGCTTCTGTAATTGTAAAGAAATATAAGCCATAGAATATATGGCTTCTTTTGTTTCAAGGAATCATTTTTATTAATTTGATTTTAAAGTAGCAATTCCCCGGTAATTTTTTAGAATAATACAAGTTTCTTTAACGCCTCCCATAGAAAATAATAAAATTAATTTTCTTTACCTTAGGAATAATTTATTTAAATTTCGATTGTGCATTTTTTCAGAAATATTTTTTCTTCAAAGGCAGATAAAGATTTGAGAAGGCAACTCCGCAATGTTCTTGGCTTGAATCCCGGGAAATTAAATTTATATAAAACGGCTCTCAGCCATCGTTCCATAAGAGAAGGGGCCGATGAAAACAACGAGCGACTTGAATTTTTAGGCGATGCAGTACTCAGTTCATTGGTTGCGCATTATCTTTTTATGCGTTATCCTTATAAAGATGAAGGTTTTTTAACCGAGATGAGAAGTAAAATGGTTAACCGCAATCAGTTAAATGAAATTGCCCTAAAAATTGGATTGAAAAAAATTACTTTTTACAATCGTTTTGATAATTCTTTAAAAATATCCCAAATATTTGGTAACACTCTGGAAGCCCTGGTTGGCGCCGTTTATTTGGATAAAGGTTATAAGAAAACACGTGAGTGGGTAAATCAGCATATCATAAGTCCGCATCTGTTTATGCAGGATCTTGAGAATCTTGATATCAATCAAAAAAATAAATTATATGGCTGGGCCAATAAGAATGGTAAGAACCTTGAGTTTGAAACGTTGGATGAAAAAATAGAAAATGGAAGAAGGCTTTTTACTATTGGTGCAAAAGTTGATGGAGTGGTAATTGCCGAAGCAAAAGCATATAATAAAAAAGATGCAAGCCAGGTAGCTGCACAAATTGCAGTAGAAAAATTAGGACTATTATGAAATTTGGAATTATAGGAAGTGGAAGCTGGGGCACTGCATTGGCAAAAATTTTAACCGATAATGTTAATTCAATTAATTGGTGGATCAGGAATGAAACAAGTATTGTTCATTTTAAAAAACGGCACCATAATCTCCAGTATTTAAGCTCTGCTTATTTTGATACAAGCCTGTTGCATTTAACAACAAATGTTGAAGAAGTAATAACTAATTCTGATTGCATAATTGTAGTCGTCCCGTCTGCCTATGCTTTGAATATACTTGGCGGTTTACCAAAAAATATTTTTCAAAATAAAAAAATTGTCTCTGCCATAAAGGGAATATTACCCGAACAAAATTTATTGCTGAATGACTATCTTAAAAATGAATATGCGGTTGAACTCACCAATTATTTTACAATACTTGGGCCGTGCCATGCGGAAGAAGTTGCTGCCGAGAAATTATCTTACCTCACTTTTTCTGGAATTGATATAGCAACTACAGAATTAATAGCTTCTTTTTTTAAAAATGAATACATCAACATAATTACCAATGATGACATATATGGTGTGCAGTATGCCGCGATATTAAAAAATATTTATGCTCTTGGAGCCGGGATAGCTCACGGCCTTGAATATGGCGATAATTTTTTGAGTGTGCTTATAGCCAACAGCGCAGATGAGATGGCGGGTTTTTTAAGAAAAGCCGGAATTCAAAATATAGAAGTGGGAAGCATTGACCATACGTTTATGCCTATTCGAAATGAAAAACATATCACTAATTATGCTGCCTCTGTTTATTTGGGCGATCTTTTGGTAACCTGTTATTCTTTATACAGCCGCAACCGTACATTTGGAAATATGATTGGTAAAGGATATTCTGTAAAATCTGCACAGCTTGAAATGAATATGGTTGCAGAGGGATATAATGCCAGCAAGTGTATTCACATAATTAATAAAAAAATTCTTGCAGAAATACCTATAGCTGAAACGATCTATAAAATTTTGTGGGAGCATCTTTCACCGGAGGATGGTTTCCGGGAAATTGAGAAAAATTTAGTATGAAAATTAAGTAGTAAAGAACAATTGCGACGCTATTCTATCGGCAAATAATTTTCCTTCATTACTTAAGATGAGACATTCATTTTTATAAATGATCATCTTTTTATTGATGTAATCAATAACAGCATTTTCTATTCTTTTTCTCTCTTCTGCCGAAAAATTATGTTCTATTGTTTTCAAATCAAGTCCTTCAATAGTTCGTAAAGAAGTCATAATATATTCGTTTAACCTCTCAACGTTAGTAAGCTTTTCTTCTTCAAAAGGAATAATGTTATTTTTTATTGATTTAATATAGGAAGGATTGTTCGCTATATTCCACCTTCTGCTTTTTCCATCATAAGAATGAGCCGAAGGACCAATGCCAATGTATTTTTTGCCTTGCCAATAGCTGCTGTTATGCCTGCTGCGGTAACCCGGTTTTGCAAAATTGGAAATTTCATAATGCTCGTAGCCAGCTTCTTTCAGCCATTTCATAAGAAGCAAAAATTGGTTGGCCTGTTGATCTGTATCAATATCAACTTTCTTTTTTAAAGCGATCATTTTTTGTAAGGCCGTTTTTGGCTCAACAGTTAATGCATAACAGGCAATATGGGGAGAGCCCGAGTTTATAACCTGTTCAACATTCATTTTCCATTCTTCATCTGTCAGGCCCGGAGTTCCATAAATAAGATCAACAGAAAAATTATTGAAACCTGCATCTTTTGCCAATACAATACTTTCAAATGCCTGTGTTGTATTATGTGCCCTGTTCATCCATTGCAAATCCTGTTGTTTGAAAGACTGAATACCGATGCTCAACCTGTTAATACCTGCGTCTTTCCAGGTTGATAATTTTTCTTTATTTATATCATCCGGATTGGCTTCAATAGTAATTTCAGCATCCTTACTTTTTGTATAATTATTTCTTACAGCATCCAATAAATTTTTTATATCATCATTATTAAGCAGGCTTGGTGTTCCTCCGCCAAAATATACAGTTTCTATAATTTCTGTTTCACTTTTATCGTTTAGTAAATAAAGAGACGAAAGTTTAATTTCTTTAATTAAAGCAGCTATCATCTCATCTTTTAAATCCAATGAAGTAGAGAAATGAAAATTGCAATAATAACATGCCTGTTTGCAAAACGGAATATGAATATAAATACCTGCCAATTTTTTTGTTTTACTGCCTTTACTTTATTCGGGCATTGTTTTCAAATATTTCATTTTAGATTTGAATGATTAACATGAAAGCAGCAACAATAAAATATTTCAGCCGTGTTTTGTTTATTATTGCAACATTGATATTATTATTTGTTTCAAATATTTTCGCCCAGAAAAAATATATTGTAAACTACCTGCTATCCGGCAAAGATACTTCGTATAACTTACAGCAACTTGGCCTTAAAACATCTTTCGATGGAAAAGAATTTGCAACTGTTTATTTAAATACATTAGCCGCAACTCTTGTATCCAAAGGGTTCCCTGCTGCTTCAATTGATTCAGTGATTTATGATTCAACCCATGCAACTATAAATCTATATTTGGGAGACCAATACAAATGGGTCGAAATAAATACCGATAGTGTTGATGAAAAATTACTTGAGTCTACCGGCTGGAATGAAAAGCAATTTAAAAATAAAACTATTGATTTTGTGCGTTGGCAGCAACAAGAAGAAAAGATTTTAAACTATTATGAAAATAACGGCTATCCTTTCGCAGAAGTGTCGTTAAATAACGTTGAAATAACAAATAACAAAATTAAAGGAACCCTTGATGTAAAAAAAGGCCCTTTGTATCATATTGACAGCATCAGGGTGTATGGGAAAGCGAAAATTAAAAATTTATTTCTTCAGCATTATTTTGATATAAGTAATGGAAGTATTTATAGTAATCAAAAATTACAGAAAGTAAGCAACAGGTTAAAGCAATTACCATACCTGCAGGAAGTGCAGCCGTGGGATGTAACTATGTTGGGAAGCGGCTCTGTACTTAATTTGTATTTGCAACCAAAACGAAGCAGCGAAATAAATGTACTCGTGGGTTTTTTACCTGCCAATACAACAACCGGTAAAACACAATTAACAGGCGATGTGCATCTCAACTTAAAAAATTCGCTGGGGCAGGGCGAAAATATCTTAGTGAACTGGCAACAACTGCAGCCACAATCGCCCCGTTTGAATTTAGGATTTAACCAGCCTTATATTTTTAATTCTTTATTTGGAATTGATTTTAATTTTGATTTGCTGAAGAGAGATTCGTCTTATTTGCAGTTGAATGGTATTATAGGAATTCAATATAGTTTATCGGTCAATCAATCGGGAAAAATCTTTTATCAAAATGAGCGAAGTTACCTGCTTTCAGGCGGCATCGATACCAACAATATTTTAATTACAAAAAGGCTGCCACCTAACATTGACGTAGGCTCCGGCAATTTTGGAATTAATTACAATTTTGTTAATACAAATTACAGGCTTAATCCACGAACCGGGAACGAATTGGAAATAACTGCCACCGCCGGAATTAAAAAAATTTCAAAGAACAATAATATTATAAACCTGAAAGATCCATCGGATCCCGCATTTGATTACAATTCATTGTACGATTCTGTAAAACTAAAATCCTACCGGTTACGGTTAGTTGCAGCAGCAGCTCATTACGCTCCCTTAGGTAAACGCAGTACATTAAAAATGGCGGCTAATATTGGATGGTATCAAAGTCCCCAAACTTTCCAAAACGAATTGTTTCAAATAGGAGGTTATAAATTGCTACGCGGCTTTGACGAAGAAAGTATTTATGCAAATCAATACGCTGTTTTCACAGCGGAATACAGGTATCTTGTTGGGGTTAATTCTAATTTCTTTGGTTTTACTGATACAGGCTTTACTCAAACAAAATTTAATAGTATCGATTACTCCAACAATTTTATAAGCGCAGGACTGGGCCTTTCATTCGAGACGAAATTTGGTTTATTAAACCTAAGTTATGCGATAGGAAAAAGGAATGATATTAAATTTGATATTCGCAATGCTTCTAAAATACATTTTGGCTATATCAACTATTTTTGAGGTATTAAACATTAAAATGACGCGGTACTTTATAACTACTTTTTTGCTTACTTTTTTTTGCGCCTATCTGCATGCTCAGCAACAATCCGCTAGCTTAACACAAGTTAGAACAGACACATTAGGTATTAAATTAAAAGATTCGCCAGGAGTAAAAACCAAATCACCTAAAGTGGTGATTCATCGGGTGATAACACCAGATACGTCGGCTATTCTATTAAAAGACACAACCCGCTTAAATGCCGATTCAATTAAAGCGACGGCTCATCGTATAATAAAATCGTATCATTCTTTTGTTGATTCATTGCTGGCATCAGGTAAATTTATCAATGTAAAAGACCCGCCAATATTTTTTGGTGCAGAAGGGAAGCAAATTACTGGTAAAGAATTTATATTTTATTCATTATGTTTCGTGATTTTGATTCTTGGAATATTTAAAACTTTTTACAACAATTATTTTAATAACCTCTTTCGGGTATTTTTTAATACTTCTATCAGGCAAACCCAGCTTACAGATCAGCTTTTGCAGGCGAAACTTCCTTCTTTTATTCTTAATATTTTCTTTGCAATAAGTGTTGGATTTTATGTATGGTTACTTTTTAAACACTACCACCCGCCGCGCCTAATAAACAATAAATTGTTATTGCCTTTTTGTATTGCAGGCATAGGCGCCCTTTATTTTATAAAATATTGTATTCTCAAGTTTATGGGTTGGATGAGCGGAATGCAGCAGGCAGCGGATAATTATATTTTTGTAATATTTCTTGTTAATAAAATTACTGGCATTATCCTGGTTCCCTTTTCAATCCTTCTTGCGTTTTCAATGGCAGCCTGGACTAACTATATCGTTACTTTCTCTCTGTTGATGATGGGCCTGTTTTTTTTATCGAGGTATATAAAGACCTATGGCGTTTTGGAATACCGATTTCCACTAGAACCTTTGCATTTTGTTATTTATGTAACGGCTGTTGAAATTTTGCCTCTACTTATCGTTTATAAATTAGTGGTTGATTACTTTATATAAATGTTGAATTTCAGAATAGTATAAAATTGTATTGCGACAAAAAAATGTAACTTTGTGCTATACCTGCTTGATTACTATGGATATGAAAACTGATTTACAAGAGCTCAAAACTTTGAAACAAATCGAAAATATTCTTATAACACAGGCGAGGCCGGAAGGGGAAAAATCTCCTTACTTTGAAATGGCAAGAAAGTACAACTTAAATCTTCGATTTGAGCCCTTCATTAGAGTAGAACCAATTCCTGCAAAAGAGTTCCGAAAACAAAAAATTGAAATCGCTGCATATTCAGCGGTAATCTTTACGAGCCGTAATGCAATTGACCACTTTTTCAGAACATGTGAAGAGCTGAAATTAACTATATCTCAAAACACAAAATATTTTTGTATTACGGAAGCTGTGGCGCTGTATCTGCAAAAATTTATTTTATATAGAAAAAGAAAGGTTTTTTACGGAGCCGATGGAACTAATAAAAGCCTTTTCGATGTTATTAACAAGCACAAGGAGCTTGAAAAGTTTTTGTATCCTTGTTCTCAATCATTCGATAGCGAAATTACCAACTGGCTTATAGCAAATAACTGCGAGTATGCTATCCCGGTGTTATATCAAATAATCTCAAATGACGTAAAAGATATTATTGAACAAAAGCACTATGATATTATTTGCTTTTTTACACCTCTTGGTGTTAAAAGCTTCGTAGAAAATTGCCCCAGGTTTGTGCAGAATGGAACTTTAATTGGTGCTTTTGGCGATAACACACGTAAAGCTGTTTTAGCCGCAGGATTAAATCCTGATATAGTTGCACCACAGCCCAAAATGCCAAGCATGGTTTCCGCTCTCGAAAATTATCTTTCCGGTTTGAAAAAAAAGTGAGCACCTTAAAGATCCCTCCTGCGCGGGTAAGAAAAAACCCCTCTGTTATGAGGGGCAATTAAAAATATCGAAAACAAAATTTCCTTAGATTATTTCTTTATAAGTCCTGCAAAATAATTTACCGTGCGTACTAACTGAGATACATAACTCATTTCATTATCGTACCAGCTTACGGTTTTTACCAATTGATCGTCGCCAACAGTCATCACCTTCGTTTGTGTAGCATCGAACAAAGAACCGTAATGAGTGCCTATCACGTCTGAACTAACAATGTCATCGGTATTATATCCAAAGCTTTCGTTAGAAGCAGCTTTCATGGCAGCATTCACTTCTTCAACTGAAGTCTTTTTATTAAGAACAGTAGTTAACTCTGTTAATGAGCCAGTAATTACAGGAACTCTTTGCGCACCACCATCCAGCTTACCTTTAAGCTCTGGCAAAACAAGGCCAATAGCTTTTGCAGCGCCGGTACTATTAGGAACAATATTCGCAGCGGCAGCTCTTGCTCTTCTTAAATCCCCTTTTGGATGTGGAGCATCCAATGTGTTTTGATCATTCGTGTATGCGTGTATGGTAGTCATAAACCCGATTTTAATTCCAAAAGAATCGTTCATCACTTTTGCCATTGGTGCAAGGCAATTAGTAGTGCACGATGCACATGAAATAATAGTTTCAGTTCCATCAAGAATACTGTGGTTTACATTAAAGACAACTGTTTTTAAATCACCTGTTGCTGGTGCAGAGATGACAACTTTTTTTGCCCCTGCCTTAATATGGGCTTCAGCCTTGTCTTTATCAGTAAAAAATCCAGTGCTTTCAATTACAACATCAACGTCGTGGGCTCCCCATGGAATTTGTGAAGGATCTTTTTGTGCGTATATTTTTACTTCCTCACCGTTAACAATAATTGCGTTCTCTGTGCTTTTTACCTCACCCTCAAATCGTCCCTGTGCACTGTCGTACTTTAATAAATGTGCCAATACTTTCGGGCTCGTTAAATCATTAATAGCCACCACATCTATTCCTTTCATATTATAAATTTGCCTGAAAACAAGACGGCCTATTCTGCCAAAACCATTAATAGCAACTTTAACTGTGCTCATAATTATTCGTTTTTATTTTAAAAATTGAGTTGCAAAATTAAGCTTTATACCAGATATTTTGCGTTAAAAAGTTAAAGCGGTTTAAATAATATTTGGCGATGAGCATCACCAATTTTGGTACTAAAATCTATTTGTTTTTGCCGCTTACGTATTTATTTCCCTTTAGATAAAACCTGTATGGGAGTAACGAATCGGCTCCTGCACTTTCAACGCCAATTCTTGCACTTGTTCCAATTTGTTCTTTATTTATTTTAAAATGATCGTCCATTAAATAAATTTTATCGCCAAGCAAATGATTGCCCGAATGGTGTTTAAAAATACCAAGCGCTTTCCCCACATTTCCTGGCCCCCGGGTGAGTGTTTTATCCGGCGTTGGTTTACCTGTTCTTTTTAACATAACATCAATTCCATCAATTGGCTCAACTGCTCTTATTAATACAGCATCCGGAATATCCTTATCATTGGTTACAATATTCATCATTTGATGAAGACCATAACATATATACACATACGCAGTGCCGGCACTGGCATACATGTGTTCATTCTTTGCGGTTCTTTTGCCGCCAAAAGAATGGGATGCCTTATCGGTAAGTGCAACGTAAGCTTCGGTTTCTACAATTCTGCCGGAAGTAATACTACCATCGAAATTGGTAACAATTATTTTTCCTATAAGATCTTTTGCTATTTCAACAACATCTTTACGCGAATAAAACGATAACGGTATTTTTTTCATAAAAAATTATTCTAAAGAGTAAAACATCAAAATAAAACTTTTAGAATAAACTAAATTATATTATCTAAGTTTGAAATCATTTGATAATGTAATAACATGATAGTTGCTTGAAGAAATAGTTATAGCGATAAGAGCATATTACGAGGCCCACAATTTTATTGTGAAGCATAAGTTGTGGAAATGGATATTAATTCCTGGAGTTATTTATGCAATCTTGTTTGGGTTTGGCATTTATATTTTTGGGCAATCTGCTGCACATGTTATTGATTATTTTTTTTCGAAAACCGGTTTAAAAATATGGCTTCAAAAGGAGCATGGAAGCTGGCTTCGTTTTATGTTCATTTTTGGCCAGCTTATTTTACAGATCATATTAATGTTGCTTTATTTTTCGTGGTTTAAATACCTGTTTCTCATTGCCGGTTCCCCGGTATTTGCATGGTTAAGTGAAAAGACACAGGCAATCATGAGCAATACCCACTATCCTTTTAATTCCCAAAAATTTTTTAAAGATATAGTGAGAGGCATTCAAATCGCATTACGCAATATGTTGTGGCAAACGGTGTATTTAGTTTCAATATTATTTTTATCGTTAGTGCCTGTTGTTGGCTGGGCCACTCCTGTATTAGCCATTTTTGTTGAATGTTATTATTTTGGTTTTTCCATGTTGGATTATACCAGCGAAAGGAAGGGCCTTTCACCTGCGGCAAGTATTGATTTTATTGGGAACCATAAAGGCCTTGCTACTGGAAATGGAATAGTTTTTTATATAATGCACGTAGCGCCTTTTGTTGGCTGGGTGTTAGCACCGGGTTATGCTGTGGTGGCTGCTACACTAAGTTTGCAACAGCGTGAAAAATAATTTCTTTTTTAAAATATTATTCAATGATTTATCTGATTCCCTCTTTTTTAGCAGAGGATGCGGTTGAAACAATTCCACCTTATGTTTTAGATGCAGTAAAGAACTGTCAGGTAATTTTTGCAGAAAATGAACGAACGGCTAGACGTTTTTTAAAAAGTATGTGCAAAGAAATTGTGATTGATAACTTCGAATGGTACGCAATTCATAAGGTGGAACAGGAGCAAATAAATACTTTCAGGCAAAAAATAAATGAGAAAAAAAATATTGCTATCATCAGTGAAGCAGGCTGCCCGGGAGTTGCAGACCCGGGACAGTTGTTGATTTATGAAGCACAAAAAATGAATGTAATAATTAAACCGTTAGTCGGCCCGAGCTCTATATTACTTGCTTTAATGGCAAGTGGTTTAAATGGCCAGCATTTTGCTTTTGAAGGATATTTGCCAATCGATAATGTTGAGAGGAACAAAAAAATAAAACAATTAGAAGAAGAGTCTTCCACAAAAAACTGCACAGAAATTTTTATTGAAACACCTTACAGGAATAATAAATTATTGGAGAGTGTTTTGCAGATTTGCAAACCTTCAACACTCCTGTGCATCGCGTCGGAAATGACGTCACCTGATGAATGGATAAAAACAAAAACAATTGCTGATTGGAAAAAAGAAAAAACAGATCTGCATAAAAAACCGGTTATATTCTTGCTATTGGGACAATAATTGCCAGATGGCGTATTCCCCTTTAAATTTTAGTCATAAACCATTAATTCCTTTTCCTTATTTCGTTTATGTATTTCCAATTTTGTTTCTGAATCTATTATTTTCTCCTGCACGTCGTTTTTTATTTTTAATTCAATTTCATTTAAGTATTCATCATAAGGGCCGCGGCTTGTTAAGCCTTTCCATGTTACGGGTAAAATATCTACCAAAATGAAAAAGATAATCAAAAACCATGTAGTGATTTTTATAATGCTGTTAGAAGCAGTTAGACGACTAAGTGCACTTTCTCTTTCCAGGTAATCGCGGCTAAAAGTAAGCCTGTTTATTTTTGATTGCCTCGCTGAATCCAGCTTCGCCATTGTATTAGCATTATCAATCTTTTTTGATTCATTGGATTGTTTTGTTTGGGCCAGTTCAGAATATAATCTGCTCAGATATGCAGTATCATATTTAAAAGTTGGACCTTCGCCAGCCTTTCCTGTTGTACGGTCATCACTTCTCACCACTCCCTTTATTTCATCATGAAGAATTCCTTCCTGGGTATGAATTGTATCAGATATTGGTCTTAAATTCCTGTCAATGGTATCTGTTTGCAATTGCAGATTTTTTTTCTGAAGTTGATAAACATTTTCAATGCTATCTACTTTTGCATGGGCCACTTCATCCATATTCACATCGATGCTTTCATGAAAATAAAGTAATACCAATGGATGCGCTACTGCTATTCCTACGAATGCTGAAAAAACTACACGTGATATGAATGCAAGCGAACTAATATCTTTTAAAACAGAACCCTTTTTTCGAAACGTTGAAATAATAAACCGGTCGAAGATAAAAACAATGCCGGCCCAAACAATTCCGGCAAGAATATATAAGTAGGGTTTTTCTACAAATGTAGAAATAGCATAGGTCATTGAAAATAAACCCAGCGTTGCGGGAACTAAAACGAGAGCGCCAAAGCCAGCATGTTTAATGTGTTCAGAGCGTGGGCATTTATCGAGAATGTCTTCATCTGAGCCTGCGCAACCGATTAAAAAACGGTATAATATTGATTTCAAAAGATTAAGTTTTTTCTTTTTGAGTAAATCGTTTACACATTCCTGTTATTATCATGCAACATCCCTGTTGCAGAATTGAAGAATATGATACTTCGTCTTTTAAGGTTGAGTAGTTGAAGAGAAACAGAATTCAAAAGTATTGATAAAGATTTGGGATATCAACAGCATTAACAGAATTTTTATAGTGTTCTATACTTATAAGATGCTTTATAGTAAAAAGGGTATTCATGTTTTAAAGATTTCACCAATAATTTCCCTGGTAAGTTTTAAAGATGAATTCATTTGATTATCTGTGTAATCGGGAAATAATTATTGTTTTAGCTTTCTTAAAAATTAATTGTATAAAGCCTCATCATATATTTGCAAAATGTTATCCATAAGCCATCGTGGTAAATTAATGCCTGCGTCTCCAATCCGTAAATTGGTTCCGTACGCGGAAACTGCAAAAAGCAAAGGCATAAAGATTTATCATTTAAATATCGGGCAACCAGATATCGAAACTCCTAAGGAGATTCTTGATGCGGTTCGTAATTCCAATTTTAAAGTCTTAGAATACAGTCATAGTGCCGGTAATGAAAGCTATCGTAAAAAATTAGTGGAATATTATCAATCGGTCAATATTACTGTAGATTACCAGGATATTATTATAACAACTGGTGGAAGCGAAGCAATTCTGTTTGGTTTTATGAGCTGTCTTGATGCAGGTGATGAAGTAATAATACCTGAGCCTTTTTATGCGAATTATAACGGATTTGCTGTGGCCGCAGGTGTTGTAGTGAAGCCAATTACTTCCTCAATTGAAACAGGTTTTGCTTTGCCGCCCATAGAAGAATTTGAAAAAGTAATTACTGATAAAACAAAGGCAATTGTAATTTGTAATCCGAACAACCCGACAGGATATTTATACAGAAAGGATGAAATGGCAGTTCTCAAAACGATTGTTCAGAAGCATAACTTATATTTATTTTCCGATGAAGCTTACCGGGAATTTTGTTATGAAGGTGAACATTTCAGCGCCATGCAGCTAACGGGTGCGGAAGAAAATATGGTGATGATGGACACCATCAGCAAGAGATACAGCGCCTGCGGTGCAAGAATAGGTGCTTTGGTAACAAAAAATAAAAAGGTAATTGAAACGGTTCTGAAATTTGCGCAGGCGAGATTAAGTCCTCCCACATTTGGGCAGATTATAGGTGAAGCAGCTATCGATCTTCCTGGAGGTTATTTTGAACGAACAAAGGCTGAATATAAATTACGCCGAAATTTAATTGTTGAAAGGCTAAACAACATTCCTGGTGTATTTTGTCCCCAACCCGGCGGCGCATTTTACGCAATGGCTTCATTACCCATAGATGATGCCGATAAATTTTGCCAATGGCTGCTTGAATCATTTAGCTATAAAAATGCGACTGTAATGCTGGCTCCCGCTTCAGGATTTTATGGTACAGAAGGCCTTGGTAAAAAAGAAGTGAGACTTGCGTATGTATTAAATGCCGAGTCCATTAATAAAGCCATGGATTGTCTTGAGAAAGCTCTTGAAATATACCCTGGGCGTAAGTCTTAAAATAATTTTGAATAGCTTCTTTTTTCCTGTTGCTTTTTTCTGTAATACATTATCTTTGCCGCCCAAAATGTCGGGGTAGCTCAGCTGGTTAGAGCATCGGATTCATAACCCGAAGGTCGGCAGTTCAAGTCTGCTCCCCGATACAAAATACTTGTTGATCAATTTCATCTGAAACGGGTTGCGCTTTAGCAGCCCGTTTTTATTTTAAGCGTTGAAGCTATGGTGAATTTAAAAATATTGTATCTGAACCCTAATCTTAAAGGGAAGAACTGGCAATTAAATTTGCATAATTATTTGAATCCCTATACAGTATTTCTATCCTGAAGGCTAAGACGATCTCTCACCCTAATTACTTATAATACCCTTTCTTAAGGAGTAACGGTACAATAAAATAATACGTCGTTAAAATCATTATCGCACTGAGAAGTTGTTCTGTCGGAATCCTCGAATCCTACTATTACCTTTTTTGAAGGGGCATAATTCACCAAAACTGCATGCTTTTTTAAGTTGGGATCAACTTCGGGATTTAAGGCATCATTGGTACAAAAATGTACCGCGTTATTGTTCAAATCATGAGAGGTTGAATTCCACGCGTTTTGCATCAATACAAAACCAATGGAAGTTCCTGGCTGAAAATTGCCAATCTTAACCTTATCGCCCGGGGTTAAAGGGGTAAGATTTCCGGCGTTAGGGAAAACGTATGTTATGAGGTGAATATCGTTAGCACTTGCAGGGGGTAAACTGGTAGGGTACGTGTAAAAAGCAATCGAGTTTTTAAAGCCTCCGTCTTCTTTAACATAGGTTATATATACGTCAGATGGTTGGGTGATTGCAATATCGGCGATAGCAGTATTAATTAAAAATTCCGGGTGTCTTGGCCTTAAATCTACTCCATTTGGCAAAAGCGTGTCTATATATGCGAGCAAGTCAGGAGAAATAGTATCTGGAGTGGCTAAATAATCCGGCATTCCTGATGAAGTGTAGGTACCTAAAGTTTCGTAACTCGTTGCAGTAAATTTTACAGGTTTAGACGCAGGAGATTTGCTACAGGAATAAAACATGAAAGCAATTGCTATTGGCAAATAAATTATTTTTTTCATTTTTTGTAAATTTTGAGAAATAAATGTTTCAGAGTTAATTTTTAATATTTTGATATATGAGTTTGCATAATCAAAAATGTTGCCATAGATTATTCAAGGGATCGATTTGTACTCTATTTCCTTTCAAAGGTACGCCACATTTAATAATCAATTAGACTAGTTTTTCAGTGACTAATAAGTCTGGTTTATGATATATAAACGACAAATTAGCCCTAAAAGTATTACACGCACAAATAATTTGAACTTATTCCATTTAGCATTAACAATTATACGCATAACAAAATGCGATTTTTGCCTTAGGATAATTTATCATTATATCCCTCCAAATTTTGTCTAAGTAATGGGAAATTTTTAGAAGCATGCGTACCAATACTTTCATAATACGTGATATTACTGTTGTTGCTTAAAGTAGTATTACTTTAAGTCTATTTAGGCCGCAATAATCCAAAAAAGCTGGCGTTTTTAGTCAGTGTATGAATATCAATTTTTATACTTTTTGATCTTGAATTTAATACACAAAATCTAATGCTAAATCCATATTGTAAAAACCTAAAAGAATCACCATGATTTTCAATTACGCCGAATCGGAATTTCTCTAGCTCTAAAGCAAATATCAATACGTCCATTTCTTCCCTAACATTCAATGGATTCATATCCCTTAAGAAATAAAAGGGAGATTTTTTATCATATCAACTTCTCAGATTATAGAGAAATTATTTGTTGGTATGTCGTTCAGTGATATAGGATCTACGATCCAAAAATTTATCGCTGATTGTGAATTTTAAGTACTATAAAATTAGCATACTTGCTGGATAATCCTAGTGCTAATCCGATAATCTATGAAATCGAAATTGTTATTAGTTGTATTCACAACTCTTTGTTTTGCAGCGAATGCAACCACTTATTATATTTCGGCATCCGGAAATGACGCCAACAACGGCACTTCTACTTCCACTCCATGGAAATCTTTAAACAAACTTAATTCTTATTTTAGCCTGTTACTGCCTGGCGATAATATTCTATTTAACAGGGGCGATGTATTTTATGGAAATATTACAGTAAATGCAAGTGGCAAAGCGGGTTTACCATTAACGATCAGCGCTTACGGTACTGGAGCAAATCCTGTAATTACGGGTTTTACTAATGTCACGGCGTGGACAAATTTAGGTGGGAATATTTGGGAAAGTACAAATGCAATCTCAACCTTATCAACCTGTAATATGGTTGTAATTAATGGCGTGAACACTCCTATGGGAAGATGGCCGAATACGGGGTGGCTTACTTATGAAAGTTTTTCAAGTTCAACATCAATAACAAGTTCTTCTTTAAATTCTTCTGCTATAAACTGGACCGGGGCAACGGCTGTGATTAAAAAAGAAAGGTACATTTTTACCAAACCTACTATAACGAGTGCCACCGGTGGGACATTAAACTTCGCAAGTGACGGGCATAATGGAAGAGCAAATTGGGGCTTTTTCATCCAGAATGACTCAAGAACACTGGACATGCAAAATGAATGGTATTACAATCCATCCACAAAAAAAATACGTGTGTATTCAACTTCAATTCCGGTTAAAGTACAGTTGGCAGGTGTAGAAGCACTTGTAACAGCTATCAACGTAAGTTATATAGCCTTTGATGGTATTGATTTTACAGGGGCCAATACAGAAGCATTTTATGTTGGGAATTTTGCTAATTGCAAAATTATAAATTGTTCATTTAATTTCAACTTTCAGGCGTTGCAAGGCAAAGCATTGGGTGGGTCATCTGCCAATCTACTTATTAATAATAATACCTTTAATCATACAAATAATAACTGCATTGAGTATGGGACAGAATTTACAAATTCTACAGTTACAAATAATACTATTAAAAACACATCCGTATTTGAAGGAATGATGGGAAGCGGTCAGTCAGGGTGGGGGATAAGCGTAACAAGTTCAAATACTTTAATTGAAAACAACGAAGTCGATACAAGTGGTTATATAGCCATTGGTTTTAACTGTACTGATAACAGCCCCAATCGAGTTAAAAATAATTATGTTAATTACTTCTGTTTTCTTAAAGATGATGGTGGAGGGATTTATTCTGGTAACGCACAAAAAAATCAAATAATAGATAGCAATATTATTGTAAACGGCATTGGCAATAATACAGGGACAACATCGACAAATTTTTCAGCAGTTGGAATCTATTGCGACGATAACTCGAGTGGTTTTTATCTTAGAAACAATACAGTCGCAAATTGTAATACCGGTATATATTTACATAATGCGAATAATATCGCTGTCACGTATAATAATATTTATGATTGTGGCTTAGGATTATTTGTAAGTAACGATAATATTTCATTTTTTACAACTAATATCTATTCTCATCAAAACACGATTATCGCCAAAACGACTGGCGCTGATTTCACACCGCAAGATCAAAGAACAGTATGCTTCGCAACAATACATACATCCGGTAACGATATACGTAATTTTGGAGATATTGATAGTAATTATTATGCAAGGCCAATAGACGATAATCTGACTATAAGGTATACGTTATATGGTGCTGCAGATAATGATGCCAATTTAACGATGTGGCAAACTTATTCAGGATTTGACGTTCATTCTCACAAGTCACCAAAAACTATAACTGATTTAAATGATCTTTTGTTTTCCTATAATTCTAGGCTAGTTAATAATACTTCAACGCTCAATGCCACTTATATCGATGTGAAAAACATTTCCTATCCCGGAACGATAACTTTACCTCCCTATTCTTCGGCTGTTCTTATAAAAAATGGAGCAACAATTAATCAACCGCCATTAGCTAATGCAGGCCAGGACCAAACGATAACCTTACCAACCAATTCTTTGACACTTTCCGGAAGCGGTACAGATTCTGACGGAACGATTTCTTCATACCAATGGACAAAGATATCAGGCCCATCTAGCTATAGCATTTTAAATTTCACATCACCAGGTACATCCATTACCGGTCTTGTTCAGGGCATATACCACTTCCAGTTAACGGTCACCGATAACAATGGCGCAACAGGAATTGATACTATGCAGGTAACAGTAAATCCTGCGCCTAACCAACCCCCGGTGACCAATGCAGGGTCAGATCAAACAATAACATTACCTCTTAATGCCGTAACTCTCACTGGAAGTGGCAGTGATCCTGATGGAACTATATCATCATACCAATGGACGTTAATATCCGGTCCTTCAGGTTATAATATTGTAAATGCAAATTCATCCGGCACCGATGTTACGGGTCTGGTTCAGGGAACTTACCAGTTTCAATTAACAGTTACCGATAATAATGGCGCAACTGCAACAGATGTGGTTTTGGTAACAGTAAATGCTGCATTAAATATTTCACCCATTGCTAATGCAGGTTCTGACCAAACAGTAACGTTACCAACAAACACGATAACACTGTCCGGAAGCGGCAGTGATACAGATGGAACAGTTGTAAGTTACATATGGACGGAAGTATCCGGTTCTTCAGGGTATAATATTGTAAACGCAAATGCGCCCGGAACCGATGTTACGGGTTTGGTTCAGGGAACTTACCAGTTTCAGTTGACTGTTACTGATAACAATGGTGCAATAGGGACTGATATAATGCAGGTAACCGTAAACTCTGCTCCAAATATATCTCCTGTAGCTAATGCGGGGACGGATCAAACAATAACTTTACCAGCGAATACACTAACACTTTCGGGAAGCGGAAGTGATGCAGACGGAACTGTTGTAAATTATGCGTGGACGGTGATATCCGGCCCTTCATCTTACAATATTGTAAACGCAAATTCACCAGGTACAGATGTTACGGGTTTGGTTCAGGGAACCTACCAATTTCAATTAGCAGTTACTGATAACAATGGTGCAATAGGAACTGATATAATACAGGTAACCGTAAACGCTGCTCCAAATCAACCACCGGTTGCTAATGCAGGCCCGGATCAAACAATAACATTACCAACAAATACAATAACACTTTCAGGAAGTGGCAGTGATGCAGACGGAACAGTTGTAAGTTATGTATGGACAGTAATATCCGGCCCTTCAGGCTATAATATTGTAAACCTAAATTCACCGGTTACGGATGTTACAGGATTGTTGCAGGGAGTTTATAAGTTTCAATTAGAAGTGACTGATAATAATGGTGCAACTGCAACAGATATTACGCTGGTAACCGTGAACGCTGCTCCAAACATTTCTCCTGTAGCCAATGCAGGAATGGATCAAATAATAACATTACCTGTAGATACAATCACACTTTCCGGAAGTGGCAGTGATGCAGATGGAACTATATCATCATACCAATGGACTGAAATATCCGGCCCTTCATCTTATAATATTGTAAATGCAAATTCACCAGGTACAGAAGTTACGGGTTTAGTTCAGGGAACTTACCAGTTTCAATTGACAGTTACCGATAACAATGGTGCAATAGGAACTGATATAATGCAGCTGACAGCAAATGCTGCCGGTAACATTTCTCCTGTAGCCAATGCAGGAATGGATCAAATAATAACATTACCTGTAGATACAATAACACTTTCGGGAAGTGGCAGTGATGCTGACGGAACAGTTGTAAGTTATGTATGGACGGCAATATCCGGTCCTTCAGGGTATAATATTGTAAACGCAAATTCACCAGGTACAGAAGTTACGGGTTTAGTTCAGGGAACTTACCAGTTTCGATTGACAGTTACCGATAACAATGGTGCAATAGGAACTGATATAATGCAGCTAACAGTAAATCCTGCGCCTAATCAGCCTCCTGTTGCCAATGCAGGAACTGATCAAACAATAACTTTACCGACGAATACAGTAACACTTTCGGGAAGTGGAAGCGACTCAGATGGAACCGTTGTAAGTTATACATGGACAGAAATATCCGGCCCTTCATCTTATAATATAGTGAATGCAAATTCACCATCTACAGATGTTACAGGTTTGGCTCAGGGTATATACCAGTTTCAGTTAACAGTTACTGATAACATTGGAGCAACAGCAACAGATATTGTCTCAATAACAGTAAATCCTGTGCCTAATCAGCCCCCTGTAGCCAGTGCAGGAATTGATCAAACAATAACTTTACCAACGAATACAGTAACACTTTCGGGAAGCGGAAGCGACTCAGATGGAACCGTTGTAAGTTATGCATGGACGATGATATCCGGCCCTTCATCTTATAATATAGTGAATGCAAATTCACCATCTACAGATGTTACAGGTTTGGTTCAGGGCGTATACCAGTTTCAGTTAACAGTTATTGATAATAGTGGAGCGACAGCAACAGATATTGTCTCAATTACAGTGAATGCCGCTGCCAACATACCTCCTGTAGCCAATGCAGGAATTGATCAAACAATAACTTTACCAACGAATACTGTGACACTTTCGGGAAGCGGAAGCGACTCAGATGGAACTGTTGTAAGTTACACATGGACAGAAATATCCGGCCCTTCAGGTTATAATATTGTAAATCCAAATTCATCCTTTACAGACGTAACCGGACTTGTTGAAGGAGTTTATCAGTTTCAATTACAGGTTACCGACAACAATGGAGCCATAGGAACCGATATAGTACAGGTAACAGTAAATGCTGTCACTAATATACCTCCTGTAGCAAATGCGGGGCTGGATCAAACAATAACATTGCCTGCCGATTCAGTGACCTTTTCCGGAATTGGTAGTGATGCAGATGGAGTAGTAGTAAGTTATGCATGGTCAAAAATATCAGGTCCTTCAGCTTATACCATAGTTAATCCTGCATTACCATCTACAAATGTTACAGGTTTGATTCAGGGTGTGTATCTTTTCGAATTGCAGGTAACCGACGATAATGGAGCAACATCGGCTGATACAATACAGGTAACAGTAAACGCAGCTACGAACATACCTCCTGTAGCAAATGCAGGATCAGACCAAACAATAACACTGCCAACAAATTCCGTAACCCTTTTTGGAAATGGGTCCGATGCAGATGGATCAATTGTTGGATATAACTGGACAAAAATATCAGGTCCATCAGGATATACAATTATAAATGCAACATCGGCCTCTACTGATGTTACCGGTCTTGTGCAGGGGCTATACCAGTTTCGACTAAAAGTCACCGATAATAACGGGGCAACAGGAACCGATACAATACAAGTTACAGTTAATATTTCTGGGAATGTTTCTCCTGTTGCCAACGCAGGTTCAGATCAAACAATAACATTGCCAACAGATTCAGTAACTCTTTCGGGAAGCGGAACGGATACCGATGGAACAATCGTGGGATATACCTGGACACAGATATCAGGTCCTTCATCTTATAATATTTTAAATGCAACATCATCATCCACCAGCGTTACAGGTTTGGTTCAGGGAGTATATCAATTTCAACTGGAAGTTACTGATAATTCCGGCGCAACAGGAACCGACATAGTTCGGGTAATTGTTAATGCTCCACCAAATATATCTCCGGTCGCCAATGCAGGAGCAGATCAAACCATAAAACTACCGGTAAACTCTGTAACTCTTTCAGGGAGCGGCACTGATTCAGATGGCACAGTTGTGAGTTATGAATGGACAGAGATATCCGGCCCGTCAAGTTACAATATTGTAAATGCAACTTCTGCTGCCACAGATATTACTGGCCTTGTAAAAGGGATATACAAGTTTCAATTAAAAGTCACCGATAACGATGGGGCGACAGGAACCGATATAGTTAAGATAACAGTTAACGGTTCAGGGAATATAGTCCCTGTTGCAAATGCAGGATCAGATCAATCAATAACATTACCAGGTAATACAATAACACTTTCTGGAAGTGGTACCGATGCCGATGGATCAGTTGTAAGTTATAACTGGACATTAATGTCAGGCCCTTCAGGTTATAATATTGTAAACGCAAATTTACCTGCGACAGATATTACGGGGTTGGTTGAGGGAGTCTATCAGTTTCAATTAAAGGTTACTGATAATAAAGGAGCCATTGGAACAGATATTGTACAAGTAACTGTAAATTCCGCCCCTAACCAACCTCCCGTTGCAAATGCAGGTTCAGATGAAAGTATAACATTGCCAACAAATTCAGTAACACTTTCTGGAAGTGGTACCGATGCCGACGGATCAGTTGTAAGTTATAAATGGACATTAATATCAGGCCCTTCAGGCTATAGTATTATAAATGCAAATTTACCCGCTACAGATGTTACAGGTTTGGTTGAGGGAGTATACCAATTTGAGTTAACAGTTACAGATAATAGCGGCGCTATAGGAACAGACGTAATAGAGGTAACAGTAAATGCAGCGCCAAACACTCCTCCGGTTGCAAATGCAGGCCTGGATCAAATTATAACTTTGCCAACGAATACAGTAAAATTTTCTGGAAGTGGTAGCGATGTTGATGGATCAGTTGTAAGTTATAAATGGACATTAATATCAGGCCCTTCAGGCTATAATATTGTAAACGCAAATTTACCTGCTACAGATGTTACAGGTTTGGTTGAGGGGATATACCAATTTGAGTTAACGGTTACAGATAACAGCGGCGCTATAGGAACAGATGTAATACAGGTGACTGTAAATGCAATGCCAAACCAGCTTCCGGTCGCAAATGCAGGCCCGGATCAAATTATAACATTGCCAACCAATTCCTTGACACTATCAGGAAGCGGCAGTGATGCTGACGGAACAGGTGTAAGTTATCAATGGACAAAAATATCCGGCCCCGCCAGTTATAATATTTTAAATGGAACATTAGCTAATTCAGATGTCAATAACCTTGTACAAGGAATATATCAGTTTGAATTAAAAGTTACCGATAATAATGGAGCAACAGCAACTGACATAATGCAGGTTATAGTAAATGCAGCGCCAAACCAACCACCACTTGCAAATGCCGGATCAGATCAGATTATAACATTACCAACCAATTCATTAACACTATCGGGAAGCGGCAGTGATGCAGATGGAACAATTGTAAGTTATCAATGGACAAAAATATCCGGCCCCGCCAGTTATAATATTTTAAATGCAACACCAGCTACTGTAGATGTTAATAATCTTGTACAAGGAATATATCAGTTTGAATTAAAAGTTACTGATAATAACGGAGCAACAGCAACTGATATAATGCAGTTGACAGTAAATGCTGCTCCAAACCAACCGCCAGTTGCAAATGCCGGATCAGATCAGATTATAACATTGCCAACCAATTCATCGACACTTTCGGGAAGTGGTAGTGACGCAGATGGAACTGTGGTGAGTTACAAATGGACAAAAATATCCGGGCCTTCCAGTTATAGTATTAAGGATTCGACATCAGCCATTACAGCTATTAACAGCCTCGTAGAAGGAGTATATCAATTTGAATTGACGGTAACAGATAATGATGGAGCAATAGCAATCGATGAAGTTCAGGTAACTGTAAATGCAGCGCCAAATATACCGCCTGTTGCAAATGCAGGCACAGATAAAATTATTACTTTACCAACTAATTTAGTAACGATTTCAGGAAGCGGTAATGATGCAGATGGAACAATTGTGAGTTATCAATGGACAAAAATATCTGGCCCCGCCAATTATAATATTTTAGATGCAACAACAGCTACTATTGATATTAATAGCCTTGTAGAGGGTGTATACCAATTTCAATTAAAAGTTACAGATAATAAAGGAGCATCAGCAACTGATATCATGCAGGTAACAGTAAATGCTGCACCAAATGTACCACCAGTTGCAAATGCGGGCCCGGATCAAATTATAACATTGCCTGCAAATACCTTAACGATTTCGGGAAGTGGTAGTGACGCAGATGGGACAGTTGTTGGCTATTTATGGACAAAGGTATCGGGTCCTGCAAATTATAATGTTGTAAATCCTACTTCATCTGTTACGGGTATTAACGGCCTTGTTCAGGGAGTATACCAGTTTCAATTAAAAATTACCGACAATAAAGGAGCAACCTCAACTGATATAATGCAGGTAATAGTAAATGCCGCCGCTAACAAGGCTCCCGTTGCAAATGCAGGTGCAGATAAATCGATAACATTGCCAACAAATTCCTTAACGGTTTCAGGAAGTGGAAGTGATGCAGACGGGATAGTAGCAAGCTATCAATGGTCAAAAATATCCGGGCCAACAAGCTATAATATTGTAAATCCAACATCTGCTGTTACAGATATAAATGGTTTGGTGCAGGGAGTATATCAATTTGAATTAAGAGTTACTGACAACAATGGTGCAAGAGGAAGAGATACTGTGCAGATTACAGTTAATGCTGCTGTTAATATTCCCCCTATAGCCCATGCGGGCCCAGATATAACCATTACCTTACCTGTTAATACAGCATCATTAGCCGGAAGCGGCAGTGATGCAGATGGGACCGTTGTAAGTTATGTATGGACAAAGATATCCGGCCCTTCAACGTATAACATTATAAATGCATCTTCACCTGTTACTGATGTTTGGGGCCTTTTAAAAGGTGTATATAAATTTGAAATAATAGTTACGGATAATAAAGGAGCAACAAGTAGGGACACAATGCAAATAACTGTAAACTCAGCCACCAACATAGCGCCTGTTGCAAATGCAGGTAAGGACCAAACTATAACCTTACCAACTAATAGTGTGTCCCTCACCGGAAGTGGCACTGATGCAGATGGAACAATTGTTGGATATTCATGGAAACAAATATCCGGTCCTTCAGCCAGCGTGATCGCGTCCACAAATAGTGCAAAGACCTCAGCAAATGGGCTTGTTGGAGGCACCTATGAATTTGAACTCACTGTAATCGATAACCTGGGAGCAGTTGGTAAAGATACGGTGGCAATAGTGGTAGCAGAACCAAGGCTTAATCTCAATGTTCAAACTAATACCCTAATGGCATGTCCAAACCCAGTGATTGACGAAACAACTTTGGAAATCAAGACATCACAAGTGTATTCTAAGCTTTTGCTTATTGTTACCGATATGAATGGAAAGATTGTATATAAAAAAGAAATAACTGGTGGACAAACCGAACTTAAAGAGAAACTGAATATGAGCAATCTCATCAAAGGAACATATGCAATAACAATATATTACAGTGACAAAGAGAAGCAAAGTATTAAAGTGATAAGGTTATAATGAAAAATGAGCGATATATTTAAAGGACCACTATTTACCTATCGCAATTTATCGCATAATCGTGTACGGAAGTTGCTTTGGTTTCATCAACATCTTCAATAGAGCTAAACACAAACAACTAAAATGTATTCTTGGAGAACCATGTCCTTTTAAGTCCGTCAGCTTTCGATATTTTTTGGGTTTTAGACTCTGATAAATTGTATTTCACTTCAAAAAAATCCCCAACTAAAAATTGTGCCAAAATTTTTTTTTTAGTTAACATATATTTAACATATTAACAATTGCGAAAATTTTTATCGAAGCACTCATTTTAACTAATTGATTTTTAAGATGAGTTAAATATCAGTTATTGGGTTAAATACCTTTAGGGATTATTCTAATGTGTATAAATTTTAGCGCACCTAAGCTATTCCTTTTACGTGTTAAATTTGGATTATTTTTTGCTTATACACGAGTAAATTTTAACAAAACAGGGACTTTAGGGGAAATTGTATGAAAATTTATACACAACTGAGAATTGTAATAATCCCAAAATTTAAGGACATTATTTTTCGGCATTAATTATTCATGCCTATAGCATTCATTAGATTTTTAAGAATGCGGGACGCATGCATTATTATTACGTCAATAATAACCAGTGGCAATATTTTACCCATGGGTTGAATTCAGTTTTCTTATCTCTATTGTCTAATATGTTGTGAAAAAACCATTCATTAATCTACCATCAATAAATATTTATGAAAAACAATTTGAAATTTGAGAAATTAAAGGCAAAGGCCACTAAAGTTTTTTTCGTTGTGGTACTTTTAACTGTTTGCATTTCGACCAAAGCAACAGATTACTATATGGCCGCAAGTGGCAACGATGCAAATAGTGGAACTTCTGCTTCTTCACCATGGCAGACGCTAAATAAACTTAATTCAGTACTGGGTTCATTAAGTCCTGGGGATAATATTTTATTTAATCGTGGGGATGTATTTTATGGCAGTATAAATATTAGAAGCGGCGGTTCGTCGGGATCACCTGTTACCTTTAGCGCATATGGTTCCGGAGCTAATCCTATAATTACAGGTTTTACAAATGTTACATCGTGGATTAACTTAGGAAATAATATTTGGGAAAGTTCAAACCCGGTAAGCAATTTACCTTCCTGTAATATGGTTGTTATAAATGGAGTTAATACGCCTATGGGCAGGTGGCCAAATACGGGTTATTTAACATATGAAAGTTTTTCCGGAAATTCTTCTATTACTAGTTCATCTATAAGTTCGTCCACTACCGACTGGACAGGTGCGGAAATAGTCATAAAGAAAATTAGGTGGGTTGTTGATAGGGGAACTATCACTTCTGCTTCAGGAAGCACATTAAATTATTCACCGGGTGGGTATCCAGGCCAGGCTGGATGGGGCTTTTTTATTCAAAACGATGCCAGAACGCTTGACTCTCAAAACGAGTGGTATTATAATCCTTCGTCAAAAAAAATAAGAGTGTATAGTACCAACGCTCCGACGAATGTTTTGGTTTCAAGCATAGATAAATTGGTAAATATTCAAAGCGGAGGTTACATAACTTTTTCCAATCTGTCTTTTACGGGTGCTAACGATGGAATCTATTTTTGCAGTTCGCCCGGTCTAACTATTGAAAATTGTAGTTTTGATTTTAATTATAATGGAATTTATGGTAATGATTGTGGTGGTTCCTCTGCCAATTTTAAGCTACAAAATTCAATCATAAATCATTCAAATAATAATGCGATTGATTTGCCTTCTGAAACTATAGGGGCAGTAATAAGCAATAATGTTATTAAGAACTCGGGTATCCTTATAGGTATGAGTGGCAGTGGCGATGGTAAAGCACAGGGAATGAATACAACTGGGGCAGGGAGTTTGATACAATACAATGAAGTGGATAGTTCAGGCTATATAGGTATTGGATTTGACGGAAATAATGTAAACGTGAGCAATAATCTGGTAAATTATTTTTGTTTAGTGAAAGATGATGGAGGAGGTATATACACTGCTAATCAATCGTCAGGAAAAATGATATCGTCTAACATTGTATTAAATGGGATTGGTACTGATCAAGGAACTAATGCTCCAGGTAGTTTAAGGGCGCATGGCATTTTTTGCGATAATAATACCACTGGGGTAACAATACAAAATAATTCGGTTGCTAATATGGGTCATGAAGGAATAACATTACATGATGCTGCTGGAGTGATTATTACCAATAATACGGTATATAATACAGATGCCGCTATTGCAGTTTCAAGTGATGGAAATGGAGTTAGAAGTTCAAATATCACTATTACTAATAATATATTTTTTGCCCGATCAATAGGCAAAGCCTGGTCGCCCCAAAATCAATTGACTCTTCATTTTGCTACAATTTATAATGATATATCAAGTTTTGGTTCGGCGACAAGTATAGACAATAATTATTACGCGAGACCAATAGATGATAGTTTGACTTTAGTAGGAACGTTAATCGGCACGTCAGATAATAATTATAGTCTTACCACGTTTCATGATTATTCAGGTTATGATGCGCATTCCCATAAATCGCCAAAAACAATAACTGATTTAAATGATTTGAGATTTGAGTATAATGCAACAAATTCGAATAAAACAATTTCTTTACCTTATAGCTATATTGATGTAAAAAATAATTCATATAACGGAACAATTACTCTAGCTCCTTATACGTCTGCAGTTCTTATAAAAAATGGACCTGCGTCGGGTAATCAAGCTCCTGTTGCGAACGCCGGTAGTGATGGATCAATTACGTTACCTACAAATACGGTAACTCTTTCGGGAAGCGGAACAGATGCTGATGGAACGATTTCTTCATATAAATGGACGCAGGTTTCAGGCCCTTCATTTGCAATTATAACTAGTCCTAATTCAGCAACCACATCAGTGAGTAGCATGATTCAGGGGACTTACAAGTTTCAATTACAGGTTACTGATAACAACGGTGCTACCGGTGAAGATACAGTGCAGATCTCTGTAATAAGTTCCACTTCATTTTCGGGAAATATTGCTCCGGTTGCAGATGCGGGTGGAGATGGCAGCATAACATTACCAACGAACTCTGTACCTTTAACTGGAACAGGCACTGATTCAGATGGAACCGTAGTTGGGTTTCAATGGTCTCAAGTGTCTGGCCCATCCACCGCATCTATTGTAAGTCCGAATACCGCAGCTACAATGGTAACGGGACTAATTGCTGGGGTTTATCAATTCAAGTTTCAAGTTACTGATAACGATGGAGCTTTGGGAACTTCTACTGTGAATATAACTGTGACAAATTCAAGTAATAATATCTCACCCGTTGCAGATGCGGGTGGAGACGGCACTATAACATTACCAACCAACTCTGTGCCTTTAACCGGCAGCGGAACAGATGCGGATGGAACCGTAGTCGGGTATAAATGGTCACAGGTATCTGGTCCTGCGACCGCGTCTATTATGAGTCCCAATACGGCAGCAACATTGGTTACAGGAATGATTGCGGGGCTTTATCAATTCCAATTAACTGTTACAGACAACTCTGGTGGCACAGGAACCGCTACGGTGAATATAAGGGTGGTAAATTCAAGTAACATCTCACCCGTTGCTGATGCAGGTGGAGATGGTACTATAGTTTTGCCAATAAACTCCGTGCCATTAACGGGCACCGGAACAGATGCCGATGGAACCGTAGTCGGATATAAATGGTCACAGGTATCCGGTCCTGCCACAGCGTCTATTATAAGTCCCAATACCGCAGCGACATGGGTAACAGGAATGATTGCAGGTCTTTATCAATTCCAACTTACTGTGACAGACAATTCAGGTGCAACTGGAACTTCAACCGTGAATATCAGGGTGATAAATTCAAGTAACATCTCGCCCGTTGCAGATGCAGGGGGAGATGGCACCATAACATTACCAACAAACTCTGTACCCTTAACCGGAACTGGAACAGACGTAGATGGTACCATAGTCGCATATCAATGGTCACAAATTTCCGGGCCGTCTGGTGCCAATATTACGAGTCCAAACACAGCGGCAACAACGGTGACAAATATGGTAGAGGGCACTTACCAATTCCAATTAACAGTTACAGACAATTCAGGTGCTACAGGCAGTGCTACGGTCAACATTCGGGTTGTTACCTCCGTCTTATCCGGCTCCATATCAAACAGCACTTCTATCTCAAGTCCGGTTCTTGGAGTTACAGCTTATCCAAATCCGTTTACGGACTATATTACTCTAAATATATTGGGAGGAGTAGCCGGACCATATAGTGTAATTATTGTAGACGCATCAGGTCAGATGGTATGGAGTAGAACAGGGGTCATGAGTTCGGGAACTTTCCAGTTGTCTATAAATACTTCAGCATTGAAACCTGGAATATATTTTCTGAAATTCAGCCAAAATAGTTCTAATTCTGTAATCAAGATGGAAAAGCTTAAGTAGTTTAGATCGTGATAATAAAAAATCCACTCCTTAAGATTAAGGGAGTGGATTTTTAATTGGGCATAAAGTGGGCTTATAAAATTTTGCCAAATACAGTGCTATTTGCTTTCTGAATGACAAATGGAACTGTATAAGATTATTTCTTTATCTCGAAGAATGTGGACAAAAATGGTTGGTAAAAGGTGTTAAGATACGATACTGGGAAGGGTTTCAATTAAGTAAATTGAAACCCTTTTCAATTTCTGATATTATGACAAAAAAAATCATGTTGGGGATGTGGGAGCAATAATGCTATTGCTGGGGCAAGCAAAACAATCAGCAGAGATACAAATGCAAAACTTGTGGGCCTTTATTTCAGTGGGACAATGAGGCTGTAAGTGATTCAAATCGGTTTGTATGGTTTAGAAAGTGGATAATGGACAGAAGGGTTTACCGGACCCTGACTTCAGAGATGCACAAGAGCAACAGGAGCATCAGCCGTTTGTTCAAAAAATATCTTAAACAAGCGCCACCAATTACCATTAAAAAAGGCCTGATTCATTTACTCATTGATGGTACCTACCTTCCCAACGGATTGTGTTTGATTTTGTATTATGACCATGATATACGCTATGTACAGTTATACAGAACTTCCAGTCAGGAAAAATTCAGAGAAATTTATCGGGACTTAAAAACACTTAAATCGTTAGGTATTGAAGTGTACAGTGTAACCTGCGATGGGCATAAATCTATTTTAAAAGCAGTTGCAAAAGTATATCCTAATGCAGTTATTCAAAGATGTGTTATTCATGTGAAACGCCAGTGCAGGGCTTATTTGAGCAATAAACATAAAATGACAGTCGAGTAAAGAATTGCTACTTATTTCTAATCAGCTTACGGGTATAAAAACACAAGAGCAATGTTCTTTATGGTTATTACAATTGCACAACTGGCATCAAATTCATAAAGGCACTTTACTGGAAGAATCATTTAATACCTTTCGAAATGATTACTGTAATACCCACAAAGGACTGCACCAGGCTTATACACTTATCATCAATGCGCTGCTACATCTTTTTAGCTATCTTAATGATTCTGAAATACCATCCACTACCAATAGATTAGAAAGCTTTTTTAAACACCTAAAACAAAAATTATTGCTGCATAGCGGGTTACTTTTAGAAGCCAAAAGAAATTTTATTAAATGGTATCTGCATTTTAAAAATAATCCTTCTAAATAAGTTTTTTTAGACCATGAAGCTATCCGATAAAATAAAAGGAGTTGAAATCCATCAACTCCGTTTTATCGTTTAGCATCAACTTTATTGCTGGCAGGTTGCCCTTCAACATCGCCCACTTCCTCTTCAAGTTGATAAGCAAAGCTCAATACTCAAATTAACAAAATCGCCAACTGTTTTTGGCCAAATTACCTTATCTCGATAGTGAGTCATTAAAAACACATCTACATACATTATTAAAAAAGTTTTTCTGCCCACCAAATTTTGTTGATCGCTAATAAGGTTAAGAAAAACGGATTAAAAATTGCAAAGGAAGAATGGTGTAGTGTTGCCCGAGGCGTTGCGCGCCTTGTCACGGAACTGCCAATAATTCATTTAAAGCTTTTCGTTAAATCTCAAATTTATCTTGACCGATTTATCAAAAATATAGCCGAACCAAAATATTAATATAGGCACGATAACCGTGAACATTCGAACGAGAGCAGATACTAATGTGCTCATACCTAAATACAGGAAGGCAAAAATCAGGAGAAATTTAAGCGGAAGACTAATATTTCGCCAATTGAGGAAAGTTGGAATTAAGCTAAAAAGCATTAAAGTTAAGATGATACCATTTAAAGGAAATACAAGTAATATTTTTGGCCGTTGTATAGCCTGCGAAAAAGGATAATGGAAGAGTAACCTCCCGGCGTTATAAAAACAATTCAATAAAAATTTTGATGGATGGGTTTTTATATTGCGAATAGCAATTTGCTTAAAAACATCATCTCTTTTTCTGCCGGAATACCTATTTATAATATCGAAGTCTTTCTGATGATGTGCAATCAGGGTGTCTTGTGCCCCCGGAATATTATAGTTACTGAGATCAGGTGGTCCCTGTGTAAGATCATCTTTCCAATCTCCGTATTCATTGGAAAAAGGAGTACTGTTCCAGTATAGTGAATCCCCGGTATTGGTATTCCAATAAAACATCTGCCCAGTTAAAAAATATGCATATACCAGGTATGGCAGAATAGTAAGTAAAGCAATGGAAGTTACTGCAGTTAGTTTCTTGTAATTGGATTCCTTAGTATTGAATATCCAAAAAATAATGCTACCAAAAAGCAGGGTTAATAAAACATAGATAAATGCAATTTTGGTTAGTACAATATAGCCAAAGATAAACCCGGAGAGTATAATATACTTTCTTATTACGATGGATTTTCCGGGTAGGAAGGCTCTCACCAATGAATAGATCAACACAGAAATTAAGAAATATGTCAATGTTTCTGTCATTACAAAAACAATGTTTTGGTAAGCTATATAATAGCACGCCCATAAGAAGCTAAATATTAAAGTGGTTTTGTATGAAACAACCTGTTTTAATGCCTTGAAGAGAAATATGATTGAAAAATAATATAGAAAGGGATTTAAAAGAGTAATATAAGCTAATGGTAGTTTTAATGCTACGAATGGGGCGAGAATTATTGGGTAACCGGGACCATTGGTTAAATTAATATTAGGAGGAGGTGGCGAGTAAAATCCATTGATCAAATTGTGTGCAAAAGTGAGGTATCTATGCTCATCCCCATTGCCACTGGTTGGATTTAATAACGCATAAATCATTAGAAGTATTAAAAAAGGCAAAAAAATTAAAAAAGGATTTTTAATCGATTTAATTTTTTTCATCATAAAAGTGCTTTATTAAATAAATGCCCGATTGAAAAGTCGTTAAATTTTTTTAAATGAAGTTCCCAAATGAAACAACTCCTCAAAATATCGTTTGCTTTGAAGTGATAAAAAACCAAGGCTTAATACCTGGATTGCCGCAATAAAAGTGATTCCACCAACCATAAACGACTGTGGATTTTTCTTAAACTGTAAGGCAAGACTTGATGAAAAGGTGCTTCCAAGCCCATGCGATTGCGACAAAGTTGATAAGGTATCATACAATAACCATATTAGCTCATACATTGATAAAATCATAAGCAGTGTTCCCAATGCTAAAAAAAATATATATGGACGAAAAATAAATGCAGACATTATCCCGGAAAAAAAACCTCTTAATATACGGATACTTGAAGTTCGTTTTCCTTTATATTTATTCTGTTCTGTCCAATCAAGATGCGCGGGTATTTCAACAATTCTTGCTCTTAGTATCATTGCCTTATACAAAATTTCCGGATTAATTTCATAGTCTTTTGTTTTAAGATTAAGCGTTTGAATAAATGATTTTCTATACGCCCTCACCATACCGGTATAGGTATGATATTTATCCTGGGCTGCTAATCTCATAAACTTATTTACCCATAAGCTCATTATTTTTCTCAGAAATGGAACAGCAATTACCTGACCTCCTTTCATATAAGGAGATGCGATTACAATATCTGAATAGGTTTCAGAAAGTTTATCTGCCATCTGTTCAATATATTCAATTGAATAACTCAAGTCGATATCAAGCACAATAAAAATATCGCCTTTGGCATGACGGAACCCTGTTTGTAAGGCACGGCCGAGATTCAGGTTTACGGGATGATGGATTACCCTGATGTTATCATATTGGCTATTAAATTCATCAGCCATCTCACCGGTCTTGTCCTTACTCCCATCATCAATAATTAGTATCTCCCATCGATATTTATGACTTTTGCTTTCGAGATATTTAATTATATTATTAACACTAGTTTGTAAAATTGCTTCTTCATTGTAACAGGGAAGAATTATTGATACAAATGGCTTTAAATTGTGGTCATTATTTTTTTCCTGCATAATGTTAGTTTAGTTTTTTTTATATAATGTCCAGAATAAATCTTCAGAGGGATAAGGTATTATCATGTTCCCAGGGATCAAAGCGGTCATTCCTGCCATCCATTTTAATCCTTTTGATTCCAGGAGTTTGTGCTTTATTAAAGATTTGGCATGTTTAGAATGTATACTTTTTTTAGGTGTTCCATGTGCCACCTCTGAAAAATTATGCTGCGAGATTAGCTGGTTTAAAGTTTTTTTACTGAAATAATTTAATGTGCTCGGTGGACTGTATTCATGCCAGTTTTTCCCAAATATCCGTGCGGTAATACTATCTTTATCCCAGGTTTCAATTAATACCTTGCCATTAGGTTTAAGAAGGTTGTATATCTTGTCTATTGAATTTTGAAGATCATAGATATGCGCAACCACCTGTACCAAAATTATCAAATCAAATTTGTGTTCTAATTCAATGGTTTCAACAGTGCCTTTTCTAATATTCACACCAACAACATTTTTGCCATATTCAACCATGGAATTATTTGGTTCTATACCTGTTCCCTTCCACCCTTTATTTTCAAAGCCCTTTAAAAGAAAGCCGGCGGCGGCACCTATGTCAAGTACTTCACCTGCTCTCATAAATTTATTTATTTTTCCGGCATAGTACTCACCTCTTTTAATTAGCATATCTTTTTCCAAAGTATAATCATCATATCCCGCCCCTCCTTTAAAAAAGTAATCATCTGAATAAATTTGTTCTACTTCGTTTGGTGTCGGAACGAAATCGGTAAATAAATGATCACATTCTAAACAATGAAGAATTCTATATCCGTTTTTCAAGAATCTGATTTCGTTTTTACTATTATTACAAACGGGGCAATTCATTCTATTGATATTAGATGACTATATTAGTTTTAATCCCAACTTATTGGTCTGCTTATAAAATCATTATTTTTTGAATTTATAATGCGTATAGACCGGGAAAAAAGATCCAAGTATTGGAATCATATTCCCTTTTTCAATAATTGTAAAATTTTGTTCTAAAATTTTAGAAACTGCCTGCCTTGCATTACCGAATTCTTCTTTAGGTGATTTTCTTGTATAAAACGAAAGAAAAAAGTCCAATATTTTACTTTCCATCGGACAGATTGTTATAAAAACCCCATCTTTTTTGAGAATTCTTTTAATTTCAGTAACAGCTTTTTGAATATCAGGTACAAATTCTAACATACTTACAGCAACAATTGCATCAAATGATTCATCAGGAAAGTTGGTTTGGTCGATGCTTTGAGTACTCAAATTATAATCTTTTATTCCATACTTTTCACACAGAGAAGTAATATGATCAAAATCACGATGAATGTCACAAGCATATAAATGCTCGCAATGCTTTGATAATTCTGGTAGAAATATTCCACTACCTGTTCCTGCTTCTAATAGCCAACCATATTTTTCGTTACCCAGCAATTGTATAATTCTCTTAAATCGATACTTTAGAATATACTTGATTGGAAATTTATAATTCCAGTCAAAATAATCAACTTCGCCGGTTCTGTTTAATAGATTTTTATCAGGGATGGTCAATTTCATGCTTAGTGCATTCGTCTGAATACTTTCAGAGTCTCAGGTCAGGAAAGTTATACATGGAAATAATGTTCATTAAGAAGTTAATGATAAATTTCTTTAACTGGTTGCGTTTTGAAATAAGGATGAATCTGTCTTTTCTAAGTCATATACCAGGTTTAATAGTTAAGTTTGGTTAAAATAATTTTGTTAAAATAAGTTAGGTTAAGATGAAGAATAATAAAAGTACCGGTATTATCAGTCCATCAAACTTTATATATATATTAATTTTTTGAGAATTCTTAAATTCTCTGGTGAATGATCTATTATTAAATTCAAGATAATTCAATATTTCGACATGTTTACAAGTTGTAATGCCTTAGACCTGTTGCCAGAACTTTTATATCCCCACTATTTGGTCGCATATTAAGATTATTTGGGAAAAATTGTTTTATTGACTTTAAAAGAGTAATGATTAAAAGGAAGCAAATACACGTAAAAATAGAAACCGAGCTCAAATAATAAAATATGCCGATTATTAGTATGTTTAAATACATATTAAACCAGAGTTGTTTATTTAAGGTTGGATATTTTTCTCGCCTTACGTCCTAATGATTTTGTTGGATTAACTAAGTATGAATATCGGGACGAAGCAAATATTTTAAGATCAGAATTGGAATTCCCCATATAGTCAAATTTAAATTCACCAAATTCGTTAATTAAAACTTTTAACTTGTTAACTCCTTTTGAATTAATCATTTCCATTCCATATATTTTATCAAAAAACGGAAAGGATTTAGATATTTCGTCTGCATTCGATTTAAGTGATGCAGTTGCCAGAATTAGTTTTCTTCCATTAGAAGATTCGGTTTGCAGAAAGCTCAATAATTCTTCATTTAGTGGAAGTACTCATAGCGCAATTGAACAATTTCAAAAATTTTATTTTTAAAATAAACTTTACCTTTTAGAAGCCATAGGAAACATAATAAAATATAAAAAGGTCTTTTTTAAAAAGCAATTTAATTCATTCATGCAAAAGATCAGAAAGTATAAGAGTTCCATGAAGGTCAACAACTAATGGAATAGCTTCAGCATAAGGCAGGTTATTCATTTCCATTATATAATTTGTTCTTAACTTTTTTTAATTTTTTGATTGAAAATAAAAATTCCTGACCTTAGATTTTTTTATAATTCATCTTCTTATTTGTTTCCATATAATCCAAATGTTTCATCATACTAACCATATCATAATCTGCGGAAAGGGATCGGATAACATTTTTAAATACTTCTACCTTCTTTCCACTGCTCACATTCATTCCGGGGAAAAAAGCAAGTTCGGCAACTTGATCTCCGCCAATAAGATCCAACGGATGCAAAAGAAAGCTAACGGGTGTGTTGGTCATTTTACACATTCCTATTGCCGAGTTAAGGTATAACTTCATTAAGGGCATAGATATATTTCCTAGATAAATTAAATAACTTAAATGAAACGGCAGTTTGAAAATGGGCATTGTAGTTACAGGTATTTCCGTTATTGTCTTTCCCTCACCTAAATCCCAATTATAAGGTTTCAGGCTTCGGAAGCCCTCACTGAATTTACCGAAAAGTTCTTTCCTGGCTTTTTTTTCTTCTTTGGATAAGTTAGACTTTTTAAAATAATACATCCTCGCCAGCGGGCCTAAATAAGTTGGCAAAGTTGACGCATCATATTTATAACCCCGGCTTTCCAAAACCTTCAGTAAGTCCTTACTCCAACTGAATCCAGGCCCCCTGAAACCTGTCGGACGCTGACCAGTTACCTTTTCAATTGCTTCTTCGGCTTCCCTGATTTCTTTTTCAATCTTTTCGTAACTATAAGTTTGCAACCATGATTCATGATTGTAAGAATGATTTCCAACCTCGTGGCCTCTTTCTGTAATCATTCTTAAATACTTCCGGTTTTCTTCGGTTTCTGTGTCCTTGCCCACAATGAAAAAGGTAATTTTTAAGTCAAGTTCATCCAACACATTAAGAACATGTGGAACAAAAATGCTGAAATAAGACGGGTATTTATCCCAACCTTCATCGCCATGAATTTTCATGTACGACCATTGATTATCGAGATCAAGCGAAATGCTTGCAACCGGTTTTTTGTTAGCCATGATTGGTCAATATTTCTTTCAGTTTGGTTTCTGCCACCTGTATCGTTTCATTTACGTTTAAGGTACCGTTAATGATTTGAGCTGAATTCACTATATAATAGTTGCCAATAGAAGTTGTAATCCCCGGAATATTTTTTGAATAGTTTATAGTTGGTAACGCGAAAACAACTCTTGCTTTACTAACGCCCCAAAATAATAAATCATTTTCTGAAATTCCAGGATACATCTTAAATATCGCCTCTAAAAATAATTTCCGAATCGCTGCATCATCTTTATCAAATAAAGTATCATCAGAGTTTACATATTTTGGTAAATAGACCAGGTTCTTGTTGTTCACCTCTTTTTTGTTAATCAATGCAGTCATTTCAATAACACCCGTAAACGGTGGCCATGCATCGGTAATATTTGTAACGTAAAATTTTGAGATAGGTTTTTTAAGTAAAATAGATGCACAGATAACGCCAAGATATTTTACGCTCTCGTGTTTTTGTTTTTCAGCATACGTTAGTTGATTGGCTATCGCTACAGATGCTTTCGATGATAATGTTGAAATAACATAATCATAGGTTTGGCTGGCACCGTTACCCGTAACTTCCATCTTTCCGTCAGCAATTTTTTGTACTGAAGTTACTTTTGAATTGTACTGAATATTTACTCCTTGTTTTACTAAGAAATTTGCAAACTCGTTATTTATTTTATCATAGCCACCGGTTACATAACCAAACATTTCTTTTTTTAATCCACTTTTTCTTGCAGCATACATACGTTGTATGGTTGTCCAGATAAAAGCAGCTGAAGTATTTTTATAATTATCACCGAGTTTGGCCTTCAATAACGGAAGCCATATCTTTTCAAAAACTCTTTTGCCTGACCATTTTGTTAACCAATCTGCTACTAATATATTTTCAAGTTTTTCCCAGTTTTTTATTTTTGACGCCGCAAAAATTGTAAGGCCTAAACGAAATTTATCAATAAGATTAATGGGTGGAAATTTAAAGAAATCAATGATGTTTGACATTGAATATAATTTCCCTTCAGAATAAAATCCTGTCTTTGTCTCCACCCATCTCAGTTCATTTTCAAGCCCGATTTCCTTAAGAATTTTTCTTGTATTTAGATCAGACATCAGAATAACATGATAGAACTTATCCCATACAACTCCATCCATTTGCCATGAACTTGCCAGGCCGCCAACTTTGTCGGCGGATTCATAAATGGTCACTTTATTACCTTGTTGCGAGAGCCGCAAAGCAAGTGTCATGCCTAACATACCACCACCAATAATTCCCCAGGTCTTTTGTTCGGGCATCTATTGAATGTTGTTTATTATTTTAACCATCTTCTTAGTTACATTTTTCCCGAATACTTCTTTTTGTTTTTTGGGCGGTTTGAAGGATTCGATTTTTGTTGCAATATTTTTCGATTTGGGATTCACCAATAAATTCCATTTCTCCTCAACTGTTTCTACCCATTCAGTTTCCGTACGTAATGTGATGCATGGCTTTTTGAGCAGGTAAGCTTCTTTTTGAATACCTCCCGAATCGGTAATAATTCTTTTTGCAGAATTTTCAAGGGCAATAAAATCAAGATAACCTACTGGCTCGGTCATGTAAATATTTGGTGAAACGGAAATAGAATCTGTAAGCATTTTCCGGGTTCTTGGATGAACCGGAAAAATAATTTTTTCGCCTAATTCACCTAACTGTTTTAAGATATGTCCGAGAATTGTAGTATCATCAACATTATAATTCCGATGCAATGTCAACAGGTTGTACGCTTCGTTATTTAATTTTAAATCCTTTACGATAGTAGATTTTTCCAATGCAATACCAAGGTTGTTTTTCATGGTATCTACCATTATATCGCCCGGAAGAAATGTGTTCTTTTTTAATCCTTCTTTTGTGAGGATATCTACAGCTGTTTGCGTAGGAGCAAAAAGATATTTTGATACATGGTCCGCAACAATGCGATTAATTTCTTCAGGCATACTGTGGTTATAACTCCTCAGCCCGGCCTCGATATGTATTACCGGTATGTTCAATTTTGAAGCGGCCATTACTCCGGCCAATGTTGAATTGGTATCACCAAAAACAATGATGATGTCTGGTTTTTTTTCAAGCATAGCCGCCTCCAGCTTCACCATCATTTCACCGGTTTGTGTTGCTTGTGTTCCTGGTCCTGTGCCAAGGTGAATGTCTGGTTTACGGATACCAAGATCCATGAATATCTTTTCAGACATTGCATAATCATAATGCTGACCGGTGTGCACAATAAATTCTTCGTGCAAACCGGTTAGCGCTTTTGACAACGGAGCCAGTTTTATGAATTGAGGCCTGGCCCCAACTATTGAAAATATTTTCAAGAAAAGTTATTTACTATTTATGTATCCTTTTTGGGAAAGCAGGCTTGAGAAACCTTTATAATCAGGAACTTTCTCAATTGTTACGGCATCTGCAATTTCACACCCGGTTGAACAGGTTTTTGCCAGGCGCTGAACATCTTCAAATCTTACTTTGTTATATTCATCGAAAGCGTAATTACTATTGTAGAAATTAATTAATCCGGCAAGTTCGAAACCTAACCCTCTTTCCATAGCAAGGAAACTATCATACACAAATTGTATAAATTCATCTGAAGGTTCACCGGTTCCTTTTCCAATACCGGCATACTTTTCAGGTGTTTTGCTGAATTGTTGCCTGTTGTAAATATTGGATGCATCCATAATACCCTTTACATTTTTAGCAGATGCAATGGTGTTAAAATGATCAATATATTCTTTATGTGCCGAACAGATAAAGACATAGTCTGCAAACTCCAGCGCTTTGTTAAGATCGTGGGTTAAATTATCCTGCTGTTTATATTTCAAAAGATTCTGGTCATCTTCCTTTACATAAGGATCGTGCATGATATATTTTACACCGTTATCTCTAAGATAATTGGCCAATTGCAGGGTAGGAGAGTTGCGGGTATCTTCTGAGTTGAAACGATAAGCTACCCCTAACAATGCAATCTTTTTATCTTTTAAATTTCCGAATGCTTTTTCTGCATGTTTAAATGTGTAAACAGGAGAGGCATCATTAATTAACCTTGATTCAAGGATGAGACTTTTTGAAGTATCATTTCCTTTCTGAAAATTTCTCCACCATAAAAGGATACCATCTTTTGGCAAGCAATGTCCCCCGACTCCCAGCATTGGAATTAAAATTCCACCGCTGGGTACAGCATTAGGATCAGAGGTTGCTTTGTCTGACTGGGAAAGCATGCCATTTACTTTGTCTCTTACTTTATAGAAATCAATATTGTTATCATCGCAGTATCTTACTATTTCAGTTGAGAAAGCAATCCTTACATCGCGGTATGCATTTTCAAGTGTCTTCACAATTTCTGCAGTGAGACTATTCGTCTGGTATACTTTACCGTTAGTTACTATGTGGTTATATAGTTTGGCAATTAATTTAGGTGTTTCAGGATGAAGACCACCGGCAAGTTTGTCCGACTCGCGGATTCTTTCCACCAGTCTTCCAGGCATTACTCTGTTCGGGCTGTTTCCAAGTAAAATGTCTTTACCTTCCTCCAGGCCATACTTTTTAAAATGTTCTCTAAACAAAGTATCCATAGTTGTAGGTGCCAGAGTTGATTCGAACACGACTAACGGGATTTTTCCTGCAGGTTTTTTCTGTAAAGCCTCTGCTAGTTTTTCAAGTCCGCCAAACATGGGTCCGTAATCAGGTTCAAAACCACTTTCATTTTTATCCGTTTGAATAGATACCAAAATAACATCAGCATCGGACAGAACAGAAAAGTCAGAACTTGCCGAAAGAATTCCCGCATTTACTGCTTCATGAGTAATTTCGTCCAATTCAGGTTCAATACCACCAATTACCGACTTTCCGCTATTAATCGCTGCAACTTTCCAACCCGAATTTTTGGAATCTCTTTGAACTATTACCACTTTTGCGGGTTCATCTGTGCCTATCTTAATGCGGGCCTTAGCCAACATTGCAGCCATCGGCATACCGACAATACCCGGTCCTATCACTCCGATCTTATTAATTTTCCATGTCTCTGCGCTAAGTGGCGCTTGATTTTCATTCATCATAATTGGCTTTAATTTTGGAATTTTATCAACAACCGGCAGAATGTTATTTTTTAACCTGGTTGATCTTTTGAATGTTGAATAAATTTTTTATTTGTCTATAAACTGGGTATACCATAGTTCCAGTGAAAGGAGTCCCCATAATCCCCTGCTAAAAGGTTGTTGGCTGGTAATCAGGTGTTCAACATATTTTGTATTGATGATATTTCTTTCTTTAGCTTTTTTTGAAAGTAAAATATCCATAATAAAACCCTTTGCTTTATTTTTTGACCAAATATGTAATGGAACCGGGAAACCCATTTTATCTTTTCTATTCATAATTTGTTCCGGTATATAATTATGAATGGTCTTTTTTAATAAATACTTCATTTCGCCACCTTTAAATTTCATGCCTGCAGGCATAGTAGATATAAGATCTACAATTCTTCTATCAAGTAAAGGAACTCTTGATTCTATTGAAACAGACATACTAACCCTGTCCTCCACCTGCAATAAACCCGGCAGACTTCCCTGCATATCAAAATGAGTCATTTTATTGAAATAACTTTTGGTATCAGGATCGTTGAAGTAACGGGAAAATTTATTGAATATTGCCGCATCATAACATTTGCTTTTAACATCTGCATGAAGAAAATTACTTGTGGCGCCCATCCTGTTTATTAAATTATAGTAACGCCTGTCCATTGGTTCAAAAGCATCACTTTTCCAAAAGCTCTTCATCATAGGAAGGTATTGTTTAAGCGAAGGAAGATTAGGGAGGATAGAGGCCAACGATACAATATGCTCGTCTTCTTCGTTAGATTCGTTAATTGCTCCCTTTAAAGCCTGTTCCAGGTAAGCTACCATGTATCTTGCATATCCGCCAAAAATTTCGTCTCCGCCCTGGCCTCCTAAAATTACTTTAACATGTTTTGAAGCCAGCTTTGAAACTATATATTGGGGAAACAGGCCCGGACCCGCGACAGGTTCATCAAGGTGATAAATTAATTTGGGAACCAAATCAATAAATTCCTGTTCGGTAGGGAAAATTTCCAATAATTCGGACTGTGCGGCTTTTGCAGCGATACGGGCATATTTAAGTTCGTTAAATTCGGGTCCCTCGTGAAAGGCGCCGCTAAAAGACTTAAAAGGTTTACCAAGAAATTTGGCAGCCATAATCGTTACCAACGAAGAATCCAATCCTCCGCTTAGGTAGGTTCCTACTTCAACGTCGCTTCTCAATTGCTGCGAAATGGTTTCATCCAGTATCTTTTGCAGTTGAGCGATGAAATATTCCTCGGTATGATAGTGGTCAATATTGAAGTTAGGAATCCAGTATTTTATTATATCAATTTTCCACGATAATAGGTCTATTGTTATATAGTGACCGGGTTGCACCTTGCAAATGTTCTTGAACATAGTACCTTCTCCCAAAATAAACTGGAAAGTGAGGTATTCCTGTAAATTTTCTGAGTCTGCTTCGGCGACAATATCAGGATGGGCCAAAAGGGCCTTAATTTCGCTTCCAAATACGATTTTGCTGTCGTCCCTATACCAATATAAGGGTTTGATGCCAAAATGATCCCTGGCAATAAAGAGCTTCTCATTTGTTTTATCGTAAATGATAAAAGCAAACATCCCGTTTAATAAGTTTACAAAATTGTCTCCGTATTCTCCGTAGAGATGTAATATTACTTCGGTATCTGAAGTGGTTCGGAACTCATGGCCTTTTTTAATCAAATCGT
Source organism: Ginsengibacter hankyongi (assembly GCF_008710285.1). Taxonomy (GTDB): domain Bacteria; phylum Bacteroidota; class Bacteroidia; order Chitinophagales; family Chitinophagaceae; genus Ginsengibacter; species Ginsengibacter hankyongi. The sequence continues at coordinate 284,674 of NZ_VYQF01000002.1, read as the reverse complement.
TTCTAAGCTCTATGTAATTATAAATTTCACCATTGAAAACAATGGTGAAATTTATAAAAGTCATTGGCTGTTGGCCGGTGGAAAGATCAATTATCGAAAGCCGTTTATGAAAAAATCCTATGTTTCCCTCTAAAAATATTCCATCTTCGTCTGGGCCACGATGATGGATCGTGTCTGCCATCTTTCTCAGGATATTACTATAAATTTCCTGTTTATTTTTATTAATGATTCCTACGAAGCCGCACATGTAATCTCTAATTGTTTAAAGTGTACTGATCAGTTAGTTTGGATATGGTAATTTATAAGGATTGATCTTAATTATCGGGTTAAAAATAATAGAAAGGACAAAAGGTAACTATTTAGATTTTCCGCCAAATAAATCTTGAAATCTTCTTTTGATTGATGCTTTACCTCGTGACAAATAATGAATGAATGAGTTATTATCCTTTAACCAACTTCCTTCGCAATGGTGAATTCCCCGGGTACCCGCGGCAATCAATAGTTGTTGGTAATGTTTCTTTCTTGTGAGAGAATTTGACGGATGAAATATATGCTTATGAACCAAAGTAGCATTATATTTTGCTGGATTTTTATAATAAACTTCTGAGATAAAATCCGGACCTGTTAATTTTAATATTTCGAATTTGTCATAAAATTTTTTTGTAGGAGGATTTTCTTTGAAGGTATCTAAAATATCTTTCCAGAAAATATTGCTTGGTTCCGACCCGAAAATGCTGTTTCCGATTATGGCCATTTTCCGGTGTTTTCCAGATATGGGTAGTAGTAAACTGGCATTTGAAAGCTTATCGTCAAATGGTTCGAATAATTCGTAATCTAAATCAAGATAATACCCGCCGTATACGCTCATATACATATAACGTATAACATCTGCTCTCATTATGTTATACTGTAAAGAATTATATATTTCGAGTAAATCGGGAAAAAATTTTGTAACCAGCGCCAAATTATCTTCGTCGGTCCAAAGAATTATTTTCCAATCGGGATGCAATGCTTTTACTTGTTGGTGCCAGGTTTCGAACTTTTTCGGAAGAATACTGGTTTTCCAGGTTTGATGAATTATTTTAGGGATCATTTATTTTCTAAGGTTAGGTTAAATATATTAAAATTGAGTTATATCTATTCAAATAATATTTCAATAGGCATTCTTATCTCCCCTAAACATTTGGTATAATGTGAGAAATAATATCTGAATATCCAGCCAAAGCGTCCAGTTTTCCAGATACCAAAGATCTTTATTAACCCGTGCTTCAATTTGTTCGGGATTTGTTATTTCTCCCCTATAACCGTTAATTTGTGCCCAGCCGGTAATCCCTGGCTTGATAAATTGTCTGACCATGTAATCATCCACTAGTTTAGAATAATCAGAGGTGTGCTTTACCATATGCGGACGAGGTCCGACTAAGCTCATTTCTCCCCGCAAAACATTAATAAATTGTGGAAATTCGTCCAGGCTTGTCTTCCTTATAAGTTTACCAATTTTTGTTATCCTTTCATCATTTTGGGTCGCTTGTTTAAAATGAGCATCTTTATTAGATTTCATACTCCTGAATTTTAAACAATAGAACGGCTTTTTGTCTTTGCCGGTTCTTAATTGTTTAAAAAATATTGGGAAGCCGGATTCTATAAAAATTAAAACTCCCAATATTGGTACCAGCCAGGAAAGAATAAAAATTACGACAAATAAACTCACCATTATATCAAGCACTCTTTTTTTAATTCTATTTCCCACATCATCTAGTGGTTCACTACGTAAGGATAATATCGGCAATTGCCCAAAGTATTCAATGTGTACTTCACGGGTTATAAAAACTGATAAATTGGGAACAATTTTAAATCTGATGCACTCCTTTTCGGATTGGTACATTAAATTATAAATGTCTTTATTTTGCTCTGGTGTTATGGTCGAAAATATTTCATTAACATTACTTTCCTTGGCGACTTTTAAAGTATCATTAATCTCTGCTAATATTGGATAATTAGATAATTCGTGTATATTTTCTTCATTTTCAATATAGCCTATGAGTTGAGTGTTCAAGCTATCTTCTTCAAAGTACTTTGCTAATTTTTTTGCCGTTTCATTATAACCGAGTATGAGTACTTTTTTTATAAGGTAGTTACTCTTTTTTAAATAACCGTTGAGCCCGAGGTAAATAAACCTATTAACCAAAAGGCCAAATCCGAAACTGCCTATTGTGGCAACGATAAACAACCGTGAAAGTTCTAATTGCCGGGAAAAGAATAAATAAAACATTATAGAAATGATCCACAGCAGGTATACCAGGATTGTTCTTTTAGTGAAGTATTCAAAACTTAAAATAATCTTCTCTGAATAAGTTCGCATCATAAACGACAGTATAATCCATAAAACATTGGATATCGTCCAAAATAAAAGATAGGTATTATGGGAAAATAGTCCTATGTTTTTATTAAATATGGCGAAGCAAAAAATATAAAAAAGATTAAGTATAATGAGATCCAGGATTAATAACACCGTTTGCAAGTATCTTTCCAGTTGTTGGTTCACTTTGATTCTTTTTAAATAAATTTAGTGTTAAAAACGGATTATAAGGATTTTAGTAATCTAAGAGGTTTTAGGATTTTAATCGTTATCAACTCTTTTAATAATATCCATAAAAACAGCGTATTGGTAGTTATATATCTTCGAAATAATCTCCGCGGCTCCTGGCTCAATCTGAAAAGCCATTCAAGACCGGCCTTCTGCATCCAGAGAGGAGCTCTTCTTTGTATGCCCAACATGACTGGCAAAGCTCCGCCTATTCCAATCATAAGTGTTTGAATTTTATCCTTCATAGATGCCATCCACCTTTCTTGTTTAGGACATCCTAATATAACAAATACTATAGATGGGGATGATGAATTTATTTGGGCGATAATTTCCCGCTCATCAGTAGGAATTCCTCCAAACGGCGGGCTATGAAATCCTGCGAGTATTAAGTTGGGAAATTTATTTGTTAAATAAGACTTTGTCATATTTAAAATTATTTCTGTACTCCCATAAAAATAGGCAGCAATTTTTTGGGCTTCCATTCTGCTTAATAAATCTGGTAGCAAATCCATCCCAGCAACCCTGCTTTGCTTAAAAGAATAAAGTATACGCAGCCCCCATATCAGAGGGATTCCATCAGGCGTCACTAAATCGGCATTATTAATTATTTGAAGAAACTTAGGGTCTTTATAAGCTTCGATAAACATGTGGACGTTAGCAACGCATACAAATGATGATTTTCTTTGACACGCGAGTTTAATTATATAATCAGTAAATGAGCAATATTTTCCGGTAGATAATGGAAAATTAATTAAGGATTTCCGGGTCATCAATGAATTAATAATGCATGAGTTTAATTTTTGTAATTGAGATTATATAACCTGACATGCTCTAATAGATCAGATTCTTTTTCAAACCTGTCTGATATTTTTTTTGCGGGAACTCCCCCATATATTGAAAAAGACTGAACATCATTTGTTACAACAGACCCTGCTGCAATAATACTTCCTTGTCCTACCGTAACGCCACTCAGGATTATCGAGCCATATCCGACCCAAACATCATCTTCAATGATAATTTTTTCCTGAAGGCCCTTCCAATTATAATCTTTATCACGAATCTGGCTTGATAAACGAATAGGAACTCCGGGTTGTTGATAGTGATGATCATAGCGGCCAATCAATCCCACATGGTTTGCAAAAATTACATTATTTCCTATTTCTGCGTCACACTCAATCTGCGAAAATTTGCCAATATAAAAATTATCGCCAATAGTTATAGTATGTTTGGCCCAGAGATATACTAACCTGCCTATATATACATTTTTACCAATTGTATATTTTCTCCATTTAATTTTTACGAGAAAAAAGAATCTGATTTTCTTAATTATTTTAAGCATTTGTCGTTAAAATCTATTTAGTACTTCATGGTATGCCAAATGATTTACGGCTTGTTCTTTGTAAACTGGGTATCCTTTCTTAATTCTTTCAGTAAGGTATCCGCTATTAAATGCCCTAACCTTTCATTACCCTTTGGAGATAAATGAATAGGGTTATAATACAAATCTGAATCTGGTGAAAACTCTTCACAAGCCTTGTCATAATCAACTAATATAATTTTACTTTTTAAATTTTCCTGCACCAGCATCTCATTAAATTTCTTTCGGTACGAGTCAATATTGTCAACAATTGCCTTATTATTTACATAGGCAGAAATTATATTTCTATATTGCTTAAAAACATTCATTCCGTTCATCATTTCCCGGATTCCAACGTTTGGCAGTGAAACAACTACGGGCCGAATTTTATAATGAAGGAGCGTTTTGATTATGTTTCTCATATGATGTGCATAATAACGGCTACCCATTTGGCCAACGGCATCGTTGACTCCCGCTATAACAATGCAGAATTCTGGTTGGCTCTCTATAATAAATTTAGAAGAATTCTTATCCGTATTTTCTCTGAATAAATTATGATAAACTGATTTGCTTTTTGCGCCTGACTGCCCCGAGGAAATAATTTTACTGCTAAACCCATTTTTTATTAAATCATCATGCAATATAATGTCTAATTTTTTCCGGGTTACCCAGCTATCTCCAATAATTCCAATAGTTAAGATTGAGTCCTTTTTAGTATCCAGCGAATAAAAGGGAATAGTTTTGGCATGAGAAAATCTCCTAAGAAGATATACTAAAGAGACTAAAATTAATATTATTCCTATACCAATAAAAAAAGTTGCCATTAGTTATTATTAGTTTGGTGTGTGATCCTGGTCAAATAATTATTTAATCAATAGCTTTTTATATGTTGCTACTACTTGTTTTGCCTTTTTTTCCCATGAACACTGTTCAACAGTATCTTTTGCGTTTTTTGAAAAGTCATACAATTTACATTTCGAGTTATATAAGTATTCAATATGCGCGGTAAAACTCTGGATGCTCTGGTGATAAGATTTTAAAGGTACTTTAACTCCACATGAATCATTAACTACATCGCCGTGCCCGCATGCATCATGACAAAGAACAGGTAGCCCATTCGAGAGTGCTTCAAGTACAACATGAGGCGTTCCTTCTTTTAAACTGGTGAAAAATAATAAGTCAAATTTTTTCATTAAGGTTTTTACTTCCATATTGGGAATCTTCCCAGTAAATAAAACCATTTCATTTATTTCAAGTCTGTCTACCAATTTACGGCAAGCTTTTTCGTCAGGCCCATCGCCAACAATCGTCAATTTTGCCGGGATATTATTTTCTTTAAGATTTTTTAGTGTTTGTAGCGCGATTGGCAATCCTTTTAAGCCTTGGATTTTACCCACCCATAGTAAATTAATCGAATTATTATCGCAAAACAATTTGTGTTGATAAAAATCCTGAAAGTCAGCACCCGTTTCATTCATTAATATGGATTCTATATTATACACTTTTTTCAGGATAGATTTTGTGGTAGTTGATTCCGCGAAAACTATATTTGCCGCTTTCAAAGCTTTTTTAACTCTCGAATGGTAATGAACTTGTAAATGCTGAATCAAGTGTTTACTGTAGTAGAACAATTTATTTTTAAGGCTGAAAGTTGCTATATAATTTAATGGAACCTGGTTAAATCCACCAACAGGTCCCCATACGAATGGAATTTGACCTGCTAATTTCCACAGGTACCCCGGCTCTCTAAAACCTATGAGATTTAACTGATGGATTATTTGAATGTCATGCTTTGAAATAAGGGCGTTGCTTAAACCATAAGCTTTTCTCTGCCATTTATTATAATAGTTGTAAAACAGAAAACTTCCTTGTTTCCAAAACAACTCGCGTCCCTTATTTCCAATGTCTATATAATAAAAAGTTGGGTTGTTTGCTAAATTTAGTTTAGGAACCTCCGCCTCAATATCTTTCTGAAATCCTTTTTCGGTAATAATAATCAGATTGCAATGGTTGGATAAATTAATAATCCAATTCCATCCCATGCCAACTTCCGAACCCCAATAGGGTCCGCAAGCAAAACTTGATATTAATACATTTATTGAATTACCAGATTCCATTTATAGACTGTTTATTGCCTCGATAATTTTTTCTGCATGACGCACAGGGTTGTATTTATTGGTTATTACTTTCTGGCAATTCTTTTTAATTTCTTCTTTTGTAAATTTTAAATTGTTCCATTCTTTTATTTTTATTAAAAGATCAGTATAATTATTACGTTCGAATAATAAACCCGTTTTACCCGGTATTATTGCCTCTACTTCGGGACCATGAAATTTAAGATTATTATGAGTCAAGACTGGCACACCGTATGCTAACGAATGCATACAATTTAAACCGACATTACCAGGAGATATCATTATATCCGACATTTGAAAATATTCGCAAATAGTCTCCTCACTATATAAAGCTCCTGTCAGGTGAAAATTCCCTTCCAGTTTGTTAAAAGCAATAAATGATTTAATTGAATCCATTTCAGGCCCATCACCTATTATTATACAATTTAGCGAATGGGCTGTTTTTGAAAAATCCTTCACCGCATTAAGCAAAAAAGAGATCTTTTTTGCTGGTACCAACCTACCAATAAAGATAATTGTTTGTAAATCCGGGTCATTAAAGATTTGCGATTTATTCTTTAGGACTAAATGAGAATTTGTCTTTTCTAATAATCTAAACTGTTTATCAGAATCAAGAGAGTTGTAAACTACAAATAGTTTTTTTTCATCAAAACCACTCTGTAGCATAAGATTCCTGGAGTAATCTCCGTATAATAACAAGCCATTCGCCAACTTGAAATAGATAATACGGATTAATTTTTTTATTCCCTTGTCGAACCCTTTGAAACCATGGGTCCAAAATAAAACTTTTTTCCCCCTAAGTCTGCATAAGATTGCAAATAACCATGTAGGCAAATGAAAAACCCCACCTTCAAAAATAAAGTAATCAAACTTTGAAAATATTATTCTCTTAATAATACCAGTCTGCCATAGTAACCGTTCAGAAATATAAAAATAATTAGAAGTCTTAATCCAGTTTATGCCACCTTCATTAACTTTATTAGCCAAATTCCACGGAATTATTTCTATCCCTCCCTCTTTCTTGGTATCACCTAAACAAATAAATTGATATTGGTCTTCTCGTTTAGATAATTCATGAAATACACCCAGTCTATACAACGGCATTAATTTACATACTAAAGCAATGTGTTTCATTATACGGAAGCATTAACTTTTTGTGATTCTAGGTAACTAAAATCAAATTTATTTAAACCCACTTTATCAATTATCTCGCCCTCATAATTATAATCAGGGTGAACCATTACCTCAATACTTTTTTCACCTATTATTGAAGGATTGTTATTTAATATTTCAATGAAATCTGATCTGTTTCCAAAAAGTTCAGAATAATTCGCTTTTTTATTTTTTATATAATAATTGACAAGGTGCCTATATATTCTTTTATAAAATTTAGTAGGCTTTTCAAGGTTATTTAATATTCTGATTGAAGGGATATTATATTTTTCCTTTAATTCTAAAATTATTTTAGTAATGGTAAACACCTCATGAATATGATGATGCGTGTCAATATGGGTAATTGGAATATTATTTTTTTGTAACATTTCAATTTGAGCTGCAAATTCATTATAGATTAATTTGCGATACCTTTTCCTAAATAAAAAGAGCCGGTATCTGAATTTTCTATATTTATCTTTTCCATTAAAAAGGAAGGATACAGATTTAATTTCCGGAGTTAAAGGAGGACCTTCTGTAAGAACTAAATGGACGCCAATTTTATCTATTAGCTTGTGTTGGTGAGCAAGTTTCACTGCTTCCGAAAATCCGGGCATGTTAGCCATTAAGGTAGTGCTGTTGATAACGCCCTTATTCAAAAGTTCAACTATAGCTTTATTAACTGAAGCATTTACTCCAAAATCGTCGGCGTTTATAAAAACTTTTCTCATTTTTTAGATCTGATATTCCTCATAGATTATTCGGGAGCCATTCTCCAATCCACCAATTTATTGCTAATTATTTATATTCTTGGTATAAAGTATTGAAGAAACCTGTTAAGCCTCCAAGGCCCTCGGTTATTTTTAATATACCCCAATATTTTTTTTTAATAGGTAACGGAAGAATAATGAGAGCGCAAATTCCGACTAAAATATAAACCATATTAATTAGCGTTTTTTGTAATATTTTAAAATACTTTTTTTCTAAATTCATAATATATGTATAGGTGCCGGATACCCTATACCGTCTTTGGATAAGCCATTTTAAATTGGCTCTATTCTTTGGAACAGTTTCATAGACAATCGCATTCTCGGCCCAATAAATCTTAGCACCCTTCTGTATCATTTGAACTCCAAAATAAGAATCCTCTGATCCGGTATAATTAAAACGATTGTCAAACCATACATCATTTTTAATTAATGAATCACGCTTAATGATTAGATTATTTGTAGCGATAGAATTTAGTTTTGCATTCTTCCGATATACCGGTCGGTTAAACCAGCAAGAAATATATTTAGACACTGCACTATCAAATACTGAAATTACCGGCCCCATCGCCATATCACCGTTATTCGAAATAAGTGCTTCGATTAATTCGTTTAACCATTCAGTTGATACATATTCATCATCATCTACGAAAACAATAAAATCTTGACTCAGTTCCAACGATTTTCTCAATAATTCATTTCTAACATTTGACAGACCCTTCACAGGAAAGTTATAATATTCCATTTCGATACGATCGTTAAATCTTTCTTTAAGTTCAGTTACAGTTTTTTCAGCAGTTTTTTCAATATCATTATCTGCAATAATAAGATCAACGTGGTTTGTAAATGATTGATTAAAATTCGATTCGATAATACTTATTATTAGTTTTTCGAGCATGTATGGTCTCTTATATGTCGGAATACAAATTGCTATATTGTACATTTCAAAAATTATTTAAGGATTACACTTCGAAAAGAAGAAATAGGTGAGGTTTATCCAATGCAATATGAAAAATCATTCATATTAATATTGCCAGTTTTATCCTTAATATGGTAATATTGTATTTTCCCAATATAACTTGCCCACAGCGTAAACGTACTTGGGGGACCAATTAGATAATCGCACTTGCTCATTATTAATTGATCAATATACCATTCATTATTTGAAATTATTATATCATTTGATCCGCTTATATTAATAGCCTCGTTCGAAAACAGAATAAATTTGATTTTCTTTTTTGATAATAAAGTAAGTTCTCGTGAAATACTCGTCATATACTTTTCATAAATATCATCAGTAAAATAATATTTCCCGTTTTCCCAGGTCTTATAATCGCCTCTCCGGATGTGAACACCGACTATATGATACTCACTACGATCTAATTCTATAAAGTATTTATAGAAATCATTATTCATATAAAAAATAGGTAGCAACGTATATTTTTTAATAAAATAATCCTGATACTTCCTAGTTAACCCGTGTTCTCTAAAACACCATCCATGTGCTAACGTAACTTTTGTTTTTAAAATTGTGTGGGAGTAGAATTCATTTCTATCGGGCGCATTAAAGTCTAAAGTCTTAATAAGTCTGAGTTTTCTTAGTCCTCTTATCAAGATACACAAAGTATTGTCGATAAAACTATCTTTTAGCCCATAGTATTTTGACATGTTCTTGAAACTTGGATTTGAAAATTCTACTTTGTTTTCAATGCAGAATGCTTCAATATGAATGGCCTGGAATAATCTATTGCTGTGATTACCGTGACCCATAAAAATTACTACTAACATACTCTTCAATTATAGGTAATTAATAAATCCAATTTTTTAAAGAAATATATTTTTTTAAATTAAAGTTTCCAGCCGAAGATCTGTTTTATAATGCATCAAGAATACTTTAAAGACGTAAAGTTTTTGGAAAAAATAGAAGGTAATGTCGATTCGGTAAAATTTGATTTGAATTAATTGCCGTTAGCTATTGTTTGAATTATTTCTCTAAATCTACGTGTGACCTCAATTGAACCATGATTTTTTTCTACCAGTTTCGCTGCATTTTGGGCGATCCGTTCTCTTAACTCTTCATTCTCAATTAAATACCGAATTTCTTCAGAAATTTTATTGATATCATTGTTTGTAATTACTTTAGCCAATTCGTATTTCTTGGCATATTTTGCAATAGCAGTTTCTTCGGGTGCGATAACAATTATTGGCGTACCACTAGCCATATATTCCGTAGCTTTAGTGGGCATTGAAAATTTAATATATTTTATAGATTTCCGTGAGAAATCGTATGGTAAAATAAGGAAATCGGCTTCAGCAAATATTTTTGGCAATTCAGAATAGGGGACAAAGCTATTGTGAACCACGCAAGAATATCTATTGCTCCATTCGGGTTTTTCTACGGTTTGCAGTTGGAATTTTATTGACAGGTTAAGATTCATGTTTATAGATTGAATTACTTTTGCGATTATCTCTAACGAAGAATCTATGCCTAAACCTATTCTACCCGCATAAAGTATTTCGGGAGAATTACCCAATTTGTAATCAACCTTTTGATGTTGTCTCCAAAAATCAATGTTCACGGGATTGTGAAAGGTTATGAAATTTTTATTATATCTTATTTTGTACTCATCTGCCATTTCATCACTAATGCTCATCAAAAGTGTTGCCTTATCCATTAAGATGCGAAAATCATGATCAATTTTTTTATACCAATACTTTTTAAAAAGTCCACTGTCGGTAATTGTTGATGGCCAGTCATCCATCATATGAAAAATTAAAGGCTTTTTTAGATAAGATTGAACCAAAGTGATAAACAAAATTCTTTCTCTATCTTGTGCTTGAGCATAAATCACATCGGGATTGAAATCACGTAACCATTTACAGAAATCTGGAGAAAGTTTAGTTTTTGAAAAGGAATGAAAAAGGCCACAATATTTTATAAACGGAAAAAATAAATTATCAACGATCTTCGAGCGGATAGTGGATTTTTTTATGACCAAATTAGTAGAGACACTATTTTCTTCAAATTGCAAGACACCAGAATAAAATTTTCTTTGTAAGAAATTAAAAGGGAAAATCCATTTATGTTCTTTTTCGCCTAGTTGATAATAATTATTGCAAATTTCGTTTTCGGAATCCTTTAACAAGTGAGCAGTGCATGCTACTGCAATTTTATTTTTATCCCATCCATAGAAAAGATTAGATTGAGTAATGCCGCCACCGGATTTTTTATTAAATGTTTGACCTATAATTAGAACTTTTGGTAAGACCATTGCATAATATATTTAAATTAAGGGACTAGGATAAATAACTTATTGGGTTAAGAAACTCTTTCATCTCATTTTCCGACATTTTTCGCATAAATTTAGAGTAACAAATGCCAACTGATATCCAAACCAAAATATAATGCAATGTAAAAGTTGAAACCCTCGCTGGATATAGATAAAAAATCCATAATAATATCCAAATGGCTGCTCCTTTAGAAAGCATATTTTTTGAATAAAACAGACCCAGGCATACCGCTGGGATTAATATTAATAATAGCAACCCCAGACTTAATAATCCTCCATTTAAAATTATTTGTAAATAATCTGTTTCGATTACATTTCTATAGTTAGTCGCTTGTTCCTCTTCTATATCGGGACAAAAATATTGCCCGTTAATTCCTTTTCCTATGATCCAATCCTTCGTTTTTAAATCATCGTAAAAATACATCTCAACACCCGTTCTGGTATCTTCATCACCTCTGTCTAAAACAAAACTAAAAATGTTCCTATTACCAATTTTATATATACTACTTAAATATAATGCTCCAATAGCGGCCAGGAGAATACTGATATAAATAATTGCAAATTTTAGTTTTGAATGTATAGTAAAAAGTAAATAAAAACACAAAAGCATAGAAGAGCACATAAAAATTAAACCTCTTCTTGCCCGTATTACTGCAAAGAAAAGAGAAAGAACAACTATAAATAATGAAAATAAAATCCTCTTTATACTATGATAATTGTAGGTGAGTAATATAAATCCTGCTGAAAGGCTAAGAGTAGACGTAAAAATTTCTATGATGCTCACGCTTGTTGAATTGTCCCGATCTGAACTAAGTAGTTGTCTGATAAATATTACATCAAAAATCAAGTAAAATATGCCCAGAATTATAATAGCATCAAAAATCTTTTTATAAAAAAAGCTATGTTTTGTAAATAATAATACTACTGGAACAAAATAAGGCATTAACCCATACCTAGCATTGTATAACATGTCCTTAATAAAAGTACTGTCTGTTTGAAACCCTCTGGTTATGATTATCGCTAGCCAAATAAGATAAGCAACATAGAAAATACTCAAATACCTGTTCTCTATGTTGAATTTGCAGAGAGAGATTGATGATACGACAATTAAAGCTAATCCTACTAACTGTCCGGCATGAAAAATAGCTATTGGGAATTGGCTATAACATAAGGCGAAGCTAACTGAATAAGTAATTAATCCTGATGTAAAAAGGGTTATGTTTTTTAATTCTTTTTTGGAGTTATCTCCAGAATAAATATCTGTCTCTTTATTGATCATGCGAGGTAAGATCTACTTTTTAGAGTTAGATCTTATGTAATCGAATAATTCTAAATGTTTATTTAGGGTCTTATTTGGTTCAAATTCGGGGAGAATGTAACCTTTCAATTTATTTTCTAAACAATAGTTAATACCGTTGGCTATATCTTCCGAATCTTTGTACTTCGCTAGATATCCATTTTTCTTGTGACGTATAAGGTCTGGTATTCCACCGATTTCAAAGCCTACTACTGCCGTACCACAACTTAATGCTTCCATAACTACATAGCCAAAAGTTTCGGCAAGAGAGGGTGCAATAAAAACATCCGCCGAATTATATGCTAAGGCTGTTGAATATTCATCTTGGAGATACCCCATAAATTTTGTTTTAAATGGAATTGCATTGTCAATTTCTTCATTATAGCTATCACCAAATATTAGTATTAATATATTATTTAAATTATTATTATTCTTTAATATTTCTAGCGCCTTTTGCAAATAGTTCCAGCCTTTGTATGGACTATTTATTTTTACAGCGCCAAATGCTATGACTGTTTCCTCGGGGCTAATATTTAATATATTTCTTGCAACTTTCTTATCAAATGGTTTGTAAAAAGAACTATCAATAGTATTGGGGATATAAAATATTGAATTTTCTCTTGTTAATTTTGAATTTTTTGCACAGTCGTATAACCATTTGCTTGGAGAGACAAAATAAATATTATCAAACTTGGAGTAGAGTTTTAATTTTTTGTTGAACTCTAAAGCTGATAGATCTCTTTTCCTATTTCCCTTTATCATTTGGCAATTGTTGCAACTTAGGGTGTATTTCTCACAAGAAAAACTGTGATGGCAACCGCCAGTAATCCACCACATATCGTGCATGAAAATAACTACGTTTTTTTTTAACTTCAATAATTTTCTGACATTGGAAAGATTTAAGAATCCGCCTAAAACCCAATGGAGATAAATTATATCGGCGTTGTTTATCTCTTTTAATGTAGAAACGTCAGTCCCAAAAAGGGGGAAGGAAAATGAACCATAGGTCGGGATTATGTTACGATTTACACATTTTTTTACTTCTGTATCTAACCGTGATATTATTCTTGCTTTTTTGTTTAAATATTTAATTTTATCATCTTTAATTTTATCAGTGAATAACGACACAATTTTTGAGTTTATGCCGTATTGTATAAAGCTATTATGTAATCTCAAAGCTGCACTACCAGCAGATTTCATAGAGTTTTGTAAATGAACGACTTTTATCATAATAATTTTTTATTTAATCCAAATGCCTTTTTTATTTTTATTAACGACCATGTAATATTGGATAGGCGATAAAATATAACCATTAAAGTTTGCCAATATAGAGGCTATAAAAACAGAATAGACACCCATTTTAAAATAATTTATAAAAAGGATAGCTAATATTACATAAAAGACTGGACTTAATAGACTTGCCCAAAATTGAATTCTTAATGCATTTATTCCGTTTAAAAAATAGACATACTTCGCTGCAAACATTGAAATGTTAAAATATATAAGTCCCCAAAACGATATGTAAAACCCTATCGTTACTGTACCTTTTCCGAGCCAAATCCGATATACTGCTTGTGAAAATACTAACATTAAACAACCTAGACCAAGCAATAACATATTAAGCTTAGTATATTTTTTTATTGCGTTTTTTATCCATTGGATGTCCCTTTTCAAGTATGCTTCAGTAGAAGCTGACCAAAACGGCGTTATAAAGATGACAAATATCATATTTAATATACCAAAATATTTATATACTATATTGTATGATGTTACTTCTAAAGTGCCAAAATTTCTTGCGATAATGATATTTGCTGTTTCATATTGTATAATACCAGCTACTTGTATAATAAAAAATACCATACCCAAATTAAAAAGGCCTTTTGCATAGGGGAATTTTATTTTCGAATAGACTGGCCTGAATTTTTTGAATACTCCCCTAAAGAAAAATAGATTAGCACCAATTAATACTAAAAGAGGAGAAACGCATAAAGCAATTCCCAACTTAACTAATGATCCTTGGGTCGTTTTAACAAGTATAAGTATAAAAATTAAAGAAAAAATTTGTCCAAAAACATCTATTAATGAAGATTTAGCCGGCTGTTGATCAGCAATTATTAAAGTAGTAATTACTCTTAAAACGAATTGCAAACAAAAGTAAGTAAATACAATTACTGCCAGAATAGAAATTTCTGACTGCATGTTTTCTGTAATATTTAAAATATGAGACCAATTCAAAAAATGATTAACTATTAAGAAAAGGATCCAAACAAAAAAGAATATAAGGGCAAGAATGGCATATGTAGTACTAACATAAATCTGGGCAAGATCATCTTCTCCCTTTGCTTTCGCTTCTGCAAACTTATTGCGTAATCCTTGCGTCAGTCCGATATCAAAAAAACTAAACCAGCCAACAATAGAACTTAACGTCAGCCAAATCCCATACCTTGAGGGATTAATATAGTGTATGGTTAATGGAACCAAAATCAGGCTTATTGCGATACTAATTCCCTTAATCAGAAATGAAGCAATTATATTTTTCTTTGCCTTTACACTCCGGCCATGCCCTTTATTGATAATATTATTAAGAAAAACTAAAATGGTCAAATTATTTTCTTTCACGTCCAAAACACTTATTTTAAATTTTGAAGCAACTAATATTCTTTTGTTATAAAATGAGCCGACTTGTCGATGATAGGTGGGCTAAATTTTGCAATGGGGCATTCGATTGTACGATAAGCCTCATCACTATTAATGCTTCGGATTTTTCTTTTATCGGGATTACTAACCCAATGGAAAGTAAATTTGAATGATACCTTTCAACCTATAGGAATATCCGTCGATATCTTTACTTGTTCACTCATATTATTCTTCGTCACGGCTGATATAATGTCTTCGCGATTGCTGTTAAATGTGGCTTCGCCACTCTCAGTTACATCTTGATGCATTGAGTTAATTTTGTTTTTCATAAATGATATATTAAGATTTTATTATTGATTTTTGGTTCTTCTTGTCTCGATTTCCGTATACATAATCATAACCATAACCGTAATTATTTTTGAAAAATCCTCTCATTTTAACCCCGTTGAAAATTATCGCAGGATTGTTTATAGGATTTATTTTAGCGCTTTCGTCAATTCTTTTAATGAGTATTTTTGGGGTATATTTATGTCTGACAACATATAACGTGGCATCGCACAATTCAGATAAAATATAAGCATCAGTTACTAAAACTATAGGCGATGTATCTACAATAATAACGTCAAAAATATTGTCCAAATAATCCATTATCTCTTTTATTTTTCCGTTCACTAACAGTTCGGTAGGATTTTCGGGCAAACTGCCGGAAGAGATGAAAAATAGATTTTCATGAGCTTTTACCCGTTTAATAATTTCCTCGGGATCTTTGTGTCCGGTTAAATATTCTGTTATACCATCTTCCTGGTTTACATTTAAGATTTTAGCAATTGTAGGATTATTTAAATCCAGATCAACAAGTACAACCTTCTTTCCTGTTAGTGAAAGGCTTACTGCAAGATTAGCTGCGATAAAGCTTTTGCCTTCTCCTGAGATACTTGAAGTAACGAGGATTTTTTTGTGGTTTGAATTAATTCCTAAAAAAGATAATGATATTCTTAATTTTCTAAATTCTTCAGCCACAAAACTCCTTTTCCCTGTTTCAATAACTACTGGAGTTTTAGATTTGTCAAATGCAACTTCGCCAATAATAGGTATAGATGTCCTGGATTCAATTTCATTTCTATAAAGAACCTTTCCCGATAGAGATTCCCTGATAGCTACAAATGCAAAACATAATCCCATAAATGAAAGTATACTAAAGAGGTATATCAATAATACTTTAGGGCTCACGGGGCTTGGAGATGCCTGCGCATAATCGACTACACGGTTATTAGAAACCGTCGATGCATAGGCTAATTCACTCTCTTCTCTTTTTTGAAGTAAAAAGGAATAAATATTACTCTTTATTTGTTGTTCACGGCTTATGTCAAGTAATTGACGCTCCTTTTGGGGAACGCCCTGCAACATTGAACTATAATTACCATTTGTGGCAGAAATGTTTTGTTTGGTTGCCATCAAGCTTTGTTCCTGGCTCCGAATATTCTGTAAAATATTAGGTTTAATTTTATTAATTTGGTCCCTGATAGCTACTAAGGTAGGATTGTTCTCGCCAACTGTTTTTCTTAGTTTTTCATACTCAAGCTCTGAAGTATATAGCTTGTCCATGAGTTGGGAAAGCATTGGGTCGCTTACCCCTAATGTGGAGGGCACAATACCGCTTGTGTTTTCTTTGCTGGTGACAAATTTATCAACCTGCTGTAGCACCGAAAGTTGGGTATTTACGTCACTTAATTTTTGATCGTTGGCACTTACATTTTGTAAATACAACTGCCCTTGTGTGCTTATATCAACTGCCCCGCGTGCCGATTTATATTGTTGAACTTTCTTTTCGATTGAATCAAGATCATGTGACACAATATTCAGCCTGTCTTCAACAAAGGCTAATGTATTCTTTGCTAAGATATCTTTTTCATTAATCTCCAATTGTTTATAAGAGTCGATTAATTGATTTAAAATATCTTCCGCTCTTTTTGGTACCTCGTCTCTGTAACTTAGATTTACAATAGAAGATAATTTGCTGGAAGCTTCGGCCTTTAAATTTGACAGGAAAGAAGGAACAAGATATTTGGGATTTATTAATGAAAAATACAGTTGTTTGGTTGGTTTATTAGACTTTTGATAGTTTTTGTTCTCCAAAAATGCCATTTGGCCAAAAGGTGTAACGACAATTTGATTAAGCGGGTATTTAAATGAGTCATTTATAATTACGGAATTATTATTTCTGTCAAAATTTAATTTAATTTCATTAGTTCCTGTTATAGACTCAGGCATTTGGACACGTATCGAAACCGGAGATGTTAAATATGCGGATGAAGTTTTAATTTCAGCCTTTTCGATTATGGGAGCATACAACCCGAGTTTATTTATTACATCCGACATTAATTTTCTTGATTGTATTACTTCTATTTCATTTTCAACAATCTTCTTTGACGAAATTTGATCTAAAGACTCCATCATTTTAGAATCTTCGTTACCCTTCTTTTCATCTTTTATTATAAGCGTAGCATCAGCTTCGTAAATAGGTGTGGCGTAACTGATATAAGCAAAGGCGACGCCTGCACCTACAATTAAAGCAATTAAAAAAATAGGCCAATATGGAAGGTATTTTGATATAAGTTGTTGGAACAAGCTTTCGTCAGCCTCCTGACTTCTTACAATATTATTTGTCTGCTGCATTGCGTTAATTAAATTTTACTCTATCTAAAACTACTACTACAATGGATAAACTGCTCAAAATAATAGGCAGTAATTGAGCAGTTCGGCCTGCACTGGCTATCTTAGCCTTATTAGGGGAAACGTATACTACGTCATTAGGCTGTAAATAGTAATAAGGGGAATTGAAAAAATTACTTGAATTCAAATTAATATGTCTTGTTTTTTTCTTTCCGTTTTCTTCTCTTATTAATAACACATTATCTCTTTTCCCGTAAATAGTAAGATCACCAGCAAGTCCTAATGCCTTTAACAGCGAAATTTTTTCGCTTGGAACGGTAATTACAGTTGGTTTTGCTACCTCACCGATTACGGTAACTTCATAATTCAAAAAACGAATTTCTACCAGAGGATCAACAAGAAGCTTTTTAGATAAAATCATATTGGTGATATTATCTTTCAGTTCCTTTTTGGTAAGCCCGGCGGCTTTAATAGTGCCCAGTACGGGCAATTGAATTGTGCCATCGGAACTTACCAGGTACCCTCCGGATTCGGTGCTGCTACCGGTAACTGTAGTAGATCTTGAATTATTAGTGTTTGGAGGATTAAATATTGCGGATGCCTCAGCATTTAAACTGCTTATGGTAATACCAAGAATATCATTTTCCTGGATGGGAGTTTGAATTTCATTTCCTCTTTGGACAAAGGTGGTGTCCTGAACGTTATTAAAATAAACTGCTTTTCTTGTATTCGTACATGATATACTTAATAGCATAATAAGAGCTGCAAAAAATAGAAATTTCAGAGTTCGGGGCATAAGCTAAATTTATTGGTGAGAAACACCATTGAATATAAGGAAATTCTTTGGAAATTAGATTAGTTAATCTATAGAAATTGGAGTACGAATTTTTAATTAAAACCGGTAATCTACAGAACTGGAGGCGTATTTAACTCCTTTCATGGTTATCATAGTCATTGAAGGGTCTAATTAAAGATTTGGATTTTATTAAAAATAGATTTGATTTATAAAAATCAGCTGCAAACATAATAGTTTAAGATTTAATATCCAAATATCGCGATTTTATTTTACGGTATTTTGCTTTATATCACTAGTGAGCTGCAGTTTTAAGTCGCAATATTCTTAAATTTCGCTAACAAAAAATGTCAACCATTAAATAATTACAATTCGTAATAAGTGGTTTGTGTAAAAAATAGATTTCGACCTGCTCATTTAGATACGTAACTTAGGTAATTAATAAAGAGTTGACGAGTATTTTCAACCCTTATAATTTTTTAAAAAATGATTCAAATACTACTTGCAGATGACCATGCAATAATAAGAGCGGGTTTAAAAACTTATATTCAAAATATTATTCCCGATTCAAATATTGAAGAAGCTTTTGATGGTAACTCAACATTTGAAAAAATAAAAGATAATGATTACGCTCTAATAATTTTGGATATAAACATGCCCGCCACAGACTCTTTTGGTCTTGTCAGCAATATTCTCGCTATTAAACCAGAATCTAAAATATTAATGTTCAGTATGAATTCGGAAGAGATATTTGCTAAAAAGTACCTTAATCTCGGGGCGTTAGGTTATTTGAATAAGGATGCGTCTGCTGATGAAATTAAGCATGCCATTAATAATGTAATGAGTAATAAGCGATATATGAGTTCGTCTTTAACGCAAGCGCTTACCGATAGTGCCTTGGGAAAAAAGGCAAATAGTCAGAACCCATTTGATTTATTGTCTTCCCGAGAACTGGAGATAGTCAGGCATTTAATGAAGGGTGAATCGGTGTCCCAGATTGGTGCATATTTAAACCTTCACACTTCTACGGTTGGCACGCATAAAGCAAGGATATTAGAAAAGCTGAATTGTAAAAATGTAATAGGAATTAATGAATTGGCGAGGGTGCACAACTTTATTCAGCCCGATTAAAATTGGCAAACTCTGCAATTGCTCAATTCAGTTTATTTAAAGCAATTGTGGCATTTTTGCTATTCAATATACTTACCTTTTATGCAATTGTTTAACAAAGCTTCACGTATAGTTATTACGTGCAACAAGCGCCTGGCACCTTTTCTTCAAAAAGAGATTGAAGAATTGGGCTTTAAGATATTAACCACTTTTTCAACTGGAGTAGAAATACCAGGTACTTTAAATGATTGTATTAAACTGAATTTGAATTTGCGGTGCGCAAGCCAGGTTTTGTATTCAATACAATCCTTCTCATGCAACGGGCCCGCCGAGTTATATGATTCAACAACTAAGATTGACTGGGAAAATATTTTTTCAAAAGATGGCTATTTTTCTGTTACCAGCACTGTCGATCATCCTACAATAAATAATTCTTTATTCGCCAATGTGAAAGTGAAAGACGCTATTGTAGATCGTTTCCGTGAAAAAATAAACATAAGACCCAATTCAGGGCCAGACTTAAATAATACGGTAATTCACTTATACTGGAAAAATGATATTGCAGAAATTTTTATTGATACATCGGGCGAGACATTAGCAAAACACGGATATAGAAAAATTCCCGGTAAAGCACCAATGCTTGAAGCATTGGTTGCCGCTACTTTGCTTGCAACTAAATGGGACCGCCGTTCTGCATTTATCAACCCGATGTGTGGCTCATCAACCATAGCTATAGAAGCTGCATTACTTGCTACCAACAGGCGTCCTGGCCTAATTCGTAATAACTATGGATTCAAACATATCCTGGGATTTGATGAAAAGGTTTTTGAAAATGAAAAAAGAAAATTGATAGACCAGATTATTGATTTGCCTGAATTAAAGATTATAGCTTCAGATATAAGCCCTGACGCTATAAATATTTCTAAAATAAATGCAGGCGCTGCCGGCGTTGAAAATTTAATTGAATTTGAAGTATGTGATTTTAAAGAAACCAAAATTCCCGAAAATGAAGCCGGAGTAATTTATTTTAATCCTGAATATGGCGAAAGATTAGGTGATGAAACTGAACTGACTCATACCTATGCAGAAATCGGTGATTTTATGAAAAAAAAATGTAAAGGATATACGGGTTACATCTTTACAGGAAATCTTGAACTTGCAAAAAAAATAGGCTTAAAAGCAAAACGCAGAATCGAATTTTATACAAGTAAAATTGATTGCCGTTTACTCGAATATGATCTGTATCCAGGCACTAAACGAATTGATGCAACTGTAAGTTAGATTGAATATGTCAGCGCCTTATTATTGTTGGCAAAGCCTTTCCCATAAAGGTTTTGAAAAGACCCTGTTAAGTCTTTCCTAAATCAATTATGTTTGTTCTTATAAAACCTTTCGTTTTTTCTATCTTGCCATTCTTAAATTGTTTTCATGAAAAATATTTTACTAATTATTAATATTGTTTTGATTTGTCTTGTTGGGTATTTGTATTATCTCCATTTTAATGTATCTAAAAAAGGGCAGACACTTTTTACTAAAAATAATACGGGCGCTAAACCAGCGGAAGGTTCTAAAGTAGCTTATATAGATCTCGATTCATTGCAAAATAATTACACTTATTATAAAAAGATTAAGGCCGATTTTGAACGTAAGCAGTCTGCAGCAAATGATGAAATAGTTGGGATGCAAAAAAAATATCAAACACGGGCGATGCAATTGCAGCAAAAAGGTGCAACGATGAACCAGCAGGAACAGGAAGCTGCTATGCAGGAAATTAATAAAATGCAACAGGATCTCCAATCAAGAAAGCAGGAAATTGATAACGATCTTTATAATTATAATTCTAAAATGAAAGAAGATATTTTAACCCGCATTCAAAATTTTTTAAAAGATTATAATAAGGATGGAAGATATTCTTACATTTTCTCTTACGAGCCTGGTTTTATGTTTTATAAAGACTCAACTTTAAATATCACCCCTGATGTAATTGCCGGCCTAAACAGCTTATACTCTGAAAATAAAAAATGACAAGACCGAGGCAATCTGAAATAAATATTTATCTTCAATCCTGTTTATAAAAAACAGGATTTTTTATGAGTGAACATGCAACTTCTTTTAAGCCCAGTCTCCGCCTGTTCGATGCTACTATGATTGTTGCAGGATCAATGATTGGTTCAGGTATTTTTATTGTAACTGCGGATATCACTCGTAACGTTGGAAGCGCGGGATGGCTGATAATTGTATGGCTGCTTACCGGTTTCATGACGCTTACTGCAGCCTTGAGTTATGGCGAATTAAGTGCTATGTTCCCCCGTGCCGGCGGCCAATATGTTTATCTCAAAGAAGCTTACAATCCGCTTACTGGTTTTGTTTATGGCTGGAGTTTTTTTGCAGTAATTCAAACAGGAACAATTGCAGCAGTTGGTGTTGCGTTTTCAAAATTTGCAGCATATTTATATCATCCGCTGAGCGAAACAAATTATTTATTAAAAATAAGTACTGGCTTAAGCGAAGCTGGCGTACCTGGTTATTTTACAATAAGTGTTGCCCAGATTGTGTCAATTATTTTAATAGCTTTCCTGACATGGACAAATACAAAAGGTGTAAAAGGCGGAAAATGGATCCAGAATATTTTTACTTCAACAAAAATTATTTCGTTGTTTGGATTGATCATCGCCGGAATAATATTTTTTAAACCTGAGGTTTGGAATGCTAACTGGACTGATGCCTTCAGTATGAAAAAACTATCTGGTACAGGAAGTGTTGAAGGTGTTATTGGCGCAAGTATTTTAGGTGCCATCGCTGCAAGTATGGTTGGTTCTATTTTCAGCAGCGATGCGTGGAATAATGTAACGTTTATTGCAGGCGAAATTCAAAATCCAAAACGGAATATTGGGCTTAGCCTTTTTCTGGGAACTTTTATTGTTACACTTATTTATGTATGTGCAAACCTTATGTATGTTGCTGTGTTACCGTTGCACGATCTTGCATTTGCGCCACAGGATAGGGTAGCGGTTGCAGCTGCCAATTCAATGTTTGGGAATGCAGGAACTTATGTAATTGCTATAATGATTATGATCTCTACTTTTGGATGTAACAATGGATTAATTCTTGCTGGTGCCAGGGTTTATTATAGTATGGGAAAAGATGGATTGTTTTTTAAAAAAGCAGCAACATTAAATAAGCATGCAGTTCCCGGCTGGGCACTTTGGGCTCAATTCGTGGTGGCTTCACTGTTGTGCCTTAGCGGAAAGTATGGAGACCTGCTCGATATGATTTCATTTGTAGTGGTAATATTTTATGTGCTAACTATTTTTGGAATTTTTATTTTAAGAAAGAAAAGGCCTGGCGCTGAAAGGCCTTATAAAGCATTTGGTTATCCCGTTTTACCCGCTCTATATATTTTAATGGGTACAGCTTTTTGTATATTATTAATTATTTATAAACCCAATTTTACGTGGCCGGGATTAATAATTGCCTTGCTTGGTATTCCTATTTATTATGTTGTGTCTTCAAGAAAGAATAATTCAAATATTGAATAATGGCTATTGATTTTGATAAATTGTTTAGTGATATTTCAAAAATGAAAGTTGCTGTTATAGGCGATGTTATGTTGGATACATACTGGTGGGGAAATGTTGAAAGAATTTCGCCTGAAGCACCTGTTCCTGTAGTTGCAGTTAATAAAAGAGAAAAAAGAATTGGGGGTGCTGGAAATGTTGCTTTGAATGTTCAGGCATTAGGTACAAATGTGGCAATACTTACTATTTTAGGGGATGATGAAGATGGCGCTCAGCTAAAGTGTTTATTACAGGATAATAATATTGATACACGTTTCATTCTTGAAAGTAAAAAAAGAATTACTACCAACAAGATTCGCATTATAAGCCGTAACCAGCAAATGATGCGGCTAGACGCGGAACACACCGAAGATATAGATGAAACAGATGAAACTAAATTGCAGAACCAAATAGAAAAATATATTCTTTCAGAAAAGCCTGATGTTGTAATTCTTGAAGATTATAATAAAGGGATCCTTACAAAAAATATTATCGAAAATACAATTGAGCTTTGCAATAAAAATAATATCCCTATAACGGTTGATCCTAAACGAAAAAATTTCTTTTCTTATAAAAATGCAACGTTGTTCAAGCCTAATTTACATGAAGTATTTACCAGCCTTAATTTAATTCCGGGTGAAGTTTCTATTGATCTCCTTTCCGATATTCATAGCAAACTGAAGGAAAATCTGGATCATTCTATTTCAATGATCACTTTATCTGAGAAGGGAATTTTTTACCAGGAGAAAAACGATAAAAATATTATTCCATCTCACCGAAGGAACATCGCGGATGTGAGCGGAGCAGGTGATACCGTAATTGCCGTAGCTTCTTTAATTTATGCTTCTACCAAAAATATCCAACTCGCAACGGAAGTCGCAAATATTGCTGGTGGGATTGTTTGTGAAGAAGTGGGTACTGCAGCCATTAATAAAGAAAAGCTTCTCAGGGAATGTAAAGAACTCATTGCAGATTTAAGTTAAATATTGTATCTCCTTCTTTTATCATTTTATTTTCAATGACTGAAACTATCTAATTTTACAGTATAATATTTTTAATGACAAAATTTTCTATTGCTATACATGGGGGTGCCGGTACCATCATAAAAGAAGAAATGACGCCTGAACTGGAAGCTGAATATAGGAATGCCCTGAAAGAATCGCTTGATGCAGGTTTTGCTGTTTTGGAAAATGGAGGTTCGGCAATAAATGCAGTAAAGGCAGCCGTTGTTATGATGGAGGACAGCGTGCTATTTAATGCAGGCAGAGGTTCGGTATTCACAAAGAAAGGGTTGAACGAAATGGATGCAGCAATTATGGACGGAAGAACACTTGATGCAGGCGCTGTTGCAGGCGTTAGAAATATTCGCAATCCTGTGGAACTTGCGGAAGAAGTTATGTTACATAGCGGTCATGTTTTTTTAAGTGGTAAGGGGGCTAATGATTTTGCTATAAAGCAGGGAATAAAACTGGAGCCCGACGAATATTTTTATTCAGAATATCGCTACAATCAATGGAAAGAAATAAGAGATAGCGATTTATACCAGCTCGATCATAAGATTGATAAGCCGGCTAAGTTAATGAAAGATAAAAAATTCGGTACAGTGGGCGCTGTGGCATGCGATAGTGCTGGAAATATTGCTGCAGCTACTTCTACAGGGGGTATGACCAATAAACGTTATGGAAGAATTGGGGATAGCCCGATGATAGGAGCGGGCACTTATGCGAATAATAAAACCTGCGCAATTTCGTGTACGGGTCATGGTGAGATCTTTATAAAAGCTGTTGCAGCTTATGATGTAAGTTGCCTTATGGAATATAAAAACATGACCCTTCAGCAAGCTTGCGAAGAAGTAGTTTTAAAAAAATTGGTTGCCTTAAAGGGAGATGGAGGATTAATTGGAGTGGATGCAAAAGGCAATGCTGCTATGGTTTTTAATAGTGCAGGCATGTATCGTGGATTTAAAAATAGCGATGGCGAGAACTCTATTGCTATTTATGCAAATTGACTTATAAAAATGGAAATGAAAAGAATTGCTTTAATAGTTGCCGGTGGAAAAGGAAGCAGGATGAATAATGATATTCCAAAACAATTCCTTTTATTAAAAGATAAGCCTGTTTTATACTATACTTTAAAGGCATTTACCGATGCTTATAACGATATCGAAATCATTCTTGTGCTACCTGAAGAGCATATCGGTAAAGGCCAGGAAATTATTGACGGATATTTCGACCACTCACGAATAAGGATAACCGCAGGTGGAAGAACGAGGTTTCATTCGGTACAAAACGGACTTGCTTTGATAAATGAAGAGAGTATCATTTTTGTACACGATGGTGTTCGCTGCCTGGTTTCAGCCACTCTCATAAGGAAGTGTTATGAAGCCGCTGTTGAAAACGGGACAGCTGTTCCTGCTATAGATTGCAATGACAGTATAAGGCTTTTAACAACAAACGGGAATAAGATTTTGGATAGAAATAAGGTAAAGATTATACAAACGCCACAAACATTTCACAGCAAAATTTTGATGCCGGCTTATAAAATTGATTATAAAGATAAGTTTACCGATGAGGCTTCAGTGGTTGATGCCTATGGCCTTACAATAAATTTAATAGAAGGAGAAAAGTATAATATTAAAATTACAACGCCTGCAGATTTATTTTTTGCTGAATATCTCTTAGAATCCAAATCTATAGATGTATGACGCGCATAAAAGAAGCTGCCCACAAATTAATCTTCTGCTACACTAGTACAACAAATTTTTCTTCTTTTATTAAGATTATTTGGTTCACTAAATTATACAGATATAGAACTAAGTCAATTAAGTACATCAAGGATCAAAGTAAATTTTTTTCTATTTCTTTAACGGCTTTTCCGGGCAAGAAAATTTTTTTAAGAATCTATGCCGGGGATATAGATATTTTCTATGAAATATTTTACAAAAAAATTTATGAATTGCCCCATAGCGAGGATAAACAAGTGATAATTGATGCTGGAGCGAATGTAGGCCTTGCTACCTTATATTTTTTGTCGAGGATGCCTAATGCAATAATATATTGTATAGAACCCGATCCAGATAATTTTACTTTCTTGCAAAAAAATTTGCAGGCTTATATTTCAAGTGGTAAAGTAATACCGGTAATGGCTGGGTTGTATGGCGAAGATCGCTTAATGAGCCTGAAGGGAAGCCATTTAAAATACAATTCAGTTATCACTGATATAAATGAAAGCAATTCGGCTAAGGTTAAGTGTTATAGCATTTCAGCGTTGTTAAAAATTTTTAATATTGATAAATCTGATCTTTTTAAGATGGATATTGAGGGTGCTGAAGAAAACATTTTTAGAAGCGACGTCTCCTGGTTAACGGTTGTGAGTTCTGTACTTATTGAATTTCATTCAAAAAGAATTGAAGAAATATGTTGGGAAAAGTTGAGAGCTCAAAAATTTGATCACATCTTCAACAGTGTCAGGAAAAACACAAGTGTTTTTTATTTCAAAAAACATGCGTCGTAGATTGCAACTTTCAAAACTTTACTCGCTTTAAATGCGGGAGTGATTTCTTTAACGCTAAAGACTTCTTACACCCTTTAAAAAAATGCACTAATTGATTAATTATTCCACATGGATTACTATTAATAAAAAATCCTTTTCAAAATTGAAAAGGATTTTAAAAAAACGTTATGATGATTTATCAATAATCTTTATTGTAACCGCCACCGCCGCCGCTTCTGTTACCGCCGCCGTAGCCACCGCCACCGCTTTTCTTGTAACCACCGCCACCGCCACTTCCGTAGCCGCCGCCGCTGCTTCTTCCGCCGCCATAACCACCGCTACTTCTTCCGCCGCCGCCATATCCGCCGCCGCCACTTTTCTTGTAGCCGCCGCCTTCCGGACGAGGTTGAGATTCGTTAACGATTAACTTACGACCTTGTACTTCGCTTTCGTTTAAAGTAGCAATAGCAGTTTTCGCTGCTTCATCGTCTTCCATTTCAACGAAACCGAAGCCTTTGCTGCGTCCCGTATTTTTTTCTTTGAGAATTTTAGCACTTGAAACTGTACCGTACTGGCTGAATAAGTTGCTCAAATCATCATCAGTCATTGACCAACTGAGATTACCTACATAGATGTTCATTGTAAAAACTTTTTTTTAATAAAATTAAATGTTCAATTAATGAATTAGCAGCTACAATGAACTGAAGAAACCTGCTTAAAGAGAAACATCAGCCAAAAGAAAAACAAACTAAACCCATTAACGGACGTTAAAGATAATCATTTCTTTGTAATTATATAAACAAATAAATTTGTTTATATTTTTTTTGGATAAAAAGTTGCTCTTTTGACCCGCTAGCTATTTCTTGATTTGCTAAAAGCTGTAAAAAAAGAAACCCTGCTGTGAAGCAGGGTTTCAGAATATATCTTTCAAAAATATTATTCAGCAATAACCTCGAAATCAACTTCAACTTCCTGGCCTTTGCCGAAATCAATTTTGGCCTTATAATTTCCCAATTCTTTTACATCATCAATTATATGAATGCGACGGCGGTCAATTTCGTAACCTTTTTGTTCGCGGATAGCTCGTGCAATCTGAACTGAGGTAACACTGCCAAAAATTTTACCACTTGTTCCTGTTTTTGCTCCAATTTTTAATGGAGATTCATGTAAAACACTTACAACACTGTTAAACTCTGCAAGTAGTTTTTCTTCTTTTTTTGCCAACTGTTTTTTTCTTTCTTCCAATTGTTTCAAATTAGAAGGATTGGCTTCAACCGCCATCTTTGATGGTATCAAAAAGTTACGCCCGTAGCCACTTTTTACATTTACGAGTTCATGTGCTCCGCCTAAATTGTTTACATCCTGTATTAATATTACCTGCATAATTACCTCCTTATTTTAAAAGATCAGTTACATACGGCAATATTGCCATTTGGCGTGCTTTCTTTACTGCATCACTCACTTTGCGTTGATATTTAAGAGAATTCCCAGTAATACGACGTGGAAGTAACTTGCCCTGTTCATTGAGGAATTTTTTTAAAAAATCTGCATCCTTATAATCGATATAACGGATCCCGAGTTTTTTAAAACGACAGTATTTCTTGGGCCGCTTTTCAGCTTTAATAGCCGTGAGATATTTTATTTCATTTGCTTTAGCCATTTTATACCTCCGCTTTTTCAGTTCTGGATGATACGCCACTTCTCTTTTTTGCATTGTACTCGACGGCGTATTTATCGAGTGCAGTAAACATGTGACGTAGTACTGATTCGTCACGAAGAAGCTGTATGTTTAGCTTCTCATTGAAGTCGGATGGCGCTTCATATTCCAAAACCCAGTATAAACCTGTGGTTTTTTTCTGAATAGGATACGCCAGTGATTTTAATCCCCAGGCATTTTCGTGCACAGCCTTTCCTCCATTCTCAGTAAGGAACGAAGTAAATTTTTTCTGGGCAGATTTATATTCTTCCTCAGAAAGCACAGGGGTAAAAATCACCATCAATTCGTAATTCTGCATTTCCCTTGTTTTTTGCCGTTTTACAACAGCAGGTGAATAAATAATTTTAATTTGGGCTGCAAAATTAGGTTTTTTTTCATTGTAAAAAAAAGAAAAACAAACTTATAATGCCTTCTCGATGCGATATACAGGGTACCGCAAATAGGCAGGTTCGTAGTAGGGAGAATTTTTGTAGATGTAGTTAAGCTGTAAACTTGCATTGTTGGCAAATGGACTATCTGATATTTTTTTTTGTTGAAACTTGCGATTGAGAACTGGATTGGATTTTAATATTTGCGCTGCGATTGAGTCCCACCTATAATCGCTGTATCCTTCTTTCTCCTGCAGTATTGCATCAAAAAAATTCCAGGCAAAAAAACCGTCATTCCCGGTTGGTTCAAGGGTTTCTATAAGATAACGATTGGCCGCCTGGGTTAAACTGATTATGTAATCTCCTTTTAAAAATTTTATTTTTTCATCTGTTTTGGAAACAGAAACATTATAATTCTTGTGATGCTTTTCATAAGCTTTGGGGAAAGATTTATAATAAACAATATGGTAAGCGGAAACTTTTATTATCGTGTCTTTTTTTAGTGTTTCCATTTGTACATGATTTAGTTTTAGTAAATCAATTACATTCCACCATCCCTGGGGTATGATGTAAGCTAATGGCTTCTCAATAAAATTTTCGCCAATGTAAACGTCATAAAATTTTACCTGTTTGGTAAATGGCTTATTGTGATCATAATATAAAACAGGCAAACCTGTTGCATCGCTTTTTTTGTACCCGGCTTTATAACCCTTGAAAGTGATATTAGAATATTGCGTTGTATCTGGCTTCCAGCTTAACGCAAACCGGTTTTGATGAATTGTATTTTCAATTGCAATTTTTCTTTTTTCCAGAAGTTCTTTAGCGTTTAGGCTTGCCTGTTGTATCATAGTAAGCATGAGGTCATAAGTTGATTTGACTCTTTGTTTATATGGCTTAAGCATGTGAGTTTCGGGCATAAAACTTATTGTATTAAATAAAGCAGCATAACCTGATGAATATCTCGGACTATCGTAAAACTGCGTAAAACCTTTGGATGGATCGCTGTTTTCTACATTTACATAAGGAACCAAATCCCATCCTTTATCGTGCATACCGGTAAATAATTTTGGTTCGAATGTTTTCTTTAGCCAATCGCCCAATTCTTGCCCCAGCTTATCATATTGGGTAGCTATTAAAGTCATTACATGTTGATAGTCTGCTCCGTCACTTACATGATTATCTATTAAAATATCAGGATTGAGATAATGAAAAATTTCAGCAAAAGACCGTGCGTTTTTACTATCACTTTTTATAAAATCCCTGTTAAGGTCAAGGTTTTGAGCATTACCGCGAAATCCATAAGCTTCGGGCCCATTCTGATTAGCCCGTGAAAAACTATTGCGGTTTAAAGCGCCTCCGATATTATAAATGGGAATAATTCCTAAAACAACATTCCCGGGTAAAATAATCTTGTTTTGAGCGATATCTCTTGCAAGCATCATACTCGCATCAATCCCATCAGGTTCTCCGGGATGTATTCCATTATTAATTAAGATAATGACTTTTTTTTGCTGATGCCATATTGCAGGGTTAAACTTTCCATCGTTACTAATTAATACTAAATGCAAGGGATAACCCGCATCTGTAATCCCCATTTCTCTCATTAATATTTTTCCTGATGCTTTGTCTAAACTTTTATAGTAGTGTATGGCCTGGAAATAAGTAGCAGTTTCTCTTCCATTACTTTTTTCAAATGGTGTTTGCTGAGCGTTTATGTTAATAGTTACAAAGAGAAAGATGCCGCAAAAAAAAGATTTCATAAGACATTATTACTTTATAAAATAAAAAAGTCCGCCAAATTTATTGACAGACTTCTTATATAAAATTTTTATAAAAATTACTTTTCCATTGACAGAACGCCACGGGTAAGCTTACTTTTTAAATTAGCAGCTTTATTTTTATGAATGATTCCACGTTTAGCTAATTTATCTATCATTGAAGAAACCTGCGGAATTTTTTCTGAAGCAGCAGCCTTGGTATCAATAGCTTTTAAATCGCGGATTGCGTTACGGGTTGTCTTTCCATGATAACGATTACGCTCATTACGCTTGCGGCTCTGACGAACATCTTTCTTTGTTGCTGAATGGTTTGCCATTAAATAAATTTTTTGGGCTGCAAAGATAGTATTTCTCATGAAAAAAAGTATCTTTTAAATTAATTTGATTTTTTCTTTCAATAATTTTTTCAAAATAAATAATAACTTTCTAAGAATGTAGTTTACTTACCATCGATTTAATAACGGCATAATAATATTGTTAATAATGAATTGCATCAAAAAATATAGGTAAAACTCACGATATTTGCCGACAGATATTTTACGTTAAAAAAATATTTCGTCTTTGATATCCTAATAAAATTTGTAAATATTTTCCATTAAAAATGAAAGACTTCTCTTTTATAACCAGTTCGCATCCTGCATACATTGAAAATTTATATAAAGATTTTGTAAAAAATCCTGATAGTGTTGATACGGACCTTCGAAAATTTTTTGAAGGCTTCGATTTCGCCATTTCAAACACGAATGGGAAAGTGAATGGAACACAGGTTGTCGCGCCGATCCCGGTTGAATCTGTTCAACTTGATAAAGAATTTGCGGTTTACCAACTTATTCTTGCATATAGAATGAAAGGTCATTTAATTGCAAAAACCAATCCCATCAGGGAAAGAAAGGACAGGCATGCTCATCTTGACTTGAAATATTTTGGTCTGGATGAAAGAGAACTTGACACTGAATTTTATGCAGGAAAATTTGTGGGGCTGGGTAAAACATCTTTAAAAAAGATAATTGAACATCTTAAAACGTGCTATACGGCTTCGTTGGGTACAGAGATTACTTCATTAAACGATTCTAAAAAAATTGATTGGCTCATTGATGCAGTAGAAAATAAAATGCAGCAGCCTGTTCCTATTGAACAAAAAAGGAAAATCCTTCAAAAACTCAATGAAGGTGTAATGTTTGAGAAATTTTTACATACCAAATATGTAGGACAAAAAAGATTTTCATTGGAAGGTGGTGAAAGTACAATTCCTGCGTTGGATGCAATTATAAGTGTTGCGTCAGAGAATAATGTGCAGGAAGTTGTGATTGGAATGGCGCACCGCGGAAGATTAAATGTTCTGGCAAATATTTTAGGTAAAACATACGAACAAATATTTACCGAATTTGAAGGTAATTCGATACCCGACACAACGATGGGAAGTGGTGATGTGAAATACCACATGGGGTATAGTAGTGAAATTGAAACTGCAACAGGAAAAAAAGTTCATTTAAAACTTGCGCCTAATCCTTCACATCTTGAAGCGGTAGATCCTGTGGTTATTGGATTTGCCAGGAGTAAAGCGGATGTAATTTATAATAGTAATTACGATGAGATATTGCCGGTACTTATTCATGGCGATTCATCCCTGGCCGGCCAGGGTATTGTATATGAAGTGCTCCAGATGAGTGGATTGCAGGGATATTCTACGGGTGGAACTTTGCATTTTGTGATTAACAATCAAATAGGCTTTACTACCGATTTTGACGATGCCCGCACTTCCGATTATTGCACTTCCATAGCAGCAATGATTCAGGCTCCGGTATTTCATGTAAACGGAGACGATGTAGAAGCCGTGGTAAAAGCTTCGCAGTTAGCAATGTTGTACAGGCAGGAATTTAACAGCGATATTTTTATTGATATGGTTTGTTATCGCCGTCATGGACATAATGAAGGTGATGATCCAAAGTTTACGCAGCCAGGTTTGTATGCTTTAATAGAAAAGCAACCTAATCCAAGGGAAGTGTATGTAAAATGGCTGATGATGCATGGCGATGACGCTACGGCGGAACTTGCAAAGGAAATGGAAAAAAAATATTGGAGCGACCTACAGGAACGCCTAGACGAAATTAAGCAAAATCCATTACCATATCATTACCAGACACCTGAATTGTGGTGGCAGAATTTGCGAAAAGCAACTCCTGAAGATTTCGATGCATCACCCATCACGGCTATTTCAAAATCGGAGGTTGAAAAATTGTTTAAGGCTATTATGAAGTGGCCTGAAGGTTTTAAACCTTTGCGTAAAGTTGAAAAAATTCTCCAGGACAAAGTGAAACTTTATGAAGTTGAAGGAAAGCTCGATTGGGCCACTGGTGAATTAATTTCTTATGCAAGCATTTTGCAGGAAGGGAGAGATGTTCGTATGAGCGGGCAGGATGTAAAAAGAGGCACTTTCAGTCACCGGCATGCCACTTTAAGAGATGAAAATACAGATGAAAATTATAATCGCTTAAGTAATGTTGCCGATAAACAGGGCCATTTCAGAATATACAATTCGCTTTTGAGTGAATATGCTGTGTTGGGTTTTGAGTATGGTTATTCAATGGCTAATCCAAATTCATTGGTAATTTGGGAAGCACAATTTGGAGATTTTGCAAACGGCGCTCAAACAATTATAGACCAGTTTATTTCATGTTCAGAACAAAAATGGAGGAGGATGAATGGAGTTGTTTTATTGCTGCCCCATGGTTATGAAGGACAAGGCCCCGAACATAGTAGTGCCAGAATGGAACGGTTTTTACAAATGTGTGCTGAGTTAAATATGGTTGTTACCAATATAACAACAGCAGCTAATCTATTCCATTGTTTTCGGAGGCAGATTACATGGCCATTCCGGAAACCATTGGTTAATTTTTCTCCGAAGGCTAACTTAAGACATCCTAAAAGTTATAGTGCTATTGAAGAATTTACATCAGGTGGTTTTAAAGAAACTTTGGACGATGCTTCAGTAACTGATGCAAACTCGATTACAAAAGTTTTGTTTTGCAGTGGTAAAATTTATTTCGATCTTTTAGAGAAAAAAGAAAAAGATAACAGGAAAGATGTTGCGATAATAAGACTGGAACAATTGTATCCTTTGCCTGTAAAGCAAATTGAAAAATTATATCAAAAATATAGTAAAGCAATTTGGTATTGGACGCAGGAAGAACCCTTAAACATGGGAGCTGCATCATTTCTTCGCATGAATCTCACTTCTATAAATTATGGTGTCGTAAGCAGGCCGTCAAGTGCTGCAACAGCTTCTGGCTTTTCGAAGGTTCACGCAAAGGAACAGGAAGGCATTCTTGAAACTGCGTTCTCTTTATGATTGAAACTACCTTTGAGTATTTCTCATTTTAGCTTAGGTTTGTAATTCTTAATAATAATACATGTCGATAGAAATTAAAGTGCCTTCGGTAGGCGAAAGCATCAATGAAGTGACACTTACCAAATGGATAAAAAATGATGGTGATTGGGTTGATAGAGATGATATAATTGCTGAACTTGAGAGTGAAAAAGCAACCTTTGAAATCAACGCAGAAAAGGCAGGGATTTTACACACAATTGCTAAAGAAAATGATACGCTAAAAATAGGTGACGTTGTTTCTACCATTGATGATACAGCAGAAAAACCTGCGACAGCAAAAAAAGATTTAACCGCGGAAAAAAAAGATATAAAAGAAGAAGAAGAGCCCAAATCAACATCGAAAGATGTTGCTGATAAAAAAGAAATAAAAGCAACAGAAGAGGAAAGTGCTCTTGTTCTTAATAAAGATGTAAAAGCAACGCCAGTTGCGGCCGCAATTTTAGCAGATAGAAAGGTAGATGCAAAAAAAGTAACTCCTACCGGCTTCAACGGAAAAATTACCAAGCACGATGTTTTGGATGCACTCGCCAATCCTGGCCGGGCGGTTGGTAAGGAACTTTTTAGCCGCGAAGAAAAAGTTGAAAAAATGAGTAACCTGCGCAGAACAATTAGCCGCAGGCTTGTGGAGGCGAAAAATACAACGGCCATGCTCACCACTTTTAATGAAGTGGACATGAGTGCTATAATGGACTTAAGAACAAAGTATAAAGAGGTTTTCAAAAAACACCACGAAGTAAATCTTGGCTTCATGAGCTTTTTTACAAAGGCGTGTTGCTTTGCGTTGCAGGAATGGCCGGCTGTAAATGCGGGCATAGATGGCGATAGTATCGTGTACCATGATTACTGCGATATTTCTATTGCAGTGTCTTCACCCAAAGGATTGGTCGTGCCTGTTATAAGAAATGCTGAAAGCCTTAGCATGGCTGAAATTGAAAAAGAAGTCATTCAGTTAGCGACGAAAGCCAAAGAAAGTAAACTTACAATAGAAGAGATGACCGGCGGAACATTTACCATAACCAATGGCGGAATTTTTGGTTCATTAATGAGCACACCAATTATAAATATTCCACAGAGCGCCATATTAGGAATGCATAATATTGTAGAGCGACCAGTAGCAATAAAAGGCCAGGTTGTTATACGGCCAATGATGTACCTGGCTGTGAGTTACGATCATCGTATTATTGATGGGCGTGAATCAGTAAGTTTCCTGGTTCGTGTAAAGGAAATGCTTGAAAACCCTGCCCAGCTTCTGTTTGGGAAAGATCCCGTAAAAGCATTGCTTGAGCTTTGATTTTGTCTTATCTAAAATAAATAAGACTAATGCAAATAACTGGAAAAGAATTTCCCTCAACAAATAGTAATCATTTCCATAGGTATTTGCAATATTCCGTTTCTATTCTCTCATCATACAAAGGACAAGAACCATTTCATCTTTTTCTAAAAAAATATTTTTCGGCAAATAGAAAGCATGGTTCGAAAGACAGAAAATTAATAACTGCTTTGTGCTATAACTATTTTCGTTTAGGCTTTGGAGTTAGTACTCCATCGAGCCAGGATGAAAATTTTTTATTAGCTGTTTTTCTATGTGAAAAGAGCTCTTCTTTATTCCTTGATTTTTTTAAACCTGAATTGAATGCTTCCATATCATTGCCATTAATTGACAAGCTTAAAATAGTTAACAAAGAATTTAACGAAGAAAAAATTTTTCCTTTTTCTGATGAATTAAGCAACGAAATAAACTTTCGTCAATTCAATCTTTCGTTTTTAATTCAACCCAAATTATTTATAAGGATAAGGCCCGGATTCAGAGAGATTGTAATTAATAAAATCAAGCATCCAGGTTTTTCATTTGAACAATTAAATGAGAATTGTATTGCCTTTTCGAACAATGAAAAAGTGAGTAATACAATTGAAATTGATAAAGAAGCTGTAGTGCAGGATTATAATTCGCAGATAACGTTAGACTTTCTAAAACCCATAATAGAAAATGAAAAAGTAGCAATTTCAATTTGGGATTGCTGTGCCGGAAGCGGCGGTAAATCAATTCTTGCTTTTGATCTTTTTAGGAATATAAACATAACAGTCAGCGATAAACGAAAAAGTATTCTCGAAAATTTAAAAGTTCGCTTTGAGGAGGCTGGTATAAAAAATTATAATCCTGCTCCCGCAGATTTGGAAAAATCTTTCCATGAAATTGATCAAAGCTTTGATATTATAATTGCAGATGTTCCCTGCTCGGGTTCAGGAACATGGGCAAGAACTCCTGAACAGTTACATTTTTTTAAAAAGGATGAAATAAAAAAATATGCTCTGCTTCAAAGAAAAATTGTTGAAAATGCACTGCCTCATCTAAAAAACAACGGACACTTATTATACGTTACCTGCTCTGTTTTTAAAAAAGAAAATGAAGAAAATGTTATCTTGTTCCAGGAAAAATATAAATTGAATTTACTTAAATTGGAATATTTAAAGGGATACGAAATGCAGGCTGATACTATGTTTGTTGCCTTATTCATAAAAGTTGAGTGTTCTATTGCGCTAGAAGCTTAATACTTTCTTTGCTTTGCCCATCATTAAACTTCAGCATATAAATGCCACGCTGCAAAGGTTGCAGATTATTAAATTGTATAAGTTGATCTTGCTCTGCCTGCAGCGATATTTGCCTTGTAAAATACAATCTTCCGAAAGCATCATACAATCTAAAAATTCCATTCGCAGCATGGGGCGGTTTAATTGCTACATTGAAATTATCCTTAAATGGATTTGGATAAACTTTAATCCAACTGCTACCTAAAATTGTATTAATATTTTTCAATGCACGCTGCTGGCTTAAATCATCATAAGCAATGCGAAAATTTGGAATGCCATATCCTATGCGGTCGTCCGGGGCATTATAAATACTGCTGCTCTTTTCTACGGCCTGTATAATTTCCATGTTAGTAAATTCAGGAAAGGCTTGCCAAAGGCAGGTAATAAGGCCCGCCAGATTTGGCGCTGCAAATGAGGTTCCATTACCGGTAACTATTGGCCCTGTTGTGGATGATACTGCAGTGCCCACTCCAACCGATGCAACAGCAGGTTTTACCTGTCCATCACTCGAAGGTCCATAACTGCTAAAACTTCCAATAACCCCTGAACTATTTACAGCGCCAACTGCAACAACACTGTCCGCATCAGCAGGAGTTGTTATAAAATGCCAGGCATGGTTCCCTTCATTACCTGCCGCTACAACTACTATCATTCCTTTTTTTGCAGCAAAATCGGCAGCCCTTGCAGCAATAGTTGAATTGCCGTTCATATCAGCATAAGTATGATTGAAAACAGGGTTATCAAATTGGTTATAACCCAATGAAGTGGATATAACATCGATCCCAATACTATCTGCACGCTCTGCTGCGGCCGCCCAATTCTGTTCTTCAACAGGAGATTCAGTAGAAACATCTTCAGTGCGGTATAAATAATAATTTGCTTTGGGGCTGCTTCCTACTAACTGGCCTGGAATATTGCCTGCCATAATTGAAAAACACATCATACCATGAAAATGATCTTCGTCTACGCTTACCTCGTTAGCAACATAATCGTATGTTTCTTTAACCTGGTTATTGTTTCTTACATTATCAAATGCCGGCAGGCTCAGGTAATGGTAAAAACCTGCATCAAGAATAGCTACAGACATTCCTTCACCATGAAATCCTTTATCATGCAGGTATTCGCCTTCATGAATATGAATTTGAGGATATGAATTTCCATAATTATAAAAATCCTGGACGTTGCTTGTGCCCTGTGATGAGGTAATTGAATTTGTTTCCTCATTGAACTTATCATTCCTTGTATTTTGAATACCCACAGGCTGCATTACAGGTTGTGAAGCTATAACAAAAGGTAAGCTATTGATTTTTACCAACGCCAAAGAATCGGTAGTTTGTATACAAACCTGGTTGAGCCACTTCGATTTATTCAGTATGGTAACGGCACCGGATAAACGAACACTATCAATATATCGCGGGGTAATCGGCAAATCCGTTTCATCTATAGTAATATTTTGCTTCGTTCGTCTTGCAATTGCTTTGGCAGATAGATAAGCAGATGGATTGTCTATTGTAAAAGGTGTGCCAGCCTTGTCTTTAAACCTTATTACATATTTTGTAAACTGGGCAGAAGCATAGATGGAAAAAAAACCTAAGAGAAAAAATAAAAGATATATTCTTTTCATAAGGGGAAAATGATATAAAATCATTAAATGCGAATTGTGAGAGCGAACTTTATAGCTATCCTAAATTTAATTATGATCTAATATGCTAAGCTTTATACCGTAGCCTACAAAATAGCCCGGAACACCTGTTTCGCCGCCCTGGTATTCCCAATGTAAAAATTCACGATAAATTAAACCGATTCCTTTTCCATATTTTTCCAGTGCATAAGTTTTTTCTGCGTATTGAGTTCCGGGAATGGAAGGATCCTGTCCCAAAAATTCATCCCTTTCGGTCACCTTTATAGTGCTATCAATATTAAGAGAATTTATGGTAAGCGGAACATCAATGCTATCGTAAATGTAATCCCAATCATCTAAATATTTTAGATCAGAATTGATAGAATAAGTGTCGATATAAGAATTGCCTTTCCAGGAAAAATCCTGTTTAATGGGAATTTCTAATTTT
This sequence comes from Ginsengibacter hankyongi, assembly GCF_008710285.1. GTDB lineage: Bacteria > Bacteroidota > Bacteroidia > Chitinophagales > Chitinophagaceae > Ginsengibacter > Ginsengibacter hankyongi. The sequence goes on along the minus strand of NZ_VYQF01000002.1, from coordinate 245,918 downwards.
AAAAACCGAAGATTATTTTCAACGTATTCCAGGGAATTAAAACTTGGAATCGCCAGGAAAGTATTATTTGGAATCCAATCTTTAGAAGAATCTTTTCTTATGTATCTTATAATGCGATATGCGGGCCTTGCAAGGTTATCTGTTATTTGCGCATCAACTCTGTCTTGTACCTGGTAACTAATGATTGTATCTTTTTGGCCGAAATTTATAAATAAAGTTGAATCAAGGTTATAAGTAATATATTTTCCTACCTGAAGTGGAAAATAATCATTCACAGATTCAGAACTGAAGCTATCTTTTTCTTTTTTGCACGATATAAAAAAAAGAGAAATAAAAAACAGGCCAATAAAATATTTGGTCATATGGTATGATTAAAATATCACTTTTAAATTATACAAAAAAGAGTATTAAAAATATAAAAAGGCTGCCCTAAGAACTATTATTTACCTTCTTTGAATAATTCCTCCACCAATAACATCATCACCTTCGTAGAATACCGCACTTTGTCCCGGAGCAATGCCCTTTACATCATCATAGAAACGAACATTTACACCTTTTTCGTATAAAAAAAGATTGGACAGTGCGCCTTTATCTTTGTACCTGATTTTTGTAATAGCTTCCATGCCATCTGTTATGCCATCATATTTTATCCAATTAATCCCTGAAACCTGCATATCATTTTTCCTTAGATCATCTTCATCACCTAAAACTATTGTATTCGTTTCCGGAATAATTGCAGTTACGAATGCTGGTTTTCCCAATGCAATATCAAGCCCTTTGCGCTGTCCTACTGTATAAAAAGGATAACCTTTGTGTGGGCCTAAAATTTTACCGGACTGGTCAACAAAGAACCCGCCGGATACTTTTTCTTCCAGTTCGGGAAGTTTTCTTTTTAAAAAACCGCGGTAATCATTATCGGGCACAAAACAAATTTCATAACTCTCATTTTTTTTGGCGAGTTCAGGGTAGCCAAAATCATGGGCCATTTGCCTTATCTCGGTTTTGCGGTAAGTTCCTAAAGGTAAAAGTGTACGGCTTAGTAAGTCCTGCTGCAATCCCCAAAGAACATAGCTCTGGTCTTTGGTTTCATCAACACCTTTTCTTATAAAAAACCTGTCGTTGCTGTGTTTGTGAATTTGTGCATAATGCCCGGTGGCAATATAATCGCAACCCAACGCATTCGCTCTCTTGAGCAAAGCCCGCCATTTTATATGCGTATTGCACATAACGCAAGGATTAGGCGTGCGGCCGGCAATGTATTCTTCAACAAAATTATCAATAACAAAATCACCAAATTCTTCGCGGATGTCTAAAATAAAATGCGGAAAGCCATGTTGCACTGCGGCAGCACGGGCATCATTAAAACTGTCGAGGTTGCAACAGCCGGTTTCCTTGCTACTATTGCCACTACTGGTCGCATAATCCCAGGTTTTCATAGTAATCCCCACAACTTCATATCCTTCATGATGAAGCATAAGCGCAGCGACCGTACTGTCAATACCGCCACTCATTGCCATTAAAACTTTACCTTTTTTACTCATGTTTTTAGTGTGACCTGCAAAGATAAGACAGTTTAAGGTTTTGATGGGCTTGATTGAAAGAGTGCAGAAATTTGGGGCTCTCGTCATTAGTTCTTTATTCAGCAGCAGATCGGGCTATTCGCTTGTAGCCTTCGCTTCGCTATGGGCTACCGCTTCTACCCCGCAGCCATTCAGCAATAAATTCTTTAATGAACAAAATGGCAAACCTCACAGGTTTTCAAAACCTGTGAGGTTTTAATTAACTTGCGCACATGGAACAATATCTTCATCTTTTACAAAAAATAATTAACGAAGGCGCTGATAAAAGTGACCGTACAGGAACGGGTACTCGAAGTTTATTTGGTTACCAAATGCGTTTCGATCTTCAAAAAGGATTTCCATTAGTAACTACAAAAAAATTGCATTTAAAAAGTATTATCTACGAATTGCTTTGGTTTTTAAAAGGCGATACTAATATTAAATACCTGAAAGAAAATGGTGTAAGAATATGGGATGAATGGGCGGATGAGAATGGAGATTTAGGCCCTGTGTATGGAAAGCAATGGCGTAGCTGGGAAGGTGCTAATGGAAAAACGATTGACCAGGTAAGCGAATTGATGCATCAGCTAAAAACTAATCCTGATAGCCGCAGAATGATTATAAGCGCATGGAATGTTGCAGACTTACCCGAAATGCATTTGATGCCTTGCCATTGTTTGTTCCAGTTTTATACAACCCCCTCTAAAGATGGAAAACGGAGGAAATTATCCTGTCAACTATATCAGCGAAGCGCAGATGTTTTTCTGGGCGTTCCTTTTAATATTGCTTCTTATGCATTACTTACGATGATGATTGCGCAGGTTTGCGATATGGAACCGGGTGAATTTGTTCATTCTTTTGGCGATGTTCATTTGTACAAAAATCATTTTGAACAGGCCGAATTGCAACTTACAAGAAAACCATTTCAATTACCCCAAATGAAAATAAATTCTGAAGTAAAGGATATTTTTAATTTTAGGTATGAAGATTTTGAATTGATAAATTATCAAAGTCACCCCGGGATTAAAGCGCCTGTAGCTGTTTAAATTTTTGTTATCAAATGAAAAATAATTCTGAGAAAGTTTTTTTGGCCCATATCGTAGCAGCATCAGAAAATAATGTTATTGGCGCCAATGGTGATATGCCATGGCATTTACCAAATGATTTTAAATATTTTAAAAATAAAACGTGGGGCATGCCTGTTATTATGGGCAGAAAAAGTTATGAGGCTTTAAAAGAATCATTACCCGGGCGCATCAATATTGTCATAACAAAAAAGACAGATTTCCATCCGAAAGATGCATTGGTGTTTAATAACATTGAAGATGCTATAACAAAAGCTAAAGAAAGTGACGCTAAGGAAATTTTTATAATCGGTGGGGGCGAAATCTTTAAACAAACCATAGATATTGTTTCAAGAATTTATTTAACGAGAGTGCATGCAACAATAGAAGGCGATACTTATTATCCGGAAATAAATAAAAATATTTGGAAGCTCGTTAGTGCTCAATCATTCCCGGCAGACGATAAAAACAATTATCCTTACACGTTTGAAGTTTGGGAAAAAAATATTGACGCATCTTAAATTATTAATAAGATGTATTCTTCATTTCAGCTCGCAAAAAAATATCTGACTTATTATATCAAAGCTCAAAATGGTAAAGGGCATGGAGTGCATTCACCTTTTGTTTTTGATTTTATCACTCATGTGTTGAACGATAAAAAAGAATATGAATGTTATAAAAAAATTGAGGCTTTGCGGCAACAGCTTCTAAACGATAATTCAATTATAGAAGTCGAAGATTTTGGCGCCGGGTCAGCAGTAATTCCTTTTAAAAAACGAAAGATAAATGCTATTGCAAAATCATCTTTAAAAAATAAAAAATTTGCAAAGCTTCTTTATAGGATTGTAAATAATTACAAGCCCGAAAGTATTGTTGAATTAGGAACGTCATTCGGAATTACTACCTGCTACATCGCCTGCGCAAACAAAGATGCTGAAATAAATACATTTGAAGGTTCAAAGCAAATTGCAAAAATCGCCAGGCAAAATTTTGAACAGACCGGTTTCAGAAATATTAATTTAACTGAAGGTGATTTTAATAAAACTTTTGTAGCTGAATTACGAGCAATAAAAAAAGTTGATTTTGCTTTCATTGATGGCAATCACCGGAGAGATGCAACACTCGATTATTTCTTAAGCTTGTTAAAAAAATCATCCAACACCTCCATTTTTATTTTTGATGACATTCATTGGAGCAGCGAAATGGAAGAAGCGTGGAGGCAAATACAGGAGCACGATTCAGTAACATTAACTATCGATCTTTTTTTTATCGGACTCGTTTTTTTTAATCCTGATTTTAAAGTAAAGCAACATTTTACAATAAGGTTTTAAATTTGTAATACCTTAGAACCTTATTTTATACTATGACGATTGGAGTTTTAAAAGAATCCTCACCCGAAACCAGAGTCTCTCTTTTGCCAGAACATGTTGCGATTTTCAAGAAATTAAATGTGAATGTTTTTGTTGAACTAAATGCAGGTGAAAACGCATTTGTGGCTGATCAAAAATATACAGAAGCCGGCGCAACAGTTGTTTCAAGAGAAGACGTGTTGAAAAATTCTGACGTATTATTATCAATAAATAATCCTGCCTCTGGTGATATTGATTTTCTTCAATCTAAAATTTTACTGGGTAATTATCAGCCTTTGTATAATTATTTTTTAATGCAAAAGTTTGCAGAAAAGAATACTACCGTTTTCAGTATAGATATGATTCCGCGTACCACGCGAGCACAAAGTATGGATGTGTTAAGCAGCCAGGCAAATATTGCAGGCTATAAAGCAGTATTGCTTGCTGCCAATATGTTTCCAAAATATTTCCCGATGTTTATGACAGCTGCAGGAAGTATTCCTCCTGCAAAGGTTTTAATACTTGGGGCGGGAGTTGCAGGGTTACAGGCCATTGCAACGGCAAGAAGATTAGGCGCGGTCGTTGAAGTGTTTGATACAAGGCCTGCTGTTAAGGAAGAAGTAATGAGTTTAGGTGCAAAATTTGTTGAAGTAGAAGGCGCTGCGGATGCAAGTAAAGCGGGTGGTTATGCGGTTGTACAATCAGAAGAATTTCTGCAAAAACAAAAGATGAGAATTGCTGAAAGTGTTGCAAAGTCTGATATTATAATTACCACTGCGCAGATCCCCGGAAAACCAGCTCCCATTTTAATTACAACAGACATGTTGGATAAAATGAAAAACGGCTCTGTGATTATTGACCTGGCAGCTGCAACGGGTGGTAATACTTCAATGACAAAAAATGAAGAAATAGTAAATTATAATGGTGTAAACATTGTTGGTAATTCAATGCTCGCTTCGTCTATGCCTTATGATGCCAGTAAATTGTATGGAAAAAATATCGCCAACTTTTTGCAATTGATTATAGATAAAGAAGGGAAACTAAATTTAAATTTTGATGATGATCTTGTAAAAGGAACTTGTATAGTGCATGACGGGAAAATAGTAAACGAGAAGGTAGCAAATTTGAAAAGCAATTAAATTTTTAATAAATAATCTCCTTCTCCTTTGGAGAAGTGTTGGGATGAGGCCTTTAATTCTTTTTTATGCAAGCAGTAATTAATTTTTTACATGAAAATATAGAAGCAGTCTATATTGTAATACTCATGATTTTTTTAGGAATTGAAATTATTGGAAGAGTGCCAAGTGTGCTGCATACGCCTTTGATGAGCGGCGCAAATGCAATTCATGGGGTTGTAATTATTGGTGCTATTATAGTTATGGGCAAAGCTGAAAGTGGAAATTATATAGCATTAATTCTTGGATTTTTAGCGGTTGTGTTAGGCACATTAAATGTTGTTGGCGGCTTTGTAGTCACCGATAGAATGCTGGAAATGTTTAAAAAGAAAAAATAGCGCGATGAATTAGTATTACGACATAAAAATATTAGTAACTAACTGTAACCAATAAACGAATTAATCAATAAACCATTCAACAATTAATGTCAGGAATTTTATCAATTTGTTATCTCGTTGCTTCTGTAACTTTCATTCTTGGATTAAAAATGTTGTCCAATCCCGCAACTGCAAGAAAGGGAAATCTTATTGCAGCCGGGGGAATGATCATCGCCATTCTCGGAACTATTTTCTTATATGAAAATGATGGAAAGAAATTGGGAAATTATCCGTGGATTTTTTCTGCAATTATTATAGGAACTATTATAGGAACGCTTGCGGCAAAGAAGGTGAAGATGACCGCAATGCCGGAACTGGTAAGCTTTTTTAATGGAATGGGTGGCGCCTGCGCTGCATTAATTTCTATTATAGAATTCGACTATTTATTCCGGGAAAACAAAATGTTTGACTCGACCTTTTTCTCTCATGTTGTTCCCGTTGGTCATTATCTCGCAATTATTGCCGGAACTATTATTGGTAGTATTTCATTTGCAGGAAGCGTTATTGCATGGGGTAAGTTGAATGGAAAAATTAAAGACTTTACTTTTAAGGGGCAACATCTTTTTAACCTGGTTGTTTTCGCTTTAGTCATCTTTTTTGCAATATATACTTATCAAAGCGACGTAAAGGTTGCTAATATTCCTTTTTTCATAACGGTTGCGCTTGCGCTTTTATATGGAGTATTTTTCGTTCTTCCGATTGGTGGTGCCGACATGCCTGTAGTTATTTCTCTATTAAATTCTTTTACAGGTGTAGCAGCTGCATGCGGCGGTTTTTTATATAATAATAAAGCCATGCTTACCGGCGGAATTTTAGTAGGCGCAGCAGGAACATTGCTCACAATATTAATGTGCCGTGCTATGAACAGGAGTCTTAAAAATGTTTTAATTGGTTCTTTTGGAGGCACTGCGAAATCTGCAGTAGGAGCAAAAGGAGCACAAGGTGGTTACAAAGAAATTTCTTTAAGCGATGCTGCAATGGTAATGGCATATTCGAAAAAAGTAATGATAGTTCCGGGCTATGGCTTAGCAGTTGCGCAGGCGCAACATGCTTGTCATGAACTCGAAAAAGTGTTGGAAGAAAAAGGAGTGGAAGTTAAATATGCTATTCATCCTGTGGCGGGCCGAATGCCGGGCCACATGAATGTTCTATTAGCAGAGGCTGATGTTAGTTATGATAAATTATTGGAAATGGAAGACGCCAATGAAGAATTTAAAACTACGGATGTGGTATTAATTTTAGGAGCAAACGACGTGGTAAATCCTGCCGCAAAAAATGATCCTTCATCGCCAATTTATGGAATGCCTATACTTGAAGTAGAACTTGCGAAAACGGTTATCGTAAATAAAAGAAGTATGAAGCCCGGTTATGCAGGTATTGAAAATGAATTATTCTTTCAGCCAAAAACGTCTATGCTTTTTGGTGATGCGAAAAAAGTGCTGCAAGATCTTTTAGCAGAGATAAAAAATGTATAAAATGTTTTATCTCGTATAACGTCAGCGTAATATTTGGGGATACAATTCAGAAGTTTTTATTACCAATTCGCCAAAGATTGTATTAGCCCATGCAAACCATTTTCGCGTAAATTTATTTACATCATTTTTGTTGAATGATTCATGCATAAATCCTGTTCCTGCACTTGAACTTATGAGCATTTGAAGACATTTTTTTATTTCAGTTGGGTTGTTACTTGTGAGGCCACGCATGATGATACTTAATGGCCATATCATATTTATTCCCGCGTGAGGGCCGCCAATTCCTTCGGCTGCAGTTCCCTTAAAAAAGAATGGATTGTCAGGGGACAGAACAAATTTTCTTGTGTTTACATATAGCGGATCGTTTTCTTTTACAGCATTCAAATAAGGTAACGATAATAAACTTGGCACATTTGCATCGTCCATTAAATTAAAGCTCCCAAATCCATTTACTTCGTAGGCATAAATTTTCCCCAGCTTTTCATGATTGATGATTGCATGTTGCTGTAAGGCTTTTTCAACCTCGTTTGCCAATTGTAAACATTCATTCGCAAGCGTATTATTTTTCCTGGTTGCCTGTACCATTTCTGCTGCGTTCTTTAAGGATACAACAGCAAAAAAATTAGAAGGAATTAAAAACGGAAAAATTGTTGCGTCATCACTTGGTCTGAACATTGAACAAATTAATCCAACAGGTTTTACGGGATATCCGTAGCCGCCTAACGGTACGCCATCCGTTGCCCACGCAGTAGTTCTTTGAAAAGTGTATGGGCCTTGTCCGTCCTTTCTTTGTTGTTCTTTAAAAGTTTTAAGAATTAATTTTATTGCTTCTTCCCAATCCGCATCAAACGGAGTTAAATCGCCCGTAAGTTTCCAATACTGATGGGCGAGTCTTACCGGATAACACAATGAATCTATTTCCCATTTGCGTTCATGAATGCCCGGTTTCATTTCAGTTAAATCGCTTTTCCATTCACTTATTTTGTTCTCGTCTTTATAAAAAGCATTTGCATACCTGTCTAGATGAATACATTTTACCTGCCGGTTTATAACACCTTTTATTAATTCCTGCAAATGTGTATCGCTTTTAACCAAGAAAAGATAAGGCCACACCTGCGCCGTACTGTCACGCAACCACATGGCATCAATATCGCCGGTAATTACGTAAGTATCGGGCTTGCCATCGATTATTTCAAAATCAACCGTTGTATCTAATGTATTAGGAAAACAATTTTCGAATAGCCATGCGAGTTCAGGGTCAGCCATTTCCTTTTTTAACTTTATAATGATATCTTCTACAGCTTTACTTGTAAATTTTCTTTGTGACAGTGGCGGTCTTTTACTTTCAAAACCTTTTTGCGCAAAGGCAAAAGCTCCTGATTGTTTTGCCAACAGGCCTACACTTATAATCGCGGATGTTTGAATAAATCTTTTTCGTGTAGTCATTATAGTTATTTTGAATATGCTTAAATGGAAATATAAGCCACCAATTTACTAAATAGATTGTTCATTTTATGCTAATAAAAAATCCCCGCGTTGGCAGGGATTCAGGAAATTATTTAAAAAATGTATTATTCTACTTTTTATTGTTTTTTGCGGCGGTGTTATTTACTTTCTTAATCTCGCCTGATGCAACGGCTTTATCGTAATCGGCTGGTGCAAGTACATCGCCTGTCAGTTTTATAAATTTAATATCATCTGCACCTGCAAACTTTACGGTTAATGTTTTATCGATGTGGCCAAGATTTGCTGCATTATAAGTGGCATGTATAACACCTGTTTTTCCGGGCGCAATTGGTGCCTTGGTATAATCGGAAATGGTACAGCCACAAGTGGGATTAGCCTGGTCAATTAATAAATCTTCTTTGCCAATATTAGTAACAACAAATGTTGCAGTTGCCGGAACATTTTGTTTTACTTTTCCAAGGTCATAAGTTTCAACATTAATTTTTGCAATATCATCTGCCTTTTTTTGAGCAAACAATGATGATGACGCGGATAAAACAAGAACAGCTAATAGTAATTTTTTCATGATTTTTATTGATTTTTATTCGTTTTTTAAAGAATTTACTGATGTATTTTCGGGGGCTGATGTAACCGGCGTTTTCCAAACATCACCCTTAATGGTAATTTGTTTAACCTGGGTGCCATTATATGTAATGGTAACTGGTTTAGCAAAAGGACCTTCATTTTGGGCATTGTAGCCAACGGTTATTTTTGAAGTAGCACCCGGTGGAACTACATCTTTATTCCATACCGGCGTTGTACAACCACAACTGGCTTGTACATTCTCCAGTGAAAGAGGCGTTGAGCCCGTATTGGTAAATTCAAATACGTGAGTTACCGGTTTTCCTTGTGGTATTTTGCCGAAATCAAATTCCGTTTCTTTGAGGCTAATCGATTCTGAAGGATTTCTATTTGATTCAGAAGATGGCGCATTATTTGAAGATGCCGCTGAAGTTACATTTGTGTTCCTTACTTTATCTTTAGGAACATTGGAAATTTCCGATTGTGCAGAAGCGGTAAAAAAGAGAGTAAGTCCTATAAGAAAAGTAAATGTATTTTTCATTTATTTTGTTATTGTGCTTTCAAAGATAATAAAACGCGGGATAAGGTTGCAAATTGTGAACAGGTTATCACATTTTTAACAATCATCGGCCATAATTAAATATTTTTGCGAATATGGACACAAATCTACTTACTGATGATGCGCTTCTTCAGAATTTATCTTTCGATAAGTTTAAAGAGGAAGTTTTAAAAGACTATCGTATAGTTTGTGAAAGCCGTGAGGCGAGTATATTGGGTAGAAGGGAAGTGCTTACAGGTAAAGCAAAATTTGGAATTTTCGGTGCGGGAAAAGAGGTGGCGCAGGTTGCTATGGCAAAATTTTTCAAGCCCGGCGATTTTAGAGCTGGTTATTATCGTGATCAAACATTTATGTTCGCGAGCGGACTTTCTACAGTGGAACAATTCTTTGCCCAATTATATGCCGATCCTGACATTGCTAATGATCCGTTTAGTGCGGGCAGGCAAATGAATTCGCATTTTGCAACAAAATTCGTTGATGAAAATGGGAACTGGATGCCGCTCGCACGTTTGAAAAATATTTCTGCAGATATTGCTCCTACGGCCGGCCAAATGCCGAGAGCCCTTGGGCTCGCATTGGCTTCAAAACTTTTCAGGGAAGAAAAGGATTTGAATAAAATGAAAGATTTAAGTGACAACGGTAATGAAATCTGTTTTTGTACAATTGGTGATGCTTCCACTTCCGAAGGACATTTTTGGGAAGTGATGAATGCTGCAGGGGTGCTTCAAATACCACTTGCTGTATTCGTTTGGGACGACGGATATGGAATATCTGTGCCGAAGGAATATCAAACTACGAAGTCTTCTATTTCGAAGGCTTTGGCGGGCTTGCAAAAAACAGAAGATACTAACGGAATAAATATTTACAATTTAAAGGGATGGGATTACGCCGGGATGTGTGAAGTGCTGGAAGTTGCCATAAAACATATCCGGGACACGCACACTCCTGCACTTTTTCATGTTGAGGAAATTACACAGCCGCAGGGACATTCTACTTCGGGTAGCCAGGAACGTTATAAGACGCATGAGAGACTGGCATGGGAAAATCAATGGGAGTGCAGAAAACAAATGCGGGAATGGATTATCGAAAATGCCCTTGCTGATGATAATGAGTTGCGTGATATGGAACTTGCTGCCAAGAAGTTTGTGAAGCAAAGCAGGCAAAATGCTTGGGAAAAATATATTGCCCCTATTAAAAAGCAAGTGAACGAAGCAATATCACTACTTCGGGATGACATAGTAAATCAACAAAGTAAAGAGGATTATCAAAAATTAATAGATGAACTATCAGCCAACAGGGAACCTTTACGCCGTGATGTAATGAAAGCTTTGTCAACAGCGCTTATTATATCCGGTTCTTCATCATCTTCAATTAAAAAATACTATGATGATCTTGTAAAGGAGAATGGTAAAATTTTTAATTCAAATCTTTATAATGAGGGGCCAAAATCCGCTCTAAAAGTTAATCCTGTTAATGCCTTGTATAAAGAAGACGCAGAAATGGTTAACGGCTATGAAGTGCTCAATAAATATTTTGACGAACTCTTTGGAAGTAATGATAAACTTGTTGCCTTTGGTGAAGACCTTGGACATATTGGAGATGTAAACCAGGGTTTCAGCGGTTTGCAGGCAAAATACGGCGAAAGCAGGATATTTGATACAGGTATTCGCGAGTTAAGTATAATAGGGCAAGGGATTGGACTTGCATTACGTGGTCTACGGCCGATTGCAGAAATACAATACCTGGATTATTTGCTGTATGGGTTACAGCCATTAAGTGATGATGTGTGCACAACCTATTTTCGTACGATGGGTCAGCAAAGTGTTCCACTTATTGTTCGTACCCGTGGTCATCGACTTGAAGGAATTTGGCATAGTGGTTCTCCAATGGCTATGATTATAAATGCGCTCCGTGGAATGTATGTTTGTGTTCCAAGAAATATGGTTCAGGCGGTTGGAATGTACAATACGTTGGTTCAAAGTAACGATCCTGCGTTAATGATCGAATGCCTGAATGGATATCGCTTAAAAGAAAAACTACCATCTAATTTAATCGAGTATACTGTACCGTTAGGAGTTCCGGAAGTAGTGAAAGAAGGTAACGATATTACTATGGTTTCATATGGCGCTACGTTGAGAATTGTTAGTGAAGCAGCGCAATTATTAGAGGGTATGAAAATAAGTTGTGAAATTATAGATGTTCAAACACTCTTGCCTTTTGATATTAATCACCTCATCCTTGCTTCACTTAAAAAAACAAACCGTATTGTATTTATAGACGAAGATGTTCCCGGCGGGGCCGCGGCGTATATGTTTAACAAAGTAATGGAAGAACAGGGAGGGTATAAGTGGCTTGATGTTGCTCCCAGAACACTCACGGCAAAAGACCACCGTCCATCTTATGGCAGTGATGGCGATTATTTTAGTAAGCCCAATGTTGAAGATGTTATTAATATTGCAAAAGAGATGATGACCGAATAAATAGCATACTGCTAACTGTTACGGCAACACGAAGTAATTAGGAAAAAAATGACGAAAACACTTTATCATGTAGATGCCTTTGCCAATAAGCTTTTCTCCGGCAATCCTGCTGCAGTTGTTCCACTTACGGCATGGCTTAACGAGGCAGTAATGCAAAAACTTGCTTTTGAAAATAATCTTTCCGAAACGGCATTTATTTGCGAAGCAAATAATAAAGAATATGATTTTGAAATCAGGTGGTTTACGCCACAAGTCGAAATTAATTTATGCGGTCACGCAACATTGGCTTCGGCCTTTGTAGTTTTTAATTATTTACATTTTGATAAGCCTGAAATAAGTTTTAATTCCCAAAGTGGTATTCTAAAAGTTACAAAGGAGGATGGCTTGATTAAAATGAATTTCCCATCGTGGGAACCTGATGAATTTAACGATCCCCCAGTTAATCTTAAAGATGCCTTGGGCGGAATTGATATCAAGGGGATTTATAAAAACAGGGATCTTTTAGTTCAGTTGGCCGATGAAGATGCTGTGCAAAATTGTGTTCCAGATTTTTCGCTAATTCGAAATACCGGGTACAAAATTATTATTACAGCACCAGGGAAATCTGTGGATTTTGTATCAAGATTTTTTGCACCAACAGCAGGTGTTGATGAAGATCCAGTTACAGGTTTGGCGCATTCACAATTAATTCCCTTTTGGAGTAAGAAACTTGATAAAACAAATTTAATTGCTTTGCAACTTTCGAAAAGAGGAGGAACAATCTATTGCGAACAAAAAGGTGATAGGGTAATCATGGCGGGCAATTGCGTTTTTTACATGAAAGGAGAATTTGAAATCGAAGATTAATTATGATAAGTAATTCTGAAAGACATTTTATAAATCAGTGGGTGGAGCAAAGGAGTGGCCCGCGATGGAAATATTATTTACAGTTCACTATTGCATGGACGGTTGTATCATTCCTGGTGATTTTCTTTCTCACGAAACTCTTTACCCCCTTATGGGAGACAGGCGGTAAGAATTTAATATTCCTGCTTATTGCAATTTCTGTTTTTATAGGTTTTCTCTCAACACATCTCACCTATAGCCTGAGCGAAAAAAAGTATAATAAAATAATGAAAAGAGAAGATGGAACATTGAACTAACAGGACAGAGCTATTTACTGAGCATTCTTTTTTTTACTTATATCAGTAATTATTTTTTCGGCATGCTCTCTTGAATTTTCTATGAAAAGCCGGTGGGTATTCATTCCGCCGCAGATTACGCCAGCCAGGTAAACTCCTTTTATATTGGTTTCATAACTTTCATCGCTATACGTTGGTTTGCAAATTTCATCTGCTGAAAGTTCAATGCCAAGATTTTTTAAAAAAGAAAGATTGGGCTGATATCCTGTCATCGAAAGTACCCAGTCATTTTCTATTGTTACTAGACCATCAGGAGTTTTTATGTCAACCTCATGCTCTCTTATTTCTTCTATTGTTGAATTAAAGTATGCTTTGATAGAGCCTTCAGCAATACGATTTTCAATATCGGGTTTTACCCAATATTTTACACGGTCGCTTATTTTATCTCCGCGAATTACCATTGTTACTGTAGCACCTTTGCGCCAGGTTTCAAGTGCTGCGTCTATGGCGGAGTTAGCTGCTCCTACTACAAGTACTTTTTGAAATGCATAATAATGCGGATCCTTATAATAGTGTTTTACTTTATCAAGATCTTCTCCCTTCACATTTAATAGATAAGGGATATCATAAAATCCGGTTGAAATTATAATGTTTGAAGCCAGGTATTGAGACTTATTAGTTGTAATTGAAAATGCTGTATCATTCTTTTTTACTTCAGTAACTTTCTCAAATAAATGAATGTTAAGATTTGACGAAGTTGCTACCCTGCGGTAATACTCCAGTGCCTCATTTCGTGTAGGCTTAGGGTTATTGCTAACAAAAGGAATTCCACCAATTTCCAATCGCTCACTCGTACTAAAAAATGTCATGTTTGCCGGGTAATTATATATTGAATTTACCAGTGCACCTTTTTCAAGAATGCAATAACTTAAATTTGATTTCTTTGCATTAAGGCCGCAGGCAAGGCCAATTGGCCCGCCGCCAATAATAATTACATCGTATTGTTCAGCTGTCATTTGGCGGCTAAGTTATTACATAAATTCTTTTGCAATTTTTATTCAAAAAAAATATTGGTGGGTAAGCTGTTTCAATTTCTATTTTATATCCGTCTCCATTTTGCCTTAAGTTTTAAGAATGGCATTTCCAGGTAAGAATAACTTATAGTGGCAATGAAATAATTTATGGAAAAATATATAAGAACCATAATCCAGTTCCTGATATCAATATTAAAAGACTGAACTAATAAATTGATAATCGTAATAGTAATCCCATGAAAGCAATATAATCCATAGGATATTTTTCCGGTAAAAATTAAAAAATTATTCTTTTCTAAAATTTTTACCCTTGAAATATTTATCATTTGTTCAATGATAAAAAAGGCTATATAAATTATAAATAAATACCGGCTCAAAAGGCCAAATAAATTATTAGTAATCCCCGCTGAATTTTTATTCAAAAAATAAAAAAGAAAAAAATGGACTGGTAAATAACCATAGAAAATAAGGGTGCTTGTCTTTGACAAATTGGAAAAACTTTTAATTATGAAATTATTTTTAAAAATTAAAAGCGCTGCCAAAGCACCACTGCCAAAGTCAAACAGGTATGTAAGTGTATTAAAATAATATTTTATACCGCTAAATTCCGCGTATAATGTGAATGTGATACTTACTAAAAATAAACTGAAAATTATCTTATTAAGGTTATTGTGAAGGTAACGTAAGGAGACGCCCCATAATAAATAAAATTGTTCCTCTACTGAAATTGTCCATAAAAATTGTAAAAAGAATACATGATTAATTGTATAAAAATTTGCAATATAAAATATGTAAAATAGGGGAGGTGGTAAACTTATGTTGAAATGAAACAAAAGAGCTATAAAAGGGAATACTAAAAAGGCAAGTATCAGAATGAAATAATATAACGGCCATATTCTTAAGACTCGTCTTGTAAAATAATTTTTAAATGAAAAATTCCCTCTTTTTTTGTATTCGTTTAAAGCGAGATAGGTAAGTAAAAAAGAGGAGAGAATGAAAAAAACATCAATTGCCAGCGGTAAATTGTTAAATAGATATTTTACAAAATCTCCTAGAAAGAAATCATCATAGGTGATGCGCAGCGTATGAAACAGGAATATTGTAATAAAAGATATTCCTCTTATAGAATCTAACTGGGGAAAATATAATTTACTTTTTTCTCCTGCAGATAAATTGGTTTTCAATTAAATTTATAAGTGTTTAATTTAAGATACACCTTTCAAATGAATTTTGAATAAGTATATAAATGCAATCTAATTCTTCATGCTGATTTTTTGAGCTAAACATTTTGGTCGGTTCTTTTTCCTTCATTATTCTTACCGCATAAAATACATTTTACCGTAACCCTTGGTGAAATATTTATCGGTATTATCGCCCGAATCAGTAAACTTATCTAAAGATTTCCCATTGAGGTTAGTAAGTACCCGGTAGAGATAAACTCCATTCGCAACTTTTTGTCCATACATATCTGAGCCGTCCCATTTATATTCCGTAATGTTTCTGCCTATATGCAAAGGGCCTAATTCATCTTTGGTGATTTCTCTTATTATTTTACCTGTAATGGTTAATATTTGTATTCTTATATTCTGTGGTACAACTGATCCGGTAACTGTAAACACAAATGCGGTTGATGTTGTAAATGGATTTGGATAGTTCAGCAAATTGGAGATCATTGGTTTGCTGATAACCCTGAAATCAATATGATAGTTCAGGTTGCCAGCTGTATTACCCACCACATCTTTACCTGAAATAATTAATACATATTCTTCGTCATCTCCGGACAATGCAGGAGAAAAGTCAATGGTGGCAGTATTTTCACCCGCTGCTATATTAGCTGGAGTAAAGCGCAATGTATCATTGTCAAAATTATAAGTCTTGAGCGAGCCATCGGGATATTGTATCTGAACTTTCATTAATGATGTATCATTAAGCGAAAGGAATTTGCTTTCGTCTTTTAGCTTAACAACAATATGTGGCCTTGCAGAAACAATATCACGGTTTAAAATATGAACCCCGTCAAATGTAACATCCAACAATGGATTAAACTTATCAGCTTTTACATAAAAGTTTCTGAAAAGGAAATTATTGAAATGATATTGTTCTGGTTGATCATTATCAGGATTGAAGTCTACATGCAACGTATTGGGACCGGAAAACGCCTTGGTATCAATATCATATTGAAGTTTAATCGTGTCGCCACTAATAAGTGGTTTAACCTTATGCAATGGAAGAAGATGAGTTACATTATTATTATCTATCACCTCAAATTTTATTTTCATACTATCAAATGCAGCAACACTAATATTTTTAAATGCGACTCCGAAGTGTAAAATTTCTCCTTGTCCAAGTGTGTCCTTAGTTAAAAAATATAGGTTAGGGGTAAGCGCTCCTTCGGGTGCGGGAGTGAAATTAATTCTCCAGTATAAGAGTTGATAAGGGGTATATTTCAGGCTATCTGAGTTACGCATCCTTAGTTGAATAAATGGATATTTTGATGCATTTACGGATGAAATATCAACATCCTGTTTTGTTTTATCTATGTTAAATAAAGTCGTTGAATTGCCAAGGCTATCAATTCCAATAATATCAATCTTCGGATTGTCGGGAGAATTTTGTTCGAGACTGTTTCCGCGCCAGTGCATTTCTTTCCAAGAGGTTGCCGGTCCAAATTTGGGAGAAGTTATGTATCCTAAAGTATCAGGAGTTGAATAATGTTTTTTCAATTCAATTTTATCGTAGATACCATCAGAGAAAAGAAATTCGGGGTTAAATGAAGGATTGTTTTTTTGATACATGAATATAAACACACGTGGGCGATAAAATGAATCGATCAAAACAAAGCCCTGTGATTTCAACCTGTTGTACATGGTGTTGACGCCGTAAGTTGCGGTATCAGACTGCCATGCAGATGCGTACGTATTGGCAGTTGAATCAGTTCCGGATATATAGCGTGCTACCACGATATAATTATCAGGAATGGAATCAAGGAAATCTGTTACTTGCTTTCTTCTGTTCCTGTCAAGATGATTAAATTGAAAATTGGCACGACGCGTAGCCTGGCATACCGGCTCGCTACCATATAGACCTGGTCCTGACGCTGCATTTAACCAGGGTTTTAATGACACCGGATCTAAAACCGAAAAAATAATTCCAGGATATCCACAAAATGCGGCAGCTACATTGCTTCCATTTACGGTTACGGAGGTTTCGGAGCCAAGGGTAGCCGCTGTAGGATATACGCCCATATTTGCATAGATGTAATTGTCTAATGAAGCGAAATCCCAATGTCTTGAACTATCCAGTTTAATATTTTGTGTATCAGAATAAAGATGCTGATAATAATGTGATTGATTAGACCCTGCTGAACTATTATTAAGGTATATGAACGACGCATTGTTCCAGTGATAATCTTCAGGTAAGCCCGAAGCAGGTTTTATTGAAACCCGCCAATAATAAACAGTGCTATCGGTATAGGATAAACCGGGATCAAATTCTATAACGCCGCCGGGTGAATTAACAGTTTTATTTACTTTGATTGAAGAATTAAAAAGTAAAGTGGTGTCAATTTCCATAACATAATCTTTGGCAGTGCTCAAAGGATCTGATGTGGAAGCGTATAATTTTTGATTACCCACGTTAACTATCGCGAAATTATAAGGGTATACGGGTGTGGCTTCGTCCTGATATATATAAACATCTCTTGTTATACTGTTATTATTTTCTGATAGTTCATCTACTTCATTATCTGCGTCTATTGTTACCGTTATCTTATTCAATCCTTTATCTCTTGTAGAAATAATAGGAATTGAAATTCGAATAGAATCGGCATATCTTATGCCCGGGATTTTTTTTCTAAAAATAACATCCGTTACTCCGTTAGGATAAGTTCTTTTTACTTCAAAAGTTATCGAATCGCCAGTGGCTTTTCCAATGTTAAAAGCTTTAGCATCGAGCTGGAAGCTGCTTTCGGATACAGAGATAAAAGAAGGATTAACTTTTACTTGGGGGTCTTCTATTACATAATCTGGTTTTGGATGAGGATTTATTTTTAAAGCAGGATCGCCATGTAAGTTTAATTCTTCCATGTTAATCCTGGTGAGAAAATCTAATGAATTATTGGCTCCTCCCAAGTTTGTTATAACGTTTTTTATATCATTTCCAATGGTATTGCCATAATTTACTACTCCTATCTGATTGTATAGGTCAATATCATAACTATACAGATAAGGCGGTACACCCAGGTGTGAGCTTGCAAAAAAACCAATGCTGCCTCCTTCATTTGCAAGTACAAATTTTTCTGAAATGGATAAATTATTTTCAATAACCCTTGTGGGATCAAATGAAAATATATTACCGGCTGTACACCCACTTACACAAAAGAAAGGATATCTCCCCTGGTTATGATAAACTGAAGGGTCGCTTAGATTAAACTCTAGCGTATTGGCCGAAGAATGTCCGAAATAAGACAGTAAGCCAATGCCTTCATTAAATAATTGTTCAATACGTTGCCCCGAAATCAGTTGTACCGTAGAATTAGATGTTTTTGCAAAAGTTTCTACATTGCCTCCAAATAAAGTATCGATAATTACATTTTTATATTGATTCATATAAAAAGTAAACAGGTCACTTTCCGAACTGTCTTTTCCTCCAACCACATGAACTACTTTTTTTGTCCATAATTTGCTGTCGAGTGTTTGAGTCCCTGTTACCTGGGCATTCTCATACTCTTTTACTTTTTGGAGATATATACCTACTTCGTTCCCGGTTATGGCAGAAAGTCTTCCAATAGGAACACTCGGTATGGTACTGCCATACGGCGCAGAAAGTAATATGTCCGAGGCGGGATTACCAAAGGTCTGTACGAGATCTAACTGGTCGTCATAAACGCTATTTTGATTAGCGATATAATCACTATATGTTATCCCTTTTCCGACCAGGAAAACATATTGCGGTTTTTCAGAAAACGTAGCAGTCGCATATTGTATAAAATCTTTTATAGCCAATGGATGTTTTTTTATTCCATAAGCAAATTGATCCGTAAGCTGATCTATATCATAAATTTTAGCATCATACCCGCCGCCTGCCGATGAGCTTCTGTAAGCCCGGTATAGATCAACATTATTAACCCCGGAACCATTGTTGTATAATACCGGGTTGCTAATAATAAGATAATTTCCCTGGTTAGCGGCTACACCATAGTTAACAAAATTTCTTTGCGTTAAGGAACTAATGAAATTTATATTAGATGCATCCTCACTTACTATTTCAAATTTTCTTTTCGTAATCGAAGACGGTGGCAGCACAAATAATACTTTGCCCGGGCTTGAAGTTATATCGCCTATGTACCTGGCACCCGAAGTAATATCAAGTAGAACAGGATTGGTGTTACCAAAATTAAAATTATCAATTGCCAAATAGTTTCCGGTGCTTGTAGCAGGTAATTCGAAATAAAAACTCTTCTGATTATTAAAGTTAAATTTGCTCGGATAAGTTAATGAAAATGCAGAAACTACTATTCTGTCAGTTGACACCGATGAAACCGGCTCAATAGAAATCAATATATGGTCCTTGCTTGGAAAATAACTTGCCGGAATATTGTTTACCTGCTTTTTTAAATAGGTAAAGTTGGACATGGGTTCATCGTCAATAACATTGTTGTAAAATTTAACTCTTACATTTCTTATATTATATGCATTGCCGGCCACAGCAAAATTAAAAGAAGCCAAGGGGCCGCCACTATACATGTAAATACTATCAATAAGATAAGAAAGCGCAAAACCAGGCGCAACATCATTTGAAGTCCAGCCTTCTCCAATATCGTAAGAAGATGAATAAACGTATTCTCCAAGCGGTACTCCAAATCCCATGTTAATTCTGTTGTTATAATTTACTGATCTCGTATTTATAAAATAGGGCTCGGGGGAAAGCGTATTACCCGCAACATTATTTGGGCTGTTTACAAATCTTAAATTGCCCCCCGACGGATTTACTGTTAAAAAATATACGGCGGTATCTGTTTCCAGGCTATAATAATCTGAAAGCTGGTAGTCGGGGTCGCGATACAATTTGGTGTCTTTTTTACCGTCATTCATTATTCCCCAAAATTCTATGTAGTCAGATGAACCTAAGGGACCGGATGCCACCGATGTATATAGCCCAACTTGTTCTCCGTTTCTCCACAATTGAAATTGCTCTGCAGGGGTATTGCCCAGCCCGATTGAATTAAGAGCAGATTGCGGAATTCGAAAAAGTCCTGTTTTGGCAACTGCGAATTTGTAATAGGTTTTACCGTAATCAATCCAGTTATTGTTATAAGTTTGAGCAACAACTGAGGCTGAAATGAAAATAAAGAATATGAATAATAATTTTTTCATGGTTGTTAGTTAAGGCCTTAATCGTTTTCTTTTTTGGCCAAATCAAATCTTAAAGAAAAAATATGAGTATATAAAGGGTTAGATTGATTAGCGAGGTTTGAGAAAGCGTAATCAATTCGCACATTTTTAATTTTGAAGCCGGCTCCCAAACTTGGCTGGTAAATCCAAACTTTTTTCTGGTTAGTTGTATCTCCGTCGGCAAGTGCCTTTTGGAAATTATATACGCCCGCTCGTATAAAAAATACATCTTTAATTGAAGCCTCAAGCCCCACATGTGGATCGATGCTTAAAGTTTTTCCGCTTATTATAGTATTCCGTTGACCATCAAAAGTAAAATCGAAATCGGCCTCAGCTAAGAGATTTGCGGATGAGCCCAGCCTGAAATTATAAGAATTTCCAATAGTAAGTCTTGGCGCTGTGAGTTCCGTAGATTTTACCGGGATGTCATTTTTTGTGAGGTATAGAACTTCCTTTTCTTTTTCAGTAAAATTGAATGACCATGCATTAAAAGTGGTTGTAATGTCTTTCGCAACTACGCCAAGCGACCACCTGTTCTTTTGCATTTTAAATCCTGCATCAAAGCCGAAACCCCACGCGGTTGCAAAATGCCCAACCTTGCGATAAATTATTTTAGCATTCGCTCCGAAGCTCATTTTAAAATCATCATCATCCTTTATTTTTTGGGCAAATGAAAACAGGAATGCATAATCAGCAGAAGAAAAAGTGGTGATATTTCCATAATTAATGCTTCCATCAGGTTCAACAAGAAATAGTGTATTTGGAATATCATCTACTGCAAAACGTAAAATAGAAAAGCCAAGGGTTCTTTTATTATCACTAATAGGAATGGCAAAACTTCCATAATCGTATTTGCCTATATTATCGAAATAACTGGCATGCATGAGATTTATAGATGGGTTATCCTGTACACTTGTAAGTCCTGCAGGGTTCCAATATCCAGCAGTTCCATCCGAAACGGAAGCAGATTGCGCAGCGCCCATTCCTAATCCACGGGCACCTGCTCCTATGTTTAAAAATTCGTTGGAATATTTTCTAAATTGCCCAAACCCGCAGCAAGGCAAAATCAACAGGCATATTAATTTGGCAAGTCTGGTAATTCTCATATTGGGGGAATGATCAATTTTAATGGGAGTTTCAGTAAATATCTGGGCAGTTAAAACGGATATTAATTCTTTATATTGTATCTCTCAATGCTAATTAGTTATTAAAATTAAACAAAACTTATTGAAATTTTACAGTAATAGAATCCTGGAAAATTTCAATTACCTCCTTCATTTGCACTTTTGAATTAATCAAAATGTAATTAAAATATCCCCGCCATTTAAATTCAATTGTTGAAATATTTATTTGTGAACTATTTTTGAAGGGTTAGAAAACATCATTTTGGGAAATAGTATGAACAATTTAATTGAAGAATTAAGATGGCGCGGATTAATACAAGACATAATACCAGGCACTGAAGAACAACTTTGTAAAGAACCTACCGCAGGATATGTTGGCTTCGATCCCACGGCCGATAGCCTGCATATTGGGAGCCTCATTCCCATAATTGTATTAATGCACCTACAAAAATTTGGTCATAAACCAATTGCTTTGGTTGGGGGTGCCACAGGCATGGTGGGAGATCCTTCAGGAAAAAGTGAGGAGCGCAATTTATTAAGTACAGAGGTGTTGAATTATAATGTTGCAGCAGTAAAAAAACAATTAGAAAAATTTCTGGATTTTAATCCGGGGAAAGAAAACGCCGCTGAGATGGTTAATAATTATGATTGGTTTAAAGACATTACATTTCTTGATTTTATACGGGATGTAGGTAAACATATCTCCATAAATTATATGATGGCTAAAGATAGTGTTCGTAAACGCCTTGAGGGAGAAAATGGAATGAGCTTTACAGAATTTACTTATCAATTGGTTCAGGGATATGATTTTTACTGGTTGAATAAAAACAAAAACTGCAAATTTCAATTTGGCGGAAGTGACCAATGGGGAAATATTGTTACCGGAACTGAATTAATAAGGCGTAAAAGCGGGGGCGAAGCATTTGCGTTTACATGCCCGCTGTTAACTAAAGCAGATGGAGGAAAATTTGGTAAAAGCGAAAAAGGAAATGTGTGGCTAAGCCCGGATAAAACTTCACCTTATAGCTTTTACCAGTTTTGGCTAAACACCGCTGATTTAGACGCCGAAAGGTTTATTAAAATTTTTACTTTTTTATCGAAAGAAGAAATTGACGAACTTGTTCGGCAACACACGGGAAATGAGAACCAGCGTATTCTTCAGAAGAAATTGGCTGAAGAAGTCACCTGCCTCGTACATTCAAAAAAAGATTACGAATTTGCGGTGAAAGCGTCTGCAATTTTATTTAGTAACGATACCGCACAAACGCTGAAAGAATTAAATGAAGAGCAGTTATTGCAGGTGATGGAAGGAGTTCCTTCAATTGAAATAGATAGAAAAGTATTTAATAATAACATTGACCTTATTTCATTATTAGCGGATACTAAAATATTTTCAAGTAAGGGAGAGGCGCGTAAAATGCTTGCCGGTGGCGGCGTTTTTTTAAATAAAGAAAAGGTAACGGATGCTGAAACGAAAGTAAATGCAAACTTTTTATTGAATGAAAAATACCTCTTGGTACAAAAAGGAAAGAAGAATTATTATTTATTGAAGTCGAGTTAAGAGAAAAATCTAAATGGCTTTTTTAAGCTTCCCCCTTGATGATGTTTCTCCTTTAAGGTATTCTTTTATGTCAGGGATGAACTTTCGTTCTTTGAGTAAGTAGCCATTTCCTTTTTCACAAAAATGTACTTTAATATTTTCTATACTTATCGGGTTTCCGTCAGGAATATCGGCAATATTGCTGTGCATTATATCGTGCCCGTCAATAATCATTACCAGCCCGCTTCCAATGGCCTCCATTATATTACCTTCTTTTATGAGCATTCCGGTATCTTCACCAAGCCCAATCCCGACGGCAGAAGGATTGCTGGCAATTGCCTGCGCCAGTCGTCCAAATCTTCCCCTCTTTTCAAAATGGCTATCAAAAATTACATCATCCATAAAACCAAGGCCCGTGGTTATTTTTACTTCACCTTTTAAATGAGCGGTGGCTGCATTTCCTTCATAAATCATCGTGTTGCTCATTGCCATAGCTCCCGCGGAAGTTCCGGCAACAACAAAATCTTTTTCATCGTGATAACGACTTAGAGCAATTTCTAAAAATTCAGTGCCTCCAAAAGTTGCTGATAATCTTAATTGGTTACCGCCGCTAAACATTATAGCATCACATTTTTTTATGCGCTCAATATATTCTTTATCCATTGCGTCCGCCCTGTTGCGGATGGGTAATAAACCGATATTGGTACACCCTATTTTTCCAAAGGCATTCAGGTAATTTTCTCCTACTTCATTTGGTATCATAGAAGCTGTGGTTACTACTTCCATTCTTATATCGGGACCTCCGGCTTCTTCTACAATATGACGAAGAATACCGAGTTCAAAAAAATTAAGATTATTCCTGGCTATATCTCCCTTTTCCAGCTCAGAGCCTTTATCTTCGGCGCCACCTATGGCAAAAAGTTTTCCCTTTGGATTTTGCATGCATTCAATTTTGATATAAACAGCGGCGCCTCATTGATCAATACAATTATTGGTTAGTATTCAATGCGCCTTTACTGTCAAAATAAATACTAATTACAAAAGTAACGGAATTGAAATGAAGAGATTGTACAATCCATTGTATTTTTTGATAATGAATAATTGCTAACTTACAAATCACTTATCTCTTTTTAGGAGAGAACTTAAACATTTATCTCAAAATTTATTAGTCACTTTATGAAGATTATAGAAATAAAAATTTTGCGGGGTCCGAATTACTGGAGTATAAGACGGCCTAAGCTTATACAAATGAAAATAGACCTTGAAGAAATGGAAAATTTTCCCACAAATAAATTAAAAGGATTTAAAGAAAAACTCGTAGGATTATTACCTACGCTTTATGAGCATCGCTGCAGCGAAGGCGTTCCGGGAGGCTTTCTATCCCGCGTAGAAGAAGGAACCTGGCTCGGCCATGTTATTGAACATGTTGCTCTTGAACTTCAAACTCTCGCTGGTATGGACATGGGTTTTGGCAGAACACGAACTACGGGAAAGCCTGGAGAATATTTTGTGGTGTTTGATTATATGGAAGAAGAAGCTGGCGTGTTTGCCGCAAAATCAGCCTATAGATTAGTACAATCTTTGATTGACAATTCTCCGTATAATCTCGAAGAGGAAGTACAGCAAATGAGGGTTATAAGAGAAGATACAAGGCTTGGCCCTTCCACAAAAAGCATTGTTGATGAAGCCGTAAAACGTGGCATACCTTACATTCGTTTAAATCAACAAAGCCTGGTACAGCTTGGTTACGGAATTCATCAAAAAAGAATACGTGCAACTATAGCAAGCACAACATCCTGCATCGCAGTAGACATTGCCGGCGATAAGGAAGAAACAAAAAATTTATTGGGAGCCGCTGAAGTTCCTGTACCCAAGGGAATAATTCTTTACGGTGATGAAAATGTACAGCGTGCCATTGAGGAAGTAGGATATCCATTTGTAATTAAGCCGGTAAATGGAAATCATGGAAAAGGCGCTACTACAAATATTACGACTTATGAACAGGCAGAAAAAGCTTTGGAAGCGGCCAGGAAATATGGACGACATGTTATTTGTGAAAAATATATTACAGGATTTGACTTCAGGGTTTTAGTGGTCAATTTTAAATTTGTTTGTGCGGCACTTCGTACACCCGCCTCCGTTACAGGGGATGGTGAACACACAATTGAATGGCTCATAAACGAAACCAATAAAGATCCAAGACGCGGATATGGCCATGAAAAAGTATTGACGCAAATTAAAATTGATGACTTTACGCAAAAAATATTGGATGAAAAAGGATACACTTTAAATACAATTCCTGCAAAAGATGAATTGGTTTTGGTAAAGCCAACGGCCAATCTTTCTACCGGGGGAACCTCAACGGATGTAACCGATGAAGTGCACCCTGTAAATATTTTTTTAGCCGAGCGTATTGCAAAAATAATCGGACTTGATATTTGTGGTATCGATATTATGGCAGCAGATTTAAAGAGGCCTTTATCAGAAACCGGCGGTGCTGTACTTGAAGTAAATGCAGCACCGGGCTTTCGTATGCATGTTGAGCCCTCTGAAGGTATAGCCAGAAATGCAGCAGAGCCCGTTGTTGAAATGCTTTATCCGAAGGGGGTCAATGGAAGAATCCCTATTATTGCAATTACTGGGACAAACGGCAAAACTACTACCAGCAGGCTGACAGCGCATATTTGTAAAGCGGCAGGTTATAAAGTGGGCTTCACCACTTCAGATGGCGTTTATATACAAAATCAATTGATGATGAAAGGGGATTGTACTGGTCCTAAAAGCTCAGAATTTGTATTAAAAGATCCCACAGTAGATTTTGCTGTTTTAGAATGCGCAAGAGGTGGAATTTTAAAAAATGGGCTGGCTTTTACAAATTGTGATATAGCGATTGTAACCAATGTTACTGCTGATCATATTGGCCTTGGAGGTATTGAAACACTTGAACAAATGGCTAAAGTAAAACAGGTTTTACCTGAAACTGTTTTCCCTCATGGCTTTGCAATTTTAAATGCAGATGACGATCTTGTTTACAATATGAAAAGGGATCTTAATTGCCAGATCGCTTTATTTAGCATGGATGAAAATAATGAGCGTATAAAACGGCATTGCAAAAAAGGAGGTATTGCGGCAGTTTATGAAAATGGTTATGTGACAATACTAAAGGGGAACTGGAAGATAAGAGTGGAAAAAGTAAATGAAATCCCAATAACGTTTGGTGGTAAGGCCATACATAATATCATGAATACTTTACCATCAATCCTTGCCTGCTATCTTTTTAGGAATATAAAAGTAGAAGATATACGCCAGGCCTTGCACACTTTTATTCCTTCCGTTTCGCAAACACCCGGAAGACTTAATCTTTTTGACTTTAAAAATTTTAAATTTCTTGCAGATTTTGCCCATAATCCTGCCGGGTTAAATTTATTGTGCGATTTTGTAAACCGGTTGGATAGTACTTATAAAGTTGGAATTATTAGCGGAACAGGAGACAGAAGAGACGAGGACATTCGTGAAATAGGGAGAATTTCTGCGAAAAATTTTGATGAAATAATTATTCGCCAGGACAAACACTTACGCGGTCGCACTGCGGAAGAAATAATTAGTCTCTTGGTGCAAGGAATAAATGAAAGTAAAAGCAGTGATTTGCCTGTAATAATTTTACAAAAAGAAAGTGAAGCAATTCAATATGCATATGATAATGCTAAACCCGGCTCTATCATAACCATCATGTGCGATGTAATCCCTGATGCTTTGGACTATATTAAGAAACTCAAAGAGGATGAGGACAAAGAAAACGAGGTTAATTAACAAACTTCAATTACGGTTTTGAAATTTTAATGCATAGCCTTACTTTTGCAATCCTTTTGTCCCATAGTATAAAGGTAGTACGACAGATTTTGATTCTGTTTGTCGAGGTTCGAATCCTCGTGGGACAACGTAATTCCCCCTTAATTCCACTGCTAAACTTTTGAGTTTGGCTTTTTTGTTTATCTCAATCTATATTTATTTATAAATAGCAATAAGTATGTTCAGGCGTCTTTCTAAAGGGATCAATTTTTTATTTGGTAAAAAACTGCAAAGAGAAAAAATTTTTATAACTAATTCTTTAGAATTCCTGGAAAGAAAGAGAAATATCGATAAAAATTATTTTGACTACATAAGAATTGCCACCTTAGAATTAATAAGTTTCGAAATCAATAAAAAAAATTTAAGGGGTAATGTAGCGGAATTGGGTGTATATAAGGGGAAATTTGCCAGGTACATAAATTTATATTTTAAAGAAAGAAATCTTTACCTTTTTGATACCTTTGAAGGCTTTGATAAAAGAGATGTTAACAAAGAAATAAATGAGGGGTTTTCATCAGGCTCACAAGACTTCACTAATACTTCTGTGGCTTCGGTTTTGAGAATAATGCCCTTCCCGGAAAAATGTATCCCGGTTCAGGGATTTTTTCCTGAGTCTGCTAAAAATATCAATGAACGATTTGTATTTATAAGCATTGATGCAGATTTATATGAACCCGTTTATGAGGGACTTAAATTTTTCTATAAAAATTTAGTAAATGGTGGCTACATTTTTGTTCATGATTTTAATAATGACCATTATAAAGGCGCCCGTAAAGCAGTAGAACGGTTCTGTGGGGAAGAAAATATATGCTTTACGCCAATTCCCGATGCCGCCGGAACCGTTGTTATTACAAAATAAAGGCAATAGGTTGGGGCTGTCAGCGGGGATAATTTATAATTTGTTCAAACTTCTAATTAAATTTTATTTATGAAACTATCAATGAGGCAGCCAACAAAGAGAATGATTGCAAAACTTAGAGAATGTCATGAAAAGGAACTGGCGAGCGGTGAAAAAGTACCTTGTCTTCCAGATGAAATGAAGTCTTCCCTCGCGGGGTTATATAAGCGGGGTTTAATTGAAACAAGGATGGAAATTATAAATAATAAAAAGCAACTATGTTTATATGTATCGGAAGCTGGAAAGAATCTTATAAAACAGTTAGAAAATTCAACGCCGGCACCTAATAAGTAAGATTGAGCTTTAATGGTACCATTATAATCGGGGCGTTTGCCAATCGTTACATCACTCATTTTTCATAAATTTGCAGCTCAAATAAACAATAGTTTGTATTTATCATTTCTTTAGAAAATTTAATAAATAAATATGTTTGAGTCGTTAAGTGATAAGCTGGACAGTGCATTCAAAAATCTTAAAGGACAAGGAAGAATTACTGAACTCAATGTTGCCTCAACCGTTAAAGAAATTCGCCGGGCACTGGTAGATGCTGATGTGAACTACAAAATTGCAAAAGATTTTACAGACAGCATCAAGGAAAAAGCTACGGGTGAAAAAGTAATTAATTCGATTAGCCCCGGGCAATTAATGGTAAAAATTGTTAAGGATGAGCTCACGGAATTAATGGGTGGAAGTGAAGCCGAACTTGACTTAAGTGGCAACCCGGCCATAATATTAATTGCTGGCCTGCAAGGTAGTGGTAAAACCACTTTCAGCGGGAAGCTGGCTAATTATATTAAAACTAAAAAAGGTAAATCGCCATTGCTGGTTGCGGCAGATATTTACAGGCCCGCTGCAATTGAACAATTGAAAATATTGGGCGAGCAAATAAATGTGGAAGTCTATAGCGAACCTGAAAATAAAGATGCGGTTGCCATTGTACAAAATGCAATAAAAGAGGCAAAATCGAAAAATAAAAATGTAGTAATAATTGATACCGCCGGTCGATTAGCTATAGACGAAGTTATGATGACCGAAGTAGCGAACATTAAAAATGCGGTTTCACCCAAAGAAATCCTTTTTGTGGTTGATAGTATGACGGGCCAGGATGCAGTTAATACCGCTGCGGCATTTAATCAGAGACTTGATTATAGCGGAGTTGTTCTAACTAAATTAGATGGTGATACAAGAGGAGGTGCGGCAATCTCAATTAAATCGACGGTAAATAAACCTATAAAATTTGTGAGCAGCGGAGAGAAGATGGATACGCTTGATGTATTCTATCCCGAACGTATGGCACAGAGAATTTTAGGAATGGGCGATATTGTAAGCCTTGTTGAAAAAGCGCAGGAACAGTTTGACGAAGTTCAGGCGGCAAAGCTTGAGAAAAGGATAAGAAAGAACCAGTTTGATTTTGAGGATTTTAAAACCCAGCTACAACAAATAAAAAAAATGGGAAATTTAAAAGATC
Organism: Ginsengibacter hankyongi; assembly: GCF_008710285.1. Classification (GTDB taxonomy): domain Bacteria; phylum Bacteroidota; class Bacteroidia; order Chitinophagales; family Chitinophagaceae; genus Ginsengibacter; species Ginsengibacter hankyongi. The sequence goes on along the minus strand of NZ_VYQF01000002.1, from coordinate 216,426 downwards.
TTATGGGAATGATACCCGGCGTTGGCAAGCAGATAAAGGATATTGATATAAATGACGATTCTTTTAAAGGCATTGAAGCAATGATTAACTCAATGACGGTAGAAGAACGTCGTAATCCTGATATTATAAATCCAAGCCGTAAACAACGCATCGCAGCAGGTAGCGGAAAAGATCTTGCGGAGCTTAACCAGTTTATAAAGCAATTCGACCAGATGAAGAATATGATGAAGATGATGAATAAAATGCCCATGGGTAAACTTGCAGGCATGGGAAAGAAATAAATGAAGAGTATATTAAATCATACTCATCGTGCGTTTAATTATAAAATACACATCAATTATATTAAATTTTGAATATTGATTTGTAATTTTCAATTGCGACTCTTATCTTCGCAATCCTTTAGAAACTAAATTTATTAACAACCCAAAAAAAATTTCTATTTTTTATGGCTGTAAAAATGAGATTGCAACGACATGGATCTAAGAAAAGACCATTTTACTTTATAGTAGTTGCAGATGCCCGTAGCCCGCGTGATGGAAAATTCATCCAAAAATTAGGATCTTACAATCCGCTTACTGTTCCGGCCAGTATTCAAATCGATCGTCAGAAAGCATTGGAATGGCTGCACAAGGGTGCGCAACCTACTGATACTGTTCGTCGTATTTTAAGCTTTAAAGGTGTGTTATACCTAAAGCATTTGCTTCGCGGAGTTACTCTCGGTTTATTTGATGAAGCAACCGCAATGGAAAAGTTCACCAAGTGGAGCACCGAACATGATTCAGAGTTTGCTAAACGCCAGGAATCTCATAAAAAAAGTAAAACAACCAGTCGTCAACCTTATGTAAAAAGGGCTGAAAGACCTTCTGCGGCAGTTAAAACTGAATCTTCTACAAAGGAATCTTCGGGAAAGGCAGAATAATAATTTAAGCTATTTATAAATTTTAGCTGTATCAAAAACATTGATACAGCTTTTTTTATGCAAAAAATTGGCGACTGCTTACAGAGCCGAGCAAAAAATACCAGATGAATAATACCAACAAATAAAGTCTAAAAATCATTTTATATATTAATTGATAAACAAGAAATGTTAGTGGCATTAATGTTGTATTGTCAGGCATATTATTAATTTATTAAAATTCTTATCATGAAAGCGAATAGATTTTTAAAACTTTTTACACTAGCTTCTCTTTTTTCTTTGTTTTTTGTACAAGCTAAGAGCCAGGAAAAGCAGGAAGATAAAATTACTGCTTCTACGCAGGTGTTAAAGGATTTCGGAAATATGAAGGAAAGTATTCCGGAAGAGCTGCTGAAGGTTACAGAAGGAATTATAATTGTGCCACGGCTGATTAATGGCGGATTTGTACTCGCAGCAAAAAGAGGCAAAGGAATCGCAATGGTGAAACTTGCTGATGGATCATGGAGCAATCCTGTGTTTGTAACAATAACAGGAGGAAGCGTTGGTTTGCAGGCGGGGGTTCAGTCTATAGATTTAGTATTAATTTTTAAGAGCAAGGAAACACTTGAAAAAATCGGGAAAGGAAGTTTTACTTTAGGTGGCGACATCTCAGCAACTGCAGGTCCTGTTGGTCGCAATTCAACGGCAAGTACAGATTACAAAATGGAAGCAGAAGTATACTCGTATTCAAGAAGCAAAGGTTTGTTTGCAGGTATTAGCTTGAGCGGTTCTGCAATAAGTGTTGATAGTAAGGCTAATGAGGCTTTCTATGGGAAAGCAGTGGATGCGAAAGATTTATTTTCAAATGCCACCGAAAATACATCCGCATCTGTAACAGGTATGAAAAACGAACTTAATAGTTTATACAAATAAAAATTTCAGATTATTGTTTTCCAAAGAGGCGCAAAATGTTGCAGCTCTTTTGTGACGAAAAATGAAACGTGTTTTAATTATTTTTTTACCAGTCGTATCTGGTTTGTATCGTATTCCAATTTAGTATGAAATAAAAGAGAACAGCAGGCGTTATAAAATAATTATTATAACCCCTGATCTCTTATAACAATACTATTTGCACACAAGCAATACCTTATTCGCGGCCCCGAAGAATAATATATTCAAAGGCACTTCAAAGCCCATTTATTTGCCCGGCTTAAATGGATTACGGGCTATTGCATCAATAGCAGTGGTTATATCTCATACAACACTAGCTTTAAGTCAATTTGGGCTCAATAGCAAAATATTTGGAACCGATATGGATGGAAATCCCAAAGGCTTGGACCTTGCGGGAGATGGGGTTAGCATTTTTTTTACACTGAGCGGATTCCTGATTACTTTTTTACTTTTAAAAGAAAAAGAATTAGGGCACTTGAAAATTAAAGATTTTTATATCAGGAGATTGTTAAGAATATGGCCGTTGTATTATCTATATCTTTTTGCTTCGATAGTAACTGCTATAATTTTCGGAATTGCTTTTAATAAATTTTCGGTTCCATTTTACATTTTTCTTGCTGCAAATGTTCCTTTCATTTTGGGAAAAGCGCTTCCTTTTCTTGCGCACTATTGGTCGTTGGGCGTGGAAGAACAATTTTATTTATTTTTCCCACAGTTAGCAAAACAGCCCAATAAAAGATTATTAAAAATTGCGATTATATTAATGTTCATATTACTCTCTTTAAAATTCCTCTTTTGGATATTAGCAAGAAAATTTGCAATTGAACTTCCTTTTTTAGCAATAAGTGTTACTCGTTTCAATATAATGCTAACTGGAGTTATAGGAGCAATTTTGTATTATAATAAAACCGATATTTTTATCAAGCTGGCGACGCATAAAATCACACAATTTTTTTCATGGCTTTGTATTTTTTTAATTGCTATCAATAAATTTCACATTGCTTCTGTTATTGATCAGGACTTAATTGCAATGATTTCTGTCTTTCTTATAGTTGGGCAGATTACAAAAAGAAATCATATTATCAATCTTGAAAATAAACCCTGTGATTTTATTGGAAAGATTTCATACGGCATTTATGTTATTCATCCATTGCTCATCTTTTTTTACCTAAAACTATTAGGTAGATTTAATTCCGATTCTGTATTTAATTATTTAATAATTTACTTTCTTATTATTTCTACAGCTATAATAGTTGCATATATTTCTTACGAATTTTACGAAAAGAAATTTTTAAAAATGAAGGCAAAATTCACCACAATAAAAAGCTCAAATACAAAAGCTCTACTTCAATATAATTCATAATAAAAGCGAGGATAAGTCTAATAGCTTATGTTATGAAAAACTCCTTCGGTTATAGTTCTTTGGGTTCTGTTATCCTGGTGGAATGCTTTAAAATAAAAGGTTCCGCTAATTAATTTTTTTACGCGATCTAGTGAAGTAATTGCCAGAGTTCCTCCCGAATCACCGGGATTAATTCCTTCATTTGAATAAAAGGCTATGCTGGTAGCATCTGTGTATCCTCCAAAATTAAAGACGCTTTTCATCGCCAGAGTATATACATGAACTCCGGAATCTTTAACTGCTAGTACAATCATTTGCCTGTCATTCGATTCTGCCGCGATAGAAATTACACTATCCTCTCTTATCGCAGCACCGGTTATCACTGCTATAAATGGAACACCGTTAATCTTTGCTTTAAATTCTGTCGGGCTGGCTGGCGAGGAATCATTTGGCTCTTCAAATTTTTTTTGGCACGAATTAAAAATGCCTAAGCTTAGCAATAATGTTATAATAACAAAGATTCGCATCTTAAGTATTTTAAAACCAAATGTAGCAAGATTTATCTTGCGCCCGGTGGGCAGTTTTTTCGCAGATAACGAGTATATAAATCTGATAAATGTTTACGGGTACCTTCACCTTCTGATATGCTGTGCGTTCTGTTGGGATAAGGCATAAACTGGAAAGTTTTATCATATTTTATTAGCTCATTCAACATGGCCTCGGCATTATCATATTGTACATTATCATCGCCCGTTCCATGAATGAATAATAAATTTCCTCTAAGGTTTTTTGCGTAGTATATCGGTGATCCTTTTATATAATCATCCATATTTTCCTGTGGTAATCCCATATATCTTTCTTCATAAATGTTATCGTAAAATAAAAGGTTATCAACCGCAGAAATAGAAATGCCCGTCTTATAGATGTCCGGATATTGAAACATCAGGTTAAGGGTAGAAGACCCCCCGCCACTCCATCCCCACACGGCCACTCGGCTTGTATCTAAATACGATTTTTCTGTAAATAGTTTTTTTGCAGCCATTGCCTGGTCGTGAATATTAAGTCTTCCTATTTGCCCGTAAATTGATTTTCGCCATGCTGCACCACGCAGGGAAGGCGTTCCACGGTTGTCAACCGAAATAAGTATGTATCCGTCCTTACTCATATCGCCATTATATAAAAAGTTATACTGGGCACCATATGTATTTTCAACCGTGGAGCCTGCGGGCTCACCGTATACGTAAAACACTACAGGATATTTTTTCGTAGAATCGAAGTTATCCGGCTTTACCATCCAGCCATCTAACGTAATATTATCATCGGTGGTAACTTTAAAATATTCAACGTTAGAATTTTCGTTCACTTTCATATTTTTTGCAATACTCTTTTCTTCATCCAGGGGCTTATGGTCTGGTAAAGAAATCCATTCACGTACAGGAAAAGTTTTGTAATTAGAAAAAGAATGCAGGGCATATTTTGCATCGGGAGAAATATTATAATCGTGTGTGCCAATCATATTTGCGGGAGATAATAACTCCAGTTTTCCTTTTCCATCCATCTTCACCCTGTATAAATAAAGTTGTGTAGCATTATTGGGTGAAGCCATAAAATAAACGAAATTATTTTTATCGTCTATGCATTTAATGTTATCAATGTCATAATCGCCTTTTGTAATCAGTGTTTCTTTTTTACCATCACGACTTACAAGAAAGATATGTCTCCATCCGTCTTTTTCACTCACCCATAAAAAGTTTTTTCCGTTATTCAACCATTCCCAACCTGTTGGGTCATCGTCGTTCCATCTCGATTTTATATCAATCCATGCTTTATCATTTTCTGTATAAAAATTGGTTGCTTCGCCTGTGTTAACATCACAATAAAAAAGTTTGCTTTCGTTTTGTTTCCTGTTTAATTGCTGAACAACCAATTGATTGGAGTTATCGGCCCATTCCATTCTTGGCAAATAATGCTCCTGCGGGTCCCCGGGAATATTCATCCATTTTATATAGTTATCACTTATTGTAATTACACCGATGCGCACCGGCGACGGCGGCTGACCAACTTTTGGATATTCAACGGGGATGATTCTTGAATACACTGAATCAGTAGTATTGAGCATATAATAATCCCGGATTTTTGTTGCGTCAACCTGCCAGAACGCAATCATTTTACTATCGGGACTCCATCTAAAACCATCCCTGCAGCCTAATTCTTCTTCATAAACCCAATCAAAAGTACCGTTGATTAATTTTCGTGTACCGTCCATCGTTAGTTGAGTTATTTTATGAGAGGAGAGATCTTCAACATATAAATTGTGTTCGCTTACATAAGCTGCATTTTTTCCATCCGGAGAAATTTTTGCAAACATTAAAGATTGAGACGGTAATCCTTTGCCTAATTGTGTAAGTTGGTTAGATGTGACATTTAAAATCCAGTAATCTCCGCGGGTGTGATACCGCCATACTTTAGCTGTATTTGTAAAAATCAACAGTGTTTTATAATCGGGTGAAAAACTGTAGATGTTAAATGACAAAGGCGTTTCCGTGCCCTGAGGAACTAATTGTTCCTTCTTTACAACAATCGTTTCGGTGTTTGTTTTTACATCGGTTTTTACAATGTTTCCCTCTTTTAACTTTAAGTAAGCGGTTCCATCATTTGTCCAGTTAATTTCTTTAGCACGAAACTGGCTAAAAGAGGAAATTGAATATATTAGAAAAATAATGAGTAGGGAGATTTTATGCTTGTTATTTGCCATTGATTTTTGTTTATCGGTAAAAATACAGAAACACTTATTATTTCATAATACCATTTATATAATTGAGTTATAAATTTGTACATGGCGGAAAAAGAAAAATTACGAATTGATAAATATTTGTGGGCTATACGCATTTTTAAAACAAGAAGCCTTGCGGCCGATGCGTGTAATAATGGAAAAGTGAAATGTAAGGGAGTGAATGTGAAAGCATCTAAGACAGTTAATACCGGAGAACAATATGAAGTGAAAACCGAGGCAAAAAAATGGTTAATTGAAGTGATTGAACTGTTACATAACAGGGTTCAGTTTTCTGAGGCAATAAAGTATTATATCGACCTAACACCGGAAGAGCCGAAGGAAAAAATTCAAACCACCGCCTTTGTTTTTAATACAGGAAAAAGGAAAAGTAAAAAAGGAAGACCAACTAAAAAAGAAAAAAGAAATTTGGATGAGTTTTTTGAATAGGATTTATATAAAAGACCTCACATCATTTACTATATGTTTGCATCATGAAGATTGATATCATCTCCGTTGTACCGCAGTTAATGGAAAGTTTTTTTGCTCATTCAATTTTAAAAAGGGCAAAAGAAAAAGGGTTACTCGAAGTGAATATTTTTAATCTTAGAGATTATACAAATTATAAACATGGCCAGGTCGATGATTACCAGTTTGGCGGCGGTGCAGGTTTGGTAATGATGATTGAACCGTTAGTTAATGCAATTGAATCTTTGCAAAAAGATACAAAGTATGACGAAGTAATTTTTCTAACACCTGATGGTGAGAAATTTAATCAGAAAACTGCCAATACTTTATCATTAAAAAATAGTTTGTTATTGATATGTGGCCATTACAAAGGTATTGACCAACGAGTGCGTGATCATTTTATTACAAAGGAAATTTCTATTGGTGATTATGTACTAAGTGGCGGAGAATTAGGCGCAGCAGTACTTGTAGATGCAATAGGTCGATTATTGCCCGGTGTTTTAAACGATGAAACTTCAGCATTGATGGATTCGTTCCAGGATAATTTATTAGCACCCCCCGTTTATACGAGGCCTGAGGAATTCAGGGGTTGGAAAGTTCCCGAAATTTTAATGAGCGGCAATCATTCAAAAATTGAAGAATGGCGGCATGAACAATCTATCGAAAGAACAAAAGAAAAAAGACCTGATCTTTTAGATTGACATGTAATATTTTACCTTTTTAATTATTCTTTCTTTACACCAATTACGGGCAATTGCTTTTCTCTTATCAATGCATTGAATTTTGGAACATCAACATTCATAATTGTTTTTAATTTATTAAGCTCTGCATCGGCTTTAGCGCTTAAAAAACTATAAGCTTCTTTTACTTGTTGGGTTGGCGGATAATTGCCGGAAGCAGCATAACCGTATAGGCCTCCAATCTGGTCATTTAAGCGGATAGGATAATTTAAAACATCCTCTTCACTTTTTGCTTTGGTTTGATATAAGGCCTCTTCAATTGCAGTCATTTTTTTATTAATGGAATCAGCCATAGTTTTTATTTCTCCTAACGTATCTTTTCCCTGAAGCGCCATGAAATCATTTATTTGCTTCCTTATTGCACGAATGTTTTTGATGGCTTTTTGAATTTCAGAAAATTTATCTCGCACAGTAATTAAAAAATTAAACTGCTCTTCATATTCCTGTTGTGTTTCTTTGAAGTTTGGATTGGCCTTAATAGTGGCTTCTGCTTCCAAACTATCCTTTTTATCGTAATTAATTACGCGGATAAAATATTTCCCCGGTATAGCTTTTGGCCCACCTACATTTCCATTCCATAAAATCATTCCATCTACTTTTTCTGCAGGAGCGTATTGCATATTCCATACAAACTGGTTCATGCCTTTCGACACTTCAATTTTCGCGGTATCACCTGAAGGCTTTGTGCTAAAGGCGCTGATCACTTTTTTGTTTTTATCTAAAACAAGTATTTTTACGAGGCTACTATCTTTTACATCTTTCAAATAATAATTTACAACAACTCCGTTGGGAGGGTTAACACCAGCATTTTTTACATTGAGGTCTTGTGACCCGTTGATGCGGTAAGCAGTATCCACAGGGAAAATGTATAAATCGTTTTGTGTAACATTTTTATCGATGTTTTGTACCACCCCTAAATCATCTAAGATGTAAAATGATCTTCCCTGTGTAGCCACAATCAGGTCATTGTTTTTCAACGTAAGATCTGTAATGGGTACCATTGGTAAATTAAGCTGAAAAGGCTTCCAGTTTTCACCATAATCATAACTTATGTACATGCCATATTCGGTTCCGCAATACAATAAGCCGGGACGTTTTTTATCTGCCCGAAGACATCTTGCAAAATGCGTGGAGGCGATACCGTTAGTTATTTTCTTCCATGTTTTGCCATAATCATTCGTTACAAAAATATACGGGGTATAATCATCCATTTTATATTTTGTTCCAACAAAATATGCAGTTCCCTTTTTGAATGGATCAGCTTCTACGCAATTCCACATCATCCATTTTCCTGCTTCAGACGGTGTTACATTATCCCAACGAGCTCCGCCATCTTTACTAACGTTGATAAGGCCATCATCACTGCCGGTCCATAATAAATCTTTTTCAAGTGGCGACTCCATTGCTGTGAAAATTGTGCAATAAACTTCCGCTCCTGTATTGTCCTGGGTTATAGGCCCTCCGCTTGATTTTTGTTTTAATTTATCATTTGTAGTGAGATCACCGCTTAGTGCTGTCCATGTGGCACCTTCATTTTCTGTTGCAAATAATACATTACCTGCTGCGTATAATTTTTTTGGATTGTTGGGTGAAAAGAAAATCGGGAAGTTCCATTGGAAACGATATTTGGAAACATCCGCTCCACTCCCCAAATCGTAAACCGGCCAAACACTTACTGATCGGTTTTCTCCTATTTTATGATCGAACCGTGAAATGTAGCCGCCATAATTGCCGCCATATACAATATCCGGATTTAATGGGTCGGCAACAACATACCCGCTTTCAAATCCGGCTGTTGAAGTCCAGTCGCTTTGATCGATTTGGTTACTTTGCGATCTTGATAAAATACGTACTGTGCTGTTATCCTGTTGTGCAGCAAGCAACCGATAAGGAAAATTATTATCTGTTGAAACCCTGTAGAATTGGGCCGTTGGTTGATTGTAATAGGTGCTCCAGTTATTACCGCCGTCAAAACTTATTTGAGCACCGCCGTCATCAGCGACAATCATTCTATTGCCGTTCTTAGGATCGATCCAAAGATCATGATGATCGCTATGAGGTGTATTTATCTTTTTAAAAGTTTTACCGCCATCACTGCTGCGATACATGTTAACATTAAGCCCATAAATTATATCTTCATTTTTTGGATCACAATATATTTTACTAAAGTACCATGCACGTTGGCGTATGTTAGGATCGGTGCTTTCCAAATTCCATGTTTCACCTCCATCATCGCTTCTAAGCAAACCTCCCTTTGAAGATTCAACCAATGCAAATACTCTTTCCGGGTTGGCTGGAGATACAGCAATGCCAATGTTTCCCAGTAAAGTATTACCAGGAAAACCTTTTTTATCATTTAATTTTTTCCATGTTTCACCATCGTCTGTACTTTTCCATAAGGCGCTTCCCTTACCACCACTTTCAAGACTATAAGGAGTGCGTTTAACCGTCCACGTTGCTGCATACAACACCGAAGGATTTCCAGGTTCCATCACTAATTCAGCACCGCCACTTGTGTCATCACTGTATAAAACTCTTTTCCATGTTTTTCCTCCATCTATAGTTTTATAGATGCCTCTTTCATTTGATGGGCCAAACAAATGACCAAGAGCAGCAACCCAAGCTATATCAGGATTAGTTGGATGAATTACTATTCGCATGATATGCCTTGAATTATCAAGGCCAATATGTTTCCAGTTTCTGCCACCATCATCACTGCGCCACATGCCATGTCCTTCACTAACGTTGTTGCGTAGGGTCGATTCTCCTTCGCCCACATAAATAATTGAAGAGTTGGAAGGAGCAACGGCTACACAGCCTATAGAACCTCCAAAAAATTTATCTGAAATGTTTTTCCAGTTACTGCCACCGTCCTGTGTTTTCCAAACGCCCCCACCGGTTGCACCGAAATAAAACGTGTTCTTATCGTTATAATCTCCACAAACTGTTCCGCTACGGCCGCCACGAAAAGGCCCAACCAGCCTGTATTTCGTTTTGCTTAATAATAGACTGTCATCATTTAAAGCTAGTGTAGATTTTTGCTTTTTTTGTGCAAAAGAAATTGAAATTAATAAGGTGCTAATTGAAAAGAGCAGAATCTTTTTCATGAAGGGAAAAATTATTTTTAATCAGGATTGAAAGGCTAAATGTAAGAAGTGTTTATGAATTACAGGTAATCCATTATTAAAACGGTTGTTGATTAATTCTTTTGCAATAATTATTAATTATATACCGGCAGCAACCGGTATATAAAAGAACCTATTAATTTGAAGGTTTATAAAGGCTTTCATCAACGGGTTTATTGATTTCAATCTTATCAAATATCATTGCTCCTGATCCCATCCCAGTTCCTTCTGTGGTTAGCGTTTGTGGAAACATAACACCATCAACATCTTTGTAATCGCTAAAGTCGGTGATAACTTCAGTCGGGCCGCTATTTCTTCTGCCGCCACCTTCTGTCATTTGTTTTGTTTGAATCAATAAATGAGTTGTAGTATCTATATAAAAAGTCTCTTCTTTCCCAAGACTGTTGGTAAGTAGTATTTTCCATGCTTCTTTACCGTTAGCGGTATCTTTTCCCTGCAATGATGCCTTGTAACCTTTGAAAGCATAATTTACTAACGGGCCTGCGATGTCCATTTGATCCTGCATTGTTTTTAATCTTTCCTGGGGCATTTCTTCTGCTTTGTCAGAGCGCATTGGAATGTAACTCCATCCCTTCTCGGGCGTAATAATAGTGTATCCTGTATTACTGCCAAAAGCGAAGTCAACCCTGCTGAGCTTTCCATCTACTTTGGTAACTTTTACATCTACCTCGTTGCCCATCATTTGCCTTGTACCTTCCATGTATAATGATTTTATGGAAGTTAATTTATCTTTCCCTCCGCGGGCTGTAATATATTGATCGATAATGTCATCTACTGATTGACCATTGGCAAACTGAACAAGTACCAAAGCCAGTATAAACACTATGAAAATTATTATATTTTTCATTTTATAATTTTTTATGAAGGTAAGAGTTTAATTAAACCATTAATTTTTTTCATTTTCACATTTAATAATAAATTTATTGAAATACTTAGAGCGTTTATCGATTATTTGCAGCTAAAAATGAAATAATGAATTTTGTTGAAAAAGGAAATATTGTTGATATTAAAAACAGGAGAATTTTCTATGGAGAAATAGAAGTTTCCGGGGAGAAAATTATTTCTGTAAAAGAAATCGCAAATCAAAACGACAATGCCCCATTTATATTACCTGGTTTTATCGATGCTCATGTTCATATAGAAAGTTCCATGCTGGTGCCCTCAGAATTTGCAAAGCTTGCGGTAGTTCATGGCACAGTTGCCACCATAAGTGACCCTCATGAAATAGCAAATGTGTGCGGAATGAAAGGCGTAGAATATATGATTGAAAATGGGAAAACGGTTCCATTCAAATTTTATTTTGGTGCGCCAAGTTGCGTACCGGCGACGGATTTCGAAACTGCAGGCGCTTCGCTTAATGCAAATGATGTGGATGCGCTTTTAGCAAGAGATGAAATAAATTATTTAAGTGAGATGATGAACTTTCCGGGCGTGTTACATCACGATGAAGAGGTCGAGGCTAAAATTAATTCAGCTAAAATTTATGATAAACCGGTTGATGGACATGCACCGGGTTTAAGAGGTAAAGATGCAAAAAAATATATTGATGCAGGCATAAGTACCGATCATGAATGTTTTACAAAAGAAGAAGCGCTAGAGAAGTTACAATACGGAATGAAGATCCTGATTCGTGAAGGAAGCGCTGCAAAAAATTTTGAAGCACTCATTGATTTGCTGAATGACTATGAAGATGAGATGATGTTTTGCAGTGATGATAAACATCCTGATAGTTTGGTGAGCGGCCACATCAACGAACTTTGTAAAAGAGCCGTTGCTAAAGGCATTGATGTATTTAAAGTATTGAAAGCTGCTTGCATAAATCCGATGAAGCATTATAAAATGAAAGTTGGATTGTTGAAAACAGGTGAAGCTGCTGATTTTATTGTTGCAAACGATTTGGTAAACTTCAATGTCATTAAAACGTTTATTGGTGGCACGTTAGTAGCAGAAAACGGAGTTTCAAAAATCAATAGCCCAAAAGCTGAGTTGATCAATAATTTTAATTGTAATAAAAAACAAGTTTCAGATTTTATTTATAAAAAAGATAGTGGTGAAAAAATTATAGTGATTGAAGCATTGGATGGCCAACTGATAACAAACAAACTCAGCATCAATCCAAAAATTGAAAATGATTGTTTTGTAAGCGATGTTGAAAATGATATTTTAAAAATTGCGGTGATTAACCGTTATAAGGGTGCGCCTACGGCAACAGGCTTTGTAAAAAATTTTGGATTAAGAAAAGGCGCTATCGCATCATCAGTTGCACACGATAGTCACAACATTATTGCGGTAGGCGTAGATGATGAAAGCCTTTGCAGTGCAGTGAATTTAATAATTGAAAGCAGGGGAGGCGTTAGTTGTGTTGATGCTGCAAACCCTTCAATCTACAAAGTTTTGCCATTGCCTGTAGCCGGGCTTATGAGCAATGAAGATGGATATGAAATTGCTGACGCATACACGAAAATTGATCAGGCTGCTAAATCGCTTGGCTCAAAATTATCTGCTCCGTTTATGACCTTATCTTTTATGGCATTATTGGTTATTCCTCATGTAAAGTTGAGCGATTTGGGATTGTTTGACGGAGAAGGATTTAAATTTATAATTTAAATAGTTGAGAATGCGTAAACGCATACTTTCATATATTTGCCCAACATAAAAATTATTCATGTCAGTATTAGTAAATAAAAATTCGAAAATTTTAGTGCAGGGGTTTACCGGAACAGAAGGAACGTTCCATGCCACCCAAATGATAGAATACGGAACCAATGTAGTTGGCGGCGTTACGCCGAATAAAGGAGGAACATTACATCTTGACAGGCCTGTTTTTAATACAGTTGAAGAAGCGGTGAAAGAAACCGGCGCTGATGTGAGCATTATTTTTGTGCCGCCAGCATTTGCTGCGGATGCTATTATGGAAGCGGCTGATGCTGGTATTGGTTTAATTGTTTGCATTACCGAAGGAATCCCGGTTCAGGATATGGTAAAAGTTAAAAATTATTTACTGGACACTAAATCAAGATTGATTGGGCCAAATTGCCCCGGAGTTATAACTGCGGATGAATGTAAAGTTGGTATAATGCCAGGCTTTATTTTTAAGAAAGGTAAAATAGGAATTGTATCAAAATCGGGAACGCTTACTTATGAAGCGGCAGACCAGGTTGCTAAAGCGGGGCTGGGAATATCAACTGCCATTGGCATTGGAGGAGATCCTATTATCGGAACCACAACCAAAGAAGCTGTTGAGCTTTTTATGAATGATAAAGAAACAGACGGTATCGTTATGATTGGCGAAATTGGTGGAAGCATGGAAGCCGATGCTGCAAGATGGATTAAAGAAAATTCAACTAAACCTGTTGTAGGCTTTATAGCCGGGCAAACTGCGCCGGCAGGCAGGCGGATGGGCCATGCCGGAGCTATTGTTGGTGGTGCAGAAGATACAGCCGCTGCTAAAATGAAAATATTGGCTGAATGCGGAGTTCATGTAGTGGCAAGCCCTGCAGATATTGGTAAAACAATGGCCGAGGTGATGAAAAAATCTAATAGCTAATTCTTAATCCTTCCATAAAAAAGGGAATAATACAATAGCTAATACAATAACTAAAATATCAAGCCCAATTAATAAAGCTGAGATTTGTAATAGCGCTCCTTCGCGAAACACTTCTCCGAATGCAGACTTGGAAAGCCTTATCAATAACAACAATTGAGGTATAATTAATGGAAAGCCAAGGATAGCCATTATTGCTGCATTTTGTTGCGCCTTAGCTGCGATTGCGGCCATCAAAGTAAATACGAGACTTAAGCTTATACCACCAAGACAAGCAATGCCAATGAATTTTAAGTAGTGTTCTATTGGATTTCCCAGTAAAATTCTAAATAATATAAGGCTTAATAAAACCATTAACAGCATAACAACGGTGCTGTAAATAAGCTTCGCAATAATAAAACTTACAGGGCTTGTTATAGAAAAAAAATAAAGCATCCTTCCCCTGCTTTCTTGTAAAAAACTTTTTGCAACTGCGTTTACGCATACAAATAATTGTATCATCCAAAAAATGCCGTTATACACCGTGCTTTCCGGTTGCCCCATCGCAAGATATAATACGAAAATGGTGGAGGCTACATAAAGTAATATTCCAAAAAAAGTATGCTGCTGCCTTAATTCAAGCAAAAAATCTTTTTTTAATAAAATAAAAACAGGATTGCCCATTACTATAAGTCTAAATTTTAGCTATCGCACTAATTGCAAAACACGAATTACACGAATGAATCACTTTTGTCTCTTAATTCGCCTAATTCGTATCTCAAAATTCGTGTAATTATTATTTATATTGTATCACCTAACGCTGCACATTCGCGGCACCGCGGTTCATAAATATCTTTTTCTCCCAATAATACCTGGCCTCCACCTGCCACTTTGCGATAGCTTACGTTTGCTATGTTACCACATTTCATGCAAATTGCATGAAGCTTGGTTATGTAATCTGCTATTGCTAATAGATTGGGCATTTGCCCGAATGGTTTTCCCTGGTAATCCATATCAAGTCCTGCAACAATAACTCTTATTCCTTTTAATGCAAGTTTTTCGCATACAACTGTTATCTGGTCATCAAAAAACTGTGCTTCGTCAATACCCACTACATCTACGTCCTGGGCAAGCAAAAGAATTGTTTGCGAGTTATCAACTGGTGTGGATTGAATTTTATTTTCATCGTGACTAACAATTTTTACATCATCATACCGCACATCAATTCCGGGTTTAAAAATCTCGGCTTTTAGATTTGCAATTTCCACTCTTTTTAACCTACGGATCAATTCTTCGGTTTTTCCACTAAACATGCTGCCGCAAATAACTTCTATCCAGCCGCGGCGTTCGCCTTTAAAATTGGGTTCTATAAACATTTTTTGTATTTCATTTTAAATATCAATTTGTAACTTAGCCCCGATTGCAAGGTTAAAATGATTTTAGGTGAAATCAAAAACAAACATTTAATATCCTGCAAAATTCTAAACGCAACCTTATATTTTCTACATGGAAAGAGTGTCGACACTCATAAAAAAATTACAAAAACAACTGGATGAAAAAGCATCTGCGCAAATGCTGCTGCACACCGTACAAATGTTGCAGGCCGAATTACAAAGCCAGACGGTAACAAAAAAAGAAGTAAGTCAGAATAAGGCAGCTGTTATTATGCCTGTTGCCTACAGTACGTTTCGCCAGGAAATAAGCGCCGGTAATTTTTCCACAGCTGTTTCCGAAGAAAAAGTAATTGAAGTATTGCAGGTAGATGAAAAAGCAATTGAAGAAGAACTTGAACAAATAAAGAAAAACGCTGAGCTGGTTAATTCAATGGGAACCCATGCAAGGCCCGCTTATGTTTACGATCCTGTTGAAGATGTGCCCACACTTGCGCACCAAACTCCTTTGGAAAAGCCGTCATCTGCAAAAAATGAAATTCCTTTTGAATATCCTGAATCACTAAATGACAGGTTAAAAGAAGTAAAAATTGAACTTTCTGAAAAATTAACAGAGGCGCCGATAAAAGATCTCAGAAAAGCAATTGGTGTAAATGACCGGTTTCTTTTTATAAACGAATTATTCCGCGGCGATGAAGCCATGTACGAACGAAGTATTAAAACCATTCAAAACTTTTCAATATTTGCAGAAGCAGAATTTTGGATAAGAAGAGAATTAAAAGTTAAGATAGGATGGCACGATAACCACCCTGTTGTAAAGCAATTTGATCAGCTGATAAGAAGACGGTTCTCTTGAATATATTCAATAATCTTTTTTGAAGCGCCGGCATTGCTGTAAATATAATTTTTCGCAGCAGTTCCCCTTGATGTAATTTCTTCTTCGTTGTCCAATAAACCATTTACAACTTTTTCCAGCTCGAGTGCATTTTCAATACTTATAGCTCCGGAACAATCAATTAATTCTTCAGCTTCGAAATTCTTTTCATACTCAGGCCCAAAAATTACAGGCTTGCCATAAACTGCTGCTTCAAGAATATTATGGAGTCCGTTGTATGCAAAACCGCCGCCCACATATGTTATTGTTGCATATTTATACAATCTTGAAAGCTTGCCAATATTATCTATTATCAAACAGTTTAAAGTGTTATCACCCGGCACTTGTTTTTCCATCCATTCTGAATAAAATATAGAACCGGGAAATTCTTTCTTTATATCGGTTAAGTTTTCATCGTCGATTTCATGTGGGGCAATAATGAATTTTATTTCAGGATGAGTTTTTACAAAATGTGTCCATTCGGCTTCATCATCTTCCCACGTGCTGCCTGCAACAATTACTTTTTTGTTTGCACAAAAATTTGCAATTCCATCAACTTCTGTAAAATTTTCTGCAATGTTTATTACCCGATCGCATCTTGTATCTCCGGAAACGGTAATTTTTTCTCCAGCAATCAATTTTTGTAATTGATCTTTTGAAGATACATTCTGTACAAAAAAATGTGTAAAACATTCAAGCATTTTTCTGTAAAAACTACCATACCATTTAAAAAAAACCTGGTTTTGCTGGTATACTCCTGAAATCAATAATAGTGGAATCTTCCTTTTTTTTATTTCTTGTAAATAATAATGCCAATATTCATATTTTACCCAAAGCACTATATCAGGTTTTAAAATGTCGAGCAATTTCTTTGCATTTAAGAGTGAATCCATCGGCATATAATACACCTGCCGGAAATCCTTATCATTTCTGGCAATTTCATAACCGGAAGGAGAAAAAAAAGTAATGACAACAGAGATGCCGGGATCATTCTCCATTAGTTTTTTTAATACGGGCCGGCCCTGCTCAAATTCACCAAGGCTTGAGCAATGCATCCAAACTTTTTTGTTCGGACCAACGGTGTATGTGTTCCTTAAATTTTCAAAGAAATTTTCCCGGCCTTTCAGCCACAATTTTGCTTTTTTATTCCAGGTTGAAACTAAACGAATACCAAAAGAATAAATTACCAGGAAGAGATCGTACAATAGACTCAAGACGTATATTTTTGACAAATCTAATTTCTTAATAATAAAATCAGGCTTCATAATTTGAAATTTCCTTTTCCTCTATCAATTGCTATCTTTGCGGCCTTTAAAAATAGTTGTATGAAACCTATTCAAATGGTTGACTTAAAGCAACAGTATTTCAAAATAAAAAATGAAATAGATGCGGCAGTGCTCGGTGTTATAGATAGTTCGATATTTATTGGCGGACCACAGGTAAATACTTTTGCGCAAAATCTTTCTCAGTATCTTGGAGCAAAACACGTAATTCCCTGTGCTAACGGCACTGATGCATTGCAGATTGCTATGATGGCCCTTGGTCTTGAGCCTGGCGACGAAGTAATAACTCCGTCGTTTACCTACGTTGCCACTACCGAGGTGATTGCGTTATTAAGATTGAAACCGGTTTTTGTGGAAGTGGATACGAAAACTTTTTGCGTGGAGCCGAAAGCTATAAGAAAGGCAATTACTTCAAAAACAAAAGCAATAGTTCCGGTTCATTTATATGGGCATTCCGCAAAAATGGAAGAGATTATGGTCATTGCCAAAGAACATAATTTATTTGTGATTGAAGATAATGCGCAGGCAATTGGGGGAGATTATTATTTTAAAAATGGTACCGTAAAAAAGACGGGTATTATTGGCGACATTGGATGTACCTCTTTTTTCCCCAGTAAAAATTTGGGTTGTTATGGTGATGGTGGGGCTATGTGTACAAATGATGATGAGATAGCAGAAAAATTAAAAATGATTGCTAACCATGGCCAGAGCAAAAGATATTATCATGATATGGTGGGTTGTAATTCAAGGCTGGATGCGTTGCAGGCCGCAATATTAAATATTAAATTGCCGTTATTGGATTCGTATATCGATGCAAGAAGAAAAGCAGCCGATTTTTATGACAATGCGTTTGCGGGGAATGAAAAAATAACTATTCCGTATCGTGCAGATTATTGTAAGCATGTCTTTCACCAATACACCATTATACTTGAGGATGTAGACAGGCAAGGATTGGTAGATTTTTTAGCACAAAAAAGTATCCCATCCATGTTATATTATCCTGTGCCGGCGCACAGGCAAAAAATGTTTGCATCATTTGGTGGCAGCAATTTTGCTCTTGAAAAAACCGATTGGCTTACAGAAAGAGTTATTTCGTTACCGATACATACAGAACTGGATGAAGAGCAACAGAATTTTATAACAGGGAAAGTTTTAGAATTCGTAAATAAATAAAGAAATGGATATCGCAGTTATAGGAACAGGCTATGTAGGATTGGTAACGGGTACTTGCTTTGCAGAAACAGGTAATATGGTTACCTGTGTAGACATTGATGAACAAAAAGTGAAAAAATTATCTTCTGGCAAGGTCACCATTTATGAGCCTGGCCTTGAGAAAATTTTTGAAAGAAATGAAAAGGAGGGCCGACTAAAATTTACAACTTCGCTGCAGGAAGGAATTAAAGATGCCAAGATTATTTTTCTTGCTTTACCCACGCCTCCTGATGGGGATGGCAGTGCAGATTTAAAGTACGTGTTGCGTGTAGCGAAAGATCTAGGCGGCTTATTGGAAAGAGGAGATTATAAAATCATAATAGATAAAAGCACAGTTCCAGTGGGAACTGCAGACCGGGTTAATAATACTATTCTTCAAAGCTTAATAGAAAGGAATATCGATAACCCACAGGATTTGTTTGATGTGGTAAGTAATCCCGAATTTCTTCGGGAGGGTGTGGCAGTTGAAGATTTTATGAAACCTAACCGCGTTATTATTGGCACGGACTCTGAAAAAGCCAAAAAAATATTGGGCGAATTATATGCACCATTCGTAAGGCAGGGTAACCCGGTTATCTTTATGGATGAGAGGTCTGCTGAACTCACCAAGTATGCTGCCAATTCATTCCTTGCTACAAAGATTTCTTTTATGAATGAGATAGCCCAGTTATGTGAAAGATTTGGGGCAGATGTTGATATGGTAAGAAGGGGAATGGGAAGCGATGAAAGAATAGGGAAAAGATTTTTATTTCCCGGGATAGGGTATGGCGGAAGTTGTTTTCCAAAAGACGTACAGGCACTGGCCAAATCAGCAAAGCAGGCCGGTTATGATTTTAAGATTTTAGAGGCGGTAATGGAAGTAAATGAAAATCAAAAGAAACATCTTCTTCCAAAAATATTCTCATTTTTCAATAATGATCTTAAAGGTAAGAAAATTGCTTTATGGGGTTTAGCCTTTAAGCCAAATACGGATGATATAAGAGAAGCACCCTCTTTAAAATTAATAAAAGAATTAGCGGCCGCAGGCGCCTCCATAGTTGCCTATGATCCTGAAGCCATGATAAATGTGAAAGAAGAAATAGGTGATATGATTACTTACGCAGAAAACCAATACGAAGCCCTTAAAGACGCTGATGCATTAGTGATTGCAACCGAATGGAGCGAATTTAGGACACCTGATTTTTTGAAAATTAAATCTCTTCTAAAAAAGCCGGTAATATTTGACGGAAGAAATTTGTTTGAGTTATACCAGATGGAAGAACATGGATTTTATTATGAAAGTGTAGGAAGAAGAAGTATAAAAATTTAGTAAATATCCGGTAAGATTATGATAAAGTATTATTCTAATTAAATATAAAGTGACAAAAAAAAGAATTCTTATTACAGGCGCCGCCGGATTTTTAGGATCCCATCTTTGCGATAAATTTATTAAAGAAGGTATGCATGTAATAGGAATGGATAATCTTATTACGGGCGATTTAAAAAACATACAACATCTTTTTAAACTGGAAAATTTTGAATTTTATCATTGCGATGTTTCAAAATTTATTCATGTACCCGGCAAACTTGATTATATATTAAATTTTGCATCACCGGCCAGCCCCATCGATTATTTAAAAATTCCTATACAAACATTAAAAGTTGGTTCATTAGGTACTCACAATTGTCTTGGTTTAGCCCTGGCAAAAAAAGCCAGAATATTAGTTGCTTCTACAAGTGAGGTATACGGAGATCCTTTAGTTCATCCACAAAATGAAGAATATTGGGGAAACGTAAATCCTGTGGGGCCAAGAGGTGTTTACGATGAGGCAAAACGTTTCCAGGAAGCCATTACAACGGCCTATCATACGTTTCATGGATTAGAAACGAGGATAGTAAGAATATTTAATACTTATGGCCCGCGAATGAGGCTGAACGACGGGAGAGCATTACCTGCATTTATTGGACAGGCACTTCGAGGTGAAGACTTAACCGTCTTTGGCGATGGAAGCCAGACTAGAAGTTTCTGTTATGTAGATGATTTGGTTGAAGGAATTTATCGTCTTTTGCTAAGTGATTACGCAATGCCTGTTAACATTGGAAATCCTGACCAGATTACATTGAAAGAATTTGCAGAAGAGATAATCAGGTTAACCGGGACAAAACAAAAAATAGTTTATAAACCTTTGCCGCAGGATGATCCAAAACAAAGACAGCCTGACATTACAAAAGCAAAAGAAATATTAGGATGGAAACCAAAAGTTAGCAGGGCAGAAGGATTAAAAATTACTTATGAATATTTTAGGTCCTTACCCAAAGAAGACCTATTTAAACTTCCGAAAGAGTTTGAAAGTAAAAGATAAATTATCAATTTGGCATTGACCTTACTATATAGAATAAATTTAGAATTAATAAAACATATGTATAATGTATAGTGAACTACTTGAAAAGAAAAAAAAGCTGGCAGTAATAGGCCTTGGCTATGTAGGCTTGCCTATTGCACTTGAATTTGCAAAAAAAATCTCAGTAATAGGATTCGATATAAATCAGGCCAGGATCGAAATGATGATGAATAGTATTGATCCGAGTAAAGAATTGGAAAAAGAAGCTTTTAATAATTGCGACATAGAATTCACTAATAGCTTAGATAAGTTGCGGGAAGCAAATTTTTTTATTGTAGCTGTTCCGACTCCGGTTGATAGCAATAATGTTCCGGATCTTGTTCCGGTTATAAAGGCTAGCGAAACCGTTGGAAAAGTTTTAAAAAAAGGTGATTATGTTGTATATGAAAGTACTGTCTATCCTGGCTGTACTGAGGAGGATTGCCTTCCTATAATGGAAAGTCTATCCGGGTTAAAAATGGGTACAGATTTTAAATTAGGTTATTCACCTGAAAGAATAAATCCCGGAGATAAAGAGCATACATTAAGCAGCATAATAAAAGTGGTAAGTGGTTGTGATGAAGAAAGTCTTGATACTATTGCTAAAGTATATGAATTAGTAGTAAAGGCCGGGGTTCATAAAGCCTCCAGTATTAAAGTTGCTGAGGCTGCAAAAATTATAGAAAACACTCAGCGTGATTTGAACATTGCATTAATGAATGAGCTTTCGATAATTTTTGATAAAATGAATATCAACACTTTTGAAGTATTGGAAGCAGCCGGAACTAAATGGAATTTTTTAAAATTTCAACCAGGCCTTGTAGGTGGTCACTGTATTGGCGTGGATCCATATTATCTTACCTATAAATCGAATAAGCTCGGTTATGATGCACAGGTAATTCTTGCCGGGCGTGCAATAAATGATGGAATGGCGGCACATGTTGCCAAAAACGTTTTACAACATATTATTCAAAATAATAATGATGTTAAAACCGCAAAGGTTTTAGTGATGGGTACTACTTTCAAAGAAAACGTAAGTGATATCAGGAATTCAAAAGTGGCAGACGTAATCAAAGAACTACAATCTTATTCTTTACAGGTTCATGTTACAGATCCTCATGCCAACAGTGATGAATTGCATCATGAGTATGGTTATAGGCTGTCGCCGGATCTTTCTAGTGATTATGATGCTGTAATTATAACTGTGCCACATCTTGCCTATCTCAGTATGGATGACAATGCCTTTGCTGCAATAACAAAATCGAATGGAATTATTGCAGATGTGAAAGGAGTTTATCGTGGTAAAATTACAAGCAGAAAATACTGGAGTCTTTAAATAGAAAATAAAATTGGAAAATATATTTCACGAAGAAGATTTAGGCAATTCATCGTTTTTAATTACAGGTGGTGCTGGTTTTATCGGTAGCCATATTGCGGAGTATTTATTAAAAAATAATGCAGGTAAAGTGAGAGTGCTGGATAACATGGCTAATGGACTCGAAACAAACCTCGACATATTAAAAACTTATAGTTCCTTCGAATTTATTGAAGGCGATATAAGGAATATTGATACTTGCAGAAAAGCATGTGAAGGAATTCATTATGTAAGTCACCAGGCCGCTTTAGGTTCAGTTCCCCGTTCCATTAAAGAACCCTTTAGTACCAACGACGTTAATGTCGGTGGTTTTGTAAATATATTAATGGCGGCTGTTGAAAATAATATAAAGCAGTTCGTTTATGCTTCTTCTTCTTCTGTTTATGGAGATGAACTTACATTACCTAAAAGAGAAGATAAAACTGGAAATTGTTTATCACCCTATGCTGTAAGTAAGATGGCTGATGAGCTTTATGCTGCTGTATTTGCAAAAGTTTATAACATACCTGTTATTGGCTTCAGGTATTTTAATATTTTTGGTCCGCGCCAGGATCCTGATGGCCCGTACGCTGCAGTCATTCCACTTTTTGTAAAGGCAATTATGAATAAAACGCCCGCATTTATTAATGGAGACGGCGAGCAAACACGTGATTTTACCTTTGTGGAAAATGCAGTTCAGATAAATATTAAAGGGATGCTTACAACAAATGATGAAGCAAAAAATAAAGTGTATAATGTAGCAATCGGCGAAAATTACTCGATCAACTATTTATATAACTTCATCAAGGAGTATTTGAAAATTGAGGTTGATGCAATCCATCGTGAACCAAGAGAAGGTGATGTTCGTAATTCTCTTGCAGATATTTCTTTAGCAAAAACATTACTTGGTTACGCACCTACTACAAAATTTGATGGTGGGCTTATAAAAACAATTGAATTTTTTAAAAAACTATATTCCGATAAAAAAAGTCAAGCTTAAAATTATTTTTTGTAATGCCATTTACTAAAACCCAATTTCCCGGATTATTGATTTTTGAACCAAAAGTTTTTGGAGATAACCGCGGCTACTTTTTTGAAAGTTATAACCAGAAAGTTTTTTTAGAAGAAAAAATTGAAATTGATTTTGTACAGGATAACCAGGCCAGCTCTACCTTTGGCGTAATACGAGGATTGCATTATCAATTAGAACCGTATACGCAAACAAAATTAATACGGGTTTTAAGTGGTAGTATTATTGATGCGGTGGTTGATCTCAGGAAAAATTCACCTACTTACGGAAAAGCATACACGATAGAGTTATCTGCTGAAAATAAAAAGCAACTTTTAGTGCCTAGAGGTTTTGCACATGGCTATTCAGTAATAAGCGAAACAGCAGAAGTTTTTTATAAATGCGATGCATTTTATAATAAAGAAAGTGAAGGTGGTGTCGCATGGAACGATCCTTTATTGAATATAGACTGGCGAATTCCAACCGAAAATGTGAAGGTTTCAGAAAAAGATTCCATTTATCCTTCTCTCGAAAATTGCAAGCATAATTTTGAATTTAATGGTTGATACAATTACTTCCACCGATTATAAATCTACTATTCTTGTAACAGGAGCTAACGGCCAGCTTGGAAGTGAATTGCGGCAACTTTCATTGAAATATCCAGCCTATAAATTTTTATTTACCTCAAAAGAAGAACTTGCTATTGAGGACGCGAATTCATTGCGTGAGTTTTTTGAAAAGCAGCAGGTAAATTATTGCGTCAATTGCGCCGCATACACGGCAGTAGATAAAGCTGAAACAGAAACGGAAAAAGCTTTTCTTATTAATGCTGATGCAGCGGGGTTTCTGGCATCAACCTGCAACGATCACCATACAAAATTAATTCACATCTCTACCGATTATGTTTATGATGGAACATCGAAGCAGGCTTTAAAAGAAGAAGATGCAGTTGCTCCTTTAAATGTTTATGGATGGTCGAAACTTAAAGGTGAGGAACTTGTTTTAAATCATAATTCATCTGCACTTATTATAAGAACTTCGTGGGTGTATTCGGTTTACGGAAACAACTTTGTTAAAACAATGCTTCGTTTGTTCAAGGAAAAAGAAAGTATAAACGTTGTTAACGATCAGTATGGATGTCCCACCTATGCAGCGGACCTGGCACAAATAATTATGACCTTTGTTGAGGGTACAGAAAATAATAATGAATATAACGGTATCGTAAATTATTGTAACGCTGGTATAACTACATGGTTCGAGTTTGCTCTAACAATAAAAGAATTTGTAAACAGCTCCTGTAAAATTTTTCCTGTTCCCACTTCTCAATATTCGACACCCGCAAAGAGGCCACAGTATTCAGTTTTGGATACCTCTAAGATTAAAAGAATTCTTAATATCAATATTCCTTCCTGGCAAGAAAGTCTGCATAAATGCTTGCGCTCTTATTCTGAAATTAATAACTGAGCCATACTTTTTTGCCCTTTATCCATTTTGCATAATTTTTATTTTCTGTTCGGTTATATTTGTCTCTTCAACATCTATTAAATAAAACAGCTATCATGAAATTTTTAAGGCTCATTAATTTCTTTCTTTTTATTTCTACGTGTTCATCTTTTGCGCAGCAAAATCTAAATGATACATTACCCATTGATCCAAATGTAAGAATTGGTAAACTTAGCAACGGGCTTACGTATTACATAAGGCAAAATAAAAAGCCGGAACAAAAAGTAGAATTACGGTTAGTCGTAAACGCAGGTTCAATCCTTGAAGATGAGAACCAGCAAGGCCTTGCACATTTTAGTGAGCATATGGCTTTTAACGGAACCACTCATTTTAAGAAAAATGATATTATTTCTTTTTTACAATCTATAGGTGTTGGATTTGGAAACGACTTAAACGCTAACACAAGTTTCGACCAAACAATTTATATACTTCCTATTCCAACTGACAGACCTGAAAATATTGATAAAGGTTTTGAAATATTGGAAGATTGGGCGCACAACGTCACTTATGATACCGACGACATTGATGGTGAAAGGCCGGTAGTACTCGAAGAAAGCAGGTTAGGTAAAGGAGCCAACGATCGCATGTATCGCAAAATATATCCTAACGTATTTGCAGGCTCACTCTATGCAAACCGGCTTCCCATAGGTTTGGATAGCATTATCAAGATTGCCAGTTATGCCACCATCAGAAAATTTTATAAAGATTGGTACAGGCCAGATCTTATGGCAGTAATTGTGGTTGGTGATATTGACCCCGGTAAGGCTGAGGAACTTATAAAAAAGCATTTTGCGGGGCTCACAAATCCTGCAAACGAAAGGTTGAGAATTAAACCATCTATGCCGCCATACGAGAGCGATAAGGCAAATGTGGTTACTGATAAAGAAGCCACCAGCTATACGACAATCGTGAATTATTCAGCCGAACCAATTCATCCGATAGTAACACTCGAAGACTATAAAAAAGATCTTACCAAACAGATTTTTACAACGCTTTTTAACCAACGCCTTCGCGAGCTTACTCAAAAAGAAAATCCTCCTTTCGTGTACGCTTTTACCGATTTTGGATCTTTTGCCAGGGGCTACGAATCTTTCGGAGCAAGCATTGGCACCGGTAGTAATAGTTCAACAACAGGTCTTAATGCATTTGAAGAAGAACTGGAAAGAGTAAAAAAATATGGTTTTACAAAGCCTGAACTCGATAGGGCAAAAAGTAATTTGCTAAACCAGATGGATAAAATGTACAATGAAAGAAATAAGACAGAATCATCTGATTATGTTTCCGAATATATTCAAAATTTTTTAACACAGGAACCCATTCCAGGAATTGAAAATGAGGACAAATATTATAAAGAACTGCTTCCTCAGATTTCAATTGATGACGTTAATGAGATTAGCAAAAGCCTGCAACAAAATCCAAAGCAATACCTGGCGCTTCTCGGTCCTGAACCTGCTATAGGAAAGGAATTGCCAACCGGGAATGATTTGCTGGCTGTTGCTTCTTCGGCTGCAAAAATGGATGTGAAGCCTTATGAAGAAAAAGCAATCGCTTCATCATTAATGACCACGTTGCCTAAACCAGGTAAAATAATAGGTACTAAAAGGAATGCACGATTGGGTACTACGGATTTTGCATTAAACAATGGAGTTGCAGTTACCATAAAACCCACCGATTTTAAGAACGATCAAATATTAATGAGTGCCATAAGGCCCGGAGGAAAAAATAATTATGGCATAAAAGATAAGTACAATGCCGAATATGCAACAGCAGTTGTAAATAGTATGGGTGTTGGAAATTTTTCCCCGGTTGATTTGCAAAAAGCATTGTCTGGAAAAACGGTTAAAGTAAATCCTGTGTTTTCAAATATTTCTGAAGGCGTAAGTGGAAGCAGTTCTGTAAAAGATTTGGAATCTATGATGCAGCTGATCTATTTATATTTTACGTCACCGCGTGTTGATACAAGTTTATTTAAATCTTTTGTTCAAAAAAATAAAACACAACTCGCTTTTTTAAGCGCTAATCCACAGGCCGTATTTGTTGATACTTTATATAAGGAGCTTTATCATAATAGTCCGCTTGCGCCGGTCGCAGTTCCCAAACCAGAATATTTTGATAACATAAATCTCAGCAGATTAATGCAGATTTACAAAGAAAGGTTTGGCAATGCAAATGGCATGCATTTTACTTTTGTTGGAAGCTTTAAAGAAAGCGATTTGAAACCTTTGATTGAAAAGTATATTGCAAGCCTTCCTTCTTCGCCAAAAAAGTTTATGTATGTTGATAATAAATTAAGACCTACAAAAGGCAAAGTCAATTTCATTGTGAATAAGGGCAAAGAACAAAAGAGTCTTATTGTTGGCGTCTATAGTGGCGAAGTACCGTACAGTGATGCACTTGATATGAAGGCCGATGCGATAAGTGAAATATTAAACATAAGGATAATTGAAGAGCTAAGAGAAAAAATACAGGGAATTTATGGCGGTGGAACACAGGCGCAGTTTGAGAAATATCCATATTCACATTATACATTTTTTCTTCAGCTACCATGCGGGCCTGAAAAAGTAGATACACTTCTGTATGCTGCCCACAAAGAAATCCAGAACCTGATTAAAGAAGGCCCTTCAAAAGAAAACCTGGAAAAGGTGAAGCAACAATGGAGAGAACAATACAAAGTAAATATTAAAGAAAACGGAACGTGGCTTTCCGAACTTCAAAGCTTCAACTTCCCGGGAACCAATCCTGATTATTTTATTAACTATGAAAAATATGTGAATGCATTAACTCAAAAAGACGTTCAGGATGCAGCCAAATTATTACTCTCCACGAACAATGTACTCACGGGGATTTTGATGCCGGAGAAAAAATAAAAAATAAGATTTACAAAAAGGCTGTCTTCTAAGATGGCCTTTTAGCTTTTGCAAATACAGTTTTAATTTTGCAATTAAATATTTGTATCAAAATAATTCATTTTACAAAAAATGAACATTGAAGAATTAAGAGAATATGCATTATCATTAAAAAATGTAACTGAAGGTTTTCCTTTTGGAAACGATACACTTGTTTTTAAAGTTGATAACAAAACTTTTTTACTGACATCCCTCTCATCTGAAGTTTTACAATTTAATGTAAAATGTAATCCTGAATACGCTATAGAACTGCGGGAACAATATTCGTGTATTATGCCGGGTTATCATATGAATAAAAAACATTGGAATACCATAGTCGTAGATGGACAACTCACCTCAAAACAACTGAAAGAATGTATAAAAGATTCATACACGCTGGTTGCAAAAAGGAAATGATTGTTTTAACAACCACTCCCGTATTCAGTTTAATTTTTAATTTACTTTTGGTACTTACTATTTACTATTGAGGTTGTATGAAAAAGATAGACGGGTATATACTTAAAAAATTTTTTCTTACACTTTTCTTTTTCCTCATAGCCCTCACTGTGTTGGTTGTAATTGTTGATCTAAGTGAAAAAACCGATGATTTCGCAAAAACAAAACTTCCTTACAAAACAATAATTACACAATATTACTTTGGCTTTATACCCCGCATTGATGCAATGCTTTTTCCTCTTTTTATTTTTCTTTCGGTAATTTTTTTTACTTCAATAATGGCCAACCGTTCAGAAATTATTGCCGTTCTCAGCAGTGGTGTCAGCTTTAGTCGTTTTTTGAGACCATATATTTTTGGAGGATTATTGTTTACCATTTTTTTGTGGTGGTGCAATCAATATGTTCTTCCTCCGGCAAATCAAAAATGGGCAACGTTTAACTCAAAATATATAGATTTTAATTATGGCGGTTATCAAAATACGTCGACAATAAGTAATAAATATTTTAAGCTCGATTCATTTTCTTATGCCGGTGTAAGATATTATGATACGATAAACCGTACGGGCGGTAATTTTTTTATACAAAGATTTAATAACACAAAACTTGTTTATAATTTAAGAGCCCAGTCTTTCGCTTGGGATACGGCTACCCGAAAATGGAAACTCAACAATATTGTTGAGCGCAAAATAAATGGTTTGCACCAGGAGGTGAAACAAATTCCTGAGATGCAAATGAATTTCAATTTTAAACCCCGCGACCTGCAGATAGATGAGTATATGAAGGATAAACTTTCAACCCCGGAATTGAATGAATTTATTCAGCTGGAGAAATTACGCGGAGCTGAAGATGTAAATACTTTATTGCTGGAAAAAAATAACAGGAACGCAAACCCGGTTTCCGTTTTAATTTTAACTGTTATCGGTGCTTCTGTTGCTTCGCGTAAGATCCGTGGTGGAAGCGGGTTTCATTTGGCTATAGGAGTTATGATATGTGTTTTATATATTTTAGTTGGGCGGTTTTCATCTGTATTTTCAATGAAAGGAAATTTTAATCCATTCATAGCTGCATGGTTGCCTAACGTGGTTTTTGGCGGACTTGCCTGGTATTTGTACCGTCGTAATTCAAAGTAAAGCAGACTTTATTTTTGCATTATCAATATTTTAATGCTAATATTTCATTTGTTTAACAGTCACTCGCATCTTAACTTTAGGGCTGTTCATTAAGTTTGAAAAAGCAATCACAATTTTAATTTTTTTTGATTATGGGCGTAATTAAAGACAAGTTTAAGGAAAAGGCTGATGGTCTTTCTGCAGAGGTAAAAGATATCTTAAAACAGCATGGAGAAAAAGTTATTGGAGAAGTAAAGCTTTCTCAAATTTACCAGGGAATGCGTGGCATTACCGGGCTTGTAACAGAAACTTCTTTACTTGATTCGCAGGATGGTATCAGGTTTCGCGGGTATTCTATCCCTGAGTTAAGAGAAAAATTACCTAAAGCAGATGGTGGAAGTGAGCCCTTGCCGGAAGGTTTATTTTATTTAATGCTTGTCGGGGAATTACCCACAGAGGAAGATGCTCAGCATGTAACTAACGTATGGCAAAGACGCAGTCATGTTCCCGGGCATGTATTTCATACAATTGATGCACTTCCTTTAAGTTCACATCCAATGACGCAGTTTGTGGTGGGTATTATGGCTTTACAAACCGAAAGTCATTTTGCAAAGCAATATGCGGCGGGGATGAGTAAAAAAGACTATTGGGCTGCGGTGTTTGACGACACGATGGACCTTATTGCGAGGTTGCCACGCATAGCTGCGTATATCTATCGCCGTAAGTATAAGCTTGGTAATCATATTCAACCCAATGGCTTGCTCGATTGGGCGGGTAATTTTGCCCACATGCTGGGTTTTGAAGACCAAAGTTTCAGGGAGTTAATGCGTTTGTATATGACCATACATTGCGATCATGAAGGTGGAAATGTTTCTGCACACGCAACACACCTTGTTGGCTCAGCATTAAGCGATCCTTATCTTTCCTTTGCAGCAGGTATGAATGGCCTTGCCGGACCGTTACATGGCCTCGCTAACCAGGAAGTAATAAAATGGATTTTCGAAATGCAGGAAGAACTCGAAACCGATCTGCCTACTAAAGAACAGATTGGGGAGTATGTGAGGAAAACCCTGGCTGAAGGCAAAGTTGTTCCGGGTTATGGACATGCTGTTTTACGAAAAACTGATCCTCGTTTTGAGGCGCAAATGGATTTTGGTAAAAAACATATGCCGGATGATCCATTAGTTCAAACAGTTTGGAATATTTATGAAGCGGTGCCCCCGATTTTACAATCAATAGCGAAAATTAAAAACCCATGGCCTAATGTAGATGCACATAGCGGTGCTTTATTGGTTCACTACGGAATGGTGGAATATGAATTTTATACGGTGCTTTTTGGCGTATCAAGATCATTGGGAGTTTTAGCAAGCCTTTGCTGGGACAGGGCTTTGGGCTTCCCGCTGGAAAGACCAAAATCAGTTTCCAACAGGCTGGTAAAACTTTGGCTCGAAGGCAAAGGAGAAATTTGGGGAGATTGATAATTGTTTTTTTATCAA
The DNA here is from genome assembly GCF_008710285.1 of Ginsengibacter hankyongi. Classification (GTDB taxonomy): domain Bacteria; phylum Bacteroidota; class Bacteroidia; order Chitinophagales; family Chitinophagaceae; genus Ginsengibacter; species Ginsengibacter hankyongi. The sequence goes on along the minus strand of NZ_VYQF01000002.1, from coordinate 185,659 downwards.
CGATTTTCAATTCTATATTTGCGCAATTATTTAATGGGGGGGTTAGCTCAGTTGGCTAGAGCGCTTGCATGGCATGCAAGAGGTCGTCGGTTCGACCCCGATACTCTCCACGTTAAGACGAAAAATTCAAAAAGAGTTTTTCGTCTTTCTTTTTTAGGATACTCAAACTTTTTTAATTCTTATTTCTTACCTCTTCAATAAATTTTTCAATTGCTTTTCTTACATTACCGTTGGCATGGTAATTATTTACAAGAACAGAAAATATTACTAATTTATTTTTCTTTGTATATAAAAACCCACTAAGAGCTATGACTCCCGAAAGTGACCCCGTTTTTGCAAAAATAAATCCACTGTCTTGCCTGTAATAATTTGAAATAGTTCCCGTACCTCCTGTAGGTAAAATCTTTTTTATTCGATCCATTCCAAAATCATTTTTCATTTTATTGAGGAGTGTAACAAAATCCTTCGGAGAAAATAAATTATAATGGCTAAGCCCTGAACCATCTACCCAGTGCGGCTTTTGTGGCAAATCTTTATAATCGGTTTTCAATAAAGTATCAATAATTTTTTCATCATTCATCTCATTTAATAATTTTGCACTAATCATTAATAAACTTTGCTCTGCAAAAAAATTGTCACTTCTGTGCATGGTTATTTTTAAAAGAGAATCCGTAGCTTGGCTCTTTAATTCCTGCCAGTTATTTACATTGTTGTCAGTTGTATAATTCATGTAAACATTTTTATGCAATGTGTCTTTTAAAATATCAATGAGAGTCGAATCGGCGCCGGTATAAAATGGTACTACTAACGGCTTTCGTAAATTTCCGTTTTTTGATACTAAAAAAGTATTGGAAGCAATATCCCGCTCAACGGAAGTTGACCAGTTTTCCCAGGTATTTGTTTGATAAATTATTTTATTTGAAAAATATGATGGAGAAACCGTTATGCCTTTTGAATCATTGCTAAATGTCGCTAAGTTTTCATAAACCGGCATTACACTTCTTTCTGCGGCATAATCATCATTATAATCGTTCCAGGCCCAGCCGTTTCCCCACCTGTTTTCTTTCCATAACGATGTATTTAATACAATTACTTTATTGGTGTTTTTCAAAAAATCATAGACCGGTTGATTAACAAAATCGGAACCCAGGAAAGTTGGATCACCAACCGGCATAATAAATAAGGTATCATCTGTTTCCTTGTACTTAAGTCCCGTAATACTGTCGCCTAAATATTTAATGGCCGCATAGCAGGTAAACAATTTTGTATTACTGGCAGGCACAAAATATTTATTGCCCTGGTAGTTATACCAATATTTACCTGTAGCAGGTTCGTAAATGCTAATACCGGTGTGGGCTGAAGTAAATGTTTTATTCTGAAGAATATCTTTCTTTGCGGCTTTTTTAATTTTATAGGATGCGGTGCATGCAAACATTGTAATTGATATAAGAACAGTACTCAGCTTTAATATCATTTTCATGGGGTACAAATTACAAACAAATGTATTTCGGGCTGCTTGTCGTTTTACAATTTTTACATATTCAGATAAATTCTTAAAATTCTTCTATTCATCTGAGTTACTATTTCTATTTAGTAACTTCGCCTTTATGTCATTTTGGCTATAAAAATTTTCAGCACCAAATTTGACAATAAAAATTTTTCATTTAACAGATCTAATATATGTCCGGGCTTCTCTCAAAACTATTTGGCGGTAACAAAAGTGAAAAGGATGTAAAGGTAATTACGCCCTATGTTGGTAAAATCAACGCTTTTTTTGAACAATACCACTCGCTATCCAATGATGAATTGCGTAATAAAACAGCCGAATTTAAACAACGTATTAAAGAATATCTTACTGAAACGGATGATGAAATCAACCGTAAAAAAGAAGAGGCTGAACAACTTGAATCCATAGACATTGCGGGCCGTGACCATATTTACCAGCAAGTGGATGCGATGGGTAAAGAAAGAGATAAAAAAATTGAGGAGATACTGCTTAAAATTTTGCCAGAGGCTTTTGCAGTTGTAAAGGAAACAGCACGCCGTTTTAAAGAAAATACTGAACTGGTATCTACGGCAACAGAACTTGATAAAACTTTTAGTGTTACAAAAAAATACATCACCATAGACGGCGATAAGGCTATTTATAAAAATTCATGGACAGCAGGAGGTAGCCAGATAACCTGGAATATGGTGCATTATGATGTGCAACTTATTGGAGGTATTGTTTTACACCAGGGGAAAATTGCGGAGATGGCTACCGGTGAAGGGAAAACGCTTGTTTCCACATTGCCTGCCTACCTTAATGCCCTTGCAGGAATGGGTGTTCATATTGTAACGGTAAACGATTACCTCGCACGTCGTGATAGCGAATGGAACGGAACTTTATTTGAATGGCTGGGGCTTACGGTTGATTGCATCGATAAGCATGAACCCAATAGCGATGAGCGCCGTAAAGCCTATAACAGCGATATTATTTATGGCACTAATAATGAATTTGGTTTTGATTATCTGCGTGATAATATGGTGCATACGCCCGACGAAATGGTACAGGGAAAACATCATTTTGCGATGGTGGATGAAGTGGATAGTGTATTGATTGATGATGCAAGAACGCCATTGATCATCTCAGGTCCTGTTCCGCGTGGAGATCAACAGGAGTTTGACCAGATGAAGCCCCGTGTTGAAAAAATTGTAGAAGCCCAGAAAAAAATTACAAATGGATTCTTAATTGAAGCAAAGAAAAAAATTGCTGAAGGAAACGATGATCCGAAAGATGGTGGCCTGGCATTGTTCAGGGCGCATAGAGGACTTCCCAAAAACAGTGCGCTTATTAAATATTTAAGTGAGCCGGGTATGCGGGTTAAGCTTCAAAAAACTGAAAACTATTACCTCTCCGATCAGCAAAAAAATATGCCCACGGTTGATGAGGAACTTTATTTTCATATTGATGAAAAAAATAACCAGGTAGAACTTACCGATAAAGGAATTGCATTAATAACCAAATCTGGTGAAGATCCTGAATTTTTCATTATGCCCGACATTGGCGTAAAGCTTTCAGAAATTGAAAAAAGTAATGTTTCTCCTGAGGAAAAATTACAGCAGAAGGAAGTTTTATTAAATGATTATTCGATAAAAGCTGATCGAATTCATACCGTTCAGCAATTACTTAAGGCTTATACACTTTTTGAAAATGACGTGGAATATGTAGTGATTGACGGCCAGGTAAAAATTGTAGATGAGCAAACGGGTCGTATAATGGAAGGCAGGAGATACTCTGATGGATTGCACCAGGCCATTGAAGCAAAGGAAAATGTGAAGATTGAAAGCGCTACGCAAACCTATGCCACTATTACATTACAGAATTACTTCAGGATGTACCATAAGCTTGCCGGCATGACGGGGACCGCAGAAACGGAAGCTGCGGAATTCTGGGATATTTATAAACTGGATGTAGTTTCTATTCCTACTAACGTGCCGGTTATTCGGAATGATACACAAGATCTTGTTTATAAAACAAAGCGTGAAAAATTAAAAGCAGTTATTGATGAAGTAGAAAAAATGCGTGCCGCAGGAAGGCCAATACTTGTAGGTACAACCTCAGTGGAAGTAAGTGAATTGTTGAGCAGGATGATGAAACAAAAAGGTGTTCCTCACAATGTATTGAATGCAAAACAGCATGCTAAAGAGGCGCAGGTGGTAGCAGAAGCAGGACTTTCAGGGGCTGTTACTATCGCAACTAATATGGCTGGCCGCGGTACGGATATTAAACTTGGCCCCGGCGTAAAGGAAGCAGGCGGGTTGGCAATTTTAGGTACTGAAAGACATGAAAGCCGTCGTGTGGACAGGCAATTACGCGGACGATCAGGAAGGCAAGGCGATCCCGGTACATCTCAATTTTTTGTTTCTCTAGAAGATGATTTGATGCGCATGTTTGGCAGTGAAAGAATAGCTTCTTTAATGGATAGAATGGGCTACAAAGAAGGTGAGGTGATACAGCATAGCATGATTTCCAAAAGTATTGAGCGTGCACAGAAAAAGGTTGAAGAAAACAATTTCGGCATAAGAAAAAGATTGCTCGAGTATGATGATGTAATGAACAAGCAGCGTACTGTCATTTACGGAAGGCGCAACCATGCTTTGTTTGGAGAACGTCTTGCACTCGATTTGGATAACGCATTTTATTCCGTTGCAGAAGGGTTAATAATTTCCGGCAAAGAAATTAACGATCACGAAGAATTTAAGTTGGGGGTAATCATGAACATGGCGATTGATACTTCTATAACTGCCGAAGAATTGGATAAAGAAGATCTCAATTCACTTGTTAACCGCTTGTACGAAGAAGCAAAAGAACATTATAATCAAAAGAACAAGGCGATGAATGAACAAACATTGCCTGTTATAAAAAATATTCGCAAAGAGCAAGGCTCTCATATAGAAAATGTAGCGGTTCCTTTTACTGACGGAAAGAAAGCAATGCAGGCTGTTGCCAATCTTGACAAGACAATTGCAACTAATGGAGCAGAGCTTACCAATGCGCTGGAACGCAATATTACGCTGGCCTTGATTGACGATGCATGGAAAGAACATCTTCGTGCAATGGATGACCTGAGACACAGTGTACAATCAACTGCAGGTTATGAACAAAAAGATCCGCTGGTAATTTATAAGATTGAAGCATTCAATGCATTTAAGCAATTAAATGATAAAGTAAATAAAGACATTGTAAGTTTCCTGGCACATTGCAGCATACCGGTAGAGCAAAATCAAAGTGGAAGAATACATGAAGAAAGGAGAAGAAAAACGGACATGAGCAAATTACGCCAACGCAAAGAAGAGTTTGCTGGCGCCGGTGACGGACCCGAATATCTTTCCCAGGAAAATGAGTATAACGATCCTTCAGAAAATATAAAACAAGAGCCTGTTAAGGTTGGCCCTAAAATTGGCAGAAATGATCCTTGTCCATGTGGCAGTGGCAAGAAATATAAACAGTGTCATGGAAGGGATGCGTAATTAAACAGTTTTTTTAATTAAGCAGTTGATTTATTTTCACAAAATCGTATCCACGTTTTTTTAATTCTTGTATTAATGCAGGCAACCGATAATAAAATTTATCGGTGCGCCGCGGATCGGTGCCGATATGCACCAGTAGAATAAATCCATTTAAACCGTTGGTTGATTTAAGTTCGTATTGTAAAATAGAATTCATTATTACATCGCTGCTTACATATTTATCGCCCATTTCAGGATAGGTATAATCAGCGTTGCTGCGGGTTTCAGGGGAAAAGTCTACTAATTGCAAACCCATTTGTTTTGCCCATATTGCAATGGAATCGTTATACCATTCGTAAGGGGGTAAAAAGTAATGTGCATTTTTTTTATCAATATTCCATTGGTTTAATTCATGATAAGCGTTTTGCAAATCTTCTGTAAATTGTAAGTGAGTCACCAACAGGCTGTCTCTTTTTATCCAATCGCAATACAATAAATGTTTATCAGAATGAGAACCAAGATAATTACCATTGTCCTTTAATTTTTTTACGATCGATTTTAATTTCGGATTTCTATAAAAATTTCCGGTTAGAAAAAAAGATCCATTGATATGTTGTTGCAGCAAAGCTTTTGCAATAAAATTTCCGCCATCGGCAAATTCATCGCCGGTAAAAACCAGTGCAATTTTTTTTGAAGTTGTATCTCCGCGGATTATTCCATTATGAGAAATTATTCTATTATCCTTTGCGGATTTGTCTTTAGCTTCCTCTTCTTTTGCTGCCATCAAATAAATTAATGAAGCTGTTCCATCCATGGTGGGTTCATTAGTACTATAGTCTCCAAAGTCATCATGATAAACGGCAAGGTCACTTTGAAATTGCGAATAGGCGTCAGCGTTATGTAACGTAATTCCAATTAGATTTTTATAAATCGTAGTATAGACCGGCCCATCTACCAGCCCACCGTTTATCGGATAATTTTTTAAATGTGTAAATGCAGAATGAGGATCGGTAGGTGTATCGCCCCATGAAGGCAAGCCGTAAACCATGCTTGTTCCCCAGGGATTACAACCAAAAAGCCAGTCAATATTTGCTTGCTCCAATTCAGCAAATCTGTTATCCCTCGTTAAAAGGCGATACCACAAACATTGGATGACAAAGGATGTAGTGAGATTATTACTGCACCAGATAAAAGGTACGCCTCTGTAAAAAACATTTTCTTTTGCCTTACTCCATACATCTTCTATGCCCTGTTTATAATAACTGATAAGTGAATCTTTTTTACTGCCGCTCAATTGTTTGGCAAGCTCGTAGTGGCCAAGATTTATAAAAGGATAATATTGATAGTGATTCGCGGTATCGCGATAAAGCCATGGAGTTATCTTTTCTCCTTGCGAATATTTAAAAGAAGAATCAAGGAGTTTTTTTAGATTTGAATTTTTAAAATAATGTTGCGAATTTGCCAAAGATGCAAACCCTAATTCCATGTCATCCGTCCAGTTATCTTCTGCATAAATGTAAGGAGATTTTACAGAAACCGTTTGTGTTACACCTGGTTTTATCAATGCATAATTAATAGAGGTGTAAGCATGCGTTATTAATTTTTTTGCATAACCCGGATTGGTTTTATCAAATAAAATTGCGCCCAATGAAAAGGAAGCTGCAAATTTTGCCGCCGTAGAGCTTGTGCCCGTAGTTTGATTCATAAATTTTCCCCGCTGCTGTGGCAGGCCATTTATAAAGTAAACAGGGCGCTCATATCCTTTGCCATAAAACGAATCTTCTTTAGGGATCCGCATTCCTTCATGATCGCGGTCATCAGCAATTTGGTTAAACATCCAATCGGGCTTTGGATGCATTTTCAATAACCAATCCAAGCCCCATTTAGCTTCATCTAAAACATCTGCAATACCATTTTTCCCATCCAGGCCGCTGGCTATTTTTTTATCAGTAAACACACCAGGGAAATCGCGATAGGCTGCAAGCAAATGCCAGGTAGCATTTGCCGAAGTAGTGGAGTATTGCAAATAATCAGAGGCATCATGCCAGCCGCCTACTACGTCAATGTGCGTGCTATCCGGCATTGGCCCATACATGGTATAGCCATCATGTGTATGGCAACTATCTTTTAAAAAAGGATTGAATCCGCTTCGTTGCTGCCGCATGTATTGCAACATAAAATCCGCTGCGCCATCATAAATATTTTTATCAATTTTAAATTTTGGTGAAACGGCTGAACCGCATTGTAGGTAATAATTCCCAAGATTTTTATATGGTGAAAAATTTAACCTGAATGATTGCGTAAAAGGACCGTAGCTTCCAAAAGATTTGCCCGTGGAAGCGGAAAAAACAACTTTAGAATTGGTAGCATCTATTAATTGAAAATCGCCTGGCAACTCAGCGTTCTTACTTACCCATACCGCTACTTTTATTCCACCGGGAGTATATCCCAATTGATTAATTCTTATCCACGAATTCTTATCCTGGTTATATTTAAACGAAAAAATAATTAGAAGAATAATCGAAACAATTGTAAGCCGTTTACTATTTTTTATTATGGTAGGAGATTGTTTCATTAATAATATAAATTTTCTAAAATGAGTCCAGCATGGATTTGTTCCAAAGCTAATAAAAGAGAAAGGTGATTGAAGCAAATATTTTCATTGTTTCAAATTGAAAAGAATCCCACTGTCAATCGTCAACCAGTATCTAATAATTCAAAAGATAACTTTTTAAAACCCGTTATCTAAAAATTAAAATTTACTTTTAGAGCCCAAAAAAACAACAGGATTTGAACATCAACTCGTATATCGATCATACTATACTTAAGCCAACTACCACATTAGCAGAGGTTGAAAAAATATGTTCTGAAGCAATACAATATAGCTTTGCAGCGGTTTGCATCCCGCCATTATTTGTAACAAAAGCAAAAGATTTAGTGAAGGATTTGGAAGTGAAAGTGGCTACAGTTATTGGCTTTCCATTTGGCTACAGCGCTATCGAAGCTAAGGTTGCAGAAATTGTTTTAGCAATGGTTGATGGCGCTGATGAACTGGATATGGTAATTAATATTTCAGCCATAAAAAATAATGACTGGAATTTTATTGCCAATGAAATAAATACTATTATTCCAATTGTAAAAAGTAGAAATAAAATTATAAAAGTGATTATCGAAAGCGGCATTTTAACTGATGATGAAATTATAAAATGCTGCGGTATTTATGGCTTGGCCGGAGTTGATTATGTAAAAACATCTACCGGTTATGCTGAAAAGGGCGCAAGCGTTCACGCCGTAAAACTAATAAGAGCCCATCTTGCTGATTCTGTAAAAATTAAAGCCAGCGGCGGGATTAAAACTTATGCTTTCGCAAAAGAATTGATAGATGCCGGGGCTGACCGGCTCGGATGTAGCAGCAGTGTTCAGATAGTTAAAGAAGCGCAGAATTAGCCAACCGTTAAAAATTATTTTAGTTACAACCAAATTGTGAAAATTTCTGTCTGGGATTTGTACTTACCAATTTAAATAGTATCTTTTTTGCCTAATGCTATGCATAAATTTATGAAACAATCATTCGTATTTCTTTTTCTTTCCCTTTTAAGTTATTATTCATTCGCTCAATTAACAGATTCTTCGTTGGGTAATAAAGTGCTGGTTCACCAGGATTATAGAATGGAGATTTTGGCAAGAAAAGAAGCTGATATAAATACAGCCATTTTAAAAGCTCAGTCAAGAATTGCAAAAGGTTACCGGCTTATGGTATTAAATACAAATGATCGTGTATATGCCATGAAAATAAGAGGAGAATTGCTGCAAAAGTATCCTGAGCAGAAAACTTATATGTGGTTTGCAAATCCATATATAAAAATAAAATTTGGAAATTTTAGGACGCAGGACGAAGCTGAACCATATAGAAAAGCAATCAGCAAAATGCTGAACGGGGCTACCATTTATTATCTTCCTGAAACAATTGAAGTAAAGCCTGATAAAGACTTTGATCCGGATAATATGCAATAAGCACCGCCTGGTTCAAATTATTAAAAAGAGTTTCGATTACAGAAACTCTTTTATTTTTGGAGAAATAAAAGATGCGTGCAACTTAAAAATGTAGAATGATACAAGATAAAATAAAACAACTGGCTTCAAAATATGCAAATGAATTTATTGATGTTCGTCATTACCTGCATGCTCATCCGGAATTGAGTTTCAGCGAATTTGAAACGTCTGAATTTGTACAGGAAAAATTAAAAAGCTGGGGTATAGAATATAAGGTAATGGCAACTACCGGAGTCGTTGGAATCATCAAAGGAAAAAATCCCAATGAAAAAGTTATCGCGTTGCGAGCGGATATGGATGCTTTACCTATTAAAGAATTAAATGATGTTGAATACCGCTCCAAAAAAATTGGAGTAATGCACGCATGTGGCCACGATGTTCATACAACTTGCCTTTTGGGAGCAGCAAAAATTTTAAATGAGTTAAACGAAGAATGGTCGGGTACAATTAAATTAATTTTTCAGCCAGGCGAAGAAAAAAATCCGGGCGGAGCCAGCATTTTAATAAAAGAAGGTGTTTTGGAAAATCCTGCTCCACAGGCGATTTTTGCCTTACATGTTAATCCTTCATTACCGGTTGGAAAATTAAGCTTTCGCAGCGGAATGGTGATGGCGAGCGCCGATGAAATTTATATAACCATAAAAGGAAAAGGTGGTCATGCTGCAGCGCCGCATTTAACGGCTGATACAATTCTTGTGGCTTCTCAGCTCGTTGTAAATCTTCAACAGGTTGTAAGCAGAAAGAATGATCCTTTTAATCCATGTGTATTATCAATAACTTCTATACAAGGCGGTAACACTACCAATGTTATCCCTGCCGAAGTTAAGCTCATTGGAACGTTCAGGGCAATGAATGAAGAATGGCGATTTAAAGCGCATGAACTTATAAAAAATATCTGTAAAAATACCGCTGAAATGGGCGGCGCAGAAATTGATGTGCATATCGATGTCGGTTATCCTTTTGTAATTAATAATGAGCAACTAACAATGACGGCTAAACGCAATGCGATAGCTTTTGCCGGAATTGAAAATGTAGAAGAAACCGAAATGCGGATGGGCGCAGAAGATTTTGCTTTTTATTCCCACAAAATACCGGCCTGTTTTTTCAGGCTTGGTGTTGGTAATATTGAAAAGAAAATAACATCCGGTGTTCATACCCCTACCTTTAATATTGATGAGGCCGCCATTGAGAATGGCATTGGAATTATGGCATGGCTGGCTGCATCAGCTTCAATTACTTAAATAAACTACATTAAGTATCTTTACTTTCACTAAAAGGAACAGTGGGCGTATAATCGCTGCACTTTAACATTAAGTATGCAAAAACAATTTCGAAAACAGGAAGCGCTTGATTATCATTCAAAAGGAAGGCCGGGTAAAATAGAAGTGATTCCTACCAAAGCAACCAAAACCCAAAGAGATCTTTCTCTTGCTTATTCTCCCGGCGTAGCCATTCCCTGTCTTGAAATAAAGGATGATCCTGAAAGTGTTTATCAATACACAGCAAAAGGAAATTTAGTGGGAGTTATAAGTAATGGCACTGCGGTTCTGGGACTAGGTGATATAGGGCCCGAAGCAGGAAAACCTGTTATGGAAGGTAAGGGTGTGTTATTTAAAATATTTGCAGATATTGATGTATTTGATATCGAGATTAATGAAAAAGATCCGGAGAAATTTGTAGAAATAGTTGCTGCATTAGAACCAACTTTTGGCGGTATTAACCTGGAAGATATAAAAGCTCCTGAATGTTTTTATATCGAACAAAAATTAAAGGAAAGGCTGAAGATTCCGGTAATGCACGACGACCAACATGGTACAGCAATTATAAGTTCTGCGGCCTTATTGAATGCGTTGGAAATTCAGCGTAAAAAAATAGATAAGGTGAAGTTTGTGGTAAATGGAGCGGGGGCTGCTGCTATGGCTTGCATACAACTTTATGAAGCGTTGGGAGCTAAGGCTTCTAATTTTGTAATGTTCGACAGGAAGGGAGTTATACATGCCGGTAGGCCTGGACTCGAGGAACCTAAAAAAAGATTTGCTCAAACAACCAATTCCAGCCAGACGCTTGCTGATGCAATGAAAGATGCCGATGTATTTATTGGGCTGAGCGTAGGAAATGTTATAACTCCTGAAATGGTTAAAAGCATGGCTAAGAATCCTATTGTTTTCGCTTTGGCTAATCCCGATCCTGAAATTGCTTATGAAAAAGCAACAGCTGTAAGAAAAGATCTTATTATGGCTACAGGCAGAAGTGATTATCCTAACCAGGTTAATAATGTTTTGGGTTTTCCCTATATTTTTCGTGGTGCCCTTGACGTTAGAGCCACGCAGATTAATGAAGCAATGAAACTTGCAGCTGTGAAAGCTTTGGCAGATTTGACAAAATCTGTGGTTCCTGATATAGTAATTCTTGCCTACAATGAAAAAAGTATAGTTTTTGGCCCCAATTATATTATTCCTAAACCACTTGATAACCGTCTCCTTTCAACAGTTGCGCCCGCAGTTGCTAAAGCTGCTATGGACAGCGGCATTGCCCGGTTACCGATAACCGACTGGAATGAATACGCAAATAAATTAAATGAAAGGTTAGGTATAGATAACCAGTTATTGAGAATTATCGGAAATAAAGCAAGAAAAAACCCGAAGAGGGTTGTATTTGCAGAAGCAGAAAATCAAAAAATATTAAAAACAGCACAGCTTGTTCAGGATGAAGGTTTCGCATACCCTATACTGTTAGGTGATCCTAAAAACATAGCCGCCATCGCCCTGGAAAACGGTATTGACCTCGACGGCATTCCTATAATAGACCCCAAGGGTGACGAGGCAGAGGATCAAAGAGCGGAATACGCGGAAATATTTTTTGCAAAACGCCAACGCAAAGGATTTAATTATTATGAGTCAAAAAAAATAATGCGGGATCGTTTATATTTTGGTTGCATGATGGTTGAAACGGGTGAAGCAGACGCGATGATATCCGGCCTTTCAAAAAATTACCCTGATACAATCCGGCCGGCTCTACAAATTATTGGCCTTGAAGAAGGCTCAAAAAAAGTGGCCGGTATGTATATCATCATGACCAAAAAAGGCCCTCTATTTCTTGCAGATACTACCGTAAATTTCAATCCGACGGCTGAAGAACTAGCCGATATAACAATGATGGTAGCCAAAGAAATAAGAAACTTTGGTATTACACCGGTAATTGCAATGTTAAGTTATTCCAACTTTGGTAGCAGCAATTCCCCGGAAGCTAAATTAGTAGCGCAGGCAAGAGAAATAGTTAAACAAAAAGATCCGGCACTTATAGTGGATGGAGAAGTACAGGCCAATGTTGCATTTAATAAAGAGGTAATAAAAGACAATTATCCGTTTAGCGAGCTGGTAAATAACGATGTGAATGTGCTTATATTCCCCAATCTCGCGTCGGGTAATGTGGCCTATAATCTTTTGCAGGAAGTGGGCGGCTTTGATGCCATAGGGCCGGTATTATTGGGATTGAGTAAGCCGGTGCATATCCTTCAATTAGGCAGCCAGGTGCGCAGTATATTCAATATGGTTTTGATTGCCGTGGTAGATGCACAAATGAAATGCGAAAATAAAATCGGGGCAGAAGAATCATCACCAAGGCGATGGAGAAAGTTTAAAAAGGTAACACCCGGAGTGTAAAAAAACTTTAGTTCGAATTCAAACACGTTCATTAAAAATATTTTAAAAATAAGATGACTTTTTTTTCCACGATCGGGGGCTATATTTTAATGATTAAAGGGATGTTTACAAAGCCCGAAAATTTGAAAATGTACTGGAAAGAGCTCATGCATCAGTCTGTAGAAATTGGCATGGGTTCACTGGGTATAGTTGCGGTTATTTCTGTTTTTATGGGTGCTGTAAGTGCCGTTCAAACTTCCTACCAGCTTACCAGTCCTATACTTCCAAAAGAAACGATTGCTTATATTGTTCGTGATACAGTTATACTTGAATTTGCCCCGACGTTGGTATGTATTGTGCTCGCGGGAGTTATAGGTAGTAAAATTGCCGGTGAGCTAGGAAACATGAGAGTAAGCGAACAAATTGATGCTCTTGAAATAATGGGCATTAATACCAAATCGTACCTGGTCTTGCCAAAAATTCTTGCTGCACTTATTACTATTCCTTTATTGGTAATACTCGCAATGGTATTAGGAATTTACGGGGGAAGATTGGCCGGTAGCCTTGGAGGAATTCTTTCAACAGATATTTATGACAGGGGACTGATTCAAAATTTCGTTTCTAAAAATGTGTGGTTCGGCCTTAGTAAGGCGTATACTTTTGCGTTTATAATCAGCAGCGTTTCTTCGTTTTACGGTTATCATGTAAAAGGCGGTGCTTTGGAAATTGGGCGAGCCAGTACGACGGCGGTAATTACAAGCTGTATTCTTATTTTATTTGCAGATTATATACTTGCTTTTTTCTTATTATAAGGAATCATTTGAAGAAACCTGGTTGCACTGCAGTTGATAAAAAATTGTCAGGTACGCTTTATCGTTAGGATTAAATATTAAAATATTCAATGTTATAAAATAAATAAATGCTTTTACTTTAATTATGATAGAAATTAAAAATGTGAGTAAAGGGTTTGGTGAAAAAGAAATTCTCACTAATGTGAGTGCAGTAATGGAAACGGGTAAAACTAATCTTATTATAGGAACCAGCGGAAGTGGTAAAACTGTTTTGCAAAAATGTATGGTGGGTCTTTTTGAAGTAGACAAAGGTGAAATAATTTTTGATGGTAAAAGCTTAACGAACATGCAGGAAGAGGAGCGAAAAGAATTACGGCAGCAGATTGGAATGCTCTTCCAGGGCTCAGCTCTTTTTGATAGTATGACTGTTCAACGAAATGTAAAATTCCCGTTGGATATGTTTACTAACTGGAGCCACGCAAAAAAAATGGAAAGAGTGAATGATGTACTGGACAGGGTAAACCTGAAAGATACCAATAACAAATTCCCTGCTGAAATAAGCGGCGGTATGAAAAAAAGAGTAGGGATTGCACGGGCTATTGTATTGAAACCAAAATATTTATTTTGTGATGAACCCAATTCCGGCCTCGATCCTCAAACTTCGATGGTTATTGATAAATTGATTCATGAAATAACCAAAGAAAATAATATTACAACAGTTATTAATACGCACGACATGAATAGCGTAATGGAAATAGGTGAAAATATTCTATATCTATACGAAGGAAAAAAAGAGTGGGAGGGCACTAAGAAAGATATCATTTTCAGTAAACATGAAAAATTAAATGAATTCATTTTTGCTTCCGAATTTTTGAGGGACGCTAAAGATATGAGAATGCTTGAAGCGAAAGGCATAATAGATAACGACCGGAATATGGAGCAAATTCTTCGTGACGGCGGCGCCAGCCTTGTAGTTGATGAAGGCGATAAAGGTAATCCCGATAAATGAGACGAAAAGATTTATTACAGCCATTTATATAAATACTATACCCTTTATTTAAGACAGCAATTTTTGTTATTATTTTTATCTAACTTTTGTTTACAAAAATTGCTTTTGTGAAAAAACTATTTACTTTAATTGTAATAATATTTATTGCAACATCATTTAATTATCCTCAAGGTAGCCGGGAAGTTTTAAAAAAAATGCACGATAAGTATGCAGGGAAATGGTACAAAACTTTCTCATTCAATCAAACAACTGAAATCTACCACAACGATAGCCTGAAGCGGACAGAAACGTGGTATGAGAATATAAAATTTCCTAATGATTTCCGGATTGATTTTGGAAATCCTGGCAGTGGTAATGCCGTAATTTTTAAAAATGATTCATCTTATTTATTTAGAAATTCAGAAAGAACAAGTGTTCGACCCAATGATGATGATCTTTTATTTTTATTAGGCGGAATGTATTTTTATCCGTTTGATAGTGTATTGGCAAAAATGAACTCCTTTGGATATGACCTTAATAAATTTCATGAGAATATATGGAAAGGAGTGGCTGTATATGTTATTGGCGCAGATAAAAACCAGGATTCAGTAAATCAAATATGGATTGAGAAGGAAAATTTAAACCCCGTTAGATTGCTTAAATATGTAAACAATACAAAAGAAGAAGCGCTGTTTGAAAACCATGTAAAATTAGATAGCGGCTTTACTGAAACACTCGTATATTTTTATATCAATAATAAATTAATACAGGTTGAAAAGTATCATGATTTAAAAGCGAACGTGGAAATTAATCCTGCAATTTTTGATATTGAAAACTTTGTAAAATTGAAATTGTAAAAGAGAGAAAAATTATTTTACAACCTGGAACTTCCCGGATTCTACAATATTTCCCTTCACATCACGTACCTGGAAAATATAAACACCACGGTAATATTCAGTGAGAGGAACTGTAATTTTTTGTTCTGAGGGTTTCAACTCGGTCATCTTCTTACCTATAAAGTTGTAAATAGCCAGGGTATAAGACTTATCGTAATCCTTTTTAAATTCAAAGTTTATGAAGCTTGCTGCGGGGTTTGGATAAAATTTAACTGTCTGTACGCCATCATCATTAATGAAGGTTGATTTAACCTGCGCAGTGCTGCTGAAGTGAAAACCCGCAATAAAAATAAATATGTAAAAAATTCTTTTCAAATACTTAATTTGATATTTGGATTAAAGTTACAACTTTTATTATAGGATCAAAACACCCTTTTCAATTATAACAAACTAATGGATGTTTTGTCAAAGTAAAACGTAAGATTGGAGCCTAAATTGTAATCGCTCAAAAAATTATATGAAATATTCTTTTTAGCAGTTGAAAAACAGCTACTTAAGTTTAGACAGGCAATCTGTTACTGCGCGGTAATTTGGTTCTTCTCCAGCATTTTCGAGCACTTCAGCATATTGTATTTCACCTTTCGTATCAATTACAAAGGCACTTCGTTTACTTACTCCTTTCATACCCATGGTAAAAGTATCATAAAGACATCCGTACTTTTCCGAAACAACTTTATTAAAATCGCTGAGCAGCGGGAAATTAAGTTTCTGATCCTCTTTAAACTTCGCCAATGTTTGAGGCGAATCGACAGATATAGCCAATACATTTGCATTGCTGTTATCATAAAGGCTGATGTTATCTCTCACATTACAAAGCTCTTTTGTGCAAACTCCGGTAAAGGCTAAAGGAAAAAATAATAAGACTACATTTTTGCCTCTGTAATTTTCTAATGATACAAGTTGTTTTTCTGAACTATACAGGGAAAAATCAGGGGCAATTGAGCCGATTTCAATTTTCATCTGGTTAAATTAAATGGTCAAAAACATAAATTTTTAAGGAATTAATTGCGGCCAGAAAAATATCTGGTGCTACGAGAGATTTATAATCAAAAATTAATAAACCTTATAAAATGGATAAAGCAAACGCCTCCGAAACACTTACCATACTTCGTAAGCAAGCAATTCGTTTTCAATTTTTATACGCTTTCCTTCCATTATAATAATTACACATGCTGCAGCGGTAATTGCAGCCACGGCAAAAAAATAAAAAGCGCTCTTACCTTTTTTTCTTTCTTTTTTAGAATGACATGAATTGCCCATAACAAATACTTTTCAATAAATAACAAGGCTGTAAATTAATAAAAATCGTGCCATAAGAAAAATGATTTTGAACGTTAAACAGGTTACTGGTTGAAAATATTAACAGGCAAGATTACTTCAAAGCGGTTTCTTCCACCTCCGCCAAATAAATCATTATCGAGTAGCCTGCTATATCTTAAACCGATAGTTATTGATGCTTCATCCCACCATTTGGTGTCAAAATAAATTTCAGCACCGGCCGATCTGAAACTTGCAGAAAACTTATTGCCATTGTTATAGAAATCGTGCACCTCGGTATCATCAAAAAACAAATTGGACCGTACCCGAAGCAGGTAAATAATATTTGCAAATCCCGCATCCGGATAAAGTAATGGGAAACTATAATTAGCTCCCCATTTATACATTTCATATAAATTTATTGAGCTGTATCCACGTGAAAATGGAAATCCGCTGGAGAAACTTATTTCACCGATCGAATCTTTTTTAAGATAAGCTCCGTTCAACAAAATACTATGTGTTTTTAAAAAGCCCGGAAAGTACAAATTGCCATTGGCCATAAATTGATAACCTTTGTATTTTGATACGGGTGCTTTGTAATTAATATTTAGTGTTTGAGCAAAACGTGGATAGATCTGTTGGACCGCCTGTTGAATTTGGTGAGAAAAGGATATAAAATTACTACTGTAGCCATAAGAAATTTTACCCAGTGTATCTTTATAGGCGTCTCTATAATTGGTTTGATTAAAAACGTATTGCGACCCAAAATTTAGAAAGGTGAATGAGCGTCCTTTACTGAAATTTAAAGGAATGTTGAATCCTGCAAACGGCTCGAGTTCATTGAAGGTAACAGCGTTTCCATGATAGAATGTGCGTCGCTCAAAACTATAATTTATACCGGCGGATAGAAAAGGGAAAAAGCCGCCATAGGTTCCGCTAAAACCTATTTCTTTGTATTTTTCGGCTCGATCATAAGTGAATGAAAATTGTGATTGTAAGGTGTTGAGAATATTTTCGCTTAACAGATTTAAGGAATAAACAGGATCGTTTGCAGAAGGCTCAATACTGTGAAAATTAAAAAGCTTAAATGCTTTAGGATATTTTGTAAATGAAAATGTATCGTTAGGGACGCTATATAATAAATTGGAATTGGTTTTTTGTAATGTGGTTATACCAAAGCTGGAAGTATTTTTATCCAGGTAACCGGGTTTCATTTCTTTAAATTCCAGATTTTTTTTTGAAACTTCTTTTAACCGGTATCCTTCTGCGGTAAAGGCGGTCCATATTATATTTTCAGCGTTTACGGAAGGTTCATATTTCCCAAATCCGGTATCCTGTTCATGCTTTATCTTCCATAATTTATTATCCGAAAATGTGTAGGCAAACAGTTCATCATTTTTTTGATAAGAATAAGAAAAATAAAGCGTGTCGTTAAATAAATATGGAAAGCCTATAACGTTATAGGAAAAAGGAGTAAGGTAGCTGGATTCCCCATCATCAATATCGATAACGGCAATCGACATTTTACCTTCCGGATTTCTTACGGCCGAAATAATTTTTTTATCCGTATAAAATTTTGGGTAAGTATAAAAGAGTTGATCAGGGTTAGCGATGGATTGGGTAACTTTTCCGGTTGCAGCATCTAATAATTTCAAAGTGCATTTTGTATCGGAAGATTCGTCCACAGCAATTACTTTTTTTCCATCTTCACTAATATCGGGAGAAAAATATTTTGTGCGGTTCGTAAGCGTTTGTTCTTTCCCGCTAGTTACATCAATAATCCGTAAATCGCTGTAATCCCTGTATCCCCATCTAATATCCGGCCGGTAAGTTGCAAAAATAATTTTTCCATTCCTGTAACTGAAATGGTTATCGATTGAATAATCTCTAATCTTTACCTTGTGTTCTTTACCTGCGGTGCGGATTATAAATTCGGGTACTTGATTGTAACTGCTTTTTACATAAATTAAAGAATCGTTTCCAATGTATGCCGGGTATTCTTCATCTTTATAAGGTTCCCTGCGGGTGCTTCTTACCGGATTTATATTTTCAAGGTTAAATTGTTTTCTAAAAAAATTAAGCGCATCATTTCTAAAAGTAACATAATTAACTCCTGAATATTTTTTTATTGCTTTTTGAAAAGGATAAAAAAGACCTTTGAGAGATGCAGCATCATGTGTTACATTTTCCCAAAATTTATCACCATATTTTTGCCTTCCATAAGCAACCAATAAAAACCCAAGTGGATAATGATTGGGAACAAAATCTTTGAAGGATCCATTCCTTAATTTCATCCAGCTATAATTTTTTCCTTCATGCCATAAAGCTCTGTAACCATTGTAGAAAAAGGGCAGACTTCCACGTCCCTGCCTGCTTACATTTGTTTCATTATAAACAGCATCACCTTCAAAAAACCAGTTAGGTATCGTTGCGTTGTTCGCCAGTGCCTGGCCTTCTTCTCCAAAAATATCGTACATAACTTTTGAAAGACCTACATTAAAATTATTGTATTGCTGAACATGCCTGTATTCGTGAATCGTAAGTTGGTCGGCCCATGGAAGGCTTCCTAATTCGAAACTATTTTGTAACGGAGTAAGAAAAAATTCGCTACGGAAAGGAGCAAGGCCCACATAAGCATTAGAAATTGTTGTTTGATTTTGAAGGACCAGGTTAATTTTTTTTGATTTCTTACCAATGGTATTTTGCATCGGGCCATTTATGAAGGAAATCGTATTACTAATTCTTTCGGCGGTAGTATCAAGCCCTTCGGGAAAAATGATTCTTGCAGTTGAAGAGTTTATTTGTTTCCATTTAATTGAAGCCGGACTTCCTCCAAAAACCTGTGCAAAGCTTTTTGAAGAAAACACGAGCAATAAAATGAAGATGAAATATTTTCGATAAAAAATCATATAATTTTCGTAGCGATGAAGATATGAAAATTGAAATGTAACGTGATCGCCCGCTTATTTAAAATGTTTCTTAATACTATTTATTGTTGATTTTCGTTTTTAAAATTATATAACACTAATTAAATTCTTATATTGTAGTTATAAAGAAAGAAAACCTTAAAAACTTTGATTATGGGAAAATATTTTTCTTTTTTTATCCTATGTTTTATGTTGCTTGGCATTTCCTGCAAAAAATTTACTGATGCATCCAATAATCCGCTGTTAGAACAATATTTCGAAACTAATGTACTTAACAGGAATTTTGTGGTGAGCCTTGCAAAAGATAGTAGTAACGATATCACATCAACTTATAGCGGCGATGTCTTTGTACTCTTAAAAACCGACTTATACCACGGGCCTTTACAAGCGACTAAAGGAGGTGTTGTTTACACCGGGTCCTGGAGCTGTAACAGCGATTACAGCCAGTTGGTAATTACTTTGCCTAATCCCCCATCGGAATTTGTTTTTTTAACCAGGAAATGGCGCTTCACCAGTAAAAATCTTCCCACGATGAAACTCGCTCCCTGGGGCTCAAGCGCTCCGGTGGCTTTAAATATGTACAGGCAGTAGTATTTAGTTTCTGCTCATTTTGTAATAGTGTTTATCACTCTAGCCAAAGCCGGCATTGTGCCAAAGCAGTTTTATATCTTTGCAAAAAAATTTAATGAAAATAGCTGAAGTAATTAAATGCCTTGAGGACTTAGCACCGGTTAGCTTGCAGGAAGGTTATGATAATGCCGGACTTATTATTGGAAGTGCGAATGATGATTGCGAAGGTATTATTACAACGCTAGATGTAACTGAAGAGGTAATTGCGGAAGCCGTATCAAAAAAATGCAACCTCATCGTGGCTCATCACCCGATAATTTTTAAAGGATTAAAGAAGCTTAACGGAAAAAATTATGTGGAGCGTTCAGTTATCGCTGCTATAAAAAATAATATTGGTATTTATGCTATTCATACAAATCTCGATAATGTTATAAATGGAGTGAATTATACGATCGCTCAAAAATTAAATCTTCAAAATGTTGAAGTTCTTTCACCCAAAGAAAATACGCTAAAAAAGCTGGTTACATTTTCTCCAAATGCAAATGCCGAAGAAATAAGAAATGCATTGTTTACTGCAGGTGCAGGAACGATTGGCAAGTACAGTGAATGTAGTTATAATATTGAGGGAATGGGAACCTTTAAAGCCGGGGACGAGGCTGAGCCTTATGTAGGGGACATTGGTAGAAGGCATAGTGAAAATGAAACAAGAATCGAGGTTATTTTTCCCTCTTACCTTCAGGAACAAATAATTCAGTCTTTAAAGAAATCTCATCCTTACGAAGAGGTTGCTTTTGATATTTACCCGTTAAGCAATCATCGAAATGACGTAGGTAGCGGCCTGGTGGGCAATTTCAAGGAACCAGTTTCCGGGCAGGATTTACTTTCTCTTTTAAAAACGAGGTTCGGGCTTTCTGTAGTTCGCCATACTACATTACCCGGCAAAAAAATTACAAAAGTTGCGGTCTGTGGTGGCGCAGGCAGTTTTTTGATTCCCGCAGCAAAAGCAGCGGGAGTGGATGTTTACATCACTTCTGATGTAAAATATCATGAATTTTTTGACGCTGATAGTACTATTTTATTGGCTGATATAGGGCATTATGAAAGCGAGCAGTTCACAATTGACCTTTTAGCTGACATTATACGGCAAAAATTCCCTAACTTTGCCGTCCTAAAAACAGAAACTAAGACAAATCCTGTACATTATTTCTTTTAAAGGACAATTGTTTTAGCTTCTTAAATAATAAAAATCATTTAAAATATATGTCACAAGTAAAAGATTATTCTGTAGAAGAAAAATTATCCTCTCTTGTAAAACTGCAAAAGATTGATAGTAAACTTGACGGAATCCAGATTCTAAAAGGAGAATTACCGATTGAGGTTAGTGATCTTGAAGACGAAATTGCGGGCCTCAATGCAAGGCAAAACCGGATTGAAGAAGAAATGAATGGCATTCAGCAGTTTATTGAAGATAAAAAAACACTTATTAAAGATGCGCAGGAACTCATTAAAAAGTATGAGAAGCAAAGCGATAACGTAAAAAATAACCGTGAATTTGAGGCCGTTAATAAGGAAATAGAAATGCAAACGCTGGAAGTAAAACTTGCAGAAAAGCATATTAAAGATGCAACAGAAGATATAGCAGAAAAAGCCAAGCAACTCGAACTTGCTAAAAAAGCAGTTGCTACTAAAGAAACCAACCTGAAAGGGAAAAAAGGCGAACTGGAAAAGATTATTGCTGAAACTGATAAGGAAGAAAAAAATTATAACAAGCAGGCTGCTGCAGCAAGAGAACATGTGGATGAAAGATTATTGGCAAGCTACGACAGGATACGTAAAAATTATCGCAACGGCCTGGCTGTAGTGCCCGTTGAAAGGGATTCCTGCGGTGGATGTTTTAATGCTATTCCTCCACAAAAGCAAAGCGATATTAAGCAAAGAAAGAAAATTATCGTTTGTGAAAACTGTGGAAGAATTCTCGTTGATGATGAATTGAACGATGCAGTAGAAATAAAATAAATCATTGGTTGATATAAAAAACCTGGAGGGCGCTTTTGCGCCCTTTTTTATTTCCTATATTTTTGGGTTGGTAAAATTTTATGATTAAGCTGTAATATTAAGATTGCTACAGTAAATTATTATTAATGTAATTTCCCTTTTCAAAATGCTTCAGCAATTACACATACAGAATTACGCAATAATCGATTCGATCGAAATTAATTTTTCTTCTCATCTTAATATTATTACGGGTGAAACAGGCGCGGGTAAAAGCATTTTAATGGGCGCTTTGAATCTTATTTTAGGAGAAAGGGCCGATACATTAGTGTTGGCCGATAAAGAAAAAAAATGTTTTATAGAAGGCATATTTAAAACCAATCATGCACCCGTTAAAGAATTTTTGCTGAATAACGAATTGGATTGTGATGAGGAATTGGTAATACGTCGTGAATTGGCGGTTAATGGTAAATCCCGGGCTTTTATTAATGACACGCCCGTAACATTGAACGAACTGAAGCAATTGTCTTCATTGCTTGTTGACCTGCATCAGCAATTTGATACGCAGGATTTGGGTAACAATGATTTTCAAAGAGAAGTAATTGATGCACTTGCAGGAAATACGAAAGATATTGAACAATATCAATCTGTTTATAAAAACTACCGGAATGTTTTAAAAGAACTTGAAACACTTAAGAACGAACAGGCTGCTGCCAACAAAGAATTTGATTATAATAAATTTTTATTTGATGAACTGGAAGAAGCAAATTTTTCAGAAAATGAAATTGAAGATATTGATGCAGAAATTAAGCTGATCAGTAATGCTGAAAATATTAAAGAAATTCTTTCATCAATATATTTTGAACTGGAAGAAAGTGAACAGCCAATTGTCCAAAACATAAAAGCTATCAGCCATAAATTACAAGGCCTCGAAAGTTATCACCATAATATAGAACCATTAACTAAAAGATTACAGTCAGTGCAAATTGAAATGCAGGATATAGCGTCTGAAGTCAGCAGTATCAACGAATCAGTAATTTATGATGTTGAAAAAATAAGTCTTTTGAATGAGCGTATGGCAGCGGGTTACAAGCTTTTAAAAAAACATGGGGTAACAACCACGGCGCAATTACTTGATATAAAAAATGAACTTGAAGCACAGCTTGATAAGGTAACTAATCTGAAAGATGATATTTTACAAAGAGAAAAACAATCAGCAGAACTTTATAATGAAGCCCTGAAAATTGCTGAAAAAATTTCTTTAAAAAGACAGAAGCAATTAAAGCCATTTGAGGAAAAAGTAAATCAACTTCTTAAGCAGGTAGGTATGCCCAATGCAAAATTGAAAGTAGATATTCAAAATGCTAATAACCTAAATCTTTTTGGAATCAATAACATCGAATTTTTATTTAATGCAAATATGCCTTCGGGTATTGAAAATAATAATCAAAGATTTGAACCTTTACGCAAAGTGGCAAGCGGGGGCGAATTAAGCCGGCTGATGCTTAGTATAAAATCGTTGGTTGCAAAAAGTGTTCAATTACCTGTTTTAATTTTTGATGAAATAGATAGCGGAATCAGTGGCGAAGCGGCAAGGCAGGTTGGTATTATTATGAAAGAACTTTCAGATGCGCACCAGGTAATTTCAATCACGCATCAACCACAAATTGCTGCTAAAGCAGAAACTCATTTTTTTGTGTATAAAGAAATTGTGAAGGATAAGATAATTACGTCCATCCGCCAGTTAAATGGGGATGAAAGAATAACCACCATTGCAAAAATGTTAAGCGGTGAAAAGCCTACTGCCGCTGCATTTGAGAATGCCCGGGAAATGATTGGCAATTAATTCAATTGAATGATCTTCTTCAAAAAAATATTGGTTTTATTAATTGTTATTGCTGCAATGTATCTTGCTTATTTTGTGGTAAACTTTTTAAAATCAAAAATTAAAGTGCATAGAAACATGGGCGCATTTTTATTGCTTTTGCTTTTATCTTTTGCATCGGTATTTCTCATTATTTTATTTCTTGGATTTTTTTTTAGCGAGTGCAGAAATTTTTTCTTTAAACATTAAGTATCTTATTTTTACCTGCACTAATCACACGAATAAACTGATAAACCAATTAACCAATTAAACATGTCATACAATTTACTCAAAGGAAAGAAGGGAATTATTTTCGGAGCACTCGATGAAAAATCACTAGCGTGGAAAACTGCAATTCGTTGTCATGAAGAAGGAGCAGAAATCATATTAACGAATGCGCCTGTTGCCATGAGACTGGGAGAAATTAATAAGCTTGCCGAAGCTATCAACGCAATTGTAATTCCGTGCGACGTTACTAGTAATGATGATATGCTTAACCTAATTACTAAATCAAAAGAACACTTCGGCGGTGGAATGGATTTTATTTTGCATTCGGTGGGTATGAGTTTGAATATGAGAAAAGGTAAGTCTTATACCGAAATTGATTATGGATTCAATCAAAAAACATTGGATATATCGGCAACAAGTTTGCATCGTCTACTGGCAACTGCTATGAAAGAGGATGCTATAAATGAGTGGGGAAGTGTTGTTGCGCTCACGTATATCGCTGCTCAAAGAGTATTTCCCGACTATAGTGAAATGGCTGATGCCAAAGCATTATTGGAAAGCATTACCCGCAGTTTTGGTTATCATTATGCATTAAAAAAACATGTAAGAGTAAATACAGTTTCCCAATCTCCAACTCGGACAACTGCCGGAAGTGGCGTAAAAGGTTTTGACGGATTTATAAATTATGCTGAGAAAATGAGCCCGTTAGGAAATGCTACAGCGGATGATTGTGCTAATTATATAGTTACACTTTTTAGCGATCTTACTAAATATGTCACCATGCAAAATCTTTTTCACGATGGAGGATTTTCATTTACCGGCGTTACTCAAAGTGTAATTGAGCAAATGGAGAAATGATAGATTAATTGTTTATTGTTCAATTGTCGTTTGTTGAACCTTTCAATTTTTTATACCTAAAATAAAAATAAATTAAATATCCTATTGAAAAAGTAATCAGTACAAATAACTCGGGTTGAGTAAAATTATTTTTTCTCAAATCGGTGGTAATTATCAAAGTTATAAAGCAAATAAACCAGGTAAAAGATAGAAAAAGTTTAGTGGTAGGTTTGAGTTTAGGTCCAATTAATTTTTTCAGGTATTGAGAAATCAAAAAGATTAATACAATTGATGTTAAAATAATTATCCATTCCACCGCTTTTAATTTGTTACCTCAATTTACCATTTTATTGGTTACAAGCAAGTAAGGCATTCCTAAAATAAAAAACCGTTCGGTTTTCCGAACGGCTCTTCTATCTGAAAAATACGTTAACGTAAATTATCAATATTCATCTTCATTAAAAAAGAAATCTTCCTGGCTGGGATAATCGGGCCAAATGTCTTCGAGGCCTTCATAAATTTCCCCACCTTCATCTTCCAACTCCTGCAGGTTTTCAACTACTTCAATCGGAGCGCCACTACGGATAGAATAATCAATCAATTCGTCTTTTGTTGCGGGCCACGGCGCGTCTTCAAGATGGGAGGCAAGTTCTAAAGTCCAAAACATATTTTTCTTTTTATCTAATAAATTAATAATTCGGGGATATCAATTTTCCGCAAAAGTAAAAGTTATATCGGGATTACCAAATATTGTTTTTTTAAATTGTTGTTACTAATGGATGAATAATTTTCTCAAAGGGATGCATGGATGCTTTTAATTATTTTTACGCTTCTCAAATTCTATTTAAACCTATACATTTAAATATGCTAAAAGCTACTGGAATATTTAAAAATTACGGCTCATTACAAGTATTAAAGGGAGTGGATATTGAAATTTCGAAAGGAGAAATCGTGAGCATTGCAGGATCTTCCGGAGCAGGGAAAAGTACTTTGCTACATATATTGGGTACACTTGATGTAGCTGATAAAGGTGAAATTTACCTTGACAATACGCCCGTTTTCAAATTAAACGGTAAAAAATTAGCGGCCTTCCGCAATAAGCATATTGGTTTTGTTTTTCAATTTCACCATTTATTGCCAGAATTTACTGCACTCGAAAACGTGTGTATTCCGGGATGGATTGCCGGGCGAAAAACCAAAGAGGTGCAGGAAAAGGCCCTACCACTTTTAGAATTGTTGGGTTTGAAAGATCGTTCAGAACATAAGCCCGGCGAGCTTTCGGGCGGGGAGCAACAGAGAGTAGCGGTTGCCAGGGCGCTCATTAATAATCCTTCTATTGTAATGGCAGATGAGCCAACGGGCAATCTGGATTCTGCTAATGCAAAAGAGTTACATAATTTATTCATTGATTTGCGTAACCGATTTCAGCAGACTTTTTTAATTGTTACTCATAATGAAGAACTGGCGCAAATGAGTGACCGTATATTGCATATGAAAGATGGAAAGATGTTTTGAGGCAGAGCACCGGTAAAGATTCTATTTTTTTTTCGCAGTGCTAATGCGTGGTTTCCACACAATTTCAGGCACATTATGTAAATGGCAAACATATCTTGCCAGCACAAAAAGATAGTCGCTTAACCTGTTTAGATATTTTATTATTAAAGGATCTACATGGCCATCATGTGTCGCTAAGTTCACACAATATCTTTCGGCCCGGCGGCAAACAGATCTGGCAATGTGAGTGATAGACGCTGAAGAATGTCCTCCCGGTAAAATAAAATGTTTCATTTCCGGAAGTGTTTCATTCATGGTGTCGATTTCTTTTTCGAGTAAGGTAATGTCTGTCTCGTGCAAATCCGGGATGATTAATTTGGTTTCTTTTTGCGGATCACAAGCCAATGACGAACCGATAGTGAAAAGCCTGTCCTGTATTTCTTTTAAAATATGATTGGCGCTAAAATCATTTATGGCATCACTGATATAGCCTATCCATGAATTCAATTCATCTATTGTGCCATACGTTTCTATGCGCAGATCGCTTTTTAAAATTTTTGTGCCTCCGATAAGGCTTGTCTTTCCTTTATCCCCGGTTTTTGTGTATATTTTTTGAGACATAAAATTTCATTGAATAGGGAAGAGTTAGAGCGTTGCCATTGACTCTATATGAAGATTATCGCTTTCAATAAGTCCATCTTTTAATCTTATTATGCGATGAGCAAACTTGGCAATATCTTCCTCGTGCGTTACGAGTATCACCGTATTTCCTTCAGATTGAATCTTGCTAAAAATATTCATAATTTCAACTGAAGTTTTTGAGTCAAGATTTCCTGTTGGTTCATCTGCCAATATTATAGAAGGATTATTTACCAATGCTCTTGCAATAGCAACGCGTTGGTTCTGGCCACCCGACAATTCATTGGGTTTATGATGGCTTCGGTCGCTTAAGCCAACCCTATTAAGCATTTCAAGTGAAAGTTCCGTCCTGGCTTTTTTAGACGAACCGTTGTATACCAAAGGCAAGGCAACATTTTCTGCCGCAGTAAGTCTTGGCAATAAATTAAATTGTTGAAATACAAAACCAATTTCTTTATTACGAACTTCGGCAAGATCATCATCAGGCATTTTGCTTACATCTTTGCCATTAAGAATATAACGACCGGCCGTAGGTGAATCCAGGCAGCCCAGCAAATTCATTAAGGTAGATTTTCCACTTCCGCTGGGACCCATTAAAGCCACATATTCATTTTTAAATATTTCCAGTGAAATTCCTTTCAACACTTTTAGCTCCATCTTACCCATGAAGTAGCTTTTTTGTATGTTGTCCAGTTCTATAATTGAATTCATCGTATCTGTTTGTACAAGATTTTGTTAGCTTAATTTATAACAATATAGCAATTTCAATTTGCATATCAGTTAATTATTACATGGGCTTATTGGCTAATTATTCTTTATTACTTTGGGAACTTTAAAAAATTGCTCATCGTGCAAAGGCGCATTTTTAAAAGCATCTTCCCTGCTTATCATTCCGCTTACTTCATCTTCCCTTAAAATATTTATATTCTCACTCATGTGCAGCAAAGGTTCTACGCCGGTGGTATCCAGCTCATTCAGTTTATCAATAAAGCCAATCATTTGCTGCAGATCTTTTTTTATATCTTCTTTTTCCTGCTCATTAAATTCGAGCCGGGCCAGGTTGGCCAATTTATCAACCAGTTCGTCATTTACATTCATCAGGCAAATATAATTATCAATTAATAATTGATGATTGATAATTGACAACTGGCAAAGCGGTTATAATAGAATTCAACTTTCTTATCTTCGCCGTCTTATGGAAAAGAAGAAAGAAAACTTGTCTGCAGGCAGGCAGATTGTTATGAGCGGAATAAGGCCTACCGGCTTTTTGCACCTCGGAAATTATTTTGGAGCCATCCGCAATTATGTAAAAATGCAGGATAATTTTGAGTGTTATTTCATGGTCGCCGATCTTCATTCTTTAACTACGCACCCTGATACAAAGGGATTAAAAAGCAATGTACATAGGGTTTTGGCCGAAAATATTGCCTGTGGCCTCGATCCTGAAAAAGTTGCCTTATATTGCCAGAGCCATGTTTATCAAACCGGGGAATTATATCTTTATTTAAATATGCTTGCTTATAAAGGAGAGTTGGAAAAAACGGCCACGTTTAAAGATAAAGTCCGCCAACATCCTGATAATATTAATGCCGGATTGCTTACTTACCCCGTATTGATGGCTGCAGATATTTTAATTCATCGCGCCAGGTACGTGCCGGTTGGCAAAGACCAGGAGCAACATTTGGAAATTGCGAGAACCTATGTAAACCGGTTTAATCACCGCTATGGAGAAGTTTTTCCTGAACCGGTTGCTTATAATTTTAATGATAAATTAGTAAAAGTGCCTTCATTGGATGGAGGCGGCAAAATGAGCAAGAGTGAAAATAAACTGGCAACATTATACCTTTCCGATGAAGATGACGACATCCGGAAAAAAGTAATGAAAGCCAAGACAGATAGCGGTCCTACCCAACCAAATTCTCCAAAGCCTGATTACATTGAAAATTTATTTTTACTGATGAAATTAGTGAGCAATGAAGAAACCGTAAAGCATTTCGAAGAAAAATATAATGATTGTTCCATCCGCTATGGCGATATGAAAAAACAATTGGCAGAAGATATGGTAAATTTTATTTCGCCCATCCAGAAAAAAATAAACAGCATTCTGCAGGATGAAAAATATTTACAAAAAATAATGAAGCAGGGCGCGGAAAAAGCAATTGCCAACGCGGAAACAACAATGAAATTGGTAAGAAATGCTATGGGCCTTAATTATTATTAAATTTATATTACTTTTAAACAATTCGTAAACCAGTCAAAAAAATCAGCCCGCAATCCGAAGGTAAAAAATCTTAAATCTGAACAGGGAAATGGCAAAAACAAAAAAACCAAAACATATTGCAGTTGCCGGAAACATCGGTGCAGGGAAAACGACGCTGACTGAATTATTGAGTAAGCACTACAAGTGGATTCCACAATTTGAAGACGTAGATCATAATCCCTACCTGAACGATTTTTATGAAGACATGCCGCGGTGGAGCTTTAACCTGCAGGTATTTTTTTTAAACAGCAGGCTCAACCAACTTCTCGAAATTCAGCGTGGTACCGAGACCGTTATACAGGACAGGACTATTTACGAAGATGCTAATATTTTCGCTCCCAACCTTCATGATATGGGACTGATGACCAAAAGAGATTTTAGCAATTATTATACTTTTTTTGAAACACTTAAATCGATGGTGAAGCCGCCGGACCTTTTAATTTACCTGAATGCCTCAGTTCCTACATTGGTAGCTCAAATACAGAAAAGAGGCCGTGAATATGAAGAAAATATTCGCTTGGATTATCTTAAAAAGCTGAATGAATTTTATAACAAATGGATTAGCAGTTACAACGAAGGTCCATTGTTAATAATTGATGCAGACACTAATAAGTTTGCTGAAAAAGAAGAAGACCTTGGAATCATTATCAATAAAATCGACTCGCAATTATTTGGGTTGTTTTAAGGAATCATCATTTATTTACATCTAATTTTAAACCGTCAACCTTTCAGCGTTTAATTATGTAACCAGTTGGACGCAATTTAAGATTAAGCTAAAGCTATGCACAGTATATAACTTTTGGAAGTTTAGTGATTTGGTTTAGAGGTTTAGTTATTTTAGAAGCTTAGCGAATCTCACCTTGATTAATTATAAAAATTTCTTTTAAAAAATACACTACAGGTGATGCTACAGTACATCCTGTGGTTAATTCTCCGCTACTTATTTTTTTATAATCAATGGATACTCTCATTCCTACTTGCTTTAAACGAGGGTCAAGCCCTTTTACTTTTAAAACATTGGTATAGCTAATTCCATTTAATACAAGCGTATCTCCTACATGAGGAGTATTTGGATAAACATTGAAATCCAACAACCAATAATCATTGGTCTCATTTGTATCGCAGGTTTCTTTCCCAATTACGTAACCGGCTATATTGGAGTAATCGGGCTTAAACGGTTGTTTAGTGTTGCAGGATGAAAAAGTAGAATAAAAGACAACTAAAATTAAAATAAACAAATTAAGGAATCTGTTTTTCATGGTAGTAGTGGTCTTAATAATTTAGAGGTTAATTTGCAATTGGTAATACTAAGACAAAAATTTTATGGCATTCGCTGCTATGCCTTTTAAAAACACATCTAAATTTTAGGCGTTGCAGCCAGTATTTCGTCACTAACGCTGTCTTTATATTATATAACTTTTGGAAAGTTAAGTAGATGCTTTATAAAAATTATAGCCTCCAAAAAACTTTCCAAAAGTTTGAGCGTCTTATGAGTTATAACAATAATTAAAGCATGCACAGTTTTAATTTCTTACTGTACATGCCTTTTAAAAACACATCTAAATTTTAGGCACTGCAGCCAGTATTTCGTCACTAACGCTGTCTTTATATTTCTCAAAATTCTGAATGAAATAACGGGCAAGCCTGTTTGCAGTTTTAGTATATGCGTCTTTATCTTTCCAGGTAGATTCTGTGTTTAATATTTCTGACGAAACACCGGGACATTCTTCCGGTATCATCATTCCAAAAATTGAGTGCGGAGTATATTTTACATTATCAAGCTTTCCTTCCAACGCTGCAGTAATCATGGCTCTTGTATATTCAAGTTTCATTCTGCTGCCCACACCATAGCCACCGCCTGTCCAACCGGTATTTATCATCCACACGCTGACGTTATTATCTTTTATTTTTTTACCTAACATTGCCGCATACACGCCGGGATGCAGTGGCAAAAATGGAGCGCCAAAACATGCGCTGAATGTTGGTTTAGGTTCAATAACTCCTGCCTCAGTGCCTGCAACCTTTGCTGTGTAGCCACTTATAAACTGGTACATGGCCTGGCCCGGGGTTAGCTTACTTATCGGCGGTAAAATACCATAAGCATCGGCGGTAAGAAAGAAAATATTTTTGGGCGTTTTACCAATAGATGTTTCCAACACATTATTGATAAAATATAACGGATAACTCACCCTGGTGTTCTCTGTAATTTTCTTACTGGAGTAATCAATTGTGTTGGTACCTTCAATAAAGGTTACATTTTCAACTACTGCTCCGTACTTGATAGCATTATAAATATCGGGTTCTCTTTCTTTACTAAGGTCAATTGTTTTTGCATAGCATCCGCCCTCAAAATTGAATACAGAACCATTGTTCCATCCATGTTCATCATCTCCTATCAACATTCGTTTGGGGTCGGCGCTTAATGTGGTTTTACCCGTTCCGCTCAATCCAAAAAATATTGCAGTATCTCCTTTTTCTCCAACATTAGCTGAGCAATGCATGCTCAAAACATTTTTATCGTGGGGCAAAATATAATTTAGAATACTAAATATTGCCTTCTTCATTTCGCCGGTATATTGTGTGCCGCCGATTAGAATTATTTTTTTCGTAAAATTTACAATTACAAAATTTTTATGGGGTACTCCATCCGTTTTTGGATCCGCATAAAAATGAGGAACCTGAATTAAATGCCAGTCAATTTCAATTTCTTCCAGTTCTTTTTCTTCAACGCGTAAAAACATGTTGTACACAAAAAGATTACAACACGGGTTGGTATTAATTACCCTGATATTTAACCGGTAATCCTGGTCAGCGCATGCATAACAATCTCTAATCCACAACTTTTTATCACTTAAAAAATCCATTATTTTTCGATACAATAATTCAAAATATGTTTCATCAATAGGAATATTGAATTCATTCCAATTAATTGAACCGGCAGTTAATGCGTCTCTTACAATAAACCTGTCTTTAGGGCTTCTGCCGGTGAATTCTCCGGTATCAATAACCAATGCACCGGTATCACTTAGCATACCTTCACCTTTTGCAACAGCCTGGCCAATGAGTTCTTCGGGCGGTAATTGGTAAAATATATTTTCAGCAGATTTTAATCCCAGGTTAAATAGCAATTTTTTTGGAATAGCAAGCCTCGTTGGAACAGACATGAACACTTTACTGTTTGATTAGGGGCAAAAATAACTATTCAGTTTTTCCAGCTACTTTAAAACAGAGCCTTTTAAAGTGGTTTAATTTTACTAATTCGATGAAATGTTTATTTATCTCCAAGGACCTTTCAAAACCATTAAATAAAATCAGGGAAGAAATAAAAATTCTTAAAAAGAATAAAAATATTATTTTTTTAATGTGTAAACCATACATGCAATGTATGGTTTGAAACGAAAATCTTTTTATCATGTATATTGCAATCCATAAATTTTCATTTCATGAAATATCTTCCTCTTAATCCTGAGATATTTATCCAGAACAGGAAAAGATTTACCGCTAAAATGGAGAAAAATTCTATCGCCATTTTTAATAGTAACGATGAGTTGCCAACTAATGGCGATGCTTTATATCCGTTTGTTCAAAATGCCGATCTGTTTTGGCTTTCGGGTATTACACAGGAAAATTCAATGGTAATTTTATTTCCCGATAATCCTGATCCGAAATATCGTGAAGTATTAGTATTAGTAAGGCCTGATGAATTAAAGGAAAAATGGAATGGCCACCAGTTACGTATAAACGAAGGCCAGCGTATTTCAGGGGTGCAAACCATTATTTGGCTTGATGCATTAGACGGAATGCTTCAGCCATGGATTCACCTCGCTGATACTATTTATTTAAATACAAACGAAAACGACCGGAAAGCAAATTTGGTTCAGGTAAGAGATTATCGCTTTGCAACGGATATGCGTAGCCGTTACCCGTTACATAATTATAAGCGTAGTGCAAAAATTTTAAAACAATTAAGGGCAATTAAAACTTCATTGGAAGTAGAAGTGATTCAAAAAGCAATTGACATTACTGATAGCACTTTCAGGCGGCTGCTGAAGTTTATAAAACCCGGCGTAATGGAATATGAAATAGATGCTGAAATATGGCATTCATTTTTATCACAAAGGGCTACAGGACCGGCTTACGGAAGTATCCTTGCCAGCGGGGACAATGCGAGGATATTGCATTATGTTGATAACAACCAGCAATGCAAAGACGGGGATCTAATCTTGATGGATTTTGGCGCAAGCTATGGTAATTATAATGCCGATCTCACGCGAACAATACCTGTAAATGGTAGGTTTGGAAGAAGGCAAAAAACAGTTTATAATGCATGTCTTCACTTGCATCACTATGCTGCATCTATTTTAAAACCGGGCATCAGCATTAATGATTATACTGAGAAAATTGGAGATGAAGCTACCGTCATTTTCCAAAAAATAGGGCTGTTGAAAAAATCGGATATTAAAAATGAAGATCCGGCAAACAGGGCTTACAGAAAGTATTTGTATCATGGTATTTCTCATCATTTGGGAATCGATGTTCATGATCTCGGAACAAAGAATGAACCTATTAAGCCGGGAATGGTTTTTACAATAGAACCCGGGATTTATATTGAAGAAGAAAAGATGGGCGTGCGTATTGAAAATAATTTCTGGATAACAAAAAATGGAAATACAGACCTGATGAAAAATATTCCGATTACTGTTGAAGAAATTGAAACGTTGATGAAACAATCCAATTCATGAAACAAATTCCAAACATTTTTACACTGCTTAATCTCTTTTTCGGCTGCATGGCAATTGTGTTTGCGCTGCAAACTGATTCTGTAATAATTTATTTAAATGATGAATTTAACAGCAGTTTTAATATTCCTGAAAAACTTACCTGGGCAGCGATTTGCATTATCATTGCGGCAGTTATAGATTTTTTAGATGGGTTCGTTGCACGCCTGCTAAAAGCTACTTCGTCGATGGGTAAACAGTTAGATTCGTTAAGTGATGTTGTTAGCTTTGGTGTTGCCCCGGCAGTGATTATTTACCAGTTGCTGAGATTTAGTTTTGCAAGAGAAGAAAACGGCCTGAATGTTTCAATAGCGTGGCTGGTACCTGCATTCATATTAAGTTGTGCTGCCGCGTACAGACTGGCTAAGTTCAACTTAGACGAATCGCAAGGCATAATTTTCAAAGGTGTTCCTGTACCTGCGGTAGGGTTATTAGTTGCCTCTTTTCCACTTATTCTTCATTTTAATACTATTACTTCTTTTAATAACCTGCTTATTAATAAATGGGTTTTATACGGGTTGATTTTAGTATTAAGTTATCTTATGGTTTCTAATTTGAGGATAATGTCTTTAAAATTTTCTGATTTTACTTTTAAAAATAATTTTCCAAAAATTACATTATTAATTATTGCAATTATTACTGCCATTTTTTTACAATGGATTGCAGTACCGGTTGTTTTTATATTCTATATAATATTATCTCTTTCAACAATTAAAACGAAAAGCGAATGAATTTTCTTGCTGAAATAAAAATAATGCCGCTAAAAGAATTGTTAGATCCGCAAGGCAAGGCCGTTATGGGCGGGCTTTCTAATCTTGGTTTAAAAAACATTGAAGATGTAAGAATTGGAAAACACATCCAGTTAAGTATAGAAGCTGATAATGCCGTGGAAGCGAAACAAATTGCAGAAGAGGCTTCGAAAAAACTACTGGCAAACCAGGTTATGGAAGAGTATACAATACAAATTACGTGATATGGTTTTTTGCATCATATATCATACATCGTAAATCGTACATTACTTAATGCTCTACATCGTTCCATCGCCCATTGGTAATCTTGCTGATATTACATTCAGGGCAATTGAAATACTAAAGGCAGTTGATTTGATCCTGGCGGAAGATACAAGAACTTCGGCTAAGCTTCTACGTTATTATAATATTGAAAAACCTACAACCCCTTATCACCAGCACAACGAGCATAAAATTTATAATCATTTAATTGATCAGTTAAGTGCAGGCAAAACGATGGCATTAATTACAGATGCCGGTACGCCGGGAATAAGCGATCCCGCATTTTTACTGGTCCGTGAGTGTATCAAAAATGATATTAAAGTTGAGTGTCTTCCCGGCGCAACTGCTTTTGTACCTGCATTGGTAAATAGCGGGTTACCCATGAATAGCTTTTGTTTTGAAGGTTTTTTGCCTTTAAAAAAAGGAAGGCAAACTTTTTTAAAAAAAATGGCTGAAGAAGAGCGAACCATGATATTTTATGAGAGCCCGATGCGATTGGTAAAAACTTTAAAAGATTTTATAGATTATTTTGGCGAAGAACGGCAATGTTGTGTGAGCCGAGAACTAACAAAAGTTTTTGAGGAAAATAAAAGGGGAACATTGCGGGAAGTACATGGTTACTTTAATGAAAAAAATGTAAAAGGTGAGATTGTGATTGTGGTGGAAGGGAAAAATTAAGTTTAGTCATTCAAAGAATTTAACTTCAATTCTCCATGAGTTTTGTTTTTTTTATAACTTCTATTTTACGAAGTTTGCCCTCGCATTTTTAATATTTTAATTGCATGAAAAGAATTAGTCTGGTTATTATTTTTAATTTGGCATTTGTCGTATTTGTTTCCTCTCAACCCAATCGTTGGCAGCAACACGTGAAATATAATATGAATGTAGATGTTGATGTGAATACCAATCGTTTTACTGGCGTACAAAAATTAGAATACACTAACAATTCTCCCGATAAGTTGAATCGTGTTTTTTTCCATTTATACTGGAACGCATTTCAGCCGGGGAGTGAAATGGATGTGAGAAGTCGGGAGTTGGGTAAAATATTAATTAATGGTAGACCAGACTGGGACTCACGTGTAAGAGACCGTATTTCAAAACTGACGCCCGAAGAAATAGGTTATCAAAAGATAAAATCTTTAACACTAAATGGAGTGGAGCAACCCATGAAGGTGCATGGTACCATTTTGGAAGTTGATCTTACTAAACCAATTTTGCCAAAAACAAAAGTAAACTTTCAACTAGTTTTTGAAGCGCGGGTCCCGCTGCAGATAAGAAGAAGCGGTCGCGATAATGCTGAAGGTATAAGATATAGTATAAGCCAATGGTATCCCAAGATGTGTGAGTATGATTATGAGGGATGGCATCCTACACCATATGTAGCGCGGGAGTTTTACGGTGTTTGGGGAGATTATGATGTTACAATAAAAATTGATAAAGCGTATAAGCTCGCCGGAACAGGGATATTGCAAAACGCTGCGTCTATTGGTTGGGGTTATGATAAGCCGGGAACTCCTTTAAAAGATATTTCTTCCGCAAAACGTACATGGCATTTTATCGGCAATAATGTACACGATTTTGTTTGGGCTGCAGACCCCAATTATGAACATATTGTAAGAAAACAGGATGGAGTTATTTTAAACGTTGTTTACAAAAAAGTTGACTCACTTGAAAAGAAATGGCAAACCGTTGCTGATGCTGCGGTTACTGTTTTGCCTTATATGGAAAAGCGTTTTGGAAAATACCCTTATCCGCAATATTCATTTATACAAGGTGGTGATGGCGGCATGGAATACCCGATGGCCACCTTGTTAAGGGGCCCCGGACTGGGGGGTGTTTTTCACGAATGGATGCACAGCTGGTACCAGATGATGCTGGGCACTAATGAAAGCCTCTATCCCTGGATGGATGAGGGCTTTACGAGTTATGCAGAAGCAGAGGTAACAGCTTATTATGATAAGGCAATGAACATTGAACCCAGTGAAAGACAAAAGGCTCTTCCTTTGAATCATGCGGGTGCTTATAATGGTTATTATTTTTTAATGAAACAAAAGCTGGAAGAACCCCTAACGACGCATTCGGATCATTACAATACCAACTTAGCTTATGAAATAAACGCCTACTCAAAAGGAGAAATGTTTCTGGAGCAGCTAGGCTATATCGTTAGTGATTCGGTAAGAGATAAAATTTTATTGGAATATTATAAGCTATGGAGATTTAAGCATCCCAATGCATCCGATTTTATGAAAGTAGCACAGGATGTGAGCGGAGTACAACTTGACTGTTATAAAGAATATTGGATCTCCACTACCAAGAGCATTGATTATGCGATTGATAGTCTTTGGGGCGAAAATGGAATTTCTAAAATACGATTGAGAAGAATAGGTCAAATGCCTATGCCTATTGATCTTCAGCTTACTTTTAAAGATAGTAGTAGGGAAATCCATTATATTCCATTGGACCTTATGTTTGGAGATAAACCCGCAGAAGGGAAAGGACCATTTATTGCTCATAGCGAATGGAACTGGACTAACCCGACCTATGTTGTTGAATTTAAACATCCGCTTACTGATTTGGTGCTTGTTGAAATTGACCCAACAAAAAGAATGGCGGATGTTGACCAAAAAAATAATACACTTAAACTGAATTGGTAAAAGAAGCCTTGCATATTCGAAGAGCGGTTGCAGATGAAGCTAAATTAATTGCTGAATTAAGCGCAGTAACATTTTTTGATACTTTTAATGGAACTTGTACTGACGAGGATATGCAGGGGTTTATTGCCGGGTATTTTAATGAGAAAAAGGTTTTTGAAGAATTAAGTAATGCAGATGACTTTTACTTTATTGCATTTGTAAATGGAAATATTGCAGGATATATAAGAATGAAAGAAGAAATAAGCGATGTTAAAATTATTAACCGGCATAAAGCAATTGAATTAAAAAGAATTTATGTTTTAAAAGAATACCATTCTAAAAAAATTGGTGCTGCATTAATGAACTTTGCTTTGGATTTTGCTGCTGAAAAAAATTATGAATTAATCTGGCTGGGTGTTTGGGAACACAATGAAAGAGCAAAGTCTTTTTACAATAAGTTTGGGTTTATAAATTCGGGAGTTACACATCCTTTTCCGATAGGAAATACACCGCAGACTGATGTATGGTTATACCGGTTTATTAAGGAGAACTAACCTGCAATATATATTTCTTTTTAAAAAACTCTTCTTCAAATATTTTTTCTATCTCCCATATCCTGGGGCGGCAGCCACTTTCAGCTATTTCATTATTCAGGTCGCCACCTTTTAAGCAAATAAGACCGGTTATTTTTTTAGGCTGATCAACGGGTTTCTTTTTTAATAATGGCTTACTCCAGTACCAAAGATCTTTTAATGGCGCTACAGCCCTTGATACAACCACATCAAATTTTTTATTATGAATATCTTCAGCCCGTGTATGCTGCACTGTTACATTCTTTAAATCTATTGCAGCAGTAACTGCTTCTACAACTTTTAATTTTTTATTAATGCTATCTGCTAAGTGAAAACGTACTTTAGGAAAAAATATAGCTAATGGAATCCCGGGAAAACCGCCGCCGGTGCCAAGATCCATAATATCATAACTATCTGGAAAATTAAATTGAGTTGCTATGCTTAATGAATGTAACACATGGTGCTCATAAAAATTATCAAGGTCTTTTCTTGAAATAACATTTATTTTTTGATTCCATTCAGCATATAAATCTTTTAGTGCTGCAAATTGGTTTATCTGCTTCTCTGTAAAATCAGTAAAATATTTTGTTAGGATTTCCATTGTCATGAAGTTCACTAATTAATGGCTAGCTCTATTTCCACGTGCCTTTAGGCTTTTTAAAAATAGCCGTTGAAAATAACAGGTAATAAAAAAACATCCAAATATCCAGGAGTAAATACCAGGGAAATAAATCTCTCTCATCCAGCTTTCTGGTTACTTTAAATAAAATAATTCCCTGTATAAAAAAACGAATTCCAAAAATAATCAGCGCCTGTTCCCAATCATAAAATAATATTGACAGAATAAATAATGGATAAAAAAGAAAATGAGAAAAAGCATATAAGCCCAATAAGAATTTATGAATTGCCTTATAATATTTGCTCGTTGAATAATGCCTGTTCTTTTGTCGAATCCATTGTTTCCATGTTTTTGGTGGTTCAGATAGAGTAAATGCATCTTTATCAATTACAATGGCTGTATTCTTTTTTGTGGCAGCTTTATTAATAAAAAGGTCGTCATCGCCACCCGGAACATGGTTATGAGATGAGAAGCCTTTATGCCTGAAAAAGACACTTTTTTTATAACTAAGATTTCTTCCTACGCCCATGTACGTAAGGCCTGCTTTGGCATACGAAAGATATTGCAAGGCTGTATGCAACGTTTCCCATCTTACCAGCTTATTAAAAAATCCTTTCTTTTTATGCAATGCGCCATAGCCTAAAACAATTTCAGTTCCATTAGTAAAACCTTCCTGCATTTTTTCAATCCAGAACTCACTTGCAGGAACACAATCTGCATCCGTAAGCAAAACAATTTCGTGTTTGGCAGTTTTAATGCCTATGCTTAAAGGAAATTTTTTTCCGGGAATAAATCTTGCTTCCTGCGTTAATTCAATTAGATGTAATTGTTTGTATGTTCGCTGGTATTCTTCAAGTATATATTTGCTTTCATCAAATGAGTTATCATTAACAACAATAACTTCGTGGGTAGTCCGGTATTGTTGAATTAATACACCCGGTAAATTTTTTACGAGATTGCCCGCTTCGTCGCGTGAGCAAATTATAACAGAAACAGGATGCGTTTGTGAAATTAATTTTGACTTTGATTTATAAAAAGCCAGCCGGGCAAAGAAAAACAGGTAATAAAATACCTGTATAAGCGTAATTAAACAAAACACCAGGAAAAGAATATTTTCCCAATGATGCACATATTCAGTCAGTTTCATCGAATGCAAACATAACTACTTCTTTCTATACACAAAATATCTGGCGTCATTTAATGAGCTTAATCTGTTACTTATTTTTTCGAAACTATATTTGCGTTCTCTTGTATTAAAAGAAATAAAGTTTATGGCTGCATTACAATTTCAGCTTCAACATAATGATAGCCAATCGAAGGCAAGAGCCGGGAAAATTATTACTGATCATGGTGAAATTAGTACGCCCATTTTTATGCCTGTTGGTACTGTCGGAAGTGTGAAAGCTGTAACCCAGCAACAATTGGCAGATGATGTAAAAGCTCAAATTATTTTAGGAAATACATATCACTTGTATTTGCGCCCGGGACTGGAAGTATTAGAGGCTGCTGGTGGATTACATAAATTCATGAATTGGCAGAAACCAATCCTTACCGACAGTGGCGGTTACCAGGTATTTTCGCTTACTGGTACCCGTAAGTTAACTGAAGAAGGAGCGATATTTCAAAGCCACATTGATGGTAGTAAACATTTATTTTCTCCGGAAAAGGTAATAGATATTCAACGGATAATTGGCGGTGACATTATTATGGCTTTTGATGAATGCCCTCCAGGCGGAAGTGAATATGATTATGCCAAAATTTCAATGGAATTAACGCATCGCTGGCTTGACAGGTGTTTTAACCGGTTTAATACTACGGATAACAAATACGGTTACACGCAGAATTTGTTCCCGATTGTGCAGGGAGGTACACATCATGAATTACGAAAGATATCATGCGAATATGTTTCCTCCATGGGAGCGACAGGAAATGCCATTGGGGGACTGAGTGTTGGTGAACCTACTGAAAAAATGTACGAAATATGTGAGTTTTGTTGCAATAATCTTCCTGTTAACAGGCCGCGTTATTTAATGGGAGTAGGCACTCCCTGGAATATACTGGAATGTATAGCTTTAGGAGTTGATATGTTTGATTGTGTTATGCCCACGCGAAATGGGAGAAACGCTATGCTTTTTACAAGCAATGGCGTAATCAATATTGATAATAAAAAATGGGAAAAAGATTTCTCTGCCATTGATGAAGGAATTGTTTGTGAAATAAGTAATTACTATAGCAAAGCTTATTTGAGGCATTTAATTAAATCAAAAGAAATATTGGGATTGCAGATTGCAAGTATTCATAATCTTGCATTTTATCTGGATATTGTTACAAAAGCAAGAAAACATATAAGTGATGGAGATTTTGTACAATGGAAAAATGAAATGAGCGTTAGATGGCAACAACGATTATAAAATTTATTTTAACTTTTAATTTAACATCTGAAAGTATATTTGAATTAAGTATTGTTTATAAAATTTTAACGAAAAGGTTCTAGTGGTGATTTTATTATAAATTTTTTTATCCCATCTTTGTAAACAACGGTATGAGAAATTATAAAATATCAAATACTTGTTTTCTAATATCAGTAAAACCTTTAGTTATGGTGAAATGGGTAAGTATTTTTATGGCCCTTTTTTTTGTTAGCAATATTTCTTTTGCCCAAAAAAATGGCCTTATAATAGAAGGAACTACACCTAATTTGTATCTCATTCACAAAGTAGTACCTAAAGAAAACTTTTATAGTATCGGGAGATTATATAATGTTACTGCAAAGGGCTTAGCCTCTTATAATAACCTGCAATTTGAAAATGGTTTAAGCGTGGGAGAGTCTATTAAAATCCCGCTGACTGAAAATAATTTTTTACAATCAGGCTCCGCAGGTAGTGGTGAAGCACTCATACCTGTTTATCATCCAGTTCAGCCAAAGGAAGGATTATACAGAATTAGTATTAAGTACAATAAAGTTCCACTTACAACTATAAAAAAATGGAATCATATGCAGTCGGATGCTGTAAGTGCTGGTACACCTTTGATTGTCGGTTACCTTAAAGTAAATAAAAATGAATCAGCTTTGGCAGGTAAAGCAATAAAGCCCAATGGCGATGTTATGAATGAAAATGCTGAACCAAAACCAGAGCCGATTAAGCCTGCTATAAATCCTGAAAGGCTCCCACCTGTAAAAGTCCCCGATGCAGATAAACAGGAAAAAAAGGATATTACAACTCCAGAAACAGACGAGCCTAAAGTTACGGTAACAATTGAAAACACGAAGAGTAATATTAATTTTTCCGGAGGATTTTTTAAAAAATTGTATGATGACCAGTCAGAAAAAAAATCTCCTGTAAGTGCCAACGGCACCGGGAGTACTTTTAAATCTACCAGTGGCTGGCAGGATGGAAAATATTATTGCTTTAGTAATGATGCTCCTCCCGGTTCAGTTATTAAGGTAACCGATAATGCAACCAATAAAAGCGTTTATGCTAAAGTGTTAGATGCTATACCTGATATAAAACAAAATGCAGGGCTTACAATTATTATCAGCAATGCTGCTGCAGAAGAATTAGGTTCTGGAGATAAATTTGATTGTGCTTTGAGCTATGTGAAGTAATTAGCCATTTACATTCTCCAGCCTCTTAAAAAATCTTCAACATACATTTTTTTCTTTCCTTCCAACTGTAATTCTTTTAGGGAAATGTAGCCATTATTACAGGAAAATTTTAAATAGGTTTTACTATC
Source organism: Ginsengibacter hankyongi (assembly GCF_008710285.1). Taxonomy (GTDB): domain Bacteria; phylum Bacteroidota; class Bacteroidia; order Chitinophagales; family Chitinophagaceae; genus Ginsengibacter; species Ginsengibacter hankyongi. The sequence goes on along the minus strand of NZ_VYQF01000002.1, from coordinate 142,883 downwards.
CGTAATTAGTTCACCCGGATTTTCTTTTATGTTAGTTATTTCTTTTTGTACATTAAATATTTTTAATTTTTTTCCTTTTAAAAAAGTAAAGGCTGTTGGATATGGTGATAGTCCACGAATGAGATTATAAACTTCATCAACACTTTTTTCCCATTTTATTTCACACGTTTCTGTAAATATTTTTGGAGCATGACGCAAAGAATGACTGTTGAGGGATGATGTTTGAGTTTGCTCTGTTTCTTTAAGATTTTTATTTACCAACTCATTTATAGTTTGTAAAAGCAAATCAGCCCCAATCTCCTTCATCCGGTCATGTAATTCACCGGCATTTTCTTCATCCCCTATTGTGATTTTTTGTTGCAATAAAATATTACCGGTATCAATTTCCTGTTGAAGTTTAAATGTAGTTACACCAGTTTCTTTCTCTCCGTTAATAATTGCCCAATTAATTGGAGCAGCTCCCCGATACTGTGGTAACAGAGAGCCATGAAGATTTATAGTGCCCATTGGTGGCATGTTCCAGACTACTTCGGGCAACATGCGGAACGCAACAACAACATGCAAGTCTGCGTTCAGTTCTTTTAATTCATTAATAAAAGCGGGGTTCTTTAATTTTTCCGGTTGAAGAATTTTTAAACCTTTTGATAATGCATATTTTTTTACAGCGCTTTCATTCATTTGTAGTCCCCGTCCTGATGGTTTATCAGGCGCAGTAACTACTGCTACGATGTTATAACCTGCGTCAACAAGTCTTTCTAAGGAAGGAACTGCAAATTCAGGGGTCCCCATAAAAATAATGCGGAGTTTTTTCATTGATTTATCTATTCAGCCAATCATTTAATTTTTCATTCAAAATCCTTGTACAACAAGTATTTCTTTCTTATTTTTTTAAAATTATCCAAACCTGGTTTCCAGCTTTTTCTTATCTCATTTTCTGAAACACCATCTTTAATTTGTTGCATCAACACATCATTTCCTGCAAGCCGGTTGAATCCTTGTAAAAAGAAATTTTCTTTGTCAGGAAATAATTTATAGGCCTGTATAATCCATTTCAACTGAATTTTATTATCTATCTTTTTTAGGATCTCTTGCGGAGTTCCTGAAAGATTCCATCCATAACAAACTTCACCATAATGCTTGTTGCTTTTTGCGCCTTCTGTGGGATGTGGCGTAAATGAATAAAGATTTTTTGGTAAGGATGGCGCACCAAAAATTTGAAATGGTTTATAAGTTCCCCGGCCTTCACTTAATGTAGTTCCTTCAAACAGACATGTAGTGGGATAACAGTAAACAGATTGTATAGAAGGCAAATTGGGTGATGGTTTTACCGGTAAAATATATTTGCTTTTATGATCATAATTTAAACATTTTATTACTAAAAAATGAAACGGTGTATCGGCAGAATTTTTTGCATGTAAATAATACTCATATTTCTTATTAGCAGCATCCGATAGCCATTTTTCACCCGAGACCATAAAAGCATACTCACCTATCGTCATACCATACACGATGGGGATTGGGTTCATTCCTACAAAGCTTTTAAATTTTGGATCGAGCACTGGCCCGTCTACATAAAAACCATTAGGATTAGGCCTGTCAAGTATCAACAACGGCTTTGAGTTTTCCAATGCCGCTTCCATATAATATTGCATGGAAGAAATAAAAGTATAAAACCTGGTACCTACATCCTGTATGTCGAAAATCATTACATCTACGTCTTGTAAATCTTCCGGTGTTGGTTTATTATGTTTGCCAAATAAGCTTATAATTTTTACACCCGTTTTTTTATCTATGTCATTGTCAACTTTTTCACCGGCATCAGCAACCCCTCGGAAGCCGTGTTCCGGGCTAAAAATCCTAATCACTTTTATTCCTCTTTTTAATAAAGTATCAACAAGATTTGTGTGATGCACTAATGATGTTTGATTGGCAAAAACAGCAACAGATTTGCCCTTTAGAAAGGGCAGATATACGTTCATCCTTTCTGCGCCGGGAATAATTCTTTTTTGAGAAAATACCTGACTTAATAGAATAAAAAAACAGGTTGTGAGTATTATTTTCTTTTTCATTATCCAAATTTCATTAAAAAATGGTTATACGGTCCGCTTAAATATATTATGAAAATCGCTTTATAGGTTATAATTTTTTTATAAATTACATATAACAATGTCCTTGGGTTTGACGAGACAAACATTTATTAGTTTCTTTGTTGAAATCGCAGAATAATTTAACTAAAAAAACTTCAATCTTAAATTTACAAACATAACAATATGAGTAAAGCGAAAAAAGGTGATGTTGTAAAAGTGCATTACAAGGGAAAATTAAATTCAGGCGAGCAGTTTGATTCTAGTGAGGGACGTGAACCGCTTGAGTTTACAGTAGGTGCAGGCCAAATGATAGCGGGTTTTGATGCGGCCATTCCGGGAATGGTTGTTGGTGAGAAGAAAACAATCGTTATAGCACCTGAAAATGCATATGGTAATAAAAATGAGGAAGCGATTATAGAGTTTCCCAAATCAAGCATTCCGCCCGATATGAAACTGGAGCCTGGCATGAAGTTACAATTGCGTAACGAAGCAGGTCATCCGATACCCGTAATTGTTACTGAAGTAAAAGATGAAGTTGTAATTCTTGATGCCAACCATGAACTTGCAGGTAAGGAATTAGTTTTTGATATTGAACTGGTAGAAATTTCTGAATAAGTGAATCTAACGTGCGGGGCTAAACGTTTTACTAAGCGGAAAAAGGAATTAATATTCCATTTTTCGTAAGGTGGGCGCTTTAAACCATGTAGCAATAACTACCAGTAAGGTCATAGAGCCGCCAAATATTACAGAGGGAACTGTCCCCATTAGTTTAGCCATTACACCGCTTTCAAACTGCCCGAGTTCATTACTCGAGTTTACAAACATAGATGTTACGCTCATTACTCGTCCACGCATGTTGTCCGGTGTTTTTAATTGAGTAATTGTTCCTCTTATCACGACACTTATTCCATCAAGCATTCCGGAAATAAGTAATGCAACAAATGAAAGGACGAAAATTTTTGAAATGCCGAATATGATAATACATATTCCGAAACCTGCTACCGCCAATAATAATTTTTTGCCCTGTTTTTTCTGCAAAGGAAACAAAGTAAGTATGACAACTATAAATATAGAACCGAGGTCTGCTGCACCATTGAGAAATCCAAAACCTTGCGGCCCAACCTTTAAAATATCTCTGGCATAAATTGGTATTAATGCAACAGCACCCCCAAATAAAACAGCAAAAAGATCCAAAGAAATAGCGCCCAATAACTCTTTTGTTTTAAATACAAATCGTAAACCTTCGTTTACACTTTCCCATGTACGAACAACCCCTTTAATATTACCAGCCGGTTTCTTTTTAATTTTTATTAAGAAAAAAAATGCAGTAGTTATTAGGCAGCATACGGTGATTAAAGTGCCGGTAATTCCTGCACCGGCTATTAAAAATCCACCAACAGCATGACCTGTTACAGAAGCAGAAAGCCACGTTCCCTGGCTCCATGTTGTTGCATTTTGAAGATGAACCCTGGGAACCATATATGCGATCATTGCGCTGAAAACGGGCCCTGTAAAGGCTCGTATAATTCCAGTACCAAATATTACAGTATAGATGCAAATAGCGATCCAGTGATTGCTTAAGTGGCTTGCAGTGAATTTGCCCGATATAAAAACTAAAATAATAGCCGCTATAATATAAAGAATAATACCTCTAAGGAGCAATTTTTTCTTCTCACTCTGATCAATAACATGGCCGGCATATAGCGCTAATGAAACAGCAGGAACCACTTCAGATAAGCCAATTAATCCAATTGCAAAAGGATCATTGGTTAGAAGATAAATCCACCATCCTACAAGAGTCGCCATCATCCTAAGCCCCATGATAAAAACAAATCTTCCCAACAACAGGTTACGGAACTCTGTTATTTTTACAGACGCAAAAGGACTATTTTTTAAGACTGAATTCATAGTTTCATTTAGGGGAGTTGCAGGTAATGCTGGCCCTGGTCGTAATCATTGTTAAGCGCTTCTAATACGGTATTTAAATGTTTTTCATTTCCTAAAAAATCTGCTTCTGATGCATCGATAAATAAAGTTTTAATATTATGCTGTTTTATATATTGTGTATAGGTTTCCTGCAATGAAAAAAGATATTCTGTGGCTATACCTTGTTCGTAGAAACGATTACGTTTCCTGATGTTTTCTTTTAATTTGGTTACCGGTGCATGTAAATATATCAATAGGTCAGGCTGAACAAGTTGCGGATTAATAATGTCAAATAATTTCTGATACAATAAAAATTCTTCTTCCGGTAAATTTACTTTGGCAAACAAAAGACATTTTGTAAATAAATAATCTGAAATAGTTACATGCTGAAACATATCCTTCGTTTGCAAAAGATCTTTCAACTGCTTATATCTTTCAGCCATAAAAAAAAGTTCCAGCGGAAAGGCATACTGTTGCTGGTTTTCATAAAACTTTGGAAGAAACGGATTGTCTGCAAATTCTTCTAATATTAATCTCGCATTCAGGCGCTTGCTGAGCAAATGTGCCAACGTTGTTTTGCCAGCTCCAATGTTTCCCTCAATGGTAATGAAATTATATTTCATGGGTGATTAACCAGGTGCAAAAATGAGAGATGTTTATGGACTCCTTTTACAAATGATTTGAAAATATTTTAAAAATCAAAAATAACAACTGAAAAATTAAATATGCGAAATGAATTTCGACTGGCTGCAAAATTTGGTGACCTTGTAAGGCGAATTTTAATACCGGGGAATCTTCCACAATAAACAATTTTTTTACTTTTATTATTTCTCCAATAGATTTGCTTTTTTTCAATTAACCTACTCATGAAGCCATATAGCCAGCTAAGGGCAATGTTAGCAATAACAAAGGCCAGTTTCCGTGCAATTTTCAGGAGCCCGTCTGCGGTAATCTTTGGATTTGCTTTTCCACTAATTTTTATTCTTGTATTTGGTTTTATCGGCGGAAATGGCAGAACACAAACTTATAAAGTTGCCATTGAAGAAAATGCAGACACCGCTAATGCATTGTACAAAGCATTAGTAAATACGCAGGGGGTTTCTATAATAAGGTATAAGGATAAGGATTCATTGACGGATGATATGGAAAAAGGAAAACTGGCTGGGATTATAAATATTCAAAAAAATGTATCCGGGAATCCTCCCTATAATTTTACATTAAAAAGTACCAATTCCAGTAATGATAAATGGCCTCAATTTAAAACTTTGGTTGAAAGTGTAATTAATCAATTAAGTAATCAATTTTATAGAGATCGCCCGGCTTATGCCAGTTTCGATTTTGATCCTAAAAGAGATATTTTTGAAATAAGACAATACAAAAGCATTGACTTTATTCTTCCCGGCCAGCTTGGATTTTCTTTGCTGGCCTCAGGCGTATTTGGCGTGGCGTTTATGTTTTTTAATCTTCGAAATACCCTGGTATTAAAGAGATTTTTTGCCACACCCATAAGCAGAACGCATATTATTTTAGGCGAAATGTTAAGCCGTGTCTTATTCCAAATACTTACCGCAATAGTAATAATTCTGTTGGGACATTTTTTCTTTGGCTTTACTTTAATACACGGGTTTAATACATTTTTTAACATGCTTGTTTTGAGTTTTATTGGCCTGATTGTATTTATGGGATTTGGTTTTATAGTAAGCGGACTAGCAACAAGCGATAACACAATTCCTCCGTTTGCCAATCTTATAACACTTCCGCAATTTTTAATTGGCGGAACGTTTTTTTCAGTGAGCGTTTTCCCCGTGTGGCTGCAATGGATTGCTAAAATAATGCCGCTTACTCATCTTAATGAAGCGCTTCGGGATGTGGCCTTTGAAGGAAAAAGCCTTTGGGATGTTAAAATAGAAATTGGCATTTTATTACTTTGGGGGGTTATTGTATATGCAGTAGCAGTAAAGGTTTTTAAATGGGAATAAATTATCGTACAAGTATGCGCCGAGCTAAATTATTTTTTATTGCTGTTTTAATTTTGATAGGGTTTTTATGTTTGATTACAGTTTTCCTTCCTTCTCAGATCACCATTTCAAAATGGGTTACTATTAACGCAAATGATAATGCAGTAGCAACACAGATAAATGATTTTAATAACTGGAAAAACTGGTATCCGGCTTTTCAAAACAAAGAGATAACAGTAAATATATCGGAACAGGATAATAAACCTGTCGCTATACTTACTAATGAAAATAAAAAAGAAATATCGTTGTCTTTATTGAAATCTTCGCCTGAAAATATTATTGTTCTTGTGGCTGAAGAAAAGGGGAATACAAAAACATACCAATTTGTTTTGTTACCTAACGGCACAGGGCAAACGCAACTTACCTGGAATGTAAATATGCAATTGGGTTGGTATCCGTGGCGAAAATTTGCCGGCATTTTTCTTGATAAAGTCACCGGGCCGAAATATGAAGCAGCTTTGCAGAATTTAAAAATAGCCGCGGAGAAAAATGTTCCTTAATCTTTTTTAATTATGGATTCCAGGAAACCTGTTATCACGCTGTGCACTTTTTTTAATTCTTTTTTTGTAATACAATAGGGGGGCATTATATAAATTGTATTTCCTAACGCCCGCAGGTAAACGCCATTTTGTAAACAATAATCAGTAAAGAAGGAGCCGATATTATGCAGGTAGTTATCATTTTCATTTGTTTGAACCTCGAAGGCGCAGATGGTTCCCACGTGACGTAAATTTTTAACGATATTTTTTTCTTTAAATAATTGTATCGTATTTAAAAAATTCTTTTGTTGGATTACAATTTCCTCAATTCTTTCTATGCATTTTTTCTTTTGAAGCAGAGTAAGACTGGCAAGGGCCGCCGTACAAGCTAATGGGTTGGCGGTAAAAGAATGCCCGTGAAAAAAAGTTTTCATTTTGTCATCACTCACAAAAGCGTCATACACATCTTGGGTGCAGGCCGTTACCCCCATTGCCATTGTTCCCCCGGTGAGGGCTTTGCTGAGGCAAATGATATCTGCCTTTTGTGTTAGATAATCTCCTGCAAAAAAACTTCCGGTACGGTAAAACCCCGTAAGCACTTCGTCAGCAATACAAATAACGTTTTCTTTTTTCATTATGGTTAAAAGAGAATCCAGATTGTTTGGATCATACATTCTCATTCCACCTGCGCCCTGCAATAAAGGTTCATAAATAAAACAAGCGATTTCATTTTTATATTTTTCAATTTGCTGCTGCAGTTGCGGAATGTTCTTGCCGTCGGGTGTTTCAATAAAAATTACTTCAAACAATTTATCCCTGAACGCCAAAGTAAAAGTGCCTCTTTCACTAACGCTCATAGCTCCAAATGTGTCGCCGTGATATGAATGATTGAATGCAAGGATTTTATTCCTGTTTCCTTCGCCTTTATTCATCCAATATTGAAGCGACATTTTTATCGCTACTTCAGTCGCCGTTGATCCATTATCGCTATAAAATATTTTTGAAAAATTGCCGGGTAAAATTTTTAATAATTTTTCGGCAAGCTTAACTGCGGGTTCGTGAGTAAATCCTGCAAATATTACCTGCTCCAGCTTCTTGGCCTGCTTGTATAATTTTTTTGCAATGTATTTGTTGCCATGTCCATGGATGGTAACCCACCAACTGCTTATTGCATCTATGTATTGATTCCCGTTTTCATCATATAAAATCGTCTTTTCCCCTTTTACTATTGGGATAGAAGGAGAACGATTTTTTTGATGCGTATAAGGATGCCATATAAATTCAAAATCTTTTTCAATCAAACTCATCTTAATTGTTTTAGGATTGCTTCAAAGTTAGTTAATCGGTAATTTCTTCTTTTGAATAAAATAATTACTGTATGCAACGATATTCAAATACGGGTTGTCAACAAACTGTAATATAGATATGGATTATAGAAAGCTGGTAACAGATTGTATTAAAGGCATTCCGGATGCACAGAGGCAATTGTATGAGCATTTTGCACCCGCGATGCTGGGCGTTTGTTTTCGTTATACAAAAAGTATTGCTGATGCTGAAGACGTTTTGCAGGATGGTTTTGTAAAAGTGTTTAAGCATTTATCCAGCTATAAATTTGAAGGTGAATTAGGAGGATGGATCAGGAAAATTATGGTAAATACGGCTTTAAATTTTTTAAAGACGAATAAGAAATATCAATATGATCTTTCGTTTAGCGAAATGCCTTTGCATCCTGTATCTGTAAACGATCCGGTAATACAGCTTCAAACCAAAGAGTTATCAGAATTGATACGTCAATTGCCGACGGGCTTTCAAACAATTTTTAATCTTCATGCAGTAGAAGGGTATACTCATGTTGAAATTGCGTCTATGCTTGGTATTAGTGACGGAACATCAAGATCGCAATATGCACGTGCCCGGGCTTTACTTATCGGATGGATTGAAAAATTTTCATTAAAAGAACAACAAGAGCGATATGGAAGAAAATAAATTTGAAAAACAGGTTCAACAAAAAATGGATGAATTAAAAATTCAGCCGTCCGAATCTGTTTGGAAAAAAATTGAAGTACGAATTGAAAAAAAGAAAGATCGTAAATGGGGGTTGATCATTTTATTTTTATTTACAGGCCTTGTTTTATCCGGAGGTTATTGGCTTTGGAATACAATGCAGCAAAGGCTTTCGGGGAATCATACGTCTATTACATCTGCTTCTTTAAAAAATACTACTCAAGCCTCAGGAAAGGAAAATGAAAAAGCTCAACCAGAAAATAATTCTGTACCCGGACCTGTTAATCAAAAAGAAAATCAGACAGCAGACCTTGCCGGAAAAAATGATAACGATAAAAATAATACACACTATTATAAAGTTTTAAAGAATTCGAAAGCAAATGCAAAAAGAAATTCAAAAGAAAAAACTGCTATCGCATTCTTTAAACAGAAGAAGGTGGCAACGAAGATTAAAGAGAAAATTGAATCTGGAATAATATCCGGACAATCTTCTGATGTACAAGTTGAAAACAAGATGAAAAACGAGTTCAAAGATTCTGTTCATGAAAAAATCAACGGTGTTACTTCGTCAAAGCCAGTTGCTGTGAACGCTGCAACAAAGGATAGCGATACATTAAAGAACAAAAAAGCTAACACTGCAACTGTAAAGCAATCAAAGAAAAATAAATGGAAGTTTGGGATATTATTTTCAGGCGGGATATCAGGAGTAGGAAAGGATTTTTTAGCGCTTAATAATCCACCCGTTTATTCCAGCCCCGGTTCATTAAATTCAGGAGGATCTCAATCCGCATTTTCATCGTCAATAACAAAATCCGGCTTTGGTTTTATTGCTGGCGTATTTGCCGAAAAAAATATCTCGAAAAAAGCAAAATTGGTTTCAGGAATAAATTTTAAATCCTTCAATATTTCTAATAAACTATATGATTCAAGCGGTAGATATAGTGCAAGATTGACAACAAATAAATTCATTGATCATCTTAGTTTTGTTGAGGTTCCGTTCTCAATAAAAATACAGATTGGGAAAGAGAAAAATATACCGTTGTTCTTGCAAGGAGGGTTGGTACTTTCGGAATTAATATACAGCAATGCATTACAATTTAGTCCAACTACGGGTTATTATTACAAGGATAATTCATTATTAAATAAAACCCAGGTAGGGCTTAATACAGCAATACTTATGTCTTTGTATTCAAGACAGAAAACTTCAATTTTAATTGGCCCGTATTTTTATTATGATGCATCTAAAATTGCCAATGAGGGATTGTACAATAAAAAACGTTTCGTATTTACCGGGTTGCATACAGAAATAAATTTCAGTAAATAATATTATTAAATGCAACGCTTTGTAAAAGGCTGTTGTCAACAATTCAAAAAATCATCATCATGAGAAAATATTTATTTATTATTAGCAGGTTAGTTATTTTTTTGCTGGCGATAATTTTTTTTAGCGGTTGTGTGAAAGATACCTGCAAACACGCTTTTTCCTATACACTCTATTTGCCGGTTTATAAAACAACTGCCGAGGTGAGAGCGAATATTAAAAGTAATCCTGATAAAGAAATACAGGAACCAGGAAAAATTGTTTTTGCTTGGTAACTATATTTTTTTAAACGAAGTGGATAAAGGAATACACATAATTGATAACAGTAATCCTTCTTCTCCTAAAAATATTGCTTTTATTGATATTCCCGGAAATGAAGACATAGCTGTAAAGGGTAATACACTTTATGCAGATTTGTATACCGACCTTGTCACTCTGGATATAACGGACCCCTTACACGTCGTTGTAAAAAAATATAACGAAGGAGTTTTTCCGTATAGAGTTTATAGCAATGGCTTTTACGCAGATTCCACTAAAATAATTGTTGATTGGACAAAAAGAGATACAACTGTTACACAGGATTGTGCTTCTTACGGCATACTATATTATACACCCGGAATCGCACTGGCCAATGATGCATCTCAAGCTTTTAAGAGTAGCCCGTCTCCTGCGATCGGCCAGGGTGGCTCAATGGCCAGATTTGCATTGGTAGGTAATTACCTATACACCGTAGGCGACCAGGATTTAAGTGTTTTCAATATTACTAATGGTAACAATCCTCTATTTTCAAATCAAATGCAGGTTGACTGGCATGTGGAAACCATTTATCCTTTTAAAAATAATTTATTCGTTGGCTCTAATAATGGAATGTTTATTTATGATATCAATTCTTCACCTTCAAACCCGGTAAAAGTCGGAGAATTTACCCATTCACGTTCCTGCGATCCTGTAATTACAGATGATAACTACGCTTATGTTACCTTACATTCGGGAACTACATGCCTTGGTTATAATAATGAACTTGATGTTGTAAAATTGAATAATCTTACCAATGCTGAATTGGTAAAAACCTACAATTTAACCAGCCCGCTTGGTTTGTCAAAAGATGGAAATCTTTTATTTATATGTGATGGAACAGATGGACTCAAAATTTACGATGTTTCCAACATACTAAACTTGCAATTACTGAAACAATTTCCCGGGCTGGAAACTTATGATGTTATAGCATGGAACAAAATAGCGCTGGTGGTGGCAAAGGATGGCTTATACCAGTATGATTATTCCAATGTAAATAATATTCACCTGGTAAGTAAACTAAATATTGTAAACTAACTGACAGGCTTATGCGAAATAAATCACTTATATTTTTACTGCCGGTATTATTGATGAGTTTTTATGTGAAAGCTCAAAATAAAAAAGCAAAATTTCATTCAATAAACTCAATCGGGTTTGTAATTGGTGAAAGCGGTACAGATATGATGGTACAGTCAGTAAATGGATTTGCGTATAAAAATGTTTATTCCGGAATTGGCTTTGCCAAAGATGATTATAATTATAATTCGTACCCTTTATTTTTTGACCAGAGAATATATTTTGGCAAAAGGAATAATGCTTTTGTATATGGTGATTTGGGGTATAATATTAGTGGAAAAAATAAACCTGGTAAAGAAATATATTATAACTCTTATCATTTTAGTGGAGGAGTATATACAGATTTTGGAATAGGATATAAGATTAAGTTGAGAAAATCATATTTAACTCTTAGCCCTGGATTTTCTTATAAAGAAATAAATAATAAAGTGGGCGTAGTTAATCCTTGCCTGGTTGGCCCGTGCCCTGTTGATTACAGTAGTTATAAATATGGAAATGGAAGAGTTGTGCTAAAAGCCGGCGTAGATTTTTGATGAAGTTTGTTATCTATTCAGATGAAATAAATTTTAAATTTCTTTTTATCCCCGAATACTTCGGCCGTTTTAAAGGTGAGTCTTTAAAAATAATTTTGAAAGATTCTTCTGTAAGTTCTTCCCAATCATTTTTAGTAAAATTTAATATCTCACGCAAAGGAGTAAACGCAGTTTCTGTTATTGGCTTTGAAAAACGGTTCCACGGACAAACATCCTGGCAAACATCACAGCCAAATAATTTGTTTTCAAATTTTCCTTTCATCTTTCCGGGGATAATTAAATCTTTCAATTCTATGGTGAAGTAAGAAATGCATTTGCTTCCATCTATTACTTTATCAGGTAATATTGCATCAGTAGGGCAACTGTCAATACATTTTGTACAAGAGCCGCAATAATCTTTTATAAATGGATTATCTGTTTCTAAATCCAGGTCAGTAATCAATGTTGCTATAAAGAAAAATGAGCCGTCATTTTTTGTTATGAGGTTCCCGTTTTTACCAATCCATCCAAGCCCGCTTTTTTGCGCCCAGCTTCTTTCGAGTACGGGTGCGCTATCTGTAAATCCTCTGCCATGTACATCTCCAATATTATCTTTTATCAAATGCAAAAATGTTTTTAGTTTTTCTTTAATCACTTCATGGTAATCTTTTCCATAAGCATATTTTGAAACCTGTGGCGCTTCGGCATTTTGTTGTTGAGCGGGATAATAATTCAGCAATAAAGTGATAACAGATTTTGCTCCCGGAACTAATTTGGAAGGATCAATTCTAAGATCAAAATAATTGTTCATGTAATTCATACTTCCCTGGAACCCTTTATTTAACCAGCTTTCAAGGCGGCGGGCATCGTCATCCAATTGTTGAGCTTTGGCAATTCCGCAATAGTCGAAGCCCAGGGATTTTGCAGTAGATTTTATAAATTCAGTATGTTGTTCTTTTATCAGCATGAAATGAATTGGCAAAAATACTTTTCTTTTCTGCTGATTAAAACTTGTAAATGATTTTTCAATTATTTATTTCTTTAGCTAATCATTCATCGGCATTTTTAAATTTTGCTTACCCGCATGAAACCTGTAAAAATAACAGGAAAGGGTCTGTAAGACTGCATTTGCGGCAGACCGCCGAGGACTTATAGGACAGAATATCTTGCATTTTTGTTGGATTAATATTTGTGGGCCTTAGTTTAAACTTGAATAAAAGAATTACTATATGAATCTTAATAATTTAACGATAAAGTCCCAGGAGATTTTCCAGAAAGCTCAGCAATTAGCTTTCAATGAAAAAAATCCAAATATTGAAACGGAGCATTTGCTGAAAGCATTGCTTGCAGATGAAGATAGCCCGGTAGAGTATCTACTTAAAAAAAATAATATCAATGTAAATTTTGTGGAAGGTAAAGTTGATGAGAGTTTACAGAAACTCCCAAAAATGGGAGAGGGTGAACCGGCGCAAGTTATAAGCCGTGACTTAAACAATGTTTTGTTAAGGGCTACAGCGACATTAAAAACTTTCAAAGATGAATTTATCAGTGTTGAGCATTTGTTGCTTGCAATTGTCCAGGGGAATGATAATGCGGCAAAAATTTTGAAAGATGCAGGTCTTACCGAAAAGAGTTTAATAGCAGCCATTAAAGAATTAAAAAAAGGTTCTACTGTATCTTCCCAAACTTCGGAAACCCAGTTTAATGCTTTAAATAAATATGCGAAAAATCTCAATGAATTGGCGAGAAGCAATAAACTCGACCCTGTTATTGGCCGTGATGAAGAAATAAGAAGAACATTGCATATTTTATCAAGAAGAACCAAAAATAATCCCATACTGGTTGGTGAGCCTGGTGTTGGTAAAACGGCTATAGCAGAAGGTTTGGCTCATCGTATTGTTAATGGGGATGTTCCTGAAAATTTAAGATCTAAAATAATTTTTGCCCTGGATATGGGGCTTTTAATTGCAGGAGCAAAGTATAAAGGAGAATTTGAAGAAAGATTAAAATCAGTAATTAAAGAAGTAGGAGATAGCAATGGAGAGATTGTTTTATTTATTGATGAGATACATACTTTGGTGGGCGCCGGAGCCAGCGAAGGAGCTATGGATGCGGCTAATATTTTAAAACCGGCTTTAGCTCGTGGTGAGCTTCGTGCTATTGGAGCAACCACTTTAAATGAGTATCAGAAATTCTTTGAAAAAGATAAAGCGCTTGAAAGAAGGTTTCAAAAAGTAATGGTAGATGAACCCAATGTGGAAGATGCTATTTCAATTTTGAGAGGTATAAAAGATAAGTATGAAACACATCATCATGTGCGTATTAAAGATGAAGCCATTATTGCTGCCGTTGAATTATCTCATCGTTATATTACTGACAGGTTTTTACCTGATAAAGCGATTGATCTTATTGATGAAAGTGCTGCCAAATTAAGGCTTGAAATGAATTCAATGCCTGAAGAACTGGATAAACTTGAAAGAGCAATAAGGCAGCTTGAAATAGAAAGAGAGGCTATTAAAAGGGAAAAAGATGCCGCTAAATTAAAAGAACTTAATACAGAGATTTCCAACTTATCTGTTCAGCGGGATACATTTAAAGCCAAATGGCAACAGGAAAAAGAGATTGTTGAAAAAGTGCAAAATGCCAAAGCTGAAATTGAAAATCTAAAAATGGCTGCTGAAAAAGCAGAACGTGAAGGGGATTATGGTAAGGTCGCAGAAATAAGATATGGGAAGTTACAGGACCAGGAAAAAATCATAAATGATTTTACTGTTCAGCTTAATGAAATAAGTGAAAAAAGATTATTGAAAGAAGAAGTGGATGCTGAAGATATTGCAGAAAGTGTAGCAAAGGCAACCGGAATTCCCGTTAGCAAAATGATGCAAAGTGAAAAGGATAAATTATTAAATCTTGAGGATGAGTTGCACAAGCGTGTGATAGGGCAAGATGAGGCTATTGAAGCTGTTGCAGATGCTATACGCAGAAGCAGCGCAGGTTTACACGATCCTAAAAAGCCATTAGGTTCTTTTATTTTTCTTGGAACAACCGGCGTAGGTAAAACTGAATTGGCAAAAGCGCTTGCAGAATATTTGTTTAATGACGACAGCATGATGACAAGGATAGACATGAGTGAGTACCAGGAAAAACATTCAGTGAGCAGGTTGGTGGGTGCTCCTCCGGGATATGTTGGTTATGATGAAGGTGGCCAGCTAACTGAAGCGGTTAGACGCAAACCATACAGCGTAATATTGCTGGATGAAATTGAAAAAGCGCATCCCGATGTATTTAATATTTTATTGCAGGTTTTGGACGATGGGCGACTTACTGATAATAAAGGAAGAGTAGTGAATTTTAAAAATACCATCATCATAATGACAAGCAATATGGGCAGCCATATTATACAGGCAAACTTTGATAATGTTACTGAAGAAAATAAAGTTAAAGTGGTGGATGAAACCAGGCGAGAAGTTTTGGAATTATTAAGACAAACCATTCGTCCTGAGTTTTTAAATCGTATTGACGAAATAATTATGTTCCAGCCTTTAATGAAGGGTGAAATAAAAGATATCATCAGAATACAACTTCAGGACCTTAAAGAACAATTACAAAAAAATGGAGTAGTCTTGGAGTTTAGCGAGTACGCGCTGGATTATCTTGCTGAAAATGGATTTGATCCGCAGTTTGGTGCAAGACCTTTAAAAAGATTGATTCAAAAACAAATTGTGAATCAATTAAGCAAAAAATTATTGAGCGGAACTATTGATAAATCTCATCCTGTATTGGTAGATGTATTTGATGGAGTAGTGGTTTTTAGAAATGATGTTAATATGCATGAAAAAACTGTAGCATAAGTTTGATCATAAAATAATAAACCCGGCCATGGCCGGGTTTATTATTTTATGATCTTTAAGATTTTTTTTATTATGACCTAACAAGTCAGATAATATAAAACCCTGTTCGAAACAGGGTTTTATATAAATTTAGAGTCGAATTATCTTAAAAAAAGCATCTCACGGTATTTTGGTAATTCCCAGAACTCATCGTCCACAAGAAGTTCCAGTTTATCTACGTGGTATCTTATTTTATCAAAATGAACTTTTATATTATCGCAATAAGCAATGGCTTTTTCACGGCTGTCCTCAACTTTGTTAGCCGCTTTCCTGGCCTCAATCATTGATTCTACGCTGGTGCTGATATTAGCAATATGTTCTGAAATTTTAGTCGCGATATGCTTTTGATTGGCATAACCACTTTCTTCTATGCCGATATCCTTGAGCCCTTGTATATTTTGAATTAAAATGTTCTGATATTTTATAGCCGCCGGAAGTATGTAGGTTGTAGCAAGATCTCCAATCACCCTTGCCTCGATTTGCACTTTTTTCACATAATTTTCAAGCATTATCTCATGCCTTGCTTCAAGTTCGCTGTGGGTATAAATATTATGGTGTGCAAATAATTTTTTTGCTTTATCAGTTACAAAAGCGTCTAGTGCGAGAGGAGTTGTTTTTACATTCGGTAAGCCTCTTCTTTTAGCTTCTTTTTCCCATTCTTCGCTGTATCCATCTCCTTCAAATAAAACAGATTTGCTATCAACAATATATTTTTGGATTATTTGCATTATTGCCACTTCTTTCTTTTCTCCCGTATCAATTAATGCATCCACATCTACTTTAAATTGAGCAAGTGTTTCTCCCATGATTGTATTTAAAACCGTCATAGCAGAAGCACAGTTTGCAGCAGAACCAACGGCCCTGAATTCAAATTTATTTCCGGTAAACGCAAAAGGTGAAGTCCGGTTTCTATCGGTATTATCAAGCATCAATTCAGGGATGCTTTTATGAATATCCAATTTCAAAATTGCTTCGTCCTGCTCATCGAATTTATCGCCAACTCTTTTTTCAATTTGATTTAATACATCGGTTAAATATTTGCCAATGAAAATTGAAATGATAGCAGGAGGAGCTTCATTAGCACCTAACCTATGATCATTACCTGCAGATGCAATAGAGGCTCTTAAAAGATCTGCATGATCGTGAACCGCTTTAATGGTATTTACAAAAAACGTAAGGAACATTAAATTGGTCTTTGGCGTTTTGCCAGGGGACAAAAGGTTAACTCCGGTATTGGTCGCCATGCTCCAGTTGTTATGCTTACCGCTTCCATTAATTCCTGCAAACGGTTTTTCATGCAGTAATACCATCAGGTTGTGATTTTTTGCAACACGTGTCATCACATCCATTAAAAGGGTATTGTGGTCAACAGCGAGATTTACCTCTTCAAAAATAGGAGCACATTCAAATTGCGATGGTGCTACCTCGTTATGCCTTGTGCGAAGTGGAATACCTAATCTATATGCTTCAGTTTCATAATCTCTCATGAAAGCGTAAATTCTTTCGGGAATAGAGCCAAAATAATGATCTTCCAATTGCTGACCCTTAGCAGGCGCATGTCCAAATACGGTTCTGCCTGTCATAACGATATCCGGACGTGCATTGGCAATTCCTGCATCTATAACAAAATATTCCTGCTCCCAACCCAGTGTGGGTGTTACGGAAGTAATGTTCTTATCAAAGTACTGGCATACATCTATTGCAGCTTTATCCAGGGCAACTAAAGCCTTCAGCAAAGGAGTTTTGGCATCCAGTGATTCACCAGTGTAAGACACGAATATTGTTGGAATACATAAAGTTCTTCCTTCGCCAATTTCCATTATAAATGGAGGAGAAGAAGGATCCCATGCAGTATATCCACGAGCTTCGAAAGTTGCTCTTAAGCCACCGCTTGGGAAAGAGGAAGCATCTGGCTCCTGCTGAATAAGTGCAGCACCATCAAATTCTTCAAGTGCAGAGCCATCACTTTTAAGCGTAAAAAAAGAATCGTGCTTTTCGGCGGTTGCCCCGGTAAGCGGTTGAAACCAGTGTGTATAGTGGGTTACTTTCCTGGTTTCTGCCCAGGCTTTTAAACCTGAAGCAATTTGGTCACCCATTCTGCGGTCAATTTTACTTTGGCTTTTTATTGAAGACACCAAACTTTTATAAGCATCATCACTCAAAAATTCCCTTGCTTTTTTTAGGGAAAAAACATTTTCTCCGAAAATTGCAGTAATTTTTTTAGACGGTGGAGCAAGTTGATTTTTAGAATCAGAAATTAAATTGTAAAGAGCATTTAGTCTTAAAGATTGCATTTTTTTCAATTTTAGAAAGCAAAAAAAAGTGTTCTAAGTTAGAAAAACAAAGATTTTTTTATAAATGTGGTTAAAATTTCGCTAACTGTGGATAAAAATAAACATACAATTATATTTTAATATGAAATGTCCGTTTAAATTTCCGCCAATCGGTATAGCAAATTATCGGAATTACTAGGAATGGTAAATATATACTTCTATACCTTACAATGGCACCGATTATTGGAATGGTGTAACCAATAACCAGGAACATTGTGACAGTTAGAAAAACCGAAAAGTAAATCAAGGGGTAAATTGTTGCATTTTTTATCCTGAAAAAGACGAACAGTAGTAGCAATATCTCATAGAAAAATATTTCAACTGATGATGGAATGTATAAAAAATTACTATGTTCCGAAAGATAAGGGCGCATAAAACTATGATTGAGCGCCTGTGGTATATTAATTAGAAAGCTTCTTAAATTAGGATAAAGTGGATTTATATTTATAGCGGAAGCACCATTTTTAGCGATCTCT
Organism: Ginsengibacter hankyongi; assembly: GCF_008710285.1. Taxonomy (GTDB): domain Bacteria; phylum Bacteroidota; class Bacteroidia; order Chitinophagales; family Chitinophagaceae; genus Ginsengibacter; species Ginsengibacter hankyongi. The sequence continues at coordinate 124,466 of NZ_VYQF01000002.1, read as the reverse complement.
ATAAAATTGGTTTGGCGACTTGAAACATGAGCCGGAAGATTATATGCCGGCGGCAAATACACGGTAGAGAAAAATAATATTCCTATTAGTAAATAAATTCCTACGAATATGAAAAATGTATGTTTTGGCCTTTTTTCTGATATGATCCAAGCCAAAATAGGGGGGACTAATATTATAAATACAAAATTTCTTATAAGAAAAATGAGTAATAAGAAAAATAAGGTGGTTAAAATTTTCTTAGCTGGATAGCTATTATTTTTCATCATAAAAAATAAATGATAGATAACCATTGACAAGGATAAGTACATCAGGCCATCACGGTGAATGCTGCTACTGAAGAAAATAACAGACGGCAATAAAAAAATGCAGCCAATTAAAACAAATCTATAGGTCGGAAATATTTTGATAAATACTTTGTAAAGCCCGACGGTTCCAAAAAATACTAAAAAGTTATAAAAAAGAGAATTGATGAAAAAATTTAATCTCGTGAAAATATCAAATAGAGATAACATTTTTATGATGAGGTTACTTCTCGTATCGTTCCAAAAAGAATTAGAGCTTTCTAATAAGTTTCCGTAGCTATTATGCCCTGTTTGAAAAATATTGGTCGCATATTCATATGGATTTTGGAATAACAGGTGGTACTCCTGGATGCCATCTATATGAAAAGCGACACTGTCCGAGACAGGCAAATAATAAAGATTTATATATGCATTTATCAACCCAACAATAATCCTAATTAAAAATAATGCGATAAGAATTCGGTTTCCAAGTTGGGATTTTTTTAAAAATTGGATGCGGGTAATAAGCCAGCTGAAAAGAATAAGATAAAATGTAAAAAGTAGATAAGACAACCGGCAAAAATTTTAATTGTGGGAAGTTAGTTAAAATATTTACACCAGATTTCTTATATAAAGTTCAGGAGATTGTAAGTTTGCGCTTCTAAACATTTATGGAAATAACATTTGAAATTGCCGAAAAACTAGGTCTTAAAAAAGACGAGTTTGAAAAAATTGTTCAAATACTTGGACGCACACCTAATTTTACTGAGTTGAGCGCTTACTCTGTAATGTGGAGCGAGCACTGCAGTTATAAAAATTCAATAAAATGGCTAAAGACCCTTCCGCGGGAGGGCTCTAAATTATTGGTGAAAGCTGGTGATGAAAATGCCGGCCTAATGGATATTGGTGATGGATGGGGAGTTGTATTTAAGATTGAGAGCCACAATCATCCATCTGCTATTGAACCTTTCCAGGGCGCAGCAACCGGAGTAGGAGGCATACATAGAGATATTTTTACAATGGGTGCCCGCCCCATCGCTGCATTAAATTCATTACGGTTTGGAAATCTTGAAAGTGAAAAAACGCGACACCTTGTAAGCGGGATTGTTCACGGCATTGGCCATTATGGTAATTGCTTTGGCGTTCCTACTGTAGGAGGTGAAATTTATTTTGAAGATTGTTATCATACTAATCCTTTAGTAAATGCTATGAGTGCGGGCGTTGTGCGCTTAGGGCATACCGTTAGTGCCACAGCAACCGGAGAAGGAAATCCCGTGTTTATTGCCGGAAGTGCCACAGGTAAAGACGGAATGGGCGGAGCAGCATTTGCCTCAGCTGATATAACAGAAAATAGCATGGAAGATCTGCCCGCAGTGCAGGTGGGAGATCCTTTCCAGGAAAAAAAATTATTGGAGGCCTGCCTTGAAGTAATTGCTACGGGAGCTCTTATTGGAATGCAGGATATGGGTGCAGCTGGTATCATTTGCTCCACTGCGGAAACAAGCGCCAAAGGCGGTGTAGGAATGAATATTCATCTTGAAAAAGTTCCTACCCGTCAAAAAAACATGAAAGCATGGGAACTATTATTAAGCGAAAGCCAGGAGAGAATGCTCTTGACAGTTGCAAAAGGACGGGAAAAAGAAGTAATTGAGATATTTGAGAAATGGGACTTGCCTTGCTCGCAAATTGGTGAAGTTATTCCCGGTGAAATATTACGTTTTTATATGAATGATACACTGGAAGCAGAAATACCCGCGGAAAGTATGGTGCTGGGCGGCGGAGCTCCTGTTTATGAAAGAGAGTTTAAAGCCCCTGCTTATTTTGAAAAAATTAATGCATTTAAGATAGATGATATCCCGGTTCCGCAGGATATAAAATCAATTGCAGAAAAAATAATTGCGCTTCCCAATATTGCTTCAAAAAAATGGATTTATAATCAATACGACAGTATGGTGGGTACCGCCAATTTAAATACTAACGCCCCATCGGATGCATCTGTAGTAGCTATAAAAGAAACATCAAAAGCTTTGGCTCTTACAACTGATTGTAACAGCCGGTATGTATTTGCAAATCCTTATGTTGGTTGTATGATTGCCGTAAGCGAAGCAGCAAGAAATATTGTTTGTAGTGGCGGTTTGCCATTAGGAATTACAAATTGTCTTAATTATGGTAATCCTTATGACCCTGAAGTATATTACCAGTTTGTTGAAAGTATAAAAGGAATGACTGAAGCATGTAATAAGTTTAATACTCCTGTTACAGGGGGTAATGTTAGCTTCTATAACCAATCGCCTTCGGGGCCGGTTTATCCAACTCCTACAATTGGTATGGTTGGCCTTTTGGAAGATGCGGATAATAAAATGACGCTGGATTTTAAAAATGAGGGTGATATAATTTACTTATTGGGAAAGAGCGAAAATGATATTAATTGCTCTGAATACTTACACAAAATATGTGGTGTTGAATTTTCACCGGCCCCTTATTTTAATCTGGAAGAAGAATTTCGTTTGCACGAGGTCGTTAGCATGTTAATCGCTAAAAAAATGATTGCATCCGCTCATGATATAAGCGAAGGAGGCCTTTTTGTAACACTTACTGAAAGCGGCTTTAACAGGTCATTAGGTTTCGAAGCCACCCAAAAAAATTCTTCCATTCGCAACGATGCATTTTGGTTTGGAGAAGCACAGGGCAGGGTTGTAGTTACCGTTAACCCTGGTATTATTGAAGAATTTGAAGCATCTTTAAATATTCCATTTGAAAAATTAGGAAAAGTAACCGCAGGAGAAATAATTATTAATAAAGATAGTTGGGGAAACATAACCGAATGGCGCGAAAAGTATGATAATGCTATTGGAAATTATTTTAAAAGCTATCTGCCTGAATAATGGATAAAGACTCAAATATTGTAATAACGGGCGCAGCCGGATTTATTGGAAGCTGCCTTGTGTCATTTCTAAATACTGAAGGCTATAACAAACTTATTTTGGTAGATGATTTTTCTCAAACAGATAAAGACGTTAATCTTAAAGGGAAAAAGTTTTTGAAAAAAATCGAAAGAGAGTTATTTTTTGAATGGCTTCAAAAAGAACAACCGAAAATAGAATTTGTATATCACATTGGGGCGCGGACTGATACTACAGAATTCGATTATTCAATTCATGAACACTTAAATGTAGCATACTCCCAAAAAATGTGGAGGTATTGCTGTGAAAATAATATTCCACTTGTATATGCATCTTCTGCTGCAACCTATGGCGCAGGCGAATTGGGTTATAATGACGATGAATCAATTATTGAAAAATTAAAGCCTTTAAATCCTTACGGCATTTCTAAAAATGAGTTTGATAAATGGGCCCTTCGACCGGCTCAGGATGACAAACTTCGACGGGCTCAGGATGACAAACTTCGACAGGTTCAGGATGATAGCTTACCTGAATCAAAATCGCCGCCAGCATGGGCAGGGCTGAAATTTTTTAATGTATATGGGCCAAACGAATATCATAAAGCCAGAATGGCAAGTGTGATTTTTCATTCGTATAATCAAATTATTAAAAATGGTTTTGTAAAACTATTTAAATCACATAAGCCAGAATTCAATGATGGGGAACAACTCCGGGATTTTATTTATGTGAAGGATGTTCTTAAAATTTGTTTCTGGTTTTTAAAATGCTGGCAAAAAGATCATAAATTATTTATTTCCGGAATTTACAACGTGGGTACAGGGAAAGCTCGCAGCTTTAATGACCTGGTGAAAGCCACTTTTTCCGCGATGGATTTAAAACCTGACATCCGCTACATCGACATGCCGGAAGACATTCGAAATACTTACCAATATTACACCCAGGCCGAAATGCAAAAGATTAAAGCAGCCGGATATACTGAAAAAATGTTTTCATTAGAAGAAGGGGTAGATGATTATATAAGAAATTATCTTTCAAAAAACCAATATTATTAACATATCTTTTTAGAGATATTCAAAAATATATAGGGAAATAATATCTTTTCCACAAAACATATAACCTATACAATACCACCCAAAAATTTTCTGTAAGTTTGCATGACCTCACGGATTTTATATTTCACTTTCTTCCGCTGGTCAGTTTTTAAGTCGTTCAAACAGCATATATTTTTCCAGTTGTTTTGAATGGCATTTTATTTTTAAAACAAATGTCGCTAAAATGGCCAAGTATATTTTCGTAACCGGCGGTGTTACCTCATCTTTAGGTAAGGGTATAATTGCAGCGTCTCTTGCTAAACTTTTGCAGGCAAGAGGTCTAAAGGTTACCATTCAAAAATTCGATCCATATATTAATGTTGATCCTGGTACGCTCAATCCTTACGAACATGGGGAGTGCTTTGTGACAGAGGATGGCGCTGAGACTGATCTTGACCTAGGCCATTATGAAAGATTTCTTAATATTTATACATCCCAGGCAAATAACGTTACAACGGGCCGCATTTATCAAACAGTAATTAATAAAGAAAGAGAGGGCGATTATCTTGGTAAAACCGTGCAGGTGGTACCGCATATAACGGACGAGATTAAACGCAGAATGCTTTTGCTTGGAGAGAAAAAAGAATTTGATATTATTATAACAGAAATCGGGGGTACAGTTGGCGATATAGAAAGCCTTCCGTTTATTGAAGCTGTTCGCCAATTGCAGTGGGAAATGCCTGAAGAAGATTGTATAATTGTACATCTGACCTTGATCCCTTACCTGAAAGCCGCTAAAGAGCTAAAAACCAAACCAACACAGCATAGTGTAAAATTAATGAGCGAGAATGGCGTACATCCGGATATATTAGTTTGCAGAACAGAAAGACCCCTTAGCGATGAAATAAAAAGAAAAATTGCTCTTTTTTGTAATGTAAAACAGAATGCGGTTATTGAAGCTGCTGATGCAGCAACAATTTATGAAGTACCTATTTACATGTTACGTGAAAAGCTTGATCTGATCGTTTTAAAAAAACTAAATATTACTAATTATAATGAGCCGGAGCTTACAAAGTGGAAAGAATTTCTTGATAAACTCAGGCATCCTCTTAATAAAGTAACTATTGGCCTAATTGGAAAATATATTGAGTTACAGGATGCTTATAAATCAATATTGGAATCGTTTATACATGCCGGCGCAATGAACGATTGCAAGGTGCAGATTGTAAATGTTCACAGCGAATTTATTACCGATGAAAATGTTTGTGAGAAATTAAATGGCCTCGATGGACTTCTTGTTGCGCCAGGATTTGGTTTCAGGGGGATTGAGGGAAAAATTATAGCGGTAAAATATGCCCGGGAAAACAAACTTCCTTTTTTTGGAATTTGCCTCGGTATGCAAATGGCAGCAATAGAATTTGCCAGGAATGTATTGGGTATACAAGATGCCGACTCGACCGAGATGCAACCTGATACTCCCAGCCCGGTTATTGACATGATGGAGGAGCAAAAGAAAATTACTATAAAAGGAGGAACTATGAGGTTAGGTTCTTATCCATGTAAAATAAAAGAAAACACATTGGCTCATCATATTTATGGTACAACGGATATAAATGAAAGACATCGACATCGCTGGGAATTTAATAACAGCTATCTCAATCGGTTTGAGCAAGCCGGAATGATAGCAAGCGGCATCAATCCGCAAACAGGGCTTGTAGAAATACTTGAATTGAATGAACATCCATTTTTTATTGGCGTTCAATATCACCCCGAATTGAAAAGTACTGTAGAAAATCCCCAACCTATTTTTGTAAGCTTTATAAAAGCAGCAAAGGAATTTAGTGAACGTAATAAAGTATCCGATCCAATTCAATTGCAGGGAGAGATGAGTAATTAATACGTGAAGGGATATCTTCAACTATTCAATATTTTCCCATCATATCTTTTAATTGGGTTTAGCGAATCGTGGATTGTTTCAGTATTTCCTATTTCCATTATTATTGATGCAATATTAACAATTTCATAAGTTCCGCTCTTAAACCCAAGTCGGCAAACCCGCGTCTATAATGTATATTTGCCATTCCTAAAGTCTTTCAATTCAATATGATGATTAAAAAATTACTACCTCTTATTTTCTTGTTAACAACGTTTGCTTCGTTTTCGCAGTCAAATTCTTTGGGCAAAAGTGATGCAGACGCAAAAACAATATTGGATAACGTTAGTGCTAAATTCAAAACATATAAAACGGTGGAGGCACATTTTACTCTTAAGATTGAAAATTCTTCAGGGAAGGCAATGGGTACCAAAACCGGTGTAGTAAGTATGAAAGGGTCTCAATACAGAATTAGTGTTTCAGGACAGGAAATTTACAGTGATGGAACCAACATCTGGACATATGATAAATCTGCCAATGAAGTTCAGTTAACTAAGTTTGATCCTTCCACAAATACAATTACTCCTCAAAAAATGTTTACGAATTTTTATGACAAAGATTTTTTGTATAAACTAAATGGAGAAAGTAAACAAGGAAATAAAATTGTAGACGAAATTGAATTAACGCCTGTAGATAAAACTAAGCCTTTTTTCAAGGTCCTTGTAGATGTTGATAAAAAAACTCTCGCTATTACTAATACAAAAGTATTTCAAAAAACAGGCGACCGGTATACATATACTATCACCAGTATGAAAACTAATACAAATCTACCTGACGCTTTATTTGTTTTTAATGCTAAGAATTATCCTAAGGTAGAAGTTATAGATCTTAGATAAAAGTTCTCTCGAAACTACTCTGAAGAAAGCGCCTTCTCAGAGAGGCGCTTTTTAATTTCCCCATCTATACGTTTTAATTTTAATACCCCCCAGGTCGAGGACGCGATCAATAACGGTGGAAGCAACTTCTTCAATAGTTTTAGGTTTACTATAAAACGAAGGTGTTGCGGGACATATAATTCCGCCAGCCAGCGTAATCGTTTCCATATTACGAAGATGAATAAGATTGTACGGTGTATCTCTTACGACACAAATTAGTTTTCGTCTTTCTTTCAGGATAACATCAGCCGCTCTTGATATTAAATCATCTGAAATTCCCGAGGCTATTCTACCCAGCGTTCCCATACTGCACGGAACAATTATCATAGTATCATAATCTCCCGACCCCGATGCAAACGGAGCCATAAAATCATTCTTTGAAAAATAGGCAGCATCATCAAAGGAGTTGTAATCATCATTTTCCAATTCTGTTTTCCAAACAAGTTTGGCATTATCTGTGATTATTATGCCGAGTGAAGACCATTGATCTTTGACCGACTGTAGTTTATTAAGTAATATTTTTGGATATATTGAGCCACTTGCTCCTGTTATTGCAACAACTATTTTATGCATTGATGAAAAGATTACACACTGTGAGGAATAATTTTATAATTTATTATTTAAAATTTTATAATATTTTTTTAATACAAATCCAATAAAATGCACAGAACGTACGTTTACCATTTGATGACGAAAAATGTGAAATTTATTTTAGTAGGATTTCTTTTTATTTTATGTTCTTTCAAAGTTACACTAACTACCCATGATAAATTAACGTGGATAAATATGGAACAATTAAAAGAAAAAATGAAATCTGACCCTAAACCCGCTTTAATAGATTTATATACTAATTGGTGTTATTGGTGTAAAGTGATGGATAAAAAAACATATACTAACGCCAAAGTAGTTTCCTATATCAATGAACATTTTTATCCTGTAAAAGTAGACGCTGAAACCAAAAATGTTATCGATTGGAAAAATAAGTCGTATGCTTATAATGAAAACTATAAGGTAAATGACTTCACCATGTACGTAACATCAGGCCAGCCTGGGTTTCCAACTACAGTCATATTTACTGATGAGCATAGCGATCCAATTTCAATACAAGGATTTTTGGAGCCAAAAGAAATGGAACCTATATTGAAATATTTTGGAGAGGGCGCTTACAAAACAGAAAGTTTTGAAGTATTTAAAACAACGTTTAAATCAATGTGGTGAAAACCATACAAGATATAAAGAAGCTGCATTAGCAGTTTCAAGCTCGGTTTTTCATAGGATATTGGATTATAACAGGGGTGGATTTCCATCCGGCCCCTTTTTTTTATTTCTTAAAGAGAAATTAAAGTTAATGCAACGTCTTTTGAAAATATTTCGACTACAATTATAAAAATGGCGAGAGCTATATAAAAATATTAAGAAACTTGTAAAAGTTTCAAACTCGGTTTTTCATAGGATATTGGATTATAACAGGGGTGGATTTTTATCCGGCCCCTTTTTTTGTTAATAAATTCTCAATATAACCTTTGCATACAACCTTCTGTAAAAATATCAAGACTATAATAATAGATTCTCAGTGTTAAGATTTAATGGTTAAGATTTTTTGATAATCCCGGGCTTCTTTCCAGTTGCCCGGTTTTTACATATCTCCCTTTTGACCATATCCTGCTAAATCCGCCATGTCAGGAATTTCTTCGGCTTTATAAGCCCCTGCATCTAATTTCTTTTTAGTTGCCTCGAAAGCTTTTAACGTAATCTCTGTATCCTCATCTGTATGAGCAGCGGTGGGAATTAAACGATAAATAATCTGGCCTTTTGGAATAACCGGAAAAACTACTACCGAACAAAAAATATTATAGTTTTCCCTCATATCCACAACCATATTAGTTGCCTCAGGTAAATCTCCTTTCATGTAAACAGGAGTTACCGGGCTGTTCGTTGTTCCAATATCAAAGCCCTTTTCTCTAAGGCCGTTTTGAAGTTTGTTCACATTATGCCATAATTTTTCACGAAGCTCGGGCATAGTCTTCAGCATTTCCATCCTCTTCAACATTCCTTCAACAACTATTAAGGGTAAACTTTTTGCAAAAATCTGGGAGCGCACATTATAACGTAAATAGGTCATTATACTTTTTGGGCCGCTTATGAAAGCACCGATGCTTCCCATGCTCTTTACAAAAGTGCTAAAGTATAAATCAACTCCTTTCTGGCAACCTTGCTCTTCGTCTGCGCCGGCACCGTTAGGTCCCATAGAACCAAACCCGTGCGCATCGTCAATAAGTAACCTGAAATTATATTTTTCTTTTAAAGCAACAATCTCTTTTATCTTTCCCTGGTTTCCGCTCATGCCAAAAACCCCTTCTGTTATTACCAGAATTCCGCCACCATTTTTTTCCGCCATTCTAACTGCACGTTTTAGTTGTTTCTCGCAATCTTCAACGTCATTATGTTTATATTTATAACTAAACCCCACGTGTAGGCGCACACCATCAACTAAACATGCATGAGCTTCACCGTCATAAACTATCACGTCATGCCTGTTCACCAAGGCATCAATACAACTCATTATTCCCTGGTATCCGAAATTCAACAACATTGCATCTTCCCGGCTTACAAATGCTGCCAAGATTTTTTCCAGTTCTTCATGCATGGCAGTATTGCCGCTCATCATGCGGGCTCCCATAGGATTACCCATGCCCCAATGTGCTGCAGCCTCCGTATCAATCTTCCGGGTTTCGGGATGATTTACTAAGCCTAAATAATTATTAAGACTCCATACAATTTTCTCTTTTCCCCTAAACAACATCCGGCTTCCAAGCTCTCCTTCAAGTTTTGGGAATGCAAAATACCCATGTGCCCTTTCAACATGTCTTCCTATCGGGCCACCATCTTTCATCATTTTTTCGAATACATCTACCATGTAAATATTATTATATCGTTATGAATGTTGGCAAAAATACGGCAATAACAATTAGAAAATTTGCCACCCATCTTAATTCGGCGAGTTACTTAAATTTTCACTTTTGTTTTCTAAGTAAACAATTTTATAATAATGAAAAGTTATTTGTTGGGCTATCTTTATAAAAAATCTTTACAAGAAAAACTATGATAAAGAAAAATTTTATCGTTCTCTTATTTCTCTTTACCGCAACATTTTCCTTTGCCCAGGCAAATAAAGTACCAGCTCATCCTAAGCTTATAGTGGGCCTCGTTATTGACCAAATGCGTTGGGATTATTTATACCGTTATTATAATCTTTATTCAGAAAATGGTTTTAAGCGTTTAATTAATAATGGCTTTAGCTGCGAAAATACTTTTATTCCTTATGTCCCTACTTATACCGCGCCGGGCCACACGTGCATTTATACAGGAAGTGTTCCGGCAATACATGGTATTGTGGCAAATGACTGGTACGATAAAACAGCCGGTAAAAATATGTATTGTACAGATGATTCCATAGTAAGCACAGTGGGCAGTAATTCCCTGGAAGGAAAAATGAGCCCACGGAATCTGTGGGTGACCACCCTAGGTGATGAGCTGCGACTTAGCAATAATTTTTCGAGCAAGGTTATTGGAATCGCAATAAAAGACCGTGCATCAATTCTTCCCGCAGGGCATACTGCAAATGCTGCTTACTGGTTTGATGCGTCGGTAGGTAAATGGATTACCAGTAGCTATTATGAAAAGGAATTACCTGACTGGGTTATTAAGGAGAATGAAAAAAAATTACCGGATGCTTATATGTCAAAAGACTGGAATACTTTACTTCCCATCTCAAAATATACATTAAGCACGGCGGATAATGAAGATTTTGAAGGTAACATACCGGGTGAAACAACTCCAACTTTTCCGCATAAACTTTCCCAAATAACAAAAGGTAAATATGAAGTTTTTAAATACACACCCTTTGCTTCCAGTTATACGTTTGATATGGCAAAACAAGCAGTTAAGAACGAAGAATTAGGCATGGGAAATTTTGCAGACATGCTTGCGATAAGTATTTCTTCAACTGATTATATGGGACATACTTTTGGCCCTAATTCAATAGAAGCGGAAGACACTTATTTAAGACTTGACAGAGACATAGCAGATTTTTTAAGCTACCTGGATGCGCAATTAGGAAGAGGAAATTATTTGCTGTTTTTAACGGCGGATCATGGTGTAGTAAATGTTCCGGGTTTTCTTGAAGAGCATAATGTTCCTGCGGGTACTTTTAATACTTCATTATTAATATCAACTATAAATAAAATGCTTTCTGAAAAATATGGTTTGAGCAACGGAATTATTGCAATTGAAAATAACCAGGTTTATATGAATAATAATGAGATTAATAATAGCGGCAAAAATAAAAATGATGTTGAGAATTACATTATAAGTTATCTTAAAACACAGCCTTATATTGAAAATGCTTTTTCGACGGAAAATATAGCTACTCAATCTATGCCAGCCCAAATAAAAGAAAGACTTATAAACGGATATAATCCGAAACGCAGCGGGGAGATAGGTTTCTTTACAAAACCTGCATTTACGGGAGGCGGAACAAAAGGAACTACCCACGGCGCATGGAACCCTTATGATGCTCATATCCCCTTATTATGGTTTGGATATAATATTAAGCCCGGCAAAACAAATCGCGAAGTTAATATGACTGATATTGCTCCAACATTATCAGCTATTCTTAAAATTCAAATGCCAAATGGCAGCATAGGAAAAGTGATAGAAGAGATAACGAAATAAAAATATTTAATTATTTAATTTGTTCTTCTGCGAAGTACTTATGAAAATATGGAATGGTTTCAATGCCTTTATAAAAATTTTCAATTCCGTATTTTTCATTTGGCGAATGAAGGTTATCGCTATCGAGACCGAAGCCCATAAAAATTATTTTTATTCCAAGTTCTTTTTCAAGTATTGAACAGATGGGGATACTGCCACCACCACGAACAGGAATGGGTGTTTTGCCAAATGTTTTTTCAACAGCTTTTGAAGCGGCCTTGTACCCCTTGCTTTCTATGGGAGTCATGTATGGCTCGCCACCATGGTGCTCAAATGCTTTTACCGCTACCGATGGCGGAGCAATTTTTTTAAAATAATCCAATAAAAGTTTTGTCATTTTTACTGATGATTGATTTGGAACTAGACGTGCAGAAATTTTTGCAGTGGCTTTTGAAGGCAACACTGTTTTTGCACCTTCTCCCATATAGCCCCCCCATATGCCATTTATCTCAAGTGTAGGACGGATACCGGTTCTTTCGTTTGTAGTATATCCCTGTTCGCCCCATAATTCTTTTACCCCCACTTCCTTTTTATATTCATCTTCATCATAAGGCGCTTTGTTCATTAATGCTCTTTCTTCGACGCTTGCTTCCAGTACATCATCATAAAAACCTGGTATGGTAATGTGGTTATTATCGTCGTGGCAAGATGCTATCATTTTGGAAAGTACCGTAATAGGATTTGCAACCGCACCACCATAGGTACCGCTATGTAAATCCCGGTCTGCTCCTGTTACTTCAACTTCTATATAAGATAAGCCGCGAACGCCAATGTCCAGCGATGGATTTTCCATACTTAACATAGAACTGTCGCTTATTAATATAACGTCGGCCTTTAAAAGGTCTTTATTTTCTTCGACAAATTTTCTCAGATTAGGTGAACCAACTTCTTCTTCTCCTTCTATCAAGAATTTAATATTGGTAGTCATGGTATTTGTCTTTACCATAGTTTCCAATGCTTTTACATGCATAAAAAATTGCCCCTTATCATCAGCAGAACCGCGGGCATACACTTTTCCATCTTTTATAACCGGCTCAAACGGCCCGCTGTGCCATAATTCGAGCGGTTCTGCTGGCTGTACATCATAGTGACCATATACAAGCACAGTTGGTTTATTTGCATCAATTATTTTTTCTCCATACACAACAGGGTGTCCTGCGGTCGACATTATTTCCGCTTTATCAGCTCCCGAAGCGAGTAAGCTTTGTTTAACGGCTTCAGCACAGGTAAGCATATCTTTTTTATGTTCGCTTTTCGCACTTATTGATGGTATACGTAACAATTCAATCATCTCACTTAAAAATCGTTCTTTATTTTTTTTCTGATAATCTTTCCAGGTTTCCATGTGTTTTATTTAAAATATTATTGTGCCTATAAACGAATATATAACTTTTGAAGATTACAATTTAAATGCAAGTTATTTCCAAATAAAAAGGTTCGATAGAAAATTAACAGGCAGACTTAAAATAGTTAAACTTTTTTTTGGAAAACATAATTCTTAATATATACATTTGCACCAGATTGCTTTTCAATTCATCAGCCTTTGCTTAGTTGCATCAATTTCAATTTGTGGTGCTTCTTTGCAAAGGCTGAGTCAATTTTATGATGCACATTTCCTGCTGTTTTTTCTTACTTTTTTAATTCAGAAAATTTTCTTTTACGGGATTTTATATTTTTAATAAGCCTGTAATAAAATTCTTTATTAAATAATTGTGAGTCGTGCATGGCTTTATAAGTTAAGAAAAATCCTACAGGTGTAAGTATAATTACCGGCAGCCACATCCCTATAGTAGGAACGAGCAGGTGATCTTTGGTAAATTTTTCGCCGAAAATATTAAGCAGGTAAAATATCATAAAAAATATTAAGGCCACAACTAAAGGTAAACCCAGCCCGCCTTTCCTGATTATAGAGCCCAAAGGGGCGCCAATAAAAAATAGTACCATACATGCAATAGAAAGCGATAATTTTTTATGCCATTCAATTTTATGTTGAATTATATCATCAACTTGGTTGTCGTAAACACTTCCCGTAACTTCAAGCAGGCTGCGGATACTTGAAACCGTACCCATTGCCTGGTCTCTCACAATTGTTTTCAAGCTATCTGGTATGAGATCATCAAAAGACTTTACTTTTTTATTGATAATTATTTTATCTGCAACTTCTGTTTGCTTTTTGGTCCTTGTGCTATCTCTATATTTTGTGTACTGAATGTATGCTTTTAAATCGCTGCGGTTTTGCCGTATCAGCGAGTCCGGTATTTTTTTTAATGAATCAATATCTTTGTCAAGTAAGCGTAGTGTTTTCATGCGCATATTATTCATGAAAAGACTATCGGAAGTTTTTTGAATATTCAATTGAGTAAGGTCGAAAAGTTTATTATATTCTTTAAAACCCATTTGCACATATTCGTTGTTTGCAGAATTGTATTCTCCTTTTTCTGAATAACGCTGTCCATTTTGTAAATGAAATTCCAGGAATTTTTTATCGGCGCTTACTGTCATTTTACCGCTTTCAGAAATAATAGTATTATCCTGGATGCCGTTTGATTGTTCATAAATTAATACATTATGCAAAGTGCTTTTATCTTTTTCTTTTTTACCAACCTTAATGGAAAATCCGCGAAATCCATTATAAAAAACACCATCCTTTAAATCGAAAGCAGGGCTCTTTCTGTAGATGTCATTATAAATAACGGCAAATTTTAAATTGGCAACTGGTGCAATATAATTGGCAAATAAAAAAGCAACTCCGGTGAGAAGAATAGATACAAAAAATAAAGGCCTCATAAATCGCAACAACGATATACCCGATGATTTAATAGCAACCAATTCAAAATTTTCTCCCAATTTTCCAAAGGTCATAATTGAGGAAAGTAAAATAGCAATTGGCATAGCAAGCGTAACTAATGTAGCACTTGCATAAATGAGAAATTTAGTGAGGGTTATAAAATCAAGACCTTTGCCTACAAGGTCGTCAATGTATTTCCACAATATTTGCATCATAAATACAAATAATGTTATAAAGAATGTAGCTACAAACGGCCACATGAAAGCTTTAAGAATTAATTTGTCGAGTTTTTTAAACATGCAGTTTAACCCAGTGGGGTAATATGTTATTCCCTTTTAATGTAAATTTCATTCATGAACCCTCAAACAAAAATACATCTTTCAAAACTTGAAATTGAACTCGCACAAAACAAAGAGTGGATTTTAACGAAGCGCTCTATTATAAATAAAGTGTGCAAGCTTTTTGGAGAAATGCATAAGATTTATAAACAAATTGCAGGGCAGGAAACATCTTTAATTATTGATCGATATAAAAATTCCGGAGGTAAAATTTCTAAGGGAGAAAATTACAAAGAGCTGCCTTATGTTATAATGGATTATCCCGCCTTATTCACCAAAGAAAACATATTTGCCATCCGAACAATGTTTTGGTGGGGAAATTTTTTTAGTATTTCACTGCATCTTTCCGGCAAAAAATTTCAATTACAAAAGGATCTCTCAAAACTTTTTTTATTTCTGCAAGAAAATAACTTTTACATCTGTGTGTGTGAAGATGAATGGCAGCATAATTTTGAGCCTTCCAATTATGTCAAAGTTTCCGACTTTGATCAAAATAAATTTAGAGAGATTTCAAACAGAAATTTTTTTAAAATCGCTAAACGACTGGAGATTAATAAATGGGATACTGCTCCTGAATTCCTGGAGAAATCCTTTACAGAGATAATAGAATTTTTGAAAATTAGTTTCCCAGCCGGTGAAAAAGATCTTTAACCTGCGTTTCCCAAAGCTGGCTTTGGTCTTTGATTTCTTTTTTATCTGCAAAATCATTAATTACCAAAATCGTTTGGTTGGTTACTTCGGATTTATCAATACTAAACTCAAAGTACTCATCTTTGGGAGAAGATAACCAATGAAAACGTATTGATTTATTTTCTTCGCTTTCTACAACTTCTGCTTCTTCGGTGGAACCATTCCAGGCAAAACTAAAACGTCCGTCTTTATCTTCAACCTTATCAGCAAACCATTCCTGCAAGCCGGTTGAGGTAGATAAAAATTCGTATAATATAGCAGGTGAGCATCTGACTGGGTATTCCAGCGTGTATCTTACTTTCTTACTCATTTTTTAAATTAAAACTGTACAGTATATGTGCAATAATAGAAAATAAATTAACTAACTAACCTAATTTATACTTTTTTTTTATTATTTCTTTTTGAAGCGTGGAATAAGACTGAATATTCCAGAATTAATAATTTATCAAAAATTAACATTTTTTTTGGTCACATACTTAAAACTATCTAAATTACGTTACTCTCTAGATTTATTGAACTACCACACCAAACTGATTTTAATTTTAAAATAAGTCTTATGAGTATGCGTCAACTTAAAATTTCAAAATCCATAACCAATCGCGAGAGCGAAAGTTTAGAAAAATACCTTCAAGAGATTGGTAAGGTGGATCTTATTACTCCTGAGGAAGAGGTAAAGCTTGCTCTCAGGATAAAGCAGGGTGATCAGCAAGCATTGGATAAACTTACAAAAGCCAATCTTCGTTTTGTGGTATCAGTTGCAAAGCAATATCAAAACCAGGGGCTTACCTTACCCGATTTAATTAATGAAGGTAACCTTGGCCTCATAAAGGCTGCCCAGCGTTTTGATGAAACAAGAGGCTTTAAATTTATTTCTTATGGTGTATGGTGGATACGCCAAAGTATTATGCAGGCATTAGCCGAGCAATCCAGGATTGTGAGACTTCCTCTAAACAAGGTGGGATTGACTAACAGAATCAGCAGGGCATACACACATTTGGAGCAGGAATTCGAACGTACTCCAACAGTGGAAGAACTGGCTTTTTTTCTTGATATAGAAACCGAAGAAGTTGCAGCTACTTTAAATGTTGCTGCCAGGCACGTGAGCATGGATTCTCCATTAAGTGATGGCGAAGAAAGTACTTTAATAGATGTTTTGGTTAATGGAAATGCAGATAGTGCAGATAAGCAGATTATGTTTAACGATTCTCTTAAAAAAGAAATTGCACGGTCGCTAAGTATATTAACTGAAAGACAAAAAGAAGTGATTTGTTTATTTTATGGTATCGGGATGGAGCAACCTTTAAGCCTTGAAGATATCGGCATGAGATTTTGCCTTACACGGGAAAGAGTAAGGCAGATTAAAGATAAAGCGCTTACCAAACTTCGTTCTGCATCCAGGTGTAATCTTCTTAAAGAATACATGGGCGTATAAAATTCTTGTAATAATTGATTATTTAAGTGAACCCTTGAGGTGTTCACTTTTTTTATGTCTTTATTTTAAAAATGCTTTATAAAGAGATCAACTTTTTCCTCTTTGGAAGATATCCCATCTTCATTTTTAGTTTATTATTTTTTCTAAAATACCTTTGCGATTATTTATGAACAATTATTTCAAAATAGGCAGGCTGGCAGCCACTTTCGGATTAGAGGGGCAATTAATTCTTGAACACAGCCTTGGAAAAAAAACGTCTTTGAAAGGGCTCGAACATATATTCATTGAGGAAACTAATGATTCCTTTCTTCCTTATTTTATTGCAGCGGCCAAGATTAAAAATGATAAAGAAATCTATATTAAGTTGGAAGGGATTAGTTCAAAGGAAGATGCAAGAAAATTAATTAAAAGAGAAGTCTGGTTAATTGAAAGTGATTTTAAAAAATTTTCAGCAAGTGCTGCACCCATTTCCCTACTTGGTTTTATGGTTGTTAATGAAGATAGTGAATTGGGTGAAGTAGTTGAAGTAATAGAACAACCTCACCAGGTTTTATGCAAAATAATGCTGAATGGAAAAGAGGCACTCATTCCTTTACACGAAGATTCACTAGAGAAAATTGATAAAAAAAACAGGAAATTATATTTGAATTTGCCAGAGGGATTGCTGGATATTTATAGAGATGCCTGATAAATGAAAATGTAAATTTGCTATTATCTTATGCAAGTTTCTTCCTCCAATCTTATTGCCCATTTCGATCTCGACTCGTTTTTTGTTTCGGTGGAATTTATAAGAGATCCTTCATTAAAGGGGAAAGCTGTTATAGTAGGAGGAAGTAAAGAACGCGGCATTGTTACCACATGCAGTTATGAAGCGAGAAAATTTGGTGTTCATTCCGCAATGCCAATGGCAACTGCAATGCGCCTTTGTCCGCAGGCTATAGTTGTAAAGGGAACTTATAGTGAATATAGCAGGTATTCAAAATGGGTAACACAGATTATTGCATCTAAAGCGCCCCTTTTTGAAAAAGCTTCTATCGATGAATTTTATATCGATCTAACGGGCATGGATAAGTTTTTTAATCCTTTGCAATGGACGATTGATCTTAGAGAATTGATAACAAATGAAACGGGTCTCCCTATTTCTTTTGGAATTGCAAGAAATAAAATGATTGCAAAGATGGCAACCAATGAGGCAAAGCCAAATGGATTTTTGCAAGTACCGTTAGGGAAAGAAAAAGAATTCTTATCAGCGCTGGAACTTAACAAAATCCCAGGCGTTGGAGAACAAACTAACCAGGTATTGCAAAATAATAGTTTTAAATATATCCGTGATATTCATAATTCTACGCCTGAGAAGTTGGAGAAAATCTTAGGAAAATGGGGAGTTGATTTGTGGAACAGAGTGCAGGGAACTCATCATTCGACCATTTCTCCTTATCATGAATCAAAATCAATTTCAACTGAAAATACGTTCGAAGAAAATATCACCGATGTAAATAAACTCATGAGTGAAATTGTCCGGATGTCAGAAAAAATTGCATTTGAATTAAGAAAGGATGAAAAAGTTGCAGGATGTGTTACTGTGAAACTTCGCTACCCGGATTTTGAAACTACTTCACGTCAAACTAGTATTGCTTACACAAATGCTGATGATGAAATAATTCCCATCGCCAAAAATCTCTTTCATAAATTATACAAAAAAGGGCAACCGGTAAGGTTGTTAGGTGTGAGATTAAGTGATTTAACTAACGATGCTGTTCAGGCAAATCTGTTTGAAAATATTGAAAGGAAAAATATTTTATATAAAGCTATTGATGATGTAAAAAACAGGTTTGGCAGTAATAGTGTAAACAGGGCTTCAGGAAAATCAGATCGAGGCAAAAATAATATCGTGTAGGGTTTTCTTTTCTAAAATTTTTAAAGTTGCATCCCGTGTAATAGTCATAACCTTGCGAATCCCACAGTATGTCTCATCACAATCTTCACATCTTTCATAAAAATTTAAACTTACACACGGTAATAATGCAATAGGCCCGTTAATAACCCGTATGACTGTTGCAAGATTTATTTTTTTTGGTGAAACTTTTAAAGAATAGCCGCCGCCCTTGCCTTTCTTACTTTCAAGAAGATCTGCTTTTTTTAATTCATTTAAAATATTCTCAAGAAATTTTAGTGGAATTTTTTTTGCCTTTGAAATATCGGAAATCAAAATAGGACCCTTCCCGTAATTTTCGCCGAGATAAGATAGCGCCCTGAAAGCATACCTGGTTTTTTTTGAAAGCATTATTTTTTTAATGTAAGCTAAAATAATAAGAAGTTTATTCTTTTGTTACGCAAATTTATAAAATATCCCCTACTAAATTGGTAGGATATTAATACCTTCGCAAAATCTTTTAAATAAAATCTTACAATTATGAGTTTACAATTAGGCGATACAGCGCCCGATTTTACCGCAGAAACAACTGAAGGTAAAATTAATTTTTATGAGTTTCTTGGTAACAGTTGGGGAGTTCTATTTTCCCATCCAGCCGATTTTACACCTGTATGCACAACAGAATTAGGCAGAACTGCTGCGCTAAAAAAAGAATTTGAAAAACGTAATGTAAAAGTGCTTGCAGTAAGTGTTGATCCGTTGGACAAACATAATAGCTGGAAAAATGATATTAATGAAACCCAGAATGTCACCGTGGATTTTCCTATAATCGCTGATGAAGATAAAACGGTGGCCAATCTTTATGGTATGATGCATCCTAATGCCTCTGCTACCGCTACGGTTCGCTCTTTATTTATAATCGGGCCTGATAAAAAAATCAAGCTTATGATTGTTTATCCAGCTTCTACAGGAAGAAATTTTAATGAGGTATTAAGAGTGATTGATTCTTTACAACTCACTGCCGACCAGGGTCTCACTACGCCTGCTGACTGGGTTCCGGGAGAGGATTTGATTGTATCGCCGTCTATTAGTACTGAAGATGCAATTAAAAAATTTCCTAAAGGTGTAAGAGTTGTAAAGCCTTATTTACGTTATACGCCACAGCCCTAATTGATTTGTTTATTTTAACACGGCTGGGCTCCTGTTCTTTTTTAATTGCTGCAATAATGCTTTTATATCTTTTGGAACAGGCGCCTCTAACGTATGCAGATTATTATTCGCATCTTTAAAGTTTAACCGATAAGAATGTAAGGCTAGTCTGTTTAAGATTGGCCTTTCTTCTTCTTCGCCTTTGCTCAGTTTATATTTCTTTTTAAATGATGAAAGCAATATTGGCTTTCCATCTCCATATACAGCGTCACAGGCAATAGGATGTCCTGCATATTTCATATGAACCCTTATCTGGTGCGTTCTCCCGCTTTGAATATTAAATTGAACTGCTGAATAAATTCCATAATCTTCCAATACTTTGTATTCAGTTAAGGAAGGCTTTCCTTTTTTATGTATTGCCATTACTCCTTTATGTACCGGATGCTCTGCAATAGGTTCGTTAATTGTTCCTGTTTTATCAGGAAGGCTTCCTTTTACTATTCCTAAGTAAATTTTTTCAATATTTCTTTTTTCAAATAATTGGGAAAGATATTTATGAGTGACTTCGTTTTTAGCAAACAATACAAGCCCGCTTGTGTCCCTGTCCAGCCTATGCACAATAAAAATTTTACCATACTGCTGTGATAAAATTTTGTATAATGATAACTGCGTCTCATCGTGCCTGTCAGGTATCGTGAGCATTCCTGCAGATTTGTTTACAGCGATAAAATCTTCATTTTCAAAAATTATCGAAACGCCTCTTAGCTCCATTGGATTAATTGAATTCTGATGTATCAATTTTTTTGTTTTCTTTATTCGCAGTTCGTATTGATTTTTGTTTATTCATGTATTTCAATAAGCGAACTTCTTTTTCACTTAAATAACGCCACTTTCCACGCTCTACATTTTTTTTGGTAAGATTAGCATACATAACTCTGTCGAGGCCTTTTACATCATAACCCAAATGCTCAAAAATGCGACGCACAATACGATTGCGGCCACTATGTAATTCTATTCCTATTATACTTTTATCTTTTGAATCAGCATAAGCCAAAGCGTCCGCGAAAATTTCGCCGTCTTCTAATTTTATTCCATTTAATATTTTCTCAAAATCATTTTTGGTTAATGGCTTATCCAGTTTTGCTTCATATACTTTTTTTACGTTGAAACTCGGATGAGTCAATTCCTGGGTAAGTTGACCGTCATTGGTGAGTAATAAAACGCCTGAAGTATTTCTATCTAATCTGCCAACAGGATATATTCTCTGATCAGTAGCATTTTTAGTGAGTTGCAAAACTGTTTTCCTGTTCTGCGGATCATCAGTAGTAGTTATATAATCTTTAGGTTTATTAAGTAAAATGTAAATAAGATTTTTAGTTACAAATAATTTCTTTCCATTAAATATTACTTCATCTTTTTCACTTACTTTAAATGCAGGTTGAGTAATAATTTTTTTGTTGACCGTAACTTTTCCATCAATAATCAAACTCACGGCATCCCTGCGGGAAGTAACGCCACAGTGTGCCAAATATTTATTCAGCGGCATTTCAGATGTATCTGTAATTTTCTTTGTATTTGAAGAACTTACCGTTGCCTGCTCTTTTTTGGGCTGAGGATATTTTTGTTTTCTTCCAGGTTTATCGGCAACAACAGGATTATTTGAAGAAAATGCCCGTTGGCGAATTGATCTTTTTTCCTCAAAATGTTTTTCAATTGCAGCAGCCCGTTCTTTCTTAGCATTTTTTTTATCCTGCTTATGCTTTTCCTTTATTGCTGCATTATTTTTTGGGTTGATAAATTTTTTAAAAGGTTGCTGGCTCATGTAGAAGTGATTTGCTGTTTTTTCAACAGTAGTGAAGTGCAAAGATAAAATAAAACAGGTGAACCAAATTTTTGATTCACCTGCCATTTTCAAAGGGAAATTATTTATGAGTCTTTATTGGCTCTTTTATTTTTCCATTCCTTCATTCTGTTATTTCTAAACTCTTCTCTTTTCTTTAGCTGATCAGCAGTAAGAATATTTTTCATGCTTTCACGCATGTTCTTATGCAGGTCCATTAATTGCTCTTTCTTTTGCTCTTCCGTTAATGATGAATTTTCCTTGATTGCTTTCATTTGTTCCATGGAACTTTGCTGTTGCTTCTTGATTTTTGCAACCTGGTCATCGGTTAGGCTCAAATCAGTTTTCATCTTTTCCATTCTTTTCTCCGCCATCATTTTCATCTTTTCACTTCTTTCTTTTTTTGCCTGAGCCATTTTATTTTTTTGCTCCGTTGTGAGAAGTGCCTCGAATTTTGACTTTCTTTCCTGTTCAAGACTTGCTTTTTTTGAACGGTAATCTTTAAGGGTTATGTTGCTATTTTTTTCAAGATCCTTCACCTGGTTTCTATAATCATCATTGATTGATTTCACCTGTTGTTTTTGAGCATCAGTAAGGTTAAGTTGATTCATCATCATGTGATGGTGATGAGGTTTATTCATTTCATTTCCTCTTTTGTGATGATGCATGCCCATTGCGGATGGCTTGCCTAAAGAATCTGTTGCATTACGTTTTATTTGCGCATTGGAAGTAATTGCTATTAAACTGAACGCTGTTAATGCAATTAGATATTTTTTCATGTGTATATTATTTTGTTAATAATAGACATAGTTGTATCAGCCGGGTTTAATAGCATTCAATAATAAATTGTTAAAGAAAATAGTTTAGTT
The DNA here is from genome assembly GCF_008710285.1 of Ginsengibacter hankyongi. GTDB lineage: Bacteria > Bacteroidota > Bacteroidia > Chitinophagales > Chitinophagaceae > Ginsengibacter > Ginsengibacter hankyongi. Next base: position 101,691 of record NZ_VYQF01000002.1, on the reverse strand, counting down.
TACTGCCGAAGGCTCCAGGTTTTTATTGGCAAGCTGACCGCAGGCAGCATCAATATCTTTTCCACGGCTGATCCTGAGCCTTACATTTACACGATGGGCGGCGAGGTAATCCATAAATTTTTGCGTAGCATCTTTGTCAGGCTTTACAAAAGTTGCATTATCGATAGGATTGTATTCAATAATATTTACAAGGTGTACGGGCACCTGTTTATAAATTTTTATAAGGTCATCGGCATCCTGGATTGAATCATTTTCGCCCTTAAATAAAATGTATTCGAAAGTGATGTCATTTTTGGTTTTATCGTAAAAATAATTGAGCGCCTCAATCAATGCTTTTATATTATTGGTTTCATTGATGGGCATTATTTCATTCCTTTTTTTATCATTAGCTGCATGAAGAGACAGTGCAAGATTAAACTTTACGCCATCATCGCCCAATTGCTTTATCATTTTAGCAACACCTGCTGTTGAAACTGTTATTCTTCTTGAACTCATACCAAGCCCATCATTCGCAGTAATTCTTTCAATAGCTTTTAATACATTTTTATAATTAAGCAATGGTTCACCCATTCCCATAAAAACAATGTTGCTTAATTTTTTGCCATAAGTTTTTTCAGCCATTTCGTTCAGCAAAACAACCTCATCATATATTTCATCAAAATGAAGATTACGCTTTCTATCCATATAACCTGTTGCACAAAATTTGCAACTCAGGCTGCATCCTACCTGTGAAGAAACACAGGCCGTTTGCCTGTTATCTACCGGTATTAATACGCCTTCAACCAAATGACCGTCATAAGTTTTAAATCTTGTTTTTACAGTTCCATCGCTGCTGTATTGTGAAGCATCCGTATGAATTGCAGGTAAAGAAAAATTATCCGATAAATTTTGCCTAAGCTCTTTGCCCAGGTTGGTCATGTCTTCAAAATTTGTGGCATGTTTTTGCCAAAGCCATTCCCACACTTGTTTCGCCCTGAATTTTTTTTCATTGATAGTGGCAAAGTATGCGGTAAGTTCTTCCAAAGAAAGTGTTCTGATATTTTTCTTTTCATTCATTTTGCAAAGATAAATATTGTAATGATGGTTAAATTGTTAATTGGTTAAAAAGTTAATTTGGTTAATTGGTAAAGTTTTGAGCTAACCGTTATCTTGCATAATTATTAAAAAAAAGGAAATGCAAACTGTGTATGTTATTGATGCCTTACGCACTGCTATAGGCAGGTATGGCGGCGCTTTGAGCACTATTCGCCCTGATGATTTACTGGCTGATGTAATAGAAGCATTGATAAAAAGAAATGGAAAAATAGACGTAAATGACATTGAAGATGTAATTGCAGGAGATGCTAACCAGGCCGGAGAAGATAATCGTAATGTCGCACGAATGTCGGCCCTGCTAGCAGGTTTGCCGGTTTCTATCGCGGGAAATACAGTAAACAGATTATGTGCTAGCGGTTTGCAAGCAATTATGGATGCATCACGTGCGATAATGTGCGGAGATGGAAATATTTTTTTGGCAGGTGGTGTTGAAAGTATGACGAGAGCTCCCTTTGTGATGAATAAGGCTGATGGCGCTTTTAGCAGGCGGTCGGAAATCTATGATTCAACAATTGGCTGGCGTTTTCCTAATAAAAAACTCACCGATAAATATTATCCTTATTCCATGGGTGAAACAGCAGAAAATGTCGCAGGACAATGGAAAATATCAAGGCATGCCCAGGATGAATTTGCTTTACGAAGCCAGTCAAAATATTTTGATGCGCTGGCCGCCGGTAAATGGAAAGATGAAATTGTTCCGGTTGAAATAACCCCAAATAAAACTGAGCAAATCATTTTTGATAAAGATGAACATCCAAGGAAAACTTCCTTGGAAAAATTGTTGCAGCTTAGACCTGCGTTTATGAAAGATGGAACGGTAACCGCAGGAAATTCGTCTGGGATAAATGATGGCGCAGCAATGCTAATGCTTGCCAACGAAAGCATGGTAAAGAAATACAACCTTAAGCCAATTGCAAAAATAAAAAGCATGGCTGTTGCGGGTGTGGATCCTGCTATTATGGGTATTGGCCCCGTACCGGCGACCCAAAAAGCATTACAGCGTTCTGGCCTTTCCGTTAGTGATATTGATTTAATAGAATTGAATGAGGCTTTTGCATCGCAATCTATTGCATGCATTCATGAATTGGGGCTTGATCTCGAAAAGGTAAATGTAAACGGCGGATCTATTGCTATCGGCCATCCGCTGGGATGCAGCGGTGCCCGAATTTCCACCACGTTATTATATGAAATGAAAAGGAGAGGAGCGCATTACGGACTTGCAACTATGTGCGTGGGAGTAGGGCAGGGCGCTGCAATGATTTTTGAAAATGTGCAATAATTTTTTATATAATATTATTTAATTCCTTCTTTACCAAACCGGAATTAATAAATACGGTTAATGCCAATAATAGAATTGCGATGAGCCAGACACTCCAATGCAACAAGAAGGAAAGATCTTCCTTATCTACAAATGAAAACTGAAGGAATAATAAGTGAAGTAGTTGCGTAATTATTAAAGCGCCAATAATTATAAATAAATAGACAGGCAGCCACGTTTTAGCAACGCTGTTCGTAAGCCATCGGGGCGAGTAACCTAACGTTAGCAATAAACGAAGATTATCTTTGCTTTTTGCAATCATCAATTGCAGGTAGAAAGAAAAAAGTACGAGCGCCATTACAATTACCAAAATGCCAAAAATCCCCAATGCACTGACAATATTTTGCAGAATACTTTTTACCCGGCTGAATTTTACTTTGTCTTTGTTAAGGTGATAATTTTGTTGGTCTAAAAATGAAATAAGCTGTGGATCATTGGCATCTTTTGTTTTTATATAAACCCTTGAAACCCGTGTAGCCGTGTCCCCGCTGAGATGAAGGTTGCTCCAGTTCATAAAGGTTTTTGGAACAAGTAATGAATTAATCCGATCGCTCAATGCAACGATATTTCCTTTAAAATTTAGGGTTCCGTTTGGTCCGGAGCATTCTAAAATAATATTTATTGATGAAATAGTTTTTGCAGACAACTGCGGTAATCCCTGTGCGGGGGCAAAGACATTATACATCTCTAAAAAATCGGAAGAGAAAATAATGGGCACAACCGACTGACCTGGTTGCCAGGTAAAAGATGGAGGAACTGTATCAATAAAATCTTTATCGATACTTTCTAAAAAAAGATCGGTGCTAAATGGAATAACATCACCAGCAGTAGCCCTTACCCGGAACTGATTGGAGATTAAAGGAGATAATCCTTCAATAGCGGGATATGTTTTAAGTTTATTTAAATCTTCATTTGTAAAACTATTATCCTTTCCCATGTTTTCATTGGTGATGTTTTTAGAAATTGAAATAAAATCATAACCACTTTTGCGGGGGCTTTTTTCTTTAAGCAATTGCTGAATGTTTATAAACATTTGCATTGAAAACAATAATAGCAACACACCAATTCCTAATCCAAAATAGCCCAGCCATTTTGAAAAAATATTTTTTCCTGAGATAATTAAAGGCTCGATATTTTTATATGATAACTCCATTTCAATGTACGATGTTTAACGCATTTACTCTTTTATCAATTTATCAATGCAGCACTAAAACAATTCAATCATTACAAAGTCAACACTTTTTCTCCTTTTAAAAAATCAAGTTCTTTTAAGTCAGCGAAAATCATTGCTGCATTTCGTTTCCCGCATTCTTCATAAATAAGATCCATTGCTTTTTTCCTGTTCACTTCATCCAGGTGACTATATGGTTCATCTAATAATAAAAATTCAAAGGGTTGCATTAAAGAACGGATAATAGCTATACGCTGCTTCTCGCCATAGCTGCATGTTTTTACCTGTTGGCTTAATTTTGTTTCAATGCCAAGCCTCCCGGCCATTTCATCAATCATTTCAGGTGGATGAAATGGATGCAACCTTCTTTTTATCTCTATATTTTCTCTTGTGGTTTGATCTTCAAATAATCTTAAATCCTGGAAAATGATGCTTATTTTATTTTGCCGGAATGAAGAAAAGCTTTCCGTAGAAAGCTTTTTAATATCTGTTGCATCGTAAGAAATGTTGCCGGTATAATCTTTTCTTAAGCCATATATAAAATGTATTAAAGACGTTTTGCCGGTTCCTGAAGGCGCAACAATATGTAGGTGTTCACCTTTTTTAATTATTATGTTTTTACCCCATACCTGCGATCCGCTAATATTTTTTTTGTCTATATAATCAGGTACAATTTCCTGCAGGTTTATCTGCATAATATTTCAGCTTCTATTATAAAATAAAATTCGATAAATTATTTATGACCTACTGTGTCGATTGGGGGCGGGATAATCAAAGAATCTGTCATCTTCATTTCAGATTTTTCTTTATCCTTTTTTTCTTTTTCAACCTTTGCGATTGCATCGAAGTAATGATTCAATTGTTTCAGGCTGTTGGTGCTTTGGTCAATAAAATTAATTTCAGTGTGCCCTGTTAATGCATTATCCTTGAAGTCGCCTGTAGTTACATAAACATTGTTCCATAGCTTGAGGCTTTCATCCATAAGCAACTTTTTATCAGCATCGTTTATTTTTTCGTTGGCCATTACGGAAAGTATTTTATGTATATCTATATATAATCCAACAGAGTGGCCGCTCAGTTTATCTATGAAATCGTATTTGTTATTTGCATTTCCTGCAAGATAATCGTTAAGAAAATGTTGGTGATTGGTTATAGCAAATACCTTATCGTTTTGGCCATACGCAATTGAAGTGTCATTTCTTCCCATTTCGCCGCCGATCTTTTTGCCTGCATCAAGAAGCTTTTGAAAGCTGGTTTTATCGCCTATTGAAACAGAAAATAAAACATTAAAATCGGGTTTGGTAAATGAGGGCGTTGTGGAATCTGCAGCCGCTTGATTATTAATAGTCGATCCATTTTTTATGCTAAGATCGCTAACAGCAAGTGTGAGATCGCCTTTGTTGGCTTTTACAAAGTCATCGAGATTAAATCCCATTTGGCTGGAGTACATATTTAAAAATCCATCCATTCCCATAAGCTTGATAAGTTCTTTAATTGCTTCCGGCTTATAATTTATTGCTAAAACACCTAATACATTTTGCGAAGGAATGTTTTTAATCATGTCGGTATTAATACTGCCTCCGCTATATTTTTTAAGAAAATCGCTGAACTCTTTTCCTGCATATCCTTTGTGATTAATATCAATTTTTCCGTTATCGAAGTTTACGGAATAAGTGCCGATATTATCTTTAAAAAATACATCCAGTTTAAGCATGCCAAGCATCCCAAGCGAGGAGGAGCTCTTCATTATTTCTTCACTGTTTACCCATGCATGTATATCACCTTTTTCTTTAAGAAGTTTTGTAAATTTTTCATTTTCTGCAAGGCTACTATCCGACTTCAATGAGAAAAGATTTTTGCAGGTTGCGGCAAGACCAACACTTTTATCCACTAATGGGGCCACATTAGTTTGGTTGCCTGTATTATTGTTCATGGGGTTAAACCTTGAACTTGCGTTACTTGCATCAAAGGCGTAAACAAAGTGTTTGTCATTCCAGGCAACTACAGCCTTATCATGCAACTTAAGAATATTTAAATCCCCATCTTTACTAACGGTAGCAGAAGAATCAAAGCTTTTATTGAATTGGGCAAAATTATCTGCATTTTTAATGCTTCCCTCCAAAACAGCTTCTCCTTCGGTTCCGGGATTTTTACCAACAAAAAAAACAAGACTGCTGTTTAAATCAATTCCGCTGTTTTCCGGGTTATCCAAAATCTTTTTTATTTCCGGGTTTGACATGGCCTTGTCCTGGGATTGTTCCAGAGCCATATTGTACCAGTTGGAATTTTTTATATCATTCCAGGTAAGTTTTTCTTTAAGAGATTTTGTATTAAGCTGAACTACAAACATTGCATTTTTGGGTATCATTTTGCCCTCTTCATTTTTTTTACTGCATGATGTAAACAAAAATGCCACTCCAACAAACAGAAGTGTGAGCTTGAAAAAAGATTTCATAATAGCTGTTTTAAAATTTTATAATCCGGTATTTATGAATAACCATTAAAATAATTTAGAAAAACTAATTCATTTTATTATTAATCACAAATTTTGAATAAAGTAACCGGTTTATTATCTAAAATATGAAGAAAGGTTGTCGACGGGGATAGTTTGTTGTTCTGCCTTTAAAAGGTCCCTTACAATGCATGTTTTTTGTTCCACTTCATTGGAACCAATAATTATTGCAAAAGGTATATTTTTTTTTGAAGCATACTTAAACTGCTTATCCAGTTTTGCATTTTCATAAAACAACTCACAACTTATTCCATTGTTCCGGAGAACCTGCATTTCTTTAAAAGCAACTGTTGATTCTTTTTCACCCAGGTTGAAAAATAAAACGGTTGTTGATTTATTAATGTCTTCCGGAAAAATATTTAACTCAGTCATTACATCGTAAATGCGGTCTACACCGAAACTAATACCGACACCAGGTATATTTGGTAAACCAAATAAACCTGTGAGATCATCGTATCTTCCGCCTCCGCCAATGCTTCCCATTTCTATGTTTTTCGCTTTTACTTCGTAAATAATTCCTGTATAGTAATTAAGCCCTCTTGCCAACGTAAAGTCAATATTTATTGAGCTTGTAGAAGATTGACCGGCAACTTCGTTTATATAATTAAGAATGATTTTTAATTCTTCAATTCCTTTTTGGCCAGTTTCAACATTATTTAATAACGTAGTTATTTTAGTGAGCTTTTCATCATTGCTCCCGCCAATTTGCAGGTAAGATTCAATAACTGAAATTTGCTGAACAGATAAATTATTTTCTATCAGCTCTTCTTTTACTTTTTCAATTCCTATCTTATCGAGTTTGTCAATTGCTACCGTAATCGCACTCATCTTATCACTTCCTCCGCATACTTCCGCCAGCGCCGCTAATATTTTACGGCTATTGATTTTAATATCTACATCAATTTTCAGCCTTCTAAAAACCTGCTGGTAAATTAACGCCAGTTCTGCATCACTTATTAAAGAATTGGTCCCTGCAACATCTGCATCGCATTGATAAAATTCCCGGTATCTTCCCTTTTGCGGCCTGTCTGCACGCCAAACGCTTTGCATTTGGTAGCGTTTATACGGCATCGTTAGTTTGCCATAATTCATAGAAACATACCGGGCAAATGGAATAGTAAGATCGTAACGTAAAGCTCTTTCCGTAATATTTTTTTCATTTTTTCCTTCAAGAATTTTATTAAAACCTTTTTGTATTTCTTCTTTCTTTAAAGGATTATCAAGGCCGTTATTAAGTATTTTAAAAATAAGTTTATCCCCTTCATCTCCATATTTTCCCATAAGAGTTTCCAGGTTTTCCAGAGCGGGCGTTTCTAACGGTTCAAAACCGTATAACTCGAAAACATCTTTGATGGTATCAAGAATAAAACGTCTCCTTCGAATTATGTCTGCGCTGAAGTCCCTGGTGCCCTGTGGTAATGATGGTTTCATTTTTTGCCTGTGCGGAAGATTTATTTTATAAGCCGCAAAAATATGATATTCAATTGTACCTATAGATTTATCATGCACAATGGTTTGATGAACTGCTAAAAATTTCTTTACAAAAAGTTTATGAAAAAAAATCAATCATGCATCTTACGTTTAAACGGCGCCGGTTTTTGATTTAATAAATTTTTAATTCTGAAATGCATTGCATTTCTGCAAAAAATATAATCATGAACCAGGATACAATTTTACAAAGTAATTTATTGGATATTATTTTTGAGAATCGTAATAAAGATTACGGTGCGTATACCTTACGGAAATCGTATACCAGCAGGATGCGTATTGCTTTGCTTTTGATGATGGCATTGTGCTTATTGCTTTGTTTACTGTTCTTACAAAAACCTTCGTCAATTGCAAAAGTGAAAAGCATGATATTGGCAAGCCCAGATCGCAAACTAGATAACTACCAGCCTCCCTCACAACCGGCACATAAAGTTGTAGTAAATAATATTCATCCAAAGAAAATAAATACCAATGAACTACCTCCAAGAATTGTAGATTCCATTAATATTAACAAATTACCTGCAACACCACTTGAAACAATACAGTCTATAAATCCAACAAGTGTTTCAGCAATTAATTTTCCCGGCGGTGGTGAAGGGTTCGGTAAAAATTTAAAGATAGGCGCAGAAGCACCTGCAGCTCCTGCCACGAAAATAAATAAGCCAGGACCTGTAGATGTTGCTGATATAATGCCCCAATATCCGGGTGGAGTTAAAGCGTTGCTTGATTTTTTAAAGAAAAACCTTCATGCGCCTGAAGATGTGGAAGAAGGGGGTGAAGTATCAGTAAAAATAAGATTTGTTGTAGACTATAATGGAAAGTTGGAAAGTTTTGATGTGCTAAAATCGGGCGGATTTGTTTTTGATAATGAAGTAATAAGGGTATTGAAGAAAATGCCTTTGTGGATTCCCGGAAGAAGCAATGGCGAAAATGTATCAGTTTATTATGTGGTGCCCGTAAAGTTTACCAGTGAATTTTAAAAAATATTTGGATAAATATCTGTGTTGTCACCTTTTTTTAAACACTATTTCTTCATTTTATTTTATCTTGCCAACGGCCAATATAAATTTCTAATATGAGTCTTGAAGAATTTGAAAACACAGAGGACAAGAGAACAAAGCGATATATTTTAATGAAAAGTGTTATGGACTTTGGCATGGGTATTTTATATATCGGTGTGGGAGTTTTTATAATTTTTTCTAAACAGCTTCATTTTAGTAATAATTTTACGGATAGCACCCCGGCGAAAATTTTTGCGGGATTAATTATTATTTATGGTGCATGGCGATTTTACAGGGGTATTAAAAAAGATTATTTTAGAGAAAGATGATACATAAATTAAAAAATAAAAGAATAAACCTGGCGCTGATAATATCAGCTTTTGCGTTAATTCTTTTACCAGGTTGCTCCGGCCGTAATGTACGTACTGACCTGGATACAACTAATAGTGGCATTATACATATAAGCGTAGACGAATCTTTTGAACCGGTTATCGATTCGCAAATACAGGTTTTTGAAGCGCTATATCCTAAAGCAAAAATTATTGCAGAATATAAGCCCGAGGCTGATTGCTTTAAAGATTTGATAAAAGACAGTACCAGGATGATTATAGTGACCAGGGGGCTTACAGACCAGGAAGAAAAATTTTACAAAGACAGTTTAACTTTTTACCCGGCGTATGATAAATTAGCAAACGATGCAGTTGCAGTGATTGTTAATAATGACGATCCAGATTCACTCTTTTCAATGGATAAAATTCGCGGTATATTGAATGGCTCAACAGGAGATAAGCAAGTGGCCGTTTTTGATGGTTTAAAAGAAACAAGCACCATTCGTTTTGCAATTGATTCTATTTTGAAAGGAAAACCTTTTGATCCTAAAAAGGTTTTTGCTGAAAAAAATAGCCTGGGCGTTATAAATTATGTTGCCGATCATAAAAACGTATTGGGCTTCGTTGGCGTAAGCTGGATAGGAAATAAGGAAGATACATCGCAATTAAGCTTTTTGAAAAAAGTAAGAATCGCGGCAATTGAATGTAATTGCCCGGAAAAGACCTATGTAAAACCTTACCAGGCCAATATTGAAAGGAGACGTTACCCAATGGTACGCGGTTTGTATTATATTTTAAAAGAAAATTACAATGGCCTCGGCGGGGGGTTCGCAAATTTCATGACTTATGAAAAAGGACAATTGATATTTATGCGATCCTACTTATGGCCAGCAAAAATGAATTTTACGATACGTTCTGCAACTCTAAATTGAAAATATAAGTTATTAATCTAAATCAAGTAAAATGCGAAAAATGAAACAGCTTTTCTTATTATGTTCTTTAAGTTTTTTTGGAAAAACTTTATTTGCCCAGAGTATTGACGACGGTAAAAAGTTTTTAAATTATGAAAGGTACAACAGTGCTCAAAACGTGTTTAGCAAATTAGTTGCTGCTAATCCCAACGATATTGAAGCTGCCTACTGGCTTGGACAGACATATATTAAAAATGACGAAAATCCTGATACGGCTGCGGCAAAAGCTTTATATCAAAAAACCTTACAGGCAAATCCGAATGCACCTTTACTGATGGTAGGGATGGGAGAAATTGCTTTAATGGAGGGCCAGAAAGAAGATGCCCGTAATAAATTTGAAGCAGCGATAAGTATCCCAAAGAAAAAAGAATTACCAGAAATACTTGTTGCAGTTGGCCGTGCTAATATTGATACAAAAAGTGGTGATCCGGTATACGCTATTGCCAAACTAAACCAGGCAGCAGACAGGGAGAAAAAAGATGCGGAGATACAAATTCTATTAGGAGATGCCTACCGGAAAATGATTGATGGTGCTAACGCAACAACTTCATATAGTAATGCCCTGGCGCTTGATCCTAAAAACGCAAGAGCAGATTTCATGATAGGAAGGATATACGAAACACAGGGTTACGGCCAGGAGCCCATTTATATGAAATATTATAATGCTGCAATTGCCGCAGATCCAAATTTTGCACCGGTATATTACTGGTTATATAACTACTACTATCAACGTGATGTAAATAAATCAAGAGATTATCTTAACAAATACATTGCAGTTGCTGATCCTGATTCTAAGAACTGCTATGCAGAGGCTTCTCTTTTATATGTTTCCAAATTATACCAGCAAGCAATTACAAAGTCTGATGAATGTATTGCATCAGCAGGAACAAAAGTGTTTCCAAATTTATACGGTTTAAAGGCATATTCTTATGATAAAATGGGAGATTCGCTCAATGCAAAAAAATATTTTGACGAGTTTTTTACAAAAATAAATCCGGATAAAATAGGGCCAAACGACTATGCAACCTATGGTAAGGTTCTTTTAAAAATTCCGGCTACCGATTCTTTGGATAAAATACACAATGATTCTCTTGCTTCAGTGTATATAGATAAAGCCATAGCACTAGATACAGTTCCGGCCAATAAATTGGATTATGTAAAATCAACGGCAGAAAGCCTTATCGCATCTCAGAAATATGCAGAGGCCGGTAAATGGTATGCCAAAATTTTAAAGCTGAAACCTGACTATGGTAAAGTTGATTTGTACTATGCAGGTTATAATGATTACCGGGGAAGTGATTATGCAGGGTCTGATTCAATATTTGGGTTATATACGCAAAAATATCCTGAAGATATTTTTGGATGGTTCATGAAAGCTCATGCCCAGGAAGGGTTAGATTCTACCGGGGCCAACGGATTGGCAAAACCTTCTTATGAAAAAGTTATTGAAATAGCCGATACATCTGCGGATAAAGAAAAAGTTAAAGCAAATGAAATTACTGCTTACCGGTATATGGTTGCTTATTACTATAATGTGAAACATAATAAAGACTCTGCCATTGTCTATAACAGTAAAATACTGTCTTTAGATCCTAACGATACCCAGGCCCAGACTAATGATAAGGCATTACGAGCCTTACCAACCCAGCCTTCCCAACCAGCAAAGTCTCCTAAGAATACCGCGCCGGCTAAGAAATGAAATAAAAATTATTAATATCAGGCCCCGTTTTTATAGCGGGGCTTTTTTTATAGCGAGATTTTTTAAAATAATCTTAAAATCTTTCATTTTAATCTCTGTGAGCATTTACAATCGTGATGGAAAATTGAATGGGCTGTTGTATTTTTGCAAATAATATTTTTCAATATTGATACATATATTCTTTTTGCAGGCAGCTTCATCCGGCAATAGTACTTTAGATTATCTTCCAATAGGCATCCAGTTAATTTTCGCAATTATTTTGGTTGGTGGAATAATGACGTTAACGCATTTGTTTGGCCCAAAAAGAAAAACATCAGAGAAACTGGAAAATTTTGAAAGCGGTATTGAAGGGCATGGAAATGCACGTCGACCTATGGCAATTAAATATTTTTTAATAGCTATATTATTTGTTTTGTTTGATGTTGAAGTTATTTTTTTCTACCCATATGCTGTTAATTTTCGTGAATTGGGATGGCATGGATTTTTAGCAATTGTTATGTTTGTCGCATTCTTTTTATCCGGCTTTATTTATATTATTAAAAAAGGCGCATTGCATTGGGAAGAATAAAATTGGTAGCAATCAGCAATAGGCAATCCTTGTATTTATTGCTTGTATATTGCAATTTGATCTAAAAATTTAAAATTAAAAAAATGGCTCGCCCGGTTCAATACAATATTACAGATAAGAAAATAGAAGCACCAATAGCCTTAGCAACCGCTCCGGAAGGTCTTACCGGGGAAGGATTCTTTGCAACTAAATTGAGCGATGTTGTGGGACTTGCCCGTAAAAATTCTATCTGGCCTTTGCCCTTTGCTACAAGTTGTTGCGGGATAGAATTTATGGCCCTTATGGCTTCTCATTATGACCTTGCAAGATTTGGTTCTGAACGTGTAAGCTTTTCTCCACGTCAATGCGATCTATTGATGGTTATGGGTACTATTGCAAAAAAGATGGCGCCAATAGTTAAGCAGGTTTATCTTCAAATGGCTGAACCACGTTGGGTTTTAGCAATGGGGGCCTGCGCAAGCAGCGGCGGAATATTTGATTCTTATGCGGTGTTACAGGGTATTGATCAAATTATCCCGGTTGATGTGTATGTGCCCGGTTGTCCTCCAAGACCCGAGGCAGTATTGGATGGTTTCATGAAAGTGCAGGACCTGGTGGGCAAAGAAAATTTGAGGCGCAGAAATTCGGAGAGATATAAAGAATTAATGAATAGCTATGGCATACAATAAATGTAAAATGTAAATGAAAATTTATTACCGGATTTATCATTTTTGCATTTTATATTTTTATGAATTTTAAATTATGGCATTAACTAACGAAACAATCAGGCAGCATTTAACTGAAAAATTTGGTGAAGAAATTTATGATTGGGAGGAGCCCTATGGTTTACTCACATTTACTTCAAATAAAGATTTAAATCTTAAAATACTCCAGTTTTTATTTGATGACCCTACGCTGCAATTTCGTTTTCTTACAGACCTTTGTGCGGTTCATTATCCTGAAAAAAAAGGTAAAGAAATAGCCGTGGTTTATCATCTACATAACCTCGTTAATAATATTCGCATCCGGTTTAAAGTTTTTACAGATATAAATCAACCTGATGTATTTAGTGCAGCTGCATTATATGCTTCCGGCAATTGGATGGAAAGAGAAACCTACGATTTTTACGGCATAAATTTTATTGGACATCCTAATCTTGTGCGGATTTTAAATGCAGATGAAATGGATTATTTTCCAATGCGCAAGGAATATCCGTTAGAAGAACAAACAAGAGTTGATAAAGATGATGAAATGTTTGGCCGTGATTAAAAATTGATAAATTAATGTCAGATACTAAACAACATATAAAACTTCCGGAACATTCTTTAGAAAAGAAAACCACTACTTTAAATCTTGGACCTACACATCCTTCAACTCATGGTGTTTTCCAAAATGTTGTTGAGCTCGATGGAGAGCGTGTGGTAAGTGCCGAACAAACTGTTGGATATATTCACAGGGCATTTGAAAAAATTGCCGAGCATCGTCCACTATACCAGATCACACCACTTACTGATCGTTTGAATTATTGTTCATCTCCTATAAATAATATGGGATGGCATATATGCTGCGAAAGATTGTTGAAGGTTAAAACTCCAAAGCGGGTAGACTATTTGCGCATCATTATTATGGAGCTTGCAAGAATTTCTGATCATTTAATTTGTAACTCAATTGTTGGTGTAGATTCTGGTGCTTACACAGGTTTTCTTTATGTGATGCAATATCGTGAACTGATATACGAAATTTATGAAGAAATATGTGGCTCCAGGTTAACAACGAACATTGGTCGCATCGGAGGTTTCGAAAGAAACTTTACCAATGAAGCCTTTGCAAAACTGGAAAAGTTCATAAAAGAATGGCCGGTTGTTCTTGAAGAATTTGAAAATCTTTTTAACCGCAACCGCATTTTTATGGATCGAACTATTGATGTAGGTCCTATAAGTGCAGAGCGTGCTTTAAACTATGGATTCACTGGTCCAAATTTACGTGCCGCGGGCGTAGATTACGATGTACGCATTCATAATCCATACAGTAGCTATGAAGATTTTGATTTTACAGTTCCGGTAGGCACTACAGGTGATTGTTATGACAGGTTTCTTGTAAGAAACCAGGAAATGTGGCAAAGTTTAAAATTGATTAAAGACGCTTATCAAAAAGTTCAGGAATTTAAAGGAAAAGATGCGGAAGTTTTTCATGCAGATGTTCCTGAATATTATCTGCCTGATAAAAAAGATGTTTACACAAAAATGGAAGCGCTCATTTATCACTTTAAAATAGTGATGGGCGAAATTGAAATGCCGGCTGGTGAAATTTATTCCCCGGTTGAAGGCGCTAACGGTGAACTGGGATTTTATTTAATAAGTGATGGTGGCAGAGCTCCCTACAGATTGCATTTCAGGCGGCCATGTTTTATTTATTACCAGGCCTATTCCGAATTGACAAAAGGAGGAATGTTAAGTGATGCAATTATTACTATGAGTAGTTTAAATTTAATTGCAGGTGAGATGGATGCTTAATTGAGATAAAAAGCAGTTTGATTTTTAATAAAAAAAACAATGATTTTTTCTGAAGAACAATTAAATAAAGTTAACGCAATAATTAATCGTTATCCTGAAGGCAAACAAAAGAGTGCTATACTTCCCATATTGCATTTGGCACAGCAGCAGGGTGGTGGATGGCTTGATGTGTCTTCTATGGATTATGTGGCTTCGTTATTAAATATCAAGCCGATTGAAGTATATGAAGTAGCAACTTTTTATTCAATGTATAATACAAAATCTGTTGGTAAATATGTATTTGAAGTTTGCCAGACGGGACCCTGTATGCTTAATGGAAGCGATGACATAATTAAATATATTGAAGACAAATTATCGATAAAAAAAGGTGAGACAACTGCAGATGGATTGTTTACATTAAAAGTTGTTGAATGTTTGGGAGCCTGTGGGTATGCGCCCATGATGCAGTTTGGAAAAACATACCGGGAACATCTTACAAAAGAAAAAGTTGATAGTATAATTGAAGAATGTATAGCAAAAGCAGCGGCGAATAACTAGATTATTGAAACAGGATTTAATGTCTTTAAAAAATTTGTTTTCAAAGAAATAGATTCAACAATGGTTATAACAATAAAATTTTAAATTCATGAAACTTATACCATATCTGCATTTTGCGGGCAATGCACGGGAAGTTCTGAATTTTTATAAGAACGTCTTAGGTGGAGATATTGTTCAATTAGGAACCTATGGTGAAAGCCCGATACCAAGTGATGAAGATTATAAAGATAAAGTGATGCATGCAAGATTTGTTTTTGATGGAAATATGATTATGGTTTCTGATGTTTTTAAAGGGCAACCGGTTTCAACAAATGGAAATATCCAATTATCGGTTGATGTAGATAATGAAAGTAAATTGGACGAAGTGTTTAACAAAATGGCAGAAGGCGGAAAGGTAACTATGCCTTTAGCCGATCAATTTTGGGGGGCGAAGTTTGGAATGCTCCAGGATAAATTTGGAGTAACCTGGATGTTTAATTGCGAGAAGAAATAAGTGATAGTATGTCAAAAAAATTATTATTAGATAAAATTGGTATTGAAGGAATAAAAGGCTTCGAAGTTTACCGTCGCGAGGGCGGTTATAAAAGTGTAGAGAAAGCTTTTAAAATGCAGCCCAACGATATTGTAGAGGAAGTTAAGAAGAGCGGATTGAGAGGTCGTGGCGGCGCAGGTTTTCCGACCGGAATGAAATGGAGTTTTTTGGCGAAGCCTGAAGGTGTTGCAAGATATCTTGTATGCAACGCTGATGAAAGCGAACCTGGAACATTTAAGGATAGATATTTAATGGAGTTCATTCCACATCTTTTAATTGAAGGAATGATCGTCTCCTCCTATACGTTAGGAAGCAAAATTTCGTATATCTATATCCGTGGTGAATACGATTGGATAACAGATATTCTTGAAAACGCGATTGAAGAAGCCAGGCAAAATGGATTTCTTGGTAAAAATATTTTGGATAGCGGATTTGATTGTGAAATATATGTGCACCGCGGAGCAGGTGCTTATATCTGCGGCGAAGAAACAGCACTTCTTGAAAGCCTTGAAGGAAAAAGAGGATTGCCAAGAATTAAGCCTCCGTTTCCGGCAGTTAAAGGTGTCTGGGGCTCCCCCACAGTTGTAAATAATGTTGAAACAATAGCTGCAATTGTTCCAATCATAAATGAAGGTGGAGAAGCATATTCAAAAATTGGAGTAGGAAGATCAACAGGTACAAAATTAATTTCTGCGTGTGGTAATATTAATAAGCCGGGCGTTTACGAAATCGATATGACAATATCTGTGGAAGAATTTATTTTCAGTGATGAGTATTGCGGTGGCATTCCAAATGGAAAAAGATTGAAAGCGTGTATCCCTGGTGGTTCATCAGTTCCAATATTGCCTGCTAATCTTTTATTAAAGACTGCCAAAGGCGAAACACGATTGATGAATTATGAAAGTCTCGCTGACGGCGGGTTTGTAACAGGAAGTATGATGGGCTCCGGAGGCTTTATAGTTTTAGATGAAGACCAATGTGTAGTTCGCCATACATTAACGCTCGCAAGATTTTATCATCATGAAAGCTGTGGTCAATGTTCACCTTGCCGTGAAGGAACAGGGTGGATGGAAAAAGTATTTACCAAGATTGAAAATGGAAAAGGCGAAATGAAAGACATTGATTTGCTTTGGGATATTCAAAGGAAAATTGAAGGAAATACTATTTGTCCATTGGGAGATGCAGCAGCATGGCCTGTTGCAGCAGCAATAAGGCATTTCAGAGATGAATTTGAATGGCACGTATTAAATCCTGAAGAATGTTTAAAAAGAAATTATGGCCTGGCACATTATGCTGATGAATTACAAGCGCCCGTAACAGCATAATAATTTTGATTAATGATAATTCAATAATAAACTTTACACAATTAACTCCTAAGAGTTTTTGTGAAATAATATAAAATGGCTGAAGAAATAAAAAAAGAACCGCCTGCAAATTTTAAAATAACAATAGATAATATAACTATTGAGGTTCCACCCGGAACAACTATTTTAAATGCTGCACGAATGATAGGCCCGGAAGTTGCACCACCGGCGATGTGCTATTACAGTAAATTAAAGGACAGTGGTGGTAAGTGCAGAACCTGTTTGGTAGAAGTTGCTGCAGGTTCCACTGCCGATCCACGGCCCATGCCTAAATTGGTTGCTTCCTGCAGAACAAATGTTATGGATGGAATGGTAGTAAAAAATGTTACCAGTGAAAAAACGTTAGATGCAAGAAAAGGAGTAGTCGAATTTTTATTGATTAATCATCCACTGGATTGCCCCATTTGCGACCAGGCCGGAGAATGCCATTTGCAGGATCTTAGTTATGAACATGGCGTTGTTCAAACCCGTTACGAATTTAAAAGAAGAGCTTTTGTAAGAGAAGATATCGGTCCATACATTCAGTTGCACATGACACGATGCATTCTTTGTTATCGTTGTGTTTATGTTGCAGATCAACTTACAGATAACCGTGTGCACGGTATTTTAGACAGGGGCGATCATTCTGATATTTCAACATATATATCAAAAGCAATTGAAAACGATTTCAGTGGTAATATGATAGATGTTTGCCCAGTTGGTGCACTTACTGATAGAACCTTCAGATTTAAAAACCGGGTTTGGTTTTTAAAACCAATGGATGCTCATCGTGATTGTGATAAATGTTGTGGCAAAGTTACTTTGTGGAATCGGGGCGACGAAGTATATCGTGTTACAACACGCAAAGATCAATGGGGCGAAGTACAGAACGATGAAAACGGGAAGCCAATGTGGATATGCAATAACTGCAGGTTTGATAAAAAGCAAACATCTGACTGGGTTATTGAAAAGCCAACATCTATCAACAGACATTCAGTTATTTCGGCCAATCATTACCAGGTAAAAGTAATGCCACACGATCCATTGGATAAATTATTAAATGGAAGAAGTCCGTTGTTATTAATGGACATTCATGAAGAAAGTAAAGTGAACCAGCAGGATGTACATTTAGATGAATTATTTGGGCCGGCAACCGGAAAAACTTTTAATGGAGAGCCTCTTGCAACAGGACATAATGTAACAGATATTAAGGAAGGAGTCGGTGCGAATACGCAAGGAACAGATTCAACAAATCCTGGTACTCATTGAATTTTTTAAATTGAAATTAATAACTGAACAGGCTTTTAAATTTTGAACCCGCCTGCGGTGAGCAGGTTTTAGATTTTCATTTATGCATTTACTAGCAATTGATTGGGCTGTATTTACTGAAAAACTTGTTCTTATAATAGTTGTTGTAAGCGCCTCCCTTGTTATAGCTATGTATTCAACTTATGCTGAACGCAAGATTGCTGCAATAATCCAGGATAGGCGCGGACCCAATCGTGCCGGCCCTTTTGGGATATTACAACCGTTGGCTGATGGGTTAAAGCTATTTTTCAAAGAAGAAATTATTCCAAAATTTTCATCAAAATTTCTTTTCATTCTTGGTCCCAGCATTGCTATGCTTACCGCGATTATGATTGGCGCGGTAATTCCATGGGGCAATAAAATTCATCTTTTCAATCGCGATATTTCATTACAAATAGCTGATGTAAATATTGGTATCTTATATGTGTTTGGAATAGTAAGCCTTGGCGTTTATGGAATAATGATAGGCGGATGGGCAAGTAACAATAAATTTTCTTTATTGGGTGCAATGAGAGCAGCTTCTCAAATAATAAGCTACGAGCTTGCAATGGGCATTAGCCTTATTGCATTGCTGATGCTGAGTGGTACTTTAAGCTTAAAAACAATGGTAGATCAGCAAATGGATCATTGGTGGTATATTTTTAAACAGCCGTTAGGTTTTTTAATTTTTCTCGTTTGCGCTTTTGCTGAAACCAATCGTACTCCTTTCGATTTATCTGAAGCAGAAAACGAATTGATAGGTGGGTATCATTCAGAATATTCATCTATGAAACTTGGCTTCTATTTATTTGCAGAATATGTAAATATGTTTTTAAGCAGTGCGGTAATGGTTACCTTATTTTTTGGTGGGTATGATATTCCATTTGTGAATGACCATACATTAATAAATACAATAGGAACCAACTGGATGGCGGTTTTGCAGGGAGGAGCGTTTTTTATAAAAATTGTATGCTTCCTGTTTTTATTTATGTGGGTACGCTGGACCATTCCCCGTTTCCGTTATGACCAGCTTATGAATTTGGGATGGAAAATTTTATTACCATTGGCTTTATTTAATATGCTGGTAACCGGTGCAATAATTTTATTACATCAAAACAATTGGCATTTTTAAAAGAGTAGTATTAAAATCAATTTTAAAAATGAAGAGCAGTTATAAATTAAAATATACTTTTGCGGACAATAAATTTAACTTGTTTACAACCGGGAGAAAAGAAGGAGGGAGTTATGCAAGCATTAACTAACAGAGCAAAACCTGTCTCAAGGAAAAAAATGAATCTTTGGGAAAGTATGTATTTACCCGAAATTCTCAGGGGTATGTTTATTACTTTCAAACATATCTTTAGAAAAAAAGTTACCATAAATTATCCTGAACAAACAAGGCCTTTTAGCCCTGTGTTTCGTGGGTTACAAATTTTAAACAGGGACGAAGAAGGCCGTGAGAATTGCACAGCATGCGGCCTGTGTGCGGTTGCGTGTCCTGCAGAAGCTATAACAATGGAAGCGGCTGAGCGCCAGCCGGGAGAGGAACATTTATATCGAGAAGAAAAGTATGCGGCCAAATATGAGATCAATATGTTGCGCTGCATTTTTTGTGGATTGTGTGAAGAAGCTTGCCCTAAAGATGCTGTTTATTTAAGCGAAACTTTTGCCCCTGCTAATTATCAACGTAAGGGATTTATTTATGGGAAAAAAGATTTGTTGATTCCTCACCCAAAAGAGGATCCCGAAGCCTATGCAAAAGCAAAAGGCAGCAGAAAGTTACATCCGGAAGGACATGGAAATGAGAAGTAAAGTAACAGGCAATGAGTTATCGACAATAAGCAAACCGAAACAAGTAAATGGGAACGACGCAAATATTATTCTGGTTTTTATCTGTCCTCGCAATTGTAGGGGCCATTGGGGTTATATCTTCCAAAAATCCTTTGTATGGAGTTCTTTGGCTTATCATTGTTTTTTTCGCGATCTCCGGTCATTATGTTTTAATGAATGCGCAGTTTCTTGCAATTGTAAATATCATTGTTTATGCCGGTGCAATTATGGTGCTCTTCACTTTTGTAATTATGTTTATTGATTTAAATGAACATCCTGAAATTCCTAAAAATATTTATTTAAAAATAGCGGGCCTTATAGCAGGTTTATGTTTGTTAATTGTATTGGTTGCTGCACTTTCACACTCACCCACTGGTAATATCGAAATGAAAAATGGGACTAACGTAGGTCTCATTAAATATCTTGGCAAAACTTTATTTAATGATTATGTTGTTCCGTTTGAAATAAGTAGTGTATTATTTTTAAGTGCAATGGTAGGTGCTGTAATCATTGGTAAAAAAGAAAAAGAAATTAACGCTCGCGGATAATTTACGGTGAAATTATTTTAATAAGGTTTCATCGAATAAATGTCGTTTGAAGTTTAAGTAAAGTTGTAAGTATGGAAATTAAATGGTACTTGTTTTTATCAATCGCTTTGTTTTGCATAGGTGTTGTAGGTGCGCTCACCCGGCGTAATTCAATCATTGTATTTATGTGTATTGAACTTATGCTTAACTCGGTGAATTTGTTATTGGTTGCATTTTCTAAAATGCATCTTGGTGGTGCTATACCCAATGTCGCATCAGCAATTAATGCACAAATATTTGTATTCTTCATTATGATTGTTGCTGCGGCGGAAGTTAGTGTGGGGCTTGCAATAATTGTAATGATGTACCGAAACACAAAATCTATTGATATTAATTTTTTAAACAGACTTAAGAACTAATCAAGGATAAATAAATTTTAGTTTTCTTTTCATTTTATACCGGCTGTATTTATGATGAATATATTTGATGATGCTTATTTAATTCCTTTATTGCCTTTTCTCGGCTTTCTCATTAACGGGCTTGGAAGAAAAGTTATTCCAAAAAAAATTACAGGAATTATAGGTAGCGGCGTAATATTTATTTCTTTTTGCCTTAGCATATTAGTATTCGTCAATGTTTCAAAAGAAGGTTTTGTTCCTCAATACATAAATTATTTTTCCTTTATTGATATTGAAAAGCTTCATATTCCTTTTGAATTTCAAATTGACCAGCTCACATCTTTATTTCTTCTTATTATTACCGGGGTTGGATTTTTGATTCATGTGTATTCAACATCATACATGAAAGATGAAGACAACGTTGGTTATGCAAGATATTTTTCTTTTTTAAACCTGTTTGTTTTCTCAATGCTGCTTTTGGTAATGGGTGGCAATTATGTAATAATGTTTATGGGTTGGGAAGGTGTAGGATTATGTTCTTATTTGTTGATTGGTTTCTGGTTTAAAAACAACAGTTATAATAATGCAGCTAAAAAAGCATTCATTATGAATCGTATTGGCGATTTTGGTTTTATACTGGGAATCTTTTGGTTGATCAACACTTTTGGAACTACATCTTACCAAAATCTATTTAACGCTCAAACGGGTATATTATCTGTTATTACTGCAAAAGGTTCAGTTGTACTAACCGGAATAAGCTTATTACTTTTTGTAGGAGCAATGGGAAAGAGTGCGCAGATTCCCTTATACACCTGGTTGCCCGATGCAATGGCTGGTCCAACTCCCGTTTCTGCATTGATACATGCAGCAACGATGGTAACTGCCGGTATTTACATGATTGCACGCAGCAACATTATTTACTCAATGTCGCCATTTACAATGATGTTCGTTGCAATTATCGGGTTGTCCACGGCCGTGTTCGCAGCTATAATTGCATTAAAGCAAAATGATATAAAAAAAGTATTGGCTTATTCTACCGTTAGTCAATTAGGATATATGTTCCTTGGCTTGGGAGTTGGCGCTTATTCTGCCGCAGTTTTTCATGTTATGACGCATGCATTTTTCAAAGCGCTTTTATTTCTTGGCGCAGGTTCAGTGATACATGCAATGGGAGGCGAACAAGACATTAATAAGATGGGTGGACTTGGTAAAAAAATGAAGATTACTTACATCACATTTTTTATTGCATGCCTTGCAATTGCAGGAATACCTCCGTTCTCAGGATTCTTTTCAAAAGATGAAATTTTAGCGGCGGCATTTTCAGTTAATCCTTTATTATACATTATTGGTGTTGGCGGTGCACTGCTTACCGCATTTTATATGTTCCGGTTATTGGCCTTAACTTTTGCAGGAAAGTTTCGCGGTACTGACGAACAAATGCATCATCTGCATGAAAGTCCATCTGCAATAACTTTTCCGCTTATTTGCCTGTCGATACTTTCTGCAATAGGTGGATTAGTTGGTATACCTGAAATTTTTATGAAGAATGGGAATAAACTTGGAGATTTTTTATCGCCTGTATTTGCTGATTCGAATAAAATTTTGGTAACCAATACAACATCGTCACAAACTGAAATTATATTAATTGCTGTATCATCTCTTCTTATAATTATTGTTTGCATCTGGGCATGGAACAAGTATAAGAATTATGACGGATCAATAAAAGAAGAAAGCGCTTTCGCAAAGGCTATTCAAAATAAATTTTATGTGGATGAATTCTACGATATCATTATTGTAAAACCATTTAAAGCATTGTCACGGTTTTTGAGCAATGTTGTTGAAAAATCAGGAATTGATGCGCTGGTGAATGGTGTAGGAAAAGGCATAAATTATTCCGGCAGGCAAATACGATTGCTGCAAAGCGGCTATGTAGGAAGCTATATATTATTAATGGTTGCAGGATTATTATTGTTATTAATTATTCAATTGTTTACAAAATAAAATTAATGCTGGGCACTTATTATACATTTCCTGAATTACTGCTTTGGATTCCCCTGCTCACAGGCATTATATTATTTTTTATAAAAAACAGCAAAGTTGTAAAAACGGTTGCATTACTATCTTCATTACTAACTTTGGGCGTATCAGTTACCAGTTTATTTTATTCTGATATTGCACATCATCCTGAATATTTTAATTACAGCAATGTAAGCTATGTATGGATGCCTTATATAGGATCTAGTTTCAGTGTTGGACTCGACGGCATGGGATTTCTTCTTACTTTTTTAACTGCATTTACCTTCCCGCTTATTTTTGCGGCTACACATAAACGTGAATATGCTAACACGAATGTTTATTATGGTTTAATGTTATTAACTCAGGCAGGTATTACCGGTGTATTTGTTGCTACCGATGCCTTGGTGTTTTATTTCTTTTGGGAGCTTGCTTTAATTCCAATGTATTTTTTATGCAGCAGGTGGGGCGGAGAGTTCAGAATAAGAGTAACATTTAAATTTTTCGTATATACGTTTGTTAGCTCGTTGTTAATGCTGATAGGTGTAATATATGTTTACCTGCATACACCGCCGGTCTCTACACTTTCAGATCATTCATTCTATTTGAGATCGTTTTACAATGCAACATTAACAAGGGGAGAACAAAATGGTTTATTCTGGCTTTTCTTTTTAGCATTTGCTGTAAAGATGCCCATCTTCCCTTTTCACTCCTGGCAGCCCGATTTATATGAGCAATCTTCCAATTCTTCAGTGATGGTTTTAAGTGGTATAATGGTAAAAATGGGAATATTCGGAATGCTTCGCTGGTTGTTACCAATTTTCCCTGATGCTGTTGGCAGTTATCAAACGCTTGTAATTATATTCTGCGTAATTGGTATTCTTTATGGAAGCAGTATCGCATTTGTACAATCAGACCTTAAGCGCATCGTTGCCTGGTCATCTATTGCGCACATTGGGCTAATGGGCGCTGCAGTTTTTTCTGCTAATAATACAAGCCTGCAAGGCGTTATGCTGGAAATGTTTAATCATGGTATTAATATAATTGCTCTGTGGATTGTAGTTGATATTATTGAAAAGAAAACTGGCATACGCAAAATTTCAGAATTGGGTGGGCTTGCTATAAAATCGCCGGCATTATCCATATTTTTTCTCATTATTGTTTTGGCAAATATTGCGCTTCCCCTCACAAATGGATTTGCAAGCGAATTTCTGATGTTTACGGGACTCTTTGAATATAATAAATACCTGGCTGCATTTGCATGCCTCAGCATAATAATTTCAGCAGCTTACATGCTTAATATGATGCAAAAAGTTTTTTTTGGCGTGCCAAACACTTTTACTGAAAATGTTGGTGCAATAACAATGAGTCAGAAATTTATTTTGAGCATAATTGTATTGACGATAGTAATATTAGGAATTTATCCGGGGCCTCTCCTGCATTTAACACAAGGTTCGGTAACGGAAATTTTACAGAAATTTAAGTAAGATTCTTTAAGAAATATAAATAAAGGAAACAGGATTAATTTATGAACGCAATAATAATATCTGCACTTTGGGGAGTTGTAATGATGTTTGGCGGAGTTTTTTTTAAAAAATCCACCATACCTAAATACTGGGCTATTGCAGGTATTATCATTTTACTTGCCGCTAATATTTTAGAGTTTCGTGGTATTCAAATTTTTAATATTGATGTAAAAGGGATGTTGCACTTCGATAATTTTGGCTTGCAATTCAATACAATTTCTTTTATATGCACATTTTTATTTTTTCTTTTAAACGGAAGAGAAATTGAAAAGGTGGGGGAGAATGTATCGGAATACTTTGCGCTGATATTTTTTATTTTATGTGGCGTATCCATCTCGTCATCATTCAATACATTGCTGATGTTGTTTTTGGGAATTGAGATCATGTCCATTCCATCTTACATTCTAACGGGAAGCGATAAACGAAATTTAAAGAGCAATGAGGCATCATTGAAATATTTTTTAATGGGCGCTTTTTCTACGGGGCTAATGCTTATGGGTATTGCATTAATTTACGGGGGAAACTCTTTGGGTTCTTTCTATATTAATATGATAGAACTCGGTACTGGAAAAATGCCTGTGATGATTGCTGCAGGGTTGGTCTTATTAGTGGTATCGATGTCATTCAAAGTTTCTGCGGCGCCCTTTCATTTCTGGGCGGCTGATGTGTATGATGGTGCGCCTACAGTTTTTACCTCTTTTATGGCCACCATTGTGAAAATTGCAGGCTTTATTGCATTTATAAGGTTGTTCCAGGTTTCATTTGGTATTATACAACAGCAATGGCAAATGCTTATTGCAGTAATTACTGCTGCTACTTTGCTCATAGGAAATCTCACCGCTGTTTTTCAGCAAAGCGTCAAACGTATGCTGGCCTATTCAAGTATTGCACATGCCGGTTTTATGATGTTTGCTTTGTTTGCTTTAAATAATACAGCAAAGGAAGGATTGATTTTATATGCTTTGTCTTATAGTGTGGCAACCATTGGTATGTTTGCCATACTGGTTAAAATGAGCGATTATACTATTGAAGGCTTCAATGGCCTTTATAAATATCAGCCGGTCTTGGCTTGTACAGCTACTATATTCCTTTTATCGCTTACAGGAATTCCGCTTACTGCCGGCTTTGCGTCTAAGTTTTACATGCTTTTGGCTGCTGTAAAAGATGGCCATCAAATATGGCTCGTGGTATTAGCAGTTATTTGTGCCGCTATCAGTGCTGTTTATTATTTCAGGGCGATACAGGCAATTTATTTCAAAGAACCGCCTGCTGGAGCCTATCCACAATTGGATGTAACGCGAAATTTTAAATACCTTCTTATCATAAGCGCTGCTATAATTATTTTAGCGGGAATACTTCCTTCACTTGTTGTAGACTGGCTGTATTATTAATTTAGAAAATCCTACGGTAAAATTTCTGTTGAAATTGTATCTTCACTTTCTCCGTGTAATTAAATTTTTGGGGGAAAGGCTATGCAATTATCAGATTCACTTTCACTTGCTTTCCGAACAGTAAAAAGTAATAAGCTTCGAACAGGCATTACTGTTACTATAATTGCCTTGGGTATCATGGCATTGATTGGAATTATTACTGCTATTTCCTCCATGAACCAAAGCCTTACTGAGAATTTTTCAACTATGGGCGCCAATTCTTTCAGTATCCGTTACCAGGATAGGCAAATAAGATTTGGAGGAAGAAGGCAGGTAAAGAAGACAAGCCTTAGTGCATTAAAACAAAAAAAATCTGATAACGGAAAAATTATAACTTACCAGGAAGCAAAGCTTTTTAAAGAAAGATACCCTTTTCCGGCAATTGTAAGTATATCAATAAATGGTCCTCAAAATGTTATAGTAAATAATGAGGATGTGAAAACAAATCCTAATATAGCTATGACGGGAGTGGATGAGAATTATCTTGCCCTAAGTGGTTATACATTAGCCCAGGGCAGAAATTTTAATAAGATTGATGTACAAAGCGGCCGAAGCATTTGTATTATAGGAAATAGTGTTGCACAGAAGTTGTATGGCGATAATACACAGAGGGCTATTGATAAAATTATAACCGTTGCAGGTATTAAATATCGCGTAGTTGGATTATTAAAAGATAAAGGTTCCAGCGCTTTTTTAAATGCTGATAATGTCGTACTCACCACTTATAATAACATACGTCGTCTTTTTACTACCGATGGAACAACTTATAATTTGGGAGTTATGGTAGGTGATATCAAAGATATGGATGCCGCAATAAGTGAAGCAAAAGGAACCTTTAGGCCAATAAGAAAAGTTGCGATTGACGAGGATAATAATTTTTACATTGATAAAAGTGATAGTATTGCTGAAGTGTTTATGAAAAGCCTTGGAACTATCACTACTGCTGCGGCTTTTATTGGGCTTATTACTTTGATAGGGGCTGCTATAGGTCTTATGAATATAATGCTGGTGGCAGTGAATGAACGAACAAGAGAAATAGGATTAATTAAAGCGATAGGAGGAACAAAAAAAAGTATTCGTACACAATTTCTTTTTGAATCTGTACTCATAAGTCTTATAGGGGCTATTTTTGGAATAATATCAGGAGTACTAATTGGTAATGTTGTAGGCATGTTACTTCATACCGGATTTGTCGTCCCCTGGTTTTGGGTTGCTTTGGGAATTGTCGTTTGTTCGGCTGTGGGTCTTTTCGCGGGTTTATATCCTGCATTAAAAGCGGCTTCACTCGATCCAATTGTTGCTCTTAGGTACGAATAATTTTTTTCCTAATTCAGTTTTTTTTACCTGTAACTTTTTTAAGTTGTTTGATGAAATGAACTTTAATTTTTTTTATTTATTTCAACAGATTAAAATAATATTTTATTAACTTGTGCGCTCCTATAAAAATTTTTTTTGCTTGAATGGAACTTTTCAATTTTTTTTTCGCTACAATTGTACAATCAAATATTTAATCAAATTCATCTTAAACTTTTAACAAAAAAAACCTAACGTTATGGCAGAATCAAATACAACTGCAAGCTCAACTGTTAAAGCCACCACTTCGGTTCAGGCAAAAAAATCCAGCAACATTATTTCACTGCTTGCTCCAATAATTTGTATAGTCGCGGGCTATATTATCTGGCGTTTTGTTATTGGTTCCCCAAGTAATTTCACACAGCCTGATCCTTCGGGGGGATTCTGGCCTGATCATAAAGGACCAAAAAGCTCTTTTTCGCGAATGTATGATGGAGGAATCATCGTGCCTATATTGATTGGCTTATTTTTAATTGTTTTCACTTTCGTGGTCGAAAGGTGGTTAACTGTTGCCAAAGCTAATGGAAAAGGGTCTAATGCAGAGTTTATAAGAAAAGTACAATTTTATCTTGCTGATAAAAAAGTTGATGCTGCTCTCGCTGAATGCGACAGGCAGAAAGGTTCAGTAGGTAACGTAATGAAAGCAGGTCTTAGAAAGTACAAAGCAATGATAACTGAGACTGACCTTGATACGGAACAAAAAGTACTTGCTATACAAAAAGAAATAGAAGAAGCCACAGCTCTTGAATTACCGATGCTTGAAAAAAATCTCGTTTTCCTTTCCACTATTGCTTCTGTAGCTACTTTGATTGGGCTGCTTGGAACTGTGATTGGTATGATTCGAGCATTTAGTAACCTTGGATCTTCCGGTGGTTCTGAAGCTACCAGGGAGTTATCAGTTGGTATTTCTGAAGCGTTATATAATACCGCCCTAGGTATCGGAACCTCTGCTTTTGCTATTATTTCTTATAACATTTTCACAACGAAAATTGATGGCATTACTTATGGAATTGATGAATCTGGCTTTACACTTACACAGAGCTTTGCCTCACTTTATAAATAATTCGTTTTGTTTTGTGGAAATTTTTAGAAAACGAATCTAATTAAATATATAAAATACAATTCATGGGAAGAGCTAAAATAAAACGCGGGAGTACGAATGTTGATATGACAGCAATGTGCGATGTGGCGTTCCTGTTATTATCTTTTTTTATTTTAACTGGTCAGTTTAAACCTTCCGAAGCAGTGGAGGTTAATCCGCCAAGTTCTGTGTCCAATAAACACGCTCCTCAAAAAGATGCATTTTTAGTGTCAATTGATAAAGATGACCGGGTATTTCTAAACCTTACTGATGATATTAAAGGTGATATCTGGGATGAATTGGTGAAAGAGAAAAATTTAAATGTTTCTGCTCAGGATAGAAAAGATTTTATGGGTACGGACTTTATTGGTGTTCCCTTTAGTCAATTATTGCAATTTATTAAAATACCTTCTGAACAAAAAAAGAATATAAAAATGCCTGGTATTCCGATTGATAGCACCAACAATGAATTGGAGGCATGGATATCGGCTGCAAGTACTGCAGGGCAAGGAAAAAAACTAAATTTTCTTATAAAGGGCGATAACTCTTCAAAATACTTCGCTTTTGGCAGAGTTATAGATGCTTTTAAGAAGAATGATATATTTAAATACAATCTTGTAACAAATGCTGAGGATGTTCCCCCTGGAACTGTGTTATACGAGGAAAATTTGAAGGCACAACATGGGGGTAAGTAATTACTACTGATTAATTAATTATTCAAAATAAAATATTTCTACTATGGCAGAAATGGAAGTAAAATCGGGTGGCGGTCATAAAGGACCCGGTGTTAAAAAGGGGAAGAAGCTTTCTACACGCGTGGATCTCACACCAATGGTGGACCTCGGGTTTCTATTAATTACTTTTTTCATTTTCACTACCACTCTTGCTGAGCCAACAGCTATGAACCTGGCTATGCCAAAAGACACAAAGGATCCTAACTTAGAAAATAAAGTAAAAGAATCCGGATCACTCACTCTTATGCTTGGTAAGGGTAATGTTGTCTACTATTACTATGGTAACGATCCTACTAAAATGCAAACAACCGGGTATAAAGATTTGAGGAAAATTATACTTGACAAAAAGAAAAGTACTCCTGTAGATGACCTGTTTATTATTATTAAACCTGATAAAGACGCCACCTATAAAAATGCTGTTGATGTGCTGGATGAGATGACCATAAATGATATTGGCAGATATGCCATGGTTGATCCTACGCCAGATGAATATAAATTAATTCAACAAACAGAAAAGGCAGGCGGAGTGCAATAATTTTTATGGAAAAATTCTGTTTAGGTATCTAAATAAAAAATAAGATATGGAAGCTAATCAAATATTAAAGTCAGATCTTTTGGATATCCTTTTTGAAGGAAGGAATAAAGAATATGGCGCTTACGAACTCAGGAAAACTTATAATAAAAGAATTAAGATCGCACTGGGAAGTACGGTTATCATTCTTTTATTGATTTTTGCAGGCTCTGTTATAGCCGATAAGCTTTCCTCGTCAAAAGATGTAAAAGTAGTTCAAACAAAAGATCTCGTGATGGAAGCAGCTCCTAATGAGCCGCCACCACCTCCACCACCGCCGCCACCAAAATTACCACCACCGCCACCGATAGCCACCATTCAATTTACTCCTCCAAAAGTGGTAAAAGATGAAGAAGTGATAAAGCCACCACCAGAAGTGAAGCAAATTGAAGAAGCTAAAGTGGATGTTAAGACGGTTGAAGGAACAAAAGATTTGGGTATAGTTGCACCTCCTGTGGAAGATAAAGGAACGCAGGTTGTAGCCGCTCCGGTAGCTAAGGATGAAGATGCTGATAAAGTGTTTACTAAAGTGGAAATCGATGCTCAGTTTCCAGGAGGTCCCGGCGCATGGCAAAAATATGTAACTAGGGCAATCCAGGCAGATATCGATGAATTTACTGAATCTGATTATGGTACTTGTATAGTAAAGTTTATAGTGGACAAGACCGGCAAGGTTAGCCAGGTTGAAGCAACTACTATGAAGGGTACCAAACTTGCCGAGATTGCAACTAACGCAATAAGAAAAGGACCCAACTGGACGCCGGCTCAGCAAAACGGAAGATATGTGAATGCTTACCGTTTACAACCAGTAACTTTAACAAATCCCGATCAATAATTTGTTTTTATTTAATTTATAAAGAGATGCTTTTTAGCATCTCTTTTTTTTGCTATAGTTTTTGAGATTACTTTTATTTCAATTACCTTCTTATGTAATCTCCTGGTTCGTGCATCTTAAATAAAAAAAACTATGGCACAGTTTGAAGAAACCACCCGCAGATCAAAAAGATATTCATCAGGACAATTAATCAAGGTTGACCTTACACCGATGGTTGATCTTGGTTTTCTGCTGATAACTTTTTTTATATTAACTACGACTCTTTCAGAGCCAACAATGACAAATCTTATTTTGCCAAAAGATAGTGCTGCTAAAATTCTGGTTAAATGAAATGCTGTACTTACGCTTACGCTTACACGAAATGATTCCATTAAATATGTTGATGGATCTGATCCTGATAAAGTAATTAATAAGTATTGCACTTTTAAAAACCTTCGTTTTGTTATTCAGCAGAAACAAAAAAAAGTTGCGTCGATTTTAGGAAACAGTTCAGAAACTACTGTAATCATTTACCCGCAAGACCAGGCAACTTATAAAAATTTTATCGATGCAATGGATGAAATTCAAATAAATGATATAAGCCATTATTTTGTTATGAATTCAAAATAATATCTCAAAAACTATGTTTCGGTTATTAACTTCACCATCTTCACCACAGGCTACAAACGCTTTCTTATCTTTACAAAATGGATGGAAAATTTTCCGAATGGGATGATACAATTGTGGCAATTGCTACACCGCCTGGTATTGGAGCAATTGGTGTAATAAGATTAAGTGGACATCAATCATTTGAAATAACTAATAAATTATTTCCGTCAAAAGATCTAAAAATTCAGCGGCCTAACACGCTCCATGTTGGATATTTAAAAGACGGTAATGAAGTGCTGGATGAAGTAGTAATTTCAATTTTTAAAGCACCATCGTCCTACACAGGAGAAGATGTTATTGAAATAAGTTGTCATGGTTCGCCTTATGTTCAACAAAAGATAATTAATGCGCTCATTAATAACGGGGCACGGCTTGCTAAAGCAGGTGAATTTACACAAAGGGCTTTCCTTAATGGCAAGTTAGATCTTATCCAGGCTGAGTCTGTTGCAGACCTTATTGCCAGTAATACAACGGCATCACAAAACGCGGCATTAAAAAATATGAGGGGTGGCTTTTCTCTTATTTTAAAAGCAATGAGAGAACGCCTGATTCAGTTCTCTGCTTTAATTGAGTTGGAACTTGATTTTAGTGAAGAAGATGTAGAGTTTGCAGACAGGCAAAAGTTTCTTGATCTGTTGGATGAGTTGGCAGCAACTGTAAAAAATCTATTACAGTCTTTTAAATTGGGAAATGTTATAAAGAATGGAGTAAGTGTGGCAATAGTAGGAAGTCCTAATGCAGGTAAATCAACTTTATTAAATACCTTTCTTAATGAAAATAGGGCCATTGTAAGTGAGATTGCGGGTACTACAAGAGACACTATAGAAGAAGTGATAAACATTAATGGAATCTTATTCAGGCTTATTGACACTGCGGGTATTCGTGAGCATTCTGCAGATTTGATTGAAAACATGGGTGTTTTAAAAAGCAAAGAAAAAATACAGCAGGCTGATATCGTTTTGTATCTATTCGATATAAATACATTTAAGGATGATGAAATTATTTCTCTTATCAGCGATATTAAAAAGCAAAACAGTAATGTGATTCCTGTTGCCAATAAAATAGATAGCAGTGATGAAATATTGCTACAACATTGCAAAGAAACATTTAAAGAAGCTGTTTTTATTTCAGGAAAAATGAGCTGGGGTATTGAAATACTCAAAGAAAAGTTATTCACTATTGTTACCGGTGGTTCTAACTTATCAGAAAATGTAGTAATTACAAATGCCCGTCATTACAGTGCGCTTAAGGAAGTGCAGGCTTCGCTTCTCGAAATAAAAAGGGGAATTGAAAATAAATTGCCAGGAGACCTGTTATCACAAGATATTCGCAGGTGTCTTCATTTTCTTGGAGAAATTACCGGGGAAATATCAAATGAAGATATGCTGGATTACATATTTAGTAAATTCTGTATCGGGAAATAATTGCCTCCATAAGTTCTAGTTATAAGGCGTATAGTTAAAAATTCGGGTATGGT
Organism: Ginsengibacter hankyongi; assembly: GCF_008710285.1. Lineage (GTDB taxonomy): Bacteria > Bacteroidota > Bacteroidia > Chitinophagales > Chitinophagaceae > Ginsengibacter > Ginsengibacter hankyongi. The sequence goes on along the minus strand of NZ_VYQF01000002.1, from coordinate 68,925 downwards.
ATATCGTTATATTTAATTAAACATAGGAAAAGTAAAAATGAGTGAAAATAATATCGTAGATAAAGTAGCACAGAAATTTGTTGAGCTATATGGCAATAAACCTCTTGTAGTTAAATCGCCGGGTCGGATAAATATAATCGGAGAACACACTGATTATAATGAAGGTTTTGTACTTCCGGCGTCGATTGACAAAGCCGCATATCTCGCAATCTCGTTAAGAAATGATGATGAAATACATTTAAGAGCTGAGGACTTAAATGAAACTTTTTCAATTTCACTAAATGATCTTAAACCTGTCAATGATGTCAGTTGGCCAAATTATATTTTAGGCCCGGTGGCTCAGTTTCAAAACAAGGGAATTGAATTAAAAGGATTTAATGCAATACTTACCAGCGATGTACCAATTGGTGCCGGCCTTTCTTCATCAGCTGCGGTGGAATGCGCCACAGTATTTGCTTTGAATGAATTATTGCGCACTAATTTTGACAGGCTTGAGATGGTAAAAATGGCGCAGAAAGCGGAACACGAATATGCCGGTGTCATGTGTGGTATTATGGATCAGTTCGCTTCAATGATGGGGAAAAAGGATCATGTAATTAAGTTGGATTGCCGTTCTTTTGAGTACGCATATTTTCCGTTTAAACTCGAAGGAATAAAAATATTACTCTTAGATACGAATGTAAAACACTCACTTGCCTCGTCGGAATACAATACCCGGAGAAAGGAATGCAACCAGGCAGTTATGTGGATTAAAGAATTTGAACCAAATGTTCATTCACTGCGTGATGTAACAGAAGCCATGCTGGATAAATATGTGCTTCCAAAGGACAAAATCATTGATAAAAGAAGCAGGTTTATTGTACAGGAAATTAATCGTTTATTAAAAGGTTGTGAAGATCTGCAAAGAGGAGATATATATTCATTAGGTAAAAAAATGTTTGAAACGCACGATGGATTGAGTAAAATGTATGAAGTTAGTTGCAAAGAACTTGATTACCTTGTTGACTTTGTAAGAAATAAGAATGCCGTAATTGGCGCACGAATGATGGGCGGTGGTTTCGGAGGTTGTGTTATCAACGTTGTAAACGAAACAGAGATTGATAAACTTATAGAAGCTATAAAGCCTGCTTATGAACATGAAATGAAATTGCCACTTACTTATTATGTGGCCTCTATTGAAAATGGAACTGAAATTCTCTCGTACTAATTTATATTGTTTTGCGAGGCTAAAAAATAGTAGCCGTCGGCAATCATGTTTTAAAATTATTATCTCATTTTACCTTTGAGGAATGAAAACTGTTCATTTAAAAATTTCCGGGAAAGTACAAGGAGTTTTTTTTCGTGCTAGTGCAAAAGAAATTGCCAGTCTTCATAAAATTTCCGGATGGATAAAAAATACTTATGACGATAAAGTGGAAGCACTTATAACGGGGAAAAGAGAAGATGTTGAAAAGTTTATAGCGTGGTGTAAACGCGGCCCTGAAAAGGCCCACGTGGAAAATGTTATCATTACTAATATTGAATTGCAAATGTTCGAAGGGTTCGAAGTAATTAGATAAAAATTTTTATAAAATATTTTTGTACTAATAATTTTCTTTTAAAATTTACAATGCTAAATTGTATGTCTTAATTGTAACCATATTTTTTTCATCTCTGAATCCCAAAATTATGAGGCTCTCTATTCTGTTTTTTTTCTTATTATGCTCTTCATACAGCTTCGCACAAAAATATTATTTATTAATTGGAACCTATACCGGAACAGGAAGCAAGGGTATTTATGTGTATAACTTCGATGCACAAACCGGCAAAGCAAAATGGGTAAGCAATACAGATACTATTACCAATCCATCGTACATTACTTTATCTCGCAACGGAAATTTCGTGTATGCTGTAAATGAAACTAACGGTGCCAAGCCCGGAAGAGTAAGTGCTTTCTCTTTTAATAAAATTAATGGGAAGTTAAAATTTTTAAATACTGTATTATCAGGGGGAGATGATCCATGTTATATAGCCGCAAGTTATGGCAATAAATGGGTTGCAGTAGCCAATTATAGCAGTGGAAGCGCTGCTGTTTTTCCAATAAATAAAAATGGATCATTACAAACCTATAGTCAATTGATACAGCATTCGGGAAGCAGCATCAATAAAGAGAGGCAAGAAAAAGCACACGTACATGAAACCGTTTTTTCACCTGATAATAATTATTTATTTACACCCGACTTAGGAATGGATAAGGTTATGATTTATAAATTTAATTCTTCTGTAAAAAAACCTCTTCAGCCAGCATCTCCTCCGTTTATAAATGCCACGCCGGGAAGTGGACCAAGACATATAACATTTCACCCAAATGGAAAATTTGCGTATCTCATTCATGAAATGGGCGGCACCGTTACTGCATATAGTTATAACAATGGAAAACTAAAAGCAATACAGGAACTTCCCACTCATCCAGAAGGATTTAAAGGAACATTAGGAAGCGCAGAGGTTTTTGTATCACCCGATGGCAAATTCTTATATGCTTCCAACAGGGGAGACGAAAATACTATTACAATTTTTTCAGTTAACTCATCAACAGGAAAATTAAAACTTATCGGTTATCAACCTGTTTTTGGAAAAGCGCCGCGTAATTTTATTATAGATCCTTCAGGTAATTATTTGTTGGTTGCGAACCAGGACAGTGACAACATCGTAATCTTTAAAAGAGATAAAAAAACCGGTTTGTTACATGAAACTAAAGATCAAATTAGATTGCCGAAGCCCGTTTGCCTCCAGATGATCAGGCTAAATAATTAAACATTACTTGTCGGCTATAGTCTATAGTTTAAGCACGCTTTTATTTAACATTATTCACTATTTAAGGATGAATAATTAGGTTAAATTTGAGTATGATAATCTCTACAAAAAAAAATTTATGAAAACAATTATTGGTATGATACTCTTCGGTAGTCTAACTGCAGGAGTTTTTAATTATGCTGAAGCACAAAGAGGCCGCGACAACGGTAGCCGTGGAAACCGCGAATCAAATGTATCTCCGCAGCGCGGAAATAACCGTAGTTTTTCTGAAACCAGAACCTTTCGTCAAAACAATGCAAACAGAAATAATTCTTTTAATCCTGGTCAGGGTAATGAACGAATATTTACTCCAGGCCGGAATGATAACAACCGGGTTTTTTCTCAAAGAAGTGCAGTAAGAAGAAACGATACAAGAGTAAACCGGGACTTACCTGATACAAGGCGAAACGACGCCGTTGCGAGTTCCGGCTATAACAGGGATAGAATGTCGTCTGGATATGATAGGGAAAGAATAGCATCGGGATATTACAGGGATAGAATATCATCAGGATATGACCGGGACAGAATATCATCAGGGCGCTATAACAATTACCGTTATAATAATTACCGATACAGCAACAGGTACTATGGCGGTGGTTATTATAGTTTTAATAACAGAAGATATTCCTTCAGGTACGGTACAAGATATACTGTTATTCCAAGAAGTTATATTTCTATCCGTTTTGGTGGTTACCCTTACTATTATAATAATGGATTCTTTTATGGCTATTATTCCGGCTATTATCAACCGATATTTCCTCCGTTTGGAATTCATATAGGAGTACTTCCTTATGGCTATTATAGTTTTAACCTGGGTGGTTATCCATACTATTATTATAATGGAATTTACTACAGGCAATACGATGATTATTACGAAGTAGTAGATGCACCTTTGGGCGCATCGGTTTATAATTTACCACAAGGTGCAAGGTCTGTAATACTTAATGGAGAAAAACTCTACGAACTTAATGGCACTTATTATAAAGAAGACAGGGATTCAAATGGCCGTACGATTTACACGGTTGTGGGTAAAAACGGTGAAGTAAATAATACGGATGAAAGTGATTTGAATAATACAGATAATTATAATAATGATAACGCTAATAACGACAATACTTTGAATGAGCCGCCGTCTTCTTCTTTGCAGATGGGAGATACGATAAGCCAATTACCTGAAGGTTCCAAGGTAGTAACTATTAATGGTGAAGAAATGTATGTTTCACCAGATAATACTTATCTTAAAGAAGAAAGCGAGGGTGGAGTTGTTCAATATAAAGTAGTAGGAAAATAAGTTAGTTAAGTTTTATTTTAATAATAGTTGTAATTTAGATTTTAAACCGGCCAGTGCCGGTTTTTTTATTTAGAAATTCTTATCAAACAATATTAATAACAGTAATACAAGTTTCAATCATTATCATTTTGTAAATTTGCAACTCCTGAACATAATTATCCAGGTAATATACATCGTGCTTTGTTCCTGATTTTTTCGTTTGGTATGCTAAAGCAATAGCCTCATTTTTTAACCACTATGAAATATATTTTTCTTCTCTCAGTTACAATTCTTTTTTCTGTAAGTGTAAAATGCCAGGTTGAAAAAGAACCATTGCCAGATAATGATGCGTCGATTATTAAAATTAATCCGCATAACAAGCTTTATGGAAAAGTAGTGGATGAACAAACCAAAAAGCCAGTCCCTTTTGTTTCGGTTCAGGTTACTGCAACGCTACATAACGGTTTGAATTCTCAAACGAAAGATTCCATTATTGCTGCTACATTAACTGCGCCTAACGGTGACTTTAATTTTGAAAATGTTCCTGCATTCGACAGCTTGCACATTACTTTATCTGCAGTAGGATATAGTAGTTATAATAAGTTTTTTACCTTTTCTAATTTGGACAAAAACTCTAAAGGAACTATAGAACGCGATCTTGGAAATATGGTCATGAATCACAATGCAACGAAACTGGAAGCGGTAACTATTGTGATGGATAAGCCAGCCTTGCAAATGGGTATTGATAAAAAAATATTTGATGTAAATAAAAGTATTTCCTCTAAAGGCGGAACTGCAATTGATGTAATGAAAAATATTCCATCGGTTTCTGTTGATGTAGATGGAAATGTTGAATTAAGAAATTCTTCCCCTACGATTTTTATAGATGGCCGGCCTACCATATTAACTCTTGAACAAATTCCTTCGGATAATATTGACCGAATAGAACTTATTACTAACCCTTCGGCAAAATATGATGCATCAAGTACAGGAGGAATCATTAATATTATTCTTAAGAAAAATAAAAGAACAGGTTTAAATGGACTGCTTTCAGCCGCGGCAGGTACACAGGGAATATGGTCGGGTAATGCTAACCTGAATCTTAGGCAGGGAAAGCTGAATTTTTTTGTCAGCGGAAATTATCACCAGTCCGATGGAAAGTCTAACAGTGAAAGTTACAGGCAAAACAAAACGAACAATGTGGTAGATAATTATTTTAACCAAAATTCAAAAAATGAACGAAATAGGAAATTTACTTCTTTAAGGTTTGGGATAGATTATTTTATCGATAACAGAAATACCTTAACACTTTCGCAAGGTGTGGTGCAAGGCCGTTTTGTAAATGATCAAATGCAAGATCAGCAATATCTGAACAGCAATAAAGATTTAGAAAAATACGGTACCAGGGCATCCAATGAACACGTCCAGTTTAACCGTTATAATACACAGGCAAACTATACACACAAGTTCCCGAAAGAAGGAGAAGAATTAAATGCGAGCATCAATTTAAATTATGGAAATGTAAAAGATAACGCCGATATTCTTAATAATTTTTACTTGCCGGATGGCTCATTATATAGTGATCCGAATAATGTACATAATGATGGTGCTAATGATAACAACCAACTTACCACAAAAATTGATTTTGTAAACCCGCTAAAAAATGAGAATAAAATTGAAACCGGCCTGAAGAGTTATGTAAATAATTATTCAAGCTATTTTAATTCGTTCTCAGTTGTAAACGGAACCGAAACAAGGTTGCCTCTTAGTAATAATTATAAATACACAGAGGTGGTTCATGCGGCCTATTTTACCTATACGGGCAAAATAAGCACCATCGGATACCAGGCGGGGCTAAGGGGTGAGTATTCTGAATTTACCGGGACATTAATTGACAGCGCCAAAAAATTTGGCTACGAATATCCTGATAAGATCAGCAATATTTGGGATGCATTATTTCCAAGTCTTTATTTATCAAAAAAATTAAATGATGATGAAGAGATACAACTCAATTATTCAAGAAGGGTTCGGCGCCCTAACTTCTGGCAATTAAACCCCTTCATCGATATAAATGATCCGTTGAATATTCAACAGGGTAATCCTAAATTAAAACCCGAGTTTAGCAATTCGATGGAGTTTAATTACAGCAAAACATTCAAGAATAAAAGTAATTTTCTTGGTGTTGTATATTATCGTAATACCCAGCAGGATATTACCAGGTTTAGCGATACGTTAACTGCTGAACAATACCAACAGTTAAACCATGCAGCTGTGGATCCCAACGCAATTTTAAACACGTACATCAATGCTGAAAGCACAAACCGGTGGGGCATGGAACTTACTTTGCAACAGAAATTCAACAGTAACTTTGATATTACTCCTTCGGTAAGTATAAATTATCGCAATGTAAAAGCCGGTATAAGCCAGCAAAATTTAAGTAACAAAGGATGGAACTGGAGTTCAAAGCTTTCTGCTAATTATAAAATAGAAACAGAACATCCATCTATTTTTAATAAGTTAAGTTTTCAATTAACTGCCCAGTATGAATCGCCAAGAGTTATTCCGCAGGGGAAAAGATTAGAACAGTTCGACTCTGACTTTGGACTGAGAAAAGATTTATTTAAGAATGATAAGGGCTCCATTACATTCAGTGTGAATGATATTTTAAATACACACCGATATGGAGTTATTTATAATACAGAAACTTTTTACCAGGAATCTTACAGCCGCTGGAACGTAAGAAGTTTCCGCATAACATTCAGTTACAAATTTGGTGATAGTGATTTTTCTCTTTTTAAAAAGAGCAGGGATAATTCGGATAACAATAATGAAAATTAGAAACCCACTCTTGAGGAGTGGGTTTCACCAAAAACATTAAAAACTTCTAAAGCCGGTTATAAAAATAAATTCAAAATTTATCAGGCACTTTCTGCAACGCGTTTTACCCCGTTTTTATACTCACCCAGAATAACTACTTTCTTAAATCTTGAATATTGCTTTGCAGCAAGTTCCATTGCTTCTTCCGTTTCGCTTCTTAATTTTAATCCCTTTCCTTCGCCGGAATTATATATTTCTATATAAAAACCGTCTCTTAAAGTAATTGCTCGTTCTCTTGGTCTTCCTGTTCTCATTTTATATTATTTAATTATTAATTATTTCAAAACTTATAACGCTTTTTTTATCATTATGTTCTTCCAACCTGAAAAATCTGCAAAATAAAATTTGCGATCCGTTTAAAATTATGGTATTTTCCACAACTTACCATCAACTTAACAACTAATTCACATAATATAACGAAACTATCCAGGTTATTTTAGTACCTGTACATTTCAGGCTTAAAAGGGCCGTCTTTTGAAATGCCCAGATATTTACTTTGCTCTGGTGTAAGTTCCTCAAGCACAACGCCAATTTTTTTCAAATGAAGACGGGCAACTTTTTCATCAAGATGTTTTGGAAGCACATAAACTTTATTTTCATATTTATCCGCATGTAGCCACAATTCCAGTTGTGCAAGAACCTGGTTGGTAAATGAATTACTCATTACAAAACTCGGATGGCCTGTTGCGCATCCTAAATTTACCAGGCGGCCTTCTGCCAAAACAATAATATCTTTTCCTTCAATTGTATATAAATCAACCTGCGGCTTAATTGTATTTTTAGTATTACCATAATTTTTATTGAGCCATGCAATATCAATTTCAATATCAAAATGGCCAATGTTGCACACGATGGCTTTATCTTTCATTTCAAGAAAATGTTCTTTTCTTATCAAATCGCGGCAGCCTGAAGCAGTAACAATAATATCAGCTTCTTTTACAGCGTCAATCATTTTTTTAACTTCATAGCCATCCATTGCTGCCTGCAAAGCGCAAATAGGATCTATTTCAGTTACAATAACTCTTGCTCCTGCGCCACGTAAGCTTGCAGCAGAGCCCTTGCCCACATCGCCATAACCGCCTACTACTGCAACTTTACCAGCCATCATAACATCAGTTGCTCTTCTTATAGCGTCTACCAAACTTTCTTTGCAACCATATTTATTATCGAATTTAGATTTGGTAACTGAATCATTTATATTGATTGCAGGAATGGGCAATGTTCCTTTTTCCATTCTTTCGTATAAACGATGAACACCAGTGGTGGTTTCTTCTGATAAACCTCTTACATGCTGAATAAGTTCTGGATATTTATCAAAAACCATATTGGTTAAATCGCCGCCATCATCTAAAATCATATTTAAAGGACGATCAGCACTTCCGAAAAATAATGTTTGTTCAATACACCAGTCACTTTCTTCCTGTGTTTGCCCTTTCCACGCAAACACACCGATTCCTTCTGCAGCAATTGCAGCAGCAGCCTGATCTTGCGTTGAAAATATATTACATGAACTCCATTTCACTTCCGCTCCTAATTCTATTAAAGTTTCAATAAGCACTGCAGTTTGTATTGTCATGTGAAGACAGCCTGCTATTCTTGCACCTTTCAGGGGTTTATCTTTTCCAAACTCTTCCCGTAGCGACATTAAACCCGGCATTTCTGCTTCTGCAAGCTTTATTTCTTTGCGACCCCATTCGGCGAGGCTCATATCTTTAACCTTATTCTTAAGGCTGAAGTCAATTGTATTTTTTGTAAGTGCTGACATTTGATATTATTTTTTTCTTGCGAATTTACGTTAATGCAGTATAAAATCCTACACTTCACTATAAATTCAGAATAAAAGCGCTATTTTCATTAAATAAAAAGAATAAATATTTATTCAACTATGCCAAAAGCCATCAAAAAAGAAGAAGTAGCCACTTTAGAAATTCCACTGGACAGCAAGGACCTTGAAATCCTGAAACTATTACAGGAAAATGCAAGGATAACTATAAAGGAAATATCAGGTAAAATTCATTTAAGCACGACGCCCGTGCATGAGCGAATAAAGCGCATGGAGGAATCGGGAGTAATAAAGCAGTATGCAACATTGGTAAATCATGAAAAGGTAAAAAAAGGATTAATGGTAATATGCTACGTGTCTTTAAAACAACACAGCAAAAATGCAGGTGTAAAATTTATTAAAACAATACATGAATTAAATGAAGTAGTAGAATGTTTTAGTATTTCTGGTGAATTCGATTTTATGCTTAAGGTGATTTGCAAAGATATGAACGAATACTACGATTTTCATGTAAACAAATTAAGCCAGATAGAAAATATGGGCCACCTGCAAAGTATTTTTGTAATGGGCGTTATTAAACAAACACATCAACTGGTTTATTGAGCAGGTACGAGATGTCAGGTCTGGAATGGGATTGCCATATTTTCCTTTGACTACTTACAAATATTACTCACAACCTTATCCCCCAATCATCTTTAAAAATTCTTCCTTTTTTCGACGTGAAATGTCTATTAATGTTCCATCTTGTAATTGCACGTGTCCTCCCTGGCTTCGTACATATTTTTGAATATAGTTAAGATTGATGAGGTGAGAATTGTGTACCCTGTAAAAATTATAAGGAAGCAACATCTCTTCAAAATCTTTTAAAATTTTTGTTACCATAATACTTTTATTATCCATAAGAAAAATTTTGCTGTAGTTGGATTTTGATTCGATATGAATAATATTTTTTATGGGGATAAAATCAATCCCTTCTGAAGTTGAGATAGCAATTTTATCATCCTGGCTCCTGTTGTCGCTTAGCGATTTTTTCAGGATATCAATTTTTTCTTTCGTCTGCCTGTGAAGACTTTTACTCAGGCGCTCAACCGCTTGTTGCAATTCTTCTATGCCTATCGGTTTCACTAAATAATCAAAAGCGCTGATGCGTATGGCATCAACGGAATAATGATTGTATGCTGTAGTAAATATGATATCAAAATCATATTCGCCCAATTCTTCCAGCATTCTAAAGCCGCTCATTTTAGGCATTTCAATATCAAGAAATACAACATCCGGCTGGTGTTGCCTTATCAGGATTAAACCTTCTTCCGGCTTTTGTGTAACCGCAACTATCGCTATATCGGGGCAAAAGCCTTCCAGCTTCTGTTGAAGGTTTTGCAGGCTGTTGAGCTCATCATCAATGAGAACTGCTTTTATTTTTTCCATTTTATATTGCTTTTATTTTCACCTCTACTCTTGTGCCGCCTGGTTTTTTATCAGTATTGTAAACGTCAATAATTTTAATATGCCCGTTTAAATTTTCATCCTTGTTAAATAAACGTACCCTGTCTTCCGTTATTTTCAGTCCAACACTTTTATGGTGAAGTTTATTTATTTTGTTATAATCTTCTGCCTGGTTTCTTCCTATACCGTTATCTTCTATTACGTATTTTATAAATTCGCCTTCCAGTGTAGCGCTAACCGTTAGTATCAAATTATTTTTATCGCTGTGAGCAATGCCATGTACAATTGCGTTTTCTACATAAGGCTGTATTAATAGTGATGGAACGTTGTAATCGCCGGATAGCAATTTTGGATCTACAAATTCCTCGTAGCGGAATTTATTATGAAAGCGCATCTGCTCAAGGTCTATGTATAATTTTAGCGCTTCCATATCAAGCGATACCGTGGTAATTTCATTGCGGCTGCTATCAAGTATGGTTCTGATGAGTAGTGCAAATTTATGCAGGTAATCACTGGCTTTTCTTTTCTCATTTTGCATCATAAAATTTTCAATGCTGTTCAGGCTGTTGAAAATAAAATGCGGATTCATTTGAGCCCTCAGTGATTGTATTTGTGATTCTGCAATTTTTTGCTTGAAAGCTGATTCAGTCTTTTTCTTTTTTGCCTGTATAGATTTATTAATAAAAAATGCGATTACAATTGTAAGGACCAAAAGGATTAATGCAGAAAGTAACAAAGCATTTTTAAAAACGATTTGTTTTTTTTGAAGTTGAGAAAGTTCCAGCAAATGTTGATTTTCTATTTCTTTCTTTTTTACCAACCATTCCGATTCGTTTATGATTAAGTTCAGGCTGGTGTTTTGAGAAAATAATGAGTCAAAGCCTGAACGGTAGAGTCGGAAGTAGTTTAATGCTGAATCTGTCAAGCCCATTTGATCGTAAGTAATGGAAAGTTGTTCTGACGCTTTTGAAATTCCCTCGAAGTATTGAGTTTTTTTTGCAATGTTCAAGGCGCTATCCAGTAATGTTAATCTTTTTTTCGAGCGTAAATTTTTCAGATATTTTGCTTCAGCTAAGTAAGCTGAAAATTGATTGCGTAAATCATTTTCGGCTTTTGCTTCGTCTATTGCTTTTCTGAAATAATACTTTGCTGAATCAACTTTATTGGCCAGTGCATACAATTTTCCAAAACCCACACTATATTGAGAAAAAATATAATTTTCATTGGCCAGTATAGCATAAGGCATTCCTTTTATTAATTTCTCTCTTGCATCCGCATATAGCTTTTGACTAAGGTCGCATCTTTGCAGTAATTCATAATTTATGGCAACGCCTCGCCATGCCTTCAACTTAATATTAATAGGAATCGCTTCGTTTGTATATTCTCTGCATTTTTCGAAATTCCTTAAACTTAGAAAGTTGTCAGCCGCATTATTGAGCGATACAGATTTTAATCGTAGAGCCCCACATTCATCCGCATAATCAATTGCCTTGAAAAAAGCGTTATTACTTGCGTCTAAACTTGCAGAATTGGATAGCAAAATCCCAAGGTTTATCTGGGCAAGCGATTTTCCAAAAGTGAAATTGAGGCTATCGCTAAGGTCTTGTACTTTTTGATAATAATAATAAGATTTCTTTACATCATTTTCGCTGTACCTATAACTTAGCCTGTGAAGCGTCTGTATATATTGCGAATCTACTTTTGGGTGCTCATTTATCCAATTTACAAGGCTATCGACATAGCTATTGTCTTGTGAAAAAATATTGCCCGAAAAAAAATATAATATTGCCAGAAGGATAAATTGCTTACGCATAAATAATTGATGAAAGCATAAAAATAATTATGCTAAAACGATTAAAAAACAATCTATTAGCAATAGAATTCCTGAGGGTTTAGATTTTTCATAGTAAGATTTCCAACGTTAGCCGCTCTAAATTTCAATATCATTTTAATACGGGGCCACCACGAAGCGGCCCAATTTAAAAATGATTTTTTTAATTCAACAAAAAAGGAATTAACAACATCAATTTACAATCAATTCAACGGGCTTTTGAGGCTATTAAATATTCGGTTTTAGCTCTTGAGTAAATGGATGTGATAATAAAATAAACGGATGATTTATTTCAGGTCTAGTTTCATAATGTAATCATTCATAAATAGCCCTCTCCAATAGCGATCTCAACTTCCTCAAGAATTGTAAAGCCATTTTTTCATAAAAATGTCTGGCTCTGTTTTCTTCCTTAGGTGAAAAAGATGCAAACCCAACAGGAATGTCATTATCGAGTACGATAATAAAATTATGGTGCTGGTTTAAAAGTTGATTTTCGAGTGAGCTCAACGAGTAGATTTTATCCAGCATGTATTTTAATTGGTTGCGAGATAAAATATCACCATATGCATTAGGTTATATGGCGTACGTCATATCATGAATAACAGGAAGATCGTTTAACGCAGCAGCCTTTATTAATTTCATTAACGAAGAGTTATCTTCAAATCAGGTGCAAAAAATTTCCTGTTTTTATTATCTTTTACAATTATGTCAAAGAAATATAATTCTTCGTCTTTTTGAAAACCGTCTTTTATATTATCCGTCCAAGTTTTAGGAAGAGGAGTGGTTTTAAAAAAATCTGATACGATAGTGAAAGTTGTACTTTTTTTCCCGGTTTTTTCATCCTGTATTACGCCTTTTCTTCTATAAAGAAAATGATAAGAATCTATCGTGTAATTATTCTTTTTTGTGTCGGTTATTTTTAAAGGTAACGAAATCAATTGCTGAGCCTCCTGGACAGTAACAGCAGCTCCGTTGGTGTTTATGCCAAGGTAAGATGCTACCACCGGTGGTTTAAACTTCGGCACTTTGGTAATAGCAGAATCCTGCGCAAAAGAAAATAAGAACGTGCAGGCAAAAAGGAAACTAAACAGAACTGATTTCATATAATACATTTGAAAAACTTTGTTGATTATTACGTCGCATTAAAGCGCAGAAAGGGTTTGCTCAATAGCAAGAATTTTGGCTTGCGCATCCAATTTCTTTTTACGTTCCAATTCAATTACATCGGCCTTCGCATTTTGTACAAATCTATCATTACTTAATTTTTTATCAATGCTATTTAGGAAACCTTTAAGATAATTGAGGTCTTTTATTAATTTTTCTTTTTGAGTATTGATGTCAATTTCTATATTGGCTTCAATATACATTTTTTCTTTTCCGGCAACTATTGTAATAAAAGTATTTTCGGGCTGAGATGAAAAGCCAATGCTCTCTGCATTTATCTGTTTGGCAAGAATATTTTCAATGGCCCGGTATTGGTTTTGGTCGATAGTTTCAATATGTAATTTTATCGTTTCTTTTTGCCTGATGTTATGTTTATTTCTTGCATCGCGTATGGCAGTTATTATTTCTTTAAGCCTGTTTCCCTGTTCTAAAATTGTTGCATCTGTTTTTCCTGCAGAAGAAAACTGTTTTACAATGAGATCATCATTTCTTTCTTCTAAAAGATGATAAATTTCTTCGGTAATAAATGGCATGAAGGGATGTAACAATTGTAATAGACTGTCAAAGAAAGAAACCGTTTTTAAATAAACTGGTTCAGCAATTTGTTCTTCAAAACCTGGCTTTATCCATTCGAGGTACCAACTGCAGAAATCATCCCATATAAGAGAATAAATTGTTTTTAATGCTTCGCTTAAGCGGAACTGGCACATTAAATTATCCACTTCTGTTTGTACTTCATTCAAACGATTTTCAAACCAGTCGATTGCAAAACTGTTGTTGTAAGAATTGTTTTCAACTGATAACGCATTATTATCACCTGATAACTTTTCAGCCCACATTTTTACAAGCTTTAAAGCATTCCATAGTTTATTATTAAAATATTTCCCCTGCTCAAGTGAATTCTCATCAAACAAAAGGTCGTTTCCTGCAGGCGATGAAATCATAATTCCAAAACGAACAGCATCTGCTCCGTATTCATGAATTAAATGTAATAGATCCGGGCTATTGCCAAGTTGCTTGCTCATCTTCCTTCCTTGTTTATCACGCACCATTCCTGTAAAATAAACGTCATTAAAAGGTTTCTCCTTCATAAATTCCATGCCTGCCATTATCATTCTGGCTACCCAAAAAAAGATAATGTCCTGTCCTGTAACAAGCACTGATGTTGGATAATAATAATTGATGTCTTTATTGTTTGGTTCTGTAATTCCATTGAAGACTTCAATGGGCCACAGCCAGGAAGAAAACCATGTGTCTAATACATCTTCATCTCTTGTCAGTTGCCCGTTGCCTGTCGCCAATTGAGAAGCCTGCTCTTCTGTTTCCGCCACGTAAACATTGCCTTCTTCATCGTACCAAGCCGGAATTTGTTGCCCCCACCAAAGTTGGCGGCTTATGCACCAATCTTTTACATTCTCCAGCCAGTATTTATAAGTGGCATTAAATTTTTCACCGGGATGAATCTTTACATTGCCGGAAGTAACTTCTTTCAATGCAGGTTGTGCCAGCTCTTTCATTTTCACGAACCATTGGGTTGAAATCTTCGGCTCTGCTACCACGTTAGTCCGCTGGCTGTATCCAAGCCTTGTTGTATATTCCTCTTCTTTTACCAGTAACCCTTTCGTTTTAAGTCCCTCCACAATTTTTTTGCGTGCAACAAACCGATCTTCGCCAATATAAATTTGTGCAGCTTCACTCATTGTTCCATCTTCATTCAAAGTGTCTACTACCGGAAGATTGTATTTAAGCCCGATGTTAAAATCATTGATATCATGTGCAGGTGTTATTTTTAAAATACCGGTGCCAAAATCTTTATCTACATATTCATCAAAAATTACAGGTACTTCTTTATTGATTAGCGGAACAATAACTTTTTTGCCTCTTAACAGCGTATAACGTTCATCGTTAGGATTGGCACAAACTGCTGTATCTCCCATAATAGTTTCGGGGCGTTGTGTTGCAATAACGATGTAGTGAGCATTGCTACCGCTTTCTGCCACTTCATACTTTACATAATACAGCTTTCCGGTAACATCTTTATATTCTACTTCTTCATCGCTCAATGCTGTTTTTGCGGCCGGATCCCAGTTAATCATTCTTGCTCCGCGATAAATAAGTCCTTTGTTATATAAGTCAACAAAAACTTTAATTACGGCTTTATAATAATGATCATCCATTGTAAATGAAACTCTTTCCCAATCCACACTGCAACCCAACCTTTCTATCTGGTTATAAATTATGCCGCCATATTTTTCTTTCCATTCGAAAGCATATTTTAAAAATTCTTCTCTGGAAAGATTATTCTTGTCAATATTTTTTTCTCTTTTCAGCATTTCTACCACCTTTGCTTCTGTTGCAATAGAAGCATGGTCGCTACCCGGAACCCAGCATGCATTAAAGCCGCTCATCCTGGCTTTACGCACCAATATATCCTGAACCGTTTCGTTCAAGGTATGCCCCATATGCAGCACTCCTGTTACATTTGGCGGAGGAATTACTACGGTAAACGGAGGCCGTCCATCCGGTGTGCTTTTAAAGTAATTTTTCGAAAGCCAATGTTTGTACCATTTTTCTTCAACTACTGCGGGTATATAATTTTTGCTTAAATCCATAATTTAATTTCAAAATTTGTGGCCTGCAAATGTAATAAAAACAACAGGCACATTATTACTAAGGAAGTTAGTAAGTTTGCATTCTAAAAGGACACTTTGTTATACGCGATAGTAGATATTGAAACAACGGGAGGGTATGCTGCAGCAAACGGCATTACCGAAATTGCGGTATTTGTTTCTGATGGCGAAAAAATTATACACCGGTTTCATACTCTACTAAATCCTGTTTACACAATTCCAAAATATGTGGCTGCCCTCACCGGCATTACTAATGAAATGGTAGAATATGAAAGGCCTTTCAGCAGTATTGCTGATGAATTGTTTGAAATGTTGAGCGATAAAATTTTTGTCGCTCATAATGTAAATTTCGATTATTCGTTTGTGAAACACCACCTGTCGCAGTCAGGATATGAATTGAATTGTAAAAAGCTTTGTACGGTAAGGCTCGGAAGACAAATATTGCCTGGTGCTCCCGGTTACGGGTTGGGCAAAATATGTAAACATCTTGGTATTGAAATTGAAGATCGTCACCGTGCGAGTGGAGATGCTTTAGCTACTGTGCAACTATTTCATCATTTATTGAAATGTGATACTAACGGACACGTACAAGCGATGCTTAAAACTAAAAGCAAAGAACAGTTTTTGCCACCCAACATTTCTGCACAGGCAATAAAGAAATTGCCTCAGCAACCCGGCGTTTATTATTTTCATGATAAGAAAGGAAAGGTTATTTATGTCGGCAAAGCCAAAAGCCTGGCCAATAGAATAAACAGCCATTTTTCTAATAACAAACCCAATAGGCAAAAGCAGGAATTTTTAAAGAAAATTTATAATATCAGCTATAAAACAACTGCAACTGAATTGATGGCTTTTATTTTGGAAAGCATTGAAATAAAAAAACTGTGGCCGGAGCAAAATCGCAGCCAGAAAAGGTTTGAGCAGGCGTATGGCTTGTATTCGTTCGAAGACCGGAAAGGTTATATAAGATTGTGTATTGAAAAAAAGAAAAGGAATATACAACCACTATACACTTTTAACCTATTGACGGAAGGCCATAACTTACTGCGAAAGTTAATGCATCAATTTGAGCTTTGCCCGAAGCTTTGTTTCCTGCAATCAGAAAATATATCCTGCCAGTTACTTGCTGAAAAAAAATGCAAAGGCGCTTGCGAACAAAAAGAAAGTGTTGAAGAATATAACACACGGGTAGCCGCTTGTATTGACTATTTGAATAACGAATTACCAAGTTTTGCTTTAATTGATTTTGGATTGCAGCAACAGGAGCAAAGTTGTATTTTAATGGAGAAAGGACGATTTTATGGAATGGGTTATTTGCCTTCTGATATCACCATTCAAAATATTGAAGAGCTTAAATTCCGCCTTACACCTTATGCTGAAAACGATTATATAAGAGGATTAGTTTATCAGCATGCTGCGAGATATCCTTCTAAAAAAATTTCTTTAAACAATTAATTTGTTCAGGAGTTCGGTAAATTTTTTTCTCCTGATAAATTCAGCGCCGAGGCTTCCCAGGTGCGGAGTGTACACCTGGCAATCAATTAACGCGATGCCATTTTTTACCAGGTTGTCAACGTACATAATAAAGGCAAATTTGCTTGCATTGCTTTTATTTGCAAACATACTTTCGCCGAAAAAAACTTTGCCCAATTGCACACCATATAAACCGCCAACCAATTCTCCGTTATGCCATGCTTCTGCACTGTGGGCGTATCCTTTTTCAAAGAGAGTGGTATATGCTTTTTCAATTTCATCAGTAATCCATGTGCCAGGACCAATTTTCCTTTTAGCCATTCGACAATTTCTTATTACTCCTGCAAAATCTTTATCAATGGAAAATGAAAATTCATTTTTCTTAATAATTGTTTTCATGCTCTTGCTTACTTTAAGTTCCCCTGGAAATAAAACAAACCGCGGATCCGGACAATACCAGCAGATGGGTTCATCAGGATTGTACCATGGAAAAATTCCTTTTTTGTAAGCGTTTAATAAAGTAGTTAATTCGAGATTCCCACCAAAAGCCAGGAGGCCATCTTCAGCGGCAGATTCAACATCCGGGAAGCAGGGCGAATTTCGTAATAAAAAATCGGGCATTAAAGATTAATTGTACTTAGCTTGCAATCATAAAGATTGCTTAGGAAAAAGAAAGGAATCTTCTTTGAAAACTTAATGTTCGGAAAGTTCCTCTACCGTGGCGCCAATTCCCCGGTCAGTAATGGCATCGCACATTGGTTTCAGGTAGTCGTAAGATCCATCTTTCACTCCATATTTCCCTTTTGTATGAATTATCATAGCACACTGTTCAGCTTGCTCGGTTGAATGACCGCATACCTCTACCAGCGTTGCAATTACCCATTCAAAGCTATTAACCTCATCGTTCCAAACCACAAGCTGGCAGCCACTATCATTGTCAATTAAAAGCTCCGTATCAGAGTCTTCCGCTATATGTGTTTTTGTTTGATTCATATAAAAAATCTGCTGCAAATTTACGATTTTATGGGCTTAAATCAATATTACCAATCATTGCAGATAGGGTAAAATTTTAATTCAGGCATTGAATTTGGGTGCGTAAACAGAATTCTTTTAGCACCGGTAATTTATAGAACATTAAAACTGTATGAGACATTTCTTCAAAGCATTTCTTTTTCTTACAACACTCTTCTTATTATTTAATAGTTCAACTGCTCAAATTAGCCGTGGCCGAACCAATGCAAAACTCAATGCGCAAAAAATAGCAAAAGGATTTGGCAATCCTCAATCAATTAGCCAGGTTACAGATATACTTGAAAATAATGAAGCTTATAATTCTCTAAAAGATTTAATAGAAAATCATCATGTTATAATGGTGTACGCTGATAATTCTTTTTCAGGAAATGCAAATCTAAAACGGGGAGATTTTGTTGTGTCTTATAATTCCGTTTTAGGTCGCATAAAAGATCTAATAAATAATGCCGGTCTCGATACTTCGCTTATCAATACTTATGATAGAAATAAGGCCTACATAACAAGTGTAACGCAGGTGAAAGACCTTAAACCAGGCAGTGTGTATTATGTTGCTGTACAGTCTTTACTCGAAAACTGGGGCATTAATGCACCTTTTACAAAGGCAGCATTGTTAAATGCAAATGCGCCTTTTTACCAGGATGAATTGTATGATATTTTGAGAGTTACTTTAGGCTATAATTACGGCAATTTTAAGCCTAAAAAAACCACTATAACAAGATATCACTTTGCCATGATTCTTGATGATGCATTAAAACAGAAATTGGCACAGGTGCAAACGCTTTCAGATGAAAAGAAAGCAAAAGATGAGGTAGAAAAAGCCCGGATAGATTCGATTGTAAAACAAATTGAGCAAAAAAGGAGAGACTCAATAAGTAAAGAAATAGAAATTAGGAAAGCAGAGGCACAGAAGAAAGAAGCGGAAGCAAGGAAAAAATTAGATGATAAATAATTGATCTTATTTTAAAAACACCTCAGAAAAAGCCGCCTGTTTGTTATAACGGGCGGCTTTCGTATTTACACTTAGCGTGCTTTAGTCTTCAATGAATCCATATCATCCAAAATTACACGGCAGCGTTTCAAGGCTTCCTCAAACGTGTCAGTAATATTCGCTTTGCCAATTGCAAATACAAGTCGTGATTTTTTTAATTGCTCCATCACCTGTTCGCTGCTTATGCCTGACAAAATAATTTTTGTACCCCTTTTACTAATCTCTTTAAACACTTCTGCTAATATGTGTATGCCAGTGGCATCGATAATGGGTACCTGGCGCATGCGAATAATGAGAACTTTCGGAGTTTTCTCAATAAATTTAATAGAATCTTTGAACTTATACGCAGCGCCAAAAAAGAGTGGTCCGGTTATTTCAAATACTTCCACATCTTTTGGAACGTCAAAATTACTTATAGCCGCTTTATCAAGATCATCCGCATGGTCGTCAATTTGATTGGTTAAAATGCTTACGTTGCTGAACTGAATCATTTTGCGCATAAAAAGAAATGCGGCGAGCACCATCCCAATTTCGATAGCAATCGTGAGATCGATAATTACTGTAAGCAAAAAGCTGGTAAGCAAAACTGCCACATCACTTCGGGATCCTTCCAATACAGATTTAAAATTTCGCCATTCGCTCATATTATAAGCAATAACAACTAGTATCGCGGCCAATGTTGCCATGGGAATTAAAGAAGCCCATTTCCCAAAAAATAACAGAATAAGCAAAAGTGTAACTGCATGAATAACTCCTGCGATAGGCGTTCGTCCGCCGTTTTTTACGTTGGTTGCCGTGCGGGCTATGGCGCCTGTTGCCGGTATACCGCCAAATAATGATGAGAAAATATTTGCCGTTCCCTGTGCAATTAATTCCATATTGGATCGGTGATTACCTCCAATCATTCCGTCTGCAACTACGGCGCTTAATAATGACTCTATGCCTCCCAGGAGTGCAATTGTAAACGCAGGCCTTATCAGATTTTTTATCGTAGCAAAATCCAGGTGAGGAATTACAGGCAATGGCAATGAGGATGGGATAGCACCAAACCTGCTGCCAATAGACTCTACAGGTAAATGAAATAATTGCACAACTGCAGTTGTAACAAGTATGGCTATTAATGAACCCGGAACTTTATGTGTAACTTTCGGCCATAGCAAAATAATGATAACTGCTGCACAAGCAATTGCAACAGTATATATATTTAACGAGTGAAAGTTGACAAAATAGCTTTTCCATTTTTCAAGAAAATCTGAGGGTACGGCGCCCATTTTCAATCCAAAAAAGTCTTTTATTTCTGATGAAAAAATAATCAAAGCAATTCCGCTTGTAAAACCGATAATTAATGGATGGGGAATAAATTTTATAACGGCGCCCAGCCTTGCTAACCCCATTATAATTAGCATTACGCCGGCAATAAAAGTCGCAATGATTAAACCATTAATTCCATATTGCTGTACGATACCATAAACGATAACAATGAAAGCCCCTGTTGGGCCGCCAATCTGCACCTTGCTGCCGCCCAATACAGAAATAATAAATCCTCCTATAATCGCTGTGTATAATCCTTTTTCGGGAGAGACCCCTGATGCAATGGCAAAAGCAATAGCCAGTGGTAAGGCAACAATTCCTACAATTAAGCCGGCCATTGCATCTTTTTGAAACTGATGGCGGTTGTAAGTCTTTAAAGTGTCAAATAATTTTGGCCTTAACATGTCAAATAAATTGAAACCCGTCTCCTCGCTACTTTCAAGTGAAGAGAATTAAAAAACCCCGCTTAAACGGGGTAACTGTGGGAGCACACGGGTTCGAACCGCGGACCCTCTGCTTGTAAGGCAGATGCTCTAAACCAACTGAGCTATGCTCCCTTTATTTTTGGGAGTGCAAATATAAGGAGACGAATGGAATTTTAAAAAATTTAAATCAAAGTGGCTGGTGAAAGGGGAAAAGTGTATTGTAAGACATCAGGATTTCCTACTCTTGCACTTAAAGTAGTTTTTGTGTGGATTAACCGAATTATGAATTTGAAATTTAAATAGAGAATTTTCAAAAGAAAATTGCGCTACTATTTTTATTTATTGCGATACTGTGAAGATTATGGATTCTATTTATGTATATTTTTCCGGTAGTTTTTGTTTATTAAAAGAAACCAACATTGAAAAGAAATTTACTCTTCGTTTATGCTTGCCTGTTAAGCGTCATCACAATGGCACAGAAAAAAAACAGCTCCTATACATTGGATATTTACCCAACTACCGAAATGGTTCATGTTGATGGAATAGCAAATGATTCTGTATGGAAATATGCAAAAGTTGCCAGGGATTTTTATATGGTACTTCCAATGGACACAAGCCATGCAAGGGTAAAGACTGAGGTGCAAATGACTTTTGATAAAAATAATCTTTATCTCTTAGCTACCTGCTATAAAGCTTTACCCGGTCGTGATATGGTAGAATCATTAAGAAGGGATTTTGATTTTCAGAAAAACGACAATTTTATTGTGTTCATTGACCCGTTTGATGACCAGACTAACGGTTTTGCTTTTGGCACAAACGCAGCCGGCGCTCAATGGGATGGATTAATGTACCAGGGCGGCTCTGTAGATTTAAATTGGGATAACAAATGGAGGTCAGAAGTAAAGCAACATGCCGACAGATGGGTTTTGGAAATTGCTATTCCCCTTAAAACACTCCGTTATAAAAAGGGAGTTTCCAAATGGGGGATAAACTTTAGTCGAAATGATTTAAAAACAACGGAAAAATCAAGCTGGGCACCTGTCCCACGGCAGTTTCCAACAGCTGCTCTTGCTTATACAGGTTCTTTAATTTGGAGTATACCACCACCTGTTCAAAAAAATAATGTGTCTCTAATCCCATTTGTCTTAGCAGGAAATTCAAAGAAATTTATTCCAGCTTCACCCGCAGAGTTTAAACATGAAATAGGGCTTGATGCAAAAGTTGCTGTTACTTCTTCATTGAATCTTGATCTTACGGTAAACCCTGATTTTTCCCAGGTAGAGGTAGACAAACAAGTTACCAACCTGGATCGTTATGAATTGTTTTTTCCTGAGCGAAGGCCATTCTTTCTTGAAAATGGTGACCAGACAAATAACTTTGGCTATTCTGATATTCGACCATTTTTTTCGCGTCGTATTGGTTTAGGAATACCAATTGAATTCGGAGGAAGATTAAGTGGTAAACTCAATCGTAACTGGCGCATGAACGTTATGGATATGCAAACTGCAAAGCAGGATGAAATCGGTTTGCCGCAACAAAATTTTGCTGTAGTTGCTTTGCAAAGAGAAGTTTTTTCCCGGTCAAATATTAATGTAATGTTCATTAATAAACAATCTATTAGTTATCATCCCGGTAAAGATTCTTTACTTCCGCTTTATTCTAAGTATAATCGTAATATCGCAGTGGAGTATAATCTTGCTTCACCCAATAATGCATGGACAGGAAAGCAAATGCTCATAAAATCTTTTAGCCCGGGCAAAAAGGGAAAGGATATGTTATTAGCGGGTAACTTACAATATGCCGGTAAGAGATGGACCATTAATGGTAGTTACGAATTGATTGGTCAAAATTATAATGCAGAAGTTGGCTATGTACCACGCAGAGGTGATATAAAGTTGAATCCAAACATTGCTTATTACTTTTTCCCTAAAGGAGGGAGCATATTAACGCATGGCCCCCAGCTAACTTCAACTTATTTTTTTAATACAAAATTTCATCAGACAGATCATGAAGACCTGCTGACTTATTTAATTACTTTTCGAACTAAGGCAACATTATCATCTGTAATGATAGACGATTATGTGCAATTGCTTTTTCCTTTTGATCCAACAAATAGCGGTAAAGATTCATTGCAACTTGCTTCAATCCATAAGTGGAAAACTATTGGCGCCGATTTTGTTTCAAAGCCACAAAGCCTTTTTACTTATGGGTATTCTTTTCGTTATGGAGGATACTATGCTGATGGTAAAAAAATTACAGCAAGTGGCAACCTTGGCTATCGCTTTCAGCCTGTGCTCAACATTACTTTATATGCAACTTATAATCAATTAATGTTGCCGGAACCATGGGGGCATACTAATTTTTGGCTTGTTGGGCCAAAAATAGACCTGACAATGACTAACAAACTTTTCTTTACTACTTATGTTCAATACAATGAACAACTTAAAAACACAAATGTAAATGCAAGGTTGCAATGGCGTTATAAACCTGCATCAGACCTGTTTCTCGTTTATACAGATAATTATTTAAACGTACCCTTCGCAGTCAGGAATAGAGAAATTTTATTAAAATTTACGTATTGGTGGACGCTTTAAGTATTCGCGCATTTTGATGAGTTGCTTTTGAAAAAACCTTTAGTTAAATTAGGCTTACGATATGCAGCAACCCCCGATCACCTAAATTTTTTTTATGAAGCAGTTTATATCTGGTGTACTGAGATTTATTTCTCAGTTATCAAAATCAATCTGGCTTTTCTTTCCCGGAATTATATTTTTATTGTTTGGCATTTTTTGTTTCTGGACGCTTGGGCAAGGCAAAGATATTATTGTTGCCTTTACTGAAAATACATCGAAGACGATCTTTTCAATAAACTATACCCGTATTATATTTTTTGTGGCTATTGGTTTTTGGGCTTATGTGAGCTGGTATTCAGCAAGAATTGTTTCTTATATAAAAAAGACAAGACAGAAAGATGAAATAAAAGTAATCTCCAGAACAAATGAAGAAACAGCGGAAAAAGAATATGCAGCGCATTATAACATTTTCGAGGTTGGAAAAAATTTTCTTGATGAATTTCCCCGCATTATTGGCAACAGTTGTTTTTTAGTACTCGAGTTGGCGCTGCTTCAATCGCCTGCAGCATTGCATGCAATTAGTTCTGCTGTGACGTGGATTTCCTTTTTTATTTTGTTGATTGTTCTCCGGTATATAAATAAATGGGTTAACGATAAGCTGGCAATGAAATCATCATTCAGAAAATTATTTTTTGTATTGCTGTTTATATTGATAGCGCTTATTATAATTACGAGTCTGTTTAATACAATTTATATTCTTACTCTTTTCGGTTTATTGATTGTATTTCATGTTGTTTTTATTTTATATATCAATCTTCGCAGGGTGCGAATGGAAAGGAAAGCAGAGCAGGTAATGCTTGTTCAAAAAGAAAAGCAGAAAGAACCAAACATGTTGGAAAGACTGATGGATTATTTCTGTATTCCACGAAAAGAAATAGGATATTTCAAGTGGTCTTTGTTTATTGGGATATCCGGTATAGTATTATACATCGCTTCAATAATATGGCTTTCATTTGCAAGAAGTATCGGGCCTTTTCCATTTATTATCCTGGCGTTTGGAGTATTACTGGCATTCGGGAATATAGTTACCGCTTTCTCTGTAAAGTTTAAGGTTAACTTTCATTTTATTCTGTTGATATTAGCGTTTGTCCTGGGTTTTGGTGAAACGCATTATGTGCGTACGATTGACCTGCAAACAAATAATAATTATGAATCGAGACCTGATTTAAAAGCGTACTTAACAGCATGGCTACACGATAGAAATATTTCTGCGCTGCCCGATTCAATGAAGTATGATATGTACTTTGTAATGTCTAACGGTGGCGCTTCACGTTCGGGTTATTGGACGGCCGGAGTGTTAGGAAGACTGGAAGATGCATCGTTAATTCATGATAAAACGAATAGATTTTCTGATCATGTTTTTTGCGTATCAGGAACATCAGGCGGTGGAGTAGGAGTGGCTACCTTTTTCTCTTTGTTACGAAATAAAGAATTGCATACTGATGCATTGTATGCAAAATCGGCAAAAGCTTTTTTAAAACAGGATTATTTTACTTACACATTTGCAAGAATGCTTGGTCCCGATTTTTTCAACTATATATTTCATGTAAGCGCTGTTAAAGACCGGGCTGCTGCTTTGGAAATGTCTTTTGAAGAATCTTCTCATATCAAAAATGACAGTGCTTATGAAGTGCCATTTTATGATACGCTATCGAAATTTCCTGCCTTAAAAGATGGCAGAACTTATTTGCCGATACTCTTTATAAACACCACCAGAATGCAGGATGGGAATCCTGGTATAGTTACTAATCTCAAACCTGACTCAGGAATTTTTAATGAAAGGATTGATGTATTGAATTTGCTAGGTAACAACAAAGATATCAGTCTTACGTCGGGCGCAATTCTCGGCGCAAGGTTTCCTTATTTAAGCCCTGCGGGAAGAATCGCCAACAATTATTTTGTTGATGGAGGTTATTTCGATAATTCTGGAGCGGGCGTAATCCAGGAAACTATAAGAGGCATTTTGAATATTGAGAAAGAAGATAGCATGGGTAACGGCACGTTATACACGCAAATTAAAAAATTACGATTTAACGTGTTACACATTGTAAACAGCCCTGTCGAAGAAGACTCGAGTAGCATAGTAAAAGTTCCGCCTATTAAAAATGATTTACTAAGCCCTATTCTTACAATTGAAGGAGCGTATGATATGCAAACAACCGTGAATGATATGAGGCTTATTAACTATGTTAGTGACATCAATAGGTTTGGCGGCCACCAGGCTGTTTATGACAGGATATCATTATATAAAGATTCAACTGAATGGAGCCGGGATCCGTTGCGTACAAGATTTAATAAAGAACCTTCTTATGCTATGAACTGGTTTATGTCGGACACTTTATTGCGCCGCATTGATAACCGGCTGATTCAAAATCCTCAATTAAATAATCTTATCAATTATTTTGAGCAAAAAGAACCCTGATAAAATATCTGGTTAAACTAACTAACGAGAGGATGCATATTTTTGATGCAGTGATTTATTTATATATAAAAAAACGACAATGAAAACTATAATGATAACCGGCGCTACAGGCAACATGGGACAAGCCGTTGTAAAAAAATTTGTTCAAGAAGGATATTTTGTAATTGGAACAGTAATCCCTAATGATACAACTCCAATTAATTTTCCCGCCGATAAATTTGAAAAGGTAGTTGTTGATTTGGGTGATGAAGAAGCATCAGGAAAATTTATCGATACCGTAATTTCAAAATATAAAAGCGTTGATGCCGCTGTGCTCACTGTCGGCGGTTTTGCAATGGGATCAATTGTAGATACAAAAACAAGCGATATTGAAAAACAATATAAACTAAATTTTGAAACTGCCTATAATGTTGCTCGTCCTGTATTTATTCAAATGCTGAAACAAAACAGCGGAAGAATTTTTATCATAGGATCTAAGCCTGGACTTGACGCAAGAAACGGTAAAGGAATGGTTGCGTACGGATTGGCAAAGTCACTGATTTTTCGTTTGGCTGAATTAATGAATGCAGAAGCGAAAGGAAAAAATGTTGTTACCAGCGTGGTTGTTCCAAGCACCATTGATACACCTCCTAACCGCAAAGCCATGCCAGAAGCCCATTTCGATAACTGGGTAAAACCGGAAGCCATTGCAGATGTTATTTACTGGCATTGCACGGATGAAGCAGCTGCGCTTCGGGAACCGGTTTTAAAAGTCTATAATAATGCATAAGTTATTGAAACAAAAAGCGCCTGGTAACAGACAGTGTTTGGTTAATTAAATCTGTGTTTTGATTCAAATTCTATGACGTTTTCACGGTGATTTATTTTAAGATTTTTTATTTTTTCTTCATTTAAAAAAAATCTATTAATAAAATATTATTTCACATAAAACACTAACTTGCTCCCTCCTTTTAATTAAACCATTTTACATGAAAAAGATTGCTTTTCTCTTCCTTGGTTGTATTTGCATTATTGCCTTGACAAAATGTAATTCTACAACTACAAAAACTGATACAACAAATGATTCTACGTCTGTTGCAATATCCGACTCCGGTAATGTTACCGCCAACTGGAAACTTGGCGTACAGATGTGGACATTCAGAATGTTCCCTTTTGCAGATGCACTTGATAAAGTAGACAGTGCAGGTATAAAATACATTGAAGCATTCTGGGGGCAACCTCTTGGTGCAGGCATGAAAGATAGTTTTGGTATAAGAATGTCTGATGAAAGCAAAGCCAAACTAAAACAGTTATTGCAGCAGAAAGGTATAAGTATTGTTGCAATGGGCGTTATTGTTCCTAATACACGTGATGAATGGAAGAAGGCTTTTGATCTTGCTAAGGAATTCGGGCTTAGCTATATCACTGCCGAGCCACACAAAGATCAATGGGACATGGTAGATAGTATGGCAGGCGCTTATGGTATTAAAGTGGCTATTCACGATCATCCAAAACCAAATGTTTACTGGAGCCCTGATTCTGTTTTGGCTGCCACTGTGGGTCATCCGAATATCGGTTCTTGTGCCGACATAGGACATTGGGCACGCAACGGGGTAAATCCTGTTGATGCACTTAAAAAACTGGAAGGCCATATATTTGGTGTTCATCTAAAAGACATCAAGAAATTTGATGATACAAAATCTGAAGACACCGTTGTTGGAAAAGGTGTAATTGATTTTGCCCCCATATTCCAGGAGCTAAAACGCCAGCATTTTAGCGGAATGTTTTCAATAGAACATGAATCAAACTGGTACCATAGCGTACCCGATGTTATAGAGACAGTAAAGTTTTATAACGACCAGTTGTCAAAACTGAAATAGTAAAATTCTTGTAAAAGCTGAACAGTTATTATTATTAACTGTTCAGCTTTTTTATTAATATTAATGATTAAAAGTTTGCGAAATAATCTTCTCATAATTTTACCTTTGCAATAATCTTTTACGATGCCGTAATTCCGGATCCGGGAATAATTTTTTTGATTCAATCATTCAATTCTTTTAATGAAATACAAACTCCAATATTTTTTAACCTTAATTCTTTTATCGACCGTTAGTAACGTAAAGGCACAAACGAATTCTAAGATTGATGTATGGCTCACCAATCGTGATAAATCTGCCTTATTTACCCGGCAGGATAAGCAATTGCAATTTGGTTCTGCAACAAATGACAATCCGGTAATTAAAGTAGATGATAAACAAACATATCAATCTATGGTTGGGTTTGGTTTTGCATTAACAGGCGGAAGTGCTATGCACATTATAAATATGAATGCCGGCAGCCGTTTAAAATTATTGCAGGAAGTATTTGGAACAAAAGGCAATGATATTGGTGTGAGTTATTTGCGCTTAAGCATTGGTTCATCTGATTTAAATGATCATGTGTTTTCTTATGATGATTTGCCGGACGGTGAAACGGATATCAATATGGATAAGTTCGATCTTGGCCCTGATAAAAAAGATGTGATACCGGTTATGAAAGAAATTTTGGCTTTAAATCCTTCTATAAAAATATTGGGTTCACCATGGTCGCCTCCAAAATGGATGAAAACAAATAACGATACGCGAGGAGGAAGATTGAAGCCGGAATATTACGCCGCTTACGCAAAGTATTTTGTAAAATATATCAAGCAAATGAAAGCTAAAGGCATCACCATTGATGCAATCACTGTTCAGAATGAGCCTTTGCATCCGGGTAATAACCCAAGCCTTTTACTAACGGGCCCCGAAGAAAAAGATTTTATAAAATATAATTTAGGACCAGCTTTCAAAGCTGCTGGCATCCAAACCAAAATTCTTATTTACGATCATAATGCTGACAGACCAGATTACCCGATCACAATTCTTGACGACCCCCAGGCGGCTAAATATATTGATGGCTCCGCATTTCATTTATATGGAGGAAGCGTAGACGCTTTTACCCAGGTGCATAATGCGCATCCTGATAAGAATATATATTTTACTGAGCAAATGGTAGTGCAGTTTCATGATACCTCAAGAATGATTATATCAGAGCCGGTAGGCACTATTATTATTGGCGCTACACGCAATTGGTGCCGCAATGTTCTTGAATGGAATCTTGCTGCAGGACCCGATTTCAAGCCTTATACGGATCGTGGTGGCTGCTCCATGTGCCAGGGAGCTGTAACAATCGATGGTAATTCTTACTCGAAAAATATTGCATACTATTCTATGGCGCATATTTCAAAATTTGTAAGACCGGGCTCTGTGCGTATTGCATCAAATGATCTTGAATCTTTGCCTAACGTTGCTTTTACAACTCCAGGTAATAAAAAAGTTTTAATTGTTGCTAATGAAAATAATAAACCACAAACTTTTACTATCAGCTACCATGGAAAAAATGCATCAGCAACATTAGAAGGAAAAGCAGTCGCAACATTTGTTTGGTAAAAAATCGTATTCGCTTACTTTGATATTGCTGTTATCAGAATAAAAAATTCACCATGGAAATAAAATTATTCTCTAAAAAAAACTTTCAATATATCATTCTGTTTTTTGTATGCAATATTTTTTTTAATAGTTTATCGGCACAAGGTTTTTTAAAAGCTGATGGCAAAAAAATTGTAAATGCAAAAGGGCAAAATGTTTTATTAAGAGGAGAGGGCCTTGGCGGATGGATGTTGCAGGAAGGGTATATGCTGGGCATTAATAAAGATGCGCAACAAAATAAAATAAGATCAAGGATAGAAGACTTAATGGGCCCTAAAGAAACAGAGGAATTTTATGATGCATGGCTGCATAATTTTATACAAAAGACAGATATTGATTCGATGCATGCATGGGGCTTTAATTCTATAAGGCTTCCTATGCATTATAACCTTTATACGTTACCGGTAGATAAAGAGCCAGTGGCTGGTGAGAACACATGGCTCGATAAAGGTTTTGCATTAACAGATAGTTTACTGGCATGGTGCAAAGCAAATCATATGGATCTCATTTTAGATTTGCACGCAGCGCCGGGCGGACAAGGGAATGATATAAACATTTCGGATCGCGACCCAAGCAAGCCATCATTATGGCAAAGTGAAGCGAATCAACAAAAGACGATTGCACTTTGGGAAAAATTAGCAGAGCGTTATAAAAATGAAGAGTGGATAGGCGGCTATGATATTTTGAATGAACCCAATTGGGGATTCACCGATAGTGTAAATGATCGTAACGGAACTAAAGAAAAAAATAATGCGCCGATAAAAGAATTGTTTCAGCAAATAACAAGTGCTATCCGCTCTGTTGATAAAAATCATATGATTATTATAGAAGGCAATGGATGGGGAAATAATTATACAGGAATATTGCTAACATGGGATAAAAATATGGTATTGAGCTTTCATAAGTATTGGGATTATAATAAGCCGGAAAACATTCAGCGCCTTATTGACGCAAGAAATAAATATAATGTTCCTGAATGGTTGGGTGAAACCGGCGAAAATTCTAATGTTTGGTTTACAGAAGAAATTCGTTTGTTGGAAAAAAATAATATCGGGTGGTCTATGTGGCCACTAAAAAAAATGGGATCGAATAACCCGTTGGAAATAAAATCGAATCTAAATTATGATGCACTAAAAAATTATATGAATGGGAATGGCAAACCTCCCAAAGAAAGTGATGTATATAGCGGATTGCTTGAACTCGCCGTGTATGCTAAAGTTGAAAATAATATTGTTCATAATGATGTAATGGATGCTATGTTTCGCCAGCCATTTTCTGCTGAAGCAATTCCTTATCATTCTTATAATTTAAAAAATAGTGTAACAATAAACGCAGTTGATTATGATTTAGGAAGAAATGGCATTGCCTACTATGATTTGGATACGGCAAATTATCGCTCGTCAGGTGTGCCGGGCACAGGTAATCGTGGCCGGGTTTATCGTAATGATGGAGTGGACATTTATAAAGATTCCTCAAAGTATAATACCTATTACGTAGGTAATATTGAAGATGGAGAATGGTTGCAATACACGATTAACGTATCAAAAAATGGGAGCTATAATTTTAGTTTCTCTGTTGCATCCATAAGTGATGGGGAAAAATTATCTATAAGTTCTAACGGGCATGTGCTGGCAAAAGAAGTTGATGTTCCGGTTACAGGCAATATGCACACATGGCAAACTGTAACTGTGAAAAATATTCATTTGGGTGCAGGGCTAAACAGGATAAAAATAGCTGCTGTTAAAGGTGGATTTAATTTGGAGAAAATAATAATTAATTAAAGCGGTCAGGGTTAAACGCTTTTATATCTATACTTGTTGGTTCATTTTTGATTATTTCACTTACCAATTTTCCCGTTGCTGGCCCAAGGCTCAATCCCAGCATTGCATGGCCACTTGCGATTATCAAATTTTTATATTTACTCACGCGGCCAATATAAGGTAACCCGTCAGCAGAGCATGGCCTGAATCCAAACCATATTTTGTCTTTTTCAGGAAAAGGTATTTCAACATCCGGGAAATATTTTTTTACAGATTCAAGGATGCCCTTCACACGATTGATCTTTGGCGGCGTATTTGTTGACGTTATTTCCATGGTTCCGCCGAAACGAATTTTATTTTCTGCCATTGGCGTTAACGCCACTCTTGCTTCACTTAAAATAATTGGTTGATGTATTTCGAATGACGAATCTTCGAAAGTCATTGAATAACCCCTGCCAGCGACCATTGGTATATTTAGGTTTAAGTTGGCTGCTATCTCTCCGCTCCATGCACCTGCAGCTAACACAATATGTTCACCAAAACATTCGGAGACATTTGTTCGAACACCCTTAATGATATTTCCTTCTTTAATAAAACTTTTTATTTCTTCCCGGGTTTTAATGATCACGCCGTTATTTGTAAGAAAAGCAATCATATCCTTCATCAGTTTATTTGGATACATGTGGGAATCGCATTTAAAATACACTGCGCCTTTTATATCCATGTTCAAGGCTGGTTCCATTTCTTGCACTTCCTGCTTGTTCAAAAGTTTTGCGTCAAGCCCTAATTTATTTGATGCAGAAACCAACTCTTCTGCATGATGTGCACTCGATTCTGTTTTAAAAAAATCAAGCATTCCTTTGTTCGCATAATAAAAATTAAATCCCGGAACATTGCACAGATCTTCGTACATTTTTTTGCTCAGTAGATTAATATCACGGAGGGGGATAGCCGAAGATTCAACATGTTCTTTTGTTGCAGATTTAATAAATTTCATTCCCCAATTAAGCAGGCTCTTGCTCAATCTTGGTTGTATGTAAAATGGACTTTTCGAATTTGTCATCCATTTAAACCCCTGCTTAACAATACCGGGTGATGCAAGGGGTACGAAATGACTGGGGCTGACATAACCGGCATTTCCATAAGAACATCCATCAAGCATATCAGTTTTGTCAATGATGGTTATTTGATGTCCTTGTTGCAGTAAATAATAAGCACTGCTTAATCCGATAATTCCACCTCCTATAATAATCACATTAGCCATTTAGTATAATTTAACAAAAGTCAATAAGTTAATAAACCAGTATCTGAATTTTATATCACCTGGAAGCCATAAGCATAAGGATCATCTTCTTCATCAATAGTAATAACATTATGTCCGTAAATTTTTGCCCATCCTTCAATACCGGGAATAATTGCAGGTTTACCGCCAACTTCAGTAACCTTTTCAATAGTTCCTGTAAACTTAGAGCCAATAATACTTTCATGAATAAAAATATCGCCTTGCTTTAATTTCCCTTTTGCAAACCATTGGGCCATTCTTGCTGAAGTGCCGGTGCCACAGGGGGAGCGGTCAATAGCTTTATCACCATAAAACACTGCGTTTCTTGCTGAAGAATTTTTATCCAATGTTTTTCCTGTCCATAAAATGTGAGAACAACCATTAATAGTATCATTTTCAGGATGAACAAATTGATGTTCTTCATTTATTCTTTCTCTCATTACTCTTGCCCAACTTATTAACTGATCAGCAGAATAATTTTCAAGCCCTTTGAAATTTTCCTGCGCGTCAACGATTGCATAAAAATTTCCTCCATATGAAACATCTACATGGAGATTGCCGAGGTCAGGACATTCAACAATAATATTTTCTGCTGCAAGAAAGGATGCAACATTGGTAAGTTTTACTGATGATACTTTATCGCCATTTATTTTATATTCAATCATAATCAATCCTGCAGGAGTTTCCACGCGGACGATACCGAGAGTTTTTGGAATAATCAATCCTTCCTCAATGGCAATGGTTATCGTGCCAATAGTTCCATGTCCGCACATGGGCAGGCAACCACTTGTTTCGATAAATAAAACTGCAACATCGTTTTCAATATCATGTGGAGGATATAAAATACTTCCGCTCATCATATCATGACCACGTGGTTCAAACATCAATCCCTTCCTTATCCAATCAAATTCTTTTAGAAAGTGTTGGCGTTTTTCACTCATGTTATTTCCTTGTAAAACGGGGCCACCTTTGGCAACCAGTCTTACAGGATTACCGCATGTATGTGCATCAATGCATTCGAAAATATATTTCATGTATTTTTTATCAGACTTTAATAACGTTGATTTTATTCAACATCTCCGTTACTATGTTGGTTATTAATAAGCCTCATTATTTTTCTTGGATTTTTATTTTTTAATTCTTCGGGTAATAAATATTCAGGACAATTTTGAAAACAAATTGGTCTGACCCAGCGCTTCACTCCATTTATGCCAACTGCAGTATAACGGCTATCCGTAGTTGCAGGAAACGGCCCCCCATGAACCATACTTGGACAAACTTCCACGCCGGTTGGAGGATTATTAAAATTTATTCTGCCTGCAATAGCAGGAGCGATTTCTATTAACTCTTTATGATCATTAAAATCTTTGTCAGTTCCCATTAAAGAAGTTGTAAGCTGGCCCGCAACAGATTGCCATACTTCTTTTAATTCATTAACATCTTTACATTTTACCATTAAGGAATAAGGCCCAAAAACTTCTTCATGTAAAGTTGGATTTTTTAAAAACGTTTCGCCGCTAACAGAAGCAATTGCTGGTAGAGTTTTTATTCCGTTAGATTGATAAGTAGATTTTTTTATTAACGTGACACCTTTTTGTGAAAGTGCTTTCTCCATCTTTTCAATGTAGGCTTGTTGAATACCTTCATGCAGCATTTTGGATGGAATAAACTTTGAAACTTCTTCACTTAAATTTTCTAAGAAAATATTTAAAGCGTCGCTTTCAATTGCTATCATTAAACCAGGATTGGTACAAAATTGCCCCATGCCCAACGTTACAGAGCCGGCGTACATTTTTACCAATTCTTCTGAATTCTTTTCTAAAGTATCAGGGAAGAAAATCACAGGATTAATGCTTCCCATTTCAGAAAAAACTGGAATAGGATTTTTTCTTTCAAAGGCATAATCGTACAATGCTTTTCCGCCGCTAAATGAACCCGTAAATCCAACCGCCGCAGTTGCAGGATGTTGTACTAATGCTTTACCGGTTTCAAAGCCTTCATCATTTACATGCTGAAAAACATTGGAAGGCATTCCGCATTTTTTGATAGATGTTTTTATTGCTTCATATACCATTATTGAAGTTTCAGCATGTGCAGGATGTGCTTTTACAACCACGCTGCAACCAGCAGCCAAGGCAGAGGCAGTATCACCGCCCGCTGTAGAATATGCGAATGGAAAATTGCTTGCGCCAAAAACAATAACTGGTCCCAAAGGGATAAGCATTTTTCTGATGTCAGATTTTGGTACAGGATAACGGTCAGGTATAGACGTATCTATTGAAGCCTCTACCCAGCTTCCTTCTCTTACCATCGCTGCAAACATTCTTAATTGCATCGTGGTTCTTGCTCTTTCACCGGTTAACCTTGCCGCAGGCAAATTTGTTTCTTCGCTTGCTTTGTTAATTAAAGTATCACCTAAGGCTTCAATTTCGTTGGCGATTGTTTCAAGAAAAATAGCTTTTTGTTCAGGTAATACTTTTTTATATTCATTAAATGCATCGAAGGCATTCAGCATTGTTTCGTTTATAGAAGTTAGAGCTGTGCCGGGAGTTTTTGTGACTAACATTTTTTTAAAATTTTATAAAGACATGCTTTTTGCTGAAGAAGAAAATACTTTTTCCTGCTGAAAATAACTTTTAAGACTGGGCCTTGAAGCGATACCATCATTGATAATTTTTAGAATCCTTTCTCTTTCTTCGCCTGCTAACGTGAGTCGTGGTTCACGCACCTTTTCCGTTCCAATTCCTTCAAGGGTTTCAGCAAGTTTAATGTACTGTACCAATTTAGAATGAATATCCAGTTCAAGTAAAGGCATAAACCAACGATATATATAAGTAGCCTCTTTTATTCTGCCTGCTTTTACCAGATTATAAACCGCCATCGTTTCTGCCGGAAAAGCACAAACCAGGCCTGCAACCCAACCGTGAGCGCCCATCAGCATTTCTTCCATAGCCAACGTATCCACACCACATAAAATTTTATAGCGGCCGCCAAAGCGTGTAAGCAGTCTCGTTACATTGGTTACATCGCGGGTTGATTCTTTTACGGCCTGTATATTTTTGCAATCCGCTAATTCGCTAAACATATCCAGCGTTACTTCTATTTTGTAATCAACGGGATTGTTATAGATCATAATTGGCAACTCAGTTGACTTTGCTATCGTTTTAAAATAGGTGACTGTTTCCCGGTGATCGCTTTTATAACGCATAGGTGGCAGCAACATCAATCCTTTGCAGCCCCATTTTTCAGCAAGTTCTGCTTGCTTCAGTGCTTCACGTGTTGCACCTTCTGCAATATTTAATATTACCGGAATTCTATCCTCAACATTTTCTACCGCAAACTCTACCAATTTAGATTTTTCTTCTGTTGTTAATACGCTTGCTTCGCCCAGCGTTCCGCCGAGGATAATGCCATGCACACCGGCCTGTAATTGCACATCAAGATTTTTTTTAAACATCGGGAGATCCAGCTGATCATCATTGGTAAATTTTGTTGTAAGAGCCGGGAAGACTCCGTTCCAGTTAACTGACATAAAATAAATTTTAGTAAAGGTATTTTTTTTAAATAAAAAATAATGACAATTACCATGTAACGGGTTAATGCAGTTGAATTCTGCTTTGGGCGGCTGAATCTTTTTAAGAAATATTTTTCTCTGTGAATTTAGTTGGCCAAAGAGTTTATAATATTATATTTACTCTTATGAAAAAAATACTTCTATGTTTAGTTGCCGGATGTTTTTGTTCGGGAATAGTTTTTTCTCAAACATTACCAACGCCTTCAGGCCGCCAATTGCAATGGCAGCAGATGGAAACAAATGCTTTCCTTCACTTTACTGTTAATACATTCACTGACAGAGAATGGGGCGAGGGAACGGAAAGTGAAGCAGTTTTTAACCCAACAAAATTTGATGCAAGGCAGTGGATAAAAGCATTAAAAGATGCAGGGTTTAAAATGGCAATTCTTACAGCCAAACATCATGATGGCTTTTGCCTCTGGCCTTCTGCTTATACAACGCATTCAGTTAAAAACAGTCCGTGGAAAAATGGTAAAGGCGATGTGGTAAAAGAAGTTGCTGATGCATGCCGGGAGTATGGATTAAAATTTGGCGTCTATCTGTCACCGTGGGACAGGCATGAACCTTCTTATGGAACTCCGGCTTACAATACTTACTATAAAAATCAGTTGAAAGAATTGCTAACCAACTATGGAGAAATATCGGAAGTGTGGTTCGATGGAGCTAAAGGCGAAAATGCAAAAGACATGCAATATGATTTTAAAGGATACTGGAATATTGTAAGAGAATTGCAACCTAAAGCAGTTATTTTTTCTGACGCTGGTCCAGATGTAAGATGGGTGGGAAATGAAAGTGGCAATGCAGGGCAAACCTGCTGGTCAACAATTGATACCGTAGGAATGGCGCCGGGAAAAGCGAACCCTGCTTATTTAAACACCGGTGATGCTAACGGTAAATGCTGGATACCGGCGGAAACTGATGTATCTATAAGGCCGGGATGGTTTTATCACGCGGCTGAAAATGATAAAGTGAAAACGCCGCAGCAACTAGTAAATTTATATTACCAGTCTGCTGGGCATAATAGTTTGCTTTTATTGAATATACCGCCTAATCGTGAAGGACTGTTATCCCAACAGGATGTAGAAAACATAAAGACTTTTAGAGAAATTGTTAATGAAACCTTTAAAATAAATTTTGCAAAAAATAAAGTGCCCTCTTCCCTTACCGACAAAAAATTAAACACGTTTATTTCATTAACTGCAAATCATCCTTACGTCATTGATTTTAAAAAAGTAATAAAAACAGATAGGGCAATGTTGCAGGAAAATATTGCTAACGGGCAGCGAATTATAAAAGGTTTATTGGAATATTGGGATGGAAGCTCGTGGAAAAAAATGGAAGAGTTTACAACGGTGGGGTATAAACGCTTATTTCGTTTTAAGGAAATTGCTTCGCAAAAAATAAGACTTACTGTTTTAGAATCGAAAGGAAAAGTTCAGCTTGCTGAAGTTGGATTTTTTAAAGCATCAACAAAAGAATAGACTTTTTTCTTAAGCAAAACCTCACAGGTTCTTAAAAGCTGTGAGGTCTTATATTATGAGAGGGATTGAAAGCGCAGGAATGCGTATGGATCTATGGAGAATTCTTTTTCGGTTTCTTCAAGGATATCGCCCAGCTCAACGTCTAAAAAAGACTTACCTTGTTTTATCTGCCAAAGAAATACTTTTTTATCTCCTTCAGCGTGAATATATATTTCTGGTAATAATTCAGGTAACAAGCCGTTCCAGCAGGCATCTTCAAGCTGCTCTTTTTCAGTAAGGTTATTTTTACTGCCGGTTATTTTTTCACTCCATTCTCTTTTGGAAAATGTTGTCCCGGTTAATAATAAAATTTCCTGTTGTGTAGAATTTGTTTTCATGTCATTTCATTTTACTTATTCATTAACTCATATCAATTAGACGTCAAACAAACCATTAAGCAAACAACCCTTAATAAAAATTTGTGTTAAATACTTTCTTCAATATTAAAACTAATTTTAGGCCAAATTATTTTGTTAGAAAAAAACTATTTTGTTTACAACTTGCAATAATACTAAAGTCAACTAATTATGAATACGCAAAAATCCACTGATCCGCAATTTTCTACATTAATTGAAAATATTGTGGATCTAATTAAGAAAGGAAATGCCCATGTTTCCCTGGACGACGCCGTGAAAAATATACCGTTTGCTTTATTAGGCGAAAAACCTGAGCATCTTCCTTATAGCATTTGGCAGATTGTTGAGCATATTCGTATTGCACAATGGGATATTCTTGAATTTTCACGCAATGCAAAACACGTATCTCCACAATGGCCTGATGGTTATTGGCCCAAGGATGCTGCCCCAAAATCGAAAGACGCGTGGAACAAGTGTATCGGGCAAATACATGCTGACCGTAAATCGTTTATAGAACTTATAAAAAATGCGGGGAATAATTTATACGAACCTTTCGAATATGGCACCGGTCAAAGCCTGCTGAAAGAAGCATTGGTATTAGCAGATCATAATAGTTATCATACGGGTGAAATAATTATTGTTAGGAGGTTATTAAATGCGTGGAATAAATAGTCACCCCAAACAGCCACAATATTATTTTGCGGAACTAACGGCTACGACTAAATGCTTTTAAGTCGCAAAATATTCTCATTTAATGCCCCTGTTTATTTAACTTATTCAGTTTGAGTTTATGTTACCTTTGATTATTAATATTGTAGTTTCCTTATGGTAAAACCTGGTGAATATAATGTGCTGAAAGTAATTAAGGAAAAGCCAATAGGCGTATTTCTTGATGATGGTGATATTGGTATTTTGTTGCCAAAAAGGTTTGTTCCGCAGGGAACAAAAATAGGGGATGAACTAAAAGTTTTTTTATACCACGATGGTGAAGACAGAATTATTGCTACAACGCAAAAGCCATTCGGAGTGTTGGGCGATATCGTAAAATTAAAAGTGGTAAGTACAAATGAACAGGGCGCTTTTCTTGACTGGGGGCTTATGAAAGATTTATTTATACCACGTAGCAGGCAGGTAAGTTTTATGCGCCCAAATGGAGAATATCTTGTGAAAATAATGATGGATGAGCAGACGGGAAGATTGTATGCTACCGAGAAGCTCGAACCTTTTCTATCCAATAAGGAGCTTTCTGTAAAAGAACTGGAGCTTGTTGATTTGTTGGTATATCGAAAAAGTGATCTTGGTTATGTAGTAATCATTAACAATAAACACACAGGCTTATTACATTTTAATGAAGTCTATCGCCCGATTAAAATTGGTGACCGCTTTGCAGGATTTATAAAAAAGATATACTCGGTAAATGAATCTGGCGAATACATGATAGACGTTGCTGCAGGCAGGCCTGGCTATAATAGGGTAGAAGATGAAAGCGCCAAAGTACTGCGTTTATTAAAGGAAAACGATGGCTATCTTCCTTACAACGATAAATCTTCACCGGAGGAAATTTATTCATTTTTTAGTATGAGTAAGAAGACCTTTAAAATGGCTACCGGCAAATTATACCGTGAAAGAAAAATAGAATTTACCCAAACTGGAATTAAACTGTTGGAATAATGATATACATTATTCTCTAAAAAAAATGTGCATTAGAATCTGTTTCAAAATCTCTCAGACATTTTTATAAATCAACTGACCGTTGTAAATTTATTTATGAAGACAATTCGCCTTGCGAAGCCGGCAGATGCAGATGCGCTTTTAGCTATTTATGCTCCGTATATTATTAATACTGCATTTACTTTTGAAACCGAAGTACCTGCCACAGAAAATTTTGCGCAGAGAATAATTACTTATCAGCAAAACTGGCCATGGCTTGTATATGAGGTCAATGGAGTTGTTGCCGGGTATGCGTATGCTACCAAACACAGGGAGAGATCCGCTTACCAGTGGTGTGTTGAAAGTTCTGTATATGTTCATAGTGATTTTCAGCAAAGAGGAATTGCAAAAGCCTTATACAAAACTCTATTTGAAATATTAAAATACCAGGGCTGCAGAAACGTGTATGCCGGCATTACATTGCCCAACGATAAAAGTGTTGCTTTTCATAAAAGCTTTGGCTTTACCTGGCTTGCAGATTATAAAAACATTGGTTGTAAGCTCAACAAATGGAACACCGTTAGCTGGTGGCAATTGCAATTGAATGATTATTCTGATCAGCCCATTGCGCCAATAAAATTTCCTGAGTTAGATATTTCTCTTCTCAACACGTTTTTAAAATATTCTTAAATTTTTTTCATCTCCAAAAAATGATTCATAATTAAATATTTCAACCTGCCCACCGAAATCTCCATAACCCAGTAAAAGAGGCCGCACAAATAAGATCAGATTCCAAGCCGGCGTAAGCCCATTCCTCGTACCTTTCTAAATTGGACTGGCATACAAATTGTTATAGCATATACTATTAACATCAGCATATACGGGGAAGAATTTATTTCTTTTCTGCAAATTTTTTAAAGGTTCTTCTTAAACAAGTGTATAAATCTCAAACGAAAAGTTTGAGATTTATTTTATACTGGTGTTAATAATAAGTATAGGATTTAATAAGAATATTGCCATTGTCATCCGTTATTTTTTCTGTGCTTAACCGGTTACTTCCATCAAAAGTGTAGCTATGGTTTAAAACACTACTGCTACCGCCGGAAGTGACGGTAGTTGTCTTAACCAGGTTTTTAGCAACAGGTAAATAAGTAGGCATAAAAACCAGATTGTTTACAAAAGTGGTATACTCATATGTGGTTACAGAAAAATCGTCCGTTTCTGATTGGGGATTTCCGTTGCTATCGTAAGTGTAATTAGTAGTATTGAACAATTGTGTCCCGTTAGCTTTGGAATAATCGTACTCCTTTAGTGTAATAAGCTGTTTGGCACTGTTGTAAATATATTTTTCCGTGGTGGAATCGCTGGTGTCATTATATTGAAAAGTGCTGTCTATAAGAGAATTGCTGTTCAGAAAAGATACTTCGTGTACGGATACTACGTTAGAATTATATAAATCAAGGGTAAAGCTGCCACTACCATATTGCAATACAAATTTATCTCCGGGAGACGACTCTGAAATAAGACTTACTGGCCTGTTAGATGCATCGTAAGTAACATCGAATGTTATTACAGAATGAGTGCCACCCTCCGTAGCATCTTCGGTGTATGTTTTTACTTTCGAAGAAGCAGGGTTGTTAGGATCATTAGACTTTTCTTTTTGACATGAAGTGAATGAAATTGCAATAATAATTGCCAGAATAGTTTTGGTTGGTTTCATAATTTAGAATGTTAGTTATTAATAATAGGAAAATTAATTCGCTTGCTATTGATAACGAACCCATGAAGATATTATTGAATTACTTTGCTTTTTTTTTATAATATTATACTTGATGCGTTAAACATTCGTTACTTATTAATCTTATTATATATATAAGATCCTAATAATACAATTGTGTCAATAATAAAAAAGATCCAGGAGTATCCTGATGTTATTTTGATTGTGCTTGCAGTGATTACCATTGTCACCATAGTCTATATGCTGCACAATTTATAAGTCTTCCCTTTTCGTATGACATAAATATTTCTTAACAACATTTTTTTGGTAAAATAATTGACAATGCAATAATATCATTTATTAATTTTTTAACTATTTCGAATATTTATCAATTGAACAAAAGCCTTTAAAAGTCATTACGTATGTTCAAAGATTTAACGCCTTTGATAAGTGTTTATTTAAACAATTAAAAACTAATTAAAAGATATTTATAAACATATTATCTTTAAATTCTAACCAAATTGATTATGGCTCAACTACGAAAAGTCATTTTACCTCAATTGCCTAAAACGCCCTCAGGCATAAGCGGACTGGATGAGATTACCCAAGGTGGATTACCCAAAGGCCGGCCAACTTTAATTTGTGGCGAAGCCGGCTCAGGCAAAACTTTATTTTCTATTGAATTTATAGTAAGAGGGGCTCTAAATTATAACGAGCCCGGGGTATTTGTTGCTTTCGAAGAGAAAGCAGATGAGTTAGCGACCAATGTGGCTTCGCTTGGGTTTGATCTTAAGAAACTTATCGACACAAAAAAGCTCAGGGTTGATTATATACACATCGAACGTGCGGAAATTGAAGAAACGGGTGAATACAACCTCGAAGGATTGTTTATAAGGCTGGATTATGCCATTAAAAGTATAGGTGCTAAAAGAATTGTGCTTGATACCATTGAAAATCTCTTTTCCGGCTTATCGAATAAAGCTATTTTAAGGGCAGAACTAAGGCGACTGTTTCAATGGCTGAAAGATAAAGGCGTTACTGCGATAATAACCGGTGAGAAGGGTGATGGCCATTTAACCAGGGAAGGTTTAGAAGAATATGTGTCTGATTGCGTTATACTTCTTGATCATCGGGTGAATAATCAAATTTCAACAAGACGTTTACGTATTATTAAATACAGGGGATCCTTCCATGGAACCAATGAATATCCATTTTTGATAGACGAGGAAGGCATATCCGTTTTGCCTGTAACCTCCCTTAAACTTAATAATAAAGTTTCTTCAAAACGAGTATCCACGGGCATTACTAAACTAGACGAAATGCTGGGAGGCAAAGGATTTTTTAAAGGAAGCAGCATTCTTGTTTCGGGTACGGGGGGCATCGGTAAAACAAGTATTGCCGCTTATTTCGCACATGCAAGCTGCAGCCGTAACGATCGGTGTATTTATTTTGCATTTGAAGAATCACCTGAGCAGATCATGCGCAATATGAAATCCATAGGCCTAGATTTAAAACATTACGTTGAGGAGGGGCTGCTCAAATTCCATGCTTCGAGGCCTACCACTTTCGGTTTGGAAATGCACCTTTTAGCTATTTATAAGTTGATAAGACAGTTTAAACCTAAATCTATAATTCTTGACCCTATAACCAATCTCGTAACGGTAGGAACCGTAAGTGAAATAAAGTCAATATTAATACGGCTGATAGATTTTTTACAAAAAGAACAAATTACAGTTTTGTTTACTGCTTTA
Source organism: Ginsengibacter hankyongi (assembly GCF_008710285.1). GTDB lineage: Bacteria > Bacteroidota > Bacteroidia > Chitinophagales > Chitinophagaceae > Ginsengibacter > Ginsengibacter hankyongi. Next base: position 25,713 of record NZ_VYQF01000002.1, on the reverse strand, counting down.
ACTTTAAACAGTTCTATTAATGAACAGACCGACGAAGGTGTTTCTTCGTTGGTGGATGCGTGGCTGATGGTTCGCGACATTGAATTAAACGGGGAAAGAAACCGCGGCATTTACATAATGAAATCGAGAGGCATGAATCACTCCAAGCAAGTACGTGAGTTTATTATAACAGATAAAGGAGTAGATATATTGAATGTTATCAATGGCCCGGAAGGAATACTGGTGGGTTCAGCACGCGAAGCATTTCAACTAAAAATGAAAAACGAAAAAATATTATTTAAAAAGTGATTAAAAGAAATAGTATTCTATGAATATGGAAGAAGTTTGGGAACTAAAATTATATATTGCCGGTAAAACAATTAAATCGCAGACCGCTTTACGAAATCTTAAAAAATATTGCGAAGAGCATTTAAAAGGCAAGTACAAACTAGAAGTAATAGATCTGCTTAAAAAACCGCAATTAGCAGAAGGCGATCAAATATTTGCGGTCCCCACATTGGTTAAAAAAGTTCCCGAACCTATCCGAAAAATTATTGGTGATCTCTCCAACGAAGAAAAAGTATTGGTTGGCCTGAATATTGTTCCCATAAAAAAATAACATGAAAGATGATGTGCCCTATTATGAAATGCAATTATTTATAACTGGAGCTACACCTAATTCGGTAAGAGCTGTTGCCAATATGAAAAAAATTTGTGAAACATATTTCCCCGGCAATTATAAACTGGAAATAATTGATATTTATCAGCAGCCTTTTTTAGCAAAAGATGAACAGTTAATCGCATTGCCTATGCTTATAAAATCTTCTCCGCTCCCTTTAAAACGTTTAATCGGCGATATGTCCGATACTAACAAAGTATTAAAAGGCTTAGACTACGATTTATAAAATGAATGCAAAAACACCACTCGAAACACTTCAGAAAGAAAACGCTGAGTTGCGGTGGCAACTAGACGAGGCAAATGACGCCATAGAAGCCATACGAACCGGGCAGGTAGATGCTTTGGTTTTGCAAAGCGAAAAGGGCTCTCAATTATATACCCTTAAGTCTGCCGATCAAACCTACCGGGTCTTTATAGAAAAAATGAAAGAAGGAGCCGTTACCCTTAATAAAGACGGATTGATATTATACAGTAATTCAAGTTTCGCTGCAATAGTTAAGTCACCCCTATCCAGGGTAATAGGAACTTCTTTCGGCAAATTTGTAGATCATGACAATTGCACATTTTTTAATTCCCTTTTTAAAAAGAGCTGGGAAATTGAAAACAAGGCTGAAATTTATTTAAATGATAATAAAAAAAGAAAAATACCCACGCTGATTTCATTAACCGTTATAGAAATTGATGACGGAACTGCGTTAAGTATTATAGTCACAGACCTTACACATCAGAAAGAAACTGAAAGGCAATTAAAACTGAAAAATGATGAATTGCTGCTGGCCCAATCTTCGCTTGAACAACTTAATAATGAGTTGGAATACCGTGTACAGGAAAGGACCACGGAACTGTCATTAAGCAGGGAACATTTTAAATTTTTAGCAGATAATTTGCCTGTGATTGTTTATACAGCAAAGCCTGGCGGTGAAATTGATTATTTCAATAAAAAATGGTATGTATATACCGGAATGACAATAAAGGAAAGCCTGGAACAACAATGGCAAAAAGTATTGCATAAAGATGATTATGACCGTGTTTTAAAATCGTGGACTAATTCAATAAAAACAGGATGCGACTTTAATATTGAATGCAGGTTTTTGAGAGCTTCGGATAATTTGTGGAGATGGCATGTAAGCACTGCACTTCCTTTTAAAAATAGTGAAGGAAAAATAACCGCATGGTTCGGAATCGCTATCGACATAGAAGATCAGAAATTAGCATTGATACAAAAAGACGAGTTTATAAGTATGGCCAGCCACGAGCTAAAAACTCCCGTAACTATTATTAAAGCATTTAGCCATGTGCTTAATCTTTCTGTTGATAAAGATAAAAACCCAAGAGCAGTTGATTATGTGAACAGGATGGAAAAGCAAATAAATAAATTAAATGATTTAATTACTGATCTTTTAGATGCGTCCAAAGTTAATGAGGGTATGATAATTTTTGAAAAGGCGATTTTTGATTTTAATGAGTTAGTGGTTGAAATTATTCATGAAGTACAAATCACGTCGGATACTCACAAAATTGAACTGCAACTTTCAAAAACCTGTAAAGTTTTTGGCGATCGAAACAGGTTGAGCCAGGTAATAAATAATCTTATCTCAAATGCAATTAAATATTCGCCTGATGCAAACAACATAATTGTAACGACGCAGGTTAGAAATGACGTTTTACAATTTTGCGTCGAGGATTTTGGAATTGGAATACCAACTGAACAACATTCAAAATTATTTAATAGATTTTTCAGAGCTTCAGAAGTAAAATCCAACACCTTCCCCGGTTTAGGCCTGGGGTTATATATTTCAAACGAAATAGTAAAGAGGCACGCGGGCTCTCTTACTTTTAAAAGTGAAAAAGGTAAAGGCTCTGAATTTTGTATGAAATTACCAGTGTATAAAGATTGATTTTATTCTTCATTTTTGTATAAAACCCTATACTCTCAATACCCGCTAAATGTGTTTAATAAAAAGTATTCGTCCATAATGCCGCTTCGTCTAATCATCTGTTGATTATTGCTTCATTCCTCTCACATCAATCATTCCCTTAAATGAAGATTGATCTAATGTTTTATTAACTGAAATTATCACCGGATCTTGCTTATAAATCTCCAGTCCCTGTGCCGTAAAGCTGCCAGTGGTTATATATTTAATGGCTTTTGCCAGGCACGATTCTGAAGTGTCGCCCCAGTTTTTATCAAGCCCATCAGCTACAATTGCGTCGGGTGTAAATCCGTTGAAGTAGCTTCCTGAATTAGCACTATTGGTTGATCTGAATGAAACAGGAAATACATACCAGTCGCCAGCTGAAAGAGGGAAAAATCCAACAGGCTTACCATCGGTATTGCCGGGGCCAATAAGTTTTACTGTCATGTAAGGTTTTAAATTATTAATCAATAATTCACTGGCAGAAGCCGTGCTTTGAGAAACAATAAAGAATACATGGTTGGGGTTTAAAGGCCCGGTTTTGGTGAAATATAATGTTGTATTGTAATTCTGGTGTTTATCATTAAAAGTCTCTTTCATCATCAATTGATTATTGGTTGATGAAGGAGCAAGGTAATCTGCGAGTTTTTGCTGAAGCGACACGTAGCCGCCACCGTTATATCTTAAATCGATTACAATATCGCTCACATTCCTGGTTGCGAAATTGCCCATCACTTTTTGTAAATCGGTGTTAATTTGCGAGGTATCTCCCAGGAAAGAATTCATAACCATGTATCCAATATTTTTAGCGCCAATATTGTACACCGAATCAAGATACACTGTTTGCTGAGGGTATGTAGCGGCGTTTAAAGTTATATCAACCGATGTACCGTCGGGTTTTACAAATGTGAAAGTAGAGCTGGCACTATAAAAAACTGCGTTTACAATAAAATCAGAATTCGAAGTTTTTATGTTTGTGTTGCCATTAATTTTGGTAATTCTCCATCCTCTTTTAATTCCCGCTAATCCGGCAGGCGATGCCTTTTCCACCAATTTTACCCTAAGGTCTCCTTCCACTCTAAAAAATACACTCATGCCAAAATCGCCGCTGGTAGTTAAATTGCTTACGGTTCCGATTCCGCCACTCAACTGGTTCCAGTCGGTTTTTAAAACTCCAAAACTCCATTTATCAACTATGCCAAACCCCGGTTCATTACTGTAAGATCTGAGTGCGGTCATTATTTCACCCGGATCTTTATAACTCTGAGCATTAAAACCTGAGGGAATTTGATTATACCATAAATAAAAATCTCTCGCATCAAGCAAAGCCGAATCTTTAGACTTGGAAGCTAAGGTTGTGGAATCTGTTGGTGGCTGCGGAGCTGGTGTGTCTTTAGTTTTCTTACACGAACTAACAACAGCTCCGATGACAAAAAAGGCCATAACAAAACCAATAATAATAACAGGGTGGAGTTTATATTTCATAGCTTAAAATTACTTATGAATTTAACGAACTATTTCGAAAGTATTGTATTGATTGCTTTTGTACATAATAATTTAACAGTAATTAAAATAATATTTACTGTTTTATGCTTTGCGGATTTTTTCTCGTATAATTATTGTGATATTAAGTAAAAGCTTCCGGTTATGGCAAAAAAACAAAGCGCCGGTTTATTGCTTTATAGAACCGGCAAAAATGTACTCGAGGTTTTCCTGGTACACCCAGGTGGCCCGTTCTGGAAAAATAAGGATGAGGGAGCATGGTCAATTCCTAAAGGCGAATTCGGGGAAAATGAAGAACCCTTGAAAGCTGCTATCAGGGAGTTTTTAGAAGAAACGGGAAAAGTTGTATTCGGCAAGTTTTTAAAATTGAATCCAGTTAAGCAAAAATCGGGTAAGGATATATTTGCGTGGGCGCTTGAAAAGAACATAGATGCTGCTCAAATTGTATCGAACAATTTTGAAATGGAATGGCCTCCACATTCAGGAAAATTTCAAAATTTTCCTGAAGTAGACAGAGGCGAATGGTTTTTAATAAATGAAGCAAAGAAAAAAATTAATGCAGCGCAGGTCTCCTTGTTAACGGAATTAGAAGAAAAAGCAAAAACCTAATTCAACTCAAGTTTAGGTAAACGGAAATTCTGGCTATCATATACAAATAATTCATCGATCTCGTACGTCCAGAATTGATACAGTGTTGATTTAACGAGAATCTTTTCCACCTCTTCTTTTGTTTCGGCATTAATAATAATCCAGGAGCGGTGCGTTTCCATACTTACCGCATAACTTTCAATTACGTTGGTATTAATAAGCATATTTACGTAGGTACGGTGTTCTGGTACATAATCCATGAAATCTTTAGTGAAATCAAATTTTATATTTACTAAAAATGTTTTCATTGTATTTTCCAGTCGATGATGTTATTGGTCCATTCGTTTTTAAAAGGTACAGAAATTTTAATATAATTATCGGTATATCCTTCCATCAAACCGTTTTTGTCCGCTCCTTCAAAGAGAACTTTCCTGGTTTCTCCATTATGTTTTTGTGTAAAATCCTGCAATTTTTTATAGGATAAATTACGTAAAATTTTTGTTCTGTTATTTCGAACGTTTATCGGAACCACTGGTTTAATATTTAATGCATAAGTATTCGATCTTTCGGAATAAGTGAACACATGCAAATAAGATACATCCATATCTTTTAAGAAAGCCACGGTGTCATTAAAGTCTTCATCTGTTTCGCCCGGAAACCCGGTAATTACATCAACACCGACACAACAATCCGGTATCAGGTTTTTTATGAGAGCAATTTTTTCTGCATACAATTCCCTTCTATAACGCCTTCGCATAGACGCCAGTATTTTATTACTTCCACTTTGCAACGGAATATGAAAATGAGGCATTATTTTTTTACTTGCTGCAACAAGTTCTATAATTCTATCAGTTAAAAGGTTGGGCTCAATAGATGAAATGCGATATCGTTCTACTCCTTCGTTCTCTTCAATTGCGAGCAGCAAATTATAAAAGTCTTCACTTTTTTTTTGGCCTTCATCATTTTTACCAAAATCGCCCAGGTTTATTCCTGTAAGCACAATCTCTTTTACACCTTCCTTTGCAATTTTTTTTATATCAGCTAAAACGTTCTCAATTGAATTACTCCTGCTTTTTCCACGGGCCATGGGTATAGTGCAAAATGAACAATTATAATCGCAGCCATCCTGAACTTTCAAAAAAGTTCTCGTGCGGCTGCTAATTGAAAAGGATGAATGAAATCCATTTACCTCTTCAATATCGCAACTGCATATTTTCGCGCTGTCTCCTTTCGTGAGATCTTGAAGATGTTTGGTAATATTAAATTTTTCAGCCGCTCCCAGCACAAGATCTACTCCATCGATTGCCGCTATTTCTTTTGGTTTCAGTTGTGCATAACAACCGGTAATTACTACCATTGCCTGCGGTGCTTTGCGTTGTATTCTTCTTACAAGAAGACGACATTCTTTATCTGCATTTTCTGTAACAGAGCAAGTATTGATTACATAAACATCAGCTTCTTCTGTAAAATCCTTTTTTACAAAACCATCATTTTCCAGGAGCCTTTCAATAGCCGAGGTTTCAGAATAATTTAGTTTACAGCCTAATGTATGTAATGCAACAGATTTAGTAGTTGACATAAGACAACAAAAATAAAGAATATTGTTTTTTTTGAAATTATATTGTGCAAAACCACTGGCTGTGAATAAAAGGAAAAATGCACTGGTATTAATTATTATAGTAGCTGCGTTATTAATTATAAAATTGCTTGCTTTTTATAGGCAGGAGCATACCGTTGTAAATCCTTCAAATAAAGATTCATTTCGCAACACCACTCACCTTATTTTAACCAAACATGCTAAATGCAGGATGGATTGCAGGCATATTACGGAAGACGAAATAAGAGAGATCATCCATGATGGAAGAGTAAATGAAGCTAAAAGTGGGCCTGGTACAAAAGGCGATGAAACCTATGCATTGGAAGGATACAGCGATGAACGCCAGCATTTAAGGATAATAGTTGCGCCCGAAAACGACGGATTAGTTGTTATTACCTGTATTGATCTGGATAATGAATGGGCTTGTAATTGTAATTGATTTAGCATATAGTTTTAATCAATTATATGTAATTTGCAGCCTTAAGATTAGCCTGTAAAATGAAGATGAAGATAAAGTCATTTTTTGCAAAACCTTTTGCCTTATACATATATAAACAAGTCCGTAAATCAATGCTCACTGCCGCAGCAGACCAGGAGCATATTTTTCAATCTCTTATTAAAACAGGATTAAAAACGGAATTCGGCAAAGAACATCATTTTGAGAAAATAAAAACTCATGAAGATTTCGTAAATAATGTTCCCATAAGAGAATACGAAGATTTTAAAAAATATATCGAAAAAATAAAGCAGGGCAAGCATAATATTTTATGGAAAGGCATCCCAATCTATCTTGCTAAAACAAGTGGTACTACAAGCGGTATTAAATATATTCCGATAACCAAAGACTCTATAGATAACCATATTGATACTGCCAGGAACGCACTTCTCTGTTACATGGCACGTAGCGGCAATTCGCAATTTTCAAATGGCAAAATGATTTTCCTTAGTGGCTCGCCGGAACTGGAAAGAGTTGGCGGCATCCCAACAGGAAGATTGAGTGGCATCGTTAATCATCACATACCAAAATATTTACGCACCAATCAAATGCCTTCCTTCGAAACGAATTGCATCGAAGACTGGGAAGAAAAGCTTAATAAAATCGTTGAAGAAACGGTTAATGAAAGAATGACGTTAATAAGCGGTATTCCCCCATGGGTTCAAATGTATTTTGATGCATTGGTAGAAAAAACCGGTAAAAAAATTAAAGATATTTTTCCGGAGTTTAGCGTGATGGTGCAGGGTGGAGTAAACTTTGAACCTTACAAAGCGAAGCTTTTGGAAACTATAGGAAAGCCAATTGATACTATTGAATTGTTTCCTGCGAGTGAAGGTTTTTTTGCATTCCAGGATAATTATAAAGAAGAAGGAATGTTGTTGAATACCGATAGTGGAATCTTTTTTGAATTTGTGCCGGCCAGCGAAGTCTTCAATAAAAATCCTACGCGCCTCACTTTAACAGATGTAAAGCTGAATGAGAATTATGTTTTAATAGTGAGCAATAATGCGGGTTTATGGGCATATAATATTGGAGATACTGTAAAATTTATTTCATTAAATCCTTATCGTATAGTCGTAACCGGTAGAATAAAACATTTTATCTCTGCCTTTGGCGAGCATGTTATTGGTGAAGAAGTGGAAGGTGCGTTATTAAAAGCTGCCGAAAATGAAAATATAAAAATTATTGAATTTACAGTTGCCCCTAAAATTTCGCAGGATGATAATAAGAGCTATCACGAATGGTATATTGAGTTCGAAAATCTTCCACATAATCTAAAGCAATTTGCTCATGATATTGATGAGAACCTGAGGAAGAAAAATATATATTATGATGACCTGATAAAAGGAAATATTCTTCAGCCATTAAAAATAATTCCTGTACAAAAAAATGGTTTTATCAGTTATATGAGAAGTGTTGGAAAACTGGGAGGACAAAATAAAGTGCCCCGGTTAAGCAACGATAGAATAATTGCAGATCAACTACAACATTGGGCTAAAAAGCCCGCAACAGAAACAATAACAAATTCTTAAAAACGTTTTGCTGATTAAATTATAAAAAAATATACATTTGCATTCTATTCATTAAACGTTACAAAAGTGAAAGGTCTTAATTCTACATATTTTTCTTTCGTTTCTTCAACCTTAAACGTTGAACGAAGAATGCCTCTTCGCTGTTTTTTCCGACCTGGATGCTGATAGGCCGAGGCAGTTGACATTGTCCCTATCAGTGAAAAAATCCCCGCTCACAAAAATAATTCATTTAAACAAAACGCAAAGTGGAACAATCAAATATAATTGTTCGTATTGCAACCTCCGCTGATTTCAAATTTGCTCAAACCATCACCGATGAGATGGCTGCATCTGCACAGGCAAGAGGAACCGGCATTGCAAAACGTTCAACAGAATACATTCAACAAAAAATGCAGGAAGGCAAGGCCGTTATTGCCGTTACCAAAGACGATGTTTGGGTAGGTTTTTGCTATATCGAAGCATGGGGCAAAGAAGGATTTGTGGCAAACAGCGGGCTTATTGTGGCGCCTGAATTTAGGAAAACCGGTATCGCAAAACAGATAAAGAAAAGAATCTTCGATCTTTCCCGCGAAAAATATCCAAAGGCAAAAATATTTGGCCTGACGACAGGACTGGCCGTAATGAAAATTAACAGTGACCTTGGTTACGAGCCGGTTACTTATTCGGAGCTTACTGATGATGAAAATTTTTGGGCAGGATGTAAAAGCTGCGTCAATTATGACATACTTATGAGTAAGGAAAGGAAAAATTGTATGTGCACCGCTATGTTATATGATCCTGCAGATCATTTTGAACCAGAAGAAACTGCTGCGGATTTTAAGAAGCATTCAAAACAGTACGAAAGATTTATGAGCATTAAACAAAGCAGGCTTATTAAATTTTTAAAAGGTAAAAGAAACGATAAAAACAAATCATTGTTAAGTTTTTTCTTCAATCTCTAAATTATAGTAATGAGTAAAAAAGTAGTAATTGGATTTAGTGGTGGTCTTGATACTTCCTATTGTGTAAAATATTTTACTGATGAATTAAATTATGAAGTACACAGTATCATTGTGAACACAGGAGGCTTTTCAAAACAGGAATTAAAAGATATAGAAAAGCATGCAAAAGCTTTGGGTGTAAAAACTCACACAACAGTTGATGCAATAAAAAGCTATTACGATACTATTATTAAATTCCTCATTTACGGAAATGTTTTAAAAAATAATACCTATCCCCTAAGCGTAAGCGCAGAAAGGCTTTCGCAGGCGTTGCACATTGCGGAGCATGTTAAAAAATTAAAAGCAGATGCAGTTGCGCATGGAAGCACCGGCGCAGGTAACGACCAGGTGCGGTTTGATATGATATTTCATATTATGATACCGGGTATTGAAATTATTACGCCAATTCGTGATATGCAATTATCAAGGCAGCAGGAAATTGACTACCTCAAATCAAAAGGGGTGAAAATGAATTTTGAAAAATCTGCTTACTCTATCAATAAAGGCCTTTGGGGAACCAGCGTTGGAGGAAAAGAAACTTTATCATCTAACGGTATGATACCCGAAAAGGCATGGCCAACACAACTTACCAATAATAAGCCTCAGCAGGTGAAATTGCATTTTGAAAAAGGAGAACTATTGGGAATCAATAAAAAGAAATTTGCACACCCGGTAGAAGCCATTCAGTATTTGCAAACACTGGCCGGTCCCTACGCAATCGGCCGCGACATACACGTAGGCGATACGATCATTGGTATCAAAGGCCGTGTAGGTTTTGAGGCTGCAGCACCCATTGTTATTATTAAGGCGCATCATGCTTTGGAAAAACATGTTCTAACCAAATGGCAGTTAAATTTAAAAAATCAGTTATCAGAATTTTATGGCAACTGGCTGCATGAGGGGCAGGTACTCGATCCCGTTATGAGAGATGTTGAAGCCTTTTTAATTTCTTCGCAGCAGCAGGTTACGGGGGATGTATTTGTAGAGTTAATGCCTTATCGTTACCAGGTCACTGGTATTGAATCGCCCTATGATTTGATGAGTGCAAAATTTGGAAAATATGGCGAAATGAATACCGGCTGGAGTGGCAATGATGTGAGAGGGTTTAGTAAAATTTTTGGTAATCAAACAGCAATTTATCATTCCGTAAAAAACAGTGCTGATGGACAAAAAAATTAAGGTTGGTATAATTGGCGGAGCTGGATATACTGGTGGTGAGTTAATAAGATTATTAGTTAATCATCCGTTGGCTGATTTAATTTTTGTTCATAGCAAGAGCAATGCAGGAAAGCCTTTGCATGCTGTTCACCAGGATTTAATTAATGAAGCCGACATAAAATTTTCATCTGCAACGAACGATGATATCGATGTCCTTTTCTTATGCACCGGCCACGGTGATTCAAAAAAATTTCTGGAAGAAAATGAAGTTCCGGTCCATGTAAAAATTATTTCTCTCTCGCAGGATTTCAGATTAAAAGCTAACTCTGTTATTAAAGGGAAGACATTTATTTATGGACTTCCTGAAATTAACCGGGAGAAGATAAAATCGGCTGAATATATAGCAAATCCGGGTTGCTTTGCAAGTGCAATTGAACTTGGGTTATTGCCTTTGGCCAAAGTAGACGAAGTTAAGGATGTATATACGACCGGTATTACAGGTTCTACCGGGGCCGGACAAACGCTTTCTGCAACATCACATTTTTCGTGGAGACAAAATAATATACAGGCGTATAAATCTCTCACACATCAACACCTTGCTGAAATAAATGAATCATTGGATTTTTTATCCGGCTCGCAGGCTGCTTCTATTCATTTTATTCCCTGGCGTGGAGATTTTGCTAGAGGCATTTTTATCACATCACAATTGAAGTCCTCAAGGGGCTTTGATGATATTTATAAGTTGTATAATGAATTTTATAAAGATCATCCCTTTGTAAAAGTTAGTATGGAACCCATATTTTTGAAGCAAGTCGTTAATACTAATTATTGTTTTATTCATCTTGAAAAGGAGGAGGATAACCTGGTAGTTCATTCCACGCTGGATAATCTTTTGAAAGGCGCAAGCGGCCAGGCTTTACAAAATATGAACCTCATGTTTAATATTGAAGAAACAATGGGATTAAAATTAAAAGCAAATTATTTTTAAAATTATTCAGTATGAAACTTTTTGATGTTTATCCCATTAATGATATTAATATCGTAAAGGCGAAAGGCTCTTATGTATGGGACGACAAGGGAAATGAATACGTTGATATGTATGGTGGCCATGCGGTAATTAGCATAGGACATACGCATCCGTATTGGGTTAAAAGAATTGAAGAGCAATTAGAACAAATTGCTTTCTATTCAAACTCAATAAAAATTCCCATACAACAAAAGCTTGCTGATAAACTTGGTGAAGTTTCCGGTAAAAAAGATTACCAGTTATTTCTTTGTAATTCCGGTGCAGAAGCCAATGAAAATGCATTGAAGCTTGCATCATTTTATAATGGCAGAAAGAAAATAATTTCTTTTTCAAAAGCCTTCCACGGGCGTACCTCACTTGCTGTGGCGGTAACCGATAATCCTTCCATTGTTGCTCCTGTAAATGAAACAGAAAATGCAATTTTTCTTCCTTTTAATGATAAAGGAGCTTTGCAAAATTATTTTGAAAAAAATGGAGATACAGTTTGTGCCGTGATTATAGAAGGGATCCAGGGTGTTGGTGGAATCAATGTTGCATCCGAATCTTTTTTGCAACTTATACGGAAGCTGTGTAATGAATATAACGCAGTCTTTATCGCTGATTCTGTTCAATGTGGTTATGGAAGAACCGGCAAATTTTATTCCCACGACTATGCGGGCGTAGACGCAGATATTTATACAATGGCAAAGGGAATGGGGAATGGTTTTCCTGTTGCGGGCATTTCTATTGCGCCTCATATACATTCAAAATATTTTATGCTGGGCACCACATTTGGAGGTAACCATTTGGCGTGTGCTGCTGCCCTGGCGGTTTTGGAAGTAATTGAAAAAGAAAATTTAATGAGTAATGCAAAAGAAGTGGGTGATTATTTATTTAGCGAAATTGAAAGAATAAGTGAATTAAAAAATCTTCGTGGAAAAGGATTGATGATAGGCTTTGATGTTACTCCTGAATTAAAAGACCTGAAAAAAAATCTGCTGATCAAGCATCATATTTTTACCGGGGAGGCAAAGCCAAACGTGATCAGGTTGTTGCCATCTCTTGCTTTAACTAAAGCTGATGCAGATAAGTTCCTGTCTGCTTTGCGCGAGGAAATTTCAATACTGGTTAAAGGCTTGCCAGCCTTAGAAAAAGTAATTTAGATTGAGCAAACCTATTAAAGGTTGGCAACCCTACCGCAATCTGAAGTGCAACCGTAAACCCGTTCATAATATTTATATCTTTATCGCTTAATTTAAGAAACAAATTGACAAACTTTCTTTCAGTAAAAGATGCAGGAAATATTAATGAACTGATAAGCTCTGCAAATAATTTCAGAATAAATCCATTCTCACAACAATCCTTAGGAAGGGGTAAACGGATAGGGTTAATTTTTTTAAACCCCAGTCTGCGAACAAGATTAAGTACGCAGATTGCTGCCCAAAACCTTGGTATGGAGCCAGTGGTTTTTAATGCTTCGCAGGATGGATGGTCGCTGGAATTTGAAGAAGGCGCTATTATGAATGGAACTTCTGTTGAGCATATAAAAGATGCTGCGCCTATCCTAGGCCGTTATTTCGATATATTAGGTGTGCGCACTTTTCCTTCCCTGAAAAATAAAGAAGAAGATTATAATGAATATGTATTGAACCAGTTTGTAAAATACTCGGGTATTCCTGTTGTAAGCCTTGAAAGCGCAACGGTTCATCCATTGCAAAGCCTAACGGATGTTATAACAATCAATGATTATCTTCCTTTACAAACTAAAATGAAGCCAAAGGTTGTATTAACCTGGGCGCCACATGTAAAGCCTTTGCCACAATGTGTTGCTAACAGTTTTTGCGAATGGATAAATGCATGGGATAAGTGTGATTTCACTATAACACACCCCGCAGGTTATGAACTTGATAAGAATTTTACAAAAGGCGCTCACGTTACTAACAGCCAGGCACAGGCGCTGAAAGATGCTGATTTTGTTTATGTAAAAAACTGGAGTAGTTATAGGGACTATGGGAAGATTGAAGATAACGACGTTAACTGGATGTTGACAAAAGAAAAATTATCGCCTTCAAATAATGCGAAAATTATGCATTGCCTTCCGGTTCGCAGAAATGTGGAATTGAGCGATGAAGTATTGGACAGCCCCAATAGTATTGTTACGGAGCAGGCATCTAACAGGGTGTGGGCCGCACAATCCGTACTGGCGCAAATTTTAAAAGATTTGCCATGATAACAAATTCATCAGAACAAGTTAATAATAGAGAGCCTCTCTTCATTATAAAAATTGGAGGTAACGTAATTGATGATGAGAAGACCCTTCATTCATTTCTGAAAGATTTTTCTTCAATAAAAGAAAAAAAAATATTAGTGCATGGAGGAGGTAAAATTGCTACAGCCGTCGGGGATAAACTCGGTATTCAATCTAAATATATTGATGGCAGAAGAATAACAGATGATGAAACTATTGATTTGGTTACGATGGTGTATGGTGGATTGGTAAATAAAAAAATAGTTGCAGAATTGCATTCGTTACAATGCAATGCTATAGGGCTTTCGGGTGCAGATGCAAACGTGTTGCCTGCAAAAAAACGCCCGGTAAAAACGATTGACTACGGTTGGGTTGGTGACGTAAATGCAACGGCAATAAACGCTTCGGCCTGGCAATTATTTATTGATAATAATTTAGTTCCCGTTGTAGCGCCACTCACACATGATAACGAAGGCCACATATTAAATACAAATGCCGACACAATGGCCGCGGTATTATCAATTGCCTTATCAAAATTATATAATGTTCAACTCATATATTGTTTCGAAAAAAATGGTGTATTAACGAATGTAGATGATGAAGCCTCGGTTATCTCTGAATTAAATGTACAAAACTATAATCAGCTAAAAAATGATAAAATATTATTTGCCGGGATTTTGCCAAAAATTGATAATGCTTTTGACGCTGTAAATAATGGTGTGCACAAAGTTGTTATTGGTAATTCAGATAATTTATTACAACTGGCAAAAGGCGAAAGTGGAACAAAAATAATTTCATGAAAGAAGCAATAAATTTTAATGATACTTCAAATAAATTATTTGCAGATGCGCTGCAATTATTAAAACAATTAATTGCAATTCCATCGTTCAGCAAAGAAGAAGACAAAACTGCAGATGTAATTGAAAATTTTTTGAAAGAAAAAAATATTCAAACTAAAAGATACCTTAACAATGTATTGGCCGTCAGCAAATATTTTGATGAAAAAAAATTCACCGTTTTATTAAATTCTCATCATGATACCGTGAAGCCCAATGCGGGTTACACCAACAATCCTTTTGAGGCAATAGAAAAAGATGGAAAGTTATTTGGATTAGGAAGCAATGATGCGGGTGGGCCGTTAGTTGCATTAATTGCGGCATTCGTATATTTTTATTCTATTGAAGATTTGCCTTTTAATTTAATTCTTGCAGCAACTGCTGAAGAAGAAATATCCGGTCATGAGGGAATTGAAATCCTTCTTCCTCAACTTCCTAAAATTGATTGTGGAATTGTGGGCGAACCCACCTTAATGAAAATGGCAATAGCCGAAAAAGGATTACTGGTACTTGATTGCATAGCGCATGGTGTTGCCGGCCATGCAGCACGCAACGAAGGGGTAAACGCTATTTATAAAGCCATGAATGACATTCATTGGTTCAGTACTTTTCAATTTGAGAAAACATCTGCATTTCTTGGCCCGGTTCACATGGCAGTAACTTCCATTATTACAAAAAATAAAGCGCATAATATTGTACCTTCCGAATGCAGTTTTGTGGTTGATATAAGGGTGAATGAATTTTATTCATTCGATGATATTATTGAGGAAGTAAAAAAGAATACAATAAGTGAAATCATGCCAAGAAGTACACGATTAAAACCATCTTTTATTGAAGAGACCCATCCTTTGGTAATTGCCGGAAGTAAGATGGGACTTGAATCCTATGGCTCACCAACTTGCTCCGACGGAGCTTTAATGAATTTCCCAACACTTAAAATAGGCCCCGGTGATTCTGCAAGAAGCCATAGTGCTGATGAATATATTTTTTTGGATGAAATAAAAGATGGTATAGAGAAATATATATTGTTATTGCAAAATTTTTCAAAAATCATTAGTAAAGAATTCGTGTAACCTGTTTTCCGTCTGACTGGTTCGTGTTTCTAAATTCTTATAATAAAAAATTTAAATGAAACTCTGGCAAAAAAATATTGCATCGTTAAAAGAAGTAGAAAATTTTACTGTTGGTAAAGACAGGGAACTTGATCTCTATCTTGCTCCTTTTGATGTATTGGGTTCATTAGCACATATTCAAATGTTGCAAACAATTAATTTGCTTACAACTGAAGAATTAGTTGTTTTACAAAAAGGCCTTAAAGAAATTTATAAAGACATACAATCCGGCAAATTTAAACTCGATGAAGATGTTGAAGATATTCATTCGCAGGTTGAAATGATGCTCACAAAAAAATTCGGAGATACCGGTAAAAAGATTCACAGCGCACGTTCCCGTAACGACCAGGTTCTGGTGGATTTAAAATTATACATGCGCCATGAAATTGAAATGCTGGTGCATGATGTAAAGGAGTTTTTTACCCTACTGCTTCAGCAAAGTGAAAAGTATAAAACTTATTTATTGCCCGGCTATACGCATTTGCAATTAGCCATGCCTTCGTCATTTGGCCTTTGGTTTGGCGCTTATGCCGAAAGCCTTGCTGATGATATGATAACATTACAGGCGGCTTATGAGGTAGTCAATAAAAATCCGCTGGGTTCTGCGGCTGGCTTTGGTTCTTCTTTTCCCATCAATAGAAAACTTACTACACAATTATTGGGTTTTGAAGACCTGAATTACAATGTTGTTTATGCTCAGATGAGCCGTGGTAAAACAGAAAGAATTGTTGCGCAGGCATTAGCCAATATCGGGGCAACACTGTCAAGGCTAAGTATGGATGCATGTTTGTATCTCAATCAAAATTTTGATTTTATTTCTTTCCCTGCGGAACTTACAACCGGCAGCAGCATTATGCCGCATAAAAAAAATCCTGATGTATTTGAATTGATACGTGCACATTGCAACCGCATACAAGCTTTGCCTAACGAGATCATGTTGATGGCTGCCAATCTTCCTTCAGGTTATCACCGCGATCTTCAATTATTGAAAGAACATCTAATACCCGCTTTTGAAAATTTGCGCAACTGCATTTCAATGGCAACATTGATGATAAAAAATATTGAAATAAGAAAAGATATTTTGTTGGATAAAAAATATAAATATTTGTTTAGTGTTGAGGAGATGAATAAATTGGTTTTGCAGGGAACACCTTTACGTGATGCCTATAAAAAAATTGGTATGGATATTGAAAATAATAACTTCCAATATAATCTGCAGCTAAATCATACGCATGAAGGTTCTATTGGTAATCTTCAAAACGATGCCATAGAAAAAATGATGAATAAAGTCCTATCCCGCTTCAATTTTAATAAGGTGAATGAAGCTTTACAAAAATTATTGGAGTAAATTGCCGGTCTTGACTTTACAATCTGCATTAAGCTTTTAATAGAAATTTGCAGATGATTTAATTGAATAATTATGGCTGAAATAAATAAAAAAAGGATTGCAGTTTTTGGATCTACCGGTTCAATTGGTACGCAGGCTCTTGAAGTAATTGAAGCAAATCCTGATTTATTTGAAGTCGAAATATTAACTGCACAAACAAACGATAAGCTTCTGATAGAGCAGGCCATTAAACACAAGCCCAATGCGGTTGTTATTGGTGATGAAAAGAAATATGAAGCCGTAAAATCAGCGCTTGTTTCAAAAGACATTAAAGTATTTACCGGTTCCGCTGCGCTTGAAGAAGTGGCTGATTTTGATACCTATGACATGATGCTTGCAGGTATTGTAGGTTTTGCTGGTTTAACACCTACGTTAAAGGCAATTGAAAAGGGTAAAGCAATAGCGCTGGCCAATAAAGAAACCCTGGTGGTAGCCGGCGATATCGTAATGCAAAAAGCATTGGAAAAAAGGGTTCCTATTATCCCTGTAGATAGTGAGCATTCTGCAATATTTCAATGCCTTGTTGGCGAAACAAGAAACAAAATTGACAGGATTGTTTTAACGGCAAGTGGCGGACCTTTCCTTGGTAAAAAGCCAAACTTTCTGGTGAATGTAAAAAAGCATCATGCCTTGCAACATCCCAACTGGAACATGGGCGCAAAGATTACGATTGACTCTGCAACATTGATGAATAAAGGACTTGAAATGATTGAAGCAAAATGGCTTTTCAATCTTTTACCCGACCAGATACAGGTGATTATTCATCCGCAAAGCATCATACACAGCATGGTTGAGTTTGAAGATGGAAGTATAAAGGCCCAGATGGGTTTGCCGGACATGAAACTTCCAATCCAATATGCGCTTGCTTTTCCACATCGCCTTCCAAATAAAAATCCACGAACTGATTTTAAAAAAATAAGCAACTTAACCTTTGAAGAGCCTGACGTAAAGACTTTCAGAAATCTCATTCTTGCAAAAATTGCCCTGGAAAAAGGAGGTAATCTTCCCAGCGTTTTAAACGCTGCAAATGAAATAGCTGTATGGGCTTTTTTAAATAACCGTATCGGATTTCTCGATATTACTGCTGTTATCGAAAAAACAATGGAAAAAATAAATTATATAGAAAAGCCAAATCTTACAGATTATTTTGAAAGCGACGGCGAGGCTCGTAATTTTGCCGCCTCATTAATACATTTATAAAAGCCCCGACCCCAGAAGGGAAAAAACATCATTCATTATTTTGAAGAACTTAAAAAAATTGTTTATCAATCAATCGTACATCAAACACCGTACATCGTACATTCTATGACACTATTAGCAATTAACTGGTCGCAGGTTGGCTTGCAGGCCGGGTATCTTATTTTTTCTTTATCAATTCTTGTTATACTTCACGAATTCGGGCACTTTATAACTGCTAAATGGTTTAAATGCCGCGTTGAAAAATTCTATCTTTTTTTTGATCCATGGTTTTCATTGGTAAAGAAAAAAATTGGTGATACTGTTTATGGAATCGGTTGGCTTCCATTAGGTGGCTATGTGAAAATCTCGGGAATGGTTGATGAGAGTATGGATAAAGAACAAATGAAGCAACCGCCGCAACCATGGGAATTTCGCAGTAAGCCGGCATGGCAGCGGCTCATCATCATGTTAGGCGGCGTAACTATGAATGTTTTGTTTGCATTTTTTCTTTATGCAATGATTCTTTATAAATGGGGTGATACGAAACTGCCAATGGCCAATGTAAAAGACGGGATATGGATTACAGATAGTTTAATGCATGATATAGGATTAAAAAATGGAGATAAAATTATCGCAGTTAATGGCGATTCTATACAATATTTCAATGAGCTTCCTGCAAAGATTATTTTGGGAACGCAGATAACTTTTTCAAGAGATGGTAAGGAGCAAACTATTACTTTGCCTCCAAATATGATTGAACAGTTGGTTGAAAAAAAGGGAAAGCGTTCAACATTATTGATGCCAAGGATTCCGGTTATTGTAGGAGCGTTCGATTCTTCAAATTCTCTCAATGCACAAAAAGCAGGCTTACATGTTTATGATAGAATTGTGGCAATAGATTCAATACCTGTTCAATTTTTTGATGAAGTAGCGCCTGTACTTAATACAAAAAAAGGCGACAGTATTACTCTTTCGGTTGTAAGAAATCAACGGCCTTTTCAACTGCGGACTTTAGTGGATACGGCAGGGAAAATTGGCTTTTATGTAATGAATGAAGAACAGGCGGATAGTCTTGGAATTCTAAAACAGGAAACAAAAAAATATGGTTTTCTTGCTTCTTTTCCTGCGGGCGTTGTAAAAACCGGAGAGAAGCTCAACTTTTATGTTCAGCAATTTAAAATGATCTTAAATCCACAAACTGGTGCTTACAAAGGTTTAGGTGGCTTTAAAACTATGGCATCCATTTTTCCGAATACGGGATGGGACTGGGAAGCGTTTTGGAATATAACCGCATTCTTTTCGATCATTCTTGCATTCATGAACCTCCTGCCAATTCCGGCATTAGATGGTGGGCATGTATTATTTACTTTAATTGAAATGATATCGGGCAGGAAACCAAGTGATAAGTTTTTGGAATACGCACAAATTGCCGGGATGGTAATTTTATTTGCCTTAATGCTTTTTGCAAATGGTAATGATTGGTTCGGTTGGGGAAAAGGGCATTGATTTAATTGACAATTGATAATTGATAATTGAAAATTGTTTTTGAAAAATAGTTTTAATGGATGATAAAAAAGAAAACATTGTAGTGGCGAAATCTTATGCTTTTACGTTACGCATAATTAAACTTTATAAATATTTAATTACTTAGCAAAAAGATTATGTTTTATCTAAACAGACATTGCGTTGTGGAACCGCAATAGGCGCCTTAATAAAAGAAGCTGAACATGCTCAGTCAAAACCCGATTTTGTTAACAAAATGAATATTGCCCTGAATGAAGCAAATGAAACCGAATAGTCGTTAATGCTTTTAAAAGACAGTAAATATTTAGATGAAAAAAGTTTTCAATCAATTCGTGAAGATGGTCTCGAATTAATACGGTTGTTGGCAAGCATTGTCAAAACAAGCAAAGGTTATATTAGTAAAAATTAATTAAAATGCTTTGCTGTTTGCATTTTCAATTTTCAATTATAACTCTATTCCAATTTTCTTCATCAATATAGAGGCGTTCAAACTATTGCAAACACCGGGCTTTAGTTTATAATCGAAATACAATTCATCATTGCTAACCTGCACGTCAAAATGGTAATTGATAATGCTATCCGGAAATTCGTCTTTTATTTTTGCCAGTTCAAGATCGTGTGTTGCAATGATGGCTGCGGCATGATGCTTTATTAATTGTTTTACGAGTGCTACAGAACCTGTGTGCCGGTCAAGAGAATTAGTGCCTCTTAATATTTCATCTAATAAAATAAACACCGTCTCTCCCGCATTAACCTTTTCAATAATGGTTTTTAATTTTTTTAATTCAGCATAAAAAGTGGAAGTGCTTTCTGCAAGGTTATCTGTTATGCGCATGCTGCTGATAACCTGCACATGCGATACTTTTAAATAAGTGGCGCATACAGGAGCGCCGGTCATTGCCAATATAACGTTTACGCCTACACTGCGGAGATAAGTGCTCTTGCCGGCCATGTTGGAACCGGTTACCAGCATGAGTTCACCATCATGCGTAATTTCAATATTATTATTTACTCTTTTACCTGTTGGTATTAAAGGATGACCGATTTCTTTTCCTTCTATAAAAAAATAATTATCCGTAACCTCCGGGAAAGCCCACGAAGGTTCATTAAAACATAGTACCGCAAGGCTATTTAAGGCTTCTATATGCCCCAGTGTATTAAACCACTTTTCAATATTTTTTTTTTGTTCCAATTTCCATTTTTCCAGGCCCAGCATTTGTTGCAGGTTCCAAAGCAATAAAATATTTAATGGTAAAGACAATACAAGATTATACCTTAAATCAAGTCTGTCAAGCAATTTGTGCAACCTGGAAATATCCTGTGAAATATTTTTATTTTGATGAAATAAAACTGATTGTAATTCTTTCAGCAAAGGGCTTTCAAATGTGGCATTTTCTACGTGCTCAATACTTACTGACAATGTATCAATCTTATCAGCAATCCTGGATAATGTTTCATGAACAGGTGCTACATACTTATTGATTTGGTAAGCAATGGCAGCATATAGAAGCAGGAAAAAATAAAATATACCTGAGGAAACTGCATCAAAAATATACAGCGTAACGATGGAAATTATAATTGCAGGAAGCACGTAGCGCAACCATTTCCAGGGTTTAAATTTTGAAAAAACCGGCGGTTCTGCAATCCAGTTGTCTAACCGGCGTTTTGTTATAAAAGTGATTTGTTTTTCTTTCCCTTTTGCCTCCAGATCCTGGATCCACTCAATTTTCTTTGCTAATTCCTTTACAGCAACTTGCCTTTGAACAATCAAACTTGTTACAGCAGGAAATTTTAAATATTCAGCAAGTTGAAAACTTCCCATCTCGGAAGAGCATCGGGTGATGTATTGAAATAAAGAAGCTTTGCCAAAAACATCAAGATCATTTGCATAAAGATGATCTGGTGGAATATGTTCATTGCCTGCAGGAAAATCATAATAATTTCCATCCAAAAATTTTAATTCATCATTATTAATATTGATAAGATTATTGATGTGATCAATGGATGCCTTATTTTTTAAATCGGCATATAATAAGCGAATAAAAACTGCCAATAATAAAATGGCAGCAACTATTGCATACCAAATACCTAATGACCATAATACATAGAAAGCAGCAACAACTGCAGCGATACTTCCAAAACGGAGCCACCCAAAAACTGATTTCTTTTGTTGTAATTTTTTTCCCTCTGTCTTCAGAAGTTCTATTCTTGATTGATAATAATTATTTGGCTCCATCTCAGTTGCTTCATTAATGTCGGTAAAAATAATGGAAGCAAATGTATTTTACGACCGAGCACTATTTGAAATGATTTTTCGGCTTTAATACGGCAGCAAAAATTATGAACGTCTTATAGAAATAAAAACTAAAACTCATAAGTTAATGTCAGGTCCCAATATCCGTCAACTGACAATCCTGAAGATGTAGGAAAAAATAAGCTTCCTCCAGGCCTTAAACTAAATGAACCTGATTCTAATGAAGTTTCCAGGTTTAACTCAAGATAATTTATAGAAAGTTGTTGTGTGGTCACTGTACTTGTTGTTTGATTGTTTCCGTTTCCCCTGTTGTTTTTTGAATGATAATTCTTTACTATATTATTGAATTTGTTACTGTGCGATATATATTTGGAAATACCCAAAAAGGAAAAATAGGCATTAGTACCTGCATTTAACATTAAAGATGGTGTGGCATTTAAGTTTACACCACCTGTTTCCCAGTCGAATGAATGACTAAATCCTGCAGCTATTGCAATATCATATGCTGTTGTTGAAGATGATATACTTTTATCAGTTCCAAAACCAATATCAGTATAAAGTTTTGGCCTTATCACCGATTTTTTATAGGTGGCCCCAAGTTCTATTTCATTGCTAATTGGCGTGTAAGGAATGGCTGTGTTATTCGTGAAAAAAAAGTGAGTGTATTCGGCAACAATATCAAATTTCTTTTTGTCATATTGCTCAAAACCGGCTGTAATTTTATGCATATAAATACCACCGTCAGAGCCACCTGTAACAAAAGCGGGCGAATATATTATACCGATTCCTGAATGGTTCCTGATGCTGAAGGCGGGGGCTACAGACAAAGAGTTTTGAAATGTTGTATCTGTTCCTGAGATTTGAACAACAGGAACACCCGTAAAGGTTATTCCAATGGAATAATTCCATTTTTTTATTGTATCCTGTGCTTTACTGCTGCAGGCATAAATTATAAGAACGAGTACGATAGATAGTGTTTTCATTTAATAGGTTTGTTTTAGGAAACGAATTGGAATATTAAAAATTGTAAAAGGATTGTAATGCAAGTTTCATTTTTATTGCTCATTTTTCATTTAAAAAAACATAAACTGTGAAATCTTGTTGAAATGAAAAGAAAGCGTGTTAATTTTTGTAAATTTGCAGGTTCAATTATCGATTGCAAATTGCCAATTGTCACGGGGCTGACCGGTTTTGACAGCATAGTTCTTTGTAAGTATAAGCATGTAGTGCGTTGCGTAATTAGCACTTAAATATGAATACGAAACTTTAAATGGCAATACTTCGTATGCCATGGCTGCGTAATCGATAGATTCGTAACCATTAGGGCCGTTGAAGCTGGCCAGACCTGTTGCCACGCTCTTCCGCCGACTCAAAAATAAAACGGGTTGCTGCAATCTAAGGCTGTGCGGATTGCTTAAGACCATACAGCTAAGGAATAAGTTGGTTTGTTTTGCTCCTGCTTTTGCCCGACAAATAATGCAAAAATAAACATGTAGAAGGCTTACGGCGGATATGTTTGGACCAGGGTTCGACTCCCTGCAGCTCCACTTTTTTACAATGCAAACGAAATCAAAAGCCTGCAAACTCAATGTTTGCGGGCTTTTTTGTTTTTTGCGACTGATCAAAATGTTCATTTAAGCGCAAAGTAATCGTGAGTAATTCATGAGTTCGGTCGATTAAAACCATGACTCACGATTTTTGAACTAATTATTTGAAAATGAACATGTTCAGTCTTTGAACATGTCTTGTCAAGGAAAGGCTGAGGTTCTAATTTTATAACCCTTAAAAGGTATTATTATGCTTGGCAAAAATTTCAGTTTGCTCTTCTACTTAAAAAAGCCAAAGAATTATCTACTTGGAGATATGCCAATTTACATGCGCATTACGGTAGAGGGATTGGTAAAAGAATTAACTACCTCGCGCAAATGCGATCCCAAATTATGGGATCAAAAATCCGAATAAGAGACTCAGCTTTCATATCGCAAGGCACACATTTGCTACAACAGTTACTCTTACCAATGGCGTTCCTATAGAAACAGTTTCAAAAATGCTTGGCCATAAAAATTTGCGGACCACTCAACATTATGCTAAAATTATCGATAGAAGAGTAAGCGAGGATATGCAGAAGTTAAGGAAAAAGTTATTATCAATGAATTAAAAAAGATAACAAGCAACATAAAAAACATGAAGCCGAAAAAAGTTTATTTCAATCGATAAGGTTGGAGGAGAGGGTAGGCTTATTGTAGACAGAACTCGCTTTAATGGGAACTCCAATCTTATTTCCCTTCTCATCCAATATCCTGTAAACAAGCCCATTTTTTTTGAAAATAATTCCACCTTCTTTTCCGCTGTCAGCCACCAGGTTATATAGTTTAAGAATTGCATTTAGTTCTGCGAGAGAAGCGTATCTATATTTCGGGAGCACAGCATCAAGTACGTTGGTAATTCCTCTTTTTGTTGGAGATGTTCCGTAAGTCAAACGACGCAAATCCAATGGCGTGATTTCTTCTGATTTTTCTTTCTTATGGTCTTCGGGTTTTATAAGTTTAAAGGCAATTTCAATTTCCTTTCTTGCCTTTGCAGATTGATTTTTTCCGATGTTGTGTAAAGAAATTCTTTTGCCATTGTTTTGGATATTCGTAGTAACAATATGCATGTGTGGATTCCCCGCATCAAAGTGCTGGTAAACCAAATAAGGTTGATTGCCGAACCCAATTTTTTCCATGTAAGTGCTTGCAATTTCAGTCAGTTTTTCTTCGCTGATATTTTCCTTAACGGCAAAATTTAAAGAGATATGAACCGTATTGGTTGCTGCTCTTTTATTGAGTGAAATCAATTGCTCAAATCGATTTAATTTGTCATAAAAATTTAATTGTTCTGCTTCCTTTAAAAAGCCGTTTGCATGGATGCATTTTGCCGTCCCTTTCTGCACTTTTTGTTCGTTATAATTGAGTGCTCTGTTTATAGTAATGGGCACAGTTATTTTTGCAACCATAGCTCATAGATTTGATTTGCTTTTTCTAAAATTTCATCCACCTTTTTCATGAATAAATTTTTCCCGGATTCATTGTGTATTGCCCATGCTTTGATGTCGCCAATATGGTCGAGTGTATGTAGTTTATGAACTACCTGGTTGAAGTCATTTCCGATGGCATTTAGTTCATGTTTAAGCTGAATCATCTCTGTCAAAAATTCATCGGCAGATTGGTTTCTGTAAAAAATATTTACGGGATCTTTTTGTAAAACATCTCTTGCATATTCGCCCAAGCTGTTGCAAGTTGAGTGGTAGTAGAACTTCTTAATTTTATTTTCTTCATCTTCGTTTAACCGGATGTTTAGCCACCTGGAACGGACTTTTTTCGGTTCTTTCATCACATTTTCATTTTCACATCTTAGCAAATAATCCATTCAACTTCTGCCTCAATTACCCCGAAGCGACTCCGGAGTGAAGGGCAAGATGCCCCAAACGTGTAACGTTTGTACATCTTGCCGGTTGCAGAATCAGCAACCTGGAACTTTTATAAAAGTAACATAGATAAAAGCTCAAAAGAATACCTGTTCAAATTCTGAAGGGGTGAAAATGGTGTTAGCAAAATAGATTTGTGTTGTCAATAAATTTTTAAATTATAAAATGAATTGTATGGGTAACGTGGCAATCAATTCTGGAAAAGAGAAGTCAAATATTTTTGAGACCATATTAAGCAGTCCCGGAATGAATGAAAAATGCAAGATTAATTTG
>NZ_VYQF01000019.1 GCF_008710285.1 Ginsengibacter hankyongi | reverse complement strand
TAGCTTTTTGCCGGTTCCTGAAAAGGTCACTGAATTATAAATATCCAGGGCGCCGCCCAGGGAAACACCGGATGCATGGGTATTGCTGATGATGAGATTGTTCAAAGCATTATTTACAAAAGCATTTGCAGGTATGGTTTGAGCAGCCGAACCATTCATCTCTATGGTTCCATTGGCGGCATTAATAATACCTGAATTATTAATCGTTCCACCTAAATGTACCGTTAAGGTGATTTCAATATAGACTCCTGAATTTACAGTAAATGAACCTGCAATGGAATAGCTTGTAGTGTATTGTGATTGAGCTGTGGGCGTAGCTGCGATGGTTAGGTTGTTGAAGGCAAGGGTGCCGTTATTGATAAAAGCTGACGTGGCAGTTGACATTGTAACTGTGCCACCTGTTGGTGCGAAAGTTACCCCCGGGTTTATAGTTAAAGCTCCTGCTACATTATAACTGGCATTGTATTGTGATTGAGCAGTTGGAGTAGCTGCGATGGTTAAATTACTGAAGGTAAGCGTACCCCTGTTGCTGATACCTGAACCTGTCGCCGACATAGTTATAGTTCCACCAGAAGGTCCAAAAGTCACCCCTGAGTTAATCGTTAGAGCTCCTGCCACGTTATAACTGGCATTGTACTGCGATTGAGCTGCGGGAGTGGCTGCAATAATTAGATTATTAAAGGTAAGCGTACCACTATTAATGATCGATGAACTTGGTGAAGACATGGTGATAGTCCCGCCTGTCGGCGCAAAAGTCTTTCCCGCATTAATGGTAAGAGTTCCTGCTATATTATAACTTGCATTATATTGAGATTGGACAGTGGGCGTTGTACCTATAGTTAAATTAGTAAACGTAATTGTCCCACTGTTATTAATAGCTGAAGCGGGCGTATTCAGTGTAATAGTGCCGGTTGGCGCAAAATTTACTCCAGAATTTACTATAAGATTACCCTCAATAGTCACTGAAGCTACAACAACGCCTGCGGTATTGTTTATATTTAAATCATTGACTTTCGAAGGTAAGCCTGTGGAAGCCTGGCTGCTGCTACCGTTAAATTCATAATTTGCAGAAGCGCTCAATGTAACGGCTTTTTTTGTTATGCTGGCTGGCAAAGAACAGTTAGTTCCCTGTATACCATTTATATTCTTCGTCTTAAGCGTTGCGCCTGAACTTACTATAAAGTCGTTACCACCAAATCCACCTGCCATGGTTACCTGTGTTGAGGAAGTATTTGTAAAAATCACGGTACCATCGATGGTAACCTTGTCATTTTTAGAATTTATAGAAAGAGTTCCATCTATTTGTAAAGTAACTCCTGTTCCAATGGTCCAGTTAGTGGTTGTAGCGCAGGTTTGCCCTGCCTGTAAAATGAAAATATCCCCGGACGTTGAAAAATCCGAAGGGTGAGACCCGGTACCATTGGTATGGGTCCACCAGTTATTAACAGAAGTTGGATCCGCACTGTTAGAATAATAAGTTCCGGCATTTGCCCAAAAAGAAAACAGTGCAAAGAGAACAACAAAGCAAAATTTCAAATATGGATATTCCTTTAAGGCCATAGGAGTCTTTAATTCTCCCTATAACTAAATTTTGTAGAAATTTATTGTAAAAAAGGTCAAATAAAAACGACAATATTTGTAGAAAGATCACTAATTCAATTTAGGTTTTAATTTAAATACATTTAGTAAAGTATTGATCCTGTTTAGAAAACATGGAAATTCTTCGATGGTATTGTATAGATGAAGCGTGCCAGAGCTATGGATAATGTAGCCAGTATAGGTGCAATGTCCGGGAAGCATTTTGGGAAAAGAGATATCCATTGGTGGTCTAATAGATCAACTTGTTATTTGTTATAGTATCGTCGCTCCCGTTTATTTCCAGTTGATAGATTCCATGGGGGATATATTTATTGAATGGGATGGTTTCGATAGCAGTGCTGCCGTTG
>NZ_VYQF01000018.1 GCF_008710285.1 Ginsengibacter hankyongi | reverse complement strand
GCTTTTCCGGCATCTGCAGCTACAGCATTATATGTAGGAGTAAGTGTTGTTGCATTGGAAATAGTTCCCCCTCCATTTGATGTTGTCCACAAAATTGTTCCATTGGTAGCTGTAGCTCCGCTCACAGTAGCTGTTCCATTTGAACAAATAGTGGTTGATCCGCCAGCTGCTGCTGTTGGTAATGGATCAACATTCACAGTATAGGTTGCCGTTGCCTTGGCTGATGATCCGCACGAGTTATTACTGGTAACCGTCATCGTTAGTACAATGGCTTTTCCGGCATCTGCAGCTACAGCATTATATGTAGGAGTAAGTGTTGTTGCATTGGAAATAGTTCCCCCTCCATTTGATGTTGTCCACAAAATTGTTCCATTGGTAGCTGTAGCTCCGCTCACAGTAGCTGTTCCATTTGAACAAATGGTTGTCATTCCTCCTGCTGTTGCCGTTGGTAAAGGATCAACTGTAATGGACACGATTGCACTCGCGCTTGTGTTGCAGGTACCGTTCTTGCCTCCTGTTCCAGTATTCGTCGTAATTGTGGCTGAAGCCGGTCCACTGGTAATTGATGGCGTAAACGTTGCCGTCACTATGTTGTTATTGGTTACCTGATTTGAAATTGTGCCACCACTAGCAGTCCAGTTTCCGGATGTGGCGCTTCCGGTCAAAGTTCCAGTTAGTGTCAAAGTTCCATTTTTACAGACAGAGGCTGTCGTAGGGGATGTTGTAACGCCCAGGAAACTGCTGACCTTTATTCCATTATTACCAGAGGCTGGGTCCGCTTCTTCACTTCCGCACGGATTTACGGCTAGTACTTTCAATTGAGAAGATGTGATGCTTCCCTGGGGAGAAGATGCGTCAATCGATACGCTTACTGTTGCAGTTGAATCTCCTGAGATTATTGTCCAGCCTGTGGGAACAGTCCATTTATAATACTGCACGTTGCTCGCCCCGGACGGAGCAGAGAGGGTGACCGTGGCAGGGGGACAAATTGAGCTACTCGGGTTTACAGTTATATTTGAATTTCCACTCCATCCCCCTGGAGCACCAGAATAAACAGTAAGTGAAGTAGTTACTGACACTGGCGTTGGAGGTGCACATGCCGCAGTCGACGTCATAATTACTTTTACAGTATAATTGCCTGCGGAAAGTCCCGAGGCCATATAGGTACTACTGTTTGTTCCCACATTCGCACCATTCAATTGCCATTGATAATTGGCTGGTGAACCTCCATTTGTGGGGGTAGCGGTAAAGGTAGTTGAACCATTTGTGCAAATGTTATTTGAAGTAGAAGTGACAGTCACGCTGGGCACTAATATAGGATTTACTGTTATTGGTTTACTGGCTGAAGCAGTTCCGCATGAACTTCCCGTTGAGGTTAGTGTTAAAGTCACTGTTCCTGAATACGTTGAAGAAGCTGTATAGGTCGCTGTGTTAGGAGTACTTCCACCGTTATTTGCAAATGTTCCTCCTGCTCCGCCATCTGACCATATCGCTCCTGTCGCTCCCCCGCCGAATGAACCACCCAAAGCTACTGACGTTCCGCTCTGGCATATCGCAGCTATCGCTCCACCTGCATTGACTGTCGGAAGTGCATAGACAGTGACCGTTACATACGAACTTGTAATTGTTTGGGGAGAGGCGCATACTTCATTAGAAGTGAGCACAACTCTCACTTTGTGGCCATTTTGAATCGCACCACTCGGAAACGAGATTACATTACTCGTTGACGCTGACCCATAATCCAAACCATCAATTTGCCATTGATAAGTACCGGCGTTTATCGGCGTTGCTGAAAAAGTTATCGGCTGATCTGCGCAAAAAGTATTGCTTGCATCCGCGTTTGCAGTAACTGTTGGTGTCATCAATGCATTCACCGTGAAAGCGTTCGATGCTCCGCTACCGCCAGTGGACGGCACTAATACTCCCGGGAAAGCCGATCCAATCGCAATTTTATACCCTGAACTGGAGGTCGAACCAGCCGGTATTGTAAAAGTTGCAGTAAGCCCGGAAGTCTTTCCCCCATCAGTTGCATCATATGTTCCGGGCACGGTAAAAGTTCCACCGGTAGCCGCAAAGTTATTGCCACTTCCGTCGCTGAGGTAAACCTGATAATTTGTAGAACCGTTAAAATAGTTGCTGACTCCAGCCCCATTAATGACGGTAAAAGTTATAGTAATATTTGATCCCGCACAAACCGGAGTTGTAGTAACATTTGTGACAGAAATTGATTGTGCATTAGTACGCCCTGGCATTATCCCTAACAAAAAAACACACAACCCCAGCATCATTGCAATGCCTTTTGTTTTTAAGTTCGCGGTATGTAAAGTACTTAAGTAAAATTCCTTCATAAAAATCATTTTTTCTTATGGTGTAGTAAATGATTTTTTGCAGAGGATGTACGGAAAACCAGGATATCACAGGATTTTTAAGGCCGGGCGATCTTTAAAAAGAAATGGATTTCCCTTAAATGCTGTGTTCGGGAGTTAAAAGTTCTGGCTTCTTTAAGGAAAAGGATAAACGATATTTAGGGTAATCGCTTTGTGGTAAATCCGGTGCAAGATAATATTTTAATTCAAATATTCTACTATATTGTTAAATTTTTTTCAGAGCATTTTATCCTCATTTAGCTGGTCTCTCAAATTCATGATCTAAAATAGCTTAGGGCACAATAACTGTCGCTTCTGAGCTCTCCTCAAGCGTCTTTCTTCTCTCCCTCCACCTCCGCCTGAACTATTGCCATAGCCGGAGCCACTGCTTTCGCGTCCAAATACATAACCAATTTTCAAGTTAATGGTGAAATAAGAATCATTATTTAACGGGTTGCCGCGTCTTCCGCCAGGCCGGGCGGTTGTTAAGTTGGGTACAGCATCCGATCTTACCCTGTTGTTTAATATAACTGCATCTACAAGCTGGGTTCCGCTTAAATAGTTATAAAATACCGCGGGATTAATATACTTGTTGTGAACATCATCGAGATAATCTGTAAATAATATCCTGTTGATATATTCCAGCCTCAGGTTAAACTTCGAGGATAACTCATATCTCACGCCAACGCCAACCGGAATATTTATTTGATTCAATTTATAGACTTTGCTGTCGGGATATTCGGAAAACCCCTCCCCTTCTGTATGCAGGGGTCGCAGGTCAATCCATTTTGAATTTAAAAGCGCCTGCGGGTTAAAATGAAAATATCCAATCCCTCCAATGAGGTAAGGTGAAAAAGCCGGCGGGAATTCCTCGGGATCAAAAGGCCTTAAAATATCCAATACATGTATTTCCGCGGTTAAAGAAATTTCATCTATGGGGCTTCTGAAACTTAAATTTCTGTTGTACCTGCCGATACTGCCATTGTTTTTTGCATGTGCCAATAAACTGTCATGTGATTTAACGCTTCCAATAGTGCCTTCAAGCCTGAGCGCCCATATATTTTTGTAAATAGCACTTGCGTAAATGCTTCCATACAGTGTAGTGCTTTTAATGTTCAAATCCTTTGGTCCTCTTCGCCCTCTCCCAATTCGGCCGCCAATGTCAGTTAAACTATTCATAGGGCCTACCGAGATGCCGGCTTCAAACGTTAGGTCACTATATTGCTGGGCATTTAATTGCTGCGCGATGAAAAAAAGCGATAAGAAGAATGCAACTTTAAATTTCATACGGTAGCTAATTTTGGAACCTGAATTTATAGCCGGGCATACAAATTAAGTAATAATTTTTCTCTTTTACCAGATTAGTTTCCATATTTTTTTATAAACAATTAAAACGGTAATAAATTATCTTCATTGTCTTTATGCAATAATTATTCAGGACAGTATTAAGTTTTAAGACAATGGCATTAGTTTTTATGCCCTCTAAAATCAATTGAGCAGGCGTTATTATTTATAATATTTTATAACCCTGGTAAAATTTTCGTTGCATGGATTAAACCGGGTCCAGGTGGGTTTCTGCAAATATCTGCTTGCTAATTAACCAAATTGATATCTACCGGGTTAGATCCCGGAACGTTTATTTCCAGTTGATAGATTCCATGGGGGATATATTTATTTAGTGGGATAGGTTCGGTAGCAGTGCTGCCGTTG
>NZ_VYQF01000017.1 GCF_008710285.1 Ginsengibacter hankyongi | reverse complement strand
TTTAGTTGTTGTCATCTTAATCTGTTTTATTTTGTTATCAAATTTAATAACTGTCAGATTAAGTTTTGATTACTATAATTGATCATTCAATTATAACTCTTATTGTTTTTTCATGTACAGGAGCAATATCTTTTTCCCAGCCTCTTTTTTGAAAAAAATAAATAACCACGCTACCTTTTTTATTGGCCTTTATTGTAAAAACTTCGTCGGCACTGGCTCCCATATTTTTTTGAGTAAGTTCTTCGGTTAATACAAATTCTTTTGATATAGTTACAAGATCATTATTACCCTCAATCGTGTAATTCCATTCATAGCCCGCACTGGCAAGCCCTTTTAATTTTATAGTTTTTGAGCCTCCAGGCTGTATAACTATTTCTTCAATACCTGTGCCTGCCATTGTATAAATTTTATCACAAATTATTAAAAAAATAAACCCCCGTATTTAAACAGGGGTTTAATAAAAAAAATTATGCAGGGCCAATCACCGGACCGGGATGCCATCCTGCACCATCCCTCCAGTAATGCTGCAATTGGCTGCTATTAGTTATTACTATCACTTCAAGGTTAAAGCCATAACTACCTTCCACCAAACCTGCTACGGTTCTTACGTTACTTCCGAAAGTGGCGCCATAATGCCATCCTGTTCCACCGGCATTGTCTCTCCACCAGTGTTGCACAGCTCCTCCAACGGCAACGCATAATTCATAATTGCCAACCCGGTCTTCATCACTTGCGCCATATTCACCTTCTATCATTACGGGTGTGCTATAAATACCCGAACCAAAAACTACGCCCGCATGCCACACAAATCCGTGGTCATCATCTCTCCAGAAATGCTGCATTTGGCCCGTATTGATAACGGCCACTAATTCCAGGTTGCCTTTCATTCCATAATTACTTTGTATTAAAGTTGCACCACTCAACATAATCCCGCTTCCAAATCTTCCACCATCGTGCCAGCCGCCTCCATCACGCCACCAGTGGTTCAATTGCCCGGTAAGTGTTCTTACAACTACTTCGAAATTGCCCGGCGCTCCATAGTTGCTCTGTAAAAATCCCGGTACGCCATATGCGTCAAACGGACCAAAGATTCCACCATCATTCCACGTGCCTGCAGCCTGGTTAAACCACCAATGGTGAAGCCTGCGGCTTGTTGTCATATAAACACATTCGAAATTCCTGTTGAATGTGGTTCCGGTAAAGGTGGGACATACAGCTACATCGTTTGCTAACACAGGGCCTGCACCCCAGTTGTTAGATGATCCGTCGCGCCACCAATGTTTCATATGAATGCCGCCACTGGTAGCAAGCATCTCAAAGTTTCTATGTAAAGCACCGTTACCACTTTCAATAATATTTCCGTTATGCAATCTTCTTTTCGTCCATGGGTCAGGGTTAGTGATCTTAACGCCATACTTCCAATAATAATCGCTGTTTACTTCACCATACCCTATCCTGAAAAATCCATGA
Organism: Ginsengibacter hankyongi; assembly: GCF_008710285.1. Classification (GTDB taxonomy): domain Bacteria; phylum Bacteroidota; class Bacteroidia; order Chitinophagales; family Chitinophagaceae; genus Ginsengibacter; species Ginsengibacter hankyongi. The sequence goes on along the minus strand of NZ_VYQF01000017.1, from coordinate 25,530 downwards.
TCGCCTCCGTTACCCCATGAGTTCTTACATATCCAGCATTGTTGCACATTATCATAACCTACTGCAACCACACAATGGCTGCCGCGTAAATTATTGTTAGGGATATTTGCTTTCCTGTAAACGCCATTTGCTCCTGAATTCCAATAGATGTCGAAATCATTGTACACATCATAGCAAAGTGTAATAGGCCCCACCGTATCAATCCATGTTTTTTGATCGTTGGTATTTCCCATGTTGGTATGAGGTGGAATCTTCACCGTTCTTCCGCTTCTATCGGGCGTAGGTGCCCACGTATAGTCCCCGGGGCGGTAAGGATAACAATCAGGATCTGCAACTCCGTTATTTTCCATCCATGTTAATGCTGACCCCGGATCTCCGGTTTGTGCACACGTTACATGCATGCCATCGTGTACGTCTCCTTCCGATCTTTTGCTCCACACGCAATGTTCAATCCTCGTCATTGCTTCTACTATGCCAACCCCGCTAAATACCCAACACGATTCGCAACCACCCTGGTCTTTAATTTTTGTAATCCAGTTCCATCCCCACCTGTTTCGCCAATCTACCGATGGCGATAACTTTGGCAACAAAATATCTTTTAGATATGCCTCTTTTATATTTGGACTTATTTCGTGTACAGCCAATTTTGTTTTTGGCTTCGCTTCCTTTATAAAACCTAAAGCTTTTCTTCTTTCTAATAAAAACGGGTTACCGGTTTTATCATCTATTATTTTTTTCAGATCCAGTTTGGGGACTACTTTGGGCAAAGTAAATTTTGTTGGATCTCCTCCTAACGAATGAATTTTATTATCAGCCAGTTTGAAAGATGCAGGTATCTGCCAGGAAAATTTTTTGTTTATCAAAAACTTCCTGAGATCCAAAATTTTTATTTGCCTGGTTCTTATTTGTGCCATGGTATAAAAATTTATAAATAAATATTTTTGTTATTGCCGGTCGCTATACAATTCTAATCGTCCAGAAATCGTCGCACAAATTATTGCTGGTTATATAACCATATGGCATGTAGAAATATCCTTTAACGCCCCATCCAGTTCCCCATGAGTTTCTTATAATAGCTACCTGCTTTTTATCATCGTAACCTACGGCCATTACTGCGTGGCCGCCTATAACTTTTTCCGAAGGCGCCGGCATGGGCATCATGCCTGTTTTAGCAACTGCCTGGCTTTCGAAGCTTTCATAAACAGTAAAGCCAAATACAAACGGATACCCTTCTGAAAGACATGACTTCAGTTGTTGCAGGTTAGTATTCGTTAACCGTTGGTAACTTTTTACGGTAGATTTTAATGCATCGGTATAGCATTTTTGCGGCGGCTTTACAGTGAATTGATTTACGTCGTATTTCCATTCCTTTTCGGGGCAAATGCCTGTTGTATTTAATGATTTTATACCATCTCTTATGTAGGCACCGCTGTCGGAATTAACGGTATTAATCATTACCCTTTCATTGTAATAAAGAAACAATCGTGATGGCATAAAGTCTGCCAGCCTTTGCTTTTTCCTGGCAAATTCAAATGCTCCTGATAGCGCATTAGCTGTGCAACTTCCTAACGGTCCCTGGTTATATACCGGTGGGCATTTTGTACGCATATCTACTTTTGGTGGCAGCTTTTTCATTATCATCATGGGCGCCGAATACATTAAATCTCTTTGGTCTGGAAGATCGGGTACCCATCCAAAACCAAAACGATGCGTTGGTTTCGCTGTTGAACTTGTTGACTTACTCATAAATAAATATTAAATGGTTAAAAAAAAATTATAATTTTTTTCCGGGTGTAATTAAAAAGGTAGCTAATTAGAGGAGTAGTTGTTTAATCAAAATAACCAGGCTGTAGAATCTTCAGGTTACTAAAAGTAATAAGAATAAAAATTAAATGCAACTGGTTTTCATCATAAGATTGTAAATGTTATAAACATCCATAGTTTTGCCTAAAACGACAGACATGGATTTCTTGAAAAGATTAAATATTAATGCAGATAGCAAAGGAATATCTACCGGTACAAAGTGGTTAACCGGTTCACGCAATAAAATACAATCATCTTCTCCTGTTGATGGAAAACAAATTGCATCGGTAACAATTTGCGATAAAAAAAGTTATGATGTTGTTATTGATACGGCACAAAAAGCTTTCCTTGAATGGCGTTTATGGCCTGCTCCTAAAAGAGGTGAAATTGTACGACAGATAGGTAATGAACTAAGAAAAAATAAAAACGATTTAGGTAAGCTCGTTAGTTATGAAATGGGGAAGAGCTTACAGGAAGGCATGGGCGAAGTGCAGGAGATGCTTGACATATGTGACTTTGCTGTTGGCTTATCACGACAGTTGTATGGACTTACCATGCATAGCGAAAGGCCTGGTCATCGCATGTACGAACAATATCACCCGTTAGGAATAGTCGGGATTATTTCCGCATTTAATTTCCCGGTTGCAGTATGGAGCTGGAACAGCATGATAGCAATGGTTTGCGGCGATGTGTGTGTTTGGAAGCCATCAGAAAAAGTACCGTTATGTGGTGTTGCCTGCCAGCAGATTATTTCAAAAGTATTTAAAGAAAATAAAGTCCCCGAGGGTGTTTGCAATTTAATTACAGGCGCAAGAGAACAAGGTGAATGGATGACTGAAGACAAAAGAGTTGCATTAATATCTGCAACCGGCTCTACAAGAATGGGCAAAGCTATAAGCGTTGTAGTGGGTGCAAGATTGGGAAAATGTTTGCTGGAACTTGGTGGCAACAATGCCATTATAATTTCTGAAAATGCTGATCTTGATATTGCGCTTGTTGGCTCTTTGTTTGGCGCAGCAGGCACAGCCGGGCAAAGATGCACTACCACAAGAAGATTAATTATTCATGAAGCGGTATATGAAACGTTTAAAAAGAAATTGGTGGCCGCGTATAAGCAACTTAAAATAGGTGATCCTTTGCAACCCGGCATTCATGTAGGCCCGTTGATTGATAAAGATGCAGTGCAGCTTTATCTTGATTCAATTGAAGCATGCAAAAAGCAGGGAGGCAAATTTGTAGTACCTGGTGGAACACTTACCGGCAAAGGATTTGAAAGCGGCTGTTATGTAAAGCCATGCATTGCAGAAGTAACTAACGATATGGAAATTGTACAGCATGAAACTTTTGCACCCATACTCTACCTTATAAAATATACAACCATTGAAGAAGCAATCGCACTGCAAAATAATGTACCACAGGGTTTATCAAGTTCCATCTTTACCCTAAACATCCGCGAAGCGGAATTATTTCTTTCACAGGCCGGCAGCGATTGCGGAATTGCCAACGTAAACATAGGAACCTCCGGTGCAGAAATTGGAGGTGCCTTCGGTGGTGAAAAAGAAACCGGTGGCGGCCGTGAAAGTGGCAGCGATGCATGGAAAGCCTACATGCGCCGCCAAACCAATACCATTAATTATACAGATAAGCTTCCGCTGGCACAGGGGATAAAGTTTACGGTGTAATAATAATTCCTGGAATTAAAAAAGTTAAGCATGACCGTTATAATAGATAAGTGATTAATGCTTATAGTATTCAATTTTTAGTTTCTAAATCCAAAGATTCTAAAAACGATAAATTACTGCTTGTTGTGAAAAGAGAAGCGCCGTTATTTATTTCATCCTTAAAATTGTAATTAAAATGTCCGAAAAATTCAAATGAGTTTCCCACCCGAAATAACGGTGAAGCTCGAACATCCGTCATAATCCAACAATTCTTTCCGTCACAATATCCAAAGTAATGCACCATCGGTAATATATTTCCTGCCTCGTCCTGCAGTATATTTACTCCGGTATTTTTTTCTTTTATAGTAAAGACTCTTATTGAGGGTTTGTTCAGTAAAAATTCCTTATAAGTTTTATAAACTCCTTTGTTACATAGCTCGTTTAATATAGGCAGGTTGAACATGTCCCGGCAATAATGCTTAAGCACAAATTCCGGCTCAAATGCTTTTCGATTTAAAACAACTGACCAGTCAGTATTATCAATTGTTCTTTCCAAGGCAGCAATTGCAGGCATTATGAGCGAATCCTCAATATGCCGCGAATATTTTTTGACTGTTGCCCGGTAAATTTCTGTTAGAATCACTGTATCAACCTTACATGCGGCATAATCATTACCTCCTTTATTCAAAAACATTTCAGCAACAAAATTTATTTTTCTATAGTTGTGTAACTTTAATTGATAAGTACTATCAGCTTTTGATACAGATAATTTTTTTAAAAAGACTATTAACACTCCATCTTCTGTATCACGTAAATTATTTTTATAAAAATGATTTAAAACCTGTGTTAGCGAACTGCCAAGTGAGCCTTGCAAGGTCACTTTATAATTTTCTGCATTTACAGTAAATCCATTATGTATGGAAGAAAAATAATCTACCATTGTAGTATCAAAACGAACATCAACCACACGAATATGCCCGAATCGAACGTGAGCAGTAGATGAAGACATTTGTATCGTGTCTAATTTGATAGTTATTTTTTTTACTGCACAAAGGCTCAAACTATCTTTTGTGTAAATATTATGTTTTTGAGCATTAGCATTAAAAATGAAAAACATTGTGAGCATCATTACGTGAGAGCAACAAATTACATTTTGCTTTTTAAAAAATCTTGCCTTACCTATTTTCATTCTTAAATTTTAAAAATAATCTTTGCATTTGAAGTTAAAACTTGAAAATAAAACAATTTTTTTCTTGAAGCAATTGTACTATCATTTCACTTGTTCCTAATTTTTCGACTGAGTTGCACAATATATCATTTACTTTACTCGGATTGTTTAAAAATAGCAAGTTTGATAAAGCAGTTAATCAATTCCTGGCATGCATTAAAATTGATCCTACCTACACTGATGCTTATTTTTGGGCTACAGTTATCAAAAAATGGGAAATACGAAATTAGCCTACGAAACATGGAAAAAATTAAAAGATATGGGGCAAACGGAGGGCGAGAATTTTTATAATACAAATTGCAAATAATACTTCATTATTATGGCTGTGCATTGCGTGATAAAAATTTCGTAGTAAGATATATATTTACAGGTAGTTTATTGGTCCAATAGCAATTAACTAATATTTCCGATAAAAATTACATAATAATACACAGGCGGTCGTTAATATCAAACTAATTTATAAATCTTTGCGTTACTAAAAATTAAACATACGTTATGATATTACGAATTAAACAATTTTTTATAGCTATACTTTTCGTTGCTTCTCTTCCATTTGCAGGTCTTGCACAGGGAACTTCGGAAAAAGAAAAAGTGATAGCCCCGCATAACTGGCACGAACTGGATAAAAGTGAAACCGGTTATTATGGAATCAGTCTCGACAAAGCTTACAAGTTTTTACAAACCCGCAAACCTAAAACAGTAGTGGTTGCTGTAATTGACAGCGGCGTTGATACAACACAGGAAGATTTAAAATCGGTACTGTGGCATAACCCGGGCGAAATACCCGGCAATGGTATTGATGACGACCATAATGGTTATGTGGATGACGTGTATGGATGGAATTTTATTGGCGGTAAAGATGGAAAAAATGTGCACCAGGATTCTTATGAAGGCGCCAGGGTTTACTGGAAACTTCGTGAAAAATTTGGTGAAAATATTCCGGACACCACCAATATGAAACCCGAAGAAAGAAAAGAAGTGGATGAATACCTTCGGGCAAAGGATAAAGTAATTGGCTCCGTTGACCCGAAGGAACTTTTATTTATGCAAAGAATTCTTCCTCCGTTGCAAAGGGGCGATTCCATAATTGCAAAAGACCTGGACAAAACTTCGTTTACGGGTAACGATTTAAAAACATATAGGCCAACCGACGTTGATGCTAAAACGGCAACCAGTATTTATCTAAATATCTGTAAGCTTAATAATGATTATGATATTACAAATACAGATATTCTCGAGGATTTAAAAGGCCAGATTCGTAAAGGAGAAGCAGGCAACACGCCTCCTGAAGATTTCCGTGGAGAGATTGTAAAAGATAATGAGAATGATATTAACGACCGCAATTATGGTAACAATGATGTAATGGCCGGTACGCCTTCGCACGGTACTCATTGCTCAGGAATTATTGCTGCTGCAAGAGATAATGGAATAGGAATGGATGGCATTGCAAACGATGTAAAGATAATGATGGTGCGTGCGGTACCTGATGGCGATGAACATGATAAAGATATTGCAAATGCGATTCGTTATGCGGTTGATAACGGCGCACAGGTTATAAGTATGAGTTTCGGTAAAGATTTTTCTCCTGAAAAAAACTGGGTAGATGACGCGGTGAAATATGCACACAGTAAAGACGTGCTGTTGGTGCATGCTGCAGGAAATGATCATAAGGATATTGATACTGCCGCTAACTTTCCAAACCCTGTCTTTGAAGATGGAACAGGAAGAGCGAAAAATTTTATAACAGTAGGCGCCAGTGGCGATTCTACCAATGGTGGTTTCACCGCCAGCTTCAGTAACTATGGAAAAAATGAAGTAGATGTATTTGCACCGGGCGTAAACATTTATTCAACCTTACCCGGTGGAAATAAATATGGTAATTATTCTGGTACCAGTATGGCATGTCCCGTGGTTGCCGGCGTTGCCGCCTTAATTCGCGAATACTTCCCTGACCTTACTGCCGAACAGGTAAAATATGTAATTGATAAATCGGCTACTCCAATAACCGAAAAAGTTATTTTGCCGGGAACACAAAAAACACCTGGTGGTGATGAAGTACCTGAAATGGTGAACCTTTCTGATATTTCAATATCGGGTGGTGAAGTAAATGCTTTCGAGGCAGTGAAACTTGCCGCAACAGTAAAAGGTGAAAAGGATATTAAAAAAGATATGCTTCCGAAATCGAAAGTAAGAAGAGGAAAAAGAGGATAATAGTTCAAACTTTATTTTAAAACCTGACGTGCAAATGCCGTTAGGTTTTTTTATTTATTAAAAATTAAATTTGTATCACAAACAGATAATAATAATGAAACCTTCCACAACAACTTATCCTGAATATTTTCAGCGATATATAAACCAGGTAAAAGAAGATGATTTAAAGCTGGCCTTTAAAACTCAAATGCCTACTGCAGAAATTTTTTTTCAATCTATCAGTGAAGAATTTTCGTTGAGAAGATATGCTGAAGATAAATGGACCATCAGGGAAGTGTTGCAGCACGTCATCGATGCTGAAAGAGTTTTCTCTTACCGTGCCCTGTGCTTTGCAAGAAAGGAACAAAGCATTCTTCCCTCTTTTGATGAGAATAGTTACACGATAAATTCACATGCAAATGATCGCCTTTGGAATGAAATGATCGAAGAATTTACTGCAAGCCGTAAATCGAGTGAATACCTTTTCAATAGTTTTTCTGATGATGCGTTGAATACAATCGGCAAAGCAAGCGATTACACTATTTCGGTGGCAGCTCTCGGCTTTATAACTGTTGGCCATGTTGAACATCATATCCGCATTATAAAGGAAAGATATATTGGAGTTTAGACGTTAGCGTTATCACTTGTTAAAGATCAGCATGAAAATATTTTCTGCTAAGCAAATAAAAAACTGGGACTCATTTACGATTAAGAATGAACCTATAGCTTCTGTTGATTTAATGGAGCGTGCCGCGAAGGCTTGTGCTGATTGGATCTTAAAAAAATTTCAGCAACCAACATCTTTTAAAATTGTTTGCGGCAAAGGAAATAATGGCGGTGACGGGCTTGCCATTGCAAGGCTTTTGATTCAAAATAATTTTCCCGTTTGCGTATATATTGCAGAAAGCCCTTCCGCAGGTTCCGGTGATTTTAATATCAACCTGCTAAGATTAAAGGAAATATCCTCAGCAATTTATTTTTTAGAATCAACTGAAAGTTTTCCTGCAATAAATAAAGATGATGTTATTATTGATGCGTTGTTTGGAACCGGCCTTAATAAAAAGCCTTCCGGTATTTTTAAAAAACTTATCGTTCATTTAAATAATTCAGGGGCTCAAATAATTTCCATCGATATACCGAGTGGCTTATATGCAGATGTTCATTCGGATGGAAATGCGATTATTCAAGCTCGTTATACCCTTTCATTTCAACAACAAAAGGTTGCTTTTTTACTTGCGGAAAATGAATCCTTTTGTGGCGAAGTTGCAATTTTAGATATCGGGCTTTCACAGGAATATTATAACAATGAACAGACACCTTTTGAATTAATCGATAAAAATACAATTGAAGAAATTTATGTTCCGAGAAAACCTTTTGCAAACAAAGGGAACTACGGCTATGCATGCCTGGTAGTTGGTAGTTATGGAATGATGGGCGCTGCAGTGCTGAGTGCAAGGTCTTGCCTCAGGAGTGGCGTTGGCAAACTCACGTGTTATATTTGTAAAGAAGGTTATACGATAATGCAGACTGCAGTACCTGAAGCCATGTGCGCCATGTTTGGCACCACCTTTATTAAAGACATTGATAATTTAAAAAACTTTGATGTAATAGGTATCGGCCCCGGAATTGGAAGACATCTATCCCATAAACAACTGCTGCAAAAGGTATTTAAAAATTCCAAAGGCCCGGCAGTACTGGATGCAGATGGATTAAATATCTTAAGTTCCTATCCTGCATTATATAAGTCAATTCCGCAGCACAGTATATTAACGCCGCATCCAAAAGAATTTGACAGGTTGTTCGGTAAATCTGAAAATGATTTTGAAAGAATGGAGCTTGCTTTAAAAAAAGCGAAAGAACTAAGTGTTTATATTGTTTTAAAAGGCCATCATACTTTAATTGCAACACCGGAAGGTAAAGGCTTTTTTAATTCAACCGGCAATGCGGGTATGGCCACAGCAGGTTCGGGCGATGTGCTTACGGGTATTTTTACGGGTTTACTGGCACAGAAATATACTTCACTGGAGGCATGTATATTGGGAGTTTATCTACACGGACTAGCGGGTGACATAGCTGCGAAAAAATTATCAAAAGAAGCGATGATTGCCGGTGATATCATTGATTATCTCGGCGATGCGTTTATACAAATAAGTCATTAGTAAGTTATCCTTTAAATAATGTTACTTGCCAGCAATGAGCAAATAGAATTGAAATTTCACTTATTCATAATTGGCCCTATGCGTTTATACGTATAAAAAAAATTTAGTTGTAGTATAAAAATATTATCTTTGTTTTTTAAATTGATGAAATTGGATAACAAGATTACTTTAAGTTTTGATGAATCGGTAATCAATAAAGCAAAAAAATATGCCGAGAAAAATAACATCAGTCTTTCACGCCTGATAGAATTTCTATTGAAAAAAGTTACCTCCGGCAATTATAATTCATTTGAAGACTTCCCCATTTCAGATTGGGTACAGCAGGTTGCTGAAGGCGGGGCCACTTACCAAACAAAAGCAAGAAGAACAAGAAAAGCTGCCAAAGAAGAATTTTTCAAATCAAGAAAATGAAAATATTTCTTGACGCTAATATTTTAGTTTCTGTAATAAATAAAGAATATCCTCTTTTTACTTATACTTCACGCATAGTAAGTCTTGCCGATCATAAAAAGTTTACTTTATTCACCTCTCCTGTTTGCCTGGCTATTGCTTTTTATTTTGCAGAAAAAAAATATAAAAGTATTTCCGCAAAAAAAAGAATTCAAATTTTATGTGAACACATACATATTGCACCAGTAAACAAGTCACCCGTACTTCAGTGCTTGCAGAATCCTGCTATTAATGACTTCGAAGATGGACTTGAATATTATGCTGCTGTTGAAAGTAAATGCGACTGCTTCATTACAGAAGATATCGAAGATTTTTATTTTTCAAAAATAGAAGTGTTGAGAAGTGAAGATTTCTTTCAAAAACACTTGTTTTCAAGTTAGCCAATCATGCTACCGGTTAATTAGCTTATTATTACATTTTACCCTATTTTTGCCACCCAAAAATTAATTACTAATTAATATAATATGGATAATTTGATTTACGTAATCCCTGCGATGGGTATTGTTGGCTTACTGTACACATTCATAAAATTTGCATGGGTAAACAAGCAGGATGCCGGTAATGAGAAGATGAAGGAAATCAGCACCTACATTGCAGACGGTGCAATGGCTTTCTTGAAAGCTGAATATAAAATCCTTACTTATTTTGTAATTATTGCTGCATTGTTATTGGGCATAATGGGTTATAGCAGCGCAAACAGCAGTTGGAGTATCGCTCTTGCATTTATATGTGGTGCTATATTAAGCGCCCTTGCTGGTTTTATAGGAATGAAGGTTGCTACTAAAGCTAACGTTCGCACGGCACACGCTGCAAGAACCAGCCTTGCGCAAGCGCTGAAAGTTTCGTTTACGGGTGGAAGTGTTATGGGGCTTGGCGTTGCAGGTCTGGCTGTATTAGGATTAGGTGGTTTATTCATTATATTAAAAGCAATTTTTGCTCCCGGTGCAGCTGTTGATAGTCTTGAAATGGAAAAGACAATTGAAGTTCTTACAGGCTTTAGTCTGGGTGCAGAAAGTATCGCACTGTTTGCCCGTGTGGGTGGTGGAATTTATACAAAAGCTGCGGATGTTGGAGCAGACCTTGTTGGAAAAGTAGAAGCTGGGATTCCTGAAGATGATCCGCGCAATCCTGCTACTATTGCAGATAACGTGGGTGATAATGTAGGTGATGTTGCAGGTATGGGCGCTGACCTTTTTGGTTCTTATGTTGCAACAGTTTTGGCAACAATGGTATTAGGAAGAGAAACTTTATCTAATGATAGTTTTGGTGGGATGGCCCCTATTTTATTGCCTATGCTCATTGCTTCAATGGGAATTTTATTTTCGATTATAGGAACCTTCTTTGTAAAAATATCTGACAGTGCCGGATTACAAACATCAGTAGTTCAAAAAGCACTAAATCTTGGTAACTGGGGTTCTATAATTTTAAGCGCTATTGCTTCTTACTTCTTGGTAATGTGGTTATTGCCTGACAGTGATATGATTTTAAGAAATTATCATTTCACAAAATATGGTGTATATGGTGCCATCTTCGTAGGTCTTGTTGTGGGTACTTTAATGAGCCTTATAACAGAATACTATACGGCAATGGGTAAACGCCCGGTTATGAGTATCGTACGCCAGTCATCTACAGGCCATGCTACAAATATTATCGGTGGGCTTGCCGTAGGAATGGAAAGCACGTTACTTCCCATACTCGTATTGGCTTCAGGTATTTACATGTCTTATTGGTGCGCAGGCCTTTATGGTGTGGCAATTGCTGCTGCAGGCATGATGTCAACAACCGCGATGCAATTAGCCATTGATGCATTTGGCCCCATTGCAGATAATGCGGGTGGTATTGCCGAAATGTGTGAGCTGCCCAAAGAGGTAAGGGAAAAAACAGATATACTTGATGCAGTAGGAAATACAACGGCAGCAACCGGTAAAGGCTTTGCTATTGCTTCTGCCGCATTAACCGCATTGGCACTCTTTGCTGCATTTGTAGGCATTGCAAAAATTGATGGCATCGATATTTATCGTGCAGATGTATTAGCTGGATTATTTGTTGGCGCTATGATACCATTTATTTTTTCATCATTGGCTATTCGCGCCGTTGGACAGGCTGCTATGGCAATGGTTGAAGAAGTGCGCCGGCAATTCAGAACGATCCCCGGAATTATGGAAGGAACGGGAAAACCTGAGTATGAAAAATGTGTTGCAATTTCAACAGATGCTTCCATCAAAAAAATGATGTTGCCCGGAGCCATTGCTTTAATATCGCCATTAATTGTTGGGTTTATTTTTGGGCCACAGGTTTTAGGTGGTTTTCTTGCAGGAGCAACCGTAAGCGGTGTATTAATGGGAATGTTTCAGAATAATGCTGGTGGTGCATGGGACAATGCTAAAAAATCTTTCGAGAAAGGTGCCGTTATCAACAATGAAACCTATTATAAAGGTTCTGATCCTCACAAAGCATCTGTAACCGGCGATACTGTTGGGGATCCGTTTAAAGATACCTCCGGGCCAAGTATGAATATATTGATTAAGCTGATGAGTATTATCTCTTTGGTTATAGCTCCTACCCTTGCAAAAATTCACCATGCAAGTATTGAAAAAGACAGGCAGCTTAAAATGGAAAACCTGCGACTATTAGAGCAAAAAGAAACAGGTATCAATCAAATGCAAAAGCAAAATACTTTTGCTCTTACAGGCATAAATAACATCAGTAATAAAAAAGAAAATTTAGTAAGAAAATAGATTTATAGTTTTAATAAACATTAAATGAATCAGCCAGGAATATACTATTCCTGGTTTTTTTATTTAAAAAAATTCCAGCCTGAATGCTCAAATGATAAGTTCCCTTTTTGCGTGTATACATTTCCGTTATAATTGTTTTTGAATAACCAGGGCAATTATTTATACAATATTTTATTTTAAAATATTTTGATGAAATTGTGCCTGGAAATAATCAGTATGGTTTTTAAAATAGACTGCGATTTCCCATTCACAACTTTTTAAAAAATATTAATAATGCCTCACCCGGAAATACTTCTATTCTTTTTTGTTATTGCTTTCATTTACGCGTCAGTAGGCTTTGGTGGCGGCTCCAGTTATCTGGCAATACTGGCATTGTATATGTTGCCCTTTAAAGAGATGCGGCTAATTGCATTAATCTGTAATATTATTGTGGTAACAGGAGGTACCATTATTTTTATTAAGCATAAACAGGTAAACTGGAAAAAGATACTGCCACTCACCTTGATAAGCGTGCCCATGGCTTTTTTGGGTGCAACAATAAAATTAAGTCAAAATACTTTTTTTATAATACTGGGTTGCAGCCTTATTGTGGCAGCCGTTTTATTATGGATCAAGACCCGTCAGATTATTTCTGAAGATATAAAATCAACGGATAAAAATACTTACGTAAAAGATGGGCTGTTAGGAGGTTTCATAGGCTTGCTCTCGGGCATGGTAGGGATCGGTGGCGGAATTTTTTTATCTCCTTTATTGAACCTGGTAAAATGGGACACGCCGAAAAAGATTGCTGCTACAGCCAGTGTTTTTATCCTGGTGAATTCAATTGGGGGCATCGCCGGACAATTAACCAATTTGCCACCTGCTTTTAATAGTACAAGGATTATATTGTTATGTATTGCTGTATTTTTGGGGGGCCAATTGGGTTCACGGATGGGAGCCGTAAAATTTAATCCAATGGTGATTAGGAGAATGACAGCTGTACTTGTTTTTGCTGCAGGAATCGAAGTTTTATACCATCATCTTTTTAAGTAAAATTTATTAAATGAAAATACTGGCGTTTGGAATTGTGAAAGATATTTTTAGTAATGCGGTGATTGATGTGGATTGTAAAAATGACTCGTCGGTAGATGATTTGAAACATATGTTGGAGAAAAAATATCCGGGGCTGAATGAATTAGGTTCTTACATGATTGCAGTAAATAATGAATATGCCTCCGCTGGTGATATCATAAATGAAAACGATGAAATAGCTGTAATTCCGCCGGTAAGCGGCGGATAAAAAAAGAAGAAATTGAACATAGATATAAAAATATTACCTGAGCCATTAAATATCCCGGCTTGCATAAATTGGGTAATGTCGCCCGAATGTGGGGGCATCAATGTGTTTATTGGAACCGTTAGAAATGTTACCAAACAAAAGAAAGTGATCAGGCTTGAATTTGAAGCTTATGAATCTATGGCAATTAGCGAGATGAATAAAATTGCCGTCAGCTCTTTTACAAAATGGCCTGTTCAGAAAATACTCATTCATCATCGTACCGGTGTGTTAGAGGTTGGTGAGGTGCCTGTTGTTATAGTAGTAGCTGCAGCACATCGGGATATTGCGTTTACAGCTTGCCGTTATATTATAGATACTTTAAAGCAAATAGTTCCTATTTGGAAAAAAGAAGTATTTGAGGACGGGGAAGTTTGGGTGGCAGCACATCCGTGACGGAAGTGATAAGTGATCAGTAATTAGTAGCTTACCACTTATAATTTATAACGCCCTCTCCCATTCTTTCATTCCCCCATTCAATGAAAAAACATTTGCACCAGGAAATTTACTTTTTATAAGTTTCACTGCTTCCTCACTTCGTTTACCCGTTGCGCAATACAATACAACAGGTTTTTCAAAATTTAAAAGAGAAATATTTTTTTCTAGATAGTTTAAAGGAATAAGAGTTCCCCCGATATTAAAAGAAGTATGTTCCTGGAAGGTTCTTACATCTACCAGGCTGTATTCATCTGAATCGATTGCTTTTTTCAAATCACTTACTGAAATTACAGGTATATCAATACTTTCAGGTAAATCAGCAATAATGGTTTTGCTAACGCTCTTTAATTTAATAATGCGGCTTTGCAAAGTATTTACATCCAGCATCATTATTTTTCCCGCAAGTAATTCACCATGCCCGGTGAAATGCTTTATTACTTCATTCGCCTGTAAACAGCCAATAATTCCAGCAAGTGTTGGCATTACTCCGCCTTCAGCACAATTGGGAATTTGTGATGCATTCACATTGGGAAAAAGATCCCTGAAATTGGGCGAATGTGTTCCATCATCATGCTGCACATTAAAAACGGCTACCTGGCCTTCATATTGATAAATGGCACCATATACCATTACTTTATTGGATAACACGCAAGCATCATTCAACAAATATTTGGTTTCAAAATTGTCTGTGCAATCAATAATTAGATCATAATCTTGTATAATCTCCATCACATTTTTAGAAGTGATCTTTTCATCAATGGAAATAAGTTGTATCCCTGGATTTTGTTCCTGTAATTTTTTGCATGCAATAACAGATTTTTGTAAACCAACTTCAGCATGGTTATATAAAACCTGCCGGTGTAAGTTGCTGGCAGAAACAACATCATAATCTGCTATCCCGATGGTACCAATTCCGGATGCAGTTAAATATAACGCTGACGGGCAACCTAAACCTCCTGCCCCAACGATCAATACTTTTGCTTTTTGTAATTTTTGTTGTGTGGCTTCATTAAATCCGGGTAAAGCAAGCTGACAACTATATCGTGTAAAATCATTTGGCATGATGTGGATGCATTGTTTGAATGATATGCTGAACTTTTTCAAAATCTTCCGGAGTATTCACGTTCATTAAAGTTTCCGGGTTTTGAATTTTTAAAACTGCAGTGTCCATATTTCGTAAAGCTTTTCCGGGACAGTTGATTCCTTGTGATAAAAAAGACAATAAAACAGGATAGCTTTTAGGCTCCCAGATGGTAATGAGTGGTTCAGGAAAATGATTATAAGGGCTTTCAAATGCCGTTGCCATTGAAGAAATATTTCTGTGTTCTTTTAAATGTTGCAAAGTGGAAAGGTCAAGTAACGGAAGGTCGCAGGCAACTATAAGCGATGCCTTATCAGGTTGTGCACGGAAAGCTGAAAGTATTGCCCCGTAAGGCCCTAAATCAATAAAGGTATCGGTGAGCGTACTATAATTTGTATCAATTTCTTTTTGCTGATCGGAGCGGCAGGAAATAAAAACAGTTTCACACAATTCTTTCAGAAGATCAGCTACATAATATTGTTGCTCTTTTGCATGCCATTGAATAGTTCCTTTATCAAACCCCATTCTTTTACTTCGTCCGCCCGCAAGTACCAGCCCGTTCAGTAAAGGTATTGATTCCTGCATTTTGGCTTTAAAAAAATCAATGATTTTGGAAGTTTCATCTAACTTATAAACTGGTGTATTCTTAATGGAAGGAAAATCTTTTATAAAATCAAAAACATCAGGTGCATTATCTGCCAATAAAATCAATTCAATATTAGTTAATTGTTCTGTTCTTTTTTTAAGAGATTCTTTTTTTGTTTCATCAATCACTACTACCTGTGATTTTGCCTGGAAATGATTTCCATTTACCAGAACGATATCTGCATCATTCAATAATTGCCTTAATTGAAAATCGTTATATTCTTTATTAAAATTGAATTGGTGATAATTGATGTGATCGACGTAGGAAGCCATGGCGCCGCTTTCAAGGTGCGGAGGAAGTAAGGCATTTTCATTTTCCATGGAATGTTTCGCATCAACATAAGTACATTTATATTGCGATGATAATGCTGTAATAATTTTATCGGCCAATAATTTAATGTTACTGCATTGCATGCCAACAATTGCCCATTCGTTACGATTGAATTTTCCGTAAGAAGGTTTTGCCAGGTCGCTGTGTTTTTTATGTTCTTTTGAAATCATTTTTACCTCCTGTTTTTTCCATCAGTTGTATTTCTTTAATTACAATATCATGGCTCAGCGCTTTGCACATATCATACACCGTTAGTGCTGCAATTGTTGCTCCCATCAAAGCTTCCATCTCAACCCCTGTTTTGGATGTAATGCTTGCAGTACAATCAATTATTAAATTATTATTATCTATTTGGATATTTATCGAACAATTATCCAAACCCAAAGGATGGCACAATGGAATAAGTTCCCCCGTTTTTTTTGAAGCCATAATTCCGGCAATAATTGCTGTTTGAAATACAGAACCTTTTTTCGTTTGAATGTCCCCGTTAGTTAGCTGTTCATACACCACTTGCGGTAATTCAACAATGCTTCTCGCAACAGCTTTACGTTGCGTGACTTTTTTTTCACTCACATCAACCATTGTTGGCAAACCCTTTTCATTCAAATGCGTTAACTCAGCCATATTCCACCAGGTTAATTTTATTTAAAAGATAGTTTAAAGAAGTATTTCTTTAAATGGCCAAATGGCAAACACTTCTCCTTTTGTAAAGTTATTTCGTTCCAGTGGAAGTTCCATAAATGCATCAGCTTCGGAAAGATTGGCAAAATCACCGGAACCATTTCCTTCAAATGGCGTTGCTGTTAATGTACCATCGATTTCCATGTTTAATTTTACCTGTAAAAAATATTGTAAAGGAGGAGTAAAAGAAAAATCCTCATTAAGGACGGCAGTCCTGTTTTTGGTAAAAGGCAGTCCCATACAGGCTTTCAGCCATGGTATAAAATACCGGTGGAAACACATATAAGTAGAAACCGGGTTACCGGGTAATGCAAAAACTACAACTCCGTTCTTATGGCGCCCAAACCAGAAAGGCTTGCCGGGCCTTTGTTGTACTTTATAAAAAAGCTTTTTTACAGATAACTCCTGCAACGCTGTCGGTATGTAATCAAACTTACCCATGGAGATACCGCCAGTTAAAATGATGACGTCATAATTTTGTAAGCAGTTACCGATATTTTGTTTGGTTACCTCAGGGTTATCCGGGATGTGCAGTACATCAGCCTTCAAATTATATCGCTCCAGAGACGCAGCTATGATATAATTATTGGAACGTCTTATTTGGTAAGGATTTGGCTTATCATGTACATCAACCAGTTCATCCCCTGAAGAAATGATTACTACTTTAGGCAATTTTTTTACAAGTAATTCTGTTTTGCCGATAGATGCTGCGATGCTTATAGTAACAGGGGTAATAACATCGTTACCTTTTACAATAATTTCATTTTCTCTTTTATCTGTTCCTTTCAAATGAATGCCTTGCCCTTTTTTAAAAGAGTCATTTTTTATGAAGGCAATGCCGTTTTTTATTTCAATGTCTTCATAACCAATAACCGTATCTGTCGTAGCTGGCAAGGCTGCACCGGTCATTATTTCAATACATTCATCTTCTTTACTGATATCAATGGATGGTTCACCGGCAGCCTGTGTTGCTTTTACATGGAATGAATAAATTCTTTTTTCAAAGGCTGAATAATTAATAGCAATCCCATCTAGTGTTGCCCTGTTAAAAGGGGGAAGGTCACGGTCAGTAAAAAGGTCTTCGGCTAATACCCTGTTCAAAGAATTTTCAAACGGAGTAAGTTCATTTCCAAAATCTTTTACCTGCGCCAGGATTATTTTTTCCGCTTCTTCAACAAGTATCATTTATTATTTATGAAGTCTGTAAAAAATATTTTATTCTTTGCCTCTTTGTGCCCGCGTGGTAAACTACCCACCAATCGTAGCCATTGATTCATGAACCGGTTTTTTTTCCTTACGCTTTCGCTCAGCTTCGAAGCCGTCTTTCGGCCGGTGATCAAGAGCCAGCAACACAATACGTTTCAATTCATCATCACTCAATCCCTGCCTTAGTAAATCTTTTATATTTAACACTCCATCGTCGTATAAACAGGTTTTTAATTCTCCCAAAGGGGTTATTCTTATCCGGTTGCAACTTCCACAAAATAAACGGCTGTATGCTGCGATAATCCCTATGTTTCCTTTATAGCCGGGGATATGATAATTGTATGAAGTGGAAAATGGCGGATCAGAGATCTTTTCTATTTCCGGAAATGTTTCTTTAATTTTTTCAAGAATACGGATATAATTCCATTGCAATCCGGGACCGTGTGCTTCAGTTCCGTTAAAAGGCATTTCTTCAATAAACCGTACACTTATACGCAATTCTTTGGTAAGTGCGGCCAGTGGAATAATATCTTCTGTATTTTTTCCATCCATCACAACTGCATTTATTTTCGTTTCAATATTGTGTTGTAATAATGCGTCTAATGTTTTCAAAACATTTGGCAATTCATCCCGCCGGGTAATAGAAAAAAAGCGATCACGGTCCAGTGTGTCAATACTCAGGTTTACCGACTGAATACCTAACTGTTTTAATTCGGGTACATGCGGTGCAGTTAGAACACCATTGGTGGTAATTGTAACTTGACGCAATCCCTTTAACCCCGACAAAGCAGCCAGGAATTGCATCATGTCCTTTCTTATAAAAGGCTCGCCGCCTGTTATTCTTATTTTTTCAATCCCATTATTCACCAGCAAAGAGCAGATGTGTAACATCTCATCATAAGTCATCAGCTCTTTTTTTTCTATCCAGTTCAACCCTTCAGGTGGCATACAATAAAAGCAACGGAGGTTGCATTTATCGGTAACGGCTAAACGCAGATAATTAATCTTCCTTCCATGATTGTCTGTTATCAATTGATCTTTTTTTAGAATGAAATGTATGCAAAGATCGGATAGTATCTATAAATGAAAGTCCAATTTATTATTTGGGATTAAATGAATTTTGCAAATAGGTATTAATGAAATTGACTACTTCGTCATCTTTCACTGGCACTTCTACCCTATTTTATTGGTTGAGTTTAGCCGGATTTTTTTGTATTCGATATTTAATAATTCCATAAAGAACACCGATGGAAAGTAATAAGACTAATCCATTATCAATAGGACATAGAACACAGTTTTGACCATTTTCATCGCATCTATAACCGTTAGGATCACACCCCGGGTCGCCTACTTGCGCAGAAACAACTGACGGCAAACACACAAATGCGAGGAGTATAAAATAAAAAATTATTACGGATCTCAAAACTCGTTTCATCTAGGGAATTATTACATCATAAAGTTAGATAAAAAGTTCCAACTTCTTCAAATAAAACTCCTGAAGCCTTCGACCTCAGAAGCTTATTTATTAATGTTTTTAATTTTATTTAATAGCTGCATCGGGCTATTAAAGTTCAGATTTAAAATAAAACGCTGATCACTTTTCTCTCTCCAGATGGCATTCTTATCTCTAGCCGGTAAATTCCCTTTGGAATGCTTAATAATGGATCTATGTTTTCAATATCATTTCCGACTTTGTGTTGAATTGATTTGGTTATCAACGATTGGCCGAACGAATTCATTAGTGTTATTTCGTATACGCCTGCCGGTTGATTTATCATTTTTAGTTTCAGGTTATCGGATGTTGCGGGATTTGGATAAACCTGGATATTGGAATTGAGTTGCCTGATATATACTTTCATGGTATTGGTATATTGTATTTTACCATCTATATCAATACTGCTAATACGGTAAAAATTATTGCCTTCATTTGGATAGACATCTGTCCAATGGTAAGCATTAACGGCTGAATTATTTGCCTTTATTACTGTTGATGTTATGAAATTATGACCGTCCGAAGACTTTTCAACATTGTATTGTTTTACGTGGCTTTCATTAGCAGTATTCCAGGTAACATTCACTGAGTTGTTTTGCTCAAAAGCTTTTACAGAGGTAAAAATTAAAGGCAAAGCTGAATAACTTGTCGTAACAAAGACAACTCTAAACCTATCTGTTGCTTTAGATGCAGGATCGGAGGTAATTGAAAAATTTATTTTGGTAGTATCATTAAGGTTTAATGGAGCCGAAGTGTGTAAATAATTATCCTGCAAAAGTCCCATTCTTCCGGGCTGATCAAGGTTATAGGCAACAAAAACCAATTGATAAGTTATTGCCCGCATGTTCCACATTTTAAAGAATATGGAATCGTTGCCTTGAATGGTATGCCGTTTTTCACCTATCAACACATAACTTCCCCTTACCATTCCGATGTTTTCGCCGGGATTAAATAATTTTAGGGCATCCAATCCGTCAATATTATTACTATAAGCGGAATCATACTGGGTGAGTGTGCCGTCTACGAGGTAACCAGAGTTGTCTGGCCTGAGGGCATAAAGATTCAGCCGAAAAAGCGCAAGTCCGGTTGTAGTTGGTGCTAAAGGACTGCTATTTGCCGGAGTGCTAAAAAGCAGCGCAGCAAGAATCAGTGTAAAAATATACTTCATTTTCAAAGGTTTGGATATTAGAGAATCCTGTCAACATGTTACCATAGGCTAAAACGAAATTCCTGATTTAGTTATTGCATTATTAAAATATCATATTAAGCAAGGATCAGGGCGGACCGAAACAGTAAAACGCTTTACTTTCCAAAAACTCATTGAGGTAATGACAGTTACAGTAAGCGTGTAATAAAAAAATCCGGAGTTATAAACTCCGGAAGTGGTAATTCATGCAAGGAATTCTAATAATGTGTGAAACTGGTATTGTAAACGTTAATAAATAACTTTTATCTCCTTCTCGGACTTATTTGGTAGAATTACTTCGAGCCTGTATATGCCATGTGAAAGGTTGTAGTCCCATTTGATACTTTCAATACTGCTTCCGTCAGATCGTTCCACTTGTTTGGAAACTATGACCTGGCCGAGTTGGTTCATTAATCTAATTCCATATTTACCCGCAGGCATATTATTAAGATGCAGGTTGATCGTTCCGTCTGTAATTGGGTTAGGATAAATACTTATTGACGGCTGTCCATTCCCAATCAATACTTTTACTATTGTCGTGTATTGTATCTTACCAACACGGTCTACAGAACGCACTCTGTAGTAATTATAACCTGGCAACACATGCTGATCAAGCCATCTATAGTCATTCGCACCCGTATTTAATGCATCAATGCTCGAAGCATTTGTAAAATGGACGCCGTCGTAAGATTTTTCAACTTCGTAACGCTGCATATTGTTCTCATTGTTGACCTTCCAATTTACCAGGATTCCATCATTTTGGGCATTAGCATCTATTGAAACAATCGTTGTTGGAAGTACAACAGCAGCTTTAAATATTATAAAGAATCTGCCCGGGTCTTTCGAACCACTGTTGTTTTCGATAGTGATGTCCATCCTCGTAGCGCCTTCCATATTTAAAGGGGTAGATTTTTGAAGATACTTGTCGACTAAATAGCCTTGCAGACCATTCGCAGACATCCCTTTTGCAAGAAATTCAATTCTGTATTTTGCCGCTGCGGCTCCTGTGAATTTGTAGAAGAGAGTGTCATCCCTTTTTATGATCCCTCTTTTCTCCGCTATCAGACCCTTTCCGTGAGACCAGATAGCGAAATTTTCTCCCGGGTTATACACCTTCAGGGCATCCGTCCCATCAAGATCATTGCTGAACGAATCATCATATTGAGTAAGTGTACCGTCGACAAGAGCAGTGGCACCGGTAGATTTAATTACATAAAGGTTAGAGCGTAATTGTGCAGGCATGGCTGAAACCCCAGCGGGGATAAAGGTCGCATATGAACTACCGGACGCTTTTGAGGTTTCATTGAAAACCACACTTCCTGAACCGCCCCCAAGTTTCTGTACAAAAAATGCCTGTCCGCTTTGAACGTTATTATCTGGTGTGCCATCACCAGGAATAGCCACATAGTCATTCCCTTGTTTAGTGTGAGCAACAAAATAGCCGAAACCATAAGTTCCTCCCGATGCGGACTGCCATGTGGTAAAGGGCTCGTCCACAGAACTTGCGCCTATGACTTTTTTCATATCGATAGCCGAGGCATAGGGATTACCGACTGAAGTGAACAAGGTACCAGAGGTGGGAACTGTAAGGCCATTAATGATCAGGTCCCCCTTCGTTCGCATGCGTGTATTTGTAGTTCCCGTATAAGGCACAGCGGTGCGATCACCCCAAACGAACAGCATATAGCCGCTTGTGGCATATATCTGATTACCAGTATTAGAAATGCCTTGCCAATCCGGAGATTGTATATTCAGCGGTGAAGATCCCGGCAAATAATATTTCATAGATGGATATGGCGAAGCGAAATCAAACCCACCCCCTGCTCCCGAAGGATCAGAAATCAGGTCACCATAGCCTGGGATGGTCTTGCTGCCGCCTTCCATCCAACTTTGATAAACAGTTTGGCCCTTTGTAGGCGTAGCTAAAAATTCCCACGCCTGGTAATGCGATCCAGCAGGATTTATATTAATATACCTTTCTACCTCTACCCAGCCATTGAATTTATTTCCCGGATTAGTGTTGTTATTCGTTATGTCTGCCACCTGTGCTGTTCCACTTCTATCGGAAACCATTGTAATATTATTCCCCGTATTAAGCGTAACACCACTAACATTGCCAAAAGAAAGAACTCCCGTAATATTAAGCGTATCGTTAAGTGCACTGATTGGCGCAACATTCGCATTATTAGGGCTGCTGATCTGCAAATTTTGCAGCCTGCCCGAGTTATTGTTATAAGGTGTCGCGAACATGTGGCCTGCTATCGTTTGAATAAGACGCTGATTCGAGTTGTACAGTTCCTTATCTCCGTTCAAATCGATAGTACCTGCCGTCGCGTCAATGGCCATATTATCATCAATAATGCTGCCTGCAATGTGCATGATATTACCCGTGATCGTCAGTTTAGCGCCGGGCCTCATCACAAGGTGATTCACTGATCCGTTGGCCCCAGTTGAGAGTATTGGTTTGTTAGTGACGTTGAGAATTATCACACTATCACAGCTCATTTGCGAAGGCACGGCTTTATCAGACCAATTCGATGCAGTATTCCAATCGGTATTTGTATATCCGTACCAGATATTGCGAATAGTAAGCTTTGCGTCGGGTGTCGTAACCGGACAAGAAGCAGAAGCAATTACATTCACACGATATAGATAACCATTCTTAGTATTGCCGGCTGTAATATTACTTACAGTGAGGGTCCCCGTGTTTTGATCGGTACTGTAATCGCTGGTATTTGCAGGACTCCACCCTGTACCATCATTCACTTCCCATGAATAAGAAGGCGCCGGTGCGCTGCTGGCGGTAACCGTGAACGCGATTGCACCTTCAGGACACGCAAGTTTATTGGCCGGAGGGGTAGCTACTGTTGCCTGTGGATTAATCGTAACGGTTGCACTGCCAATCTGAGGATTGACACATCCCTTAGAATCTTGTACGCTCACCAACGCGTAGGTGAAAGTGCCGGCGGTGGATGTGGGCACCGTTATTGTAGCTGGGTCGCCACTGATAGTCTGATTCGATCCACCGTTAAGAGTATAGGTGAAAGTATATGCGCCCGTACCGGTTGCTCCATTAAATGATACTACCGGCGATTGAGCAGAGTTCTGACAAAGAGTCGTTGCACCAGTAACCGTCGCTGTTGGGAGCGGGTTAACTGTTAGTGTCACGCTCTTATTCGGGGATGCTCCACAAGACTTGCCATTTGAATTATTTCCTGTAATTGATGTTATAGTGAGCGTTTGCCCGTTTTGTCCTGAGGTCAGTGGTATTGTAAAGCTGCCGTTACCTGATGCATCTGAAGCGATATTATTAACAGTCACGCCACTTCCGCCGTTAATGTTGTAAACAATAGATGAGGTCGTGTTAGGTAACAGCCCGGTAAGGTTAATGGTGCCATTACTTCCACTACAAACTGCGGCTTGGCTAAGTCCGCCCAATGTTGGAAGCGGATTCGTAACAACAGCGACCTGAACTTGCCCACCAGGGCAACCCGCTATGGTAGTCTGTAGTGTATAATAACTCGTGCCTGTAATCTGCGGCGTAGCGATAACAGGAACTCCGATTGTGGTATTTAGAATAGTGCCTGACCACGCATAACTGATCGGAAGGTTTGCTCCCGGAGTATTAAGATTGTCTAACGCCCAGGCACTCGTGGTGTTACCTTGATATTTAAACCTGATTCTGAGATTCGACATACCCAGGTAATTGCTCAGATCGATACTGTAATTTTTGACAGTGTTTGTATTACCGCTGGCAGTGCCGAAAGTTGCAGGACCTGTGTAGGTTTCCAACGTAGTATAACTTGTTCCGCCATTCGTTGATATCTCAATTTTTGCACTTGCCCCGCTTGTCAGGTTGTAAGCCTGCGAAAAGCTAAACACGGCACTAGTAGCCCCGATAAAAGAGAATACAGGGCTCTCAAGGATACTATTAAAATTACCACTTACAATGGCAAATTTATTATCCGGACTCTGGTAAGTTATCCCATTTGCATTGATCTTCTGCGGCCCGTTGGTTTCAGCCCACCAACCACCGTTTGAATTGTCCCCGCTCGCGTTAAGTGCGTTGCCATCTACGGTTCCATCGGGTTTATAAACTGTCCATGTTTTGTTATCTGATGCTCCATTGTTAAAATCGCCCTGGTTTGCTGTGATGCCAACAGGTGGGTATCCCGTATCGGCTGTTAACGTCGAAGACTCTCCTAAGCAGATAATTGGCGGAGTTGCTAAAGGGTTAGTCGGCGGAAGTGCCTGTATCCATTGTAATGGTATTATGTTTGAATAGACAGGAGTTGTACAAGAACCGTTGATCACTTGCACCCTGTATAGTGTCGTTTGCGAAAGGTTCGTAATAGTGATACTTGGTGTATTTGAACTACCTGTCACAGTGGTCCACGTAGAACCATTGGTTGACTGCTGCCATGTAATGGTACCCGTTGTACCGCTAGCGGTCAAAGTAGCGCTATTTGCAGGGTGCGTTGATGTAACCTCACATAACATGCTTGGATTTGTTGAGTTAGAAGAAGAGGTAATTCCAATCGTTCCGGCGACCGGAGTAGCGGTAACAGTTATCCCTGCAGCATTTGATGTAGCATTTCCACAGGTACCTGTCACAACCACATAATAATAAGTTGTTCCGGCAGCGGTGGTCGCAGGCGTATAGAAAGCTGTCTGTGCTCCATTGGCACTGCCAAGGCTCGTGCCTCCACTGTTGGAGTTAGATGCATTACTGTACCATTGATAAGTAAGTGTTCCCGTTCCGGTGGCAGCGGCCGTCAATGCAGTGGCTGAACCGTTCTGGCAATAGGTTGCTCCTGTTGGTTGCGTGCCTATTGTCGTCAAAGGATTCACTAAAATCCCTGCAGCATTTGATGTAGCATTTCCACAGGTACCTGTCACAACCACATAATAATAAGTTGTTCCGGC
>NZ_VYQF01000016.1 GCF_008710285.1 Ginsengibacter hankyongi | reverse complement strand
TGTTCCTGCAATTCAATCTTGTTTTCATCCCAGGTGTTTTTAAAGATAATATAAGCATCTCTTGAATGGCTGACCTTCGGACGTTCTGATGCTTTTACTTTTGATTTGTACCTCAATTCAACTTCGGCAACCTGGTTTATTACCATTGATTTCATTGACTCTTCCATAACTGTAAATTTTAATAGTTTAAAAAATTAATTATGGAACTACCGCCGTCTTTGGACAATCAAGGCAAAGAAGCAACGGAATAAATGGTATCTTAAATAATTGAGGCCAGCCTTTTTTTATGCCGGAATTTCTTTGCCGCCTCAGCAGTCTAAAGACGAACTTTGTGCAGGAATTAATGAAGAAAATATTTTATGACCGCAGGATTTTTTCTTATCACAGATATATTAAAGGCCGCTGTTAGATAAAAATGAATTCTCCCTTCTTTGCAAAATCTTCACATAAGTAAAATGCTTTTTGTGTTCGTAACTGACCGGTACCGCCAAACAATAAAGATCTTAATTTGGCTTCCTTATTCTTGTAGATACGTACATTTTGAAAGTAACCGGTAATGGCATCGAAAGAGGACCTGCAGCAATTCAAGGTTCAGTTGTTAAACGATATAAAGCAATTGCTGAAAATCACGGGTGGCACAACCGGTTAAGCCCTGGTTTAAAAATTCAGAGGTAGAAAAATGCTGGGTATTTCGTCCAACACGATCCGGAGGCTTAGGTTGTCCCGTGAACTCCGCCACAGCAGGATCGGCGGAATTTATTATTACCGGTACGAGGATATAGAAAAGTTGCTGAAGAGCAATAGCGCGTGATACGTGTGGTGTGGGAAATTTCTGTTTTAAAAGGAGGGGGAATAGAACAAGTGGGAGCGTTAACCGGGTTTTACGAGGCGATCAAAGATTACAACAGGATCGGACCCACGCATATTAGTTTGTATATGGCACTTTTCTAGTTGTTTAACTTAAACAGGTTTTGTAATCCTATAAGCATTACTAGGGTTTCCGTAATGGCTACGGCCAAAATAAGCGGGCTGGCTATCTACCATAAGTGCTTTAAAGACCTTCATGATTTTGGATACATTCAGTATATGCCATCTTTTAAGTCGGCTGTTTGGAGCCGGGTTTTTTTGTTGAATGTTTGGGATGATTCAAATTTTGGTAAAAAAACAGGCTTTGTTCCTTCGGTAAAAAGGTTTATGGTAAAACCGGCAAAATAGATAATGTTAATATAATTGAATGGAAAGACAATTTTAGATAAGAAAGTAAGCCGGTTTCATTCTTTATTTGTTATTGGTAGTCAGCCAATAAAAATAACCGGGTAACGCCGGTGGTGAAAAAATATTTTTATAAAAATAATCACGTACGGACGATTTACCAGGAATTTTTGAAATGAATAATCGCAATTACACTTTACTTGTTATTTTCGTGACCTGGCTGGTTTCTTTACCCGGTATTGTGAAATCTGTATATATCGCTTTTTCAGCTATTGTTTTGGTGGTAGCATTATTATTTTTCAGGACTTCAATGCCTGAAGTCAAAAAAGAGTACTTGTTCATAAATAGGCTCATTACAACCCACTCAACAGTGTTTTCGTATACAGTCCCGATGACTTGCCTCTATTCGTATTTGCCGTATATGGACATAAGATAAAAGGACGTGAATAAAAAGATATTACTTAACTAAAAGAATGATGAAAGATTATTATGAGGGAAGATAACGCAACTCCATTTTTGAAAATACACCCGGATGATAATGTACTTGTGGCCTTACAAAATCTTCCTGCCGGCACATCTATTTTATTAGAAAACGGCCCATTGATTCTTCCGCAGGCTGTTGACGCTAAGCATAAATTTTTTATTAATAGCATGGATGAAGGTGATAGTGTGATGATGTACGGTGCCCTGGTAGGAAAAGTTCAATCTAAGGTTCCAAAAGGAGGATTAATGACAACGGAGAATACAAAACATGCGGCGGGTACTTATTCTTACAACGGATTTAATTACGATTGGAAGCAACCGGATATTTCAAATTTTATCAACCGCACCTATAATGGTTATAAACGCAGCGATGGACGGGTAGGCACTTCCAATTACTGGTTATTTATTCCCATGGTATTCTGCGAGAACAGGAACCTGGATGTTATAAAGGAAGCATTACAAAAAGAATTGGGGTATGCCCTTTCTGATAAATACAACCAGTTTACACGGCAGCTAATAAAAGCGTTCGAAAAAGATGAAGATCTTTTTGATATTGAATTAAATACCTCTTCAATCGAAAAAGCCAGGATTTTTAAAAATGTTGATGGGATAAAATTTCTAAATCACACAGGAGGCTGTGGAGGAACAAGGCAGGACTCAGCCACATTGAGTTCCCTGCTTGCCGCTTATGCTGACCATCCTAACATTGGGGGTATTACGGTTCTAAGTTTAGGGTGTCAACATTTACAGGTAGAGTATTTTTTAAATGATCTGAAAAAACGCAATCCATCATTTGATAAACCCATGTATGTTTTCGAACAACAGAAGTGGGCAAGTGAAGAACAATTGATTTTTGATGCGATACGAAAAACATTTTCGGGGTTAACCGAAATTAATAAAATTCAAAGAGAAACGTCGCCTATAAAAACATTAACTATCGGCGTTAAATGCGGCGGTAGCGACGGGTTTAGTGGCATTTCTGCTAACCCGGCCGTCGGATATGCTTCGGATTTGCTGGTTGCATTGGGCGGCAAAGTTTTGTTGGCTGAGTTCCCTGAGCTTTGTGGCGCGGAACAGGATCTCATTGAGAGGTGTGTTGATCAGGAGGTTGCGGGAAAATTTATTGGGCTGATGGAATCGTATAATGATTTTGCAAAGAGGGTAGGTTCCGGTTTCCATATGAACCCGTCTCCCGGTAATATTAAAGACGGTTTGATAACCGATGCAATGAAATCTATAGGTGCTGTAAGAAAAGGTGGCACCTCTCCCGTAACGGATGTGCTCGATTATACTGAACCCGCCGTTAAGCCCGGGTTAAACCTGGTATGTACTCCCGGTAACGACGTTGAATCCACTACCGGAAAAACGGCTTCCGGTGCCACATTGATTCTATTTACCACAGGCCTTGGCACCCCAACCGGTAACCCTGTAGCCTCCACTATAAAAATTGCAACGAATTCAAAGCTTGCAAATAAGATGAGTGATATAATCGATATTGACGCGGGAGATATTATTAGTGGAAAAAAAACCATTCAGCAAATGGGCGAGGAGATCCTCGAATACTGCATTAAGGCAGCCAGTGGCGAAGTAATACCTAAAGCAGTTTTGCTCGGCCAGGATGATTTTATTCCCTGGAAGCGTGGAGTATCCCTTTAATTACCGGTAAATTCATCGTGAACTATGTTTCAGTTAGAGGGAAAGATTGCGGTTGTTACGGGCGCGGGCAGTGGAATCGGGAAAGCGGTCGCATTATTATTCGCCAAGCAAGGCGCAGAAGTCCATGTTATGGAATTGAATGAAGAAGCCTGCAATACCCCAGTTACGGAGATCTATAAAATTAAAGGAAGGGCGATTGCCAATGTATGCGACGTTACAGCGCCGGGAAAAGTGAAGGAAGCTTTTGGCAAAATCGGCAAGGTTGATATTTTAGTAAACAGCGCCGGAGTTTCTCATATTGGAAGTGTTGAAAATACCTTACCGGCTGATTTTGAAAGAATATATAATGTGAATGTGAAAGGCGTTTATAATTGCCTGCAGGCTGCAGTTGCTATCATGAAAAAAAATAAGGAAGGCGTCATTCTCAATCTTGCATCGATCGCCAATCATGTAGGATTGCAGGACCGTTTTGCTTATTCAATGAGTAAAGGAGCAGTGTATGCAATGACCTTATCGGTGGCAAGAGATTATCTTCATGATGGAATTCGCTGCAATTGCGTTTCTCCTGCACGAGTTCATACTCCTTTTGTAGACGACTTTATTAAAAGAAATTACCCGGGGAGAGAGAACGAAATGTTTGAAAAATTATCCAAAAGCCAGCCGATAGGCAGGATGGCACAACCCGGGGAAATTGCAAACCTGGTTTTATTTTTATGTTCGGAAGAAGCCTCATTTATTACAGGATGTGATTACCGGGTGGATGGTGGCTTTATCACCCTAAACAATTAATATTTATAATCATCATATGGATTTAAAAATAAAAGACAAAGTAATTATTGTCACCGGTGGTGCAAGAGGAATAGGGGAAGGAATTGTAAAATTATTGGCAGGTGAAGGGGCCATTCCGGTAATTGTAGGACGTAATGAAATTGATAACCTAAAACTGTCTAAGGAACTGGCCAACGGTAAAGAGGAAATGTTCCAGGTGGTTGCAGAATTAAATAATCCTGGTGAAAGTGAAACCGCCGTAAATAAAATTATAGCAAAATATGGACGGATAGATGGGCTGGTAAACAATGCGGGACAAAATGACGGCGTTGGTTTAGAGAATGGCAATTACGCTTCTTTTATGGAAAGCCTTCACAGGAATTTAATTCATTACTATCTTATGGCACATTTCGCGTTGCCCGAACTCAAAAAGCACAAAGGCTCAATTGTAAATATCACTTCCAAGACAGCAGAGACAGGGCAGGGAAATACGTCCGCCTATGCTGCGTCTAACGGTGGCCGTAATGCCCTTACCAGAGAGTGGGCGGTTGATTTATTAAAATATGGTATTCGGGTAAATGCGATTGTAGTATCTGAATGCTGGACACCACAGTATGCAACCTGGATTCAAACGCTACCGGATGCTGTTCAAAAACTAAAAGAGATAACATCACGAATTCCTTTAGATAAGCGAATGACTACTCCTGAAGAAATAGCTAACATGACTGCCTTTCTATTATCAGAGAAGTCAAGTCATATTACAGGGCAGCTGATTCACGTTGACGGGGGCTATGTTCATTTAGACAGGGCGCTGGCAAATGGATAAAGATGCTATCGGGTTAACCTGCTATATACGAGATTAGCCAGGATACCTTGAAACTTGTAATCATGAAAAAAAAGCTTTTATTATCGGTTATACTTTTACAGGCTTTATTCTATTGTACAGGCCAGGATAAAATTTATGTATCGGCCTTTGGCAGCGATAATAACAAAGGAACATTCAACCGGCCTGTGAAAACATTGGGCGAAGCAATTGTAAAAGCGCTTAGGTGTACCGGTAAAGATGTTGCCATAGAAATACGCGGAGGTAGTTATAGTTTAGATACAACAATTAAAATTTCCTCTGGTAATTTTTTGCTGCATTCGCTTGACATACGGGCTTATAAGAATGAAAAGGTTATCATCTCAGGGGCAAGAAAAATCAGGCCCGATTGGCAACCATACAGAAATGGAATATTAAAAGCAGTTTTGAACCTGGTAAAACCGCCTGACCAATTTTTCGTGGACGGCAAGGCACTACCTATGGCACGATATCCAAATTTCGATGCTACTGCAAAGGTTTACAATGGCACGGCTGCAGATGCCATTAGCAATGAAAGAATAAACACCTGGAAAAATCCTGCCGGGGGGTATATCCACGCTCTGCATGAAGGAGAATGGGGTTCACAGGATTATCTTATTACAGGAAAAAAGGAAAATGGAAAACTTACCTATACCGGGGGCTGGCAAAATAATCGTCCTGCACCCATGCACAAGCAATATAGGTTTGTTGAAAACATTTTTGAGGAACTGGACTCACCCGGTGAATGGTTTTACGATTATTCTGCCAAAACGATATATCTCTATCCTCCCGATGGAACCGATATTAAAAAGTCCGGGTTTACAATCAGTCAATTGACAGACTTAATACATATTAGGGGAAGCAGCAGTAAGCCTTTAAAAAATATTACTATCAGCAATCTTTCCTTTACGGGAACTGCACGCAGTTTTATGTTGACTAAAGAACCGCTGCTGCGCAGTGACTGGACCATTTATCGCGGTGGTGCTATATTATTGGATGGAACTGAAAATGTGCGTATTAGTAATTGTAACTTTTTTGAATTGGGGGGCAACGCGATCTTCGTAAGCAATTACAACAGGTACGTTGCTATCCGGGATAACAATATTTATAATATTGGGGGCAATGCCATTGCCTTTGTGGGTGATCCTGGCGCCGTAAGATCTCCGGCTTTTAATTATAACCTTTTTGTCCCCTGGCCTGAAATGGATTATACGCCAGGCCCGAAGACCGATAATTATCCCCGGTATTGTTTAGCCCGGGGCAATCTTATACACAACATCGGTATTATTGAAAAGCAAGTGTCAGGAGTGGAAGTCTCCATGTCATCCCACATAACTATAAGCCATAATACGATTTACAATGTACCCAGGTCTGGTATTAATATCGGCGATGGCTGTTGGGGCGGCGATATACTGGAATACAATGATGTATTTAACACTGTTTTAGAAACCGGGGACCATGGTGCATTTAATTCGTGGGGCCGTGACCGTTATTGGAGCCCGGACAGAAGTGCAATTGATAGTATTGTTGCTGCTAAACCGGGAATCGAGTCACTGGATGTCATAGATCCAATTGTGATTCGCAACAACCGCTTTCAATGCGACCACGGATGGGATATTGACCTGGACGACGGCAGTTCCAATTACCGGATTTATAACAATGTTTGTTTAAATGGGGGTTTAAAATTGCGGGAAGGATATCATCGCATTGTAACTAATAATATCTTAATTAATAACACTTTTCACTTGCACGTGTGGTTAAAGAACAGCGGGGATGTTTTTATGCACAATATTGTTACTACACCTTATGCCCCGATATTAATGAATTATTGGGGGAAAAAAATTGATGCTAATCTTTTCCTTTCCAGGGCGGGTTTAGCAAAAGCGCAAAGTTTACATTTAGATAAAAACAGCCTTTCAGCAGATGCCTTATTTGTAAATTCCAGGGTAGGCAATTACCAGTTAAAGGCTGGTTCACCGGCTTTCAGACTGGGGTTTAAAAATTTCAATATGAATTTTGGGGTAACAAGCCCTTCTCTAAAAAAAATAGCTGGTAAACCAATTATAAAACCACTGTATACCCACACTGGTAACCATAAGGGCGCGTCCATAAAATGGCTCGGAGCTACTTTTAAAAATATAGAGACATTGGGCGAGCGCTCTGCAGCAGGATTACATGATCATAACGGAGCTTTGCTGGAAGGTCTGCCTTTACATTCCCTGGCAGAAAAAAATAATCTGAAGAAAGGAGATATAATTATAAGAATGGGCGATGCGTCCATTAAATCTATCAGCGACTTAACGGATACATACCAAACTGTGAAATGGATGGGTGCTGCTAACTGTACTATTATTCGTAACCAGTCAGAAATGAATATAACTGTTTCCTTTAAATAGTAATGGATAGTTGCTACAATTGATATGAGCATACATGGCCCTGTTACACCGTTAATAGTTTTCTTTCTGTATAGCTGCAATTTTCTCACTTTGACCTCTCACGATATTCATCCTTTTTTACTGCACTTTTTTAATGGGTGCACATTTTGGAACGGATCGCTATGCCCTTGTGGCAAAAGCAAAAAAAACTAACCGTTTGTTAGAATAGTTGTAAAAAATGGTAATCGCGCCCTTTTCCACAAATTCACGGGATGATAGATTTGTATTGTTGTTTAATAAACCGGTATGGTATTATAATCGGTGTTTGTAAAAATATTTGCCGGTGGATAATTGCTTTGCAGAACGTGAGAATCTTTTTTTAATCCAACTATAAAAATTACCCATTAAAACTTCATTTAACGACGTGTTTATCTGATTTGATGTTATCAGGTGAGCGTTTCAAATTACGGAGCCTGAACCCGATTTTCAGACCTTACATAATTTGAAATAGTAAATATAAACCGTGGCCAAAAAGTAACAGTCTTCACCTTTTGCCGGATCACAAAAACGGAAAGTAAAATAGGTATGACGACGGTCTCACGTGAACTGTAATCAGAGGCACGAGATGGAACAATAAAGTATAATTTTTTAAAACACAAAATAGCAAATGAAAAAATCAAAATTACTGCCCTGGAATTGTCTTTGGCTTTTTAAGCCAACAATGAGTTTTCGCAAGTTGCATTTGCCTGCGAAAATTATGGCGCTTGTTCTGTTTTGGGGATCGGCGCTGCCCGCCTATTCCCGTCCTTCGCATAAGCTCTTCCGTTATGACCTGCAACAAATTGTAATCTCCGGTAAAGTAACAGATGAATCTACCGGCCAGCCTTTGGCCGGGGTAAACATAATGTATAAAGGAACCTCGACCGGAACGGTTGCCGATAAAGACGGGAAGTATTCAATAGAAGTTAGTGGCAGAAATGCAACACTGGTATTTACCTTTACGGGGTATGTGACCCAGGAAATAAAGGTTGGCGGAAAAACCTCCATTGATGTCGCGCTGGTAGTGAAACCGGGAGCACTTAATGAAGTGGTTGTTGTGGGTTATGGAACCCAGAAAAAATCTTCCGTTACCGGTGCACTTACTTCTATAAAAGCTGAAGATGTTCAAGATATTCCGGTAGGAGATCTTTCAAATGCTTTGGCCGGCCGGATGAGTGGCGTATTTGTAAACCAGGCTTCCGGTGTTCCGGGATATGATGCTTCCATTCGCGTTCGTTCTGTTAACACCTGGAAAAGTACGGGTAATAATCCTTTATATGTGATTGATGGAGTCATCTCGGATAAGCAGGCGTTCGATGCAATGGATTTTTCTGAGGTAGACAATATTACTGTTCTGAAAGATGCCGCTTCAGGGGCAATTTACGGGGCACGTGCGGCTAATGGTGTTATCCTTGTAACTACAAAAACCGGCAAAATTGGTAAATTTCAGCTTAGTTATAATTATTCCTACACCGGTGATAAGCCTTCGAAGATTCCTCAATACGTAGGCGCAAAGGATATGGTGAAACTGGAAAATTATATGAGAACCGGTGTGGGATTACCGGTGGCGTATGATCCGCAGGAAGTAGCGTACTTTGATAAGAATGACCCTGCGTTAGCGTGGCACTCATTAACTGCCCGGAACCCTACTTTAAACAGGCATACGCTTACGGCATCCGGGGGAACTGAAAAGGTAAAATATTTCATCAGCGGTTCTTATTTTGACCAGACGGCCGCAGTAGAAAATGTGGATTTTAAAAGATATAATATTCGATCCAATCTAACTGTAAACTTTACAAAGAATTTTAGTGGTTTTGTCAATATGCAATACAGCCACGGCTTTAACGAAAGATTTTCCTACTGGAATGGAGGTGTAGGTTTTAGTATCGATCCTGATTTAGGAAGTATCTGGGGACGCACACTGTACTACCTTCCCAATGCAAAACCTGAGACTGCTGACGGTAAATTCATTAATCCCGGTTGGATAGGAAACCTGGTGGGATTTATTGAACAGGGAGGCACCGAGTCGCAAAACCAGAATAATGTTGATATGTTAGTCGGGTTAACATATAAGGTTCCATTTGTAGATGGATTATCATTGTCAGGAAAAGTAAGCCCAACCTATTTAGCTACTACCGTGCACCAATTAGATAAAAAAGTTACAATATATGATGTAGCAAAACAAGGTTCCAATGGGGCTATCTATACCGATTCGATTATTGGATCACAAAAATCAGCATACCCATCCAAGGAAAAATATGCGGAGTCACAAGAGATAACCACCAATTACCAGTTGGATTTCTCAGCAAATTACGCTAAGAAATTCAGGAAACATAGTTTCGATGCACTCGCGCTATACGAGCAAAGCGAAGGTAAGTACGACTATTTTTATGGCGCAAGGGAAAACTTTCCGCTCGTACAAACGGGCCAGTTTTGGGCCACTTCAAGTTCAAGGACGGACAGTTATGTTGATGGTAACCAAAGCGAGAACGGCAGAGCTTCCTATGTAGGGAGAATATTATATAATTATGATGAAAAATATTTTTTGAACGTCACAACCCGCGTTGATGGTTCAATGCTTTTTGCCCCGGGTCATCGCTGGGGAACATTTCCCTCAGTTTCCGGTGGATGGGTAGCTTCAAACGAGAATTTCTTCAAGGTGAAATATATTGACTATTTAAAACTACGCGGTTCCTGGGGTTTAACAGGAAATGATGCCGTAGGCGGTTGGAAATGGCAGGAATCTTACTCGGTAAATGGGGATTATTTATTCGGTACAACTCCGCAACCTCGGTTACAATATGATGGAATTATTAATCCTGACCTGACCTGGGAAAAAACCAGGGAATTTAACTTTGGTATTGACTCACGCTTATTCAAGAATATTCTGTTTACTGCAGAATATTACAAGGGGCACAATTATGACATTTTAGATACCCGGACCGTATCATTGCCATCTTCTTTTGGCGGAGCTTTGCCACCTGAAAACTATGGAATAGTCGACACGCACGGATATGAGCTCGAATTGGGATACAATGGAAATCTTGGAAAAGTATCGTATGGGGTAAAGGGTAATTTTGCTTACGCAACAAATAAGGTAGTATTAAAGGATGTAGCTCAAAACGCCCTCAGCGTTGATAATCCAAACGGCCGGTCTACTGATTATGTTTCAATGTTAGTTTCTACTGGCATAATCCGCAATCAAAAAGCATTGGATGCGCTTCCGTCTGGTTATACTATTTATGGAATTAAACCAACACTTGGGGCACTAAATTTTCAGGATGTAAGTGGTCCTGGCGGAGTTCCTGATGGCAGAATTGACGATTATGACAGGCAGGTAATCAAAGGGAAACACTACCGGAATCCCTACACTTTTGGCCTGAATCTTAATGCCAGGTGGAATGGCTTTGGAGCAAATATATTTGTTCAGGGAATAACCGGTATTTCAAAATTATATGATGACGGGTATGGAAGGCGGTTCTTTGATGGCGCAAGGCCGCCGTCTTTTTGGCTGAATTCCTGGAGCGAGAATAATCCTAATGCTGCCTATCCAAAACCAGTTCCATGGGATTACACCAGGGATAATGTACCATCAACTTTCTGGTTAAAAAACAGCAGTTATCTGCGCCTGCAATATGTAAATCTTACTTACTCGCTGCCCCGAAGCATTTGTGATAAAATAAAAATTTCCAATGTGACTTTTATTCTTTCGGGCACCAATTTATTCACCATTACAAAATTTAATTATTATGACCCTGCTGCTGCAGATATGAACTCATATCCCACCATGCGGTCGCTTACAATGGGTGCGAATGTTGTATTCTAACCACCTTATTATTATTTTATAAAAACAAAAAAATGAAAGCAATAAAGAGATTAATATTAACGGGTAGTGTATTGATGCTGCTGTTTATTGTAGGATGCAGCAAGCCCCTTGATAAAAAGAACTTAGCAGCGATAAACAGTGATGAGGTCTGGTCGAATCCCAATGTGGCGGAGGCTTATGTAAATGATATGTACGCGAACCTTATGCCCGATCATTTTGTGGTTCCCCGCTATACAGAAGAAACAATGGGGGCTAATACCGATTACGGCGGTGGACTTACCGATTATCTTAAAGGTACTTTAACCGCAGATACCTACTATGACTGGCCCTACAATATTATCAGGAACATAAATATCTTCCTTGCAGGAATTGACAATGCAACATTTGATGTGGCCACAAAAAATAGATTGAAGGGACAGGCTTTATTCTGGCGGGCCTGGGCTTACTTCAGAATGGTTAAAGCCTATGGTGGGGTGCCTTTAATTTTAAAACCCCAGGCAATCACCGATTCCGTTTTTGTTCCCCGTAATAAAACCACCGAATGTATCGCCCAGATTATCAAGGATCTTAATGATGCCATTCCATTGGTAGAAGACATGAGTAGTGTGGGACGTATTGATAAGTGTGTTGCGATGTCATTCAAAGGCAGGGTGCTTTTGTATTGGGCCAGTCCACAGTTCAACCGTAATAACGATATCTCGCGCTGGACCGACGCATATAATGCCAATAAAGCCGCGCTGGATTTTTTAAATTCAATGGGGAAAGGACTGCTCAGTAATTATAAAGATATATGGACTAAAAAAATGAACGAGGAAGTGATTATGGTAAAAATGCACCAATATCCGGATTACACAGACGGATATTCCCAGGCAGCCATGCGCCCCCTTCTTTACTCAAGAGATGCTGTAGGGGGAAACGTCCCTTCGCTCGAATTGGTAAATGCATATCCTATGAAAGATGGTTCTAAATACGATCCAAATACCATGGATTATAGAACCCTCTATCAAAACAGGGATCAGCGTTTTTATGCTTCAATTGCATATAATGGCGCTGCTCCTTATATTGCTCCGATGTTTGGGGTAACGAATATGTGGTCATATTATTATGATGCTGATGGTGATCCTTCTACCGGTATTAACGGAAAAGAAGCACGTGCCGATAACAGCGAGAATTTATATTCCTATTCCGGCTTTTATCCTGCAAAAATGCTTGATCAGTCCATAACAAGAGATAACGTAGAAGATGGACAAATTGACTGGATTGAAATCAGGTATGCAGAAGTGCTTATGAATATGGCCGAGGCTGCTAATGAAATTGGCAATACGGCGGAGGCTCTTTCTGCGCTTTATAAAATCCGGCAGAGGGCTGGCATTGATGCAGGTCTTAATGGAAATTACGGTATTACAGCTACATCGGTTCCGGAAGTCAGGCAGGCTATAATGGATGAAAGATTTGTTGAGTTCGCTTTTGAAGGACTGCGATTCTGGGATTTGCGCAGATGGCGCATCTACTCGTCAACGCTCAATAATTTGAAGGATCACTACCTACATGGGTTAAGAATCGAATGGAATGGGACAACCGCATCAAGGCCTTCAGGTCTAACTGATATTAATACTATTTGGAACCAGTTTACAGCGACAGTCATGCAGGATTACAACCCGGTTGTAATGCTGGGTGAAGACAAATATTCCTTCTTTGGCATTCCTAAACCGATTTTAGACCGCAATAGCAAAATTGAGCAAAACAATACCTGGGGTGGTAATTTTGATCCGCTGCAATAAAAGTCTTTTCGATGATATTTTAAGAACGATAGCATGTAACTATCAGGTTATAGTGGAGTTTGAAAGGGATTACTGCCCGACATTTACAATGATTGACAAGGATTATGCTAACGGTATAATCCTTGTCAGCTTGTAAAAGAATGTGCGGAAAACAAACAAAGAAACTCGTTTGCTAAAATAATTGAATAAAATGCTAATCTGCTGATTTAACCCGGATAGGTAAGGGTTAAATTTGTCCAGGGTTAGGCGATCACTCTTACCCGCGAGGGAATTATTTTTCTCGATAGAACAAAATCGACATAAAGCTCCATTCAAATGCAAAGACGTAAATTTTTAAAATCATCGGGGCTGTTTACTGCGGGATTTTATTGTCTCCGTCTCCCTGCAATTGCCGGCCCATTTCACCCATCCGAATTCAAGGGCGGGGTGGCTCCTGCAGATAAGCATCTTAATCCGGGCTGGATCAGCTCTATTATGGAAAGGGGGCAGCCAACTTTATACCGGAAATCAAAGGATGAATTAAAGTATATTGGTATGCCTGTTGGAGGTATTACAACCGGCACAGTATACCTCGGGGGTGATGGCAGACTTTGGCTATGGGATGTTTTTAACCGCAATCCGCAGGGGATTATACCCAAGACATTAGAATTTGAGGGAGAAAAAATTGGCTCTACCAGCGGCGCAGCCTACGTACAACCGAATCTTCCGAACTCTCCGTTTTACCAGGAGTTTGTTATTAAGGTGAGTGATGGGAATAACACGATTTCCCGAAGTTTAAAAGCAGAGGATTTTACTGAAGTTATTTTTGCAGGGACTTATCCGATAGGTACCGTAACTTATGAAGCTGATGATCTGCCAGTATCTGTGGTGCTGGAAGTTTACTCTCCTTTTATCCCCTTGCAGGAAGACGATTCGGGAATACCAGTTACCATTCTTTCTTTTAATATAAAAAATAAAACTGACCGACGCCTGGAAGTAGTTGTTGGGGGTGTGTTGGAAAATGCCTCTCTTTTACACAAAGACGAAGGAGGAAGACGGATCAATAAAAGGATACAAGTTGATAATGCGTCAGGCGTACTTTGCAGTTTTGAGCCATCGGACGAGAAATTTTCCAAAATGCCTGAATATGGTACGATGTGTATTGCCGCACTTGGAACGGACACGAAAAGCTTTGTAAATCTGGATGCAGAAGAGTGTCCCGAAATATTATTTAAGTCTGGACCTGGGGATGCTGTGGCCGCAGTTCCAGCGAAAAATTTGTTGATTGGCGGAGTAAGAAAAAAAATTGATTTGGGTCCAGGTGCAATGGCTAACTGTAATTTCTTTATTAGCTGGCATTTTCCTTTCACCGAATTAAAAGTAAAGGATGCCGCGGAAGGAAATTATTATACGCGGCGTTTTAAAGATGCTTCGGATGTAGTCCGGTATGTTGCATTGGATTTTGAGCGATTGAGTTCCCTTACACATGCCTGGCGCGATACCTGGTATGATTCCTCCCTGCCTTATTGGTTTTTAGACAGGTCTTTTGCTAATATTACCACTTTAGCTACCTCCACCAGTCATCGTTTCGGTACAGGCCGGTTCTGGGGATGGGAGGGAGTAGGATGTTGCGAGGGCACCTGTACGCATGTATGGCAGTATGCTCAGGCGATGTCCAGGATTTTTCCCTCTTTGGAACGGGATACCCGGGAAAGGGTTGACCTTAATCTCGCTTTTGATCAAAAAACAGGAATGATAGGCTACCGGGGAGAAGGAACCGGGGCGGCTATAGATGGACAGGCAGGGACGATTTTACGCATTTACAGGGAACACCAGATGTCGGCTGATCATTCATTTTTGCAACGCAACTGGGCCCGCATTCGAAAAGCAATTCAATACCTGCTGGATCATGATAGTAATAATGACGGCCTCGTAGATGGCTCCCAACCCAATACCCTGGACGCGGCCTGGTTTGGAGAAATAGCCTGGATCAGCAGTCTATGCCTGGCAGCCTGGCGTGCAGGGGAGGAGATGG
This sequence comes from Ginsengibacter hankyongi, assembly GCF_008710285.1. Taxonomy (GTDB): domain Bacteria; phylum Bacteroidota; class Bacteroidia; order Chitinophagales; family Chitinophagaceae; genus Ginsengibacter; species Ginsengibacter hankyongi. The sequence goes on along the minus strand of NZ_VYQF01000016.1, from coordinate 40,366 downwards.
CAAGGGAAATGGGAGATATAACCTTTGCCACACTTTGTAAAGAACGCTTTGCAATTGGGAAGAAAAACCTGGAAAATCAATTATTCAACGGGGAATTTTTTATTCAGCTACCGGACCCTTCGTTGCCTAAAAGACCTTTGGGCTCGTATAAAACCTGCGAGATAGACCAGGTATTTGGTCAGTCGTGGGCATGGCAGGTTGGCCTGGGGCGCATCCTGGAGAAGCAAAAGACGATGTCTGCGCTCGGAGCTTTGTGGAAATATAACTATACGCCGGACGTCGGGCCGTACATACGCGACCATAAAGGCGGACGTCCTTATGCCCTGGCAGGTGAGGGTGGAATGCTAATGGATACAAATCCTCATCACGCAACCGATCCGTTTGGAGATGACATCTCCTGGCAGGTGGGCTATTTTAATGAATGCATGACGGGGTTCGAACACCAGGTTGCTTCCCATATGATAGCGGAAGGTATGGTGAAAGAAGGCCTGGTAATAACCCGGACCATTCATGACAGGTATCATGCAGCCCGCCGGAACCCCTATAACGAGATCGAGTGCAGTGATCACTACGCACGAGCCATGGCCAGTTATGGATCGTTCATAAATATCTGTGGATTTACCTGTCATGGGCCAAAAGGATTTATCGGATTTGCCCCAAAACTTAGCCCGGAAGAATTTAGATCGGCATTTACGACTGCCGAATCCTGGGGCTCTTACTCCCAGCGAAGGGATCGCGGTCAATTTTCGGCGAAACTGGAAGTTAAATATGGTAAACTAAAAGTAAAAAAGATATGTGTTGAGCCGGATATAAATCACAAGGTCCGGTCGGCAACAGTGATGTTAAATAACAGGCGATTGTCCTGTACAATAACTCAATACGAAACGGTTTGCGAAATCCTGCTGGACGATTCCGAAACGATATATAATGGCCAGTACTTAACGGTGAATCTATGACGCTTTTCCATGCCGATTTTTTATGAAAATTAAAACTTCTTTTGATGAAATTATTCCTGGTTGGCGGCTTCCTGGGAAGTGGTAAAACGACGGCGATCCTCCAGGCTGCAATGGGTCTTCAGGAAGAGGGTAAAAAGGCAGGTATTGTAACCAACGACCAGGGCGACACATTAGTAGATACCGCTCTTTTTCGCATGAACCATGTCGCTGCGGAGGAAGTATCCGGAGCATGTTTTTGCTGTAATTTCGGCGAGTTGCTTGACCGTATCGGCAAATTGCGAGACGCTAACGCAGGGGTTGATATTATTTTTGCTGAATCCGTTGGATCCTGCACAGACCTTGCTGCAACAGTTGTAAATCCCCTCCTGCAGCTCGAAAACCCGTTGGATATTAGTTTGTCCGTTTTTGCAGATATACGGGTGTTGGCCATCTACCTTCAAAACCATAAAAAAGTGTTCCATCGCGATATGAACTACATTTATCAAAAGCAATTGGAAGAGGCTGATATTCTTGTCGTAAATAAAACGGACTTGCTTAGTGACAGACAGTTAAAGAAAGCAAAATCATTAATTGAAAGAGAATTTCCCGGCAAAAAAATATTGTATCAGCATTCGCTAACAAAGGAGGGTGTCTTACCCTGGTTGACAATGCTCTTGAATTTTCCAACACTTCCTGATTTAAAAGCCACGCTTCAGCTTGACTATGAAAAATACGCATCAGGCGAAGGTTTATTGGCATGGCTCGATGCGACAGTTGATATTCGTACTTCCGATAAAAAGGCCGCAGTCCTAGGGTTGATTTTAATCAAACTGATCCGTACAGCATTGGATCAGTTGAAGTATCCCATAGGGCATCTGAAGTTTTTGATCAGTGACGGCGATTGGTATAAAAAAATAAGTTATACCCCGGGGCAGCCATTCAAAAAGCAGTCTCATAAGGAAATGGCTAATACACACCAGGTTACCCTGATGGTAAACGCAAGGGTTCAAACGCAGCCCCTGCTTTTAAAACGGGTGTTTGAAGACGCCGTCCGCAAATTGAAACGGACAACCGTTTGTCAAATCACCGAAAAGAATCTGGCCTCTTTTAAACCAGGATATCCGCGGCCTACCCATAGGGTTCAACATATAAATAAATGATATATTTTATGAAAAAAAACACAGGCTTGTTATTGATTGCTTTTCTTATAATCTCTTCCTGCCATTCAAAGATTGTAAAACAGCCGCATGAAATATCAGGCCGCGACAGTGCAGGCAATGCATACGGGGACGATCGGCATTTTCTGGAGAAGCACCAGGCAATGGTAGAATTGACGAATGGAAATTCAAAGGTATTGATTGCGCCCGGCTACCAGGCCCGCGTGATGACCAGCACTTGTGGGGGAGATACGGGCTATAGCTTTGGATGGATTAACTACGCCTTAATAAATTCCGGGAAATATATGCCGCATATTAACGCCTACGGCGGTGAAGAACGTTTCTGGATGGGACCAGAAGGTGGGCAATATGCTTTGTTCTTCAAACCAGGAGATCCTTTTGATTTGAAGCATTGGCAGACCCCTGCAATTATTGATACGGCTGGTTTTGAACTGGTAAAAAAAGATTCCACGACCGCCTCCTTTACCCGGTCATTTGACCTTGAAAATTATGCGGGAACTATGTTCCGGGTGAGAGTAGACCGCCGGATTAAGCTACTGTCTGCCAGTGAAGCGGTAGCCGTATTGCATACCCCGATACCAGGCGTCAGCTGGGTAGGCTATCAAACAATAAACACGATTACCAATGCCGGCAAAAACGCCTGGCTTAAACCACAGGGTGTGCTTTCTATTTGGTTGTCCAGTATGTTAAAGGCATCCCCGCAAAACACGGTAATGATTCCTTTCAGGAACGGCGGCGCCTCAAAAATAAACAGCACTTATTTTGGAAAAGTTCCGGCAGAAAGGCTTGTTAAAAAAGACAGCTTTTTATTTTTTAAAACAGATGCAAAATACAGGAGCAAGATCGGTGTTCCTCCTTCCATAGTTAAACAACTTTTAGGTGATTACGATGCGTCGGGAAACGTGCTGACAATCATTAAATTTGATTATAATGGCGACAGTGATTATGTTAACTCCACCTGGGAACACCAGCAATTTCCTTACAAAGGAGATGTGGTTAATTCTTATAATGACGGGCCTAATGACTTGGGCAGCCAGCTGGGTACTTTTTACGAAATGGAAACTTCCTCGCCGGCAATTGCCCTGCGGAAAAACCAATCCCTGACCCATACCCAGTACATCTTTCATTTCCAGGGGAAGAAGAACGAATTAAATGAAGTCGCAAAACGATTATTAGGGGTATCACTGGATGAAGCGAACCTATAATAAATAACCAAATAAAATGAGAAAAATAATTTGCCTGCTATTTTGCCTGCCAGGCGTACTTGAATTTCAAGCCAAAGCCCAGCATCAACCGGTTAGCTTTAAGTCGCTATTATTTGAAATGACACAAGATGCGCAGCTGGCCCGTTTTCCCGATCCGGTCTATCAAACACTACAGGCAAGTAGTTATAACCGCGCATCTGTGAGTCCCGATAAGCCGGGATGGTTTGCAGACGGCGACGGCACAGGATATATCAGGGAAGATACAACGGAAGGCAGAAAAGAATATGTGATCATGGAGCATGAAGGTCCAGGCTGCATTACGCGTATGTGGACACCTTATTTTTACTACAGCCTGGAAAATCATGAGGGGCCGGCCATCCGGATTTATATTGACGGGAAGGAGCAACCGGCTTTGACCGGCAACTTCATCAAACTGCTCACCGGAAATTCCTTTGTTCGCCCTCCTTTTGCTAATCTCACCACCCGCGCAGGACTCATGTATTTGCCGATCCCATTTTCAAAAAGCTGCAAGGTAACGCTCGATGAAAAGCCATTTTACTATTGCATTAGTTACCGGGCATATCCATCAGGTTCAAAAGTTCGATCATTTTCCATGGATGAATTGGAGCAGGCAAAATATGTAATGAATAAGACAGCTGTTGCCCTCCTGCGGACTCCAAAGGTCACCGGCGGGATCGTTCCGGGTAAACCAACAACACTACTGCTAAAAGATTCAGCGCAGATATCGCTTCCGTCCGGCAGTCGAGCTATCCGCTATATTCAAATCAAGGTAGATACGCATCTTGCCTGGGGTGACCTCCGGAATATATTAGTAAAGATAACTTTCGATGGACACGATAATGTATGGTGTCCTTTAGGTGATTTCTTTTGCAGTCCGGACCAGGTCAACAATTTCCGGACAAAATTCATCGAAGTCAAAAACGGAAACATACTGATTTCCCGTTGGGTTATGCCTTACCGGTCTCATGCTGAAATTCAACTGGTAAATTATTCAGGCCGTTCCCTGCGATTTAAATGGAGCGTTCAAACAAGCCCCTGGAAATGGGATAACCGATCTATGTATTTTCATACCACCTGGTGCAATTACGGAGCGTTACCGGGCAATAAATTTTCTGATTTGAATTTTGTTCATATAACCGGTAAGGGAGTAATAGCCGGCGACGCGCTGACAGTTCTTTCACCCAGCAAAGGATGGTGGGGGGAAGGGGATGAAAAGATCTATACTAGTAAAGCGGATGTGCAACACCACTTCCCTTCTCTGTTTGGGACGGGTACTGAAGATTACTATGGATGGGCTGGTGGCCTGGTACCCAGTGGAAAAGATACCTTTTCCTTACCCTTTGGGTCGAACGTGCGCAATGGGAACACGGATAACCCGAGGGGCTATAATATTTGCGTGAGGAACCGAATGCTGGATGCTATTCCTTTTGAAGATGAACTCAGGTTTGACATGGAAGCTTCTCCTGGTGTAGATATCAGGCATTCTTATGATTTGTTGTCCTATTCAATGATAACCTATTGGTATAGCCGGCCGGGCGAGACAAGTAACAGTAAGCAGCACCGGGAAAAGATAAAGGAAAGGCTGATGTCGCTTTCATCCATTGATCAACAGGAACGGCAGTTAACAGGCGGGCAGGTGATTCCGGGCAGCGGGCAGCAATAAAATGCATATGGCCCTGATTTCAAATGAACAGAGCGAAAATTTTAATAAATATTACCGGGACACATAAATAAAACACTTCCCTGGCCGATATATGAATGTTTAACCTTCATTTCTAATAAAGTAAAATTTGTATGAAAATTCTTTGTTTTTCGCTATTGTTTATTCTTTGTATAGATACGGATGCACAGCTGACAACCAGTAATTATATTTCTACCCAGTCTGCCGTAAACCAATACAACGACCTCTTAAAGGGAAAAGAGTTTATTGTTTTTCCGGAGGTAAGAGAATTTCCCATTCATTGGTCAGACTCCTTACAGGTAAGCTGGCTTGAAAATGATTATCGTTCACGCCCGTTTATTTTGCATGCGCAGCCAGGGGAATATTTTGTGTTTCAGCTCGGCGTCTGGCCAATTGAAAATGATATGAACAATGCACAAATTCAATTTTCCAATTTGAGAAATGATCAGGGGGAAACCATCTCATCCAAAGAAATGACCTGTTTTAATAAAGGTGGGGTCAACTACCAGGGGTATCCATTTACGAATCAAATTAACCTGCCTTCGGGTCAGGTGCAGGCATTGTGGATGGGGATAAATGTGCCTGAGTCTGCAAAAGGGAAATATGAGGGCGCCGTTACTATTGCGGCCAACGGTGTTTCAAGCACCATAAAAATTCAGCTAGCGGTAAGTGGAAAAGTAGTAGCAGATCATGGGTTTGATGAAGGAAGAAGATTGTCCCGTCTCGCATGGCTTAATGCTGCAGATGGAATCAATAACAATATTACAAAGGGTTATACGGCTATCAAACGGGCAGGTAATGTTATGAAAATTCTGGGGCGTACGATGGAAATAGGTAACGATGGATTGCCAGCGAAAATAACGAGCTATTTTACCGTGTCCAACCAGGCCATTGGAAAAAACGGCGAACCGGTCATAGATTCCCCTTTTCATTTTATTATCGAAGAGACGGACGGGTCCGTCATCCACCTACAACCCGGCAAAACGCAATTTACTGCCCAATCCCCGTCATTTATCACCTGGAAAACTACCAGCACATCGGAAGCCTGTAATGTTATTTGCAACGGGAGGCTGGAGTTCGATGGATTTGTGAATTACCAGCTGACGGTAAAAGCAAAAAAGGCACTGTCAATAAAAGATATCCGCATGGAAGTGAATATGGACAAAAATAAAGCGGTTTACATGATGGGATTGAACCGGCCGGGCGGATTGCGACCCGCTGCGTGGGATTGGAAATGGGACACTACTAAAAACCAGGATGCATTGTGGCTGGGAGCCGTCAACGGTGGTTTGAGAATGAAGTGGAAAGCAGAAAATTATGTGGCGCCACTGGTAAACGTATATTATGCTTTTGGTAAACTGAATCTTCCTCCTTCATGGGGAAATGAAGGGAAAGGGGGTGTTACCGTAGCTGAACAAAACGATGATGTGGTGGTAAACGCTTACTCCGGCAGCCGAAGCATGGAAGCCGGCGAAGAACAACATTATGATTTTGAATTACTGATAACTCCATTCAAAACGATCAATAAATCAGTTCAGTTTGGGGCCCGTTATTACCAGTCGGGCAAGAATTCCAGCCAGCAGTTTCTAAAGGTTGCTGATTCATTAGGCGCAAATATCGTCAACGTGCACCAGGGAAACGATATATATCCTTATATCAATTATCCTTATTCTGATGACAACATAGCAAGCTTAAAAAGTGCCATAGCAGACGGTCACCAGGATCATAAGCGGGTAAAAGTATATTACACCACGCGTGAACTAACGATCAACCTGCCTGAATTATGGCCTTTTTTAAGCCTGAACGGTGAAATAATTTATCCGGGTCCGGGTATTGCGGCAAAAACGGTGACTGACCCCGATGGCCCGGACCCGTGGTTGCGGGAAAACCTTCGTGGAAGAAAATATATTCCGGCGTGGGTATCTCATTTTTCGGAGGGAAAATATGCCGGCAAGCAAGACCTATCTGTAATTACTACACCAGATAGCAGGTTGAATAATTTTTATGTGTCAGGCTTAGACTGGATGGTACATCACCTGAATATAGACGGGATTTACATTGATGATTGCTCCATGGATCGCATTACTATCCGACGTGTAAGAAAGATTTTGGATAATAACCGTGAACATGCAAATATCGATATGCATAGCTGGAATCATTTCAATGAATACGCCGGGTGGGCAAGTTGCCTGAACCTTTACATGGACTTATTTCCTTACATTGATCAGTTATGGATCGGGGAAGCCAGAAACTATGATACACCGCCGGATTACTGGCTAACAGAAATTTCGGGCATTCCTTTCGGCATACCCAGCCAGATGCTGCAGGATGGCGGCAATCCATGGCGAGGAATGGTATATGGTATGACAAACCGTGGAGGTTGGACCGGCAACTCGCCTGATCATATCTGGCATTTCTGGGATGAATATGATATTAAAGATAAAAGCATGATCGGGTATTGGGATGATGATAACCCGGTAACGGTGGATAATGATTCTATCAAGGTCACAGTTTATAAGGGTACCAAACAATCGATTATTTCGGTAGCAAATTTTGGCAGCACCGACCAAAAGTGTTCGTTGGATATAAACTTTCAAAAGTTGGGGTATAACAAGTCATCTTGCAGCTTTTTTATACCGGAGATAGAAGGCTACCAAACCGCCATGCAATTAAGTACTTTGGATCTGCTGCAGATCCCGGGTAAAAAGGGATATTTAATAATAGTGAATTCCGGTAAATAGAGATCATGAAAAAGGAAAATAACCCGAAAATATGAGAGTCATTAAATTCTTATGCGCTACGTTAATTGGTATATGCTTCAATCTTTTTATAGTAAAAGCTCAAAACAGGGTAAACCCCAAATACCCTGTAATCGATTTCAGGTATTTACTCGGCGAAATGTTAAACAGGGCAGACCTGGCTAAATATCCTGCCGGATCATGGACCTTGCATCATGTAAGCAGTTACGACCGGAGTTCGATAGCCAGGAATAAACCCGGATGGTTTGCTAATAAAGATTGGGATAATTATATCCGTAAAGAAATTAACAACGGCGTCATTGAATATGTGTTAATGGACGCAGAGGGGCCCGGTGTCATTACTCATTTCTGGGTGGCAGGTCATCCCAATCAAAAAGCTCATTTAAGGTTCTATATAGACGGACAGCGCACCCCGTTTTGGGAGGCTGATCATACAGGAGCCCTTATTGGACAAAACACGGAAATTGGGGCACCATTATCACAAAGATCTGTTGACCAGGATTACCTGACAATCAATCCGGGAGCTCAACCCGGTCATAATTTATATGCGCCTATCCCTTTTAAACATCATATTAAGGTGACGTATGATAAAGCCCCCGGCGAAGCCGATAGCGGGTTTTGGTACAATATCGATTACAGGATCTACAACAGTGATGTGAACGTTACGAGCTTTTCGGCCCAAACTCCACGGAAGTGTGCATCCCTGCTGCATTGGACCAATGAAGTCTTTAATAATTTTATGGCAAAGTCAGCAAAAACTGCCGCTGTTGGGGGTGAAAAATCAACAAAAAGAACGTTATTTGATTTGACCCCGGGAGCGACAAAATCTATAAACTTGCAGGGAACTGGATCTGTCAGAAGCATATTTTTATCCTTACAAGGCAAGAGCCGTGATAACGCAGTTAGTAAACTCGTTGTTCAGATTGAATTTGACGGCAAGGTGACGGTGAATGTTCCTGCAGGTTTTTTCTTTGGCTGCGGAGATCAGCTTGTTGAGTCCGCCAACTGGTACAGCAAAGTAGACACGGATGGAACGATGGCGAATTATTGGGTAATGCCTTATCACCATAGCGCCATCATTCGTCTTGTAAACCAAGGAAGTGAGCGCATTAATGGATTTATAAAGGTTGCGTGCGGGGACTGGAAATGGGACAATAAGTCTATGTACTTTCACGCCATGTTTAAGAAGATGCAAAATTATATGACGGTGGCGCAAAAAGGCACGGATTTTAATTATATCGATTTGGAAAACAGGGCAGGAGTATATGTAGGCGATATTCTGCAGGTAAATAAGTCAGTTGGAGGCTGGTGGGGAGAAGGAGACGAGAAAATATACATTGATGGCAGCAAATTTCCGGATGATTTTGGAACAGGTTCAGAAGACTATTACGGTTATGCGTGGGGTCATCCTGAAACGTTTAATCATATTTTTAATTCTCAGCCCATGGGCAATGCAAACTTAACCGATAAGGGCGGCACAACAATTAATTCGCGTGAACGCAATTTAGATGCATTACCATTTAAAAAATCTTTACGTTTTGATATGGAGTCGTGGAACTGGTTTGGTGGACCTGTAAATTATGCTTGGGCTTGTTTTTGGTATGAAAAGTAAATTAGGTCATAAAAGCCGTTAATTACATTCGACTGGAAATGATATTTCTTTTTCAGCCCATTTATTACAACCATATAACAACTGATCGGCCAATTGGCCGCTGTAGAAAAGTAACTGAAACGCTGTTGAAATGCGTATACACCTCCTGGCTATAATCTGCCCTCTTTAAATACATTATAACTAAACCTGATTACCCGCTTCCAGATTTTCATCAGGGTGTACGACCGTCTAACTTGTGCGACGATGGTAGTTAGTAGAAAATATCTGCGATGGAAAAATCGTTAGTTATTGATGACAACAACTAAGGTGGTCCGGCAAATTATAAAATCAAAGCCACACGCGGTAATGATTTCTCATAATACCCATATTATTCACTGGCTGTTTGCCATGGGAATTCCCATGGCAAACAGCCCCAATTCAGCAAAGAGGAAATAATGAACCGTTGAGATCATTAGCTGGAGAGTTACCCCGGTAACGTCTTGAAGTGGGAACGAGTATATCCAACTTCCAATATCTACCTTCCTGCTATTCCGGGAAAATAGCTGATTCTTAAATAATCAGTGAAATAAAATTTTTGCGGGAATTTCTTGTTTCACTCCTGCTTGTAACTCCCAGGAAACTTTCAACTCATTACCACCACCGGCATCAAAATAAACAACCTTTATTTTATGGTATCCTTTCTTCAAAGCTGCTCTGCCCGAAGCTTCCATACCGCCATGTTCACCATCATTGTTCACCACCTCTTCGTTATCTATAAATAATTTACTGCCGTCATCAGAATAAGTAAAGAAATCATAAATCGCCTCCTTTTCTATTTTAATATATCCGTCAAATTGCAAGGCATACCTGTCCTCACGCTGTTTTACTTTTTCCGAAATACTACCGGCAACTCCTTCTTTTTTTACTGGTGAAGTTTGAATGGACTCCAAATTGATAGTTCCTTCAGGTTCATAATATTTCCATGAAATGCCGGCCTTAAAATTTTTTTCTTTAGTTGCTTTTAGCCATGGAAAGCATTTTACGTCAGTAGAAGTAACATCACTGGATAAAGCATTTGGGAACATAGCAATCGCTTTTACAAGTGACGTTTTATTTAGTGAAAATGGCTTCGTGTATAATGGCGAATTGCCATCAGGTTCACTGCCATCCAAAGTGTAGCGTATCTCATTTCCCTCAAATTTGGAAAAAGTTACCACTGGCTTAAGGGAATTATTTGCATAAGATACTTCCATAACCGGCTTATGTGCAAATTTTCCGTAGTTCGATATTTTTACCACATAAGCATAAGGCGCTTTGATTTTATTGGGATCATAACCGGGCAAAGAAACCACTACGTCTTTTCCCTGCTGTTGCCATGAAAGATTTTCTTTTGTTGATAAAAAATTTATAGTCGTCCTTTCGGGTAAGGTTATATCTTTTAATACTATTTTTTTATCATCCGGGTATTGGGGGAAAATGGCATACAATGAATTGGTTGTTGGTTTATACGTATAAAAGATTTCTTTTACCGCATAGCCAGGATCCGGGTCAACAGTGATCTTCAACAACAAATCATTGTCACCTTTTTTTGGCTTGTACTTCCTGTTACCTTCACTCCATTGTGAAGCTATTTTCCATCTTTCTGTATTGTAGATGGCTTCCGAATTAATGTCCATCCAGCTACCAATCTGCAATAAACGCTCCTGCATCACAGGGGGGATTTTTCCATGTGCATCGGGACCGATATCCAACAGAAAATTCCCGCCCCGGCTTACTTTATCTATTAACTGCAAAACCAATGATTGAGCAGAGTTATAATCCCACGCATCTTCTGCACGATTGTATCCGTAACTGGCTCCCATGCCACGGCTCTCTTCCCAGGGATGATCTTCAAAATCAAGGTCCGGTTGGTATTCCGGCGTGTACACGCCACCGTGATGAAAGCGAACGCCGCTCCCCCACCTGTCATAGGTTACTATTTTATCTTTAACCGGGCTGTCATTGTATAACCATGCAAGAAACTCCTGTGATTTCCACATCGAAGGCGGAGCATCCCAATCTCCATCTGTCCAGAAAACATCGGGCTTATAAGTATTGATGAGTTCTTTCATTTGCGGCCACATATGTTCACCCACATATTTATCCCTGTTACTTAACCATAAAGGGTCGTACCATTCATACAGGGAATAATACATACCTGCATGCACGGAAGTTTTACGAAGGGCTTTAAAAAGATCGCCTAACAGATCCCTGTGTGGCCCGGCTGATACTGCGTTCCATGGAAAACCCCAATCCCTGTCGGCCTCTTTACTGGGCCACAAACAGAATCCATCATGATGCTTTGATGTAAGCACAACATATTTTGCGCCAGACTTCTCAATTAATTGCGCCCAGGCATCAGGGTTAAATAATTCAGCATGAAAATTTTTAACCAGGTCATAATAAGAACGGTCTCCGAAATTTTCGTGCTGGTATTTTATTCTTGCCGAATCGCCGCTTTTCAAACCATTTTGATACCATTCGGCATATTGGCCTTTTGAAGAATATCCCGGAACAGAATACACCCCCCAATGAATAAATATTCCAAACTTGGCATTGGTGTACCATTGCGGCACCAGCCGGGTATCAAGAGATTCCCATGAAGGCTTGTATTGCGCAAAAATGTTACTATAAAAAACCAGGCAAATGCAGGTGAATAAAATTTGGAGAAAACTACTTTTTTTAAATTTCATTGATGAATTTTGAAATGGAAAGTTATACCAGAAGAAAGAATTCTTTATGTCCGGGATTATCATTTTATTATAACATATTAGCAATCACTTTTATTACCAAAATCACTGAAGAGGAAGTTCAGTAATTTTGGATGCTATTTAATATAATCGCGAAAAGCTTATGGGAAAGGATAGCCCGGGATGTAAACATTTCGCCTTTTGTCAATTTGAATGCGAATTTTCTATAGCGGATAATACAGTGGATGTAGCGTTTATACTTCCAACTCCTTGTAATACTTCCTGTAATTGGAGGGCGTTTTTTTATTGATCAGTTTGAAGAGCTTATTAAAGCTGGTCAGGTTATTATATCCACTATTATAACAACTATCGGCCACAGAATTATTCTTGTTCTGCAATAATTTACAAGCATGGCCAATTCTTATTTCATTCAGGAAACCGGTAAAGGTTTTTCCTGTCCGGCTTTTGAAATAACGGCAAAAAGCTGTGGGTGCCATATGACAAATGGCAGCCACCTCCTCCAGTGTAATCTGCCGGCGGAAATTTTGCATTAAGAACTGGTAGACATCATTGAAGCGCGTAATATCCTTCTCATCATTGCAATTTCTATATGCTACGCTCGCTATATATTCATATTCTTTTGATCCCGATAAAATATCTGCGACAGTAAGGAAGGAAAGAATCTTTTTTAATCCATCTTCCGGCGAAATTTGGGAAAGAATCCGGGTGACGCTTTCATGTGTGTCCCCGAAAAACCTGATTCCCCTGGAAGCCTTGTGAATTAGATGCTCTACAGGCTGTGTGACCGCAGGCTCATCGGAAAGTTTTAATAAAAAGTCCTGTGGAAAATATACGACAGTGGCTTTTGTTTTGCATTTTTCCTTCCTCCCGGAAACCGCCACCTCGTTCTGCCAAATATGAGGTACGTTAGGGCTCATTAGTACCAAATCTCCATCCGAGAAACTTTCGACACGATCACCAATAAGTCTTTTGCCAGATCCTTTTTCAATCCATACTAATTCGCATAACTGGTGAAAATGAAAGGGGCTGTTGAGATGAAACTGGTCTACCTTTTTTATCCGGATGGTAGTTTTATTCTCAAGCGGGATATCAATTAACTGCGGTTTCATCGAGACATTATTTTCTAAAACTAAATTAACACATATTTATTGTTAAAGTACGTATGATGTTAAAATACCTTAAGAAATAGGTAAATCAAGATAAGATTTTTCGTCTGCTAATTTGCCGCATATAATTGTGAAAATATTTGGATTATCAAAAAATGTGGTATGTTAAAATACCTTAAGGATTCGGTAAATGCATTGGAATGGTTGAGGTATATTTAAAATATTTTTACCAGCAAATTAAATGAGGGTAAAATTGACGATATGAAAAAAACAGGCGGAAAGGTGAAACTGGTAAGGAAATCTTTATGGAAAACTGACCAAGAATTATTTGGTATAGTACGGAAAGAATTGTACACAGCGGTCGTTGGCGATGTTATGGATAAACTGGGTTTACTTCATCAATTCCTCCCGCCCCAGATACAGCCCCTGCAATCGAACATGCTACTTGCAGGAAGGGCTATGACTGTGCTGGAAGAAGATATCAGTGTAAATCAACCGGATAAGAGAGGCCAGGAAGTAAAAATGCAATTCGGCCTTATGCTCCAAGCCCTCGATGATTTAAGCCCAGGTGAAGTATATATCTGTACCGGCGCGTCACCATCATACGCATTATGGGGTGAGCTGATGTCTACCCGGGCTAAAATGCTTGGTGCAGCGGGCGCCGTTGTAAATGGCTATTCACGCGATTATAATGGAATCATAAAGCTAGACTTCCCTACTTTTTCTTATGGGAACTATGCGCAGGATCAGGCCCCACGCGGGAAGGTGGTTGATTTTCGCGTCGCTATTAAGATGGGAGATGTTTTAATAAATCCCGGAGATATAGTTATCGGGGATATGGATGGGGTATGTATTGTTCCCGTCGGTGCCGTAAAAGAAGTATTTAATCTAGCGATCGAAAAGGCGAGAGGAGAAAAAATAGTTCAAATAAAGATCCAGGAAGGGATGAGTGCAAAACAGGCTTTTGAAACTTATGGTATCATGTAAAGGGCGCATTGCGCCAATATAAATATATTAGAATATGGACCTGAAAGGAAAAAATATCCTGGTGACGGGCGGAGGTGGTTTTGGCGTGGGCGAAGGGATATGCAATGTATTAATTGCAAGCGGCGCCCGTGTAGTAATAAACGAGCGAAACCGGGAGATGGCCGACGCAGCGGGGAAGAAACATGTAAAAGCGTTTACGGTTGTTGCTGACATCGGTAATCCCACAGAAGTGGAAGATATGTTTGCATTTGTAGAAAAAGAATATGGCGTACTGGACGGACTGGTAAATAATGCCGGTATTGGATTGAGTAAACCTGCCCACGAGGCGAATCAGCAGGAATTCGATCAACTTTACGGTGTGGACGTAAGGGGCGTTTGGATGGTGTCCAAATTATTTGTAAACCAGCTTTTAAAAAACGGGCTTGCAGGAAACATTGTAAATGTGTCCTCTGTACATGCGCATTCAACGATTCCCGGCTATGCGATCTATGCCAGTGCAAAATCTGCAGTGGAAGGCCTCACCCGGGGAATGGCGGTAGAATTAGGCGGGAAGAACATCCGTGTAAATGCAATAGCTCCCGGGTATGTACACGCCGAACAAAATTATGAGTTAATCAGATCCTGGACGGAAAACCCTGAACAGTGGGTGGAAGAATATATCTTCAAGGAACAGGTGATCCATCGTAAAATACAAGCAGAAGATTGTGGTTATGCTGTAGGCTTCCTGCTCTCAGATCATAGCCGCTGTATCACAGGGCAAACCATTTATATCGATTGCGGTACTACCATTAAACTATTAGGCTCAGTTTAACTACGCATATGAAAGTTGTAAGGATTTCCTGCTTTGAAGTAATTGTGCCGGCCAGGGAGGGCTCTATAGATAGCATGCAGGTAAGCAAGCCACTGCATAAACTCCCGGTAGGTGCCAAAGAGGGATGGAGTTTTCAATTCGATGAATTGCCGAAAATGCTGATCGGACTGCAGCTGGACTCGGGCATCATGGGTTGGGGGGAACTTTACAGGGGCCACAGCCTGGCTATGGTAGCCGAAATAGCCCGGATCCTGGTTGATCGCGATATCGAAAGTCTTGTACTTCAAAGACTGCCGTTTGTTTTTTGCAGGGAGTACGATGGTTTTGAATGTGCTATATGGGATGCATATGCAAGGATGCGGAACATGCGGGTGGTGGACCTCCTGGGCGGGGCCCTGAGGGAGAAAGTGAAAGTGGGAGCCTGGTCAAGCCACAGAGTGACCGAAGAAGTCGGGCCGTTGGTTCGGTATTTTCAGGAAATGGGATATGATTGTATCAAGTTTAAAAGTGATCTCGAAGACGATGTGGTAGGGTGGTGTAAAGCTATTGCGGATGCGGCCCCCGGTATGCAGGTCATCCTCGATCCCAATGAACGATGGGAGTATGCTTTTGAGACTCGAAAAAGGATAGATGCCCTGCGGGAACCCGGGAACGTTTTGTGTCTCGAAGATCCGATACCGCGCTGGAAGATCAGTGAATACGCCGCGTTGCGGACTTACAGTTCTATACCCATCGTATTACATGTTTCGCTTCCTTATGTCCTCCAGGGCCAGAGAATTCAGGATGCAATTCGCGCAATTCAGTTGCAAGCTGTCGACGGATTTAATTTTAACTCGGGGCTTGCCGACTTCCAGCGGATGGATCACATTGCTGCTGCAGCCGGGTTACCTTGCTGGCATGGTTCAGAAATCGATCTTGGTATACTGGAAGCCATGTATATTCATAGTTCTGCTGCTGCATCGTCTTGCACGTGGCCGGGGGACATTTTTGGACGCATGATCCGGGAGCATGACTTGCTTCAAACGCCACTTCGTTTCGAGCCTCCGTTTGTATACCTGCCGGAAGGGCCGGGCCTGGGGGTAGAGCCGGACCTCGACGCCATTGCACATTACCAAATAAATAAAATAGAATACTACTGATATGACAATAAATCCATTTGCCGCAACAGATAAAGACAGGGCAGCGATCTGGGAAATCCTGGTAACAAAAGACATCCGTGCGTTCGTTAGTGAAGACTGGTCTTTAACAGAGGGTGATTTTATAAAGGAAGGGTTTATGGCAATAGATGGTAACCGCACGTATAACCCTGACGCGTGGACGCTGGCTTTTTGTGATCTCCGTTCTTATAAAGCGGAATGGCTTAGGCAAGCATCGGCCTTCAGGGAAGCTATTGGCAACGATAATGCGGAAAATTTACTGCACCGGGCAACAATTCTCCGCGATATAGAGATTAAAGGAGATGTCGCTTTGGCACATAAGAAATTCATATGGGACTCCCAGAAGCTGGAGGGGGAGAGGGTTCCAGCTAACTGGCAAAGCATATACCATTGCCGCCGGGTTAACGGGTCATGGAAAATTGCCGGGTTTACCGGTTATCTTCCCAACTTCATAGGCAGCACATTTGAGGACCGGAGGCCAGCCCCTATAGAGGTGCCGGCCAATGCTGCACAACACAAAACTTCGGGTCCTTATTCACCTGTTCTTATGATCAACCCCGGTAAACTGGTAGTGATTTCCGGGCAGGCAGCGATTGATATGGAAGGAAAGATCATCGGAGACACTATCGAAGAGCAGGCGGCTTTCACGCTGGAAAATTGCAGGAGGCAATTGGCTGTTGCTGGCTGCAGTATGGATAAGGTCTTTAAGGTAACCGTCTACCTGAAAAACATAGAAGACTGGGGGAGGTTTAACAAAGTATATATAGAATATTTCCGGGAAGCCATCATGCCAGTAAGAACTGCGGTGCAGGCCGGGTTGCTGAGCACCTTATTGGTAGAAGTGGAATGCTGGGCGGTATTGTAACATCCATTGCATTGATCAACTACCCTCTCGTTAAAAGCATGTACTATGATTTGGGATCAACTCAGCTATCTGCAATTAGACAGGCTGGATAGAAATATTCCGGTGCTATTGACTCTTGCCGCTACAGAGCAGCACGGGCCTCATTTGCCACTGGCAACCGACCGGTTAATCGGGGACCATTTTGCCGCGGCGCTAAACGCTGCCATCGGAGATTCGATATTGATACTACCCACGGTTGGCATCGGATGCTCCGGCCATCACCTAGGATTTCCGGGTACCCTAAGTTTGAGCCATGCCGCCTTTGGGATGGTAGTAAAGGATATCATAGGCTCAGTTTTGCATCATGGATTTTATAAAATAATTCTGTTCAATAGCCATGGTGGCAACCAGGGAATAGGACAGGTGATATTGGAACAGCTCGGCCAGGAAAATCCAAAAGCGCATATCGTAGGCGTAACGTGGTGGCTGATAGTTCAGGAAGCCCTGAAAAAAATCAGCGAGACCGGCCCGGGAGGTACCGGGCATGCATGCGAATTTGAAACGTCACTTATGGAAGTCATTGCTCCTCACCTGGTGGCCAGGGAGCAACTGGAAAAAGGTGGAAACAAAGCCGGCTTCCCATGGGCAGAGGGAGACATGTTAAAGGGCCCGAAGGCTTCCTATTACCGCAACTTTAAAACGATGACTTCCAATGGAATTTTTGGAAATCCTCTGAAAGCTGACGTCGGGAAGGGGATACAAATTACAAATGCTGTTGTGAATGCCCTGCAAATGGTGGTCACTGATCTTTTTGCAATTAAAGAAAAACCATAGATCGTTTAATCAACGATAAAGAAAAGGAATCATTTGATTTTAAAATCAGTTAACTGGCAATTTGAAGCCTATTGGGTTAATTATCTAACATATGTGCAATAAAAAAAATCTGAGAGCTGCCGGCTTGTTTATTTTGGTCTTCTTTCTCTTGGGAAAAAGAGCCGTATTTGCGCAGGAGATCTGCTATGGCACCGGGAAATGGGATAATAAAGAATATGGTAATCACCGGGCTGTAATAGAGGTCCCGGTTGATTCAGATGCCGTATGGGTTCATGTGCCCTGGCGGAGGGAAGATAATCCGGAGAAGAAGTCTGTCATTCTTGTGGATGCTTCTACCGGCAAAACCGTGGAAAATATTTACAGAGTTAACGTCAATACAGAATCTGGCGATTTTATCTTTCAACCGGCTACAGGCAAGGGCGACTACTACCTGTACTTTATGCCCTACAGGACGAGCGGAAGCTGGTACTTCCCCAATACAATATACCCGGGTTATGTGGATCATTGTGATGTTACATGGGAGAAAAAGAATAATGTGCTGACTTTGCCTGATACGGGGCGTTTGCCTAAAGCCAGGGTAGTTCGATTTGAATCTATAAATACCTTCAATAGTTTCGATCCCATGGAGATCGTGGCAACAAAAAAAACAGTGCGGTCATTTTTGGATCAAAATTCTAACAAGGAGTTTTTAATATTTCCCGAAGACCGTAAGCATCCAATACGGATGGACACGCATATTCCTGAACGTTGGGCAGTGGAAAACGAAAGCCAGGCCTTCTCCGGAAGCGCTTTAAGAAACGAGTTTTATGTATATCAATTAGGGATATTCGCAGCTTTTAAAGCACTAAAAAACGTGCGATTGGTTTTTTCAGACCTTACGGAAAAAACCGGCCAAAAAATACCTGCTTCTTCTATACGGTGTATCAACCTGCAAGGGAGAGACTGGCTGGGTAAAGCCTTTACAAAAGAAGTCGATATAAAAAAGGGCCATGTACAGGCGCTGTGGATCGGTGTCGATATTATGAAAGATGTAAGTCCCGGGCTATATACAGGAACGGTAACCGTTTTGGCCCATGGAATTGGAGCACGGCTGATAGATGTCCATATAAGTGTCGGAGACGGAATAATTGCAGACAGGGGGTATGATGAACTCTTCAGGATGGCCAGGCTGAATTGGTTAGATTCTGATATTGGTTTAGATGATAGCGTTTTTAAGCCATACATTCCCGTAGAGTTAAACCGGCAAATCGTAAAAGTATTGGGCCGCACACTTCGTTTTAATAAATATGGATTGCCCGATAAAATAACCAGCTATTTTACCGGAAGCAATGATTCGATAAACGGAATACCAAGAGATATAATTGCGGCTCCGGTACAATTAGTAACCCTGCAGCATGGAGAAAAACTAAAATGGAAATCAGGTGGACCACAGATAACTGAAAAAAAAGAAGGTGCGGTGAGCTGGCGTACTACGGAAGAAAGACCGGATGCCCAAATGATTATAAGGGCAAAAATGGAATGTGACGGGTATATCAACTACCAGGTAGATTTTAAAGCCCGGGAAGCTATGACTGTAGATGATATACAATTGCTTATACCTTATGCTAAACCGGTCGCTACCTATATGATGGGGTTGGGGTTTAAAGGAGGGCTGCGACCCGAAAGATGGGACTGGCGATGGAATAAAGAACGAGCCAACAACATGGTATGGATTGGAGACGTAAATGCAGGCCTGCAGTGCAAGTTGAAGAATGAATTCCCGGATTGGACCCTATACAATTTTGATAAAACAGGGACTTATAAAGACTGGAGCAATGAAGGATTAGGCGGTTGCAGTTTGTCGGAGCAGGGAAATAGTTTTTTATTCAAGGCCTTCACAGGCAAAAAGGTACTTAGGGCCGGGCAGGTGTTGCATCTTAATTTTGGCCTTTTGATTACACCGCTTAAACTGCTGGACAATAATCACTGGAGCGAACGGTATTTTCAATCGGACCCACCCGTAGATAATTGGCTAACGAAGGCAGTTGAAAAAGGCGCGAATGTTATGAACATTCACCAGGGAAACATCCTGAACCCGTATATTAACTATCCTTTTATAGCTACTGATACTTTGAAAAACTTTATTGCCGCGGCGCGGTCAAAGGGTATCCGCTGCAAAATTTACTATACCGTACGGGAATTGAGTAACCACACCCCGGAGTTATGGGCGTTACGAAGCCTGGGCAACGAAATTTTTACTCCCGGCATGGGTTCACAGCTAGCTGACCAGTTTGCTGACGACGGAACAGGGGGTAATTTATATTCCACCGGGGGGTCATGGCTCACGGAACATTTGCGGACGAATTATGACGCGGCCTGGCACAGCCCGGTTCAAGGCGGTGGATGGGATATGGCGATTCGGACACAAGGATTATCGAGGTGGCATAATTACTACCTGGAAGGCCTTAGGTGGCTGGTAAAGAACGTGGGTATACGGGGCATTTACCTGGATGGGGTAGGATATGACCGTGAGATCATGAAGAGGGTTCGAAAGGTACTGGACCGGTCCGCAGATAGTTGCCTGATCGATTTTCATTCCGGTAATAATTTTCAGCCGGCATACGGATTGAACAGTACGGCCAATGAATACATGGAATTGTTTCCGTGTATTAATAGTCTTTGGCTGGGTGAAATGTTCAATTATAATGAAAACCCCGATTACTGGTTGGTGGAAATGTCGGGCATTCCATTCGGGTTGTATGGCGAAATGCTTAACGGCTGTGGCAATGCCTGGCGTGGTATGGTATATGGCGTCACCTCCCGGCTGGGTTGGGGAGGATGCGATCCTTCTGCCCTTTGGCAACTGTGGGATCAATTCGGAATTAAAAAGGCAAAAATGATAGGTTACTGGGATCCATTTCTGCCCGTTAAATGCAATAGTAAAGAGGTTAAAGTAACAGTATATCGGCGGTCGGATAAGATATTAATCGCCTATGCCAGTTGGGCCACGCAGGATATTCATATCAAGCTCGATATTAACTGGAAATCGGTAAACCTGAATGCAACACAAGTGGGCATTCGGGCTCCTTCCATTCGTGATTTTCAGGAAGCGCATTTTTACAATAACCTGGATGACGTCGTGGTTCCGGCGGGCAAAGGAGGGATTATCATTATTCAAAAAAAAGTAGCCGATTGACACTTTAATTAATCGATTGATTAAACGTAATAAGTGAGTATGGCCGGAAAAAAAATAAGATTAAGCCGGAGGAAGTTCCTGGCTCTTACGGGGAAGGCGGGAGCCGTTTTGAGCATAGCTCCAATCGATTTAATTCCAGGATCCGGAACAGGATCAGAAGGGTATAAATCTAACAATGACATCTTTCGAAAGTTGCTTGAACGATTAAGAGAAAGTCTTCTTGAGTCCCTGACACGTTCAAAGATTGTCTTTGGCAGTTCTCTTAAATTGCATTCCCCATCCGTGAGTGCTACCTACCGGGGAATATGGCCAGATGATTTTTTGTATCCCATGATGGTGCAACCGGATCTTTATAACAAGGAAGAGCTTACCGCCATTGCCCGTTTTCTTACAGAAAGTATTGTTGATTTGCCTTGCTTCCCCGACAGGGTAGAAGCAGACGGGATGCCCGTAATGCAGCCCGGAAGTTTGAATAGCCCCCATGCGATACACATGCCGCTGCATCTTCCTGCGGCCTGGATCAGGCTTATCGATCATCTTGAAAAATGGGGGGCTGAAATTCCCAGGAAGGAAGACTGGGCCAGGATTTTTGAACGAAGCATGGAGTTGGTACCCTTTTCCTGCGGGTTGGCTTATATTGATCCCCAGCACCCGGGAGTAGATTTTGGGTTTCATGATCCTGAAGCGATCACAGGTTTTGTATTGATGAGCAGTATGATACTTCATTTTGGTCTGACGCGGGCAGCCCGTTTTTTTGACAATTGTATTGACAAGGACGTTACCACACGCTGGACACGCCTGGCAAAGGGTATCCCCGAAAATCTATACCGACTCTTTGACAAAGAGGAAGGAGCCTTCCTCGCCGGATCAAAAGATTGCAGGCAGGTAAATGTTTGGGGAAATGGATTAGCATATTGGATGGTAGAGCCCGCTGAACAAAAAAGCATAGTAGACTGGTACCGTAAGCACCGCGATGACATTTTTTTAAAAGGCTTCACCCGACAGATTGCTGAAAAGGACGGTTGGCAGCGACAATTGGTAAATGTTCCATTAGGCAGTTATACCAACGGTGGATTTTGGTCCATAGGTACCGGTTGGGTTTTGCCGGCTATTGCTCACCAGGATATCGAATTTGCCGTTGAAATTGCGAAAGAATTGGTAGCTAACGTTGAAAAACTGGCATTTCCCGAGTGGATCGATTCAAAGGGCGCAGGCGGAGCGATGGGATTCCTGGCCGGGATAGCGGGACCGATGATGGGACTAACTGCCATAGTTGAACAACGGCCGTTTAGCGATTATTTCTAGAAGAGGAGATCGTGCCGGAAATAGGCCGGGAATTCATTTGATTGAAGTATGCAAAGAAATACTTCTGGTGTATCTCGCGAGGACGAGAATGTTAGGTAATTTTCAATGTAGGGCAGACGGTTAACAAGTCCGTTATCATTCATAAAAGGAAATCAATACTATTACAATTACTTATGGGAAAAGCAAATTACAAGGACAAAAAAAATTATGGAGCCATCGCCATTATTGGATTGCTTTTTTTCATTTTTGGGTTTGTAAGCTGGCTTAATTCTTTGCTCATACCTTATTTTAAATTTGTTTGCAACCTCGCTACCTGGCAATCGATGATGGTTGCTTTTTCCTTCTATTTTTCTTACTTTGTAATGGCAATTCCCTCGTCTGCGCTGCTGAAAAAAACAGGGTTTAAAAATGGGATGACGCTGGGCTTGCTGGTGATGGCCGCAGGCACCATCATCTTCATACCGGCCGCACTGGGTCGCAATTATATTACATTTTTATTGGGATTGTTTGTCCAGGCGACGGGCCTTACCATTCTACAGACAGCAGTGAATCCGTACATCACTATCCTGGGCCCGATTGAAAGTGCCGCCAAACGGATTAGCATCATGGGAATTTGTAATAAGGCTGCAGGAGCATTAGCGCCCCTTATTCTTATTCGCGCTATAACAAAAAACCCGGATGAAATCGACCAGTTAAAAAAATTACTGCCCTCATTAAAACACACTGAGCAACTGGGAATCCTGAATGAATTATCCTCGCGCCTGATAATGCCCTACGTGATTATGACTATAGTTTTGGTGGGCCTTGGACTGATGATCCGTTATTCAAAGCTTCCGGAAGTGAAAGAGCAGGAGGAGGCATTTACCGGGGAAGAAGCGGTGCAGAAACGGCACGTGTTTCAGTACCCCTTCCTTGTTTTGGGGGCTATAGCTATCTTTTTTGAAGTGAGCGTAGAGGTATTAGCGGTCGATTCCATTATTAACTATAGTGAATATATGGGCTATAGTTTTAAGGAGGCTAAATTCTTTGCAACGTATATTCTGTTGATCATGATTATTAGTTATATCGCGGGCGCTATTGCAATCCCAAAATATATTAAACAAAAAAAAGCTTTGCAATGGTCTTCCTTATTAGGTCTTATCCTATCCTTAACCGCCATATTCATTGCAGGCAAAACATCGGTTTGGTTCATAGCATTGTTAGGCCTGAGTAACGCGTTACTATGGCCATCTATCTGGCCCCTCGCAATAGAGGGTTTGGGGAAATTCACGAAACGGGGATCGGCTTTGATGATCATGGGTGTCGTGGGAGGCGCAATCACTCCCTTAGTTTATGGATATTTGAGTGATTATTATAATCCCCGTCAGGCTTACTGGATTTTGGTGCCCTGTTATATTTTCCTCTTATTTTTCTCCGTGAAGGGGTATAAACTTGGAAGATCGATTTCTAAGCAGGTCAGCAGGGAAATGACGATCGTAAGTTAAAAGCCAAAATAGTTTAATTATTGGTTTGAATGGAAAAATTTACCGCAATGAATTTGCTTTCCTTTGTAAAATAACCCGTTTCTAAAATAGGATTTCGCATAAACGGAAAGCATGAAGATACCGCGAATAGAGGTGATTTTTCAATACTATTTTACCGGAGAACGGATGGTTATCAGCTAAATTACGAGGGGAAGATTCCTGCTTATTTTTCCTGGATCTGGTTATATGGACAGAAGGGTAATTGCCAAATTATTCCGTTAAAAAGAATCGTTTTCGATAAGTTATATTTTATACCTTAAAAATTTAAAAATGAAAAAAGTAATATCTTCTATTTTTTTATTCGTGCTTGCTATTCATGCCGTTCATGCGCAATCTAATGAATCGACGGCAGAAGCTAAAAAAATGCAATGGTGGAAAGACGCCAAGTTCGGCATGTTTATCCATTGGGGCGTTTATTCTGCTCTGGCGGGAACTTATGAAGGAAAAAAGATTCCGGGCATTGGCGAATGGATTATGAATACAGCTAAAATTCCGATAGATAAATATAAACCTTATGCAAAACAGTTTAACCCGGTAAAATACAACCCGGAAGCCTGGGTCAAAATGGCCAAGAATGCCGGGGTAAAATATATTGTTATTACTTCGAAGCACCACGATGGTTTTGCCTTATTTGATTCAAAAGTTACTGATTGGGATGTAGTTGATGCATCTCCTTATGGTAAAGATTTGCTGAAGCCGCTGGTGGCGGCATGCCGAAAAGAGGGCATCAGGATTGGCTTTTATTATTCGCAGGCACAGGATTGGAATCATCCCGGTGGCGCTGCTATCAACGGTCATTGGGACCCAGCTCAGGATGGGGATATGGATACTTACCTGGATAATATTGCTGTTCCGCAGGTCAGGGAAATTTTATCCAATTATGGTAATATCGATATTCTCTGGTGGGATACTCCAAAGGATATGACCAAAGCGAGAGCCGAAAAGTTCATGCCGATATTAAAGCAACACCCTAACCTAATTACCAATAACCGCTTAGGCGGCAAATTCCAAGGGGATACAGAAACCCCGGAGCAGTTTGTTCCCTCTACCGGTTTTCCCGGCAGAAACTGGGAAACCTGCATGACCATGAATGATACGTGGGGATATAAATCTTATGACTCCAATTGGAAGAGCTCAAAAACGCTTATCAGGAACCTTACAGAAATTGTAAGCAAAGGAGGGAACTTTTTACTAAATGTGGGTCCAACCGCCGAAGGCGAAATTCCAAAAGCAAGTATTACAAGACTGGCAGCAATGGGAAAATGGCTTCATGTGAATAAGGAAGCCATATATGGTACTACTGCCAGCCCTTTTCCCTATTTATCTTATGGAAGATGTACCAGGAAAGGCCAGAAATTATACCTCCATGTATTTGATTACCCAGCAAATGATTTACTGGGTGTTCCGATGGCCAACAAAATCAGGAAAGCTTATTTACTGGCGGATCCCTCAAAACCACTTTTAGTAACGATAAATAAAGCGAACCAACATTCCGTGATTCATTTGCCCAAAAAGATTCCCGATACTATAAATACAGTCGTTGCTGTTGAATTTGAGGGTGACCTTAAAATAATTCCATCGCCTATGGAGAACGTTGAAGCGGTGGTGTCTTCAGAAAATGATGCAACAGAAGGCGCTAAAAACCTGACCGATGGGAATCGTCTTACAAGATGGACAGCTGCTAAAACAGAAAGAAATGCTTCTGCAACCGTTGATTTCAAAAAGCCGGTTGCCATTTCGAGTCTTATTGTAGACGAACCCTGGAATCCCTGGGAAAACAAAAAGCAAGGTATAACCCTTCAATATAAATCCGGAGAAACCTGGAAAACGATTATTGCAACAACAACTAAAGGTGTCGGTGATCAGAAAAATTTTATGCCCGTCACCGCTGAATCTTTCAGGTTGCTCATTGAAAATAAGGACGATGCACCTTCTCTTTTGGAATGGCAGATGTATGGACCTGAATAGATTTAAACGGTTTTTATGACTCGTTTGGTGTCCAATAATTTATCGCAAAAAAAAGAAATGGCAGGATTGTTTAATAAATAGGCAAATTCCTGAAAAATGAATGGCCTTGTGTCTTCTATTTTTGGGAAAATATCAAATTTATTTTAGCGAAACGCAATGGTTATGAAGGATAAATTTATTTTGGAACTTAACGAGGTAGGCATTAATGATGTTGAAACGGTCGGGGGTAAAAATGCTTCATTGGGTGAGATGATGCAGCACCTGGCTTCTTTGGGAATTAATATTCCGAATGGTTTTGTTGTTACCGTTGCAGCCTATAGGAAATTTCTGGAATATAATAATCTGGAAAGCACCATCACTCACATCATAAATTCAATAGATTACGATAATATTGAATCACTCAGGAGAGGAGGTCAGCAGGTAAGGCTTTTACTCGAAAACGGCCGTTTCCCAAAAGAAATGAGCGAGGTGATCATAAAGGCCTATGAAAAACTATCTTCAGATTATAACCAGGAATTTACGGATGTTGCAGTACGATCTTCAGCCACTGCTGAGGATTTGCCTGACGCTTCATTTGCCGGGCAACAGGAGACTTTCCTGAATGTTCGTGGCCCCGCGTCTCTCATGGATGCCGTTCGCAATTGTATCGCCTCGCTGTTTACGGATCGTGCCATCAGCTACCGGCAAAGTTTCGGGTACGATCATTTTTCCATCGGATTAAGTGTTTGCGTGCAGAAAATGGTAAGAAGTGATTTGGGGTCGTCCGGAGTCGCATTTAGCCTCGACACGGAGAGCGGCTTTAAAGATGTTGTCATTATCAATGGATCTTTCGGATTGGGAGAAATGGTAGTTCAGGGGGCCATATTGCCCGATGAATTTATTGTGTTCAAACCCACCCTGAAGGACGGGTACAATTCTATCATTGAGAAAAAGCTAGGGGTAAAAGATAAAATGATGGTATATGGTGATAAAGCGGATGAAAGAGTTAAAATTATTCCGACAGAGACAGGTTTTCAAAACCGGTTTTGTTTATCGGATGCGACAGTAATTCAGCTTTCAGACTGGATCGTAAAGATCGAAGAATATTATACAAAAATCAAAAACCGATGGACGCCCATGGATGTAGAATGGGCCTTCGACGGGTTGAGCAAAGAACTTTTCATTGTTCAGGCAAGACCAGAAACTATTCATTCACAGACCAATCATAGAAAAATAACAGAATATGAAATCAGGAAAAATCCAAAAGAGCAAAAAATATTACTGACAGGCATAGCGGTTGGCGATAAAATTGGCTCGGGCAAAGCCAATATTTTATATTCTTTAGATAAACGGGTAATAGAAGGGCATGAGTTTAATGATGGCGATATATTAGTTACTGATATGACAGACCCGGACTGGGAGCCAATTATGAAAAAAGCTTCAGCGATCATTACAAATAAAGGTGGCCGTACCTGCCATGCTGCTATCGTAGCAAGAGAGCTGGGAGTTCCGGCCATTGTTGGCTGTGGCAATGCTACCAAAATTTTGCAGGAAGGTGATGAGGTTACGGCGAGCTGCGCCGAAGGAGAAACAGGCTATATCTATGAAGGGATAATTGATTATTTAACCACAGAATATAATCTTGATAATTTGCCGGTAATCGATACAAAGATTATGCTGAATGTAGCATCACCTTCGATGTGTTTCAAGTTTTCACATTTGCCTAATTGTGGTGTGGGGCTCGCACGAGAAGAATTCATCATTAATAATTATATTCAGATCCATCCGCTTGCGTTAATGCATCATAAAGAATTAAATGATTCTTTATTAACAAAAGAAATAGAAAAACGAATATTCGGCTATGATAATGAAGAAGATTTCTTTATCAAAAAGTTGTCATACGGGATTGCTAAGATTGGTGCTGCTTTTTATCCAAATCCTGTTATTGTGCGTTTCAGCGATTTCAAGACTAATGAATATTATAATCTTTTGGGCGGAAATCATTTTGAGCCGCATGAAGAAAACCCTATGATTGGCTGGAGAGGCGCTTCAAGATATTATTCTGATGAATATAAAGCAGCTTTTGGGCTTGAGTGTAAAGCAATAAAGATAGTTCGGGAAGAAATGGGATTGGATAATGTAGTCGTGATGATACCCTTCTGCCGTACCGTTGAGGAATTAATAAAAGTAAAGGAAGTGATGAGAGAGTTTGGGTTGGAACGAGGTAAAAATAATCTGGAGCTTTACTTGATGGCAGAAGTGCCTTCAAATATTATTTTGGCCGATGAATTTGCCAAACATATCGATGGATTTTCAATAGGTTCAAATGACTTAACGCAATTAACGCTTGGTCTTGACCGGGATTCATCATTGGTGGCTCATTTATACAATGAGCGAAACCCTGCCGTAAAACAAATGATTTCCAAACTCATTTGTGCCGCCAAAAGAAATGGGGTTAAAGTGGGTATTTGCGGACAAGGACCTTCTGATTTTCCGGATTTTGCGCAGTTTCTTGTACGGGAGGGCATCGATAGTATTTCACTGACCCCCGATTCCGTGATAAAAACCATTAAAGCTATTGCAACTTTTGAACAGTAATTATGAAAGTGGGTTTATTTGTTCCATGTTATATTGATCAGTTTTATCCCAGGGTAGCCGTTGCCACCGTGGAGTTATTAGAGCGTCTTAATTGTGAAGTAATTTTTCCTTTAAACCAAACGTGTTGTGGCCAGCCGATGGCCAATAGTGGCTTTGCCGGTTTAGCAAAAGGGTGCAATAAAAACTTCGTAGAAAACTTCTCCAATTTCGACTACGTAGTATCGCCCTCCGGAAGTTGCGTACTGCATATTAAAGAACACTTGACGGATGAAAATGAAGACGCTGCCCTGCATATTCGCAGGCATGTTTTTGAACTAACCGAGTTTTTGCTCGATGTATTAAAAGTTGAAAAGCTGCCATCAAATTTTCCCCATAAGGTTGGCGTACATGTTGGTTGTCACGGCCAACGGGGATTGCACGTCTGCTCTATGTCAGAACTGGTCGCTTCCCCTTTTTCAAAGCCGGAGAAACTATTAAGCATGGTAAAGAATTTACAAATGATGTTGCCCGAACGATGGGATGAATGTTGCGGGTTTGGGGGTACATTTTCTGTTTTTGAAGAAGCCGTTTCTGTAAAAATGGGAAAAGATAGAATTAGGGAACATAAAGAAAACCAGGTAGAATATATCACCTCCACAGACGTAAGTTGCCTGATGCACCTGGAAGGTATCTTGAGAAGAAAAAAAAGTGATATACGGGTGATACATATCGCCGAAATTCTCAATGCAATTTGAACATAAACGGAAATTATTAATGATAACCCATTTGAATTTTTTGGATAAAAATTACTTGGCATTTAAACTGACGTCCGGTATTACAACTCATTTTCTCATAAACAGGCTAATCAAGCTGTTTCAGGGGCTCTTTTTCCAAAGGGCCCATTTTTAATAATTTAGAATGCACCATCATGGAACATAATAAGAGAAACCATTCAGCATTATCAGCTATTTTCAATGAAGATGAAAAGAGGGTAGACTGGCATGATGAAACATTATGGTTCGTCCGGAGCAAACGTGACCGGGCCGTACATAACGTTCCTGAATGGGAGCAGTTAAGGGAGTATGGCTCCGAAATAAAAAATCATACCTTATCCAACCTTGATCAGTATTTAATTGAGTTTGAAAAAAAGGCAAGAAGCAATGGGATACATATTCATTGGGCTGAAGACGCTAAAGAACATAACGAAATTATATCTGAAATTATTCGTAATAATCAAGTTAAGCATGTAGTCAAAAGTAAATCCATGCTTACGGAAGAATGCGACTTAAATTCTTACCTCACATCACAGGGTATTGAAGTCATTGATACTGATTTGGGTGAGTATATTGTACAATTGAGGAAAGAGCATCCAAGTCATATTGTACTTCCGGCTATACATTTAAAAAGGGAGGATGTAAGCAATACCTTTCACAGCCATTTGCATACAGAAAAAGGTAATAATAACCCGCAATACCTGGCGGAAGCTGCCAGGCAGCATATGAGAAGAAAATTTATCTTTTCCGAGCTGGCGATTACCGGGGTAAATTTTGCGGTGGCAGAAACTGGTGGATTCGTGGTATGCACCAATGAAGGCAATGCTGATATGGGTGCACATGCTGCGGGAATTCACATTGCCTGTATGGGCATTGAAAAGATAATCCCAAAAGCGGAACACCTGGGTGTTTTTTTACGTTTGCTTACCAGGAGTGCAACGGGGCAGCCTATTACTGTTTATTCCAGTCATTTTCATAAACCGAGAAACGGCCAGCAAATGCATGTGGTAATAGTTGATAACGGCCGAACCAGGCAATTGGGAAGACCCGATTTCCGGAACTCTTTAAAATGTATCCGTTGTGGTGCCTGCTTTAACACCTGCCCTGTTTACAGGAGAAGTGGCGGACATAGCTATCACAGCGCTGTAGCCGGACCCATCGGCGCTATTTTGAATCCAAATATAAATATGCAAGAAAATGCCGATCTGCCTTTTGCCTCCACCTTATGCGGGTCCTGCAGTAATGTTTGCCCTGTAAAAATTGATATCCATGACCAATTGTGGAAATGGCGCCAGGCATTGACAAAAAAAGGGCATGTATCGTCCGGCAAGAGGCTCGGCATGAAGATGATGTCTTTTGTTGTATCATATCCTTCTATATACCGGGTTGCAGGCAGAACGGGAAGGTGGATAATGAGATATTTCCCATCATTGCTTGCGAACAAAACAATTAACTCCTGGTATAAACAACGGGAAATGCCTGTCCCGCCGAGGCAGAGTTTTCGAACCTGGTATTTTAAAAATAAAAAATGAACAGCAGAGAAAAAATACTGGCAGCCATCGCTATAAACAAACCTGCATTCCAGCCAATGCCGGATGTGGTTGTCGACATAAAATATGATTATTCTGTCCTTGTGCCGCAATTTTTAAATATTTTACAAATAAATGGAGCAACTGCAGTCTGGGTAGAAAATGTACAAACCATAAAAGATGATCTACAAAAGAATATCGCAGGCGGTCACTATACGATCAATACAACCGAAGTCTTGGGCATCGTTAACGAAGAGATCAATATCAACAGTAACCCTGCTTTTTTAGACCCTGTAGAAATTGCATATATAAGTGGAACATTGGGTATTGCAGAAAACGGCGCCATTTGGCTTGAAGAAAGCAAGATGAGAAACAGGCTTCTGCCATTTATTTGCCAGCACCTGGTTATTGTCCTGGACGTAACTAAAATAGTAGCTGACATGCATGAGGCCTACAAGAGGATAACGCTTGGTAACGAAGGCTATGGTGTCTTTGTGGCGGGCCCTTCGAAAACTGCAGATATTGAACAATCTCTTGTTGTCGGGGCGCACGGCGCCAGAAGCCTGAAAGTATATTTACTAAGTTAGGTTATCCGTTACGGCCATCCATCGCTAATTTTTTGAGATAAATTCCCGTTGGTAGTTCAAAGGAGTTTTGCCCGTGATCATCTTAAAAAATTTATGAAAACTTGCAAAATTATTAAACCCACTTTCGAAGCAAATTTGTTTGATGCTTAAATTGTTTGCAATTAATAATTTGCAGGCGATTCCCACCCTGATTTCAATCAGGAAATTGGAGTATGTTTTTCTTGTTTTGGATTTAAAATACCGGCAGAAAGAATTAGGACTCATGCAGGCTATCGCTGCCGCTTCCTCCATTAGAATTTTCCTCTTGTAATTGGCTAAAGAAAATTCGTAAATGGAATTGATCCGGTCGTTCCCCGCTTCCCGGACATTGTGTTGAAATCCAATGGATGAGAGTATTTTATAATTGCCGGAATGAGCAATATTGACGAGCGCTTCCAATATTAATATTATTTTATTGCACCCATCTGATACAAGCATTTTCTCTAAAAGATTCCCGATAAATTCTCTGGTTGGCCCTGTTATTTGTATTCCTCTTTTAGCGGTTTCCAAAATGTTTTTTATGGGAAGGTTTTCAGGAATGGTCAAAAAATCCTTCCCCCAAAAATAATCGCAGAAATGAGTGACAAATACATTCGGTTCCTCAATTTGAGAATTGAAATACGTTTCATCAAAACTCCAGTAATGGGGAAGGTTGGCTCCCACTAAAATTACATCGCCTGAATTAAAGAGGCTGATATTGTCACCTATAAATTGAGTTCCGCGCCCTTCCTTAAAATAAATTAATTCAATTTCAGGATGATAATGCCAACGGTTATTTACATAAGGGACCCTGTCTTGTCTAACGCTGAACGAACAGGAGGGTTCAGCAGACACTTTCAATAGTTGTGGTTTCATATCAGTAGTTTTTAGCAATCTTTTGTAAAAAACTTCTGTCAAAAGTTATCATATATATTCCATCTGGCCAAGAACTTCAGCTTTAAAAGATAAAATAGCTTAATTATTGGGTTAAAATACAAAATTTAAGCCCTGAAAATTTAAACAAACGGCTTTGCCTATTCAGCTTTCATCATTTGTTCCGGTAGGTTTTTATCAGCGGTAACAATAATCCCGTCCTCTAGCAAATCCCGGGTTGTTCTTAATAAACATGTTAACATGCCGATGCAGCCGCGCAGGCTGCTTAAGCTAAAAAAATTAATTAAAGCGGAAACACATAGTTAATGGCCCGCCAATTCCGTACAATAGATAAATTCTACGGTCGAAATCTGCTATTCATTCCGGCACAGGAAAAAAACATTTGTTTGCTAATATCATATAATAAAATGCTAAGAACGTCGATTCTGCCTACCTGCTCCGGATGGTAAATTTGTTTTACGTTTTGTTAGAAGGGTTTAATAACATAACTCTTTTTAAATAATAAAAATACTTGTTGAGTAAATGATTGCTTTCCGGCTGCGAATTTTTAAGTAGGAACATTTTTCAAATTGTTGCAGCAGCTGTTGAATTAGTTTGTTATCGGACAAAATTCAGCCTTAACGTGACGCTCGTAAAATAGCGAACGATAATGCCATGCATGTACTTTCGGCCATCGATTAAGCCAATAGAATGAATGTTGCAACCTGGAAAATACATTGTGTTTGAAATAAAAAATTAGATCAAATAAACCCGTGGTTTTAGGTATACCCCGGGAATTATCTATCATAAGTTCCCTGATAAAGAACTAATTATTAAATCAAAAAAAAAAGAGCATGAAAAAATCAAAACTGTTTAATTACTGTTTGAGAATTGTATTATTACTTTTACTATCAACGCCGGTTTTTTCCCAACAAAGAAGAATCAACGGGACCGTGCACGATGCCGTAGGTAATAAACCACTTAATGGCGCAACTATTACTTTGAAGAACAGCAAAGTTAGTACAGTCACTAAAGCCGATGGTAACTTCTCTATCGATGTGCCGGACAAAAATGCCGTATTGGTAGTTTCCTTTATTAGTTACCAAACACAGGAAATTCCACTGAATGGACTTAGTGAAATCACCATTGCCTTGCAACCGGCGACGACCGGGCTAAACGAAGTGGTGGTAATTGGCTACGGCACGCAAAAGAAAGCTACGTTAACCGGGGCAGTATCTACGATTGGAGAAAAACAATTGGAAGGGAGGCCCGCTGCGCGAACAACGGAACTTCTCCAGGGGATGGCGCCAGGAGTACAGATTGTCCGGGGAAATGAAGGAAGAATTCGGGGCACCCAAAGTAGTATAACTATAAGGGGCATTACCTCACGCAGCGATCCCGGTGTTTTAGTTGTTATTGACGGGATACCACAAAGTGGTGATGCTTCCTACCTTTTGGATAATATCAGCCCTGACGATATCGCCAGTATCAGCATTCTAAAAGATGCCCAGGCAGCAATTTATGGAGCAAGGGCGGCTGGTGGCGTAATATTAGTTACCACCAAGAAAGGCCAGTCATTGAAACCAACCATTGATTTTTCTTCTACGTATACTATTCAACAGCCGGCGCTAGAGAAAAAGTCTGTGAATATTCTGCAATTAGTAGAAATGATGAATGATGCCTATGTAAATGCAGGCGAGGTTACCAATGGATTTACCCATATAGTAAACTACATCAAGCAGAATAATTTAACGATGGCAGAAATAAGTAAGAATGACGGGAAATACCAAACCCAGTGGCCTTTTGATAATACGGAGAATTTTGTTTTTGGAAATTATTATTGGCCCGGAATTATGTACCATGCTGCGCCATTAAATATAAATACTTTATCGATTTCCGGTAAGACAAATAAACTGAATTATTACAACTCGATAGGATACGAGGACCAGCAATCCATGCTCCGCTATGGTTCGAATAATAACAAAAGATTTTTTGCAAGGTTAAAGAACAGTTACGATATAACCAATTGGCTTAAAATCAATGAAAATATCGAATTAGAGAGGCAAAAGGTCGTGGAGCCTTATAATTTCGGGTCTATTGAATTTTGGCAGGGGCTTATTTGGCCTGTTTATATGCCGTATACTCCTGCGGGGCATTATTATAATTTTGGTTCCCACCAAAACCCAATCGGGTATGCAGAGGCGGGGGGAGATGTTACGGAGATTAATTACCGGATAAACAGCCAGTTGGGGTTTGAATTGACGCCTGTGAAAAACTTAAATATAACGGGCGATATGGCTAATAATTTCGATATCCAGGAAGGCGACTGGGCCAACCTCGGTTTCGATATGTATAATGAAAATGACGTGTTTTCTTACAATTCTACCAACAACCGGAATAGCGCGGGGGCTTATTATAATCGCACAAAGTCTTTTGTAGGTAACTTGTTTGCGGATTATAAATTCAGCATAAAAAATGATCATAAATTCGACCTCCTTGCCGGGTATTCCCACGAGGAGGAGGAATACCGGAATATTGGAGTACAACGAAATCTTGGTTTGATTAGTAGCCAATTGCCGACTTTTGGACTGGGTAGCTCCACGCAGCAGTTCAATGGTGAATCGAAAACAGATCAGGCACTTGAGTCATTTTTCTCGAGGCTGGATTATAACTATAAAGAAAAATATATCCTGGAAGGCAACTTCAGGTATGACGGGTCTTCCAAATTTGCACCCGGCCATAAGTGGTCGCCCTTTTACGGCCTCTCCGGTGCGTGGACCATTTCCGACGAAAAATTCATGCAAAAATTCAGCAATGTTATCAATTTTATGAAAATACGTGCTTCCTGGGGACAGCTGGGTAACGAAGCCAGTATAGGATTATATGATTACATACCCCAGATTAACATCGGCGGAAGTTATCCGTTTGGTAGTTCGTCTTCCCCTTTGCTAACACAGCAAGCGATGTTGGCTGGCCTGGGTAGTGCTACCAGGACATGGGAGAGAGTAGACTCCAGAAACCTGGGCATTGATTTTTCAGTACTGGACAGCAGGCTTTCCGGTTCCGTTGATTATTTTATAAAGGACAACGCGAATATGTTTTACAGTAAGGAATTTCCTCAATTATTAGGCGTTAACCCACCCAGTATAAACGGAGCTCACGTAAGAACAAAAGGTTGGGAAGTAGCTGTAAACTGGAAGAGCGAATTTGGAAATTTTGGATATAATATAGGGGTTAACCTGAGCAACAGTACTAATAAGGTAATTCAACTTGCCGACTCAAGGATTCCAAATATTGGGTTCAATAGCTTTGTTGAAGGGTATTCTGCAGATGCCTACTTCGGATACCGCTATGATGGATTATTACAGAGCCAGGGTGAAGCAGATAAATACACCGCCTCTATACATTCCGGAATTCCACAGGGGTTACAACCCGGTGATGCAAAATATAAAGATTTAAACGGTGACGGAAAATTGACCCCGCAGTTGTACCAATTAGGAGCCGACGGAAAACCAACGTCGACTTCAGGAGATTTAGCCTACCTCGGAGATGCAGGCCAGCATTATCTTTTTGGGATTAATCTGGGATTAAATTATAAAAACTTCTATTTCAGCACTTTCTTTCAGGGGGTATTGAAATGGATGGTGTATGATGGGAACAGAGCCTTCGAAGCCGACTCTTGGCCTCAGCTTAGCTATTTTTACCATAATACCTGGACACCGACACAAACCAACGCAAGTTACCCGGAACTGAATGTCAGGGGAGATATTAATAATAATAATTACACCGTATCGGACGCCCCTTACCGGTTATTTAATGATAAATATATAAGACTGAAGAATATCCAATTCGGTTATAATGTCCCTAATCGCTTAACAGAAAAATATAAGATAAAGGATTTACGCGTCTTTTTTAGTGGAACCGATGTTTTTGAACTATATAATCTCCCCGGTGTGTTTGATCCGGAAAAGCCGTTCAACCATTTTGTTACACCTTTTCCAAGGCAATTTTCCTTTGGTCTAAACTTAAAATTCTAAATTCTAATTTTATGAACAAAACATTCAAATGTTTCTTTTACGCACTATTTATACCGTGCTTCTTGCTTACCGCATGTGAGAAAAACCTGAACCTTGTTCCGCAGGTTAATTATTCGGAGGCCACTTTTTTTAAGACACCGGATCAATTTAAATTATTTGCAAATCAATTTTACATTGGATTGCCCAATGAAACGACCGGTTACGCCCGTGATAGCTATTCCGATATTCTGGCTAACGTAGGAGGTACTAATACGATAAGTAACGGAAGTTATTTTGCGCCAGCCTCCAGTAGCTTATGGGAAAATGCCTACATCACCATTAGAAACACGACCTATCTTATAGACAAAGTAAATTCGGCAGATCCGTCTTTAAAAAGCCAGGTTGCCGTGTATGGAGGCGAAGCACGGTTTTTCAGGGCGATGGCCTATTTTAACTTATTGCGGGATTATGGCGGAGTGCCTATTGTTGATAAAGTGCTTACGCTCAGTGATAATGATATTTTATATGGGCCGAGAAATACGCGGGAAGAAGTTACCAGTTACCTATTGAAAGACCTGGATTCTGCAATCAATGATTTGCCGGTTGAAGCCAATATTGCGGGCTCGGATAAAGGAAGAGTGAGTCAGGGTGCTGCCCTGGCGCTTGAAGCAAGAATAGCTCTTTTTGAAGGGACGTGGCGCGAATTCAGGGGTTTGAGCGGATGGCAGGATTTGCTTGATATTGCCATTAATGCCTCAAAATCAGTAATGACAAGCAGCCAGTATTCCCTTTTCGACAGGAGAGATGTGCTTGGAGATTCGAGTTACAGGTATTTTTTCATTCTGGACAACGTCCAATCAAACGCCGCCAACCTAACCAAGAGTAATCAAAACGAATATATTTTTGTGAATAGATTCGATAATAATATCAGGCCTGCGCCCGGTGTAAGTGGTAACAACTCATATAGCCCGACAAGAAAATTTGCAGATATGTTTCTTTGCAAGGACGGGCTTCCAATTGATAAGTCGCCCCTGTTCCAGGGAAAGCAAACGGCCACCAGCGAATACCAAAACAGGGATTTAAGAATGACCAATGATTTTTGTGTTCCATTTAAGGTATTTTGGGGGTTTTATCCACCTGAATACAACCGGACCTGGTCGAATCCTTATTCCGGGGGAGTTATATACGACGTACTTTTTGGACGTACCACCAGTACGGGCTATTATCCTTTAAAATTTCAACAGGAAATAGCACGACCACTGGGAACAGACTACCCGGTTATCAGGTATGCCGAAGTATTATTAATAAATGCGGAAGCTTTATTTGAGAAAAATGGTTCAATTACAAATGACGAGTTGAATCAAACAATAAACTTATTGAGGGCAAGGGCAGGTGTGGCGCCACTTACTAATGAATTAGTAGCCGCCAATGGCTTGGATATGAGAACGGAAATTAGACGGGAAAGAACGATTGAGCTAAGTATGGAAGGTTTTAGATTTGATGACATCAGGAGATGGAAAACAGCAGAGGACGAATTGCCGCAGGCGCTCGAAGGAGTGAAGTGGACGGGCACACAATATGCAACAGATCCGCGTTGGGCGGATATTAAACCTCAGCTCGATAACGAAGGTTATCTAATTGTTGAGCCTTCTGCAAACCGGCATTTTGACCCGGCCAAAAATTACCTAATGCCGTTACCGACACGACAGATACTGTTGGACAATAAACTGGAACAAAATCCTGGTTGGTAAAATTTAGAGATGTAGTGGTTGCCGGTTCTACCGGCGGCCACTATGTTTTTATGAAGTCAAAAAAGTTGAACTAGTTGGAAACACTCAAAAATATGGTTAACAAATTAAATAAATGGAAGATCCCGGGCCAATCGTGTTACATCAACCGGGGTATGGCGATAATGTGGGGATTCACGCTATTTTCATTAAGAGTATTTGGACAACATGTACCTAAGAACCCCGCAGTTGTATGGGAAGACCTTCCTTTTATACGAACAGGAGTAAAACTGTGGTCTCACACTTCCAAAAGTCCCCTGAACAAAACTGTTCAGGACTTTTTAAATTACACCAGTGAGGGAAAGAATGGTTATGAGATGGCTAATTATGAAGGCGAATCAGGAATGTTGGTGCATTGTTGGTTTGCTTTTTTATCAAATGATTCCACGGGAAGAATGAAACTCTTTGATTCAAAAAAGAGCACCTCCGGGATTGATAAATCATTCAAGAATTATTTCAATAGCCGGAAGTATCCTGAATACCTATGGGAATCAAAAGACGGCATTTGGTGGGCATTTCCGTGTTTGCCCTTTCATGAAAATTTTAAAGCCTATAGTGATATTAAACCTCAATGGTACCAATTCACTTTGCACCTTTTCAGGAGTCATTATTATTCAGAAGCTATATCAAAGGCAGACCTCGCGGGTATTTACAAGAAGATGCAAAACCCGGTGGGAAGTTTTCCCGGTAAGGTTCCTGGCAATCGCCATAAAACCGTGGATGTTATCGTTGGAGCAAACAAAACAGTCACTTTTTTTAATGACGTTACCCCGGGCGTAATTAGACAGATACATCTTACCCTGCCACAGGGGGATAGTACCGCAATGGACAGCATATATATTAGTGTTTCCACAGACTCTGAAGTTACTGCCTGTTTGCCGATTGCATTTTTCTTTGGTGGTTATGCTAAAGTTAATATGAATAATGCCAGAGGTATGCCGGCAGGTTTTGACGGAAAAAGTCTCTATAATTATTTTCCGATGCCGTTTTGGAAGTCATTTAAAATGGAATTGATAAATAAGCAGCAAAGGCCCATCCATGTTTCCTGCCAGTTTAACTGGTCTGATTCCAATCCGTATCCCGAACAAAGTACCGGGACATTTCGGGTGAAGTATAACCCTCCGACTGCTGTTAAAGCCGGGCAACCTGATTTTGTTAATCTTTCAGTGAAAGGTTCAGGTATTATGGTTGGAACGGTATCGCAGCTAACAGGAGCTATTGAAGCAAATTTCAGCATATACGTTGATGGTTCAAAAACTCCGGCCGTTGAAAGTACGGGTGGCGAGGATTACTTCAATCATTCCTACGGAATCCACCCTGGGTTTACCCGGCCTTTTTCAGGAGGGCTCGCAAAGGATATTGGCTATCGATTCCACATAATCGATTACATTCCTTTCGTAAATTCCCTGTTATTTACGCAAGACCACGCCATTTATTATGTGCATGACCGTGATGGAATTTTTAACAGCGCTATCTATTATTATTATAACCCGAAGCAATACCTGGAGAGAACAGACAGTATTGATATTGGTGATTTGCAATCAGAAACTTCTCATTCATATACAATAAGAGGCACTAAAGCGCAATTTCAAAATGACCGGGCAGGCTATGAGGGCGATTTTGATACCCTATTTTCTGATGCCGGGCGATGGACTAATGGTAGCACCGCTTTTACTATCCATATTAATCCAAAAAATGACGGGGTGCGGATAAGAAAGCGAATAAACCAGACGTCCTATCATCAGCGGGTGAAAGTGTTTGTCGATAATAAGTTTGCAGGGAATTGGTTCGAACAGGGAGCTAATTATTATTTAAATAAGAGGCTTTATTATAATGATTCACTACCGGATTGGCAAAAGGGGAATATTACGGCTAAATTCCGCGATACCGAATTTGAGATTCCCGGTTCCTTTACCAAAGGTAAATCGCAGCTTAAAATAAGGACTGAAACCGTTGGGTCTTTGTCTGTTGATCCCGCAAAGAGTGGACTCACTAACGAATATTATTATTGGATATATTCTTATTTGCCTGTACAATAATAGTTGAATGATCTATACCCTAGTTCAGTTGAATAAAAACTATTCGGGTATAACAGTCTAAAAAAATTGTCCGAATTATTTCTCTAAAACCAATCTTGAATGTAATTTTTCATGAAATGACAGGAACTCGGGACCATCGTCTATATTGGTCACCTTAGCGCCGATTGGCGAATACCTGTTCAAATTCTGAAGGGGTGAAAATGGTGTTAGCAAAATAGATTTGTGTTG
Organism: Ginsengibacter hankyongi; assembly: GCF_008710285.1. GTDB lineage: Bacteria > Bacteroidota > Bacteroidia > Chitinophagales > Chitinophagaceae > Ginsengibacter > Ginsengibacter hankyongi. The sequence continues at coordinate 130 of NZ_VYQF01000016.1, read as the reverse complement.
TCAATAAATTTTGAAATTATAAATGAATTTTATGGGTAACGTGGCAATCAATCCTGGAAAAGAGAAGTCAAATATTTTTGAGACCATATTAAGCAGTCCCGGAATGAATGAAAAATGCAAGATTAATTTG
>NZ_VYQF01000015.1 GCF_008710285.1 Ginsengibacter hankyongi | reverse complement strand
TTTAGTTGTTGTCATCTTAATCTGTTTTATTTTGTTATCAAATTTAATAACTGTCAGATTAAGTTTTGATTACTATAGGTTACACCAAATATTTAAGCGGCTATTTTTCTATATTCTTTTACAAACTCCTGATCTCTTTTAACCACGGAAAAGATTCGGCAGATAAGCTTAAAGCGAACTGCATTTAGTACACTCATTGGATTTTTGCCTTCCGCTACTTTACGCTGGTAATAGGCTTTTATTTCTTCATTGAATGTAATTGCATTCATGGCAGCCATATGCAGTAGCATCTTCATTTTTCGATTTGCAATAAAGTGCACTTTGGTTTTACCCCTGATGCTTGATCCAGATGTGTGTGCAAACGGCGCACAACCGCTATAACAAGCAAACTGCCTGGGCGTTGCAAAGTTATTCATGCCGCGGCTTACGATTAAAAGATAAGCTGCTGTTTGCGGACCAATACCGGGAACCGATTGAATAAGTGTGGCTTTACGTTGTAATTCTTCATCTTGCTTTAAACATTCTTTCAGCAACTTGTCTACAGCTTTGATTTGTTCTGAAAGGTTTTTGAGCAACTTCTCATTTTGCTTTTCTATATCCTTTACAATGTCTTTAGGATACCCTTTCAAACTTTGGTTACCTACCAGGAGTTGGCTGTGCATGCTCACTAGTCTTTCACGTTGTGCAAACAAGGCTTTCAGGCGTAGCAGAGTAACATTGGGGAGTACGTATGGCTTTAGCCTGTCGAAAAAACGATATGCATACAACGCAATGGTTTTGCAATCAGCCTTATCGGTTTTGCCTCGTACCACACCCATGCTACGTTTAATCTGTAAAGCGTTTTCCATAGTTTGCCAAATACCTTTGTCATGCAAAAAGCAGTTCAGTTCCAAACTATACATACCGGTGTTTTCCATACAGAGCCGCCAGTCTTCGATTGGGACGAGGTTACTTTTTTGTTTTAGCCATTTCAGTAACAAAATAAATCCTTTCGTGTTATTAGGAAATTGATGATAATGGCTGTCTGTAATGTGTAACAGGGAAAGCATACAGACATCCAATGTGGCTTTAGAAATGTCAATGCCAATGAATAAATACCTTTTCATAACTTAGTGTTTAGAGTTAAAAACTAATACCCTTAACAGGCCTATAGATAGCCTACAATTCTATCTGGTTCTGTTAACTCTGAGAGGTCGGGAAGGAACTCATTCAGAAAAAAGGTCGTTAACCTGGCTATGCTGATAGGTCTCCTTCTCTACCTTCAGAAAATTAATAAGAATTTCTAATACAAACCTAAGGGCTATGCTGGCTGAACTGCAAATCCTCATCTTTTGCAATACTATCAGCGGCAGTTCCGGCAGGACTTTCATTGTTCAGCATTTGTTCATATCTTCATCAATAGTTTTTCAATTGGGCTAACGGTTTGGGCTGCACGAAATAAAATTCCAGCACAGCAGCAAGCCCTCACGTTAAACGCAGTTGATAAAGAGAAAAAAATCAAAGTAAAAATTTAATTGACCGTACACGTTTTGGTTGTTGTATTTTGCACAACAAAAAGATAGTCGCGATGAATAAAGTTTTGGCAATAATCCTGCTCATTAATTTAAATAACAATGTTTCCGGCCAGTTTCCTCCCTCTCCTGCTCATTATATTTGTTACAAGATTTCTGACCAAATCAACATTGATGGAAAACTAAATGAGCCCAGCTGGAAGTTGGCGCAATGGAGTGATCCGTTCCGTGACATTGAAGGGCCCGGAAAGCCCCGACCCACTGAGCAAACACATATAAAAATGTTATGGGACGATAGTAACCTGTATATCGGTGCACGTATCGAAACAAAAAATATCTGGGCAACACTTACCCAACATGATGGCATTGTTTATCATGATAATGATTTTGAAATCTTTATCAACCCGGACGGAAATAACTATAACTACGGAGAGATGGAATTCAATGCGCTGGGAACATTGATGGATATTTTTTTGGAAAAGCCCTACCGGGATGGAGGCTTCCCGATTTTTGGATGGGAATGTAAAGGAACACAATATGCTATTTCGTACGAAGGAACTATTAATAAACCCTCGGATGTTGATACGGCATGGAATATTGAAATAAGGATTCCTTTATCATCATTGATTGATTTAGAAAGAGGTAAAAAACCTTTCGCTGCAGGAACTCAGTGGAGAATCAATTTTAGCCGGGTTCAATGGAATGTGAAAATTGAAAACAATTCTTATACGAAGTTACCTGAGCCCGAACATAATTGGGTTTGGTCGCCGCAATGGGCAATCGATATGCACCGGCCAGAGTACTGGGGCTATTTGCAATTCTCTTCGAAAAAAGTTGGTACCGTTGAGGATGCTTTTTTAACGGATACAAACTGGGCTATTAAAATGCAACTGATGTCTGTTTATTATGCGGAGAGATTATATTATAAAACAGCCCATCGGTTCACCGGTGATTTTTCACAGCTGAAACTCCCGGAGTATGTTGCTTTAAATAACTTGTCACTTCAATCCGACGGAGATCAGTTTACGTTGAAGACAACCGGTTCAGATAAAGTATTTTCTATTGATCAGGCTGGATTACTAATGATTCAATAGAAGAGTAATCGATCATTACACGTAATGGTTTTGCAAGGGTCAGGCAGTCGTAGAATGAATGCCCAACCTTCGCAAAGCCGATGAACGTTGTATGTTTATAAATTTTACTCTTCTTCGAAAAATTGTTGCGCCGTACCTAAACGTGCATGTTCCTGTAATTGAGTTATGATGGCGGCAGCCCTTTTACCGTGATGATTTATTTTCTCAAGATTGCTGATTAAATCTTGTGCCACCTCTTTTTTTTCTTCTTCATTACCGGGAGTAATTATTTCCTGTGCCAAATCCACGGACAATTCCGAAAAGTTATTTACAAAATTCAGCGGGTTTTGTATTTCGTGTGCCATGCGTGAAGCCATTACGCCAAATGCAGCCATCCTTTCTGATTGCACTAATTGCTCCTGGGTGTTTTTTAAATTTTCATAAGCCGTAGCCAGCAGTTCGTTAGCTTTTTGTTTATAGCGGTAACGATTAATGAATGCTATTAATAGTAATAATAATACCACAGCACCAGCGATAATTGAATTGCGGATATTGCGTTGCCTGATGTCTTTCTTCTCCTGCTCCGCCCGCGCTGCTGCTTCTTTCTTGTCGAATGCATACTGCATGGCGGTTTCTGTAAGTTTTTTATCTTTCTCTATATTAAATATAGAATCTTTCAAAAGCGCAAAGTTCTTATAACTCGCCAATGCACTTTTGTTATCGCCAAGCAGCATTTGTATTTCGCTCAGTTGCTTATAGTTTGCCGACAAAGCATTTAAATCGCCAATTTCTTTACATATTTGTATGGCACTGTCTATATAGATTTTTGCCTTTTGCAATGTGGCGAAATTATATTTGCCTGTGCCGGTATCCTTTGCTGTCTCTAAATAAATGTTTCCTATATTTCCAAGGCTTGCTGCGGTTTCAATTTTAACTCCCAGTTCCTCACTTATTTTCAGCGATTGTAAATGACATTCCAGTGCCTTGCTGTAATTTTTTTGATGGGAATAAATACCGCCGATGTTGCCCAGATCTCTTGCTATTCCATTTTTATCGCCTAATTCTTTATACAACTGCAGCGATTTTAATTCATATTCAAGCGCTTTTTCCTGGTTGTTTAAATTGCGGTACAACTCGCCGATGTCGCCGAGGTTAGCAGCTATGCCACTTTTATTTCCCATTTCCTCATCAATCTTATTTGCTTTTGTGAGATACTCAAGTGCTTTTTGATACTCTTTCTGGCTGTTATAAACAATCCCGATATTACAGAGCGTAACCGCTATGTCGGGTTTATTATTGATTTCCTCGTTAATGCGTAAGGCGTCAAAATAGTATTTCAATGCATTGGGATAGTTTGCCTGGTACCAGTGAATGACCCCGATATCACTAAGTATTCTTGCTGTGCCGAGTTTATCTCCAATCTCTTTAAACTGTTCCAATGCCTGCAGGGAATATTTCAACGCCGTGGCATAATCAGATTTCCCAAAGCTGTAATTACCTGCAATGGTCCGGCAGGCATTTCCTATGCCTTTTTCCCAATTTAATTCCTGAGCCAGCGCTAATCCCTGTTTTCCAAACTTTAAACCTTCATCAGCATTTATGGAGTAATAGGTATGACTAAGATCAATTAGTAGCTTCACTTTATTCGTATCGTCAATGGCTTTAGGTAATTGGCCAAGTAAAGAGTCTATACGGGCCTGCCCGCCAAGTTGAGCCCACAACTGCCCTTGTAAGCTCACTGCAATAAAAATAAACAACAGAAGTTTTTTCATTTTTTTTGTCACAGATTTGTTATTGTAAAATAATGTATAATTCCCGGACTTCTATTTCTCTGCCAATCTATTTCTCTACGGTTGAGGCTTTCCGGTTTTCCCCAATTTTATCCGTTGGGATTATACCGGCCCCGTTCATGCCCAGATCGGTTTACAGACAATTACAGTAAATAGGAAGGTGATGATTGGAAGAAATGTTATCAATCAGATAAATATTATCCGGCATCAGGATTCAGTAAAACGTGTTTCATTAGAAGATGTGTTGGTGGGAAGCCGGCTGAGTCAAAAGCTTTGCGTATATAGTGATCCATTTTTACACACGGCTTTATATACAACCCAAAGATGGGTGTTAGCAGTTTCCATTTTGTTAGTCTATGCTATTTTATTCTACTTACTTTCAATGGGCTCCCAGAGTTCAACCTTGTTGCCCTCCGGGTCCATAATATGAACAAATTTACCATAGTCGAAAGTCTCAATTTTGTCCACAATTGTTACTCCTTCATTTTTAAGTTGCAGCACAAGAACTTCTAAATTGTTAACTCTATAGTTTATCATAAAGTCTTTTGTTGAAGGCTCAAAATATTTTGTTGTTTCGGCAAATGGACTCCATTGCGTAGAGCCTTTTGTTGTTGAGTCGGCATCTTCCCGCCACTCAAAGTTTGCCCCATGTTGGTCAGTGTCAAAACCCAAATGCATTTTGTACCATTCTCTTATTTTATTGGGGTCTTTACATTTAAAAAAGATGCCGCCAATGCCTGTTACTTTCTTCATTTTTAGGAAGTTTGAATTATTTTGTTTAACAATTATCGTATTAAAAGCCAAACCCAAACAGAATGAAGCGATGACTCCTGAAATTATTATGGATGCCTTGTTCATTGTTATTAAAATGATTTGCCTGTAATGTTGGCCGGGCACGCTTATGCACGCCACATAAATATATAGCACTCCCTTGGAAACTGCAAATTCCCGCCGCAGGTTTTTGGATGCTAATAATTTCGAATTTTTAAAAACTATGCGTATAACTCCGACGCATAAACGAAAATTGGTAAAAAAGTAAGTTGAAGCTTCCGGCAGCAAAAATGGGTTTATAAATTACAAACCTATCCTGCCAATCGCAACACCCCCTGCAGGCTGACCATAAAAAACATTTTGCCTGAATAACTTTTGTTACATTTAAGCCACGAATAAACCAGGAAGGCAATCTAAATGGCGTATTTTAATTTTAAAAAAGACGTTTATTTTTATTTACCAATTTTAAAACTTCAGACATGGATGAAATTGAGGTTCCTACGGAGCATTTACACGAAGCAATTAATGAAAAGGCGGAAGAACTGTCACGGGAAAAAGAAAACAGATGGACATTATTTGTGGCGATCTCTACCGCAATCATGGCGGTATTGGCGGCGCTGGCAGCGCTTTTTGCAGGGCATCATTCGAATGAGGCCGTTATTCTCCAGATAAAAGCATCTGACCAATGGGCCTACTACCAGGCCAAAGGTATTAAGGCAGAAATAAGAAATATTGAAACACACGAAAACGTTGGCACCAGGTCCTCACAGGCAACCTTACTCGAAGCGGAGAACATAAAAACTACTGCTGAAAAATACGAGCAACAATCAGAAGCTCATTTGAAAAGGCACATAACACTTTCAAGCGCCGTTACTTTTTTACAAGTTGCCATTGCAGTATCAGCTATTTCAATTATTACCAGGAGGAGGTTTCTTTGGTACGGCGGAATGATTGTGGCTGGTATAGGATCTGTATATTTTATAATTGGATTATTGTAAAGGATAATCTCCATAAATGTTTTTCTCCTGCCGCCATACTTACAAATATTGAAATTATATTTAAAACTGTACATGCTTAAATCACCGCTTCCTTATTGTATCTTCTTCTATATTCCAATGGTGACATTCCTGTAATTTTTCTAAATACTTCGCGAAACGCTTTCACGTCTGAATAACCAACATCATACATCACTTCATTAATTGTTTTACGACTGGTTTCCAGCGCTTTCTTTGCGGCTTCAATTTTTACTCTTTGCAAATATTCAACGGGCGTATTTCCGGTTGCCTTAATAAACCTTCTGTCGAAATTTCGCCTGCCCACTGCAAACCTGGATGACAAATGTTCAACCGATATTTTTTCATCCAGCTTGCCTTCCATATAGGCTTGTGCCTGCTGAACCATTTCATCCCCATGTAACTTTTGCCCTTTAAATATTATAAAAGCTGACTGGCGGTTTCTATCCATTTCAATCTGGAATACTTTTGAACAAAAAATCGCCGTCTGCCTGTCGAAATATTTTTCAACCAGGTAAATCACCAGGTTAAGGAAGGAATAAGCGCCACCATTTGTATAAATCCCATTTTCATCTGTAATCAGTTTATCAGGTTGTAAATTCACTTTAGGAAATATCGTTCTGAAACTATCTGCAGCTGCCCAATGAGTAGAACAATTTTTTCCATCCAGCAAGCCCGACGCTGCCAACATAAATGCGCCGGTGCATATACTTGCTATTTCAGCACCTTGCTTATATTGTTGCTGAACCCAGTCAATCAGCAATTGGTTTCTTTTCACCGCGTTTTGGTAATTATGGTTCAATGAAGGGATAATGATGAGATTGGTTTTGGTTATTGCAGTAATGTTGGTATGTGGTGTTACGGTAAACAGCCCCTCATAAAAATCCACTTTTTTTGAAATACCTGCCAGCTCAATTTTATACAATTCTCTTCTGCCTGTCTCCTTCCAATAAGCATTGGCTCTTGTAAATATTTTGTAGGCGCCCACTATACTGCTTAAGTTGTTGCCCTCGCCGTCAGGCACTATGATGGTTATATGCTTCATTGTTTACTTTATTTTTTAATGGCCAGGTAGCATTCTCTTAACTATATATCGTTTGGGATGAATTCGTACCAGGCTTATTACATTTCAATTCTCTTGCAAATATAGATATCTGTCCTGTCCGGATCAACCCACTACAAAGTCCATTTTACACCCCAGCCATGTAGTATTTGGACAATACTTTTGTAGCATAAAAATTTTAACGATGACAATTCAGAAAGAAATGACAACACAAGATTTCACTAAAACCTTATTGGTAAGGCAATCACCAAAAGAAGTGTTCAACGCCATCCTTAATGTTCGCGGATGGTGGTCGGGTTTGTATGCCGAGGAAATAAATGGCAGTTCATACAAACTCAATGATGAGTTCACATTTCGTGCCGGCGATGGTGCTCATTATTCCAGGCAAAAATTGGTAGAACTTATTCCCGATAAAAAAATTGTTTGGCTGGTAACAGACAGTAAACTAACTTTTCTTGAAAATGAAAGAGAATGGACTGGATCCAAAATTAGCTTTGAGATTTCAGACCGGGGCGATAACACTGAAATCTTATTCACTCATGTTGGTTTGGTTCCCGAAATTGAATGTTATAACTCTTGTGCACCTGCATGGTCGCAGTACCTGGAAGAAAAATTATTAAGTGTAATAAATCAAAAAAGAAAATAAATGACAACAGTAACCAACAACAAAGTTCTATCAACAGAGGAAATTGCAGCAAGGTTCAGCGAACTGGCCAGCCAGGAAAAATGGTTTGAAATACAGGACGAGCTTTTTGCCGATAATGTAAAAAGTATAGACCCCCCAAATTCTCCTTATTTTGGATATGCAGAAGGCAGGGCTAACGTTCGCAAAAAAGGCGAAACGTTTGTGAAGATGATCGAAGATTTTCATGGCGCTTCTACCACCGCACCCATTGTAGCTGCCAATCATTTTGCAGTAGGAAGAAAAGTTGATGTTACTGTACAGGGGCATGGAAGAATACAAATGAACCAAATAATGCTGTATGAAGTAAAAGACGGGCAAATCGTATCAGAGCAATTCTTTTATTAATAGATATAACAGCTACGGTTAAACGAACTGGCAACGGGGAACTTATAAAAATTGAAATTTTGTTAGAAATGTTATGTCTATAACGCCGCCCCTGGTTGGAGGCACCAGGAGTATAGTGGGGAAACATAAGATCAATTATGAAAATTCTATTATAATCCTTAAGGAATTACAACCTCACACAAATAAATTGTATTTTTAGTAGCCATAAAAAAATGAAAGGCTTTATCACTGAAATACAAGTCCATGCAACATTTGCGCCTTCTGAAATATTGCCCTTATTTATTGGCCTTTTTTTTCAATTCCTGTAGCCACGACACTTCATCACGCCATCCAGTTAGTACCGTCAAAAAGTTATTAGCAATTAATACCGGCGGAATCCATCGTTTTTCTGCACCGAAGGTAATCTTTATTACTGCCGGCAATCAGCCAAAAAGAGTTACGGCAGGAATACCTGTCCACAAGGGGAATGCGCCTGGCTTTGGCAATCCTTTCTTTACTAATTATGGCACAGACCAGGGGCTTCCAATAAATAATATTATTTGCGTCGCAGCTGATCGGGCAGGCAACCTGTGGTTTGGAACCGGCAGCGGGGGTGTAAGCAAATACGACGGAAAAAGCTTTACCAATTATTCCATGGCCAACGGGCTTTCAGGTAATATTGTATTTTGTATTATAGAGGATAAAGAGGCCAACCTTTGGTTCGGCACAACGTCTGGTTTGAGTAAGTATGACGGAAAGCGTTTTACAAATTACACTACAGCTTCCGGGCTGGCAGGCAATTTTATAACATGTATGCTCCAGGATAAGAATGGCAATATCTGGTTTGGCACCCACGATGGTGGCTTAAGCAAATATGACGGCAAAAATTTTACAAACTATACAACATCCCATGGTCTGCCGGATAATTATGTGCACTGCATAATGCAGGATAGAAAAGGAAACTTATGGTTTGGAACCGATGCAGGCGGAGCCAGTAAATACAATGGCGCTGGTTTTATCAATTATACAACGTCCCAGGGCTTGCCCGATAATTGTATAAATACACTCGCCGAAGATAAGGAAGGCAACCTATGGCTCGGAACAAATAAGGGGGTGAGCATGTATAACGGAAGCACGTTCACGAACTACACAACAAAGGATGGATTGGCAGATAATAATGTCCACTGCATTGTGCAGGATGGAGCAGGTAATCTTTGGTTTGGTACGCATACAAAAGGAGTAAGCAAATATGATGGCCACGGCTTTTCAAACTATACCCATACCGAGGGATTGCCTGGGAATAAAATAAACAGCATCCTAAAAGATAAGGCCGGAAACCTGTGGTTTACCTCCCAGGGCGGCGGCGTAAGTAAGCGGGAGAGTAATAGTTTCACCTATTATACCGCCGCCCACGGCCTGGCCGGTGACCTGGTATTCTGCATTGCGCAAGACAAAGACGGTAACCTTTGGTTTGCCTCCTATGAAAGTGGTGTAAGCAAGTATGACGGCAAAAGTTTTTTAAACTATACAACGGCCCAGGGATTGGCAGATAACACAGTTTGGACTATAATGCCGGATAAATATGGAAATATGTGGTTTGGTACCGATAAAGGCGGTGTCAGTAAATATGATGGCAAAAGTTTTACCAATTACACAACTGCCCAAGGGCTGGCCAGTAATGCTGTTATCAGCATGGCCCAGGATAAAGCCGGAAACTTCTGGTTCGGCACCCGGGACGGGGTTAGTAAATTTAACGGCAATAGCTTTACCAATTATACAACAGGCCAGGGATTAGCGGGAAATAATATATGGAGTATCCTCCAGGATAATACAGGCAGCATTTGGTTTGGCACACACGGAGATGGTGTGAGCCAATATGATGGCAACGGTTTTACAAATTATACCACGGCACAAGGTTTGGCGGGCAACGCGGTATCGTCGATCATGCAAGATAAAAATGGTTACCTGTGGTTTGGGACAGACGGAAGGGGCATTAGCAAATATGATGGAAAGAGATTTATAAATTATACTACGGAACAGGGATTGGCGGATAATGATGTATGGGGCATCGCAGAAGACCAGGTAAGGAATATAATATGGTTTGGAACCAACAAGGGTTTATCGGGGCTTAAGGACACGCTTACGGGCAATGGTAACCAGCAGAATGTCCGGTTTGAAAATTTTAATAAAAATAACGGCTATCCCCTAAAGGACGTGAGTAGTGGCGGCCCTTTCTTGGATCATAGTGGGATCGTATGGATAGGCAGCGGCGAAGGTGAGTTGATAAGATTTGATTATTCAGCAGTTGAAAAGAAAAATACAGTGCCGCTAAACTTAGTAATCCAAAATATTAAAATAAATAATGGGAATGTCTGTTGGAATAATCTCATACGAAAGCATAAAGACAGTATAGCAGCAGATAGCCTTACGCTGGTGAATGAAATGATGACCTCCTTTGGTAAAATATTAAGCCCTGTTTTGTTAGACAGCATGAAAAATAGATATGCCGGTATACAATTCGACAGTGTAGCAAAGTTTTACCCCGTGCCCATTAACCTGGTATTGCCTTACGCGGACAATAATATAACTATTGAGTTTGCGGCAATAGAACCAGCCCTACCAAAACAAGTTAAGTATCAATATCAACTGCTTGGTTATAATAATTACTGGACACCGCTAAGCGATAATTCAAGCGCATTTTTTGGCAATTTAGATGCAGGCAATTATATTTTTAAGCTCAAAGCCATAAGTCCTTCCGGCGTTTGGAGTGAAAAGGAATATACATTTAAGGTTTTACCTCCGTGGTGGCTAACGTGGTGGGCCTATACATTATATGGAATAATAGTGGTGTCAATATTATTTGCTTTTTACCGCAACCGCATTGGAAGGATTAAACGGCGCCAGGCCAATGAAATAAATATCATACTTACTGCGCAGGAAGATGAACGTAAGCGCATCTCCCGTGACTTGCATGATGATATTGGCGCAAAACTCACCAATATTAATATGCTATCTGCACTGGGCCAGCAAAAGATAAATAACCCCGGGGAAATGTCCGGTTATTTAAAGCGAATTTCAAATGGAATTCAGGCAGCTGCGGAAGCGCTTGATGATATTGTTTGGAGTATTGACAGCAAAAACGATTCAATAGAGCAGGTTACGACGCGAATGAGAAGATATGCCGCCGATGTTTTTGACGGAACAACCATAGAGTATACATTCATAGCAGATGAAAAAATTTACCCCGCGAAACTTTCCATAAGTCAGCGCAGGGACTTGTTTCTTGTATTCCAGGAAACCATCAATAACATTAAAAAGCATGCGGCTGCAACAGAAGTTCATATAAATATCGAAGCACAAGGCAATGACTTTTTTATGCAGATAGTTGATAATGGAAAAGGTTTCAACGTAGGGCAACCTACCCATCGCAACGGATTAAAAAATATGACGGAGCGTATGCAAAAATGGGGCGGCGTATTTATGGTGGAGTCATCGCCGGGAACGGGTACGACATGTAAAATCAAATTACCCATTTTAACTCCATCACTCAAAAGAGGTATATGGCAAAGGTTTGGAAAGCGGTAATTTTAGAGCCATCAAAATTGACACATACAACGGAAAATAAAGTATATGCCGGGCATCATCATATTTGAGGACGACGATCAATTGAGAAACTCCCTGGTGACATTGATTGGCACCAGCAGCGAGTATACCGTAATAGGTAGCCATCCTAACGTAATGAATGCCCCGGCTATTATCCGACGCGATAAGCCCGATGTGGTTATTATGGATATAAATATGCCCGGGAAAAGCGGGATTGAAGGTGTAGTTGAAATAAAAGAAGCCCGCCCCCAGACGCTCATTATTATGTATACCATGTTTGAAAATGATGAGAATTTGTTTAATAGTCTTTGTGCCGGTGCCAACGGTTACATTCTTAAAAAGACTTCCCCATTTAAGTTATTTGAAGCGATCCGGGACGTAATAGAAGGCGGAGCACCCATGTCACCAACTATTGCGAGACGGGTGTTGCAAAGCTTTGAAACAAAATCGTCAGGGCAACAGTATCACCTTACCACACGTGAAAAGGAAATTTTGCAATTGCTGATAAAAGGGTATAGCATAAAAATTATTGCCGCTGAACTAAAAATATCTTTTGATACTGCAAGGACGCACCTGAAAAATATTTACCCCAAGCTTCATGTAAACTGTGGCAAAGAAGCCATCGCCAAAGTACTCCGCGAAAGAATTATTTGAATCAGTATTTTTTTCAAACATACCGATAGCATCTCACCCAAAAAGCGTATTGCGGTTGTTCGAAAACCAGCCAATATTTGTGTCACAATACCGGGGTTTATAAACCGGCAACATTTCGTAACATTTTAAAATATTAAATCATGAAACAATTATCAACCGACAGGTGCTCCTTAGCTTTGCCTCGTAAATTTTATTCACTTTTTTCCGGAAATTTATTTCCCAAGTATTTCTTTATCGTGTTTGTCCTTGCTTTAATGGTGAGCATTTCCAGTTGTCAAAAAGATAACCTTCAAGATGGGTCTCAAGGCCCAAATACTATAGGCGCTTCCATGAACAAAAGTATCCATGATGCTATTCCCTTTAAAGCCAGTTATACAACAAATGCACCTACGTCCAACCAAATCAATGGGACAGGAGTGGGAACACTTGTGGGAAAATCTACCTTTAGCCTGCAGGAAGATGATAGTAATTTCCCTTTACTGGTTGGCACGGCAACTATAACAACGGCAAACGGGGATCAAATATTTTCAACGCACAGCGGCTCTGTTGTCGGCCCTGATGATAATGGTGTGCTCCTCATTACAAATTATAACACCATTACGGGGGGTACAGGAAGGTTTGCCAATGCATCCGGCAACTTTGTAGCTCACGCTATAGCAAACATTAACTATCCTACCGGGACCGTAACGTTTGATGGCAGTATTACTCTTAGATAACAGCAGACTTAACGCCTTAATATACAGTAACTCACAGATCTGGTTGGGACTGTGAGTTTTTTTAATTTTAGAAATTTAAACTACTTAAACATTTTTACCCTCATACGGATTTAGGCTTATTCCTAAACTGTAACCTATCTGGATTTTATTAGGAATTATCTTGCTTTTTATATTACTAAAGAGATACTTGTGCCCGCCTGAATCACCCGTAAAATGTATAAATTATCAAAATACTGCCAGCTTTAATTTTGCAACCCGGGAAAATTAAAATATCTAACAGCTACGGGTAACCGAATATTCGAATGTCCCACCTATCGCAGGTAAAGCAGCCTTCTATTTGGCCTCTCCCCCACCATCATTCGCCGGCAATTTATGGCACTATTCAGCATTTGCAAATAACGATAAGATTTAATATTTTACGATTTGAAATATCAATCGTACTGAAAGTACGTGTTTAAATCGCTTCCTTTGGTACAACTTCAATTCATCCTGTGAAAATTCGGGTGGGCTGACCAGTCATCTTAAATTTTGATTTCATTATTTAACCTGCAATTACTTGCTATGAAAGAATCAAAAATAAGCGAGGAAGAAATTAAGAATACATGGCGTACTTTTCTTATTACCGGCGATATGCCCGAAAACGTTCAGGCCTCCTGGTTTGAGCATAAATCTATGCGGCCAATTATAAAGCGGCTACCAAGGAGCCCCAGGTGCGATATATGTTATATGCCTTTTAAGGGAATCGGCGGCTATCTTACGAGGAGGTTTCTTGGTGTAGAGGCATCCAAACTTAACCCGCATATGTGTAACCTGTGCGAACGGTTTGCCGGCAAATACCATGGCGGCGTAGAAATTGAAACAGCCGTAATGTTTATTGATGTGCGCAACTCAACTCCGATGGCGGAGAAACTGTCGGCAGAAGAATTCAGCAAAAAGATGAACCGGTTTTACCGGGCGGTAACGGCCATATTTTACAGGAACTATGGATGGGTGCAGAAGTTCCAGGGAGACGAAGTAGGTGGTTTTTTTGTACCGGGTTTTGCCGGAAAAGGGTTTGCAACGAAGGCGGTGAAAACGGGCAGACAAGCGCTGAAGTCGCTTGGCTATAATGGTATCGGGGAGCCCTGGATCCAGGCCGGCGTTGGTATTCATGCCGGTACCGCTTATGTAGGAAGCGTAATGACCAGCAGCGGCGCATCAGATATTTCAATTCTTGGCGATACTGTTAATGTTGCTGCACGGCTAACGTCGCAGGCAGCATCCGGGGAAATAATTATCAGCGAAGCTGCCCGCAAAGCAACGGAAATGTCAACCGAACAGCTTGAATACCGCAAGCTCGCATTAAAAGGAAAATCAACGGAGTTAGATGCATGGGTGATGAGGATTTAATGGCTAACCCACAAATTGGGCCAACTCTCAGTAGTTGTGCGGTACGAGGTTGCTTTTGAAAAAGGAAGTGATATGCCATCGCATATTAGCCCCCATCCTCACTTAAACCGGCAATGAAATTATAAACTCAGTATAGTCGCCTTCCAGTGATTGTACGGCAATTTCCCCCTCGTGAACTTTCATTATATCGTAACTCAGGGACAGTCCAAGACCTGTACCCTCCCCGCTGGGCTTTGTGGTATAAAACGGCTGAAAAATTTTATCCAGCTTGTCTTTTGGGATACCGGTGCCATTATCTTTTATTTTTATTTCGATATACTTATCCCGCCTTTTGGTGCTCACCGAAACGGTTGGCTCATAGCCTTCAATTTTGAGATTCTTTTTTTCTGTAACCGCATAAAATGCATTGTTGTATAAGTTAAGCAGCACCCTACCTATTTCCTGCGGTGCAATTTGTATTTTGCCAACTGCCTCGTCAAAGTCGGTGACTATTGTAACATTAAAGCTTTTATCTTTTGCCCGCAGCCCATGATAACTCAGCTTTAAAAACTCGCCCGCCAGCATATTAATATCGGTTAATTCTTTTTCGCCGGAGCTGGGGCGTGCATGTTGCAACATACCTTTTACAATAGCATCTGCCCGCCGGCCGTGTTGATTTATTTTTTCTTCATTGTCCTTTATATTTTTTAGTAATTCTTCTTCCAGCTTTTCATTTCGGTCTGAAAGGGCTTTTGATTTTTCACTCAACAGATCATCTACCAGTTCTTTATTAAGATCAGAAAAGTTATTGATGAAGTTAAGCGGGTTTTGTATTTCGTGGGCAATGCCCGCAGTAAGTTGTCCCAACGATGCCATCTTTTCAGACTGTATCAATTGTGCCTGCGTTTGTTTAAGCTCTGCCAGGGTTTTGTTGGCGAGGTCCCGCTGTTCTTCTGTAACGCTCTTCTCCTTACTGAGAAGCATATACGCTTTTTGCTTTTGCCCGTTGTTGCGTATCAGTACCATTAACAGGCCCACGATAAGCGCCAGCACTGCTAATGATGCAAACAATAAATTCTTTTGTTGTTGCTTTTGCCGGTTCACCTCATTTAATTTTATCTGTTGCCTGGATACTTCAAAAACCCTTTGGAGACTGTCGACGCTCTTTTGTTTGGAGAGGTCGTTCAGTTTGTCCCTGTATACTATATAGGTTTTATAGTACTGCAACCCGTGCAGGGGATCATGCAGTTTTTCATACAGTTCAGAAAGTACCTTGCTGCCATCAGATGCCTGCTTATTGAGTTGATACTTTTCAGCCAGGTCAACGCTTCTTTTCGCATAGGCTACGGCGTTAGTTGTGTCACCTTTTAGCAGGTAAATACCAGACATGGCACTCAGGTATTCGCAAACGGCATCGTAAAGGTTATTTTCTTCCATAACTGCGATCGCCTCGCTGATGTTTTTCTCGGCAACGCCGAATTGTCCCAGGCTGGCATATACCAATCCTTTATTGCCCGTTGCATAAGCCTTACCAAGGTCATAATTTTTTTTCTCAAATATTCTTTCAGCTTCTTTACCGCACATCATGGCTGAATCATTTTGCCCGTTGTGCCGGAATGCTTCGCCTAAATTGAGAATTGCGGAAGCCAGTGCAATAGAATCATCCAGATTTCTTAAGAATTTAATTCCCTGTTCATAATAGGATTTAGCATCCGCATAATTGCGAAGGTCATTATATACATCAGCCATACCAATGTACGCATTGGCAGAACCTAACGGACTCTTTGCCAGTTTGCTCGAAGTAAGGTAATCGTTAAGTGCCCCGGGATAGTCGCCAGAAGATCTTTTCTTACTGCCCAATTGAAAATAACCAAAATACAGGTAGATATTATTATTCAGTTTACCGGCAAGGTTTATGAGCTCATAGTTATATTTTAAAGCACGGTTAGGATCGTTGGTTTCGTTAAAAGAAAGCTGCCTCAGCAGTTCCAGCCTCACTGTATCAGGAAGCTCATTTCCCGTTTCTATATAAATTTTGGAAAGACTGTCGGCTATCTTCGGGTCCTGCCCAATGCAGATGGTTGCCGCAAGCAACAGGCAAAGTAGCAGACGGGAAGTGATTATGTACTTATGTAAGCGCTTCATCAAAAGGGTTTAAGAAGAGGGCAAGTAAAATTGAGGCCGTTGTTTTTGTTAATCGAAGGTGTTAGGATTTATTCTTATTAATGGATCGTATCTATGTTTTTTGCCACTTTTATCTTTCCACTTAATAAAATAGTGTTGCTTACGAGGTTTACGATTATAATTTTCAAGCTGGCCTTCGAAGCCGCCTGCAGTCAATTGAAAAGCCGGCTTCTTTTGAAAGCGATTTTTCCTGAGAAACTTCTGTTTTATCTTTAGAATCGTAATATCAGGATCCTCGTTGTTCCAAATGATAATATCATTATCTACAGCATTAAACTCACTTGCGTCGTCACCTGACTGGTTCTTTAAAATCAGCTTGTTGCTGGCACGCCCGGTAATGTTAATTGTATAAGTCGATGGTATAATTATAGAATCATCGGGCATAATAAAATCGCTTATATAAGAATATGCCCTAACGGAAAAAATAGCAAAAACGATAATCAATACAGGAATTCGAAATGATTTCATAATTCAGTTTTAGGGGTTAATAATATTGAGAAAACTCCTGTGGTGGAAAATAAGCGGGAAGTTTTTCGAGGAAGGATATACGAAAATAGCTGAAAGATTACTGAAATGCAACCCCTTTACATTGAACTTATTTTAAAGCATTAAACTCTGTTGCGGAATTCATCATATAACCCAAAGCTTGTTTATAGTTGACAGGTTTTCGGAATGTCTGTTAGTAGCCTCTGGGGTATATCTGCATCAGCGGGTCATAAGTTTTTGCACTATCCGGCCCGTTAGGTTTCCACTTGATGAAATAAAATTCCTTAACGTAACCTGAGTCCTTAAACTGGGCCTTAACAACACGGTTTACTTTTTCAACCCATGTTCTGGAAAAAAATCTCTTATGCGGTTTACGTTCAGTTATAAATGTGGGTTGAGCCATACTGATCTTATCATCAATATCGGTGATTTTGTGAACTGTTTCGGTTTTGATTCTCCACAGAACTTTGTCATCTTCATGAACTTTAATCGTATCAGCAGAACTGCCGTCTGTCTGCTGGAGTGTCAGCTTCTGCGTGGTTGTGTCTCCAGCCGTTATGTTGATAACATAAGTGGTAGTTTTACATGAAATGATAGAGCTGAGTAAATACAGGCTGAGTAAACCAGCAATGCGGTAGATATTCATAAAAGAAGTTTTTGGAGGTTAAAAAAAAACTTCAAGTGGTAACTAAGCGGGAGACTTTTCCAGGAAGGATATACTAATGTAATTCAAACATTTTTAAAATGCAATACTTTGAGAAATTAATAAACGTAAATAACAGGGAACAATGAGGCAGAGAAACCAGGAAACAACGATTCTCTAACGTACAGCCCTATACGATAAAGCCTGCACCAAATAACATTTTGTACAGTGGCAAAACATAGATTTACCGTACCTTTTTGTAGCCCGTGCTTGACGCATGTATGAAGCTTCAGTTGGAGATTAAAGCCAGCGATTGCTAAACCGGTGAAGAGTTTGAGAACAGAGTGGCCACCATTCGTTTAGCTTCTTAAAATATAATCATATTCCTCAAGGTCTTAATCAGCTATTTATTAACCCAAACATAAATAATTACCCTGCTGATTTCACGGGTTACCCTTTAGATTCATTCAAATACTCATTCACACTAACCTGGAGGAGGTTGCTGTTTTACTTTTATGCAGGCATCAAAAAACATCAACCATAAAAATATACTAAAATGAAACAGTTACTTTCTTCAATCGTAATCTTAGCATTATTTGCAACAGCAAAAAATGCACAGGGACAAACTGAAAATACGCTTGCTTTTAATGACTTAAGAATGGTTACCCTTTCGAATTCAAGTACTTCTAAAATTAACAAGACCAGTGTTAATCTAAAAGCGCTAAAGGATTTCAGTAAATCATTTCATGAAGTTTCAGATGAGAAATGGTTTAAAGTACCAGGCGGCGTTATCGCAAATTTTCTTTCTAAGGGTATTGATTTTCGGATTAAATATGATGAAAATGGCAAACGGTTGTATAAGCTCCTTACTTATGCTGAAGATAACCTTCCTTCTGATGTCAGGTCATTAATAAGGAGCCACTATTATCATTATGAAATTGAGTTCTGCAATGAATACCAGCTTTCAAATTCCACTGTATACGTGGTTAAGATGGATGACGATAAATCAATAAAAACAGTAAAAATCGCCGATGGTGAAATAGAAGTGATAGCAGATAGTAAGCGAAATTAAGTATCAGCATCATAGGCCGGTTAATGTTATCAAATTATAACAAGATAATAAGCGTGTTAATGTTTATGGCCCGAAGTCATAATCAAGTGGTTGCCTTTCCAGGCAACCTTTTTAGCCATCTTTTAAGAAATGCATGGGCTATTAAAATTGGCAATGCAAAGCAAATACAAAACTTGCAAAAGAAAAGATATTTCAGAATGGAGATATCAAATCTTCGAGCGAGGCCTGACTAAATAAAGCTTGTTGAAATAATTGTACGTGATCAAAACATCATTTTCCGAATGAATCGTAAACAGGGCTCGTGAAATTATGAAAGCTCTTATAATTTTCTTAAATTACTATTTCAATTACTTCTTATGAGAAAGAGTGCGTTGTGCTTTTTACTTACGAGGTTATCTTTTTTAACTCTCCTTCTTCTCTTTCTTCTTAGCAATTCCCTTTTCAGCCAAAACACAATCAGGGGGAAAGTTACCGGCAGTGAGGGTAAGCCGCTTGTTGGGGCGACAGTGACGATAGGCAGAGGCGGCAAATCGACGTTAACGGACACGCTCGGAAGATTTTCAATAATAGCCGGCCCGGGTAATGTTATGATTATTTCGTATGTGGGTTACCGTGAGCAGCGAATTATCCCCGGCAATGAGACTGAATTGAATATTTCATTATCAGTCGCTCCCCATAACCTTGATGAAGTTGTTATGATCGGATATGGCACTTCAAAGAAAAAAGACATTACCGGGGCGGTTGGTTCGGTATCAGAAAAAGATTTTAATAAAGGAAATTTTTCTTCGCCGGATCAATTGATACAAGGCAAAGTTTCAGGTGTGCAGATGATCAGCAATAATGGGGTACCAGGAGGCGCTATGACGATAAAGATCAGGGGAAATTCCGCACTAGTGGGTACAGGCCAGCCTTTATTTGTTGTGGATGGAGTTCCTCTGGATAGCAGATCTCTCCAGCCGGGTAATGATCCGCTGAATTTTCTGAATCCTGCAGACATAGCGTCAATAGATATATTAAAAGATGCATCGGCTACGGCGATATATGGATCAAGGGCGGCATACGGAGTGGTAATAATAAATACTAAGAAGGCACAAACCGGCGTAACAAAACTTGATGTTGCTGTTTCTGCAGGGGTGTCCTCCATTTTGAAAAAAATAAAAGTATTAAATGCCTCACAGTACAGGGATGCAATTAAATATTATGGTATTGATCCTTCTTACGACAAAGGTGGAAATGCAGATGGCATGAATGCAGTTTTGCATGATAGCTGGCAACAGAATTATTTTATCGCAGGGAGCGGGGGCACCGAAAATAGTAAATACCGATTTTCAGCCGGCTATTTAAACCAGGATGGGATCATTATCAATACTGGATTTAAAAGGTATAATGCAGGCATTACCTCAAATCTAAAATTCCTTGAAAATAAAAAATTGGGATTGGATATCAACCTGAATTCGAGCCAGTATCTCCAGCATGGTTCTGCTGATCTTAGCTATGGTAATGCTGGCATAATGCAAACTGCTTTACAGTGGAATCCTACAGACTCATTGAGGAACGCCGATGGATCAATAAAGATGGCAGGCGGAGACAATGTTAATCCTGTCGCATTGTCAAAATTTGCAAGACAAACTTTAAAAGTCACTACTGTTTTGGGGAGCCTCTCACCTTATTACAAATTTTCGGATTGGTTAGAATATAAAATATTATTTAGCATTAGTTATAGCTCCGGGATCTCAAGATCTTATATGGACCAGGCGCTTGGCATATACCCTTTTTATCCGCCAGGAGGTAATGCCGGTATTAATAATTATGAGCTTTTAACAGAACAGTTTACTCATACATTGACTTATAATAAAGCAATTGCCCGAAATCTACATTTGAATGCTATTGTGGGATATGAGTATATGAAATTCACTAACCAGGGTTATAGCCTTAGTGGTAACGGTGCCCAGGGAGTTGGGTTCGGAAACTTTGGTTTGAATTACACGAATTATCTTCAGTATTCTGACCCAGGTAGCCGAAGTATAGCTTCTTATATAGATCCTTTGTCTGAATTGCAGTCTTTTTTTGGCAGAACTATCTTTAATTATAAAGACAGGTACCTGTTAACGGCAACTTTCCGGGCTGATGGTTCTACCAAGTTCGGCTCAAATAACAAATACGGGTATTTCCCTTCTTTTGCTTTGGCCTGGAATATTAGCCAGGAGAAATTTTTTAAAGTTGATATTATTAACTCTCTTAAAATCCGCGGTGGGTGGGGTAAAACAGGTAACCAGGAATTTCCACCGGGTTCGGCACAGGCGTTATACGCCTTACAAAACGGCGGCTCCGTTGTTCAATTAAATAACCCTAACCCTGATCTGAAATGGCAATCAGACCAGCAATATAATATTGGTATTGACTTTTCAATATTAAATAACAGGGTTTCGGGAACCGCAGATTATTTTAATAAAAATACAACCAGTTTATTGTTCCCGAGTGCACCAATTCAACCGGCCCCTCCCGGCTCAATCGTTCGATGGATAAACCTCGATGGTCAGATTCATAATAAAGGGTTTGAAGTGTTGGTCAATGGAGATATTGTAAAGAATAAAGAATTCGAATGGAATTTATCTGTGAATGCTACTTTCCTAAAAAATAATGTATCGGGTATGCCAGCTCCAATAGCTACCGCTTTTCTTTCCGGCCCGGTTGAGACCATACGAAACGGACTTCCGATGGAGGCATTTTATACAAGAAAATTTCTAGGGCTTGATAAGTCAACAGGATTTTCCACATACCAGGATAGTGGTACCACATTGCATTATGTAGGAGACCCAAATCCAAAAATGCTCTTAGGGATAAGTACCAGCTTTCGTTATGGAAAATTTTTGCTAACAGCAAATATGTATGGAAGTTATGGACAGGATATTTTTAACAACACACTCATGGCTTTGTTGAATGTTGACGGTATCCAGGGTGGAAATATCGCTTTATCAGTGTACCAAAACCCTGTGAAAGAATCTTTAGCCAATCCCGTGACACCTTCTTCAAGACCTATCCAAAAAGGAAATTATCTGAAAATGAGTAACCTGACGATTTCATACAATATAGGTGATGTGGCAAAGGCTTTTAAGGGAGTCAATATGTATATTACTGCACAGAACCTTTTTATTATAACAAGATATTCCGGATTTGATCCTGAAGTGAATGTGGATGCGGACACAAACCCTGCCGGTGTACCGGGTTTGGGAGTCGATTTCGCCCGTTACCCTTCTTCCACGTCTTTCATTGTTGGGATAAATTTTTCTTTATGATTAAATAAAAGTTATGAAAGGTGGAAGATTAATTTTATTTATGATTTTTTCAACCATACTAATCTATAGTTGCACCAAATTACATGAAACCGCCGGGGGAAATCTTACATCAGTACAGGTAACCAATGATTCCTCTGCTACCGTGTTATTACGGGGTGTTTATAATTCTCTGGAATACCCTTTTACAAGTTATCTGCAAATATTTCCATTGGCAGATATATCAACCGATGAAGCCATTGTTCCTACCAGGGCTAACAATTGGGATGACAATGGTATATGGCGGGATCTTCATCAGCAAAAATGGAATTCAACTAGTTCTATTATACATGATTGTTTCAATAGCCTGAGCGGGATTGTTTTTGCTGCAACGGATTTGCTTCAATATAATCCTACGGCTCAGCAACAAGCCGAAGCAAGATTTCTCCGTGCCTGGGCCATGTATTGGCAAGTGGATCTTTTTGACCAGGTTCCCTACCGTGAACCAGGAGAGAGTGTTGTTAAGGCAGCCAGAGTCCGAAAAGGAATGGAAGCATTGGACTATATTATTAGTGAAATAAATGCTGTAGAACCAAGTTTACCCGATGGCCCTGCAAGTGAAGCGAATAAATATGCAGCAAAAACATTGCTGATGAAATGTTATCTCAATAAGGCAGTTTATATTAACAGGTTAAACCCTGTTTTTGTTGCGGCTGATATGGATACTGTGATTAGCCTGGCGGATGAAATAATAAACAGTGGTCAATATTCATTCAGTAGAAATTATTTTGATAATTTTTCCCCTATTAACGCTAACGCATTGATTGGGAAAGAAAATATTTTTACCCAACAGAGTAATCCTGATGGCAATTACCTGGTGTCTTTTGCGTGGCTGTTTCCTTTGGATTATGCACAAGGTGGGTTTAACGGCTTTTGCACTTTACCGGATTTTTATAACAAATTTGACACGGCAGATAAACGAAGAGGCACTGCTTATTCCTATCCTAATTCACGCCCTAATCCTGGTAACAGGGTAAATGTTGGATTTCTTATAGGTCAGCAGTATGATCTCAATACAGATGATTCACTTTATTCCGGTCTCCTTCCCGTTATTTATACTGCTGATGTGCAGAATATTGAAACGGGCTCAAACCTGGAAATGCCCGGCATAAGGCCGATTAAATATGCCCCGGATTATTTGAATTTTTATCCCCCTTCCCCTGCAACAAATAATTTTGTTTATTTCCGATTGAGCGATGTTTTGCTGATGAAGGCAGAAGCGATCTCACGGGGAGGAATTCCAACTAATGCAGGAATTTATGGGAATACAGCGCTTGCTCTTGTTAATGCCATTCGCACTAATCCATCAAGAGGGGTAAGCGCTTTAACTTCACTAAGTCCTAATGACTTATTAGATGAACGTGGAAGAGAACTGTGGTGGGAAAACTGGAGGCGGCAGGATATGATCCGGTTTGGTAAATTTCTTTTGCCGTTCCAGGAGAAGGATTATATAAGCGATCCAAAGTATTTAATTTTCCCCATTCCAGATGAGCAATTGGCAGTTAATCCAAACCTTGTGCAAAACCCGGGATACTGAATAACAGTTATATAAATTCATATTTAGCAAATTATTTACTCGCATGCAACGGCAACTCCGATTATGTTTATTAATATTTCTTTGTTTGCTTTCAAAAGAAATATTAGCTCAGGAAAAGCCTTTTGCCTTTAATCTTGTAACGGGTAGTAAAGATCTAACGCTTGGAAAAATAACCGGAATTACCCAGGATAAATGGGGCTACATGTGGTTTGTTGATCAAGGCAATAATCAGGTTGAAAGATATGACGGTTACAGGATGAAAATTTTTAAAAATAATCCTTTTGACACCAATTCAATACATTCTTTCGGCCTCGAGAATATTGCAGCAGATTCTTCGGGCAATGTATGGTTACCCGTTTCCGGGGAGGTTGATAAAATAAATTCAGCCACGGGTATTGTTACACATTATAAACTAAAAATTGCGGGGGGCGATGCTATCATTGTAGATCACCTGGGTGTTATTTGGATAGGTGGAAGTGATGGACTTTGCCAGTTTGATCCTAAAACTGGTAAGGCCATTTACTATAGTCATAGTGATAAAGATTCAACAACATTAAGCAATGGCCCGGTAAGAGTGTTATATGAAGATAAAGAAGGAACAATATGGGCTGGCAATGGCTTTCCATTTGTTCCGGATAAAGATGGCGGGCTAAATAAGTTTAATAGGACTACAGGCAAGTTTGTCCGTTACACGCACGATCCCAACAACCCTAAAACGCTTATCAATGATAAAGTGCGTGCTATTCTTGAGGATAGCCACGGTACCTTTTGGGTGGGCACGCAGGGCGACGGCCTGCATATAATGGATAGAAAAACAGGAACATTTGAAAGGCTTACATACGACCCGAAACATCCCGAAAAATTAAGCAGGCCACCTGTAAAAAAAGGAGACTCATCGGACCATATCACATTCATTAAAGAAGATATTTCCGGTAATATTTGGATTGGAACTTATGACGAAGGCATAGAAAGATACGATCCGCTTACAAAAAAGATAACCCATTTTATTGCTGATACAACAAGCGTTAGTGGTTTTCCCGATAGTACCACCTGGACTGCTTTCACTTCACGCGATGGGACTTTATGGATTGCCACTGAAACCAGCAACCTGCTATATCGTGTTGATCCTTTTCGCAAATCAATTACACATATACCCACAGGGGAAACTGCAAACAGTTTTGTTGAAGATAAAAATGGCTATTTATGGGTCGGCACAGAAGGAAACGGCGTCTTTAAATTTGATCAGCATAATAATGTAATAGCCCATTTTATTCACAGCCCATCGGATCCTTTAAGCCCGCCTGAAAATCATACCATGATAAGTGATGCATCTGACGAAGATAAGATTTGGTCGGCAAGTTATAATGGCATCAGGATAATTGATGAGAATACCAATAAACTCTATAAGTTTAGCAGTAATAGCGACTTTTTTAAAGACTCATCACAGTATGGCTTTGTAAGTGTTTTAGAAGATAAAAAGGGAGTAAATTGGTTTGCAACGTGGGGAGGTGGTTTATTAAGATATAATCCTAAAGATGGTTCGGTTAAACAATTTCTTCCAGATCCAAAAGATCCAGCTTCTATTAGTTCAAACAATTTAAATCATCTTTTAGAAGACAGGCAAGGCAGGTTGTGGGTTATTGGAGGTGGCGGTGTAAGCAAGATGGATCGTAAAACAGGGAAGTTTAAAAATTACTTACCTGAAACTTTCATCCCGTCAATTTACCAGGATTCAAAAAACAATATTTGGGCCGGCACTGAAAAAGGTCTATATCTCTACAACGAAAAGAGCGATAGCTTTTCTCCTTTCTTTAGTCTATTTGCAGATATTAGTACCCTCGGTATAGGCGGCATTATTGAAGATGATAATCATAATCTTTGGCTAACTTCTTTTTCTTCAATTATAAAAGTCAATCCATTAACCAAAGAGTGCTTTATCTATGGAGAAAAGTTTGGTATTGGCAAAAATAGCCTTGCTGTTTGGGGAAAATCTTTCAAAAATAAAAAAGGCCAGTTGTGTATTGGTAATGGCGACGGGTTTTCAATATTTTATCCGCAGGAACTCGAAATAAAACGAGACTTTAAAATTTTTCTTACAGATTTTTTTATCAACAGCATTTCCATTGTTCCGGGCATAAGTAACTCAATACAAAAACCAGTTGAAGAGATAAATGATTTAAGCTTAAAGTATAATCAAAACAATTTAGCTTTTAATTTCTCGGCGATGGACTATCGTGATCCGGAAAGCATAAGTTATTATACTATGCTTGAAGGATATGATAACACCTGGAGAAAAGTATTGGATGAAAAAAAGCTTCAGTATTTTAACCTGCCTCAAGGCACGTTTATATGTCACATAAAAGCTTTTGATAAAGACGGGGAACAAGCTGAAAAAACCATAATTATTATTGTTAATCCTCCATGGTGGCAAACCTGGTGGTTCAGGATTTCTGCCATTGTTCTGCTGGCAGCTGTTATCTATTTGGTCATAAGGTGGTGGCTTAGCCGGAAATTCAAATTACAGATTGAGCGCTCCGAAAAAGAAAAGCAATTAGCAGAATTAAATCAGAAAGCAACGGAATTGGAAATGAAGGCCCTCCGCGCCCAAATGAATCCTCATTTTATTTTTAACTCGCTTAATGCTATTAATCGGTTCATACTTCAGAATAATAAAGCGCACGCATCGGAATTCCTGACCAAATTTTCAAGGCTGGTAAGATTGATATTGCAGAATTCCAGCTTTCCGCTGATTCCGCTTGAAGATGAGATAGAGGCACTAGCCCTTTATCTTGAATTAGAAGCCCTCCGGTTTGATTATCATTTTGATTATCAAATAAAGGTTGATAAAGACCTGGATGTTGCTGTTATAAAAATACCACCACTTATCATTCAGCCCTATGCAGAGAATGCCATCTGGCACGGACTGATGCATAAAGAAAGCAAAGGAAACCTGGTAATTGAGTTGTATGATAAAGGTGATTTACTGTATTGCAAAATAACGGACGACGGCGTTGGAAGAAAGAAAGCCGGTGAACTTAAAAGCAAACAGGCTTCCACTCACAAATCTATGGGTATGCAAACAACAGCTAAAAGAATTGAAATGATGCGAGGTAAGACAGAAGGTTCCGCTGTAATAATCAGGGACCTTGTTCTACCAGATGGAACGCCGGGTGGGACCGAGGTAACGCTAAAAATTCCTTTGATATATGATTAAATCTGTAATTATTGATGATGAACTACATTGCCAGGAAACACTCACCCTGTTGTTAAAGGAATATTGCCCGCAGGTGCAGGTGCTACAGCAATGCCGTTCTGCCAAACAAGGATTGGAAGCCATAAACAAGCTGAATCCCCAGATGGTGTTTCTTGATATTGAAATGCCGGTAATGAATGCTTTTGAAATGCTGGAGCAGTTTAACGAAATTTCCTTCGCCATTATTTTTACCACCAGTTACGATCAATATGCTATTAAGGCAATTCGTTTCAGTGCACTCGATTATTTATTAAAACCAATTGAGCCAAATGAATTGATCAGGGCAGTAACCAGGGTGCAGGAGAATCGCCATCTGCCCGACGCTGAACAGTTTCAGATGCTGCTTAAACAAATACATGGAAACACGACCGGGTTTAACAAAGTAGCTGTTCCAACTGCCGAAGGCTTTGAACTGATTTCCTCTGACCAGGTACTGTATTGTGAAGCCAATGATAATTACACTCATTTTTACCTGAAAAATAAGACCAAAATAATTGCCTGTCGTACACTAAAAGAAATTGAAGAACAATTGATGGATTTTAAATTCTTCGTCCGTGTACATAATTCTTTTATGGTTAATTTAAATGAAGTCACAAAATATGTTCGTGGTGAAGGGGGCTACCTTGTTATGAGCAATAATTCCAGTATCAGTGTTTCCCGTAGCCGCAAAGATTCTTTGCTGAAATTCTTCTGAAAAATTATTTCAGCGTATAAGCGTTACCGTTCCCTTTAATACTTTATTGCTATTCCTGAAGGTGATTATGTAAGCATAAATTCCACCAGGCTGTGGAATTCCATTGATGCTTCCATCCCACGAAACCGTTTCTGATGAAACCCGATACATCAAACCGCCCCAGCGATTGAACACGCTAACTGTTGCGCCAAGGGAACGATCCAGGAAAGGAATTTCCCACCGGTCATTTTTGCCGTCTCCATTCGGCGTAAACGCAGTCGGCACATATATACCGGTAACTACTTTTACGTTTACGCTCTCGGCGTTAGTGCAGCCCGTCAAAGATTGAGCCGACAATATGTAAGTAAAATCTGCAGGTGGAGAAACAACGGGGTTTAGTTGCGTCACATCATTTATGTATTGAGCCGGAGACCATATATACTTTATTTGGTCTCCTTCAGCTTTACCGGACAGCGTACAAGAGGTATTAACAAGCATAATTCTGTCGGGGCCCGCACTCACAAAAGGTTTAGCGTGCACATTTATCATCAGTACATCAGAAGCTATCAGGCACGAACTGATGTTAGCCACACCGGCTTCTATCACCGACAGCCTGTACCAATAATTTCCGGCGGCATACACCGGCTGCGTCCGGTACGTTAGCGACCTGGCTCCGGGAATATTCTCCCATGTGGCGCCTGTATCTGTACTCAACTGCCATTGATATATTGGAGAAATATAGCCCGAAGGAGTAACTGCTGAAAGCGTGTATTCGTAACTGTTAGTATCCGTTTCACAAACATTAATCGTGTCATTGACCGACCCCACAATGCTTGCTGAAATCCTGGCGCCACAAGGGCGAAATGTAATATCATCAAGCGCAAGGTCATTGCCTATTCCGCCCGGCGCTTTATTGGTAATGCGCAACACGATAACAGGATTATCCGGCGGAGTTGTAAAAGAGAAACCATATTCCTTCCATTCCGGCGTGTCAGTTACATGGATGTCCCCCGTGTCAAAGGACTGCAGGACGATTCCACCCGGTGTTTCAACAGTGAAGACCAACTCGGGAAGAATGGTAGCAAGGGACTTCATAACGTTCATAATCCATGCGGAAAATTCGTACGTGGTATTCGGACAGAGGTTAGTGACCGTTGTTAAAAAGAAATCACCGGGCGTGTAGGATGCGTTTACCAGCATGAAAGCTCCGTTGCCCGTATGATCAGTTAACACAGTATGCCAAACCCCATTGAAGCAACCAGAAGTTGTTTTTGTAATAGTATAATATCCATCATTAGGGCAGTTGGAGGGTGTATAAGTATAACTGCCTGACGGCACATAGAGGCTGCTGCCTGCTGCAGTGCCGAACGTTATATTCACTACAGGGTCTCCAAAGCTTCCATTACATAATTGCGCCTGTGCCGGCCAAGTAAGAACCATGAAGATTAATGTCGACACAAACAGTGAAGAAGGAAGATGTTTAAAAATACCGGTGCCTTGCACTAGCAAATAGTTTGACTAAATATAGGCCAATTTTTATCGAAAATAGCTTTGGTAATAAAATCCATGATAAGCATGTCGCTGGCCATGATAATAAGCATGCTGCACCTGGACGGGGTCTGAATTGAGACATTGCCTGAGCAACAATTCCTACTTTGCAAAATTCAATAAACAACGTATCTTGTATTATTGCTAAGAATGAATTAACATTTATAGGAACCATAATTTTCTTTACAACTAATTTAATCTTATGCAACGCAGATCTTTCATCAGGAACACAACCCTTGGCGCAATAGCAGTAAGCACGTCGGGTTTTATATTTTTTAACGGTAAACAATATGTGGGTGATTGTGAAACTACCTCAGATATACTGGGACCCTATTATCGCCCCAATAGTCCCATCCGCAATAACTTTATTATAAAAGGTGAAAAGGGTACCCCGGTAGAATTAAGTGGTATCATAAAACACGATGACTGCACAACGCCTTACAAAAAAGCAAAAGTGGAGTTATGGCATTGCAGCGGTTCGGGTGAATATGATAATACATCCGATGAATACCGCTACCGCGGCACGACCTTCACAGATGATAAGGGAAATTATTCTTTCAATACCATTCTTCCGGTGCCCTACCTCGCTGCTCCTGATTATTGGCGGCCTGCACATTTCCATTTAATGATTACTGCCGAAGGTTACCAACCTTTGGTAACACAATTATATTTTTCAGGCGACACTCATATTTCCGGTGACCCTTATGCAGCTTCTCCCAACTCAAAGAGAAGAATTCTGGATGTGCAAACGAAACCAGACGGATCAAAACGAGTATCCTTTGACGTTAGTATGGCTGTTAAACTGGCTGTTGAACCAGCAGCAATAGATAAGCTGGCAGGCACTTACGCCAATGAAAAAGATTCAAAAGATATCAGTGAACTATTTGTAAAAGATAAATTATTATGGATTAAGAATAGTGTGTTTGGTGAGGACCTCGAATATGTTGGCAATAATTTATTTCATTACCCGGGCCTGCCAGCAGGTATGGTTGGTACGTTACTTTTTGAAATGTCTGCCGGTGGTGGTATTAAATACACTTCAACTTTCTCAGATGAGAAGGGAGCGATGCAAACTGCTGTTTATATAAAAACAAAATAAGGCATTATTCATAATGGACGTAATGGCTTCAATCTATTGACGCAATGTACTGTACACTAAATTGGCTGTTAACGGCCATTCTATTTAATTTAAATGAATTCCCCGCAACAAACAGATACCAACAAAACCGGCCACCGGAAATGGGGCTGGTCATGGTAATTGGCATATAAGCACTACGCCAATTCGGAGGGATGGAAAATCTTAGCCACTACCATCTATAACTGTCGGAATATTGTATTATGAACTAAACTTTTTGGTGCAAAAGAGTGTGTATATTTAGAAAATTATAGTCAGGCAAGATTGATAGGTCAAAATATAAATATAGAAATGAATTTACCTATGCCGATAGTTTGTAAAAGACAAATCATAATGACAAAAATCGACCCAAGAACAATTGTAAAAGATGTTGAAGCCAGGACCCGGGTACATATCATTTGAAAGTAACTGAATATCACGAATATGAAAGAAACCAAAAAGAGTTGCCCGTCATCCAAAATTATTTCAACATAACAATTATGCCTAAACGCTATTTAAAATTCATTTTCGTGGTGATATTGCCGGTGCTGTTGAGTGCCTGCAAAACGCACCATTTTGTGGTGGACGATGCCGGTATCCTGGATTCAAAAACACGGGCTGGCCTGGAAAATTTGCTTTCCTCGTATCACAAAAAAACAACCTGTTCCATATATTTATACAGTATAAAAATGTTACCCGAAGGGGAAGATGCAGGTTCTTACACAAAAAATATCGCCAAAGAGCTGGGATTGGAGAAGACCCAGCTCGATAACGACGCAATCATTTTCATTGCGCTGCAGAACAGGCAAATCATTTTCCAGCCGGGATACGGGCTGCAGTTTATTATCGATGCCGGCTTATCCGAATTGGTTGTTCGTGACCTACAGCAATACTTCCGGCAATCGCTTTACAAACAGGGAATTACTGAAGTGGTGAACCAGCTTATTAATCTCACAGAAAAATTATCATGGCATATAAAATCCTATAACGACGAAAACATAAAGGGACAAGCTATAATTGAACTGAAGGATTTTGATATTAAAAGCAGGAATGAAAGCTTTCTCACAGTGGGAGTAAAAAATGCTCCTGATTTAAAATTGTACATAACGAAATATATGACCGCACTCACCGGCGATATTTCTTCCGACCAGGATCACAGCGTTGTCATCTACTTTCGGCCAGTCGCCGGGAAACCCTATGAAGGATATTTAATAAATGTGACAAAGAAATAAACAGGCTGCAAATAAAAGGTGACCGATGTACAATTATTATTTAAAAAAAATAGTCAAGATGCATCAGTATCGTTTCAACATACAGATAAGAAATAATTTCGATTAACTAAATAAGGATGACTCGTCCTAAAAAAAGTTTACAGGTTAAAAGATAAATCCTGCAATAGGTTTACAGGATGATTTTCATTTTTCTTTTCAAAAGCACATACGGACAGCACTATCTTTCAATTTGAAGCTTGCTAAGGTTAGCAGGAACCAAACTCAAAAGCTACCTCGATGTTTTTTGTAACTTGTGGAATGGTAATACCAATATTTATCAAGAATAATTTTTTTGATCTATTCCTTTACTATTTTAAAGGAGCTAAAGTAGTTGCGGCCTTGCATTATATTAAACGTAGTAGGCATAGCACAGGCAGTTATGTTAGACCTGGAGCAATGCATCTTCCAGAAGGTGAAAATTACTTTGACGCAAAGGATATGATAAATATTTGGGAAATTAAAGGCTTTTTCGGTTTGACTTTAAAAAACAACTCAAAGTATTTTGCATATAATCTTCAAATACTAAACCCAGAGGTATTTACCTATTGCGCAAAATTAAAACCATTGACTAGTTTAGCCCCTAACGAATCTATTACGCTCGATGTAAATATTATTCAAAGCTATCATTCCGTTTCTGGCGTTGATGCCGACGCTCAACCAATTATTCCAATAAGTTTAAAAAATTCTATACTTCAAATTCAATACACGAATGAAGCTGGCACAAGATTGAAAACTCTTTTTTTTATCGATAATGAAAAAATTACTAACCAGCATTATTTTGCTTAGATTTCAACTGCTGCAATCCTTAGTGTGCTTGTGACCGTTAGTTGCGCTTGCCGTGATAAATATTTCTGGTACCTCTAAAAATATATTACATAAAATGTACTTAGGACCTAAGCAACAAGGATTACATAAAAATCATCATTTCTCCTCTCGGCCTTTAATTACCGGGTACGGCCTATCATATCCTTTTACCGCATGCCAGATGATACGATTAAAAACATCATCGTCTATCCGGTCTGCATCATCAAGGTCCTGCTCCAGCGATTTTTTGGCCCAATACAATTGAGCGCCCAATAAATTATCTAATGAAGGATTCAGTCGGTCAAGCGGAATATTATTCTTTACAAAATTATAGGGAGTAAAATCCGGTTGGCTGGTAAAACAATCCAGCATGGGTTCCGCCGTAAGATCGAGTTGATTCATTGGCGGAAGGCCAAGGATATTCTCCATCGTCCGCACCATATTTATTTGTGAGTAGTACGTTGAAAGAACTTTCCTGCGCTTTGTGTACGGACTGATAACAAAGTCTACCGTCCGGTGGCCATCTACGTGATCAAGGCCCGCCTGCGGATCGTCTTCGGTTACAAAAATGCAGGTCTCTTTCCAGAACTTGCTATGCGAAATGGCATCTACAATCCGGCCAAGGGCAAGGTCGTTATCAGCCACAGCTGCCTGGGGTGTGGGCCAACCCGGCCTTGTTCCTGAGGTATGGTCGTTGGGTAATTCCATGATGATAAAATTCGGGAGATCATTATTCTTTTCATACCCTTTCAATTCTTTAAGAAATGCCTTTACCCGCGAAGCGTCGGGTACCGTAGTAGTAAATCCTGCGTAGTCAGGGCAGATATACGGATCCAGTTGTTCAAGATTTGCTTTAGCATGGATCCTGATTTTATTTTGCCCGCTTTGCAGGTCTTTATAAATAGCAGGAAATGTAGCGCCCTCAGGTTCGATGATGGTCTTTACAAATTCGCCATAATCGCGGAAGGTCAAACCATGTGCCAGCACATTATCCCAGATAAAACCAGAGCTTGCGTAAGCCAAAGCATCATCGCCATCATAAGGATAACTGCGTGTAAAATCACCAAAAGATTTTTCGAGGTAATCCGTCACGTACGCTTCATCCGTCCATTGGTGCCCGTCGGCGCTTAAAACACCACTGCAATTAAAATTGTCCATCAATACAAACGAAGCTGCCAGGCTATGATGATTGGGCGAAATATGCTTGCCGAATTCTACCAAAGAACTATCTCCGTTAGCCCGAGGCATATCACCCAATACCTGGTCGTAAGTGCGGTTTTCCTTTATGATATAAACAACATGTTTAAATACCGAAGTTTGATTGGGGCTTACCGGCACAGGCACTTTCACCCTGGCACCGTTAGTACGAAGTTTCGTTTTGGCTAACATCTGAACATAAGAATTATTCCGATGTACGATTTGCGTCATGTCAGCAAGCGCTTTCTTACCCGGTACAGGAATGATAGAGATCGTTCCTTCATGGTCATGTGAATTGAAACCGCTGCTGTTTGTTTTTTGGTTCCTCGACCCGATCCCTTTTACGTTGGCAACATATAGCGTGCTGCCGGTGCTATCCATCAATACAGACCCCGGGTACCAGGCAGTTGGTATCAACCCGAGAATGCGTGCCGGGCTTCCGGTTTGTATAACACACAATGCATTTTCAGTTCCGTTAGCTACAAAAAGATATTTCCCGTCGGGCGAAATAGTTAAAGCATTTGGCGCACTGCCAAAAGGAATGTCCTTTTGAAAATGCACGGATATCGTATCAATAATAAGGTCACTTTTTGTATCGATTACCGAAATGAGGTCACTGTTTGCACAGGCAACATACAATTTATCATGAGAAGGACTCAGTACCATTCCGGCCGGATGCAAACCTACTTCAATAGATTTTTCTTCTGTGTTCCTGTCCAGGTCAATAACGGAAATGGTACCGTCATTTGCGATTCCTGTTTTTGGATCTACCAACACCTGCGAGCCGGAAGTATTATAAGTAGATTCAGCTTTGTGAGGCCGGCGGCCGCCCCAGTTGCTTACGTAGGCTTTATGCGGAGTTACCAGTATTACACCGTAAGGAGCTATGCCTACAGGTATTTGAATAATTTCTTTCGGGTCATTTGCAGTAACAACTGCCAGCGAATTGCTTCTTGAAAGCGTGACATAAATTTTGTTTGCTGTTTCATCAAAAGCAATTCCGCCGGGAACAGGATACCCGCCAATGGCAGGTTTGGGCAGCATGATGGAATCGCTCCAATGCATACTATTGTTATCATCCACGGTGGCAATGTCTATTCGATTCGTTGCATTTGTTACGAATACGCGGCGACCGTTAGTTGAAAGACAAATGCCTGTAAAGGAAGCGCCGCTATGTTTATAGGGTAACGATTGCAGAATGGTTTTGTCGTCTACTCTTACGAGATCGAGGGAAGACATGTTTTTTACAAACAATAATTTGCCATCCGGCGAAAGCGCCAGATCAACAGGCCTGCCATGTATATTAACCTGCAAGCCTGCAGGACGAATGAGTTGATTGGAAGGAACGAGGATACTACCATCGGGTTGCGGGCCTACTTGCTTATTTCCAAATGTATTTTTTTTCTGAGCCACCGAAACAGACGAGAAAACGGAGAGGGAAATTAAGATGATGATAAAACGGGCAGTATTAAATTTGAGATAATTCATTTTGTATCATTTATTATTTATTGCAGGTATTGCTGCGCTTAATTACTCAGTTCTGGCGCAGGTCTTCAGACCCGTGCACAAGCGTTACTTAGCATCTCCTATTATAACATATTTCATACAAAATAGCTCTTATTACAATCTTCAATGTAAAACTAAACAATGAACTACCGTGACTACCCTTTCTTTAAATTGCGAATTTATCCTTCAATAAAGATTAGTAACGAATAGTCACAGATCTGTAGACCTGCGCCAGTCTGGGACTTTCCTGCGGATAATGAAAACCGGAATGCATAACAGGGGAATTAATTTGTCATATGCACAAAAGCATATTCCTCTACATTTTTCAATTATTGAACATCGGCATCATCATCATCGGGCTTTTTGATTTTATCTTTTTCATTTACCGGGTTCGCATCCATCACCCAGATACCCCGTCCATGCGTTGAAATAATGATCATGTTATCCCGGGGATGAATGGCAAGGTCGAGAACATATGAAAATGGAAGATTTCCAAGTACTTCCCACTTTTTTCCGCCATCTTTTGTAACAAAAACACCTCCATCAGTTCCTGCATATAATATGTCCTTATTTGCCGGGTCTTCTCTTATAACGTTTACTCCTCCAATCGGGATATTGCCGGAGATATCCTGCCATGTATCACCAAAATCTGTCGATTTCCATATATATACCTGAAAGTCATCATCTCTTTTTCCTGTTTGGGTCATGTAGACGGTTCCGATGTCATACTTTGATGCAACGATCCTTGAAACAAACTTTACAGGTACAGGACCGTTCCTTATTTCACCCCAGGTTTTCCCGCCATCTTTTGTCCTCCAGATTCTTCCGTCATCAGTTCCGGCGTAAAGCAAACCCGAACGCAAAGGTGATTCATCGAGTGCAGAAATCGTTTGATAGCTGATGTCTCCTCTTTTCTTAGGATTGTTGTATGAAAGATCAGGACTAATAAATTCCCAGGTATCTCCCCGGTCTATAGACTTCATAACATATTGCATTCCATGATAAATAATATCAGGATTATGAGGAGAAATGAGTGTTGGGGCAACCCACTGACCACGAAGAGGCGCTTCTCCGGGCATCATTTTTGGCAACAGGTCTTTAATATTTTGCGGGAAGGTGCTGATTGTAGCACGTCTAAGCTTCCCGTAAAACCCACTTGCGTAAATAGTATTATTATCTACCGGATTGACTGCATGAGAACTGCCTTCACCTCCGAGCGTACTCTTGAATTCAACAGGGGATATTTTGTCTCTCCCTTTTCCAAGATCCACCGTTCCATAATAGCTTCCATAGTCCTGCACGGAGCCAAACACCCTGAAGGGAACACTCATGTCGTACGCCAGGTTAAAGAACTGTCCAAGGGGTAAAACATCAATTGGTAATTTCCAGGTAATGCCTTTATCGTACGACATGGCAAGCCCGCCATCATCTACATCTAAAAGATAATTAGAATTGGCAGGATCAATCCATAGCCCATGGTGATCTGAATGAGGCCCCTCCAGCGACTTAAAGGTCTTCCCTCCATCTGTTGACTGGTTTAGGCTCAAACCCATTGTATATACCGTATTTTCATCCTGGGGGTCCACTCTTATTTGTCCGAAAACCCATCCATAAGTTCCTGAATGTTTCTGCATAAATTTCTTTTGATCAGGGGTTAAACCGCTGACCTGTTTCCATGTGGTTCCGGCATCATCTGTC
Organism: Ginsengibacter hankyongi; assembly: GCF_008710285.1. Lineage (GTDB taxonomy): Bacteria > Bacteroidota > Bacteroidia > Chitinophagales > Chitinophagaceae > Ginsengibacter > Ginsengibacter hankyongi. The sequence continues at coordinate 40,064 of NZ_VYQF01000015.1, read as the reverse complement.
CTGTAAACTGTGGCTCCCTTAATAATACCTGTTGATTTCTCCCGCCCGTATGCATCTAATTCCCCGGGGTTGGCTTTTACGGCAACCTCATAGTTATCAACATAAGCATATAGTACTTTAGGATTCGATTGAGCAATATCTATACCTATGCGACCCCTTTTATTGGCATCGGGTAAACCCTCATTTATTTTTTTCCATGTTTTCCCGCCGTCCGTTGATTTCCAAATGCCATCGTTCGTGGTGGTTTCATAGGTCCTCGGGTCACTCCATTTTTGACGCATGCGTTCCCATGTGGTACAATAAATAACATCCGGATCTTTAGGGTCCAGTACGAGATCATAAACGCCCGTATTTGAATTGATATAGAGAATTTTTGTCCAGGATTTACCTCCATCGGTGGTCTTAAATAATCCACGGTCCTCATTTGGTGTCCATTCATGTCCGGTTGCTGCAACATAAACAATATTAGTGTTTTGCGGATTTATTCTTATGCGTCCGATAGTAAAAGTATTTTCAAGGCCCATTAAACTCCAGCTCTTTCCTCCGTCAGTTGTCTTAAACACACCGCAACCCGCATTAGAGCTTCTGAGAATATTTGCTTCGCCTGTGCCTGCCCAGACCACATCCGGGTTTACGGGATCTATAGCAATGTCTCCTATTGAAGCCGTTGGCATCCCTTCAAAAACAGGTTGGAATGTAGTTCCTTCATTAGTCGATTTCCATAATCCACCAACAGCGGAACCGACCCAAATGGTATAATTTTTTCCCCGCGGTGAAACTGCTTCTACGTCGGTACATCGGCCACTTATATTTGTCGGCCCTATAAATTGCCATTTATCATTCTTATAAGGCGATGTTTCAAGCATCTGAGTCTGATTCCTGAAAAGGGCATCCTTCTCCTTTCCGCTTAATAATGGACTTTTTACCTGTGAGCTGAGATTCAGAGAAAAAAGAATTAAAGTTGAGAAGAGAATCAGAAATCTGTGTGGGTAAATTTTGCAGGTATTCATATTTTCTTGTTTAAATTTAAGAGGACATCAAAAAATTCATTTGAAAAACTGTTGATTTAATAAAAATCGCAGAATCCGTTAACCGTTTTATTTAAATCGAAGTCAATTTATGATATTTTTATTCAAAATGCCGTTTTCCTTGCCGTTGTCTTTAGGGTGACCGGGAAGAACGCTTCCAAACTTACACCTGGGAAATTTGATATATGCCTGGACTAGTGCGGCGATGCATAGACGAACTTCCAATGAAAGGAGATCCAGACCTCGAATAGAAACTTCCTGGTTTGTGCTAACTTAATGACATTGCCCGCTGAGACAATAATTACGCTGCGTTTTTCAGCAGCGCTTTTATATTAGTTGGAAAATCCTGATATTTATGCACCGCTAATTATTTGCATCATGAAAATCTTCAACATCTTCTTTTGCGTTGTGTTTATAGTGTTTGCTGCGCTTCAATACAATGATCCGGATCCTTACGTATGGATGCCAATATATTTGTATACTGCGGCGTTGTGCTGGCTTGCATATAGGAATAAATTTTTTCCCGGTGCCTATTTAACAGGTGTTGCAGTTTATGCAGTATATGCATTATATAAAGTGTTTGACACAAATGGTTTAATAGATTGGATCACGAAACACCATGCCCAGGATATTGCAAATACCATGAAAGCTGAAACGCCCTGGGTAGAAGAAACACGGGAATTTTTTGGACTTGTTATTTTAATTGTTGTACTCCTTATTGATTATGTGTATGCAAGAAGGAAAATAAAAAAATAAACTACGGCTGTTGCATCCCTTCCATGGCGTTCGGGGAAACTGCTTTATTTTAAAAGACTTGTTAGTGGGAAACCCCGCTGAGACAGTAAGGTCAGTTTTCAATAAAAATGGAAGTAGCGCTTGAAGAAACGGTGCCTTGGGTTAAGGCTTTCATTACTCCATTCTTCCAATAAACCGCAGTTGGTATCTGAAATGGCGCAACTGTGTCTCCAACTACATACACATCCTCTCCTGATAATGCAATAGCCTTTGCATCAGAAGGTGCATTTGATAAAATGATCGATTTACCATTTTTCCAATATGTTGCTCTTGAATTAAAATTTACGGTGCTTTGTCCGCTAACATATACATCGCCGTTTTCGGCAATAGCTATTCCGGAGGCATGAATTCCATTTTCTAAATGCATTGCGATCCCGTTTTTCCAGTAAACACTCTCCAAACCGGTGTAAGAAGTGGCTGTATCCCCGGTAACATATACATCTTGCCCCGAAACGGCAATTCCGAAAGCATAGCCAGTATTAGCTCCTAAAGCGGTTAAATAAACGGGATTGCCATTTTTCCAGTAGGCAGCTTTACCAGCACCTGATCCGGATATATAAACATCATTTCCCGATACAGTGATGCCTGTTGAAAGATTGCAAGTGGGCAAATAAACGGGAACATTATTTTTCCAAAAGGTGCCATAACTGTTAAGATTGCTTGGATAGTCATGTACACTATCCCCCGCTACGTACACATCGCCGCCAGTTATAAATATTGATTTAGGATTGAGATTTACTGCATTTAGTATGGGTTGAAGTGCCTGGTTTTTCCAAAACAGACCGTTACCCCTATTAGAGCCAGCCACATATATATCACTTCCATTAGTGAATATAGCATTAGCTTGGGGGTATGCTCCCGATCCCTGACTATTTGGGAGATTTACCGGTGAATCATTCTTCCAATATGTTGCTGTATAGCTACCCGTTTGACTGATCGTATAGCCCGCGATATAAACATTGTGTGAAGAACCCGGGATTGTTTTGTTAGAGCCGTTCTTCTTACAGGATAATGGGATGGCTGCACTCATAAGGCATAAAGCTACTGCGAGTTTAAGAGGTATATTTTTCGGCAACATAAGTATCAGTTTAATAGGAATTCCATATAGGTCGGCATCCACAGAACGATGTCTTAATAAATGTAATTTAAATTTAAAATAAATAGTTCTTTAATATCATAGTGAGCATCTGATTGGCTAATATAATACCAATTAACTTTTGAAACAATAATTCGGTAGTTCAACGGTTTTTAAATCGCGGTGTGTTGCGCTTCGGTACTCGAAACAATAGTCTTCCCTTACTCCAAATTTTATTGTCCCGGCGTGGCTACACAGCAGAGAGTCTTAAACCTCTATGACCTCCCGTGTAACCCCGACGCATAAACGAACTTCGAATGATAGGAAGCTTAGGCTTCGAACGTGTGCAAATTCTCCCGGCAGCGGGTTTCACGGAAACTGCTTTATTTTAAAGGATTTGTTAGTGGGAAACCCCGCTGAGACAGTAAGGTCACCGTGTCAATATAGAGTATCTCCCATTCTTAATTCAATCAACTAAAGGTGATACATTATATTATTTCAATTCCCGCACCCAAATATTACGATAGCTTACAGGATCACCATGATCTTGCAATTTGATCGGTTCAGGTCCATGATATACATACTCATGCTTGCCAAGATAGGCAGTCTCCCCTAATAATTCATAATCATTTTGGACCAGCACCCCGTTAAAAAAAACAGTCACCTTAGCACGGGTCTTCACTGTAGAATCTATATTAAACGTTGGCGCTTTCCAAACTATATCATAAACATTCCATTCGCCAGCTTTGCGTGCCGGGTTTACTAACGGGATGGATTCTTTATAGGCACTGCCTACCATTCCGTTGACATAAGTTTTATTTTCATTATTGTACCCATCAAGTACCTGGATCTCATATCCCCCGGCTTTTCCATTTGTTGCAGCCAGAAATACTCCACTATTGCCCCGTCCCTGTCCCGAGCCGGTAATATTTGAGGGTATAAGAAACTCTATATGAAGTTGATAGTTAGTAAAACTTCTCTTTGTCTGGATATCACCAGCAACCTTGTTAACTGTAAAAACCCCATCAGAAACAATCCATTTTGCCGCAGAGCCATCTTTTGAAGATACCCATTGATCCAGATTCTTTCCATCAAATAGAATGATAGCATCAGATGGAGGATCTCTGAAATCTTTTCCGGGTGTAACTACTTCCGGCAGGGGTCCCCATACTTCCGTGTCAGCGGGATTGCCTTTTTGATGAGATTTTTGAGCAGTGGCAGACTTTAGGGCATCAGGAGTTTGAGCATTAACAACTAATGCACTTCCAGCGAAAAAAAAAGCTACTATACATCCTAAATTTTTCATGATTTTGAATTTTAAATTTTGTTTATATTTTATATTATTATTCCCTTGCTGTAGTCTCCGCCTGGCCTTAGACTTGCTCCCCTTCGCGAATATAAGCAATTGCTTTGCAATATTTTGCTCATTGATTTATTGGCACACATACAAGGGAACAACGTCCTTTGAGTCCTACATTTTAGCAATAATACACGATACAATGGCTATTGAGTCCTACATTTTAGCAATAATACACGATACAATGGCTATTGAGTCCTACATTTTAGCAATAATACACGATACAATGGCTATTGAGTCCTACATTTTAGCAATAATACACGATACAATGGCTATTGAGTCCTACATTTTAGCAATAATACACGATACAATGGCTATTGAGTCCTACATTTTAGCAATAATACACGATACAATGGCTATTGAGTCCTACATTTTAGCAATAATGCACGATACAATGGCTATTGAATGCGGGATTATTGCCAAAATCGAAGAAACAAAATCGACTCCTGTTCTGGCGCAAATCTCCTGACCTGTGCACTGACGTTACTTAGCATCTCTTATTACAACATATTTCATACAAAATGAATCTTATGCCAATCTTTAATCTAAAACTAAACAATGAACTACCGTGACGGCCCTTTCTTTAAATTGCGAATTTATCCTTCAATAAAGATTTAGTAACGAACAGTCACAGGTCTGGAGATTTGCGCCAGTCTGGGTTTTGAAAATTTAAAACATTTCATATTTTACATGCTGATAGACTATTTATATAAAGAATTACGTTTCGCTATCATGGGCTTTAATAATCAAACAAAAGAATTAACCTTCAATAAATACATAATATATTGGTTGCTTATGGCTTTACTTTTAGGCTATTCAGTTATACCCAAGCTGTATCATACAATCGTCTATAAGAAAACCACCGGAATCATAAAATATTTTGACCAGCAAAAATATTACTCCCAGGGTCGAATTAAATATGATCAGCTCCCACTTGTTGATTTTAAGGTTAATAATAATACGTATGAATTTTATGGAAATAAATACCTGAGAGATGCTTATTATGCCGGAGATACTGTGCAGGTTATCTACGATCCTGCTCTTAAGGGAGATGCTTATATAAATACGTTTCTTGGCATTTGGTCGCCTGAAGTAGTATATGTTCTTCCGACTGCATTGATAATCTTTTTAATTATTGGATTAGATAGAATTCCTCAAACAATTAAGATAGGGTTTTAGTGGGAACTAAATCTTTATTTTAACATATTTGTCCCAACATGTGCTTACCAGTTCTGGCGCAGGTGGTGTAAGACCTAACAGGTTTTGAAAACCTGTTAGGTCTTGTAAGCACTTTGATCTTGTTCATCAATACTTCCACGCCCCAGTATCCACCCCCTTCGGTGCATGTTCCGTAATATGGTCCGCCATCATTTGCAGCAGTTTGCTAGTGGGTACGGGCTGCCAGCCGTGGCCCTTCATCGAGCGCCGTATTCAATGTGCCTTCGTAATGCGGGTTCTCGGTATGCTTCAAAAAATCCTGGAAGTCGTGCACTGCAAGGTTCAGGTAAAAATTATCTTCATCGCCTACATACACATGCAGTTTGTCTATTAGCTACAGAATATTGAAAAAAAGATAAAAATTCGGTTAATAAGATAAAATGATTTGAACATCCCTTTAATTGAATAAAGGAAAAGTCGAAAGGGATAAATGCTAAATTATTTAGTATTTTTGTGTGAAGATTAAAAGCAAGTCTTAATAGTATTTATTTAAATGGCAGCAACAAAAGCAGATATTATCACTCAATTGCGAAAGGATATTCTTCCCCTACAAGGCTTTAAAACTGCCTTGAAGAATACGGCTGTAGATGCTAATCTCGGGCCTATAAAAAATGCTTTTCCCAATGCTTCATTTCCTTTGGGCGCCATACATGAATTTATTTTTTCAGAAGCAGAAGACCTGGCTACAACCGTTGGATTTATTAGCGGTATACTGGCTCCTCTTATGCATAATGCCGGCGTATCCATCTGGATCAGTAGTTCCAAAAGTGTTTTCCCACCTGCGTTACAATCATTTGGTATTGCTCCTGATAAAATCATTTTTATTCAATTAAAAAAAGAAAAAGAAATTCTCTGGTCAATGGAAGAAGCCCTAAAATGCAGTGGTGTAGCTGCCGTTATCGGGGAGATGCAGGAATTAAGTTTTACTGCTTCAAGACGCCTGCAGCTGGCTGTGGAACAAAGCCATGTCACGGGTTTTGTATTTCGCCGCAATCCACGTAATTTAAATACAACCGCATGCATCACGCGTTGGAAGATTACTTCTTCTTTAAGCGGGTTAACGGATATGCCGGGTATTGGATTTCCGCGCTGGAACGTAGAGTTATTAAAAGTACGAAATGGAAAGCCCGGCAAATGGCAGATAGAATTTTTTGGAGGCAACTTCCGGTATATCCCGGTAATTACAGCAATTCCGCTGGAGCAGCAGAAGAAAACAGGATAAAGTGCAGAAGCGTTTTGCAACGATATGGTTCCCTCATCTTACAACGGATTGGTTCATCCGTCGCCAGTCACGATTAAAGGAAATACCTTTTGTGTTAGCTGCGCCCGATCATGGACGCATGGTGGTAACAGCAGCTAACGTACCCGCACAAACGCAGGGCATTTATAAAGGCATGGTGGTAGCAGATGCAAGAGCTATTATTTTATCCCTGGAAGTGTTGGATGATCAGCCGGAACTGCCGGGAAAATTATTAAAAGGCATTGCTGAATGGTGCATCCGCTATACACCCGTTGTGGCTATTGATCCTCCTGATGGGTTAATACTTGATGTAACCGGCTGCACACATTTGTGGGGCAGCGAAAGACAATACCTAACGGACATCATTAAACGAATTAAAAATTTCGGGTATCATATAAGGGCTGCTATTGCTGATACAATCGGGGCGGCATGGGCTGTTACCCGCTATGGACACGAGCTTATTATTGAAAGCAATACACATCAGGGAGCACTGCAATTATTACCACCTGCAGCACTTCGGGTGGAAGCTGCAACAACAGAGCTGCTGGAAAAACTGGGACTGAGGCATGTTAAGGATTTTATGAATATGCCAAAGAGTGCATTAAGAAGACGCTTCGGCACAAACCTGCTCCTGCGTTTAGGCCAGGCGTTAGGTTATGAAGAAGAAGGTATAATACCAGTGCAACCTATAGAACCCTACCAGGAAAGATTGCCCTGCCTTGAAGCCATAGGAACAGCAACAGGAATTGAAATGGCATTACAACAATTGCTGAACACTTTATGCCACCGGTTACAGCAAGAGCAAAAAGGCCTGCGTATGGCCGTGTTCAAAGGCTATCGCGTAGATGGTAAAATTGAAAGCATTAGCATTGGAACTAACCGCCCTTCCTGTAACAGTAAGCATCTGTTTAAATTATTTGAAATTAAAATTGAAACTATTGAACCCGCTGCCGGCATAGAACTCTTTACACTGAATGCTTTAAAAGTTGAGGCGCTTTCAACCGTGCAGGAAACCCTATGGAATGGCAAAGAAAAATTGGATGATATGGCTTTGTCTGAATTACTCGACCGCATTGGTGGAAAGCTCGGTAATGATTGCATCTACCGCTTTATGCCTGATGAACATTACTGGCCTGAGCGTTCCTTTAAAAAAGCGCTTGACCTGGATGAGAAATTGCAAACCAACTGGCAGGTAAATAAGCCAAGGCCCTTACAAATTTTATACAAACCGGAAATGATAGAAGTAACTGCTCCTGTTCCTGATTACCCGCCTATGCTTTTTCGTTACAAAGGAAAGCTGCATAAAGTGATAAGAGCAGATGGCCCCGAACGCATAGAACAGGAATGGTGGCTGCAACAAGGCCAGCACAGGGATTATTATAGTGTGGAAGATGAAGAAGGCCGCCGGTATTGGCTCTTCAGGTCGGGGCATTATGATGCGGAGGCTTCTTATCAATGGTTTATTCATGGATTTTTTGCTTAACAATTTTGGTAATGAGTTATACAGAATTACAGGTAACAACTAATTTTAGTTTTCTGCGTGGCGCCTCTCATCCTGAAGAGTTTGCAGAACAGGCTGCTGCCTTAGGATATACTGAAATCGCTATAACAGACCGCAATAGTTTTGCGGGCGTGGTTCGTGCTCATGCTGCTGCAAGAAAATCAGGCATCCGCATTATTATTGGCTGCCGGCTCGACCTGTTGGATGGCATAAGCCTTCTCGCCTACCCTGCTAACGCAAAAGCATATTCGCAAATGTGTAACCTGCTTACAATGGGTAACCGGCGTGCAGAAAAAGGAGAATGCCATTTATATAAAGCAGATGTATATCAATATGCCGGGGATATAAAATTTATTGTACTGCCTCCGGGCGGATTAAATGAACGATTTGAATTTGATGCATCCTTTGCCATTGCATTGCAGGAATATCGCAATGCTTTTGGCAGTGATCTTTATCTCGGTGCTTCCCGCCGCTACCAGGGCGATGACAGCAAATATTTATACCGCCTTGCACAGCTTTCATCTCAAATACATATTCCTCTCGTTGCAACAAATGATGTGCATTACCATCATCCGGCCCGCAGGCAATTGCAGGATATTGTTACCTGTGTTCGTGAAAAATGTACTATCTATAATGCAGGCTTCCGTTTGCACCAGAATGCTGAAAAATATTTGAAGCCCCCGGAAGAAATGCTCCGGCTATTCCGTCAATACCCGGAGGCGATAGAACATACACAGGAAATTGCATCGGCCTGTAAGTTTTCATTAGATGAATTAAAATATGAATATCCCGAAGAGATCACTACTGAAGGACGTACACCCCAGGAAGAGCTTACGTTCCTTGCGTGGCAGGGAGCAAAAGAACGGTATGGAGAACTGGTTCCTGCAAAAACGATTGCTGCAATAAAACATGAGTTACATTTTATTGAGCAAATGAATTATGCTGCTTATTTTCTTACCGTATATGATATTGTACGGTATGCAAGGCAGCAAAAAATTCTTTGCCAGGGACGCGGATCCGCTGCTAATTCAACGGTTTGTTATTGCCTGGGTATTACTTCTGTTGACCCTGCAAAATTCGATCTTTTATTTGAGCGGTTTATTTCTTCGGCACGCAATGAGCCACCTGATATTGATGTAGATTTTGAACACGAGCGGCGTGAAGAAGTAATTCAATACATCTATCAAAAATATGGGCGTGAGCGTGCCGCTATCATTGCTACTGTTACACAGCAACATCAAAAAGGTGCGATAAGAGATGTAGGTAAAGCAATGGGATTGTCTGTTGATACCATCAATCGCTTATCAGGTTCCATCTGGGAATTTACAGATGAATGGTTTGAAGGAAACCGGCTAACGGAACAAGGGCTTAACCCTGCTGATCAGCATCTTCGCAAGGTATTACAACTTACAAAAGAGTTCATGGGCTTTCCGCGCCAGTTGGGCCAACATACAGGAGGCTTTGTTATTACCCGTGGTAAGTTATCTGACCTCGTTCCCATTATGAATGCCCGTATGGAAGACAGGACCTGTATTGAATGGAACAAAGACGATATTGATGCATTAGGTTTTATGAAAATAGATGTGCTGGCCCTTGGCATGCTTACCTGCATCCGCAAAGCTTTTGATAAAGCAAAAGAACATTACGGTCTTGACCTTACACTAGCCAACATTCTCCAGGATGACCCGAAAGTATATGAAATGATTTGCCACGCAGATACCATCGGTGTTTTTCAAATTGAAAGCCGTGCCCAGCAAAGCATGTTGCCCCGGCTAAAGCCAATATGTTTTTATGATCTCGTTATTGAAGTAGCTATTGTAAGGCCCGGGCCTATACAGGGAGATATGGTGCATCCTTATTTACGCCGCCGCAATAAAGAAGAACCTGTTGAATATCCTTCCAAAGAACTGGAAGATATTTTAGGCAGAACGTTGGGTGTTCCCTTGTTCCAGGAGCAGGCGATGAAGATAGCGATAGTAGCAGCAGGATTTACCCCCACCGAAGCAGATGAACTGCGCCGCAGCATGGCAACATTTAAAGCAAATGGACTCGTTTCTAAGTTTAGAGAAAAGCTAACTAACGGCATGATTAAAAATGGATATTCGCAGGAATATGCACTGCGGGTATTTAAACAACTGGAAGGCTTTGGCAGTTATGGTTTTCCGGAGAGCCATGCAGCAAGCTTCGCACTGCTGGTATATGTTTCTTCCTGGATAAAATGCTACTACCCCGATGTATTTGCCTGCGCTTTGCTCAATAGTATGCCTATGGGATTTTACCAGCCTGCACAGATTATTATAGATGCAAGAAAACACGGCGTGGAAGTAAAGCCTGTTGATATTAATTATTCCATGTGGGATAATACGCTGGAAGAAAAATCAGGTAAGTATTGTGCCCTTCGTCTTGGATTCAGGCAGGTAAAAGGGTTGAGGCAGGAGGATATGGAACTGCTTATAAATAACAGGAAAAAACCTTACAGCACTATTAATGAATTGCGGAATATATTATTGCCTGAAGCTGCATTGCAGAAATTAGCAGATGCAGATGCATTCAGGTCTGTGGGGCTTGACCGCCGTGAATCGTTATGGGAAGTATCTACAAAAGACCGGCCCGTAGAAATGTTCTCGGGGCAGCAGTCAGCAGATGCTAAATATGAGCGTATAACCATCCCCGTTATGTCAACTTCTGAGCATGTTGTGCATGATTATGCTGCCACCTCCTTATCGTTAAAGGCGCATCCTGTAAGTTTCATAAGAGAAAAGCTGGAGCAGCTTCATATAATATCGGCCAGCCAGTTACCGAAGTTAAAAGACGGGGCTTTTGTAAAAGTTGCGGGGCTTGTTTTGGTAAGGCAAAGGCCCGGTACTGCAGGTGGTATTTGCTTTATGACCATTGAAGATGAAACAGGAGTAGCCAACCTCGTTATTTTTGAAAGCCTGTTTGAAACGTTCCGGAAAGAAATTTTACTATCGCGGCTGATAATGGCGGAAGGCAAATTACAAATAGAAGGAGAAGTGATTCATGTGATTGTGAAACGTTGCTATAATATTTCAAAATTGTTGCGCCATCTTACCGAAGCCCACAAAGAAGATTTACCGGTGCTTACCCTGTCCCGTGCAGATGAAAAATCTATTCCCGCATATTTACAAAATAAAAGATCGCAGGCAGGGCCTGGTGAAGAGGAGAAAATTTTTCCGCAGGCGAGGAATTTTAAATGATCCGTCTTGCTAACTACTCAATTAGAACTAACGGTCTAAATTAATTAATGCTCAACCGCACAGCCCGGGGTCCGGGATATTTGGCGATTATAAATTCAACGATTGCTCCTTTTTTTATCCGTAATTAAAAATATTTTTTCCAACACTTGCAAATATGAAAAAAATTAATTCTATTTACACCCGACTCAATTCTTATCAAAACCTACTCCTCACTCCAACAATCTATCATTAACACACTAACGGTTATATTTAAAGTCCAGACTATTCTGCGAATACTCCAGATTACTTCTGATCAGATCGTTATAACGTTAGGTTGTTATAGATATTGAATTATTTACTTTAAAGACGATTATCCTTTGTAAAAATCCTTTCGCTATTTCCTGCACACCTGTTTTCATTTCAATCCTTAAATTATTTTCTACACACACTAGTACTCCTGGTACATCAGGTCCTTTATCCATACTGCAGAACCAATGCCTTATTTTGTTGCGAGACAAACTATAACGCATTCTATTACTTCTGAAATATTACCACCGAATTATTAATAATACCGTCCGGGTATCCTTTCGATTAATCTTTTAACTGCATTCATCCATGCATTCGTTATGAAAAATTCAAAAGAATTTTTTTATCATTAAAACAATTAATCATGAAATCAATTTTCACTTTCCGACAATTTCAAAAATTGAGATCTGTCAGCATTTCTGAACGTTCAAAATGGGCAGATTATTTATTCCTCCCTTTAAAAAGTTTGCTCTTTGTGTTGCTGCTTTTTATTTCATCTAATTCATTCGCGCAAACTTTCCCGCCGGCAAGTTCCTGCACATCAAAAGATTTGATATTGGTTAGCGCCGAATTGAATAATGGTGATATATGTGGCTCATGTACACCTGGCACTCAAATCACTAATAGACATTTAATCGGCTATATTAATAACAAGACAGGCTCAACAAGAACATCTTTTGCATTTTGGGGCACTCTTGTATTAACGGACCCTGATGGCACTATACATACTCGTTCAATAACCAGATGTGCCGGCCCGATTCCAAAAAATAATATAACGGGTATCGATTTCGACACGGTAAGATATACATGCGGTCAATCCCTTAAGATTATCAATTTGTACTTAGCCTGGACTGATGCATCACCAGGATCTGTATGTCCTTTAAATTCTGCTACTATTAATCCTAAGTGCGGAACTTTGCCTTCAATAACGGTAGTGGCTGGTTTAAATGCAGACATTGATACTACTAATGCAACCTGTACTTCGGGAGGAACAATTTCTGTAAGCCCCTATGGCGGCACAGCTCCTTATAGTGTTACGGTGAATAGTGTCACTAAAACAGTTTCTGCTGGCGGGACAGCAACCTTCAGCAATCTTCCGGCCTCAACCACTCCTTATACAATTTCTATAACTGACGCAACCCTTCCAACTCATTGCACTAACAATTCACATACAAGAACTATTAATTCTGCCGCTGCTGTAACAGCCAATGCAGGCAATGATTTTACAAAGACCTGCAGCACCAATCCAAATGGCGCTCAAATTGGCGAAACAGCGGTGAGTGGATTTACCTATTCATGGTCTCCAACAGCGGGGTTAAGTGATGCAACTGCCGCTAACCCGACAGCCAATCCTTCCTCCACAACCACATATACTGTAACAAAAACCAGCACTTCTACAGGTTGTTCCGGTACTGATGCAGTAACGGTAACCGTTAACACGACACCACCGACTGCAAATGCAGGCAGCGATGTGACATTAAATTGTACCACGAAGAGTACGACTCTTGGAGCTTCAGGTGGTATTTCCTATTCATGGTCACCATCTGCCGGACTGAGTGCAACGAATATCGCTAATCCGACAGCGACTTCAACGTCCACAACTACCTACACAGTAACAGTTACAGGGAGTAATGGATGTACAGCTTCAGATGATGTAGTTGTTACAGTAGATAATACACAGCCAACTGCAAACGCAGGCAGCGACGCGACATTAAATTGTACAACGACCAGTACTACTCTCGGAGCTTCAGGTGGTGTTTCCTATTCATGGTCACCATCCGCAGGATTGAGTGCAACCAATATTGCTAATCCCACAGCGACGCCTACGTCCACTACTACCTACACCGTGACAGTGACAGGGGCTAATGGGTGTACAGCTACCGATAACGTAAAAGTAACGGTTGATAATACAAAGCCGACTGCAAACGCAGGCAACGATGTGACGCTAAACTGTACCACCGGCAGCACAACCCTTGGTGCTTCGGGTGGCGTTTCGTACTCCTGGTCACCTGCAACCGGCCTGAGTGCAACGAATATCGCTAATCCGACAGCGACGCCAACGTCCACAACTACATACACAGTGACAGTTACAGGGAGTAACGGATGTACAGCTACAGATGATGTGACAGTCACGGTGTCAACTACACCCCCATCTGCACCAGCAATCTGTGTAACGCAACCGTCTTTGTGCGGGCCAACAACTGGTAGTGTAACTATTAAGAGTCCACTAGGTACAGATTATTCGTATAGCATAGATAACGGAACCACATGGCAATCAAGTACTAATTTCACAGGTCTCGCTGCCGGTTCAGTTACAGGAATAAAAGTTAAGCAAACCAGCACAGGTTGCGTTTCTTCAGCGGTTAGCTGCGATGCTTCAGATTGTTCAAGCCCGCAAACTCCGCTCTCTATGACACAGCCTTCTACGAAAATTTCATCAGACCAAACAACCGTAAAGGCTTATCCTAATCCATTCAATAACCAGGTAAGATTTGTTGTAAATGCTGGTCATGCAGGAAATGGAACATTGGAAGTATTTAATGTACTGGGACAAAAAGTGAAAACTGTTTACCACGGATATGTTCCCGCAGGTGTCAATAATTTCGACCTGAATTTACCAGGCCAGAAGAACGCCAACCTGATTTACAGATTCATTTTGGATAATAAACTTGTAACCGGAAAGTTAATCCAGTTGAACCAATAGCAGTTAAATATCCCAGAGCAAAAAGAGATAAAAATAATCTACTGTCTAAAGCGCCCGGAATTCCCGGGCGCTTTTGTTATATCAATGTTTAAAATAAATAAAATCTCACATGCTATGTTCTATCCTGAATCAATAAGCAAGGCCGAATTGAAATTAATAGTTTCGGCAACCGCAACAAAAAGTGTGTTGTGCAATTGCAATTAACGGTTGTTCAGCAACAAGCACATTGTTTTAAATTAGGGGGTAAACTTCATTGAAAAAAACTTCGATTTTTACTTGGAAATGTGACAGAGTTTGTGCTACTTTGTAGCCAATTCAATTCTATAAACCCCGCTTCTTCCAGTTACCACTCGAATTTTTATCACCAGGATTTTTATCGTAAAATCCAATAGTCTCGCTAGAAAGCTAATTATCATTCCTTTTCTGTTGAATAATCTTTACTTCTGAAAAGATTCTAAACAGTCCATTCATCATTTATCAAGAGCCGGCTTAGTTTGCCCCTGAGTTGCAAGAAGCATCAGAGTTAAACATTTACATTACTTCTTTTACCATACATAATATCAATCGAAATATTATGTGTGAGTCCATCCATCCATTCGATAAACCAAATGTGCTCGCCTCTTCTTCTGCATGAAAAATAATCACATCAATTTTTTAATTAGTAAAACAATTAATCATGAAATCAATTTTCACATCCGGGCAATTTCAAAATTTGAGACCTGCCAACCTTTCTAAAGACAAAAAATGGGCAGATTATTTATTCAGCCCTTTAAAAATCTTATTCTTTACATTACTGTTTTTTATTTCATCAAATTCATTTGCGCAAACTTTCCCGTCGGCAAGTTCATGCACATCTAAAGATTTGTCCCTGGTAAGTGCAACGCTTGATGTTGTAAAATGCGAAAATTGTACGCAAGGTGACTCTGTATTTCATAATTTAACTGTAGGTATCAACAACAAAACAGGTTCAACAAGGACATCTTTTGCTTTCTGGGCAACCCTAACAATCCTTAATTCTGATGGAACAACTGCGTCAACAACACCCATACAAGGCTGTTTTGGTCCCATACCAAAAAACACTACTACTAATTTCCCATACCCAAAAAAACTTGGTTATAAATGCGGGCAATCCTTGGAGCTGACCAATATATGGGAAGCATGGACGGATGCTTCTCCGGGGTCCACGTGCCCTATTCTCCTGGCAAATACTTCCACCATTAATCCTAAATGTGGAACAAATCCTTTACTTAATATTATTGCAGGTGTAGATGCCAATATCGATACTGTAAATGCTACATGTACTACTTTGGGTTCTATCAAGGTGAAACCATTTGGTGGTACAGCACCTTACAAAGTGGCATTAGGAAATAATACGCCTGTTTCCGTTGCTGCAGGTGACTCAATAACCTTTTCAAATCTTGCTCCAGGTACATATACCATTAATCTTACTGATGCGAATAATTGCCCTAATCCTGTCGTAAGAACCAGGACGATCGTCGCAACAGGTTCAGTGGCAACACCGGCAGCAACCGTAACTCAGCCAACCTGCACGGTAAGTACAGCGACTGTCACTGTAACATCTCCCGTAAGCGGAGTCACCTATACTCTTACCCAATCTGGTGTGGTAAAATACACAGCAGCTTCTGACGGCACTTTCAGCTCAGTAGCAACAGGCACTTATGGATTAACTGCTACTAACGGTTCTTGTTCAAGTAACGGAAGCAATGTAACTGTTAATGCACAGCCTTCAACGCCGGCAGCACCTTCAGCAAGTGTAACTCAACCAACCTGTACGGTAAGTACAGCGACAGTCACTGTAACATCTCCCGTAAGCGGAATCACCTATACTCTTACCCAATCTGGTGTGGTAAAATACACGGCAGCTTCTGATGGCACTTTCAGCTCGGTAGCAACGGGCACTTATGGGTTGAACGCTTCTAACGGTACTTGTTCCAGTGCAGGGAGCGATATAACGGTTAACGCCCCGCCCGCATCACCTACATTTACAGTATGTCTGGTTCAGCCTACTCTTTGTGCAAATAGTGGAAGCGTAACAATCAGTGCTTCCGGAGGAAGTGGGTTTAGCTATAGCATTGATGGAACAGACTTTACCAATAACACAGGAATTTTTAACAACCTTGGTTCCGGATCGGTAAGCAGTATCCAGGTTAAAAATTCCGATGGCTGTATTTCTGCTCCCGTTAGTTGTAATGACATAACGTCTAACTGCGCTCCTCCTGCCATAGGCGTAGTAGCTCCAACTCAATCCATCAAGATCGCTTCAGACCAAACAACGGTAAAGGCGTATCCCAATCCTTTTAATACCCAGGTAAAGTTTGTGGTGAATGCAGCGCATGCAGGAAATGGAACATTGGAAATATTTAATATTGTTGGACAAAAAGTAAAAACTGTTTATCATGGACATGTGGCTGCAGGTGTCAATAATTTTGACATGAATTTACCAGGCCAGAAAAATGCCAACCTGATTTACAGGTTTATATTAGATAATAAGGTTGTAACTGGTAAGTTAATTCAACTAAACCAATAACAGTTAACCGGAGACATCAATTGATTATCCTAAACGAAAGCGCCCGAAATTCCGGGCGCTTTTTTTATATTAATGCTTCCAAACAAAAAGCCAGGTTTAACATGAATCGAAAGCTATTTACAAATAGCAGGCACCGTTAGTAAATCATATCAGAAACGAAAAACAGAAGTGGTATTATATTATTCTTAACTACGGGGCTTTGGTTCTTTTCGTTTATTTGCAACGCGTACTATTAACCCCTGGCATTTTAATGAAGCATTTTACTCTGAGCAATATCGTCTTTTTGCTAACGGGCATTCTTAGCTATTCCGTGTCATTTGCTCAAAAGTCTGCTGTTGATTCAAATTATATCCAGCCATTTGAAAAAACAAATATTATAGAAATATACCCCGACATATACAGTACACGATTTAATTTCTACAGTCGCCACGAGCGAAAAAATAATTATAGCCTTGTTGCCAACAGCAATGCGCACATCAGTACCAACCTGAATTATAAATGGCTATCGTTGAGTTATTCGTGGGCTATGCCGGGTACCGAACTCGACAGGCATGTAAAACTGCAGTATACTTCCCTGGGATTAAATCTTGGCGGAAAGCAAATGCGTTTTCGTCCCTATTATGAATCATATAACGGGCTGTTGATACCCGTGGAGAAAGTTAAACGCAGGTATTATATTTTCCAGGGAATACAGTTTACCACAGCAGGGTTCGATTATTATTTTTTCAGCAACACAAAACTATTTTCATTTAATGCGGCAAAAAGTTTTTCTTTAAAGCAGGCTAAAAGTGCAGGCTCCGTTTTTGTAATGGCTACACCTTCCTGGCAAAAGATCAATTGGAAGAAACCTTCAAGGAATTTGGTAAAAGATTCCACAACATACAGTCTTCTATCACAGCACCCGGAATGGATTTCATTTATTGGCCGCATCGGCTATACATACAATTTTGTAATCGATAAAGGCAAGTGGATTATTGCACCCGCCATCTTAACCGGCGCCGGTTTATTAAGAGAGATCAATACTGCTGACAAAAGCCTGCATGCAGTTACCAACATGCAGGCATGGCTGAATGCGGGTTATAATGGTCCTACATTTTATTTTTACTTTCATGCCTGGTGGAATAACCTGCAGACTGACCTTCTTATCAAAGACATGAACCAGGTAAATACCAATTTTTCACTTACAGTTGGTTATCGTTTTAATAACTTTCGTAGAAAGATACTTGGACTGTTATAGAGCCCAGGGAAATGGTTTCGTTTATAATAAAACCCATTACTGCTGCCGTCTCCGTTGCGTTTACAGGAAGTTAGGTCGGGTTACAACTTTTGAA
Organism: Ginsengibacter hankyongi; assembly: GCF_008710285.1. Taxonomy (GTDB): domain Bacteria; phylum Bacteroidota; class Bacteroidia; order Chitinophagales; family Chitinophagaceae; genus Ginsengibacter; species Ginsengibacter hankyongi. The sequence continues at coordinate 21,764 of NZ_VYQF01000015.1, read as the reverse complement.
AGTGACGTTAGTGCTGCTGGTTATTGTTATTCATTTTAACGGGCCTCATCAGGTGCGAGAAAGTTAATGAACCCATTTTCCATTTGCCGTGTTCTTTGATATACACTTCAGTTACCATAAAAGGATTGGTGACTTCACGGCCACCTACTTCTGCCACCAGGTCGATGTCGTTTAATAAGATGGCTGTGTTACCAAACATGTTTACTATAACTGCGTAAACCTCTGCTTGCTTATACCAGATACCGCCACTTTTAATGGTTACCAGTTCCTGGGTTTTCCCCCAGCTTCCTCCCATATGAACGAACATGGATTTATCATCAAACAGCATATTTAAAGAATCTACGTTTTTGCTCGCCATCCAATCCCATTTCTGTTTGGAAAGGTTGATGATTTCCTGTTGTTCAGGTGTATTATTTGCGGAAGTCTTAATTGTTTCCGTTGGCGGCTGCTGTGCGAACGACGATTGCGCACCCATTATTAATAGAAACAGCCCGAGAATTTTTGCTTTCATGTGTTGTTGATTTTTATGTTTTTACAATCGAGAATTTTGAAAGTTATTTTTATAGAATCCGAATATTTCATTATTGTTACGCCTGATTATGGAGCAAGTTCCCCATACCAATAAGCGGCAGTTACTCCGCCATCCATCAGAAAATCACTGCCGGTAATAAATGCACCATCATTGCCCATTAACAATGCGCCGACTGTTCCAACTTCGTCAGGTGTACCGGCGCGTTTTGCTGCAGATACGTCTATCATTCTCCTGTAACCTTCGCCACGCGGGCCTTTCAACTCATCGTTTGCAAGCGGTGTAATAATGATGCCGGGACTAATGGTATTAACCCTTGCGCCACGTTTGCCCCAGCGAACAGCTTCAGCCATCACACGCAAAGAATTACCACGCTTTGAAAGTTGATAAGCATGTAGAGAATCCTTTACCTGGCCAGGCTGAAGAAACGAAAGTTTCAATAGTTCTTCAACCGGCGTAGTTGCAAGAGCTTTGTTTTGTTCTATTGATAGCGGTGGCAATCGATGCCCCGATTGGGAAGCGATGACAACGCAAGACCCGCCCTGCGCTATAACGTTTCCGAATTCTTCCAGCACTAATGCCGTTCCATACAAATCAACCTTAAGAATTGTTTCAGGCGACGCCTGCGAAGGGGAAACACCAGCAGCATGAATAACGCCAAACACTTCGCCTAAAGATGTTGCTTTTTCAACGAGAGCATGAACAGAATTTCCTGACGATACATCAACAGTTGTGGTAGTAACTTCAAAACCTGCATCACTCAATGTTTGCGCAGCCGCGTCCGCATTTTCCTGTCGTATATCAGCAAGCAAAACATGCTTTCCTGCACTAACGCGTCTTGCGATGGCCTGGCCGATGGAACCGGCACCAATTACAACAATTACGTTTTTCATATTATTCTTATGTTGCTATGTCTTTCATTAATATTATAACCTAACGATTAATCATTCTTTGCATCTGTTCAGGATAGCGGTCGCCTTGCACATCAATCTTAGAAACCGCTTCATTGATTTCTTTAAGATCACTAAGGTTGAGCGTTATTGCTGCTGCACCAACATTTTCCTCCAGCCGATGCAATTTGGTTGTGCCTGGAATGGGAACAATCCAAGGCTTTTGTGCAAGCAACCATGCTAATGCTATTTGTGCATTAGTTGCGTTCTTCTCTTTGGCAATCGCTGCAAGCACATCCACCAGCGCCTGGTTTACTTTCCTGTTTTCTTCAGAAAAACGCGGAACAACATTTCTAAAATCAGTTTTATCAAAAGTGGTATTTGCGTCTATCTTCCCCGTTAGGAAGCCTTTGCCCAAAGGGCTGAAAGGCACAAAGCCAATTCCCAGTTCTTCGAGTGTTGGGATTATTTCTTTCTCCGGCTCTCTCCACCAAAGTGAGTATTCACTTTGCAAAGCGGTTACAGGCTGAACAGCATGTGCTTTACGGATAGACGCCACACCAGCTTCCGACATACCAAAGTGTTTTACTTTACCCTCTGCAATCAATTCTTTTACTGTACCAGCCACATCCTCAATGGGCACATTAGGATCAACGCGATGCTGGTACAATAAGTCGATAACGTCTGTTCGTAAACGCTTAAGCGCTGCTTCTGCAACTGCTCTTATATTCTCAGGTCTGCTGTCGGTTCCTAAAACCGTTTTACCTTCTTTAAAACCAAATTTGGTTGCAATCACTATTTCGTTGCGAAAGGGCTGCAACGCTTCGCCAAGTAGCTCTTCGTTGGCATACGGCCCGTATGCTTCAGCAGTATCGAAAAAGGTAACACCCAATTCAAATGCTTTCCTGATTAAATTAATTGCCACTTTTTTCTCCGTTGCAGGACCTAAGCCAAAACTGAGTCCCATACAGCCAAGGCCTAATGCAGATACTTCAAGCCCGCTTTTGCCTAATTTTCTTTTTTGCATGATAACTTATTTTTTAATTTTTAATAATTATAACCTTTGTGTATTCTTTGTGGTATCTTATATGCTTACCCATAGAAAAAATCCTGTGTTCACAGCCAAAAGGAATTGACCACGAAGGCTCAAAGAGCTCAAAGAAAACTTCGTTTATTTTATTTCTTATTATACTGTTCATCGGAAACTTTCTCCATCCACTCAACCACTTTGCCGTTCAAATTTTCCTGTATGGCTATATGTGTCATACCGGTAGTGGAGGTAGCGCCATGCCAATGCTTTTCATTTGCCTCAAACCAAACTATATCCCCGGGATGAACTTCCTCCACATCACCCCCTACTCTTTGCACCCAGCCACAACCCGCTGTAATAATTAATGTTTGCCCTAACGGATGAGTATGCCATGCGGTTCGTGCTCCGGGCTCAAATGTAACGCTGGCGGCGGCTGCACGTCTTGATTCATTTGGCTCAAACAACGCATCAATGCGCACCGCTCCTGTAAACCAATCTTCCGGCCCTTTGGCAGAAGGCTCGGAACCGATTCTTGTAATTTTCATAATATTTTTTTTTGTTTAATTACATAATATCAATACTACCCCTGCAGTCTATTGAGTAAGTTAAATATCCAATTTTCTTTCGCCCAGCCATCTTACCATTGCAGGATCACGGTGGTCAAAAAAGAGGCTTGCATTTGTGTCTAATGTTTTAATGGCTTCCATATCTTCTGCACTTAACTCAAAATCAAGGCTGTTGAAGTTCTCTATTATTCTTTCGTTACGCACTGATTTTGGAATAGCAACAACGCCTCTTTGGGTAAGCCAGCGAATTACTACCTGGGCAATGCTCTTATTATATTTTTTACCGATGGAAGCGAGCAGTTCATTGTGAAACATATTGTTCTTGCCTTCGGCAAACGGGCCCCAGCTTTCTATCTGTACATTATTTTCCTGCAGGAATTTTTGTGCTTCAATTTGCTGATGAAACGGATGCGTTTCAATTTGATTTACGGCCGGAACAATTTCGTTGTGAATGATTAAATCAATCAGCCGGTCCGCATGAAAGTTGCTTACACCAATGGCTCTTACTTTCCCTTCTTTATACAATTCTTCCATCGCTCTCCATTCACCATATACATCTCCGAAAGGTTGGTGAATAAGATATAAATCCAGGTAATCTAACTGCAATCGCTTTAATGAACTTTCAAATGCTCTCTTCGTATTATCGTAACCGTTAGACTGTATCCAGAGCTTGGTAGTAATAAATAAATCTTCTCTTGGCACACCGCTTCTTTTAATTGCTTTTCCTACTGCCTCTTCATTCATATACGATGCTGCAGTATCAATTAACCGGTAGCCTGTCTCAATCGCATCAACCACGCTTCTTTCACATTCTTCCAAATCCCTTACCTGGAAAACACCAAATCCCAGTATAGGCATTTCAACACCGTTATTTAGTTTTACTGCTTGCATCGTCTTCATTTAGTTTTACAAAGGTGCTGGTAATTATCATCTCACATAGTATACAGATCGCGGATTTATTTACCAATATTGCTGATTGAAGCATGCACATTAACCGGGCCATGAATAATGCGCTAATTTTGATTAAGCAAAAAAACACGACAGAAATGGATAACATAATAAGATTTGAGTCCATCAGCGATTACAATTCATTTAACAATAATGAAACTCTGCACCCACTGGTGAGTGTTGTTGACTTGTCGAAGGCTTCACCGCGGCAAGGTTCAAAAATGTATTTCGGCTTTTATACAATTTTTTTAAAAGATATAAAATGCGGCGACCTCGTGTATGGCCGGCACACTTACGATTACCAGGAAGGCACCCTGGTATTTATTGCGCCGGGGCAGGTTGCAGGTGTGAATAGTAACGGGGAAACCTACCAGCCAAAAGGTTATGCACTGCTATTTCATCCTGATTTAATCCACGGCACACCACTTGGAAAGCACATACAGGACTATACCTTTTTCAGTTATCAATTTCATGAAGCGCTGCACTTATCGGAGCGTGAAAGAAAAATCGTGCTGGATTGTTTTTCAAAAATTGAATATGAATTAGAACATGCCATCGACAAGCACAGTAAAAAATTAATTGTTTCTAACATTGAACTTTTCCTGAACTATTGCACCCGTTTTTACGATCGCCAGTTTATTACCCGTGACAATGTACACAAAGGCATCTTAGAAAGGTTTGAGTATTTGCTGAATGGTTATTTTGAAACAGACAAGCCGCAAACTATCGGCCTGCCTTCAGTGGCTTGGTGTGCCGGTGAGCTCAATTTATCTGCAGGTTATTTTGGAGACCTGGTAAAGAAGGAAACGGGAAGAACAGCGCAGGAATACATTCAATCGAAAGTGATAGATGTGGCGAAAGAGAGAATATTCGACGAAAGCAAATCGGTTAGTGAAATTGCGTACGGGCTTGGCTTTAAATACCCGCAGCATTTTACCCGTTTGTTTAAACAGAGAGTGGGTCATTCGCCGAATGAGTACAGGATGCTGAATTAAGGTAAGTTTGGTTATACCTATATTAATTGTTTCAATCTTGTAAGATGCTCTGCAATTTTATATTAACTGTACCGTGAATTGTCAAACGGAAAATGCGTGTTCTGTAGCTATATTATTCGTTTTACAGGTGTAAGTACATGTAGCCCCAGGTATCAGGCAGGTAATTGAATTATAAACTCGGCCCCCTCACCTTCTGTTGTTTCTGCCCGTATGGTGCCTCCGTGTTCCTGGGTAACAATATCATAACTTAACGACAAGCCTAACCCTGTGCCTTCACCCGTTGGCTTGGTGGTAAAGAATGGTTGAAATATTTTATCTAAAGCTTTTTTGGGAATACCCATACCATTGTCGCGTACCCTGATCTCTACTTTACCATTTACCATTTTGGTAGTTACTACTACCTTTGGTTCATATGCATCTCCAAGCTTTTTCTTTTTCTCATTAACCGAATAAAATGCGTTGTTATATAAGTTTAGCAATACGCTTCCAACGTCCTGGGGCACAATTTTTATTTCACCGATTTTGCTATCGAAATCAGTTACCAGGTTGCCAATGTGTATTTTATTTTTTGCCCTGAAACCATGATAGCTTAACCGAAGGTATTCATCAGCCAGGCTGTTCAGGTCCGTTAGTTCCTTAGCTCCCGTGCTTACCCGCGAATGTTGTAGCATTCCTTTAATAATTATATCGGCACGCTTTCCATGATGAATGATCCTTTCCATATTTTGGGTAAGATCCGTCAAAATTTCATCGGCCTCCAGCTGGTCTGCACTGTTTAATTTCTTAATTGGACCATCTTTCAAATCATGCAATAGTTCCACGTTAACTTCAGAAAAGTTATTTACAAAATTCAGGGGGTTTTGTATTTCATGCCCTATGCCGGCGGTGAGCAATCCTAATGAGGCCATTTTTTCTGATTGAATCAGCTGGGCCTGGGTGGATTTTAATTCTTCGAGTGATCTCCTTAGCTGGAGCGTACGTCGGTTGACTTTTCGATATAATTTTAGCAATACAAAAACAACTATAAAAACGCAAACCAGGCTCACTGCCAAAGTATTCCTGGCAAATTTCTGCCTTTGCAGGTCCAGCTTCTGGAGGGCTTTGTCTTTGGTAAGATTATCAATCTGCGTTTGCTTTTTCTGTATTTCGAAATTTGTTTGAAGATTGTTCACCTTTTGGGCGATATCCAGGTTAAATAATGTGTCTTTAATATTGGTGTAGAGCGTTTGATATTTGTAAGCGTCATTAAAATTCTTAAGTCCGGCATAGGCTAAAGCCAGGCCCTTGTATGCATCTCTCAATTCCCTTTTCAGGCTTGCACTATCGGCCACAACCTGCGCATTTTTATAAGCAACCAATGCATTTGCATAATCGCCTTTATTATAATTGGTATTTCCAAGGCCAAGGTACGATTGTGCAATATCCAACTTCAAATCAAATTTCTTTGCAAATGACAGTGCCTGGGTATGGTATTGGCTGGCAAGTGTAAAATTTTTCTTCCGGGTATATATCTTACCTATATCGTTTAAAGAGTAAGGAATATTTTCCGTATTACTGTAGGCGTCCAGCGACTGGTTAAAATAATAGAGTGCTGAGTCATCTTCATTTCGATTCATATAGGTCTCACCGATATTCACCATGAGCCCGCCCATAATATTTTGATCTTTGAGCTTCTTACTAAGATCCAGTGCCTTTAGATAGTAACCGATGGCCTTGTTATAGGTAAATTTGTTATTGGAATAAATAGTTCCAATATTACCCATCGCGATGGCTATTTTGTGATCATCTTTGGTTTGTTCAGCAATTTCCAGGGATTTAAAATAATACTCCAGTGCTTTCGGATCGTCGCCCTGGTTCATATATACCGACCCGATATTATTAAGAAGCAATGCTTCGTTTACCTTATCGCCTATTGAATCGAAAAGCAGGTAAGATTGACTCCAATGCTCAATTGTTTCGGGATATTTTGTCTGGTTATAGTAAACCATTCCAATATTCTTATGGGCGAAGGCAATACCCGTTGAATAACCGAGTTTCTCTGCAAGCTTCATGGCTTCATCACTATACCTGATAGCATCTGCCGGAGAAGAACTCATGTACTCTGTACTTAATAAAAGTAAATTTTTAACCTTGCTGGTATCATTTTTACCCTGGCTAATTATGTTTTGTAAGCTATCAATTTTACCTTTTTGAGCCATGCAGCACGCAGAAAGACCGATAAAAAATATGCTCAAAAATATTTTCTGTCTATTCATTTGCGAAAGTTACTTGAATAAATTTACACCTTCTTTTATTTCGAAAACCAGATGCCCCGGAATGTATTATAATAAAAATGAGCCGTTCGCGGAACCGCTCATTTTTATTATTGCAGATATATTTTACCAGGTTATAATTTTAAGATCTTAAAGATTTTATAAGCATTATCTATTTCCATTTTAATAAAATATACTCCCGGGTTAAGGTTACTGACATCGAGTTCGAAACTGTTGGCTGAAATTCGCTGATAGGATTTTGGTATATAGGTCCTGCCAGGCACGTCCAGCAAAAGAATATCCTTGCCAACGGTTGAAGCAGCTGCAATATTTATCCTGACCTTACTGGTAACGGGATTAGGGTACGCTGTTACGTTAGTGCCCGCTAAACTGATACTGGTACCGGCGCCGCTGAAAGAATATGCCGGGCTACATTTCGATGATGTTGAGCTCGCAACGCTGCCACTGGATGATTTTTGATTTCCGTTGTAAGTTACCAGTAACCATGTCATTTTATTACCATCGAAATAAATATCGAATGATCCGCCTGACGGCAGGAACACTTGTGGCTGAACACCACTGTAACTCCCTGTCGCAATTATGCTATTATCAGGGCCTATCGGCACATATACAGGCGTTGCATTGGCATTTTGATAAGAATAATGCGCCACGTAATTAAACCCGGATGGATCATTTATTAATGTATCCACGCATTCCAGTTTTGGCTTCACATTTTTAGTGCCACCCCCGTCAGGGTTTACGTAAAAGTTTGCCGGCACATAATTAATGAAATAATCAGCCGGGTTACTCAACACTACTGAATCCGGCGTTAGCGTATATACGCCGGCGTTACCCGTATAAGTAGGCGATAACGTGAATTGCGGCCCGCCGGTCACGGTATACTCGTGGTAAACAAATCCGCTTATGGTTGATGGGAATGCCGGCAACGGCGACCCCTGGAAGATAAAGGTATCGCGGGCTGCAACAGTTAATGCCGAAGGCAGGATCGTTAACTTACCCAGGCCATAGCTAACTTCAAAGTTTTCCGAAAGGAAGGCACCGGGAACAATAAACGATTCGCCGGCATGGATACCAGTGATGAGGTTGATTGATTTAAGTTCATTGAGTGTTTCTCCGTCCGTTGAATAAACGTCGGCGGAATCAACTATTACCACTACATTATTATTGCTCGTGTCATTAATATTGGCACTGTTTACAATTTGCGTGCCTGCAACAATAGCTTTACCGGCAACAATAGCCTTACCCGCCACAAGAGCCTTACCGGCAACAATCGCTTTTCCGTTGACGAGGTTTCCTACCGTGGAATCGTTAAGCTCGTAATCGAATATAGATGAAAGACCAACTTCAATTACTTTCATATCTGTTACAAGACTGCCGGCCACTATTGCCTTGCCGGCCACAATTGCTTTTCCGCTCGCCAGGAAGCTCATATTTTGCAGGTCACCGGCGGTTAAAGTGCGCCCCGCAACAATAGCCTTGCCGTTTACAAATGCTATCGCGGTATCGACCAGATTTGCAAGATGATCCGTCTTTATGCTATCCAGGAAATTCGCCCTGTTAGCAACATCAATATTGGCATCATTGTATCCATAATTGAAAGTAATACCATTGATTTTATCACCATAGGTAACCACTTTATCCTGGGGCGTAATTTTCAGTGGCATCTTTACGATCGTTAGCAATCCGTCGTTAAAAGTGTAATCATACAATTCGATAAGTCCCGCATCTACCGAATTTGCGGTATCAAATGTCCGGGAAGCTTTAATAAAATATTTACCTACATTACTAAAGTCAGTGGCGGGCGAAGTAAATGTCATCTGATCAAGACCTATGTCCTTTAAGGTTAATCCTGAATTGGCAAGAGGAACACCATTTACCGTTATAGTTGCTGTAAAGGCCGGAATTTTTTCGCCGTACTTTTTGCTCTTATTATCAGCGGTGATAATAATTTTCTTTTTTGCTATGGTAAAGAAAAACAATGACTGCGAAACACCGCCATCAATTCCGGTTATAGATTTTGGTTTAGTAGAAACCCGGATCGACGGGTTGCCGGTAAAGGCTGGTATAGTAGCCGTCACCTCCGTAGAGCTAAGAACCGTGGTTGAAAGTGTATCGGACCTGAAGAGTACTTTGGTTGAATCACTGAAATAATTACCTTCTACAGTTACAGTAAAGTTCGTTGTTCCGGGAACTGTATTCGCAGGAACTGTAAGCGATGTAGCTATCGGCGTAGGCGCAGCAAATGTTGCTAATGCAGTTTGGGCCTGTATGAGGCCGGCTCCGCTTGAAAAATCAAATCCGGGTGAATTGATATCCAGCGCTGTCGATTGCAACAAACTTCTTATTCCATTTGGAGTAATTACCTGGTTAGAAAACTTCAATTTGGATTCTATCAAAAGGGCAGCGACGCCCGCTGCATGCGGTGCAGCAGCAGACGTTCCGAAGAAGTTTGGAAACGCATCTCCTTCAATATTTAGCGAGCTAAAATTGACGGTCGTATTAACCCCATCCGGCGCAGTAAAATCAGGCTTGTTTCGCACAACGCCATTTACGGGTGTTCCGCCAAGCGATGAAAAAGTCTCCGTTGTATACGGAGAAGTACCTCCAAAGGCAGGCGTCTTATTATACCTGATCGCACCTACCGTTATTGCACCGGCTGAATTGGCCTGGCCCACAATAGTAGACTGGCCTGTGTTGTATTCATTGATGGTTAAGTCTCCGCGGAAAACAACGTATTTAAAATTCACAGGTGTTGTGCCCGATGCTCTTATTATCATCAGACTTGCGGGCGTGCTTGCTGTAACTGTGAATGGAAGTATTTCTATCGGATCACCTCCTATATTATTCCTGTTGAAACCAATGGTTGACCCATCGGGTTTCACCAGGTAAATATCGAGATCGTTCACCGTTCCGGAGGATTGCCCCAGCGAGTAGACGTTATCCTGCCATTGCAATACAATGGTATAAGTTCCCGGCGCAAGAGAAACACCCTGGTAAATATCAGTACCGCCGGTATTGTTGAAGTTATGAGCCGTACCTGTAAATCCTGCAGGAGCCGGCGCACTGTTGAATGAACTTTGATATGAAGTATTTCCGTAATTGCCCGCAGCAGCAAAGTATGATACGCCTTGTGCAGTTACTTCATTAACTGCCTGGGCCACTACCCCGTCTGTAAAAAAAGGTTCCGTAATATAAGTAACATCATCTGCTATTACATTGTAATTATTCTGTTTAAATTGCCTGATGCCCTGGGCAAAATCTGTTGCACTGATGAAACCCGTTCTGAAACCTAATTGGGCCTTTGGAGCAATATCATGAACAATTTGTAACATCGCCCGTCCTTCATCCGATCTCCTGCCGAAAGGATAGTCCTGCAAAACCTGCACAGGAGTAGTATTTCCATCGGGATTTCCAACTCCCGGGAGATCTCCGTTAATAACATCGGTGTTTGCCGGATTACCGGGGATTGTATTATAGCTATCTGAAATAATTCCCACCTTCACACCTTCTCCGGAAACGTTATAACCATTACGAACAAAATCCGAATGCATGGCAATATCTCCATTAGATGTGGTTACACCAATATTGCTGAGTGGCGGAAATAACGGGCGGCAATAATCAATAAAATCCGGCAGCAGGTCCAGTTTTAAAAGATTAGCAATGGGATATTTACCGGAAACAATTAATGAATTGGAACCATTATCGATAAGATTGGTCATACCATATTCAGAAGTTTGTAACAACGCTGAAAGCTCGGCAACTTTACCGGCTTTGGCAATCACTTCAATCATTACGGAGTCGTTGCTTATAATGAAAATATTTCTTGCCGTGTCTTTTAATGTGGCTGCATTCGCATACAGTGAATTCAGTTCTGATCCCAACAGGTCGTTCACTTTACCGGTGGAAGGATAATAAGGAAAGATCACCGTCCCATCGGAATAAGCCGAATAGTTAATCGTCACACCACTTTGCACGGTCACTTTTGTAGCACTCAGCAGTGCCCCGGTAAGATTGCTCGACCCTGTACCGGAACCAATATTTATGCCCCCATTAGGCGCCCACACGGTACCAAACCATTTGGAAGCATTCCTGGACGATCCATTGGCAATAACAAATGCGCTTCCGGAAGAAGTACTGGCTCCGGTTCCGTGAACTTCAGTAAATATCCTGGAAGCATCTCCACCATTCTGTATACTGGCGCTAATATTATCGAGGTCTGCGTCATTGTAAATGTAAATCCTGAAGGTACCAGCTGATGATTTCGCAAAGTCGAAGATGAAGCTATTGGGATTCCCTGAGTTTTTTATTGACTTAAAAATATACGTCCCAGAACCAGAGAATGTTATTGCCTGTTTCCCTGTCAAAATTATGTTACGATAGGCTCCCGGTAATATTGTTTGCGTTGAGGTAATATCTTTCGTCCCGGCAGAATCAAAATTCGTAACAGCAGGTAAACCCGAAAAAACGGGCAGATTAGGTGCTGCCACAAATTCGCCCTTTGCCGGCAAAGGTCCGGTATAAGTGGTACTATCCGGGTGAGTAACCTTTCCTGAGACCGTTCCACCACCAATAACTATGCTTCCATTCACGTCAATGTTGCCTCCAATATTCGCAGACGACCCGACAGAAAGGGCAATGCCTTTTATTCCTGACGAATTTGCCGCAGTGATGTTACCACTAATAACATTGCTATTATTAAGCAGAATCGTTCCACCACTGTAGATGTTAGAATTAAGGGTGGAATTTCCGGTCGTTGTAACGAGATTATAACTTCCGATTGATCCCCCCTGTATATTTGTTGATGATGATATTTCTACCGAAGAAGATCCTCCAAACAAAACAAAATCGCTCGCTTTTAGTTGCTGCGCTTTAACAAAAGCGGGGGACAAAATCAGCAAGGTAAAACATACCAACGTCCACTTATAAAAGTGGGTAAATAATTTGCAGTCAAACATAGATTTTTCTAATTAATCGTGAATAAAAGTTATGGGGTTACATACCTTTCCTTAAGTAAATGCAATAGGTAAACAACTTAAAAGGCGACAATGGTTATCAAATTATCCGATAATCAATATATCCTTTATTCTTAGGAGTGATTGAATGTAGATTAGCGAGTTAGTTACTTAATAAGCAGTTAATTAACAGCGCTAAAGTTAGGATATAATATCCACCCAGTGAAAAAAATTATCAACAACAATCCTGCTGATGCCCTCGGTAATGTTGATTAATGAATCTTGTCGATTAACAAATAAGTTATATAAAACCTCCTGTATTTGCTGATGTCAAATCAACTTTGTTTTATTCCAGTCAGCCAACGCTTTATTTAAAAGCCGCTGCATAATATATTAAGATTGTATAAAATAATTTTTTCAGGCAGGGATGAGAGTTAGATAAGTTATGAAATTAACACATGACGTTCGTCTCAATTTTTAATACAACTTTTTTTTTGTTGTTATTTTTAACGATGAAAAAAAAGATATTTGTAGAAAATTTTTTAACCGAAAATTAAATAGTATGAAGCAAATTTTATCTTACCCGGCATTGATAATTATTTCATCAATGCTGGTGATTTCCTGTCAAAAGGAAATGAATCAATCACAGCCACAGGGCGTCAATGCAATTGCAGCTAATTCCGCTGTGGACCGAACGCAAATCAGCAACACTTTCAAAGGCCCGGAGGTGCATGTAGGAGATGGCAAAGTGCGTTCGTTTATTACGATATCTCACAGCGGCGTTCCCGTGGAGATAGGTTTTGAGCTAACCGAATCCGTAATGACGGGCCTGCCTGCCAGCGGTGAAAACAGCTACATTATACCCTTGCACCAGAAGGCCGGAACTGTAACACCTTTTGACCATCTTGAACTAGACTGGAATCCGCAGGGGCATCCGCCTCCAGGCATCTATTCGTTCCCCCATTTTGATTTTCATTTTTATAAAATCAGTCTTGCGGCGCAAATGGCCATCCCAGCAGATGATGCCACTACACATCACCTGTTTGCCAATTATCCTCCGGCAGGTTACATACCCGCAGGGTATGTGGCCGGGCCTTTCGGTGTGCCCCAAATGGGACTTCACTGGCTGGATGTACTCGCCCCGGAATTTAATGGCGGGCATTTCACTAAAACATTCATCTATGGGTCGTACAATGGAGCCGTTACTTTCTATGAGCCAATGGTTACGAAAGCATTTATGGAAGCCACTTCGTACAGCACCAGCCCTATCAGGCAGCCCATGCATTTTGTCCCTGCCAACACGTATTATCCTACTCAATATAGCGTTTACAGGAATACCTCAAACGGAAATTTCTATGTAAGCCTTTCCGGGTTTATGTGGCGCTAATTTTTTTTTAATAGTTATCTTCTTACAAAAAGGTTCCGGAATAGTCCCATCCGGGACCTTTTTTATTTGTATGGTTCAACCAATGGAAAAGGAAAATTAATCATAACATTCTTGCATATACGCAAGAGTTTCAACGCCGGGGCATGGATTTGAAAATGGTAATAAATACTCCTATAGCAATTCCCGGAATAAAAAGATTCAGTCCACCTCCCTTACTGCTTTAAAAGCGCATAGGCTGCATCGTTATATCCAAATTAACCCATGAACCTTTACAAAAAAAATGACCTCATATTTACGTACACACTTCCACGTTATATAAACGGCTGAAGACAAAAAAAAGAAAATTGAGCCAGCTATGCAAACATATTGCCCTCCCCTGCCTTGCTGGTTGCAGCTTTTTATTTATCCAGACTTTTTAGTTTTGGCATGAAATTTTATACGTTTAGCTAAAAAAACATATGGAAACAACAAAGGAAACAATTGAAATTCTCCAGGACCTTGTTCAAATAAATAATGACCGTATCACCGGGTACGAGCGTGCTATTAAAGAATTAGACAACGAAGATGAAGATCTTAAAGTTTTATTTGCAACAATGATTGCTCAAAGCCACAGGGCAAAGATGGCACTTGCCGAAGAAGTACAGGTGATGGGTAAAAACGTGGATAAAGGCACTACAGCAAGCGGCAAAATTTACCGTGCGTGGATGGATTTAAAGGCGGTATTTACCGGGCACAGCCGGCACGCAGTGTTAGAAAACTGCCATGCTGGTGAAGATGCGGCCCGAAAAGCTTATGAAACAGCATTAAAAGCTGAGCACCTGCCTGCCTACCTGAGAGAAATGATAGAAAAGCAACTGAAAACGATCCGGGAATCGCATGACGAAATAAAGGCACTTGCAATGCAGGAAGAAAATAGCTAACATGTTACTACGTTATAAGTAACGGCGGTAACACCGCACCCATGAAAAATACCTACGATTGATGGAGAAGGGCTGTTCGGTTAACCATGCAGGTTAGTTGAACAGCCCCATTCTTTTTTACTTCTTATAAATTTTATCCCATCCACTCCGGCACACGATTCCACCGCCTTTCAAATTGTTCGTCCCTGTATAGACGGGGTTAGATTTTGTTAATAGCTTCTTTGGCGGCTTCCATCTTTGATTCAACGTTGTTGGCTGTGTCCACCAGGTAATCCTTAGCATCTTCTTTACAGTTAGAAAATACCTTTGCAAGCTTTCTTCTTGTCTTGGTGCCCTTATTAGGAGCAAACAAAACCCCGAATACAACTCCTGCGACAAAGACTTTTAATGTTCTGATCATGATGTTATGTTTTAAAATTAAATAAAAGGTCAACCTTTGCAAACAGCGTGTAAAATCGTGCCAAAAACTATTACCGGGCACTTAGCTCTGATTTTTAAAAAGGGTGATTTATGATATCCCACTCCTTTGTTGAAATAAATGCTCACCAGACCATTTATATTCTTCCGGCAAGGATGCAAATTCCGAGGTAGCTGATAAGCATTAAGTGAATGTAATCGCCAATTAATACAAATATTATCCTTCTATTAAAACGTATGTTGGTATTCCGCCCAACATTACCAAGGGTAAAACCATCCGTGGCCAAAAAACTACAGACCTGCCCGAATAAATATTAACCGTTTTTCATCATCTAATGAGATTACATTATCGCATGTTGGCATGGAAATAGTAAAATGTTGCCAGGCCTGGATAATTTGTACAGCAACCACGCTAACCGACTTTGTTTTCATAAACATAATTTTAATATGAGAAAGAAATATTATAATGTTGAAACACCGGGCAGAGATATGTCGTCGCAATATAGTTCCACAGATTTTAAAAATGATGCAACATCTAACGAAACGTCAGCCCATTTATCGAGGGTTTTGCTTGCTACGAGAGCCGCAAGTATTGGAATATGGGAATATGTGTTTGAGCAAAAGAGGCTAATAGCTGACGATGTCCTCATGTCTCATTTTGGGAAAACTGTTCCCGGCTATTCCGGCAATTACGAGATCTTATGGGACTATGTTCATCCTGATGATAAAAAACGGGTCGCCGAAGAGTATAAGAAGGCATTAAATGATCGGGCTGATTTAGCCTTTGAATACAGAATTACCTGGGACGATGGATCCTTACATTATATTAAGTTAAATGCAGTTTTTCAATGGGATGTAAGTGGGAAACCCATCTCTTTAGTTGGCAGTAGCCAAAATATCACTTCCCAAAAAGAGGCTGGATATGCTTTGCGGGAAAGCGAAGCAAAGTTTAGGACATTTTATGAAAATATTCAGGATGCCTTGCTGCTTACAGTAACTGACGGTAATATCCTCGCCGCTAACCCGGCTGCCTCTGAAATTTTTCAAATGACTGAAGAGGAAATTTGCCGTGCCGGCAGATTGGGCCTTGTAGATCTTTCGGACCCAAGGTTACAACCCCTTATAGCCGAACGTGCCCGCAATGGCTGGGCAAAGGGAGAAGTTACGTGCATACGCAAAGATGGAACAACTTTTCCCGGGGAGATTACCTCTGTTATATTTGTAAACGCCAGCGGAGAAAACAGAACTTCCATGGTGATACGGGATCTGTCTGAAAGCCGGAACGCTGAAAAAAATCTTATTGCCACATCTTGCGCTTTGCAGCAGGCAGTGAATGGCCTGAATAAGATATTGGACTCTTCTTTGGATATGATTTGTTCTGTAAATGAAGAAGGAAGATTTGTTACAGTTAGTTCTGCAGCAGAACGCATTTTGGGCTATAAGCCCGATGAATTAACCAACACCTCTTTTATTGACCTCGTACTGAAAGAAGATGTAGAAATCACGTTAAAAGAGGATGTAAAAATAAGAAATGGACAATCAGTTACGATATTTGAAAACCGGTACATTCATAAAAATGGTAGCATCGTGCCACTGCTATGGTCAGCAGCCTGGGATGACAATGATAAAGTCACTTATTGCATAGCCAAAGATGTTACAGAGAAAAAAGTTCTTGAAAAAGCTGTTGAACTTGAACGACAACGCTTTCTTGATCTGTACGCACAGGCTCCATCCTGCATGGGAGTAATCAAAGGGCCTACCTACGTATATGAATTGGCTAACCCGCTTTATTTGCAGTTAATTGATAAGAAGGATATCATTGGTAAAACCGTAAAAGAAGTATTGCCGGAACTGGAATCCCAGGGGATCTTTGAGTTATTGGATGGCGTTTATAATACAGGAGAAACTTTTTCAGCAAGTGAAATGCTGGTGAAATTTGATTTTCACGGAGATGGGCAGCTGGTTGATACTTACCTGAACTTTATTTACCAGGCTCATCGGGATATTGAAAATAAAATTGACGGTATATTTTTCTTTGCTATAGATGTAACTGAACAGGTGCTATCCCGTAAAAAAATAGAGGAAAGTGCAAAGCGATATAGACAGATAGTAGAAACTGCACAGGAAGGGATATGGCTGATCGATGAAAATAACATTACAACTTTTGTAAATAAAAAATTATGCGAAATATTAGAATACAGTGAAGAAGAAATGATGGGAAGGGAGATCTACGATTTTATGGACGAAGATGGTAAGGAGCTTGCAGCCACAATGATGGTAGAAAAACAAGAAGGGCAGTCGGGCCAAAAAAACTTTAAATATATAGCCAAGTCAGGCAAAGAGATCTGGACGACTCTTTCTGCCAATCCACTGTTTAACGAGGACAATAGGTATAAGGGAGCCCTGGCA
This sequence comes from Ginsengibacter hankyongi, assembly GCF_008710285.1. Classification (GTDB taxonomy): domain Bacteria; phylum Bacteroidota; class Bacteroidia; order Chitinophagales; family Chitinophagaceae; genus Ginsengibacter; species Ginsengibacter hankyongi. Next base: position 4,448 of record NZ_VYQF01000015.1, on the reverse strand, counting down.
ATGGTGACAGATATTACCGAACGGATCGTACTGGAAAAGCAATTGCTTGACGAAAAAATAAATAACCAAAAAGAAATAGCGAAGGCCGCTATAAGTGGCCAGGAAAAGGAAAGGCGGGAAATAGGAGCAGAATTGCACGATAATGTAAACCAGCTATTGGCAACAGCCAATCTATTTCTCGGCCATTCACTACACCTTGCCGAGGGATACAAGCCATTTATAATTAACAGCCAGGAGTATGTGTTAACCGCTATAGAAGAGATAAGGAAGTTAACAAAAGCACTGGTAGGCCCCTCGAAAGCCAAGGAGATGGACCTCATCGTTTCCATCAAGGACCTCGTAACGGATATTTTACGCGTGGGGGAAATAAAAATAAGATTTGCCCATGATTCTTACTGTGAACCAGTTTCAGACGATGGGCTAAAATTAGTGATCTATCGCATAATCCAGGAGCAATTAAATAATATACTAAAACATGCTGAGGCTACGGAGATAGCCATCGATTTAAAATATGAAAATGGCCGCATTAGCCTTGCTATAGAAGATAATGGTAAAGGCTTTGATACAAACGCCAACCGAAACGGCATAGGGCTAAAAAATATTCAGCACCGGGCAGAGATTTATAATGGTGAAGTCAGCATTCGCTCTTCACCGGGTAATGGATGTACCGTATCTGTCATATTTCAGTAAATGAAATATTAAAATCTCTCCTTCCCCTTGGTTTAGTGTGTCGTGACTTAAATGAACCGGTAGTTTCTTAATGTTGTATAAAAAATAATAGTTGGTCGCTAATTACCGGCCTTGCATTTGTACAGAGCAAAATAAGCTCTCTTTCGTGACAATCCATTAATGTCTCGTCCATTTGCTTTGTAACTCTCGTTCGCTTTATTGCACCTATTAATAAATCATCGCGGGCATATAAAGTCTTCATATCAACAATAAAAATATTAAAGTTACAACTGCAAGTGCGCAAAATATTACCACCAGATAGAGAGGCGGGTACATTCTTCTTTCTGACATACAGTAAATTTTAATTGTTAAATAATGTCATAAGCTACCATAATATCCGCTTAAAAAAAGATTAATCGTCCTGATTCCTATCATAGTTTTTAATGACACCCCTCACTATAACTAAATTCCTGCCGCGAAAATTCATTTCCGGCTATCCGTAACCGTTAGCCTTATTTAGGATGGAAATGAAAACCCCGCTGAAACATCAATTCACCTAATTGTCTTTAGTGACTAATATCATACGTTTGTATATCCCTCATCATATGTGCTGGCTTCTATTTGACCTACCTTACCAGGGAAAATGATTCGCTATTTATCACCCATAAAAACTAAATAAAATGTCAAACCCTACAGATTTAAAAGTAAAAGGAAACTGGAATGAACAGAAAGGAAAGCTCAAACAAAAATTTGCAACGTTAACTGACAACGACCTGATGTATGAAGAAGGCAAGAAAGACGAAATGTTAGGAAAACTTCAAATAAAATTGGGTAAGAGCAAAGAAGAGCTGAAAAAAATCATGGATTTATAACTGTCCCTTTCCAGTAAAGAACTACTGCCAGGTCTTCATCACCTGGCGGTAGTTTTCTCCACGATTAAAGTAGGGGTTCGTGTTATGCCAAATTAATTTCAATAACAACTAACCTTTTACAAAATGAAAACAACAATTTTACTTTTCTTGATTTTTACTGCTTTCTTTTTTAGTTGCTCACAAGATGTAGCTACCGTTCAGGTTATACGAAATCCTTTAATAAAATTTGATTTTAATTCAACCTCTTCCTGGAAATCGGATAGTTATTCATTTGCAGATGTATCAAAAGTTGTGGTATATCCTAATGACACAACCAAACCTGGCAGACTATATAACCGCTTAACGCTACAGGCTTTGGGCAGAGATAACACAGGCAATCATTTACAATTAATTATAAATTTTGACGCTGTAGACGTATCACATTTAATTGGTATTTACAGTCCTGTATATTCAACAGAAAGGGGATTGGCTGATGTCAGGTTGTTTAATCTTACAAACAGTAACGATTTATCAGCTTATAACCTCTGCGATTTCAATATTAGTAATGCCACATTTCAAATACAAAAGCAAGATATAACGGAACAGCTTATTAAGGGCGTGTTTCAAATGACTTTATGTGATGCCCGGGATTCAACAAAGAAAATAAACATTATCAATGGCACACTCACGGATATTCATTATTAAATAACGGCAACCCATATTATATTTTTATGAAAAAAAGATTAAAAATTACTCGCTTTACATTTTTCATTTTATTATTTGTAATTAGCAATACTTATGGACAGGCCGATACAGTAAAAAAATTTATGACTCCACCTCAGCCTGTTCAGTACAATGCGGGGTTTGATGTTATTATAAAAACAAACGGCGAGATAGTTTATGGCCTTGTAAAAGAAGTAGGGCTTTACCTTATTTCATACCAACGCACCGACATTCCTGACGGACCAATTTATACCATGCTTCGCACTGATGTATATGCCATAAGTTACCGAAATCAGGTAAAGGAATATTTTAACCCACCACTCGATAATGGTTACCCGTTAATAAATGAGCCAGGTCTTACTCCTAAAATAGACTATAAACGTAACCCTCTTTTTGAAAAGGGTAGTTTCCGTTTAGCTGTTGGATTTATCAGGAGTTTTACAAAGGTAGATGGTGCAAAAAACTATTCTTCTTCAAGGTCTTTTCCTGCTGTAAATATTGGCTATGATGTAAACTTTAAGAGCAAGGTGCGTTTAGGTTTGCAAGTAGATTTTGCTTCCAATAAATTTTCCAAACAGGAGTATAGTACTTACGACAGCACTCAAAACAACATCACTTTAAAGGAGAACATTTTCGCATTGTATGTTTATGCAAAATATAGCGTAACGCACGATTCCTCCAGGTTGAGGCCTTATATTATTGCAGGTTTAGGTATCAACACATCACATATACGTTCAGAAAACATTATAAGTTTCACTAACAGTAACAGCCAGGTTTTACTTGTAAAATCCGGGGCAAGTTCAGTTGGCTTAGGGGTAATAGCAAGAGTAGGTGCAGCATATTATTTAAGTGATCTGCTTCAATTGTTTTTAGATGCCGGTGTGGGTACATCTGTTATAAATTTTGGTTTGGCAGTGTCTTTAAAATAATTTTTCTAACCTTTAAAAAAATGGATATGAAAACTTTAATAGCTTTTTTAGCATTTACGGTATCTGCTTTTTCCGTAAATGCACAAAACAATAATGGTCGTAGTGGAATTGCCGGTTCTATTGGAGCAGCAGTGAATTATTATTATGGTCCCGGCGACCGTAATTTCGGCAAATTTGATAACGACCGTATTAACGGGCAATTAAACGGCATGTTAGGATTAACAATAGCACGTGATAAAAATGATCGGAGAACAATGTTAGGTGGTTTTGGGAGTTTTGGTATTAATAATGCTAAAACGATGGTCCAGATATTTGATGACCAAAATTATATTACATTAGCTACCAATCAAAACTCATCTAATAATTTTTACCAGTTGGAAGGAGGAGTTCTTATTTCAGAAATCTTCCGTATAAGCACCGGTGTAGGGCGGCAAATTTTTGATAAACAGGTTATTTCTTCTTCAGGCGTAGTTAATTTAAATGCTACCTCGCTTAAATATAATTCAACAACAGTTGGATTTAATTTTAATGTAGGCGCTGTAGCACTCACATTGAACTGTAATTTCAACTACGGCCTGGATTATAATAAAACTGTATTAAATCCTTCAGCAGGTTTAATGTTCCGTTTATAGTATAAAAACTATTTTCGCCCCTTTCGGGGCGAAAATCTAAGTATCTTCCGCATGCGGAATGTAAAAACCTGGATAGGCTTTTTCTCCGCTGATGGGCATCTGCGAATGAAAATAAACTCAAGACTCCTTAATTAAATGACACTGCGCGAACACTCACGCCAAAAAAAGGACTTTTAAATAAGAGCCTCAAAAAAAGAGGCGCTTATTCAAATTGGATTACCGTCAACTTATTATTTCTTTTTTGAAGTATCTACTTTAGTAGTATCTACTGTAACAGTTGTTTTTACGGTAGAATCTTTAATAACCTGCATAGTGTCTTTAGTAACTATGTTTGAAGTGTCACTTGTTGTAACTTCATTAGTTTTATCTTTATCATTGCCACTTGAACAAGCTGCGAAAGAAATAGTTACAATTGAAATTGCTAATAATGCTTTTTTCATTTTATTTTTTTTATTTTTTAGGTATTAATTACCCTCTTAATACCTGAATACCTAAAAAGTAACCCATTCATTGCGCAGGAATGAGGCGAGATATTTAAAAGGTCCAACATATTTTTCTAAGATAATATGACTCGTCCTAAAAAAAGTTTACAGGTTAAAAGATAAATTCTGCAATAGGTTTACAGGATAATTTTCATTTTTCTT
>NZ_VYQF01000014.1 GCF_008710285.1 Ginsengibacter hankyongi | reverse complement strand
ACAATTACTTTTTTGTTTTCTTCAGGCTCTAATAAAGGGAGCCATTCATGAATGGTTGCGGTCCAAAAATATATTTTACTTAACTCAGTGTAAGATTTTCTAATTTGTGTATTCACAAAATAAATATAACAATAAAGTGTTTCGTGAGACACGAACCACGGAGCAGGGATTATTTATTTTTTTGGGCGGAATGCCTAAAGGAGAAGATCCCAAAAATGCGCCAGCCCATCATACACCGGACTTTTATATTGATGAAAGCGGATTTAAACTAGGCGTGGAAGCGATGGCAAACCTAACGGTAGACTATATGAACATGGCCACAAAATAATAACCGGGCGAAAACGGTGTACCTATCAATCGCTGTCGCCCTGTTTTATAAACTCAATTTTACCCGGAATGTTTGCTATCTTTTTGATGGCTTCATAAACGAAATCACATACTTTTTCTTCGCCCGGAATGTTCAACGTTTCCAGGTCGTCTTTTGGTGTATGATACTCCGGATGCCCCCCGGTATGCATGCCGAGAACCGGGATGTTTTTGCGGTAAAACGACACGTGGTCGGAGCCGCCAACACCTCCCGCAATTACATAAACTTTTAATGCGCTTTCTTTTTTCAAACTGTCCAGGAGCGGTATGCCCTGGGCGAATGTTCCGCAACCGCCAATGTATAATTCCTTTTGCTGATCAAGATGGCCAACCATATCAAGGTTAATCATCACCTTAATTTTTTCTATCGGAACGGGTGGATGTTCAATAAAATATTCAGACCCAAGAAGACCTTCTTCTTCAGTGCTAAAAGCAACAATGATAACGCTGCGTTTCAATAGTTGATGATCTTTGGCCAGTTGAGCAGCGACGGTCATAATGGCTGCGCTTCCGCTGGCATTATCGTCGGCTCCATTGTGTATAGCGACTGTATCGGGTTGTAAAGAACCGGTAAAAAAACCGCCCATTCCCAAATGGTCGTAGTGGGCTCCTAATACGATGTATTCATCTTTTAATTCAGGATCAGTTCCCTGGATAACGCCAACCACATTCGCTGTTTTTACTTTACGTGGTTGTATGTCCACAACTGCATTTACCGTTGGTATTAATTCGAAGGGTTGTTCCTCATTCAATGAATCCAGTTGTTGTATGGTTTTGTTTTGAGGCTGTAACAACAAATCTGCGACTGTTCTTTTAATCTGTATAACCGGAACATCAAGACTAACGGTTTTGCGTGGGCGAAGCCGTTGCAGGTCGTCGTAATTTGGACTGGATTCTGTTTTCTTGTCAGCAAGTCCTTTATTACTTACAAATAGTATTCCGGCAGCGCCATTTCTTAATGCAATCCTGGCTTTGGCATAGTCAGTTGCGGAAGCCCTGAGCGTCGGGTCCTTGCCAAATCCTCCAGGTACACCTCGTAAAATCATCACCCATTTGCCGGTTACATTAACACCTTTATAATCGTCAAAGCTGAGTGAATCAAAATTGAATTGTAAACCATATCCGCAAAAAATAACCTTATTAATAAGACTCGTTTTCCTCTTAGAAAAACTCAATGGGATATAATCCCTGATCAACGTACCGTTGAATCCTTCAAACTGAAAGGTGTTGTTTTTTTCTGTGTCTAATTTTACAGTGGGTTGAAAGTATTGGAAATAATGTTTTCCCAGCGGTTCCAGACCGGCCGTCTTAAAATTGGTGCGAATAAACTTTGCGCACACCCAACTTTCCGGTGTTCCTGGAAACCTGCCTTTCATTTGGTCGCTGGCTAAAAAGGCAATTCGATCGCGAATGGCCTGTTGAGTAATTAAGGATTGCGCCGATATGAAATGCGGGAAGAATACCAGGAAAATTATGCAACAGAAAAAAGTCTTTTTCAACATTATAACGATGGGTTTGTATTTCGATCAAAAATACAACTACTCTATATAATATTTCGTGATAGGTTCTAAACAAAATATTGTTTACCTTCTAAGACGTTTCATTGCCTCACAAATCAAAGGAATTCAACTACCCTTTAACGTTAGATTGATTTTTTTCCCCTGCTGCGTTTAGTGTGCTCATAACCGTTAATTGCGCTGTCTTTAGTTTGCAGCTAAAGACTTACAAATATTAAATCTATAACAAAAGTTCAATTTCAATGAGACCACATTGCCTGATATAATAGTAATTGCGGGCACTGTTATAAATATCTTGTATAAAATGTACTTAGTTACAAACTAAGTACAGCGCTCCCTAATTATTTAAACGTAGCACGAGATGGGTACGACAGAATGCTTCTTTAAATATACTCCGGCCAGCATGGGGGAGTTAATGCAACTTTGTGCTAATTGGGCAGAAGTTTGTCAGTATAATTTTTTTGTGTCAACATATTGAGAAAAACCTTTTGCCCGGAATTGATTTTGACCACCATCATTTTTTCTTTCTAATTCAAACGAAAGTGATTTTATCGTCTTGCCGTTAACACAACAAAACTTACTATAACCCCAAAATGTCGAAGGATTAAAGCCAACACAATTACTGTCTAAATTTTGTCCGTCTATTTGCTGAACGATCGGCTTGGAATAAGTTTTTTCAAAAGTCCATTTGTTTAAGTAACCAATTCCATTGCTATCAACTGTCAGTACATTGTCGTCAGCATTTGATAAAACCAAATTGATTGTTCCCGTATAACCATTTGGAACAATAATTTTTAAGGTCGGCGAGTACAAATAATAATGAAAACCGATAAAAGCAATTGTTGAAGTAATAGCAAAAAGAGTCAAAAAAGAAAATGATCTAAAAATTTGTTTGGAAATCGCAGCCACGATTAGCGAAATCATAATAACTCCAATCAAAATAATTCCTCCCAAAAAATAACCAGGCAAAATCATTCCTCCAGGAACTTTCGTAAGCTTATAAAGGAGTCCAATAAATAATAAGGTTGAAAGTAGTCCGAATATTATTTTAAGGTTACGGTCTTTCATAATTTCTGCCAACATTGTCTCTATGTAATTACACGTAGCTCGCGATTTTACAAATCATTAATTTTCGCATACCCTCCATTACGTTTTTTATATTGTCGGGTTGCGTAAAGCCAAATACCAATCTAAAGTAATTATTTTATCCAGCTCATCCAAAACGTTTCGATGAGTTACTTAATTTTAAAGCTTGCTGCGGGTACACGCCTTAAAAGCAATTATTCGTTTTATAAATTACATAACGGATAAACATATTCGAAATAAATAATATTGAAGCTCAAGCGAGACGCTCTCGTTAACGCAACCTTGCACTAAGCGGGGGCTATTGCAACCTTGCACTAAGTGGGGAAAAATAACGAAAGCAAATTAGCCCCACGCTATCTATGACTCTTAATACTTATACACACTTCTTCACTTCTTTTTTTACCTGTTCCGAAATCTATAACTTTATAATAAAACAGGTAGCTATTAACGTAAAATCCTTTTTCGTCAAAGACTATTGTAATATCATACGATTGAGGAAAAATATTGTTTTCCCAAAACTTGTAATAATTTCTATCGCTTTCAATTAATTTCCATCCATTGGCAAGCATGAGGTTTTTGATAACCTTTTCTTTATCCTCACCCGATCTGTCATCTTTGCAAAATGTTATTCTTAAAATTTTCTCTCCCCTGGATAATAGATAAACGCTAAACAGCACAACTAATAAGAAGAATATTGTGAGGATAAAATTCGTGCTGTTCTGATAAAAATCAGTTTCGCCGGGACCCAAAGGAATCGAAGTAAAATTAATTTCATAAGCGGCCGCGGTACTTCCTAAAAGTAAAAAAATTGGAACTCCCCAAACATACGCACGGGCCGTTGAATCTATAATTTTACCTTTTTGAATTATTGTTTCGAAGCGTTCCATAAAGTTGCGACCTACGATTTCATTCAGCTAATAATTGAAGGAAATCCAATTTATAAAAAACTTATTTCGATATTTAACTAACCTGCTTTTTTTAAGGTTGCATTGGTGCACCAGGTGTCTATCGGATTACCCACCTAAAGTAATTATTTTATCCAGCTCATCCAAAACGTTTCGATGAGTTATTTAATTTTTAAAGCTTGTTATGGTTACAAGCATTAAATGCAATTATTCGTTTTATATATTACATAACGGATAAACATACACGAAATATATAATAAAGAAGCACAAGCGGACGCTTGCGCTATTGCAACCTTGCGCTAATCAGGGGAAGATTAAATTGTTTGCTGAAGAATCCTTTCATCAAATCTCCAGATATCATCATGGACCCTCCAAAGAGCTTGGGAAATATTTTGTTTTGCAGCATTTAAGTAGTTGTCTTTGGTTGCATAATTTGCATTTATCTTTTCAGAAATAGCTTTCATTTCTTTTAATTCATGATCAATCAATTCGATGTGTTTTTCTTTGGCATGTTCTAACGGATGCCCTTTAGGGATTGTCGAATTAATAAAATCCTTCATTTCATTAAACATTGAAGGAGCAACATAAGAAAAAAAATCAATTCTTAAGTCGTAATAAGATATTTGGAATTGTTTATTAAGTTCAAATATTTTTTCTCTAACTGTCATAATATAAATGTTTGAAACCAAAATTAAGGGTTCTCTTGATGCACAAATCAATAGCAATCGTTAGCACACGAAAAGGTTCTTTTTGGATGGTTGCCTTTAGGTGCCTAGTAAATGTCTCTGACTTGATTCGTTGACTTACTTTATTTGTTTGTATCGTTTTGACCGCATTTCAAATGCTTGTTCTCCGCCTTCCATTACATCGCAAATTTCTTTTTTGATTGTAACTCGTTCAACCGTCCCGGTATGTAACACTTTTAATATTTTACTGTCTGTGTCCATAGAGATAATGTATTCGGCATCGCCGTTTACTGGAACATTTGCATTGTGTGTAACAACTATTAATTGTCTGTGTTCTTTTGCTTGCTTCAACCTATCAACGATTAATTCATAAACTAACCTGTTGTCCAAATCGTCTTCTGGTTGGTCAAGAATTAAAGGAAGTTTTCCATAGGAAAGAATGAAGGTTAGAATTGCTGTTGTCTTTTGTCCTGCCGATGCTGTTGAAAGAGATTTGAACGCCGAACTTGAAGTTGGCTTGTATTGAATTTCAATTTCATCTTCAGGAAGTAACAATTCAATCTCATCAATCTGTGCGTCGTTCAAAGTTTTTACAAGATTAACAAAGAAACCAGTTACATCATGGCTCACATCTTCACCTGCTCTAATTTTCAGAAACACTTCCCGGACTTCTTTTATCTTTTGTTCAACATTTCCATTAAAGCATAATGCTGTCAATGTATCAACGTCACTTTGAAAGGAAGTATTTTCTCTCTGCAAAATCCTTCTCAACCTTGCTTCAAAGTCAGTTTGATTTCTGAATGGTTTGATGTTGACTTTTACTTTATCGCCGGTTAAAATGCTACTGACAAACTCACGCCTTTTGGTTGTGATGTTTTTACTTGTATTCAAATATTCATTCTGCAACCTTTCTCTTTCAATCCTATCAGCTTCTCTGATTGCGGCTTTTGCATTGATTGCTTCTAATTCTTTTTCTAAATCTGATTTCTCTTGAGATAGCTTTTCAAAATTTGTAATTGAATCAATTCCCTCTTGTTCCAATTCAATTTTTTTAGCATTGAAGTCAGAAACATTTTTGTCATAATCGACTTTCCACTGCGAACCGTTTACTGAGCCTTCAAAATCAGTTTTTAGTTTATTCGCTTCGTCTTTGAGTTTGTTTAATTCTTCTTTCATTAAGGCAAAGCCATCTACTACAGCTTTTGATAGCGGGTGAAGGATTGTCTGATGTCCTGCATCAAAAGCCGAAAGATCAATATCTACTATCTCAATGCTTTTTGCTAATGTGTTCAGTGAATTTTCTCGTTGTTCAATTTCATTTTTGAATTGGTTTATTCTTTCTTCCTCATTTGAAAACTTCTCCTTTGCCGTTAGCAAATTAGCAATTCCACTTTGTTGAAGTTTTTTAATACTTGTGTCAAGGTCTTTAATTCTCGTTTCAATTTTCCCTTTACCTGAAAGTAATTGGTCTGCGGTTCTAATTGCTGCGGACTTTTCCAAAAACATATTTCTTACGAGTTCTCTTTCTGCTTTAATTCTGTCAACGCCTTCGATAGCTTTGTCAATTCGTTCTCTTAAAGCGTTTGGCTCTTGTGCTATCTCATAAATTTGTTTTTGAGAATAATGTTCAAATTCAAAAAAGTCAAGGTATCCTTCGCCTGATACATTTTCCCAATTTTCAGTATCGTTATTTAGTTTTTCAATTTTTATTTCTTGTTGCCCTGAACTATGAATATTTGAAGCAACGATTTTATGTAATACGTCGTTTCTTACAAACTCAATTTCAATAACAGACCCTTCCATTAGAACTCCCTTCTTAGGTCTTCCAGTTTCTCTTTTATAAAAATCATTGTGATCAAGAAGAATTTCCGAAAGCTCCTGTAAATCTTCTATCCTGTTAAATACGCCTCTGATAAACCGTAGTATGCTTGATTTGCCGCTTCCTCTTCCCCCAATTAAAGTATTTAACTGTGGACTAAATTCAATTTTCAAGGGATTGCCTGAATCAGTAACTGTTGTGTTTAAAACAGAAATTGACTTGATCCATAGTTCGGGTTTGTTGTATGGCTTATTTGGACTGTCAAATTCGTTTTTAACTCTATAATTAGGAAGCAAAAATGCTTGGCGCAAACCTTCAAGTGACGGTTGTTCATCCATCTTTATCCAAGTGTAATGACTGCCAATTCCTAGCAAACCATGTCTGGAATTCTTTGGTTCATGAGGATTGTCCGAAAAGGTCACGATTGCAAGATTATTTTCTATCGCATATTTTACGGGTGTAAACCATTCTTTTACCGTAGCATCATCAATTGCAGGATTAGGATTATTGTAATAATCGTTAAGGGAAGCCTTTAACTCCGTATTACCTGTTGTCTGTAATGATAGATTTAGAAATTCTTTATGAACTACCTGAACAGCATTTATATTGAATTCATTAAAAAACTTTTTTAGGTTGCCAATGCTAACCGGACCTAAACCATTATATTCATCAATATGTGCTGGGATTACTAAAGCTCCGTCTTTGGTTGCTAATTCTGCGATATCAAAAATGCTTTTAATTGTTGCAGCTTCTTGTTTTCCAAAGTCATCAGCTTTAATATCTGCTCTTACTAAAAAATCTCTTATGTCGGCAGATGTCTTAGTAACATCAAACAGAATAAGCAAGTGAACCTTTGAAGGATCGCAAGTAATTTCAACCCCAGGGAAAACTATTAATTCCTTACCATCTGCCGCCGCTTTTATTTCATCAATCCCAAATCCTGTATTGTGGTCTGTTACTGCAACGCAATTCAAGCCTTGTTCAATAGCTCTATCAACCCATTGTTGTGCCGTAACCTCTCTGTCCTGAAAACACAAGCTTGCTGTAGTATGCAAATGCAAATCGCATTTAAACCATCTTGTTCCTTTATATGAAATGTTTGAAGTCATTTATTTTCAATTAAGATTTCATCAATCACGTTATAAAATTTTTCCAACGATTCTTTGGCTTGCCAATTACTCAAGTTGGTGATGGTTCGGCTTGGATGTCAAATAGAGAGTTATTGATGTTTAGAACTAACCTTACCTTTTTATTAAAGTTATTCGACATAAAGCTGAAACCGCTCACCTGGTAATCCATGTAAAACTGCGCAAACGATGTATTGCTTTGCAGGTCTTTGGTTTTAATAATAAAATCATTTTCCGTAAGCTTCCTGGTGGCGCTCCATTCTATAAAATCGTCGCTCATTTTTGGCTTACTGAATAAAAAACCGCTGCATAATAACAAGAGAAGTGTAAAATAGAAGTGGCGCATAGAGGTAATACAGTTAGTCTGTTTGCCCAAGGTAATAAATTATTCAATTAGTATAACGGTTACCGGTAATTTTCTTTTATACATTATAAAAATCATCAGCTCTGCAAACATTTCGGCTACAGTTTACCGTATGCAAAACAACAACTGACAGGTAACTGCCAGTTATCAATAAAACAAAAAATGGGTGGAAATCAATTAGAGATTATAAAGCTAAACATTGCATTTCATATTTACAAGAGAGAGGAAAAATATTTTTATATAGAAGAGGGTAGTGATAACATACGAAAACTAACGGTTAAAGTTAACCGTTAGCTTAATCGCTATAATTTTCCAGGTAAAAAATAACACTGACTGTTTTCTTATAACAATCGGTGCCAGACCTTACAATTTATTTTGTTGATTTATCCTTTACAATAACTGGAGGAGTAAATTTTACTTTCTCAGTCTTGTTTACAGTCTTATTCTTTTTAATAACAGGCGGGGTAAATTGTACTTTTTCGTCTTTTTTAATTACCGGCGGAGTGAATTTTACTGTAGTGGTTGATTTCGTTGTCTGTTTATCCTTTTTAATTACAGGTGGGGTGTATTTTACTTCTTTGCTTTTGTGTATTGTTTGAGCATTACACAAATTTGCCAGGACTAATGCAATAATTCCAAATAATAATTTTTTCATAATAATAATTTTTTGTGAGATGCTGAATTTTCATGTTTCCATAATAAAATTCTAAAAGAGTTTTATCAAATCTCAATCTTCACCACTTTGGCGTTATGGGAGCATCAATGATCTTTCGCGTGTATGCTGTGCAGCGAGTGCATCTGTGATTACTTCGCCTTAAGTTCCCTTATAGCTTTCAATAGTCTCGGAATGTCTTGTCGTGCATTGGCAATGAAGTCATAATCCGCGATAGTTGCACCATATAACCCGATGTCTTCACCTCTTTGATTTTCCGGACCAGTCATTATAAAACTTGAACCACTTTCATGATCTCTGTCTTCAATGTAGGCTTTCCACGGCCCTTGTGTAGCTTGATTAAGCCTATGCTCAATTTCGTTTAATTCATCTTCTGTCATTAGATATATATTGAAAGCATTTTTGTCAACTTAGTTCTTTCGATATTTGTTGCTTAATAGCCATGAAGCAATATACAATAAAATGTTACGATAGCTCTATGCTCGCCGAGTCCCCTGCGGGAGACTCGGCTGGGACCAAGAAAGGTTATAGTAGTAATAATTTTAAATAAAATTATAGAAGACAAATCTAAAGTTTGTGCGTTCGTGGCTCTGCATAAAGCCATTTTCCAACCATTTTTAAAATAGTAGCTAAGGTATATCTCGCCTTCTTCTTTTAAATATATTAATGATTTTATTTGAAAAGGTTTCTTTACGAGGTGCTTCATCATTCTCTGCTAAAGCTTTTAATTTTTCAACTGTCTCTGCACTATCACAATTTTTATTCAACCTTTCATAAACATCATTCGAATAATCACTTGACCCAAGTCCTTTCTTTACAATTTTTATGTCCTGAATAAGCGATTCAACTAAGTACCAATCACTGTCGTCCATTATTGCTCGTTCATTTTTTTTGGAAGTCTTTGCCCAACCGTCAATGTCTCCATTATAGTTTTTATAAATCTTAATTTTCTCTCCGTTTATCATAAGTATGTGTCATTAAGTATTTTGTAAGCAACTCTATAAATAACATAGGTCGATAATTGAAGAATTTTAAAAGTTTATCTCTCCAAAATAAACGAAAATTTTAAGACTTTCGCCAATACAACCCAGGTAATCTTCTGAATATATTACTTGTTACGGCTTGGTCTACTCGAAAATTCTTTTGCCCCGCTACTACCATATTGTGCAAGTTTATAACTTACACACTTATTTAGACAGTCCCAAAGCATACAACAATTCGCGGTGCAACATCACAATAGGTTTTTGTAACGTTACAACAGGGCTATGTAATATTACAATGAGCCATTGTGATGTTACAACAGAGCATTGTAATGTTACAACAGAGCATTGTAACGTTACAACAGGGCAATGTAATGTTACAACGAGCCATTGTAATGTTACAACAGGGCATTGTAATGTTACAACAGGGCAATGTAATATTACAATGAGCCATTGTAATGTTATATACATGCATCGTATAACATGCAAAACACTTTTGCAACATTACAATGGGGCAAAACCGACCGAAAAAATAGAATTTACCACCGGGTACCCCGGTTATTTGGCAAAAGCGGCCGATTTTTTTGTGGATAAATAGCTGCCTAAGGCCGGCGAAAAATATAAAATCATCTCTTTTTAAACAAAAATTGCAGTTTTTTCCGGCATTTTTTATCTGCGTGTAGGCCTGCCCGTTAAGCTGAAAAGTAAGGGAATGTAAAAAATATTTTCGAATACGGCAACCCGTAAAATTACCCTTGTGCCGCCCGGCCTCTTGTTGCAATTTAGCAGTCTGTTCCATTGAACAGCGCCCGGGAAACCGGGTTTACCATCAAAATCTAAATAAAGTGAAAAACGCTTTAAGAATTATGATCGCAATGATCATCATGCCGTTTGACCGGCTCACAGACTCTAAATTGTTAACCAAGGCAATGGATATTTTAGCCTCCATGACAGGCAATGAATTTTTTCCTACGCCAACTCCTGCGCTAACCGCGGTGAGCGACGCCATTACGGCATTCCAGGACGCCCTTACCGGCGCGGCCACCCGTGACCGTACCAAGGTGATCCTGAAAAACAGGGCCCGGGTAGACCTTATTGCCGTGCTTAAGTCCTTAGGTAATTATGTAACGTTTACTGCTAATGGCGATTCCGCCATGATAGGCAGTACCGCGTTCGATACCCGCAAGGTGCCACAGCCCGTTATTGTTACCAAGCCCACTGTAAAGGTAGAGTTGGGAGTTAACAGTGGTGAATTAACTAACATGGCAGCCGCTGCCGGGGGAGGCAGGAGCTTTGTACACCAGTACACGCCCGACCCGTTAACGGATGAAAGTGTATGGGAAAGCTTTACCTCCACTTCCAGGAAGTTTACCTTCACCGGGCTGGAAAAGGCAAAAATCTTTTGGTGCCGCGTGGGCATAGTAGGGGCCAAGGGCCAGTTGATTTTCAGCGACCCCGTTAGTAAGGTGGTACAATAAAATGGAAAAATTATAGTTATAAGAATAGTTTTTCTCATAGTTTGTTTAGCTCTACAAGCCACCATTAAAAATGGGGGCTTTTTTTATGCGGTGATGTCAGCCAATATCGTGTCGGGGTTACCGTTAGTAAAGAGCAGCATGGTCCAATACAGCAGGGTAGGCAAGTAAGTGTTTTGAAGGAGGGCATAAATGGCGAGGAGCCCGGAACCTTTTACCCGCAGCTTTTCTTTTATTTTTTCTTTGTGGCCTTCTATCGTGCGGATGCTTAAGTTTTGTATAGCGGCAATTTCCTTTGCCGTAAGGTCGGCGCCAAAGTAAGTAAGCATCTCTTTTTCGCGGGGAGTAAGCGCATCCAGCAAGGCACGGTTTACTGCGCTTGTACCATAACCGTTATACAGCTCATTTTTATAAGTGCCCTTATGCACGGCCAGTATAGTTGCCACAATTTTTTCTTCGGTGGCGCTCTTATACAACCAGGCAAACTCCCCGGAGGTGTTCATGGCCACGATGGTTTCCGCATCGTTATCGTCTGCCAATACAATTACGGGTACGTGGGGAAACTGGTCCGTTATATAGCGGTAGGGCTTCATGTTATCAACACAGGGCATGGCGGCGCTCATTATTATTACATCGGGCTGGTGGCGGTTGCATAGCAGCGTAAGCTCACTGATGCAGCCGGTTATCGCCATTATCTCTATTTCTTTTGTAGGTTCCAGTGTTTTTGCAAGTCCGTTCCTGGTGAGGGTTTGTGCATCTGCAATAATTACCGATATTGAAGTGGAGGACATAAAGAAGTTAGTTTCGGAGAGATAATAACGGAGCAGGGGTTTTACTTATTGTGTGATGAACAGTCTGTTTAAATGAAAGGAGACCCTGGTATCTTAAACCTTGTTATATTAGGTTAGCCTTTAACTACTTTTTTGCCTTGATGCAAAAAAGTAACAAAAAAGATCAAGGCTCCATAAAAAAAGCTAAAAATTTAAATGATTGGCTAAAATGAAATTAGCCCGGGCTATAGTACATATCCCAGCTATAGTGCGACTTACCAACCATGTGCATTTCTGAGCTTAGTAACAATAATTTCATTTCTTAACGCCTATCATTCAAATTTTCTTAACGCTTTTTTTATGAGGCCGGGGTGGCGTCGTTAGCTGGTTTTATTTATTATTATTTTACTAACACTATAATGAAATGAGAATGCTATCTTTAGTTAAGAACAAACAAAAAAAATTTTATGATGAAAATATTTAGAATTGGATTACCTGTTGTTGTTGCCTGTGCAGGCGCATTTTCGCTGCAGGCGCAAACCGCCGACGAGATTATTAATAAACACGTGGATGCCATTGGCGGCAGGGAGGTGTTGGCAAAGGTAAATTCAATATACATGGAAGGAAACGCCAACGCCATGGGCACTGACTTCCCCACCAACACAACGATATTGGCGGGCAAAGGTTTTAAAACTGTAACCAGCGTGAACGGGTCGGACATTATACAATGTTTTACGGATACCAGCGGCTGGTCGCTAAACCCTATGACGGGGCAAACGTCGGCTACTGCTTTACCCCGAGACATGGTTGAAAAAGGGAAGTCTGCTTTGGAAATAGGCGGTGAGCTGGTTAATTTTAAAGAGAAGGGCTTTACTGATTCGCTGCTGGGCCGTGAAGATTACAACGGGGTAAGCGCTTATAAGGTGAAGCTAACCGAACCCGGCGTTGAAATAGTTTACCTGTTTGACCCTAACACTTATTATACCCTCAAAACAGACACCAAAGCAAGCATGGGCGGCCAGGATATAACGAGCACCACTAAATACTCCGATTATAAAAAGACGGATATTGGTTATGTAGTTCCTACCACATTAGGGGTAAATAATGCGGGCTATGATATAACGATTACTTACACCAAGGTGGAAGTGAATAAGGATGTGGATCCGGGGATATTTGTGATGCCGAAGTAGGGGGAACCTTAGCTGTAGTCTTAACTGTCCCGGCGGGGGTTTTCATGGCAAAGCAAAGAGGAAGCATGAAACCCCGACGTTAAATACACATTAAAATTTAATAAGCCCAACCTTGCAACTTTATGAACTTTATGTTTAAGCTTTTGACTAACACAAGAAGATAAAAACTTTGAAGAGTGGCTGCAAAAGAATAAAAGATTTTTTCGTTGTCGGGGTTTCCCGGTCATTGCTTAATAGTTTAAAGTGTATGCTGTGAAAACCCCGACGGGACACTGCACGTCTTTGGGGAACTGCCCCGGCGGGGTTTTCATGGCAAAGCAAAGCGGGAAGCATGAAACCCCGACGTGGGAGGAATTTCCACCCTCGTATACTCCCACTTGCCACCTGGAGTAATTTTATAAGTCCATATAATGCATCGGCCTAAAATGTTTTACCAACCGGTTTTCGTAAAATGAGGTGCTGCTATGCTCATATTCGATAAAATTTTTTGCAAGCATCCACTTGCCGGTCACCGGATTGTAATGAACGTAATTAATTTTTTGAATCAAAAACTTTTGTGAGAAAATGGGCTTTGCATCAAATGAGTCTTTAAATATTTTATGAATCTGTCCCTTTTTTCTTTCTCTTAAAGTTACCAGGCTTTCTAAGTGGGAAAGTAATTCTTCGTTTTCTGCAGCTTCCAGCCGGTTTATTATTTGATAAGCCATAAATCTTTTTCCATTCGCAATAATTGTATTCAGATCAAAACCTTGTTCAGGAAAGTGGATTATCACATGCAGATGATTAGGCATTATCACAAAAGCAATAACATCGGCGTTGTTTTCTTTCTTTAAAACAGAAAACCAACTATAGACTAAATCGTAACCATTAGTAATATCGAATAAAGAAATCCATTCGATACAGGTAAATGTGATAAAGTAAGTGGAGTAAATGTCGCTTTGTTTTAGCTTTATTGCCATCCTGTGAAGATAAATATTTTAAAATGTGGGTACAAAAGGTTGAAACTTCCCAAGCGTCGGGTTTCACGGATAGTGCTTAATAATTTAATGTGTATACAGTGAAAACCCCGACGTGGAATACACATTAAAATTTAATAAGCCCAACCTTTCAACTTTATGAACTTTATGTTTAATCTTTTGACTGACACAAGAACATAAAGACTTTGAAGAATGGCTGCAAAAGAATGAAGGATTCTTTCTTCGTCGGGGTTTCACGGTTATTGCTTAATAGTTCAAAGTGTATGCTGTGAAAACCCCGCCGGGACACAATGATATAACGATCACTTATACCAAGGCGGAAGTGAATAAGGATGTGGATCCGGGGATTTTTGTGATGCCGAAGTAGGGGGGTGATCTTAGCTGAAGTCTTTTTCTCAGTTAAACGACTGCCTGAATTCCAACGGAGAAAAATTGGTTTTTGTTTTGAATAATTTGCTGAACGACTGCGGATGTTCAAACCCTAATTCGTAGGCAATTTCACTTACCGTTAAACTGGTAGTAGATAGTTGTTCTTTTGCCTTTTCTATCAGTTTATCGTGTATGTGTTGTTGGGTGCTTTGTCCTGTTAATGATTTAAGCAGCCCGGTTAAATAATTGGGCGATACGTTCAATGATTCAGCAATGTGCTGAACAGTTGGCAAACCTTTCTTTATCAAATCATCGCTATCGAAATATTCGTTGAGCAAATCTTCCAGGCGATCAAGAATGGTATGGTTGGTTATTTTTCTTGTTATAAACTGGCGGTTATAGAACCTGTCTGAATAATTGAGCAATAATTCCAGTTGAGCAATAATGATATCCTGGCTGAATTTATCAATGTTGGAGTGATATTCCTTCTGAATGTTTTGAATAATATTTATAATCGTTTCCTCTTCCTTATCTGAAAGAAACAACGCTTCATTTACCGAATAATCAAAATATTCGTATTGTTTTATTGTTTTGGCCAAATGCGAATTCCAAAGAAAATCAGGGTGTACAAGTAATATCCAGCCTGAACGTTTTGTAGTTGAACTATGATCAACCTCAATACTGAAAACCTGGCCGGGAGCAATAAAGAACATTACACCTTCATCAAAATCATATTGTTGCTGGCCATATTTTATTTTGGTACTCAGGCATCTCTTAATTGAGATGGAATAGAAATCCAATACCAAACCCGACGGTTCACTTTCATCCAAATGCTGAATAGTTTCAAGGTTTACAACACTCACCAATGGATTCTCTGGCTTAGGCAAGCCCCTGAACTCATGAAATTCTGTTATCGATTTAAATCTTTTAGGTTGCATGTGTGCCATGTTTACAATGTAATTGTTATTGGTTAAAAAAAGATATAATTGTTGAGGTGCATTTCAAATTTTCGCGATAATACGAAACGTTCCTAACGGAACGAACCCGTAGCATGTTTATTCTCTACCCTCAAAATGTCCTGACAGGACATAAAAAACACTACCTGCCTTGTTTTCTTGTTCCACCAGGAACAAATGGTGGGTAGCATCAAGAGCATATTGCTTTTTGCGTTCCATAGGAACGCATGGTGAGATAAACTACAATTTGGAATGCACCCTGATTGTTGGTGCAAAGTTCCTTTGTTTTTAGTCTACCACGGTATTTCAGCTTCCTCCTTAAAAAATTTCCCCGTTGCTCCATCATTATTCAAAGTTGCATATTTTACAATTGATTTCGCCCCTTGCTCTGCCGTTTGTATTCCTTTAAATTGGTTTAAGTCGGTTGCAGTATAGCCCGGCGTAACACTGTTTATTTTAAAATTGGTATTTCTAAATTCATTCGCCAACATAACGGTAAAAGCATTCAACGCTGTTTTGGAGCAACTGTAGGCATCATACATTCCATAATTGGGATTTCGTGTATTGTTATGAATTGTTAAGGAGCCTAATTCACTTGAAACGTTTACTATGACCGGCGCGTTTGATTTTTTTAAAAGGCTAATAAATTGTTGTGTTGTTTGTACTGCACCAAAAAAATTAGTTTCAAATACTTTTCGCAAATTTTCAATTTCGCCGGCAGATATATTTTGAGGCAGCTCACCGCCAATACCTGCATTATTTATTAAAACATCCAAAGCATCTGTTTTGGTTTCCAATTCTTGTTTTGCCTGTTTGATAGAATTGATATTCGTAACATCAATTTCTATCAATGCTACATTTGAAATTCCTAAATCTTTCAGCTTATTGATGGCTTCCAACCCTTTCATCTTGTCTCTGCTGCCCAGGTAAACAAAATAACCCAATTGCGCCAGTTGTTTGGCGGTTTCAAAACCAATTCCTTTGTTAGCTCCTGTTATCAATACTGTTTTCATTTTTGTATTATTTTTTATATGAATAATTGCCCGTTATTTAAGAAACGCCATGTCTTCTTCGCTCAATTGTATCTCAGTGGCTTTTAAATTCTCTTCAAAATGTCGTAACGATGAAGTTCCCGGTATGGGCAGTATCCAGGGCGAGTGATGCAGCAACCAGGCTAAATTTACCTGGGCCTCAGAGGCATTGTGCTTCTTTGCGATAGTTGCAATCCTTTCATCTTTTCTCGGCATCGATTGGAATAAAGAGAAATAAGGAATGAGCGGTATTTCATGTTCCTCACACATAGCCAGAACTTCCTCTCCACCCATATTTTCTCCTCCATGTACCAGTTGTATGGAAGTGCGTTGTGCATGGCCATACATATTCTCTACCGTGGCAATATTTCCCATAGCCATGGCTGTTAGTAAATCACCGGGGCTAACATTACTCACGCCTACATGCAATATCTTTCCTTCTTTCTGCATGTCGAACATGGCCTGCATCGATTCTTTAAAAGGCACATCGCTTCCGGCTATCACCCTGAAATGAACAAGTGTTACCTGCTCTAATTTGAGGGTACGTAAATTATTATCGATACTGCTGCGTAAATTTTCAGGACGGTTAAATGGTATCCAGCTTTTATCAGGCCTTCTTGCTCCGCCCACTTTAGTGCAGATCACCAGGTCAGCAGGATAAGGATATAATGCTTCAGCTATCAGGCGGTTGGTTACATCTTCTCCATAGTAGTCGGCGGTATCTATAAAATTGATACCGTTTTTAATACACTGCTTTAGTATTTGCAGCGCTTCGGGGCGGTTTGCCGGCTCTCCCCAAATGCCAGCACCGGTAAGCCGCATCGTGCCATATCCAAAGCGTTTTACTTTTAATGGATTTTTACTTTGTCCGGCAATTATAATTTCCTGTGTATTCATATAAAATTTAATTGATTTTAACTTAGTTAATATTGTTAAGAAATCATTGATCTATAAACATCGAAACCTGTGCCTTAGTTGAGCATTGACGGTTACAGGTGCTAAGATTTATTGTAAGTTGCCGCAAATTCTTTTGCAAAATCTGCCAGCTTAACTTTTCCTAATATTGGTTTGTTGCGGTAATAATCTTCCATTAGTAAACCGCTATGTTGCGCTGAATACATTTCCACCAAGCCTGCAGCAATTGTTGGATTCATTCCTGCTGCTTTTAAATCATGTAGCCGTTGTTCGTCGGAAACAAGTATCCATTTCAAACCAGGCTTACCAATAGCTGCTCCTAAAATACCTGCTGTCTCATTGCCGGTCAATTCATCGCTGGCAACATAAACTACTTTTCTGTGAACTGGTGACGTTTCGATTTCTTTTACAATGGCAGCCGCAATATCAACCGGTGAGACCCATACTAAATTATCATCTGCACCATAGTTTGCTGTAATAAAACCCTGGTTCTTTATCGAGGGTATAAAAACATTCAAATTATAATAAAAACCAACGGGCCGTACGAACGTGATGTCAACATCCCGCAGATTACGAAGGATATCTTCTGCCGCACGATGAGAAAGAATAAGCCCTGAACCTTTCTCCAAATGAGCACCAATACTACTAAGATGAACCACACGCTTTACACCTGCGTGTTTAAGAGCTTGTGCATAGTTATTGCCAATTTTGCTGCAATAGGCCATCGGGTCAAAATCAGGATTGAAGTAGTTGCCTCCCGCAATCATCGTGTACACTATATCTGCGCCGGCAAAAGTGGCTGATAGAAAATCTACATCTTCCATTGAGCCGATAGCGGCCTTTGCACCCAATGCTTCAATATCTTTTTGTTTTTCGGGATTGCTGCTGATAACTTTAACTGCATGCCCTTTTTGTACTAATGTTGCAGCAAGTGGTTTGCCGATGTGCCCCAAAGATCCTGTTAATGTAATTTTCATTTTCCTATTTTTTTGTTACTGTAAAATTCTGCATCAATAAATGAACAGATGTAGGCTAATCTACTGTTGTTGTAGCCAAATGGGGGGTGTTGCAGTTTTGTTCCAAGGGATTAATATTACCACTGATACTTCGATTATAAAAAGACGGATATTGGTTATGTAGTCCCCACTACTTTAGGGGTAAATAATGGCGCTGTTGACGTAACGATTAGTTACGACAAGGTGGAGGTGAATAAGGAGGAGGATGAGGGGATATTTGTGATGCCGAAGTAGGGATACATAGAAAAGCAACCAATACTTTTTTGTAAACTATCATTGGCAATGCAGGCGTGGTCAGCCGCTATTGCAGAATCAACATGTATAAAAGGGTATGCGTACGCGTTATAAACGGAATCCGGCAGAGTAAGAGCGCTATAGTCCCCGTTCCAGGAATCGTTATTACCGGGAACATATATCAATGGAACTCCTGCAGGTATATTGGCGCTGTCCTTAAACCAGGTAAGTACCTGCTCAATATTCTTCCGTACATTGTTTGAATCTCCTTTTGTTGAATCATCATGTTTGGGAAGGTCGCCCAATACAATTATAAATCCGGGTTTCTTATCAGCAATCAAAGTATCAATTTCCTTTTTCGCTGCCATCCACAAACTATCTCCTGTATCGCCATGAGCGGCATTTTGAGAAGCGCTGCTGTTTAAATGAATATCGGATATTACGAGGAAAGAGGCGAGGGGATGTGTGGTATCGTAGTATAATATTGATGCATTATTGTTTTCAATTTTTTTCGTGTAGGCGTTGGCGGTATGCTTGCTGGTGGTAAACGCGGTTAGAAGGAGGGTGGAGAGGATTAAAAGTTGTAATGAGTTTTTGGATGCATAATACACCGGTAAAAGTTCGATTTTGTAATTTAATAGATTCGAAGTTACAAGTTTGGGAATTTTTGGTTAGGGTGATGGTAAAGAAAGGGCTTTTGGGAGTGTATTGTGAACAACCCGGATTAATATCCACTAACAGATTGACATTCCAACCAAAGATTATTAATCCTGAATATTGTAATAAAATAATTAATTGATTAATTTTATTTGAAAAAATGCGAATTCAAATACTATTGCCCGAAGAAAATTCAAAGGAGGGAATTATTAATCTTAAAAACTTTATTGACAGGGCTTCGATAGAGGGCATTGATTCAGCGGAAATTAATCGAAGTGAGCATACAGACGGACAAATGGGTGCCGGGGATATATTGAATTCAATTACAACAATAATACAGGCCGCGGAAAAACCTCTTGTTGAATTAGTGAAATGCCTGCAAAAATTTGTAGATAATTACAGAACCAAAATTACAATACCAACAGAAAAGGGAGATATTATAATAAGTCATGGGAGAAGCATGAAGGCTGAGCAATTGCAGGAACTTGTTGTTGCCATTCAAAAAAGTAATGAATAAGAAATGGAAGAGATTGATTATTCCAACACGATGGCATTATTAATCGGATCAAGTGAGTTCCCTGAAGATCTCACAATAAATGCTATTCCGAATGTTTCGGCTAATCTCAAATTCCTAAAAGAAAGCTTATTAAATCCTGATATAATCGGTATTCCAGAATCGAATATTATTACCTCGCTAAATGAAAATAAGATTCAGATCGAAAGAAAGATTTACAGCATTTCCGAAAAAACAAGAAATAAAAAATACACCTTGTTAATATACTATACCGGTCACGGAATCTTAAGTTCAACGGATTACCAATTATACTTAGCAACAAATAATACAACAAGACATTATTTAGAAAGTGATGCGATTAATATTGAAAATTTTAAAAAATACATTAAACGCTCTTTAGCGGGAAGAAAGATCGTTATTCTTGATTGTTGCCATAGCGGAGCAGTAATCGGAGCGATGGGAGATGTTAAAAGTTCAATACAGGCAGGCCTTAATGGATTCGAGGGAACTTATGTTATGACTTCTGCTGCGGAAGATGAACCTTCTTTGTTCCCTGTTCAAAACGCTGAAATTCCCACGTATTTTACAAGTAAGCTTTTAGAAATAGTAAATGCCGGACTGGATAATGATCGTGAATATTGCTCACTAAGAGAAATTTTCACTAAAATAAGAAATGACTTTTCTGCTGAAGGATTGCCGCTTCCACAACAGTCTAATTTCAACAATGCAGACGAGCTTTATTTTGCAAAAAATATACAATTTGTAAATAAAAAAATAAATGAACAAACAGCGTGGGAAAATGCTTTACAAAAAGACGAAAAATGGGCTTACTTCGACTTTGTAAGAGATTTCCCTAAAAATCCTAATATTAAAACCGCTGAGCAGAAAATTGCTGATTTAGATGAATTAGAATTTTGGAGTAATACTATTAACATGGTATCGGCTTATGCAGCTTATATGAAAGTGTATCCGAGCGGTAAATTTTATAATGAAGCAATATCAAGAATTGAATTAATACGTAAAAAAGAACAGCGTGAAAAGGAGGAAAAGGAAAAACAGAACGAAGAATTGCGACTAAAACAGGCTGAGGAAGAAAGGCAAAGATTAGAACAATTGAATTTAATACAGCTCGAAGATCAAAAAAAACAAAAAGAAGAGGAAGAACAAAAAGAAATAGAAGCCGACGAACAATTGAAACTAAAACAAGCTGAAGAAGAAAAGCAAAGATTAGAACAATTAAAATTAAAAGAGCTTGAAGAAGAAAGAGAACTACAAGATGCTAAAGAACAAAAGGAAAGAGAAGCTCAGGAACAATTGAAATTAAAACAAGCCGAAGAAGAAAAACAGAAATTAGAAGAATTAAAATTAAAACAACTTGAGAAGGAAAGAGAACTACAAGATGCTAAAGAACAAAAAGAAAGAGAAGCCCAGGAACAATTGAAATTAAAAGAAGCTGAAGAAGAAAAACAAAGATTAGAAGAACAACTTAAGCAAAAGCAAATTGAAGAAGAAAGATTCTGGCAAACGGTAATTGGTACTAATACAACTGGAGTTTTTAAAAAATATCTCAATACTTATCCTGGGGGAAAATTTGTAAACGAAGCCACGCAAAGAATTGAAATATTAAAAAAAGACGGTAAGGAAGAAACTAAGCTACCCGGCATCCTCATTTCACTTTTAATAAAGTACTGGAAAATTATTACAGGAGTGGCTATTGCAATTATCATAATATTTATGGTCATTGAATTTAAACGAGAACCTTCACCAACAAACCCTATAGATGATAACCCAAAAGATAGTATCGCGGCTACGGATTCTATCGTATCCAATGTAAAGATGGCTACTGATACATCACTAAAGTCTCAGCCATCTACAGAAGTACCGATGTCAGAAAGCTTAATGAGTGACATAAAAAAATATTCAAAAGTTGATGTCTTATATAACGCAGACATGCAAAACATTTTTGATGCCATTATTAATGCTCCACAAGAGCAGCAACAACAGCCTTTTGTTAAGACGTTTAAGGATAAGTTTAATGCTGCAAAAGAAGCAAATAATAACTCGAAGAAATAAGACAGATGTGAATTTATTTATATTAACAGACATGTTAAAATTTATTTGTTTATGAAGTATTTAATTACCTTCCTTCTTGTTGCTTTCTTTTATAATTTGTCTGAAGCGCAAGAAAAAGAAACATATAACTTTTACTTAAATAAAGGTAAAGCCCAATACGATTCAGGTCATTATAACCGTGCGAAGGATTATTTTGAAGCGGCTCAGATAAGTCAGGGCGCTAATGCTAAAGAGATTGAGCATTGGATTAATAATGCAAATGCAAAATTAGAAAGCAATAATAAAACCGGAGTAACAAAAGCTACCAACAATTTTGCATCTAAGCTAAAGGAAGCTGATGCCAATTTTGAGTCCATGGATTATTCGAAGGCCGTTGCAATCTATTTAAAGTTTGCTGATAACCTAAGGGGTGAACAATGTTATCGTCTGGGATGGATGTCTCAATTCGGTGAAGGTGTTGATACCAATTATAATAATGCTCTTAAATGGTATAAGACTGCGGCTGCGAAAGGAAATGCTTTGGCCAATTACAGTATAGGAATAATATATTCGGAAGGATTAGGTGTAGATCAAAATTATACTGACGCTATTTCCTGGATAAGAAAAGGAGTTGAAGCAGGCGAGCCTTTTGCAATGAATTCACTTGGCCTTATGTATCAGGACGGTAACGGCATAACGCAAGATTATTATGAAGCTTTAAACTGGTATAAGAAATCAGCCGGAAAAGGAAATATCAATGGTATTTTAAATATCGGATATCTGTATGAAAACGGATTTGGCGTAAACCAAGATTATCCTAAAGCTTTAGCTTATTTTCAACAAGCTGCTGAAAAGGGATCAACTATGGCAATGAATAATATAGGCGTTTTATATAGATATGGGAATGGGGTTGCAAAGGATTACACTGAAGCAATGAAATGGTTTCAAAAAGCAGCAAATTTTGAATTCTCATTCAACTTACTTTATTATAAAAAGAGTATTGATGACGGTATGGGTTATGCAATGGATAACATTGGCGATTTATATTATTACGGTCTGGGAGTTTCAAAAGATTACTATGAGGCCTTGCGATGGTATCGCAAAGCCATCGGAAAGAATAATGTCAGGGCTGCTTATTATGTTGGTTTAATGTTTCAATATGGGAGAGCCGTTGCTCAAGACTACAATGAGGCATTGAAATGGTTTAAAAAGGCCGCTGATCTTGGGAATACAAGTGCTATGAACTCATTGGGCGGCATCTACCTAAAAGACGATTATAAACCACATGATTATTCTCAATCTTTATTTTGGTATCAAAAAGCTGCAGATAAAAAAAACATTTTTGCTATTGGAAATTTAGGCCTTTTGTATGAAAACGGCTATGGTGTTTCTCAGGATTATGCAAAAGCGTTGAAACAATATAAAGAAGCTGCGGATTCGGGAAGTACTTGGGCTATGAATAAGATCGGTGCACTGTATGAAAATGGAAGGGGTGTGGCAAAAGAGTCTTCGGAAGCTGCAAAGTGGTATCAAAGATCGGCCGACAAAGGTGATAGCGTTGCCATTAAAAAGCTTGAGGAACTGGCGCCTCCCATTGCAACTATACCATTTGAACTCACTTCAATGAATGATAAGTTTTTTGCAATTGTGGGCTCCGTCAAAGGAACTTATGATCTGCATGCAAACTTTATTAAATTCAATATTGAAAGTTGCTCTATTCATTCACGGAGCAAGGCAGAACTTCCTGATATGCAATATGATGGAAAAAGAAGGATAGTATATTTTACTCTTGGTATTGAGGATGATTTTTCCGGTAGTTCCTGGACTATCAAACAAGGGAGCGATCAAATCGCAATCAATAAAGAAATACTGCCGGGTGAAACAATAAATCTTAGCCAATTAAGTTGCAGAATTCCTTTAACAGATATCAAAGATATTTCCCGGTATCAAATTATTGGGACGATAGGTCAAACAAGTTGGTTGAAGGGCACTGAAAGTGATGTTGGAACTTCTTATATTCATGGCACATATTTTAAAAATAAAGCCGATAATTAAAAAAAGTAAGATTGCTTTTTCGAGTAAAGTAGCTTTTATTGGAGATCTTTATATCGATGGTATTTACTTTTGCAAAATTAATTTGACAAAAAAAAATGCAATTCAGGACATCCAGGTACTTGAAGGCGAGCATATGTTTTCCCTAAAAAATGTTTCTTCAATTTCCGACAACAAAATTGTAAAAAACTCAGGGAAAAACGATAGTGTAATAATATCCAGAAATGTTTCTATCAAATTTGAAACGGAAAGGTGGTACGATGAAACTAAAGAAGGTATGGGGAAAGCTATTATAATTCCCCATTAACCTTGTTGTTGTAAGAATGTGGATATATTTTGTATGTAGTCAAAACAACGTAGACTTTTTGATAGAGAGTATTTCTTGATTTAAAACACGAGGTTGTTTTTATAATGTGAGGAATCCAGTTCAATCTCATCAATTCCTTACGATACAAGTTTATTTTCCTTCTAAAAGGTCGGTGTTCTAATCCACTTACCTTTTAATAATTAGAACATTACTTTTTATATTCCCTTTTTAGACTATATTTTTTATTGTGATGCTAATAGATCGCTAAAACCCCTTATGAAGGATGGCTTTTAGGAGGCTGATCCTAATTTTAGCGTCAAATAAATACGACCTATAAATTAGGATAAAAAAATATCCTCCCCGATATTCAAAATGGGAACAAACTTTAAGGGAATATTATTCTGATTTTTTTTTCCTTTTTACAATTGTTCACTAAAATTGAAAAACCGTTTAATAGCAGCACAGAAATGGCCTATAAAGAAATCTTCTCCTCTTTTGCAGTTGGTCAATCATGTTTCCTTATATCACTGTCATATTGTGGTGTTTTTCTCCCGCCCCGGAAGAAAAACACTGATTGTATATTTGCAACACTTAAGTTGAATGAGCTAAATTAGCTCTAATGATTATTCACACACCAAAACCACGCTTATGTCCAACAGAACTCATGTTGAATGCTACTTTAAAAGTGATGAATTAGCCGCACTTTGTAAAGGTTGCACAGATATTGTAATTCATTTTAACGCTACTTATTATGCCGATGCGCCGGCAAAGTTTGAAATTTTTGCTACGCAATTAAAAGGCAGTGCCAGAAAAATTAAATCACGTAAACCCCTTCCCTCGGGTGATGGTGGTGGGGACGTTGTGCCCGGCTGCCCCACGCCCTGCAAGTAATTTAATTGTAGAAAACAATCTATGTAATGACACCGTTAGAATCCTTTTTTAAAAACTTTTTGGAGCCACTGAGCTACTTCGTGTATGCGCTGGTTTTTCTGCTAAAAATAAACAGGCAAAGAAGTTTATTGAATGGAATTCTTTTTGCCTATTACGCATTTGCTGCGTCGCTGCTTTTGTTTGCCAGTATAATTGCAATGGCAGTGGACCAGGCCGATAATACATGGATGTACAATATTTTTTACCTCGTTACTATCTGCGTTCTCTCTTATTATTTTCATGGTCTTTTAATTACCAAAACCAAAAAAGCTACGGTCACCATATTATTGGTAACTAACGTGGTTATCTTTATCTGGCATGATGTTTTTTCAGGCCATTTCTTTAAAGCATTTAACGACCAGGAATATGCCATCTGTTTTATCAGCATTGTAATGTATGCATTGCTGTATTTTGACCAATTGCTGAGAAATGTAACGGAGCAGGATATTCTTTTCCAATTCGACTTCTGGCTGGTTTCGGGATATCTTGTATATTTTTTAGGAAGTTTTATAATAATTTTATTCTACAGGTCTGTTGATATAGATGACAGCGGTAATGTGTGGGCCCTTCAAAATATAATTCTTTTTCTGAGTTCGGTGGTTACCTTAGCAGGGTATTTAAAGATACCTTCCCCGAAAAGGATGTATTAGATGAGTTATGATAAAGATTTTTATTATTACTACTTTTCTTGTAATAGTAGCAATAGGAATTATTGTGCTGGTACTGGTATATCAAAAAAAGCAGTTGCAATACATTGGCGAAAAAAAGCAATTGAAAGATACTTACGAGAAAGAGATACTGGAAAGCAAGCTGGAGATACAGGAGCAAACGCTTAAATATATTTCACAGGAGATACATGATAACATAGGGCAGGCGCTGAGCCTGGTGAAGCTGAATATAAATACTATGAATCATGGCGAGCCTGAACTGCTTCAAAATAAAATTTCCGACAGCCGTCAGCTAATAACTAAAGTGATACAAGACCTGAGAGATTTATCAAGAAGCCTTAATACCGATTACATAATGGAATCAGGCTTATCAAAAGTAATAGAATATGAGCTGGGCATGATAAAGAAAAGCGGTGTCTTTGAGGTTGTTTTGGAAACACAGGGAGACGAATACCGCCTGGAAAACCAGCAGGAGCTTATACTCTTCAGGATCTTGCAGGAATCTCTCAACAACATTATTAAACATTCCAGGGCAACCACCATTAGCATAAGAGTATTATATGAGCCTCGCCTGTTTACGTTAACAATTAAAGATAATGGTGTGGGATTTGATGCGAGCCAGCTGGACAATAATAATTATAATAAATTTGGGTTAGGTTTACGGAATATGCTTAGCCGTGCAAAAATTATTAACGCCTCTTTTAAACTAACGACTACCATAAACGAAGGAACTTTTATAACGCTTACGCTTCCGCTGGAAACCGCTAAATTATAATTATGCAAAATATAGTTTTGGTTGATGATCATGTATTGCTCCGCCAGGGGCTGGCTAACCTGGTAGAAAGTTTTGGCGATTATAAAGTGTTGTTCCAGGCTGATAACGGCGACCAGTTTATTGAGCAGTTATCTGCTGACAGGTTACCGCATATTGTTTTAATGGATATTAATATGCCGGTAAAAGATGGTTATGAAACATCAGTATGGCTTAAAAAAAATTACCCGGCAATAAAGATACTTGCCTTATCTATGTACGATAATGAAAATTCGGTAATAAGAATGTTTAAGGCCGGGGCTAAAGGATATATTTTAAAAGACTGCGATCCTTCTGAATTAAAGAATGCCTTACATGCACTGGTTACAAAAGGCTTTTATTATTCTGAAATGATAACGGGAAAGTTAATTCATAACATCAATACTTTTGATGATACTGAAAATGAGGTGGCCAAAATCAATAAATTTAGTGAGAGGGAAATTACTTTTTTAAAGCTGGCCTGTACGGAATATACTTATAAAGAAATAGCAGATAAAATGCTGGTGAGTACAAGATCGGTGGATGGCTACCGTGATGGCCTATTCGAAAAGCTGAATGTTAAATCGCGGGTAGGGCTTGTGCTGTTTGCCATAAGAAATGGTATCATAACCTTATAATTTTACCTTAGTTTCCAAATCTTCAGAGCGACACATTAGTGCTTCACGACAAATTCAGGTTACTTTAATTCTATTTTTTCCAGGTCTTTCCTGGCCGGTGCGGTAAGCATTTTCCCATCTCCATTAAACCGCGAGCCATGACACGGGCAATCCCATGAACGTTCTGCGTTGTTCCAGGAAACCTGGCAATCAATGTGGGTGCAGGCAGGATTTACCGCGTGTACTTTCCCGCCTTCATCTTTAAATAATGCAATAGATTGCCCCTGGTATTTTACCACTTTTGCCTCGCCATGCGCCATATCTGCAAGTTCTTCCATCTTTGGAGAAGGGAACAAGCCGCCAATTAACTTCGCAACAACATCGGCTGATTCTTTTATAAAATCTTCAAAGCCTGCCATTGGTTTTACTCTTGCCGGGCTAAAAAGTTTTTCGTATTCGCTGCTTCCTTTTACCAGAATATCTGTAAGCACTCTTGCCGCAACATGGCTATACGTTATTCCATTGCCTCCATAGCCTGTAGCCACATACACGTTGGAAGGATTGCCGGGTAAATGCCCGATATACGGTAAGCCGTCAACCGGCTGGTAATATTGCGATGACCATTTGAATGGGATTGATTCAATATTAAAATAACCACGGAGGTAACTTTCCAATTTTGTAAAACACATATTGGTGTTCTCAACATGCCCTGTTTTATGATCTTCGCCACCGGCAATTAAATATTTTTCACCATCCACCTCCTGCGTACGGTAGTAATGGTAGGGATCATACATATCGTAAGCAAGATTCGCAGGATAATTATCATTGGCCAGTTTTATTGCCATTGCATAACTCCGGTAAGGCGCACAGCGAAAATGCAGGATGTTTACACCCGGCGGAACATGGGTCGCATAAATTAAAGCCTTTGCACGAATGGTTCCCCGGTCGCTCGTTACTTCAAGGGATTCTCCATCCTTTACATTTGTTATCCTGCAGCCCTGCAATAAAGTGCCGCCCGCATCTTCAAAGGCCTTTGCTATTCCATATAAATATTTTGTCGAGTGAAATTGTGCCTGGTTTTCAAAGAGGACGGCTTTCCTAAACGTAACGGGCAAAGGAATAGAGCCACTATAAATTACATGGCAGCCCGCTTTGAGAGATGCTTCATAAATTTCGTCGAGCTCTTTGTCTTGTTTTTCACCCTGCGAAAAAAGATATCCCTTTTGTTCGCTGAAGTCACAATTAATATTATAGTCTGCTATATTTTTTTTGATAAGGCCAATGGCATTATTTGCGGCAGTACACACCAATTGTGCATTATCTTCCCCGAAATTCTTAGCTATTTCGCTGTACGGGCTATCCATAAAATTATTCAGGTGAGCGGTTGTGCCGCCGGTGGTTCCAAAGCCAATAGTTGCGGCTTCGGCTATCAAACATTTTTTGCCTGCCTTCTGTAAAAGCAATCCCGTACTGATACCAGTAATACCACCGCCAACTATCAACACATCATAGGTTATCTCCGGCAGGCTATGTGTTTGTGAGACATAATCCGGGATATTATGTTGCCATAAACTTATCGTTGCACCATCTCGTTGCATAAGCTTTACATTTTTTGAATGTGGGATAATAAATTCAGTGCACAATTATAACGCCAACACGTTTTTGATGGCATGATTTTGCGGTACTATTTAATAATGCATAAAAAATAACCATGGAAAGTTTATTACTAAGCAGCCTTATTCCTTTACAGGAAAAAGGTAAGCAAACGGATGTGGAACACTCAATAACGTTGAACACAAGAGAAGAAGCACAGGATGCTTTTAAGCGTGCTTGGAAAAGGATGCTTAATATTAATATCTGGCACAAACTAAGCGGTTTTGCAAGTGCGCATTTTGTTCTAAAAGACAAAGAGGTTAATGATGGTAACCGCCTTGCCAAAGTGGGAGACTATCTCCGGATAGATATACCTGGGCCGGGCCCTGCTTCCGGTGATGGTTATGACTGGGTGAGAGTAGATGATATTAAAGAAGTTTTAAATAACGATGGCGAAAACGAAAGTGTGGGCATGAGGGTACGCTCCTGTAAAAATCCCAATAAAGAAAGTAACGAGACAGCCCATTTTTTTACCAGTGATGCCACATCCACTTTTATTATTAACCGTAACGGTAATACAGTAATTGCGGCCTACCATGGCCGTAATGAAGTGCTGAATACTGATACAAAAAAATTAACCGATAAAATCAGGAACACGGTGGTGGGCACCTCGGGGTTAATGGGTGTATCAGAATTGCAATGGTCGAGGCTGATGAAATCTTTCCTGGAACGGGAAGTTTAAGATAAACAATGTAAGCCGGTTCATTCCCGGTTGTTGCGCCTAGCCTGGTTCCTGGTAAATGCCCAAAATATTTCCTGCAGGATCGCTAAAGTGGGCAGTTATTTCAGGCGCATCTTTTCCTAACTCCTGAGTTATTATTCCGCCATGGGCAACAATAGCATCCAGTGTGGCTTTCGCATCATCTACCATAATTGAAATAATAATACCCGGTTCGCTCAATGGCTTTCTTCCCAACACCCAGGTGCCGCTTACTTCGCCTACGCCATCATCGAAAGCAATATGTCCATCGCCCCGCTTTCTTATATGCCAGCCAAAAACATCTTTATAAAACGATGCAGAAATATCAACATCTGCAGCAGGAATTTCGAGGTAACAGATTTTACCATTGCCGTAAGTTGGCTGTTTATTTTCCATTTTTATTTATTTTATTTTGGTTAAATAAACTCTTTTAGAAGATGAGTTTCCAAATGTACCAATTGCTTATAAACTGAAATAATTATTCATAAAGGAGATAAAAATTATTATTCCACATCAATGCCATTTAGTGATCTACATTATTGGAACAGGGCCGCTTATGTAAGTAAATTGCATAGAAATTAAAATATAAATTATGTATAGAAATATTGAAAAAGTTATTGCAGCGCCGTTGGTAAAAATGGGGGCGATAAAATTGCGGCAACCCATACCCATTGCCGGAACCGAACAAATAAGCCCGTTTATTTTACTGCATCATTTTGATATTAATATGGAGCCCGGCCATAATAATTTTGACGTGCCGCCACATCCGCACCGTGGCTTTATGCCCATCACTTTTATGTACGAAGGTGCGGTAGAGCATGATGATTCACTGGGTAATACCAAAGTGATTGGCGATAATGAAGTGCAATGGATTAATGCCGGGAGAGGTATTATTCATTCAGAAAAAACAGGGAAAGAATTTGGGAAGAAGGGTGGGAGGTTCCATGGCATACAGCTATGGATCAATTTACCGGCTGCTCAAAAAATGAACACCCCTTCGTACCAACCTATTACAAAAGATGAAATTGTGCTGATTGAAAAAGATGGCGTTGAGTTCAGGCTGGTATCGGGAAACTATGAAGGTAAAAAAGGGCCGGCAAAATCGGATGTAATTACCGCCATGATACGCATGAAAGCCGGCAGCGATTATTCTTTAACGTTACTCCCAAGTAATGATGTGTTTCTTTATGTACTGGAAGGCGCAATAGAAGTGAATGGTGAAAAAGAATTAAGCCGTTATGACTTCGCTTCGTTTGAACATAGTGATAACAAAATTCATCTGACGGCCAAAAGCGATTGTGCGTTATTGTTAGGTTCCGGCGATCCCATTAACGAGCCGCTGGTGAGCCATGGCCCTTTTGTAATGAACACACAAACAGAGATACTGGAAGCCATGCGTGATTACCAGGCCGGCAAGATGGGATTTTTGTATTAAAGCCTTTCCCTTTCCAAAGAAGAAGGAATGTGACTTGAAAAAATTGTTATCAAATTCCTTACGAATTCGTGAAATTTGAATGAAAATAATTATTAAGAATTATGGAACAGGAACAAGTTTGCGAACACATCAGGCATATTACTTCTTTAAAACATCCGGGGGATTATGTATGCGAAGAATGCATCAAAACCGGCGATGAATGGGTGCACCTTCGCACCTGCCAAACGTGTGGCGCCACGTTATGCTGCGACAGCTCGCCTAACATGCACATGAGTAAACATAGCCGCCATACAAAACATCCCGTAGCCATTTCTGCTGAGCCCGGCGAGCGATGGATGTGGTGTTATGCAGACGAAATTTTTGCAGAGTATTGAATCGTGAATGGTCAATCGTGAATGGTGAATGGTGAATGGAATATCTTTATAAATCTGTTAATTAAACTAATATAATATTTTATGAAAAAAGAATGGCCGGATTTGCAATATGATAAATTGAAGGATACCATTGCCACCGTTCAGTTATGGACGCAGATTGTAGGTAAAATAAAGCTGATAAAAATGCCATGGCTTAATCATTCGTGGCATGTAACTTTTACTGTTTCACCACATGGATTAACAACAGGGGGCATTAATTATAATAAAGGGATATTTGAACTATCGTTCGATTTTATCGATCACCAGCTTCTAATCATCACCAGTGAAGGCGACAATGAAAGAGTATCTCTCTATCCCAGGACTGTTGCTTCTTTTTACAATGAGCTTTTTGAAAAATTAAAAGCTTTGGATATTGATGTAAAAATTTATGCAAAGCCAAATGAAATAAACCCGGCTATACCTTTTGAAAAAGATGAGGTTCACCAATCGTATGATAAAGAACAGATCAATTTATTCTGGAAAGCGCTTGTAAAAATAGAACCCGTGCTTAATAAATTTCGTGCAGGCTTCAGCGGTAAATGCAGCCCGGTTCATTTTTTCTGGGGCAGCTTCGATTTGGCCGTTACCCGTTTTTCAGGAAGAGTTGCCCCTAAATATTCGGGCGTGGTAAATAATATTCCGCTCAGGGTTATGCAGGAATCGTATTCTCATGAAGTGTCCAGTGCCGGCTTCTGGCCCGGCAATGAAGCGTTTCCGCACCCGGCATTTTATTCTTATGCTTATCCTATACCTGCCGATTTTGGCACGCAAAAAATTATGCCGGTTGAAGCCTTCTACAGCAAAGAAATGGGAGAGTTTTTCCTGTTATATGATGATGTGAGAAAAGCAGCATTTCCCGAAAAAATGTTGATGGAATTTCTGCAATCAACTTATGATGCAGCAGCCGAGACCGGGAACTGGGATAAGAAATCTTTGGAGTTTAATTATTTTTAATCCTTCACTTCTGCTTCTTAGAATATTATTGAAAAGGCAATCATGAAGGTGATAAGGAAAACAAATATGAGCGCCACAATAAAAATATTCCCCGGCTATCTTTCATAGCGTATTGGTAAATTTTCTTTGCGGAACGAATGAATAAGAATGAAGAAGTATTTAAAATATGCGCTGATTTATTCTTGCCTATACCATTTAATGTGCTTTAATTTTTAAATGAACGCTGATAAAAATAAACAAGATAACAGGAGATGCATATAAGAGTTTTTTTTAAATAACACCTTATCCCAAAACTATTAAGCTTATTAAAAGATAAAAAAGTGGTAAACCTGTACCGCCTGTCCCGGAAAGAAATTATCATTTACAAGTTTTCTATATATTTGAAAACGGTTCAGAAATGTTTTTGAATTACTAAAAAAAACTAAAATTATAACAATGAAAAAATTATTCACGATGGCGCTGCTTGCTTCAGGGTTAATGGCAAGCATACACGTAAAGGCCCAGGCCGAGGAAGATAAAAGTAAAAGGCCAAGCCCACCTGCAAAAGTCACCCAAAAAATAAACAGCGGGGCAACCATTTCCATCGATTACAGTCAACCCTCTGTAAAGGGAAGAACAATTGGTAAAGACCTTGAACCTAAGGACGGGCAGGTTTGGCGTACCGGTGCCAATGAAGCAACTGTATTTGAAACCGATAAAAATGTTACCATCGATGGTAAGAAATTAGCCGCAGGCAAGTATGGTTTGTTTACTCTGTTCAGTGGCAACAAGGTTACCATCATATTTAACAAAACATGGAAGCAATGGGGCGCCTTCAAATATAAACAGGCAGATGATGCGTTGCGTGTTGACACTAAATATACTACCGAAGCTTCTCCTATCGAAAAAATGACTTTTAAAATAAGTCCTGCCGGGGAAGTTACTTTGCTATGGGGCAACCGGAAGGTGGAATTTAAAGTGCATTAATTAATATCTATATATAGAAATGGGTTGCCTGAAAAGGCAACCTTTTTTATTTCCTTTGTTTCAGCAACGAATAAATTATGGTGTCGTGAAAAGCGCCATTAAAGAAATAATCTTCTTTAAAGTATGCTTCCTTTACAAATCCCGTAGATTCCAACAACTTTGCTGATGCTGTATTGTGGGGATTAACGTTCGCTTCAATGCTGTGCAGCTTCATTTCATTAAATCCAAAATCAATTACACGTAACAAGGCTTCCTTCATAATTCCTTTTTTCCAAAAGGCCGGGTGAAGCATATAACCGACTTCTGCACGGTAATGCTCTCTTACCAGCCGCCAGTAACCAATGTTTCCAATCAGCGTGCGGGGCCGCTCTTTTAAAGTAATACCCCACATGATGCCGTTATTACTATCGAGTGCTGCATCAATCTTGTCAATAAAAAGCTCTGCATCGCTGATAGTTTTTGTTCTTTCCCTGTCAATATATTTCATTACGTTCTCACTAGATCGCAGGTATAAAAGTTCTTTTGCATCACCGGCTATCATCCTTCGCAATAAAAGTCTTGCTGTTTTTATTTCAGGAAAAGGGGAGAAGTTGGGGTAAAGCATGCTGGATAAATTGAAAAGTAAAGTAGCAATTTTTGTTGGTATGTAATAACTAAATTCTATGAATAAATTTTAAACCAACCTGTTCTTTCGTTATAATTACAGTAATGAATAACCAGCAAAAGATTGATTTTAAAAATACATTAAAAAAGAGATGTATTGAAATTATAGAACAAAGGATCTTATCCTGTTACCATGCCATGGATAACGCGCAGGCTGCCGCAAATGAACAGGAGAAAAGCAGTGCGGGAGATAAGTATGAAACCGGCCGTGCCATGAACCAGATTGAGAAAGACATGCATGCCCGTCAATTGGCTGCTAATAAAAATGATCTTGCAAGCCTGATGGCTGTGGACTGCAGCCATGTTAATGAAAAAATAATACCTGGCTGTTTTGTAAAGTGCACGGGCGTTTCTTTTTTTATTGCTGCAGGGCTTGGTAAAATAAAAGTTGAAGAAGAAACCGTTTTTCTATTATCACACCATGCGCCCGTTGCAAAGATGTTGTATCATAAAGAAACCGGGGATACTATTTTATTCCTCGGGAAAGAATTGCTAATAGAAGATTTGTATTGATGTAAAAACAAATGCCACAAAAAATTGTGGCACTTAGTTTTCATTATGGGTTTTACTTATTTAGCCGTGTCGGTTTGCATTTTACCGGACATAGAATTTTGATCGGTTTTTACATTGCCTTTAGTGCCATCCATTTTAAAATAGTCGCCTTCCTGCATGGTAATGGTAGTACCGTCTTTCATCTTTACAGTTCCCGCGGGCATAACGGTTGTGCCGTCAGCCAATACAAGATTTTGCGTCAATACAGCAACCTGGCCGGCTCTTCTTTGCAGTACTTTGCCGTTTTTCATAATAACTCCATCGGCATTCTGCATGGTGTGCATCTGGCTCATGTTGCTCATTCCATTTGTTGAATCTTGTGCAAATGAGCCGCTCGTAAGGCCTAATGCAAACAATGCAATTAATACTTTTTTCATAAATTAGATTTTTAGGTGTTTACAATAATTTTTTTTATAAATAAAAATGTTAGCGACCTATAGAGGCCAAAATCATACCAACTGACCGGATGAAATGTTAAGAGTGTATGATTTTTTTAAACAGCAGGAGAGACAACGGGGTGG
Organism: Ginsengibacter hankyongi; assembly: GCF_008710285.1. GTDB lineage: Bacteria > Bacteroidota > Bacteroidia > Chitinophagales > Chitinophagaceae > Ginsengibacter > Ginsengibacter hankyongi. Next base: position 44,334 of record NZ_VYQF01000014.1, on the reverse strand, counting down.
AAGAAGTATATTTTATACGCTTTTATTTTTCGTAATCTTTTTAAGCTTGAAACTTTTGGGTTCTATTTTTTCATCACCCATTAAATGCCCCCATGGCTGGAGACTTTCTACCCTGTCGAAAATAATTTTAATGATTGCTATCACGGGAATTGATAAAAACATCCCGGGAATGCCCCATATCAACTCTCCAAGTACAACTCCTAATAATGTTATGAACGCATTGATTCTCACCTTGGAACCAACGATTAGAGGAAGTAAAATATTACTATCTATGAGATGCATAGACACCACGGTTATTATTACCAGCAATACTTTAGAAGCCAATGCAGTGGTTGCGAAAGTGATGATAATATTCAACAATAATGCGGTAAAGATGCCGATATAGGGAACTATATTAAACAGTGCAGTAATGAGCCCCAGCAGGATGGCATATTTAATACCCAGCAGCAAAAAAACAGAACAGCAAACAACAGCAACAGTACTCATTTCCAGTAAAAGGCCCAACAGATATTTTCTTATAATGTATTGTACTCTTTCAACAATATCAAATACAATAGACGAATTTTCTTCTTTAAAAACATCAATTAAAAATTTCAACAATCTTCTCCTGTAAAAGAGCATAAAGAAAGTATCGAGTATAACAAAAACAAGAAATAATAACAAAGATGACAGTGAAAGAACTGTTGCTCCAATAACGGTAGGTGTTGCGTTTTCAATTTTAGTAGTCGCTGAATTTACATAGTCCATTTGCTTTGCAATATTCACATGAAATGTAACAGATATCCATTTCTGGAAATCCTGGAGCGATGCAAGGATTTGCGCTTTAAGCTGGGGGAGATCGTGCGAAAGGCTTGAAACTTCAGAACCAACTACCAGTAATATAACAGCAATGGAAGCCAGCAATAACAATACGGAAAGGGCCGATGCTGCACTTCGATGTAATTTCATTTTCTTTTCAAAAAAAACAGTAACGGGTAATAGCAATATGGAAAATAATAATCCAAATAAAAGCGGGCTCAAAACCTCTTTACCTAAAATGGTCAGGTAACCCAAAGCAATAATCGCAATAAGTACCATTGCAAGCTTAAAGTAAAATGGCTGCTGATCTGATTTTGGTAAAGACATGCAATTATATTATTAAATGAATTGGAATGTAAAGGAAATGAAAATTAAAACACGATATAAAAAAAATACGGTGCCTTTAAATATAGCATGCATCTCTGAAAGAAATAATCTAATATCTTCATCATAAAATTTTTAGATGAAAGAAATTAAATGGGGCATTATTGGATGTGGAAACGTTACTGAAGTTAAAAGCGGCCCGGCTTTTAATAAAGTAAAAAATTCTTCCCTTGTTGCGGTAATGCGGAGAGATGGCGCCAGGGCAAAAGATTATGCAAGCCGCCATCATGTACCGAAATGGTATGATGATGCCATGGCACTAATAAACGATAAAGATGTTAATGCAATTTATATTGCCACGCCGCCTTCATCCCACGAATCGTATGCGCTTGCTGCATTCCAGGCAGGCAAACCTGTATATGTGGAAAAGCCAATGACCTTAAATTATTCTTCAGCATTAAACATGGTGAAGGCTGCAAATGAAACTAATATGAAATTATGTGTTGCTCATTACAGGCGTGGGCAGCCGTATTTTAATAAGATTAAACAAATAATAGATGATAAAATAATTGGCGAGATAAGATTTGCAAATCTTGCGTTTTATAAAAAACAACTTTCAAAAGAGGCGCTTGAGCTAACCGGGAATAAATGGAGAGTAGACGCAGGAGTTTCGGGCGGCGGACTATTTCATGACCTTGCGCCGCACCAGTTAGATCTTATGTATTATTTTTTTGGGCAAGCCGATTATGCAAAAGGTGTTGCTATAAATCAATCACGCTTTTATAATGCAGATGATGCAGTAGCGGGAAATATTGTATTTAAAAATGGAATATTGTTTAACGGGCTATGGAGTTTTAGTGTGAGCAAAGACGACGAAAAAGATGTTTGTGAAATTGTCGGGTCTGAGGGAAGTATTAGCTTTAGTGTTTTTAATGAGCAAAAAATATTTCTTAACAGAAATGGAACAACAGAAGTAATTTCTTTTACTCCGCCGCAACATGTACAGCAGCCTTTGATTGAAAAAGTAGTGGACTATTTTTTAGATAAAGGTCCTAATCCATCCAGTGGTAGTGATGGAGCCGAAGTGATGCATTTGTTAGATGCCTTTACACAACCGTAAAGTAATTTTATTTAAAACCAATTTCTTACTAAATAAAAAAAATTCATGTATTCGTAATAGTTAGCATCAAATTTGCAGGCACAAAATTATTATGAAAAAACACCTGGTAATTTGTGCAACTTTCTTTTTGATAAGTTCAGCCTTTTCGCAAACCAACAATACGTCGCAGGATACTCTTTCCCGCGACTCTTTAAAGAACACATTGATTAATGATTCTTCTAAAAATCTTTCTCCTGATGCTGCATCGTTAACCAATCTTTCATCTGCTGCCCCAACCGCAAAATCAAAAACGAATGCAGAAAGTGTTTTTAATAAAAAAACAAATGGAGTATTAATCAATAAAAATAATTCGCCATACAAAACTCATTTTGTAACGGATGGACTTGTAATAACAGCTGCTGTAGCAACTACCCTTGCAGGTTATACGTTGATTAAAAACAAAAATGATCTTACACCTGCAGAGCTTGCAACTAAAACAAAGGATAAACTTCCTTTTTTTGATCGCGGAATTGCGGGGAATTATTCGACGCAAGCCAATAAAGACAGTTATATTTTATTTGATGCGTCGTATGTAATTCCCGTTGCTATGATATTTATTAATAAAAATGAAAGAACAAAAGCAGGACAATTAATTACATTATACGTGGAAACCATTGGCATAACGGGAGCGATGTACACGCTAACCGCGGGACTTGTTTATAGAAGCAGGCCTTTTGTTTATGGTGATAAAGCTCCGCTCGATAAGCGGCTGGACAAAGGCGGTCAGCGCTCTTTTTATGGCGGGCACGTTGCCACAACAGCCGCGGCTACCTTTCTTACGGCAAAAATATTTTCTGACTTTAATCCCAATTCAAAACTGCGTCCATACATATGGGCAGCTTCAGGAATACTAACGGCAAGTATGGCGTATATGCGTATGCAAGCCGGTTATCATTTTTTTAGCGATTGCGTACTCTCCGCAGCAATTGGTACTGCTACCGGGATATTAATTCCATCGCTGCATAAAAATAAAAATTTTGAAAAAATAAGCATGGCGCCTGAAATGATTAATGGCAATGCAGGTATGCACCTCACGTATCGTTTTTAATGAAAACGTTTTTAAGCAGATTGTGTTGAAGTCTTACATTATGAATGCAACACTCCAAGCCAGTCAATCATGCGACTGGTGAAGCCATATTCATTGTCGAACCATGCAACAATCGTACAATGATTGCCGATAACAGAAGTAAGTGTGCCGTCAATAACACAAGAGTGAGTATTACCTTTAATATCCAGCGATACAACGGGTTCATCGGTATAGTCAATAATCCCTTTATAGGAGTTATTTGCCGCTTTTTTAAAAAGTAAATTGATATGTTCAGCAGTTACTTCTTCGTGCAACTGGATTGAAAAAAATGCCATGGCGCCATTTGCAACCGGAACTCTTATAGAAGAAGAAGCAACCTTATTTTGCATTGCAGGCATTAAACGTTCCATCGATTTATGTAAATCTATTTCAACGGGAATAACAGATTCGGCCGCAGCTCTTCCGCGCCTAAAGTTCTTATTAGGCGCATCTACAAGCTCCTGCCGTGAAGTATAAGAATGCAAAATATTAATGTGGGCAGATATTATGCTAATTGAATTTAAAATGTAAAGAACATGAATGGAACAATTCGTCATACAGCCGCCCGGGGATATAATATTAATATCATCCGTTAGCCTGCTTTGATTAAATCCATAGATCAATAAAGGAATATCATCAGCACCGGTGGTTGATAGCAACACCTTTTTAGCACCAGCGGTTAAATGTTTCCCCGCTTTTTCTTTAGTAGAAAAGTTTCCGCTGCATTCCAGTACCACATCGATGTCCAACTCTTCCCACGGAAGTGTTTCCGGATCTTCTTTTTGAAACACAGCAATCTTTTTATTTTGTATTTCTACGTATTGATTTTCTATAATAATGTTCTTTGCAAAAGTTCCATATACTGAATCATATTTTATAAGATAGGCGAGATTGTCGACCGGCATAATATCGTTTACGGCAACAACCTCTATTTTTTCATCATCTATCAGCCTTCTGAATAAGAGCCGACCTATTCGTCCCATTCCATTTATAGCTATGCGCATAGAGCAAGAATTATTTTAAAAAATGCAAATATCGTTCACAATAATTATTGAATAAAATTGATTTGCAGGATAACAAAAGAAATTTGAGGAAATCCGGAAAAGAGAAGATAATTACTGGTAATGATGAATGCTTAATTTAAAAGTGCCTTAAAACTTTCTTCTTCCCTAATGTTGTTGAGCCATATATCGGTCTTTGCGTTTTGCCTAAACTCGGGTTTCAGTTCTATTGCTTTTTTCAGGCTTTCGATGGCTTCTGTCTTTTTATTTTCTTTGGCAAAAATGCAGGCTTTATTGTACCATGGGTTAGGATCAGCCGGATTGACCTTTATCGCCTTTTCAAAAGCTACCATTGCTTCATCAAAACGATCCAGGTACATTAATGCATAACCTTTTCCAACCCATGAATCTGCATAGTCAGGATTTAAGCTGGTTGCGGATTCGAACTGCTTAAGCGCATTTTCATATTGGGTAAGATCAGTAAAATTAACTCCGTTATTGTGATAGGCGAGGTACAGGTAGCTGTAATCTTTATAATTATTAATTACAATATTATTTATTTCAATGGACTTGGTGTATAATTTAAGAGCGCCGTATGCAAGGCTCATATATAAATAAGCATCAGCGGCATTCTTTGCTTTTGAATCCTTTTCCAAAGCATTGTTCATGTCAGCAATAGTCTTATTGTAATCTTTGTTGTCATAAGCACTTATTCCTTTATAATACCAATCGTCGAAGGTATAATCGTTCTCAGTTTTTGTACTCTTTAAAAGCTGGTTGTATTCATTTACCTGCTGCAACGACGACTTATCGAGATTATCCGGCGAAAGATCCTGGTTATTCAACGCCTGGCCGGTTTCGGTAAGCCTGATTTGTTTTTGCAGCAAATTATCATCTGCTTCTTTAAACTGGCCCGATAAGAATAATCGCATGTAATTGTATCCATAATATAACCCGAATATGCTGAAGTAAACGATACAACAAACGGAAAATATTTTTACAGAATCTTCAGCGCCTACGGCTGTTTGTATATAATTTCCAACCGAAATTAGATAAGCCGGGATTCTTTTTATCTCGATCAAGCCCAGGCCTATAATTATTTTTGTAAGCCAGTCAGAAATATCGACAAGATTGGTGCTGAGGTTATAGGCTGACTCTTTATCAGTATTTCTCTTGGGGATACCAAAAAGGAACCCTAAAAAAAATCCTGACATATAAGAGGCCGATGCAATAAGTATAAAAAGAAATAAGATTTTCCACCCAGCCTTTTGGAGATTAAGCGTGTAACCGACAATGCCGGAGAAGCCCGCTAAAAGACCCAGCCACAGAGTGTTGTTAAGATTACTGGTAATCTTCTGAAGGGCTTCAGCGCTTAAAGCTGATAAATTTTGAGTGACCCTTTCAACTGCTTTTGTATTTGAATCGGGGAACATATCTTAAAATTATAAATATTCCCCAGATTTTTTATTACACTTTGATATAAATCTTTTTCTTGTCGAGCCAGTAGCCAACGCTCCAGCAAACTAACATGTAGGCAATAGCAAAAAGTAAGGAACCTAAATAGCCTCCGGCATAGCTAAAAATATTTTGATAGATCCAGCGAAATAAATTGGTATTGGCACCAACCGGTATGGTGAAAAGTACAGTAACCAATAGCTCAGATAATAAATATATAAACAAAGTATTTTTTCCAAATACCTGGAAAAACCTGGTCCAGCTCACTTTGTTTTGAATTTGTATAATATAAATAAGTGTCCCGATTATTACACAATCAATCCCGATGGTATAAACAACATAGCTGCTGGTCCATAATTTTTTATTTATCGGTAATAGTAAGTCCCAGAAATAACCGCATATCATCAGGGCAAATCCCGACAATAGTAATTTAGTCACGCCTTCATAAGAATTTCCTTTTTTCTGAATCCATTGCCCCACAACAAAACCACCAACCGCATTGCTGATAGCGGGTAAAGTACTCAGCCAACCTTCGGGATCAAACGCAACGCCCTCTCCGTGATACATGTGATTTTCGCCCATGAGCCACCTGTCCAGTTTAAAGCCTGCATTGCCTTGCATTGACAGTGGTTGGGCTGCATCACCAAACCAATATAATATGATCCAATATAGAAAGAGCAGCACGACACATATAATAACAGTCGTTCTTACTTTCAAAAAATAAATCATTAACGAGGCAATACCGTAACACAAAGCGATACGTTGCAAAACTCCCATAATACGGGTATGGCTTATAGGAAAGGCTACAAAATTGTGATTTTTATCCAACCTGAAAAAAGGAAACCAATACATTAAATATCCCAGTAAAAAGATAATCGCAGTACGTTTCAAAATTTTCCAGACAACCTGTTGCTGCGACATGTTTGCCCACTTCTTCATTACAAAACTCATAGCATTTCCTACCGCAAACAGGAAGGAAGGAAATACAAGGTCAGTAGGCGTAAAGCCATTCCATGCAGCATGGTGTAGTGGCGAAAAGGTAGTTTCACCGTTTCCCGGCGTGTTTACGATAATCATAAAACAAACAGTCATACCGCGAAATACATCTAAAGCAACATTGCGTTGTTGCATAGAGGGAGTTGTTAATGTTGTGGACATTTATTAGTGGATTTTAAGAATAAGCAGATCGTAGTTTAGATTTTAAAAGTACATTAATTAATTGAAAATAGGCGAGACCCGAAAATATTGAGATGGTAAGTTTTATTAAGTAAAAATTTTAATTCCACCTGAACCATTTAATTCCAAGAAAAGAAAATACAAGCGCATACGCAAGTGTGGCCACTAAGGCAAGAGTAGCATCGTTGTTCCAGGTAACTGGTTGCATTGCTGCCGCAAGTATGGTTTTTACTGTACCAAATGGCGACCAGTGAATTATATTTTTAAATTCCATATTATCGCTTAGTTCGCCAAACATACCGAGCATAATAAACGCGATGTAAACCAGCCGCGTGGTTGAGTTCACAGTTTCTGCATTTTTTATAAGGCCTACAATCATTTGGCCAAACCCGAGATACAAAGCTCCGCCGAGAAAAGCAGTGATGAAAGTAAGTATATAACCTGCAGGCGTAAGTGCAATTTTATCTACCCGGTAACCAATAATAAAAACACCCAGTGTAAGCACTGCAATCATTCCCAGTTGTACCAACAACCTGCTCATCATTATAAAAGGGGTTGGCACCGGTGTAACCCTTAAACGCTGAAATACTCCTTTATCACGGTCACGGGCAACCGAAATTGCATATCCCATCATACCGATTGATGTAAGGCCAATAGTTAATGCGATAGAAAACACGAACGCTCCTCCTAACTTAGCAATGAGCCCCTTCCAGGAAATTAAAATGATTATTGGCACCAGCAGCGACATGATCACAGAACGGCGATTGCGCCATTGCGTGGTAAAGTCTGCACGCATTAACGATAAAAAAGCATCAGATGGTTTTGGTATTTTAGTTTCCATTTTTGTTTATTTTAAGCACGAACGGTTTTGCCGGTAAGGCCAATAAAAACATCTTCGAGTGTTATTTTTCCTTTTCGTGAAGCACTTATTACAGCAGGATCGTTTCTGTATAAATCAATTAAACCTTGCGGAGTATCAGTGGCAATCACTTTACCATGATCAATAATCGCTATCCTGTCACAAACTGCTTCTGCTTCTTCCATAGAATGAGTGGTGAGTAATACGGCATGGCCTTTTTCGCGAATGGCTTCAATGCGTTCCCAAAGTTGCCGCCTCGATTGCGGATCGAGACCGGTAGTAGGTTCATCGAGCATTACTAATATAGGATCATGAATAGTTGATATTACTAAAGAAACACGTTGCTGCTGGCCCCCGGATAGTTGTCCGAATTTTTTTGAAGCTGCTTCTTCCAGTTTTATATCCTGTAACAACGCATTTAATTTTTCGGAGGTGAGATTAACTCCATAAATACCCGCATATAATTTTATAATTTCTGTAATGGTAAGCTCGGGTTGAAAACTTGTTGCCTGCAATTGTACGCCCATATTGGCTCTCGCATGAAGCGGCTGTTTGCTTATATTAAAACCCGCAACAGTTATTTCTCCTGACTGTGGCTTTAATAATCCTTCAACTGAACTGAGCGTGCTCGTTTTACCGGCACCGTTAGGACCAAGCAACCCAAAGATTTCGCCTGATTTAACATAGAAAGAAACGTTACTAACGGCTTGAAATGTTCCGTAAAATACATTGAGGTTTTTTACCTGTAATATGGATGAGCCAGGTTGGTCAATCATTTTTGTTTTGTTTTGAAATGTGATTTCCGGGTAGCAAATCTAAAATATTTGACTTGCAAACATTGGAAACGTACCGGTAACCGCCAAAAGAAAAAGTATGAGTGGTTAAAAATAAAACACCTTTGTCTTAGTTATAACTCTATTCTTTCGAGATACATTAAGACATCCATTAGATCGGTCCATGAACTTTGCCATTTATGCTTCGCTTCGCTTAATTTTTCGTGATGATCTTTATCCAGGTTGCCTTTGGTCTTTATATATTCATCGATCTTTTCTAATGATTTTTTATTTAGTTCTTCAAGCTCTTTTTTATGTTCCATGATTTTTTTTATAAAATTACACCATATTAATCTCTAATTAACCCCCTGATATAACGCTGAAGTTTTGTTTACCGTGTTAGATTACCATTTATCAAAAAATTTTGTTTCAAGATAGCGTTTATCCATATTTTAGATTTTTAAAATACCATTATGACAAGAATCTTGTTTGCCTTTTTTACACTGTCAATTTCATTTTCGTTAAACGCCCAGAATCTGTATTGGCCGCGTGATTTAAAAAAAGCTTATAAAAATCAAACACGATCCAACGATGGATATCCTGGTAAAAAATACTGGCAAAATACAGGTACTTATAATATAACCGTTACCGCTATGCCACCTGACCGTACTATTAAAGGAACCGAACAAATTGCTTATATTAATAATAGCCAGGATACCCCAAGAGTGCTTGTGTTTAAATTTATACAAAACATTCATAAGCCCGGTGTAACAAGGTTAGGACAAGCGTCGACTGATTATCTAACGGATGGCGTACACGTAGATGCGTATACCGAGAATGGAATTGCAAAGAACTGGGGGCAGAAAAATTCCGGCACCATACAGTTTATCCGGTTATCAAAACCATTGATGCCACACGATTCTGTACAACTTACGTTTGACTGGCATTATCAAATATCGCTAAAAAGCGGCAGGGAGGGGATGATTGATTCTACGACTTATTACCTCGCTTATTTTTATCCCCGGGTTGCAGTTTTTGATGATGTAAATGGATGGGATGATATTGAACACAATGAAGCACTTGAATTTTATAATGATTTTAATAATTATATTCTTCATGTAAAAGTGCCTAAAAATTACCTGGTTTGGGCAACAGGAAACCTGCAAAATGCAAAGGAAGTACTTCAGCCAAAATATGCAGAGCGTTTGAATGAATCAATGAAAGCGGCAAATACAATTCACATTGCGGATGCTGCTGATATTGCCGCACAAAACATTACCGCACAAAATTCAGTGAACACGTGGACATTTGCTTATAACAACATTACCGATGTTGCTCTCGGCCTAAGCGATCATTATGTATGGGACGCCTCAAGTGTTTTAGTGGATAAAAAAGCAAACCGCCGGGCAAGTATACAAGCGGCCTATAATGATACTGCAAAAGACTTTCATCATGTTGTTGAATTTGGACAGAGGGCATTAAGTTTTTTATCAACCCAATGGCCGGGCGTTGCCTATCCCTTTCCTAAGATGACCGTTTTCCAGGGATATGCGGGAATGGAATATCCAATGATGGCTAATGATGAAACTTATAATGATTTTAATTTCTCCCGGTTCGTGGAGGAGCACGAAATTTCTCATACGTATTTTCCTTTTTATATGGGCATTAATGAAACCCGTTATGGATTTATGGATGAAGGATGGGCAACAACTTTTGAATTGTTGTACAACAGATCAGTTATGTCGAAAGATTCTGCAGATGACTTCTATAAACAGTTCAGGGTAAATGGATGGATAGGCGATGATAATGCAGATGAAGATCTTCCCATTATCACGCCCGGCGAAAACCTTTCGGGGCGGGGGCTTGGCAATAATGAATATGGAAAACCTTCACTGGCGTACTTAGCCATTAAAGATTTATTAGGTGATGAGATGTTTAAAAAATGCCTCCATGGTTTTATGGAACGCTGGCATGGAAAACATCCGCTTCCCTGGGATTTTTTCTATGCGTTCAATAATGTTTCAGGACAAAATCTTAACTGGTTTTGGAATGCATGGTTTTTTGGCAATAATTATATTGACCTGGCAGTAAATAGTGTTCATCCAATAAATAGCGGTTACCAGCTAACTATTGAAAATATTGGCGGATTTCCAGTACCAATCGACATCCAACTCAATTTTAAAGATGGCAGTACGCAGGTTATTCATAAATCACCCGTTATTTGGGCGGGAAATCAAAAACAGGTAATGATAGACATTACTGTTAAAAAAGCGCTCCAATCAATACAGTTAGTAACTGATATTTTTGTTGATGCTGATGAAAGCAATAATTTTTTAGAGAATAAATGATTTGCCTCAAAATTGCGGAACGCAGATTTTGACTGGAGTAATTGCAAACGCGACCTCTATGCCAGGATAATGTTGAAGAAACTATAAGCTAATTGCAAAAAAATAACCTTCACTAAATTTAATTAAAAAAACAGCAAAGGTTATTAAAAATCTAATTTTTTTCCTGGCTATAAACCTGTTAATATAGCAACAAGAGCCATTAAACCATAAAATCCAGCTATAATTCCTATAGCTACAAAGATGTCGGTGACTTCAGTTGAGTAAATTTTTTTCATAACCTACAATTTAAAATTTAAAAAATTAATTAAAAAAGCAGGATTTCTTAGGTATTGCGAAGTTGTGACTGTTTAAAGAGGGGACGGTTTAATAAGTACACACCAAAATTACTCAGATAATTCCAAAATTACAAGTATTTATTAATATTAGGTTTTAACCGGCCTGACTGAGCATCATTTATGTATTTTTTCTTAGATCGGAATATTAAGGCTTTTTGAATATTGTGGTTTTTTTTTTGACATTGACTTTTCTTTTTTGTAATTTACTTTCAAACTTTTACTATGAATCATGTTAAAGACATTCTTGCACGAAAAGGCAGCAATGCAATTTCTGTTCTTCCCGACACAACGGTCCTGGATGCATTAAAAGTAATGGCAGAAAATAATATTGGTTCGGTAATGGTAATGCAGGATGGAAAATACCTGGGAATTGTAACAGAAAGGGATTATTCCCGTAAAGTGATCCTGAAGGGTAAAAACTCTACAGATACCCATGTTTCCGAAATCATGTCATCGGAGCTCCCCCATATAAAGCCGGATGACACCATAGAACACTGTATGGAATTAATGACCAATAGCAATATTCGCTATCTCCCCGTTTTTAAAAATGATCACCTGGAAGGTATTATTTCTATAACTGATGTGGTTAAGGAAACAATTTTAAAACAACAACAAACCATCCGCCACCTGGATAGTTATATTAATTCCTGATTAGGAACATTAAAATTTAATTTTTAAAATTCCGGCTTACTTCAAAAAACCCCTACCGTTTTATTTATTTTGAATTGACTTAACAAGTCGTCTTTATTTAGACGCCAATTAAAACAGTATGTCTCAGCCAACTGCCGGTCACAAGCCTGATAAAAAAAGCCTGGTTACAGAGGACTTCATTAATCATCCCGATGTTTTAAAATGCGTAGAACAATTGAATACTGCATTTCCCAAAGACACTAATCCTTTAATTGTATCAGATGTATTAGATAGTGATGGCAATCAATATGTAAATCTTGTGCAGAAGGGCGGTGGTGTGTTAGGTATAGCACTTGTTGGCTACACGTATATTTTAGAAAAAATGGGTATTCGTTTTTTGCGACTCGCAGGCACCAGTGCAGGGGCAATAAACACCGCCTTAATGACCGTTATTGGTAAAAAGGAAGATTCGAAATCAATTCCCATTTTAAAAGCGATATGTGACCTGAACTTCTTTAACCTGGTAGATGGCCATCCTGCCGCACGATGGATCATTAAAAAATTTATCACGCACCAGGATTTTACAGTTAAAGTGAAAAAGTGGCTGACATGGATTATAATGATTGCAGTTTTATTGGTCGCAGGAGATTTTATCTTCCTGGGGCTTGAACATAAAATTCAGTCTCTTTCTTTTTTTACAAAATTATTTTTCATACTAACGGGTTTTTATTTCTTAATTGTTGGGCTGGTTATTTTTTATAGTGCCAGGCTTTTAAAAAGATTAAAAAACTCCGGTTATGGAATTAACCCGGGCGACTTTTTTTATGACTGGATCAAGCAACAGCTTATTACGAACAATGTTCATACGGTTTCCGATCTTGATGCAAAAGCCGCTACGCTTCCGCAGCTCCATTTACGAGTGGATAATCCTGAAGGCGTAGCCAGCCTTACCGGAGATGTTACTTTTATAACTTCTGAGTTGGTAACACAAAATAAAATTCAGTTCCCCGAAATGTGTTATCTCTTTAGGGAGAAGGCAAATATTAATACGCTGCAGCCGGCAGGTTTTATAAGAGCTTCTATGTCAATTCCCATGTTCTTTGAATCCTATATGATTAATGATATTCCCTGCACATCAGACGAAATTAAAAAAGCCTGGCTGGATACAATGGATGAGCCCGATCCGCCCTCAAACGCCAGGTTTGTTGATGGAGGAATGCTTTCGAATTTTCCTATAAATATATTTTATAATCCAAAAGTCATTACACCGAGGCTTCCTTCTTTTGGGATAGACCTTGATGATAGCAAGCCTGATAATACTTCAAAAAATGCAACTGCCTGGGACCTGTTAGGGTATTTCGGCAGGATGTTCAACACCATCAGGTATTATTATGATAAAGATTTTTTGCTAAAGAATAAAGTGTATGAAAAAGGTATTGGTAAAATTCCTTTGGCAGGTTATAACTGGCTTAATTTTTTTCTTTCCGACCAGGACAAAATTGACATGTTCGTTCTTGGAGCAAAATCAGCAACACAGTTCTTATTAAATTTTGACTGGAATGACTATAAAAATAACAGGACTATGATGCAGATTACGTTAAACAAAGAGAAAGTTGCGGGTAATTCAAAAACTTAATTAAATAAACTGTATGACTTTTTATATACATTTTACCTGGATATACTTTTGTATTGCTTTCGGTGTTATGTTGCTTCTTCATTTATTGATGAGCGTCCAAAACAAAAACTTTTTTACCATGCATGTGGTTATAAGAAAGTTCAGCATCCTCGACCTTGAATTTCCTCCTTCGGCACAAGACTTAACCAATTTTATAAAAGACATTTTTAATTTACCGGACAACCTTAGCAAAAAAACTACTAAGGCGGTAAGAAGACAACTCCGGATAGATTTTATTTTTATGCCGGCACTATATGGAGCTATCTTTATTCTGAGTATGAAAGTTTCGATGATGATGACTTATTTTGGTCATAAGTTATTTGCTGTTTTCGCCTGGATGCAGTTTATCGCCTGGTTTTGCGATATAGGTGAGAATATTTATTTGCTTAATAAGATCCGGCCCGACCCGGTTGTTTCAAATCCCTTTGTTCATAAAAGTTATGAGATACTTGAAGTGGTAAAGTGGGGTATCCCTTTACTTGCCGGTGTATGTAGCATCGCAGCGATATTTTACTTCTGGCTGGTTGGTCGTTACTCCTACGATTCTCTCAATTATATTTTTATTACAATTGCAGAGTTGATCATATTTTTTATAATAAAGAAATTAATTACAAAAAGTGAGGAGCAGCAACTGGAGGACTTTCAAAACCAGTGATATAAAAAAGAAAGATTTTAATAACGATTTCAAAATTTCATCTTTAAGAAAACTTTTTGAAATAATTTTTCCCGTAATCCGTTACAATAGAAATTTTTTAGAATACCTTTATCCGCTATGCGAATTTCCTTATTACCCCTACAGATTTCCTTGTTTTCATTTATCGCTTTTTGTAATGTTAGCTGCAAAAATGCAAGTTCCGGCAGCAGTGAAAAAGCGGATACAATAATAAATAAAACAACTTCAGGAACAGAGTCGTTGTACCAGGGAAAGTTTGACACTGCAGATTATAATGCAAAATTAAAAAACCTTGCAAACGGGGATACTACCGGGAAATGGCCCGCTAAATTTCCTTATCCTTTACCCGGTGCTGTTCTGCCCTTCAGGAGAATTGTTGCTTTTTATGGCAATTTGTATTCAAAGAAAATGGGTATTCTTGGTGAGTTACCCAAAGCCGAAATGCTGGCAAAATTGAGAGGTGAAGTTGCAAAATGGCAGGCTGCAGATAGCTCCATTCCGGTAATTCCCGCTCTACATTATATTGCCGTAACGGCGCAAGGTTCTCCCGGGAAAGACGGCAAACACAGGTACCGCATGCCTTCCAGTCAAATTGATACGATCATGAATTGGGCAAAAGAAATTAATGGCCTCGTTTTCCTTGACGTACAAGTTGGGCATAGTACAGTAAGGGACGAAATGCCTCCGTTAGAAAATTATTTAAAGCTTCCTAACGTTAATTTTGGAATAGATCCTGAATTTTCAATGAAAGGCGGTGAGGTACCAGGAAAAAAAATCGGGACATTTAGTTATGAAGATGTAAATAACGCGGTTGATTACCTGGCTTCCCTCGTGAAAAAATATAATCTCCCCCCCAAAATTTTAATAGTTCATCGCTTTACCCAGGGCATGGTAACAGGCTATGAAAAAATAAAAAAAGTTCCTGAAGTGCAAATTGTAATGGACATGGATGGCTGGGGCGACAAGACTTTAAAACGCTCTACTTACCTTTTATATATTTATAAACAACCCGTGGAATTTACCGGCTTTAAATTGTTTTATAAAAATGATATTAAAAACGGGAATCATCAAATGTATACACCTCAGGAATTATTAAAATTTGTTCCGAAGCCTATCTATATTCAATATCAATAACAATAAATTTTTATATCTCAAAAAATGAAGACACACGGCTTTAGTTTAATTACTATTCTGTTTTTTATAGCATCGTGCTCAAACGGTACAACCCAAAAGGAAACAGCTAAAAATGAACCTGCAAAAGATACAACCGGCCCAGCACAACCAGGTAAAATTGCAGATGTAGCAACCATACTTTCTAAAAAAGAGGTGCCCGTTTTATGCTACCACCATATTCGTGAGGCCAAGCCGGGACAGAGCGAAACACTGAAAAGCTACTCAGTATCTCCCGAATCTTTCGCCCAGCAAATGAAGGCTTTAAAAGACAGCGGCTACCAAACTATATTGCCTGACGATTTGTATAATTATTTAACTCATGGTGCTAAACTTCCGCCAAAACCTGTTATTCTAAGCTTTGATGATACGGATGAAGAACAATTTAGTATAGGTTACCCGGAAATGAAAAAATATGGCTTTAAAGGCGTTTTTTTTATAATGACTATTTCGCTTAACCGGCCACGTTATATGACTACAGAACAGCTAAAACAATTATCAGATGATGGCAATGCAGTTGAAGCACATACGTGGGATCACCACATGGTTACCAAATATAAAGGTGCAGATTTTGAGATCCAGTTTGTAAAACCTAAAAAGAAAGTAGAAGATATTACGGGGAAACCTGCTGAATATTTTGCTTATCCATATGGCGTTTGGAATTTGGCCGCAGTCCCTGAACTAAAAAAGGCCGGTTATAAAATGGCGTTTATATTATCAACAAAAAGAGATTCGACTGAACCATTGTTCACAATAAGGAGGCTGCTTGTAGCGGGCCAGTGGTCAACTCCGGGAGTGCTAAGAGCTATGAAACAAACTTTTCACCTTTAATAGCTATTTGGCAATTTCAATTTTCACGTTTTTGTTCTTGATTTTTTCAGTTTTTATTAGCTGAAGAACATGCCCGACTTTGGATTTTCGTATGGCTACAAATGAGAAAAAATCTTTTACTTCTATAAGGCCAATATCTTCTTTTTTTAATTCTCCTTTATTCGAAAGAAATCCGACTATATCCACTTTGTTCACCTTATTCTTTTTGCCCGCGGCAATAAAAAGCGTTGACCACTTTGGCTTTTCGGGTAGTATAACGGTAGGGGGTAGATGTATTTGTTCAATACCCGCGTTTATATAAGCAGGTAGTTTTTCGTCTTCTGATAATATTAAAACAGCAGTTCCGCTTGCGTCCATTCTTGCTGTTCTTCCATTTCGGTGAATAAATATTTCTTCTGTATGAGGCAAATGATAATGAATAATATAACGAATGTTAGGTATATCCAGTCCCCGGGAGGCGAGGTCGGTAGTTACCAGCACGTTTACACTTCCATTTCTGAATTTACATAATGCGCTATCTCTTTGCTGTTGCTCCATAGCGCCATGATAAAATTCATTTACAATTCCGCTTTTAGAAAGAAAGTGGCTGGTACGTTCAACCGATTCCCGGTGATTGCAAAACACAATCGCAGATCTGTTCCCGAGATAGCAAATCAATTTAAATAGGGTTTCGTTTTTATCTTTTTCCGGTGATATTACGCTTTCAATACTTAAGCCTTTTTCTTCATCGCCTTGCGATAAATAATTTAACCGGGTGGGATTGCTAAGCCCAATGAATGAGGGAATTTCCACAGTTTCAGTTGCTGATGTCAATATCCTTTTTTTCAAATTTTTTAAGGAACCCATGATGAAAGAAACTTCTTCTAAAAAACCTAATTCTAATGTTTTATCAAATTCATCTAATACCAAAATTTCTATAGCATCTAATGTGATATTTCCCCTGCGTATATGATCGCATATTCTTCCCGGGGTGCCGACTATTATTGCCGGTGGTTGAACCAGGTTATTTTCTTCTGTTTCTCTTTTATGGCCGCCGTAGCAAGTGGTTATCTTAAACCCGGTTCCCATCTGCCTGGTAACCTGTTCAATTTGGATAGCCAGCTCACGGGAAGGAACAATTATAAGTGCTTGCGTATTTTTATTATTCGGATTAAGTAATTCAATAATTGGTAACAGGAAAGCTAACGTTTTTCCAGACCCTGTTGCAGAAAGGATGATCACGTCCGCATCCTTTCTATTTGCCTCAACAGATGCTATTTGCATTTCATTCAGTGCAGGAATGTTTAACCGGGAAAGTATTTCTTCTACTGAAAGGTTTTTATTTTTCATTCCGGCAAAAGTAAGCATGTTTAAGATGGGGATGAGTATTGAATAACGTTTTGCTTTATGTTAAAATTTCCAGCTCTAAATTTCAACTGATGAATAAATCATGGTTGTGCTTGTTCATTTAACGCTTTATCGATTCTAAAGAATACGAACGACTTTAACTTTTTGTAAATTGAATTAGGCGTTTACATCTATTAACAAATAAAAAAAGATATGGAAACCAACATTGGTATTATTCAGAAAAACCGGCTGGCTGTTTCAACTGCTTTGTCAAAATTATTGGCCGATGAATTTATTTTGTACACTAAAACAAGAAATGCCCATTGGAATGTGGAAGGAAGTGACTTCCATGCAATGCATTTATTTTTTGAATCTCAATATGAACAACTCGACGAAATTATGGATAGCGTAGCTGAACGCATTCGTGCCCTCGGGCATTATGCTCCTGCAACTTTAAAGGCCTACCTGAAGCTGACGCATCTTAGCGAGTCTGAAAATAAAAATGGCAGTCTTGATTTTATTAAAGAGCTACTGGCAGACCATGAAAGTATTATTGAATTTATAAGAGGCAATATTAATCCTTTCACAGACACCTATAAAGACGCCGGAACCAGTGATTACATTACAGGGCTGATGGAAACTCATGAGAAAATGGCCTGGATGTTAAGAGCCCATCTGGTATAAAATTTTGCCTGTTTCAAGCGGCACTTATCCCGTACCGTTAGTGCTAAATTGTAAAAGGAAAATCTTTACTTCTAAGGATTAGTTATGCTAATTTCCTAGAGCGGGGTGTGCACCGCCACACTTAATGATATATGCTTTCTATTAACATTCTATTGGGAAGTAATTTATATAATGGGGCGTCTTATTAGTATTATTATTCACAACTAAAATTCACAATCATGAAAAAGATTTTTACACTAATATTTTCGCTCGGACTTTTAACATCAGTATTTGCCCAGTCTGAACATCGCCAGCAAAAACAGCCCCAGGGTAACGGATATCAAACATCCCCGTATTCATATGGCGGCCACCAGGATAAGAATAGTTCCAACGCTTATTCTAACGGCAGAGATAATCAGTGGAACAGTAAGGATAACAACGATCAATATGCTTATAACCGTAATGAACGTAACGATTCTTATAGAGGCCGCGATGAACATTTTTCTCCAAAATACAATGGCGATAAAAGAAGATACGACCGTGACGAGCATCATCAACCTGCGACAAGAGTTTCTTTATTGCAAATAATTTTTGGTATAGTTGGAAGGTGAAATATAGTTTGGTTTTAAAGGGTCCCGGATTTCTTGGGGCCTTTTTTTATTTTTACACCTAATCGTTTTGGAAATATCGGAAACTATCTGTCGTATGCATTTTTATATTTTCAATCTTATCTCCAACGTTTACCGCCCCAACACCATTAGCTAATAAATTTTGTCCGAAATATACCTTATTATTTCTTTGCCGGTATGATGCGAAGGTTTTTGACGGTTCATTTGATTTTGAAGCATTGTCCTGGTTTATAGTCGGAATATTACAGCGGGCGCAAAGTTTTACTCCAAAAAAAATAACATTATTAATAATAAATTCCTCCATCACATCTTCGATGTATGGCGTACCTCCTGTAAAAACTATATTAGGCCTGAAACGATTGATGGGTAAGGGATCAATCAGTTTTGCATTTAAATCATCTAAAGAAGACTGGCCAATCATTAAAAATGGAAATGCATCAGCGAAGCCGGTAATCTCATTATTGCGTCCATATTCTGTATCAACCATTCTTAGTGAAGACTCGGGCATATATACTAACCTGCATCTAATTGATAACATTTCAGTAAACCATTCATCAACAACATCGCTTACAAACACTGCCTCACACGCGTCGTCAAATATTTGCACTGTTACGTGTTGCTCGGATTCAGGTATAAATGGAATAATTATTTGCGACTCCTTATTTTTTTTATGATAAACTTTCAATCCTCCGGTACTTAACGCTACCTGCAATAATGCCATTGAAGGTAACTCGCGTTGGGTAATGAAACGGTTAGCTGAGTCAACAAGCATCCATCGCCTGTCGTATTCAAATCCCCGGCTGGTAACCTTTGCAGAAGAAACTGAAATTCCGCCTAAAGATTTTATGGGATAAATAAACAAATCACTTACTGTAAGCATTCTGTAATTAAAAATCGAAAATAGAATTATTTTATAAGTTTAGTATAATTGTTGTTCGTTCATAAAATAATAAAGCAGCCAATGGAGGCTGCTTTATTATTATCACTTGCTTGTTACTTTATAAACTTTATAATTTTTCTTTCATTATTATTTTCAGCTTCAAGAAGGTAAATTCCTTTCTGCAAGGTTACAGGTAAACTTAGCTGACCGTTTATATTTTCCATAGATTTTGTATAAAGAATCTTACCACTTATATCTCTTACGGAAAGCTGCAATTTCCCTGAAATGCTGCTCAACATTAAATTTACATTACCTTGTACTGGATTTGAAAGGATCCGAACATCCCATTTGCTATCGCCTCTAAGTTTTAAGAAAATAACGTTTGTATTTACAGACTTCCCATCAATATCTGTTGCAATTAATCTATAATAAATTATGTTCTTACCGCTATTTGCTATTCCTGCATCCGTAAACGAATAAGCGTGGCTGTTAGAAGAAGTTCCTGTAGCCTGGACGACTCCAATGTCTTCGAATTGTTGTGCATCGTAGCTTCGCTGTATGGTGAAGTTTTTAGTATTCACTTCCTGGGCGGTACGCCATGCTAGTATTGCATCATTGGTTTTAAGAGTAACAGTAAAATCTGTTAGTTTTATCGGCAATGCAACAAAAACTCCATTTACGGTATATAGGTCGGTTTCCGTAGCATTATCTCCCTCAGTGGCTTCAAATAATATCTTACCGTTTAGCATAAAAACATCAAGAACCGGATTGGAACTATTTGTCCCAGGATAAAGATCCGTCACCCCAACGGTGCCAGCTGTGGTGCCATCACTGTGCCATAACTCCTCGCCAGCACTAGCAGTAGTTGCCGGAAAAAATAAGTCGGTGGTCGTATACAGGTATGGACCAGTGGGGTCAGAATCTGCAGGACCTGGGTTAATATCTTTTACAAGATGCGTGTTTCCGACCGTACTATCAACACCATCGGATATCCACAATTCGGTTCCTTCAGCCACCGTTTTAGCCCTAAAGAAAAATTTATTTCCCTGGAAGAGCGGTTGGGTAAGGGTAAAATTTGTAAAGGAAAATGGAATAAAAATAAACGGTACGTCATGGGTCGCGTCTGAAAAGGACTTAAATAGTTTTGTTCCGTTAGGCGTACCATCAGATTCCCAAAGCTCGGAACGGGTAGTTTGGTCTGAAACAGGAAATATAAATTTATTGGAATAATTGATGGCGTCTGAAAGAAGAATAAACGGTAATGGCATAGTTGTGCTTTGCACTATATTTTTTACCAGAGTTGTGTTTGCCTCTGTTCCATCTGTGCGCCAGACTTCTCCGGCGCTTGTTCCATCATATGCAACAAAATAGAGAAAATTATTATAAAGATGAAAGCCAGAGAGCACAGGGTAACTGTAGCCAAGTCCGAATCCTAAATTTACCCATATTTTGGTTGATGAACTATCGGGAACAGTGTTTATATCCTTTAATATTGTAGTGCCAGCCGCTGTCCCATCCGTTTTCCATATTTCATCCCCATGAGTGGCATCCGTAGCCAGAAATAAGACTATGCTATTAAATTTAAAAAAAGACCTGGCATTCGAAGAATCGATGCCTGCATTTATGTCCTTTAATAAAACAGTACCGGCAGTTGACCCGTCTGATGTCCACAATTCAACTCCTGACGCTGGAGTACGAGCCATGAATAATAGGTAAGTTCCAGAAGAAAAAAGCTCATATTTGTCTGGGTAATTACTATCGCCCGTACCTGGAACGATATCTTTTAAAAGTGTAGTGCCTGCTGGTGTTCCGTTTGTTTTCCAGATTTCGCGCCCCTCTGCGGCCGTCGAGGCCGTAAAATATAAAAAGCTACCCAGTATAGTCGATTCATGATCGATTGAAGAGCCGGCAGCCCCCGGATTAATATCTTTTACAAGCGTCGTCCCAGTGGGAGTACCATCTGTTCTCCAAAGTTCCTCGCCCTCCGCAGGTGTCTCTGCCCTGAAATAAATAAATCCGCTCATGAAAGACAAAAGTGTAGGGTGGGAACTTGCTGTTCCTGGATTAATATCTTTCACCAGAATTGTTCCGGCTGGCGTACCATCGGTTATATATACCTCATCACCCGTCGCGGGGGTGCTGCCAGCAAAAATCAATTTACCATCTAAAAATACTATACTACCAAGGTTATCTACAAACTTGATTGTAGCAGATAACTGGATCGTACCCGATAATGTTCCATCTGTAGCCCACACGGTGGAGTCCAGGTCGGAAACAAAGATTTGCTTGGTGTTGCTAATTGGGGTATTAAAATGTAAACTCTTGTTATTATTGATTTGTGTTACACCCTGTGCATTCAAAAAGAAAGCCGAGATTACAATACTTGCGGTTAATAGTAATTTCTTTTTCATGTTTTCTTGTATAAAATGTTGATCAAAATTTATTTTCTTTCTCGAATTTTTTTTTCATACATTTCAAATCAAATAATTAAACCAACTAAACTTCAGAGTTGAATTACAATAATTAAGAAATGAATTGAATTGAATAATCAGTTGTAAAGACCCAACAGGCTTGCAGTTTGAGGAAGTAAAGTATTTCTAAGGAATTAAATTTTGAAATAATTTCTGGTGGGTGGTGATATAAAATTATCTCCTTGAAAATCAGAGGTAAATCAGGAAGGAAAGTTATTACAAATTTTATTTCAAAGCAAGAAAAAACAAAATTGTTTATTAAAAATCATCAATAAACAACAGGAAAATTCAGTTTGCTTAGTTCTTAAGCAGTCAAAATATTTGAAAATAAAAAAACCACTTTTAAGGAGTGGTTTTTAGAAAAGTTTTTTTATCCTATTATTTTTTCTTAACCCCTTTTTTCGGTCCGGGTTTAGAACTGCTTTTTGAAGCAGACTTTTTTGCTGCGGATTTTTTTGAAGCTGTTTTAGATGCACTTTTTTTGGGAACTTTAGCTCCCTCTTCCCTTGCTTCTGAAAGGCCTATTGCTATTGCCTGCTTAGGGTTGGTAACTTTTTTATTACTTTTCCCGCTTTTGAGTTTGCCTTCGTGCATTTCATGCATTGCCCGCTCAACTTTTTTTCCTGCTCCTTTAGAATACTTTGCCATTTTATAAGATTTTAAGGTTAGTAAATAATTTGTATGCACTAATTTTTGTGCCAAATATTATCCGTAATTAAACAATATCCATCGCCTTAATCTCTTCTTTATATTTTGCAGGAAGAATAATAGATTTAATGAGTCCATCTAATTTAAAAACGCGACTCAATTTATAAAATGGCAATATTAACTTTAGAAAAGAAAACTTTCTCAGGTGTAATAATTGCCGTACGTTTTCAGGTACAATAATTATTTGCCCCTCGATTAAAACGCTGTAACGAAATCTGCCCAAATGTTTTTTATACTGTTTATAAAGATCAACTGAATAATTACTTCTAACGAGGTCGTGCCCGAGGTCATATTTTCTTACCGTTAGCCATTCTGTATAATTTCCCGGGAGCCCTTTCAAATTCATTCTTTTGCCAAACCTGTAAAACACATCGAACACATCTTCCTTTTCAGTTAACGTAAGTTTCCGTTCAAGTGTTTCGAAAGATGCAATGCTATAGTGGATCAACATGAAAAGAACATCCCGGTATGCCCAGTCAGGAATTGTTTGTCCTCTTTTATTTTCTACAGCTTTATGAATGGATGTAATGGAATCAATTATTTTTAAAGCGTCATCATATTGAGCAAAAAGAATTCTTTTCGAATAGCTAACTGTTGAAAATAATCTCCCCAGCGGATCCATAGGAAGACGCCCCGTATAATAAAGCCAGTCCACCGCCTTATTCAACGCAAATTCCGCGGCAGCGCCTGCAAAAATAAAAAGCACCGTATCGCTTTTGCCCCATATCTGCCGCACAATTGATTTTTTTTCAACAAAATATTTCATAATAAATGGCAAGCTTGCCCTACGACTAATGATGGATGATGTTTGTTATTTAAGAAAAATATTTTTCAATAATTAAAAGAAAGAAAGATAAAATTCTACAACCAACGTTTTATAATGTTTATAATAACAGTTACAACAACGCTAATAACAAGCATTGTAACGATGGGAAAATAAAACCGTAAATTTTCTTTTTCAATTCTTATATCGCCCGGCAGTCTTCCAAGCCATTTAAAATAATTATGAAAAAAATAAACTAATATCCCTGCAATTAAAATAAATATTCCTGCAATAATTATATACTTACCGGTTTGCTGATCCATAATTTAAAAATAGTATCCCTGGTCAAAATTAACTTCACAAAAAATTATTGTTTCTCCCTAACAAATCCATTAAATGAAATCGGGTCCCGCGAAATACTGGTAACATTAAGGCTTGCTCTTCCATTATCGAAAACCGTAAATAAATATTGCTGAATTTCCGAATTATCTTTTGGCTTAATTATAATATTCCATGCATTTTTCTTGTGGGCTGAAAATGAATAGGAAAATTTGGTTGAAGTAAACTCAAGCGGCGATTTTGTTTGATTATAAGGCGGATTAAACGCACGTCCAAAATAAGGCAGATAGCTTCGCATGGTATCTTTAGATACGGTTACATCATATGAAGAAGTAAGATTTCTAAAATTACCCCTGAGCGGCGTAACGGATTGCGCCTCAAAGATAAATTTTTGAGAATCTATCATATTTTTAATGGCGGTTTTTTTTGAATCATTTTTTTTATTTTGCTGAGCGATACCAAATTTGGGAAAAGGAAAAAGGAAAAGGAATATTATTAAAATAAAACGGGAATATTTTATGCGTGTCATGCTGAATGGTTTATTATTAAAAGCAAAATTACGCTGTGATTATTTATAAAAATGTGAAAAACAAACCGGTCCTCTCAACTGATAAAATGACTAATCCTGAAGGTTACAAATTGATTCCAATAACCCGGATCGAACTTGATTAATTTCATTCTTATAGGCAAGTAGGAGAGAAGCGCCCTATTCTATAGATGTATTAAGATAGGAATAACATTTCCTTTCATGAATATAATCAGAGTTCGCATACATAGTGCTAAAAACAAGTGAACCTGAAGATAAAGTTTATTAGGCAACCTAATAAGCACTATGATGGTATACACCCATCTCGACATTGAAAATACACAGTCAAAGTATTAAAGATTGCCGACGATTACTACGTAAGATGGTGTTCTTATGTTCAATAGAGCCAGGATGGTAACCCCGGCAAAATTTCTAAAAGAGTAGCTAAGAAAACGCCGGACTATTTATTTGGGTTCGTTGTAATTGCTCCTGCGCCATAGTCATTCTTTTCATAAGTGTCATACATTTTAGAACTGCTGCCCAATCTCGTATCCATGTAAATTGTTGATTGTTGATCGTTCTCAACACTTTTCTGGTCCGCCTTATAAAGTGTATCCGAATTTATCGGGTGAGCATTATAATGTCTGGCAATATTCTTTTGGTAAACATTACTTTGACCGGCATCGGGTAATGAGCTTGCCACCGGATAGGAAGACTTCGAAGTGGATTGAGCATACCCGTTATTTAAAACTATAAAATAAGTGAGCAATAAAATGATAATAGTTTTCATGACATATATTTAAATTTTTAAGCAATAAATTCTGTGCCAGTTGAATGGAGATGAGCAATTTTTACACAAAAATTAAATAGCAAATGATGGCAATTATTAACTGCCATTGGCAATTAATTCCAAAAACTGCTATTTTACTTATGAAAAAAAAATTTACTATTTGTTTCGAATTACAAATAATTTATTTTATGTTTGCTCTCCTTACCGACTGATATTAAATCCTTTCCTTTGATAAGACTGTTTTTCTTCTATCCCCATTACATCTTGATATGATGTAATCTTCTGAAAACATTCATCCCTTTTCCTTAGAATTCCATAATTATTTACATTTTAAAATTTTTTTATGGAAAAGAAATTTACTTACTACGCAAGAATAATTGCCTGCTTTCTGTTAACAATTGTATTGCTTGTTAGTTCAATTGCGACAAAAACCTACGCCCAAATTAGCTGTACTAATGAAAGGGTGTTATTTTCACAAACTTTCGGGGTAGGCACAACTCCCACAAGTGACCCTGATGTTGTCACAACCGGGTTAACATACCAGGCAACCGGTTCACTGGGAGCAGAAGGAATTTATCGGGTGATAAATAATACCCAGCAAAAGCCTGAATGGCAAAACTCTGGAGATCATACTCCAAATGATGTTGATGGTAAAATGATGGTAATTAATGGCCAGGAGGAAACCTATTATAGCCACGAAATTGACAACGCCCAGGGATTTACTCCCGGTACTTATACCGCAAGTTTGTATATAATGAATATTGATACATTAGGTCTTTGTGGCGTAGACGCATTACTTCCCAACATAAGCTTTAGAGTGGAATATCTTTCTGAAGCGAACATCTGGACACCTTTTTCAGGATCTCCCTATACTGCAGCGCCTGTTGCTCAAACTGCCCCTTCGGCTCCTACATGGGTCCCATTAGGCTCATCTTTTACACTTCCGTCTACAGGATCTTTTGTTGTTAAGAGCATACGGCTTGTTCTCAGCGATGGAACTGTCGGAGGTTGTGGAAACGATTTCGCTATGGATGACGTTAAATTCTCACAATGCCCTGAAGGCGGTGAGTTACCTGTATCATTTTTAGGAGTTGATGCAAGGCAAAAGGGAAGTGGTGTGAGTATTGAATGGTCTACATCTCAGGAAATTAATAGCAATAGTTTTGATGTAGAAAAAAGTGCTGACGGCAATTCTAACTGGGTCCTTGTAGCATCAGTGAATGCAGCAGGCAACAGCTCAGTAGTTAAAAATTACAATGTTTTCGACGCTACACCTCTCAACGGAGTTAATTTTTATCGCGTTAAACAAGTGGACTTAGATGGCAATTTTAAATATTCGAAAACAGTTCGGATAAACCTCAATTTTAGCAAAACAGCCGTTTCCGTTTTAGCCAATCCATTTTATAATACACTTACAGTCGATTTCTCAAGCGCTATTGAGCAATCAGTTTCAGCGAGGCTTGTAGACATTACCGGTAAACAGGTTGCCTTCGAAAAGTGGGCGATTTCTACAGGAAATACACGTATGAACTTTTCTAATGTTTCTAATTTGCAACAAGGGATGTATATACTTAATATAAGCAACGCAGATGGTGAACTTCTGTATAACAATAAAGTAATTAAACAATAACACTACACAGGCATTTGCCTCAAAGGGAAACCATTAGGTTTCCCTTTTTTTTGTGATAAGCAGGAATAATTTTTATTAAATTAAGTTGTTACCGATATTTACTTAATTATGAAGACCCCAGCTTTAAATGAACTTAAAAAAGAGTTAGAGCATAAGAACAAAGACGAGCTTCTTTCCGTTTGCCTGCGGTTGGCAAAATTTAAAAAAGAAAATAAAGAACTGCTTGCTTTCCTTCTTTTTGAAGAAGGCGATATAAGTACTTACATTGAAAACATAAAAAATGAAACAACCGAATACTTTGGCGGGATAAATAATTCAAATGTTTATTTTATAAAAAAAAGCCTTAGAAAAATTCTAAGATATGTCAATAAGCATATAAAATTTTCCTTGTCTAAACAGGCCGAAGCAGAAATACTTATTCATTTTTGTAATAACATTTTAGAGTTTTCTATACCGCTTCACAAAAGCAGGCAGCTTTTAAATATGTATGAAATGCAGTTGAATAAAATAGACTTAGCTCTTTCCACACTCCATCCCGATCTTCAATATGATCTAAGAAAGCAATTAAAAAAAAATTGAATCTATATCTTGTTTTTATTTTTTTACTAACTTTATTAATCATCAAATAAAAAGGAGGTATTCATGCTATCTACAGATACATGGACTTCTTTACTGGCATTGGGCTAGAGAGAATTCCTAAAAATAATCTGTGCGCTTTGCAGCGCTAAGACCATCAGCCTGGCTGATGGTTTTTTATTGGATAAGTTGAAATGATTAAAGTATTTAGCAATAAAGCTGTTTTTA
Organism: Ginsengibacter hankyongi; assembly: GCF_008710285.1. GTDB lineage: Bacteria > Bacteroidota > Bacteroidia > Chitinophagales > Chitinophagaceae > Ginsengibacter > Ginsengibacter hankyongi. The sequence goes on along the minus strand of NZ_VYQF01000014.1, from coordinate 16,532 downwards.
TACGATTATTGGTTCAAATTTTGATACAGGTAATTTTAGCGATGTAAAATGTAATTTATAGCCTTTATATTATATTTACATTTACTAACTGTAATTATTTTTAACTTAAAAAAATCAACAATGAATTTAAAAAAAATGATCCCGGTATTATTAATGGCTATGTGCACAAGCCTGGTAATGCCTGCTTTTGCAGGAAATGAAACTCCTGTGACTACCGAAAAAACAAACAATGATGCACATGCGCAGCAGTTGGTAAACCGGCTGAAAGAAATCAGGGACATGGACAAGAGTGATCTTACTTCATCAGAAAGGAGAGCACTTAGAAAGGAAGTAAAAGAAATGAAAAAGGAAGTTAAGAGAGACAGCAAGGGAATTTATTTATCAGTTGGCGCTATTATCATTATAATATTGCTTTTGATTCTTCTGTTGTAAGAATCTTAATTGATAAAAAAGCCTGGCTTAAAGCCAGGTTTTTTTATCAATAAGTTGCTGAAAAATGCTTCGCTTTCAAGTATTTATTTTTTCCTATCTGCTACTACCAATACAACTCCTATTACAGCGATAAGCCCGCCGGCATAAGTTGGCCAGCCAATCCATTTATTCTCAGTTTTATTAATTTGTATAGGTCCGGCATCTACAATGTTCTTTTTTACGGGCACTGAGAAGCCCCTGACGATGATCATTATAATTCCCAGAGCTATTAAAACCCATCCTGCTGTTTTCATGTTTCATTTTTTATTTTGAAAAATTATTAATTGATATTTTAATGATAAGCCTGGTTGTGTAAGAGCTTACGCATCCACCAGACCGTTACAATTATCTTACCAACCTTTCCTATATGACATAATTTATCAGCAATGTAAAATAATTTGTTACGTTTCTATTTTCCTTCATCTTTGAAAAAAATATTAAATGCCAGCTAACAGAAAAGCAGCACTTGGATTTATTTTCTTCACACTCCTTATCGATGTAACGGGGCTGGGAATAATAATTCCCGTTTTGCCAAAACTTATTGAAGAATTAATTCACGGTAACATTAGCCTGGCATCCCGCTATGGGGGCTGGCTCACATTCGCTTACGCAATTATGCAATTTTTCTTTTCACCGTTTCTTGGTAATCTCAGTGACAAATATGGGCGCAGGCCTGTTCTCTTATTTTCCTTATTTGGTTTCGGGATCGATTATATCTTTCTTTCTTTCGCCCCAACTATAGGATGGTTATTTGTAGGGCGTATTATTGCAGGAATCACGGGTGCAAGTTTTACAACAGCTACTGCATACATTGCCGATATAAGTGCACCTGAAGACAGGGCTAAAAATTTTGGACTGATTGGCGCTGCCTTTGGCCTGGGATTTATTATCGGCCCCGTTATAGGAGGATTACTTGGACAATACGGTTCACGGATTCCATTTTTAGCAGCAGCAGGTCTTACATTCCTTAATTTTTTTTATGGGTTCTTCGTGCTACCAGAGTCTCTACCGGTTGAGAATAGACGTAATTTTGAATGGAAAAGAGCCAACCCTTTTGGAGCCTTCAAACATTTAGAAAAATATCCGGCGGTTGCAGCTCTTGCTATTTCTTTCTTCCTGGTTTATATGGCTGGACAGTCAGTTCAAAGTGTCTGGTCATTCTTCGGGATTGAACGTTTTAATTGGAGTCCAAAACTTATTGGTATTTCTCTCGGAACAGTTGGTTTGCTTGTTGGTCTTGTGCAGGGTGTATTAATAAGATATATCAATCCTAAACTTGGAAATATAAAAAGTATCTATATCGGTTTCGGCTTGTATGCATTTGGGTTAGTATTGTTTGCTTGTGCTACACAGGGATGGATGATGTTTATTTTTTTAATTCCTTATTGTCTTGGAGGAATTTCCGGCCCTGCCCTGCAATCAATCATTACAGGTCATGTGCCTGCAAATGAGCAGGGCGAATTGCAAGGCGCATTAACAAGTTTAATAAGCGCTACTTCTATTCTTAGCCCGGTTATTATGACAAGTCTCTTCGCACACTTTACTTCAAAATCAACATCCATTTATTTTCCCGGCGCTCCTTTTGTATTGGGAGCTATATTAATGGCTGGTGCCGGAATAGTTGCTTACAAGGTATTAAACAAAGAAAAAGAAGGAGAGGACTACACCATTAAAACACTTACCTGAATAATGATTCACTTTATCTGCTTCATTGCAGCTTCAACACTTTCTACCGGAAGCTGGCAGGTTTTATTTTCGCATACATAAATAAACGTTTTACCACTCACTAATTTATTTTGCAGGAGCGATAAATTTCCTTCGTTAACGCCACCCAAATAAATTGTATTGGGTAAATATTGTTTATGAAATTCAGAAAGCTTTTGTTGCCAGTCATTTCCCAGGATTGCCACTTCGTATGGAGGCTTTATTTGTAAAGCCACAACCTGCGCCCAGTTGCTGTAGTAACTAGGATTTTTTTTGATATCATCTATTACATTTTTTACAAGTTGAGCAGACTGACTCTCGTAACTATTATTTTCAAAATAAAGCCCAAGCAGCAATAAATTTTTTGCCATTTCACTGTTGGATGACGGAATCACATTATCCGGAACTTCCATTTTCCTGGCGATTAAATTACTATGTTGGTCATCAGTATAAAAATACATTCCGGTAGTTTTATCATAAAAATGTTGCTCAACATATTGAGTGAGGTCATTCGCTTTTTGCAAATAATTTTCATTAAAGTTCACCTGGTAATAATCAATAAGAGCACTTATCATAAAAGAATAATCGTCTAAAAAAGCAGGTATAGTGGCTTTACCATTTTTATAATTTCTATATAATGCATTTTCTTTTGTTGAAATATTTTTTAAAAGGAAACCAATATTCGTTTCAGCCATTTGTAAAAAATCTTTTTCATCAAAAGCCTCGTAGGCATCAATCAATCCTTTTGTCATCAGGGCATTCCAGGCGGTTAATATTTTATCATCAGTTTGCGGACGAATACGTTTTCCTCTTGCTTTTAAAACTTGTAATTTAAGCTCATCAATTTTATTTTGAAGCTGATCAGCAGAAAGATCATATTTCTTTTCAATGTCTTTTTCTCCTTCAATTATATCAGGAATATTTTTACCAGGCTCCCAATTGCCTTTGCTTGTTATACCAAAATAATCAGAAAAAATTTCAGCATCACTTCCAAGTATTTCCTTTATTTCATCTTTACTCCATACATAAAATTTTCCTTCTTCACCTTCGCTGTCGGCATCCAGTGAAGAGTAAAATCCACCCTCCGGCGAAGTAAGTTCACGCTTAACGAAAGCAATCGTTTCATAAACTATTCTTTTATACAATGAATTTTTCGTAAGCTGAAAAGCGTGACTGTAAAGGCTTACAAGTTGGGCATTATCATACAACATCTTTTCAAAATGTGGAGCATGCCAGTTGGGATCAGTTGCATATCTTGAAAAACCACCGCCCACCTGGTCATATATTCCACCATACGCCATGTGTTGCAAGGTAATTTCAACAGCTTTTAAAGCATTTGTATTTTTATTGAAATAATAGTATTGTAAAAGATATTCCCAAATGGCTGGCATAGGAAATTTCATGGAACCTTTAGTTCCTCCTTTATCCATATCTATTCTTTGGCTTAATGTTGAAAACATGTCGTCCAGAGTAATTGCAGAAAACGAAACTGAAGTAGTATTCTTAGGCACATTTTCAATATCGTTTATGCCTTTGGAAAGATGATCAGCCTGTTCTTCCAGCTTTTGTTTTTGATTTTTATATAAGTCAGAAAAATATTTTAAAAGTTGAATCCATTTATCTTTTGGAAAATAAGTTCCTGCAAAAAAAGGCTTCCCATCCGGCATTACCAGTGCATTTAATGGCCAGCCACCATTCCCATTTATAAGATAGGCGGCATTCATATAAACCTGGTCTACATCAGGCCGTTCTTCCCTGTCAACTTTTATACAAACAAAATTTTTGTTCATAATATTGGCGACAACAGTGTCTTCATAGCTTTCATGTTCCATCACATGACACCAGTGGCAAGCCGCATAGCCGACACTTATCAATAGCATTTTATTTTCTTTTTTTGCTTTGGCAAGTGCTTCATCTCCCCACGGATACCAATCTACCGGGTTATGTGCATGTTGCAAAAGATAAGGGCTTGTTTCATGTATCAATGCATTAGTGTACATAATTTTATTTTCTTTTTTTGATGTTTGTTGCCCGCAGGAAGAAAGAGCCCAGAAAAGCAAAACAAAATAAAAAGTATAAAGTTTATTACATAACATTTATCAATTACATTTTAGTAATGCTGAGTTGATTATAACGGCGGGAACTAAATATTGAAAGTTGCCGCTGCAAAGATAAATAACCGACAAGTCCAATTGGATAATTAATATTGATTTATTCCCTCAAAATAAAACGCTCATTTTTTTTTACATAAATTAGCATTCATGTCTTCCCAAATCTTTACAAATATCAGTCTGCTTGTCAATACCCGGGAAGATAATTATATTGTTCGCGGAAAAAGCCTTTCTAAATTACCCATTATTGAAAATGCTTACCTGGTAGTTGATAATGGAATCATTTCAGAATATGGATCAATGGATAATTATAAGCACCCAATTTCTGAAAAAAATAAGGTTGAAGAACATTGTATGGTTCTGCCTTGCTGGTGTGACAGCCACACACATGTTGTTTTTGCCGGAAGCAGGGAAAATGAATTTATTGATAAGTTAAAAGGATTAAACTATGCTGAAATTGCTGCAAATGGCGGCGGGATTTTAAATTCAGCAAAAAAACTAAATGAAACTTCTGAAGATGAATTGTTCCACCAGGCATGGAAAAGACTCGAAGAAGTAAGTAAAATGGGAACCGGGGCAATTGAAATTAAAAGCGGCTATGGATTATCGTTAGAAGGTGAATTAAAGATGCTGAGAGTAATTAAAAAGCTAAAAGAAAAGAGCCAGCTCAAAATAAAGTCAACCTTTCTTGGCGCTCATACTTTTCCCATAGAATACAAAGATAAACACCAGGATTATATTCAATTATTGGTCAATGAAATCCTTCCTTTAATTGCAAAAGAAAATCTTGCAGATTATATAGATGTCTTCTGTGAAAAAGGATTTTTTTCTGCAAAAGAAATGGAAACTATTTGCCTCGCAGGAAAGGGATTTGGGTTAAAACCAAAACTGCACGTGAACCAGCTTAACAGCATTGGAGGAATAGAAAAAGGTATTGAATTAAACGCAGTTTCACTTGACCACCTTGAAACTCTAACGGAGGAAGAAATTAAAATGCTTGGGGGATTTAATCGTTGTTCGACTTTACTTCCCACGGCAGCATTTTTTTTAAGAATGAATTACCAGCCTGCAAGAAAACTTATCGATGCCGGCGCTGCCATTGCACTCGCTTCCGACTATAACCCCGGTTCATCACCTTCAGGGAACATGAATTTTGTTGTTGCGTTAAGTTGCATTCAAATGAAAATGTTACCCGAAGAGGCCATTAATGCGGCAACCATAAATGGCGCGTTTGCCATGGAGATTGAACAAGATTATGGAAGCATTAAAGTTGGGAAAAAAGCAAATCTAATTTTTACAAAACCGATTCCTTCCATTGCTTACCTTCCCTATTCATTTGGAAATGATTTAATTGATAAGGTAATGCTAAACGGAGAGTTTATTTAAATGAAATAATTATAAATTTCAATCTATATATAAAAATGCTGCCACATTTTAAAGGCTACAATAAAAAAGATATTCTTTCGCTTACGCGTCTCCGTAAGTTTGAAACAAAACTCGGTGAATGTGTTTCCTGTAGCAAGGATTCCTCAGATATCACGGAAACTATTTCCCAAACAGAAGCTGAATACGTCGTTATCGGAATACCTGAAGATATTGGTGTGAAAGCGAATATGGGCAAGGGTGGAGCAGCTTCAAGCTGGTTTCCTTTTCTTGATTCTTTTTTAAATATCCAGAGCAATGATTTTTTCACCGGTGAAAATGTCTTAGTTGCCGGTCATTTTGATTTTAGTGATATAGAAAATCTTATAAATATTAATGCTGCAACCGGCGATGAAAAACTAGAAGCATACCGCCATGCGGTAAACGCAATTGATAATGAAGTGGAAGAATTAATAAAAACAGCAACCCAATTAAAAAAAATTCCGATCATAATTGGCGGCGGCCATAACAATGCTTATCCTGCCCTGAAAGGTGCAGCCAAAGGACTTTTCAAAGCTGAAGTCATTCCATTGGCGCAAATTAATTGCATTAATGTTGATGCACATGCCGACTACAGGCCCCTGGAAGGAAGGCACAGCGGTAATGCATTTCGTTACGCGGATGAAGATGGCTACCTCAATAAATATTGCATAGTAGGATTACATGAAAATTATTTGCAACAAAATGTATGGATCGATATGGTAAATAATCCTTTTATTGATTGTATTACTTACGAGGATATTTTTATTCATGAAAAAAGAAATTTCATCCAGGCAGTTGCGCATGCTACCGGTTTTACCGAAGATAATTATACCGGTATAGAACTCGATCTAGATTCAATAGAAAATGTTTTAAGCAGTGCTGCTACACCTTGTGGTATAACAACATTGCATGCAAGACAGTTTATAAACTTTGTAGCTACTGATTCAAAGATCGCTTATCTACATATTTGCGAAGGAGCTTCGTCTTTAGAAAGTGGTGAAGTAAATAATTCTACGGGAAAGTTAATCAGCTACCTCGTAAGTGATTTTATAAAGGCTCATAAAAATAAATAAGATAATGTATTACAGGCACGCCAGTCTTCCGCCATCAACCGGTAAATTTATTCCTGTAATATAAGATGCTGCAGGGGAACATAAAAAAGCCACAGCCGCACCAAATTCTTCGGGCGTTCCAATTTTTTGCATAGGTATTGCCGCTATAAAATCTGCTTCTATTTCCTTTTCATTCTTTTCGGTAGCAGCCACTTTGTTCTTTACAATTGAATCATATCGTGCGGTCCTTGTATATCCCGGCAAAACGTTATTTACCGTAATACCGAATTTTCCTAATTCACCGGCCAATGTTTTTGACCAGCTGGCTACTGCTGCACGAATTGTATTGGAAACTCCAAGCCCCGGGATTGGTTCTTTTACCGATGTTGAAATAATATTTATAATACGCCCATATCCGGATGCCTTCATTGATGGAAGCACCGCTTTCATTAAAATATGATTACAAATAAGATGGCTATTAAATGCCTGTAGAAAGTCTTCCGGCGCAGCATCAACAGCATTGCCCCCTTTTGGCCCACCGGTATTATTTACTAAAATATTAACGGTGCTATTATTGACCATGTAATTAGTAATTGACTTCTCTACAACTTCCGGATAGTGAAAGTCTGCAACTATATATGTATGTTTTTGCCCGAAAGTGATATCTAATTTTTTTACTGCTTCCTTAAGCTTTTTTTCATCTCTTGCCACCAGTGTTACCTCTGCGCCAAGTAAAGCAAGTTCGACAGCTGAAGCAAAGCCAAGACCTTGGGTACTCCCACATACGATTGCTTTTTTTCCTTTCAGATCAAGATTCATTATAAAATTTAAATTAAGAACAAAGAAAAATTATTTTATCTGTTTGAAAAAGAAAATATCAGGCCATAAAAAAACTGCCCGGTTAAAGGCAGTTTTTTAAATGATGTTGAAACTTTTAGTCTTTCTTTTCTTTGTGATGATGCATGGTGGCTTGTTTGTGATTTTTACCATGCTTCATCATGTGCTTGTGATGCTTGTGATGCTTAAAAGGTTTATTAGCCTGTGGCGATGCAAATGAAGAGGCGGTAAACAATAACACAATAGTTGACAAAAGGAGGATTTTTTTCATACTTAAAATTTTATTTTATAAATCTACATTTTTGTTTTGTTGGATTTTGTTAAATAAGATTGAGAACGCATATATGACAAAAAAATTATTTTACTGCGGCAATGTTTATTCACACCTGTTCAAAACATTCAGGTTTTTTTGGCTAACCGTTTCATTATATTTGGCGCTATCGACTTATAAAAGGAAATTATTTTTTTTGTTCTCAAAAAAATTTCTTTTTCCTTAAATCTATAAAGTTGATAAAAAACTTTGTCGAAAATTTCTTTCTTTTGCCCCCAAAATATGAAAAACAATGGCTGATAAAAACTTGTTTGATTATAATGAAGACTCCATAAAAAGCCTTGACTGGAAAGAACATATCCGCTTAAGGCCGGGTATGTACATTGGGAAACTCGGCGATGGCAGCAGCGCTGATGACGGCATTTATGTTCTGCTGAAAGAAGTAGTAGATAATTGTATCGACGAACACACCATGGGGTTTGGAAAGCACGTGGATGTGGAGATAAAAGATAAAACTGTAAGCGTTCGTGATTATGGAAGAGGCATTCCGCTGGGCAAGGTTGTGGATGTGGTGAGTAAAATAAATACAGGCGCGAAATACGATAGCAAGGCCTTTCAAAAAAGTGTAGGACTTAATGGCGTTGGAACAAAAGCGGTAAATGCATTGAGCAGTTATTTTAAAGTAACTGCCTTTAGAGAAGGGAAACAAAAAATTGCAGAATTTGAGAAAGGGTTTCTAACTAAAGAATATAAAGAAGAAAAAACGACCGAGCAAAACGGCACCGCGGTTGAATTTATTCCTGATGAAAAAATATTTAAAAATTATCATTACCTGCCTGAATTTTTAGATAACCAGTTTTGGAATTATTGCTTTCTTAATGCAGGTCTTGTTATTAATTATAATGGCAAAAGATATGTAAGTAAAAATGGATTGCTCGATCTGTTGCAACGCAAGACTAATGAGGACGAAAACCGCTATCCTATCATTCACTTGAAAGCAGAAGATATTGAAGTAGCTATTACCCACAATAATCAGTATGGAGAAGAATATTACAGTTTTGTAAATGGACAGTTTACAACACAGGGCGGAACACATCTTGCCGGTTTCAGGGAAGGATATATAAAAACGATCCGCGATTTTTATAAAAAAGATTATGATGCTTCCGACATACGGGGAAGCATATGCGCAGCAATCAGCGTTAGGGTACAGGAACCTGTTTTTGAAAGCCAGACGAAGACCAAGCTCGGTTCCCAGATCATGTTTGAGAATGGACCGAGCGTTAAAAATTTTATAAGCGATTTTTTGGGAAAAGAACTAAACAACTACCTGCACAAAAATCCTGAGACGGCTGAAGCGCTTAAAAAAAGAATAGAACAAAATGAACGTGAACGAAAGGAACTGGCGGGTATAAAAAAGCTGGCCAATGAAAGAGCTAAAAAAGCAAATCTTCATAATAAAAAATTACGCGATTGCCGGTTTCATTTTAATGATGCGGCAGAAGGTAAAAACAAAAATGAAATAAATGCTAAACGCCTGGAGACAACTATCTTCATAACAGAAGGAGACAGTGCAAGTGGTTCTATTACCAAGTCGCGAAATGTAGAGACACAGGCAGTCTTCAGCCTTAGGGGAAAGCCGTTAAACTGCTTTGGTCTTACTAAAAAAGTAGTGTATGAAAATGAAGAATTTAATTTATTGCAGCATGCTTTAAATATTGAGGAAGGCTTTGAAGACCTCAGGTATAATAACATTGTAATTGCGACTGATGCAGATGTAGATGGTATGCATATAAGGTTGCTGCTGATGACTTTTTTTCTGCAGTTCTTTCCTGACCTTGTTAAGAACGGGCATGTTTATATTTTGGAAACTCCTTTGTTTCGCGTAAGAAATAAACAGGAAACAATTTATTGCTATGATGAAAATGAAAAACAAAAAGCAATAAATAAATTGGGTAATAAACCTGAAATAACGAGGTTCAAAGGATTGGGAGAAATTTCGCCCGAAGAGTTTGGGAAATTTATCGGTGACGATATTCGCTTGCAACCGGTAATGCTTTTACCAGAAGTTCACATACAGCAATTGCTGGAATATTACATGGGAAAAAATTCTCCATCCCGCCAGGATTTTATTATTGATAATTTAAAAGTGGAATTGGATTTAGCGGAGGTTTCGGGTATTTAATTTTAAATCAAAGTTCTTAATTCTCAATCGTATAAATGATACATATAGTTTTTCAAAAAAATGACGCTGATACATTAAAGAAAGCAATTGCACTAGATGAATCCATGCAGGGCGATATCATTCAAATAGCAGATGATTTTGCAATAGGCCCGATTAAAGATATTTATTCAACCGAAGGAACGGAGAATCGTAAGCAATGGTGGCGTGAAGTATTGTCCGGTGGACCTTATGAAGGAATTGTTGATGACGGCTCAGTTGCTGATGATAATAAAACGATTGCTGAATTAATAGAAAAACTAAAAACCAATAGTGAAGAAGTACTCTGGATTTGGGCTGCACAGAATCAACATGACGTATCAGGTTATTATTGGTTAATGAGCCAACTGAAAGATTTCCAGGGCCGCGTTTTTATTTTGTATTTAAATAATCTTCCATTCATAAACGAAAAAGGACACATTTTTTATCCAACCAATATTTTTGAAATTCAGCCTAAAGAATTTTTGAAAGCAAAAAAATTAGCGCGGCCTATAACACTAAGTGAATTTGAAGTAGATCCGGATGAATGGACAAAATTGTGCAATGAAAATAAAGGAGTGAGAACACTGGAAGGCGGAAAAAAATTAGCACAACACAATTATGATTATTATGATAATGAATTGATCAAATTAATTACACCTGATTGGCAGAAAGTAAATAAATTATTACATGCTTTTTTTTCCAGGTCGAAGATAACTACCGGTGACGCATACCTGATATCGAGGATTAAACATATGATACAGGAAAATAAGATAGATGCCCAGGGTGATATAAAAAATATGAAAGACTTTGAAGTGAAATTGAAAGTAAATTAATGGCCATGCTTTTACAAGGCAACCTGTGGAAGTAAATGTAAGTCGTGGCAAACTAAACAAGGAAAATGGCAAAGAGTATAAAAGAAGATTACACACATAGTGATGCCGGTATTTCCGGTCAATATAAAACATGGTTCCTGGATTATGCCAGTTACGTAATTCTTGAGCGTGCCGTACCAGCGGTGGAAGATGGCCTCAAGCCCGTTCAACGCAGGATTCTCCATGCAATGAAAGAAATGGATGATGGACGCTTTAATAAAGTGGCGAATATCATCGGGCAAAGTATGCAGTATCATCCGCATGGTGATGCGAGTATTGGAGATGCACTCGTGAATCTTGGTCAAAAAGAATTGCTCATTGAAACACAGGGGAATTGGGGCGATGTGAGAACCGGCGACGAAGCTGCTGCGCCAAGATATATAGAAGCAAGACTCAGCAAGTTTGCATTAGAAGTTGCTTTTAATAATAAAACAACTAATTGGCAGTTGAGTTACGATGGAAGAAAGAATGAGCCGGTTACATTACCCATGAAATTTCCATTGCTGTTGGCGCAGGGAGCAGAAGGGATTGCTGTTGGGCTTGCAACCAAAATTCTGCCGCATAATTTTTGTGAATTGATAGATGCCACTATTAAATATTATAAGGGAAAAAAATTTGAACTCTATCCTGATTTTGCAACCGGGGGAATGATAGATGTTACCAACTATAATAATGGAATTCGGGGAGGCAAAGTAAGGGTAAGGGCAAGGATTGAAGAACACGATAAGAAAACCCTGTTGATAAAAGATGTTCCTTACGGAACAACAACAACCCAGTTAATTGAAAGTATTATAAAAGCAAATGATAATGGTAAGATCAAAATAAAAAAAGTAACAGATAATACTGCTGCAGAAGTTGAAATAAGTATCGATCTTGCTCCCGGCATTTCACCCGATATTACTATTGATGCTTTATATGCTTTTACGGATTGCGAAATCTCAATATCTCCAAATGCTTGCGTAATCAATGGACAGAAACCGGAATTTCCGGGAGTAAGTGATTTGCTTAAAATTTCCGCGGATAATACAAAGGATCTTCTTAAAAAAGAACTGGAGATAAAACTGCAGGAACTCCAGGAAAAATGGCATTATACCTCACTGGAAAAAATATTTTTTGAAGAAAAAATTTATAAGGAGCTTGAAAAGAAGCACGAAACCTGGGAGAAAGTAATTATCGCCATTGACAAAGCTTTTGCTCCGTATAAAAAACAGCTCAGGAGGGATATTACCAGGGAAGATATTCTTAAGCTAACTGAGAAGCCTGTACGAAGAATTTATAAGCTGGATATTGATGAGCTTAATGAACAGATAAAAGCCCTGGAAGCAAATATTAAACAGGTGAATCATGATTTGGCGCATCTTACTGAATATGCTATAACGTATTACGAAGAATTGCTGAAAAAATATGGTAAAGACCGTGAAAGGAAAACAGAAATAAAACTTTTTGATACCATACAGGCAAAAGCTGTGGCTATCGCCAACACTAAAATTTATGTGAACCGCTCGGAAGGTTTTATAGGAACGGGGTTGAAGAAAGATGAATTTGTTGATGATTGCAGCGACCTAGACGATATAATCGCTTTCACTAAATCGGGAATAATGAAAGTGGTGAAAGTGGCAGACAAAGTGTTTATCGGCAAAGATATCATTCACGTAGCCGTGTTCAGGAAAAACGATGAGCGTACCACCTATAATATGATCTATGCTGAAGGTAAAAAAGGGATCAGCTATGCAAAGCGTTTTAATGTAACCGGCGTTACCCGTGATAAGGAATATGACCTTACCAAAGGTGATGGAAAAAGTAAAGTGCATTATTTTACGGTAAACCCTAACGGTGAAGCAGAGACGATAAAGATTATTTTATCTCCTAATGCGAAAGCAAGAAATAAGGAATTGGAATTTTCGTTTGAAACCCTGGATATTAGAAGCCGAAACAGCATCGGCAACCAGGTTACCAAATATCCTGTTAAATCTGTTCGGTTAATAGAAAAAGGAAAATCAACCTTAGACAAACGAAAACTTTGGTTTGATGCAACTTTCGGGCGGCTTAATACAGAATCGAAAGGAATTTTCCTGGGCAACTTTGATGGCGATGATAAAATCCTGATCATTTATAAAGATGGTAATTACGAGATAACAGGGCAGGAGATAACCCAGCGTTTTGATGGGGATAGCATTGAACTTATAGAAAAATATGATCCTGAAAAAATTATTACTGCCGTTTATCTTGATAACGAAAAGCTGCAATACAATGTGAAGCGATTCAAGATTGAAACCAATACACTGAATACGAAATTTCTTTTTATAAAAGAAGGGGAGGGGAACCGCCTTCTAAAAGTAACTACAGCAGCGGAACCGCTACTGGCAATGCAAAGTGGCAGGGGTTCGCAAATAAGGCGAGCTAAGATTAAACTCAACAAAGTAGTTGAGGTAATGGGCTGGCGCGCCATAGGAAACAAGCTCACCGACTTTTCCAAAAGTGATCAACTGGAATGGGTAAATCCTGATAGCCAGACTTTGCAAAAAGAATTGTTTGAATAAAAAATACACTACAATTTAATATAATTTAAAACCCTTATGGAACTTTAGACCTTAGGCTACTGCTTAAACAGCGGGGTTTAACGAGTAAAATTTTCAGTAAGCGGGTAAGTTACATTAACCGTCCGGTCAGTTCGCTTTATGGCTAAAACTGATACTTCCCGAAAAAGTGCCCGGCCACATATCCTCATGCATAGTTCCAACCCAAAGGGTTTTCACCTTGTCTTCATAAATTGTTCTTATATAAAATAATCGCTGATGGTAAGGCTATTCACAGCAGCTAAATTTAATAATGGACAAAAATGTTTATTTGATAATACTTATCTGGTCCGGTTCTCTAAGTGCCGGTTCGAAAATTACATTTGCAGTCATACTTGAGTACAGCTATAAAGTTCGCCGAAATACTATAGGTTTTTTGCAACTTGTTATATAATATTGATTAGTATCTCCATAGTTTTCTGGCTGTTCTCGGCTATTTCGTTCGCCCCAACTCCGTCAGTGACGGACTTGACCAAAAGAAGACACCTAAGAGACAGCCTTCAAGACATTTGTTCGACCCCCTTTTGCATCGTTATGACTACTTTAATAATATTTCCCTGGGCTTTGATTTCGTCTGTATGGAAAATCGCAACAACACCTGCCTCTGCAAGGACAAATGACAGAAATTGCTTAAATATCGCGGTATCCATTTTTATCTTACTGATAGTATTCCAGCGTAATTGCATAATAATCTGAGCCTGTTTATGTTATAAATTATTGCGCCTATTTGCAATTCAACAGAATAAAAAGTAGCTAAATACGTTATCAATAATTAACTGGCAGTGAAAGGCTAATAAATCCTAACCAATTGAACACCTTTAATAAATTCACCATATTCGATTTCTATATTAAACATAATATTAATTTCTGCCGGGTATGTACTCCTAAGGGAAAACCTTTTTACATCGATTTTTCGTTTTTATGTTCAAAACGTGTAATTATCTTTTCAATGCTCGTGTTGTTTCATGTCAATAAACTTTTTGCCGATTATACAATTAGTGCAGGAGCCAGTATAGATCCGGCTATAAATTCAACCTTACGAAATTCTACAGGTACCATTTCAATTTATGGTACTATGGCAATTAATTCAGACGTAACCTTTACCAGTTCAACCCCACTACGGATTTTAATTTATGGTACCGGTGGACAAATTTATTGGTATGCCAATAAGATCCTGGTTTTACCTGCGGGTTCCACTATCGCCTATGTCAACAACCCAACTGCCCCCCCGGGTTTGCAGCCCACTTCGGGTAATGCATCCCAGATTTTAGAAATCGGTGCGGTAAAATATGCATGCACGAATGACAACTCCAACAATGTTGTATTCTCTTTTACCCAATTAAATTCTATTGGGGGCACGCCTACCATTAGTGCTACCACCGGCACTCCCTCGATTTGCTATGGGTCAGCCGCATCTCTTTCTGCATCCCAGGTTTTGCCTTCGGGAGTTGCTTTTAAGATCCAATGGAGCATTTTTCCTTCTTCCGGAATTTTTACAAACAATAATACAAGTGCTGCAACAAGTACTGCCCTATCTAACGCAGCTGCCGGATCGGATACAATAATTAGCGGATTATATGCGAATACGGGGGGCACCAACTATTATTTAGTGACGAGTGATACTGTTGTATTAACTGTTAAACCAGCACCGGCAGCACCAACCGCCTCTGTGACTCAACCTACCTGTGCAGCAGTTACGGGAAATATAAGCATTTCGGTACCAACAGGTGTCAGCCTGACTTACAGTACCGACGGGGCTACTTATGCTAATACAACCGGGGCATTTAGTGGTATGTCGGCAGGTGCTTACAATCTTACTGCAAAAAACAGCAATGGTTGTATCTCGCCGGTAACTTCTGTTACGGTTAATGCACCACCTGTGGCGCCGGCGGCACCCACGGTCTCTGTAACGCAGCCTACCTGTACTGTCGCTACAGGGACTATAACAATAACGGCACCTACGGGCATGGGTATCACTTATAGTACTGATGATATTACATATAGTAATACTTCGGGAGTTTTCAGTAGCATATCACCGGGTACCTACAACGTTACAGCAAAAGATAGCAGCGGATGTATATCACCTGCAACTACCGCTATTGTTAATGCACAACCTGCACGTGCTACCGGATCTCTCAGCGGATCAGCAAGCATCTGCAGCGGATCATCAGCCAGCTTAAATATCGCTGTAACGGGCGCAGGTACTATTAGCGGCACTCTTTCAGATGGTACTGCCTTTAGTGGAACAGCACCGTCTATTACTGTAAACGTCAGTCCGTCAAGTACCAAAACTTATACCATCAGCAGTTTGACTAACGGGACCTGTTCATCAATAGCATCAGATAAAACAGGCGACCCAACAATAACGGTAACTATGCAGCCTTCCGCCACTATATCCTATGGCGGAACACCATTTTGCTCTAACACCGGAACCGGTACTGTAACGTTCAGTGGAAGCACAGGAGGTACTTTTTCATCCGGGGCTTCGATAAATGCGACCACCGGAACTGTTGATCTTGTTAGCACGGCTCCTGGAATTTATACAGTTACCTATTCAATAGCTGCATCGGGTGGATGTTCTCTTTATACAACAAATGCTTCAATTGCCGTTAACCCGAATACGTGGACAGGTGGCGTAAGCACCAACTGGAATACACCGGCAAACTGGGCAGGAAACGGTATTGCCAATACCTGTCCTGATTTTACAATTCTCTCGGGCGTTCCTTATGAGCCTATCCTTAACTCAGGAACTGCTGCTGTTCAAAATTTAATTGTTAATCCGGGTGCTACGTTAACCATTACAAATGCCACTATGCAGATTTCCGGCACCATAACCAACAACGGTACCATTAATGCCGCCAATGGGACTATAGAGATGAATGGTTCGGCTGCTCAAACCATTCCTGCCGGTGCCTTTCAGAATAATGCTTTGAATAATCTCATCATCAGCAATACCAATGCATCCGGTGTTTCCCTGGGCGGCGCCCTGGATATTTATAATTCAGTGACCTTTTCAGGAACCGGCAAAAAGCTA
>NZ_VYQF01000013.1 GCF_008710285.1 Ginsengibacter hankyongi | reverse complement strand
TGATAAATTTGACAAATTATTTTTATCGCAGATGCCTTAAAAAATCCAACTTGTCAGATTAAATATTGACGATTACAGATCAATACTGTTCATTTTCATTTGGGAAATCTTTGGACTTTATATCCTCAATATATTTTTGAACCGCACCTGTAACTTCTTCGTGTAGGTTTAAATAAGTTCTTAAGAAACGTGGTTTGAATTCAGTATTAATGCCCAACATATCGTGCATTACAAGCACCTGCCCGTCACAATCATTTCCTGCGCCGATACCTATTGTTGGAATAGAAAGATGCGCGGAAACTTCTTTTGCAAGCGATGCCGGAATTTTTTCAAGCACAATTCCAAAGCAACCGGCTTCCTGTAAAAGCAAGGCATCTCTCTTGAGTTTTTCTGCTTCCTCTTCTTCCCTTGCTCTTACGGTATAAGTTCCAAATTTATAAATAGACTGAGGTGTTAAGCCAAGATGTCCCATAACGGGCACGCCTGCACTAATAATACGCTTTACAGATTCCAGAATTTCTTCGCCACCTTCCAGTTTAATAGCATGTGCTCCCGTTTCTTTCATAATTCTTATGGTTGAATTCAATGCCTCTTTACTATTGCCCTGGTAACTTCCAAATGGAAGGTCCACAATAATTAAAGAACGGCTACAGCCACGCACAACCGAAGATGCGTGGTAAATCATTTGATCTAATGTAATAGGCAAAGTAGTTTCATGGCCGGCCATTACATTACTGGCACTGTCTCCAACTAGAATTATATCGATACCGGCCGCATCAAAAATTTTTGCGAATGAAAAATCATACGCCGTAATCATTGATATTTTTTCACCAACCTGTTTCATTTTAAGCAAGGTATTGGTGGTAATTTTTTTTACTTCTCTATTAACTGACATAATATAAATTTTAGAAAAAAGCGACAGGTGGGAGATGGCTCTGCATTAGAATAAAACAAATCCTTGGAGCGTTCGCTTTGTAAATGTAAAAAGATTTATTCAGGAAATAATAAATATGAATTATTAGTTATCACTTAGCAATTATAAGGTATAAAAGAAATGAAAAGATGCTCACACTCGTCCTTTCACTTCTTCCCATAAATGCTGAACTAATCCATCAGCCAAACCGATTTTCGGCACATAGATTTCTGAAGCGCCGGCCCACCTCATAACATTAACGTATATCTGTAGAGCAGGTACAATAACATCGGCCCTGTCGTCGCGAAGATTGTACGTATGTATCCGGTCATTCAAAGAAACATTGCTGAGCTCTTTATAATAATCACGTAACAAGTCAAGCGGAAGCGGCTTTGAATCTTTACGCTTGCTGAGTGAAAAAACTTTATTAATGTTTCCACCAGAGCCGATTGCAGTAACTGCCTTATGGCCTTTTGTTTTTTCTTTGATGTCATTTTTCATTTCATCCCATACTTCGTCAGTTACTTTATTTTTAAGAAGTCTTATTGTTCCGATGTTGAAAGAATCTTTAAATACGAGTTTATTATTACTGAAAAATGTAAGCTCTGTGCTACCACCACCTACATCAATATATAAATATGAATGTTCTTTATCTAGATTTTCCGCAACGTGGTTTTCATAAATAAAAGAAGCTTCATCGCTTCCTGAAATAACTTCAATTTCAATTCCTGTTTCCTTTTTTACCATTGAAATTATTTCAGCACTATTAGCTGCTTCCCGCATGGCAGAGGTGGCGCAGGCTTTCAAGTATTTCACCTCGTAAGCATTCAGCAAATTGATGTATGCTTTCATGGTGTACAATAAAAGCTCACGCTTATAATCAGAAATTTTACCGTTTTCAAA
This sequence comes from Ginsengibacter hankyongi, assembly GCF_008710285.1. GTDB lineage: Bacteria > Bacteroidota > Bacteroidia > Chitinophagales > Chitinophagaceae > Ginsengibacter > Ginsengibacter hankyongi. The sequence continues at coordinate 79,224 of NZ_VYQF01000013.1, read as the reverse complement.
AACATCAAACCCCAGTCGTAAAGGCACCCTTGTGAGAGATACTTTATTGAACGTGGTTTTATTTTTTTCGTCTTCGCTTACTTCAGAGATTAATAATCTTGCTGCATTACTTCCAATATCAATTGCTGCCAGTTTCAACAGGTGTATGTTTTTTCTTTAAGAGATAGTTGTATGTTTCAATTTGAGAACGGATCTTTTTTTGGTGTTCGTTTTCTACATAAATATTTGAAAGATCGTTGTCCAGTATTCTTGCTTTAACATTATCATTCAACTGAATGTTGAGTATATCTTTCAGTTCTTCCTGTATTTCTTTATCATAGATAGGACAGGTGGCTTCCACCCGGTGATCGATATTTCTTACCATCCAATCTGCGGAAGATATAAATACTTTTTCTTTTCCATCGTGATGAAATATCATTACCCGTGCATGTTCCAGGTATTCATCTACTATACTTATTGCTTTTATTTTTTTCTTAAACTTTTTATTTTCAGTGAGCATGCAACAAATACCCCGGATAATCATTTTTATTTTTACGCCAGCCCTGGCTGCATCGTAGAGTTTTAATATCAGTTCTTCGTCACTTAGAGAATTTAATTTTAAAATTATCGAAGCATGCTTTCCTTCGCGTGCACTTTTAATTTCTTTATCAATAAGCGAATGTAGTTGTTTACGCAGGGACACAGGACTTGGAATTAATTTTTTACAGGCCTTAAGCGCCTGCACGTTCTTAGGATTTTCCAGGTAGTTAAACATACGGTTCACATCAGCCATAATATGCCGGTTGCTTGTTAGCAGGCAATGATCGCCATACATGGTAGCCGTTTTTTCATTAAGGTTACCCGTACTTACAAAACCAAAATGAATTGTATGATTATTTATTCTCTTTTTTATGAGGCAGAGTTTTGCATGCACCTTCAAATTAGGCGCTCCTAAAAAAACTTTTACGCCCGCTTCTTCAAGGCGCTCCTTCCATTCAAGATTTGCTTCTTCATCGAACCTGGCTCTTAATTCAAGAACTACAGTAACGGATTTACCATTACGCACGGCGTTAGTAAGTGCATTAATAATAGTAGAACGTGGTGCAAGCCGGTAACAGGTTAATTTAATACTCATCACATCCGGTGCTATGGCCGCTTCTATTAAAAGATCAATTACCGGATCAAATGAATGATAAGGAAAACTAAGGAGTACATCTTTTTCCAAAATCACGTTAGTAACGCTGTTGGCATTTTGCAGCGAAGGATGAATGAAAGGCTTTTTCCTTTGATTCTTTTTTTCAAATACAAGGTCAGGAAAGTTGATAAAATCTTTGTAGTTGTGAATGCGGCCGCCTGATTGAATATTATCTTTATTGGTTAAACCCAGCCTTTTAATAAGATAATTTAAAAGTAAACTATCGATATCCTTATCGAAAATAAACCGGACAGGCTTTCCTTTCTTCCTGTTCTTTAAACCCTTTTGTATTTTTTGAATGAAAGAAGTCGATACGTCGTTATCAATATCTATTTCTGCATCTCTTGTTACTTTTATTATGTTCGATGAAAATGTATCGTATCCGAAATAAGCAAAAATATTTGGAAGACAAAACCGAATTACATCTTCCAGTAAAATAATAGAATTACCTTCTGCTGTTGACGGAAGAATTATAAACCTTGGTAATCTTGAGGGCACTGAAACCAGGGCAAACCGTTGAGGTATGCTTTCATCTTTGGCAGAAAGCTTACAGGCCAGATAAATTGATTTATCATTTAGGGTTGGAAAGACATTAATGTTTTCAATCATCAAAGGCACAATGTTACTTCTAACACTGTCATTAAAATAAGAGAGCACGAACTTTTGTTGCTCCCGGTTAAGCTGCTTTTCTGTTACTAAAAATATTTTCTGCTTTTTAAGCTCCTGCAAAATGTTAGTCCAGGTGCGGTTAAACTGGTTTTGCTGGTTGGTTACAATGACGTTTATTTCTTCAAGAATTTTTTCAGGTGTTGTTTCCAGGTGCATGTTGGCTTTGCTTCCAAGCTCTATCATCCGTTTTAGTGTTGCAACCCTTACCCTGAAAAATTCATCCAGATTGTTTGAAAAAATTCCCAGGAAACGGATTCTTTCCTTCAGCGGTACTGTTTCATCACCTGCTTCCTGCAATACTCTTGCATTAAAGGCAAGCCAGCTTATATCTCTCACTATTATTCTGCGTTTATCCATAACGGTTATTAGCCTAAAGCGATTTTATTTTTGCAATAATTCCCGTTGTTGAAAATCCTTCCTCTAATGGAATTATTTCTACCCTGCCGCCATTGGCCATTACTTCATCGGCACCCACAACTGTCTGGTGTGTATAATCTCCGCCTTTTACCAGCACGTCAGGCATTATACTTTTAATTAGATTATAAGGCGTGTCCTCGTCAAAAACTATAACGGCGTCTGTCATAATCAGGGAGGCAAGGATCAGTGACCGGGATTGCTGATTATTAACAGGTCTTTCATTTCCTTTTAATCTTTTTACAGAGGCGTCGCTGTTTACTCCTATAATCAAAACATCTGCAAATGAAGCAGCCTGCGATAAAATTTTAATATGCCCTTCATGCAGGATATCGAATACTCCGTTGGTGAAGGCAATTGTTTTATTAATTAATCTCCACCATTTTATTTGAGATTGCAAATGTTCAGCCGAAAAAATTCTCTCGGAAATTTTATTGCTTTGTTTCATTTTTATTTCTGTTAGTATAAATTAATAAACCAAAACTAACTAAACCGATAACAATTATTAGTGCTGTGGTTGTTCCCCAAATAAGCCATCCGAAAGAAATATTATCAATTGAATAAATAAGTAGTACCTGTTGTATCGCAACAGGAAAAGCACCAATACCTCCAGGCGAAACGATCATGGCAAGTGTTGCAAGAGAGAGAACACTAAGTCCTGCAGCAATGCCAAGCCCTGACGTGGCCTTAAGCGCAGAGAATCCAATGTATATTTCAAGCAAATACATAGACCATATAAAAATTGAATGAAGGATGAAAGCTCTTCTTTTTTTCAACCGGATTATTGACATGAAGCCTTCTTTTAAACCAATGTGAATGCCTTTTAATTTTATGATGTGCCGGTGAGCACCATATTTTTTAAAGATCCATCTGGTAACAAAAAATACCAATGTACCAAATACAATAATCGCGATCAACAATTCCCAAAAGGGAAAGTTTACATTTTTATGAGTGATATTTTGGAAACTCTTTTTTATAAATTCTTTTACGGTATTAATTTGAACGGCGATGGTAAAAATAATGATGAGAAAATAACAGAAAAGATCGAACACCCTTTCTATTAAAATGGTACCTATTAATTTATTCACCGGTATTTTCTCATAGCGGCTCAATAACGTGCAACGTAAAATCTCACCGGCACGCGGTAAAAAGGTGTTGGCAAAATAGCCACACATTACGGAATAAAAGGTATTGGATGTAGAAGGGTAGTAGCCCATTGGTTCAATCATAATCTTCCAGCGCATGGCCCTGCTTATATGGCTTAAAATCGCTACAATTGCAATTGGAATAATTACAATGTAATTCGCATGCAGCAGGGATTCGCGAAATTGTACACGCTCAACGTTTGTCATCTTACTGAATTGCCACCAGGTAAGGAAAATGCCTATACCTAAAAAAACAAGGTATTGTAGAATGGCAGTAATTTTTTTCCGCATAAATAGGTTACAAGATAACAAAGAGAATTAACATACGTCTTTTACTAAAATATTATCGATTAACCTGACATCATTTAAAAAGGCAGCTATTAAAATTATGAGGTCATCAGCTTTGTTATACTTTTCAACAATCTTAAGGTTTTTACTTTTAGCTAACTCTAAATAATCAACTTTGAATCCATTTTTTTCAAGGCTTTTAATGACCTTATTTCTTAGCTGCGGAAAATTTTCATGCTGCAGGTTATTTTTTATGTAGGTTAAGGACTTATATAATTGAGCTGCCAGTTTTTTTTCCTCTTCATTTAATCTCAGGTTTCGGCTACTCATAGCAAGGCCGTTCTTTTCACGAAGAATGGGGCAGATGAAAACCTTAATTTTCTTTCCCATCAATTTAACCAATTTTTTTATAACGAGGCATTGCTGATAGTCTTTCTGACCAAGGAATAAATAGCCGGGTTCAATTAAATTAAGAAATTTTTCAACAACAAGGCAGACGCCCTGGAAATGCCCCGGCCGGAATTTTCCTTCTAAAATGTCTTCAAGATAACCAAGTTCATATCTTTTATTTTTTGAGGCAGCATCTGGATAAATTTCCCGTTCAGATGGTATAAATAAAATATCACATCCGCTTCCTTCCAGTAACAAAATATCGTTTTCAATACTTAAGGGATATTTTTTAAAATCTTCTAGATTGTTGAACTGAACACGGTTAACAAAAATGCTGCAGACCGTTATATCTGTCTTCTTTTTGCTTTGAGAAATTAATGATAAATGACCGTTATGAAGGGCTCCCATGGTAGGTACATAACCAATGGAAAAATTTTGCTGTTTTGCACGTGTAAGATGCGCCCTTAAGTCTTCGGAATGTTTAAATAATATCATAGTTGCTTTGTAATATAGCCCAACGTTGAGTTTAACGTACGTTAACAAAAAAATTATTGTAACTTCGCCGCCTGTTAAAAAAACTGTTAAAGCTAATTTAACTATTCGCAAATGTCAACAAAGAAAAGAATTTTATTCATTGCAAACGAAATGTCGCCTTATTTGGAAATGACTGAATTTGCTGAAATTGTAAACAGGCTTGCAGTTAAGTCGAATGAAAGCGGGATGGAAGTGCGATGTATAATGCCCCGTTTTGGAATGATTAATGAACGCCGGCACCGGCTTCATGAAGTGGTGAGACTTTCGGGAATTAATGTATCAATAGACGGTGATGATTTTCCGCTTGTTATTAAAGTTGCTTCTTTACCCAATGCAAGATTGCAGATTTATTTTCTCGACAATGAAGATCTGTTTAAGAGGAAAACATTGTTTCACGACGACCAGGAGAAATGGTTTACCGATAATGCATTAAGAACCGTGTTGTTTTGTAAAGGCGCACTCGAAACAGTTAAGAAATTTGGATGGCCCCCGGATATTATTCATTGCAGCGGATGGATGACAGGTTTAATACCCATGTACATAAAAACTGCTTATAAAAAAGAACCCGTATTTAGCAATTGTAAAATAATTTATACAATAGGCCAGAATACTTTTAAAGAAAAGATAGGATCAGATTTTTTAAAACTTGCGGTGATTAACGCCAATATAAAGGAAAAAGATCTTGAGCCTTTTAAAGATGCCAACAATACAGCAATGTTTAAGGGCGGCGCTAGTTTTGCTGATGCGATAACCTTTGGTGCAGATAAAGTTGATAAAAAACTTGTTGAAGAATTCAGCAAGGTAAGAGGCAAAAAAGTTTTGAAATATAACGCTGAATCAGATTTAACAGACTATTTACAATTGTATGCCGACCTTGCGGACAAATAATTTTTCGTCGATTTATTTCCTTATTTCAAATTAATTTTCTACGTGTTTATCAGACTATTTAAGACTGCCTTCCCAATTTATATCCTTTTAATTGTATTATCCTGGCACTGTACTAAAATAGACACCACAAATCTTGGAGGAAGTCTTATACCACGGGTTGATAACATACACACCTTTGATACTACCTTAAGCGTTATAGCTAATAATTTCGATACCGCTGTTTGCGATTCAGTATACCGGACGGATTTACATGCTTTAGGCTTTATTAACAACGATCCTTTTTTTGGGAAAACAACGGCGGGCATGTATTTTGAGATGAAGCCGCAATATTTCCCTTTCGCATTTCCAGCAGCCGGTAAAGACAGCCTGTTACTTGATTCGGCCGTTTTAATATTACATTATTCAAGCACGTATGGCGATACTTTAACTCCCCAAAAAGCTTTAGTGTACAAACTAAACGACAACTTTTCCAGAGATACCACTTATACCACCTGCAATGTTTTTAATTATAACAGCAGCGATGTAATTGGTGAGCAAACATTTATTCCTGCAAGACTTACAGATTCTATTCATGCCCGCAATGAGGACTCAAAATACCAGTTGCGGATAAAGCTTTCCAATACATTTGCAAATACATTCATAAGCGATTCAAGTGAAATCTTTAAATCAGATTCCACCTTTAAGATTTTCTTTAAAGGCTTTGCGCTTATTGCTGATCAAATGTTTGGTGGCAATGCAATTAATTATTTTGATCTTGGCAATGCAGATACAAGATTATCTTTTTATCTAAGATCTACTTTAAATGGTGTAAAAGACACAACCAGGATCGATTTCCCTTTCACTGTTTATTCCGGAGAAGCAAATTCTGTAATAAGGGAAAGAGGAACATCCGAAATTACCAATAACCTTACGCATCCGGCAGCAGGCGACAGCATCCTGTATGTTCAAACGTCACCAGGCAGTTATGCTGAATTAAAAATTCCGGGTCTTAGTGGTTTATCCAACAGGACCATTCACCGGGCCGAATTAATTGTTGACCAGGTCTATTCGGGTTTACCATCTGATGCATATTTAACGACACCAAATTATTTGTATTTGGAAATGAAAGATACTTCCATAAATAAAGGATACAGACCGATTCCATGCGATTTTACAACCAGTAGCGGCTCACCAAATTTTTCATACTTTGGCGGAACAAAAAAGATCATAAATGACGGAAGCGGCCACCAGGTAAGCCAGTATGTTTTTAATATTTCCCGTTATGTTCAATCGATAGTAACCAAAGGAGCTAAGAATGCCAGCTTGCGCCTGTCTTCACCTTATAGTATCACCAATTCAATTAGTATTGTTGATGATTGTGGTAATGCTATAGCGCCTTTTAATTTCCCCCTAAATAACATTGCTGATGGCGGTGTTAAGCTCAATGGAACAAATAATACCAGCACGAGAATAAGGTTACACATTATATATTCCACTTTATAAATATTGCGGCTCTTAAATGCAAATTAAAATTGCATTTTGTTCAATGAATGCTAAGCCATAATTTTGCGGCTCTTAAAAAAGACAAATATGCCCTATCTATTTACATCAGAATCAGTGAGCGAAGGACATCCTGATAAAGTAGCTGACCAAATAAGCGATGCACTTATTGATAATTTTCTTGCCTTTGATCCTCAAAGTAAGGTTGCCTGCGAAACCTTGGTTACAACCGGCCAGGTAGTTCTTGCAGGTGAAGTAAAATCCAAGGCATATTTAGACGTACAGGAAATTGCAAGAGAAGTTATTCGAAGGATAGGCTATACGAAAAGTGAGTACATGTTCGAGGCAAATTCATGCGGCATTTTTTCAGCCATTCATGAACAGTCTGCTGATATTAACCAGGGTGTAGATCGGAAAAAGAAAGAAGAACAAGGCGCCGGCGATCAGGGAATGATGTTTGGCTATGCTACGAGCGAAACAGAAAATTACATGCCGCTTGCTCTTGATATTGCTCATAGTATCTTGATTGAACTTGCTGCACTAAGAAGAGAAAATAAAGAAATTAAATACTTACGTCCCGACGCTAAAAGCCAGGTTACCCTTGAATATGGCGATGATAATAAACCACAACGCATAGACGCAATTGTGGTTTCCACCCAACATGATGATTTTGCTGACGAAGACAAGATGCTGAAAAAAATATCAGAAGATATTAAGAAGATATTAATTCCAAGAATGAAGAAAAAATATCCGCAGTATGCTCATTTCTTCAACGATAAAATAAAATATCATATTAACCCGACGGGAAAGTTTGTAATAGGAGGGCCTCATGGAGATACAGGGCTTACAGGAAGAAAAATAATTGTGGATACTTATGGCGGTAAAGGGGCTCATGGCGGCGGAGCCTTTAGTGGAAAAGACCCAAGCAAAGTTGACAGAAGCGCTGCTTATGCAACAAGGCATATTGCAAAAAACCTGGTTGCAGCCGGCGTTTGTGATGAAGTACTGGTACAGGTTTCTTATGCAATAGGTGTAGCCCAACCCACAAGCATAAACGTAAATACTTACGGCACCTCTAAAGTTAAAATGACCGATGGAGAGATTGCAAATAAATTAGCGTCCATATTTGATATGCGCCCTTATTTTATTGAACAAAGACTTAAGCTTCGTAATCCTATTTACCAGGAAACAGCTTCTTACGGACACATGGGTCGTAAAAATGAAATCGTAGAAAAAACTTTCAATCTACCCAACGGTGCTCCTAAAAAAATTAAAGTAGAACTATTTACCTGGGAAAAATTAGATTATGTGGGTAAAGTAAAAAAAGCGTTTGGCATAAAGTAATTGATTCAAATTACCAGGAAGCCCTCAAAATTTGAGGGCTTTTTGTTTGCAGATAATTAATCAGGTAAATTTGAAAAGTGAGACAACATAATAAACCTTTTGTTCAACAACATCGTCCTAAAAAAAATTTATTAATTGCAGGAATCAAAGCAATAATTGATGCTTTGAATTCCGGTCAGCAATTAGAAAGGATATACCTGCAATCAACGATACATTCGCCGGAGGCAGAAGAATTAAAATTGGTTGCTGAAAAATATGGAGTTCCCATTAATAAAGTGCCTTTTGAAAAAATAAGGAATTTTAACGTAGAGAACCACCAGGGTTGCATAGCAGTTAAATCAAAAATTCATTACCAGGATTTGCAGGACGTAATTTCCTTAATTGTTGAAAATGGTGAAACTCCATTACTGTTAATGCTTGATGGAATTACTGATATAAGAAACATAGGAGCCATAGCCAGGAGCGCTTACTGTTGCGGTGTTCATGCAATTGTTATTCCTGAAAAAGGAGTGGGGGCCTTGAATGAGGATGCCATCACCACTTCTGCGGGCGCCCTTGAAAATATATCTGTGTGCAGGGTTAAAAGCCTTATAAACGCAATTGATGAAATGCATTTAAATGGCATAAAGGTATTTGCCAGTGAAATGAAAGCGGATACGAATATTTTTGATATTGATTTTAAAGAGCCCTGTGCAATTATTATGGGAAGCGAAGACAAAGGGATTCAACCTGTGTTATATAAAGCATGTGATAACGGTTTTAAAATTCCCATGAAAAAAGATTTTGAATCTTTGAATGTATCAGTTGCTGCAGGGATGATTTTGTATGAAGCAATGAAGCAGAGGATGTAAACACAGCTTCATTGAAATATAGCAACGCCTGCAACTAACAATAATTCAAATTTATGTTATTTTCTTGCAGAAGATGGTGGATTAGTTATTCGTTTAATTATTCGTATAAGAAAAAATACGATCAGGAAAGTTCCGCCAATGGCTACTATCACAGCTAATGCTTCAGACCCGGAGCAGGAAAGGCTGCATGATAACGCTGCTAATCCATATAATAATACAAGAGCTATGATAACTGATAAAATTATCAGCAGTGCCTTATTACCTTCTGAAGTGTCTTTATCATGTTTAATGGTTTTTATCTGATGTTTGATTATTCGTTTTTTTTCTTTTAAGCTAAGCTTACTTACATCCATATTTTTTATGGAAGCAATAAAATTTTGAATCAGTGGATTGTAATAAATCGCTGAATCCTTTGAAAGATGGTGAATGCTAAAAGCGTTTACGGCTTCGTTATTAATGAAAAAGTTTTTATAATTATTTCCACCATAAATAATCATTGAAAAAGTGAGTAATCCCAATGCAAAGTCGAAAAATTTCCTTCTGAAATAGCGTGTAAAAAGCCTTGCAGCGCTCACATTTGTGCCGGAATATCCTATCCAGAGAATTACTGTAAAAATAACACACGTAATAAAATATAATCCCGGGAGAGTTACATTTATATCATTTAGTAATTTTCCAATAAATAAGCCAATTACATTTATTAGAACATAAATCATAAAAATCATAAGCCTGCTTTGCCAAATATGGTTTTTGGCCCAAAAGGATATACTTTTCATTTTTTCTGTTTTAAGTATGTATAATTAATTAATTCTTTTTGTATTTGCAATCATTCTCTCAATACAAAATGCACAGTAAAGAAAGATCGTTCGTAGTATCGCGACTGAATGATAAAATGTTTTTCTGATATGGACACTTATCTTCAAACTTACAATCATGAAAAGGCGAATGCTAATTGGTTTATGATGCCGCGTTTTCTCCTTTGGAATTTTTATTATCAATAGAGGGATATTTCATTTATCATTTCATTTTTTAATAAAAACTTGTAGTTTTTATTTTTTTTTGCAACTTTTACTAAACCTTTCTGTGCCACTTCTAACATTTACTAAAACTTGTTTATGGATTCTACAGGTGCACAACAGGTATTTTTTAATCACATCAAAGGAATGCTTCCTCCGCATATTTCTTTTGTTGATGAAATAGCGGAAGAATTAGACATAAGTAACGACAGTGCTTATAGAAGAATACGCGGAGAAAAACCAATCACTCTAGAAGAAGTAAAAAGACTTTGTATAAAATTTAAAATCTCTCTTGATCAATTATTGCACCTTAATTCTGAATCGGTAGTTTTTAGTGGAAAGCTGGCTGATCCGCAGAATTTTAATTTTGAATTTTATCTGCATGATTTTCTGTTACAACATGAAATGATTAATTCCTTTGAACAAAAAGAATTGCTGATATTACCTAAAGATGTTCCTGTATATCATTATTATAATTTTCCCGAGTTGGCGGCTTTCAAATATTTTTTTTGGATGAAAACTATCCTGCGTTACCCCGATTACAACAAAACAATTTTTAATCCTTCTCTAATGGCCGAAAGCTTAATGAAGACAGGTGAAAAAATTTTAGCTACTTACAATAAAATTCCTTCAACAGAAATATGGAATGTAGAGAACATCAATACAACATTAAGGCAGATAGAATATTATAAAGAATCAAACGTATTTGCATCAGAAGATGATGTTTTAAAGATTTATGATTGCCTTGAAAAATCAATAGATTTTGTTGAATTGCAGGCAGAGGCCGGCTACAAAATAAATCAACCTGGTAAAGGCTTGAGCGAGGGAGCTCCGTTTAATTTATATATTAACGATTTTATTCTTGGCGACAATACCTACTTGCCCGTTCTCAATGGAAGAAAGGTCGTTTTTCTTACCCACTCTCATTTAAATTACATGAATACCAAGGACGTTGCATTTGCTGAATATACTTACAGGCACTTCCAAAATATATTACATAAATCCACGCTCATAAGTGTTGTTGGAGAAAAAGAACGACGCAGATTTTTTAACCGGATCAGGTTGAACATCGATGCAAGAAAAATTGCTGTGTTGCATTGATAGATTATAAAATTATCTTCTTATTTAGAATACAAAAGATGGTTGAGGAAATGGGTTAACAGTTATAACCTTCTTAAATTTTATGATCACTCTTTCTATAATTTCTTTTAATTTGTATTAATGGATGGAAAGGAAACACACATAAAATTGATCGAATGCCCACGTGATGCGATGCAAGGCTGGAAGAATTTTATTCCTACTCAAAAAAAAATCGAATACATCAACCAGTTATTAAAAGTTGGATTTGACACAATTGATTTCGGAAGCTTTGTTTCTGCAAAAGCTATTCCTCAAATGGCAGATACAAAGGAAGTGATTAGCCATTTGTCAATGAGCTATACAAAAACGAAATTATTAGCCATCATCGCAAACGTTCGTGGCGCTGAAGAAGCTGCCCAATACGATTTAATAAATTATTTGGGATTTCCATTTTCCATTTCTCCAACATTTCAAATGAGAAATACGAACAGCACTATTGAACAATCGCTGCAAAATGTAAACGAGATAAAAAATATTTGTGATAAAAATAAAAAGGAACCGGTAATTTATATTTCAATGGCATTTGGAAATCCTTATAAAGATGATTATAATGAAAACATTGTGTTGGAATGGATTGATAAATTAATAGGAGAGGGAATTCAAATTATTTCTTTGGCAGACACAGTCGGTATCGCAGAACCGTTGCAGGTTGCATCAGTTACAAAAAAAGTTATTGCAGCATTTCCGCAAATTGAAACAGGTGTTCATCTTCATTCAACAAATAGAAACTGGCAACAAAAAATTCATGCTGCTTTAGAGCAAGGTTGCAGACGTTTTGATGGCGCATTAAAAGGAATTGGCGGTTGCCCTATGGCAGATGATAAACTTGTTGGAAATATGGATTCCGAATTAATGATACAATACTTTAAAGAACTTGGTTACTGTAAAGATATTGATGCAGATGCGCTGAAAGAGAGCATCAAATTGGCTGGCGAAATATTTGGTTAACTTTCCAAAAGTTTATTTGAAATTCCGGAGTTAGTTCTTAATTGCTAACATTCAAAAAGCTTTTGATATACTTTGCATTAAATTTTATTATGGAATTGCTTTTACCATTTCAGGTTATACCTTCTTCTCAAAAAATTTCTTATGCAGATAAGATTCTTTTTATTGGCTCCTGCTTTACAGAAGAGATTGGGAAAATGATGATAGACTTAAAATTTAATGTGTTGCAAAATCCTAATGGAATTTTGTATGATCCGTTAAGTATTGCTTCTGCATTGGACTCTTATATTGAAAATAAAAAGTACAATGAAAATGATCTCTTTTTATTGAATGAATTATGGCATAGCTGGAAACATCATTCTGTCTTTTCAGGAATGAGTAAAGAAAAGGTTTTGCAGCAGATAAATCATTCGCAATCTAAAGCACACCAGTTTTTGAAAGAGGCTGCATGGTTAATTATTACTTTAGGAACATCTTATAATTATCAGCTTAAAAAATCTCAACAGCCTGTTGCGAATTGCCATAAAGCTCCGCAGGATTTTTTTGAAAAGAAATTATTATCAATTGATGAAATCACTTCACATATATCAAATGTTATTTCAAAACTTCATTCTTATAATTCAGGCTTAAAGATTATTTTCACCATTAGCCCTGTTAGGCATGTAAGAGATGGCGTTATTGAAAACAACAGGAGCAAAGCGAGGCTCATAGACGCAGTACATACTGTAAAAGAAAATTATAAAAATGTTTTTTATTTTCCGGCTTACGAATTAATAATTGATGTTTTGCGTGATTACCGTTTTTATAAGAATGATTTGGTCCATCCAACAGAAACAGCGACAGCTTTCGTTTTTGAAAAATTTTGCGATGCTTTTCTTAATGATGACGCATCAAAATTATTAAAAGAAATTAAATCGTTAGTGGCTGCAATGAATCATAAACCATTTCAAAAAGAAAGCGAAGCTCACAGAAAGTTCCAGGCTGCACAACTTGAAAAAATCCAATCGATAAAAAAAATTTCCCTTCAATTGATTTTAATATTGAAGAAAAATTCTTTTCAAAGGTGTCAGGCCACTAAGGGAAGTTTCCGGTGAAAAAAAGCTGTGCATGAGTTGTCAGACACCTGACTGTCAGCCGCGGAAATAATGAGCTAAACAAATTCTTCATTAAACTTTATCTGATTCAGTTCGAGCTCGGCAAGCACCGGTTCATAAATCTCCTGCGCAACAGGAATATGCAAACCGGTTAATTTTATCTTGTCCTGTAAAATCAATTTAGCAGCTATTCCTAACGGTAAGCCAACTGTTTTCGCCATGGCAGTTCGTTGTTGATCATCGCCCTTTACAATTAAGCAACTCTTTATGCCTTTCCTCTCCCTATCAATTTCATAATCTATTTCGTGCAGCATTACAATCATATCCTTATCATGAGGTTGCATCGCAAGCTTTTTTTCCAAAATATTTTGTAATAATGAAGCCGAGCTTTTTATTGGCGGTTCAATTATGTCGTTACTTCTTAAACTAAGATAATTTGCCTGTTCATCAAATTCAGTGTGGTTTGCATCGTCAGCAATTAACGACTTTCGTTTAATGCTTTTTTTAACGAACCATTCATTATATGTTTTGCAGTTCTTTATTTCCTCATAATCATTTAAATCAGTAAGGCCCGAATTCACAATTATATTCCATCCACGGCAAAAGGAAGCATGTCTCAAAGTGGTTCGAATAAAAGTATCTGCATGCTGCAGTCCGTAGGTATCAATATAACTAAGCGAATCACGGTTAGGATACCATGCTAACGGAAAAAGTCCCGGAACATCTACTACTTCATTGTCGTCAAATATTTTATGATAGGGAATAGTAACCGTTGATCCATTCATTTTATAAATGGCACCGGAAGAGCCTGCCATAACAATATTTGCTGGGTTCCATGTTATTTTATAATGCCATGGATTATCGTCACTTTCCGGAGAAACCAACCCGCCGCAGTGCGATTTAAAAGAAGTAATTTTTCCACCGTGCTTTTTTATTTGGTCAAATATCTTCATGGCGCTCATATGGTCAATTCCCGGATCGAGTCCCATCTCGCATAAAAAAAGCAAACCTTTTGCTTCAATTTGTTTATTGAGTTTTTTTATTTTTTCATCAATATAGGAGGCAGTTAAAAGATGTTTTGAAAAATTGAGACAATCGTTGGCAACCAAAAAATGTAAATGCGGCGGCAGCATCGAAATTACAATGTCTGCTTCCTTTATCAACTCAATTCTTTTTTCTTCATCGCTTACATCAATTGAAACAGCGTTTGCGTTGTTGCAATTCTGAATTTTTGATTGAGCCAATTGCAAATCTGCATCGCAAACCACCAGCAGCCAATTATTTTCTTCGGTGGCAGCACATAAATAATCGATAAGACAAGTTGCTGATTTTCCGGCGCCAAACAATAAAATATTTTTCATTTTTTCATTTCTAATCTTTCAAAAATAAATCACAATTTGTGTAAGCATGCAACTACTTTGCTATTTTATGCACTCGTATTAGAAATGCACTCCGCATAACAGGTTTGCAGTATTATTTTAAGAATCAGGAAAGAAGACCCAAAGGATCGAAATAAAGACATTAAAGGCAGGCTTTTCTTATCCACAACCGCTTTAAAAAATTGGTGAAAAAAAAGGTTGTTTTTAGCATCTTTTGTAAGGAAAAACCCTCTTTAAAAAGTATATTTGCCGATAGTTAAAAATTATGGATACAACAGAAGAACAATTGCCTGATAATACCCCCGGAAGAGGCAGAATAATTCCCGTAAATATTGAAGAACAAATGAAATCCGCTTATATCGATTATTCGATGAGCGTGATTGTGGGGCGTGCATTGCCGGATGCCCGTGATGGTCTTAAACCGGTTCACCGTCGGATATTATATGGCATGTATGAAATGGGTAATTTCTACAACAGGCCTTACAAAAAATCTGCCCGTATAGTCGGTGATGTGATGGGTAAATACCATCCCCATGGTGATGCGTCAATTTATGATACAATGGTGCGCATGGCGCAGGATTGGAGCATGCGTTATACGCTTGTGGACGGACAGGGAAATTTTGGTAGCCAGGATGGTGATAGTCCCGCAGCTATGCGTTATACCGAAGTGCGCCTGGAGCGAATAGCTGAAACGATGTTGGACGATATTGAAAAAGACACGATTGATTTCCAGTTGAACTATGATGATTCTACAAAGGAACCAACGGTGTTGCCTACACGTATTCCGCAGCTATTATTAAATGGTTCGAGCGGTATTGCTGTGGGCATGGCAACTAATATGCTACCTCATAATCTTACTGAAGTTGTGGATGGCTGTGTTGCCTATATTGATAATAAAGACATTTCTATTGATGATCTTATAAAGATTGTAAAGGCTCCCGATTTTCCTACCGGCGGTATCATTCACGGCTATGAAGGAGTGAAAGCTGGGTTACATACAGGACGGGGAAGAGTGGTACTGAGGGGCAAAGTTGTTGTTGAAACTTCAAAAAACGGCAAAGAAAAAATTGTAATTACAGAAGTTCCTTACCAGGTAAATCGTGATACACTCACAGAAAAAATCGGCCATCTTATTAATGATAAAATTATCGAAGGAGTTTCGGATGTAAATAACGAGAGTAATAATAAAGAGGGAACAAGGATTGTTGTGGAACTAAAGAAAGATACCATTGCACAGGTTGTCATCAATCATTTGTATAAGCACAGCGAACTGCAAACCTCTTTCGGTATTAATAATGTCGCCCTTGTAAAAGGAAGGCCTAAGATTCTGAATATAAAAGACCTTATAAGAGAATTTGTTGATTTCCGCCATGAAGTGGTAATCCGCCGAACAAAATTTGAATTAAAGAAAGCCGAAGAAAGAGCGCATATACTTGAGGGTTATCTTATCGCTTTAGATCATTTGGATGAAGTGATAACACTCATAAGAAATTCGTCAACGCCTGAAGTTGCGAAAGATGGATTGATTTCGAATTTCCAGATGAGCGAAATACAGGCCAAAGCTGTTCTTGAACTAAGGTTACAACGCCTTACAGGAATGGAACGTGATAAAATTAAAAAAGAGCATGAAGAGATAATGGCTTTAATCGGGAGATTAAAAGAAATTCTTGAAAATGAAGGAATGCGTTTCCAGATTATAAAAGATGAACTTGAAGAAATAAAACAAAAATTTGGTGATGCCCGCAAAACAGAAATTACTTATCTCGCCGATGAAATAAGTATGCAGGACCTGATTGAGGAAGAAGATGTTGTAGTTACCATTTCACACCTGGGTTATATTAAAAGAACTTCGGCTACGGAATACCGTCAGCAACGCAGGGGAGGGAGAGGCGCTAAAGGAAGCAGCACGCGGCAGGAAGATTATATCGAGCAACTTTTTGTTGCGTCTACGCATCATACGTTATTATTTTTTACAGAAAATGGAAAATGCTTCTGGCTGAAAGTTTATGAAATTACAGAAGGAGATAAACAGAGCAAAGGCAGGGCCATACAAAATCTTATACAAATTCCGGCGGATGATAAAATAAGAGCTATTATAGATATTAAAGACCTGCAAGATGAAGAATACATCAACAATAATTATATTGTGCTTTGTACCAGGAAAGGGATTATTAAAAAAACGCGGGTTGCCGATTTTTCGAGACCGAGACAAAATGGTGTAAACGCTATTACCATAAATGACGGCGATCAGTTATTAGATGCGTGCCTTACCGACGGGAAAAAAGAAATAATGATGGCTGTAAAAAGTGGCAGGGCCATTCGCTTTCCTGAAGAAAAAGTAAGGCCAACCGGGAGAGGAGCCATTGGAGTTTTTGGTATTTCTGTTGATGAAAATGATGATGAGGTAGTTGGTATGATTTGTGTAAATAGTGATGATCCTGATGTAAGTGTTCTTGTGGTAAGCAGCAAAGGATTTGGAAAGCGAACCGCGGTGGAAGAATATAGAATTACGAATCGTGGGGGCAAAGGAGTGAAGACGATAAATGTTACCGCGAAAACCGGTTCGTTAATCGGACTGTTGAACGTGAATGAAAAACAGGATTTAATGATAACCTGTAAATCCGGCGTAACAATTCGAACCTCAATTGCCACTATAAGAGAAGCTGGAAGAGCCACCCAGGGAGTGAAATTAATAAGGCTCGATGAAGGTGATGAAATAGCTGCGATTACAAAATTGAATGAGCATGAGGATGATGAAGAACCAGTTGAAAATACGATAACTAGCGAATTGGAAGCGCCGGGAGAAAGTACTGAGCCGAATGAAAACGAAATTTCAAAAGACGATGAAAATGAAAATCAATAAATTCACAATAATTAAACAACAATGAAAAAAGTTATTTTCACTTTACTATTTAGTTTTTTTGCAACGCTGATTTTTGCACAAGATCTCAAAAGTGTAAAAGCTGACTTAGATAAAAAGCAGCTTGATAAAGCTAAGACCGATATAGATGCATATGTTGCGAAGTCTCCCAATGACGGGGAAGGGCAATATTATAAAGCTAAAATTTACGAGCAAATTGCTTCAAGTGATCAATTCAAATCTTTGGCCCCGGATGCAAGAGAGCAGGCATTCGAAGCCTTTAAAAAAGCAGCAGCTGATTCGGCCAACATTAAATTGAAATTGGTGATCATTAAAGATCAGTATGCCCCGATTTTTAATTTATATACAGGATATTATGAAGCGGGCGCTAGTGCTTTTAATGCTGCGGCACCTACGGGCAACAAGGCGGGTTTTGAAGATGCCATGAACTTATTTATAAAAGCTAATAACGTTGGGCAATATATTGCCGAAAACAAATGGTCCAAAATTCCTGAAGTAGATACAACGCTCGTTTTAAATATTGCAAAGGCGGCACTTAATGCGGGTAAAATGGATGTGGCTCTTACTTACTTTACCAAACTTGCCGATGCAAATATCAACGGAACAAAAGAAGGAGGAGAGGGCAATGCTGCTTTTATTCTTCCATATCAATGGCTCATGTTGCATTATAAAGATGCAAAGGATGAAGCGAATATGATGAAATACGCCAATCTCGGTAAAAAACTTTTTCCCGATAATGATTACTTTGATTTAGTGCTGATAGATTATTACCGCGAGAAAAAAGACAACGATGCATTGTTTGCAAAATACAATGAGTTGGTTACAAAACGCCCTGACAGCCTCATGTATCATTTCAACTACGCCAACGATATTTTTGGATATATTTATAATGGAGACGAGGGTGTAGTAATTAAAAACAGGGACGCCTTGCTCCAAACACTAGGCACTGAAATTGAAAAAGCACATTCCCTAAATCCAAATGATGTTGTTACTAACTGGTTGTATGCCCAATATTATTATAATCATGGTGTAGATGTGAGAGATTCAGCTTTAAAAATAAAAAGCACTAAGCCTGATGATGTGAAGAAGAAAGCAGATTTGAATGCCCAATCAAAAGATGCTTTTAATAAAGCAATTCCTTATGCCGACAAAGCGCTGACAACGCTGGAAGCGAACTATAAAAAAGCAGACAAATCCAAGTATAAATCAATTGTAGATCTTATGCAAAAAATTTATGAAAGCCTGAATCAAAATGATAAAGTGAAATTGTACCAGGAAAAGTATGATAGTGCTGATACGAAGTTTGTAAATTAATTGAATGATTAAATACACGTGAGAGAAGGCCCGGAGAATTTCTCTGGGTTTTTTTATTTTCAATACAATAGAAAATTATCTGTAACGTTATTCAATTATTGCTTGCGTTATGAACAAGCATTGAAAAAATAACCTCCATTAAACCGGAGGTTTTTTTTTTATCTCATGAAAAAGGATTTTTAAAATTCAGAACCGAAATAAAATTTCGATTTAATGAAACTTATACCAAAGTTTGATATAAGAAATGTTATTCTCTTAACTTCTTATAAGTATTAATCAATCCGTTTGTTGAAGCGTCATGCGATGTTACAACACTGTTATCCTGCAATTCAGGCAATATTTGTTTCGCCAGTTGTTTTCCTAATTCCACACCCCATTGATCGAAGCTGTAAATATTCCATATAATTCCCTGCACAAAAATCTTATGCTCGTACAGGGCAATTAATTCGCCTAAAGTGGTGGGAGTTATTTCCGTTACCAGGAAAGAATTGGTCGGCTTGTTTCCTTCAAACTCTCTGAAAGGAATAATAGACTCAGGCACTTTCTCTGCTTGAAGTTCCTCCCTGATTTTTCCATTCATTAATGCTTCCGTTTGTGCAAAAAAGTTAGAGAGTAATATACGATGATGATCGCCCAATGGATTATGTGTGAGAACCGGTGCAATAAAATCGCACGGAATCAATAACGTGCCCTGGTGAATCAATTGGTAAAAAGCATGCTGTCCATTAGTTCCAGGTTCGCCCCAGATAACGGGGCCGGTAGCATAAGTTACTTTGTTACCATTACGGTCTACATGCTTCCCATTGCTTTCCATATTTCCCTGTTGAAAATAAGCTGGAAAACGATGCATATATTGATCGTAAGGAAGTATTGCCTCGGATTGTGCGCCAAAGAAATTGATATACCACAGGCTTATTAATGCCATGAGTACAGGAACATTCTTTTCGAAGGCAGTTTCGTTAAAATGCTGGTCCACAGAATATGCGCCTTTCAATAAATTTTCAAAATTATCGTACCCGATAGTTAATGCAATAGAAAGCCCGATAGCACTCCACAGGCTATACCTGCCGCCAACCCAATCCCAGAATTCAAACATATTTTCGGTATCTATTCCAAACGCCCGCACATCTTTTTCATTAGTACTAAGTGCTACGAAATGCTTGGCAACGGCTTTTTCATCCGATGCAGCTTTCATAAACCAGTCCCTCGCAGAGTGGGCATTAGTCATGGTTTCCTGGGTTGTGAAAGTTTTTGATGCAATTAAAAACATAGTTTCATCAGGAGTGATTTTTTTCAGAACCTCGGCAAGGTCGGTTCCATCAATATTACTTACAAAATAAGTTTGAATGCCTTCCACCCAATACGGTTTCAATGCTTCCGTAACCATTACAGGCCCGAGGTCGCTGCCGCCAATTCCAATGTTTACAAAATATTTTATTGTTTTACCGCTATAGCCTTTCCATTCACCCGAATGAACCCTTGAACAAAAACTTTTCATTTGTTCAAGCACTCTTTTCACTTCAGGCATTACATCTTTTCCATCGGAGAGAACAGGTTTGCCGGAAAAATTCCTCAGCGCCGTATGTAAGACTGAACGGCCCTCCGTTTCATTAATTTTTTCGCCGGAAAACATCGCATCTATGGCTTGCCTCAATCCGCATTCGTCGGCTAGTTGCAAAAGAAGCCTGGTGGTGGTATCATTAATTCTATTCTTGGAAAAATCACAAACGATTTCAGGTACGGCAAAAGAATATTTTTCAAACCTTTCAGGATCTTCCATAAAAAGATCTTTAACAGGAACATTTTTCATCTCTTCAAAATGTTGTTGCAATAGTTTCCACGATTCAGTGTTTGCTGGATTTATTTTTGGGAGCATGCTAGAATTTTATGTTTAAAAAAAATCATGATTGCTAAGTTACTGTATGCAGTTAAAATATGATCGGAAGAAAATGATAATAAATCATATGTAGGTTTTCCCTAACGGATAGAAATCCATATTGTATTACTTTACTGCTTTAAAGCTTCCGATAAAATATCCCGGGTTTTCCCCATATCGCCCTTTCCGAATATTTGGAAGATTCGGTTTGAAAATAAATACCACCTAAGCCTAAAGCACCGGTTCCCACAGCAAATTCAATAGGTCCGGTTACGTTTGTTTTAGTAAAGACAGAGGTAATAAATACGCCTAACGAAGCAAGATTAAAAATCCGGCTCTCAGACAAAACTCTTTTCGATTTATGGTACAGTTTCCGGGTGCCTGGTGTGGTAAATTCCTTGTCCTGGTCCTGGAAAGAAAGATGTTCATTTCCATTCATGTATTTATTTCCAAAACGGTAAATGGCTTCATTATTATAAATACGCAGGATAGAATTTTTTGACTGGCTGCATGCATTTAGTTGGAACAATAAAAAAAGTACAGGAAGAAGTGCAAATGACTTTCTCATATAAATGATATCAATCCGGAGTTATTTAAAGGGTTGAAAATTACGTGTACGCCTGGTGGTTATTTTTATATCATAAAAACTTTGTTTTCGTTTAATCTTTTTTTTGCCGAAAGTATTTTTCAAAAGGCATTTTCATTAAAGAAAAATAAGTAGTACTATTATTTTTATCTAACATGTCCACACCAAAAACAATTTCTTCATATGGCAGCCTGCATAAAGTGCCAAACATTCTGTCCCAGATACTGAGAACATCCCCGTAATTGCAGTCAGTATAAGGCTTTTGATAATGATGGTGCACCTGGTGAAGATTGGGCGTTATAAATACTGTGCTCACAATATCATCTAATTTATCAGGCAACCTGCAATTCATATGCACTAATAAATTGGATGTTATCTGGATGAGCTGGCGTAAAAAAACCATCCAGAATAAAGCGCCGCTCAAGAAAATCCATAAGAGTGTAAAACAGTTGCGGATAATATTTTCTCCCGGATGCTCCCGCAAAGTAGTTGAAACATCTACCACATAATCACTATGATGAACCGCATGGAACATCCAGAGCGTATTTACTTTGTGCATGATTACATGATAGATATATTCTCCAAAATCGAGTAAAACAAAGGATACCAGAAATAAAATAAATGCATTTTTTACGTGGAGCAAGTGGTACAACAACCCAACGTGATGCTGTCCTGTCCATTGCATCGTTTTCACAAATAGCAATCCCATCATAAACTGTGGCGCTATACCTGTAATGATAAACTGGACATTTAGAAAAGCATGATTCCATTTTTTATAACCACCTGCAAGGCCCGCAATGTTTTCAATATTCCAGCAAATAAATAAAACAGACGCAAAAATAAGCGCTTCAGTTTCGTCAGAACTGTAAGTGAGAAAATGAAAAATGTGGCGCATAATGAGGAAAGGAAGGATTTGAATTTTTAGAATTATATTTTTATAATCAACCAATAAAATGACAAAAAATCTTTAATAATGGACATAATTACTAATAAAAAGTTTTCGCCGGGATGCTTATAAGCTGATAGATGTAGCCACAGCAAAGGATAGTTGGGTTAAATAAAAAATAATATACTTGGGTGACAATCTTTAGTAAATTGGCGAGTGGGGGGTAGTTCACAAGCAGCATAATTCGTCCTTCAATAATATCTTGTCCAAACGCAAAATAAATATTTGGCTTATGAATAGTATATAAAGAACAGCCAATTCCAGGAAAGGAGTATCTATAAAATCCCGATTACTTTAATAGTTTCCTCCACCATTCTTTCAGTTACATCCAGGTGAAGTACCATTCTCACCTGGGTTTCAGAAATAGCCATTACAAGTATGTCATGTTTTCTGAGGACTTCTGCAAGACCTTTGGCGGTATAGTTTCCAATTACTTCGAAAATAATGATATTAGTTTCAACAGGCATCATTTTGCCGGTGAAAGGTTTTTTTAATAATGCCTCTGCAATTTTTTTTGCATGTTGGTGATCGATAACCAGCCGTTCAATATTGTTTTGCAATGCAAAAATTCCGGCAGCCGCAAGGTAGCCAGCCTGCCGCATTCCGCCCCCAAAAACTTTTCTCACACGTCTTGCTTTACGAATAAAATCCTTTTTGCCCAGCAATACACTTCCTACCGGCGCGCCAAGGCCTTTGCTCAGACAAACGGAAATACTATCAAATGTGGTCCCGTAATCTTTTGGGTTTTCTTTCATTTCCACAATAGCATTAAAAACCCTGGCGCCATCGAGGTGCAACGCGAGATTATTATCCACGCAAACTCCCCTGATATTCTTTATATCATCAAATTGATAGCAGCTTCCACCACCCCGGTTAGCCGTATTTTCAAGGCTTACTAGTCGGGTGACGGGCTTATGCAGGTCATCCGGATTAATAGCACTTCTCACTTGTTCAGCATTAATTCTTCCCCGGTCGCCCTCAATCGGTTTAACCTGGCAGCCAGAATTGAATGCAATGCCACCGCCCTCGTAGATATAAACATGACTTAATTTATCGCAAACTACTTCGTCGCCGGGCTGGGTATGACATTTGATGGCAATTTGATTGGTCATAGTGCCGCTTGGACAAAATAATGCAGCCTCCATACCAAAAGTTTCTGCTGCCAGGGTTTCCAGCTTGTTTACTGTAGGGTCTTCGCCAAAAACATCATCACCTACATCTGCCCTGAACATTGTCTCCAGCATTGCTTGCGAAGGTTTCGTAAATGTATCCGATCGATAATCTGTCATTCCGCTAAATTATTGAAGATTTAATTACTGTTCAGGACGAACTTTAGATTAAATGAACTTTATTGTAATGAAACTGTTATAATCTTAAATGATTTTATCCAATTAGATATTTATTTTAACATTCATTATGAAATGCAAAATCCGCGTTGTAAATTTGCAGATGTTTCATGAAGATTCGGTGATTAACACATCTTTTGCAGCATTCCCCCAACTATTTTTGTCTTATAAGCGTCTTTTAATTATTAACTATATACAAACATGAGGCAACTTAAAATTGCTACCCAGATTACCAATCGCGATTCACAAGCGGTTGAGAAGTATCTGCAGGAAATTTCAAAGATTGGAATGATCACTCCGGAAGAGGAAACTATTTTAGCACAGAAAATTAAAATGGGCGACCAGAGAGCTTTAGAGCGTCTCACAACAGCCAACCTACGTTTCGTAGTTTCAGTTGCAAAACAGTACCAGCACCAGGGGTTATCATTAAGTGATCTTATTAACGAGGGCAACCTCGGATTGATTAAAGCGGCACAGCGCTTTGATGAAACCAAAGGTTTCAAGTTTATTTCATACGCCGTATGGTGGATTCGCCAGTCCATTTTGCAGGCGTTGGCAGAGCAGGGCAGATTAGTCCGCTTGCCTCAAAACAAAATTGGCACGTACAACAAAGCTAATAAAGCTTACATGGCTTTTGAACAGGAACATGAAAGAGAGCCTTCTACGGAAGAACTTTCAGAAATTCTTGAAATGAGCGTAACCGAAATCAACAATATTTTCCAAAGCAATACCAGGCATACTTCATTGGACGCCCCGGTACATGAGGCAGAAGATGTTGCGATGGGCGATCTTTTAAAAGGTGGTGGAGAAACGGATGAAGATGTAATGCACGATTCATTAAAAAATGAAATTCGTCGTGTATTGAAATCATTAAGTCCGCGTGAAGCTGAAATTGTTAACGCATATTTTGGGCTGGATGGTGAAAATGGTGTAACCATTGAACAGATCGGCCAGAAATATGATTTAACTAAGGAGCGCATCCGCCAGATAAAGGAAAGAGCCATTAAGCGCTTGCAAAAAGCAAGATACAGCAGCGCGCTTAAAGCTTATTTAGGATAAAATAAATTTGATTTTTTTAGAAGCCGCCCGTTATGGACGGCTTTTTTTTGGCCTTACCAACCAATTTGCCAAAAACATAATCCTTTTAGTTCATGTTATTCGTGAAGATATCTGCAACACGTTAGCACGTGCAAGTGATAAATTCTGGAGACATTTCCCTTTTCAATAATTTTGCACCATGAAAATCTTTTCCGTACTGATTTGCGCTATCATGTTGTGTTCCTGCGTAAAGAATATTAATTTCAAATTAAAGGTAGTTCCTGATATTCTGGTGGTAGATGCCAGTATTGAAAACAATCAACCACCCGTTGTTGTACTCTCAAAAAGTTTTGACTACTTCAGTAAAATAACTCCGGAGATATTAGACACTTCATTTGTGCATAACGCAGTCGTGTTTATCTCTAATGGAACTCAAACCCAACAATTAAAGGAATATTCCATCAGTGCCTCAGGCGGCTTTTTTCTTTATTATTATTCTATTGATTCAGCCAACATCAATTCAGCTTTTTTAGGACAAGTAAATACAACGTATAATTTAAAAGTGGAAGTCGCAGGTAAAGAATATACTTCATTTACCACTATTCCTCCTTTGGCAAAAAAAATTGACTCGCTTTGGTGGAAGCCTACACCTTTTGCGGATGATTCTACTGAGGCAGATTTATTTGTACGGGCAAAAGATCCGCCGGGACTTGGCAATTATATCCGTTATTACACTAAAATCAATAATGACCTTTATTTTCCCGGGCAACAATCTGTTTTTGACGATCAACTGATTGATGGCACTACCTATGATTTGAAAGTTCAGCCAGGAATTGATAGGAATAATCCAATTGCTTTTGACAAGAATTTTTTTCATCACGGTGACACGGTAACTTTAAAATTGAGTAATATTGATCGGACTACTTACCAATTTTGGCTTACAATGGAATTTGCTTACCAAAGCATTGGTAATCCGTTTGCATCACCCAATAAAGTACTGGGAAATATTTCCGGCGGTGCACTAGGCGCTTTTTGCGGATATGCTTCTGATTTTAAAACCATTATTATTCCCAGGTAGATTTAGGATTTTTATGCAACAGGCTCCGGGTTTTCATTCTCAAAAAAGTTTACATTTGAAAAATTATATTTAAATAAATGGATACAAACAACGAACATGTACACTGTTTAATAATTGGCTCAGGACCGGCTGGTTATACAGCTGCCATTTACGCCGCCAGGGCCAACCTGAAACCAGTATTATACCAGGGAATACAACCAGGCGGGCAACTTACCATCACTACCGAAGTGGAAAATTATCCCGGTTATCCTGACGGGGTGCAAGGGCCTGAGATGATGGTGGAATTTGAGCAGCAGGCAAAGAGAATGGGGACCGATATCCGTTACGGCCTTGCAACCGAAGTCGATTTCTCGGTTCGCCCTTTTAAAGTGCAGGTAGATGAGGAAAAATGGCTTGAGGCCGATGCCGTTATTATGGCCACCGGAGCCAGCGCTCAATGGCTTGGCCTTGAAAGCGAACAAAGATTAAATGGTTTTGGAGTTAGCGCATGCGCAGTATGCGATGGCTTTTTCTTTAAAGGAAAAGAAGTATGCATAATAGGGGGCGGCGATACAGCGGCAGAAGAAGCTTTATACCTAAGTAAAATATGCAGTAAGGTTCACATGTTTGTAAGGCGTGACGAATTAAGAGCCAGTAAGATCATGCAGGAAAGAGTACTGAATGCTTCCAATATAAAAATGTATTGGAATACTGAAGTTGATGAAATATTAGGAGATGATAAAGTGGAAGCGGTAAGAGTTAAAAATAATAAAACAGGGGAGAAGCAGGAGATCGCCGTAAGTGCCTATTTTGTAGCAATCGGTCACAGGCCCAATTCAGATCTTCTAAAAGGCTGGGTGGATATGGACGAAAGCGGTTACGTAAAAACAATTCCCGGTTCAACCAAAACCAATATCGAAGGTGTGTTTGTTGCCGGCGATCTGCAGGATAAAATTTACCGCCAGGCAGTTACAGCCGCTGGAAGCGGATGTATGGCTGCTCTTGACGCGGAAAGGTATTTGAGCATGCTTGAACATTTGAAACATTCCAATAATTCCTTGCAGGAAAATAACCAGCAAATAAAAACCGGATCGTAATTAATTACACGCTAAATCTCCTTTACAATAAAATGGTTACCGTACACCTGCACGATCTTCGTTTCAACGCTTTTCATGGAGTGCATGAGGAAGAACGATTACTGGGCAATGAATATATAATAGATGCATCTGTCGAATTTCATGAAGACCTTCAGGTAATTAATTCAATAAACGATACGATAAATTACGCAGATATCTACAACATCATCAGGGAGAGAATGAATGTACCCACGCCTTTGCTGGAGAATGTTGTTATGGAAATCGGCAATGAAATTCATAACGAGTTCCCCCAGGTGCGGTCAATTAATATTTCTATAAAAAAATTGCATCCACCGATAGAGGGAATACGCGGTTCAGCAGGTGTTAACTGGCAAAAACAGTTTTAGAAGGTTCCGAAATATGAAAATATTCTTATGAAAATTCTTTTTTTTATTTGCCTGGTTGCATACTCCGGATTTTTGCACGCCCAGGATATTTCAGCTATTCTTAAAAACGCGGAACAGTATGAGACATCTATGAATGATGCACAGGCATTTAATGCCTACCAGGAAGCATTAAAAATTCTCCCATCCAATTTGGAAGCTTTGTGCAAATGCAGCGAGCTGTGCACAAGAATTGGCGCAAGGCTAAAGGAGGATAAAGTGCAGCAGGATGATTATTACCGGAAAGCTAAAACCTATGCCCAAACGGCATTACAAGTGAACCGGTTTTCATCAGATGCCAATTTTGTAATGGCTTTGGCGATGGGAAGGGAGGCAATGAAAAAAGACGGGAAGGAAAAAATAGATGCAGTAAGAGATGTAAAAAAATATGCTGATCTTTCGCTAAAGTATAACCCACACAATTATAAGGCTTGGTACGTTTTGGGCAAATGGTATTATGAAATAAACGGCTTAAATTATTTTGAGCGCACGGCGGTAAAACTTTTCTTTGGAGCCCTGCCTCCTGCAAGCATTGATGATGCTATAAATTGTCTTGAAAAAGTAAAATCATTAAACCCTTCTTTTATTTTAAATTATCTTTCTCTTGCGAAGGCATATAAAAGAAAGGATGAAGAAAATATTGCCAGGCAAAACCTTACGGTGATGTTTACTCTGCCTGACAAAACAGAAGATGACGAAAATATAAAGAAGGAAGGAAAGGCACTTCTTAAAAAATGGGATTAAACAATTCACTGCAGATTATTGAAAAGAAACCACAACTTAATTGCTTTAATTATCTTAACCTATATTCATAGTATTACCGGCGATCTGAAAATAATTCCATTTAATATAGTATTGTATTCTTTTATACACAAAGGAAATAATTTCACACAAAAAATAGACTAAGAAAATGAATGCAAAAAAACTAATAGCTTTTTTATTGATTTTATCCTGCGTTGCAGCGAAAGCACAAACTACCAATTCAACGTATGATCAACATGATTTGTTTACGCCCAATTTTTATCCTTCCGCTGTGAATGAGTACCGGGCTGCTGACGGAGAACCTGGCCCCAAATACTGGACTAATAAAGCCAGTTATAAAATAGCAGCCAACTTTGATGATGTAAAGGATGAAATTACCGGGAGTGTAACAATAACTTATACCAACAACAGCCCGGAAGCATTGCCGTTTTTATGGCTTTACCTTGATCAAAATTTATATACTCTTGAATCAAGAGGACAGGCGAAAACTCCTGCCACCGGTAGAAGCCGTTATGGTGATGTAAATTCAAAATTTGAAGGCGGCTTTAATATTAAATCCGTAAAACTTATTTCAACCGCAAAAGGCGGAGCAACTGCAACAAATATAACCAACGTAATTTCTGAAACAAGAATGCAACTGCGTCTACCCGATCCAGTTAAAGCGAACGGAGGAACGGTAAGTTTTAAAATAGACTATTCTTTTTTTATACCAAAATATGGATCAGACAGGACAGGAATACAGGATACCAAAAACGGGAAGATATATGCCATTGCCCAATGGTATCCCCGGATGTGTGTATTTGACGATATTGAAGGATGGAACACATTGCCTTACTTAGGCGCTGGTGAATTTTATCTTGATTATGGTGATTACGATTATAAGATTACAGCGCCTGCCAAAGAAATTATTGTTGGGTCTGGTGAATTGCAGAATGCCCAGGAAGTGTTGACAGCTACGCAAATAAAAAGATTAGCAGCCGCAAGACAAAGCGATAAAACGGTGATGATCCGCACGGCAGCAGAAATTAATGATCCCTCGTCCAGGCCACGGAAAACAAATCTTACCTGGCATTTTAAATTAAAAAACGCAAGAGATGTGTCCTGGGCTGCATCAACTGCTTTTATTTGGGATGCAGCAAGAATGAATTTGCCATCAGGAAGAAAGGCCCTGGCAATGAGTGTTTACCCGATAGAATCAGCAGGAGACAGCGCGTGGGGCAGAGCAACGGAATTTACAAAAGGCAGTATAGAAAATTATTCTAAAAGGTGGTACGAATATCCTTACAATACTGCCACTAACGTGGCCAGTAACATAAGCGGTATGGAATATCCAAGTATTGTATTTTGCGGTTACAAAGCAAAAGGTCGCGGGCTTTTCGGGGTTACTGATCATGAATTTGGGCACACGTGGTTCCCGATGGTTGTTGGCAGCAATGAAAGAAAATATGGTTGGATGGATGAAGGCTTCAACACTTTTATCAATTCATTGGCTAATCTTGATTTTAATAACGGAGAATTCAAGCAAGGACAACGAGACAAAGCTTCTTTCTATAAATATATGTTTGGACCTAAGTCTGAAACCATGATGAGTGAACCTGATGCGCTCAAAGAAGCAAATATTGGATTAGCCCTTTATACAAAACCCGGTTATGCGCTTGCACTTTTACGCGATGAAATCCTCGGGCCCAAGTTATTTGATTATGCTTTTCAAACTTATATAAAAAGGTGGGCTTACAAGCATCCGACTCCATGGGATTTCTTCAGAACCATGGAAAATGCAGGCGGTGAAGATTTAGGATGGTTCTGGAAAGGAATGTTCATAGAGAATGATAAGCTGGATCAGGCAGTTGCCGGTGTGAAATATGTAAATAATGAATCAACCCAGGGAGCCCTTGTTACTATTGAAAATCTTGATAGGATGGCGATGCCAGTTTACCTTCAATACGAAACGGCAAGTGGTAAAACAGGCATGGTTAAAATACCGGTAGAAGTTTGGCAAAATGGCAATACATGGATTGAAAAGCTAAATACAACTGAAAACATTAAAAATGTCACTATTGATCCTGAGCATATTTTCCCTGATATAAATTTTGATAATAATACATGGACTGGAAATTAGCTAATTGGCTAATTGGCTAATTAAATTTACTTTTGCAGCCTTTTATGAAACCCATTAGCGAAATATTTTCTTTAATTGAAAAACCAAAGAACATCGTAATTACTTTCCATCAGAAGCCTGATGCTGATGCGATGGGTTCCGGCCTTGGTTTGTATAATTTCCTTATACAGTTTGGCCATACCGTTTCTGTAATTTCACCTACTAACTGGCCTTCGTTTTTAAACTGGATGCCGGGAAGCAAGAACGTGGTTGATTTTGAAATGCATAATGACAAAGCAAAAACCCTGTTACAAAAAGCTGAATGGCTTTTTTGCCTTGATTTTAATGTGTTGAACCGCACAAAAAGAATGGAACCTGTTATAGAATCGCTCCTGGCTACAAAAATATTAATAGACCACCATCAGCAGCCGCAAACAGAAGCCTTCGATTATGGAATAAGTGATATAAGCAAAAGTTCTACCGCCGAGATGGTTTATGATTTTATTATTGCCGCAGGTTATTCCGACAAAATTAATGCTGAAACTGCAGAATGCTTATATGCAGGCGTAATGACAGATACCGGTTCATTCAGGTTTAATTCTACTTCTGCAAATGTTCACCGGATGATTGCCGATCTTAAAGACAAAGGCCTTGAGCACAGCCAGATTCATGAAAATCTTTTTGATAATTTTTTGGAAGGACGCTTTCGCTTTTTTGGAAATATCCTGCTCAACAGGATGGATGTTTTTTATGAATATAATACGGCGCTTATTGCCATTCCGCAATCTGATCTTATTAAATATAATGTAAAAACTGGCGATACCGAAGGGTTGGTGAACTTCCCGTTGAGTATAAAAGGCATTAAACTCGCCGCGGTTATAATCGATAGGGGAGATGAACGCAAAAGCTCATTTAGGAGCAAAGGCGGTTTTGATGTAAACACTTTTGCAAGAAAATATTTTAATGGGGGAGGTCACTTTAATGCTGCGGGTGGCAAAAACATTGAACCGCTGGACGAAGTGGTGCGAAAATTTAAAGCAGCCATTAAAGAAAATAAAGAACAATTAAACAGTTAACAATTATAAAAAAAATAAACATGAACAAAACAATCGGCCTTGTGGCACTTGCAATTTTACTATTTGCTGTGGGGTGTAAAGATCAAAACTTTAAAAAAACAAAAAGAACGGGGATAGAATATAAAACAAGTGGGGGCAGCGGCGATCCGGTAAAATATGGCAACGCGATCAAGTTCCAGGTGTTTCAATATTACAATGATTCCTTGATGTCAAGCCCATTCGATACCGTTGCACAGGTAATCGAAATTGATTCTACAAAATTAGGCCCTGATTATACCGAGATTTTTACCTCTGCTAGAAAAGGCGATAGCGTTTTTACCCGCATGGCGACTGATTCGTTGGCAAAATCAGGCCCGTTACCTCCCTACGCTAAAAAAGGCGCCGGCCAGTATTTCGGGTACCATTTTAAAATACTTGATATTATCACCGATCCTTCGAAAGTGCCTGCCATTAGAGAAGCTTCTATGGAAAGCATGAGAAGAATTGATTCTCTTTCAATGATCAAACAAAAATCTATTGATGACAGCATACTCACTGCATACTTAACAAAAAATAATATTAAAGCTACTAAGACAGCTAAGGGAACTTATGTAGAAATTACTAATCCCGGCACTGGTGCTGCAATTGACAGCGGCAAAGCCATTACGGTGGATTACAGGGGAATGACGCTGGCAGGAAAAGAGTTTGATTCAAGTTATGATGCAACTGGTAAATCTGTTAAGCCATTTACCTTCGTGGTTGGACAGAGAGGGTCAATCGAAGGATTTTCTGATGGGTTGGTTTATTTTAAGAAAGGAGGTAAAGGAAAATTATTTATTCCTTCTTACCTGGCTTATGGTTCAAGAGGTTCGGGTCCGGATATACTACCCAACACTCCGCTGATGTTTGATGTATCTGTAGTGGATGTTTTAACCCAGGATCAGTATCGTACTAAAATGGAAGCTCAGCAAAAAGAAATGCAGGAGCAAATGAAAAAGATGCAGGAGATGCAAAAGAATACAGCTGATTCCAATAAAAAATAAGTCTGAAAATAAATTAGTTTTAAATAATTAGCGAACGCCGGAATCAAAGATTCCGGCGTTTATGCTTTACCGTAAGCCTCTATAAGTATCGCCGCTTCTCTTGCTTCTTTTACATCATGAACTCTTAATATGGAAGCTCCGTTTTGTAAGGCGATGGTATTTAAAACTGTACTACCGTTCAAAGCATTTTCAGCAGTTGTATGCAACGTTTTATAAATAATTGACTTCCTTGAAAGTCCTGCCATTATTGGCCTTCCTAACATCTTAAATATCGATAACTTTTTAAGCAAGAAAAAATTATGCTGGATCGTTTTACCAAAACCAAAGCCCGGATCTATTATCACATCTTTAATTCCTGCAAGACGGCATTCATTTATTTTATTAATGAAAAAGTCAACCACTTCCTGTAGTATATTTTCGTAATGAATGGTAAGATGCATTGTTTCGGGGACACCCTTCATGTGCATGCAGATATAAGGGACCTCTAACGAAGCAACGGTATTCAACATATTTTTATCCATTTCTCCGGCGCTAATATCATTCACGATAGAAGCGCCTGCCTTTACCGCGGCTTCAGCAACTAACGGATGATAAGTATCTATTGAAAGCAAAGCGTTGTTTAATTTTTTTTCTAACATTTCTATAACCGGCAGAACCCGTTGCATTTCTTCTTCAGCCGTAATACGTTCACTTTCCGGCCTTGTGCTTTGACCTCCGATGTCTATAATATCTGCACCCTCCTCTATCATCTGTTCGGCTTTCATTACGATTGCGTCACGATTTTGAAACCTGCTGCCGGAATAAAAAGAATCATTATTTATATTGAGGATTCCCATTACCAAAGGCTTTTCAATCAATATCAGTTTTCCTTTGCAGTTCAATGTAAACATTGTGTGTTTATGATTAAATTTGGCGATTATTATGATGCAAGTTACCACCGATCAGCAATACAATGGCGCTATAAAAAGTTGCAGGGATATTTTTCTACAGAAAACAAAAGATTACGGGACGTCATGGCGTGTGTACCGCACTATTTCTATTGCAGACCAGATCTACATAAAAGCGAAACGCATCAGAAATATCCAGGAAAAAGGTGTGCAAAAAATTGATGATGATATTTCCGGAGAATTCAAAGGAATTTTAAATTATGCCATCATCGGCTTGATACAACTTGATATAAATGATGATGAAATAGAAGATCTTTCGTTGGAAGAAACAACCAAACGCTACGATGAAAAAGTCGCCATGGCTAAACAATTAATGGAAGATAAAAATCACGATTATGGCGAAGCATGGAGAGATATGAGCCAGGAAAGTTTTGTTGATTTGATTCTCGCCAAAATTCTTCGCATCAAACAAATTGTACAAAACGAAGGAAAGACCTTAATCAGCGAAGGCATTGACGCCAATTATTTTGACATTGTTAATTATGCTGCGTTTGCTTTAATATTATTAGTAAGTGAATAGCATTTAACGGTAGCCATTAGTAGCAATATAAACCTCACAGGTTTTAAAGCCTTTGGGGTTAAATTAAAATAAATACAATGAAAATATTAGTGAATATCTCAAGGGTTTTAGTGGGCGTTCTGTTTATTTTTTCCGGCCTTGTAAAAGCAAATGATCCGTTGGGTCTCTCTTATAAAATGCAGGAATTTTTTGATGTATGGGCGCAAAATCCGTCTCTCACAAACTTCATGCATTGGCTCGATAATTATTCACGTTCGTTTTCAATTATTATGATTACCCTGGAGATAATTGTAGGCGTTGGAATTTTATTAGGGATATGGAAAAAATTTTTCAGCCTCTTGCTTTTGTTGTTAATTGTCTTCTTTACTTTTTTAACAGGCTATGCTGTATTGTCTGGTAAAATAGCTACCTGTGGCTGCTTTGGCGATTGCATTCCGCTAACTGCCACACAATCTTTTTTTAAAGATTTAATATTATTCGTTCTTGTACTATTTATTTTATATGGATTAAAACATATAAAGCCTGTGTTAAATTCGGGTGAGGGTATTATTCTTTTACTCATTTCAACATTCCTCGTTCTCTGGCTTCAATGGTTTGTTTTACGCCACATGCCAATTATGGATTGTCTTCCTTATAAAAAAGGAAACAATCTTATTGAACTCAGGAAAATGCCTGCCAATGCGGTTCCTGATAAAAAGGATTTTAAATTCTTTTACAAAAAAGATGGACGAGAAAAAGAATTTACCGGAAAAAATTTGCCTGATTCAACCTGGGAATTTGTTAGAAGAGAAGATTTTATTGTAGAGAAAGGGAAAAATAATGAGCCGCCTGTAAAAGATTTTTATCTGACAACACTATCTGGAAATGATTCAACAGAAGCAGTCCTTAACACCCCCGGGCCTTATTGTTTATTTTTTATAAAAGATCTCTCCGCCGGTACTGATAACTGGATCAGTAATTTTGTTTCAGTTTATAATGTTACAAAAGCAAAAAATATTCCGTTATACATTGTGGCATCACAGGCTACTGAAGCGCAGGAATTTTTTAACCAAAGAAATAATTATAACCTTCCGGTTTTAAGCCTGGATGCGACGGCTTTAAAAACGGCAGCTCGTACTAATCCCGAATTGTATTTAATGAAGGGGCCGGTTGTAGAAAATAAATGGGGATGGGCTGATCTTAAGGATGCGATTAAATGAATTATGAGTTATGAACTATGAATTGATGCATTTTAATTTTCAATTTTTCATTTTGCATTTTCAATTGTAAGTATGTTTCATCTTCTTATAAAAAAATTATTGTATGGTGTTCTTGTGCTGGCAGGTGTTGTAGTAATTGTTTTTTTTATTTTCCAGGCATTTGCCG
The DNA here is from genome assembly GCF_008710285.1 of Ginsengibacter hankyongi. Taxonomy (GTDB): domain Bacteria; phylum Bacteroidota; class Bacteroidia; order Chitinophagales; family Chitinophagaceae; genus Ginsengibacter; species Ginsengibacter hankyongi. The sequence continues at coordinate 44,121 of NZ_VYQF01000013.1, read as the reverse complement.
ATCCTGCAAGATTAGTTGCGGGACAAACGGGCGATAAAAAAACAATGGACAACATCAGGAAAGAACTATACCTTGATCAACCTAAATGGAAACAATTTTTATTATACGTTAATGACGTATCTCCTGTGTCCATTGATACCAAAAAAGAAATTGAAGAAAAAAAATTACACGGATTTTTCATTGGAGGCAACCAACCCGATAGCTATCAGGTAGGTGTTAAAATCCCCTACCTACGCCGCAGCTATCAAACAAAAAAAGACGTTATTGATGTATTGCTCGATGCTTTGCCCGGCACTTTAATATTGGCAGTCGCAGCCATGTTTTTCGCAACGATTGCAGGAATTTTTCTCGGCGTACTGGCCGCAGTAAAGCAAAATACATGGATGGATACTTCTTCTATTTTTGCAAGTGTTATTGGTATTTCCGCTCCATCATTTTTTATGGCAATTGTAATTGCTTATGTGTTTGGTATCGTGCTGCATTCTTATACCGGGCTGTCATTAACAGGAAGCTGGTTCAACATTGATGAAACTAACGGTGAACGCTACCTGACGTTGCAGAATTTAATTCTTCCTGCAATTACATTAGGCATTCGCCCATTAGCGATCATAACACAATTAACGAGAAGTTCCATGCTGGATGTGCTCAACCAGGATTTTATAAGAACTGCTTATGCAAAGGGTTTAAGCCGCCGGCAGGTTGTTTACCGGCATGCGCTGCGCAATGCGTTGAATCCTGTTATTACTGCAATTACCGGGTGGTTTGCCGAATTACTTGCAGGTGCTTTTTTTGTTGAATATATCTTCGGCTGGCAGGGTTTGGGCAAAGTTACGGTAGAAGCATTGGAGAATTTAGACTATCCTGTGGTAATGGGTTCTGTGCTTTTTGCCGCAACAATTTTTGTATTGGTAAATATTCTTGCAGATGTATTATATGGAATAATTGACCCGAGAATAAAAATGAAGTAGGATGGGAGATATCGGGTACGGAATGTAAGAATCTGACTTGAACATTGTACATCAGACATTGTACATCAAACATCATTTTATTACCACTTCTTTAATTACTCTTTCGCCAAGTGCTTCGTTTACCCTCTCTATAATTTTTTCTTTCTGGTATAATAATTCATTCTTTAACGGCGCTACATTAGTTGTAATGTACAACGTAGAATTTATAATCTGGATTTTATCGGTGTACCTGGCAATCGTTTTTCCCATAATCTTTTCCCAGGCTTCTTCTACCTGTAACGCCTGTACGCCGCTTTTTAATTTGCTGTTTTTCAGAAATTGCTTTAACGCTTCACCAATGGATATTTCTGCCATAGAATAAAGGTAACATTTAACCCAATAATTCTATTATTTGAACTTCGCTACGAAATTCAGATAAAGCGTTTTCCAGTCTTTCCCGGTGCGTATCGGTTATAAAGACCTGGCCCGTATTTTCTTTGCAGACATACTGCAGGAGATTTTTCATTCGTAATTCATCCAATTTTTCAAATACATCATCCAGCAACAGAAGAGGTGGCGAGCCTTTCATTGCACGCAATATTTCAAACTCTGCAAGTTTACAGGCAAACAAAAGGCTTTTTCGCTGTCCTTGTGAAGCAAGGTTTTTAAAAATATTTTTATTCAGAAAAAAGACAAGATCATCTTTATGGATGCCCATGTTCGATCGTTGTATAACAATATCTTTTTGCCGTGATGCCTTAATTAACGTTGAAAAATCACCATCTTTTAAATGACTGGTATAGTCCATAGATATGAGTTCATTATTGCCCGATATGTCATTATAAAATTGCTGTACTAATGGAATTATTTTTTTACAAAATTGCGTTCTAACGTGGTGTATATATTCTCCCGGTTTTACCAGTTGTGCATCAAGTGCATCCAAAAACTGGGCGTCAAACTTAGTTTGGAAAGATTCATTTTTTAAAAAACTATTTCTTTGCTGGATAACTTTATTGTAAGTAATCAATTGCTGTAAATATTCTGCATCAACCTGGCTTATTAATGTGTCCAAAAATTTTCTTCGTTCCTCACTTCCGCCTGTTATCATTTCAATATCGTCCGGCGCAATCATTACACACGGAAATTTTCCTACATGATGAGAAAACTTTACATAAGCAACATCATCCAAATAAAATTCTTTTTTTAAAGAGGAACGATAAACACATACAATTTTTGTTGCCATCTCATGCCCGTTTTGTAATTCACCTTCAAGACGAAATCCTTCTGCTCCAAAAAAAATATTTAGCGCATCTGTTTTTGAAAAATAACTTTTAGTAAAACACAAATAATTTATAGCATCGAGCAGGTTGGTTTTGCCCTTGCCATTGAGTCCGCAAATGCCAACAATTCTCTGTTTAAAATAGAACGTTTCTGACTCGTAATTTTTATATCCCGTTAATGCGATTTTAGTGAATGCCATATTACTACGCAAGATACAAAGTATGCCTTTGTTTCAGATTTTGAAAAAACGCTAAAACCTAATAAGTAAATCTTTAAAAAAAAATGTTAACCAATAAGCCTGCGATGATAATTAACCTGCCCAAGGTGATAACTTAAATGTGCCATCAAATGCAAAAGAACATACGATGTAGATGAAGTTTTATTATTTATTGGAACAGGAAAGTCTTTTTCAAGATCTCCTGCTGATAAGCCGGGTAATGTGTTTTTTATAACCTCTATGGTCTTTTTTAAGTCTTCAGTCAATTGCACACGTGGAATATTTTTTAAAGAAAATTCCTTGTCTCTATCTCTTATATACAGCGTCCTGCCTAATGTTGCGCCAATAAAATGATTTAGGTTCCCAATAAGGTGTAGCGTTAAATTTCCGCCTGAATTACTAATGCCTTCTTTAATTTTCCAAAGATCTTCTTCATTCTTGTAGAGGTTTATTTCTTCTATCAATTTATTCAGGTCTCTTTCAAAAAGAGAAACAATTAATGTAGTCATTATTTAAAGAATTTTTACGCAAAAATAGATACTTACGATCTAAAACATTTCCTTCATACAACAATTGAGCAATCATTATTATATTTGCGCCCTATGACACAAGAGCAATTAAAAGATTTAAGAGACCGTTTGGTGGTTTTGAGGAGGTTTCTTTGACGTTGAGAACCGTCAGCAGAAAATAAATAATGATAAGCAACTTTCTCTTTCGCCCGGGTTTTGGAATGACAACCAGCGGGCAACTTCCATTTTAAAAGAAATTAAGTTAAATGAGTTCTGGGTGAACTTATATAATGACGTACAATCTAAACTGGATGACTTTGCCGTGCTTTTTGATTTCTGGAAAGAAGGCGAAGCAACAGAAGAAGAAGTGAAAGAGGCGTTCAACAATTCGGTTGCTGCAATTGAAGAAGCCGAGTTTAAGAGCACTCTCAATAAACCGGAAGACGAAATGGTTGCTATACTCCAGATCAACAGCGGGGCGGGGGGAACAGAAAGCCAGGACTGGGCAGAAATGCTTTTACGCATGTATAGGATGTATGGCGAGAAGCAAGGCTGGGCTGTTACTGAACTGGACTACCAGGCCGGTGACGGCGCGGGTATAAAAAGCGCTACGCTTCAGTTTGACGGCCCGTTTGCCTACGGCTTTTTGAAGGCCGAAAGCGGCGTGCACCGGCTTGTTCGTATTTCACCTTTCGATAGCAACGCAAGGCGTCATACCAGTTTTGCCAGCGTTTATGTTTATCCGTTAGTAGATGACACCGTAGATATAAAAGTGAGCCCTGCTGATGTTGAATGGGCTTTCTTCAGAAGCGGGGGGAGCGGCGGACAAAACGTAAACAAGGTGGAAACGGCAGTGCGGCTAACGCATAAGCCTACAGGTATTATCGTGGAATGCCAGCAGGCACGCACACAGGGTGAGAATCGTGAAAAAGCAATGACCATGTTAAAGAGCAGGCTGTACGAAGAAGAAATGCGTAAACGCCAGGAAAAATTAAACGCATCCAATGCAACCAAGAAAAAAATAGAGTGGGGAAGCCAGATAAGAAGTTATGTTTTTCATCCTTACAAAATGATAAAAGACCACCGTACCGATTATGAAGTGGGAAATATTGGCCCGGTAATGGATGGCGAACTGGATGGATTTATAAAAGCCTATTTGATGATGGAAGCTGAGGTTAACTGATAAAAGCCCTGCCAGCTATGTAATAAGCCAGCTCGATAAGTAATTAACCATAAAACTATCACATAAGAATTAAAACTAATCCGCGTTAATGTCTTAATTCAGTACATTTGAAATACCTGAAAAGAGATTTCCAAAAAATCCATTAAACTATTAAACTATGCCTTCCATTCTTATTATTGATGATGAAAAAAGTATCAGGAAAACGCTGACCGAAATATTAAGTTATGAAGGTTATAAAATTGAAGAAGCTGCCGACGGCGAAGAAGGTTTGAAAAAATTTAAAGAGAAAAATTTTGACCTTGTACTGTGTGATATTAAAATGCCCAAGCTTGATGGAATAGAATTTCTCGAAAAAGCAAAGGAAATAAATGATGAAATACCCATTATCATTATCAGCGGGCATGGAAACATTGAAACGGCTGTAGAGGCCGTAAAGAAAGGCGCGTATGATTATATTTCCAAGCCACCCGATCTTAACCGCATGTTGATTACACTCCGCAATGCAATGGAAAAAAATTCCCTGGTGGCGGAAACGAAAGTGCTCAAAAGGAAAGTAGGGAAGGTACAGGAAATTGTTGGCGAGTCTTTACCGATAAAAAAAATAAAAGAAACCATCGATAAAATTGCACCCACAGAAGCACGGGTTTTAATAACGGGTGATAACGGCGTCGGGAAGGAATTAGTAGCGAGATGGATACACGAAAAAAGTAATCGTTCTGACGGCCCTATGGTGGAAGTCAATTGCGCAGCCATTCCCGGCGAACTTATAGAAAGCGAATTATTCGGCCATGAAAAAGGAAGTTTTACTTCTGCGGTAAAACAAAGGATCGGAAAATTCGAACAGGCAAATGGGGGCACTTTATTCCTCGATGAAATTGGAGATATGAGCCTGAATGCACAAGCCAAGGTTTTGCGTGCATTACAGGAAGCTAAAATTACAAGAGTAGGCGCCGATAAAGATATTAATGTAGATGTACGTGTTATTGCGGCCACTAATAAAGACTTACTTAAAGAAGTTGAAAATAAAAATTTCAGGCTCGATCTTTATCACCGGCTTGGAGTCATAATCGTACATGTTCCTTCTTTGAACGACAGGCTGAGTGATATTCCATTATTGGTGGATCGCTTTCTCGAAGATATAGGAGCCGAATATGGCCAACCCAAAAAAGCCATTGACCGGAAAGCGCTCGATTTATTGCAGAAACACAACTGGACCGGCAACATTCGTGAGCTTCGTAATGTTGTTGAACGTCTGATAATTCTTTCGGGTAAAACGATAACAACAGACGATATTGAAAATTATGTATTGCCCAAAAAATAAATCAGCCTCATTGGCGGGCTAATATTTATGAAACATATTTATTGCATTAGTGGCTTTGGAGCAGATGGAAGGGTTTTTTCCAAATTGAATTTCGCCAATACTGATGTTCATTTTATTCCGTGGTTCAATCCTTTAAAAAAAGAAACGATTGAAGCGTATGCAAAAAGAATGAGTGCGCAAATTCATCATAAAGATCCTATACTTTTTGGTTTGTCTTTTGGTGGAATAATGTGTATTGAAATTGCAAAAATTATTTCAACAGGCAAAGTCATAATAATTTCCAGCATAAAATCATTTCATGAAATGCCGCTATGGATGAAGCTTACAGGCAAATTGCAACTGGATAAAATCGTTCCTTTAAAAACATTTAAGTTTATTGAGCCGTTAGAAAATTTCAATCTTGGAATTGAAAACAATGAAGAATTAAAATTAGTGAGTGAGTATCGTAAAACTATCGGGCAGCAATATACTAACTGGGCTACTCACCAAATATTAAACTGGAAAAATGAATGGCAACCTAAAACTATGGTACATATTCATGGCGGTAAGGATCATATATTTCCTTTAAAAAATATTAAGGCAGATTATGTTATACCCGATGGCGGCCACTTTATGATAATGAACAGGTCCCAAAAAGTAAATAACATCCTTGAAGAAATTTTAAACTAATCGTTTTTGTTAAACTAATGATAACAATTTTCGCATGGTTTTTTAAGTAGAGTTTTAAAACGGTACTTTTGTCCGCATTATAAAATATTTAAAATGAGTATAGGTTTACTTTTATTTATTCTTACGTTTGTTGCTGCTTTAATCGGTTTATACGGGATGTTTAAAAAGGCCGGCATTGCTCCCTGGAAGGCCTTAATTCCACTTTACAATACATGGTGTATGGTAGAAAAAATGGAGTTGAAAAGGATCTGGTTTTTTCTGCAGTTAATTCCAATTGTCGGCCAGTTTATAACAATATGGATTTGTATAAAATTCGTTGAACATTTTGGCAGATTTGGCTTTTTACATCATGCGGCAACAGTGTTGGTTCCCTTTATTTATTTTCCATACCTGGGTTTTTCGGATAAAGAAAGATATGCCGGAATACCCGTGGTAAAAAATTATAAAAAGGGCGCCATACGGGAATGGATAGACGCAGCGGCATTTGCTATAGTTGCGGCAACTATCATCCGCACCTTCGTATTTGAAGCCTATACTATTCCAACTCCTTCCATGGAAAAAACTTTGCTCGTAAATGATTTCCTTTTTGTAAGTAAATTCAGTTATGGCCCCCGTATTCCCAATACGCCCATAGCGATGCCTTTTGTGCATCATACCATCCCGGGGCTTAATACAAAATCTTACGTAGAGTGGATTCACATACCTTATACACGCTGGTTTGCAAGACCCGTCCATCGTAAAGATGTAGTGGTTTTTAATTTCCCGGTAAATGATACGCTAATTAATGATGAAATAAATTTTGGCTCAAGAGTTACCTATTACCAGGAAATAAGGCGAAGAATGCTGGAAGAACATATATCCGAAGCAGAAGCCAGGCAAAGAGTTTGGGATCAATATGGAGATGAAATTATAACACGGCCTGTGGATAAACGAGAGAACTTTATTAAACGATGTGTTGGTATTGCGGGCGATAGTTTACAAATAAAAAACAGGGTAGTGTATATTAATAACGTGGCCGAACCGTTACCCGAATTTCATGAATTTAAGTATGATGTAACCACCAGTGCGCCACTTGACCCGGATGAATTGAACAACATGGGCATTCAATATACTGATGATCCTAACAAAAACCAGGTTTACCAGCTTGAAAATAATTTATATGAAATAAGTATGACCGACGGTGAAATGGCTTCCCTGAAACTTTTACCAATGGTAAAAAATATTCAGCCTGCCGTACTAGGGCCTGGTGATAAAAGCCCCTATTTATTTCCATTTGCAGGCGCAGGAACTGAAAACTGGACGGTGGATAATTATGGCCCCGTATGGATTCCGAAAAAGGGCGCTACTATACAATTAACTGCGGATAACGTTATCCGTTATAAACGCTGCATCGCCGTTTATGAAGGCAATAAATTTGAAGAAAAGAACGGGCAATATTTTATAAATGACAAGCCCGCTACCAGTTATACTTTTAAAATGAATTATTACTGGATGATGGGAGATAACAGGCACAACTCACTGGACAGCCGTTTTTGGGGATTTGTTCCTGAAGACCATATTGTGGGCAAAGCTTCCTTAATCTGGTTCAGTTATGACAAGGGGCCACGCTGGAGCAGGATATTTAAAAAAATAAAATAAAGAAAAACCTCACAGGTTATGAAAACCTGTGAGGTTTTTTATCAATGTATTCTATCACCTCTCACCTCCATATCCTTCATAACATTTGTTTCATAAGCAATCCATTCTTTCCATCTCTTTCTTACTTTTTCTTTATTAATGTAAGCATCAGCCAGGTTAATGAATAGTGTATAATGGCCTGCTTCGCTTTCCATAAATTTCCGGTAAAAATTTTTCAGGTATTTATCATCAAGACCTTCACTCAATCGCTTGAAACGCTCACAGCTCCTTGCTTCTATTAAAGCCATTGTGAGTAATTGATCTAATAATCTCTCTTCGGGACTTCCACCTTTTTTTTGAAAATCCAGCAGTTTATTTACATATTCATCTTTGCGTTGCTTACCCAATTTCAAATTTCTTTTTTGCAATTCTGCGATCACCTGCCGAAAATGCCCCCATTCTTCTGTTACAATTGGCGAGAGTTCATTTACCAATTCTTCTTTATCATTATATTTTTGAATCAACGATATACAACTGCTGGCTGCTTTCTGTTCGCACCATGCGTGATCGGTTAAAATTTCTTCCAGCGAAATAGCGGCAAGATCTACCCACCGCGGATCAGTAACCAATCGAAGACCTAAAATATTTTTTGTATCCTGTGATAAAGTTTCCATTTTTCAAAAATACTTTAATTAGCTAATTAGCTGATTCACCAATTAGCTAATTTTACCAAATGAATGAAGATTTCCTGGAAGAAAAATTAAGTGAGAGAAGACAAAATAATGCTTATCGCTCCCTTATTTTTACAAGTGATAAAACAGATTTTTGCAGCAATGATTATTTGGGTATTGTAAAAAACAATTTGATCGAACAATCAATTCAAACTAATTTGTCGCATGGCAGCTCGGGCTCGCGGCTGCTTTCCGGAAACTATAAGCTTATTGAAGAAACAGAAAACTTAATTGCCAATTTTCATAATGCACCTGCCGGTGTAATTTTTAACTCCGGCTTTGATGCCAATACCGGGCTATTGAGTTGCGTTCCGCAAAAAGGAGATGTGATCATTTACGACCAGTTAAGCCATGCTTCTATAAGAGAAGGAATACGATTATCTTTTGCCTCATCTTTTTCTTTTTTACATAATGATGTTAATGATCTTGAGAAAAAAATAACTGCGTCTATCCCTCTTCATCAAAATATTTTTGTAGTTACTGAATCTGTATTTTCAATGGATGGCGATATGGCGCCGCTTATTGAAATTTCAGAACTCTGTGAAAAATATGATGCAGGTTTAATTGTTGATGAAGCGCATGCCACGGGAATTATTGGAGAAAAAGGAGAGGGGTTGGTTCAGCAATTACGTCTTCAGCAAAAATGTTTCGCACGCATTCATACCTTTGGAAAAGCCTGCGGTTGTCATGGTGCAATTGTATTGGGTTCTGTGCAATTAAAAAATTATCTTATCAATTTTTCGAGACAGTTTATTTATAGCACATCTTTACCACCTTCGGTAACAGCGGCTATTGCCGCATCTTATAATATATTTCCATCGTTAAATAATGAAAGAAATCATTTAAATAATTTAATTGCTTTTTTCAAAAAAGAAAGGCTAAAATATCCGTCATTAAACAGCGACACGCCCATACAAGTGGTTATTATTCCGGGGAACGAAGAGGTAAAAAAGGTTGCCATTTCTCTCCAGGAAAATAAACTCGATGTAAGAGCCATTTTATATCCTACGGTTCCAAAAGGAAAGGAAAGATTGCGGATAGTTTTTCATGCATTTAACACAATGGAAGAAACAGAAAATCTTATTAATTTATTATCGTAAGAGAGATGAATTGAATGAAATGCGTTCTCTTTTATCTTTTTAGTATTTTACATCTTTAAATTTATTTATGCGTATAATTCCTTTCGTCACTTTTGGAGTAATTACTACAGCACTAATTATAATTCTAAATTCAACTTTATTAGTTCCTGCGCCATTAGGTAAATTGTTGAGCCCCCAAAGCGGGATATGGCAAAATGCAGAGCCTGCAGATTATAATTACTCGGCTGATCTTTCTTTTAAACAACTGAAAGGAAAAGTAAATGTGTATTTTGATAACCGTTTGGTGCCACACGTTTTTGCTGAAGATGAAAATGACGCGTTTTTTGTACAAGGTTATCTTCATGCAAAATTTCGTCTATGGCAAATGGAGTTTCAAACACATGCCGCTGCAGGGCGCATCAGCGAATTGATTGGAAAGAAAGCAATTAATTTCGATCGTGATAAACGTAGGCTGGGTATGGTATTTGCCGCAGAGAATTCTTTAAAGGAAGTTGAAAAAGACCCGGAAACATTAGCCGAATGTGATAACTATACTGCTGGTGTTAATGCGTATATTGAATCTTTAAATGAAAGTACGCTTCCGCTAGAATATAAATTATTAGGCTATCATCCTGAAAAATGGACCAATCTAAAAACCGCGCTGTTCCTGAAATACATGAGCCTCGATTTAGCGGGTAGCGAAAATGATTTCGAATACACCAACGCCAAATCAGTTTTTTCTTCAGCAGATTTTGATAAAATATACCCGGTAATTATGGACTCGCTTGATCCGATAGTGCCCAAAGGAACGGTGTTTCCAAAGCCGGGAATAGAATTAAAAATTCCTTCTACTGCTGATTCACTTTATTTTGATGCAAAGGATTCAACCACCATACAGGAACAAAAGCCGGATCCTAATAATGGCAGCAACAACTGGGCAGTAGGTGGTTCGAGGACTAAAAGCGGGTATCCCATTTTATGTAACGATCCGCATCTTGGATTAAACCTACCTTCGCTTTGGTATGAAATGCAAATTTCAACACCAACCTACAACGCTTACGGGGCAACTTTCCCGGGAGCGCCTGCTATTATTATTGGGTTTAATGATAGTTGCGCTTTTGGATTTACCAATGCCATGCGTGATGTAAGAGATTACTACGAAATAAAATTTAAAGACAGTACCCGCAAAGAATATTGGTTTGATAACGAATGGAAGCAAACTTCTTTCCGCATCGAAAAAATAAAAGTAAAAGGTGAACCTGACTATTTAGATACCGTTGCTTATACCAACATTGGCCCCGTTATGTACGACAAAAGTTATAGCGGCGGCAGAGCTACCAACCATAAGTATTATGCCGTAAGATGGAAGGCGCATGACCCCAGCAATGAATTAAAAATGTTTACGCTTTTAGACAAAGCAAAAAATTATAATGATTATCTCGACGCAATTAAATATTTACACACACCCGGGCAAAATTGTTTATTCGCCAGCAAAAGCGGGGACATCGCAATATGGGACCAGGGCGAGTTTCCGGCAAAATGGAAACGCCAGGGCGATTTTGTAATGCCCGGTACCGATAGCTCCTATTTCTGGCAGGAGATGATACCACAGGATGAAAATCCTCATTTGGTAAATCCTGAAAGAGGATACGTAAGCAGCGCTAATCAATTACCAGCCGATACTTCTTATCCCTATTATCTTGGAGGTAGTTATCCGCCTTATCGCAGTTGGGAAATTAATAAACGGTTAAGTGCAATGGATAACATCACTCCTGAAGATATGATGAAGTTGCAAACAGATAACTACAATGTTTTTGGCGAAATGGCCCTGCCGGTTCTGGTAAATAATATGGAGGTTTTAAAACTTAGTAATGATGAGCTAAATTATTTTGAATTTCTTAAAACATGGAATTTAAGAAACGATGTAGATTCCAAAGGCGCTACATTGTTTGTACTTACCTGGGATAGTCTTGAAAATAAAGTTTGGGATGATGAATTTTTGAAAACAAACCTTCAACTGATGATGCCTTACGAAAGCACCTTACTTAACAATATCCTTAAAGATTCTTCCTTTAAATTCTTGGACGATATCAATACCCCACAAATAGAAACATTAGGCGATGATGTAACGGCAGCGTTTAAGAAGGCTGTTTCTGTTGCTGAAGAAGCAGACAGTAATGGGCGACTTGAATGGGGCAAATATAAAGATACCAAGGTATTACATCTTGCACGGCTTGACGCGTTGAGCCGGCTACATTTGCCTATTGGCGGCGGAACAAATACCATTAACGCTGCCAACCAGCAACATGGACCCAGTTGGAGAATGATTGTATCCCTAACGCCGCAAACGCAGGCGTATGGTGTGTATCCGGGCGGGCAGAGCGGAAACCCCGGTAGCAAATTTTATGACAATTTTGTGGATGCATGGGTACAGGGGAAATATTTTACCCTTTGGTTAATGAAGGCAACTGATGTTAATGATGACCGGATAAAATGGACGATGAGTTTTAAGAATGGTTAAGTGGTTAATTAGTTAACAAGTTAACTGGTTTGAATGTATAATCCAATTCGTGTAATTCATTTTAATTTCTATAATAAATAAAGTATGAAATTTATCGTCTCCATAATACTTACTGCTTTACTTAGCTTTTGCGCCTGCCTGTTTTTTCCATGGTGGAGCATTGCTGTTGTAGCATTTTTAGTTGCTGCACTTATTCCCCAGGCACCGTTAGTATCTTTTATTAGTGGCTTTATTGCATTGTTTTTATTGTGGGGGAGTCTCAGCTTTTGGATCAGTACCAACAATGATCATATTCTTGCTCACCGTGTATCCCTGTTAATTTTTAAAGTAGATAACCCGTTCTTGCTAATAATAGTCACCGCCCTGATAGGTGCCTTGGTAGGCGGGTTTGCAGCACTCACCGCGGGTTACATCCGCCCTTCGGGATTTGCTCAAAGCCGTAAGTAAAATATTAACCTGATTTACGTCTTACTTCTCCTTTAAGTAATTTAACTCTATGAAATTTTTTTTATTGCTACTGTTTTGCTTACACCTGGTTTCTGTATCGGCACAAAAAATTGAAGGCAAAGTATTTGACGATAAGGGAAACATTTTACCGTTTGCCTCTATCCTTATCAAAGGAACTACTCAAGGAGTTACTGCCAATAACGAAGGGTATTTCAGTTTCACTTTACAACCCGGCCGCTATACGTTAGTGTGTCATTATATTGGCTACGCTTCACAGGAGAGAAGTGTGACGGTATCATCAACAAACATGGTGGTAAATTTTAATCTCACCGTTCAAACGCTCACCCTAAAACCAATAGTTATAAACAGAGATGGCGAAGACCCTGCGTACGAAATTATAAGGCAGGCTATAAAGAAACGTCCCTTCTATGAAAAGCAGGTGAAAGCATACCAGGCAGAAGTTTATATAAAAGGCATCATGAAATTAAGAAAGCTTCCGGAAAAAGTTTTAGGTAAAAAAATTCCTCAACAGGACAGGAACGATATGGCCCTCGACTCTTCGGGAAAGGGAATTATCTACCTTTCGGAATCCGTTACAAAAATATCGAAGCAACAGCCCGGTAAAAGCAAACTGGAAGTCATTTCCGGCCGCGAGAGCGGCAGTAATGGCTTTGGATTTAACTTCCCCGTAACCATTAGTTTTTATAATAACAATGTAAACATCTTTGACGCACAACTAAATCCGCGTGGCTTTATATCACCCATTGCAGATGGTGCTTTAAACTATTACTATTACCGGCTGCTCGGCAGTTTTTTTGAAGATGGAAAACAAATTAACACGATAAAAGTTATACCCAAAAGAATTTACGAGCCCCTTTTTTCAGGAATAATAAATATTGCTGAAGATGATTGGCGCATTTATAATTGCGATCTCCTGCTTACAAAAGAATCACAGCTCGAAGTCCTGGATTCACTGGAAATCTCGCAAATATTTGTTCCCGTAAGCAATGATGTATGGCGTGTAAAAAACCAGGTACTGCACTTTAATTTCAAACAGTTAGGCATAGACGCAGTTGGCGATTTCGTAAACGTGTATTCAAAATATAATCTTGAACCAAATTTCCCAAAGAACTTTTTTAACCGGGTAGTTATAAAATATGATAGCGCAGCAAATAAAAAAACCAAAGCCTATTGGGATAGCATAAGGCCTGTGCCGCTTGAGCCAGAGGAAATAAAGGATTACAACATTAAAGACAGTATCTATGAAATAAGAAAAGATTCGGCTTACCAAAATATTGATTCACTCAAAAAGAAACAAGGCAAAGTAAAGTTTACAGAAATACTCTGGACAGGCGTAAACAGAACTCATTATAGTAAAACCAACACTTACCGGTACGAAGTTGATCCGTTATTAAAAGTGTTGCAGTATAATACCGTAGAAGGTGTTGCTATTAATCCGTCCTTTACTATTTCCAAACTGGTAAAACAGTGGAACACACGAATAAGTTTTCTAGGCGATATACGTTATGGATTTAATAACCATCATTTCAATGCATGGGCAGGACTCAATTTCAGAACAAGAGACTTTGATAATGATAAAAAATTAAAAAGGCAATCGTTTTATATCGCCGGCGGAAAGCGGGTGAGCCAGTTTTTTAAAGAAAGTACATTGGATGGATTAGGCAACACCATAGGCACGTTACTGTATGGACGCAATGAAATGAAAATATATGAAAACTATTTCGGGAAAGCCGGCTTCTCTAAATTATTTGAAAGCGGCGCCAGGTTTTTAATTGAAGGAGAATATGAAGACCGGATGCCTCTTGATAATACAACCAGTTATATTTTTAACGATAAATATCAATACAGGCTGAAGCCCAATTACCCGGTAGAAATTTTATCATCACAATTCACCCGACACCAGGCTGTGTTATTGCACGCTGCATTTAGTATTAAGCCCGGGCAAAAATATATTGAGTTTCCCAATTCGAAAGTTGCTATCGGGTCCAGGTATCCAACCTTTACCATAGATTACACGAAAGGATTTAAGAATATCCTGGGCAGCGATGTTGATTATGACAAATGGTCGCTGGATATTTCAGATAATGCCAATTTAAAACTGGCAGGTGTTATAAAATACAAATTAGTGGTCGGTGGATTCCTGAACAACAAATCCGTTTACGTACAGGACTACCAGCATTTTTATGGAAACGTTTCGCATATTGCCAAAGAGTATGTGCAAACATTTCAGCTGGCATCGTATTATCAATTTAGTAATACTTCTTCTTTTTATTCTGAATTACATTTTGAGCATCACCTGAATGGATTGCTTACCAATAAAATTCCCGTTTTGAAGACGCTCAACTGGAATTTAGTTTATGGCACCAATGCACTTTACATAAACCCCGATGTTACATACGCGGAAGCTTTTGCCGGCCTTGAAAATATCTTTAAGTTTTTAAGATTCGATGTAGTTGCAGGATTTCAAAACGGCTATAAACCCAACTTTACATATCGTATAGGCTTCGACGGTTTATTAGGCTCGGCAGTTAACTCCATGCGTTTTAGTAAAAGGAAGAAAGTGATTAGTGAGTGGTAACATTCATCTGAATAATTAATTCTTCGGCCTGGAAATATACAAGCCAAAACGAAAGAGCCAAAAAGAAAAAATGATGAAATAAATGGGAGAGGGGTCGGAATGTTGGTTCATCCAGTCGGCATAAATCCTCGTGCGGTCAAAACAAAACCTTTCGCGGTCGAAGCAAAACCTCTTTCGGTTAAACCGAAATCCCTTGCGGTTGGCCAAACATCTCTTGCGGTCGAAAAGAAATGTCATGCGGTTGAAGCAAAATGTTGTGCGGTCGAAGAAAAATTACGTGCGGTCGATGCAAAATATTTAGCGGTCGGGGAGAAATTTTCCGCGGTCGATGCAAAAGCAGTTAATACTTAATAAAATTGCCGGGTAGCATTTTTTATAACGTCGTGGATTTCAACGCTTCATTATTGCGCCATACAGGGGCATTATTTATTTTTCCTGTCTTTTAAGGGGATCACTAACTTAAGCCCCGACCAGGTTTCATCAATTGCGCATACTTTTATATCTACAAGTCCATTGGCTAATGCAATATTCCTGATGTCGTTTTCAGTAATGTTAGTTTTTAATTTAGATGATTTCTTCGGCCATGAAATCCAAATCATGCCATCGGGCAAAATTTCATTTCTTAACCCGCTCATCTCTTTATCCAGGTCTTTTAATTCTTTAGTAAAATAATGAATACAATTTTTAAGAATTTTTTTATCGTTTGTAAAATTCACATCTTGGGGCATGTCAGTAAATAGTGTAAAATAGTTGGAAGGTTCATATATCAGCCTCATTATAAATCCTTCTTTAATGCCTAACTTTTTTGCGAGTGGCGTTCCAGAATAGCCAGTGCTTTGCATGTGCTATTTTTTGTAATATTACAAAAACCTTCCCGGTAAATTCCAAAAAATATGATTTTCAGTAAGCGTTGACAGTAAAGAGCCTCCGATGGAGTCCCATGTTGTACGGAACCGGGGCCAGATGTTTTGTAAACTATGGAATTTGAGTTGAGAGAAGGATTTCTACAGTGTGAAGTGTAGTGAACTGCGTTTACGATTGAGAGTTAGTATTTCAATACAGGAGCACTGAAAGCTTCCCTGATTTCAATAGTCCCGCATATTACCCGTAACCTATTTACTTTTTATAATAATCTTCTCGGTGTATTCATCAATAACATTACTGAAAAACTTGCGGGTTGATAAATATTTATCGGCAGGAATTACATTCTTTGAAAGGGACAACGTAGCAACTGTAGTTACCGTATTGTCTTTTTCATCGTATGTATAATTTGTTTTGAACGAACCATATTCAAATTTATCATCACGGGGTCTGGGTAAATTTTCAACCGTATAATTTGCTGGCAACTGGTATACCGTGGTATCAACCTTCGTAAACGGGTACTCGAAATAATAATCATGCAGCCGCTTATCATCTGCAGGAAGTTTTGCATGCCATATTTTATAAATACGGGGATTAAGAAACATCTTGGTACCGGCTGTAAACTCAGGAATTTTTTCGATATAAAATTTGAAAGCAGTTTCCGCAGAATCTTTTTTAGCATCTTCGGTAAATTCAAAATCATCAGGCTGTATAAAACCAAGATAACTCACCAGGTATTTTTTCTGATCGTCTTTTTTTTCATTCATTACATAATGAATTAATTCCTGCTTGAACTCGCCGGACGTTTTGATATCGCTTTCACTTTCCCCTGACGCATCTTCCTTGAGCGCCACTTTTGTAGTACAGGTAAATATATTTTCAGAAGCCCTGCTGCGCGGCGTTGAAACTAATACGCCACCGGAAGGCGTTATCAATAAGGCATTGCGGTTTTCAGTAAAACTTCCCAGCACTCCAAAATCACTGGTGTTGCTGGTACACTCCAGCCAGGTGGTATCTTTTTGCGAAGGCACGCAAAGTATTACATGGTTGAAGTCATTTTGAGGAAAGGACGGATCTACAGGCGGGCTGTCGTATTCGCAATTTATAATCGCATAATAACTATTGATTCCAACTGCTTCCAGGCAGGCTTTTGCATAGTTGCTCAAAGCCTTGCAATCACCATATTTTTTCTCGTTCACAAAAGCTGCATCAAAGGGCTTATAACCGCCAATGCCCAGTTGTATACTTACATACCTGAAATTCGACTGCAGGTATTTATAAATGATATAGATTTTTTCTTTATCAGTGGCGGCATTTTTTACCATCTCTTTAAGCCTGTTCCTGGTTTCCTCGGGGAGGTTCACCACATCCTTGCAGAGATTATAATACCAGCTTCCAAAACTCTTCCAGCTTGTTAAATCGCCGTCATTGCCATCCATTGAAAATTTAGTAGGAGCCATTAATATCCGGGGGTAAACGCTGTAATCATTTGCAGTTCCTTCTTCTAATGGAACACTTGCCAGTTCCTTAACTTCCCAGCGATAAATTTTATTTTTTCCAACTGCGTTTACGGCCGGCGTTAGTTTTGTGTTACATGCCTTAAACCTGAGATCAAGATCAGCAGGCACGGTGGCTGTATAGCTTGAACTTTCTACCGACTGCCCGGATTCTTCAATGTTATAATCAGGATAATTTAAGGTACCCTTATATTTCACTTCATAGTCATACTGAACGGTAATTGGATAAGATGGGGCTGCCACCCTGAAGTAATAAACCTTTCCATCTTCCACTAAACCTTCACCCACGGCCTCCGCGTGCATTTCTTTCAGCTTATATTTATTTACGAATTTGCCGGTGGCGTCGTATACTTTTATTTCCGCGTCATCAAGTTTCCTAAAGGCTGTTGAATATTCATGAAACAAAAGCAGGTCTTCGCCTTGTGCGTCCAATACTGTATAAACCTGGTGCACGCTAAGTCTTGCGGCATCAACGTCCTTCACGTCAAACTCTATTTTTTCTTCCCGTTTTACACTATGCGCATCCGTTTTTAATGCGGCTGGAATAGTCGAAGCATCCAGCACATTCACCTGCGAAAAGCCCGCAATGACTATTATATTGGTCGTAAGAGCTATAAATATTTTTTTCATTAGGGTGTTGCTTTTTTCTTTTTAATAACGACCTGTTCATTTAATGTGGCGAATAGTTTTTTATAAAACTCCTGGAACAACGGGTAATCTCCCGCAACGTACACCGGCTTTTTAAACTCAAGCCTGATTCTAAGATCAACGCTAGCGCTATCAGCCTGCATCAGCCGGGTAAAAACAATACTCGTATCGGGCATTATCATCTTTATATTTTTTGGAAGCGCATCAAATTGATAGCCGTCGGGAATATAAATCTTACCCACAACCTGGTACGTTTGCTTGTATCCAAAATCAATATCGGTATGCCTTTGGTCGGCTATAAAAGGATTTTTTTCCAGCCCCTGGAAAAGATTTAAGGGAAAATATTCATAGTCACCCGAAGTATTTACCGGCAATGAAAACTTTAGTTTTTGCTCGAGCGGTAAGGTGTCCACATCTTCATTGTACACTTCAAGTGTATCAACTTTTACCCCGGTAAATGACTTTAGAAAATAATCGTTGAAAGAAGACCTGTCCTCTTTCCATTTCTTTACCCGTGGATTTTTACTGTACCCGGAACTATAAATGGTTGCATTCCCTTTCATTAATCCATCGGGAGTAATTTCAGAAAAAATGGAAACCAGGTTCATGTACTTGTCTTTATCATCCGTTAACGTAATCCATCCGCCGTTATCTGCATCTACAATAAAGGCCTGGTTATTTACAACATCGTAAGGAATGAGGTATGCGGGATTGTATTTATCGGCCGCGTTTAAAATGTAGGTTTTATTTTCTGTAACTACGCAAGCCATCGTATTATTAAATTGCTGGAGGAACGGGTATAACGTATTAACGCTTCCATTATCTTTGGTGCTTACCAGCAACGGGTATGCCTTGAGGCCGGCATCTCTTAAAAGATCAATTAAAACAAAATTAATTTCGCAGTTGCTGCCCGATTTTTTATCCCATGCAGAACGTATGCCATCGTAAGAATAGATACTTTCGGAACCATTCCAGTTCATGTTGCGCTGCACATAATCATAAATGAAAACAATTTTTTCCTGTTCAGTTTTTAAAAGCTTCAAACTATCGTCAAGCGTTCCGGTATGCGGAATATTTTTTTTCAGCTGCAGGCCGAAGTCTTCTTCCTGGAGAAGATCTTTAGTAAGCTTTGGCCACGATGACATAACTTCTGTTACTTCGCCGTCCGCATAAATTATTTGAGACAACTGGAAAACAACCCGCTGTAAATAATCTTTTGCAGCACCCATATACGGCTCATCCGTTAATGCAGGAACGTTTTGTACAATATAAGTGTGCTCAGCAGAAGTATAGTTAAAAATACTTCCGTTAGGTAAAGCCATGTTTTCGTTTACATTATCACTGGACTGTTCTACTTTTTGGTAAGCCATAACTTCATTAACAAACCTGAAAATAGACGGCACCAAAATTCTATACATACTCAATCTCGTGGGAATATCATCTTGGAAATACCAGTCAGAAAGGTTTTCGATGGATTCTTTATCATCTGTATATTTATATTCAATAACACTTCCCACTTTTACATCGGGCAATGTGAAAGCTACTTCTGAAAATTTTTTATCTACCGGCTTTTTAAAAATTGATGATTTATCAAGTTTGGTAGTAACTACATTTCCTGAGTTATCAATATTGTACGTAACTCCCGAAATATTGGATATATTTTCATAACCCTGCTTACTATAAAATTTTATTTTAATGTTGGCAAGGTCAAGTCCTTTGTCTTTTAAAATTTTTATACGAATTCTTCGCTGTGTTTCTATCTTAAAAAGATCTTTTCCTCTTACATAGCGTACGTCGCCGTAATCTATCAGTTTATACGCAGCGGCATCTTTATCGAAATCACATTCTTTAAGCAAAAGATCAGCTTTATCGATATTGCCAAATTTGGGTAATTCTTTTTGTGCAAACAGCAGGGGGGAAGTTATTAATGACACAATAACTATCAGCAGTTGTTTCATAATAAGTAGTTAGTTGGTTTAAAGATGAAATATAGGATAAAATAAATAAAAATCCGAATTGCTTATTTTTACAGCAAATAACGTTTTATGAAATTTGTTATTGTGGTTATGTTAATATGTTTTGGAATGGCAGGTTGCCATGCCCAGCAGGAACATTCTTTTTCCATACAAAACAATAATAAAACGCTCCTGTGGCAGGTGAGTGGCAACGGGCTGAAGCAACCATCTTTTCTGTTCGGCACTTTTCATTTATTGTGTAAGGACGATATCCATTTCGGCACGCAGCTAAAGGATGCGGTTAAAGAAAGTAATGAAATATATATGGAGCTTGATATGGATGACCCTTCCACTTTATTGGGCGGCATGTTGTACATGAACATGAAAGATGGAAAAAAATTATCGGATTTATATACGCCGGAAGAGTATCAAAAACTAAAGGCATATTTTACGGATACCCTTAACACGCCCTTCATGATGTTTCAAAAGGCAAAACCCTATTTTTTAGTGGCATTGATCTATCCTAAAATGATGAACTGCCCATCTCCGGCGGGCGTGGAAGAAGAGTTATTAAAAATAGCTAAGGAAGATAAGAAAGAAATAAAAGGCCTGGAAACAATACTGTTCCAGGCGTCAGTATTTGATAGTATTCCTTATGAATGGCAGGCCAAAGAATTGCTGAAAAATATTGACAGCTTTTCAGTGTATAAAAATGAATTTGATGAGATGATACGGTTGTACAAAAACCAGGAATTGGATTCGATGCAATCTATGGTAGGCACCAGCGAGTTCGGATCAGAAAAATACGAAGACCTTTTACTCAACGACCGGAATAAAAAATGGGTGAAAGAATTAAATGAAATTATGAAAACCGAAAGCGTATTTGTAGCAGTGGGAGCGGGGCACCTCAGCGGCAACAATGGGCTTATCGCTCTTTTAAAAAAAGAAGGATATACCGTAGAGCCTTTGGTTAATAAATAATTTACTTAAAACTGTTCCAGCTTGCTAAAGAAAAAATCACCTTCAATTTGTGCATTCTCATCGCTATCACTTCCGTGAACAGCATTTTCGCCAATAGACGCAGCATATAATTTCCTGATGGTACCTTCTGCAGCCTGGGCCGGGTTGGTAGCACCAATTAACTTCCTGAATTCTTCTACCGCATTTTCTTTTTCGAGTATGGCTGCCGTTATAGGGCCGCGGCTCATAAACTCAACCAGTTCTCCATAAAAGGGTCTTTCTTTATGTACTGCATAAAATTCACCGGCTTTTGCTGATGAAAGATGTGTCATTTTCATGGCAACGATGCGAAAGCCTGCCTCATTGATCATTTTTAAAATGGCTCCTGTATTACCTTTCGCAGTTGCATCAGGCTTAATCATCGTGAAGGTTCTATTAGTCATTACTTATTTTTTGGGTGGCAAAGCTAATGAACAATAGTGAATTGTCAATGGGGAATCGTGAATGGTGAAGCGTCAATGGTGAATGGGGAAACGGGAATGGTGAAGCGGGAAGCGTGAATTGTGAATATCTTTATTTTCTATTAATAACCTTTATTTCATCTTACTTAAAGGTTAAAAAAAATGTTTTTAAATTTAAATCATCAAAAGCTTGATTTATACACCGCTTCAAGATTGTTCGTTTTGGAATGCTATAAATTAAGTAAACAACTTCCCGCGGATGAAAAATTTGGAATGATATCGCAAATTCGCAGGGCTGCTTTATCTGTACATTTAAATATTGCTGAAGGCTCCTCCAGGAAATCTGAAGTTGAAAGAAAAAGATATTATGAAATTTCCAGGGGGTCTATCATTGAAATAGATGCCGCAGTTGATATTGCGAACGATTTAAGCTATTTAGGTAATTTTAATTTAGAGCAATTAGGTATCCAAATGATAAGATGCTTTAAAATGTTAACTGCTCTTATTAATTCTCAAATGAAAAGTTGATCATTCACGCTTCACGCTTCACGATTCACATTGACGCTTCACCATTCACGCTTCACGATCAAATCACCTCCCCATGAACTCGCCAATTCCCTTTTTTAATAAACCAAAAAGAAATTAAAAAAATCAGCACCCAGTAAACGAGTTCATTGCTCCATACAACAGCCAGGGAGAGCCTGAATTTCTTTACTATCGTGAACGTGTACACGAGATAAAATACAATAGCCGCCATTTCTATTATAAGATTCATTTTTGTTTTACCGGTTCCCGTAACTGCGTTCAGCCAGATGGCCGCAATGCTCATCATAATCATCCCAATCGACACAACACGCATTACCGGCAGTGCTGCTGCAACAAACAATTCATCCTGCCGGAACAATCCAAGAAAATGATACGGAAAAATATTTAACACTGCGAGCATACACAGGGTAGTCCCTACACTCCACAACATCGTCTTTTGAACGGCTTTCACAACTTTATTTTCCAATCCCTGGCCGATAAGATTACTCACCATGGTATTAGATGTACTGGCAAACGCCCAGATCATAATACCCATCAGTCCAAAAATAGTTCGCATAGCATTGGACACAGCTTTTGCCCTGTCGCCATATTGCTCCAGCAAAATAAAAAATGCCAGCCATGTAACGGTGCTTAAAACAAATTGTAATACGAGCGGCGCAGAAATTTCCAATACTGCCTTTGAATAAATTCTATCATATTTAAAACTTTTAAAAAGATTAAATTCTTTTTTTAATCCCATCCTGAAGATGACGACGTAGACGATGATCATCCCTGAAATCTCTGCAATAACGGAAGCGAAGGCAGCTCCATTGAAACCCAGTTGGGGAAAAGAAAATGCACCATAAATAAGCGTATAATCAAAAAAGATATTAATAACTGCCTGGCCGATGGTACCTACCAGTAAAAAGCGACTGTTTAACGTGCCCACCAAAAATGCATTACCCGCCTGGAATAAAAACAAGAAAGGCAACCCCCATACTCTTATCCGCAGAAAATCCATCTCCTGTATAAAATTATCCGGCGTAATAAAATATTGTAAAATGAACGGGGCAACAAACCACGTAAACAACATGCCGCCTAAGGCAAACCATAAAGTAATCCTAATACCTTGTGCAAACACCTTATGAATGTCTTCCGGCTTTCCCTCTCCACCCTTTCTTGAAATGATGGCCTGCAGGGCATTTCCAAGGCCATTGCCGCCCACCATCAACACAAGATAATATACGCCGGTAATGCCCGCGTTGCCGAGTTCTTTAATACCAAGCCCTCCTAAAAAGATATTATTGGTAATAAAATTTACATTGGGAATAATGAGCGAAGCAGAAATAGGCAAAGCAATTTGCAATATCTGCCGGTTAGTTACCGAAACCTGTAAATTTGTATCAATTGAAGCGGACATAAAGTTCGTAAACCTATATATTAATTTATTGATTTCAATAATTTTCGTCTTTTTTTACAAATGAAAATCACCGGGTTCAATTACACTAAAGAAGACTCAAAAAATTATTCTATTATTGCGCAGTAAAAAACAATGAAAGCATTATTTGAAATATTACCCGGAAGCGTAGACGCAGCAAATTGCATCCTTGTTTGTGAAATAAGCAATGAAAGTTTTTCGTATACCATAAAAAATGAAGAACAAAACAAGTATGTTGGGCTGGCCGTGTATCAATTTGAAAAGGGAACAGACCGCAACGATTATGGTAATGTGGTGCAGGAAGCAATCAAGGCGCAACCGATGTTATCAGGAAACTTTAAGAAAGTATGCGTGGTATATTCTTATTCAGAAAGTGTGTTGATACCTTTTGCTTTGTATAGCTCGCTGGAAAATGAAAATGTTATCAACCTGGTTCACGGGGATATCCAAATCCATACTTCCATTCTTACCGATTTAATTACTGAAAGCGGCGTTTATAATGCATACCGGGTAGCTGCACCGGTGCATCATGCATTCCAATCAACTTTTCCCGGCGCCGTAAACATGCATCAATATTCGGTTTTATTGAAGCAGCCCCGGTTGAACGAAGATAAGTTAAGCGTTATATTTTACCCGCAGCGAATTGTAGTAAAGCTCGACAAACAAGGGCAAACGGAATTGGTAAACAGCTTCTGTTACCAGGCTGCGGAAGACGTATCTTATATTTTATTAAATACCTGTAAGCAATTTAATGTTGAAAATATTCCGGTTGAAGTGACCGGCCTTATTGATAAAGACTCGGCATTATACAAAGAAATTTATAAATATTTTGAAACGGTTGACTTTGCTTCGCTACCTGCCGGTAGCAATTATGCCGAAGAGATTACCCAACAGCCTGCTCATTATTTTAGCCATATTTTTGCAATTGATTCATGCGAATAATTACAGGAAAATATGGAGGCCGAAAAATAAATCCACCTTCTAAGATGCCGCATACGCGGCCCACAACAGATGTTGCCAAAGAAGGATTGTTCAACATCATAGAAAATAATATGTCTATAGAAGGCATAAAAACCCTGGATATTTTTGGCGGAACCGGCAGCATCAGTTATGAGCTTGCTTCAAGAGGAGCTACTGATCTCACTATTATAGAGAAGGACCCTAAAATGCATGCGTTTATTCAACAATCCATTGCTGGTTTGGCAATTGAAAATTGCCGTGTTATAAAAATGGATGTATTCCGGTTTTTAGAAACCACTACAGATACTTATGATCTTATTTTTGCAGGGCCGCCATATGCATTAAAAAACATTGATGACCTGCCGGTAATTATCAGGGAAAAGAAGTTACTTAAACCTAACGGATGGTTTATTCTCGAACATACACCCGCCAATAATTACGAAAAATATCCCATGTTCAAATCATCAAGAAATTACGGAACAACTATATTTTCAATATTTATAAACTCATAAATGAAACCCATATTTATAACAGGAACAGGCACAGATGTTGGCAAAACACTGGTAGCGGCTATTGTTACGGAAGCTTTACAGGCAGACTACTGGAAGCCGGTTCAGGCAGGCTTTGCAGGAGGAACTGATTCATTATGGATTGAACAAATGATATCAAATAATACAACAAAAATCCACCCTGAAATTTATAAACTTAAAATGCCTGCGTCGCCGCATCTTGCGGCAAAGGCAGAGGATGTAAAAATTGTTTTAAAAGATATCGTTCGTCATTTGCCCAAAACAAAAAATACATTAATTATTGAAGGAGCAGGAGGACTGATGGTACCATTAAATAAAAGAGAATTCATCCGTGACCTGCTAAAAAAATTAAAAGCAAAAGTTATCATTGTAAGTAAAAATGAATTAGGAAGTATTAATCATTCTTTACTTACAGCTGCGGTTTTAAAAAAAGAAAAGATAGACGTGGCAGGATGGATATTTAATGAACAATATTTAAATTACGAAAACGAAATTGCTAACTGGAGCGGATACCCGCTGATTGCATCCGTACCGCATTTAAATGAAATTACCAAAGAAACCATTAAAGCAGAAGCGGAGAAAATGAAAGAAAGTCTTCAAAAATTGTTATGACGAAAGCCACCATTAGAAAAATTTATAAAGAAAAAAGAAGCCAGCTTTCTCCGCAGGACATTGAAAAATTTAATGACCTTATCCTTATTAATTTTCAACAAATTCAACTACCGTTTCTTTCATGCATACATACCTATATCGCTTCTGAAAAACTGGGAGAGGCGGATACATCCGCCATTACAAGGTATCTGCAATTTAAAAACCCCGGGCTAAAAATATTGGTGCCAAAAATTAATATAGCCACCGGCGATATGCACCATTTGCGTTTTGATGAAGAAGTGGAACTGGTGCATAATGCATTTGGAATTGCAGAACCATTTTCAGGCGAAATTACCGAGCCGGATGAAATTGATTTGGTGCTGGTGCCTTTACTCGCCTTTGACCAGGAGGGTTACAGGGTTGGCTATGGTAAAGGTTATTACGATAAATTTTTATCGCAATGCCGGGAAGATATTATTAAAATAGGGTTGAGCTTTTTTGAACCTGTGGACGCAATAGACGACACGAATCCATTTGATATCTCTTTAAATTATTGCGTAACGCCGGAGCGGGTGTATGATTTTTCTTAAGTTCTCTGCGAACTTTAAAAAGTTTATCATGCCGAGCTTGTCGTACTCAGCTTGTCGTGCTCAACGTGACAGAAACTTTGTAATGAGCGACATGCTTAATATTTTTTACGTTCTCCTGCGCACTCTAACGAATTTGCCATGCTGAGCTTGTCGAAGCATTGAAGTAAAGAGTTTAAATTGTAAAACTATAGTAGGAAGTTATTTTATAATAACATAAAAGCCAATCTGCAAGTTGCCATTCGACAGGCCCAGGGTGACAGAAACTTTGTAAGGAGGGACAGGAACAGGATGGTGTTTAATATTTTTGAATTTCTCTGCGATCTTTAACGAACGCTTCAAATATGAGCTTAATCTTTGTCCAACTTTGCAAATTTAAAAGAGTTGTCATGCTGAGCTTGTCGAAGCATCGAAGTGGAGACTTTAAATTATAAAAACTTATAGTAGGAAGTTATTTTATAATTTTATCGCCCATGCTTAAAAGCTTCCGGTATATATTATTTCCTTTTTCAATTCTGTGGGGCTTTGTTATCTGGTTTCGGAATAAACTATTTGATAAAAACATCCTGCGTTCTGCAACTTTTAATTTCCCCTTAATTTGTGTCGGAAACCTTGCGGTGGGCGGCACCGGCAAAACGCCGATGGCAGAATATCTCATAAGGTTACTGACAAATAAATATAATGTAGCAACCTTAAGCCGGGGCTATAAACGAAAAACAAAAGGCTTTGCTATTGCCGATGATACTACTACAGCGGTAGACATTGGTGATGAACCCATGCAGCTTCACAAGAAATTCCCCGGTATAACGGTAGCCGTAGCCGAAGAAAGAGTAGTAGGTATTCCCCAATTGCTGCATGCGAAGCCGGCCACGGAAGTTATTATTCTTGATGATGCTTTCCAACACAGGGAGGTACGGGCGGGGCTAAATATTTTACTTACCGAATACGGGGACCTTTATACAAGAGATTTTATTTTACCGGCCGGCAATTTAAGAGACGTAAAGAGCAGCGCTAAAAGAGCCCATGTAATTGTAGTAACCAAATGCAAATCGCACTTGAATGAAGAGGAAAGGCAAAGCATTATTGAAGAAATACATCCCTTACCCGGGCAACAGGTATTCTTTACTAAAATAGAATATGCAAGCCCGTACCATCTTTTTACTAAAGAGAACAGGTTCATTGCACCGGATTGCCATGTGTTATTGGTGTGCGGTATTGCTAATCCCAGGCCCTTGAAAGAAACACTTACCAATTATACTGATACCTATGAAATGATTGTATTCCGCGACCACCATATATTTACGGTAGATGATCTTGCAGAAATAAAAAAGCAGTTTTCAAAAATTGAATCTGCCAATAAAATAATGCTCACCACCGAAAAAGATGGTGTAAGGCTTGCGAAATACGAAAATGAATTAAAGGATCTTCCGGTCTATGTATTGCCCATGCGCCATAAATTCCTGTTTGGCGAACAGGATAAATTCGATGCAACCATCAATGCGTTTGTAGAAACTTTCGCTACAACAGGCAGCCCGTTAACCGCTTAATAATTATCGTATAAAACCATTGCCTGGGCAAATGTTGCGGGTTTCACCGCCGATGGATCTGACGCATCTGGAATTGCATTTTGAATTGCAACACCACCAAATGGCTGCCAGCCTAACCGGATATTATCTTTAATAAGAGACTCAAGATTTTCAACTCCCTTGGAACTTGTGATTACAACGTAATCCAGAATTTTAGCCATTTTTTATTTTTTAAAATGATAGGATTTTAAGTGTGCGAATGTATGACAAGAAGAAAGTTCTTTACCTATTAAAAGCGTAATATTTACAATACTTTACCGTTATATGACCTTTAGCCAACCGATCTCATTTTCATTTCATATATGGTTTTTTTGCTTATAATTTATATTATGTTAAATAGGCGCTACACAGCTAACCTTTGAAAAAGGATAATGAAAAAGCCTGCGCTTCTGTTTTTCATCGAAAGACTTGGTTAGATTAATCTTGATGAGTTATCTTGATGAGCTAAAAAAAATTGAAGATGATAGACAATATTGAAAAATTTGAATCATTCCTTTTCACTAATTATCCAGAAATTTATAAAGAAGTAAAAGGTATTATATGGTATTCTCCATCAAGTATATACGAAAACACTATTAATGTCTTCAATCCTTATTCAGATGATAAGAAAAAAGCACTGGAATTTGAAAATATTATTGCAGAATACGGTCATACTCCTTTGACCCGTTTAACGCCGAAGATTTTAGCAAGATAATCTTCTATTACAGAAAGTAAACTATAATTTGACATAGATCATGTATAGGCCTTCCCTTTGATTGTAAAGGTCAAATGACTTCTGCATGGTCATCTTCAAAGGGGGTTACTAATGCCCATTAAAAGCCACCCCGCTTTTAACAGCCTGCTCCTTACAGCAATGGCAACACCATCATCTTCTGAATAAAGAATAAGGAAATTTAAAAAAGCCCGGAACCATACAATATTTCTCTATCACCACTTGTCTACTTCCTCGTTAGTTTGGGAGGACGGTGAAGAAGCTTGCTGTGACTGTGGTTCTGTCGCAGGAGTTGCAGGAATATCTGCAGGAATATTGTCCGGCTTGTTTTCAGCGGCCGGTTGTTTATTTTCTTCGGGTTTGGTTCCTTCAGAAAAATTGCCTTCATAACCTTCGTGGTTTTCGTGACTGAAAGCATCAAAATCAAAATCGGGCATCAGGTCGGTCTTAACAAAATCAATTGCTTCGGTCATCCCCTTCAAAAATTTATTAAAATCTTCCTTATACAGGAAAATCTTATGCCTGTCATATCCATCTTCGTTAAATCTTTTCCTGCTTTCTGTAATAGTTAAATAATAATCGTTGCCCCTTGTTTCCCTGATATCAAAAAAATAAGTCCTTCTTTTACCGGCCCTGATTCTTTGACTGTAAACACTTTCTACTTTCTTGTCGTTGTTTTCGTTCGGCACTGTTATTTAATTTTTGTTGTTGGATGAATTGATTTTGCTAGGAAGCAAAGATAAAATTGTTTTTCAATTGGCAAAATATATGGCCGGATTTACACCGACAGACCGAATTTAATAAAAATCATATACCTGGTTTATAACACCGCATTCTTTTCCTGTTGCTGCTGGTTGTAATACATTTCAGCGTAGAGGCCTGCCCTTTCCAGCAACTCGCGGTGGGTGCCTTCCTCGGCTATCGCCCCGTCCTGCAACACAATTATTTTATCGAAATTAAAAAGCGAAAAAATGCGATGAGTAATAATAACTGCCGTTTTTGAATGAAGGTAATTATACAGGTTGCCAATAATTTCATTTTCCGTTTTTGCATCTACGGCACTCAGGCAATCATCAAATAAAACGATTTCATGCTCCTTCAGCAAAGCCCTGGCAATCGAGATCCGTTGCTTCTGGCCACCACTTAAGGTTACCCCTCTTTCTCCTATCATGGTAGTATACTTGTGAGGAAAGCCTTCTATCTCCCGTGCCACCGCGGCATTGGCCGCCGCTTTATAAATGCGTTCGGGTGTTGTCTTTTCCAGGGCAAACCCGATGTTATTTTCCACCGTATCGCTGAACAAAAATACATCCTGTGGCACATAGCTTATCTGGGACCGCAGGCTCGTTAAGTCCAGCTGCTTTATATCAATTCCATCATACGTAATGTTTCCTTTTGGGGGATCATACATCCGCAGCATCAACTGCGCAATGGTAGATTTGCCCGACCCGGTTTTTCCTATAATCGCCACCTTTTCACCCTTATTAATAACCAGGCTGAAATTTTTTATAGCATGTATGCCCGTGTGGGGATACACGAAATCAACCTTGTCAAAAGTAATGTTCCCCTTCAGTGTGGTTGTAACGGGAGCCGGTGCATTGGCAACTGTTGGGGTTGTGTGTAAAAATTCGTTTATGCGTCGCTGTGAGGTCGCCGCTCTTTGTATCATACTCGCCGTCCATCCTATCGCCATAACCGGGAAAGTAAGCATGAGAATATACATGATAAATTCGCCGATAACACCAATGTTAATGCTGCCATTGATCACATACAACCCGCCGGTTAATATAGTAAGCAATGTACTGATGCCGATAATTAAACCCATCGAAGGAAAATAGATGGCTTCTGTTTTGGCGAGTGATATCGCGTTGCGGCGGTAGAGTTCACTGTTCTTTTCAAAAAAGCCCAGCATGGCCTTCTCCTGTACAAACGATTTGATCACCCTTATGCCTGAATAAGATTCCTGTGCATTGGTAGTAAGGTCGCTCAGTAAAGATTGTATCTTATCGCTCTTGCGGTTGATAATAGTATTTACATAATAAATGGTAACGGCCAGTATAGGTAACGGCGACAGCACATAAAACGTCAGCTCTTTATTTTCATTATACATGTAGGTAACGGAAAAGCCAATGGTGGCAGCCAGGTTAATCAAATACATAAGGGCAGGGCCCGTGTACATCCGCACCCTGCTAACGTCTTCGGATATACGATTCATGAGGTCGCCCGTATTATGCGTTTTGTAGAAATTCGTATCCAGCTGCTGGTAATGATTAAAGATCTCGTTCTTCTGCGCATATTCGATATGCCTGCTCATTACTATAATGGTCTGCCGCATAAGGAACATAAAAAACCCGCTGATGAGCGCCAGCACCAGCAACATAATTCCGCAATACAGGATCCTGGTTTTAAAGGTGCTGTCTCTTTTAGTAAACTGGTTGATAAATATTCTGACTAACGGATCATAATGGGTTTTTATATGCGAATCCGCGGCAATGCTTTTTTTCTGCAGGCTCACCTCCACGGTATTCAACACATACTTGGTCACCTGCGGCGTAAGTATCCTGAAATAATTGGACAAAATAATAAAGATCATTCCCAGTAAAAAATGCCATTTGTATTTCCAGAAATATTTATTGAGGGAAGCGAGCGGGGACATTATCGTTTGAGTGGTTTATTGG
This sequence comes from Ginsengibacter hankyongi, assembly GCF_008710285.1. Taxonomy (GTDB): domain Bacteria; phylum Bacteroidota; class Bacteroidia; order Chitinophagales; family Chitinophagaceae; genus Ginsengibacter; species Ginsengibacter hankyongi. The sequence goes on along the minus strand of NZ_VYQF01000013.1, from coordinate 12,991 downwards.
TTGATTTGTTAACTCGTTAACTAGTTAACTGGTTAATGGGTTCATTGGTCGCCTTATTAACTTATTAACTCGTTAACTCGTTAACTTTTTTAACTGAATTAACACCCGCAAAGATATTTCACGTTTTCCATTGTCCATTCTCAATTCTCAATTACTTCAAAGCTGTTGTATATCTTGTTTCCCAGCACCTGGTGAAACAATTCCCGGTTGCGGGGATCAGTAAGCGCCTTTAAATGATTAAAATGGTGAAGATCGGTACCTACAAAGTCGGCAAGGTTATTTTCTACTATATATTTCGCTGCTTTTGCGGCGGCCTTCCCGTAGTAACCGGCTATCGACAGCAGGTTTACCTGCAAGAGGAATCCGAGTTCTTTCATCCGGTGGTATGCGCCGTAGTTCTTATGGTAATAGTGGTACCGCTCGGGGTGCGCCATTAAAGGCTGGTACCCCGCTATATTCAATTCAAAAGCCATCGTCTCCAGGTTCGCCGGTGAGGTGGCATAAGAGAGTTCCGTGAGCAGGTAATTTTTTTTGAGCGTAAGCAAGGGAGCCTTCATCCGCAGCAATTCCATAAAATAATCATCCAGCATGTATTCCGCCGCGGCATTCAATTGTACGTCGAGGTGGTTCTCTTCGCAGGCTTGTCTTAACACGGCGAGGGCGGCATTCACCGTTTCGGGTGTATTACGAAACATGTCACCGATTACGTGTGGTGTACAAATAAATCTGGTGATACCCAATTCTCCAAGGCCACGGATCAGCGCAACCGAGGTTTCCACATCAGGCGAGCCGTCATCTATGCCCGGTAATAAGTGAGAATGAATATCCTGGAACAGGCATGTAAAGTCATACTTTTCATTCCCGGGATTATGTTTTTTAAAAAAATTCAGCATGATTGGAATTACCGGTCGGCCTCAGCTTTCACGTCTGCTGGAAAAACCAACACTTTTGAGCTGAAGAATTTGTGGGGCCTATCCGCACTAACCGCTTCCTGGCCCCTGGCGTTTTTATATTGAGGTATTTTGATAAGTGGTTTTAAAATAGATACCATTAATGCAAACGGTATATTGTTCTTCTTCATAGCAAGATAATCGCGGCGATTGGCCCTTAGCCTCCCGTAAATACTGTTATTGCTCGCTCCCCCGTTCCTCATTTTCACGATCATCTTATCCAGGTAAAAAGAACTTATTTTATGATGGTACAAGTACCTTGCCATAAACTCGTAATCGGCTGCCGTAAAATAGTGATTTTCATAACCGCCAAACTGTTCGATCAGTCCGCGGCGGATATAAAAGGTAGGATGCGCTGGCATCCAGCCATAATTAAACCGGGAGCGTTTATAGGGCAACCCTTTCCAATAACGCATCACCAGCTTCGGGTTGGCAGCGTTTACATATACCAGGTCTCCGTAAACAGAATCCACCTGTTTTTCATCAAAGCAGGCTACAATATCCATAATCACATCCGCCGAAGCCAGCATATCGTCGCTGTTGAGCACCCCGATAATATCACCGCTAGCCATGGCAATGCCTTTATTGATGGCGTCATACATCCCCCTGTCCGGCTCGGAGATCCAACGGGCGATTGAGCCGGCATTTTTTTGAATAATTTTCAGCGTGCGGTCAGTAGATTTTCCATCCACTATAATGTGCTCTATATTGCCATAAGTTTGCTTCCTCACCGAGGCAATGCAATCTTCCAGGTGCTTTTCAGAATTGTATGTTACAGTTATAATGGATACTCTCACGGGCAGATTAGCTGTTTAGCTGGTAAATAAATATTTTTATTGTTACAATCATTTTAATATCAACATTCCACCGGGTAAACAGCACAAACGCAATATACCCGTTTAAAATTGTATTACCTTATTGTATCACTCGTTCTTTAACTTTCAATGCAGGGTTTCCCCGGTAAATGCCCATCGGCTCTAATGCTCCCGTTGCTACAGAACCCACTGTTACCACTGCATGATGGCCGCACGTTACTCCGCCACAAATAACCGCCCCGGCTCCTATCCAAACACCCTCTTCCAAAATGATGGGTTTTACCATCAGGTCAAAGGTGGATTTTGTATAATCGTGGTTGCCGGTAAGTAACAGGCACCACTGCGATAAACAAACATTATCACCCAGGGTTACCATTGCCAGGTTATCAATTCTCACTCCTTCACCAATCCACACATTATTTCCTATTTCAAGAAACCACGGATATTTGATGTTGACCGCCGGCTTTATTAAAACATTATGCCCGATCCTGGCACCAAAGAGCCTTAATAAAACAATTTTAAATTTATACAGAGGAAAAAGAGAGGTCTTAAAAAAAAGGATATTGAAGAGATACCATAACCACCTTTTTACGGGATGTCCGGGCTTGTACCATGAATTATCGTATTCACCAAGATTAGTCATGTAAATTACGGCCTTTTTTTTCGTTGTTCAAAATTTTATTCCCTGATTTTCTGTCGTATAACCAAATTAAAATGAATATCATTCCATAAGCAGCAATGGTAAACCAGGTATGGTGGTCTATCCCTAACGGCATGGGCCATCCCTTATTAATGGCCAGTAAAAGTAAGGTAATGCGGATTACGTTGATGAACCAAAGTATTAATAACCCGGCAAGCATCCACCGGGCCTTTTTCCAAAAGGTGGCGGTATTGGCGGCTACAAAAGCAATCCAGAAGCTATAAACGCCGTAGCCCACGCAGTTCATCGCAATCAGCACTCCCCTTCCCCCTTTGATCCTCAATACAAATCCCGGCTCCCTCAATGTTTGAATATTAAATATAGAAAGAATACCGGCTGTTGCATTAATCAGGGAATTTTTTAGCCAGCTCACATAATCCAAATATTTTTCCACAAAAGGGCTGTACAATCCGCCCGGTGCAGCAAGACCAATTATGGCAAGCGTACCAAAATAGCAGGTGCAGAAGACTCCTGCGAACTTGAGGAGGTAGATGATGAATGGGTTGAGGGGTTTAATGGTTTATTGGTTTATTGGTTTATTGTTTAATCTCTCAAAAGCCTCACCCCTGCCCTCTCCCAGTGGAGAGGGGGAAGACAAAAACATCTCCCTGTACTGTGCCCTTATCTTTTCTATATCTATTGCAGCGACAGCGTAATCCATTGCGCCCTGCTGCCATTGCACGAATGTGGCTTCATCCATGGCGGCAAAAGACCGGATCGCTTCTTTTAATTCAGTTAGATCTTCAACGCCCACATTCCTGCCGGCCCGGGCTTCCTGTAATTGATTCCAGGGGGTGAAATTACTGGTAATTACCGGCCGCCCCGCAGACAACGCCTCGTAGATGGCATGGCCAAAATTTTCACTCTTGCTCGGCAAGATAAAAACATGGGCATCCTGCAGCGCCTCTTTCACGCCGGAAGGCTCAATTTCCTTATGAACCACTACGCTGATATTCGAAGGCAACATACTGATTTTTTGCCTGCATTCTTCCCAATAGGCTATATCGATTACAGGCCCGTAAATATGATATCGTATGCCTGCATCCATTTTCTCCAATGCCTGCAACACCAGCAGGATATTCTTTATCGGGCCGAGGAGGGCAATGCTGATCAGCGTAAGCACTCCGGGGTCTTTTTTTGCAACAGGCAGCGCCCCGATATTATTAGGGAAGTTGCCCGCAATATTTACCACTGCAGGATATCCAAACTGTGCCCGGATATAATTTTCTTCTGCCGTATCGGTCGCATGCAATTGCACTTTGTAGTGGTATTCGAATAGCCTGAACAGCTGCAGGTATATCTTTTTCTTCCATTTTTTTTGAGACAAAGCGCCGGGGTGCAGCATGCCTCTTACCGAAAGAATTTTCTTTGGAACCTTACAGAATATAATGGGTACTATATTAAAATGCCAGGAAAATATACCGATGATGTACAACACATCCGGCTTTATGGTTTCCACCTGTTTAACAAGGCTATCACTTATCTTTTCATGGTCGGCGTACCAAACTTGTGTGTGTTCATTAAAGGGCAGCCACTCCCCTGTTGTGATATTTTCCAGGGCGCCGCCGGTTAAATCGGTATCGCCGCAAAAGATATAATATTCAATATCCTCCCTGAATTCATTTACCAGGTTGGCGATAGATTGTATTGGCCCCCCTGCGCGGAAGGCCGGAAGGAACCAGGGGATCGTGATAAAGACTTTGGTCAAATTTAAATGGTTTAAGTCATGAATTATACCGATGGCCCCGACTTAGGAAGAAGGCCACGGATTACACGGATGAACACGGATTAGGTCATACCAGGTCCGGGATGTATTTTGTGTTTGATTTTGCTTTTTACGCTTTTTAAATTAATGTGAAGTAACAGGATATTTTATATAGACACTCCCGGCGTTACCTTGCACCGGCCCGCTGAAATTGCAATTGTCATAAGTGGCAATACCCGAAAAATGCAGGGTATCATCATACCTCCCATAATACCGGAAGGAACAATTATTGAATTTTATAAAAGTACTATTGGATGTAAATAACGTTTGCCGCCCCGCCTGGGAACTGTAGGCAAAATCAAAGACACAATTATTGATGGTAGTGGGGATATTGTTTTTGGTATCCCCTGCGGTAATGGTTCCAATGGTGCCCAATGATTCACAGAACAGGTTGTAGATATGGGTGGGAAACCATCCTGACTCAGGATTATAAATTAGCCGGATGGGTAGCCCGGCGATGTTCCCACCGTCGATGGTGTAGTTGCCCGCCTGGTGCTTGCCATAGATATTGGTGGCAAAGATGGTGTGAATGCGGCCCCAGCTATACAGTCCCCGGATCACGTTGCCTTTTTCCTGCGCCTGCCCGCAGGAAATGCCGAGCCTCGCATCGCCGCACCGGATGTTTTCCATTACAATAATATCTGCATTATACGTTACCCCGTTTGGCGAGATTTCATAATCGATGGCAAAATTTCCTACGTTCAGATCGTGCAACTGCACGGCGGTAGAGCCACCGGTATTCTTACTCCCATCGTAGTCAATTACTATCCCGGCGAGGTTCCTGCCCACCTTTGGGTCATTATAAGCCGAAAAGGGAATAGCATAATAGGCAGGCCCAGCTATGGCGGGGGAATGAAAATTACCTTTGAGTGTTAAATGGTCTATTTCAGCGCCTTTGAGGTATTGGCCGCCGAGGGCAAAATCATTACCGGTATAATGCAGCACCGTTCCTTCGTCCCAGATACCTCCGTCACCATACAGGTGGATGGCTGCTCCCACATATTGGCCTTTATACAACACAAATATTTGTAGCGACTGCGAATAATTATAGGTTCCCCGCGGAATGTACAGCGGCATGCTGTTGATGCAGGTATTGATGGATTGCTGAAGTGCGGAAGAATTGTCCTTATTATTAGATGATGCACCATACCACATGGCCGAAAATTCCCGGGCCCTGCAACCTGATAATGAAACCGTTGTGTCGAATATTTGAATAAAAGGATTCGCTTCAATCAACGCGTTCCTGATGGTGCCTTTACCGCTGATCTTAGCGGAAATATGTAAGATCTGTCCATGCAGGTCCCACGTGCCCGAGATGGTGGTATCCCTGTCAACGTTGACCGCTGCGGCCTGCATGCAAATTAAAATGGATATTGGGGTAAGTAATGCTTTCATTGGTTGGCACGGATTTCTTATACTGTACTATTGTAAGGTTTCACTTTTATCGCTACGGCACACTGCCGGTTGCAGGAATTGCCGGAGCTCCGGATAATTTATTCGTTCTCTTCTTCATTACTTTACTCAGGTCCTTCTTCCAAAATAAAATCAGCATATAGATAAGGAAGCACGATTTTACCAGATGCCCTAGTGAAGTTTGCAACTCGCAATCGGGACGTATAGGGTAATAAAAGACCAGCGGAACAAACAACAACAAAAAGGGATAATACTTGCTATAGCGGTAGAAGCCGTTAAGCACTTCGCTAAATAAAAGTCCTAGGAAAAACATAAAGATACAACCGCCTGTTACCCCAAAATTCACATAGCCATCTCCAAGTGGACCTAACGCCATAGAAGTTCCCGGCATTAGGTGGATTCCTGAATATTTAGTAAATAAGGCCTGGTCACCGGCATTTAATTTGTTCGGCGCGATGATCCTTGGTAAAAAAGCCGATTGGAGGATCAGACCTAACTCTTCCCCATTGGCATAGGGTATTTGAGCAGGAACATAATTCATAATATTGGTAACAATAAAACCCTGGTTAATTCGGATGTTGCTGGTCGCAAGGCTCCTGGAACTAAATAAAGAATTATTTCCTTCTTTCGCTTCTATGGCGTTTTGAAAAGATTCGATGCCCCCGGTCTGCCCCCCGGTACCACCGCCCCAGGCAATCCTGCGGTAATCTCCCTTCACCTGCTGGATGACCACTGCCATGAGGATGAACCCGGCTGCACAGATTGTTTTGAGTAGAACCGAAGGTTTGTATTTAATCGCCAAAACTGCGCCCAACATTATTAACCAGGTAATTAAATCATGAAACATGGCGTGCTGCAACGTGCTGGCTATAATGGATCCAAACACCAACACCAGTACCCAAGTTTTTAATTGCCGGGTTCCCATTATTACCATAAAAGCCCCAATAAATTTAAACCCACCCAGCAGGTAAAAAACAAAGGCAAATGCTGCACCGAAAAACCCTGCTACGAAAGAGGATAAGAAGCCAACCGCAATAAATATATAAGGAAGATTGCCGGAATTATCAATAAACCTGGCCACTTCCCGTTGATTGATCACTTCCCCTTTTAATTTCCCGGCCGTAATATGCAGGCCGGCAATAAAACAAATCATCGCAGGGATCACGTAAGCAAAATATTCTGCTTCCGGAATTTTCATTTTGTAAACCGGGTTCTTTTGATAGGCATCGAGGCCATTAAAAGCCAGCGTGGGCCCCAGCAACATTTGCAGACACATAAAAGCCCCTGCGAGGTACCTTATCGGGATAACGGCTCCTACAGAATAAAACAGCAATAAGAACTGGTGGAGGGTTATGGCAAGGGCAATAAAACTCAACCAGCTCAAATCAATCCATACCGTCCTAATAAAGATCAATATAAGAATATAAAGACCCCAGTTAAATTTTACCCTGAATAATGTATCCATATTTGTGACCCGGGTTAGTGTGTCAAATGCTGCTACAAGCTATCCACTTTTTCATAAATAAAAAAATCACAGGTCAGCGCCGTATTGTTTGTAATTCTTTTTACCAGGTGCCAGTCTTTCTTATAAAGGGCAATCCATTCTGAAAATTTCCTGTGCCTTACATGGTATTTCTGTTTCCCGTCAACATCCCACGCATAAATTATAACAAAGCGGGAAGAAGATGAAAACAGCTTTTGCATATAATTTTCATACACCTCATCTTCCAGCAAATGATAGATCACGTCGAGCGATAAAACAAGGTCTGCAGTAAATAACTCCGGATTGGCTGCAAAAGTTGTCTCGTTGTAAATATAAAAGCGCTTTGAATTATCCTGTTTAAAAATAGCAACGCATTTCTCTATGGCAGTTGCGGACACATCTAAACCAAGGTATAAGGGAAATTCAAATTGCTTCAGCTGGTTTCCATCACCGCATCCCAACTCAATAACTTTCCGAATATTATTTTCAGCAGCAAATTTATTAATAACTGACGCTTTATAGGCGGCACTTTTGCCATAAGAACCAACGCCCGAATTACCATTTTTCCGGTAGCGGTTCTCCCAATAAGCGGCCGAGCCCGGAAAAGCTATGTTGGATACTTTTACCGCAACAGACTGGCTCAGTTTATTACTCATCAATAACCGGTAACCCATTTGTTTAATGGTTTTCCTCATAGTTTTCCCTGAAATAAAACACGCTTTTTAACTTCTTTTCAACATGATATGCTCTATCAATAATAGAAAATTGTCTCCATACAACCTGCAAAGTCGGCCCGGGGAATTATGACAAAAGAATAAGGGCGCCAATCCTATATTTGTATGGCGATCTTTTAATCGTTTTACTTTCTAGTCAATAACAATATTATGCGAACTGAGAATCTTCGAAGGCTTGAAAACTTGAAGCTGACAAAATTTAATTTTTACTACCTGCATTATAAGTCGTTTTATAAAGAGCTTGCCTTAGCTATCAATAAATATGCTACCGGAAAAGTATTAGATATCGGGTGTGGAAATAAACCTTATGAAAAATTATTTGGTCAAAAAATCACAGATTATATCGGCTGTGATATCGTGCAGTCAAATTCGAGAAAGGTGGATATTTTATGCCAGGGTAATAGCATCCCTTTAGCATCCAATTCTTTCGATACGGTATTTTCTACCCAGACAATTGAACATATGGAAGATCACCAGGGATTGATAAACGAATCATTCAGGTTAATAAAACCCGGTGGGTACTTCATTTTATCGGGACCGATGTATTGGCATTTGCACGAGGAACCACATGATTTTTTCCGGTTTACCAGGTTCGGATTTCAATATATTTTGGAAAAAGCAGGATTTAAGGTTGAAGAGATAAATCCAAATGGTGGAATGTGGGCAATGACCGGGCAAACACTCATACACGCTATTATCAACAGCAATAGCAAATCTTTTTTCATTCGCTCCTCGTGCTACCTGTTTAAGAAGTGTCGTCTTTGCTGGTTCATCAATCTTTTTTTTTCCTGGATGGACAAAGTGGATTATAACCCGCGAAATACATTAAACTATGTGGTAATAGGCAAGAAACCAATCACAGATTTAAACCTTTAAACCCAGACTATTTGAATATAGCGCTGTTTTAATGGAATTAAAAGTTATTATACTATACCCTGTTTAAATAAAACCTTTTCCCAATCGGCTTATCAAATAAAACCCTTCTGACCAGGAATTTTACTTTAGCATAAAAAGACTTACCTCTTAATTTATCAACGGTTATCGACCAGTTTAAATTTGTTATTGTATAAATAATCGCGTAAAACGGCAAGGGCAGAAGTTCTTTCCCGAATTCCTTTTTAATCCGTGCAGGTAAGGAGGCATGACCGGAAAAAAAATTGTTTGATCCCAACGATAATGCCGCCATATCAGTTTGAGGCAGCATATTACGATGAATAATGTGAGTAGAACCACTGATCATATTCATAGCGTAGGGTTGTCTTACATATATGTTTTCAATTGCTATAAAATAATACCCCTTGTTTACGTACCATCCCACCTGGTTGTCTTCTTTATGGCGGATTACATAGTCCACCAAATTTTTTGACACCAGGTCATCCGCATCAAGGCACATTATATATTCATAACCGCTTTCCTTCGCCAACTGTGCTCCATACATTTGTTTACGCCCCTGGTCAAAAAGATATTCAACATCACGGGCGTTTAGATAACCGCTATCTTTAAGTGCTGCATTTCTATCTTCAATTTTTTCAAAATCGCAATAGTCAAATGGCAGTTTTAAATAATCAACTTTAGGGCTGTCAATAAGGCTTTCAGGCATATCATGTGTAATAACAAACACATGATAATCGTCATTAGTTTGATGCAAAATTGACTGTATCGTATTATGAAGGTAGCTGCTGTCTTGTTCCCAATTCGTGGAATTTCTTTTTGGTTTGAACGGAATTATAAAAGCAAGCATTAATTCAGCGTTTTACGGGTATATTTTACATATTCCCCTGTATAAGATATAGCGAAGTAAGGGGTAAGTAAATCATTGATATACTGTGTTGACCCCGGGTTAATTCTTTCATGTATTTCAACGATAATTACATCAACCTTATGAATCCAATCCAGATTTTTACTAAACAACGGCAATTCTGCACCTTCGATATCTAGTTTTAGTAAATCGATTTTATCGATTTGATTTTCTAAGAGGAAATCATTCAGAGAAACTGCATTTATACGGACAACATCATCATTATTTTTGTCGCTAACAGTAAACGAATCGTTAGGATTATTTAAATTCAGGTACAGCTTTTCTGTATCAGTCCATATAGCATGTTCATAGGTTTTAATATTACTATAAGCGCCAACATTTTGTCGTAATAGTTTATAATTTGAATGTTCAGGTTCAAAACAATAAATCAAGGTATACGGATATCGATAATTAAAGTATAAGGCGGCCAACCCAATGTTTGCTCCACAATCCAATATAATCTTCGGAACGGGTAAAGTTTTAATGCCGTTCTCATACTCCTTATTAATAAAAATCTGGGCGAAAATATCGATATCGGATGTAAAGTTTCTGAGGTAGATGGGTACATCGTTCCCTTTAACTGTTAATCTTAATTGCTTTTTGCGCAGGATATGTTTTTCGAAAAAATATTTACTGGTTTTCCAAAATCCCCCTAATTCCTCCAAATGAATTTTGAAACTTCTATATCTTAACCTGATCTTTTGACTGAAATTCATTAATTCCGCTGCCCTGGGTTCAAGGCTATGTGATAGAACGTGATACAATATTTAATACCGGCATAAAATATTTTTCAAAATTAAGCGACTGCCTAAAGTTGAGCTGTGCAGACTCACGGAGCGACGGCACGTCTTTCACAATCGCCTCAATATTTTCTTTAAGTGATTTTACCGAGCCATCGGTAAAAAAGGCCCAGTCATACTTTTCAAGGTATTGCGTAAACTGACTGCTGTTGTATAGTATTACCGGTAAACCGCTCGCCGCATATTCATAGATCTTATTAGAGGCAGTGCCCTGCGCCTGGCTGACGATATCGTTATTCATATTAATCCCTATACCAATGTCACACGACGCAGTTAACGCAGGAAGTTCATAATAAGGACCGATGTCTTTCCAAATTAACTTATTTGCTACGTTGTATTTTTCGGCTAAAGTATTTAAAGCCAACTTATATCCTGGTGTTACCGATCCCTTTAAAACTAAGTTCAATTCATAACCCTGTATTTTTTCCTGCAGCAATTCAATACATTCTTCCAGTGCATGGCCTTTCCCGATAAACCCCTGGTAAATGATCTTTATCTTACTGTTTTCGGTCGTGTTTTTAACGGGCTGGTTATACACTTTTAATGATGGATAATTAGGCAGGACAAAAACAGGAATAGCTGCGTCTACCGCTTTGTAATATTGCAACCTTTCTTTGGACGGCAGTGAAAAGAAATCAATATGCTTCATGGCTTTTGCTTCATATTTTGACGCCATGTAGCCGAGGGAATATTTTCGCTGCATGTACTTATCCGGCATGTCATGATTGTGGTACCAAACTTTTCGTTTACGGCGGATCCCCCGAATCATAAAAAATGAGAAGAGCGCAAAAGGATCATACAATAACACGAGGCTGGTATTTGTATGTTTTGCCTCCCGCAGTAGCGATACAGTAAATTGAAAAAAATAAAGCAGCTTTAGCCAGGCAGGTTGTTTTTCCGAATCCCTCACGGACACCTGCTTCCCTGTTTTTTTTAAACGCACGTTGGAAGGGTAAGGATAATTGCCTAAAGAATTGTTCCTGCTGATAACCACTACTTCCTCCGAATGTTCTGCAAGATTCAATATGGCATTTATAGTTGGCGGAAAAAAATCAGGGTCAATATAAATGGCTACGACAACTCTCTTCACTTGTGCAAACAATTTATTAATGGGTGCGGGCAAGCTTTGTATACCCGGCAAATTAAATTTAAGATACATGAAGCCCCTCGCTTACGTCATTGCGAGACGCATAACAAAAGTTGCAATTTGAAAAAATCTGGTGCGCCGTGGCAATCTGCTCCTTAAGAAGATAATGCCTGTTCTAATTATGAGATTGCCGCGTCGCTATTAAAATTCCCAACACGATTGACATCCACTTAGCTCCTCGCAATGACGTAGCAAATGGTAATCTGTTCCTTAAGAAGACAATCCCCGTTCTAATTATTAGATTGCCGCGTCGCTATTAAAATCCCCTACACGATTGACGTTCACCTAGCTCCTCGCAATGACGTTACAGCAATAGGTATCCACGGGGCTTCTACAGTAATGACGTTGCAAATGGTAATCTGCTCATTTAAGAACTTAAAGCCCTTTGTTTACGTCATTGCGAGGCGCATAATAAGATTGCATTCTTCAAAGATCTGATGCGCCGTGGCAATCTGCTCATTTAAGAACTTAAAGCCCTTTGTTTACGTCATTGCGAGGCGCATAATAAGATTGCATTCTTCAAAGATCTGATGCGCCGTGGCAATCTGCTCATTTAAGAACTTAAAGCCCTTTGTTTACGTCATTGCGAGGCGCATAATAAGATTGCATTCTTCAAAGATCTGATGCGCCGTGGCAATCTGCTCATTATACACAGACTGTTTAGTCATGAGATTGCCGCGTCGCCATTTGAATTCTCTTAGCGATTGGCATCCACTTAGCTCCTCGCAATGACGTTACACCGATAGGCATTTGCCTGGCTCCTCGCAAAGGCGTTGCACTGATTGGTAAAAGTTTAAGCCCCTCATAATGAATATCGCACTTACGACAATAGCTATGCAGGAAAACTCACAGTTTATATCTCCTGAATTTCATCCCACAGATCTTTCCAATCGGGATTCATAATCTTTATCAGTTCCAGCTTCTTTTTCCTGCTACCAGCTTTAATTTGTTTTTCCCGTTCTATCGCTTCACCGATCGTTGGGAAGACCTCGTACCAAACTATTTTTTCACAGTTGTATTTGGCAGAAAAACTGTTCGGAAAAAATTTAGACTTATGTTCCCATATTCTTCCTCGAAGATCAGATGTCACGCCTGTATAGAGAACTGTATTGTTTTTATTCGTAATGATGTAGACACAGCCGCCTTGTTTTATATTCATACTTTTTATTCGTAGTGGTATGATACCCGTTCTAACAATAAGAAAGCAAAACTGTTCTAATTAGGAGATTGCCGCGTCGCTATTAGAATTCTCCAAACGATTGGTATCCACGGTCTTCTACAGCAATGACGTTGCAAATGTTAATCTGCCCATTTAAGGACTTGAAGCCCCTTGTTTACGTCATTGCGAGGCGCATAACAAAAGTTGCAATTTGAAAAGATCTGGTG
>NZ_VYQF01000012.1 GCF_008710285.1 Ginsengibacter hankyongi | reverse complement strand
AAAAAGTCCGTCTTACAAACTCATTTGAATTATACATTTTACACTTAATTTGTGTAAACCTATTTTAGGACAAGACAAATTAAAGACTCTGCTCCGCGGTTCGTGTCCGCACGAACCGAAATCTTCCGGGCGATAAAAATTAGTAATTAATTTTATAGACCATTAATACAAACCTGGTGAATACAGACCTATCAGCTAAAAAGCGAAAGAGTTACATCGAGATGGGAGAAATATTTTTCTGGACAGCGACAATAAATAATTGGCAGCATTTATTATTAAAAGATAATTATAAGAATGTTATTATTAATTCACTAACTTATTTAAGTGATTCGGGAAAAATAGATGTTTTTGGTTTTGTAATTATGCCTAATCATATTCATTTAATATGGAGAATAAATAAGATGAATGGCAAGGAAACATCCCAGGGATCTTTCTTAAAATATACTGCTCACGAGTTTAAAAAAATATTGAAGACAGATATGGATAAAAGCCTTGCTTCTTATGCCGTAAATGCACACAATAAGGGCTATGAATTTTGGAAAAGAGATTCGTTAGCAGTTAATTTGTTTAGCAAAGAAATAGCTTATCAAAAATTAGATTACACGCATTATAATCCGTGTACTGAATACTGGCAGTTGGCAAAAGAACCGTGTGATTATTTGTTTTCGTCCGCAAAATATTATGAAATGGGCGTAAAAAATTTTACTTTTCTAAAAGATTTGAGAGAAGAGTTTTGAAAATTAAGGCAGTAAATTATCTTTTGTATTTTTCTGAGAATTGGTTCGTGCGGACACGAACCAAGGTTGGGGTATTTTAGCTGAAATACAAACGTTGTAGGCAATATGACGAAGTTTCTAACATCAATAATATTTCTGACATTTTTATCAAGTTGCAGCACAACGGTAAAAACTTTTCAAACATCTGATGCAGATAAAATTGGAGTTAAATCAAGTAAGTTTGAAGGAACTATTTTTAAGAGTACTTATCCGAAGGACAAACTATTTATTTCCTTCTCAGCAACGTCTCCCCTTAGGGGACGTTGCGTGTACAACGATTTGTTCTATTTTTGAAAATGCCGGTTCAGCAAACAATTCCATACGCAAGTGGTATTTTCTTTATAACATTTACTTGTTATAAGTGGTTGCCCTTAATTGAGAAAGCAGGTAGTTATGATGTGGTATATAAATGGTTTGATTATTTAAAAGCCAAAGGTCATGGGATAAATGGTTTTGTAATTATGCCGAACCATGTACACGCATTGATCAACTTTGCCGCAACGGAACAAACGATTAATACCATTGTAGGAAATGGCAAAAGGTTTATGGCTTACGAACTAATAAAGCGGTTGAAAGATAAAGGGGAAAACGATTTGCTGTCAACGCTCTCAAATGAGGTGGAGCGTACCAGGAAAAAAAATAATAAAAAACATGATGTTTGGGAGTTATCGTTCGATTGGAAGATTTGCGATAGCATAGAATTTATAAAACAGAAATTGAATTACATGCATGACAATCCATGTAAAGGGAATTGGGGTTTATGTCAAAGCCCTGTTGATTATATTCACAGTTCCTGTAAATATTATCTAACCGGGGAACAGGGAGTTTATATTGTTGATGATATAGAAGAAAAATAAGTATTTAGAAAAAGAAAGTTTACACACGCAACGTCCCCTAAGGGGAGACGTTGCTGAGAAGGGAGACCGGATTGTTACGCTTAGCCCTGTATTACTAATAATGTTAAGAGAATACGCATCAGATTACAAACCCGCTAAAAACGGCTACCTGTTTGAAGGCAGCGCAGCAGGCATGCCTTACAGCACAAGAAGCCTGCAGGAAGTGCTGCAAGCCGCTAAAATAAAAGCGGGAATAATGAAGCCGGGGAGCATACATAGTTTGCGCCATAGTTTTGCTACGCACCTTATAGAGAGAGGTACTGATGTAACAATGATACAAAAACTATTGGGCCACAACGACCTGAAAACTACTTTACGTTACCTGCATACCAGTAATAAAGATTTAATTAAAATTATTAGCCCGCTGGATAATTTAAAGTTAATGTAAGTTGTATTTGCGCTACTGATGATGAACCGCGTATTTTTTTATAAATGCTTCAAAAAGAAGAGATAAGAAAAATTGTTTTCTAAAATAAGTAGCGTATTTTAGCTGAAATACACACGTTAGCTGAAAATTATGGAAACCCTATAAAGATTCATCTTACCAATAAAACATAATGCCAAAACTTGCATTTCTATTGTTGGTGTTTTATTCCAAAATTATCTCTGCGCAAACTAATAAGGAATCAGAACAAGCTTTAAAACAAATGATTGACAGCTTAAATCATAATGAAGCGGTTGATACTTTTTTAAATTATTCTTTGACCTGTATCGGCGGCATGCGCCTGGACACTTGTAATTATTACGACGCAGAATATTTATTTTGGATAGAAGGAGAAAAAACCTTTTTGAAAAAATTTGACGGTTGCGGGTTTTACAAATCCCTACCACTTGACTCAATAGATCCTTTGACATTTTATCTGACTCATAAAAATCAAATTGATAAAGAGCAAATCAAACCACCAACTTACATTCAATCAAAGAAAGGGAATGTTGTTACTGAAATATCTTCCACAATTGATCATACTTGCTATTATGAAATGACATTTATAATCAATGGCGACAAAGTATTTAAGCGAGTTAGTGATTATGACTTAAATTTTATAAGGTTTGACAATGGAAAAAAGAATATATATTATAATTATAACAGGCAGACTAAACTGAAATCCTTAATTGATAAAATAGATGAACTTCTTAAACACAAATATGGAAAACCAAAAGACGTTCAATGAATCTTCAGCTAACATTGGTATTGCCAATAGCAGTTCTGACGTGCATTTCATCAGCTTTAGCTCTTTGGTCATCCTAGGTTCGGGCTAACCGAAATCTTGTCAACTTTTGTAAGTAACTTCATCTGTAAATTATATAATCATCGGTAGCTCCGGGCTGGAAGTTCATTGAATAACCTGCCATCGGCAATACCTACCGTTAGCAACAACCATAAATCTTCATGAACTCCGAAACAGAATTAATACATCTGACTACTAAACAGATTAATATCGTAGAACTTGTAAACAGGTTAACAGAAATAAGAGATAGGATCTATGACAATAAAGCTGTCATAGTTGAAAAGTTCCCTCTACTAAACGACAAGATAGATTGTCGAATAACTGGTTTGTCCAAATTAATAAATGTTATAAACAGTTCTAATTTAGGGTGTGCATTTTGGGCGAAAAACTTACTACATCACCAATGGTGGATAGAAAATACTTCTTTTAATGACAGTGACGAAACGCTCCTAAGAATGGAGTTTCAAAATTTTATAAAGCTTGGCTTATTTCACTTTTCGTTTTCTGCTATTGAAAGTACTTTACGTTGTATAATGCGAGGAATAGACCCTTCCGCACATTTTGGAGCTGCAGTAGAATTTAAAAGAATCTATGATGATCTCATAAGAAATCGACTAACGGCTATTAGAATAGATTTTATTGAGCTACTTGATTTTTTTAGCGCCCTAAGAAATACAATTCACAATAACGGGATTTACTTTCATAAATCTGGCAACAGCATTTCTAGGACTTTTAAAGGTAAATCTTATGACTTCAATTATGGACAGCCTATAGAATTTGCCAGTTGGCCTTTGTTATTAGAAGTGTTAAGTGACGCAGCAAATATGTTGATAGTTATTGTGCTAGACACAAATGTAATTTCCATTCCGGGTGATCTCATTGATCCTGCATCGACATGAGCTGGCTGTTGCTAACATAAGTATTTGCAAAAGCAGGGCTGGACATTGTAACACCAGCTTTGTGCAAGCATCAGCAGCAGTTCGGGCTCGCCATTCAATTTTCAGCTTTAGTTCTTAACTTCAACAACATATTTTCAATTGGGTATTTGTACCGGGCTGGACAAGCAATAAATTCCCTGCCTTCGCAAATACTCGAACGTTGGTGGCAAGCATCCGACACTCAACAATTGACAAGAACATATGGACATTACTTATAGAAAAGCGACATATAACGATTTGACAAAATTGAAAAATCTTGCTGTAAAAACTTAGGTCCGACCCGAGTCTCCTGCAAGGGACTCAGCGTGTGAGGGACAGCGAACAGATTTCCTGTCTGTCATTCTCACAAATTGATCTCGCCTTGTTGCCTTACCAAACCATTTTATTTAGCCACCATTTCAATTACAGGCACAACGTAAGGCGGAGCATTTTTGGGCAGTTTCAAAATCAAATCAGATCCATTTTCTGCAACGGTGAAAGGCACTTCGGAATCGTCGTTCAGAAATTGGGCATACTTAATTTTTCCATTGTAACCGGGAAGCGTCAATTGCCCGTCTGCAGGATAATTAAAAAGATGCAGGTACAATTTTTTTGTAACCGGGTTGTAGGTTAACCTGTCATTCATGGAGTCGGGTATATTGTATTCATCGGGAGGATACGTACAATTGTAAATGGATAGATTGTTCTCATGCATCCAGTAAGCAAGACTATCCAGCGCTTTTGTAGCACGGTAATCAAATTCGCCCCGGCCTGTGGGTCCTACATTCAGGATGAGGTTACCGCCATTGGCGGCAGAAGTGATCAATAAGTCGAGCAACTGCCGCTGATTCTTCCAGGTAGTCTCATCACGGTAATAGCCCCACGAACCTGAAAATGTCTGGCAGGTTTCCCAATATTTCCCTTTGTACTTAAGAAGCTGTGCCGGCTTTACCTGCTCGGGCGTTACAAAATCGCCTCCATCGGAATAACCATCCTGGTCCAGGCCAAGCCTGTTGTTCACAATAATTCCCGGCTGCAGTTTCCTCACCAGTTTTACCAGGTTTACAGCATCCCAATCCTGCGGATGTTTGCCATATTTAGCACCTTTGTCCCATGTCCAGTCGAGCCACAAAATATCTATCTTTCCGTAGTTGGTAAGTAATTCAGTGATTTGATTTTTCAAATATTGCCGGTATTTATTCATGTCACGGCCTTTGTTCACTTTTGCATAATAAGCGGCTTTTTGTTCCTCGGTATAATTATCCGGTGCCCGCTGCGGATGCGCATCATCAATAGTATAATCGGGGTAATGCCAGTCGAGCAGGGAATAATAAAAACCTACCTTAATACCTTCACTGCGAAACGCTTCTACAAATTCTTTTACAAGGTCACGATGTGCCTGCGTGTTGGTGGCTTTATAATCAGTGTATTTCGAATCGAACAGGCAAAAGCCCTCATGGTGTTTGGTGGTGAGCACCGCATATTTCATTCCCGCAGCTTTGGCTTCTTTCGCCCATTTTTTTGGCTCAAATTCATCCGGGTTGAAGTTGTCAAAATATTTTTGATATGCTGAATCGGTCATTCTTTCATTATGCTTTACCCATTCGTGGCGGGCGGCTAAAGAATAAGTGCCCCAGTGAATGAACATGCCGAAGCGTGCATCTGTCCACCATTTCAGCCGTTCTGCTTTTTGTTTGGGCGTTTCGTTGAATATATTTTTCTGCGCATGAACCGGGTTGAAGGCTAATGCTGCTACTAACAACAAGAGGGTTATTTTTTTCATCAATAATTGTGTTTTGAAGATACTTTGTTTATTACATCATACTTGCACGAATATCCAACATCTTTACATTTAAAAAAATTTTTCGCATCATTTGCGCAAATTTGCTTCACTTCATCCAACTACAATAAGTAACGTAGGCCCAGGTTTTGTAGCTTCAGCCAATGGGTGTTCCATTCATTACGAGCCAAGGCCGCCAACCGTGAGACCAGACCTTTAGATTTCCTGGTCTTAAAATGTATTAGAGTTGAAAATGGAACACCTACATCGGTGAAAATAACGTTTTCTAAAACGTAGCCAATAACTATACTACATCTTTTTAAACCTTTTTATCGTAAATAATCTTTATATTAGTTACAACCATGAAAAGGATAATTTATTTGCCAATTATTTTCTTATCATTAATATCGTGCATCAAAAAAAATGACAGCACATTTATAAATATGCCTCCGGTTGATACTTCTGATATTTCAAAAGATACTTCTACAAAAACATATCTTGCCCTGGGCGATTCTTATACAATAGGCCAGTCTGTTCCCGACTATGAAAGGTTCCCTGTACAGACCGTAATATATTTAAGAGCAAAAAATATTTCTATAAAAGATGCGGATATTATTGCTGTTACCGGCTGGACAACCGGTGACCTTTTAAATGCATTAAATAACAATCCTCCTAAAAACAATTATTCATTTGTAACACTTCTTATTGGTGTAAATAACCAATACCAGGGAAGAACGCTTGATGAATATAAAACCCAGTTTACCGAATTATTAAACAGGTCTGTTGCTTATGCAGGAAATAATAAACACCACGTGTTTGTACTTTCCATTCCCGATTACAGCGTTACGCCCTTCGCCGATGGAAGAGATACGATGCAGATTGCAAAAGAGATTGATGAATTTAATGCCGCTAATAAAACCATCTCACTAAATGCAGGCGTAAACTATATTGATATTACCCCGATTTCCCGGAATGCAAAAAATGATGCTTCACTAATTGCCAAAGATGGGTTACATCCATCCGGCATTCAATATAAAAAATGGGTTGATCTGCTTGTTCCATCAGTGCTGCAACAAATAAAGTAAGTCCCTTCATTTTTTTACCCAAAAAATCTTCCAAAGATTTCCTGATAATTGGCTGGTATATATTTGCTGTTAATATGATTAGGAACACTTCAGGATTTCAGCCAATGTGGGTGTTCCATTCATTGCGAGCCAAGGCGCCAACCGTGAGAGCCGCCTTCTGGACTCCGACCAACGGCAACATAATTTTGAATTTCAATGTATAACAAAGAAATACATGGTACACAGAAAGCCAGCCCCTTTAAAAAAACTAACCAGCTGAACTACAATCATTCCGTTCGCAAACTCTTAACAGGGTTTGCCAGTGCAGCTTTAATAGTTTGAATACCGATTAATAATGCCGTTATACAGCCTAATATTGATATCGAAATAACAAAAGGTGATGCTGAAATATTTACCCTGTAAGCATATTCCTGCAGCCACTTATTCATAATTATATAAGCTAACGGGCAAGCCACCGCGCCGGCAATAGCAATAATCAGCAAAAATTCTTTCAGGAATAACAACATGATTCCCGACACGGAAGACCCCAATACTTTCCTGATACCAATTTCTTTAGTACGTTTTTGAACGCTCAATGAAATAAGGCCCAGTACGCCAAGCAATACTATAACTAATGCTAAGAATGTTGCGGTATACGAAGCTTTCTTTAATTGTATTTCTGACTTGTAGAGTTTGGCTAACGCATCATCCATAAACGTATATTCAAATGGAACACCCGGCATCAACGCTGACCATTTTTTTTGCAATGCATTAATTGAGTTACTGATATTTCCGGGTGTTATTTTAAATGAAAAAAGCCTGTAAATATTTGCCAGTGTAACGTGCAGGAAAGTGATCGGCTGAATCGGTTTTTGCATAGAGCCAAAATGAAAATCTTTCGTAACACCCACTATCGTAAATACTTGCCCTCCTCCCCCCTGGAATTTTAGTTGTTTACCTATTGCGTCGGTCGCATTGTTCCATCCGAATGCTTTAGCCTGCGCCTGGTTTATTACAATTGCAAAAGGATCGGTGACTGCACCAGGTGCACCAAAAAATTTTCCCGCAGCCATAGGAATGCTAAACGTGGATGCATAATATTCATCAGCAACTATTTGTTCGGAAGCAACTGCTGTTGTTGAATCAGCGCCTGCTCTATATAAAGAAGCGCTGCCGGAACTGTTGCCGTCGGGCACTGTGTAAGAAAGGGTTGCATTTACTACCTGTGGCATTGCAGCAAATTGCTTACGCACTTCCTCTGTCTTTGTAACACCTTGCGGCGTCCAGTCGCGGGGAAGCTGCGCAGATACAATATAATCCTTATTGAACCCAATGTCTTTACTAAAGAAAAGATGGATTTGCGAAGAAATAATTATTGCCCCAATAAGAGCAATCGTAGCGGTACCAAACTGAAATGCCACCAACGATTTTCGAAGCAAAACATTTTCTTTTGTGGAAGAAAGCTTTCCTTTTAATGACTCAACCGATTTTAAAGATGATAGCACAAACGCAGGATAAATACCGGCCGTAAAACCAATGATCAAAATAAGTATGAGGGGATACACAATAAAGTATAGTGGGAAATCGCCCAGGGAAGGAATTTGTTTTCCAAGAATATTGCTGAACATGTCTTTCGATAACGCATACACGAAAATCGCGAAGACCGTTGCAAAAAATACGAGGATGATTGATTCAACAAGAAACTGCATAATCAATTGTTTCTTCAACCCGCCAAGCACTTTTCGTATTCCAATCTCCCTCATCCGTGCGGCAGACCTGCTGACAGACATGTTAATAAAATTGATTATAGCCATTATTAAAATAAAGATTGCAATGGCCGATAAGGCATACAACATCTTTTTGACAAGGCCGTTATTTGCCGAGAGATAATAATCTTTTAACGGAACCAGGTAAGGTGTCATACCGGCTGCAATTTGCGGCGGCGCATTTTGTTTCATCAAATACTCGATTGGTTTTTCAAGGTCTTTCGGCTTTACTCCTTTTTGCAATTCAACATAACTAACAATATATTGATTGGGCCAATCCATATTTCTGCCAAAATAACTTATGTTATTTGATGATATATAAAACTGGTTATTGTTATCATCATTAAGATAGGTGACAGAATTCTTTGAAGGACTTTTCAAAACACCGGTTATAATAAAATCATGTTTTGATCCTGAAAAACTTTCAATAGTAAGTGTTTGACCAACTACATCTGTTTTACCAAAATATTTTTTTGCTTTTTCACTGGTAATCACAAGAGAGAACGGGCCATCAAACGCGGTCTTTGGATTTCCATAAAGTAACGTAAATCCATACATGTTGAACATAGTGCTGTCGCATATTTGCAACCCTTCCCTAAAACTTTTATCACCTTTGGAAACATTGGAAGTAATACCATCCCAGCGATAATAATTTGCTACAAGATCAGGATATTGCTCTCTTAAAGCCTTTGCCAGCGGCCCCATGGTGGTAAGTTCGAGTCCCTGGTTTGGATCTTTCCATTTGCTCTGAATAATATATTGTTGATTCGCGTTTTTTAAATTTTTATTTACCTGTAATTCGCTCCACACATAAGCGCCAATTAATAAAGTGAATGCAATACCCGTAGATAATCCGATAATATTTACCGATGCATAAAATTTGTTTTTGGTAATATTCCGCCAGGCAATTTTAAGATAATTTCTGAGCATATATTTTCGTTTAGTCCTATATGTTAGTCATAGTTACAATGGCCTTATTCCGTTCTTAAACTCTTAACAGGATTAGCAACTGCTGCTTTTACAGATTGAAAACCAACCGCGATAAACGCTATCCCAACAATCAGTGCAAAAGGAAATATAAAGTAGGTCCAGCGCAGATCAATGCGAAAAGCATAACCCTGCAACCAGTCAGAAGTCATCAGCCAGGCTAACGGTGTCGCTATCAAAAAAGCAACAATTAATAAGTAAATAAATTCTCGGTACAATAAATTAAGGATGGTCCCTACAGAGGCGCCCAACACTTTTCGGATACCAATTTCTTTTGTACGTTGAAGCGTTGTGAATGAAGCAAGCCCAAATAATCCAAGGCAGGCTATCAGAATTGCAAGGAATGTAAATAACGTAAATACCTGCCCAAAGCGTTGGTCAGCTTTGTATTGATCGTTGAAATGATCATCGAGAAAGAAATATTCAAACGTATTGCCGGGAAAAAATTTATTCCATTCTGCCCTTGCCACGTTTATTACGGTCTTCGCTTTAGCGGCATCTGTTTTAATAGATACCGGGCCGTTAACATCCGGGATTAAACGAAAAATAAGTGCATCATAATTTTCGTGCAAAGACTGTTGGTGAAAATTTTCCGTTACCCCAATGATAGTATATCTCCTTCCCCAAAAGTCAATTCGTTTATTCAGCGCATCTTCCAGGTTATCGAAACCTAACAGGTCTACCGCCTTCCTCGTAAACATTATTGCACTGTCATCAGAACCAAAATCTTTTGAAAACGTGCGCCCGGCAATTAGTTTCAGGCCGTAAGTTTGCATGTAATCATAATCAATCCCAATTACACGGTATTGTTTTTGTTTCGACTCGTCCTGGCCTACAAGTTTTATTCCACCGGCGTTCCAGCCAACTGCTTCCCCCGGTACATTTGTCGAAACCGCAATATCTTTTACCGAAGTTTGCTGTCTTAACGCGTCTTTAAACGCAGTCTTCTTTTGAAGAAAAGTGGAATCTGTTCCGACGGTTGGTGGTGATATAACCAGCGTTTGGTCGATGTTCACGCCCAGGGATTGTTTCCTCATAAATTGTATCTGCTTGTAAACGATAACAGTTCCAATTAATAAAAATAATGAGGCTGCAAATTGAAACACAACCAGCGACTTTCGTAACCAGGCGCTCTGCCTGGTGCCACTCATCTTTCCTTTTAGTACTTCTATGGGTTTAAACCCTGATAACACGAATGCGGGATAAAGGCCTGAGAAAAATATACCAACAAAAAATAAGGCCGATAGATCGATCCAGAAATTACCTGTCATAAATAATGAAAGTGATAATTCCTGCCCCGATAATTTATTAAAACCAGGAATGGCAAGCAGCACAATTAATAAGGCAATGGCTAATGCGGCACCATTTATTAACGCTGATTCAGTAAGAAACTGAAGAACCAGTTGTCTTCGTTGTGAGCCGATTGCTTTACGCACGCCAACTTCCTTTGCACGGGTTATCGCTCTTGCAGTAGCGAGATTGATATAATTTACCCACGCAATTACCACAATAAAAAATGCGATTCCCAACAACAGGTAAACTGTTTTGCCATCACTGGTTTCACCCGGTTCCATCATATAGTGCGAATAAAGATGAATATCGTTTAAAGGCTGAAGATGGTAAGTGACAGCCGAATTATACTTCTTCATATCAGCGCCAACAAATTTATCAACAATGGGAGGAAATTTTTTTTCAACGGCAGCAGGATCAGCGCCCTTTCTCAATTGCAAATAAGTTAAGCAACCATCCCATTCCCATGCTGTTTCAGGGCCTTTGCCGCTTGAATCAGTATTCCATTTTACAAACGTTGCATATGAAAGAAGGACATCGGGTTTGATCTGCGTATTCCCGGGCGCATCTTTATATACAGCCGTTATAACATAATTGCTGTTCCGGTTCAATTCTAATTGTTTGCCGATAACATTCGTGGTTCCAAAGACTTTTTTTGCTGTAGTCTCCGAAACGGCTGCATCAAAAGGTTCTTTCAAGGCCGTATTCTTATCGCCGGCTATTAAAGGGTATGTAAATATTTTAAAGAAAGAAGCGCTCGCAAAAAACACTTTTTCTATTTTTAAAGGTTGATGCTGAACATCGGTTGTAACTTTTCCGTTTTGAACAAGCTTCACATAGTCTTCCACTTCTGGTATGGCATCTTTAAAAGCGTTACCCACGCCAAAAGCGCCCGCCGCCCATTGTGTACTCAACTTTCCATTGTCATACCGGTCCTGTTGCACGCGATAGACCTGATTTTTATTCACCTGGAAATTTTCATAACTCAGTTGAAACGAAACATATTGTAAAATGATTAAACAGGTTGCAATGCCTATAGATAATCCGAGAATATTTATGGCTGAGTAAACCTTATGACGCATTATATTTCGCCATGCGACTTTGAAATAGTTTTTAATCATAAAATTCAATTTAATTACGGTTAATCGTTTATGTTAGTATGGCACCCTATTCAGTTCTTAAACTTTTCACCGGGTTTGCAACCGCTGCTTTTATTGCCTGGAAACCAACCGTTAGTAATGCTATCAAAATGGCAACTATAGCAGCAATTAAAAATATCCACCAGCTTATATTTATTCTATACGCAAAACTTTGCAGCCATTTATTCATTGCCCAATATGATAATGGAAATGCAATAACGCATGCAATGAATACAAGCTTTACAAATTCTTTTGAGAGCATCTGCGTAACCTGGGTTACACTGGCTCCAAGCACTTTTCGGATACCTATTTCTTTAGTACGACGCTCTGCAGTGTAAGTTGCTAAACCAAATAATCCCAGGCATGCAACAAGTATGGTAAGCACAGCAAATATGTTCAGGATAGTTCCTGTTTTTTGTTCTGCTGCATAGGTTTTGTTATACAGATCGTCCATGAAAGTGTAAGTAAAAGGCTCATCGGTATTGAACTTATCCCATTGTTTTTTCATGGTGGAAAGCAGGCCGCTTATATCTGCTGTTTTTACTTTGAATATCAAACCCCAATCAGGTTCCAGTGTCATCAACAAAGGTGTAATGGGTTCATGCAAGGATTTGAAATTAAAATCTTTTACAACGCCAATAACATGAAAAGGAACATCCCGCCCCCTGTCACTATTTTGACGTATGATGATCTTGCCAACTGCATCCCTTGTCCCCCATCCAAATGCTTTGGCGGCTGTTTCGTTAATAATCATCCCTGTTGAATCTGTTGCAAAATCTTTAGAGAAATTTCTGCCGATTGCCAAATGCATACCCAGCGTTGGAATGTACTGTTCATCCACATGATACTCCATCGTTTTCATGATCTGGTTGTCATGCCCTTCGGGGTAAGCCAAAGCATTGCCGCCACTGCTTGGTCCGGCTGGTTTATAAGATGAAACAGTTGCATTTAATACCCGCGGATCTCTCAATAGTTCTTCTTTGTAAACCTTTTCATTTTTCCCTAATGCATAAGAGTTGGGCAGGGTAAGTAATTGTTCTTTATCATAACCCAATTGTTTATTCTGTATATATTCCATTTGTTGCCATACCACAATAGTGCTTATGATTAATCCCACAGAAATAAAAAATTGAAAAACAACAAGGCTGCTGCGCAAACCAAAGCTTTTGTTGTTGCTGATGAACTTTCCTTTTAATACCATTATGGGTTTAAAAGAAGACAGAAAAAATGCAGGATATACGCCAGCAATAATGGTGACTAATATCCCAAGTGTAATAAACGCTGCAATTATTTTTATATTAAAACCAAAGCTTAAATTTTTACCAGAGATATTATTGAACAAAGGCAAAGCAAGTTGTATCAATACCATTGCGATAAGCAAAGCAATAAATACCAGCAATGCAGACTCTGTTAGAAACTGTTTAATGAGTTGAAATTTCCCGGAGCCGATTACTTTACGAACACCAACCTCTTTTGCACGTCTTGATGCGCCTGCCGTTGAAAGGTTTATAAAATTGATACAGGCGATCAGCAACATAAAAATTGCAATAGCGCCAAAAATATAAACATACATAGCATTGCCACCTGCATCTAGTTCATAGTTAGAATGAGAATGTAAATGTATAGATGTTAAAGGCTGTAAGGCAAAACCCAGTTCATTGCCTTTGGTACGAAACTGGGATAGGCTAATACCCATGTTTTGCTGTATCTGCGGACCCATGTATTTCTCAACCATACCGGGCAGCTTTGCTTCTAAGTTTTTATAATTATAGCCTGGCCTAAGCAATATATAAGTAAAAAAATTAGAGCCCATCCATGAGTCTGACTTCGCCTGGTCGAGGCCAGCTATAGAGCCAAACAAATCAAAGTGAAAATGAGAATTGACAGGCACTTTATTAATTACACCCGTTACTTTGAAAGATGCATTTTTGTTATCAGGGAAAACCAAAATTTTGTCAATCGGGTCTTCATTACCAAAATATTTTTTTGCAAAGGGTTTTGTGATAACAAGCGTATTTGGTTCTTTCAATGCGTTTTTTACATCACCTTCAATGAGTGGTAAAGTGAATATGCTGAAAAAGTTTGGGTCAACGAAAGCCAATTCATCATCCTTAAAACTCTTGTCTTTATAAGTAATTTTTGGTGCGCCTGCTACATTCAGACGCGTGGCATCTTCCACGTCGGGATAATCATTTTTCATTGCCACGGCAACAGGCGGCATCACATTAGCCTCAAAAATTTTTCCGCCATTAATATCTGCTTTGAAAACCACACGCACAATACGATCAGCATTTTTATTAAAACGGTCATAGCTCAATTCTTCCTGAACGAACAGCATGATAATAAAACAAACAGTTATCCCGATAGATAAGCCCGCAATGTTGATGATTGAAAAAGTTTTATGTTTCATCAAATTGCGCCAGGCAATTTTAAAATAATTTTTAATCATAATTTTTTCGGCTAAGCCTTTATGTTAGTAAAATTCATATTTATTCTGTTCTCATGTTCTTCACTGGCCTGGCAATTTTGGATTTCATTTCCCGGTCGCATACCATTCTACCGGCGAAGCGATAACCATAAAAATGACCACCAGCTTTAAGAAACCTTTAGATACTGATGTGGCTATATTTTTTACAGAGGAGCCAGCTACTTTACGCACACCAATTTCTTTAGTTTGTCGCTGATGTGCAATTTTGAAAAATTCTTTTAACATGGCAGGTCAATTAGGGCCGTTAAGAATAACCGGGACAGAAATTACTACGGTAATTTTTTTTCAACCATCATACCAATGATATAGTTCATTGATACATAATATTTAAGAAAAGAAATTCTAATTTAAACTGTTCGTAAACGAACACTCGTATTTATAAAGCGGACAATTTTATTTACCCTCTATGAATTTACCCGCAACAAATTGTACCGTTTTTATGCATTCTCGCAATAATAAACTCCAACCTGCGACAAAACGCAGTTTATTCTAATTAAATATTTAGAAACTTGCGTTATTATTGTTTGTCACACAAAAGCCACCACATACGCGTTCCTAATGCAACGGCATTTTTTTATATTAGTATTAAAAAAGAAATTATGAATAAGACAATTACCGGAAGAGACATTCGCAATCAGCTGAAAGCTGATTTAATTGGAAAAGACTCCTATCGGGGGGTTACTTTAACCTACACCTGGCTGGCCAATCAATTCGGGCATATTTCTCTTGGATTTATTCCCACTTTTATCCTGTACATCATTCTCTCAAGGTATTTCACAGAGGCCAGTGCCTCGTTTTGGTCAGCGGTTTATATTTCTGCTGCATGGTTTGTATTTGAAACTTTTAATTTTTTAGGGCCATTGTTATTAAGCAATCCCTTAAAAAAAAAATACTTTTATTGAGCCTTCCCAGCAATATATCTTCCAGCCGGCATGGGGAAATGTTGCATTTGATACCATAACCGACATAGGTTTTTTTTGGTTCGGTGCTTTCTTTGCAAGTTCACTCTGTAATTATTCGACAATTTCTGTCACCATATTACTGATTTTGGCAGGCCTGTTAATTTACCCGGTATACTATTGGTATCCAACTAAAATGTATTTGCAAATACCCCAATACCCTTTTCAGTTCAGACTAAGCCAATGGGAAGCTGAACAGATTGGCCCAGATGCCATACATAATATCAACAGATTTTTAAATAATGACCGCGACGGAATGCACTTACTTATCTTCGGATCAAAGAACAGTGGCAAAACAAGTATAAGTGTTGGCATTGCCACAGAACTTTCGATAAAACACAAGCCCTGTTATTATATAACTGCCATGAAATTGTTCAGTATGTTCTTTGATACCGATGAAAGGCCTGCCGGCTTGTGGAACTGGCGCTCATCTTCAGTATTGGTTATCGATGATATTAATGCAGGGCATCCCATTAAGCAGGACCTTATATCTCCTGAACATTTTTTAAAGTTAATTGACACCTACTCGGCTCAAAACGAAATAAACAGGAACGCTATTAAGAATACAAATACCATATGGGTATTAGGCAGCAGCGATACCGGCAAAGATTTGTATGGTAAATGGCACGAGATGCTCGAAAATATAGGTGTTGATAAGAAAGATATTCTGTCGGTACATCTGCCTTAAGCCTTAAACGCAATAAAGTTTTTCAGCTATTTTAAAATATGGTTTTCATAAGCGAAACTTATTAAGTGGGTAAGGCTTTTAACGTTAAATCGTTTATACAAAGGAATTATTCGTTTTTCAATAGCTGATTGTGTAACATTGAAGTGGTTGGCTATTTCTTTAAAAGAATACCCTTTGGCAACCATCTCCAACGCTTCCTTTTCCTTGCGGGATATAGCATAATAGTTAAACAACTGCTTATTTAGTTCTTCCTCAAATTCAGATTTATCCGGGCCATAGGCCTCATACCTCATCACATTGCCCAAATTAATACTCCTGTTAATCTGCGATCTTCCTATTATTGCTGTAACCATTCCGTTCTCAATATCGAACACCCCAACTTTTGAAATTAAAGGAACGGCAGTTCCGTTTTTATGGATTTTTTTTAATTCAATCGTAAAGCTATACTTTTCCAGTTCTTCGGTTCTCCCATAAATAAATTTGAGTGCTTTATCATTGAGTTCATTCGAGAAAGGGGCATATTCAGGCGAGGTAATACTGACGATTGTAAGCATACTTATTTCATCATCTTTATAGCCAAGGATCTCCTCCCATCCATCCGCATATATCATTCTTTGTTCTTTAAAAGAATAAATATAAATTGCCTCTTCAGGAAACCTTGTGAGTATTTTCCTAAAGTAAACAGCCCTTTCGCTTTTTAAATCCGCGGGCACATCAGTAATAAAAGATTTCGTATAATTTCCCGGAACCGACATTAAAAAAAATTGTTTATAATTAGAAAAGCAAGTTGACATCCTGCGTGTTTTCGCAGTTGGTGTCCTTCTTTCATAGCAATAACTTTGTAAGCATCAAATATGCAGAAATTAATGGAAAAAAAGATAAAATAATATTATTGATTTATTCACAGATTACATTTATAAAAGCTTTTGCAAATTAATACCTTATTTACTAAAAATTATCTAATCCTTTAAAAAGCCTCCTTTTAGCTTGCCTGGGAAACCATACCTTTTTGTTAAAAACATACCAATGAAAAACACCTTTTGTTTTTAACTAAAAATATCAATTTTATTTTTCCAAAAATTAAAATTGATATTTTTTATTTGCTAACGGGAGGGTTAAACGATGAAACCATTTTATTAATAAAAGTTAACACAGGCGTTACCTACATTATCTAAATAATCAACAAATTTTATATGCAGCACATTTTACTTGTTGATGATCATCCCATAATAACTGATAGCTTAAAAATAGTTATAGAAAATTCTATAGCCCATTGCAAAACGGATGTCGCCAACGATGGTGATGCAGCTTTTGAAAAAATAAAACACAATGACTACGATCTTATAATAATGGACGTGTCGCTGCCAAATACTGATTCATATAGTATGGTAAGTAACATACTCGCTATTAAGCCTGCTTCCAGGATTTTAATGTTCAGCATGAATTCTGAAGAAATATTTGCAAAAAGATATCTTAAGATGGGTGCAATGGGATTTTTACGTAAAGATGCACCGCTGGACGAAATAAAAAATGCAATTGAGACGGCTTTAAAAAATAACCGTTATATGAGCCAGGAACTAAGAGAAAACCTACTGATGGATGTGCTTGACCATAACAAGCGCGAGAATCAGTTTGATAAATTATCTCCCCGGGAATTTGAAATTGTTCAACATCTGGTTCATGGAGAGTCAGTGTCTGAAATATCCAAAAAGTTGAACCTCCATACATCAACTATAGGAACTCACAAAGCAAGGATATTCGAAAAGTTGCGCTGCGACAATATCGTTGAGCTTGTAACAATGGCAAAAGTTCATCACATTTTGTAACCCCCACCATAGTTCACATTTCAAAAACCAATAAATTCAAAGGAAAAGATTAGAATTTATTGGTTTTTGAAATGTGAACAAAGTTTTTCGGAAAAGTAAAAATTATCAAAGCAATACCGCTTCCTATTTAACTTTGATTAAACAATCTTTAAAAATCGTATGAACCAACAACTTTTTGAATCAGTGGACCAATATATCGGCCGGCTGTTTTATAATGAAGATGCCTGCCTTAAGGAGACCGAACAATCGATTATCCGCTCAGGTATTCCTCAAATAAGTGTTTCACCCAACCAGGGTAAATTCCTGCATATACTCGCCAGACTTTGCAATGCTAAAAAAATTTTGGAAATGGGAACACTTGGTGGTTACAGCACCATCTGGATGGCAAGAGCACTACCGGCAAACGGAAAATTAATTACACTTGAAATTGACAAAAATCATGCTGATGTAGCCCGGCAAAATTTTAACCGTTGTGGGCTCGCCTCAAAAATTGAAATACGTTTAGGCAAAGCCATTGATATACTACCATCACTCAAGGAAGAAGGTGCGGGCCCCTTTGATATGATTTTTATTGATGCAGACAAACCTCCTTATACTGAATATTTTCAATGGGCCTTAAAGTTGGCAAGGCCTGGAACACTCATCATAGCCGATAATGTAATAAGAGAAGGGAAAGTATTGCTTCAGGAAAGCCCTGATGAAATGGTAACCGGGGTAAAACGGTTTAATCAATTTTTATCGCAATGCAGTGATGTAACAGCCACAATTTTTCAGACAGTCGGCGCCAAAGAACACGATGGTATGGCAATAGCTTTGGTAAAATAAATAATGACCCACGCATGGATTTGATATGTGAGTTATCAACTTTACTTGTTTTCTATTCCGGACCTGCGAACCAACCATTACGGTGTTGCTGAAAAAATACAAAAAAACGTTAATGTAAGTATGTCCGCCATCTCACAAAAGGCGCATAATTATTTTTGAGCATAAATATTGCAATAAGATACTATTGCTTCTTTTAAAAGAAATTAAAAACCAAATAAATAGTGGATATACAACAACATTTTGACAACCAGGACGAGTTTAATAAGCTGGTGGCCAGAAACCTGGAGTTGAAAAAAGAATTAGAAAGAGAACAGGTGCTGCACACGATGCTTTACAAAGAATGGAAAGAATTAAGCGAGAAAATGTCTTCGCAAGAACATGAAGCGTATGAAAATAGCAGGCCGAAAAATTTATTTTATAAATATGCTTTTTTTTTACTGTTAATTGCCCTTATACCGGCAGTTTATTTTTTATATCCGCAAACAGGTAGTGGCAAACTTTCTGCATCACCTCCGGTGGCTGCAGATAGCTTATCGGGCATGAATACAACGACCGCCATTACGGAGCCACCGCAACAGGATTCTATCTCTACAAACAAAGAAAAACAAATAAGCAGCCGCGACGTGTCTCACGAGCCCGCACAGGAAAAACCTATAATAAAAACCGTCGAGAAAACACCGCCCGCGCATGATAGTTCCAGTACGGCCCCGTTAGTTGTACACAAGCCGGTTATTGAAACTCCGCTAACCAATGAAGCAAGGGATTCCATTTCTTCCGATGGATTTAGTGCTTATTTTAACCATCGTCGAAACCCTTACAGAAGGAACTCGGAGAGATATAAAGTATGGGCCGAAGGCTGGAAAGAAGGAAAAGCCGAAGGTGAAAAAGTGGTAGAGAAAAATCCTACTGTTAAGCAATAGAGTTGTTGGCAGAAAAGACTCGGGTGAACATCTTATACCTGTGCCAACCGCCTGATATCTTTTACTTCCAATATATTTTTCGAATAGCCCACCGTTACCGCGTTTATCATTGCCTGCCCCACTTCGTGCATGGTTAGCACACTCCTGGGCGAAACGGCTTTGATGACCTTCACTATAAATTTAAAAAGTGGCTTCCAGTTTTTCTGAGCCGGGAAAGGCTGCATCACACCCGGCCGGAAATTGTATTCGCCTTTAAAACCCAGCTGCGCCAAATCGTTTTCCGTTTTGCCCTTTACACGTGCCCACATCATCCTGCCCTTTTCACTGCTGTCTGTCTGGGCGCCGGATACATAAGTGAAAACAATATCCTTGTTTACCGCGAGTAGCGCCTTTGCGAAAGATAAGGTTGTATCATAGGTAATGCGGGTGTACTTATCTTCGTTCATACCAACAGAACTGATACCTGCACAGAAAAAACAGCCGTCATAACGTACAAGGTTATACGCTAGTTGGTTGATTTGAAAGAAATCGGGAACAATCAGTTCTTTTAGTTTGGGATGCTGCATTTCGTAATGCCTGCGGTTAATGATGAGTACTTCACTAACGGTTGGGTTTTGCAAACACTCAAATAATACGCCTTCGCCAACCATGCCCGTGGCGCCGGTGATGATTACTTTTATACCACTCATTATTTTGTATTTATAAACGAAGGTCGGTAGAAAAATGAAATACTGCTTTGTTGGACGCTTCAAAATTGAGTAAAACAAAATCGCGGAATTCATTTAACTAGTCACGATAAACGGCCCTTCGCCTTGCACCTTAATTTCTTAACTTTATAGAACACAATTTTTATCAGCATGAACATAATAAGAAAAGAAGACATCAAACAGGAAGTGTTTGATCTTTATGACGACTATGCACACAATCGTGTTAACAGGCGTGAGTTTGTGCAAAAGCTATCTGCCTATGCCGTGGGTGGCATTACGGTAGCTTCTCTCATGAGTATTCTTATGCCGAACTATCAAAGCACTGCTGAGGTGAAAGCAGATGACCCGGGCCTTAAATCAGGATATATACATTACGATTCTCCGAAAGGTGACGGTGATATCAAAGCGCTATTATCAATGCCATCGGATGCAAAAGGAAAGCTGGGGGGCATTGTAGTGGTCCATGAAAACCGCGGTCTGAACCCCTACATTGAAGATGTGGCAAGAAGAGCTGCGCTGGCAGGATTTATCACTATTGCACCGGATGCCCTCACGCCCCTGGGCAGTTATCCGGGCAATGATGATGCGGGGCGTGAAATGCAAAGCAAACTTGATAAAAATAAAATGCTGGAAGATTTTATAGCCGCTTATTACTACCTCAAAAGTCATAAGGACTGTAATGGTAAAGTAGGTGTGGTAGGATTTTGTTTTGGCGGAGGCATTGCAAATATGATGGCCGTTCGCATTCCGGATCTTTCAGCCGCTGTTCCGTTTTATGGAGCCCAGCCTCCCGCAGAAGATGTTCCCAAAATAAAAGCTCCCCTGCTGCTGCATTATGCGGCACTCGATACCCATATAACCGGAGGATGGCCCGCATACGAAGCTGCTTTAAAAGCTAACGGAAAAGCATACACGGCTTATATATACCCCGACGTAAACCATGGCTTTCATAATAATACCACGCCGCGTTACGACAAAGATGCTGCAGAACTTGCCTGGAAACGTACCATTGATTTTTTTGATCAAAAATTGAAATAGCGGTTGATGGTCCTAAATGTTTTTATAGCCCGACATCTTTTTGATAAATTACTTTTCCCTTTACCATCGTAGTATGTACAGTAATATCTTCATCGAAGATTACAATATCCGCGTCTTTACCCAGAGTCAAAGAACCCTTCCTATCTGCAATATTCATGATAGATGCCGGAGTGTGTGTTATCATTCGTACTGCATCGGGTAATGAAATGCCGGCCATTTGAATCATAGTCCTTACCAAACGATCCGCCGTTGCAACACTTCCGGCAAAGGAACTCCTATCGGGTAATTTTGAAACACCATCTTCAACAATTACTTTGAGCCCGGTATGAATATTACCAATCACGCTTTTCCCGGACGGCATTGCCGCGGCACGAATGGCGTCTGTGATGAGCGCAATTTTGTCGAAGCCTTTTATCTTACAAACTAATTGTAATAATGGGGCAGAAAGGTGAACACCGTCTGCAATAACTTCAACATCCATTTCATCAATAAGGAATGCGCTTTCAACTACTCCCGCATAACGGCGGGCGTTCCTGCGTGTGACACCTGACATAGCTGAATATAAATGCGTCGCCAGCGTGTAGCCGTTCTCGTAAGCCTCCATCACTTCTTCATAAATGGCGTCAGTATGGGCAAGAGCAACCAATATGCCTTTAGACTTTACATATCTTCCAAATGGAATTGCTCCTTTTAATTCAGGAGCTGCGCTCCATCGTTTGATCGCATCGGATTTGGATAGGATATACTCATATTCCTCAGGATCGGGATCACGGATGTACCGGGGATCCTGGGCGCCACGCTGGCTCATGGCTAAATAGGGGCCTTCGAGATGCACACCCATGAACTGCGCACCGGATTTATTCTTCAGGTAGGCTTCATCGTAAGTCTCCAATGTTTTAACGATATCTTCAGTGCTGCCGGTAAGTGTAGTGGGAAATAATGCCGTAGTCCCAAACCTGGCATGGGTTTGAGCAATTGCAAGAAATGCTTCCACGGTATTATCCATAAAATCGTGACCGCCTCCGCCATGAACATGGATATCAATAAAGCCGGGAGAAATAAATCTTCCGCCCGCATCAATCGTCACTGCTCCGGGCACGTCGG
The DNA here is from genome assembly GCF_008710285.1 of Ginsengibacter hankyongi. GTDB lineage: Bacteria > Bacteroidota > Bacteroidia > Chitinophagales > Chitinophagaceae > Ginsengibacter > Ginsengibacter hankyongi. The sequence goes on along the minus strand of NZ_VYQF01000012.1, from coordinate 98,892 downwards.
GATCATGCTCCGAGACTTCGGCAATAATACCATCTTTAATAATTACCGAACCATTGGATATGCCCCTGAAAGGAGTAATTATCCGTCCATTGTGTATTTTAATAAAAGAGTTCTTTGTATCCATCAAATTCGGATTTGTTGTTGGACTTAAGCGGAATTACGTAAACCGCCACATTTATTATTAAATGTTATCATCGTTGAGTAAAGCTGATGAATCTCTGTCAAGAAAACAAACGCAGTTTGTGTGAAGTTGCAAAATACCTGCCGGAAACAAATTGGAAACAGGATTATCAAAACAATCTCTTACAGCAATAGCTTTCCTGCTTTCAGGCACTGAACAAATGATTGCAGCTGATTTCATGATTTGCTTAACTGACATGGTGATCGCCGTGCGAGGCACATCGCCGATCGTTTTAAACCAGCCTTCGCCCAACTGTTGTTGTCGGCATTTTTCATCAAGCTCAACAATTATAAAAGGTTCTTCAGTTTCAAAATTGGCAGGTGGATCGTTGAACCCAAGATGACCGTTTTCGCCGATCCCTACAAGGGCCAAATCTACAGGTGTTAACCTGATAATATTATTTAATCGCATGCACTCTTCCACTGAATTAGTTTCGCCGTGTATTAAATGTATCTCTTTTAAAGGACGCACTTTTTGAATGAACCTTTCATCGAGGTATCTCCTGAAACTTGCAGGTGACGCTTTTGGTAAAGCGATATATTCATCAAGGTGAAACATGGTTACTTTACTCCAATCAATATCTTCGTTTGTAAGTTGCAGTAATGTTTCAAACTGGCTTGTGCCGGTAGCCAATATGATAACAGCTTCACCATTATTATTAACCGCAGTCCGTATTATTTGTGCGGCCATGCTGCCGGCGGCTTTACCCAATTCAGAAGGATTATCATTTACAATAATTTGCATTAGCTCTCAAATATTTTGTTTAAAATTAGTTTGAAAGTCTCTGAATTATGGATCGGGGAGTATTTTTTTCTGACCAATCCTGTTTCTGTTTATCATAATTTTTACCATACAAAACATTTCAAACTTTAAATATTTTTTTTACTTTAGTAACCTGTTATTTTCTTCCCCCATGTAACTAAGCCCTCCATCCACATCCGGAATTTGATTGTTTAACTTAAAATCAAAAATTATGTCGCAGGTAATTATTGAAAAAATGCCGCTGACCGAAGTTCAGCAAAACATGGAATCTTATTTTAAAACACATGATGTTAAGTACATTGCAACTGATGCCGTATTTATAAATATGGGAACCGGTGAACGCACGGAAGGCCGTGAGGCAGTTGCAGAGATGCTTCATTATATTTATCATGTGGCTTTTGATGCTATAGCCGATATAACCAGCTCGATTATTACCGAAAATAAAGCGTTATTGGAAGCGAATTTTAAAGGAAAGCATATCGCTGAGTTTGCCGGTTTGGCTGCTACGAATAAAGTGGTGAGTGTACCATTCTGTATATCATACGACTTGGAAAATGGGCTGATTAAAGAGGCTCGTATTTACATGCTGGGCGACGTAATGTTTAAACAACTCAGTGGTAACGGATAACCCCTTTTTTTCCGTGTATTTAAAAGGTTCGTTAGCGAAAAGTTCATTCGGGTAGGCTTGTACGTTATTACAGGGGACTAAGCTTAAAAAAGCTTACGTCATAATACGACCAGTTTAATTCATATCATATCATTTTAATTCAAGTAGCACACAAGTTGCGGTAGCTGCCTGCTTATTATTGACAGATACTTCCGTATGGAGAGCAAAGAAAATATATTTACCCATAGTAATTTTTTTGCCGGTCGTGTTTACGGTACCGTTAGTACATATTAATAAATGAGCACAGCTCCCGGCGGGAATAGCAATTTTTTGCTGGCTGCTCAAATCAAATTTATAAACACGTACCAGTTTTTCATCTATGGTAGTTTCAACATTGGCATTCGTTAATGCTGTACAAGCCTCACTTGATGGCTCTTCCTTTACCAGTTCTATATCCATCACATGAAAAACATTTTTGCCTGCATTATACACTCTATGTGTAACCGGGTTTTTATCGTAAGCCGCAAATTTTGCGTCTCCCGGTAAAACATGGACCGGCGGTGCAATTGATTGACCCATAACCTGAATTCCAATGGTTGATTTACTAATGTGGACCATAACAGAAGGTGCAGCATGAATATGATACAACGTAGTATCGCCCGGCTTTATATGTACATCCAACAAACGAACATAATTGTTCTCCAGCACAGGCTTGTGATGCGGTTCTTCACGAACAGGAACCTGCGCCGTGGTAGTGTTACCTGCCATTAATAATAAAAGTAATGAGCAATATTTTACATAAAGCATACAATAATTTTATACTAAAGATATTCAAATAAAAGCCGCCTGGCAATTACCCGCAATTGAAATGTACGGCAACTTTCCGCGACCAGACTGACGAAAATCATACGCCGGATTGTATTATATCATTTAATGCGAGACACAACAGTTATTCCTTTACATACCAATTAATTCAAATTATTAATAAAACCCAATCTATTATGGCAATTAAAATAACCGAAGAATGTATTAACTGTGGCGCATGCGAACCCGAATGCCCCAATAACGCAATATATGAGGGGGGTGTACAATGGGCTATTGCAGACGGAACAACCGTTACAGGCAGCTTTGTACTAAATGATGGGACTATTGTGGACGCAAACGACCGCTTGCCGGCAATCTCCACGGACATTTATTATATAACGCCCAACAAATGCACAGAATGCCAGGGATTCCACGAAGAACCCCAGTGCGCCTCTGTTTGTCCCGTTGATTGCTGTGTCCGTGATGAAGACTATAAGGAAACAGTGGATCAACTGATGGCAAAAAAGGAATTATTGCACGCTTAAATTATCGATTCTAACCTATAAATGATTTAGAGCAGCGTTAGGATAGGAACAGGCAATTAATTTAAAAACGAGCCGGTTTTTCGCAGTGCAAATAAATCACCGTTGGCTTATGATTGGGGTGAAAAGTTAAACATCCAGCGAATACCAAACTTGTCTAAGCAACAACCCCAATAGCCCCAAAACTCTTCTCTCATAGGAGCTACGTCGCTGCCACCTTCAGAAAGAGCTTTGAATAAACGGTCTGTCTCTTCCTTCGAATCCGGTTCAAGATTAATCGTTACGTTATTGCCCACGATTAATTTATGTCCCATAGATTCAAGCATATCAGTTCCCATTAGAACAGTGCCACCTAAAATAGGAAGAGCTACATGCATAACGCTATGGGCATCTTTTTCGGACAGTGGGGGCATACCAGGCTGTGGAGGCGCATCCTTTAAATACATAACCGGTCTTTCAAACTCAGTTTGGAAAACCGTTTTGTAGAAATTAAAGGCCTCTTCTGTATTGCCCATAAAGTTGACATAAATTGAAACTTTTGCCATTGTTTTAAAATTTATTTAGTTATCAGAATTAAATTCCTTTACCACAAAGTTTGATATCTTTTTTGAAATGCAACGGGTGTAATTGAGGCTTTTTAAGGGCCTATTGCGACAGCCTTCCACTATTCCAGTAGTTGAGATCTACCGGAAACAAAGGCTAGACTATTTAACTCTTTACCTTTTTCAGACAGATAAAACGTAACCGGATAGTTACACGGTACCACTGCGACAAAATAAGTGGGTGTCTCGCAATGTTTCACAGCAATAAATTACCAAAACCCGGAGATTGGATTACCCAACACCATCACGGGAATGATCTACAAGATAAATACCGGGTTGCCAATTCGCATAAGTGCTCTAAAATTAGCTATAAGCAAAACTTGCCGTATGTTTACGCAGGGATAGCTGCCCTCCTTGCCTTCCGTAAACGGCGGATACGGCCACCGTTAGTTTTCTCCCTGGTGAATAGCAGGATATTTTAAATAGTATAGTAACTTATTAATTGCTTTTGGAAAATATTTTCTATATCTTAATGTGTTAATAGGGTGAGCAGATCTTCCTGTTTCCACCTTATTAGTTAGTTTTGGTACGGCCGCGGTTTCCACCGCGGCCTCTTTTATAAATATTTTTCAGTTAGCAGAATTCTTTGAATATTTTAACTGTGCTTTATAGCGCCCAAATTATGAACAAGATGTACTTCTCCTGTCATCTCTCATGGGTTTAACAATCTTCTTTTTGATTTTCCTCAATTCTGCAAAAATCGTTAATTAAATTATTGAATTAGACATTTGCACTCGTCGGTTAGCCTACAACGTTAGGTCACCGAAAGCTATCGAATAACACAATCGTTCTGGCTGCAAAGCTACAGCGCTGATCTTGCCATTGCACCATCCGAAAAATAAAGAGTCTTTATGGGTTGTTTTGTCAGTATTTTAAAATAAATAAACTCCTGTAGAAACAGGAGCTTATAATTGAACCACACATTAATTGCAAAATCACCAGAAAATCTTTTATCTATGAATTATTTAATGTCTTATATAGTAAATATGTTTTGATCTAAAAGAAAATACCGGCCGTGCACAGGCAGCAATGGACGTGCAGCGCATAAAATTATAAAAGGGTGCCAGGGTGGCCATCGGTGTTTTCACCGTTTTTGCGCCAGTGTTTTTCACCGCTTTTGCAAGGGTGTTTTCACCGTAAGCGAACATTAAGGATGGATAATAAACAATGGGATATGGGCAACGGATTAGTTACATGGTTTCATGCAGCCACCCGGTGGCTTCTTCTAAAGAGGTGAACGCATAAAACTGCAAGCCCCTGGTGAGGCATAAGGATTCCCATGATTCAGCTACTTCTTTATATTCCTGCGCCACCACAATACCAATTAGCAAAGAGCGGATTTCGGGCGGATAACTAACTGCGTAATCCTGCACAAGTCCAAAATATGGAAACAGTTCCAGCGGAAAATCCGTGCCTGTATCATCTACAATTATTCTTTTGGCGCCCTGCTTCATAATTTCATCAAACATTAATTGGGAATGCTTAATCAACTCTTCTTTGGTTTGCAATGTACCTTTGCTTTCTATCAAAAGGTATCCATCTTTGTTATGCGAGGTGATGGTTAGTTGCATGTGTCATTTCATAGATGAGTAATATTTTCACGATTGGCCATATTGTCAACAATATTCGTTGCATTATAAAATTACCGGTTGCAACCAACAAGTGCAGCACACGCAGGCGGGGACAAATTAACGCTTTAAGGTTAATTTAAATACTGTGTTTTTACGCAAAATTATCACTGGCCTTTCAAAAGTGACAGAATGAAAATAGCTCCAACGAAAATTTGAATGACAGAAGCCGGATATGCATGGCATATACTATTCCCGGCTTATATTCGCCAATTGAATTACTTCTGCGTCAATAAGCACCATTCCAAAAATAATATCGTATAAGGTTGCACGTTAGCAGCCGCAAAAGATACCCTTACTTTGAAAAAAACAGGGTATTGTTTTGCCTTGTTGTATTAAACTGGTTGTTGTACAGGAAAGGATAACTATTTCTTTCGACGCCTATGCTGCCGGAAACAGAAAAGGTTCGTGCATTATTAATGTACATTAACCCCAGCGAGGCCGCTGAATACATTGAAAAATTGGCTGGCTGGTAAAAGCCGTTATACGGATTTAGCTTATTGGCATCAGCGGTTAGAAAAGCATGGTTAAAATTATGATACGTGGGTGCTGCCGTTACTCCCGCAAATGCGTACACGTTATTACTGAGCCTGCGGTTTAACTGCAGGCCTAACGGTGCAGCCATAAACGGCGTACCGCGCCGTTGGAAGAAATTATACCCCGTGGCAAAACCACTGTAGCTGCTTATGAACCATTTTTTGCGGGGGCCGCTATTATATACATTACTATCCCCGGCAAAGGCGTTACCACCCAAATTATTTTGAAAGCTGCCTGGCAAAGTTGTTTGCGCTTGTACAGCGGTGGCAAAAACTATGATAACACATGTAAATAATATACGCATAATAAATATTACAGTATAAAAATACGCCATATTGAGTTAATGCAATTGAGCCTTGTATGCCGCCTAAATATTTTCTGTCCGCCGAAGGTTTTGTAGCGGGGCAGTTTCTTTGGTTAATTATACAACCCCAAAAAGGTTTTCAGCACGTCCCTTTTCCGTCCTTTTCCTCCCACCTGTAAAGTCAGAGTTACCAAATATTGAAAGATACTTTCCCCGGTAAAATTCCAAACTATTTTAGTGTCATAAAAAATATGCCGCATTAACGCGGCATGTGCCGGCATTTAATAACAATAATAGTATTTAAACATTAAACGCTTAAACATTTTTAACCATAAATATATTTTTATGAAAGCAATTATTTTATTAATAACCATCTGTGCATTTTTAAACATTGCACAAGCACAAAAAGTGAGCGATGTAGTTAAACAACAAGCGGGCGAGGGAGTGAAGGAAGGCGCCTCAATTGCCACCCAGCAAACGGCCAATAAAGTAACAGACAGAGTATTGGATAAACTCTTCTCGAAGAAAAAAAAGAAGAACGACGCTAAGGATAATACCAATAATACTAATAATAATATCACACAATCTGCTCCTGCTCAAAGCAGCGCAGGCAACAATACCCAGGAAATAAATACGCCGGACACACCCACCTCACTTACTACTTATTCAAAATTTGATTTTGTTCCCGGTGACAAAGTTTTGGTGTATGAAGACTTTTCACGGGATGCCATTGGCGATTTCCCGGAAAACTGGAACACAAATTCTGCAGGTGAAACAGTCACCGCTTCCAGTGAAACCGGCCACTGGCTGATGATTAACAAAAAAGGTGTATTTAAGCCGGAAGGTATCAATAAACTACCGGATAATTTTACGCTTGAATTTAACCTGATCTATTCCAGCGATAATTATATTCCTACTCTTCAAACGCTGTTCCTGTCTGCAGGAAACGGCAAAGACGGCAACCAGGAGTTGAATGCTGATTTTAGTTATAATAAACGCTCAGGAATAAACCTGGGAATTCAACCCATTCCCCGCGATAAGGGCGGCATTGCTAATATTTATGCTTTTAAGGCAGGAGATAAAATAATGGACAACCAGATTGAATTTCAAAATAACGGAGCCACAAAAATTAAGGTATCTATCTGGCGGCAAAAGCAGCGCCTGAGAGTTTATCTTGATCAGAATAAAGTATTTGATTTGCCCCGGGCATTTTCTCCCGGCGAAACTTATAATAACGTAATGTTTCAAACCTGGAGCGATTTTCCGAACCAGGATAAATACCTCATCAGCAATATTAAACTGGCTGTTGGCGAGCCTGATACCCGTAATAAACTTATTAATGAAGGAAAATTTTCGACCACCGGAATCTTGTTTGATGTTAATTCCGCTGCCATAAAACCCGAGTCTTATGGCTCATTAAAAGACATTGCAAGCGTACTGCAGGACAATTCGGGTATTCATGTAAAAATTATAGGACATACCGATAACGACGGCGATGCTGCAATGAATCTGGCACTTTCCAAAAAACGTGCAGCGGCGCTAAAGGCAGCCTTGATAAGTGATTTTTCAATCGATGGCTCCAGGTTGGAGACGGATGGAAAAGGATCGTCTGACCCGGTTGCAACTAATAGTACTCCTGAAGGCAAAGCCCAAAATCGTAGAGTAGAATTTATAAAGTTGTAATGTAATGTTCAACAGTTTTTAATAAAGCAGCTTCACTATGAAAAGGACGCATTTATTTGTTATACCCGCAGCGTTCCATAATTGATGTTTTGCAAGTTTCAATAGGAGCCAGGGTTATAAAAGAACAGCTACCACAAAAATACAGGGGTTATTTAAATTCAATTTTTAAATAAACGGCACTGGCATAATTATGCTTTAAGCTTTAAGCGTTAAGTATTAAATTTAGCATGGCGATTCTTCATTAATATGACGACTTCCCTTAAACGATATTTTTTATTGGCCTTCATTCTTGTTGGGTTAATGCCGGTTAATACAAATGCCCAGGCACCGGAGCCTTCCTCAACATTTCCGCCAGCTTATTATACACTCAATTCAGATACTGCCCGCATGCTGTTTTTAATGAATGCGATCAGTGATTCACTCAATAGCGGGCAGCTGAATTTGGTTTATAATATGGCGAAGGCCGGTGTGTCCCTTGCAGAAAAGAACAACGTTGATACAATGAAGGGGATCTTTTATTTTGATGTGGCTAAGGCATTTTCATACCGGTTTGATAAACCCGACAGCGCTATATTTTATTATAAAAAAGTGCTTCCTTATTTCCCGGGTAAAATGAATTACTATAACCTTACTTCGGTAAGAGAAATCATGGAGCGTTTCGTGCAGGCAGGAAAAAAAGATTCGGTCTTTGCTTACCTCGATTCCCTGCATGAAAGGATAGATACCATGGAGCTCACCAATCCACGCCGGTACGGCATTTCATCCGTAATGGCGGGAGTGTATCAATATTATGGCATGTTCAGAACGGCTATTGCCTTGTTTGAAAATTCCATTGACGGGCTGCGCAAGGCGGGTCATCCACGGGAAGTTGGTCTACCCATGGCGAATCTTGCTGAACTCTATGATGAATCGGAAGATGATATAAATGCGGTGAGATATGCCCGCGAAGCACTGGCCTACCTTGCCGGTAATAACATGCCGTTTATGGGTACGTCATCAAACCTGGCAACTTACTATACAAACCTTAACCTAATTGATTCTGCAATTTATTTCAATAAACTGTCTGATTCGGTAGCCCGCCTCATAAACAACCCGGAGCAGGAGCATGTGCGTAATCAATTTAATTATATTAATATTTTGTGCAACGGGAAAAAGTATAGCGAAGCAAAAAAAACACTTGCCCTTGTGAAACCCTGGGTGGATAAAAGTGGCGACCAATCTGATCTCGTGACCTATTTAATGTCTTACGCCAGTATAGACACGGGCCTGCACCGGTGGGCGCCGGCAGCAGATACACTTCGGCACGCACTGACCATTGCGAAAGAAACGGGCCAGGAGGTTTACATCGTAATGGTGATGCAGCAACTTGCAGCAGTAAATGCCCAACTCAAAAATTTCAGGGACGCTTACTACTACCAGCAACAATACATGGAGCACAAAGATTCTCTCACCAGCGAGGAAACAAAATCGAGGCTGGCGGATTTTGAGGCGATGAATAAAACACGGCAGAAGGAACAACACATTACCCTATTGCAAAAGGACAATGATATTAAGAATCTCCAGTTAAAGAACAGCAGGCAAGAGAATGTACTTTATCTCGGCGGGTTTACATTCTTACTTGCTGCAACAGGAATCGTCTTTTACCAGCGAAACAGGCGGCTGAAAATACAGGCTCAAAAGACAAAAGCAGAATTACAAATGCAGGTATTCCGCTCGCAGATGAACCCTCATTTCATTTTTAACAGCCTCAACGGTATTGAAAATTTTATTTTGCAAAACGATAAAAGGCAAGCCAGTGAATACCTTAATAAATTTGCCAGCCTCATACGGATCATCCTTTCTAACAGCCGAAAAGAAGGAGTGGCATTTACAGATGATATGGAAACGCTACAGTTATATATTGACCTGGAGCTTTTACGATTTAATAATAAGTTTTGTTATGTAAAAAATATTGACCCGGCCTTAATGGAATTTGATTACCGCGTCCCTCCGCTGCTGATTCAACCTTTTGTGGAAAATGCAATTGTTCACGGCTTCGCCTACAGCAAGAGAAAAGATCTGCGTCTACTCGTAACGGCCAGGCTGGATGATGATTATATTATTTATAAAATAGAAGATAACGGTGTGGGAAGAACAGCGGCTGCAGACTATGAGGCAAAAATTAAATCCAAACATACCAGCCTGGGCCTTCAGATAACCAGCGAACGGATTAATGTTTTTAATGAACAGCATAATGCCAAAAGCATGTTAACGGTTGAAGATTTATATGATCTTAATGGACAACCCACCGGCACTTGTATAACGGTAAAAGTAAAAATCATCTGATGCATAAAACACTTAGGGCCATATTGATTGATGATGAACTGAGCAGTTTGCAAAACCTTAAACAGAAGTTAGAGGAATTCTGCAAGCCTGTAACAGTGGTGGCCGCCGTGCAGGAGCCGGAAGAAGCCATTCACCTTATAAAACGACTTAAGCCTGATGTGCTTTTTCTTGATATTGAAATGCCAAAGATGAATGGATTTATGATGCTGGAAGAACTGGGCGAATGCAACGCAGAAATTATTTTCACCACTGCTTATAACCAGTACACCATAGATGCTATGCGCATCAGCGCTTTCGACTACCTCGTAAAGCCCGTTGCCATTAATGAACTGCAACAGGCAATGAACCGCCTGCTGGAAAAGCAAACAGTTCACACACGCGAGCGCCTGAATATTTTACAGCAAACATTAAAAGATGATAACAGCCAGGATAATAAAATTGCCGTTCCACTTGCCGATGGGTTTGAGTTTGTTGCCATAAAAAATATTGTGAGGATAGAATCAAGTTCCGGTTATTCCCGCATTTATTTATTTGATGGAAAGTCTTTGCTGCTTACAAAACTCCTGAAAGACTTTGAAGAACTACTGGCTCCGTACCGTTTTTTCAGGGTGCATAACAGCCACCTGATAAACCTTAATTATATAAAAAAATATATGCGTGGAACCGGCGGACAGGTGATGATGGAGAACGGCGATGTGGTGGATGTTGCCAAAAGAAAAAAGGAAGAATTTATAAGTTTGCTGAACCGGTAATAACTTCAGTTGCTTGTTGCACCAGTACCTGTCTGTTTCAATAAATAAATGCAGGATATCGGTAACGCTTAAATGAAGTTAATATGTAAACTTAAGATTGGTTGCAACATACCTGGTGAGTTCTCTTCAAGTTGAAGTTGCAACTTACTGTTCCGCATTTACTGGTAACTTTAAGTAAAAAAATTATGCCGCCGTTAGTAATTAAAGCCGGACAAAACAAAAACACTGGCAGCGCCGGTATCGTCCTCAAACCAATTCATATGACCAGTATCACTTCGGGCAAATTTCATTCAAACATTACCAGTAAAATAAAATGTGGAGGCAACAGGCTATTTGCTGCGAGTATTCTGATATCATTATTGATTTGCACCGGCCATTGTAATGCCCAGCAACGAACTTTACTGGCCCTTTCAAAAACGGATCATACGCTTGCGATGGTTGACCCTGTTTCATTAAAAGTCATGGCACGGGTACCGGTTGGTTCCGATCCGCATGAGGTTATCGCATCAACCGATGGAAAGACGGCTTACGTTTCTATCTATGGAGGCGGCAGCCTGCACGAAATTAATGTGATTGATCTCGTGGCAAAAAAGCCTTTATACAATATTGATACAAGGCCTTTCCTTGGGCCGCACGGGCTATCGTTTGTGGGAGGTAAGCTTTGGTTCACCGTTGAAGGCTCGAAGTGTGTAGGACGTTATGACCCGGCTACCAAAAAAATCGATTGGTGCATGGGTACCGGCCAGGACCGTACGCACATGATCTACGTAACTCAAGATGAGAAAAGTGTTTACACCACCAACGTTAGCTCCGGCACCGTAAGCATATTAACGGATACCCTCCCCGCCCCCGGCCCGATGGGACCGCCCGGGTTTCAACCGCGCCGGCAATGGAAGCAAACACTGGTGCACGTTTCAACAGGTTCCGAAGGTTTTGATGTTTGGCCTGATGGCAAACAGTTATGGACCGCATCCGCTGATGATGGAAGCATTGCTGTTATTGATCTAGACATCATGAAAGTTGCGGCAACCATCGATGCAAAAGTAATGGGTGCAAACCGCCTGCAGTTTACCCCCGACGGTAAAATGGTATTAGTATCGAGTCTTAGAAATGGCGATATGTGTGTTTTTGATGTTGCATCGCATAAAGATATAAAGAAGATAAACATGGGCCATGGCGGCGCAGGTATTTTAGTAGAACCAAATGGATTAAGGGCATTTATAGGCTGCACACCCGATAATTATGTTGCTGTAATTGACCTTAAAACGCTGGAAGTAATTAACCATATTGATGTTGGTGGCGGGCCCGACGGCCTTGCATGGGCTGTTAGAAATTAAATGGAGTTACTACCGGCATGGTATACCCGCTGAACATACAAACTGTTTTTAAACTTCTTTCTCCCGTATAAGGTCCATTAGCTTAACAAAGTCAGTAGTACCCAATTCTTCAATAAACTTCATATCTTCTTTTGATAATTGAATGAGGCCGGTTGTATTGCTCTCAGCTTGCTCAATTGTCCTGATGCCGGGAATAACGGTTGATACTTCGGGGTAACTTAAAATATAACTCAGTGCCAGCTGGGTTTTGTTCATGTTGTATTTTTCGCAGAGATTCCAAACAGGCTGCAGGCCCAGGTTACAAGCATCGACCACATCTTTTGTTACTCTTTTTTTACGATGATCATTATCGGGGAAATTTACACCCGCATCAAATTTACCCGTAAGCAGTCCAAATTGCAGCGGCATCCTGGCTATGATGCCGTATCCTTCAGCGCCTGCTTTTTTTATAAGCGGCATCGCTTTTTGATTCAGGATGTTTAATACCAACTGAAAACCACTCCCCAGTTTATTTTCCAACAAATAATTTGCTTCATCAAAGGGATCGTAGGTGTTCAGTGAGAGGCCCCAGTATCTTATCTTCCCGCTTTGCTGCAACAATTGCATGGCTTCTAAACAATCGCCCTGCTTAAGGTGCGATAATCTCGCGGTATGCAACTGGTAATAATCTATTGTTTCCCGCCCCAGTCTTTTTAAACTTTTTTCACAGGCTTGTAAAATATATTCCTTGCTATAATCAAAAGTAAACTCGTCATTGCGGGATACATTGCCCACCTTCGTTGCAATGATTACATCCTTATTGTTTCCCACGGTGTGTCCCAACAATTTTTCCGAATGGCCCAACCCATAAATATCAGCAGTATCAAAAAAATTAATGCCAACCTCCAATGATCTATAAATAGCTTTTATGGAAGTTATATCATCAGCTTGTCCCCAGCCAATAGCCGTGTTACCAATCATAGCGCCCCCACCAATTGCCCAGGCACCAAACCCAACTTCACTGACCAATAAGTCTGTATTTCCAAATTTGCGAAAGTTCATTTTGAATGTGTTTAAGTGTTTGTAACAACCTCGCTTACGCATGATGTTGCATTGAATGCAAAGAAACAGAATACAATGTAAATAATAAGTTTGTTGGCATTATAAAAAAAAGAAGTTCGTGAGTATGCACGAACCACGTGTTGAAGCGACATTGCTGAGAAAACGTATTTTTAGGAATTCATTTTTTTTAATACACCTGGTAAAATATATTCTGATAAGATGAAAAAAATAATTGTATTGTCATTTACAATCTTCGTTCTAACGGTCCCAAAATCTTTTTGCCAGCTACCTAAGCTTATCGAAAAAGATGGCCATCATGCTTTACTTGTAAATGGAAAACCATTTTTTATCCTTGGCGGACAGGCGCACAATTCCAGTGCGTGGCCCGCGATGCTCCCCTCTGTATGGTCTTCCATTGAGGTCATGCATGCCAACACGTTAGAAGTACCCATTTATTGGGAGCAGGTGGAACCTGAACAAGGAACCTTCGATTTTTCTTTAATTGATACACTGCTTAGCCAGGCAAGGCAACATAATGTCCATCTTATTTTGCTTTGGTTTGCCACCTGGAAAAACGGCAGTAATCATTATATGCCTGTATGGATGAAACGCGATGCCGGGAAATATCCTAATGTTATCGGCAAGGACGGGAAACCTGTTGATTCGCCCTCCCCCCACTCCCAGGCTACGCTGGATGCAGATAAAAACGCTTTCGTTGAAGTGATGAAGCATTTAAAAAAAGCAGATGAGCGACATTCTGTAATTATGATACAGTTAGAAAATGAACCCGGCGCATGGGGAAGTGTGAGAGATTATTCACCTGCTGGGCAAAAATTATTTGAGGCCGATGTACCATCGGAATTGCTTACTCCTTCATTGCTCACCGCGTTACAAATCCCGGCAGGAACCCAAGGCACCTGGCAAAAAGTTTTTGGAGAAAGAGCGGATGAATATTTTCATGCATGGTCCGTTGCCCGTTTCATTGGGCAGGTAGCAGCGGCCGGAAAAGCAGTGTACCCGCTGCCGATGTATGTAAATGCAGCGCTGCGTGATCCACTCACGAATCCAATGGCAAACACCTATGAAAGCGGAGGACCAACAGATAACGTAACCCCCATCTGGAAAGTAGCAGCACCTGCTATTGACATATTAGCGCCGGATATTTATATATCAGGAAGTGAAAAAATATTGAAGGTTATTAGTTTGTATAGCCGCCCCGATAATGCGCTTTTTGTACCCGAAGCAGCATTAAATGCTGATAAAGTAAAATATTTATCCGAAGTGATTGCCCGTGGTGGCATCGGCTTCTCACCGTTTGGTATAGACGATAATGGTGACTCGTCTCTGGCTGAACAAACGAACGAAAAGCTTGCCTCCTTTGCACATGAATACGCAACTATTGAACCGATGATGAGAGAAATAGCTCAATGGAGTTTCGATGGAAAAATAAAATCGGTGGTAGAGCGGGAGGACTTTGCACCGCAGACAATAGAACTTGGATCATGGAAGGCCATCGTAACATTTGGTGGCAATAGAAGAGGAAACGCCGCCCCGGTAAACACAGACCCCACGGGTAAAATGATGATTGTGCAATTGGAAGAAAATAAATTTATTCTTATAGGAACCGGCTGCCACATTACTTTTCAGCCTACCGGTAAAAACGCAGGCAGGGCATGGCAGTATGAGAAAGTAGAAGAAGGGAAATATGAAAATGGGAAATTTATATTGAGGCGCATTCAAAATGGAGATGAAACAGACTGGGGTGGCCCGGGTTTCGGTAGGGTGCCAACCGTTTTGCGGATAACCCTGATCGTGCGATAACTGTCGCGTTTCATGAAAGACGAACCACAGAGCTTGGTTTAAACGATAATTCAGGAATGTCGGGCGAAGGACATCATGCAATGAAGGTGATTAAATTA
Source organism: Ginsengibacter hankyongi (assembly GCF_008710285.1). GTDB lineage: Bacteria > Bacteroidota > Bacteroidia > Chitinophagales > Chitinophagaceae > Ginsengibacter > Ginsengibacter hankyongi. Next base: position 83,868 of record NZ_VYQF01000012.1, on the reverse strand, counting down.
TCTTCTAAATTAGATCACGCACAAGTAAAAAAAATACAAACACACACCAACTCATAAAAAAATCCCTGCTTTGCCGTATCTTGAATTTTAGAATGGAAAATGCAAAACTCACAATCGGATTATTCGGAATCGGCCTTGATACTTATTGGCCACAGTTTCAAGGATTAAAAGAAAGGCTCGAAAGTTATTTAAAAATAGTTGAGGAAAAACTTTCCGCAATTCATCCGTCAGTAATTAATGCGGGGCTCGTTGATACTATCGATAAAGCCTTTGAAACAGGCCTACTGTTTAAACAACAGGATGTTGACATCATCTTTTTATACGTAACCACCTACGCATTGTCTTCAACCGTTTTACCCGTGGTACAAAAAGCCAAAGTACCCGTTATCATTTTAAATCTTTCTCCCGAAGTTTCTATAGATTATGATGCATTTAATGCTATGACAGACCGGACAAAGATGACCGGCGAATGGCTTGCATTCTGCTCACCCTGCCCCGTACCCGAAATTGCAAATGTTTTTAAAAGAACCGGAATTTCATTTCACCAGGTAACCGGCATGCTTCATAACGATGACGAATGTTCGAAAGAAATACGCGAATGGATTGAAGCGGCAAAAGTTGCTCACATCATGCGATACAATCGCCTCGGTTGTATGGGTCATTATTACAGCGGTATGCTCGATATTTACACTGACCTTACGCAACAATACGGCTGCTTTGGCGGGCATATTGAATTGCTGGAAGTAGAAGAATTAGCAACGTTCCGCAAAGGAGTGACCACCGAAGAAATGAACGAAAGGCTCCGTTTATTTTACAACACATTTGATGTGCAGGAAGATTGTCTGCAGGAAGATCTGGAAAAAGCTGCCGTGACTTCAATTGCATTGGACAAGTTGGTTGAGCAACATAAACTGGGTTCAATGGCTTATTATTATAAAGGCACCGGTAACCAGGAAAATGAAGAAGCCATCAGCTCCATTATATTAGGCAACTCATTGCTTACAGCAAGAGGTATTCCTGTTGCCGGCGAATATGAAATAAAAAATGTACAGGCCATGAAGATCATGGATAGCTTCGGCGCCGGTGGTTCCTTCACTGAATATTATGCAATGGACTTTAAAGACGATGTGGTATTGATGGGACATGACGGACCCGGGCATATTGCCATCGCCGAAGGCAAAACAAAAGTGAGACCGTTAGAGGTTTACCACGGTAAAGTAGGCAAAGGCGTATCAGTGGAGATGTCAGTAAAGAACGGGCCTGTTACTTTATTAAGCGTTGTTGAACAAAAAAATAATGGATTAATGTTGTTGGTTGCAGAAGCTGAATCTGTGCCGGGGCCAATATTGCACATAGGCAATACCAACAGCCGTTACAAGTTTTCAACAGGCGCCAGGAAATTTGTGAACGATTGGAACAGCTACGGTCCAGCACATCATTGCGCAGTGGGCACCGGGCACATAAGTTCCAAAATAGAAAAGCTTGGCAAATTGCTGAATATCGACGTAATAAAAGTTTGTTAACACCATTAAATTACCTGAAACATGACAAAAAAATTTATTGCTACATTTTTTCTAACGCTATGCGTAAACGCTTTTTTATTTATACCGAACCTCTATGCACAGGATAGTGTTTCTGTTGACTGGAATAAAACAGTATTCGTTTCCAAAACAACACCAACGCTGCAGGTGGTAGAAAATCCAATGGTGAGGCCCTCCTCACCTATTCATGAAAACACTTTTAAAGCATTAAAAAATTTAGGTGCAGATTATGTTCGTTATGTTCCATGGTTTCCCTACCCTAAGATGGCCGTTGCCGAATTAAAGCCGCCAACAAAAACAGAAACGTTCTGGGACTTCACTTATTTGGATAGCACCATGGAAGCGTTGATGAATGCCACCAGCGGACATTCCGTTGTAATCAATTTCAGCACTACGCCCGCATGGATGTGGAAGACCGATGCGCCCGTACAATATCCTGATGATGCCTACCAGGTGTCCTGGAACTATAACCAGGGAACCGTTTTGAGAGATACCACTGCAAAAGAAGTGGCAGGTTATTATGCAAGACTATTGAGCTGGTACACCAAAGGCGGCTTTACTGATGAACTGGGCAAGTATCATAAATCAAATCATTTTTATAAAATACCTTATTGGGAAGTATTGAACGAGCCGGATTTTGAGCATAGCATTTCGCCGCAGTTGTACGCGAAGATGTATGATGCAATAGTCGGTGCCATGAAAAAGATTTCACCGTCAACAAAGTTCATCGGCATGTCACTCGCATTCAATGCCCGGCCCGAACATTTTGAATATTTCCTCAATCACAAAAATCATCAGCCCGGTATTCCGTTAGATGGCATCTCATATCATTTTTATGGAACGCGTTCTTATAATAACGAACCATTGGAAGAATACCAGTATGCCTTTTTTGATAAGGCAGATGCCTTCCTTGAAAAGGTTCGTTTTATAGAAAGCATCCGCAAAAGGCTTTCGCCAAAAACTATTACCACCATTAATGAAATCGGGACCATCATCGGATCGGCAACCGGCGAAGATATTCCTGCAGTCTATTGGAATTTATCGGGCGCCATGTATGCTTACGTATTTCTCGAATTAACAAAAATGGGAATCGATGTAGCCGGAGAATCGCAACTAGTGGGCTATCCAACGCAATACCCTGATGTGAGTATGATGGACTGGAAGACAGGCAAGCCCAACTCAAGATACTGGATATTGAAACTGCTAAAAGATAATTTCGGCCCCGGTGATAGGCTGGTAGCCACTGCTGCTCACGGTGATTTTTATTGCCAGGCTTTTAGTACCGCGAAAGGGAAAAAGATTCTATTTATTAATCCCCGCAATAAGCAGGAGAAGATCAGCTTACCATTTGATGTAAAAGATGCCACGATTCAGTATGTTGATGAACAAACTGGTGAAAACCCGGTTGCAAGGGAACAATTAACCGAAAAATCCATAACGCTTCAGCCCTATGAAGTTGCCGTTGTAGAAATGAAGTAGTAAATAAGGCCGCAAGCTTTCGTGCATTCATGAGCGTTAGCACGGGATATTACACATTAATGTAAATAAATTTACAAGCTGCCGTCCTATTCCCAGCACATCATTTGTTATACAAGTGTATAAATTAGTAATACACACAATTAAAATGATCACATAATGTACAAAGAAATTCTCCTGGAAATAGTAAAGCAAAACCAATTTACCAGCCATTTTTCTTTTGACAGAGTTACAGAAGAAAATGCGGCTTTAAGGCTAAACGATAAAACGGCATCAATAGGTTTTATTTACCGGCATGTGGGTGAAACGTTCAATTTATTTGGTCAATTTTTGGGGATGCCCACCGATGTTCAAAACACAACAATCGGTAAAACCGATAACGGCCAGGGACGTGATGTTAAATACAGCAAAGAGTTAATTGACAGGGGTTACCGGATGCTAACAGAACTCGTGGAAAACAGTTCAGAAGGAGACTGGCTGAAACCCGTTGAAACTCCTTTCTTTGGCACTGTTACACGAATAAGATTATTTGCTCACGTTCTTTTCCATAACTCCCACCATGCCGGGCAGATATCAATGACCTTATCAAAAGGAAATAAATAATTACCTGAAACAAGACCGAATAACCTTTACCGTTAGTTTTATCCGCACATAAAATACCAACCCACTATTCCGTTCTTAAACTCTGCACCGGGTTTTCAACTTTATAAAATTTTGTTTTTAATTACCTGCTATGCAATTTTTCCTGATAGAGTTTTAATAATCTTCTATTGGTGCCAGTAAAAATATAACTGATTGACAGCCCGACATAAGATAAGTTGGCGGAATAAGTTCCTGTACTTTCCGGTTTGCCTGTCACATCAATGGTATAATTAAAGTTTACAACTTTTGTTGCTGAAAAATTTGCAAGCAGGTTTATGCGCAGGAAATTATAATTAGAAAGAAAAAAAGAATATCCTCCGCCAACATTAAAATTTATCCACGGCTTTAAATTATTTCCAACCCAGCCTTCCAAATCGAGCACCGGCACATATTGGCTATTTACATCTACTCCACCGTAGTCATAGATATAAATCGCTTCGTCCGGATCGAAGCGTATATTTATCCCGTCATCTACATTCCAGGTTGAATTGCTTTTTGCAGCCCATCTCTTTTCAAACCATATCGGCGCGGAAAGGTAAATAGCATAATCTTTAGTGAGGCGTCCCCGGAAATCGATGTCATATTGCAGGTTGGGGGTGAAATCTGTTTTTGGGATAAACAATTTGAAATTTCTTCCACTGAATCCAACATGAGCACCCACTATTAAGGAGTAGTCTTTATTAAAATTAATGAAATAATTTGCGCCGGCCTCGATACCACCTACATTTGAGGCACCCATTGAATAGGGACCCAATTGCCTTACAGGTTTTCCTTTTTCTGTACTGTAGGGGATTAAATAAAAGCCGAACCAGGAGCCATGGAAGAGAACTTTTGGGATGTTTTTTTTTATGAAATTATTCTGCTGTGCAAAAGCTGGTAACAGAAGGATACAATAAAAAATGGTTCCTGGTAATAACCAAACTGTAATCTGGCGGATCAACCTCATAGATTTGAATTTCGCTTATTGTCTTTCCTGGTTGCTCTTCAATATTTCTTTTTAAAATGCTTCTAAGGCTCAATTACCGTTTTTCATTTTTTCCTCTAAAATCTTACGAAGTCGTTTGTTGGTGCCAGTAGAGAGGTAACTGAATGACAGACCCACATAAGACATGTTAGCCGAGAAAGTTCCGGTACTTTGTGGTTTGCCGCTAACATTTATCTGGTAGGTTCCATCTATTATTTTCTTATCAGAAAAATTAGCCACGAGGTTGCATTGCAAGTAATTATGATTTCGAAGCAATAACGAATAACCTCCTCCTATATTATAATTAAGCCATGGGCGCAAATTGTTTCCCATTGTGGCGTCTATTTCCAGAACTTTTGTTTGATTGCCATTTACATCTGATATATTCTCCGCAAAACCATAGTGACTATATCGCATAGGATAATACCTGACATTAACACCTGCAACAACATTCCAAAAACCATTACTTCCCGTAAACAAACGCTTTTGTATCCAAATGGGAACACTCATGTAATATGCCCACTCAGCTGGCCCATACTCATTCCAATTGCCACCAATACTCGGATTAAAGTCGCTTCCGGGAATAAAAAGCTTGTAATTCGTAGCAGAAGCACCTCCATGCAGCCCTACCATCACCGAATAGCTGTTACTGATGTAGATATGGTAATCAGCCCCCGCTTCAAATCCATGTTTATATAGCGTTTTAAGATGATAAGCTCCTGATTGTGGAGTAGCTTTTGCTTTGTTAACGATATAGGATGCAATTGAAAAGCCAAATGAAGAACGGTTATAAACACTACTTATTTGTGATTGATCTATTTTTTCAATTTTAGATTGTGAAAAGCATAACAGGTTTGTTAAGAACATCAAAGCGCAAGTAATTAAAATTCTCACCCGGATAGTATCCATTTCTAATCGTTAGATTTTGGTTTAAACAATCTAAATTAACTACAATTTCTTATGATTAATACGATTCAGTTTTAAAAAACATGAAACTGAGAAAAAACACAGGCAGACAATCCGTGAATACGAACTGCGGAATTTTAATTTCAGTACCAATAGCCGATTAGCCCTTACCGTTAGTTGCATCCCCGCATCAAATACCAACTCCCTATTCCGTCCGTAACGATTTCACCGGATTTGCCACAGCCGCCTTAATTGCCTGGAAGCTGATGGTTACTAACGCTATGAACATGGCAATAAACGCAGTTATTACAAATACCCACCAACTAATAGGTGTGCGATAGGCAAAGCTCTGCAGCCATTTGTTCATCAGGAACCAAGCGAGTGGCGATGCGATGATGATGGCAATACCCACCAGCTTTAAAAAATCTTTTGAAAGCAGGGTAACGATGCCCGTTACACTTGCACCCAATACTTTGCGCACTCCAATTTCTTTTATGCGTTGCTCTGCACTAAACGTAGCCAGGCCAAATAAACCCAGGCACGAAATGAGAATAGCAATAATGGTAAAGTCGCCAACTATAGCGGCAAGCCTGTTCTCTGCATCATAATTTTTTTGAAAATCCTTATCCAGGAAACTATAATCAAATGGCTCCGTTGCATTTAATTGGTGCCACGTATTTCCAATGGATTGTAACGCCGCATTCATATCGCCGGACTGTATATGTACAATCATGTAGTTAAACAAAGACGCCGTATTTAACTGAAAGCCGTAAGGCCCTATCGGCAAATGCAGGTCTTCATAATGAAAGTCTTTTACCACGCCAATAATATTAAAATTGGATGTAACGCCATTGTAAGTAGTATGGAGTTTCTGGTTAACCGCCTGCGATGCATCTTTAAACCCAAATGATTTTGCAGCCGTTTCATTAATCACCATTGTTCCCGTGGTATCTTCCGTAAAGTAGGAGTCGGAATACAATCTTCCTGCGAGGGGCTTAATGTTCAGCGACTGCAGGTACCGCGTATCAATATAATTCATCTTAATATCTTTGCCCTGCTGCATATCTTTGCCATCGGTGTACAAAATATTATCGGACACGTTGGAGATGCCTGGATAAAACATAGACGCACCCACGTTGGCGATACCTGCCTGTTTCAACAAATCATTTTTGAAAGAACCATATATTTTTTTTGCATTTTCACTTCTCAGCGGAATAACAATTTGCTGGTCTTTAGTAAAACCAAGATCAGCAGAGCGCAAATACTTCATCTGGCTGGCAATAACCACCGATGCAATAATCAATACAATGGATATTACAAATTGAAAAACTACCAGGCCCTTTCTTAAAGAAACCGCTGCCAGCGAATTGGCAAACTTTCCTTTCAACACCTTCGCAGGATTAAAAGAAGATAAATAAAATGCGGGGTAGCTTCCTGCAATTAAGCCGGTGATAACCGACAAAGCTACAAATGTCGCAATAAGCAATACATTGTCGCCAGCCTCAAACGAAAGCTGCCGCCCCGAAACCGAATTAAACAATGGCAGCAACATTTTAGTAAATGCAAAAGCAAGCAGCAATGCAAACACGCTCATCAAAACTGCTTCGCCCAAAAACTGTGTAATAAGAAATTTCCTTTCAGCGCCCAATACTTTCCGTATCCCTACTTCCGCGGAACGCTTGGCAGATTGCGCCGTTGCCAGGTTCATGAAATTAATGCAGGCAATCAGCAAGGTGAATAAGGCAATGGAAGCGAGGATATATAAATAGGTAACACTGCCGCCGGGGGTTAAATTATCTTTTACATCTTCATCAAGGTGTATCTTCGTCAGCGGCACTAAAAATTGCTTTTTGCCAAAGCCATAATCTTTTAAGCCTTTGCCTGCATACTTATCAATGAAGGCAGGGAATTCCGATTCCAGTCTTTTTACATTGGCATTTGGATCAAGCTGCAGGTAGGTGAAATATATGTTGTTATTCACCAGGTTGGTTCCCGCGTCCTTAATCATATCAGCTATCTTCCCGCCCATCATGCTCATAAAAAATCTTCCGTCAACGTGCGATGGCTTATCGATGGGTTTAAAAACGCCGGTTACTAAAAAATCATGATCACCGTTAGTACTGCTGCTTATATGAATTACTTTGTTTAGCGCCGGCTCGTTGCCAAATAATTTATTGGCAATATCATCTGACAGCACAACGGTATTGGGATTATTTAAAGCGGTTTGCGGATCGCCTTCAATAAAATTGTAAGTGAACATTCTGAAAAAAGTAGAATCCGCCAGTAATCCCTTTGTTTCATAAAAAGATTTCATTGGCTCACCCGGCCTCTGCTGGTATTGCAACAGGGTTTTGTCTTCCCCGTATAATGCGGTAACCCTCGTGGTTTGCTTTATTTCCGGGAAATTCGCTTTCATCATTTCGGCCATGGGCGCCGGTGTATTCGGCAGCTTCTTAAAGTTGCCCAGGCCCACGAACTCCGTGCCTAACTGGTAGATGTTAGCCGCATTTTTTTGATACGAATCGTAGCTGGTTTCATTAATAATATACAACGTTATCAGCATGCAGCAGGTAAGCCCAACCGATAGGCCAATCACATTAATAATGGAGAACAATTTGCTCTTTAGTACATTTCGCCATGCGGTTTTTAAGTAAGTCTTAAACATATATTATGAGTTGTGCATTAGTATATCGTAAACCTTTATCACCAGGGTAAAAATATTTTCAACCATTATACCAATAATTTATCTCGTTGATATAGAATTACTAATATAAATAATCAATTGATGAACTGTTCGGATATGAACACTTTGTTTTGGGAAGCGGACAGTTAGGAGGGTGAGATGTAGATACCCTGCCTGAAAAGATGGTTGTCACACTGAGCTTGTCGAAGTGAGCTTAGCTTGCCCTGAGGGATCGAAGGGCCGTAGTGCTTAGTGGGGCCTTCCGATATTAGCAGTAATCTTTAAGCGAGCTTGCTCTTCACGCGCCGAGTCCCCTGCGGGAGACTCGGCTGAGACAAAAGTTTATTAATTGCTCAAATTTTTCTTTTCCAACTTACCGCAATTAACGAAAAATTTCTTGTTTGCGACCGTATCATAGTTTTGTGACTAAAAATCCTATAATAAAAGCGTAAGAAAAAAGCATAAGAACAATTTTGGCGTAATAAAAAATATATATTGGAATATTCTTATTCTTGGGCGCTTTAATGTCTGGATCTGAATCATCAGTTACTTTCTCCTCTTCACTTCGAAAGAACTTTATCCAGATTTGACCACCCAGTACATACTGAATAAGATCGAAAAATAATGCTAACGATAAAAATATAAGTGGTAAGATCAAATAATGGTCAACTAATGGTTCATCTTGTTTTGAATTTTTGAAAAGCCAAATTATACCTATACCGGCAAGACTTAATTGACGAGTTATCTCGCTTGCTTTTCCTGTATACTCATTTGATTTCTTTCTATATTCGCTAAGTTTCATTTAGTTACTTTTTTGTTCTCATCGGACCTGTATCATCGGTACCACCACCAACTATATTCTGAAAAATATTAGCAGCCTTAAATCTAGCGATATTTTTATTCTTGACTTTGATTAACGCCCCGGTATGTGGGTTTCTCCCTTGCCTTGCAGCTCGCTTAGATACCGCAAAAGTTCCAAATCCGTTTAAAGTAACCTTGCCACCATTTTTTAGAGTTTTTGTTATGGAATCAGTTAAGGAATTTATTAAGAGCGTTGCTTGCAATTTTGTAATTCCTGCATCTTTGGAAATTTTTTGGATGAGCTCTGCTTTATTCATGTAGAAGAATTTAATCTGCTGAGGTTAAATATAACTGCTAACGCTGGGTATTGCTGTAGGCGGAAATCCATTGAACGTCCTGCCCTGAATGATAGTTCAATATTGTTTTCAAAAGTTGAAGATAAGAACTTTTGCTTGGCTTTGCTCCTCGGATGAACTCTTATGTGCCAGCCGAGTCTCCCGCAGGGGACTCGGCTTGCAGAGACTTCCATAAGAATTTGTATTTTACAATCAATGTCTGTAAAGCAACAAATAACTGAATCGGATGGAATATATTTTATAACAATTACCTGTTATAACTGGTCGCATTTGTATGATGTTACCGATGGATACCCGTTAGTTTATAAATGGTTCGATCATTTAAAAGAAAACAGGCAATACATTACCGGCTGTGTTATTATGCCAAATCATTTACTTGCACTTATTGGCTTTCAAATTCAGGAAAGAAGTTGTACAAAATGGTTGGCAATGGTAAACGTTTTATGGCTTATGGTATAGCTGATATATTAAAAAAGCAAAACAATGAAATTATATTAGATAAATTATCAAAAGCAGTAAACGTTTCAGACAAAAAAAGAGGAAAGTTGAATGAAGTTTTCGAATCTTCATTTGATATTAAAGAATGTTTTACGAAAAAATTTATCATGCAGAAATTAGATTATATCCATCAAAATCCATGTACAGGAAAATGGAACCTTGCTGATTGCCCGGAAAATTATGTACAGTTCTGCCGGATTTTATTATAAAGGAGTGCAGGGAATTTATCCGGTTGATAACATCATGAATTTAATGGATATTGATTTGAGTGAAGGAATGTAGCTTGCTCTTCACACGCCGAATCCCCTGCGGGAGACTCGGCTGGGACATAGATTTAAGCTGGCGTATTTGATCTAATTCTAATGGAAACATAAATTATGAAAATAACAAAATTGCAAGCTGGGACTATGGTATTTTTTTTACTTGTAATACTATTTATTCTTATTGCGGTTCCACTATTCAAGAAAAGATTAATTCAGAACCATAAAATTTCAAATGCGACTATAACTGACTGTTCTTATGGTGGTCGGACGCATGTGGGAACAATAACTTCTATTTACAATTTTTATTATAATAAAAAAATGATAGACGGAATCGCTGCGTTTAATTCAAGTGAGCTCAATTTTAAAGATGCTAAATTATTATTTGTGGGGAAGGCATTTCCTGTAGCATATAACCCTGACAATCCTAATAATAATTATCTTTTAATTAGGCCAAAAGATTTTAAGAAGTTTAATTACTCCTTTCCAGATAGTTTGCACTGGATAGTTCGATACGTGCATAGTAAATAGTTCCCAACACCTTTTTAGTCCAAGCATATAAAGAAGTTCCGTGGCGCAACCTTTGTCGCATAGCCTTGTGCGTTAGCCATGCTTGTGCCAGTGTGAAGACGTCTCTTTGGCACGAGCGTCCACTGTTGACCAAATTAAAAAGATTTCAGCCTCCGCCAGGTCTCCCGGGCAACGCAACTATTATATTGTTGCTTCTGCTGCTACTGGTTCCCCAACAATTATATTATCCACTTCACTTTTTTCGGGCCCCTGGTAACGGCCGTGCAAAGAAGTGGGGTTATACACATGCATTCATACTATTTGACCATTCCTTCTGAACATTATGACCCGCAACACTTTTAAAGGCCCAGGCACAGATGTCGCCTATTTCGCCATGTACACTATCGTACCATCCCGTACCGGGAACAGGATCTGTAATGGCTTCGCACAATTCATGCGAACTGGTGCCGGTGATTGCATTCAACACACTCAGGCCACCAAGGCATCCGGCGCAACCCGGGAAAGGCATTACGGCATAGTAATCTTTTTTCGAAATGTGATTGTGATAACCGCAAAAAGCTGTACATGATGCCCCGCCACCCATATGCACGGTCACTCCCTTGTCCAGGTAAATAAAATACAGCGTGTTTTTGTCCCAGGCAGGAACGGTATTCGCAGCTATCCACGCCTTTAATTGCTGTTGAATAACGGCGTCGGTGATGATGCTTCCCGGGGCATTTGCCGTAATTACTTTACTGCCTGAAAGTGAGCCATGCTTTATTGTGAAAGCAGGCGTGTTATATTCAGCTAACTGGTCTATGAGGGAGCTCACTACAATATCTTTAAAAAATTTATTGATATTTTGCTCCAGCTTCACAAAGGCCGGTGCCGATTTCCAGTTTTTGCCCCAAAATATAGTATATACTTTTACCTGTGGAATTAACGGCCCGTGGTTGTATACCAGGTGTGGCGGCGGCGGAGCCGTAGGAAGCGGCGTGGCTATCAATTCAGCATCGTCTGCATCCTGTCCTAAGTCCTTTAACTCCACTTTGGTTTTAGGATGATGTAAGGGTGCAATACGAATGAACTCGCTGTTAGTAACTCCTTTTAAAGGAGCTACTATAGTTGCTTGCTTTACCATAACAATTTAAGATTTTTTGCCTACTCTTTGATAGGATTTTCGGCTAACTCCATATAAATTTTCATTAACCTTGAACTAATCCTGCAGTTTAAGAGGGGAATTTCTTTGCACTTTTTGGGGCGGGTTCAATGGGTGCATTAAACCCATTCTGAAGTTAGTGCTAATAACTGTGAAGTCAAAATTTAGCATAGAAAAATTTTATGCACAAAACAGGGTGGATGGTTCCTGCAATTTCCCAATTGGCGCTACTGCCAGTGTCCGCCGCCGATCGGATTGAAAAACGATTTCCCCACCTGCGTCTACCCTTCTACGTTAAAATGATTATTCTTTTGTTCATGGGAATGTCTCCGGAAGGCACTTCCTGCTTATGACCGCAACGTCAACTGCGCGGGAAGTTACTCCGCAATTAAAATTATATCTTAAGGTAGCTATATTTAATGTACCTTGATTATAATGTAATTTTTCAAATAAAAGCTGTTGCTATATAAAACTTCATTATGGAAAAACGAACTTTTGCCAATCCTGCCATTAACGACTCTGCTACCTTTATAAAAACTTCCGACGAAACAAATGGCGAGTACACTCTTATTGAAATAGATTTAGGTAAAAGCGATGGCCCCCCTTTGCATTACCATAATGCATTTTCTGAAAAGTTTGAGGTACAGGAAGGCACTTTGTACGTGCAGGTAGGCAAGGACAAAAAAGTTCTAAATGTTGGTGAATCGGTAACTGTTCCGGCAGGTACCCATCACCGGTTCTATAATGAAAGGAATGACAAAGTGAAATTTCATATAACCTTAAACCCCGGGCATACAGGTATGGAAAATTTCATCAAGATTTTCTACGGGCTTGCGGCTGACGGCCTTACAGACAAAAAAGGAAAACCAAAAAAATTTGCACACCTTGCGGTGGCTTTAATTATATCAGATTCGAATGCCCCGGGATGGATGTCACTACTTTCGCCAGTTATCAGGGCTACAGCCAGGCGGGCTAAAAAGGACGGAACAGAAAAATGGTTGTTAGATACATATTGTTCATGACAAACCGCATCTTCGAATTGAAAGATTTCTCCATCTGCGTCTACCCTTCAACGTTTAAATAATTATCAACTGTGGTACTGGTGTTTCCAAAACTCACCAAAAACAAAAAGCCGCCCTACCGGGCGGCCTAAAATAACTTGTATATCTGACGTTTAGTTAATGTTTAGTTGAGTAATGCGACTTAGGGGGTCGCTGTATGCCACCTGTTCTTTAGTGCCCACTGCAATAATCCGTGCCCAGAATTTTGTGCCGGCCGGAAGATTTGCAAATGTGTACTCTTTAGAGGTGGTGGAGAAACTAGTCCAGACGCTGTCGGTTGTTAAAGGGTCAGCGGTGATCTGGTGGGTGTAGCTTACACGGTATTTTACACCGTCGCACACGAGCGTTAGCCCGATGCCCACTTCGGCATCCAGGAGCTTAAAGCCTGTAACGGAGCCAAGAGGCGAAGCGCTACTGTCTTTATACAGCTCAAAGCCGCTGGTGAGCAGTTTATCCCGGTCACCTTTTGCCTCGTACGTAACAGAGCTTGCTACGTCAGTAAGCTGCAGCACGAGTTCCGTGCGGGCTGTGTCCCGCAGGGAAATCATCGCCTTGTCACGGTTTTCGGCGTTAGCCAGGGCAGTGTTAAAGCCGGTTAACGCAGATGAAAGGTTTGGCAATAGAGCCTGGGTTAATGGAAAATTGTCATTTGCTGTAAGTGCAGTATTTATTGTGTTTGCAAATGGCGACAGGGCTGTGTTTGAAAATCCGCTAAGGCCTGTCTTGATTTTAGCAGATTGGATTTTAATTACCATTGTTTTAAAATTTGACTATAAAAATGTGTACGTCAGGTACAAGTCATTTTTTTAATAACAGATAGTTTTAAAATTTATTTTACAACCGAATGACAATTTTGTGTATTTTTTTATTATTAAATTATAATTGGTTGATTATTAAAGAAAATTTTTTTTGCTTTTTTATATTTTTTTTATAAACAGCGAAAACGGTCCCCGGTCCACACCGTAAAGTGGATGCGCCACACCGAAAAGTTGACGACCCACACCGAAAAGTCGACGACCCACACCGTAAAGTTGATGCGCCACACCGTAAAGTTGATGCGCCACACCGTAAAGTTGACGACCCACACCGTAAAGTCGACGACCCACACCGTAAAGTTGATGCGCCACACCGTAAAGTCGACGACCCACACCGTAAAGTTGATGCGCCACACCGTAAAGTCGACGACCCACACCGTAAAGTTGATGCGCCACACCGTAAAGTCAGCGCACTTTACGGTAAAGTGGATGGCGGCACGGTAAGGTGAGATTGGATTGTCCTAACGACAATTGAAAATAGCGAATGTTAAACGATTGAAAATCAATTTGCAAATTTGGGAGGAGTGCCATATATTTAAGTGTTGCCTGCCATTTTTTTGAGCACCTAAATTCCACAACAAGTCGACATATTTGTTATGACAGAAGAAGAAAAGAAAAGATTGGACAAATTAAGATGGGAGGCAGAACGTAAACAAAAGCAGTCTCAGCTTAATGAAAAATTGAAACTGCTTTTAACTAAAGACAAGTATGAATTTTTATCTTTTGAAGAATCTGATAAAATTCAATTAGCCTCTGATGGTTGGCCCGACAATAAATGGAAAGACTCTTTATATTTTCAAGCAGCTTTACAAAATAAGACAGCAATTAATGAGATAGTAAAAAAATATACAGACACAACTAAAAGTGACAGCGTTTTTTTATTTTTCATGAATTTTAATTTCGGTTTAGTAAAGATTTCAAATTCAATTCTAATTAATTACTGGTCTGAGTTGATTGAAGTTGATGGCGACGAAATATTTTGTCTTCAACAGGACGACCCAAGTTTTATTTGTATAGAGAAAACGGAAGACATAATTGTTGGAAATGAAAGCGAAGGCAGACAATGGTTGTATGAAGTAACATTTTCAAACGCTGACATAAAAAGCAAACTGACTTAAAACGGCAGGCAACATTGGGTTTTATGCAAGTTGGACTTAACCAGCAAACATCAGCTAATTGCAAACCCAGGCTGTGGCTCGGGCTGAACAAACAACTTTCAACTTTAGTTCTTAAATTCAACAATATATTTTCAATCAGCAGCGGTTGTGGGTAGACGGAATGCTAATTTCCAACCTGCATAAAGCCCTGCTCGTCGTATGTCGTTTAAAATTTCAAAAAGACAACTATGCCTTTCTTTAGATTTTCCATCATGCTTATCCTAATCTGTACAAAAAGTGCATTTGCCCAAACCTCCATAGACACCTCAATGGCTGTAAATATTGGAGGAATTAAGCAGTGGATAAACATTTCAGCAAAAGATACTTCAAAACCTCTATTACTCTTTTTAGGTGGTGGGCCGGGCGAATCCTATATCGATAACAAGGATTACTTTACCAAAAAATTGCAAGAACAATTCACCCTTGTCATTTGGGACCAACGAGAGTCGGGAAAAACACTTCAATTAAATTCATCACCGGTACCATTAACTGTAGACAGGTTTCAGCAAGACACCCACGAATTAATCACCTACTTGCTACAGCGCTTCCATCGCCCTAAGCTATATTTGGTTGGCTTTTCATGGGGAACCGTGTTGGGATTAAAAATAGCTCAGCAATACCCAAATCATTTATACGCTTACATCGCCGTAAGCCAGATGGTAGATCAGGAGAAGAGTGAACAGATGTTACTGCAAAGGTTGAAAGAACAGGCGGCAACAGCAAAAAATCAAACCGCTCTTCAAGAATTGTCACTTGTCAAGGTTCCTTTTGAAAACACAGATGAATTGTACTATCAACGGAAATGGTTGTTTCACTTCACCAATAACCCTGTACCCGATTCTGTATTGAAACAATATTTTTCAACATACCCTAATTCACTGTTTGTGTTGGCGAATGAGGCGTCTAAGATTAATTTTACAAAAGAAGTTCCAGCCCTTCAATGCCCCATTTATTTTTTTGCAGGGAGGAATGATTATCAAACAAATCACGAACTGACATATAGCTATTACCAACAACTCAAAGCAAAAAACAAACATTTTTATTGGTTTGAGAAGTCAGCACATACAGTTCCTTTTACTGAACCTGATTTATTTCAGCAAATCATAATTGACACAGTGTTTAAAGAAACTTATAAATAAACGAACGCACAACATGTGCATCCTATGTAAAGCGGTTATGTCCCAGCCGAGTCTCCCGCAGGGGACTCGGCGTGCATAGATTTTCATAAGATTTTGTATTTTCCAATCAATATTTATAAAGCAACAAATAGCTGAATCGGATGGAATATATTTTATAACAATTACCGGTTATAACTGGTTGCATTTGTATGATGTTACCGATTGATACCGGTTGGTTTATAAATGGTCCGACCTTTTAAAAGAAAACATGCATTACATTAACGGCTATGTTATTCTTCACACGCCGAGTCCCCTGCGGGAGACTCAGCTGGAACAAAAGATGAAACGGGCGGGGAAAAGAAGGAATTAGGTATTATAACGTGATTGAAACAGATTCAATGCAACAATGCCCCCGGCTATCCTGATAGTACCTCCGGATATTTAAGATATAACAGCTAAGGTTAAACGAATTGCAAATAGATTGACTTATAAAAATTGAAATTTTTTTGTAGATTTAATGTTTATAAATCCTGAGCTGCAAATTCAGGATAGTGTAGCTTTTGGTTGGAGGTAAACTAAGAATAGCCGGGTGGCTGCAAAATCCAAAACTCAAAAAATAAATGTTCCTCACCTAGTTAAATGAAAACAGTTCCTCTAATTTATTTCATGTTGATATTTTCGCTTGTATTTATTTTATCAAGTGTAAAAGGCCAACAGATTAATGATAGTTCGTTTAATACTAACCTACTTAAGCCAGCTTATTTAAATAAACACCCAAGTGTGCTTATCGACGCAGCACACTACAATGCCTTTTTTACGTTGAATAGAATTCAACCATTTTGTAAATTAATCTATGCAGACGGATACAATGTAGATACGATAGGAAGAAGATTTAATTCAAGGATGCTGTCTAACTACGATATTGTTGTAATATTCACAGCTCAAGGCGGACCGGATGAAAGCGACTCAGCTGAATTTTCGGCATTTAGCGATTCTGAAATAGAAGCTCTTATTAATTGGATAAAAAAAGGCGGTTCACTTTTGTTCGGAGTTGATCATTCACCTTTTAACTATGCAGGACTTAAATTGCTCACGAACTTAGGCATTGGTTTAAGTTTTGGACGTATTGAAGATTCAGTATTTAGTGAAGGTGGTATTGAAAACGGGCCGGATGGACGAAGGGGCACTCTTATTTTTAGCCGACAAAACGAATTGCTCGGAAACCATGTTATAACAAGCGGAAGAAATTACCAGGAACAAATTAATAAGGTAATTACAGATGGCGGCCAGGCACTAAAACCCCCTAAAGGAAGTATAACTTTATTTCGAATTTCAAATACAGCCTATAATGGTGGGATTGGAAATTCAGATTCTTATCGAATGCCTGTTGGAGTATATAATGCACAAGCAATCGCTTTTACATTAGGTAACGGCAGAGCTGTAATAACAGCTGATTGTTCAATGTGGACGGCGCAACTTGTTAAGTTTAATAATAAATGGGTCAAATACGGCATGTCCAGAACCGATACAGATAATCGCCAATTCGCCTTGAATGTGATGCACTGGTTGTCTCATTTAATCAATTGAATTCTTAAACAATGAACTTTTTCAATCATCTGACAAAGGCCCGGCTTCTGATTTTGATTTTTTTAGCCGCCATTTCAGAGTACTCATTTTGTCAAAAAACTGATTCAATAGTATTGAACGATGCTGTTTTGTATTATTACATTTATGGCAGCGGAAAGCCCATCATCATATTAAGCGGTGGCCCCGGGCAGGCCTCTCATGCAGAAGACGACGTTGCATTAGCACTAAGCAAAAAATACCAGGCTATTTTATTTGATCAAAGAGGGACCGGTAAGTCATGGACAAAACCAATGGACAGTTCAACCATAAACATTGAGCAGGCAATAGAAGACATTGAACTATTAAGAAAACATTTGAAAGTTTTGAAATTGAATATGTATGGTCACTCTTGGGGAAGCATGTTAGGTGCTGCGTACATTGCATGCTATCCTGGAAATGTGCAGTCATTTATTTCTGTTGATGGTGGCCCGTTAGATTCGTCAATGGCTTCAGCCGTCCAAATTAATTTCGACAGCAAAAACCAGTTGTGTGATACGAGCCAATATGATTATTGGAGTAGGCCGGATATAATTAAACGAGATTCGCTGAAAGCTAAATACGAATTAGAGAAGATAGTTATGGCTCCCTTGTTGTACGATACCTCAAACTGGAATAAAGTGTTTCTGCAACGCCGAAAGGGAAATAGAAATGATTTAATGCACGAATTGATGTTGACAAGCTTTTCAAAAAAGTTTATTCCAATTGAAAAAGATCGCAAATATCATGGGGCCTCCTTAATTGTTTTTGGCTTTAACGACCCGATTGGTCTAACCACATTGAGTCAATATTTACGGGCGTTCCCGAAGGCAATTGTTGCAGGGATATATCAATCAGGACATTTCCCTGAAATCGAGCAGTCCAAACATTTCTATGAAATTATAAATGCTTTTCTCGAAAATAATACTAATTAAGGATAATGGGGCCCGAAAGTGCAGTGGCAAAACGGTGGCGCAGCGAATATATTCTCAATTTTTTGTACGCTAAGTTTCAGGCGATGAAAAACGCCCGGCAATCGAATAAACAATGACCCTTTATTTATGAATTAGCACCGGTTAAGAGCTGACAATTTTCAAATACCGTCAAAGCTTGCTTCTATGCTGGCAGATTTGCAAATCCTCATCTTTTGTAATGCTATCAACAGCAATCCGGCAAACTTTCATTATTGAATTTTTCTATATATCTTCATCGATAATTTTCAATTGGGCTAACGTTGCGGGCTAAACGATATAAAATTCAGAATAGCCGCAATACCCTAGCGTACAAACGGTTTAATTTTAAAACAGATAATATGCGTCCAACATTATTAATTTTTGTGGCATTGAATTGCTGTAGCTTGTTTTCCTGTAATTCAAACAATTCAGAAAAAGCGCCCGGCGAGAAAGTTGAAAGCTCAACCCTGGATAAAAAATGGGCAAAGTCTTTCGTGGATAGTATCAATGCGAAATTTTCCGAACAAATTGCCTCGGGTGACTCTGCTGCATTAGCATCTCACTACTGGCCCGATGCTGAGCTTTTGCTGGACAATAGCGAAGCTGTAAAAGGTAAAGATATTCTTAATGCCTGGGGCGCTGCAATACGCATGGGCATAAAAGAAATGACCTTTTCAACTACTGATATTACGGGGAGTCCCACATTCATAATTGAAACGGGCAACTATGAAATAAAAGATGGATCGAAATCATTACTTGATAAAGGCAAATACGTTGTAGTGTGGGAAAACCGGAATGGAGAGTGGAAGTTATATCGTGACATTGGAAGTACGAGTATGCCGGCAGCAAAATAGAATATCATCCCGTTAGATACCTGAAACAAAAAAGCACGAACGCTCATCAAAAGCATTTGCACAACCTGGAAGAACTACAGGTATATGAACAAAGAACTTGTTAAAATGATTAAGCTTTTAGTTGACACCTATTTATCGACCGACAAGACACAACGGCCAAAAAGGGTAAGGCTTTACTAACAATGGACTTTTACTTATAAATTTGACAATGGTTACGGACAAACGAAAGTTTACTTCCACGCCTGCATAAATGTGCAGTTGCGCCTTAAAAGACCTTACCTCATAGCTCCAATAGTATGAAAAAATATTACCCTTCCGTTCGTACGCTTCACTTATACTTTGGTTTATTTATCAGTCCGTTTGTACTCATCTTTAGTATTAGCGTAATAATTTTTAACCATCCGGGGCTTATAAACCGGCTTAACCCGGTTCAAAACCCGCCGACCGTAAAAACAAAGTTGGACAAAATTCCTTATGATTCTACTGATCTGCAAACAGCTAAAGCAATCATCAGAAAACTGAATATTAACGGAGAAATAGATTTTATTTCTAAATCGGACAGTTCTATTTCTTTCCCGGTAAACAAGCCCGGGCTAAAAACTTTTATTGCCGTAAACACAATTAATGATAGTGTATTAATTACCCGGAAACAGGAAGGCACGCTGCGAGCCACTACATATTTACACTCAATGCCTGGCCCGCATAACGCAAGTATTCGTGGCAATTCGGTATTCTTAAAAATCTGGCGAATATTAACGGATGCAGTAGTTTATGTACTCCTGTTCCTGACGTTTAGCGGAGTTTTTTTGTGGTATATGTTAAAAGCAGAAAGAGTTATAGGATTGTACGCCATCGCTTTGGGTGTGTTGTTCTTTATTAGTATTTTATTATTCATTTTTTAAGCCGCTAGCCGATAATATGCAATCTCAAAGATTATCTAAAGAGCTGAATTTCTGGGGCAGGAAGGTACATATTCATCTTGGCCTGTTTTTGCTTTTATTTATTTGGTTATTTTCTTTTTCAGGCCTTCTCCTAAACCACGGAGATTGGAAAATATCCAACTTCTGGGATAAAAGAAAAGAAACTCAAATAGTAACGCCCATTCATGCTTCAACCAGCAGCGACAGTAGTACCAGGTTGAAAGATATTATGTCTCAGCTTAAAATTGCAGGTGAAATAAGCGATGTGAAAATGTGGCCGGATAGTATCTATTTCCGCGTGTCGAAACCAGGTGAGGTTAGAAACATGGAAGTAAACTTTATAACCGGTGTTTGTACTCAAAAAGAGCTGCAATACAATTTAGCAGGTAAAATACGCACCCTTCATTCATTCAATGGAGTTGATAAAAACAATCCTGGCAGGCAGCCTAACTGGATAATTACTGATATATGGAGATTATCTATGGATGGAATAGCGACAGGGCTTTTATTATTATGCATAAGCAGCTGGATCATGTGGTTTAAAATAAGAGAACGATACCGTTGGGGATGGTTTGTTTTGATATTGGGCTTTGGCGCCGCCATTTACTTCATATTTGTTTTACGAATATTATAAACTGTTTCATACCATGCAAAAAAAATCCCTGCCTTTAGTTTTCCAAATCTTTTTTAAAGCTTACCCGCAATCACAATATTTCAATAGTACGACTGACCGGGGAATGCTGTCATCAGACAAAATAATATTAAGAATAAGATTTTCTTAATACACAGTTTTTATGATGAGCTTTACTAGTTCAATACGAGCTTCACAGGTATACCTATCGTTTTTAAAATTCCTGTAAGAATAGAAAACCAGATAAAGCTAATGAAATTGGAATGCTTTCCCCTCGACACAGAAAAAGTTGGTTTGCGCAGGTCATTTCCTTTTCCCGGATTTGAATTTTTTATTAAGAAGATATTTGCAAATAAACCAGTAAATGTTTTCTTTTTTAACTTACCGCCATTATTCTTATTTTTTTTAAGCGGATCGATATGAAGATTGGTGTAATTTAATGCAACTGTTCCCTTAATGGTAAAATCATTTCCTTCCAAATGCGCAAAGCCTGTCTGCATTTGCCCGGTTCTTACATTAAAAAGCCCGAGTGGTTTTGCAATGGGATTTACAATTGTATTATTCAGTGTATCCATAAATATATCCGCTGTAAATTCTCCTGTCCGATACCTTGAAAGATCGAACCTGAACTTAGCAGCCATGGGAATTTTATGCATGAATAAGCTCTTTGCGTTGACAGTGAGATACCGCGCTTTTTTTATTTCTGCACGTACGTTTGAGATATTCTCTGCGGTTCCATTTATGTCATCAAAAAATGTGGTTCCCGATTCCTTACTATCAGGGTTGAATTCTTCAAGAGACACATCAAGGTGATGAAGGGTGAGTTTTCTTACAGATACAGGAACAGGTATATTCATTAAAACCTGCTGTGGAAAATTATTTATTTTAAAAGGCCCAAATGGTAAAGATCTGTCGAGGTACACATAAAAACTTCCATGATTAATAGTTGCCTCTTTTGCTATAAATCTTTCACGATTTATCATAGACCACCAGTTAATATTGCTAAGCGCAATTTTAGGAAAAGTTAAGTGAAGCATCACTTTTCTTACTGATAACCTGCTTTCAAATTGCCGTTTATTGCCACGGGGTGTCAATTCCACATCTGTGGCAATAATTTTATGTTGTTCGCCTGAAACCTGTATTGAACCGATTTTAAAAAAATATAAACTGTCGGGGGTGCGAAAAAAATAATTATTGCATTCAATAGCCGTGTACTTTGTAAACAGGAACCTGTTGGTATCATACTGTGTAGTACTGTCTATCAGCAAATCTTTCATAACAATTGAAAGAACATTAAATTGTGTGAGGTGCGGCTTTTTGTCAAGGTTATGATTAATAAATGTACCTTTCCCAATGTTAATTTTACCAATTACAATTGATGTTGCCTGACCTTTTATGCGGCGGTATAACGATAACGTATCGCTTGCTTTTCTTATAGCTTTGTTATAGGTCCGGTTCTTATGATATACTTCAATGAGCGGGCTGTTGCAATAAATTGCGCTTATAGCAATGTGTTTTTTATTGATCAAATCTTCAAGGCCGATTCCGTCAATATGCAGGCTGGCAAATTTTATTTTAAAAATATCATCAGGAAGCTTTTTTAGTTTATCAAGTTGCAGCATCGCCACTGTGTCAACTGTAATGCTTGCATTCGCCGCGTCAAGTTTTGCAGCAAGTACATCAATACCTAATTTTTGAATGGATAAAACATATAAGCCGTCTGAACCGTCTTTCACCACTTGTTGCAGTTTGGCAATTATTGCCGGTCTTAAGTCTAATATATTTTTAGCCCTGGATTGATCGGGCTTGAAATTTTTTGCTTTCAAAAAATTATACCTGGTGTAGACGTAAGCAGAAATGATAATGAACAAAACCACAGAAAACACAACGATAAACTTTTTATAGAAGCCCGGTAAGCGCATAATTATAAAACATAAAATACGTGCCAGTTTCTGCGAATTTAATTTTCAGTTGCATGCTGGCATATCAATTGTATGGTTTAAAATAAAGACTATGAAAAGATTATCCGTATTTACTGCAACACTCGCTCTGAGTTTTTTGATATATGCTCTTTATAAAAAATCAATAACTGTAAATGATGACCTAAACGATAGCACAGAGCCTGAGCCGCACTCCCACCATGTTACAGATGTGTTTGCCAAAGCTAAAAAGGTAGCTATGTCAGAAGAGTAAATATTTGTTCAACTTCTCGTTAGGTAATACCGCGTGGAGCGGTCTGTTTTAAACCTTTGCCTTTTTTCGCCAGGGTAAAGGTTCTGCTTGATGGTATTGGATAAATTTCAAAAGGGCAAAAAGCACAATGGGTAGGTAATGCAAAAAAGCTGCATAGTTTTTCTTATGTTCCGGATCTGGGCAAAGGGCTTGCTATATTAGGGCAACATACAGAAGCTGACAACCAGTTATGGCATTTACCTACTGCCAAAGCTTTAACGGGTGAACAGCTGATACAATTGGCGGCATAAGTATACAATGTTAAGCCTGCATACAGTTCTATTAATAACTTAATGTTGCGTTCGTTTGGTCTTTTTAAAAAAGTTGTGAAGGAGTCTGTTGAAATGTACTATCAGTACGACAAGGATTATTATTTTGAATCAATCAAATTTGAGAACAAATTTAATTACAAAGCTATGAGTTACGAAGCCGGCATAAAAGATTTATCTAAAACACTCTATGTCAAAAAGTGATTACAACAGACAAAACCCTAATAGTCTTATACCTGTAAGGTTTGGATATTTATAATTAATTTTTATTCAGGTTTTTTGCACGGCCTGTAATAGCGAGCGACATTTAGGTCTTATGTATAGCGGTTCTAACAGTGGTTAATATATAATAAAACAGCTGCCCGTTTTAGGCTGTAGTTTTTCCGGCTCATGGGCGGGATGCTACCCCGAATGTTTTGCAGTCAGTTTTCGTACATGCTTTATAGTGATCTTAATCGCTAATAATATAATTTACAATTCCCGGCTATGCCGAGTTTGTAACTATTGCAAACTTCGGATAGCCTCGCTTTCGGATAAACTCATTTAGCTCCAGCTAGGGATTTATGTCACCAGGTGCCGGGTGCGTTCGTCCTGCAGGAAAGAGGCATTTTTAGCTTCGTAGAAATAATTTACCGCTATTTGGATATAATTGGGTACATTTTATGCTAAGCCTTTTATTCATCTTATTTTAAAACCCTCTTTTAATGGCCGAAGAAAAATTAAGCAATCATGTTGACCAGTCCTTATTAATTAAAAAGGTGTGGATCACGGGTGGCATTGCATTAACCTTCCTGGTTTTTTTTCTCCTGTTCAAAACTTTGTTCAGTGTGTTGCTTCTTGCGCTTGCCGGGATATTAATTGCCATTTATTTTCATGGCTCGGCTAATATCATCCGCAGGAAACTACATTTATCAAATGGATGGAGCCTTGCTATTGCCATTACCTTCAATGTGCTTTTGATGGTTGCTTTTTTCTGGTTTACAGGGGCGAGGTTGCAAAGCCAGGTATCGCAATTGTCTGATACTTTGCCAAAAACTATCAGGAGCGCAGAAAGTAAAATGGACAGCACAGCCATAGGAGGTAAAATACTGGATTATATGAAATCTTCCGGCACTACTGAAAAAACGATGGCTGTTGCAACAAAATTCTTTTCATCAGGCTTTGGGATTTTAAGCGACCTGTATATAGTTCTTTTGATGGCTGCGTTTTTTACTGCTACACCTTCTATTTATAAAAAAGGTTTCATTAAGTTGCTGCCGCCGAAAGCGAAAGAAAAAGGTGAAGCTTTGTTAAATGACATAAATGGCGTTTTAAAAAACTGGCTAAAGGGAGAGATATTTGGTTTCTTTTTTATCGCGGTGCTTACGGGTGTCGGCCTGTGGATCATTGGAATGCCGTTGGTGCTTACACTGGCGGTTATGGCAGGCATATTAAATTTCATTCCGAACTTCGGGCCGTTAATAGCGTTAATTCCTGCGGGCCTGCTGGGGCTTACTATTAGCCCCGCGACGGCACTTATAGTTTTGGGCATGTACACATTTGTGCAGGTAATTCAAAGTGCGGTAACGCAACCATTAATTCAACAAAAAATGTTGAATATACCGCCTGTACTTACCATTTTTGCACAGGTAGCGATGGGTTTGCTGGCAGGTTTTTGGGGCGTATTACTGGCAGTACCGGTTGTTGCCATCATAATGACAGTAGTAGATAAATTATATATTGAGCAACAGGCGCATAATTAATAAAACTTTCCTGGTAGCTTTCCAAATTGACTTAACTAACGGTTACGGTTAAATGTTGTTTATAACGTTATTTAGTCCGGGCATATGAAAGGTTCCCTGGCGAAGGCCTTGTCGCATAGCCCTTGTGCGTTAGGAATGCTTGCTAATAACGGGCGTTCAGTAAAAAGATACGTACCTAATGCTGTAAGCTTGCCCCGCTTCAGTGGCCAATAGCTTTTAGAAACTCCGCTTTCTTTCGTTTGGACACATCCAGCACTATCCCGTTACTTAATACCACCTGACCGCCTTCGCCGCGGATATATTTTTCGGCAAAATTTTTATTAATAATAAATGAATTATGGATTCGTATAAACGTATCGGGCGGCAATATGTCTTCAAAAGTTTTAAGGGTTTGGCATATAACAAATTTTCTTGAATCTGTGAGGATGAGATGGGTGTAATTCGTATTTGCTTCGAGATAAAGAATATCGTTAATTTTTATAAATTGTAAACCATCTGTAGTGGGTACTGCAATTTTTTGAAAGCTTGTTTTCCTGGCGGGTAAATTCTCCAGTAAGATTTCAAGTTGACGGGCCGATGTCATATTGGATCTTTTTTCGGTTGCCCTTTCCACTGCTGTTTTTAATTCTTCAATTTCGATAGGTTTTACCAGGTAATCCAGTGCGCTGAAGCGTATGGCTTTAATGGCATAGTGGTCATAAGCCGTTGTAAATATCAGCTCAAAATTTTTAAAAGATAAGTTTTGTAAAAGGAGGAAACCATTCATCACCGGCATTTCAATGTCGAGAAAAACCACATCGGGTTGTAATGAATTGATTGCTTTAATAGCATCGGCTGCGCTGTAGCAAAGCGCAACGATGTTCAACTCCGGGCAATGACGGCTTATCTTTTCTTTTAATGAGCTTACATTGCTTTCTTCATCATCAACCAGTATTGCATGTAGCATATGGAATAAATTAAGGGTTGTCAATTTTGATGTTTACGGCAACTTCTGTACCGGCGGCCTGTCCATCGCATAAAAGATCAGTAACCGTTATATTGTTTTGCCTGCCGTTTTGGTTATGTAATTGTATCCTTTGCGAAGAAATTTCTATCCCGTAAGAATTGTGCTCCGGTTTATTTTGCTGTTTTATATCCTGTGCTCTTTTCCTGCCAATGCCATCGTCTTTTATGATGTACTGTATAGTGGCTGCTTGCAGAGATGCATTGATTACTAAATTTCTTTCGCCAATTAATTTATTCATTAAGCCATGATGAATCGCATTTTCAACAAATGGCTGCACCAGTAGCGGGGGTACTTTATAATCACCATCCATTAACTCTTCATCGGCGTTCATCGTATAGGCAAATTTATTTCCGCTCCTGAATTGTTCCAGTTCTATATACAATTGAAGTGTTTCAAAATCTTTGTAGAAAGGTACCACGTTATGTTTGGTACTTTCCAAAACGGATCGGATTAATTTGGCAAATCTTGCGAGGTACGTCGTTGCTTTATCGGGCTGGTTGGTTTGTATTAAATTATCTATTGCGGTGAGGCAGTTAAAAATAAAATGAGGATTCATCTGCGAGCGAAGCGCCAGCATTTCAGTTTCGGAAATCTTATGGCGCAACTCAGCTTTGTATCTTATATTTTGTATGCGGCGCTTTACAAAAAAATAAATAATAAATGCAACCAATAAACCCATTAAGGCTTTAAACCACCAGGTGGAATAAAAAGGCGGAATAATCACTATGTTTAGCGTTGTCAGCGGAGCATTACTATCTTCTGCACCTGCTTTTAAAATAAACCCGTAATCGCCGGGCGCAAGATTTGTATAGGTGGCAATGTCCTTTTCATTTGCTTTTACCCAGTTGCTGTTCATGCCTGATAACTTATAAAAAATATCTTTTGCAATACCCGCATAAGATTGGATGGTAAATTCTATTGTGAGAAAATTTTGATCGGGCTTTAACCGTATAGTTTTATTATGGAAAAGAGAATCGATATTCATCTCACGGTCAGAAATTTTAAAGCCGGTAATGACTACACTCCTGTCTTGCCTTTGGGCAGCAGCCATTTTTGCGGGGTTAAACACAATAGCTTCCGTTTTGGAACCTGTAATCCAGTTTCCGTTTTGCAAAGGATATATGTTCAGCATTTCAAAGGAAGCATTCATAAGTCCGGGTGGCAAATCATACTTTAATAATTTATTATCCTTCGCCTGTAGCTGGTAAATATGATAATCAGAAGTCATCCATACATTTTCATGAGCATCTTTTTTTATAGCATATATGTTTATGGCTGTTACATCCGGGAATGCGTTATACCTCGTGAACTGTTTGGACCTGGTATTAAAAAAGAAAAAACCATAGCGCATAGTTCCGGCAACAAGTACTGAATCATTTTGTTGTTCTATGCCATTTATTTCATCGCTACAATTATTGTACGCATTGGTTTTTGAAATGAAGTACTGTGCAACATACCGGTGAGTTAAAGGATCAAATTGCAGCAACCCATTATCTGTGCTTATCCATAATTGATTGGCGTTATCAATAAAAATATTTTTTACCGGGAATTCATTTAAAAGGCCGCCTTTATCTTCTGCAATAAAACTGGCTGACTGTTTTTCCCACTCCACTATTTTTCCATTGTGTAATCCAATCCAAATATTCCCCGTTCTATCTTTAACCATAGAACGGGCAGTTGAATTTTCCATTTGTGGCGGATGAATGGTTTTGAGTTTTCCGCTTAAAGGATCGTAGATATGAATGTAGCCATGCTGGGTCCCCACCCAAATTGTCCCCTTATCGTTTTCAGCAAAAGCCCATACTAACGGCCACTCATATTCGCCTTTTGGCGATATGGTCTTCTTGAAGTATCCCAGGCTGTCATAAATGCTGAAGCCTCCTCCCCAGGTACCGATATATAGCCCGCCATTGTTACCTTGAATAAAAGAAGTTACCTCATTTTTTGGAAGAGACGATGAATTATTTTCCTCGTGTGTTATACTATAATAATATTGGTTGTATGGATTAAAAATATTGATACCTCTGTCTGTCCCCAGCCAGAGATTTCCGTCGTGGTCTTCACTAATACAGAGAAAGCTATAATTATATTGCAATCCTTTTTGATCATTATTTTTGCCGGATATAGTTTCAAAATTATTTTTAATTTCTTCAAACCGAAAAAGCCCGTTATGGTCGTTGCCAGCCCAAATTGTTCCATGGCTGTCCCCGTACATACAAAGCGTTGTAATTGTTTCTTTCATTTTTAATGATCCTTCATTTTTCCTTGATTTTGGGACCGTTTGATACGGTGTGCATGTTTTTTGTTGCACATCGTATTTATAGATTGTGCTGCCCCATGTTGCCGCCCATATATTTTCCTTACTGTCAACCAGCATAAACGAAATAATCTTACCAGCGAAGGCTTTTAATACAGGATTGTTAATAGGATTATAGCGGGAGGTGTAAATATTTCTTGTCTTTTCATCGAGCATCATCAACTCATTAAAGTTGGTAACCCATGTACATTTACGAACACTATCATGATAAACCACGTTCCCCAATTTGGAAGATTGTTTGGGAGTATAAAGGCCAAATAATTTTAGTTGACCCGTTAGCGTGTCCGTAAAATAAAGTCCATAATTACTTAGCAGCCATTTATTATTATTTTTATCCGTATACGCAACAAACTTTTCGCCCGGTTTTTTTAAAAGATCTTTTTCATTATATACTGTTGCATTATTTTTTAAGGTATTGATGCGGGCAACTTGCGTGGTGGTGACCCAGATATTATTTTCATTATCGGCATAGATATTTTTTATTGGAATAGCATAAGAAAGTGACGTCAATTCTCTTTCATAATTTTTAAAACGTAATCCATCGTACCGTTGCAAACCGTTAGGAGTGCCGATCCACATGAAGCCTTGTTGATCCTGCGTGATAGCAAAAACCGAATTATGCAACAATCCATCCCGCTGATCGATATGCCTGAAGATATATTGATTGTTCTGTTGCGCCTGTGCAGGTAAGGAATAACATAATAAAGCGGAAAGCAGCAGGCGAATCATATTATTGGTTTTGATTCAAACTATACAGAATGCAATTCAGGTAACTATCGTATCCGATAAAGAAGCTACAAAGAATAGTTTTGAAAATAACCATATCACAATGAAGTTACCGTGTTTTCAGAGGAAAATAAATTTAGTCTTAATCCCTTTTACTTTGAAGTAATTTTATTTCCTGCTCCATAGCTTCTATTTTTTTATTCTGCATAGCAATTATTTTGCTTAATTCCTGGGTAGCGGAAATATTGAGTGTTGTCAGGCCCTCATAGTCTACCGTTCTGAAATCATTTACTTCTTCACCATACACAAATATTTTATCAGCGTTTAAATCAGTAGTTTCAATAATTACATCTTTATCGTTGGGTATTGCAACAATATTGCATTGCTGCATTTGGTTTTTCCCTGAAAGAAGCAACTGCAGTTTTTTTGCTGTGCTGCTGATTTTATGCTCATGATCAAAATGCAAAATGTACCCGGTGGAAGTCTTCTCAATCTTACTGGCTGACTGGTACACATTAGGAACAAAATCTGTATGCTTTGATACAACCTGGGGATATACTTTTTCAACCTCCTGTGCTATTACCTTTTTAAATGATTTATTGCCATACTTTACTTTATCCTTCATGGTATAATCTGTTATGCGTAAGGCATTCAATGTTTGTAAATCTTTCCAGTTGTCGCTAACGCCGGTAATAGCTTTTATGCGTGCATCTGAAAAAGCATTAAATTCAGCTGCAAATACCCGGTCAGAAGCATAAATGGATACAAGGCCATCGGTAGCAGTATAAATACCGCCTGTGTTGGTGGCAGGCTTACCGTCAGAACCGTAACCTATCGCGTAAAAAGCGTACCCGCCGTATCCGTTACCGGGAATTGCTACGGTAGCATTACCATCAACCTCCAAGGCAGCCCTTGGCGTGCTTGTATTAATACCAACTCTTCCGGCACCATTATTACGAGGGAACAAAACGATATCGGTAGAAGAAACCATCTGCAAAAAGGAATTCGTTTGAAAAAGCCCGGTTGCATTGGTACCATTGCCAACGACAATATCATTTCCACTAAAACCAGTTGATCCCACAGAACCAATTTGTAATTTATTATTAGCGTTGGCAACGCCAATACCAACGTTTCCCCTGAACTGGGCGCTACCTTCGTTCCAGAACGTTATTTTACGGTTGGAGCCTAAAGTGCCTGCACCTATAATATCCAGCGCATCGGGCGTATAGGTTTCATAACCTATTTTTCCTGCGTTACTTTCTTTACCGGTAACTCCTGCTCCGAGTTCAATGGTATTGGCAGCATCTACTTTTATATTACCCGCCACATGCAGTTTAGCCTGGGGTGTAATGGTTCCTATTCCAAAGTTACCATTTTGAAGGAGCGTCATTTGCGGCCCGCCATCGGCAGTAAAAAAAGTAAGCGGGTGATTTGACCTTGTGCCGAACCAACCGAAATTGGCATTAACATAGGATCCTATTGTAACTGTGCCATCGGTGTGGGTAAATCCATAATTACCAGTAGGCGTTTGCACCCCAAGTGCTGAAAGGGGTGCGGCAGTACCAATACCTACCTTGCCGCCGTTAGTATTACTGATATCACTTCCGTTGGCACTCCAGAAGTTTGTTGAAGAACCAGCGGAGAGTTGCGTCCAGGCGGTACCGTTATAGAAAAAGAAACTGCTTACATCGTTATCAAAAACCAATAATCCCTTTGCCGGAGAAGTGATGGCAGTACGCTGCACTGTCGTCATCCTGGGTACTAACATGCCTTTATCTGTTGCACTTACATCCAGCATAGAGCTGGTATTTGGAGTGGTGGTACCAATGCCTACACTTTGAGCGTAGCTTTTTGACATGCTTAGAAACACGAACATAAGGATCATAAACTTTTTCATAAATACATTATTTTTTAATGAATGACGGTGTTTGGTCGTTAAATCAATTGCAGGTTTCGGAGTTAGGATAAATGCGAAATAAAAGCAGCAG
Source organism: Ginsengibacter hankyongi (assembly GCF_008710285.1). Lineage (GTDB taxonomy): Bacteria > Bacteroidota > Bacteroidia > Chitinophagales > Chitinophagaceae > Ginsengibacter > Ginsengibacter hankyongi. The sequence continues at coordinate 52,681 of NZ_VYQF01000012.1, read as the reverse complement.
CAAAAAAGATATTTCTGCCAAAGTTTTCTTTTGAAGATAACTAAACAGAAACCGTCGTTTGATTTCGCCTTAGCAATACCCGAAAAGCTTTAGTAGCTATCCTGAATTTTATGGATGGAATCAAAGGAATGAATTTGAAAAAGCCTTTCAAATATTTTTCTAATTTGTCAAGTAAAAAATAAGCACTGTATATCCGGCGTGTATTTTTGATTAAACGGGAGAATATCTGCTAATTATTTTTCCGGAGATTAGAAATTGAAAAAAACGGTGACATGTGCAATCGAAGTTGGAAAAATAGAAGAGTAAGGGAACTCAGCTAAGAGCTTAGTTTTTTCCAAACTAAATCGTAGTATTATAGCCTGATATTAAAGACACCCAATCAAAACTAACATGCGGTTATTCTTTCTATTATTGATAATACTACAGGGTTCCCGCATTTTTGCACAACCTTCCATAAGTAGCTTCACCCCTGTTTCGGGTCCTGTCGGCACAACAGTTACCATCAAAGGATCAGGCTTTAGCCCAACCACCGCCGGCAACATCGTTTATTTCGGGGCTGCCTTATTAATCAACCCCTGCAATTGAATGGCACAGACCTCAATAATTCAGGCATGTCCACCTATTCCTGGTCGCCGGCTAATGGGCTTAATAATACACACATCGCGAATCCCATTGCCACGCCAGGTAACGACATAACCTACCTGCTAACGATTACTACCGTTAATGGGTGTGCGGGTACAGCCAGGATCAATATTAAAGTTTTCAGCCATCCGGAGATTTATGTACCAACTGCGTTTACCCCTAACAGTGATGCTATAAATGATATCCTGGAGGCAAGACCAGTTGGCCTGAAAGAATTTAGGTTATTCAGTATTTACAACCGCCTTGGCAAATTGGTATTTTCAACTACTGACGCTGGCATTGGCTGGAACGGCATTTATCATTCAAAGGCGCAGCCCGCGGATATTTATGTATGGATAGCAGAAGGTGTTTCTTACAACGGAACCATTATCCGGCGAAAAGGAATAGTGGCTTTAATAAGATAGGTTTATACACTCCTCACTAAAAATCTATCAGTTCCACGACCTCCTGAAGATATTTCTTATCAGTATCATCAAAAGAGTTATATGCTTCACTATCGACATCCAGAACAGCAACAACTTCGCCATCTCTTATGACCGGTACTACTATTTCCGATTTTGATAAACTGCTGCACGCAATGTGGCCGGGAAATTTTTCAACATCGGATACGATCAAAGTTACAGCCTGTTGCCAGCAGCTTCCACAAACACCCCTGCCTTTTTGAATTCTCGTGCAGGCAACCGGTCCCTGGAAAGGACCTAAGACGAGTTCATTATTTTTTACTATATAAAAGCCAACCCAAAACCATCCAAATTGTTCTTTAAGTGCTGCTGCCAGGTTAGCCATATTAGCAATTAAATCGATCTCGCCTGTTAGTAGTCCTTTTACCTGCGGAATTAGTGACTGATATTCTTCTTCCTTGGTTCCTTTTACAATATCCAGGTCTTCGGCCATAAAATATTTTTTACAAAGATAGGGAAGACAAAAGGCAATTGGAAGAGATAGAAACCAGTGATGAGTCTAAAATATCTGTTAACAAAAAGTTCTTTAATAAACAATCTTAAACTATGCATTCGCAATATAACCCGGATTTTTATAACTAACAGTATCGGCTAACCGAAGTAATTAATAAATTTAAATTTTAAAACTCCTGTTATTCCCGGCCGGTGCAGGTCCTACTGTCTCGAATTAAAATTCGTTGTCCATATTTTCTCTTAATTCAACTTCGGTAGCCTTCGCATATTTTTTATTATGGGGTTTATTCCGGAGGTTTTGTGGTAAAAACAAATTTATCGTTATAGAAAATCGTAAACGCCAATCGAAAAAAAAGAAAGTGTATAAGTAGGTTAACAGTACTTACCGGGTTGCTGAAATACTACTGAATTTTAGTTAGAATCATTATTAAAAAATATTTATCTTCGGAAAGTCTTCAATCCACTGGTTATGCCTATTTATATGGACGTACATATTGTGCCGGGCGTCAAAGCAAAGGATGTTGCTGAGGCGCACAGCAAAGATTTGCTTCACCAGGTAGAACATCGTTGCAAATGCATGACCTATTGGATAGATGAAGAACGTGAAAGCATATTTTGCCTTGTTGAGGCTCCTGATAAACAGGCCGTGAATGAGATGCACAGAAAAGCACATGGCTTGATAGCCAATAAAATAATAGAAGTAGATAGCACTCTCGTCGCTTCTTTTTTAGGGCGCATATATGATCCTGAATCAGCAGTAATTTCAGATGATGGATTGAAAGTTTTCGCTGATCCGTCCTTTCGCATTTTATTAGTAACAAAGACCACAGACCCAAATTTACTCGGGCATAAACTCGGGAGCGAACAAGCCGGTGAACTGCTGGAAAGTCATAATAATATTGTAAGAAGAAACATATTGCAACACGGAGGACGGGAAGCGGAATACGAAGGGAGCGGATTTATTATTTCCTTCTCTTCGGCACAAAAAGCGGTGGCATGTGCTTTATCCATTCAAAAAGAGATGCAGGATGCGCATAAAGATGCCTTTAGTTTCAGGATAGCTCTCAATGCAGGCGAACCTGTTGAAAAAAGCAACCAACTGTTTGGAGATACTATCCAATTTGCATCGAATATGTGTAGCATTGCGGGCAATTTTCAAATTGCTATAGCTTCGTCAGTGAGAGAATTGGTATCAAAAGATTTTTTTCAAAATAAATCGAAAAATTTTTTAACCCTTTCACCGCAGGACGAAAGTTTGCTGCAATTGTTATTCAGTAAACTGGAAGAGAACTGGCGCAATACAAGTTTCGATATAACTGATTATTGCAAGCTAACGGCTATGAGTACCTCGCAGTTGTACAGGAAAACAATTTCACTCACAGGCTTATCACCCAATGCGCTGTTAAAAGAATTCAGGCTTGAAAAATCTAAAGATCTCATGAGAAAAAAGCACTATAATATTGCACAAATAACATTCGATTCAGGCTTTACCAGCGCTTCCTATTTTACCAAGTGCTTTAAAAAGATGTACGGCCTGCTGCCCATGACGTATGTTGAACTCCTTCATTAATTCATTTCTTCTGCGATTTAATTTTACTATTTATTGAACGATTTGTTCTATGTCGTTTTCCATTTATTGAATGATTTGTGATAACACTCCGCTTATTGTCAATACTATCTTTAAGTATTCCTAATTTCTAAAAAATTAAATGTCATGAAATCAATTACCAATCGCATTCTGATTTGCACTATCGTGTTATTCACGGGTTATGCTTCGGCAGCACAAACCACGGCATCAAACATTTCAACAACCACTAAAACAGCATCTATGAAAACGTATCTTATCGAAAGGGACATCCCGGGCGCAGGTAATTTAACGCCTGCTCAATTAAAAGCTATTTCGCAAAAATCATGTAGTGTACTTAAAGACATGGGTCCGCAAATTCAGTGGATACAAAGCTATGTAACGGGAGATAGGATCTTTTGTGTTTACAAAGCCGAGAACGAAGAACTCATAAGGGAACATGCTAAAAAAGGTGGTTTTCCTGCCAATAAGATCACCAAAGTTGATACGGAGATCAGCCCGGCAACGGCTACCGCCGAAGTCAATTAATCACAGGCCATTTTAATGGACATTACAGATTCGTGCCTTATTGACTTTTATTTTTTCACTCCTAAAAAAAGAAATATGAAAAATTCATTTAGCAGCGCTTTGCGCTGCAAGAAGAAATCTATTGCCATACATTATGGCATTGCTCACAGTCTTATCTTGTTTTTGTGTATAACAATTTTTACAGGTATTTTATTTACATCTTGTCAAAAGGAGGTTTCCAGTGATGTTAAAAGTATCGATCCATTATTCATCGGAAACTCAAACCAAATTTCTACAGATAATAATGGAAACAGTCAGTATGCAGAGGTCGTAAATATGTATAGCGGCCTAAGCAGTCAAACAATATGGGAACTGCAACAGGCACGTGCCGCAACAGCCAGGTACAGGGATATTAGAAATGCTATCAGGGACGGCTATTCGAACATAAATGTCGATGTGTCAAATATGGGGCATCATTTTATGAAAACATCCTTAATTGATGCTACATTCGACATACGGCACCCCGAAATACTGGTGTACAACGGACTTGATACAGGAAACCCTATATTGGTAGCTGTGGAATATGCGGTACCGCTTGATCAACCGCTGCCAGAAGGTTTTACCGGTTCAGGTGATGTATGGAACGGTACTTCAGGATTCCCTTTTTGGCTGGTGCATGCATGGGTTTGGAAATATAATCCCGCTGGCGTCTTTAACTGGACCAACCCATCCGTGGACCTGGATTAATCAACTTTACAATTTTTCTCATGTTCCCCTTTTTAACTGCTCCGATTCTTCGGAGCAGTTTCTTTATAAACTTCTTATTCTATAATGCATGACATTTTGTTCCTGCTCTGTGGCTTACGTCAAATTGAAGAATTATATTTTGTTTCTATTGCAACACCTTTGGTGAGTGTTTGATAAACCACACAATATCTTTCAGTGAGTTTTTTGAGACTGGCCATTTGCTCATCGGTAGCTCCGGTATCCAGGTCGAAGTATAGGCGGATATTTTTAAAGCCGACAGGAACTTCTTTTGAAACTCCCAGGGTTCCTTTGAAATCAAGATCTCCCTCAGCCTTAATGGTTCCACTTCTTATTTCAACCCCGATGGCCGTACTTACCGCCTGCAGTGTTACACCGGCGCAGGCAACCAAGGCTTCCAAAAGCATATCGCCCGAGCAGGCGAGCATACCTGTTCCGCCTGTGGCAGGATGAAGGCCGGCTTCCGCCATTGCCCGACCTGTTTCAATTTTGCACGATATTCCCTCGCCTACTTTCCCCTCTGCTTTTAACGTAATAACTGCAGATTCCGGTTTTTCGCGGTATTTCTCTTTAAGAGGCGCTTGTAAGTTTTTGAGTTCAGTTGCATGCATTTACAAGTTTAGTAAAAAAAATTGAGGAGATAATTAAAAAGTTATAAGTATGCAGACCATTACTGCCATAATCGTTAAACGATTATTAATTAGGTGGTCTTTACCGATTGCAAATTTTTACCGGTAGCCACATTAATTTTTATAGACCGATGAATAATGCCCGTTGGGCCGGTATATGGAGAATTCGCCAGCTCCAGACTTTATCGATTAGGCCTGGGCGTTATAGCCACTCCTTTTCATCAATGACGGGAACATTATATTTCCTGGCCGGTTTATCGGCAATGCCCACTAAGATTATAAAAAAATTGCAGACTTTCCCCTACTCTTTAATCATCATAAACATTATTTCGGGAAAAAACTAACGATGTAGTAATCTGCCGGGCAACATGATGATGCCTTTGAGCAAACTGAAAATTCCATCAACAGCTATCCCCGCCAATCTGAATGGCAACGTGAGTATCCAAAAGACCGGGTAGAGCACGAGGGCCAGGATGGCCAGCGGCCAGCAAAGTACAAATAAGATGAGCCAGGCAATAAATGTAAACATTACATAAAGATAATTACCAAAAGAAAGCCTGCATCCTTCAATTTTATGAACGGCAAATCCCGGAATAGTATAGTTGAAAGTAAAATGGGGACATGCGTGTTTGCCAGCACTCTTCTTCCGATGGCAGGTTGTTCGCCGCTTGACTGCAAACCGGCACGCGGTATTGTTTTTTTAATTATACCTTGCATTTAATCCATGGGCTTCCGGAAATGAATAAATGAGAACGTCGAACTGTAACGCTGCATTTGAAAATGCACGACTCATAAACCACTTTCTTAAATTTTTTACAAATGGCTATCGATGATGAGAAAATACAAGACCTCGTTGACAAAAACGATCTATTAGAAAACTATTTCAAAAATACAATCATACCGCAGCTATTTGTAGATGCAGACCTGGTGTTGCGCAAATTTACTCCACCGGCAATGACGCAGTTTCAATTATCGTTAAGTGACCTGGGAAAGCCGGTTGAAAACGTGAAAGATAATTTTCGATTTGCGGGCATAATGGAAAATATTCAATACGTTATTGATAATAATGAAATACTGGAAAAGGAGGTACAAACTACTGACCGGCGATGGTTCCAGATGAATATACTGCCCTATGTGGAACAAAAAAGCAAAAAGACAAACGGCGTCATCATCACCTTTGTTGAGATAACTTTACGCATAACAGATTTAAAAGAGCAGGAAAAAATTATCTCCGATCATGAAATTTTATTAGATACCATTTCTCATGACATAAAAACGCCTCTCACCAATTTGCTCATTGGGATTGAATTATTAAAAGATGTACCACTGGAAGAGTTTGAAAAATCTAAGTCACTCTTTAAATTACTCGAAAATTCCATTAAGAAGATGCAGTTGCTTATAGGCGAACTTACGGAGACAAGAAAGCAGAAGCATAAATACAAAGAACAGGAAGAACTCTTGAATTTTGAAAATATACTTGAAGACGTGCGCCTTACTCTTGCAGAAAGCGTTATAAAAACTGACGTGGTTATTCATACGGAAATAAATGTATCCGAGATAAGCTTTTCCAGGAGAAAACTTAGAAGTGTTATTTATAATTTTGTAAATAATTCCATCAAATTCTGCGCTCCTGAAAGGATACCGGAAATTTGGATCAAAACCGAAAGGATTAAAGATGAGATTGTAATTACAGTAAAAGATAATGGCATCGGTATTGAAAAGCGCGATTACGAAAAAATATTTACGAAGTACTTTAGAAATGAAGAGAAAATTGAGGGCTCAGGCATTGGCCTGTTCCTGGCAAAAGAAATTGTAAGTAATGCAGGTGGCAGAATTACTGTGGAAAGTGAAGCAGGAAAAGGTTCTGAATTTAAAGTGTACCTAGCAGATAACCACCCTCCAGCGAGCCAGGAATAAAGGAGTCTTTCCCGCAGACGTCATCGTCGTATAGTTTTGTGCGTTGTATTTGGTTTAAAAGATCTTCTGTTCAAGGCAAGTTTACAACCAAAATATCGCTGCTCTATTTGTATTGATATATCTAAGGTTGAACGGAAAAATATTGTCGTATAGCCTTACCCGCTAGCCACAGGTCCGGGCTCAAAAAGTAATTTACTGCTTTAGTATTTTTGCTGATTGCATATCTTTTATAAAATGAAGAACAATATTGGCGAGATGCCGTCAATAGCCAATGGCTAAAGTGGCACATCCCACTTAACTTTACAAAAAAACATAAGAATATGAAAGCATTTTTAGGAACCGGGCTGTTGGGACATGGTTTTGTAAGAGCTATGATCAGCAAAGGAGAAACGGTGCAGGTTTGGAACCGCACTGCCTCCAAAGCGAAGGACCTGGAACAATATGGCGCAAAGGCTTTGGAGGACATCGCTGCCGCAGTGAGTAATGCAGAGATTGTTCATCTTGCACTAAAAGACGACGCTACTGTAGATGTAGCATTAAGCGAAGCTGAACCGGGACTCGCAAAGGGAACCATTATTGTGGACCACACAACTACGTCAGTGGAAGGTGCCAAAAAAAGAACAGCCGAATGGCAAAGCAAGGGATTTTTATACCAGCATGCGCCGGTATTTATGGGTCCGCAGAATGCACTGGAAAGTACGGGTTTTATGTTAGTGTCCGGGGACCAGCGATTGGTTAAAAAACTAGAACCTCAGTTATCCGCTTTAACCGGAAAGCTGATCAATTTGGGTGAAGAACCAGGCAAAGCCGCGGCAATGAAACTGACCGGAAACCTTTTTCTGGTGGCCTTTACAGGAGCCATTGCTGATATGATTTCTTTTGCACATGCGTCCGGTATTTCCGTTAGCGAATTGTTACAATTATTTAGTGAATGGAACCCGGCCAGCGCATTACCGGCCAGGTTAAAACGAATGACAGCTGACGATTTCAGTAACCCATCATGGAGACTGGATATGGCAAGAAAAGATACCGGACTGTTTATGCAGGAAGCGGCAAGCAAGAACATCCCGTTAACTGTAATTCCTCCGGTAGCCGACCTGATGGATAAATGGATAAAAAAAGGGCATGGCCCGGATGACTGGAGTATTATCGGGAAGATAGAGTGAGAAAACCCTTTCATTGCTTCCCTCCTCTTTTTTGGTATATTACCTTTGTAGAGGCCCGACAATGATAGGCAAGGGTCAGATAACGCTAATGTTTACCCCGGTATCATTTACCGCAGAACTTGAATGGGCAATGCCAACGTGTGTGAAAGTGATATGTGTGGCATTCTTTGCTGCTAAATTCGTCGAAATATTCTTGTTTCCTTCCTGCTTATCTTTAGCCAGTGCTTATAAAAATCAATCAAATGCCAAGGCAATTTTCCTGTAGGAATTAATTCAACCAATTTGCATCGTTATAGAAGTTTCATCGATTTGCACCATTATTAATGCTAATAATTCTAAAGAAGTATTTATGCTAATTCCTGTACCATAATCCTGTTCTTTCATTTAATAAGTTGTTCGCTAATAGAAAAATTGCGCTGTTGCAAACCAAGGGCCTTCATTTATACAGGGACCCTAGTTTCTTTTCATGTTCGGTTTGCGGTTTGCCCGCTGCGTTGGGCTGGCCTTTACCGGTGCACACCAGGTTGCGCAGGCTGTTTTGGATATAATTGGTCCACGCCTCCCTGCAGATATCAAAACATTCATATTCGGAAACCAGTCCATGGTGAGTAAAAACGAGCTGCGTTTTGCTGTCCTTTTCATCAATTTCAAAAATAATTTTTGTGCCACCCCATTCGTTTTTGTCTTTTGTAGACTTAAAATAGTTTTCCAGCACAAGCCAAACTACTTTTTTGTAGGGAACGAGTTCGGTTATTTTCATTTTGGCACGATGAACATCTGCGTAATGATAGTCAAATACTTCATTTTGTTTGCAAGTGCTACCTTCAATTTCCTCGGACCACCACCCACGAACATTATTAATAGCCTCAAATACTTCTTTTGGAGTTTGGTCTACAAGTAGAGTAGTTTTAAAATCTGGCGTATTCATCGTATTACAGTTTATGATTTTGAAAGAAACAAAATTACATGCCTAAATTGGTGGCTGCAGGGTATGAAATAGACTTTCTGCCGGGCTGATTTGGACAAATACTGTTGAATCTTTCTGCGGCAATATATTGTTCGAAACAAATCGGTTAAAACATTTTATGTTACAATACCGGGAATGGGATTGCATTGTTATTGGGTATGAAAATCATCAACTTGGGAAGAGATTCCCCGTAAATTTTGCTCGGTTAAAAGTAATAACGAAAAGATAATAAAGAGCCAGCCATGTTTTTAATTATAACAATCCAATGATAATGCACGACACATAAGGACTTGCTTTGTATTAAAAAATGTAATACCTTTATCGCGTCCTATTCTACAAACATTATTTGATGAATAAATGGCATACCCGGTTTTTTGGCAATAAAGTTGTTGATAAGTAATCAATTAAGACTTTAAGCTGAAGGGTACAACCTCCGCATCTTAATGCTTCACTCCATCCTTTGAAATTCTGCATCATTAAAATACGTCATATCATCCTTTGAAATTCTGCAACATTACATTCAAATTGAATATTTATGCAGAAAAATTGGTATGTTCTTTACACGAAACCACATTGTGAAATCAAGGTAACTGGTTCACTCTCTAAATTAAAAGTTGAAAACTTCTGTCCACAAGTGGGCAGGAAATCTCAATCGTTTATGCGGATTAAATATAAAAAGGAACCTTTATTTCCTTCTTATGTTTTCGTAAAAACGACTGAAAGCGAGATTGCAGCGCTTTGCAAAAAAGTGGATAATGTTTTAAATATAGTCTATTATGGCAGCAAGCCCGCCATTATTAGCATTGATGAGATAGATGCCATAAAGGAATTTTCAAGTAATCACCTGGAAATTAGTTTAGAAAAGTGTCACATAGATTCGTACTTTAAAGGCAGCATCCTTGGTGATAACTTGTACCAGATGGATGGCAAAATTTGGATTATAAAAAACAGGGTTATAAAAGTTAATCTTCCTTCTTTGGGCTATACAATGGTAGCTCACACAGAAGATACCGGCAGATGGAGCAGAGAACTACTTCTGGATAAAGAAGTTTTGGATTCCACCATAAGAGGATAGTTTAAATAGTACGCTATACTGTAGCCCGCGTTTCTGGGAGCATAATTAATATGTTATAATATCTTTTCGTAGCGGGTATCGCTACCCGCTGCCTGAGGTCGGCAATCTTTTATTTTTCTTGTTGATGGTAGCTGTACAGAAGTCTCGCAATGCATTTGCTACAATACGTTCACCTCGATATTTACCATACCCCTCGTGTAATCCGAAGCCAATTATTGCTTTTGGCATCAACTTCCTACAACTGCTTTCCCATAAATGGATCGCTTTTACCAGGCTTACACGTTTCTACCCGGCCGGCATATCTTTTCTCAAATAAGCTATTACCTTTTATTGCAACTGTGATATCGTACCAATTAAAACTATCCCGTAAGTCAAAAGTAATTACTGCAGCACCCGCTTTTTCTAAAACAATAGTGCGCACACCTTTATAAAACGCGGATCATTAAAACCTCTTACACCCTGCAGCGTACCAAAACAATGATCAAAAGAACGGTTTTCCTGCATCAGGAAAACAACGTGTTCTGCATCTCGTAAGTAGCTCCGGGATCAGGATTAATTGTAATTGCTTTTTGAATCGATGCGGGCAAACTGTCCATATGCCTGCACCACCAGACAACAGACTTGCTTTCTTAATAAATTCTCTTCTTGTATCCAATAGTAAAACAAAACGGGGTTGATTTTAATTCAGGTAACGATAAATATTGGCACACTGAAAGAAAATGTTGAGGCCGTTAGAAGAAGTAGTTAATATATCGCTACAATAAACTTTTAATTTCATTATAAAAAACCAACAGTCAAAAATAAAATTAATTCAAATGTAAGCGCAAACAATTTTTGCAGGAATGTATATTCCTAAACCGATAAAGATTTGGACAGCATGAAAAGCAGCAGGACCCGACCCCTCCCCTGTGCGTGATGAGAAATATCCTGGTGGATTTATTTATAGTATCTCTAACATTAAAGCTTACCCGCTGCAAGGTTTAATATTAAAGTATTGTTATGCGGGGTAATTCTAAAAACACCACTATTTAATTTGGAAAAAGCACCTTTTACCGCTTTAACAGGATACTTCATTCCTTCAAATTCACAATCCACCCGGGTGGAGATTATCTTTTTAAAAGGCAGTTTTGCATTATCATCAGTGGTTAAATCAAGAAACCAGGTGACGGATTCTACTCCTTCAAGTTTCATCTTTATTTGCTGCTCATCTATGTCAATAACAAGAGTATCCTTAAGCGATTCCAGTGGCCACGATATACGCAATTTACCTGCAATGGAGTCGGTTATAGCCGGGTTGCCACCTTTCATCAATACTTCTTTTCCATCCACAATATTTTTAAAACGCAAACCGGCAATTTTACCGGGAGCACTCCAGGCATACCCATCTACGAAAGGAAGTGTAAAAAATGAACATTCGTTTGAAGTAGCTTTTTCATTGGTATAAACGGAAGGAAAATTTTCATTAAATAAATGAATATCGCGGAAACGCAAAGTGCCCTTCTCCCATAATAAATTGGCACGGTAAAACCGGCTATCGAACCATACAGTCTTGTTGTCGCTTCCTTTTAAATCTTTTGTAACAGTAACCGAAGTTGCGGGAGTAACTTTATAATGTTCCTTAAACCATTGCCCAGATTGCGCCAGTGTTTCAACTTTTAATTTCTTTTCATCACGTAAACAGGCAATTAAAGCCATTTGCATTTGGAATCCTTTTGCCATTGCTTTCCATGTAAACGAATTTTCCTGCCCTGCCTGCACATAAGCATATTCCATATCACTGCCATTGATGAACTCTTTAAAGTACCAGTTAACCCATGCTGAGTCGCCGCCGGCATCGGGATAAACAGGCTCCAGTGTAATAACTCCCTGCCTGCCTGTTCCAAGCTCATTATCGTACTGTCGTACAGGATCACTTCCGAGCATCCTGAACACAGGTACAGCAACCTGGTTGCGTTCATGCTGGGCGGGCATGTACGAATTTATTTTGCTGGAATAATATGCCTGGTTCCAATAACCGCCCCACAATGTGTAGCCATCAGTGCCGTATTGATCTTTACAATTACAGGAGGCAACAATCTTATACTTTTTATAAAGATAATTTAACGTATGCGCATCAATAAACCATGAACCAACTGACTTAGGGTAGTAGCCGAAAATCTTTTTAAAATCGCTCATATACACATCCACAAGTTTCTCACGTTCAGCAGGGGTATAGCCTGTAGAGAAGCCTATGTTTGCCCGCCAGTCCCACGGATAACGGCCTCTCCATTTTAGCCCGGCTTTCTCAACAAGCGGCTGCGGAATTTCCCACCAGGCACCAATTTCAAAGGAATCACGGGAAAGGCTTTTTAATAATTTTTGATAACGGGGATCAAGTAACGCATCATATTGTAATAAGAAAGTGCCACCCAGTTTATATTTTTTCATGGTGGCTACCTGCTTCACTACCGTTTCATACAAAACCTCTTCCGTAACCGCGCTATCTCTTGGTTCCAGTAAACGAATAAAATTTACAATGTTAACAATTTTGGGATGCAACTTTCCGCTTTTAATATTTCGTATATGCCTTACTGTTACATTAAATGAACAAAGCAATCCTATACCGAGTATAATAAGTACGGAAGAAGATCTGTTATTTAGATTTTTCAATTGTATGTGAAGCTGATAATGCATACTACGCGAATAGTTAAGTAACAATTTCTTTTTGCAGGTAAAAAAATTAGCTGGAAGAGCGATCGTGCTTTTTTTGTAAATATAAATGGTTCTGAAGAAGGATTCTATATAACCTCCTGTTAAGTTCTGACATAAACGCTGTCATTAGTTGGAAATAATGTTTCCGCGATAAATTGCTTTAGATTTTGACGATCTTAAAAACTGCACCCTTTGGTCCTGTTTTAGTATTTAATATGCCCATTACAAACACGTTGTTGGCCGGATCAATATTACATCCACATATTAATAATGGAGCTGCAGGTTTATTAATTATTTTAATGGGCTGCCTCATCCAGTTACCCTGTGTATTTTTCATAAGGGCAAACATGCTGCCATTAAAATCACCAAAAATATATTTATTCTTTAATGAAGGAAATTCATTTCCGTAATAGAAACTTCCACCGATAACACAAATACCGATTTTGTGACTGTAACAGTTAATGGGCGCTGTATAGGCCGATTCATTTATAACGCTACCTTTTACAAAAATGCTGTCACCCTCCATTACAGGCCAGCCATAGTTGGCGCCCTTCTTCACCATATCAATTTCTTCTTCCCTATCCTGTCCTACATCACCGCCAAATAACTCGTTCGTTGTTGAATCAAAATTGTAGTGCCATAATTTGCGAAAGCCATATGCCCATATTTCCGGCCTTGCATTTTTTGTGGCCACAAATGGATTATCTACCGGTATAGTATAGGGCAATTTATTTACATTGATGCGAAGCAATTTGCCATTTAAAGATTTTAAGTCCTGCGCATGATGGATGTAGTTGCTGTCGCCTAACCCGTCATCGCCGATAGAAATATATAAATAACCACCAGGACCAAACATTATTTGTGCTCCATTGTTTTGAATATTTTTTCCTTCCAGTTCCATTACCTTATGCTCAGATGAAAGGTCCGCCAAATCAGGATTTGATTTACTTACCATAAATTCTGAAATAACCAATTTACAGGCGTTCCCATGAACTTTTGTCGGCGCAGTATAGCAAACATAAAATTTGCGGTTTGCCGAAAATTGCGGATGCAATGCAAAGCTGAAGATTTTACCAACCGGCGAGTTTTTATCCTGCTGCCCCACTTTATCATAGATATTAAGAAAAGGCTTTGCAAGTAATGAATCATTTTTAAGCAGCAGGATCTTTCCCTTATTATCGGTAATGAACAAGCGGTGTGTAGTATCGGGAGACGCTTTTACTTCAACCGGAAGTTCAGCGGCATCGGTGACTAATTGCAGCTTTACATCAATTGAATCGTTTGCCGGTTGATTATTTTTATCTGCCAACTCTTTTCCCACTGAAGGATGACATGCTACGAGACAAGTAATAAATAAAAGTATAACGGCACCAACCGATGGTCTTAGCAAAGTAGTAGTTTAAATTTTATTGAAAGTAATTTAATATTTCAATGTTTTGCATTAATCCATTGTCATCTTTATATGACAAATTGAGACGCATCACGGGAAGCCATAAACGCAAACGCTGTAAATTATACCGGCATTGAAATAATAAGCGGATCGATCACTGTGTGCTGGTCTTTCTTTTTCTGCACTTCGGGATCTTTCATCATTTCATTTAGTTTATCCATGTCCGTTACCTCCACTACCAGCACAACCGAGTTAGGGTCATTTGTATCCTGGAATTCCTGTAAACCGGATGTTACAGGACCAAATAAATTCACCCTGTCTTGGTGGCCTTTAAGCCATGTATCGAAATCACCTACTTTGTGACGAATAATTACTGTTGGCATAATTGTATTTTTTAGTATTAGAAATTTCTTTGCTTGGCAATTAATTCAATAAAATCCCGAGATATAAAAATCTGCACCTGATCTATTCTTATCTTACTATGCCGGGAAACCGATCGAATTTGTTCAAAGGAATGAGGTTAAATAATAAAATCATTTACCAATAAACAAAACTGAAAGGGTAGCATCTGATTCAACGGGTGGGAGAGAAAAAATAATCTTACAATTGCATGTAAGATAAAATAATTAATGATATGAATAATAATTGAAATTAATTAAATTGATGCGTTTTGAAAATAAACTAAATTTTAATTCAATCCCCGGTAAATCTGATAACCGTAACTTAATGCTTATGTGGAACTTCCTGTAATCTTCTTTAAAAAAGAAATTAATTTAATACTATAGTCCTTTAAATACTTCTCGTTAAAACTGGTATAGCCCAATATTAACCCTGGTTTCGTTTCAAACTTGTTTGCGTAACGCGACAACGGTGTGCTAATAATATTGTGCGAGTGCAGGAACTCTGAAATTACTTTATCATCCATTCCATCGGGAAGCCATCCAATTAAATGCATACCACTATCCTGCTTTTCTACTCTTATTACTCCTTTGCCATATTTATGAATTTGGCTGCAAAGAAAGTCCTGCCTTTTTTTATAGAGTATCCTCATTTTTCTTAAGTGTGAAGCAAAAAAATCCTGTTTCATAAATTCATGTAATATAGCCTGGTCGGTTATTGAATTTTGCCGGTCAAAAAAGGACTTGGCTTTGGAAAATGTTTTTGCAATTTCTACGGAAGGCAAAACAAGATAGCCAATTCGCAAAGCAGGAAATAAAATCTTACTAAACGTACCCAGGTAAATCACTCTTCCAAAATTATCTAAACCCTGTAACGAGGCAACAGGTTTTTTAAAATAACGAAATTCGCTATCGTAATCATCTTCAATAATCCACATGTCATTTTTATGTGCCCAGTTAAGTAATTGAATTCTTTTGGGAAGAGGTAAAGTTCCTCCCGTAGGAAATTGATTAGAAGGGGTAACGTACACGAGGTTTGCTTTTGGATAATGCTTTATTGCCCAATCTACATTTATTCCATTTTTTGAAAGAGGTATATAACAGGGTAATGCACCTTCCTCCATAAAAGCAGCTTTGGCATTGGCGTAGCCTGGGTCTTCCATCCAGAACAAATCATTTTTTTTAATCAGCATTTTGGCTATCATATTTATTGCCTGCTGCGCCCCGTTCGTAATAACTATTTGTTCGGGCTCGCATTGCAAGGCACGGTTAGTTCTTAAATATGCAGCGATAGACTGGCGAAGCGGGTAAAAGCCCTGTGCATCATCATAACCGAGATGCAAAAATTCAAATTCCCTGAAGATTTTGTTAGCACATTTAACCCATTGTTTAAAAGGAAACTGGTCAAAAGAAGGAATCCCATTTTGAAAAGGTATAACCGAAGATTTTGCACTTTCTGTATTGATGATATTTTCAGAAAGTGGGTGCTTCAAATTTACGAATGACTTTGTTTCACTCACTTTAATGTTAGGTGTTAATACTTTTTGTTTTGGGTAAGTTATAATCTGATCCAGGCTTTTGGAAACATACGATCCTGAGCCCACACCGGAATTGATATACCCTTCCAGTGCAAGTTGCTCGTAAGCCAGCAAAACAATATTGCGTGAGACCTTCAAATCTTCCGCTAACATCCTGGAGGAGGGAAGCCTTTGCCCTTCCCGTATTTGACGATTTAATATAATGTTGCGTAGTCCCTCATATATCTGGCGATACGCCGGTGTTTTATTTTTTCTATTAACTACAAGTCCGGGAATATTAATATGTAATGATGATTTAGGCATAATAATGGTTCTATAATATATATGAATAATGACCTGTAAAATTACCCATTATTATAATAGGTTTGCATTGGGTTTTGAAATATTATTTGCATAATTGCATTCGTGCAGCACAAACCAAAGCCTAATTAAACCTATTGTTATGAAAAAGATATTCCGGTTACGCGTGTTCATTCTTACTTTTTGTTGTTTCACCAGCCTGATCATTAAAAGCGAATCATCAATATGCAAACTAACATGCACGAATACATGTAAAAACCTTTATAAACAATCTTTAATTCTGCTTGAGACTCATGAAGAAGAAGGCTATCCTTATGATGGATTGTTTATTAAGATTTAAAAAGTAAAAATTTACGGAATTAAAGATCCTGATGGCGACTCAACCCTATCTGTGTACAACAAGCGCTCCTTTCCTTATATTCGTAAAAACATTTTCCATGAAATTTATCTTTCTCTACGCATTTATTTGTCTGGGTTTTTGTACAAATGCCCAGCAAAATAAAAAACTTTTTAATGGTAAAGACCTTAACGGGTGGACCATTCATGGCACTGAAAAGTGGTATGTAAAAGACGGGCTGCTAATTTGTGAAAGCGGGCCCGATAAGCAATACGGTTATTTATCTACTGATAAAAATTATAAAAACTTCATTCTTACGTTGGAGTTTAAACAAGATGCGAATGGTAACAGTGGCGTCTTTTTCCGTTCGCAAATACCCGAGGGTGTAAAAATCAGCGGCTGGCAGGCAGAAGTGGCACCACCCGGCATGCACACAGGTGGTATTTATGAATCGTATGGAAGAGGCTGGCTTATTCAGCCTAAAAAAAAAGATGAGAAATATTTGAAAATGGGCATGTGGAATACCTATAAAATAAAAGCCGATGGAGATGAAGTAACCACCTGGCTCAACGGGCACCGCATGTGTTATATAAAAGATGAAAAGATCGGGCAGGGCGAAGGCTTTATCGCTTTACAGATACATGAAGGCGGCGGCATAAAAGTGAGCTGGAAAAACATCCGGATAGAGGAGTTGAAGAAGAAGTGAATCCAAAGATTCGTTCAATACTCAATCCGCAATATTAATAATTGTATAATTCCAAACGCGAATTAAACTTCTGCATGCACCGTTTAAATAAATAGTTTTAGCTTAATGAAACAGTTTATTTATTGCGGTTGCCCATTAGCGTTAGTTATAAGCTTCAGAATCGCAGCAACATTTAATAATTTATTTACTCACTTCGCAAACTCTTCACAGGGTTTGCAACCGCGGCCTTTATTGCCTGGAAGCTAACGGTAAATAATGCAACAATTAGTGCAAGAAAGGTTGACAAAAGAAATACCCACCAATGAATACTAACACGATAAGCAAAATCCTGCAGCCAATGCCTCATTGCATACCATGCAATAGCACACCCTAAAACAGCAGCAATTAGTATTAGTTTTATGAATTCTTTTGCAAGCAATGTAATGATAGAACTTACATTTGCACCCAACACTTTACGAACTCCAATTTCCTTTATACGTTGTGTAATTTCAAATGCAGATAAGCCAAATAACCCCAGGCATGCAATGAAAATGGCTATACAGGCAAAGATGGTAAAGATGGTTCCCTGACGCTGTTCCGCCTCATACAACTTTGAATACCTTTCGTCGAGAAAAGTATATTGGTATGGTATTTCAGGAAGATACTTTTGCCAGGTTTTTTGAACGGATGCCAATGCTGCCGGCATATTATGACCGGAAACTTTTATAGACAACGCATTAAAAAAAGATTGTGTAGGTGTAGTTGGAGGATTTATTAAAACGATCGGAACAATTGCTTGCCGCAAAGATTCAAAATGAAAATCTCCGATAACCCCAATTACATGACCTGTTATACCCGCATATTTAAAATCTTTGCCAACCGCTTCCTGTGGCGACTTCCAGCCTATTGCTTTGATTGCCGCCTCATTCAAAATAAAATTAGACGTATCGGTACCGTAAGCCCTTGAAAAATTTCTTCCCGCGATTACATGAATTCGATAGGTGGGAATAAAATCATAATCGGCTGCTACATACTTTATGTTCGCAGTAACAGGAGTCATTGAATCACCAACCATAGTAGAAGCGCCCATCGCATCTAACAACCTGCCTGTAGGAGTTCGCGATGAACGAGTGACATCTTTGATATCAGGGTTCTGCATCAAATCATTCCTGAATGTTTCATATTGGTTATTGATAGAATTATAATAGGGTAACGTAATGATATGTTCTTTATCGTAACCAAGTGAAGTTTCCTGCATGTAGTGCAACTGCTGAAAAACAATAATGGTTGTTATAATAAGCACAATAGAAATAGCAAACTGTGTAACCACCAAAACTTTCCTGAATGATATGCTGCGTCCGCCTGCTTTAAATAATCCTTTTAATGTTTTTACCGGTTGAAAAGATGACATAAATAATGCAGGATATAATCCTGATATAATGCCTACAATAAATGGTGTAAGAAATAATGGAATTAACACCTGCCACTTCATTAAAATCGAAACAGACAATTGCTGTTCTGAAATTTTATTAAGCCACGGAAGTGTAAAGTATAAAAGCGCAAATGCTATTAATATAGATGCCCATGTTATTAAAACAGATTCGCTGAGGAACTGGAATATCAATTCTTTTGTTCTTGCGCCAATTACTTTTCTTATTCCTATTTCCTTGGCACGCAATGCCGAACGTGCGCTTGATAAGTTCATGTAATTAATGCATGCAATTAATAAAATAAACAGGGCTATTGCGGAGAAAATATAAACCCGGTTAATATCGCCGTTAGGCTCTGCCTCATAATCAGTATGCGAGTATAAATGAATATCAGTTAATTTTTGTAAACCGATTTTCGTGTATTTGGAAGGCAGGTCGCCGTTATAATCTTTATGGTCCATGTGACGGTCAACAAATGCAGGAAATTGTGCCACCAGTTTTTTCGGATCATAATGCTGAGGCAAAACGATAAAAGTAAAAAAAGAATTATTACCCCAGTTGGTTCGCAGGTTTTCAGCTCCATATACCGCAGAATCTTTCAACGTATTGAATGAAACCAATATACCCGGATGCATGTGAGAATTTGTTGGAAATGCCCTATAGACACCCGTAACCTTAACATCGAACTGGTTATTAGCTCTTAAAACTTTGTTCATGGGATCTTCATTGCCAAAATATTTTTTCGCAACATCTTCGCTCATCATTACACTAAAAGGTTCTTTCAATGCAGTTTTTGGATCACCTTCCAAAACTTTGAGCGTAAAAACATCAAACAGGTTTTCATCAGCAAAATAAACATCAGGCTCATTAATAAGTTTCTCTTTATACTTTAATGGCGTTGTTCCATTATTCAACAGCCTCGTCATTTTTTGTATCTCGGGAAAATCTGTTGGAAAATAGTATCCAAACGGTGGTGATATGGTACTCAGGTTCAATGAAACAACCCCATCCTTATTATTAAAACTTCGCGTAACACGATAAATGTTTTCTGCATTTTTATTGTAACGGTCATAGCTTAATTCATTCAATATATAGGTTGTTATCAGCAAACAGCAGGTAAGCCCAACCGTTAGTCCAAACAAATTAATGAACGAGATGAATTTATATTTCACCAGGTTACGCCAGGCAATTTTGAAATAATTTTTTATCATGGTTCAAAATATTATTCTGTTCTTAAACTTTTAATAGGGTTACGCAATGCAGCACTCATTGTATTAATGCTTACCACAATTAATGTCAATGCCATAATAACCAATCCAACTATAGTAAACATCCACACGCTAATGGTGGTGCGATATTCATATTTCTGCAACCAGTTATGCATAAACCACCATGTTAGCGGAACTGCAATTACAAAAGCGATTAAAACAAGTTTTAAAAATTCTTTTGAAATAAGCAATAACAATTGTTGTACCGAGGCTCCTAATACTTTTCTTATCCCGATTTCACGTATTCTCTTTTCAATGGTGAAAGCTGCGAGGCCGGCCAAACCAATGCAACAAATGAAAATAGCTAATGCTGCAAAAATGTTACTAAGCCTACTGATTAATTCTTCCGCCAGGAATTTCTTTCCAAATTCCTTATCAACAAACTGGTATTCGAACGAATAAGCCGGATTATATTTTTTAAAAATTGTTTCAATAGAAGCCAGTGCTTTTTGAGGTTGTACTCCGTTATTTAAACGAATGCTTATGAAGCCGGAGTTCTCAGGGTTATAATAAATCATCATGGGGTCAACCGGCTTGAAAGGTGACTCCATTACTATATTATCTGTTACTCCAATAACCGTATAATCTTTGCGGGAATGCATTTTCATACCTATGGGATTTTTTAAACCCATAGCTTCCACAGCCGCTTTGTTAAGCAACATCGAAGATGAATCAGCCGGTGTTCCTGAAAAATCTTTTCCCTCAATCATTTTGATGCCCATTGTTTTTACAAAATCATTGTCGGTTGTTAACCCTGAAAAAATCATATTCGTGTTAGCTGGTTTACCCTCCCAGTCCGGCGACGGAGACTTCCACCATACTTCAGTAATGGGTGACATCGTTCTTGTTACTGAATTGATCATTCCTGTTTGCAACAGCTCCTGTTTTATTACAGTAAAATTCTTTTGTGTATCGTCTGTGCCGGGAATTGTTATAAGGTTATTTGGATTATAACCCACATCACGGTTCTTAATCAAGTTAATTTGCTGGTAAACTATTATGGTTCCCGAGATTAATAAAATAGAAATTATAAACTGAAGAACAATTAATACGTGTCTTGGTAACACTGCATTTTTTCCTGCAACAAAAGTTCCTTTTAAAACCTTCACAGGGTTAAAAGATGATAAATATAAAGCAGGATAACTACCGGCAACAACGCCGGTAAATAAAATAATTGCCAATGCACCTAACCAAAAAACGGGTTGCGCAATATCTAACGCAAGCTGTTTATCAACTAAAACATTAAATGATGGAAGCAATAAATAAACAGCCAGAATTGAAAAAGCGAATGATATAAAAGTAAGAATTATTGATTCAAAAAAGAATTGTAATACCAATTGTTTTTTGCCTGAGCCTAATGTTTTTCTTATACCAACTTCTTTGGCTCTCTTTTCTGAGCGGGCTGTGGAAAGGTTCATAAAATTTACACAGGCGATAAGTAAAATGATAATCGCGATAATCGTAAACATCCTCACATATTCTATCATGCCGCCTACATTTTTTCCATCTTTAAAATCGCTGTACAGCCTCCATCTACTCATCGGGAAGGCAAAATAGGTGCTTATCTTTTTATCGTTAGGATCATGTTGATATTTTATGGCATTTATTCTTTTCTCTATTGCTGCAATGTTTGCTCCTGGTAAAGTTTGTACATACACCTGCCATGATGAATTCACCCATTCAGTCATGGCATGCTTCACATCTTCATTTGAATAATTAAAAGGAATTATGTAACCAAATTGCATTGTGGTATTACCCGGCATGTCAGCAACTACTGCGGTAACTTTTGCATTATGATTATTATCAATTTTTACGACTTTATTTATCGGGTCCGCATTGCCAAATATGGCCTTAGCAGCAGATTGAGTTAGTACAATAGATGAAGGATCAGCAATAGCTCTTGCAGCATTTCCCTCAATAAATTTTACTGAGAAAACATCAAAAAAATGGGTACTAACGGTATAGCCGGTCTTTTTTAATTTCATTTCTCCATAAGTAATGTTTATGGAAGAAGGATAAGTAGTTACCACTGCATGCTTTATCTGCGGAATATTGTTTTCTATTGCTTCCGCCAAAGGCAAAACCATACTTGGATCAGTAAAGATTTGATTATTAAAATTTCGATTGGCCATTATCTTATAGATCTCATTATAATTTTTTTGAGATTTATTATAAGACAATTCATCTTTAACCCATAGGAAGATTAAAATAGCGCAGGTCATCCCGATCGTAAGCCCTAAAAGATTGGTTAATGAGAAACCTTTATTCCTGAATAAATTTCTCCAGGCAATTTTAAAATAATTTTTGATCATGAATATTTGTTTGAAATAGATAATACCTGCCAATACTTTTCAACCAATGTACCAATGATATATTTTCTTGATAAAGAATAACTTGTTTATAAATGCCATTTTTAAAAGTGTCCATATTCGAACACTTTTGAGGATAAAACGGACAGTTGGGATCTTTGTTGGGCTTGGTAACAGTTTTTGTATATAAGCGGTGATTTGAAAAACTTCCTTCGTCACCAGTGTTTATGTGAAATAAAACTTTGTTCGACTTCCAATGGCGCAACATAATGTCCCCCGTATCTTTGCATCCCTTAGATTATTTTTTATGGAGAACATCCGGAAATTGCTTACTACCTATGCCTATAATATTTTAGGCTCTTATGAAGACGCAAAAGATATAGTGCAGGATGCCTACCTGAAGCTCTCCTCTTTGGATATTGATGCAATAGAAAATAAAAAAGCCTACTTCATTCGTACTGTTATTAACCTTTCTATCAATCTTAAAGAAAAGCAAAAGCGATTGATAAGCCAATCCCGGTGAATGGTTGCCGGAGCCTATCGCAACGGAAAAGGCTGATGCAAACATTACAAGGAAAGAAATTCTTTCTTATTCCTTAATGGTACTCCTTGAAAATCTTAATGCAAAACAACGTGCGGTTTTCATTTTGAAAGAAGCGTTTGATTATGACCATAAAGAGATAGCTAGCGTTCTTGGCATAACTGAAGAAAATTCGCGAAAAATATTTAGCAGGGCCAAAGAAGAATTAAAAGAGCCCAAACTAACCGATAGTGCTTCGATCTCCAATGACTATCTTGAAAAATATATAGAAGTTATTTATAAAGCAGATACCAGGCAACTGGAAAATTTATTGCAAAAAGACATTGTTCTCATTTCTGATGGCGGAGGCAAAGTTTCAGCAGCCCTCAACCCCGTTTCCGGCAGGGCTCAGGTTGTGAAATTTATATTGGGGATAAATAAGAAGTTTTATAGCAAAAACGAAATAGTCATCAAAAAAAGTAATATAAATCATCAACCCGCTCTGTTATATTACCACGATAATACGTTAGTTAATTGCCAGGTTTTTAATTTCGAAAACGGACATATAAGCCGTATTTATTTTATCCGCAACCCGGACAAATTGCAATCTCTTTAAAAAAAATTTTGAAACTTGTCACGTTTTCTTTCTCTTACCTGTTTTTATAAAGAATCAAAAAATTTAAAGATTATGGAAAGGATTTCTTACAGCGATGCGCCCACAGGTATGGCGCAGGTTATGACAAACGTTGAGCAGTTTATAAATAAAAGCGGCCTCGACAAAAAGCTTCTTGAATTATTGCGCTTCCGGGTATCGCAAATTAATAGCTGTGCCTATTGCCTGCATATGCATTTTAAAGAAGCCCTGCATGCCGGTGAAGATGAAAAAAGGCTTTACTCTTTATCTGCATGGAGAGAAACGCCTTATTATTCTCCAAAAGAGAAAGCAGTATTTGCCTTTGCCGAAACATTAACCAAACTGCCGCCTGACGAAGAAAGCGACGGTATTCATGATGAGCTCAATAAGTATTTCTCCAGGCAGGAAATCGCGTACCTCACTTTGGCTATAGCACAAATAAATTCCTGGAACAGGCTTACAAGATCATTTGGTACAGTACCCGGAAATTATAAAGTAAGGGAATCTGAACTGGTTAACGGGTAACAATATTTATCTATTTATACAATAAAACGAAGGTTTATCCTAAGCAAATCAATTACTGACCTCTGTATAAATTTGCCGGTTTATCATTAATCAATTGTAATTTTCAAAGGCTATCGCTAACGGAGAAGCGATGGCCTTATTTATTAATGACGTATAATTTCATTTTCCTGCTTCGTAATTATACGACTAATTCAGTAAATTCAGTATACCAAAGATTGAGTAATGCTGCCCTTGCGCATTGGCCGAGGCCCAATTATCTTTGTTCCAGAAGTTGATTGATGTTAAAACAAACATTAATCAAAATATCCAAATCCGTTGAAAGAATCAGCATCCAATTATCCAATAGAAAATCAATAATCCGATGTCAGTCAACTTCTACTTTTATCCAATACCTGAGGATAGCTAAACCAACGAAATCCATCCATCCGATAATCCTTTTGTAATAACCTACCCTGGAATTAAAATTTTTAAGCCTGCAGCAATGCGGGCTTTTTATTTACAACCAATCATTTTCTCCCGCTGATTAAAAGACTTATAAGAGAAATAACTTTACACGGCCACTTAATTAATTTTTTCACATAAGTTACTCCGGGATTTATTCCTTATTATAGCTGAAATACTTAATTTATCCATTTACCTTAAAATAAGAATTATAATTAAAAATTTATATATTTACGTACCTAAGACACCCAAAACTGCATATGAATAAACTGCTGGTGGTAGATGATTCTACGGATTTATTAGAGGCAATGGAGATCATCCTTTCACAAAAGGGATACCTGGTAAAAACATTGCAGGACTGCAATTCCATTTTTAATGAAATACGTGACTTTAATCCAGACCTTTTAATTCTAGATATTTTTCTTGCCGGTAAAGACGGACGGGAAATGTGTAAAGAACTCAGAAAATCAATTGTGAATAAATATTTATGCATCATCATATTTTCGGCCTCACCGAAAGCTCTTGAAAATTATGCTTCATTTGGCGCAGATGATTCTTTAGAAAAACCTTTTGGTATAAATAATTTAGTAGACAAGATAGAATTGGTATTAAACAATTGTAAAGAAAAACCTGGAACCGTTAGCAACTAACATTTTTAATCAAATAACGATCTTGAATAATTTTTACTGATATCAATAATAGTATTTAGGCTTCGCCTCTCACCGGTATCATCAACATAAATAAGCGAGGTAATTTCACAGGCAAAGTGTTCGCCGCTTTTTCTTATCGCTGTTATTTGTGCCTTTGCCCTTCCATAAGACTTGCGTTGAAATAAATAATCTTTATAATTCTTTTCTGTAGTGTCAAAAAGGTCTTTAGTTGTAAGCCTTGTCATCTCATCTGTGGTATATCCAAAAACTCTGCAAACCGTTTCATTAGCCTCAAGCGTTTTTCCCTCACCGTTACCTATAAAATTCGCATAAAATGAATTTTCGAGTACGGCATGAAATATTTCTGAGGTAGAAGGGAAATTTACCAGCTCCGGGTTACCCTGGAAACCTTGCCGATAGTTTGTTTCATCATTACCGCTGTAAAAGTGGTTACTGTGTTGAAAATTGGAATGAGCATTCATAACCTATGTTTTAAAAATTATAGTTAATTATCGCAACAATTTAATGATGAACATCAGCTATTCTATTTCGGACTAAAATAAAGATCAACAACAATCATGCTATAAGTAATAAATTATTAAATATTTTAATAAAGCTATAAGAGGATATAACGTGATATTTGTATAAATATCAAACACAATTTTTTGAATGAGTATGGGCGCATGGATTGTTTTAATATTAATAGTTGTTACTGCGTTTATTGTGCTTTTTTATAAACGCCCGGTAAAGAAAGTTGATTTACCTATAGGCTACAAAAAGCTGTTACAAACCCATGTTGCATTTTATCGTTCTCTGAACGATGAAGAAAAAATAAGATTTGAAGAAAAGTTAAAAGAATTTCTCGGTTATATACTCATTACAGGAGTTGATACTACTGTTACAGACATTGACCGTTTGTTAGTAGCTGCAAGTGCTGTAATTCCGATTTTTGGGTTCCCTGCATGGAAGTATTATAATTTACGCGAAGTATTATTATATCCTCAATCGTTTAATAAAGAAGAATTTTTAGCCAAAACTAATGAACGAAATACTTTGGGAATGGTGGGGAACGGTCCTATGCAACGTGTTATGATTTTATCGAAACCTGCGCTGCATGCCGGCTTTGCAAATGAGCCGGGAAGAGAAAATACCGGGATACACGAATTCGTTCATTTGCTTGATAAAGAAGATGGCGATGTAGATGGTTTACCAGGAGCACTGCTAAAAAGGCAATACACCATTCCCTGGCTTGAATTAATGAATAAAAATATCAGCGCTATAATCGAAGGTAATTCCGATATTAATGTTTATGGAGCAACCAATAAAGCTGAATTTTTTGCAGTAGCTTCCGAATATTTTTTTGAAAGGCCGGACCTCTTTAAAGAAAAGCATGCCGACTTGTATAATATGATGGTGCAAATTTTCAATCAAAGTCCTCCTACTGCTATATTCACTGAACCACGTGATTTAACTTAATAAAAAGATGATTTAAAATGCGCCATATCAAGACCTGGCTAGTCTTTAATGTTAGGCTCAGAAGCCTCTTCTTAACATGTCAGCATATTCGTTGGGCAGCGGGCTGTCTTCTACTGCTTTTGCTGCTTTCTCTATATCATAATCAAATCTTATAAACTCAACCTGAACGGAATCCTTATTGGTGATTGAACTATCTGCGGTTATTGTAAGCATTCCATAACAACCTTTAGGATTGTTATCTTTTGGTTTGCCTACGGAACCGATATTAATAGCATGGCGGTAATGGGGATTATCTGTTTCTTCTTTTGGTAGTATTCTGTGATAAGGTTTATGAGTATGCCCGAAACACATAATGTCTGCATCTGCACCTTCCATTATTCTCAACATGCTTTTTTCATCCCTGTCTTCAAATAAGTATTCATTTATCTTTCTTGGACTACCATGTACTAACAACAAATTGAGCTTGTCATTATTTAACTGAAACTCTACTTTGATATGTGCCGGTAAGGTTCTTAGATATTTTCTTTCATCTGGTTTCACAATGGAATTGGTAAAGCCAATGGAGATCTTACCCAGGTCTTTTTCATGTTCTTCTTTATAGGCACAACCGCAATCATCACTCATTAAGCCAATGCCCTGGTCGTAATTGCCGGCTATAGTTGGGATGCCTCTTTTTCTTATTTCGTTTATCACTTCGTTCGGCCAGATGTTATAACCTACCAAATCCCCCAGGCAGTAAATGGCATCTGGCTTTTGTTCGTCTATGCTTTTTAAACATGCTTCCAGTGCAGGAAGGTTGGCATGTATATCACTGAACAATGCAATTCTCATAAGATAAATATTAAATGTTTTGTAATTGCTTTGTGTAGTATTTTTTTCTGAACCAAAATGCCACATTAACTAAGGATATTAATGCGGGCACTTCAACCAAAGGGCCAATAACACCAGCAAAAGCCTGGCCGCTGTTGATTCCAAATACTCCGATAGCAACTGCTATAGCCAATTCAAAATTGTTGCCTGCTGCTGTAAAGGCAATAGAGGTATTGGTTGAATAATCTGCTCCCATTTTCCTACCGATAAAAAAGCTCACCAAAAACATGATGACAAAGTAGATGACTAGCGGTACGGCTATTCGAACTACGTCGAAGGGAATCTGTACAATCAATTCACCCTTAAGGCTGAACATTACAATTATAGTAAATAATAAAGCTATTAAAGTAATTGGGGAGATAAGAGGAACGAATTTATTTTGATACCAGTCATCACCTTTTGCTTTTCTTAATGCAATCCTGGTGATAATACCAGCGGCAAAAGGGATACCCAAATAGATAGCAACGCTTTTTGCAATTTGACCTATGGTGATATCAACGACGGACCCATGAATGCCGAATAACGGGGGAAGCAGGGTAACAAACCCATAAGCATAGACGCTGTACAGCAATACCTGGAAAATACTGTTCAATGCAACCAGACCCGCCGCATATTCCCTGCTGCCTTCTGCCAGTTCGTTCCAGACAATTACCATGGCAATACACCGGGCTAAGCCAATCAAAATTAATCCAACCATATATTCCGGATAACCATGTAAGAACACAATAGCAAGGAAAAACATTAATATCGGGCCTATCACCCAATTAAGCAATAAAGAAACGCCTAATATTCTTGTGTTTTTAAATACTTCTTTAAGCTTATCGTATTTCACTTTTGCAAATGGCGGATACATCATCAATATTAAACCTACAGCTAACGGAATGTTGGTGGTACCGGAAGAAAATGAATTGATGAAGTTGGATGAAGATGGAAATAAGTAACCAATGGCTACGCCTATCCCCATCGCTAAAAATATCCATAGAGTCAAGTACCTGTCTAAAAAACTTAATTTTTTTCTTTGGTTCGCCGGGGCGCAGTCGTTTGCTGACATAATTCTGTTTAAGTAGATATTAATTAATTGCAACAATCAGGACCACAACAAGCTGCTTTTTCTGCAGTTGGCTTTTCAGCATATACCGTTATACTGCGAATACCCGTTCCTGATAGTTTAAAAGATTCACTTTGTTCTTTTGATAAATAATTGCCTAAGATATCGTCCGGGATAATGATCGGTTTATCTTTTTGAAGGGCAATATTCTTAAAACCGTTAGTCTCTATCAATTCCAAATACACTTGTTTTTGAATGGCTCCCGCTACGCAGCCCGCATACATTTCTGCAGCTTCTTTAATTTGTTTGGGTAATTCACCTTCTAATACAATATCTGAAATGGAAAAGTGGCCGCCTGGCTTTAGCACCCTGTATATTTCTTTTATTACACCGTCTTTGTTGGGAACAAGATTTAGTACACAGTTACTGACAATAACATCTGCAGTATTTGCCGTAACGGGCATCTTTTCTATGTCGCCTTGTCTGAACTCAACATTATTGAAACCTCTTACTTCATTATTTTGTCTTGCTCTTTCAATCATGGCCGGCGTAAAGTCTATTCCTATTACTTTACCTGTTTCACCAGTTTCATGCCTTGCTATGAAAGCATCATTACCTGCACCGCTCCCTAAGTCAATCACCACATCCCCTTTTTTAATTTTTGCAAATTGAGTTGGTAGTCCGCAGCCTAAACCCAAATCAGCATCAGGATTATATCCATCAAGTTCATTATAATCTTCTGACATAATATTATAAACTTCGGTGCTGCAACACCCTGAGCCGCAACAGGAAGATTCATTGGTTTCTTTATCCTGTAAAGCTATTTCTGAATATTTCTGTTTTACAAGTTCTTTTAAATCGCTTTCTGTTTCCATTTTATTTCTTTTTAAATTTTATAGATAATCGTTATATACCGATAGGATTTGTTAAAAAAAATCAGCAGCAACTGCCTACCTTATCTTTATAAGAGTCAAAAAGCTGGTTGATGCTTGCCTGTGCGTTTTTCCACTCCTTTTCATCAATGCAATAACAAACTGATGCACCTTCTATATCTCCCTTGATTAACCCTGCTTCTTTTAATTCCTTTAAATGTTGCGAAACCGTACTCTGCGAAAGCGGTAATTCATCAACTATATCGCCACAAACGCATGCTTGCTTTTTCGCAAGTAATTTCAAAATTGAAATTCTTGCAGGATGGCCCAGTGCCTTCGCATACTTAGCAAGTTTATTTTCTTTTACAGTAAATATATGTGACTTAGTTATTCCCATAATCTAATCGCAATATTACGATTACCATTTGGAATAAAAAAATTATTTTCAGAAATCTGGGATAAAATTTAATGCTATAAAATAAGGACGAAAGTACCAGCGATTATGAGTAAAGCGCCAATGGCTATCTTGGGAGTTATCGCCTCTCCCAGGAAAATCGCAGATAAAATAATTGCTAAGGCTACACTCAATTTATCTACAGGTGCCACCTGTGAAACTTCCCCAAGTTGCAGAGCCTTAAAATAAAAGATCCAGGAAAGGCCGGTAGCAATTCCCGATAAACAAAGAAAAATAATATTTTGTTTTGTAAGAGAATGGATGGATGTTATTCCGCCTCTGAAAAATGCTATGCCCCAGGCAATAATTAATATTACAACGGTGCGTATAGCGGTAGCAAGATCTGTATTAACACCCTTAATTCCAACCTTGGCAAAGATAGCTGTAAGTGCCGCAAAGAAAGCAGAGAGCAAAGCATATATCCACCACATAGTTTTATTTTTAGCTTAGAGATGTTCAAATTTCAGTATAAAAAATTACAAGTGTTAATATAATATTTTTATAGAATTTTACATGAAAGGAATAAACGATATTCATCCTTATATCTGATTTGAATTTATACAACGTAAGCGGTAAAACAAACATTTTTTTGACAGATATGAACACGGAATTTTGCAAAGTATAAGAATTCAGATTTCGGTAGTTTACAACTGCATGCCACCAGAAAATAATCCCAGCCTTTAGAAAGCGGTAAAAAAAATTGAGAATTTTAAGAATGAAAACTCCTTGGCAGGATTTTTAGTATATCCATATATTAAATGAACCATTTGTTTAAAACAGCTTTACTTTTCGCAACAGGGCTTCTGTTGGCCACTGTGGCATTAGCACAACAACATGATGCAAACCATACAGCACGGTACTATAAGACTATAAGTGCCGGCCCACAGTATAAGCGGTCAGGGTGGCACCAGTTTTTCTGGGGGAAAAATTACCGCAAAGAATGGAGCACACCTCTTCACCTGCCATTTTTTTTATTAGATAGTACTGAAGGCGGCCTTCGCGAGGACAAGTTAGGGGGCGGTCATCAAACTACGTCCTTGCATTTAGAAGCCGGGAATGGGCAAAAATATACCCTACGTTCGGTTGACAAAAGACTCGGTAAAGTTTTACCTGGAAATTTTAAAGGCACATTTATAGAGAGTCTTGCAAATGACGAAGTTTCGATGTCTGATCCATATGGTGCAGCTGCAGTTCCTTTAATGGCACAAAACGCAGGGATTTATCATACCAATCCCCGGTTTGTTTATTTACCACGGCAGGATGCACTGGATAGTTTAAATAATAAACTCGCTGGTAAGGTTTATCTCTTTGAGCAAAAACTTAGCGGTGACTGGAGCAATGCCGACAATCTTGGAAACTTCGATAAATTTTATGACACGCAGGAGGTAATGAAAAAGCTGATGGATGATACGGAAGACAGGGCAGACCAAAAATCTTTTTTGAAAGCACGATTGTTTGATATGTTCCTTGGCGATTGGGACAGGCATGAAGACCAATGGAAGTGGGGTGAAAGAAAAGAAGGCGACAGGAAAACTTTTGTTCCCGTTCCGCAAGATAGAGACCAGGTATTTTCCAAGCACAACGGAGTATTGCTTAACCTGGCAATGTCCGCTGCCGGCATTCATTATATGCAGAGCTTTTCCGGCAAAATAAAAAATGTAAATACCCTCAATTATGAAGAACGTGGACTTGACAGGTTCTTTCTTAATGAACTGAGCAAAATTCAATGGGACTCAATTGCAAAAAGTCTTCAGCAGTCACTAACGGATGGCGTAATCGAAAATGCAGTTCAGCAATTGCCGCCGGAAATCTTTGCTATATCTGGAAAAACGATAATTTCAAATTTAGAATCAAGAAGAAATCATTTGTTGGAATATGCTGAACAATATTATTTATTTCTTTCAAAAGAGGTAGAAATTATTGGCACGAAAGGCACAGATTATTTTAATATAAACCGGTTAAACGATAATGAAACTTCTGTAAACGTTATTAACATTAAGAAAGACGGACAGAAAGAAGACACTCCTTATTATTCAAGAATTTTTTTCACCAATGAAACAAAAGAAATCCGGATTTTCGGCATATCAGGAAAAGATGTATACTCTACGAGGGGTAAAGTAAATGATGGGATTAGAATAAGAATTATTGGCGGGGATGATAAAGATTCAATGACGATCAATTCAATGGCAGGGCACAGCACTAAAACATTTATTTATGATGATAAAAATAATTTTATCCAATCCGAAGCCAGGGTAAAACAAAAAATGTATAGCGACAGTGGTGTTCATAAATATCAATACATGGACTATGTGTACGATAAAAGAGGATTATCTCCAATATTTTTTTATAGTGATGCGGACCGCTTTTATCTTGGGCTTGGATATAAATGGGAACATCATGCGTGGAGAAAGTGGCCTTATGTTTTTAAGCAAACTATTGGCGCAAATTATTCCCTTTCTCAACGGGCTTTAAGTTTTACTTACCTCGGCATATTTCCAAATACAATTGGAAAATGGAGTCTAAACTTGCTTGCAAATTACGACGCAATACAATGGACTAACTTCTTTGGGTTTGGAAATGAGACGGTACTTACCACAACCAATATTGATTACAACAGAATGCGCTCCCGTGAATTTTTGGCTGGCGTCGGGTTAAACAAAAAGATAAAAAATAATTATTTCGAGCTCGACGGTTTTTACCAAACTATTAAAATAGTTAATGATGATGAGAGATATGTCGCACTTAAAATTCAACCACAAAACCCGGCCGTTTTTGACCAGAAATCATTTGCAGGAGCCCAGGCAATTTATGCGTTTAAAAAATTAAACGATCCTGTTTCTCCAACAGCGGGAATCACTATTACCGCTAACGGATCATACTATCAGAATACACAAAAAAGCAGTCAATCTTTTTGGAAATATGGTGGCCGTCTGCAATTGTACATTCCGTTGTTCTACAAATTTTCTATTGCTACCTCAGGCGGACTCGAAACTGTGGATGGCAACCCCGAATTTTATCAATATCCATCCATTGGTGGCGGGCAGGATTTACGAGGATTTCTCCGGCAACGGTTTTATGGCAAAACCGCTTTTTATAACAGTAACGAACTCCGGTTTATCAGTAACATAAAAAATTATTTTTATAGTGGCAAAGCCGGTTTGCTGGCATTCGTTGATGATGGCAGGGTATGGATGCCCGGCGAAACTTCCAACACGTTACATGTAGGATATGGTGGAGGGATTTTCCTGGCGCCGTTTGATAAAGTCGCCGCAGATATTACTTATGGATTTTCTAAAGAAGACCAGATGTTACAATTCCGGTTTAGCCTTACCTTATAATGTTTGCTGAATATCGATTTTATTTTCACTGATAAGGCCTATACTTACAGAATGGGTAATAGCCTCTTCGCTGTGAATAAAATAACAGCAATGCGTACCCGAAGTAATAATCTTGTCAATAACTTTCTTTACCGGTGAATAGTTATTTTTCTGAACCCGTCTGATATAGATAGCATAAATTCTGCCCGGAAAATGCTCCACCAGTGCAGCATAAATATTCGGGTCTTCCTGTGAATCATCGCCAAACAAAACGAAATTCCTTTTGGGATAGGCTTCAATCAGCCTTACTATTCTAAAAAATTTTGTTGCATGTTTGCTCTGGCCCGTGCGCAGCACTTCGCTAAATCTCTTTAATACGTTTAAAAGATAAACCCCCTTCGGAAGATTGTTTTTATTAATAAACTCTTTTATAAAATAAAAAAGATTCCACTCGCTGCTCGATACATAAAAAAACGGATTGGTTTCATCAATATGTTGCCCGTGAGATGCCAGCAAATAATAATGTTTAACCACACCCTGGAAAGGCTTTCGGCTGCGTGCATTTTTTGTGAGCAATACGTACAATCGCTTGCGAAGCCTCGATGAATAAGATATTAAAAAAGTATCATCAATGTCAGAAACAAAAACATATTTGGAATCAAACGGAACATATACTTCTCCTTCGCCGCAGATTTTTTGAGCCTGGTACTTTGGCTCTCCCAGGCGAACTACAACATTGTGCCAGCCCGGTGATGACGAAACAACCGCATTTATTTCGAATCTAAAAAAACCATCATCCTGCGATTGTGCATGAAAGATTCTGCCCTCCCACTGCATTGAAACCTTTGCATGTTCATAAGGCCTCACCATAAACAAACGTAACATTGAAAAAATATTAACTACCCAATTTTGCCGGTATGTTTTACGCATATACGGGCTTAACTTCAACACATGCCCAAAAACAAATATTTTATCTGAGCTTCCGTAACCGTTATAAACCACAATTACAGGATGGTGGTTAAGCCTGAACAAAAACAATATTTTTTGTTTTATCCTTTTAACCCACGAAAGTTTCTTTTCTTTATACTTCAATTTATAATTCATTAATCAGTCTGAAAGATATTATGGAAAATCCGGCTAATCTCAAAATATTATTCGTTCTCAATCCGGTGTCTGGAGGAAAGAAAAAAATTAATTGGGAAACTGCCATACGGGATTATTTTAAAAATCTTAAGCATACCATAGAAATTTATATTTTAAAAGACAAAGATGATACCGGATCAATTAAGTATTGGATTGAAAAATTACAAATTAACAGGATTGTAGCGGTAGGCGGAGATGGCACCGTTTCTTTATTAGCAAAACAATTATTTGGAACAAATTTAACCATGGGTATTTTGCCTGCGGGTTCTGCAAATGGTATGGCGAAAGAATTGGGCATTCCTGAAGACCCTGCAGAAGCATTGGATATTATTATAAATGGAAAGATAAAATGTTGTGACATAATAAAAATAAACGACGACGATATCAGCCTCCATTTAAGTGACTTTGGAATGAACGCTCAACTGATAAAATATTTTGAGGAAAACCCATTGCGGGGAATGTGGGGCTATGCAAGAATGGTAATTAAAGTACTATGGCGAAAAAAATTATTGAGCGCACACATTGTAACAGATGATAAAGATTTTAGAACGAACGCCTACATGGTGGTAATTGCAAATGCAAGCAAATACGGCACGGGCGCTCTGGTTAACCCTGAAGGCCTTTTAGGCGATGGCCAATTTGAAATTGTAGTGTTCCGGAAGTTTCCCGTTTGGGAATTATTTAAGATGCTCTTAAGCTATAAAAAGTTTAACCCGAAAAAGGTGGAGGTTTTTCAAACAAAAAATGCAACTATAACGTTAAAGAGAAAAACTCATTTCCAGATTGATGGAGAATATAAAGGGAAGATTGATAAAGTAATTGCGAAAATTATTCCCTCTCAGTTAAACCTTTTGGTAAAGAACAGTTAGCAACGTTAAAAAGAATTTACGTAACTCATAATTCATATTTTCAAACGCATTTCCAAATTACATCAGTAAACCATTTATTCTTATCAAAGAAATGAGCTACAGGTTCAAAACCGCTTTGGCTGGCTATTTCATCAGTTTGTTCAATAGAATATTTTTGAGAAATTTCCATGAAGACCGTTTCGTTTTTTAAAAAATTAAACGATGCATGGTTGCCGATAGTCACTTGCTGATCTTTTAAAGAAACCAGGAAACTCCTACAAGCGCCGGTTATAGGATCGTAAGTTGCATAGTGCTCGAAATCTTCTATTACAAAGTTGCCGCCTAATTCCCTGTTAATTCTCCTTAAAAGATTAAGATTAAATTCACGTGTATATCCATTACTATCGTCGTAGGCTAAACGAATTTGCTTTGGATTTTTTTTAAGATCAATTCCAATTAGAACCATATCGCCAATGGAAAGCTGGCTGCGTATTTGCCTGCAAAATTCATTCACCTCTTCCTTTGGAATATTTCCAATATTAGAACCAAGAAATAATACCAGTTTTATTTTATCAGAAATTTTTTTTGCAGAAGTAAGCATCGAAAGATATTCCCCGTTAAGCCCGTGAATATTGAGTTTTGGCAATTGTTCAGGAAGCTTTTTTTGAAGAAGATCAATTATATTATTAGAAATATCAACAGGAAAATAAGTATCAATTGCATTTTTACCGGCCAGTTCTTTTAAAAGATATAATGATTTTACCGCATCACCCGGACCTAATTCAACTACATCAAAACTGTTATGCTGGTCAATAATAATATCAGCAAGTGCGGCAGTTTGTGTAGAGAATATTTCCATCTCACAATTGGTAAGATAATATTCTTCGCATTGCATAATCTTTTGAAATAATTCATCGCCCTTCTTGTCATAAAAATATTTCGATTGTAAATATTTTGGAGATGATTGTAATCCCTTTAAGACATCCTGTAAAAATTGGTTCATCACATTCATTTTACTTCATAACATATTATTGTGCCAATCTTACCCCTGTGTATTGCCAGCGTAAATGGGGATGAAAAAAATTACGATAAGTTATTCTGCTATGTCCTTCGGGAGTTACTTCCGATGCTCCACGTAACACTTGTTGATTCACCATAAATTTTCCATTGTATTCTCCAATTGCGCCTGGTGCTTTTGAAAAACCAGGATAAGGCAGGTAAGCACTTTCAGTCCATTCCCACCTTTGTCCCCACTCAAATTGTTGCGCGGCAATTTCCCATTCAAACTCAGTAGGCAGGCGCATTCCCTTCCATGATGCATACGCCGATGCTTCATAAAAACTTATGTGGCATAAGGGTTTATTTAAAGCGATTTTCTGCAAACCCTGTAAAGTGTAATTAAACCATTCGCCATTAATGAAATGCCAATAAAGCGGCGAATTGATATTATTGGTCTTAACCCAGTCCCAACCTTCAGCGTGCCAGTAATTAAAATTTTTATAACCGCCCGCATCCATAAATTCCATAAACTCTCCATTGGTAACAAGATTATTTGCAATACTGAAGTCCTGCAACAGTACTTCATGCCTGCTTAATTCATTATCGAAACAAAAATCATCTCCTTCATACCCGATTTTATAAATACCTTTTTTGACCTTGAGAAAATCATTATTTTTTGTCTGAATATTATTTTGACTTTTACCAACCTCAAATTTATAGGGAGGAAACAACGGATTATTTCCTAAAATATATTTAATATCAGTTGCTAAAAGTTCCTGGTGCTGTTGTTCGTGATTGAGGCCCAGTTCAATTAATTCTTCCAGTTCCTTCGTCAGTGGCTTTTGCAAAAATTCATTCATAGCATTATCAACATGTCTGCGAAATTTGTAAATATCTTCCACAGTCGGCCTGCTTAAATTTCCCCTGTCTGTTCGTATTACCCTGACGCCAACTGTCTCATAATAGCTGTTGAATACATAATTATATTGTGGGTCAAACTCCTCGTACTTTTCCATATTCGGTTTCAGAATGAAGGTTTCAAAAAACCAGGTGGTATGCCCAATGTGCCACTTAGGTGGACTTACGTCAACTATTGGCTGAACAACATAATCTTCAGTCTGCAACGGCTTGCATATTTCTTCCGAATGGTTTCTTACTTCTATATATTTTTTTAATAAATCCATAAATTATCTTTTATCGTTCTCACCAAACTAAAGTTTACAAGTTATTATAAACTTGCCCGGTAATTTTATTCCCTCTCCCCCGCAGAGGGTTGGGGGTGAGGCCTATTTTTTATCAAGATATTTTTTAAGCCCGGAAATACTATTAACACCTATTCGCTTCGATTGTTCTCTTCGCATCATTAAACAATACGAATTATTAAACCCAACAGGTTTTAACCATTTTAAATTATATTTCTCATGGAACTTCTGTTGCACATAATCATAAATATTTTGTTCATTCGCTCCCAGGTTTTTTAGAACGGAATCCTGAGCTTGTAATATTACCAATAATGCCGTCCCCGTGTATTCAGGATACATGTCAATTTGGTTATTCGTTAAAGCATCAAAACAAATTTTTGTTCCTCCTAACCCGGTTTTTGTTTCTACCTGCAAATTGGTATTGCCTTTAATCAGCATGGCATACATTGATGCAAGTATATATTGTTCACCAAATATTTTTGACCCGATTCTTATTACTTCTCCATTCCCGTTTTGTGGTTCTTTATACAAACTTTGTTCCATCAAAAAATCTTTGGCAACTTTGTCAGGACTTTGCTTTAAATAATCAACACGATAATTTAATTCCGTCATCACAGAATCATTGATACGACCAGCTAGTTGATTTAATACATTTTCAAGTTCAGGATGTTGCTGTAAAATACTTTCATGGATGACCGGTGCGACAAAATAAGGTGGAAATATTTTTTTATCATCATCCAACACAACGAGATTAAAAGCCTTCAGGCGTCCATCGGTGCTATACCCGCTGATAACATCTAACTTTTTTTCATAAGCAGCTTTGTACATCACAGCATCACTGATAACAACATTCCTGATATGCAAATGATATACTTTTTCAAGGCCGAGATAACCATCTTCCCTTCCCATAAATTCAGGGGTAAAACCCGCAAGCATTTTAGTTCCATAAATGTCAGGCAATAAATAAAAAGAAGATAAAAGAATAACGCTGAGCGGAAGTAACCAAAAACCGGCCCGCAGTTTTTTAAGATTAATCTTCTGAACCTTTGATAAAATAAAATCAAGAACGATAGCAAGTAACGCTGCAGGAATTGCGCCTGCAAGAATCATATTGGTATTGTTTAATGCAATGCCCCCAAATATAAATTCTCCCAGGCCCCCTGCAGCTATATAAGCTGCAAGTGTTGCCACGCCTACATTTATCACTGTTGCAGTACGAATTCCCGCGAGTATAACGGGCAAGGATAAAGGCAGTTCTACTTTCGTAAGAATTTGTTTACCGCTCATGCCCATTCCCTTTGCTGCATCTCTTACCGATGCATCCACACCCATAATTCCCGTGAAGGTATTTCTTACAATAGGCAATAGTGCGTACAAAAACAAAGCAACTATCGCCGGTTTTGGTCCAATACCGAGAATTGGAATCATAAAACCAAGTAATGCAATACTTGGTATGGTTTGTAATACACCAACAAAACCTAAAACGGTACCGGATAGTTTCTTTCTTTTTGCAATAAAAATTCCCAAAGGCACACCAATGGCTACTGCTATTAATAAGGAAATAAAAGTAAGGCCAATATGCGCGAGCAATTGATCCAAAATTTTACCAGATTGTTCACGCATAAAACTAAAGAGCGATTGAGTTGATTCATTCATATCTCTGTTGTTTATAATTGCTGAACGCCGTGAACAAAGAATCGTAATTCGCAGTTTTCATTTCTGCTGTTAAAGCATTATGCAATACAATACTTTTATTTTTTTTATTTAATAAAAGATAAAGCGCCTGCCATATATTATTATCAATATCAATGATGCCGTCTGTTATTTCCTCCTGATTAATTGACGGGAGATAGTTCCAAATATCTTTTAGTAAAACAGCGTTTAACTCAAGTTGCATCCGTTGATCTTCAAAAAAAGAGGTGACAAAATTATTAACAGGATTAAACAGCAAATCGGGCGCAGCGCCTTCCTGCACTACCTTCCCTTTATCCATCAATAAAATTTTGTTACCTAGTTGAAATGCTTCACGGATATCATGAGTGACCAAAACAATCGTTTTATTTTTCAGTACTTCAAGCTTACTGAATTCATTGGTAATGTTTGCACGGGTAACTGCATCGAGCGCACCAAAAGGTTCATCCATTAACAGTAAAGGAGGATCAGCTGCCAATGCTCTTGCAAGGCCTACACGCTGTTGCTGACCTCCGCTTAACTCCTGCGGATAAAGTGATAAATAATTTTGAGGAAGATGTAGTTGCTCTAATAATTCCGAAGTTCTTTTAGTGATTTTTTCTTTCGGCCAATTTAACAACTCGGGAACTATCGCAATATTTTCAGCAATAGTGTAATGAGGAAAAAGCCCGTTGTGCTGCAATGCATATCCGATATTTCTTCTTAATTCCTCAGGCGGAACGTTTTTAATATTTTTCTCATTAATATAAATATTTCCTGAAGTTGTTTCTGTAAGCCTGTTGATCATGCGAAGCATCGTTGTTTTTCCACAGCCACTGGTCCCAAGCAGTACAACGTTTTCTCCTTCATTTACTTTAAATGAAACAGTGTCAATTGCTGCTATATTTCCAAATTTC
The DNA here is from genome assembly GCF_008710285.1 of Ginsengibacter hankyongi. GTDB lineage: Bacteria > Bacteroidota > Bacteroidia > Chitinophagales > Chitinophagaceae > Ginsengibacter > Ginsengibacter hankyongi. The sequence goes on along the minus strand of NZ_VYQF01000012.1, from coordinate 12,581 downwards.
TTTACAACACTATCAACAACAATCATTGCATAATTTTTTCATTAAGAATGTTATTAAAAATATGAAATTTAAAAGAGATGGGTTTAGCCAGCTGAAGAACTCTTTTTTAAAAATGTAATAAAACTTATTTTTAAACTATTGAAAATAAGATTGGCTCTGTCCATTTTTTTTTTCGAAGTATTTAGCGCAAGATGCAATTGATCATAATAAACTTCAGGATATGAATATTTTATCGGTTAAAGCGTGTCTGTGTTTCTTAGGTATTTTATTTCTAAATGAAGAAAGCTACTGCCAGACAACAATCACCAAATGGCAGTTTGATAAAAAAGCGGCTGTGTCAATTACATATGATGATGGCATTCCAACTCAGTTTACAGAGGCCATACCTATTATGAACAGGCTTCAATTTCCAGGCACATTTTTTATTGTTACAGGAGATATAAAAGGTTCCCGGTATCATGCAAAATTTATTGGCAGGCCGGTAAAAGAAATAATGAATGAAACAAAAACTGTTTCCACCAATAAAAATAATTTTTTCGAAAGGGCTTCCGCCGCAAAATTTCTCGGTTATAAAGGAACCACGGATTATTTTTTCAGAGCAGGCTCATTGTATGAAGAAGGAAAACCGAAGGCAGCTTATAAAATTATAGACAGCGTTTACACCATGGCGTTAGCCGGATTATTTAAGCCCGGAATTGATACAACATACGAAGCAGGATTAAGCGCTGAGAACTCATGGAGCGATTTTAAACGCTATGCCGCCCAGGGGCATGAGTTTGCGTGCCATTCCCTTTCGCACCCATATATGGCAATACTTGATACGCCTAATATGTATTACGAATTGCAAAAATGCAAAGAAGATATTCGTACTCATTTAGGAGATGAAAATACATTCTCTGCTGAAGTTCCTTTCGGCACGGAAGATGAGCGGGTAATGGAATACGTACTTCAATCAAAACTATTCCCGGCTTTAAGAAATAAAATGCCTGAACCTTATTTGCAGGAAATAAACAGGGGATATAAAGAACAACCGGGTTTGTCAAAAAAAGAATATGTGCAATGGCAAAGAGGGCCGCTATCTAAAACGCAGTTAAGTGTAATGAAATCGTGGGTAGATACACTGTTGGCCCATAATAATATCTGGCTGGTATTGGTATTTCATGGTATAGACACTCTTGGATGGGAACCCATAAATCATGAAGAACTTGTAGAGTACTTTCAATACATAAAAAATAAAGAAGACAGCCTTTGGGTGGCCACATTTAAAGATGTTACTAAATACATGCGTGAAAGAATGGCCGTAAAAGTAACTCAAGAAAAAAGTGAAAATAAAATTACACTCACGCTGCTTCATTCGCTTGATACAAGCTTATATAATTTGCCTCTTACCTTAAAAACATATCTTCCGGCTTCGTGGAAAGGTGTAAATGTTCATCAAAATAATAAAACACGAAAATCTGAAATATTAAAAGATGATAACGGTAAGTATGTTTTATTCCAGGCAAATCCAAATAAAGGTAAAATAGAATTAACCAAGCGCTAAAAAAGATACAGCAAGAACACTTGCGTTATCTATTAAAGTAGATCACCATTATATTACTTTTTATGCAACGCAAGCGCAATTGCTTTCTCTGCAAGCGGTTCCATTATTTTATAGCCCGCTAAATTTGGATGCACCCCGTCTGGTGAGTATTCAGCCTTCATCCCGTTACGATTGTCAACCAGTGAAGTGAAAAAATCAAGATAAATACAACCATGCCTGGCTGCATAATTTTTTATCCACTTATTTAACGCTATTATTTTTTCAGCAGGTTGCAATCCGGGCTTCCAGGGATAATCGTAGGCAGGAAGCACAGACGAAAGAACAACTTTAATATTATTAGCTTTGGCAATTTCTGCCATTGAAGAAAGATTATCTTCTATCATTTCTAAAGTGGAAGGGCCGGTATTGCCGGCAATATCGTTAGTGCCCGCTAATATTACTACAACTTTGGGTTGTAAATGAATAACATCAGCCTTAAACCTTATCAGCATTTGAGGTGTCGTTTGCCCGCTGATGCCGCGGCCTAAGTATGATCTTTCTGCAAAGAATGCAGAGTCCATTCTTACCCATCCTTCTGTAATTGAATTGCCCATGAACACAACACGGTTTTCATTAGGAGCAGGTGCGCTAAGCTTTGCGTTTGCATCTTTATAACGTGCAAGGTTTGGCCAATCTTGGGCTTCCGAGAAAAAAGGAAAAATCATTATTAATAAAATTAAAAAGAAAGATTGTTTAAGCATATAAAAGTTGTTTTTGTTTAATTTTTTGATTTTTTTTACTAAAAAAATTACCGGGGAAAATGCCTTTGCCCCAAATATAAATAATTACAAACAACTTAACGGAGTTAATCCATTAAGCCTGGAGAAACAGCATATCTTATGACTTTGGTGATACAGAACCTAAAATTTCGCAAATAATTTATATGATTTTATAATATAATCCTTGAAAACCTTCATTACTTTTGATGTTGGAATGAAAAAAACTGCAGCCATATTACTTCTTTTCATTTACTCATTTGCAACAATGGGTTTCAGTTTGAAAGAATTTTATTGTTGCGGTAAATTGAAATCCGTATCTCTAACGCTCGCGGTAAACGAAAGCAATAATTTTGGTAAGGTCAATAGCAAAAGTGATTGCTGCAAGAACAAATTCCATTTTCAAAAGGTAAAAGACGGCCACATTGCATCAATTGTCTTAATAAATTCTTTCGGCAATTTTTCCTTTTTACCTCACTATCATTATTCTTATGATGTAAGGCCCTATCTAAGTTTTCAAAGCAGGAATGAAAACATTCATGGCCCGCCTCTTTACACGGGTATCGCCGCTTATATTGCTAACCGCGTTTTTCGTATTTGATATTTCAATTCTCATTGTTGGCCTGGTATTCCCGGGCTAGACGCATTTCTGTTGTCGTCTCCTTTTCTATTTATTGACTTTTAAGTTGTAATCATGAAAAGAATTATTTTAATAATGCTGGTTATGTTATTCGTAACCGGCTTCACAGCTTGCAATGGAAATAAAACAGGAAAAAATACAACCTTGCAAACAGGCACCTTAGCACAGGACGAAACGTATACGTGCAAAATGCACCAAAATGTTATGAGTGAAAAGCCGGGTAAATGCCCGGTTTGTAGAATGAATTTAGAAAAACAAAAGATGACAGAACGGCAAAAAAGCTTTGGGACGAAGGTACTTATGTAAAGGTGGGCAAATAAACAAAGAGCAAAAGCAATATGCATATTCAATACGCAATTAAATAAACAATTTAACTTAAAAATCTCAAAACAATCTTGTCCTTCTCCTTTTGGAGAAGGGTTGGGATGAGGCTAAAAAAATGGTTAATAAACTAATTGAACTTTCACTTCGCAACCGTTTCATCGTACTGCTAATTGCGGTGGGTTTATTGGTGTGGGGCATTTATAATATACAGCGTAACCCGGTCGATGCCATTCCTGACCTGAGCGAAAACCAGGTAATTGTTTTTACAGAATGGGAGGGCCAAAGCCCACAGATTATGGAAGACCAGGTTACCTATCCCCTGGTTAGTAACCTGCAGGGTGTGCCGAAGGTAAAAAACATCCGGGGTACCTCCATGTTCGGGATGAGCTTCGTGTATATTGTATTTGATGACGATGTGGATATATACTGGGCACGTACACGGGTACTCGAAAAATTAAATTATGCACAACGGTTATTACCGCAAGGTGTAACGCCCACACTTGGCCCCGACGGAACTGGTGTAGGGCACATTTTCTGGTACCATTTGGATGCGCCAAAAATGGACCTAGGCGAACAAAGAGCATTGCAGGATTGGTATGTAAAATTTGCTTTACAAACAGTGCCGGGCGTTGCAGAAGTAGCATCTTTCGGGGGTTTTGAAAAACAATACCAGTTAGTGATTGATCCTATAAAGTTGCAGTTCTACAACCTTTCTATGACAGATGTAATGGACAAAGTGAGAGCCAATAACAATGATGTTGGCGGAAGAAAACTGGAAATGGCTGGCATGGGGTATATCATTCGGGGGCTTGGATACATTAAAAACAAAGAAGACATAGAAAATATTGCATTAAGCAATAACAATGGCATCCCAGTGAGAGTAAAAGATATTGGTACCGTGCAAATGGGCGGTGATTTACGTTTGGGCATTTTTGATACTAACGGGGAAGGCGAAGCTGTAGGAGGTATCGTTGTAATGCGTTATGGGGAGAATGCTGATAATGTAATTAAAGCGGTAAAGAAAAAAATGGCTGATTTGCAGAAGGGGCTTCCCGAAGGCGTTTCGTTTAAAATAGATTATGACCGCAGTGATTTGATCGAAGCCGCAATTGCAAACATCAAAAACAAACTGGTAGAAGAAATAAGCATTGTCTGCATTATCGTTATCGTTTTTCTCCTGCATTGGCGCAGCGCATTAAGTATCATTATACAAATACCTATAACCGTAGCCGTTAGTTTTATCCTGCTTAATGCATTTGGTTTATCATCCAACATCATGTCGTTAACGGGAGTTGCATTAGCCATCGGTGTTATTGTTGACAACGGAATTATCATGAGTGAAAATGCATACCGGAGTTTATCGGAGTGGCAGAACAGCCGACCCACAAATCAATCTTCATGAACAAAGAAAAAGACATAAATAAGAAATGGTGGAAACAGGATTATTACAAAATACCTGAAGCCGAAAGAATGAGCATCATTGAACGTGCGTGCAAACAGGTTTCCCGTGGCGTGTTCTTTTCAACTATTATCATCATCACATCTTTTCTCCCTGTGTTTTTACTCACCGGCGAGGAAGGAAAATTATTTCACCCGCTGGCATACACGAAAACATTCATTATGGCGGTGGATGCAATTCTTGTTGTAACACTTGCACCTGTGCTGATTTCATTTTTTATGCGTGGCAGGTTTCGTCCGGAAAGTGCTAACCCGGTCAATCGCTTTTTGGAAAGAATGTATGAACCTGCTATTCGCGCCTGTATTAAATGGCGCAAAACTACCATCGGCGTTATGCTCGTTGCTCTTGCCATCAGCGTGCCAATGGTAATGAGTTTAGGAACGGAATTTATGCCGCCGCTTGATGAAGGAAGTATTCTTTTTATGCCGGTTACCTTACCCGACGTATCCAACAGTGAAGTAAAAAGAATATTGCAGGTACAGGATAAAATACTTGCTTCACAACCGGAAGTAAAATCCGTTTTAGGCAAAGCAGGAAGGGCCAATACAGCAACAGATAATTCCCCGATCAGCATGATTGAAACAATAATAATGCTTAAACCCAGGAGTGAATGGCGTAAAGGAATAACTAAAGACAGCATCATAAACGAACTGAACAGCAAATTGCAAATACCAGGCGTAACTAACGGTTGGACACAACCGATTATTAATCGCATCAATATGCTTTCAACAGGCATAAGAACAGATGTGGGTGTAAAAGTGTATGGCCAAAACCTTGACAGTATTTATGCTTTTGCACAGGTTATAAAAAAAGAACTGGAAGACATTCCCGGTGTAAAAGATTTATATGTAGAACCTATAACAGGCGGTAAATACATTGACATCAATATTAACCGCGAAGAAATTGCACGTTATAATTTAAGTGTGGATGATGTGAATGCTGTAATAGAAAGTGCATTAGGCGGAGCTCAGATAACAACAACGGTTGAGGGCAGGCAACGCTTTTCGGTGAACGCCAGGTTTGGGCAGGACTACCGAAATAATATAGAAGCATTAAAACGTTTTCAGATTCAAACAGCGGGTTTTGGTCCGGTGCCGCTTGGCGCACTTGCCGATATAAAAATTACAGAAGGGCCGCCAATGATAAATTCTGAAAATGCTTTATTACGTGGCACCGTTTTATTTAATGTAAGGGAAAGAGATTTGGGTAGTACCGTAGCAGAAGCACAGCAAAAATTAAACAGCGCTATCGGCAAAATGCCGAAAGGATTTTTCATTGACTGGAGCGGGCAATACGAAAATCTTATTCGGAGTGAAAAAACTTTAAAACTGATAATGCCTTTTGTATTGATTGTTATTTTAATGAGCATGTATTTTGCATTTCATTCAATACGTGAAGCATTCCTGAGTTTAATTTCCCTGCCTTTTGCACTCATTGGTGGCGCTTTTATGATATACTTCTGGGGTGTTAATTTATCCGTAGCAGTAGCAGTTGGTTTTATTGCTTTGTTTGGCCTTGCAGTGGAAACCAATATCGTTATGGTTATTTATCTCAATGATGCAATGCAACAACTCATTGCAAAAAAGGGGAACTCAAAGGAAACCATTACAAAAACAGATTTACGGGAATATACCATAATGGGTGCAGCCAAAAGGTTGCGGCCAAAAATTATGACCGTAAGTGTATCCTTATTTGCACTGATTCCCATTTTATGGAGCAATGGTGTGGGCAGCGATGTAATGAAGCCAATTGTACTGCCGATGGTGGGTGGTGTTATTACCTCGGCCATTTATATTTTACTGGTAACACCACTTATTTTTTTAATGAGCAAAGAATATGAATTAAAAAAATATGGCAAGATTGAAGTGCCGGATGTTCAGCATTAAACCAAAAATTATGAAACGATTTATAACAACTACACTATTCATATTTCTGCTGCATAAAACAGGAGAAACACAAACGTTAGAACTGCATGATATTTTAGATACTATTCAACATTCTTATCCATCATTAAAAATGTATGATGCAGAAATTCAATCATTGGATGCGGCAGCAAAGGGAGCAAAAAGCTGGATGGCACCACAGGTTTCAACCGGCCTTTGGATGGCGCCTTATAATACAAAGTTGTGGAAAGCCAATGGGCCGGGGACTACAGGAATGGGCCAGTACATGATAAGCGCCGAACAATTTTTTCCAAATAAAAAAGCCAATGAGGCAAACGAAGCCTATATGAATGCAATGTCTTCAGTAGAAAAAGAAAATAAACAGGCTACGTTAAATGAAGTGTTTGCTGCTGCCAAAAAAAATTATTACGAATGGATAATTATTGAGAAAAAATTATCAACCCTGGATGAAAGCGAAAAGCTGTTGCACTTCATGATCACTAATGCAGAAACGAGATATAAGAATGGTTTGGGAAAGATAAGCGCTTATTATAAAGCAAAAGCATCTCTTGGTAATATCGAAAATATGCGGGTTTCACTGGAAAACGAAATTGTTCAAAAACGCATTGCATTAAACACTTTAATGAATACCGGTAAGCTCTCCAATTTTTCGATAGATACCAATTATGTAATAAAAGATTACTCCACTGCTACATTTGACAGTTCACTTTTTTATAGCAACAGGAGTGATATAAAAGCGATTGACAAGAATATTGAGCTTACTTACCTGCGGCAAAACATAGAACGTGCAAACCTGAAACCTGAGTTTGGAATAAGGTACGATCACATGTTTGGTTTTGGCGGGCTTCCGATGCAATATAATTTAATGGGCATGGTAAAAATCCCAATGAACTGGTCAACCAAAACTAATAAAGCAAACATTGAAAGCCTGCGCTGGAAATCGCAAGCGTTAGAAGAGCAGAAAGTATCCATGACAAATGAATACGCAGGCATGGCTTATCAGCTTCAGCAGGATATCGCAGCAAAGAAAAAACAGGTACAGTTATTTGAAAAAAACATCATTCCTGCTCTTCAAAAAAATTATGAAAGCACGCAACTCGGATATGAACAAAACACAGAAGAATTATTTGAGTTATACGATGCATGGGATACATTGAATAACACAGAGCTTGAATACCTTGATCAGCTTCAACAGCTCTTAAGCATGCAGGTTGATCTTGAAAAATTAATGGAAATAAAAATAAATGATGACCCTGGATTTAACGATTAAAAGGAATATTATGAAAAAGTTTTTATTGCTTATTGTCTTTTGTTTATTGCTTATTCTCTCAGCGTGTAATAACAAGCAAAACAATAAAAGTGAAATTGCATCATCAAAAGATTTATACACTTGTGCCATGCATCCGCAGGTGCTTGAACATCATCCCGGCAATTGCCCCATTTGTGGTATGAAGCTCATTAAGAAGAATGCAAAACCTGTTGCTGTAACTAACATTGAACTGGAAACTTTGCTTCAGCCAACTAATGAATATGTGGTGGCTTCGCTGCCTGTTACTACACCGCAGCAAGGAAATGTCAATATTCCTGTGAAAGCTCACGGTACCATTGAATCTGATACAAGGGAGTCAGGTATCATCTCCACAAATGTATCGGGTCGCATTGAAAAATTGTACCTGCGTTACCGTTATCAAAAAGTGGAAGCGGGACAAAAAGTAATGGAAATATACAGCCCGGAATTATTAACGGCGCAGGAGAATTTAATATTCCTGTTAAAGCGTGATGCAGAGAATACTTCTTTCATAACCGCAGCCCGGCAAAAATTGTTATTGCTTGGCATGAGTGAAACAGATTTAAATAAAGTCACCCGGTCTGGCAAACCATCGTATAGTGTGGGGATCTATAGCCATTATAGTGGTCATGTTCATGATGCAGGAATGAAGCACGATTTGAATGAAAACGAATCAAATTATACGGCGCCGGTAACGCAGGAATTATCGGTTAAGGAAGGCATGTATGTAACCAAAGGGCAAACATTATTTATGATAATGAACCATCATAAAGCCTGGGCTGCATTGCAGATTTTTCCGAATGACCAGCCTGCTGTAAAAAAAGGAGATGCAGTAGAAATCATTCCGGAAACAGATACTAATGCCGTTATAAAAGGAGAAATTGATTTTATTGAACCCTTCTTTCGTGGCAACAATAAAACCCTCACAGCAAGGGTAAATTTTCACAATATGGAAATGCTAGCTGTTGGCAGCCATGTAACGGCAAACATCTACACGGCAGGTAAAGAGGGTTTGTGGATTCCACAAACAGCAGTGCTCTCGCTGGGAATGAGCGATGCTGCATTTATTAAATCCGGCGATGGATTTATGGCACATAAGATACTAACGGGCATCCGTACTAGTAATAAAGTGCAAATACTTTCCGGGCTTACTCTAACGGATACCATAGCCGTAAATGCACAGTACCTGGTGGACAGTGAAAGTTTCATACAAACAGTTTCAAAATAATTTATATGAGCAAAAAATATTTCAATAAATATTTTCAACAGCGCAATAACATTGTTGTATTTATATTATGCGGAACACTGTTAACTGTATTTCTTTTGGCCTCCTGCAAAGAACAAAAACAGAGAACAGTTACAAGCGCAAATAAAGATGTCTATTATACATGTAGCATGCATCCGCAGGTACATGAAGAGCATCCCGGCGATTGCCCTATTTGCGGTATGAAGCTGATTGCCGTTTCTAAAAAAAGCAACAGTGCGTCTACTCAAATTCATTTAAATGCAGAACAAATCACGTTAGGAAATATCCAGGCAGATACAGTAGGAAAAGGAATTATTGGCGATAAACTTGTTCTTACAGGCACTTTAAATTTCAATCAAAACGAACTTTCTTCAGTAACTGCAAGAGTGGAAGGAAGAGTTGACAGGCTTTATTTTAAAAATGTGGGTGACTATGTTCAAAAAGGAGATAAGCTGTATGATTTATACAGTGAGCAACTTAACAATGCCAAACAGGAATACATCAATGCGTTGCAGCAACAAAATTCAATGGGCAATTCATTAATTAATTATGGAGCATTAGTGGAAAGTGCAAAAAATAAATTATTGTTATGGGGAATTACGAATGCACAAATTAACCAGTTGGCTCAAAGCAAACAGTCTTCAACACACACCACATTCAACAGCACCGAAACAGGATACATTACCTCACTCAATATAAAAGAAGGTGATTATGTAATGGAAGGTGGAAGTGTTGTGGAACTTGCCAACCTTTCAACACTTTGGGCGGAGGCGCAGGTTTATACAACACAAATGTCTTCTATCCGTGAACATGAAAAAGTTTCTGTTCAAATTCCTGGCATCAATAATCAAACAATTAATGGAACGATTGATTTTATAAATCCTGAAATAAATCCTGATACAAGAATAAATCTTGTTCGTGTTACGATTCAAAATAAAAACAATCAGCTCCATCCCGGTATGCCTGTTTATATTATCGCCGATAATCAACAACACAATTCAATTACGCTTCCGCCTGACGCAGTGTTAACAGACAGCAAAGGCTCAACTGTTTGGGTGCAGACAAAACCAGGTGATTATGAAATACGCATGGTGCAAACCGGTATTACCAATAATAATGAAATTGAAATAACTTCAGGGCTTGCTGCCGGTGATGTAGTAGTAACCAGCGGCGCTTATCTGCTCAATAGTGAATATATATTCCAACATGGATCAGATCCCATGGCGGGAATGAAAATGTAAACGGGTTATAAAAGTATTTAGTATCTGATCCTTTTTCAGATTTAATTGTTATTGTAATAACATTTTCTCCGATTCAGATTTTTGAAAGATGCAAAGGTTGTTCAGGATGTTATAATGCTTTTATTCGCCCATACTTTCACTATCTGCAGTTTTACTGCTGTGCATAACCATTGCATTAATTTCTTCAATTTCATCTTTGGAAAAATGTCTCCATTTACCGGGCGCCAATCCCTGTAAAGTTATATTCATAATGCGCACCCGCTTTAAGGAAGTTACTTTATAATCCAAAGCTGCACACATTCGCCGTATCTGGCGGTTAAGCCCCTGGGTTAGTATGATCCTGAATCTTTTTTCTCCTTCCTGTTTTACAAAACATTTTTTGGTAACGGTGCCAAGCATTGGAATACCATTTCGCATTTTGTTTATAAAATCAATGGTAATGGGTTTATCGGTGGTAACCACATATTCCTTTTCATGCATATTGCCGGCACGAAGAATTTTGTTTACAATATCCCCATCATTCGTTAAGAAAATCAATCCCTCAGAAAGCTTGTCCAGCCTGCCAACCGGGAAGATGCGGCTTTTATAATTTATGAAATCTATGATGTTGGTTTTATCTTTTAAATCAGTAGTACAGGTAATCCCTTTAGGTTTATTCAACATTAAATAAACGGGCGCAATCTTCTTTTTTAGAGGTTCTCCATCAATAAGGACGATGTCATTTTCAAATACCCGGTTCCCTTTTTTTGCTTCTTTACCATTGACAGTTACCCGCCCTTCTTCAATATATTTATCGGCCATTCTCCTGCTGCAAAAACCGGTTTCACTTATATATTTATTGAGGCTGATGTTCATCGGGAATGAAAATAAATTTTTTAATCGAAAGAGGTTAGGTTCATAAAAATTTTTTAATAAAAATTTTTTAAAAGCACTTTTTAAAACTGGACATGAAAATATATAACAAAAGATTTGTTAAACTAATAACTATGATTACATTTGTGGTTATTCCCCTTAAGCTAACGTCTTTCCAATAACTATTTAGACCAATTCACGTTCCAATAACTATTAGGCCTTCATCCACTTTCCCTGAATGATAAATCTTTTGATTTATTTTAAACCTGCTTGCATTACCCCTCACAATTGATTTTTTTAATTATTTCTACCCATTTACTAAACAATAAAACCTGTTTATGAAACTTAGGTTACGCTCCCTCCTGCTTACATTATTTGCAATTATACTCGCCAGTGTAAGCGCCTTTTCCCAAACAGCAACGATTGCTACAGATGCTCTGGATTATCCTCCGGGCTCAACCGCAATTATTACCGGCAGCGGCTTTCAGCCCGGTGAAACTGTAACGTTGCAGGTATTACATGACCCGACTGGCGGCGATGATGCTACCAGCCTGGCGCACCAGCCCTGGATGGTGGTTGCAGATGCAAGTGGAAATGTTAGTTCTTCATGGCTTGTTCCAGGTGATGCGGATGAGTTGGGAGCAACGTTAAAATTGATGGCGGATGGGCAGAGGTCGGGTTTGCATGCGGAGTGGGTGTTTACGGATGCCACTGGAATATCTAATCTGGCAATCGAAGCCCAAAATCCAGCAACAATTATGTATGGAACTGGAGGAACGGCTACATATGCTTCTTCAATGAAGGTCACTGGAAATCCGAGCAATGTCACAGTTACTTTTTCTTTTGCTCCTTTATTGCCAAGCGGAGTAACTGCTAACTCAATAACAATTAATGGAAATTCTAATTCATTGAATTTCGATTTAATCTTAAATATTTCAACAACCACACCTGCTACCTCAGGAACCTATACGGTAACTGCGACTACTTCTGATGGACATTCAACGCAATCTTCGACAAATGCCTTAAGCCTAATTATAGGTAAAGCAACTCCTTCAGTAACGGTAACACCGGTAGGTACTTACACTTATAGCGGATCACCACAGGGGCCAGGGGCAGCTACCAATACAGGAACAGGAACATCTTATACTTTCAGTTATTCAGGAACTGATAATGCAAACAACAGCTATGGCCCAAGTGCAACGAAGCCAACCAATGCAGGCAGCTATACTGTTACTGCAACAGTAGCTGCAAGTGCTGATGGTAACTATACATCAGCCAGCTCATCTGCTACGGCATTTACAATCGACAGAGCAACTCCTTCAGTAACGG
>NZ_VYQF01000011.1 GCF_008710285.1 Ginsengibacter hankyongi | reverse complement strand
TACTGTAGCGAATTTAATTTGACTACTTCCTTAACTGCCTCAACAGTTGTTTTAGGTTACATGGAGACTTGGCAATAGCTGGGGCTGACGTGCATTTCATCAGCTTTTTGTTCGCTATTAGACTGTAGTTCGGGCTGAAAATTCTCTATTGAGCTATGAATCATAATCTCAACTATTTGTTCGTTTACTGTACTTTTGTTCGGGCAGAAAATCATTGATTGCCCAGCCATCGCCAATACGTGGACGTTGTAGGCAACTTTGAAATGCTTATTGTAGTTAACAAAAGATTATCCATTAAGTTCTAAAAAGCATAGAAGTAAAAAATAGCTTTAAACTTCAAAAACCTATAAAACGATTGCCTGTATGAAAAAAATTTTACTTCTTATTTTTACTTTTTCCTCGATCTTATATTCATCTGCCCAAATCACTAAAAGCAATTGGTTAATAGGGGGAACAGGTCTTTTTAACTCGACCACTTATAATAGTACAACTGGGGCAGCTGGGCAAAGAGTAACCGATATTCAATTGTCGCCAAATATTGGTTATTTTCTTGTTGACAAATTTGCTACTGGTTTAAAACTTGGCTTTGGGAGTTCAAGATATAAGACAATTGGTCAAAACAGTTTGTCAAAACAAACAACTTATAGTTTAGGCCCATTCATAAGGTACTATTTTTTACGCGTGCGAAAACAGTTCAATTTGCTTGTAGATGCGAGTTATCAATATGGAATAGAACGTGGTGGTGGTTCTTCCGCTCCTGATGGACAACCGTTAGTATTTTCAATTACACAATACACAAAAAATACATTTTCTATTGCAGCTGGACCTGTTATATATTTTAATCCAAGTGTTGGCTTAGAGTTTTTAATTGGATATTCTTCTTCAAAATATGTGCAGCATGAGGGAAATAATAATACGGTTCAAGTTGGACTTGGTTTACAGGTTCATCTTAAAAAGCACAAGAAATGATGCATGAAGAATATCCTTACAACATTGGTATTTTTCTGCCGTCGCTGGTGTTCCTGAAAAAGTGGCCGCCCGCATAAAGCCATACACGCCGCCGTTGTTGTGTGTTTGTAATGCTTTAAACTTGGAGACAAGGAAAACTAACGGGGGCTGGAAAAATAACTGAAATTTCCAGGACGAGGCTTTGAAGTCGATTAAATATGGATTAGTTTATTATCTTCAGTAAACATATAAAAACAAGCCATGTTGAAAATTTACCGCAACACTTCCATCTTCATCTTTCTTGTCATCATTGGAGTTCAATGGGGATTTTATAAAAATTATACCAGCGAATTCCCGAATTTCATAGGCAAAACAAATATCATCCACATCCATGGAGCCTTGTTGATGTCGTGGTTGGTTTTGCTGATCGTTCAGCCATTACTTATTAAAACAGGAAGGACACAACTTCACCGAACTATCGGCAAAGTATCTTATGTGCTGGGACCACTTATTATCATATTCCTGTTCCTGATAGGCAAGGGGTCCTACTGGCGGGCAATTGGAAAAGTTCCTGAGCATGATATATTGAGAGACATGGTGCTGGATTCAAGAGGCCTTATCTCATTCGCCATTTTTTGGGCACTGGCTATGCTCTACCGAAAAGATGCTGCCTCGCACATGCGGTATATGATTGCCACCGGTATATTGGCTATCGGGCCGGGAGTTGGCCGTGGACTCATCAACAGTTTTGGCCTTGGCATTGGGACTGCCCTCACAGTAACTGATCTGATCGCCCTGGCAATTGTTGGTTTTTTACTGGGCTATGATATTTATAAGAAGAAAAACTACAAACCATTCCTGGTAGTGTTTATAGTCTTTTTGATTGGAGCATTTCTATGGCAGGTAAGAGATAGTGATACCTGGCAGTCATTTGCAAAGAGCTACGCCTCGATGTTCTATTGATATCAGGAAAGAATAGGAATTTTTTTCTGCAGTCGCTGGCGTTCCTGAAAAAGTAGCCGCCCGCATAAAGCCATACACGCCGCCGTTGTTGTGGCAAATTCAGGAAGGCTACGAGAGAGATGCTGTTTAAAGAAATTTTATGAAGTTCGTATCGCAGACTATCCAAAGAGATTTGCAAAAAAATCATCCCAAAGTTTTAGAAAGGTTTTATGTAGGAGCAAAAGACAGAAAGTATCAATTCCGGGAACGAAATCCTTTAAGTATCGACTTATGGACAAAGGAAGTGTTTATGCAAAATTGAATACGTTCATTACAACCCTACAACAGCAGGCTTATGCTTATATCCGGAAGATTATAAATATTCATCGGCAAAGTTTTATGCCATCGGCGAAGATGAGTTCGGATTTCAAACGCATTGGATGGAACAGTATAATGATGGCATGGGTTCAAACTGATGTTGGTGATGCCGGGCTACAAAACCATCAGCACGAACACACAACATCGGCGGCCTCTCTTAGTGTTTGTAATGCTTTAAATTTGGAGAGAAGGAAAACCAACGGTGGCTAGAAGCGGGTACCACCTCATCCGTTTCTTGGATGGGCACCATTAAAAATTTAATGCTTGTACCCGTAATAAACTTTAAAATTAGATCACTCATCCAAACGTTTTGGACGATCTTAATAAAAGCTTTACTTTAGTTTGGTATTTGCATTGACGCAACACAACAACCTGCCTGCCGGCAGGCAGGTACCAAAAACGAAGAAGGTGAATGTTGGTAATGAAGCAATTGTAAAAATGGGAGTTGCGTCTAATAGCGTAAATACAAACGTTGTATGCAATTGCGTTGGAGTCATTACTTTTATAATAGACAATTTTAAATAGATGTTATGCATCGAATCCTTCATTTTTATAAACTGCTTTTTTTAACAACTTTTCTTTTATCAAGCATTTTTTTAAGAGCACAACAGGACGACCTAACAAAATACAAAGCAGTTTCCTCATTAAATAAGTTGCCTGGTACGGTGGAAATATATTATCCGAATGGGTATAAACAAGAAGCTGTTTACACGCAAAAAATATTAGAAAAGGCTATGGCTTTTTATAAAGCTAATCTGAATATTGACATTCCGGTTTCAGCGACCTTATTCGGACCAAAAGAGTTTAACGAGTTTGCGATGGAAAAATGGGGAAGGCCGGGTATCTATAATCAATTTCTACCCTTTATGGCAGCTGGCCCACCAGCTGTTATGTGCCTGCCGGTTGCTTCAGGTAGTGCATTAGAAAATATGGTGCAAGCTGGAATCAAACAAGATAAAGATACCACCATCAGCCCCTGGGAAATATCAACCCGGCTCATAGCCTACGTTGGCATTCACGAATTAGGGCATGTAATTATGACTGAATTAGAAGTGCAACAAGAAGTTGGGTGGTACTCAGAATTTATGGCTAATTATATTGCGGGTGCATTCTTATATCAAATATCCGGAGATGCAAAAATAGATGATTCAAATAAAGAATCTGCGGGAGGCAGTCTTACACCAACAAATAAACATTTTGGCGGCATGTTTACGGGCTCAACCGATAATTATGTTTGGTGGCAAGCCAGCCTGCAAAAAAGAGTTGCTCAAATGTTCCCAGAGCCAGGCATCTCTTTCCTCTATCAACTGGCAAACCTTCGTAACAGCCAACAATACTTCGATGACCTGGCGATATTGGTAGCAATGGAACAGATATCACCGGGATTTGTTACCTGGGCAAAAAATGAGGGACATATTAATGAGCTAGACGAGGGAAAAATAAAGAGTATTGAAAAAGAGATAAAAGACCAGGTAAATAAAGCGATAAAAAACAGGGAGAATTTATTTACCGCTGCTTATTCAAATAAATGGTCAATGGGTGACAGTATCAATTCTACTGTGGTAATGAATTTTTTAAATAAATGGGAAAATAATTCAATGGATACTTCTTTTTTTTCAGACTGGGCATACTATAAATATAACTGGGAAACAAAGGATAGCATTTTGAAGAAATTAAAAGTGGAACGCTCCAGGTTTGCAAAATGGAAAATCAGCATTAGCTCAATTGTTTCTTTAAAAAGTACAGACAGGAATGAGAATTGGGTTACCGTATATGGCAGCGTAAACAAGAAAGATGTAAAGGGCATCAACTCTTTAACCAATTTTACCCAATGGTATAAAATAGAAAAGGATTTAAAGATTTCATTTTTTAAAGAGTTTGACCAATAACGGCATACCGCAGGCGGTTGGCAATATGGCGGGGCGACGAATATATTGTCAACTTTTTTCAGGACGGGTCAGTTCGCTAATCAGCTTCGGTTCCAGCCGACGAATAACGCCGAGCAATAGAATAAACAATGAACTTTTATTTATAAATTTAGCTGCGGTTACGGGCTGACGATTTTCAAATGCCGCCACATCGCCAAGCCCTGAACGTTTGGTGTAATGCTGCTTCGATGTTCAAAAGCAAGTTTAAATAAACAAACTATGAAGTTTACAAAACTGGTTCCTAATATTTTTTTTGAAGATATAAATGACGGACTTAAACTTTTTGTTGATTGCCTGGAATTCACTATCGGCTACAACGACCTTGACTCCAAAAATCCATGTTGTGTGGTTCAAAAAGATACGTTGTCAGTTTTCTTATTTCAAAATAAAGAATATGCTGACAAAGACAGACCTGAAATAAGGCTGCATACCGACGATATAGAAGATGTTTATGGTAAGATTTCACAGACACACCCTCATTTCCTGCATCCAAACTTGAATACAATAACAATTCGACCATGGGGAGCAAAAGAATTTGCTTTAAGGGATAACACAAACGTATGTGTTATTATACAACAATGGTGACAAACTGATTGTACTTTGACCTTTGGCAAAACAACACTACAAAAAAGGCATGACTGATACAAATCCCGACCATACCAACAAGAAAAGTAAAATGGACTTCTTCAATTTTTTATTGGAAGTTTTTGGATGGATTAGGATAGTTGCATCGCCATTTCTAATAGGAGCTTTAATTGGCTTGGGTGTTTATGTTTCAAAGCCTGACACAACTAGACTTATTCTAGCTATCATTATTGCAAGCATTGGCCTCTTAACCGGTATAATTTGGGCGACAAAAGTTTGGAGAAAGGGAAGTACGATGGATTACACCGCAATGACTTCCCATGACTTTGACAAATACGATAAAGAAGAATAATGACAGCATACAAAAACCGTGTCCTATGTACCTAAATTCTACTGAGATAGTTAATATGGTAGAAAGTGTTTATTATTTTTCTTTTGAAAGAGAAAGCTGCAAAAAGATTTAAAACCTTTTCCCTTCTCACAATTTTTGCCCGCTTTTCCACACGCCCACATCATCCACTCGTGAGAGCCGCCGTTTGGGTTTCCAGACCAACGGCCCAACTCTTTGTATTTAAACCAGCCTGGCGGATGGCAGGTTTGGCAACGGTTACGGGCAGACGAAATTTTATTTTCCGGCAGCCTAAAGGTTTTGCGGTTGGCTGCAATAAATTTCATACTTTTAAATTACCGATAAAGGTACCATTATGCTGAAACTAACTATCATTACCCTTGCATTAAGTCTTGCCTGTACAACGGGGGTAGCACAAAAGAACACTTATATAGGAATTGAAGGAGCTGCGAACAATGATGTTTATGACATTATTGATAACGGCCCGGCTTTAAAGAAAGTTCCTCTTATTACCGGCTATTTTGGTTTAAACATTCGACAAGATATTAGCTCAACAGTGTTTTTGGAAACAGGATTGCTGAGGAAATATTATGATGAAGGCATAGGTTTCAAAGGCACATCTTCTTACACGGAAGGCAATGCAATTAACGCCTGGCTTATTCCATTAAGATTGGGTATAAGACTTAAACTATTAAACCTCCGGAAACAAAAGCTATACTTTGTGCCCGTTATCGGGTATGTGTTAGGCATAAATTCAGACTATGGCTATGGTGATGGCGGCGAGGGCGGCAGCGAGACAATGGTGCATGACACAATTTCGTATAATGTTTATTCTAAGCTAAGCCTCAGGCGCACGTTTCCACTGTTACAAACGGGTATGGGTGTTGAATTTCTTCTTCTTCGTACTGTATTAATTTCGGTAAACGCTAATTACTATACGGGATTTAAAAATTTAATAGAGCAAAATATTGAGTACACTCGCAATTCTGTTTCCAATACGGCAAAAGGACTTAGTAAAGGTGAAATCATGAGTTTTGGACTTTCGGCCAAATACCCCATAAGCCATATATGGAGGAAACATACAAGATAATTGCGGCAATGAACTTTTAATTATAAACCAGCCTGGCGGATGGCAGGTTTGGCAACGGCTACGGACAGACGAAATTTTATTTTCCAGACTGGCGCAGGTCGCCCGACCTGCGACTGCTAAGTGACGCTCTTGCACAGGCCAGGAGACCTTCGCCAGGGCGGGATTGATAAAAAGCTATTTCTCTTAATGATTTCTTTTAAAAGAAGAGAAGTGAGACAGGTATGAAAAAGTCATTTAATTTGTTTGCCTCATATTTGTGATTAAAAAACAAATTCGAATTGTTAAATCATTTCCTATGAAAGAACTTAGATATTCGCTTGTAATTGCTCTTGTTTTCTCCACTTCGCATTTATTTTCGCAAGACACGATTTATTTTAAAAAAGGCTTAATGATAAGTGCGCCTGCTCATTATGGGCGTGAAGCTATTGTTACGGACGAGCTGGCTTACCGCCTTTATACCAATGAGCTCAAAAGGCCGGTTGAGGGTGAGTTTTTTGGCAAAGATGAGGATGGAAAAGACATAAGCTGGCAACCTCTTGTTGCTGACAGTCTCAACAGGCTAAGGCCACTAACGAGGCCTGATAGACGCAGGCGGCGCTTTGGCGGAGACTATATTTATCTCACCTACAATTCTGATAAAAAACAACCCGCCTTGTTGCATGTAAAGGGTAATAGTTTCCTGTTCTTAAATGGCGAACTTCATACAGGCGATCCGTACAGTTCGGGCTGGCTATATATTCCGGTGCAACTGAAAAAGGGTTTGAATGAACTCTTCATACGCGGCTATTTTCAAACGACTGCCAGCCTGATTTTTCCAAAGAAACAGGTTTCAATAAATACTGAAGATGCAACGCTTCCGTTTGTAGTTTTAACCCACAATAATAATTTGCTGCATGGTGCCATTGTAGTTTTAAATACGTCCGGCAAAGAGCTAAAAAACCTGCAAATAAAAAGTAACATAGAAGGCAGGGAACTAATTACTCCTTTGCCCGCCATACCATCTTTAGCATCAAGAAAGATAAGTTTTGATTTTGATGCAGGCGACGTTTCAAAAAAAGATACATACAATTGCAACTTAACATTGCTTGATAAAGGCAAAGTAATCGATCAAAAAATAATAAGTATCGAAGCTGTAGATCCTTCAGACCATTATAGCGAAACCTTTACCAGTGATATAGATGGAAGCCTTCAATATTATGCAGTAACGCCTCAATCAACTCCTCATGATAATGCTGCTTTGTTCTTATCAGTTCATGGCGCTGGTGTTGAGGCGATAGGACAAGCAAGGGCCTATCATTCTAAAGATTGGGGAACTTTAGTTGCAGCAACCAATCGGCGTCCACGCGGTTTTAACTGGGAAGATTGGGGAAGATTAGATGCACTGGAAGTACTAAATATTGCAAAAAAAGAATTTCATCCGGATCCTCAACATATCTATCTTACCGGTCATTCAATGGGCGGACATGGAACCTGGTTTTTAGGAGCTACCTATCCGGATAAATGGGCTGCTATCGGTGCTTGCTCGGGTTATCCTACATTAAAAGAGTATGGCTCGGCGGATGGCCTTGTTCCTGACAGCAGCAAATCACTTATAGAACAAGTGCTCCTGCGGGCAGGTAACCAGAGTGATGTAATTAAGCTGGCTCATAACTACAAAGCTTTTGGGGTTTATATTTTACATGGCGATTCAGACAAGGTGGTACCTGTAAAATATGCCAGGCAAATGAGAAAAGTGCTTGGAGATTTCCAGGCAGATTTTAGTTATTATGAATATCCCGGCGGAGAACATTGGTTTGGCAACCAAAGTGTTGATTGGAAACCTCTTTTTGATTTTTTTAAATGGCACTCATTGCCCGTGGATACTGCAGTTAATTCGATAGATTTTACTACTGCAAGCCCGGGAATTTCTGCAAACTATCATTGGGTTTCCATTCAGCAACAAATTCACCCCTTAGAATTGAGCCATATTCAATTATTAAGAAATAAATTAAAGAACAATATATCAGGAGCCACTGAAAATATTCATTTATTAAAAATGGCGCTTAATGATTTCAACGCCGGGAGTGATGTGAATTTTGAGCTTGATAATAGTTCACTCCATTATAAAACGGTTAGTAACGATGATACTATTTTTCTTTTGCACAAAAATAATCAATGGTCTTTTGCGGATAGGCCTTCCAGTTATGCAAAGAATCCGCAGCGATATGGAACTTTTAAAGAAGCCTTTAATCATAAAATGATCTTTGTATATGGAACCAGTGGCAACAAACAGGAAAACGAATGGAATTACAATAAGGCAACATATGATGCGGAAACCTGGTATTATCGCGGTAATGGCGCAGTGGCTATTATTCCGGATAAAGAATATTCTATCGAGAAATACGCCGGAAGAAATGTAATTATTTATGGGAATGCCAGTTCAAATTCGGCATGGAAAAGTCTGCTGGCCGATTGCCCCATAACGGTAACGCGTAGTGGTATTAAAGTAGGTGACAAAACCTTTACCGGTGATGACCTTGGAGCCTATTTTGTATGGCCGATGAAAAATTTGCCATCAAATTCTATAGGCGTAATAGCCGGTACAGGCATCAATGGAATGAATGCGGCAAACCCAAACCAATACTTTGCAGGCGCCAGTGGTTTCCCTGACTTTATGATCTTTAGGTTAGGTATGTTGCAATCAGGCGCAAATCGTGTGGAGATGGCTGGGTTCTTTGATAATAATTGGAAACTTGCGCCTGAAGAAATGGTGAGCAATACAAATTAACAGCGGAATGGGATTTCTTCTTTTTAATTAAGTCCGCTATATCACCGCTAACCAATATTTCCGCAACATCTAAACAAGGCATAGCCGTACAAATTTCTAAAGGAAAAGTTACAGACAGAACAGGGCTTACAGCAAAAGGAGCAAAAGGAAACATTGTTGAAAATTGAACAGTACATCTTTGTGAACAAAGTAGCACGAACGCATAACAAGGGGCTTGCCAAAATGGGGGGCAAACGGAAGCTATGTTTCAACTTTTCATTTTCAATTTAGCTTCATATCCAGATTGACGTTATTAAGTTAGCTATGTGCAAATCATCAACTTTTATTTATAAATTTAGCTTCAGTTAGCCGGCTGGACGAATTTCAATTTCCCCCACTTTGGCAAGCCCTGACTGTCGTGCGATTGAGCATTTTATTAACTTAACCAACAAAAATAAATGGCAGACAATACAAACGAAGAACATTTAGATAATTCAGCAAACACTCAATCGGAAAATACATCTGACGAAGTTACTCCTGCTACTAAAAGAGAAATTACTAATTCAAATCAAGAAAATGCAAATATGGAAGTACATAAACATCCACACAATGTAACACACAAAAAGGAATGGGGCGAATATTTACTTGAATTTATCATGCTTTTTCTGGCAGTGTTTCTTGGCTTTCTCGCAGAAAATTACAGAGAGCATCAAGTGGAAAAAGAAAGAGGAAGGCAATACATTGAATCGTTTTATGAAGATTTGCAAACAGATACTGCCAGAATTTCTTTTTATACAAATTTTGATGAAATCAAAATTCGATCTTTGGATAATCTATCCAGTTGCTACAATACGATTACTCAAAATGATAAAGAAGCATCTTGCCTTCTTGACATAATTAAAAATACCTCAATAAACAGACCGTTTAAAAAAACGGAACGTACCCTAAATCAATTGTTTAATGCAGGAGGTTTTCGGCTTTTGCCAAAAGAAGATGCCGACAGTATCATAATGTATCAAAAAGAGTACGACAATTTTCAAGACTTCCAATTAACGGTATTCCAGGATGCTCAAAACAATATTAGAAACACTTTTGACATGCTTATAAATTTCAATGCAAACAATCAGATGTTTAAGCCGAAAGAAGGAAATTTGATTACTTCATTCAATAGCGATGATGTTACAGCCCCCATTTTATTTACTGATGATAAAGCTTTATTAAATAAGTATTTCAATGAGCTAAAACTTTATTATAGGGTAACTTATAACCATAAAAAAATGTTACTTAACCTGAAAGACAACCAAATACGCTTACTTCACTATTTTGAAAATAAATATCATTTCGAAAAAGACCATAATTAAGCACGAGCGCACAACATTGTTATTGCCAATAGCGGGGCTGGACATTAGAGCAGTCAGCAGCGGTTATTCTTACTGTCTCAGCGGGGTTTCCCACTAACAAGTCTTCTAAAATAAATCAGTTTCGGGGAACTCCCACTTAGCGCCAGGTTGCAATAGCGTAAGCGTCTCGCTTGTGCTTATTTATTATACATTTCGTGTATGTTTAACCGTTAAGTACCTATCGAATGAATAATTTCATTTAATGCCTGTACCATAATAAACTTTAAAAATTAAATCACTCATCCAAACGTTTTGGATCAATAATGGACTTTTATTTTTAAATTTAGCAAAGGTTACGGGCCGCACCACGAAATGCTGCATATAGCCAAACTGATAACCGATACGTGTAATTTAAAATGAACCAGTAAAATGATTAAAAAAACTGAATCGTTAGACAATTATTTAGCAAGTCATTACATACACAGGAGTAATTGGCTCAGGGCAGCAGTTCTCGGTGCAAATGACGGAATTCTATCAACAGCAAGCCTTGCAATTGGTGTGGCTGCCGCAACTAACGGACGGGCACCTATTATATTAGCAACATTAGCAGGGCTGGTGGCAGGTGCTTTGTCGATGGCGGCTGGAGAATACGTTTCGGTAAGTTCCCAAACAGATGTAGAAAGAGCCGACATTGAACGAGAAAAAAAAGAATTGAAGGATATGCCCGAAATAGAATTACAACGGTTAGCAGAAATTTATGAGAAAAGAGGCTTGCAGAAAGCCACCGCTTTAACAGTGGCAAAGGAATTAACCATACATGATGCATTAGGATCGCATACCCGGGATGAATTAGGAATAAACGAAATTAGCCAGGCTAAACCAATTCAAGCTGCATTTGCGTCGGGTGCATCTTTTTCTGTAGGAGGAATATTGCCGCTTTTAGTAACACTGTTTCTGCCTTTAAAACACATGGAGTATACGCTGTACGGGTTTGCACTTTTCTTTCTAATAATCTTAGGGGTAGTGGCAGCAAAAACCGGCGGGTCAAGCGTGGGAAAAGCAATTCTTAGAATTACATTTTGGGGAACCGTGGCCATGGGGCTAACGGCTTTAGTAGGATATTTATTCAATACTAACGTACCGTAAATACACACAACAAACGGCCCGGCAATATGGTGGAGCGGCTACCGATTTTCAAATACCACCAAATTGCCGGGCCGAAAGCTATCAATTCCCAGTCAATGCACCTGCCGTTAACAGCATGAAGCTGCCGACCAAAAACAATACTAACATTTACTATTTTTGATGAAGGCACAGACTGTTACCATCCAGGTCTTTCAGCCACGCAAACTTTCCCCAGGGCGTATCATCAATTTTCTCCACGTGGATGCCTTTTGCCTCTAAATCTTTCGATTCTTTTTCTATATTATCTGTTTCGCAAATAATACCTTGAAAACCGGCAAGAGACAAGCTCGTGTCGCTACCGGGCAGGCGCATTTGTATCCATGTTTCACCGTGTTGGTCTGGTGCTTCCACAACGATTTCAAAACCGAGTTTCAAATAAAACTCTTTTGCTTTTTGTCTATCCTTTACAGGAAGCATAATAATTTCTACTGATTTCATTTTTTTGTTTTTTAGAATTACGAATTGTTTTCATGCAAAGCTACCTGTGCAATCCAACAGTAACATCCGGCGGATACGACAATATTACCCGTTGATTGCGACAACATACTGCTTTACATTTGCCATATGAAACATGTATCCATCCTGCCGCTATACGATGCAACACTTTCGAGCATTGACAGCAGTTATCAACTTTTCTCACGGGTCAACGACTTTATGAAATACCAGGGCAAACCACCATTCTACACTGTGGAATTAGTGGGCACACAAAAGAAAACAAAACTCAACAACGGGCTTTACCATATTCATGCTGATAAGAATATAAATGAAATTGTAAAAACAGATGTAATAGTGATTCCCTTATTATGCGGCGATTTTGCAAAGGCAATTTCAAAAAATAAAAAATACATTGACTGGATAAAACATCAATACCACAACAACGCCGAGATTGTGTGCCTCTGTGTTGGTTCATTTTTTCTTGCATCAACGGGACTGTTGAACGATAAAAAGTGTGCTGTGCACTGGGCTGTAAAAAACGAGTTTAAAAAGATGTTCCCCGGCATAAAAATTACTGACGATACGATTATTACTGATGAAAAAGGAATTTATACTTGTGGTGGCGGGTTTTCGTATTTGAACCTGCTGCTCTACATTTTTGAGAAACACCTCGGCAGGGAAATATCAGTACTTGCATCAAAAATGTTTGAAATTGATATTGAAAGAAAAAGTCAAAATCCGTTTGTGATTTTTATAGGGCAAAAGCAACACGGAGACGAAGTGGTTTTGAAAGCCCAGGAATTTATAGAAAACAACCCGACAGCAACCTTTACGGTTGATGGAATCTGCGACAAGTTCAGCATTGGACGAAGGACGTTTGAACGAAGATTTAAAAACAACACGAGCAACTCAGTGGTGGAATACATACAAAGAGTGAAGGTTGAGTTCGCAAAAAAACGCCTGGAGACCGGACGAAAGACCGTAAACGAAATTATTTACGAAACAGGCTACAATGATATTGATGCGTTTAGAAAGGTATTCAAAAAATTTACTGACTTATCGCCACTTGACTATCGTAAAAAATTTGCTGTATAACATTAAAGGGGGTCACTCTGAACAAACGTTATGGGATGCACCAGCTATCAGTAGCAGCTTAAGGCAGGCTTTCATTATCGGGCATTGGTACTATCTTCATAAATTAGTTTTTCGTGGGGACTAACGTTGTGGGGTGAACGAAGTAACCCCGTATCGGTGTAGATTGTTTAGCTATCAAATGAATAATTTCATTTAATGCCTGTACCCGTAGTGAATTTTAAAAATTAAATCACTCATCCAAACGTTTTGGATGAGCTCATTAAAAGTTTTACTTTAGACTGGTAGTTGCATTGGCGCGCCCCGACAATTGGAAAAACAAAACAAATATTAAATGAAATTAATGATTTGTATAAAATTGGAGTATCGTGTAATACATAAATACAAACGGTAGCGGTTATTTCAAACGAAAAAAGCTTGTGATGACTACTTTACTGCATAATATCAAAACCTTAATCGAAAAAAATTAATGAACGCAATTGAGCAACAGGTTTTAGAAACCTGGTTTATCAATCACAGAACTAATTTAAAATTATTGGATAATTTAACAGAAGAATCCCTGACATTATCAACATCAAACCGTGGTGGTGGTAATGTTGGTTATCAGTTGGCTCATATTTACAATGTTAGATTCTGGAAACTCGAAAAACTTAACAAAGAACTTGTAAAAGATTTGACAACCATAAAAGCTGAGGACACCAAAACTATTGCTATGCTTAAAGATTGTCATACCCTTTCTGCCGACTTAGTAGCAGAAGTGTTGAAAAGAGGAATTGAAAACGGCGGAAATGTAAAAGGCAATAAACGTGGACTTGTTCCATTATTAGGTTATTTTATCCATCACGAGGCACATCATCGAGGAAATATTTTGCTAACTTTAAAACTGTGTGGTTTCAAACTTACAGACGAACTAAAATACGGAATTTGGGAATGGAACAAAATCTAAGAACACCAGCCGCTAAAAAGGTATCCTATGTACCTAAATTCCCACTTAGCGCCAGGTTGCAATGGCGTAAGCATCTTGCTTGTGCTTCCTTATTATACATTTCGTGTATGTTTAACCGTTATGGTAACTATCAAATGAATAATTTCATTTAATGCTTGTGCCCGTAATTAACTTTAAAAATTAAATCACTCATCCAAACGTAGCCGCGGGGTAAAGCGAAAACGATTAAATAAACAAAAACATAGATGAATGAAAGATTTATTTAAAGAACTATTTGAATATAGCCATCATTTTAATCAAAAACTGTCTGACGTTTTTACGGACAATCCGGATAAGACGTCTGAAAAAGCTGTGAAACTGTTTAATCATATTTTGAACGCTCATCAAATCTGGAATAACAGAATTGAACCAAAACAAACGACTTTCGGTGTTTGGGAACTTCACGCAATTGAGCACTTAAAAAACATTGACCAAACAAACTACGAACAGACTTTGCAAATACTTGACACGATTGACTTAAACGAGACTATCAATTACTTAAACAGCAAAGGACAACCATTTAGTAACCGTGCCAGGGACATATTTTTTCACGTAATTAACCATTCCACCTATCACAGGGCACAAATTGCAACGGAATTTAAGCAACACGGACTTGATCCTTTGGTTACTGACTACATTGTTTACAAACAGTAAAATGTTGTCCTGCCACCTGATCCATGTGTCACGAAATCGGAATAAAGAGTATCCTATCCCGAACCTGCGTAGAGGGCATTTATTACAGCTACAATTTAAGCTGTGTGTAGTTCTACAATCCTTTTCCCCCGCGAATTACAATTCATTATTTTAAAACGATTGTGTAGGTCTTTCCCGGTTGGGTAGGCAAGTCGTAGACGAAAGTTTTTTTAAGTTCAGGAAGTGTTATTGTTGCTTTCGGCGATATAATGGGCGCCGGTGTTACCTCAGTTTTATAAAATGGATTCGAGTTTCCTCCAATGGCAGGCTTTAATCCGGCACCACCACTTAATGTCACCTGGTTGGGAACCCGCAGGCGCAGGTTACCCCCTAAGCCCGATTTGATTGTTGCCTTCACCAGTTTACCCTCTTTCCATTGCATATTTATTATTTCAAAACCGCCTCTTGCAAGTAGCCCGCTCACGCTCCCCCATTTCTGCCATACATCAGGAATAGCAGGCAGCAGGTGTAACATTCCATCTTCACTTTGCATCAGCATTTCGGTAATGCCTGAT
Source organism: Ginsengibacter hankyongi (assembly GCF_008710285.1). Lineage (GTDB taxonomy): Bacteria > Bacteroidota > Bacteroidia > Chitinophagales > Chitinophagaceae > Ginsengibacter > Ginsengibacter hankyongi. The sequence continues at coordinate 117,621 of NZ_VYQF01000011.1, read as the reverse complement.
GTGCAACCAAAATTACCATCGATCTGGAAAGGCGGATGCGCATCAAAAAGGTTATTATAGGTTCCGCCTCCTTCCGCGCTGGTACCTACGGGCCTAAGCTGGTTTTGAATGAGCTTATAAGCGTGATTACCGTCCAGCATTTTTGCCCACCAGTTTATCTTCCAAGCCATGCTCCAGCCGGTTGATACGTCCCCGCGCTGGATAAGGGTATTTTTGGCGGCACTGTATAATTCAGGCGTGCGGTAAGGTGATATTTGATTGGATGGAAACAGGCCGTATAAATGCGAAATGTGCCTGTGATGATCGTTTGGATCATCCACATCATCTAACCACTCCTGCAATTGGCCATATTGGCCGATGTGCATCGGTGGTAAAAGGCTGCGTATATGTTTTAATTTGTCGGAAAATGTTTTGTCTTTATTTAAAATTTTCGCAGCATCAATAACGGTGCTAAACACATCAAAAACAATTTGATTGCTCATGGTTACACCCGCATCGAGGGAGGAGCCCTGGTGGGCTGCCGGTGCATTCTCGGGCGACATATCAGGACATAAAACCAGCCAGTGATATTTTGGATGTTCCACCAAAAAATCAACATAAAATAGTGCTGCATCTCTTAAGACAGGATAAACCGACGCGAGGTAATTTTTATCGCCATTGTATAAATAATGTTCCCAAAGATTTTGAATTGTCCATCCGCCCCCATTGTTCCATATGCCCCAGAAAGCGCCGTCCACACCACCGGTTGCCCTCCAGATGTCTGTGTTGTGATGAGCCATCCATCCCCTTGCCCCATACATATCCCTTGCCGTTTGTTTACCGGTTACGGACATATCTTTTACCATTTGGATGAAAGGCTGATCTAACTCGGCCAGGTTGGTTTTTTCAACGGGCCAATAGTTCATTTCAGCATTTATATTAATGGTGTATTTGCTGTCCCATGGCGGATATAATTTATTATTCCATATTCCCTGCAAGGTGGCCGGCTGGCCGCCCGGTTGCGAACTGGAAATTAATAAATACCGCCCGAACTGGTAGTAAAGGGCAGCAAACTGCGGATCGTTTGCAGTATCAAAATTTTCCAGGCGCTCATCTGTTGGAAGCGTGGACGCTTCCGTTGTGCCCAGATCAAGTTTTACCCGGTCAAAGTACTTCTTATAGGCGGCAATGTGTGCTTTTAAAATAGTGGCAAAAGATTTTGAGTATCCCCTGTACAGGTAGCTGGCCGCCCTTTCATTTTCATTACCACTAAGATCATGATAGTTATTAAAATTGGTAGCAATGGAAATATAAATGGTTACTTCACTGGCGTTTTTTATATCGAGTGTACTATCTGTTTTAGCCAGAGATCCCCCAGCCAGCTTAAATCGTGCAATGCCTTTAAATTTCACCATACCTTTCACTCCTTCGTGATCTATAGTTGTACCGGCGATGGTAAGTTCATTGGTAGTATTTGTTTTTATACTCACATTTGGCTCCGGGGTTGAGAAAGATGCGGTAAAAGAAATGCTGGCTGGCTTGCTGGCCGTTAAATGTATTACAATCAACCTGTCAGGTAACGAGGCGATTACTTCACGCATATATGAAATGTCGCCAACCTGGTAGGTCGTTTTTTGTACCGCATTTTCCAAATCGAGTTCCCGGTAGTAATGTGAATAATCTTGCTGCCCGGGAAAAGCCAGGACAAGATTACCTACCGGCTCAAACATCTGCCCCTGCGATTTCTTGCTGATAATAACACGATTGGCCAGGATTTCGGCTTGTTTTTGTTTACCATTAAAAATCAACTTACGGATTACCGCCAATGAATCCAGGGCCAGTGGATTATCGTTGCGGTTTGGACTGCCGCTCCAAACAGTATTTTCATTTAATTGAACAGTTTCAGTATCTACGTTTCCATATATCATGGCGCCCAGCTTTCCGTTCCCAACAGGTAATGCATTTTCCCAGGTATTACCGGCCGGCTTATTGTACCATAGTTTTAACAGGTTTTTATTTTGGGAAAAACCAACAGTTGTTGAGAGTAGGAAAAAGATTGAACAGAGTTGTTTCATTGAAGATATTATTAGAAGTTAAGATAATCGTTTACGGTTTGTTGATTTTGTTTAACAAATTAACTCTATTTGATATAAACACCCTTGCTTGAATACATCTGTTTCATTATAAAAAAAACCGGCGAACAACAGCTGGGGGTTGGTTACAAATATTTTGTGTTCTATAGTAATCCATGCTTCCGGATACAATTAAAAAAAGGAACGACGAAAAATGCCGTTCCTTTTGAAGATTGCAAAAACACACAATTTTTAGTATCCTGGGTTCTGATAAGCTGCCTTGTCTGCATCGGACGCTTGCATACCATCGAGCTGACCTTGCGGTATGGGGCGCAGATAAAGAGAAGGTTGAATATTCCGCGTTATTGTCTTCGGTGTATGATCTCCGTTGTTAGGTCCGCAAATCCTATAGGTTGAGGCAAGGTCTGCCCAGGTTTGGGTGCGTACCAGGTCAAACCAGCGCTGGCCTTCACCATAATATTCGCGTGAACGCTCTGCAAGAATATAGTTAATATCGATAGTAGCGGGCGTAGCAGCAATCATATCAGCGCTATGGTCTTCTATCCGGGTTGAATCACCGTTATTGTCGAAGCGCCACATGCCTGCACGTGCACGAATTACATTAACAAGGTCCCGGGCACCCATACCTGCTGTTGTAGTTGCACCTTTTACGGCAGCTTCGGCCGCAACAAAGTAGAGCTCGGAAAAATAGGCAATGTTAAAAGGGCGTGTACTTGCAGCATTAGGTTGTCCGAGTCCGCCGGCATTATCTGTACGGTATTCGCCAAGTTTCCATAAACCCGGATACGTGATACGACTTATGCCTTCCGGTGATATTACAAAGTCTGATCTTCCGGGCAATTCTCCTCCACCGCAATTGCTTTTACCTGCTCCGCTGGGATAGGTAATAGGGGTACCCGGTTCGCTGTCAAGAAAAGTCAAAACAGCATCTCCCGCCTTCAGCGGCAATCCATTTGCGCCATACAATGTTTGTTGGCTAACTCCGGTTCCTGCCAAGTTCCAGTTGCCGCGATAAACTGTGGTAAATGTGCCATCGTAACGTGAATCGTTAGTTTTATCGGAAAAAGTATTTTCAATCGCACCGATTGTTGGGCACATACGGGTCCATGGGCGTCCCAGGTGTTGCTCCGCAGCACGCTGTACAGAATTAACCGTACTTGTCCAGGCAGGATCTTTGGCACTGTGTATAACGGTATAATTCCAGGTCATCATCCAGCCTGCGAAATTATCCTGGCCGCCACCGCTGCCATAAGTCAGGCTGGCGCCGTTGTACTGTTCGTTTTGCTGTGTATGATCTGCGTACAATAATACCTCTTTATTCCGGTCATTCGATCCTACATGCAGGTCATAGTAAGTTGGCTGTAAACCAAAGGCTCCATGACTCTGAATAGCGGCCGTTGCCACATCATATGCCTGCTGAAAGTAATACGCAGCATCATGTCCCCCGGGGTCCTTACGGTCGCTCGCGGGGTATGTTGGAATGTTGTTTGGGTTTTGCAACCACCAGGCATAGGTAAGGTAGGCCTTGGCTAAATATAGGCGGGCAAGGGTTTGGGTAGCACCACCCGTTACACGACCCGCAGCTGGCAAGTCATTTACGGCTGAATCCAAATCAGGAAAAATACCTTTCGTATAAACTTCCGGAACCGTGTTGCGCACGGACGTTCTTACTGGATTTGTATTAAACTGAAGCTCTCCTGCTCCAAGATCCAAAGGCACTCCACCGAAAGTTTGTACCAGTTGGAAATAATCAAATGCACGGAAAAACCTGGCCTCAGCGATAAGTGAAGCCGGGAGCCCAACTGCGCTGGCATTTTGAATAATACCGCTGGCGGTGTTGATGTTGTGAAATACGTTATTCCACAGCACGTCTGCACGGCTCGAAGTAGAAGTAATATCCCCATTACCGCTAACGTCCATTACTTTGAAGTTTTGGTCAGCGCTTTGAGCATAAGTCACCTCGTCTGTCCCGGTTTCGCAGGAATTATAGTAGTAGGCATTCCCGTACATGTATCTCAGGTTAGAGTACAAAGAGGTTAATCCGTCGTAAACACCAGCCTGAGTCTGAAAAAATCCCGGCGTGTAAATGCTTCGCGGCTTCTCGTCCAAAATTTTAGAACATCCCGCAAAGACTACTGTTAGCAGTGCGGAGGCGATTAGAGTTTTTATTTGAATATGTTTCATAATATTATTATTTTAAAATGTCAAGTTAACGCCGAGTACGTAATTTCGGGTAGATGGCGTATTATAACCTACTGTAAGTATCCTTCTTAGATTGTAAGAGAATGGTACTGCTGCATTTTGATTGCCATAGGAGTTGGGTTCCGGGTCGAGGCCCATTTCTTTCGTGAATGGCGAGAACATAACAAAAGGATTTTGTACCGTGAAGTAAAGCCTCAGGTTGCTGATTTGGGATTTTTTCAGCAAGCTGTTCTCTGCAAAGTTGTAGCCAAGTGAGATTGCCCTTACCTTCATATAGGAACCATCAAAATAACTAAGCGTACTGGCATATTTAGGGTTGTCGCCACTTATTACGCCAGCCGGATTCGGATATTTGGCCCCGGTGTTGGTGGGTGTCCAATAATCAATCTTGATATTGTTACGACGGCCGGTCTCAAGATTAAGATAGCCTGCTGAGCCATTGATGGAACTTACAAGAATTCCTCCGTGCTGATAAACTCCGACAATGCTGAAATCAAATCCTTTATAAGATACATTGGTGTTGAAGCCTCCTTCATATTTTGGATCTACATCCATAACCTGTTGGTCAGCGGGCCCAATTGCTCTTGTCGGCGAACCATCCGGATTGTAAGCACCCGTATACTGCACCTTGATCATACCGACTTTTCCGCCTGGTTCCAGGACGCTTAAATACTGATCTTTAGCCTGCCAAAGTCCTACTCTTTTATAATCGTAAATAGCATTAATATTGTGACCCACAAACCATCCGTTGCCTATATCCTGCTTTTCGCCGGAAGCCAGGGAAACTATCTTGTTCCGGTTTGCATACACGTTAAACCCTGCTGTCCAGGTCCATCCATTTACGTTATCGAGAATAGTTCCGTCGAGGCTAACCTCAATACCCTTGTTTTGAGTGGATCCAATATTTCCTGTATAGCTGGCCACTCCGGATGTTGGGGGAAGCGATACTCCCAAAAGGATATCATTGGTATTCGTAATATAGTACTCTACTGTACCAGACAGCCTATTCTTAAGTAAGGCGAAGTCCAGTCCGAAGTTCCATGTCTTAGAATATTCCCAACCTAATTGTGGGTTAGGCAGTTGGGATACATATAGCCCCGTTGCATATCCTGTAGGTCCAAAATTATAGGGGGAAGTTGATAACAAGCCCAGGGTTGAGTATGGAGCAACCGCCTGGTTGGAGGTTTCTCCGTATCCGGCCCGAAGTTTCAGCCTGGTTATAACAGATATATTTTGCATAAACGGTTCGTTGGTAATATTCCATCCGGCAGAAACTGCAGGATAGGTGTGCCATTTATGTCCAGGCGCCAGCCTGGAAGAACCATCAGAGCGTATGGTGGCAGAAACCATATACTTATTACTATAGGAGTACATTACACGTCCCATCGCCGACGTTAAACCAGATAACTGGTAAGCCTGGTTCCTTGGATCAACCGTTATATCTGTTGCGTTTGACTGACCAATATTGTAGTATTGAAAAGCGTCAGAAGGGACGTTTTGCGCCGACATGTTTGTCCTCACAAACCTGTTTTGTTCGGCAGAATACAATGCTACTATATTCAATGTATGTTTTGTTGCAAAAGTACGGTCATAACTAAGCAGGTTTTCCATTGTCCAGTGGTAGGTAGTTTGATGATCAACCGAAGCAGTTGATGGCGTTGTTGGATTGGAACTTCCCACGCCCGGTCCGGTAAATGCACCGTTATTATTCTGAACAAAATCCAGGCCCAGGTTAAAACGATACTTTAATCCTTGTACACCCGGAATTTTCACTTCACCGTAGGCTGAATTGTATGTCGCATAGCCCTTGGTCTCATTTAGCCAAAGATCTTTTAAACTGTCTACCACACTTTTTGTTTGAACAAACTGGTTATCTAATGGCATTTGTATGCTTCTCTTCAATGTGCCATCCGGGTTATAGGGAACAGCGATAGGCGACATGCTCAAAACGTTGTACAAGCCTACCTGGCTGCCTGTAGTAAGATTATAATTATTATTTGTTGTTAAGCCAAAGCGGAAATATTTACCAACTTCCTGGTCAATGGCAAACCGCATTGAATAACGGGTATATGCCTGCGTAGGTACTACACCCTGGTTGTTATAATATCCCAGCCCGAAGCTATAGTTACCACCCTGGGTTCCGCCGGAAACATCCACATCATGGCTATTCTCCCAACCGGTTTTGAAAAACATTTTCTGCCAATCAGTATTTGCCGTGCTGTCTTCATCAGCTCCCAGGGTTGTATATAAACCCGCTGCTTTACGAAGCGCGTAAAACTCGGGGCCGTTCATCATTGGGTATTTGGCAAAAAGAGTAACTTCACCGACACGACCGTTGTACGATACCCTTGGCTTATCTCCTTTGCGGCCTCTGTTGGTTGTTATTAAAATAACCCCATTGGCACCACGCGAGCCGTAAATTGCTGTTGCCGAAGCATCTTTCAATACATCAAGACTTTTGATATCGCTGGGGTTAATATCACCGAGCCCACCGACAAAAGGGATACCATCGAGTACTATCAACGGGTTATTGTCGGCCGTAAGTGATCTTGTACCCCTAACCCGAATTTGCATAGTAGCACCCGGCTTCGAATCGGTTTGTGAAATTTCCACGCCTGCCAAACGGCCTTGCAGGGCTTGCGTAATATTGGTCGACGGTACTTCACGTAGCGCTGCCCCACTGATTGAGGCAACAGAACCCGTTACGGCTTCTTTTCGTTGAGTACCGTAACCGATTACCACCACTTCGCCCAACGATTTTTCTGAGCGGGTTAAGGCAACATTTCTTGTGCCGCCTGAGGTAACTTTTATTTCTTTAGGAAGAAAATTTACGGCACTAACAACAATGGTTGTTCCCGCGGGTACGGAAAGAGAATAAGTACCATTTGCGTCTGTGGTAGTACCGTTAGTATTGCTTCCTTTGACAACAACAGAAGCGCCGGCTACGGGTGCTCCTGTATCATCTTCTATGGTGCCTTTTACCACTAGGGTTTGAGCAAAGCCCCAGGTTGCAAACATTTGCATGAGGATAACGCAGAGAATTTTGGCTTTGATTTTTTTTATCATGATTTAAAATATTTTTTATTAAGCGCATTATTGGTAAACGAATGATGGAATAGAAATTAGTTTTTAGATTTTTTTACTATAATCTTAATCGGCAAAGGTGATCGTGCCCGATTTTTCCACGGGGATAGATTGCTACCAGGCACATGCAGTTGGAAAACGTTACCGGAGAAATGATTCTGAAGGGTGTCCACAATATTTTTAAAGGCAGTTTTTCCCTTGGATTAGCTAATACCTTATGTTTAGATACTCTGATATTCATACGCAATCGGACTTTACTCGTAATAACCGGGCCAACTATAAACAATGCAATTGATTGCATTAATGAAATGCATATACATGATAAAATAATGCAATTTAATTATGACAACCATTACTCATGCTTACTGTATTCGATCCAGGATTTTGATGATTCTAGAAACTTACAAGTGTTACTGAGGCTCGATATCCGAATATTTAATCAAGCAATTTTGTGTTCCAAACCTCAATATTCATGCAAAGTAGAGAAAAAAATTCAAAAATTGCAACCGGTTACAATTTATTTATTGAAAATCTCATTTTCGTAGATCAGTCGATTAATGAACATGGTAAGGAACCAGCAGGACAACATTCCGTTAATTTCTTCAATTTATTTAAGGGGAAAGTGGTTGAATGAAACTAAAATAAAGTTTACATGCATAACTGCGCAAGAGATATTGCGTCAAAATAAGGCAAGTCTTAAACACTCAAAATTTTTCGTGTTTATTTTTATTAATACTGAACGCTTTCATTTTCGAATCATTCACTGCTGATAATAATATCTTTCGTTTTCCAACGGTAATTATTTTAAGATCTTTTACGTCGCCATCGATTATTAAGCCACTGCTTGCCGGAGGTACCACTTTAAATTGTCCTTTGCCCATTCCCGTTAGAAGCAAACCATAGGAGGCATCATAACGTCCCGGCATCACATTACCCTGGTATTCGTTTCCTGCAATTATAACATCTGTCATTCCATCTGCATTTACATCATCGCAAACAATAGCGTTAACAGGCGCTTCTTGTGCCATCAAAGGAAAAGGATGAAAAGTAAATTGACCTTTACCGTTATTTTCAAAATAACCGCTTCTCGCTTCACTGCATTTTAAAACGGTAGCACCGGTCATCATTTCTTTATTAAATAATTCATCCATCGATGCCTTCGCATATGAACTGTTTTGCTCATACTTTTTTTTGATGGAGGGCATTTGTCTCGCCCAATCGTCCCTGGAAATACCAGATGATAAAATGTATTTGCCGCTATTATCCTTAATGTAATAACATAAAATATCCTCGATCGTACCATTTCCGTCAAAATCTTTTGCAATTAATTCTGCAGGCTGTTGTTGGTTGATGTGGTACGGATTGTTTAATCCTATGTTGCCTGCAACTATATCCAGGTCGCCATCATGATCTATGTCTGTAACGACAAAACTTCTCCAGAGTCCTGGAAAATTTTGTAATCCTGTCTGAGTGGTAATTTCAGTAAGCGTCGTTCCATTGTTCTTAAAAATACGTATGGGAGCCCAATCTACTGCCATAATAAGTTCTGGTTTTTTATCTCCATCTATGTCTATCCACTGTGCAGAATTTATAAGTCCAATATCTTCGAGTTCCGGGCAAACGGACCTTGTGACATCGGTAAACCTGCCCCTATCATTTCGTAACAAATAACTTCGAGGTGGAAAGGGATACGTACCTAGCGTCACTCTTCCGCCAATAAAAATGTCCATGTCACCATCGCCATCCATATCAGCAATAGCAATGGCTTTTGCTGGAGTACGGATAATTGGCGAAAATGCAAGACTGTCTGATTTGAAATTTCCTTTTCCATCATTAAGATAAAGGCGTGGGCGGTAAAAAGAAGAGGTGGGGTCAAATTCGCTGCTGCCGCCGGCAATGAATAGATCAGGATAACCGTCACCGTTAGCGTCAAATAAAACACTCTGCATATCTTCTTCGTATTTGGTACCTGTGGTAAGATCTTTGCTTTTAAATGTGCCGTTTTTTTGTTGCAAAAACACATTGCCCGATTGTTTAAAGGCACCACCGATAAAAAAATCTTCAAGCCCGTCACCGTTCATGTCTCCCGTGCTTAAGAATGGCCCTTCCTGCGAATACTTTTGTTGAAGAAGCGGCTGAAAACCATAATCAAAAAACGTGGTTTCTTTATGTTGGAAATCTATATTCAGGCTTTGAGTAACATCTGCAAAATTTGAATCGGAAATCGAATCAGTTCGTGCGTTTTCAAGAGCTGCATTTTTATAGCTAACGAACAATATTTTATTTAATGGAGGGTGTTTTATCAATTGCATTTTTCCGTCGGGCCAGGTGATCTTTAGTGAATCGCAATTATGTTGACCAAATCCAAAATGCAGCCTGCTGTCTACGGTTGATAAATAGCCTCGTACAGGGTATTGTTCCAGCATTTGTGTTACACCATTTGAATAAGCATACAACACAGTGCCAATCCCTTCTTTATTTAATGTATCTCCATTCAATTTAATTTCCAGGTAACTATTTTTTTTAAGAGTATCAGTTTGTGCACCCATCTCATTATGAATAATAAATGCGTTACCATTTATGTTGTTGGTAACAAGATCAAGATTGCCGTCATTATCCAGGTCCACATAGGCGGCACCGTTAGATATCGATTTTTGATTTATTCCTACGGCTGCTGAAATATCCTGGAAGGATAATCCACCGTTGTTTAAATATAAATAATTGTTTAGTGAAACACTTCCTAACTGAGCCAGGTGATCCATAAAAATTTTGATCTGGGCAGGGTCATTATCCGGAATTCCACTGGCCATAACGGTCTGATGACGGTATTCAAGGAAGTCGATATTGGTTGGATCCCTTCCCAGGCCATTCGTTATGTGTACGTCTTTCCACCCATCATTGTCCAGGTCCGCAATCAAAACACTCCAACTCCAGTCAGTTTCGGCAATTCCGGCCATTTCGCCAATTTCGCTGAAAAAGGGTTCTTTCCGATTGTTCATTTGTCTTGTACCGTTATTTAACTGCAGCATGTTGTGAATATATTCCGGCTGATAACCTTTATCCATTTCCAATTGGTGGCGTTGGTCATTTAAAAACGAATACATCATTTTTTTTCGTTCACTTGTTTCCGGCTGCATATCAAGCGTTATAATGTCTGTCTTATCATCATTATTTAAATCAGCAGCATCGGCACCCATGCTGGAGTAACTTTGGTGCTTTATTGCAGAACTTATGCAGTTACTGAATGTTCCATTCTTATTATTAAGCCAAAGAAGATCATTTTTTATGTAATCATTGGCAACATATATATCCGGGTATCCGTCACCGTTATAATCGCTGACGGTAACACCAAGGCCATTGCCGTCCTCTATAATGCCGGCTTGTTTAGACACATCTTTAAATACAGGGTGGTCCATGCCCGCCGATATACCTTCATTATGATATAATTTATCTGCTGCTATTGCATCGCTGTCAATTCTGTTATCCCGAATATCATTTGGCCTATGATCATTTAATGTATGATTCAGCAGGTACATGTCCAACCTTCCATCTTTGTCGTAATCAAAAAAAACTGCCTGGGTGGAATAAGATGAATCTGCAAGCCCATATTCTGCCGCTTCTTCCTTAAAGGTGAGGTTATGTTGATTAATATATAACAGGTTTTTTCTTTTGTTCCCAGGCACATTGCCTGATACGGAAACGTAAATATCGGGCCACCCGTCATTATTAATATCAACAATGCTTACGCCTGTGCACCACGCACTAGTTGTTACGCCGGCGCTTTTTGTAATATCTTCAAAATGCATATTGCCTTTATTAATATACAATGCGCAATTTACCTGGCTGCCTGTAAAGAATATGTCAGGCAAGCCATCGTTATTAAAGTCGCCTATACCTACGCCACCGCCCATATACGTATATTCATTTACAAACATGTTCGTTGAATCATTTTCGACGATTGCATTATTAAAATCAACACCTGTTTGGGATGAAGGCAAAATGGAAAAAAATAAACCGTTGCGCTTTTTGGGTGAAGCGCAGGAGGTAATTAATGAAAGCAGGATGAACGATATAATAAGATTTCTCACTAAATATTTTTAAGCAATCAACTAATATAAACATGAAACGATAATTTTTATTAAATAAAAATTATGGTTTCCCTTATCCTTAAATAAAATAACGCCGGTCTATTTTTTATCTGCAACCAAATAAATCACACTTAATGGAGGTACATTGATTTTTATAGTACCATTAAGATTTGCTGAATAAGCTTTAAGCGAGCTGTAGTTCAAGGGTCCACCAGTTGCCGTAGAAGGTCCATTTCCATTAACAAATACCTGGCTTGAAAATGGGGCGTTATCTGTTCCGCCCGTAAGCACATACCAGTAATATTTACTGCCGGCAGGAAAATGCTTAAAGTCAATAGCAACCACATGGCTCAAGCCCGCTGAATTGATAATAACAGTTGCCGCCTGGCCTGAAGAAAATGTTGAAGAATAGGTAGTAATATCTGAATTTAGCGCTTTAAGCGTATCAAATACCATTCGGTCGCCAAAAAATTTCTGAAAATAGTACAGGTAATAAAATGATGGCCGTGGATTCCACAGAGGAGCCCCCGGCTCGTCACCATTATTAAACATGCCCTGATCGTCGCCGTTTGCATAACCGTTGGCAATATCCCACCGGCTTGCCTCGCCAAAATTATTTTTAATAATGGCACCGATCGTTTTTGCCGCGTGGATACCTGAAATATAAGAAACACTTTGTTTGGAACCGATCGCCTGGATATTCCACTCAGTAAAGGCAACGGGTTTTAATCCCACTCCGGAAGCAGTTAATTGCTGGCTCACATAAGACATTACGCCAGCAGGAATTGTAGCTCCTGTATTTAAAATGTCCGACACGGAAGAATTGGCGGCATAAGCGGTAAAGTAATCATGTACAATAAAATAATCTACTTTACTGCCGGCATTTTGTAACACCCCAAGATTCCATGTTTTAATTGACGTATAGTCAAAATTCGCAGGCAGTTGCTGGTATAACACTGCACCGATGTAAATAGTGGCGCCTGTTTCCTGTGCTGCGGTCTTCATCGAGTCTACAAATATTTTTACATGGCTGCCATAAACAGCGCCGGATATTGTGGCCGGCTGCCCATCCTTATTTTTAGCCGGATCGATATTGTAGCCCGCTTCCCAATTCCCATAATTTTCATTTCCAATCTCCCAATATTTTGTCCTGCCTTTATCATATCTTACCCAATCAGCTGCCAGGTGCGCCGCCGTTGCTACAGGATTGGCACTTGTACCATAGCGTGCATAGCCATAATTTACAGTAATGATTCCCGTGCTATTTGTCTGTGCAAGTAGATTATAATAGTTGCTGAGACTAAATGTCCACGACGCATTGTTACCACCATACCAGTAGCTGGCGGTGGTGGCTATTCCCGCCGAATTAAGCAGGCTAGCTGGCGCATCAGGGGGAGAGGGATTTGCATCTGTACCGTTCCAGAAATAAACATCACTGATGCTACCGCCAGGGCCGCGGATTATGTTGGGAGAAAGATCGGTAAGGTATTGCATTAAAGCAGGCTGGTTAACCGTTTGCCCGCTCCATAAATTTGAATTGGCCCCATAAACGTAGGGGGGTACCTTAACGAGTACCTTATTTACATCAATCGTTAAGGAATCTGTTGCTGAATTTGAGGCAACCGACCCGGCAATGACGTCGGGCACGGTAAAAGATTTTGGTTTCCATCCTTCGTTAAAAAACCCGATGGTTGAAGTTAAAGAAGGGTCTGTAGGATTATAAACACTATCAGTTGGTGGGGGAGGATTAATACCTCCCCCACCGCCGCCAGCCAACGAATTCTTTTTACAACTTATGTTTAGTAACACAACAAAAAGAATTGAGGCCGATGATAATTTTTCCATTTTAAAATTCTTTTTCACCATTCATTATTGCCCCTTTACAATTCTAACATTGTCTATAGCGAGGTTTATACTATTTGCCGGAACTGCCTTTGGTTGATCATTTGCAATAAGGAAACCTAAGGCCGTTGCAGGATAATCTGAGAACTTCGAAGCAGCCGCTCCTGCCGGGTTCCATGATGTTTGCCAAAATTCATTTCCTTTAATGAATTTTGTCAGAGGAATAGTTACAGTTACCCACCCCGTTGGCTGAAATTTGCCACTTGCAGCCGTTTCCCACGGAGCATATCTTGCCGTATAAGAGCTCCATCCATACCATCCACCAACTGCAATCCATAGTTCTCCGGAAGTCCATGGAGTTTTAACGAAAAGCTCAAATTTTAGTGAATAACTATTTATTGAAGTGCCTGTATTAGACACCCACGGCACAGCGTTTAGTTGCAAGAGCCCAGGATTGCCTTGAGAGGTTGGACCAGCATTCGCTGGCATTGCAATTGATTGCAACAAAACTGCTGAAGCGCCCGTTCCTCCGGGATAATTGGCTGATGTGGTTGGAGCATCAGCATAACCACCTGTCCAGCCCACGAAACCTGTGTTGTCAGTGTTGTATTGAACATCAAAGGTAGACAAGTAACCAGGTGACGGGTGGGTGATATACGAATCAAAAAGTTGAGGTGAAGCTGCTTTACCCAATGTACCGCTTAATCTCAAGGAATCGGTAGTGGTGATTCCCGGAGGCACAGTAACGGACAACTGATTAACGCCGGCAATTTGCAAATTCGTCCCCATAATATTTCCCGGAAAGATTACGTCGCTGATACCAACAAAATTTGTCCCGTTTAACGTGATTATTGTACCTGCTGTGCTGTTTTCATTGGAAACTGAAGTGATAATCATGGGAGGCGGATAAGAAAATGCGCCAACTCCAAAAGTGGCATAAACACGTAGAGAATCGTTAAAAGCAGCTCCCGGAGGTATCGCCGCAGTTATCTGGGTAAACTCTTTATTAACTGAATAGGAAAGTGCGGTGTCGGCACCGGGCACAGGGAATGTAATTTTCTTAACACCTTTGAAATTATATCCGTTAATGAAAACCATCGTTCCGCTATTATCAAAGGAAATAGAAGTTATGGCCGGAGGAGGCAAATAAAGCTGGAAAGAGTATGTTGCCGTTCCATGATTAGTTACCACTTTAATAATGCTCGGAACTGTTGGGTCCGTTGCAGCCGTTTGGGCAGTTGCCGGTATAGTAACGATTATATTTGTATTGGTTGCAAAGGACGGATTAAAGTACGCGGATGTATCGTTGAAAAATACAGCCTCTAATCCATCAAAATTATTTCCTTGTATTACGATAAGAGTGCCTGGAATCGCCTTGGTAAATGAACTATCACGTTTTGTGGTGTCAACGCTTCTTACGTTTGTGATTACTGGCTGTCCCGAACCAGATTCATTTTTTTTGCAGGAAAAAAATATACCTCCTGCTATAATTATCAATAGTCCTATTTGTTTCATATCAATTTATTTAAAATGAGGTTCTTAATATTTCAGTTTGCTAAAATCAAAAGGTACGGGCGGTAGCGCTAAGGATGGCGTTACCAAAAGTGATGTCTCGGGGTAAGGAGCATCTACAGTATTTGGCGTAATAGGATAAGTAACGGTACCAGGTGTTTTATTATCTGGGCCAAAGAAAGTAATAAATGGATTCCCATTATTATAAGAAATATTATAAGGTCCCCTGTCCTGTGTACTGAAGTATTGCAACGCCTTAGTTGGGTCAAAATAATACCACTGCTTCCAGTCGTACCAGGCGTTGCCCTCGAAGGCAAATTCAACTTTCTTTTCCTGGAAAATATCTGCGTATGTAATAGATGATTTTGGGGCAATTCCAGCCCGTAATCTTACAGCGTTAAAATATTTCAATGCTTCCGGGTCAGATGTTGATGCGTTATTACCCAAAATTGCATTCGCATATATCAGGTATACCTCGGCAAGCCTAAACATATAGGTATTTAAATTTATATTCTGTGTTCCGCCGATTCCGCCATTGTCAGCGGGAGAACCAATTACATATTTTTTTACGAAAGCCCTGTCATTGGTATTTCCGTTGCCGGACTGACCAGGTACGTATATTTTGGAATTATTGAATAAGGTGGTATCAACTTTCCAGCCTCCATCTGCCACATCAATATCCGGATAGTAAGTATTCGGCATAAAAAATGTTGCCCTTCTGCGAATAGAATCTGCTTTATTCGCAGGATCGAAATAATATTGCAATAGACTGGCAGACGCGCCAAATGAGCTGCCCCAGCCATCACCAGTTTGAGTTATTTTAGAAGAGTAGGCAAGATTAGCCTGCATATGATTGTGCGCAAAATAATCACCATTCGGAACCCACAATAAAGAAAACAAGCTTTCAGATGGAACATTGGTACCACTGAAATTTTTACTGGTAAAAAGGTCATAGTAATTTGACATTAATGTTAAGCCACTATTGTTACATACATCGCCCGCATAAAATTTGGCACTGTCGAGATCACTTTGAACACGTGTGCCTCCAGATTGACCTAAACCGGACCTCACCAGATAAGCCCTTGCTAACATGCCTTCGGCACTCCACTTGGTAATACGGGCCGGCTGCAGAGGTGTCGCTCCCAAATGATCTTTTGCCCAGGTCAGATCGGAAATAATTAATTTCCATACATCTTCGAGGTTATTTCTACGAATACCTGTGTCACCAATCTGTTTTATATTATCATAAATAATCGGTACGGCTCCCCAATTTAACGCGAGATAATAATATGCCGTTGCACGCATAAACCTGCATTCTGCCAAGCCGGAATTTTTACCCGATACAGATGCGCCCGGAGCAGCGTGTTGAATATTATAAGCAATAACGTTGGCATTTGCTATCTCAGACCAGAAGGCATTGTAAGTACTGGAAAGAGATCCGCTTTGGTCGGTAGCTGAAATCGCGAAGTTAATATAAGCAGCCCTGTTTTGATAATTATCCCATATAAGGTTACCGCCCAAAACATCCCCGAAAGCATTGAGGGGCGTTCCGTTGTAAGAACTCCATGAAACGCTATACAGAGCCCCTGTGCCAGTAAGAATGTCGGCGTCTGTGGCGTAAAAAACTCCTGATGTAAGTGAAGACTGGGGCGGCCGGTTAAGAAAATCTTTTTTACATCCTTGTATGAAAAAGAAACTCACAAAAGATGTAATTGCTATTAATATTTTTTGTTTCATAAATTATTTTTTTCGGATTTATTTTAAAAGTCTAAAGCCAGGCTTATTGAATAGGATCTTGTAACCGGATATCTACCTTCATCCAATCCTATAATATTGGTAACACCTTTATAGTTATACATTCCCACTTCCGGATCAAAACCCGTGTACTTCGTTATTGTAAAGACATTTTGTGCCTGGGCAATAATGGTGGCACCCCTTATAATGTGAGTAGAAGATAAGTACCTCGACGGAACCCGGTATGCTAGGCGTGCATTTTTTAACTTAAGATATGAGCCATTTTCGATGTCCCATTGAGAAAGCCTCACATTTCCATTGGCGTCCGTTTGTGTGGGCCGGAAAATTTTTGTACCAGGATTGGTTAATGTTGCAGTAAGTGCATCCGCTGCGTCCAGGCTACTGGGCACTGCAAAATTTGCCACCGATTTGTAATAGTTGCTATAAACGCCTGATCCAAGGGGCATTTCATTCTGATAACGGGTTAGGTTGAGTATTTGATTTCCCGATACTCCTGTGAAAAATAAACTTAAATCGAAGCCCTTATAACTAAAGGAGGTCGTGAAATTATAAGTAAATTTTGGCCATGGATTTCCAAGTATTTTTCGGTCTTTTGCGTCAATAATTCCATCCGGTAAACTTTCATGTTTTCCATTTATTATTGTATCCTTTCCGGCAATATCTTTAAACTTAACATCGCCAACCCATGACCCCTGTCTTGGATCAATTGTTAAAATACCATTAGAAGTTTGTATGGCATGGCCTGCTATATCCTTATAATCAGCAAAAAGCCCTTCAGCAATATAGCCAGTGATCATACCAATTGGCTGGCCAACTTCGGTAAGAAATTGGGCCTGCAGGCTGTTTGTATTAGACTGATAGGTTGTGAGAAGCGGGGTTACTAATTTTGTTACTTTATTCTTATCAATTGAAAAATTAAAACCGGTTTTCCATTGAAAGTCCTTTGTAGAAACATTTACGGTATTAAGTGTAATACCCAGACCCCTGTTTTGAATGCCGCCATAATTTTCAGTAGGCCAGCTCAGAAGGCCCCCATATCCGCCACTGATATTTCCGCCTAAAACATCCGATCCTGATGCAATCAATATAAGGTTAGAAATATCTTTTATGTAGGCATCTGCAATCACTTCAACCCGGTTATTGAACATATGAAGATCAAGCCCTATGTTTTTGGATTTATCCTGTTCCCATTTTAAATTCGGATTTTGAAAATTTGCCGGCAAAAGGCCACCTCCCCACACTGTGGATGCGGCATATAAATTAGAATATATAGCGCTGCCGTTGTTACCGGAATTTCCTGAGATGCCGTACTCAGCTCTTAGTTTTAAATCATTGATAAAAGTGAGACTTTTCATGAATTTTTCTTCAGATATTTTCCACGCAACTGACGCTGCGGGAAATGTTCCGAACCTATTGTTTGCTCCAAAGTTGGAGCTTCCATCTCTCCTTATTACAAATTGCGCAATATACTTATTGTCGTATGTATAATTCAAGCGCCCAAAATATGACTCAGTGGCGCCATCACCTCTATAACTCGTTCCCGGAGGAGACAATGGGTCCGCCACGCTTAATTCCTGGATTAAACTTGTAGAATAATTAATGCCCGAAGCGCTTAAACCCTGGTAGGCGTAGTGGGCAGCTTCGTGCCCGGCCATAGCCGTAATAACATGTTTTTGAATTGCAAAATCATACTGAACTCTTGTATTAAGCGATGTCCAGTAATTATTACCGCTTGCCCTGCTGCCTGAAGTTTTGTTTCCCTGGTAAGATCCAAGAGAATAATAAGGATTGAAAGTGTAATTATTAGTAAATGTATAGTTGCCATTTACTTCTGTGTGCCATACCAAGCCCTTTATCGGACTTATGTCGAGGTAAAAATTTCCGATTCCCCCAAAAGAGGTATTATAGTTGTTGTTGAGTAACGCCAATGCAACCGGATTCGTTTGAGCATATTGCGTCTGAGCTGGTGCAGGACCGCCAAATGAACCATCGGGATTTTTTACAGGTATAGTTGGATTTTGAGTAATAGCGATATTAATCAAGTTTCCATTGAGGGTATTCACTTTTTCTTTTGTTGTAAATGCATTTAAACTTACCCCGAATTTAAGCCACTTATTCGCCTGGTTGTCGAGATTCAGCCTTATAGATCCTCTATTAAAACCTGAGCCCAGCGCAACCCCATCCTGGGACAAATAGTCTCCTGATAAATAAAAGGTTGTTTTATCTGAACCACCACTTATCGCTAATGAATGCTTTTGCAAGAGGGTATTGCGAAATAGTGCGTTCTGCCAGTTTGTTCCTGGTCCTAATAGAGAAGGGTCTCCTAATTCAGGTGGCTCAGCACCTACTAATCCTAGCGCTTGTAGCCTATGAATGTATATTGCATATTCCTGCAAATTCATTACGGGCCTTTCTGTAGGCCTTTGTTGCGAAGTTAACAAGCTACTTGCACTTACTTTTGTTTGTCCTGACTTACCACGTTTTGTAGTAATCATTAAGACCCCGTTTGCCCCCGCTGCGCCATATATTGAGGTTGCTGCCGCCCCTTCCAGTACACTTATATTTTCGATATCATCAGGATTTAACCCAGCCAGTTCATTAGTATATCCTGATGGTTGGTTATAAGTTCCACCAGTAGGGGTGCTGGGCCTTATTTGAACACCATCTATTACATATAGCGGTTGATAATTACCAGTAACCGTGCTAACCCCTCTTATAATAACAGATGCGCCTGCACCAGGTTGGCCGCTGGTTTGAGATACATATACATTGGCTGCTTTACCTTGCAGTGCCTCATCAAGGGTAACATTTATGGTTTTTGTAAGTTCTGTATTTGAAATCGTACCTACGGCACTACTTAAGTCTGATTTTCTCGTTTTACCATATCCAATTACCACAACATCCTGCAGATTGCTGTAATCTTGGGTGAGACCAATGTTTATTGTATTTTCTCCAGCGGCTACCTTCACTTCCTTCGATTTAAATCCTACATAAGATACAACCAATATATCACCCGTTTGGGCATAAATAGTAAATTCACCGTCATCCCCCGCAATAACTGAATTATGTGTTCCTTTAACGGAGACTGAAGCGCCAGGTACAGAAGCCTGCGAAACGCTAGAGATCACCTTACCTTTTATTATTCTAGTGGAGGCGTTCTGCGCCGATAACTGTGTGAAAGAAAAAAACACGGATATGATAGCCCACAGTACGGCCTTCATCACTCCGTTAATTTTGATTTGTCTCATAATAGAAGCAATTATTGGTTTAAAAATCGATTAATTGGTATTATTTCCTTGAACTTTTTGGATTATCTATTATTCATATTCTCTCCCTAAGCAAAACGACTGAATATGATAAATAACAGAATTTATTTACAACAGTCTTTTTTCTTACTCACTGTATTCAATCCGGAGTTTTGATAATTCGAGAAACTTTCAAGTTTTATTGACACTAAATATCCGGAGTATAATCAAGCAATTTGTATGTTCCAAACATCAATACTCATGCAAAGTAGAGAAAAAAATTCAAAAATTGCAATCGGTTACAATTTTTTTCTTAAAATATCTTATTTTCGTTTAAACGATTGATTGATAAACATGAAATGGGGCCAGAGATCGTTAACATAAAATTCTTCGAATCCACTTTATTAATTGAGATTTAGGTCAGTAAAATCATCTCCAGATCTCTAATATAAAAAATGGACTATGTAAAACATGCAGGCCTGACATGCTTTGGCTTAGGGTCATTTCCTGCCAGACTGTATTTATTAAGATGAAAATTACTTTTAAACATTGCACGAATGAAAGCGGTTTATCAACGGACCGGGTTGTACGAAGTCCTATTTTTTAAGGTTCAAGTTATTGCAATCGAAATATCATTATCAGGAGGATTGAATACCCAAATATTTATTATAAATAACACTATATGAAAAAAATCATTTTTACTTTTTTAAGTGCCTTAGGGATGTCCCTTGCGACGTTTGCTCAAAATGCTACTATTAAAATTGATGTTAACCGCACGGTTGGCGAAATTGACCCGAAGATCTATGGTGTCTTTATGGAACCCATTCATTTCAATGGGCGGAGAATGGGCTTGCCGGATTCCGTTGAGTTCAATACGCTTTATGGAAATCTTTACGATCCGTCATCGCCGTTAGCCGACGAGAACGGTTTCCGCAAAGATTATATAGACGCAATGAAAGAATTGAAGGTTACCAATATGCGTTGGCCTGGTGGAAACTTTTTAATGGGTTACGACTGGAAGGATGGCATCGGCGCAAAAGATCAGCGACCAATACGTATAAATCTTGCCTGGGGAGGTGTTGATAATAATCACGTTGGAACAGATGAATGGATGAAGCTTAATAAATCTATCGGCAGTGAAAATATTTTAGGTGTAAACCTTGGGCTCGGTTCTATCCTTGACGCTGCTTACCTCGTTGAATATTGTAATTACAAAAAGGGCACTTACTACTCAGACCTGCGGGCAAAGAACGGTCATCCCGAACCATACAACGTTAGAATATGGGATTTGGGCAATGAAGTAGATGGTAAGCCATGGGAGTTAGGACATAAAAATGCAGAAGACTACATTGAAGTTGCCAGGGAAGCTGCTAAAGCGATGTCCGCAGTCGATAAGGATATCGAGTTTGTGGGATGTGGTTCTTCCTGGTATAGCAGTCCGGATGGTTGGGATAACTGGAATCGAAAAATATTAACAGGTATCGGCGATAAAATAAAATACCTGTCTATTCACAGCTATTGGGAAAATTCTCCTGACTATTATACCAATATGGGAGCAGGGGCTAAAATTTTTGATGACCGGATAAAAATTACTGCCGGAGAAATAGAAGCAGTATCTAATACGCAGGGGTATAAAAAACCTATTTATCTTTCGGTTGATGAGTGGGGCGCTTTTGCAAGAAACTTCATGAGTGTGTTGCCGATAGCGCAATGCCTGAATTCATTTATACGACATGCAGATGTAGTAAAAATGGCCAACTTTACAATGCTCACTTCTTTGTTGTCAAGCGATCCTAAAAAAGGAACTTTTAAATCTCCCGTATTTTATACTTTCAAACTTTTCTCAAACAATTGTCGTGGCGCTTCGGTAGATACTTATGTTGCCTGCGACACTTTCAATACAGAACAATACAAAGGAATACCATATCTTGATGTTACAACTTCGTATTCTAAAGAAATCAACACCGCTTATATCAATGTTGTAAACAGGCAGCAGGCTAAAAGTATTACTGCTGACGTAATAAATAACTCAGGAGATTTTTCAGGTAAAGCAGAAGTAAGCGTAATAAATAGCGATGACCTTAAAGCGCCATTCTCTATAGACAAACAGGCACAATATAAACCGGTTACAAAAGAAGCAAAGGTTACAGGAAACAAGTTGTCTTTTGCCTTTCCTGCGCATTCCTTTACGCAGATAAAAGTGGGCGTTAAAGCACAATAACGATTTTAAAATATTCAACCGCATGAAAGTAATAATCTCCAGCTTCTTTTTTCTTTTTACCTCTTTATTGCTTCATGCCCAGAATGGGCATCAACTCTGGCTTCGGGATAAAAAAGCGTTACCCGTACATGTTATTTGCAAACAAAATTCTCCTACCCTTACCATTGCCCGCCAGGAGTTGCACGATAGCTGGCAAGGTGCACCGGGGGCCACGATATCATTAATAATAAAAAAAGATAGGGCCGTAAAAGTTGATGGATTTAAATTGAATGAAAATGTTATCCAGGCCAATACTGACAAAGGAATTTTATATGGCGTTTATGAACTGTTGCGCAACCAGCAAACCGGCGGGAAACCAAAAGGCGGCGTCGATAATCCATCTTACCAATTCCGCATACTCGATCATTGGGATAATCCCGATGGATCAATTGAGCGCGGCTATGCCGGAAATTCTATTTTCTGGCGTAAACAAGATCCTTTCACGGTTACGGATGAAGACAAAAAATTATGGCAGGAGTATGCCCGGGCAAATGCTTCCATCGGCATTAATGGTTCCGTTTTAAATAACGTGAATGCATCGCCAATGATATTAACACCGGATTATCTCAACAGGGCAAAGGTAATCGCTAGTTTATTGCGGCCTTACGGAGTTAAAATATATCTTTCTGTAAACTTTGCATCGCCTGTTTCGCTTGGTGGTTTTAAAACTGCTGACCCGCTTGATCCTGCAGTAATGGCCTGGTGGAAAAATAAGGTGAAAGAAATCTATAGCATCATTCCGGATTTCGGAGGCTTCCTTGTAAAAGCAAGCAGTGAGGGACAACCCGGACCGCAAAATTATGGACGTACACATGCCGATGGTGCAAACATGCTGGCAGATGCATTAAACCCTTTCGGAGGTCTTGTTATGTGGCGTGCATTTGTATATAGTGCCAACAATGAAGATCGTGCAAAACAGGCTTATGACGAGTTTATGCCATTGGATGGAAAATTCAGGGACAATGTTATTATACAAGTTAAAAATGGCCCTATTGATTTCCAGGCAAGAGAACCATTCAGTCCGCTGTTTGGTGCCATGAAAAAAACATCTGTAATGCCTGAGTTCCAGGTAACGCAGGAATATCTTGGACATGCCGTCTATGTCGTGTTCTTATCTACAATGTGGGAAGAATGCCTACAGAGCGATACCTACCAGCAAGGCAAAGGCAGCATAGTAGCACGTTGTACCGATGGAAGTATCTTTCCGCAAAAAAATACGGCCATTGCAGGAGTTTCTAACATAGGACTGGATACTAACTGGTGCGGCAATCATTTTGCACAAGCCAATTGGTACGCATTTGGAAGATTAGCATGGAATGACACATTAAAAAGCGGGCAGATAGCCGATGAATGGATCAAGCTTACTTTCTATGGCGATTCATCTCAAAAATCCGGGGAAGCCGACTATACAGGTGACTGGACAAAAAACTTTCTTGTACCGGTTAAGCAAATGATGATTGATAGCCGCGAGGCAGCCGTAAATTTTATGACTCCGCTTGGCCTGCATCATATCATGTCTGCAAACGGGCATTACGGCCCAGGGCCATGGTGGGCGCCAAAGGGCATAAGGCCTGACTGGACGCCACCCTATTATCACCAGGCCAGTACAAATGGAATTGGTTTTGATCGCACAAAGAAAGGCAGCGATGCTATAAGCCAATATCATGAACCGCTTTCTTCAGAATTCAATAATGTGGCTACCTGTCCTGAAAAATTCCTGTTATGGTTTCATCATTTACCATGGGATTATAAAATGAAAGATGGACGCACGCTATGGGATGATTTGTGTTATCGTTATGATACAGGAGTAAACCAGGTGCGTGAATTTCAAAAGATCTGGGATAAAGCAGGGCCTTTTGTTGACAGCACCCGCTTTATGGAAGTTCAGCGAAAACTGCGTGAGCAGGAAATAAATGCTGTCTTATGGAAAGATGCATGCCTGCTCTATTTCCAGCAATTCAGCCGCATGCCAATCCCTTATGATATAGAACGCCCGGTAAATAACCTGGATGATATTATTAAGAATGATACGAGAAGAGGCGATGGCCGTTCACATTAAATGGGGAATCAAATTATGAATTGATTTGGATGAAGTGGTAGCTGTTCATCATACATTACAAGAAGCACAAACAATAACATGAGATACCTGGCATTGATACTCGCCTTTTTAATTTGCTTTAATTGCTTATTTGCCCAGAATGGTGCTGTATCTATTAAAGTAAATGCCAGTAAACCCATTGGCAAAATGAATCCTTTCTGGTCATTCTTTGGTTATGATGAAGCGAATTACACAACAAGAAAAGATGGTCAGAAATTACTGACAGAGCTTCAGCATTTAAGCCCGGTTCCTGTTTACATAAGAACCCATAACTTACTTACATCAAAAGGCAAAAGCGACGGGCCTGATCTGAAGTGGAGCTTTACGAATGCTTATAAAGAAGATAAGAATGGCCACCCGGTTTACAACTGGATAATTTTGGATAGCATTATTGATACGTACATTCAAAGAGGCATGAAACCTTTAATGGAAATCGGGTTTATGCCGAAAGATCTTTCTTCTCATCCGGAACCGTACGAGCATAAATGGAGTACCGGCGGCAATCTTTGGACCGGCTGGACTTATCCCCCGAAGGATTACAATAAATGGAGAGAACTACTGTACCAATGGGTAAAACATTCTGTTGCACGTTATGGGAAAAAAGAAGTTACAACATGGTTGTGGGAAGTATGGAATGAACCGAATATCAGTTATTGGTCCGGTACATTTGATGAATATTGCAAGCTATACGATTATGCTGCCGACGGGTTAAAAAAAGCTTGCCCTGAATGTACTATTGGCGGTCCGCATAGCACCAGCCCGCGGGATGATAAAGCATTTAATTTTCTTACAAAATTCATTAAACATTGCCTGCATGGAAAAAATTATGCGACAGGCAAAACAGGAACGCCACTGCAATATATCGGCTTCCACGCCAAAGGTTCTCCCGAAATAGTGAACGGCCATATACGTATGAATATGGGTGTTCAATTAAAAGATATTCAAAGGGGATTTGAAGCGGTGAATTCGTTTCCGGAACTAAAGAATATTCCGGTTATTATTGGAGAATGTGATCCGGAAGGATGTGCAGCGTGTTCAGAAACCAGAGATCCCCAATACGGTTATCGAAATGGCACAATGTACTCCAGCTATACCGCTGCATTTTTTGCGAGGATCTATGATTTGATGGATCAATATAAAATTAATCTAAGAGGAGCAGTAAGTTGGTCATTTGAGTTCGAAGACCAGGATTGGTTTGCAAGTTTTCGCGACCTGGCTACACATGGCATTGACAAACCTATTTTGAATGTATTCCGCATGTTCGGATTGATGGGCGGTGAAAGAATACCCGTGCATACAGATAATGGTTTAAACGCTACCGATATCATATCGAACAATTCTTCCACAGCAAATGATATCAATGCCATAGCCTGCAAAAATCAAAATTCGGTGTATGTGATGGTTTGGAATTTTAATGAAGAAGATATTTCGGATTCGTCTTCGCTGGTTACACTTACAATTGATGGCATCGGTAAAAACAAAGTGTTGATTCATCACTATCGCGTGGACAAACAATTCAGCAATTCATTTGAAA
The DNA here is from genome assembly GCF_008710285.1 of Ginsengibacter hankyongi. Taxonomy (GTDB): domain Bacteria; phylum Bacteroidota; class Bacteroidia; order Chitinophagales; family Chitinophagaceae; genus Ginsengibacter; species Ginsengibacter hankyongi. The sequence goes on along the minus strand of NZ_VYQF01000011.1, from coordinate 91,929 downwards.
AATGGAAGGCCTTGCGAAAGCCGCAACAGGTAAGTGAAGCGCAATTCAATGAATTAGAGAAAGCGGGACAACTACAGTTATTTACTTCACCGGCTTGGAAGAAGGTGGATAATAGAAAAGTGGATTTGACATTTGTTCTCCCCGATCACGCCGTGTCATTGATTCAATTGACGTGGTAATTTTGGATTACTGTTCTATTCATTTTCGCATGACAAGAACAGTAGAATTAGGAAAGCGGCTTTTTTGTATTTGTGAAACAATTTTGTCCGGCAGTTTGAAAAATAAGATCTACGAAACGAAAATCAAAGGATATAAAAATCTTTAAGTTTTTTAAAAGAATACTATGAAACTTGTTTTTTATTTTATTTACCTAACGAGTGTAACATGTCTTTACAGTAAAGTGTTTGCACAGGAAAAGTTATATGCGAATGAATTTCCATTAAGTGATGTTAAGCTGTTGGATGGTCCTTTTAAACAAGCCCGTGACCTCAATATACATACGCTATTGCAATATAAAGTTGATCGCTTATTAGCGCCATACCTCAAAGAAGTAGGATTGACGCCTAAAGATTCCAGCTATACAAACTGGGAAGGGTTGGATGGTCATATCGGGGGTCATTATTTATCAGCATTGGCAATGAATGTTGCAGCCACTAACAACTCCGAATGTAAAAGAAGAATGCTCTACATGATCAGCGAATTGAAAGCCTGCCAGGAAGCCAACACCAAAAATCATCCTGGCTGGGGCGCAGGATATGTTGGTGGCGTTCCCAATAGCAAAACAATATGGTCAACCCTTAAAACCGGTGACTTCACTGCATTTCATACCGCATGGGTTCCCTGGTATAATGTACATAAAATGTATGCAGGTTTAAGAGACGCATGGAATTATGCGGGCAATGAAGATGCAAAGAATATCTTATTAAAATTTTGTGATTGGGCCATAAACATCACTGCTGGCTTACGCGACGAACAAATGCAATCAATGCTTGACACCGAGCAAGGTGGCATGAATGAAGTATTAGCAGATGCTTTCGCAATAACAAAAAATGAAAAATATTTAATCGCAGCAAAAAGATTCTCGCATAAAATGTTATTAGATCCGATGTCAAAAGGTATTGATAATCTTGATAACAAACATGCCAATACGCAAATTCCTAAAGCAATAGGTTTTGAACGCATTGGCGAATTATCACACGATGAAAAATACGAAGACGCCGGCAACTTTTTCTGGCAAACGGTAACAGCTACCCGCAGCCTTGCTTTTGGAGGAAACAGCCGGAGAGAATTTTTTCCAGGCGCAGTTGCATATACAGATTTTATCAATGATGTAGAAGGGCCTGAGTCATGCAACTCATATAATATGCTCAAGTTAACTGAAGACCTTTTCAGGGCAACTCCTTCAGCTAAGTACATGGATTATTACGAAAGAACAGTTGATAATCATATTCTCTCAACACAAAATCCTGAGACCGGGGGCTATGTATATTTCACGCCTGTTCGGCCACGCAGCTACCGGGTTTATTCTGCGCCGAATGAAGCGATGTGGTGCTGCGTTGGAACCGGCATGGAAAATCATGGAAAATACAATGAGCTTATTTATACGCATCAGCACGACTCGTTGTTTTTAAATCTTTTTATTGCATCTGAATTGAACTGGAGAGATAAAGGCATTAAAATAAAACAGGAAACAAAATTTCCTTACGAAGAACAGACTACACTAACCATAACAGAAGGTTTCTCTCATTTCAAATTGATGGTTCGTTATCCTGCATGGGTTGCAGATGGTGCGTTAAAGATTTTGGTGAATGGTAACCCCGTATCATATACAAAGCATCCTTCATCTTATATTACCATCAACCGAACATGGAAAAACGGTGATGTTGTGAAGATTATATTACCTATGCATAATACCATATCTTACCTGCCCAATGTTCCAACCTATATCGCTATCATGCACGGACCAATTTTGCTTGGCGCAAAAACGGGAACAAAAGATTTAAAAGGATTAATTGCCGACGATAGTCGCTGGGGACAGATTCCTTCCGGAAAAAAACTACCGTTAGATAAGGCACCTATTATTATTGAAGACACTTTATCAGCCATTACAAATGATTTAGTTCCGGTAAGAAATAAGCCGCTAAACTTTACGCTGCATAATGTAAAAATGATCAACCCAATTGATGTTGAGTTGGAACCATTTTATACAATTCATGATGCACGCTACATGATGTATTGGATGGCTTTGAGCAATGCGCAATATCATTTATACCTCGATTCAATATCATCAGCAGAAAAAGAAAAACTTGCGCTGGAAAAACGAACGATAGATTTTGTTGCACCGGGTGAACAACAACCCGAAGTGGATCATGCCATGCAAAGCAATCAGTCAAGATCGGGTACCAACCAAAATGAGTTGTATCGTGAAGCTTTTAATGGAGGTTACTTTAGTTATGATTTGTCAACAAAGAAAGAAACCAACCTTGGATTGATGGTTCGTTATTGGGGCGCAGAATGGGGCAACCGGAAATTTGAAATTTACATTGATGATGAAAAACTGGTTACGGAAGATTATACAGGCAAATGGAATCAATCCAGGTTCTTTGATATCAGCTATGCAATTCCGGATTCCATGCTTAAAGGAAAAGATCACATACGTGTAAAGTTTCAATCATTAAAAGATGGGACTGCAGGTGGTGTTTATTTTGTACGCCTGGTTAAATAAAATTATTAAATATTAAAGCAAACAATAAATCAATTTAAAAACTATTACAAACTCAATATTTATCTTATCATGAAATTTCGCAAGCTTTTTTCTCTATCCGCATTGGCAATTTTCTGTTATACTAACTGCCACGCACAGACGACACTTGCAATCACATTGCATCTTGACCATGCACGTGCCAGTGTAAGTTCCAATTTGTATGGATTAATGACCGAAGAGATCAACCACTCTTATGATGGTGGTTTGTATGGAGAATTGATTCGCAATAGAATATTTAAAGACAGCAAAACCAGCCCGGAAGGCTGGAGTCTTGTTAAAGATAATGCGGCCGACACAGCATCCATTCAACTCATTGCTGCGAACGAAGATCATATACCGTATGATGAACGCGGCCAGGCTATCAACGGTGCCCTTTCAATCTGCTTACGGCTTACCGTTGAAAAAGTTTCGGGGAAAGTGGGCATCGCTAACGAAGGATTTTGGGGCATACCCGTAAAACCATCTACCACTTACAGGGCATCATTTTATATAAAAGGATCAGCACGCACCGAGCCTTTCCGCTGGCCATGGGAACCAAAACCTACAACACCGCCGCTTCCTGATATTGAAAACAATACGCCAGGACCTGTAACGGTTTCCATTGAAAGTAATGATGGTAAAACAGTCTATGCTTCGGGCACTATCAATCTTGAAAAAAGTATTTATTGGAAAAAGTATAATCTCACATTAACGACCGCCGCAGATGTACAACCGACAAAAGATGCACGCTTTGTTATTTCAACTAATCGCCTTGGTGTATATTATTTCAACCTTGTTTCATTATTTCCTCCAACGTTTAATAACCAGCAAAATGGATTTCGTACCGACCTGATGCAGATGCTGGTGGATATGAAACCAAAGTTTCTTCGATTCCCGGGTGGCAATTTTTTGGAAGGCCCAATGATTACAGATGCGTTTCCATGGAAAACAACGCTTGGCCCGATTGAAAACAGGCCGGGGCATAAAGGTTCATGGGGTTATCGTGCATCTGATGGAATGGGTTTGCTGGAGTTTTTAGAATGGACAGAAGATATGGGCGCTGAACCTGTATTAGCAGTGTATGCTGGCTATTCGCTGCAGGGTGATCATATCGATGCAGGCCCGTTATTAAAACCTTACGTGAATGATGCGCTGGATGAAATAGAATATGTTACCGGCAATACGACAACCTATTGGGGCGCTAAGCGTGCTGGAGATGGACATCCTGAACCTTTTAAACTTCACTATATCGAAATTGGAAATGAAGATTGGTTTGACAGGTCGAATAGTTATGATGGAAGATTCAAGCAATTTAGAGACGCAATCGAAACAAAGTACCCGCAACTCACCTGTATTTCTACGATACCAGCTACGCAATATCCTTCCATGAAAGTTACAGGTAAACAACCTGCGGTGGTTGATGAACATTACTATCGCAATTCATGGGATATGTGGGAACATGCTTCGCAATATGATAACTACGATCGCAATGGTCCAAAAATATTTGTAGGAGAATGGGCAACACGCGAAGGTGCACCAACCACCAATTTAAATGCTGCCTTGGGTGACGCTGCCTGGATGACGGGGATGGAGCGCAACTCAGATATAGTGATTATGTCCTGTTATGCTCCATTGTTTGTAAATGTAAATACAGCAACCTCAACAGCACCGAAAGCATGGCAATGGGATTCCGACCTGATAGGATATAATGCCCTCAATAGTTATGGCTCGCCATCTTATTATGTGCAGAAATTATTTAGCCATTATTTAGGCGATAAAATAGTGCCTGCAACAGTTGAAAATATACCCGTTCAAAACCGGCCGCTCTCTAAAAAAGACAGTGCAGACGGCATACAACCCAAAACCGTTCCTACCATATTTTATTCAGCTACAATGAATGATACAACAGGAACTATTTACCTGAAAGTTGTAAATACAATTGCCAAAAAACAAACAATAAAAATAAATCTTGATGGCGTTGCAAAGGTTTCACCCAAGGCAACTATCGTCGTAATAAAAAATGATAAACCAACTGATACAAATACTATCAGTGAACCGGAGAAAATTGTTCCGGTAACATCAACGGTTAATGGATTAAAGAAAACGTTTCGTCAAAGCTTTCCCCCATATTCTGTAACCGTAATGCAAATTCAAACAAGATAGATAGATTGTTTTATAGTACGCCACAGTTTAAGGAATACATAAACATTTAAAAAAGCTATGACGGTGATTAGAAAAATACGGGGGCTCGTTTTATCGCTCTTACTACTCTGTACGATTTCTGCAAACAGGTTGCAAGCCCAAAACGTACACAGCGATAAAGGCAATGGCACCTATACGAACCCGTTAGTCTCCGCAGACTTTCCTGATCCTGATGTTATATGCGTTGGCGATACTTACTACATGGTTACAACCACGATGTTTATTTTTCCCGGCGTAACAGTTTTAAAATCCCGTGACCTTGTAAACTGGTCGTATTGCAGCAATGCTGTTCCAAGACTTGATTTTAGTAAATGTTATGATTTGGATTCATGCAATAGGTATGGACATGGACAATGGGCAACAAGTATGAAGTATCATAACGGCAAATTTTACTTATTGTTTATTACGTTGAATGAAGGCGGCTTTATGTGTACAGCAGATAAAGCAGAAGGCCCATGGCACATCACACATCTACCAAAAGGTTTTTATGACCCTGGTTTGTTTTTTGATGATAATGGTAAAGTTTATGTAGCGAAGGGTTACAACAAGATTTCTATTACTGAAGTGAATGATAGTCTTATTGCAATTGGCCCCGATTCATTGGTGTTTGAAGGAAATATTCGCAAAGGTCTTGAAGGAACACATGTCTATAAGATTAATGGTTACTATTATTTGTATTGCACGTATGGTGGTCGTGACGGTATGCAGGTTGCTCTGCGCTCCAAAAATATTTATGGACCTTATGAACAAAAGCTATTACTCTATGACACAACCGAAGGCATCAACTATGGCATACACCAGGGCGCATTAATTCAAACGCAAACTGGAGAATGGTGGACGATTTTATTTGTGGATAGCGGACCGTTTGGCCGTTTTCCATCATTGCAACCTGTAACCTGGAAGGATGGCTGGCCAATGATTGGTGTGAGTGGGAAAGCAGTAACAACTTATAAAAAACCAAACGTTGGTAAAATATATCCCATCAAAGATTTGCCTACATCAGATGAATTCAATGAAAAGAAATTGGGCATGCAATGGGGCTGGAATCATAATCCTGATTCTACAAAATGGTCATTAACAAAGAAGCCAGGTTATTTAAGATTAATGACGGCAAGCCAGACCCAGGATTTCAGAATGGCACGCAATACATTAACCCAAAGACCATTTGCAAAACATGACCAAAACATACCCACAATTGCGACAACAAAAATTGATGTAGGGCATATGAAAGAGGGCGATATAACAGGGCTCGCTGTGTTCCAGGATCCGTATGCATATATTGGTATTAAAGAAAACAATGGTAAGCAATACATCATAATGGTGAACAATGGCAAAACAATTGATTCGGCTTTGACCAACACTTCAATCATTTATTTTAGAACAATTGCCTCTAACGCCAATATTAAGGCAAGTTTTCAATATAGCACCGATAACAAAGTTTTCAAATCATTGGGCAATGATTTGACAATGCGTTTCAGTTTAAAAATATTTACAGGAAATAAATTTTGCCTGTTTAATTATGCAACAAAAGAATTGGGCGGTTATGTTGATGTTGACTGGTTCAGGGTGCAGTAAGCAACATACATTAAAAAATATTTTAATAAAAAACTAAAATCAAGACCATGCATTCAATCTATCTCTCGAAAAAAATATTAGTTATAGCTAGTAGTATTATTTGCTTTTTGTTCTTAGGCGCAAATTCTTTTTCACAACAATTGCAAATAAACGATTCGAGCTACTTCGAAAAACAGGGCGTAAATGTTTTGGTTTTTAGCAGCGAGTATAACGGAATGTTTTTCGACGAAAAAACTTCCGGTATCGAGTTAATTCATCATGGTGTAAGAACTGCTACAGGTGGTGCGGTGCGCTTACAAAACACACCGGAACAATGGGATTTGATACCAAGGATGGTAAGCAGGAAAGTTGATAAGAAAAAAAACAGCATCGAAGTAGAATTGAGGTATACCGAGTTTGATTTCGATTCAAGACTAGCGGTTACGGGTAAAGGCAATGGCTTTGAAATAAGTGTTTATCTTGATAAACCAGTTCCGGAAAAATTAATTGGTAATGCAGGTTTCAATCTTGAATTTCTTCCTTCTGCTTATTTTGAAAAAACATTTTTGGCTGATGGGAAGCCTGGCTTATTCCCTCTATATCCTTCAAGCCAAACAAGTATAGAACCAATCAGTAAAAAGATACCACAGTTCGCAGGTCACACAACATTCGATGACAGGGGAAGAGTTGAATTTATTGTGCCTTCTTCCATCGTTACAGGTAAAACATTTGTGCTGGCGCCAGAAGATCCTGAGCGAAGAGTAAAGATTGTATCAGAAACTAATGATGAAAATTTAATGTTGTTTGATGGCCGCAACCTTGCACAAAACGGGTGGTTTATTGTGCGCAGTTTATTGCCGGCAAACAAAACAGGGAAAGTATTAACGTGGTATGTTGAACCGAATGCCATACCTAATTGGAAACGTAAACCTGTTATTGAATTTTCACAGGTAGGTTATACTCCGGGCCAGCAGAAAACAGCTGTTATCGAATTGGATAAAAATGATACGCCTTTAAAAACAGCCTCCTTATTCCAGGTAACAGCAAACGGAAATTATATTGAGAAATTGAAAGGCGATGTAAAACCCTGGGGAAGATATTTACGCTACAATTATGCAAAGTTCGATTTCAGTTCTGTAAAAGATCCCGGGCTGTACTTCATTCAATATGGCAACCAGAAAACAAATACATTTTCAATTGCCCCAAATGTATACGATGATTTATGGCATCCAACTTTAGATGTTTGGTTTCCAGTGCAGATGGATCACATGGAAGTAAATGAGGCTTATCGTGTGTGGCATGGTGCACCATTTTTAGATGATGCCCTACAGGCGCCAACGAATCATCAACACTTCGATGGTTACAGCATGGGTGCATCAACCCAAACAAAATATAAACCACTGGAGCGTATTCCCGGGTTGGCTGTTGGTGGTTGGTTTGATGCAGGTGATTTTGATATCCAAACAGGTTCTCATTGCGATGCTGTGTTGAGTTTGGTGGATACATGGGAAAAATTTAAGCCAACCCGCGATGAGACTTTTGTCGACTACCCCACCCGTTATGTTGATATCCATCGCCCTGATGGTAAGCCTGATATTTTGCAACAGATTGAACATGGCACATTGAATATGGTGGCGCAGGTAAAAAACATAGGCCATCCAGTTAGAGGCATTGTTGTTCCGAACTTGCATCAGTATCATCATCTTGGTGACGCTGTCGACGAAACAGATAATCTTCCTTACAACCCTGATCTGAAACCTTATGAAACCGATGGCAAATCAAGTGGCACTTTGGATGATCGCTGGGCTTTTACAGAAAGAACAACATTCCTCGATTATTATACCGCCGCAGCATTAGCCGCCGCAAGCCGTGCATTAAAAGGTTTTGATGATAGCTTATCGCAACAAAGCTTATTCTATGCAAAACAATTATGGAATGAAGACGATAGTATCACAAAGGCAGATACATCCGGTTTTTCCAAAAGATTCGGAAATAGTCTTAAAATGTCTGCGGCTTTGCAGTTATACATCACCACAAAAGATGAGCGATACGCAAACGTATTTAAAAATGCGGTGTGGCAATCACTCGACAGGTTTATTCAATTTGGAATCACGCCAGCCTTGCAGGCAGTTCCATACATGGATGGTGATTATAAAAAGAAATTGCGTGATTATGTGGTGAAGTATAAAACATTTTGCGACGATTATGCCAAACAAAATCCCTACGGTGTACCGATTGCGACCGGAGGTTGGGGTGGCAGCGGCGGCGTTGTAAATTTTGCAACTACAAATTATTATGCGAATAAATTTTATCCTGATATAATGAACACCGAATACGTGTACAAGGGATTGAATTATATTTTCGGTTGCCATCCTTATTCTAATATCTCTTTCGTTTCTTCTGTCGGAACAAAATCGAAGAAAGTTACTTATGGAAATAACAGGGCAAATTTCAGTTTCATTGCAGGAGGTATTGTGCCTGGTGTATTATTGATAAAACCGGACTTTCCTGAAAACAAAGAGGACTGGCCATTTTTCTGGGGTGAAAATGAAGTGACAGTAGGCGGTTGTGCTAATTATATTTTCCTGGTGGCCGCCGTAAATAAGGTGTCAGCGGGAGAATAAAACAAAGTCGAATTTTTAAATACCCATTAATGCAAGACACCCCTGGTAAATTGCCAGGGGTGTCCGCCTTAAGTACCTCAAATATTATTAGATATACCTATTCACGATATTTTCGAGATATTCCTGCCTGCCGCTTATTTGTTCCGGTTCGCCCGCTTGAATAGCGTATGCACGAAGGTGTTCCAGCGACAATTTACCATCTTCGAATTCTTTTCCTTTACCACTGTCAAACGAGGAATAACGATCTTTACGGAACTTTTTAAAATCTGATTTTTCAAGAATTGCATCAGCACTGATCAATGCCCTCGCGAATGTATCCATACCACCAATGTGGGCATAAAAAAGGTCTGCGGGATCAGTTGATGAACGACGGATCTTTGCATCGAAGTTGATACCGCCACCTTTTAAACCACCTGCTTCGAGGAACACCAGCATCGCCTCCGTTAGTTCGTTAATATTATTAGGAAACTGATCTGTATCCCAGCCATTTTGATAATCGCCCCGGTTAGCATCTAACGATCCAAGCATACCCGCATCGGCCGCCACTTGCAATTCGTGCTGGAAAGTATGCCCGGCTAGCGTGGCATGGTTAACTTCTATATTAATTTTAAAATCGTTCAACAAATCATACTGACGCAAAAAACCAATTACGGTTTCGCAATCATAATCATATTGATGTTTCGTTGGTTCCATCGGTTTCGGCTCAATAAGGAAAGTACCTTTAAATCCATTCTTTCTTGCATAATCTTTAGCAGTATGAAGAAACCGGGCAAAATGCTCTTTCTCACGTTTCATATTGGTATTCAAAAGGGTCATATAACCTTCCCTCCCACCCCAAAATACATAGCCTTCACCACCTAACTCAATTGTAGCATCAATCGCTGCCTTCACCTGTGCCGCCGCATGAGAAAGCACATGAAAGTCCGGGTTGGTTGCGGCTCCGTTCATGTAGCGCGGATTAGAAAAAACATTAGCTGTGCCCCATAATAATTTTGCGCCGCTGGCTTTTTGTTTCTGCTTTGCATACTCAACCATAGTCTGCAGACGCTTATCGTTGTCCGCAACATCGCTCGTGTAATCGACAACGTCAACATCGTGAAAACAATAAAAAGGCAAATTCATTTTCGTGATAAATTCAAATGCCGCATCCATCTTATCCTTTGCCCTTTCCACAGGATCGCTTTTTTTGTTCCATTCAAAAACATGAGTGCCAGGACCAAAGGGGTCACTACCTTCGTTTACGAAAGAATGCCAATAGGCGCAGGCAAAGCGGAGATGCTCTTTCAGGGTTTTCCCGGCGACAACCTTATTTTCATCATACCACCGAAATGCCAATGGGTTGTCACTTTCCGGTCCCTCATACTTAACCTGGCCCAATCCTTTAAAATATTCCTTTTCTCCTAAGATTATTTCCATAATTGTTTAATAATTAAATTTTTTATTGTGATAAAAATATTGAAAACCCTTTGAATTAGTGTGTTTGATATAATCAGAAAGACGAGTAAAAAATGGTATATCTTTTAAAATCCTTGTTTCAAATAACACGTTTTTGTTTTAGTAGAAGATGCAATCGTTTATTAAAAAGCCGAACAGGAAATTTTCTCAAAATCTCCCAATACCGTGGCAATCGTAAAACAATGCCTGATCTAATTAAAATCTAAAGTACCAATTTATTTCTAAATAGTAATCGGTTGCATAATATTTTTTTAAAAGGTTACCTTATTTTTATGGAATAATCAAAAAGGAAGTGAAAGTAAAAAAGGAAATTACAATTTATGACATAGCTGATAAACTTGGTGTGTCTACAGCTACAGTAAGTCGTGCACTTAAAAATAACCCATCCACCAGCCTTTCCACGCGTAAGAAAATTAATGCGATGGCGGAATCAATGGGTTACCGCCCTAATCTTTTCGCAAGCAGCCTGCGATCACAAAAAACCCATACCATTGGGGTTATCCTTCATGAATTAAACAGTTCTTTCATTACATCGGTATTAGCAGGCATTGAGAAAATTGCGAGCGAAGCGAAATATAACCTGATAATTGTTCACTCCGCCGAAAGCGTAGCGCTGGAAGAAGTGAATGCCCGCAATCTTTTTAATAAACGAGTTGATGGAGTTATCGCTTCACTATCTTCTGATACCGAGAACCTGTCTCACTTTCAACAATTCCAGAACAAGAATATACCCGTTGTTTTTTTTGACCGCGTTTTTGAAAAGAGTGACGATGCCAAGGTTATCATCAATAACTTCCAGGCCGGCTATGATGCAACTGCGCATTTGATAGAGCAAGGTTGTCGACGTATTGCACACATAACGTCTAGTTTAAAAAGAAATGTGTATTCAGAAAGGATGCGTGGGTATAAGCAAGCACTGCTTGACAATAATTTAAAATTTGATGAAAAACTGGTAGTTGTTGAGGGTCTTAAAGAAGAAGATGCAACGAGAGCTGCAAAACAAATCCTGGCGCTGAAAACGTTGCCGGATGGCATTTTTATAACCAACGATTTTTGTGCGGCGGTTGTAATGCAGGTACTCAAAGATGCCGGTATTCAAATCCCCCGCGATATTGCAATTGTTGGGTTTAACAACGATAATATTGGTAAAGTTGTAAGTCCGAAACTTACCACTATAAATTATCCGGGTTTTGAAATGGGTAAGGTGGCTGCGCATAATCTTATAAATCACCTGAAAGGTGTATGGGACTTGAGTCTTTCCAGTACAGTGGTGATAAAATCTGAATTAATTATAAGGGAATCGTCATTAAAAAAAGCAAGTACCAGCCATAAATAAGATTCTTAAAAAGTTGCTGGCATACCCAACGTTCTGCGACTCATTACCAGCTTCTATTGTTTGAATCATTATAATTCTCTGGAAATAGCCCTGAATTGCCAGGTAGCTTTTTTATCTCACAATTTTGTAAAAAAAAGAAGGATGTAGAAACATCCCTCCACTACTTGATATAGTTTGAGAAAAACTTAACCACAACTATTGCAAAAAGATTGAACTTCAAATTCCCTTAATTCTCTTGTAGTATTAAAAGGTTGTCTAAAATATGAGGGGCAAACGTAAATGCCGTTTGACGGCACCAATTTTATCCCTATTTATTTCAATTAACTGCTAACTTCTTTTATTATAAGTGTAAATGTGACAATTATTAACCGAAGATAATAAGTATTTTTTTAAAAAGCAACCGATTGCAATATTTTTTCTATTTTTACTTAACATTCGATTTTCGCCCGATTTTACTGTGGAAAATTTGATTACGTTACTTACTAGCTTGTCGCTTGGTATTTGAGAACAGACAATTTACTTATTAGTGCTTTTTTAGATTTGATTTATTACGATGCCTCATTTTTTAGTAAGAATGCTTGTTATATGAAAAAAAAGTTTTTGGAACTGTTTACATTTTCAATATTGCTTATAAACTATTCCACCGCTCAATCTTTTGTCACAGGAAAAACTGAAAATGGTGCTTTCCCTTTAGTTACCGCAACAGACATCGCTTCAATATACGTAGATAATAATGATGATTGGCTTATTCACAAGGCTGCTTCACTATTGCAGGGCGATATTGAAATGGTAACCGGCAGGAAACCACCAATCATTTCCTCACTCCCCTCCTCTTCAAAAAATATTATCATTATTGGCACTATCAATGGTTCGCAAACAATTCATCAACTCATTAAAGAAAAAAAATTAAAGGTTGAAAGTGTACAAAACAAATGGGAAGCATTTAAACTGCAAACCATCAGCAATCCGATCAAAGGTGTAAGCAGTGCATTGGTAATTGTGGGAAGCGATAAGCGTGGTGCAGCTTACGGCATATTCGAATTATCGCAACAGATGGGCGTATCGTCCTGGTATTGGTGGGCTGATGTTCCTGTAAAAAAGAAATCCGAAATCTATATTAAGAAGGGAAGCTATAATTATGGCTCGCCTTCGGTAAAATATCGCGGCATATTTATCAATGATGAAGCGCCTGCTTTTTCCAGGTGGACAAAGGAAAAGTTTGGCGGTGTAAATCACCTCGCATATGAAAAGATGTTTGAATTATTGCTGCGCTTAAAAGCAAATTATTTATGGCCGGCCATGTGGGGCAATGCATTTAATGATGATGATACATTGAACCCGGTTCTTGCAAATAAATGGGGCATTGTAATGGGCACCTCCCATCATGAACCGATGTTGCGTGCACAGCAGGAATGGAAACGTTATGGAAAAGGCGCCTGGGACTATTCCACCAATGATTCTGTTTTAAAGGCTTTTTGGAAAAAAGGAATTGAGAACATGGATCATCACGAAAGCATTGTAACTATTGGCATGCGTGGCGATGGCGATAAGCCAATGGCACAAGGCACCGCCATAGGCTTGCTGGAAAAAATTGTGGCCGACCAGCGAAAAATTATTACAGACGTTACCGGCAAACCCGCCAGTGAAACGCCACAGGACTGGGCTTTGTATAAAGAAGTGCAGGATTATTATGATAAAGGTATGCGTGTACCCGACGACGTTACCTTATTGTTATGCGATGATAACTGGGGCAACATTCGCAAGCTTCCAAAACTTACTGATAAGCCAAGAAGCGGCGGCTATGGAATTTATTATCATTTCGATTACGTGGGTGGACCAAGAAATTACAAGTGGCTCAACACAAACAACATTGCACGGGTATGGGAGCAAATGCATTTGGCATATGAATATGGAGTAAAAAATATATGGGTAGTAAATGTGGGCGATCTTAAACCAATGGAATTTCCTATCTCCTTTTTCTTAGATTATGCCTGGAATGTAAACAAGTGGAACGAAAACAACATTAATGATTATTACACGCAATGGGCTTCAAAACAATTTGGTCCGCAGCATGCAGAAGAGATCGGCAACATTATTAAAGAATATTCACAATTTAATGCAAGGAGAAAACCCGAATTGCTTAATGAAAATACCTACAGCATCGAAAACTATAACGAAGCAAACAGGGTAACAGATAAATGGAATAAACTCCGGGATGAAGCAGAGAACGTTAGCAATAAATTGCCGGCTGAATATAAGGATGCATTCTTTGAATTAGTGTTGCATCCTGTAAAAGCGTGTGCCAATCTCCAGGATATGTATACTGCAGTTGCATGGAATCATTTTTACGCAAAAGAGGAGAATCCCCAGGCAAATAAATATGCGGATGAAGTCAAACAATTTTATGCAAATGATTCATTAATCTCAGCTGAATATAACCGGCTAAACAACGGCAAATGGAATCACATGATGGATCAAACGCACATTGGTTATACTTACTGGCAGGAACCACGCAGTCAAAAAATGCCTGAAGTAAAATATGTCTCACAGGCTTCCACATCGCAACCATTAACCATAATAGATTCTGTTGAAAGGACTGCAAGATCTTTAATACCGCATAATAGTCAAGGAAATTTATTTTATGAACTGAATGGATATGTTTCCATTGAAGCCGCACACTTCACCAAAAGAAGAGATGCCGGAAATATTCAATGGAAAGTAATTCCAAACATTGGCCGGGACGGCGATGGAATTACAACCTTTCCGGTAACATCGCAAACGCAAACCATTGGTTCAACCACGCCACAGCTTGAATATGATTTTTATGCTTACAATTCCGGCGCCATCAAATTGAATGCTTACTTCTCACCAACACTCAATTTTCACAATGACACTAACGGTCTACAATACGCGATTTCAATTGATAATGAAAAGCCGCAGATTATTTCCATCAACAAAGATGATAATGACGGGCGCCAATGGAATCAATGGGTGGCAAATGATATCATCATTAAAACAACTAATCATTCAATAAGTAAAAAAGAAAAACACACCGTTAAGTTTTGGATGGTAAGTCCGGCAGTTATCCTGCAAAAAATAGTTCTCGATTTCGGCGGATTAAAACGAAGCTATCTCGGTCCGCAGGAAACACTTGTTAAGTAAAAAAAATTAGTTTATGATAAAAAAAATGTCACTCAACCTTTATGCTGCAACGATATTATTGTCAGCGTTGATTATAAATACCCAAACAGTTGTTGCACAAAGCACGTTTGCAACTTCTTTAAAGGAAGTATTTAAAAATGATTTTCTCATTGGCACTGCAATAAACACACAGCAGATCGAAGAAAAAGATACAGCATCCGACAGGTTAATTAAACAACAATTCAATGCTGTTACACCGGAAAATATAATGAAAGCAGAGATCATACAGCCCGGCTGGGATAAATACAATTTTGATTTAGCTGACAAGTTAGTCGCTTATGCAAAAAAGAATAACTTAAAAGTAAATGCACACAATCTTATCTGGCACAGCCAATTGCCTTCGTTCATGCGTCACATGCAGGATGCTGATTCAGTGCGCAAATATTTCGTAAATCATATCAATACTGTTGCCGCACATTATGATGGAAAAGTGTATTCATGGGATGTGGTGAATGAAGCATTGAATGAAGATGGCACTTTACGTAAATCTATCTTCCTGCAAAAACTCGGAGATGATTATGTGGTCGAAGCGTTTCGTCTCGCCCAAAAAGCATCGCCGCATTCAAAATTGTATTACAATGATTATAACATAGAACAGCCTCAGAAAAGAGCAGGCGCTATTGCCTTGATTAAAAAAATCAAGGCTGCAGGTGTTCGTATTGATGGTGTGGGTATACAAGGCCATTGGAGATATGATAAAGTTCCAATGAAAGACATAGAAGAAAGTATTAAAGAATTTTCCACTTTAGGGATTGAAGTGATGTTCACTGAACTGGACTTAAGTGTACTGCCCAATCCATGGGACAATGCAACAGCGGATGTGAGTGCAACGGCGGCTGGCAACGCAAAGATGAATCCTTATGCCAATGGCCTACCGGATTCTGTGGCACAAATGCAGGCTAAAGCCTATGCAGATTTGTTTCAACTTTTTTTAAAATATAAAAAGAGTGTAAGCCGCGTTACTTTCTGGGGCGTTAATGACGGACAATCATGGTTGAATGGCTGGCCAATTCGTGGCCGTACAAATTACCCGTTGTTATTCGACAGAAATTTTCAGCCGAAGCCGGCATTTTATCGTGTTATTGCAACTGCAAAATCTGTAAGCAAATAAAAACCAAAGCAATTTATATGAGCACCGAAGAATTATCATTACCCGAAGAAAAAACAGGCGCAGCGAATGCAAGTAAACTCGCGGTGGCGCCTCATAAATTATCTGTGCTTGAAAAGGTTGGGTACAGTCTTGGCGACCTTGCAGCAAACCTCGTGTTTCAAACATTAGTAACCTACCTTGCTTATTTCTATACCGATATTTATGGTCTTAAACCGGAACACGCTTCGATATTAATACTAACGGTGGGTCTAATTGCCGGCTTTGGTTTTAATCCAATCATCGGAGCATTAGCTGACAGAACTTATTCCAGGTGGGGAAAGTTCAGGCCATGGATTTTATTTACCGCTATTCCTCTCGGTGTTATTGCATTACTCGCATTCAGCACGCCACATTTCTCTTACCAGGGCAAAGTTATTTATGCTGTTATTACATACACGTTGTTGTTATTTTTCTATGCTGCAAATAACCTTCCTTATTCTGCGCTAAGTGGCGTTATTACCGGCGACATGGGCGAGCGTAACAGCTTATCCTCTTATCGTTTTGTTGCCGTGATGTTTGCGCAATTTTTTGTACAGGTATTCATGTTGGCAATAATTGAATCTGCTGGTCACGGCGATAAATCGCAAGGGATTGAAAAAGTAATGACATGGCTTGCCATCATCGGAACCGTTATGTTGCTCATCACTTTTTTAACAACGAAAGAACGCATTGTTCCAAAGCCCGAACAAAAATCAAGTGTAAAAGAAGACTTAGCTGATTTGTTTAAAAACAAACCATGGATCATTATGTTGGTGCTTACAACACTTGTGTTCATCACCCTTTCAATGAAGGGTGGCTCTTATGTTTATTACTTCAACAATTATGTTGATCGTGCAAGCCTTACTAAATTTGTAAGTCCCATCGTTCATTTCCTTTCCAATATTTGTCTCAATGTTTTTGGCGAAGATCCGGTATCAGCAGGCTTTGGCTTATTTAATGCAGGTGGAATTATTTTTATGATCATTGGCATCACCCTGTCAAAAAAATTTGCAGACAAATATGGTAAAAGAGATGTGTTCGGCACCTGCTTATTTATTTCAACACTGTTCATCTTAGCGTTCATTCTATTTCCGTCAACCTCGGTTGGGTTAATGTTTGCATCGCAAATTTTGCATGGCTTTTTTTATGGCTTAACCATCCCATTGTTATGGGCAATGATCGCGGATGTTGCAGATTACAGTGAATGGAAAAACAACCGCCGTGCAACAGCCATTATTTTTTCTGCGATGATGGTTGGTTTAAAAGTTGGGCTCAGCCTTGGAGGCGCTGTACTCACATGGATTCTCGGTTTATACAACTATGTTCCCAACAGCAATGTACAATCGCCCGAAGCAATACAGGGAACAAAAATGCTCGTTAGCGTTTACCCGGCAATCCCGTTTTTGATCGGCGCAGGTTTATTGTTTTTCTATTCTATCAATAAAAAAATGGAAGTACAAATTGAAAGCGATTTAAAACAAAAAAGACGTAGATAACAGCAATTAAACTTAACAGGTTTTCGGAACCTGTTAGGTTTATCCACAAAACTTCAAATATGCCCGAAGACGACATACAACACATCAACTTTGATGAACTGAATAAAAAAGCGATTTCGCAAGCGCTAATAACAAATATTTTTACAGCAGATCCTTCGGCACATGTGTTTAATGGGAAAATTTATATCTATCCTTCGCATGATGTGGATGCAGGCGAAGCATTTGATGATCTCGGCAGCCACTTTGCAATGGAAGACTACCATGTTATCTCAATGGATTCACCAATCAGTGACGCAAAAGATAACGGTATAGCCTTACACGTAAGCGATGTACCCTGGGCTGAAAAACAAATGTGGGCACCCGATGCAAATGAGAAAAATGGTACATACTATTTATTCTTCCCTGCAAAAGATCATGATGGAATTTTTAGAATTGGTGTTGCAATAAGCGACTCACCAACCGGTCCGTTTAAAGCGGAACCTGAAGCCATCAAAGAAAGTTTTTCAATTGATCCTGCCGTGTTTAAAGATGAGGATGGGAGTTATTACATGTACTTCGGAGGTATTTGGGGCGGACAATTACAACGCTGGCAAACTGGAACATTTAATGCATCGCAGCCAGAAAGTCCAACGGCACATTTACCCAATGATGATAAACCAGCTTTATGTGCAAAAATTGCGAAGCTCACAAGTGATTTATTACAGTTTATTGAAGCGCCGAAAGATGTTGTGATAACAGATGAAAATGGAAAAGCATTATTGCAAGGCGATAACGATAGAAGATTTTTTGAAGCATCCTGGATGCATAAATACAATAACAAATATTATTTTTCTTATTCAACAGGTGACACACATTTCATCTGTTACGCCATTGCTGATAATCCTTACGGACCGTTCTCGTATGCTGGAAGAATTTTAAATCCTGTTATTGGCTGGACTTCCCATCATTCAATTGTTGAATTTAACGGCGATTGGTACTTATTTTATCATGATAGCAGCTTAAGCAAAGGAGTAACACATTTACGAAGTATTAAGGTTGATAAAATTGATTATGATGAAAATGGTTTGATCAAAACAATTAATCCTTATAATGATTTAGAAGTGTTGCTATAATTACCCGCAGAAGACCTGACAGGTTTTTGAAACCTGTTAGGTCTAACAACATACAATAACATGAAAAAATACTTACTGATATCATTCACCATCTTGTTTGCATCTCTAACGTTTGCCCAATCAACTGAAGTAACAATTCCTGGTTCACAAGCAAAAACATTTATTTCGAAAATCGTAAACGGACAAGAATATGTCTTGCAGATTTCATTACCGTCAGGTTATGCCAACAGCAATAAAAAATATCCTGTTGTTTATTTAATGGATTCGCAATGGGATTTTCCCTTGTTAACCGCTTTATACGGTCAGCAATATTATGATGGCTTTGTTCCGGAAGTTATTATTGTTGGTATTACCTGGGGCGGCGATCATTCAAATCCTGACAGCTTAAGAGCAAGAGATTATACACCCACCAACGAAAAGCGATTGCCACAAAGTGGCGGTGCTGATAAATTTCTTTCAGTTATAAAAAATGAAATCTTTCCTTTCATTGAAAGCAATTATCGTGTTGATGCAAATGATAAAACGTTAGTCGGTTGTTCCCTTGGAGGCTTGTTTACCATTTACACGCTCTTCACACATTCGGATATGTTTAACCGTTATATAGCCGCAAGTCCTGCATATACATGGAGCAATTCGATATTGTATCCGTATGAAAAAAATTATTACTCAAATAAATCCAATTCTCCTGCAAAGTTATTTATGTGTGTGGGTGGTGCAGAATTAAGTGTTCCGGGTTTTAAAAAGCTGACATCATTTTTAAAAAGCCGTCATTATGCAAACCTGCAAATAGAAAGTAAAATTTTAGAAAACACGGGTCATTCAGGAACAAAAGGCGAAGGATATGCAAGAGGTTTGCAATTTGTATTCAAGCGGCCTTCATTACAATTGTCAGCTAACATTCTTCAACAATATAACGGTACTTATAAATTGAACGATGGAATGATGATAGAAATGAAATCAGAAAATAATGCGCTTACAGTTTATGTGGGCAACAATTGGTCCCGATTATTTGCCGCATCTGAAATTGATTTCTATCTCACATCCTCATTCTTTAAAATTCATTTTATAAAAGATAATAATGGAAATGTTTCAGGGTTTGAGTTAGCCCGTTACGGTTCAACTGAATTTGCTAAAAAGATTAAATAAGATTACCATGAGGTTTATCAGGAAAATTTTTACGGTTGGTGTTTGTCTGATTGCAACACATTATGCAAGTGCACAGGTAAAACTACCACAACTTATAAGAGACAGCATGATACTCCAGCGGGACGCAAAAATAAACTTGTGGGGATGGGCTTCAAACGGCGAAAAGATAAGCGTGAAGTTTAATGGTAAAAAGTATAAAACAAGAACAGATGATAATGGAAGGTGGTCGCTACAATTATCATCTATGAAAGCCGGCGGACCTTATACGATGGAGATATCGGGCAAAAACAAAATCACTTTACATAACATATTAGTGGGCGACGTGTGGTTGTGTACAGGCCAGTCAAACATGGTACATCAAATGATATTACATGGTATACGTTATGCTGATGAAATTGCAAATGCTAACAATCCTGAAATAAGACAGTTCTGGGTTCCTAATGTAACCAACCTGCAAGGTCCCCAGAAAGATTTGCCGGGCGGCTCATGGAAATGGGCGAACCCAAATGATATAAAAGAATTTTCAGCCGTGGCGTACTTTTTTGCTAAAGCTTTGTATCAAAAATATCATGTGCCCATCGGCATCATTAATGCAAGCTGGGGCGGCGTTCCCATTGAATCCATGATGAGCGAAGAAAGCTTCAAAGATCTTCCTTCAATACTTAGTACAATTGAAAAAAATAAAGACACTGCTTACGTTAACGGAGCCAATCGTAAAGCGTTTGCTGCTATGAGTTCGATGCCACATCCCGAAGATAAGGGCATGACTGAAAAATGGTTTGAACCTTCATACACACCCAAAGAGTGGCATCGCATTGCCATACCGGGCTTTTGGGAAGACCAGGGCGCAAAAAATCTGAATGGCGTAGTATGGTATCGAAGGGAAATTGATGTGCCTGCGTCTATGACTAACGTGCCTGCAAAAGTATTTCTTGGTCGCATTGTAGATGCCGATGAATTATATATTAACGGGAAAAAAGTTGGGACTACCGGTTACATGTACCCGCAACGGCGCTATCCGGTTCCTGGTGGTGTTTTAAAACCTGGTAAAAATCTTTTTGTAGTTCGGGTTACCAATAACTTTGGCAAAGGCGGCTTTGTTCCGGATAAACCATATCAATTAATTGCAGGCAATGATACGATCGATCTCACTGGTTATTGGGAATATAAAGCGGGACGTGTGAACTTCCCACGACGTGGTTTTGGCAGCTTTGGCATTGCAGCACAAAACCAACCAACAGCCTTGTATAATTCAATGATTGCTCCTTTGGTCGGTTATACTATCAAAGGTTTTGTGTGGTACCAGGGTGAGAGCAACACAGGAAAGCCAGGCGATTATGCGAAACGGCAGCCCGCAATGATTACCGACTGGCGCAACAAATGGAAAGAAGGTGATATTCCCTTTTTGTTCGTTCAACTTCCCGGCTTTGGTGATTACAATTATTTGCCTTCTGAGAGTCAATGGGCCACATTCAGAGAAGCCCAGGCAAAATCATTATCCGTGTCAAACACCGCAATGGCAGTGGCTATTGATGTGGGTGAATGGAATGACATACACCCGGATCATAAGAAAGAAGTAGGTGACCGACTTGCATTGGCGGCAGAAAAAATCGCGTACGGGGAAAATATCGTTTATGCGGGGCCGATATATAAAACTTCAACCATCGACGGCAACAAAATAATTATTTCATTCAACGAAACAGGTAGCGGATTAACCACGAATGATGGTGAAGCGCCTGCTGAGTTTGCTATAGCGGGCGATGACAAAAAATTCGTTTGGGCAAATGCAAAAATTGAAGGTGATAAAGTGATTGTTTGGAGTGATGATGTCCCGTCGCCAAAATATGTGCGCTATGCCTGGGCAGACGAACCCATTAATCCAAATTTAATTAATAAGGAAGGTTTACCGGCAGCACCTTTCAGAACAGATGAATGAAGTGCAACAGGAAGCGATTGTGGCCCTCAGCGACAATCTGAAAGTTAGCAATAGGCGTCTTAAAGAAGGCTTGCAGCTATCGCTTGCCCGGGGTCGTACACCATGCTCACCTTTTTTACTTTCAATTAAATCATGTACAAACTCGCAGGCCCGTCTGCTCGTCGATTTTTCTTCTTCCTCGTTCTACTGTGCTATCTGGATTGTTCTTTTGTTAGGGATCTGAAATGTCATTTATTATGCATCCGGTTGTTTACCACGCAAAGTAGTTTAAAGATTGGGCCTTTGGAATATAAGGATTAGTGTTTTAAGTGTCTATGCGGGCAAATACCCAAAAATATCGCTAGCTGATTACCATTAAATCACTTTGCCAGTGAAAATTTGTTTATGGTTAAAAACCATGAGAGCAATTATGTATTCAAATGACGTAGGTCATTAATACTGAGAATTTGTAAAATTAATTTTGATAGAAAGGTGGTGTAACTGTGGTCATAGAATTAGTTAATTTCTAAATATCTTTTACAATGGCAACCTCAGTAATTAACGAAGTAACGGAAACAATTGAAACCCTTCAATCGATTTATGGAAGAAGGTCTGTAAGAAAATACAAGAATAAAAATGTTGACAAAACCATTATTGAAAAAATACTGGATGCCGGACGTATGGCGCCTTCTGCGATGAATGAACAACCGTGGAAATTTTATGTAGTGACTAATAAAGAAACTATCCAATCGTTTTCAAAGGCAATCTCAAAAATAACAGCTAAAGAGTTTTTAAAGGCTGGTCCGACACGAATTGTAAAGAATATAATTCACTTGCTTAATTTTTCAAGTGGTTTTCATTATTTAAAAACTAAAGACCATGTGTTTTACGAAGCCCCGGTTGTAATTTTTATTACCGGCCCCAGGAATAATGAGTGGGTTGATCTCGACATTGGCATGTGCGCACAAAACATTATGCTCGCAGCAAAATCCATGGGACTGGATACCTGCCCTGTCGGATTTGGAAAATATTTGCAGCATACCAAACTATACTCCCAGTTAAAAACTTCACCAAAAGAAGAGATAAAACTTGCCATAATCCTGGGATATGGAGATGAGACACCTGAAGTTCATAAAAGGATTAAGAAGAATGCATTTTTTATCGATGCGGCATGAAAATACTTATATAACCGGTACGGATAAACGCAGTATACCATGACGTAAATTTTAAATAAGAAATTTTAGAATAATTATTTTTTAAGAGATGTGATAACAATCATACCAATATTTGAGAGCCATCATTTGTACGGGAAACTTATAAACCTATTTTTCAACACTCATCACAAAGCTATTTTATGGAAAGTGAAAAATTATTGAAAGAAGATTTGCTGAAAATGCAAAAGGAAAAAGGGCAAATTTGCGTTTCAGTTATTGTTCCCACGCACAAGTTGTCTCCGGAACGAAGGGCCGATAAACCTGAAGTGGATAAAGCGCTGGAAAACGCCCGGCAATTTCTTCAATTCAAATACGAAGAATCAGAAATAAAGCCATTGTTAAAGTCATTGGATGAATTATATAAGAGCATTGATTTTAATCATAACCCCGAGGGATTAGGATTATATGTGTCACCCAATATCAAACTTTTAGTACAATTTCCTTTTCCAGTTGAGGAGAAAGTAATGGTGGGCGACAATTTTGAATTGCGTGACCTGGTTTATAAAATGAATTACTCGAAGCCGTATTTTGTTTTACTGCTTACCGAAAAAGAAATAAAACTTTTCGAAGGCACGTGGAACATCCTGAATGAGATCAATGACAACAATTTTCCGAAAGAATATAAAGAGGAATACATTTACAATCCACCCAGCCGCGGCACACCTGCTGCAGGATATGCGCATGTGAGAAATGTTGAAAAGGAAAAATCTGCACTGAAAGATATCAGGTTCCGGGATTTTTTCCGCGGGGTAAATGAAGCTTTAAATGATTACCTGTTAAACGACATTCCGCTAATATTGCTGGGTACCGAAAAAGAGCTGGCATTATTCGACGATTTACTGGCACACAAAAAAAACATCATTAGTAAAATTGACCGGAGTTTAAATTATACGCATCCGATTGACCTTGCTACGATTGTATGGCCGGTGATGCGCTCCCACCTTGATAATGAAACAGTCGAATTAATAAAACAGTTTATCGAAAAGATTGGTGAACATCACGGCATACATGGTGTAGAGGAAGTTTGGAAGGCAGTACAGGAAGGAAGAGGGTTAAAGCTTTTGGTAGAGAAAGATTTTCGCCAACCCGGATTTTTAGTAAAGGATGCCTACCGGCTTTTCATTCGCCCACCGCAAAATGCACATAGAATTTTAGCAGATGCTGTAGATGATATTATTGAAATGATGTTGGAAAAAAATGGACAGGTATTTTTTACAGATAACGGTATGCTTAAAGACTACCAGCACATCGCATTAATTACGAGATATTAGGTTGAAAGGATAAAATCTGTAATTGAAATATGAATTATGATAAATTAGTTATTGGTTTAACGGGTGATGTTATGATTGGAAGAGAAGTTGATACTGTTATCTCCCAGGAAGGTTACCGGTATGTATGGGGAAATGTGCTGCCCTTACTTCACAGTACAGATTTGAACATTGTGAACCTGGAAACAACTTTAACCAATAGCAATAAAATTGTTGAAAAAACCTTCAACTTTAAAGCTACACCTGATAAAATTAAATGTCTTACAGATGCGAATGTAACGGTTGCTAATCTTGCTAACAATCACATATTAGATTTCTCGGAACAGGGATTAATAGAAACGATTCAAACATTAAAGAACGCCGGAATAAAATATGTAGGAGCAGGTATCAATGATAAAGAAGCTTCCAAACATGTTATTATAACCAGGAACAATATTATAACAGGGATATTAGGGTTTACAGATAACGAACCCACCTGGAAAGCCGGTGCTTCCAGCAGCGGAATAAATTATATTAATGTATCCAGTGAAGATGATCGCAAAAGGGCATTACTCAACATAGAGCAGCTAAAAAAAGAAGCAGATATTGTTGTAGTCAGTATTCATTGGGGACCGAATATGCAGGAATTTCCCCAAAAGTATTTTATAGATTTTGCACACCAAATGATTGAACAAGGTGCTGAAATTATTCATGGCCATAGTGCCCATAATTTCCAGGGCATAGAGGTATACCATCATAAATTGATACTCTACGACACAGGAGATTTTGTAGATGATTATATGGTTGATCCTGTATTAAAAAATGACCATTCCTTTTTCTTTCGTATTGATGCCGGTGAAAAGGGCCTGACAAAATTGGAACTCTTCCCCGTTTTGATTTCCCGTTACCAGGTGAACTTAGCAGTTGGCAATGAATATAAATGGAGTATAAAACGTATGCAATATTTGTCAGAAAAATTCGGAACAAAGGTTAGTGACAGGGGACAAGTACTATTGACATGAATGAAAACATAACTATTATAAAATTTAAAAAATAAGCCATGTTTACAGATAGAAAAGATGCTGCCCTGAAATTGGCAAAGGCCCTTGAAAAATACAAGGATAAAAACGTAATCGTATTGGGTATTCCGAGAGGTGGCGCTGAAACCGCTTATTATATAGCGCTTCATTTACATGCTGAATTTTCTCTTTTAATTTCACGTAAACTGGGCCATCCTTCAAATCCGGAATATGCTCTTGGCGCCATTGCAGAAGACGGAAGTGTTTATTTAAGCCCGTTTGCAAATGAAGAATTTTCAAAAGAAACGATAAATGAAATAATAGATCTACAGAAAAAAGAAATTGAGCGGAGGATAAAAATTTTACGCAAAGGAAAACCATTACCTGATTTAAAAGACAGGACCGTTATCCTGGCAGATGATGGGATAGCAACAGGCGCTACCATTTTTGCTGCGATAGAAATGTGTAAGAAAAGAAAAGCCGGCAAGATTGTTATTGCAGCACCGGTTTCGGGGTATGACATGGAAGAAATGCTGGGTGAAAAAGCAGATGAAGTTATTATATTGGAAAAGCCCGGTGATTTCTTCGCCGTATCGCAAGCCTACCAAAGCTTTTATAATCTTAGTGATGATGATGCATTGGGATTTATGGAGCGTTGGGAAAAAGAAAAAGGTGTTTTGAAAAGCTGAATTACTAAGGAATTAATTTATAAGCGTATTTTTTAGCCAATTGTAAATAAGCGTTAGCCCTGATCATCCATTTTGGATCATCTTTATAGCTGGGTTCTGTTATATGTCGTGCAACCAGATAAGTACGAAGAAAAGCTTTCTTTGATTTATAAAAAAAGATCAGGGATTCAGGGATATCATCAGCACTTAATTTTCTATAATGATTAAAAAAGATTTGACCCGTAACAAGGTCGCCCATCATTTCACATTCCATATCAAGGAAAGATAATTCCTCTGCTATATCCATTATTCTTAATTCTGTATTGAATTCCAATGCATCGATGAAAGCAGATTGGGGTGAAAGACAAATATGTTCTGGTTTCAGGTCTCCATGCGCTTCAATGATTTTTCCATCCTCAATTCGTTTATCAAAAAGCAAGAAATGATTGTCTAGAAAGTGAAGCAGCGTACTACTAATTTGCTCAACTAATGCAACCGAAAAATGATAAATCTCTTTTATCAATTCTGCGTGAGTAGAAGTTATGTCCTCTTTCAATTTTTTCCTGTGCAGTACCGGCTCTATTTTTACAGGTGAAGCATTCTTATAAAATTCAGTCAATACTTTGGCCGCTTCTTCAACTAAAGCCTTATCCGGCTTTTGAGATTTTATTGCCAGATGAAGGAAATTTTTTTCGGAGATGCGTTTCATCTTTACCAGCCAGTCAACAATTTTTCCCTTTCCCTCTATTTGCAGTTTTCCAACTTCATTAATAACAAGCGGCACTATTCCAAGATATATATCATCAGCTAATCTTTTATTTACACGTACCTCTTCTATACCGTTTTTCAACCTGGCTTCCAGCGTTCTAAAATCAAACAGACTATTTGTAACAGGTTTTTTAAGTTTATATGCAAAGCCATTCACCAAAAAAACCCATGACATATGAGTTTCTTTTGCTTCTACTTTGGTAACGGGGTGCGGATAAGATTGTGGCTGCATTAAAAAAGAAACCTTTTCAGTTAATGGCACTTTATGTTCTACAACTGATTCGATATGGTTATTTTTTGGCATCAACGATAATTTCTTTAATCATCGAATAACTCCGTAACCGATCCTCCTTCCTCCATACGCTTTATAGTTTCTGCAAAAAGCGGCGCTGCATTTAAAACAGTCACTTTTTCTTTTGTCCTGGTATTGTCCAATCTGAAAGGCGGAATTGTATTGGTAACTAATATTTGATCGAGTGGGCTCTTTTGCAATGTTTCATCAGGTGTGCCTGTAAAAAGGCCATGTGTTGCCAGCGCCAATACTTTTTTTGCGCCCAATTTTTTACAGGAGTCAGCAGCTCTAGCAATAGTACCACCAGTGCTTATTAAATCATCAATTATGATGACGGCTTTATCTTTAACGTCTCCTGTAATTCTTTGGCCGGATACCACACCGCTGCTTCGGTATTTTTCCATAAATATAACCGGTAATTCTTTATTTAATTGTTTAGTCAGCGTACGTTGAAACTGTTCTGCTCTCTTAATACCTCCGAAATCGGGCGACATAATTACGGGGGAATCGTCTTTAACTAACGGTAACAAGTAAACGCCAAATAGTTTTCTTGCTTCGAGGTTTTCCGTTGGTATTCTAAATGAATTTTGAAAAGCCTGCAGATTATGTACATCCATTGTAACTATATTGTCAGCTCCCGAAGCTTCGAGTAAACGGGCTACATAGCGGGTGTTCACAGGATCGCGTGATTTTGTTTTCCGGTCTTTGCGTGCATAACATAAGTAAGGGATTATTGCCGTAACCTTTTTTGCTGATGCATCTTTAAGAGCGCTGATAAAAAAAAGGAGGCGGCACAGTTTATCATTTACACTTTGGTCTCCATCACTATAAAGAGAATGAATTACAAACACATCCTGGTTACGTACATTTTCAAGTGGCCGGGCTTTATGCTCGCCATCTTCAAATTCCCTTTCTTCATATAAGCTTAATGATAAGTTTAGCTCTTTGGCGACCAATTCGCCAAAGCTTCGCGTTTTGTTTAATGCAAATAATTTCATTTAAAAGATCCCTATTAGTATTCAAAGGAACTAATATCCGGATTCTTTATTTATGACGATAATTATTGATTGCATTGATTGTAATCAGAAAACAACAGCAGTTTTGCCTTCGGGAAATATAAATTGTGCTTATCAACCTTAAAACATTCTATTGGCTGAATACGATTTTATAATGATCATAATCAATAGAACCGCTGACGATACTCATTGACGCCAAACAATTAATGTATTTGCTTTGGGGGATATTTAAAAACGGCGCTTTAATTTTTGCGATTCTTTTTAAACTTTATGTTTTTAGTGCAGTAAACGTTCATTATGCAAAAGAAAAAACAACCAGACAAGGAATTCGCCATTCCATCTGTTGAAGTTACTAACCCGGAGCTAAAAATCACCAGTTCCGCTTTTAATAACAATGAATATATTCCTTTAAAATATACTTGTGATGGTGATAATATCAGCCCTTCGCTTGAAATTGAAGTTATTCCGGAAGCAACAAAAAGCCTTGCTTTGATTGTTGATGATCCCGATGCCCCGATTGGCACATGGGTTCATTGGGTGGTATGGAATATTCCCGTAACTCACCACATAAAAGAAAATGATATAAAGGGTATAGAAGGAATTAATGATTTTCAGAAAAATCATTACAACGGCCCCTGCCCGCCATCTGGTACCCATCGATACTTTTTTAAAATTTATGCCCTGGATGCATTGTTGCGTTTGCCTGCTACAACAAAAAAGATAGAATTGGAAAAAGCTATGAGCGATCATATTCTTGGATTCGGCGAACTGATTGGTTTATATAAAAGGCGATAGTTTAAATAATGCTGTCTATCATCAGATATGCTGACCGTTGTCATTGACACGGGGATGCTTTGAAAATTCGCAAAAAGATATTAAAACTACTGTATCGTGGGACTGCTAATACAGTCCCTTTTTATTATAAAAAAACAATTTTTTTGAATTTAATTAATACAAACCTTGCAGGATTGTATGCCGCTGCTGATGCCCTTTTCAAGTACTTGCTTGTTTTTTGAATTGTAACGGAAAATGGTAATTCCTTTTGTCTTTTGTTTCCATGCATTCAAATAGATTTCACTTATATCACTCACACTGGCTGTTTCGGCCAGGTTGATTGTTTTAGAAACAGCATTATCAACATAGCGCTGAAAAACCACCTGGTGCTTCAAATGCCAGTCAGGGGAAATCTCCAAAGCTGTTTTAAAAACATTCTTAGTTGCGGCTGGTATTTGTTTGATATGTTGTAAGTACCCGGTTTCTTTTACTTCGTCCATCAAGCCTTCAGAATACAATTTATTTTTTTTGAGATAATCAATAAAAAGAGGATTTATTTCTGAAAGAATATTTCCGTCAAGCACATGACTGCGGCGATAAGCAACGGCAAACAAAGGTTCAATAGACGAAGAAGTGTCAGCAATAATAGAGATAGTTCCTGTTGGCGCAATACTTAATCTTGTTGCATGGCGAAGTTTAATATTTGGATAGAAAATGCTTTTCTCCCAATTTTTGAAAACGCCTCTTTCCTTTGCCAGTTGAACGGAAGCTTCAAGGCTTTTTTCTTTGAAGAATTTCATTACCTGGTGAGCGAGTGATATTGCCTCATTGGAATCATACGGAAGCTCAAGCATGATCAGCAGGTCAGCCCAACCCATTATACCTAAACCGATTTTTCTATTTGCTGTAACAATGGTTTTCGTTTGCGGAAGCAGGTAATGGTTCACTTCAATTACATTATCCAAAAACCGAATGGCCATTTCAATTGTTGATCCCAGCTTTGTAAAATTGATAATGTTTTTTCTTCCTTCCTGTTCAACAAATTTTGAAAGGTTTATAGAACCCAGGTTGCATGATTCGTAAGGCAACAATGGAACTTCACCGCATGGATTGGTGCATTCAATTTTCCCAAGTGGTAACAAAGGATTACCTGCATTAATGGTATCCAGAAATACTAATCCGGGATCACCGCTTGACCAGGCATTTTCTATAATTAATCTCCATAAATCTTTTGCCTTTATTGTTTTGATAATTGATTTGGAATTTGGATGAATGAGTTCCCACGTTTCGTCTTTCTCAACAGCCTGCATAAATTTATCGGTAATGCCCACGGAGATATTAAAATTGTTCAGCGCTTTTTCATCTGTTTTTGAAACAACAAATTCTTCAATGTCGGGATGATCAACTTTTAAAATACCCATATTGGCTCCTCTCCTTTTTCCGCCATGTTTTACATGTTCCGTTGCGCAATTAAAAACCTTCATGAATGAAACAGGACCTGAAGCTTCGCCACCTGTTACTGAAATGAGATCATTCTTAGGCCTGAGCTGTGAAAAATTAAAACCGGTACCGCCGCCGCTTTGTTGAATCATCGCTGCATTCTTTAAAGTGGTAAATATGCTATCCAAATTATCTTCTATTGGTAATACAAAACAAGCACTTAGCTGATTTAATGACGTTCCTGCATTCATTAACGTAGGAGAATTCGGAAGGAATAATAAGTTCTTCATGGATTCATAAAATATCGCCTGCCATTTTTCTGCTTCGCTATGTGTTCCCCACGCCAATTCTGCTTCTGCTACCGCTTTAGCAACTCTCATAAATAATTCATCCGGAGTTTCAGCTAATTCTCCTTTTAAATTTCTGCGGAGATAACGGCTCTCCAAAACCTTTAAAGCATTTTTTGAAAATGGCATTGAATAATTATTTTTTTCTCTTACGTTCTGCAAATTTTTTAATCTCGTTCCATGATGCTGTATTCAATATATCGTTCTTTGTACACCAGGCACGGCGGGCAATAAAAACTCCTAATTGCATAAAAGCGAATTGACTTTGCTGATGACTGTCAGTGCTGATGGTCAGCTTAACCCCATTTTCTCTTGCCATTATGGCGAGCTCATCATTCAGGTCCATACGATCAGCCTGGCAATTAATTTCAAAAGCAGTATTTGTTTGTTTAGCTACTCTGAAAACTTTTTCCCAATTAACAGGGTAAGCTTCCCGTTGGCCAATTAATCTACCTGAAGGATGACCAATGCAATTCACAAATTTATTTTCACAAGCTGCAATAATTCTTTCTGTATTATCATGTGTAAACCCGGTGTGAATAGAAGCGCAAACCCAATCCAATTGCTCAAGCAGTTCATCTTTCAGATCTAAGCTGCCATCGGCCTTGATGTCAACTTCTGTACCCGTTTTAATGAAATCTTTTTTCAGTTTAGTATTTACACGCCTGATCTCTTTTACCTGGTCAATAAATTGTTCTTCATTCATTCCACCTGCAATTATCTCTGATTTCGAATGGTCTGTCAATACAATGTATTCGTAAGGATAATGCCCTGAAACAAACCGGGCCAAATCTTCAATATCCATTGTTCCATCACTCCAGGTACTGTGCATTTGCATGTCGCCTTTTATGTCTGTCAATGTAACCAGCGAAGGAATTTTATTTTTGGCAGCAAGATCAAGCTCGCCTTTTTGTTCACGCATCTCGGGAGGAATCGATTCAAATCCCAATTTGTTATAGATTTCTTCTTCGGTGCCTCCGGCAATTCGTTTGCCCGTCTTTATATCGAACAAACCATATTCACTTATCTTATATCCTTTATCCCTGGCTATGGTTCGCAACTGAACATTATGCTCTTTTGATCCTGTGAAGTATAATAAAGCAGAACCCCATTCATCAGGATTAATGATACGAACATCTACCTGCTTGTTAAACTCATTAATAATTACACTGGCTTTGGTGTCGCCTTTCGCAAGCACTTCTTTAACAAGAGGAAGAGCTACAAACTTTGTAATAATTTTTTTCCTGCTCTTTTCATCACATGTAACTAAAATATCTATATCGCCTATGGTTTCTTTTTTTCTTCGAAGGCTGCCAGCCAACTCTGCCTGCCGTACTTCTTTCATCTTTTTAAATTCATCCAGGACCTTGTTGCCTGCTTCAATCGCATTCCAAAGCAACATGCGTTCTTCAACCGTTTTATGCAGCTTCAGGCTACGAAGCATGTTATCCACCTTTTTCTTTCCAAAGCCTTTTATTTCACTGATCCTTCCATCCTGCAAAGCCTTTATCACTTCATCACGATTATTAATTTTTAACCTTTGGTGAATGCGCTTTAAAGATTGCGGTCCAAACCCTGAAATATTCATGAGTTCGAGCATGTCAATAGGAACCGTTTTTTTCAGGCTCTCAAATTTTTTGATCTTTCCTGTTTTGACATATTCATTTATTTTTTCTGCGATACTCGACCCAACCCCGGGTATTTCTTCCAGCTGGCCTTTTTTAGTGAACGTTGTAATATCGTCCTGTAGATCATTAATTACTCTTGATGCTTTTTCATATGCTATAGCACGGAATCTCTGCTTACCATTTTTATATTGATAAATATGAGACATGTCACTAAAAATCTTGCCTAACTCTTTATTTACAACAGGCATAATCTTTTCTTTTTAATGAAATTACAATGTTGAACAACTTATATAGATGACGGTGTGCAGTGAACTGAATGATATTAATCAGAATTAGCGGAATGATTTTATTTTCTAAGTGATGATAAATTTTTGTCTTCTAATTTAAAATATCGATAACCAAATTCTGACCACCATCATACCCTCGGGTAACGGTTATCATTGAGCCTGCTACAACCTTGCAATAGCTTTGAGATGGCTTCATTTACTAACAACTTATAAATGTAGTAATGCATCTCGAAATAAATGATAACACAAGTTTTAGGGAAATACAGGAAACATTTTCTAACTATTATCCTTACCTGAAAATTGATTTTTTTCATAAACCACACAAAAAATATGAAGCTTCTTCAGAAGCAGACCGCCTTGATCCTAACAGCCTGGTGGGTGATATTAAACTCAGTCATGTATCCGGTTTATTGGAAATTCAACCCTACTATCGAATTGCAGATGTTGAGAAAGAATTCATACAGCGCTTTGGCCTTTCTGTTCAAATTCTGCGCAAAGAAAAAGACAAATGGGAGCAAACAACAGGCATGGATGATTTTACTCTAAAAGAGGTAAATGAATTTGGAAGAAGTTCTTCTGATGAATTGATAATTTCTGATTATGAGGAAAAGTTTACGGAAAATGAAGACAAGCCTGAAACACTTTTATAGGATTTATAAAAATGAATGAGTCAATGCAAAATCGATCCGGAATTACATTATCTCCCGGTGTTGTTCCAAACCTAAAGGATTATGAAGTCTTCCGCCATTCTTTTACCTGGCAGGATGAACAAAAATTCCTGGATGGATTACCCGAACAAAAAGGATTTAATATAGCTTATGAAGCGCTGGAGCGACATGCTAAGGGGAAATTAAAAGACACTGTTGCTCTCCGCTGGATACTAAAAGATAAAACCTTTAAAGACTTTACTTATTACGATATACATAAACTCAGTTCACGTTTTGCCAATGTGCTTACCTCATTAGGAATAAAAAAAGGTGAAAGGGTTTTTGCATTAACCGGCAGGATACCTGAATTATATATCGCTGCACTTGGCACCTTAAAAAAGACAGCGGTATTTTGTCCCTTGTTCTCAGTATTTGGGCCTGAGCCCATATTTCAGCGTTTAAGTAAAGGCGATGCAAAAGTGTTAGTTACAACTAAAGAATTGTTTGAAAAAAAAGTAAAGCAATTGCTTGATAGATTACCAATGCTTCAATTTATTTTATTAACTGATGAAGAATTGCATGTGAATGATAAAGTCCTATCACTGCCAAGATTGTTGGAAGAAGCTTATGATGAATTTTTTATTCCACCGACTGATCCGGAAGATCCCGCCCTGCTTCATTTTACCAGTGGTACTACAGGTATCCCTAAGGGTGCATTGCATGTGCATGGTGCTGTGCTGATGCATTATATTACCGGCAAGTATGTTTTAGATTTTCATGAAGGAGATATTTTCTGGTGCACTGCAGACCCCGGATGGGTTACCGGAACTTCCTATGGGATTATTGCACCCCTGGTAAATGGCATTACCAATGTTGTCGATGCAGAAGAATTTGATGCAGTGAGATGGTATTCTATCCTGGAGGACCAAAAAGTAAATGTTTGGTACACGGCTCCAACTGCAATACGAAGATTAATGAGGATGGATATTCAACCAAAAGAAAAATATAATCTTGAACATCTCCGGTTAATATGCAGCGTAGGTGAACCATTACATGCAGAAGCAGTGCTTTGGGGAGAAAAAACTTTTGGTATGCCAATACTGGATAACTGGTGGCAAACAGAAACAGGTGGTATTATGATTGCCAACTATCTATCGATGAAAGTAAAACCCGGCAGCATGGGAAAACCTTTACCGGGTGTGGAAGCAGCCATAGCAGAAGTAACGGATACAGAAATAGAAATTATAACAGAGCCAAATAAACAAGGTCATTTAATATTAAAAAAAGGATGGCCTTCTATGTTTCGCTCATACCTGCATGATGAAGAACGCTATAAAAAATCTTTTCGCGGCGATTGGTACCTAACAGGCGACTTAGCAAAAAAAGATAAAGACGGTTATTATTGGTTTGTTGGCAGAGCCGATGATATTATCAAAAGTTCGGGCCACATGGTAGGCCCCTTTGAAGTGGAAAATATTGTAATGGAACATCCCGCTGTGGCGGAAGCTGCAGTGATTGGAAAACCTGAACCAATAATTGGCGAATTAGTGAAAGCTTTCATAGTATTAAAAAAAGGATTTACCGCTGATGAAAAAATGCAATTGGATATTATCGGTTATGCGAGAAAAAAATTAGGTGCGGCTGTTGCACCAAAAGAAATTGCTTTTGTAAACGAACTACCCAAAACAAAAAGCGGAAAAATATTAAGACGGTTATTAAAAGCAAGGGAACTGGGGTTGCCAGAAGGAGATATTTCAACATTAGAACAAACCCCATAATCAATTTATGGAAGAAGTACAAACTATACAATCCCTCCCGGCAATAGAAAAAAATCATGGCTTAGATCTTTTGTACCAGATGATGCTGATACGT
This sequence comes from Ginsengibacter hankyongi, assembly GCF_008710285.1. Taxonomy (GTDB): domain Bacteria; phylum Bacteroidota; class Bacteroidia; order Chitinophagales; family Chitinophagaceae; genus Ginsengibacter; species Ginsengibacter hankyongi. The sequence continues at coordinate 56,797 of NZ_VYQF01000011.1, read as the reverse complement.
AGGTTTGAAGAAAAAAGTGCTGAATTATATACAAAAGAAAAAATCCGTGGATTCCTGCATTTGTACGTAGGTGAAGAAGCTGTAGCAGTTGGAGTGATCAACACATTAAGTGCTGATGATAATATACTTTGTACATATCGTGAACATGGCCATGCACTGGCAAGAGGCATAGACGCCGGAATGATTATGGCTGAAATGTACGGAAAGCAGGAGGGCTGCAGTCGTGGTCGTGGCGGTTCTATGCATTTATTTGATGCGAAGAGAAAATTTTACGGAGGGAATGCTATTGTGGGTGGGCACCTGGCTATGTCTGTTGGTATGGCACTGGCTTCCAAAAAGCAAAAGAAAAATAATATCACGGTTTGTTTCTTTGGTGAAGGCGCTGCGGCAGAAGGTGAATTTCATGAAGCTATGAACCTTGCGGCATTATGGAGTGTGCCTGTTTTGTTTGTTTGCGAAAACAATTTGTATGCTATGGGAACTGCAATCAGGTATTCTCATGCAGTAACAGAAATAGAAAAAAAAGGGCCGGCTTATGGTATTGAAACTGTTGTTGTGGATGGGATGGATGTATTGGCAGTGGAAAATGCAGCCGGGAGAGCCGTTGAAAAAATACACGCCACAGGAAAGCCATACTTTATTGTTTGCAACACCTATCGCTTTCGTGCTCATTCCATGTTTGATGCAGAATTATACCGTGATAAAACCGAAGTGGAAGAGTGGAAAAAACGAGACCCCATTCCAAAACTGCAGCAACAAATGCTTGGCGAAAATTTCATTTCACAAAATGATATAGTGATCATGAGCAAAAAGGTGGAGGACGAAGTTCAAAAAGCAGTGGACTTCGCTGAGGCGGGAACATGGGAACCGGCAGAAGAATTGACAAAATTTGTATATAGCGAAAACGGATAACCGGCACCGTTAGTTAACGTTAATAATTACTTAATTTAAAATTGATAACATGAAAAATAAAGATTCGATATTGAATGGGTTAATTATTTATAACAGTAAATACGGAGCTACCAGGCAATATGCAGAATGGCTGGCCCAGGCGTTGAAAATACCGTTAATACGCAGCGGTGAAACAACAGCAGCACAAGTAACAAACGCTGATTTTTTATTGATTGGCACCCCTGTTTATATGGGAAAGTTCAGGATGTTAAAATGGATAAGGAAAAACATGAAGAATATCAGGAATAAAAAATTATTCTTTTTTATTGTAAATGCCACGGCGCCTGGTGAATTGGCCAAGCGAGATAAATTTGTGCTGGATAATCTCCCTGGAGAAATAAGGGCAAAGAGTTCCATATATTTTCTTCCCGGAAGGTTAATACACAAAAAACTTACTTTATTCGACCGGCTAATGGTTGCAATTGGCGTAAGGATTGAAAAAAATCCGGAAAAAAGAAAAGCTATGCGGTCCGATCTTGATGCAGTAAAAAAGGATAACCTTACACCCTTGATAAACTCGGTCAACGATTTTTATTATCGCGGACAGCTACTGTCATCAACCAGCGTCGCGACTCATGGCTAATTATTTACTCATGAAAAAAATATTTAAATTATAAATAATTAAATTATGCAAACCGAAACATATTGTCAAAGCTGCAGCATGCCGTTAGACAATCCCGATCTGCAGGGCACAGAAAAAGATGGCACTAAAAGCAATGAGTATTGCAAGTATTGTTACCGGGATGGAGCTTTCATTAATCCCAATACGACTTTAAAGGAAATGACGTCAATTGTTATAACTCAAATGGAAAAAATGAATATGGATTCGAGAGCAATTGATATAGCGGTAAGCGCCTTACCTAATTTAAAGAGATGGAAAACGGTGGCAGTTACTTTATAATAGCTTGATAGCAGTATAATAGCGGATTCAACAAAAATAAAATAATGAGTGAAAACAACATCATTAAACTCACTTATCGCGAAGCGCTTAAGCGAGGTATTCGCGAAGCGTTGCAAAAAGATGAAAAAGTTTTTTTGATGGGTGAAGATGTAGGCCGTTATGGTGGCGCTTTTGCTGTAAGTAAAGGTTTGCTGCAGGAGTTTGGTCCCGAAAGGATCATGGATGTCCCCCTATCAGAATCCGGATTTGTGGGTGCCGGTATCGGCGCTGCACTTAATGGCATGCGCCCTATTGTGGAAATAATGACAGTGAATTTTAGTTTGTTGGCAATGGACCAGATAGTGAATAATGCAGCCACTTTATTACACATGTCAGGTGGTCAAATAAATGTACCGGTTGTGATACGAATAAGCTGCGGAATCGGCAGGCAACTGGCTGCACAACATTCACATAGCTGGGAACCATTGTATGCGCATATTCCGGGATTAAAAGTGTTATCTGCAGGTACACATGAAGATGCAAGAGGAATGCTATTAACCGCGTTACAAAACCGCGACCCTGTAATTATTTTTGAATATACTTTCCTGTTAAATAAAGAAGAAGAAATATCGGCCAATGCTGGTGCGGTAGATATTACAAAAGCAAAAGTTCGTCGTGAAGGAAGAGATGTTTCCATTATCACTTATGGAGCCGGAGTATATAAAGCATTGGATGCTGCAAAAGAATTAATAGCAACAGGGATAGACGCAGAAGTAATTGATTTAAGAGTGCTACGCCCATTGGATGAGGTAACTATTTTTAATTCGGTAAAAAAGACGCATAGGGTATTATTGGTAGAAGAAGCATGGGGTTCTGTGAATGTTTCGTCGGAAGTAAGCGCAAGAATTATGGAGAATGTTTTTTATGAACTGGATGCGCCAGTGCAAAGGCTCGGCGGAGTAGAAGTCCCGATTCCTTATCCCAAACACCTGGAAGATGCCTCCATACCACAGAATGCAGACATTGTTAAAAAGGTAAAGAAAATGTTACAGCATGATTGAGTTTAAAATGCCCAGCCTTGGCGCTGATATGGAAGCGGGTACTTTGGTGGAGTGGCTCGTAAAACCCGGCAATCCTGTTAAGCGTGGAGATATTATTGCCGTGGTGGATACACAAAAAGGTTTGATAGATATTGAAGTATTTGATGAAGGAACCATCAGTGAATTGGTGATCAAAGAAAATGAAAAAGTCCCGGTGGGCACTGTGATGGCATTGATTGCATCAGGTAAAGAAGAAGGAATAAAGAAAGAAGTAATAAAGCCGGCAAAAAAAGTTGAAGAGAAAATAGCAATGGAAAAAATTGTAGCCGCTAAAGCTCCCCATTTTATCAAAGCTTCGCCATTAGCAAAAAGAATTGCGGCAGAAAAAGGAATTGAGTTAAATACGATACACGGAACTGGAGAAGACGGTGCCATTACTAAAGATGATGTGGAAAAAGCTATTGTAGAAAAAATGGCGCCCAAAGAAGAAAAGAAAATAGCAACAGCGGAAAATATCCGCATGGCTGTTGCTGCTGCTATGAGTAAATCCAACCGGGAAATACCACATTACTATTTAGAAACAAAAGTTGACATGAGCAAGGCATTATCCTGGCTGGCTGGAGCAAATAAGCAACGATCAGTAAAACAAAGATTGCTGCCGGTTGTATTATTAATAAAAGCGGTCGCCAAAGCATTGACAGAATTGCCCGATCTCAATGGCTATTGGGAAAATGGTTTGCATCAAAAGCAAGATATCAATATTGGTTTTGTGGTTTCATTGCGGACAGGTGGTGTAATGATACCAGCTATTCATAACGCTGATAAAAAAACGGTTGATGAACTGATGACTTCACTGAATGATATTATTCCGAGAGCAAGGGCAATGAAGCTGAGAAGTTCTGAATTAAGCGAATCAACCTTTACGGTTACCAGCCTGGGCGAAGGAAATGTTGAGACCGTTTATGGTGTAATCTATCCGCCACAAGTGGCCCTGGCAGGCTTTGGCAGCATTATTGAACAACCCTGGGCAGAATCAGGGATGCTGGATGTGCGGCCTGTGTTGACCATTACTTTATCCGCTGATCATCGTGCATCAGACGGAGCAACAGGAAGTCGTTTTTTAATGGCTGTAAAAAATCATTTACAAAAACCAGAAGCGTTATGACAGAACCGGAAATCAAACAAATAATTTTTCAGTTGCTGAAAAAAATTGCTCCTGATACAGAACCTGAAAAACTGGAACCGGAAGATGACATCCGGCATACATTGGAAATAGATTCTTTTGATGCGTTGCAATTTGTTGTAGCACTCGATGAGCAGTTTGGAATTGAAACACCTGAAGAGGATTACGGGAAGATCACTACGCTGAAAGATCTTGTGAATTATATCATGCAGAACAAAAAGTAAGAATTCAATATTTTCCTGGTCAATCACGATTAAGCTACATATCATTTAAGTGGTGAAACAATAATAGCTGCTTTCTAAAGAGTTCAAAAATGATTGATGTAGCCGATTTCATTGTTCTCATTTTTATATTACTGACTGTCATCACTAGCATCAGTGATAACTGTCATTGTATATAATACTTATTTAGAGTTGCTTTACAAACAGGATTTTATTTGATTTATCTATTATAAATTTTGTTATGACGCTAACACTTCCATTTAATGATCATGTGGCTGAATATGAAGAGTGGTATAAAAAATATCCTTTTGTATTTAAATCAGAAGTAGCCGCAATAAGAGAGTTAATGCCAAAGGGAGAAAATATTCACGGCATTGAAGTGGGATTAGGCACCGGCCGCTTTGCAAAGGCATTAGGGATAAAAGAAGGAATAGAACCGGCTGCAAATATGCGTGCGCTGGCACTAAAGAAAAAGATTTTTGTCATGAACGCAGTAGCTGAAAAGCTGCCTTACAAATCTCTTCAGTTCGATTTTGTGCTAATGAATTCTTGTATTAGTTATTTCACTGACGTTCAGGACGCCTTTAAGGAAGCCCTGAGAGTACTGAAACGGAAAGGCTGCCTCATCGTTGGCTTTATAGATAAAAACAGCCGAATAGGGAAGTATTATGAAGACAGGAAACCGAAAAGCATTTTTTATAAACACGCTAATTTCTATTCAGTGAACAAAGTTGAAGAGGAATTAAAAAAAGCAGGATTTAAAGAATTGCAGTTTTCGCAAACATTGTTTCATGCTCTTGATAAAACCGAAAGTACGGAAACGCCTTTGCCTGGTTATGGAAAAGGATCATTTGTTTTGGTAAAAGCAGTTAAATAAGCCTATCCAACAGATCGCAAATAATCATTCATCAGCCGAAGATATTTTTCTGCCTCACTCAGCGCTTTTGTTCTATCTTCTTTGTTCGCCGCTGACTTTGCTCTCAGGCCGTTTACTTTTGCCCGTACGTTAGCCCGATAGCTTTTATAATAAATAAAAAGAGTATGGTCTTTATTTGTTTTTATCGCAGGAAAAAAACGGTTATAATAATCTATAAATAAAGCTGAAAGATCTTCCCTTCCAAATGCATCAAGGTCCATGCAAAGAAATGCGATCTCATTCACCACATCAATTTGGCGAAAATCATCATTGAATTCTATACAATCGAAAGGCAACGGAGCCGGCAACAAAAAGATGTTCCTCGAATGTAAATCTCCGTGGCAATCCCTGTACAAACCGTCACGGAGCCTTGCTGCAAGCAGTTCTTTATTCTGTTCTATAAATGAATCTGATTTTTCCACTGCATCATTAATCATGTTGTTGTATTCGCTTCCCAACTGGTTAACTAAAAAAGTTTTATCAACTTTCAGGTCACTAAAATCCTGTTTTATTTTCATAAAATCTTTTTCATAAATTATTTCAGTGCGCTTGTGGAAGCCGGCTATTGTCTTAGCGAGCTTTTTTATATGGGATTTCGTTACCTGGTTCTTTTTTAAAAGATGATCCATTTGCTTATTCGCGTCCAGTTTAAGCATCCGCACTGTATTGTCAATTATCTTCCCTCCTTTTCCACCTACAATAAATTTACTCTTCCATTCATGTATCGGCAGCACATCCAGGTATACTTTTTTTGCCAATCTTCTATTCAGCTCAATTTCCCTTTCGCAAAAATGTCGTCGTAACTCAACGGTGGAAAAATCGAGGAATGAGTAATGAACCGGCTTTTTGATTTTGTATACGAATTTATTGCACTTAATTACCCATGATATGTGGGTTTCAATTAATTCCCGATTCCCGGAGACGTCGGGAAATATTCCATCTGAAACCAGTCTATTGATTTGTTCTTTTGTCATTTTTTATTTCAGGTAATCATAAGCTTTTTGAAGCATCTCTCCTATGTTATTATTAGTTGATTGCAATACCAGGTGCGGCTCCTTCAGCGGTTCATTATCACTGCCGATAATTTTATAAATCTTAAAATCAGCCTCGCTGTAGGGTCTCGCTTTTTTTAATCTTTCCCTGATTAATTCCTCATTGGCCGTTACTTCAATGAAATAAATTCCACCCTTGCTTTTCATCTCCTTCACAAATGGGTTTCTTGTTTCTTTTGTATGAAATGTTGCATCCAAGACCACATTCCTATCTTGATCAACTGCGTCCTTCATGGTTGCCAGCATTTCATCGTACACTGATTGTTTTTCGGCCTTTGAATAGGTTCTCTTTTTAAACAGCTCCTTCCTTACCCTGTCGCTATTTATATAATCAGCCTTAATCAATTTAGCAAGTCTTTCAGCAAAATAACTTTTGCCAGAACCCGGTAAACCGAAAACTATTACAACCATTTTAAACCTGTTTTAATTTTTACGAAAGTTTTTTTATATTACTTATTAAGGATCGATATTTCATTTCATTCGACAATTAAAAGAACATTATTATGGTTAATAATACAATGATTCCCGGCACTGGAGTATATGACTTTCTACCCGTGAAGGCCATTTGGTCAGCAGTTGTTTTTTCCCGGAAGATTGTAAGAAATCCAGCTTTTATTAATTAAGACGGCCTGGATCGTAAGTCCGATAAGAAGATATTTTTTAAATCTCTGTAGACAGTTGTTGAGACTATTGTTGACCCTTCGTTTAAAAATTTATATTCTCCTGAAGATCGCACATTCATTCAAAAAGAAATAAAAAACGGATTCCGGAGATCCGGTTTATTATACATCAATTCCGATCTTAAATCTAATTGATATACGCCGCGGTTTGACGCATTTAAAATAGCATGCGCTGCGGCAGTGTCCCATTCCATTGTAGTTCCATATCTTGGATAAATGTCAGCTTCGTTTTCAAGAAGCAGCATAAATTTAAGTGCGCTTCCCATTGTCAACAGTGTCACATTTTTAAACTTATCAGCAAAAAGCTTTGTCTCCGGCGATGGATGAGATCTTGATGCAACGATTCTTACGCAGTCTTTTTTTAGAAGTTCATCGAAAGTCGTTCTTTTCGTTAAAGGTGAAAGTTGGGTTTGTGTACCGTTCTTGATTTTATAAACACCAGTTTCTTTTGAGCCTGTATATAAAGTGCCTGTAGATGGTCTATAAATAATGCCCCCTAGGGGTTTGTTCTGTTTTAACAATGCTATATTAACAGTGAATTCACCATTCTTATTTATAAACTCTTTCGTTCCGTCAAGTGGATCTATCAGCCAAAAATATTCCCACGATCGTCTTTCCAGGAAATTAGTATCCGATCCTTCTTCCGAAAGAACAGAAAGATGTGTTTCTTTTAAATATTCAGTTATAAGTTGATGAGCATTTTTATCAGCCTTTGTTACCGGCGATTTATTATTCTTTAGTTCTGTTGAAAAATCACTGGAACCATACACATCCATTATTGCTTTGCCTGCTTCAAATGCTGCTTTTTCTGCTATTTGCATTAATGGCTTAATGTCCATTTGTACATCTGTTTGGTTGAGGTGAAAATTTCCACTTTGAAATTATGGGAGTAACCCGTGAATTTGAATGACCGCAGTCATCGGCATTGCTGATTGGCGAAAGTAAATTTCCAATTAGAAGATGGCAACTTATTAAGAGGCTCATCAAAGAGACTTAAATAGTAAAGTCCATAATCATTTGCAGCGGTGATTGCGGTCATTAAATTTCATCGCATACTTCTGTAGTTTTATTAAGGTTGTTGTACATGTTCTTACAAAACAATAATAAACCCGTCAACCCTGGCATTGAAAAAAATTACAGGCATATTATTTTTTTTCATTTTTTTAATAATTGAAAAATCGTTGGCTCAAATTAACGATCTACCTGAAAAAAAAATTACACGTTTCAAAATTTCTTTAAGTCCTGTCTATGGTTTTGTTTTTGCGCACGACGTGCAGGTTAAAAATACGGCTGGCACTATAGTTACCGGAGTAGAGATTAAGCTCAAGAGGATACGACTTGATGCTGAAGCAAAACATTATATTCATAACTCATTTAATTCAGGTTTTTCACTGGCCTATTATCAATTCAGCAAGGATTTTTTGGGATATGCATTTTATGGCTCGTACTATATTGAGCCTTATTTAATCAATCATAAAAAGTTTGTGCTTGGAGTGGTAGCAAAAGCAGGGTTAAGCTATAACAGTAACCCATTTAATGAAATAACAAACAGCCAAAACTTTTCCTATAGCTTATATCTTAATCCCTATTTGTGTCTTGGGTTTAATAGCTCTATCAGCGCTAGTAAAAATCTTGATCTTGACTTAGACGTTATGTTCAATCATAATTCTAATGGAGCGGTGTATCATCCAAATTATGGTATTAATTTTCCCACTGCATCATTGGGAATTGTCTATGATTTAAAGAGAACGAAGATCAAAGATATTATACCTCCTGAAAAGTTTGTTTGGAGGTTTGACCTGATGCCATTTGCTTCTTATAAAACAATTTCACTGGATAAGAAACATTTTTATTGGGTGTATGGGGCTGCGTTGCAGGCGAACCGGAAAATAGGATATTTTAATGCGGTTAATGTTGGATTGGAATGTGTAGTTGATTTTGGCGCCAAGAAAACTCTGGAAATAGAGGGAAGATCAGGTTTAGATTATAAGCGTGCCGGAATTTTACTGGGGCATGAATTCATTTTTAAAAAATTCAATTTTAGCCAGCAAATTGGTATTTATGGATATAATCAAATCCCCGAACTTACCCGTATTTACCACCGGTGGGGCTTGTATTATAAGTTCGGCAAAAATTGGATGGCGGGAGCAAATTTGTCAGCACATCGTCAAACGGCCGATTTCCTTGATTGTCGAATTATTTATTCAATTTATCGCTAACGTCCATTTCTTACAGTAGTTAAAGTCTTCGGGGCAGCAAAGGGAAATAAACTTTTAGCTTCGTTTTTCGTTTTTACTATTTCCGTTTTTGTAAATATCTAACGGTTACCATTACGTGTGTGAATAATCTTTTTAAATTGAGAACTCTCCACTATTTTCTGAACATTGTGGGAAAGCCTCCCGAAATTTTCATGACAGAATTTCTATTTGATTAAAACAATTAACACAACTGGTCATGGTTCCTAATAAAGCAATTCCAACCAATATTAAGTCAGGTAAATTGGACGAATTATCCACCGCGTTTAAAAATGTGTGCGATAACGTTTACGAGTATACGCAGTTCGCACCATCCCAACAAACAGCAACAATCAATGGAACTGTTTTCGGTACGTACAATGGAATAACTGGTTACTTTCAAAATGTTCTACTCAGAAATTGGAGAAGTTATTAGGAAATTTGAAAAAGAATTTAAAAGCTCAAATTCGCCCTACAGGCTTTTCTAACGTGTAGCGATCATAATTGACTAATATTAGTTATCAAATGATTGGGTAAATCTTCTACTCTTTCGCAGCAAATTTGTTGCATCACTTGCTGAAGCTGGGTTTTTAAAATCGCAACTGTATGATTGCCTCCTTGTTTTCCTAAAGCAGCAGCACCATACATAAAACTTCTCCCCAGAAAGGTGAAGGTGGCACCGGACGCAAGAGCCCTTGCGATGTCGGGGCCAGACCGTAAGCCACTATCCATCATAATCTTAATTTTATCTCTGTAGTTTTCTGCAATCCGAAAAAGCGATTTTATAGCGGATTCGCCTGCGTCCAACTGCCGGCCACCATGATTGGAAACAATAATTCCATCAATACCCAACTGCATTGCTTTCACAACATCGGCTTCGTTGACGATACCCTTTAAAACCAGCTTACCTTTCCACTTATTGCGAATCTCAGCAACCTTCTCTGAATTCAGCCTTCCATCAAAAGTTTTGTTCATAAATAAACCGAGATGATGCATGTTCATTCCCTTGGGTATATAGGGCCGTAATGTCTGGAAGGAAGGTTGACCATGCATAAGTGTTTTGAATGCCCAATTGGGTCTACTTAAAATTTGGAGCACGTTTTTCATCGTCATCCTTGGTGGCATTGCCAGCCCGTTCCTGATTTCTTTAGCCCGATAGCCAAACGATGGTACATCGCTCAGAATGACGAGCACAGGGCAGTGTGCAGCGTCAGCCCTTTGTAAAATCTGATCACGGAGGCCATTGTCTGCAGGGTGGTATAATTGAAACCATGCTTTTCCTTCTGTAATTTCGCTGATTCGTTCTATACTACTTGTACTTACGGTACTTAAGATAAATGGGATGTTATGATCAAACGCGGCTTTTGCCAGTATTTCAGGAGAATTGGGCCATATTAACCCTTGCAAACCAATCGGAGAAATCCCAAAAGGTGCATCGTACATATGACCGAACAACTCTGTTTTCATATCAATACCTGAATACTTTTTTAGGTACTCAGGCATTAACTCAATCTTCCTGATTTCAGACGTATTTTTTATGAGATTTATTTCCTCGTTACAACCCCCATCAAGGTAGTCAAATGCGAATCCGGGTATTCTGGCTCTTGCTTTTTTTCTAAGGTCTTCAACAGATGGATAACGTGGATTATATTCAAATTTCATTGATGCTGTTTTAGTTTTAAAATCTCTCTTTAAAATTCTTATAAATAACGGTTACGAATATACGCAATTATCATGAGATCGAATTATAGGTTGATGAAAAAGATTTCAGATGGATAATATTATTGGGTAAAGATTTATCTCCAAAAGATGTGGAACCGTGATCCACGCAGCTACCGGCGGAATAACTAGCCAGGAGAAAAGTCCGCCAACAATCCAAAAACTTCCCCAATGCCAGCTCTTCACTTTTATTATAAGGCACATAAAAACTCCCTGAGGCAGCGCCGCCAATAAAGTGAAATATTATTCTTAAGATTATTTGCATTTTGTATAATTTAATGGAAGAATAGTAGAATTGTTGTGATATTATATAATCCCACTTTTTTAATTACGATTTAAAAAAGATATTTTTCCCGTCATTTTTGAATTTCAAAATGATAGGTACCCGAACCTAGCTCAAGTGCCACATAACCATCTTTACTATTCTTTAATTTTATACCCAAGACTTGTGATAGAACGTTACCACTTTCTTTGATTGCATCTGCGCTCTCTGCAGGAACAAATACTGTCGCCTTTGTATTTGCGGGTATCTCAACGTCCATAAGTATTTTATGATTTTCAATTTTCCAGCTATTGCTGACTTTGCCATAGTAAGTTTGCAGACTTGCAGATGCGTACGTAAAGCCTCCTCCAATGTGGGGCTGAATCTTTATATGCTTATAACCCACACCATCTTCATAGGTGTCCAGTCCAACCATCTTACGGTACATCCAATCTCCAATTGCACCATATGCATAATGATTGAAGGAATTCATACCAGGATTTTCAAAAGTGCTATCTGGCTTTTCTCCATCCCATCTTTCCCATATAGTGGTGGCACCCATTTTTACTGGATATAGCCATGAAGGATAAGTCGTTTGCAACAATAATTTATAGGCAACATCGTCATAACCAAAACGTGTTAGCACATGGCATAAATAAGGTGTTCCAAGGAAACCTGTCGAAAGATGATTGTTGTAACTTTTAATATTCTCAACGAGTCGTTCTGCAGCCTGTGTCCGCAAGGATTCAGGCAACATATCAAAATTCAAGGCCAGCACATAGGCAGTTTGGGTGCTGGAAACAAGCCTTCCGTTTGGAGTAACGTATTCTTTCAGAAAGGCGCCTTTTATTTTTTGCAACAGGTCAGTATAATAATCAACATCATCTGTTTTACCCAATACTTTAGCTGAACTAATCAATAGTTGTGTGGAATGTGCATAGAAACATTGTGCAATAAGGTATTTATCTGTAACGGCTGCTCTTCCGCTATTATCATCATCCGGACGATAGAAAAGCCAGTCACCAAAATGTGTCCCCGTATTCCAGAGGTTATTATGACTTTGCTTATGCATATATTCTACCCAGGCCTTCATACTACTGTACTGATCCTCCAATATTTGTTTGTCGCCATAAGCCAGATACATATTCCACGGGATAATGGTTGACACATCTGACCACCCGGTGGAGCCTCCGGCGTCGGGGCCTAGAACGTTAGGTATCACATGAGGTACCCTGCCATCGGGAAACTGATCCGCTGCAACATCTTTCATCCATTTGTCTAAAAAATTATTCACATTCATATTAAAGGAGGCTGTGGGGGAAAAAACTTGTGCATCACCAGTCCACCCGAGGCGTTCATCCCGTTGCGGACAATCTGTAGGAACATCCAAAAAATTTCCTTTTTGCCCCCACTGGATATTATGTTGCAATTGATTGATCATTGCATTGGAGGTAGAGAAAGTGCCGGTTTCTTTCATATCGGCATAAATAGCAACCGCAGTAAAATCTTCCGGGTTTAATGCCCCTTTGATCCCTTCAACTTTAATATAACGGAATCCATAGTACGTAAAATGCGGCTCAAAATATTCTTCTCCTTTTCCATTTAAAATATAAGTTGAAGTAGCTTTTGCGGCGCGAAGGTTGGTTGTATAAAAGTTACCTTCTTTATCTAACACTTCAGCATGTTTTATAATAACGGTGTCTCCTGTATTGCCTTTTACTTTCAGCATTACCCAGCCTACAAGATTTTGTCCAAAGTCAATTACCTTTTCACCCTTTGGGGTAGTAATAACTTTTACCGGTTTAATTGTTTCATGTTTTTTTGCTGGTTCATTGATTGTAGCTATTAAGTTATCATTTGAAAAGCTCTCCATTTTTACCCCGCTCCATTTTGAATCGTCATACCCAGGCAAAGTCCAGTCTGCCTTTTGGGCACGGTCATCAATTGTTTCTCCATCATAAATGCTGGAACTGATAACGCTGCCAGTAGTCGATTTCCAGCTTCCATCTGATACAATGGTTTGCATCGTACCATCAGTATAAGTAATAATCAGTTGAAGCAGAAGCGAAATATCTTTTCCATAGATATTTTTATTGCCGCCCCATGCAAGGTGCCCCCTATACCAACCACTGCCCAGTGTAACACCAATAGCATTACTTCCTTTTTTTAACAGATTGGTTACATCGTATGCCTGGTACTGGAGCCGCTTATTATAGCTGGTCCAGCCAGGAGTAAAATAAGCATCTCCAACACGCTGACCATTTATCTGCGCTTCATATAAGCCATGTGCAGTGATGTATGCAGTAGCTGATTTTATTTTTTTCTTTGCAGTAAATTGTTTTCTAAACATGGGGCTTGGTTGACCTACGGAATCTATAAATCCTGGTTGTATCCATTTGGCTTTCCAATCATTAGTTTGAAAAAAAGCTGTTTGAAAAAAAGCAGGTTGGCTCCAATCAGACAGCTTCCCCTCATTATCCCACACTCTCACCTGCCAGTAATATTTTTTATTGGATTGAAGCGGGCTACCCTTATAATCCACATATACAGACTGATCTGATAAAATCTTGCCGCTATTCCATTCTAGTTTTTTCCCCTGTTGCAACAGCGGTTCACTTTCGCTCACCCTTATTTCATACCCGGATTGCATTACATTTCTCTTATTGGAATGTAGTTGCCAAGTAAATCGAACCCTTGAAGTACCAATGCCAATAGGATTGGTACAATTATTACATAACAATTGTTTTAGGTTAACCTGAGAAAAACTCAAAAAACCAATACATTGAAAAAGGATTATACCAATAAATTTTTTCATGGAGTTTGATAAATAAATAAATAAATGATCAAGGAATAGAATCAAAAATAACAATCATTAATATTATTACTATCCTGTATTGACCTGATTTATTAAATCCATCTATTATATTGGCATTGAACCGTGCTCCAAAACCTACACTTCGGAACATCTATTACGGTAACAAGTTCAAGATCAGGAAATATTTTATTATGTTACGCTTATAACAGTTTGATTACATAGCTGTTGATTTGGAATAAATTAAGGGGTTTTGCCCCTCATCATTGAGCAAGTCGCCGATCTTTAACTTTGCCACCTGTTCATCACTTAAAATATTTTTTATGCCATTAAAAGTAGCGCCATCGGGCATATACGCACAGGTCATTGCACGCCTGAACCCATTGGTCATATTAGCTCCGGCACCATGAATGGTGAGCCCATTATGAAATGAACAACTTCCGGCTTTCATGGGCACTGCTATCGATTTTGATTGAATAAACTGAGGATAAAAGTCAAAAATCGCATCCATATTTTTGCCAATGCCAGGGTTATCAAAGGTTGTGGTATGATAAGAGCCTGGTATAAAATAAAGGCATCCATTTTCCAACGTAGCATCATCTAACGCTACCCAGATGGACAATGCTCTTCTGTCGCTAAACGACCAAAAAGGAGTATCTAGATGCCAGGAAGTAGGATTGGCCCACGGACGTTTGATTAAAGCCTGATCGTGCCAGATCCTGGTACCTTCCCATCCGGCCAGGTCTGCCACTACTTTACCCAGGTTTTGGTCTAACATCAGTTGCTTTACCTTATCATTGGTTTGCCAAAGATTCAGCATTTGATCAAATACTTTACCGTAGTAATCTGCATCTTTATTGATTCCATCGTCTTCACCAACTTTGGTATCACTGCCCGGCATTTTTTGACCATTTCTTTGCCGGATTGCTTCTGTAACCGCTTCCCGCCAAAATTCGAGTTCATCTTTGTTTAAAAAATCTTCTATGAGCACAAAACCATTTTGTTGGTAAAGAAGAATTTGTTCGTTTGTAAGTTCTGTTTTCATTTTATTAGATTGTTATCTTGATGTTCAAAAAAGTATTAATTCCATTTTCATTTCATCATATGCATTGAATAATCGTATATTTTTGGGGATCAAATATTTTTTTATTGTTAGAAGTTCTATTTATTGATTTGAAGTTTTATCTCTTTCACAGCGGACAAACGTAAGTTTTACTGGGCCTAATAAGCCTGACTCACGCAATAATTTTTCCGAGTCGGGAGCTTCAAATTTAATGATATTGGTTTTGGTAAATCTTTTATCAGCGGGTAATTTACTATCTCCAATCAGGCGGTTAGGCCAAAGATTAACAACTTCCACTTCTAACTGGTTATTGCCTGGCCTTACATAATTTGTAATATCAAAACGGAAAGGAGCATTCCACCTAACGGGTAATTTGTTACCGTTGATTTTTACAGACGCCATCTCAAGAACATTTCCTAAATCAAGAATTGTTTTTTTCCCTTTGAGATTACCGGCTGACAGCAAAAAAGTTTTTTTATAAATGGCTGTCCCCGAATAATATTTAATTCCCGGTTGTTCAAATTGTGTCCAGGATTGAAGAGAATCAACGTCTATGTGTGAAGGGCCACCCCAGCTTGTATCGAAATCAATCTCCCATTTTCCTGATAGTGCTAGCGTGGCATTTGGAGTTGTAAGAGCCAACTTTGTTGTCTTTCCATCGTTCCAGGTTACCGTATAATTTCCTGGTTCAAAGATGGTGGTTTTCATCTTTCCTTTATCCTCAAATATTTGAATAGGCGGTTGGTCAATGCCCGTAAACTGATTGTTGGGAAAGAAGGTCTTACCATTCTTTTCAATCTTAATAATGTGAGGTGAAGCTTGTGCTTTCCTAAATACTATCAATCGCGATCCTTCAGGTTCGAAGCTAAGGGGTATGATCGTTTGCCCGTTTTCTTCCCTGTAAGTTAATATCTCTTTAGTTTCACCAGTCATTGGGTCCCAAAGTTCAGGTACCATACCGGTAACCCTGAATTTGCACTCCACCTGCTCGAACCTGTCAGGTAGAGTGGTTAAATACCGAAATGCAAAGTCGTTGATCCCTTTTCGCCCAAATCGATTCACTACGAAGTAAATATCCATCCCGTCGCCAGTACGGTGAATGTAATCCAACGCCGTGTTTTTCTCTGCACTGGTAAATTCGAGGTCCGGCTTCACCTTCATTTCTTGCAAGACGGTCTTTACGTCTTCACCAAAGACAACTCTTCCTTTCCCATAATTATTTTCTGTTATTGTTGCACCATCAATGCCGCCCCACATACGCGATGCGATGGCCTTTACTTCCTGGTCGCTTGCAGGATAATTTGTCAATCCTGTTGCCCTTTCCGGACGAGGGCCAATAACGGTTAATCCTTGCTTCACCAGCAATTCAACTTTTAGAAGTACACTAAGATCAATAGCTTTTTCAGAAGGGAGAACCAATACTCTATAATTCATCCCATCCGGAAGAAATAATTTTTTATTTTTTACAGAAGCTCTCTTTAAAAGGACATCTTTTGAACATTTATCCCAATCATATCCAAAACCCAAATCTTTCACATCTTCTTTCAGGAAAACAAAATTTGGAACATCATCGCCATAGTAATAAAGTGCATCAGCTACGAACAATCCTTTCGAAAGCATGTACGAACACCTGTCAAGATACCCTATAAAATTACCTGCCTGTTTCCACCAGGTAACATTGGGATTCAGGTGAGTTCCGGCGAAATATTCATTTCCTGGAATTCCGAATTCTTTCCCGGAAGAGGTAAACGTGTGCCATACAATTCTGTTGACACCAGAACAAAACACACGATCTATATTACTCTTTAGATCTTTTGGAGCCCGCTCCCACTGAGGCCCTATAGAAGTAGGACCTTCGGCAGCCACAAATCTTTTACCATTAGTATGAGCAACACAGGCACTTTGTTTAACGGACAACCGTTCATCATCCTTTACCCGGTGCGTATTGGCTGTAGCCCAAAACTCTCCCTGCGGAAAATCGCTGATGGCCATTACTTTCAAGGCGTCTACAGGAGCAGAGTGAGGGCCTCCTGATTCCGGGTGAATGCCCAGTCCATGCTTATGCGCCAGGTCGCTGAATAGTTGGTAATGGTAAGCTGCAATACAATCGCCAATTGTTTTGCGATAGTCGTGAAGAAACCGGCCTGATTCTTCAGCACTTTCAACCACCCTTCCGGCAAGTACCGGGAGCCATGGCGTAAGATCATATCCCCTGAACTTTTTAAAATCAGCGGGGAAATTATTTGTCCATCCTACATTACCCATTTCCCAGCTATCAGTTTGAAGAAAATGCAAACTGTTTCCTACAGACTGTGCTGCGTTGATCAAAGGAAGTATTACATCATGACTGAATTTTTTAAACGCATCCGGATTTAAATGATCCAATGACAATCCTCCCCATCCCTCACTGGTAGTGGAGGTCATGGCACCGGTACAAGTCCATCCGTACCTGATGATAGTCCATTCTCCTGCAGGCATATCCCATGTTAAGACACCGTTTTTAAAATTACCGGTAAGATTAATAATCTTATTTTTTTTAAGCCCGGTAAGTTGATCAGCACCGGGATATTCTTCGCGAAGTTTATACAGTGGATAGGTTCCCATGGCTCCAAAACCCCTGTTAAATGATTTGAGTGCCCAAAATTTGATGGCGCTATCTTTCAGCGGCAAGTTGGTTTTGGGTTGTTGAAAAGCTTGTACCAGGATATCTTTATACAACAGATTCATTTCAGGTTGAGGAAGCTTTACTGATACCTTTTTTCCACCTGCTATCATGGTATCTGAATACACAAGTTTCTTTAATGCGAGATCAGGGGTTATTGTCGGCCCTCCCGGATTCCATCCGCTTTGCACATTCACACTCAATTCTATTCCCAGCCGTTGGGCCTCCTTTATGGCGAATTTATAAAGCTCCATCCACGCAGGACTCATAAAAACAGGACCTGCTTTAGTTTTTTTGGCTACCGTATAATTAGAACTCCCTGCATCAACAATTGAAGCCCCTCCATATCCATTAGCCTTCATCTGTTCGAGATCGTGGGTTATTGATTCTTGGGTCACCATGCTATTTAGCCACCACCAGTAGCACCTTAAACGAGACTCACTGGGAGTGACGGCAAAGCCTTTATTTAATACGTCATAATCAAGTTTAGGAGATGTACGTAATGAATAAGTGATATTTTGTGCAGACGCTATAAAACCATAAGTCATCGATACCGAGATAAGAAAATATTTTAATGGGTAAGGCTTCCTGATATTAAATCTCATTTTTAGTATGATTAAAAAAGTGAAATTGGGTGATAACATATTACTCGTTTTTCATTTTTCTTTACCTAAAACTAAGGGTTGCAAATTATCAAAGGATTATTTCGAATTAGTACCGGTAAAATCAATAACTTCTAATGTTTCGGGAACTTTATGTCGCGTAATCTCAAAAGGTGAGCATAAGGTACTCCGAATTTATCAAAGCATTAAAGTTACCTCCTTCAATTAACATAATTGGAACTTGTGGCAGCTAATTCCACAGAATTCGCTGTCTCAACGTACCTGTATCCCGTGTACCTATCGACCCTAGCATTGCCACTCATGCACGTAAAAAGTGACAATAAATTAGTTCTGATCTTCTCCCTGTCATGATAAACTCAGACTTTCTAAAACTTAGTCTTCGAACGCATCCTTTCATTTGGAGGCAGACCATATATGTCTTTCAATTCGTGATATCTTATACGTAATTCTTCCAGTTTCATCCTGTATTTTGGATCATTTGCCAAATTCCTTGTTTCATGAGGATCATGCTTTATATCAAACAACTCCTCATAATTGTGTTCAATATAGTTCATGTATTTAAAGTCCCTTGTTACAACCCCTTCCTCTGCTGGTAACCGTGGTCCGCCTAAAAAATAATACTGGTAAAAGAAATCTTTTCTTTCAGGAATCTTGTTTTCGAGCATACTTATTAAATCAACTCCTTGCATTTTTTTGGGGGCCTGAACACCTGCCATACCCAGGATAGTAGGGGCGATATCAATATTTAAAGCCATCTGACGGGCTTTATACTGTTTTATTTTATCCGGCAAATTAGGATCATATATGAGGAGCGGTACCCGAATGGACTCTTCATAACCATACCATTTACCTTCCATGCCATGTTCACCCAGGAACATTCCATTGTCCCCCATTAATATGATGATGGTATTTTTTGTTATACCTAATTCATCCAATTTCTTCATGGTTTTTCCAATCACATCGTCCACTCCTGTTATCAGGCGATAATAATTTTTTACATTTTCCTGATAAAGTTCAGGCGTCCCAAATAATCCTTTCCATCTTGACCTTGCGAAGTTTGTATCTGTGCGGAAAAAGTCGGGAAACTGCTGCCAATACTTGGGATCAGCGGTTACTGGTTCAGGGATAGTTACATCTTTATAATAATTTTTATAGTTTGGTTGAATCACATAAGTTGGGGGATCTCCGTCCTGTTCATGCGGCGCCTTAAAGCTTACAGAAAGGCAAAATGGACCATTTTTGCCAAACTGATCCAGAAATTCTTGAATTGCGTGCCCCAATGTATCGGTATCATGAATTTTATTTCCGTTTTTATCCAACGTAATATAATTTGGTTGCATCTTACCTCCGCCCTCTGAATTAACCCAAAAGTCAAATACCTGCTGTGGTGGATGTGTACCTATTCCAAATTTGCCAATAAATCCGGTTTTATAGCCTGCTGCTTTTAACAATGCCGGATAGGAATTTGCAACCGATTCCGCGCTTAAATCTGTACGGAAATCATTTATATGGTTGCCCGATTCATATTGGCCAGTCATTATACTGGCGCGGCTTGTGCAGCAAATGGAAGTTGTGACATATGCATTTTGAAATAATATCCCTGCACTGGCCAACTTATCCATATTGGGGGTTTGGATAATCGGATTACCCATTGCCCCCATCGCATCCCATCGTTGGTCATCCGTTAATAAAAATATGATGTTGGGTTTAACGCTAATTACATTTTTTTGTGCCTTAGAATCTGAAAAAAATAATAATACCAGGCTAATTGTAAACAGGACTTTAATTTTTTTATACATCATTTTCATTTGATTTATATTGATAGTTTCTAATGCAACTTAAAGACTGATAATAATTCCCGAAAAACAGTTAAAGGCAAAAACTAACAAAGCCAAACTTCACCAATCAGCACATTTTTCAGTTTTGCAACGGTTCCATCGATTTTTTTTCTTACGCTTAATGTTTCAACCCTGTTATTCATAATATCCCACCGTGCCGGTAGCATCCAACGGAGGATAATGGAATTTTTTTACATAGAATAAACCTGGTAAAAACTTATCGTTCGCAACCTTAAGTTTTTCCGCTAGTAAACTATCAAGATGATGCTGTAATAAAGTATATCCTGGATTATTTACAAGGTTCTTCATTTGGTAAGGATCGTTCGCATCATCAAATAATAGCCATGGTCCATTTAAATCCCTTACGTATGTATATTGAGGAGTCCGTATTCCACGATATTCTTTACCGCCCCTAACCCGTGCCCATTCTCCAAACGGCTGTATGCACGTAATTATAGAAACCGTGTCTTTCGGGTCTTTTTCCTTCCCTTGTAAGTATTTACTAAAATCAATGCCTTCTACCGTACCGGGAACTTTTATATTACACATCCCAAGAAGTGTAGGCATAATATCTTCAGAATTGATCATAGCACTATAGTTGCCTTCTTTAATCCCATTGTTTCCTGAATAATGAAACAACATTGGTACCTTAATAGATTCGTCCCATGGCTTTTGTTTTCGGTAAGCTCCATGGGAGCCCATTAAATCTCCATGATCTGAAGTAAATAAAATGATGGTATTGTCATAAACACCTTCTTGTTTCAAGGTATTGATTATTTCACCTACCATATCATCAATGGCTGTCATGTGTGAGTAATACCCGACTAAATTTTCTCGAACTTCATTTTGCATATTAACCGGCACATTGGGGCGCAATGCCAGTTTCGACGGATCGTACATTTTAGTATATGCTTCTGGTGCTGTGTTATAGGGATTATGCGGTGGTCCAAATGCCAGCATCAGGAAGAAAGGATTATGATCATGAGCGTGATTTCTGAGATATTTCTCTGCATCTTTTGCTTCAGCAAAAACATCATACCCCTTCCAATAGTGTCTTGTTGTATCATCATTATCATAATAAACTGAATGATTATAATTATGATCGCAGTTTACTGCTTTCCAATATTCAAAGCCTTGCCGCCTGGCTCCCGGCGGTGTGAAGCTTAACCTGTACTTTCCATCAAGATGCCATTTGCCAATATAACCTGTTTGATATCCGTTTTCGTCAAACACTTTGGCTATCGTAATAGCATTAGTATCGAGCCTCACGTCATTCATAAATATCCCATTAGTCAGAGGCCTTTGTCCTGTCACTAGAGAAGCCCGGAAAGGAGTGCATACCGGTATACCGGATACTGCATTAACAAAATTGGCACTTGTGGCAGATAACTTATCAAGATTTGGTGTCTTAACATCCTTATCACCTGAGTATCCGGTCGACTGGGCTCGCCATTCATCCACATGTATAATTAATACATTCGGTCGACTGCTATTCGTTGTTTGACTGCTTACGGATGAGGTAAACGATAAAGTCGCAATGATTGCAAATAAGTTTCTTCTTCCCAGTTGTAATGTAGCAGGCAATAAGGGTATTTGTATAGTTTTCATTTATAAATATTAATAATGAAAAATTCGATTTTACTCTCCAAATTTAAAATTACGTGTCCAGTAATTTTTCTTCATCCACCCAAACAATGGCTGCATCCATTCTTCTGTTGGCAACCATCCTATTCTTAGAATACACAGTATTTGGATTCAGACTACCCAGGAAGAAATTGTCGCTACATAAGTTCACCGTGAAAATATAGATCCAGCTAAATAACACTTTTATAAGCTTGGCTGCCTTACTCACCTAGAATCGAATATCATGTCCGGTATGGCTAGCTTTGACTTTTTGTTGCTGCATAAATTCTTTTATTACTCCAGTCTGCTTTCTATCTCTGAAAGCCTGAAAAGCGGGGTCGTTAAAATTGCGCATGACTTCAAGCATCTTGTCTCGAAATTTTTGTACTTCACTAGAATAAGCCGGATCATTTACCAAGTTGTGCAAGCCGTTAGGATCTTTTTTAAAATCATAAAATTCTTCAGGTACTCTGTGCTTGTAAAGTTCTACCCGCTGTGCTATGTAAGGATCGGTTTGGGCGGCTTTAACCATAGCTTTCCAGGTTAGGCCCGATGTGGCATCGCCGGTCATAGCTAATTTACCATCCGACCAGAAATTATAGATATAACCGAAATTTTTGTCCTCGAGTGCTCTCATAGGATAGCGAATCTTCGCAAAGATCTGATAGAACGTAGCATACACGTAAGTCCTTCCACTTTGTTTTTTTCCGAAAAGTAAGGGCAAATAGCTTCTTCCGTCTAAATGCGGAACCAATGGAAGACCTAATGCATCAAGGATTGTGGGCATTAGATCGATTCCTGAAATCATATGTGTAGAATCCACAGAACCCGGTTTAACTTTATGCGGCCACTTTATAATCAATGGCGTTTTATCACTATTAAAGTAGCATTGAGATTTTGAAAAAGGAAACGCGGCTCCATGGTCGCTCAAAAATATGACAAGTGTGTTGTCGGCCATTCCGCTTTCTTTCAACGCATCTAATACGCCGCCGATACTTTGATCGGCTCTATGGACTGATCCATAGTATTGTGCTACTTCTTTTCGCACGTTTGGAATATCGGGAAGGTAACCCGGCACATCAACCTCCTCAGGGCTATACTGTCTTGTTAAAGGCGGACGTCTGTTACCAAATTCTGCAGTATCATCAGCACTGCCGGCAAAAGGCCGGTGGGGATCCTGCGAATTGGCGAGCAGGAAGAAAGGCTTATTCGCCGTTTTTGCCATTTGAAAAAATCTTGCTGAATAGTCATGATAAAACTTTGGATTGCGGCCAAAGCTATTTCTCCACACAGAATCTTTTTCCGTTTTAAATGGAATATAATCCCAACAGAATTTTTCGAGGGGTTGTAGGTGGATCTCCTTTCCCAGAATTCCATTGATATATCCGGCCTTTCTCAGTTGCTCAGAAAGTGTGGGTACCTCTGACTTAATGGGTTCAAATCCTTCAGCACCATTGTTATGAGGATACCTGCCGGTTTGAAGACTTTCCCGGCAGGGCTGGCATACTGCGGTATTTACAAAAGCATAAGTAAACTCCATTCCTTCTGCGGCAAGTTTGTCAATGTTCGGAGTAATTCCCGAAATCCTGCAGCCGAAAACACCCACTGAATTATAAGCCATATCATCAACCGTTACTATGAGGATATTTGGCATAACTTTCTTTTTCGGATCAGTCTTCCGTTTCTGAAAACCAGCCATACTTGTACATAGGGCTAAAAGAGCCAGTAAAAGGCAAATGGAGGTAATGAGGATTTTTTTTAATGATGTCATCTCGCAGATATTTTAAAAAATTAATTTGAGCGTCAGCCTGATATTTTTATTTCATTTTCGTCAACTCCACTTTCTGAAATACCATCCCGTAATGACTACCGGGTGGATTTACGGCAATTGATTGACCATTCATACTTCTCCAGTAGTTTGCTGAGTAGAGCAACCAGAAAGTCTTTCCATTCTTACCAATGAATTTTGAAGGAATATTTACAAAATAGGCTTGTTCACCAAAATTCTTCATGTAGGCGATTAATTGCCAATCACCTGTAATACTATTTGACTCCAACATATAAGTGTTCATTTTTGAATAGGTGTTGCCACCATCGGTAACACACATCAGGTATTTATGAAGTGGCGCATTATACGTAACCGTTACGCAACCCATGTTGTTATTCCATTTTAATAAAGGTTGTATTTCATTAAAATTTTTTGTCCACACGGGAACACCATTGGCATCTTTGCCCGCATAATATTCATACTTTGATGCATCATTAATATTCTCTGGGGAAGGACTAACCCGCAGCAAATAAATCTGGTCTCCCGTTATCCAGCTATCATTCCAGAAGCGCCATTTTTTATCTGTTGTATCAGCGCCATGCGCTACCAGGTAGGCTTTGCCATCGGGGGAATACTGCATGTTTTTGCCAAAATCAACGAAGTGAGGAGCGCCAATTTTAACAGGGTATCCATTAATTCCTGTTTCACCAAACAATGGATTTTCCGGCGTATGTGGGCAAGCTATCCAGGTGTGTCCATAGTTTTTGGAATACCTGAAACCTACAAACGGTCCCATCCAGGGCCAGTTTATGATTTCATTTCCATATTGTGCACGACCTGCAGGGTCGAGGCAATAAGTGCCATAATACCACACGCCGTTATATATTAATGATCCGGAGGGATAACGGCCATGGTAAGGAAAAGCCGGCGAATTTTTATCAAGCCCAATGCTGTACGCCTGTAAGGTTAAAGGATCATCCCCAACGATAACGCCATCTCCGGTTGTGATATGCACCGGATCAATCCATGATTGTGAAAGGTCATTATAACCGTCGATTCTTCTTGTTTCACCATCGGTCCATGGTGAATATAATGTATCGTTGGAGGCCCAGGTGGGAAACCATGTATCACCATAATGATAGCCACTTTTTATTCCAAGAAATTTTATGGAATTAAATTCTTTTGATTGAGGAAAAGGACAATCCCCGGGAGTTTCAGAAGGCCAGACAAAAGAAGTATAGTTTACCGTATCAGGAGACAAAGTCACTCGTTGTGATTGGACAGAACCCTCTTCCAATAGAAGTAAGGCAATGAAAACAACCACACATCGAACACTCATATCATATATTTTTTTCAATAAAAAAATCATTTTAAAAACCGCGCCTGGAAAATACTTTCCAACCATGCTCCGGATACATCACTACTATTCGATATCCTGGCGGGAAACGATCGGAACATAACCAACCTCCAAACCCGCAGGAGGAGTAACAATCAGTGCCGGGTCAATATCCGCCAGTTTTCCAATAGTTGGCGGTGGCAAATATTCTTTGTCTTTAGTCCATGACCTTTGAAGTTTCTCCACCCGCCCCTGCATTTCTTCACGCTCAGCACTTGTCAAATCTGCATTAAGTAAAGCTGGCTGGTCAGCAAAACGATACCAGTAATAAGTCAGGGTACTTCCGTCTCCCAGTTTTACTTTGTAAGGTCCGGCTACAGGGCCGGGATTTTTCCAGCAACTATTTTTATCATCGGGAGTAGCATATAACCTTGGTGGTGCTGTATCTGAATTTTTGAAATAAACTTTCTGCAATCCTGTTTCTGTTGGTACGTCTGAGGGAGCCACAGCAACCCACTCACCAATACTGTCGTTATTATTTTTTACAAAATGATAATATTCAGGCAGAGTTAACAAGTAGCCAGAAGCTATTTTTCTCCGGGTCACCAGGTTGCTATTCCAGTTTAGCGTGAGTGTAATCGGGTCTGCTGAATCTGCACTTAAAAACGTATTTATGTTCAACAGCGCTCTGTGGTTCTTTGGAACATTGTCTTCAAATAACTGCCAAGTCGACCTGACTTTTCCGGTAAAATGTTGCATAAACCCCTCGCTGGTATCAATAAGCCCGCTGACAGGCTTTCCGCCATCGAACCAGGCTTTTACGCCATCCCAAAGTGCTTTTTTGTTATACACCATTAGCCGGTTCATCACTCGGGAATTTCCATCAGGTGCCGCAGGATACTGAATGGATGCAATACGCATATATTTTTCTCCTTTAGCGTCGGTACCTTCAGCGGAAGGAACATATTGGGTTTCCATCTCATAGTACTTGTTCGCATTTGAAGGCAAAACATCCAGGAATAACCCACTCACTCCGGGATTCTTTAGAGCCACCTGTGACCAGAAATAAGGCGTGAAAAAAGCAACCGGACCTTTAAAGTTTCCGGTGTTCAGAAATAAGGTCCAGCTCTGGTTTCCGGTTGGGATATTTTCTCCTGCAGTAGTGGATTTTGCTTCGGTTAGTGGCAAAGGGAGGTATCCGTAACCGAACAGTTCACCACAAGTTCCTTGTTTCAAATTAAGACCGTCTGGCGGGAAAAGCAACCATGGACTCAATTGAGCCACCCCATATTTACCCTCTGGCTTATTCCAATCCGTGCCTTTACCTGAACCGGGGCCGTTTGCCCAGCCGGCAAAATTCAGTTGTACCCCACCCATATTAAATTTAGGAGTGGTCGTTGCATACTGTGTAGAGCGCCACCATCCTAATCCTCCTTCTATATCAGAATATAGTTTCTCTTTTGTTTTTGAAGAGTCACGCATGGGGAACATCCATGTGCCAAACAAACCAGATTGAAAACTTCGGCCCGGATACTCTTTTAATAAAGGCCACGCGGCTGTATAAATCGAATAGCCTGCATTAAATTTTTGATCCACTTTTTTAGTTTGCACGATCATATAGCCACCAACACTTTGCCCACTGTTGTTAACCATTTCTGGTTTGTTGTTCTTTTTTTGGGAAAAGGTTTTAGGGCATAAGAACATGAAAATAAGAGATAAGATGCCGGCCTTTAAGATTAAGATTACCGGGCGATAAAATTGAAAAAGGCATGTGTTGACCGCTACGCCATCCATGCACAGATTAGCTGACACATACCGGCATTTTTTGTTATTTTTCATTGTAACCATTTTTAATTTTTAATCTCACTTTCTAATTACTCTGATTGTTTTGCATCATCCCAATTATCTGTTCTGAAAGATGAAGCGGGCAATAAAAAATTATCGAAGAGGGTGCCAACCGTCCAGCTTCTCCAACAGTAACGAACTGCGACAGGATTGATTACTTTATCACTCTTAACAAAAACCTCTTTCCTTTGATAAATAGTTGCTTCAGCAGGATAGAAAACTTTATCTGCTCCGGCTATTTCAAATCCATCGAGTTTATTAAAGGCGTACAATCCTTTTTCAGCATTTTTAAAGGTGATATAAATGCCATCATTTTTGTTATACATTGAATCGTACATAGGTCCTGCATAATCGATGGCTTTGTATCCATATGTTTTATTTAAGGCATTGTATAAAAGCCTGTCGGCCACATCTTTTTTGTCAGTGGGATGAATGATATGTTCTGTACCAATATCAAGCGTAACCGCCATACCCGAATTGGGAATTATATCGAGGCACTGCAATTGGGCTTCACGTAAGAAGGCGGCGTTATCCGGATCATCCATGCGGTTTTGTTTGCTGTAGGCAAATGGTGCAATCTGTACATAATAAAAAGGGAAATCACCGATTCCCCAGCGGGCACGCCAGTCGCTTACCATTGCCGGGAAAAGTAATTTATAGAGTTTGGGTTGGCTGATAT
Organism: Ginsengibacter hankyongi; assembly: GCF_008710285.1. Taxonomy (GTDB): domain Bacteria; phylum Bacteroidota; class Bacteroidia; order Chitinophagales; family Chitinophagaceae; genus Ginsengibacter; species Ginsengibacter hankyongi. The sequence goes on along the minus strand of NZ_VYQF01000011.1, from coordinate 29,410 downwards.
TGGCTTCTCCCTGGTACCAAATAGCGCCTTTGATAGTATAAGGAATAAGCGGATGTATCATTGCATTGAAGAGAACAGTCGGGAAACGATTCCCCCGTTTGAGGTCAACATTATTGAGATCAAAATGCTTTATTGCCCCTAAAGATTCTTTGCTCATCCAGGCTTCAATGAGGCTACCTCCCCAGGATGAATGTATTAGCCCTACAGGTACTCCCAATACTTCCTGCAAATGTTTTCCAAAGAAATAGGCTACCCCACTAAAATCTTTTACACTTGCAGCCGATGCCGATTGCCATTCTTTATAAGCTCCGAGTTTGTTCTGGGGCGTGAGACTGGCCTGGTTACTCACAGTAAACAACCGGATATTATCATTTGCAGCATCAGCAATTGCTTCTTGTGCTCCATATACCGGCTGCCCCATATAACCGCTGATGGGTATTTCCATATTTGACTGACCTGAACACAGCCATACTTCTCCAAACAAAATATTAGTAAGGGCAATAGTTTGTTTATTGCTATTGATCCATGCTGATTGAGGCTTTTTACTATTAGTAGTTTGTAGTATTATTTTCCAATCACCAGAATTAGCTGCAGTTACATGCATTGTCTCCTTCAACCAGGATGTCCTGATACTAATTTTTTCGCCCGCATTAGCCCAGCCCCATAAAGAAACTTTCGTATTGCGTTGCAATACCATGTTCGAAGAAATAATTTCCGGCAACGTAACTTTTGCGTAAGTAAGAGTTGTAAAAAGACAACCTAAGAAAATCAACACCAATACAAATAGCTTTTTTTTCATGTTTACATCTTTTAATATTTCAATTCTGCTTTATTTCATTCGCTTAAATCAAGAATTTATTAAAATTGGTTTAGGCATTTTAATAAAACAACCAAGCCATAATTTTTTACCTTCTATCAAAAACTGCGGCCCATTCAATTTCTTTGTTTCCCGGACATTCGATTTTGAGCTTTACAAGACCATTGCTTTCATTGAACAAGGTTAATCTTGTCCCATCATCATTGCAGAAACAATAAAGACTTTTGTAACCGTTGGAAGCAATGCTTATAACATAAGGATCGTTGCTAACAATCTTGCTGATACCGTTTAATGTTTTTGTAACGGGATTCCACTTCGTTTTTATCATGTCAAGGTATCCCTGCATAATATGACGATTTGTGGATAACACCTGCGGCACCTCAAGCACTTCTCTTACCGACATCATGCGTGCTTCGCCGGGACGCAATACCTGTTCAAGCTTTGCAGATCCTTTTAATTTGCCTGTGAAGTTGTCATTCCAGAAATCATACACGTAATAAGATTTATGTTTATTAAGCGCCAGAGATCCGTTAAAACGATCTCCTGAAATATAAATTCCAATCTTTTTTTCTTTTTCCTGGTCGGGATTAAAAAATGTTACCTGGTGCCATTTATCATTTACCTCAAAATCATATACCATTGGTATGGGTGAAACAAATGCGTCTACAGGTCTTGCACTTTTATTTTGGGTATGATAAGGAAAGGTTCTTGTCAGGTCCCAAAACATATCTTTAGAAAACTGGCGAAAACTATTTGCCAATAATAATCTTCCTGAAACCACATAACACATAGTTAGCACAGACCGCACCACATCCCTGTTATCCTTTAGCCGCACAATATTTTTCGAATCAGTATCCTGGTTTATCAAGACCCGGTTCTTATACCACCGCAATCCACAACGGGTGACAGTTGCGCTGTCCATAATGTCCGTATCATTTTCTGTTCGCATCGATGCAACCAGGCCAATGGTACTATCACTTCCCCGCTCCATATTACGTTCATGAACATAAGCCCCGGGCCCTAAGCCGTCACTGGCGTACTTAAAAATATTTCTGTAGGCAGCAGCAGTCGTAGCATGCTTGTCCTCCATTCCACCGTCTTTGGCCCAACCCGAAGAAGGATAATCAAACATTAAACCCTTGACGCCTCCTTTCCTGAGATTATGATATACTTCGGTTAAATGTTGAAGGAATCCAGGGTCGGTATAATCATACCCCCAAACCACTTGTCCATTGCGCTCCCATGTTTTCTTCCATGAAGTAAATATTTCCCCGTTCGGGTCTTCAGCACCATTTTTCCAGGCATACGTTTTATTAAATAACATGTGTCCGGGATAGGCCTTTGCATAGTCTTCTGACCTGTAACCCGTCTGAAAATAAGTAAGCGGAATACCACCCAGTTCGGTTACCGCTTTCCCCCACTTTTCTGATGTCTCAAAAGGTGAAATATATCTGCCGTGTTTACCTCCGACATGTTCTTTTATTTCACGTTGCCAGTGTTCATCATCCCACCATCCCTGCTGGTTATCGGGCATATAGGAATCCGGAACCAAACGCACTGCCACACGGGAATAATTTAAGAACCCGGAGTCCTTAATAATTTGCATTTCATTCACGGCCCCAACCGTTGAATTTTCTGCGCCACTGTTGCCATATCCTGCACTCTCAGCATACCAAAGGCAAACGGTTGGAAAATCATAGATGCTAAGATTCACCGCCTGTGCCGAACATACTCTTTTGCCATATTCTTCCAGGGCAATAAATGGATCATTACTCCCCACGTCGATGTAAAAACTATCAAGAGGTTTGTACACAATTCCCGGATCCACTTTCTTTCCAACAGGGTCTTTGGCAAAAAGATTTGCGGTATAACTAATGCGGGGTTTCACACATTCTTTTACTTCCGTTAATGAATTTGGTAATAACGGCTGAAAGGAACCATCTCTTAACCAAATTTCGCTGAGGTAAACGTTCCTGTCCTTCTCCTGGCCGTCACCTTTTGTGAATATTATTTTAAAAGTTTTTGAAGCGATCGCGTCCGCAGGCAAGGAAAATTCCACCTGCTCAACATCTTTCTTTTTCACACCATCAAAACGAGGTACGGTATGATTACTGATTAAAGAAATTCTCTTATAATGATCATCCTTGGTATATTCAATATAAACGGATTGGTGATTATCTTCATGATCTCCGTGCTGGTATCCGTTCCACCAGGAGAATCCGAGTAAATATCTTTTGTCAGGATCAATGTGTTCAGTAGTTATTATTATATCTCCGGGTGATTTAGCTGAAGTAGCTGTTTCCTCACAACGAAATTCATGATAATTCCATCTTTGTAATAGCATTTTGCTTTCAACCCGCAGGAGTTCTTTATCATCTTTTTGGTCTGATGTATCAAAGGGTAGATTTAGATAACATAACAAACTGTTTTTACCATCGGCCCCCTTCTCCAGTTCCGTTCTTCTTGCCTGTTCGATGAAAGCAAACTTGTCAAAATCATGATAGGTAAGCCCTCCAAGGACGGCAACTTTTCGCTGGTTATCATTTGTAAAAGTCAGCAGTATATTATTTCGCGATTTTAAAGCATTACTTCTTGTGAGCGGCGAATACATCCTGGTTCCATATTCAAGTGGTTCCCCCCCGCTAAACCCATCAATCATTGCAAAATTTTCAGCAACATCTGTATCTTGAAAAATCTTTGCATTGGATACAGCATATATCTCTTGTACCTGTATCGAATGGTTAAGTGTATTTTTAATACCGCCGGTAATATTCAGGAATCCGTAATTATGGTAAAGAATAACTGTAAAAAGTAAACGCGGGCCATTCGGTTTTTCGAGTGTTATATCCAGCGCCAACGCATCACCCGAATCATCACTGACTTTTCTTTTTTTATAATTCCTTTCAAAATCTTTATCGTCAGAACGCCATTCATTTATTTTGAATGCAGCGTCTGATATGGAGTTAATTCCGGATAGTTTATCCGTTATAACATAGGTCCCGGTGCCGGTATCAAAAGCAAATGAAGTATATTGATTTTCCAGGATTACATGGTTCCCGGATTTGCTAATAATAGCTTTATGAAAGTCAGCATTTATAATATTTTGTCCCATGAAAAAGCGGCCACGCAAAAGAGTAGCTTGAGACAGATATCCCATAGTAGTCAGCAGCCCGGTTGATTGTAAAAATTTACGCCTTTTCAAAACTCACTTTTAAAAGTGAAAATGGTATGTTGAAACATTTCATGAAAACCAAATTTGTCAGATAGTAAGCGGTAGAACGCCACTGGTCGGTAAGTATATAAATTACGTTGGGCTTTTTTGTTGCAGAAGGCTGCAGAACTGCTAACAAAAAAAAGGTTGTAATTAAATTCATTTTCAGATTCCGTAACGAAATAGGTTGATTTTTACCAACGCAGATAAATTGTCTTTTCATTTCACTAGTGATTTTTTGGATATCATGATTAGTTCTTAATTTTATTTTCGTGAAATAGCGGCACTTAAAAGCAATATCTAGGTAATGATAAAGCTATTGTTAATCACTATTATTTAATATCCATAAATTGCCAAGTATTTAGCTGATATTAACCAATTTTAAATGGGAGGAATCATTGTAAAATCGAAAGTATTACTTTTGAAATAACAGTGAAAGGGAAGGTTCCGTTTACACGAATTATGATGCTACTACAGCCCCCGAGACGATGTAATAAGTGTTAGTGAGTTTTGTCATTGGTGATATTTATTAATAATTATCTCTTTCATTAATGGCCGATATTTGAAACCAGCCTGGAGTTATCCGTTTTGACTGGTACTATCAATAAGAATAAAAAAGAGAATCAATCATAAGTGGCAGATGAAAAGGCGATTCCGGGACTTATTACGATATGAGAGGCGCCTGTTATCCTTTGCCTCAAGAGATCAAAAAATAACGTTTGGTCTCACGATCAGAATTGTCGTCCGGACAAAGTCCTGAATGTTGAAGGTATAGATTCCCTTGGATTAACGGCGGTTACTTGCAGTTAAGCCAACTAACGCAACTTAATCATACAATTTATACTCATCATGCACATCACGAAAGGAACATTTATTTTACCAGAAATCGGTCTAAAAACATTTTTTACAATTCTTGCAGCTGTATTAATTGTCACCGGTGCAACTGGTCAAGTTGATTTTGGCGCCTATTATACGAAAATAAATACGGGACAGAATTGGGAAGCATACTCCCGGACCGGTAGCCGTGCCGATATTATCGTAAAACTTTCTGGCGCAGGAGGCCAAATTGTTTTCTGGAGGGGGAATAGCTATTTACCCTACTGGAAAACAGATCAGGGGCAGTGGAATTTTTCGGAAATTATATCGCGTACCGGGAATGGCACAAGTGAAATGCCCGATAGAGCAAATGTATATTCTCACGCAGAAATTATTCAAAACAGTCCCAAACAAATCATCATTCAATGGCGGTATTTATCACAATTTGCCGAAGGCAATCCTCATAAGGGAGTTAACCCAGATAACTTTGTGGAGGAAACTTTTACAATTGCTCCAGATGGCATGGTAAAACGTGAAGTAAAAACCGGAACAGTAAAAATTGACGAATGGAACGACCCCGCATTTAAAACCACTCAAAAGCTTCAATTAAGAGCAAATGGCATAAGGCAAATTAGTATTAGCGAGCCCAGACATTCATTGAAAGAGATCAGGGTTAAGGGCAACCGGGCAACAGGTCCGGTTGTAGTTCGGCCAAAGATATGGTTCAGTTTTGACGAGGGCCTCGGAGATAATGTTAGTGAAAAAATTCATAAAATAAAAGACGTGGTGCCAGGCAATAAAACACTTTGGAAAAAGGGCATTTCGGGCACATCTCTCGATTTTGATGGTTATAATACGGTAGTATCAATTCCGCCTGTTGGTAGAGCTGTTGCTTCAGGAGAAAGTTTAACCCTTGAAGGATGGATTGCTCTTGGCGCATATCCCTGGAACTGGGCGCCTTTAGTACAACAAGGTGATAATGATGGATATTTTCTGGGTGTAGATAGCCATGGTTACCCCGGGGTTATGATAAAAATTGATACGACGTGGGAAAAATTGAGTGTGCCAAATAAGCCGCCGTATAATGATGCAAATCATCTTGCACTCTTCAGGTGGTACAACCTTGCAGCGAGCTATGATAAAACCCAAGGGGTAATGCGGCTGTTTCTAGATGGAAAAGAAATTGCGAGTAAATCAGTTGGCAAAAGCGGTGTCCGGACTGTCAATACCGACATTCGCATCGGGAAAGCAGGTATAATGAGAACGCCCACTGAAGGAACCCATGATACTTATCCAAGTAATTTTGGAATAGATGGACTAATTGATGAAGTGCAGATATATGATGTAGCATTAAATAATAACCAGATTGCCGAAACTTACAGGAATTTTTTTCCAGGAAAAGCAATTGCCAACTCTCCGGACCTGCAAAAACGTAAATTTCCGGCTCCCTCTACAAACGGAGAATTTAAAGGAGTTTATACGCATCTGCCTTATTATGAAACATGGGAGAATATGTTTCGTTTTGGTAAATTTGCTGACGTTGTTGTGGGGTTTGATAAATTGCCAATAAAGTATGTTTTCTGGAGAGGAGTTAGTTATATTCCCATGATCGTAAATGAATCCGGTCAATGGTTTACAAACCAATTCGATGAAACAGGATTTACAAAAGATGCGCCGGGAGACTGTGAACCTATGTCTGACAAAGGATGCTGGGATTCTCAAGTCAGGATTATAGAGAACACTCCTGCAAGAGTTGTTGTTAACTGGAGATATCGGCAGGCCGATCCCAGTCATCACTGGGCCAATTATGATTCAACAACAGGTTGGGGGGACATATCTGATTGGGATTATTATATTTATCCGGATGGTGTCGCTTGTAAAGTTATGAAATGGTATTCTTCCAAGCCAGAAGAATGGCACGAATGGGACGAACAAATTGCCGTTTTAAGTGAAGGTCAACATCCTGAAAGTGTGCTTAAAAAAACTCCGGTGATGACTTTAGTTGACACTTCTGGCAAGTCTGTAGATTATGACTGGAATCCTAATCCGCCGAAGCCCAACTTTAAAGGCACTTTGATTCAAAAAATAAATTATACTGGAAAATATGATCCCTATAGTATCCAGAATTTTACAGATGGAGACATTTATAAAGGAGAAAGAACATGGTATTCTGTTTTCCCGAGTTGGAACCACTGGCCGACGGCCCAAATTAACTCCTCAGGTAGAAACGCAAGTTTCCCTGACAGAGCCTCCCATAGTTCGATTTCTCATTTGTACTGGAACCTATATAAAGAAAAAGATGGAAAAGCGGCTTACCAGGAAGATATTTTGATGGAAGGAATGACCGATAAGCGCGCTGTCTCACTTACAAACCTTGCAAAGTCGTGGCTGAATGCGCCTTCTGCTGTAAATATCTCGGGAGGTAAAAGCTTTGGATATAACCCGGCCCACCGGGCGTATAGTTTTATCATTAATAATATTCCACTGAAATTTCAAATTGCTGGCAGCAATAAGTGTCCTATGCATAACCTGTGCTTTGAGATAAAAAACTGGAACAGCAGAACGGTAGAAGCAGGTTTGAAGATAAATGGAAATTTAATAAAGCCAGGAGCAAATTTCAGGCAGGGAACCTTTATTGATTCTGATGGTACTTGCACGTTAATTATCTGGGTGCAAATGGATGCCAGTTCTTTGCAAAGCTTTGAGGTTTCAAAAGTCCGCAGCTGACAATATGAAATTTAACCGTCCGTTTAAAAGTTGCATAAATTTTTCACTTTAAATGGATAATGATGAAAAAAAAAGGGTTGTACAGAAACACAAATTGTGAAGGCAATCCGGGAGCATGAATATTGCCGGATGATCAAACAAAATTGTTAATAATAAAAAAAATTAAAACTTTTTTATTTTATTTCTTGCATCCCTTTAGGCTCATATGCCGGGTTATATTCCCCTTTCTCCTTAAATCCCGGCCAGTTACGCATTAAACCAAAACGAGGATAACTGTCAAAAATATCACCATATCCAAGCATGCGGGGGTCACCCTGCTGTGTCAATAACTTTTTTAATTGATCTTTTAAGGCATTTTTTATGACAACATATTCCGGCTTATCAGCAAGGTTCTTAGTGCACCAGGGATCCCTTTTTATATCAAATAGCTGATCGGCAGGGCGTTTCTCAAACCCTTCCTCAAACAGCGCGGGAAACTCATCTTTATATTTTATCATAAATTTCTTCGTAGGGCTTGGATCGTCAATATCCTTGTAACCAATGCCAATAGATTTATTTTCCTTGCTTTTTATCGTACCATCTGCACTCATCGCATTATCAGGTGGCGGGTTACCTGCGGGCCATAGATCAGGCTTAATATTCATAATATATAAAAAGTCTTTTGTCCTTATGGCTCGCGATGGATAACCAAGGTCATCCGGCCTCGCATGAGTATGTCTTTCTCGTCCGGTTAATACATAGGTCCGGTGCGGTCTGTTATTATTATTATTTAAAAGAAGGCTGGTCAGGCTTTTGCCGGTGATACCGTGCATAGTGTCAGTTCCAGCTACTTGTAAAAAAGTCGGCGCCAGATCAATAAGGCTTATCAGGTCGTTACAAATTCTTCCGGCTTTTACTTTTGCGGGCCAGCTTATTGCTAATGGCACGTGTGTCCCATATTCCATGAGGTTGGCTTTTGCCGACGGAAAAGGCATTCCGTTATCTGATGTGACCACGATTATGGTATTTTCAAGTTCCCCTTTCTGGCGCAGGAAATTGATCATTTTACCTAGCTGTTGATCAAACCATTCAATCTCAAGGTCATAATCTGCTATATCGCTTTTCACGACGGTGTCTGATGGAAGAAATTTCGGAACGAAACTTTTCATGATATTTTTACCAGCATTTTTGCCGGAACCTTCCGCATAAGTTCTATGCGGTTCGTACCCTCCATACCAAAAAAAGAAAGGTTCATGATCTTTTTTCTGATTGTAGAAATCAACAAAGTTTTCAAAGTAATCTAAATTGGCAATGTCCTTCGTAGGAGGTTGTAATGTTTTATCGTCGAATTCAGGACCAACAGGATTACGTGTCCAGCCTGCATTTTTCCAGTTACCCGGCGCCCAGGGTTTGCCGGTATAGCCGATCCAATAGCCCGAGTTTTCCAATACATTCGTAAACACCTGGAATTTTTTGGGGAAATAGCTGCTGTGTGTACCCGCTTCTTCCAGTTGCCAGATATTCCTCCCCGTTAAGATCGCAGCCCTCGAAGGACTACACTGAGGCGCCGCAACAAACGCATTGTTAAATAGCACTCCTGACCTGGCTACCTCATCAAAAGCCGGCGTTTTTACCCCGGTTGTCCCATATATTGACGCATAAGGATATGACTGATCATCCGAGATCACAAAAAGAATGTTAGGCCGCTTGTCGGGGGCCCTTTTAACACTTTTATTTTTTTCTTTAAAAGCCACACATATCCCAACGCAAGCGAAGATTACAATGATAGTAAAAATGCAGCGGTGCCTGGTTTTCATAAAGATTTTGTTTAAGTCTGCAATATTGTTTTCCGGTATTGGCAAGTAGTTTACGAAGTCTTTTACCTCAACAAACAAAACCAGCAAAACAGCTTTGCGCCGCTTCCTTTCACTTCACTACAGCTTGCCTGTTTTACCCAATAAATTAATCTTACAATTCAAACAATTTTTGGGTTCGGTACAATAGATGTTTTCTATTGAATCGTTTAGTTTGTATAGATCCAATACACTTTTGTATAATTCATCTTTTGTAGTGTCTAAGAATTTCGCGAAGTTTTATTAATAAATATGGATGTTCATTTTTTGCGACCAGTAGTTTAATGCACGCCTGTTCTTTTATCCCACCACAGTTGGCCTCCCCAAAGGTAGTCTCCTGCTATTTGTGCGGCAAAATACTGTTTAGAATTCACAGAATTCATCAGTTGTTCATTAGCAGGATATGGAACACGGAAAGGTCCCCTGTTATGGCTCGGATAGTAAGAACCTATTGCAGGTAAACACAGTGGAACATCTGTCCTTCTCATTTCAGCCCATGACTCATTCAGCATGAAGCAATGGGCAATATACTTCTGATTCCATATCTTCCACAGTTTTTCCTGGGTGGTTCCACTCCATTTTATTGAATCACTTGCAATATATAAAGCAATTGAATCATCCGGTATTTTTGGAGATCCATCAGCCATAATGGACAACTCTTTCATCGATGCGTAAATCCCCGCTTCATAGGCCTGTTGCGCAGCAGCATCTCCGCCAGGATATAATCCCCTTAAATAAATTTCTGCTTCGTCAAACAACACTTCTGAGTGCCTGTAGTGAATATTAGGGCCTGTGGTGCCATTGACAACATAATAGTTCTTGTTGAAATAGGAGATATCGTTAACTTTAAAATTTGAACTACGGCCAATTCTTGAAGTACCCCTGTATTGACCATCAGAAACTGCAGGTGCAACAAGTCTCATAAGACGTGGATCATCGTAAGCTTTCAATATATCCACAATACGTTGTCCGGCACATTCGAACTCAAGCAGGTTGGCCCAATACCAGAAGCCAATTTGCCAGGTATTGTCGCCGGCGTAAGTGATCTCAGCCCTGTCATCAATAGTCTGAGAGATGGGATAATCAGAGGGATTACCCAGCACTTCTGCAATAATTGATTGGGCTTTAGCTGCATCCACAAATGAAATACGTGTAGCTACCCGCATACGTAAAGAATTACATAGTTTTTGCCATTTATGTACATCTCCGCTGTAGAAGGGCTCCACGGTACCAATCTGGTCAGTGTGTCCTGCTTTAAATATATCTGCGGCTGTTTTTAAGTCATTGATGATTGAATCATATATCGATTTCTGATCATCATATTTAGGACGCAATACGCCGTTTGAAGCTTTCGCTGCTTCGGAATAGGGCATGTCACCCCACTCGTCTGTGGCAATCTGCGTAATTTCGGCCCTGAAAGTAAGCGCAGCAGCCAGCATATTGTAAGCATTGGCTTCTTTAGCTTTGGCAATGATGTCGTTCATATCATTCAGAGTGCTATAATACCCCCCCCAGTCCTCGCTTGTCCAATTCTGATAGGTACTGGAAAGATCTGCAGGGTAGGCAGAATTTCGTTCACCTACATAATTTGTACTAAGGTCAATATTAGTGTTAGAAGGCGCCATAAAACCCTGATCGAAACTGATCATGGCTCCCGCCAGGTGGTTCGCAAGAGGAACTTCCGTCGGAAGGTTGGGGTCCGTGTTGATCTCCGGGAATTTTTTGGTACATGCACTCACCAAAAAGACAAGTGAGACAACAGGTAGTAGGTATATATATTTTTTTTTCATTTGTTTAAATTTTAAATATTTTCTGTGTTGATAATAGCTATCCATAAATTAAAATGAGAAAGTAACTCTTGCTCCAATATTCCTGCACACAGGTACTGTCATTTGCTCATAGCCGAGCCCGACAAGGCTATTCCCGGATGATACTTCCGGATCAATTCCATAAATATTTTGTTTGCTGTGGTGAAGAATCGCAAGATTTCTACCGATTAAGGCTATTCTTACACTATGCACATAATTTCCAAAATTACCCATCTTGCTTACTGGTAAGGTATATCCAAAACTCACTTCGCGTAATTTTACATATGAGCCGTCCACCACCCAGTTTTGCGTTGTCGTGGCAAAATCACTTACCCAGGCGTGACCACTTATATTCTGAGTGTTTGGCTTTCCGTCGCTTTTTCTAAGAGCATTCCAAACAGTTCCTACTTCCCTGAGATTGCCGTCAGCAGTAAACTTAAGTGCTCCGCCGGAACCTCCCCAGCGAATGGTACCTGCAACAAAGTCGCCACCAATCCTGGTATCAAGCAGAACGCGTAAAGAAAAATTCTTATAGGTAAATGTATTGGTCATGCCACCTAACCACTTGGGAGTAATATTACCAATCTCCTGATTCTGAGCTTTGAGTATTCTACCTTTATCGTTAACCAAAATATTTCCGGCAGCATCTTTTAAATATGCATTACCAATAATAGTACCAAATGACTCACCCGGGCGGGCTTGAATTGAAGATGCCCACATTGACGATATCTGGTATGTTTCAAGGTCTTTATAGAGTGAGTTCACGCGGTTTTTGTTTTTCGCATAGTTGATATCCAGATTCCATCTGAAATTACGGGTTTCTATGGGTATTGTATTCAGTATAACCTCAATACCTTTATTTTCAATTTCTCCTGCATTTACCGTTACAGCATTATAACCGGATGAATTTGGAACGGCAACATTGAGAATCTGGTCCTGGTTTTTTGCATCATAGTATGAAACATCAATTCCAATCCTGTTCTTAAAGAATTTGAAATTACCACCGAACTCAACTGATTTGTTAGCTTCAGGTTTCAGCTTCTGGTTAGGTAATGTACCCGGCAGCGTATATAGGCCATTCCCGTTCCACAGTCCGCCTCCGTATGGCTGATAGGTTGGCTGCAGCATAAAAGGACCAGTATCCCTACCTACGTTTGCCCAGCTTCCACGCACCTTGCCATAAGATAATATGTCCGAAGAGATATGAAATGCATCTGTAAATACAAAACTCAAACTGAAGGAGGGATAAAAATAGGACCATGAATTCGACGGAAGTGTTGAGCTCCAGTCGTTACGGCCGGTAACACCCAGGAACAGGTAATCCTTATAAGAAAGATTAAAAGAACCAAACACACTTTGTGTCTCCTTCTTGCTATTGTACTCACTAACTGACTGCACTCCTTTTGCATTAGCAATGGTAAACAGGTCGGGTACTACGAGGTCATTTGCTCCTATAGTTTTCCTGACAACCTTGGCATCCATCACGTTACCACCAACTGTTCCATCAAGCGTGAATTTGCTTCCCAATTTTTTGTTGAATACGGCCAGCAAATCATAGTTTGTCTCTGACTGCATGATATTCGACTCAGAAAATGTGCCATTTATTCCGGAACCATCAGTTGCCCTGAATGTAAGTGACTTGGAAATACTTTTCTGGTTCTGATCATAATAATCTGTTCCTGCACGTCCTCTCAGTGTTAACCAATCTGTTAATTTCAGATCCAGGGATACATTTCCGAAGATTCGGTTTCTATCCTGGCTATTGGTGTTATGCGCCTGCAGGTAAGGATTGGGTGTTTCACCAGTTCCAAAATTATAAGGCATCCCGGATGGCATAATAGTATTCCAGTATTTTTTTAAAGGTACAATATCAACCTGGCGCGGCATGAACGTTACGCCTGATTGGGGACTGTTTGGTGCATCACCATAATAACCCTGTGACGGCATATTATCGCTCCTATTGACTATATAACTTAAGTTAGAACTAAACTTTAACCGATCATTTAATTTTAAATCATTGCTGAAACCGAATGTATTCTTGCGATAATCAGTATTGGGCAAGGTTCCTTTTTCCCTGTTATCATTAAAATATGCTCTCATGGAACCCAGGTCTCCTGATTTTGATAATGCAATAGAATTATCAGCCGTGATGCCGGTTTCATAAAAATCTCTCACATTATTCGGGTGAGAAATCCATGGTGTAGGAATAATGTTACCGTTTGCATCACGCGGACTGGTAAATTGGGGAAGCATAAGGCCAATATCCAATCGCGGACCCCAGCTTGATGGAGTACCATCATTTACGCCGTTTTTTCCATCAACATAACTGTATCCGAACTTCTGGGCATATTCCTGGTAGGTTAAATTTGTACCGTTTCTTTTATTGTAATCATTCCAATACCATTCTTCTCCATTGTTACCTCCGCCATACTTATTTTGATAGTAAGGAAGATAAGGGTCTACATCGGCAGTCACCGCAGAAGAAACCTCAACACCAAAACCTTTTGTTTTTGATCCTCTTTTTGTGGTCACGACAATGACACCATTCGCACCTCTTGATCCGTAAAGCGCCGCAGCATTTGCACCTTTCAAAACAGTGATTGATTCAACGTTGCTGGGGTCAATATCCAAAGCACCATTACCAAAGTCTGCCCCATCATAAGGGTCCTTATTCGATTCAAAATTAATAAAGGGGGTTCCGTCTACTACCCACAGGGGTTGACTATTTGTAAAAGAACTTTCTCCCCTGATCACAATACGGGCAGAACCACCTACGGCGCCGGTAGCATTCGTTACTTGCACACCGGCAACCTTACCTGAGAGTGCATTTACAATATTTTCAGGTTTTACTTCAGATAATTGCTTATTGTCCACGGTCTGAACAGCATACCCCAGCGATCTCTTTTGCTTGGATATTCCTAATGCAGTTACCACTACTTCCCCCAATTCTTTTCCGGAGGCTTCGAGACGAATCCGTAAATTACTTCCCTTTCCGACAACAATAGAATTATTTACATACCCTACCGAACTAATTTCTAACTGCTGGCCGTTGGCAGCTTTTATTGAAAATCTTCCATCTTCGTTTGTGATGGCTGTTTCCTTTGTTTCTTTTATTTGAACCGTAGCAGAAGGAATACCATTCCCGTCAGCATTCAATACAACCCCGGTTATTACCCTTTGTTGTGCGTTGGCCCCGAAAGAAAATAAGAGAAATGCAAGGATTACGGTAGTAAACTGTAATAAGTTAAGTTTTCTCATAAGACTGTATATTTAGTTGGGATAAATTTACGGTGAGTTTTGTTCGTTGGATAAAAACAGATTATCCACTTGTTTACAAAATTTACCCTAAACAGTCCCTTAATGATTCATTCAGGGTTAAAACATAAAGATTTTGTAGAAATAATAAGCGAAAATCAATTTACTCGCAGTTATATACTAGACATCAAAAACATCAATGATAAGGCATGCTCTAAAGAGCATATGGAATAGCTTCAAAAGTATGCGGATATTTTACTGAAGACAATAACGACATACTTTATTTTTGATACCGAAGAAAACTATGATAAAATCATTTTTATTTTTTCTGATAAGCTATGATAAATATTCTATTTCATATCTTTCTCCAGTATTTTTCTAAGTTTAAGCCATTCCACTGCCTGATTGTGCAGGGAATCTGTCTTTTTTCTGTAAGTTTCCAATTCATCTTGTCCAAACGGAGCTTCAGGATAATCCCAGGAATCGGTGCGGAATGAGGGCAAAGGGATTATTCTTTCTCTAAAAGATTCATTAACTGCATTTCCAATAGGGTTTCTGGCCCAGGCATACCTTACTTCTTCCGGCTCCTGCACCAATTCATTCCATATTACAAGCTTCGTTTTATCTTGTATATCATTTCCTGCTTTATCCTTTTCCTTGATAAAATATTTTGCCTGTGCAGGGAAGAAATGACCATCTTTCCCCGCTATCGCAAAACCTTCAAATGGTCTATCATCCGAAGTCTTGATCTCTTTATTGAAGGTTAGTATTATTCTGCCTGATATTCTATCTTTGGCAATACATTCTGCAGGTTCCCAACCCATTTCTAAGTTATACTGCGTTTGTAAAGCCCAACGTGCCATTCTTTCTCCGGCCTCAATCTTTTTTCTGGGGTGATACCAATTTTCCTGTTGATCGTAAATGGCAACAAGGCCTGTATTTTTTGAATGTTTATATGCGTTGAATTGCCCTTCTCGAATATAAGAGGCAGGATCAAACATTTGCGTTTCATAATTATCAAGGGTCTGAGGGGTACCACCTGCACTTAATTCGATTATTCCAAAAGGCAAATTTTCATCATTAAAAGCTTTTCTCCAGTCTTGTATAAGAGCGATAAAATTTTTTGCATAAAGCTGTGGCCTGGAATCTCCTGACAGCGCATTATTATATCCCTGGTTAAATATAATGCCCTTGATGGACAGACCGGCTATTGCTGCTACCATACCATTATAGGAAGAGCCGGGATAATTTCTGTCAAGGGCAGGGTTCTGGTCTGGCTCGGTTGGTTTTGGAACGGGTTCCAAGCCCTGCTTTTTTCTGATCTCAGAACGCCTTTCCCAGTTAGCAATCTTCGATCTCAGATTTTCCTTTGGGTCAAATGATTCAACCTTTTTATTCCATTCGGCAATTAGCTTGTTATCCCCCGGTATTTCATTCAATATTTCTGAAGAAAGCCAGGCTTCGAGCGTAGTTCCTCCGACTGATACGTCGATAAGACCAATGGGAATTTGAGAAGCCATATAGATTCTTCTTCCAAAAATATAACCCATAGCCGAAAAGGTTTTTACGGTTTCAGGTGAACAAACAAACCAATATCCCTTTTTATCATAACGATCTAACCATCCATCATACTCGTTAATCCGCTCAAAATCCTGTTGAGGTTTTTGACTGGCTGCCTTAGGAATGGTCATAAGACGTATATTATTAAAATGGGCGGATGCTACTTCCAGGTCCCCATTGTAGATTCTGTCCAGATCAAACTCCATATTGCTTTGTCCTCCCAATACCCAAACATCACCTACCAGTATATTGGTAAAAACAATACGGTTCTTCTTCCCCTTAATAATAAGATCTTTGGGTTGGTTGTTTGCCTTTAAAGGGTCAAGGTATAAAAACCACTCTCCCTTTTTATTAGTTTCCGTATTTCTTACCTGGGGGCCAAATATAACCTGAACTTTTTCTCCGGGGGAGGCCCAACCCCATATTTTTATTGGTTTGTCGCGTTGTAAAACCATGTTATCTGCAAATATATGGTTGGGTTTCACCTGGGCAGGGAGTACCATTACATTTAATGCGGTTATTATAAGAATCAATAGTTTTTTCATGTGTATATTATTTAGTAAAGAGTTTGAATCTTAAGTTTGAGTTATTTAAAGTATCAAGTTAAAAGAGTAAATTTTTTTAAAGAAATTTTGTAAAAACGGTTACTTATTATTCTGCCTGAGATCCACATCGATTATTAGTCCCTTAGGCTGAATCAATAATATCCAATCTAGTGACGCAAACGGCTATACACTGTCCGGCCATATTTGTAAGTCTTCAATTGCAAAATATGAACTGGAAACTTTTTCAGATAAATGATTTTGACTTTTTTTGCCTAATTGAAAAGCTATTTTAAACCAAAATAATTTATTTTACCTTTATCCAGAGGTTGAGGCTCAATGATGATATCAGGCATTCTATTGCCGGGGTAAAGAATGGCCTCTTCGCCTTTCCTGAGATCAATCGCATAAAAACCCTTACCTAATTCCGTTAATTCATTTCTATTCTGACTGCTGATACCCGGGATACCAGCAATTGAAGGACAGATTTTACATGGTTCTCCTGCCAGGCTTTTTATTTTTACGAATTTTGTGATCCCGTTCTTTCGGCAGGCACTTATCAAAAATGCTCCTTCAGTTCTGAAATTATGGAACGCAACATCTTTCCATTCGTCGGGCAATGCCGGAAAAATCCTTATTTTATTCCCCCAGCTTTGCAACAACATATCCTGAACACATGTATTGTAACTTAATGAAGTCTCAATGCAGGGAGTGGCCAGGTAGTATATTCCGTTTTTACCCAGTTTTTCATCCTCCGTTTCAGTGTACAGGATATCATTCATCCGCTTGAGGGCCAGATCCGCAAGTCCTAATGCGGCGGCAGCCGGTGACGATTGTGATGCTGCCATCTTTGGCATGCTGGAGGATTTAAAGTTTCTTACAGACTTCTCTATTAAGCCTTTGTCAGTATTGTTATCAATATTTTCAAGATAAAGCGGATAGATCATCATAAGGTGGGACATATGCCGGTATTCAAGAGGAGCTGTATTATCACGTCCCAGCATATATCCTCTTTCATCCACAGAATAATCGATTAATAGCTTAAGAATATTTTTCCATTCCGTAATAAGAGGATCATCGATCTTTAATATTCCGCAAATTTCAATCAGCCTTTTGCATCCCCATCTCAACAAAGCTAGATCGAAATTGCAGTCACTAAAATTACCCGACTCAGGTGAAAATGTAGGGGGGAGATGTAATTTGCCGTCATCACCGATATATAACAGGTGTCGATACATATTGATACTTCGGCGCAGCAAAGGAAACAACTTAATCGTTAGCATGTCATTATCCATAGTATAGCGGTAATGAAGCCAGCAGTTATTTAGCAGCCAGGGCAGACAACCAACCATTTCCCTGTATCTTCCATCACCATCCCTTTTCCCTTTAAGATCAAAAGCTGTCGCCAGCGGAAGTAATGCGGAATCAGACTGCCACTCATTCGGAACAACGTTTTCAACAAGGTTACTGTAGTTTCGGTGTAGCGATGCTACCAGTGCCTCTCCCAAGTGGAGTCTGTTAGCAGTGTAAACCGGGAAATGAGCTGTCTGGGTATTAAAGTCATGAGTACTGTAAGGCCAGGGTCCCCCCGAATTCCATAATCCGGCTGTATCGATATATTGGGCATCAGGACGAGTACAACAAGCCAATCGATAAATATTATTCCAATAAAATGTCTGTCCTATACTATCAGGAAATGAAACAAAACTTTCCCTGTAATAATTATGCCACCACGTACGATGATTGACAATCCATTTATCAATATCATTATCAGTTTTTTTACTGGCCCGTTTAATATTACTTATTGCCCGATTGGCCGATACTTTGTCGGGATAACTGTTTTCGATGCTCACCAGCAAAGTCTTTTTATTGGTCTTCACTTTTTTCTCTTTCCATGCAGTAGCATAATTACCACCTGATGATAAATCCTGCACTCCCACACAAATATCATCATGGTTTTCAACTCTGTGTTCAGGATTTTCGTACTTTTTGTATGGCGCATAGGATTGCCCATATCTTTTTTCATCAGCATCACCACCTCTTGAAGTTTTGGCTTCAAATGGATGCCATTCCCATCCGGATAACTCTTCCTTTCCTGATACTTCAATTTCTGTAAAAATTACATCGTCGTGCCTGTGAGTCAAATGTCGAATGTTAAGGCTTCCGATACTGGTGTTTATTTTTCCTTTAAGTTCGGCATTGTATATGTCCTGCCTGAGATCACAATCGATTATTATTCCTTTGGGTTGAATCGAAAAATACCCAATCTGGTAACGGGGACGGCTATACGCTGTCCACCCATAATGGTAATCATTATGGTCATGCACATCTGACCTGAAAACCTGGAGGCGCAGGCAATTATTTTCTACCCATGTCATAGATCCAATAATTCCATTTCCAAAATGAGGTGCCTCAGTCATATCTCCTGGTAGTTTCTTCCATAAAAGGTCATGATCTTTCATCATCCTTTGCCAGTCAACATTTATTTTAATATCAGTATACCCGGGTAAATTAGCGGACCTTGATGGTATATTTTTGTCGGAACCGGTCAATACCGAAGATTCAGGAATTAGGAATGCACCTGCAGTAATAGCCGCTGATTTTTTTATAAATAATCTTCTTCCGCAGTTATTATTCATATTAGAATTTTTCAACCATTGATATTAAATTTTTCCCACTTGAAGGCAGCCCGCAGCATCATCATCGAAGTGAAGACAATAACTCCAAAGACAACCCATTTTAGAATATCCAAAGGCAACGACTTAACAATAAATACCGCAATCAGCACGGCGACGGTACCGGCAAAAGCCATACTGAAAGACGCTTTCCTGTTGTAAGCTCCTTCCTTTATAAATCTGGCCGATGCAGGCGGCATAAGAAAAGCGCAGGACCCCATCATAATCGGAAAAGCAACCTTCGGCGACATTCCGAGCGCAAATACCAGGGCCATGCATGGAGCAAACAATCCAATACCAGCAGTATTCATAGCCCCCAGAATACAATTCACTATTAACGCGATAAGCAATTTCCACCCTGTCAAACCAATTTCATCACCGCTACCCTGTATCCATCCCAGCCTGTTTGCTAACATGAAAAAAGCCGCTATCAAAAGTGCAATTCCAATGGTGATCCTAACTTTCCTAACTGGAAGCTTTGAAACGATACCGGCACCAAAAACGCCACCAATCGTTGCTGATAATAACATTAAGATCAATGTGAGCGGGTCAACTTCAATTATTTTGATGAATATGATCGCCTCAACTAATGCCGGAATCGTGTTAGAAACATTTAGCGTTCCTGGCATAACTCTGTCTTCAGTTTGCTTCGTAAATTTTAATAAGGCAATTTGAGGGGCGAAAGCGCCAATACCGAGAGCATCAAAAAAATCAACTACAAAACCTATGATTGAAGTTTTTAACCAGCTTGATTTCTCAAGGTTTTCTCTATGTCTTACAAAATCCCGGGTCAATATTATGGTGAACCAGATTGCAAGAGCGATAAGTAATATCAAAATAATAGTAATCAAGATAAAATTCTATAATTGAAAGTGTTTACGAATTTGAGGCACTAAATAATTTTTAAATATTAATAGAGAAACATATACCATTTATGATTAAACCAAAAAAGCAATTAGTGAATATTATCTAAAAATATGTCAGATATCAGCTGAAAATGATCAAAATTTATCATTTTTTAAATTTATTTTATCTATTAATGGGATTGTATGTCTTCTTGCCAGCTTGAATACCTTAAATTCAAATTTAATTTAGTTAACAGGTAATCGAATATGATCCAAATACCGCAGAAAATAGAGAAATCGATGAAGAAGTTATTATTACCCCTGATATTTTTAATATGTGTTGACTGTTTGATGGGACAGTCGGTGCATTCTATTAATAATCTTGTGGAAGTGAAAGGTACGGCTAGAGACTTTCCGCTCTTTAAGAAAGGAATTGTTGCGAACATACTGGTTGATCCTGGAGATGACAAAACGGTCTTACTTGTTGCCGGGTTATTTTCTGATGATGTAAATCGGGTAACTGGTTTCAGGCCGACTTTCAGAAACAGTCTCAATGAAGTTTCAAAAAATATTGTAATTGCAGGCAGCATTCAAAAAAACCGGTTTATTAAGGAGTTGATAGCAAGCCATAAAATTGATGTTACTGAAGTAAATAACAAATGGGAGAGCTGCCTGATCCAGGTTGTTGATAAGCCGTTTAAAGGTATCGACAAGGCCCTCGTAATTGCAGGCAGCGACAGAAGAGGGACGGCTTATGGATTATTAGAAATTTCAAAACAGATGGGCGTTTCACCATGGTATTATTTTGCAGATGTACCGGTTAAAAGGCACAGAGAGTTAATGATAAAACCAGGAATGTATATCATGAATTCACCTTCCGTAAAATACAGGGGGATATTTATTAATGATGAAATATGGGGAATCAGGCCCTGGTCGGAAAAAACTCTGGCACAAAAGGATAGCACCGGGCTTGGTCCAACAACTTACAGAAAGATCTTTGAACTTTTATTGCGACTGAAGGCAAATTATCTCTGGCCTGCAATGCAACAGGACACAAGACCGTTTAACAGTTTCATTGAAAATAAAATAGTTGCTGATTCATTTGCCATTGTAATGGGTTCATCGCACATTGAACCGATGCTACGGAATAATATGAGAGGTGCCGAATGGGATTCTGCCTACCCGGGAGAGCCTTTTAATTATGTGACCAACAGGGAGCATATTTATAAATACTGGGAAGAAAGGGTAAAAGAAAACGGGAAATATGAAAACATTTATACACTGGGAAAGAGGGGGCAGGATGACGAACCTGGAAAAGAGGTAACAGTACCGGTACTGGAACAGGTTATTTCAGATCAAAGAAATATTTTAAGAAAATGGGTAAATAACGATGTCACTAAGGTACCGCAAATCCTGATCCCCTATACCGAAGTCCTGAACTTATATAATAAAGGATTGAAAGTACCGGACGATGTCACTATCTGCTGGCCTGATGATAATTTTGGAAATATCCGGCAGCTACCAGATAAAAAAGAGCAACAAAGATCAGGTGGATCTGGTATTTATTATCATTTCCAGTGGCTTAATGGAGCAACCACAGCATACCCCTGGCTCTATACAACTTCGCTTGGCTTAACCTGGTCGGAAATGAAAAAGGCTTATGATTATAATGCAAGGAAACTGTGGATTGTGAATGTCGGAGATATTAAGCCCTACGAAATTGGAATTGAATTTTTCATGCAGATGGCATGGAACGTTTCGGACTTCAGCAAGAGCGATCCGAGAGGATTCCTAATAGATTGGGCAACCCGGGACTTTGGGGCGAAATATGCTCCACGAATCGCGGATATCATGGAAGAACACTATAATCTTGCCTATGCCCGCAGACCAGAGCACATGGTAATGTTTGCAAAGGGTGTCAAAAGCTGGGAGTGGTTCAGTATTCAAAACTATAATGACGAAGCGCAGCGAAGAGTTGATGAATACGGAAAATTAATGAAGGAAGTTGATGAAGTTTATGAATCACTCCCCGTGGATAAAAAAGACGCTTTTTACGAGATGGTGCTTTATGATGTTAAATGTACAGCTCTCCAAAATATAAAGGATATTTATGCACAGAAGAGTCACACTTATGGTGAACAAAAAAGGTCTTGTGCTGACACCTATGCCTTATTGGCAAAACAAGCGGATCGGCAAATTCATGAAGTAATAGACCATTACAACAAAGAACTTTTAACGGTTGGAAGTAAATGGAATTATATGGCTTCTCTACCGGGTCCTTGGGGTGCTCAATGGCATCAATGGGATATGCCGCCACTTAGTGATTTTTCCGGGTCAGGCCCTGCCACACTGAACCTTGCTACAGAAGGTGGAAATGCAAAAGAATTGCCAGGTTTTAGCGAATATAACCGGGATAAACGATTTATTGACTTGTATAATTCGGGCACAGGAAAAATAAAGTGGCAAAGTACCGTATCAGATAATTGGATCATTCTTAGTTCAAAGGCCGGGAACTTTGATCACGAAAAAAGGATTTGGGTAACGATTAACTGGGATAAAGTGCCAAAAGGCAGGAATATAAAAGGATTCATTAAAATAACCGGGCCAGGTAATGAATTTGCGGTGGATGTTTCTGTTTTTAATCCTCAGTCCCCTATTCGGTCCAAAGTAAATGGCCATATTGAAAGTAATGGTTATGTGTCTATAGAAGCCGAACATTATACCAAAAAAATAGATAAAAACGGGGCGCGGTGGAGTGTAATCAATGGTTTGGGAAGAAATGGGAAGTCAGTTACGGTTCTGCCCTCCACCGTGCCCTGCAACGCAAATACAGCTGATATTCTTGAGAAATCTCCCGTCCTTGAATACAAAATTTATTTTTTTTCAACTGATTCTGTCACATCGACATTCTATTGTACACCATCGTTTCCCATAAATTCAAATTACGGCAGCAGAATCGGAGTTGCTTTTGATGATGACCCTCCCAAGATCATTACAAATCAAAAAGGAAACCGGGATGTGATTGCTAACCTCATGACAATGACTGCTAAAGATTTGATTAAAGTGGAAGGTCAACATACTCTTAAGATATGGATGGTTGATCCTGGAATTGTGATTGATAAACTTGTAATAAATACAGGTGGCGTTAAGGATTCATACCTTGGCCCCCCGGAATCTTATTTTAAGAATGGAAAAACTATTCGGTAAAAAACCAAAAAGAACATGCACAATGCATCCGGAATCTAATTAAATTATTCTAATTAATTGTATCATGAAAAAATTAGCATTTATAATAAGTGTGTTTCTGAGTTTGAATTGTTTGCCAGGGCTTGGCCAGAACAATGAAAATAAAATAACGGTGGGATCCGATGGATTACATGGCTACATCAGTTTTAGTTCGACAAAACCGCCGGCAGGTTTCGGGGCAGGAATAAGCTTTTATTCTGCCGTTTGGCCACTGGTGCATAAGCCGTATGCAGACTTTCAAATAGGATTACCGGGTACCTGGGTCATTCCGGAGAACAATGATGTCAATTTTCCACTTTGCCCGGTAGGAACTCTTGCACGGGATAATTGGCCAAAACGAGCTCCCACGTGGGGAAGTGTATTTGAAACTATTGAAGGAGGATTGGGTTATTGGGCTGGAAACAGATTTCGTTACGGACCTCCTAAGTTTAGTATGAATGGTACACCAAATTGTTATGATCTCGAAATTGCGTCTCCCGGATGGTCATTTTTCTATAGTGCCACGGCGCTTCCAGATAATAAAATGGGAATAGCCCAGCTAAGCAACCGTATTCTTGTTCCCCCGGATGGATTTACTTTCATAAATAATCCCGATGGTAAATTTTTAGGTTATGCATGGATGTCTTTAAGTTTTATGGACGCTAAACCAGGTCCTCCACCCACCGGAGATCAAAGCTGGACGCTATTTTTAAATTCATCAAATTTCAAAGGTCCGGTGGCGTATTATATACCTGAAACCTGGAGTAAAATCTCAAAAGACTATCATGCAGATTACGGGCGCGGACTCGATGCAAGGCCCGGTGTAATGGGCGGTGGTGCCATGGAGATCAATACCGTTCCCAGAATGGATGAAAAACGCTCAGGTGATACGGTATTTTATAAAATCCCCCAGCTATTTTTCCACGTAGATAACCAGGGAAGAAGCGTGCTGGTAAGAGACGTAAAATACTATTCAAAAGATGCGCTTTATAATTCTTTTAAAGGGTGGAAAGATGATAAAAATGAATGCAGTGGGTCCTTTAATAAAAATGGAACATGGGAACCGGTGCTAACTACCAAAATGCCGGTGTTTGATCAAAAGGGAATAAAGTTATCCGGCATGGAAACTACTTTTACGACAAAAATATTTTCTGATAACGTTTTTGGGATGCAATGGAAAAATAATCCGCTAACAAAAGAAGGGGAGTTTCCTCAATATTTTATGCAGGTAGGTAATGGACCAAGAGAGCCTGTTTCAGCATCAATAGTTCCAGCTGAATTGAAAAAAAGCGAATTCAAATTAGCTGAATGGGGCGCCCCTTATACATCTCCTGATTCAGGATCGTGGATAAATCCCGGGCCTGCAACAAAACCCATTAATGTTGTTTTAGCTGATGGTTCAACCGTTACTTATTGCTGGTATCGTTTTATCGATCAGCCATCATTGCAACAATTTCACTGGAGTAAAGAAGAAAAAGAAAAACTCCAGGCCTTTGTAGAAAAAATACAGCGCCAGTGGCTAATCAACAAAAATTATATGGCACCGCCAAAAGAAGGGGAATTAGTTTCGTTAGATCCAGCATTGATCGTTCAGCCTCCACCAGGGCTTGAAATTGGATTTGTTCCCATTGTAATTGGTCAGAAATAGAATTTCAAGGAATTCCACGTCCCTTTTTTTGAATCATTGCATTTTGCGCTACTAATGCAGGAATAAATTTCACTTTTGGTAGCAACATACTGTGCGATGGCTGAAATAAGTTTATCCTTTTGGCACGTCCCATGATGAGATATGCCGGTATTATTTCTTGACCAATATATTTTTTGTATTAAAAAAATAATGGAACGATCAAGCAAGTTTGTTCAAAAATAAATTAATAATGTAGTGCGGATTTTCCTGATCTGCATGACATAAAATGTTCGTAATAATCATACGCTGCAGCCCTTACAAGTGAATAAACTTATCCTTCTCTTGCAGTTCCCTATCCGGTAATTATTGTTAATTATTTGGTAATCGGTTGCTATTCCGGCAGAGAAACTTAGCATACATTTGTCACTATAGAATTGATAAGTTGATAAGCCCATAAAACAACAGGAGTGAAAGCCGTCCGTAATAAAATAGAAGTTCACCAAAAAAGGCATCAGGATATAGATGAAATAAACGATTGGATGAAAAATACCTCTTGCACTTAAGCGAAAATTTGTTTGAATGGAAGATGAGGGTCATTTTTAAAATTCCGATTTATAAAAGAAAAGTGAACCACGGAAATCTATTTTGCTGGCATTAATGGTCAATTGAAAAGACATAGTGGGACTTATGCTTACAGCTAAAATTCCCGATTTAAAAAACATTTTTTTAAAAGGCCTTTTGCTATATCATCTCGGCCCCTTATCTAATTTCGAAATAAAGGAAAGACATATATATGTACAAGTTGAAAATTAAGAAATGCTTTTTGTTGACAATTTTTTTATTTCTCGGTAAAGTCTACGGGCAAAGCCAGGAATCTTTCAAAAATGTTTCATTGAATAACCTTGATGCATTTCTTGATCCGCCTAAAAATTGGATTATTTCCGGGGATGCAGTGGCTGATTACACAAAAACACACGACCTGCAATCGATACAAGGCACCGGTGTGGTAGTGGATGACTTTGCTAAAAATAACCAGATGCATCTTTACACCAAAGAAAAATTTGGAGACCTTGAATTGAAACTGGATTTTATGATGGCGAAAAATTCCAATTCGGGGGTATATCTGCAGGGGCGGTACGAGATTCAATTACTGGATAGCTGGACAAAGATCAATCCTACGGCTTATGATGAAGGGGCGATCTATCCAAGGAGGGATCAGCAGCGTGGAAGTTTTGAAGGAGTTCCGCCAATGATGAATGTTGCGCGTGCGCCAGGGTTATGGCAGCATTTGGATATAAAATTTCGTGCACCACAGTTTGATAAAAATGGAAATAAAATAAAAGACGCACGTTTTGAAGAAGTTTATTTAAACGGAGTTCTTATACAGGAAGGGGCTAACGTTACAGGCCCAACCACTTCAGGTATGTTTACTGATGAAGAAGCTACGGGCCCCGTGGTATTACAGGGCGATCATGGACCCGTCGCTTTTAAAAATATACAATACCGCAAGTTATCTTCTGTTAACGACAACGTGGAAGGTGATAATAATGCTACCAACCGGCGGCCAAAAAATCCGGTTTATATAAATCCACAAACGAAAAATTATGTGCTGCGAAGTTTTATGAAGTATGGAGACAAAAAGCTTACACATATGATTTCAATTGGCAGCCCATCGCAAGTGAATTTTGCTTACGACCTGAAACAAGGAGCGATTTTTAAAATATGGAGAGGACAATTTCTGGACGTTACAGACATGTGGGTAGGCAGAGGAGAGTCACAACTTGCATCGCCTTTAGGAAGTGTCATTATCCTCAATGATGCACCCGCAGTTGCCATATTACATGATGAAAATGCCCCCTGGCCCGATTCTGTATCTTTCGATGATTTGCAAGATCATGGTTATGTGCTGAATAAGGAAAGAAATCCCACATTTCTCTATACTATTAAAGGTATCGACGTAAAAGACAGCATAGTTTGTGAGGCAAATGGACAAGGTATTTTACGCAAAATTTCTATTACTAATCCTCCGGAAAATGTATACTGCAGGATCATTAATGGAAAAGATATCACCCGGCTTGGAGAAGATTTATATTCAGTTAATGATAAAATGTTTTATATCCGTATTGATAATAAATACGCCCCCATCATTCGAAATTCCCCTAACGGGAAGGAGATTATCGTGAAGATTAATGGGGAGCAACCGGTTGAGTATTCATTTATTTGGTAATTAATATAATTAGTTTATGTCTTTTACAAGAAACAGGATTTTCATAATTGTCTTTTTGCAAATTATTTTTAGTTTCTTACTAAATACAGTATTTGCACAAAAAGAAAATACGGATACAGCAAAAATCCAAAAGGAAGAAGATTTTTATAAAATTTATTCTGTGCCCATCCCTGAAGGTGTTCTTCTTGAAGTAGGAGGAATGACTTTTATGCCTGATGATGAGTTGGCTGTTTGCACCCGCCGGGGAGAGGTTTGGATGATTTCTAATCCGTACATGAAGAATGGATCTTTACCTCGTTATCGGCTATTTGCACAAGGCCTGCATGAACCTCTTGGGATAAATTACATCAACGGCGAACTATACGTCACCCAACGGTCAGAAATTACAAGATTGCGTGACCTGGACCACGATGGCGAAGCGGATGAATATAAAACCATTTATTCATGGCCTTTAGCAGGTAACTATCATGAATATGCTTTTGGTCCCATATTGGATAAAGAAGGTAATTTGGTCGTTACATTAAACCTTGCATGGACAAATAAGATGGAAAGTCTCTCCCCATGGCATGGATGGATGTTGAAGATAACCCCGGATGGCCGTATGAAACCTTTTGCAGCTGGTATGCGTTCACCGGCAGCATTTGCATTGAATAATAAAGGAGATATTTTTTATGCCGAGAACCAGGGTGAATGGGTAGGTTCGGGCCATATTACTGAAATAAATGAAGGTGATTTCCTGGGCAATCCAGCCAGCTTACGATGGGCAGGGCTTCCCGGCTCTCCGGTGAAACTGCGCATTAAGGATATTCCCGATGATGGTGAGCCAAAATATGATGTAGCAAAAAGAGTCCCCGGTTTGAAAAGTCCGTCTGTGTGGTTTCCTCAATCCATTCTCGGCGTTTCAACCTCCGGGATATTAAGTTATGAAGATAAAGGGGAAATGGGGCCTTTCGAAGGACAGTTATTTGTAGGCGACCAGGGACAAAGTAAGATCATGCGTGTATATTTGGAAAAGATAAAAGGCGTTTACCAGGGAATTTCTTTTCCCTTCCGTGAAGGTTTTAGCTCCGGCGTTTTACGACTAAACTGGGGTTCCGATGGAAGTATGTTTGTTGGTATGACCGCCAGGGGCTGGGGCTCTACCGGTGGGGAACTTTATGGCTTGCAAAAGTTAGTTTGGAATGGAAAAATTCCTTTTGAAATGAAAACGGTGCAAGCAAAGCCCGATGGTTTTGAAATTGAATTTACTCTGCCTGTCGACAGGAATAGGGCATCGGATGTTCACTCTTATGAGATCACAAGCTTTACTTATAAATATGGCCACGAATATGGAAGCCCTGTAATAAACGAAGGCAATTGCCCTATAAAGGCAATTGTTGTATCGCCTGATGGTTTGAAAGTAAGGCTGGTTGTAGATAGCTTAAGGCTGGGTTACATTCATGAAATAAAAGCTTCAGGTATACGGTCAACAGAAAATTACGCTTTGGTGCATGACTTTGGATATTATACCCTTAATAATTTCCCCGACGGTGACAAGCTTACGATTACCAGTGAAAATAAAGTAAATAGGATGGCAATGATGCATCATGCTGCTATGCTGAACAATGAAGGAAAAAGTCTATCGTCAATAAAGAAAACGGTTACAATTAAGCATCTTACAAAACAGCCGTCAGATTGGAAAAAAGGGCCCGATCAAATTATTGCGCTAAATCCTGTTCCGGGATTAAAATACAACATCAACTCTGTCACCGTGAAAGCCGGGGCAAAGATTAAACTCATTTTCAGAAACTCGGATGATATGCTGCACAATGTGGTAATCACCGTGCCGGGTTCAGCCGATATTGTAGGTAAAATGGCATTGGAAATGGGATTGAAGGGACAAAGGCTGAGTTTTGTGCCAGCTACTTCAAGAGTATTGTATCATACTTTATTATTGCAACCCGGTAAATCGGAATCTATTTATTTCACTGCACCTTCAAAACCCGGAGACTATCCTTACATATGCACTTATCCGGGACATTATCTTCTTATGAGAGGGATTATGAAGGTGGTGGGTAAATAATAATCGAGTTTAAATGGTTTTAAAGCGCTTTGGACTGCAATGTCAAAGGCAATGTGGACAAAAATGGTTGGTGATTTTGTTGATTTGAGTAATGAACTTTGCTTATCAACTTGAAGAGGAATCAGGCTCTGCTGAAGAGCAACCTGCCAGTAATAAAGTTGATGCTAAACGATAAAAAGGA
>NZ_VYQF01000010.1 GCF_008710285.1 Ginsengibacter hankyongi | reverse complement strand
GAAACCGGAATAGATGAGTTCGGCTTTTTAAAAAATATATTTGAAATTTTATAAGAAGTGTTTCGTGAGACACGAACTACGGATAAGAGACCGACAGAAGCGAAAAAAGAAATCAGCTATAGTTAACTTGTTTTTCTGAAGAGATACCACTTCAAATCATGGTGAGGATAGATAAGTGTAATTCCCCCAACCAACTTAATTAATGAATTTATTACCTTCTTTTTGAATTTAAAATCGGGAGTTTTTTCGTCTATAAGAGAAAGAAAATGTTTAAACTTAATTCTTTTTGGGGGAAATCCTTTGCCAATTATTTCAAACCCATAATAATTAAATAATTGAGTTAATGTTTCATCGGAAAACCAATTAACTACGCTTGGAGGAGAATACTCGGACCATTTATTTCCAAAAATCCTTGCTATCCTGCTTTTCATATCCCATGATTCAACTAATACTAAACCATTTGGGTTTAATAATCTACAGACATTTTGCATTGCCTTGTCTACATCATAAAAGTGACCAATAACCTCGATTATAGTAATTAAGTCAAAAGTTTGTGAAGTTTGAAAAGTTTCGAGGCTTGAAGTACTTATTGAAAGATTTAATTTTTCTCTTCCATAATTAGCCATTGTTTCATTGGGTTCGAGACCATAAGTTGTCCACCCGCTTTTTTCAAAACCTTTTAAAATAAATCCGGCTGCACATCCAGTATCCAGAACTTTTCCAGGTTTAGCATATATAGAAATAATTTTAGCATATTTAATTCCATACTTAAATAATATTTCTTTCTCATCCAGGTAATTAGGATATCCTGCTGATTTTCCTTCAAAAAAATATTCATCAGAATATACTTTATTAAGATGATTTTCTATATCGTCATGCTGTTCTAAAAATCTATGATCGCATTTTTTACACTCTTTAATTGAATATCCATTTTTATTAAAGAGAAGAGACCTTTCTTCTTTACAATTTATTATAGAGTTGCAGATTTTTTTTATATCGACCATTCGTAGGTTAACAATTTATTTTTATTAAAATATAAAATCTTGTTTCCGGGGCACTAAAAAATTTATTAGTTTGAAAATTTACTTACGGGTGTAATGTAATTGCTATAATAGTAAATGAATATGACCACAGACAAACATTTAGATGATTATTATCAGAGCGGAACAGGTTTGAAAGTGGAATACCTTTCATGGGCGAAAAAATCATGTTAGTCCTGATGACCATCATTTCTCTGCTCCGTGGTTCGTGTCTCACGAAACACTTTTTTGTTATATTTATTTTGTGAATCCCCGGGCTTTGGCGCAAGCATATTCTTCACCCAGCACAGAGTTAGCACAAGCGGACCTTGCGTCAATATGAGAAAAAACGTATTAACATCACGTTGGCAAACCCACCCACCTATTTTAAGTCTCAGGTATAAAATATACTTTATGAAAAAAATTTTTACAATCCTGTTTTGCACCCTGTTTTTTTCTGCTGCTTTTGCGCAGTATGATCATGGTGACTGGAACCAATCCAATGACAACATTTATAGAAACCATGATGGTGACTACCGTGAGCACAGGCATCATGACTATCGTGATAATTATTTCGTGTACCACGACAATAGGTATTGGTTTAGCCAGCGTGACGAAGTGATACAAAGGATCAATTACAGCTATAACTACAGGATACATGAGGTAATCAACGACTGGGATATGTCGCCCTGGCAAAAAAGGCATGAGATCGGGGAACTGCAGGCCGAAAAAGTCCGGGAAATTAACAGCATCTACGCCCAATGCAACTTGTACGATCCCCATCCTTATAACCGGCACCATCATCATGACGATGATGACGATGATTAAGGTTCGGCCGCAGCCGGGTCTCCCGCAGGGAACCCGGCGGGCCTATAGCTATCGTAACATTTTATTGCATATTGCTTCATGGCTGTTAAGCAACAAATATCGGCAACAGATGGAACTTACTTTATCACAATCACCTGCTTTAGCTGGTTGCATCTTTTTTTAAATTAGCAACGCCTATGATTGTGTATATAATTGTTTAATGTTTTAAGAAAAGGCGGACGCTATATTAACGGGTATGTAATTTGCCTGATCACTTTTAAACGCCGGGCTCACGCGGGAGACCCGGCTGGGACGAAGCTCCACTAAAGATATAAAAGCAGCAGCATTTACAGGCAACAGCCAGGAGCTCATTTGCCAACTCACCACACACAATTTAAACCGACAGCAACATTTTTATTAGTAACCACTAAACTTTTTTCAGGACGAGTCATATCTTTGCACAACAGGGATTAACCTGGCTTAACGAATACAGAATAACCCTGCTTGACCGGTGTCCTGAACATTGTGCATCATCCTTTGGTCGAAACCTTACATTAACTGCTGGAAATTAGTTTTAATCCATACACTTCTTTAGGCATATTAAACCAAAAAAATAAACCATGCCAATAGATAAAATCAATGGAGTAAAAATTTTTTGGGAACTAAC
Organism: Ginsengibacter hankyongi; assembly: GCF_008710285.1. Lineage (GTDB taxonomy): Bacteria > Bacteroidota > Bacteroidia > Chitinophagales > Chitinophagaceae > Ginsengibacter > Ginsengibacter hankyongi. The sequence continues at coordinate 142,928 of NZ_VYQF01000010.1, read as the reverse complement.
AGGAAGCAAGGGCGAACCTCTTGTGTTAGTTCATGGTTCCTGGGGCGACCATCATAACTGGGATATGGTGGCTGGCGAATTCGCAAAAACATTTCGTGTGCTTACATACGACAGAAGAGGCCACAGTGAGAGTGAACGCCTGCCAGGCCAGGGCAGCGTAGAGGAAGACGTTGAAGATTTGATTGAGTTGATAAATTACCTTAATCTTTCTCCTGCTCATATTGCAGGTAACTCTTATGGTGCAGGTATAGCTTTAAAAACAGCAGCAAAACGACCAGACCTTTTCAAGAGCATGGTTATACATGAACCTCCGTTGTTTGGAATTCTGAAAGATAATCCGAACGCCCGGGAAGCGTTGCAACTGGTGGACGGAAGAATAAAAGTTGTGCTGGATTTATTTGCAGAGGGCAACTTACAAAAAGCGACTGAAGAATTCATGGAAAAAATTGCAATGGGCACCGGTGCATGGGAGAAACTTCCTGAAGCAGTGAAAAGAACTTTTATTTATAATGCTCCTACCTGGTATGATGAAATGCAGGATCCTCAAAGTTTACAAATTGATATAAACACTCTTTCAAATTATAAGAAACCTGCGTTATTAAGTTCAGGGAGTGAAAGCCCAATTTTTTTTCCTCTTGTTATTAATAAGTTGATGAGTGTCATACCCCACGCAAAACGAATAACCTTTGAAGGAGCAGGTCATGTTCCGCACATGAGCCATTCTGAAAAGTATATTGAAACAGTAAGTAATTTTTGTTTTAGCATTGGCAATTAGGACAAGAAATAAGATAGACGCTACCCCGGTCCCCCCGATTAGCGCAAGGCTGCCATAGGGCGAGCGTCCCGCTTGTGTTTTTTTAATACTTCAATTTCGAATAAGTTTATCCGTTATATAATTTATAAAACGAATAATTGCTTTTAATGCGTGTACCCCCAGCAAGCTTTAAAAATTATATAACTCATCGAAACGTTTTGGATGAGCTGGATAAAATAATTACTTTAGTTTGGTATTTGCATCAACGCACCTCGGCGATACACAAAACGAAAATGAGCATTAGTGCAAATAGATGAATTGTAAAATTGAGAGTTGTGTGTAATTACATAAATACAATGTTGACGGTAACTTTTAAATTCAATTATGCCAGAGATCATATTTGCTTGTTTAATATTTCTAAATCTTACATCCTTCAAACTTGGCGAACCAGATGCAATACTCGATTGTAAGTCAGCATCAGGCAGGACATTATTTCATGCTGAGTTACCAAGTTGCTCCTATTTAGGAAATGCCGATTTCTCTATTGACGGTATAAAATATTCATTCACCTCAGGTGACATGTGTGGAGTTGTTTTTTATCCTGACATCAAAATATTGACAATTTATTTGGAAACTAACAATAAGGATTCCAAACAACATCGATTTCTTAAATTCTGGGCATTACCAGATTCATTTAAGAAAATAAAAAGTGAAACAGGGCCGGGTTCCGGGTTCGATGATGTCTATGAATTTAAGGCAAAAATTTATGGGACAGAACCCAGACTGGGATTTGAAAATGACACAAAGACTATTGAACTGAACTGCACACTAGAATATTTATTATAAAAGATACGGCCAACAAAATGGTTTGCCGCAATGCTGGCCTGCAAATCCACCACTTAGCAAGGTTGCAATAGCGCAAGCGTCTCGCTTGTGCTTCTTTCTCACTTTTCTTTCGAATAGGTTTATCCGTTATGTAAATTATAAAATGAATAATCCGCCATTGTTTGGTGTTTGTGCTGGGGGTTTTGCAGCAAAGTAATCACCAACAACCCTTAAGGGTGCCAGGAAATGGGAATATGTAAAACTTTCCTTACTTTAGAGAATAGCAACATTAAAATTTATTACTGAAATTTTATGAACAACTTAATTGAAACATCAAAAACATTTGTGCCGGTTGAAAGCATTGAATACGCTGACGGTTCAGTAGTAAGCAAAACCATTTTAAAGAGCCCAGCAGGCAACATCACTCTATTTGCCTTTGACAAGGGGGAAGGATTAGCAGAACACAATACACCACATGAAGCACTGGTTCAATTACTGGACGGCGAAGCTGAAATTACTATCGGAGGAACTCTTTACAATCTGCATGCAGGGCAAAGCATTATTCTTCCTTCAAACACTCCTCATTCACTTAAAGCAAATGAGAGATTTAAAATGATGCTGATAATGATAAAAGGTTAAAATTCGAAGCTATTAATTTTGAACCGATGTGGGTGTTACCTTTCTTTCTCAAGCCCACATCAACTACCCGTAGGCGTCGCCGTCTAACTAGCTGCTGTGAGTGTTCCCATCCCTTCGCAAGCCCACATCCCCCGGCTAACCGTAGTATGTTTAAATTATAAAAGTACTGCTGTGCTGATGTTTTTAACTCAAGACAAAAAATTAAGTCAGGTAGTCCTTTATTTCGGGTATGTTTACCCGTTATGTAATTTATAAAACGAATAATTTTTGGCCGCTGTGGGCGTTCCCATCCATTCGCAAGCCCACATCAAACCCCCGCCGGGACAGTAATGTTATGAATTTTCGGAAGTGTGAGCAATAAATGCGGCGTGTTTCCTGATCATTAATTATTATTTGTGGTTGAATACTATGAGCTTGCAAAATGCGTTTTGGCTTAGTATTCCTGGAAGAGTAACAAGTTCAGGTTTGCTAACCTGCTATAAATATCTTATGGCAACAACTTAAAATAAATTATGAAAAAATTATTGATCGTTTTGACAATGGCTTCCCTTTTTGGTGCTTGTAAAAGCAATTCTGACGCGGACCTGAAAACAGACAAAGTAATGTTGCCGGTTACAAGCGGAACTGGCGCAACTTCATCGGGTGACACAAGCGCTGGTTTGCAAAGAGGAGAAAGACCGAAAGTCGTTTCAAAAAGCAGCGAAAATCGCGTTGAAAGTTCAAAGGCTTCAGCAACTTCAAATAATAGCCCAACTCCCCAAGGGAATGCAAACGCAAATGCAAATACGAACACAACAACCACAAAAAAGAAAGGCTGGAGCGCCAAGGCAAAAGGTGCCGTAATTGGTGGGGCAGCAGGCGCTGTGGGCGGGGCTTTAATTAGTAAACATAAAGGAACAGGCGCGGTAATAGGTGGTGTTGCGGGAGCGGCCGGAGGCTATATTATCGGCAATGAAGTGGATAAGAAAAATAACAGATAATTTATATAGACCGACTATCGCAACGCCAACCCTATTATTGAGTCTTCTTATTTTCAAACATATTTAATCCCCCGGCTATCGCTAGAATGTTTGAATTATAAAAGTACTGCTGTCCTGAGTTTTTTAACTCCGGACAATAAATCAAACCAGGTAAGTCCATTATTTCGAATATGTTTAACCGTTATATAATTTATACAACGAATAACTCCATTTAATACGTATACCCGCAGCAAACTTTAAAATTAAATACTCATCGAAACGTTTTGGATAAGCTAAATAAAACCATTATTTTTAGTTTGGTATGGCCTTGCACAATCATCTTTACTAAAGCCTTATTGGTTACCGTAAGGACAAATTATCAACCAGGTTAACTTGCCACTATGGAGACTAAAGTTTTTGCAACCATTACGCTGCTGGTATTGTTCCTGCAGTCAAACGCTCAATCTGAAAAGAACAAATTTATTTTTGGCATTAAAGGAGGATATAATCATACTGTAATAAACGGGTACGAAACAAATGGAGCTAAAACAGGCTTTATTGGCAGCACCGTCTTCGGCTCATTATTTGGCGAAAGAGGGATTAGTGAAAATAAATTTTTAAGCGCTGAGTTTACCTATAGTTGGGTAAATGACTGGAATTTTGTAGAGATACCCTTTCACTTCAGGCAAATGCTGAACCGGCAAATTTCCATTTTTGCCGGGCCGAAACTGGATGTAGCAGCCGATAAGATTGACAAGTCGAAAGAAAGTACATCTAGACTTCTGGGCATATCTGCAGAGGCAGGCGCTCAATATGATTTCAGCCATCATTTATTCGGAGAAGTGAAATATTCAGTTGGGGTGACGGAGAATTTTAACGACGTTTTTTTTGATATCAATAATGGCAAACGGGATAATTTCCGCATTGGGGCCGGGTATCGTTTTTAAAACCCGGTGGCGGCGGGAACTCTTCCCTATTCGTCCAAGTATAAAGAATGTCTGTTCCATGGCGTATAAGGCTTAGCCTTAGCGTAGCCTGCTTGTGCCAGTGCATACTAACTATAACTTAATGAAACCAATCCTTTGATGCCACAAAAGCCGCGCGCACTGCTATACTTCCAATTTTTTATGGGCATAAAAATATGTTTCGTGAGACACAAACTATGGATAAGGGCGGCGCTGCTATACTTCCAATCTTCTTTTTTGTCACAAAGCCAGCCTGTACAGCGCTTTGATGTTGTATAGGGCAATTAAGCAGACCCTGTTATACTCCACAACACTCGGTAGCCTTTGTGCAGCGAGCGAATCGGAATATAGGGCGAATGACAATAAATTGGAATATTTTTCTATCTTTGGGAATATAACGCTTTTTTTCCTCGTTTAAATAAGTCCCTTTATCTGCTTGTAACCACGCTACTGCCTGGCTTATTCATCTGTTAATTTTCTCATTAACTAAATATCTTCCATGCTATTTGTCAAAATGCGCATAAGCGCAATCGTTGTACGTATGCTCTTAACTGCTGCATGTTTTTTTTATTTCGGCTATTGCAGCGCACAGTTTGGGATTTCCGGAAAGGTGGTCAATGAAAATAATGAGCCTGTTGCCGGCGCCACCGTGTTGCTGTTGCAGCAAAGAGATTCTGCTTTGGTGAGGGGCGTTATTACCAGTCATTCAGGGAATTATTTATTTGAAAAAATAACGGCAGGGTTATACTTTATCCGGTGTAGTTATACTGGTTTTGAACTCCTCGATAGCAAACCGTTTGAGCTTAAAGGTAACAAAGGAAATCCTGGCATGGAGCTACTAAAGCTTTTGCAAAAACAAGTGAAACTAAGCGATGTGAAAGTGGTTGCGAAAAAACCTTTGTTTGAGCAAAAGATAGACAGGTTGGTCATAAACGTATCCAACAGTATCACCAGCGCAGGCAGTACAGCTTTGGAAGTTCTGGAACGTTCGCCGGGCATTATCGTAGACCGGCAGAATAATACTATTTCCATGAATGGCAAGAATGGCATTGTTGTTATGATCAATGGAAAGATCAGCCACATGCCCGTGACGGCAATAGTGCAAATGCTTTCGGGAATGAACAGCGACAATATTGAAAAGATTGAATTGATAACCACTCCCCCGGCCAATCTCGATGCTGAAGGAAATGCCGGCTATATCAATATTGTTTTAAAGACAAATAACAGTTATGGTACTAATGGTTCTTATTCCTTAACGGGTGGTTATAGCAGAGGGGCCATTGCCGAAGCAAGTATAAATTTCAATCACAGGAAGGGCAAAGTGAACTTTTATGGTGATTATACATTTTCCGATCATCATAGCCAGCAGCTTTTCTCTTTCTATCACAAAGTAACGTACCAGGGAAAGGCTACAGAAAACAATTCTGATTCACATCGCGATTTTGAACAATTTAACCAGAACGCACGGCTTGGGCTGGACTACCAGGTAACAAAGAAAACTGTTATAGGAGCTTTGGTTTCTGGTTACGACAACCGCTGGACGATGAATGCGAATACCGACGGCACTGTTACGATTAACGGGAACCTTGATAGTTTGTTAGGTATTTCAAATCACGAACATAATAATTGGTCGAACGTGAGTGGGAACTTCAATGTTCAGCACTCATTTTCTGATAGTGAAAAATTATCTTTTAACCTGGACTATATCTATTTCAGAGATGATAATGGTGTACGCTACTTAAATAACTATTATGACGGGAGAAGTAAGTTTATCAGGGATGAAAACATCCAGAGCGGTAAGATAACTCCGATACATTTCTGGGTTGGTGCATTGGATTATAAAAAAAAATGTCAGCGAAACTAAATATGGAATCAGGAGTGAAGACTACCCTTTCCATGTTTAATAATAATGTGGCTGTAGAACGGTTCCTGCTAAATAATTGGATAACAGATTCCGCCTTTTCAGCCAAATATGCCCTCAGGGAAAGCATCCTGGCAGCTTACACTTCTTTTACTTATGAAGTCACATCAAAAACAAATATGAAGCTTGGCCTCCGTTATGAATATACCAATTCAAACCTGGGATCTGAATTACAAAAAAACATTGTTGATAAGCATTATGGAAAATTATTTCCCAGCTTCTTCTTAGTGCACAACATTAACGATAATAACGCATGGAATATATCTTACAGCCGGAGAATAACAAGGCCTACATTTAATGATATGGCACCCTTTGTATTCTTCTCAGATCCGTACACATTTTTTTCCGGCAACCCTGGCCTGCAGCCAGCTGTTACAGATGCTGCCAGCGTGGCCTACACTCACAAAAAGGTTATATTTTCTGTTTCATACAGCTATGAGGCTAACACAATTACTGATTTTTCGCCCAAGGTAGATCCTGTTACTAACATTGAAACGCTGGCTGCAGAAAATCAAAAGAGCAACGTTGTTTGGGCTGCATCGCTGTCCGTGCCGGTTACCGTAAGCACATGGTGGACGATGCAGTATAATTTGGCAGGTAACAGCCAGTTGCTCAGGGGTTCTATTTCGGGCAGTCCTGTTACGTTAAAACAAGACTATTTACAACTTACCACGCAGCAATCTTTTAATCTGCCAAAAGATTATTCAGTGGAGGTTTCGGGGTTTTATACCACCAAAACCACATTTGGTATATATACCGTACCGGCGTTTGGCTCTCTTGATGCAGGAGTTCAAAAGAAGTTAGCAAAACTAAAATCCAGCCTGCGGTTTAATGCGAGTAATATTTTGAATACGCTTACTTTTAAGCCCTATATTAATTTCCCGGAACAGAATCTTGTAGCAAGCGGCAAACTCATTTTTTCAAATCCTTCTTTTACCCTTACTTATACGCACAATTTTGGTAATTCAAAAGTGAGAGGCACCCGTGATCGTTCAACAGGAGCAGAGGAAGAAAAGGGCCGGGTGCAATGATTATTTTTGGCCAAAACTGTAGATACAGCCAACGCCAGGGGTGATATTCTTGTCTGAATAAAACGTCTATCCAATGCACCCTGGCAAAGGAAATAAAATAGTTAATCTATATCGTGGAATTTAGGTGTCCCACCGGTATCCATAGAATGTTTTAAATAATATCGTAGATGCCCGTTCTCCCTGTGATTTCTATGACTTTTCCAAATCTACAATTCGTCCAGGGCTGTAGTAATGGTTTTATTTCACGTTTGAAAAATACACGTTGATTAATATCATAGGATAAGCTAATACCGATCATCTAATTGCCCTCAGTCTATTTTTAGCTTTGGAGACAAATCATATCGTCAGTGAAGAAGATGCTTAAAAAGTAGCTGCTAATGTTTAGGTGAGTATAAAAAAAATAAATGCTGATACTCAGCGAGGTCAGAAAACATTTTAAAGGTGGGCATAGTTAATATTAATCAAACCAATTTCCCTGCAATAAAAGAAGGTTATTTAATAAAAATAAAATAATAAAAAATGGCGACAATAATTGCGGAATATTATACTGATGAATTGATAAAGTGGAAGAATGCCGTTGTTTTTTACAACAATGAGATATATGAATTTGGCCAGAAATTAGAGGAAGTGATCAGGCGAAATTCTATCGTGGGTATAGCTAAAAAGGTTGAAGCGCATCAAACTCTGCTAAACCAGTCTGCGGACAAATTTTCCAAGTTACAAAAAGCAATTCGGCAACAGGAAGCTGCACTTAAAAGAGACAGCTCATTGATTGATGATACTTTAATTAACGACGAAACGGAGAAGCGGCAAACCGGGTTAAGGCTTATGATGCAGGCTATAGAAAAAGAATACATTGATGTAAAATTTGATTGCTATAATTTTTTATCAGGAACGTTAAAGAAAAAGAAAGATTGATTTTGTAACTGATACTAGCTGAAACGCATACACGAGTAAATCAACGAGTACCAATATCAATATATTATGCAGCCGTTTGTAACAAGAGAAGAAGATTGGAAGTACAGCAAGGCATTTAACTTTTGCGGATCCGATAGCTATCGGATGAAAGAATTAGTTTCATGAAGCTACAGTTAGTGTGAAGTGCCACAAGTAGACCGGGCAAAAGATGAACCTCATACTTAAGCCATGACAGGCAGGATAAAAATCCGGCCCCTTTCCATTATCACTTGAGAAACAATATAAGATTATGGATAATGATATAAAAACATGCAGGTTCCCTGATGACCATCATTTCCGGCAGTGAGGGCGGTCATTTCTAAAAAACGTTCACATAGTTACCTTAGCAGCCAATAAGCTTTTATAATAAAATTGTCCTGAATTTTTGCAGTTCCGCCAAAGGCATTTTTGAAATAAAAGTAATTTTTTAACTATAAAAATTAAAGTTATGGCGCTATTAAAAGTCCTGGAACTGATGTCCAGTTCCACCAAAAGCTGGGAAGATGCTGCACAACAGGCAGTAACCGAAGCATCCCAAACCGTTAAAAACATCCGCTCTGTTTACATTCAGGACCACAGTGCCGTAGTAAAGAATGGTAAGATTTCAGAATACCGCATCAATGCTAAGGTTAGTTTTGAAATTGAGCATTCCGTTAAACTCAAAAAATAAATATCATGTCACTCGATTTTGAAAGATATGCTGCCAAAGGAAATGAGTTTGTAAACCTGGTAGCCGAGGATATTAACGTTCCCCGGGATAAAGCGGGGAGGATCATTCGTGCGGTATTGCATGCCTTACGTAATAAGCTGACTATGGAAGAGTCCTTTCAGCTGATGGCCCAATTGCCAATGGCGCTCAAAGGGGTGTATGTGGAGGGTTGGGCCATTCACCAGGAATTTCACCGTATAAGCCACGTCAATGAGTTTTTTGATGAAATAAGGAAGGAAGACGGAGGGCAGGCAGGCTATGATTTTGGTAATAATGAAAAAACAAAAGTTGCAGTAGCTGCAATATTTAAAGCCCTGAATTTTTATATAAGCGAAGGTGAAATAAATGACGTTATGGGTGCAATGCCCAAAGAATTGAGGGCATTTATCAGGAAAAGCATTGCAGGAAATGAAACTGTTTTATAAACAGTAATTCATTAATGATTCATTATAATGTTTCAGAAGAAACATTAGTGGGAAAATATGCTTAAACCAGTTCCCGGGGTATCCTGAGAATGACAAACAGATTTGCTTTAGCTAACACTAAAGGCCTCAACATTAAATGGGATAAAATTCAAAGTATCAGCAGAGGATTTGAACCACACTATTATAAATTAAGAATTAAACTCACTGCCGGCAGCACAATAAGATTTTACCACGATATTTTAACTACAAGAGATGACTTTGAAAATTTAATTATGGCACTCAACCTAACAATAATTAAAAAAATTAATCAGCAAACATTATGACAAAAGCGCTACAGCCAACTAAGGCATTCCTTAAAGCGCGGCCGATAGTATCCATGCTATACGTAGAATGTTTAAATTATAAAAGTATCGGTTTCCTGAGTTTTGTAACCCAGGAAAAAAAGTAAACCCGATAAGCCCGGTATTTCGGATATTTTTGCCCGTTATGTAAGTTATAAAACGAATAACTGCATTTATACTGTATCGTAGCAAACTTAAAAACGAAATAACTCATCGAAACGTTTTGGATGGGCTAAATAAAACCATTACTTTAGATTAGTAATCCAATAGCTATCCGATGCATTGACGCACACCGACAAAACAATAAGCGAAACAAATGGTATATGTAAATTAATGATTTATAAAATTGGGAGTGCCGTGTAATACGTTAATACTGTTTTTTGTGCGTAATGCTCATTGACTACTAAGTTTAAAAAAAATCTTAATGACATCTCGGTATGAAGACTTAATTAAGAAAGCTTATTCCGCTATCAATGCAAAAGACATTGATACGGCGCTTTCAACAATGCATCCGGAAGTTCAATGGCCAAAGGCATTTGAAGGAGGTTATGTAAGCTGACACAGTGAATAAGGGAATATTGGACAAGACAATGGAAATAAATAAATCCCAACGTTCAGCCTGTGGGATTTAATGAAAGGCAAGACGGCACTTTAGAAATTACTGTTCACCAAAAAGTAAAGGACTTACAAAATAATACGATTTTTGATGGAACTGTAAAGCACATTTACATTTTGCAAGACGGCTTGTTACGACGAATGGATATTGAGCTTGAATAGACGCTACATGTTAGCGGCAGCCAAATGTCGACGCGGCAAACATAAACAAACGACCATAAATGGAAGATGAATTAAAAAATATTAATCACAAGTTTGTAGAATTGTTTATGCAAACGTTCGCATTTACCGAGGAAGAGTATGCATTGTTCTTGTCATACTTTACGTTTAAAACAGTTACTAAAAAAGATTACTATTTAAGAGCCGGTGAATGCTGCCATTCAAAAGCTTATCTTAATAAAGGTTGTGCAAGAAACTTTGTGTTGGATGAACAAGGACATGAACGGATTTTATTCTTTGCGTTTGAAGATTGGTGGCTTGGTGACTTCGATAGTTACTATTCGGGCAAACCGGGAACAAACTATATCCAATTGCTGGAAGATTCAGAACTACTGGTAATTTCAAAAGAAAATTTTCAAAAAGCAGAAAAGGAAATATCTAAACTCACACAATGGTATTCTTTTAAAATGCGCCGCTCAGCAAGTGCTTCAAGAAATAGAATTGAAGAAATGAAAACCCTCTCTGCAGAAGAACGCTATCTCAAATTAATAGAAAACCAGCCTCATATTTTTCAGCGTATTCCATTGCAGCACATTGCATCTTATTTGAACATCGAACCTCAATCGCTCAGCCGAATGAGAAACAGGCTGACAAATAAACATTAAATTTCTTTTTGCTCCTTTCATTTCTTAACCCGGGTTAAGTGTTTATCATTTTAGGCAATGCAATTTTGCATTATTAATTAATCGTTCATTAAAAAACAACAACATGACGTCAACTCAAATCAACGTGCTAACCCCCAGGGAAGGATTAAGGTTACAGTCTGGTCCGGGTCGCGACCTTATCTTCAAACTTACTGGGGAAGATACTGGTGGTGCATTCGATTATTTTATTGTAGAGGTAGCACCATATGGAGGCCCGCCTTTGCATGTGCACCATAAGCAGGAGGAAACAATTCACGTTCTTAAAGGCAAGTTTAAAGTTCGGATAGGCGATGAAATTTTCTATCTCAACGAAGGGGACTTTGCCTACCTGCCATCGAAAGTGCCGCATGCCTTCCTTAACCTTACCAATGAGGGTGCAGAAATTATTGTTGTTTATACTCCGGGAGGAGGTCATAAATTTTTTGCGGAACTGGGACCTCTAATGCACAATGGTTCACCAGATAAAAAGGTAGTCGCTCAGCTCTTTGAAAAATATGACATGACTCTTCTTGGACCTCCGTTAAGCCAGGATTGACCTGAAAATTATAAAATACCTACTTTATAAACAAGCAGATTGGCAACCGCCAGCAAAGCATTGCACGCAATTTGGGCACACACTTGTATTCTCAGCATTACAATTTTACTTTAGTTGCTGGCTTGACTAAAAGCTAATTAAAATTTATTTCAAATGTAAATTCAGCCGATTAGCCCAATATGTGGTTTAGCCTTTCCTTTGCCTACTTTATGACACAGGTATAGCCAAAACTTGGCTACACTACCAAACCTGCGCCAGCGTCACTTCTTAATGGTTCGGTGAAGAGAGCGACACATACCGACGTGAATGTGGGTGTAACCTCTTACACAATATTTCTTTCCTTTTGAAGAACTTCTCTTCGTAATCTATATCACCCTGGCTTTTAGTAAATAAACTTTATTTGCTACTTTTAATTTGTTAAACAGTTATGGGAGGAGTAAAGGCGAACTTATAAATTAATTATGCAAATAGAAATATTGAAATCGAAAGTGCATCGTGCTACGATTACAGAAGCCAATTTAGATTATGTGGGCAGCCTGACACTGGACGAGGACCTGATGGAGGCCGCGGGCATGATCGAAAACGAGAAGATCCAGGTGGTGAATGCCAATAACGGCGAACGAATAGAAACATACCTGATTAAAGGGGCTCGGGGAAGCGGGGTATGCTGCCTGAACGGGCCGGCGGCCCGTAAGGGATTGCCGGGAGATGTGGTCATCATCCTCTCCTATTGTTCGCTGTCGTTCGAGGAAGCGAAGGTGTTTCAACCCGTGATTATTTTCCCTGATAAGTTCAACCGCCTGTGAATTGAGGAACGGGTTATATTCCAGCCATAGCGGGTGTTTTTTCCCAGGAGCCCATCAACTACCGGCTTTTTAACGCAACATCTGTCGCACAGCCTTGAGAATTTTTGAATTTTTTGCCATCTCTTGCAACGTCTTATTCGCCGCACATGTCCGGTAAAGAAAAGAAATCATGAGCGGGAATGTTTTAATGATACTTACTGTGGCATCAATATTCGCTTGCAGTTGCCGCAAGGACGCAACGCCTCAATCACCAATCGTAGGGCGATGGAATGTTGTAAGCGATTCGGTTTATGCCGGCGTGGGGCTTAACAATCATCTTAATGTGTACAGCGGAAAGCCGGGTGATTTTTTTGATTTTGCCCGGGACGGAAGCATTCAAATGAATGAAGGTATCGTTCTTCAAATTTCAACCTACACTTTCAATAAAGATTCGGTGATCATTTATGAGTTCGATGAGGGCCTGCAGGGAAAAGGAAAACTTTCTCCTGCTGCAGATACCCTCACCATCACTACGGGATATTCTCATACTCCCGGCGGAGCCATTGGAAGAACGGTGCACCTTTCAAGATGAAAATCAGCAGGAATTAATTTGATAGTTGGATTGCCGGGAGTACCTAACGGCCACTAATAACCGAAAAGCTACTTCGAACTTTTGTTATCAATCTTCTTTCGGAGGGCAAGTACCAATTGTATGTCTTTCTCACGCAGCCTTCCTTGCCGGTCGGGAGGAAGATCCAGGATGAGTATATTATCCTGCGCTGTTGCCTTTTTATAGATTTGGTATAGTTCATATACTGTTTTGTAAACTGTATCCTTAGTATTATAAAACCATTTTTGACTAATACATACCGTTGTTTCCCACGGCATATAATACAGTTGGCCATTGTGAGAAAATAATTTCGGATCGGGGTCAGCAGGCATATAAGGATCACCCATGCGGAAATCGCTGGGGAAATAGCGGATAGGATAACCAGTTTTCTGCAAGGTAGGTAACACAAATGATGAGTCAGGATCAGGGTTTTCTGGAGTTCCTATGGACCAGTTAACACCCACCTGGCATTGCGGAGCCACGTTCTTGACCGTTTCGTAAATAGCGCGGATGGGCCAGCGTGAACGTTTCTTCTCCCACCCGGCGTCCAGCCACAGCTCAACAATTTTTGTGTACTGGTTCGTTATACCAATTAGTTCTTTTATTTGGTTAACGATATATTTATTGTAGGCGCTGTCAAGAGAAGTGTCATTGATGTTTGCGTTTTGGTGCCTGTCCCAAAGCGAATAATAAATTCCCAAACCCATGCCGTATTTCCTGCAGGCTTGCGCTACTTTTTCCACCACGTTTGTTTTATTGCCTGAAGATGCTACATCATAAATCGTGTACTTGCTGTCCCAAAGACAAAATCCATCCACATGCTTCGTTACCAGGATTACATATTTCATCCCCGCCTCTTTGGCAACCCGCACCCATTCATCGGCATCAACCGTTAGTGGCTTATAAGAAGCCGGCGGCTTGCTTCCGTCTGTCCATTCCTGGTCGTAAAATGTGTTAATGCCAAAATGGATGAACATACCATACTTCCTTTTTATTTGTGCTAACTGGTATGCGTTTGGTTTGTGAGAAGGTTGCGGCTCCTTAATAGTGCTTTGAGCAGGCACGCAATCATTAATGAGAAGAATACACAAAAACAAAAAAGGTATTTTGTATCGCATACTATAAAATTAAGACTTTGCCGAACATGATGTTATTTCAATTTTGGGAATAATTTTTAGTGCTGTTGGTGTTTGAATCATGAGCTAGGACTCACGCTTTTTAGCAAAGTTTGCCTGATATGTGCTTTGACTTGTTCGCTACTTATTGCGTGTAGGTGTATCCGTTATGTAAGTTGTAAAATGAATAATTCCATTCAAAAGCAGAGCATGGTACCATCATTATAATCCCCCACTCTACTGCACCCATCCAAATCATATTTCACAGCTGATCTTCCCTTTAAAAAAATATTTTACAAAATATTTGCGAAACCGAATAGTTGCGCATATATTTGCAACCGATTAGTTTCACAAATAAATAAACCATATGAGGCGGGATATTTTCCAGGCAATAGCCGACCCCACAAGGCGGGCGATTATCACCTTAATTGCATTACAGGCAATGACGCCGAACGCCATTGCTGATAACTTCAACACCAGCCGGCAATCTGTTTCCAAACACCTGCGCATACTCACTGAATGCGAACTGGTAAAACAGGAACAGCATGGCAGGGAAATTTACTACACACTTGAAATTGAAAAAATGAAAGAGATCGATAAATGGATTGACCAATTCAGAAAAATTTGGGAAACCAGGTTTAATCAACTCGACAAAGTATTATCAACAATGAAAAAACAAAAAAAATGAACAACAACTTGCTATTTGATTTTACCGTTGACAAAGCAGCTAAAACGGTTTATATAAAAAGAGAATTTGATGCTGAGCTGTCATTGGTATGGGATGCATTTACTAAAGCAGAGCTTATTGACCAATGGATTGCACCTAAACCAATGACAGCAAAAACAAAATACCAGGATTTCAAAGTGGGTGGCAAAAGATTTTATGCAATGGTAAACCCCGAAGGACAAGAGCGTTGGGCAATACAGGAATACACTTCCATTACGCCGAAGACCAACTTTAAAATGTACAATGCTTTTGCAGACGAGAATGAAAAACCTGAATTGCCGGGCTCTGAATGGGATCATACTTTCAGCGAAGAAAACGGAACAACAAATGTGAGCATCATTATTTACAATGAATCTCGTGAAAGGATGGAAAGAATATTGGATGGCTTTACACAAGGAATGAAAATGTCATTAAGCAACCTCGAAAATCTGTTGGCAACTTTATCGAAAAAATAATTTTCGTAAAAAAGTCTTACAATAAAAGTTTATAAACAACACCATTTGAAAATCTAAAAATTAAAAATTATGGCAAGTGTTAATCCTCACATCAACTTCAACGGAAATGCCGAAGAAGCATTTACCTTTTACAAATCAGTATTTGGCGGAGCGTTCACAAAAATTATACGCTTCAAAGATCTATCAATCCCTGAACATCCAATACCAGAAAGCGAAGCAAATAAGATAATGCACATTGCTTTACCAATTGGTAATAGTATTTTAATGGCGAATGATGTTCCGGATTTTTTAGGACGCGTAAATGAAAATGAAAACAGGTCTAAGATATTTGTTACTGCAGAAAACCGTGAAGAAGCAGACAAATTATTTAACGGGCTTTCAGCAGGCGGAACTGTTGAAATGCCTATTGGCGACAGCCCCTGGGGTTCGTATTTTGCTATGTTTAGAGATAAATACGGTATTGAATGGATGGTAGAGTTTGAATCAAAACCCAACGCACAAAAGTAACCAAAAAAAAAACGAACTATTAAAAAGCGGCAAAGTAAACACCGGAATTTTATATCTATATGAACGTACAAAAAGAGGTCGAAGGTTTTATGGCCAGCCCTTTACCCAAGGGTGGCTAAAGCTCAATCGTCCCGCTTTTCTTTCTCAATTGTTTCTATTCGAATAGCTTTATCCGTTATGTAAATAAAATGAACCATGTCATCTAAAGAAAGAGAACACCTCTCCGGCCATATCATACAACAGAAATTTATGAATTGCAGTATAATGCAAACAGGTGGCCATTTCCATGCCACCTGTTGTTTAAGTTTTTTATGTAACTCCTTTATAAAGTAATCAGTTCAAATCAAAACGATCAAGGTTCATAACCTTGGTCCATGCTGCCACAAAATCCGTTACAAACTTCTTTTGGGCATCTGAACATCCATACACTTCAGCAAGCGCACGAAGCTCAGAGTTTGAGCCGAAGATAAGATCAACACGGGTAGCTGTCCACTTCACTTCACCTGTCTTACGATCGCGACCTTCAAACATTTCCGCATCTTCCGACACGGCCTTCCATGAGGTACCTATATTGAGCAGGTTCACGAAGAAGTCGTTGGTCAATTGTCCGGAGCGGTTAGTGAAGACGCCGTGTTGCGATTGACCGAAGTTGGCATTAAGAACACGCATACCTCCTATTAACACTGTCATCTCGGGCGGTGTAAGCGTTAACAGCTGTGCTTTTTCTACCAGCATTTCTTCAGTCTTTACCGGGTATTTGGTTCTAACATAATTGCGAAAGCCATCTGCAGTTGGTTCCAGCACATCAAAGGATGATGCATCCGTTTGCTCCTGCGAGGCATCCGTACGTCCGGGCGTAAAAGGCACCTTAATATCAGTACCTGCATTCTTTGCTGCCTGTTCAATGGCTGCAGATCCGCCCAATACAATAAGGTCCGCAATTGAAACCTGCTTACCACCGGACTGAACATTATTGAAATCATTTCGAATACCCTCCAACGTTGTCAATACTTTCGACAGTTGCGCAGGATTGTTTACTTGCCAATCTTTTTGCGGCGCAAGACGAATTCGTGCGCCATTGGCTCCGCCGCGTTTATCTGAGCCACGAAATGTAGATGCAGAGGCCCATGCTGTTGATACCAGTTCAGAAATGGTAAGTCCTGAGCTAAGTATTTTCTCTTTCAGCGCAGCGACGTCCTGCTCGTTCACCAGTTCATGATTAATGGCCGGAACAGGATCCTGCCAGATCAAATCTTCCGCAGGAACTTCGGGCCCAAGATAACGGGCCTTCGGGCCCATATCGCGATGCGTTAATTTGAACCAGGCTTTTGCAAAAGCGTCGGCAAATTCATCCGGGTTTTCAAAAAAATATCTTGAGATGGGCTCATAAATGGGATCCATTTTTAAAGCCAGGTCTGTTGTAAGCATAAATGGTGCGTGGCGTTTTGCGTGATCATGTGCATCCGGCACCAGGCCTGCTCCTGCATCGTCCTTTGGCTTCCATTGAAAAGCGCCGGCGGGGCTCTTGGTGAGTTCCCATTCATAGCCAAAAAGGTTTTCGAAAAAGTTATTGCTCCACTTCGTTGGCGAAGTAGTCCATGCGCCCTCAATACCGCTGGTAATGGTGTAACCTGCATTGCCAGTGCCAAAGGAGTTTTTCCAACCGAGGCCCTGTTCTTCAATCGCCGCGCCTGCAGGTTCTGCACCTACATATTTTACCGGGTCTCCCGCGCCATGTGTTTTGCCAAAAGTATGTCCGCCGGCGATAAGTGCAACCGTTTCATAGTCGTTCATTGCCATGCGGCCAAAGGTTTCACGAATATCAATAGCAGCGGCCATGGGATCAGGCTTTCCGTTAGGTCCTTCAGGGTTCACATAGATAAGGCCCATCTGAACAGCGGCCAGTGGATTTTCCAGTTCACGATTGCCTGAGTAGCGCTTGTCATCAAGCCACTTGCCTTCCGATCCCCAGTAAATATCTTCTTCCGGCTCCCAAACATCTTCACGGCCGCCGGCAAAGCCAAATGTTTTAAAGCCCATTGACTCAAGCGCACAATTACCCGCAAGGACCATCAGGTCGGCCCAGGAAATCTTTCTTCCATATTTCTGTTTGACCGGCCACAACAGCAAACGGGCCTTATCAAGATTTGCATTGTCCGGCCAGCTATTCAATGGTGCAAAACGTTGCGTTCCCGAACCAGCGCCACCACGGCCATCAGCAATGCGATACGTACCTGCACTGTGCCACGCCATGCGGATAAATAACGGGCCGTAATGACCATAATCAGCAGGCCACCATTCCTGGGAATCTGTCATCAGATTAAAAAGGTCCTGCTTCACCGCGTTGAGGTCGAGACTCTTGAATTCCTCTGCATAATTAAAACCCTCACCCATCGGGTCAGATAGCCGGGCATGCTGCCGGAGAATTTTTAAACTTAATTGATTCGGCCACCAATCACTATTTGAAGTACCCGTGCCTGCTGTAAATTTTAAAGCTCCACCAATAAACGGGCATTTGGTTGATTCGTTTACTTCCCAGACTTTATGATTTGCCGGGCTGTGTGGGTGCTTGTTATTTTCCATCGTAAATAAATTTTAGATTTTTTAAGCATCAAACTTACAATAATCTTTAAATAGTTATAATTGATATTATTGATGAAATGATAGATGGATTCTATGAGGTTTAAAACCTTTGAGGTTATAGAATGCTTACCGGTGTAAGTTCCACCTAATTAATTAGCGCAAGATGGTGATTATAAAAAAGTACTTGTACTCCTATATTGTCTGCTTCGGATAGGTTTATCCGTTATATGTGTTATAAAAGGAATAATTGCATTTACAACAAAGGATAATTTCATTAAAAACCTCACCCTCAAACGGGTGCACATCATATTTCAATAGTTCGGTCGTCAAGAAACTTATCTTGGCGATAGTAATAACATTGAACTTTTAATTATAAATTTCACAATCTCACATCAACCACTCCCGAAGCGCATTGGTCTGCTGAACTAACGACGACAATCTTTAGCGAAAGCGTTACGCGAGATCTTATTTTTTTTCTCCTTTTGTACAGTATATTTACTTTGGTGCAATGGTTGCATAGTAAGTTAAGGTGCAAACAGATGAGGCAACAGCTAAAAGATAAAATTATAATTCAACCGTAGGTGTTTTTTATATGGGCAGTAAAAATTCTGAGTATTATTTCCTTAGAGGCGGGGGTGAGATGGGAGAACTCATAAGAGCAAAAGACTGGAGCAAAACCTCTTTAGGAGACCCTGCAGACTGGCCTCAAAGCCTCTGTACAATGGTTGCGGTAATGCTCGATAATCCATTTGGCATGTACATTGCATGGGGCAGTGAATACATCCAGTTATACAATGACGGGTATCGTCCCATACTGGGAACTACCAAACATCCACAGGCATTGGGTATCGGCACCCCTGAAACGTTTTCTGAAATATGGCACATCATAGCATCCATGTTTGATGGAGTAATGAAAGGAAAAGGGATTGGTTTTCCGGATTTCATGTTACCCTTAAATAGAAATGGTTTTGTAGAAGAATGCTATTTCGATTTTTCGTATAGCCCTATAAGAAAAAATGACGGTGAAGTGGGAGGCGTATTGGTAACAGTTATTGAAACCACTGATAAAAAAAAGGCGGAGGAAAGATTAAAAGAAAGCAACGACCGTTTCCGCAACACAATGAAACAGGCGCCCGTTGGTATAACCATTTTACGGGGACCTCAATATATTGTGGAAATGGCGAACGATATTTACCTGCAATTACTAGATAAAAAAGAAGCTGAATTTGTAGGAAATCCCTTGTTTGCCTCCTTACCTGAGGTGGAAGAAGTCGTTCATCCGTTGCTGGATAGCGTATTAAACACTGGTGTGCCCTATCACGGATACGAAGTTCCAATCCCGGTTAACCGTTACGGGAAGCAGGATGTCTTTTACTTCGATTTTCTTTATCATCCGCGGAAAGACGAAGATGGAAAAATTTCAGGAGTAATAGTAGCCGTTACCGAGGTAACTGAAAAAGTACAAGCAAGAAAAAAAGTAGAAGAAAGAAAACGCCTTTACGAGGCAATAACTCAAAACACACCCGACCTTATTTATGTATTTGACTTAAACTACCGGTTCACGTACGCAAATGAAGCATTATTAAAAATGTGGGGACGAACATGGGACGATTCTATTGGAAAACGAATGTTAGAAGTCGGATACCAACCTTGGCATGCCCAAATGCATGAGCGGGAAATAGACGAAGTGATTGCAACAAAAAAGACTGTGCGTGGCGAAGTTTCATTTCCGCACGCCACGCTTGGCGATCGAATCTACGACTATATTTTTGCTCCCGTTATAGACCAGGATGGCAAAGTAGAAGCAATTGCAGGTACTACCCGTGATATTACAACGCAAATTGAAGCAAGAAAAAAAATTGAAGAAAGCGAAGAACGCTTCCGTTCTCTTGCACAAACATTACCGCAGTTGGTGTGGGTTACTGATGCACAAGGAAACGCAGAGTTTGCATCTTTGAGATGGAAAGAATATGCCGGTATTGAGCCCCGAAGTGAAGCAGCCTGGAAGGAACTGGTGCACCCGGATGATTATGATAACATTAATACCGCATGGGTACACAGCTTAACTACGGGTGAACCATACGTATTTGATGTGCGCCTTAGAAATAAAGACGGTGAATATAGATGGCACGCTGCAAAAGGAGAACCTGTTTTAGATAAAGACAACAAGATTGTAAAATGGGTTGGCGCATTTACTGATATACAAGACCAGAAAATAAGAGAAGAAAAAAAAGATGAATTTATCAGTATTGCCAGTCATGAATTGAAAACACCGCTTACAACGGCCCAGGCCTATTTACAGATATTGGAACTTTTGTTAGATGGAAATAACAAAGAAGCAAATCTATATGCAAAAAAAGCCAGCCAGTCAGTAAGAAGGCTCAATGAATTGATAAGCGAATTGCTGGACGTAAGTAAAATACAGCTGGGCAAATTAAATTATACTCTTACTACTTTCAATTTTAATAATATGATTGAAAATACAGTTGAAAATGTACAGCTAACTTCAAAAACACATAGCATTATTAAAACAGGTAACGTGTACGATGAAGTAACCGGAGATGAAGACAGGCTGCAACAGGTAATTGTTAATTTATTAATCAATGCAATAAAATATTCGCCCGGTGCAGATAAGGTTTTTATAGCGCTGGAGCAGGAAGAAGATATGATAAAAGTATCAGTAAAAGATCTTGGTATCGGCATCGCAAAACATAGCCTGGACAAAATATTTGAGAAGTATCACCGTGTGGAGGAACATGCAGTTCATTTCCAGGGATTGGGTATCGGGTTGTTTATTTCTTATGAAATTATTCAGCGCCACCATGGCAAATTATGGGCAGAAAGTGAAGCAGGAAAGGGAAGCACCTTTTATTTTACCATACCGGTAAAAGGTAGCTTGCCCTCGTAAAGAATAAACATGCCGGAAAAACTCAGGACAATAAATTAAAACCAGGGCTCAGTCTTTTTTTCGAATATATATGTTTCCGTTAGGTAAGTTGTAAAATAAATAATTTTATTAAAAACAAAAGAACAGAAATGATAAACGATAAACATTGAAAACCGGCGACAGCGCAACTTTCGGTTAAAGGTAGCCTAAGAATGCGCGGGGTCGAAAAATAACCTTCGGGAATGATGTTTGCTGTTACTAACAACGAACTATAAAAATTCATTTTATGCAAAAGATAAGCCCTTTTATTTGGTTCGACAGCAATGCTGAAGAAGCGATGAATTTCTATCTTCCCATATTTAAGAACTCAAAAGTTACCAGGGTTACCCGCAACCCGCCAGGTGCGCCGGGACCTGAGGGCGCCCTGCTCGTAGCATCCATCCTGCTGGAAGGACAGGAAATCATTTTAATGAATGGAGGCCCCGGTCATCCGCTGACTGATGCCATCTCGCTCACGATTAACTGCAACTCCCAGGAAGAAGTTGATTACTATTGGAACAAACTCCTTGAGAGCGGCGGCCAGGAGATCGCCTGCGGTTGGCTGAAGGATCGGTTTGGTCTTTTTTGGCAGGTGACGCCAACTATTTTGCCCGAGCTCCTCAGCGATCCCGACACCGAAAAAGCGGGACGTGTTATGCAGTCCATGATGAAAATGATCAAACTGGACATCGGGGCGTTGACGGCCGCGGCTGATGCAAAATAGCCGCAGACATTGCCAAGGAATTTCCTCTATCATTGGTATGTTTAAATTATTAATGAACTGCTATACTAATATTGTAACTACTGCTTACATTTCGAATAGGTTTATCCGTTATGCAACTTATAAAATGAGTAATTGCATTTAAAAGAAGGAAAGTATAAATTAATTGTTAATTAGGCTGGTGCTTGCCACCTTCTGCTTTTGCGCTCTCAAGCAGGTTATTAATAAGATGTGTAAGCTTATTTATTTGTGTATCCATTACGGTAAGCATTCCGGTTGCAATAGTATTAGCTTTCGCTTTCTTTTCGAAGGTCAATTGTATTAATTGCGTATACGCTTTAATACGGTAACAACTGTTCTCTGGTCGTGTGAAGCCAGGTCGCCTGATGGCTACGCTTGAGTAAATTAGGCTTTGGAGAAAACAATACGTTTTTTATTACTTCTCCCCAATTGTAATGAAATAATTTTTTCAGGAAAAATAAAAATAATAAACATCATCATAAACAATATCAGGCAAGCTATTAAACTGATATAGGATACTAGCCAGATAGATGTTGAAAAAACACCAGCAAAAATATAAAGCCTCGTTGTTTTTCTTAATTTAATATCTGAACCGGCGTCAATGAATCCTTTACGTTTCGCATAAAGCCAGATACAAGTCATGCTGCAACCCATCAACGCAAAATTGAAACAATAAATATTTACTGCAGCCTGCTCCCAGTTTGTTGCAATATTTTTTGCTAATAATGCGGTAGCAAAGGGAGTAATTGTTACCACCAATAATTTAAAACCGTTTACTAATGAAAGTACGCTGTTGGATTTGTAAACCATACTAAAGATATAATGATGATTGATCCAACAAACAAGTAAGGTAAAAAAGCCTATCAGTAATGCGAGAAAGCTTGTCCATTCGTGTAATAAACTGCTCAGTAGTGTTTCATTTTCTTTTGCAACCGGAACATGGATTTCAAGTATCAACAAAGTAATGGCAATTGCAAAAACCCCATCGCTAAATGCTTCAATACGGGAAGTTTCATTTAGAGTGACTTTTTCTTTTTCTTCCATAATTTTTTCTTGTTAAGAAAGGTGAGTATTGTTATAACCTGATAATTGGTATTAGTGTGTTCCTAAAAACGCCCTGGTAAAGCTTGCTGTTGAACTAATTTATATCATTCTCAACAACGTTAGCCTAACCTGCCCGCAGCAAGCAGGTAAAAAATCATTCTTGAAGATAAGTACAAAACCGCAATTAGGAAAGTCTGCCCGCAATGTTCAGGTATGCGCATCATAATTCTTCCCTGTAGCTGTAGGGTAATAAATTTTAATATTAAATAACTCACCGTAACGTTTTGGACAACTAAATAGAAATATTATTTTGGATAGGTAATCCGATAACATTGTGACTTCCTTTGCTCTACCCGGCAACGTGCCTGCCCGAAAGGTAAATACTGACGTTATTGCCAATTTTTAAAGAGTGACTAACATCAACAATAAAAACATTTTAAAACCAGGAGCCGGAATTGGGGGGGTGTCGCTTGCTTTTTGATCAAAAAAATTTGGTCTCAACCCCACAATAGTTGAACTTTCTCCCAAGTTAAGTGAAGGCGCGACACCAATTAAAGCCACATAATAATTATTTAAAAAATGAGATACCAGGTTTACGTTGTAGAGTTATCAAAACGGGTGTTTACAGAAAATGCAAAGTTCAGGGCTGCTAATCCACAATTTAATGGAGTGCTGCAATGCCTCTACGTGGGAATGACCAGCAAAACCCCGGCGGAACGGTTCACGCAACATAAAACCGGTTATGTAAATAAGAAAGGCCACAAGTTATCTGCCAATATTGTCCAGAAATACGGTACTTACTTACGGCCAAGCCTATATGACCATATAAATCGAAAGGCGATGACCCGGCAGCAAGCGTTGCTAATGGAAGAAAAGCTCGCCTGGGATTTAAGAAGGCAAGGGTATGCTGTTTGGTTTAATTGATTTTTTGAGGACCGTCCTTATTGTTATTTTGATGGTAAATAAAAGAGAATCAAGGATTCAGGCAAGGCGTTAAAGTATGCTCCCATAAAAAATCATTTAAATAACAAACTAACACAGCGCATAAACGAAGCCGCTATATTTATACGGGCCAGCCACTTGCAACCAAACTCAAAAATAATTATCTTCATGGCAAGACAAATTACCGTGGGCGGTAAAAGCGGGTTTATTAAATTGCGAAATGTAATTATCGCAGGCGTTTCATGGTTCCCGTTATGCCCTGCCATGTAAACGCTGCCGGAAGAGTTATCCTAAAATAAATGTTATGAATAATTCCAACTCACAAAATCAGCGAATAGCAAAAATGACCTTTTCATCGGTCTACCCTATGTATCTGGCAAAAGTGGAAAAGAAAGGGAGAACGAAAGAAGAATTGCACCAGGTTTTAACATGGTTAACAGGCTTCAATAATAAAAAGCTGAACGAACTGATGAAAGAAAATGTGACTTTTGAAACATTCTTCCGGCAAGCTTCGATCAATCCTAATGCGCATCTCATCACCGGGATAATTTGCGGGTACAGGGTGGAAGAAATAAAGGATTCATTGACGCAGCAGGTTAGGTATTTGGATAAGTTGGTGGATGAGTTGGCGAAGGGCAGAAAGATGGAAAAGATTTTACGCAGTGCCTAAAGAGTTTCCACTTTCTGTGTGTGATGGTTTTTTTCTTTGCAAGCCAGTTTCCACCACTCTTAAAAACACTGTGTGTCCTGCCTGCCCGGTAGGCACTCTCTCTTGCAAACGGCACACCTCTTTAATGTATTGTTGGCGTTTACTTTTTAGGATTACTTTTATTTCGAATAGGTTTATCCGTTATGTAACCGCAAGATGAATAATTTCATTTAATCGAACGGTCAACTTCATTCATCAGCAGCAATACCGCAAATGTTATTTGCTTTAAATTGCGCTTTTTTTTAACTCAACAACAAACAATATAGGTTACCAAAATCAATGCTTACTATTCACCATGAACAGCAATAAACAATTATACATTTTAATAATAGCCTGTATCTGCTTCACTAACGCTGCAGCCCAATCTTATGATAAACAATACGCTGCATGTTCTGAAACATTACGTAAGTTGACAAAGATCGATTCGGTTTACTTCGCTATGCTCCAAAAAAGGGATAGTTGTTTAACTGGTGTTCCGGCTCCCGACTTTACAGCAACGACAATTGATAATGAAAAAATTGAACTCTCAAAACTACGAGGAAAGGTGGTGGTATTAAATTTTTGGTTTACACGCTGTCAGCCATGCATAAACGAAATACCAGACCTAAACAAGTTAGTTGAGTTGTATGCAGGTAAAAAAGTGACTTTCATTTCCATTACTTATGATAGCACTGAAACCGTAATGAAGTTTCTTAAACAACATCCGTTTAAATTCAAAATTGTGGCTAATAACGACACAGTAAGACGTTACATATTTAAGTTATTTAGTGCATGGCCTTATACTATTATTATTAACAAAGAAGGAAAGATTGCAGATATGCAGTCAATTTCAAAGGGACGAGATACATTTGTTTATTTCAATGAACAACTTAAGAGATTGTTATAATTAACCCGACGAAGAAAAGTAAACCTTACAAACAGAGAAAAAATGATTTTTATACTACAACTGGTTTACATTAATGAAGGGCAGGAAAGTGTATTTCAACGGTTTGAGGACATTACCATGCCAACTATATTAAAATATAACGGACGGCTTTTGCTGCGGGTTCGGCCAACAGAAAATACATTTATAGAACATCATATTGATAAGCCTTACGAAATTCATCTTGTAGAGTTTGCGGATGAAGAGGATTTTGACAATTTTAAAAGCGACGAAGAGCGTAAAACGTTTTTACATTTAAAAGAGCAATCTATAAAATCGGTGCTGCTTATAAAGGGTGCAAAAATATAATGATAAGATTGTCATCCACCTATTTTTCCATTCATCATGATAAAAGTTTTGCAGCGCTGATGTTTGTAACCCGGGATATTTTATTTTTACGTTAGGTACCCAAAAGCGACGTTTACATACAAACAGTTATTCAAAAAAACGTTTCCAGTAATACCAATGTATCTTATTTTAAAAGAAGAAAATCATTCAATTAATTTATAACCTATGGTTGTCATAAAAAGTTATGCAGAATTCGAATCGCATTTAGGCAAAGAACTCGGCGTATCCGACTGGCATAAAATAACGCAGGAACAGATTAACCAATTTGCTGATGCCACGCTTGACCATCAGTGGATACACACCGATGCAGAAAGAGCAAAGAAAGAAAGTCCCTTCAAAACCACGATTGCGCACGGCTACCTTACGCTCTCGCTTATACCTTATTTCTGGAAACAGGTTGCCGATGTGCAGAACCTTAAGATGGAAGTAAATTATGGTATAGAACAGCTTAAGTTTGGGCAGGCAGTACTCGTAAACAGTGAAGTTCGATGCAGGGTTGCGCTTAAATCGATCATTAACCTCAGGGGCATTACCAAAGCCACACTCTTTATTCAACTTGAAATAAAAGACCAGCCAAAGCCCGCTTTTACCGGCGACGTTTTATTTCTTTATCATTTTATTTAAAAGCCTTTTTGTTCTATCCGCATCGGGCGAAAGAATATATTTTTTATGATGCCCGCAAGACCGGCATAATTTACTCCCGTGGGATGTAAATAAATTTATAAAATGGAATTAACGCAACCTGGAAACTTTACAATTATTAATACATCCCGGGATGATTTAGATATGATATTTTGGCTTTTTGAACAGGCAATGAATCTGCAGGGAATAAACGGTTATAAGGTCTGGGAAGCCATTGACAGGATGGGTTTGGAAAGAGACATAGATAAAGGGCTTCAATATAAAATTGTGCAGGACAACCACGTCACCTGCATTTTCAGCATTCAGTATAGTGATCCTTTTATCTGGCGCGAAAGAGACCGGGATAACGCCATCTACCTGCACCGGATAGTGGTGAACCCCGATTTTAAAGGCCTTAAACAATTTCAAAAAGTTTTGGATTGGGCCTGCGTCTTTGCATTGCAAAACCAGTTACAGTTTGTGAGAATGGATACCTGGGCAGATAACCTTAAAATAATTGAATATTATAAATCCTTTGGATTTGAATTTATTGAAAATTACAAGACGAATGATGTAATGGAATTACCCGTTCAAAACCGCAACTTGAATGTAGCCTTACTGCAACTGGAAATCGAGGGGTATCTGCGAATGCGCCGGTAGCTTTAATGTTTTCCTTTTCGAACACGTTTGATTATTATATACCATTCATTAACGATTAATTGCTTTTCAAAGAAAGAACATACGGCTTAATAACTTGCTCACCAGCTTGCATGAGCTAAATAAAAATAATTAAATTAGTGTAAGCAGCATTTAATCTTATGGCCAAAAATAAAACAACGGAAACCAGCAATAGCGTTTCGACATATTTAAATAATATTCCGGATGCAGACAGGCGTAAAGATTGTACTGAAATTACCGCGTTAATTTATAAAGTTACCCGGCTTGAACCAAAAATGTGGGGCACAGGTATTGTTGGTTTTGGAAGCTATCACTACAAATATGAAAGCGGGCATGAAGGTGATGCACCGCTTGCAGCATTTGCTTCAAGGGCAAATGCAATTGTTTTATATCTATCAATAAGC
Source organism: Ginsengibacter hankyongi (assembly GCF_008710285.1). GTDB lineage: Bacteria > Bacteroidota > Bacteroidia > Chitinophagales > Chitinophagaceae > Ginsengibacter > Ginsengibacter hankyongi. The sequence continues at coordinate 115,271 of NZ_VYQF01000010.1, read as the reverse complement.
CCTGAACAAAGAGACAAACTGCATACAAAATTTGGAAAACACAAAACCGGGAAAGGCTGCATTTATATCCCAGCACTACAAGACATCAATCTTACCATCTTAAGTAAAATGATTAAATACTCCGTCGCCAATAACATGAGTAAAGAGCATGCCTAACGGTTTAGTTAAGACATTTAATTACTGAAGAAAGTCTTTGTCATCTCGCCGTATCTCTTAGCAGCGTAGTATGCACCCACTGGCTGCCAAAGTCAATATCAATTCCGCACGAATCATCATAGAGCTTTCCCTTATGTGGATAAGCATTACCATCCACTGTAACCTGGAAAGAAAATGTATTATCCTCAACTCTCCCGCTGTCTATAGTTACCATTCCTTCCGGTGATTCTGCAGTGCCTGTTAATGTATCACCGCTTACCTTAAAGTTATAAGATACGTCAAGGTTATTGCCATCGGGCGTGGTTAATACTCCCTTCCATCGCCCGTTTAAGTTGGCCGCTACTGCCATTAAAAAAATAAAACAGCAGCAGACTAACATAGAATTAAATAAATTTCTTTTCATTTTTTTGAACTTTGATTTTTATATATGGGTGGAAACTGTTTCTTAAAACTACTACATTAAACTTTGGGAAAAAACATCCGTAGAAACAATAATTATTTATGAAAAAAAAATAATAATAATTTAGCATCTGTAAAAGGGTTGCAATGTTAATCGACGATTTTAACCATATAGTGGATAGCTGGATAAATGGGTTAGAACGATACCATTTTACGCAATTATATATTAAGCCTTCTCCTGACGGCTGGTCGCTTGGGCAGTTGTATAGGCATCTTATAGACGATACGAATTTTTATATGGACCAAATAAGAATCTGTATTTCAACAAATGATCATGCAGATGAAGATGCGTCGCCCGCGGCCAAAAACATGTTCAGCAATAATGAATTTCCTGATGAACGAATTGAAGGAGCGCCTTCAAACTCAAGTATTCCGCAGCCAGCCAGCAAAGAACAATTAAGTGGTTCTTTAGAAAAAATAAAAAATGAGATGAACAGGCTGGCAACATTAATGGCTGCCAGTAAATATAAAGGCAAAACAAAACACCCTGGCCTGAATTACCTGAACGCTCATGAATGGTTGCAGTTTGCAGAAATGCATTTTCGCCATCACCTAAGGCAAAAGAAAAGGTTAGATGAGTTTTTAAAGATGAATACGCAGTAAGTATTGTCACGCCCGCAAATCAATGGTATAATAATTGGGAGAGTTCTAATTAAAATTGTTTTATGAAAAGTCTTTTAATTGTTGCAACTATTGCTGCTATAGGAATTGTGATTGCCTATTACGCCCTTATTGAAAATGAATTACCACCTGAAATAGAGTAGTTATTTACACACCACTGTTTACCTTTTCCGGCTTTGTTATTTCACGGTCATGGGTATTCCTATACGTGCCATTACCTCTATAATTGTTTGCGAAGATTCATGCCACTCCCGGCTTCTTCTTGTAACGAAAATTTCGTTTCTTTATTAAACTATCGTGCAACCAAACGCGAATTTACATTTTGAAAAAAGGTATTGTTTTATTACTGCTTATTGTAAACCTGCAATCCATGTCGCAACACAAAATTGAAGGTGAATATTACTTTGGAAAGATGGAAATGGCCTCGGGTTTTAATTTTACGGCAGATGGTAAGTTTCAATTCTTTTTTAGCTATGGCGCCGTTGATCGCAACGCAACGGGTACTTTCTCTGTAACAGGCAACACGCTTCAACTAAAGAGCGATAAGGAACCCGGTAAAGATTTTAGCGTAACCAGCCAGTCTAAACAGGCCAAAGGATATAACCTTATTTTTAAAGATGCCAACGCCTACTTACTCCGCGATATTTTATGCATTTTTATTACGGATGGCCAGCAAAAACGGACATACTCCAATGATAGCGGCGAAGTAAATATGGGTATGGCACACTGCGATACGATCTATGTTCAACATACTTTGTTTCCTGATGTTGCTACGCTAATTAAGGATAAAGCAAACGACAATAACCATTTTACAATTACCCTCAACCCGTCCCTGGAACAGGTAAGTTTTAAAGGCATTGATTTTACAATTGAAGATGATAAAACGCTTAGCTGTCTGCCCAATTATCTACTGCCGTTGGAGGATATTAAATATACAAAACAATAAGAAGACGGTTATATCTCGCATCGCCCGCTAGTTGCCAATATTTCAAAGCGTCACTACAACGCTTATCAATCGTCCAATCATCCTCAAGCAAAGCATAATTTTCTTCAGTAACGTTGCCGTTTAAAATTTCTTTTAATGCGTTTCGTTTGAACAACGGACGTGGACTTTTGGAAGTGATAAGAAAAGTTAGTTTCGGCACGGCAGTTATTGTTTTTAAACCTTATAGTTGAGTTCTATAAAAGGCAAAAATATCGGAACAATTTCTGAAATGCCTTACCAAAGCCGCTCAATTTTTAACCAAAGCGGACATTTCCCCTGGCCACCTTAATTGGCAGCAAAGATTTGACTGGCATACGTTTCAGGCGACTTGTACAAATTGTTGATGTGCATTTTTGAAAGCAAATAAGTGCCTCAACGGCCGTGAAGCTATAGATTGTACGGTGAGGACGCCGGTAAAGTTGGGATGACCGGTTTTCCAGATATATGGAATAAAAAGAAGACCGGATAGAAATCCAGTCTTGTTTTAAAATCCAATATCCTATGAAAAACCGTTACTAAACTATATATAATTTGTTGATATATCTAATTAAACCAAAATTTATTATTAGTAAAATATACTAATAATAAAAAATTACTTACACGCAATTAACACATCTTGGATTAAGTATTGATACACCTTTCCAAAATATTATTCCCAGAGAAACCAAAAAACAAGCCCAACACTTACGTTGGGTTTTTGTTTAGCTGGTACCTGGTACAGCAATACAAATTAAATACAGGTTGATAAGCAGGTACGCTAATGCATACTTTATCCTTTGCAGGAGCAAACCATTGTGCAATTCGTTTAACCCTGGCTGTTATATTGCGTTGGATATCCTTGGGTGCAGGCATGGTATAGCAGGACTTAATAATTAGGTTTTTTATATACCGCACCTTTTTCCGCACATGACACTTCATCGCAGGCATCCTCACTTCATAATTTTCACCAACTTATTTTTATGCCTGATGGGCCTGGTGACAAAGTAAATAACGCTTACAGCCGCAATGAATAAAAGCGTCGAAAGAATTTCCCATTTACCTAAACTGGTCAGTAACCAGACAATAGCCGCAATGCCGATCAATGGTGTAACCCATCCGCCGGGTGCCTTAAAAAGTTTTTGACCTTCTTCATCTTTTTTCATTCGCAATTTAATAGTTGATAAAATAACCGCGAGATAGATAAGCAATATGATGGCGCTTGCCATAAGCGCTAATTGTTGAAATCCGCCTGAAATGGAAAAGATAAATATCAATAAACCGTAAGTTATCACAGCAATGTATGGTGTGGCAAACTTAGGATGAACTTTGCCTAAAAATTTCGGAAATAATCCATCGTTGGCACCCGCAAATAAAGACCGCGGTGTGCACAATATATCAAGCGTTACATTTCCAAAACATGAAAGCGCTGCACAGAGCAGCAGAACAGTTCCGCCTATGGGTCCGACGACTTTGCCTGCAACTGCTGCTAAAGGAGCATTTTTATATAAAGCCATTTGTGCTCCCAACGAACCTTGTGTCACCATTTGTAAAAGCATATAAATTACCAGCACAACTACTCCTGCTATGCAAATACTAAGCGGCACGGCCCGTTTTGGATTTTTAATTTCTCCGCTTGCACCGAGCGAAGTTTCAAATCCGGCAAACGCAAAGAACAAAACGAGCGTGGTATCGGCAAAGCTTTTAAAAGAAGGTAAATGCTCCCAGCGCAGGTTAGCTGTGTGCACTTCACTGAAGCCGAAGATGATGATACCAAGCAACGGAAGCAGTTTTATAATAGTAATAATTTTTACAACACCTACACTTTGCTTTGCCCCGTATACATTTATGAATATCATAAACAATGACAGGATAAGAAAAAATACACCCCGTACCAGTGGGTTTGAAAACACGGGAAATAAAACACTTAGCGAGTCTGCTATAATGTTCATTAATGCGGCGCTGCCGATAATGCTCCATCCAAAAAAATACATCCAGTTAACGATGTAACCCGGGAAGTCGCCAAATGCTGCCTCTACATATGCATAGGAACCACCACTCGTTGTAATACGGCTTCCTGTTTCCGCATAGCAAAGCATAATGGAAGCGAGGAGGATGCCGCAAAATATATAGGCAAATACACTAAAGGCGCCCAGTTCTGCCCCCACAATTGCAGGAAGTACAAAAATTCCTGCACCGACTACGCCGCTTATAATTGAAAGTGTAAGTGCGGGTACGCCGATAACACGTTTTAAGCCCTCATCGGGGTTTGCAGTTGGCATGGTTACTTGAGTTTTGATGAAAAATTATTACCGAAGAAGAAAAGTGATTCTATTGTGAATATAAACTTTTTATTTGCCGGGAGCAATTTTTTAAACAATGCAGGTATCCGCGAATTGACTTAATAAATCGCAATGCTGGGAATGGTTCGATTGGCTATTATGAGTGATTGATGCGGGGTTGTGAAAGAGGAGATATTTAAGACGGTTGGAGTCAACTTTTTCCGATTCGTTTAGGCTTAGCTGTTATACCTCTTTAAATATAATAAATTACAAACTTTGGGGGTGGTACTTTTATAATTTATACATTCTGCGGATAGCCGGTGTTGCATACAGTCAATCTTGTCAAACTTGCCCGATGTTATCTAATAAAAATTGTTCTTTATCTTTTTTGTCCACCACAATTGTTTTTGCCCACATGTCTCCTAAACGTTGATGTCTTTCTGAATTTTTAATCGCTATGATTGCAGGAATACCATAAATATATCAATTGGGTCAAGCAAATGTCGCTTTAACGCTTGTGTAAATTCAATTTCATTTCTTTCAAATAGTTAACACTTTTAAATCCAGTCCCTGATGTGCAAGCGTTGCACCGTTTAGAGCTTCGATAACTACGAAATAGATAAACCAGGCAGCCGGAATGGCCAATGCCAACAGACCGTTTACTGTTTTACCACCTTCATCATTATTATGCCCGGCCAGCATTATGTAAATAAATGTTGCAAACGAAAATAGGGTATAGTCCAGGAGTGTTGCAATTATTCGCTTTTTGAGATTTGTTTTGGCTATAAGGGCCATTGTCTTACATAATAGATAGTGTTAACGGATTTCATGCAAATTCGTGCATTGCCTAACTTAAAACTAATAAATAGCGGCAATGCAACCAAATAGACATGCTTTGCGATTTTACCAAACCATACCTTTTATAATTCATTTTGTTTTCCGTTCGTTTACACTTGGCTGTTATACCTGTTAAATATCCGGAGTTGCAAATTCCGGATAGCGGTACTTTTATAATTTATAGATTCTATGAGTAGCCTGTGGATGAGTCTTATCTGTTAGCCGACATTATTTTTTCTGCCGTTCATAAAAACTCATTACTAACCCATTTGAAAATGATTCGGTTTTTAAATGTTTAAATTCCAGGTCAGAATCCAGAAAGCCAAATAATGAAATTCCATCTCCTATAAGAACGGGCACTTTTGAAATTATCAGTTCATCAATAAGATCATCTTTTAAAAAACTTTGGATCAGGCTACCGCCATCAACATAAATAGTTGAATACCCATTTTTAGATAAATGCTTAAGAGCATCTATTGGACTAAGAGACAAAACTGTAACTTTATCTTTATACTTTTTTGGAATTTGAGTGAGGCTTTTGCTTAAGACATGAATTTTCTTTTTATAAGGCCAGGAAGGAAATGTAAGGACTTTGTTGAATGTATTTCTCCCCATCAGAATTGTATCGATTCGTTTTGTTAATTCCTCATAAGGTTTGAAGACTTCTGCACTTGCAAACTTCATTAACCAATCAATATTTCCATCTTTTCGTGCAATAAAGCCATCTAAACTAGTTCCTATATAAACAATAGTTTTCATTACAATGAATTTGAGCGTTACAACATAAGCGGCAAAAGTTGTAGAACGTCCACTAATCTAATATAGGCAAATTTCTTTGAGTTTGGCCAACAATGTCCTGCCATCATATCCATATTACGCTGCACTTTTACTTTTAATAATTTAAGACCGGGCCAGTTATATTCCGTAAGGGTTGCTGCGTTAGGCACGGGGCAGCAAAAAACGTACAGCGGGATATTTTCTCAATGGGCGCAATAAAAATAAAGCGGCCGTGTCGTAAGCCTGGTTACTATCATATTACAGTCTTCGCGAAATAATAAAAACTGGTTACCGTTAATTCAACACCATGCATTGTGGTAATAGAACATTTTATAAAATCAGGGTTATAGCGGAATGGTTTTATTGATTATTGTTAATGCTAACAAACCCGAACTCTTCTATTTCCCGCTACTTTCCCATTATGGGCAACGCCACAACCGGGATAAGTGAATTTACTATGCAACCAGTGTGGAAATTACTTAGAATTGATTAGCGGTTAAGTAGATTTACCCTTTAACAATTAACCCAAAAATTAACGACTGCACAAGGATGTCCTAAGCAGCTAATTTCTCAAGGCACTTTTCCTGGAATAGATGTCCAATCCGCAATATTGGGGATAATCCACTTTTAAAATTTACAATACATGGCATCATTTTGGCGTTCACAGCAAATAATATTTTTAACCTAAAAACACCGTATGAAAATTTCTTTCAAATTATTTATTGCTATTGTATCTTTTGTTAGTATCTGCACTGTTGCCTGTAAAAAAAACAGTACCACAGGCCCATCAAGAATGACCGTCTCACTTACTGATGACCCGTCTGCCTATGATGCAGTTAATATTGACATACAAGATATACAAGTAAATTCAAGTGCCGATAGCGGCGCCCAAAGTGGATGGACTTCTCTTCCCCTAAAGAGGAAAGGAGTATATGATTTACTTGATTTCAAAAATGGTATTGATACCGTTTTAGCTTCGCAGGAACTCCCCGCAGGAACCGTATCCCAGATCAGGCTTGTACTGGGAAGTAATAATTCAGTAGTAATAAATGGAGCAACGTTTCCGCTTACTACTCCGTCTGCACAACAATCTGGTTTAAAATTAAATATTCATGCGACGCTGGTAGCAGGCATTGAATATAAGATCTGGCTCGATTTTGATGCAGGGCGTTCCATTGTTCAAACAGGGAACGGGTCTTATTCACTTAAGCCGGTTATAAGGACTTATACCACCGCTACTTCCGGAGCTATTAAGGGTATGGTAATGCCGGCCGGCTCTCACAGTATAGTTTACGCTATCCAAAATGTATCTGATACAATTGGCTCCGCCATTGCTGACTCAACTTCAGGAAATTTTTTAATTGGTGGCCTGCAGGCGGGTAATTATAATGTGGCTATCCACGCTAATAATTCTTATAGGGATTCTACAATTTCTACCAACGTAGCAACTGGCGTCGTTACTAATTTAGGATCGGTACAACTCCATCAATAACGTTAGTTATGCCTTGACATTATAAAATATGCAAGGTTGAAAATGCTTAAACACAAAGGCACCGGGCAATGAAAGCCTGGTGCCTTTGTGTTTAAAACCCATAAGTTAACTTCAATAATGCCGTTAGTCCGGAGACCAATGAGCAGCTCCTGTCAGTGATTGATGTGAGTTTGTCAAAGGAAATGTCCGGATAGGGTTTGGCTGTTTTTATATTTAAAGTGTCATGGGAAAATATTGCCGGTTTCATATACCTTAGACATCATTTGTTTCTTTTTACCGGAAGCATGGCTAACGCCAAAGGCTATGCGACAACGCTTACGCGAAACCATTTTTTTATTATGTGCTGGAACAAAATATTGAAAGAAACTGCCCGCACTTGCAGTTACTGCAAGCACAGGCAGTGCCATTTAATTCTCATTCCCTCATTATGCATTCGTAACAGGGCACCATTAAAAGTTTATCCCGATACCACCGGTTACGTTAATGTGTTCCATTTCCTGCCGGGGATCATGTGTAAACGTGACTCCTTCCCCTGGAGCAGGCACGTTGAATTTTGGCTTCATATAGGTATAATCCACATTGGCAATAAGGTACAATCTCTCTGTTAAGTTGTAACGGAAGTCTGTGCCGAATTGCATAGCAAACGCAGCGGACCATTGTTCTTTAAAATAATTGCTGCTGTCTACAGTTACACCAGGTGAGTTAACATTGGCAACACCAGCCAATGCTTTAAAATCGAACTGTGCATTTTGTCCCGTCGGTAACGTAACCATAGGGCCGGCCACTATTCCATAATATTTCCAGTGGTCTGTAGATACCTTAACATCGGCAAATTTGGAAACATCGAGTTTATACTGCGAAAAAAGGAGGTGAGAAACAATACCAAAGTTTGGGTGAAGCTGGTACCCAACATGCATGTTAATATTAAACCCCGTTTTGGCAAAACCAGAGGTGGAATTATTAGTAACATTGGCATTTTTGGATTCGAAAGTACCCACTGGGAAAGAAGGTCCGCCAGCTACTGAAACAAAGAACTTCTTAGCCGGTTGAACTGTACTTTCCTGGGCTTTTGCGGATATAATTCCTACCATTATACCGGCAAATAATAACATAATCTTTTTCATAAAAATACATTAAAATTTAAGAAAATAAATTAGCATGGTAAAAGTAGTAAAGCCCGCTCTGGTGGCCGATGATGAATAATATTAAACCGGCTGATAGTCGTCAGTAAATAGCAATTTTTAATTAAAATTTCCTGATAGTAACGGGGCATATAACTACTGGTTGAAGAGCAGGTGTACGCAACCCCGTTTCTTAACATAGAAATCATCGCCAAATGTTTTCAATTCTTGAATTTGAATAGTATCTTTATACAAACCCCCTCAGCATGAAACACAAAATTCTTGTAGTGGAGGATAACGGGGATATTAGGGAAAATACCAGCGAACTGCTTGAGTTGTCCGATTACTGCGTTTGCACAGCCAGTAATGGCGAAGAAGGGCTGGATACTGCCCTACAGGAAAGACCCGATTTAATATTGTGCGACATCAAGATGCCGGTGATGGATGGCTTTAATTTATTGGAGCGTTTACGACAACATCCCACCCTTAAAAATTCCCGCTTTATTTTTTTTACATCCTCATCAGAAAAAAAAGAAATTGAAGCAGGCTTGCAACTGGGCGCAGATGATTATATTATAAAGCCATTCACGGAAAGCGAATTAATAGGAAAAGTAAAGAATTTGCTTGGATCAATTTTGGCCTTTGTATTCATTCAATTAGAAGCATTTCAGTTATTCCACCAGCAGTTCTGTCTTTGAAGATAAGCCACGCCTTGTTACCAAAGTTGTGATGAATCTTTGATTTGTTTTCATCTCCATATGGGTACATTCATCTAACTTAGGGTAGCCCAGGCTGTTATATAAGCAGTTCTACTTAAGATTAACATGATTCTTAATCTTTGGCAGGTTGTATGGTAGCAGTCGCCCGGTATTTTAATACAGGCTCAACTAGCACGTGACGCTGCGCTACATCATTTTCTTTTTGAGCAGCAACACGACCCATCCTGTATTTTACCAGGTTAATAATGGACACACTTCCCAATATGGTTACAAGCCCAAGAACCTGCATAAGTGTAATATGCTCATTGGCAAAGAACACGCCCAGTAAAACAGCAACTACCGGGTTTACATAAGCGTGCGTGCTTACCTGCATTGCAGGCCTCACCTGCAGCAGCCATACATAAGCACTGAAAGCCGCAATTGAACCAAAGAAAATTAAATAGGCAACCGATAGCCATGCACTGGTGGAGATAGCGCTCCAGTTCAAATGCTGCACCTCTCCTCTTATAAGGCTTCCCGGAATAAATGCTATGCCCGCAGCAAAAATTTGCCACCCGCTGTTTACCAACACGGAACCTCCGGTTGATTTATATTTTGAATAAAGTGATCCCCCTGCCCATGCCATTGAACCGATGATTAAAATAGCAAGTCCCGCCAGCTCCCGGCGGTTGCCAGCAGCGGAAAATGCTTCTATAATTTGTTGACTGAATAATAATATTACCCCGGCAAAACCAAGGATAAGGCCGACGATAGTAGCCTTGCTTTTGAAGTTTTTAGCCCACATCGGCTTATCCAGCAAAATAAACCAGATGGGCCCTGAAGATACCATGATAGCCACCATGGCACTCGGTAAATATTGTTCAACCCATATTACAGCCCCGGTTCCCACCGTCAACATGAGAAAGCCACTCACCGCGGCATGTTTAATGTCTTTTAATACAAATATATTTTCACCTTTCAGCCCGGTCCATACAAGCATTAAAAATCCGGCAATCAAAAAACGTATTGCTCCAAGCAACAATGGAGGAAAACCAGTGATTGCTTTTTGTATAAAAAAATAAGTAGAACCCCACACAATATAAACAGTGGCAAAAGCCAGAACGACCTTCAAGGGTGAAGTGTTTTTTTTATTTAAAGAATCCATTTAATTATTTTTCAGGAATGATTATTTGTTGTTGTTCTTTCACAGTTTCCATAACGATGGTTGTTCGTGTGGAAAGTATGTTTGGGATTTTGCTGAATTGGCTTCGCATGAGATCCATAAGTGTACCGGAATCAGCAGTTCGTACTTTCACGAGGTAACAATCTTCGCCCGCAATTTGGTGCACTTCCTGTACTTCGGGAATTTTAGCCAGCTCCTTTCCCGTGGTACTACATCCAAGACCATCAGCGGCCCTCATAAAAATAAATGCCAGTAACTTTTGTCGTAATGGTGCAGGGTTTATCCGGGTTGTATATTGCAGTATTACATTTTTCTGCTCCAGCTTTTTTACACGTTCCAATACACCGGAGGGGGCCATATTCAACTCACGGGCCATATCGGCATTGGTGATGCGTGCATTCTCCTGCATAAGCCTTAAGATGCTAAGATCAATCTTGTCTAAGATTATTTCATGTTCTGCTATCATTCTGTAAAATTATAAAGATTTAGAATAATGTTCAAAATTTATTTTATGAATCTAACTATAATTCTTTAAACGGTAGTTAATAAAGAATTATAGTTGTTGAACATCCTGGTAAAAATTGATAATGAGTACAGGATTAAAATTGCATTTATATCATTTACCCTCCTGATAAACATCATATAATAAGCAGGTTCTCAACTCTATATTTGGATGTAAAAAGATCTATTAACATGAGGCTTATTGCTTGTATTATAGCCGTTTGTTTTGCCAACCTGCTTTATGCGCAAACTGCAAAAGAAATTGTACAAAAAGCAGATGAGAAAATGCGGGGCAAAACGATGCAGGCCGAAATGATCATTAAAACAATCCGCCTCACCTGGTCGAGGGAAATGCAGTGCAAAACATGGATGAAAGGAAATAACCTTGCTATGATATTTATTGTAGCGCCTGCAAAAGATAAAGGCATTGCATTTTTAAAAAGAAAAAAAGAAGTATGGAACTGGATGCCGGCATTGGAACGCACCATTAAGCTGCCACCTTCTATGATGAGCCAAAGCTGGATGGGGACAGACTTTACCAATGATGACCTTGTAAAAGAATCATCTGTTGTCGAGGATTATAACCACACCATAGCAGGCGATACGATTATTCAAAACAGGGAGTGCTATATTATTCAAATGATACCCAAACCCGAAGCCGCAGTGGTATGGAGCAAAGTAATTGTATGTATTGATAAGAAAGATTTTTTAGAGCTCCACAGCCGTTTTTATGATGAAGACGGGAAACTGATAAATACGATGAACAGCTACGATATTAAGATGATGCATGACCGCATTATCCCTACCCGGTTTGAAATGATACCGGCAGATAAGAAAGGTCAGAAAACAGAAATGATTTATAAAAACATTCAATACAACAAGCCAATTGATGATGGATTCTTCTCAACAGAGAAAATAAAAACACTTAACTGATATGTGGCTCGCAAAAATGGCATGGAAGAATATCTGGAGGAATCGCAACCGTACCATCATTACCATGGCTGCCATTTTCTTTGCAGTTATTTTATCCGTTATAGCCAGCAGTCTTCAGGCCGGCATATTCGATAATCTTGTAAAAAATGTGGTAAGCTTTTATACTGGTTATATGCAGGTGCATAAACAAGGTTATTGGGATGAGCAGATTTTGGATAACAGTTTTGAATCATCTGCTGAAACGGAAAAGAAAATTCTGCAAAATAAAAATGTAACATCGGTAACTGAAAGATTAGAATCGTTTGCGCTGGCTTCGTCAGAGGATATTACCAAGGGGTGTCTTGTTGTTGGCATCAATCCTGAAAAAGAAAACGAGGTTACTTTACTAAGGAATAAACTTACACAAGGATCTTATTTACAAGATAATGATAATGCTGTATTGTTATCACAAGGCCTTGCAAAAAGATTACAATTAAAAGTAAACGATACAATTGTTTTAATGGGCCAGGGATACCACGGGGCTACAGCTGCAGGAAAATATCGCATTAAAGGATTGGTAAAGTTTGGCTCACCCGACCTGAATGATAAAGCATTATTTATGCCGTTGGCTACAGCACAGGATTTTTATAGCGCCTATGGCATGGTTACGTCATATGTGCTGTCATTAAGCAATACAAAAGATTTGCAACCCACTGAATCGTCTGTCCGTTTAGCTATAGGGGCGGGCTACGAAGTAATGACGTGGGAGCAAATGATTCCTGATATAAAGCAACATATAGAAACCGACAGCAATAATATGAAGTACGTGCAAGGCATTTTATACATGCTTATTTGCTTTGGAATTTTCGGGACGTTATTAATGATGATGGTAGAACGAAAATTTGAAATGGGTATGTTGGTTGCTATTGGCATGAAAAAAAGCACGCTGGTTATATTGATGTTGTTTGAATCGTTGCTTACAGTTATTGCCGGTTGCCTTTCAGGAATTATTATAAGCATTCCACTGGTACACTATCTAAACAAGCATCCTATAAAAATAGGCGGTGAAACTGCTAAAGCGTATGAACGGTTCGGGTTTGAAGCAATCTTTCCGACATCAACAGAAGCATCCAATTTCATTCACCAGGGATTAATAGTGCTGGTAATCGGCCTGGTATTATCCCTTTATCCGATGTATAAAATAATACGAATAAACCCTGTAACAGCTATGAAGCGTTAAAAAAGAAGTATATGATTTTTATAATGGCATGGCGGAATATCTGGCGAAATAAAATGCGAAGCATCGTAATTATATTATCGATAGCCATTGGCCTATTTGCAGGTATTGCAGTATTAGCGTTATACAAAGGCATGATGAAAAGCCGCGTTCGTACGGTGATTGACGCCGAAGTGGGCCATCTGCAGATACATGATACAAGTTTTAAAAAAGATTACGAACCCCAATTTGTTATTAGTAATGGCGCTGATTTATTAAAGAATATTTCTTCAATGCCTGAAGTAAAACTGGCTGCACCACGAAGTATAACCAATGGCATGCTGGCAACCGCAACCGGAAGCTCTGGTGTACAGATAAATGGAGTGATTCCGGCGTTGGAATATGAAGCATCTCAGCTAAAGAAAAAAATAATTGAAGGCAACGAATTTTATCCGGCTAAGAAAAATGAAGTGATTGTTGGAAAAAAGTTAGCCGGCAAAATGAAGTTGAAGGTTGGCTCAAAGCTCGTACTAACGTTTACGGATACCTCGGGAAATATTGTATCAGGTGCATTTCGGGTAGCGGCTGTTTATCAAAGCGACAATGCACCGCTTGATGAAAGAAATGTGTATGTTACTATGAATGATATGAATGCCTTACTAGGTATCAGTAATGCTTTTCATGAGCTGGTTGTGTTATTGAAAAATGATGAAGATGTAAAAACGGTACAACAAACGTTACGGAAAAAATTCCCTGCTTATCAAATTGAAACATGGCGGGAAATTTCTCCTGAAACAGATCTGTTGGTAAAAACAGTTGACCAGTATTCATATATTATTATGGTTATCATTATGCTGGCATTGGCGTTTGGTATTATTAATACGATGCTGATGGCGATACTGGAAAGAACAAGAGAAATTGGTATGATGATGGCGCTAGGCACCAACAAGATCCGGATATTTTCATTGGTATTAATGGAAACAATTTTTCTCACATTGGCAGGAACACCTGTTGGTATTTTAATTGGCTGGCTAGCTGCCAATTATTATAATCGGCGTGGATTGAATCTATCGGGCATGGGCCGTGAAATGATGAGCAGCTTTGGTTTTAATCCACTCATTTACCCCGAGTTTCCTGCTGATAAATTAATGGGAGTTTTATTAATTGTTGTTATTACGGCTATCGTTTCCTGTTTATTTCCGGCAATGAAAGCATTGAAATTGCAACCGGTGGAAGCTTTGCGTTTATGAATCAATTTTTAAAATGAATAGGTATGAATACCGTTATTGATGCTCATAATATCAGCAAGGTTTATAATCCAGAAACCATTCCTGTATACGCAGTTAACAATGTGCACCTGCATTTGGAAAGAGGTGAGTTTACTGCATTGGTAGGGCCCTCTGGTTCCGGAAAAACAACTTTGCTCAACATGATTGGCGGATTGGATAAACCGGACGGAGGCAACATATTTATTAATGGTAATGACATTACAAAATTATCTGCCAATGAATTAATTGATTTCAGGCTAAAAAATATTGGTTTCGTTTTTCAGTCTTTTAATTTAATTCCGGTGCTAACGGCAAAAGAAAACGTAGAGTTTATTATGCAGTTACAAAAAATAAAGCAAAGCGAAAGAGATGAAAGAATAAAACAATTATTTCAGCAAATTGGCCTTGAAGATAAATTGAATGAACGGCCTTCTAAACTTTCCGGGGGGCAACAGCAAAGGGTTGCAGTGGCAAGGGCTTTGGCATCCAAGCCACAATTTGTTTTAGCGGATGAACCTACTGCCAACCTTGATACAAAGTCAGCTTCAAATCTTTTAGATATTATGGCCAAACTAAATAAAGAGGAAAACATCACCTTCCTTTTTTCTACACACGACCAACGTGTAATTGATCGTGCAAGAAGAGTGATTACATTGGTTGATGGACGAATAGTAAAAGATACGGCCGTGGTCTCCACAGAACACAAAGAAGCCGCTACGATAAGATGAAAAAGTTGTTATTGATATGTTTCACTTTATTAGTCGTATTAATTGCCAATGCGCAGGATAGCACGGACACGCCGAAAAAATTTACCATCAATGCCTATATCAAAAGCCTGCAAACCCTCACGTTTGATAAAAATTTCAAAGACCTGGTTTCCGGTAATCTCATTCACAATCGTATTAATATAAAATGGAGACCATCTGAAAATTTTACAGCTGTGGCTGAATTTCGTAACCGTTTATTCTGGGGCGAAGATGTAAAACTTACTCCAGGTTTCGCATCGTTATTAAGGAATGAAAATGAACTGGTAAATATGCAAAAGGTTTGGATAAACAACAAAGCGTTGGTATTGCATACTAATGTTGAACGATTATATATTGACTACCAGCATAGCAAATGGAACGCACGGATCGGGCGCCAGCGCATCAATTGGGGCATCACCACCACCTGGAACCCAAATGATATTTTCAATACCTATAACTTTCTCGATTTTGATTATGAAGAACGACCCGGTGTTGATGGCGGTAAAGTCAGGTACATGGTCAATAGCTCTTCTAATGCAGAACTGGCTTACTCCAACACAGGTAAAAAAGATGGAGATATAGCTGCCATAAAGTATTCACTTAATAAATGGAATTACGATATGCAATTGATAACCGGTTGGTATAAAAATCATCCTACTTTAGGCGCCGGATGGGCAGGCTATATAAAAGACGCTGGCTTTAAAGGTGAGGTGCAATATTTTTTTGCAAATAAAGATTCAGCAGAACATTTTACTATGACGCTTGAAGGTGATTACATGTTTAAAAAAGGCTGGTATGTAAATGTGGGAATGTTATTTAATAATGACGGTTTATACAAGCCAATCAATTCCTGGGATACCATCAATCTCAAACTATCACCTGAAAACCTGATGCCCACCAAATGGAATGTTATTGTAACTACTGCAAAAGAATTTACGCCTTTGTTATCGGCAAATATAAGTATGCTGTATGCACCGGGTACAAACATCTTTATTTTTTTCCCTACTCTTCAGTATAATATTGCTACCAACCTTGATGTAAACCTTGTCTGGCAATCTTTCTTTGCCGAAATAAGAAACAATTTTGAAGCAGTCAGTCACCGTTGTTTCTTAAGATTGAAATGGAATTTTTAAAATTCAGCACCAGGTTACTTATGTTAACTAACGGAAACGGGCATACGCTTTTTGGCCCAATTTTTTAAATCTGTAATAAATATCCACTGCAACAAGGATTGCAGTGACGGGAAGTCCTAATTTGGTAAATAGCTTCCTATCTCATCCACTTCATCATGATTGCCAATACCTTTGGATTGGGGCCATATTGGTTTATCCCCGAATTGCTATCAGTACATAATGCAGGAACAGGAAGTAAAATTTTATACATGCCTGTTTAACATAGTTATCTCCTGCAAATGATTTTTAATTATTTTTATAAAAAAAATTTAATGAAAAGACTTCTATTGGTTTCGTTTTATTTGATTATTGCTGCTTCTGCATTTTCACAGACAAACACCCAAGCGCCCACCGTACCTGAATACATCAGCAAGGGGACCATCCCTGCTTTTATAACATATAAAGCGCCCGACAGCACAGTATTTACTAACAAGGATGTTCACAAAGGCAGGCCAACGTTGCTAATGATCTTTAGCCCCGATTGCGGGCATTGCCAGCACGTGGCTACCGAGATTACAAGTAACATAGCTCATTTTAAGAAAGCACAGATATACATGATCACCTGGCTGCCTTATAGTGATATGATGTCGTTTTATAAGAATTATAAAATTGCAGACTACCCGCAGATAACAATTGCGTGGGATTCAAAATATTTCTTCCTCCCCTATTTTCATGTACAGTCGTATCCCAAACTTATTGTGTACGATAAAAAAGGGAAATATGTAAAAGAATTCCAGGGAAATATTCAAATAGAAGATGTGTGGAAAGCACTGGGTAAAAAATAAAGTGATTCACATATAAATATGCAGTAACTTAAAATCATACTTACCTTAGAAGAAGAAAATACCTGCACGGTTTAGTGTACCTGGTACAAATAATTTACAAGCCATAAAAATAATGAACGAAAAACTAAGAATCCTAAAATGATACTTATTGTAAAAATTATAATCTTATAGCTGGGTCTGAATTTTTTCATTAGATAAATTGATATCAGTCAAACAATCATCCATGTGAATATAACCAAAGGATTGAAAAGAGTAATCGTTCTTAAGTTAAGGAAATCATCGCCAGAATTTAGTTGTAAAATTGCATAGTAATTTCCTTGAACCTATTTCACTATGCCAATAAGCCAATTTATTTTATTATGAAAATAGCTACCTACAATGTTAACGGTGTTAATGGACGCTTACCCGTATTGCTTCGCTGGCTGAATGAAACGTCGCCTGATGTAGTTTGCCTTCAGGAATTAAAAGCGCCACAGGAAAAGTTTCCGGAAAAGGCTATACAAGATGCAGGTTATAATGCGATATGGCACGGGCAAAAAAGCTGGAATGGTGTGGCCATACTTGCCCGTGATGTGCAACCTCAGGAAGTGCGCCGGGCATTACCCGGAGACCCGGAGGATATCCATAGCCGTTATATTGAGGCAGTAATTAATGATATTACTATAGGCTGCCTGTACCTGCCGAATGGCAATCCTGCGCCGGGGCCAAAATTTGATTACAAACTTCGTTGGTTTGAGAGGCTTACTACTCATGCATCTGACCTGCTTGCATCCGGTGACCCTGTAATTCTTACAGGAGACTATAACGTAATGCCAACGGAACTTGACGTTTATAAACCTGAGCGCTGGGTAGATGATGCATTGTTTCGGCCCGAGGTTCGCTCTGCTTTTAAAACATTGGTATCACAGGGATGGACAGACGCAATAAGAAAGTTATATCCTGAAGAAACTATTTATACATTCTGGGATTATTTCCGAAACGCTTATGGCCGCAATGCAGGCTTGCGTATTGACCATTTTTTATTGAGTCCGAAAATTGGCAAGCGACTTACCAGTGCAGGTGTTGACCGTAATGTGCGTGGCTGGGAAAAGACCAGTGATCATGCGCCTGTGTGGATAGAACTTACCGATGAAAAAACAGCTAAGTTTAAATGATTTGCGTTCTTTTTGAATAATAATTTAAGAAACGGATACCCCTTTACGTTATAAACTATCCGCTTCATATTTAGAACTTACCAAAAGGAAATTCATAGACGTATTCCGGCAGGTTTTTACAATTATTGACGACCGGATTTATACAATGTTTTCGCTCCGGAAACGGTTACTGGCATATTATTTGAATTTTATAGATTTTATTAAATATTAAAATTGCTAAATTATGAAAAAGCTAATTCAAGGATTGGTACTGGTCTTGTTATTAGGTTGTGCCGTACAGGTAAAAGCACAGCAAACCAAAGTTCAGTATTACTATTATCCATCATCAAACGTTTACTACAATCCACAGACGAACGAATATTGGTACAAGGATACTACTACTACTTCGTGGGTTACAGTAAAAACGCTTCCTGCTAATGTAACGGTGAGCGACAACGACAAGCAGGTGGTCTATTACAATGGAACAGATCCATGGAAAAATAACACTGCGGATCAGAAAAAATATAAAGTAAAAAGAGGCGGTAAAAAGATTAAACAAAAAAATGATTAAAGAATGCTGTCATTCTAATTCCTGACATTTTTTATTTAAGGTAGATTATGTGTTCCCCGTTTTAAAGCGGGGATTTTTTTATATTAAAGCTAGACATATCATTTAGCTCCGTCATAAAAGGAACGCTGGATCCGCTGTCGCATTTGTTAATTAAATTCAAATTTGCATTTCGTTATGTTACTAACTCGCTTTTTCAAAGTCATTTTATGAATTTATTTCACCGTGCTATACATGATTCTATGAGATATTTATTAATACCCATTGGAAGTTGTCTCCTTTTTTTCGTGGGATTTTCACAAAATGCTCCAACGGTTACGTTGGTTTTTGCCTCAACTACAAATGATATTTATAAAAATTTTGAAGCAGTAATCGATGGCGTAAGTTACTATTCTGAAAATCCTCCTGAGAGAAATAAGAAAAAAAGTACTGAATCGGTGGCAGCTGTAGATCGCAATATCATTTGGCTAAAAAATTTTCAGCCGGGCAAGCATTCTATAGAGGTCTATAATATAAAAAAAGGAACTCATGATGCCAGGGATGGAGGCTCTCCTGTTTATACTTCATCATTTGTGGTTAAGCAAGGTTTTGATGCAAAGATAGCAGTGACGATGAATGGCCAGGTGCAATTTTCCGAAAGAGCTAATGCCGGCGACATTCCAGGAGATGTTTCCGGGAAAACTAATAATAAATCCATTGACAAGAATCCCGGGAAGAAAATTAAGCGCAACGAGAATAAAAGCTCCGGGCAAAAGAGCGTATACCGGGGCCACTCGACTAAAAGCACTGAGCAAAAAAATGAAGATTCTTACAACAACCAAAATACTGACGTAACTGAAAGGCACAGCCGCAAAAGAATTGATACGGCGATAATAATGGGTAACGGTGACGGTAACACGAAAGTCGTCGGCGAGAATAGAAACCATACAATGAAAAGCAACGGTGATGATGATTTAAATCACGCTCCACATCAAATTAATGATAATGGCAGGTTACCAGTGGACGATGACCAGTTTACCCAGCTTTATGAAAAGCTACGCAACCAGTGGCACCCGGGACAAAGGATGAAAACTCTGACGAATGAATTTTCCACAGACGGAAATAATTTTACAACTTCACAGGCAAAGCAATTAATAAAGCTGCTCACCGAAGAAGGCAACCGGCTGAAGCTTGCCAAATCAGCTTATCAGCATATTACCGATCCGGAAAATTTTAGTGAAATGGATGAAATTTTGCACTACAAAGCCAGCAGGAAAGAATTGGATAATTTTGTAAAAGAAGGACAAAATTAGTCCGGATAGGTTTTTTAATTTTTTATAGCGACAGTCTAAAAGGTTATTTTTTAAATGACTGATACAAGTATCAACAGATTTGTGAAGGCACAAGAAAATATTTATGTGCAGGTGGTGAAAGAATTACAGAATGGAAAGAAAACAAGCCATTGGATGTGGTTTATATTTCCGCAAATTGAAGGGTTGGGACTAAGCTCAACATCAAAATATTATTCAATAAAAACCATTGCAGAAGCAAAGGAATATCTGGAGCACCCTGTATTAGGAAAAAGGTTAGTGGAATGTTCAAATATTTTGTTGATGCATGAGGGTAAAACTGCGGAAAACATTTTTGGCTATCCTGATTACATGAAGCTACAATCGAGCATGACACTATTTAATTTTATTGATCCAGGATCAACTGTTTTTTCTAATATGCTGGCTAAATATTTTGATAGCGGGAAAGACATGAAGACAATTATGATTTTGCATTCAATGCAAAAGGCTGGATAATTCATGATTTGACAGGGAGGGAAAAATAAAACACGGAGCCTTTATCCGGTTCACTATCTGCCCATATTTCTCCACCGTGCTTTTTCACAATTTCAGAAGAAATATATAATCCAATTCCTGAGCCGGCAAATGTGGACGCAATGCCGCTGGCCCTGTAAAAACGGGTAAAAATATTTTCAAGATCAGTTTGTTCAATCCCAATGCCATTATCTTGTATGCTTACAATTATGTTGTTGTTCTTTTTATAAGCTTCCACAAAAATATCGGTTGAACCGGGTGAATATTTAATTGCATTAGTGAGTATATTAACAATCACCTGCCCTATCCTTTCTTCGTCGCCATTGGTCAGCATGGGCTGCTTCGCTTCTTTAAAAATTATTTTATGTTGGGAAGTTGTTTGCTGAATGTTTTCGATAATGTCTCTCAACAACGTATTAATGTCGAACTCCGCAAAATTTAATTCGAGCTTACCCGCCTGTATTTTTGTAATATCCAGGAGATTGGTAATAAGGTCTGATAATTTATTAACCTGTTTTAAAGTGTGATGCACGAAATTGAGATTTGAATCATGTCCCATTTTATGTTCAAGAATCTGGAGGTTAGCTTTAATTACGGTTAGTGGTGTTTTTAATTCATGGCTGGCCATCGCCATAAAATCATCTTTATAGTCGTTCAGTTCCTGGAGGCGTTTTATGTATAACTGGCGTTGTTTTTCAGCCTCTATTTTTTCAGTTATATCCCGGGCAATCTTTGAGGCCCCGATGATCTGCCCGCTTTTATCCCTGATTGGCGACACTGCTAAAGAGATGTTGATTTCTCTTCCATTCTTAGCGACTCTTATAGTTTCAAAATGCTCCATTTTAATCCCATTACGAATATTTTCGATGATTATTGTCTCTTCGTGTAGACGGTCACGGGGAATTATCAATGAAATATGTTTACCAATAGCTTCCTCTTCAGAATAGCCAAACATCTTCTGGGCCGCGTTATTCCAGCTCGTTATAATCCCATTAAGTGTTTTACTTACGATAGCATCGTCGGAAGAGTCAACGATTGAGGCAAGTATTGCCTGCTTTACAAAGGCTTCCTTTTGCTCAGGAATGTCCCTGGCTATTTTTGATATACCAATAATTTTACCAGTCTCGTTTTTTAAAGGTGAAATGGTGAGTGCAATAAGAATTTTCCAGTTTTCCTTGGTTTTGTATAAAGTTTCATATTGTTCAATCCTCTTACCATTCTTAACCTGGTTAATAATATTTATTTCTTCATCACTAAGTTCCTGGGGTATAATAATGAAGATACTATTACCTATTGCCTCATTAGCCGTGTATCCAAATATTTTTTCGGCAGCCTCATTCCAGCTCGTGATAGTGCCATCAAATGATTCCCCAATAATTGCATCGGTGGAAGATTGGACTATTGCTGACAGAGTTGTTACCTCCACTGAATTTTCTTTTTTCATTTAATATTATTCAAATGTATATGATTGAAGGTGTAATACAATAATGAGTCCATCTATTAATGGATTTAAAGACAGCCTTAAATTGGCTACACAAAACTATTGCCAGTAAATCAATATTGCCTGTTCCGGAAGAAACCCTATCAAAGAACCTACCTTTGTATAAAATATACCGGATGATAAATGCATACGAAATATATGCGTTAGCCGAAGTAAAAACCTGGCAAAAAAGAATGCTTAAAAGGCCCTCATTTTTAAATTCGATATCAAAAAAAATCCAGGTAAAGGTCAATAGCTGGATACCCGAAAAAATTCACCAGGCAATTACGGCGGCCATTAAGCAAATGGTGCGTGGCGTTTTATTTGGCGCAAAGTACGCTACTGCAAAGCCTCTTTTACATGCTGAACTGGAGCAAAGGGAAATAGCAGTGCGTAAGAAAATTGATATCTACCGAAAAACGGCTGCAGTAGAAGGCGGCATAACCGGTGCCGGTGGAATATTGCTGGGGCTCGCCGATTTTCCTATACTGTTAGGTATTAAAATAAAGCTATTGTTTGATATAGCGGTTTTATATGGTTTTGACATTGATGACTATAAAGAAAGAGTGTACCTGCTTCATATTTTTGAACTGGCTTTTTCCAGCGATGAACACAGGAGAAACATTTTTATGAAAATGACTGACTGGGAAACTAAGCGGAAAGATTTACCTGAAGATATTCACCAGTTTGACTGGCGCAATTTTCAACAGGAATATAGGGACTACCTCGATCTAGCAAAGATGGCACAACTCGTACCCGTTATTGGCGCCCCGGTTGGAATAATTGTAAACAACCGCCTTGTGAAAAAACTTGGCTATACCGCAATGAATGCCTACCGTATGAGAATATTATAATGTAGAAGGTAGTGCACAAGCAGCAATTACGAACAGGCGAAACAAAAACTGCGCATATCGTATGCAGTTATATTCCCATTCGCATATACAAGTTATCCATTAGCCGGTGTATTGTGGTTAAATGGCAGCCATGCATAAAACACAGAACCTTTGTCAACTGTGCTTTCAAGCCATATCCTGCCTCCCAGTCTTGCAATTATTTCTGCACAAATAAATAATCCGATGCCCATACCCGGAAATGTAGATTGGGTGCCATCGCTTACGCGATAAAATTGTTTGAAAATATTTCTTTGTTCTCTTTTTGAAATTCCTATACCGAAATCCTGGACGGATAATTCAATTCCATCCCTTTTTAGTTGCGAACGCACAATAATATTGTCAGCTTTTGGTGAATATTTTATAGCATTAGAAATGAAATTATTAATGATCTGGCCTAGTTTATCTTTATCGCTGTTAACAATAGCAGTTGCATCTAATTGCATTTTAATTTTATGAGTGGCGCTTGTTTTTTGCATGTCGTCCACAACTTCTTTTATCAGTTCGTTTATGTCAAAAGCGGAGTCTTTATAAACCAATTTGCCTTGTTGTATTTTAGTAATGTCCAACAAGTCTTCTATAAGCTCGGTAAGTTTGTTAACCTGGTTCCCCATTTTTTTAATTATTGCCAATGTTTGTTCATCACCTTTGGCTTCGAGAATACTCTCTGCAATGTATGCGTAGGCTTTAATGGTGGTCACTGGCGTTTTTAATTCATGCGAAGCCATGCTGATAAATTCATCCTTATGTTGTTCAATAATTTTCTTATCGTGAATATCGGTGGCGGTGCCTATCCATAACTTTATTTCGCCATTTTCCTTTCTTACAGGTGTTGTTTTTAATGTGAACCACGAATAGCCACCTCCGGGATTTTTAAACCTGCATTCGCCTATATAAACAACTTTATTTTCAAATGCGTGTGCCCAGCCATTGGCAACTTTTTCCAGATCATCAGGGTGAATTACCGAACTCCATCCGCCATTATTTATGTCATCAAGCGATAAGCCGCTCCAGTCCATCCATTGTTTATTGATGTAGGAAATTTTTCCATCCATTTCAATTTCCCATATCATGTGTGGGATTGCATCTGCAATAAGTTCAAATTTCTCCTGGCTTTCTTTCAAAAGCTTTTCTTTTTCTTTCTGCTCTGTTATATCGAGTACGGTTCCATAGATTCGTAAAGCGTTTCCCAATTTATCGAATACTACGTTGCCGTTTAATCTTACCCAGTGTACAGATTTGTCCTGCCATAGCACCCTGGCTTCATAAAATAAATAACCGGTTTTTTTTGCGGTTTCATGCGCCTCGTCTCTTATATGCGCATCATCGGGGTGCAAGGCATTTCTTAAATCCTCGTGGGTCTTTTTTGTATTAGGAGCAAATCCAAAAATTTCTGCCAGTCTCGCCGAATAAATAATTTTACTATTAACTACATCCAGTTCATAAGTACCTAATCTTCCTGATTCTACTGCAAGTCGAAGCCGTTGTTCGTTTAAGCGGAGGATTTCTTCTTTTATTTTTGCTTCAGTAATATCAAGTACGGTTCCAATAAATTTAACCGGCTTGCTCTCATAAAAAAATACTTTGCCCTGTGCTCTTATCCATCTAACACTTTTATCAGTAAATCGTAAAATGCGGTATTCTATATCATATGATCCTGGACCCGAAGGATCCATAGCTTTTTCTATAGCATTCTGTGCAAAGTCTTTATCATCCGGAAAAATGTGTTCAGAAAATAATTCGTAATTGACTTCTTTGTCCAAAGGGAATTGGTAAATTCTTTTGCACTCATCCGACCACGTTAGTTTACCGGTTTGTGGAAGAAATTCCCAGGTTCCAAGCCGGGTGGTTTCTGTTGCAAGCCGCAGCCGCTCTTCGCTTTCTTCCACATTTTTCCTGGAAAAAACCTGGTCTGTTACTTCAGTAAAAATTGATAAAATGCCCGCGATATTTTTGTCCTCGAAATATGGCTGCAACACCATATTTACAAACATATCTTCCCTGGTGCCATTTTTCAAAAAAGTAACCGGGCTTTCATTTAGAAAAATAGTTTCCCTGGTGTTTAAAACTTGGTTGAGCAATTTAAGATACCCTTGAGTTGCTATCTCCGGAAAAATTTCAGCAATGGATTTACCAATAATAGACGCATTTCTTCCGGTTAACTCAAGGAACGCTGTATTCGCCAACTCCATTATATGTTCGGGGCCTCTTGTTAAGGCGAAGGCTACCGGTGTCGCCATAAAAAGATCGTAAGCCTGGAGGTCTAATACTTGTTTCTCCTGCTTCTTTTTTAATTTAACCTGCTCCGTTACATCGTACCCTGACGCAAGAATTCCTTCAGTTACGCCTGAACGGTTTTTAAAAGGTGTATAACTTAAATTAAAATATCTTGTTGACGGTTGATCGTCACCGGCAAATAAAGCCGTGGCCGCAATTTCTGTAACATGGTAAGGAACTCCGGTGATATATACCTTTTGCAGTAATGAAATAAATTGTTGTCCTTCTAACTCAGGGATAGCGTCTTCCAAAGATTTACCAATCAATTCGCGACCACTCATTAATTGAATATATGCTGCATTGGCAAATGTAAAAATGAACTTTTCACCTGTTAGAATTGCAAAAGGAGACAGTGCCTGGTTAAGGAAATATTCGAAATTATTTCCGACGGTCATATCAAACTTATCCGGTGCTCTCATACATAATGAAGATAACATCTTTCTGTAATATATTGTTTAAACCCGTGGATAAATGAGCAACTTTCAGGTAAAACCTTCTTGTCGCAAACGACCCTGTAAACGTCGGTATTGCCCATCGTAATAAATTGAATTTGCAAATACTTTTGTAGAAGAAATTCAAACAAATATTAATTTTTAAACCAAACAACTATGGCAGCGATACAAAAAATAACGTCATGCCTTTGGTTTGATGACCAGGCCGAGGAAGCAGTAAAATTTTATACTTCTGTATTTAAAAATTCAAAAACGGGTAGGGTTAACCGTTATGGTAAGGAAGGCTACGAGATTCATGGCAAAAAAGAAGGAAAAGTGATGACAATAGAATTCTGGTTAGAAAACCAGGGCTTTCTTGCGCTGAATGGCGGCCCGGAATTTAAATTTTCTGAAGCAATATCATTTATTGTGAATTGCGAAACGCAGGACGAGATTGATTATTACTGGAAAAAACTTTCTGAGAGTATGGATGAAAATGCCGGTGTGTGCGGCTGGCTAAAAGACAAATTCGGTTTGTCGTGGCAAATCGTTCCTTCAAAACTGGCTGATATGCTGACGGATAGCGATTCTGAAAAATCGCAAAATGTAATGAAAGCATTACTTCAAATGAAGAAACTGGATATTGCTGCTTTGGAAAAAGCTTTTTCATCTACCGCTGACAGCTAGAAACAACTAAAAAAGATTGTCTATAAAATAAATTTGATTTTTATAAAAATTTAAATGCAAAAACTATGTCGTTCCAGGCTTATTTGGATACTATTAAAATTAAGACAGGTAAGGGCCCCGATGAATTTAGAAAGCTTTCTGAACAAAAAGGATTTACAAAAAACGGGCAATTAAAACCAAGTGTAAAAGCGGGTGAAATTGTAAAATGGCTTCAAGAAGATTTTAACCTGGGGAATGGTCACTCAATGGCAATTTATACCCTACTCAAGGGAATAAGAAAAGAAACCCGTGGGTAATGATTAATTATTTGGCTTATGCAGTGCTTGTTATTTTTAATTTCTTATCGTTTGTCATAACGTAATTTTTATTCTTACTTCAATAAAAAATCGTTCCGTTTTATTTCTGGATTAATAGAATAACTATTTAATACGCGGGTATGTTTATAAAGTTACAGGAACGATAGAGATTGTAGAAGTTTTGCCGCTGGAAATTGAAATTTATTGCCAGTACTTTTGTGGGGTCAACTTTTATATAACAGCAATAAAAACCACCCTTTTCAGAGTGGCTGAAATTAACTACAACTATAACACAGAATATAAACAGATAATCTGTTAAGTTATTGCGCAGTACCGAAAATATTTTTAAGTGCGAATAGCTCCAGAAAGTGGCACGCTAACTCCAGTATATTTTGGTATCGTATTCAAATTGAACCCTGCCTTCTTTCTCAAACCTATGGAACAGATCTTCCATTTCT
Source organism: Ginsengibacter hankyongi (assembly GCF_008710285.1). Classification (GTDB taxonomy): domain Bacteria; phylum Bacteroidota; class Bacteroidia; order Chitinophagales; family Chitinophagaceae; genus Ginsengibacter; species Ginsengibacter hankyongi. The sequence continues at coordinate 88,062 of NZ_VYQF01000010.1, read as the reverse complement.
TTCATTAGCTCCCAGTGAATGCTTCCTTCTTTCGGGCAGTAAGAGGAAGACTGCAACCTCCCTTTTAAACTTGCCAAGTCAAATACCTGGAAATTAGCAACTGTTTTTTTTATGTATTCTTTTCGGTGCGAAAAAATCACTAATGTCTTCGTCTGAAATATTTTTGTGCGTTACTTTATTGTATTCAGGAATGTGTCTTAAAATCGTTTCATAATCTTTTTGAAAATCATTTTCATCTTTCCTTACATTCCATACAAACACCATATCTCCGTTCGGTTGTAATATTCTGCTAAATTCTATTTTTGTTTCTGTTGTATTAAACCAATGAAATGCCTGTGCGCAAAAAATAATATCGATGCTATGTTGTGGTAAGCTTGTTTGTTGCGCTGTGCCATTAATGCTGGTAAAATTCGAGTTGTTTAAATAAATTAATTCTGCTGCTTCCCGCATTTCGCGGTTGGGCTCCACGGCAAGAACTTTATTACCATTGTTTACAAAGAGAGCTGATGAAATGCCAGTGCCGGAGCCAATATCAGCGATAATTGAACGGGGATTAAGATCAATTTCTTCTTTAAGTATTTCAATAACCTGTTGTGGATAGCCGGGGCGATATTTTATGTACTCTTCTACGCTGTCGGAAAATCTTGTTGCGCTTGTTTTCATTAGAAATTAAAATCAGTAAAGTGATACTTATAATAATTTACGCGTAACGTTTTTTAAATACTGACGGATTTTCGCCGTTTAGTTTTTTAAATAGCTTATTAAAATAAGAAAGGCTTTCAAATCCCACTTCATAACAAACTTCCGAAATGTTCTTATCCTGTAATAACAATGTTTTTGCCTGGGTTATTTTATATTGATTTACAAACTCGGTAAAGGTCATTTTTGTTTGCTTTTTAAAATAGCGGCAGAACGCGGGAGTGCTCAGGTGCACACTTTCAGCGACTTTATTTACATCAGGCGTTTCGTTATAATTAGCATGGATGTATTTATAAATTGCGCCCATGCGAATTTTATCATTTAAAAATAATTTTATACTGGTATCCTGTTCATTCAACTCCGTTACTTCAGTAGATGTAGCAAGTATCTGTAAAATTTCGAGTAGGCATAACAGTTGTTCGAAATGTCCGAGCTTATGCATGTACTTTAATTTCTTTGCAACAGTTTCTTTGGTTGTACCTGTAAAAGATAATCCCATAGATGCTTTATCAAAAAGCAGTTGTATGGTTTTTAATTCAGGTATATCATCGAAAGCATCTCCAAGAAAGTTTTCTTTTAATTGAATAACTACCTGGTGATAGGCGGTTTTTAAACCGTAATCAAAATTTAAATGCGGAATGTTCGATCCTATCAGTACAAGATCACTTCCCATAAAACTGGAGATGTGTTGGCCCACATGACGGATACCAGTAGTTGCTTCTACAAACACCAATTCGTACTCGGGGTGATAGTGCCAGTAGAAGTAATTTTTTAATCTGGGTGTAAACAGTTTAAATGACTGGCCTGGGTTAGTAATTACAATTTCCTTTTTGATTTTCATCCATCTGGTTTCCTGTAAAGCTACAAATTCCGGGTAAAAATCACTGAAAGTGTCAATAGAGAGCAAAAAGTGGTCATTAGAGATATTAGTCGTCGGTTTATGATTAGAGACCTTTGTATCATTCAATACAATTAAAAATATTTTATGGAACAAAAAACAATGACCACTACCATGGCTCCTTCAATGAATGCGCACAAAGACATTCCCGGAAATCCATCCACGGCCAAAAGCAGCAAAATAAAATTAAATGACCGCTCAAATGGAAAACCATTAAACTTGCTTACTGAAGAAGATTGGCAATTCTGGATAACCAACGGTTATATAGTTATAAAAAATGCAGTACCGAAAGAACAGGTAAAAAGATTAGCCGATTTTTTATGGGAGTTTGAGGAGAAAGATCCAAACGATCCCTCAACATGGTATGCGCCTCCACGTGCGGAAATGAAGATGAAGGAACTTACCAACACAGGTATGGTTGAAGTCTACAACCACCAGTTACTTTGGGATAATCGCCAATATCCGAAGGTACACCAGGCTTTTACTGATATATGGGGGACTGAAAAATTATGGGTGACCATTGACAGGGCAAATTTAAATTTACCTGTACGTGAAGGTTATGAGCAAAAGGGTTTTATTCATTGGGATTATGATCCTGAAACAAGGCCACAAAATGTACAGGGCGTTTTGGCGCTGGCTGATCAAAACGATGAGAACATGGGCGGGTTTCAATGCATCCCCGAATTATACAGAACTTATGATACCTGGAAATTAACTCAACCAGAGGACCGCGATCATTTTAAGCCAGACGTAACAGGATTTGAAATTGTAAAAGTAAAAATGAATGCCGGTGACCTTTTGATATTTAATAGTACAGAGCCACATGGAATACGTCCAAACAGGAGTAAAGATAAAGTGCGATTGGCGCAATACATTTCTATGATGCCCGCAGAAGAAGACAATGAAGAACTGCGTCAATGGAGAATAACTTCATGGAAAGAAAGAAAGGCGCCGGAAGGATATGCATTTCCCGGCGATCCAAGGAATTGGGAAAAGACCAGATACACTACCGCAGAATTATCACCACTCGGAAGGAAACTTTTAGGACTGGATAGATGGTAATTGATATTATGGTATTTTATAAGATGCTGTAACAATGTTATTAGTTATTCTCCATTTGCCGCAATTCTATAATACACTTTTTTCGAATATACTTTAGCGTTATATAACTAAAATATTGTTGATTAATTAACTTAAAGGCATTGGCTTATTGAGTTACTACCAGGGTTGCTGTCATTCCTGAATGTATGTTGCAGTGATAGGCGAACGTACCTGCGGTTTTTGTAACATAGCTATAGGAAGCACCTCCGCCAATATTGCCGCTGTTAAAACTTGTTCCGTCATCGGATGTTACCGTATGGGCATATCCGTCATTGTTTTTCCAGGTTACAGTTGTGCCTACTTTCACAGTTAACGATGAAGGACCAAACGCCATGTTTGCAATGCTGACCGTACCTGGTGTAACTCCCGTACCGCCGGTTCCGTTATTGGCCGGAGTGTTACCGGATTTACTGCACGAAAAGCTAACGAACATTATAAATAAGATTATAACGCTCAATACCAAATTTTGATTTTGTTTCATAAATGTTTACAATTAAAGATAAAAAATGAGTTTTTTTAAAGAGCCTTTCCAGTATAAACGTTGGTTTAAAAAAAAAGGTTGCTTATTCTTTTTACCGGGACTTATTTTATAATTTATATATTAATATTTTTACCAAGTTTTAATTAAGGATGTATTATAAAAAATATGGAAAAGGTATTTATAGCATTAGGGGGGAACGTTGGGAGAGTTTCTGAAAAGTTTGAAATGGCTATTGAAAAAATTAGAGAAATGATTGGCCCTGTTATTAAAGAATCATCTCTTTACAAAACAGAACCGTGGGGTAATAAAAACCAGGACGATTTTTTAAACAGTGTAATATGTGTTGAGACGAATCTTACTTCCGATGAGGTTTTAAAAAATATTCTTGCTATTGAAAAAGCCATGGGGAGAAACAGGAATAAGGATAACCAGTTTGCTCCACGAACCATTGATATTGATATCCTGTTTTATGGTAATAAAATTATCAATACCGATCATTTAATAATTCCTCACCCCAGGCTACATTTGCGGAATTTCGTTCTAACTCCCTTGATGGAAATTGCGCCAGGGCTTATACACCCCATTTTAAACAAAACAATTGAAGAAATATCCGGATTAAATACCGATTCATCTGTAGTAAGAATAATATAATCAGTTTGATTACATTAACATCTTTCGGCTAAAATCCTGTTCGGTCATCGTCTCGACTATATCCAAATGAGCGAACAAAATTTCTGTAGATTACATATTCTGTAAGGCGCGGTTGTTCTGTATGAGGATTTTCCGTTAAGATGGCTTTTTGAAATGAATGATAGTATGAAATTTTACAGGAATTGTATTGGCGGAGGCTTCCCTATTTTTTGAGCTAAATATTATCAATCCGGGATATTCATTTACCTGCTGGAGTAAATAAGATATTTGGCTGCTGGCATAACGGTCGTGTGAATCTTTTACATTTGTTCTTTTGCCAAACAAGGCGTCGGCTTCATCGAAAAAAAGTATCCAGTTATTTGTTTTGGCTTCTTCAAAAATCTTTTCAAGATTTTTTTCGGTTTCTCCTATATATTTGGAAACCAACCGGGAAAGATCTATCCTGTATACATCGAGAGAATTTTGATTACCAATTAATTTGGCAGTAAGCTTTTTACCTTTCGCAGGCCCCGCAAATAACACTTTATAAGTAGAGGAAGTATTGTTTGGTAAGTCCTCAACTTTAACGGCTGCATTAACTGGTGATTTGAAATTGTATAAATTACTGAGTTGTAGCCTGGTTGATTTATCTATACGAAGCTGATCCCAATTCTTTTTTGTAGCAATTCGTTTTAAGAGTTTTTTATTACCCTTTGCAGAAAACGTTTGTGGGTCGCCGTTAGCAAAATGTTGTTTTTTTTTACCCATATCAAATTATAGTTATTAAGAAGCAATACAGAATAAAAATAAACATCGAATGCTGTAATTGTAATGCTGGGGCAAGAAATTAACAAGGCATAACAATTAGATTCAGTTTATTCAGGACGAACGGATCATCATTTAGTGTTGGATGTAGAACAGCGCCGTGTCACACTGGTTACCATCTTCTTCCGGAATTGGACGGTGGCTTTTCTTCAGCTTGTTTTACAATAAGTGGCTTTTTACCGAGCGAAATATCCTTTAAATTTTCAATAGCATTTTTTGCGTCCGTGTCATTAGGCATTTCTACAAATCCAAATCCTTTACTCTTCCCCGTTTCCCTATCCATAGCGACCCGGGCGGTAGCAACCTTGCCGAATTTTTCAAAAATCTCCTCCAACTCAGCATCATCGAGATCATAAGGCAAACCAGCTACAAATAGTTTCATAATAATATTTTTTGCAAAGTTACATAACTTATATTGGGATTTATAATGTTATATTATATGCGGTGCTAATTTTACATGGGGTGTTATATCTCCAATATTTTATTTCATTTTCACCGTTCAAAAAAATTGTTTTGCTTTATTTTGGTACAGAAATTTTGTACCTTCATTGGAACAGGGAATTAATAATATAAACTTAAAGAGAAAAGAATTATGAGTAAATCGCAGGAAACATGGAACAAAAAAGAAAGAGAAAAGAAAAAGCAAAAGAGCAGGCAGGATAAACAGGAGAGAAAGCAGGAAAGGAAAGATAATGCCAAGGAGGGTAAAACTCTTGACGATATGCTTGCTTATATAGACGAAAATGGAAATCTTTCTTCTACTCCCCCAGATCCTGGTAAAATGAGAAAGATAAAATTAGAAGATATTCAAATTGGTGTTCCCAAACATGTGGCACCCGATCCGGCAGATCTGATAAGAAGAGGAAAAGTTACATTTTTTAATGAATCAAAAGGATATGGTTTTATTAAAGACCAGGTAACACAGGAAAGCATTTTTGTGCATGCTAACGGGTTAATTAACCAAATTAAAGAAAATAGCAAAGTAACATTTGAAATTGAAATGGGACCAAAAGGCCCAAGCGCTGTAAATGTAAGATTAGAAAGCTAAATAATTTTAATCTACGAACCGAACCCTCGTATAAATTTCTCCTGGTTATTCATTACTCAAGGTTTTTTATGGTAGGCTGGTTAAGTCCCGAAGAATAATCTTCGCCAGGTCATATATCGTCTCAAACAAAAAAACTTCCGCTGATTAGTGCGGAAGTTTCTGAAGACTAACTTCATGAAAATAATTTATTCCTGGGGTATCGTGGTCTTTCAGGATAAATCAAATTGCCTTTTTACGGGCTGGTTTTCATTTGGATAATTTGGCATTTACAGGTATTGAATTTTAAAACAGAAGTTGACTGATATCGGATTGTTATTTGGTTTTTTATCGGATTTGGTAAAGTTCTTTCAAATGGATTTTTGGATTTCTGATTAATGTTTGTTGAACATCAATCAACTTTTGTAACAAAGATAAGTTCACGCTGTACACTTTACAATAGCATTACTGCGTAATTTTTGGCATATTGAATTTACCACATTATTAGTAAATCAACGAATAGGCATATACGTAATGTTACTATTTTACTAAAAAAAACTTGAGCTTATTAAATTAAAAACTCACGTAAACGTTAACGCAGGTTTTCTTTCCAGATGTAACAGTTTACATTCCGAGTAGATGATACATTTCATCTAATTTGGGCGAGAGAATTATTTCAGTTCTCCTGTTTTTGGCGCGTCCTTCAGGTGTTTCGTTGCTTTCAATAGGTTCATAATAACTATGCCCCGACGCTATTACTCTTGCAGGATCCACTTTATAATTATTGGTCAATATTCTTACAATTGCATTAGCTCTTGCAGTGCTAAGATCCCAATTATCTTTAAACCTTCCGCGAATCGGAATACTATCCGTATGCCCTTCAATATTTACTGAAACATCGTTATTGAGATTAAGTACGGCTGCAAGTTTAGATAATGCATCAATTCCCTTAGGATTTACAACAGCGCTTCCTGAAGGAAACAGTAAATTTTCAGAAAGACGAACATATACCTTACCGTTTTTTTGATACACTGACAGATCATTAGAATTAAATCCCTTTAACGCTTCGGTCATCTTATTTTTTAATTCTTCCGATTGTTTCTTTTGTTGTTCTAATAATGCCTGTAAATGTTCTAATCTTTCCTTTTGTTGCTGTAAAGTTTCCTTGCTTTTGGTTAATTGGTTTTGTTGTTCAGTTGTTTGTTGCCCCAACTGACTGTTTTGGTTATTCAACGCATCAATTTTTGCGGTTAAATCTTTAATGTTTTCCTGTAATGAAGCAATTTTTTCATTTAATGAAGTAACTTGGTCAGCCAGCCTCGAGCTATCCTCGCGAAGGGTTGCAGTTTCCATTTGCGATTGTTTTAAATATCTTTTAGCAACGCAACTGCTAAATAAAATAACAACGGATATAAATATTAAAGTTTTTTTCATAATTAATTTTTAATGGTATATGGTATCTATTAGGAAAAACGTGCCGGAATATTTTTTGTATTAAAACGGCTGTAAAAAATGTCAATGCAGCAACCGCTGTGGATAAATTTGCTGTCATTGGTTATTTTAATACCCGCTGAGCATTTAAATAATTTTCATTTTTTGAAAAAATAAAAATTACCCAGTAATAGGACATAAAAAAAGCTTCTGCCGGTAAGTGCAGAAGCTTTTGAAGTTAAACTTCTTTGGAATAAGTTATTCCTGGGTATTACGGTTTTTCAGGATAAATGGGATAGCCTTTTTACGGGCTGGTTTTCATTGGGACAATTCGTTAATTACAGTATTGGATTTTAAAACAAGAAGTTGACTGATACCGGATTTTTGTTTGGTTTTTTATCGGATTTGGTAAAAGTTTGTTCAATGGATTTTTGGATTTCAGATTAATGCTTGTTGGACATCAATCAACTTCTGGAACAAAGTTATAGGTGTACGATGCAGTGTGCAATAGTGATATTGCCTTATTTTGACCATATTAATTTTACTGAAGTTATAGTAGATTAACGATAAACAAGCGAGTAAGAATACCCGTTAGGTGCAGTATAAACGGGTAAACTTTTACATAAAGAATATAGAAATTGTCGATCAAAACCTAATAGATAAAAAAAACTTCTGCCGGTAATTGCAGAAGTTTTTTAACATCCCCATTCAATAATTTAATTCTGGTTTTGATGGTTTTTTAGGATAGAGATAAGCCGGTTATTGGCTGTTTTTCATAGGAACAATTATTTATATAGAATCAGTCGTTTTAAAAATATGAAAATGACTTGGCACAAGATTAAGCGTGGTTTCCCTCAAAACCAGGGCTGTGCTTTTCATTGGTTCTGGGTATTTTTCATTTCGCTAATCGACATCAATCAACTCCTGTTACAAAAGTATTTAGCGACCGTATGTGAAACAAGAGCGCTTCTGCTTAATTTTCGGTCTTTTGTATTTACTGTAATCTTCGTACATCATCTATGAATGGAAATAGTAAAATAGCTATTATTGCGTATAGTAAGTTTACTTTTAACATTGATATTATCTGACTAACCGAAAAAAAATTAATTTTAATAAAAAACCGCTACTGTTTACTGAATTAAATATTCCAAAGCGAACCTCATTACTCAAACATAAACCACAATACTGCTTGTATGAAAACATGTTTAATTTCCCTGTTGCTTTTTTCGAGTGTATGCAAAGCCCAGGAGTGGCAGGTGGAGTTAATGGCAGGCGCCGCGGGATATAACGGAGATTTAACACAACAGAGGGTTTCAATCAAACAACTAAGGCCCGCTTTCAATTTAAATTTAAAATATAATTCGGGCGATTTTTTGAACTTCCGTGCAGGAATCGCTTATGCAAGAATCGGCGCAGATGATAAAAATAACACAAGTCCACTTTTAAAAAACCGTAATCTTAGTTTTAAAAGCGATATTATAGAACTAAATGCTATCGCTGAGATTAATTTATTTGACCCAGAAACTTTTACAGCCTATCCTTATATTTTTGGCGGTGTGGGTGCATTTTATTTTAACCCATTCACATTTGACAATAATAATAAAAAAACATATCTCCATCCGTTAAGCACAGAAGGCGAAGGATTAAAGGAATTTCCTGACAGGAAGCAATATTCTCTCATTCAATTGTGTATCCCGGTGGGAATAGGATGGAAGATGCCTTTGAATGAAAAATGGGATATGAGTTTTGAATTTGGATATAGGTTTACTTTTACAGATTACCTCGATGATGTAAGTAAAAATTATGTAGATCCTGCAGTGTTGAATGCGGCGAAAGGCCCAAAATCAGCAGAGCTTTCCTACAGACAATCAACTCCTCTGACTGCCGCGGATGTACGGGGAAATCCTTCCATAAACGATGTTTATTATTTTGGAGGAATTAAGCTTGCAACCAGCCTCAACAACCTGTTTAAAAAACATTAAAGAATTAATTCTTCAGAATTTTAAATTCCACTCTCCTGTTTAATTGTCTGCCTTCATCAGTATCGTTAGTGGCAACCGGCTTCGTCTCTCCGTAACCGTGAGAAGTGATTCTCGATGAGTCTATTCCTTTTGAAATTATATATTCCATTACAGACCTTGCCCGGTTATCACTCAATTTAAAATTGTATTCGTCAGAACCGCGGCTATCGGTATGTGCGCTCATTTCAATTTCAATCGAAGGGTTTTCATTCAGCAATTTCACAACCCGGTTCAATTCAATAAATGACTCAGGACGAAGATCCCATTTATCAAAATCAAAAAACACATTATTCAAGCGTACAACCTGCCCCACTTCTATAGGAACCAGGTAAAGATCTTTATGAACTTCTTTATAGCCAGCCTTAATTAATGAATCAAGATTAAGATTTTCTGAAATCGCAAAATAGTGATCGGCCGTAGCCCGAATGCTGTAATTTTTATCGTAAGGCAATACAATTTTAAAAGCACCATCAATTGGGTTAGAAATTCCATTACCAGCCTCAGTGCCATCAGGCAAAGTTTCGTACACCAGCGAAGCGCTTAGGGGCTTCTTTGTTTTAGCGTCATACACATTACCATCTACCAGCACTACAGGGTTTGGTTTTTCTTTCTCCAATAATTTAATACGCACGATATCGCTTGCGCCGTAGCTGTCCTGGCTTGTAGTCATGTATGCATATTCACCTCCGGCATCTAAAGTAAAAAAAGCATCCCAGTCCGGCGTATTTATCGGGCTTCCCAAATCCACAGGGTCGCTCCATTTTTGCCAAGAATCATCAAGGCGTTTACTCCACCAAATATCGTTATCACCTAAACCTCCGGGCCGGTCGCTGCTGAAATAGAGTGTCACTCCATCAGATGCAAGGTATGGCGTCATTTCATTATACTTTGGCAGATTTATTTTTTTCCCAAGGCTTTTGGGTTCACTCCATGTTCCATCTTTTTGCAAAAAGCAAACATATATATCGTTATTAAAACTCCCCTCCTTCTGCGACATGTAGAGCAATAAAGTTTGTCCATCATTTGCCATGGTTGCACCATATTGATTGCCCCTGTCATACTTGTCATAATTTTTTATTTGCAGCATTTGGGGCTTACTCCAGTTTCCATATTTAGTGAGGTAACACATGCTTACGCCATTACCAAAATAATCTCCGTCAATAAATGCATTTCTTATAAGAATGCGGTTATTATCAGGCGAAATCCAAAAAACTGCATTGTATTCTGTTGTATTTAAAGGGTATCCAAGGTGTACTGCCTCACTCCATTTGCCGGTGCTATCTCTTTCTGAAAACCAAATGTCCTGCGAGTTTGGAACCACATTGTATTTGGTATTAAACGGATGGTTCTGTCTTATAAAAAATAACAAATTACCATCTGCAGAAATCGTGGGTCTTAGTTCGTCAAATTCGGTATTTATTTTTGGCCCTATGTTCTCTGATTTTACTATCGTTTCAGGCATAATGATATTTTCCTTCTGCGCAATTAACCTTAGAGTATCAGCAGAATTATCGTTTGAAGGCTGGGCGATACTATATTTTATACAAATACAAAAAACGAAAAAGAGTATAATTTTTTTCAAAAGAATCGGGTTTGGCCGCATTTATAACGCAAAACCCAATTAAATAATATGCCTTTCGATTAAATTTCCTTTTATATTATATTTATGATATTAACAGCTATAATACATTTAACTGGCAACGTTTTTGAACTAAAAAATTGAAAATCTTTTTATCATTAAAAATTTAAAATAAGAATATGAAAATTGAAAACGCAACCATTTTATTGATGACAGGTATTGCAATTGGCGCAATTGCTGGTTTATTAATGGCCCCCGATGAAGGTTCCAAAACCCGGAAGAAATGGATGAAGAAGGCAAAAAAATATAAAAAAGATGTGGAAGGTAAGGCAGCAGAATATAAAGACAAGGCCGTTGATTTAAAAGAAAATATTGAGGGCGCTGCAAATGATCTCAAAAAAAGATTTTCTTAAAAAGAAAATCTTTTAACACCCAACTGGTAATTCTTCTGGTAAGAATTACCAGTTTTTTTTTAAACAACCTTTTCCGTAAAGTCGATTACGCGTTGGCGTTAAATCTTCTGGAATTACATAAAAAAGTGTTCTGAAATAACCTCGCCATCCTTTACTTCATAAACACATAGTTCCGCCATTTGCATACGCCCGCCTTCTTTCATAGTAACATCCATTGTCATAATGCAGGCAAAAGAATTGGTTGCAATTAACGGGTCGGAAATGGTAATGCCATGCCTTTTTTCCACCATCGAATCAAATTTTTTCCCTTTTTCAAGTATTGCATCTAATCCCTTTGTTTCCTTATCAAATGCAGGCGTTGCGTGTGGCTCAATACTTATAGCATAGTTGGAAAACAAATCTTTTTGTGCAGTTTCAAAATCTCCACTGCGGCAAAGTTCAACGAGGCGGGAAGCAGTTTGCTGTGTTGTCATAATTGAATTGTTTAAACGATTATTATTTTAATTCCTGCTGAATTAATTAATCAAGTTTCATACGTTAAATTCCCAATAATGAAAATTAATTAGCAATCTTTAATTTTTTCGATCAATTTCTTTGCCGGAATTATTTATATTTCATCTTTATCTTCATAAAAATGATTGCTCCTGTTATTTACACCAACAATTTATAACTGAAAAAAATGAAAATGCAGTTTCGCCATTTAACAGCTCTCTTTATAATATTCGCCGTTTCGTTTTCGTGTGAACGATCTATAAAACAATCCTATAAAAACTGGAGCGTGTATGGAGGAACAAAAGATGCAATGCATTACTCATCCTTAATTGAAGTGGATACCAGTAACGTGGGCGAATTGCAGGTTGCATGGGAATATCATACCGGTGATGCTGATACCGGCTCAAGTACTCAAATACAATGTAATCCGATAATAGTTAATGGAGTATTATATGCCCTTTCTCCAAAGATGAAATTGTTTGCACTTGATGCCGCAACGGGTAAAGAAAATTGGGTGTTTAATCCGGAGGTGCTTAATAGAATTGATACCAATGCGCCCGCAAAACTACCATTGACATTCTTAAATACAGGCCGTGGAGTATCCTATTGGACAGATGGCAAAGATGATAAAAGAGTATTTTATACGGCAGGTTATTATCTTATTTGTTTAAATGCAAACACCGGGAAAATTATTACCACTTTTGGAGAAAATGGGCATATAGATTTACACGACGGCCTTGGAAGACATGTGAAAGACCGGTTTATAACTTCGAATACGCCCGGCGTTATATACAAGGATCTTTTAATAATGGGTTCAAGAGTTGCTGAAGATGCAACTGCTGCCCCTGGACATATCAGGGCTTACAATGTAATAACGGGTAAACAACAATGGATCTTTCATACGATACCGCAACCTGGTGAATTAGGTTATGATACCTACGAAGATAAAAACGCATGGCAACATCTTGGCTCTGCCAACAACTGGGCGGGCATGAGCCTTGATGAAAAAAGAGGAATTGTATTTGTTCCATCCGGTTCTGTAGCCTTTGACTTTTACGGAGGCAAAAGATTGGGTAATAATCTTTTTGCAGATTGTGTTGTAGCGTTAGACGCAGCTACTGGTAAACGTATCTGGCATTTTCAAACAGTTCATCACGATTTGTGGGACAGGGATTTACCAACCGCTCCCATATTGGCTACTATCACAAAAGATGAAAAGAAAATTGATGCTGTTGTACAAATAACTAAATCAGGGTTTATTTTTTTATTTGACAGGGAAACAGGAAAACCCATTTACCCGGTTGAAGAAAAACAAGTTCCTACCCAATCGGAACTTCAGGGTGAAAAACCATCGCCTACTCAACCTTTTCCAACTTTTCCAAAACCTTTTGCAAGGCAGGTTTTAAATGAAGGCGATTTAAATAATCTTGTTTCGGATTCTTCATACCAGGATATTAAAAAAAGATTGGCATCGTATAAAACAGGAAACATTTTTAATCCCCCTTCAAAGGAAGGAACTATTATATTTCCCGGCTTTGATGGCGGGGGCGAATGGGGCGGCCCCGCCTACGATCCGTCGACGGGAATAATATATGTGAACGCAACCGAAATGCCTTGGATACTCACAATGATTGATGTGAAGAATGATGAAAAAACTAATGAAACTTATTTGCAGGCAGGAAAGCGGTTATATATGAAAACTTGTGTTGCTTGCCATGGGCCAGAAAGAAAAGGCGCAGGAAGTTATCCTTCCTTAATTAACGTAAATAAAAAATATAAAGAATTAGCTTTTGACCAGTTGCTTGCTAACGGGCGCAAAATGATGCCCGCTTTTAATACTTTTTCTGCTGAAGAAAAAAGTGCCATTGCATCATTTATTCTCGATATAAAACATAATCAATCTAAGAAATTTATAGCTCCTTTAAAAACGAAAGATCCTTATTTGGATCTTCCTTACACCAGTACCGGCTACAATAAATTTCTTACAAAAGAGGGCTACCCTGCTGTAAAGCCACCATGGGGCACACTTACAGCTATCAACTTAAACACTGCTGAAGTTGTTTGGAAAGATACACTGGGAGATTATCCTGAATTAAAGGCGAAAGGAATACACTCGGGTACTGAAAACTATGGCGGCCCTGTTGTAACGGCCGGCGGACTTATATTTATAGCCGCTACAAGCGATAGTAAAATAAGAGCATTTAATAAGAGAACTGGCCAGTTATTATGGGAGGCGGAGTTGCCTGCATCAGGTTTTGCAACACCTGCTGTTTATAATATAGATGGAAAAGAATACCTCGTGATCGCTTGTGGCGGGGGTAAATTAAAAACCAAATCAGGAGATGCTTATGTTGCTTTTGCACTACCCGCTAAGAAATGAATTATGTACAAAAGGGTTTTATCATAATCGAAACTGAAATATCCTTTAAATAAATATCGATTCTTACCATTTTATGAAATCCTCCTTTTATTATAAAGTGTGAAACTGAGTTATTATATTTGAGGTCTAACGAATACTGTATCTTTTACCCTCAATTACAGTACATCTTACCAATCCAACATTTCACCAGATAAGACCGTTATTTTCTTAAGCCAATATCAGTACTCTTTAAAATCTACCGGATGGTAAAAATATTTTTACGCCAATCATTGGCTTTGTTCGCTCTTAGCATTGCCCTGAGTTATACGTCAGTTGCGCAAAATTCGTTGTTAGTTAATTTCGGAACCAGTTCATGCAGCGGTTCCGGGGAGCCGGCCTTTTCTCTTATCAAAAATCCACTTACTGATTCTACGTCATCTTTAATTACCTGCAGCATGGCGAACCAGGTACCGGATATTTTTGCAGTGTTTGTTGCTTACAACCCAAAAAATAATAAAATATACATCGCTGATATAAGAACTTTTACTGAAACAAAAATATGGGTGCTCGATATCGGGCTTCCTGAAAATATCACCTGTCCATCCCTGCTGGACAGCACACCAGATTATACATACAGTTATGTCTCAAACAATTTTGAATTTGACAACAACGGTGATCTTTGGTCATTTTCAAATTATAACGATACAATTGGTCAATGCAAAATTGATAAATTTGATGTAACAACCGGAAACATAATCAACACACGAACGGTACAATTTCCTGCGGGGAATTTTCCCGCCAGCATCACCAGTGGTGACATTACAATTTTACCCAATGGTCGCATGTTTGCAACCCTTGGGAGTTTTCCTTCGCGGCTGTACGAAATTAAAAACTATAACACTTCTACTAATGCTACTGCAACCTTCCTGGATTCCTTACCGCAAAGCTGCTATGGAATCGCTTACCTCAACGGGCAATTAGAAATTACCGGTACTGATTTTTCAGGTAATTGTTACTACTATAAATATGATATAGCAACCAATGTTTTGGATTCAGTAAAAAATTTCCAGGAAGGGCAACTTCCAATTGATAATACCAGCATTACTCCTTCTATAGGTGTTACCAAGCAATTAGTGAACATGGTAAAAGTAAATGATAATACTGCTGACCTCACTTATGAAATCTATGTAAGAAATCTTGGTAATGTTGCACTTAATAATATCAACGTTAGTGATAATCTTGCAGCAGTTTATGGCGCAGGAAACGTGTCTAATATAAATGTATCTTTTGTCCCCGGCGATAATGCAGCGAACCTTGTATTGAATCCCTCGTATAATGGCAGCACTGATACTTCCATATTACTGGCAGGGCAAAACTTAAACAACGAGACTTCTGTAAATACAGATTATTTTTTAAAACTTCGTTTAAGCTTCCGTGTTACAAATCTCAATCCTGCCGCGACTTATATGAATTCGGCCGTAGGAAGCGCCACTATCGGAAGTATGGGGACTTTAAGCTTTAGTAATGTTGCAGATTCCTCAAACAATGGTCCGGAAAGTGCGGTAGATCCTAATAATAATGGCAATGCAACGGAACCAGGCGAGAACACTCCTACTCCATTTAATTTTAGCACCTTGCCTGTAAGGTTTATCAGCATTAATGTTTTATCTGTTGATAAAACTTCTGCTATGGTTAAATGGACAGTTGCTACACCAACCGTTAGTTCGGATAAGTTCGAAATTGAATATAGTGTAGATGGAAGGAATTTTAAAAGTATCGGAGAATTAAAAATCGATAACTCGAATCAAGGTAGTTACAGCTTTTTGCATAAAAATATTCCGGGAGGAAATTTATTTTACCGCGTTAAGGAAACAGATATTGATGGAAAGTTCGTTTATAGCAGCATCGTTGTATTGCACAATAAAAATGCTCCCAATAGTTTCATCATTTATCCAAACCCGGTCAATAATAATGTTACCATCACTTCTACAACTAGCGGCATCGGTAAAACGCAAATATTATTATATGATGCAGTCGGAAGACAATTAAGCGCTAAAATAATGTCATCAGCTATTGAAGATATTAACACGGCTTCATTACCTGCGGGAACTTATGTTTTAAAAGTAGATAACAATGGAACTATAACGACTCAAAAAATTTTGATCATACATAAGTAAATAAGCCATTCCAAATTTGGAATATATTTTCATAATTTAGCTATTCATCTAAATTATTTGTATGCCTGTTAACACTGCCTTGCTTGCTGAACTAAAACATGAGGCAACCAATACAAGAAAAATGATCGAGCGTGTCCCATCGGATAAACTCGAATGGCGGCCTCACGAAAAATCAATGACTATCGGAAGACTTGCCACACATATTGCTAATATACCCATATGGTTTGACCGGATAATAAACGCAGACGAATTTGATTTTGCAACAGCAAATTTCAATACTGAAAAACTGGAGAACACAGACGCTATTTTACAATTGTTTGATAAGCGAATTGATGATGCAGTAAGGATATTAGAATCTGCATCTGACGAAACATTAAATGCATTATGCACTTTCCGGCGCGGCGATCATATATTTTTTCAATTACCCAAAAAGGCCACTCTTAGAAATTTCAGCTATAATCACCTGTATCATCACCGCGGCCAATTGAGCGTTTACCTGCGTTTGCTTGATATTGCGGTTCCTGGAATGTACGGGCCTTCGGCTGATGAATCAATGTAATTTATTGAAATATTAAGGGGATGTTTTTCTATAAAAAAGATTTCCTACTCGGAAAATTAACTTTTAATTCAAATTAATACAGGTCATGGGAAAATTTCTGTTTCAGCCATACGTTTTTTTTGCGTTTATTATTTTCTTTCCATTACTTCTGCAGGCGCAGGTAATACAAAACAACACCAAAAACAATACTGTTGATTATTACAAATTAGCAAGGATTGATGGTTTAGTGAATGATTACATTGCTAAAAACTGGTTAACAGGCGCGGTAACGATTGTAATAAAAGATAACCAGGTTGTGCAATATAAAGGTTATGGATATGCCGATGTTGCCACAAAAAAGCCAATGAAGAACGATGCGATCTTTCGCATCATGTCGCAAACAAAAGCGATAACAAGCGTTGGACTTATGATTTTATATGAGCAAGGAAAACTATTGCTTGATGAACCCATTTCAGATTTTATTCCTGAGTTTGCACACCCTGTTGTGTTGGATAAATTTAATGAAGCAGATACCACTTACACTACGGTGCCTGCAAAAAGAGAAATCACTTTCCGCGATCTCCTTACTCATACATCCGGACTTGATTATACAGATATCGGCAGTTCAAAAGTGATGGCGATTTATACAAAGAATCATATTCCATCGGGCCTGGGTTATTTTGATGCAAACCTGCTTGACCGGATGAAAGCACTTGGTAAACTCCCTCTCTCTTTTCAGCCTGGTGAAAAATGGCAGTACGGCTTAAACGCCGATTTGCTGGGTTGCTTAATTGAAGTAATCAGCGGCACAAATCTGCAGGATTTTCTAACTAAAAATATTTTTGAACCGCTTGGTATGAAAGATACTTATTTCAATGTACCGGCTTCAAAAGCGGGAAGACTTGCAACTGTTTATACAGAAGATTCTTTACACCACATAATTAAATGGAGTCATACCTTTCGCCAAATAGATCCTGATTATCCAATCATGAATAAACATTATTTTTCCGGAGGCGCAGGACTTTCGTCTACAGCTTTCGATTATGCCGTATTTATGCAGATGTTATTGAACGGTGGTATTTATAACGGGCATCGTATTTTATCAAAGAGAACAGTAGAGATGATGACCAGCGGACAATTGAAGCCTGGCCTTTTTGGTGACGACAATTTTGGATTAGGCTTTGATATTACTTCAGAAAAGTCCGCCGCAAGAGGGCCGCGATATGCAGGATCTTTTTCATGGGGCGGGTATTATGGAACCACTTACTGGGCAGATCCAAAAGCTCATCTTGTTTGTCTTTTTATGACACAACAAAATCCAAATAGTCATGGCGATGTTGAACGAAAATTTGAGTCGCTGGTTTATTCAAGTTTGAAATAGGCGGGTCAATATTTTGTACTTTACCAGCAAGCTCAACGGCAGCAGGCTATCCGTTACCGTTATTAAGCTCGCTTATCAATCTCGCTACCAGTGATGTCCACCCCGTTTGATGACTCGCCCCAAGCCCATAGCCGTTATCCCCATGAAAATATTCATAAAATAAAACGAGATTTTCATTACCCGGTTGTTGATAGAACCAATTATCTTTTCCAAATATTTTGCGATTACCTTCTTGGTCTTTTTCAAATAAACAAATTACGCGTCTTGTTAATTCATTCGCTACTTGTTGTAAATTCATTTGAATGCCGGAACCTGTGGGACATTCAACTAATAAATCGTCTCCATAAAATTCGCCATACTTACGAATAGATTGAATGAGTATATAATTTATAGGAATCCATACCGGGCCTCTCCAGTTAGAATTGCCGCCAAAAAGATTGGAAGTTGCATCGCCGGGATCATACTGAATTTTATATTCTATATTATCGATGGTAACTCCATAAGGATTTTTTTCATGGTACTTTGATAACGCTCTTATGCCGCCTGGCGAAAGAAATTCTTCTTCATCTAATAAATGCTGCAAGATGCTTTTTAAACGTTCCTGCTGAACAAGAGATAATAGAATTCTTTCCCTGTCATCACGCTCTTCATTAGGCCAAAATCGATCATTCTTCTTTCGGTAGTTTTCAAACCAGGTTGTTCGCTTTTTAAAATCAGCCAGTTTATCACGCACCTGTTTTTGAATAGTTGATACAGCAAATAATGTTGTAATGCCCACAATGGATTGTATTTGTAATTGTATCGGGTTAGTTCCTGCGAGTGAAAGAATATCATAAAAAAACTTATCGGTATCATTCCATAAACCATGTTGATTTAATGCTTCCGCTATCAGTACAAAGTGTTCAAAAAACTTGGTTGCAGCATCCTCGAAAGTTTCATCTACCATTGCAATTTCCAATGCCATGTCCATCATGTTCAATGCATACATGCCCATCCAGCTTGTGCCGTCAGCCTGCTCCAGCCGGTGGTTTCCTGGTATCTCTATACTGCGGTTAAATACACCTATATTATCCAGTCCAAGAAATCCTCCCTGGAAAATGTTATTACCACTTGCATCTTTTCTATTGATCCACCACGTGAAATTAATGACCAGCTTATGAAAAATTCTTTTTAGAAAATTAATATCTCCAACTCCTGACATCGATTTTTCAATACGATAAACCTGCAAAGCAGCCCATGCCTGAACAGGCGGATTTACGTCACTAAAGTGCCATTCATAAGCAGGTAATTGTCCGTCGGGTTTCATATACCATTCTCTCATAATCAATAGCAACTGATGCTTTGCAAACCCAGGGTCAAGCATAGCCATAGGAATACAATGGAACGCAAGATCCCAGGCAGCATACCATGGATATTCCCATTTATCCGGCATTAAAATTATATGCTGATTTTTCAGGTGCTTCCATTCATGATTGCGGCCGTTAAGTTTGCCCTGGTTTACCGGCGTAATACCATCACTTGTGGTAAGCCATCGTTCTACATCGTAGTGATAATATTGTTTACTCCATAATATCCCC
This sequence comes from Ginsengibacter hankyongi, assembly GCF_008710285.1. Classification (GTDB taxonomy): domain Bacteria; phylum Bacteroidota; class Bacteroidia; order Chitinophagales; family Chitinophagaceae; genus Ginsengibacter; species Ginsengibacter hankyongi. Next base: position 68,436 of record NZ_VYQF01000010.1, on the reverse strand, counting down.
GAAAATGCCAGGCGTTGTATGTTTCTTAATTCAGAAGAAATATTTTTTGGGAGAATTGCATTGTAAAATTCATCAGCTTCCGCTTTACGTTGAGGAAATATATTTTCAAAACCTCCTTCAAAACTATTATTTAATTCTTTATTAGTAAGGCGTAAGTATATACTTTTTGATTCGCCGCCTGCAATTGTATAATCATAAACAGGTGCAAATTTTGTCCCTGACTTTTTTTTACGAAGTTCTTTTACACTCTTTTTATGTATGATTGCATCATGAAATGCATCTTTTACAAAAGGCGTTGCATTTGGTATTCCTAAAACCTTCTCTGTATTGGTTTCATTCTCTGTATAAAAGGTAGCCCGCGGTTGTTGAAAATATAAATAATAAGTTCCCAACCGTTGATGGGCAGCCTTTACGGCTGTTTTATTATATTCAGTAATCACAGGTTTTTCTGTAAGATTCTGGTTGCTGGCACGATTATAAAACCATAGTGTAGGCAACACCGTTATACCCGCACTTTTCGTATACCGGTTACGTATATTTATTTTGATGAAGATATCCTGCGAGTCTTGCTTGGCATAAGTTATAGTTACATCAAAATACTCATTATCGTTAAAAATGCCTGTGTCTAATATTTCATATTCGGGCTCCGTTCTTGATCTGCGCTGGTTTTCGGTTTTAATTTCTTCATAAGGAAATTCGCGCTGCGGATATTTATACAAATATTCCATATAGTAATGAGTCGGAAGATTATCCATATAATAATATAACTCCTTCACATCCTCACCATGATTGCCGAGCCTGTTGCCAAGTCCAAAAAGCCTTTCTTTTAAAATTGGATCTTTACGGTTCCACAAAGCAACTGAAAAACAAAGATTTTGAAAATAATCTGATATGCCCCCAATGCCATCTTCTCCCCACAGATAAGCCCTGTAATGTGCCTGGTCAAAAGGAAAGTAATTCCATGCATCTCCAAATTCGCTATAATCTTCACGCACCGTGCCCCACTGGCGTTCACTCAGGTAAGGACCCCATTGTTCCATGGGAACTCTCTTTGATAAATTATCTGTAAGACGTTGTTGTTCTGCTGTCATCATTATTCATTTAGGGTATTAATTTTTTACTCATCATTCGAATAAATTTCATGCCACGTCTTCCATGAAAAGGCTAAAGTTAAAATAGATTTTGTTTGATAAACATTTCTTTGTTTTAAGTTTATGCTTTATAGTAAAATTAGTAACCTTTGCAGCCGGTAAATTTTTTGTTTCAGCAATTTTTTCAAACTATTTATTAAATTATACTTTTTTAATTTTTCATTAAAACACCCTATTTTAGTCATGTTCATACTGCGGCCCACATGTTTCACAATGCTCCTTCTTCCTTTTAAAAGCGCCAACAATTTTAAATACCAACATAATAATTGATGAAAAGAATATTGTTTTTATTTCTTTTACAAAATTTAATTGTATCAAAAATTTGCTGCCAGGCATTTACTGTTAAGGATCTTATTGAATTATCAGCTATATCGGACAAAGGCATTGATCGCTTTATGATTAAAAAAGACTTTCAGCTTGGCTACAACCATCAGGAGAAAGATGTCTTGGCAATTAAGTATAATTTCAAAACAAGGGCGAAGAAAAAACATAAAGATACAGAGCGATCTGTGGATATGCTACTTAATGACAATTTAAAATATTTTACACTTCGCACTTCTTCGTTAAGTGAATATCTTGATGGAAAGAAGGCTTTGATAAAAGATGGTTTCTTTTATGGCTTCAATAAAAACTTAAATAAAGATTCATTACTACTTTTTCAAAAGAAAAATATTTCAATAGAAGCAAGAACCGAATTAAGAGATAGTATTAAAGAATATGTTTTTAAATTGAAGGAGAAAAAAATTCCTGATTCGCTTGTGTATGCTGAAGATCTGTTGCAATTCGATTCAAATGAATTTCTTGTTAGTTTTTTTGGGGAGAAGAATGTGAAAAGAGATATTTATTATTTCTCAAAGAAAGAATTGAAAAAATGCAGTGTATTGTTCAGTGGCACGCAGTACCAGGCTGTGTTTATTTGGGGAGATGAAACTACGCTTAACAATCTTTCATACGTTTTAATAACGGATATATTACCAACCGAAGGCGGCAGGCAGGATGTATACATAGACGAAAATAATAAATGGAAATTTAGAAGTGGTCTTCGTTCAGGCATGACCTTACGTGATTTGCTTAGACTTAATCAAATGGATTTTTATATATATGGCAACAAATCAGATCTCGCTTTTATGGTAACACCCGAAGAGACCGGTAAAATTAATTTCAAAAAAACAGGGATAATGTTTAGTTGTAGTAATTGCTATGACGATAAAATTTTTGAACAATCTGAAGTTAGTGCACTGGATATTGCAAAAGCAAATGTTCCCCTGCGTATATTTGACATCATACTTTATCCATAAAGGATGCTAACAAAATTTTCTTTCCTTCGCCAATTTGTTTTTAGAATAATTCAAACTCCCATACCGATCTGTAATCTCCATGTTTTTCAATATAAGTAAGAAAGGAGTTATAAAAGGGATCCGCGCCTATAGTGGCGCTATCACCAATAACAAACAACTGCTCTTTAGCCCTTGTTATTGCTACGTTCATGCGGCGATAATCTTTCAAAAAGCCAATATCACCATCTTCATTACTTCGTACAAGCGATAATATAATTATTTCTTTTTCCTGGCCCTGGAAACTATCTATTGTGGATACACGCATTTGTTTAGGCAATATATTTTTTGCTGCTGCCACCTGCCCGGAATATGGAGATATAAAAGCAGTAATATCCGGATTCAATCCCTCGGTTGCTATAAGCTTTTGTGCAATCATTAACTCACCTTCATTTTGTAAACTCAATCCATTACCTCCCCGCACTTCATTAAACCCGGAACCAGCTGTGTCAATAAAACTGATGTGTACACCTTTATTGGTAAGATGATTTGCAGTTAGCAACAACCCTTTATAAAAATAATCGCCGGAAAAGCCGGCGATAGCCTGGCGCATACGATATTGGGTATTTAACAAAAACGTATTTTTAACCGATTCGATGCAAACTTCCAAAATGGATTTATTTAGTCCCATCAACGTGGCCTCATGGCTAAGCACGGTTGGCGGTAATTGAAGATGATCCCCGGCAAGCACGTATTTTTTAGCAAGAGGAAAGATGCACCACGCAAGTGGCTCAATACACTGGCCGGCCTCATCAATTATCAGCCTTTCAAATGCAATGTCATTAATCTTAGCATCGTACAAGCCGATAGGTGTTCCTAAAATAACAGTTGCTTCCCGGAACAATTTATCCTCATTATAAGCCTGCAATTTCTTGATTTCGTTCCGGATATTTTTTACTTCTTTAAATAAAAGATTTCTTTGTTCACGCTCCGCCTTGCCAAAACTCCTCTTGTATTTTAAAGCCATTCTGCGAAATTCTTCTGCCCGTTTTTTAAATTCCTTTATCTCTTTTTGCTGCTTTGAATTGGAAAGCTTACCCTCAGGGGTAAACGAAAATATCTCCTCATCTACCTTACTGTTATTTCCCACCCTTAGTATATTCAATCCCTTTCGCACACAGGCTTTGGCGATATTATCTACAGCCGTATTACTTGGTGCGCTTACCAATACTTTTTCACCTTTTTTTACGAGTTGTACGATGGCTTCTGTTAAAGTCGTGGTTTTGCCGGTACCGGGCGGGCCATGCACAATAGTTATATCGTTGTTTTTGAGAATAGCTTTTACAGCCTGCCGTTGGCTCTCATTCAATTCGTAATTTACGAATGCTACGTCTGCTTCGTCTAACCGCGTTCCGTAATTAACCGTGAATTCGCCGTGTATTTTTTCAAATAAAGGATACAACACTTTATCATTTTCCAGGCGGGTCAACACCGTTTTCATGATAGTAATTGTTCGTTGATCCACCGCTAATTTAATACCTACATTGTCTTCTTCTATCCAATCAGGAAAGTCAGGAGCAAACAATCTGAATTCTCCCATAGTTCCATCCAGGCTTATAAGCACACCTTTTACTGGTTCTGCACCGGCGCAAAAACACTCAATAGCTATTCCATCTTTAAATTGATTGGTGTCAGCTGGAAAAGGAAGACGAAAACTTATCTCAGGATAATCGGCATAGCCAAAAGTTTTCCTGGTAACAACAATAGGATGCAATGCCAGACCTTCAGCCTTCAAAGATTTTAATGAATGCTGCTGATCTAGTCTATAGCGATTTATTTCTTCTTTTTCTTCTATAGCTATAGCTTCTAATAATTTCCTGATATAAGGATGTGTTGCCATGCGGCGTGAAAATACATTGCAATATGTAATAAAAAATTAAATCGGATGGCTATATTCTTTTTTTCACCATTTTAATTATTTGCCAAAAAACTTCAGCGCTTACGAGTGCTGCTACAGCAAATACTGCAGGCATAAACATTTTGCCGTCTTCAGCAAAAGCTCCTGTTAATGCTATTGCAAATAAAGCAACCGGTAGAAATACCATAACACACAGTCCTCTCACAGATAACGGTATTCGAAATGGCCTATGTACCGTAGGGGACTTAATGCGCAGCACTATTAATGTTATAAATTCTAAAAATAAACCCGCTCCGTAAAGTGTAACATCTATAATAATAAGCTCCTGGAAGCTCCACAGAATCATAAAACTTACAACTATTGCACAAATGATAATTGAAATGTACGGTGTTTTAAAACGAGGGTGGAGAGTATGAATTTTTGCAGGTAACAACCCATCATCTGCCATAACCTGTGGCACACGTGAAACTGAGAGCAACACCGCAGAAAATAATCCCAATGCACCCGCCATACCTCCGATAGAAATTGCTGCACCCAGCCATTCACCTCCGGCAAGTAAACCTAAGGCTGGGTAGCCTTGTTCATTTAGCGTTTGTGCGTTAATGTTATAGTGCAATGTTGAATACAATACCATTATATACACAAGAATGACGGTTGCAAATGCAATACTGATCGATTTAAGATACGTGCGGGCAGGCCTGTCAACCTCTTCTGCATAGGTGGTCGTATTATCCCATCCAAAAAAATTCCACATAACGGTGTAAAGAGCCATGCCAATGGATGAGAAAGGAATTCCTTTTAATGAAGGAGCGGGAAATGAAAAATGAGTTCCATTATTTATAGCTATCACGAATAATACGATAAACGGCGCAATCACTAAAAGGCCGAGCATAAGGGAAGCTTTGCCTACAGGTGAAATACCCACAATATTTAAGGCAGCCCCAGCCCATATTATTACCAAACATATTGGTATTTTAAAATGAGCAATTTCCGGAAAGAAGAACGAAGCATAACTTACAAAAAGAACCGGGTAAATAGCAAGGTCAACGAAAGTATACAACCACGTCCACCATCCCTCATAAAATCCAAAGCGCAGTCCCAGCGTTTTTTTTACCCATTGATAGTAACCTCCTGTTACAGGCATCATACTATTTAACTCAAGAACCGTGAGTATAGCAGGAACATCCCAAAGAATGGGAGTGACAATTAAGAGTAATAACGCTCCATGAGTGCCTGCATAACCAAGCAACGGTTCCAGGCCATAAGGTCCGCCGGATACTGTAAAAAAGACTATCGCTGCGAGTTGTAAAATATGCAGCCGTTTACGCAATGGAAGTTTTTTAATCAGAATTGTAAGTATTAGAAATTGGCAAAATCTCCTAATAAAAAAATTAGCAAAATAAGAAAAACAAAATCATCACGCTAAAAAATTGATTGTAAACAACAGGATGTTTTTTCGTGAACGTTTTTTAGTTATCACTTAAGCATGTGCCATTAGCTTTACAAATAGCAATAAAAAAAATATTACAGCATTAAACGTTTGCCGTAATAAAAATTATCCCCACCAGAAAGCGGCTGCAATCAATAAATACAATCCTATTAGAGCCAGACCTTCCAACCAGATTGATTCTCCATCAAAAACTATAAATGCACTTACGATTACACCAAGGGCCAAAGAAACAAGCAACATCGGTGCTAATACAAAAGATAAAATAGACCCACCTAAAAAGAATGAGAGAAGCACCAACAAAGGAAACAATCCGAGAGCTACCTGCAGAGAACTGTTCATGATAACACTCATTGCATAATCTGATTGATTTTTATATGCCAGTTGAACACCTACCACGTTTTCAATTGCATTACCTGCAATTGCTACAATTACCAGACCCGCGAATGTATCGTTGATGTTTAATAATTGCATCGCGGGTTTAAGTGCATTAACAAACCAGTCGGATACAAAACCCGCAGCAACACCCGCGACTGTTAATACAATAATGGTTACTGCAAGTGGCCATACGGCATGCGGTGCCTCACTTTCGGGCGGCGGCGAAACCAAGGCAGTGTCACCCTTTAACGAAACAAATAAACTTGCAATAAAGATGATTAACAGAACGATGGCCAAAAAAATATCCATCTGGTTTATATGTGTTGAACCGGGCGTGTGAAAAATATGCGTAACGGTAGGAATGGCTAATCCTGCAAGAGCAAGTATCATCAATGTCGCCATCATTTTTGGCGGTTCGGAGCTAAAACGTTGTGTTCCGTTTTTGAGACCCCCGAGAAAAATTGCGAGTCCCAGCACCAATAATGAGTTTCCTAAAATAGATCCAATTAAAGCCGCCTGGACCACTTTATTCAAGCCGGCTTTTAAGGCAAAAATTGCAACGAAGAATTCAGGAAGATTGCCGAGAGCAGATTGCAGAATTCCTGTAGCCGCCGGGCCGAAACGACTTCCCAATTGTTCAGTTGCATCACCCACCATTTTGGCCAGTAATGCAAGCGCACCGGCACTTACAACAAATGAAAGAATCACATTTAACTGGAGATAGTTAAGTATACCCGCAACCGCCGTAACTATTATGGAGACCGCAATTATTATTTTTTCTCTTTTCTTCATCAACTGCCAATGTTAAAATTGAAAGATAGTTTTTATTGTCGCAAAATATCCCTTTAATTGTCGGGTTCGTACCGTATCTTCTTTATATAATTAACGGATGTTTGCATTGGGAAAAATTATTAAAATTAAAATCTATAAAAATGGAAACACAAAACAAAGCCGTTATAACTGTAGAGAATACAATTAACGCGCCAGTTGAAAAAGTTTGGAAATACTGGACAAAGCCGGAACATATCGTACAATGGAATAACGCTTCGGATGACTGGCATACGCCACATGCCGAAAATGATTTAAGAATAGGTGGAAAATTTACCTCGAGGATGGAGGCTAAGGATGGTAGTTTCGGATTTGATTTCGAAGGTGTATACGACGCGGTGACAACTTATGAGAACATTGAATATACAATGGGCGATGGAAGAAAAGTACAAATAGATTTCGCTCGAGATGGCGGTAAAACAAAAGTGAAAGAAAATTTTGAAGCGGAAAGCCAGAATAGCGTAGAAATGCAACGTGGAGGCTGGCAGGCTATTTTAGATAATTTTAAAAAATATGTTGAAGAGAATTAGAAGATGAATGCAATTATCAAAATATAATTTCTAAAACTTTTTTTACAACTGTTTGAAGGCCTTGTTGATTTTGGGCTGATATTCCGCAACAATTCTCTTATATTTATAGTAGCAAACTAACACCATTAATCTTCGTGCAATACTTGTTTAATAAACGAAAAACAGACAGTTATGAATTCCCGTCGTGATTTTATACAAAAAATTACTGCTGCAACAATTGCTTTCCCTTTTCTGAAACAGGCCGTTGCAGCAAACAAATCTTTTAATAAAAAACCTTACGACGGGCCTGTACTCCGGGTGGCAATTATGGGCCTGGGTAGCTATGGTACCCGTGTTGCCGAGGCTATGCGTGATTGCACAAAAGCTAAACTGGTTGGAGTTATAAGTGGTACTCCTTCCAAAATCACCGCGTGGCAAACCCGCTATAATATTCCTGAAAAGAACTGTTACAACTATGCGAATTTTGACAGCATTAAAGACAATCCTGATATTGATGCCGTATATATAATTACGCCCAATGGCCTGCATCATGATGAAGCGATTCGTGTGGCAAAAGCCGGTAAACATGTTATCAGTGAAAAACCGATGGCACTGAATGCAAAAGAAGGACAAGAAATGGTCGATGCGTGCAAAGCTGCTAATGTAAAGTTATTGGTTGGCTATCGCATGCATTTTGAACCACATACTCTGGAAGTAATCAGGATGCGAAAAGCCGGGGAATTTGGTAAGATATTATTTTTTCAGGGACTGAGCGGCTTTACTATCGGGGATCCCAATCAATGGAGGTTAAACAAAAAACTTTCCGGTGGCGGTTCATTAATGGACATCGGTATTTATTCGATTAACGGTTCCCGTTATATGACGGGCGAAGATCCGATTTGGGTTACTGCAGAAGAAACTAAAAATGACCCTGTGAAATTTAAAGAAGGAGTAGACGAAACTATCCAGTTTCAATTGGGCTTTCCCGGTGGCAGCGTGGCATCATGCCTTTCTACTTATAGCATGAACAACCTTGACCGTTTCTTCCTGAATGGCACGAGGGGATTCGCCGAAATGCAACCCGCAACAGGCTATGGCCCTATTATGGGGCGAACGAATAAAGGAGAAATCAATCAACCTGTTGTAACTCATCAAACCGTACAAATGGAAGAAATGTCCGCTATTATTTTACAGGGCAAACAACCGATAGTGCCGGTAGATGGTGAAGAAGCGTTGAAAGATTTAAAAATTATTGATGCAATTTATGAAGCGGCTAAAACGGGTAAAAAGGTGAAGCTGAATTTGTAGAGAGTTATATTGCTGAAGATAATGAGTTGCAAAAAAAATACTTGGACACCGTAAGAAAATATATTCTGCAAAATGCTATAAAATATAATATCCTGCAATTATATTTATACCAAAATTAATAACCCAACCACAAGCTTATGAACTTTTTCAACCGGCTATCCAACGGATGGCAAATTTCCATGAACAGTTTTAAAGTACTAAAAGAAAACAAGCAGCTTATCATTTTTCCAATTTTATCAGGACTATCGCTTTTAATGATAGTTGGATCATTCGTTCTTATTACTCTGGCTGGCGCAGGCTGGGATGTTAGCAACGTTAGTAAGCCGAATACTTTTGAAAACTATGTAGTAATTTTTCTTTTCTACATTATAAATTACTTTGTAATTGTATATTTTAATACGGCGCTCATTCATTGTTCCACATTATATTTTAAAGGGGAAGAGGTAACAGTTCGCAAAGGATTGGATTTTAGTTTTAGTCATATCGCGGCTATTTTCTCATGGGCATTGTTTGCAGGTACAGTTGGCGCAATACTTAAAATTGTACAGGACAATCTCGGAAGCTTAGGGAAAATAATTACTGGTATAATCGGTGTTGTATGGAGTGTTGCTACTTTTTTTGTAGTACCAATAATTGCGTACGAAAATCTGGGGCCAATAGGCGCTTTCAAACGGTCTTTACAACTGATGAAAGAAAAATGGGGTGAAAGCTTAGCTGCTGGATTCAGTTTTGGATTAATTCAATTTGCAGGAATTATCTTAATAGCGATACCTTCATTTTTGATAGGCGCCTTTATTCATCCATTTATTGGTATCGCAATTGGAGTAATAGGCATATCTTTACTTTTTGCTGTTATCAGTGCAACACAATCGATTTTTATAAGTGCTATATATCATAATATAAATGGCGACCCGGTGGAACTTTACAACCAACAATTTATCGACAATCTCTTTAAAAAAAAATAATACAAACTAATAACGCTTGAAATGATGAAAAGGTGACCCGGTTGCCCGGGTCATTTTTGTATAATTTGGCGGGAACTATAATTACTCGAAAAAATTATTAATTTCACTATCATCCTCCCTGAAAACTTTAGAAAGCTTATATCTCAGCGAAACACTATACATTTTTTATTATTCACTCTAATAATCATTAAAAATGGAACAACAATCAGTATCTGCACATCCCGATCCTTCCAGGATAATGCAGGTGGGCATGGGCTTCTGGGCATCTAAAGCATTATTGGCGGCTGTAAATTTTAAACTATTTACAAGTCTTGCAGGAACATCAAAAAAGGCAAAAGCTATTAAAGATGAGTTGCATCTTAATACAACCGACCGGCATGTTTACGATTGGCTCGATGTACTCGTGTCGCTTGGTTTTTTAAAACGGGAAGGCCTACTCGAAAATGCTGCCTATTCAAATAACGCAGATACAGAAATGTTCCTGGATGAAAACAAGCCCTCCTTCATTGGCGGCATCCTTAAAATGGGCAACAACAGGTTATATCAATTTTGGGGTAATCTTGAGCAAGGGCTGTTAACGGGTAAACCCCAAAACGAATCGAAGGATAGTACTAACATGCACTTTTTTGAAGATCTGTATCAATCTCCGGAAAAGCTGAGGGAGTTTGTAAATGCTATGTCAGGCATACAGGGTGGAAATTTTATGACACTTTCCAAAAAATTTGATTTTAGTAAATATAAAACGATGGCAGATATTGGTGGCGCCGACGGATTTCTTTCCTGTATGATTGCTCTTCAACATCCGTCGATTTCACTAACTACTTATGATCTTCCCCCCGTAGCCCCGCTGGCTGAAAAAAAAATAGCAAAGTTTAATTTAACTGGCAAAATAAAAGTTGAAAGCGGCGATTTTTTAAAGGATGCCATTCCCTCTGCTGAAATTATCAGCATGGGAAATATATTACATGGGCTTAATGAAGCAACCAAACTTGAATTGATTAAGAAAGTGTATGACGCATTGCCGGAAAACGGGATATTTATTGCGATTGAAAACGTTATTGACAATGACAGAAGCAACAATACATTTGGCATGCTCATGAGCCTGAATATGCTAATTGAAAACGGGGACGGTTTTGACTATACATTTAATGATTTTGCAAAATGGGCAAAGGATACAGGATTTACAAAAACTGAACTTATACCACTTACGGGGCCCGCGAGTGCTGCTATCGCATACAAGAGTTAGACGAATGTCATTTACAAGGTTCAGTCACCCGATAAGTAATTAACACGAGCGAAATTTCAATAAGTTATCTTCAATTTATGCTTATGGGGTTTCGCCTGTTTTTATATTTTACTTTGTCAAAAATCCAATAGGTGAGCTTGGTGGATAAGATGCCCAATCCTGCGCCGGCAATCACTTCTGTAAGCAAGTGATCCTTATTATACAGTCTGAGAATACCAACAGAAGTCGCAATAAGATAACCGCTATAACTTAATAACCTATTGTTGTCTTTCAATTCCTGGTGTAACATCTCCGCACCTCTAAAAGCATTGGCCGTATGGCCTGAAGGAAATTTTGTGTCGTGTGTAGTATATGCATTGATATGACGGCTAATTAATCTCATTGCATAACCGACACCTCCGGTAATTACAATTGAACCAGCATCAAGTATCAGATGTTCTTTAAAAGTATGCCTGGTTTTTGCCTTAAAAGCATCTAAAAGATACACTGATGCGGAAGGCGTCCACATCAGGTAATCTTCTGCGTTAGTATGAAAACCGGGATGATTTAGTTTTATGTTTGAATAAATTGTATCGTCCAGTTTTTGGATTCCACTTACGATAGGTTTCAACCCGGAATAAACTAAAAATGCTCCGGGAATTATAAAGGCATTAGGCTTTAAATAATTGTTAGTATGGTTATATTGTTTTGCTGAGGTGTCTTGTAAATTTTGTGGAATTTGGTGTATAACCTGGCCGAATACACGCAAATTAACCAGGATAGAAATCATTAATACGCACAAATATTTTGTCGCCATTATTGGATATTTAATTTTAAAAATTAAAACTACACGAATGCATTGATTTAAAATAGTTTTCTCAGTTGATGAGTAAAAATAAATTAACCTTTTTAAGAATTCGCTGCATATCGATACAAGACTTTTTTTAGAAAAATATCATAAGTTTAATCCTGGTTGTTTTAAAATATTAATTTAGAAATTATGGAAATTCCCGGAAAGCTGGAACGAATTGTTGAAGCCCGAATGAAGCTCAAGGCCCGCTTTGAAGATAGTAAACCAATGGGTAAAGGAAATCTTAACCGTCACGGAATGCCCGTGATTCCTGTGGGACAAACCATAACGCATAAGTGGCCCGTTTTAGACCTTGGCCTTCAACCAAACATTTCATTAAAGGACTGGAGATTACAAATCGATGGTGCGGTGGAACATCCGACGATATTAACGTGGGAAGATTTTATAGCTTTACCTCAAACAGATGATACGTCCGATTTTCATTGTGTGACCACATGGTCTAAATTAAACATAGATTGGACAGGAGTTCGATTCCTTGATATTGCAGCATTGGTTCAACCAAAAGAAAGTGCAACTCACATCATGTGTTATGGATATGATGATTACTCCACCAATATATCTTTGGAAGAAGCATTGAAGCCTGATGTACTATTGGTGCACACTGCTGAAGGAAAGGCATTACAAAGGAGCATGGCGGCCCTGTGCGAATGATAACTTCTCAACTGTACGCATGGAAAGGCAGCAAGTGGATTAGCAGGATAGGGTTTATGATCGGAAACCGTTTAGGTTTCTGGGAAGAAAGAGGATACTCCAACACTGCTTATCCATGGAGGAATGACAGGTATAGTTAATTTTTGGAAGCAAAATATTGTTGATCTATATTAACAGAACATTCTCAGTGAACAGGTTTTCCATAATTTTTCTCTCCTGCGGGTATGGCAACCGCTAGTAGATTTTCTTTGGGAGGAATGGGGCAATTGTACCCGGTAGTATAAGCACAATATGGATTGTAAGCTTTATTAAAATCAATTAATAGTTTTTTATTCTTTATATCCGAAACAGTAAAATCGAGATAGCGGCCACCTCCATAACTTTCGAATCCTGATGTTGCGTCGCCGAACGGTACAAACAGATAATCTTTGTATTTTTTCTGCTTCATTAAGGATGCAGATTGATATACATATAAATGAGCTAAAGAATCATGTACTTTAAAAGTAAGAAGGCCATAATGAAAGTATTTCTGCTTTACGCCTGAAGCAGTGCTCATATCAAAACCCTTTGTATCGTTAATTCTTTCGAAAGAAGCAATTATCCTCAGGTTTTCATCTACAGGAAAGAATTGGATATATTTTCTATCCTCTTTTCCCACTACCTCGTGTGTATTAATATACCTCTCTCTAAATGAAATTAAAGAATCTTCGTAGGCTTTATTTTGTGCCGGTACGTTTTTAAAAGTTGATACCAGGATTAAAAAAAAGAAACTAAACTCTTTGAATGTTTGACGGGAAAAAAACATTTTTTAAAGTTAGCAGAATCTGGTCAAAAAATAATTATTAAAAAAGTATTCATTCTTCCGAAGTACTTTATAGGTAGGCAACGGCCATCAATCTTATAATAAAAAATTTATGAAGATCCGTAATGACGATTACGGATCTTCATAAATTAAAACCAGCTAAACGTTAAATTTTATGCTGTAATTTTAGCAAAAGATTTTGCAGTTAATACATCTTCTTCCGCATCATTTTTTAAAGCAACTATGCTTTCATTTTTTGAAACATATTCGTTACTGGCGTTAACATTAATACTCGCAACATTATTATGCATTGCTACCGGCGAATTCATACTCGTTGAATCATGCTTAGGCATTTTAGTAGTGTCTGGCTTCGGAGTAGAAGGGCTGTCCTGGGCGAACGTAGATGCGAAGGCAAAACAACTTAAGCCTAAAAATACTGTTTTCAATTGGATAGATTTCATAGTGTTTGTTTTTTAGTTAAAAGATTAATTATTGCTACTATAGTACCTAAAATGATGCCAGAAAAATTGTTTTGATTTATCAAGTTTATTTTTTCAGGAACCTTTTAGCCCTGTGAAAATCTAATTAGAAGGGCATATTGTACAAGTACGCGATTATGATTCAATGCATTATTTCAAGCATCTGAACTATTATTATAGGCCTTCAATCTTTTAATTTATGCAGGATAAAAGGGCCTATTGGCTAACTTCTGTTATTTAATATCTGTTTGCTGTATAACTCTATAAATTATTAAAAAGTAAAATCAATAGTTCTTTTTTCCTTCTGGCTTTGCATGGCCAATTCTATAATGCGAACATTGTTGCGTGCCTGCACAGGTGTTACGATAAGTTCTTCTTTACCAATAATTGCGTTGTATATATTATTATAAAAGCGACTGTAATCTCCTTTCTCACTCTCAATCTTTCCAATAAAATGCTGGCCATCTATTTCAGTGTTTAATGTGCCCCAAATATCTGCTGGTTCTATACCCCAGCTGTTTTTTGTAAGTGATGTAAAGCCGGCCTTGAGGGCTTCTTCCTGCACATCTAATCCATATTTTACGAAAGAACCGTCATTGCCCAAAAGTATAAACCTGGGAAGCGGTTCCCTTACCAACATGCCAGCTTTTAAAGTAACTTTTAAACCCGGAAAATGAAGAATTATTTCGAAGTTATCAATGGCCTTACCGCCCTTTCGTTGAATACCTAAATCAGCACTAACGGTGTCGGGTAGCCCAAATAATGTCTGCGCCTGGTCGATAAGATGTGAACCCAAATCGTATAAAATGCCCGAACCAGGCGCATCTTCTTCACGCCATGCGTTTGGCTTAAGATAATTTCTGAAACGGTCATAGCGGCTTTCCATCTCAACAAGGCCGCCTAATAAATTATTCTTTATAATTTTTTGAACAGTATAAAAATCGCTATCAAATCTGCGGCTATGGTACACCGATAGGATTAAGTTTCGTTTTGTCGCTTCTTCAATAAGTTCATCTGCATCTTTGGTGTTTGTGGTAAAGGGTTTATCGACTACTACATGTTTGTCCGCCTGTAAAGCTTGCAAGGCCAATGAATGATGCGAAGTATTAGGAGTTGTGATGATTACCAAATCGATATTTTCATCTTCAAATATTTCTGCTGAAGTTTGCACAATTTCTGCCTGCGAATATTTCACTCTTGCCGGGTTAACCTGTTCAGGCTTCACCGCTCTTATTTTTGCCAGTTGTAAACCGTGTACGGTGGTCAACACAGGCGCATGAAATGTTTGGCCTCCGGCGCCAAATCCAATTAAGCCAACCTTAATAAGTTTGTCCATATCTTTTTAAAATAAAAGATAAACAACTTTATGGAAAATATAATACCTGCGTCTGATAAAGATGCTAATTTTAGGCAATGCAGCCTTTATAATTTTGAATTGTTTTTATTGAAAAGCGTAAACAGAAAAACGGATACTATTGTATTTAATTGCTCTAACCTTCGAATATCCGTTCATGCTTATTTTAAAAGCTATTACTTGTATGAGAAATTATTTGCGTCATTATTTTTTTAAAATTATTAAGTCCGGCACCTTTTGCCCAGCTAACAGTACTTACCAATACTAAAATGAAAATTATCTTTAATTTTAAACAAAAATGAATGCTATGCAGTATAGAACTTTTGGAAGAACCGGCTGGCCGGTAAGTGAAGTAGGTTACGGTATGTGGGGAATGGCGGGTTGGACAGGATCGGAAAGTGAAGAAGTAAATCGTGCGCTTGACAAGTCTGTTGAAATGGGCTGTAACTTTTTTGATACTGCCTGGGCGTATGGTGCTGGTCTTAGTGAACAGATATTGAACGCACTTTTAAAAAGGCATACAGATAAAAAATTGTATGTAGCTACGAAAATTCCCCCTAAAAACCGAAGGTGGCCTTCAAAACCGGAATATAGTTTGGCGAACGTTTTTCCGGCAGATTACATTATTGAATACACGGAAAAAAGTTTAAAAAACCTTGGCATTGAAACAATAGATCTGCAACAATTTCATGTGTGGGAAGATGGCTGGGCGCAGCAGGATGAATGGAAGGAGGCCACTGCTAAACTTAAGCAACAGGGAAAAGTAAGGGCGTGGGGCATCAGCATTAACCGCTGGGAACCTGATAACAGCCTGCAGACTTTACTAACGGGAATGATAGACGCAGTTCAGGTAATCTATAATATTTTTGATCAGGCGCCGGAAGACAAGTTGTTCCCGCTTTGTCGCCATTTAAATCTCGGTGTAATAGCCCGCGTGCCTTTTGATGAAGGAACACTTACCGGTACCATGACTAAAGAAACTACTTTTCCTAAAGAAGACTGGCGCTCTACCTATTTTGTTCCTCAAAATCTGAATGCCAGCATTGATCATGTTGATGCTTTAAAACCTTTGATACCACATGGAATGAAGTTACCTGAAATGGCGCTTCGCTTTATTCTTAGCAATCCGGACGTATCTGTAACTATACCGGGTATGCGAAAATTGAGAAACGTTGAAGCCAACATGTCTGCAAGCGATGGAAATGCTTTGCCAAATGAATTACTCAAAGAACTAAAGAAACATCGCTGGGACAGGCAACCAACTGAGTGGTCTCAATAGTAATAAATTATAAGGGTTGCTATTGAAAACCTTTTTGCACCAGTCATTCCGGGTTGTTATGTGTAATTCTGTATAAAGGCACTTTCATTCAATTGAGGATTAACCGGATTTATAAACTATTAGTAAATTTGCTTTTGCATTCTTCATCTTTTATTGTATGTTGCTCTGAATGCAAAATAAAGTCCATTATTAAGAAAACAATGACAGCCAGTTCAAAGTCACTCAAAAAATTAATTTGTTTACCTTATCGCATTAAATGCCTTTAAAAAATAATGATACTGATAAAGTTCAAAAACCTGATGATAGTGGCTTCACCATTAAGCAGGAAATTGTACACAGCACGATACATGGTTTTGGAATTCTCTTCGGAATTATAAGCATTCCTATCCTAACAGCATTGGCGGCAAAAAATGCGAATATGCCGGCAATTATTGGCGCAAGTATTTATGGATTTACTTTTTTAATGTTGTTTACTTTTTCAACCACTTACCACGGCTTTCAACAACCACAGGTAAAAAAAGTACTTGAGATATTTGATCACATCAGCATCTACTTTTTGATTGCGGGAACTTACACGCCTTTCATTCTCATTTATCTTAGAAATTCTTTTGGTGATTCGTTATTGATTATATTATGGAGCCTGACATTGTTAGGAATTGTTTTTAAAATATTCTTCACCGGCAGGTTTGAAATTGTATCTGTAATAATTTATGTTGCAATGGGATGGATTTTGTTGATTGGTGGTAAAAGATTTTTTACTGCAATGCCTTCAGATGTTATAACGTTTATTATCATTGGCGGCGGGTTGTACAGCATCGGTATTATTTTTTATTTATGGAATGGATTCAAATGGAACCATGCCGTGTGGCATTTCTTTGTACTTGCTGCTGCTGTTTGTCATTATGTAGCTGTATTGTTGTCTGTGTAACGCTGACGCATATTCGCTGTTACAAACAGTATCCACGACCTTTTATTTTTCAAAAATAACGGTATCAGCAGATGCTCCAAGATCTATTAACAGTTTAACAATTTCTTTTACAAATATTTCTGGGCCGCATACATAGAAATGCCTGCTGAAATCATGAATAGTTTCAATAAGATAGTTCCGGTCTATTCTCCTTTCGCGAAAGCCTATTACTCCCTGGCGTGTAAAAACATTTATGTACGCTGGCCCCAGCATTTTGGTAAGTTCTTCTTTAAGTATAATGTCGTCAGCAGTTTTGTTGGAAAAGATAAGTGCATTGCCGGGTATCAATTTCTTCTTTTTGTACAATGCCCTGAACATCGCAATAAATGGCGTAATACCGGCTCCTCCCGCTATAAATATGCCAGGCCCCTTGTATTGAATGGTGCCGAATACATCGTGCAGAATTAACTCTGCTCCCGCATTGGTTTTACCAAGTTGGTTGGTAACACCGGGATGATCATCATAAATTTTAATAATAAACTCGAGGTAAGGCCATTCATTTAACGAGGTAATGTAAAGGGCCGCAGATAATCTTTCCACTCAGGGTGATTAATGGATATTTCCGCTGCCTGCCCGGGGATAAAGCTGAAGCCAGCAGGCTTCTCTACCATAAAACGCTTCACATCGTGACTGATGAAACTGCACTCCAATATTTTCACAATATGCTCTGTCATAATACAAACATACTATGTTATTGTATGTTGAATGCAATCCTTAATCTCAAAATAACTGCTTTTTTTATAGCTGAAAATAAAATGCAGCATTTATAAGTTTTTGGCGTCAACTTTGTACAGGTTGGTATAATGAAACGACTTCATCAGATATGTCCTGCAGTTTTAATTGTCATTACTTTTGCTTTTGCTTCCTGTAAAAAAGAAAAGCCGTACATGAATAACGCTGAAATTATTGGGATAGACAATAGTCTCAGACCTTGTTCTGTGGATGCCCCGTGCGATTGTCCCGGTGGTTACTTTATTCATATAGATAATGTCCCTGATCCAAACGGTAACTGCACTTTTTGTAAATCTTTTAAAGCATTACGATTACCGAAAAGTTTTACATTAGGCACCAATCCCCAGTTTCCGGTTAGCATTAAAATGGATTGGAGATATGATTCTTTGCTTTGCGACAGCAGCAGAATTGTTATTACCCGTATCGCAAGAAGGTAAATTTACAACCAGGAAAAGTTCTAATGATAACTTTTAAATAATGTATAAATTATTCGCTGCTCTTCCAGTCATTATTTTTGCGATCGATATCCGGTAATTCCCCATGTGGATCCAAAACGATTGAAGTAACTGCAGTAGTAGAATTATATTTAAAAGTCCATTCGCCACCACGTTGCCATATTTCTACCGGTAATTTTATTTCCTGGGTATTGCCATTTTTCTCGGTAACTTTTACAGTCACCGGCATCACCATTTCCTGTAAATTTTCAAGAGTTATTAAGGCTCCGTTAGCAGCATTGTTATCCGCATACTTCACTTCTTTAACGGCTTGATCAAGCTTCCATGTTTCACAAAACCATTCTTTCCAAAACCAGTTAAGATCATCCCCGGCAGCATCATTCATCGTTCTGAAAAAATCATTGGGCTGAGGATGTTTAAAGGCCCATCGATGTATGTAGGTCTTAAATGCATAGTCAAATCTATCGGCACCTATAACGCTATTTCGTAAAATATTTAATCCGGTCGCAGTTTTAAAATAGTATTGGCCGTAGTCATTCAGACTTATAGATTCAGGCGGCGTCATCAAAGCGTCTTTGCTTCTTTGAAGTGTTCTCGCCATTCCTAAAATACTCCTGTTGGTGGTATCTCCATATTCACCGTGGTTAAATGAATTAGACGCATAACCGTTTATAAATGTATTCATGCCTTCATCCATCCACATAAAGCGCCTTTCATTGCTCCCAACTATCATCGGGAACCAGTTGTGCCCGATCTCATGAGTTACATCATGCCATAAATTTGCTTTGCCAATTTTATAACTGCAGAAAACAATGCTCGGGTATTCCATCCCCAACGCAACCCCAGCAACTACAACAGCAGAATTCCAGGGATACTCGAAATAATCTTTAGAATAAAACTCGATGCTTTGTTTTAAATATTGTGTGGATCTTCCATAAGCATTATATCCTTTACTTTCTACCGGGTAAACTGCCATGGAAATTCCCTTTCTGCCGGATGGAAAATTAATGCGTGCGGCATCCCATATAAAGGCTTTCGACGCAGTCCAGGAAACGTCACGGGAATTTTGCATTTTAAAATGCCAGGTGAGCAGTCCGCTTTTTACAGGCCGCATAGACGCAGATCCTATTTCATCCTCTTTAATAATCGTTACAGTGCTATCACTTCTACGTGCTTCATTTAACCTGCTTACTTCTTTTGCTGTTAGCACCTGCTGGGGATTTTGCAAATCACCGGAGCCTGCAACAATCATATCTGCAGGTACAGTAACATAATAGTCGAAGTTGCCATATTCGCAATAGAATTCACCGAGCCCCATATAAGGCAATGTATTCCATCCCTCCACAGCATCATACACACACATGCGCGGATACCATTGTGCCAATTGATAAATAACACCATTTTTTGTATAAAGCCTCCCCATACGATCTGCACCATACTGGGGAATCGAAAAGAAATAATTAACCGTAATATTTATTTTATCGCCGTTGGGTTTAACAGAAAAGGGTAAACGCAATTGCATGCGGGTATCTGTAATAACCGGTTCTATTTTATATGTTTTCCCTTTATAAAGTACAGATGCAGACTGAATTTGATAGCCGCCCTTTGTATAGCCTTTCACATCAAAACGATCTCCTGAAACCAAGGTTGCTGCAGAGCCACGTGAGTCAGGATTAAAAAGATTCTGGTCCAATTGAAGCCATAAATATTTTAATTCGCCAGGGCTGTTGTTGGTATAATTAATAGTAACATCACCATTAAGCGTTGTATCTTTTTCATCTAACGTTGAATGGATAATATAGTTGGCGCTGTTTTGCCAATACTTTGGGCCGGGTGCTCCGTTAGCACTTCTAAACTCAGTTGCATCCTGCGACATAAACGAAGGATCAAATACCTTGTTTTTATTATAAATCGAAACTGAGTCCTGAGCTGAAGTATTGTAGGAAAAAATAATAGAAATAAGAAGGAGGATACAAGAGGTAATAAAATTTTTCATTATATTTTTTTAAAGGAATAAAAATAGGTAATAATAATATCACGTTGGTGATGAAAAATAAAAATACGAAATTGAATAACCAACCCGTTAGAATTATTTTCGGGTGAATTAAAAAAAATTTCCGTATTTATCCGAGGAATAAATTCTATTCATAATTTTTTTGATAACGGATTAGATTAAACGACATTTATTTCTTCCCGGTAGCAGCCCAAAAAATACCGGCATATATATGATTTAAAAATGCCGGATCGTTATAATCAGTGGGCATGTGGCCAAGCGCCGTATAGAAAGCACGTCCACCATCATAATTATGGTACCACGCAATTGGATGAAATTTACCCATACCTTCTCCTTTCTTTGTGCCCCAATCTGCCTTAGGATTATAACTGGATTCGTCGACTGCAAGTATATAATTAAGTCCCTGGATTTTTTCAGGCCCGAATTGATACCATTCATCCGTCCATAACTTATTGCCTGCAAAGCCCTGCAACCCGGGAAATGAATTATCAAGTACGCTTAATTTTGCGGTTTGAATAACGGGATGAATATGAAACATTCTGCCCACGAGTTTCGTGTACCAGTCCCAGTCATATTCAGTATCCGACGCGCTGTGAATGCCCACAAAACCTTTACCCGATTCAATAAAACGTTCCATAACTTTTTGTTGGGCAGAATCAAAAATGTCGCCGGTTGTATTTAAAAATATAACCACCTGGAATTGCTCCAGAACTTTATCGGTGAAGCCATTTGGATCTTCAAGCAACACTACATCAAAAAAATTTTTTCTTCCCAAATCCTGCAAAGCTAAAACCCCGGCATGAATTGATTCGTGATGCCAGCCTCTTGTGGTTGTTACCAATAATGTTTTGAATTGTTTTTGAGCTATAGCCATTGAACAAAAAAATATTTGAGTGATTAAAAAAACTGTGATTGATTTTAAGAACTTCATGTTTAATTTATAAATGTGAATAATTGATGCGTTTTTTATTTTAAATAACTAAATACCATTTTTATCGGATAAGCGCTCTTTTATATCAAGGTCATACATTCTTGCATAATCTTTTGCCACATCGTATCCTGCATCTGCGTGGCGAATGATGCCAAGACCCGGATCGTTGCGTAAGACACGGCTAAGCTTACACGCAGCTTCATCGGTTCCGTCGGCAACGATTACCATACCTGCATGTATGCTATACCCCATGCCAACCCCGCCACCCTGGTGCAGGCTTACCCAGCTTGCGCCACCTGCAGTATTTACCAATGCATTAAGGATGGGCCAATCAGCAACTGCATCACTACCATCCAGCATCGCTTCTGTTTCACGATTGGGACTCGCTACAGAACCTGTATCCAAATGATCACGGCCAATAACTATAGGCGCTTTCACTTTCCCAGTTCGTACCAACTCATTAAATGCAAATCCGGCTTTTTCCCTGTCCCCCTGCCCTACCCAGCATATTCGTGCAGGTAATCCCTGGAAGGCTATTTTTTGCTGCGCCATTTTTATCCATCTTATCATGCCTTCATTTTCAGGAAATAAATTGATCATTACTTCATCTGTTACAGCAATATCATTTGGGTCGCCACTCAATGCTGCCCATCTAAAAGGCCCCTTGCCTTCGCAAAAAAGTGGTCTTATATATGCAGGCACAAACCCCGGAAAACCAAATGCATTCTTTAAACCTGCTTCGTATGCCCTTGCACGTAAGTTATTGCCATAATCGAAAGTTACCGCTCCCCGGCTCTGTAATTCAAGCATTAATTTGACGTGAAGTTTCATACTATCATAAGCGAGAGAAATATATTTTTGAGGATCAGACTCACGGAGAACCGTAGCCGCGTCTGTTGAGAGCGTATGTGGGACATATCCAACCAAAGGGTCATGTGCAGAAGTCTGGTCAGTAAGAATATCAACTGGTATATTTCTTTCAATGAGTCTTCCCAATAATTCAACTGCATTACAATGAACGCCAATGCTCCATGCTTTACCGATTTCTTTTGCACGAAGCGCTTTATCAATAGCCACATCAATATTTTCAATCATCTCATCTAAATACTTTGTTTCCAGCCGCTTTTCTATTCTCCATTTTTCTACTTCAGCAGCAAGGCATACGCCTTCATTCATCGTAATAGAGAGCGGCTGTGCCCCTCCCATTCCGCCGAGCCCCGCGGTCACACTCAACGTATTTTTAAGCGTTCCACTAAAATGTCTTTTGGCAACAGCGCCAAATGTTTCATAAGTCCCCTGTACAATTCCCTGGCTACCGATGTATATCCATGAGCCTGCAGTCATTTGTCCAAACATCATCAGCCCCTTTTTTTCCAATTCATCAAAATGCTCCCATGTTGCCCATTTTGGTACAAGTTGCGAATTGGAAATAAGGATACGAGGTGCATTAGTATGTGTTTTTAAAATGCCAACTGGCTTACCACTTTGTATTAAAAGTGATTCATCATTCTCCAAATCTTTCAATGCTTTTATAATGAGATCGAGACTCTCAAAATTTCTTGCTGCTTTTCCTCGCCCACCGTAAACAATTAACTCATCAGGCTTTTCAGCAACTTCAGGATTGAGATTATTTAACAGCATTCGTAATGCCGCCTCCTGTATCCATCCTTTGCAACTAAGTTGTGTACCGGTGGGCGTTTTATATTTTATTGCGTCATAAGTTTTCTTAACCATGATATTTCATTTATCAATTTAGAATTTTAACCTTCAGTTTTGATATTCGTACTGGCGATGCTTCGACAAGCTCAGCATGACAGATATCAATGAGGTAAAACTGATCAATTCAAGTTACGATTTTACAATTCATAGCTTCTCATAAATTCCACTGCCTTCATCATATCATCATGCAAAAACCTGTCAGCAATATTAAAAGATACTTTTTCGCGAAAGGCCGTTATCACTTCTTCCAATACCGGTGATGATTTCATTGGCTTTCGGTACTCCATTGCCTGTACCGCACTTAGTAATTCAATTGCCAAAACTTTTTCTACATTATCAATTACGCGTAAACATTTGGTGGCTGCATTAGCGCCCATACTTACATGATCTTCCTGATTATTAGATGATGAAATAGAATCAACTGAAGCTGGTGTACATAATTGCTTGTTCTCACTAACAATGCCTGCAGCGGTGTATTGCGGAATCATTAATCCTGAATTAAGGCCGGGATTTTTTACTAAAAATAAAGGTAGATTTCTTTGCCCGCTTAAAAGCTGGTAAATGCGACGTTCAGAAATATTGGCTAATTCACTCATTGCAATTGCGAGGTAATCCAAACCTAACGCTAACGGCTGCCCGTGAAAATTTCCACCACTTAATATAAGGTCATCGTCTGGAAAAATATTTGGGTTGTCGGTAACTGAATTGATTTCTTTTAAAAAGATTTTTAATACAAAATCAAATGTATCCTTCGTTGCTCCGTGTACCTGCGGAATGCAACGGAAGGAATAAGGATCCTGGACTTGTTTCTTGTGCGCTGAATAGATTTCACTTTCTTCCAGCAAGGACCGCATTTCCGCGGCAACAAATACCTGCCCGTCGTGGTCTCTTATAGAATGCAGCTTTTCATTGAGTGAATCTTTATTACCATCAAATGCATCGAAAGAAATAGATGCAATTACATTCGCCCATTCCATTAAACTCTCCGATTTAATAAGTGCACTCATTCCATAAGCGCTCATAAATTGCGTGCCATTTATAAGGGCAAGACCTTCCTTACTTTGCAGCTCTAGCGGTTTCCATCCTGATTTTTCAAGAGCATCCGCAGCTTTCATTTTTTCACCGTTATACCTTACTTCTCCAAAGCCTATTAATGGAACACATAAATGACTTAGCGGAGCAAGATCGCCCGACGCACCCAATGAACCTTGTGTATAAATAACAGGAAGCACATTATTGTTGTGCATCTCCATTAACCGTTTCACCACTTCAATACCAATGCCTGAATATCCATAGCTCAACGATTTTATTTTGAGCATCATCATCAGCTTTACAATTTCACCCGGCACCTCCTCCCCCATTCCGCAGGCATGCGATAGCAATAAATTACTCTGCAAAGCGCGCAATTGTTCTTTATCTATTTGTACATTTTGTAAAAAACCAAAGCCTGTATTAATCCCATAAAAAAGCTCATCAGAATCATTTAATTTTTCATCGAGGTATTGCCTGCATTTTAATATGACTTCGTGTGCGGCGAACGTTATAGACACTAATTGTTTGTACTTCAGAAAATTTTTTATCTGCTGAAATGTAAGAACACTCTTATCAAGCGGGAGATAATTATAACTCATGTATCAAATGTATAGAAATAGTTTAGAGTTATGAATTTAGAATTATGAATTCCGGAACTCCCCCAAAGGCTTGATGAACAAGATAAAAAATCAAAAGAAAAACTTTAAAGACTTTGCATTTTTCTTTACGTTCTTTGTGATATTAATCAAAAGATCAGGATGAAAAATATTTTTCTTTTACTCGTTCTTATTTGTTCAAATAGTTGTGCGCAACAAATAAAAATTGTAAATACAGGAACTAAAACTTCTATAAGAGGATTGAGTGTTGTAAATGATAAAATTATTTGGGTAAGCGGCAGCAATGGAATGATCGGCAAATCAATTGACAGCGGCGACACATGGAAATGGATACAGGTGAAGGATTTTGAGAAAACGGACTTCCGGGATATTGAAGCCTTTGATAAAAACATCGCCGTAATAATGGGCGTTGATGCGCCTGCTTATATTTTGAGAACCATTGATGGGGGCCAAACGTGGAAACTCGTGTTTGAAGATAAGCAAAAAGGAATGTTTTTAGATGCCATGGAATTCTGGAATGAGCAAAGTGGAATTGTTATAGGTGATCCAATCAATGGAAAATTTTTTATTGCAAGAACTTTTAACGGTGGCAATAGCTGGCAAAACATTCCTGAAAATAAATATCCTGCTGCGGACAGCGGTGAAGCCTGCTTTGCAGCCAGCGGAACCAATATACGAAAATTTGGAAATGATGCGGCCTGCTTTGTAACCGGCGGTTTACATTCAAGATTATTTATAAAAGATAAAATAATTGATCTACCTATTGTGCAGGGGAAAGAAACGACAGGCGCTAATTCCATTGCCATAAAAAATAAAAAAATATTTATAGTTGTTGGTGGTGATTTTAATACTCCCGATTCAACTTATAAAAATTGTATTATTAGTAATGATGGTGGCAACATTTGGACTTCTCCCTTAACCCCTCCAAATGGTTACAGAAGCTGTGTTGAATATATTGATAAGAAACAATGGGTAACCTGCGGCATCAATGGCGTTGACATATCTAACGATGACGGGCAAACGTGGAAATGGATTTCGAAAGTAAGCTTTAATGTTTGCAGGAAAGCCAAGAAAGGGAAGAGTGTTTTTTTTGCGGGTGGGAAAGGGTTGATTGGGAAATTGATTGAACGGTAATGAGTAGGAATTATGGGATTATCAGAATATATAATCTGTAATCGTCAATATTTAATCTGACAAGTTGGATTTTTTAAAACATCATCAATTTCTTTATCATTGAGTTTATTTTGGCGTCCAAACAAAAGAAACGTTTTATATTCTCCTCCAAATTCTTTTTCAATTCCTGGCGGCAAATTTTGGGGATCTGTTTTATAAGAGACAGAATAGTTTGCATTATTATTTTTAAATTGATATGTTATAAATCTAAACATTCTTTAAAAAACAAAGTTTGTTAATATCAAAAACAAAGCTCAAATTAATTCGCAAATTGGTGATCTAATCCTCTGAAATCTACAGGAACCAACCTGCTTACACCCGCCTCCTGCATGGTTACTCCATAAATAACATCCACTGAAGCCATAGTCATTTTATTATGGGTTACAATAATGAATTGAGATTCTTTACTAAACTTCCGGATCATTTGTGTGAATTTTCCAACATTGGCATCATCTAACGGTGCATCTACTTCATCAAGAATACAAAAAGGTGCAGGCTTTATTAAATAGATAGCAAACAAAAGTGCTATGGCAGTTAAAGTTTTTTCTCCCCCGCTTAATTGTGTTATGGTTGTTGGTCGTTTTCCTTTAGGTTTAGCAACAATATCAATGCCCGTGTCAGCAAGGTTTTCCGGGTTTTCTAGAACCATATCTGCCGTGTCATCTTCCGTAAACAATGCCTTAAAAACATTTTGAAAATTCTCTCTCACTGTGTTGAAAGTTTCAAGAAACAGACGATTAGCTGTTATTTCCACTTCCTGTATCGTTTGCATTAAAGAATCTTTTGCAGTTACCAAATCATTCTTTTGCTCCACAATAAATTCATAACGCTTTTTCATTTCAGTGAAGGCTTCGATGGCCGTTGGATTGATTTCACCCATATTTTCCAATCTCTTTTTCATGCGATCACTCTTTTCCTGTAATTCTTCAAGCGGAGTATCTGTATTTCTTTCTTCATCCAAAATTGCATCGAGGTCAACTTTAAACTCAACACTCAGGCGTTCTTTCATCCCGGCAAGATGCAGTTTCAATTCATTGAGCTTGTCTTTTATTTCATTCAATAAATGATCAGTCTGTTCTTTTGCTTTTTGCTTATGCCTTAACTCGCTTTCTTTTTCATTTAGTTCATTTCTCAAATTATAATAAGCCTGGTCGGCTTCATTTAATTTTTTTTGTTCAGTTTCTTTGCTTTTTAATAATGAAATAACCGCCTCTTCCAACTGCTTTAGCTGTTCATCAGTTGTTGCAATATTTTCGTTAGCCTCTTTTAACTGGACATTACTTCTTTCGCTCTGCGCAGAAAGATCATTAAACTGGTTGGTTTTAAATATCAGTTCCTGCTGGAGCGAATTCAATTTGTTTTGCTGCCTTGCAAGCAAGAGATTATTTTCATTATACATTCCGTTGATAGAGTTGAATTCATTTTCGGCATTCATAAATTCTTCACTTGCAATCTTCATGGTGGCATCTAATTTTTCCACCTCACCGGCCAATGATTCCAACAATAATCGTGTCTCGTTTATAGCCGAACGATTTTGCTCTAACTGGCCGTTAAGTTCCTCAGACCGTTGAGTAGATAATGATTGCTGGTGAGCAATATTTTCCATCTTATTTTGAATGGCAAACGACGTATTAATTAACTCATTTATATGCTGTTGTGTTTGTTGTATGGTATTTTCTTTTAACTGCTCGTTAAAGGCAATTACCTCGTTGGAACGCTGGGTAATAATGGCCTTTAAAGCCGTTACTTTTTCTTGTTGAACAGTTATTTTTTCGGCAAGCTTTTCGAGGTTTTTTGCCCGCCCGATTTTCTTACCTTCAAACAAACCGACGCTTCCGCCGGTGAGAGAATATTTTCCCTTTACATATTTTCCATTTTTTTCAAGAACAACAAATCCGTTGCTGTTTTGTAAGGCTTCTTCACTTTCAGCAATAAAAACATTTCCTAAAAGATAAGTGGCGAGATGCTTATATTTCTCATCAACTTCTACTACCGACATTGCAGGAATAGCTCCTTCAATTGTTCCATGTTTGCTCTCATTTTCAAATGCATTCAATTTATCAAGAAGGAAAAAGTTTGCCTTTCCTTTTTTATTTTCATCTAATAAATGAACAGCTGTCAGGCCTTCCTGTATATCTTCAACTACATAATAATTAAGATAAGGTTC
Organism: Ginsengibacter hankyongi; assembly: GCF_008710285.1. Lineage (GTDB taxonomy): Bacteria > Bacteroidota > Bacteroidia > Chitinophagales > Chitinophagaceae > Ginsengibacter > Ginsengibacter hankyongi. The sequence goes on along the minus strand of NZ_VYQF01000010.1, from coordinate 40,190 downwards.
CAACACATTTTCCAGGGCGGTACGAAATTCTTCTTTTACATAAATGATATCGCTTAAAATAGGCGCTGTATAGTTCCATGCTTTATTATTATGTAAGAATTTTACACTTTCAGGATAGCCCTCCATTGTATCGATAAGGCTTTTCAAAAGGTCGTGTTCATTTTGCCGGGAATCGAGTATGCGATTTTCTTCGGCAAGCTCACTTCTTAATTTTTCAAGCGCCGCCTGCGTTTCAAGAATTTGTTCTTTGGTAAAAGCATTATGTTGTTTCAGTTGTTCCAGCGTCGTTTTTTTCTCATCAAGCTCGCTTTCCTTTTTCTTCTTTTCTATTTCCAGCTGCTCCAGCATTTCATTTCGCTGGCTCTGCTCATCGCTGATCTGCATAATAGCCCGCTGCAGGTTGTTAATGGTTGTATCGGCAACGGCAACTTTTTTTTCTGCATCGAAATAATTGCGCTGCAAACTCATTTGCGATTGGCGTAAAGTGTCTACCGCTGTTCTTTTCTCATCAAATACATTCCTTTTTTCACCGGCGCTTTGTTTCAGTAATTCAAGTTGTTCCTTTTGCCCGGCAAGTTTTATTTCTTCATCTCCTATTTGCTGTTTAGTAAAAACGATACTTTCTTCAATACCTTTCAATTGACCTTCCGCTTTTACTAAAAAATCTTTCAGGCTGCTTTCTCTTTCTCTTAAATATTGCAAACGCTGAGCGCTGAGATTCTTTTCATTTTCTCTTTCGCGAACGGTGTTATTCAATTCATTAAAAGCATGCTGTTGCTGCTGCAGCAATTTTTCTTTTTCTATAAACCCGGTCTTTTCTTTTTCTACAAAAGCTTCTTCTGTCGCTATTTCAGCCTCCAGTTGAATCTTTTTATCGGTTTCTGTTTTTTGCTGTTCGTTTAAATCTTTATACGTAATGTTAAAACCTTCTAGCGCTGCTTTTGCTAGCTCAATACTTATTTCGCGGTAATCTTTTTTTATCTCGTAATACTTCTCCGCTTTTTTTGCCTGGCTCTCCAGCGATTTTAACTGGTTATTAATTTCAAAAAGTAAATCTTCTATACGTGCAAGATCCTGCTCTGTTGCATCGAGTTTTAATTTGGCTTCCCGTTTTCTTGTTTTATAAATGGAAATTCCGGCTGCCTGTTCCAGCATCCTGCGACGGCTGTTTTCTTTATCTTTTATAATATCATCTACCATCCCTAACTCAATGATGGCGTAGCTATCGGTGCTTACACCGGTATCCATAAAAAGGTTATGAATGTCTTTTAAGCGGCAGCTTACATCATTAAGCCGGTACTCGCTTTCGCCGTTCTTGTAATATTTGCGGGTTATGGTTACCGTGTTGAATTCTGTAGGCAACAAATTGCGGGTATTATCAAACGTTAGGCTTACTTCTGCAAGCCCGCTGGCACTCCTGGTTTTGGAGCCGTTAAATACGAGGCTTTCGAGGTTTTCACTCCTTAGCTGGCTGATCTTTTGTTCGCCTATAACCCAGCGTATGCTGTCAACAATATTACTTTTGCCACAACCATTGGGGCCAATAACACCCGTAATTCCTTCATCGAAGTTAAGGGTGGTTTTATCTGCAAAGCTTTTAAAACCTTTTATTTCAAGACTCTTTAATCTCACTGTATCTTATTTAAGCCTGCTCAGTACGGTTTGGGCAGGCTCGCAAATATATTGGTTCTCCTATAAAGAAATATGAGTTGCTATCAATTGGGTTTTATACTTATACACACATTTTTCACAGCGTCAATTTTTTTGAAGATTAGATGTTCTTTTTCAAGTAATTTCCTCTCGGGATGTTTTTTATTTACATTTACAAAAAAATATTTTTCATGAAATCATTTTTAGTTCCTGTTGATTTTTCTGTCACATCAGAAAATGCCGCCGAATATGCTGTGGCGCTTACATTGGATATACCTGGTGTTGAAATTATACTCTACCATGTATACAACCGCATTAATTTTGCTACATTAACTGATAAAGAAGAAGGATCCCGGAAGATGGTTACTGATGCTGAATTAAACGCTTTAAAAGACAAACTTAAATATTCTGATAACCAGATAATTAGAATTGAATCAGAAGAAGGTTCATTTATAGACAATATTGAAAAATATGTATTAAGTAATCATATTGATATGGTGATTATGGGCATTACAGGAAGTTCCAGAATTAAGCAGGTATTTATGGGCACGAATACACTTAATGTAATACGACATATCAATACTCCTGTAATGATCATTCCGCCGGATGCCAAATTTACCAGAATTAGCAACATACTTTTTGTGTCAGACTTTAAAGATGTTGCCCGGACAACACCTTTTGTTTCGCTTAAAAAAGTATTGGATTTTTTGAAGCCCAAACTTAAAATTTTAAATGTGGACAGTGAACATTACATTGAGCTTACTGATGAATTTAAAATTGAAAAAGAAACAATGGAAGATAAATTGAACAGTTATAATCCTGAATTTTCATTCTTAAGAGCTTATGATTTTTTGGATGGCATCAACAATTTTGCTGAAGCCAAAGAAATTGATGCTATAATTACTTGCCCCAAGAAACATGGAATTATCAGCCAGCTTTTTAAAACAAGCCATACTAAAAAACTTGCTTACCACAGTCATATTCCCACGATTGCAATTTCTCAATAGTAGTAAGAACAAAAATCCAAAGGGCTAAGGCATGAATTGATTTGAGGAAAAGGATCAACTATCCTTTTCCTTCTCATGAAACTTTTTATTGTCGTTTGAAATATATAAGCGAATACCTTGCGATTAAATATCCCAAGATTGCCATGATAAAAATAGAGTTATGAAAAATATAAAGCTGATAGAAGTTCCCAGTGAAATTGGAGCAGGCACACGTGGTGCAAGCCTTGGAATTGATGCAATAAAAATTGCCGCCCTTGATTTTATGAGTAATTTTTTTGTTCACTTTCCGTCAGAAAAAATTGAAACAGAAAATAATTTATTGTTCGAGCCGATACAATCACCCTATGCAAAACGAATTAATGGAGTTCTGATAATGACTGAAAGAGTTTCAAAAGCAATAAAAGATACTATCAATAATAATTTTTTCCCGGTCGTTATCAGTGGAGATCATAGTAATTCAGCCGGCACCATCGCCGGCATTAAGATGGCAAAACCTAAAAGCCGTCTTGGTGTAATTTGGATTGACGCACATGCTGACTTGCATACACCTTATACCACGCCGTCCGGAAACCTGCATGGAATGCCTCTTTCGGCATCCATTGCAGAAGATAACGAGGAAAGCAAAGTTCATGAGCCTGACGAGAAAACAAAAAAGCAATGGGATCATTTAAAGAATTTCGGAAAGATTGCTCCTAAGGTTTTACCTGAAGACATTGTTTTTATTTCTTTAAGGGATTATGAAAAGGAGGAAAAGCACCTGATTGAAAAATATGGAATGAAAGTTATTACTACTGCTGAACTAAGGCGCAAAGGCCCGGAAAATGTGGTAAGAGCGGCGCTAAGATATTTAACGGAGTGCACAGATATTTATGTGAGCTTCGATGTTGATTGCCTTGATTCGTCTATAACAAAAGGGACCGGAACACCGGTAAGCAATGGGCTTAAAGAAAGGGAAGCCGAAGACCTGGTAAGCAAATTTATGCAAAACAGGAAGATTTGTTGTTTTGAAATAACAGAAGTAAATCCTACACTCGATAAAGAAAATCTTATGGCCGAAATAGCCTTTAATATTTTACAACGAAGTGTAAATGTATTAATGATGAATTAATTCTATCACCTGCATTATGCTGTGAAAGCCTTGTTCCTTTTGCTTTTTGAATAAAAGTGTTTACAGAATTTTTAATTTTTGTACCTGTTCTGTATTATTTTTTAAATCTCTCACGTTAAGAAAATAAATGCCTGCGGCCGGCTTGTGCGCCCATTCAATATTTATCGAACCACTTTGGTTGAGCGAATACTTTTTAAAAAAGGTCGTTTGCCCTAAACTGTTTATTAATTCTACCTCAAACAAACCTCCTGTCGATTTTATAAAATGAATATTGATACCACTTATGGATGGATTAGGATACAATGAATAAGCCGCGTTGTTATTCTTATTGATGGAAGCGGAGTGAATCTGGGAGTATAAAAATTTACCTGCATAATCAGTTTGCTTTACTCTGAAGAATAAATTGCCTGTGAAGTTTTCGTCGGGAGTAAAAATAAAGCTATAACTGGCAAGGTTACCCGAAAGATTGGAAACGCCTTCGCCTAAATTCTTAAACAGCTTTCCATCGGTGCTAATTTCTATTTCATATTTATCGGTTGTTCGCGGATCATTCACCGTCCATTGAACAAGAACGTTATTGTTCCGTAGCGATAAATTAAAACCTGTCAAATGGGTTTCCAAAACAACTAAAGGACACCAATAATATACCAGTTGTACCTTCAACCGGGTATAAGCTTTAAGCGTAAAAATAGCATTATCGCTGCCGGTTAAAATAGTAAACGTACTGGTATTGAGATAATTGAAATCAACAGTTCCTGTTCCATAAAATGCTGAATTTGAAGAGCCATATTTTTCATCAGTCCGTTTATTGAACACTGTGTCAGGGCCTATATCAACATTATCTCCCGCCGAATCTTTAGGAGAAAGCGTGTAAGGCCCAAAATCTTTGGGAGCAGAAGTTACAGAAGTAAAAAAGCTGCCTGGCCCCGTAAATTGCGATCTCCTGAATGTTTCAAAATTATATACGGTTGTATCGGGAAGATTATTTTGCAAATTATAATTGACTACTGTGGAAACAGTATCCCGAAGCCTGAAGCAGGTTAAAACTCCTATAGTAGGGTCAAACTGCGGAAAAGAAATTACAGTATTGGTGGTAACTATTGAGTCAAAATTTTGGTTATAGGATATTGAATCAGGTATTGAGCCATCTGAGCAGGTACATTGCGACTTGATCTTTTGCGTGGAAAATAAAAAGATGGCAAATATTAAGTGTGGGTATAATTTTTTCATAGATCAAGGATTTGATATGTTAGCGGATTTTAATCTTTAAAGTTATAAACTATATATAGGGTAGTCAACAGGAAAAACCCCCTATTATAAGTATGGTAAATACAACATAAGTTTCTGAATTCTACCAGGGGGATTAAGACTAAAATAGAATAGCCTTCAAAGAGTTACAGGTGTTAATTTTCAATTTAATTTTAAAAGGCAGACAGGCAATAAAATTAAGCCTGAAATATTTCGACAACATTTTCTCGATTATAAACCCATAGGAACATCTTTTTTCTGCCGGCTTCTTGCAAGAGAGGGATCCATTTCAATGGCTTTATCGCATATCTTTTGGCCTTTTTCTTTTTCACCTTTCTTTTGAAAAGTCATTCCAGCCATAAATAACGAAGAAGCATCTTTAGGATTTAATTCAAGCAGCTTTTGGTAGTAGGCAAGCGCATCATCGTATCGCTTTGTTTCGTACATAGCATACGCAATGTTATTTATCAACTCTTTATTATTGGGTTTCCGGGTAAGAACTTCGTTCAATGTTTTTAATCCGTTTTCGGTATCGCCGGTATATAATTGCGCGAACCCAACATTTTCATAGTAATCGTTTGTTTTAGTATAACCTTTATCACCAGCCAAATTGAAATATTTTAAAGCGTCTTTATAATCGTCCTGGTTGTAATAAATAAGTCCCAGCTCATATATCCACATGTTTCTTTCGGGTTCTATTGTAATGGCTTTTTGGTAAAGGGGAATGGCATTCTTTTCGTTTTCCAATTCAATGTAGGTACGCCCTAACGTATAGGCAGCTTCCGCATCCTTATCGTTTTTACCAATCGCTTTTTGTAAAAGAGTTTGAGCTTTCCCATAATCTTCAAGATTGTAATAGCTCATTCCCATAATCCGGTCAGCATCGCTGCAGTTATTACATTTTTGGGAAAGATCAATTGCTTTTTGAAACTGCCTGTTATTAAAATAGAGCGTAGATAACTGTTTGATCACTTCATTATTACCAGGATCCAACTCGTATGCCTTAGTAAAATTTCCTAATGCGGGGTCAACTTTATGCATTTCCAGGTTTACATTACCGCTTTCAATATATGCTTCTGTGTAATTTGGATTAAAGCTTATTGCTTTATCAAAATCCCTGGCGGCGATGGCAAAAAGCCTGAAAGTTTTTTCACCCAGTCCTTTTTTGAAATAAAATTGAGCACTGTCTGAATTCTGAGAAAAAAGAACACAGGCAGGGAGGAAAAATAAAATTGCAAGGATAAGGTTTTTCATTGGAGAAATATTTGCAAATTAAGTACCAATCATTTCAGTACTATAGCACCTAACGCTGGTAAATGCAGGTTTATTTCGTATTCCTTATTTTTTTTATCCACCAGTTTTGTTGTAATTACCTGGTTATCGAAATAACCGCCACCCCAAAAGTTTTTATCATCGCTGTTTAATATCATCTTCCATTCCTTTTTACCATGCACTTTTATTGTCCAATTTTCCCTGGTAACAGGAGTCATATTAAAAACTACTAAAACATTCTCTTTGCTTCTCTTGCCTTTACGCATATACACAATCACGGATTCATTCCGGTGATCGAGATCAATCCATTCAAATCCTTCTTCCTCAAACTGGCACTCGTACAACGCGGGTTCCGAAGTGTACAACCTGTTTATCTGGCTTACAAAATCCTGCATTTTTTGGTGCGGCTCGTGCGCCAGTAAATGCCAGTCAAGTTCCGTATGATAATTCCATTCAGAAGTCTGGGCAATCTCGTTTCCCATAAAAAGTAATTTACTGCCCGGATGAGTAAACATATAAGTGTAGAGCAACCTGAGGTTTGCAAATTTTTGCCAGTCATCTCCGGGCATTTTATAAATCATGGGAGATTTTCCATGAACCACTTCATCGTGGCTAAGAGGCAGCATGAAGTTTTCATCATAAAAATACATCATGCTGAAAGTAAATTTATCCTGCTGGTCTTTACGATAAAGCGGATCCGTTTTAAAGTAATCAAGTGTATCATGCATCCATCCCATCATCCATTTCATTCCAAAGCCAAGCCCGTCTGAAAATGTGGGTTTTGAAACACCGGGCCAGTCGGTAGCTTCTTCTGCAATTGTTTGTACATCGGGAAAATCCCGGTATATCATTTCATTAAGATTTTTTATAAAAGCAATTGCCTCCAGGTTTCCATTGCCACCAAATTCATTTGGTTCCCAATCCCCTTCTTCCCTGGAATAATTTAACTTAAGCATGGAACTTACCGCGTCTACTCTTACACCATCAATATGAAATTTATCGAACCAAAAGCGGGCACTGCTTATAAGAAACGAACGAACCTCGCCTCTTTTATAATTAAAAATATACGAGTTCCAGTCAGGATGATAGCCCTTTCTCATATCAGCATATTCATATGTATGGGTACCATCAAACATAAAAAGACCAAATGCATCATGTGGAAAATGCGAGGGAACCCAATCAAGTATTACACCGATATCTTCTTTATGAAATGCTTCAACCATCTCCATAAATTCTTCGGGTATGCCAAACCGTGATGTTGGTGCAAAATATCCTGTTCCCTGGTAACCCCAACTTCCATCGAATGGAAATTCCATCACAGGCATTAGCTCCACATGAGTGAATCCCATTTTTTTTACGTAGGGAACCAATAGTTTTGCCTGTTCACGATAAGAGTTTAATGAAGTTTCGCTATAGGGAAAAGGCCGCATCCAACTGGCGAGATGAACTTCGTATACGCTCCAGGGTGAGTTAAGGTCGTTGTGTCTTTTGCGTTTATGCATCCATTCGTTATCTGTCCATGTATGAGCGAGATTAACTGTTTTGGAAGCCGTACCAGGCCGGACTTCCCAGTAGTTTGCATAAGGATCGCCCTTATATAGTTTTGCTCCTTCAAATCCTTCAATATAATACTTATAAGAAGTGTATTCATTTATCCCGGGAATAAAACCTTCCCAGATACCCGATTTTTCCAGCCGTACAAAAAGTGGATGGGCTTCGTTATTCCATTCATTAAAATCTCCTATAACATTTACCCTGGTTGCATTAGGCGCCCAAACCGAAAAATAATATCCTTCCTTGCCTAAAACTTGTAACGGATGCGAACCGAATTTTTTATACAAGCTGTAATGAGTTCCATTTCTAAAGTTCTCAAGGTCTTCCTCATTAAAAAGAGAATAATTCCACACAGGCCTGGTACTGTCCACAAAATTTTCTTCTTCGTATTTTTTTAAACTGCTCATTTTTATTCAATTAAATATTTCCTTCTGCATGTATTATTTCAATGCTTGTATTATAATTTATAATTATTGAAATCAGTACCGATACGCGTTTTACTTTAAGGTAAATTTAAGGATAGTGATTAAGTTATTCTAAATAAAAGAGTGATTTTTGAAATTTAATTTCCCTTCCACAACAATTCTGCATGAAAAAACTAACTGTAATTATCGCCGGATTTTTTTTATCCCTTACAACATTTTCGCAATCGGTTAAAGTTTCAGGTTCAGTAAACGACCCAAATGAAAATAAGCCAGTGAAAAACGCAGTGATTGCCTTGCTTACTCCAAAAGATTCTTTTCTTTATAAATTCACCCGCTCTGATGCCGCCGGCAGATTTACTTTAACACATGTAAAGCCCGGCAAATATATTTTGATGACCACTCATCCTTACTTTGCAGATTTGCTGGATAATATTGAAATTAATAATGATGAACAGCTTGCCCAGTTAAATCTTATTTCAAAAAGTAAATTATTACAGGAAGTAATTATAAAATCAGGGTCAGGATTTCGTATTAAAGGTGACACCACAGTTTATACAGCTGACAGCTTTAAGGTAAGTGCCAATGCCAACGTGGGAGAATTATTAAAAAAATTGCCAGGCATACAGGTAGATAAAGATGGAAAAATTACAGCCATGGGAGAAACCGTGCAAAAAGTATTGGTTGATGGAGAGGAATTTTTTGGCGATGATCCCGGTATGGCCGTTAAAAACTTAAGAGCCGATGCCGTTAAAGAAGTGCAGGTGTTTGATAAAAAAAGCGACCAGGCAGAGTTTACAGGAATCGATGATGGTAAAACACAAAAGACCATTAACCTTAAATTAAAAGAAAATGCCAAGCATGGTTACTTTGGTAAGGCAGATGTAACCGGTGGTACGCAACAAAATAAGGAAAACCGTTATAATGAGAATTTACTATTTAGTTCCTTTAGAGGAAAACGAAAATTATCAGCTTTCCTGTTAAGCGGCAATACAGGACAGGATGGCCTTAGCTGGCAGGATGAACAAAAGTATGGCGGTGGTGATGATAATATAAGTATGAATTTGGATGATGATGGTAATGTTAATTTTCAATGGACCGGCAATACCAACGACGACGAGCCCTATGTGGATCCGCAGAATGGTTTTATGACCAATGTAAACGCCGGAATGCAATACAGTAATAAATGGAACGATAAATATAATTTTAATCTCTCACCTAAATATAACAGTCAACAGTACACGAATCGCAAGCAAACTTTTACAGAGACCCAGGTAGGCGATTCGGTTTTAGATCAAAACTCAACAGAGGTGGATAATGTAAACCGCCATAATTTTAAGATCAGGGGAATATTGGATATGAAGCTGGATTCCATGAATTCTTTGAAGATTACGGTCAATACAAATTTCTATCATACCGAAAGCGGTAGCATGTTAAATTCAATCAGCACCGGAAATAACGGAACTATAAAAAATACAAGCTCAAGAGATCTTTCAACCAGTAATGATAAAAATGCAATTTCAGGAAATATACTTTTTCGGCATAAATTCCATAAAAGCAGGAGGACATTAACCTTCACCGGCAACTGGGACGTATTAAATAATAAAGGAACTAATTTCTTAAAGTCTTTTAACCAGGCATATCTTGACGGCGCTCCGTCTGGCAGCCAGGACGTTGACCAAATGAAAGATTATAACACGTCTGCTACCAATTTAACGGGTAAAATCGTGTACACTGAACCGTTAGCAAAAGAATATTCACTGGAACTGGCTTACCAGCTTTCCTATAATTATGGTACTAACGATCAGCTTACGTACAGCTATACGCCTTTTTCAAATAAGTATGATGTATTGGTTGATTCCTTATCGAACCAGTTTAAACAAAACATCGTTCAAAATATCCCTTCCGCAAGAATAAATTTTGCGAACAAGAAAGTTAAATTAAATATCGGCTCCGGCTTTGGCTTTACGAATTTCGACCTGCAGGATCTCACTTTTAATAAAGATTATACCAGGGACTATGTAAATTTTTACCCCAGCGCTAATTTTACTTATACTTATAAGCCTAATCATGGCATCAGGGTTAATTATACGGGAAACACTACACAGCCTACTATTAACCAGCTACAGCCCTTAAGAAATAACAATGATTACTTTAACCAATATATTGGTAACCCGGATTTAAAACCATCTTTCACCAATTCATTCAACGTATCCCACAATAGTTATAATTTCTTAAAGGATATATGGATGTACCAGTCTTTTAATATAAGGCTCACCAGTAATTCAATTACCAATAACCGAATCATTAATGTTCATTCAGGTAAAACCGTTACCCAGCCTATTAATACTAATGGAAGCCTCTCCCTTAATTTTTATGGCGGCTTTGGTGTTAAGATCAAAAAAATTGATACCAGGATTAATTTCAATCCTAACATTAGCTATAATAAATATGCGGATATCATTAATAGTGTAAAAAGTTTTTCTAAAACAGTATCGCCCGGCGTTTCTGTGTGGATTTCGAAATCAAAAGAAAAGAAATATGATTTTTCTGTAAGTGATCAGTTTAATTACAATGCCAATACCACTTCGCAGAACAACACAAAAATTCATTACAACAGCAACACGGTATATTTGAATGCCACTGTTTATTATAAAAAAGTTTGGGCGCTGCTTTCAGATTTGCAAATATTTTCCCGCCAGAAAACCTCGCAATTTGATAAAAACCTGAACTCCAATCAATGGGGCGCCCGTTTGCAAAGAACTTTTAAAGACAATGAGTTTACCGCTTATATTTCAGTGCATGATATTTTAAATGATAATATAGGCGTAAGCAGAGGTTTTTACAGCAACACTTATACGCAGGTAACTAACGACCGTTTAAAAAGATATTTCATGATTGGCTTTGAATGGGATTTTAAAAACAAAACAGCCAAAACCAAATAGTATTAAAAAAAGCGTTATGAAAATTAAAGTATATTTTGTATTAATTGCAGTACTATCACAGGCACGGGTACACGCACAACAATTTATTACCAAAGCGGTAATAGAATATGAAGTAAAGGCGAATATTAAAAAAACAATGGGCAATGGTATGTTTGAAGATATGCTCAAAGATCAGCTTCCACAGTTTAAAACAGCATATTACAATTTTACTTTCGCCAGTAATAAAAGCATTTACAAATTTGATCATTGGGATGAGGCATCAAAAAAAGTTCCCCAGTGGTGGAGAAAAAGCGATGAAGAAAATATTTGGTTTTGCAATTATGAAACAGGCAAAATGAATATGCAAAAAAATATTGATGGCACTAATATAGATATCGAGGATTCTATTCCAAAATTAAAGTGGAGAATTACTAATGATACCCGGGTTATTGCAGGCTTCAACTGCAGGAAAGCGGTTGCCATAATATTTGACAGTGTTTACGTGTTTGCCTTTTATACTGATGAAATTATGATTTCCGGCGGCCCCTGTACTATAAATGGTTTACCGGGTATGATACTTGGGGTAACGATACCAAGACTATACACATCATGGATTGCGACAAAAGTCTCACTGACTGGCGTAGACGAAAATAAGATTAAACCGGTAAGTTCACGGAAGTATTATGACTTGAAATTTTTAGAAACAACAATAATTGATCGTGCGAAAGACTGGTATAGCGACGACAAAACCGAAAACGAAGAAATTAAACAACAGAAGGCAAGATTTTTATGGGAGACCTTGTTGTGAATTGAAAACAATAATGTCTAAAATAAATCTCTTACAAACTAAATAAATTTTAATACCTCCTCTCCCATTCTTTCAGTTCCCAATATTTTATCAGCAGGGGTAGTGCTATCTGCAATATCTCTTGTACGATAACCGGCCTTTAAAACTTTATCAACTGCGTTTATAACTGTTTCGGATTCTTCCTTCATTCCAAATGAAATATCCAATAGCAAAGCAGCCGATAAAATGGAGGCCAAAGGATTAGCTACGCCTTTGCCGGTAATATCATGGGCAGAACCATGAATAGGTTCGTAAACTCCTGTGCCATCACCTATAGAAGCACTTGCAAGCATCCCCATTGAACCGGCTATTTGAGATGCTTCATCCGTTAAAATATCACCAAACAAATTGGCTGTAACCACCACATCGAAACGGGTCGGGTCTTTTATAAGCAGCATGGCGGTTGAATCTACAAACTGGTACTCCACTGCTACATCAGGATATTCCAATGCAACTTTTTGAACCACGTCTCTCCACAACCGGGATGTCTCAAGCACATTGGCCTTATCAACAGAACATAATTTTTTACGTCTTGTTTTGGCTGCATCAAAAGCTTTACGGGCTATGCGCTCAACTTCATAACGGCTGTACTCAGCAACATCGAATGCGGTATCCCCGTTGTTCTTTCTTCCTTTTTCTCCAAAATAAATATCACCTGTTAATTCGCGGAAAAATAAAATATCAGCGCCTTTTAATATTTCCGGTTTAATGCTTGACGCCCCCAATAATTCATCAAATAATTTTATCGGGCGAATATTAGCATACAATCCCAATTCTTTCCTCATTTTCAATAGACCTTGCTCCGGTCGTACTTTGGCTGATGGGTCGTTATCGTATTTTGGATGGCCAACCGCACCAAACAAAACCGCATCTGAATTTCTCATCTTCTCCAGTGATTCATCCGGTAATGGGTTACCTGTTGCCTCAATAGCAATATGGCCTATTAACGCATCATCATAAGTAAAGGTGTGGCTATACTTTGCAGCTATTTTATTCAATACTTTTTTACCTACGGCTGTTACTTCCTGGCCGATGCCATCGCCGGGAACAATTAAGATGTGTTTGTTTGCCATTGAAATTATTGTAAATGAATTTGTAATAATTTATTTCATTGTGGCTGAAGAGTGTTCAGCATTTTTAATGTTGCTTTTATTGCAGCAACCGTCTGGTCACTGTCTAATCCGCGTGTTTTAAAATCTCTGTTATTCTGGCTCCAGGTAATAATCGTTTCACATAAAGCATCACTCTTACCGCCCGGAGGAATTCGAACAGCATAGTCCGTTAGCTGGGGTAATTCTATTTTCTTTTGCTTGTAAACTTTTTTTAAAGCATTCATAAATGCATCGTATTGGCCATCGCCTTGCGCATGCTCTTCAAATACTTCACCGTTTACACAAATCTTTAAAGTGACCGAAGGGTTTAAATCTTTTGAATGAGTAAGTACGTAATTTTCGATAGTCACTTTTGCTTCAAGCGCATTGCCGTCTAATATGTCGGAGATGATATAAGGCAGGTCGGCCTGCGTTAATACTTCTTTTCTATCTCCCAATTCAATAATCCGTTGAGTTACCTTTTTAAGATCCTCATCTGAAAGAAGGATACCCAACTGCTGTAAATTATTTTCAATATTTGCCTTACCACTCGTTTTGCCCAATGCATATTTTCTTTGACGCCCAAAACGCTCAGGCATCAAGTCACTGAAATATAATTTATTTTTCTTATCACCATCTGCGTGTATGCCGGCCGTTTGTGTAAATACATTTTCTCCAACAACTGGTTTGTTTACGGGAATTCTAAATCCTGAAAATGTTTCTACAAGCTTACTAACGCTATACAAAGATTTTTCAACAACCGATAATTTCACCTGTGGCATAAAATCGTCCAGTACAGCGATTGAACTTGCCAATGCTGCATTGCCTGCCCTTTCGCCCATACCATTGACCGTAAGGTGTAAGCCATGGGCGCCAGCTTTTACGGCTTCCAGCACATTAGCAGTGCCTAAATCGTAATCGTTATGGCCATGAAAGTCGAAATGAATTCCCGGGTAACGCTTTACTGTTTCTGAAACAAATTCAAATACTTCCGATGGAATTAAAATACCCAACGTATCCGGTAACATAATTCTCTTAACCGGCTGTGTTGAGAGAAAATCCAGGTATTGAAAAACATAATCCCTTGAATGACGCATGCCATTGCTCCAGTCTTCGAGATATACATTGCATTCAATTCCTTTTTTCCTCGCCCGCTTTATTACGTCAGCTATTTCTGCAAAATGCTGTTCCGGTTTCTTCTTTAATTGGTGTGTTAAATGATTCAACGAACCTTTCGTGAGCAGGTTCATTACTTTTGCACCTGCCTGCTGCATCCAATGTATAGATACGTCGCCGTCAACAAAAGTTAACACTTCTACTTTATTCAAGAGTCCTTTTGCCTTGGCCCATTTGGTAATCTTTTTTACGGCATCAAATTCTCCTTCCGATACACGGGCAGAAGCAACTTCTATCCTGTCAACTTTTACTTCCGTTAACAGAAGCTGGGCTATAGTTAGTTTTTCAGATGCAGAAAAAGACACACCGCTGGTTTGCTCACCATCGCGGAGTGTAGTGTCCATAATTTCAATATATCGTTGTGATTTTGCCATTATCGTTTGCTTGGAAAATTTTAATATAAACTCTTTTTGGCAAACGATTGAATTTCTTCTCCCATAGCTTGTAAATAGTCGATGTCATCATAACCGTTAGTTAGGTTATTTTTTTTGTAACCATTAATGGCAAAGGATTCTTTGTCTCCAGTTGCAAGAATCGTAATCATTTGTTCCGGGAGATTTACTTCAAGTTCTGTATTCGGATCTGCCTCAATGGCTTTAAATATTTTAACTAAAAATTCTTCGCTTACCTGTACCGGTAGTATACCAACATTGATGCAGTTATTTTTAAAAATATCAGCAAAAAAACTGGATACCACGCAACGAAAACCATAATCATAAACTGCCCATGCCGCATGCTCACGACTGCTTCCGCTTCCAAAATTTCTTCCACCCACTAATATTTTTCCATGATAAACCGGATTGTTTAATACGAAATCTTTTTTTGGTGAGTTATCATTATTATATCTCCAGTCGCGAAAAAGATTATCTCCAAAACCCTTTCGTTCTGTTGCTTTTAAAAAGCGTGCGGGAATAATCTGGTCGGTATCTACATTTTCAATTGATAAAGGAACTGCTGTGCTTTTTAATACAGTGAATTTATCGTATGCCATGGTGTTTAATTTTTAAGCTTCATCTCAACCTCCTTCAACAAGCTCAGGATGGCAGAAGAAGAGAGACAAAGAGTATTAGTAGTTTATTTATTTTTATTTTGTTTCTTTTTTATATGCAACATCGTGCATCCCACATCGTTAGAGTAGCTCCCTTGGATCAGTAACTACACCGGTAACAGCCGCAGCCGCGGCCATAAAGGGACTCGCCAGCATCGTTCTTGCACCCGGCCCCTGTCTTCCTTCAAAGTTTCTGTTGCTGGTACTAACGGCATATTTACCGGCGGGAATTTTATCATCATTCATTGCCAGGCATGCAGAACATCCCGGCTGACGCAATTCAAAACCTGCTTCGGTTAAAATGTCTAAAATGCCTTCATCCTTAATTTGCTGTTCAACCACATGCGAACCGGGAACAATCCATGCTGTTATATTTTCAGCTTTCTTGCGCCCTTTTACTATTGATGCGAACGCACGAAAATCTTCAATGCGTCCATTGGTACAACTTCCTAAAAAAACATAATCTACCTTTTTCCCAAGCATGGAATCATCCTCATGAAAGCCCATGTAGTTAAGGGATTTTTCATAACTGGACTTGCCACCACCAGCCTGTTCTGCTGTTGGTATGTGTTTGGTGATGCCCAATCCCATACCGGGATTGGTTCCGTAGGTTATCATGGGTTCAATATCTGCAGCATCATAATGATGTTCAATATCAAAAGTGGCATCTGCATCAGTTTTTAATGTTTTCCAGTAGGCCAATGCTTTATCCCAGGCTTCACCTTTGGGGGCCTTTTCCTTTCCCTTAATATAAGTGAACGTTGTTTCATCCGGTGCAATCATGCCGCCCCGTGCGCCCATTTCAATACTCATGTTACAAACTGTCATTCTTCCTTCCATACTCATCTTCTCAAATACTTCACCGGCATATTCAACAAAATATCCGGTAGCGCCTGCAGCTGTTAATTTAGCAATTATATAAAGGACAACATCCTTTGGGGTAATTGCCTTACCCAATTTGCCGTTTACATTGATGCGCATTTTTTTTGGTTTCGGCTGCATAATACATTGAGATGATAAAACCATTTCCACTTCGGAAGTACCGATTCCAAAAGCAATACAACCAAATGCGCCGTGGGTAGACGTATGCGAATCGCCGCACACAATCGTCATTCCAGGCAAAGTAATTCCATTTTCAGGCCCGATAATATGCACAATGCCGTTTTTCGGATTACCAAGGCCCCAGTGTGAAATACCATATTTGGCCGAATTTACCTCTAATGCTTTTAACTGGTTGGCTGAAAGAGCATCTTTAACCGGTAAATGCTGGTTGATGGTTGGGGTGTTATGATCTGCAGTAGCAAATGTTTTTTCAGGAAACATTACTTTTAAACCACGGCTCTCGAGTCCCCGGAACGCAACAGGGCTGGTAACTTCATGAATAAAATGACGGTCGATAAATAGAACATCCGGACCATCTTCAATTTTGCGGACTACATGTGAGTCCCACACCTTGTCGAACAATGTACTTGGCATATGCTTTTGTAGTTTTTTTATTGGAGTGCAAAATTCCTAAAATATATGGACATTGCCCTCTTTTGTGCAGTTTTATTTATAAGAATTGACAAATAATTATTAATAAACTAACCGCGGAAAGCTTTAAAGGGAAATTATTTAATAATTACAGGCTTATTTTTCCCGATCAGCCTTATAAGGGTTTCTTCAAGTTATGTAATTGGCAATCCGCAGACAAAGAATTGTTTTAAGTTTTGCTTCGATAATTTATCATGATATATTTGACATTCACCATTCAATTCCAAAATGTCCGGGTATTCAATACACTTTGTTTTAATTGCCGTTGTTTTATCGTTAACATCATTAACTGTGAGTGCACAAAAAGTACAAGAGCCCAGAGCAGATGCTGAATGGGTAAAGCCCTGCCAGCCATTTCGCATAGCAGGAAACCTGTATTATGTAGGCACTTATGAGCTTGCCTGTTATCTCATTACAACTCCACAAGGAAATATACTCATTAATACAGGGCTTTCATCTTCAGCAGTACAAATAAGGAACAACATTGAAACCTTAGGCTTCAGGTTTGCTGATACCAAAATACTTTTAAACACCCAGGCTCACTACGACCATATGGGTGCAATGGCTGCCATTAAAAAGAGCACCGGCGCCCGGCTGATGGTAGACGAAAAAGAGGCAGATGTGTTGGCAACCGGCGGAAGCTCAGATTATGTATTGGGTAAATATGGCAGAACTTTTGAGCCTGTAAAGCCCAATCGCTTATTGCGTAATAATGATACTATTACATTAGGCAATATGCAACTGGTAATGTTGCATCATCCGGGCCACACAAAAGGCTCCTGTAGTTTTTTGTTTACTGTAAAGGATAACCAGCGATCTTATAAGGTACTTATTGCAAACATACCCACTATCGTCACGGATGAGCCATTTGCAACAATAACAACTTATCCATCCATAACAAGTGATTATGCTTATACCTTAAAAGCGATGAAAAATATATCATTTGATATTTGGCTTGCATCGCACGCAAGCCAGTTTAAATTGCATGAAAAGCATAAGCCCGGCGATGCATACAATCCGGGTGCTTTTATAGATCAGCAAGGTTATGATGCGGAACTCAGTGAAATGCAAAAGGAGTTTGATGAGAAGATGACGAAAGATTCGCTCCACTAAATAGAACACCCGAAATAAGATGAATACCAAAATGATTTGCCCGGACTTAAAGTAATACAGGACTTTTGAGACAACTCCTGTATTGCAAATGGTTAAGAAAGTTTATTATACTTGTTGAATGATCAAAGAGAATTAATCCCTCATCATTTAGATCAGCATACCCTGCCGGATGGACGCGGTTTTCCTTCTTCAAACAAAATATAAAAGATCGCTGAAGTTCACAATACATTTTCATCTCTTCATCAACTAGTTCCCAGGCGAACGATAATTAACGGTCATTTTTGCTGCCTTGTCAATTTCTTCAGGAGTTAAAAGAAGGGTCGTTGATAGATTAACCATTCCCGATGCATTAATGGTTAAAGCAAGTGCAGCAGCAGAAGTTGTATCAGGCAATTCAGCTATGGCGTACACATCATAATCTCCGAAAGCAAAATAAAATGCCTCTAGTTTACCGCCGATGTCAGCAATCATTTTTGCAATGGCTTCTTTCCGGTTGGTGCCACCCACTTTAAGCAATCCTTTAACGCCGTCTTCATTGTAAGCGGCAGTTATTAAAAACTTTGTCATGTTGTTTTATTTTGGTTAGATAAATCTTCTTAAATATAACGAAACATCCTTTCTGTGCAAAACAAACTTATTTATTCGTTTTGTAAACCGCGACCTGAAAATTCGGTTGGGTATTGCTGAAGTAAGCATAGGCTGCATAAAGAATTTAACAATGGCGGATATACCTAACCGTTATGTTAAAAAATTTTAAATGAAAAAACCGCTCACGGACTGTAATGCTATAGTGTAAGCTAATGGAGAGATATCCTGCTCCGGCACAGCGCACTAAGTTACCACAGGAATGAAACGGTTCCTAAAGATCCGGCGATTTTTTAGCGAAGCTTTTTAAATTTTTCTACTTCTTCAGGTTGATCGTTTTCAATTCGTACGGTTGCAAACTTATCTGGTGCTTCAAGCTTTACAACCCAAATTTCCCGGAGCGCTTCATTCACTCTGGCTACCTGGTTGATTTTGTAACCGGCGTAATCACTATGAATCATCTGCTTGTAGTGCCTGGGTAGCAATTTCTCATCAGAATAATCAATACTGTAAACAAGGTTGCCCTTTTTATCAAACAGGCTGCGGGTTTTTATATTTCCAACGGTAAATTCTGCTAATACATTATCGTCCACTTTTACCCAGGTAATGTTTACCGCATCGTCAAAAGGCGTGGTAAAATATTGCAATATCTTTCGCTCCGTTTTTTCATCACTTATATAATTTTTTAACCCCGAAAGATCTGGTTTAAGATGGGCCATATTTACGGCATCGGCACTTTCCGCAGTGTAGGCCGTTTGCCTGGTTGTGTTAACCTGGGAAAAGGAAGAAAATGCGATGAGCGACGCTGCACCAGCGAGTAACAGGTGACGAATGATTGTTGTTTTCATGATTGTAAGATTTAAAAAGTTTATGAAATCCTGTATAAATGTAGACCTGAAAAGAAGTAAGTGATAATGAATTGTTATCTCCGGCAATGCTTTCTGGTAAAGAGTTTCGTTAAGATAACGTTAACGGGAAAACCCAGGCATGTAATTGGTAAACTGAAGGAAAAAAATGTGCTACTGAAAGCGCATGAATATTTTTTTAAAGGAAATGCTAAAACGAAATTATTTAGGTGAATATGTTGATGAATGGCAAACTGCTCCGTTGTGGAAGCGGCCATAGTTACTTCGTGTAGACGTTGCAGTTAGCGAACATAAAAAAATTAGAGCATCTGGAAACGTCACTAACTAATATGCAGGCAAAGATGAAAGATACCGGCTCAATTAAGTAAGTTGAAAAGAATAAGTGTTCGTCTTAATTAACATCGTGAGAATTGATAAAATGGATGCGCTTTATAGCCTTTTAAATATGAGTATTCTGTTCGTGGTTCTAATAATAAGATTACCATTACTTTCAAAACTATATTCAATGGAAGTGCAAATATTATTGACGAATTCCTGCCCCCAGGAAGTTTCCGCAAGTTTAGTCATGAACAGAGATGGAATTGACAATAGCCGGTTTGCGCCGGTTGTATAGTTGCACTTCGATATCTGGTTCGTTAATGTGTGCCCATAAAATATGCCGGTAGTATTGCTCTTAGGGATAAATGTAATTACAACTTCTCCCTGAAGGTCAGAAGGTTTGGATATTGTTAAACCCGAAATATGATCTTTCACCGTAATCATTCTCCAGGTTCCGTTTAAGGAAGTGGGAACAAATTCAACGGAGTATTCTTTGCTACAGGAAAACAGTGTAAAACTCGCCAGCGCAATGAAGGCTAATATTCGCTTCATAAAAAGGGCTTTCTTTATGGATTGGTTTTGTGATTAAAACGCTGCACAATCTAATAGTTCCCTTTCCTTTCCCGCTGATGCCCCTGCCCTATTCCATCATATTATAATTTATTAATCAGATGAATAAACCTCTGAAACTTACTATTCACGGGCAACGGAAGGGTTACCCTAAATAACACTAATTCAGACAATACACTTGCTATACGATTTAACCAAAATCGCTTCAGATATATTTTGTTCGAACTAAACGATAAATATCAATACTTCGCTTCTTCGTTTTCACGTTTTGGGAATTCTAAGCAGGTTTTTTGTTTTACACAGGGCGGAATGGAAATAAAACATCATTATTTTTTTTCTGGCTGTAAAGGATATTCAAAAGGTTGTATTCTATACGCATTTACCGGTTGGTTGAATAAGATAGCACTATTCCACTTCGGGCTGTCTGAAATTACCCGCAAGGCATCATTGTCTACGTTCCTGTACCCGGACGATTTGAAAATCTTCGCTGCTATAACGTCGCCATTTTCATCAATTATAAATTGTACCTGCACCTTTGCGGTTATGGCGCTGTCGCCTTTTACTGACAAATCTCTTGCAGCATTTTTAACAATATAAGATTGCCATGCTTTCGTTCCACCTTTAAATTCAGCGTCTTTTTGAAAAATATAATGTTTGATTCGTTTGCCATCTTCGTCAAATCCTTCTACAACTGCTTCGGAACTGTTTGAGGGCACATAAAGGTGCATAGCTAGCTGGCCGCCAGGATAGTAGTGAAATAGATAAATAGTTTTTTTATCCTCTGTAAAGGAAGAATCTGCTATGCGCCCGTTTTTGAAATACAATATTTGTTTACCTATTGGATTTTGCATCACCGTATCAGGAAAAACGGATATGCCTCTTACCGTTTTGGTGTTTATCCAGTAAGAGGTGCAGCTATAAGCAGTACCGTCTTTTATAAAGTCTGCATAAAATGCCGCTTTTTCTTTGGAAGTCTCGATCCAGTTCGCGTCATAGTACCTGGTTATTTT
Organism: Ginsengibacter hankyongi; assembly: GCF_008710285.1. Lineage (GTDB taxonomy): Bacteria > Bacteroidota > Bacteroidia > Chitinophagales > Chitinophagaceae > Ginsengibacter > Ginsengibacter hankyongi. The sequence continues at coordinate 18,848 of NZ_VYQF01000010.1, read as the reverse complement.
CGTTTGTGCCTGTGCGTTACAAGCAGCGATTGTAATTAAAAAGGAAAAAAATAATTTCATAATTTGTAGGTATATAAAATTTAAATTGAGATTTTAATGGGAAGATAATTCCTTGTCAAGCTTTGCCAGTATCGTTTCGAGGCTCGCAGAAAACTTTGTATATAATTTATTCACTTGCTTATGTTTATTCGCAATTAAAGCGCCGGTAGTACCTTCAAACTTTTTGCCATGTGATGAAGGATCTGCAAGATCATCAGAATAAGTGCACTTCATTAAATACCTGTTTTCAGGCAGGTAATAAAATGCAGCAAAAAACCCGGTATGCAGGGCGATTAATGCTACCGGTGTAGCAATTAAGCCAAGTCCGCATACAATATAACCAGCAATTTTTTCGCCTTTGGAAGCTATTCTACCATCTTTAAATTCCAGGGAAATATAATCTTTGTCTTTTCGGTTTTTCTTATGCAGGTTAAATGAATGACCGGAAGAATTGAATTTCTGTATCTCAGTATTAATAACACTATCCATATCTTCCTGGTATGCCTCATGTATACGGGATGAATACTCCCATTCAATTCCAACGTCATGCGTATTCCGGGTAGTTTTAGATGCATCGGACTTTAAAGTTGAACAAGAATAGAAAAGAATAATTGTTGGAATAAACACGAGGTATTTCATAATTAGTTTTTGGTTTTTATTTAATTAAAAATAAATTATAACGGCAAAAAAAGATCGCAAATGAACTTTTCAGCAATATAGTCAAACGCTTTTTTTTCCTGGTTATTGTTTCTCCTTAAGTGTTAGTTATTTATTAAAATGTTAGCCAGCCTAAGTCATCTTTCGCTGATCACTTCGCGGGGTTTGCGTACAGGATAACCGAGGCCGCCGGGTATTAAAACCGGCAATTGCCGCGTATATAAATAAAAAGAATTATTTTACCTGTTGAAAGGGTAATTACAGGCACTGCATTCTGTGAACCTCTTAAAAAACATAACACAATTGCTATGATTATTTCCGATTATTGGATAAAGCTAGGTCTGATCTTTGGCATCCTGGTTTATTTAGGCACTTTCATGGCAGGACTGGTGACACATAAGCTGGAGCAGTATATATTCATTATAAATACCTTATCGGGCCTGGCCGTATTGATTTATTGGGGGCAGAAACAGTTGCGGATAACTCAGCACATCTTTGAAGGGAGGGAAATGATATTCCTGGGAGTTGAATTGATCATTGTTACGGCTGCAGTTTACTAACTTTTGTCTTCACCGGTCAGTAACTGGCTAAGGATAACACAGTATATATTTTTTGCAATCCATTTTATCTGCCTTTTGTTGTTGCTCGCTTTTTTCTTATTTTTTAAGATGAATAAATTAGTTTGATGACATAAAGTAAGCCTGCCTTTTTGAAGAAATTTCGACTCGCTCAGGAATTCACTTTTAAAGAAACAACAAATACTCACTTTAATTAATAACGAATAAGCCTAACCGTTATACCAGCAACTTCGCTAATGAAAACGATTCATTAACTGACACCTTCGTAAAAGGGGCAAAACAAACTATGCGACGGAAATGTTCAAATGTTGAAAACAATAAATGCATCAAGCTATTGGTAGTTGTTAACTTTTCATATAAAGTATTGAAAGTATTCCATAGTGTATTGGCGCCACCACCGCCATCTTGTTTCTTACTATAAAAACCCCTCCATAAAGGAGGCAGCATCAGACCAAACGGTTAAAGTTCTTTTTCATTTAAAAATATTGAGGGACTAAATGTTATCGTAATTTTAAAGAAGTTGTAAGAGATTTGCATTGAGAAAGTGAGTAGTGGCTTGTAAACGGTTAGCAGGTAAACTAACTCACATTCAAAATTGACCATAAAACTATTATAATGATTTTTGAAAACAAAGTAGCCATTGTAACCGGAGCCGGGCAAGGTATTGGTTATGAAATTTGCTCGAGCCTTGCGGCAGAAGGTGCGAATGTTATTTTAAATGATGTAGATCAAACATTGGCTGAAAGTGCTGTGAAACGGATCATTGAAAATACCGGCGGCAATTGTATAGCGCTTGCAGGTGATTCCGGCGATATGGCATTTATTCAAACAATGGTTGATACTGCAGTTGCTCAATTTGGTAAGCTTGATATTGTGATTGCAAATGCGGGTATTACTTTATTCGGAGATTTTTTTACTTACAAACCTGAATCTTTTTTCCGGGTGATGCAGGTAAACCTGGGAGGTACTTTTTTTTTGGCGCAGGCAGCCGCGAATCAAATGAAAAAGCAGGGATCAGGCGGATCGTTATTATTTACATCTTCTGTAACCGGCCACCAGGCGCACAAAGACCTTGCTGCCTATGGCATGAGTAAAGCTGCCCTGGAAATGCTGGCAAAAAATTTAGTGATAGAACTGTCGCAGTATAAAATCAACGTTAACACCATTGCACCCGGCGCCACTTTAACCGAAAGAACATTAGATGATCCGGAATACGCAACTACATGGAAAAGAATAACACCGATGGGCAGAGCTGCAACCGTATCGGATATTGCCAGCACCGCTTTGTTCCTTGTTTCTGAAAAAGCAAAACATATAACAGGGCAAACTTTAATAGTAGATGGCGGATGGACATGCATTAGCCCGTCACCTTTTTAATCCTACTGTGCTATTTCAACCTGTGGTTTGCGTTTCCAGTTAATATTCTGCAGTATTGCCCCAAATGCCATGCATGCTGCAAGCAATACAATAAACCATCCGAGGAAAGGCATTAAGCTGATAAGTTTAAGCACAATAAAAATTCCTAACGCTGTAAATACCAGTTTCCAATAACTCCATTTGTGATTAAAACGGTTGTTAATCCAATGTGCGGCCACCAGCGAAGTAATGACGGTTGCAAGCAGGATGAGTATTATATAATTAAACAGTAACAATAAGCCCACGGGTACACCTATGATAGTTATAAAAGCTATGATAGCTGCGATAGGTACCGCGATAAAAAAGAGCAAACCAAATCCTGATGATTTTAAAGTTTTATTGAAAACGGTATCTCCTGCTTTTTGCATTGTTGCATTAAATAAATACTGAATTATAGCAATCATCAATAATGCCATCCCGATATACCATAGTAATCCCATTACTGACATACCGCCAAGGTAATACCAGCGGCCTGTTTCAATTTTTAGTGAAGGATCATATATGGCTTTCCCGTTTTTTATTGATTGCCTGAAGTCCACTGACCCAGCCTTGTTCCAGTAACGAACATCATTATTGAATGAAGCATCATTGCCTATCGTGATTTTATTGGCTGCTATAATTGATGGCCCCATAACAGTGCCATTCATTTGCAGGTCTCCTCCCCTTACATCTATGTCTTTTTCTGCACGGCCATTAAAAACAAGGCTCCCGAACCCAGCCTTTACAGATTTATTTACGGTACCATTGAATGTGATGTCGCCACCACCCATCAACAACCCACCACCTATAACAACATCCCTGTTAACAGTAACCTGTCCACCTGCAATTACCAGGTCGCCACCAATGCTTTTTTGTATATACAACCTTCCCCCTGCGCAACGAATATCATCTCCCACATAACCGTTAAAAGTGACAGTGCCTCCTGCAACTATAATATCATCACTTACAGAATCATTAATATTGATAGTGCCCCCTGTACAAATCAAATCACCAAATACTGGGGCATTAATAGTTACTGACCCCGCTGAAACATACAGGTCTTCATGGACGGGCTGGGTTATTACAACGTTATTACCATATTCCAAACGAAATGAAAAGGCCTGAATCGTAAAGCCTAATGTGATAATAACAGAAAATATCTTTCTCATAAAACGAGTTTAACTATTAATTTATTCCAGGGGCTGATAAACATCTGTTTGAATTTCGGAAGGGTCTTTTACCGTTGCAGGATCATTTATATATACTTCGAAAGGCGCACTTTTTGCTTTTCGGGTATTTTCATTCATCCATTTTCCAATAGCATTGTAGGCTTGCCCCACCTGGTCATACGGCCCCCGGATATGTGCAATCAATACTTCACCACCGGGCTGTACCTTAGAATGAATGCGCCCGTTAACTGCTTCAGGTATTTTATTAACTTCAACGGCGACGTTCATTATCCACGGTGGCTGCACGGAACCATACCATGCCATAAATTTTAAAGGTTGTAACTGATTTTGCTGAACAAACTGCATTATTTCACCATACGCTTTCCCCAGAACATCTTTTATTCCGTCAGTCGTAGCTGCTGTGTCGGTTATAAAAAGAATATTCATATCATTGAATGCAGTTTTATCCAGCGTAATTTTCACCGGGATAGTATCATTTACCCAATGCTTTATTGGTAATAATGAAATAACACCTGGCCGTTGATCAGATGATATACAAATAATAAACAGCCATAATAAAGCAAGCTTCGAAATTTCTTTTTTCATAATAAACGTTTTATAATCATTTTCTCCATCGCCCCGGATTATAATACCATTCATGATGGTTTCTCTTCCAGTCTCCGGGCACCCACCTGATTCCATCGCGTGGTCTTGTCCAATAACCATCGCGCCATAAATATGAATTGCCGTTGAAATACCACTCTCCTCCAATCCATATATAACCGTCTCCGGGGCTTAGCGGCATTATCACAGATGGATGTTCAGGCGGCTGGCCAATAAGGAAACGATAATGCCCATTGCAGGAGAAAAGCACCCCAATAATTAATGCAATTGCCAGGTTGCCAATTATCTTTTTCATATTGAATTATTTTAGAGCTTGCGCCTGATGGTAACCAGGAAAGCAACGTCCTGATTGCAGGTTTTCTTTTTAATATATTCCAGTGAAATATTTTAAGAAATAAAATTATAAACACGACAGGCGGAAATAAATGACAACAATCATTAACTCAAATGATTTTGAGATTTATTCTTTTTTATTCGCCAGTCTTTTATATTTAAACAGGCACTCAGAATAAAGCATAAAAGGAATATAACTAGTGTAGCATTCTCCACCATTTGTTCATTAAGATTAATGCCTGATAATTTGAGAATAAGAAAATGAATATAAGAGTTGGAGTGATCTTTGTACCCCAGCCTTTGCCTTACCGTCCAATGCCAGTCGGTACAAAAGCAGTAACCCCATCCATACCAAATGCCGAGGAAGAACCAGGAGAAGGCAGTAAGGGAAATAGTAATCAAATGCAGCTTTCTCGTCTTTTGAAAAATCCATCCGACTATATTAAACAACGTAAATATTGTATGAAAAACAAAGAAGAAAATATTGAGGAAACTGTACCACATACGCAAGAAAATATGAGGTTTTACAAGACTATTAAGGGTGCAAGTCTCCATCAAAAATATTTAACCCGGCTATATTATCATGCTTTTTTTTTGAAGCTGCAAAATAAAAAACTCTGTGATGTATTGAACGGTGTAACATGATCTTCGTTTATGCAACGAATTTTATTAAATCCATGACGAATTTCCTCTTGTAATGCAGTTTCTGAATATTGTTTTACCGCGAGGCCACTGCAAGTTTCCGGCCCGTTGACCGAAAATGTCCCTATTGTCAAATAATCATTAACCGCTTTCCTCGCCGTATCCATGTATTTTTTAATCTGCCCTGATGTGGTAAGAAAATGAAAAGTAGCCCGGTCGTGCCAAAGTGTATAACTTTCGGTTGGTACAAAATCAACGATGTCGCTTACAATCCACTTTACTTTTTTTGCTGCATCGCCAAGGCGGGCTTTTACCTTTTCAAGTGCTTTTTCTGAAATGTCAAGAACTGTAATGTCCTCATATCCTTCCTTCAATAAATAGTCCACGAGTTTACTATCTCCGCCCCCAATATCAATAATTTTTGCATTCTTTGCCAGGCTGAAAGAATGTATAAAGTCCAAAGAAGTTTTTGGAACCTCCTGAGTCCAGCTTACCTGGTCTGGCCCTTTTGTTTTATAAACAGCGTTCCAATGATTTTGAATTGAGTTATCCATGATATAAAGTTCAAAATTTTAAAACTTATAGTATGTTACAAAAGTTACTTATAAATGCGCAAACCCTGTCGCGAACCAACGCATTCTTATAAGTATCTTTAATTTTACAGCGAATAAGATGGGATTACTAAAAACCTTTCCTTTCCGGCAGGAACAATTATATAAATAGGCTTCAGGACTTGCCCTGTTTACAATCATCTATAATATTGGCGAAGGAGTGGCATCACTCTATTTTGGCTTCGAGGACGGCAGTCTTGCGCTTTTTGGTTTTGGTGCAGATAGTTTTATAGAAGTGCTTTCGGGTCTGGGAATTGCTCATATGGTATTGCGCATTCAAAGAAATCCCCATAGTATCAAAGATGATTTTGAGCGATCGGCTTTAAGAATTACCGGTTTTTCTTTTTATACTTTAGTCGCGGGGCTTGTAACAACCAGTATCTACAATACCTGGACTAATCATAATCCCCGAACGACATTTGCAGGAATTATAGTATCCGTTATATCAATTATGGTTATGTGGGCCTTAATTATGTTGAAAACTAAAGTCGGAAAAAATCTTAACTCGCAGGCAATCCTTGCAGATGCCCAATGCACAAAAGTTTGCATTTATATGTCAATAGTATTGTTGTTCAGCAGTGGTATATACGAAATTTTGCACATCCCGTACCTAGACAACTTAGGAAGCCTCGGCCTTTCTTATTTCTCATTTAAGGAAGGCCGGGAATGTTTTGAAAAAGCAAAAAGTAATAAAGATTGCTGTTGTAAATGAATCGGCTCTCACTTGCTTTTACTTTTCAGAATTTTCAAAATTCTCCCGCATAATAATATACCGAAAAATCGAATATTCTTTAACGTTATGATCTGGCCGTTTAGGGTGTTTTTGCAAATTATTTTTGCTCTTTCTCCAGGTTACCTGTCATTTGGAAACCCACAAATAATCCAATGCCGGCCATTGTAAATATAGCTGCCGGATAAATGGCGTCCTGGTTTAAAGAAGTATAGGTAGATAATAAAAGTGCAATGAAAACTCCCACACCGATGCCTATCAGCAGTAAGGCTAAATTCAGGATAATTATCCTGCCGGTGGGGATGGCGTTTTGCCTCCCTTTCATAAAAATGCCGGCATCAACTCCTTTCTCAATTAACGCAAGGCGCTCTTTGTTTCGGGTGGATAAAAACAGGTAGACAATGCCAAAAATTGCGAGGAATAAGCTTATCGGTATCAAAAGTTCCGGGCCCATGGTGATTTGTTTTTAATTATATAATTTTATTTCGTTCATGGTTATGACGACACAATTTTGTTACAGGTTACAGTAATTGTAAAAAAGTTTTTACAGGATGTAACCGGGCCTGGCTTGTTGTCGTCTTATTATTATTCATATGGTTAAAGAGAACGATCAACATTATATCCACCTGGTGCTGAAGGGTGACACCAATGCGTTTGCGGTATTGGTGGAAAGATATAAGGATATGGTATTTACGTTATCGTTGAAGATGCTCAAAGACAGGCATGAAGCAGAGGAAGCTGCGCAGGATACGTTCTATAAAATATATAAATCATTATGTAAGTTTAACGGGGATTCTAAATTTTCAACCTGGATTTATAAAATAACTTTTAATGCTTGTCTCGACAGGCTAAAGAAGAATAAAAGATTGCAAGTCATCACCAGCCTGGATGAATCCAGGGAAATGGAAGCAACATCTGTATTGAATGTGTTAGATTCTATTGAAGAGAAGGAGCGCAGACAAATGATCCGGGATTGTTTACAGTTGTTGCCCGGCGAGGAAAGTTTTTTGTTGACGTTATATTATTTTGAGGAACAATCTTTAGAGGAAATTGCAAAGATTATCGGTATTAACCCGAACAATGTTAAGATAAGATTATACAGGAGCAGGAAAAAGTTGACAGTTCTTATGAAAGAGCGTTTGGAACCAGAAAGTACAATATTATGAAAGGGAACGAGGATAAAAATATTGAACATTATGTTCAGAGGGCGATAAAAGAAACTCCATTAGAATCACCTCCTCATGATTTTACTGCTAAAGTTATGGCCAACGTTTTGGCAACCGACAAGAGTAAGGCCACTATCTATAAACCTTTAATTTCAAAAAAGGGCTGGCTTCTTGTTTTTGCGATTATTGCCACATTGGGCTACTTCATCGTAAGCGGCAGTTCGCAAAACCAGGCTAAGGTATGGTCGTTCGGCCCGGGAATGAAGAATTTTATTCACACGTTTGGTGATGTGCCTTTATTTCAATTTTCAAGGATTACTACAACTGTAATTGTTTTAGCTACCATAATGATATTTATACAAATAACCTGGCTGATAAATCATTTAAATAAGCGGTTTGAAAAGTAGGATTTACCCGTTGCAACTTGTTTATGCCTTATACTAACTGTATTGCCTGTACGAATAAATCATTCAAACAGATATTTAAAAACCGGGTTTAGAGATTTCATGCACAACCAGGAAGTCTAAAGCTATTTTATTTCTTCAAATACACCGGTCTGTTTGTTCTTCCATACATTGTCCCAGTTAAAATAGCGGCCATTCATTGCCACATATACTCCCACGGGTAGCGTTTGTGCAAAGGCAAGCGCGCTGCCAAGATTAAACAGCCCGTCTGAACTACCAAACTTAATCGGGATCATGGCGCCGGTGAGTATGATGGTTTTGTCCGGCACTTTTTGTGCCAATGCTTTGGCAGTGTCGGCCATGGTATCAGTGCCATGTGTAATTACTATTTGTGTTTCATCACAGTTGTTGCATTGGTGTATAATCAACTCGCGGTCTTCGTCTGTCATTTCCAGACTATCCACCATCATCAGCGTTCGTATTTCCACAGGAACTTTGCTACGACCCATTTCCAGGAGGTCGCCCAGGTGGCTGTCTTTAAAATATAGTTTACCGTTCAGCTCATTATATTCCTTATCGAAAGTGCCGCCTGTAATAAAAATGCGGATTGCCATCAGTAAAATTTTAAGGTGAAGTTAAACGAATTTGGGAATTAAATTTTTGTGTATCATCGTTTCCCAAAGAGGTTTTCCTTCTTTTTAACCGTGTAAATCAACCATTAATTCCAGCGGACGTTAGTTCCTGCCCAATGCAAAAAAACCAGGTCACATTGAGTAATTATTGTTTTTCCATTACAATAGAAGATGTGGCTGATTGTAGCATGTTATATGTTTCACCTGAATCGTCGAATGTGAAGCCTTTCACGGCACTTTGGGTAATGGTAAGCAAGGTCCCATTAAATTTATAATGGCCACCACTGGCGCCTGACTGATATGCCCCGCTTCCGTCTACGACTGCCGTTACACCAACTTGGGGAAAATAAATAGAATCAGAACCGATGAGCTTATACGATCCCGAAGTGTGAGGATACAGATTCGGCCAATCCATTAGCTATTCGCCGTTACCATAGTACTGTCTTTTCATCGATATCGTCCCGGCCGGCATAAAGTTCTATTGCTAATCCGGCTTTTCATAATTGATGTGATCTTTTTTCAATGGTATTTTTTGCGGATGTTGCCAAAAACCCGGCATGTTTCTTTTTTAATTTGCACTTCTTGCAAAAGCTGACTTTAGTCTTTATATTCGGAATAAAAATCATTGAACGGTGGATGCGATAGCGTTACAAATAGCCCTTTTAAAAGAGATAAAAAATCACCTGCCCCCTCATCTTGCGTTGGTGGATGCATTGGCTGAGCAGTTACACCTCAGTAATGACAGTGCGTATAGGCGCCTCCGTGGGGAAAAACATCTTACTTTAGACGAAGTGTCCCAACTGGCTGCGCATTATAAAATTTCCCTGGATTCATTCCTTCATTTACAAAATGATGCACTGATTTTCTGGGGAAAGAACATTGACAGGAATACATTCGATTTTGAAAATTACCTGCAGGGCATCGTTAGCCAGCTTCAATATTTTATGCCGGCTAAAGAAAAAGTGATGTATAGCCTGAACAAGGATATTCCTATTTTCCATCATTTCATGTTCCCGGAACTTGCTGCGTTCAAATGTTATTTCTGGAGCCGCTATGACCTGGATTACCCTAAGTTTAATAAAGGGCAGTTCCTGATAGATGATTTCATAGACATTTTTAATAAAACAGGCCGGAAGATTTCTGATTTATATCTCCAGATTCCATCAGTGGAAATGTGGAATATGGACTGTATTAACACCACTATCAGGCAAATAGAATATTACCGTGAAACAAAAATTTTCAAATCGCAGCAGGATATTAAAACTGTTTATGATTGCCTGGAGAAGCTCGTTAATCACATTGAATTGCAGGTTGAGTATGGATATAAATTTCCTCATCAAAATCCACAGCAGGAAAATAAAATTAAGTATGCGTTTTATATTAATGAATTTTTCCTTGGAGATAATACAACATTGGTTGAGATGGATGGCATGAGAATGGTTTTCATTAACCATAATGTAATAAATTATATGATGACCAAAAATGCTGAATTTATTAATTACACCTTTGATACACTTAAAATCCTGCTAAAAAAATCCATGCTCATCAGTGAAATAAGCGAGAAAGACCGTCAACTGTTTTTTCATAATCTACGGGAGCGGATACACGAAAAAAGAAAATCAGTATAGCCGGGTTTACAGGCAAAAATGTAAATGCATATCCTGAGGGAAACAAAGTTGTGGTCATTTTAAAATTCTCCGCGGGGAAATTTTTAAAAACAAGTGTTATGTATTAAATTTAGGTTAGTAAGTAACCTATCAAAACACTTTCCTCGCCTCTGTTGTTCATATGGCTACACCGGGGTATTCAATATCTGTAGCTTGAATTTCTCTATACCAAATGATCGCAACAATTAATTGTTAACAATTAATACATTAAAAACATACAACAATGAAAAAGCTATTCCTGCTTTCAATCGTGATTATTTTATTTAATAAATCTTCCCTGGCTCAAAGTGTAGGAATTGGTACCACCACGCCTGACGCCAGTTCTATGCTTGAAGTAAAGTCCAGCGATAAAGGACTTCTTCTCCCAAGGACTTCTGCCACAAGCAGGACAGCTATAGTAAATCCCGCAAAAGGGTTAATCGTGTATGATACAACTACGGGCAGCTTTTGGTTCCATAACGGCAGCGCATGGACGCAAATTGAATCTGGTGGCGGCAACTGGTCGCTTACCGGCAATGGAGGTTCAAATCCGGCTACGAATTTTGTTGGTACAACCGACGCGAATTCGTTAGCAATTAAAGTAAATAATCAACGCTCCGGATACATTGATTATACTTCACCGTTCAAAACAAACTTTGGCTATCAGAGTTTAAATGCTGCTTTTGGCACAGCAAATTCTGCCTTCGGTTACCAGGCACTTTTTACGGATACGTCCGGAATTTATAACACGGCGCACGGCTATCAGTCGCTGTACTCCAATAGTATGGGAAGTTTTAACACGGCCATTGGAGCAGCCTCGCTTAATCATAACTCTACTGGCAATTACAACATGGCAGATGGGTATTACGCTCTTTACTCTAACATTGACGGCTATAGCAATACGGCAAGTGGTTACTATGCGCTATATGCAAACAATTATGGCCATGGAAACTCCGGATTTGGCACCAATGCACTTAACTCGAATACAACAGCAAATTTCAACAGTGCCTTTGGCTATGCTTCGCTCTACTCTAATTCAACGGGAACTTACAACACCGCCTGCGGAAGTGCGGCGCTTTACAATAACAATGGAAGCTATAACACAGCTGGCGGCTTTGAAGCCCTGCGGCTGAATAACGACAGTTACAACACTGCCTTCGGTTACCAGGCGCTCCGTAATACCACTGCCTCAGAATATAATGTAGCATTCGGTTATAATGCAGGCACCACTCTTAATAACGGGTATAACAACGTGTTTCTTGGCGCTAATACTGATGTGAACGGAATTGGATATTATAACGTAATTGCAATAGGACAAGCTACCGTTTGCACTGCAGCCAGCCAGGTCACTATAGGAAATTCTGCAACAAATTCTTACCGGGCTTATGCGAACTGGAGCAATATCAGTGATGGCCGGTATAAGAACAATTTAAGGGAAGATGTACCTGGCTTAAAGTTTATTAATGAGCTACGTCCTGTTACTTATACGCTTAATGCAACAGCAATAGATCAATTTCTTCATAAAAATACCCCCGCAGATAAGAAATTGAGCGCAGAAGCAAAAGCGGCACAGGTTAAAGCATTGAGTGAAAAAGAACAGGTAAGGTATACCGGCTTCGTAGCGCAGGAAGTAGAAAAGACAGCAAAAAAATTAGGGTTCGACTTCTCCGGGATTGATGCACCAAAAAATGAAAATGATTTGTATGCGCTGCGTTATGCAGACTTTGTTGTGCCACTGGTAAAAGCTGTGCAGGAACAACAGCAGCAAATTGAAGAATTAAAAAAACAAAACACTGAATTAATAAACCGTATTGACGCATTGGAGAAGAAATAATTTATCTTTTGCTGCATGGAATATTTCGTGTATACGATAGCGTTAGTTACAAAATGTCTTTCAATTTAATCCCGGCGCTCCCCTTCTAACGGCAATGCTCAATTAGAGATACACATCACAAACAACCCGGGTTTGTATGTCACCGTTTTTGATTATACTTCCTGCTCTTATACTCCAAATTGACGTAAATGATGATCGGAATGCTTGTAAATAAATTCTCCTAATTGATTTTTGGTCATCTTTCCAAAAAACCAATGCGTGAAATTATCCTCCGGGAAAGTTCCGTACCTGGTAATTAATTGTTTCCAGTTTTCTTTCTCTGCTGCCAAGTCTAAAACAGGCTCAGTCACTTTAAATTGGGGCCGGGTGGGGGCATTTTTGTTAATCCCGGTGGTTTCATCTTTCAATATGCTGGCAATTGCACGCTTTCCAAATATTCTTCCTAAAAAAGAACGCTTTACTTTTATGTTTCCATAATAATACTCTTCGCACCTGGAGCAATGTTTCACCATTTGCGCAACCGTCATCTTACCCCATTTAGCCTTGCTCTTATCGCTTAATGAATTAATTCTGTCGACTATTTCTTCTCTTATGGTATTATCAAATATTGATTTCATAATTATGAATTTATTTGTGCCAGTGAAAACCAATTCCCCGAATCGTCAAGGAATAAAGCTTCATAGCCATAAAACTCTTTCGTTGGTGGCTTTTTAAAAACAACTCCTTTAGATTTTAATTCTTCGTAAGTGGCCAGCAGGTCTTTGCAGGTAAACACGGCCGCGCCAAATGTCCCTTTCTTTATCAGCGTGGTCATTATTTGTACAGTTTCTTCGTCGAACATACCACCTTCCGCAACAAGAAAGAGTGTAATTTCTAATTCCGGTTGTTCCGGTGGAGTTACGGTAAGCCACCTTGCGCCTTCGCCCATTGGAGCATCTGTGTGAACTTTAAATCCAAGTTTGTTAACATAGAAATCGTAAGCGCTGTTCTGATCGAGAACATAAATGCAGGTATGGGTAATTTTTGTAATCATGTTTTTCTTTTTTGCAAAGATGCGGACTGCATTTTTTAGTTACCTCTCCAAAATTGCTATTTTGTCCACCCGTTATTTTCTGCAAAGCAATTAGGCACAAAAAGCAAGGGGTTTAACTGCATGGCATTTTTTTGAGCATGCTGTTTTTTCTGAAAGCTTGATGGTGTTTGTCCTGCAATTCGTTTAAACATTCCTGCAAAAGAAGTTGGGCTGTCAAAACCAACCATTATACTTGTTTCCAGTACGGAATGGCCTTTCGCTAATAAAATTTTAGCCTTTTCCATCCTGGTTTTTATAAGATAATTATTGGGTGTACTTCCATAAATTGATTTAAAAAGCCTGATGAAATGAAACCTGGAAAAGTTTGCCTGGTCGCATATGTTGCCGAGGTCAATATTCTCAGCGTAGTGATCATCAATAAAAAGTTTTGCCTTAACTATTCGCTTGTATAAATAAATCTTTTCGTATTGTTCCATTCCCTATCAAAATTAATGGATATCCATATAATTCCACCAGGCCCGCAGATCACTCATTCTTTATAACTCAACAAATGCAGCCACGATAGCGAGCCATTTGGAAGGAGTTCGGAAAGTTGTGAAATGACGAAAATGGAAGTTCAAAGATGGAGATAATAACACAGCGATAAGTTTAATATCTGAGGGCTACCGCCAAACCGTCATGAATACCGGGAGTTGCAAACATTACATGAGCAGCATTTTTATATGTGCCCTTGCTTTTGTAACGAAGGAATATTACTGTTTTAAAAACTCTACTATTTTGTTTTTTTCCGTGTCCGTTAGCAAGGCCCTGCTTTGCATATGCATGCCCACGGTTTCCCACTTCTCAGGCGAAAAGGTTGAAGGCGATGGGGTATTATGGCACCGCTGGCAATTCTCCCCCCATAATTGTGCGCCGGACTTGGCCGAGATCTTTTGACTGGCGGTGCAGCTATTCAGTATTACTATCATCGATCCAATCATAAGGATCAATATGCCTAAAATTGTGACTTTTTTATTATTTATAATTTTCATTATTGTAATTTTTAAAGTTCAATGCAAAATTGTACGTACATAGAATTATTTTTAGTAACCTCGCCGTTATGACCTCCCAGGTTAGTACTTTCTGTATTGGTTCCTTTAATCCCTTCGTATGAGAACCTTACAACGGTACGCCAGTCGATCCAGTAATTAAGGCTTAGGGCAAGTGAATTATCTTTCGTTCCCCAAAGCGAATTGGCGGGTGATGTGTAATTGCCGTACCGTGCGGCCAGCTCAAAGTTTTTTACCACTTTATTTTTGGAAAACATGGGCCGCACAGCAGCCATAATATACCCGGTTTTAGTATGATTGTTAAATGTATAGCTTGCAGTATCTACCGGGTTTATATAGCTCGCGTTATCCAGTTTAGCCTCACTGTATTGGCCTTTAATATTTATTTGAAAGGGAGTTAAATTTTCTACCAGGTTTAAATCCAGTGCAAATAAATTGGCCTCGGCGTTTTTATACTGGCTGCCTTCATCGCCTACCTTCCCGGTCATCAGCGAGGCTCCTAATTCAAGCGATGAATTAGCCAGTGGCAACCACCCTATCCTGCCTGTAAATGTTTTGTTTTTGTTATTATCAGTGATCCCGATAAACTGGGTTGTCCCATCCGGCTGAAGTTGCATGCCATTCGAAATGGCAAAGTCGTAGCTCCACTTCATAGTACCTGCCTGGAGACCACCCTCGGCTTCTACCCCATAATCTGAGGCATCAGCAATACCAATAGGATCTGAGGCTAGTTTATTAATCCAACCCGCCGCCAGCCGTTTGTTATAAGTACCAAAAGGCAAAACCAGGTATCCGCCCCTTAGTATTAATCCCGGGGCTGCATAATAAGAAACATCGGCCCAGTTAACACCAACGCCCTCTGAGCTGAACGATGGCTCAAATTCCAGCAGGAATTTTTTACCATGTCTCCAAAGCAGCATCGGACTGAACTCAAAGTGATCGGCATCACCCAGGTTATTGGTTTTTGAGACTTCGCTTGCCCCTTGGTAAGTAACCGTGGTTTTATTGCTTACATAGCCAAAAGTTAGCAGCCCCACAATCATTACATGTGATTCTTCAGGCTTAATATAGTATGCTTCCTGCTCAAGTGCGCTTACGCGGTCAAGGAGCGACGAATCAACAACGGTGGTAGGCTCCTGGGCTTTCGCAAATATTGAAAGCAACAGGCATACGCTTAACAACTTTAATTGCTGAATGAATTTTTTTAAGAAGTTCATAAAAATAAATATATAAGTGATTGAATTAGTGTTTACTTAAGTGTCCTGATATAGTTGATTACAGCCCAGCGTTGGTCGACGCTTAATACTGACTTAAAAGGCGGCATGGCGGTATGTCCATGTCCTTCAGAAATTTTATAATACAAAGTACCGTCAGATTCTGCCTGTATTGCAGCCGATGTATGGTCAGCGGGCTTAGGATTCAACGATGCTGATGCCGGCCCATCTCCCCTGCCCTTATTGCCATGGCAGGGAGCGCAGTATGCTATATATATAGTTTTGCCATTTTTTATGGAAGCCGCATCGCGGGGCTCCGGATTTCTAAGGCTTTCGCTGCTCTTGGGAACCGGCCATGGATTAGCCTGTGCCTGAGTGAAATAAGTACTAAATAACAATGCCGTAAGAATTGCAATCGTTTTGCAAGGATTGAATAAACCTTTGTGGAAGGGGCTCATAGAAATAAATTTTTTATGTGGTTAATAAATTGAACAAATTTGTTTAGGCGAAAATAGAGATGATGGTAAGGGATTTTTATGATAGAAATCATGCAGTTAGATGATAATAGCTGTTTCGGCCGTTATACTGTCACTCAATTGTCGTTTTTCAAGGGGGGGGGTACATGAGAGGGTACTAACGTACCAGGCTAATTGAAAAAATATAACCCCGGGAAATTTTTACATATGCGTGTTTGGATAGCAAAGAGCGATTGCTAACGGTGATACGGTAACTTCGTATAGCTGACGGTCCACGCCGTAAAGTTGATTCGCCACACCGAAAAGTCGACGACCCACACCGTAAAGTTGATGCGCCACACCGAAAAGTCGACGACCTACACCGTAAAGTTGATGCGCCACACCGTAAAGTCGGCGCACTTTACGGTAAAGTGGATGGGCCGCCGGGCAAGGTGAGATTGGATTGTCCTAACGACAATTGCAAATAGCGAATGTTAAACGATTGAAAATCAATTTGCAAATTTGGGAGGAGTGCCATATATTTAAGTGTAAGGTGCTACATAATGACAGACTTCACAACTATTAAGAAAATCGGTTATAGACAAGCCTTTAAAGCGATTACAGTTGGACTTGTAATTGCTTATATTATTATGGCTCTGATGGCAGGACCTTTTTGGTTATTTCAGGTTGATTTTGCCCCGACAATTTTGTTTGCCGCAATTATCATTTATATCGCAGGTTATTTCTTTGGCGGATTGACCAGTATTTGGATTTCAAAACAAAGCCGACTTGCTATTCTGTTCGGAATAATTGGGGGGTTTTTAATTGTTTGGACTGCGACATTTTTCGGAAGTCTTATCGGTTTTATGAAAGAAGGCTTACCAAATAATAGTGAAATAAGCGAACCAATTCACGACTACATTTATAAACCATTAGGTTTGGTGACAATTTTCGGTATGCTACCAATTATTATAGTAGGTATTTGGTTTGGACTTTCCATTAGGAAAAAAGTCGACAATATTTAAATGGATAAATATCTACTCATTTATGTATATACAGCACTGCTGACATTCGTTGGACTGTTATGTCTATTTGCAGCTTTTCGTAAAATGACAGCAAAGGAAAAAATGACAAAGGCATTAGAAAGACCACCTATAAGAAATTACGGCAATCCTTTTCTTTGGTTGTTCGGACTTCTTTGTATCATATTTGCAATTTTATTACTCTTCAAAACAACCCGATAAACAGACGTAGAAATGCAGCACCTTACATTGGGTTTGCTGCTATGCTGGCTGACCTGCAAGTCCTCATCTTTTGTAATACTATCAGCAGCAGTCCGGGCAGACTTTCATTATTCATCTTTTGTATTTATCTTCATCAATAGTTTTTCAATTGTGCTAACGTTATGTCCCAGCCGAGTCTCCCGCAGGGGACTCGGCGTGCAGAGACACCATAAGATCTTGTATTTTCCAATCAATATTTGTAAAGCAACAAATAGCTGAATCGGATGGAATATATTTTATAACAATTACCGGTTATAACTGGTTGCATTTGTATGATGTTACCTATTGATACCGGTTAGTTTATAAATGGTTCGACCTTTTAAAAGAAAACATGCATTACATTACCGGCTATGTTATTCTTCACACGCCGAGTTCCCTGCGGGAGACTCGGCTGGGACAAAATTATTAGCCCGTTGGATAATTTAAAGTTAACATACCTGTATTTACGCTACCTGTGAGGAACCGCGTATTTTATTATAAACGTTTAAAAAGCAGAGCTTAAGAAAAATTGTTTTCTAAAAGAAGTAGCATATTTTAGCTTAAATACACACGTTAGCGGTAACCTTATGACAGTATTTAAATTGATAATTTTCTTGACGACACTTTCTTTGTTTAGTTGCAAGACAAACAATAAAAATATTATTGCAAAATGGGAAAATGGTAAACCCAAAATAGAAAGAGTTTATTCCGACACACCTAACTGTTTCATTGAAAAAAATTTTTATGAAAATGGCCAGTTGGCAAGTGAAACAAAATTTATAGACTCGACAAAAAACGGTGAATCGGTTGCCTATTATAAAGACGGAAAACTATTAGGAAAGTGCATTTATAAAAATGGAAAAATCAACGGAGAAGTAACTGAATTTCACAAGACCGGAAGTTTAATGTTTAAAGGCAATCAGATTGACGGAAATTTAGTTGGCACTGCGACGCATTATTATGACAATGGCAAACCTGAAACTGAACTCTATTACAAAGACAACAAAGTATTTCTTGTTAATTATTGGGACAGTAGCGGCATGCAGCAAATAATAAATGGTGATGGTATTAAGAAATTTCAGGACTACTTGAATAAAAATAAAAATGGCAATGACACAACAATAAACGTCTTTGTAGTTGGAATTTATAAAGACAGTTTACACAATGGACTTTGGAAATACTACAATGTGACAGACAACAAACTTATTTTAGAAAGAGATTTTAAAGACGACAAAATAATTTCTGAAATCTGGAAATAATTATGTGGTGACAGACAAAGGCTACCGCTAACAGGCGGTTCCTATGTACCTAAATTCTCCTGAGAAAGTTAATATGGTAGAAGTATTTTATTAATTTCTTTTGAAAGAGAAAGATT
>NZ_VYQF01000001.1:1187500-2227350 GCF_008710285.1 Ginsengibacter hankyongi | reverse complement strand
TAACCAGAAAGAACATTGTTCTTGTGTTTTTATACCAGTAATCTGATTAGAAATAAAAAGCAATTCTTTACTTGCCTGTAATTTGGGCTTGCTGCTCAGATAAGCCCTGCACTGGCGTTTCACATGAACAACACATCGTTGAATGACTGCATTGGGATATACTTTTGCAACTGCTTTTAAAATAGATTTATGCCCATCGCAGGTTACACTATATACTTCAATACCCAATGCTTTAAGTGCTTTTAAGTCCTGGTAGATTTCTCTGAATTTTTCCTGACTAGAGGTCCTATATAACTGCACATAGCGTATATCATGATCATAATACAAAATCAAACACAAGCCATTAGGAAGGTAAGTGCCATCAATGAGCAAATGAACCTGTGTTTTACTTTTGATTGGTATTTGGGGTGCCTGTTCAAGAAATTTTTTGAACAGGCGGCTGATGCTCCTGTTGCTCTTGTCCATCTCACTGGCTAGTGTACGGTAAACCCTTCTGTCCATTATCCACTTCTCAAACCAAACAAAACGATTGTCTGTTTTCTTATGCTCATTCCTCCAAAAAAATAACTGGCTGCAATCTTTACATCTATACCGCTGCTTACCATCTCTAACTCCCCATTTAATAACAGAAAAGCTGCCACAGGTGTAACAGCTTTTTATTCATTCTTTTTATGCAAGCATAAAACTTTTATGATTAATATCCCCAAAATCAACAGTGGCTTGATTCCTAAAGAATATTACCAACCATTTTTGGCAACATTCTCTAAATTTATCTTATCGTAATTATTTCTATTTGCGTCGTTGTTACCCGGTTTTTATTTAAAATTTTTTTTCAACTCCATCAGCTTAGCCTGGAAGGCATTCATTGGTTCAGACTTCTTAGTAACAGGTTTCTGCTGGCGTACCTCAATCTTCTTACTTTTTGTTTCAGTTTCGGTATCTTTCATTGATAAGGCGACTCTCTTTCTTGATATTTCTACATCCAGCACCGTTACCATAACTTTTTGGCCGAGCTTCACTGCCTCATTCGGATCAGTAATAAAGCGGTTACTTAAATGAGAGATATGAACAAGGCCATCCTGCTTTACGCCCACATTTACAAAAGCTCCGAAGTTGGTAATATTAGTAATAATTCCGGGTATCTTCATTCCTGGCTTTAAATCTTCCATAGTACTAACGCCCTCGGCAAAACGAAATTCTTCAATGGCAGAACGAGGGTCGCGGCCCGGCTTTTGGAGTTCTTTTAAAATATCTTCAATAGTAAACTGCCCTATCGTTTCAGTTACAAAGTCTTTGGCTTTGATCTCTTTTCGTAAAGCAGCATTTTGTATTAATTCCGGAACATTGCTATCCACTTTCGCAGCCATAGCTTCCACAACACGATAACTTTCGGGGTGCACCGCCGAATTATCTAACGGATTTGCAGCGCCAGGTATCCGCAAAAATCCCGCACTTTGCTCAAAAGCTTTTGGCCCCAACATCGAAACTTTTTTTAATTCTTCACGGCTCTTGAAACCCCCATTCCTGGTGCGATACTCCACCACATTCTTTGCTACCGTTGCACTGAGGCCCGATACGTAGGTTAATAGATGTTTACTCGCTGTATTTAAATCTACCCCTACAAAGTTTACACAGCTTTCCACCACCTGATCCAATGCTTCTTTCAACTTTGTTTGATTTACATCATGCTGGTACT
The DNA here is from genome assembly GCF_008710285.1 of Ginsengibacter hankyongi. GTDB lineage: Bacteria > Bacteroidota > Bacteroidia > Chitinophagales > Chitinophagaceae > Ginsengibacter > Ginsengibacter hankyongi. The sequence continues at coordinate 2,225,654 of NZ_VYQF01000001.1, read as the reverse complement.
GGCCAACACCAATACTCTTCGCATCAATTTTTACGAGCTCACTTAAAGGGTCCAGCAACCGGCGGCCAATACTTATCGCTCCGCGAACCGTTACATCTTCATCCGGAAATTCTTCTCTTGCCACTTCACTTGCCGAATAAATAGAAGCCCCGCTCTCGTTTACCATAAAAACAGAAACCGGTTTTCCAAAATCAATGCCCCGGACCAACTGTTCCGTTTCTTTGCTGGCTGTTCCGTTTCCGTAACCGATGGCTTCAATATTATATTCAGCCACCAATTCTTTTATCGTTTGTACGGCACCGTTATAATCGTTTTGTGGGGCATGTGGAAAAATAGTATTGTATTTTAAAAACACCCCGTGTTCATCAAGGCAGACCACCTTGCAACCGGTGCGAAATCCCGGATCAATTGCCATTATTCTTTTATGGCCCAGCGGGGAAGCCAACAATAACTGGCGCAGGTTTTCAGCAAATACTTTTATCGCCTCCTCATCAGCTTTCGCCTTTGCAGCTATGCGAAATTCGGTTTCAATGGAAGGTTCTAATAGACGGTTAAAAGAATCTTCTATAGCTAAGGCAACCTGCTGAGCTGCTGTATTGGACGCTGCCAGGAATTTGCGTTTCAACTCCTCCAGTGCAGTTTCCTTTTCAATATCAATATCCATAATTAGAAAGCCTTCTTTTTCGCCGCGGCGAATAGCCAATATTCTATGGGAAGGGCTCTTCACTAGCGGTTCACGGTAGTCGAAATAATCCCGGTATTTCTGCGCTTCCGTTTCTTCCTTTTTGCCGGTTAATACCCTGGAACTAAGTATCGCTTCTGCCGAAAATAATTTGCGAACAATATTACGGGCATCTTCATGCTCCGCAATCCATTCGGCGATTATATCCCTTGCTCCTTGCAGTGCTTCGGCACTATCTTTTACCTGTTCATTTATATAACCGGCAGCTTCTGCTTCGGCATTTATATTTTGCTGTTCAAATAATAATTTAGCCAGTGGCTCCAGTCCTTTTTCTATAGCCTGGGTGGCTCTTGTTTTTCGTTTAGGCTTATACGGTAGATAGATATCTTCCAGTTCGGTAGCGTTTATACAATCCCCAATGCGCTTCTTAAGTTCCGGGGTGAGTTTGCCGGCTTCTTCTATCGTCTTTAAAACTGTTTCTTTTCGTTTTTCAAGATCATTAAAATATTTTATTTGATTAATTACATTTCCCACTACTACTTCATCCAGGTTCCCGGTAGCTTCTTTGCGGTAACGGGCAATAAATGGAATAGTTGAACCTTCGCTGTGAAGTTCAAAAATACTATTGACCTGTTTGTTGGTTAGATTGAGTTCTTCAGCTATTTTTTGTACGTATTTCAGCTCCATAGGTTTATTTATTTTGGGGAGCAAATGTAAGAGCTATGAAAGGTAAAAAAAATTTGTTTGTACAGTGATAAAAAGATATTGCAGGCACGTGCACATCAAAATAAAAAAACCCCGCTAACGGCGGGGCTTTTATGGAATAATTTTAATTCCAGGGGTAAAATTTTTAACAGGATAAATTGGATGCCATTTTACTGGCTGGTTTTCTTTGGATACTTTTAGTTTCTTACAGGTATTGGATAAAAAAAATAAGAAGTTGACTGATATCGGATTTATTGGTTTTCATGGATTCGGTAAAAACGGGCTCTTTTCTAAGGATTTGGATTTTTGATTAATGTTTGTTGAACATCAATCAACTTCTGGAACAAAGATATACACGCCGGCATGGCCGGGCAAGAGCAGTAGTGCTTAATTTATCTCCTGTTGAAATTACTGCCAGCATCGTAAAAATACATGTATAAATACGTTAACGGGAAGATGCATTTTTACACTACAAGCCATTTACCTTCGTTGTCTTTACTATACGATAAGCCATTGCTCATTACATGAACCTCTTTACCGTTTTTACGATCCATAAAATTCATCAGTTGGTACACTCTTACTCCATTATTTTCTCTTGTTAAATACACTATCAACGCATGCAAGGTGGGTGGCACTTCATGCAACCACTGCTCTTCACTTTCTTTTACAAATGCCTGGCTCATACATCTTTTTACATATTCTGTGAAAAAACTGTGCCTGTTTTTTTAAAGGGCGCGAAGGAACAGGAATAAATTAGTATTTTAATGTTCCTTCTTATAAATAACCGGGCATTTACAGGATGAATTTTTTTTTATGCCGTATTGTGAATCGTTAATAATATTTCCAGCAATTGTTTTGCTTTGCTTATTCAATAAAGCTGTTCTATTAACCATAAATAGTTCCTGGTGCAATCGGCTTTAATAATCGATTCTGCATAATCATTTGCCAATTGGAGCAGGATGAAATTAAAAAAGCCCGCATTACTGCAGGCTCAATTATTTAAATTCCAGGGTGATGGTATTTACGACAGGATAATTGGATGTTTTGCGGGTGTTTTTTTGGGTTATTGGTAATCTAAGGTATCGGATAAAGAAAAAAAAGAAGTTGACTGATATCAGATTTTAATAATTTTTCTACTGGATAATTGGATAAAGATACTTTCTAAGGATTTGGATTTTTTGATTAATGTTCTTAAACATCAATCAACTTCTGGTACAAAGATAGGCCGGCTACACACCCTGCGCAAGAGCACTACTGCTTAATTATTCATCTACTGAATTTACCTAAATGATAGTATAAATACGAATAGCCGGATGTTAAAAACTACGTATATTCTTAAGGAGAATTAGTACAGTTATTTGGGCTGGCTGTTTAAGGCGGCACGCATTGCTTCCAGTTCCTTTAAGCGATTTTGACTTTTTGTCAAATCTTCGTTCAGCTTACTTATCATTTTATTTTGATCATCAAGATTATTATTGGCCTTCCTGGAGTCTTTTGCATCTTTTACTGATCGTCTTGCTTCTTTCTTTGCCCTCCTGGCATCTCTTACACTTCCGTTTGTAGCATGCGACGCCTTATCAGTAGTTGCCATAGCGGTGCTTTGGGCATCTGCACTGGCTTTATCTGATTTGCGGGTATATCCGGCTAAATCATTTTGGGCCTTGGCGAGTCGGGCAGTAAGGTCCGCAATATTACTGCTCACCTTTGCGTATTCTTTATTAAGTGCAGGAGTATCTGCAGCAGTTTTATAGGTTTGTGAAAAGGCAGGTATGCCTGCCATAATGAACAGCAGCACCGGTAAAAGAAAAATCTTTTTCATTGTATTTTGTATTTGTTAATGAATGTAGTGAGTGGTTTAGCCGAAACCGGCAAAAACTTAAGCGGGTAAATTAAATAATACAGACACTACTACAATTAACGAGCCGCGTTCCATATTGTCAGTTACCACTTGTAAAACAGCAAAGATTAGTTGTAAGTGTGTAAGTACTTTATGCTTTCCACATAACTTCTAAAAAGACCTTTCGGCCTGATGTACAAAAAAGCCCGCATTACTGCAGGCTCAATTATTTAAATTCCAGGGTGATGGTATTTACGACAGGATAATTGGATGTTTTTGCGGGTGTTTTCTTTGTGTTATTGTTAATCTAAGGTATCGGATAAAGAAAAAAGAAGTTGACTGATATCAGATTTTAATAATTTTTCTACGGGATAATTGGATAAGGGTACTTTCTAAGGATTTGGATTTTTGATTAATGTTCTTAAACATCAATCAACTTCTGGTACAAAGATATGCCGGCTACACACCCTGCACAAGAGCACTACCGCTTTATTATTCATCTATTGAATTTACTTAAACTATCGTACAAATACGAATAGCAATCTTCACGAATTACCTAATTTTGCAGTCCGCGCAGGCAAATTTTATAAATCGCTCCCGAGTTCTACCCTACGATTTATGTTGGAATATTGTGTAATGGATCTATTCGTATCCGCACACTTCCGTATCAAAAACGAACACTTCCGACTCAGACATAACTCATACATTACTCATAAACAATAGTTTCAGGCTGCGGCAAGGTTTTAGATGTTCAATGCAGATGTAAAATGCTGTATCATTTAAAATAATACTTCGTGATTAAAAACTATCTCAAAGTCGCGTGGCGCAATCTCGTTCGAAACAAAGCGTTCTCCGCAATCAACATACTGGGATTATCACTGGGCCTTACCTGCAGTATGCTTATCATTCTTTGGATAAAGGACGAAAGGAGCGTGGACGGTTTTCATAAAAATGGTAAGCAATTATACCAGGTATACGAGCGATGGATATCTAATGGTAAACCCGATGCTAGTTATCCCACGCAAGGACTGCTGGCAGATGAATTGAAAAAAGTGATTCCTGAAATTGAATATACAGCTGCTACAGACTATGCCGCTGCACCAGGCACACAAAGCACCTTCGAGGCAAACAATAAAGTAAATAAAAACTCCGGCAAGTTCGCCGGCCTTGATTTTTTTCGCATGTTCAGCTATAAGCTTTTACAAGGCAATGCAGCATCGCTTTTAAATGCGCCGAATAGCATCGCCATCTCCCGCAACATGGCGAACATTTTTTTTGGAAGCCCCGCTAATGCTATCGGTAAAACGATACATTTCGAAAATAAAGAAGACCTGCAGGTAACCGGGGTGTTTGAAAATATTCCTGCCAACTCTTCACAGCAATTTGATTTTATAAGAAGCTGGATAGATTATGTAAAGCAAAATAACTGGGTACACAACTGGGGCAACACGAGCCCGGAAACTTTTGTTCAATTGCGTACCGATGCTAACCCTGCAGCCGTGCAGGCAAAGATCAAAGATTTTCTCTACTGCTATGCCGACAAAGACCCGGCCGTGACAATGGAGCTGGCACTGCAGCCCTTCCCGGAGAAATACCTGCATTCCAATTTCAGCAATGGAAAGGTTGATGGCGGACGTATAGAATATGTAAAGCTCTTTACGCTGGTGGCAATTTTTATAATGCTTATAGCCTGTATCAACTTTATGAACCTTGCCACTGCAAGGGCGTCAAAACGGGCGAAAGAAGTGGGCCTTCGAAAAGTGGTTGGTGCAAGCCGTTCTTCATTAGTGGGGCAGTTTATTGGTGAAGCAATGTTACTCACGTTACTTTCTGTGATCATTGCAATTACTGCAACAACTTTGTTGTTGCCGGCGTTCAACGGTCTCGCAGGAAAGCACTTAGTGCTTCCCGTTAGTCAGCCTGCTTTTTGGATGGCCTCGGTTAGCTTGCTTGTTGTTACTGGCCTTGCGGCAGGAAGCTATCCGGCATTTTTCCTCTCTTCATTAAAACCGGTAAGGGTATTGAAAGGCACGCTAAAGTTTAGCCATGCCGCCACTTTCTTCAGACAGGGTATGGTGGTTTTCCAGTTTGCACTGTCCATCATTCTTATAGTGGGTATGATAGTGATCTACCGCCAAATGAATTTTATTCAAAATAAAAACCTCGGCTACGACAGGGAAAATCTTATCTATATTCCTATTGAAGGCGAGTTGATCAACAAGTATGAAGTTTTCAAAGAGGAAGCAAATCAGATGCCTTCCATTGTGGATATTTCGAAGATGAGAAATTCACCAACAATTATTGAGCATCACACCAACAGCATCAGTTGGCCGGGTAAAGACCCAAACAGTAATGTATCATTTGCGGATGGCGTGGTGGGCTATGATTTTGTAAAGACCATGAAGCTGCAATTAAAAGATGGCCGAGATTTTTCCAAAGACTATGCTGACTCAGCCAGCTATATTTTAAATGAAACTGCCGTGGATAAAATTGGCTATACAAATCCCGTTGGTAAACAAGTTACCTGGGGAAATCATCCCGGCACTATTATCGGTGTTATAAAAGATTTTCATTTCAGTTCCCTGCACGATCCCATTGATCCGTTGATTGTAAGGCTGGACGAAAAATGGCCCTGGGGAACTATCTTAGTGCGCACCCGGGCAGGCAAAGCGAAAGATGCCATAGCAGGATTGCAGAATATCTGCAAAAAATTGAATCCTAAATTTCCATTTACTTACCAGTTCTCTAACCTCGAGTTAGCAAATCTTTATAAAAGCGAACAGGTGATGAGTAAGCTTTCCGATTACTTTGCTTCCCTTGCTATTTTAATATCTTGCCTTGGCCTGTTTGGCCTGGCCACCTTTGTAGCTGCACAACGTACCAAAGAAATTGGTGTACGTAAAGTATTGGGTGCATCGGTTACCAATATCGTCACTATGTTTTCAGGAAATTTTTTAGAACTTGTTGGAATGGCCATACTCGTAGCTTTCCCTGTCGCATGGTGGGCCATGAACAACTGGCTGCAAAACTTTGCCTACAAGATTCATATTGAGTGGTGGATGTTTGCAATAGCCGGAATAGTAACCATTATTATCGCGTTGCTTACCGTAAGTTATCAAAGTATTAAGGCAGCGTTGAGTAACCCCGTAAAGTCCCTTCGTACTGAGTGAAATTCCGATATTCTTCACTACCACCTCTGCGTGTACACCTCATCGTTAGGTAAGTAAGCAATTATACATTATCCTAAAAAACTGCCGTAATCAATAATTACAGCAGTACCTGTAAATTTCCAAGGATCCGTTACTAATCACGGTCATAATCACGGTGATCGTAATTACGATCATGGTCTCGATGATGATCATCGTGGTGATAGCGATGGCGATAATTAGGGCGTTCATATTCTCTTTCATAATAACACCCGCTAACGGCTAACCCCAGCGCTACTGCCAAAGCCACCAAAAATAAATTCATCTTTTTCATAAATTGGTTGTTGATCTTTTTAAAAATTAGTTGATTAATTAGATGGAAACCGCCTGGTTAAGTTTACAAGCATGTTGCTGCTTTTTGGTAACAGACTGTTAAAAAATTGATAGTATTATTTTGCCTCTCAATAGCACAAATAAGATATATGCAAAGAGTGTTTCAAACGGAATTTAAAATGTTTAGCTCAAAAAAAGGTCGACGGCAGCCCATATAAGATTTGTATTACAACTGTATTATCGTAACTTAATATTGTAATAAACAGCATGCAAAACCGGGTTGATCCCTGCGGTAATATTATCACCACCACTGCACGTGGCTCGTGGATGGGCAACCGCGGGCAGTTACACGATCATACAAATGATATTCAGCGGCCTTTTAAGTTGAAGGCATGGCTTACCTGCGTGCTCCGGTTTAAGGAAAGACATAGAAAAGTTATGTCGCCCGGATTATATACCGAACTTTTTTTCCTGGATGAGGTTACGGCTTTTGCCGCCGGCCACCGGCCTTGCTTTGAATGCCGCGCAGACAGGATCATATTCGCTTTAAAATGTACTGGCTAAAAGGCAACGCAGCGTATGGGTTTACAGAAAAAACTACGGTAAAAGAAATCGATGCCATCCTCCATAATGAACGCATCAATCACGCAGGCAACAAAGTAACCTATCTTGATAATATTGATAACGTGCCCGCCGGCTCTTTTGTTTTTATGGATGAACAACCCTGGCTTATTGCCGGCAATTACCTGCATCACTGGACTGCTTTTGGGTACGATGGCAAGAGAGCTTTACCCACCAACCAGGTAGTTACGGTTCTTACCCCACGGTCTGTTGTAAATACTTTCAGCGCAGGGTATTTACCGCAAATGGCCGTGGAAAATATATGATTGCACAGAGCGAATTCAGTACATCTTCAACTTCCAAGACCGACATTTTACTAATTGCTTTTTGCCGCAAACAAAGTCCAGGGATATGATTTCATATCGGTGAGATATTTAGACATCCACGCATATTGCGGATGTGCTTCAAAAAAAGGTTCACCTTTAAAATCTTCTCCGCAGGGATGCCCCATATGTGCCCAGAATTCCATCTTAGCTGCCAGGTCGGAAGTAGTGATCTTACCCTGTACAGCACCCATAGGATAATAAGCTGGCTCATCCCACTCTTTACAACCAAGAGGGTCTTCATCAATATGCCCGCATATCACACAGCGGTTATTAGCATTCTTATTATCGAGTGCATCATAATGATCGGCTTCAATCTGTTTGCCAGTCTCTGCGTCTATCTTCCCTTTCATATCCAGGCATACCAATTTTTCCATTCTTAACTTCCGGGCATTGGGTGAAGTGGTTTTATCATTCACATTAAAAGTGGTTTCTTCTTTGATCAGCTTTGGATCACTGGGGAAGTTGCTGCCGATAATGGCAGTATCCTTACTTCTCCATATACGGTAATCTTTGAGACCCAGTTCCAGTTTGGCCACTTCATTTGTTTTGGTATCTCCTATGAGCCAGTCGTTCGCATAACCGCCATTGTTGCCCGTGGTAAATATCTTCACTACATCATCAATGCTGTTAGCATATTGGGCAGCTTTTCTTGCCCGCATAAACTCAGGAATACCGGTGGAGTCAAACAGGTTGAACTGGGTAATAGTAGTCTCTGTAATTAAAATACCCGCATCTGTTTCCAAAAAATCATCCCCGCTGTGTATATAACCGGGTATGCAATCCATGATAATATGATGCCCTTTCTCAGGCGCAATATCTGCTATTTCATTCCAGTGCTGGCCGATAATGTAACTGGTCCAGTTATTATGCCCCATCACTATTTTACCATTTTTGGTAAAACTTCCGGTGGCAATAAAGGCACTGCAGTTGCCGGGTGCTTTATTATCCGCGCTGTGTGGCTTCAGTGCGTTCGCTAACGAAGGCACATAATAATAGGCCAGTTCTTCCATGGCGTTAAAAGCCGTGATATCCAAACTATCGTATTGTTTATTCTTCGCTTTCAATCCGTCCACTATACCATTAATTTCATCTTTATATTCCGGGTCCAGTTTATCCCACAAAAAATTCTTTGCTGCCTGCCGGTAAAAACTCCAGTCATGGGCGGTTTCATGTGCCAATGTATAAGCCACCGTTTGAATGGTTGTATCAATTTCATCAGCAGCGAGGTAGCCGTGCTGATATCCGATGTTAGCCGGTGAGCCTTCAAGGTGCAGGAAGATCCAGCCATTCTTATCCTGCCGGTAGGCTTTGGCAAGCCTGTCTTTATTTATGGAAGTGGTTGTTTTAGTGGAAGTACCAGGATTACATGCCAGCATACAAAGAGCTGCCATAAAAACCATAACCTGTTTCATAATACAGTGTGATTTTAGGTAGGAAAATAAACAGATCACTAAATATAATCAGATTTTGAGAGATAAAATACAGTCCAAAAGTTATGGTTGCTTACAATCAATATCAATAACTCTTTCCCGATCATTCATCATCACTTATCCGGGTTACACGCCGACACAGGTTGTATCCTGAACACCTTCACTATTTTCCACTGCTGCAGGGCCGCATTTAAGGAATTAAATTTCAAGCTAAAAATTCTATCGATGCTTGCTCTTTAAGTATTTGTTCTTTATTATTTCGCTCATAGGTTTTTCATAAACTTTGCTTTCAACCCATGAAATAATATCGAGATAAGCAAATGACCTAGTTTCAAAACGATTTTTTTCCAGGTGTTTAATTTTTTCCAGGAATTGTTTTAGTTCAGTAATTAATTCCTTTGGCCTCACTTTAGTTGAGTGTCGTAAAAATGTAAATATCTCCTCTTCAACAACAGTAAGGTTTTTCATCCGTGCCATAAACCTGTAAACCGATTTAATTAACGAATCCAAAATTTCATCATTCCCTAATTCATAATGGCAAAGAAGGTGCATCAATCTTGAATAACACTGTAAATCGTTTCGCAGACCCGAATGAGTATCATTTATTAATTTATGCAAAAAATCTATCGCCGTGGCGTAATCGCCCGAGCCAAAATACAACGTAGCAATTTTATAATTGAATACAAGGATCCGGTGACTGTCAACAAACAAAACATATTCATTTAATTTTTCTACAATTTCCGGTACGATCTTTAATCCTTCTTTAAAATCTCCCAGCATTAAATATTTATTAAGCCTTGCACTATTAATATAAATGGAAGTATGTGTGCGGAAATTATCGTGCTGATTAGCTACTTGCGTGCCCGCAAAAACTTCAAATTGCTTTAATGTAATTTCAAATTTTGCAAAATTTCTAAGATCGAAATGTGCATTTAATAGATTGTGCATGCCTTTAATATAATGGCCTGTCTCTACAGCAATCATCACTTCGTTTTCCCGAAAAAGATCGATCCATTTTTGGCTATACCGGTAATACATCAAAAAGTCCTGCCTTATAAAGGCATACCAGCAATAGCTTTGGTATAAATACAACTTCTCATAAAAACCATTAATTGCGTTAGGATCTGCCGGCAAAGATTGGGCAAAAAATTCCCGAATGCCTTGCTCATCCTGTTCGTTGCGTGCATGCCCGTTTTTCACATACCATCTGTACAATAACAAAGCAAGGTTAGACAATCGTGTAACCCGATCTATATGCCCGCTTATATCAAGCGCTTCTTCGGCAAGCCTTTCTGTTTTTTCTAATGAGCTTCTTGTTATATGCAGGGTTTCAATTTTTTTTTCCAGTGAAATAACCTGTACCAGGAAATTCATTTTTTGATTTGTTCTGGCAAGTTCTTTTGCTTTTTCAAGAATGTGTAGGCTTTGTATTTTAAGCCCCTTATTATAAAGTAGCCTTGCATTATCGAGGTGCTCACTCAGCTTCAGGTCAATATTGTCATTTGTTTTTAATAAGCGTAAGCTAGCCAGTAATTGCTTGTATAAATGGGTTTTTAAATTAGATAACTGTGGCTTGGTAATATCGCTAAGTGTTTTAAGAAGCTGCCTTTCGTCGTATTCGCTAAGTTTATCCAAAGCATCAAACAGGCGAATTATTTTCAGGTCTTCTTTGGCAGAACTTCTTTTTATATAAAGCTTAAAATGTCTTTTTTCAGACTTTTCCAGGGAATGAACCAATTGAAATAACGTATCAGAAAAAAGATTGGGCATCATTGAGAATTTATGCTGAAATGCAAGATAATAAAGGGATTTTTAAATCAACAATTCCTTCTGCGATGATAGAATCGCCAATAGATTGATTGGTTCGTTTTTTTAGCACAACGTAAGTTTGTCCAATAAAAAGGGTTAAAAAAATAAATGGATCTATTGTGGCAGGCTTTTAATCCGTTTTCTTCTTATTGTAAGCTGTGATATCAGCACAAAACAGACAATTAAAGAATCTCATATCAAGCAATCGTAAAGGCCGTCTTGTTTCTACAGGAGGCCCTGTTTTTTTTTGAGAGTGTGAAAATAACCATTATTTATTATTAACAAAATTTTTTTTACTATAAGTCAATATCTAAAAATAAAAGACCTGCCCGAATTAACAGGCAAGCCTTTTATTGTTTTAATAGGGATTTAATTTTCGGTGAACAGCTTATAATTTTGCTACAATGATATCTTCAGTCACATTAGTCTGTGCGCTTATTTTGTAAACCTGCTTTTTGTGAGTTTTTGCAGAAGTTACTTCGATTCTTACGCCAAAATCCGGGGCACTTAATTCTGATTCATCAATATCAAGTTGATATTGCCTGGAGAGGTTTGCACCTTTTATTTTCTCTGAGTATAAAACATTATAGTTTGCGTCCTTAATGTTTACGTAATACACTTCATCTGTGTTGTTGTTCAGGCTCAGTTGAAATACAGGATGATTTTTCACTTTACCAATGAATTTTAATTCGGCGGGGTTATCAGTTTTAGTACCTGCAAAAGTTGCATTGGTTAAACCCATTGTACAAAGGGCAAATAAACCCATTGTGATCATTTTTGTTGATTTGATTGTCTGTTTCATAAAGTGAAATTTTAGATTAAAAGATTAAATTTTTTCTCTTCACTCAAACAATCATGGTGTAAAAGTAACACGACGTAAATCCGTCTGCAAATCAACTTACATAATTATTCTTCATCTTAAAAGAGTAGTCAATCCTTGCAAACCCTTTACAGCAAAGGGTTTTTAATTAAAAATTTAGTGATGCCCAAAGGTGATATTACCTTATAGTTAAGCAGTTATTTCAACGTGTAAAGCAAAGATCAATAGCCGCATACACGAAAAACTGATAATATTAATCGCATAAAAGAGTGTTATTTTAAACTGAACCATCATTTAATTAATTTGTTATCCTATTTTATCACATTAAAACACGTCACTATGATTAACGAAAAAGAAAAAAGCGAAAAAGAAAATAACAAAGAAGTGCAAAAGCAGGAACAGTCTGATCCGGGAACTACCCATTCAACTGATCCCCAGGAAAATATGGAAGGACCTTTTTCTTCTTTAATGCATAAAATTGAAGAAACATTTGATAATAAGGAGGAAGAAAAACCTGATGACAAATAATTAGACCTGCTTTATAACAGCCATGTTTAACCGTAGAATGAAGTGGCTTGATTCCCAAGGACGCACTTTATCAATTATTGCCCCACATTGACTATTTTAAATAAAAAAACCTGCAGCCAATTTGCCTGCAGGTTTATAAAATTTAATGTTTACAAATCTTAGAACCAGCTACCGGTCCATCTTTCATCAAACTTATTACCCATCTTCCTTTTTCTTCTTGCTGCCTGCGCACGATGAATGAACATGGTAATAACCATTAATACCATAAATAAAATTGTTAACGGTGGAATACCCAACATAGAAATCCATTTACCACCGTACTGCCTGCGCATCGGGCGCCGTAATCTTTCAGCAATTAAATACATACTTGGCACAATTATGAGCGTCATGAAAAACGCGAAAGCGAGACCGAAAATAATTGTCCATGAAAGCGGCTTCCAGAAAACAACACTGTCACCTCCAAAGAAAATGTGCGGATTGAGATCTGCAAACATGGTAACGAAATTAATATTGAACCCAACGGCCAGCGGCATTAATGCAAGTATTGCCGCCAAGGCTGTAAGCATTACAGGAATTATTCTTGTTTTACCTGCTCGTATAACAGCCTCCCGTGTTTTCATTCCACGACTTCTTAGTTCATCAGCAAATTCGATAACCAAAATCCCATTTTTCACCACGATACCAGCAAGACCTACAATACCAATACCCGTCATTACAATGGAAACCTCCATGCCGGTTATAGCAAAGCCCAGTAATACCCCTATCACACTAAAAACTATTTCAGTAAGAATAATTACAGATTTACTTACCGAATTAAACTGAAGCACCAGTATGAATAGTATAAGCATTAACGCAATCATCAGCGCTTTTTCCAGGAACGAGGCAGTTTCCGCCTGTTGAGCACCTTCACCGGTTTGCGTAATAGTAACTCCCGGTGCCTTTTTATTAAAATTATCAATAGCCGTTTTTATTCTCGTATTTACTTCAGTAGGTGTATAACCCGAAAGCACATTCGAAAATAAAGTAATAACGCGTTTTACATTTTTTCGTTTAATGCTGCCGTACGTGCTGGTGTAATCCACATCTACCAAAGAACTGATGGGGATTTGCTTTATTGCACCCTGCGCAGCCTGGTCTCGGAATACAATTTTCATATTCAACAATTCAGAAAGGCTGTTGCGTTGCAACTCATTATTACGTATTTGTATTTTATATTCATCTTCACCGTCTTTTATTTTTGAGGCTTCTCTTCCAAATAAAGCAGTACGGATTTGTTGGCCAATTTGTGCTGTTGAAACCCCTTCTATTTGTGCACGTTCCCTGTTTATTGAAAGCGTTATTTCAGGATTGGTTAAATCAACATCCAGTTTTAATTCTTCAACACCCGGTATTTGCAGGCTGTCCAAATAATTCTTTAATGCTTTGGCGGTACTGGTAAGGTTCTCAAAATTTTCACTGGCAACCTCGATATTTATAGGCGGATCTGTTGGGGGACCGCCCGATTCCTGGGCTACCGAAATTTCAGCGCCTGGGATTCCCCTTACGGCGTTTCTTATAGAATCAAGATAAGGCGCAGTTGCCACTCCATTTCTATTTTGATATTCAACGAAGGAAACCTGCACCCTCCCAAGGTTTGGCCTTGTGCTGCGGTCGCCGCTGCTGGGATCGGATGCGCCAACTGCAACATTTGAAATAATACTTTCAACGATCGGGTTCGGCTTACCATCAGGCCCATCTAATACACGGGTTACTCTTTTCTCTAATTCATTGGTAACAGAATCCGTATAATCAACACTGGTACCCACGGGCATTTTCAAATAAACATAAATAAAATTAGGATCGCCTTTTGGGAAAAACACAACCGGTACTTTTCTTAATTGAAATAAAACAAATGAAAAAATAAGTAAGCCGAAAGTGCCTATCAGCAACCAGACAGGCCGCCATCCTTTTAGCGCCCATTTTAATAATGTTTCATAACGGTACATGATTGCCGGCAAGGCGTTGTTTTGAAACTTATGAATTAATCCATCAAACACATACCTGTTTAATACAACCAACAAAGCAAAAAATATGAGCAGGTTGCCTAAGAAAGTTACATGAGCTAAATCAAAAAGAATTCCTACTATCAATGGAACCAAAAATGCGGGGCTTTTAAAAATCGTTGATTTTCTTCTTACTCCTTCATGATCGGGATGATTCATAAAATCAACCGCGAATACTGGGTTCATAATAAATGCCACTATCAACGAAGCAGTTAATGTAAAAATGAGCATCGTGGGCAGGTATATCATAAACTTACCAATAATCCCCGGCCAGAAAAGTAAAGGAAAAAAAGGTGCAAGCGTGGTAAGCGTGCCTGCAAGTACCGGTATGAAAACCTCTCCTGCAGCCATCTTCGCTGATTTAACTGACGAAAGCTGCCCTTTATTTTCCACAAAAATTCGATGTGTATTTTCAATAACAACAATTGCATCGTCCACAATAATTCCCAGCCCAAAAAGCAAGGCAAAAAGGACAATAAAATTTAAAGTAACATGTGAGCCAACAATTATATCTGCCGCCGGTAAAAATAAAAATGCAACAAACATGGATAACGGAACCGAGAGTGCAACAAAAAATGCATTGGTAACACCCATAAAGAACATAAGAATCAGGAGCACCAAAACAAATCCGATTACAATTGAATTTACAAGATCGTTAAACGAAGTTCTTGTTGCACGACTTTGATCGCCGGTAATAACAATATTTAAATTGGAAGGCAATATGTTACCCTTCATTTCCTCTACAGTTTTCTTTACATCGTCTGATGTTTGAATTAAGTTTTCACCGGCACGTTTTATTATATTAAGCGTTACAACATTTTTACCATTCAGTCGTGCATAACTTTCGCTCGTCTTCACGGTATCTTTTATATTGGCAATGTCTTTTAAATAAATGGGAGCACCGTTAGTATTGCGGATAATTATTTTTTCAATGTCATAAGCAGTTTTAAACTGACCTTTAATTTGTAAGGTTCGTTTCATATTGCCAACATCCAACAAACCGCCTGATATATCAACATTCTCACGCTGAACTGCATTAGCGATATCATCGAAAGTGATACCCGCATTTTGCATTTTAAAATTGTCAACATTTATCTGGAATTCCCTTTCCGGTGCACCAACAATATCCACACGGGTTAACTCAGGAAGTTCTTCCAATTTATCCTTTGCATCATCTGCAAATTTCTTAAGGCTTATCATGTTGTAATCGCCACTAAGGTTTACAAACATGATGGGTTGTTCGCTAAAACTTACTTCCTGCACATTAGGTTCGGCAGTTAGGTCCGTAGGCAAATCTATTTTTGCTTTATCTACTGCATCCTTTGTTTTTTGAAGCGCTACTTCGGTTTTAACGTCGGTGCTGAATTCAACAATTATCGCGGAGAAATCCTGTATGGAGGTACTGGTTATCTTATTTATTTTAGCTCCTGTTATTCCTTTTAATTGCTTTTCAATTGGGCGTGTTACCAGGTTTTCAATATCTTTTGGAGAATTACCTACATAAGTTGTTTGTATATAGATTGTTGGAATTACAATATCAGGAAACTGTTCTTTGGGTAAAGTAACAAACTGGAAAATACCTGCCAGCGACACAAAAAGTATCACCAGGTAAATAGAAGTTTTATTACTGATGGCCCAGCTTGTCGGCTTAAATTGTTTAAATTTTTCTTTTATATTTTCCTTTGCATTCATAAAATATGTCTTTAATCAAAAGCAGTAGAAATTAAGCTTCTGTAGTGGTTATTAACTGGCCATCGTATATCGATTGATATCCTTCGGTGATTAATTGATCACCAGGTTGCAAGCCGTTTTTTATTTCAATTTGGTCTCCGGACAATTCACCAGTTACCACTTCGCGTTTACGTGCAACGAGTTTTCCATTTTCCTTAGCTGCAACTAATACGAACTTTCCTTTTTCATCGGTTTGTAATGTGTTTACATTAATAACAACGGTACTTGGAACAGTGTAATCAAGAATTTTTACTATTGCAACCTGGTTGGGCCTTAAGTTAAGGTTTGAAGGCGCCTTTGCTTCTGCAGTAAATCCACGGGAATTGGCTCCAATTGATTCGCTGATAAAAGAAATAGTGCTGCTGAAAGATTTATTTACGTCGGGTATTTCAATCTCTACTTTTGAACCTTTGTTTACTTTGCCTGCGTAATTTTCAGGAATTGTAACAGTCACTTTCAAATCTGCATTGTTAACAATTCTTATGTAACCGCCTGTTAAAGGGTTGCCATTAAACGTTTCACCCACATGGGCTGTGACTTCATCAACTATACCATTCACGTTGCTGTAAACATTACTTTGATTTGCCTGCGTTTGTGCAGCATTCACATTTGCCTGAATGGTTTTTAACTGGTTTTCGAGTGTCTCTACATTAGTTTTATCCTGCAGCAATTGCACTTCGGTTCCAATGTGCTGATCCCAAAGATTTTTTTGTCTTTCATAAACTGATTTGGCAAGCTCAAGTTGAGCTTTTACACTTCCTATTTGCTGTTTTACTGCAGCTACGTTTTGTGCCGCAACGGCATCATCAAGTTTTAATACAAGCTGCCCTTTTGTTATTTTATCGCCTTGCTTTACATAGATAGCTTTTATTTGGCCGGGTTGCCCAGTTGGCGTTATATAAGAAACACTTTTATTATCAACATTGCCTTGCAAAGTGAGATAATGCTTAAACTCCTGGTTTGCGATTGGGGTAAGCGCCACAAGTTTTGGCTTCTGCTGTGCCGCGGCACTTGTGTCAAGTTTTGCGATATCTTTTTCTAAAGCGGTAATCTTTTCGTCAAGTTTCGACTTATCTGTTTTAAGTTTTTCGAGTTGTGCCTTTTTATCGCTTAATGATCCGTCTTTCTTTGTTGTATCTCCGCATGATGACGCTACTGCCATAAATAATATCATCAAACTTAGTCTGGTTATATTTTGCATTTTGTATCGGTTAATTGTACTTGATTTATTTTAGTTTATTAAAGTTTCCCTGCCGCTTGCAGGTAGTCTATTTTTGCAATTATTGCGTCGTACAGCGAACTGTAATAATTATTTTGAGCCGTTATTAAATCAATTTGTGCTGTATTAATTTCCTGGTTGCTGCCAAGGCCCTGCTCATATTTTAGTTTCGTTGTGTTGTAAACATTCTGCGCCAGTTCAATATTTTTCTTTTGGCTGTCCATTGTTATTAAAGCCGATTTCATATTAATTCTTGATTGTGTAACATCATTGTCGATAGAGGCTTTTAACTGCTCAAGGTCATTGCTTGTTTTTAAGAGATCAAGTTTGGCAGAAGCTATTTTCGCATTTCTTGCACCGCCATCGAATATTGGAACCGATAGTTTTAAAGCGATAAATGAGGTAGTAAAATAAGGCTCACCTTTTTTAAAGAAATTGAAAGTAGTACGCTGCGCATTTTGATTTATATTAGCCGAGAAGGTTAAGGTTGGTATTTTGCTAAGCCTGTATCTCTTCACATTGTATTCTTCTAATTTGGTTTCAAGGCCTAATAACTGGTAATCTTTCCTGTCCTCATATTTATAATCTTCATCCAATATGTTGGATTTTATTTCTTCGTCAGATAAAGTGTCTGTAAGAAAAAGGCTATCTTTCTGAGGCATATGCAATAAAAACTTCAGCCCCGTTATGCCTGCATCTATCTGGTTTTTGGCTTTTAATTTTTGGGTGTTGAGATTATTAAGCTGCACCTGTACCTTATCAACATCTAATTTTTCGGCGAATCCGTTTTTATAAATTTCTTTTGTGTCGTGAAGTAATTTCTCATAATTGTCAATATTAGCAGATATGGTACTAATTTGCCTCTGACCTACTACAAGCTGGTAATAAATTTTATAAACGTTTGCCTTAATTTGTTCTTCTGTAACCTCGGCGGTTTTCGTGAAAAGATCAATAGAAGTTTTTCGTGCCTGAAGGCCAACAAATACCTGCCCGTCAAAAATTATTTGTTGTAAATCTGCTCCATATGTTCCATTGTATTTGGTTCCAAATTTTATGGGCTGGTAAGTCCCTGGAGGGCCTCCGAAAAATTCGGCCGGTATAAGGCTAGTCGGTATAGACAGATAATCCGTTAAGGAAACATTCCCGTTAATTTGCGGAAGCGCAGATGCTGTAATTTCTCTATTAGTTTGCCTTTGGGATTCAATATCCAACAATGCATTCTTTACCTGCACTGCATTTTTTAAAGCATAATCCACGGCTTGTTTGGCGCTGAATGAATTTATGGTTGGGGCATTGGTTTGTTGTGCACTTGCTATAAAGCCGGAGCCAAAAAGCAACAAGCTAAAAATCATTTTAAATATTCCTTTCGTTTTCATTGTACTGATGTTTTGTTCAATCTTTCTTTTTGGTATTTTAATATCAACTTATATCCTTTGGGGCTGGCAATACCAAACAAAAAGTATTCTATTAATTGCTGGTGAAGCGATACCATCGAAAATTTATTTTTAGGAAATAATTGTTCATTAAAAGGAAGCATCATGGTTTCAAGGCGCACTTTCGCGATCACATCAATATTAATTTCCGGCCGGTATAATTCTTCGTGTATGCCCCGTTCTATATTGTCCTTTACCAGCTCAAGCAGGTATTTATATTTATACTCCTTAAATTTTTTATAAGTAGCAGGATAATTTCTTTCAATATCAAAAAGTATCGAAGGATTCATGTTATCAAAAATTACCTGCAACATATCCATAGCAAGAAAAACTTCGTGTATGGCATTCTGGGATTTTGCCTTGTAGCTTTGGCAACATTCCTTATTAAATTGAAGCATATCTACAATCACATCATCCACCAATTCATTTTTGTCGGAAAAAGAATGATATATTGTTTTTTTTGACACGCCAAGCTGGTTGGCTATTTCGTCCATAGTCACCGACTTTATTCCATACCTCCGAAAAAGTTCATCAGCTTTTTGCTTTATTCTTTCTTTTATTTCCATGGGGCGCAAAACTATGGAAACTATTTTAGTTGCCAAAGTTTCCGACATTTATTTTTTATTAAGTTGGGAATTTTCGGGATGAGCGGTACAAAACTTACCTTTATTTTTAATTTTTTATTCTATGCCCCAATCAGTACGTTACCAGAGATTAATTCAATACTTTTTACAGGGATTACTTATTCTGGGCCCTGTTTCAATTACTATCTATTTTATATACGAAATTTTCGATAAAATCGATAATATTCTCAGGCCAGCTATAAATATTCCGGGTATTGGTTTTGTAATTATTATCGGATTTATTATTACAATAGGTTACTTAAGTTCTTTTTTTGTAATGGGCCGCATTCTATCTGTTATGGATAAGTTGCTGGAAAGAACTCCGGGAATCAAGCTTTTTTATTCTTTTGTAAGAGATTTTTTTGAAGCATTTGCCGGCAACAAAAAAAAGTTCACTAATAGTGTTTTAGCAAATGTTGATGATACTGATGTTTGGCGGGTGGGGTTTATTACCCAGGAAGACATGAGTGGCTTTGGGATGGAAAACTATGTTGCTGTTTATTTGCCCATGGCCTATTCCGTAGCTGGCAATGTATACATTGTTCCTAAAGAAAGAGTAAAACCGATAACCAACATCAGTGCTACCCAATCTATGAAATTTGCCGTAAGCGGCGGTGTAACTGAAACCGGAAGCGAATCGCCCGGTGACGAACTAAGTGCCTGATGTTTCATGAGTAAAAATTTATGTTGAAAAAAATTCTGCTGATTATTTCTCTCTTTGCTATAACAACTAAAAGTTATTGCTGGGGATTTTATGCACATAAAAAGATAAATTATCTCGCTGTTTTCTTACTGCCTCCTCAAATGATGATTTTGTACAAACCCAATATAGAATTTCTAACGGAACATGCAGTTGATCCTGACAAGAGAAGGTATGCGATAGCAGCAGAAGGGCCGCGCCATTTTATAGATATTGATCATTATGGAAAATATCCTTATACAGCGTTACCACATAATTATAAAGATGCTGCCGCAAAATTTAGTGAAGATACGATCATCGCAAACGGTATTGTTCCCTGGCATATTCAAATAATGCTTACAAGATTAACGAAGGCTTTTAAAGAAAAAAACTTCTCTTCCATAATGAAGAATAGCGCTGAGATTGGCCATTACATTGCCGATGTACATGTGCCTTTGCATGCGAGCAGTAACCATAACGGGCAGCTTACAAATCAAATCGGTATTCATGCATTTTGGGAAAGCAGGATCCCTGAATTATTAGCCGATAAACAATTCGATTTTTTTATTGGGAAAGCTGCCTACATAAAAAATCCCGGAGCTTTTATTTGGGACAGAGTATTAGAAAGCGGAAGGGAAGCGGATTCAGCTTTAGTAATTGAAAAAGAATTATCACGTCAATTTCCTGGCGATAAAAAATATTCTTTTGAGAAAAGAAATAATATTTTAATTCGCCAATACTCTTCCGATTATACAATAGCTTACAACAAAAAAATGAATGGTATGGTAGAACGCCGGATGAGGCAGGCCATATTTGCAATAGCGTCTTTTTGGTATACAGCCTGGGTAAATGCAGGCCAGCCCGATCTTTCAGCGCTTGCAAAGCAAACCTTTTTGGCAAATGACCTGAAAGATTTTGAGGAGCTTAATGAAAAGTGGCAAAGCGGAAAAATTACGGGTAGGGAAGAATAATGGACAAATAACAATATGCAATGGGCAATCGCTATACATTTTTACATCTTACATCACGCATCGTACATTATTTTGTAAATTCGCAACCTAATTTTTTAATTAATGACAGTAGTTATGGAGGATGTTTTAAAAGAAAAAAAAGTAATGCACAATTTCAACGCCGGGCCATCTGTGCTTCCAAGAAGTGTTTTTGAGCAGGCATCGAAAGCTGTGTTAAATTATAATAATACCGGGCTATCAATTCTTGAATTGGGACATCGCACTAAAGAGTTCCAGGCTATAATGGATGAAGCAAGATCATTGGTAAAAGAGCTGATGAATCTTGATGCTGACCATGAAGTTTTGTTTTTGCATGGCGGCGCTTCCACTCAATTTATGCAGGTACCTATGAATCTTCTTAATGAGAATGAAACTGCTGCTTATGCTGATACCGGCGTATGGAGCAGCAAAGCGCTTAAAGAGGCAAAGCTTTACGGAAATGTAAAGGTGGTCTGCAGTTCCAAAGAAGCAAACTATAATTTCATTCCTAAGGATTTTACAGTTCCGGGCGATTCAAAATATTTTCATATTACCACCAACAATACTATTTATGGAACACAATGGCAAAGCATTCCGAAAGTAGATGTGCCATTGGTTGCAGATATGTGCAGCGATATTTTTAGCAGGCAAAGAGATTTTAATTCATTCGCATTAATATTTGCGGGAGCGCAAAAAAATATGGGGCCTGCCGGTGTAAATCTTGTAGTAGTAGATAAGAATATTCTCGGTAAGGTAGATCGTGCATTACCAACAATAATGGATTACCGCAATCATATAAAGGAAGGAAGTATGCTCAATACACCTCCTGTATTTGCAGTATATGTTTCTTTGCTTACCCTACAATGGCTGAAGCAACAGGGAGGCATAGACGCAATTGAAAAAATAAATAACCAGAAGGCTGAAATGCTTTACAGTGCAATTGACAACAGCACCCTGTTTCAAACTACTGCAGTAAAAGAAGACAGAAGCAAAATGAATGTTTGTTTTGTAATGAAAGATCCCTCACTTGAAAAGCAGTTTCTTGACGTAGCCGAGCAACATGGTATTTACGGAATCAAAGGGCATCGTTCCGTTGGTGGCTTCAGGGCATCTCTTTATAATGCCCTTCCGTTAAGCAGTGTTAACTATCTTATAGAGGTAATGAAGGAGTTTGAAAAGAATTATTAATCAACGCCTATTTCAGCAAAAAATCTAAAATTAACAGCTGTCATCTGAAATCATCTTTGATTGTATATATTTGCACCCCTTGCAAATATTGATGATTTCAGTTACAATTAATACAAAATGATTTCAATTTCTCCTTTTAAAGCGCTCAGGCCAGAGGCACAATATGCCAGGCAGGTAGCGTCAAAACCTTATGATGTATTGAGCAGCAAAGAGGCTAAAATTGAAGCCGAAGGAAATCCGTTTTCTTTTTTGCACATTACTAAAAGCGAAATTGATCTTCCTGCAAATATTGATATCCACAGTGCTGCGGTATATTCCAAAGCAAAAGAAAACCTGGATGCCTTTATAAGCCGGCCTGTGCTTTTCAGAGAGAGCAAGCCTTGTTATTATATTTATCAATTGATAATGAATAATAAAAGCCAGACCGGTCTTGTATGTTGCAGCTCGGTAGATGATTATGAAAATGGCCTGATTAAAAAGCACGAATTTACGAGGCCCGAAAAGGAAGATGACCGGATAGCACATATAAAAGCCACAGGCGCTCAAACCGGCAATGTATTTCTTGCTTTCAGAGATGTGGATGAATTAAATGAAATTATTGAAAAATGGAAAACTGAAAAAAGCCCGGTTTATAATTTTACTTCAGATGATGCTGTTCAACATACGGTGTGGGTTATAAGCGATGAAAACATGATAGCCAGGATCACTGAGATTTTTAAAACCAAAGTTCCCTGCACCTATATTGCAGACGGGCATCACCGTGCTGCGTCAGCCGCTAAGGTGAGGTATCAATTGGCGGATTCTACGGAAGCAGCTTATTTCCTTACTACGTTATTTCCTGCGGCGCAATTGCATATTATGGATTACAACAGGGTAATCAAGGACCTTAATGATTTATCGCAGGAAGAATTTTTTGACCGCATTAATAAAACTTTTTCTGTTGAAAAAGAAAAGGAGGCTTATGCTCCCACGGAACCACATAATTTCGGAATGTACCTTGATGGTAAATGGTATAAGCTTACTGCATTGGACGGTACTTTCTCAACCGACCCAATTGGGATACTTGATATAACTATTTTACAAAATAATTTACTTGAACCGGTTTTAGGAATCAAAGACCAACGTACAGATAAAAGAATAGATTTTGTTGGTGGCATTAGAGGCTTGAAAGGACTGGAAGAGCGGGTTAACAGTAAAGAAATGAAAGTTGCTTTCAGTCTTTACCCGGTAAGCATTCAGCAATTATTTGATATTGCAGACAGCGGGAATGTAATGCCTCCAAAGAGCACCTGGTTCGAGCCCAAATTACGAGATGGCTTGTTTACGCATTTAATTGCTTAAAAAATTTATTCTTAGTATAATCATAATTTCTCCCGGGCACAGCTTACTCGTAAAACTATTTTTTATCTTTATTGAATGAAAAAAATCCTGCTGTTTTCCTCTTTTCTCTTTTTGTGTGTATTTGTCTTCGCCCAGTCAGATGATATTGAAAAACTCCACGAAAATGCAAAAGCGTTTATGCGCCAGGGTGATTATGCCAATGCCTCTTTAATTTTAACAAGAGCTTTGGCGCAGGCCCCAAATAATATCGAGATTGCGAAAGACCTGGCATTCGATTATTACCTGCAAAAAGAAAATAAGAAAGCGCTGGCGACTATAACACCGCTACTTGAAAAAGATAATGCGGACGATCAAACTTACCAGATAGGTGGTACTATTTACCGGGCTTTAGGGCAAGATAAAGACGCGGAAAAATTATATAAAGCCGGTATAAAAAATTACCCTCACAGCGGCCAATTATATAACGACTATGGTGAGATGCTTTGGAGTAAACAGGATTATAATGCAATAAAACTATGGGAGAAAGGAATTCAGCAAGATCCGTCCTACGGAAGTAATTATTACAATGCAAGTAAATACTATTTTCTTTCGCCCGATAAAATATGGAGCATAATTTACGGAGAAATATTTATAAACATTGAATCTTTTACCGCACGAACCGCTGAAATAAAAAATATTTTATTAAGCGGGTATAAAAAGCTTTTTGCAGATCCGGATTTACTTTTAAATATTAAAGACAAAAACAAATTCGAAATTGCATTTTTAACAACAATGAATAAGCAAAACAGTGTTGTAATAAATGGCCTGAATGCAGAAACTCTTACTATGGTAAGAACAAGATTTATCCTGGACTGGAATCAATCTTATGCAAAAAAATTTCCGTTTACTCTTTTCGATAAGCACGAGCAACTTTTAGAAGAAGGATTATTTCCTGCCTATAATCAATGGATCTTTGGGGCAGCTCAAAATCTTTCCAGCTATCAAACATGGATAAGCACGCACGCAGAAGAATATGCCGCTTTTAATAAATTTCAACAGGGAAGAATTTTTAAAATACCTGAAGGGCAATATTATCACTAAAAAACTTCATCGGCTTTAACGCGAATAATTCTTCTCCGCAATTATTTCTCTTAATTGCTTAATTTAGAATTCGATCGCTTTCAATAAAAAATCTAAGGAAAAAATTTCCTGTTTTATAATTTTTTAATGTTATGACTGAACCTACACGATTGTTTGATTGTATTGAATGTCAATTACAAAAAGGGCCCGATTATACTATGATGGCCGTTAAAGAAAATGGTTCGTGGAAAGAATATTCGGTACAAGAAGTTGCAAACATTGTAAATAAACTAAGCGCCGGTTTATTAAAAATAGGTTTCGGGAAAAAAGATAACACGCCTGAAGGAAGAGATAAAATTGCAGTTATTTCAAAAAACAGGCCCGAGTGGTTGATGCTTGACCTGGCTGTTCAACAAATTGGTGCGGTGCTTACACCGGTATATCCTACGATAAACGAACTGGAACTTGAATTCATTTTAAAAGATGCAGCGGTAGAAATTATTTTTGTTAATGATGCTGCCCTTGCGGAAAAAGTAAATAATATAAAAGCAAATCTTCCAGGCTTACAACGAATTTTTTCTTTTGAAAAAACAAGTAATGTAAAATATTGGGAAGAAATTTTAACTGCCGAAGAAACTTATTTGCAAGAAGTTAAGTCGATTTCAGAGAAAATAAAATATGAAGACCTCGCTACCATCATCTATACTTCAGGAACAACAGGAAAGCCAAAAGGCGTAATGTTGTCGCACAAAAATATTTTAAGCAATGTTTTAGATAGCATGCCTTGTTTTCCGCCAGGCGATCATTTACGGGCGCTCAGCTTTTTACCACTCAATCATATTTTTGAGCGAATGGTTAGCTACCTGTATTTATTTAAAGGCACGTCTATTTTTTTTGCAGAAAGTATGGAAACTATTGGCGACAATTTAAAAGAAGTGACACCGAATTTGTTTACAACCGTCCCGAGATTATTAGAAAAGGTTTATGAGAGAATTATGCAAAAGGGAGAAGAACTATCGGGCATTAAAAGAAAACTATTTTTTTGGGCACATAGTCTTGCAGAGAAATTTGAGATCAACAAAAACAAAGGCGTCATTTATAAGTTGCAGCTTTCCATTGCCAATAAATTAATTTTCTCTAAATGGCGAGAAGCGTTGGGAAATGAATTAATATGTATTGTAAGCGGCGGTGCCGCCTGCCAGGTGAGACTTATACGAATTTTTACTGCTGCTAAAATTCCGATAATGGAAGGCTATGGACTTACAGAGACGTCGCCCGTTATAAGCGTAAACCGGTTCCAGGAAGAAGGTAGAATGTTTGGAACTGTGGGACCATTAATAAAAAATGTGGAAGTAAAAATTGCTGTCGATGGAGAAATATTATGTAAAGGCCCCAACGTAATGATGGGTTATTATAAGCGGCCCGATCTTACGGCAGAATCAATGGAAGATGGTTGGTTTAAAACAGGAGACATCGGGATGTTAATTAACAATCGATTCTTAAAAATAACTGATCGAAAAAAAGAAATGTTTAAAACCAGCGGTGGTAAATATGTTGCGCCGGTGGCTATTGAACTTAAAATGAAAGAGTGCCCTTATGTTGAAAATATTATGGTAACTGGAGAAGGCGAAAAATATGTGGGCGCTTTGATAATACCCGCTTTTAATAACCTTAAAGAATGGGCAAAAAATAAAAATATTACATATACCGATAATGAAAAATTGCTGCAAAATGAGCAAGTGAAAGAATTATATAAAACTGAAGTAGAAAACTACAACAGGCAATTCAACCATGTAGAGCAAATAAAAAAGTTTGAATTATTAGCACATGAATGGAGTGTTGATACCGGCGAAATGACTCCCAAATTGAGTCTCAAAAGAAAAGTGATTATGGAAAAATATAAAGAAGCGATTAGAAGAATTTACGAATGATTTTACCATTCGGGTTTCCATCCTAATCCTGGAAAATTTGCTGTTCCTCTCTTTCTTCTACAGGTACTTTTCTTATAAAGTCGTCATAACCGTCGTCGCCATGATCGCTGTACACTCCGTAAGCATCAATGCTATATCCAATAAGGCCGTCATTGGCTTCTATTACATAAATAACAGAAGAATCTGAAGGATCTGATTCTCCTTCAAACCGGTAAGTTCGTATAATTTTTAAATCTTCGGGTTGGTAATATTTATTGTTCCCAGGAGTAAATCCTTCTGGAGTCATCCTAAATTCCTGGTCGTGTTTCTTAATGCGAAGTTTTTCTAACACTGAGGTTACAGTAGTCATTTCATTTTTGGGCGTTGCCATAGTAACAAATTTGTCTTGATTAATTTATAAGTGTCAGACAAATTCCATACCTGGTTTATAAGGGTGGTAAAGCCATGAACTCAAAGAATTCATAAACGGCATCTAATGGCATGAAAACGAAACGCTTAATTTACCATTTTCAACCTATAACCTTTAATTACAGTGATTGGTAAATTTTAATTTTATTATAAAGAGTCTTACGGTCGATCTTTAAAATTTCAGCCGCCTTTGTTTTATTAAAATTAACTTCTTTAAGTACGTTCATTATAGTATCGTACTCTGCTTTCGCAGCGGCATCTTTTAAATCAAGGTCTTTTAAAGGAAGCTCTTCTTTCGAATCTAATTTTATACTGGTGTTACCGGCCGGTAATTGAACTAGTGAATTAGTAATTTCCCAAGGCAATACTTTAGAATTTATTTTACCCGAAGGAGTAAGCAATACTGCCCGGCGCACAACGTTCCTAAACTCACGGAGATTCCCCGGCCATGGATAATTAATAAACATTTCCATTACATCATCTTCATACCCCTCAATATTTTTGTTGAGTTCGAGATTTGTTTTGTCCAGGAAAAAATCAGCAAATAAGGGAATATCAACTTTTCTTTCACGAAGGGGTGGAAGGTTAATAGAAAATTCATTAAAGCGATGATATAAATCTTCCCTGAATTTTCCTTTTTTATAAGCTTCCTGCAGGTTCTCGTTTGAAGCAACAATAATTCTTACGTCAACATCTATTTCTTTAGTGCTGCCCACTCTCTTAAATTTTCGCTCCTGGATGACGCGTAACAATGCTGCTTGAACTTCGGGAGAAAGATTGGCAACTTCATCGAGAAATAAGGTGCCACCATTTGCAATTTCAAAATGGCCTTCTTTATCGGTAACCGCGCCGGTGAATGCGCCTTTCACATGTCCAAAAAGTTCGCTGCCGGCAAGTTCTTTTGAAAGCGTTCCACAATCCATTGCAACGAACGGCTTGTTTCTCCTATTGCTTGTTTCATGAATTGTTTTGGCAATAACTTCTTTACCTGTTCCACTCTCCCCATATAATATAATGCTGTAGTTTGTAGCAGCTACTATTTCAATTTGGGAGTATACCCTGGCAGTTTCACCATCCTGGCCAATTAAAAATTCTTTATTAGCAGATATTACATATTGCCTTTTAGTTTTTACAGTTTTGGCGTTGAGTGATGGTGTAATGTGTTCAGCGGAAGGCGCGGCTATGGCCTTTTCGATTACATTAATTACCTCATCCGGAATAAGTGGTTTTGTGATATAATCAAAGGCTCCCATTTTTATAACATCTACCGCTGTTTTAATATCAGAATACCCTGTTATTATAATAACGATAGTGTCTGGTTTTATTTCTTTTATTTTAAGAAGAACTTCTTTTCCGTTTCGGTCTCCAAGCCTGAAATCGCAAAGAACAATATCGAAATGTTCTTCATTAAATCTTGCAAGACCTTTTACTCCATTAAGCGCTACTTCAGCCTCGTATCCTTTTTTATTAAGGAACCGGCTTAATAAGGAGCACATGTCCAGATCATCGTCAATAATTAGAATTTTTTTCTTCATAAAAGTTTTAAAACTTAAGAGATGGCAAAGTTAACTCAAATCTTTGTTTTTTAGATGAGGGCTTAAGACATGTTTTTGCTCAACCATTATCCATTCGGCATATTCATTGGGTTGGATCTTTTTTCCGTACAAATTTGCGTGAACTTTTGTAAACTCAGCACCAAGGTATAAAATAATTGAACTATAATATACCCACACCATAATTATAATAATAGAGCCTGCGGCTCCATACAAAGTCGTAAGGTTACTTTTTCCTAAGTAATATCCTATTGCCAATTTGCCGAATGTAAAAAATATAGCGGTTATAAAACCTCCAAACAATACATCTTTCCATCTTATTTTGGCATCGGGAAGTATTTTAAACATCAGGGAAAATAAAAACGAAGCTACTATAAAGGAAAGAATAGATTCGGAAGTTTGAATGAAATAAACACTAAAATGATGAATATACCGGCTTAAAAAATTTCCAAAAGCTGAAACCAGCGCATTTAAAATAAGCGAAACACTCATAATAAAACCAATGCTTAAAATAAGAGAGAACGATAAAAGCCGTGTTAAAATAAGCTTCCACCATATTTTTTTTTTCTTTACCCTTAGTCCCCATATTTTATTCAAAGAATCCTGGACCTCGCCGAAAATGCTCGTTGCGCCTATTAATAACACGATTATACTTACCGTGCTTGCAAAAAAATTGTTCCTGCTAAGATGAATATTTTTAATAATATCCTGTATTTGTATTGCGGCCGCACTTCCAATAAGCTCTTTCAATTGATTATATACTTCTCCGTTTACAGCTTCCTTTCCAAAAAAAATACCCGATAAAGTAGAAATTATAACAAGAAGTGGTGCAATGGAAAACACGGTATAGTAAGCAAGAGAGGCGCTGTATTTTAAAATGTCGTCGGCAGAAAATTCCTTAAATACCTCTTTCATGTATGAAGAAATTTTATGTAATCTTCTCCGCATATTTAATGAAAGCGTTTACAGGTTATAAAATTAAAGTTAAGCTGTTTAAGATATAAAACAGATTTATAACTCTAACAAAATCAAAAAAACAATTAAGAGTAAAAAATTTAAGGGGGAAAAAAATTGGTTTTCTTTCCTGTTTCGTAGAGCTATTTCCCCATTCAGCGGCGGGTAATTTATTTCAAGTGTAAATCATAAACGATCTATCTACCAGTAAAATAGCCACTTTCGGCAAAAAACTTTTTTTGGCAAACTTTTGTATAATCTCAAGATGTATCAATTTTATTTTTAACCTAAATTTTTTTTACAATGGGAAACTTATTATATGTAATCGCGGTTATCTTAATAATCGTATGGATTTTCGGCGCATTTGTGACGCCGTTTGGGGGTGGCTTAATACACATCTTATTAGTTATTGCAATTATTGCAATTCTTTTGAGAGTTATAAGAGGCGCCTGATTTTTTCATTTAAAAAATAAATTTTTATGGAAAGCTGGAAATTGAAATTAAAAGGTGACTGGAATGAAACAAAAGGCAAGATAAAAAAAGCCTATGCCGATCTTAGTGATGACGATTTAAAACGTGAAGAGGGAAAAGATGATGAATTTGTAGGAAGGCTTCAACAGAAATTGGGAAAAACAAAAGAAGACCTTATTCGATGGATTGAAAGTCTTTGATTTTTTTTCTAAAAAAAAGCAAACCCTCATTTGGCATTCTGCGTGAGGGTTTTTACTTTTCTTTATGATTATAAATAATCAATCGCCTTTTTATGTGAAACTGGGTTTTAAATTCCTGGTAATATTTTTTATTTGCTATTTTATTAACGTTGCGCAAAATATTTTAATTCCTTTTGCTTTTGCCTGCCTCCTGGCTGTATTCTTACTACCGGTTGTAAATTTTTTCCAGGCACACAAAATTCCAAGAGTTTTATCCATTGCTTTTTCTATTATTCTGGCCATTGGCTTTATCGTGGGTGTTATCTATTTTCTCAGCAGCCAGATTGCAAATTTTATGCAGGATATTCCCTCCATAAAACAACACCTCAATGATCACTTTATAACTTTACAAAACTGGGTAAAAGAAAAGTTCCACATTTCATTCCAGGAACAGAATGAATATTTAAACGAACAAGCTGATAAATTAAAAGAGACGGGAACCGGCTACATAAGTCATACTTTCTTTTCAATTACAGAGGCTATTATGTTGGTGATATTGATGCCTATATACACTTTCCTTTTATTGTTTTATAAGGATCACATCAGGAATTTTTTGTTTTCTATTTTTAAACAACAACATGCTCCAGGTATAAGAAATGTTCTTTCCCAAACCAAACTCATGATCAGGAGTTACATGACCGGCCTTTTAATAGAAATGGCCATAGTGGCAACTGCAAATTCTACGGGCCTTGTATTAATCGGTATTAAATACGCAATCTTTTTTGGCGTATTTGCGGCGGTATTAAATCTTATACCCTATGTAGGAATGTTTACTGCTACACTTTTTACGGTATTGGTGTCGCTAACAACAACGGATAGCACAGGTAATATTGTTTGGATTATAGTCATATTTTATAGTATACATATTGTAGATGTAAATTTTTTAATGCCGAGAATAGTTGCCTCACGTTTACGGGTAAACGCTTTAGTTTCGATTCTCGGTGTGGTAATTGGCGGAGCATTAACCGGTATCTCGGGACTTTTTCTTTCAATACCTGTCATTGCATTCACCAAAATTGTATGCGACGAAGTAGAGGAGTTAAAACCCTGGGGATTATTAATGGGAGATGAAACAACTTATTCAAAAAAATCTAAGCTGTATAAGAAGCTTGAAAAAATATCAATAAAGAAAATATCACGATCTAAAAGGCAAATCAAAGATTGATATTAGGACTACTTACATTTCGCAGGCCGGCACTTTTTTATGCAAAAGCAAAAGAAATAGTAAACGAGGTT
The DNA here is from genome assembly GCF_008710285.1 of Ginsengibacter hankyongi. Classification (GTDB taxonomy): domain Bacteria; phylum Bacteroidota; class Bacteroidia; order Chitinophagales; family Chitinophagaceae; genus Ginsengibacter; species Ginsengibacter hankyongi. Next base: position 2,194,321 of record NZ_VYQF01000001.1, on the reverse strand, counting down.
CCGTTGCCTGGTTCACTTTCTACATTTATATGTGCATCATGTGCCAGGATAATGTTTTGGGTGTTTGTAAGGCCAAGCCCTTTACCTTTTTCTTTTGTAGTGAAATAGGGCTCAAATAAACGGGCCAGGTCCTCTTTGGAAAGGCCTCTTCCTGTATCACTTATTTTCACATTGCAAAATTGACTTTTGCTTTCCGTAAAAAGAGAAAGTGTTCCATAATCATCCATTGCCTCTATTGCATTTACAATAATATTTAAGAACGCAATCTTTATTTTTTCCGGGTCAATAAAAACCGGGCAGATGTCTTTGTCAAAATTTTTGATAACCTTTATATGCTTCAGGCCAATGCGGTCAGTTGCTAATTCGAGACTTTCATTAAGCACAGTATTTATTGAAGTTTTTGTGTACTGCAATTCGGATGTTTTTGTTGAATCCAATAAATCATTTATTAATTGGTTTATCCTGTTTGAATTTCTCGAGATCATTTGGAGCAATAAGTTTACATCATCGTTTGCAGGTACTTCGTTTTGTAACTGTTCGGTTGCCAGATTGATATTAGTCAATGGGTTTCTTACTTCATGAGCTATCGTTCGCGATATTCTACCGGTAGCGGCAAACTTTTCAATATTTCTCAATTCAATCAATTCTATATTCAAGGCAGCAAGTTCCTCTATTCTCAATTCCAATTGTTTATGATAAGCTGCAGCTTTTTCGCTGGCCTCCAGCTTTGCTTTGTTTTCTTTATTAAAAGTAATGATGGAATAAATAGTTAAGAGAATAGCAACTATAAGCGAAATAATTGTAAACCCTTTTATTAAATCAGAATACTTTGCTAACTGGTTATTTCTTTTATAAAATAGATTTTTTTCTTCGCGTTGAATCTGCTTGGTAAAAAGCTCTACTTTCTGCATTTTATTTGTTCCCTCGGTTCTCTTATTTAAAATTTCACTTGTTATTGAATGGGTATTATCAAATATAGAAAGAGTACTGTCCATCCATAAAAACTTATCATTTATCAGCACATTAAGCGAATCCATATTCTTTTGTTGAACAGGATTATCTATAGTAAGTGCTTTTACTTTTTTAAGCGCAGAGTCAGCATTATTACGGCTTTTGTAATATCTTATAAGAAGATCTTTATTTTGTGTAATTATATAACCACGTACAGCAGATTCGCCGCGGGTAACATACCCAACAACATTTTCAACGCTATGAATAACCTCATTTGAATGATTAACCAAAGCTGATTGTTTCATTAAGTGTTGTGCAGAAACAAAAGAAACTATGTAAGAAATTAATAAAATTATAAATGCAGTAAGATAACCCCATCGTGTATGATCAGCAATTTTATCAACTAAATTTTTAATCATGCTATGTACGGGGGTTATTAGCTAAATACATTTAAAAATACTCAGTATGCTACTAAATATTTGTTATGCTAATTATAAATATAAGAGCATTGATAATAAAAAGCAATTTAATGACATAAAACGCTTTATATTTCTAATAAAAAATTACAGCACTATTCTAAACGTGATCATCATTTTTTTCCTGCCTTAATTATAAGCCAAAAAATAATAACGACAATTACAATTACGCCTATAACGCCAAACCATACACCGGCTTTAAAAATACCGGCAATTGCCTGGCAGCTGCTCAAGGTAAGGGCCATAAAAAGTAGTGGGAGAAGGACTGTCCGAAGATTAAATTTGTTCATATTTTGTCTATTTTATTTTGTGAAAAAGCAACTGTTCTTTATTCTTTTATGAATGTTACTTCACTTCTAAAAAAAGCCAGACTATTATCTGGCTCATAATTTTAATAATGTTTTTTACTTGTAAATCTTTCAATACAACGGTCACATATTAAATTATAAAACTTCCTGGGCGGCTTCTACATTGATGTTTTTTTCGGCAATTTGTGTTAGCTTTTCGTCTGTTTGCTTTTCTTCCTCTAAAGTTTTGAATAAAATCTCAGCCACCTCGTCAAGGCTTAGTGTTTTTGCAAGTTGAGTGAGTCCTCCATAAGTAGCTATTTCATAATGTTCAACTTTTTGCGCTACAAGTATAATTCCCACGTCCCTAGTAATGGAACCTTCATCGGTTTCATCAACTGTATCATCTCCTTCCTTTGTTATACCAGCCATCGCGTGGCATTTCTTTGCCTGCGGGGTTCTATTCAATAAACCGAAAACATCTTCAAGTCTTGAAACGTGTGTTTTTGTCACTATAAGGTGTTCATTTATTGCATCCTTTAGTTCCTGGGTAGTGGCCGCTTTTTGCATTTTAGGTAAAACCTTTACGAGATGCTTTTCAGCCCAATAAATATCTTTCAGCTCATCAATAAAAAATTCCTGCAGCATTGATGAGTCATTAGTTGTTGACATCGTTCTTTCTTCGGTTTGTGAATTATTCATTTTAAATATTTTTCATGGTTATTTAATTTATACAATCCTTAAAATATTATGCCAGAATCTTATTGAGTGTAAGTAGGTATAAATAAATAATTTCATTTGTTATCTTTGTAAAATAATTGGCCATAAGTTTAAAATCCTTTCTCATTATGGGAAAAAATTTACTCAAATCCAAGTGTTTAAATTATATTTTTGAGTTGCCTGTATTTTTATGAAACCCTTAGCCTGAGTATATTATAGCTACCTTTGCATCACTTGAGTTTTATTGGCAATATATTTTGTATCTATTATTCGAAAATAAATTTTATAAATTTTAAAACTTACAACTATGGGATCAGGAAAAGTATTAGCAAGCGTTTTGGCAGGTGCCGCAGCAGGCGTAGTATTAGGAATATTATTTGCCCCTGATAAAGGCACGGAAACCAGGAGAAAGATTGCAGAAAAGGGTTCGGATCTTGCTGGTTCTGTGAAGGATAAATACAATGAATATGCAGAAGCCATTTCAGATAAATATGATTCTGCAAAACAAAAATTGTCTGGATATGCGTCTGAAGGAAAGGACATGGTAAACCAGGCAAAGGATAAGGCGAATGCTATGAAAAGTGATGTAAGAACTTCCATGAATTCTTAATTCATTTTTCTTATATCAGTTATCAATATTACGAGCCCGGTGCTAAATGATAAAAAATGGAAAGTAAGCCTACAAACGTGGAAGATTTATACCAGAAGTTAAGTGAGTATGCAGATGTGAGAATTAATTTGTTTAAGCTGAAAAGCATAAATAAAATATCTGGTTTTATGTCATCTGTTGTAACAATTGTTATTTTAATTATTTTATTTGGAGCTGTATTGCTTTGCCTTACTGTGGGCGCCGGATTCTTAATAGGCGAATGGGTTGGCAAAGTGTATTACGGTTTTTTTATCGTAGGTGCAATCTATTTAATCATCGGGCTTGTAATATATTCAATGCGTGATAAATTAATAAAAACTAAAGTGAGTAATAAATTAATTAAGGATCTGCTTGATTAAGAATCGCCGGTAAATTTCTTACAATGACAAATGAAGAGATAGCAACAAATAAGTTAGAGCAGATAGCGAATGTATCCGATTTGAATGCCGCTATAAAAAGATTGGAAAGAAAAAAATTCCTACTGGAAGAAAATTTAAAAGATGATTTTCATTCAGTACTTGAGAGCCTCAAACCTGCAAATATATTAAAGCATACATTGCATGAAGTGCAGGAATCTACTGAGCTGAAGCATAATCTTTTTAAGGTAGCCCTGGGCTTGGGCGCAGGATATTTTTCACGAAAACTGGTAGTGGGTAAGTCTGCGGGAATATTAAAAAAAGCGCTTGGTACTGCATTGCAATATGGTATTACTAATTTTATTTCAAAAAGAAATGATAAGGATGATGAAATTGGTTTTCGTCCAAAAAGAAAAAATCTTTTTAAAAGAATACTTTCCATTTAAGCGCCAAGTTTTTTAAGACAACTGTTAAGATCAATTCCCTTTTCCAGGATTCCGGTAAATATATCTCCCCTTTTCTTTACTACTTCCAGCATATTGTGAATGGTAAATTGCTGTGGTGATAAACCAGCTTTTACTTCTTTCCAAAATAACGGAGCTGAAACAGTAGCCCCAACTTTCGGGCGTAAACTATAAACAGAAGCAATAGTTTGACCTCTGCGATTTTGTAAATAATCCATGTAAATTTTATCGTTACCTCTTTTTTGGAGGTTGCGCTCAAGGGTTGTAAAATCTTTTAATTCTTCGCTTGCCATTATGCATATTATATACGCAAAATCTTTTACCTGCTCATAAGAATATTTTCTTCCGGTGGGAACATATACGTGAAGGCCGGAAGCGCCCGAAGTTTTGCAAAAAGAACTGGCGCCTGCCTTATCTAAAACCTGTTTAACTACATTAGCCGCTTCTATTACCTGTTCAAAAGAATTTTTTTCAGACGGGTCTATGTCTATAATAAGATAATCCGGATTGTCCAGGGATTTTATTGTTGAATGCCAGGGATTAATTTCTATACATCCGAGATTGTTCATGTACGTTAATGTCGCTTCATTATCGCAAATAATATAATCAATGTCTTTATTGGTTGATTCGGAAAAAAGCTTTTTACTATTTACATAAGAAGGAACGTTTCCCGCAGCATCTTTTTGAAAAAAACCTTGTCCATGTATTCCGTTTGGATTTCTTAAAAGAGATTCAGGACGACCTTTTAAATATGGAAGAATATAATCTGCCATCGAAATATAATAATTAATTACATCGCCTTTGGTAATGCCATCTTCGGGAAAATAAATTTTGCTGAGATGTGTTGCTTTTACTTTTGATTTTCCAAAAGTAAAAACTTTATCATCTTTTCCTGTTTTCTCTTCAGTTGTTGAAGGCTTTGTTTTTACTGTTGAAATTGCTGTTGTATTTGCCATGTTTACTTCGTTTATATCTTTATCATTCCTTAGATGCAAAAAGACAGGTTGTCTTAATTTTCCGTCAGCTGTAATCTCTGCAAATTTTACTTCGCAAATTAATTGTGGCTTTACCCACGTAACGGGCGAATTGGTTTTTATTTTTTCATCGAACGGAGATTTTTCCTGGACTAACGGTTGAAGTTTTTCAAACATCTCTTTTAAGGAATTTTGATTAAAACCACCTCCGGTGTGGCCGATATATTTAAATCTTTTTCCATCTTTAATTGCAAGAATTAATGCCCCTAAATATTTTCTTGCTCCCAGTGGCTGCGTATAGCCTGCAATAATAGCTTCTTGTGTTTTATGATGTTTTATTTTAAGCCAGTCTGAAGTTCTTTTGCCGGGATAATATTTTGAATCCATCTTTTTTGCCATAATCCCTTCGAGATCTTTTTCTTCGGATACTTTGAAAAAAGACTTTCCTTTTTCAAGAATATGATCTGAATATCTAATGACTTCGTTTTCAGGAATTATTTTTTGGAGCAATTCTTTCCTTTCAATTAATGAAAGGCCTGTTGTGTCGTGCCCTTTTAATTTTAATAAATCGAAAATATAATATTGAATTGGCCGGTCCTGGTTTTCAGCATAATGTTGCAACAGTTGAAAGTCTGGCTTCCCTTTATCGTTTATAACCACAATTTCTCCATCAACTACTACGTCTTCGTTAATCTTTAATAATTGATCTGCAACTATTGGATAAGTTGAAAGAAAGCTAAGGCCATTGCGGGAATACAATAAAATTTTATTTTTATTTTTTTCGGCAATTGCACGGTAACCGTCCCATTTTATTTCGAACAACCAATCCTTGTCATCAAAGGGTTTGTCGGTTTCTTTGGCAAGCATTGGCTTTATAAAGTCGGTTAATTTTTTATCAGGAATTATGGAAGTTTGGACGAACTTTTTTTTTTCGCTGGCTGCTTTTTATTTTCATCCAGCCATTTATTTATTGGTGAATTTTTTGGCGTTTGTTCTTCACTGTTATAATCGCTGTCCACCGCATAATCGTCATTATGCTTTATTAGCAGCCAGCTATTATCTTCTTTATCTTTTAGTTTTACTAAAGCAAATTCGCCTTTGAGTTTCTTACCAAATAATTGAAATTTCAGATTACCGGCTTTTAACCCTGCACGAAGTCTTTTTACCGCAACATCTTTTGATGAATTCTCGATATCGTTATAGGTTCCTTCATCCCATATTTCCACAATGCCGGCTCCGTAATTCCCTTCCGGTATTTCTCCTGCAAAATTTTTATAGGCGTAAGGATGGTCTTCAACCATCATGGCTAAACGTTTATCTTTTGGATTTAAAGACGGCCCCTTGGGGACAGCCCAACTTTTAAGAACGCCATCCAGCTCAAGCCTGAAGTCATAATGCAGGCGGCTGGCCTTGTGACGTTGAACCACAAACGCGAGCTTAGATACCGATTTTTTTACCTTACCTGCGGGTTCAGATGTTTCTTTAAAATTTCTTTTTTTTTTGTAAAGAGTAAGTGCCATATCAAGAAGCTTTTTTTCGTTTTACATCAAGGCTTGCTTTCAGTTGCTCCATCAGGTCCTTGGTTTTATTATGAACAATTTTCATTTGCGGAGCTTTAATTTTTTTGCCACTTGCTTTGGCTTTTATTAATTTAAGAAGCTCGCCGTTGTATGTGTCTTTATATTTTGAAATATCAAATTTCCCGGTAAGTTGGTCAATAAGTGTTATAGCCATTTTTAACTCGGCAGGCTTTACGGTTGTATTTTTTGGGAGCGATAAATCACTTGTGTCTCTTATTTCTTCTTCAAACCTAATACGGTTTAATACGATTACATCTTTGTCTGGTCTTAGTATGGCAAGGCTTTCTTTGCTTCTCATTACAAAACTGGCAACGCCTACTTTTTTTGTTTTTAATAAAGCTTCCCGCAATAATTCATAGGGCCTTGTTCCGGATTTATCGGGTTCCAGATAGTAGGGAGTCTCATAATAAAGGCTGCTGATTTCCTCTTCCTTTACAAAATCTGATATTTCAATTGTTTTTGTTTTTTTTGCGCTGGCTGCTTCAAAATCTTTATCATCCAATATTACATATTCATCATTTAACTTGTAACCCTTTACAATATTTTCCCAGCCAACTTCTTTACCGGTTTTTTCATTAATACGCAGGTATTTAATATGCGAATGATCTTTTTTATCGAGCATATCAAGATCGAGATTACTGCTTTGAGTGGCGCTATACAATTTTACCGGAATATTTACTAGGCCGAATCCGATAGCACCTGTCCATATTGGTCGCATAACTTTATATTTAAGGAGATAATTTATACATAGAAAGTATTATGCCTTATTATGAAGTCCTTACTGGTCCATCGTTATAAGACATTACTAAGGTACACAAAAAGATTGCTGGGTAAATAATTCCACGCAATCGCCGAAACTTCATCAATTCCAACAATCGATCAAGACACCGATGGAATTTCAGTACGAAACCATTAATTTTGCCATCCTTTAAACGGAAGCAGGTCCCGTAGTTCAATGGATAGAATAGAAGTTTCCTAAACTTTTGATACAGGTTCGATTCCTGTCGGGACTACTTAATTACTCCGTTTTTTCCCTAAATATTTTAATTAAAGCCGAACTGAATTATACGAACGGCTAATCGCTTTTAATGCCAAGGAGGGTGCAACCTGAACTTACCAATCACAATGTAATATCAAGCGGAGAAACGGAAGACGAATATATGCTTGAAAGATTACCTTTTTCATCAACCAGATATTTATAAAAATTCCATGTCGGTTCTTTGTGATTCCATCCATTTTTATTTGACTCAGTTAGCCATTGGTAAACGGGTTGTTTATTTTTCCCCTTTACATCATTTTTTGTAAAGAGTTGAAATGTTACGCCATAATTTATTTTACAGAATTCAGCAATCTCTTCATCACTTCCGGGCTCCTGTGCACCAAAATTATTGGACGGAAAACCTAGAATAATAATATTTTTATTTTGTTGATTTAGTTGTTCAAGCTCTGTATATTGTGGCGTATAACCGCATTGACTGGCAAGATTTACCAATAAAACTTGCTTGCCGCGATATTTTTCAAATTGAATTTCTTCGCCATTATTTGAAGTCGCCTTTAAAGAGTAAAAATTTACAAGAGCATTTTTGTTTGACATATTTTTACTCACCTTAATTCCGAGGCCTGTAAGCCTGGAAAATTTCATTCGCAAATTATAAGAAGAAGCAATTATCTTTTTTATGAAAGACATTAGTTAATTATTTCTGATTTATCCCAAAGTAGAGATTCACGAGTTGAGAAATTTATCATTTTTAGTTACCAATTAATTTTTTAAACCATTTCAGTTTTCCTTTAAATGGCGGATACTTTAATGAAGGATCTATTGATGTAGAAGTTTTTAAAACAGGCTTTGCATGTGTAAAAACATTGAAAGTTTTTTTGCCATGATAGGCGCCAATACCGCTGTTTCCAACGCCGCCGAAAGGAAAATGTTCGTTGGCAAAATGCCACACTGTATTGTTTATACATCCACCTCCGAACGCAACTTTCTTTGTCCATTCATCTTCCGTACTTTTGTTTTTGGTAAATAAATAAAATGCCAAAGGATTTTCATTTTGCCGAACCATTTGCATCGCTTCTTCTGTGGAAGAAAATGATAATACCGGTAATACCGGCCCAAAAATTTCTTCATTCATAACAGCATCCTCTAACGAAATATTGGTAAGAATTGTTGGCTCAATATACAAAGCGTCTTTATTATTTTTTCCGCCGTAAAATATATTCTGTTCCGTTAAATAGCTAACTAATTTATTGAAACGGCTTTCATTAATTATTTTTCCAAAATCATTGCTGGTTGATGGATCGAAAGAATAAAATTTTTGAATTGCCTCTTTTAATTCATTTAATAAAATTTCTTTCACTTTTTCATGTACCAAAATATAATCCGGCGCGATACATGTTTGTCCCGCATTTAAAAATTTACCAAGAACAATTCTTTTTGCTGCGACTTTTACATCAGCATCTTCATAAACAATGCAGGGACTTTTGCCGCCTAGTTCCAATGTAACCGGAACTAAATCTTTTGCGGCGAGTTTATAAATTTCTTTACCAACTATTGTGCTCCCTGTATAAAAAATGTGATTGAAACGAAATTGATTTATAATAGCAGGGACCACCGCGGCGCCATCACCGGTTATAACTTTTATATAATTTTCATGAAAGATTTCTTCAATAATTTTTACAATAAGTTTTTCTGTTGCAGGCGCAAGTTCCGAAGGTTTTAATACTGCACAATTTCCTCCCGCGATAGCACCAACCAACGGCAGTAATAACAATTGTAAAGGATAATTCCATGGAGCAATTATTAACACGACACCCAATGGATCTCTGTAAATTTTTGCAGATGAAGGAAAAGTTACCAATCCTGCAGCAACTTTTTTTGGACGCATCCATTTGTGTAAATTTTTAATGGCATTTTTAATTTCTGCCATCAATAGCCCTGTCTCCGTAGCCCATGTTTCTTCTTTGCTTTTTTTAAGATCGGTATATAATGCGGCATTTATTTCTTCATCGTATTTTATAATGGCTTCTTTAAAGATTTCTAATTGTTTTATCCTTAATTCATAGGAAAGAGTTACGCCGCTTTCATAAAAACTGCGTAGATTTTTAAATGCAAAATTTAAATCACTCATAACTGCTACATTTGTTTCTCAAGGTAACTTCATCTTTTCAAAATAATAATAAAGAAAGGATAAATATGGATGATGAGTTTTTTATGAAACAGTCTTTGATGGAGGCTCAGCGGGCAGCTGATGCAGATGAAGTACCGATAGGGGCAGTTATTGTTATGCAACATAAAATAATCGGCCGCGGTTATAACCAGGTTGAAACACTTAATGATTCAACGGCGCATGCTGAAATTATCGCACTCACATCTGCTTTTAATTACCTGGGATCAAAATACTTACCGGAAGCAACCCTATACGTTACAATTGAACCGTGTGCGATGTGTTGTGGTGCATTGTATTGGAGCAAAATTGGAAGGCTGGTGTATGGAGCATCGGATCCAAAGCACGGAGGCCTTGCGAAAGTTAAGCTCCATCCAAAAACACAAATTGTTGGCAACATTTATGCGGATGATTGTGTTATGATGATGCAAAATTTTTTCAAAAAAAAGCGTTAGTCAGTTAAAATCTATTTTCGCATTGAGGAAATATTTCAATGCTTTCATGCTTTGCAACATATAGTAAGTAAATTTGTCTACATAAATAATTGTTCACTTTTTAAAATATATATTATGGCATTTACATTACCGGCTCTTCCGTATGGCTTTGATGCACTGGAGCCACATATTGATCAACAGACCATGCAAATTCATCACGACAAGCATCAACAGGCTTATGTTGATAATCTTAATAAAGCAATTGCTGGCACACCCAACGAAAATAAATCGTTGGAAGAATTACTTGCAAATGCAGGAAAAATAAGTGCGGCGGTTCGAAACAATGGCGGTGGTCATTGGAATCATAGTTTCTTCTGGGAAATTTTATCTGCCGATGGCGGAGGCAAGCCAGAAGGAAATTTAGCGGCGGCAATTGATGAAGCTTTCGGATCATTCGATGAAATGAAAGAAAAATTCAACACAGCAGGGGTTACAAGATTTGGCAGCGGCTGGGCATGGCTGGGTGTTCTTGATGGCAAGCTTGCTATATGTTCAACTCCCAACCAGGATAATCCTTTAATGGATATTGCTGAATGCAAATGCAAGCCTATATTGGGCTGCGATGTATGGGAACATGCCTATTACTTAAAGTATCAAAATAGGAGGCCGGAGTATTTAAAAGCCTTCTGGAATATTGTTAACTGGAAAAAAGTTGCAGAGCATTACGAAAAGGCTGTAGGGAAGTTGGCAGCAGCTTAAGGAATTTATAACCTTTTCATAACTGTTTCGGTTAAACGCAATTATATAAAAAACCGCCTCATTATTGAGACGGTTTTTTTATACATTTTATTTTCAACCAACTTAAATTGAAAAAGCGTTTTAATCTCTATTCTATAAAGTTGCCATATCAATTACAAACCGGTAACGTACGTCGCCCTTCAACATACGCTCATAACTTTCATTGATGTCTTTAATATTTATTACTTCCACATCGGATGTAATGTTATGCTCCGCACAGTAATCAAGCATTTCCTGTGTTTCAGGAATGCCGCCGATCAATGAACCTGCTAGACTTCTTCTTTGCATGATCAAGTTGAAAGCGGGTAAATGTGCTGGTTCAGAAGGTGCACCAACACAAACCATTACTCCGTTGGTATTAAGCATATTGAGATATATATTATAATCATGAGGGGCCGAAACGGTGTCTAATATAAAATCAAAATAATTGCTCACCTTTTTTACCTGTTCCTTATCACTCGTTAAAAGAAATTTGTGAGCTCCTAATCTTTTTGCATCCACCTCTTTTGATGGGGAATGGCTAAGCATAGTAACCTCCGCGCCAAACGACACGGCCAATTTTACACCCATGTGTCCCAGACCTCCCAGGCCCAAAATACCAACCTTATCTCCTTTGCCCACTTTCCAATGTCGTAACGGAGAGTAAGTAGTTATACCTGCACAAAGAAGTGGCGCCACTCCTTCCAGTGGTAACTTTTCTGACACTTTTAAAACGAAATCTTCTGTAACTATAATGTGCTTGCTATAGCCTCCGTATGTAACGCCACTTCCATCTCTTTCTTGTCCATTATAGGTTCCTACCATTCCACCCGAACAATATTGTTCAAGCCCTTCTTTACAACTATCACATTCACGGCAACTATCTACCATACAACCAACTCCCACAACATCACCCACCTTATATTTTTTTACATGATCTCCCACTTTGGTAACACGGCCAACAATTTCGTGACCTGGAACAACGGGATAAACAGTGCCACCCCATTCGTTTCTTGCAGTATGTAAATCACTATGGCAAACACCACAATATAAAATATCTATTGCCACATCGTGTGGCTTTGTATCTCTTCTTTCTAAGCTCCACGGTTCAAGCGGAGTTGCAGCACTCTTGGCTGCATAGGCTTTTGTTTCTGACATATATATTTTTTTAGAACAACAAATTTAACTCGTAAAAAGTTTGAATAGCCGGTAAGTATCTGTTAAGTATTTTTTTACGGCTACAACTATCATCAAAGTAAATTTTTTTAATGTATAGATTAAATGCAACTTTATTAAAAAACCCATTATGAATAAATTTCTTCTTATAGTTTGTTGCTGTACCTGTTTTCTTAATCCATTATTTTCTCAAAACACAGAAGTTAAAAATTCGCCCGATAAAAAGGTAGATGATAGTATAACGGCCGCCCGTAAAGACAGCGTTAAGTGGGCAAAGCTTGCAAGCCTGGCTTATTTTCCTTTAATAAAGGCCGGCACTTTTTCGGGAGTATTACCGGTAGAAGGTGTAGATGAAATTCCAAGCCCCAAACGCCAGTATAAATTGCTGTTTGAGTTTACCCTTAATTTTAAAGATTCCACTCACGAAAAATTAAATCCCGGCCTTGTAGAAATAGCACGGGTACTTAATTTACATGTGGCTTCCGGCATACCTATTTCGCACATTCATCCCGTTATAGTTGTGCATGGGCCTTCTCTTTTTTCAATCCGGAATAATGGGGTTTATCAATCCGAATACAAGAAAGATAATCCAAACAGTCAATTAATTTTAGACCTGATGAAAAATGGGGCAAAGTTTATTGCCTGTGGCCAGGCTATGAATTTTCTTGATATTAAAAAACAAGAATTATATCCGGGCGTTAAAGTATCATTAACTGCGCAAACGGTTCTGTCTAATTATATTGGACAGGGATATGTATGGTATGGAATTAGTGAAGAAAACAAGTAAAAAATATATGGATAACTCCTATTAAATATTATTTTTTATTCTTCAACAATAGATAATAATGGCATTACTTTTTGAACCTATAAAGATCAGGAGCATTGAACTTAAGAACAGGATAATAGTGTCGCCTATGTGCGAATATTCCAGCATTGATGGCTTTGCCAATGACTGGCATTTAGTGCATTTAGGTAGCCGCGCTGTTGGGGGAGCGGGTCTTATTTTAACTGAAGCCGCCGCCGTTTCACCTGAAGGACGGATTACGCCCGATGACCTTGGCATATGGAAAGATGAGCATATAGAATTTCTCAAACGAATTACAAAATTTCTCGAAGAAAACGGCACGGTCCCGGGAATACAACTTGCACATGCAGGACGAAAAGCAAGTCACTCGAGTCCGTGGAAAGGCAGCAAAGCTTTACAAAATGATGAAGGCGCATGGCAAACCCTGGCGCCCAGCGCAATTGCTTATAAAGCGGGTGAACCATTACCACGAGAAATGAATAAAGATGATATTGACAAAGTGATAAATGATTTTAGCGCAGCGGCAGAAAGGGGATTGAAGGCGGGTTTCAAAGTTTTCGAGATTCATGCGGCGCATGGATATTTAATAAATGAATTTTTATCTCCGTTAAGTAACAAACGTTCCGATGAATATGGAGGGCAATTTGAAAATCGTATAAAAATATTAGTGGAAATTGTTGAAGCCGTAAGGAAAGTAATTAAAAAAGATTTGCCACTGTTTGTCCGTATCTCTGCCACTGAATGGATTGAAGGAGGCTGGAACATAGAGGACTCTGTAGAGCTTGCATTAATTTTAAAAGCTAAAGGAGTTGATCTCATAGATTGTTCTTCCGGAGGCAATTCGCACAATCAAAAAATTACTTTAGGGGCACTGTATCAAGTTCCTTTTTCAGAAAAAATTAAAAAAGAAAGTGGGATACTCACTGGTGCTGTAGGGCTTATTACTACAGCAGAACAGGCAGAAGAAATTCTTGCTAAAGGCCAGGCCGACATTATTGTGATAGCCCGGCAGTTTTTACGAGACCCTTATTTCCCGTTACATGCCGCGAGGGAACTCAATGTTGATATACCCTGGCCCCTTCAATATGAAAGAGCTAAAAAAGCTTGACCGCAATTTATACATAGCTCCCTTTATCAAATAAAAAAACTCCGGTTGTGCCGGAGTTGACTTGAGTTATTTTGAAATTTATTTCTTTACATTCAAAGTAATTGCTTCGGATAATTTACTTCCATAAGAACGATGAATTCCATCTGCAAACTGTAGTGCTAAGCGGTGCTTGCCCGGCGATAAAGTAACAGTTGCTTCTTTTTGCGCATTTCCAAAATGGAGGTGAGTACTGTCTTTACGCACAACAACTCCAGAGGCTGTAGAATCGCCATCATCAATTATAATATGAAAATGCCCTGAGTTTTGTTTTATTGTTCCTGCTGAATCAACAGAAATATTCGTGGCACCCATTTCTACTTTTAATGGAGATGAAACCGTTTGACCATCTTTAAGGTTTTTAAAATAAACCTTCGCTCCGGCGGGAACAGCCGGTAGTGCATCCATCGTTGTAGTATTCATTGCAGTATGAGACGAGTCAGCCTGCATGGTCGTGGTGTCATTCTGACTACTTGTTGAATCTGAAGAAGAGCTCTCATTCCCCGTTCCGGAATTGCAGGATATCAATCCAATTAAGAGTACTGCGGGAGCAAAAAGAAATTTTTTCATCGCTTATGTTTGAATTTTATTATAAATGTTTTAAATATCAGTCAAAATGATAAATATTCTGTCATGGAGCAATAAAATTTATAAACTTCGGACTCAGGGAAAATTCTTACTAACTGATTTTTCATTTCATCGTTAATTTAATTTAAAAATAAGCTGTAAAAATTATCTGCCTGTTTTTTTATCTTTTGCATTACCGATGATATATCCGCCCGCTGCGCCGGCAATACCACCAATTATAGCTCCCTTTCCTTTCTTTTTGCTAATAATGGCGCCCCCAACTGCGCCGGCCGCTCCACCTATAACAGCATCTTTTGCTCTATTACTCCAGCCTTTCTTTGTAGCGGTTGTGGTTGTAGTAGTTTTCTCACTAGTTGTTGAGCGTGTTTTATCTCCCGACGTAGATGATGAACTTGTTGTTTTACTGCTACTTTCATTCGATTCATGATTATAAGGCTTTGTCACCTTATGTGTTGTTATAGCCGTATCTGATGAAGTGGTATTGTTATACCGGCCAGTAGTGTCAGTAAGCATTACCTTGTTAGTTTCTAAATCTGAAGAGCCGTTTTTGCATGCTCCAAAAGCAGAGGCCATTGCAATGACTATTAATAATTTTTTCATAATTCACTTATTTTTTTGTCCTTATTATGCGTTATCTGTAAAGTCGCTTATCCTACCCCACGCCAGAGAAAACTATGCCAGAAATATATATTGCTAAATTCATCATACGTAACTCGGTACTAGACAACAATAAACACCTACGCAAAAAAACCGCCACGTCATTACGGCGGTTTAAATTATAAAAAAAAATTCCAATCATATCATATATTCCGAGCGGTTCATACCTGTACACCAGATTATGTCGATATTAAATCGCTTAAACTTTCTTTGGCTTAATTACATTGGCGTAAAGCTCTTTAAAACAGCCACAGCATCGTGATAGTATTCCTTCGAATAAGATATCCAGATATAAAAACTCAGGTCGGGATAGTCAGGATTTACTATAAGCATTACAGTTGCAGGGAAACCAGTTTTGGAGCCGTCAATAGCACAACCCCAATACCCATTAATATTTTCAAGATAAATAGGTTGAGTATCGCCTGCAGAATTTTCTGTATTGTAACTTAGGTCTAAATCATTTGCCCACTTAATAATAGCATTTTTCATACCGTCATAAGTAAGATTTTCTCCTTTACGCGGATAAATATCCAATGCCATAGCCTTATTGGTGGCCTCGTAAACCGTTGCATCATTTTTCTGAACTACGAGATTATCCGGTGCTTTAAATTTAATTCTATAGGTATCCCATGTCCATAGTTGTAAAGTTTGACCATGCATGGTCAAGCCGATAATGAACAACATAAAAGTTGAAAGAAATTTTTGTTTCATAAATAAGAGTTTATAGTGCTGAAATAAATGTTGCTAAAATTGTATCTATAAAGCCAGCAATGTTCGATTGACTTTTTAATCAACCCGTAACTAAAATCAGTAAGTTCTAATAATTTGAACAAGCCTTTTGCAGAGGAACAGCACTATATTTTTCGGAACTTGAAATTGGATTCTAAAAGAAAGAATGGACTAAATTCTTTTGTTGCAGAGGAGCAGCTATAGATTAGGGAGATTCATAAATTGATCTCAAAATTATATCCAAAGAATCAATAAAAAAAAATTTTTTGGAGCTGTTATTGATGTAGGTTTTAATTTAATATTCTTGCTTCTTTTTCAGTTTTGATAGCATTTTGCTCTTTAATTTTTACCCATCCGCCTACAACATTTCTAATATTATGATAACCTTGTTTCTTTAAGACGGAAGCAGCTATCAGGCTTCTATAGCCACTTGCAGAATGCAGATAAATATTTTGGGTTTCTTCCAGTTGGGCAATTTGCGCAATATCTGTCATATCGGTTAACGGCAGGTTGATGGCATCTTTCACATGGCCTTCATTAAATTCATTTTCTTCACGAACATCTACAATTATAAGATTATCATCGAAAGGAATATCCATAGCAAATTCATCAGCTTCAATATCGATAATAATATCAATTTTTTCACCAGCTTGTTTCCAGGATTCAAACCCGCCACTAAGATAGCCTTCAACCTTGGTAAATCCACTGCTGGCAAGCCTTATAACGGTTTCTTCCTCTTTCCCAAAATCGGTAACCAAAATAATGGGCAGGTGATAAGATAAAATGCTTCGGGCCCATTCAGCAAATCTTCCTTCCAGGCCTATAAATATCGAGCCTGGAATAAAGCCATTGGAAAATTCTGCGGCCGATCTTGTATCAAGAACCAAACTGTCGCCCGCCATTTTCGATTTAAAGTCATTTACATTTAATGGCGAAAGGCTGCCTGATCCTTCAGGGTTGATGTCGGCATTTATTTGTTTCAAATACATATAAATATTTTTTTAAATAATTTTTAATCAATATATCAATCCATTTGTTCTAAGAAATAGCTTGATTAAAAATTATTTGCAAAAGTAAAAATAAAAGAGAACCAAATTGTAAAGGATGTGGGAAGTGGAAGTTAAAAAATCATCCTACAAGACTTTTTACAAATTGATTAATGGCATCAATTCTGGAAAAATTTATTGTATAAAAAATAAATTTACCATCACGTTTGGCAGTTACAATTCCTGCTTTTCTTAAGATAGCGAGGTGCTGTGACGCAACAGATTGTTCAAGGCGCAACTTTACATAGAGCTCAGTAACGGTAAGCCTTTTATTCTCGTGAATGGTTTTAATCACCTGTTGCCGAAGCTTATGATTTAATGCCCTTAAAACCAGGGCTGCCTTTTTAACATTGTGGTAATCAATATCAGGAAGGTTTTCATTTTCTGCGCCTTGCCCTTTTTCATTTAAATATTGGATGGGGCCGGAAACGGTCATAATATTATAGTTTATTAATTATATTACCTTAACTCACAACTACACAAAGATACATATTGACAATAAAAATATATAGGAGGTTAAATAAAAAAAAATAAAAGTCTTTTACAGGCATCAGCCTTTATCTTTTCAAAATAGTATAAAAATCTTTTATATATAACGGTTGGGCATAGGGGATGTTTTCAAATTCTTTTTTGTAATATTTTTTCCATGAAACCGAGCACAAAGATTCACTTGAAATTCGGCAATTTATAAAAACAGAATTTATATTTTTTGTGATTGTTTTAAATTTATCAATACCGCTGCCTGTGAAATATATTTTTTTTGAATGCAGTATGTCAGCAAAAGAATTTTCATCAACAACCATTGCCGAAGGAGGGGCGATTTCCAGTAATTTGTAATCGTAAAGCGCAGCGTAAACTTCCATTCGCCTGGCATCAATCATTGGGCAGTAAAGGGCCTCAGCATCCCCGATAGCCACAATTGCAGAAAGGGCCATCAACTCTAAAGAATTAAAAGTTATAAGTGGAATATGTAAGGCATAACACAACCCTTTTGCCGTGGAAAGCCCAACGCGTATGCCTGTGTAAGAGCCGGGACCGGCACTAACACCCACAGCGCTCAATTTCTTTATATCCACTTCGTGCGTTTGTAATAGTTCCCTGATTGCTGTGTGAAGAAAAGATGCGTGTTGCTTCGTATCATTATTTGTAAAAGTTCCGAGAATTTTCCCGTCTTTTATTATGTTGATGATAGCTGTTTCAGTGGCAATATGAATATTTAAGATGTAAGACATTTTATTTTATTGACCAGGCAATTCAAAATATTTTTTTTTCAAAAAAGGTGCAACAGAATAGCGTTTATCCGTTGCCGATAGTTTTTGCAATAAGTTGTAAATATTGTTTAACCCTATTTTTTCTCCCCATTCAAACGGACCATACGGGTAGTTTGTCCCGAGCTTCATGGCAAGATCGATTTGTTCCCTTGTACTAACGCTTTCTCCAAGTGCAAAAAACGCTTCATTTACAATCATACTAATTACACGTGCAGCAACTAATCCCGGCTCATCTTTTACAAAAACAACATTCCACCCAAGTTGCTCAAATAGGTTGCTGGTAACATTTCTGTTGTTGGTTGCTATTTCCCACATCGGTCTTTTTAGAAATCCCGTCCATCCGTTTATGCGGCTGAAATTATCCGGCAACTTCTTTTCTGCTAAGGTTTCTATAACAGAATTAATATAAACCGGTTTGCCAGGAAACTTATTTATATCGGTAATCTCATCCTCGTTTAAATAAAAAACCGCGTCACAATTTTCATTACCGTCTAACTCTGCGCCAGTACCCGAAAAAATTATTTCCACATCACGATTAGTATTCTTTAATAGAATTTCTTCCTGTTGTTCTACCTTTGCTACAACAATCAACTTCATATTAATTTTTTGCAAAAATAGGTTTGTTATTTGATGGAAAGTTTTGCAACTTTATTATCCTCTTTTAAAAAATAAAAATGGACAAGAAAATTATTAATACATCACATGCACCCGATCCTATAGGGCCTTACAGCCAGGCAGTGAAAGCTAACGGGATGCTTTTTATCTCGGGGCAGGTTGCCATAAAACCGGGTACGTCTGAACTCATTACTGATAACATCCAAAAAGAAACCGAACAGGTAATGAGTAATTTAAAGGCAATTTTGAATGAAGCCGGGCTTGAGTTTGAACATGTGTTAAAAACAACCATCTTTTTAAAAGATATGAGCTTGTTTACATCTGTCAATGAGGTTTACGGTAAATTCTTTAATTTAAATTTCCCTGCCAGGGAAACAGTGGCAGTTAAAGGATTACCTAAAGATGTTAACGTTGAAATAAGTATGATAGCCGCGGAATAAAATAAATTTATCTTGAAAAAGCAGGTAATCATTACATCCAAGGTGCATAATTATTTACTTGATGCACTTCAACAAAAAGGGTATTCAGTTCTTCATAATGAAAAAATAAGTTATGAAGAATTAAGTGCAACCATAAGCCAGGCCGATGGTATAATCGTAACTACACGTTTACCTATTGACAAATCTCTTATTGATAAAGCTTCACGGCTCAACTGGATTGGGCGATTAGGGAGCGGTATGGAATTAATTGATGTGGAATATGCTACTTCAAAAGGAATACGTTGTGTAAGCAGTCCCGAAGGTAACCGCAATGCTGTTGCGGAACATGCATTGGGAATGTTGCTCAATCTTACTAATAAAATAAGCTCAAGCTACGAGGAAATTAAAGACAGGAAATGGAACCGGGAAGCAAACCGGGGCGTGGAATTAAATGAAAGAACTATTGGTATTATAGGTTACGGAAATACAGGTTCGGCCTTTGCAAAATTATTATCTTCTTTTGGAGTAACCGTTCTTGCGTACGATAAATATAATTTTGGCTTTAGTTCAGGCTATGTAAAAGAGGCCAACTTTGAGCAGATTTGCAGGTATGCTGATGTGATCAGCATGCATGTTCCGCTTACAGATGAAACCCATCACATGGCCAACGAAAAGTTTTTTAATTCATTAGAAAAATCTCCTTTTTTTATTTCGACATGCAGGGGCAAAGTAACCAACACGAATGCTTTGATAAACGCATTAAAAAATAAAAAGATTGCCGGTGCCGCTCTCGACGTGCTTGAAAATGAAAAACTAGAAACCTATACAAAGGAGGAAAACCAGCAATTAAACACTCTTATTGCGCAACCAAATGTAATTTTAACTCCACATATTGCAGGATATAGTGTTGAAGCTTTTTATAAAATGGCAAAAGTTTTACTTAAAAAGCTTGAGTTAGAATAATTATTCATTTTTTTTTATATTTGTGATTATACAACGTCTCACTAATAATGGGGCGTTGTATTTTTTTTCGATTTACCCTAAAGAAACTATTAATTTAAAAATGAGGTTATGAGCCAGATTAATTATGTAACTCACGAGACATTTGAACAAATGAAAGCTGAACTTCAACACATGAAAGGTGTTGAAAGGCCTGCGGCATCAAAGGCTATAGGTGAAGCCCGTGAAAAAGGCGATTTAAAAGAAAATGCGGAATACGATGCGGCAAAGGAAGCCCAGGGAATACTGGAAGCCAAAATAAAACAATTAGAAACTATAATTGCTACGGCAAGAATTGTAGACGAAAATGCCATAGATACCAGCAAAGTTTCAATTCTTACTAAAGTTACTCTTACTAATCTTGCGACAAAAAAACAAGTTACTTACCAGATTGTATCTGAAAAGGAAGCCGATCTTAAGTTGCAAAAAATTTCAGCGGCTTCACCAATTGGGAAAGGGTTACTTGGTAAAGCGGTTGGAGAAACTGCAGAGATAAAAGTTCCTGCCGGAATGATAAAATTTAAAATAGAAAATATAACCGCGTAGAAATAGTATGACTGTTTTTTCAAAGATAATTAAAGGAGAGATTCCCTGTTATAAGATTGCGGAGAACGAAAAATTCTTTGCATTTCTCGATATTAATCCTTTGGCTAAAGGGCATACACTTGTTATTCCAAAACTGGAGATTGATAACTTTTTTGATATGCCTGGCGATTACCTTAAAGATATTTTAGAATTTGCAACGCCCATTGCAAAAGCAATAGAAAAATCTTTTGATTGTAACAGGTGTGGAATAAGTGTTGTCGGCCTTGAAGTACCTCATGCACACATGCACCTGGTTCCTATAAATAATGCTGATGATTTAAATTTTACAAGAAAAAAATTACATCTTTCACAGGAAGAACTGAAAGCAGCACAGCAAAAGATTTTAAAAAACCTATAAGCAGGCTTGTGTTCTATTTTATTCTTTTTGGATTTTGTACTAAAAAATCTTTCCATCCATTTAGTCTTTTAGATGTGCCTGCAATGGGACTATTACCTTGAAAGTGATGACAGACAGCAACTGCAAGGGCATCGGTTGCATCAAAATAGCGCGGATTTTCTTCAAAGCTTAACAACCGCTGAAGCATCTTCAATACCTGTAACTTATCAGCATTACCGTTTCCTGTAATTGATTGTTTTATTTTACGCGGAGAATATTCTGTAACGGGCACTCCGTATTGCATCGCTGCAGCAATCGCTACTCCCTGCGCCCTGCCCAGCTTCAGCATACTTTGAACATTTTTTCCAAAAAAAGGCGCTTCTATTGCCAGTGCATGAGGAGTATGTTCTTTTACAAGTGTACATACCTTTTCATGTATCGTTTGTAATCTCTCGTATGCATCTTTTTTTGAAGAAAGTTTTAAGACGTCCATCATTATTAAGTTTACACCTTTTGAAGAAACTTCTATAATACCATAGCCCATTAAAATAGTTCCGGGATCAATACCTAAAATGATTTTTGAATTTTTATGCAATTGAAGATTATTTTTGGCGTTCGCAACCATACTTGTTAATGCCTCATAAAAGAATACCTTTCTTGTGCAAAGCTAAATGATCCGTGCCCGCAAAAATATCAAAATAATATTCAGGTATGTTATTGCTCCCTTACTGGGTGCATGGCTTTTTTATTCATTGTATAAACAAATAAAAGGTCAACCCGATCTCCGGGAGTCTATTCATCTTATTAAGGAAGCGCCTTTTGGTATACAGGCATGGAAATTTTGGTTGGTTATTTCACTTGTTTTTGTCAATTGGGGATTCGAAGCAAAAAAATGGCAGGTGCTCTTGAAGACACTTAAGCCCGTTAGTTTTTTTACCGCTTACAAATCGGTTTTAAGTGGTGTTGCGCTTTCAATAAATATGCCTAACAGAATAGGAGAATATGGCGGGCGAATATTGTATATCCCCGAAGGCAAACGAATCAGGGCAATATCATTATCTATTGCAGGTAGTATAAGCCAGCTTATTATTACTTTAATAATGGGCTGTTGTGGTTTGGTATATATTATTTTTTACCAGGGCGACAACCATACGGCTGTTATGGGCCTTCCGGTGTTTTGGCTAAAGACCTTATTATTTTTATCTTCAAGTGCAGCAGTAATTATTGTTCTATTTTATTTTAGATTGTCATGGCTTATAAAGCTTATTGAAAAAATTCCTGCGGCAGCAAAGTATGTGCAGTACATAAGCGTACTCGATAATTTTAATGCCAAATTATTGTTAAGGTTACTTTATCTTTCTTTCTTTCGTTATGTTGTTTTCGTCATTCAATATATATTACTGCTACAGGTTTTAGATGTATCAATTTTATGGATAAATGGCTTTTGGATTATAAGTATTCTTTTTTTAGTGCTGGCAATTGTACCTTCATTCGCAATCGCAGATCTTGGGATACGAGGAAAATTCAGTACAGAACTATTAAGCTTTTACAGCACAAATACCGTTGGTATAATAGGTACTACATTTGGCATCTGGTTTATCAATTTATTTATCCCTGCACTTGCGGGAAGCCTTTTAATATTAGGCATAAAACTTTTTAAAGACAATAGCTAAGATTGAAAACAATTACCACAATACTTATTTTACTTTTTGCATTTACAACAAGAGCCGGAGATGAATTTTGCGGCACAACGAATACAGCTTTTAATGCGGGGGAGGTTGTAACTATGAAAGTGTATTATACTACGTTAGGCATGTACGTTGCCGCAGGTGAGGCAGTTTTTTCTACGAGCCTGGAGCGATTTAATGGCAAGCCGGTTTATCATTGTGTAGGTACAGGATCATCATATCCTTTTTTTGATAACTTTTATAGGGTAAGGGATAGGTATGAAACATATATTGATACAGCATCTATGCTGCCGGTGAAATTTATTCGTAACGTGGATGAAGGCGGAACTAAATTTTACGATAACGTAACCTTTAACCATAATGCAGGAACAGCAGTCAGTACCAAGGGTGTATTTAAAATAGGATCCTGCATACAAGATGTTATTAGCGCAACCTACTATGCACGCAACATTGATTTTAATAAATACAAGCCCGGAGATAAAATTCCTTTTGATATGTTCCTGGATAATGAAACCTACCATCTTTACCTGAAGTATGAAGGAAAGGAAAATATTAAAACCAGGTATGGAAAATTCAGGGCTATAAAATTTAAACCTCTATTAATTAAAGGGTCTATTTTCCAGGGTGGCGAAAAAATGAATGTATGGGTGAGTGATGATGAAAACCATTTATTGTTAAGAGCCGAAAGCCCTATTTCGGTCGGCACTATTAAGGTAGATATGATGGGATATAGAAACCTACGGCACCCGCTTAAATCATTAATTAGTTTCAGGTAAGTCAGTTCATTGTTTCTTCTTTTCTCCAGTTTTTATTCTTATTAAAAGAAACACCGAAATTCCAACAATAAGATATAAAACTGAAAGGAAAATATTTTCGCCTTTTGAAAGAACAACTCCTTTAATTTGTTCTTCAACAAAAAAATAAGTGATAAATCCCATACTTAACAGCAGTGTTACCAATAATATATTTTTCATTTAAATCTCTTCAAGCTTAAATATTTCTTTACTACGAACACCCCTGTCCGTTAGCTGAAGATTACAGCATTCAATGTTGGGGTCGTGTTCAAAAAAAAGTATATAATCGTTTTGTTGGGCTTCAGTAATTAATTGCTTTTTTTCCTTAAGCGTTTCCAATGGCCTGGTATCGTAAGCCATGATATAAGGTACAGGAATGTGTGCTACTGAAGGCAGCAGATCCGCCATGTAAATTATGGTTTTCTCTTTATATTGTACTTGTGGCAACATCATCGATTCGGTATGCCCGCTTACAAAACGGATCTTTATTTTTTGCGAAAATTCAATCCCATCATTCGTTTCAATAAATTTTAATTGACCGCTTTCTTTTATAGGTAATATATTTTCTTTTAAAAAACTTGCTTTCTCCCGGTCATTAGGATGTGTGGCCCATTCCCAGTGTTTTTCATTGCTCCAGTAAGTTGCGTTTGCAAAAGCCGGAACTAATTTTTCTCCTGCCCTTTCTATTGAGCCACCACAATGGTCAAAATGAAGATGCGTTAAAAAAACATCGGTGATATCTTTTTTTGCAAAGCCATATTTTGCAAGGGATTTTTCCAAAGTGTCGTCTCCGTTTAAAAAGTAATATCCGAAAAACTTATCATCCTGCTTATATCCCATTCCGTTATCAATAAGTATTAACCGGTTTCCGTCTTCGATAAGCATACAACGCATCGCCCAATTGCACATATTATTTTCATCAGAAGGATTAAGCTTTGTCCAAATACTTTTTGGCACTACGCCAAACATAGCACCGCCATCCAACTTAAAATACCCGGAATTAATAGAATAAAGTTTCATTAGTTATTAAGCCACTTGCAGCTCAGGTTGTTGTTTTATTAATGTATATAAAAAGATGAAAAATGAAATAATAAAATAGGTCATTAAAAATAAAACCGCGTTTCTCATTCCACCCAATCCTTCAGTTACCATGCCAAATGTTATCATGCCAATAACGGTGCTTACTTTATCACAAACATCATAAAAGCTGAAATAAGAAGCTGTATCTTTTGTAGGCGGCATTAGTTTAGAATAGGTGGAGCGTGAAAGCGATTGTATGCCGCCCATAACAAGTCCAACGGTACCCGCAAGGCAATAAAATGCGATTTCGGTATAAACGAAATATGCCCATGCACAAATGCCTGCCCAAATGAGCACACCAACTAACAACACTCTCAGGTTGCCTATTTTTTTAGAAAAAAATGAAAATAAATAAGAGCCGCCTATAGCAACAATTTGAATAATTAAAATAGTAAGTATGAGTTTTCCTCCATTTGCTGCGTCTGTTTCTTTATTCCCGGTATTCGGAAAAATTTGCTGTTTGGCAAACAATGCAGCTGAATACATTACTGTTTCAACGCCCATACCTAAAAAAAAGAACGCTGCTAAAAAACGTTTTAGGGTAGGTTGATGGGTTAATTCATTCCATACTTTTCTTAATTCTGCATAACCTTTCGTAAAAACATTGTGGCTTTTAGAAACAGGATTGGCCTTGCTTTTGGGTAAAACGGCAAAAGTGAATTGCGCAAAGCCCATCCACCAGATTCCCGTTAAAAGAAAAGATATTTGTGATGCTTTGGTTGAATTGGCAATACCAAACATGGCTGGTTTGGTAACCATCGCTAAACAAATTAACAGTAATAGAACACTGCCCACATAACCTAACGCAAACCCTTTTGCACTTACTTTGTCCTGGTCTTTTACTGCAGCTATTTCCGGTAAATACGCATTGTAAAAAACTATGCTTGCTCCAAATCCTATAGAGGCTAAGATAAAAAGAACGATGCCAAGCTGGGGATTATCGGGTTGAAACCAATACATGGCGCAGCAACTTAATGAACCCATATAGCAAAAGAATTGCATGAAGCGTTTTTTATTTCCAAACGCATCTGCAATAGAAGACAATAGGGGCGATAACAACGCAACGGCCAAAAAAGAAATTGCAACAGCGTAATCATACAGTGCAGATGGCTGATCAAATACTCTTCCTAGAAAAACAATTCTTTTTCCTGAAGTAACTCCTTCATAATAGGCTGGAAAGATGGAAGAAGTTATAACAAGGCTATAAACTGAATTGGCCCAATCGTACATTGCCCAACCGTTTATAACTTTTTTTGAAGCAGTTTGCATGTGTAAATGAATGATTGCTCAAATTATGAAAATTTGTTTGGAACAAAATAGAAGCGTTTTAATAAAAATCGCGATAAATTCCAATTAAGGTTTTAAGTATCCGGTCCAAAGCATAATAAGTAAAATGATACCTACCAATACCCTGTAAATGCCCCACATTCTAAAGCCATATTTTTTTAGCATTGTTATAAAAAACTTTATGGCCAGGAGTGCAACCACGAATGCTACTATATTTCCTATTGTGAGAATTTTAATTTGGTCAGATGTAAAAGCGCCGTATTGTTTTATGTACTTAAAAATTTTATATACGGTGGCGGCCAGCATGGTTGGCACTGCAAGAAAAAATGAAAACTCAGCCGCCGCGCTCCTGGTAAGTTTTTGTTGCATCCCGCCTATTATCGATGCTGCACTTCTGCTTACGCCCGGTATCATTGCTATACATTGCCAGATGCCTATGATAAAGCCTTTGGTATAAGATACTTCACGTTCATTATGAATTTCCGGATTCTTAAAAACGTTATCAATAAAAAGTAAAATAATACCGCCAGCAAGCATAGTTATAGCAACCGTGATTGAACTTTCCAGCAAGTCATCAATTTTAGAAGAAAATAAAAAGCCGATTACTAATGCAGGAACTACCGCCACTGCAAGTTTTACATAAAATTGCCAGCGTGAAAAATCAAAAAATTTTTTCCAGTATAAAACAACTACCGATAAAATAGCGCCTAATTGAATCGCCACGGTAAACACAGTATTGAAAGCGTCATCCCCAATGTTTAATAATTTTTCTGCAATAATCATGTGCCCCGTTGATGAAATAGGAATAAACTCAGTAATCCCTTCAACGATACCAATAATAACAGATTGAACAATATTCATTTTGAAAGATTAAAAGCAAATAAACAAAAAAGGCGATGATAATATCACCGCCTCACGTTATTTTATAATCAAATTATTTGGTTTTTTTCATTATGGCAAAAATTTCTAACAGTAAACCCGCCACAATTAGTATAGGCGCCACCGTTATGCGCATAGGGCTGTAAATGTCTTTATCATTAAAAGCACCGGGATTGCCGCTTTTACCGCCCGCCATTAAAAAAAATCCTATAGCCATAATCACCAGGCCAATAAGCATCCATTTGTAATTGTCTTTCGTAAAAAGAATATTTTCTTCGGATGAGGTTTGTACAGGCACGTTTTTTACAGTGGTGGTAGTTTTTTTTGTCGGTTGTTGTGTTGCCATTTTGAAATTTGAGTTTGCAATATTAATGCATTAAATAAAAATGTTAATCAATTAATACAAATCGTCCAACTTCATTTTTAGATACTTTAATACCGAACGATGTGTGCTGAAAAGTGTAATAAAAAGACCAAGAATAATGATTCCTGCAAAAATCAGGAACATATTTTTTGTATCATGAAGTACCCGCAAATAAGGGATGAATTTTTCTGACAGGCCTATAAAACCTACCATCAACCCAATTGCAATACCTGATGCAATAAGCCCGTTTACGATAGCCCTGCCGTCGAGTGGCCTCGCTATAAACCCACGGGTGGCGCCCACCATTTGCATTGTTTTAATTAAAAAACGATTGCTGTACATGGCCAGC
Organism: Ginsengibacter hankyongi; assembly: GCF_008710285.1. GTDB lineage: Bacteria > Bacteroidota > Bacteroidia > Chitinophagales > Chitinophagaceae > Ginsengibacter > Ginsengibacter hankyongi. Next base: position 2,166,677 of record NZ_VYQF01000001.1, on the reverse strand, counting down.
CTTATTGTATTATCAATTGAAACGATAACAAGTAGTGATAGTATGATTGCCACAACAAGCAAAACAAGTGTAGTATTTTTTACAAACTGGCTTACGCTTGCCACAGTTTCTTTTGGCGTTTGAAATTCAGAGACTGTTGTAGGGTAATTGGTAAGTAAATAGTTTTCGATATGGGCGAGGCTATCCTGGTCTATATAATTCGCCTTCACATAAAAATCAATGCTTTCCGGTAAAGGATTATTTATGGCAAGTTTTTTCCATAGCGTATCATTGTCTTTATTATATTTTTCAATAGCCTTTTCCCGCGTTATGTATTCTACATTCACCGCATAAGGTAAACTCTCAATATAAGTTTTTACTGAATCAATCTGCTTGGTACTTGCGGTGCGATACAGGTAGGCATGCAGCTGAATATTTTCCTTAAAATAATCTCCGGTTTTCTTAATATTAAGAAATATCCAGCCTACAACACCAAATAGAAACAATACAAGTGAAACGCCAATAATGGCATACACGTAAGATGGCTTTCCTCTCTTTGCAGATCCTTTACCAATTTGAGACATAAGTTGAATGATGGTTTAACAATACAAACTCATAACCAGGTAGTTTGACAAAATTAAATGTTTTTAAACAGTTTAGTATTTTTGTACATATACCTATTGTGCTAATGTAAATTACATATAGCATTACAGGGAATAATCAGTTAATGAATAACATTTCCTTCACAAATAAATAAGTGACGGCTTCGGATAATTTTCTTAGTAAGCATTTTTTGTTCTGAAGCAGATTTATAAGTTAATATTTGTCCTGGAGTAAAATATAAATTTAAGATTGAACTATAAAGAATGGAATACAATTTCAGAGAGATAGAAAAAAACTGGCAAAAAGCCTGGAAGGAATCAGGTGTATATAAAGTGAGTAATACTTCGGATAATCCAAAGTTTTATGTGTTGGATATGTTTCCTTACCCAAGTGGTGCAGGATTGCATGTAGGGCATCCGCTGGGTTATATTGCCAGCGATATTTATGCACGTTATAAAAGATTGAAAGGCTTTAACGTGCTGCATCCTATGGGGTATGATAGCTTCGGTTTGCCGGCCGAGCAATATGCTTTGGAAACCGGGCAGCATCCCGCCGTAACTACGGAAAAAAATATTGAGACTTTCAGGCAGCAGCTCGATAATATTGGTTTTTGTTTCGACTGGAGCCGTGAGGTACGAACCAGCGATCCCAAATATTATAAATGGACACAATGGATATTTCTTGAAATTTTTAATAGCTGGTACGACAGAAAACACAACAAGGCAAGAAGAATTGAAGACCTTATAAAAATTTTTGAGCAACAGGGAAATAAGGAAGATAACGGTCAACGACAAACGCAAAATTATTTTTCTGCTGACGAATGGAATAGTTTTTCCGGTGAACATAAACAGGAATTATTAATGGATTACCGGCTTGCATTTTCAGCCTTTGGAGAAGTAAACTGGTGTGAGGCTTTGGGTACTGTTTTAGCAAATGATGAAGTAATAAACGGAGTGAGTGAACGCGGCGGTCATCCTGTTGTGAAAAAGAAAATGCGCCAATGGTATTTACGCATTACGGATTATGCAGAAAGATTACTTGAAGGCCTGGAAACGGTTGAGTTTTCTGATGCTATGAAAGAAATGCAGCGCAATTGGATTGGTAAAAGCGAGGGGGCTGAGATGGATTTTGCTATTGCCGATTCACAATTGACGCTTAAAGTTTACACCACCCGCCCTGATACCATCTTCGGGGTAGATTTTATGGTGTTGGCTCCTGAGCATGAACTGGTAAATTTAATTACAACCGAAGAACAACGGTCAGCCATAGACGAATATCTTACTTATGTAAAAAGCAGGAGCGACAGGGAACGTATGGCTGAAGTAAAACAAATTACAGGATGCTTCACCGGCGCTTATGCTATCAATCCTTTTGACGGAAGGAAAATTCCTATCTGGATCGCAGAATATGTTTTGGCAGGTTATGGAACCGGCGCTATTATGGCTGTGCCTTGCGGCGACCAACGTGATTTTGATTTTGCAACACATTTTAATATTCCCATTACGAATATTATTGGTGAATATTTTAATGGCCAGGAAGCCAATCCTACCAAAGAAGCTTCGCTTACCAATTCCGGTTTTTTGAATGGAATAAAAATGAAAGACGCTATTGACGTAGTGCTGAACCGGATTGAAGAAGAAGGAATTGGTAATAGAAAAGTAAATTATAAAATGCGTGATGCCGGTTTTAGCCGCCAGCGGTATTGGGGCGAACCATTCCCGATTGTATATCGTGACGGTGTAGCCTACCCGCTGGAAGAAAAAGATTTACCAGTTGAATTACCTCATGTAGAAAATTATAAACCCGGCCCGGAAGGTGAAGGACCGTTAGCTAATATTCCTGAATGGGTTAATCTTGATAATGGCGAAAGAAGAGAAACCAACACCATGCCCGGCTACGCAGGCTCTTCGTGGTACTTTCTCCGTTATATGGATCCTCATAACGATAAAGAATTTGCTAACAGAAAAGCCACTGATTACTGGAACCAGGTGGATGTATACATCGGAGGAACCGAACATGCAGTTGGACATTTGTTGTACAGCCGCATGTGGACGAAAGTCTTGTATGATTTAGGATTTATTGGTTTTGATGAACCGTTTAAGAAGTTGGTAAATCAAGGGATGATACAGGGAAGCAGCAGGTTTGTCTATAGAATCTTACCATCCATTTTAGTTGGTATTGAATCAGTGGATAAAATGGAAAATATTACACCTGAACTTCCTCCAATTTTTTTATCTAAGTCGATTGTTGATACACTAGGAGGCTCAACAAATGATGCAGGCAAACTTTTTTTAATAATATCGGGTATATTACAAGAGATAGCAAGATATAAATATCCAGAATGGTCATTAACTACAATTTTTGCTAATCATGTTCCAATTCACGTTGATGTAAATATTGTTAATGGAGTTGAATTAGATATTGATGCATTTAGAAATTGGAAACCAGAGTACAAAGAATCAATTTTTATATGTGAAAATGGTATAGTTAACACTACTATTCCTTTCGGGGATTGGAAAGAGATGCTTCCAGTAGGTAATTATATATGCGACGTGGAAATAGAAAAAATGTCAAAATCAAAATACAACACGGTTAACCCAAATGATTTAATAGATAAATATGGCGCCGACACTTTCCGAATGTATGAAATGTTTCTTGGTCCAGTGGAAGCCAGCAAACCCTGGGATACCAAAGGCATTGAAGGCGTCCATCGTTTCTTAAAAAAATTATGGCGTTTATTTTACGATGATATCAAGGGTAAAGTTTGGAATGAGGAAAAGGCTACAGATGCCGAATTAAAAGTGTTGCATAAAACCATAAAAAAGATAGAAGAGGATACAGAGCGCTTTTCGTATAACACTGCCGTTAGTGCCTTCATGGTTTGTGTAAATGAACTCATAGATTTAAAATGTCACAAGAAAGAAATACTTGAACCATTGCTTATTTTACTAACCCCTTATGCGCCGCATATTTCTGAAGAATTATATCATTCATTAAATAATAAAACCACCATTCTTGATGCGGCTTATCCAAGGCTGGAAACAAAATATTTAATTGAATCTGAAAAAGAATATCCGGTTTCTATTAACGGAAAAATGCGGACAACCATTACAATTTCATTAGATGCTTCACAGGATGAAGTGGAAAAAATTGCTTTAAATAACGAGATAGTGCAAAAGTGGCTGGAAGGCAAACAGCCTAAAAAAATAATTTTCGTAAAAAATAAAATGATAAATATTGTTGTCTGATACCAGGTAATCATTTTTAAAATTTAATAATGCCCGTGAGAGAGCATAATTTGCTTGAGCTTTTAAAAAAGTTCTCAGAACAATTTCACCCGGTTGTACCATTCAATCCTGCAAAAGAAAAACTAATACTTTTTGATTTTACCGAAAACAATGCAACTTTAAAAGAAATTGATCTTTCTGATACTGAAAAATTCTGCGACTTCATAAATGGTCTTTTGCAAAAAGCAAATGCAAAATTTGGAGCCGGTGGGTATAATGAATTAAGGAATTTATATTCAAGAAGTCCTTTGTTTGATAATAATGTCAATAATCACTTTTCAGAAATTGAAGAACCGCGGAGGCTTCATCTCGGCATTGACATTTGGGGAGCAGCAGGTACCCCAATTTTTGCGCCTCTTGACGGAACTGTGCACAGCTTTGCATTCAATAATAATTTTGGTGATTATGGAGCTACCATAATTTTACAGCATGAATCGAAAGAGGTAAAGTTTTTTACGCTATATGGACATTTAAGTCTTCCAGATTTACAAAATATAAAAGAAGGTGATTTTATAAAAGGCGGACAACTATTTGCGCATTTTGGCGAGCCCGCAGAGAACGGTCATTGGCCGCCGCACCTGCATTTCCAGGTTATAGAAGACTTGGGAAATTATAAGGGAGATTATCCCGGTGTTTGTAAATTCAGTGAACGAGAGAAATATTTAGCGAATTGCCCTGATCCGGATTTTATTTTAAATATGAATCGATTTCAAATGTAATAATGTTTAATTCTATTGCCGTTCTGCATACTATCTTCTCTTTTTTTTCGTATATGACTGAGTATCTGAATCCTGTATGCACAGTTTTCAAACCTATTTCCTAAAAAACTGTTTATAAACCAATACCAAATCAAAAACATAACTTTGCAAAGTAAAAAATTGAGCATGGAGATTAAACCAGGCAAATTATTAGCAAATATTGACAGCCCCGCAGATTTAAAAAAGCTCAGCAAAGAGCAGTTGCATGAGGTATGTGATGAATTACGCCAGTATATTGTAGATGTGGTAAGCGTGCATGGTGGTCACTTCGGGGCAAGCCTGGGTGTCGTAGAACTAACTGTAGCGCTTCATTATATATTTAATACTCCTTACGACCAATTGGTTTGGGACGTTGGCCACCAGGCTTACGGGCATAAAATTCTTACAGGAAGAAGAGACAATTTTAAAACCAACAGGAAATACAAAGGTATAAGTGGCTTCCCCAAGAGAGCAGAAAGCGAATACGATGCATTTGGCGTAGGGCATTCATCCACTTCTATTTCTGCGGCACTCGGCATGGCCATGGCGTCCCACTATAAAGGCGAAGTTGACAGGCAACATGTTGCCATTATCGGGGACGGCGCAATGACAGCGGGTATGGCTTTTGAAGCACTGAACCATGCCGGTATCGAAAAGAGTAACATCCTTATTATTTTAAATGATAATTGCATGAGCATCGACCCGAACGTTGGTGCTTTAAAGGAATATCTTACAGATATCACAACATCTCATTCTTACAATAAACTTCGAGATGATTTCTGGAAAGCCCTGGGTAAACTGCCCGGCGAAAGGCTCTCACGTAAGATTGTTTCAAAAATGGAAGCTGCATTGAAGGGTATGGTTAGTAAAAGCAGTAATCTTTTTGAAGCGCTTAATTTACGATACTTCGGCCCGATTGACGGGCATAACATTACAAAGCTGGTAGATACTTTAAAAGATATTAAAGACATACCCGGCCCCAAATTGTTGCATATAAAAACAGTAAAAGGCAAGGGCTACGAACTGGCTGAAAAAGATCAAACCAAATGGCATGCGCCCGGATTATTTGATAAAATAACCGGTGAAATTTATAAGAAAACATTTGATCTTCCACAACCTCCGAAATACCAGGATGTATTTGGCTATACCATTATTGAGCTTGCTAAAAAGAATGACAAAATTATGGGCGTTACACCTGCTATGCCCAGCGGAAGCTCATTAAAATATATGATGGAACAAATGCCCAACCGTGCTTTTGATGTAGGCATTTGCGAGCAGCATGCAGTTACGTTAAGTGCAGGCCTTGCAACGCAGGGAATGAAAGTTTTCTGTAACATATATTCTTCGTTTATGCAACGTGGTTATGACCAGGTGGTGCATGATGTTGCTATACAAAATTTACCGGTTGTGTTTTGTTTAGACAGGGCAGGGCTTGTAGGGGAAGATGGTGCAACACACCACGGTGCTTATGATATTGCATACATGCGCTGCATTCCCAATATGATTGTAAGTGCACCGATGAATGAAAGCGAACTCCGTGATTTGATGTACACGTCACAATTGGAAAAAATAAAAAATCCTTTTGTAATTCGTTATCCACGGGGCGAAGGTGTAAAGGCAGAATGGAAAACCGAAATGAAAGAAATTACAATTGGAACAGGAAGGAAATTAAAAGAGGGTGATGAAATAGCAATTCTTTCTTACGGGCATCCCGGAAATTTTGCTGCAGCTGCCATAAGAGAAGTAAAATCGGAAGGAATAAATCCCGCCCACTACGATATGCGTTTTGTAAAACCTTTAGATGAGAAAATGCTTCACGAGGTTTTTAAGAATTATGCTAAAATAATTACCGTTGAAGATGGAACAGTTAAAGGCGGTTTCGGTTCTGCAATTTTAGAATTTATGGCAGAACATAATTATAATGCATCAGTAAAAATTTTAGGAATACCTGATACAATAATCGAACATGGTACTCTTAAGGAGTTATATAACGAGATTGGGATAGACGCAAATCATATTGCCGAAACTATAAGGGATATGGCTAAAATTGAAGTGAATAAACTTATCAGCTAAAAGAAGTTTATTTACTCGCTCTGCCGCATCTTTTCTGCTCGTTTCAATCTGCAGGAACTGCCTTCATAAGTACATAAGATAATTTTTTGAATTGCACAGGGTACCCTGTGCAAAAGATAATCTATTCCCAAAACTTAATTCTGTATTTACTGCATCAATTTAACCGGTTTTACAGCACGGATTCCCGGGTAATCAGGTAGTCGTGTCCCCGGATATAAATTTTTTTTCATCACAGCCTGAAAGGCTGTAAATTTATTATGTCATCTCAATTTTCCTCAAATTAAATTATTCATCATGGCAAAGTCATTAAAAAAAACTTCTCCTAAAGCCGCCAAACGTGCCCCTGTGAAAGGTACAGCTAAAGCATCAGCAAAAAAGACGGTAGTAAAGGCAGTAAATAAAACAACAAAAACTGCCCCCAAAAAAGCATCGAAAGGAGTCGCTAAAAAAGCGATTAAAAAAGTAGCTAAAAAATCGGCAACAAGCCCCGCAAAACAAACGGGCAAAACATTCCTCGTCATTTACCATGCGCCCCTGGACGCCCTGGCACAAAACGCCAATTTATCCCTTGAAGACCAGGCAGCAGGTATGGCCCTGTGGCAAGCATGGGCCGAAAGGTGTGGCACAAATCTCCTTGACATGGGTGCACCACTCATGAACGGCAGGCAAATCGGCGCAGAAGGCGAACCCACGACAAGCACAAAGGAAGTGGCAGGGTATTCTTTACTCTCAGCAGAAGATTGGGATGAAGTGATGAGCCTTCTTGAAGATCATCCCCATATTTCCGGCTGGCATCCGGCGGCAACTATTGAAATTCACGAGACCATGGAAATGCCGGGAATGTAACTACCGGTGCAGACTAAACGATGTAAAAGACCCTTCTCCATCATTCCGGTTATAATACACCTGGAGTAACGGGAAGGGTTAATCGAATTTGATATAATAGTTGTTGCTCAATTCTTTGCTTTATTAGCCAACTTCATATTAGCTGAAACACTAATGCGCTAACTTACTGTAGCTATTTCTTTTATTATTCTTGTCTTGGTTCACACTATTAGAGTGAATGTACCGCGGATATCATTATATCCTCAAGGCTCAACGCAACCCTTTTAAGTTTTCCTTCACTAAATTAACTGCCAATTTTGGCAATGCTTTAAGAAATCTTCTGTTAATTTCATTGCATCAATATATGAAGTGGTGTTTCAATAAATACCGTAACAGGTTAATCAAATCAAAAATCGCTTTCTGCCTATAAGAGACAGTTTTTACTTTTAAACTACAACGCCGGGCACTAAACTTTACTTCAAAAAAAATTTAAGGAAATGTTGTGAATGATGTAAGTAGCGGCATGCATTTTTTTGAGTCATACAATCTATTTACCACCAGTTAAAACTAAAGAGTAGCCCATGGAAGCAACTACAAAACCCACATTTTGGCAACGTTCCGGCGTACAGAGCTGGTTCCTGAAAAAGGAAACTGGTTTTACCGAAACCGCGTCTATGACCCCAGACCTTGTATATAAATATATCATAGAAAAATTCCGGGAATCTGTTGCGGAGCTTTCATTTGCAGACCGGGTAATATTTTATCATGAATACATTATTTGCTTCAGCCGGCCCGACTATAACAAATTTATGGACAATAACAGGGGAATATTTTCGCTGATTATAAAAGAATCTGTAAAAGCATTCTATACGATCTTACAGGAGTATCGGCAAAAAGGAAAAAAGGTCACCGCATCCGCTAATAAATGGGTGTTCCGGTTTGTTTCCCATCCTGATTATGAAAAAGGAGATAAGAGCTTTATCGGAAAATTGTTACCCGGTAATATTCTTCAAAAAGAAGAAAATCTCCGGGTTACTTTCATTCCGCGCCAGACAGGGATTGCTCAAACATTTGACATTGCAGACGAAATATTAAAAGACTTTACGTATTACAGTGATGGCTATTACGAGATCCCGTGGCAGGACAGCCCGGTATTGGGAGACGTAAATGATATAAGCAAACCTAAATACTTTGCCCGAATGGAAGCTACTCTCCCTGAAAAAGAATATGCCGGCAAAAAGCTGGAATACCTAATTAAAGATGAAGCCTTTTTTGTAGCCGGAATTGATGAAAAGCAGGGCCAACCGGGTGTATTCCGTATTCCCTCTGAATGGGTGTCCACGCCACATCTTTCTGTGCGCTATGATAAGAATACGGATAAATTTTTCCTTGCCTCTTTTGGTGAGAAAACCATTGTGAATGAAAATGAAGTTAAAAACAGCTATAAAGATTCACCTCTCTGGACTGATCTTCCTATGAACTCGAAGATCGTTTTGAATGGAATTGTATCTATCAACATCTTCAAAACATAACATGGATAAACTATTGGCGATAGGATTATTGGTGATCAGTATTGTATTACTGGTGGCTCATTTTTCTGACATTAAGCAAACGCACAAAAATGGCTGACTATTTTTATGGCATAACGGATAAGGGCAAACGCCGGGAAAAAAATGAGGACACTTTTTTTACCCGGGAAACTGCCAATAAACGGTTTCTTATAGCCGGTGTTATCGATGGTGTGGGCGGTTACACGGGCGGTGACATAGCAGCAGGAATCGCCCGTTCTGTTATCATAAAGAACCTGGAAACACTTTCGGAAAATGTGATGGAATCACTTCGCCAGGCCATCATAACAGCCAATGCGAAAATAGACGAGGGAAAGAAAGAGGAACGCAGTAATGGGCAAATGGCCTGTGTACTCACCTGCGTGGTGGCCGATATAAAAAATAACAAATGCTGGTATGCCCATGTAGGTGATACGAGGATCTATCTGCTAAGGGATCATTCGCTGGTAAAAATATCTAAAGATCATTCTGTCGTGGGCTTTTTGGAAGAATCGGGACGGCTATCAGAAGAGGAAGCCATGCGTCATCCAAGACGCAACGAGATTAATAAAGCCCTTGGATTCGAAGAAGATATTAGTACGCCGGAGGATTTTATTGAGACGGGCGAATCGCCTTTTCTCCCGGGAGATCTCCTTCTCTTATGCAGTGATGGCCTTACAGATATGATTAGCTCGGCAGCTATCCTGAAGGTGTTAACGGCTAAAAAAAGCCTTACTACAAAAGCAAAGGCATTGGTTGATGCTGCGAATGAGGCCGGCGGGAACGACAATATAACTGCGGTATTAATTGAAAATAATAATTGGCCAAAAGAAAAACCCGAACCTGTAATCGTTGAGCGAAAGAAAAACGAAGCTGCCGCGCCTGCTTCCACAAATGGAACTACACCCGTTCCTGAAACAAAGCCTGCTAAAAAGAAAGGCCGCGGGCTTATTGCGTTTTTGATTCTCCTGTTCATTGGCCTGGCTGCTGTTTCTTTAACCGTAGCTTTTCATAGAAATAAAAAGCCTGTTGTCAGCCATGAAATCCGGGCGCAAACCCTGAAGAAAAAAAGTGAACAGTTGCTTCAATTGATCGCTAAGGTCAATGATTCATCAAAAAGTATTACGCTACCAAAGGGACAAAAAATTTCTGACATGAATGAGCCGCTGCTAATCAAGAAAGATAGTTTCTACCTGGCGGGTAACGGAGCTGTTCTTATTGCAGATAGTTCGTATAACGGGCCCGCTTTCATTATAAATACTACGGCCAAACATATTGTGCTCGACAGCCTTATATTTGAAAATTTCGACGTGGGTATTGTTGTGCAAAAGAATAATATAACGTTCAGGCATGTACGCTTTGTTAATTGTCGTGTACCTGTACAGTATTTGTTATCATTTCCCGATTCGGTTGTATCGGGGAGATTTAAAGATTCAATATTTATCACGCTATCAAAACCTAAATAAAGAATGTCAAATTCCGGTACATGGTTTAGGAACAGGAAAACAGAGCGCATTTGCCTGGTGCTTATCAGTATCATTATGGCCCTGCTTTTCTGGAAATTGTTTTCTGTGTTGCAACGCGATTTTGACGAAGTAAATGCCCGCCTGGAAAATGGCACTATGATTAACCTGAATGGCGATAAGCCAGGTGAAGCCATGACCGCGGTATTAAAAAAGGGGATGTATTTTGAAGACCCAAAAGACATTGCATTCATTGCTACAACAGTGGCCGCCGAAAAAGAACCTGGCTCTGTCATTGACAATATCGGTACGCTAAATAAGAAGCCGTATTTTGTTAATGCTGATGAAGCATTTTTAAAAGGCGGACAATCGTTCAAAAGACGGGTGGAGTTATCAAGAGACCTGTTGGGATTTTCCCAATCCGATTCCCTGTCTTTTGAAAAAGAACGAAAGCATCCATTGAATGTTCCCGCACAAACGAATGTGAATTTAGGAACAGGTAATATTTCCGGCACGGTTAGAAACCAGGATGGCCAGCCTGCTTCCGGCGTCCTACTCAGGTTGAGATTGTTGGTACCACAGGATAGTAGCAATATGGCTAATCAGGATCAAGACGAAAAAAATATCATACAATTTAAAAACGGCATAAGAAAAATATTCACCCGCGACTCAGCCAAAAACCTGCAGTTGCTTTCGTTTAATGCCTACGCCCGTACCGATGCTTCCGGTAAATATATTTTTTCTGGCTTGCCTGCAAACAAATCTTATGAAATACTTCCGCTGCATCCCGGTTACGAGTTTGGACGCAGCCGTGGAACTGAAAAACTACAGGGCAATGCAACTTTTAATTTTGTTCAGTCCCCTCACATGATGACACTTTTCTCAGCAAAAGATTTCAACACACTCAAAAAAGAAAAAGCGTTTATAGTAAGGACACCACCGGACGTAACCGACTGGTTCCGGATCATCGTGGTAACATTCTTTGCCTCTTTCCTTTTGCTGCACCTTATCTTTTCAATCCGTTCACCCGGCCCCGATCAATTGCTCCTGCCGGTCATCATGATACTGACGGGTCTTTCTTTTATAACCTTGTTCAGTTTGCAGGATCCTTTGCGGGATCGCTTCCTGGTGAAAAGCACCTTTATTTATTTCTGCATCGGGATGGCGGCCATACTTGCGTTCCAGTTTATGAACCTGAAAAAGTTTACTCCCGATTCGGGCTTGTTCCGGCTGTTTATTTTTAAGAACGAAAGGAAGGCGGCTAACGGCTGGCCCTGGGCGCTGGCAGCAATGGGCTTATTGGGTCTCACCATCTTATTTGGTACCGGCCCGGAAGGAAGTGGGGTTAAAGTAAATCTTTTCGGGTTTCAGCCAAGCGAGATTGTAAAATACATGGTCATCCTTTTTCTGGGTGGTTTTTTCGCTGCCAACGAGAAGTTTATTTCAGAATACCCGTCATTTAATAAAAGATTGTCATTTTTTGTATTTGCTTTGATTGCTATTGTTGCCACCATTTTGTTATTCCTGGTAATAGGAGATCTTGGCCCGGCGATCATTTGCTGCTTCACATTCATTATACTCTTTTCATTTTCCCGTGGAGATTTTATGCAGGTTGTTGCAGCCATGATTTTGTATGCTATTGCTACCTGGGTCTTTAAAAATGTGTGGATCGCAACCGGCGTTACTGTGGCGGCGCTTGCCTTGTATATGCTACTTTCAAAAAAGAGACTAAGCGAATCAGCAGTAATGGCGCTGGTGGTAGTAAGCGGATTTTTATTGCTGGATCAGATCCCCGTGTTGGCTAAGATAATCCCTGGCCCTATACACAGGCTGGTAGACAGGAAGGCCATTTGGTCAGATCCGTGGAACAACCAGGTGTACGGGGGAGACCAGGTAGCCAATGGTATCTGGGCTATTTCCACCGGGGGTATTACGGGGCAAGGCGCAGGCGAAGGCTTTGCCAGGACCATTCCTGAAGCCCATACAGATATGATTCTTCCTGCTATTGGTGAAGAATTCGGATGGGCCGGTATCACGTGTGTCTTTATTTTATTCCTGGTGTTGCTGCATCGTTCCATTATTATCGGCCGGCAGGCAGGGCCACCCTTTTTATTTTATCTGTGTGCCGGCGCAGGCATCGGCATTTTTGTGCAGTTTTTGTTGATAGCAGGTGGTTCTACCGGAGCGCTTCCCCTATCGGGCGTGGCGTTGCCATTTACCAGCTATGGAGGCACATCATTGTTATGCAGTATGATCGCGGCCGGCTTTTTGTTGAGCGTATCCCGTTTGAGCGGATCGCAGGCCCAGGTAAAATATATAGCCCAACGACAGGATAAAAACCTGGTACCGGCCCTGCTGGCAGCTTGTGTAGCCATTTTGCTGCTAATCGTAAATGTGTCTGGTTATACCCTCAATAAAAAGAAGTGGATTGTAGAACCAGCACTGGTGGCTGACCGCAGCGGCACCCGGATGTATAGTTATAATCCCAGAATAAGCATTTTAATGAACAGACTGCAGGCAGGAAATGTCTACGACAGGGATGGACGTTTACTCGCCTCGAGTGATCCTAGACTGGTGCAGGATCAAAAAGATTCATTGTTGGCCCTGGGAATACCCGCCGAAAATATAGAATCTCTTTCCTATAAAAGGCAGGCACGATATTACCCCTTTGGCGAATACATGTTTTTCTGGACAGGCGATGCCAACACCGGCATTTTCTCCGGCGGAAACAATGGATATTTTGCAGAGTACGCTCATGCGGCTGAACTCAGGGGCTTTCCTGCGCCGGTTGTAAAATATGCCGTTAGCGCCGACCGTTATCGCGAGGAAAAATTTTTACCGGTCACCGGAACAGAAATGACCGTAACTAAAAGGGATTTCTCCGCTCTTTCCGACCTGTTGACTGCAGGCATTAACAGCAATGAAGTGGCAGAGTTTAAAAAGCGCAACAGGGATGTAACTCTTGCAATGGATGCTGCCTTGCAAACAAAGATTGAACTAGCATTACAGCAGGATGATAGCGTCAATAAAAAGAGAGTATCTGTAGTAATAATGGAAGATAACACCGGCGATGTGCTGGCATCTGCCTGCTGGCCATTACCCCCTGTGAACGATTGGGACCGGCTAAGCCTTTCTGAAAATGACATCAATAAATTACCTGGGTGGAATGTGAATACTGATATTGGATTCACTCATGCTACGCAACCCGGATCAACGGCAAAACTGGTCACCGCAATGGCAGCCTTTAATAAGCTGGGGGCGGCAGCGGCAAAAAAAACGATTAGGGTGTATCCAAAAGACCTGATAAGGGTTACCGGCCCAGAACCAGATGAGGCTGGATTAATCACTATTGAAAAGGGCATTATAAAATCAAATAACTCATTCTTTATACGCCTGGCCAACCAGGAACAGTTGCAGGAAGATATGGCAACCTTGTATATGCAATCCGGGATGTTCCTGCACGGGGTTGGCGGTTATTATTTTGAAAATGATAACAACAATACATCGCAACAGGAAAAGTGGAGAACGCTTTGGAGAGAAACAGAATTTAAAAGCCTTAACCGCTATAACCCGGAAGATATACGCCGCACAAGAGCCCTCGGTATTTCAGGCATGGCGTGGGGGCAGGGAGAACTGGTAGCAACGCCCGCTTCTGTTGCACGTATCGCATCAGGAATTGCCAATAATGGTATAATGATACCTAACAGGTACACATTGAATATAAATGGAAAAGCAGTAACCCCTAAGCCCGGTGTGCCGATAGCAAAAGATTCGATTTATGCTCAGTATTTGTCAACTTATATGAAAGAACAAAGTGCTCCCCAAAAAAGCAAGTTTGGAATGTTGGTAGCCGGCAAAACAGGTACTCCCGAAAGAATCGTAAAAGGTGAAAGTATCAATGATGGCTGGTATGTTTTCTTTGCGCCAAATGCTAACGGCAACGGACACGTGGTAGTTTGCATACGGATTGAGGGGACCAGGGGCTCCAGTGATGCAGTGGCATTAGCAGGCGCACACATCATTCCATTATTACGTGAAAGTAATTATATAAAAAGCTTTGACCCGTTGAAGAAGCCGGTGCAAACACTGGAAGACACTAAGAACGAATTAACCATGAGTCACCCGGCGAAGAGTGGCAATTAAATTATTTAAAACTACTTACTGATATGTTTAATTTATTTAAAGAACGGCCGCACGACGTAAAAGGTATACGGCATATTTTATTGCAAACCATCAAGGAGAAATTGCAAAGAGCCCAGGGTGGTGAAGGGGGTAATATAATGGGCGTTTATCTTTTTATTAATTGCAGCGAGGCAGAAAAGCATTTGTACGAAGCAGCGGTATTTTCCAGTACTCCCGGGAAGTTTAAAGTAGAAGAGGTACAAAAAATTGCCGATGATTATGCCATTACCTTATCGACCTCTTTCAAATTTGAAGTTGCCTTTACCAATCTTTTCCCGCCACAGGCTGAGCTCATTGGTGAAATTGATGCAGCAATTTTTATATCAACAAAAAGATCAGGGCTGAGTAATAAAAAGAACAGGGCGTTTATAAAAGTGCTGAACGGTGAAGCAGAAAAAGAAACCTATCTAATTGATTCAGGTGCGGGAAGGATCAATATCGGCCGGGAAGCAAGGGTGCAGGCTACGGGAAATTATGTGAGAAAAAACGTAATTGCCTTTATGCCCACCGAAAGGAATCGATCTGTCAGCCGGCAGCATGCGCATATTGAATGGGAGGCAGACAGTAATTCATTTTTGGTTTTTGCCGACGAGGGCGGCATACCGCCCAACAATAAAATGAAGGTTCGCACCCCGGAAGGTGTTTTAATAAAAATGCAGGCCATTGAAGTAGGCCATCGCCTGCAGGAAGGAGACCAGGTAATTTTGGGGGACATGGCAGTACTCGAATTCACTTATTCAGGAGAAGACTAATTATGGCAAAGATTTTTACGATAACAGAAGGATTGGAAAACCTCGGTGCATTAAAATCAGGAGGACAGGGCTCCGTTTATAAAGCCAGGAAGACCGGCGAAATTATAACCGCGATAAAAATTTTACCAACCCCCATCGCCAGTGAAAGCGACGATGACAAGCATTTCATTTCTTTCCAGAATGAAGTGCAGAAATTAAAGAAGGTAAACGAAATTCCCAATCCAAACGTGGTAAGCATCATCGCTTCCGGCATAACAAGTTCCGGTAACCTACCTTATATTGAAATGGAATATATTGAAGGCCCTGACCTTGGGGATTTGCTGAAGCCTCCTTATGATCCCGTTTTTACAGTTAAAGAAACTATTAAGGTAGCAGACCAGTTAGCAAATGCTTTGGCGCATTGCCACCGGGCCAATATTAAACACGGCGATATAAAGAGCAACAACGTAAAATTTAACCAGCATACCGGCAATTACATCCTGCTGGATTTTGGTTTATCGGTAATGTCCGATGAACAGAGGCGCACCAGCATTCGCTATGCCGGAGCTATTGAGTTCATGGCACCGGAACAAAGCTCCGGTGAAACACTTACTGAAACAGATGTGTATAGTTTTGGAATTGTATTGTTTGAATTGCTGACGGGCAATGTTCCATTTCCTTTAATGAATAAAAGTGAAATGGCACGCAATACAGTAATGGTGGCACACATGGAAACACTGCCGCCGGATGTGATTTCACTACGTCGCCAGGCATTACCCGGTTATTGGAGCAACGAGAAACAGCAAAGGGAAATGGAGATTCCCGTGTGGCTCTTGAGCATGATCTATAAATGCCTTGAAAAGGATCCCGCAAAACGATTTAAGAACGGCGGAGAGTTGCAGGAATTCATTCATTTGGGAACCATTGGTGACGAAAGAAAAAAAGGCATTAATCTTTCTCTGGGAGAAAAGGCTACCATCCAGGCAGATGAATCCGCGCTGAAAAAGGAAATACTTACCCTTCAAACACGTCTGGCAGAAAAAGAGGAATTGCTGAAAGACCTGCAATACCTGGTGGATACCCGGGACAAAGAGTTAATTGAAGCCCAATACTACAGTGCAACGAAACGGCGAGGCGTATCAAAATCCTTGTTTTTCCTGGTGCTAATCGCTGCACTTGGCCTGGCTGGCTTTGCGGCATACGATACGTTTTATAAACCGGGTAAGCCAATTCCAACTGATACGGTTGCGCAGACGGACAATAAATTACCCGAGACTACAGATTCAATCACTGCCGTTACCGATAAGCCCATAAAAAAAGTCCGGGAAAAATTAAAAAAGAATTCAAATACGCGAACACTGGCGACAAGCCAAATGCCCGTGAAAAAATTGGCGCCTGTTCCGGATTCTACATCTGGCGGAGATAAAGTTTATACGGGGGATAAATTTACCATCCTCAATACCGCCTATTTTTATGATGCGCCTGATAAATTCAGGCGGACTGCCATTTACTTAACTCCCGGCGACGCCACGCTTACCTTATCCGGTGAAACAGACGAATTCCGCTACGCAGTTTTTACCGACGATAAAGGCCGGGCCATCAAAGGCTGGTTGTTGAAAAAGGATTTTAAGCCTGCCAGTGATTATTGACTTGATGTTAGAAACTTCCTGATTTTTGTTCCTGGACGAAAAATTGTTTAGGGCAAGATCCAGCATGGCCTGATTAATTTCAGCTTAAGTTTCAGCATAAAATTCCAGGTCGGGGCATCACTCCCAGGTACTTAATTATTGATAGGTAAATTAATAATAAACTCCGTTCCTTCACCTTCCTTTGTCTCTACTTTTATACCTCCGCCATGCGCTTTTACAATATCATAACTTAAAGATAAACCTAACCCTGTTCCTTCGCCTGTTGGCTTGGTTGTAAAGAATGGCTGAAATATTTTATCCAATACTTTTTGAGGAATACCATTGCCATTATCCTTCACCGTCAGTTCAACCCCCAAACCCCCTGAAGGGGACTTTACGGACTTTGTGCTAACGGTGACCCCCGGTAAATATTCTTTACCCCCCTTTAGGGGCTGATAGTTATTCTTCTTTTCATTCACCGCGTAAAATGCATTGTTGTATAAATTGAGTAATACCCTTCCGATGTCTTGTGGAACAATATTTATTTTTCCGATGCTTTCATCAAAATCGGTTTGCAATGCTACATTAAAGTTTTTGTCTTTTGCTCTTATACCGTGGTAGGATAGACGAAGATATTCATCTGCCAATGCATTAATATCTGTTAGTTCTTTTTGACCTCGATTTGCCCTTGAATGTTGCAGCATTCCTTTTACAATAGCATCTGCTCGTTTGCCATGATGATTTATTTTTTCTTCATTCTCCTTAATATCTTTTGCAATAGAAATTGCTTCTTCTTTATTACCGGTACTTAATTCATTGGTTAGTTCCGCAATTAATTCTGTATTTACTTCTGAAAAATTATTCACGAAGTTTAAGGGATTTTGTATCTCATGTGCGATGCCTGCAGTTAGTTCACCGAGCGAGGCCATTTTTTCTGCCTGGATGAGTTGCGATTGGGTAGATTTAAGTTCAGTTAATGTTTCTTCAACTTTTTTATTCTGTTGTTGTAATAAAGCGTTGGCCTTTTTCTTCTGTTTATTATTTCGCCATTGAATGTGGGCAAACAGCAAAATTGCCAGTAAAAGAAAGGCCAGCCCTGCTATCGTGAAATATTGTATATTCTTTATTCTCTTTTGCTCTGCATCTTTTTTAGCCTGCTCTGCCTTTGCGATTGCCTGCTTTTTATCGAACTCGTATTGCATTTTGGCCTGTAGTTGCCTTTTCTCTACTTCTTGTTTTTGAAGACTATCGCGATATAACGTATATAATTTATAGTGCTCGTATGCCTGTTTGAAGTTACCTTTTGTACTATCAAGTTTCGTTAGTTCGTAGTAACCGCCCTGTAATTTTTTAATATCCCCCATTGCTTTTGCAGCGGATAGCCCTTTGTTCAAATTTTCAAACACGTCGTTAAGTCGTTGTTGCGTAAAATTCTTTATGGAGTCACCCAGCCCCGGTACGTAGGTATTCAGACCAGGAATTCCATTCTTAAGGCCCGGGATATTTTTGTTACCCAATTTTTTCTGGACCGTCTTTAAAATCTTTTGAACAGAGTCAATTGGATTATCCTGGGAATGTGCGGTAAACGAGTACACTAGCAGGAATAAGAGTAGTGATGTTCTATATAATTTCATGTTCATGTAGATGGCATTTGGATGACAAATTCACTTCTCTCTCCTTCCTTCGTCGCTACTTGTACTCGCCGCATGTGCTTTAATAATCATAATTTCTGTGAATCACAGATTTGCATAGAAGTAAGGATTGCAAAGATTTCGTTTAGGGTGCGAGACTTTTTTTCTGTCATGTCTTCATGTTTTAATTCATGCATTGTTATAAATCAGTGTAATCTTTTAATGCTGTTAATCTGTGATTCAGAAAACATTAATTAAATCCTAGGGTAACGGAATAAGCACCAATGTAATAATCAAAAGGAGATTATAAATCTAAGCATTCTATTGAATAAATTAAATGATTTTTACAAATAGTGCACAAGGATGAAATATCCAGGCAAACTCCGGTGTGTTTTATAGTTATTTTTGTTTCTGGCAACAACTAATCCCAGGCATGACAAAATACATTTCATTAACAGCATTGCTTATCCTATCATTTTTTTCTTCACTACATGCACAGGTGTATGAAAAGCGAACCGTACACGCGGGAGAAAGCTTACCGGAAGTTTCCTATTATCTCTTTCCTTCATTTACAGCCGCAACAGTAAAGTTTAAGAATGGCGGTGAGATGGTTTCGCAGATGAATTTTAACATGCTTATCTGCCAAATGCAATTTATAGACCCGCATGGAGATACGCTGAATGTTGCAAAACTTGCCGATATTGACACGATAGCTTTTGACAGCGTTTCATTTTTTTATAATAAAGGCTATTACGAAATAGTGGCAGCAGCAAATGGTATAAAGCTGGCCGTATTACGAAAGGCAAGCTATGAGCCTGTAAAGATAGGAGCGCTAGGCATCCGGAACCACAGCGGAGCAGGTGTGGAAGATTATTCTTCATTTCTGTTTAAATCGACCCAAAGGAATTAACCCTCAATGAAGACATTGATATAACCCCGGAAACTTCTTTCTTTCTTATTGCCGGTAATGGCGAATTAGTTAAGGCAAACAAGGCCGGTTTTCTTAAACTGTTCGCGAACAATGACGACGCTGTAAAAAATTATCTCAAAAAAAATAAGCCCAATTTTAACCGGGAAAATGACTTGAAAAAACTCCTTGATTTTTGTGCCATGCACGGTTGACCTCAACCTTCGATTACCAGTTTTTTTCCTGCTTTTCAGTGAAGGAAGTAGCGGGTAAATATTTACGGATTAGTTGTAGAGTTGCTTTCCATGTTAAGCCATGCAACTTTTTGCTCTGCATTATTTGCCTCACTGATGATGTGTTGGTATAGCTCGGTTGTCTGCGCTTCAGTCAAACAGGAAGCCCATCCAGATGCCTGCCTCGCGTCGGCGATTAGAGTTTAATCTTAAAACCACCATTCAAAACAAAACCGTCAACAGGTGCATAGATGTCACGGAACACAGGATTGGTAATCGTTCCTTCATAAATCGTGTCAAACTTAGTTTGCCGTGTGTCGGTAAAATTTTCAAAGTTGGCAAAGATTGAAAAGTGTTTCCAGAGTTTTTCAATCATAAATCCGGTTAGCCAATATGCTTTTCCTGTAGCGCCGTCGTTGAGTTTTTGCGGTGAATAATAATATGCCTCTAAACCTGCTTTCAGTTTGTCTTCAATTTCATAAACTAAAACATTATTCAAACGATGTTTTGCAACAAGGGGGAACTCCGTTGTTGTGGCATAATGTTGCTTCACATCTGCAAAAGTGTAACCAATAAAAAGTTTGAAATTTTTATAAATGAGTTTTACGTTTGTTTCAATACCCCTTGTGTCGATAAATCCTTTTGGCTGCAAATATTCATAATAGCCATTTATAAGCCGCGTCAACACTAATGGATTATTAATTCTGGTATAGAAAAAAAGATGGTTGATGCTTAACGAAACGTTACTGTTGAATAAAGTTGTATGGTAGTTAATGTCAAGGTTTCCCCCGTAAGATTTTTCGGCTGCCCGAGTTTTAATGTCAATAGGTAATACGTTTTTGAACTGAATTTTTTCAGCATCTTCTGTAAAGACGTTTGGAATTTTGTAGCCCAATCCTCCACCAACCCGAGAAGTGAAATGCTTACTTATTTTAAATAAAGCAGAAAGCCTTGGTAAAAGGAAAAAGCCAAAGTCGTTTTGATAATCGCCACGCAACCCCGTTTCAAGTGTAATAATTTTTGTAACGGTCCATGTGTTTTGTACAAATGCGCCGATTGTATTTTGATTGTAATTAACGGGAACAATTGTATCCTTTTTATCCTGCGTAAATTTATCTGTAAGAAAATTTATTCCGCCAATCCATTCCACCCGTTCTTTTTTGTAATTGAGATTTACCTCACTGTAAGATGAAAGTTGCACACCGGAAAATATGTAACCGGGAGTCTGAATCGAACGGTTGTAATAACTTAAGCTGTTTTTGAAACTGAATTTTACCTGGTCATTTATTGTATGCTCAACAGAAAGTTGCGTACTGTAACGATTGGTTTTGTTTTTTTCAAAGTAAGAATGAATACTGTCGGCTCGTCCTTCAATATACCTGGTATCGCCGCCAACGCGATTTTCATATGTTGCATTCACTCCGAAATTTGCTGTGGTGTTTTTGGAAAAGTAAAAAAATAGTTTCGGGTTCAATGTGTAACGGTCATACTTTGGAATTGCGGTTAAGCCAATATGTGCAGGGTCGTAAGGTGTGCCGTGATTATAAGATGCAAAAATTGTTGTGCCAACTTTATTAAATTTTTGGGAATAAAAACTGCTTGCATCAAGTCCTAATGCCGACGTGCCATTAACCATAAAATTTAATTCTCTTTCTGATCCCGGACTTTTTGAAATAAGATTTACCAGGCCTGCAATAGCACCGCCTCCGTAAAGTGTGGATGAACTTCCTTTAATTACTTCAACCTGTTTTAAATCAAGCGGAACAATTTGCAATAAACCCAAACCTCCTGAAAAACCTGAATACAGCGGGAATCCATCACGAATTATTTGAGTATATTTTCCGTCGAGCCCTTGTATTCGTATGCTTGAATTGTAACTAGTTGCAGACGTCTGTTGCGTTTGAATGCCTGTGCTTTCATTAAGCATCATTCTTATATCTCCGGGTTTCATGTTTCCTTTTTCCTGCAACTCCTCTCCCGATATAGTTTCTATTCTTGTAGGAATATTAGCAATGGAACGGCTCGTTCTTGTTGATGTAACTACCACTTCATTTTCTTCGTGTTCTTTTTCTGTCAGTTCAATTTCAATTATGCTGTCATTCATTATAGGAAATTCAAACTGGATAACCTTTTCTTGAAAGCCAACATGAGAGAACATTACTTTAAATTTTCCTGCGGGTATGTTTTTAAGTGTAATCAATCCATTGCTGTCGGCAACTGCCGATTTATTTAAAATTCTGATAGCTGCAGTAGTACCTTGCAGGGGCCTTTTATCTGCGTCTTTAACAATTGCTTTAAAAGTATGCTGTGCATACATATTCAATGTAAATAGCAGCGTTATGCAATAAATAAATATAGATTTCATCATTTTAAAACAGGCCGATAAATTCTGTGTTAAAAAAATAAGAAGCTATCAACGCTAAAATTCATCTGCATCGGTTGGTGCATCTTGACATAGGCATAATCATTCGTATTTACAGTACTTCCTGCGATTCCTGGTTAGGTTCAATATGGATTAGCACATGCCCTAACTGCGGAATTTGTTCACGTAAGCAGTCTTTAAGTTTATGTGCAATATTGTGTCCATGCTGAACTGTTATGCCCGCATCAACCGTTGCATGAAGGTCTACATGATATTGCATCCCCGACTTCCGGATAAAACATTTTTCGGTGGAAATTATTCCAGTTACGGTCAATGAAACTTTTCTAATCTCTTCAACTAAATCGTCAAATGAATGTTCATCCATAACTTCTCCGAGAGCAGGTCTGAAAATTAAGTAACTGTTGTAATAGATAAAACCTGAAGCAAAAAGAGCAGCCCAGTCGTCTGCTGATTCATAACCTTTGCCTAAGATTAATGCAACTGATATCCCGATGAATGCAGCTATAGAAGTGATAGCATCACTTCGATGATGCCACGCATCGGCTTTTAATGATGAGCTGTTTGTTTCATTGCCGCGCTTTATTACCACACGATATGAAATTTCCTTCCACACGATTATCGGTCCAAGAACAAAAAGTGTCCAAAGTTTTGGTAGGTGATGAGGAGTGCCAATATTTTTTATACTTTCATAAGCAATGATAGTAGCCGAAGTAATCAGGAAGCCAACAACAAGGAAGGTAATAAGTGGTTCAGCTTTTCCATGTCCGTAGGGATGATTTTTGTCGGCAGGGCGATTGGCATATTTTAATCCGAACAAAACCAAAAAGGACGAAAAAATATCGGTTGTTGATTCAATAGCATCTGCAATTAAAGCATACGAATTTCCAAAAACGCCTGCTATTCCTTTAATTACTGCTAAACCGGCATTCCCAATTATACTAAAATAGGTCGTTCTTATTGCAGCCTGCTCATTGGTTCGTCGTGTTTCAATCCTTTTAGTCATTACAATTTAATGATGTTGTCTCTTTAAAAGTATGCGAAGATAACGGTGCGAATCTTTATTATTTGTTCGGATGTTTAAAAAAACATCATAAAAAGTAAATACCTGATAAGGCAATGCATTCCGCATCCGGGTACGCTAAACGATATTTGACTGAATATCAGGGATAATAATGATAACTTTAAGCAATAAAAAATAGCTGATTTTAATAATTGATAAGACTTGAATAAAAGCACGAGCCTAAAACCCTTTGCAATGTTCTTGATTCTGTTAAAGGAAAGAAATTAGAACAACCACATCCGTGGTATTTAATTCCCACCGTTACCTTCCCCCTGTAATCCAATTACTATTTTTCTTCAGGAGATCACCAGTTAATACACTGATTTGGTCATATTTACATTAAAGCTTTACGACAAGCTGTTCTGGCATGATTTTCTTATACCATCAATGTAAGGGTTGCTTCTGTTATCCGGCTGTTTTTTTTGTAACAATCAGCATTCACCCTCACATAAAATAAACTACTATGGCCAATTTGCATGTTCAACAAAAGAAGAAAAATTATTTATGGGTATGGATTATTATTATCCTGTTGATTACGGCAGGCTTATATTATTACCTTAATTATTACAATAAAGGAATTAAGCCTGGCTCCGGAAATGCCCTAACATATCCTGTCCACAGCAAGCTGTATTACTCAAATCTATTTGTAAATAAAAGGACCACCCTATTTGCGCACGCGTAAATTTTTAACCTATAAAACATTATAACATGAACAAAGAAACAATAGTTGTTAACGACCACCTGCAGGAACTGCGTTCAAGCGGTTTCGAGATGGTAAAAGGCGAACCAGACATTCGGGGCTGGAAAGTACGTAACTCCAATGAAGTAACTATAGGAAAGATCAAAGAACTTCTCTTTGACGTTTATTCCAAAAAAGTGAGGTATATTATTGTAGATCTTGACGGAAAGCCCCTGAACCTTTTATCACGGGACGTAATAATTCCGGTAGGCCTGGCCGAACTGGATCAAACTGAAAACGTGGTGTATCTCCCTGATGTAACCGTCGGGCACCTCGCTAAACTCCCAGAATACAAAAAAGGCAAGATTACATTCAAAACAGAAAGAGACATCCGTGATGTATTCATGCCCGATAATTCGAAAGCTGCAGACAAACTTGCCGACTTTGAAGCTTCCAACAATCCTGAAAGAGAAGCGTTCTATAATAATGAATTCTACGACGAATCCCGGATGTTAAAGAGGAGAAGGATGGCGGAAAAATTAGAAAACAGAACTTATGAAAAAGAAAAAGAGTTAACTGATAATGAAAAGATACGTAATAGCGATACGGTACAAGCCGGCAACGTCGCTTATATTCCTGATGAAAAAGACCCGTCCCTTTTAAGAAAAGTGAAGATTATCAGAGACACTGATTAGAATTTTAAAGTAATCTTAATTTATTCATATTCCCGGTGGTTCGCATTATACGAACCACTTTTTTATTGTGCCGGCCCGTTATCGTTTAAGCCACCGTTAGATGCGATGTATGATAACAAAATTGTTTGTATAACGGGAACCGTAAGCTCACAAAAGCAGGCAGGAAATTATTATCACCGACTGTCTATTCACCAAAATTTAAAGAAATACCCAATAATAAACTGCCTGGTGAAGCATAAAACCAAATATGGCAAATAAGTATGGGAAATAATTATTCTTATTTCGAATATCATACAACGTTAGAGCTGCTAATATCGAATATATAATTGCATATTGCACATTCTGTGTTAACAGGTCCGACATCCCTAAAAGGCTTCCCCCTATTCGTCCCCATGTTGGTCCTAGTAAAACCAGTGCCGATGCAATCATGTAACGCATGTGTTTTGAACTCTCTTTCCTGTAGTAGATCGCCAATGAATAAAATGTAATTAATAGAACCCCATCACCCAGCGGAAAAAATAAATTGGCCCTCTCTTCCGTACGGATGATTTTTAGTATTTGCGGAATGAATGATACAATCAATAATGGAAAAACGAAATAGGAGAGTTTACCTACCTTACGATGAAGAGCATTTTTTTTATTTAAAATTAAGAAAGGCTGAACGATCAATAGCAATACCCAAATAGAAGCAATAAAGGCATGGAGATGAACAAACACAGTTATGTTTGCACCGAAGTTCGGGAATGGTTGAAAATAGCTTCTGTAAAACCCTGCGAATATTAATGGTATCAATAAAAGCAAAAAGTAGCCGAGGTATTTGTATGTTCTATCCATTTTATGTTTTTTTTGTTTGCACCTAAAAGTTTATTCCTGTTATTAAAAAAAGCGCGCTTAAAATAAATAAGACAATGATGAAAGGTGTAATAAATTTCAGCCAGGCTTTATAGCTTACCTGCACCATAAGCAAAGCAGGGAAAACTGACCCTGTGGGAGAAATTAAAAACATAATGCCGATGCCGAATAAATAGGAATTTACAATTTCCCTTCCCGGAATATTCATAATAATAGCCAAAGCCCCGATAATAGGCATTGTAAGTACTGCCATGCCGGACGACGAACTTACCAGGATGGCAAAGAAAAAATAAAACAGCATTAGGAGTAAAATAAAAATGACCGGTGAAAAATGTTGAACCAGGTTGGAAGCATAAAAAAGAATAGAGTCCCCTACAAGGCCGGCATTTAAAACAATGGTTACACCTCTTGCCAGCCCTACTATTAATGCAACCGAAAGTAAATTTTCTGCGCCCTTTACAAATTCCATCACAAATGTTTTTTCTTTCATCCGGTCGATAATGGCTACAAGTATAGATGAGGCAAAAAACAAGGCAGACATCTCTGTAGTCCACCAGTTAAAAAATACAATACCTACAATCATGCTGGTAAACGTGAGCATAAATATCAACAACAATAATTTTGTTTTAGTACCTAATTTTACCAGCATTTCTCCCGCATCTACCTGCATTTCAAAAGGGGATTTTGTGATGCCATCTGTTTTATAAACAATGGAATTTAAAGGGTCTTTTTTTACTTTAGCTGCGTACCTGAGAATGTACCACGCCAGCAAGGTAGTAGCAATGCCAAAAAATAAAAGCCGTTCATAAAGGCCGTTGATCCAATTGATGCCGGCGGCGTTCGAGGCAATGATAGCAGAAAACGGATTGGTAAAACTCGCAATAAAACCAGTAGCGGCACCTCCAAAAACAATGGCCAACGGAACCATTACATCATATGCCGCAGCCATAAAAAGCGGCACTAACACAGGATAAAACACAATTGACTCCACGTCCATGCCATAAGAGCCGCCAAGGAAGGAAAAGATAAAAACCAAAATAACGATCAACAATCTTTCTTTGCCATTCATCCGCTGCGCTAAATATTTTACGCCCCTAAACATGGCACCAGTTTTATTAAAAACACTCATAAAGCCACCTATAAATAAAATAAATAAAACAATATCAATGCTGTCTATTATACCTTTTACAGGAGCCTGCAGAATTTGAACAATCCCTTGCGGCCTGTTTCCCAATTTTTGATAAGTATTGGGAACTGATATTGGTTTGCGGATATCACCATTTATAAATTTTTGCAGCAGAATTTTTATCGAGAGGCTGTCGAGTGTTCGTTGCCTGAAAGGCAACGTTACCGTGCCAGACGCAGAAGAAATTACAAACCCCTTATTACCATCCGCGGATAATTTACTGTACTGCCCGGCAGGCAATAACCAGGTCGTTATTGCGGCCAAAATAATTGCTAACATCATTAATGTAAGTGGCGTGGGCAGACTTTTGAGTCTAATAATCTTCATTCTTAAATTTTGGTAATTTGTTTTAATATCCTGTTTACAAATAACTTAGCCATCTTTTTTCTTTATGGGTTTGTTTATAGTTATCAAACTTTTTGCAGATAGGATATAGCAGTGAAATAAGTCCAATCCAAACTGCATATACAACCCAGAGAGAGAACCCGTATCCCTTCATCGCCGGCACACGACCAATCCAATTTGGTAAAATAAATAGCCGCCAGCCGAAACTAGAAAGCTGCGAGAACAACATAGCCGTCAAATGAAGAAGATAAAGATGCAGGATATAATAAAAGAAAGGTACTCTCCCAAAAGTACAAAAGAAGTTGACCACTTTCCCTCTCAGGTTTTCGCTATTGGCAAGAAATATAAAAGCGGCACCTAATGTCATTAATAAATATAAAAGTGAGGGTGGATATTTGGCTGGGTTTAAAAATGAAATGAGTTCTTTTGAAAATGTATTATAATGCTGCCATGGCGTAGGATCACCATACAAATTTATTCCTCTTAATATAATAAAGAGGGCTAACGAAGAAAACCCGATGATATTAAATATTTTTCTTCGCCTGGTACTATCGAATGATTTGTCGTAAAACGGGCCGAAGCAATAACCCAGCGACATCACAGCGATCCAGGGAATCAGCGGATACCCAACGTTCAAATGAGAATCGGCACCAAACGGAAATGAGTGCCGTTCATGTATGATTGACCATAAAAGACTGTCACCAAAATGAACATTGTCAAGCAGGTTATGAGCAAAAATAACGAGACAGCTTAACGGTAACAAAAACTTTCTCGGCACATGAATAAGAACTCCCAGCACAATCATGCTTACACCTAACGACCATATGACCTGTAAATTGAAAGCCCTAAACCGGATATCAAAATACCACGCGAAGTCAACGATGATTAATTCAACAAAAACCAGCCACAGCCCACGTGTAATTAAAAACATGGAGAGTTCGTTTTTGGTCTTTCTCCTGCCGGCAAAGAATGCTGAAAGCCCCGCAAGAAAACAAAAAATGGGTGCACAAAAATGCGTGATCCATCTTGTAAAGAAAATGGCCAGCGTAGTATGGGTTGGATCTGCAGGGTCAAAAAAGTTGGCTGAATAATGGAAATAATCCCTGATATGGTCCAGCGCCATTATTACCATCACCAGCCCTTTTAAAAGGTCAACTGATTCAATCCTGTTTTTTGTTAGTGAGGTCACCATGTTGTTTTATTGATTTGCGAAATATCTATTGTAATTTTCTCGTATCCGTGTAACCGTTAGAGCCGCTAACTTTTAATGCAATGGGCAAAATTTTTTGCTATTATTTTTCTTTTTAATCCCGAAAATATAGAAGTCGTACCACTCAATCATGGTGCCTACAGCTGAAGCTGTAATGATTGGTACTAATTCTTTATTGGTTGATTGATTGACTTCCATTTTAATTTTGTGGTTGGGTAATCGGTTTTCTAACTGCTATGATTCTGATGAAATAAATAATAGATAAAACGCCGATGAATACGGTAATTCCTATTATCTCCTTTGCCTGCAATTGCATAATAAAACAACCAAGTGCCACCAGCGCCGTAATAGGAATAATAAGTCCCCCGGGGATTTTAAATGTGCCTGGTCGGTCAACCTTTTTTTTGAGCCTGAATTTTATAGTTGCCAGTACAACACCAACGTACAGCAGCAATAAGGACGCTGAAACAATTATTGCCAATTGCCTGAAGCCACCTGAAACGGCCACAAAAAAAGCAATTACCGAGAAGGTAATAATTGCATTGGCAGGCGTAGCGAACCTGGGATGAATTTTCGCAAGATACCCGGGTAGTAACTTGTCCTCGGCTCCGGCCAACATTACCCTGGGGAAAGCTAATGGAAGAGAATTTAATATGCCAAAAATGGCAACTAATGAGGCCACAATAACAATGGTGTGACCGATTGGCCCGATAGCTTTATCAGCCACTTCTGCCAACGGCGCTTCCTTATAATTCGCAAGGTCTGAACCTAATACGCCCTGGGCAGCTAATTGAACAAAACAGAAGATGACGATAGTTGCCACCATGCCATAGAGAATTCCGAGAGGTGCTGTGCGGCTGGGGTTTTTCATTTCGCCACCTATATTCAATGCGGTTTCGCCGCCGGCGAAAGCAAAAAATAATACGAGCGACACTTCGCCTAAATTTTGAAATGATGGTAGATGGTCCATGCGAAGGTTCGATAATTTTGATCCCCAAAAGCCGATTACAACGAGCAGAAAAAGCGGTACCAGTTTTATAAGCGTAACCAGTTTTATGAGCTTCATTCCCTGTTTTACACCACGGATGTTTATATAAGCGGAAAAGCCAATGAGTACCAGGAAAAGCATCGCCCTGTAAAAAGGAATATTAAAAATGGGGAACGCTACTGATAAAATATCGGTAAACCCATTCACCAATGCAGCGGTTACAAATACACCCACCCCAAACCAGAACAAGGTATTGGAAATAAAACCTGCGTAGGGGCCGAAAGCCTTTTCAATATAAGCATAAGAGCCGCCGGAGCAAGTAACCTGGCTGCTGATTTCTGCATAACACAACATTACCAACAAAAAAAGTAAACCACAGGCGATGTAGGCAAATATGCTGGCGTTGCCGAGGGCACCTGCTACGATTGCTGGCAATAAAAATATACCACTTCCAATGGTATTATTGATAACATTAATAAAAATGCCCCAAACGCCAACCTCTCTTTTCAGGCCTTCACCTTGATTGCTGGTTGCATTGTCAGAATTTATTTCCTTGTTTATGGGGTTACCCGGATTTTCTAATGCGATCATGTAAAAAGATCTTTTTAATGGGTTATGAAGATTTAATATTTACCGATGATTTTATTGCCTGTACTAAACCGAATAGCCCGCTATATAAATAGCCTTCGTGGCTAAATCCACCGTTCCCACGCCCCACACCCGGATCGTATTTACCCATGTAAAATCTTTTGAAGAAGTGAATAAGGTTACGTTCTCTCTCAGGTCGGAGATGCTACTGTCTTTCCGGGGTATAGCAATCCCATCAGCTTTAAGCGAAGTTTTCGATCCGTCTTGTGTTATTATTTCCGCATGCATGTCAAGCTGGAAACGGCCGTCTGCCCTTATGTGTAAGTAGTCGACTCCTGTTACTGTGCCGCTAAGTTTTGGGCCACTTGCTTTACCGGAAAAATGAACATCAAACCTTGCTCCTTCGGATGAGAGTTGTATTTTACCAGTCATCAGTTCTTCAAAGCTTACTCCGTATTCCTGTATGTCGGTAATGTTTACGGTGTATTCGTAAACAGGATTACCCATTTCAATGGTGCGCATATTTTTTGCTTTATGCCTACTCTAACAGGTTTTCGGCTTACCCCTATTTTCGGGTTTTTCGGCAGCAGGTTACTTTTTCAGAAGGGGCATTAATATTAAGATGCAGTCATACAAAACAAATAATTCGAATCAGCAAGGTTTTTAATGGTGGATATACTGGCAACGATTTCATAACCATACTCACCTGTCAACGTATATTTCCCAAATACTACAGCAGTCGTTTTCGTTAATCGAATCTAACTGGTTTATTGCAATTAACAATATTTCTTTTTCCAACTTCGTCTACCCTATTCAACGGTAGAGGAATCGTGCGTCAACTGGTAGCTTTGAAATAGAGAAGGAAGAGCATATAATACATGATTGAATAGAGTTACGATAGGAAGTAACAGCATTGATTTAAATTAAACATCAGCAAACCACCAACAAAAAGTCGCCGAATCACCGGTACCGGTGAAGTTCAAGAGTTATTTTCACTTCAAATCTCTTATATAACGGATACGTTTACCCGAAATCTCCCGGCGGGAAAAGTTAATTATATTCTATTTATATAATAGAAATCAATGATGTTGCGCCGGGGTTTCACAGGGGATTTATTATGATTGAAAGTGTACTGTGAAAACATTGCCGGGACGGGAAAGAGGACTATGCGCCCTTGAATCGCTTATTAACATAATGTTTTTTAAAAGCTGAAATTATTGATGACCAGGATTTATAAATCACATTTTTCTTTGTTAAAGCATGTTCCGAAATGATTACTTTTATTCTTTGAAAAATAATTATTTAAACTATTAAACTCACAACAATGAAAAAAATCATGGTGTCAAAAGGCCTTGTCTTAGCCTTGTTAGGAGTATTCATAAGCTCACTTGTTTTGGCGCAAGCTGAAGATAAATCGAAGCGGCCCAGCCCGCCGGCAACTGCCACCGGCACAGTAGCGGGAGCAACTGTTACCGTTGATTACAGCAGCCCCGCGGTGAAAGGAAGAAAGATTTGGGGTGGGCTGGTTCCATATGGCGAAGTGTGGCGGACAGGAGCCAATGAAGCTACTATTTTTGAAACAGATAAGGATATCGTGGTGGAAGGTAAAAATCTGCCTGCCGGAAAATATAGCTTATATACTATACCGGGAGAAAAAGAATGGGTGATTATTTTTAATTCCAAGACGGGACAGTGGGGTGTAAAAAATGATGAAAGTACAACCGAGGAGCCTGCCAGCGATGTATTACGCGTAACCGTTAAGCCGGTTAAATCAGCAAGTTTCAACGAACGAATGAAATTTGTGATAGATAACAACGGCTTTGCCCTTGATTGGGAAAATCTGGAAGTGCCGGTTTCAATAAAATAACACTCTTTGCTTTTTGAAATTGCCTGGTATTATAACTAATAATACCAGGCAATTTTATTTACATCCTTTCCATCTTTGATGAGAAGTAAGAAAATAGCGGGCTGTGCTATCATAAAAATGATACCTGGTATCCTGTAAATCATGTATAACTATTACGACTACCCGAATAATCCTATGATCGCTGACTATGTAACGAAGACAGGGTTATAAGCATAAATGATTTTTAATAATGAAGCTATTAATTTTAAGTTACGATTTACCCCCGAAGTTTCCATTTTGAGTATCTATTTCCCCTATTCGGAATAAATATTTTTGCAGGCATCGATTTCGCTGCATCTAACCCGTTGATTATCAATAAACTATTTTTTTTGGCAGATTTTTATATGTATAGATAACAACAAATCATTTTTAACCTAAAACTCTTAAACATGACAAACATCTTATGGACTGTTGCAGTAATCTGCATCGTAATTTGGGCCATCTCCTTCCTGGGAGGTTTCTTCACAGGCGGACTAATTCATATTTTATTGGTGATAGCAGTTATCGCTATAATTTATAACCTGGTAACAGGCCGTAACGCGGTTTAGCGGGTATAAGATATAGTGCTTTAATGATAATTACCCGAGGTGGTTGGTAATTTTGATACAGGTCTTCGTTGTTATAAACGGGGACCTTTTTGAAAGGATGCCTGGTTGAACTGGTAATTCAAATCTCTGCAAGTGTCCTGTAAGTTAAGAATAACTGGTACGCCTACACGAAGGCGAAATACACCGGTTCAATCTAACGTGCGCCAACTTCCTCCCAATTATCAGAGGTGTTCGGGCTTGTTGCAGACAGGTAGGTTGTCTCTGCGAAATTTTATGGGCGGCTACAATGGCTCCATTTTATCCTTACCGGAAGAGGGACGAGTTTCACTGGTTGAAAGCCTGACTACCTTTACAAATCTCCGTCTATAATAATCGTTTAAAACAGTTATCACCACTCCATTTGCTTTGCCGGACGATGAATGTATAAATTGAATATTCCCGTTTTCATTGGAAATAATAATTCCTATGTGGCCAACAAATCTTTCTGCACTATCCGTTCCTGTAAATAATATAACATCACCTTTCTCAGAATCTGCTGATGAAATCTCTTTGCCAATATTTGTAAAACCTATAGAAGATCTTGGAACTATTATTCTGAAATGGTTGAAAACGTACGTAATGAAACCGGAGCAATCAAATCCATGCAAGGGGTCGGCAGAGCCAAATAAATAGCGGGTTCCAATAAGTGTTTTAGCAAATTCAACAATAGAATCTATTCGGGCATTCCCCAAAATTTTTGCAGGGACAGCAACTGGGCCATGGGCAACCAGAATTGCAGGTTTAATAATAACTGAATCTCCTGTTATAACCCTGGTGTTATTAACCGTATCGCCTGCAACTGAATTTGTGTTACTGAAATTATTATTGCAGCGCATATATACGGGAATACAAAAAAATGTAATCATCATACACATTGAAATTTTCTTCCTCATAAGTCGTCTGATTTAAAGGAAAAAACTCTCCTTTGGTGAATACTGCCTATCTAACGCATGAATGAAGTAAAGATTTCAATTTATATTTTGGCGAAATGTTTAAAAGGCTCTAATAGGCCTTTAGGTTTATATCTGGCTAATATTAAAGTTCGGGCCCCTGTAATCAATAAAATGCGTTACCCAACAAAATTCTTTTGTCCCTGCTTCACAAAAAGATGCTCCACCATGTTCCTATTCAATAAAATTTTTTGCAGGCATCAAGATACTCTGAAGATTGGCATCACAGATATCACACTTGCGTCCTTGCCGGAGTTGACTTCGTTAACAACGCATTTAATTCTTCTTGTATATACTCTTTTGTAGACGGACAGCATTAGTAACCATCACAAGTGATACTTTAATTGAATTTTTTTATCAATTGTGCATAACAAAAAGATCAGTTGAGGAATATTAATTGCGAAAGATTGAAAATAATTTGTAATTACCTGAATCGCTTTAATGATATTAATGTCAATTTGTTTTAAGCTAACTTTCCGGCATCTAATCCCACCAACCGGCAACTTTTAAAGTACTCCCCACTTTCCTGAAAACCAATTCAACATAATCTTTACGGCCACTGTTACCGAATCCAAGTACCCCAACGAAAGGATCATCTTCCAGGTTCAAACTTGAGAAAAGCCTGTCGTGGCTCACGTCAAATCCCTGGTTTTTCAGCTCCGAGAGTTTATAGATTTTCAATTCAACAAGTTCCGGTGCACCGGAAATAACATTGCCCATCGAGTCCCGGGTGGGCGGCCGCGAAAAATTTTTTGCAATGGCGCTGTACGAATCCCGCACTTCTGCAAGGGAATTCAGTATTTTATTATCAGCATAAAAAGGTACTGACGAATTGGATACCAGTTCATCCAGGTTATTACTTTTTAAATTGCTGCACCATGCGTTGGCCATATCCGTAGCCAGGCTATGATAGTCTATGGCAGGAGGGGGCTTCAATGTATCGGTGCCGGTACCATGCGTTACATTACCGGGGGAGCCGCCATCATTATTTTTTAGAAAAGGTTTTACGGCTAATATAAGTCCCGTAATGGCTGTAAGCAAAGCCGTAACCTTTGTTATCGTACCCAGGGTAGAATCCCAAAACGAGCCGCGTCCTTTTTCCCCCGTAGAATTTTCATTTGCCATAGCGATTACTTTACTGTTATAGTGAAAAATAGAATTGCAGATCCAATACTGGTAACAGGTGTGGTCAATTAAAAATACAGTTATCCAGGGGAGATTAAAACATATTATTACTAAAATTAATAATAGTTTTAATTAATTGCAACACCGGTGACTATTCTAATATCGGCTGAAGAAAAAGTCAGGCAGCGGGATGGTTATGCCTGATCGCGGCAGAAAATTTTGTTATACCGATTAGGGATAACATATATTTATCAATACCCCATAATAAATGAAAGATCCTTTAAATGATTTTGAAAATACGGAACCCAAATCTTTCAAAACAAGAAGAGTAATTATCGTGTACCTGTTACTGTTAGCAGCACTTATACTGGTTATACTGCGGGCTTACGTATTGTGGAAGAGAATAGTACATCATTAAATGAGACAGCCATGGAAGAATTTGAATTACCGGTGATTTATAAAGGCCAGGAAAGAATGCTGCCGGCCTCTCTGCAGGTGACAGGTTACACCCACCGGTTTGTAGTTGACATTGATGGCCAAAGCATCATTCTTGAGCCCGACGAAGAGCGAAATTACCGGGCCCTTCTTAGCAATGAAGATGTAAATAATAATTTACCTATTGACCGTGAATTGGTAAAAGCTGTTATGGAAAGCATCAATAGCAATTTTAAATAAAACCTGCACCTGTGTCGTAAGGATTCTTCACAGGGTAAAAAACAAACTTTATATTATGGCCGATGCGCACACCAAAGAAATCCGCAGTAAAATCATGGCAGCTAAAGGCAAGAATACAAAACCTGAAATAAAAAAACTCTTAATCTTAAATCACTTATCAGGATTGGTAAGTGTTATCGGCTGTATCCTGAAAGCTTTCACATTTTTTCCTTTTTGACGTGCCGGTATCCAGGCCGGACCTTTTTGCACGGCCTCTATGCCAATGGCGGCCAGTACAGATCCACCCATGGTGAGAGCTCTTACGTTTGATATATTTCCTGAGGTATCTATAAAAAATCGCAGCAACACGGTGCCATAATCCTTATCGGTCAGCTCGTCTATATGTGCCTGTATTTGTCTTGTTATATAACGCGTCCAGCCGGCAGGGCCACCGGGAAACTGTGCAACGGTGTCTTCTGCGAAGGATACATTGGTATAATCTTCCTCAGTACTGTCAACCGAAAATAACTGGCCGCCCTTAGTATACCCAAGCGCATAAAATTTCCGATCTATAACATCATCTTCCGTTAGCAGTTCCAGGTGCTTATCAGGGTAGTAATAATAGTGTACACTGGTTATGGCAGTGCCCTTGTCAAAAAATGTTGAGTCATCAAGCCGCCCGTCACCATACCTTGTCAGCCACAGGCCGTCCCTGTCTCCTTTACTATACATACCCTTCGTTTGAATTCCTTCATATTCACCATCATATTCGTATGGCCCCTGCCGTATGCTGAGGGTAGCATCAGTATAATGAAAGATACCTGCAGGTTTATGGCCTTTAATATAATGACAGATTACGGCATACAGGCTGTCTTTCCATTCGCCGGTGCCGAATATAATTGCATCGTGCTTTTGAACAACGTTCATATACATGTCAAAATAAAAAGTTGCCGGGGTTTGGCTAAAGCCTCCTAAACAAAAATGAAGCAGCAATAAGGTATAGAGGTATTTCATAATAGTTTTGGTTAAAGTAAAAAATATAAAACAATACTAACGCTTAGCAGTAACAGCTGTCATTAATCGTTCCCATTTATTTTACGCGTAAGAATAAACGATTTTATTTTTTAGACCTCGTTGCAAATGGAGGCCTTTGGAACTTTTAACTATGGTAAACATTTATCAAAACAATAATTACTGCGTATTCGCAACATTTTGAAAAATTCCATTGTTCACCGTAAGTTCTACATTGCTTGTTGAATAAAATGCCCCGCTAAATGTTCCACTCAATAGGTTATCTGCTGAGACTGTAAGGGTAAATTTACAATTACCAGTACAGGTATAACTTTCGCCATTCCGTACAAAGTTAAAATTAGTAAAAGTTGCAGTACCGGCATTGTCTTTTGTTAGTGGGTGCGATCCCACCAATCCCAACATCATATAATTCGTGTTGCTTACACCGCCGGAAATTACATAATTAGTATTTGTAGCACTTCCTCCATAGGTATAAAGTCCTATACCTATAAACTCTGAAGAGCCGGTAGGATCTCCGGAATATTGGACATTTTGCCCATCAGCAACAAAACTCATTGTTGGAACTACCGCTTTAGGAGCGGTTTCTTTTTTCTTGCAACCGATGCTAAACATAAGCAAACAGGAAAAAACAGCAAATAACTTTATCATATTTTTTGATTTTATTGTAAAATAATTCTTCTAACCTTGTTTGAGGCGTTATCCAGCACATACATCACACCATTCTTATCCATTGTTATACCTAGTGGATTATCGAGGCATGCCCCATAGCCAATACCATCAATTGAAGCTTTATTACCATTTCCCGCAAGGGTAGCTGTAATGCCTGCCTGGCTTATTAATCTAATAGTGCCGTTAAAGTTATCTGTTACAATGAGATCACCGGCCGGGTCTATTATCATCCCAACCGGGAAATTAAAACTTGCGGTATTTGCCGTTCCATCAGCGGAGCCCGAAATGCCACTGCCCGCAAACGTGGTAACATCGCCAGCAGGAGTAATCTTCCTTATTTTATAATTACCTTCTTCTGAAACATAGAGGTTTGCATTTGCATCGGTCACAATTGAGAGCGGCTGATTAAAGCTTGCGAGCACACCTGTAGCATCCGCTGCGCCGGAAGCGCCGCTGCCTGCCAATGTGGTTACCGTTCCCCCGGGGGTAATTTTTCTAATCTTATTATTTCCTGCATCGGCCACATAAATGTTATTATTCCCATCTGTTGCCATGCCAACCGGATGGTTGAAAGTAGCTGCTATTCCTGTTCCGTCACGGGAACCTGTAGTTCCGTAAATACTCCCTGCCAATGTACTTACAATACCCGCCGGGGTAATTTTACGAATGTTATTCGTTCCAAAATCAGAAACATACAAATTTCCGTCTTTGTCAATGGCTATTCCAAAGGGAAGGCTGAAGGTTGCACTGCTTCCGGCCCCGTCATTATTACCCTGGGCGCCGGTACCGGCAAAGGTGCTCACCGTTCCATCTGTTGAAATCTTTCTTATTTTGTTACTATAAGTGTCTGCTATATACAGGTTGCCATTACCATCACAAACAACTCCCCATATACCGTTAAAATCGGCCGAGGGGCCAGGACCATCTGTTGATCCGGCAGTTCCATCTCCGGCAAGAGTTGTTACATATAAACTTATTACCTTAATGTTATCCGCAGAAGTCGCGGTTTTTCCGCCCACGGTTACACCAATCTTCCCTGACCCGGAAGTACCACTTACCGTTACCTTCAATTGTGTTGGTGAAGCTGATACAACTTGTGAGGGTGTTCCGTTGATGGTTACAACATTATCAACGACAGTTGGGCTAAAATTACTTCCGTTGATAGTTAACTGGTAACCGGTGCCTATTATACCGGGTGAAAAGCCGGAAATAGAAGGAACACCGGGCGGCGCTGCCGGCGTATCACTTTTCTTACAACTTGTAATAAGGGTAACGCAGAATAGAGATACGATTAATAAGAATAGGTTTTTCATGATTGCAGTAGCAGATTTAGTTTGGTAAGGTTGCTAAGTGGGCGATGTATAAATATCATCTTAACTAATACGCTTAATTGGCTATAAATATTGTGTCAGGTAACTTTACACCATGACCGATTTGCACACACAGGAAATAAGAAGTAAAAAAACTTGTCCCGTTTTTCGGGATGGCAGCCATTCAAGGCAAGAATTCAAAGCCCGAAATGCTGGTGCGAAAATTCTTGCATGCCCATGACTACCTCCTGCTCATCTTTGGCGTCCCCGCCAACAGTTTGTTAATCATTGAGCGTTCCACCCGGCCAAATTCTTTTGTTCTAAGTAACATAACGCACAACCATACCCGAATAAAAAGTTTTTTCAGTCATCCAATCAGCACAACACTTCGGTGGCGTTGGCCGGACAAACGGGCGGAGCTCCTGAGCATAGCCGAAGGAGGGTTGTCCTTGATCTTTTGTTTCTTTTGTATCAAGACAAAAGAAAAGGAAAAATCATATCCTTACCATTTATGCAATAACCCGAACCTTATTCAACTTCTCTTTCAAGATAACACATCCATTTTCAGGACGCACATTTTTACCATTCACCAATACGGTCCTGTACGGACCCACATACAATTTCACCGTCCACTGTGGCCTCGTAGTTGTAATAATATATTCATTCCCCGCGGTGGTTGTATGGTAATTAACAGAAAGCAGGTTATCACCAATAATTACATTTTTAATGGAAGCATATTTCCATGCAGAAGGAAAACCAGGACGAAGAGTGATCTCCTTTTTATATGCCAGGGGATCAATACCAAAAAAATAATGGATTAATGGAATATTTACTCCACGGATATTCCACGCCTGTACAAACATTCCATAATCAGGCGATACCTCGTACATGGTTCCCGGTGTAGCAAAGCTGAATGAATGTAACATAGTATGAATGTACTGAAGAGCAGTGTCGGGGTTACCATAGCGGCACACGGCAATGGCAAGGTTAGCAATGGCAGCAGGCATTACAGCCCTGTTGTAATTAAATTCTTTGTCATGCTTAAAAGAGCCTTCATCCATATGGATATCGTCGGGCCTTTCTATTCCTGAAATGTACATTCCAAATTTATTGGTAAAAAGCCCTATTTGCTGAAATGCCTGGAGTGCTTTGACCGTATCGGCACTCCCTTCTTCCAGCGGACCGATGCCGGATGAATTATAATACACAACATATCCTTTGGCAGTATACGTGTTGTCCAGGATAGATGTTTTTAATGCCGTTAGTTTTTGAAGTGCCCAGCTGTTTCTATCCGGGTGAACCCTGTTTGCGAGCGCCGAATCAATAATGTCAATCGCTTTTTCTTTGGAAGATATAAAATCAGCATACCTTTTTTCCCCGGGCACCCACCAATCGCGGTTGATATTTTTCCGCAGTTGTTCCGCTTTTTCATGGTAATTGCCGGCGGCTTTTGTATCCTTTAAAATAGTTGCCATATTTCCCATCACTTCCAAAAAACGCTGGGTTGCTACCTGCACATCCAGCATCTCCGCATTAAGGCCTGCAATCTCTACTCCTCCGTAGCCTTCAATATAACCATTGTGATTCGTATCATGCTCCTGCAGCCACTTCCATAATTTTTGTCCCTGTGCATAATTGATAGCCAGGAATTCCATATCACCTGTCCATTTAAAAATATCCCAGGCGGTAATAATGTGCAGCTGCGATTCTTCCATTCTTCCTGTAGCATACACCGCACCGTTAGTAGAGGCTTCATGAATGATACTGCCGTTATCGCCATTTGTTTTGTACGATAACTGCTTCAGCATTTTCCATGAACTGTAAAAAATACCTGGCTGAATGGTTCCTGTTAATGCAGGGAAAGTAGCCGCCTGGTCATTACTGAAGAACCACGGATAATCAGGCAAACCTGCACTCATGGCCCGGCCCATTCCCGGTACATCCCTTACGAGCCAGTCGCTGGAATACTTACCCCATTGGTATGCTTCTGTCAAAGCTGTATCAGGGATATCAATCTTTGCATTTTCTTCCAGCTGCTGATAACGCCGTTCTTTTGCCAGGAACAATTGCGGCAACATTTTTTTTGCCTTCGCAATGTTTACCTGTATTTCCGCTTTATTTTTTATTGACCCTGAAATATAGAAACGCAATAATGCTGTTGCGCCCTTAGCCACATGTATTAAAGCAGATAAATTTCCGGTGATGCCTTTATCGGGATAAGGTGATGGTTGCGTCCCTTTAAAGTCTATATGCCTGCCTTCGGCAGAAATGCCCGCATACCATGGGTTATTATTGTCTTTAAAAAATACAGTCCCGGTTTCTTTGTCATAAGAAAGCAGCGCATCGGTAGTGTCTATCATGCCGCTTCTTTCGCCGAGCCATACAGGCATCAGGTTCACATCCGCAGCCAATTGTAAAGTAATGTCCTTATCAGCATTGCCGTTATTGGTAAGGGCATATTCTACAACCAATACGGGCATGCCGTCCGGCACAAAATCAGTCCTGGTTACTGAAAGCTGCTCCTGCGGAAACTGGTAACTATATTGGGTAGTGAAGGAACAGGTAACAAAGTGGTCGCAGGTATCCGCATGCGCAACCACCCCGGTATTACTATCGGTAAGGGTTAATCGAAAACCATTTAGCAGCTTTATAGGATGCTGCCAGATACCACCCATTTGGCCGGGCACATGAAAACCCACTGAAGGGAAATTGCCCGCCTGGTTCCCGATAGCGTACAACCTGTCGCCGGCCGTAACACAGAGGTAACGGTCATTATTCTTTTTGCCAAAGAGGTGAGGCAACCTGCCACTTGCCTGCTGCAAAGAAAATTTACTTTGCGGGCGTGCTGTAGAAGAAATCGCCATAATAAGCACTGCCAAACAGTACCTGCAATAGTTAGTCATCATTTATTGTTAAGCGTACGTTGGAAAAGGAGAGAACTATAAATAAATTCTCATAATAAAATTAAGTCAATGCAGGTTGTCTGTTGTCAATTTCATTGGTACATGGAGAATCTTACATACATCAAAGGCTGGCTTACTTTTTATCGCTATTCTAAATAAAATTTTCGCAATTACGGCCTTTTCGGCAACGAGTGGTATCTATTTCTGTAATACCAGCTTCCTTAAAAATTTTAAATTGTTTACCATGACCTCGCAGAAATAGACCCCATTGGCCATGCTACTTCCATCAATGGTCCATTTTTGAATACCTGCGTCACGGTCGCCCCTATATATTTGTTTCACAAGGCGACCGTTTCCGTCATATAGCTTAATGCTTATCTTTTTTGCCTCCGGAAGGTTGAGCTCAATAGTGGCATTGCTGTTGAAAGGATTGGGTAACAGAGTCCATCTTAGCTCATCTGCCGCGTCTATCTTTACACGAGCTGTTGCTTTTGCCATAGCATTGGCATCACCCGTATCGCTTACTATAAAGGGCCGCATCATATCGTGATCTTCATGGCTAAGGATGTGACAGTGCCATACATATTTACCCGGGCGGTCGAATTTTGCAATCACCCTTGTTACTTCCCCGGCAGGCACTATGTGCGTATCTTTCCAGCCTTTCTCATCAAGGTTATATAATTGCGGCTGACCTGTTAAACGAATATTAGTCAGCTTTTTAGTTACCGGATCAAGGTCACCGGTAAATTTCTGATGGCTGAGCACCTGGAACTTTACGAGATGTAAGTGAATGGGATGCTCATCTACCGTTGTATTATAAAACTCCCATATTTCGGTGTCGTTTAATTTTATATTTTCTGTTACCGGCTCGTCAAAATCCATTGCGCCCCCATCCACTGTACCGAGTATCGGTTCTATTCTTTCAAACCGATCTTCACCCTCGGCCAATAGCAATTTTCTCACCGGCCCGTTTTGTACCAACGGCGCTATTGAAGGAAGCAACCTTGCAGGCAATATACTTAAAGGAATACTTGTGTTCAGAGTCTTGTTTACACGAAAAGCCATGATCTGTCCTGTTGTTCGTGGGTCATTAGGTTTTCCTGCCCGGTATGGAGTTTTCGCATTGTTACGCAGAATAATGGTTTGCCCCTGCAAAGATGGATTGGCAAAATCTATTATTATTTCTGTGCGTTCCCCCGGCCCTATCAGCATTTGATTTACAGGTACCGGCGAAGGCAGTAGTCCCTGGTCGCTACCTACCCTGGTGAAGGTATTATTGCCGGATAAGAAAAGGTTATAAAACCGGCTGTCCGATCCGTTAAGGATGCGAAAAAGATATTGCCGCGGCTCCACGTCCAAAACCGGCCACGCCTTCCCGTTAACCAAAATAAAATCGCCAAAGAATTCCGGCAGTATACTGGTCGATATCTCACCCTGCTCTTCAAGATCTGCAGGATAAAATAATTTACCATCGTTGGTAAACATCCTGTCTTGAATTACCAAACCCATGTCGTACGCATCGGCAGGCAATTTATGCTGTGTTTTCAGCTGCTGCTCATAATCGTCAGTAAGCACATAAAAACCGGCAAGCCCTGCATAAACGTTCAATCTTGTAATACCCAAGGCATGATCGTGATACCAGAGCGTAGCTGCATCCTGGTCGTTGTTGTAGGTATAAGGTTCGTTCTGGCCTTTAATAAAATCCGGGCCTTTTTTAGTAAAGAAAGGAGTGTTCCAGGCAAGAGGTCCTCCATCGCTGGCAGCTTCTGTATGTCCCCCGTGTAAATGCGTTACCGTGGGAACGCCGTATTGCCGCCAGCCAGCTTCATTCATCAGTGCCCACTCAATTGTTGTGTCAATAGGTAATAAATGAGGTAATGGCTGTAATGTGGAGGGATCGTAAAGATTGTTGTTCCAAAAAAAATGTAAGGGCACATTTTTGCGTGCCACAATGGTAGGCCCCGGATAAGTGCCGTTATAACCCCAAACGGGGGTAAGCATTGGCGTGCCTGTTATTGGATTACGCAATCCAAGGTCCTGGTAGAACTGGCTGATGGAAACGGTAAATGTGCCGCCATTGCTTCCATCAATTACTGGAGGAACCGGCAACGGATTTACAAACCGCGGTTGCGACAATGGGTCAAGCAGCTCTTGTGCCCGAAGTGGAAAAGTAAAGCATATAAAAAAGAAAAAAATTGAAAAAAGTTTTATTGAACTCAATACCTGTTTCATAACGTCAAGTTTTGCGAGTGAGAAATTGGAAGTAAGATAAAAACGGGAACGGGCAGAATCATTGATTTTGGTCATAACCCCTGATGATCTTCTCACGCACGGAATGGCGAAAAAACGCAGCCGGCACACAAAATTTTAAATAAAAACTGCACTTCGTGTTGCAAGAATCCTGCGCCTGATAAAAAACTAAATTATATTATGGCCGATATGCACATTAAAGTAATAACAGCTTGTTCGCCCTGGCGAAAGGCAGCCATTAAATGCAAGAATACAAGCCCGGCAATACTGGTGCGAAATTTCTTACATGCCCATGACTACCCCCAGCTGCTGCTGGCGTCGCCCGCCAACAGTT
The DNA here is from genome assembly GCF_008710285.1 of Ginsengibacter hankyongi. GTDB lineage: Bacteria > Bacteroidota > Bacteroidia > Chitinophagales > Chitinophagaceae > Ginsengibacter > Ginsengibacter hankyongi. The sequence goes on along the minus strand of NZ_VYQF01000001.1, from coordinate 2,123,145 downwards.
TGTTAGTTAATCTTTGAGCGTCCCATCCGGCTAAATTCTTTTATGCGAAGTAACATAACGTACAACCATACTCGAATAAAATTTTTTGCAGTCATCCAAATACTTTGAAGAATGGCTGCAACCGAACGAAAGTGTTCTCACGCGCCGAGGTCTCACGGAACATTTATTATAATTTAAAATCTATGCTGTAAAAATCCGTCGTGACAATATATTAATTACCTGTTTTGAATTTTAAGTGAATTATTAATTCGTTCCAGTTCATCACGGAACGAAGGCAATTCATTTTTTATTACATTCCATACAAGTTGCAAATCGGTACCAAAATATTCATGTATCAGCCGGTTTCTCATGCCTCTTATTAGCTGCCATGGAATTTGATTTTCAGTTTCTTTTATCTCATCAGGAATTCGTGAAACTGCTTCACCAATTACCTGGATATTATAAAGACATGCTTCTGCAACCATGAAGTTGGCTGAAAAGTCAGTGAACGTAAGATTACCGGTATACATTTGTATATGGTCAATACAATTTAAAATGTCTTTAATGATAACAGACGGCTTTCTTTCAGACATATACAATATCTTTTTCTACAAAAGGCAGGTATTCGGGTTTTATAGAGCGGCTGGGCACTACATCTGTTTTGATGCCAAAAAGCGCTTCTATTTCATCGGCCATGGCAACAAAATTTAATCCCATCGGGCCGGTAATATCTACAGCAATGTCTATATCACTTTTCTCTGTGGCTTCCCCGCGGGCGTAGGAGCCAAACACTCCAAATCTTGCAACAGGATATTTGCGTTGCAGTTCAGGTTTATGTTTGCGTAATGTATGTAATATGTCTTGCAGTGTGTACATCTTGCAAAGTAAATATAATTTCTAAGAACTTTACCTCCTCCGCAAACCCGTTATTGTTTTACCAAAATACAGAACAGTAATATTTGTACACAGCTGTTTCTGTCATGAACATAAAATCCTGTCGGAAGTTACAACAGTACTCCTTTCGCTTTCCAATACTCATTCGTAAAGCGAAACCTGCCTAAGGCTTTATCGAAGCTGAGCCATTCCATCAAAATATCTTCCTCACGATCCAGGTCTATAAGCCCGAATGAAGAATACTTAAGGCCGCGCAATTCCACGTGCAACGTCATCTCATTCATGACACCCAGCATAGAGCGGCTATCCGTTTTGCTGACAACAAAACCCTCCTGCACCAGTTTCATTTCCCGGGCAATAAAATCCGGGTTAAAACCCCACCGTTGCAACAAAAGCGGCAGCCGTTCATAAAACCGCGGCAATGTGGTTTTTATACTTTTTCCCTGCGTAAGCACCGCCAACAGCGATGGCTCGTGAACGTACATCACCATCAGCTTACCTGCAAAGCCCGTAGGAACCAGCTTTGCATACCATGAATGCAGTTGCTGCCCTTCCGATGGCTCTGACACATACAAAACGGGCTTCAATCCTGAAGTGTTCAAAAGCTTTTGTACTACATGAAGAATAATCATTCTGTAAAATTAAGCCCGGAAAATTGCTTTTCATGACGATGATGGTTTGGGCTGTGGTGGTACCTTTGTGAACAATGGCAGATGTGCACGATACCGCGACCCGAAGTTTTAGCATGAGCCGCATTAAAGGCAAGAATACAAAGCCCGAAATTCCGACGCGAAAGTTTTTACATGCACATGGCTACCGGTACAGGCTACACGATAAAAAACTCCCCGACAAACCTGACATTGCCTGCCCGGCCGGTCAGGCGGGTTTTACCAAAATATAAAACCGTAATATTTGTACATGGCTGGCGGCAGGCAGGCGTTACTTCTTCTTCAACTTCGACTTATCATATTTGCCTTTAGGATTTCGCTTGTGATGATAAACGGAAATAATTGTGATCAGTTTTTTATCGTCATCAATAAAATAAATCAAATTATAAGGATATTTCTTCAAATTAAGTTCCCTTAATTTTTTGTAGATATTGCGATACCTGTAAGGATTAGCGCATATAGCCGTTATGGCTTTCTGAACGGCCAGGATGAAATTATCAGCGGCAATTATACTTTTTTGTTCATACCAATTAAATGCATTTTCATATTCATCAGCAGCAATGGGGTCAAACGCATATTTATACGACATTGCTACTTTCTTTTTTTTCTTAACGACTGGAGTCTTTTATTCATTTCAGTCGGCGAAACCATTTTGCCTCCTTTTAAATAATAGTTAACCCGGCTGTCTAATTCTGCCTTAAATTCAGGACTGTATTCAACGATAGTTTCTTTTATTTCATCTTCCACCATTGTATAAATTGCATTTATTTTTTTATCGTCAGCTACTTCAAGATAGCTATGTAATTGTTTCCGTATTTCTGCTGTTTTCATAATTTACTTTTTTTAACCCCTTCAAATATAGGTAACCATTTATCATACCAGGCAGTCATTTACACAAAAATAAAAAACTATAAGTACAAGTCAAACCGGGTCAGAAACATGTTTTTATCACGAGGTGTTGCTTTAAACCTATAATACATTGTTAACTTTAACTCATGGCCAATGTACACACCAAAGAAATCCGCAGTAAAAATATGGCAGCCATTAAAGGCAAGAATACAAAGCCTGAAATGTTGGTACGAAAGTTTTTACATGCGCATGGCTAACGGTATAGGCTACACGACCCAAGCTCACCTCACTCCACCAGGCCCATGATTAATACATCATTACTATTATCCCATACACAATCAATGCAATGCCTGCAACAGATGAAATCCATTTTGGATGAGGCACCGTTTTTTCAATAAGAACAAATAGGGCAATAAGGGCTATCCATAACAAATTCATAATACCCGAAAAAAAGAGCAGCACCATTAAAACCCAACAGCATCCGAGACAATAGGTTCCGTTCTTTATGCCCATTTGCAGGGCGCCCTTCTTTCCTTCTTTCCAGTTGCGATGAATAAAATTAAGAGGCGTGCTGCAGTGATGGAGGCATGCCTTCTTCCATCTCGTAAACTGAAATATTCCTGCAACTACCAGGATGGTGGCGCCCAGTATTTTACTGGTTGTTTTCATTTCAGCGTTTAACAGCGACACCTGCTGCAGAGCCCATTGCAGCACCGTGGCCAGCAAACTAAAACCAGCCCATATTAAAAAATAACCGGCCAGTAAGTACCCCGTGTGTATGAAGGGACTTTGAGCCTCCCTTTTTTTACGGTTTACCATGGCAAAAATCAGGATCAGGGGGGTAACCGACGGAGTCATCATGGCAATCATCATCACCAGCCACATTACGAACAATAAAACAAAATCGGTTACCGTCCAATATTGCGTCATCGGCATGGCAAAGAATGCCGCGTTCATATTCATCACCGCCATTTGCCTGTATAAATAAATAATGTACAGCCACGACAAGGCGGAAATGATTACAAGACCAACAATAGTAATGAAACGATCTTTTTTAAGGAGATTTTCCAATGGCCCGCTTTTTATAATCGATCAATCCCGGGGATACCATTTGCATCAGGCTATGCAGCCTTCATTGGCATAGGTAGCAATGCTTGAATGGCAATTTTTCTTTTCATGTTTAATAGAAAAACCTTTTGCCTGCCAATGCCAGTCAACGCTGCCGACGGTGCCCCGTTTAAATACAATACCGTTGGGTAATAATAACTCACCTTCAAATAGTTTGCCCGTTACGGCATTCCTGATGTGTTCCGCCTTAGCTTCGCCGGCGCCTTCTACGGTAAACCAGCCGTCGTAAGGGTGATAATGAAAGTCAATCTTTGCCAGCGTCGTGGGCAGGGTGCTTTTAAAAGTAGACGGGAATATAGCAAATACGCCGCCGCCGTATTTACCACTGGTGATGGCTTCAATAGCTTTCACCTGCTCTTCAGTGGCGCTGTTATTTACATACAGGGCGCCCACTCCATCGCCCATGTGAATGGCTTTTGGCCACCACAATCCCCAGGCAAAAATAACCCCGTCCAGGGAGGTAGTATCAAAATAGCCTTTGCGTACGTGGTATGCTACTAACGCTTCGCAGTTGCCGTAGGTGGGTAGCGCATTAAAATTGCACGGACACCCATAATCGCAGTTACAGCTTTGCAGATATTCTGCTTCCATTCTCCATTGTGGTGATGAATTGCCTGGCATACACCCGGGTTTTAAAATGGGAAAATTATATTACCAAATATAAAATATTATTGGAAAAATACAAGGCCCGCAATGGTTACATTCTTCTTTTTTTTAACTGCTAACTTTATGCAATGGCAGATGTGCATAGTAAAGAAATAAGAAGTAAAAAAACTTGTTCGCCGTGGCGAATGGCAGCCATTAAAGGCAAAAATACAAAGCCCGAAATGCTGGTACGAAAATTCTTACATGCACATGGCTACCGGTACCGGCTACACGATAAAAGCCTCCCTGGAAAACCGGATATTGTATTACCAAAATATAGAACTGTGATATTTGTGCACAGCTGCTTTTGGCATGGACATAACAACTGTAAATACTTTGTTGTACCCAAAACAAGAAATGATTGGTGGCTGAATAAAATAAACGGCAATATTGCCAATGATGCAAAAGCTGTTACAGCATTAAAGAAAGCTGGAAAATTATTAGTCCAAGGGAAGGCCCTCTTAAACAGGCAAACACCAAAAGAACACTTACCCCATCCCGGTTCCTATTTCAATCTATGCAACCTGGCTTAACGGCAAATGTATTTTATCCGACATCAAACAGCATTGTCAATTCGATTTTCAAATTAACTTCGTATCATACAACATACAGTCTTTAATAGTTCAGTAAAACAGGTTTCGGACATTACAACAAAAATAAATTTGCGAATAAAAAATTCAGGCAACCGGGAAAACCTTACAGAAGAGGGGGATTCGCTGGCAGCAGCATCTAATAAAAACATATCATGAAAAAAGTACACTGGGGCATCCTGAGCACAGCCAATATCGGCAGGCAAAAAGTGATCCCCGCCATGCAGGCCGGAGAATTTTGTGAGGTAGTGGCGATTGCTTCACGCAATAAAGAACAGGCAACCACTGCAGCCACCCAACTGAAAATTCCCGTTGTTTACGACTCGTATGAAGCATTGCTCAGCGATCCGGAAATAGACGCGGTGTACATTCCGCTGCCCAATCACCTGCATGTGCCGTGGAGCATCAAAGCATTGCAGGCTGGCAAGCACGTGCTTTGCGAAAAACCCATTGCACTCTCTGTGGCGGAAGCAGAAAAATTAATGGCGGCAGCCAGGCAATACCCGCAACTGAAGATCATGGAGGCGTTCATGTACCGCTTTCACCCCCAATGGCAACTGGCTAAGCAAATGGTGGACCAGGGAAAGATCGGTACGCTGAGAACTATTCATTCCTTCTTTTCTTATTTCAATGCCGATCCTGCCAATATCCGAAACCAGAAAGACATTGGCGGCGGCGGGATCATGGACATCGGTTGTTATAATATTTCCCTTTCCCGCTTCATCTTTGGTAAAGAACCATCGGCCATTTCAGCCATTGCAGCATATGACCCGGTAATGCAGACCGATCGCATCGCTTCGGGGATGATGGATTTTGAAACCGGCACCTCCACCTTTACCTGTTCCACACAATTAATCCCTTACCAGCGTGTGAATATATTTGGCACGGATGGCAGGATAGAAATTGATATACCCTTTAATGCCCCGCCCGACCGGCCCACAAAACTATGGTTGCATACAAAAGGAGAAACGGAAGAAACGGTTTTTGATACCATCAATCAATATACGCTGCAAGGCGATGCTTTCTCCAAAGCGATATTAAATAACGAACCGGTACCCACTCCGTTGGAAGATGGAGTGAATAATATGAAGGTGATCGAAGCTTTTTTCGAAAGTGCAAAAAGTCAACAATTCGTTAGGCTGTAACAACCGGGTAAAGAGGTGGCAGATGTGAGAACTCATACGTATCGCACTATAAAGCATGTGTGCCAGGGAATAAAAAAATAATCAGCCGGTAAATTAATATATAAATTACAGGGAGGAGAAACAACGACGTGGCCATCTTATTAATATAGTTATGTAAGCGCTTATATGAATTAATTTTTGAGGACTGTTTGGATGCAGATAGATAACACGCAGTGTATCTTTATACAATGGCTGATGTACACGATAAAGCAACCAGAAGTTTTAATATGAGCCGCATTAAAGGCAAGAACACAAAGCCCGAAATGCTGGTGCGTAAATTTTTACATGCACATGGCTACCGGTATAGGCTACACGATAAAAAACTCCCCGGCAAACCCGATATAGTTTTGCCAAAATATAAAACGGTAATATTTGTACACGGTTGTTTTTGGCATGGGCATAACAACTGTAAATATTTTGTTGTTCCCAAAACAAGGACTGAATGGTGGCTTAATAAAATAAACGGCAACATTGCCAATGATGCAAAGACTGCTAAAACCTTAAAGAAAGAAGGCTGGAAAGTTATTAATTTATGGGAATGCAATCTTAAGCCTTCAAAGATTGATAAAACACTAACTACTCTCCTCAAAAAACTTTCCTGACACTTTTTAAAAGTTATCAAACGTGACTTAAAAGCAAATGTACTTTAAGTCACATAAAATACTATTGCCATATGGATATCAAAACGAAGATTGGTTTGCGAATTAAAGAATTGCGGACCGAAAAAAATCTCACACAGGAAGCTGTCGCATGGAATGCAGACGTTGACAGAACATTTATGAATCATGTGGAGAATGGTAAAAGAAACGTGTCTGTTGATACCCTCGCTAAAATCATTTGTTCCGGGCTGGGAATGAGTTTCAAGGATTTTTTTAATCAGGATTTATTTAATGGAAAAAAGAAGAGTAAATGATCGCAGAAGAAAAAGTTAGTTTATTAAGTAGTAAGATTCATATCGTTTCAGAAAAGCTTTGGAAAGTAGTTTTATTTGGTCCTGATAATTATAGGTCAGCACTTATAAGTCATTATGTAAGATCAAGGAAAAAAAGTTTAAAAAAAACCGCAATTCAATTTACCAAAGAATTGTTGGATGGATATCTCGATGAAGAAATTACCAACGCTGTCGCCGAGGAAGCGCTGCAATATCTATTCAAGTTCGATGAGGATATACCTTTTCCTAAACCCGCATTCCCAAAGTTCACCTTCATCGATTTGTTTGCAGGAATAGGTGGTTTTAGAATTGCAATGCAGGCGCATCAGGGCGAATGTATTTTTTCTTCTGAATGGGATAAGTATGCACAAAGAACTTACTATGCAAATTTCGGAGAAATCCCTTTCGGAGACATTACAAAAGAAGAAACCAAGAGATGGATACCCGATAAGTTTGATTTATTGTGCGGAGGTTTTCCCTGTCAGCCCTTTTCAATAGCGGGAGTTTCAAAAAAAATAAGTTTAGGAAGACTTCATGGATTTGATGATGTCAAACAAGGGAACTTATTTTTTCATATTGCTGATATAATACAAAAGCATAGACCAAAGGCTTTCTTTTTGGAGAATGTAAAAAATCTTGTAACACACGATAAACATAAAACTTTCAAAGTAATTAAGGAAACATTGGAGGCATTGGATTATTCATTTCATTTTAAAATAATGAATGGAAAATATTTTGTTCCGCAAAACAGAGAGAGAACTTTTATGGTGGGATTTGATAAGAACGTTTATAAAGGGAAAGAAAACTTTCAATTCCCTGATATTACAGATACCAAAAGGAAATTCAAAGATATTTTACAGAATAAGGTGAATCCAAAATATACTCTATCCGATCATTTGTGGAAGTACTTGCAGGACTATGCGGTGAAACATAAAGAAAAAGGGAATGGTTTCGGTTTCGGCTTAACAGACCTAAATGGTATAAGCAGAACCATGAGCGCCAGATATTATAAAGACGGCTCTGAAATTCTTATTCCGCAAAAAGATAAAAACCCTAGAAGACTTACAGAGAGAGAAGCCGCCCGACTTCAGGGATATCCAGATCATTATATAGTAAATGCTGTATCCATGAATCAATCCTATAAGCAGTTTGGAAATTCTGTTGTAGTGCCTTTGATAGAAGCGATTGGAGAAAAGGTTGTAGAAACTATGCAAACAAAAATTAAGTAGCCATGATGGAAACCTTTTTACAAAAGGCAATTCAATCGATTCAAAGTTCTATTATTTCGTTTTCGAAATATATAACTGCAAATGATACAGGTTCTACCGGAGCCCATCAGGCGGGCTTTCATATCCACAAAAATTCATGGAAACTTATCTTTCCGGAACCAGGAATAAAGGGCTCTAATAAAGATAAATATGTAACCATTAAATGGCAAGATTCGTTTGAAACTTCCAGCCGTTTTATTTATTATGGTACAGGCACGAGGAATGAATATCGTTTAACAAGATTTGGAAAAGGATTTCCTTTTCTCAGCGATGAAAATATCGGTAACCTTTTAATAATATGCAAAAAGAGCGATGAGTATTACGAAGCATTTGTATTAAAAACAGATGAAGACATTGATGATTTTTTTGCAGAGTTGAATATTTCATCAACCGATACAAATGGGATAATTCCTAAACAATTTGAACAAACTGCAGCAGAAAATTTATATGAATGTTTCTTAAAATTTCTTAGCTCCCTCAAAATCGATTTTCCAACTACCATAGAGCTTGCCAAAAATGCACGAAATTGCTATAACAATGCTTATTCAATAACTGATAAAATAATTAAAGCTAATCCTGACAAAGAAATTTTAAATTGGCTTGATGCAGAATTCCAGTTATTTAAAACAATTGAAAATGATAGATATTTAAAACGAATTCAAACTCCTTTCGAAACAGTCGAAGAACTTGTTATAACTGCAAATACAATTCTAAACAGAAGGAAGAGTAGGGCAGGTAAATCTTTAGAGCACCATCTATCAGAAATATTTAATACCTTTTCCATATCCTTCGCATCGCAGACCGTAACAGAAGATAATAAAAAGCCTGATTTTATTTTTCCTGGACTGGACGCCTACTTAAATCCAAAATTTGATAATAAAAAACTCTTCGTTCTTGCAGCGAAGACCACATGCAAAGATCGTTGGCGGCAAATATTAAATGAAGCAGACAGAGTCAAGACTAAACATCTTTTTACATTACAACAAGGAATATCGAAAAATCAGCTTGAAGAAATGTATAAGTACGATGTGTGTTTAGTTGTGCCGAAAACATATTTACAAAGTTTTCCCGAAGAGTTTAGAAGTAAAATATTAACTCTCGATGGATTCATAAATGAAGTTTCCACTAGACAGTAATAGAAAAATAGAACTTTTATCTTTCAAATTATATTATAATCGAAGGCGCTATAAACCTAACTCCCGTGATGATATGGATGGATCCTATCCAGAGCGAATTATGCCTCAGCGGACTTTCTCCAATTAAGTCTTATTTTGTATTAAAAAAGATGATGGACAAGATTGAAAAGCTAGATACAAATCGTACTGATATCCTTAAAAAATTCATAACAGGTTTTTTACCGAAGCGAGGAAATAAACGAAAGGGTGAAAAGAATGAAATTGAATACATCAGTTCAACGATTGATCGGATATTCAGCAAATATTTTGATTTCAACGTTTCAAGCCGGCATATACTCGATGCTTTTGAAGAATTAGGTTATGATATCTTTTTAAAAAAGAGTTTATGGAATGCTGAGAAAAAGGAGGACATTCCTTCAAATAATGGGAATCGGGTTCGGCTTGATGGTATCTATGCTGATTATCATGCAGCTTTTATTTATGTAGATATCGAGCCACGTATTGTTGGGCAACTACGCTTGGTAACATCTGGGTTACCCTCTACCACTAGTAAAGAAAAATTAAGTCAAAGGCAAGAAATCGAAAAAAGAATCAATTTATTCAAACAAACCATAAAAGTTACATAAGGTTGGGCTTATTTCCCCGCTTGTGGGAGCAAAAGAGCGGAGAATACTTTCGTCACCGGGGTTTCACACCTGGTTCTTTCTAATGCCTTCCAGGGCGCCAGGCCACTAATAGAAAACTTCTTAAAAAAGAAAACTGGTATAAGTGGCCAGGCACCTAAATAGCAATATCCCGATAGGATTACCCGCAACTGGTATTCATGATAAATCATACATCATTCAGGTTGCCTACTTTTTCAAAACATTTTCATAAGCGCTGTTCAGTGCATCCAGTATTACAGGCCGTTCTGCTTTTTTTAATTCAAAAGTAGTCCAGCCCTTTAGCCCCCACTTATTAAGAATGGGATAAATGGATTCGTCTATAGAACAAAATACTTTTTGCTCTTCCGGTGTCAGCAGAATATTTACGGACTCACTTTTTTTATGCAGTGTAGCAAAAATTCTTTTGCCGGTTATTTTAAAAGCGGTCCGCTCAAAATGGGGCTGGGAAACCGTGCCGGGGAATGATAAGGCCATTTCTTCAAATTCTCCTGGAGTCATAAAGTATATGATGAGGTGTTAGATTCTTAAATATAAGAAATGTATTCTTTCGTGTAAAAATTACTGCGGCAGCGGGAGCAGGCATTTTTTATTTAGCTGCTGTGCGTATGTTTTGCTTTGCCAACTTCCATGAACAGAAAATTGTTTCGTGTGCCAGCCAAGGCTGAGTTTACAAAGCTGAGGATGTAAAGTAATCTTGGCGAAAACCCGGTATACCTGTAATCAATACAAAAAAAGCGGGCTTATACAATAATTATTTATCTCACTCCGTTATTCAATATGTTCATAAAAAGTTAGTTTTTTAGTTGAAAAATGAAAGCCGGATTAACATCCGGTTTTTTATTTTTAATCTGCAGGTACTCTTCCTGTTAGCGCCAGCGCCCACCGGGATGACTTTGCGCAAACTTTTCACAATCGTTTATCCCTCTCAGTTATGTAATAAAGTATTTAATAACAAAATTCCACAATACATAAAAACGACAGCAAGAAACAAAAAATTTAACCGGCTGTAATTACGGGAAGGCTGTGTTCCCTTTTTTTCCACTTTTCCATAAAACTTACCTTCTGCACTGCAGTTATAAGGCAAAGTATTCCTAAGGCTATACATATAAAAGCTATAATAACCAGGAAGGCCGGTTTGCCAGCCATCAATATTATGCCATCGGTTACTTTTAAAAAACAGCAGCCAGCTCAAAACTATCAGCCAGCCACGATAATGCCCAAAGCAACAAGAGCGGGCCCTTGTAAAAGCGCATCAGGAATTTCTGGTAACCTTCTTCTGTGTAAAAAAATTTAGCGCCTACTTTGCTGAAACCAATGTGCCCTTTTTGGCGGTGTTTTTTCAGCGTGTTGGGGTGCATGCCCAGTTTTGCCAGCATCTCGTCCTGGGTATACCAGGTATGGTTGGGTGGTGGCTGCCCGGGAACCTGTTCATTGTTGCTGGAGTCAGGCTGTTCGTTACCCTCCCCGGTTCCATCTTCGGGCAAGAGTGGATCTTTTTCCTTCATAATTGCAATAGAGATTTATTGTTACAAGTCGTGGGGTGGCTTTCTCAATAAGCGCTATTGTTTATAGAATAATAAATTTATAAATACTTTTTTGAATTACAAATTTTTTGAAACCCGGATTAAATAGAACCGGCAGCTTGCAAAAAAAAAGCTGTTACCCGGCGGGGTAACAGCATACAGAAATACCATTCGCTCTACTGAACGAATTGAGTAGCCACGGTGCTGTAAGCAATCTGCTCACCGGTGCCAACGGCTGCCACTCTCACCCAGTATTGTTTGCCGGGTGTAAGGCCGGTGAAAACAAACCGGGCCTTGCTGCTCTGGTAACGGGTCCATGTGGTTGTTTCGGTTGGAGCCGTGTCGCAGATTTCGTGGAAGTAAACCCTTGCTGCGTTTACCTTCGGTACTGAATCTACCAGTTCGCCGGAAGTAACCCCGTTTTTGAGGGTAACATTTCCGGGATTGGAGATGTACGAAGGCTCAGGCATTTTTGTAAGGGTGTAGCCACTGCTGGTGAGTATGGCGGCATCGCCATTTGCTACATACATTACATACATACCCAGCTGTTGCAACAACGCTTCCAGCTCGCGGCGGGCTTTGTTCTTTTGGGCCACATTTATGAGGCCCAGGCCCGCAGCAGCCGACAGGGCGCTACTGTAATTACCAACGGCAGTCTGCACTTCTGCAAGCGTAGGGATGGGATCAGTAAAAGCAGGGTTACCCGTCATGCTCGTAAGAATGAAGACAGCCTTTGTCTGAAAATCCGCATCACTATAGCTACGGAAGCTGAGACAGATCTTTTGTAATCTCATGGTAATGGATTTTTTGGTTGACCGCAATATCGCGGTTAAGAGGTATAACAGGGGCACCGTAAATTTATTTTATGCCATTTACCGATTGTTGCCTTTTGGCGAAAATTGTTGGGTTTTGTAAGATGCAACAACAAAATATTTGCCGGCAGGGGTATAGGGCAACTAACGGTTATGGCTGCATGCCTTTACTAAAACAATATAAAAATGCAGCGAACAAAATATTTTTACCGGCAAGGGTTACCCGAAAAGTGACGCAAAAATTTTTTTTACGAGAGAATGATGCCGGAAAAGCAATGCTAAAAACTTTTTTTCGGATCAAGGATGACGCAAAACCGCAACTAAAGACTTTTTACATACAGTTGATGATAAAAAGCGACGCAAAAAACTATTTTACGGACGAATGAAAGCCGAAAAGTGAAGTGTAAAACTTTTTTACGGGAGAATGTTGAACGAAAAGTGACTCATAAAATCTTTTTACGGGAGAATGATACGCGGAAAGTGGTGTAATAAATTGTTGTGTGTTGACCTGGTTTCTAAGTCCCGGGGAGAGTCTCCCCGTTCCCGCCAGCGTCAGCTGGTGCGGTTTCCCAAAAACCCTTTCAATATCGTCTACCCCTCTCAGTTATGTAATAGGGTTTTTAATAGCAAAACTCCATAATACATTAAAACAGCAGCAAGAAACAAAAAATATAAACGGCTGTAATTTCGGGAGGGCGCTAATATCATGCCTCCTGCTGATGTTGGCGTCCCGCCAACATCTGTATTTATAATCAGCAGATAATATTTATATTTATTGATGCTTCAAACTTATCACACTGAATTTTTAACCGGAACGATTTTTAACTGGGAACATCTTTTAGTAAGTGACGCTTTTAAAAATATCATTATCAGCTCTTTTGAATGGCTTGTTCAGAAAAAAAAATGTACTATAAACGCTTTTGTCATAATGCCAAATCATATCCATATGCTTTGGAAAATTTCGGACGGCTTCGACAGGGAGGATGTTCAGGGGGCGCTATTTAGCTTTACTGCCCACGAATTTAAAAGACATTTAAAGACAAAAGATGCTATTACTCTGCAAAAATATTCTGTAAAAAGCTCAGACCGGGATTACCAGTTTTGGGAAAGAGAGCCAATGGTGAAAGAATGCTGGACCCAAAAATTTTTTCGGCAAAAATTGAATTACATTCATTTTAATCGCTGCCAGCAACATTGGAACCTGGCTGGCTCGCCGGAAGAATATAAGTGGTCATCGGCATTTTTTTATGAAACCGGGATAAAGAGCTCTTCCTGGCTGAGTCATTTCAATGATTATTAAATGTTGGCGGGGACGCCAACATTAGCAGGGGTAACCACCGACGAAGAATACAATACGAACCTTAATAAACTAATTCTTTCAACCAAGGGAATTTGGCAGGATAACAACACACAATCTTTTTATAATGTAGTTAAAGTGGGCTTTACTCTGTTATTGTAAACCTTAATTGCTGCAAAATGCCAGATAGTGTTGATATAAAATACAAAAGTAGCCCTTCCTTTACTCCGGGTAACGATACAATGATTTGCATTGGCCCGCACTTAACTCTGCCATTGCCGGTGTTCCTCCTGCTGATGTTGGCGTCCCGCCAACATCTGTATTTATAATCAGCATATAATATTTATATTTATTGATGCTTCAAACTTATCACACTGAATTTTTAACCGGAACGATTTTTAACTGGGAACATCTTTTAGTAAGTGACGCTTTTAAAAATATCATTATCAGCTCTTTTGAATGGCTTGTTCAGAAAAAGAAATGTACTATAAACGCTTTTGTCATAATGCCAAATCACATCCATATGCTTTGGAAAATTTCGGACGGCTTCGACAGGGAGGATGTTCAGGGGGCGCTATTTAGCTTTACTGCCCACGAATTTAAAAGACATTTAAAGACAAAAGATGCTATTACTCTGCAAAAATATTCTGTAAAAAGCTCAGACCGGGATTACCAGTTTTGGGAAAGAGAGCCAATGGTGAAAGAATGCTGGACCCAAAAATTTTTTCGGCAAAAATTGAATTACATTCATTTTAATCCCTGCCAGCAACATTGGAACCTGGCTGGCTCGCCGGAAGAATATAAGTGGTCATCGGCATTTTTTTATGAAACCGGGATAAAGAGCTTTTCCTGGCTGAGTCATTTCAATGATTATTAAATGTTGGCGGGGACGCCAACATTAGCAGGGGTTTTTAATTGCAAAACTCCATAATACATTAAAATAGCAGCAAGAAGCAAAAAATATAAACGGTTGTAGTTCCGGGAGGGTTCTATTCCTTTAGTGTCCCGGTGGGTTTTCATAGCAAATCTTAATGGCAACTATAATAAAAATTTGTTTTACCATAAAAAGCTGCGATTCCCTGTTGCAAATCTCCGCTAGCTTCTCCGGACAAAAGATAGCCATTCAGGTCAACCTTATAATTGCCATAATTAGTTGTCCAGGTATCAAGCAAGTTGCCTGAGGAAGGATCATAAATTTTAGTAACAACCTGTTTTAATGGATTGGCAGCATGGTTGCCAAAATTCAACACGGTTAAATATACATATCCTTCCAGCGCATCAGGGAAAGTATATATCCAGTTTTTTATCTTTAAAGAATTATCATAAGTGAGAGTCGATTCAAGAACTTTTAAATTACCGGAGCTTGCAGCTGTCATTACGCAGTTGGTTAATAAATTACCGGAATAAGTATAGGCCGTACTAAAGTTTGGAAGCCTGGAACCATTTATATATAGATTTTTTGTCGACAGGTACCCGTTACTGTTATATATATATTCAAATACATAATTATCCGAATGCACAGGATCGGCAAGATCAGATTTAGTAGCAAAGCGGACAACCCGTTTATTGGCATTTTTTTCTTATAGAAGCTGGAATTTAAAATTCCAGCATGTTGATTCAAGGGAAATCCTATTCTGCAATCGTAGAACTTATTTTTATGGCCACTATTCACCAATGACTGCTATTCAAGTTGCCTGCTTCTTTTTCAAAACATTTTCATAAGCACTGTTCAGTGCATCGAGTATTACGGGCCGTTCAGCTTTTTTTAGTTCAAAAGTAGTCCAGCCTTGTAGGCCCCACTTATTAGGAACAGGATAAATGGATTCGTCTATAGAACTGAATGCTTTTTGCTCTTCCGGAGTCAGCAGCATATTTACGGATTCACTTTTTTCATGCAGTGTGACAAAAATTCTTTTGCCGGTTATTTTAAATGCGGTCCTCTCAAAATGCGGCTGGGAAACCGTCCCGGGGAATGATAAGGCCATTTCTTCAAATTCTCCTGGAGTCATAAAGTATATGATGAGGTGTTAGATTCTTAAATATAAGAAATGTATTCTTTCGTGTAAAAATTACTGCGGCAGCGGGAGCAGGCATTTTTAATTTAGCTGCTGTGCGTATGTTTTGCTTTGCCAACTTCCATGAACAGATAATTGTTTCGTGTGCCAACCAAGGCTGAGTTTACAAAGCTGGGGATGTAAAGTAATCTTGCCGAAAACCCGGTATACCTGTCATCAATACAAAAGAAGCGCGCTTATACAATAATTATTTACCTCACTCCGTTATTCCATATGTACATAAAAAGTTAGTTTTTGAATTAAAAAAATGAAAGCCGGATTAACATCCGGTTTTTTGTTTTTAATGATGCAGCTACCTGTCCTGTTAGCACCAGCGCCCACCGGAATGATTTTGTGCAAATTTTTCGAAAATCGTTTACCCCCCTGCTATCTGAAGTAACCTTATAATTAAAAGAGCCACTGTCCGTACGTCTGTGACTACGGACATTATTGTCAATTATAAACGGCGATTTATTTCCTTCCAATAACGAATAAAATATTTTTAACGCTACTATAAGACCTTAACAAGGCGAATGAAGGCCCTTTAGCGAGAAAAAAAATGCAAAAAAAATTGCTGGATTCACAGAATCTTAAGTCAAAATAATTTATACCAGGTAAACAGTTTATGCAGTGCAAAGGTTGTTAAATGTTTATGAACGACCTAAATAACATCAACGCATAAACGAAACGAGTAAAAGGGAGAGAACGGTTCTGACATTTGCAAACCCCTTTGGAATCGGGTTTCCTTTTTAATGATTTCCCGGGCGACCTGTTTTTTATTAAGGCTTTAAAAACTTCCAGGTTTTTTAGGCTATTTAATGAAGCACAACTCGTGTTAAAGATGGGCGTTATTTTTTGTTTTTATAACCCCACTGGCCTCGCGGGTTTGAGATAGAAACAAGGATTACGGTCACTAAATATTATTTAAGGACTTGTATATGTCAACACACTTCTGCGAACAGAAATAATAGCGTTCTTTTTTATACTCCAGTTGAAGAGCGTCCGCAGGTGATTTGATAAGCATATGACATACTGGATCGATCACATACTTTTTAGTCATGAATTCAATACAGCAGGACATGTGAAATAATTCCACGGGTTTCATTACATTTTTGAGTACATGCATACCCTTTCGCTCCACAATATAGGGGTGGCCTTCCGGCAATTGATTTAAAAATTCGGCTGAACAAAATATCTGGCCTTTCTCTGCTACCGATGCGATCCTTGATGCAGTATTGATGGTGCTCCCATAATAATCACCATCTTTTTTTACGATAGGTCCATAATGTAAGCCGGCATGCAGTGGTAAAAATTGATTCTGATCCTGGGCCTGTTCAAAAAGAAAGATGGCAGTATAGGCAAGGTCTTCAGCTGAGTCTGCTACTATCACCATTTCGTCACCTACCCGCTGGTGTAAATGGCTGCTGCCCACCAATGATTTATTTACAAGAGAAAGGTATTTATCAATAATGCCGGCCGCGGAATCAGCTCCATGTACCTCGGTCATGGCGGTATAGCCAGAAAGATCAGCCATCATTATTGCTATGTTTGTTTCCATATTTTAAAATACAAAAGGTTCACAACGCAAGTGTCTTTATTTCCTCACTTTTTACCGTCTTCATTTCCTGGCTCTATTCCCTTGGGTACGTAAATTCATATAACAAAAGTAATTTTTCTTTTCAGCAAAGTCGGCCTGTGATATAATTTAATGATTCGCTTTAAAAAACAAAGAAATATTTTTTTAAGCGTACGCGCCGGGAAGTAAAATGCTGGGTTCACAGGTCAAATTTTAGCCAATGTCGGTGTTCACTGAGCCAGTTGTGTCGGCGGCCGCTGTGCAACTTCCAAAAACTTCTTTTCAAATCGTTTGTCCCTCTCAGCTATGTAATAAAGTTTTTAATAACAACATGCCACCATACATTAAAACACCAGCCAGAAAACAAAAAATATAAACGTTGCGGTAATTCCCGGAAGGCACTGATATCATGCCTCTGAAAAACCTGCTAATACAGTAATCGCTTATGCAGCTTTATACAATGGATTTATTCTGTGAAAATTCGATAGTAAATGCAGTGCCTTCACCAGGTTTACTTATCACACTAATACTTCCCTCCAGCAATTCAACATATTTCTTTACAATACTTAGCCCCAGGCCTGTGCCCTTTATATTTTCTGCGTTCCCGGCCCGGAAGAATTCGGTGAACAATTTTTGTTGGTCCTCCTGTGAAATTCCAATACCATTATCTTTTACAGTGATGGATACCATATCATCAGCAACAGATGAAATAACCTGGATCTCTTTTTCCCGGGGAGAATATTTGATGGCATTGGAAAGCAGATTTAATATTATATTTTTCAGTATTTTTTGTGATTGCTCAATGATTTCCCTGCCATGGTGATAATATTTAACCTGCTGGTTCTTTTCATTCGCCATTGCCGCCATTTCTTCCCCTACCTTCTTTAAAAATCCGGGTAAATTAAAGACGATGCTTTCCGGTTGGATAATACCTTTCGTCAACATTTCGTGCAGGAGAAAATCATCAAGGATGCCACTAAGATTTTTTACAGAAGAGAAAATATTATCTACCGCCTTTAACCTTTCTTCTTCGGCTTCCGGTTCGTTGGCCATCCCGATTAAAGAGGCGTTTAAAAGAATAATAGATAAAGGAGTGCGAAACTCATGGGATGCCATATAAACAAAACGTGATTTCATTTCACCTAATTCTTTTTCACGCCTGATCGATTCGGTAAGTTCTAAAGTTCGTTCCTTTACTTTGGCCTCCAGTATTTCCCGGGAGCGTATTTGTTTCGAAATGTCTATTATTAAGGATTGCGCTAAACTTTTATCAGCATTTAATTTAATATACATATCGGCCCAAAAGTGGGTGCCATCTAATTTTTTCATTTCTATCACCCTGTTTCTTATTTCGCCCTTTTCTGCCAGCGTTTCTAAGTTTTTTTTTCTCTCTTCAAGGTTTATGAAATGAGCTGATGGATCATAATTATTTAAAAAATCGGTTGGTGATTTGTATCCGAAAAGCTGTGAGCAAACTTCATTAACCCTAATTGTTTTTAATAACCGCATATCTGTGGTTACCATTGGTACCATAGTGTTTTCATAAATATCCCGGTACTTTTCTTCACTGGCTTTAAGCTCCTCAATACCGCGTTTACGTTCTGTAATGTCCGACCGGATGGCAAGGTATTTAAATGGCTTTCCATGTTCGTCGAGAAAAGGAACAATGGTAGTATCCACCCAATAGAAAGTTCCGTCTTTTGCTTTATTTTTTATTTCGCCTTTCCATATATTACCCTTTGCAATAGTTACCCAAAGATTTCGAATAAACTCTTTTGAATGATAGCCTGAGTTGATGATACGGTGATCCTGTCCTATCAACTCATCTTTTGTGTATTTTGAAATTCTGCAGAAGTTTTCATTAACGTGTTGTATAATTCCTTTTTGATCGGTTATAGCTACAATATTGGATACATCTAATGCATATTTATAATCAACGCCATCTTTATTTATACTTCCTGGTTGTGCTCTGCTCTTCATTGCTTCCTGTTACATTTCCCGGTTAAGAATTTTGTATTGCATCCGGACGATTGCATAATTCTGTTTCCTTTTCAAACCGCCATATATGTAAATCGTCAATTGCCTTCTCCCTGGCAGTATTGTAATAAATATATTGGTCAGAAGGGTGAATAACTATGAGGAAGGTCAAAACTATGAGTGATCTGCATCATCCCTGCTAACGGGGACAGGGGAACACCTGCAAGGGGTAGAAATCTTAAAAGCCATTCCAGGAGTGATGGCATTATAGACGTGATAGAAAATAAAAAAACATTCAAAAATTTATCTCAACATTTAACAGGTTAAAACATACATTATCATCCCGGGCGCCTGCGGTAATGTATGGGAATTTAGAAATGAATGTTGCTTAAAAGAGATATTAGTTTCCCGTTTCTATGCAGCATACTTCATATAATTACTTTCTCTTTTTTCCTGCTTACCTGAGATTTCAGGATATTATATAATGAAGCCAAAACAAAAATAATCCCCAATACAGTTACAATGGAAGAGCCCGCCGGGAAGTCGTAATGGAATGAAAAACTCAATCCAAAAAAGCTTGCCAGTATGCTAAGAATACATGCCACTATTATTACAACTATTTTATTTTTTGAAATCAATATAGCCGAGACAGCCGGAATAATAAGGAAAGAAAAAACAGGTATTACCCCATTCACTTTTACTGCAAATACAATTGCCAAACCAATGGACATATAGAAAAGAAAATTCCAGACATTAAAAATGCCTACCAGGTGATTTTCCCCGTTTTCAAATGATTCAGTTAATGCAAAAAATTTACGAAAGAAAATTAAATGCACCAATGCAATAGAGCCGAAAACAATAGCAATCAATGATATCTGCTGCCAGCTTATTGATAATAAATTTCCGAATAATACTTCCTGTATGTCAGAATCGCCATGCGGTGTTTTTGAAATAAGTAACACAGTAAGAGCGGATGAAAATGCATAGAGTATTCCGATGATTGCCTCCTGCTTCAGTCTCTTGTCGTGTATATTAATGAACGACATAAGAAGCGCACCCACTAAGGTAAATATCAGTGGAATTGAAGTAAGGCCGGTGCCGATAAAAGCCCCGAAAGCCACGCCCAATGATGAAATCTGCCCGAGTGCGAGGTCAACAAATACAATTCCCCGCCCTACAACATGTACGCCCAGGTAAGATAATAAAATGCCTGTTATCATGGCAGCTGTAAAAGCCTGTACCATAAATGGCAATTGAAACATATCAAACATAATCTACCAAATTTAATTTATAAATATTATTTAAGCACTGCGCTCAGCTGCTTAATATCATAATCAAATAAGTCAAAATAATTTTTTATTGATGGGAATGCGCCTACTGAAGTGGCCATTGTTAAAACTTTAATTCCGGTTTGCTTTGCTACAACATCAGATGATGAAGTGGAAAAATAAGGCGATGAAATAATCACTTTTATATTGTTGGCTTTCACTTCTCCAATTACTTTTACTAACTGCGAGGGCGTTGGCGGTATGCCCGGCTTAGGTTCCATAAAGTCAACGATCTTCAGTCCGAAACGGGTTTCAAAATAAACCCATTCATTATGGTAGGCAATTACTTTTGATCCTTTAAACGGAGCCATTTCAGCCTGCCATTCCCTCATCTTTATATCTATATTATTAAAGAAGGCCTGCAGGTTATTTTCATACATCGCTTTATCTGAAGGGTCAATTCTTTCCAGTCCGTTTGCTATATTCCTTGCAATTACCTTTCCATTCAGCGGATCGAGCCAGTAATGTGGGTTTCCAAAAATATGAATATCTCCTTCTCCCCTGTTTGCAGAGGTGGGAACCTGGTACAAACCTATACCCTGGGAGGCATCTACATATCCTGCTGAACCTTTCTGAATTTTTGTATTCCTTGAACTTGCTAATAATTGGGGAGACCAGCCAATTTCAAGATCAAGCCCTAAAGTCACAAACATATCGGCATTACTAAGGTTGATAATATAGCTTGGCTTGGGATCTACAAAGTGAGGATTCTGGTATCCCGTTGCAATAGAAGAAACCGATACTTTATTGCCGCCAATTAATTCAGTAATGCTTTTCAGGTCGGTGGTAGTAGTTACTACTTTAATCGTGCCTGCATTGGCAAATGCGAAACCCCAAAATAAAAGGGAAATACTTATGACTAATCTTTTTTTCATCTTGTTGATTTTATCTTTAAAATAATTTTTTTTAATATTGATGTGCGCCATGTGCGCCAATTACAAATATCCACCGCAACCATGCCTGGTAAAACCGCGCCTGGATATTATCATCGGTTGTTTTTGCTTCCAGCTCAATTTTAGAGAACTCTGTAGCGTACCATCCTGCTGTTAATGAATATGCCTGTTCCCTTATTGATTTATTATAAGGTTTTTGCGCATAATCATACCTTGCTGTTAAAAACCATCTTTGTGCCAGTTGGTATTGAAAAAAGGAATATAAGCCAAATGAATTAATGGTATTGCCCGGCGCATTATGATTATTACTATAATAAAATTCACTTTGCCATGTTACGGAATGGTACGTATTCAATTGAACTGGTTTCCATTTGTAAGTTAAATCGCCGGCAGCAATATTCGTGGTTCTGGAAGAATCGTTTGGTCCGGAAATTCCTGTAAGGCCTAATTCTAATGTAGCATTATCACTAAGGGTAAAGAAATTTTTAAGATGGGCGAGATATACCAAATGATTTCCTTCACTACGGGTAAAAGCCGGGGATTCGGAAAATCCTGATGTGGTTTGGAATATAAGTTCCTGGTAAAATGCTTTAGTAGGCATCAGCCAGCTAAGCGATGCACCTTCATCATTCAGTCCCTCCTCGCCAAATAAATTCACATAGGCATTTGGTAAATCAATAAAAGGAAGTGCATGTGGATGTGTTGGATTTATTCTGCCCACCGCTTCCCTGAATTTTCCCACCTTCAGTTGCAGTTTTGCAGGCAAAGAAAGCGTGGTAAGGTATCCTTCTTCCACTGCAGCGCCATATTTGCCTGTTAGCGGATCTCTTCCAAACGTAAGAAAAAAATCTGCACGTATATAAGGATCCACAACTGCCTGCAACGAAACTTCTGTTTCATTTAAATACATATCAAAGTTCTTTTTAGCCCGGCTTACATAAGAAGACTGAAAATCTCCAATAACGCCTATATCAGGATTGAAGGTAAGGCTGGAACGTGTTTGCGTAGGAGCCGGTTGTTCAGTTGCACTGGCCTGCATTTGCTGTTCCACCTGTTTCAGTAATACAGAATCTGTTGAAGTGCTGTCTGCAGGAACCTGGGCAAAAGATATAATGCTGATAAAAAGAGCAGGGAGAAAAAAAAGATTAACTACTATTAATTTCATACTTGTTTTTATAGTTTCATTTTTATACTTGAGTAAGAATACCTTTAGCTGGTTAATGCAGAATGCGGTTTTCCCAAAGGTATTGAATAGTGTGATTGAAAAACCTGATTGCAGGTTAGTTATATTTTTTTACAAACATGTGTCTTTTTAATGTAAAGAAATGAAGATTAAATTATTGCAATATTTATTTACGTTGTTATAAAATAATAACGGGGTGGCTTATACGATTTTTTTTAGCTGAACCCGGCCAACGTCGGTGTTCCCTTTCGTTTACAAGCTCACACTGACCGCACAAGGCAGCCAGCGCCTGGTCTCCGACCTGCGCCCGTTAACGAAGCAATGACATCTGTAATTTTGGATATTGCTGCATGGCCCAAAACGAAAGGCAGCATAAAGATGAACCCCTGTTTGCGTCGGCGTCCGCTGTGCAACTTCCAAAAACTTCTTTTCAAATCGTTTGTCCCTCTCAGTTATGTAATAAAGTTTTTAATAACAACATTCCACAATACATTAAAACAGAAGCGGGAAACAAAAAATATACACGGCTGTAATTCCGGGTGGGTTCTGTTCCTTTCTGTCTCCATTTTTCAATAAAACTTACTTTTTGCAGAGCAGTTAAGGCAAAGTATTCCTAAGGCTGGAAATATAAAAGCCATAATAAAAAGAAGAACAAATTTCAAAGGCATTATTATATCATCAGTATTGTCCAGCCGGGACAACAAATGGCTGTTAAAAGACCGGGCGCTGTGAAAGTGGTATTATCCTGCTGTAAAAGATATAAATTCTTCCTGTATTTTGACGCCTGGAGACCGTTGAAACCAGCGATGTTAATTTGTGGCAAAGCGTTTGGAAGACTTATTTAAAACATAGTTATGAAAAAAACAATTATCGCTGCCGTTCTAACATTCCTACTAATGTCATGTGGCAATAATACCAGCTCCAATAGTAAAACCTCTGACAGTACTTCAATAAATTCTGCCTTTGACAGCTCCAGTTCTATGCCCGGCAGCGGAGCCCCCTCCGCAGGCTCAACCGGCACAACCGGTACTGGTACTGTATCAGACTCAGGAAATGCGGCCCATCCCGGTTCAGACACCATGCACATGCACAATAAAATGAAGGATTCTTCTATGAAAAAGAAATAAAGGATATTTTGTTACGGCAGGTTTTCCGTTTATAATCTCTAAAGTAAAAAATAACCTTCCCGGAAACTCTGCCTTCCCAGGTGTTCCCCTTTGTTTCACAATGCCGTAAGGGCAGGCTTGTGTGAATTACCGGAAGATTACCATTGGCAACCCCTGCTATCTGAAGTGATCTTATAATTAAAAGAACTGATGTCCGTACGTCTGTTACTACGGACATTATTGTTAATTATTATACCTTACTTTATTTCTTTACTTACTACTCCGTCTTTCTTCTTATCATAAACACCGGTATTCCCTTTTTCCCACGTCTTCATTAATTTTTTTACGAGCGCCGGATGTGCTGCTGCAACATTATCATTTTCGAACGGGTCTTTTTTATGATCATACACTTCTATCGTAGGTTCTTCTGCCCTGAAATATTTTGTGAGGCGATACCGTGTAGTCCTTACTGTTATCCCATTGTTAAAATAGCTGTAAGCTGTGTTTCCCCAATCTTTCATATTTGGTTTTTTTAATAACCGGGTAAAACTTGTCCCATCCGTTTTATGAGGCATTTCAATTCCGCATAATTCCATCAAGGTTGGGTATATATCCACAGAACTTATTACTTTATTGCATGTAGAGCCGATTTTCATACCCGGGGCTTTCACTATTAAAACACTTCTTAAAGCCCAATCAAAAAGTGTATGTTTACCCCAAACCAAGTCGTCGCCGAGATGCCATCCATGATCACTCCATAGAATTACAATGGTATTCTTGTCTAATCCCAATTGCTTTAATTCACCCAGCACTTTTCCAACCTGGGCATCCGAATAACTGGCAGCAGCAAAATAGGCATGTTTTAATTTTCGTGCATAGTCATCAGAAACTGGCCTTTCCAAAGAAGCCTTTTCATCTCCAAGCTTATATTGATTAAACTCACCACTTTCATGCAAACTTTTTTTGTTGACATTTTTGGGTATTCCCGGTGAAGGCGTTAAAGGTATTTTTGATTCGTCATATAAATCCCAATATTTTTTAGGCGAATTGAAAGGGAGGTGTGGCTTAAAAAAACCTACCGCAAGAAAGAAGGGTTGATCTTTCTTCGCTAATTCCTGCATTTTTTTTACGGCCAGGTCAGCGCTCAATCCGTCCGGGTAGCCGTCATCACCCACTTCACCTTTCTCATATGGTTTTACCTGGGCCTTAAGAGTATTTCGGTTGGTACCGTTGGCATAAGCAAAAAATGCATTCCAGCCATCTCCCCATTTGCCTGGATTTAACAGCATTTCATCCCAACTGTAAGGCAATTCCAGTTGGTTACTTCTTGGCGCCAGATACGGATATACATATCCATCGGGAGAATGGCTTATTTTACCAATCCCCACCGTATAATAACCATGGCGCCTCAGGTTATCTATGAATGTTTCCGGGATATTCGTTTTTGGCATTTTGGAAAGGGTTCCCTCAGAGGCACCATTATCCAATTCTACTTTTTTTCGTGGAAGCATTCCTGTTAAAAGACTGTTACGGGATGCACCACAGGTAGGCACAGTAACAAACTGATTTGTGAAAACACATCCCTGTGACTCCAGTGCGTCTATATTCGGTGATTTAATAAGAGGATAGCCAAAGCCCTTTATATCAAAAGGCCGCAAATCATCTACCATAATAAATAACACATTGGGGGAGTGAGAGGATGATGATTGGGTAAAAGCGCCAAAACACACAAATGACAAAAAAATAACGAGCATTACTGATTTTATTAATGTCATAATAAAGGTTCCTCTGATTGGTTTAATATATATTGAATTTAGTTTTTATTATGGTATAAACGGTTATATTGATCCCGAAGATCTTTCGACACATTTGGATCGTATATTTCTTTACTAAAGAGTGTATCATAATGAGATAAATATTGTCGCATACTTTCATTATTTTTCTTCATTAGCTCCTTATAATCCGGATTGTAATAAGGATTAATTGCAGGCATTTTAGCACCTGCTTGCTTTTTCCAAAGGTTCAATAAGTGTAACATATCAGCAGTTCTTCCTGGTAATGTATAAGATAGATCACGTCGTTCTTCAATATCTGCACGCAGGTTATATAACTCAACATGATTGTCTTCATAGAACTGTACTAGTTTCCAATTATTTTCCCGAATGGCGGCACCGGGGCCACCTCCCTGGTTACTATAATGTGGGTAATGCCAGTAGATAGCTGGTTGGTCAATGCTCTTTTTACCTTCCAGCAGAGGTGCCAGGCTTACTCCATCCTTATGTTGTTCAGGCATCAAAGGCATCCCTGCCATCTGCAAAAATGTAGGATAAAAATCAGTATTGACAACAGGAAAATCAGATATCGACCCACCTTTTGTCACGCCCGGCCATTTGATAATTAATGGAACTCTTATACCGCCTTCATAGTTCCACCCCTTGCCATAACGTAACGGGTAGTTTGATGTTGGTGACCCTTCCGATGTGGACAAGCCTCCGTTATCGGATGAAAATACTATAATGGTGTTTTTTTCTATACCCAGTTGCTTCAATAATTTTAAAATACGGCCAACATTTTCGTCAACACTATAAAGCAGGGCCGCATAAACTGGGTTAGCCTGTACAATTCGTTCTTGAAAGCCTGATTCGTCCTTCATCCATGCGGCATCTTTCACAAATTGCTGCATGGTATCCAGTCCAAGATGATGCGCTTTCTCTTTAAATTTAGTTATATATTCCTGTTTAGCTTCTATGGGCTGATGAACTGCATAAAAGGATATGTCTACAAAGAAAGGGAGACCCTTTGACGTTTTTTCTTTTATAAAACTAATCGCTTCGTTAGTCAAACGATCTGTAAGGAATTCACCTTTTGGACCGTCACTCAGCCTCGGATTGTGATAGGGGCTAAAATACCCACCCATGCCATAAGCTTTTGGATTACCTGCTGCCCAACCGCCTTTATTTACATCAAAACCTTCTTGTTCAGGCCAATATCTTTCCGTAAGCCCCAAATGCCATTTACCGGCAAAAAAAGTAGCATATCCTGCATTTTTTAATGACTGGGCAATAGTAACCTCAGAAGAATCCATTTGAAAAGCAAAAGCGGGGGGCAATAGCTTATCATAAGGCATTGGTCCTCCGGATTGCCTGCCGGTAATCCAGTCGGTAATACCGGTATGAACAGGATATTGCCCGGTCATAATGCTGGAACGGGACGGAGAACATACATTGCAACTGGCATAGGCATCCGTAAAAAGCATGCCTTCGGATGCCAGCTTATCCAGGTTAGGTGTTTCATCAAATGTACTTCCATAAACACCCAAGTCTCTCCACCCCAGGTCATCGGTCAAAACAAAGATAATATTAGGCCTGGATTGTCTTGCTTTTTGTTGTGCAGATAATACCAATGGGCAAAACAGGTACAAAAAACCGACCAAGAGAAAAATTAGCGCATTTTTGTTCTTTGTCATAAAGCACAATTAAATTATTAGTGATGAAATAATAGGTAAGTTATTAAATAAAGTCTATAGAGTATCGATCGTTCAATAGCCGGGATTTTGTGAAATGCTGCCCCGGAATTAGCATCTATAATATTTTGCGGAATAGGTAATAAATTATTAAAGGTTTGGATGGCCGGGGCAGAAACCGAATTGTACTTTTTTACCCTGTTGTACTATAACCCCAACCTTGCCAGCGTCAACCAACGAGGCTCTTCTACCATTAACTCACGTGCTCTCTCATCCAAAATATAGGCAATATTTACATTGCCAGGCGCCACCGGGTCAGCATTTGCCCTGGCTCTCACCACATTAACATCAGCAGCTGCGTTTACTATATCGCCTTTATCCAAATATGCCTCAGCACGCAATAAGTAAGTTTCTGCCAATCTTATGGCGTAAATATCAGTATACAATCTGCATACAAAAAAAGCCGGTTTATAAAATAATTATTAACTCACTTCGTTATTCAATATGAAACATAGATAGAATAAGTTTGGTTAAAAAATGGAAGCCGGATTAACATCCGGTTTTTTATTTTTAAGATGCAGGTACTCTTCCTGTTAGCACCAGCACCCACCGGAATGACTTTGTGCAAACTTTTCAAAATCGTTTACCCCTCTCAGTTATGTAATAGAGTTTTTAATAGCAAAACTCCACAATTTGTTCGCGACTGAAAAAATTGCTGTTACAATTACTGACGCTTCGGGACGAACAATCCAAACATCAATATTGAAAGTGAATGCAGGGAAATCTATTGTTCGTTTAAACCTTGATAAATTGCCGTCAGGGGCTTATTATTTGAATGCAAAATTTAATAAGGGAAAAGAAACTATTTTGTTTATGAAAAAACAGGAGACAGTACGTCTACCCATATCAGTTATGTAATAAAGTCTTTAATAGCTAAATTTCCCAATACAACCAACCAGCAGCAGGGCAATTTACTGTTTGCCGAGTTCGATAACTGTCCCACATTTTCCATAACTTCATTACTACATTTTACAAAAACACTTCTCATGCGAAACAGGAACGGGGGCATTATCTACTTTATACTGGGCATCTATGCGGTGCTGGTAAGCTGGTATTACAATCATTCCATCATACTGGCCATTGTTCATTACATCATCTGGCCCATCTACCTTATATGGGAGATACTTCATGGTCGCCTGGCCCATGGCATGTGGAAAACCATCCCGGAATCGTATTTTAAATAGGATCCATAATTTCAAAATAGAAAATGCACAGGAGAATTTTACACATTTTCCCGCGCCGTATACTGAAATAGTGTACCCGTTAGAGTTATCCCAGATTGCTACCAGGCTATCCCACCAAGATCGAAATTCTCTTCCGCAAACCGGCACGGAACCACGAACTCCGTAAAATTTTACTTTCACTTTGTTCAATTTTTATTAAAATTCTAAAAAAGAATTGAGACTTGCTGTTGCGAATTTTTTACTTGTGCTATTTAAACTTTACTGTTTATTCAATGTCTTTGTTTTTGCATAAAAACTATTGTAACAGGGTTGTAAAATATCTATTTACTATATAACTGGCAACAATAAACGCAAAATATTAAAGTTAATCACTTCTATTTACTATTTATGAGAAAATCTTATCTGCCTGTAATGCTGTTAATAATGAGTTTCTTTTCATTTCAAGGATTGACAGCCCAGGAAAATGACGAAAATGCAACAACTGCAAATTCCCATTGGCAGGCGGGCATAAACTATCTTAGTAATGATGTTTACCTGGGAAGAAAAGATTCAATGAACCTTCCTTACATTACTCCGGCTATAGGTTATTATCATAAATCGGGTTTATTTGTAAGCGGTTCTTTGTCGTACTCCAGCAGCGCCGCCCAAAGCCAGTTAGATCTTTTTGAATTGGTGGCGGGCTATACTTTCACCTCTAATAAACTTGATGGAGAAATCTCTTTCTCCAAGGATTTTTACAATAGTAAAAGTTATGGTGTAAAGTCTGAAACGAAAGGCAGCCTGGATGGTTCTCTTTCTTACGACTTTGGATTTGTAAAACCAACGATAGAGACAGGCATTTCTTTTAATAAGCGACCTGATTACAGTGTGGCATTTGGATTGGAGCATTCTTTTTATGCCGCAGATAATAAGCTTGAGATAGCTCCCTCTTTTTTATTAAATGCCAGCACACAAAACTATTATAGCTCGTATTACTCTAAAAGAAAATATGCGCTAAAGCGAAAAAAAGGAAATACCACGGGAGGCGCCACTATTACGGCGTACCTGCCCAATGCCGGTGAGTTCAAAATAATGGATTATGAATTTAGCATACCTGTTAATTATACAGCCGGTGATTTCACCTTTAATTTTACACCCACTTTTGCAGCGCCAACAAATCCTGCTATTGTAGTGCTTACCGTAAAGCCGGTTGCGGGCAATAGCTATACAAAAACATTTACTGAAAAAATAAGCGATGTATTTTATTGGTCGGCCGGAGTAAGCTATAATTTTTAACCAGGGTATCAGGAACAGGGAGGGCAGGTATACGGTTGATTAAAAAAAATTAATGAGATCCTTTAAACCCCGGTGTTAAATTTCAATCATAATAATCTTCTTTTTAACCATTAATATTTTAAAAACAAACACAAACCAAAAAAAAGTAAAAAATGAAAAAAGTAATTTTAACGCTGTTAGTAGCCATTTTTGCAGCAGGAGCATTTGCACAAACTACTACCCCGAAGACTGACAAGAAACAAGACATGAAGGATTTAAGAAAGGATGACAGGGAGGTTCGCCACGACAAACGCTTAAGAAACTATGAACTAAAACATGGTGATAAAGCGGAAGCTAAAGCGGAAACCAAAGATATAAAAGCAGATAGAAAAGACATGGCCGGTGATGTTAAAGACTTAAAACACGATGGTGTAAAACATCCAATGAAGCGTGCCAACAATCAAATTCACAGGCAAAACGCCCGTCATCATTAATAAATATCGCTTATCTCTTTTATTACTGGCTGCCCCGAAACAGGCAGCCTTTTTTATTTAAACATTGCGGAGCCTCATTCCCTGTTCTTCCCCTTTTTGCGCCGGTATATGCTGTGTGGCTTTATAAAAACTTTTTCAAAATTGTCTATCCCGTGCTTGCGCTTCAATGAAGTCGACCTGCAGGAATCACAGGTTCGTGCCAGGAGGTAACTATTGTGGGTAACCGCCCGTTATTCTGTTATTTTTTATTTCCTCCGTTGCTTTTGTGTTAAATGTATGTTGTGAAAACCCCGACGCGACACCAACTTTTCGGAAACCCCGACGCAGAATACACCATTAACTTTAATAAAACCTGCTCTTTCAACCCATGCAATTTTATAAATCCATATCATCAATGTCTCTCAAAATTATAGTGTACCCGTTACAGTTAGACGTGGAGTAGAGAGGCTACCCCACTAAAACCTCCATACCTTCTTTGGCAAATAAAGAGTTGGGAAAAACTTTTTGGCATTCCTGTTCAAGGCCGTCCAGGAAATCATCGTTGTGGTCAGGATCGTGATGGGTAATGATGAGCTTTTTCACATGCGCAAGCCGGGCTACTTCGGCAGCCTGCTCCCACGTGCTGTGGCCCCATCCTTTAAATACGCCATTGTTTTCCGCCGTGGTATATTGCCCGTCGTGTATCAGCAGGTCGGCACCTTTGGCAAAGTCTACAATACTGGCGTCTATGCCGTTTACATGCTCCAGGTCGGTACACACCACCAGCGAAACGCCTTCATCATCCAGCCTGAATCCGTAGGACCCGCCGTGGTATTTATGGAATTGCGGGATGGATTTTACGTGGGCGCCGAAAATAGTCTCCTTATCGCCGTAAGCATAAAACTCAAACCGGGCGCCCATGGTATCCATTTGTATCGGAAAATATTCTTCCTGCATCTGCTTGGAAAAGATGCCCTTAATATCGTGCACTTTTCCCTTCCTGCCCATGGCGAGTATGCCGATCCGCTGATCAGGATTGTAGGCCGGAGCGAAAAATGGAAATCCCTGGATGTGGTCCCAGTGGAAGTGAGAGAAAACAATGTTGATGATATTTTGGGTAACGCCGTCGCGGATCAGTTCCTTGCCCAGCATGCGGATACCGGTTCCCGCATCGAGTATGGCAACCCGGTTGGCTTCTTCACGAAGGATCCTGATACAGGTGGTATTACCCCCGTAGCGCTGAAATTCTTTTCCGCAAACGGGAATAGAACCACGAACTCCGTAAAATTTTACTTTCACTTTGTTCAATTTTTATTAAAGTTCTAAAAAAGAATTGACACTTACTATAGCGGAATTTTTTACCGGTGCTATTCCCCAAAATTTGTTTTATGAAAATGATTTCAATTATCCTGCCACGAACAGTTGCCCGCATTATTTAACGTTATGATGGATAAGAAAAATCTTCGGATAGCCGGGAACGATAGCCGGGCGTTATAGTAAAGATCAGGCTTATTTAAGCTAACAGGAAGTGATCGAATATTCTTAAATGATCAATTAGCGGATACGTCCTTTTCTGAATATTTTTTTATCCATAACTGGTATTCAGCCGGAGACATCCTACTTAATTTATTTAATAAGAAATCAGTAATCGCCCATATCTTCTCATCCTGATGGGTAGGTCCGAAAGCGGGCATGCTTGTCATTTTAATTCCGTTTTTAATAATCCAGAATGCCTCGGCAGTATCAGGTAAATCGTCGGACTTATAGAATTTGGGAGGCTTGGGGTAGAGGCCCTTGGCTAAATCCCCCGGATCGACACCCGGGCCGCCATGGCAGCTTACGCACATCTCGTTGTAATGGCTAAATCCCTCTACCAGCATAGCCGAATCATTCATCGGTGGCACTTGTATATTTTTAAGTCTCTTGTCGATCGAATTATGCGTGGTAATATTGATCGCCCATTTTGTGATTGCATTATGCGGCACCAACTGGCTTACGTTATAACTTCCTGAATAAATATATATTGTAAATACTGCAGCTATAACAACCAAAGTGATGATTACCGTAAGGATTATTTTTTTCATGGCTAAAGATTTCACAACGAATATAGTTTAATGAACAAATAAAAACTACAGGTTGGGATCTTATTCCCGGGTCATAGATGTAATGTACACATGAAGCATGCCGGGCGCTTTGTCATGTTTTAGCCATTATCTATTCAACGGGAGCTATTGACAGGAATAATTTTTAATTACTTAATTATTGTCATAAATTTATAGACAATCCAGCCTTAGGGAATTCTGTTTCCATCTTTTATATTTTCAAACCTTAAATCTTCTCCAATGAAGCAGTTTAAATTTTTATCATCAGCCATTGTCATGCTGATGCTGTTTTCCTGTAATTCCGGGGGCAACAAATCAACCACTACCAGTACGGATTCGACCATGAAGGACTCGACCACTATTGTGACGCCGCCTCCGCCATCAACTCCTGCTCCGCCCGCCATTACTATGTTAATAAAACATAAAGTCGCGAACTTTGCCAAATGGTTCCCGGGCTACGAAGCCCACGATTCTGCAAGAGCTGCCAGCGGACTACACAATTTTGTGGTGGCCAGGGGTCTTAAAGACAGCAACATGGTGATGGTGGCTTTGCATGTGGATGATACAGCCAAAGCAAAACAATTTGCCATGTCGCCCGGGCTAATGGAAGCTATGAAAAAAGCTGGTGTAATTGGCAAGCCAACGGTTTATTACACAATAAACAGATTTCACGACAGCACGACCGATGCCTCTACTGAAAGGGCGATAGTTAATTTCAAAGTAAAGGACTACGACTTCTTTAAAGGTGTATTTGATGGCGATAAGCAGGATAGAATGAATGCAGGAATTACCGATAGGGCTATTGGCCAGTATATAGGCGATCCTCATATGGTATCATTGGTTTTTGCTATAGCAGATATGAAGAAGGCAGAAGATTTTATGCATACAAAACAACTGAAGCATAGAATGGACTCAGCGGGTATAGTAGGGCCGCCGGATATTTTCTTTTATCATGTAGTAAAGCAATATCAATAAGCTAAAAGGATATAATGTAAGCTATCGTTACCGGGTAACGATAGCTTTTTTTTTCTTAAAAATTAATGTCCGGCAGGAACACTTTAACCCTTAACAGTGAATTTTAATTCCGCAAATTTTTTCCGGCTCTTTTTTGTGAACCGTTATGGTAACCAGCAACCTGTCTCTGCAGGCGCGTAAGAGCAACTCCCCTAAAGTTTTTTCATGCGATTTGAACTTCCGGCTTTCAGAACAGCAGGACTCGAGGACGAAGCCCTCAAGGTCGCCGAAGCAATCATAAAGGATTACACAAATCTTACCGGTGTAGGTTGCTTTATCCTGTTCAGTAATCACCTTTATGGGAGCACCGCCAACGGAAGGTGGTATCGCGTTGGGATCTCCTCCTAAGCCGGCAACGCGGTCGGAAATATAGGAGATGTATCGTTGTAACACTGGATACCAGCGATTGGAGGGTACCATTTGCTGCAGGCGCCACTTCATAATGGCCAAAGTATTTTCTTCCAGTGGAAGCATCTTGTCGCCTGTCGTTACCGGAATCTTTACCTGGAAAGAGCCGACGTCATATCGCCAGCTAAATGTGCCGCGGGGCTGTTCGGATGGATGCCTTTTACTTTCTAATCCCGCCTTTGCTTTTACAGGTTGTTTTCCCTCAACCATTTCTCCTTTTGCCCCTTTGCCAAAGTTGGCCGGCATGCTGTGGTTTGCGGGAGGTGTATTAATGGGCGGTGGCGGAGTGTACGTCTTCGATGAAAGCCTGCGTACGAGTATGGTAAAGGTTTGTCCCGTGGAGACTTTGCCGGGAGGAAGGTCAACTGTGAAGAGCCCGGCAAAATTGTCACCGGCACCGCCCGGGATGGGAATATAACTGAGCCCTTCAGTTACCGTCAGCCTGATGGTGTGGCTGTCGAAAGCCGAAAGGGGATTCGTAGAGTAAAACTGAGTTGCTAATTTTATTACATCTGAGGCATTGATCTGGGGCCAATAGATGGATGCGACCGAGCCATTTGGAATTTTCCCCCAGTCAATTACCAGCTCATCCGGAAGGATAGCTTCCTGGTTTGTTCCCGGCGGCACAATGAGGCCGCTTGGGCGGGTGTCAAAAGTTTGCGGGATGCGGTGGGTTTCAGCACCCCCGGGATTATCGGACAAAGTCACCTGCAGGTTTCTCTGGGCAAGCTGGTCCCACCCCAAAGGTGAGGCGCCCTGCGGAATCGGCGCATCGTCAAAGGCTATTTGTGCAACAAGGCAATTATGCGTACCTGTCAGCCAGGCTTGTACGGGCTTTCCGTCAATTATATTACCCTGATCATACAAATTCAGGAAGCAGCCATAGTACTTATACACCCCATCCTGGTTGTTGGGAATTTCGATTGTCTGAATATTCGGCCCCCCGGATATATAGTCTTGCTGACTTGAAAAATTAGCCGTAGCAAAGAAAGGAAGGGTGCCATCGCCGCTGCCGACGAGTGGTGATCCCGGTTTGCCGGCTGCATCCGGTTGCGACGGATATGTAGAATTGATATCATAATCTGTATCGCTCGTTTGTGTGGCAAAAAGCCGGAAAAAAACACGTACATCTTTAGCTTCGCCAGCCACCCCGGAAGAACCCTGCAATCGTACACGGGCCACCGCAAAGTTGTAATTGTTATCGAGCTTGAACGGGAAGGTACTTAAGTCAAGAGTGAAGGGTGTAACGGAGGAGTCTGTCTGGTTGGCTCCATACTGATCCGGGAAGACCGTAGTAAAGGGATCGGTTGCCCCCGGGATGGTAAAGCCCGGGGTGGAGTTCAGGTAGTTCAGCAAATCCTTAATGTATTGGTAGGCACCTGCCACACTATCATTAAGCCCGGGGCCACCCACAACAGGAACAGCGTTTTTAGCCGGTGTTGCCGTGAACACACGGAGGTCCTGGCTGAGGTAGGGTTTGTTATCTGCTTTTACATCCACATTCAGGAAGTAAGGATTTGCTCCTGCCAGTATTTCAAACTGCATAGAGTTTGTTGAGCCACTGACGGCACTCACGGCGGGCGTACCCGGGTTGGTAAAATTATCGGTACAGCTGAGCGAGCCGGTAAGGATGTAAGTACCGGGAGACTGGTTTAAAAAGGGGCTGCTCAGCGTGAGATCGAACGGGATCATGATCATCTGGGGTGTAGTGTCGTTAACACCGGCCTGGAATTGCGGGCCTTCGGGATTGGGCGAGATGCTCACCCCGGGAAGGCTGAAGAAGCTACCGGAAAAATTGCCGCTGGCAGTTACTTTAAGCGCATTAAAGGATTGTTTGCTGAAGCCTTCCACTTCCAGCCACAGGCCACCTGACACCAATCCTCCATGCTGGTTGATAATGTCTTTGGCTTCATCAAGGCCAAAAGTATTTTTACCGCCAAGCCGTACGATGGCGATGGGGAATGGATTGTCGGTTATGGGTCCGGGAATATTTGCGGGGGTTCCTGAGGGATATACGCTGGAGATGAGACGCATAAAAAAAGGAAACGGGTCTCCCGCATCGCCTGTAACCGCTTTATAAATGGAGGCCAGGTTTGAATTATAATTGGAGATGACCTGGTTGATGCTGAAATTAAGTTGAACATTCAGGTAGTAGATAAAGGCAAGGGAGCAACCAAAACTAACCTGGTCGCCATCCCCGTTTACCTGGTCGCCGGAAACATTTTTACCGGTGAAGGTGGTATTAACCCAGTCTGATCTTGCCGCATTGGGAGAAGGTATAAATTTTTTATTATTCGACGACCAGGCCTGCCCGGTACCATCGAGCCAGTTTGAAACAAAAGAACCGTAATAGCTGTAATGTCCCGTCCTGAACCTCATAATGCCGGAATACTGGGATAAACCTTCGCCATTGCTGTCGCCGGCATTCCAGTTTGAGGTGATTGACATAAGAATTTCGGACCATTCATTCATCCACACCATCTTCACACTTTCCTGCAGGTTGGGACCTCCTCCAATAGAATCAACGTGAATGTCACTGCCATATCCATTATTGTTGGCGCCAGAGCCAGCTGCAAGACTTAGATCAACCTTTTGACGGTTGCCGGTACCAAATTTGCCGGAAGGTGTATTGAACCAGCCGGTGGTTACTGTAAATTCATTTTCTACTACTGCGAGCAATGCGTTTGCATTTGCTATTACACTTGCCTGGTTCGGAAGTGTGTCTTCATACCAAATGCTGAAGTTGGTTGTATCACCGGAAGGTGTAAGGTTTTTTTGTGAAAGTGCCATAGGGCTTTCAGTTAGTTGCCTACTCTATAAGCGGCTTTTCGGCTTACTCCGTTTTAATTTACCGGAGCTAAAATTATAATGTGAATAAAACCTTTAGGAAATTATTTCGTGAAATGCGTTTCACGTATAGGTGTGTTTGAGCATGTGGAGCAGATAAGGCGATATCCGGTGTGGAACTTCAACAGAAAAATTATTTTTCAGAAAAATAGTCTTGTTAGATCGATCAATATGAGAGTAATAAGTAAGATTGAGAAGATAAAACCTGTTCAGGCGAATAAAATTCTCACTATCCAGGTTTTGGAGTAATTCTTTTACGGTGCTGTGCCTGGTTGCCCATTTAAAACCATCGCCGCTCTTTATTAATGCCTTAATATAATGATCGGCGCTTTTTACAAAACAAATTTCATCGGCATCCGCCCAGATAAACAGATCTTTCTTTTCTTCGAAACGCATAAACTCGGTGACCATTGGAACGTTATCGGGGTGATTGGGGATTGAAATGATGATACTTTTCTTTGAAGGGCGGTTCAGATTGCTTTGCGTATATAAATCGAATTTCATACAACAAGCGGGATTTAGTTTCCTCTGGAGTGTTTACAAAAATATAAAACAAGAATTATTTATTCAAGCGTTTCCGCTGGAAAATATTCGGGTGTTTCCGGGGCTGTTGTTGGCGGGGACGCAATTGCACGGATGTTATTTATTGGCCATTTCTACAACTCCTGACCAATGTTGCGGCGTTCCGTTTTGTAAAAAGCTTCTTGAATTATCAAGAAAAAATTGTGTGGTGAGGTCTGTGGGGTTAATATCTGTAATAGACCTGAAAACTTTAACAGCGTTGTCAAATGATTTATTCAAATAGTGATCCATTCCTTCATTAAAAGCAGCAAGTGTTTTTTCTTTTTTGAAAACCTGGTCTTCACTATCGCTGCTAAAACATTCATGTATACCTATAGAAGATTGTTTGCCTTTTACCTGCACCCTCCCGAGATAACGCAAATGGAAAATTTCCGGGTGTTGTATTTGTTGCAGGGTTACTTCGCTGAGTAATATTCTTACTTTGTAATATTTAGTAAGGCTTTCTATGCGGGAAGCAGTGTTAACTGCATCAGAAATAGTGGTTGCATCGAGGCGGTTTTTGTCGCCGGTGATTCCCATTATGAGCGGCCCGGTATGCATACCAATACCCATCTTTATAGGTGGTAAATTTTGAAATTTTCTTATAACATTGAACTCGCGAATATTCTGTTGCATTTCAATTGCGGCCGACAAGGTATGTTCCGCACTTTCAGGAAAAAGAGCCATGATGGCATCTCCAAGGTATTGATTGATGAACCCGTCGTGCTTCCTGATGATAGGGCCCATTCTCTCATTATAAGCATTTACAAACCGGAAGTTCTCTTCCGGTGTCATTTGTTCTGACAGGGAAGTATAATCCCTGATATCGGTGAAAAGAACAGTAACAACTTTTTCTACCTGGTCGCCAAGCTTTACATCGGTGATGAAGTTATGTCCTAAAGAACCGATAAATTCATAGGGAACAAATTTTGCGGTTATTTCATACACACGCCTCATGGCTTCCTCCCTTTCGCGGGCCTCTTTTAAATTCTTTTCATGCAGTAAGGCGCTTTCAATGGCTGATGAAGATTGAAGCGCCAGCGTAGTAAGAAATTTGAGATCTGAAGCGGCATATTGCATTTGCTTATTGCCTGCCAGGATAATAGCGCCCATAATCCGGTGCTTCACTTTAAGCGCCGAATAAATAAGTGAGTGTACACCAGGGCCAATGATACCCTCCTCTCTAAGAGAGGAAAGATCGCTCATAATCTCTGACTGGCCGCTTAAGCCAATTCTTAGTAAGAGATCAGCATGGCTGCTTATCTTTTCCTGGTCAAACAGTGGCTCACCGGCTGTAGCGGGTATTTGTAACTGCATGGTTGCTTCATCCCACAATACAACAAGTCCGCTGTTTGAATGAATGAGGTGCATGGCTTCGTCTACGGCTAACTGTGATATGGCGACCGGCCCGATTGCCTGTGCAAGTTTGTCGGAAAAATTAAACACCATGTTCACTTCCTGGTACAACAGCAGTACTTCGCTGCCCAGTGATTTTCTCTCGAATTCCCGTTGTGCCAGGAGTGTAAGCAGGCCCGCGATGTGAGTAGCATTTTCATCACCCTTCACCCAGCCGATAGCTTCATCATTAATAATAACTGGAAGGTTGTTAGCGGTTAATATCTCGGTATTACCACATAAAAGAATTCCGCTTTCGTCTTCAATACTTATGTGCGCATTCATCTGCTCAATAAGGGAATTCACCAAAGGAGAAACATCATTTTTTTTTGAAAGAATGCTTTTGAGCGTTACCCTTGCCATAGTTTTATAAAAGAATAAATTGCCAGTAAGATGTTATTGTAAACCCAGTACTTCCCTTGCTTTGCTTAAAATAGCTTCGGGGTCAAATGGCTTTGTCATATAGATATCTGCACCAACTTCCTGGCCCTTCTGCCGGTCTAATTCCTGCCCTTTTGCGGTAAGTAAAACGATAAAAACGCCGGTGAGTTGCAACTCCTTTTTTACTTTCCTGCATACTTCCATGCCATTCATTTTGGGCATCATCACATCGAGGAAAACCAACCTGGGCATTTCTTTTTCTATAATATCCAAAGCCATCTCGCCGTTTTCTGCTGTTAGAAATTCTACATCGTCATCTTCCAGTTCCTCCAATGTTTGTTCAATCAGCATTCTTATGTGAGGCTCATCGTCTACGATCAAAATTTTCTGTTCCATTAAATCAATTGGTTTTAAATTAAAGCTTTTAGTTTTTTAGAATTGATGTTTTACTACACGTTACTGGTAAATTAAAAACAACACATTTTCCAGTCCTTTTTCGAAACGCAAAGACTGAACGATTTCATTTTTGTCGGACACAACCGAATTGAGAATGATAATATCCGGCTGTGTTGAAATTGCTTTTTCAATTAATTCTTTTCCATCTGATTCTACAACAATGTATCCTTTCGCCTGCAATACTTCAGTTAACGAACGCACTGCCGAACTATCTTCATCCACTACCATTACCTTTCTCTTCGATTTTCCCTGTTCTAATAAATTACCAA
Source organism: Ginsengibacter hankyongi (assembly GCF_008710285.1). GTDB lineage: Bacteria > Bacteroidota > Bacteroidia > Chitinophagales > Chitinophagaceae > Ginsengibacter > Ginsengibacter hankyongi. The sequence goes on along the minus strand of NZ_VYQF01000001.1, from coordinate 2,083,592 downwards.
CCTCTTCAAATAATTGTACCGTATCGATAGGTTTGGTGAGATAACGGTCTACGCCTATACGGAAACCTCTTGCTTTATCCTGTACAATGGATAATATAATGATGGGTATATCCATTGTTTGCGGATCATTTTTTAAAATCGCGGCTACATCAAATCCGTTTATTTCCGGCATCATCACATCGAGAATAATAAGGTCGGGACGATTTTTGCGAATGCTTTCCAATGCCATTTTGCCGTCTCTGGCTTCTTCAATCACATAGCCAGCATCGCTCAATTCCTGGTGTAGCAGCGACCGTATTGAATCATCGTCATCGACTACCAGTATCGTCGCATTTTTTCCATCAGTTTTTATTTTTGAAAAAACCATTTGTTCTTTCAATTGCTTCATCAATTCATTTAAATGAATCGGGGTATCCTGTATTTTCTTTCCGGATGGAGTAAGCGGCAATGCAAATGAAAATGTGCTTCCCTTGCCTACCTCGCTATCGAGCCATATGCGGCCACCATGATGTTCTATTATTTCTTTGCAAATTGGTAAACCTAAACCGGTTCCCTTAGGCTTATCCGTTAGTGTATCTCCGCCAACCTGTTTAAATTGTTCGAACACTGCTGCGAAATCGTCCTTTGCAATGCCAATGCCCGTGTCCGTAATACTAACGACTACTTCATTATTACTATGTGATAACGTACAGGTAACGGAACCTGAATCAGTAAATTTAACAGCGTTGGACAATAGGTTGATGACTACCTGGATCAGTTTATCGGTATCACCGACAACGTTTGGAACATCGCTGTCGATATGCTTTTCAAGTTTAATGTCTTTCTGATCGAAAAGTGAAGTAGTTGCCGCAATGGCCCGTTCAATTACTTCGGCAAGAGACACATTTTCCTGGTTCCATTCCATTTTGCCGGCTTCAATCTTGGCCAGGTCAAGCACGTCGTTTATGAGGTGCGTTAGTCGTTCTCCTTCGGAGATAACCACTTTTAAATTTTCAGAAATCTGGTCAACGGTCTTTTCGGTTTTAGGATCAGTTTTGTCCAGTGTGGGGAAGATTTTTTCTTCCAGTCGCTTTTTTATTATTTTGGCAAAGCCTAAAACGGAGGTTAGCGGCGTTCTGAGTTCATGACTAACGGTGGAGAGAAACGCACTTTTTGCTTCATTGGCTTTCGCAGCATTCCTGCCCGATAATTCTGCTTCCCTTTTTGCCTGTTCGACTTCTCCAAACAACTGGGCGTTTTTTAATGAAACACCTACCGAAGAAGCAATAGTTGACAACAACCGTAAATCATTCTCATTAAAACGGTTTTCCTGTTCAGTACTTTGAACGCTTAATACCCCGATGATTTCTTCGCCAACAGGTATCGGCACACCGAGATAAGAAGCAGCCGGTACGCCCACCTGCTGAATGCCCAACTTTTCCGCTTTGCCCACAACATCGGCATTAATGAGGAGCGGTTCGCCGCTAAGCAGTATTTTGGAAGTGAGACCATCGCCAATTTTCCTGGAGGGCATTACTTCGCCATATTGGTAGGCAAAATTGATGATGCGGGTAGTTTTATTTAGCAAAGCGAGGTACACGATATTGGCCTTAAATAAATCTTTTAACTGGTTACCTACTAACTGAATTAAGTCGTCAGGATTTAATTGAGAGGCAATAGCCTTACTCACGCTGTTAACGGTGCCCAATTCGGTTGCCCGCTGCTTTGCCTCCGCAAGAAGAAGCGTTGTTTCGTGAAACAGCCTGGCATTTTCCAGCGCAACGCTCATGCTGTTGGTGAGAGTACCCAATAACCTTACATCATTATCACTAAAGGCATTCTCCTTCTCAACATTTTGAAGGCTTACCGAACCTCTCACTTCATCTCCCACGATCATCGGTACAAAAATGGCTGACTTCGGCGGCAATCCCTTGCTAACGCCGGTGCCGCCGTGTTGAGCAGCAAATTCCTGGTAGTTTTTATTAATTAACAGTGGTTGTTTATCCGATAGCAACAGCTTATTGGCCCATATTAACGGGCACGGATCACTGTACAGCCTTTGGCCTCGTTCGAGTGCAAATTGCCACTCTTCATTCCCGTTAGCATGGTTAAATGTTCTTATGATTACAGTTTGCGTATCGAATAATTCGCAAATCCGGTTTCCTACCATTTCGTAGATGGATTGCATATTCATTTCGCGAACCAATCCGTCCTGGACGCTGTTAATCACGGAGAGCTCCTCGGCTCTCTGGCTTAGTTCCCTTGTCCGTTCATCCACTACTTTTTCCAGTTCTATATGCTTTTCTCTGAGGTGACGCACCTTCCGGTTAACGAAGAAATAAATGATTAAGATGGCCGCTATAGCATACAGCAGGTAAGCCCACCAGGTTCTGTACCACGGGGAAAGAATTATAAATTCATAAGTGGCTTCCTCGCTTTGCTTTTTAAAAATATTTAAAGCCCTCACATGAAATTTATATTTGCCCGGAGGCAGGTTGGTGTATTCTTTATAATAATTATTTCCCCAAAGGGACCATGTTTTTTCAAATCCTTCCAGCCATGTTTGGTACTGAATTTTATCATGCCCTTCATAAAACGGCGCGGCATAATCGAACCTGAGCGAATTATTATCAAATGCCAGGTTCGGAAAATTCTTTCCGGCAACGTAAGGGTTAAGTTGTTGCTTGTTGGCGGCTACGGTAGTTATGAGCGTTTTATAAGGTTTATCGATGTCGGTTTTTATATTTTCATTGTACCGGATCACTTTATCATTCGAAATAATCCATACAATACCATCCTTATCACTATGCACATTCGTAAAGGACTCCTCAGCTATGGGCAACAAGGAGGTGGAGTCTAAAGAGTAGCTCCCATCGGGCTTTGGAGTGGCGATCATATATTGCACGGCGCTAACTCCGCGCCTGGACCGACCTATCCAAACTTTACCTGAGCCGTCCTCGATACCGCCGAAATTCCTGATGCCGTTGAAAGTAGCCTCCTGAAACCGGCCTTTCTCATCATTAAATATGTAGGTGGCGGAGTCGCTGGTAAAATAAGGTTGGTTCCTGATTGAATAGATGTAACCGAAAGGGCGATCTGCTCCCTGTGCAGGTCCAAAATTTTGGACAATTGTTTTTGACAGATCAGGTTGCCCATTTTGATCAAAGAACAATTTAATGCGGTGAGCCAGTCCATCCTGCGTGACCGTCCAGACATTACCGGCGGAATCCTCCTGTAACGAAAATGCTTCTCCTTTATATCCCGGCAAATAGCTGAGGAATTCCCATCCTTTAACGGATGAAGGATCACGCTGGAATACCGCCATTCCAAAAGAAGCGCTGGCCAGGAGTATGTTTGGATGCTGACGAAGAATGATAAGCGCGGAAATCTTCAGGTTGTTACTAACGGACGGCTGCACGAGAATTATCTTTCCATCTTTAATCATGTACAAGCCATTGCTCGAAACAAGGAGACTGTTACCATCAACACGAAGAGCAAAAATCTGGTCTCTGGGAATGGCGTCAACTATTTTGAATGAGGAAGTTTTGTCGTCAAATTCCAATAGGTTATTATTAGTACCTACATATAATTTCCCGTTGGGAAGCCGGGCGATCGAAATGGGGGTAGCGACAATTCCGTTTTGTGCAGTAAACACTGTAAACGGCGAGTTCAGTGCCAGTCTTGAAATGCCATTATCTGTAGTGAGCCATACCGCGCCTTTTGAATCGGGGTACATGGAATAGATGATATTACTGGGAATATCGATTGTGCTCCGTGTCAGTTCCTGCACGATCTTCCCCTGGGGATTCATAATGATTATTCCATACCCCAGCAATGACAGTACATAATTGCCGTTTAAATAAAGTCCCTTATAGAGCATGTAATGCCTTTCCAGGCTGTCGGCCTCGTTCTTAAAAGGCGTAAAAGTTTTTCCGTCGAAGATATACATGCCATGGTTAAAGGAACCGGCCAGGTATTTTTTGGATAAACTGGTGTTGTTGGAATCTTTATTATCATGGTAAGGAAGCATTACCTGCACACGGTCTTGTCCCATAAATTCGCTTCCGGGTATCAGCGTTAGCGAGTCACCAACCATTTTTAAAAAGCCAACGCTTTGCTCATGCGCATAGAATGTTCCATCAAGGTAAAAGGTGTACATGAAATGTGTGGAAGGTTCCCACGACTTCACCGACCATAAGCGGTCGTTTCCTGCATTATTTTTTGTTAACCTGAAAATCCTTTCACGTGCCTGGAAATAAATTCCGTTATTGGTAACCTGGATAGACCAAACGTCGGAAAAGTTTCGTTTGTCTTTTGGTATAAATTCCAACAATGAATGCTGGAATGTTCTGCCTATGCTGTCTTTATCGAGATAACCGAAATCGCCGAGGCCGCCATAAAATACGGTTCCATCCTTGTCCTTCGCGAAACAGCGGGTAACAATTGAAATATTCGCACCACCTATTTGGGACCACTTTTCTCCATCGAACTGTAAAATATTAGTTTTCGCTTTATTGCCCCCGAAATACATTATCCCGTCATTGTCTTCTATTACACTCCAGTTGTTGGGGCTGGCATTGTATAATTTCGGCGAATAATTGGCAACGAACGGGAAACCTTTTTCCGATTCATTTTGTGCAGATGCCGAAAGGACTATTGATACAGAAGATAGACACAATAACCATTTGCAACAAATGAGTATTTTGCCCGTGACAATACATTTTTTGTTTTTAAGCATACTTATGAGATGGTTATTAATAATGGCAGGCGTTTCTCAAATCAACTTGAAAACTGGCAATACAACGAGTTAGCTTTTAAATTCCGATTAGTAAATATAAATGACTTTTGAGAAACTGTAACATTTGCGAAAAGAAGATTTTTTATTGCAGGTGGGCCGATGCATTTATGTTTCTGCTCTTAACAATTTTTGTTAGCTATATAACCATTTCTATCCAAGGCATGCAGCAGTGCTAAAAAAAAACTTACTGTTCCGGCAGTTCACGGCATATCCTTACTTCATAATTAAATTTTCCGGGAAACCCTGGCCCATCAAGCCTTGACAAAAGAAATCAATGCCGATATTATTGCTTATGCAACAGTGCCAAATCATCTTGATGCGGTCGTTTATTTACCGGAGGGAAGTTTTAAGCTAACTATGGTTATCGCCAATGGAAAAAGATTTATGGCTTATGAAAATTACTAACAGGTTAAAACCTGCCGGAAAATAAAGAATTATTTTTTCGTTTTGAAGCCCAGTAAGCCCCAGGAGAAAAAGGAAAGGACAATTCATAAAGTAGTTAAAGATTCATTTGATGCAAAGCCCGATTTTTGTGAAGAGTTTTTGGTTCAGAGAATTAATTGCGTCCATCGCGGGAAATGAATGCTTGCAAGAATTTTCTTGAATAGGAACACAGCTTTACATCTTTTCAGGAAATACATTACGGAAACATTTCAGGCAGCCGTTATATGGATTTATAAAATTCGCTCGATTAAAAAAGTTAGTTTATTAAAGTGAGTGGTGTCTTCTTCGCCGGGGTTTCGTAACAGTAATGCTTTTGTACCAAAAAAAATGCCTTTTATTTGAAGTTTTTTTTTGAATATTTTAATTCTTTCTTACATGCCATATAAAAATGTGATTAAAACAACGATTCCCATTCTATGTCTATTATTTTTTTTGAGCGCCCATTCTCAAAAACAATATGAAGAAAATAATATTCAGAAACGACCGAATATTATTTTTATACTTGTGGACGATCAGGGTTATGGAGACATAGGTGCATTCTTTCAAAATCAACGAGCGCAGGAGCATGACAGGAGTTTACCTTTTGAAAGGTCTCCACACCTCGATCAACTTGCCAAAGAAGGGACTATGCTTACCCTGCATTATTGCGCAGCCCCGGTTTGTGCACCTTCACGGGCTTCTATCATGCTTGGTGTAAGCCAGGGACATGCAAATGTAAGAGACAATCAATTTGATAAGGCTTTGGAGAATAATTATACAATGCCTTCAACTTTGCGGCAATTGGGTTATAGTACCGCTATAATTGGGAAATGGGGCTTACAGGGCGATGATAAGTTTGATCCAAATGGATCTACATGGCCGGCACATCCTTTGAAACGGGGATTTGATTATTCCTTCAGCTATATTCGGCATAGGGACGGGCATGAACACTACCCGAAAGAAGGCCTCTATGATGGTCCAAAGGAAGTCTGGGAAAATTATACCAATATAGCTTCTGATTTAGATAAATGTTATACAACTGACTTATGGACTGCCAGGGCTAAAAAATATATTATCGATCACGAAAAAGGAGATGAAGCAAGTAAACCATTTTTCCTTTATTTAGCTTACGATGTGCCTCATGCAGTATTAGAGTTACCAACTGAACAATATCCAATCGGCAGGGGATTACATGGAGGCATTCAGTGGATTGGCAAACCAGGGCATATGATCAACACGGCAGAGGGAAAAACAGATTCTTATGTATACCCCGAATATGCGCAGGCAACCTACGATGATGATCATAATCCTGCCACTCCGGAGGTTCCATGGCCGGATACTTATAAGAGATATGCCACAGCGAATCGGCGGATAGATGACGCGGTAGGCGATTTAGTGCAATTGTTGAAAGATATGAAGATTGATTCCAATACCTTAATTGTCTATACTTCTGATAACGGTGCCTCTGTCGAGTCTTATCTACCTAAAACTTATGTTCCGGTTAAACCTACATTTTTTGGCAGCAACGGACCATTTGATGGTATTAAACGTGATGATTGGGAAGGGGGCGTGCGAATTCCGACTATTGCGTGGTGGCCTCATCATATTCCAGCCGGAAAAGTAATTTCAAATCCAAGTATTTCGTACGATTGGCTGCCAACGTTTCTAGAGTTAGCTGGTTCTCCTGCCCCGGTAAGGATCGATGGTGTTTCACTGTTGCCCTCTCTGACAGGTAAGGGAAGGCAAATGCCAGGTCTGATTTATAATGAGTATTATTTTCATGGAAAGACTCCTGATTTTAAAGAGTATTCCCCTAACCATCGGGGACGTGAAAGGAATCAGATGCAATTTATGCGAATCGGAAATTATGTAGGGGTTCGGTATGATATAGAATCAGCCAATGATAATTTCGAAATTTATAATATAGTAAAAGACCCCCAGGAAAAGTATAATTTAATGACGAAGCCTGATAAAAAAGAAAGTGCCATTGAAGAAAGAAACACAATTAACACAAAAGTTTTAACCAAAGGGAATGTAGAGAGGCTTAATATGCTCATGAAAGAGCGGGTTTTACAGGTTCGTCGTCCTAATTCTTCTGCCCCCCGTCCTTACGATAGTTCGCTCATTCCTCCTGTTAAACCTATCGTGGAACCTGGAATAATATGGAAATATTATCGCGAAAACTTTCTTTGGATTCCACAGGTTGAAGCACTTCAACCATCAAAGAGCGGGTACAGTACAAAACCCAATCTAAAGGTGAACCAGTTACATCAAAACGGTACTTTGTTGTTTGAAGGGTTTATAAAAGTGCCAAAGGATGGAGAATATACCTTTTATTTAGAATCAGATACAAAAGCGTTCTTTCGCATTCATGACGCCGAGGTGATAGATGAGGATTTTGGATATGAAGCTGGCACGGAAAAAAGTGCTTCTATATTAATGAAAGTAGGCCTGCATCCCTTTCTGCTTTATTACAAAAAGCAAATCGATGGCATTCCATCATTGAATTTTGAATGGAGTGGCCCAGGTATACCAAAGCAATTAATGCCAGGCAATGTATTTTTTAGGAATAAATTGAAGTGAGCTGTCCCGGGATAGGTTTACGAAAAGAAAATGTATTCTATAGTTCAAATTTCTAACGGTTCTCCAGCCACCTTAATAAATCCGAAGATTTAGCTTTGCTCACAATTATAGGTTCCGCAATAGCTTGAGTAAGTTTTATCAAAAGTTTTCTATCGAAATAATTTTCGACTTCTTTAATAGCATTATACGCAATCAAATACTGCCGGTTGGCCCGGTAGAAAAAATTTGGATCTATAACAGATTCAATATAATCAAGCGAATAATTTAAGCGGTATTGCTGGCTGTTTCTGGTACTTAACTCTACCGTATCATCTATAATGCGAAAAAAAACGATGTCGTTCACATTCACAGGAATCATCTTATCGCGATAGGCAACCAAAAAGGTGGATTTGTAGGATTTGGAAGTTCTTGTAATTTCTTTTATTAATCCATTTAGCAATTCACGATTATTATTGTTCAATGGCTTATTAAAGAGATTGATTTTGTCGAGGCTTTTTTTTAAGGCTTCCTGTTTTATTGGTTTCAAAAGATAGTCGATACCGTTATTTTGAAAAGCCCTTAAAGCATACTCATCATAGGCCGTGCAGAAAATTACCGGGCATGTAAGTGACAATTGTTGCAGCATTTCAAAAGCTAGCCCGTCCCCTAATTGTATGTCGGAAAAAATAAGATCGGGTTGTTCATTACTGCTAAACCATTCAAGACCGGCTTCTATACTATCTATTATTGCAACAACTTTAGAATCGGGCCGCAATACCTGGATTGAGTTTTGCAAATGCCATGCTGTTTGCAATTCATCTTCTATAATTACGATATTCATTTACGTTACATTATCGGTAATAAAACAATAAATTGTTCATCAGTTTTTTTAATGATAATATCCTTTCCTTTTAACAATAAATACCGGTTGCTAATGTTATTCAATCCAACAAGATGAGAAGAAGGAAGCTGTCCATTCTTACTTCGTAAATTATTTTGCACGGTTAAATAATTATTCTCGGCATAGATGGAAATGGACAGCGGTTTCTGTATGGACAGCGCATTGTGCTTCACGGCATTCTCAATAAGTAGTTGTAAAGTGTTGGACGGCATTGAATAGTTTAATAATTCTTCCGGCAAAGTTATTTCTGTTATAATCGCCTCCCCAAATCTTATTTTTAAAAGATATAAATAAGATTTGAGAAATTTAATCTCGTCGCGAAGAGTAACATTTTTTTTATCCTGGTGAACAAGCATGTACCTGTAAACAGAAGACAATTCAGATATAAAATCAATAGCCTGATCCGGGTTTCGCTTTGTTAGAAATGCCAGGGTATTTAAACAGTTAAATAAAAAGTGAGGATTTACCTGTTGTTTTAAGCTTTCGTATGACGCATTTAAATTTTCTCTTTTCAATACTTCGTTTTCCAACTCTATTTTTCTTTTCTCGGCATTGATATCGAATAAGTATTTCAATAAAATAATTAAGGAATTGAATAAAATAATTTTCATGCACAAATAAAACCAAGAGCTGAAGGATTTGCCCCAGTTTCCTCTTGATATGGAAAGTATAATTCCCGAATGTTGTAATGAGAGCCCCAGTGAAATATAAATGATGGTGGCAAGGATAAAAGATGCGGCGAAACGGCCATAAAATGCAGGGTTTATTTTTGCTGAGCGTGATTCCGGGTTTTTAAAATCAATCAAAACAGCATTTACAATCCAAAACGTAAAGGTTATGACAAATGAAAAAATAAAATGGCTGAAGATGTTTGAAGGGTTACTGTCCAACGCAAGGAAAATGGTGGGGAATGCTATTGAAAGCAGGAAACCTTTTCTTAGATCATATTTACTGATAAAATTTTTCATGAGCAACCAATAATACAATAAAAATAAGCCATGATATTTATGCTGTTTTTTAAACGGGCAATTTTGATGCTGATGCAGCCTGTTTGCGAACCGTAATAATAATAAAACATTTTATTGTTTTGAATTTTGTTAAATAAATGTCTGGATTTGCGTTTCCCCGACAGCACCATTTGTTCGCAGTCTAATGGGCAAAAGAAACATTTTGAAATGAAACATTCAATTAAATTTGATTGACGATACTATTAAAACGAATAAAACCATTGATTCAATAATGAAAGACAGAATGCGGGAAATCAATACCTCAATCCCGGCAACCATCACAACGGAAAGACTTTCGCTGGATTTATTGACGACACAGGATGGCCCGTTTATGCGTGAGCTTATGAATACTCAAGGATGGCTTACGTTCATCGGCGACAGGAATATTCATTCGGATGAAGATGCAATCGTTTATATAAACAAGATTAACAGTAACCCCGACTTTACGTATTGGACGGTGCGTCTTAAACAACTGGATAAACCTATCGGCGTCATAACATTTTTAAAAAGGACTTACCTAAAGCATTTTGATATCGGTTTTGCCTTCCTGCCTGAATATTGCGGCCAGGGCTATGCATCCGAGGCCGCTGGGGAAGTGCTATCGATAGTACAGCGATTGCCCGCGCACGCGACCGTTCTTGCAACTACAATACCTACTAATGCAAGCTCAATTAAATTACTAACGAGGCTTGGGTTTCGTTTTGAAAAAGAAATTGAGGAAGGGGGCAACAAACTACATGTATACGCTAACGTCGTATAGCCTATCACGTTATGATGGTTTCAATCTTAAAGGACATTGCCAATCCTGATACGTCAGCTTCTTTTAAACAGGCAAATTTAACTGCCAGGCGGCCGGTTGCCCACTTGTAATTGAAAATAGTGACAACGATTGTTTTGAATTTTGCTAATGCTTCTTAGCAAAGAACACATTGAAAGCATTCATCGTAACATAATGAATCTTTTTACCAAAGTAAACTGCACATTCTATGGTGTTGCCATAATTGTTTATGGCATTCAGCAATTTATTTATGGAAATTTTAGAAGGGTACAACTGCCGCCATGGCAATACGATCTTCCCGCACTTAATATTATCGCGTACATTACCGGCACAGGGTTAATTGTTGCCGGTGCTGCTATTATTTTTTATAAAAATGCGAGGGAAGCAGCATTAATTTTAGGGGGCATTTTTTTATTAATGTGTTGTTTTGTGCATGTACCCTACGAGCTAATTTCAGAACCTAATAAAAGTTATCATTTAGGGTTGTGGGAAAATGTTTTAAAAGAACTTGCGCTGGCTGGCGGGGCATTTTTGGTTGCCGGAGGCTGCAATGACATTCACATGAATACAAAAAGCGTTATCATAAAATCTTTAGAAAAATTTATCCCGTACGGCAGTATTTTCTTTTCAATTACAATCATGAGTTTTGGCATAGCACATTTTATGTATGAAAAATATATAGAGGCAATGATTCCCTATTGGGTGCCGGACCATACTTTTTGGGCATACTTTACTGGTACAGCGCTAATAGGCGCAGGAGTCTGTATTATATTGGATATCAGGAAAAGAAAAATCGCGGCTTTGCTGGGTACTATGTTATTTTTTTGGTTTATCGTTGTACACATACCGGGAGCTATTTCCAACCCGTTTGCAGACAGAGGTAATTCAATTTCAAGTGCATTTGATGCGCTGGCTTTCAGCGGCACTGCTTTTCTTATTGCCATTAACAGGAAAACACCAGTAAGTGACGACATAGGTTAAATAAATAATTATACTAAGAACATAAATTTGATATAATCAATGCGAATCAGCAACCTATTTATTATCCTAACATTTTGCGCAACTCCTGCTTTTTCTCAAATAACAAACTCGATCCAGGGAGACAGCAGTAAACACTTTATACTAGGGGTTATTGAACAAATCCAATCAAAACAATTGAATGAAAAAAGGATATTAAATATCTATCTTCCGGACGGCTATAATAATAACGACACTGTACAATATCCTGTTGTTTACCTTCTCGATGGCTCAGCAGATGAAGATTTTATACATGTTGTGGGGCTTTACCAGTTCAACAACTTTTCCTGGATTAACAGGGTTCCAAAATCAATAGTTGTGGGAATTGCCACCCTTGACCGGATAAGAGATTTTACTTATCCTACAACCATTGAAGGAGAAAAAAACAAATTTCCAAACGCAGGTCATTCAGATAAATTTATTGGATTTATTGAAAAAGAATTACAACCCTTTATTGAAAAAAGGTTCAAAACAAATTCTTCCAAAACAATTATCGGGCAATCGTTAGGCGGCCTGTTGGCTACTGAAATATTACTGAAAAAGCCAATGTTGTTCACCAGGTATATTATTGTTAGCCCGAGCCTGTGGTGGGATAATGGTTCGTTATTAAATCAGCAACCAGGTATTCTGCAGGAGAATTTTTCTCAACCAACAGGCATTTACATAGGTGTGGGAAAAGAAGGACTTACGCCTACGAAAATTCCACACGTAATGGAAGTAGATGCCAACTTATTGGCTGAAAAACTTAACAACACAAAGAGCAAAGTAGTGAAGGTTTATTTTGATTATTTACCGAATGAAGATCACGCAACAATTATGCACCAGGCGGTTTTTAATGCGCTAAGATTACTCTATCCTGAACCCGCTAAGAAATAAAATGTTGGGAGCTAATTAAAAGTAAAAAATATGAAAAGAATTTACAGCATAGATTTTACAAGAGGAGTTGTAATGATAATAATGGCCTTAGACCATGTAAGAGATATGATTCATGTAAATTCAATTGCACAAAGCCCGACTAATTTAGAGACTACTACACCCATACTTTTTTTCACGCGGTGGATAACCTATTTGTGTGCTCCTATATTTGTTTTTCTTGCAGGCACGTCTGCATTTATATCCTTCAGAAACAAGGATAATTATTTGCAAAGCCGCAATTTTTTATTGAAACGCGGAGTGTATCTTATTTTATTGGAATTTGTGATAGTAAATTTTGAGTTATTCTTTGACCTCCGTTATCATACATTAATTTTTGAAGTGATCGCAACGATCGGTCTGGGGTTTGTTGTGCTTTCATTTTTATTAAAATTGTCTTCAAAAACGATTACCATTGTTGGGTTGTTAATAATATTTGGCCATAACCTGTTTTCTATTATTCCGTTACAACAGGGATCAATAATAAAAACCTTTTTATCACCGCTCTTCAATCTTGGTGCATTCCCCATGTTTACCAATAGAGTATTTGTGATGGCATATCCGCCCATTCCGTGGTTGGGTATTATGCTTGTTGGCTTCGCCACTGGAAAATTATTTGAATTGCAACCAGCAGGAAGAAAAGATTTATTCACAAAAATTGGATGGAGTGCCTTATTGCTGTTTGTTGTTGTTCGTTTTGTAAATGTCTACGGAGATCCTGCACCGTGGTCGGTTCAAAAGCAGGGGGTATATACATTCCTTTCATTTATGAACGTTACCAAGTATCCTCCCTCCCTTGTTTTTTGCCTGGTTACGTTAGGAGTAATGTTTTTGATAATGTCATTTTCAGAAGGGAGAAAAGGCAGAGTCATGAATATTGTTTCAGTATATGGGAAAGTGCCACTCTTTTATTTTCTCGTTCACTTTCTTCTTATTCATCTCACACTACTTGCCATATTGCTTTTTCAGGGTTTCCATTGGTCACAATTAGATTTTGTTTCAGGCACTTTTGGCCGTCCGAAAGGTGTTGAAAGCGGTCTTCCTTTGTGGGGCATCTATTTGATTTGGATGGCTGTTGTTGTAGTCTTATACAAGCCATGTGTATGGTATGGCCAATATAAGTCTACTCATAAAAACTGGTGGCTTAAGTATTTATAGTTTCTTAAAAGATAGACCACTTTGGTATAATAAATTACTTCAGTGGGGTTTGTCCGGGCACAAACTTCGATGTTAAATAATTTTGCTTAAAACTCAAATGCTTCACAGACTATAAATAGATGAAGGAGAAATTTTCGTTGTGTCGGAGTTTTGGTGGAAGGTTATTTTAATTTAGAGATAGATATAAGTGGAAAACACTTTATAACCCCGGAGATGGTTTCGTGTATACGTTAAAGTGATTGTTGAATAAATTCTTTATGAAATGAGATATACATTATCAAAAAAATCAAATTCTTTCAAATGAAAAAACAGCTGCGTCCTTATTATCATTTCCTGAAATTAAATCGGTAATAATTTCGGCAGCAACCAGGCTGAAAGTAATTCCATTTCCGCCAAAGCCTAAAGAAAAAAAACTATTTGCCAACGGCTTATAATGCCCAATAAAGGGTAATCCATCTTGCGTTGAGCCGAAGGTACCCGTCCAGTTAAATTGCGGTTTAAATTCAATTTGAGGAAATAAATTTTTAAAATCTTTTTGTAACTCCTTTGCTTTTTGTGCAATCAGTTTATCTCGTTTAGCGGGGTTATAAAATTTTTCATCTCTTCCACCTATCATAATTCTGCCATCAAAAGTTTTTCTTATATACAAGTAAGGATTATCAGTATTCCATATCAATACATTCTCTTTCCAAAAATTATCAGAACCCGAAATTGGTTCACTTGCGGTAACATAGGTTGAATTGAGGTCTACAATTTTTTTATTTATAAAATTTACAACTTCATAACCCGTTGCATATACCAGCTTCTTAGATTTAATAATATAGCCTTCGCCCGTTTTTAAATGAACACCTTCTTTGTTGTGTTTGATTTTCGCAGCCGTTGTACGTTCGTAAACCTTGCAATTATTTTTGATATTATACTGGTGCAGGTAATGTGTGAAAGCGTAAGCGTCAGTCTGTCCACCCAGCTCTGATAATATAGCTGCAGGAGCTTCAAATCCAAAGTCATCCTTAATATTTTCTTTTTCTAAAAAGGAAACCTCAAAATTATTTTCCTTTCTGATTGCAAATTCTTCTTTAAGAAATTGCACGTGTTTATTACTCGCCGCATAATATAAACTATTCTTCAATTGAAAATCTTTAAAGCCTATATCATCTGCAATGTCCTGCAATTTCAAAATAGATTGGGCGCATAATTCATAGGCTCTTACGGCTTTTTTATAACCTATCTTTTTTTGCAATATGCACAAGGGAACATCAATTTCATATTGTAGTAATGAAGTACTGGCACATGTGCTTCCAAGCCCGATGCTCCTTGCATCTACTACCACGCAATCAAATCCGGCTTTAGATAAATAATACGCCGAAAGCGCCCCCGAAATTCCTGCACCAAGAATTACCACATCAGCAGTTAAAGAATTTTCAAGCTTTGGATAGTTATACATAAGCCCGTTCTTTACAAGAGAGTAAGGCATTCCGGATTCCAAATCCATATAAATTAATTTAGAGCAAGGTCTACTTTAACGACTTAATTATGAGTAATTTTAAATTCTTTACTTATTGCATCGTAACTTTTAATCAGTTCATTTGATTTTCCATCTTTATCAAAAATTGATTCCCATGTACTCAAAGGCTCCCAAATAAAGGTACCTTTCATATCCTCGCCCGGAAGCATAAACGCAATTTTATTAACCTCATTTTTGAGCTGGGAATATTCAGCAACAATAACGGGCTTCTTATATTTACTTTTAAGTGCCGTTAAATTAGTTTGAAGATCTTGTAATGTTCCATGCCATTTCGGATAATAAGATTCTCCAATTACGTCAAAGTCAACACCACCCTTTATCATATTATCCAGGAAAAATTCTGACTCAGCATTTTGGCCTATGATGGAGTAACGAGCCAAAGCTTTGGTGGCACGACTTTTTTAACCCATAGAAACGATGGTTTTGTTTTGATAAAACCGTAAGAAAATCTTTCAGTTTCGTTTAATGTGTAAGAATTACACAAAGTTAAATATAGTTCGTTAAAAACAAAATTTATTATTTGAAAACCAGGACTTTTTTGTTATGAGATACATCATGCTTTTGCATGACCGCAATCGTTTCGCAGATTAAGAAATTAAATTAGAAATCAATCCCCGACCAGGTTTTTTTCTTTTTTTCATATTTTTCATAATCAAACTTATACAACCTTCCCGGCCTGTGCGGTACATTTTGTTCGTCTTCACCCATATCTACCAAAAAATCCATTGCAAAAAATTTCTTGCGGAAATTTCTCCTGTCGAGCTTGATGTTTAAAATAGCTTCATAAAGATTTTGCAGTTCTCTCAAAGAAAATTTATTGGGAAGCAGGCTTAGGCCGAGGGGGTGTTCCTGTACTCGTTTTTGTAGCCACGAATAACAGGCCTGGAATATTTTCTGGTGATCAAATGCCAGGTCCGTTATACTTTCAACCGCATGCCAGTGCAATTCGTGGTCTAAAATTTTTAAGCGATGATGCTGAATATTTATAAGCGAGCAATAAGCAACCGTAACAACACGGCCTGCAGGATGCCTGTTAACTTCGCCAAAGGTATGAACCTGCTCCAGGTAAACATCGTGTAGCCCTGTACGTTGTTTTAAAATATGATACGCTGCTGTATCAAGATCTTCATCGGGCTTCACAAGATCCCCCAGTAAAGACCATTTACTTTGATATTTTTTTAAATCAGAGCGAATCAGTAACACCTTTAGTTTGTTTTCATCAAATCCAAAAATTACGCAATCAACCGAAAGAGCAACGCGATTGATGCTTTGCACCTCTGATTGTATTTTTTTTAAAGTCTTTATGTTTTTCTGAAGATTTTCCTTTGATGTTACTGCCATAATAATTAGAGGTATAAAGAAAATAAAATTAAAGATTGATTATAAAATAAAACAGTTCTACAAATAAATTTTTATTAATTGCCTTTTATTACTTTAATACTTTGCGTTTGCTTTGATTCAATAACCGTAAGTATGTACATGCCCCTTGAGAGTTTTGCAGCTTCGTTTATTTCTATCTCATTGGTTCCTGCTGTTATGTTTTTACTTTGCTTATATAACTGTCTTCCGCTATTGTCGTTTATAATAAGAATTACTCTTCCGGGAATTAAAGCTTCGATAGTTACTAATAATTTTTGTCTAAAAGGATTAGGGATTACACTTACAAACCTTCTGTTAGGCATTTTTATTTTTACAACGGGACTGTATTTAAAATGACATCTTTATCAAAGCTCTTCAACCGATAATAAAATACTCCCGCCTCGGTGTGTATTGAATTATCAACATAAGAATAGTTGCTGATACCCATAGCTTTAATTTGTGCAATTGTTGAGAAATCTTGTCCATCGTAAGAACGCAAGCCACCTGTTATTGTATAAGACCACCTATTCCCGCCTAAAGAAGTTGCCTGAAACAATGGATTCGTAGTAGCCCAAACGCTTGAAACATACTTCCAATCAGAAGCGCCGGTGCTCAAATTTGTTATAACACCTATGTGTAAATATACATCAGAAACAGGTGTATAATTCAATAACCCATGATTGCCTTTCGTTGCATCAACTGTTATCACAACAGGCGTGCTGCTTTCCTGTATGAAGCCGGGAGACCACGATAATAACTGGGAAAAACTTTGAAAACCAAATAAAAGCAAGGCGAAAGTAAAAAGTAGAACTTTCTTCATATCAGGCAATTTATTGTGTAAAATAAACACATTATTCTAAACTTTTAATCAGGCAGCAAAAAAAATTTCGCGGAGAATTAAAGTAAATCAAATTTAACTCCTGATATTGCCTAAATTTTTCACTTTTTTATTGCGCCAGCTTTTACCTGCTTAAGTGTAATACTTAAAAAGACTATTTTTATTTTTACAACAAACTTTTTAATGTACACAAAAGAACAAACAAAAGATTTACAGGCTTTAACTAACAGGCTGCCGAAAAATGCAGGTACAATTGATGAGCTAAGAAATGTCTTAAGGTTTCATGAATACCGGTACTATATTTTAAACGATCCTCTAGTTTCAGACGCAGAATATGACAGTCTTTATAAGACACTGGAAAAGCTGGAAAAAGAAAATCCTTCATTAATAACTTCCGATTCTCCGACTCAAAGAGTTGGCAATAGTTTAAATAAAGAATTTATAACCGTACCGCACCTGGTACCCATGCTAAGCCTGGAAAATAGTTATAATTCGCAAGACCTTATTGATTGGGATAAAAGAATAAAAGGCCTTGTGAATACCAGGCACATTATTTATAGCGCCGAACCAAAATTTGACGGAGCAAGCATTTCACTTATCTATGAAAATAATATGCTGAAAAGAGGAGCCACCCGTGGCGATGGAAGTGCAGGTGATGATATTACCGTTAATATTAAACAGATCGGGTCTGTTCCTTTATCTGCAAAATTTTCTGATTATGGAATTGAATTAATAGAGATACGTGGAGAGGTATTGATGACGAAAGAAAACTTCAGGCAATATAATAAGTCTTTGGCTGAAGAAGGATTAGCTCCGTTAGCCAATCCAAGAAATGCTGCTGCAGGTTCCCTGAGAATGAAAGATCCGGGTGCTGTAAGAAAAAGAAAGCTCGAGGCAATTCTATACCACATAAGTTATATTAAACTGAATGAAAAAAGCATTTCAAAAAATAAAAGCCTTCTAACAACACACGCCGGATCTCTCCAAATGCTTGCGGAGCTAGGGTTTAAAACGCCGGTAAACGAAAAAAAAGTGTTACCGGACATTGAACAGGTTATAAACTTCTGCAAAGAGTTCGAAACAAAAAGAGATGAGTTGCCTTATGAAATAGATGGAATGGTGATAAAAGTAAATGAGGTCGAGTTACAGCAACAAACCGGTAGCACAACTCATCATCCACGATGGGCAATTGCTTATAAATTTAAAGCAAGGCAGGCAACTTCAATATTAAGAAGTGTTGAATTCCAGGTAGGCCGCACAGGCTCTATAACGCCTGTGGCAAAGATAGAGCCCGTGCACATAGGCGGGGTTACTGTTTCTTCAATTTCACTTTTTAATGCTGATGTAATTGAAGAAAAAGATTTGCGCATAGGCGATTCAGTTATAGTAGAAAGGGCAGGCGATGTGATTCCATATATTGTAAAGCCTCTTGCCGAATTAAGGACCGGAAAAGAAAAGAAAATAATTTTTCCATCAAATTGCCCCGTGTGTGACGATCCGTTAGTAAAGCCTGAGGGCGAGGCGGTATGGCGATGCGTAAATATTAATTGCGAAGCACAGGTTGTTGAACGCATTATCCATTTTGTAAGCAAAGATGCTATGGACATCAAAAGCATGGGAGAAGCTAATGTTCGTAAATTTTATTCCTTAGGATTGCTAAAAAATATTCCAGGCATTTATTCGCTTAACTACGAAGAAATTTCAAGCCTCGAGGGCTTTGGACAAAAATCTATTGATAATCTTCGCAATGCAATTGAGAGCTCTAAAAATCAAAGTCTACACCGGCTTATCTTTGGCCTTGGAATAAGATATGTGGGTGAAGCCACCGCAAAAACGTTGGGCAAGAGTGTTGAAAATATCTTTGAACTACAACATTTTTCAATAGAGCAATTACAACAATTGAAAGACATTGGAAGCAAAGTGGGCGAAAGTATTTATGAATTTTTTCATAACGATGATAACATAAAAATGCTTACTATACTTGCTGCCATTGGATTAAACACAAAGGGGGATAAGGTTGAAGATAAAATAGGAAAGCTTTCAGGGCAAACTTTTTTATTTACAGGTACGCTGCCAACTTTAAAAAGAAACGAGGCTGAAAAACTTGCAGAAGATAACGGAGGGAAACTTCTTTCCTCCGTTAGTAGTAATCTTGATTATCTTGTAACCGGGGATTCAGCAGGCAGCAAACTTGATAAAGCAAAAAAAATAAAATCTATAAAAATTATAAATGAACAGGAATTTTTGAATATGATCCAAACTTAGTTTTGTAACTTTATTTTAAACAATTGGCTATGATAAAAAAAATAAACGGTGAACAATGGAAGCAACTTCAGTTTAAAGGCTGGAAAATATTGCGCAAAAAATACGCCATCTCCTCTCATGGCCGGGCGGCCAGTTATTATGAAGACATTCATAAAGATGGAAAGTTATTGGAAGGATCTCTTACTTCCGGGTACAAAACGCTAAACCTCCATATCGATGGAAGTAACGGTACTATTTATTTCCATCGCGAAGTCGCTAAGTTTTTTACCAAGAAAAGTTCTCCGAAAGATAAATTTGTTATCCATCTCAATCACAACAAAACTGATAACAATGCTAAAAATCTTAAATGGGCATCTCAAAAAGATGTAAGTGCACATCAACAAAAAAGCCCGGAGAAAATTGCCTACAAAAAAGTTCAACATTCAAGAACGCAGGGCTTAAAACTTAATTTAACCCAGGTAAAGGCTATTAAAGCTTTTATTGACAATCCACGCCGTAAGCTTACTTATAAGCAAATTGCAGATAAGTATAAAGTAAGTGAAATGACCATTTACAGAATTAAAAGCGGGGAGAACTGGAGTAACGTAAAATAAAATTTCCCTTTATTAAATTCTAAGACGGAAACTCTTTTCCTATCAATGTTTCATGCCTCAACTGTAAGCTTTTTAAAAGAGCTTAAAAAAAATAACAACAAGACGTGGTTCGATGATCACAAGGCAAAATATCTTTCAGCCAAAATTGATTTTGAAAATTTTGTCCGGGAACTTATTGTCAAAATTTCAGCATTTGATGATGATATAAAAGAACTTCAACCTAAAAATTGCACTTTTCGTATTAACCGGGATATAAGATTTTCAAAAGATAAAACTCCTTACAAAACTAATATGGGTGCATCTTTTAACAGGGGTGGCAAGAAGTCAATATTTGCCGGCTATTATTTTCACCTGGAGCCCGGAGGAAAGAGCTTTGCAGGTGGAGGACTTTGGATGCCTGAACCCATCGCTTTAAAAAAATTACGGCAGGAGATCGACTATTGTTTCCCGGAATTTAAAAAAATTATTACCAGTTCATCATTTAAAAAACAATATCCTGGTCTTGAAATGGACCAAAAGCAAATGCTTGTAAATGTTCCCAAAGGATATGACAAAGAAAATCCGGCAGCGGCTTTTTTAAAATTGAAAAGTTTTGTGGCGACTAAAGACATCCGCGACACATTACTTTCAAATAAAGATCTTGTAAAAGAAGCGGAGCAGGCTTTCAGGGCATTAATGCCATTAGTAAAATTTATCAATCGCTCGATGGAATAACCGAAAAAAAATCCCACTCAAATCTGTATAATAAAAACGGCCAGTGATAAAAATCACCGGCCTTGCTTACCTCTGAAACCACAAGAAAAAGTTCTAATTTCTTGAGAATGTCTTGAAGAGGATATTAATAAATATCAACCTTATTTAAAGCTATTGGGTTTTTGTGTGAGCGGTTTTTAAATTCAGGAAAAGGAATCAGGAATGGGCTGCTAAATTAACAATTATTCGTAATAAAAAGAATTTTCCGGCAGTTAATTAAAATTTTTTTTTAATTCTTCGTCGGCAAGCTTGTTGATTTGTTTTATTTTATAATTATACCACCACTTGGGGTATGTCTTTTTCATAACTGTATCAATACTTCTCATTCCAAATAAGTTCCACGCCCCTTTAGCTTTTCCGGCCAGGGTGCTTTGCAGGGCACGAAGACTCATCGCAAATCCGCTGTCAAGATACTCCATGTGATGCCAGTAACCTGCTGGCATAAATAGTGTATCGCCATGTTCCAGGATTAATTCGTATCCCTTCGCATATTTCAAAGCAGGAAATTTTTCATAATCCGGGTTGCCCGAGCCTTGATTATAATTTGAAAAATCAGCCAGGCTCAATACTTCAAAAGGCTTGCGATATAACTTGTGCTGTTCTTCATGGCGAAATAACAAGACCTTTTTTCTGCCGGCAAACTGTGTATGCAGAATGTGAGAAAGATCAATATCAAAATGCATGTGTGTTATTGATGTTTGGCCCCCCGTAAATAACATTGGGTATTTTTTTACATAACCTTTCATAAGATCTTCAGGCCAGGTAAAGTCCTGTATAAGTTGCGGCGCATGATCGAAAATATTAAAAAGAAAAATTCTCCAACCGGCTGGCCCCTGCTTAATCATATCAACATATTCACCGAATGTTTTATAATCATCTGCAGTATTTATCGGCGTATAAGCATCGCTCTTCACATTATTATAAAGGCCTACTTTCTTATCGCCCACAATTTCCTTAAAATAATCCCACGTCCATTTATTATAAGCGGGCCATTGTTTCGCAAGCCCCGTTATTACGAGTGGTTTTTTAGGCAGGTAATAATTATTCTTAAAATCTTCCGGAGAAATGAATTCGACTTTATCTACAGGTTGTAATTGCATTAACAATATTTGAGTTGCAAAAATAATTATTCTTCACGCTTAATATCCCCGAAAATGATAATAGTACTTTAAATTTTAAAAATAATAATTAAGAATAATTATCAAATTCCTTTAAACTACAATAAAAAAACTAATAAGTGTTAGTTTTGAAAAAACTCTTTTTATAAATGGGCAAAATCATTATAGGGAAAAATGGCTCTAAAAAAGAAGTAATAACCCGAAAGGCATCCTCGCTTTTCAGGAAGAAGGGCTTTACGGCAACTTCCATGCGTGATATTGCTGAGGCTATTGGGGTGGAAGCTCCCAGCCTGTACAATCATATAGAATCAAAAAATGAAATTTTAAAAGACATCTGTTTTAGAATTGCGAAGATGTTTACAGATCATTTAAGAGAAGTTGAACTCTGCCGAAAGTCGAACCTGGAAAAAATTGAAAATATTATTCGGTTTCATATTTCAATGATGATAGATGAGTTTGAAAGTGTATATATTTCCGACCATGAATGGAAACATTTACGTGAGCCATTTTTAACTGATTTCACTAATCAGCGGCGAAACTACCGCTCACGGTTAGCCGCAATTTTACAAAAAGGGATTGATAATAAACAAATAAATGCTGTTAATCCTTATGTAGCAGTGCTTATCATTTTATCAGCTTTAAGTGGTATTGAAGGATGGCAAAAGTCCGGGAAAAAGATAGATGCAAAATTGCTCGAAGAAAATATGATTAAGCTATTAATTGAAGGATTAAGGAACAAATAAAACCAAAAAGTGGCGCTCCATTTTCATAAGTTAAAGGTTAAAAATATACGGAAAGAAACAAGCGATTGTGTTTCTATTGCCTTTGATATTCCTGATCAATTAAAAAATGATTTTGTTTTTAAGCAAGGGCAAAACATCACCATTAAATCAACAATTACCGGAGAAGAAATCAGGCGCTCCTATTCAATTTGCAGCAGTCCGCTTGATAATGAATTAAGAATTGGAGTAAAAAAAGTTACTGGTGGCGCATTCTCTTCATTTGCCAATCAAAAATTGAAAGAAGGAGATGTGCTTGATGTGCTGCCGCCCACGGGAACTTTTTTTACTGAGGTAAATATTCTAAACAAAAAGAATTATGTTTTTTTTGCAGCAGGTAGTGGTATCACCCCCGTTATTTCCATTATTAAAACAATCCTTTTAACCGAGCCCGAAAGCTATGTAACCCTTGTATATGGCAATAAAAATGTTTCTTCTATAATCTTTAAAGAACAACTCGAAGCACTAAAAGATAAATACCTGCAACGCTTCCGAATTTACTATGTTTTAAGCAGGGAGAGAACAGAAGCTGACATTAATTATGGAAGAATAGATGCTGAAAAATGTCGCCAGTTTTCCAGGCTGATTGACTTTAAATTTATGGATGAATTTTTCATCTGCGGACCCGAAGGAATGATATTTACTGTGAAAGAATTCTTGGAAAATAAAGGAGTTGAAGACAACAAAATTCACTTTGAATTATTTATTACACCAACAAGAAAAAATATAAAAGCTTATAGTGATGTAAAAGAAAAAAAAGATGAAGGCAGTGAGATCACAGTAACATCTGATGGCCGCAGCTTTAACTTCAAACTCGACTATGATAGCAATACTATTTTAGATGCAGCCTTAGCGCAAGGCGCTGACCTGCCATTTGCGTGTAAAGGCGGAGTTTGTACAACCTGCAAAGCAAAACTTATAGAAGGTAAAGTTGAAATGGAAGTGAACTATGGCTTAGAACCTGATGAGGTAAAAGCGGGTTTTGTATTAACTTGTCAATCTCATCCAAGAAGTGAAAAAGTTTTTGTTGATTTTGATAATAAATGAATTTTAAATTTATCATTTTAACTAACACTTGTTAGTTTTTACAATTCAGAATTGTAACTTTATTTCTATAATTTATCACAATGGCTACAGAAGAATTACAAAAAGTTTTTGACGATAAAATAGCGGAGGAAATAAGAATAGAGCCCAAAGACTGGATGCCCGATGACTATCGAAAAACATTAATAAGACAAATAAGCCAACATGCACACAGCGAAATTGTAGGGATGCTTCCTGAAGCAAACTGGATAACCCGGGCGCCATCCTTGCGGCGTAAAGCCACTTTGCTTGCTAAAGTTCAGGATGAAGCCGGCCACGGTTTGTATTTATATTCGGCTGCGGAAACAATGGGTATCACCAGGGAAGAAATGGTTGACCAGTTATTAAGCGGTAAAGCAAAATATTCATCCATCTTTAATTATCCCACTTTAACATGGGCTGATATTGGCGCAATTGGCTGGCTCGTAGATGGAGCTGCCATTATGAACCAGGTTCCATTGTGCCGGGCTTCTTACGGCCCCTATGCACGTGCGATGGTAAGGATTTGTAAAGAAGAAAGTTTTCATCAGCGCCAGGGTTTTGAAATTTTGCTTACTCTTTGCAAAGGTTCAAAAGAACAAAAGGAAATGGCCCAGGATGCATTGAACAGGTGGTGGTGGCCAAGCCTTATGATGTTTGGCCCAAACGATGATACATCGCCACACACAGCCCAAAGTATGAAATGGAAAATAAAAAGATTTAGCAATGATGAACTAAGGCAAAAGTTTGTTGACGTTTGTAATGAGCAGGCAGATATTCTTGGTATTACTATCCCGGATGATAAACTTGTATGGAATGAAAAACGGCAACACTATGATTTTGGTGAAATAAACTGGAATGAATTTTTTAATGTAATAAAAGGCAATGGCCCGTGCAATAAAGAGCGTTTAGCCGCAAGAGTTAGTGCACACGAAAATGGTGAATGGGTGAGAGAAGCTGCGTTGGCTTATGCCAGGAAAAAAGCCCCTAAATCCCCTTCAGGGGAATTTGAAAGTTTTAGAAATTAGTAAGTCTGCAATCGTATCAAAGATTAAATCAATTAATATTTAATAAATATCTAAAGCAGAAAATAAATGAATAATGAAGAACCTCTTTGGGAAGTTTTTATAAGAAGCAAGCAAGGTCTTGATCATAAACATGTGGGAAGCCTGCATGCTGCTGATGCACAAACGGCCATCGAAAATGCAAGAGATGTGTATACCCGCAGAATGGAAGGAGTAAGCATTTGGGTGGTGGAATCAAAAAATATTCATTCATCGAACCCGGATGAAGCTGCAAGCCTTTATGATCCGGCCAACGATAAAATTTATCGTCATCCCACTTTCTATAATTTACCGGATGAATTGAAACACATGTAATACATGGAAAATAATTTATTTAATTATACACTTCATCTTGCAGATAACAGTCTCACAATGGGCCATCGCCTGAGTGAATGGACGGGCCACGGTCCTATGTTGGAACAGGATATTGCTATTAGTAACATCGCTTTGGATTTAATTGGCCAGTCAAGAAATTTTTATCAATATGCCGCAGCATTAAAAGATGATTCTGTTACAGAAGATTTACTTGCCTATTTGCGGGATGCACGTGAATTCAAAAATCTTTTAATTACTGAAATACCAAATGGTGACTGGGCGAAAACAATAATGAAATTGTTTTTATTCAGTACTTACCAGTTTTGTTTTTATCAAAAATTAATAGATTCTTCTGATAAGCAACTGGCTGCCATTGCCGAAAAATCACTAAAAGAAGTTACTTACCATGTAAGATGGAGCAGCGAATGGGTTATACGACTTGGAGATGGAACTGAAGAAAGTAACAAAAGAATAAAATTAGCAATGGAAGAGGTTTGGCCTTTTACCGGCGAAATGTTTCAACCGGCGGAATATGAAAGTTTGCTTATAAATAATCGAATAAGCGTTGACGTAAGTGAGATAAAAAATGATTGGATGGGTAGAGTAAAAAGTGTTTTAGAAGAAGCTACCTTATCATATCCTGAAGACAAAAATACCTGGATGCAAACGGGAGGTAAAAATGGCATCCATACAGAACATCTCGGTTACCTGCTTGCAGAAATGCAGTTTTTACAAAGAGCTTATCCTGGTTGTGAATGGTAATAATTATGGAAGAAACAAAACAAAATGTTACAATTAATAAAGCCTGGAAATTAATGGAAGATGTTTATGATCCTGAGATTCCGGTTTTATCAATTATTGATTTGGGAATTGTGAGAGACATTCAATTGAGCAATGATGCAATTGAAATTTTCATTACTCCAACATACAGCGGCTGCCCTGTAATGGATGTAATTTCAATGAATATAAGAATAGCTCTTACAGAAAATGGATTCAAAAAAATAAAAATTACCCAGCAACTTTCTCCTGCCTGGACAACAGATTGGATGATCGAAAATGGAAAAGAAAAATTAAAGGCTTATGGAATTACACCACCTATCGGTAAAAGTTTTGATAAAAAATATTTAGAAGAATTAAAAGTAGAGTGCCCGCATTGCCATTCTTTAAATACAAAATTGATAAGCCAGTTTGGTTCTACTGCATGCAAAGCTTTGTACCAATGCAATGATTGTTTAGAGCCTTTTGATTATTTTAAATGTCATTAAATCCAATGTATCTTTAAAGAGATAAAATTTAGTTTACTTTACTCTATTATGTCTTTAATTATTTCAGAAATAAAAAGCAACATTGCAGTTATCACCCTTAACCGTCCCGAAAAATATAATGCATTCAACAGGGAAATGGCTCTGTCTTTTCAAAAGACTTTAGATGAATGTGAATGCAACAACAATGTAAGATGTGTTTATCTCACTGGTTCTGGTAAGGCCTTTTGTGCCGGTCAGGATCTTGCAGAAATAACGGATCCGGATGGGCCGGGAATGGAAAGAATTTTAAAGGAACATTATAACCCCATCGTTACTAAAATAAGAAATTTAAATAAGCCCATACTAGCGGCTGTAAATGGTGTAGCCGCTGGTGCAGGCGCCAATATTGCTTTATGTTGTGATGTAGTAGTAGCCACTCAATCGGCTTTCTTCATACAGGCTTTTAGTAAAATTGGATTGATACCAGATAACGCCGGAACTTTTTTTTTACCCAGGTTGATAGGTGTGCAAAGAGCAAGCGCCTTCATGATGCTTGGAGATAAAATTTCGGCACAGGAAGCTGAAAGAACTGGTATGATCTATAAATTTTTTGCAGATAAAGTATTTACCAAAGAAGCTGAAAAAATTGCTTTTACGCTTGCTGACCTCCCTACTAAAGGTCTCGCCTACACGAAACGAGCACTTAATAAATCAATGGAAAATAACTTAATGCAACAGTTAAGTGTGGAAGATGAACTGCAGCAAATGGCTGCGCTTACAAAAGATTTCAAAGAAGGTGTTGCCGCTTTTTTTGAAAAGCGAAAAGCTAATTTTACAGGGGAGTAGCAGGAAAATTTAAGGGACTGCCAGATTAATGGGAATAAAAGAATTCAAATGATACCAAAGGATGAATTAGCCAACGAAGTCGTAAATCAAATGATGAAAGATGATCTTTTCAGCCAGTGGCTTGGTATTAGCATAATAGAAATTAAAGAAGGATATAGTAAAATAAAAATGACAGTACGAAGCGAAATGATAAATGGTCTTGGAATTGTGCATGGCGGAATTACATTTTCACTGGCGGATAGTTCGTTCGCTTTTGCTTGCAATAACCGGAATAATTTATCGGTTGCTTTAGACACATCAATCAATTTTTTAAAACCCGTGCATGTGGGTGATAAGCTTATTGCAGAAACAAAGGAAATACATAATGGAAAGTCAACCGGGCTTTACCAGGTTACAATTACCAATCAGCGCAACCATATCGTTGCCTTATTTAAGGGAACATGTTCTAGAACTAATAAAAATCTTGTTTGACGATTAGAATTATCATTAAAGATCTTCTAAATGATTTTAGCAATAAATTCTGCAATTATTACGGGTCGTCTTTCCAAATAACTTTTGCATATTTTGCATCTTCAAAAAAATTTACCGGCGTTCCATCACCCTTTCCAGTAAAACCTCCATCGGGGTGTCCTATTAAATTACAATTATCATCGTAAACGTCACTATATTGATCGCAACACTGTGGTGGAATATAAAATACTTTTTTCTTGTGATAAGTATATTGTATTATAGATTGGGGCGGGTTTCCCTTTGGTTCGCTTTTAAATGTGTTCACCTTTTGCTGTATGCATGAAGGCGACGTTTGTAAAATATTTTTTGTGCATGAAAACATACACACACATAAAATCAATAAGCTATATCTCATCATTCAAAAATTAATTTATTAATACTTTTATTACTGACAATGAAAGAATAAGCTACGTTGCATTTAAAAATGAAAAATTTGGTTAACTATTTGAATGCACTTCTTAAAAATTATTACTAAAAAAACTTTGCGACCTTTACCGGAATGGAAAAGACAAATTTTATTGATTATATAAGAATATTTTGCAAAAGCGGTCATGGAGGTGCCGGGAGCACACATTTCATGCGCAATAAACTCACCGCTTTTGGAGGCCCTGATGGAGGGGATGGTGGAAGAGGTGCGCATATTATACTTCGTGGAAGCAAAGATTTATGGACGCTGTTACATCTTCGTTATTTTAAAAATGTATTAGCTGACAATGGGGAAAACGGAAGTAAAAATAATTGCACCGGGCGTGATGGTAAAGATGTTATTATTGAGGTTCCGTTAGGAACTATTGCAAAAGATGAGGAAACCGGTAAAGTCGAAGCGGAAATTTTAGAAGACGGACAAGAAATAATTTTAATGAAAGGCGGTCGGGGAGGCCAGGGTAATTCTCATTTTGCAACGCCAACCAACCAGGCACCGCAACATTCGCAACCCGGAGAAGAAGGCGAGGAAGGATGGAAAATTTTAGAATTAAAAGTATTGGCTGATGTAGGATTAGTAGGTTTTCCTAACGCAGGAAAATCAACTTTATTATCGGTTATAACGGCAGCAAAACCAAAGATTGCAAACTATGCATTTACCACTTTAACTCCACAACTTGGAATGGTTGATTACCGCGATGGTAAAAGCTTTTGCGTTGCCGATCTGCCGGGAATTATTGAAGGCGCTGCAGAAGGCAAAGGCCTCGGCTTTAGATTCTTACGACACATAGAACGTAATCCCGTTTTACTTTTTGTAATCCCTGCAGATAGTAACGGTCATCGTGAAGAATTTGAAATATTAAAAAACGAACTCAGGGAATACAATCCTGAATTGCTTGATAAAAAATTTATAATCGCCATAAGCAAAAGTGATATGCTCGATGATGAATTAAAAGAGGCTATTGCAAAGGAATTACCAGAAGATGTTCCCCATATTTTCATTTCATCATTAGCTAACCAGGGGCTTGTAAAACTTAAGGATCTGTTATGGGCTGCCTTAAATGAAAATGAAATTATTCATGAATAAGATGTGTTTCTTCCGAATTTCTCCTTAAAACAATATGCGTAACATTTTATTTTTCATAAATCCAATTTCGGGTACACGCAACAAGTTGCAGTTAGAAAAGAAAATTGTGCAAAAATGCGAGGAGCATAATATTGGCTTTAAAATATTATTTACCGCAGCAGATGGGAATTATTCGTTCTTGAGGGAACAAATAAAGCAGGATAAAGTTACTGATGTTGTTATTTGCGGTGGCGATGGAACACTTAGCCCTGTTATATCTTCCTTGTTAAACGTCAAAGTTAATATTGGTATTATCCCAACAGGTTCCGGCAACGGGCTTGCTTTTACTGCTAAAATTCCACGCTCAGTTGATAAAGCACTTGAAATAATATTCAAGGGCAAAACCAGTTGTGTTGATTCTTTTTTAATTAATGGAAAATTAAGTTGTATGCTGTGTGGCATTGGCCTTGATGCACAAGTTGCCTATGATTTTTCGTTACAAAAAAAAAGGGGTTTGTCAACTTATATAAAACAAACTTTTAAAAATTTCTTAGCTGCTACCCCATATCATTTTGAATTGAAGGTTCGCGACACGACGTTTAAAGTAGATGCTTTTTTCATTTGCATTGCAAACAGCAACCAGTTTGGCAATAATTTTACTATCGCACCCGAGGCAAGTTTAAATGATGGTTTGCTTGATATAATTGTGGTTAAAAAAATGAGTAAACTTCGAATTATATGGTCGGTTTTCAAACAAATGAAAACAGGAAAAATAATCACTTTTGAAGAAAAAAATTTTCATAAGAAAAACATACTTTATTTTCAAACCGGATCACTTCAAATCATAAATCCCGAAATGGCTCCTTTGCATATTGATGGCGACCATGCACCTACCGCTAAAAAATTTGATATCGAAATTTTGCCCTCAGCTTTTACTCTAATAAGGCCTTAATGTTGTAAGAATTTTTTTACTTCTTCAAAAGCTTCTACATTATTTTTTCTTCCTGATGAAGCAATTACTTCTTTTTTTTCCCTTGCAGTTAAATGAAAATTAAGCGTTGCGCCCTTTTCTTCTTTTTCAGGAATATACATAAAAGTAACCCGGTGAAGATTACTATCGAGACTTTCCGTGTAGGTAATTTCATCATCCTGGAAGTAGTCCTGCAACCTGAACCAGTTAACCTGCAACATGGAAAAAGGTTTTGTAAGAATACTAAGTATACCTCCATTCTCATAAGGTGTTGCCCAACTTCCTTTTTGCATAGCCCGAACCTGGATAATTAATACTCCACGCGTGTTAGCGGCTATCCAATCTTTAAAAACATGCAAAAAACGTAAGGACGTTTCCTGGCCGTAATTATCACGAAGTCCCGCATCCATCACATCTATTACGGGCCTTGAGGGGAGCCATACGCTTGGTAAAATATAGGGATAACTTGCGTTCATTCTAAGGGCCGTTAGCAAACGAAGATTCATCGGATTCTCATTTTTGAACATAGCTGAAAAGTCCACTGCATCCGGGCCACTCATTGCTGTTGAGCTGTCAACAAATGTTGGCTGCATCATAAAACTTATTGGCTGTGTTGAAACCATCATCTTCTTAAGATCTCTTGTTATAACCGAATTTAAAATCATGAGCGGGATATTAGCGTCCTTCTCATCTTCCTGGTAAAAGCCAATATTTTTATCAAGAACACCATGTGTGTTGTAATTTAATTTTTGTTCAAACGCATAACCCCTGTCTTTAACATAACGGTAAGGCCCAACCGAAAATTTTTGTGCAGGTGAAAGAAGATCCCTTGCTATCATCGAGGAAAAAACCGGGTTCAATAAATCTTTCGAAATATTATTTACATACTTTCCATTTTGTATATCAATATTTTTTCCAATAGCCTTTTGCCTTGCTAATTCCCTAAAGTAAGCAGCAGCCAGCATGCCACCTGAGGCACCGCTAATGAGAACTGTTTTTTTCATAATAGTTCCCTGGCTTATACTATCAAGTTGTTGTAAAATATTCATAGCAAAAGTGGCGCTTCTTACGCCACCGCCACTGAAATTAAATACAATCATTAACGGCTTTTTTTCTTCCTGCTTCGCTTTCCAGCGGTTAAGAATGCCAATCATATTATTTTTATCGGCCTCAATTTTTTCCGGAGTATTTAAAGCTTCTAGCGACTTCAGTGAATAATCCGGTCTCACAGTATGCGTATAATCGAGACCGAAAGCTTTATTGCGCGGATCAATTATATCATATTCATAAAGTGTATTAAGGACTATAAAAAGAAAGATGACAAACAAAATACTCCAACTTCTCATGAAATATGAAAGTGCGCCAATAACTGCAATCAACAAAGCAAACAATATGAGAATACTTGCCGCTGCCGGTACCTGGAAAATTTTATGATCAAGAAAGAAACCGATAAGCATCATAAAAATAAAAGCCAGCATTATAGTTATTATCGCAGAAAAATGATGTCTTTTAAATATAGTATCCAAAAACTCCTGGCTGTAATGGCCTACTTTCCTTGCTTTCCTAAACCTGAACCGCGTAGTTAAATAATGGCCTACCGGTAAACCAAAATTGTTTTCAAATATAGCGTCTTCATGTTTTTCAAACTTTTTATTTTCATCAAAGTCGATAAACCCGGGCTTAAAGGTTCTTACAATTCTTCTGTCCGCAGTAAAGAAGTAAGCGAAAGAGACTATCAACACTAACAAAAATCCACCGGTAAACCCTGCCGCAATCGCAATAAATTCCACAAGAGGAATTAACTCCATGTAACGGTCAAATGAAATTGCCTCAAAAAAATAAAGTACCAGGAAGCAGATTGGAATGATGGAATTATTGACGCAATATTTTAAAAAGGGTTTGGAATTTGTAGCGAGAAATCGGAAGCGCTGGCTGTGCAAAATGAAAGTGGTAATATTCCAGCTCATTATAAATATACCCGTCGCTATTCCTGTAATAGCTGCCCCTGCGGCATTCACATTACCTAAATACTCCGGAGCAAGAAATAAGGCATTTGCTCCAAATAATTTCATAAAATTACCTGTGATAGTTAAAAAGAGAATAAGCCAGAAAATAAGAAGTACCTGGGATTTCCTGAAATGAAGAAGTAATAGCTGGATAGGAAATGAATAATAAAAAATTTTTATAAATCCCTTCATAGAAACTATATTAATCCTTTCAATTTAACTATTATTAACCGGTAACGATTTTATAATATATAACATAAAAATCATAGACATTAAAAATAAGATAGCTACTAACTGATGGGCAACGCCAAACCATACCAGGTTATTGCCATACGGCGATGTTACTACGGTAGTTATACCGAGCAAAACCTGCACAATAATAAAAACTAAAGGAATAAGCCTTGTTTTACTAAATAATAAAGTTCCCTTAATTTTTATCGCTTTAAAAAACCATATCAATACACTTATTAAAATAATATACGCAATCCCCCTGTGAATAAACTGGATGGTAATTTTGTTATCGATAAAATTTTTCCACCCTGGCGATAAATTATTCATAGAATCGGGAATCCACTGACCATTTATCTGTGGCCATGTAGGTGCAGCCGTTGCCGCATGCAAGCCGGCCATAAAAGCTCCATAAATTAACTGAACAAAAAGAATAAAAAATATAATAAGTGTGGTCTTTCTTAATCCTTTATTTATAGTTATTTGATTGGGCTTAACCGATAAGCTAAGTGCAAACCATAAAGTGTAACAAAGCAATAGCAGCGCTGCCATAAAATGGGTTGCCAGCTCCATATGGCCCACAAACATTCTTTCAGGCACCAGCCCGCTTTTTACCATTATCCAGCCGATGATTCCCTGCATAATTCCTAAAAGAAATAAAATAATAAAAGGGCCTATCATCTCTTGCCTGAATTGTTTTTTTATAAGAAAATAAAAAAACCCAAATAAAAACACGAGGCCCATCAATCTTGCCCATGTGCGATGAAACCATTCCCAGAAAAAAATAAATTTAAAATCATGCAAAGAAAAATTACTGTTCATATAACGAAACTGATCGGTATGTTTATACCTGTTAAATTCATCCATCCATTGTGCTGTATTGAGTGGCGGCAATACTCCCGTAATTGGCTTCCATTCTGTAATACTCAATCCCGATTCGGTTAAACGTGTTATGCCTCCTAATAAAATTTGAACTATCAACATTATCACTCCAGCGAAGAGCCATTTTGCCACATTATTAGAAGTATTCTTTTTTAATTCAGCCTGCATATTTTTTTATTATTTCGTCGCAAAGTTAACCCTGTGAAGGGATAGATATTAAAACAATAATTATTGAAACGTGAATGTTGAAAAATCAAATAACGTATTTTGACAAACCTCTTTTACTTTTGACAAAATATTTTGCTGCTACCTTTTTATCATAATAAGTTTTGCGAGGCCGGTCTCGATGAGGCCGGGCGAGGTTGTTTTGCGGGCCCTGTATATGCCGCTGCTGTTATATTGCCGAAAGATTTTTATCATCCTTTGCTAAATGATTCAAAGCAATTAACTAAGGAAGAAAGAGAACAACTAAGGCCAATAATAGAAAAAGAAAGCATTGCATTTTCAGTTGCCAGTGTAGATAATGATGAAATTGACCGCATCAATATTTTACAGGCATCTTTCAAGGCTATGCATCTTGCATTAAAAAAACTAAAAAGCAATCCTGATATTTTATTAGTTGATGGGAACCGTTTTAAACGATACAAAAAGGTACCACATTACTGTATTATAAAAGGAGATGGTATTTATGCGTCTATTGCAGCGGCGAGCATACTTGCAAAAACATACCGGGACGAGTATATGATCAACTTACACAAAAAATATCAAGTATATAGCTGGCACAACAACAAAGGATATGGAACCGTTGAGCATCGCAATGCAATTAAGGAATATGGATTGTGCCGCTACCATCGCAAAAGTTTTAATATTTACGCTGCAGAAATAACCCATGATCTTATAATTGATGGTGAAATATATACTTCAGATATTTCATAGTCACCGTTTCACGTAATCTGCGGGCTTTTTTTATGCCCGCCATTCGCCTAATCCCTGACGCGTTACAATCCATTCATCGGTAGTGCAGTCTATAACTGTCGACG
This sequence comes from Ginsengibacter hankyongi, assembly GCF_008710285.1. Taxonomy (GTDB): domain Bacteria; phylum Bacteroidota; class Bacteroidia; order Chitinophagales; family Chitinophagaceae; genus Ginsengibacter; species Ginsengibacter hankyongi. Next base: position 2,049,171 of record NZ_VYQF01000001.1, on the reverse strand, counting down.
GCACGATACCTCCTGTACCTCCGTCAATAACATAATCTACCTGGTTTCCGAATTTTTCATAAATGATGTCCGGATCTGTGTATTCTTCTACCATTTCTCCTGGCAGTGATGCACTTAAAATAGGATTACCCAATGTTTCCAGGATTGAACGACATATAACGTTATCGGGTACACGAATTCCTACGGTATCTTTTTTGCTTTTTAAAATTTTAGGTACCAGCTTACTCGCCGGCAAAATAAAAGTGTAAGGTCCCGGCAAATAATTTTTAAGAACGCGGTATAAAGGCGTATCAATACTTTTGGTATAATCACTCAGATGGCTCAGGTCCCGGCAAATAAAAGAAAGTTGCGCTTTTTGAGGATCTATATTTTTTATTTTACAAATACGCTCAATTGCTTTCGGCTGATAGATATCGCAACCAAGTCCATAAATTGTATCTGTCGGATAAATGATGATGCCGCCACTTTTAAGGCATTCAGCAACCTGGGTCAACAGACGAGGTTGCGGGTTTTGGGGGTGGATGTGTAATAACATATATTACTTTACTGTAAAGTTAATAATTAAGATCTTTTTAATAGTTAAATTATGTGCAGTCAATTACTGTATAACTTCCAACATTAATCTTTTACATTTGCACCGCAAAACACAAATAAATCAGGAACTTTCTATGGCAATAATTACACTCGGAACAATGGCATTTGACGCGATCGAAACCCCTTTTGGAAAAATCGATAAAATTATTGGTGGCTCTGCAACTTATGTAGCTTACGCGGCCAGCCATTTATCGCAGCCTATTCAACAAATTTCCATTGTCGGCAACGATTTCCCTGAAGACGAAATGAGTGAACTTAAAAGAAGAGGTGTAGAATTAACCGGGGTGGAAATTGTAAAAGATAAAAAATCTTTCTTCTGGAGCGGAAAATACCACCTTGATATGAACACCCGTGATACTTTAATAACCGACCTTAATGTATTGGCAGATTTTAATCCTATAGTTCCTGAAGAATACCAGGGAGCTGATTTTCTAATGCTGGGGAATTTAATGCCTTCGCTACAAATAAATGTAATAAATCAACTAAGAAACAGGCCAAAATTAATTGTACTGGATACGATGAATTTTTGGATAGAAAGCGCAATTGACGACCTGAAAAAAGTTTTGCAAATGGTTGATGTGCTGATGATAAATGATAGTGAGGCAAGACAATTAAGCGGTGAATTTTCATTGGTAAAGGCAGCCAGGAAGGTAATGGGAATGGGGCCAAAATTTCTTATTATTAAAAAGGGCGAACATGGCGCTTTATTGTTTCATGATGATCATGTTTTTTTCGCCCCTGCGTTGCCGTTAGAAGATGTTTTTGATCCAACAGGTGCCGGAGATACTTTCGCAGGCGGCTTCATTGGGCATCTTGCACGTTCAAAAGATATTAGTTTTGAAAATATGAAAACTGCTATTATCGTAGGTTCTGCAATGGCGAGCTTCTGCGTTGAAAAATTTGGCCCGCAAAGACTAAAGGAAATTACTAAGAAAGATATTGACATTCGCTTGAAAGAGTTTGTACAACTGGTAAATTTTGATATTGATTTGGTATAATAATGTGCGATAGATAAAGTGTGATGTGCGACGCTAACCCTACCATTTTTTAAACTGTATTTATGCTGGAAATAATTATACTTATTTTTCTAACCAGGGAAATTGGAAGACTTGCGCATAGCAAAGGTCTTAAGCCAGGCACCTGGAAAATTTACACAGTAGTTGGCTGGATTACTTTAGAAGTCATTGGTGTCATCGCAGGCGTTATAATTTTTGGGAAGGACAATCTTTTTTCCATAGGAATGTTAGGCCTTGCTTTCGGCATCACCAGTTATTTTATAATTAAAGCGCAACTCAATAAACTTCCCGATTATTTTGATGATGATATCGATAACATCGGGAACAATTAACCATTTTAAAATAAGTTTCGGTTATTGATATTTTCGTGCCAGCACAATCGTATTTTTAAATTGCTTTTTCTTTCCCCCCGCATTAAAAATCTCTGTGTAAATAATATAAATGCCCTCTGACAATTTTCTGTTCTTATCATCCAATCCGTCCCAACGGAAATAACCTGTTATACCACTTAAGGAATTTTTTTGGAGATAACGCACTTCCCGGCCTTTAGCGTCAAATATGGTAATATTTGCAACATAACCCGGAGACGGAAAACTATAATTTATAGTTGCAAAATCATCTGTACCATCATTATCAGGAGAGAATACATCTGGCGTGACGGTAATTGTACCAGGCGCACCTTCGTTTAGGCTATATTGTGAGTTTTTATATCCCGGTGTTCCGTAGCCAAAAGAAGTTGCTGCTGAATGAAAATTACTTTGAACAGATGGTCCATCATAATTTATCCGTTCCAGGGAAACACCTTCCGTATTTGCAATAAGAGGGAACTGCCATTTATCAGAATAATCAACTTCATCAATTATATTACCCCGGTTGTTTAAAATAACTACATGCCCCGCGTCATCTGGAAAGGGCGGCATACTGCTTACCGGCATAAAGGCATCAGGATTAGTTGTTATGTATTGATTTTTTACCGAAAAGGCATCCGAAGTAAGAACTATAAAATCCTTGGGAAATAATAAATTGCCTTCTTTAGCCACTCGTTGAATACTGCTTATAATATTGCTGCCATTGCGGTTGGCGATATATAGGTGGCTTAGATCAATTATTTTTTGAGAACGGTTATACAATTCCACGTAATCAACTCCATCAGGTTTTGGATTGTATAGTATTTCATTAATAACGATATCTAAACTATCTGTCTCTTGTGCAATTCCAAACCGGGCACTGTTTTTTGAACCAATAACATTCCCTTTGCAATCCGCAATATTTGCTGCTGCAATTGTATAAATAGTATTAGGAACAATTGGAACATTTAAAGCTACGCTTACCTTGTCAAAAACAGGGGGAATGCCTGTCGCACTTATAGCAGTAATCCCATCATCGATTGTATAATTAGCAACTATAGATGCTTTCAAACTATCTAACGGTTCATCATAAACGAGGGTAATGGTTGTGTTATTTACTGCGAAAGCCCGCAAAAGTTTTGGGCCTGTTTCATCAATATTTACACCGTCTACTGAATTTTTACTGCTTGGAGTGCCGCCTGTTGCATTCATGCTGGCCTTCCAGTTACTGATGCCACTGCATGGATTTTTTGTGTCTATCATTTCCAACGTCCATCCCCCATCTTTTTTAAGTTCGTCTTGATACCATGCTGATGTGTATTGAACCGCGTGAATAGTTTTTCCATCCCTCGCATATAATGATATCATATCGCCGTCATTATCAAGAGAAGGGAAACTGGCAACTCCGAATGTAGTTCCAAATGGTGCAAGGCCGCCAACGGCAGAACCGGTACAAACAATTACAAAACTATCGGGTTGCAAAACAAAATCAGGCATTATTCCGCTTTGCCTTGTTGCATCAGCAAATTTCCATCCACGCAAATTAATTGCAAAGTCAGATGTGTTTCTTAACTCAACCCATTCGCTATTCGGCAATCCTGTCTGCGGTGTTGGATCAGCCATTATTTCATCAATTACTACATCATATTGTTGCGGTGTGTAAAAACTGAAATTTGCTGTGCCATTATTTATTGCATTTCCAGAAAGGTCTGTAACTCCATTTACAGAAAGCGTGTACGTAACGGCATTAGTAAATGAATTCGCAAACGTAAGATGCACCAGGCTGGGATTTACACCGTCAAGCGCTGCCGTTGATGGGCCCCCTAAGCTATTATTAGCGAAATAATTTGTTACCAACTGGCTGCTGTTTATTTCGACAGCTTCATTAAACAATACATCAACTACATTAGCAGATATGGCCGTTGCGGATTGCAGCGCAGGCGGCGTAACATCGGGTTCGTAGTTTTTAATTTCGATATCATCAAAAAAGTGCTTTTGAAAAAATGACGCTGTACTTTGTTTTATATAAAAACCAAAGAATGCTGACGAAGTATAAGTTGCGTCTGTAGCAGCGCCTTCGGTTGTATAACTGTTTCCCGTACCGGTTAAATCTCTAGAAAGAATCCATTGATTGGATGCATCCCTTATAACTTTTATTTTCATCAAGTTATTACTCTTATTCAAAATGCCACCAGTTCCATCAATTATCTTAGTTGTAATGCCATCATTATCTTTCCGGTACAGACATATCTCATCGTTGGTATCACCTATGCGAACAAAATATCCGGTAGTTGTATTTAGTGCAAGATCATCGTCAGACGCCGTTAAATAAACATCAACATAATTAGCGGAAGAGGGATTAAAAGCAAGCTGAATGTACATATCCCACTGAGCGGATGTAGCAAGAGAATTTGGTGCACTGAGAAAATAATTGCTATTTGCAACTGTGTTGTTACTTTGCAGTTGTAATGATGAATTCACAACAAAATCAGAAGTACCGCCTGACCAGGCCGGATTAGCAGTAAAATCCCCGTCATTAAAGTTTTCTGAAAGCTGAGCATGGGTAAAAAAGCTCATGAATAACATCATATAAAAAAATGCAAAATATTTTTTTATCATTAGTGCAGCTTTATTTAAAGATAACCACTTTATAGATTTGCATTTATTTAGAAATTATTAATTAAATCAAATATAAAAAACAGAAAAATGAAAATTGCCGTTGTGGGTGCCACCGGTTTGGTGGGAAGCAAAATGTTACAAGTGCTGGAGGAAAGAAATTTCCCCGTTTCAGAAATTATACCTGTAGCTTCTGAAAAATCAATAGGGAAAGAAATTACATTTAAGAATAAAAAATACAAAGTCGTATCTGCTGATGATGCTATTGCTGCAAAACCTGCTGTGGCAATATTTTCAGCAGGAGGAGGAACATCGCTCGCTTTGGCTCCAAAATTTGCCGAAGCCGGAATTACTGTAATTGATAATTCTTCTGCATGGCGCATGGATCCTTCAAAAAAATTAGTTGTACCCGAAGTGAATGCAAATGTTTTAACTAAGGAAGATAAAATAATTGCTAATCCCAATTGCTCTACCATACAGATGGTGCTGGTATTAAACCCGCTTCATCAGAAATACAAAATAAAAAGGGTAGTGGTTTCCACTTATCAAAGTGTAACGGGTACGGGGGTTAAAGCTGTGCAACAAATGGAAAATGAAAGAAAGAATGTCCAGGGAGAAATGGCATACAAATATCCGATTGATAAAAATGCTATTCCGCAAATAGATGTGTTTCTTGAAAATGGTTATACCAAAGAAGAAATGAAAATGGTGAATGAGACCAGGAAGATCATTGGCGATAATTCTATTCAACTAACGGCAACCTGTGTACGCATTCCTGTTATTGGCGGCCACAGCGAAAGTGTAAATATTGAATTTGAAAATGATTTTGACATTGATGAAGTAAAGAAAATTTTATCTGCTTCTCCGGGTGTAGTAATCCAGGATGATATCGAAAATTTCGTTTATCCTATGCCGTTAACCGCTCATGAAAAAGATGAAACTTTTGTAGGCAGAATAAGGAGGGATGAATCTCAGCCGAATACTTTGAACTGCTGGATTGTAAGTGATAACCTTCGTAAAGGCGCTGCTACCAATGCGGTTCAGATAGCAGAATATTTACTGGAAAAAGGAATAATCAGTTAAGAAATAAAACTAATTAAAGCATTAAGCAGATTTATCTAAGAGAGTTTGCTTAATGCTCCGTTTAACTGCTCCAGCATTGCAGGGATTTCTTCTTTTTTACAAGTGCCTACACTAAGGCGATACCAATCGGAAGTTTTTGGAGCTCCAAAGGCATAAAAAGGAACCACGGCTAATTTAGCCTCATTCAAGACATAAGAAGTAACATCAGCCTGGTTTGAAAGCATTTTCCCATCATTTGTTTTTTTACCAGCAAGGCTTATCTGTATGGTAAGATAAATAGCGGCCTGAGGTGCGCATGCATCCACAGTAAAACCTTCAGCTTTTAATTTTTGAAACCCTTTATAAATAAGTTGTAATCTTTCTTCCAGTTCTTTTTTAAAATGTGACAGGTACTTATCTATTACATCTTTTTGTAAAAGAAATTTCGCGGTAGCATGTTGTTCAGCCATTGGGCTCCACGCACCTATATGGCTGTTAATAGCTTTCATTTTTGCCAGTACATTTTCTGGACCTAACGCCCAGCCTACACGAACACCCGTAGCAGCAAAAGCTTTACTGATACCATCAATAAAAATGGTGTACTGTTTCATTTCCGGCCGTAAGCTAACTGGATTATAATGTTTGGTATCGCCAAACGTAAGTGTCCAATACATCTGGTCGTACATAAAATATAATTTTTTTTCATCATCTCCACGCCGCATATTTTCTTCAAGTACCATATCACAAATTTTCTCCAGCTCTTCCTTTTTAAACACAGTACCCGTTGGGTTTAGAGGAGAGCATAATGCGATAAGAACAGCATCTTCAATATGTGGCTGAATATCTTCTGCCGTTGGCATAAAGTTATTTTCGGCAGTAGTTTCTATTACCTCATGTTGCCCTTCAACAAAATGTACATAGTGATTATTGTTCCAACTGGGAACAGCATAAATAACTTTATCATCTCTGTCGACCACAGCACGGTATAATGCATATATAAGCGGGCGGCCACCTGCGGCAATGAGTATTTCTTTTGAATTATAATCGAGGCCTTCTCTTTCTTTTATAAATGAGGAAACAGATTCTCGCAAAGAAAGAATCCCATCCGCAGGAGGGTAGGTCGTGAACCCATGATGATATGCATTCACTATTTCTTCTTCTAGCTTTTTTGGAATTGGAAAAATAGAAGAATCAAAATCACCAATAGTAAAATTATAAATCGTTTCTCCTCCCGTAATTTTTTCTTTTATATCAGCTCCAAGCTTTACAATTTCAGAACCAATGAGCGTTTCTGAAAGATTACTTAATTTTCCTAAAGTTCTTTTTTCCGCTGTGTTTAATTTCTCGTTCACCTTCATATCGTTTTAAATAAATATACTTATAAGTTTTTTAAAAATTCCTCAATTCCTGCAATAATCCTTTGTGCAACCAAATTGCGAAATTTAGGATTGAGAATCTTTTTCTCATCGCTTTTATTACTGAGGAAAGCAACCTCCACCAGGCAATTTGGATAATCCGTTGGACCGCTTAACGAAAAATTAAAACTTCCTACATTACCATACTCTTTGAGGCCAGTTGCCTGCAACATACTTTTTAAAATAGCCTGGCTCAATGGCCTGAATCCAATATACCGGTAATAAGTGCTTACTCCACGTACAGTATCCATATCTGCGGAATTTAAATGAACACTTATTAACAGATCAGGATTTTGCTGCTTTAAAAAATTGATTCTTTCAGGCATGCTAAGAGTTGTGTCTTTGTTCCGTGTCATCACAACTTTTGCCTTCCTTAGTTTTAAGGCTGTTTCAAGTTGCTTTGCAATCAGCAAAGTATAGTCTTTTTCTTTGATATTAGTTGCAACACCGCTAGCGCCTACATTATCACCGCCATGGCCGGCATCAATTGCTATTTTAAGATTTTTTAAAGCCAATACTTTTGGTTGTCGTTTAACCCTTATCGTTAGTTTATTTAAAGAATCATAATAAATTGTATAGCCCCAAAACTGCGGATGTTTTAATTCAATAAAAACCCGCATTACATCATCTTCCGGCTGCTCATACCAGGCATTCTTAATTTCTTTTGCAGTAGATAATTGAGTAATCCAATTCGTATTACTCGTTACGCCAAAAATATCAACTACAATCCTTGACGGATGAATTTCCATAACACTACTGTAAGGAAGTTTTTCATCCAGTTTTACAGTTACGAAATCGAATAAAGAATCACCCCATACTTTCCAGCTATCCGTTAAATGCTCCAGGGTGTTAACGCCTATCGTTTCAATAACCTTGCTTTTACTTATATAAGCGGAATGTAATTTTGAAAGTTGTACTTTATAATCCGTATGAAAACTATCTACAACTTTTAAAATAATATTGCTGTCAAGAAATGTCATTTTAGCTCCTCCGAGCCGGTCTTCGCCTATACCATATTTTAAAAATGGCAATGAATCAGTTGTTTTTACATAAAAAAAATCAGGCGATTTAATTTGAGAAAAAGACAAAAAGATAGAAGAAGTGAAGAGTACAGAAAAGATAAATTTCATGCAATAAAGTTAGAACAAAAATCAAAAAGCTTTGGCTAAAAAACCAAAGCTCTCCATACCCGACTAATAAAATTAAATGGCTTAAAGCCTATAAATATTTTCTTCAATTAATTTATCCGCAATTAACCTCCTCGCATCTTTACTATTAAAAGGTTCTGTTTTAGTAAACCGTTTTAAACCAAGCAACATCATTTTTGGTTCATCACCTTCTGCAAAAGCATTGATTGCTTCCTTGCCACATTTGGCAATTGTATCAACTGCATCATTAAGATAACATTGCATCATTGCTACCTGTACTTTATTACTTTCTTCGCCATTTTTATCTGCTGCTTTCATTACACGAAGCAGGAAGCTTTCTGCAACAAAAGTTTCTATAGCCATATCAGCAATATTCATAATAATTTCCTGTTCATTAGTAAGATTGTTCATTAGTTTTTGGACCGCTGCACCAGCGACCATCAATATGCATTTCTTCATATTGACGATTATTTTTTGTTCTTTCGAAAAAGAACCTTCTTCGCCATCACCAAATTCGGGAATGCTCATTAATTCCTTTTGAACACTCATCGCAGGGCCCATCAGGTCAAGCTTTCCTTTCATTGCCCTTTTCAGCATCATGTCAACTGTAAGCAACCTGTTAATTTCGTTGGTCCCTTCATAAATACGGTTGATACGGCTATCACGATACGCCCTGCTGATGTTATACTCATCACTGTAACCATTACCGCCATGAACCTGTACCCCTTCATCAACAACAAAATCCAATGCTTCACTTCCATGAACTTTAAGGATGGCACATTCAATTGCATACTCTTCAGCTGCGCCTAGTAATGCTTCGTTGAATGGTTTACCCGATGCCAGCAATTCAGCTTCTTTTTCATCAATCCATTTTGCGGTTCTGTATAATGCACTTTCATCTGCGTAAATTTTGATAGCCATTTCAGCAAGCTTGTGTTTAATAGCTCCAAAATTTGCAATGGGTGTTTTAAATTGTTCCCTTGTTTTTGCGTATTGTATTGTTTCAGTTAAAGCGAGCTTTGCACCGCCAATGGCAGCAGCAGCTAATTTTAATCGCCCGATATTTAATATATTAAAAGCAATGATGTGTCCTTTCCCAACTTCGCCTAATACGTTTTCTACGGGCACTTTGCAATCCTGGAAATATAATTGTACCGTTGAAGAACCTTTGATGCCCATTTTATGTTCCTCAGGCCCTTGTGTAAATCCTTCAAATCCACGCTCAACAATAAACGCAGTGAATTTGTCTCCGTCGATTTTCGCAAACACCGTGTACACGTCTGCAAAACCTCCGTTGGTAATCCAGCATTTCTGACCGTTAAGCAAATAAAATTTCCCGTCGGCAGAAAGTGTTGCTGTTGTTTTAGCGCCCAAGGCATCACTGCCACTACCCGGTTCCGTTAGTCCGTAAGAACCTTTCCATGCACCGGTAGCTAATTTTGATACATACTTCTTTTTTTGCTCTTCGGTTCCAAAATATAAAATGGGCAAAGTGCCAATACCTGCATGCGCACTCATTGCAACACTGAATGAATAACCACCACCAAGCCCTTCGCTTACCAACGTGGAAGTCACAAAATCCTTTCCAAGGCCATTTAATTCTTCCGGCACTGATGCGCCCAATAATCCCTGCGAGCCCGCTTTATCCATAAGTGATGGCATCAGACCCGGCTCCATTTTATCAATTCGTTCAATAACAGGTAAAACTTCTGCCCGCAAAAACTGGTTACACATATCACGGACCATTAGTTGTTCCTCGGTAAAATCTTCAGGAGTAAATGTTTCAAACGCATTGCTTTGTTTTATCAGCCATTCGCCACCTTTTAAAAGTGAACCGGTTGTTGTAGTACTCATGATTTTTAATTTTATTAGTTAGGTATTTTTTTCAATCTTTTTATAAATCTGTTAAAGGAAGATTTGAGAGGTTATCGTATACTTTCTGTAAAACCTCCTTAGCTATTTCTATTTGCCCGTTTGTTACACCCTCCAACGCTTCGTTCAACGTTTTATTTGCTAACGCCATCGTTTTTTCCTGCAGGCTCAAAGCTTCTTTGGTTAAATAGATCAGGTTAATTCTTCTATCTTCTTTTGAAGGCACTCTTTTAACCAGCTTTTGTTTTTCAAGGTTATCCACCAACCTGGTTATGCTGGGTTTATCACGAAAGGTGGCATCACACAATTGCTGCTGGCTTTGGCCTTCCTGCTTCCACAAATGATACAGCACACTCCATTGTTCAATTGTTACTTCAATACCAGACTGTTTAAAGTTTTTCTGTAATCTTCTTGCGATAGCAGTGGAAGCTTTCCCGGTAATAAAGCTGTATAATTCCCCTTTCTTAAATTGGTTGTTTGGCATATAGTTGTTTATGCAACTACACAAATCTACTTATTCATTTGGTTCCAAAAAAATTATTTTTGCCAACGCTGCATTAAATAATTGTAAAATGCCGCACTAAATTATTTCATGATCTTATTGCTGATATCTCTATTGCTATTACTTCCCTATGTTATGCTGATCATTTATTACCGGCAAAGCTGGTTAGAGCTAAAGGAATATAATGTTCCGGAAGACCAAATACGGAAAAACGCTACGTTAATCTCGGTGATTATCTCTGCGAGGAATGAAGAAAAAAATATTGGTTCTTGTATTGCATCAATCATAAAACAAACTTATCCTGCCAATTTATTTGAAGTACTTATAGTAGATGATTATTCAGTTGATTCAACTGCCGCTATTGCCAATTCATTTAATCAAAAAAATATCAGGTTAATAAAACTCAGCGATTTTACAGCCAATGTAAACCTGAATTCGTATAAAAAGAAAGCTATTGAAACAGCCATTGATTTAGCCAAAGGAAATTTGATAGTAACTACCGATGCCGATTGTATTGTAAAGCCTGAATGGCTCAAAACGATTGCGTCTTATTATGAAGAAAGCGGAGCAGTTTTTATTGCGGCTCCTGTTGTTTATGCTAATGTATCAGCTACCGAATCAATATCAAAAAAGTTTTTTAAAATATTTCAGTCACTCGATTTTATGGCGTTGCAGGGAATTACCGGGGCTTCCGTTTATAAAAGAATTCACAACATGTGTAATGGCGCCAACCTTGCTTATGAGAAAAAAGTTTTTTATGAAGTAAATGGCTTTGAAGGAATTGATAATATTGCCAGCGGCGATGATATGTTATTGATGCATAAAATTCAAAAAATATATCCTGGTAAAATACGGTATTTAAAGTCAGCTAACGTAATAGTGCAAACGCAGCAATCAGAAACTGTAAAAGATTTTATTAACCAAAGAATCCGATGGGCAAGTAAGGCTGACAGGTATCCCGATATTAAAATTACTGCTGTGCTTTTTTTAGTATATTTTTTAAATGCATGGATTTGTTTTATTGCGGTTTATTCTATTTTTTGTGCTGAAGATTATTATTTATTACTGCTATTAGTTACAGTAAAAACTGCGGTAGAAGTTTTCTTTCTTTTCCCTGTAACGAAATTTTTTGATAAGCAAAAATTATTGTGGTGGTTCATACCTTCACAACCTTTCCATATTATTTATACTTTAATTGCAGGATGGTTGGGTAAATTTGGATCTTATACCTGGAAGGAAAGAAAAGTAAAATAAGTATCGATTGAAATAAATTAATAATGGCTGAATCTTTTTCTTTTTCGCAAAATGCATGGAAGCGGTTAAAAAAAAATAAAGGCGCAATGATCGGACTTTCGATTATTTGCCTTTCAGTATTAATTGGAATTTTTGCCTATTTCATCTCAACAGATTCAACTCCAAACGCCGACAGGCAAATTGTAGAAATACAGGCACGTAAGCCTGGTTTTAAACAGCTATTTTTAAAGATTAAAAAAGAAAAGAAAATTTCATCAACCGGCTTATTTAAACAGTTACTTTTCGGCAAGGAAGATAAATCGATTTTTATTCCAATAAATAATTATAAAGAAGCACCTGATTCAATCATAATAGAAAAATATATTGATGAAGGCGTTCAGGAAAAGGAAGCCTACCCAAAAAGCATTTTGGCTGAAAAAAATTATATCGTTTCAAAAACATTCTGGTTAGGCACTGATAAATTTGGCCGCGATATTTTAAGCCGGCTCATTGTAGGAGTTCGTGTAAGCCTTGCCGTTGGTCTTATAACAGTTTTAATTTCATTAAGCATCGGCATTATTTTAGGAGCTGTTGCCGGTTATTTTGGAGGAAGAACAGATAATATCATCATGTGGCTTATTAATGTAATATGGAGTATGCCCACTTTGTTATTAGTTTTCGGAATTACACTTTCCCTGGGCAAAGGCTTTTGGCAAATATTTATTGCTGTTGGGTTAACGATGTGGGTAAATGTTGCCAGAACGATTAGAGGACAGGTATTATCGTTGCGTGAAATGGAATACATACAAGCTGCAAAAGCCCTCGGGCTTAAAAACACGAGGATTATTATGCGGCATATTTTACCAAACGTTTTGGGGCCGGTAATTGTCATTGCCGCCTCTAATTTTGCGAGTGCTATTATAATTGAAGCAGGACTTAGTTTCCTCGGTGTAGGGGTACAACCGCCCACTCCAAGCTGGGGATTGATGATAAAAGAAAATTACAATTTTATAATAACACATAATCCCGCACTGGCGCTGGCTCCCGGTGTGGCCATTATGATATTGGTACTTGCCTTTAATCTTTTAGGCAACGGGTTAAGAGATGCGCTTGATGTGAGAGGATAAGTTAACTGACATCTTTGGCTACCAAAACACTACGATTAAAACTTTCCTCAAGGGAAATAAGTGTTTCGGTACGTTCTATACCTTTAATTTTTTGAAGTTCGTCGTGCAAAACATATCGAAGCTGGTTAATGTCTTTACAAACAATTTCTATGTACATACTATAGTTGCCTGTTGTGTAGTTAAGCCTTACAATTTCCGGAATCTTTTCCAGCTCTTTGGCAACAGAATCGTAAAGGGAACTTTTTTCCAGGAAGATTCCGACAAACGCGGTAATATCGTACCCCAATTGTTTTAAATTCACATTTAGTTTTTTACCTTTAACGATGCCAAACTCCTCCAGTTTTTTTATGCGAACATGTATTGTACCTCCGCTAACAAAGAGCTTTTTGCCAAGTTCTGCATAGGGCGTATCAGCATTCTGCAACATTTCCTGTATAATTTGCAGATCGAGTTTATCAAGATTTAACTTTGTGGCCATATTGGTTTTTTATTTTAAAAATATTTTATAAAAATAAACATTTTATTGAATTATTTCTATATTTATTAGATTTTATTTAAAATATTTTTTTAAATAAGCTCACTATATTAGATTTGCATTATAAAGTTCTTAAAAATTGTGGGGTGATGAAATTTTTGGCAGACATGCCCTCTTGTCTCGGGGGTGAGGATAACAGGATAAACGTAGCATAGAGCCGTGTTCCAATGCAAATTGGAATGCGACCAGGGTCGACCACTGAACTTTGTGCTATAGCTAACTGCCTCGTGGAGGTTCGATCCCTCCCCCTACAGCTCTATTTAGCCGTTAACATATTATAAATCAATATTTTAACGGCTTTTTTGTTTTTAGGAGTTTCACTAAAAGTTTCACTAACAACTCTCGTTTTTAATATCATCAGGTTCGTTTAGTTCATAACTCTCCAAGAGTTGTTGGTGATTGCTATGCAACAGGCCAGCAGCACGAACACCACAACAACGTCGATGTGTGGCTGCACAGATGCAGGGTATTGTTTTGGGAACACCAACTTCTGCATAATAAAATCTTTTGACTTATTGCACAAATTGCTTTGTAAAATAAATGGACTTATAACACAAATAATACTTTGGTTTATGCGGGCACAAGGATTGCTAACTCACCCACAGCCGCCCTACACCTTTAGCCAGGCAGCGTTCTTATATGCTTGCACCAAGACTAGGCTAACGTCGCAAGCAGCCCCTATCGTCAGACTGTGAAAAAACTATCTACTTTTAAATTACGGGCTTAAATTTTTTCGTGTAGGCCTTATAGTTACTCATTTAGGCTTGCCGCAAAAAATTTGCATCGGATTATCTTCAAAAAAACGGAGGGCACATTTTGGTTGTAATCGGCCTTGATAAGAGCTTTTTTAATGGCACAGATTACTTTATCGTAATCCGGTGTCCACTTTTCAATGGCCTTTAGCATGTTTTCTATGCCCAGGATATTTTTGGTTCGCATAAAGTTGTAACAAAACATGATGAGGTTCATTTCTCCATTTACTTTTTGCAACCCTTTTAATAAAGTGTGTGTATAACCCCAGTGTCGCTTGATGCTTCCGAATGGATGTTCGCAGATGGCTTGCCGTCGTTTATAATACTCAGGATTTCGTTTAATGTTGTTATCATATACGTCTACGGCATCCTGGTATTCACTTCGCTGGATGATGCGTTTGGGAAGTTTGGTGCATTGATTTTTTAAGTTGCACGTTTTGCAGGCATCAGTACGGTAGGTTTTGAAACGGAAGCTGGTTTCACCGGCTTCTCCTTTTTTATTATGCCATGTACCCAACGACGTTAGTACCGCTCCTGCAGGACAGGTATAACTGTCTGTTGCTTTATCATACTCAAAACTTTCTGCTAAAAACTCGTTGGCAATATGTTTTACCGGGGGTTGCTCTTTATAAGCCACATGGGTTATCATATTATCCAGGTGGCACTGCTGCAGTTCGGCACCAGTGTGATAGCCTTTATCGGCCAATACCATCAGTGTATCTTCTTTTTGTAATTGCAAATTAGCTTTGGCTTGTGTAGCGGCTTTGTACAATGCCTTACCATCATTGGTGTTGGTAGCCTGGGTATGTACAACCAGGTTGTGTTTATCATCTACTGCATTCTGCGTATTGTAAGCTACTTCCACAATGCTTTTTACAATGAGGATACTTCGGCTATCGGTATCCGTTGTACTGATCTGTTTGTCGGCGGTATCATTTAATTGCTGTTGTAGTGTATCGTATTTTATAGTACGTTCTTTCAGTTTGGCAAGGCCCTGGGCTATCTTTTCTTTTTTTATCAACAACTCACCGGTACCGTTAGTGTTTTCTTCTTTATCGAGTTCATCGAGTTCCTGCAGATACCTGGCAGTCTTATCTTCAATAAACTGCCGGTGCTTATCTATCTTCTTTTGATTGTAATTATTTTTTTTGCTGTTAACGGCTTTAAACTTGCTGCCATCTATACCAACAGTGCTTTTACCCAGCAGGCCTGCATCTCCAAGAAACTGAACATACAGCCGGAACATGGATTGCAAGGGAGCTGCATGTACTTTGCGAAAGTCGGCAATGGTATGATAGTTCGGCTGAAGATTTTGAACCAGCCATTGCAGTTCTATGTTACGGCTACATTCTTTTTCTAATTTGCGGCTGCTGCGGATCTTATTAAGATAGCCATACAAATACAGTTTTAAAAGTACAGCAGGTGCATAAGGAGGGCGCCCTTCGCTGTTGTGAACAGTTTTGGTAAAGCCCAATTTTTGTAAATGAAGTTTGTCAACAAAACCATCAATAAGCCTTACCGGATTATCAGCGCTTACCTGGTTTTCGAGTGTACTGAAATAAGTCTGATGACGGCTATTGCCTTGTATGTATTGCATACTTTATTTCTTCAAATATTATACAGCTTTTGAGTAATTAACATAGTGTGTATATTTGATAAGCAATGATAGTTTTTTCACAAACTCTCGTTGGCTGAAACCTTAATGAGTGCTTAATACTTTATAAATGCTTCTTAGAAAAGGGAAAAGCAAAACTCTTCTTGACAGCTCAATTAATTGCGCTCTTCTTGCTGTTGAAATATACAATAAGCCAAGGACCCCATTTCGTGTTGAAGAGTTCATTACACATATGATTATGGCCTGGACACGTCTTTTTCATTCACATTTTAACCATAAAAATGGTGATAAATTTTATTATAAGGAAAAGGGGCAGTATAAAATAGTTGATGGAGAAAAGAAAGCTTGGGAACTTAAAACATGTATTTTAAAATACGGGCAATTACAAGACGCTGTAAAATCCAATCTTGATTTTTTTATACGGCTCAGAAACAAAATCGAACATCGAAGTATAGATAAAGATGAAATTGGGATAATGATTTTTGGCGAATGCCAATCACTTCTTTATAATTATGAAAATGAGTTAATAAAGCTATTTGGAATTGAGTACGCCTTAAATGAAAATTTAGCCTATTCTCTTCAGTTTTCAAGAGTAAGAACTTCCAAACAAGTGCAAGCAAACAAAGAAATTCTCTCAACAGAAATTCAGGAGTTAAAGGAATTCATAGACCGATACAGAACATCTCTCTCAGATAACATATTCAATTCACAAGAATATAGTATTAAGCTTATTCAAATTCCAAAGATCTCCAACACTAATCGAAATGATATCGCTGTTGAATTTGTAAACTGGAATTCACTTTCTGAAAATGACAAAAAGAATTATGAAAAAGTTACTGCACTGGTTAAGGACAAAGTAATAAAAGCAGAAGTAATAAATCCAGGAAAACTAAAACCAGGTAAAGTAATTCAAGAAGTAAATAAAAAAATAAGTATTAAATTAAATCACGCCGATCATAAATGTATTCTTGCTATTTTAGGTGTCAGACCTTACAATGGGTTTGAGAAGAACCATGATCCTTTCGAAACAAATCCAAAATACTGCAACTATGATGAAGCACATGGCGATTACTTATATCAAGAAAAATGGGTAGAGTTTTTAATAAAAAATATATTGAATGGGAAGTTAGTACGAAACAACTGGCGTAAATATTTTGAACGCAAAGACAAAATTGATATTTCTTTTTTTGAAACAGAATAAAGGCTTCAGTCGATCGCATAAACAAGAGGGATTTCACCTCACGTCCTCACAGAACCTTACTTGATAATCATCACAGGCTATTCGATTATGCGTTCATTTGGATTAGTTACCTCGTCTATCCAAGAAAAGGCGGCAAAGAGATCTCCAAATTGGTAATTGGTACATTGAGTAGTTCACCTTTTTCTCGGCTTATATCCCGGATCAGAACGTGAGTTTTCAATTTGGTGAGAGTACTTAAACTGCACGTTACAAAGTAAAATCTTATCCAGATAAGCTGGCTTATCCCCTAGTAAATTTTTGGACTTCTGGTTAAGGGGAGCAATTAAAATCGTTCGAGATTCGAAGAAATTCCCATATTTAGCTATCTAATACTTTTATGAGGTCCAAAAGATGCTGGGAAGAATGACGGAGGATTATTGGGGAGGATTTTCTAACCGTTAAAACTAACGTGCGCATGAGGAATTTTTAATCCTGTGTAAAAGTTCCTCCCACTAAACGAGCATGCCCGGAAGCTTTTATCAAGACAGTTGCTGATCAAGTTGGTGAATCGCAAGTTGTTTTAGCAGCCTATAAAAAGTCTTTTACCGGGATACAAACCCTATCTGAAACCAACATAACCGGCAAAAATTATAGGTGATCTATTGCTGGTAAAAGATTCAAGTCAATTTCAATCTCCCTGTAAACTTTCTCCTTTACAGATACTTGCGAAGTTTAATCCTAGTGGCAATAAAAGTAGAAGCAACCCATGAAAGGACATAGACAGTACTTTGTTTGTTGTAATGGTTTGGCGCATCTATTTGCTGACAAAGCCGGCGATAGACCTATTTACCTTTTTATTATTTACTCATTAAGGGAAATCTATTTTAGTACTTCATTAAAATTTTTTTCATAAATTTTTATAACCAACATATTACGTAACACGCAATAATATTTACTAGCATTAGAGTAAGTTTTAAGGTAAAAAGAAAAAAGGCAGCCGTTAAGCTGCCCAAAATAATTGTTTTTATTCTTTTGAAATCCCGTATTTATATTCTTTTGAAAGTAAAATTTTGCAAAACAACATTTCTGATACATTACCAATTAAAGCGTATCCTTGTTTTTTGCCCATTCTGGTAATTTTTTACTTTTTTCAATAGGATCTTCATTTTTAATACCATATTTTATCGTAAAAAATTTCTTTTTAGAAAAACCATTTCTTTTTGCAAGAATAAAATTGGGGAAAGTTGATATATATTTATTGTTCTCTAAAACTGAATTATTGTAATCCGCAATAACGTTGTTCATCTCATTGTCACTTACTTTCAACTCTTTTAAAGTACCCCATCCCTCTTTATTTAATAACGAAGAATCAAGGGAAAATGCTTTTAGAGATTTCAAATACTCGTTGTTTAAGATATGCTCACCTTCTACAAAATCCAATGTGCAGCCCTTTTTATACAGAGCATAATTTTTATAAACCTTTTCTAAAACGACTCTTAAGCTATCAAAAATTTCGTTCTCTTTGTTTTTTTGTGCAATAATTTTTTTAAATAAATCATTACGCTCGTTCACGCCCTTATATAATTTTGCCCACTCTGAATCAACAATTTTTTGATTAATTTCGAAATTATTCAGAGTATTTAATCTTAGTAAGAAAGTTAGCACTGTTACAATTAAAAAAATTACGATTAGTGTTATAAAACAGCTTCTGCTTTTACCTTTCATATTTTTTAGAAAATTTAAAATTAAGACTTTAATTTATATTAATATGAAGAGTCCGCCCCGCCCCCACCACCGCGATAATCCGTGTCCGGATTTAAACTGTGATAAACATCTCCATCTAACATTTTTATGGTTTCCATCAATGCAGCGTCCTCAGCTCCCAACGTAATTGCCTTGGCACCAAAAGCGGCCGATGCAATTGCGATATAGCTATCAGTCAATTCGCCACCTGCTACGTCTTCCTTTATCCCTCTTACTAAGTCAATAACTTGGCTATATACTTCACTTGCCTCTTTGGAATCATCATCTCCATACGTTTCAACCAATGCGTCCCTTGTTTTTGTGAGAAGTTCGCCGGCACTTGTCACCTCAGCTAAAGCTTCCATCGTTAAGGAATAAGCCATTATACGTCGCTCATTTTGTTTATACGTGTTTGCAAGTTTCTTTGCTACCCTATTTCTCCATCCACCACCACCACCTCCTCCTCCACCTCCTCCTCCACCTCCTCCAAATCCAGCATAGAAACTACCGTCTCCAAATTGCGACATCAAAGCATCCCAAACAGCAAAGCTAATTCCAGCCGATGCTGTAGAAGGCATTGCTATAATCACTGCTTCTAATGTTTCCGGATTGTCTTGAGTTGAAAGCAATCCACTTGGGTCATTAAACCTTATAGGATCATTATTTGCATATTGATAAGATGTAACATTAGAAGACATCTCAGATAATGCATCTATTCCTGTAAACCGCCCAATCTGCGGATCATACTCTCTGTAAAAAGTCGCATACAAATTTACTCCATAGTCTTCTTCCAATTCCACTCCTCCATTAAATTTATTTTTACTATCCAATTTATTTAAGGCTTTATCACTTATACCTGCCATTTGCAATCCAAAAGGATAATAACTTTGTTCTTGCAACAATGGGCCAGTTGTATGTGTTACAATAAGATCATCAAAATATACATCCTGCGGGCTTTGGTTACTTACGTACACATAGAGGTATCCATTCTTTGCCATAGTTTGTAAAGATGGTGCCAACGCCTGTTTAGCACTGCCCGCCTGAACCTGTAAAGCTCCCATGCTGCCGGCTACATATCTAAACTGATCATCTAATAAAACCCAGTTAAGATAAGCTTTTGGTAATGATGAATTATAAGAGCGGGTCCCTAAAAACGATAATACATTTGGGCTAACCGTATTACTTAATGCCGTGGAATTTCCACTTCCTATTTTACCTCCACTTTGATTGGTAATCCCGCTTACTAATGTGGAAAGCAGATCCGTGACTAAAGTATTATCTGTTACAGGTGATTGTGTTGCCCCTGTATAATACGCGTAAGTACTAATCTGCACTTTATCACCCGCCATCACTTTTAAAATAATGGAAGGCCCGATTCGCCCCCCTGTCGTGCCTGTAAGCTTGCTTACATAATGATTGTTAGGATCGCTATCGAATGCTGAGGGTTTTGGTGATACCGTCCTTACGGGGTCATAAACATTGCTAAACAACGCTTCAACTGTAGCGCTATCCGCAGTTTCCATGGTAGCTGCATACGTTGCCGTATCTTTTCCTTCAGTAAGAACCGTTCGCACATTACCCAAATGGTCTCTTAAATAATAATCATATTCAAAAGCATAATAAATAGTGCCATTTGTATTATTTCTTTTCTTAGCCCATCGTATTCTTCCTTCTTCTGTGTTTACATATTGCAGGGTATCGTTCAAATAAACAAAACCATCGAGGTAAAGATAGTTAAGTGTTTTGCCGGTAGTATAATCATTTACCTGCTTACGTAATTTTGTTCCCGCTGCATCGTAATAATAATATAATGTTGCTTTGTTTGCAATAACCATGGAATCAGGCTTGTCTAATAAATTATACACATCGCCATTGCCATTGGCTGTAGTATGCATGTGGCGGTTATAGTCCTTAGTAATGTTGCCATTAACATCATAAGTATAATCGGTTGTAAGCGAAGAGTCTTTAAAATCTCCCATCGGGCTTGCATCTGCTATCCCATCACCCACTTTCTGCAACTGGTTACTGTTGGCAGTATAAGTATAGGCAAGTGAATCAATTGTTGTGGAACTTCCTATCAATAACCCTCTTTGTCTCATAGTGAGGATATTGCCCCCACCATCGTAAGTAAGATTACTAACGGTATAGTCTACACTCGAATTTGTCCAGGTGGTTGTATTTCTAATATTCTGGCTAAAATCTGCCTTGGTAAGCCGGTTGGCATTATCATAACTAAAGCCGTAAGCCCGTGCTATGGTATCGCCGCCAGCTTTCCATTTTACTCCGGCAATGGCGCCATTAAGCTGGCTATTGGTAAATCCAAAATCGTAAAAAAGATCTTCCCCAAAATAATTCGTCGCACTATTAAAAGTATCTACAAAGCCCTTATTGATACCGGTGAGCCAGCCTCTTATATTGTAAGCGTAAGCCAACGAATCAATACCGCTTCCCAGCACTTTTGATTTCAACTGGCCAAGTTCATTGTATGTGTTGGTGGCAATGGTTTTATCTCCTAAGCCATCAATATTTTTAACAATGGTTTTTATTCTGCCAACGTGGTCAAAGGTGTATTTGGTTAACAGCGTATGTGTTTGAGCGTTAGTACCCGATTTCTGCTGGTAAAGGTGGGTCCGTAATACGGCTCCGTTAAAGCGGTATTGTTTGGTAAGTACATCAGTGCCGCCGGTATAGTTGGTTTCTTTCATTTGAATTACTCTTCCATGATCATCATACAACGGTACAGTATATAAATACGTTGAGGTATTAAGGATTATTCTTTTACTGCCCGTTACGGCACCCCTTATCCGGCTACTAACGGTTATCGGTTGCGCATAATCAGGGTAAGTATTATAGCTAGTATTAAAATTGGTGCTATTTATATAAGTTGACACCAAACTGCTATTGGGTGCTCCGCCTGTTATCCAGCTATAGTCATCAAAATAGGTTTCGGATGTTATAGTGTAGGTTCCGGTGAGTGTGGGATAATCGTTAGCTCTTGCAGCCTGCGCAATAATACTGTCTTTAGTCAGCGCACTGGTAATAACGCCCGATCTGAAAGGCCTGCTTTGTCCATCGTATTTTACAAAAGCCCATTGGTTAGTTTGCCGCAGGTTTGGATCCTGTGTCATTACTACCCTATCAAACAAATCATAGGCAATATAATTTTTCCCTTTACCGGGGATATATTTCATGATAACTCTTCCTCTTGCATCGTAGAAATAAGAAAAGCACAACCCTGTTTTTATGGTAGGAACACCTGACAGATTCCAGTTAACGGTGGAGGTATTTAATGCATCCACTGCTTTTGGAGGAATTACCACCCGCAAGTGGTTCATTTCATCATAAACATAATAAGTACACAACCAACCGTAATGCCCGGTCGTTGGAGAGGCGCTCGCTTGTTGTTTGGTAAGAATTGTTCTACCCATTTCATCTCTATAGGTTACCGTTTTTACACCCCTTTCATCGGTCGTCTCAGTTACAGATAAGCTTCCGGCTGAATAAGCTATTGCAGTTGCGGGAACATCATCTTCATTGCTGATGGCAATCGTCCAAAGCCTTACGCTGTCCGACGTCACATTGGCTCTCCAGGTATTGCTAATGCCAACGTTGGCTCCCGTCCAGCTATTGCCTGGCGCGGTTGTTTTTAGCGCTCTTTGTAATGGAGTTGCATCATATGTTGCCTGGCTGTAATTGATCTGCTCTGAAGGGAAATTCGTTTTATAAAAAGTAGAATCATAAACAAATTGGGTGGATTTAAACTGCCCGTTGTTATTATTTCCTATTGTTTGCACGTAAGGTAAATAGCTATTAACTACCCTTCCAAATTCGTCATAAGTATTCGGGGAAACATAATCATTTTTTGCGGGTGAGGCTTGTTTAATAACCGTTTGCAATGGTCTGCTTAAAGAGTCGAAATATTGTGTTGTAATATTTACCGTGTCTGCCCATGCATTTATAGTTACCCTTGCCGAATCGGTTGTAGGCATAACGGGCACGAGTGTTCGCAAATATGAGGCAGATGGGGCAGGATTATAAGAAGGTAATGCATTTGGAGTGGCAGATGCCGGACCGGTAGTCGTAGTAGGTATATTACTTTGCGCTGTTAAATAACCAGCAATTGCCTGAAAAAAGATCAAAAACAGTATTTGCTTTCTCATGAGCTTTAGATTGGTAAATAAAATTGTCCTTTATTTTAATTTGTTATTACACCCTGCATATCCTGGCTCATCGGTTCAACTGACGGCATAAATGCACCTACCAGTTTGCCCGATCCGTCTACCAGGAATTTAAAGAAGTCGCCTTGCACACCGTTACTCATCATATTGTTTTGTTCAATGTGTGTAAGCCACGAATACAATACAGACTGGGCATCTCCCATTACGTTCATCTTCTGCGCCAGTATGTAATGAATGTGATAGTTACTCATTACAAACTCTTTTATTGTTGCATCATCACTACTTTCATTCCCAAATGAGTTAGACGGTATAGCAATGATGACGAGACTGTCTTTATATTTCTGGTACAATTGCTCCAGGCTATCATACTGGCTTACATAGCTGCTGTTAGTAGCAGTGTTTATTATTAATATTTTCTTCCCCTGGAATTGGTCCAGGTTTATAGCATTGCCATCAATGTCATTTAAGGGAAGGTTGTAAATAACAGAGGTATCCATCTCATTAGCAGATATGCGAAAAGTTCGATTGTAATTGCTTAATGTTTTCACCTTTGAAGGAGTAAACGCCGGATTGGAACTCTTGTCCAAAAGTTTTTTCGGAATACAATAAGTAATATCACAGAAGAAAATAAAGAGTATTAACAAGTTTGTCATTTTTGTGTTCATATAGTAAGTTTTAGAAGGGTATATAAGTTGAGCAGCCCAAAGAATGTCCATGTGAGGGATTATATTCAGTAAAATCTGCACTGTTACTGTTATTGGCAATCCAATGATAATGGTAAACGGATTTCCATGTCCAGTAATAAGTATTATCGGGATTAATAATTTTAATATACGCGGAATAGGTATAGCATATTTGGTCTGCAACGGTACATATGGAGCTTATTAACTGATAGTCCGGATGTGCAACCGGAACATAGCATCGGCAATAGTCTGTACCATGATTTGTAAATGAACTGTTATAGGTATCGCTGTAGATATTAGTATCCTGAAAAGTTGAATCAACTAAGCCGTCAACCAGACCGTCACACTGATAGTTTACTAAAGTCCATATAGGTCCCTGACTAATAACCATATTAGAATCAGAATAATCATATTTTTTGAGTATGTTTTTATCCTTATCCCTTACTAATTTTATCCGGTTCAGGTTATCGTATTCATTATACGTAATAGTATTATTGGCATCTGTAGTGCTCGTAACACCCACCATTGGCTCATAGGTGGTAGTAACCATATTGGCATCTTTCGGATGCAGGCGCAACTCGTCTATGGAGCCACTTCCACTCACGGTTACAGATGTTATTCCGGATAGGGTGGTGGAATAAAAATTCCATCCTTGCTGCGAAGCTATTACAGTTGACAAGGGGCTGCTATTCACGTTTACCGTAGTGCCGCTTTTTGCCCATACTGTAAGGAGATAATATGTTGTTGATGTAAGCCCTGATTTTGTAATATTTCCGCTGCTGAGGTTATAGCTCTTTTTGCCGGTCATCGCATTTAAGGAGTCTCTTGCAGTTCCGGTAATTGTCCAGTTCCCCGTCCCATCCGATTCAAAACTCGTGTAGGCTATATCGTTATAAGCAGCATTACTTACCTTAGCTACCGGAAATTGTTTGTTATAATCCATGATCACAGAGTTATTAATCCCTGAAAGTGCATTTTGAGCTTGTTGCAGATTTCCTTTATTATCATAGCTCACAAAATTGGCTTGCTTTACAAAATACGTCGTATTCCTGTTGAGTACTGCAGGATTGAAAGTGCCAATAGTACTTTGGGATACCGGCGCGTTAGACTGCAACGCATAAGTGGCAAGGGGTTTCAGGTAACCGGCGGTTGACTGGTAATCGGTGATACTTCCTGCAATTATCCTTGGATTTGCATCCCCGGTTATCCAGCTTTCGCTTGAAATTACAGGAGTTATGATGCTGCTGTCCCTGAAAGTTTTTATGGGCCCGCTGATGGTATAGTTATAGGGGTAATATAACCTGTTTTCCAATTGCAGACCCCGGGTCCGGTCATAGCTACGCACCGATTTTATTACATTATAATTAGTATCATAATAATAGTTGACGTAGGAAGTATTTTGTGAGCCATTGGGTTGAAATAAAGTATCGTAAGAACTGGCGAGATAAGCATGCCCGGTTACAGGATAGTATTCCTGGCCTATATATGTCCTTGTTCTGGGTGTCGCGGTATTATTTGGGTCACCATTTACATAGGTGTAGGTATTACCCAGCTTTAATGATTTGAAATTGCTGTTTCTATAAAATGAAGAATCAAACACATAATTATTTACGGTCCTTTTTATTAAACTTCCTGTGCTGTCATAAACAGAAACTTTTTTGGGAAGCCCGATGCCATAATCTCTTAAGTCCTGCGGAACATAAGGAAACGCTTCTGTGAATACCCCTGAATTTACATCCTGCAGGTTTGTGAATTCATAAACCGTTTTGCCGAGGTTATGGGTTGTTGTTCCTTTGTATACTTCCACGCGGCTATAACCTACAGGGCTTCCCTGCGCATAGTCCATAGTATTGACAGGTTCACCGCTTACTACTGTATAGCTGGTTGTGGTTAAGCCGCCAAAATTTACCGATTCAAGATAGTAATAGAAATAGCTTGGAAGATCTCCAAGGAAACCGGAACTTGTGCCATCTGTATTGATGTATTTGTATTGCTCAATTACAGGATTGGGGTCTATAGGCCCATCTCTCTTGGTGATCTTTTTTACCCTGATTCCACCTGCAAAGTTGGATATATGGGTATTGTCATATGTTTTATTCTCCCACTTGATATTGACAGGAAAGCTACCGGTAATTGTCGTGCCGGTGACCGCAGGAATGTTCAATTGATAACTACCATTGGGAACATTGAAAGAAAACGTGGCAATGCCTTCATAAAAAAGATTATAAAGCGAAATCGTGTCGGTTGCGTATGTGAGGGTGCCTGCTGTATTTTTTATGTAAACAATCAGATTTCCTGTTCCTGAAACAGGTATACTCCCCGTTCTTGATACGGTACTATCCAATATAAATGTTAACTGCTGCTTTGTGTTAAAGACCTGGTTTAGTGAAATAGTACCGGAATAAGCAGTGGTGGGAGAGATGGATACATTATACGGTGTTTTTATATAAGGATAATGGTCGTTTAATTCATAATCATAAGTGATAGTGCCCCCGGTTGGAAGAGTAACACTTTGTAAGGAACTATTTATTGCCGAAGCTGAATCAGGATTACGATCACTGGACCATGGATAGCCGTTTACTGACGGGAAATTATTACTTCTCGGGATTTCACTTGCATCATTGAAAAACCCCCAGTAATCAGAAGATTTTTCAATCAAACCGTTAACAATGCTGGAACCGAGAAAGCCGTAGTAGGAAAAAGAGTATCCAAAATTTCTTCGGGTGGCGGTATACGGAACGACCGATGTCAGCTGAGGCCGTATTGCAATATTGGAATGGGAGTATGGGTCATAATAATTGGTAAGATAATTTAATAAAAATCCCGACCGGAAGATAGAATCACTTATTTTAATCTTGGTAACGAGATTACTTAGATTATAAGTAAAACTAATGCTCGTTTTTTCTGGAAATATTACAGAACTGATGCGCAGGTCCGTGGAAGAATTTAAACCCGCCGGCATGATGGTCTTAATACGGGTCGTGTCTGGGTTTTTAACAAATGTCATTTCAGGATACGCAAAGCTGTAGTTATTGGCTTGTGTAGTATAATTAATTTTAATTGTATCAGTATTAAAAGGAGCTATAATTTGGCCCAGGTACCATGAGGAAAAATAAGCCTTACCCGAATATGCCGAACGAAATAAAGTACTATCGGCTGCCTGGGTAGTAATGGTAGCGGACTCAGCATTATTAAAATCGTATTTGGTTCCATCTTCAGTTATTATTCTAAAAGCTACAATCCTTTGTGCCAGCCCGCCGGCCCCAAATGTCGGAATGACCTTCAGTTTACTATTGGGAACAACGACAATCTGCCCGTTTTTCCCCATAAAGAATTTACCGGAGCGTCCGTTAAAATTGAATTGGAAGATGTCTTGTTGTGCATCTAGTGAATCAAAGAAATATTTATCACCGTTACTCCTGTAGTCAGTCGGAATGGCAGCGGCATACAAGTAACCACTGGTAGGCATATCATCAGGAGCGCCTCTCACCGTGCGGACTATACTGCCTCCGGCATTAAGATACCATCCCACGCCTACGGTTCCGGCAGATTGAGCTACCTGCACACCCCCGGCGTAATAGTCAAGAGAAATGTTCAGGGACAAGCCATTCCTGGGACTTGAATAGGAATAAATGGGAACGCCGATTTGCGGTACACCGGTAAAAATATTTACGGGTACAGAACTCAGTTCGCTGCTCATCCCTGAATTAGAGGACAAAACAGATTCATTCGCAAGATTAGGTACATTTTGACCATAGCTTATGGAACAACAAATACTGCTTATCAAAATGATACTTAGAAATTTTCTCATACTTGTGTTAGTTTTAAAAACTATATCCTATTCTGAATAATATGGGTGATGTAACGGGTATATGTTTCGCAGCTAAGAAATCATATAGCAGTTTCATTTCGCCTTTTGTTTTTTTAGTTATTGGGTACTTTTTACTGATGCCTATTAACCCGCTTCGTTGCCAGGCAGCATAATTTTTTAACTGTTCAATATTGTTAAAAGCTGAATTGTAATTCAGCTCATAACCACCACTGGCATAGAATTGCTTTTTTATTTTCCAATCCAGGTAACTTCGCAGCCCCAGTCCCTGGCTGGAAATTGATATGTGCCTGATGGTTCCCATTCCAATGTTATAACTTGCGCCTACACCAAGGCTGCTTTTATCGTTCAGTTTGTAACCCACAGTGAGGGCTAAATTCGCGGTACTTGGCAAAAGGGAGCTGCTTTTTGCAAACTGAACATTGAATCCATATTCTAACCTTCTAAGCAACGTTTTGGTCTTTTGTGAATTTGGTTTAAAGTTGGGCATTTCAGGGTCAGCGCCTCCCTGCCCCATTAGTTGACTGAACTTATCTTTTACTTCATTTAATTCCGCTTGCGCCTGGGCAAGATTTTGTTGAATCTGTGATTGCGCATTAGGTCCTCCTGCCGCGATTCTTTGCTGTATCAATGCCTGTACGGAACTGCGTGTTTGCAAGCCCGTTAGGTTTTGTGTGGTTCCATAATTGGAAGGGATCCTGAATAGCGACGCAACCTGGCTGTTTTCCTTCATGAACTTCTGAAATGCGGGGAGCTTGTTTAAAATGACCAACGCTTTCTGTTCTATTTTCTTAGGATCTTTCATCATGTCCTTATACTCCTGCACCTGGGCCGAATAATAATATGCGGTCTTACTTAATTGATCATATTCCTTTTTTAGCCCCGGAGGCAGATGTGTATATTTTGATAAAATATCTTTTAGCTCGTTTTTACGTTGGGCAATAAACGCTTTTATCTTTTCAGATTCCTGGAAATTGCCCTGCAGCAGGTCGAAATTCTCAAGAGGATTCTTTACTTTATCACTAACACCATTAAACTGTTTTAAAAAAGACAGGGAGGTTCCCAGGCTATCCATGTAAGGACTGTATTCACCACCTACAACTTTTGCTATTCCCGATGTTTTGTTTTTTATTTTTTGTGAAAACTCATTATACTTATCGGCCGCATTGTTAAGTGCTAATTCAGGGTGTAGTTTTTGTAATCTTTGCTGAAGCTTTTGTTCCTGCCGTTGAAATTTTGCAAGATATTTAAGTGCCTTCTTTGTAAGTTGCTCATTAATTCCGCTGATCTTTTTGTTAACCGTTGAATAATATTTAGCGGGAATTTGAGAAGCGTTCTGTAAAGCTGAATCCCGATCCTGGGCGAAAGAAGAAAGGTTTATTGCAATCAGCAAAATAAGTATATAGGCCCTTTGAAAACCCATTAGCGTCGTTTTAGTAATTCGGGAACAATATGCCAAAATATTTTTCGAAAGAGCAACTGCGTCTTTACGCAGGCATCATTCTGATTGAGACGATGGAAAGTTAATTTTTAAGCATTTAATTTACCTGTGATCTCATTATAAAAAATCATTCAAGAAATAGGGAAACACAAGACTGGTGAAATTTTCCGGATTCTCTTTGCCAAGCATCCATGCAAGAAAACGTTAACGGATAAACATTGTAACCGTTATTGGAAATCAACAACAAAAGATATGAATGGTGTCCTATATTTTACCAAAGAAAGACAATGGACAGTATATTTACTATGGAAATTTGTCAGGCTTATTGCGGTCCGACAATGTTGCTAACAACGCATTGTTCGTATTTAGTTCCGGTTTCATCTTTCAATTTAAAAAGTTTAAGACCGTAGCTAATACTCATTAAAATCATGCCTTAATTAATTTATTCTTAATCGCATTTCCCAATGGAATACAAGTCCCATCTGAATCACGTTTTTAACTTTGCCAATACCATCTTGATTTCACGCAAATAACAATTATCCCAAAAAAGTTTAACGAAAAACTTCCACCTAATAAATTGTCGGCCAGCAAAGCGCCCAGAGCCGTACTTAACACCATCACTATCTTTTATTATATAGGAGAAAAATAAATTTGCCATTTACTTCTATTCCATCACTCATGAAATAACCGTATCATTTGTTACTATTGAAATGACAGAGCCAACAGAGAATTTTTGCTTTAATTCTATAAATTGTATTGTTAAAAATATAAAATATTTTTCTCGCTTACTCGAATACAATTTACCAGAAATTTACTCATCTTAATTTCATTTTACTTCGTCTACTATTAGCCGTTATAAGTGAATAATCTCATTTGTTAATAAGACCTTACCAACACCCCTTCAAAATTTAGCCATGTATTGTTTTTAATATTCAACCTTATTAATTTTGTTATTGGAATTTCAATTGTGAACAAGAAAATGTAGAAGTATGAATGAAACGCCCATGCTGTTTCCAATAGCTCCGTCTGAGTATTGGAAACAAATCAAAATTATCATCGAAGATGTAATTGCTGAAAAATTAAACCAGCAAAAAATCTCTCCAACAAATTCTCATCTGCCTGAGAAAGCTTTACTGAAAGCAGCAGATGTTTGTGAAATTTTCCAGGTCTCCAAGCCAACGCTTTATGAATGGTTGAAACAAAAGAAACTGAAAAGTTTTAAGATTAAATCACGTAGGTATTTTAATCGTGCAGACATAGATGCATTAATTAACAGCAGCCTTTAGCTACTATATCAAGCTTAATCATTCAAAAAAGTGTGTGATGAACTGTGAACAAGCCAACCGTGTGGACCTGGTGGATTACCTTAATTCTTTAGGGTATCAGCCGCAAAAAATAACCGGATCAGATTACTGGTATTTATCTCCATTCAGAGATGAAAAAGAACCTTCATTTAAGATCAGCAGAAATAAAAATGTATGGTACGATCATGGCCCTGGCAAAGGTGGGAAGTTGGTTGATTTTGTTATGGAATTTTATCGCTGTGATGTTAGTGAAGCTTTACAAAAAATTTCTTCTTTTCACCCGCATAATAATTTTCAAAATACTATTGTCAGACCGCAGTTTCACTTGCATGAAAACTCTTTAGTGGATAGTAAGGATGCAAGAGAAACTGCTATCAAAATAATAGCCGCAAAGCAGCCCATCCAGGACCTGATGCTTTGCCGCTATTTATTTCAAAGAAGGATCAACAAAAGTATTGCTGATAGTTACTGTCATGAAGTTCATTTTACCAATGGAGATACCGATAAAATATATAAAGCCATAGGCTTTAAAAATAATGCGGGAGGATACGAATTACGCAATGAATATTTTAAAGGAAGCAGTTCTCCCAAGTATGTTTCTTACTTCGATAATGGCGCAAAAAATATCTCGGTATTTGAGGGCTTTTTTGATTTCATAAGCTATGAATCTATGAATAAAAATCAGCGGGAGGATCTAACAGGTCTGCCTAATCGACACATGAATTTTTTAATCCTGAACTCCCTTTCGTTCTTTGAAAGAAGCCTTCTTTTAATGGAAAAGCATGAAAATATTCACCTCTTTTTAGATCATGATAATGCCGGAAGAAAATGCACCAGCCTCGCTTTGAAAAGGTCCTTAAATTTTAAAGATGAAAGCAAATTATACAAAGGATATAAAGACCTCAATGACTGGATAATGAATTTCGGAAAATTAGAGCAGAAAATATATGTAGGACAAAAAAGGGGGAGACACCTTTAAACATTTTTCTTAGCAAGCGGTGTTTTTGTGTTACAAAAACCCAGCTTGCTTTTTCTCCCGTCGGTCGCAAAAGAATATTACAGAGGATATGATAAGTGAAGCATTCAAAATACAGCACAAAAATGGAAGGCCTAAAAAGGCTGTCAGGAAGGAAATTATAAGAAGCATCCGGTTTTCAAAAACAGAATATTTTATTGTTAAACAACAGGCCTCCAGGTCGGGATTAAAAATCACCGTCTATATCCGGCAGATGGCAATGCAAGGAAAAATAATTTCAAGATTATCTGAAGAAGAAAGGCAATTTGTCAGGCAATTAATCGGGATGGCAAATAACCTAAATCAGCTCACAAAGAAGGGACACCAGGAAGGGTTTATTACCGCATCATTGATGTTTGAAAAATATAAAAATTTAGTGGGTGAACTGTTGGAAAAACTAAAAAGAAATGATTAGTAAAGTGGTCATAGGAAAAACATTTTACGGAGCATGCAGGTATATATGCATGGATAAAAGAAGAGCGGTGGTTTTGGAAGCAGATGGTGTAAGGGATTATGATTATAAACTCATGGCTAAAGATTTTGAATTGCAGCAGTCGATGAGACCATCTCTTACAAAGGCAGTCTTTCATGGCATCATCAGCTTTTATCCCGGAGAAAGAATTGAAGATAAAATGATGGCTAAAATCGCCCGAGAATACCTGGCTGAAATCAAGATTACAGACACGCAATTTGCGATTGTAAAGCACATTGATAAAAATCATTCTCACCTGCACATTCTTGCCAATCTTGTGAACAATAATGGAGAAACGATCAAGGATAACTGGATCGGGTTAAAAGGAAAAAAGGTTGCGCAGAAACTCACAAAAAAATATGGATTAAAAGAAGCGATCTCAAAAGATTTATCACTTGTAAATCTGAACGCATTAAATGAAAAGGAAGCGAACCGTTATATCATTTACCAGGCTATTTTGGAAAGTCTCCCACAATGCAGAACCTTAAATGATTTAACGGAAAAGCTGGTGAAAAAAAAGATTGAAACATTATACAAATACAAAGGGCAAACAAACGAGCTACAGGGTATCAATTTTAAGTTGGGAGAGTATAAATATAAGGGCAGTGAGGTAGATAGAAAGTTTTCCATAAATAATCTTCAGAAAATATTACAGCAGCAGCAAGCGGAGAGATTAATAAAATTACCGGCAGATTCATTGTATTCAAAAAGCATTTCTCAAAACAAAGACTTGGAAATAGACAAGCGGTTGAACAAGGATCTGAATATCCTTAATGAATTAATAAAGCCGGAACAACAAGATCAATCGTTAGCAGCTGAATGGAGGTTACAACAAAAGAGAAAGAAAAAATCAAAACGAATACATCTCTAAAAATGAATACTGATGAGTGAAATATTATTACAAGCGATTGTAGAAAAACTGGAAGCTCTGGAAATCGCTTTATTAAAACAAGGTAATGCAGGTAAAGATGAAGAATTAAAAACAGCAGTTAAATCATTTCAATCTGAATTTATAAAGTTCAGTGTCACCTGTAATGTAAACATTGAAAAGATGAATAAATTATCTGAAGAGATACATGCATTAAAAGTTAATTCAGGTAATTCTACACAAAATCAAGTTAAGCACATACATCATTTCCATAAACAGGTATGGCTCTCCGTTAGTTTGTTTATAATTTCTTTATTGCTTGCATATGGATGGATTAATTGCAGCAATGAAAAGAAATCTTTTGAAGCAAATGATATAAAGTATAGATTTTGGAAGGCTAATGGAAACAGTCACTTATTAAAAATCGTTTACTATACCGATAGTTTATATAACCTGGATAAGAACAATTTTATACAACAGGTTGTCCGGTCTGAACGCAATATTGCTAAGCAGGAGAAAATGCATCGGCTTGCAGGTGAAAAAGAAAAAGAAATAAGATAAATGAAGCTGTATCCCTGCCTGAATATTTTCAAGTGACATAATCTTATAGAAATGTCTTATCTATTTTTATTTTTTTTTATGAGCCGATTATTTAGCTTATTCGGCTCATTTTATTCTTTTATTTGAGTCGAGAAATAGGCGCTTTTATTCCGGCCGGCCAAGCCGGTGGGCGTAGCACAAGTTACCTGGCTAATATCTTGAAGAATATAAATCTTTAAGAAAAGCTCTTCTGATTTGAAAGCCAATTTTTTTAAAACGCCTGCTCAATTAAAAGTATCAAGGATGGTTATAGGGTTTTATTAACCATAGAAAGGCAGGCTTACTAAGCTACTCTCAGCATTTTTTCACTCCACATTTTTTTCATGTGAGAGCTTAATCTTTTCGCAGCATCGAGTTTGGAAATGCGGATATATTTCATAAAAGCCTTCTCAGTCTTATGGCCAGTAATTTTCATTAAATCAATTACCGGGAAACCTTGCAGATAGTAATTTGTTGCAAAGGATCTTCTTGCTGTATGGCTGCTAACACACTGCCATAGCTCTAAATTGATGTCATTTGCCAGGCGTCCTTTTTCATTAAATCCTGCAGCTTTGAAAACGTCTTTTATGTAATCATTAAATTTCTGATTACTTATTGTGTTCGGAAGTTTATTGGGATTATGCTTATATTTTTCAAAAATGTCCAGGACAATAGGGTGACAAGGAATGATAACAAGCTCTTTTGTCTTTTGAGTAACAATTTTGATGAAATATTCACTATCAATTTCAATAATATTTTCCGGCATTATGTTCGAAAAATCAGAAAATCTAAGTCCTACCCACGCACCAAAAACGAACAAATCCCTTACATTTTCCAGCCTTTTGGTTTTTGAAAAATCAAACTTGTAAAGTATTTCCAACTCTTTTTCGGTTACATAGACAGCATCCGTCTCTATTTCGCTATATGAAAATTTTTTATGCCTGAACTCATTATTCGTCGTATATCGCAAATCAACAGCCTCTCCCATAAAAACCTTAATAATAGAAATATCTTTTGCTATTGTGTTAGGCGATAAGCCGAGAGTATCCTTTAGATAAGTGGTGTACTTGTAAAAAAAATCAAGATTGATGTTTTCAAAAGTTATTGAATATTTTGTCGCTTTTTGAAAATTCTTTAAATGCTTTGTTACAGCGTGATAGTTCTGCAGACTTGATATGCTTTTATCTTTCCCGCGATTTTTGATTTCACCTCTAATAAATCTATCAGCCAGCAAAAAAAAGTCTGATTTTTCAGGATCAGCTTCAGTCCTATTTTGATTAATTAAATTTTTTAGCCTTGTTTTTATATAAGCCGGATTTGGTATCCCATCTTTCATAGATTCATGGTAAGAGGTAAGACATAAATTTTGTAATCGTTCTAAAAGATCATTTAAAAAAAATTTACCCTCTAATGTTGTCTTATCCTTTTTCTTTATTCTTTCCTTATTGAAATTCCAATCATCAAAATTTACACTTTGCCCAAAAGAAAAAAATAAACGATTACGGTTATATATGAATTGAAGGTATATAGCGCAATCTCCCTTTTTATTTTTTGCCTTTAATCGGAAATGAACTTCGGGGTGACGAGGCATACGATTCGAACTTTTAGTAAAGGTAAAAAAGGTTTCACTAAAGGTTTCACTAAAATCTTATTTTAACTTTTTTACCAATTTGTATTTTTCCACCAAACGTAATCCTGTATTGAATTACAGCGATAAACTAAGTTAAGTTGAGAAAAGTAAATTTAAGTAGGTTCCTGTACTCCCCCTACAGCTAAAAAGGCCTGTAAAAAAATTTTTTTACAGGCCTTTTTATTTAGGACCACTTTCAAAGGGGCGAAAATTTTTATCTTTCAAGCCGTCCCTGCCTTTATCTGGAATTGAATTTTGCTTACCAACTCATTAACATCAAAAGGCTTAGCTATAAAATCATCGGCTTTACAGAATTTTTGAATATCCGTAAAATTAGTGTGCGCCGAAAACATAATTACGGGTATATCTTTGGTCTTTGGGTTATCCTTTAATTTATTGCATACTTCTATCCCGTCAATTCCGGAAAGGAAAACATCAAGCAAAATCAACTGTGGGCAAAAAACTTTGGCTTTAGGAATTACGTCTTCGCCTCTTGGCAAGGCCATTACCTCAAAACCATATCTCTTTAGCACAGTTTCAACAACCCATAAAATGTCCGAATTGTCATCCACAATTAGTATCTTATCCATAAGCTTTTCCATCCTACAATAATTAAACCAGATCATGCTAATGATAAATTTTGGCTCAATATCACCTTTTATCACGAAAAAAATTATATCGTTCGCGGTTTCGACTGTTCTAATCTCTTGTCGACAAGTCTATTTAATGGAAACTTTACTTGTTGTGTATAAACCAATTTTAGATGATTTATTAAAATCTTGTCATGCTGAACGCTATTTTCCATAAAATTTGATTTAAAAAGCACGAAAACAGCAGTTTGTATAATTTAGCCCTAGGTTCTTAAAATATTATTCTGCTGGAAGATCGCCAGCACACGTTTCCACTGTGGACGGGGGAAGATATTCCGCACACCACAATTATCAAACTGGAAATAATGCTCTATTCTCGTAAACTTATACAAATGTTCCTATCGCTGAATTCGATATCCCCTAAAAGCGGTGGAATATTACTGGGAACCATGGAAAAAATTCCTTAGCGTTAAGGTTGGAAATATTTAAAATTATATCTCCAATATATCCTTCAACTTCGAATATCCCGATTTGCTAACCTGTAATTTGGCTCCAGTATTCAGTAAAACCAGGTGGCTGTCTTTTTCATACACTTCAATACGGGTTATAAGCTGCGTATTGACTATATAGGAACGATGTATCCTTACGAATTGATGAACCCCTAGTGACTGTTCAAAAAAACTCATCGTTCTTTTTTTTAAGAATTGTCCTTCGGCCGTTACTATTTTTACATAATCATCCGCGGCTTCCAGGTAATGAATTTGATTTACCGGTATAATTTTAATCTTACTTCCATCTTTAACTACTATGCGGTTTTGCTGCCCCGGCGATTGTGCGGCAGTTTCAATTACCGGTTGTGATGCTGGTATGGAAGACGTGTTTAAATATTTTTGAACAGCCTTATTAAAACGTTCTTTGCTAAATGGCTTTAATAAATAATCAGTCGCATTTAATTCAAATGCTTTTATTGCAAATTCATCAAATGCAGTAGTAAAAATTACAGCAGGTGGATTTTCAATCAGCTCGAGCATTTCAAACCCATTTATTTTAGGCATTTGTACATCAAGAAAAATCAGCGCGGGCTCGTGCTGCACTATTGCCTTCATGCCTTCAAATCCATCTCCACATTCAGCAACTATATCAATTTCCTTATACAATTGTAAATATTCTTTTACAATACTTCTAGCCAGTGGTTCGTCGTCAATAATTATAACTTTCATTTTATTTGCGGTATAAGTATGACTGTAATAAAATTTGCCTGGTTTTTGTGGGTTTTTAACAGATCTTGTCTTGCGAACAAAAGAAATAATCTTCTTTGAATAGAAGATAATCCAAACCCTGTTCCTTTTAGCGGCTGCGATGTTTCTGGATCAAATGGATTTTGCACCATTATTTTCAAATAATTATTTTCTTTTGTTGCTTCCAACTTTATTAATATTTCCCCGGTTGTATCATACAATCCAAATTTAATTGCATTCTCTACCACAGGTTGCAACAATAGAGACGGCAATTTTAATAATAACACCTCATCGGTATAAATTATTTCCGTTTGCAGGCGATGTCCAAAACGAACCTTTTCTATATCAAGATAAAGCCTGAGGTATTGTATTTCTTCTTCGAGCGTACTCCATTGTTGATCATCTTTTTTTAAAGTGCCACGTAAAAAATCGCTTAGCTGCTGTATCATGTGCCTGGCTTTTTCCGGCTGGGTTCCGGTAAGTGCACTTATAGAATTTAGACTGTTGAATAAAAAATGGGGTTGAAGTTGTTGCCTTAATTTGAATAACTCCGCATCCTTTGCAAGACGCTCTGCATCCGCTTTTCTTTCACTCATTGTCTTTTGTTCTTCCTGCGTGTACCAAAGCAGGCTCATCATTGAAAAGCAACCAATCAATAAAAAAGAAATTCCATAACGTATACCGGTTGATTGTGAAAACGACTGAAGATAATGAGGGTCATCATTAAATATTATCCACAAAACTCCTTTTGCTATTAAGAAACAAATCCCGCTTAATCCGAGGCTAACAGTTAAAACGTACCAATACTTCTCTTGCCGTGGTAAATAATATCGCATATTATTTAAAATAAGCACACAGCTTGCAGTAACTAATATGTTACTAATAATTGTGTCGATAATAACCTGGGCAGTTGTTAAGCTAAAATTTTTTAATGTCCCCGTTAATATAATCGAGTAAACTATACTTATTATAGCCCAATAAACTATACCTGCAATTACTAAATTTTTTCTTGCTGTAAACGGAGTATTCAAATTTTATTAGTTTAATGGAATATATTTATGCATACTGTTTTCAAGAATATAATTTGCTCTTTGCTTGGTAGTCTTTATATAACTTTCAGCTTCTTCCTCTTCGCAAATCCGTGAATATAATTCTGCACCATCAATAAGTTCGGTTA
The DNA here is from genome assembly GCF_008710285.1 of Ginsengibacter hankyongi. Classification (GTDB taxonomy): domain Bacteria; phylum Bacteroidota; class Bacteroidia; order Chitinophagales; family Chitinophagaceae; genus Ginsengibacter; species Ginsengibacter hankyongi. Next base: position 2,011,410 of record NZ_VYQF01000001.1, on the reverse strand, counting down.
AAGGGTGTAATTCTGAAACATCAATAAATTTCCAGTGGACAGGCTTTTGAATATTGTTTAAGAAATTATCTTCTTCAAGATGACCCGTTGTGCGTGCTTTCTGAAAAGCATGCAAATCATCTTCAGCATATACCAACCTCAATTGTTCATCGAATTGAGGTGTGTGCATTCCTTCGCCACAAATAATTCTGTAAACCAGTTTTGCAAGATACCATTTCATATAATTGATTTTATAAGATGAATAACTTAATGTAATAGTTAATAAAAATTGAGAGTTAATAATTAATTATTTCTATACCTCCAAAAACACAAGTGCCATGAAGAACTAATACTTTGCCGGGATCAGTAACTCCTGCAACATTTCTTTTATCTTCAATACCCCCAAACACTGCAGTAACTTCATTTTTTACATCCCAGTTGGAGGGCACAATTAATTTAGTTCCGCCAAATACATTGTTAACCTCAAGATTTATCGGTTTCTGCATATCTGCTTTCATAAGATTAAGTTCGGCGCCTCCCATAAAACAGTTTATTTCACCGCCCTTAAAATTTTTTGATAGAATAATTTTTTTCACACTTCCAAATACAGCATTGATTTCAACGTATTCAGCAGTATCTTCTGTAAACTCTGCATCAGCTTTCGCCTCAGAATAATTTGACGGTGGAGTATAGTTTGGAGGTTCATAAAATGATCTGCGCCATCGTCTGTCATACCGTCCGCCCCACGTATGTCTTGGTCTGAAGATGTATATAATCCCAACAGCTATAAGTATTGCAGGCAGAATATAATCATGGAATTTTAAGTCCGGACTTGTTTGATCAATTAAAAAAATACCGCCGATTACAATCATAATAAATGCTCCGGGATTGTGAAACCTGCTTTTAATGCCCGTTAAAAAACCCAACGCAATTAATAATACCGGCCAGGTAAAAACCCATGCGGGAACAGGAGCACCCATTTTATAAGCCAGCAATAAACATCCTGCTATTAATAAAATAATACCGCTCCACACCCTTGGCCGTCTTTCGCCACCAAACTTGTTTATCTCATTTTCGTTCTTTTCCATAAAATTTATTTAATAAGACACAAAACTAAAAGCAGAAATTATACTTTGAAATACCAGATAGGTTCACAGCGCAAATAGATCGGTGAGCTGCGGAATAATATCGGCAAGCATTTTATTCCGAAATTTTAAAGCAAAAAAATAATTACAACATTTAATATTATCGTTACATTCTTAAACACTGACGTAAGGCTTACATTTGCCGACTATGGCGCAAAAAAAATTAAAAAGATTTGCCGAGATAAAAGAATTTCCAAATGTGCTGGAATATCCTGAAAACATTGCCGGTAAATGGAATGAATTTTTTAAAAACAATTATCCTGTTACGCTGGAACTAGCTTGTGGCAAAGGTGAATATGCTGTTGGTCTTGGGCAATTGTATCCTCAAAAAAATTTTATTGGGGTCGATATAAAGGGAAATCGCATTTGGGTGGGCGCTAAATCTGCTTTGGATAAAAATCTAAAAAATGTTGGTTTTCTTCGTACACAAATTCATAAAATAGATACTTATTTTACTAAGAATGAAGTAGAAGAAATATGGATTACGTTTCCCGATCCGCAATTAAGAATATCGAAAGCAAATAGAAGGCTGACTCATCCACGATACCTGAGGCTATATAAAAATATTTTGAAAACAGGAGGTAAAATTCATTTGAAAACAGATTCCCCCGACTTGTATAATTTTACAAAAACTGTTATTGAATTGTATAACCTTACTCTAAATTTGGATATTGATGATGTATATAAACAAGAACCAGTTTCTCCGGAATTAAATATTAAAACTTATTACGAAAGTCTTGATATTGCGAAAAGCAAAAAAAATTTTTATTTATGTTTTTCTTTACCGGAAAAAATAATTGATAAAGACAATGATCTTGATACAATTTTAAAGAATACAACGAATGACCAGCAGTGATGATAATTTTATAGAAGGAATACATTTTTATTACAATGAAAATAATTTTCTTGTATTCACTGAAAAGTATCATTTGCAAAGAGGTTATTGTTGTGGTAACGGATGCAGGCATTGTCCATATAATTATGAAAACGTATCGCAACCATTAAAAAATAAATTGATTGCAGAACAAAAAAATGTCAAAAAAAATAAGAAAGAATATTAAGAAAGAATCGCCACGAGCTACAACAAAGCAATATAGTTTTTTTCAAGATGTCTATGAAGTAGTAAGGCAAATTCCTAAAGGAAGAGTTACTTCTTTCGGTGCTATTGCCAATTATTTGGGCACTAAACTTTCAGCCCGAATGGTAGGCTGGGCAATGAATGGCGCACATAGCGTTATTCCAAAAGTACCTGCACATCGTGTTGTTAACCGCAATGGGATGCTTAGTGGTAAAGCGCATTTTGGTACGCCAACACTGATGGAAGAATTGTTACAGAAAGAAAAAATTAAAGTAGAGAACGATACGGTTGTTGATTTTGAAAAATTGTTTTGGGATCCTTACAAAGAATTGGGGTTATAAAAATTATTATACAAAAAAAAGTTTTATCAATTATAATAAGGCTTTATCATTAAATAAACAGTGACTCCTGTTATTGCAACATAAAACCAAATAGGCCATGTTATTCTTGCCAGTTTCATGTGCCTTCCATAATCTGCAGTTAAAGCCCTGTAAGCTGTAAATAAAATAAAAGGAAGAATTATACCGGCCAGGGGAATATGTGTTGCAAGGATAAAATAATAAACATATCGCATAGTTCCAGCCAGCGATTTTTCATCAGCGCTCAAAATACCATCATGGTTAAGATCCCCGTATTTGGTATCTCCGGCTAACAAATGATGACAGATGTAGGAAATTAAAAAAAGCAATGAAAGAATAATTGCCGTTAGCATTAATTTCTTATGCAAATAAAAATTTTTGGATTTTACTGCAAATAATGCTGCAACCAATAATACCGCTACAATTGAATTGATGATTGCATTTATTGTGGCAAAAATATGTGGGTTAAAACTTAAGTGAATAATTAATTTTACTTCCGATAGAAATGCTACTGCTGCAAATACAATTATAGAAACAGTCCAGATAGATATTTTTGCCTTTTTATCATTGCGTTGTAAAATCGGTTTGGGTAATTTATCCTTAATTTTTGCTTCCATTAATTAATTCTTATTTAAAAATCTACCCTAACTATTTTGTAAGAGCCCTTTTAGAAATTGTCCGAAAGTTTTCTTCTGATCTTTTTCGAGCATCAATAAAGGAATGTCTCTTACTAATTTTTTTTGAGCAGTTGTATCAAAGCCATTGTACCATCCTCTTATAACTCTTTCTTTATCGATCAGGAAAAAATTCTCTGTATGGATAAAGGCTGTATCTACATTTGTGTCTGCTATATCCGCTTTCATTTCATTTATGGCGAAGTGATATATACTGTCCCTGTTACCTGTAAGCACCCACCAGCTATCAGGATCTACATTAAATTTTTCCGCCCATTTTCTTAACTCAGGAACTGAATCATGAACCGGGTCTACAGAGATAGAAACAAATTGAACTATTGAATCATTATTAGTAAATGAATTCTGGAGCTTTTTCATCGCTTTAGCAAGCTTTGGACAAATTGAAGGACAACGTGTGAAAAAGAAATCAAGCACAATTATTTTCCCTTTCAAATCGGCAAAGGAAACTTTTTTCCCAAACTGGTTAGTAAGCTCAATATTACTTAAATGATGCCAAGCGGTGTCATTAATAGATTTACCATTTTTATACGATACAGTTACGCTATCATAAAAATAACGGGGAGGCATTTGCGTATCTCTTTTACTGTAATAATCGGTTAACAGGTAGCCGACTGTTGGCAATAATATTGCGATCATTAAAGCCAGTAGTGCTTTTTTTCTCATTAGTAATATCTTTCTAAAACAAAATTAGCCATCACACAATGGCGATGGCTAATTAATATTTTTTTTAACTGAATAATAATTCCTATCAATTTTTTTCTCCTTCTTTCATAGCAGGAACAGGTTGATGTTGAACTTTTTCAATGTATGGACGGCTACCCGCATCGGTATTACGCAGGTTTCTATAGCTATTCCCTTCGTATAAGAATGTAAAAATAAACCAAATAAAAAGAAGCGCCGGTATTCCAAGAGACATAATAAGATTTCTTACCTCATCTCCCAAGTGCATAAAAATTGATATAATATAAAATGCTTTTGCCAATGTAAGAATTGTTATAACACCTTTTAAAAATAAAATGAGTGTTTCGCTTGGATTAGCTTCCAAATCTATATAATAAATAGATAGCCCGAGTCCCAATTCAATAATGGTAAGTATTAATAATATCCAGAAGGCCTTCCATATTCTCTTAACCTGTGCTTCGCCATGACTATGATCAATTGCATGTGTTGTTGTAACTGCAGACATATAATTTCTTTAATCTTTGAACTAAATATTTTTCTTTCTCTTAAAAAATTAAATTAAATAAAAACAAAGGAATACAAAAACCCATACAAGGTCCACGAAGTGCCAGTATAGCCCGGCTTTTTCAATCATCTCATAATGGCCACGTTTTTGAAAATCGCCTATTTTGGTTTTAATGAGCATAACTAAATTTATTACAACCCCACTAAATACGTGAAAGCCATGAAACCCTGTAATACCAAAGAAATATCCTCCAAATGCAACAGGGCCAGGTGTGGCAACCATTTCGCCATTAAACATTACGTGTGGCCCCCATGGGTTGTGGCTTGTTGTTGTTCCCCAATATTGTATAACGCCATCTACTAAAACTTTATGACGACTTGTGATAAGGTGAGTCCATTCCCAGGCCTGGCAGGTTAAAAATGCCAGCCCACCGAGTATGGTAAGTATCATCCATTTTTCAACACCCTTTTTATTCATTTTATGTCCTTCATGCACAGCCAATACCATTGTTACAGAGCTGAAAATAAGAATGAAAGTCATTAAACTTACAAATGCCAAAGGAAGGTTCGCCTCCCCTGTTAATGGAAATTTGTTGAAGACATAATTATGATCAACCCAGTTGTTGAGGCTGAAACGTATGGAGCCATAGGAAATTAAAAATGCACCAAAGGTGAAAGAATCACTCATTAAAAAAAACCACATCATCAATTTCCCGTAGCTAACGTTATAGGGGCTTTTGCCGCCGCTCCATAACTGTGATTTTGTTCTTGTCAGCGCTGTTTCCATTTATTAGTCGTTAAAAAGTTGTTACAAAAATAAATTAATTGTTCAATTATTATAGCGTTTATTATTTCAATGCCTCTATCAATTGTGGCGTTTCCATTATCTTATCATTGATAAAAATATTAACAGGTATATCCATAGCAGATCTACAAAATGCCAATAGGTATTAATAAGATCAACCGGAACAATATTATAAGTTTTTACTCTTGGGCTATATGCTTTTACTAATACAATTCCAAGAGCTACTACACCTCCTATTACATGCAATGCATGCAGGCCTACGAGTATGTATAAAAATGAAAATGATACATTCTTTGTAAGCGTAATACCGCTATGCCATAATTGGGTAAATCCTATATACTGCATCAATACAAATGCAATTCCCAATACCAAAGTAATTGCAAGCCAAAGCCTGTATTGCTTCATTTGCCTTTGCCTGAAATAATTTCGGCTAATGATTATCGTTATGCTGCTTATAATTATTACTGCTGTAGAATACCAAAAAATTTGTGGTAATTCAAAAGTGATCCAATTCGCCAGGTTGCGCTTTATGATGTAGGCACTGGTTAACCCTGTAAACATCATTATGATGCTTGCCAAAGCAATCCACAAAGTAAATTTGTGTGGATGTATTCTTTTATTTTCCTGCTTCATCACGGCTATCATAAATTATCAGTCCTTTCTAAGTAATTGTTTTTAATTCTTTTCCCAATCTCACTTTACAGTTTATCAAATAATAATGATAAGAGAACAACCAGCAAATAAAAGTAAGATCCAAACATTACTTTTCTTGCGGCCTTCACATTCATTTGTATAAACAGCATTATGCTTAAGTATACCATTGTAAGATTACAGGCCAATAAAATCCACAACGAAATATTTCCACTTAAATGAAAATAAAAGGGCAACATTCCTACAGGTATCATGAGCATTGAATAAATAACTGATTGCAACGCAGTAAATTTAGTAGGCCCTTCCCTGCCGGGTAATAATTTAAATCCCGCTTTTTCGTAATCCTTATGAGCGACCCAAGCTATCGCCCAAAAATGTGGAAATTGCCATAAAAACTGTATACCAAATAATATCCATCCTCCTGCACTAAATCCATCTGTGGCGGCCACCCATCCTATTAAACAGGGTAATGCTCCCGGGAAAGCGCCCACCAATACCGAAATTGAATTTATTTTTTTAAGAGGCGTATAGATAAATGCATATAAAACCAAACTGAATAAACCAAGCATCGCACTCAGCCAGTTAAAGTAATATCCCATTAAAATAACCCCGGCAAGTCCCGTAAGGAGAGAAAACATCCATGCTTCATTCACTCCCATTCTTCCTGCAGTTACAGGCCGGCCCGCTGTTCGCTTCATCAGCGCGTCCGTATCTTTCTCTACTATCTGGTTAATTGCATTAGCCGAACCAGTTATCAGCATCCCGGCAATAAATAATAAAAGAACTGATAGAAAATTAAATTGAATATTTGGCGCCAGCAGATAACAAACCACGCAACTAAAAACAACTGTAAAGCTTAATGTAAATTTTATCAGCTGAAAGTAATCTTTCACTTTACTTGCAAGTGCAAACGAAAATGAATTTGGTAAATCTGTTGCCACATTATTCATCTATAAATTCTATTTTAAAAAAGCCCTGAATGTTCAGGGCATTAGTATAAATTTAAATTATTACCACATTAACCATAACGCCGCAAAATTAATGTCGCTGTTCATCTGCTCCCACAGGTTCTGTCTGCGGAATAAAATCTCTTCCATCTTTTCCATAATCATAAGCCCAGCGATGAACTTCCGGAATTTCACCAGGCCAATTTCCATGTCCAGGCCTAATAGGTGTGGTCCATTCCAAAGTATTAGCGCCCCATGGATTCGTGGTAGTAACTTTTCTGCCTTTAAATATCGAATAGAAGAAATTAAAAATAAACAATAGCTGAACGGAAAAAACTATCATGGCAACTACGCTTATAAATTCGTTGAGCCCCCCAAACATTTTAAATGATTCCCAGTTGCTAAAATCATAATAACGTCTTGGCATACCCGCTAATCCTTCGTAATGCATAGGCCAGAATATACAATAAGCCCCGGCTATCGTTACCCAGAAATGGATGTAGGCAAGTGTATTATTCATATATCTGCCATACATTTTAGGATACCAGTGATAAATGCCGGCAAACATCCCAAACATAGAAGCAACTCCCATAACAAGGTGAAAATGCGCAATTACAAAATAAGTATCGTGCAAATGAATATCAAGAGACGAGTTACCCAGCCATATCCCTGTTAATCCCCCCGAAATAAATAAACTCACAAAACCGATTGCAAAAAGCATAGCGGGTGTAAAGCGAATATTGCCTTTCCACAACGTGGTAAGCCAATTGAATACTTTTATGGCTGAAGGTACTGCTATAAGCAAAGTAAGCAATACAAAGAATGAGCCCAGGAAGGGATTCATTCCAGTTACAAACATATGATGTGCCCAAACCATGAAAGATAAGCTTGCAATTGCAAAAAAAGAACCCACCATTGCCATATAGCCAAATATTGGTTTCCTTGAATTTACCGATATTACTTCAGACGTAATACCCATAGCCGGTAAGGCAATAATATAAACTTCCGGGTGGCCCAAAAACCAAAATAAATGTTGAAATAAAATAGGGCTTCCTCCCTGATTAGGAAGAATTTTTCCATTGATCACGATATCGCTAAGGTAAAAGCTGGTTCCAAGATGACGGTCAAATAACAATAATACTACGGCTGACAATAACACAGGGAATGATAACACTCCTAATACAGCAGTAAAGAAAAATGCCCAAATGGTAAGAGGCATTCTGGTCATACTCATTCCTTTAGTCCGCATATTCAAAATGGTAGAAATGTAATTCAATCCACCAAGGAGTACCGAAATTATAAACATCGCAATACTTGCAAGCCATAAATCCATCCCCATTTTCGCGCCATCTGAAGCCTCACCCAAAGCACTTAAAGGTGGATATATAGTCCAACCCCCGCTTGCCGGACCTGTTTGAACAAATAGGGAAGAAAACATTATAACAGATGATAAAAAGAAAAACCAGTAGGAGAGCATATTCAAAAAAGGAGAAGCCATATCTCTTGCTCCCGCTTGCAAGGGTATCAAAAAGTTGGAAAAAGTTCCACTCAATCCAGCCGTAAGCACAAAAAATACAAGAATGGTTCCGTGCATGGTAACCAGTGCATAATAAAATTCAGGATCAATCTTACCACCTTTTCCCCAATGGCCTAAAATATCTTCAAGAAATGGAAATGTTTGATCAGGATATCCCAATTGCAAGCGAAATATTACAGAAAATAATCCTCCAATAACAGCCCAGATTATTCCTGTAATAAGAAACTGCTTTGAGATCATTTTATGATCCTGGCTAAATACATATTTTGTAATAAAAGTTTCTTTATGATGGTGCGTGTGCGCCTCATGGCCCAGATCATGCACTACCAGCGGTGTCTCATGTATAACCTCGTCGTTGTTCATAATGATATATTTTAAAAAGCCTTTGGGCTTAAATTTTATTTCTTAATATTTTGTGCTACGCTCTTAGAAGTTGAATCATTTACGGCAACTTTGTCAGGATCCAGGTCTGGGAAAGCTTTGTAATATTCAGGTTTTTGAGAAGCCATATACGCATCAAACTCCGGTTGCGTTTCAACAATAATAACACCGCGCATTGTATAATGTCCTCTACCACATAACTGATCACAAGCTATCTCGTAGGTAAAATCAGGATTACCTGTTTTTTCCTTCATTTGTGCGGTAGTATAAATTGGCGTAAACCACATAGTAGTGGGAGTGCCGGGTACAGCATCCATCTTCATACGAAAATGGGGAAGCCCAACATCATGAATAACATCCTGGGAATTTATTACAAGTTTTACGGGTTTATTTACCACCACATGCATAGTTGTTGCTACATGTATATCATCGTGACTTGCTGCATCGGACCAATCAACGCCTAATGGATTTGCCTTTGCAGGATTTGTAAGTTTATAATTTTTTCTTCCCAGTACTCCATCCTTTCCAGGGTATCGAATTTCCCATCCAAACTGATGACCTGTTATTTCAACTAACTGCGCCGTTTTTGGTGCATCGGATGTAAACTTAAACCAGTACTTCAACCCAAAGACAACTAACACTGTTAATACTATTGCCGGTATTCCCGTCCATATTAATTCTAATTTATTACTGTGCGTAAAATATAATGGTTTTCTTTTGTCGCTTTCCTGGTATTTAAAAGAAAACCAAAACAATAATATTTGAGTTATAAAAAACACCGTTCCTGTTACCACAATGGTAATCCATAACATAGTATCTATACTTTTCCCTTCTACAGAGGCAGCTCCCTGAGTAAATAAAGTCTTAGGATAATACAACTTATTACAATACCACACGCCTATAAGACCTGCAATTAGAAAGGCGATCATAAAAAATCCATTTATTTTATTATTCTGCTTCCTGGATTTTTCTTCACCCTTTAAAATGCTTACATATTCACTGGCTTTTGATATCTGGAAAATAACCAGGAATATCAGCACAATGATCGCTATCAAAAAAAAGTCAGTCATGTTTCTTAATTTTCCCCAATGCTGCCCTTAAATAGAGGACGGCGCAAAGGTACTTTTGATGTATTTTATAATTTCCCTAAATTTATTCTTATGTCTTTTGTTCTAATTTAAAATAAACCCCGTTTGAAATATTCCTTTTCTTACGTATGATGAACAATACTTTCTTTAAGAAATGGGTGATTGACAGGCGTCATTGGCATCTTTGATGCAAAACGACTTACTCCCCACATAATAAAACCTATGAAACCCAAAGGAATTCCAAACTCAAACCAGCTTAAGTGAGGATTATTTTTTACCGTTCCTGGCATAATCATAAGGTAAAAATCTATCCAATGCCCAAAAATAATAAGTATACACATAAACGTGACAACAGTATAATTCCTTTTGGGTGCCCTCTTCATAAATATCAGGAAGGGGCATAAAAAGTTTAAAACGAGATTTAAATAAAAAAGTCCTTCATAAGTTCCCTGCAGCCTGGATTTAAAATAGATCGTTTCTTCCGGTATGTTTCCATACCAGATAAGCATAAACTGATCGAACCAGAGGTAAGTCCATAAAATAGAAAAAGCAAATATATATTTACCGAGATCCTGCAAATGTTCCTGAGTTACAAACTGAAGCTGCCCTTGATTTTTAAAATAAATTACAAATATTGTAATAAGCGCCATGCCGGAAACAAAGGTACTTCCAAATGTATACCAGCTAAACATTGTGCTAAACCAATGTGCGTCGATACTCATTATCCAAAGCCATGGTAGTGTAGAACCAACCGATAGGCCAAAGGATACAATATAAACGGCTGCCCAAAAGAAATTTCTATTTACCCATTTTTTACCTTTTTCATAATCCATGGTACCGATGCTATCACTTTCTTTGCTAAAATCTCTTAGTTTCTTACTGATCAATGACCATATACCTATAAATAAAAGTGATGCGATAGAATAAAATCCAGGATTTAAAAAACCTGACTTCCCCTTGATTACTTCGTCGTGGCTTACGAGGTCTTTATTCACCCAAGGATAAATATCGCCGCGATGACCAAACACGATACAAAACAAAATTAATAATGTAAGAATAGACATTAGCGGTACTACTGAAGATATAGCCTCCGTTACCCTCCGAAATGCTACTTGCCAGCCTGACATTGCAAGTATACAAATTACCATAAAAAAGGTTGCTGTGTTTACCAGGAATAGCCAAAACAAGCCGTTTTGAAGCAGTACGGCCCAAAATCGTGTGCTATTTAAATTGTCCCCGTTTGAACCGGCGCCGGGATTTAGAAAGATAACTCCCAAAATTAAAGTAAGCAATCCTGCAATCATAAATCCGACTGAAAACTTCTTATATATTGCCGGTGTTACATACTGATTGTTCATTAAAAAATTATTTTTAGAATTAAACTTATTTTTTTACAGCTAGGGAATCCTTTACTGTTCCACTTGTCGTTTTGGTTGAATCTGTAGACTCACTACCTTTCAACTGTTGTGATTTCACATATTGTATAACCATCCATCTTTGCTCGCGGGTTAATTGAGAGGCATAACTTCCCATATTATTTTTCCCATAAGTTACCGAGTAAAACATTGTTCCTACAGGCATGTCGACATATTGTTTCAATGTTAAATTTGCAACCGCGGGTACTTTCCCCCCGGTAGCCAACGGACCTTGCGCATCTAATTTAGGACCATGGCAAATGGCACAATTAATATTAAATAGTCTTTGCGCTTCGCCCATTTGTACGGAATCAAGAGGTGGCAGAGGGTCTTTAACATCTTTACTCATTGCATAACCTGTCGAGTCTTTAGGGAGCGTAAAGGGAAATAAATCTCCCCTTCTTATGGTACCTTCAACAGGATACGGAATATAATTAATATTCTCCGCTTTTAGGCTATTAGGTGCATAGGCTTCATAGGCTCGGCTGTAAGTCATATCCGGCATATATATTTTTCCCGGTTCGCGTTTGCTATCGCAGCTTTCAAACATTATTACTAATGTTGCTATCAAAGAAAAAGCAATAAGAATTTTTATTTTTTTCATACTTCAAAAATAATATCCAATCAATTTTAATTTATACTTCCAAAAACTTCTGCTCTGCATTCTTTTACAAATCCATTAATATCCAACTTCTTCGGTTCTGTATAGTTTTTGCTCTTTATCATAACGACCAAACCACCATCCATCTTCGGCTTCCTGAACATTTATTTCAATAGCGCCGTTATTTTGCAAAAAACTTTGTACTTCGGTTTCATTCGTTTTTGCAGTACATTCAATTACCATCACAAAAAGATCATCAGTTGCCCTGGGATGAAAGTGATGTTTCTTAACACCGGGCATCATTTTGCAAAGCCAGCAAAAAGTATATACCATGCTTATTGCAGAAAGTAATACGGTAAGTTCAAAGGTAATTGGAATGAATGCCGGTAATGGAAAATGAGGTTTACCGCCAATATTCAAGGGCCAATCTGTAGTAAATATCCATCCCATTCCTCCAATTGCAATACTTGTTCCGGTCAATCCAAAAATGAAACCTACAGTATGCAAACTTGTTTCTCTCAATCCCATGGCATGATCAAGCCCATGAACAGGAAATGGAGTATAAACGTCGTGTATTTTATAGCCAGCTCTCCGTACATTCTTAACTGCAGGAAATAGAACTTTTTCATCATCGAAACAACCTACTACAAATTTTTTTCTCATACTAATGCCTCCCAAATTTCTCCTTTAGAAGGATAATTTAAAGTGTTATTTATTAGAATCTTTTTCACAAATATTTTTTCTTCAGTTTAAAAAAGTATTATTAATGCGCATGCTCTACTTCTTCAATATAGAATTTTTCAGCATCCATTTTTTCGGTTGGTGTCATTTTCACTTTATAATTTTCTCCACTGGTTTTTAAAATCGCTTTAATTTCCGCAACGGCAATTACAGGAAAATATTTAGCAAAAAGAAAATAACACGTAAAGAACAGCCCGAACGTACCAAGATAAAATCCAACTTCCCAAATGCTAGGGCTATAATAAGTACTCCATGATGAAGGAAGAAAATCCCTGTAAATTGAAGTTACTATAATTACAAACCTTTCAAACCACATTCCCACATTTACCAATACCGCCATGAAGAAAGTAAAAGTTATATTTCTCCGTAATTTCCTTGACCAAAATAATTGAGGTGATACAACATTACAAAACATCATTCCATAATATGCCCAGCCATACGGGCTGAAAATATTTACCCGGTTTTGCCGAAAAGCCCACCATTCATATGGATTTTGGCTATACCACGCAATAAACAATTCACTTAAATAGGCGATACCAACAATAGAGCCTGTAAGAACAATTACTTTATTCATGGCTTCAATATGCCCTACCGTTATATAATCTTCCAAGTGTAAAACTTTGCGGGTAATAATTAATAGTGATTGCACCATTGCAAATCCTGAAAAAATTGCGCCCGCAACAAAATAAGGAGGAAATATTGTTGTATGCCAGCCAGGAATTACCGAGGTGGCGAAGTCCATGGATACTATCGTATGTACTGATAATACAAGGGGTGTGGCTAAACCCGCTAAAACAAGCGAAAGACTTTCATGACGCTGCCAGTGCTTGGTACTTCCAGTCCACCCAAAAGAAGCCAGCCCATAAAACATTTTTCTAAATTTGGTTTTAGCCCTGTCACGCACCGTCGCTAAATCTGGCAACAAACCCGAATACCAAAACAACAATGAAACGGTAAAGTAAGTGGATACCGCAAATACGTCCCACAATAACGCTGAATTAAAATTTGGCCAAAGAGGTCCGCGACTGTTGGGATAAGGCATTACATAAAAGCCAACCCATACCCGGCCCATGTGAAATATCGGGAATTGTCCCGCACACATAACAGCAAAAATTGTCATCGCTTCTGCAGCCCTGTTCACACCGGTTCTCCAACCTTGCCTGAACAATAGAAGAATTGCAGAAATTAAAGTACCCGCATGACCGATACCAATCCACCATACAAAGTTGGTGATATCCCAGCCCCATCCTATGGTATGATTCAGATTCCATTGGCCAATACCATAAACTACTTCCCGGTAAACAGAATAGACCCCAAAAAGCAAAAGACATAATGCAATAGAAAGCCCAATGTACCAAAGCCGGCCGGGCTTCGCTTCAATTGGTCCAATGATATCTTCCGTTACCTGGTGATAATCTTTATCTCCATCTACCAAAGGTTCCCTCAATTGGGATTCGTATTTTAATAATGACATATTCTATTTTAGCTTTTGCTACAGTTTGAATGCTGTATTCTATTAATTTATCGATCCGTTGTATAATAATTAGCTTTCTTTTTCAACAAAACTCCCAACTCTTCTATCCGTATTTCTAATTTTTTCCAGGTAGTTAACATTAGGTAATGTGTGTAACTCCTCAAGCACATAAAATTTTCTTTCATTTTGTGCCCTGGCTCTTAATTTCGAAATTTGACTATCCTTATCATTTACATTTCCAAACACAATTGCGTGTGTTGGGCACGCCTGCATACACGCAGTTTTAACTTCCATATCTTTAAGTGGCCTGTCTTCTTTTTTAGCATTTAATTTGCCTTCCTGGCAGCGTTGTACACAAAAACTACATTTTTCCATTACCCCTCTTGAACGTACGGTTACATCAGGATTGAGTACCATTCTTTCCAAATCTGCATTTAGCTCAGTTGTAGCATCAGAAATAATTCCTCTTTGGTTATCAGGGAAACTATCTGCTCCGTTATAATCTGCCCAATTGAAACGACGAACTTTATAAGGGCAGTTGTTTGCGCAATATTTGGTTCCAATACACCTGTTATATACCATTTGATTAATTCCCTCGCTGCTATGGTTAGTTGCAGATACGGGGCAAACATTCTCGCAAGGGGCATTGTCGCACTGCTGGCATGTCATTGGTTGAAAAACGATGTCAGGATTTTGCGGATCCCCTGTAAAATACCTATCAATGCGAATCCACTGCATGTCATGAAATCTTGATACTTCATATTTACCTACGGTGGAAATATTATTTTCGGCAACGCACGCAACCGTACATGCAGAGCACCCAATACAAGTATTAAGATCAATACTCATCCCCCATTTAATTCCGGGCTTATCAATTACAGGATAGAGTGTGCCATCACGCTCAAAACTTTCACCGAACTTTTTTAACTCCTTTTCCCTTTCTTCCTGCACTTCGCCGGGCCTTGCAATAAAATTTGCAAGAGTTGTTTCTCTTACCACGGGCCTTCCTTCAGTAATTTGGTGAACCTGGGTTTGAGCGATTGGATAAGTATCACCGGTGTTTTCAATAGTCACCGGGGCTGAATAAATAACAGTTGTGCCATTATAATAAGCAAGCGGATATACATTAACTCCTACACCATTTGCAGCAGGCCCGATGTATTCAGCCGTTTTATCTTTATTAATACTTTGTCTTCCGTATCCTACAGCCATTGCAATTACATTGGGATGAATTCCAGGCATTATAAGGATCGGAATTTCTATTGTTTTTCCATTAACTGTAACTTTAATAATGGGCTTTTGAATGTGGACTTCATATTTGTCCATATCATTCCGGTTAAAAATATCTACACCAAACAGAGACTTTCCCATTTGAGGGGATATCATTGCGTAATTATCCCAGGTGGCTTTCGAAATAGGGTCACTTACTTCCTGTAGCCACGCATTATTTGCACGGCTGCCTGTTCCTATAGATACCTTTTGATATAAAACCATTTCAGTTTCTCCTCCTTTAATGCTGCTAATTTTCGATGCAGCATCGGCCACGTTGCCGGAAAATGTGGCTCCTGACATTACCGGAAGTGGCACAGCAGGATTTATTTTTTGAGAAGCAGAATCAGCTTCTTCTGCAGAAGTTACACCAGCAGTTGCTGAAGTTAAATCAGAAACATTAACGAAGGCTGATTGTGTTTTAAGTTGTGAATTTTCAATTACCCCATCTTGTAAAAACTTTTCAAAATTCTCAACGCTACCTAATTTAGTAATCCAATAATTTCTAAAATAAGCTTCGTAATCATTTGCATTGCCCGTAAGTTTCAAAAGAGAGCTTTCAAACTGGCGGGTCTTAAATAATGGATGAATAATAGGTTGAATTACACTTACGTAACCTGTTTGCATTTCTGCATCTCCCCAGCATTCCAGCCAGTGATGAGACGGAACAATATATTTGCACAGTTCTGTTGTTTCATCCATTTTTTCGCTGTAAGAAACTGTGAATGGGCATTTTTTTACCCCAGCAATAAATTTATCTGCCGCAAAAAAGCTATAGGCTGGGTTAGCGCCATAAACTAAAAGCGCACCTACATTTCCTGCGTTAAGATCGTTAGTAAGTGCAAGCACATCTGCGTCTATGCCCTGGCGATAGTTAACGGGGGTGTTCCAGTCAATCGTTTTACCACCCGCACCTATGGCTTCATTTATTGCGTTTACAATTATTTGAATATTGGGGTCGTTACTTCCACAAACCACAAGAGCGGCTCCTTTGTTGGCAGAAAGTTCCGCCGCAGCCTTTTTAATTCCTTCAGCAACTTTCCCCGAAATATTAGAAGAAGTTCCGCCACCTAGTGCACCTAGAAGCGCGAGTGCAACTGCACCTGTTTCAGATGGCTTATGTAAATAGCGCTCATCCGCATTTGCCCCGGTAATGCTATAATGACTCTCAAACTGGAAATGCTTACTCATCGAAGGTTTCTCTTCATCTATTCTGCGATTCTGAGCATACTGATTTGCAAAAACTACCGGACTTAGCCAGGTCGTTAAGAAATCGGCACCGAGACTCACAATTACTTTTGCATTTTCAAAATGATAAGCAGGAATTGCTTTTTTACCATAAGATGCCTCGTTCGCCAATATCATCCCGCTGTAAGAAACAGCATCGTATTGAACATGGCGACTCCCTGGATATTTTGCAAGAAATTCTGAAATAATTTGCTTGGTGGAGGGTGAAGTAATTGATGAGGTTAATAGTACAACCGGCTTTCCGGCATTAGCCGTCAATCCTGCAGCTAACATTTTATCTATTGCTTCAAACGTAGCTTCTTTCCCATTTGCCTGCGGATAGCGAAGGCGCGTTGTGTCGTATAAATCTAGTACTGACGATTGGCATTGTGCCGAGGTTCCGCCATTAGTAAGTGATGAAAGATCATTTCCTTCTATTTTAATTGGCCTGCCTTCTCTTTGTTTAACCACAACCGGAACAGCATCTCCATCGTTTATATACGTTGATGCGTAATAATTTGAAATACCCGGGATCATATCATCCGGCTTGTGCAAAAAAGGAATCACTTTTCGAACGGGCATTTCACAACTTGCAGCAAGGGCTGCTGCAGCGGTGCTAAACCCCATGTATTTCAAAAAATCTCTACGTGGAGTTTTGGCATTAAAAATATTCTCGTTAGATAAATCTTCAAAAGGAAGCTCTTCTTTAAATTCTTTTTTCAACTTCTTTTGCTCAGCTTCGTTTTGATTAAGCTCCTCAAAATTTTGCCAATACTTTTTATCACTCATTTATTTCTATTTGAAAATTCTAAAATCCAAAAATTTAAAAGGCTTTATTATGCACTTTGCATCTATTTTTAACAGCGGTTATATTAATAGTGGCATTTCATACATTCGGTCCCGCCGATCTTTTCAACCGTTACACTATCGTATTTATTATTTTTAATATCCTCGTGAAATTTTTCGTAAATGCTATAAAATTTATTACCATGCCCCTGTGCATCATTAAACTGTACGTTGGTAGAGCGGTGACAGTTGACACACCAGCCCATGCTGAGGTCGGCAAATTGTTTTACTTCATCCATTTTTTGAATTTCGCCATGGCAGGTCTGGCATTGTACACGGCCTACTTTTACGTGTTGTGAATGATTGAAATAAACAAAATCAGGAAGGTTATGAATTTTTACCCACTCAATAGGCTTGCCTGGTTTGTCATAAGTTTTTGTAGAAGGATTCCAACCGGCATATTGGTATAATTTTTCAATCTCGCCATTTGCATTTACCGCAGTTCCATCTTCTTTCACTAATGGCTTGCCACCGTAGCTTTTTACCGCCATATGGCAATTCATACAAACGTTAACTGCCGGCACGGTTGCGTGCTTACTATCCTGGGCATTACCATGGCAATATAAGCAGCTGATTTGGTTGTCGCCGGCATGCACTTTATGTGAATAATAAATTGGCTGAACAGGTTGATATCCTTTCATTCTGCCCAAGCCCATGGCACCTTCAACTAAAAAATATCCTCCAAATAAAAAGAGAACAATTATTGCCAATAACAAATAAGCTTTATTACGATAAAAGGGAACAGGTGTAGGAGATTTTAATCCGTCTTTTTCATCAGTTAGTTTTTTAAGATTGCTGTTTACCTGCAAAAGAACAAAACCTATTACAGCTAGTATCAGCGTAAGCAGACCATATAAAATTGAATTATCAGATTGTGGTTCAGTTACTGGACCTTCAGGCGTTCCCCCTGGCTTGGTATATTTGTCCGCCCAATCAAGTATTGCATCAATTTCTTCTTTTTTCAAATCCGGAAACGAAGTCATTACTACATTTCCAAATTGAGATTTTAACTTCATGGCATACGGATCGGTATTTACCATTACTGTTGTATTGGGAACCCATTTATATACCCAATCTTTTGATGGTTCTCTTTGCCTTGCACCTTTAAGTGCCGGACCTACATAAGCTTCAAGAGGCTTGTGGCAACTTGCACAGTTTGCTTTAAAAAGGGTCTCTCCATCTGCTGCAAACAACAATTCCCTGGAAGAAATTAAAGTAAGAAATAAAAGTATCGCGGTTATTTTAAGAAAAAGCCTGGTGAGTTGGTTCATACACTTAGTACCTATCTTGATAATGGAATAATTTCTATTGGGTGCAAAAATAAGGCAGGATGTTGACAAAGTGTTAACATTTTTAATTTTTTTTTAGCCTTACCCAGCCTGCATTGTAGAAGATCATTAAAATTATTGTAAAAGAAATGTCACATAAATTAATTAAATAAAACTGCGAGATTTTTTAAAATCTGTAGAGCAATTAAAATCAAAAAAAATGCATCTTTGATGATAGTAAGCTTTTATAAATAAAATTATAACGCGTGGCGAATACTTAGTAATTCTTCGTGATGAGTTTATATAAATGCTATCAATTAATTCAACCTAAAAAATGCAGCCCAGTTAATAAATGAAACAAGAAATAAAACATGTTGCCATTTTTGCCTCCGGAACGGGTAGCAATGCACAAAAAATTATAGACCATTTTAAATATTCGGAGAAAATAAAAATCAGCTTAATTGTTTGCAACAAAGCCGGCGCCGGCGTTTTAAAAATTGCAGCAAATGAAAACATGCCAGTGTTACTTATAGAAAAACAATGGTTTCGCCTTACAGGATATGTTTCGGAATTAAAAAAACAACACATAGATTTTATTGTACTCGCTGGCTTTTTATGGAAAATTCCACCAGTATTAACTGAAGCTTTTGAAAATAGAATTATAAATATTCACCCGGCATTACTACCGGATTATGGAGGCAAAGGAATGTACGGAAGTGCTGTACATGCGGCTGTGCTAGCAGCAAAAGAAAAACAAAGCGGGATTACCATCCACTTCGTAGATGAAAAGTACGATCATGGAAAAATTATTTTTCAAAGTACTTGTCCGGTTGATGAGAATGATACGGTTGAAAGCCTTTCCAAAAAAATACACGAGCTTGAGCATAGATTTTATGCAAAACAAATTGAGAAATTATTGGAAGCCGGCGAATAAGAGTTTTTTAAAGCCCGGCCTGCTTTTTAAAATGCAAGTTTCAAAAAGCAGCGTTAAAATAAATATCACCAGGTAATTTGATAAAGGCAATAATGTAATATTACGAATTATAAAAAAATTTGAAAAAAATTATACTAAGCAGGCTTTTACCCGTTGTATTTTTATTACTGTCGCTGCAACTTTCCAAGTCTTTTGGGCAGGTTAGAATCTCCGGAACTGTTTACGACTCTACAAAACTTTATGGAGTTCCCAATGTAGTTGTTACCAGCACTTCAGGTTCCGAAGTCATTACCGATTCTTTAGGTGCTTATCATATAAATGTACCAGAAAGCGATTCAATAAGTTTTTTCTTCAGGGGAAAATCTACGTTAAAGTTTCCAGTAAAATCCATTACTGATTATACTTCTTTTGATATCTCCTTACGGGTAAGAATAAACGCAAAATATAAATTACTCAGAGGAGTAACCGTCTTTTCAAACACTTACCATCGTGACTCGACAGAAAACCGAATGGAGTATTCAAAAATTTTTAATTACGAAAAGCCCGGTATACAATCATCCTTTGAGCCTGGAGGTGCAGCTGGCTTAGATCTAGATGCTCTGATCGGTATGTTTAGCGTGAGAAGAAGAAAAGAAAATCTTGCGTTTCAAAGAAGATTGGTTGAGGATGAGCAGGACCGATATGTAAATTACCGGTTCAGCCCAAAAGTTGTGCACAGAATTACGGGTTTAAGCGGGGATACGCTTACCCGCTACATGAAATTATATATGCCTTCTTACCAATTCGTAGTATCCAGCACTTTGGCAGAGTTTTATCAATACATTTTAAATACATCATACGCTTTTAAAAAAGAAGAAGGAATTCAATAAGTATTTCACAAAATTCTTTCATTGGTCTTTATCTTTAGTAAGCTGAAGAACTCTCTATTATTTACACGTATTTACATGAATAGTTTTTTATGAAATCTTATCTCTTTTTTATCACATTTTCTTTTTCCATGTTTTCAATGCATGTAGTGAATGCTCAATCTTATAAAAAAATTCATAGGCGTGCAATTCTTGTTGATACACATAATGATTTGCTCACGCAATGTTTCGAAAAAAATGTAAGGTTTGATGATAATCTGAAAGGTAAAACCCAATCGGATCTACAGCGCTTTGCCGAAGGCGGCGTGGACGTGCAGGTATTTTCAATTTGGTGTGATGGGAAAAAAGAACATCCTTATAACTATGCAAAAACGCAGATAGATACTTTATACGCGACGATACAACGGCATCCCGGCAAAATTGCCCTGGTAAAAAATTCGACAGACTTATTAAAAGCGGTTAAACAAAAAAAGCTCGCGGCAATGATAGGAGTAGAGGGCGGTCACATGATAGAAAATGACATAAGTAATTTGGATACCCTTTATAATATGGGCGTTAGATATATGACGCTTACATGGAACAACTCGACTCCATGGGCAACTTCGGCTGAAGAAGAAACTGATGATTCTTTATTACACCAGCCAAAAGGATTAAATGATTTTGGAAAAGAAATAATTCATCATATGAATGAATTGGGGATGTTGGTCGACCTCTCTCACGTTGGTGAAAAAACTTTTTGGGATGCTATAGCAACCACATCAAAACCTGTATTGGTCTCTCACAGTTGCGCATACACTATCTGTCCTGTATTCAGAAACCTTAAAGATGACCAGATAAAGGCAGTGGGGAAAAATGGCGGGATAATTGATATAAATTTTTATAATGCATTTCTCGACAGCAATTACATAAAACGCGAAATGGTTTTTTTGTCAAAACATAAAAATGAAAAAGATTCTTTACTTAAAATTTATCCCGATAAAGACAAAGGCATGGTCTTCGATATTTTAAATACAAAATATAAAGACGAATATTTTAATGTGAGGCCGCCATTGTCGTTAATAATAGACCATATCGATTATATCGTAAAACTAATTGGTGTGGATCATGTGGGCCTGGGTTCAGATTTTGATGGGGTAAACAATAGTACCCCGCAGCAGTTGGAAGATATTACAGGCTACCCACAAATAACTAAAGCACTGCTGAAAAGAGGTTATAGCAGGAAAGATGTTTTTAAAATCCTTGGCGGTAATTTTATAAGGCTACTCGAAGAGAATGAAGAAAGTAATTAATTAACAAGCAAAAAATTATTTTATTCCAAACTAACGTACCAATGTAAACGCAACTTTTTTGAACACCTTTGAAAAAAATTTCAATATCCGGTACTTAAAGATGTGAGAATTTAAGCATTAAACAAACCTGGTTTTTAAATGTTATTCCTGTATTTATCCAAAAAAAAGCAGCATGTTAAAAGGAACGATGTTACAATATTTTCACTGGTACCTCCCGGCGGATGGAACCTTGTGGAAACAAATAAAAAATGATGCACCCCGCCTTAAAGAGCTTGGTTTCACAGCTATTTGGTTACCGCCTGCCTGCAAGGCCTCAACTGGCGGACACAGCACTGGCTATGATATTTATGATTTATACGATTTAGGTGAATTCGATCAGAAAGGATCGGTTAGAACTAAATATGGAACCAAACAGGAATACATTGAAGCATTGGAAGCTATACGTGCTACAGGAATGCAGGCAATAGTGGATATTGTTTTAAACCACAAAGCCGGAGGTGATGAAATTGAAAAAATTCAGGTAGTAAAAGTAAATCCTGATAACCGTAATGAAATCATTTCAGAACCATTCGAAATAGAAGGTTTTACAAAATTTACTTTCCCGGGAAGACAAAAAAAGTATTCAGACTTTGAATGGAATTACATGTGTTTCACCGGGGTTGATTATGCTTCCAACCTCAGTGAAGACGGCGTTTTCAGAATACTAAACGGCAATGGAGATAGCTGGCAGGAAATGATTGGCGATGAAAAAGGCAACTACGATTACCTCATGTATAACGATATTGACTTTCGAAATCCCGCCGTTAGGGAAGAACTACATCGCTGGGGAAAATGGTATTTCGAACAGGCACAATTTGATGGCGTTCGGCTGGATGCGGTTAAACATATTCCTGCGTCTTTTTACAACGAATGGTTAGATAATTTACGACAAAGCACTGGCAAAGAAATTTTTGCAGTGGGTGAATATTGGGCTCCGGGACATTTACCTCTGTTGGTAAAATATATTGAAGCAACCCATGGAAGAATGAGCGTTTTTGATTCTTCGTTGCATCATAATTTTCATAATGCCTCCAATATGGGGAATGATTTTGACATGCGGACAATCTTTGATGACACTCTGGTGAAAATTATGCCGGACAAAGCAGTAACCGTTATAAGTAACCACGACACGCAACCTTTACAAGCTCTTGAAGCGCCGGTGGAACCTTGGTTCAAGCCTATCGCTTATGCATTAACGCTGCTGCGGGATGAAGGTTATCCATGCGTGTTTTACCCTGATTTATTTGGAGCCAATTACAAAGATTATGGAAAAGATGGCAATGAATATGACATCTGGATGCCGGGAGTTGAGAACATTGAAAAACTATTACAGGCAAGGCGTGAACATGCCTATGGAACACAAAGAGACTATTTCGACCATGCCAATTGCATAGGCTGGACAAGGGAAGGTGATGATGAACATCGTGGATGCGCCGTTGTAATTTCTAATGGCGACAACGGAAATAAAACTATGGAAATGGGGAAGCGTTATGCAGGAAAAACATTTATTGATATGATGGGAAAAAATAAAGCAAAAGTCAAAATCAATAAAGATGGTTGGGGCGAATTTTTTGCACCCGCCGGCGGCGTTTCTGTTTGGGTCCAAAAAACTAAGTGACTCAAAAATTGGAACTATTCATCAATTCATAAACCTCTTTTGCAAATTTATTAAGCGACTGTACCACCACACATCCCTAAACTTCTTTTGCATAATAAATTTTTTACTACTTTACTCTCAATTTCTGAACAACTGCGTTTAGCCTCAAAAGACTCCTGCAAATTTTAAATATTAAAATGATCTCATGAAGAATCTATTATTGCTTTTATACGCTCAATTGCTTTTTACATCTCTATTTGCGCAAACCGATGCTGGTTTATACCGATATCCTGACGTTTCAAAAACACAAATTGTTTTTACTTATGCAAACGATTTATGGATAATGCCCAAGCAAGGCGGCGAAGCAGTAAAATTAAGTTCACCAACCGGAGTAGAAAGTTTCCCAAAATTTTCTCCTGATGGAAAAAGTATTGCCTTTACCGGAAATTATGACGGCAACAAAGATGTGTATGTTATTCCAACTAACGGCGGAATTCCTGTAAGGCTTACTTCACATGGTTATCCTGATCGTGTTGTTGGCTGGCAACCTGATGGAAAGAAAGTTCTCTTTGCATCGGGAAGAGAAAGTGGCCGCGACAGGTTTAATCAATTATACACCATTGCGCCTACAGGCGGACCCGCACTAAAACTTCCCTTGGCTTATGGAGAGTTCGCCTCCTATTCTCCTGACGGAAAAGAACTGGCCGTTACATTCCGCACACAGGCATTTCGTAACTGGAAAAGATACCGCGGCGGATGGAAAGCCGATATTCATATTTTCAATCTTACTAATAATACATCGGAAAATATTACTGCTCTTGATACGGAGGCTGGCAATGAATTTCCTATGTGGCATAATGATGAAATTTATTTTCTTACCGATCGTGGACCGGAAGTAAGAATGAATTTATGGAAATATGATACAAAAACTAAAGTTGCCCAACAACTTACTCATTTCAAGGATTATGATATTCATTTCCCTTCTGCAGGCCCTGATGAAATTGTTTTTGAAGAAGGAGGAAATTTATATCTGTATAATTTTTCATCCGGTAAAACAAATGAAATAAAAGTTTCATTGATAAGCGATAAGACTTTATTGAAATCTAAAATTGAAAAAGTTGATAAGTATATTCAGCACGCCGACATAAGCCCTGATGGCAATCGTGTTTTAATGGAAGCAAGAGGTGATATTTTTTCATTGCCTGCTGAAAATGGATTTGTAGAAGACATTACAAGAACTTCGGGTAGGGCTGAGCGTTATCCCGCATGGTCTCCCGACGGAAAAAACATTGCTTACTGGAGCGATCAATCCGGAGAATATGAATTATGGATTACTCCATCGACCGAGAACAGGCCACTCAAGCTTACAAGTTATGGAGCAGGTTTTCGTTACAACCTTTTTTGGTCGCCAGATAGTAAGAAATTGGCTTTTATTGATAAAGCCATGAAAATTCAGATATATGATATTGAAACAAATAAAACCGTAACGGTCGATCATGCAATACATTACTTTCATGATGCTTTAGAAAATTTTTCATGCAGTTGGTCGCCTGATGGACGATACCTCACCTTCAGCCACGACCTTGATAATAATCACAGTGCTGTTTTTGTTTTCGATTATAAAATTAAGAATCTTCACCAGGTTACCACAGGTTTTTATAGCTGCGCCGATCCTGTTTTTGATAGCGAAGGAAAATATATTTACCTGCTTACAAACGAATCTTTTTCGCCAAATTATAGTGATATAGATAATTCATTTATTTATTCAAACTCAACACAACTTGCTGTTATTACCTTACAGAAAAAAACTCCGTCTATTCTTTTTCCAAAGAATGATACTGTAAAAATAATCGCGTCAGAACCTATAACTAAAGTTGTTGAAGTAAAACGCAAATTTAAAAGCGCAACAGATACCGTTCAAAAAATAAGAGTAAAAGTAAATGCAGTAAATATCGATTTTGATGGAATAGAATCAAGGCTTGAAATTCTTCCGTTGCCTGCTGGTAATTATTCTAAACCCGGTTCTGTAAAAAATAAAATCATTTATATTAAATCTCCGCCAAGAGATGAAGATAAAGGAAAGCCTTCTTTAAAAATTTATGATATAGATAAGAAAGAAGAAAAAACGATTCTGGATAATGTTGATAATTATAAAATGTCTGCAGACCGGTTAAAATTACTGGTTCACCAGGGTGAATCTTATGCAATAATTAAGCCTGAAGAATCACAAAAATTTGACAAGCCTCTTCGCATTGCTGAAATGCAGATGCTGGTTAATCCAATGGAAGAATGGAAACAAATTCTTACCGACGCCTGGCGCATTGAGCGGGATTATTTTTATGATCCAAACATGCATGGGGTAAACTGGAACCAGGTAAAAGAGCGATATACAAAAATGCTTGAAGGTGCCGGTTCAAGAGAAGAATTAAATTATATTATTGGTGAAATGATTGGTGAGCTTAATTCTTCGCATACTTACCAGGGTGGTGGCGATCTTGAAAAAGAAAATAACCAGAACATGGGTTACCTGGGAGTGGACTATGAAGCAGATGGAGATTTTTATAAGATTAAAAAAATTATTAAGGGAGCGGCGTGGGATGCGGAAGAAAGATCCCCGTTAGATATGCCCGGCGTTAATATTCCCGAAGGAAGTTATTTACTCGCGGTTAACGGAGTTCCACTAACAACAGCCCAGGAACCTTTCGCCGTTTTCCAGGGACTTGCGGATAAAACAATAGAGTTAACTTATAATTCTTCTCCTTCGTGGAAAGGCGCTAAAACCGCGATTGTAAAGGCTATGAAAGATGAAGGAAGATTGCGTTACCTGGCATGGGTAGAAGCTAACCGTAAGAGGGTAGACGAAGAAACCGCAGGGGAGGTCGGTTATATTTATGTGCCAAGTACAGGTATTGACGGACAGAATGAATTGATCAGGCAGTTTAATGCACAATGGGATAAAAAGGCTTTGGTAATAGATGAAAGATTCAATAGCGGCGGCCAGATTCCTGATAGATTTATAGAAATGCTCAATCGCAAACCGCTTGCCTATTGGGCAATACGCGATGGTAAAAGTAATCCATGGCCACCCTTCGCGAACTTTGGTCCAAAGGTTATGTTGATTAATGGATGGAGCGGTTCCGGAGGCGACGCTTTTCCCGATTATTTCCGTAAAGCAGGATTGGGTCCTTTAATTGGAAACCGGACATGGGGTGGATTGATTGGAATCAGTGGAACTCCCGATCTTATAGATGGCGGTGTGGTTACAGCACCTTCTTTCAGAATGTTTAATCCCGATGGCACCTGGTTTAAAGAAGGACATGGTGTTGATCCTGATATATTAGTTGATGAAGATCTTGGCTTAATGGCAAAAGGAATAGATCCTCAATTGGAAAGAGCGATTACAGAAATAAAATCACTGATAAAAGATAAAGGATACAAAATACCGATTACTCCTGCATACCAGGATCGCAATTAATAATTCTTTGAGTTATTAACCTCTGAAAATTTTTTTTCGAGTAAAGCCTTGAGCTCTTTATAATTTGATTTAAGTCCATTCGTCGAAATTCCAATCGGAGTAGTGCTGTATAAATTGTAATTGGCTTGCATGGCTTTTCTCTTAAATCCACTTTTTTGTCTATCAATATATACTTGAGGGTTTTTTACAACTATGTTTATAAATTTTTGATTTACAACTTTGGTTTCTTTAATAGCTATAATATCTGTCCAGGGAATAAAACCAGCGCTCACGCCACTCGAATTATCAGTTATTCCTTCCTCAGAAATAATTAATCCGGGCGATTTATCCCAAACCTTTTTGAAAAGAAAAACGCCGATAAATCCAAAAAATAAAATACCTAAAAGGCCAGCTATAAATATTATTGTAGGACTCCTCATAATAAAGCTCATATATTTTGATGGATTTATCACGAAAGCTACTCCTATCCCTGCAAAAAGAAAACAAACAAAAAGCATCAACATTAATTTGGCTTTACTAAGTTGTATTTCAATTTGCCTTGAATCGTTCATACTTTTTATCTGATAATTATTACTATTCCCAGGAATTATTCCCCCTGTTACTATCCGGCAACATAGCTGCAGGATCAATAGTTACAGATTGTAAAGGCTGCGTTGTTGGTAAATGAATCGTATGCACTGCGCTTTGCAGCCATGTTTCAACAGGTAATTGCAAATTTTGTTTGCTGCCATCTTTCAAAACAATTTCAATATTAAAAGGCATAGCCATTTTTTGAAGATTGACAATCGTTATATCTGCCCCGCGTTTATAATCATTATTTCTATAAGAAACTGATTGAATCGTTAAATCAAGTTGCCAGTTATTTTGAAACCATTCCCTCCAGAACCAGTTAAGATCTTCTCCACCTTCATTATTCATTGTTCTGAAAAAATCATCAGGAGAAGGATGTTTGAAAGCCCAATGTTCAATATATTTTTTAAATGCATAATCAAACCTGTCATGCCCAAGTATCACTTCACGAAGTAAAACCAACCCAAATGCAGGCTTAAAATATTCAATGGGATGGCGATATTTTTCTATGACAGCATCGGCCCGGGCCATCATAGTTGGAGCTTCGGCATCTTTTAAATATGGAATAATTTCGTCAGCAGGATTTCCCTTGCCCGGCGCATACTCACCATCCCGCTTGGGCGCATACTCACCTTTATTAAAATCATCTGCTGCATATACATCTATAAAAGTATTGAATCCCTCATCCATAAAAGCATACCTTCTTTCATTGCTGCCTACAATCATGGGAAACCAGTTGTGGCCTATTTCGTGCGCAGTTACCCAATATAACTCTCCTGCTTTATCACGCCAGCCATCAAAAACAATTCCCGGGTATTCCATACCACCGGCTGTACCCGCTTCATTAACGGCTACCGGCCAGGGATACACGAAATAATTAGTGGAAAAAAATTCAATAGATTTTTTAAGATATTCGGTAGCTCTTCCCCATGCGTCTTCACCGGCGCTTTCAACCGGGTATACCGACATTGCCAATGATTTTTTACCTCCAGGTAAATTAACCCTGGCGGCATCCCATACATAAGCTTTGGATGCACCAAATGCCACATCTCTCGAATTATACATTTTAAAGTGCCACATTTTAGTTCCGTTGCTTACATAATGCGCTGTTCTCCGATTTACTTCACCAACGGTCCTTATCATTACAGTCTTATCACTTTTTCTTGCTGCCGCAAGCCTTTGTATTTGTTGATCTGAAAGAACTTCATTTTCATTTTGCAATTCACCACTTCCTGCTACAATCATATCATTGGGAACAGTAACCGTGTAATCAAAGTCTCCATATTCACAATAAAATTCGCCGCTGCCTAAAAAGGGTAATGTATTCCAGCCTTCCAGATTATCATACACACACGCGCGGGGATACCATTGTGCCATTTCATAAATTTTTCCGTTTTTCGTCATCAGGTAATCCGTTCTTCCTCCGAAAATCGAAATACTGTAATGATATTTTATGCTGATATCAATTTTACTTTTAGAAGATAGTGCCCGTGGCAAACGAATCTGCATTCTTGTATCAGTGATTATATAATCAGCATTAAATGATTTTCCCTTATACGTGACCGTTATACTCTCAAACTGGAAACCTTTTGTGTGTTGCTCTGCCCCGGGTCCGGAATAAAAATTAGAGCGGGCATCTTCACGGTAAGTATTTTGATCAAGTTGAATCCATAGTGATGGCAGAGAGTCGGGGCTATTGTTAGTATAGTGAATAGTTTCATTACAACTAAGCTCGTTCTTAACGGTGTCTATCGCAGCCTGGAGGTTATAATCTGCACGGTTTTGCCAATACTTAGGTCCGGGTGCGCCATTCGCGGAACGGATTTCATTTCCTTTATTTTTATAAAAGTTTTGCGCAAAAACTTCCTTTGGATTATATAACGATGCAACTGTAGTTTGTTGCTGACCAAAAGAGTAAATGATTAACAAAGAAAAGAAAAGCGCGAAAAAAAGTTTTTTATATTTCATCAGAGATAAGGTTTTTTAAATTATGGAATGCAAAGTAAAAGATTCAAAAAACAAATCCGGAAAAATTTGTCATTTTATTACATAGTTCTATACGCTCCGTGTAAAATTGCGACAGCCTCTTTTTACAATTAACCCGCTCATCGGTTAACTTTTGAGTTTGATAATTCTATCGTTTGTAATGATTTGTTTTATGCACATTTTGCAACAAATTATTTACATGAAAACAGTCATCGCGTTTTCTATATTTATTGTTTTAAGTGCTTTAGTTAATGCTCAAACGGGCAATGGCGGTAGTATAACCGTTGCAATAAAAAATGAAAAACACAACGCGATAGAAAATGCCACGGTCGCCCTAATTAAAAGCAAAGATTCAACGTTGATAAAACTTGATATCACAAATGATAAAGGCATTGCTGAATTTGAGCTTGTCCCTTTTGGCTCTTATTTTATAAAAGCCACGTTGGTAAATCATGTTGCCGGGTATTCCGCTCCCATCAATGTTTCACCAGGCAATAAAAAAGAGGTAACGATTTTATTAAATCAAAAAACTGCTGAAATGAGAGAGGTGGTTATTGCAGCAAAAAAACCTTTCATTCAAAAATTATCAGATCGTATTGTGGTGAATGTTGATAACAGCATTATTAATACCGGCAGTTCAGCAATGGATGTGCTGGAACGTTCTCCAGGCGTAAATATTGATCAGAATGATGTTATCAGCCTGAGAGGTAAACAGGGCGTTATAATTATGATAGATGGAAAAACAACTCCAATGTCAGGTACGGACCTGGCGAATTATCTCCGCGGCCTTCCATCGGACGCAATAGATCGCATTGATATAATTACGAATCCTTCGGCAAAATATGATGCAGCAGGCAATTCAGGGATTATTGATATTCACATGAAAAAGGATCAGCGTTTAGGCGCTAACGGTAGTATCACCGCTGGCTATGGCCAGGGCGTTTATCCAAAGTCAAATGCAGGAATGTATTTCAATTATCGCAATAAAAAAGTGAATGTATTTGGAAACTATAATTACGCTTACCGCAAAGGATTAAACCACCTTATTCTTGATAGGAATTTTTATACCCACGGAGTATTCGACGGAGAAGATAAAAAAGACAATTACACAACATTTCCTTTAAACTTTCATGTAGCGAGGCTCGGCGCAGATTTTTTTATGGATAAAAAAACAATTATTGGTTTTGTTGTAAACAGCAATTTTGTCAACTATCATAACTTCAATACAAATAATTCTACGGTTATCGATAATCAAAAAAATCCTTCATATACGTTTCAAACTCACGAAAACAGCACATCAGGAAATAACAATACGGTAGGCAACATCAACTTCAAACACACTTTTGATAGCACCGGAAAGGAACTTACCGCAGATATAGATTACGGTGTATATCATTCAAATGCTTTAACCAACAACTCCACAGACTATTATAACCTGGATGGAACTAAGATGCAACCTTCCTACATATTGTTAGGAAATCAAAAAGGAAAACTTACTCTTAAAACTACGAAAGCAGACTATGTAAATCCTTTTAAAAACGGCGCAAAGCTGGAAGCCGGCTTTAAAACCAGCGACGTATCTTCAGACAATGATGCAAAGTTTTTTGATGCAAGCAACGGTACACCGCAAAATGATACCACCAAAACGAATCATTTTTTATATGAAGAATTTAATAATGCTGGATATGTCAATTTTAGCAAGGAGTATAAAAAATTTAATGTTCAGTTAGGGTTAAGAGGGGAGCAAACTATTCTTAAAACACACCAGGAGAAAGGAGATATTCATTTTGACTCCTCTTATTTTCAATTATTCCCCAGTGCTTTTTTTAATTATAAAATAAATAAAGATCAAACCTTAGGCGTTTCCGTTAGCAGGCGAATTGACCGGCCAAATTATGGCTTATTAAATCCATTTTTATTTTTAATAGATGTGAGCACTTATAATACTGGCAACACGGGTTTATTACCGCAGTTCACGTGGTCGTACGAACTAAATTATACCGTGAACAATTTCAATTTTGCCTTGAGTTATAGCCGCACAAAAGATGTGATGAATATTGCTATTGCTAAATTTAAAGATGTATTTCCCAATAGTCATTTTGCTGATTCAAATATAACAGTTGAGATCCCAGTTAACCTTGAATCTTCTGATTATGTAGGTTTATCTGTTTCAGCACCCGTTCACCTCACTTCGTGGTGGAATATGATTAACAATGCAGATTTTTACTATAATCATTTCCGTGGTAACCTAGGCGGTTCTGCTTTAAATAAGGGAGCACCGGCCGCCAACGTCAAGACAAATAACAATTTCACTTTTAAAAAAGGTTGGACTGCAGAACTAAATGTCAACTTTAATTCGGGTGGCCGTGATGGTTATATGGTTGCCAGGCCACAGTGGGCGCTTTCCCCAGGTGTGCAAAAAACAATTTTAAATAATAAAGGCACTTTACGTTTTAATGTTACAGATGTTTTCTGGACCAACCTGCCTAAAGCGGTAATTACTTACCCCGGGAAATATATTGAGCGCTGGCATGCTTTCCGTGAGAGCCGCGTTGGCACAGTAACTTTCACCTATAGGTTTGGTAAGAGTACCGTACAAGGCGCAAGAAGAAGAACCACGGGATCGGAAGAAGAAAGGCAAAGGGCCGGTAATTAATAATTGCTTACTCTTATAAAAGTTAACGTAATCCTTCCAATAATTTTAAATGTGGCCTTAAATTTTGAAGTGTTTTTTTCTGCAAAAATTTTTTAAGATGTTTATAAAAATGGCTTTTATCATAATATCCGTATAATGAAAAATGGAAGTCAGCCGGTGAAGTTGCAAGGTGATGCGTAGCCTTTCTGATACGTAAGATTTGCAGCGCCTGTTTACTGCTAATGCTGGTAGTTATTTCAAAATAACGTTGAAGCGTACGCGTAGAAATATTATATTTTGCAGCAAACGTTTGAATGGGCGTTATAAAATTATTGGTGGCGTTACACTCTTCTAATATTTCTGTAACAATGTGAATAGGCCGCAAATACACAGGATGTTTTTCAAGTATATCCCTGAAATGCGTGTTTAAAACAGACACTCTTTCATTGAAATCTTTTGCGACTTTAACTTTAGTAATAATAGCCTGATCGAGTAAATAGCTTAATGGGAAAATGTATTCACGGTATTCAGAAAAATTTATTTTCTTTTCAAATATAACAGGAGACACCTTAAACTTAATTCCAAATAAGTGGTTATCCTTACTATGAAAACATTCAATGGATTTGTTTCTCGGCAAAAATCCATCGGATTTCATTTCGAAACTTTTTTCGTCTACCTGCATCACAAATGGGGTGCCGAGGTTAATGAGATAAGTATAGCCAATATTCGGGAATAATGCATCAGAAAATCCCTGCGGATTTTCCCTGAGCAAATTTTCAAATTTTGTCTCCCAAAAAAAATCTACGAAATGTGCAACCTCTTTGCATGGCTTTACCCGGTGATAATAATTTTCAAAATGATTGATATCAAAAAACTCGATGTGCTGCACAAGTAACGGTATATGCATAAAGATATAGCCATCGAGCTCAAAAAAATTCAGTTTTATTTAAACGGCCTTATTCTAGCGTAAACTTCTTCATTAATAATTAATCAGTTTTTGAATCGTTTCATCAAGTCTTGATTTAGCAAGAAAATTTTTCTCAAGCTCAATATTAAATGGAACCGGCGTATCGAGCGATGCGCAGCGCATAACAGGCGAATCCAGGAATTCAAAACAATTTTGCGCAATCCATGCAGCAATTTCTCCGCCTATTCCACCAGTGTAGGTGTCCTCATGAAGCACCAGCGCTTTTCCTGTATTGTTTACAGAGGTTCTTATCGCCTTGTAATCTAATGGCATCAATGTTCTCAGGTCAAGAATGTCTATTGAAATTTCCGGATGCGTATCTGCATATTCCGTTGCCCAAATAACCCCCATGCCATAAGTAATTATACTAACGTCCCAGCCTATACGAACTTGTCGTGCCTTCCCGATTTCTACTTCATAATATTCTTCAGGTACCTCCCCAGTCATACTTCTGTATAACGCTTTGTGTTCAAAAAACATGACTGGATTGGGATCATTAATGGCAGCGATCATTAATCCTTTTGCATCATGAGGAGTGGACGGATAAACAACTTTTAACCCAGGCGTATGAACAAACCACGCTTCATTGCTCTGGCTGTGAAAAGGCCCTGCACCTACGCCAGCGCCTGTTGGCATGCGGATTACAACGTCCGCATTTTGTCCCCATCGATAATGGATTTTCGCAAGGTTATTTATGATTTGATTAAACCCTACGGTAACAAAATCTGCGAACTGCATTTCCATTACACTTTTAAATCCTTCCAGGCTTAGGCCTAAGGCTGTTCCAACAATAGCGCTTTCACATAATGGCGTATTGCGAACTCTTTCTTTTCCAAACTCATTTACAAAGCCTTCGGTCACTTTAAAGGCTCCGCCATATTCTGCAATATCCTGTCCCATTAAAATAAGATTCGGATGCTTCAACATTGATTGATGCAATCCTTCTTTTATCGCATCAACAAAGCGGGTTTCTTTTTTTGAAAAAACATAACCATCTACTTCTATAAGCCTTTCTGCCTTTCGAACGGGAGCATAAACATCTTTTAACTCATTTGCTGAATTAACAGATATACCGGACTCTTCCTCATGAGACAACGGGCTTGCTTTTAATCCTTCTTCAATCCTTTCTTTTAATTCATCGCGTATATGCGCAAGCGTTAGGTTATCCACAATTTCTTCTTCCAGTAGAAAACGTTCATAGTTTTTTATGGGATCCTTTTCTATCCATTCCGCAAACATTTCTTTGGGAACATATTTCACGCCGCTCGCCTCTTCATGACCCCGCATTCTAAAGGTCATGCATTCAATTAAAAAAGGTTTTTGATTTTGGATACAATAATCACGAACGCCCTTTATTGTTTCATAAACGGTTAAAATATTATTGCCATCAATTTGCACGCCCTCCATTCCATAACCTTTAGCCTTGTCCGCCAAATTCTTGCAACGGTATTGTTCATTAATCGGCGTACTTAAGGCATAACCGTTATTTTCAATTATAAATATTACCGGCAAATCCCACACGGCAGCAACATTCAAAGCTTCATGAAAATCACCTTCGCTTGTTCCTCCTTCGCCGGTAAATGCTACGGAAACTTTTTCTTCCTTTTTTAATTTGGCAGCAAGCGCTACTCCATCTGCAACGGCTAATTGCGGACCCAGGTGCGAAATCATTCCGCAGATATAATGTTCCTTATTTCCAAAATGAAAACTACGCTCACGTCCTTTACTGTAGCCTTCTTCGGCGCCCTGCCATTGTGCAATCAATATATGCAGGGGCATATTACGACCAGTGAACACGCCAAGGTTTCTATGCAAAGGCATTATCCATTCATCGGGCTGCAAAGCATAAGTCACACCAACAGATATTGCCTCCTGCCCGATGCCGCTAAACCATTTTGAAATTTTTCCCTGGCGTAATAAAAAAAGCATCTTCTCTTCAATCATCCGCGGATAAAGAAGCTTTTTATAAAGATCAATTAGTGTTCCTTCTGGAAGTTCGTTTCTCTGGAATTGCATAGTACAAATTTCAGCTATTCAATGGTAAATAAAAAAGACAGAAAGAATGATTATCAGATCTTCTTTTCAAGATTAGTTAACATTGAAGATAAAAGGGACAACAAAAGACCAAATATAAATGCCCATAAAAATCCTTCGATGTGAATTCCTTCTACCATTTTATCCGCAAGCATAATCATTAATACATTTAATACCAGCAGAAAAATACCCAATGTGAGAATGGTTATTGGTAATGTAAGAAGAATTAAAATCGGTTTCAATATAGCATTCAGAAATGCAAGTACGAGTGAAAAAATTAGTGCAGTTATGTAAGAATCTATAATTACGTGCGGGCTTAAAATCATGGATAAACCATAAGCTACAGCAGCAGTAATAAGCAGACGAATAAGAAATTTCATAGCATTTTTTATGAAAGCTAAATCAAATTACCACCAACTCAAAAAATTCTTCGGGTTGCAAATACTTATTTGCAAGCTCTTTTAGTTCTTCTGCTGAAATATTTTTTATGGTACTCATTGAATCATAAAAATATGTTTCATCAAGATCATTTAAGATTAAACTCTTCCATCTTGCTATAACCTGGAACGGGCCATCAATATCACCGAGATGGGCTCCCATGATATAATTTTTTACCAACAGCAATTCTTCATCATCAATTAACTCTTCTCTCAATATTTTCATTTCTTTATATACTTCTTCAATGGTTGCCTCGCAAACATCTTTTCCTGCTTCGGTACTGATAACCCATGCACTCTCACGAATATGATTTTCAAGAAAGCTATGTATGCCATACGTGTATCCTTTTTCTTCTCTTATATTACTCATAAGTCTTGAGCCAAAAAATCCTCCGAATAAAGTATTCAGCACCGATGCTCTTTTAAAATCAGGATGATGCCTGTTGGGAAAAGGGCGGGCAATACGAACTGCACCCTGTACGCCATTCGGATCATTATTTATTCTTGATTTTTTTTCTGCAACCATTTCTGTTTTGTGGATAACGGAAGTAATATTTTCATTGAGATGCAGCTCACCAAAAGATTCATTCAAAAGGTTTTCAAAATCTGCGGGAAGCTTGCCGGCTGCAAAAATTTTACAGCTTGCCTTACGATAAAAGTTTGCAAAAAAATTCACCAAATCTTCCCGTGTAATAGCCTGGATATCTTCAACGCTGCTTACTCTTCCATAAGGATGTTGGGCGCCATACAAATATTGATCTATAAGCCTATTCGCAACAAAATCACATTTCTTAAGATTAACGGAAAGGTGTTGAATACTGTTCTGCTTAAATATTGCCAATTCCTCTTCAGGGAAAACGGAATCTGTAAGTATTTCCTTTATTACCGGGAGCAATACGTTGAGATGTTTCGATAAACAATGAAGCGTTAGAACCGTCGTTTCATTATTGCAGGTGCGATTTAAATAAGCTCCATAATATTCAAAATGTTCATTTATTTCAAGCGCCGTTTTTTTACTGGTACCATTTTTTAAAAGATAATTAGTGGCCGAAGCGATAAGGTTTTTATTTTCAAAAGAATTGCCGGCATTAAAAACTATTTCAACAAGGGCCACTTCTTCTGTTCCATCATTAATGTAATATACCGGTGCTCCGTTTGAAAGAGCATATTTAGTATAAGGTTTTAATGTAAGATTAAATTCTACCGCATCTTTAATTGGGGGTGGTATTGTTCTGTTCAAAACCAAATTCGTATCTATAATGGGGTTCATTTTTTTTAATTTAGGGGAGTAATAATATTGGTTCAGTAATTTTCAGTCCAATTAATTATCACTTAAGTAATACATTGTGCTGCAGTTTTCATCAACAAAAACAGCTTTGCATTCCTTTTGAATTTCATCAACTGTTACAGCCTGGTATCTTTCCAATTCTTTATTCATTAAATCGGCATCGCCAAGTAGTTCATAAGTGGCAAGACTGTTTGCCCGGTTAACAAGACTAATATCTTCAAAAGCCATCAAACTTTCTGTTTTGTTTTTTACTTTTTCTAATTCCGATTTTTCAACTAATTGATTCTTAATTTTATCCAATTCAACATTAATTGCTTTTTCGGCTTGTTGCATTGTTATTCCTTTTACTAATTTTCCATCAATAAAAAGAAGACCTGCATCAATACTTCCAAAATGAGAACATTGAATATTACTAAACAACTGCTGCTCTTTTACGAGGCTTTGATATAATCTTGAAGAGGCGCCGCCTCCTAATATTTCAGTTATAAGATCCGTTGCATAATATCTTTGATCGAGCCTTGAAGAAATATGCCAGCATTTATATAGAGCATCTAACGGAACAGGCGCTTTCACTTCAAGAAAAGCCGGTTCGGTTTGCTTTGGCTCCTGAGGAAGGTTTCTTACATATTTGTTTCCTGCCGGAATATTCCCAAACCATTTTTCCGCAAGTCTTTTTACTTCGTCTACGCTTACGTTACCAGCCACCGTTAGTATGGCATTTGCAGGTGTATAATGTTTAAAAAAGAAATTTTTTACATCCTGCAGTTGTGCATTCTCAACGTGACTTAATTCCTTTCCGATCGTCATCCATTTATAGGGATGCACTTTATAAGCAAGCTCCCGCATCTTATGCCATACATCGCCATAAGGTTTGTTTATATAGTGTTCTTTAAATTCTTCAACAACAACTTTTCTTTGAACTTCCAGAGAATTTTCATCAAAGGCAAGAGAAAGCATCCTGTCACTTTCAAGCCAGAAAGCAGTTTCAAGATTTTCCGTCGGAAGCTGCAAATAATAATTGGTGAGATCGTTGGTGGTATATGCATTATTTTCTCCACCTGCCATTTGTAATGGTTCATCATAAGAAGGAATATTCACGCTGCCGCCAAACATCAGGTGTTCAAACAAATGAGCAAAGCCGGTTTTGCCGGGTTCTTCATCCCGGGCTCCCACATCGTAAATAACATCAAGAACTGCCATAGGCGTGCTTTTATCTACATGCACAATTACCCTGAGGCCATTATTTAAAGTGAATTTTTCAAATTTTATCATGGCAGCAAATTTGAGCCAAACCAATTCATTTTCCCAAAAAGAATTTGAAAAGTATTGCTAATATATGCGGCCAACATGGAATGAAAACAGCATTGGCACATTATTCCGGTAAACAAGCAGCGTTATTTTTTGGCCCACCACCTGCATTAAATTTTTATAAATATTTATATCGTTGCTGAAATTTGTGTTCACTGCAACAATTACATCATCTTTTTTAAGCCCGGCCTTGTACGCCGGGGATTTATTAATTACTTCATCCAAAACAATTTTTCCATCTACATAATACAGATTGAGACCGGTATACGAATAATCAAAATCATCGTTGAAATGGCTGTTGGGCAACAGGTGAATTTCCCGTTTTGCATAATTAAACACAACATTGAACCGGCGTAAAATGTCGTTGCCAATGACTCCGCCTAAAAAAGGATAGGAAGTTGCATTGAATTCATCATCGAGTATATTGGTTGGCACTTTCCTGAATTTATAAGGGCCAATTTGCACTCCTTTAATTATGGTGAGCAACATTTGTTTTTTTCCGCCAAGGCCCTGCACCTGGATGAAAACGGGCTTGCGGCTCTTTTTTAAAACCTGGCTATCTTCCTCAAATTGTTTACTCATTAGAAAGCAAAGACCCGCGCCGGTATCGATATAGAAATTTGCGTTAACTGTTCTTGCATCTTTAATAATGAGCGGCTGAATGGGCAATGCGGTGAAAAGCGGGTGTAACAAATACCCGCTTCTTGGATATGGAACTTTGCCCTGGCTATATACTTCAATTTTCAGGCTATCATAATTAATTTTTACAATATACCGGCTCAGAAAACTATACCCGATAATCCCATCAATTTTTTCGCCATACACACTACTGAGAATATCATAGTTATTAATGTAAAAATCAAGACTATCTACCGTAAGGCCGGGTAATACGAGTTTATTATTCTGGCTATAATCAACTTCGGTTGTGCCAGCAATACCATTTATTGTCTTCCCCGACGGAGCGTGTGGGATATTAAATTCCGCTGCTGTTGAAGAGTCAAGTGAAATTGCTCCGCTACCAGTGTCAAGAATAAAATTAAACGGCTGGGCAATATTATTGAACCGTGCCTGGACAAGAATAACACCACCAGTAAGTTGTTTAAAAGGAAATTTGGTAAGCAAATGTGCTGGCTTCTCATAAGTTATTACCTGGCCATTTGAAAAGCAAAAGAGAAATACGAATGTTATTAAAAGCAATCCCCTTATCATAGCAGTACTGAAATTAAGTTATATGCACGTATTTTTGTGCATGTTTTTACGAACGGTAAATACGTTTGATGTAAATAAAAGATTATGAATATTTCCCAGCTTCTTCAAAAAGCTATGCGATTTGAAGACCTCTCAGTTGAAGAAGGCACCTTTTTATTTAATAATGCTGCGTTGTCCGAGTTAATGCTCATTGCCAATGAGCTCAGAAAAATACAGGTGCCCCATAATAAAGTAACGTGGATTATCGACAGGAATGTAAATACAACTAACGTGTGCATTGCCAATTGCAAGTTCTGCAATTTCTATAGAGTTCCCGGCCATGAAGAAGCGTACATAACCGATATAGAAACTTATAAAAGAAAAATTGATGAAACCTTTCGCTATGGCGGCGAACAGCTTCTGTTACAGGGAGGCCACCATCCCGGCCTTGGACTTGATTATTACGTTGACCTCTTTAAGCAATTAAAAAAATTATATCCGAATTTAAAATTGCATGCACTTGGTCCACCGGAAATTGCACATATAACGAAGATTTCCAAATCAACACACCGCGAAGTTTTGATTGCATTGAAAGAAGCAGGTCTTGATTCCTTGCCTGGCCCCGGAGCGGAAATACTAACTGATAGGGTTAGACGCCTGATTAGCAAAGGCAAATGCGGCACACAGGAATGGCTGGATATTATGACCGAAGCGCATAAGCTTAATCTTACCACCTCGGCTACGATGATGTTTGGCCATGTGGAAACGATTGAAGAAAGATTTGAGCACCTGGTTAAATTAAGAGAGGTACAGGCAAAAAAACCTGAAGGCGCAAAAGGATTTTTAGCATTTATTCCCTGGACATTCCAGGACGTAGATACACTTCTTGCAAAAATAAGAGGCGTGCATAATCTTACTACACCAGAAGAATATATCAGGATGATTGCCATGAGCAGGATCATGCTGCCTAATGTAAAAAATATACAGGCAAGTTGGCTAACGGTTGGCAAGCAGGTGGCCCAACTGTGTCTTCATGCAGGCGCCAATGATTTCGGAAGCATTATGATCGAAGAAAATGTTGTAAGCGCTGCCGGTGCCCCACACAGGTTTACCAGCAAAGGAATCCAGGAAGCAATAAGAGAAGCAGGCTTTGAACCCCAACTAAGAAATCAACAATATGAATTCAGGGAAATACCTGAATTAATTGAAGAACAGACCATCAACTACTAAATGCATCTGCCACTTTAATAGCGTTACCGCTCCTGTAATCGTTCCATTTATTTTTGGCATAATTAGTATTTTACAACGCTAATTTATTTTTCAAATCTAACATTATAAATAATGAGGAAAATCTCGATTGCCATTATTTTATGCTTTTCTCTCTTTAAAGCAAGTGCCGATGAAGGGATGTGGCTTCCTATGTTGCTTGGCCAACAGGTATATGATGATATGGTAAAGCATGGACTTAAGCTTACAAAGGAACAATTGTATAGCATTAATAAGCCTTCCATAAAAGATGCCGTTGTTATTTTTGGCGGCGGCTGCACCGGTGAAATTGTAAGCAACCAGGGTTTAATATTTACCAATCACCATTGTGGCTATGGTGTTATTGCGGGCTCGAGCACGGTTGAACATAATTATTTAAAAGACGGATTTTACGCTTACTCGAAAGACCAGGAAATAAAATCTGATCTTACGGTAACTTTTTTAGAAAGAATAACAGATGTTACGAACGAGGTTGAAAGTGCCTTGAAAGGTTTGAACTACACAGACCGGGCGAAGAAAACCGCCGACGTTTATAAACAAATTACAGATAAAGTTTTAGACACCACTAATGGAATATCGGGTAAGGTTTACAGCATGTTTAAGGGTAATCAATACATTATGTACGTCTATAAAATTTATAAAGATATAAGACTTGTTGGCGCTCCTCCTGAAAGCATTGGCAAGTTTGGCGGTGATACCGATAACTGGGAGTGGCCGCGTCATACCTGCGATTATTCAATCTTCAGGATATATACAGCTAAAGACGGAAAGCCCGCTACCTACAGCGCCGATAATGTTCCTATGAAACCAAAATGGTTTTTACCTGTTTCTTTAAAGGGTTATAAAGATGGTGATTTTTCTATGATCTATGGGTATCCCGGCGGCACTAACCGTTATGAAACTTCTTATGGTATAAAATTGAAAAATGAAATTGATAATCCATCATTGGTACACCTTCGTGACATTCGCCTGAAATATATGCATGCAGAAATGATAAAAGATCCTGCAGTTAAATTAAAGCTTGCGGAAAATTATGCTTCTGTTGCCAACTATTATAAATTTTTTGATGGTGAAACCAAGCAGCTGGAAAAATATCATGTGTATGAAAACAAACAAAATGCAGAAGCAAAATTTGGTGCCTGGGCAAAAGACAAACCTGAATATCAAAATGTATTGAGTGACTACGAAAAAAATTATGCGGCATGGACGTCTTATGCAAAAGAAAGAATGTATGTGCTGGAAGGAATTTTAGGTTCGTCGCTCGTTGATTTTGCTTCTTCTTTAATGGCTGTCGAACGGGCTTTAACCCAACAGGGCAAAACGCAGGCTGATGTAAAAAAGGCCTTGGATGCTGCAAATGAAGAAAGAAAAACTTTCCTGGCAGAAGAAGACCTTCCCAGCGATAAAAAAATTGTTGCCGCAACTGCAATGATGTATTACACTGACGTGGACAAAAGCCAGC
Organism: Ginsengibacter hankyongi; assembly: GCF_008710285.1. Taxonomy (GTDB): domain Bacteria; phylum Bacteroidota; class Bacteroidia; order Chitinophagales; family Chitinophagaceae; genus Ginsengibacter; species Ginsengibacter hankyongi. Next base: position 1,969,378 of record NZ_VYQF01000001.1, on the reverse strand, counting down.
ACCCCATAGGTTTTTACCAGGGCATAAAAGATAAGTTTGGCTCATTGGACGATGAGGCAACTTTTAGGGCGTGGGCCAATTCAATGTTTGAAAATACTATGATTTTGGATTCTGCTAAATGGGCGGCTTTTAATGCGAACCCCGATGCGGTTACTTTGCAAAACGATCCGGCCTTTGCTTATGCTTCCGCGTTTATACAAAATTATATTTTAAAATACAGCAAGGACTATAGCGATTTTGTTGCAAAGAATAATGACCTTGGCCGGTTATATTTAAAAGGCATTATGGAAATGAATCCTGCGGCGGTAAAGAAGATGTATCCCGATGCTAACTTCAGCATGCGGGTAAGTTATGGTAATGTAAAAAGCTATAATCCCCGTGATGCTGTTCATTATGATTATGAAACAACCAGCAAAGGTGTTTTAGAAAAATATGTTCCCGGCGATTATGAATTTGATCTTCCTTCAAAAGAAATTGATTTGTTGAAGAAGCGTGATTTCGGGCAATATATTGATAAAGCAAGAAATGATTTGGTTACTGACTTTATAACCACAAATGATATAACCGGCGGCAACTCCGGCTCACCAGTTATAGATGGCAAAGGCAATCTCATTGGCCTTGCATTTGATGGAAACTACGAAGCGCTCAGCCATAAAATTCAGTTTGATAAAGATTTGAACCGAACCATTTGTGTTGATATCCGTTATGTACTTTGGTGCATTGATAAACTGGGCAATGCAAAAAATATTATTAATGAATTAAAACTCGTTCGATAAAGAATTACCTATGATAATGAAATGCGTTGTCCGTTAAAGACAGCGCATTTTTTTCCTTGCCCCAACGCCTTTCTTTGGAAGAACACCTAACGGCCATTACTCACGTTAGTTACTTTTTAATTTAATTATTTTTGATAATGGCTTTACAAAATTTCACTCCTGATCAGGCAATACCTAAAATAAAACAGTACTGTGCCTACCAGGAAAGATGCCATGCTGAAGTAAAAGATAAATTGTATTCATTCGGTTTGCATAGAAAAGAAGTTGATGAAATTATTGCTCATTTAATAGGAGAAAATTATTTAAATGAAGAACGTTTTGCCATTCATTATGCAGGCGGAAAATTCAGGATAAAGCATTGGGGGAAGAATAAAATAAAGCAGGCGCTTAAACAAAAACAGGTAAGTGATTATTGTATTAAAAAAGCACTGAAGGAAATCCATGACGCTGATTATATAAAAACTTTTAAAAAGCTGGTTGAGCAAAAAATGAAAACACTCACAAGCGAAAAAAATATTTTTATAAAGAAAAAAAAGTTGCAGAATTTTTTATTGATGAAAGGGTATGAAAATGATTTGGTGAGAGTGGAGGTGGGGAAGATTGGGAAGAGAGTCTAAAGTAAAAGCTCAGTCTACACCATTAGAAAAAAATTTTTAACGGGTTGACCTGTCTATATTAAGGAACATGAGAATTGTATATTTAATTCTTCTACAAATTGAAAATCATTAATCCATCGAATGCCCATATTATCGCAGACGTTTGGAATTTTTATTCTTGTAGTTTTTGGAACGGTTACTTTTTCCTCTTTGGTAACTACGCAAGCATTTTCTTTTAAAGCATGAGCAATTACCCAAGGATCAGCCAAAGACCGCTGTTTTGTATTATCAACTAGATATTGATGAATTGGATTAGCAGCATAAATCCTCTTTAGGCAATTGGTAACATCGCCATCTACTTCAAATATTGGAATTTTGCTATTTTTTAACCATGTTGCTAACTCATCTTCTGTTCGTATTATTTCTTCAAAAACGTTTTGGGGAAGAAATATCTTTTCATTTTCACCGAAGTCATTTAGTAAACTCCAATAGTCAGAACAAAATTTAGGAGAATAATATTTTTGCCACGCCTGAATAAGTACGTTAGCGTCCAAACAATATTTCTGACCTGACATACTCATTTATAAAGAAACGCTTCAAGTTTTGAAAAATTATTTACTTGTGTGTTTAGTAAAGTACTTGCTTGTGTAGGTTGAATATATCCTCCACGAAATGCATCCATAACAACTTTGGTAAATAGATGACTATTTTTATTTACAAGTAACATAAAGTAATCAGGACCACCTTTCTTTTTTTCTTTTGTTTTATTTGCTTTCTCTTCTTCCCGCAATAAGAATGCTTGAAAGTCTTCATCTGCCTGTTTCTTTAGCTTTTTATATTTATCTAAAGAAATTAAGTCAAGTGAAAACGCTCTATAAAGAAACGTAAATGAGCTTACTCCTAACTTTTTTGAAATACTAAATATATCTTTTGAAGAATTAAAAACAGAGTGGTCAAAATTTTCCATTATTTCTGTGGGAAGTAAGGCATTCGCTGCTACTTCATTGCAGAATAATTCAATTGGATGTAATTTGTCTTTATGTTTTAATTCGGGTTCTATGTCATTCGATATACCTGAAGCAGCAATCCAGATATGGGCTAATTCATGCACTAAGGTAAAAAGCTGAGGTGCGTTCCAGTCTTCCGAATTAATAAATATAAATGGCGCAAATTTATCAGAAATTGCAAAGCCTTGCAATTCTTCGCTATCTAATTTTAGTCTTGTATGAATAAAGCTTGTCCTTGAAATAAAAATTCCCTTCGCCTCGGCTTTTGTTATCCATTCCCTAATTGGATTTTCAGTAAAGTAGTGAAGTGGGTCTATTTCAAGTGTTGCAAGAATATCTTTGGCTACATTTTGGGCACTTGATTTGATTGAATATTTTCCTACAAACGATAAGGGCGATTCTTCGTTTTCTGAATATAATTCACTAATCCAATTCTGTTTTTGCTGAATTTCACGTATAATGAATATGGATGCTGTTCCAAGCTTTTTTGCAGTTTGTCTACGAAAGTCTTGTAATGTTTGAAAATCTCTAGGGATTTCCGGAAGAAAAAATATTGCAAAGGGTCTTCTATACGCTTTTGCTAAAGACTCAGCCTGTTTAATTGTTGGGTGGCTTATTCCTTCTTCCCAATCTTCGAGTTTTTCAGAGCTTACAGAAATCTTCGAGGCCGCCGACTCTAAAGACATCCGGGCCGATTCCCTTGCCCATTTTAAGATTTTAGGGGTTACGAAGGCTTTGTCAGACATGATTATTTTTTGCAATAATAAGAGATAGATATAATATTCTGAACCTTGTCACACAATTCAGAGTAAATTTAAGATAAACCTTAACTTACCGCGACTAAAACTAATCTATTATCATAATCTTCCAAAATCACAGGTTTAAATCAGTAGATTTCTTATTGTTTCTCAATCCAATAACTTTACAGCATGTCATCTCTCACCATAAACATCATTCAAACCAATCTTCACTGGGAAGATAAAAAAGCAAACCTCGATATGCTTTCAAAAAAAATTGAAAGCATTAAAGAAAAAACTGAAGTAATTATTCTTCCTGAAATGTTCAATACAGGATTTAGTATGAAGCCTGAAATACTTGCAGAAGAAATGAATGGTGAAACTATCCAATGGATGAAAAAGATTGCTGTCGAAAAAAAAGTAATTCTTACCGGCAGTGTGATGATAAAAGCCACTCCGACTAACGCTCAGGATGAAAACAACTATTTCAATCGTCTTATTTGGATGTTACCAAACGGCGAATATGGCAGTTATGATAAAAGGCATCTGTTTGCTTACGGTAACGAACACACGCATTTTAAACCAGGAAACAAAAGATTGATTGCTTCTGTAAAAGGCTGGAAAATAAATTTACAGATTTGTTATGATCTTCGCTTTCCTGTTTGGGCGAGGCAATCTTCTTCCAACTCGGCCCTTGAATATGATTTGCTAATTTATGTTGCCAACTGGCCTGAACAAAGAATTCATGCATGGAAAACTTTATTAACTGCAAGGGCAATAGAAAATCAATGTTATGTTATCGGTGTAAACAGGGTTGGCGACGACGGTAATGGAATCCATCATAGCGGGGAAAGTATGATTATTGATCCGCTGGGCGAAGTCCTTTACATTAAAAAAGATGAGGAAGATATTTTTACTTATATGTTACAGAAAGACAAATTAAACCAGGTGAGAGAAAAATTTCCGTTTTGGAAAGATGCTGATTCATTCAACATAAATATGTAATCTATGCTTACCGCTTATTCAGCAGATAAACTTTTTACGGGACAAGAATGGCAAAATAATTCAGCAGTAATTATTGAACATAATCTTATTGCAGATGTTGTTTCGTTAAATGATTTGCCCGCTTCAATTAAAGTAATACAACATGCGCCAATATTAGCTCCCGCATGTATTGATATACAAATCTATGGTGCTTCTTCAAAATTATTTTCAGTGTCTCCTTCCGCAGATACACTTTATACAATGAAAGCGCATTGCAATAATGGAGGAACAAAATATTTTTTGCCAACCATAGCAACCAACTCAACAGAAGTATTTAAAAAAGGAATTGATGCGATACATGAATACTGGAAAAGCGGTGGGGAAGGAGTTCCGGGTTTACACATTGAGGGGCCATGGATTAATAAAATAAAACGCGGTGCCCACATAGAAAGTTTTATTCATTCACCCGGAATGAATGAAGTGAAAGAACTCTTGGAATATGGAAAGGGAGCTGTAAAAATGATAACACTTGCTCCTGAAGTCTGCGCCAAAGAAATTATTGACTTAATAAAAAGCTACGGTATAATTATTTCTGCAGGACATAGCAATGCGTCTTATAATGAAGCAAGTGATTTTTTTAAAGACATTCATCTTGCAACTCATTTATTCAATGCCATGAGCCCTCTGCATCACCGTGAACCGGGGTTGCCTGCTGCTATAATGCTGCATCCGGAAGTTATGGTAAGCATCGTAGCAGATGGTTATCATGTTGATTTTACAATGATACGTTTGGCAAAAAAATTAATGGGCGAAAGATTATTATTAATAACTGATGCTGTTACTGAAACAAATGATGGGCCTTATCCCCATGAACTAAAAGGCGATAAATATGAATCTAACGGAATACTTAGCGGCTCAGCACTAACGATGATAAAAGCTGTAAAAAATTGCGTGGAGCAATGTGATATTACTTTAGGCGAAGCATTAAGAATGGCAAGCCTTTATCCTGCAAAAGTTTTAGGAATTGATACGCAAACAGGTAATATTAAAAAAGGGTACAAAGCAGATTTAGTTTTCCTGAATGAAAAATTTGACGTGCTAAATTGCGTGTAAGCTTACAATCATTCTCCCTTTTCTTTAACGGTTTTTCTCACCCATTCCATCTTTGTATCAATGTCATTAATTATGTCTTTATAAACGGGAGTAATATAAACATCCGGAAGTACCCCGGAACCTTTTACATTAAGATGATTGTATTGCACAATACGAAAAAAAGGAAGGCGTACACGCAGTTTTGTATTTGGCAATTTAATATCAGGAATCATAATGCCCGAGTTTCCATACCATCCGCCGCCTGTTTCTTCGCCAACTAACGTAACGTTTTGCTGGCCTTTTACTGCGTTGCAAAAAAGTGTGGCGGCAGAAAAAGTTAGGCCATTGATAAGCACATAGACATTTCCATCGAAATGATTTCTTCGTTTAGGCATAAACGTATGTCGCTCCCAGTAACCAAAATGATAATTACCGTCCTTGCCCTTATGGGTTAAAACCGATAAGCCGATATTATTAAAAATACCCGACGTTATATATCTTGTATACGGTCCGAAATTTTTACCTTTTGACCAGGCTGAATCTGCAACTTTGAACGGCAAGTTTCTTAGAAACTTTGTAAGTAGTACATAATTATTAATATCTCCACCACCGTTAGCTCTTATATCAATAACTAAGTTTGTAATTTTCTTTTTACGAATTTTCCTGAAAGATCTTTTGAAAAAATACTTTAAGTGCCCTTTAGAAAAACTATTGATGGTCATCAATGCGAAAGTTGTATCAATTTGCAGTGACCGGATATTTTCCCGCTTACTGGTTTTATTTAATTTCTTTTCATTTTTTTGCTGCTTTTCAATTTTCTTTAATGAATCCGCCGGTGGGTTAAAATAAGGAATCGAAATATTTTTTTGTTCCCCGGCACTATCGATATAACCTATATTATATGTTTTATATAAGCCGAAAATATTACGGTGAAAATATGGGAAGCTCGTACTGAGCCGGATATAATTTACATTTTCAGAATAGCCGTCTTCAACCATATAATCGAACATGATGTTGACAATATTTGCGCTAGTTATTCCATTAATTGATGTGATAATGGTTCCTTTTTTTATAATGGAATCGTTTCTGTTGAGGTTATAAATAACCTCCATGGTATCCTTCCATATTTTTAAAAATAAAGGGAAAGAAGGTATTCTTTTATGTCTTATAAATTTATTCCAGCCTTTGCTCATGCTAAAACTGGTGTGGCCACAATGGATGACAGAAGTAAGCGGGGCCAGTATTTTCCAGCCAAATTGCAGTTCAGTCATTGAATCTTTAATTGATTTATAACCTTCCTTGAAAAAGTAATTCATGCTGTCCCTGGACGTGTACCAGTACAATGAAGGATGCTTTTTCCCCAATATCTTCAATAGTAAATTATAGTCTTCCTGTAATTCTTCTTTGGAATATTTTTTATCTGGATTATAATTTTTAGAAACCGAGCAGGAACAGAAAATAGTAACAATAAATAGGGTAAAAAAAAGCCTCATGGTTTGCAAAACTCTGTATAAATACTGTAATTCGATAGTAATACTTTAATATGAGATTTTTTAGAACAATAACATTTACTTAAATGCATTCCAGCCCTGCGCTGTAAGTTTATGAGTGTTCCCGCCTTTTGTAACCAGGAGACAGCCTTCCTCCTGTTCTGTTATATGACCCACTATACTTATGTTATCATTAGATACAATTTTATTGTAATCGTTCTGGTCAATGGTAAAGAGCAATTCATAATCTTCGCCGCCGCTGAGCGCACATGCTGTTGGATCGATCTCCAATTTATAAGCAAACTGCCGGGCCATATCGTTTACAGGAATTTTTTCTTCATACAAAACACAACCTGTTTTACTTTGTTTGCAAATGTGCAATATTTCACTGCTTAATCCGTCACTAATATCAATCATTGAAGTGGGAATAATTTTGTTAGCCGCAAAAAATTCAATAATGTCTTTTCTTGCCTCAGGTTTTAAAAATCGGCCGATTATATAATCCTGGTTTTCAAGATCAGGTTGCACGCCCTTCGTTTCCAGGAAAACCTTTTTCTCCCGTTCTAAAATAGTTAATCCAAGAAATGCTGCGCCCAGGTCGCCGCTCACGCAAATAAGATCACCAATTTTTGCAGTGCTTCTTTTTACATATTTATCCGGCGCAACTTCGCCAATTGCAGTAACACAAATAATAAACCCTTTTTGTGAAGAGGAAGTATCTCCACCAATTAAATCAACGTTGTAACGGTCGCAGGCCGCATAAACGCCCTCGTAAAATTCGTCTAAAGCTTCAACGCTAAACCTGTTACTAAAAGCAATGCTCATCGTTATCTGTTGCGGAGTTGCATTCATTGCGTACACGTCGCTGAGGTTTACGATTACACTTTTATATCCTAAATGTTTTAACGGCGTGTACATCAAGTCAAAGTGAATTCCTTCTACCAGCATATCTGTAGTAACAACCACCTGCTTTCCAAAATGATCAAGAACGGCAGCATCATCACCAACACTTACAATAGTGGATGCATTTTTAATTTCATTATTTTTTGTAAGATGATCGATAAGACCAAATTCGCCGAGTGATGATATTTCTGTTCTTTCTGCCATAGTTATTTATATGTACGAAGTACGATGTTTGATGTACGATGTCGCTAATCCCGTCATTCTATTTTTTTCTTAATGTTTTTTAAGTCGGAAAATCACTTTTAAAAGTTGTTCTCCTTCTTTATAATTCACCCCAACCCCTCTCCAAAGGAGGGGAAAACATCAACTAATATTCCCCTGCACCCATTCGATCAATTCATCATGAATTACTCCATTGGTCGCAATTATCCCCGGTTGATAGGGAGAATAAGTGTCTCCCTTTAAGTCTGTAACCTTTCCCCCGGCTTCTTCAACGATAATAAAACCAGCAGCGCTGTCCCACGCATTTAACTGGTGTTCATAAAATCCGTCGAAACGGCCTGCGGCAACCCAGCACAAATCTATCGCTGCGCTTCCAAGCCTTCTAACGGGAATTCCTTTTCTTATTAATCTTTCGAAAACCTGCAACGGTCCGTTAGGCTGATCTAAATACGTATAAGGAAACCCGGTAACCAAACAACTTCTTAGAACTTCTGTTTTATTGCTCACGGAAATTTTCTTATCATTTAATGTCGAGCCTTGTCCTCTTTCAGCAAAATAAAATTCCTTAAATATGGGATTGTAAACAGCGCCCATAAGCATTTTGCCATTTTGCTCCAGCCCGATACTGACACAGCAAATGGGAATGCCGTTGGCAAAATTAACCGTACCATCAATCGGGTCAATAATCCATTTGAATTCGCTGTCGGTTACCTTTTCTGCTGTTTCTTCGCTAACAATTCCATGACCGGGAAAAGATTTTTTTATTACTTCCTGGATTGCTTTATCAGCGGCATGGTCTGCTTCGGTCACTAAATTATTTATACCTTCTTTATTACTAATGGTAAATGTACCGTTAAAGAATCGCATGAGTTCCGATGCTCCGGCTTCTGTTGCTTCAATGAGAGTTTGTTTATACATTCCGCAAAGATTATAAATGTTTATTTATTTTGCGTGATTAATTGATTTATTGTTTAATTGCAAAGTGTTATCACCCTATATTTTCCAATTAATGAATAGGATTAATAATTATCCTTCAATAAACCAGTCAACTTTTTAACCAGTCAACTTTTTAATTACTCTTGCTCCTTTCCGTAATCATAGTAAATTATAACGTAAAATATTTCCTGGAGTATTGTCTTTTTTCGGTGGAGAAAGCGATGAAAAATATCGAAGGAGAAATATTTGTTGTCGATAATAATTCTACCGATGGAAGCAGGGATTTTTTTGAGAATAATTTCCCGCAGGTAAAATTTATATGGAATATAAAAAATGAAGGCTTCGCGAAAGCCAATAATATGGCGTTGAAGATGGCTTCAGGCGATTATATTCTTTTTTTAAACCCTGATACAATCGTTCCTGAAGATTGTTTTGAAAAATGTATTTCTTTTATTCAATCGAAAAATAACTCGATCGCCTGTGGCGTAAAAATGATTGATGGCTCGGGAAAGTTTTTAAAAGAAAGCAAAAGAGCTTTTCCTTCGCCATTGACTTCTTTGTATAAATTATCAGGACTTGCCCGATTTTTTCCGAGATCAAAGCTATTTTCGAAATACCATCTTGGTTACCTGGATGAAAATGTAAATCATGAAGTGGATGTGCTGGCCGGAGCATTTATGATAATTCCGAAAAAAATACTAGATACAGTTGGTGGTTTTGATGAAAGCTTTTTTATGTACGGTGAAGATATTGACCTAAGCTACCGTATACAAAAAGCCGGCTATAAAAACTTTTATTTTGCCGAAAGTTGCATCATTCATTTTAAAGGAGAGAGTACAAAAAAGGGGAGTCTTAATTATGTAAAAATGTTTTATAAAGCCATGAGTGTTTTTGTGAAAAAACATTATGGTGGAACCAGCGCGGGTTTATTTAATTTTTTTATACAGGTTGCGATTTTCTTCAGGGCTGCATTATCTGTTACGGCCCGATTTTTTAGAAGGAGCAAAGCTGTGGACAATTGCTTGAATGCTGAAATATCCAATGCGATTATTGCCGGATCAAGGGAAGATTTTAATGATCTTTCGGTTCTGTTTCAAACATGTGGAATTAATAAAAGAGCTGTGGGGCATATTTTGGCAGAAGTGCTGGCTGATCCTGAACAAAAGGCGTTTTCTAATAAAATGGTTGAAATTATATCCGCCAAAAAAGCTAACGAAATAATTTTCTGTGAGGGCCAGCTTTCTTTTAAGAAAATTATTTCCATACTGCCATATATACCTCAACAAATCGATATTATTTTTTTTGCGGCAAAACTGCATTCGCTAATTAGCAGCTCCAATAAAAACGAAGCCGGGAATTTTACTTTGAAAGAAAATAAATAGCGTGTATGCCAGCCCGCTGAATAATAGAGAGCGCAGCTAGTTATGAGCGGTTTGCGTAAATGCGCACACCTATTAACTAATATATTCGAGGCCAAAAAACTTGTAACAATTGCTACTTTTTTCTTTTGGCATTAAAGCTCAATGTGTTAATATCGTTATCAATTATTTATTTCCAATAACTATTTCCGAAATTTGCACGCTAAATAAATTAATGAATGGCATATAATAATTACAGACCGTCTCAAAAGGTTCCGCCGATAGTTTTAAATCTTATCATAATAAATGCTATTGTGTTTGTGGCTCAATTAGTTTTCGACAGTACTCTCGGACTAACGAATATTCTCGCACTATATCCTTATAACAGCGGATTGTTTAAGCCTTACCAGTTAGTAACACACATGTTTGCCCACGGAGGATTTTTACATATTCTTTTTAATATGTATGCGCTCTGGATTTTTGGCTCTGTGCTTGAGCGAATCTGGGGTCCGAAAAAATTCCTGATATTCTATTTGGTTTGCGGACTCGCTGCAGGTCTCACGCAAATGTTTTTTGTAACAACCGGTGCAGCTATTGGTGCTTCGGGCGCTATCATGGGACTATTGGCCGCTTTTGCTTATACATTTCCTAATACTGAATTTTTTATACTTCCTTTCCCTTTTCCGATTAAAGCAAAATATATGGCAGCCATTTTTGCGGCCTTTGATATTTTCGGAGGGTTTGCCGGGAGCGATAATGTTGCTCACTTTGCCCACCTTGGCGGCTTAGTTATGGGCCTCATCCTTGTTATCGTCTGGAACAAAACAAATAAAAAAACGTTTTATTAAATTTTAAAGAGAAGAAATTTACTCAAAGGAAATTGGTAATTTTATATCCCTTCCCTTATAAAACGAACAAGAACAAATGGGAGAATCCGAAAGATATATTGACCGTCGTGCTAGAAAGATAACCCTTGGCGAAGACAATAACGCTTTAGTGGCCCTTATTGCCATCAATGCATTTGGGCTTATTATTCCTGGCTTAATCAGGCTTATTTATATTCTTACTGATTCATCTGCTGCAGTTTTTGCTTCAAGAATTTTGCCCTGGTTTATTTTACCAGCTAAGCTGGCAACGCTTGCTAAAGCGCCATGGACGATACTAAGTTACATGTTTGTGCACACGCACATTATTGCAGCTTTCACCAATATGCTTTGGTTATGGGCGTTCGGTTCTATTTTGCAGGACATGGCGGGCAATAAAAAAATATTTCCTGTTTATTTATATGGAGGTATCGCCGGTGCTATTGTTTTTATTGCAACAAATTATGCGATTCCACAACTCAGACCATTTATTAGTTCTTCTTTTTTTGAGGGTGCCAGTGCGTCTATTATGGCCGTAGCCATTGCCACTACTGCGCTTGCACCTGATTATAGAATTTTCAGAATGTTGAATGGCGGCATTCCTCTGTGGGTTCTAACCATTTTATTTATAATAATAGATATTGCAAGCGTTGGAACTGCTGCTCCTGCATACCTTTTGGCGCACTTAACCGGCGGGCTTACTGGTTTTCTTTTTATTGTTGCCCTTCGCCGAGGATATGATGGAGGCGCCTGGATGCTTAGATTTTACAATTGGTTCCTTGACCTTTGCAACCCTGATAAAAAAATATTAACTCCGCAGAAAACAAAAGAAAAATTGTTTTACAAAACCGGGAATCAAAAGCCGTTTGAAAAACATTCAATTATTACCCAGCAAAGAATCGATGAAATTCTTGATAAAATAAATCAAAAAGGTTTTCATTTATTATCCGAAGAAGAAAAAAATATTTTAAAAAGAGCTGGAGAAAGTGATTTTTAATAACTGTTTCTTGTTTTCAACTACTCTTACTAAAGCGTTATAATGTAAATGGAAAAACCATTTCTGCGCAGGCTTGCAAAAATTATTTTTATTGCCATTAACTTTGTCGTTGCAATATTTTTCCTCGCGGGTGCCTATGTTAAATATTTTAATCCGGCTGGTTGGTGGTTTTTGGGATTATTTACTTTTGTACTTGCCTATTTATTAATTGCTCTTCTCTTCTTTTTTATATTCTGGCTTTTTAAAAAGTCTTTGTGGTGCTTCGTTTCTCTAATTACTCTCCTGGCTGGCTGGCATGCTGTTATTAATATTTTTCCTCTTCATTTTTCTTCTTCTTTTACTATGCAGAAGAAACCGGGGAGTATTCGTGTGATGAGTTGGAATGTTGAGCAGTTTAATATTCTGCATCACAAAGATCATCCTGAAATTAAACAGGAGATGTTTGATCTTATCAATAAATATGATCCGGATATTGCCTGTTTCCAGGAAGTAGTAGCCGGCGATAAAAAGAAAGGTATCAATTATTTTCCCGACATTCAAAAAGCATTAAGGTTCGTTGATTATTTTTATTCGTACAGCCTTAAAGATGATTTTGATAATAATCATCATTTTGGTAGAATTATTTTTTCGAAGCTGCCAATAATAAATAAGCAAACTGTAGTTAATTATCCTAATAATTATAATGCAACTTTTCAATATATCGATGTGCTCTCAGGCACTGATACTATTCGTGTTTTTAATATTCATTTGCAATCATTAAAATTTACAAAGTCCAATCTTAATTATCTTGATAATGCGGGGTTAAATAGTGATAGCAACATTACCGAATCGAAGAGCATCATTTCAAAAATAAAAACAGGCTTTATTAAAAGATCTATTCAGGCAAATTTTATTAAAGATGAAATTGACCATAGCCCATACCCGGTAATTATTTGCGGAGATTTTAATGACGTCCCTAATTCTTATGCTTATGAAACTATTGGCACAGGTCTTAAAAATGCCTTTGTAGAAAAGGGTTTCGGTATTGCAAGAACTTTCAGCACTATTTCTCCCACACTGCGCATCGATAATATTTTTGCTGATAAAGATTTTTCTATAACACAATTTATAAGAGTTAAAAAGTTGCTCAGCGATCATTTCCCGATAATAGCAGATTTAATTCCTCCGCAAAACACAAAATAATTTTTATCTTTATCGAAATGAATACAAGATTTTCTTTTCTTTTTTATTGTTGCTCCTGTTGCCCATAGGGCATACAACATACCTTTGCAGAATTACGCTTTCAAAAAAATTTATTTTTCGTTTTTTAAAGACAAGAGACTTATATGCCGCTTAAATTATATAACTCACTCACCAGGCAAAAAGAAATTTTCAAGCCCATAACTCCACCTCATGTGGGAATGTACGTTTGCGGCCCTACCGTTAGTGGCGAAAGCCACCTGGGTCATGCACGACCTTATATAACTTTCGATGTGGTTGTTCGATATCTTACTTACCTCGGATATAAAGTACGTTATGTCCGCAACATAACGGATGCCGGGCATTTCGAAGAAGAGGGCCGCGAAGCTGAAGATAAAATATCTAAAAAAGCGCAACTCGAAAAAGTAGAGCCGATGGAGCTCGTACAGAAGTACACTAATCTTTTTCATTGGGCAATGAAACAGTTTAATACGCTGGATCCAAATATTGAACCCACTGCAACGGGCCATATTGTTGAACAAATAAACATGATTGAAAAAATTATTGAAGCCGGTTATGGTTATGTTGTAAACGGATCAGTATATTTTGATGTAAAAAAATATGCAGCAACACATAACTATGGAGAGCTGAGCGGGCGTATTGTTGATGATCTTTTGGAAACAACCCGGTCGCTGGAAGGACAGGATGAAAAAAGAAACAAGGCCGATTTTGCTTTATGGAAGTCAGCTCCGCCACAGCACATCATGCGCTGGAAAAGCCCGTGGGGAGAAGGTTTCCCTGGGTGGCATATTGAATGCTCCGCTATGGCAACGAAATATTTAGGTTCAAGGTTTGATATTCACGGAGGTGGAATGGACCTGCAGTTTCCACACCACGAAAGTGAAATTGCCCAAAGCTGGATTTGCAATCATGTTGAGCCTGCAAAATACTGGATGCACAATAATATGATAACCATTAACGGGAAAAAAATGGGTAAGAGTTATAACAATGTTATAAAGCTTACCGAAATGTTTAGTGGCAATCACCCCTTGTTAACCCAGGCTTTTAACCCCATGACGATCCGGTTTTTTATATTACAAACTCATTATAGAAGTACGCTGGATTTTAGCAGTGAAGCCCTTGTTGCTGCCGAAAAAGGTTTAAAAAGATTATGGGAAGCCTATGAAATTTTAAAGAAGCTGAAAAGCGCGAATATTGATTTACCGGCCGATTCAGAATTAGACAATAAAATAAATAAGCTTATAGATGAATTTGATGAATTTATGAACGATGATTTCAATACTGCAAAAGTGTTAGCCAATATATTTGAAATTGTTCCTGTTATTAATTCATTGAAAGATGGGCTTATTAGAAAAGATGCAATTTCTTCGGCTACGCTTCACCGTACGAAAGATGTCTTTACAATTTATCTTGAGAATATTCTCGGGTTGCAATCGCTTTCTCAAAATAATGAAACCCTCAACGGGGTTATGGAATTATTGGCTGATATAAGGAAGGAAGCAAAGTCGAAAAGAGATTTTTATACTTCAGATAAAATAAGAAAACAGCTTGCAGAACTCGGCATCGAAATGAAAGATGAAAAGGATGGGAGTATCAGTTGGAGTGCCGGTTAATAAAGTAGAATAGAATATCATTACCTAATTATGGAACATATCATTCATTTATCACAAGATAAGAAACTTAAAACCCTTATTGATAAACAGGAACCTTATGTTTTATTAAAAAGAAACAAAGTCTATTTGCATTTATGCTCTTCTATTTTAAGCCAGCAATTGAGTACAAAGGTCGCTAAGGTTTTATACAACCGCTTTCTGGATCTATTTGGAAGCAAAGAACCTACTGCAAAACAAATTTTAGATATACCTGCGTCTGTTTTTAGAAGTATTGGTTTTTCAAATGCAAAAGCGTCTTACGTTCATAATGTTTGCCGGTTTTTTATAGAGAATAAAATAACCGATGCCCGGTTAAATAAAATGAGTAATGAAGAAGTGCTTGAATTACTTACTCAAATTAAAGGCGTTGGCAAATGGACGGTAGAAATGATTTTAATGTTTACGCTGGGCAGAGAAGATGTTTTTGCCATAGATGACCTTGGCCTTAAAAACAGTGTTATTAAACTCTATAAACTAAAAGAAACAGATAAAAAATTGTTGAGGGAAAAGATTGAAAAAATATCTCTAAAATGGTCTCCTTACAGGACCTATGCAAGCCGCTATTTGTGGGGCTGGAAAGATGGCGAATAAACTATTTCTTTTTCACCAAAGGATTATTTAACCCATTTACCACATTATCCACAACAACAAAATTGCGGAGTTTGGAAAAGAACTGCGTTAATGTTTTACATCCGTAAGTGCGCACATCAAAACTGGGATCGAGCTTTCTTAAATTAATACCGAGTGTTGAAATGTAAGCTTCATTACTTTCGTTTATGCTCATATCATAGGCCTTATTAATTAGTTTTATATTGATTGGCGCTTTTTCAACCTGCTTTTTTTCTGCTTCTTTTTTTGCAGGCATTTCTGCTTTGGGCTCGAGGTTCTCAACATAAGTAAAAATCTCACACGACTTTACAAACGCATTAGGTGTCTTTTGTTCACCGATTCCCATTACAAAAATTCCATCTTCCCGAATTCGCTTTGCAAGTCCTGTATAATCACTATCGCTGGAAACAATACAAAAACCATCTACCAGGTTATCATGTAAAATATCCATCGCATCAATAATTAATGCGCTATCAGTGGAATTTTTCCCGGTGGTGTAAGAAAATTTTTGAATTGGATTAAAAGCCATTTCGTTAAGCAGGCTTTTCCAATGATTCATGTGCTGCGTGGTCCAGTCGCCATAAACCCTTCGTATAGTAACCTTTCCATATTTGGAAGCTTCTTCCAGGATAAGGTCGATTAATTTTGCCTGTGCATTGTCACCATCTACAAGCAAAGCGATCTTTTGATTTTTAATATCCATAAAAAATAATTAGTGCAAAATTATGATTAAACGTCCAGAACGTCATTTCCGGCATTCGGGCCGCTGTTTAGAGGCCATTATAGAAGAAGCCAGCTTTGTTTCAATTTAATTTCTCTATATTGATTTCATTAATGCGAATCTTTTATCTTTGGCATTATTAAATATTTTTTATGAAGTTTATCGTTTCCTCAACACAGTTATTAAAACACCTTCAACAAATAAGCGGCGTAATAAATGCAAACACCGTATTACCAATTCTCGAAGATTTTTTGTTTGAGATTGAAAAAAATAAACTTACTGTGGTAGCGACCGATTTGGAAACTGTAATGAAAATAAATATAGATATAGAGGCAAAAGACAGCGGCAAAGTTTGTATCCCGTCAAAAATATTATTGGATTCTCTTAAAAATATTGCTGAGCAGCCTCTTACTTTTAATATCGATAAAAATTTTGGAGTTGAAATAACCAGCGATAATGGTAAGTACAAAGTAATGGGCGAAAACCCTGATAATTTTCCAAAAGAACCGGTTGCTGACGCCACTAATGCTTTTACGATGCCTTCATCTGCTTTAGTAACAGCGATAAATAAATGCCTGTTCGCAGTAAGCAATGACGATCTTAGGCCTGCTATGACGGGTGTTTTCTTTGAACTTTCTGATAAAGGAATTACGTGCGTTGCAACTGATGCGCATCGTTTGGTTCGTTTTACAAGGCTTGATGTGGCTTGTCCAAAAACGGATACTTTTATTGTTCCAAAAAAACCTTTGAATTTATTAAAAGGAGCGCTTCCTTCTAACGATGATGAATTGCAAATCTCCTACAACAAAAATCATTTATTTGTAAAACATGGCGGCACTGAGCTCGTTTGTCGCCTTATAGACGCAAGATTCCCGGATTATAAAGTGGTAATTCCAACTGATAATCCTTACAAGCTTACCGTTAATAAAAACGATTTCCAAAATGCATTAAGAAGAGTAAGCGTATTTAGTAATAAAAGCACCAACCAGGTTGCTCTCACAATTAGTGGAAGCGAATTGCAGCTTGCCGCACAGGATGTTGATTTTAGCTTTGAAGGAAATGAACGTATGACTTGCCAGTACGATGGTGAAGATCTTCAAATAGCTTTCAATGCTAAGTTTTTAATTGAAATGTTGAATGCTGCGGAAACAGAAGAAGTTGTTATTGAATTAAGTACTCCCACAAAAGCCGGCATTATAAAGCCTTCAGAAACAACTGAAGACGAAATTCTTTTAATGCTGGTAATGCCGCTTATGCTTAACAGTTAGTTTTACACATCCTTATATGGAATTGGTAACCGTAAGAACGTTTAGTAATTATTTTTCCGCAAATATTTTATTGGCAAGGTTAAGAAATGGAGGTGTTGAATGTTACCTGAAAGACGAATTCACTGTAACAATGGACCCATTGCTAACAAACGCCGTTGGCGGAATTAAACTCGTTGTTAAAAAAGAAGATGCGCCTGAAGTTTTTGAATTGTTAAAACAATTTGATAAAGACTATCAAAGCAAAGCCGTTTGCCCAAAATGCGGTTCACATAAAATTGACCAGGTTCCCAAAAGAGATGCCGCTAATATGATTACAGCAATTTTGAGCTGGATATTTTCAAGCTACGCAGTTTCGGCTGAGAATGTTTATAAATGCAGCAACTGCGGTTATGAAAGTAATACCTTACCAGAACCCTTAAATACAGATACCGCTATATTTAACCCGGAAAATTTGAATTAGTATTTTACACCAAAAAATAATCTGCCGGTAAAGGCTAAAGTTATATGAAATCAATTGCGCTTATTCCTGCCCGTTATGAAGCTACCCGTTTTCCCGGCAAGCTTATGAAAATGCTTGGTGAAAAAACAGTTATAAGACACACTTATGAAAACACGGTTGCCACATTATTATTTGATGAAGTAATTGTTGTAACTGACAGCCAGGTTATTTTTAATGAAATTGTAGAGAATGGCGGATATGCAATAATGAGCCGCGGTGAATACGAAAGCGGAAGCGAACGAATTGCAGAAGCTGCTGCAGATATTGATGTTGATGTAATCATTAATGTTCAGGGCGATGAACCTTTTGTAAAAAGAGAACCGCTTCAAAAACTCTTACAGGTATTTCAACATGATAATAACCATCATATAGAAGTAGCTTCTTTAATGCATGAAATAAAAGATGGCACTCTCATCGCCGACCCCAATTCGGTTAAGATTGTTGTTGATAAAAATTTAAATGCTTTGCTATTTAGCCGAAGCATAATCCCCTTTAAAAGAGATACAACAGCAAATGTTGTTTACTATAAACACATTGGCATATACGCATACCGAAAAGAAGCTTTGATGAATTTCACCCGTTGGAAGCAAACACCTCTTGAAACCTGTGAAAAACTGGAACAACTCCGGTACCTCGAAAATGGAATCAAAATTAAAATGGTACTTACAAACGAATCGCCGGTTTCTATAGATACACCTGAAGATCTGGAAAAAGCCAGGAAGCTTCTGATTTCTTATTAGAAATTTAATATCCTTAATCTTAGGCAGAATTATTGTAGATTTCAACACATAAATTATTGATATGCCTGGATTATCTTACTTAAAATTTTTTGTCTTTAGTGGTCTTATTATCGCCTTATCGTTTGGCTGTAATGAAAATGATAAAGCGAGCATAGAAAAATCTGCTTCGGTTTTTGATATAAAGCAAGCTGAAGCGTCCATTACACAAAGCAATGAGAACTTTATGAAATCGTTTAAAGCGGGTGATTCCCTGGCTGTGGCAAGTTGCTATACAACCGATGCAAAAATTATGGCAGCCGGCATGCCTACCATCAAGGGAAGTGATGATATAAAGCATTACTTCAACCAGTCGATGGAAAAAGGATTTAAGAAAATTGATATTTCTACAATAAACATTTGGGGAGACAGCAGTATCGTTGCCGAAGAAGGCACTTATAGCCTGTCCGACAGTTTAGGGAAACGAATTGATAAAGGAAAATATATCGTGCTTTGGAAACAGGAATCTGGTAATTGGAAGATGTTTCGCGATATCTGGACCACAGATCTTCCTGATACTGTAGCTATCAAAAAAATCAAACTTCATTAAACAAACTAACGGAAAGGATTAATCGAAAATATTGCCCGGAGTTTAATTTCGCTTTTTAAAAACCGGAACCGTACTGCAAGGCTCTCCGTACATTATACTTTGTACAACCGGTAACAATATTTTTGTTATTTCTGCATAAACCGAAGCGGGAATTTCTTTTTCGCCACAGCCTTTTATAACAACTCTTTTCCCCTCGAAATCTTTCGCATTTATTTTCCCAAGATTTTTTAAATATAATACTTCATGCATAAAAGATTCATTACCTACTACCACATCTTTGGCAACGGGCTGTAAGTAGCTTACGGCAAGCATATACGCCCATAAAGGAATTATTGCTTCTGCAGAGCAAATTATAGAAACATTTTTATTTTCATAAACCGACCAATCCTTCTTTTTAAGACTTTCCCGGTAATCTTTTTCTTTTAAAATAAGTTCCATGAATAAATAATCTTTCATATCGAAAACAATTGTGTCTCCTTCGGGGTAAAATTTCTCCAGGTCAATTGTCTCAAGGGAACTTTGAGATACTTTGTTTACAATTATTTCTTCCATATTTATATATTACTGTAAAGTTACGAACATCGCTTTTTATGATAAACAACTTAACAAACCGCTATAAAGGATTTCTAAAACGATAGACGTTCTTTAAAACAAAGAAGCCATCCGTTGTGGATGGCTCACTTTAAAAATATTTTTTTTTAAAAGAATTTACTTCTATAATCTTTTATGGTTGCCATCTTCTTTAGCGACCCGAAAGACTGCCCCATAGCTGATTGTAATGCCCGGTTTATTTCTGCAGTCTTTTGTTGTTCCGCCATTTCGGGAGTAACCGGCGGTTTGGCGGAAATGCTATTTATCTTAATTACAAACACACCGGTATTACCAGCAATTGCGGGAGAAACCTTTGATTGGTAAGTTTTATTAAAAGCAGCACCCGCAACCTTTGGTTCATTACCTACACCATTAATTAATTGTGCATCAAACGTAAGAGTTGAATCACCACCTGTGGTTAAAACCTGCTGGTTATAAACTTTCGCTGCGGCTTCTAAAGTGGAAGGATTATTTAATTTCCTTTTTATCTCTTCAGCCTTTTTCAGATTCCTTACAGTTGACTCAACCATCGGCCTGGCTGTCTTTACATCGGGTGTACCTTCTTTTATTTTCCTGTCGATCACCGCTACTATAAAGTCGTCTTTTATTGAAAAAGGTTCCGAAACTTCACCTTCTTTTGCATTGAAAGCCCATTTTACAACCTGTCTTGCATCCTGCAATCCTCCTAATTGAAAATCGTTTTCTTTAATTGGGGTCGGCACATCCACTTCTTTTAACCCGTTTTGAGCAACATATTTATCGAATGCCTGCTTATCTCTTGCTTGACCTGCAAGCTTGTTGGCCGCAGCGTTTGCATCATTAATCGTTTCATCGCTTGGAGCAATTTCTTTTGCCATGTAAGCAATTTTATAAGAAGGTTCCAAATTTTTCTTATCTAATATTTCTATATAATGCCAGCCAAATTGTGTTTTTACCACCTTTTTGGTTTCCCCTTTTTCATTCAATAAAAATTCTCCAAACTCTTTTGCAAAATCTTCACTTTGTATAGTGGTAAGATCAAAAGACATTACGCCTTTATCTTTATGCGCAACAGAGTCTGATGAAAATTTTGTTTCAAGCGAATCAAAATTAGCGCCGTTTTTAATTGCCGTTGCAATACTATCGGCTAATTTATGTGCGGTACTGTCGGGCATAGTTGGCTGGCCGGTTTGCCTGTCGCTCGTTGCGATTAATATGTGCCGGCATTTAATACTATCGGGTAATATTTTTGTTGAAACTTTTTTCGCTAGTACATAATTTTTTCCGTCAAGATATGGCCCAAAAACTTGTCCGTCCTGTAAATAAATAATTGAATCCTTAAATGGCACTTGCAGCTTTGATTTTGGTGTATAACCATCAAAATATGGAATGGCTGTAGAATTTCTTGCTAAAAAAGAAGAAGCGTTAGAATCGGCTCTGAGCTGAGGTTTCATGTCTTCTAAAGATTTCCTGATAGCCACGCTGTCTTTGCTATTTGCTGAAGCGCTAAAAGTTACGTAGGAAACCATCAGCCCGGCTTCCTGTTTATATTTTAATTTATTTTTATTGATGTAGCTTTCAATATCATCATCAGTTACCTTAACCGTACTGTCGCTAATTAAGCTATATGGTATGGCAACGTAAGAAATATTGGCAAAATTATTTTTTTGTTCATCCTGTTCTTTTGAAAGCCATTTTGGTATATATATACTTGCAGCAATCATAGCTGTATACTTTGTATAAAGGCTATTAAGGCGCATTGGTTCTATCACCTGCGAGTTAATTGCCTTTCTTTGCTCGTCATTTTTAGTTCTCTTTGTTTGAGCCCACCATTGTTGCGCCTGCACAATATCATATTCACCTGTCTGTTTATTCGTAAAAGCTTGCTTAAGCTGCTGAGGGGCATCGTTACTAAACATTATAGAACTCATTTCTTTGGGAGTGAAAGTAATTCCCAAATCATCAAATTGTTCTGTAACTATTTTTTCAGCAACCATTTGGTCCCAGGTAGATTGCCTTATTTGATCTGTTTGTGAGGAACCGCTATTTTGATATTGCTGTTCCATGTCTTTAACTTTGTCATTAAAGTCCGACAACTCTATCTTATCACCATTAACACTACCAATGGTTGTAGTATTTCCTCCACCGAATAATTTGCCCGTTCCGCTTCTTGAATCCATTAGTATAAATCCGATAAGGCTAATTGCGATGATGGCAATTACTATTACTGCTCCTCTCTCACGAATTGTCTGAATTATTGACATAATTTTTGTTCTCTTTATTTTAAATGGAGGGCAAAAATAGTGTAAAATAAGATAGGAACAAACTGTGGAAAACTCATATAAAATAGTACACGTAAGAGCTTCGGAGAAAAGTCTTTTAGCAAAAACTATTAATTTAATTGTCGTCTAAATTTTATCAACAATGTGTTGGGGGCAAATTTTATTTACTGTTAATAACCACGCATTTTAAAAAAATTGACCTTGATAAATTCTAATAAGAAAGCGGTTTTAGCAAAATTCTTAGTGATAATATTAAAAACAAACATTTTCTTCTTATTCGATTCACAAAAATATTGTACAAAATGAGCTGTTTTTTTATCCTCATAACTTTTTATCTACGTATGTTTATAAAACCCGTTCATGTAGAACCACATGTTAAAGATTGATGTTAAGTATTTGTGGAATGACGTGGATAAAACAGATGTTTTAATTTTGTATCAATTTAAAAATGCTGACTATCCACAAATTCACATACATAATAGTAATAAGCTATTAAATAAATAATGTATTAATATTAAATACTATGGCAGATATACACATTGAGGCCGCGAAAAAGAACTTAGAGAAAAAAGGTTTTCTTGATATCGATATTGATGTTAACTTGGACTTGTTTGCAGAAATTGAAAGATTAAAAAAGGAAAAAAATGCGATTATACTTGCCCACTATTACCAGGAACCCGATATACAGGATGTTGCAGATTTTATTGGCGATAGCCTTGGTCTTGCACAAAAAGCACAATCCACAGATGCTGATATAATCGTTTTTGCGGGCGTTCATTTCATGGCTGAGACAGCTAAAATTTTGAATCCGCAAAAAAAGGTTTTACTGCCTGACTTAAAAGCCGGTTGTTCATTGAGTGATTCCGCACCCCCTGAACTTTTTAAAAAATTCAGGGATAAATACCCGGATCATATCGTAATAACTTACATAAATTGTTCAGCGGGAATGAAGGCTTTAAGCGATATAATCTGTACCTCGTCCAACGCACAGGCGATAATCGAAAGCCTTCCAAAAGATCAAAAAATAATTTTTGCACCAGATAAAAACCTTGGTGCTTATTTGAAAAAGAAGACAGGCAGGGAGATGGTTTTATGGAACGGTGCCTGCATTGTTCATGAAATTTTTAGTCTTGAGAAAATTACTAAATTAAAAATCAGGCATCCAAAAGCAAAAGTAATTGCGCATCCGGAATGTGAAGAACCCGTACTACGAATAGCAGATTTTATAGGAAGTACTACGTCGCTTTTAAAGTACACTATTGAGAATGACGCACAGGAATTTATTGTTGTTACCGAAACAGGAATACTTCACCAGATGCAAATTCAATCTCCCGGAAAAACCTTTATACCAGCGCCTCCTGATAATATGTGTGCATGCAACGACTGCCCTTACATGAAATTAAATACGCTTGAAAAATTATATTTATGTATGGAATATGAAGAGCCGAAAATAATAATGGATGAAGAGTTACTAATTGCTTCAAAGAAACCAATAGAACGAATGCTTGAAATAAGCCACCGGTACGGTTTGTAAAAAGAAAAGTAAAAAAAAGAGGCATTTTTTTAATACCTCTTTTTTTAATACAGAATAGTAAAACTTACATTTTGGCCTTAATTGCCTGTATGGCGTCTAAATGTTTTTGAAGCGTGGGTAATGTATTAGTTATAAAATTTTTGATGTCATTATCTGATACATCTCCCTGTGCTTTTTTGAATGCTGCTATATCTTTTTTATGATCATCCACCATCATATCAACATAAGCCTTATCAAAGTCGGCACCTGTTTTTTTACTCAATTTATCAATATCTTTTCTTTGATCATCTGTAATAGCCGGAGGTAAATCTATATTTTTTTGAGTGGCAATCGTTTTAAGATTATCTTTTGCTTTAGTGTGATCATCCACCATCATTCTTCCAAAATTTTTTACCGCCTGGCTAGTTGCTTTTTGTTGTGCAAGGTTTCCAAGCTCAACTTCCAACATTCCGCCGGTGGCAGCATCTGCAGCAAAGCCTTTTGCTTTTGCATCTACCATAGCTGTCCCGGTTGTATTAGTCATCGTATCCATGCGGGTTCCCAAAGTATCTGTTGCTGTGGTTGATGTTGAATCACTTGTTGAACTTTCCGAACTTGTATTATGTCCATTACATCCATAAAATAAGCAGGAGCCCGAAAATAATAGAAATACGATCAAGAGCTTTTTCATTTTGTTAATTTTTAGTGTTAAGAATATTTTGATTTAAAATATAAAATCAAAATTCATTCCCATAAAATTTTCATTCTGGAAAGATGGTTCGTAAGCTGTAAAGTTTCTAAACTGTTGAAAATTTTAACCTATGTGAGCATGTTCCACAACACGTCTTATTTGAGAAGGGTTTAAGGATTGAATCTTAATAATCTTTCAACAGCTTCTGTTAAGGTGCTTTCTTTTTTTGCAAAACAAAATCTTAAAACATTTTTATCTACGCTGGCTCTATAAAAGGAAGATAATGGTATCGTTGCAACACGAGCTTTTTCTGTAAGAAGTTTCGCGAAATCAATTTCACTTAATTCGCTTACTTCAGAATAATTATAAAGTTGAAAATAACTTCCCTGCGAAGGAAGAGCCTTAAACTTTGTTTCTTTCATTAAACTATAAAAAAAATCTCTTTTTTGTTGTAGGATGTTCCCCAGCTCCAGGTAAATTTTCTTTTCTTTAAGAAATTCTGCAAGAGCAAATTGTACAGGAGAGTTGCAACTAAAACAATTAAACTGGTGGACTTTCCTGAATTCATTCATTAAATATGCTGGTGCGATGCAATAACCTATTTTCCAACCTGTGCAATTATATACTTTTCCAAAGGAAAAGGAAATAAAACTGCGGTTAAAAAGATCTGGATATTTTAAGATACTTGCATGTTGTCTTCCGTCAAAAACGATGTGCTCATAGACTTCATCGCTCATTATTAAAATTCCTGTACCGGAAACAATGGTTTGTAGCTGCAACAGATCATTTGCCTCAAGAATGTTACCCGTTGGGTTGTTCGGCGAGTTTATGATGATCATTCTTGTAGCATCAGAAATATTTTCTTTAACCTCCATCCAATTAATTTTATAATCCGGATACTGCAGTGAAATTTTTATAGCCTTTGCACCATTGATTTCGATATTTGGGATATAGCTATCGTAGGCGGGCTCAAAAACAATAACTTCATCGTCCTGCTGTAATACTGAAGTAAGGGCAGTATAAATAGCATAAGTAGCCCCGGGCGTTATAGTAATTTCAGTTTCAGGGTTAATATTTTTTTGATATAAAAAAGAAATTTTTTCGGATATGCTTTCCCGTAATGATATAAGCCCATCCATATGAACATACTGATTGTGATTGTTCTTCATGGCTGTATTAACCAGATCAATAAGTGTTTCATTCATTGGAAAATCAGGAAATCCCTGGCCAAGGTTTATTGCGTTATGCTTTACTGCAAGCGAACTCATTACCGAAAAAATAGTTTGGCCTGTGTTGGGAAGTTTGCTTTTAATAGATATGGTGTTCAATTGTATATTTTTTGAAGAAAGAGTAGTCAAAAGTATACAACGTTATTTTATTAAAAGAGCTTTTATTTTATACTCATATACAAGAAAGAGCAATGGAAAAATCCAGAGAATCTTTGAGAGAAATTTAGTTATAATTTGAAAAATTGATGCGTGCGGAGCCGGATCTGCATTAGGTTTTCCAAAAATAATAGGAGTAGCGTTTCCAAAGGTCCAGTTGAGATATTGATTGCCGCCTCTATAAAATTTTTTAAGAGAATCTGCAGAGCTTTTCCAATTGTTTTCTTTTCTTTCTTTAGGTTTGATTTTAGGCTCCAGATTCGAATCAAAAATATACCAGCTATTTTTAAAGAAAAGTTCAGTAGCATAGTGATGAGGAAAGCCAACACTCCTGAAAGGCACATTTTTTTCTTTCATAATACGCATCATCACGATGGCTTGTTGGGAGCACCCCGCATATGGAAATTTAAGTATTTCGTTAGGATCTACCGGTGAAGCCAAAGCTCTGCCTAAACTTGCTTGTGCAGCTACCGCAAGCCAGTTTTCTTGAAAGGTGTAATAGGAAAAGCCGTGGTAAAAACGCTTTCTTAAAATTGAACCAACTAAGATTCCATACTCTAATGTACCTATTTTTATGTGTTTGCAATTAGCCGAGCTATCAGAGTATTCAATAAGTTTATTTACTGAATTAAGCTTTGATAAAGAAGGATCAAACATTTCACTGTTATCATATACAGGTTTCTCACAGGCAGAAATATTAAACAAAAGAGGTAAAAATAGTAGCAGCGCTAAAAAAAGGGAAAATAGCTTCATGTGAAATTGTTAGGGACAAAATCGTGTAAAAGGAAAAAAACGAAAAAGCAGGAAATTTATTATCCTGCTGCATTTTTTGCCCCCAATCACTGAATTAGGATGAAATTAAAAACAGTAAAAGCTAAAGATATTTCTCGCCCTTGCTTCTTTTTACTTCAGCAACATATTCCTTAATGTGTTGCTCCTTTTCTTTTTTGCAAACCAATAAAACGTCTTCTGTATCAACTACGATAAAATCTTCGAGACCCTGTAAAAGCATAAGTTTATCATTATGAGAATGTACTATATTTTTTGCAGAGTCAAACAACATCACATTATTACCGGCAACGGCATTTTCGAGGTTATCTTTTTCGAGATTTTCGTAAGCGCTACCCCAGGTCCCAAGGTCACTCCAGCCAAATTCGGATGGAATAACATAAACGTTATCTGCTTTTTCAAGAATTCCATAATCAATAGAAATATTTACGCATTGAGGATAAATTGTTTCAATAGCTTCGTGTTCGAGGGATGTAGTTAGTTGTTTTTTAGCGCCATCAAATATTTCATGTATTTCAGGAAGATATTTTTCAAAAGCCTTAATTATATATTCAGTACGCCAAACAAATATTCCGGCGTTCCATAAAAAATCACCACTAATGAGAAACTGCTTTGCAAGTTCGAGGTCTGGTTTTTCAGTAAAGGTTTTTACCTTATAAACATTATCATTAACCGCGTATTGTTCGTGTTGTATATAGCCGTAGCCTGTTTTTGGAGAAAAGGGTTTCATGCCAAGTGTAATGAGCGCACTATTTTTTGCAGTAAACTCAAGGGCTTCCAGGCTTACCTTTCGGAACGAAGTATCATCGAGAATCAAATGGTCAGCAGGGGCACAAATTAAATTACTGTTGGGGTTTAGTTCGTTAAGCTTATAAGAAATGTAAGCTATGCAGGGAGCTGTGTTTTTTCTGGATGGCTCACATAAAATATTTTCAGGCTTTAATTGTGGTAACTGGCTTTCAACTATTTCTTTATATTGAGTAGAAGTTACTATATAAATATTTTCATTAGGAATGTATTGAGCAAACCTGTCGTAAGTGGATTGAATTAATGTCTTTCCAACATTTAATAGATCAATAAACTGTTTAGGGTAATTGAGCCGGCTTACAGGCCAAAAACGGCTTCCTATACCTCCCGCCATTATTGCAACATAATTGTTTTCGTTCATTTTTTGTTTTTATTAAATTATTCCTTCACGCACAAGATCGTGCAAATGTACAATACCCGCATACTTGCC
This sequence comes from Ginsengibacter hankyongi, assembly GCF_008710285.1. Lineage (GTDB taxonomy): Bacteria > Bacteroidota > Bacteroidia > Chitinophagales > Chitinophagaceae > Ginsengibacter > Ginsengibacter hankyongi. The sequence continues at coordinate 1,941,675 of NZ_VYQF01000001.1, read as the reverse complement.
GTTTTTAACTACTATTAGTTGTGTAATATTTTTTTTGCGCATAAGATCAAGTGCATCAACCGCCAGTTCAGAGCTTTCTATCGTTTTAGGATGTAAGGTCATTATATCATCGGCTTTTAAATTCTGCAATGAAATATTTTTCTCAAGCATTCTTCTTAAATCCCCATCAGTTATTATACCTAATATTTTTTGTTCATCGTCAACAATAACGGTGGCGCCTAAACGCATTTTTGTAATTTCTATTATAACGTCTTTCAACGGGCTATCTCGTTTTACAACGGGCTTTTCGTTGTTAATAATAAGTTCTGCCACACGCAGGTACAGCTTTTTACCAAGCGTGCCACCCGGGTGAAATTTAGCAAAGTCTTCGGTACTGAAGCCTTTGATTTCCATCAAGCAAATTGCTAAGGCATCGCCCATTACGAGTTGGGCAGTTGTACTGCTAGTAGGGGCGAGGTTATTTGGGCAAGCCTCTTCAGTAACTGTTGTATTTAAAACGATATCTGCTTGCCGAGACAGGTAGCTTTGCATATTGCCACACAAAGCAATAAGTATATTTTTAAAGTTCTTAATAAGCGGCACCAATATTTTTATTTCCGGGCTTTCACCGCTCTTGCTTAGGATCATAACGACATCATGTTGCTGAACCATTCCAATATCGCCATGTATCGCATCTGCTGCATGTAAGAAGATAGAGGGAGTTCCGGTGCTATTAAGAGTTGCTACAATCTTTTGGGCAATTATTGCGCTTTTTCCAATTCCACTCACAACAAGGCGTCCCTCGCAATTATTAATAGCTGTTATTGCTTTTTCAAAATTATCATCTAACAATTCTCCAAGTTCGCTGATAGAGCGGGCTTCGAGATCAATTGTTTTTTTGGCAATAGCAATAATTTTATTTTTCATTCTTAAGAGGTATGAAAAATTTTACGCATTAAGATAACTTCTAGTACATTTTAAAAAAAGCAAACCTACTTTAATTGCATGGTTGGGCAAAGTAAATGATTTAGGCCTGCTAATATAATTCTTCGTATCTTAACCATAATAATTTATATAAAAAAAGGTTATAATATCAGAAACCTCTTTTAAAAAATAAATTTAAAACGCATTTGGATTAACTTTGAAATCCTTTAAAAAACCAACGTGAAGAAGAAAAGAAATCATGCCTACAACTAAATTAAAACCCAAGAAAAATCCTGTAAAAAAAACTTCCGGCGGAGAAACAAAACCTGGAGATTCAGAAAGCCTCTCTAATCACCTTCAAAAGCATTTCGGTTTTGATGCGTTCAAAGAACCGCAGGAAAAAATTATTAAAAGCCTTTTGTCTGGTAAAGACACTTTCGTAATTATGCCAACAGGTGGTGGCAAAAGCCTCTGTTATCAATTGCCGGCAATTATCAGTAAAGGATGTGCAATTATTGTTTCGCCTCTTATAGCCCTGATGAAAAACCAAGTGGATTTGGTAAGAGGATATAGCAGTACCGATCATATTGCTCATTTTTTAAACAGCACCTTAAACAAGGGGCAACAGAAGATAGTAAAAGATGACTTAACGTCCGGAAAAACAAAAATGCTGTATGTCGCACCGGAGACACTGACAAAAGAAGAGAATATAGAGTTCTTTAAAGATCTTGAGATTTCTTTTTTTGCAGTAGATGAAGCACATTGCATCAGCGAATGGGGACATGATTTCAGGCCCGAGTATCGGCGATTAAGAGAAATCATGGACGAGATTGATAAAAATGTTCCCGTTATCGCGTTAACTGCTACAGCTACGCCAAAAGTTCAAAGTGATATTGTAAAAAATCTCGGCTTACGGGAACCTAATATATTTATTTCTTCTTTTAACAGGCCCAACCTTTATTATGAGGTGCAGCCAAAATTAAAGAAGGACCAGGTAGTTAAGAGTATAGTAAAATTCATTTCTCAAAACAAAGGAAAGAGCGGTATTATTTATACCCTTAATCGTAAGACAACCGAAGAACTTGCACAAATGCTTATAGCAAATGGTATAAAGGCTGTTGCTTATCATGCCGGTCTCGATTCCAAATTGAGAGCAGCAAGGCAGGACCAGTTTTTAGGTGAAGACGTTCAGGTAATTGTTGCAACGATAGCGTTTGGTATGGGAATAGATAAGCCGGACGTAAGGTTTGTTATCCATTACAATATTCCGAAGTCGATAGAAAATTATTACCAGGAAACCGGTCGTGCAGGACGCGACGGGCTTGAAGGAAAGTGTATTCTTTATTATTCTCATAAAGACGTGTCGAAATTAGAACATTTGATGCGTGATAAGTCTTTGTCTGAAAGAGAAGTGGGAGGACAATTAATTAACGAAACTGTTGCCTATTCTGAAAGTGCCGTTTGCAGAAGGAAATTGTTATTGAGTTATTTTGGAGAAGAATACGACAGCGATAATTGTGGGGGTAAGTGCGATAATTGTAAAACGCCTAAAGAATTGCATGAGGCTAAAACAGAGGCGTTGGTAGCTCTTAAAGCAATAAAGGAACTGGATGAACGGTTTCCAATTACTTATGTTATCCCTATAATTCTGGGTAAATTAAATCCGCAGATAAAAATGTATAGGCACGACGAGCTATCAGTATTTGCTACAGGAAGAGAAAAGGATGAACACTTTTGGAATTCCTTAATCCGGCAAATGCTTTTAGAAAATCTTATAAAAAAGGATATCGAAGATTACGGAGTTTTGAAATTAACCTTAAAGGGAGAGTCGTTTTTGAAAAAACCGACATCTTTCAAAATTGCGTTAAACCATATTTTTGAAGATAGTAGCGAAGAGGATGATGAAGAAAGCAATAGCGAATCGATAGCCACAGATGAGAAGCTTTTTGAATTATTAAAAAATCTTCGCCAGCAGGAGGCGAAAAAAAGGAACCTGCCGCCCTTTGTTATTTTTTTAGAAAATAGTCTTTTAGATATGGCGACGCTTTATCCAACATCCTTGAAAGAGCTTGAAAAATGCCAGGGAGTAAGCGTGGGCAAAGCATTAAAATTTGGTAAGCCCTTTGTAAATCTTATTGAAAAGTATGTTGAAGAAAATGATATAGAGAAACCCGATGATTTTGTGATGAAAAGTGTTGTCAATAAAAATAGCAATAAAGTTTTTATTATACAGAACGTTGATAAAAAAATGCCTTTGGAAACTATTGCTAAACATAAAACACTAAAGATTGAGGAATTATTGGAAGAAATGGAAACCATCGTTGCCAGCGGCACAAGATTAAATCTTGATTATGCGATTGAAGAGCTGGTCGAAGAGTATGAGCAGGAAGAGATAATTGACTATTTTAAAGGATGCCAGACCTCAAGTCTCGATATAGCCCGAGAGGAGCTTTCAGAAGGGAATTATAGCTTCGAGCAATTAAAAATTATGCGTATTAAATTTTTGTGTGAATATGGAAATTAAATCATGCAACTTTCTTCGTTTTTCATAAGCAGTAAAAATGAATTTTTATTTCAGGTGAATATTTATATTTTTGCCGCCCGTTGGTGCGGTAGCTCAGTCGGTAGAGCAAAGGACTGAAAATCCTTGTGTCGGCGGTTCGATCCCGCCCCACACCACTTTCAGGGGAAGTATACTTTAGGAATACTTCCCCTTTTATTTTTCTAAATGAAAGAGTTTTTCCTAATGACTGTAGCAACGGAACTAACGGTTATGGATAAACGTAATTATCTTCCGAAGTCATCCTGCACCCGAACAATATCTTCTTCATCGCTTGGATGATCCGGGTCTGTATGTTGCCAGATTTCTGCAACAATTCCCCACGAGTCAAGGCCAATGAGCCGGTGTCTTTCTCCCTGGTGAAGCGAAATAAGCGTATTTATTTTTTTAGTTTCGATAGGGCCTTCTACGTCAGTATTGCTTCTTTTTACACCAATCTCACCTCCAATAACTTTCCATATTTCCGATCTGCGGTGGTGGTACTGCCAACTCAGTCTTTTATCTCGTTCAACAATTAATATTTTAGGGCTTTGTTTACCTTTTCTTTCCTCGTTATCTTCCCCAGTCTCATTAAAAAAATAATGTTTGAATTTTGAGGATTGAGATTCGTCAATGACAAAAAACCCTCCCCAAGGCCGTTCCTGGTCGATTTTTATTATATTAAATCCTTTTTCAAGTAAAAATGTTTTTACCTTTTGAAAAACCTCTCTTTTCGAAGTTTGATTTGTAAATAAAAGATTCATTGAAAACTATTATAACAGTGTGTGAATGATCATCTTCCCATATATACCATAAGTATTTGCACATCGCTTGGATTTACACCACTAATGCGGCTCGCCTGCCCCAGAGTCTGGGGTTTTATTTTATTAAATTTTTGCCTCGATTCATTTGATAATGATTTTATTTTATCATAATTGAAATTATCGGGGATCACCTGACTTTCGAGGCTACTCATTTTTTTAACCATTTCTTCTTCCTTTTCCAGGTATACTGCATATTTTATTTCGATTTCTGCCTGTTCTATAACTTCTTCAGAAAAAGATTGTGTGAGCTCTTTCAGTACGGTTGAACAGCTTAAAATTCCTTTTAAACTAACATCGGGACGAACCAACAATTGTGCTGCTCTTGTTTTATGGTTTAATGATGATGAAGATAACCCGTCTAGGTAAGTATTAAGATCTGTTGGATCTAACTTAACATCTTGTAAAATTTGGATCAGTTGTCCTATTTCTAATTTTTTATTAATCACCTTTTCCAATCGTTCTGGTGAAGCGAGACCAAGCCTAAAGCTTTTTTCTGTTAAGCGTAAGTCTGCATTGTCCTGACGCAGTAGCGTTCTGAATTCAGCCCTGCTGGTAAACATTCTGTACGGTTCTTCCGTTCCCTTATTTACGAGATCATCAATTAAAACGCCTATGTAAGCTTCGTTTCTCTTCAGAACCAAAGGTTCTTCATTTATTACTGCCTGGTGGGCGTTAATACCGGCCATTAAGCCCTGACAAGCCGCTTCTTCATACCCAGTAGTGCCATTAATCTGTCCTGCAAAAAATAAGTTTTTAATTGACTTGGTTTCAAGACTGAGTTTTAACTGGGTTGGTGGAAAATAATCGTACTCTATTGCGTAGCCTGGTCGAAACATTTTACAATTTTCAAAACCTGGAACTTTTTTGAGGGCTTTGAATTGAGTCTGTTCAGATAAAGAGGAAGAAAATCCATTTACATAAACTTCTATAGTATTCCAACCTTCAGGTTCAACGAAAAGTTGATGTCTTTCTCTTTCTGCAAATCTGTTGATTTTATCTTCGATGCTTGGACAATACCTTGGTCCCTGGCCCTGTATTCTGCCTTGGAACAATGGACTTTCATGAAAACCAGATTGCAATAATTGGTGTACTTCCGGATTAGTATAAGTTATCCAGCAACTTAATTGTTTCTTAGGTTTTATAGTGTTTAGAAAAGAAAAGCCCTTAATTTCTAAATCTCCTTTTTGTTCGTCCATCTTTGAATAATCAAGCGAGCGGCCATCAATTCTGGGAGGAGTTCCGGTTTTAAGCCGACTACTTTCAAAGTCCCATTCAACTAATTGTTCAGTAATCCCTGAAGAAGATTTTTCGGCCATCCTTCCCCCTTTCGACTGTCTTTCCCCGATATGAATTATTCCATTTAGGAAAGTGCCATTTGTAAGAACGACCGATTTTGAATGAATTTCATGTCCCAGAGCCGTTTTTACACCCGTAATCGTGTCCCCCTTCTTAAGTAGACCAATTACAGAATCTTGATAAAAATCAAGATTCTGTATGCTTTCTAGCATTAATCTCCATTTTGCCGAAAATTGTTGCCGGTCGCTTTGAGCTCTAGGACTCCACATGGCAGGGCCCTTGCTTCTATTCAACATCCTGAACTGAATCATCGTTTCATCTGTCACGATGCCCGAAAAACCACCGAGTGCATCTATTTCTCGTACAATTTGGCCCTTCGCTATTCCCCCCATTGCAGGATTACAGCTCATTTGCCCCATGTTTTGCATGTTCATAGTAATAAGTAGCACCTTGCTACCTAAATTGGCGGCAGAGGCAGCGGCTTCGCAACCTGCGTGCCCGGCACCTACTACTAAAACGTCGTATTGTGGAAACATTTCACAAATTTACCCAATTTGAAATAAGTGGAGAATTTGTTTCACGTGGAACGTTTCACGTGAAACGATATTGAGAAAGATAAAAATTCTCTTTCTCTCGCATAATTTCCTTTTCTTTTGAGGAATGGTCCGAAAAGCCACATAGATGAATAATTCCATGAATCATAACCCGGTAAAGTTCTTCTTGAAAATCAATCTTTAGAGATTTTGAATTTTCAAGAACTCTTTCTATGCTAATATAAATTTCTGCTGTAAGTGGGGCTGATTTGTCTGATAATGTGAAAGTTATTATATCAGTGTAGGTATCATGATTCAAATATTTTCTATTCAATTCCAATAAAAATTCATCTTTACAAAAAATATAAGAGAGACGTTCAAAATCGACCTTTTCATCCGCAAATATTGAACGGAGAAAACCTTTCAATTTCTGTTTATTCTTTATTTCCGGAGACCCCCCTTGATTATAAAATTTTATTGTTTTCAAAACATGGTATTTCTAAAATCGAAAAAAAGTGTAAAGGATGAATGATATATTTACCTCAAGATTATTAAGATGAATTTATCGCAGGTAAAAACGGGTACAAAAGTAAAAATTAAGTCTTTTGAAAATGACGAGATTATATTGAAATTAATGGAGATGGGTTGCCTTCCGGAGGAGGAAGTTACAGTTTGGAAAAAAGCGCCCTTTGGTGATCCAATTTATATCATGGTTGCTGGTTATTCACTTAGCCTAAGATTAGATGAAGCGGAAAAAATTAATGTCGAATTCATATAATTACTAAAGAAAGATACCTTGAAAATCGGGTTGTATTTTGGGTCATTTAATCCAATTCACATCGGGCACTTAATTATAGCAAATCATGTTGCGAATAATACCACGTTAGATCAAGTTTGGTTTGTTATTTCACCGCAAAATCCTCTTAAAAACGAAATTTCTCTTTTGAATGAACATCACCGTAAACACTTAATAGATCTCAGTATAGAGGGCGAAAAAAAACTCAGAACATCGAACGTTGAATTCAAACTTCCAAAACCATCATACACAATCGATACCATGGCTTACTTGTCTGAAAAATATGCACAACACGCATTTTCGATAATAATGGGAAGCGATAGTTTTAGTAATATAAAACGTTGGAAAAATTTTGAAATGCTTTTAAAAAATTTTGAAATTTATATTTATGAAAGACCTGGATTTAAAGTACAAGTAACTCATGGCGCAAGGCTTACTATACTTACTGCACCTTTACTTGAAATTTCGAGTACCCATATCCGTGAGTTAATTCAATTAAAAAAATCTATAAAGTTTCTCGTTCCCGATATAGTAAAAGAAGAGATCGAACGGCACCAGTATTATAGCTGAGAAATTAAATAATTAACCCGAGAAGCAAGCATCCGATTACGATATAAGGAGAACGGATTTTCGTAAAGTTTAGGAGTAAAAAAGTACCTATAATAACAAAAATATTTACAAAACTTACTGTATTTAGTGCCGTAATCGAAATGTCTTTTAAAAGATAGAGAAAGGCAGCCCCCATTATTCCCACAACAACAGCATTAATTCCTTCAAGGGCCCTGAAAACAATTACATACTTTTTTAAATTATGCCACACAGGATAGAAAAACAGCACAAGCAAAGCACTCGGCAGAAAAATTCCAATACAACCAATTACACATCCTAGTAGCTGCATGTATTTTCCCTCGTCTCGTAACACCATTCCTCCCGTATATGAAGCCACGGAGAAAACCGGGCCAGGTATTGCACGAACAAGCCCCCACCCGGTCAGGTATTGCTCTTTGGTCATGTATTGGGTTTTTTTTCTTACCACATATTGCTCGTACATCATAGGCATAAGAACATCACCGCCGCCAAAAACAAGGCTTCCAAAACGATACACATTTTCTGTAAGATTAAATGCACGTTTATCTTTCCAATCGTGCCTACGGGCTGTTTCACTTAAAAAACCAACTATAATAAACAAGAGAACAAACAGCCAAATGTTGGTCCATTTTATTTGTTTGGGCCTTATGCTTTCTCTTTCCGGAATTCTTTTATCACTAAAGTTAGTAACAACGCCGCCTAGTATAATTAGAATTGGAAATACCCAAGGCGTCTTAAACAACAGGTAAGTTGCTAATACTCCAACAAGCATAATAACAAAAGTGATCGTGCTCTTTATGGATATTTTATACATTCTAAAAGCCGCAAAAGCAATGAAACCAACGGCCATAGGTTGCACATAAGAAAATATATTGAGGGTAACATGATAAGTATTTATGTAATACACAAGGAAGGAAAATGAACCCATTAATATACTTGCAGGTAGTATCCAGATTATAAGTGTAAGCACCGCTAAAGGAACCCCGCCTCGTTTGTATCCTATTAAAGTAAGAGTTTGGGTTGAAGTGGCGCCGGGTAACAACTGACAAAACGCAACATATTCCATTAATTCTTCCCTGGTAATATCCCGTCGCCTTTCAACAAAGGTTTTCATCATCATTCCGAAATGTCCCTGTGGACCACCAAAGGCAGAGATTGTATAAAAAAAAACCGCCTTTAAATACGGAACATGCCTGAACAATACCATTTTTGACTGCTATAAACTTTTAATAATATTTTATTCTAAATTTTATTGATAAAAATAATTTTATTTTTTTAACCCAATTTCTCTTAGTCTTTCGTCAAGGTATTCGCCTGCCGTGATATCCTTATAAACTTTACGGTGTCCTTCATCAACACAGCTTTCAAGAGCAGCAAGGCTCATGGCAGATTTTGGATGAAGAAAGAATGGAATTGAGAACCGTGAAGTATGCCATAATTCTCTCGGCGGATTTACAACACGGTGTGTTGTGCTTTTTAATTTGTTATTAGTTAAACGTTGCAACATGTCGCCAACATTTACTACTATTTGATCCGGAAGAGAAGTGACATTCACCCACTCATTCTTTTTAGTAAGAATTTGTAACCCATCTGCCGATGCGCCTACAAGTAAGGTTATTAAATTTATATCTTCATGTTGTTCAGCACGTATCGCACTTTTTGGTTCAGAAGTTATCGGAGGATAATGTATTGCCCTAACTATAGAATTCCCTTCTTCAATAAAATCATCAAAATAATGTTCATCTAAATCTAAATATAATGCGATTGCTTGTAACAAAAATTTTCCTGATTTTTCAAATGCCCTGTAAGCGTTCAAGAATGTTTCATTAAACCCAGGAATATCATCAACTTTTACGTTATCAGGATATTCGGATTTTAATCGATGGTCTTGCGAAACAATTTGTCCATATTGAAAAAATTCTTTCAAATCCGGCGCATTGCTTCCCTTTGCATGTTCCTTTCCAAATGAAGTATAGCCTCTTTGCCCCACCAACTCTGGATTTTCGAAATTCTTTTTCTTTTCCGACGGAAGAGAAAAAAATTGTTGAACAAACTTGTATAAGTCTGCAATAAGTTCTGATGGAATGCCATGATTTTTTACTGCAACAAAACCAACATCTTCATACGCTTTACCAAGCTGCTGAACGAAGGCCGATTTTTGTTTAGAAGCTCCTTTTACAAAATCTCCTAAATCCACAACAGGAATATTCATATTGTTATTATTTTCAAATTAAAATTGTGAATGTAGTTTTGAGTATGACAAATTACAAAAGAAATTTTTTATTAAGAGTTTTAATAATTGTTATTTTATTTGTTCCCTTCTTTTATACATCTTCCTGTACCACTCAAAAATATATTAGATCTATTAATTATAATTTTAAAAAAGATAATAGCAAACCAGATTACAGCAAATTAAATTATTGGGCTGCACATCCTTTTAAATATGATCCATCTGATAATATCCCGAAAGGGATAAAGGATAAATCAAAAGACTCCTTAGCAGATGTTTTTTTTATTTATCCAACTACATACACGGATAAAAAAATGCCCATGGGATGGAATGCAGGTATTAATAATAAAAAGCTTAACAAGAAAACAGACAACTCAACTATACTTTACCAGGCAAGTGTTTTTAATAAGTATTGCCGGGTGTTTGCTCCCCGATACAGGCAGGCAAATATTGGGGCGTTTTATACTTTAGATACGGCAAAAGGAGAAGAGGCTTTTAACACTGCTTATGAAGATGTGAAAGCAGCGTTTATATTTTATTTAAAGAATTATAATAATGGACGGCCGATTATAATTGCCTCCCACAGCCAGGGAACATTGCACGCCGGAAGATTGCTTAAAGAATTTTTTGAAGGAAAGCCTTTACAGAAACAATTGGTTTGTGCATACATTATTGGTTTGCCGGTTTTTGATAACTACTTTAGCCAATTGAAGCCCTGCTCAGTTTCGACAGCGACAGGATGCTTTATTAGTTGGCGAACATTTAAAGAGGGCTATACGCCTGGGTATGTTAAAGAGGAAACTTTAAAAGCCGATGTGATAAATCCTCTTACCTGGACCATGGATACAACAAAGGCGCCGGTACGTTTAAATAAGGGAGCAGTTTTAAAGAATTTTAAGAAAGAAAATGCAGGGTTGGTTCATGCACAAATTCATAAAAACATTTTATGGGTGAATAAGCCTAAATTTTTTGGAAGTGTTTTCCTAAGAATTAAAAATTATCACATCGCCGACTATAATCTCTTTTATGAAAATATAAGAGAAAACGTTGGAACAAGAATATATTCTTTTTTAGAAAGAAATAAACGTCTTAATTAAAAATCAGCATTCTTTGGAAATCTTGGAAAGGGAATTACATCTCGAATATTAGTCATACCGGTAACGAACTGAACCAGGCGTTCAAAGCCAAGCCCAAAGCCGGCATGCGGGCATGTCCCAAATTTTCGGGTATCAAGGTACCAAGACAATTCTTTTACAGGAATGTTCATTTCTTTCATCCGCTCTTCAAGTTTTTCTAATCGCTCTTCTCTTTGTGAGCCGCCAACAATTTCACCAATTCCGGGTGCAAGAATATCCATTGCAGCAACTGTTTTTCCATCATCATTTTGCCGCATATAAAATGCTTTAATTTCCTTTGGATAATTGGTTAATATCACAGGTTTTTTAAAATGTTTTTCTACTAAGTAACGCTCATGCTCACTTTGCAGATCAACGCCCCACTTGTCAATTAAAAATTGGAATTTCTTTTTCTTGTTATGATTTGATTCTTTTAAAATTTCTATGGCTTCAGTATAGGTAATTCTTTCAAAATTATTATTGATTACAAATTCAAGTTTTTCAATAAGCCCCATTTCATTACGTTCATTCTGCGGCTTCTGTTTTTCTTCGTCCAAAAGGCGGGAGGCGAGAAAGTCAAGGTCTTCGCGATTATTATCTAACGCATATTTAATAATATATTTTATAAACTCTTCTGCCAGATTCATGTCATCCTCAAGATCACTAAAAGCCATCTCAGGCTCAATCATCCAAAACTCAGCCAGGTGACGGGCAGTATTAGAATTTTCTGCTCGAAAAGTTGGACCAAATGTATATACGTCGGACAATGCCAATGCACCAAGTTCTGCCTCAAGTTGCCCACTTACAGTAAGGTTTGTAGGGCGGCCGAAAAAATCCTCTTTATAATTTATAGTACCATCCTCATTTTTGGAAGGATTTTCAAGGTCAAAATTTGTTACATGAAAAGTTTCACCGGCCCCTTCCGCATCAGATGCTGTTATTATGGGTGTATGTAAATAAATAAAACCCTTATCATTAAAAAACTTATGAATCGCATAAGCTAACGAATGTCTTATCCTAAAAACTGAACCGAAAGTGTTTGTTCTAAACCGCAAATGGGCAATTTCCCTCAAAAATTCAAGGCTATGTTTTTTAGGTTGTAATGGAAATTTCTCAGCATCACTATCACCTATGACTTCGATGATTTCTGCCTTTAGTTCAAATTTTTGTCCTTTTCCTAAAGAAGGAATAATGGTACCCTTTACTTTTAATGCAGCTCCGGTTGTAATTCGTTTTAATAATTCCTCATTGTAATGGCCAAGTTCTGCAACAACTTGTAAATTATTATTGGTACTACCGTCATTTAAAGCAATAAACTGGTTGTTTCTGAAAGTTCGAACCCAGCCCATAATAGTTATGTTATGGTTAACCATATCACTACCCAGAACTTCTTTTATACGTATTCTATCGTTCAGCATTTTATTTATCAATTATTGCAAATATAAAATAACACGAAAGAGAATCAAGTAAGAAAATTTTAATAAGCTTTGTAATGTGATTAGCCAAAAAACACCCAAAATGATTTATAAAAATTAATAATATTTTTCTTTTTTTGTAAATTTGGCGTATTATTGCAAAAGAAAGCTGACTGTTACTTTCTTTGCTACGGTCTCATAATAGTTTTTTTAATAGAATCCATTCCATAATAAATCATCAAAATTTAGATTTTGCAATTTTCAGGCTCGTTTGATAATTAATCTACACGTCTCTTTATGTATGACATTTTACAACTGAACGATATGCTCGTTCCGGAGTTGCTCGATATAGCTGAACAACAAAGCATTTCCAACGCAAACACATTAGAAAAGCAGGAATTAATTTATAAAATTCTTGATAAACAATCGATAATGAATAACACCGAAAAAAAGCCGCTTGAGACTGAAAAGCCTAAGCGGAAAAGAATAGTTAAAACACCATCTGCTGAAGCGGCTCTTGATGAAGCTGTAATTGCAGATCCGGCAAAAGAAATCAAACCTAAGAAGATTGAGGAAAAGAAAAAGCACGTAAAAAAACATAAGGACGAGGAGTCTGAGATAGTTAACGAAAACGAACAACCGATCAAAGTAAGAGAACAACTTTCAGACCCAAAATCTATTGCTCCAAGCCTTGTAGAATTATTGAATGATGAAAATGAGGAAGAGTTACAGGAACCGCCTTTAAACACAAATTATCAATCTCAACAAAAAACATTTCAACAAAAAAAAGAACCGGCGTTTAATATAGAATTTGATGGAGTTATTTTGGCCGAAGGTGTTTTGGAAATGATGCCGGACGGTTATGGATTTTTACGAAGCAGCGATTATAATTATCTTTCCTCCCCTGATGATATATATGTTTCACCGTCTCAAATAAAATTATTTGGCCTGAAGACCGGCGATACCGTTTACGGCTCTGTTCGTCCGCCAAAAGAGGGTGAAAAATATTTCGCCTTACTAAAGGTGGAAACCATTAATGGTAAAGGACCCGATGAAGTTCGTGACCGTGTTCCTTTTGATTATTTAACACCTCTCTTTCCGTTCGAAAAACTAAATCTATTTTTAACACCAAACAATCTCTCTACCAGGATCATTGATTTATTTACTCCGATTGGAAAGGGACAAAGAGGTCTGATTGTTGCCCAGCCTAAAACTGGTAAAACAATGTTGCTGAAAGAAATTGCTAATGCAATTGCAGCAAACCATCCGGAGTGTTACTTAATGATTGTATTGGTTGATGAAAGGCCTGAAGAAGTTACAGATATGGAACGTAGTGTAAAGGCTGAAGTAATAGCTTCAACTTTTGACGAACCCGCTGAAAAACATGTGAAAGTAAGTACTATGGCTCTTCAGAAAGCTAAGCGACTTGTTGAATGTGGCCATGATGTGGTAATTCTGTTGGATAGTATAACCCGTCTTGCCCGTGCCCATAATACCGTTGCTCCAGCAAGTGGAAAAGTTTTATCGGGCGGTGTTGAAGCAAATGCGATGCAGAAACCCAAGCAATTTTTTGGTGCAGCAAGGAAAATAGAATTTGGCGGTTCACTAACCATTATTGCTACAGCTTTGGTGGATACAGGAAGTAAAATGGATGAAGTTATTTTTGAGGAATTTAAAGGAACTGGTAATATGGAACTTCAACTCGACCGCAGACTATCAAACCGCAGAATTTTCCCTTCCATCGATATTGTTGCTTCATCTACGAGGCGTGATGATCTTTTACTTGACAAGGAAGTATTACAACGTATGTGGGTATTACGCAACCATATGGCAGATATGAACCCGGAAGAAGCCATTAATATTTTGATGAAAAATATGAAAGGCACAAAAGATAATATGGAATTTCTTACTTCAATGAATGGATAATTTATAATTAAATTTCAAGGATATTTATGAAACCACTTTGAAAAGTGGTTTTTTTGTTTAGAAAAAATTTCGATGAATGCCAATTGAACAAATTGATATTGAAAATTTTTTGCGACTCTCAAATGAAAGCCCCATTTTAGATGTGAGAAGTCCGGGTGAGTTTTCGCATGCGCATATTCCGGGAGCCGTATCATTGCCTCTTTTTACTGATGAACAACGAAAAATAATCGGCACAGCATATAAACAACAAAGCCGGCAAATAGCAGTAAAAATGGGACTTGAATATTTTTCGGAACGGATGAAACTTATTCCTGAAGAGGTAGAAGAAATATGCAAAAGCCGGCAAAAAGCAAAACTAAACGGGCAACTTAAAAGTGTTTCTATATTATTACATTGCTGGCGCGGGGGAATGCGCAGCGGTGCAGTTGCATGGCTTTTGAACTTATATGGCTTTAAGGTTTATACATTAAAAGGTGGTTATAAAGCTTTTCGAAAATGGGCTCTTGCACAGTTTGAAAATGAATATAAATTAAATATTCTTGGTGGATATACAGGATCGGGGAAAACCATGCTGCTGCAGGAAATGAAAAAAGTTGGAAATCTTGTAATTGATCTTGAAAAACTGGCCAATCATAAAGGGTCAGCTTTTGGTTCCCTCGGCGAAGAAGATCAGCCAACACAGGAGATGTTTGAAAATCTTTTTGCAACTGAATTGTACAAAGCAGTTGAAAGCGGAAAAGACATTATGACTAACGGAGAACATTACACGAAAAACTCAAGCGAAATCTGGCTCGAAGATGAAAGCAGGCATATAGGAAGGGTTGGCATTCCTAATAGGCTTTGGGATGCCATGAGAAAAAGCCCGTTATATTTTCTTGATATTCCTTTTGAAGAAAGACTTAAACATGTTATCGAGATATATGGAAGATTTGAAAAGGAAGAACTGGAAAAATCTATATTGAGAATACAGAAAAGGTTAGGGGGTCTTGAAACTAAAAAGGCAATTAATTTTTTGCATGAAAATAATTTGCATGAATGCTTTTCTATTTTACTTAAATACTATGATAAGTTTTATATGCATAGCTTGTATAAACGAGAAAATCTAGAAAGTGTTTTAAATAAAATATCCTGCGCAACCGTTGATTTAAATAATGCCCGAACCTTTTATAATCAAAGTGCGTGAGTTATTTAAAAAATAAATTATAACTATGAAAATTTTACTGGTTCTTTTTCTTTTGCCGTTAAAGCTTTTGGCACAAGATGTTACCGGTGTTTGGACGGGTACACTTTATAGCGATACAACAAAACAATATTTAAAATATGAGTTGGCAATAAGTGAAGATAATAGAAAACTTAGCGGTTATTCTTACACTATTTTTTTAATTGACAGTATTGAAAATATTGGTATAAAATCTATAAAAATAAAAAGATCCGGTAATCATTATTTTATAGAAGACAACAAGCTTATTGATAATAATTATAGTCAACCCCCGGCAAAAGGAGTTAAAACATATAGTGATTTGGTATTGTCAGAGACCGATAGCACTTTAATACTTAGCGGCCCCTGGAAAACCAACCGCACTAAGTTTTATGAAAGTATTACGGGTAATATTCTGCTTCATAAGAACAAGAAAATACTGGAAACTTTAATCATTCCCAAATTAATAAAATTAGGCCTTGCAAATACTTTGTCTTTTATGCGATACGATACCTATTCAAAGGATTTGACAATTAAAGGTAAGCCCGTGATAAATCCGGTGGAAAATAAAAAGCCTGATCAGAATCTTGAAAAAGATAACTCAACGGAGAAAAGCACTTCTTTTAATTCTCCCGGTAAGAAAGAAATGGAAAGCAAAGTTAGACCAACTTACACAGACACACAAAATGTAGCCACTATCAATAAACCTGCTTTAAATAACCAGATAAATAAAAGTCCGGGAAAGGATATTATAAACAAGAATCTTTCTGCAGATAACAAACCTTTAAACTCTTCGGAAAATAAAAAAATTCAAGGTAAGGCTAAACAGGTTTACGACAGCAGCTCTTTAAATATTACATATAATGCGGATCAAAAGAATCGACCCGATAATAATAAAAACGTAATTGAAGATTCTGACTTACATAAAAAAAGTGATACAACATTTTTAAGAAATAATGTAGCTATCAATAAAAAGGAACCTATAAAAACCATCAATAAAAAAGATAAGGAAATAGTAACGGAACGTTCATTAATCACTAAACCGGGTATCTCCAAAAAAGATGTATCAAAAATTCCATCAATAAATACAGAAAGCGGAGAGAATAAAAGCAAAAAGAAAAATGATCAATTGATTACTGCAAAAGATCTTTCCACGAATAAGGAAGTAATTCATCCTTATGCACCTCCCGTTATTAAGGCCGCTGCAGAAATTTCTTCAAGACAAATTGAAACCGTGAGAAGTGTGAATATAAAAAATGACAGTTTACTACTTACACTTTATGACAATGGAGAAATTGATGGCGATACGGTAAGTGTCTTATTGAATGGAAAGGTTATATGGCCAATGCAAGGCCTTACGGCTAACGGAATAAGTAAAACAATTTATCTTACGCCTCAGATGGGCGATTCTCTTGAATTAATTATGTATGCCGAAAATCTTGGAAGCATTCCTCCTAATACCGGGCTACTTGTTGTTCATGATGGGGATGCTGTTTATGAAATTCGTTTCAGTGGAGATCTTAAGAAAAATTCTGCAATTATTTTAAAAAGAAAGAAAAAATTAAATTAGTTAAACTGCGTTTAGTCATGACCGATATATTAAACTATACCGAAAAGGAAATTGCAATAAAGCTTACACAATTTTCTCATGGGGCCGGCTGCGGATGTAAAATATCACCACAGGTTTTAGACAAAATATTACACAGCAATCTTGTATTTCCTGATAATAAAAGATTAATAGTTGGTAACGATACCAAAGATGATGCAGCTGTTTATGACCTTGAAAACGGAACAGCGTTGATAGCAACAACAGATTTTTTTATGCCAATCGTGGATGATCCTTTTGATTTTGGCCGCATTGCTTCAGCTAATGCTATCAGCGATGTATATGCAATGGGGGGGAAGCCTGTTCTTGCTATAGCAATTTTAGGATGGCCTATAAACAAATTATCGCCGGAGGTTGCCCAAAAAGTTATTGAAGGCGCAAGAAGTATTTGCCTCGAAGCGGGAATTTCTTTAGCCGGTGGACATAGTATTGACAGCCCTGAACCAATTTTTGGACTCGCTGTAAATGGACTAATATCGATTGAAAATATCAAACAGAATAACAAATCGAAGGAAGGTGATTTACTTTTTTTAACGAAGCCTCTTGGCGTTGGAATTTTAACGACTGCAGAAAAGAAAGGGCTGCTCCTGGAGGAACATAACGGTATAGCAGCCACGCAAATGATGCAATTAAATAAGATCGGAGAATTATTGGGTAAAATGGAAAATGTGCATGCAATTACCGATGTAACCGGCTTTGGTCTATTAGGGCATTTGGTGGAAATGGCAGAAGGAAGTGGACTGAGTGCTGAAATATATTTTGATAGTATACCAGTTATTACTAAAGCAATAAAAGCTTATGTAGAGAATGATTGTATTCCGGGAGGAACAACCAGGAACTGGGATAGTTATGGAGAAAAAATAGGTTCGGTTACTAGCTTCCAAAAGGCCCTGTTGGCAGATCCACAAACCAGCGGCGGGTTATTAATTGCAGTAGATGCAAGTGAGGTTTCGAAAGTGCAAAGTTTATTTGCACAACATGGTTTAAATAAATTCATAAATCCTATTGGAAAATTTATTTCTAAAAATGAGAAGGTAATTATTGTAAAAAATTAAAATGAATTTTAACGATTGGATTGGAAGCCTTGGGGTTGCCATATTATTACTGGCATTTGTTTTAAACCTTACCAATAAGATTTCGAGGTCTGGATCAGCCTATTTAATAATGAATTTTATGGGAAGCGGCCTGGCCGCTATTGCATCATTTCTTATAAATTATGTTCCTTTCATAATATTAGAAATTGCATGGATGATTGCATCATTATTTGGAATATGGAAGCTCTATATAAAAAATACTTCACGAAGAAAATTGTTATAATGCATCAATTATTTTCGAAAGTTTTTGATCCTTTTCTGTAACTGTATTTCCTGCATCGTGAGATGATAACCAGATTTCCACTTTGTTATATTCATTTGTCCATTTCGGGTGATGGTCCATTTTTTCTGCTGCTAATGCAACACGAGTCATAAAAGCAAAAGCCTCAGAAAAATTTTTGAATTCAAATTTTTTATGAAGTGAATTATTTTGTTCCTGCCACATAAATTAAATTATTTTATTAAAAGATCAGATGTTGTTTATTTTTTATTTTTTCATTGGTTAGTTCTGTAATGAGTTGAACAGAAGGTATTGTTCTTATGGAGCTTGTAAGCAAACCTACATCATCATCATGCATAATATCGTCTTTAATAAGCCACAAAAAATCGAGGTGCTTAAATTCGGGCAATAAATATTCTCCATCATCTTCATTGTTATATAAATAATGTTTTATGGTACCTGCCTGTTCACCATATTCGTAAATAGGGAAAAAATATTTACGTGCTTTTTTATTTAATTGTATTTCTATACTATTATTTATTCTGAAATTGAAATTCAACATTTGATTGAGGTGCCAGCAAAACCGGTATTGTTCAATAGGCGCTACAATACCCAGCAGACGTGTATCTGCAAAAAATTCTTCTACCATTACATCGTTATCTATCCTAAGCTTCATTATTAAAACCGGGTTGCTTCACTTAAAAAACAATTTTAAAATTTAATTCATCTTTTCCCCTCATTACAGTTACTGTTGTTGAGTCTCCCTTTTTATATTTACTTAAAACATTCATATAGGAATTTAAATCAGTAACGGAATTTTCGCCCAGCTTAATAATAATATCACCTTGCTTCATTCCTGCTTGCTGAGCCACTTTTCCATCTATTATACCATCAGCACGAACGCCTTTGCCGCTAAAAGTATAATCAGGCATAATGCCTAATGTTACGGTAAAGCGTTTACCCTCGAGCTTAGGCTCACGCGTTTTTAAAAAGGAAAGTTTTCCAAGTTTATTGGTTTCTTCAATTACATGATAGATATATTTAATTACATCAAGTTCACCAGTAAAATTTATTTTATCTACATCATCACTTGGCTTGTGATAGTCTTTATGTATTCCTGTAAAGAAAAATAAAACAGGAATATTTTTTAAATAAAATGAAGTATGATCGCTTGGCCCAATCCCGCTCGAATCAAATTTTACACTAAATGCTTTTGTTTTTTCGTCTAAAATATTTCCCCAGGTTGGTGAGGTTCCAAATCCGCCAACTGTTATGGTATGCGAACTATCATTTAACCTTCCTACCATATCAGAATTGATCATATAATTTGCAGAGCTAAGATCGATTGTGGGATGTTCGGTAAAATATTTCGAACCAAACAAGCCCAACTCTTCGCCTGAGAAGCAAATGAAAAGATAATTGTTGTTTTTGAGTTTTGACTTTTTTAGCATTCGGGCAAGTTCAATAACAGCAGCAGTTCCACTGGCATTATCATCTGCTCCGTTGAAAATAGCGGGCGCACCTGTCCATAAAGAATTATGATCTTCTCCATATCCGAGGTGATCATAATGAGCACCAATAATTATCGTGTTGGCGGCACCGTTATTAACGAAGCCACTTACATTATGGCCGGTTCTTTTTTTGTCACCGAATGCTACTTTAAGATTTATTTCAAAGTCGGAAGTCTTATCATTTAAAAATTTTTCAGTCACATCCTTTGTAATAAAAACCACGGGTATTTTTACAGGCTCCACTTTCTCTTTGCTTTCAAAATTTAAACCATCGTCTATTGTATTAGTATTATAAACAATTACGGCTGTGGCTCCTTTAGCGGCAAAATCAATCGTTTTGTTTTTTATTGCTTCTTCAAGATCGAAATGCGGGTTAGTTTTATTTTGTTCAAGAATATCTTTTATATCCCAAAACCACGGGCTGCCTTTCTCAAGCAAAGAAGGAGACGCATTTGCTTCCACTGAACCCTCGGCACTAAAAATAAGGGGAAAAAAATCCTTTTCAACAGTAAGCGTGTTGCTGTTTATAGCAAGGCGAGTTGAAGGAAGAATTTGCTTTCCTTCGTTTATTTCAAAACTTTGTAGGAAAGAATTATTATCGCCCTTCGGGGTTAATCCTATTTTTTTAAATTGATCTGATAAATATTCGTACGCCAGCTTTTCACCCGGCGTTCCTGTTTTTCTTCCTTCAAGCTTGTCACTTGCGAGATAACCAATTTCGTTATGAAGATTATCAATTATAATTTTATCAGATTTCTTTAACCTTTGCGCAGCAACAACCTGTGTAAAAAGGATTAAAAAAAATAAAGCGTTTTTCATTTCGAATACAAATTTTTTGAAAACAAAAATAATATGAATAACCCAGTGAAGTAAATGATAAAAAATTTAACTTTTAAATCTCTTTTCTAAATTCGTAAGGCTCTCGTATCAGTTACTTTTAAATTTACCGATTATTACTTCGTAACTTGAACAAACAAATAAATATTGCATTAGTAGGAAATCCCAATAGCGGTAAGAGCTCATTATTTAATTCATTAACGGGCTTAAACCAGAAAGTTGGAAATTTCCCAGGGGTTACGGTAGATAAGAAAACAGGGATCAGTAAAATTTCTGAAAAGATTTCGGCCAAAATAATTGACCTGCCCGGAACTTATAGCTTATATCCAAAAAGAAATGATGAATGGGTAACTTATAAAGTTTTAATGGATGACGATAAGGAAGTGAAAGCTGATATTATCGTCCTGATTGCTGACGCTTCCAACCTTAAAAGAAACTTACTTTTTTGCTCCCAGATAATAGATCTTAAAAAGCCTGTGGTTGTAGCGCTAACGATGATGGATATTGCAAAGAAAAACAACATCCAGGTGGATATCCCGGGCCTGGAAAGAGAATTGGGAATATTGGCAATACCTGTAAATCCCAGAAAAAATAAAGGAATTCTCCAGCTAAAAAAAGCTATTGAGCAAACCGCGGAAAATATAAATAAGATTCCTGAACGTGATTTCATTAATGCAAATTCATTCGCTCCCGAGGCAATTAAAAAGGTGCAAAAAATTTTCCCTGAAATTAGCGATTACAGGGCTATTCATTATTTGATTAATCATGAATCATTTGCGCTGGAACAACCAATTCAGGAAGCCATAGGGAATATTGAGATAGAAACGAATTTTAATCCATCAAAAACACAGGCTGAAGAAATATTACAACGTTATGGAAAAATAAAAACGATTATGCAACAAACGGTAGTGGAGGCTGATCCATTACACAAAGCTTTATTTACCCAGAAGCTTGATGATATTTTGTTACATCGCACGTGGGGGTATGTTATATTGATAGGCGTTCTTTTCTTGTTATTCCAAAGTATTTTTTTGCTGGCACAATTTCCAATGGATGGCATTGAATGGACTTTTGCAAAAGCCGGCGGCTGGCTTGGAAATGTTTTGCCACCAGGCTGGTTTAGTGATCTTTTTATAAATGGACTGCTTGCTGGCCTCAGCGGGATATTGGTTTTTGTTCCACAAATAATGATTTTATTCGGGCTAATCACTTTATTGGAAGACACAGGTTATATGGCAAGAATAAGTTTTTTAACGGACAGGGTTATGCGTAAAGTTGGCCTGAATGGAAAAAGTGTTATGCCAATGATAAGCGGGTTCGCCTGCGCAGTTCCTGCAATTATGAGCGCACGAAACATAGAGAATAAAAAAGAACGGTTGCTGACTATTATGTGCACGCCATTAATGAGTTGCAGTGCCCGTCTTCCGGTGTATACCGTATTAATTGCATTGGTTATTCCTAATAAAAATTATCTTGGCTTTATAAGTTTGCAGGGTTTGGTTATGATGTTAATGTATTTGACAGGAACAGTAATGGCACTGGTTTCGGCTTACGTGATGAAGTGGTTTATAAAAAGCAAGGAAAGAAGTTTTTTTATATTAGAACTCCCGGTTTATCGCGAACCAAGATGGAAAAATATGTTTTACACTATGGTAGAAAAAGCCAAGGTGTTCGTATTTCAGGCGGGGAAAGTTATTATGGTAATAAGTTTGTTGCTTTGGTTGTTAAGTTCGTACGGGCCGCCTGCAAAAATGAAAATTGTTTCAGAAAAATATGCATCTCTCAACCAGCAGCAGCCGGAGAAGTCAACTGAATATGATAAATTAAAAAGAACAGAATTGCTGGAAAATTCATATGCAGGAATCTTAGGTAAAACCATTGAACCTGTTATCAGGCCTCTTGGTTATGACTGGAAGATTGGTATCGCTCTCATTACATCTTTTGCTGCACGGGAAGTGTTTGTGGGCACCATGGCAACACTGTACAGCGTGGGCGATGCTAAAGATGAAAATAATGCAACGCTCCGTCAAAAAATGAACGCTGCAGTGAGATCAGACGGAACCAAAGTATATACACTTGGCACTGGTTTGTCTCTTTTAATTTTTTATGTATTGGCCATGCAATGTATGAGCACGCTCGCGGTTGTAAAACGTGAAACGCATAGTTGGAAATGGCCACTCATTATGCTAACGTATATGACCGGCCTGGCGTATGTAATAAGTTTTATAACATATAATTTGTTTAAATAAAACATTTTCGTTTGTTTATGGGAGATTTCCAGCAAAGCCATCTAATCGTTTTATCTTTCTCAACGCTCCTTTGTCTATATGTTTTACTTTCTTTTTAAAAAATTTTGAGCTCTTCAAATTGGATGGTTGTCTTCGGTAAAAGAATAATTCTTAATGATGATTCAGCGTTATTCGTTTCTAATACCATTTATCACAAAATATTCCCACTCATAAATTTTTAAAAAATATTTTTCTTTATTCAAAATATTCCAAATCCTTATTTGGCGAGGGTTCTATTGCGCGAACAGAAATATTTAATGGCGGCTACCTTAAAAAAGCAGGTATTATGTATTGCATAGTATTATAAAACAATATATCTTTGTGTAAGAAATGAAAATTTAAGAAGGTTAATTCGAATAAAATTTAAAAAAAATGAATATAGATAACACTGCAAGCCAAATGCGAAAAGGGGTATTGGAATTTTGCATTTTGTCTGTTATAAAATTGGGGGAAGCTTACCCCAGTGATATTATAGATAAAATGAAAGCCGCCAATCTCAATATTCTGGAAGGCACTCTTTATCCACTGCTAACCAGGCTTAAAAATGCTGACTTTCTTACCTATAGATGGGTGGAAAGTAATAGTGGACCTCCACGTAAATATTTTTCGTTAACAGATAAAGGCGCCGAATTCTATAAAGAGCTTGAAAGTACCTGGCTGGAACTTGCGAATGCAGTAGAAGAAATAACCGGTAAGAAAAATTAACCAATTCAACTTCAACAAAAAATAAAAAGATAGTCATGAAAAAAGTAATTAATATAAATTTCCAAGGAGCTGTAGTTCCTATTGAGGAAACTTCTTATGAATTGCTGAAACAATATACAGAAAGCTTGCGCCAATATTTTGCTAATGAAGACGGACGGGATGAAATTATAAATGATATTGAAAGCCGTATCAGCGAGTTGTTTCAGGAACGATTGAAGAAAGGTTCTACCTGCATAACTGATGATGATGTAAACGCCATTATTAAAAATATGGGCCGACCCCAGGATTTAGAAGATGCTGAAGGTGGCGAGCAAGAAGCCACTAAAGAAAAAACAACTAACCAGAAAGAAGAAAGTACTTTCCAGGATAGCTGGAACTGGAAAGGTCCCGGCAAGCGCTTGTACCGCGATGAAAACCATAAAGTATTGGGAGGTGTTTGTAGCGGTATTGCTGCTTACTTCGGCATCGATCCTGTAATTGTAAGAGTATTATTTATCGTTTCCGGAATTGGATTTTTACTATATCTCCTTTTATGGATATTTGTTCCGGGTAGTAATATGCTTGTAAATGGCGTTCGCAAAAGATTATACCGTAATCCCGATGGAAAAATAATCGGTGGAGTTTGTAGCGGAATGGGCAGTTACTTTAATGTAAATCCATGGTTGCCCAGGATCATCTTTCTAATTCCATTTATTTCTTTCTTTTTTAGATGGGGTCATGTTGGTCCGCTTACTTTTCCAAATTTTCTCAGTTTCTCTTTCAGCCCCGGCACTTTTATAATCTATATCATTCTATGGTTGGTAATACCAGAAGCAACTACTACCTCAGAAAAGCTGGAAATGAAGGGAGAAAAAGTAGATCTTACTTCAATTAAAAACTCAGTGGTAGAAGAAATGAAAGGTGTAAAAGAAAGAGTTAATAAACTGGGTATGGAAGCGGGGAATATCGCAAAGGAAAAAGGGAGCGAAATTGGAAAGGAAATGCAATATGCGGCAAAGAGAACCAGTGGCGCTCTTGGTAATATAATCGTAACCCTTTTTAAGATTTTTGCATATTTCGTTTTAGGCTGTATTGCCTTAGCACTTATTATTGCTTTGTTTTCTATAGCAGTTGTGTCAATTGGATTATTTCCCTTAAAAGCATTTGTGCTCACTGATGGATGGCAAAGTGTGCTGGCATGGGGAACGTTAATCTTTTTTATAGGAGTTCCGGTAGTAGGCGTTATCACGTTTATAATAAGGCGAATTGCCAAAATAAAGAGCACGAATAGAATGATGCGCTTTTCTTTCTTAGGCTTGTGGATTTTGGGAATTATTTGTTTTGTGTCATTGATCGCTTCGGTTGGTAATGACTTCAGGAGAAGTAGTTCGATTACTGAAGAAAAGATAGCCTTAACCAATCCTGGTGTTCAAAGCCTTGAAGTGACCTCATTCAACAATAACAGGTATTATAGAAGCGACAGTTGGTTTCGGTTTGAGCCCTTTGCTAATTTCGATGACGATACTGTTTTCATCGGTAATGTGAGGATTAGAATTGAAAAGTCACCTACGGATAGCTTCGAGGTTGGCCTTATAAAAATGTGTAGCGGCGATACAAGGAGAGATGCTGATACATTGGCTGCTCTCATTAATTTTAATATATCACAAAGTGATTCAATATTGTTTTCCGATAGAGCAATTTCAATTAATACCAAAGACAAATTCCGTAATCAAAGCGTGGAAGTTATTGTGTACGTTCCGGTAGGCCATCGTATCAAAATCAATAAAAATATGAGTTATAACAGGATAAGAATAAATGGGCCATGGTGGAACAACAATGATTGGTATGACTGGGAGAATAACGATGATTACGATTACAAATATGATGAAACATATATAATGAAAGAAGATGGCTTATATACCTTAGATGGCATCCCGGCAAACAAAGAGAGTGATTACCGCAGAGACTGGAACTCTGACTACGATGAGGACCAAAACCCTGGCACGCTTCCTAATGATCAAAATTACCGATACAATCAGCATGATAAAATTGATTCATTGAGCAATGCCAAGAAATTGCAAATAGAAAAAATACAGGCTTCCTTGGATTCCTTAAAAAAAGAAAAAGAAAAAGAAGATACCAGGTTAAAAGATTCCTTAAATAATGCAAAGGAAAAACTGGAACAAAAAATTGAGAAGCTGGATGCAAAAACCGGAGCGTCAGCTTACATACGCATTGATAAACCGTCGTACAATTTTGTTATGCACATATAATTCGCTGAAACTTTTTAAGGTTGAAGTTGAAAGAAGGGCTTCATGTTTCGTACATGGGGCTCTTTAGTTTTATGGTATATATCTCCAAAACAATTTGGTTTTAAAATCAAAATCGGCATAACCTTAATTTTCGCATAAATTTGCACGCCTTAAAAAATTTTATGAAGAAAACTCCTTTCACCCAAAAACATATTCAGCTTGGAGCTAAGATGGCAGAATTTGCAGGATATAATATGCCTATCAGCTATACGGGTATTAATGAAGAGCATGCGACAGTTAGAAAAAACGCAGGTGTTTTCGATGTAAGCCACATGGGGGAATTTATTTTGAAAGGAGAAAAAGCGCTGGCGCTTATTCAAAAAATTACCAGCAATGATGCATCAAAGCTTACTGCCGGAAAGGCCCAATACAGTTGCTTTCCAAATACAACCGGAGGTATTATCGATGATCTTATCGTCTATTGCATAGAAGAAAACAAGGTGTATATGCTTGTTGTAAATGCTTCTAATATTGACAAGGATTGGGAGTGGATTCAGAAAAACAACAATGAAGATGTCGAATGCCACAATGTTTCCGACAAAACATGTTTATTGGCTATTCAGGGTCCTAATGCAACTAAAATATTGCAGCCACTAACTGAGATAGACATTATGAATCTTAAATATTACACATTTTTTAAGGGCAAATTCGCAGGAGTAGATAATGTTTTAATAAGCGCAACAGGCTACACGGGTTCTGGCGGAGTAGAAATTTATTTTGAAGATAAGGAAGGAGCTGCAGGTATTATCTGGGATAAGATTTTCGAAACAGGAACTCCTTTAGGACTTAAACCAATAGGCCTGGCTGCAAGAGACACGTTAAGGCTTGAGATGGGATATTGCCTCTATGGAAATGACATAGACGATACAACCTCTCCACTAGAAGCCGGGCTTGGATGGATAACAAAATTTACAAAAGATTTTACGGCAAAAGAATTTTTAGAAAAACAAAAGACAGAAGGGATAAATAGAAAGCTGGTTGGTCTTGAAATGGTGGAAAAGGGAATACCAAGAAAAAATTACGAAATAAAAGACAGTGAGGGCGCTGCGATTGGACGAATAACCAGTGGAACTCAGGCTCCCTCGCTAAATAAAGCAATAGCAATGGGATATGTTGATATAGCTTATTCCAAAATTGATACGCAAGTTTATGTAAAAGTTAGAGACAAATTACTTACAGCGAAGGTTGTAAAGATGCCCTTTGAATAATTTGCCAAAACAGTAAGCGTTTATATTAATGAAAGCAGAAAAAAACAAACTTCCTTCACTTAGTACCTGCCTTTCTCCGTCTTTATTGCATCTATACGATGTAAGTAGCAGCATAGTCGTAATAATTGATATCTTAAGAGCCACTTCTACTATTGCAACTGCACTTTACAACGGAGCTAAAAGTATTATACCAGTTGACAGTGTTGCTGAATGTATAAAGCTTGGTAAGCAAATGGATGTAATAACAGCGGGCGAAAGAGACGGTAAAATTGCAGATGGATTAAAGTATGGTAATACTCCGTTACAATACCAACCTGAATTTATTAAAGGAAAAACTTTGGTGCTTACTACAACCAACGGAACACGGTTATTACATATGGCATTAGCGGAAGGAGCCCAGGGAATTATCACCGGCTCATTTTGTAACCTTTCTGCAGTTTGCGATTATTTAGCCGTTCAAAAGAAAAACGTAATTCTTGCTTGCGCAGCCTGGAAAGATCGGGTTAATATTGAAGATACTTTATTTGCCGGAGCAGTTATAAGTAGGATAAAGAATAATTTTCATCAAAATTGCGATGCAAGCCAAATTGCTGAAACTTTATATCACCAGGCAAGTAACGATCTTTTTGCATTCATGAGAGATAAAAACGCCTCTCATTACCTGCGATTAATGGGTTATGGCCTTGCAGAAGATATTAAATTCTGCCTCACTACGGATAATGCCAATATCCTTGTTGTGTATGAATCCGGAAGACTCCTGCTACGTTAAAATGTATTTAAACAGCATCAAATTTTGCAAAAAACCCATTATCTAAAGTCACAGCCCACTAATTTTTCATACTTTTGCAAATTGACCTTTTTTAACTGTAAACGGCAGATCGATACCTGCAAAAATGTAAACAGAAGACATCTTGGCCCTACCTCATTTAATCAAATATGTTTATAATTCCGGAACTGATGAAGTAATTCGCAGGGGGAAAAAAATTCATTCTTCAGGTTATGTTGAATTAGTTGAGCATGATGAATTAATGCATACCGTTACTTTTAGAATTAAGGATGACAGTTACGCAACTTTTTATAAAGTAACGGTTCAAAAGTATGATGATCCTAAGTCTCTTTCTGTACGATGCACATGCCCGTACAACTTAGGCGATATATGCCGTCATGAGGCGGCAGCTTTATTCCAGTTACAGGATCTTGTAGACAGAAATTTGCTCACATCAGATAATATTTCTGTATACAATCAAAAGCACACTGTTATTAAAATGAAGTTTATTGATCTGAAAACTATCAGGATGCTGACAGGGCCAGACAACTATGAAGCAGCTGAAGTTATACTCAGAACCAATAAACTAAATATACTCAGCGCCAAAAATGAAAGAGTAGAAGCAAGTCTTGATATTGATGGAGAAAAATATTATTTGATTGTTCAAAAAAACGAAGAAAAGAATTTTGATACCTCCTGTACCTGCAGCGAAAACTTACACGCTTTATGTGAACATAAAACAACCTTGTTTCTTCACTTGTTAAATGCTTATGGCCCTTATTATTTTGATTCTATTCGAAACTGGGATAAAGAAAAGAATAAGTTACTTGAACTTTACGGCTATAGTTTAAATGAGGAACTCTCCGGCAAATTCGAATTCATTTATAAAGATGGTAAGCCATTTCTAAAAGTTCTTGATCCCTCAATTAAAAAAATAACTCCTGTTACTTCCAATTTCCCAAAGAGTTATGAACCGGTAACTCAATCGGCGGAAATTGCTATGGCTGTGGCAGTAAAGCGCAAAAAAGTAGCCATTGTATTTAATGCAAATCAAAAAGAATTTCCATTTTTTTCAATTGACGCCATACAGGGTGATTATGATGAAGACGGAGAGAAATTTATTGGCCGTGTTGAAAAGCTCGACCTTGGCAAATTTATTAATACAGATGTTTTTTCGATTAAGGACAAACAATTGATACAGCAAGCCCGAAAGCTACAGCAATCAGAAATTAATAAATATTTAAACCGCAATTCACCCTTTAGTGGTTTTTGGGAAAATATTATTCAACAGGAAAATGAAGAACTTCCTGAAGAAACTAAGTTGCTTATTACCGAATATATTCACCCTAAGCTAAAAAAGATTTTCCAGGAGCAGAATATTACCTTGTATTTACCTGCAGGAAAAAAATTTAATACAGAAAATTTGCAAAGCGTTGTTACTTCAGATGTACATCCTTTTGTACAGTTTGAGGTAGCAGTGAAAGACGATGAATATTTTTTGAATGCCGCCATTAGAATTAATAACGAAACTCTAAAAGCAAGCGACAATCAATGGGATAATTTTTTATTGTTTTTATACGACCAGGAAATCTTCTTATGGAAAAAGGCAGAGGATGCACTTATCGCCAAAAAATTTAATAAAACGCTTCATATATCCGAAAACGAATGGCCTTCTTTTTTAAAAGAAGTAATAATGCCGCTTACAAAAGAATATGAAGTAAAATTTGATGATCAGTTAGTAAAAGAAACTAAAGATGGCCAACCGGACATAAGCCTGATGCTTATAGAAAAGGGAGATTACCTCTTATTTCAACCCGTATATAGTTATAAGGGATTCAATGTCAGGCCGGGCGATAAAGAAACCATTATAGTTCCTGAAGATGGCAAAATATTGATGGTGCATCGGAATAAAGAAGCCGAACAGGAATTTCACAATAAACTTGCCGGCTTACATTCTCAGTTTTCAACTAAAGAAAATGGAAGCCTGGTTTTAAAGGGAACCGATGTACTTAAGAATAACTGGTTTTTTCTATTTGTGGATGCCATGAAAGAAATGAAAATCCCTGTATCGGGATTTAATGCATTAAAAAATTTCCGGTTTAACACCGCTAAACCATCTACGCAAATCCATTTGAGCAGTGGCCTGGATTGGTTTGATGCAAAAATTGAGCTTTCTTTTGGCGAGCAAAGAATTGGCATCTCTGAAATAAAAAAGGCTTTAATAAATAAGCAATCTTTTGTACAACTAAACGATGGCTCCCTCGGGATACTTCCGGACGAATGGATAAATAAATATTCGCTGCTTTTTAAGGTTGGCCAGGGAAAGGAAAATAAACTCAGGCTTTCTAAATTTCATCTTAGCGTAATAGATGATTTATATGAGAAAAGAGATGAAAAAGAACTTTCTTTTGAATTAGACGAAAAATACGCACGGCTAAGAAATTTTAAAAGTATCCCCGAAACTGAAGTGCCGCAAGAGTTAGAAAATAAACTAAGGCCTTACCAGGTTTCAGGATTTAACTGGCTTAATTATCTAAAATCTGTGGGCTGGGGCGGTATTCTTGCAGATGATATGGGATTAGGGAAGACGGTTCAGGCTTTGAGCATGTTAAGCCATTATGCAAAAGAGGAAGGCGGTTTAAAAGCTTTGGTAGTATGTCCCACCACACTTATTTATAATTGGGAGAATGAAATAAGAAAATTTACGCCATCACTTACCTGGTGCATACACCATGGAAGCTTACGTACGAGGAATCCAGCGGATTTTGAAAATTATAATGTAATAATTACCACCTATGGAACTTTAAGAAGCGACATTCAGTTAATGATGAAGATTTTATTTGATTATGTAATCCTGGATGAATCTCAGGCAATCAAAAATCCTTCTTCTAAGGTTACTAAAGCTGCTTGTTTACTTACTTCAAAAAACAGGCTGTGTATGAGTGGTACGCCATTACAGAATAATACTTTTGACGTATATGCTCAAATGAATTTTTTAAATCCCGGCCTGTTGGGTTCTGTCGAATTTTTTAGGAATGAATTTTCAACCCCCATTGATAAATTTGGTGAACAGGAACAAAAAGACCACCTGCGTAAACTCCTTTATCCGTTTATACTTCGCAGAACAAAAGAGCAGGTAGCTAAAGACCTCCCCGAAAAAACAGAAACTATCCTTTTTTGCGAAATGGAGGATGAACAGAAAGAAGTGTATGATGCGTATCGAAATGTTTATCGCGATAAAATTATGGGTGTAATTGAGGGAGAAGGAATTGATAAATCTCAGCTCACTATTTTGCAAGGATTAATGAAGCTACGGCAAATATGTGACAGTCCTGCTATCCTTAACGAAGAAGAAAAATACCCTAATCATTCGATCAAGCTTGACGAGCTTACAAGAGAAATAACTGAAAATATTGGCGAACATAAAGCCCTTATATTTTCCCAGTTTCTTGGCATGCTCGCATTAATTAAAGAAAAACTAACAGAAAATAATATTGAATTTGATTATTTCGATGGAAGTACTCCTCCTCAAGAGAGAGAACGTTCTATTCAAAATTTTCAAACAAACGATAATTCCCGTGTGTTCCTTATTTCTCTTAAGGCTGGGGGCGTAGGGCTCAACTTAACTGCTGCAGATTATGTTTATATTGTTGACCCGTGGTGGAATCCCGCGGTTGAGCAGCAGGCGATAGATAGAACCCATAGAATAGGACAAACTAAGAATATTTTTGCCTATAGAATGATTTGCAAGGATACAATTGAAGATAAAATTTTGCAGCTCCAGGAACGCAAACGTACCCTTGCAAAGGAATTAATTTCTGATGACCAGACTTTCGTAAAAAGCCTTAGTAAAGAAGATGTAGAATATCTCTTCAGTTAAGAATTAAGAGGTAATAAAATCCTTTAACCTTTGAAATTCTTTTTTATTGCCTGATTCAAAAAGTGCAATAAAATTTTTTGAAAGAGTGCTGAAGAACACTGAGAAGGCGGTTTTTTTTTGGTAAACTTGATTTTTCATAAAACTTGGTTTTAAAGAGGATTATTATATTTATTTCTGTACTCTAAAGTAAAAACATAGTCCCTTCTTTTGCAATAGCATAACCACTCAATTCCTGTTTCCGTAAATTCCGAAAGCATTTCATTTCCAAAATTCTCACCATGTCTTTTTCTGATTATAGGATTTATAACGGCTTTTAGTATAATGCCTGATATTATAAAATTCCGGGTTTTGCGTTAGTTTCCCAATGAAACCTTTTACAATACAACGGATTTGATCCATAGAACCAGTAAGATTTTTAATGTTCATAATAAGGAATTGGAAAATATAACGCATCAAATTAAAAAATTATTGTACCTAAGCTCAGTCTATTTAACGTGCGTTAGCTTTTTATTGCTGTAGTCAGGGCACAAAAAAAGGCAATTCGTAAAATATGGTTTTACAAATTACCTCTTACAAATTTTCTGAAAACTTTTTATTCGGTTCTTTCTAATTTTTTATTCAATCTGATAACACCTGTGGCATCTGATTCGATATTATACCAGTTTTTATTGTCTTCTAACACTATGTTATAAGTTACATTTTCACTATTGGAAACCTCTGTTATCCCAAATATTTTTTTACCAGGATATTTTTCATTCACTTTTGCCCTGATAGCGGGTGGAAGATTCTGTTCGGTATAATATCTTGTTGTGCTTAACAGGATTCCATCCGGGCTGTAATCAATTCTGCAGGAAGAGTTATCCGGGTTAGTAAAATATACTTCATAATAATTATCAAAAGTGTACCATGAAGGTTTTTTAACTTCCGGAAATGCTTCATGAAAAACTTTTAAAACTTTTTCAGTTACAAGAGATTTTGGAGCTGCAAAAACTGATGTTGCTGACACTATTGTTACAAGACATGCAAAAAAGATCTTTTTCATACTTTAATTTTTATTGGTTAAGGAATCGGAGGTAAAATTAGGAGTCTTTATAAAAGCGGGCAAGCAATTTGGTATCGCCGGTAATTCAGTGTGGGAGAGGCTTTCGTTAATGTAACGTTAACGAAAAAGATGAAGCATGGAAATAAGAAACTGAAGTCATAATTTTTATAGGTAAACACGTATTTAAATTAATCTAAAACGTAAAAATTAATTATCATTTTTTTTAAAAATATGGATAAATGGCATTTGTGATTTGAGAACTATAAGATTATATATTGCATCTTCAAAACCTTTTATGTTTCAGTAACTTTGTGCTATGCAGGTATATTTAGAGGGATTAAATGAGCAACAGCGCGAAGCTGTGCTACACCGCGATGGGCCTATAATGATTGTTGCAGGTGCTGGTAGCGGTAAAACGAAAGTACTTACTACGCGGATTGCTCACTTATTAGCAACAGGGGTAGATCCATTCAATATTTTAGCGCTCACTTTTACCAACAAGGCTGCGGCAGAAATGAAAGAACGTGTAGAACACATTCTTGGGAACAACGAAGCAAGAAATATTTATATAGGCACCTTTCATTCAGTGTTTGCAAGGATATTACGGGCAGAAGCAGAAAAACTTGGCTATCCACGCAACTTTACGATTTATGATACTGATGATGCAAAAAGTGTTGTAAAAACGGTAGTAAATGAATTGGGTCTTGATGATAAACATTATAAACCCAATACAGTTTACAACCGGATATCTTCTGCAAAAAACGCATTAATAACTCCTGAAGAATATATAAATGATTACGGACTTCAGCAGGAAGATATGCGGTCAAACCGGCCAATGATTGGCCAAATATATGATGCTTATTGTAAGCGCTGTTACAAAAACGGCGCAATGGACTTTGATGATTTGCTTTTGAAATTTTATTTGCTTTTGAAAACCCATCCTGAAAGCCTGAGCAAATACCAGCGAAAGTTTAAATACATAATGATTGATGAATACCAGGATACCAATACCGCCCAATACCAGATTATAAAACTATTGGGGGCCATGCATGAGAACGTGGCAGTAGTGGGTGACGATGCTCAAAGTATTTACAGTTTTAGAGGTGCTACTATTGAAAATATTCTGCAGTTTCAAAAAGATTATGATGAAGTTAAGGTGGTTATGTTGGAACAAAATTACCGCAGCTCTCAAAGTATACTTCATGTGGCCAACAATGTAATTGCCAACAATAAAGGACAGCTTCCCAAAAAGCTTTGGACCAGCAATGCAGAAGGAGAAAAAATAAAACTAGTGCGTACCGCTACCGATAACGACGAGGGAAAATATGTCGCCGACGCCATACAGGAACAGAAGCTGCGCAATCATTACCGGAATAATGATTTTGCTATATTATACAGAACCAATGCACAAAGCAGGAGCTTTGAGGAAAGTCTTCGCCGCATGAACATTGCTTACAGAATTTATGGGGGTATTAGTTTTTATCAAAGAAAAGAGATCAAAGATTTTCTTAGTTACCTGAGAGTTATTTTAAACCCGGGGGATGAAGAAGCGTTGAAACGTATTATCAATTTCCCCGCCAGAGGAATCGGAAAAACAAGTGTCGAAAAAGCAGTTCTCTTTGCAAACCAGAATAATGTTTCTATGTGGAACGTGCTGGGACAGGCTGCACAGTTTGGTTACAAGGCATCCACGCTTGAAGTGATCAACAACTTTGTCATCATGATAAAGATGTTTCAAAGTGAATTGCAGAAAAAAAATGCTTACGATCTTTCCATACTTGTTGGCAAAAATACCGGGCTGGTTAAGGAACTTTTTAATGATAAAACTACAGAAGGTCTTGCCCGTTATGAAAATATCCAGGAGTTACTCAACTCAATTAAAGAGTTTACAGAAACGCCTACGGAAGATGGTGAGCTATTAGATAAAAGCCTTGGAAGTTATCTTCAGCAAATAACTCTTTTAACTGATGCTGATGATGATAAAGGAGAAAGCGATGTGGTTAAATTAATGACTATTCATGCCGCAAAGGGGCTTGAATTTCCTGTTGTTTTTGTTGGAGGCTTAGAAGAAACGCTATTTCCTAACGCAATGTCAATTAATACCCGGGAAGAGCTGGAAGAAGAAAGAAGATTATTTTATGTAGCGATTACAAGAGCCAAGCAAAGGCTTTGGCTAACGTATGCGAATACACGATATCGCTTTGGCAATCTTACACAAAATGATCCAAGCAGGTTTATTGAAGAGCTGCCTGAAGAACGACTTGATAGGGCTTTTGCCGGAGGGAATATGCGTAATAATCAAAGTAATCAATGGAATTCATTTGATAAAGCAAAAACTGGTTTTCGTACATCATCACAGGAGAATCGTAGTGCTACAAAGGAAAAGCCAGCCTACATGGTTACCTCGCCTGTTGTAAAAATAAAAGAACATACACCCACGGAGGGATTTACACCAAGTGACACCAGCAATTTGCAGGAAGGGCAAAAAATCGAACACCAGAAATTTGGATTTGGAGAAGTTATAAAAATGGAAGGTGCGGCTCACAACCCAGTGGCAACGGTAAAATTTGAACATAATGGCGAAAAGAAAATTATGCTGAACTATGCTAAACTTCGTATTGTAGAATAAAATTTAAATAAGCACACTTTCGTAAAGCGGAAAAAATATAATTATAGGCGTTACTTAACACACCCGGTGTTACTATTCAACCCAATATTATTAGCTTTGTAGACTCAATCTTTTATTATGATAAAAACAGGAAATACACTTATCAGCATTTATACCGAAATGACTCCTAACCCGGAAACAATGAAATTTGTTGCGAACAAGCTTTTATACCCTGGGAAAAGTGTAGACTTCCAGGATGAAGAAAGTGCTAAGGCTTCCCCCCTCGCTATGGAGTTATTTAGCTTTCCTTTTATAAAATCGGTATTTATTGCCAGCAATTTTGTTACGCTGACAAAAACAAATGAAACTGAAGACTGGCAGGATGTTATTCCTTCGATAAAACAATTTTTAAAAGAATATCTCGAAGAAGGTAAAATTATAATTAATGAGGAAGAAATAGCATCAAGAAAAACAGTAAGCTCTAATGAAGTAAGTCTCGACGATGGTGATGTCGTAAAGCGGATAAAAGAATTGCTCGAAAATTATGTAAAGCCGGCAGTGGAAATGGATGGCGGCGCCATACAATTTAAAAGCTATGAAGATGGTAGAGTAAATTTAATGTTGCAAGGCAGTTGCAGCGGCTGCCCCTCTTCGATGATTACTTTAAAAGCGGGTATTGAAGGAATGATGAAACGTATGATTCCGGAAGTTAGGGAAGTAGTAGCGGAGGCAGATTAAATTTTTTTTTCAACACTATAACAGGCATCTTATCAAAGGATGCCTTTTTTATTTCATTGTATACTATTTTTGACAATCAACATTTTATTTGAGTCTTTCAGAAATTTACCGCCAGTTTATATCCGACATGCAGCATACTTCTTTGCTGGAATACATTGCCGTATTCTTTGGAATAGCAAGTGTATGGTATAGCCGTAAAGAAAATATTCTAGTGTACCCGGTAGGGTTAGTAAATACCATTATTTACGTTTATATAAGTGTAAATGGAAGTTTATTGGGAGAAGCTTCCGTTAATTTTTATTATACCGTTATGAGTATATATGGCTGGATTTTATGGGCAAGAAAAAATCAACAACAGGAGCATATTGTTTTAATTACAAGTTCGGACCTAAAGGAATGGTTGAGGCAATTACTTTTCTTTACCGTTTTTTATATTGGCATATTCAGCGGACTTACGTATCTGAAAAAAGATTTTGCTCCGGGCGCTATTCCATGGGCTGATGCATTTGCGAGTGCCACAGCGTTTACGGCTATGTGGTTAATGGCCAGGAAAAAAGTAGAAAGCTGGTATTGGTGGATTGCTACTAATGTTGCGTCTATTCCTTTGTATTTTGTAAAGCATTATGTATTTACGAGTATTTATTATATCATCCTCTTGATAATGGCTTTTTGGGGATTAAAGGAATGGATAAAAAGAGCAAAAAAACTCGTTGTTGCAAAAGAAGAAATACCTGAATGGAAACAATAAAAAAATTCGTAGTTATTGGTCCTGAATCAACAGGCAAAAGTACTTTATGCACCCAGCTTGCAGAATATTATAAAACTATTTGGGTGCCGGAATATGCACGCGAATATCTTGAAAAAAATGGAACAGAATATTCGTATGATGATCTACTGACTATTGCAAAAGGACAAATTGATTTGGAAGAATCCTTCGACAAGCTCAGGATGACAAACTCTTTATTATCTGTCACTCATCCTTCGCCACTTCTTTTTATTGACACTGATATGTATGTAATGAAGGTTTGGTGTGAATTTGTTTTTAATAAATGTCATAACTGGATATTAAATCGTATAGCCGGGCGGGGTTATGATGGTTATCTTCTCTGTGATACTGATCTGCCATGGGTTAAAGATAATTTACGAGAGTATCCTGACGTAGGCACAAGGAATAAATTGTACCATTTTTATAAAGACCTGTTAATTAATCAATCGGTGCCCTGGGTTGATATAAGTGGTAGTTATGAAGAAAGATTTGAAAAGGCGATACTGTTTATAAATGCCCTGACTGAAGAATAAAAAAAAGACTATTTAATCAATTCCTTTATATCAGGATCTGTCTCAAGATTATTCATCTGCCGCAATATCCACGGATAACGGGAAGCCACATGAGCAGACAATGGTTTTATCGTGTATCCCTTAGGGTTAGGCAGGCAGGCGGCTATTAATGCAGCCTGTTTCCTTGATAGATCTTTTGCATGCTTATTAAAATAATGCTCGGAAGCAGCTTCTACTCCAAATATTCCTTCTCCCATTTCAGCTACATTCAGGTACATTTCAAGAATCCGCTGTTTACTCCAAAAAGTTTCTATCATAAATGTAAAGTATACTTCAAGTCCCTTTCTCAAATAACCGCCATGCTGCCAAAGAAAAACGTTTTTTGCAACTTGCTGGCTTATGGTACTTGCACCACGCAATGATTTACTTTTTCGATTATGCTTCATTGCTTTTTGAATACTTTTAAAATCGAAGCCGTTATGATCGGGAAATAATTGATCTTCACTTGCCATTACCGAGAGCTTTACGTTAGAGTTCATTTCGTCGAACTTTACATACGTTCTATGTAGCCCATGGCCCTGTAGCAGGCTTCCGATTTGTGTAAGAGTAATTGGCGGGTTTATCCATTTGCAAAATAAAATGTACAATACAGAGAAGAGAAACCCGTAAACGATGGTTTTCAAAATGATTCGGAAAATTCTTTTTGCTAATCCTCTTTTATTTGTTTGTTTGGCCAATAAATCAATTTTTATTTCACAGCAATATATTCCAGGGTATATTTTTTACCAAGTAACTTATTTCTGCCGCTGGATTTTGCAAGAAGATAACCGATACCTGCAAGCAGGGCTGCTCCTCCCACAAGATAAGGACTTGCATAATATCTTGTTTTTGGTTTCGTAAATAGCCAGGTTCCCAGGCCAACTGTTGTTAGCAGTGTTCCTCCCCCTAGTAAAGCTCCACCTGAGCCGGACCAATTAAATTTTTTATTTCCAAATCTTCCAAATCCTGTTATTTCTTTATAATTAACAGCAAAGGGATAAGTACCTAACGTGTCGAGAATATATACACCAAGGCTGGTTGGCACCTGCTTTATATCATACTGAATAAGAAATAAAGAATCGTGATTTATTGATTCTATAAAGGCATCATAATATCTTGTTGATGTGTTGAAAATTATTTCATTGCCAGGAAAAAACGTTTGTATTGTACGGTTATTTTTTTTCAGAATTAGTAAATCAGATGACTGCGCTTCGCATGAAACAAATGAAAAAAATCCGATACAAAATAGAAATAAGGTTTTCATTGATTGAGGTGTTTTTTTACAAAGAACAACACGCCCAAAAGCAATACTGTACCAAAGATGAGTAGTATTAAACCCGAAATTTTATTAATAAGCCTTATGTTATGGACAGTAAGTTTGGACCTCAGTTTTCCTGCGAGTTTCACTTTTGCAACATCGGCACTCATATTTATAAGAAGTGTAGTTGTAAAAATAATAATGCGCTCTTTCACCGTATGGGTAACGGCAATAGCTGTAGCGGCAGTGAGCCAAAAAGCAATAACAGCAGGATTTAGTGTGTTTAGTAAAAACCCCTGTATTGCAATTTTTGCATGGTCGCTTGCTTTTAGCGGAGGTAAAGAAACATCTTCAGGATGTAACGGAACTTTTTTGAAAAAAAGATAATGCACTCCCATTGCAATTAAAAAAAGACTTCCTGTAATGCCAATCGGCTTTTTAAAATCGAGAAGACGTGTTACTATTTCTGAAAAAACATTACTTAAAACCACCAGTAAAAGATCGCTGACCCAAACTCCTATTACAAAACTAAACCCGCCTTCCTTTCCGTTATTAATACTTTGCTTGATGATTGTGAAAATTACCGGCCCTACAGAAATTACCAGTAGCAGGCCCATCGCAAGACCTTTGAGTATTGCTTCAAGAACATCTACCATTTACACGTGTGGTATTTAAGTTTTTAGAAATAGAAGGATTATAAAACTACAATTTAAATTACAACCTATGAAAAGGATAGAATTAATAAAAAGAAAAAATTAAACTTTTTCGCCCGTTAAAAATTTTTGCCAGTCTTCCAGCATTTTTCCTTTTAAGACCCTGGGAAACTTATGCTGGCCGCCAACCTTGCCTTTGGCTTTCATAAAATTCATAAAGGTTTGTTCACTTAGTACGTCAACAATAATTTCTTTGAGTGCATGTTTTCGCTCTACTTCATAATCATCATTGAGTTCTTTAAGCCTTTCATCGATCATGATTTTTAAGTTTTCGGAATTTACATTGTCATCAGTTGAGATGAACCAATGGTGGGCAAAAAAGTTGCCATAAGGTACACCGGCTACAGTAAACTCGCCAATGGAAATATTAAGTTCTTCACTTACAAGTTTAATGGCCTCGTTCATATTTTCCACGCTCAGGTGTTCTCCAACGAGGCTTAGAAAATGCTTCGTTCGCCCGGTTATAACTATTTCATTTTTTTCGAGATCGACAAACTTAACGGTGTCGCCAATCAAATACCTCCAGGTGCCGGCATTGGTGCTTATAAGAATTGCGTAATTTTTATTTTCTTCTACCTCGTGAATCATCAACACTTCAGGATTTGCAACCATATTGCCTTCGCTGTCAAAGTTTTTATAGTCGAATGGAACAAACTCAAAAAAAATATTATTATTGAGAGCGAGTTTCATCCCTTTAGCATCTTGCCTGTTTTGATAAGCAAGAAATCCTTCACTGGCAAGGTAAGTTTCAATATAAGTAATGGGCCTGCCTAAAAGTTTATTAAATCCTCTTTTATATGGCTCAAGAGCTACGCCACCATGAACATAAAAGGCCAGGTTAGGCCATATTTCATGAATATTTTTCAAGTTGTAACGTTCGATCACTTTTTCCATGCAAAGTTGAACCCATGCAGGTACCCCCACCAAAAAGGCAATATCCCATTCAGGGGCTTTTTCAACTATTTCATCCAATTTTTTTGACCAATCTGTATTTTTTGCAATTTTTTTCCCGGGTTTATACATGCTCTGAAACCAGAAAGGAATGTTTTTAGCTTGTATTCCGCTAAGATCACCAGCATAATATGTGGCAGATTTTTGTAAATGAGTACTGCCCCCAAGCATCAGCCAGCCCTTACCTACAGAAGATTTCGGTACATTATTATACGAGGCAAGGCTTATAAGTTGTCGAATACTGGTTAGCGTATTAGCCCTTATCAATTCTTTTGTAATAGGAATATATTTACTGGAAGATTCGCTGGTGCCACTACTTAAAGCAAAAAACTTAATTATACCGGGCCAGCACACATCCGGCTTCCCATCCAGTGCCCGATGCCACCATTCATGAAAAATTTTGCTATAGTTATAAGTTGGTACTATTTGTTGAAAAGCCTTACCTGGATGCTTGCTTAAGAGAATTTCGTCGAAAAGATATTTTTGACCAAATTCCGTAAAACGGGATTTTCTCAACAATTTTATAAGCACCTTCAACTGTTGCCGCTTGGGCGAACTTACTGGTATATTAAGTGCTCTTGAAATTGATTTTGGTAATTTGAATTCTATTAATGCCATTCAATTATTAAGTTGAGAGTAGAACAAATTTAGTGAATACTAAACGTCCATGTAACATTAATTTATAAGTGGTTTGTAACAGTAAAGCTATAAAAAAAATATTGTAAAAATTGCCGCTTGATAAGTGGGAGTTGCCGTTTGCTAAATGGAAGAATTTTTTTAAAGAAAAAGATAAATCTTAGCGCTCTGAAAGCCCTGGCAAATTGGACTTTCGCAACGAAAAGAAAATATTATAACAGATTTCTGGGAATAAAAAGTGTGTGTAGTTTTTAATCAGGAGGCTCCCGGCTCGTTTTGGCCGGGAGTTTTATTTATCGGGAGCCTGGAAATGTTGCCTTCTTTTAACACAATTTTTCAAACTGATATAACTTTCTTTCGGGGCTTATTTCTAAATTATTTATCGCGATAGAAAAATTACACTAATTTTATCCTAATTACGGTTAACCTATCTTTACATCAGGTAAACTGGATTCTTTCCGGATAATGCCCCTAAATAAAAATTAAATTACAATTCTTAATGTATAATCACATCTGGAAAAAATATCTACCCATTATAAGGATATTAATGAAGAAATCTGCCACAGAAGACCAGGTTCTGGACCTCAACAGGGTAGATTTTGAAAGAGCCGGTACAGGTCGAAAAGCCGGATATAAATTTACTATTGAATTTACAGATGGGAAAGTTGGAAATGTCATAAGTGGTTCAGCACTTGCAATGAATCTCGCATCTGTGATTCTAGAGGATGATAGCGCGAAGCAAATCATTAGTGAAAATAACTATGAACTAAGCCTCAATACTAAGTTTCAGCTATCTGTTAGGAACGTAAGTGCTGCAATTGATAGAACTCCCGCGAAAAAGAAAGGCAAAACTGCTGAGGAAGAAACAGAACAGTAATGATTGAAGAATCCTCGAGAATTCGATCTTCTATTTCAAGATGCCAATTTCGAAAAGAAAGATTATACTACAGTAAAGCAAACAGGTTTAAGAATACTGTTGTGGAAAATAAATCCTACATCATTCAATAAATCCTATGCCTGGTTAATTTCTTCCTCATGATCTACTGGGTTTTCCCGCAAAAAAATACTGTCAAAAATCAACCGATTCTGAATGTTAAATCTTTGGTTACATCATCAATAGGTTTAGGGTGTATGGTATGAGTAATTTTATAACGGTATTGGATTAAGTTTTACCGTTATTTTTTTTGAAATTATTGGCCTGGCGTTTGAAATAAGGCTTTTAAAATTATACATGCCTGAAGGTCCTTCTATAATAATTTTAAAGGAAGCAGTTCAACAATTTAAAGGAAAGAAAATTTTAAAAGTACTGGGAAACAGTAAAACGGATATTCAAAGAATGTCCGGAGAAAAAATAATTGATTTTAAAAGTTGGGGAAAACATTTCTTAATATGTTTTAAAAAATTTACGCTGCGTATACACTTGATGTTATTTGGAAGTTATCGCATTAACGAGCAAAAAACCACTGCTCCGCGTTTAAGCCTGCTTTTTAAAAACGGGGAACTTAATTTTTATGCATGCTCTATTAAATTTATTGAAGGTGATATTAATGAAGTTTATGACTGGAGTTCAGATGTAATGAATGATAAATGGAACGCCAAAACAACCAGGGAAAAACTACAACTTATGCCCGAAACGCTTGTCTGTGACGCTTTGCTGAATCAAAACATTTTTGCAGGAGTAGGAAATATTATTAAAAATGAAGTGTTATATCGGACCAGGCTTCATCCGGAAAACAAACTTAAAGATATTCCTTCGCGAAAAATAAATGAGCTTATTAAAGAAGCCCGCACGTATAGTTTCGATTTTCTTAAATGGAAAAAAGAATTTGTTTTGAGAAAACATTGGCTGGTTCATACAAAAAAAATCTGTCCGGGTAGCAACATTCCGGTTATTAAAAAATATTGCGGGCAAACAAGGCGAAGAACTTTTTTTTGCCCCGGTTGCCAGGTGTTGTATTCAAAAGAATAACATCAATAACTCTTAAATTTCTGCAGAAGAACTGGTTGAAACGGACAGGCGATTATAAATGGCATGCGTGTTGTTTTTCTTTTCCATAAAAAGTTATACAATGATTCGAAAATTAAAATCAGGTGAATACAGGTTGTATTCAAAGAAAACAGATCCCACAACAAAAAAGAGAAAAAATTTAGGAACTTTTAAAACAAGAGCTGCAGCAGAAAAACACGAAAAGGAAATTCAATATTTTAAAAGGCATTAAAATTTATCGCATAGTTACTGCGCCTGTGGCAAAAGTATCTCCCTGGCCTAAATCTCCTGTTTCATAGCCTTTTTTAAACCAATACATTCTTTGGGCTGAAGTGCCATGGGTAAAGGCATCAGGAGTAACTGTGCCCGTTGCTGCCTTTTGTAGCCGGTCGTCTCCAATGGCATTAGCGGCAGTTAGCGCTTGTTCTATATCGTTAGGATCAATTACATTTTTCATTTGCTGATCGTAATGTGCCCATACTCCAGCGTAAAAGTCTGCCTGAAGTTCCAGCTTTACAGAATATTTATTGTATTCTGTTTCGCTTACTTCCTGTTGAATCTTCTGCAGTTTTTGAGTAGTTCCAAGTAAGTATTGAACGTGGTGGCCCACTTCATGGGCAACAACATAAGCCATGGCAAATTCTCCGCCTACATTAAAGCGATCATTTAATTCTTGGGCAAATGAAAGATCAATATAAACATCATGATCAACCGGGCAATAAAAAGGCCCACTTTGAGAACTTGCCTCCCCACAACCTGAAGTGGTCGCGTCTCGAAAAAGCACTAAAGTTGGCTTAGTATAAGTTTTGCCCATGTCGCCAAAAATTTTGGACCATACGTCTTCAGTATCTTTTAAAACCACTTTTACAAAAGAGGCTTCTTTATCGTCTGCTGCTTTTTGTTCGGCAGTCATTTCCTGCTGTTGTGGTTGCTGCTGTTGCAAATCGTGCTGTAATTGATTTACATCTCCGCCGCCTAAAAGGAATTTAGCCAGAATAAAAATTACACCAATAATTCCTCCGCCAAAAGCTACGTGCCCGCCGGTTATACCTCTGCGGTCATCTACATTATCACTTCCCTGTCTTCCTAGCCATTGCATAATTAAAAGTTTAAAAATTAATAGGAACTATAACGCAGATAATTTTGTGCCAAATTTATTGAGAAATCTTTTTAGTAAGCATCAGTCCGCAACCTTTATAAAGTATTCCATTATATTTTATGATTACCTTATATTGATATAAGAGGTCACTCATTCCGTCATTGCAAAATTGGGGTAATATTGTAATGCGCCATTTTGTTGTGTCAGATTTTAATTTATAAACCGTACTGTCTCTGTCTATTGCTGGTTTTTGAATGCCTGCGATTACCGGCCTTTTCCAATCGGCGAGTTTAAAAACTATCGATTTTTGAAAATCGATCTCAAGGTTCCAGAAAGGCTCATTGCCAATCGCAACAAAGTCTATACCCGCCAAACGTTTTTTATTCCAGACAGGATTATCATCTGCAAGATTTCTTTTAGTAAGGCTATATTTAGATGAATCATTAA
This sequence comes from Ginsengibacter hankyongi, assembly GCF_008710285.1. GTDB lineage: Bacteria > Bacteroidota > Bacteroidia > Chitinophagales > Chitinophagaceae > Ginsengibacter > Ginsengibacter hankyongi. The sequence continues at coordinate 1,897,110 of NZ_VYQF01000001.1, read as the reverse complement.
CCATCACCCCGTTTATTGTCACTGCAAATAATGTGTCGTCTTTTTTATCAAAATCTATAACGGGTTTATTATTTTGAGTTAATTCTATTTTACCGTTTTTCCGCTGCCAGCTTCCTTCACTTATTTTTGGAGATTCATTTTTGCTCCAGATCATTTGTTCTTCCCTGAAAGTTCCGTCACTGTTGAAAAGAATCGTTTGTTGTATTCCATCACAATCTTTACATGGAAAAATTCCCTGGTAAGCGTCCAAAGGTAGGCTGTCTGCAATTGTTGAACTTAAAATAGAATCCTTTACAATTATAGTGTCCTGAATTTTTGTAGTATCCTTAATGATAACCGTCCTCTTAGCAGGTGGGCTTCCATTGCAGGAAAATAAAATTATAGCAATGAGTGTTATAGCGGAGATAAATTTCATTTGCTAAAATTTCGTGTTATGAAAGTAAAATAAAAACCTGAAATTGTTATCGCAGTTTTGAACTGGAAAAAAGGGGTTTGCATCTTTTATTAAAACAAAAACAACTAATATTTTTGTCAATAAATACTAAAGAAATTAGTGTTGATAACTTATAATATATATCTTTGTACATCTAATAACTTTACAGAATTATAAAAAGATCAATTAAATTTTTATGGCAAATACTGAAAAAAACGTAGATAAAAGTTCTGAAAAACTTAAGGCTCTAAGGCTTACTATTGATAAAATAGATAAAGATTTTGGCAAAGGAAGTGTGATGATGATGAACGAGCGTTCGCAGGAACCGCAAGCGGTAATTTCTACTGGCTCTATTGGACTTGATGTTGCATTAGGTATTGGCGGATTACCAAAAGGAAGAGTAGTTGAAATATATGGACCGGAATCTTCAGGTAAAACAACTCTTGCAATTCATGTAATTGCCGAAGCACAAAAGAAAGGTGGCATGTGCGCAATTATCGATGCCGAGCATGCTTTTGACAGCGCCTATGCTAAACGGTTAGGCGTAGACGTAGATAATCTTTTAATAAGCCAGCCCGATTATGGAGAACAAGGGTTGGAAATTGCAGACAGATTAATTCTTTCCGGCGCATTAGATGTGGTAGTTATAGATTCTGTTGCCGCGCTTGTGCCCAAAGGCGAATTAGAGGGCGAGATGGGCGACAGCAAAATGGGCTTGCAGGCAAGGTTAATGAGCCAGGCTTTAAGAAAGCTAACTGCTACAATAAGTAAAACAAATTGCTGCTGCATATTTATAAACCAGCTTCGTGATAAAATAGGAATTGTATTTGGAAATCCCGAAACCACTACCGGTGGAAACGCTTTAAAATTTTATGCATCTGTCCGGCTCGATATTCGTCGTATGGCACAAATAAAAGATGGCGATGAATCAATAGGTAACCGGGTAAAAGTGAAAGTGGTTAAAAATAAAGTAGCGCCTCCATTTCGTATTGCGGAATTTGATATAATATTTGGTACCGGTATTTCAAAAACAGGTGAAATAATAGATATGGGCGTTGAAATGGGCATCATACAAAAAAGTGGAAGCTGGTTTAGCTATGACACAACAAAACTTGGCCAGGGCCGCGATGCTGTAAAACAACTGCTGACAGATAACCCAGAACTGGCAGCAGAACTCGAAGGAAAAATAAGAGCAAAGATTGCGGAGATGAATGCTGCATAATTTTAATAAATGATTTTTTTACAAAAGCCATCTGTTTTAAACGATGGCTTTTGTATTTTTAATAACACGGCGAAAAGAAGTGATAATTATGTATACTTTTAAATTGCAAAGATCTTTTTAATAAATATGGTGAAAATTGAAACTCATCCTTTCGAACCATTCATTCCAATCAATGCAACCATACTTATTGTTGGTAGTTTTCCGGGAAGAGATATTACTCAAAAATTTTTAGGAGAAGACGATTGGTTTTATGGAACGAAGCGCAACCAGTTTTGGAATATTATTTCAGGCGTTTACAATATTGAATTAAAAAAGGCCACAGATAAAAAAGAGTTATTTAGAGTAAAGGGAATTGCCATTGCAGATATTATTTTAAAGGCGCGACGGAATGCAACAAATAATTCTGACACCAGTCTTGAAGTGGTTGCTTACAATGATAAAGCCATTAAAAACATTTTGGCGCAAACATCATTTCGAAATATATTTTTCACGAGCAGGTTTGTAGAAAAACATTTCTTAAAATATTTCCGGGAATAAAAAACGGCGAATGTCTTCCGTCGCCATCGCCACGATTTGGGAGAATGAGCGTGAAGGAGAAGATTGCCTATTATAAGATGATGTTGCCAGTTTGATGTTATCATTTCAACCACAGCTCCGCCACGCATTCAATATGATGTGTATGCGGAAACATATCAACAGGTTGTAATTTTTCAACGGAAAATTTATCACCGAGCAATTGAAGGTCTCTTGCCTGCGTGGCAACATTACAGCTTACATATACAATTTTTTTTGGAGCAATTTCTAAAAGCTTTTGAACTAGTTTTGCGTGTAGCCCTGCCCGTGGTGGATCAACAATTATTACATCAGGCCTGCCATGTTTATTAAAAAAATCATCGTTACATATTTCAATCACATCGCCACAAAAAAATGATGAATGCATGATACTGTTTAGTGCAGCGTTTTCTTTTGCATCTTTAATTGCATCTTCAACAACATCTACCCCAATAATTTTTTTAGCATCGTTACTTAAAAAAATTCCGATGCTGCCGGTGCCGCAATACAAATCATAAACAATTTCATTTCCATTTAATTGAGCAAAATCTTTTACAACATTGTATAATTTTTCCGCCTGTTTGGTATTCGTTTGAAAAAAAGATTTTGGTGAGATTTTAAAATTGAAATCCCCCAGCTTCTCAATTATATATCCTTTCCCGGAAACGATGTTTGTTTCTAGGTCATAAATAGTATCGTTCCATTTGGCGTTTATTGTATAAAGCAACGTAGTTATGGATGGAACTTTTTCCAGCAAAAGCTTGCAAATCTTTTCTCTTTCGTTTTTATCATCATAACCAAAAACAATATTTACCATCAATTCACTGGTTGTACAAATTCTTATGATAATATTTCTTAGCCAACCTTTATGTTCTTTAATATCATAATAGCTATATCCATTTGCAATGGAAAAGTCACGCATGGCATTGCGTATTGTATTATTTACATCATCCATTAACCAGCATTCGTTGATGTCAATTATTTTATCATACAAACGAGGGACATGATACCCTAATGCACCGCCCGGCCAGGTGTCATTTTGAAGTTCTTCTAATTGTTGTGGCGTTAAGAACTTTTTATTGCTGAAAGTGAACTCAAGTTTATTGCGATAATGAATTGTATTTTCGGAACCGATAATAGGCAACATCGATATTTCAGTAAGCTTTCCAATTCTTTTAAAAGCATCTGCGGCTTCCTGTTGTTTATATTCAAGTTGCTTTTTGTACGGCAGCATTTGCCATTTGCATCCGCCGCATATTCCAAAATGAATACAAAAAGGTTCAACCCTTTCGTTACTGAATTTTTTTATTTTTATTGCCTTCCCTTCTGCCCAGTCTTTCTTATTCCTGGTTATAAAAACATCAGCAACATCACCGGGTACGGCGCCTTCTACAAAAATAACCTTTCCCTCTACACGGCCCAGGGCCTTTCCTTCTGCTGCATACCCGGTTATGGGCAAATCTTGCAGTGTAATTTTTTTTCGTTTCATTACGTTATATCAGCCGTAAAAATACTATATGTGCACGATGCTTATGGTGGTTACTATAAAATGTTAAGTATTTTGCATGAACATTTGTTTTTAATCAATTTGAATAATTTTACCTCCAATTCAAAATCAATGAGAATATTCTTTAGCGTAAGCGTTCTTCTTATGTTATCTGCAGCTACAATTGCGCAGGGTTTTAAAGTTACTTTGCAATCACCCAATTATAAAAACGGGTTAACATATCTCACTTATTATTATGGCAAAAATATTAACATAGAAGATTCCGCAATTATTAGCGATAAAGGTGTTGCAATTTTTGAAAAAAAGGAAAAATTACAACCCGGCGTTTACTCGATAGTTTTTCCCGGCAAAAATAAATTATATGATTTTTTGGTTGATAAGGAGCAGGTAATTTCTATAAAAGCTGATACGTCAGATCTTATTAATAAAACAATTGTAACGGGTTCCAGGGAAAATATACTCTTTCAAAAATATCAAAAATTTGTCGCGTCGAAGGGGGACAACCTGCAGAGAGAAATTACTGCTTATAAAAATTCGAAAACCAAAAGTGACAGCCTTTTGCATGAAAAGAATTATAATGAGCTTAATAAAGAGCTGAATGATTACAGGGATAACATTATAAAGGAAAACCCTGAATCTATGTTAGCCGCCTTGCTCACCAGTATGAAAGAGCCAAAGATTTTAAATGCAAAGCCGGTTACCAGGCAAGATTCGATTGACAATTACGACTATTATAAAAAACATTATTGGGATGGAATTTCGTTTATGGATGACCGTATAATACGTACGCCGTTCTTTTTACCAAAGGTTGAAAGATACTTCCGGGAAGTTTTATCGCCTTCCCCCGATTCCATTATACGGGAATCGGATTATTTATTGCTGAGAGCAAGAACGGCCCCTGAAATGTATAAATTTTTATTAAACTGGCTTACGGATGAATACATCAATCCTAAATATATGGGTCAGGATGCTGTATTCGTGCACCTGTTTGAAAAGTATCATTCAAAAGGAGTTTCATCATGGTTGAATGAAAAGCAAATGACTGCAATTTCCAACCGGGCGTATATGCTCATGTCGAACCTTATTGGCGAGCAGGCAGCAAACTTAGAAATGGTTGATTCTACCGGTAATCCGCGCTCGCTATATGATGTGAATGCACCATATACTATTGTTTGTTTTTGGGATCCCACCTGCAGCCACTGTCGTGAAGAGGTACCTAAGATGGATTCAATTTTCCATGCCAAATGGGAAAAAGAGGGCGTAAAAATGTATGGTGTGCTTACTGATACTAAAGAACAACCAAAATGGAGGGAATTTATAAATAAGTACAATTTACAAAGCTGGATAAACGTTTATCAGACCGAAGGACAAAAGAAAATTGAAGAAGATGCTAAGAAACCATCTTATAAGCAATTGTATGATGTTACTCAAACACCCACTTTATATTTGCTCGACAAGGATAAACGAATTATTGCAAAAAAATTAACCTGGCAACAGATGGATGATGTTCTCCAAATGAAAATTAATAATAAACCTCTAAACAATACTAACAACGCTCAAAAATAAATGGCGATGATTAAACAAAGTTTAGTCATAGAAATGTTTATTACCGACCCAATAAATTCTGTCTGATGAAAAAACTTTTTTTGTTTGTTGCATTTATACTCCTTATTTCAATTACTTATAGCCAGGTGCTTTTTACTTATGGCAGTCATTCGGTTAGTAAAGATGAATTTTTGCGGGCATACAATAAAAATAAAACCGCTACTACCGACCCCGAACAAGCAATGAGGGAATACCTCGATCTTTACACCAAATTTAAACTGAAGGTCCAGGCCGCTAAAGACATGCATCTTGATACACTTCCTTCCTTACAATCAGATCTTCAAAATTTCACAACGCAAATAGAAAATAATTATTTGCAAGACGAGAAGGAAGTAGATGCTTTGGTTAATGAAGCATTTAACAGGAGCCAGAAAGATATTCATGTGCAACATTTTTATGTGTTGATTAATGATAAAATGTCACCTGCAGACACGCTTAAGTTATATAAAGCAATTAATGAAGCATATGATGAATTAAAAAAAGGCGGAACTGATTATGATGAAATAGTTTCCGAAATAAAAGAAAAAATTGCGCCGTTGCAGGGTAACGATTTAGGCTGGATTACCGTGTTTACGCTGCCGTATGAATTTGAAAATATTATTTATGGTTTAAAGCCTGGCCAGGTAAGTAAGCCTTACCGCTCTAAAAAAGGCTGGCACATTTTTAAGAATGAAGAAGAAAGGCCTGCGGTTGGAAAAATTAAGGTTGCCCAGATCTTATTCGCCGTGCCGGCCGGTAATATCAACATGAGAGATCATGCAAAACAATTAGCAGATTCTGTTTATAACGCACTGAGATCGGGAGCTGACTTCGGTGAATTGGCTAAGCAATACAGCAATGACAGAAGAACTTATATGAACGATGGAATATTACCGGAATTTGGTGTAGCAACTTACGACGGGGGTTTTGAGAAAGTTGCTTTTTCACTAAAGAATGATAGCGATATTTCAAAGCCATTTCAAACTGAATTTGGTTATCATATTATTAGGCGAATCTCACGCTCACCGGTACCCGAAAATAAAAGCGATGAAGCCTATATTGCCAACCTTAAACAGCAAGTGCTTGCCGATAGCCGTATTGCGCTAGCCAAAGAAAAATTTTTAAAAGAAGTACTTGTAAAAACAGACTACAAAAAAAATAATGCAATAAATGAAAAAGATCTCTGGAAAATAACAGACACTTTCGCTATTTCTAATAAGAAAATTTCTTCAGGTAATATAAATGAAAACACTACCCTGTTTTCTTTTAATAACGCAAAAGTAAAAGTTGGCGATTGGATGCAATATGTAAAAAATGTAAAAAACGCGTACGCTGCTCATGCATCTCAAACTCATGATGAGCTTTATAAAAGTTATGTGTCCCTGGCAGCATTAGAAAATTATAAAAGCCGACTGGAAAAATTTAATCCTGAATTTAAATACCAGGTGCAGGAATTTAAAGACGGCAATATGCTTTTTGAGGTTATGGAAAGAGAAGTTTGGTCCAAAGCTTCGGCTGACAGTGTGGGGCTTGAGAAATATTACAATGATCATAAAACTAATTACAAATGGAATGCGAGCGCAGACGCTGTTTTATTTTCATGCGCTAATGCCACTGCGGCAAAAACGGCAGTGGATGAAATAAATAAGGGAGAAAAGTGGAACGATCTTGTAAAGGATAATTCACAGATACAGGCAGACTCTGGACGATATGAACTTAGCCAGATTCCGGTTAAAGAAAAAACCAATTTTACTGCAGGTCTTGTAACGGCCCCGGTTGTAAACAGTGGTGACGGAACATCCATATTTTCATTAATCATTAAAATATATCCTGAAAACGAGCAACGCAGTTTTGCCGATGCACGCGGGTTAGTAATTAATGATTATCAAAATTTTCTTGAAAAGAAATGGATCGGGGAATTGAAGAAAAAATACCCCGTTAAAGTAAATGAAAAAGTTTTTCTCTCTATCAAACAATAAAACATATTTTCTTTTTTGTTAAATAAATAAGAAAATCTATTTGGTTATTCACGGCCAAATGCCTTTATGATAGATACGCCATGTTTAATATTCTTTTGTAAACCTGTCGATATTTTCAGATTGCTTACTGGCAACATATTTGAAAGTGTTGAATCCGTAAACCGTATAAATTTATTTGAAAACTAAAACTTAATCAATGAAAAAATTATTAATGATTGCAATGCTTTCGGGAACTATTACCTTGGCAAAATCTCAAGTGTATGTTCAGGGAGGAGTTAATCTTGCCAATATAACTCAAACAAAATCTGGTGAAACGCAGGATAACAATATGCTTACAACATTTAATGCAGGCATTTTAGGAAGGTTTAATCTTTCAAAACCTGTTGACCTTGAAAGTGGATTATTGCTACAGGGAAGAGGCGCTAAAGCCAATACTTATTTCTCCGGCTCCACTGATGATAATTATGTGAAATCAAAATTCAATCCTTTATACCTTGAGGTTCCTTTAAATGTAATTGTGAGACTTCCTATTCAAAAAGATATGAATGTATTTTTGAATGCCGGACCTTATGCCGCAATGGGCTTTGCAGGAAAATCTAAAACGGAAAGCAAGATTTTAGGAGCAACATCCACATCTTCTGAAAATATAAAATTTAGCAACGACAATCCTTTTACCTCACAACAGGATGACGCAGCTTATAATAAAATTAAACGCTTTGATTTCGGATTGAATTTCGGCGGAGGATTGGATCTTGGGAAAGTTTTATTAAAACTTAATTATGGCTTTGGTATTACAAAAATAAATTCAACTCAAAGTAATAACAGTGCAGATAATAAAAATAAATATCGTACACTAAGCATTTCACTTGGCATACCGCTAAGCTGATTATTATCAAAGAAGTTAATTAGAAGAGATAATGGCCGCTTGTAAGGTTTACAAGTGGCCTCTTTTTTTGGGGAAGAAAAGTTCACACCAGTTCTTTTACCACGTTTGCAATAACGTGAGGCTTACCTAAGGTATAATAGTGCAAAACAGGCACGCCGGCTTTTTTTAATTCGTTTGATTGGGCCAGCAGCCATTCGGTGCCTACTATTTCTACATCGGCGTCTGTTTTACATTTAAGGATTTCATTACTGAGTTCTGTGGGTATATCCACATGGAAAGTGCGGGGTAAAACTGAAAGTTGTTTTTTTGAAGTTATAGGCTTAAGCCCCGGAATGATTGGTATTTCTATTCCTGCTTCCCGGCATTTTTTTACAAATTCAAAATATTTTTTATTATCAAAAAACATTTGTGTAGTTACATAATCAGCACCAGCATCAACCTTTAACTTAAGGTATCGCAAATCGCTTTCCATATTAGGCGCCTCAAAATGTTTTTCGGGGTAGCCGGCAACGCCAATACAAAATTTTGTTTTATAACCATCTCTTATATCCTCTTCCAGGTAAATTCCATTGTTTAGATTTACGGTTTGCTTTAAAAGATCTAACGCATAAGCGTGCCCGTTCTTTTCAGGCTCAAATAAAGTTTCATTTTTTGCAGCATCTCCACGTAACACAAGTACATTATCAATTCCTAAAAAAGCAAGATCGATCAATGCATTTTCGGTTTCCTGTAAATTAAAACCGCCACATATTAAGTGTGGTACAGCATCAATTTTATAATGATTCATTATGGCGGCGCATATTCCTACCGTTCCTGGCCTTTTGCGCACTTCTACTTTTTCAAAAGTGCCATCTGCTTTCTTTTTAAAAACCTGCTCACTGCGGTGGTAAGTTACATTTATAAAAGCAGGATCGAATTCCATTAAAGGATCGAGATGATTATAAATCGATTCAATCGTTTTCCCCTTTAGTGGCGGTAAAATTTCAAAAGACACCACGGTATCTTTAGCCTCTTTTATATGATCGGTAACTTTCATTTTTACAAAATAGATGCAAAAGTAGGTTGTAATGTAATAACAGCAAAGAACGGCCTTATCATTAACAGACTGGAAAATATTATTGCCATTTCCGATATTGAAAAGTGTTAGCATAGTTTTAATGTTCATTCACTTATTTTTGTTTTAAATAAAAAGTATTGAACCAGACTATTTACGCAAAAGAACTCACAAAAAATTATGGTAAACGAACCGTTACCAATAAGGTTTCTTTTGAGGTAGGCCAGGGAGAAATTGTTGGTCTCCTTGGGCCAAATGGTGCCGGTAAAACAACTTCTTTTTACCAGGTTGTTGGCCTGGTAAAACCTGATGATGGCGACGTATTTCTGAACGATATCAACATAACAAAACTGCCCATGTATAAAAGGGCAAAAATGGGACTTGGATATTTGCCGCAGGAAGCCAGCGTTTTCAGGAAACTTACCGTGGAAGATAATATTGCTGCGGTTCTTGAAATGACAAAGCTTTCACGAAAAGAACAAAAAGAGAAACTGGAAACATTAATAGTTGAATTTAACCTTGCTCATGTCCGCAAAAGTAACGGAGATGTATTGAGCGGCGGTGAAAGAAGGCGCACAGAAATTGCCCGTGCATTGGCTGTAGATCCAAAATTTATTTTATTGGATGAACCTTTTGCCGGTATTGACCCGATTGCCGTTGAAGATATACAAACGATAGTTACCCGCTTGAAATATAAAAATATCGGGATTCTTATTACAGATCATAACGTAAATGAAACCTTGTCCATTTGCGACAGGGCATACCTGCTTATTGAAGGTAAAATATATAAACACGGTACAGCGGAAGAACTTGCAAAAGACGAACAGGTGCGTCGTCTTTACCTTGGAAGAAATTTTGAGCTGAAAAGAAAAGATTACCTGCATACAGATGCTCTGAAATAATTTGTAATTTGTTTAGTTTAAATTTTACGAATGCTTTGTCCAATATGCAAATCATTAAGTAAATCATCTAATACTTTTACCTTTATAAAAATAACTATCAAAAGTTTATATGAAACTGCTGAGTCCTGCCATATCACAATTAGCAAGACTTCGCCTTTGGCGGGTTCAAAACTGGATTAGTTTCCCGGTTGCTACTCAGCGTAATGTTTTACAAAACCTGGTAACGCAGGCCCAATACACCGAATTTGGCCGTAAGTATTCTTTTTCAAAACTGTTTACTATTAAAAATTTCAAAAATCGTGTGCCTATCCAGGAATACGACGATATAAAGCCTTATATATTGCGAATGATGGACGGGGAAGAGAATGTGCTATGGAATACACCAATTAATTGGTTTGCAAAAAGCAGCGGTACTACTTCAGCAAAAAGTAAATTCATTCCAATAAGTGAAGAAACGCTTAATGAAACTCATTTCAAAGCATCGAAAGATGTACTCAGCAATTATTATAAGAATTTCCCCGATAGTGATTTACTTACAGGAAAGAGCCTCGTTGTTGGCGGCAGCCACCAGGTAAGCTCATTAAATGAAGAAATACAATATGGCGACCTCAGTGCAGTTTTGATGCAAAACACTCCCTTTTGGGGACACTGGATTCGAACTCCTGAACTAAGCATCGCATTACTTGATGAATGGGAAAGTAAAATCGAAAAACTGGCGCAAAATACAATTAATGAAAATGTAACATCTCTTGCGGGGGTTCCCACCTGGACGATTGTTTTAATTAAACGTATACTGGATATTTCAGGAAAGAAGACTTTAAAAGAAGTGTGGCCCAATCTTGAATTATATATTCATGGAGGGGTTTCGTTTACGCCATATCGTGAGCAGTTGCAAAAGCTTATTGGAGCTCCGATTAATTATCTCGAAATTTATAATGCAAGTGAAGGCTTTTTTGCTGCGCAGAATATGCCGGAGGGCGAAGGAATGTTACTCTTTGCCGACCATGGAATATTTTATGAATTTATGCCGGTTGAAGAATACGGGAAACCTGACGCAAAGACCTTCGGTCTCGACCAGGTGACGCTTAATACAAATTATGCATTGGTTATAAGTACCAATGGCGGCCTATGGCGGTATCTTGTCGGCGATACCATCCAGTTTACATCTATTCGCCCTTTTAAAATAAAAGTTACCGGAAGATTAAAGCATTACATGAATGCATTTGGTGAGGAAGTAATAGTTGACAATACTGACAAAGCAATTGCTATAGCGGCCGCAAAAACGAATGCTATAGTAAGCGACTATACTGCTGCACCCGTTTTCTTTAGCGAACAGGAAAATGGCGCACATGAATGGCTGATAGAGTTTGATAAGTTACCGGATGACATGGAAGAATTTACTTTTGCTTTGGATGATGCACTAAAATCAGTGAACAGTGATTACGAAGCAAAGCGCTACAAAAGTATTGCATTGAGAATGCCGCTTTTGCATGTTTTAGAACCGGGAACTTTTAGAGAATGGCTTAAACAAAAGGGAAAACTTGGCGGACAACATAAAGTTCCCAGGCTGAGTAACGAAAGAAATTTAATCAACGAGATTATGGGAATGGTTAATGCCTGATGAATGAATATTATGTTACACAATAAAATATTTTTACAAAAGATAACAGATTTTAATTATGAAATTATTGGATAATAAGGTAGCAATTGTAACGGGCGGTAGCCGCGGGATTGGAGAAGGTATTGTTTTAAAACTTGCGGAAAGCGGCGCTCATGTTGCTTTTACTTATGTAAGCAGCGATGAAAAGGCTAGGTCACTTGAAGATAAAATAAAAACATTCGGGGTAAATGCTAAAGCATATAAGAGTAACGCAGGCATATACGCAGATTGCGAGGCAATGGTAAATGATGTTGTTAAAGAATTTGAGACAGTTGATATTTGTGTAAACAATGCAGGAATTTCAAAAGATAACTTACTGCTTCGGATGACACCAGAGCAATGGGATGAAGTAATGGCAACGAACCTTAAAAGCGTTTTCAATATGACGAAGCAGGTTATTCGTCCAATGATGAAATCAAAAAAAGGAAGTATAATTAATATGAGTTCAATCGTAGGCATGCGTGGAAACGCAGGACAGAGCAGCTATGCAGCGAGTAAAGCCGGCATTATTGGATTTACAAAATCAATTGCTGCGGAACTGGGAAGCAGAAATATAAGATGTAATGCAATTGCGCCCGGGTTTATTGAAACTGATATGACGCACTATTTAAAAGAAGGTGAAGCAGCCAAATCTTTTCTTGATAAAATTCCGCTTGGAAGATTTGGTAGCGTAGAAGAAATTGCAAATGTTACCGTATTTCTTGCAAGCGACATGAGCTCTTATATAACGGGACAGGTAATAAGTACCTGCGGCGGATTAAATATGTAATTACTCTAACTAAAAAATCAAGGCCAATTAACAGGAAATGTAGCGGCTAAATTTAATTTATGACTTCATACGAAAAATTACTTTCAGATAATAAAACATGGGCAAATAAACAAGTTGAAAATGACCCGGAGTTTTTCAAAAGATTATCTGCTTTACAAACACCGGAGTTTTTGTGGATCGGGTGCAGCGATAGCAGGGTTCCCGCAGATAAAATAACGGGTACACAACCTGGTGAAATTTTTGTTCATCGCAATATCGCCAACATGGTTATACATACCGATGTAAACCTTTTGAGTGTACTGGATTTTGCAGTAAATCATTTAAAAGTTAAACACGTTATTGTGTGTGGACATTATGGTTGCGGAGGCATTAAAGCCGCTATGACGAATCATGATTATAAATATGTGCTTAACATGTGGCTCAGGAATATTAAAGACGTTTACCGATTGCATCGTGAAGAATTAATGGCGATTACGAATGAAGAACGCCGTGCTGACAGACTTGTAGAGCTAAACGTAAAAGAGCAGGTAATGCATCTTTCCAAAACATCAATTATTCAACGGGCCTGGCAGAACGAACAGCGTCCTCATTTACATGGATGGGTATATGGATTAAAGGATGGCTTAATTAAACCTGTTTTTGAAATGGAAGCGGGTACTCCTATTGATCCGCTATATGAATACGATGACCTATAAAAGTTTATTTTATTTTAAGCTTAAATTTTTCGATCGCATTTTTACTAAAATCGTTCAAAATTAATTTGCCACTTATTGCAGCTCTTTCATTAAGCAGCGCATCCCAGTTTTCTGTTCCTTTCCAAAACATCTTCTTCATTTCGGCTATTGCTTCAGGGCTTGAGTGGGCCAGTGAGTTGGCAAGCCTGTAAACAGATTCGTCCATATTTTGAACAGTTTCATGAACTTCGGCGAATAATCCCTTTTTCTTTGCCCAGTCTGCGTTCCTCCATAACGTTGCATCTATTGCAAGCTGCGAAAATGCCGATGTACCTATTTTTCTTTCTATTGCCGGGCCAACAACGAAAGGTCCGATGCCAATAGAAAGTTCGCTTAATTTAATTTCTGTTTTATTTATGGCAATTGCATAGTCTACTGCTGCTGCAAGGCCTACACCACCGCCTACACATTTGCCTTGTATTCGCCCAATAATAAATTTGTTGCACTTACGCATCGCATTAATAACGTTGGCAAATCCCTGGAAAAAATTCTGGCCTTCTTTCTCATTTTTAATTGCACTCAATTCATCAAAACTTGCGCCTGCGCAAAAAGCGTTATCACCGGCACTTTTTAATATTACCACTCTTGTATCGTGATTACCGGCGTAATGTATCTCCTGCGTTAGTTCATCAAGCATTTTCAATGGAAGGGAATTACTTTTCGGATGGAAAAATTCGATGGTGGTAATTCCATGTTCTGTGTGGGAGCTTACATATCCGGTTTCTGGCATACTTTATAATTAATTTAATTCAAAAAATGGTTGCGAAGTTATAATCATTTTTATTTTCAAATTGTAAATTTCTTGTCTTAAACGTTTTTAGAAAAGTAATAAAATTTCAATTTGTATTTTTCTTTTTCACCATGGTCAAAATAGTTGCTACGCCAATTACAGGCGTTTCCGTTTCATCCAAAATTTCAACATACCACTTTACAATGCCTCTTGGTATATCGCTTCCTTTTACAAAAGGTACGTCAGGGTTTATGTCTTTTAATTCCTGCTGAATTTTTTCTTTGCAGGTAAAACGAACATAAATTTCATCTCCCGGATAAACCGGTTTTGTAAAACGCAATTCATCAATTCCGTAATTAAGCAAAACAGGATTTTTCTCAACACTATCTACAAAGAGACCTGCAGCAGCGCTCATTATAAAATATCCATGAGCCACTTGTTGCTCAAACATAGTATCATCAAAATCGGTTGTTTTTATATGCGCATAAAAATGATCTCCACTCAGGTCGGCAAACTTATCAATATCGTCAGAAGTAATTTTTCTTTTATCCGTGATTAACTGGTCGCCTATTTTAAGTTCTTCAAAATATTTTTTAAAGGGATGAATAGTAGTACGATTACCTTTTGCATTCGGCTGATAAACATTTGTTATCGCCGTAAGCATGGTAGGTGAACCTTGCACCGCTACCCTTTGCATGTAATGTTTAATACCTCGCAGTCCTCCCATCTCTTCGCCTCCACCGGCACGCCCGGGTCCACCGTGAATAAGTAGTGGCAGCGGTGAGCCATGTCCTGTGCTTTCTTTGGCGTCTTCACTATTGAGCACTAAAATTCTTCCATGAAAAGTGCCTGCTCCTAATACATAATTTCTTGCAAATTGTTTACTTGAAGTAACCACTGAACTACACAAGGAACCCTTCCCTTTTTTTGATAACTCAATTGCTTCATCGATGTTTTTATAAGGCATAATAGTACTTACCGGTCCAAAAGCTTCAACATTATGCGCCTCTTCGCTTTTAAATGGAGTTTCATTCAACAATAATAAAGGACTAATAAATGCGCCTTTATTTATATCTGCATCAATTAACTCAACGCTGTCAAGGCTGCCATAAATGAGTTGAGAAGAAGCTAAAAGTTTTTGTACCTGATCCAACACTTCCTTCTTTTGTGTTTGCCCGGCTAAAGCACCCATTCTTACTTTTTCATTTTCCGGGTTTCCAATAGTTGTCTGTGCCAAAGATTTGCTGATGGCTTTCCATACATCTTCCATCTTATTTTCTGTGACAAAAATTCTTCTTATCGCCGTGCATTTTTGTCCCGCTTTTGATGTCATTTCTTTTCTTATCTCTTTAATAAAAATATCCCATTCAGGCATGTCAGGCGTAACGTCGTTGCCAAGAACAATACAGTTCAATGAATCTGCCTCGAGATTGAAAGGCACATTTTCTCTTAAAATATTTGGGTTTGATTTTAGAAGTAAACCCGTTGAGGCAGAACCGGTAAAAGTTATTACATCCTGGAATGTTACATGATCCAGTATATCACCAGCGCTTCCACATATTAATTGCAAGGCTCCTTCGGGTAGAATTTTTGAAGAAATAATTTCCCGTACAACCATCTCCGTTAGATAGCAAGTAACAGAAGCTGGCTTTACGACTGCGGCTACGCCTGCCAGTAAGTTTACGGCAATTTTTTCCAGCATGCCCCACACGGGAAAGTTAAAAGCGTTGATATGAACAGCCACTCCTTCTTTGGGTAATAAAATATGTTGTGCAGCAAAAGTTCCGCCTTTACTGAGCCCGATATTATCGCCATCAAGTGCAAAAACTTCATCGGGTAATTTTCTTCTTAATGATGCGTTAGAAAAAAGATTACCAATGCCTCCTTCAATATCAACCCAACTATCAGCGCGGGTTGCACCGGTTTTATAACTAAGCGTGTAAAATTTTTCCTTATGTTCCAGCAAGTGTAGCGCCAGCGCCTTTAGCATTCTTCCTCTTTCATGAAAAGTCATTCTTCGAAGCGTGCGGGTTCCCTTTGTTCTTCCGTAATTTAATATCGATTTAAAATCGAGCCCTTGTGTTGTAGCCGTTGCTATAATGTCGCCATTTACTGCATTAAATAGTTGCTGGCCATCTCCATCTCCTTCAATCCAATTACCAGTGATATAGTTTCCGAGTTTTTTCATTCTGATATTTCTTTTCAAAGTTAATTATAGTTAAGCGAAGGCATTTAACAATACTCTTAAGATTTATTAAATTTGAGGTGCAAAATTTTTTACTATGAGCGTAGCAGAAATGAAAAAAGAAATAAATGAAAAGATTGATAAGTTAAATGAAGAACAGCTAAAAATTATTTTGAAAGTAATAGAAGAAGCTAGTGTTGAACAAAAAAAAGCAAAGTTTGATGCGGAGTTATTTTTTGAAGAAGTTGTTTTAAAATATGGAAATGTTTTGCAAAAATTAGCTCAATGATTTCGAAATCAGAAATTATCAAACTTCATGAATTATCTATTAAAAAATATGGAGGCTCATTTGGTATAAGAGATGAAGGATTATTAGATTCTGCAATAGCAAGGCCTTCTCAAACTTTTGGTGGTGATGATTTATATATTTCAACAATAGAAAAAGCAGCAGCAATTGCAGAGAGTATCATTAATAATCATCCTTTTATTGATGGTAATAAGAGAACCGGTTTCTTAACGATGTTAGCAATATTAAAGATTGGTGAACTGAATTTAATCGCAGGTGAAGAAGATGCATATCAATTCACCATCTCCATTTCTACTGGCGAAATAAAATTTGATAAAATTGTTGAGTGGCTAAAGAAAAATACACAAGCCGGTTAATTACACCAATCCAAATTGTTTTAAATGATGCATGGCATGCTTATGCAACAATTGCACATTCATTTTATAATCTAGATCTCCAAAAAATGGATTATGTGTTTTTAGATCAGGATGCTTTCCAAAAAGCTCAAAGAAATAATCAAGCTCCTTTTGCACCCGGTTAATCGCAGTTTCTATATCTGGTTTGCGTAATTTAAAACCATCTTCGGGAATAAGAGGGTTTTTTGTATTTTCTTTAAAGGGCTGCTCACTCATTAAAAACTCCCTAGATTTTTGTAACCTTTCTCCCTTATTTAAAAGAGGAAAATACAATTTTCCGGTTGCATTTTTTACGGCATCTGCAAAATGCTCAACCATTTGCTGGGCGCTCATTTTACC
The DNA here is from genome assembly GCF_008710285.1 of Ginsengibacter hankyongi. Classification (GTDB taxonomy): domain Bacteria; phylum Bacteroidota; class Bacteroidia; order Chitinophagales; family Chitinophagaceae; genus Ginsengibacter; species Ginsengibacter hankyongi. The sequence continues at coordinate 1,879,872 of NZ_VYQF01000001.1, read as the reverse complement.
CCATTTACCTTTTTCATTTGGTTTTAATTTTTTCAACATGGCAACAAAATTTTCCTTTAGAAAACTCTCTTTGCTAATATTCATGTAAAAAAATTTTAGAATGAGTAAATATAAATTGGTTTATTTTTTTTTCATCCTTGAGTCAATCTCTTTTGTGAGGCTACCAAATATATCATCTACTGTTCCCTCACCTTTTACCAAAATTACTTTGTTTGACTTTTTATAATGATCCGCAACCGGGGAAGTTTTCTTATGGTATTCCTGTATGCGTGTTCGTATTACCTGTTCATTATTATCATCGGGGCGGCCACTGGTTTCGCCTCTCTTAACGAGGCGTTTAACAAGTTCCTGTTCGGTTACATCTAATGCAAGCATAACATTAATTGTAAGATTTTTTAGGGCCAGCAAATTATCTAATGCCTCCGCCTGCTTCGACGTACGGGGAAAACCATCAAATAAAAAACCAACTACACCAGGATTGGCTTCTAATGCGGAACTTATCATCCCAATCACTACTTCATCAGGAACCAATTGCCCATGGTCCATAAATTTTTTCGCTTCAAGACCTAAAGGTGTTTTTTTTGTAATCTCACTTCTTAGTAAGTCGCCCGTAGAAAGATGTTTAAGATTATATTTAGCTATCAATTTTTCTGATTGCGTACCCTTCCCACTACCCGGTGGACCAAATAAAATGAGATTGAACATTTGCGTATATCCTTGTGAAGTCCAAATATAATGGATGATGCTTAAAATTCCTTATAAGTACTGATTATTAATCGCAATTAAAATTGTCAAGAATAAAATATTCTTAAACATTATCAAATCAAACTTGTTTATTTTCAACAGGCTAAAATGAATGTAACTTTATATAACGATTTTTAAGAAAAATCAATTTTATGAATACTGATAAAAAAAATCCGGTTTATTCTAAAAGTGATAATAAACCTGTTGAAATGAGTAATGATGAATGGAAAAATATTTTACCCGGAGATGTTTATCATATTGCCCGCGAAAAGGGAACAGAACGGCCTTTTACGGGGAAATATAATATGCACAATGAAATTGGGACGTACTATTGTGCCGCCTGCGGAAATCCGCTTTTTAAAAGTGACGGAAAATTTAGTAGTAGTTGCGGGTGGCCAAGTTTTTTTGAGCCAATAAATAAAGAGAGCATTATTTACCTACCTGATAATACCCATGGAATGAAAAGAACAGAGGTTGAATGCGGACGATGTAAAGCGCACCTGGGGCACGTTTTTGAAGACGGCCCACCACCAACAGGTTTACGCTATTGCATTAACTCGGTAATTCTCGACTTTGAAAAAAAGAAAAATTAACGAAGAAAGAGATATTAATTACGTCCCGTAAATAATCTTCGCAATAATGCAACAATTAAAGTAAAAATTGCAGAGCCAATTACTGCCCATATAATTGGAAATGGTTTACCATCAACGGTTATTGTAAAAAAATGTGGAAGTCCCATTTTACCGGCAACCCATAATCCAATATAGGCTCCAATAAATCCAACAATTATTGAGACAAGACAACCTCCCAGATCGTAACCGGCAAGCGATTGACCTATCCCACCGCATATTGCGGCAATAAGCAATAGAACTAAGAAGCCTATAAGTGTCATAATAATAGAATTAACGAGTTTAAAATAGATGGCTTAAAACATCAAAATTATTTTTGTGATATTACAACTTCCAGACCAAATTAAAGCAATGATTAGATTGCAGTCTTTAATTATTTTTATTTAAATCTTTTGCAGCATCTTCATCGAGAAACCAATGAAGTTGGCCACTTTTAGGCTGTATAATCTGTGCAGGTAAGAACAAAGGATTGTAGGGGCCTTCAATAACTTTTTTAAGAACACCCGATTTCTTTTTACCATCAATCATAAATGCAATGTGAGATGCGCGGTTAACAATTAAAGGCATTAAGGTAATCCTGTACATGTTTTGAGCTTCATGGTAGACAGCTTCAACCCAACTTTTTTTTTCTTCATTTAAAAGTAATGAATTTGGAAACAAAGAAAGTGTGTGTCCATCATCACCCATGCCAAGTAATACGAGATCGAAGCTGTTAACGGTGTTGTCAAAAAAATGATGCAGTGTTTTTTCATATTCATCGGCCGCAAAAACCGGTTCAATATCAGTACGCATTACGTGTATTTGCGAAGCAGGTATTTCAAGATGATCAATCAAAATATCATAAGCCATTTTTGCGTTATTCCTTTCATCGGTAGCGGATACAACTCTTTCATCTCCCCAAAAAAAGTGAACTTTAGTCCAATTAATTTTTTCTTGATATTCAGTAGCTAATTTTTTAAAAAGATTTTTTGGTGTTTCGCCACCAGAAAGCACCAATGTAAAAAACTCCTGGTTTTGCAAAGTGGCATTTATTAAATCACATATCCACAGAGCGAGTTTGTCGCTTAATTCCTCTTTGGTTTTATATATATGGAAATTCATTTTATTAATCTTTTCTTTTTGGAGCCATATTTATCCAGTTGTGTCCATCTCTTGCAATTAATGCTTCGGCGTCTTCGGGTCCCCACGAATCAGGTGAATAATTAGGAAAATCAATGGGTTTACGTGCATGCCAAACATCTATGATCGGCATTACTACTTCCCAGGCAGCTTCCACCTGGTCTGCCCGCATAAATAGTGTAGCATCGCCTTCCATTACATCATACAAGAGTGTTTCATAAGCCTCAGGCTCTTCACCATCGTATTCGTCCTGGTAGTTAAAAACCATATCAACAGGGCTAAGAATCATTGTTTGACCTGGGCGCTTGGCCTGAAAACGAAGACAGATATCCATTTCGGGAGCAATACTTATTGTAAGCCTGTTAGGCCTCCATGTTTCGGCAGCTTCTTTCGGAAAAGCATATGCCGGAGCAGGCTTAAATTGAATAGTTAGTACAGTAGTTTTTTCATGCAGATGTTTCCCGGTACGGACATAAAAGGGAACTCCCTGCCAGCGCCAGTTGTCAATAAAAAATTTTACCGCAGCAAAAGTTTCTGTATTCGATTCGGGTGCTACGCCTTTTTCTTCACGATAACCAGCCACTTTTTCTCCCTGCATCCATCCTCCGCTATATTGTCCGCGTGCCGCATAATTTTGAACTTCATCTTTACTAATCCTGCGCAGCGCGTTGAGCACATCCACTTTTTTATTTCTTATTTCATTGGCATCAAAAGATACAGGCGCTTCCATTCCAATCATACATAGTAATTGCAGAATATGATTTTGGATCATGTCTCTTAATGCTCCTGAATTTTCGTAGTAACCTCCACGGCCTTCTACACCAACGGTTTCGGAAGCTGTTATTTGAACATGGTCGATATAATTGCGATTCCATATAGGTTCAAACAACGCATTGGCAAACCGTAATGCCAAAATATTTTGTACCGTTTCCTTTCCCAAATAATGATCAATGCGAAAGATCTGTTCTTCTGTAAAAAATTTGGCAAGCATTTTATTCATTTCTTTTGCGCTCTCCAAATCATGTCCAAATGGCTTTTCTATTACAATGCGCGTGCATTTTGTATCGTGGCAAATTTCAAGCGTACCGAGGTTCTTAACGATTGTTGGAACAAGCTGCGGAGCCACAGCCATATAAAAAATGATATTAGGGTGTACTCCAAATTTTGTTTCTGTGTCTTTCGCAATCTTTGAAATTTTAGCGTATTCCTTTTCATTGTTCACATCCATAGGAAGGTAAGTGATGTGTTTCGAAAAATTCTTCCACTCTTCATGAGAATCTTTTCGTCTTGAGAAATTATCGATCCCTTCTTTCAAATGTTTTTCATACTCATTGCCCGGGTATTCTGAACGGGCAATACCAACTATGCTAAAATTATCAGGCATAGCCTTGTCCATAAACAAATTAAATAAAGCAGGATTTAATTTTCTATAATTTAAGTCTCCGCTGCCTCCGAAAATAAAAATGAGCATCGGAGATATTTTTTTATAATCTAACATTGAACGTTTTTTCTTGTTAATCTAAATTTTTTGTTGATACAGTTTCGGGTTTTGTTTCCCACTCTGTATGGAAAATTCCATCTTCATCAATTCGCTGGTAAGTGTGAGCGCCAAAGAAATCTCTCTGTGCCTGTATTAAATTTGTCGGTAATAAATTTCTGCGGTAAGCATTGTAATAATTCAGCGAAGACATAAAACCTGCAACAGGATAATTATGCAGGGCTGCCAGCGATACAATTTTTTGAGCAGCCTCTTCTTTTTGTTTCAGGATTGCCGCGATATTATTATCAAGCAATAAATTTTTTAATTCTGCATTCTCGTAGGCAATTTTGAAATTTTCTAATAATGCTGATCGGATAATGCATCCACCTCTCCATACACTAACAACTTCGGGTAAAGGAATTTCCATATTTAGTTGATGGGATGCCTTTGTAAGCATAGCCAGCCCTTGCGAATAACTAATGATAGTTGCAAAATAAAATGCATCTTTTAAAAGCGTTATGAACTCATCTTTTGGCATTTCTATTTTTTGCAAAGAAGTTTTGTAAAGCGTTGCAGCTTCCTTTCTTTCATCAATAAGAGAAGAAAGATTTCTCATCATAACCGCAGAATCTATGCTAGGTATGGGCATCGGTAAATCAAGGCCTTCCTGTGAAGTCCACTGCCCGGTGCCCTTTGCCCCGGCTTTGTCCAGGATCATATCAACCAAATATTTATTTCCTGTTTTTTCATCTTTCTTTTCAAAGATTGCACCCGTAATTTCAAGCAAGAAAGATTTTAGCTCGCCTCTGTCCCAGCTATCAAAAACTTCATGCAATTCATTATTAGAGAGAGACACGCCATTATGCATTAAATCGTAGCATTCGCTTATGAGCTCCATTATCGAATACTCTATTCCGTTATGAACCATCTTTACATAATGGCCCGCTGCATCCTTACCTAAGTAGCCAACGCACGGAACACCATTTACTTTTGCGGCAACAGCTTTCAATAATGGTTCAACTTCTTTATACGGTTCCAGATCTCCACCAGGCATAATGCTTGGCCCCTTTCTTGCCCCTTCTTCTCCTCCGGAAATACCGATACCCATAAAATGAAAGCCTTTATCTTTAAGCGCTGTTATTCTTTTTAAGGTATCAACATAATGAGAATTACCTCCATCAATAATGATATCTCCCTGTTGTAATAATGGCGAAAGATCTGCAATCACGCTGTCAACGGGCTTTCCGGCTGGGACCAGCATCATAATTTTTCGCGGTACCTTTAAATCATCAATCATCTCCTGCAAAGTATTTACACCTTTTACTACAGTGTTTTTTGAGGCTGAAGATTCGAAGAGATTTGTTTTATCAGGATTTTTATCGTAACCAATTACTGCAAATCCATGATCCGCCATGTTGAGTAAAAGGTTGCTTCCCATAACACCTAAACCAATCATTCCGAAATCATATTTTATTTCACTCATAGAATTTAATAATAGGGTGCAAAATTAGCGAAATTGAATTGCATGGATAGAATGCTCATAACTTTGACATTAATCTTTCACTTTAAAAAAATAAAAATGTCGACACTGGTAAATGAATTTAATGAATACCGTGAAAAAATGAATGAAGTTATTCTGAGTAAAAATAATCTTGTAATGAAGCGGCTATGGAACCTTGATACCAATACTTATGAAGAAGGCGCTCTTGATAAAAAGACTAAAGAGATGCTGGGATTGGTTGCAAGTATGGTTTTACGATGCGATGACTGTATTAAATATCACCTCGGTAAATCTTTTGAGCTTGGAGTTTCTACAGATGAGATGTATGAAATTTTTGCGGTGGCAAATATTGTGGGTGGAACAATCGTAATTCCTCATACTCGCCGTGCAGCAGAATATTGGGAAGAGTTACAGAATATTTCATAATACTTTTTCGTTTTAAACATTCATTATCACTTATGATATGTGTGTATGTGTTAACTTTGAATAAATAATTTACAAATGAGTGAAACCGCAATAACATCTCAACCGGCTCTGACTCCCAAAGATTTTGCAACCGACCAGGAAGTAAGATGGTGCCCCGGCTGCGGAGATTATTCAATACTTGCACAGGTACAAAAAGTAATGCCCACGTTGGGAGTTCCCAGAGAAAACATAGTTATCATATCCGGAATTGGCTGCAGTAGCCGTTTCCCGTATTACATGAATACTTATGGAATGCACAGCATCCACGGCAGGGCAACGGCAATTGCCAGCGGCCTCAAAGCAAGCCGGCCGGAGCTAAGTGTTTGGATAGTTACTGGCGATGGGGATTGTTTAAGTATAGGCGGAAACCATACTATTCATTTATTGAGAAGAAATTTTGACGTTAATCTCTTGTTGTTTAATAATGAAATTTACGGGCTTACCAAAGGGCAATATTCTCCAACAAGCGAACAAAGTAAAATAACGAAAAGTACACCATTTGGAAGTATAGATCATCCCTTTAACCCGTTAGCACTTGCATTAGGAGCAGATGCTACTTTTGTTGCACGGAGTATGGATAGAGATCCTAAACATTTGCAGGCAATGATTTTAAGATCATATGCTCATAAAGGTTCATCCTTCCTGGAAATTTACCAGAACTGTAATATTTTCAATGATGGCGCTTTTGAAATATTTACTGAGAAGAAATCAAAACCAGAAGAAGCATTATTTCTTGAACATGGTAAACCGTTACTTTTTGGCGCATCAAACAGCAAAGGTATTAAGCTGGATGGGCTTAAGCCAGTTGTTGTTGAAATAAGCAGTGTAATAAGTGAAAATGATTTATGGATACATGACGAGAAAGATTTTTTTAAAGCACAAATTCTTACAAGACTATTTGATAATCCGCATTTGGAAGGTCATTTGCCGAGGCCGTTTGGAGTTTTTTACCAGCATGAAAGACCTTGTTACGAAGATATAATGTCAAAGCAAATTGAAGATATTATTGCTTCTAAAGGCAATGGAGATTTGGATAAAATATTAAAAGGCAGAGAAACCTGGGCAATAAATTAGTGGAGCGTAAGCCACTTAATTTTTATTACTCAGAAAAATAAAAGGTTTTAATTCTTTAAGGCTGATGGTTTGACGAATTATTTTTTCATCAGAACTTATCTTGTATTTACTTAAATTGATAACCTCGTGGGCTATGATAAGATTATCAATTTTTTCAACAGAATAAAGTAATTCATGAAGTAATTCTACTTCATGTTCTATTGCCTGGGGGTTCATTAATTCTTCTTTGAACAATACCAATAGATCCCGGTTAAATTTGTTCATCTTGGTTTTTGGTTTTTATAGTCTAATATCCCACCATTCCTTGTTTATTAGGACAACCACATTTGTTTTTTCTGGAAGAATTACAGCTCACAACAAATACAGCAACCATAATAAGTAAAACAAGTAGGATTTTATTTACGATTTTCATAAAATATTATTCTAAATTAAACTATTTTCACAAATAATTATTGCAATGTTTTGATAAATGGCAACAATTTTAACAGCCTCCATTATAAACCGAAAATTTTAGTAACTCCGCTGGATTGGGGCTTAGGACATGCAACCCGCTGTATCCCAATAATAAACGAACTTATTTACCATCAATGTGAAGTGATAATTGCAGCTTCCGGAAATGGTTTTTTTCTACTTAAGAAAGAATTCCCTTCCCTGGTAATTTTACGTATAAATAGCTATAAAATCAGGTATAGCCGAAGAAAAAGTTTGCTTCTATTCAAGTTAGCTGTCCAGGTTCCTGGAATAGCAATTTCTATATGGAGAGAAAAACTATGGTTAAAAAAAACAATAACGAAGTATAAAATTGATGCGGTTATTTCTGACAATCGCCCCGGAATGAATAATAAAAAAATTTCTTCAGTATATATAACCCACCAGCTTTTAATAAAAACAGGAAATAGTTTCTTTGAAAAAATTGCGCAGAAAATACATTACCATTTTATAAAAAAATTCAATTATTGCTGGGTTCCTGATTATAAGGTAAATGGCCTAGCAGGCGAACTATCACACCAGGACAATAGTCCCTTAAATATTTTATACATAGGTCCATTATCAAGGTTTGAATTATCAAATGGGATGCAAGAAAAATATGACATCTTGATTTCAATTTCGGGTCCGGAACCTCAAAGAACTATGTTTGAAAAAAAAATTTTATCTCAGCTATGTAATTTTAATAAGAAGGTCTTACTTGTGAGAGGGTTACCAAACCAACACCAAGATTTGAAAACAGATAATGAATTAATTAAAATTATAAATCATCTTCCGGCACATGAATTGAACAAGGCTTTTCAACAATCGAAAATAATTATAAGCAGGAGTGGTTACACTACAATTATGGACCTGGTGAAACTTGGTAAGAATGCTGTGTTAGTCCCTACACCAGGACAAACAGAGCAAGAATATCTTTCAAACTATCTAATGAAAAAAAATATTTTTTATAGCGTTGAACAGGATAAATTTTCTTTGGATAAAATATATAACTATGCACCCATTTCTCAGCCTGTTATTATGGAGCGTGGCATGGATGTTTATAAAAAAGTTATTGAGGAATTTTTATTATCCCTTAAACCTTGCAGTCTTCAAACTCACTGAATAATTTTGGCTCAAAAACTAAAAGCACATCTTGGACTTATTGGAACCAACCTCTTTTTTGCGACGAATTATAGCATTGTAAAATATTTTACTGGCCATCATTTTGCTGGTCCGTTTGGCTTAAACCTTATCAGGATCGGCGTAAGCCTTATTTTTTTCTGGATTTTATTTTTTTTCGAGCATGATAAAACCAGAATTCAAAAACATGAAATTATTCCATTAATACTATGTGCCTTAACAGCCATTGCCATAAATCAAATGCTCTTTATTAAAGGACTGTCACTCACTTTTTCCATTCATGCGTCGTTGCTTACATTAATCACTCCGATAATGATTACCATTATTGCCGCAAGAATTTTGAAGGAGAAACTGACATTGGAAAAGATAGCAGGGCTTATCATCGCAGCAATAGGTGCAGTGTTATTAATTGGATCAAGAGAACCAACGTCTCCCGGGGAAAATGTTATCATAGGAGATTTACTTGTACTGGCAAGTGCAATCGCGTATACATTTTATTTTATATTGGTGAAGCCATTTATGAATAGGTATTCGGCAATTTTTGTAATGAGATGGGTTTTTACTTTTGGATTTTTTTTGATATTACCGTTATGCACAAACGAATTTTCAAAAATTACGTGGAGCACTTTTACTTTGAAAGACTGGGTCTTTTTATTTTTATTAACTATACCCGGAACTTTTCTTGCCTATATCTTTAATGCTTATGGAATTAAAAAACTGAATGCATCCGTGGCGGGTGCATACATCTACTCCCAGCCTGTTTTTGCAGTTGCCATTGCAATGATATTTCTTAAGGAGCAACTATCTTTTCTTAAAATAGTTGCTGCGGCAATGATATTCGCAGGCGTATTTTTATCGAACAAAAAAATAGAGAGCAACAATGCGCCACCGGTTAAAAGAAATACCCCTTAATTCTGATTTATATACTTTTGGGATACTCGAAAAATAAAAATTTCTTTTTAGCTTCTCTAAATTTTTTCCAGTTTTTTGTTTTTATCTGAATGGCATAAACAGCACATGTTGGCATGTCGTCAATCGGGCCACAATCAAGGGAATTTATAAAATCGGTAATGCCAGGATTGTGGGCAAATAAAGCAACCGTGTCATCTTTGTCTTTTAAAGTTTCAATTGCTTCATAATAATTTTCTAATGTTGCTTCATATAAAGAAGGGATAAGAGTTAGTTTCTTTGCTTTTACGGCAAATTCATCCATAAAAAACTCAGCAGTTTTTTTTGCACGCTTTGCCGGGCTTGACACAAAAGCATCTATTTCTATTTGTTTATCTTTTATTTTTTTCGCCATCAGAGGAGCGTCATGCTTTCCTCGTTCATTTAATGGCCGTTCAAAATCGGAAAGGGCAATATCATTCCAACTGCTTTTGGCATGACGTATAAGAAGTAGTGTTTTCATTGCTTAAGGTGTTGAATTGTTTCTACCTAAATCCATACCAGAATTGTAGTAAAATATTAATAACCTCTTACATTTTTGCCTTCCATATAATTTAAGAAAGCATTGTTTACAACACGGTTTCCGCCAGGCGTGGGATAATTACCCGTGAAATACCAATCTCCAAGGTTGGTAGGACAGCTATCATGCAAATCTTCTATAGTTTGATAAATCACATCTACGGGAACCGTAATTTCTTCGGGCGTGATTAACTGCGCAATCTTTTTTGAAATTTCTTCAACTGAAAAAGGCTTATAAATATGCCTTACTACGTTTTCGCAATGGAGCTGATTGTTTCTTTTAAGCTCATAACATTTTTCAACAAGTTCCTGCAACAGGGATTCCATTTTTCTTTCTTTCAATAAAGCCATAGCAGCTTTAAAGGCAACAAATTCTCCTAATTTACTCATATCAATTCCATAACAATCAGGGTATCTTATTTGGGGTGCTGAAGAAACTACAATAATTCTTTTTGGCTCAAGCCTGGAAAGCATGCGGATAATACTTTCACGTAATGTAGTTCCTCTTACAATTGAATCGTCAATAACAACCAATGTGTCTTCATTCTTTCTAACCGTTCCATAAGTAATATCATATACGTGCTGCACCATTTCGTTTCGGCTGGCATCGGCTGTAATAAATGTACGAAGCTTCACGTCCTTGATCGCTATTTTTTCGATTCTCACTTTTCGGCTAACCATTTCAGTTAGCTTCTCTTCATTAAAGTCTTTGCCCCAGCTTAATATTCTTTCAACTTTTGTTTTACTCAGGTAATCTTCCGCCCCCTTTAGCAATCCGTAAAAAGCAATTTCGGCGGTATTGGGTATAAAAGAAAAAATAGTGTTCTTAAGATCGTGATTAATTGCTTTTAGAACACCTTCGCTTAAATGATATCCTAAAGCAATTCTTTCCCTGTAAATTTTTTCATCACTCCCACGGGAAAAATATATTCTTTCAAAACTGCAGGCTTTCCTTTCTTTGGGCTCAAGTATTTGCGCAATTGAATAAGTTCCATTGTGGTTCGCAATTAAAGCACATCCCGGCATTAACTCCTTTACTTCATTTTCACCTACGTTGAAAGCGGTGCGGATTGCAGCCCGTTCGCTTGCGGCAACAATTACTTCATCATCCACATAATAGTAACAAGGCCGTATACCATTGGCATCCCGTACTACAAATCCTATCCCGCTCCCGGTAAGACCACCGAAAGTAAAGCCACCGTCGAAAAGAGCAACTGATTTTTTTAAAACTGATACGATGTCAGTGGACCCAGGCGAGGCCTCATCTGCCTTCACCAGGAAATGATGAATTACATCCATCATAGCACCAAGATCACTTTGCCTGTCGAGTTCATCTGGATGACTATTTATTAATGAGAATAATTCGTCTTTATTTACCAGGTTAAAGTTTCCGGCAAGCGCAAGGTTGCGAGCAGGTATTGTATTGCGTTTAATAAAGGGGTGGCAAAACTGGACATTATTTTTCCCTTGAGTTCCATAGCGAAGATGGCCTAATAAAAGTTCTCCCAAAAAATCGATATGGCCCTTCATAAGGCCCGGATGTTGATCTATTTCAGGATGATATTTCTGAATTTCATTTATTTGCTCGCCAATTTGTGAAAAAATATCTGCGATTGCCTGGTTGGCAGAGCTTCTTTTACGATGGAGAAACGGGTACCCCGGTTCAGTATCCAGCTTTACGGCAGCAACTCCGGCACCATCCTGGCCGCGATTATGCTGCTTTTCCATTAGCAGATACAGCTTATTAAGGCCGTAAAGAACAGTACCATATTTTTGACGGTAAAATGAAAAGGGTTTTCGTAATCTCATGAAGGCTAGCCCGCATTCATGTTTTATTTCATCGCTCATTTATTGGAATGAAGCGCAAAATTAAGGTTTTATAAAACAGCGCCAAAGATTGAAATAAATTGTTTTGTTATTTTTAATTAAAAGGAAACTTGTATAGCGTCGTTCGTAAATGCTTCTCAAGCTTTTTAATTTAGATATGATATTATTTACTGGTAGCGGTAGAGTTGGTCTCCCATTTTTGCATTTCAGGGCAAGATTTATAATCATCTGAAATTTTCACATAAAAGGAAGGGATTTTTTTTGCAAACCATTTTTCCAAAACATCATTTTTCTTTTCCTCCAAGGCTCGGCGGGCCACTTTATCATAATCATCTTTCAAATTTTCGCGATGAGGTTCTGTTTTGGTTAAAATGTTTACAATACGCACCGCTTTTTTACCCCTGTCATCGGTAAATTCAGTGGGTTGCGAATATTGCCCAACTTTAAGATCCTTTAACATCAGCACAAGGTCCTTATCAAGCTCATCAATAGTTAAATAAGTGCTTTGATCTCTGGCCGGAATTCTGCCACCTGTGAATTTACTGTTTTCATCTTCACTATATTTTGAAACAGCCTGGCCAAAATCAATTGTCCCGGCTACGAGTTTTGAACGCACCGAATCCAGTTGTTGTTTAGCTTGGTTTACTTCAATAGAACTTATTTGTGGAATTTTTAAAATGTGGCGTATAACGGCATCATCTCCATTTCTGCTTACCATTTGAATAATATGGTAACCAAATTTTGTTTTAAATACATTTGAAATCTGGCCATCTTTTAAGCTGAATGCTTTTGCCAGGAATATTGGATCCCAGGTTTTTTCATTTCTGTTGATTTCATATCGTCCTCCATTGTCTTTACTGCCAGGGTCGTCAGTATATAAAGAAGCAAGGGTTTCAAATTTTTTACTTCCATCTTCAACCTCTTTTTTATATTCCTTCAATTGATCGATTGCATAATTTTCAAGATCGCGGCTTGGCTTGGGATATATTACAATTTCTCCCACCTCCAATTGTGATTCATAAAAATGAAGACTGTCTTTTGGAATAGAATCATAATATGCTTCAACTTCCTGCGGCGTTATTCTTACATCAGCAACAATTTTATCACGCTCACCCTGGGCCAGTTTTTGTTCTTTAAAAGTTTGCCTGAAATCTTCTTTCAGTTGAAAAAGTGATTTTCCTGCAATTTGTTCTACTATTTCTTTGGATCCATATTGATTAATAAAGTACCTGATTTTATTATCGATATCTGCGTCTACATCTTCATCAGAAACAGGGATGGAATCTATTTCAGCCTGCAGTACCAATGCTTTTAAGCCAAGCGCCTGTTCCAGTAAAAGACATTTGCCATTCGCGGGTACATCGATATTTTGCCGTTGCATATCAGAAATGCTGTTATCGATTTCACTTTTAAGAATGATCTTATCTCCTACTGTAGCAATTATTTTATCTGCAACAACCTTTTTTGTTTGGGCAAACAGAATATTTGCTGAAGCAATTAAACAAATGATAAATAGACTTTTCTTCATTATCGAAGTTCTTAAAATTAAATGAACAGTATTTGATACCAGCAAAAAAACAGCTTATCAAAAATACGCTGGCAAAACGAGTGATTTTTTTTTGAAAAGTTAAATGTTGAGGTTGTTTTGTTAAAGAAAATAATTCTTAAGAGTTTTAAAGAGTTCTTTTTACTTCAACTTCTTCAAAAGCTTCTATCATATCGCCGGGCCTGGTATCGCTATAATTCTTAATACTTACACCGCACTCCATGTTGGTCGTTACCTCTTTCACATCATCTTTAAAACGTTTCAGGCTTCCCAATTCACCAGTAAAAACGATAATACCATCCCGAACCAGGCGGACACGGTTGTTGCGGGCAACTTTGCCTTCAATAACCATACATCCCGCAACACTTATCTTATCAAATTTGTAAGTTTCTTTCACTTCTAAAATACCAAGAATTTTTTCCTGGATTTTTGGCTCAAGCATACCTTCCATTGCACTTTTCACTTCATCTATCGCATCATAAATTATAGAGTAAGTTTTTATTTCCACACCCTCATGGTCTGCGAGTTTGGAAGCTTGTAAAGAGGGACGTACATTAAATCCTATGATAACGGCATCTGAAGCAGTGGCCAGCAATACGTCACTTTCGGTAATCTGTCCAACACCTTTATGAACAACACTTACAACAATTTCTTCTGTACTTAATTTTTGTAATGAATCACTTAATGCTTCCACAGAACCATCCACATCAGCACGTATAATTAAATTGAGTTCTTTGAAATTCCCCAAAGCTAATCTGCGCCCGATTTCATCAAGTGTAATATGTTTCTTGGCACGAATTCCCTGCTCACGTAAAATTTGAGCCCTACGGTTAGCTGTATCCTTTGCCTCTGATTCGTCACTATAAAATTTAAATGTTTCACCTGCCTGGGGAGCGCCGTTCAATCCCAAAATTAAAACCGGCGTTGAAGGAGGCGCTATTTCAGTACGCTGGTTGCGTTCATTAAACATTGCTTTTACCCTTCCATAATTTTGTCCGGAAACAATTAAATCACCTTGCCTTAATGTTCCGTTTTGTACTAAAATAGTGGCAACATAACCGCGGCCCTTATCAAGGGAAGCTTCAATTACAGTTCCGCTGGCGCCTTTATCCGGGTTGGCCTTCAAATCAAGCAGGTCAGATTCAAGTAAAATTTTATCCAGGAGGGCATCAACATTCAATCCTTGTTTCGCGCTTATTTCCTGGCTTTGATACTTACCACCCCAGTCTTCCACCAATATATTCATTGCAGCAAGCTGCTCTTTTATCTTTTCAGGATTAGCTCCGTCTTTATCAATTTTATTAAATGCGAAAATCATGGGAACATTTGCAGCCTGCGCATGAGAAATGGCTTCTTTTGTTTGAGGCATCACCGCATCATCTGCAGCAATAACTATCACGGCAATATCAGTAACCTTTGCACCACGGGCACGCATAGCCGTAAATGCTTCGTGACCCGGAGTATCTAAAAACGTAATAGCTCTTCCGTTCTTAAGAGTTACTTCGTAAGCGCCGATATGCTGCGTAATACCTCCGGCTTCACCAGCAATTACATTAGCCTGGCGTATATAATCAAGCAAAGATGTTTTACCATGATCAACGTGGCCCATGATTGTAACGATCGGTGAACGTGTTACCAAATCTTCATCCTTATCTTCCTCTTCTTCTTCTTCAAACTCTGCTTCATCATCAATTCCTATAAATTCAACTTCATAATTAAATTCACCAGCAACCAATTCAATCACGTCTGCCTCCAGCCTTTGATTAATAGAAACCATAATACCAAGGCTCATACATTTACTTATAACATCTGCAAAGCTTACATCCATAAGATTTGCAAATTCACTTACTGAAATAAATTCTGTAACCTGCAATTTATTATCAGTCACTTCTTCACCTACATTTTCAGCTGCCTCTTCTCTTTTCGCTTTACGATATTTTGCTTTTAGGCTTTTGCCTCTTCCACCCGCCCCGGCAAGCTTTGCCTGGGTTTCTTTTATTTTATCCTGGATTTCTTTTTGATCAATTTCTTTTTCCTCGCGACGCATTGGCGGCGGAGCATTTCTGTTAAACCTGCCCGGAGGTCCCGGAGGCCTTGGAGATTGCGGACGTTGAAAATTACCGGGCGGATTAACATTGGGTTGTGGTTTTTTCTCAACTACAATACGCTTGCGTTTTCTTCTTTCATCAACAGGTTTTGGCCGCGTTTCATTATTGGTTGGAAGCACAATTTTTCCAAGTATTTTAGGGCCCTCTATTTTTGATGCCTTAATATTTGATATTACAACCGGCTCGATTTTTACCGGGCCAGGTGTTATAATTTCTTCAGGGGCTATTGGCGTTTCTTTTACTTCCTCTGGTGTTATTTGTTTTTCTTTTACTTCCTTATCTGTAACCGGCGTTTCTTTTTTTGTTCCTTTTGCTGCGGTTTTTTTAGGCCTTGTTGACGAATCAATGGTGCTTAAGTCAATTTTATCAACAACCTTTGGCTTCTCCACTTCGGGAGCTTCGATCTTTACAATTTCCGGTTGTGGTAATTCAATAACTTCTTCAGCTTTTGGTAGCTCCGCATGTTCAACTGGAACTTCCGGTGATTTAGGTTCTTCTGGTTTAACTTCCTCAACCGGTGTTACTTCTTTTGGTTTTGCAGGTTCTTTTTTATTGAAAGAAAGATCCTGTTCATCCCTTCTTTTTTTGAAATCGGTAACAGCATTTTTTGGTAAATCTATTTGTTCGGCCTTTTGCTTTGCCGCTTTATCGGGTTGAAATTCCACCTGCAATACACGGTACATTTCTTCCGAAATTTTGGAATTAGGCTTCAGGTCTTCTTCTCCAAAACCTTTGGACACAAGGAAGTCAACCAAGGTATCTTTACCTATGTTAAACTCCTTGGCCGCTGCCATTACCCGTGGTGTATTTACTTCTGCCATTAAGCCTCTCCTTATCTTCTTTTTTAATAAAGAAGATTTTTTTATGATTAAAATTATGTTTTAAATAATCAATTTCCTTTTTTTGAATTAAAAGAAAAAATTATTCAGCTTCAAATTCTTCTTTCAGAATCTTTTTCACTTCTGTGATAGTTTCTTTTTCAAGATCAGTTCTACGCTCCAGTTCTTCATCAGACAACTGTAATACGCTTTTTGCTGTATCACAACCTATTTTTTTCAATTCATCAATAATCCATGATTCAATCTCATCTGTAAATTCATCGAGATCAACATCGTATTCTTCCACCTCTCCTTCATTATCCCTAAACACATCAATTTCAAGTCCTGTCAACTCACAAGCCAGTTTGATATTAACTCCCCTGCGGCCAATTGCCAACGAAACCTGGTCTGGCTTTAAATAAACGTTGGCATGCTTTGTTTCCAAATCTACATCCATACTGGTAATTTTAGCCGGAGTAAGCGAACGTTGTATTAAAAGCTGAATGTTGTTGGTCCAGTTTATTACGTCTATATTTTCATTTTTAAGTTCTCTAACGATACCGTGTATACGACTTCCTTTCATTCCAACACAAGCTCCTACAGGGTCAATACGGTCATCAAAACTTTCAACAGCAACTTTTGCTCTTTCACCCGGATCTCTTACAATTTTTCTTATTACAATAAGGCCATCGAATATTTCGGGCACTTCAATTTCGAGCAATTTGGCAAGGAAAGAAGTATCAGTTCTTGAAACAATAATTACTGCCTGACTGTTTTTTAATTCGACTTTTTTAACAACTGCACGTATTGTTTCTCCCTTTTTAAAATAATCAGAGGGTATTTGTTCTGACTTTGGAAGCAGCATTTCATTGCCTTCTTCATCAAGCAATAAGATTTCTTTTTTCCAAACCTGGTAAACTTCACCATTTATAATTTCACCAATCCTGTCCTCATATTTCTTTATAAGAATGTTCTTTTTAAGATCATTAATACGGCTCGCCAGTGTTTGTTTACCTGCAAGTATAGCTCTTCTCCCAAATTCTTTTTGGATATCTACTTCTTCATAAAGTTCTTCACCTACCTGGTAATCGGGTTCTATTTTAATGGCATCTTTATATTCAATCTCGGTAAGCGTGTTGTACAGGTCATCATCATCCACAATAGTTCTTCTTCGAAAAATTTCAAGGTCTCCTTTCTGGTCATTTACAATTACATCAAAATTTTCATCAGAGCCGTATTTTTTACGGATTAATGTTTTAAAAACGTCTTCCATAACCTTCATCAAAGTAGGCCTGTCTATGTTTTCTGCGTCTTTGAATTCCTGAAAGGATTCAATCAAATTAATGCTTGCCATTTATGTTTTTTTAAAAAGTTATCAGCACTTTAGTTTGCTTTATCTGATTAAATAATATTGTTATTGTTTTAATTGTTGCTTTATTTGCTTTGCCAGTTTTTTCTTCGATGACTATTTCATCATCGCTCACTTTTAAAAGCTTTCCTTCTATTCTAGTACCGTCATTCATCACTACTTCTACCTTTCTTCCTATATTTTTTTTGTATTGACGATGCAGTTTCAATGGTTCATCTATACCAGGTGAAGAAACTTCAAGAGAAAAATTTCCATCGGGAAACAATTCAGATTCTTCTATATATTTATAAAGAGCTTTATTTATTGACGTACATTTTTCAATGGTGATACCGTCATCGGCATCAAGAAAAACTTTTATATCATTTGCAGGCGATATTTTTATTTCAACCGGGAAAACTGTTTCCGATTGTGAAGTAATTCCTGCAACAAAATCTTCAATTTTTTTTAAAGGGTTTATTCCACTCATTCTTAAATTCACAAATTTTCGAAAAAGAAGAAGGGAACGTTTTCGTTCCCTTCAATGATTCTTTTGCCGCTGCAAATATACTATAAATTAGAATTACAGACCAAATTATGTTAAAGTAAAATTTTTAGAATCCTGTTAAAAAATTAAATATATATTTTTGCATAATGAATATTTTTCGAACCGCAGCAGAACTGTTCCTGATTTACATTTTATACAAATTCATCTTTGAATTTATTATACCTGTATATAACTCAACCCAAAAAATAAGGAAACAATTTGGGGAAATGCAAACCAAAATGCAACAGGATATGAATGCTGCCAACACAAAAAATGCAACTCCTAAACAGGAACCAAAGGTTAAAAGAGAAGGCGACTATATTGAGTTTGAAGAAATAAAATAATTTATAAAGGCAGGTACTCAATATATTCTCCAGCGCCTAATAAAATAGTTTGTATACCTAAAGCCCTTGCCGCTTCTATGTTTTGGGCAGAGTCATCCACAAAAAGAGTTTTCCCAGGTTCCAGTTTATTTTCTTCCAGTACAAATTCGTAAATATCAGCATTGGGTTTTCTTAAACCCATGTTACACGAATAATATGCCTTGTCAAAAAATTCTTCAAAACGCTTATCTCTGTGCTTTTCAAGATATATTTTATTAAATGCATTTAAATGAATGTGATTGGTATTACTCAGTAAAAAAAGCTTATACTTTGGTTTTAAAGTATCCAAAAAATCCAGACTCTTTTCTCTGAATGTTAGCAGCATTGCGTTCCATGCGTTCTCAATTTCAATCGTTGGTAAATAAAGCCCGGTGCGTTTATTTAATTCATTGTAAAAATTATCTTCAGAAATTTTCCCGGTTTCAAGGTTGCTGAACAGGTCATCGGCATTAGCCTGCGAATACATCTCGTGAAAGTTTTTTATACCTGCTTTTTCAAAGGCAATGCGGGTTAAATTATAATCAATATTTAATATTACGCCACCCAGGTCAAAAATTATAGCTTCTATCTTTTGCATAGTCAAAGAAAATTATTTCTTTTCACTTGGCGAATTTTTCTATTTTTGCACTCCTGAATTTTTACCGCATTGGGGTATCGGGCCTATAGCTCAGTTGGTTAGAGCACCTGACTCATAATCAGGTGGTCCCTGGTTCGAGCCCAGGTGGGCCCACTTGGAAATCAAGCATTTATGGATTTATTTTCATAAATGCTTTTTTATTTACAAACCTAAAGAGCCTGCGATCAATTTTATTTGCTCAAATGTAGAACCAAGCAGGCTAATTGACGAAAAGATAGCATGGCCCTTAAAAAACTCCCCCGTTAGGCACTTTTTTGAGTATTGCATGCCACTGATCGTTTATTTTGTGGGTGCGATCTCTGTGATTTCTAATTCCTATTTTTTGTAAACTCCATTAAGATTGTAATGATTGCCTTCTTTGCTTCGGCTTATGAATTTTCATCAATGATATTCAAATTCTTGTTCAACTGCTTGCAAATTTCAGCTCTTTACTTTCAAAATCGCTTTTTGAATACAATGAATCTACAATCGTTCGTCTTCATGTTGATGGCTTTTTAAAAGATCAGACGCTTTTGCAACGGTTAACCCATAAAAGAAAAACAGCTGAATGAAATTCTCAGCTGTTTAAAAATGGCCCTCTTGAAGTAGGATATTGGATGTTATGCGGGTTATGTTTTTAGGTTTTTCAAATAAATAAAAACTTTCTATTCAGCATTTAACTGTGTACCAGCAGATACAATATTTCCTGAAAACGATTTGGGTGATATAAGGTCGTTCCAGTACTGCCCGGCATCTGTTAAAGTGAAATCACTATTGACAGCAGGAACAGTATTTGGGAAAAAGTAGGAATAGCGCTCAATAAAAGGTGTAGCGTTCATCCAGTCTGTAGAGAGTTTCATGAAATACTCGTGAATTAACACTGAAGTCCGGTTAGGGTTTGCATTAAATTCGGTTATCCAGATAGCTTGATCGGGATACGCCGCATGAACCTTTTCTACATAATTCTGAAATCGTTTAAATACGCCCTCAGCAGTAAGGGAATCTGTGGCCTTGTTGTTAGTTTGATTTCCCCAATCGTACCAATGTATCGGGATAAAGTCTATCCTTGCTTTTTCTTCCTGAGCTTTGCTCATAAATTTTGTTAGCCATTTCCCATCTCCAAAAGCCTGACCTTGAGTTGTAGCCGGTGCTCCTAACCTGAGTCCGGATAGTTGCATAATTTTATATCGCCTCACTGCCGTATCAATATTGGGAATATTCGATTGGTTAGTATTATCAGGTTCATTAAGGGAAAGCAGATGGTCTACATCTGGCCGGTCAGCCAAATAACTCACGTTTGCCAAGGAGCATGCTGCTTTTCCCCAGGTCATTGGTACAAATTGTTGTCCCGGTAAAGATGATCTCGTCAAACTCCACCCATAAAACCATTGAGTAGTGTTAAATGCCTGCACAGTCTGATCGCGTGTGGAGGCTGTACCCTTCTTTCCCGGGTTATTAACATGCATGTACCTGATAAAAGAAATATTGTTTTGTAATCTTTCTGGTAAGTTCGCGTTTATTGCACTATCTGTGGCTACATAGCAAGCAGACTCACCGGTTCCGTCAGTGTTCTCGGCAAATACAGCCATATAACCTTTTGGTAATCTAAATGAGACAATCTGATCGTTGTAGCCGTCCGGCAATGATTTAAAGATCGGATCATCTACGTTAAATGAAGTGTAAACTGTATCAGGATACAACTCAACCTTTGGCATCCCAATATTTACAGTTTTAGAAATGGTGAGCATTTGCCCGAAGTTGACTTTTTCTGAAATAATGCCTGCAATGAGGGGAGACTCAGGAGTTTTTAAATCGGTAGTATTCTTTTTGCATGCCGAAAACGGCATGGCAAAGAATAACAGCAGATTGATGTAATTAACTTTCATTTTATTGATTAATTTGTTAGACCACTAAATTCAACAAAAAACTATTGGAATACCAGTTCATTTAACTGATTGAACGGTTAAACCCCCTAATTTGAATGCTTTCCCACACTTGTCCTCAAATGCGAATATTAAACCTGTAAAATGAACAGGTAATATGATTATCAAAAAACTTATATTGATCATTTACTTTGAGAGAGCGAAGGATGTAATACGGCTCCTGTAGTTCCATTGATAGGGAACTGTGCATTTTCCGCTTCCAGTTTTTGATTCAGCAGTTTAATTAACTCCAGGGCTTTGGATGGGTATTGAGCTGCCAGGTTATGATGCTCTCCGATGTCAGTTTTTAAGTTATAAAGTTCAGTGCTGTTCGTTCCATAAAAATATATCAACTTCCACTCTCCCTTTCTGATCGAACTGTAAGGTCCCATCCCTTCACTTTCTCCCTGTATCTTATATTCATTAGCTCTTTGCTGCCCTTCCTGCCAGTAATTGGGAAAGTGCCAAAATAATGCTCTTGTGTTGTCCCGTAAAGTTGGATTTTTTAAGAACGGAACGAAACTTTTACCATCTACTTTTTGTACAGTCCGGTAATTATTGATGCCTGCCATTTGCAGGATAGTAGGGAAGAAATCTTCAATCATTACATATTGATGATTTATGGTATTAGGTTTTGTTACGCCCGGCCAGTAAACGATCATGGGTTCTCTTATTCCACCTTCATAGCCTGAACCTTTTCCTGCTTTTAGAGGAAGATTGTGCGTAAAAGGCTTTCCTCCACGCGGAGGCACCAGCGTTAAACCGCCATTATCTGACATAAAAATAATGATGGTGTTCTGGGTTAAATGATATTTATCCAGGTAGTCCAGTAAATTTCCTAAACTTTTATCCATTCCTTGTAAAAGTGCAGCATATTCGGCTTCCTCATGCCCGAGTCCTTCTTTAATATATTGAGGGTAAAATCTATTGTCCGGTTTGTATTGAGCATGGACGGCGTACTGGGCCATATACAGGAAGAAGGGCCTTTGAAGATAGCGGGCATCATCTAATGCTTTTTTTGCCTCGAGAGTTAAGGCCTCTGAAAGGAAAATATCTTTTCCGTGATAGAGCTCTAATCCTGGAATAGCTCTTGGAGTATAACCGCCTTTTACCTCGTTACCAAAATTCTCAGTTCCTAAATAACTTTTTGGTCCGCCAACGGCGTTTCCTGCAATGTTGATGTCAAACCCCAGATTTTTAGGATCAGAACCCAAAGTAGGATAGGACGCGAAATGAGCTTTACCCGCGTGAATGGTGAAATAGCCGTGCTCCTTTAAAATCTCAGCTAAGGTGGTGGCATAAACGGTATGGGGCGTATCCGGAACAGGACTTAAACCATTGTAATTCCATGCCGGGAGTATTAGATTGGGATATTTTGAATCCGTTGGATGATTTTCAAAATAATCTGTCCAATTGGTTACCCGGTGCCTTGCCGCATTCATTCCGGTTTGTAAACTTACCCTGGATGGTGTACATACACAAGTGGCGTAAGCTTGAGTAAATTTTACACCCATAGCAGCCAGTCTTTCCATATTTGGGGTATGGTATTTTTTGTTTAATGGAGTGCTTTCTTTGTAGAAAGGAACGGAAGTATCTTCCCATCCCATATCATCAACCAAAAAAACAATGATGTTTGGTTGTGTGGTTTGCACTTTTGTAGCATGATGTGCCTGGGCAAAACTGAATTTGAAAGTGCCTGATAATAGAATTAAGACAAGAATTCTAAGGTTTTTTCTTTTCATGATATTAACGGTTTTAAAGGGAGATTACTTAACCTCTTCTTGTATTTGAAATAACAGATCGGAAAGCTCTTTAGCTTTATTAGGATATTTGGAAGCAAGATTTTTGGTCTCACCAATATCATCTTTTAAATTATAAAGCTGTCCGACATTACTATTTCCGGTTTCCAGATTGTCTTTATCTTTCAAAACCGCTGCTCCCCTGGAAGGTGGAATAAATTTCCAATCTCCTTTCAAAATGGCTAGGCCAGGCAAACCTTGTTCAATTATACTTTTCCTCCCTTTTTTGGATTTGCCTGATAACACCTTGAATAGTTCTTTGCTATCAGGGGCAGCATTGTCGGGCAGTTTAAAATGGAGCAGATGCGCCATCGAAGCTAAAAAATCGATCTGGCCTATTAAAGCTTGTGACACCTCGCCTTTTTTAATAATACCTGGCCACCTGATCATCATGGGTACTCTGGTTCCGGCGTCAAATTTGCTATATTTCCATCCTTTATATGGGCCAGATGGATCATGCCCGTTTAATAGGATTTTAGCACTGTCCTGGTAACCGTCATTTAAAACCGGACCGTTATCACTACTAAAAATCACTAGCGTATTTTTGGATAGATGTAAACTATCCAAAAGATGGAGTATTTTTCCGGTATTTTCATCTAATTCTAGTAATGCATCGCCTCTTGCACCCATACCACTTTTTCCTCTAAAACGTCCATTTGGTAGTCTGGGAACATGTACATCTTGGATAGCAAAATATAAGAAGAAGGATTTTTGTTTGTTATCTGATATAAATTGTAGAGCCTTATTGGTAATTTCATCACTCATTTGATCATCTTTCCAGTAGGCCTGGTGACCTCCTTTCATGTACCCGATGCGGCTAATTCCATTAATTATGGTTCCACTGTGTTGCAGATCTGCCTTCACTTTAAGCAATTCCGGATGCAATGTTCCAATGGGATCAGTTCCGATAGGGTGTTGGTAGCTCACCTCAATAGGATCTTTAAGATCTAAATTTACAACATGGTGATTTTCTACATAAACACAAGGAACCCGATCAGGGGTAGCAGGAATGATAAATGAGTAATTAAAGCCTAAATCATTTGGGCTTGGTTTGATGCTGTCATTCCAATTTGGACCTGTTGGGCCACCTAAACCTAAATGCCATTTACCAATAACCGCTGTTTGGTAACCTGCGTTTTGAAATAAATCACCTAAAGTAAACTGGGTTTCATCGATAATGGAACCTGTGTCTCCCGCTGCAATTCCGGTCCCTTTTTTTCTCCAGGGATATTTACCGGTTAATAAAGCATATCTTGAAGGTGTACAAGTAGACGAGGATGCGTGAGCATTGGTAAATCTAATCCCTTCCTCAGCAATTTTATCAATATTTGGGGTTTGTATTTTACCTGCACCATAGCAACTTATATCTCCGTAGCCCACATCGTCAGAATAAATAATAATTACACTAGGCTTGGGCCTGTGTTGAGCTAAAACCTTTGCACTAAGAAGTAATGCAAGAGGAATTAATAAGTAGATTTTGAATTGAATCATATCTTATTTTTAATTGTAACCTGATTATTCAGTTTATTTAGTCGAAATTTCAAGCGTTAAATTTGATGCCTTTAATCCAACTCCGCTGGCTTCTATCGTAACTTTTCCTGTCTGGTGGCCACTCTGTATAATAGCCATACATTTTCCGTAAAATGCCTTTCTATAATCTGCTTCAAACGGCTCTAAGCTTGCTGAATTACCGTTACCTACGGCTCTTAGTTTACCTTCGCCGGTTACCTTAAAGTGGACCACATTATCCGCCAGTGGGCAAAGATTTCCATAGATATCTTTGATACTAACTGTAATGAAAGCTAAATCTTCCCCATTGGCAGATAATTGAGTGGTGTTAGATTTCAATTCTATGGTAGATGGAGATCCTGCTGTTTTGATTACTTTAGTTTCAGCAACTTTTCCATTCTTTTCATAAGCTACAACTTTTAATTCACCAGGTTGATAAATCGTATTTTCCCATCTCAGGCGGTAGCTGTCCAATAAACTGTTCTTGTCAAAGGTTTTCTTTCCATAGCTTTTACCATTGATAAAAACCTCTGCACTTGGATAATTGGTATAAACAAAAACAGGCACAACTTCACCCTCATGGCCCTTCCAATTCCAGTGAGGCAAGATATGCAGTACTTTTTGATTGCTCCAATGACTTTGATACAAATAGTAACGATCCTTTGGGATACCCGATAAATCGATGATTCCAAAATAAGAACTTCTGCTTGGCCAGTTGGCGTTATAAGGAGTAGGTTCTCCCAAATAATCATATCCTGTCCAAACAAATTCACCTGCAACAAAATCATTTTCTTGTTTTTTCCATTCGATATCGGGTAATTGCGACCAACTGCAATATTCCAAATCATAAGCAGAAGACTGATTATCCGGCCACAACTTCATTATCCCAATTTTCGCAGGAAGTTTATAAGCGCCTCTGGAACTTACCGTGGAAGCAGTTTCGCTTCCGTAAATTATCCACTTGGGGTGTTTTTGATGTAATAAGGTGTAAAATCCAGGTTTATAATTCCATCCGGGGATATCAACAGCATTGGCTAAACCGTTCATGATAGCCGAATCCATGTTGTTGAAAGCTGCGGTTACAGGCCTGGTAGCATCATTGGCATGACAAATATCAGTCAGGTATTTAGTTAATTTAGCTCCGTCTTTTTCGCCCTGCTCCCTGATTTCATTGCCAATACTATACATTATCAACGCTGGGTGATTGCGGTCCCTTTCGATCATGGCCTCCAAATCCTTTTTAGCCCAACCATCAAAAAGCGTATGGTAGCCATTTTTAACTTTACCAGCCTTCCACTCGTCGAACGCCTCATCTATATAATAAAATCCCAGCTCATCACATAATTCCAGCATTTCAGGAGCATGAGGATTGTGTGTTCCTCTTACGGCATTGCATCCCATTTGCTTTAAGAGTTTTAAACGATATCTCAACGCCGATTTGTTGATGGCCATTCCCAATGGCCCCAAGTCATCATGCAGGCAAACTCCTTTCAGTTTGGTCGGGATTCCATTAACCGTCATTCCTGTTTGCGGGTGAAAATTTATCTTTCTTATGCCAAAAATGGTTCTATATTGATCAATAACCTGCTCTCCTTTTTTTACTTTACTTACAGCATAATACAATTTAGGGTGTTCGGCAGACCATAACTGAGGGTTTGAAATGTTTACTTCCTGGATGAATTTGTTATTTTTTTGGATATCCTGAATACTGGTATTTTTCCCAACTTTTTCATTACTCTGATTAAATAAAATAGTTTCCAAACTGATCTTTCCGGTTTCACCATTACCAGTTTCAATATTGGTTTGAATTTTTACCAACGCAAGAGCAGCAGATATTTTTGGTGTAGTGACAAAAGTTCCCCAGTGTGCTATATGAACTGGGCTGGTCTCTACGAGGCGAACATTTCTGTAAAGACCTGCCCCTGGATACCATCGTGCAGATTCAACCTGGTTTTCTAATCTCACAGCCAGCACATTATCCTTCCCAAAATTAATAAACCTGGTAATATCAAAACTAAATGAGGAGTAACCATAGGGCCATTCGCCCACAAACTTATCGTTTAAAAACACTTTGGCGTGGCTCATGGCGCCATCAAATTCCAAAGAAAAAGCATTGCCCTTGTCTTGTTCGTTAAAAACCAAATGCTTTCTATACCATCCAACACCTTCGTAAGGAAGCCCGGCGGTTCTTCCCGATCTTAGCATCGCTTTTCGGTCTCCATCTTCAGTAACCTTTGTGGTTTGTAGGTCGTTTTCTTCGCTAAAAGGACCACTAATGGCCCAGTCGTGCGGGATTTCGACTTTCTGCCAATCTTTCTCATCTAAAACGTTTTGCGCACCATTAGAAATGTCTTTATGTATAAATAACCAACCCGATCTTAATTCTTTAATAGTCCTGCCACTTTGTTGTGAAAATGTTTTTTTGGAGATAGTGAAGCATAATGCGAATGCAAAAATTGAAGCAATAAAAAGATATTTCAAGGTGAAATTTTTAATTTTTTTCGATTGATGTATAATTGGTTGTTGCTGACCCGGAGCAGCGCTTATTCAAAGTTTGAATTAATTTGATCATTTATAACAGGGCTATCTCGTCATTTATGGGGTGCTATCAAGTCGTAAGTAGAAAATTGTTGGTATTTGACTGAACTTTTGTTGAGGTTTGTTGTACTTTAGTGATGGACGATTGTCGTCAAATTCTCATGGAAAAACCAATTGAACCAATAACTGTTTAATTTACTGAATTACATAGAACGTAGAGATTGAAATCGCCTCATGTTTGATTTAACAAGAAACAGATTATCTATATTTAGTATATTTCTTAGTGCATTTATACTTCATTGCGGGTCTTCTTTTGCCCAAAATAATGCAGAGAATAATATTACCACGGATAATGGCCTTATCAATAACGAGGTAACTGCTATTTACGAGGACCAATATGGGTTTATTTGGTTCGGAACCAGGGGAGGATTGAATAGATATAATGGCTATGATTTTAATACCATTAGGTCCAGCCCCGGATCGACTAATAACTTAAGTAATCAGGCAGTTGAGGTCATCGCAGAATATAGCAACACCCTGTGGATCGGTAATAAGACTGGTGGATTAAATAGCTACAATTTCTTAACGGATTCTATTACACATTATACCCCTCCGAAATCTGTCAAGATTCAGGAAATTAAAACTTTGCTGGTAGATAAATCTGGTAATTTATTTATCGGCGCATTACATGGTCTTTATATTTTTAGGGATGGGGAATTTAAAATCGTAAATAATGATATTACGGTCAATAATGACATTACGGTTAATGCAATTGCAGAAGATGGAAAAGGTGAGATTTGGGTGGGTTCTGGTTTAGGGTTATTAAATTATAATCCTCTCCTTAATAGATTGGAGCAGGTTGATCTTGGTCCAAAAAGATTTGATGTTACATCCATTGCTGTAAATAATCAAACTGAAACTCTATTTCTGGGCACCTGGGGTAATGGATTGATAAAATATGAGATCAAAGATCGTTCTTTTAAAAAGTTTTTACCCGATCAAACTGCAGGAAGTTTAAGTAATAAAAATACCTATCGGGTTTTTGTTGATAGAAATTACAATGTTTGGGTAGGTACCTGGGGAGGTGGGTTAAACAAGTTTGATATTCAAACGGAGCGTTTTGAGAAAATAAGAATTAAACCCTTTCGTGTCTTTAATAAGGATTATGATATCATTTTATCTATTACGCAGGACAGCACCGGTATTTTATGGATTGGTACTGATGGAGGGGGTGTTTGCAAACTAGATCCTTATAAGAAAAAATTTAAGACCATCACCAATTTTGACGGCGATAAAGCCGTTTTAGACAATACACATATTACCTCAGTTTTTGAGGACGGCAAGGGTGGGCTTTGGATAGGAACGAAGGGCGGTGGGCTAAGCTATTCAACCGATAAAAAGAGTTTTATTAAAAAAGATCTTGGTTTTGAAACGATCAGGATTAATACCTTTTTTGAAAACAACCAGGATTTATGGGTAGGCACAGGCGATGGTTTGGCCATTTTTAAAGATTACGAACATGCGTCCAAACTACAATCAAAGAGAATTAGAATAGAGTGGTCAAATAAGGATTCACAATCCTTAAGCGGGCCGAAAATTACATCCATAGTTAAAGATAAAAGTGGAATCATTTGGGTTGGGACCCAAGAGCATGGATTAAACCGAGTTGTATCCTTTAATAATGACCTACCTGTTTTTAAAAGATATCCGGAGAAGGTTGGCGTTCAGGGTGCTCTTCAGAACGACAGAATAAGCTGTATGCTGGTTGATAAAAGTAATAGACTTTGGGTAGGCACTTACGACGGCTTGCACTTGTACAATAGAGAGAAAGATATTTTTGAAGTGATTAAGCAAAATGCTAACGTTGAAGGCGGATTATCCAATAATACTATTTTGTCCATTGCTGAAGATAATTATGGTAACATATGGGTAGGTACGCAACAGGGCTTAAATAAATTAACTTTCGACGAGGGCAAACTTAAAATTGCCAGTTATTATCAAAATCAGGGCTTTCCAAATGATTATATCGATGCTGTCTTAATCGATAAGGAGAATAATGTATGGATGAGCACCAACAAAGGCATCACGAAATTTGAAGTCCGCACGAACCGCTTTAGGAACTTTGACATTAGGGACGGTCTGTCATCCAACACTTTTTCTGAAAACGCATCTTTTATTGCTGATGATGGCGAAATGTTTTTCGGTGGTATATCTGGTATTACCTATTTTAATCCTGATAGCATTTATTTAAATCGTTACGAACCCCCTGTTTACATCACTAACCTTCAAATTAATAATCAAAATGTCGGTGTTGGAACAGTAATTACAGATAATAAAATTCTTTCCAAAGCTTTATTTCTAACTAGGGAAATCGAGCTTTCTTATAAAGAGAATATTATTTCAATTTCTTATGCGGCGCTGGATTATCATGCCTCAGATAAAAATCAATACCAATATAAGTTAGATGGTTTTGATGACAAATGGGTGGATGCAGGAAAGAACAGAACCGTTACTTATACCAGCCTACCTTCCGGTTCTTATACACTCAATGTTAAGGCATCAAATAGTGACCAGATATGGAATAATAATGTCGCAACTATTAAAATTGAAATTTTACCACCACCATGGAAAACCTGGTGGGCTTACCTCATTTACGCCATAATTATTTTCGGGTTACTTTGGCTCTCAAGGTATATTACCTTAAATAGAATTTATCTCAAAAACAAGTTACAAATTGCCAATTTAAATTACCAAAAGGAGCATGAAATTGCTGAAATAAAGAATAAGGTTTTTACTAATATCTCACACGAATTCAGGACGCCTCTCACTTTAATGATGGGACCTTTGGAAGATTTATCGGAAGATGAAAAGGTAGATTATTCTGTAAAGAACGTAATCAAAAAAGTCCAAAATCAATCTAAGAGATTACTGAGCCTTGTAAATCAATTACTCGATTTTAATAAGGCAGAAGCTAATTCATTAACCCTGAATGCATCGTTTGAGGACATTGTGTCCTTATCAAAATCAATTGCGGATTCTTTTGCTGATGAAGCCAAAAGAAAGGACATTAGTTTTTCATTTAAATCAAATATCAAAGAATTTTATCTGCGGATAGACAAAGATAAGATAGAAAGTATAGAGTATAATTTGCTTTCTAACGCGTTCAAATTTACCCCAGATGGTGGCGAAATTAGGTTTGAAGTGAGTTACATAAATAGTATAAAACCAACCTGCGAAATTATAGTAGCCGATACTGGTAAAGGTGTTAATGAAAAAGAGAAGGAGCGGATATTTGATAGATTCTATCAGGCAGCCCAAGCCGAACCGGGTAGGTATGTGGGCACCGGGATAGGTTTGGCTTTTGTGAAAGATTTAGTTGAACTACATAAAGGTTCTATTATTTTAAAAGATAATCTTCCGCAAGGTTCGTTATTTAAAATTGCATTACCTGCAGAGGAAATTTCTCAGAAAAAAGATTTAAATGCTGAAGAGTTCTACCCAACAGAAATGAATCTTGATGTGGATGACCAGGAGCAGTCAGATATTCCTATTATATTAGTGGTGGAGGATAACGAAGAGCTCAATCAGTATCTCGTTAAAACGCTCGGTAAAATTGGGGAAGTAGTGTCTGCAAAAGATGGAAAAGAAGGTTTATCAAAAGCGTTTCAAACCATTCCTGATTTGGTGGTGAGTGATGTAATGATGCCCGAAGTGGATGGGTATGAATTATGTAAAACTCTAAAAGAAGACAACAGAACTTCTCATATACCAATTATTTTACTGACCGCGAAATCGGACGATGTTTCGCATATTGAAGGCATGAAGCTGGGAGCTGATAATTATTTAGCCAAACCATTTAAGCCGGCTATTTTACTGTCGTATGTGAAGAGCTTAATTAAGTCCCGAAAAAAACTAAAAGAGCTATTTACCCGTCGTTTAAATCTGGGGCCCAGCGAAATAGAACTTGCCTCCTTTGACGAAGAGTTTATTAAAAATACTATCCATTTTATTGAAGAAAACATGGTAAAAGAGGAATTTTCCATTGACGAGTTGGCTAACCAGTTATTCATGAGCAGATCAACATTTTACAGAAAATTAAAAGCCCTTACCGGGATGTCCGGTTCGGATTTTATACGCCTGATAAAATTAAAAAGAAGCGCTCAGTTATTGAAATCAGGCGAATACACCGTAAGTATGGCTGCTTTTAGTGCGGGATTTAATGATCTCAAGAATTTCAGAAAAAGTTTTCAAAAACAGTTTGGTTGTACTCCCTCAGAGTACATGAAAAAGGAAATAATAAAGTCATAGCAGAAAAAAAGGAGTATTTTTTAGACTTTCCTGTTACTATGAACAATTGGAGCCTCTCTTTTGAACGGATTCCCCCCTATTGATTACTCCTAAAATATCGAACATTGAGGTGGGAAAGAATTAAGCTTTCACCAAAAAAATTTTTAAGTCTTTACAGTAAACTATTTGATATGAGAATTTCCAAACTATCCAAATTTAATACCAGTCCATTAAGGCTAATGCTATTTTTATTTTGTGCTTTATTCACTTTTAAGGTTAGCCAAGCACAGGCAAAATCCCTCCAGAATATTATAATTACAGGGAAAGTAATTTCTTCTAAAGATGGCCGGCCTCTGTCCGGAGTTAGTGTTGCAGACAGTAAAAACTCAAAAATTGGCGTGCTTACAAACGCAGATGGCGATTACCAGATTAATTTGAGTAATGAGACCAAAGGCCTCCGTTTCAGTTATGTAGGTTTCACGGCAAAAACTGTTGATATAGCAAGAAGAAACGTCATCAACATTAGCCTTG
Organism: Ginsengibacter hankyongi; assembly: GCF_008710285.1. Lineage (GTDB taxonomy): Bacteria > Bacteroidota > Bacteroidia > Chitinophagales > Chitinophagaceae > Ginsengibacter > Ginsengibacter hankyongi. Next base: position 1,848,009 of record NZ_VYQF01000001.1, on the reverse strand, counting down.
ATGAAAGCACTTCTCAGTTAGATGAAGTCATTGTTGTCGGGTATGGTAAACAGAAGAAAGTTAATCAAACCGGCGCAACTGAAACAGTCAGATTCGATGATGCTGTTAATCAGCCTGTAACCAATACAGGCCAATTGATGTATGGAAAATTCTCGGGGGTACAAATAACCCAGTCCAGCGGTCTTCCAGGTTCTGACGCCTCGTCTGTTGTTATCAGGGGGGTTGGTACTTTCGGGTCCACCGATCCTCTGGTAGTAATTGATAATATTCAATACGTTGGACTAGGAGCGTTCAACAAACTTGCTCCCTCCGATATTGAATCTATTTCGGTATTGAAAGATGCTTCCGCCAGTGCAATCTATGGGGCCAGAGGCGCAAATGGCGTTATCTTGGTTACTACTAAAGCTGGAAAAAGTGGAAAGTTACAAGTAGATTATAATGGCTATGTTGGACGACAACAGGTTACGGTAGTCCCTCAATACCTGGATGCAGTGAATTATGCTAAGTTGAGAAACGAATATGATATAAATACAAATGGGGCCAACGCACCAATCAGATATTCAGATGCAAATATTAAGGCTATTATAGATGGCTCAAATCCGGATCAGTTTGCAAATACCAAGTGGTCCGACCTAATTCTTAGAACGGCGCCGGTTCAAAATCATTATTTATCTTTTTCAGGGGGAAGTGATAAGACAACCTATAGAATGTCGGTGGGCTATTTAAATCAACAGGCCGTTGTACGAGGTAAATTCCAATCAGATAGGTATAACCTTAGTTTAAACATTAATTCTAAAGTGAAAGATTGGTTAACAGTTTCAAATGTAACCAATGCCTACTGGGATAAATTTAAGGGGCCAGCCGGTGGTCCGAACGCTATAACCGGAGAGACAGGGATTATCAATCAATTCCAAAGATCAGCACCAACGATACCAGCTTACTATTCCAATGGGAAATATGGTATTGTTGATGGGGCATATCAAAATGTGAATTTTAGCTTTGGTGCAACAAATGCTCTTATGACTGGTCAACTCGGAGATTATCAAAATGATGATGTTAACATAGCCGACCGTTTGGGTGTCAAAGTTGATTTTACTAAATCATTATCCTTTGAAACCAGTGGTAGTATTAATCTGCAGTATGGTAAGAGTTCAAATTTTATTCCAACCTATTCTACCTATGATTGGGCTGGTAACCTTGTTGGACAGAATTTGGTTAATACATTAACCAACACAGCCAATATGAATTACAATTTATTGAATGAAAATATTCTCAGGTATTCAAGAGTTTTTCACAATGTTCATGACTTTTCTATTTTGTTAGGACAATCAGCAAGCTATACCAAAAACAATGGGTTTACCGGGCAATTATCCGGGTTCCCATCTAATGCGATACAGGAATTTGACGGAGGAGGAGTATTGAATCCTAAAGTTTCCGGGGGAGCGTATGAAGTTGCATTGCAGTCATTTTTCGGAAGGCTGAACTATATATATGATGACAAGTACTTATTTGAATTTAACATCAGAAGAGACGGTTCGTCAAGATTTGGGCCAACCCATAGGTATGGTACTTTTCCATCTGCATCAGCGGGTTGGCGAATAAGCCAGGAAAATTTTCTCAAGAGCGTAAACTGGATATCAGAATTAAAGCTAAGAGGCAGTTGGGGTGTTACCGGGAATGATAATATAGGAAACTACATCTATGAACAGACCTACAACACCAATTTGGGCTATAATTTAGGTAATGGAGTTGATGTAGGAGCTGTCGCCCTTACCAGTTTGGCTAATGCAAATATCACCTGGGAAACAATAAAGCAGTTTGACATAGGCATAGATGCAGGCTTCTTGGCAAATCATCTTTCATTAACGGCGGATTATTTTAAACGGAATAGTACAAATATTTTATATACTAATTTCCCTATTCCCAGCTCTATCGGGGTAACGAACCTGGCAGCGCAAAATGCCGCAAGCATGGTGAACAGCGGATTAGAGCTTTCAGCAAATTATCGTGGCAGACTCAAGAAGATCAATTTTAATATTGGAGGTAGTATTAGCAAATTTGCTGATAATAAAGTGACCGGCCTGGGTGATAAGGGCGCGCCAACCATTGATGGGATAAGCATTGTGGAAATTGGAGCGCCTTTCAGAGCATATTATGGTTATAAGGTTATTGGAATCTTCCAAACGCAGGATGAAGTGAATAAGGCACCTAAGCAATTTGGAAGTAACAAGACCGCTCCTGGTGATTTCCAATATGCCGATATTTCAGGCCCCAATGGCGTTCCGGATGGTGTAGTTGATGCTCATGACAGAACAATTATTGGCAATCCATATCCGAAGTGGACGTACAATATGGTTGCCAGTGCAAGCTATAAAGGGTTTGATTTAAATGTGGTTTTTCAAGGGGTTCAAAGAATAGATAGAATTTTGAATATGAACGGTGAACAACCTTTTGCCGGTGATAGAAATAATGCACTTTCTTATTGGGTTAACCGATGGACTCCGGATAATCCTTCAAAAAATTTACCCCGGATAGGTGGTCAGAATAACACCATAGTCTCTGACTTTTATGTTCAGGATGCCTCCTATTTACGTCTCAAAAATCTGGAGTTTGGATATACGCTACCGAAGCACATAACTCAAAAATTCGGCTTGGAAAATGTGAGGTTTTATTTCGGTGGCCAAAACATCCTGACTTTTACTAAACTAAAAAACTTTGATCCCGAAAGACAAAATGGTGGAAGTACTGATCAGTTAACGCCGCTTTATAAAATATACACTTTTGGTTTAAACCTTAAATTTTGATTGCGATGAAAAAATTAATAATATTTGGCTTATTTGTTTTAGGCTCAACAAGTTGTTCTAAAACATTCTTAGATAGAACCTCATTAACTCAAATTGGCCAGGATAATTTTTGGAAAACTGACCAGGACGCCTTGTTGGGAATTAATGGTATTTATAATGTGCTGCAGGATAGGGTTTTATACAGCGGAAATTTAAATGGTGACGCAGGTATACCCATGTATGATAATTTTGGCGATAACGCCTATAATTCTTATAAGTTTGAAGGTCCCGGCAATTTTATGATTGCCAACGTTAACCCAAGCACCAGTTTTTTTAATGATATGTGGACTTCATGCTATAAAGGTATCGCCAGGGCAAATACTGCATTGGCAAATATTCCCAATATTCCCGCTGAAAATATTGCTGATGCTGAAAGACAACAATTAATGAGCCAGGCGCTGTTCTTAAGAGCCCTATTCTATTTTAATCTGGCTGTTTATTACCAGGATGTACCTCTAATCCTGAACGTACAAACACTGGATGAGGCCTATGTTCCAAAAAATACATACCAGGAGGTATCAGATCAAATCATAAAAGATCTGAAAGCTGCTGCGGATGGTCTTCCTCCTTCTTATCCGAGTGGAGAATACGGGTATGCTACCAAAGGAGCCGCTTTAGGCCTGTTGGCTCGTTTTTATTTATATAACCATGACTACCAGGATGCATTGGACGCTACAACCGCCATCATGGGATTGGGTTACAGCCTTAATCCAAGTTACGCACAGTTGTTTACATTGCAGGGCGAGCAATCTCCCGAAATTATCTTTTCGGTAAGATTTGTTCAGGACGCCACGAACAACGGAGAAACTTTCTCGTCCACTTATTCCGCACTTCCAAAAGTAGATCAACAGCCAATGCCAAACCTGGTAAAGGAATATTATTGTACCGACGGATTACCTATTACACAATCTCCATTGTATAGTGCTGCCAATGAAAAGGCCAACAGGGACCCAAGGTTAACGTCTTCGGTATATTTTAAGAATGATACATTCATGATTGATATTAATAAGAAGTTTGCTGGTAATACAGCTACAAAATATGGTTTGAAAAAATACATCAGAAATAGCGCTTCAGCTACCGGAATAGCAACTTATTCACCGGGAGGGCAAGATTTTATTGTACTAAGATATGCGGATGTTTTACTCATGAGAGCCGAAGCTTTGGTGGAACTGAACCAGCTCGACGAAGTGCCTGCTTTGATAGACCAGGTAAGAACAAGAGTGGGTATGCCCATTGTAGAAAGTGTGGAAGGAACATCGTTAAGCCAGGATCAGTTACGAACTATAGTAAGGCATGAAAGACGAATAGAACTGGCGTTTGAAGGACTTAGATTTTTTGATTTGAAACGTTGGGGTGATGTTCAGCAAGCTTTCCAACGAGCTACAAATGATAAGATTCCCGGTTATAATCCATCTTATGGGGGGCCAAAGTCGGAAGTTTTCCCAATTCCTCAATCAGAACTAGATGCCAATACCAATTTAGTTCAAAATCCGGCTTGGAAATAGGGCAAAATAATCATTAGGTGCACGATAATTAGAAAAAGAATTGACAGTCTCATTGTTTTTTCGGCACAGGCTTTTAGCACTGAGTTCCTTTATTCTCAATCATCTGCACCTAATATTATCATCATTCTTGCCACGAGTTAAGGTATGCTGATCTGGAGTGTAATTGATAATTAGTGGAACTTCAGGCAAAACCCGTTTTTTTGGTTTATTAGGAGACAAAGAAAACTCACTAAGTCACTAGAAGCGCTGGTTACTCACAAAAAATAATTGATTAAAATTTAATTATGCGTTTGAGATATATCGTATTAAGCACTTTCGTATTAGCCTCTTTATTTGCTTTTAAAGGTACGCAGCCTGAAATTCTTATTATTGGTGATTCTATTTCTATTGGTTATACACCATTTGTGAAAAGTACATTAGAAAATAAGGCACAGGTTTTCCATTGTAAAGGAAATGCACAATATAGTTCCTACGGATTAAGCAAATTAAACGATTGGCTTGGAAATGAACATTGGGATATTATTCAATTTAATTGGGGACTTTGGGATATTTGTTACAGAGATCCTAATAAGCCTATTGATTACACAAACAGGGATAAAATCAATGGCAAAATCAACACTACTAAAGAGGACTACAAAGCAAATTTAGAAACAATTATAAATCGCTTAAAACAAACTAAAGCAAAACTGATTTTTGTAACGACTACCTGCGTTCCAGATAATGAACCCGGACGATACGATAATGATGTTCAGGACTACAATATAATTGCCATACAGGTAATGAAAGAAAATAACATTCCTGTAAATGATTTATATTCTATCTCTAAACAAATACACAAAGAAGATGGCTTAGGTGACAATAACGTTCACTATAAAGCAGAAGGTTATCAGAAACTTGCAATTAAGGTTTGCGAGGGATTGAATAAATTAATTAATGACTGATAAAGATGAAAAGTCTGATCTACCTGGCAATATCTTTTCTAACACTTCTGGAATATAGCTTTGCTGCGCCTAATAATTCTATGACGATTCAAACGTCAGATACTTTATGTAAAACCTATTTTGTTCACCCGCAAATAGGAGATGATCACAACCCAGGCACATCAAAAGAACGTCCCTTTAGAACGCTACAGCAAATTGAAAAGATACATCTAGGCCCCGGGGATAAAATAATGCTGGCAGACGGACAGGTTTATCAGGGTAATTTAAACCTGGTTAACCAGGAAGGGAATAAGGAACATTATATCGAAGTTAAATCAACAAGCTGGGATGGAGTTGAAGATGCTCCTGCCGTTATAGATTTTAAAAACCTGCAAAACGGGATTTTATTAAAAGACTGCAGTTTTATCAAAGTCAGCAATATTCATCTAACGGGAGAAGGTTATACAAATGGTCAACAGGATTTTGATCAAAGATGTGCAGTCCTAATTCTTTCAGATAAGAAAAAAAGAATGCAGTCTTTACTACTGGAGCATTTAACTATTAATGATGTTTACTTCGAAAACAAGGGATTTAAAAGGGGCAGGGAGGAGGTGAAAAGTGCCAATGGAACACAAAAATATGGATGGGGAATAAAACTCTTCAACAACAATCCTGAAAACTTAATGGAGAACATTACGATTCAGAATTGCAGCATAACAGATGTAAGTCATACTGGTATTAAACTTATAGGTAGCGGTAGAAATATCAAACGGGTGAACATACTGAATAATAAAGTATTAAAAACCGGGGGGCCTGGAATACAAATGTCGGGAGTACAATTTGTTTATGTTGCGAACAACGATGTTCAATATTCCGGCAGTAATGATGATAGCAGGAAATGGGGAAGAGGAAGCGGCTTATGGACCTGGGGTTCTTCTGATGTATTAATAGAAAAAAACAAATTTTTACATGCCAACGGTCCTGGGGATTCTGATGGAGCTCATATCGATTTTAACTGCGATAACATTGTCATTCAATATAATTTGAGCGGTTATAATGCCGGCGGATTTTGTGAAATATTAGGTAACAATTACAACTGCACCTACAGGTATAATATCAGTATAAATGATGGGTCTCGGGAAAAGGGAGTTAATGGAGCTTTTCAGGATGGTAAAACACTTTGGTTAAGCGGTTTCCAGGGAAGTAAAAATGAGAGGAAAGGCCCGATAGATACTTATATATACAATAACACTATTTATGCTGACGAATCCATACACCCGAAAATGGCTTTTGATAACACCAGCAACGGAGTTCTGATTGCTAATAATATCTTTTACCTGGCTAATCCGTCTCAATTGGTTTTAGGAGATCAATATAAACCGGATACAAAATCAAATAAAGAAATGGAGAATGTTTTATTTGAGAATAATTTGTTTCTAAAAGCAGCTTCCTGGCCCCTGGAAATGAAAATAAGAGATAGCAGACCAATTTATGGAGATGTGAATTTTAAAAATCCCAGAGGGTTAAATGTTGTTGATTACACGCCTCTAAAAACAGATTTAATTAAAAATAAAGGCATACAAATTCCTTACATAAAGGGAGATTATTTTGGTTTATTGCACCAGCTAAAAATGGAAAAAGATATTTTGGGTAATCCTGTTCCATCTCGACCAAGCCTGGGAGCGATTGAGCCTTTGCCTAACAATTAATATTTAAATATGAATCGATCACTTCTTTTAGCTTTTTCAATAGCTTTTTTTATTATTTCCTGTACCCAAAATCAGGGGAAATCAATGGTTACAAAAAAGCCAAACATTTTAATCATTTATGTAGATGATTTAGGCTACGCAGATGTCAGTTGCTATGGTGCGACCGCTGTGCAAACTCCTAATGTGGATGCCTTAGCGAAAGCCGGTTTGAAGTTTACAGATGCCCACTGTTCAGCCTCTACCTGCACGCCTTCAAGATATGCGCTCCTCACGGGAAGTTACGCTTTCAGAAATAATGCAGCTATTCTCCCGGGAGATGCACCACTTATTATCGATCCAAACAAAGGAACTATAGCTTCCATGCTAAAAAAAGCAGGTTATGCCACCGGGGTGATTGGGAAGTGGCATTTAGGCTTGGGAGATGGAAAACCGAATTGGAATGCAGATATAAAGCCCGGCCCACTCGAAATAGGCTTTGATTATAGTTTTTTAATTCCGGCTACACCAGACAGGGTGCCTACTGTTTATGTAGAAGATCATAAAGTGGTTAACCTGGATAAAGACGATCCTATTACCATAAATTATAATCAAAGAGTGGGAAATGACCCTATTGGCCTGGAACACCCGGAAATGCTGAAAATGCAGGCAGACAGTCAGCATAGCGGGACCATTATAAATGGAATCAGCCGCATAGGATTTATGAAAGGAGGACATAAGGCGTATTGGAAAGATGAAGACTTTGCATCTGTATTAAATGACAAAGTCACTGAATTTATTACTCAGCATAAGGATAGACCTTTTTTTCTTTACTACAGCTTGCCGAGTATACATGTGCCACGGGCACCAAATGCAAAATTTGTTGGTGCTACCAAAATGGGTCCCAGGGGAGATGATATTGTTCAAATGGACTGGATGACCGGAGAGGTGATGAAGACCCTGAAGAAATTAGGTTTAGAGGATAACACATTAGTGATTTTCAGTAGTGATAATGGCCCGGTATTAAACGATGGCTATGCTGATAAAGCGGTGCAGCTTTTGGGCAATCATCATCCGGCAGGAATTTATAAAGGAGGTAAATACAGTGCCTACGAAGGCGGGACAAGAGTGCCAACTATTACTTACTGGCCAAATGAAATTCATCCTGGAGAGAGCGATGCCTTAATCAGCCAGGTAGATATTTACGCTTCCCTGGCGCAATTGGTAGGAGAACAGGTGGATCATCATAAAGCTGCTCCGGATAGCAAGGACTTCTTGCCGGTTTTATTAGGAAAATCAAAAGAAGGCAGAAAGCAAATGATAGAAGAAGCGTTTACGTTGTCATTAAGATCAGGAGAATGGAAATATATTGATCCTGTAAAAGCCAAAACGCCCGACTGGTTAAAGAATAAAGATGTCCCAACAGGCTTACAATCTACACCGCAGTTATACAATCTGGAAAAAGATCCCGGAGAGAATTATAATCTGGCAGATCAATATCCTCGCGAGGTAAAAGAATTATCAGAAAAATTAAATGAATTGATGCAAAAATAATTTTGGCAAGCGACCTCATCAATAACTTATTTCTGCTATAACCGAACTTTAATTTCTTAGAATACAACGTATTAATCAGGTTGAAAAACTATGGTAAGAATGAAGGAAAAGATAGCCCAAAAGTTTTCAGAATTATTCGAAGGTAATCCAATGATCGTGCGTTCACCAGGTCGCATAAATATCATTGGGGAGCATACCGATTATAATGATGGTTTTGTACTTCCTGCAGCTATTGATAAAGCTGCTTACATAGCCATCTCATTGCGGAATGATGACGAGATACATTTAGCGGCAGCGGATCTTAATGAAACATTTTCCATTTCTTTAAATGATCTGAAGCCAGTCGGGGATGTCAGTTGGCCCAATTTTATGTTAGGTGCGGCTGCGCAGTTCCCAAAAAGAAGCATACCATTAAAAGGATTTAATGCGGTGCTGATGAGTGATGTGCCGATTGGAGCGGGATTATCTTCATCAGCTGCAATAGAATGTGCCACCACTTTTGCCTTAAATGAATTACTTCAAACTGATTTAGACAGGATAACGATGGTAAAAATGGCGCAGAAAGCCGAGCATGAATATGCAGGAGTAATGTGTGGAATCATGGATCAGTTCGCTTCGATGATGGGAAAGAAAGACCATGTAATAAAACTGGACTGCCGCAACCTTGAATATGAGTATGTTCCCTTTAAACTTAAAGGACTAAAAATATTGTTACTGAACACCAATGTGAAACATTCACTGGCTTCGTCTGAATATAATACAAGGCGTAAAGAATGTGAGCAGGCAGTAGCCTGGGTAAAGGAACAGGAGCCGCAGGTTAATTCATTGAGGGATGTAACTGAAGAAATGTTAGATAAATATGTTCTATCTAAGGATACTTTAGTTGATAGACGCAGCCGTTTTGTAGTACAGGAAAATAATCGGTTGCTCAGCGGTTGCGAAGATTTGCGAAGAGGCGATTTACAAGCCTTAGGAAAAAAGATGTTCGCTACGCATGAAGGATTGAGTAAAATGTACCAGGTAAGTTGTAAGGAATTGGATTACCTGGTTGATTTTGTAAAAAATAGTGATGCAGTAATCGGTGCAAGAATGATGGGGGGAGGTTTCGGCGGTTGTACCATTAATATAATAAGAGAGGAAGCAATTGAAACCTTAATTGCATCTATAAAGCCTGCATACGAGACCTCGATGAACCTGCCTCTATCGTATTACATAACCTCAATTGAAAACGGAACAGAAATTATTTGAAAATTATGTTTGATTTAAAAGAACATTCCCATACAAGATTAAATATTTTAACCGGCGACTGGATATTAGTATCGCCGCACCGCATGAAGCGCCCGTGGCAAGGCCAGGTAGAAGACTTGTCAAAAGATAACAGGCCCATTTATGACTCCAAATGTTATCTGTGTCCTGGTAATAAAAGATCGGACGGTAGTGTGAATCCAGAGTATAATGATTCGTATGTTTTTACCAATGATTTTTCTGCTTTATTGATAGATACTCCAAAGGGAGGAGTTGATGAAGAGAGATTATTAGTTGCATCAAGTGAAAGCGGTATTTGTAAAGTGATTTGCTTCTCACCCTGCCACGACCTAACGTTACCTCAAATGGGCATAGACGCAATTGAAAAAGTAATAAAAGTATGGCAAACCGAATTTACAGAAATATCACTTAATTCCTCCATTAAATACATCCAGATTTTTGAGAACAAAGGAGAAATTATGGGCTGCAGCAACCCGCATCCTCATGGACAAATATGGTCATCTTCGTCTGTTCCATTGGAGGTTTCAAAAGAAACTTTTCAACAAAAAAAATATTTTGAAAAGTATGGAAAAAGTTTGCTGTTATCCTATATAGAACTTGAAATAAAGAAGCAGGAAAGAATCGTTTTAGAGAATGAACATTTTGTTGCGTTGGTTCCCTTTTGGGCAGTGTGGCCCTATGAAACGATGATTGTAAGTAAAAGACATGTACCGGATATAACACAATTTACGCCTGGTGAAAGAAAATCATTTGCCATAATTCTTAAGCAACTCACTTCGAAATATGATAACCTGTTTGAAATGTCATTTCCTTATTCAGCAGGGATGCATCAGCGTCCCGTAAATGATGGTGAGCATCCTGAATGGCATTGGCACATGCATTTTTATCCGCCGCTGTTAAGGTCTGCAACAGTAAAGAAATTTATGGTAGGTTATGAAATGCTGGCCAATCCTCAACGCGATATTACTGCCGAAAATGCTGCAGAGAAATTAAAATCGTTAAGTGATGTTCATTATTCAGAACAAAAAATATAAATGAATAAAAAGAAGATTTTAGTTACGGGTGGCCTTGGCTTTATAGGTTCGCATACTACAGTGGAACTGTTTAAGGCAGGGTACGAAGTAGTGATTATTGATGATCTCAGCAATTCGCAAGTATTTATTTTAGATAACATTGAAAAAATATCTGGCAGTAAACCATCCTTTTATCAGCTTAATATGACCGATAAAAAAAAGCTGGCAGAATTTTTCACAAAAGAAAAAAGTATTGATTCCGTAATTCATTTTGCTGCGTATAAAGCGGTGGGAGAATCCATGCAAAAACCTTTAAAGTATTTCATGAACAATTTGTATTCACTTATTAATCTTTTGGAAAGGATGGAAGTGAATGATATAAAAAATATTGTGTTTTCATCTTCGGCTACGGTATACGGAGAGCCTGATCAATTGCCGGTTACCGAAAATACTCCATTCAAACCGGCGCTTTCTGCCTATGGAAGTACCAAACAAATGGGGGAAGATATTTTACAAAAAGTTGCAGCAACAAAGGTTATCGATTGTATTTCGCTTCGTTATTTCAATCCTGTGGGCGCCGATAGTTCCGCATTGCTTGGAGAATTACCCATTGGCCCTCCTAATAATCTTATGCCTTTTGTAACCCAGGCTGCAGCAGGTATCAGGGAGCAATTAGTTGTTTTTGGAAATGATTATAAAACGCCTGATGGCACTTGTATCCGTGATTATATTCACGTTACAGATCTTGCAAAGGCCCATGTGAAAAGTTGCGATCGCTTATTAAATAATGAGGTACAAAATAATTACGAGGTGTTTAATATCGGCACAGGAAATGGCATTTCTGTATTGCAAATAATTGAAGCGTTTGAGAAATATAATAATATAAAACTGAATTATACCATTGGTAAACGAAGGCCTGGCGATGCTCCGGAAATATATGCGGATGTATCGCGGGCGAATAAGGTTTTAAGGTGGCAAACAGAGCTTGGATTAAAAGAAATGGTAACAAGTGCCTGGGAATGGCAGAAAAAAAATAACTTATAATTTCTTAAATAGTTAATATGAAACTTGAACTCATTGACTACCTGGTAATCGCGGTTTATTTCCTTTTTGTAGTAACAATAGGTTACGTATTAAAAAAGAAAATAAAAACGGGAAATGATTTTTTAATGAGCAACCGAAGCATTCCCTTATGGATTACTTCGTTGGCATTTATATCAGCTAATCTTGGAGCCCAGGAAGTATTGGGTATGGCCGCCAACGGCGCTAAGTATGGTTTATATTCGGTGCATTTCTATTGGATGGGTGCTGCGGTTGCCATGATATTCCTCGGTGTATTTATGATGCCATTTTATTATGGCAGTAAAGCAAGGTCAGTTCCGGAGTATCTTGCGATGCGTTATGATGAAAAGACAAGAGGGTTTAACGCTATCACATTTGCAGTAATGACGGTTTTTTCATCCGGTATCTCTTTATACGCACTGGCTATGCTGCTGAATATTATTTTGGGTTGGGACTTCAATGTTTCAGTATTTTTAGCCGCTGGTATTGTCTTAATCTATACATTCTTAGGGGGCCTCACCAGTGCCGTGTATAATGAAGTATTGCAGTTCTTTCTGATCGTTTTAGGTATTGCGCCGCTAGTGTATATTGGCATGCATAAAGCAGGAGGCTGGCACGGCATCATGCAAAATGTAGATGATGCAAAGCTGCATATATGGAAAGGGATGGCGCATGCGTCAACTAACCCTATGGGCGTAGACGCTTTTAGTTTGGTCTTTGGTTTGGGATTTGTACTTGCTTTCGGATATTGGTGCACCGATTTCCTGGTAGTTCAAAGAGCTATGATTTCCAAAAATCTTAATTCTGCACAGCGTACGCCCGTCATCGCAAGTGTTCCTAAAATACTGATGCCTATAATTGTAATTCTTCCCGGTATCATATTGCTCGCGTTACAAAAGCAGTTTACCGGGTTTGAATTACCATTAAACGCTGATGGGCAAACGGATTATAACATGACAATGCCTTTGCTTTTGGCCAAATTATATCCCAATGGTATTTTGGGTGTTGGTATTACGGCTTTGATCGCTTCCTTCATGTCGGGTATGGCAGGGAATGTAACTGCTTTCAATACAGTTTTTACTTTTGATATTTATCAATCTTACATTAAAAAAAATGCCTCCGAAAAACATTATTTATATGTGGGAAAAGGAACAACAATTATCGGAATTCTTATCTCCATCGCTACAGCCTACGTAGCCAGAAGCTTCAACAGTATTATGGATCTGCTTCAGTTGGTTTTTAGTTTTGTAAATGCTCCATTGTTCGCAACATTTTTCCTGGGCATGTTCTGGAAAAGAACGACTGCAAATGGGGCATTCTATGGTTTATTAAGCGGAACCGTGGCGGCCGCAATTACACATGGATTAACAACTGCTGAGGGTAAGGGCGGATGGATAGCCAACATTCATACTTTTTACTCGGGTACCAGCCAGGCATTTAATATTGCGGGAATCGCTTTTATAGTTTGCTTCATTGTAACTTTCCTGGTAAGCCTTTTTACAGAACCAAAACCCGAAAATACATTGGTTGGATTGGTGTATAGTCTGACGCCGAGACAAAAAGACAAAACAAGGATTTGGTATAAAAACCCGCTGGTGTTAGGTGTTATCGTTTTGCTGATTACATTTATCTTAAATATTATTTTTTATTAATCGTGTTAATACATTAACAATGAAAAAATTATTGGACCTGCGTTTTGTGATTGGAATTTTTTTTGCTGTGGTAGGAGCTTTGCTCCTAATATATGATCTGACGACGGGTCAAAATAAAATGATGGATACTTCGGTGAATATATGGAGCGCAGTTCTGTTCCTGGTATTTGGAGCAGGAATGATTGTATTATCCTATACCAATAAAATAAATGAATAAAGGAGTTAAAGCATGCAATAAATTTAGATAAAATGAGTGCATATCCAAATCAAAAATGTCATTCAGTTATGAAAACAACGATGACAAGACCCCCCGGCCTTTACTTTGATTGCTTACCAGTTGTCTCACCAAATATTATCCATTTTATGCAGAATCCTTACAAGCCCATTTTATTTTACCCAACTGAACATTGAAAACATAAAATGAAATTGAAATAAAATTTGCTTCATCCATTTTATTGGTAGATATTTCGGAATAATTTTTTAATTACCAAAATGAAAAAGATAAAGCTATTACTGCTGCTAACAGTTCTATTTTCTATAAAATTAACTGCCCAAACCTACCGCATTGATTCTACTAATATTAGTTTCGAAAACAAGTTGCGGCCATGTTTTGAGGTAAACTACGATGCCGATCCTAAAACAGTTAAAAAAGCGTGGAGCAAGTTTCTTGATAAAAAGTATAAGATAAAAACAAAGGGTATCGGGCTATTAACTGACAAGGATCTTATTAGTGCCAGGGACGTTACTATTGGCAGTATCTCCGATAAGCGTATGGATATGTACGCCATTATCACCGATATTTCCGGCGGATCCAATATGAAATATTTCATGTCTTTCGGGTATGATTTCTTTATAGGCCCTGATAATTATTCCAAAGAATTTGAAGGAATGAAAACATTGTTAAATGATTTTAGCGTTGAGTTCTTAAATAAATATTACGGTGATGAGACATCCAGGATTTTAAAACAGATTAAACATTACGAAAGAGATATTAAAAAAGATAATAAATCAATTAAGAAAAATGTGAGAAAATCACGCAAGGCCTCTTCTGCAGAGGCAACCGGATTAGAAGCAAGGAATAATACTCATAACGGCGATATCAGCAACACGCAGGAGAAAATAAATGCCTTGCAACATAAACTTGAAGATATTAAAGTGAAACAAGGAGGCATTACGCGTAATTAGGCAAGACTTAACAGAAACAAATTTTTTATTTTTATTTATCACCTTTTCATTCATTACAATTCGAATAAATTACAAGGCCAGTTATTTTAAATAAGCTTATTGTTTAACCTTTCTTTAACCATGTAACAAATACATTTGCCACTTAACCAGAATTTATGATGAAAATTGTTTTTGTAGTATTTAGTTGTTTCTTTTTTTCTTACACTTTTGCCCAGGATTCAACCAATACATCTCATGCAAATACAAAGAAATTTACAATAACGAACAGGCCTAATGACCATTTGATGATACAACTTTCTTCCGATCATTGGAGTGGTATGCCTGACAGTATTAAAAGCCATCAGCAGGGATTTTCAAGAGGATTTAATGCATATTTTATGTTTGATAAACCTTTCAGATCTTCACCTAAGTACAGCATTGGGTTTGGTCTTGGAATAAGTACGAGCAATATTGTTTTTAAAAGAGAAAATATAGATCTCAAATCCAATTCAGTCCTTTTGCCTTTTACGCCCGTTGATTCTACAAATCATTTTAAAAAGTATAAGCTTGCCACAGGCTATCTTGAAGTGCCGCTCGAATTCCGGTATTCATCAAAACCATTGGAGCCCAATAAAAGTTTTAAACTTGCTTTGGGAGGGCGAATAGGAACTTTGGTAAACGCACACACTAAAGGGAAAACGCTCCAGGATAAAAATAATAGTACCATTAATAACTATTTGCAGAAAGAAAATAGCAAGCGTTTTATTAATGGAACAAGATTTATAGCAACGGCAAGAGTAGGTTATGGCATTTTATCTCTTTTTGGAGCGTATCAACTTGGGAATATTTTAAAAACCGGAGCCGGTCCGGCATTGCATCTCTATCAGGTTGGGCTTACCATCAGTGGGCTATAACCAGTTGTTATAATTCACTGTCACTTCAATTTTATTAAAACCTGCTAAGCAAATCGTTTGTTATTTTTGCTTATAAATATTTCATTTGATAGAAAAGAAAATAAAAAACGATTCAGCAATTGATGCAGTGCTCGTAGGTGTTATTCAGCAAAACCAGACAGAAGAACTTGAAGTTGAATACCTGGAAGAGCTGAAATTTTTAGCTGAAACCGCAGGAGCCAACACCCTTAAAATCTTTACACAAAAACTTGCCCACCCTGACAGTCGCACATTTGTAGGAAAAGGAAAGCTGGAAGAGATTAAAAAATACGTATCACATAGAAATGTGGGACTTGTCATATTTGATGATGAACTTACCGGCTCTCAAATTACCAATATCGAAAAGGAATTGCAGGTAACAACAATTGACCGAAGCGATCTGATCCTTGACATATTTGCCTCCAGGGCAAAAACTGCGCAGGCGAAAGTGCAGGTGGAATTGGCACAATATCAATATATTTTACCAAGACTAAAAGGTATGTGGAAACACCTTGAAAGGCAAGGTGGCGGAATTGGAAGCCGCGGCCCCGGGGAAACAGAAATTGAAACGGACAGGCGTATCGTAAAAGAAAAAATAAGCCTCTTACGTAGACGGTTAAACGAAATAGACAAACAGGCATTTACGCAGCGTAAAGACCGGGGTGAATTTATAAGAGTGGCACTTGTTGGTTATACGAATGTTGGTAAATCAACAATTATGAACCTGCTAAGTAAGAGTGATGTTTTTGCCGAAAACAAATTGTTCGCAACTCTTGATACTACAACAAGAAAAGTAGTTCTTGGCCACACTCCGTTTCTATTAAGCGACACAGTAGGATTTATAAGAAAACTGCCGCATCATCTTATTGAAAGTTTTAAAAGCACTTTGGATGAAGTGAGAGAAGCGGATATTTTATTACATGTTGTTGATATTTCTCACCCTCAATTTGAAGAACAGCTTGCAGTAGTGAATAAAACTTTGCATGAATTAAAAAGTGACGAAAAGCCTGTAATTATTGTGTTTAATAAAATGGATGAATACGAAAAACGAACATTCGATGAATGGTTGGAGCCTGAGGTGAAACAGGATTTGCTGCGTGAATTAAAAGATAAATGGCAGTCGCAAACAGAAGGGAATTGTGTTTTTATTTCAGCTACCGAAAAAATAAATATCGATGAATTAAGACAAACTGTTTTAAACAACGTCAGAAAAATGTATCAGGTAAGATATCCGTATAAGGCTGAATTTTTTTATTAATCAGCATTCTAAAATATTAGGTTAATTAACCCTTTTAATACCATAAAAGAAGAAATGTTTGTTTATGCATGAGAAGAAATACAAATGGTATAAAATAGCTGATGCATTAAGAGAACTTCAATTCGGAGAAAATAATATTTTGCAGATTGAGGTTGGAGGGAAAAAGATTTGTGTTGTAAAAACTTTAAATGGTATTGCTGCCTGTGCAGCAAAGTGCCCTCATGCAGGGGGCAATATGTCTGAAGGTTTTCTCGATAAAAATGGAAATATTGTTTGCCCGGTACATCGTTATGCATTCAATTTTAATAATGGAAGAGATGTAACAGGCGAAGGATATTATTTAAAAATTTATCCTGTTGAAATAAAGGAAGCCGGTATTTTTTTGGGAATAGAAGAAGGAGGATTATTTAGTTGGTTAAAATAGTTTTAAATCAATTTTTGTAACATATTAAAAATAGCTATTTTTGCCACCCGTTTTACGGATTTATTCTTAATAGATATTCCTCCTTAGCTCAGTTGGTTAGAGCATCTGACTGTTAATCAGAGGGTCTCAGGTTCAAGTCCTGAAGGGGGAGCTCTGACAAGTAGTAGCAAGGGTTCCATTGAGTTGAAACCCTTTTGTTTTATAGGTGGTGCAATAAAAAGTGCAATAAAGTAAAGGATGTTGAGTAGATTAGACTCATTTTGTGAGTTTAAAGTTCTTCTTGTTTTTCCATTTTTTTTACCGATTCAACAACAGAGTTGACTGTCTCATTTTGCATTTCAACTAAGCGAAAGAGTTCTTCCATTGATAATTCTGGAAGTATATATTGAAAGATTTGGCATTGTATCACCTTATCGGTTGGCATTGTAAACGATGAATATTCTGCAAGTAGGGTTTGGTCAAGTATCGTTTTTTCGCAAATGGTATTCGCCATACGTGAAAATGAATTGTAGGCATCTAGGACGGCGGAATAATATGCAATTAACACTTCAGATTTATCTTCATTCAATATTTTTCCGGCAATTTTATCTCCGTCAAGCTTTTCAGCGGCTTTAAAACTTTTGTCTAATAATTCCTTCCATATAACCACATCCGCTTTAAATTTCTGATCACTGAAAAAGTAAGGTTGTTTCTTTACATCCATAATGAAATCAATATAGGGAAATTAAATTGCACAACTCTATACAGCTTATGTCCCAATATGAGTAAGATCTAAAACTCTTTCTTATTATTAATAAACCTAATAATAGATGCATATACCATCATTCCAATTACTGTCCAAAGGCACAGTTGTAAATCAGGAAATATATCTATTATGATTTGCATTAGGTTATAAGAAAAGTTCCATTTAATCAAAATTAGATTCATTCATTCACCCAGTCCCTAATCCTAGGGTGAAGAAAATCGTTGCCTAAAAGTAGGTTGAAGGTTTAAAAGTAACTGGGACAGGTTTATTACAATGTCTGTAACACACGCTAGCAGTTACTTTCAAGCTATTTCGGCGAAATATTTAACAACGCAGACAAATGTAGAT
This sequence comes from Ginsengibacter hankyongi, assembly GCF_008710285.1. Taxonomy (GTDB): domain Bacteria; phylum Bacteroidota; class Bacteroidia; order Chitinophagales; family Chitinophagaceae; genus Ginsengibacter; species Ginsengibacter hankyongi. Next base: position 1,829,638 of record NZ_VYQF01000001.1, on the reverse strand, counting down.
AATAACTTTAGTATGAATTGGCTAAAAATTTTAGTAATTGTGTAATAGGTGCGGAGGCAGTAATAAAAGTACTAAGGCAGGGGTACCCTGCATATTTATCAATGGAACTGAATCAGGTCCTTTATCTCATTTTCATTCTTACTGGTTAGAATTGATGTTTTTGTTATGATGTGGGCAAATCAACTGTAAATGCAGGAAAGGTGAGTAGTGATAAATCCATTTTCATTTTGCCGGGTTGTTTCTTAGGAAATTTAAGACCTATCCAATAAAAAGAAAACCCCTACCATTTAAGGTAGGGATTTGTGGGTGTGTTGAACAGAGGTAAGCAATGAATAAACGATAACTTATCTTTCTTATTTTATCCTTTTTTTAAAAGTTGATAAAATTTAATAAGTATGCAGAATTTAACTTGGTTATATGAAACCCCACCATGAATGGTAAACCACAGAATCAATAAAATTTTTTAATTCTTTTTCCTGTTTTTCGGGTTTATTGATGGGCATCCAACCGGCTTTACTTTGTTTTCCCATTTCATATTCCACCTGTCCATCTACAATAAGTGCAGTTCTATTTTTATCTTGTTATCGGCACGTTGCGCTTCAATTGTATGCAGGCCACAGATGGCATCATTAAGGGCAAATCCTTGAACACCTGCCAATCCCTTTACCCTATAATTTTTGTCTTTAGCAAAAGCTATAATCTTTTGGATTGTTTCATCAAATTTTTCTTCAATGTTACTTTTCATATTTTTTGATTTTTGCTGTAAGAGTGTTTTTAAATATTTCCTGAGATTCATTTGTAGTTTGGCTAAAAAATGAATCATGCCCCGGCATATCGTCTGGTAAATTGTCACCCAGTTGGTCTAATAATTTTTCATCTTCACGTTCAGCCTTCCGAATCAATTTCGGAAGGTGATTGAGTATCTTGGCCAATTCATCACCATAAGAGACACCGGCAAGTTTCTAGGCATAGGAAGTAATTCATTCAAGGGCATTCACTCAGTCGGGGCACATGGGGATATTAGGAATAATGTTGTTGATAGTACCGGATTCAACGGGATTGCAAACCAACAGGCGAAGGAACATGATTGGGATTGAGTTTGAGCTAAATTCCCTACTCTTTTATTTATAATTACCCGCACTGTTTCTATGAATAAAGTACTGATAATAGACGATGAAGAAAAACCAAGAAACTTGTTAACCGGCTATTGAAGTTAGAGGGGTTCATGTAAACAAGTGAATCCACCGATCGTAACAATGAATTCACATGTTTAGAAAGAGGTTAGTAGAAGCTTTGAAAAAAGCTGATAAATTAAAGTTATGGCTGCTTATTCTTCAACAGGTAAAGATCTGATTTACTGGCCGATACCTCCGGAGCTGTTTAATCTTTTATTTTCATCTTCGGCTGCTGCCTTTCTCTGCCTGGCTGCTTTTACAAGGTTATTACCAAATCTGTAAGAAAAATTTATTTTTAATTGCTGACTCTCAAAATGCCCGCTTGCCTCCAGGTGGCTTCCTCCGTAATCACTTATTCCTTTCCAGTGTAACGTATTTAAAACGTCAGTAAAACTTACTTTGATTGTACCCGTGCCTTTAAATAATTTTTGTTGCACTCCTACATCCACAGATCCTATTGCAGAGCTTTTAAACGTGCCGCCCCAAACGGAAGGCGTATTGTAAAAACCCGAAAGCTCGAAGGTTGGTCCTTTCTTTATACTAAAACTCTGTTGTGTATAAATTGATAATGCATCTACGTTTACATTAATTTTTTTACCAATACCAAAATTTGCCAGGTAAGCCGAGTGGTATGCATTTAAAGTTGCAAAAGAGCTCCACCATTTGGTAATAGTTACAGGAGCGCTAAAGTTTAAGCTGAAAATATTTTGTTGCGCAAGATTCTTCTGAGTAATAAAACTTTTGTTTTGCACCGTATCGATAATTTGGGCAAAATAATCTTTAATATGACTGTAACTTATGGAGGTAACATACTTGTACAAAAAGGTATGAGATAATTGAAAGCTATTGGTGTATTGAGGATTTAAAAATGCATTCCCCTTACGATAAGTCAGTTCATCCAGTTTGTCTTCAAACGGATTCAGATCCTGATAACCCGGACGGTCTATGCGCCTGCTGTAGTTTAAATTAAAAGTGTTCTTTTCATTCAGCTTATAGGTTATTGCGCCACTGGGAAAAAAGTCGGTATAATTTCTTTTTACAGTATTATCGGGTTGTGATACATTACTTATCAAATCGCCTTCACTCTTGGTATTTTCCATACGAACCCCTGCCTGTATGGTTGTTTTTTTGCTTAATGACCTGTTGTAATTAACGTAAAGTGCTTTTACATTTTCATCATAATTAAATTTATTACTCCGGCCCATATCTTTCACTGGTATGCCGCCATTTACGTTATAAAAATCAAAAGTATTCTTTGTTTTTACATCCGTTAATTTTCCTCCAAATCCCAACTTGCCTTTATAGAAAGGTTGTTCATAATCGATTTTCGCGGTATAGATATCAATATTGGTGGGTGTGTTGTTGCTGTAAATTTTTTCGTCTAATAACGCGTTTGTAAAAGGATCCCTGTAATAATTAGGTTGATAACTACTTCCCCGGCGTCTGAAGTTTACCAAATCTGCGTCTACATCTAACGTTCTTCCGGAGGTATCAGCAAAGTGATAATTGATATTATAATCTACATTGTTCCTATCGCCCGGCAGATCATTGCTTGCATATAAAATTCTGTTGGGAGTGCCGGTACTATTTGGACTTATAACGGTGTTGCTGTTTGTATTGGAAGTGCTGTTATTAAAATTTGCCGTTACCATTACTCCGATAATATTTTTAGTGTTTATGGAATAATCTATACCTGCTTTTACGTTGTTACTTTTATTATTATTCAGATTAATACTGTGCTGGTCGTAGGTACTGTCATTTTGGACTCTGTACAAGTTGAATATGTTTCTGTAGTGCCCATAGTTATTACTGTAATTGCTGAAAATGTTTATTTTTTTATTACGGTAATTTAAGCTTAATGAATTATTATATTTTGGTGTATGGCCAAATGTAACTCCTGTTGCGAAGTTTCCATTAGCACCATAATTTTTATTCTTTTTCAAACGAATATTAATAATACCAGCATTGCCCGATGCATCATATTTTGCCGAGGGATTGGTTATCATTTCAATGGATTCAATATCTGCAGAATTTACTGAGCGCAGATAAGCGGCGAGATCAGCACCGGACATTTGTGACGGCTTACCATCAATATAAATTTTTACACCGTTTTTACCCTGCATAGAAATATTATCATCTTTATCTGTGGTAACGCCAGGCGATTTTTGCAAAAGCTCAAACGCATTACTCCCTGTAGCATTGATGCTGTTTTCTACATTAAAAACGGTTTTATCTGCCCTCACTTCAATCATAGGTTTTTTTGCCTGGATGGTAACTCCTGAAAGCGCTTTGCTGATTCGTGTTAATGTTACTGTAGGGCTATTAAAATCCTGGCCGTCTGTTATAGTAAATATTGGAGACGAATTTTTTTCGTATCCAACTGATGTTGCAGAAATAAAATAGCTTCCCGGTTTTAATGATATCATTTTAAAAATGCCACTGCTATTAGTTACAGCACTCTTAATCAGGGAGGAATCTTTAGCTTTCAATAAAACAACTGTAGCAGATGAAAGGGGACTATTATTTTCTCCTGCAATTTTGCCCGAAACCTGGGTATTATTTTGTGCAAGTAAACCTTGAGCAGAAAAAACAAGTATAATTAATGTTGTTATTAGTTTCATAATCGACGTTACGTTTTAGTAGGATTAATAATTTGGGGCACAAAAATATTTTTAATATTGGCCCGCAAAAGAAGTATATAGATGAATTGGAAGTTTCACTGTGTGAACGGTAAAAATAAAGACGTGAAAGTGCTTAAGGCAACAATTTAGCTATAAAAAAATATTCAATGCATCAATTAAAGAATAAGATTGTTGAAAATATTTTACTTTAAAGTAGCTCTTATTCAATGGTTGCTCCGCCAAAATAACTATGCAGAACTTTTGGTAATTCGATTTCCCGGTTGGTTTGTTTGTTCTCCAGCAAAGCAGCAACTATTCTTGGTAATGCTAACGAAGAGCCGTTTAAAGTATGAACAAGTTGTGTTTTACCTTCTGAGTTTCGGCCTGCCTGCAAGGAGGGTTTAAACCGAATCTTCATGCGGTTACTTTGAAAACTTTCGAAATTACTTACTGAGCTTACTTCCAGCCATTTTTGCTGGGCAGCACTATACACTTCAAAATCGTAAGTGAGTGCAGATGCAAAGCTCATATCGCCGCCGCATAGACGAAGAATGCGGTAAGGAAGCTCAAGACTTTGTAAAAGCTTTTCTACATGGCTTACCATCTCTTCCAACACTTCATAGCTTTTATCGGGGTGAACAAGCTGTACTATTTCAACTTTATCAAACTGGTGTAAACGATTTAGCCCACGCACATCTTTACCATAGCTTCCCGCTTCTCTTCTAAAGCAGGGTGTGTAAGCTGTCATCTTTAAAGGCAATTCATTTTCATTTACAATTTCATCCCGGTAAATATTAGTAACGGGAACTTCAGCCGTAGGAATCAGGTAAAAATTATCTGCATTGGCAAAATACATTTGTCCTTCTTTATCCGGCAACTGGCCTGTTCCGTAAGCGCTGGCTTCATTCACCATTAAGGGCGGTTGATATTCTGTGTAACCAGCGGCCGTATTATAATCTAAGAAATATTGTATAAGTGCCCGTTGCAGCTTTGCGCCCTTGTTTTTATAAAAAGGAAAACCGCTGCCGGTTACTTTATTACCTAATTCAAAATTGATGAGATCATATTTTTTTGCCAGTTCCCAATGGGGTACCGCTTCTTTACCAAGTAGTGGTTTTTCCCCACCTTCTCTTACCACTTCGTTTTCTTCAGGAGTTTTTCCTTTTGGTACAGAAGCATGAGGAAGGTTGGGTATTTTTATTAATTCATTACGGAGATTCTCTTCAACCGCTGATAATTTTTCATTGACAGGTTGTAAAGCAGATTTTAACGTTGCTACCTCAGTTTTTTTTTCTTCAGCTAAATCGTTTTTACCAGCCGCCATCAACTGGCCAATATCTTTTGAAGCAGTATTTATTTTAGATTGTGTTTCATCAAATTCAAATTGAATTTTTTTTCTTTCATCATCCAGTTCAATAATCCGGTCAACAAGAGATACCTGTGAAAAATTTTTTACCGCTAGTCTTTCTAAAACTTCTTCTTTATTTTTTTTAATAAAATTTACCTGTAACATTTTCTAATTTTCTAAAATTGAATTGCGCAAATATAATGAGACTTCACTGCACCGGTTTTGTTTTAAACTTCTTATTACACAGAAAAGTATCGGGGCATATTTTTTGATTTAATTTTGGCTATGCAAAATGCGAAAGACGATCTGCAGTCACGCTGGTGGAAACTGGAAGAAAAATTCATGGATAAGTTTGGGAAGAAACCCGATGTTGAAGCGATTCTGTTTTTAATAGGTGTACAAGAAGTAAGAAATCTTAAGAAAAAATTTTCAAAAGAACAAAAGCAGGATCTTATGCATGTGGCTGTATGTTCGTTGCTCGCTCAAAGCGGGTACTATAAAATTGAAAGCTACGATGAAGAAGGCTGGCCTCATTTTCAACAGTTAAAATCATTGCCACAATACAATATAGTCGAACAGGAAAATTTTCTTAAAGATCATATATTACTTTACTTTGAAGACGTCAATAATTCCTTCGCTGAATTTTAAAAAACCATGAGAAATATATTTTATATAGTAATCTTAATTTTGATTGCGTCTTGCTCTGCTTCTAAAAAAGCATCAGTTAAGGAAGCATCAGAACAAAAAGTAATGATTACCACGGATTATGGAACGATGGTTTTAAAATTGTATAACAAAACGCCATTGCATCGCGATAATTTTATAAAATTAATTAAGCAACATTTTTACGATAGCCTTTTATTTCACCGGGTTATTAAAGGCTTTATGATACAGGGCGGAGATCCTGAAAGTAAGTATGCTAAGCAGGGGCAGTTACTGGGCGAAGGCTCACCAAAATACACAATCCCAGCAGAGTTTGATAGCTCATTATTTCATAAAAAAGGCGCACTGGCTGCAGCAAGAGAAGCAGACGCGGACAATCCGCAAAAACGAAGCAGTTCGACCCAATTTTATATTGTTGATGGGAAAAGATATAACGATGCCCAAATGGATAAAATGGAAGAAAAAGTCCATATTAAAATTCCCGAAAACCATCGGGTTGTTTACAGAACAATAGGAGGCGACCCTTTCCTCGACATGAACTATACAGTTTTTGGCGAAGTTATAAGTGGCCTCGACGTAATTGATAAAATTGCTGAGGCCTCAACTGATGAAAATAGCAGGCCTCTTAAAAATATAAGAATGAAAATAACCTTACTAAAATGATTCATTAACCGGAAAATATTAATTTGCGACGCATTTAATTTTATTAATAATAAAAAAGTTATATGACCTTTCCCGAAAATCTACGTTATACAAAAGATCATGAATGGGTATCACTTGACGGCGACACTGCCACCGTTGGCATTACAGACTTTGCGCAACACGAATTGGGCGATATCGTGTATGTAGAAATAGAAACTAAGGGAAAATCCCTCGCCGCAGAAGCAATCTTTGGAACCGTTGAAGCTGTAAAAACAGTAAGTGATTTATTTCTTCCCGTTTCCGGAACCATTACAGAAATAAATCCGCTTCTGGAAAGCGAACCGGAAAAAGTCAATTCCGATCCTTATGGCGAAGGATGGATGATAAAAATGAAAGTGGATAATGTGGATGACGTGAATAAACTTATGAATGCTGAAACTTACCAGAAAGTTGTGGCTTAATATGACGTTACAAAAAATTTCTATAAAAAAATTCCTGCCAGGCATTGCCTGGTTTTTTGTTGTGCTTGTGCTTACTTGTATGCCCGGAAAAGATGTGCCCCAGATAGGCTGGCTCGATGGAATTTATTTTGATAAATGGGTACATGCCGGGATGTTTGGTGGACTCACATTTTTATTTTGCTGGCCTTTTTATAAATCAGATTTTTCGGCACAAAAAAGACTACACTATTTTATAAAGATTGCGTTAGCGGCCAGCATGTGGGGATTAGCTATTGAATTTATTCAAAAATACTTTGTAATAAGCCGGGACTTTGACCTCCTTGATTGGGCTGCCGATTCATTTGGAGTATTGCTGGCATTTTTGCTTTGTAAGAAGTGGTTTGTAAAAAGTTCTCACAAAAATGCGTGATTAAGGAGTACATTTTAACCTCATTCTTGCAGCCTAAGTTTTAAATTAATACATTTGCTTTATGGAAAATGTTGAAAACATGGAATACAATACTACCCGAAACCATCTTATAATAAGGGAGTACGGTCGTCATATACAAAAAATGGTTGAGTACGTTTTAACCCTGGAAGACAGGGAAAAGCGTCAAAAGAATGCTTATGCACTTATTGAGCTGATGGGATTTTTAAATCCACATTTAAAAAACGTAGAAGATTTCCGTCACAAGCTATGGGATCATCTTTTTTTAATAAGCGATTTTAAACTGGATGTTGATAGTCCTTATCCCATACCTACACGAGAAACTTTAAAAGCCAAACCGCAGCAATTAGCTTATCCAAAGAGATATCCGAGATATAATCATCTTGGAAAAAATATTGAAATAGTTATTGATAAAGCTTTAAAAGAAGAAGATAGCGAAAAGCGCCAGGGATTTGCTAATGCTATTGCTTATTATATGAAGCTTACTTATAGCAACTGGCATAAGGAACTGGTGCATGATGATAACATTCAAACTGAACTTAGCGCTATTACAAAAGGAGAACTTGAATTCAACAATCGTCCGTTTATTAAACACAGGGTTGACACCAGCCGTGAAGAATTTGTAAGTAATGTGGGAAAATACCGTAAAAATTTTGGTGGCCGTAACCGTAGTCAGGGAAGAGATAACCAGGGCGGTGGCGGAAGAGATAATCGCAGCAACCGTAATAAGTTTTCTAAAAAAAGATATTAACCTACTTTTATTAAATAAAAAATAAGTTTGCAACCCGGCTTTTTTATATTGCCGGGTTTTATTTTTGTTTTCCTTAAAGAAAAAATAAATTGTAATGGGTTTATTTGAAGTTACAGGTGGGAAAAAATTAAAAGGTGAAATAACACCACAAGGTGCTAAGAATGAAGCGCTGCAGGTAATTTCTGCAGTATTGCTGTCTGCTGAAAAAATTACTATTCACAACATACCTGATATTATTGATGTAAACCTGCAAATTGAACTACTTGAAGGGTTAGGAGTAGCGGTGGAAAGAATTAACCGGCATACCTGCATTTTTGATGCAGCCAATATAAATATTGATTACCTCGCATCGCCGGTTTTTAGAAAAATGACCGGGCGTTTACGCGGCAGCGTTATGCTGGCGGGGCCAATGCTGGCAAGGTTTAAAAGAGCATACGTTCCAAAACCGGGCGGAGATAAAATCGGGCGTAGAAGATTAGATACGCATATTATTGGATTTCAAAAACTCGGTGCTGAATTTGCCTATGACGATGATGCCTCGTTTTTTCTATTAAAAACTTTGCAACTTAAAGGAACGGATATGCTGCTTGATGAACCAAGCGTAACCGGAACTGCTAATATTATCATGGCCGCGGTGATGGCTACAGGCACAACTACTATTTACAACGCAGCGTGCGAACCATACATACAACAGCTTTGTAAAATGTTGAGTAGTATGGGCGCCAAAATTTCCGGTATCGCCAGTAATATGATCGTTATTGAAGGGGTAAGGGAATTGCATGGAACTACACATACCATCCTTCCTGATATGATTGAAGTCGGTTCTTTTATTGGATTGGCGGCCATGACACAGAGTGATATTTTAATAAAAAATGCCGGCATCAATCATTTAGGAATTATACCGGAGAAATTTCAGCAACTTGGAATTCAAATGAATTTTATTGGGGATGACATCCATATTCCTGAACAGGAGATTTATGAAGCGCAGACATTTTTAGATGGATCCGTTCTTACTATTTCCGATCACCCGTGGCCGGGATTTACACCAGATTTGCTGAGCATAGTGCTGGTTGTTGCTACCCAAGCAAAGGGAAGCGTTCTTATTCATCAAAAAATGTTTGAGAGCCGCTTATTTTTTGTAGATAAAATTATTGAAATGGGCGCGCACATAGTTTTGTGCGATCCACATAGAGCTGTGGTAATTGGAATTGAAAGAAAATATCAATTAAAAGGAATACAGATGAGCAGCCCCGATATAAGAGCGGGCGTTGCATTGCTGATTGCAGCTTTAAGTGCAGAAGGGAAAAGTGTAATACAGAATATTGAACAAATTGACAGAGGCTATCAAAATATTGATGAAAGACTGAGACAGCTGGGAGCCCGGATTGTAAGGCAATAAGCACATCATAAGTCAATTAAAGGTGACTGTGCTATTTGCATTAACCTTGTAAAAAATGGATAAAAAATATAATAAACTCATCCTCATTACCGCTCCTTCAGGAGCCGGTAAAACTTCTATCGTAAAATATTTGATGACAAAATTTTCACAGTTGGCTTTCTCCGTGTCGGCAACAACCAGACAGCCACGTGATAATGAAAAGGACGGTGAAGATTATTATTTTATTTCTGAAAGTGATTTCAGAGAAAAAATTCATCATAAAGAATTTCTTGAATGGGAAATGGTTTACGAAGGAAAATATTACGGCACCTTAAAGTCTGAAATTGAACGCATCTGGCAATTGAAAAAAGTTCCCGTACTTGATATAGATGTACAGGGTGCCATCCATGTGCAACAGCAATATCCTGTAAATACTATTGCAATTTTCATACAGGCTCCTTCTTCTGAAGAATTAAGAAAAAGGCTCCAGGGACGTGGCTCAGAAACTGAAGAATCGTTGCAGGCCCGGGTAGATAAATCTTCTTTTGAAATGACGTTTAAAAATCATTTTGAAAATGTAATCGTTAATAAAGATTTTACAACTGCCTGTTTAGAAGCTGAAAATATAGTTTCAACATTTTTGGAGAAAGAGTAATTTATAACAAGGGTTCGTTTTCATTTTTATATTTTTGTTATATGGACTGGATAACGTTGATTGCTATTGCAGCATCTTTAATTCTTATCGGTTTTTTTGCGGGAATAGAAATTGCCTTTGTTTCTGTAAGCAAGCTATCAATTGAATTAAGAAAAAAACAAGGAAGCTATCCTGGCAGAACATGGGCAGGATTTATGGAAAACCCTACCCGTTTTATAGGTACTACTCTTATAGCATTAAATATTTTAACAGTAATATATGGTCTACTCTGGAGTAACATACTAAACAGTGTATGGAAATACTGGGGTATTGAAAACCCTTTTATAAAGCTGACTGCTGAAACAATTATCTCAACCATATTGCTATTATTTGTTGAGTTTATTTTTAAAGCATTTTTTCGTGCGACAAATAACGAGGTAACAGGCAGTAGCATTATCACGTTTATTGTAAAGTTTTTTTACTCGATGTTTGCATGGGTTGCTTCCTATTTTGTAAATGTTGCCGAGTGGATGCTTAAATATATTTTTAATGTAAAGCTCAAGAATAAGAACGACGCGTTTACTAAAATTGACCTGGAACATTTTATTCAGCAGAGTAAGATGAACGATACGGACGATAATGAAGAAATGAATAATGAATTATTCGAAAATGTTTTGTCGTTATCAGATATAAAAGTAAGAGAATGTCTTATTCCGCGAAAAGAAATTGAATCAATTAATATTAATGTTTCACTTCCAGAAGTAAAGGCTCGTTTTATAGAAACCAAGCTGAGCAAGCTGGTTGTGTACGAGGGTAATATTGACAACATACAGGGTTATATTCACCAGCTTGACATGTTTAGAAATCCTCAAAGCCTCAGATCGGTGTTACTTCCAATACCAACCATTCCTGAGAGTATGAGCGCCACTGATCTTATTGATAAATTCAGTAAAGAGCGTAAAAGTATTGCATGGGTAATCGATGAGTTTGGCGGCACTGCAGGCATTGTAACAATGGAAGATTTGCTGGAAGAGATTTTTGGCGACATCAGGGACGAGTATGATGTTAATGAAGAATTTGTTGATAAACAGATTTCGGCAAACGAATATATTTTGAGTGGCCGGCTGGAACTAGATTACCTCATTGAAAAGTATAAAATGGAGTTCCGGAAAAATGAAGAAACTGAAACGCTCTCTGGTTATATTATCAGTCAACACGAATCTATTCCGCGGCAGAAAGACCGTATAATAATCGACGATTACCAGTTTGATATTTTAAGTGTTAGCGAAACACGTATAGAAACGGTAAAGCTTAAAGTATTAAGATAATGTTCTCCAGGGCTCTCCTAATGATTTCATCATTTAACCTTATCGGTAGTCTATAAAATATTACCTCCTCAATGGTTATTGCAATTAATATAAAAGTTACCGGGAAAAACGAATTAGAAGAAAACGAAAATTTTGCTTTTGAAACCGTCGGCAGAATTATAAAGCTGCATCCTGAGCATAGGTTTGTTTTAATTTCCGAGAATGCATTAAATGATCGGTTAACACCTTCTAAAAAAGTAATCAATGTAGCTATCGGTATGCAAAAGAAAAGTGCGGCCCTTCGTTATTTATGGTATAATATTAAAATTCCTGCAGTATTAAGAAAATACAAGGCTGATGTTTTAATCAGTTACGATGGAATTGCTTCACTTTTCACCAACGTGCATCAATGTGTCTTCATTAATGAGCTTGCATTTATTCACCAGGCATCATCTGTAAAAAAAGATGATTTATTATTTTATAAAACATTTTTACGACGAAGTATAAAAAAATCTAAAACGGTTATTACTGTCTCAGAATTTTGCAAAACCGATTTGATTATGCAATACAAAACAACTGCTGATAAAATAGAAGTTGTGTATGAAGGGATCAATGAAAATTTTAAAGAAATTAGTTACGAAGAAAGGGAACAAGTGAAGGCTAAATATACCGACGGGAATGAATATTTTGTTTATACAGGAGAAATTGGTTCTGATAAAAATCTGCTTAATTTATTGAAAGCATTTTCAGCATTTAAAAAAAGACAGAAAAGTAGCATGCAACTATTAATTGCAGGAAAGCGGGGATGGAAATACGAGGAATTTTTTGAAAGCGTGCGTTTATTTAAATTTAAGAATGATGTAAAAATTTTGAAAGACCTGCCTACTGGAGAACTTGCGAAAACAACTGCGGCGGCTTATGCTTTGGTACAACCTTCGCTCTATGAGAGCTTTGCAACACAACCATTGGAAGCAATGAAAAGCGGTGTTCCTGTTATCGCTTCTTCAACCGGTGCTTTGTCTGAAATATGCGGTGACGCTGCGTTGTATGCCGATACAAAAAATTTTAAAGAGATTGCTGTAAAAATGATGTTGCTATTTAAAGATGAAAATTTAAAAAAAGAATTGATTGAAAAAGGAAAAGTTCGGGCGGAAAAATTTAGCTGGGAAATCACATCAGACCTCATTTGGAAAAATGTTCAAAAAATTATTTCATAGAAAAATTTTCAAACTATTTTATTAATATCATTTTTATTGAACCCTTCAATAGTATTAATTTGCACCCTTTATGACAGAATCAAATATAAATATCACCGTTCAGTTGGACGCCGAAAAAGTTCCTCAACAAATAACATGGACTGCCAGTGGAAGCACTGCTGATACTCCTCAAAAAGCAAAAGCAATGTTCATAGCCTTTTGGGATGCTATTGATAAATCTGCATTGCGCATTGATCTTTGGACAAAAGATATGATGGTGGATGAAATGGCTGATTTTTATTTCCAGGTATTCACAACTATGGCCGAAACTTTTCAAAGAGCCACTAAATATGATGTGTTAAGCAATGACATGAAGACTTTTGCCCTTGAATTTCATAAAAAATTTATTGAGCTGGAAAAGGAAAAGAATAAATAAAAAAATATCATTCGTGTAGTTACAAAAGGAAACATTATTTATTAAATTTTAAATTGAATCTAAAATGAGTTTAGAAGAAAAAGTAATGGCCGACTTAAAAAGTGCAATGCTTGCAAAGGATGAAAAATCCTTGAGGTCTTTGCGTGCAATTAAGGCTGCAATTATTAACCTTAAAACTTCAGAAGGATTTAGCGGTGAGATTAAAAATGACGATGAAATAAAATTGCTTCAGAAGTTAGTGAAGCAACGGAAAGAATCTTTAGAAATTTATGACAAGCAAAACCGCGAGGATCTTGCTGAAAAAGAAAAAGAAGAAATTGAAGTAATAGAAAAATTTTTGCCAAAGCAAATGAGCGAGGAAGAATTGCGGGAAGTTATTGCTACTATTATAAAAGAAACCGGCGCAACTTCACAAGCCGATATGGGTAAAGTAATGGGCATGGCCAATAAGCAACTTGGCGGTAAAGCAGATGGAAAAACCATTGCAGCTATTGTAAAAGAAATTCTTGCCTCAAAGTAATTTTAATTGCGTTGCCCCGCTGAATTCTTTAGTTCGTAACATCATACTTTATAAATGAAAATGATTTTATGGTAATCGATGTTGCATTTATATTGGTAATGATTGTTGCTATATTTAAAGGGCTAAGTAAAGGATTTATAGTAGGTATTTTTTCTTTGCTGGCTTTTATAATAGGGCTTGCTGCGGCGTTAAAACTTTCCGCAGTTGTTGCCGAATACTTAAGTAAAAATGTTACATCAGCTACCAAATGGTTACCCTTCATTTCGTTCCTTTTAGTTTTTATTGTGGTAATTTTACTGGTAAGTTTAGGCGCAAGGCTAATAAAAAAAACTATTGACCTTGCGATGTTGGGGTGGTTGGACCGGTTAGGAGGCATGGTTCTTTTTATTATCATTTATACAATAATATTTAGTGTAATATTATTTTTTGCTGAAAAGATTTTGGTGTTAAAACCAGATGTAATTGAGAGTTCTTTTGTTTATAAATATGTATCTCCCTGGGGACCAAAAGTGATTAATAATCTTGGCAGGATCATACCTTTTTTTAAGGATATGTTCTTGCAATTAGAAAGTTTTTTTGGAAGCCTGGTACAAAAATCTGCCTAATTAAATGATGTTCAAATATTATTTCGTTATTTTTTTGCATAGAAACATTTATTTTAGCATTATATAGCTGCATGTAAAACCACAAATTCGCCAGAGCGCATCAATGGAATATAATATTCAACAAGACGGTAAGTTTAAATTTATTGAAGAGGGAGAAGGTGAACCTCTTGTCTTATTACATGGGCTTTTTGGGGCTTTGAGCAATTTTGAACATCTCATTGAATATTTCAGAAAGACCAATAAGGTTATTGTACCAATGCTTCCCCTTTTTGAGCTTGATTTATTGCATACTACTGTTGGTGGCCTTCAAAAATTTGTTTATAAATTTATTGAGACCCGCGATTATAACAAAATTCACCTGTTAGGTAATTCATTAGGAGGCCACGTAGCGCTTGTTTATATTTTAAAACATCCGGAGCGTATAAAGTCGCTTATTCTTACCGGGAGTTCAGGCCTTTTTGAGAACGGCATGGGCGATAGTTATCCGAAGCGCGGAGACAAAGAATATATCAGGAAAAAAACACAGCTTACTTTTTATGATCCCGCAATGGCAACTGAAGAATTGGTGAACGAATGTTTTGAAATAACCAACAACAGGATTAAAGTTATTAAAATAATTTCATTGGCTAAGTCTGCCATTCGCAATAATCTTGGCGAAGAAATAAGCCAGATAAAACAGCCAACCTGTTTAATTTGGGGGAATAATGATACTATTACTCCACCATTTGTTGCCAAGGAATTTCACAAGCTAATTCCAAACAGTGAGCTTCATTTTATTGATAAATGCGGGCATGCACCCATGATGGAAGTTCCTGATGAGTTTAACAAAATACTAAGTGGATTTATTTCAAAATTAAAGGTGCCTGCTGCAACAGTTCACTAGTTTTTTTTGTCTGTATAATATCGATCTTTATTTTCTGACATTTTAATGAAGTCAATATCATGTTAGCGCAAGAGCTCATTAATACTATTTTGCCACAATTGCAATTGACTGACACGGTTTCAAAAGCTTTGCAGTTAATGAGTGATTTTAAAATGACTCACTTACCTGTCGTATCCGAAGAAAAATACCTTGGGATGATTAGCGAAGATGATTTATTGGATGAAGAAAATAAAAAAATTCCAATTGAGTTTTTTCAAAATGATTTTATCCCAGCATCAGTTAATTCTAATAAGCATTTTTTAGATGCGGTTACAATAAGCAATCAATACCATACAAATGTAATTCCTGTGGTTACTGAAACCAACGAGTTTGTAGGAACTATTGCGGGACAGCAATTACTCGCTGCCTTAGGAAATTTTTCCGGGGCAAACGAACCGGGTGCTGTTATTGTACTCGAAATGGAACGCAGTAATTTTTCAATTTCTGAAATAAGCAGGATTGTTGAAAGTGATGGCGCAGTAATTCTTCATTTAAATATTACCATTAAACCTGATACTTCTTTAATACAAATTACTATTCACCTTAATAAAAAGGAAATTTCTGTGATTATTGCAGCTTTTGAGAGATATGAATATACAATCTCTTACTACTCCGGTGAACAATTGTTTGAAAATGAAATTGACAACAATTACCGGCACCTTATGAATTATCTTGACATATAAAGAATCAATTACTTCCATCAATTATAAATTATAATTTACTGTAACCCTGCGTAGAGCAAGGTGTTGCCAATCTAAATTGCTGCCAATTATCCTAAGCTTCAAATACAGTTAAAACGGTTAAATCAAAAGGGTTTATTTTTACATAGGTAGTTTATCATTTAACAGGTTACGTACAAGAATTTTGGTAAAAAACATGAGGATAGCAATTTATAGTCGTGGATTAGAGGCCAGACAGCAGGAAGGCCTTAAATTACTACTTGCGGAGTTAGCTTATTATAAAATTGAACCTGTTGTATTCCAGAATTTTTTTAACCAGTTTTATTCTTCAATTGATATATCCAATAAATATTCAACATTTAATTGTCCGGAAGATCTTGAAGACATTGACTTTCTCATAAGTCTTGGAGGAGATGGCACTTTATTGGACGCAATAACATTTGTTGGAGATAAAGGCATTCCCGTTTTGGGAATAAATTACGGACGCCTTGGTTTCCTGGCAAGCATTGGTAAAGATGAATTACATATTGCGGTAAAGGCATTAGTACAACGTACTTTTATGAACGATAAAAGAACATTGCTTCACCTGGACGCAAATATGCCGTTATTTAACGGTGTAGCGTATGCGCTAAATGAATTTACAATTCATAAGAAAGATACCTCGCCTATGATTAAAATTCATACCTACTTAAATGGTGAATTTTTAAATACGTATTGGGCCGATGGCCTCATTGTATCTACGCCCACAGGTTCCACGGGATATTCATTAAGTTGTAACGGACCTGTGGTTTTTCCAGAGTCTGCGAGTTTTGTTATAACCCCGGTTTCGCCACACAATTTAAATATAAGGCCACTCGTTGTTCCTGATAATACAGTTCTTTCTTTTGAAGTAGAAGGACGAACCGATGGGTTTTTGTGTACACTGGATAGCCGGCGTGAAATAGTTACAAAAGAAGTATTGCTGGCAATACGCAAAGAAACTTTTAATATAAACCTGGTACGCCTTAACGAAAATAATTTTTTGCAAACATTGCGCAACAAATTATCGTGGGGGCTTGATAAAAGAAATTAATGGCAAATTTTTAACTTGTGTATGTAATGAAAAGAGTGTTTCTTCGTTTTAGCAACTATGTTTAATACAATTATTTGGCACCCGTTATGAAAAATTTTTTGGTAACCCTCGTAATTATTACTTTGTTTCAGACTAAAGTGAGCGCACAATATGAAATTGTTCAGGAAGGGGAATATGGCATAACGGTAGGCGCCGCACATTATTTTGGAGATCTCAATAACCGGGCAGCAATTAACCGACCTAAAATTGCGTTAGGTGGTTTTTTTAGAAAGCAATTAAATAATTATGCAGGTATTCGATTAACTGCACATTTTGCCAAACTTGGGTACAGCGATCAATATAGCCAAAATGAATACCAGCGCCGCAGAAATCTTAGTTTTAATACCAATATTTTTGAAATTGCTTTAAGGGGAGATTTTAATTTTTTCAAATTTGTTCCTTCAGACCCGCAACATAGTTTTACTCCGTACGCTACAGTGGGAGTGGGCGTATTTAGCTATGATCCCTATGCTTACCTGGCCGGCCAAAAATATTATTTACGGCCATTAAATACAGAAGGTGAAACTTTTTATAAAGGAAGGAAAGCTTATGGAACTATGGCAGTTTGTATCCCGATTGGCTTTGGTGTTAAATATGCTGTAACTGATAAAGTAAATATTTCTTTCGAAATTGCCCACCGTTTTACAACAACAGATTATATTGATGATGTTAGTACAACGTACGTAGGTATTGATAAATTTCCGATATCGTCTGTTGCTGCGCAGCTCCAGGACAGGTCTTATGAACTCGGTACTCCTATTGGAGTTGAAGGCCGGCAACGTGGATTTAGCAAACAAAAAGACCAATATGCAATCGCAGAGATTGGTATCTCTTTTAATTTAACTTCTTATCGCTGCCCTACCGCACGCTGATTTGTTAATCGCTTTATTCCTTAAAAATTCTCGAAGGTTCTTCAGTGTGAAAAATCTTTTCTTATTTGTATTTATCGGCATTTATAAACACATCATATAAATGAAATAAGAAAGATTAACTACTCTGAGGTTTGAACTATTTCCTTATTTTTGCCACCCAAGTCAGGCCCCCTTTCGCCTGACTTGGTTATTTTAAAACAATATGAGCCTGAAAGAAAAATTAGATGTTGAAAAGCTGCCAAGGCACATTGCCATAATTATGGATGGAAATGGAAGATGGGCAAAAGAAAAAGGACAGGAAAGGTTATTCGGCCATTATAGCGGAGTAGAAAGTGTTAGAAACATTGTTGAGGGATGCGCTGAGTTAGGCATTGGGTATCTTACGCTTTATGCGTTTAGTACCGAAAACTGGGACAGGCCGCAAGACGAAGTGACTGGTCTAATGGAACTCTTAGTTCAAACTATAAAACAGGAGGTATCCACACTTAATAAAAATAATATCAAATTGCATGTTATTGGCAATATAAAAATGTTGCCCGCGGCCGCAAGAAACGAACTTGAAGAAGCATGTGATGCTACAAAAAATAATACAGGCCTCAACCTCATAATGGCCTTAAGCTACAGCAGCCGTTGGGAAATTATTGAAGCTGTAAAAAATATTGCTGTTGAAGTTAAAAATAATATGCTTGAGCCTGGAGATATAAATCATGATGTTTTTAATCAACATTTATGTACGGCTGACTTTCCGGATCCTGAACTGATGATCAGAACAAGCGGAGAATTTCGTATCAGCAATTTTTTATTATATCAACTTGCCTATAGTGAATTGTATTTTACCGATACGCTTTGGCCGGACTTTAGAAAGGAAAATTTATATGAAGCAATATTCAGTTTCCAGAACCGGGAAAGGCGATTTGGTAAAACAAGCGAACAACTTTAATATTTCATCTATTCATTTACCTATTTTTTTAATCATCCTCAACCCCTTATAATATGGGGGATTTAACAAATACTTTTAATTAATTGATTTTATCTTGCCGCCTTATAAAAAAAGATTTGATGCCTAAAATCTACAAGATTTTATTCTTAGTAGTTGTAGCTATTACTGCCAAAACAAATGTCACTGCACAGGTTGCTAATGATTCTGTTCCTACTTCAGTAAATGTACCGCTTGAAAATATTTTCAACGCAAAAACACCTAAGGAATATGTGATATCTGATATTAAAGTAACGGGAACCTCCTTTGATCCAAACCTTATTATTTCTATTTCTGGCTTGGCTGTTGGCGATAAAGTAAAAATACCGGGTGGCGATAATTTTTCCAGGGCAATTTCCAATTTGTGGAAGCAAAATCTTGTGTCGGATGTACAAATTTATTTTACCAACCTTGTAGGTGATAAGTTATCCGTTGAGATAAATATAACTGACAGGCCGAGCCTTACGAATTTTAAATTTAAAGGAGTAAGTAAAAGCGAAGCTGACGATCTAACCCCAAAACTTGGGCTTGCAAAAGGGAAAGTAACCCGTGTTACTGAAAACCTTAAGACAACTGCAGCCACAGTTATAAAGAAATTTTATGTAGATAAAGGATTTAGAAACGTAGATGTAAAAGTGAATGAAACGAAAGATCCTAAGAATGCAAATGCAGTAAATATTGTATTTGTAGTTAACAAGAATGCAAAGGTTCACATCAAAGATATCTACTTTGCTGGCAACGAATCTGTAAGTGCGCTCCGGCTGAAAAAACAAATGAAAGGCACTAAGGAAATGAGCAGGTTTACCTTGTTTCCAACATCGGTAGGTAATGTTTTTGATTCTGGCAAAACCAATAGAATTTCTTTTAATGGGTATTTGCGTACTAATGGTTATTTAATTCCTTCCAAAACAAAGGAAGTGCTCGATCCATACTTCCGTTTTAAATTAAGCTCTGCAAAGTTTAATGAAAAGAAATACCTGGAAGATAAAGGGCACGTTTTAGATTATTACAATTCATTAGGTTTTAGGGATGCTATTATTGAAGGTGATACCACTTACAATGATCATGGGGATCTTGATGTTGCAATAAAACTTAAAGAAGGTCACCGGTATTATTTTGGAAACATAACATGGAAAGGAAACACAAAGTATTCAGATTCATTATTAAGCCTTTTACTCGGAATAAAAAAGGGAGATATTTATAATGCGGAAACACTAAATAAGAAATTAGGAAAAGAGCCATCGGCAGAGGGTGGTGACATCAGTAGTCTTTACCAGGATGATGGTTATTTGTTTTTTAGAATAGATCCTGTAGAGACAGCCGTTTATAATGATACCATTGACCACGAAATACGCATTGTAGAAGGACCACAGGCAACAATAGGCAAAGTAACTATTACCGGGAATGATAAAACCAAGGATTACGTTATACGCCGCGAACTCCGCACAGTTCCTGGCGATAAATTCAGCCGCGAGCTTATTATAAGGACACAAAGGGAACTATCGCAACTTGGTTATTTTAATCCTGAAAAAATTAATCCGGGTATTGTACCTAATACGGAAGAAGGAACAGTGGATATAAACTGGGGTCTTGAAGAAAAATCTTCTGACCAGTTAGAACTTTCCGCAGGATTTGGTGGTGGAATTGGATTAACAGGAACGTTAGGCGTAACCTTTAATAACTTTTCTATTTATAATATATTTAATAAAAAGAGCTGGGATCCTTTACCAAGTGGCGACGGACAAAAATTAAGCTTAAGAGGCCAGAGTAATGGAAAGCAATTCCGCTCTTATAATTTTTCATTTACTGAACCATGGCTTGGTGGTAAAAAGAGAAACTCCTTTACCATAAGTTACTACGATACCAAATACGCAAATGCATATAACCCGCTTACAGGCTATTATGATCGTTCTTATGGCGATTCTTCTTTTATTAAAACAACTGGGTTTAGCGTGGCGCTTGGTAAACAATTGAAATGGCCAGACGATTATTTTTCTCTTGTTTATCAGCTAGACTATCAACGTTACAAGCTTAAGAATTATAATATTTTCCCTGGGTTAACGAACGGAATTTCCAACAATTTCAGTTTGAAAATAACTTTAGCCCGTAACTCTGCAGGCCCTAATCCAATCTTCCCAACCAGTGGTTCTAATTTTGTATTGAGCGGACAGTTTACACCACCATATTCTTTCTTTCATAGCGCAGAGTTTTATCAAAACCAGGCAAAAGCAGATCAATACAAACTGGTGGAATTTCATAAAGAGCGTTTTAACGCAGAGTGGTATGTCCCGATTGGAAAAGGCAGGGGACCAGATAAAAACAAGCAATTTATTTTGAAAGCTGCGGCTAAATATGGTTTCCTTGGTCGTTATACTAATAAAACAATTACTTCACCATTCGAAAGATTTCAATTGGGAGATGCGGGCTTAAGTAATAATTACGGGCTGCTCGGGTACGATATTATTGCACACAGGGGATACCCAGTTTATGATAATTCTGATCCAAAGGTTAATCCTGATATTAGTACAGCAAGTAACTTTTTCACTATTTTTAATAAATATACGCTGGAGATGAGGTATCCTTTTAGTACGAGTGCAAGCAGTACTATTTTTGGAGAAGCTTTTTTTGAAGCAGCAAACGGATGGTATAGTTTTAAAGATTACAATCCTTTTAAATTACGCAGATCAGTGGGCGTTGGTATGCGTTTCTTTTTGCCCATGTTTGGTTTACTTGGGTTTGATTATGGTATAGGTTTAGACAGGCTAAATTCTACCACAGGATTAAAAGGAGCTGCTAAGTTTACATTTATGCTGGGCCAGGAGCCTGAATAATACATTCATTAAATTATTAGTTATGAAAAAAATATTAATCATATTTATATCATGCCTGGTATTCAGTGCTGGCCTATCCGCTCAACGTTATGCAGTTATTGATTCAAAATATATTCTTGAAAAACTGCCTGAGTACAAGGCTGCCCAGGAAAAGTTAGATCAGTTTAGTGCGCAATGGCAACAGGAAATAGATCAAAAATCAGCAGCGCTTGATAAAATGTATAAAGATTATGATGCAGAAAAGGTAATGCTGAGTGATGATCTTAAGAAAAAAAGAGAAGATCAGTTATTTAATGCAGATAAAGACCTTAAGGATCTTCAAAGAAAAAGATTTGGATATGAAGGTGATATCTTTAAAAAACGCCAGGAATTAATAAAACCAATACAGGACAGAGTTTACAACGCAGTTCAAAAACTGGCAGTCTCAAAATTATATGATTTTATTTTGGACAAAAGTGAAGGAATTACCGTTATATTTGCCGACCCAAAACTTGACAAGAGCGATGATGTTCTAAGAGAGTTGGGTGTTAAATAAAAGCGAAAGCACCATAATGGTGCATCTTAATTTACAATTTTAAACACTTTATTAAAAACAAATATTAAACACAAAAATGAAAAAGTTCGTTACAGTCGTTTTAATTTCAGTAGGACTATTTGGATTTTCCAATATTGTAAATGCTCAAAAAATTGGTTATATAAGTGCTGATGAAATTATACAATTAATGCCTGAGGCAGCAACCGTTCAAACACAACTGGACGAATACCAGCAATCACTTTATAAAAATGCAGATGACCAGAAGAACGCCTTACAAGAGGCCGTTCAAAAATTTTATAAAGATTCCGCTACTATGAGTCCCAGCTTAAAAGAAGTGAAGAGAACCGATCTTCAAAAGCAGGTGGCTGATATAAGTGGTATGGATCAAAAAATTCAGAACCAATTTGAACAGAAACGCCAGGAACTTTCTTTACCTATACAAAAGAAATTACAAGTTGCTATTGAAGAAGTTGCCAAAGAAAATGGATATACTTACATCTTTCCAAGAGAAGCTTTAATTTATATGCCCCCAAGTAGTGACATTGGTCCCTTAGTGAGAAAGAAACTTGGTTTAAAAGAACCGGCGGCGGGAAATCCGGGGCTCCCCAAAAAATAAAATAATTGAATAATTTTTGCAAGCCATCCATTGAACAGGATGGCTTGTTTATTTTTGTACAATGAGCAATATATCGCCTATTGGTGTTTTCGACTCGGGTTA
This sequence comes from Ginsengibacter hankyongi, assembly GCF_008710285.1. Lineage (GTDB taxonomy): Bacteria > Bacteroidota > Bacteroidia > Chitinophagales > Chitinophagaceae > Ginsengibacter > Ginsengibacter hankyongi. The sequence goes on along the minus strand of NZ_VYQF01000001.1, from coordinate 1,806,829 downwards.
CGGAGGATTAACAGTTCTTAAAGCAATAGTTGAAAAACTACCAGCTTTTGATTATATCTATTTTGGTGATAATGCACGGGCTCCATATGGCAACCGATCTTTCGATACCGTGTACGAATACACGCTGCAATCTGTTAAGTGGTTATTTAAAAAAGGCTGTCCCTTAATAATTCTTGCATGCAATACCGCGTCAGCAAAAGCGCTAAGAACAATTCAACAGAATGATCTGCCAAAACTGGATGATAGCAAACGGGTACTGGGAGTCATCAGGCCCAGTGCAGAAATAATAGGGGATTATACTGAAACAAACCGGGTTGGGATTCTTGGAACCAATGGTACGGTGGAATCCATGTCTTATCCGCTTGAAATAGAAAAGTTCTTTCCTGAAATAAAAGTTTATCAGCATGCCTGCCCGCTTTGGGTTCCCCTGGTAGAAAACAATGAATATGCCTCACCCGGTGCAGATTATTTTATTAAAAAGGACACTGAAGAACTTTTGATTCAATCTGCTGAAATAGACACTATTTTGCTTGCATGCACGCATTATCCTTTACTGGTTGACAAGATAAAGAAATACATTCCACCAAATGTTCAATTGATTTCGCAGGGAGAAATTGTAGCAGCAAGTTTGGAAAATTATTTATTGCGCCACCCCGAAATTGAAGAAAGATGTAGTAAAAATGGCCAAATTCAATTCTATACAACCGATTCAGTCAAAGACTTTGATAAACATTCCGCTATATTTTTTGGCAAGCCGGTGAATTCAAATCATGTGGAACTGATTTCTTAAGCCATTTAAAAAATATGAAACCAGGGCTTTAAAATCTAAAATACTTTCTTACTTTTGCAGCCCTTTCACAAACAGCAGGGATGGTGCCCGGCTGGGAATTGGAACAAATTTATTAAAGGAAAAACAAAATAAAAATGCCAGGAAAAAAACGTACATATCAGCCGCATAAGCGCCGCCGTAAAAGTGTTCATGGCTTTAGAGAGCGCATGTCAACAGCAAACGGACGTAAAGTATTGGCCAGCCGCAGAAAAAAAGGGCGCCATAAGCTTACAGTTTCGGATGAACACGGAAGTAAAAAATAAATTAAACGAAAATATTTTTATGAATAGCCTCTTTGCGGGGCTATTTTTTTATTTTAGCAAAGCCAGTAATTCTTTCATTTTATTAAAATTTAATTATTCTGCCCAGACTTACATTTAAAAGGGATGAAAAGCTAAAAAGCCGGAAAGTAATTCAGCATATTTTTACGGAAGGGAAATCATTTTCTCATTTTCCGCTAAGGATAATTTATACGCAGCCCGGCAATAATTTATCGCATCTGCAGGCGGCGTTTTCAGTAAGCAGCAAAAATTTTAAGAAAGCAGTTCAAAGGAACAGGATAAAAAGAATGATGAGAGAAGCCTACCGTTTACAAAAGGAATTGCTACAAAAACATTTGCAAGAGAATCAAAAAAACCTGGTGGTTTTTATAATTTATAATGGCAATACCTTACCAGAGTTTGAAAATATTTTTGAAAAGATGGGCGTGGCTTTACAACAGTTGCTAAAAATTACTTCATCGTAGTTACTATAAGAATAAATCGGTGTAGAGTTTTCCGCCCGGTTCTATCGCATATTTTTCTAAATCGGTAATTCCTTCATTTGCCAATACCTCTTCATCTATAAAACAATTTCCGGTGCATTCAGTTGAAGATTTACTTAGAATGTAAAATGCAGCGTCAGCAATTATCTCGGGCGTGCGGCTCATTTTTATAAGCATTTCTCCGCCTAATAAATTACGAACGGCGGCTGTTGCAATGGTTGTTTTTGGCCATAGTGTATTAGCAGCTATATTATATTTTTTTAGCTCGCCGGAAAGGCCCACAGCAATCATCGTCATATTGTATTTACTCATCGTGTAGGCCAGGTGGTTAGTAAACCATTTTTTATCAAGATTTATCGGCGGTGAAAGATTTAAAATGTGCGCATTGGTGCCTTTTTTTAAGTATGGGATGCACGCCTTACTTATAAAAAAAGTTCCTTTTACATTAATATCGTGCATTAAGCCAAAAGCTTTTGGCTCCATCTGCTCAGTTTTTGTTAAGGAAATGGCTGAAGCATTATTAATTAATACGTCAATTCCTCCAAAGGTTTCAGCGGCTTTTTCAACTGCATTTTGAATCTGTTCTTCAAAGCGAATATCACATTGTATTGCCAGGGCCTTTCCACCTTCTGCTACTACTTCTTCCGCAGCGCTAAAAATAGTTCCTCCAAGTTTTGGATTTTCTTCAATGGATTTAGCTGCAATTACAATGTTGGCTCCTTCCCTTGCAAGCCTTAATGCGATTGACTTTCCAATGCCACGGGAAGCACCGGTAATAAATATTGTTTTGTTTTGAAAACTCATAAACCAGGAAATAAATGAATAGTTATAAAGTTAATGTACAGCTAATATTACAAAACGATCACTAGATTGTTTATCGATTTTAATAAAATATAATTTTTTAAATGAAGCAATTCGCGAATAATTATTTTATGATTGCAACATCTTTTACACTCCCCGTACGTTTCAATGCACCCCAACCTTGCATTTCTCCCTTAATAGCTTTATTAAAAGATTTTATAAGAATATAATACATTAACTGGCGGTAAATTAACCGTTGTGGGAGCATCCAAACAAGTTTCAGATGATTTTCCTTTTCAAAAGCAAAAGCCAGCGCCGCTCCTGCTATATCAATGAATGAAAAAATAATATAGTATAGAATAATGTGCGGAACACTTGCAACAATTACCCCGAAAGAAGCTGCAATTAAGCTAAGAACCAAAATAATATCTGCAAGAGGAGCAAGGATTGGCAATATCATTTGATAAATTAAAATATTAGGCATGGCAACCATTCCAAAATTTTTATACTTCGGATTGAATATGGTATCGCGGTGTTTCCAGAAACATTGCATAACTCCAAAGCTCCATCTGAATCTTTGTTTTAAAAATTGCCTGAATGTTTCAGGTGCTTCGGTATAAGAAATTGCAGAAGTACAATTTCTTATAATATACCCATTACGAAGGAGCCGCATAGTAAGGTCACAATCTTCAGCGAGTGTATCAGTGGTAAAGCCACCGGATACTAAAATAGCATCTTTGCGGAAAGCTCCGATAGCACCGGGAACTACCGTTATGCAATTTAAAAGATCAAAAGCCCTGCGATCAAAATTTTGTGAAGTCACATATTCAATACTCTGCCAGCGTGTGATCATATTTACCTGGTTGCCCACTTTCACATTACCTGCAACAGCCGCAACATTTTCATTATCAAATTTTTTCATTAGCTCTGTAACGGCATCTGTTTTAAGTTGCGTATCTGCGTCTATGCATACCACAAAATCAGTATTAGATTTTTGTATTCCAAAATTTAATGCAGAGGCTTTACCGCCATTTGATTTCGTATAGACCTGAACGTTAGGGGTTGTAATAAAATGTTCAGCTACTTTTGAGTAGGTATCATCTTTGCTCCCATCATCTACAAAAATAATTTCGAGCTGTGGATAGTCCTGTGCCAGCAGACTGTTTACTGTACGGATTGCATTTACTTCTTCATTATAAGCAGGGATAATAACACTCACCAACGGCCATTTATTTTTATCTACAGTAAGTAAGGGAGAAATTTCATTTGATTTAGAATCTTTTCTTTTTTGAATGCTCGCCAATACAGCCATAAGAATAATTCGCGCTACTGACAGAATAATTCCAATAACGAAAAGTGAAAATAAAATATGGCCGCTCCAGTAACCGCTTTCTGCAAGAAAGAAATTAAATTTTCTTGTCCATCCGTCGTGGGAAGATGCCACTTTTGGCATTACTTCATCTTTGGTTTTACCCATAAGATCGGCAACGGAGGTAAATTGATATCCTTGCTTTTTGAAGTAATCAATTATCCTGGGAAGTGCGTCAACAGTGGCTTGCCGGGTTTCGCCACCAGCATCATGTAATAAAATAATACTTGCATTGCCTTGCTGCACCTGGTTTATTACTCTCTGAACAATACTATCTGCACTTACGCCAACAGCCCAATCGTTAGGATCAATACTTTCATTAACGGTTAAATAATTTTCACTCCTGCTTCTTTCAATTGGGGCGAGTTCCTCGTAAGTCTGCGGCTCGGAGTCAGCATTGTAAGGAGCCCTGAACAAAATAGTAGAGTGTCCCGTTATACTTTCAATAAGAAGGCGGGTGAGCTTCATTTCAAGGTCAGCTCTTTGCAGGCTCATGTCCGCTATATTATGATGGGTAAACGTGTGATTACCTATTTCAAAGCCATCTTTAAATTCGCGTTTTAAAATTGGAATATTTTGTTCGGCGTTTATACCCACAATAAAAAAAGCTGCAGGGACTTTTTCACGTTCTAATACATCCAGAATTTTTGGAGTCCATTCTTCACTGGGACCATCATCAAAAGTGAGGATAAGCTTGTGGCCTTTTCCCACCGTTGTATCTTCTGCAAATTTTCTTATAACATATCCTGATGGGAGCTGAAGATAATTTTGTTCTGCAATCAGTTCCTCAGTGCTATCAATTTCTAAATTAATTTTTCCGGGCTGTGGCGAATACATAATGTCAAGCACCTCACCTTCACCTTCGAAACCAACATTGTCGTTTGGAATTGGAATGGTGGCAAGAGAATCGAAATTAAACGGCTGTTGTTGCAGCGAGGCATTGCTCAATTCACGGTTATAATATTTCCACATTCGCTGATCCTCGCTTCCAAGGCGCCACAATACAGTGCCCGCCGTTGGAAATTCATCGCTAAAGCGAAGTATATTGAAGATTGTAGCCGCATCAGTGAACCAAACTTCGTGGGAAGTCTTATCAACATTGCCACTTGTATCGGTTTCGTCTGAATCGTAGCTAAAATGAAGATTGTAGGAATCATTATCATAAATAATTTTAGCATTAATTGCTTTTGCTTTATTAATTACATCGTTATAAGTATAATTCTGTTCGTATTTTCCATTTGCCCAATCATACCCAAAACCACCAATGCCTAAAATTATTTTGGAAGGATCAATGCGCTCAGCCGTCCATGATACGGCATCTTCAATCCATTTTTGACTGCTAATAGGACCTGGTCCGGTAGAATTGTTCGATTGATCATATGCCATTAAAACAATATAATCATTATAGTTTGATAACTTCGGGTAATCGTAATCGTTATTCTTGGGTTCTACATCCATACTTACAAGCAATCCTCTTCCATGCAATTTTTCATATAACTTTTTCTGAAATTGAGTAAGAGGGCCATTGGTAGTTTCCGCTAATTCCTCGAAATCTATATTAATACCGCTTAATTGATAATCAGATAAAGTATCGGCGATCTGTTGTATAAGATTTTTTTGCAATACTGAATCACTTAATATTTTATGGAGAAGCTTTCCATCGAAACCTTTAGCTATAGATCTAAAGTTGGAAAGTATCGGCATAATACGTAATTGTTTCTGCTTCATTAAAACGAGACCAGCACTATCTATTCTTGTTTGAAGTCGGTAGGTAAGAGTATCGATGAAAAACCATTCGGGAAAAATGGTATTAAGTTTATCAGCATTTTTTTTCAAATCAGGAAGAGAAGTATTTGCTGCCCAGGGAGTATAAAAAGCAGCCCTTATAACAGGAAGAGAATTAGCTTTTGATGCAGATTTGTTCCTGGCTCTTTTTAAAGAATCTGATTTTATTTTTTTTACTAAGAAATCCTTAAAGCCTTTATATTTTTTATTCTGTGCATTTTTTAAAATGAGCGGATTTGTTGGGTCAAGTGTTGTTTGATACTCCTTGGCCTTTGCCTGCATATTTGGCAAACTGGGCTGCGATCCACTATATAATGCAATCCCGAGCACCACAAAAAAGAAAATCGCTATAATTAAGAGTACCCTGGTTGTCCATTTAACGCTTTTCCAGCGTGTTGGCTTGTTCGTTTGAAAAATTTGCTGGGTATTATTATTCATAAAAGCTCAAAATGATAAAATAATCAACAGCTTTTGAAGCAAGGAAAGTTATTGACATCTTTTGGATTGCAAAGATAGATGTAAGATTATCTAAATTCGATCAAGTATAATTTATAGTAACTACTTAACAAATATTTCTAAAAAAAGAAAGGCCCCTGTAGAAACAGGGGCCGTTTACCAAAACTAACTGCTTATGAGAAAATTGACTTTTAAACTTTATGCTGATTATATTTCAAATCACATGCCAAAGATAAGACCACTTTTGTTAATAAATTTATAAGACATCGTTGATAGAAACAGATTAGATGAAATTGACGAAAAATTAACTTTGAAACCGTTTATTTCTGCTGTACCAATTTTTCTGAATTTTCTGCGAACTGAAGTGCGTCAATAAATTCCTGGAGCTCACCATTTAGTACATTATCCAGGTTATAAACCGTTAACCCGATGCGATGGTCTGTAACACGCCCCTGTGGATAGTTGTAGGTTCTTATCTTGGCTGAACGATCACCCGTGCTTACGAGGCTTTTGCGATGGCGAGAAATTTCATCTTCCTGCCTGCGTACTTCTTCTTCGTATAATTTGGTACGAAGCATTTGCATAGCTTTTTCCCGGTTACCCAGCTGGCTTCTCTCCGTCTGGCAAATAATCACAATTCCTGTAGGAATATGTGTCAGCATCACTTTAGTTTCTACTTTATTTACATTTTGACCCCCAGCACCCCCACTCCGGGATGTTTCCATTTTCACGTCACTTTCTTTTAAGTCAACATCAACTTCTTCAGCCTCGGGCATAACGGCCACAGTGGCAGCACTTGTATGCACCCGGCCACTAGCTTCTGTATCCGGCACACGTTGCACCCGGTGAACGCCGCTTTCAAATTTTAATGTGCCGTAAACGTCGTCCCCGGTTACTTCTATTTGCACTTCTTTATAGCCTCCCACTGTTCCTTCGCTTTCGCTAAGTAATGTTGTTTTCCAGCCTTTAGATTCACAATATTTCAAATACATTCTCATAAGGTTGCCGGCAAATAGTGATGCTTCATCCCCACCTGTACCTGCTCTTATTTCCAGGATTGCATTTTTTTCATCCTGTGGGTCTTTAGGAATAAGCATATTTCTAATTTGCTTTTCATATTCCTCTTTTTTTGCAAGTAAATCATCAATTTCTTGTTTTGCAAGGTCTTTCATTTCACTATCGTCACTGTTCATCATTTCTTTATTAAACTCAATATCATCAAGTACTTTGGCATATTCGTTCCTTACATCTACAATCTTTTCCAGGCTGCGGTATTCTTTACTTAACTGCTTATACTTCCGGTTATCGTTTACAATTTCAGGATTAGAAAGCGCCACACCTAATTCTTCGAACCGTGCTTTTATACCTTCGAGTTTATCTAACATTTTTATATGAATTTATAACTGCAATGCAGGTTATCTTTGATTTACGGGAGGCAAAATTAACTTATTAGTTTTTTACATGAGTTATCGAAAATTTAAAGCAGATTATTTATTTACAGGAAATGAGTTATTGGGTACAAATCATGTATTAGTAACTGATACCGAAGGGACTATTTTGGATGTGATAGCCGAAAATGCAGCAGGATTGGGCATCGAAGAGATAACGGGTATTCTCTCGCCAGGTTTTGTAAATGCCCATTGCCACCTGGAATTGTCTCATTTAGAAAACGTAATTCCAGAAAAAACAGGCCTTGTAGATTTTGTATTTAAAGTGGTTACGGGAAGACATTTTAATGAAAATGAAATCCTGGATTCTATTAAGATAGCAGAAGATGAAATGTTGCAATGTGGCATAGTGGCAGTTGGCGATATCTGTAATAATACTCTCTCTCTTTTGCAAAAAAACGATAATAGGATTCGGTATTATAATTTTATTGAGGTAAGTGGCTGGCATCCCGCGGTTGCTGGTACCAGATTTGAAAAAAGCAAATTATACTACGATGAATTTATTCAAAAAAATCAAAAAGCATCTTTAATTCCTCATGCACCTTATTCTGTTTCTAAAAATCTGTGGGGAAAAATTACCCCCTTTTTTACCCAAAATGTGGTAAGTATTCACAACCAGGAAACCCAAAATGAGGACGATTTTTTTTTAAAAGGAACAGGCAGTTTAGTGGACATGTATAAAATGATGAAGATTGATAATTCATTTTACCAACCTCAAAAAGTGAGGAGCCTGCAAACATATTTTAAAAATTTTTCAGAGGCATCTTCAGTTATTTTGGTACACAATACTTTTACAGAGCAGGAAGATTTAAATTATATAAATAAAGAAAAAACTCAGGATCAACTGGTATCTTTTTGCGTTTGCGCAAATGCAAATCTCTATATAGAAAACACACTACCTCCAGTTGAAATGCTTTGGAAAAATGAATGCAATATTGTAATCGGAACGGATAGCCTTGCATCAAATCACCAGCTCAATATACTGGAAGAATTAAAAACGATTTCAAAAAATTTATCCAATATTCCTATTGAAACATTATTGCAATGGGCAACAATAAATGGGGCAAAAGCTTTGCAAATGGAAAATGAATTAGGAAGTTTTGAAAAGGGTAAACAACCGGGTGTTGTTATTATCGAAAATGTTATTGATAAAAAGCTTACTCCAAACTCTGTTGCTAAAAGAATCTTATAAAATACATTACCCTAATAATTCGTGTAGTACAGGAAGTGTTTTCATTGCGCCAAAATCTGCAATATGAAACATGTAATAATTTTCAAGACCAGATAAAATGGTTTTACGAATATTTTTATTGAGTTTTATTTCTTTCAGTTCTGACGGATGCAAAACTTTTAATAATTGCGAGAAATGATAGCTTACATCTGTTTCTAAAAAATTATCATTTGCCAAAGATTTATTGGTAAAATTCCCTTCGCTGACATTAAAATAATTTCGTTCATCAGAATAATTATCCTGTATACTCAACCCAAAGAACTGCGCCAGTTGTGTTGCAAAAAAAATTGGAAAATTAGCAACCACTTCATTTTCGGCAATATCAAGCTGCATAAATGCATCTTCACAAAAATGAAAAAGATCTGCATTGGTTTCCGGTTGTTTAAGACATTTTTGCAAAAGTTCTACCATATAAAGTGCAACCGAATTTTTGGTAACGTCACTTAAAATATTTTTATACAGATAATTCCATTTCAGTTCCTTTATGCGTTGTAAATTTTTTAATTCATTATGATAAACCTGGATTTCAAGAATGGACGATGACTGAAAAAAATGCGCTTTTGAATTTTTACTTTGAGTACGTACCCCGTTCACTATGTAAGATTGAATACCGAAGAGCTCTGTGAAGATCGCTGCAATAACCGATGTTTCACCGTATTTTATGGTGCGAAGTACAATGCCTTTAGTAGCGTGGATCATTTATAAGTTGATAAGTTGACGGGTTAACTGACGAATTTACCAATAAACTTATCAACCAGTTAACTTTTATATCCCAAAAACTTATCTGTAATTTCACGGGTTATGCACACATTAAAGAAATCTCTTGGGCAGCATTTTTTAAAAGATGAAAAAGTTGTACAAAGAATAATTGCAGAACTGCAAAAAAATAGTTTTAAAAATTTACTCGAGGTTGGCCCGGGTGGAGGTGCACTTACAAAATATTTAATTAAAATTCCAGGAATAAACTTTAGAGCCGTTGAGTTAGATGAAGAAAAAGTAACATTCCTTTTGAAACAATTTCCCTCTCTTAAAGGAAACATTATTCATCAAAGTTTTCTTACAATAGATCGTCCTTTTGATGAACCGTTTACCGTTATTGGGAATTTTCCCTATAATATTTCCACACAAATTTTGTTTAAAGTATTAGAATGGAAAGAATATGTACCCGTTGTAATTGGTATGTTTCAAAAAGAAGTTGCAGAAAGAGCAGCGGCAAAAGAAGGCAGTAAAATATATGGAGTCTTAAGCGTACTTCTTCAATATTATTACGACGTTGAATATTTATTCTCCGTAGGAAATGAAAGCTTTACGCCACAGCCAAAAGTTCAAAGTGGAGTGATTCGATTAACAAGAAATAAATACCAGTTCCCTGTAAAAAGTGAAAGAGCTTTTTGGGTTTTGGTAAAAACTGCGTTTAACCAACGACGTAAGACTTTAAGAAACGGAGTTAAAAGTTTGTTTTCAAAAGAAATTCTTAATGATGATCTGTTTAATCGCCGGGCTGAGACTTTGAGTGTTGAAGAATTTGCAGCGCTTACGTTTAAAATGAGCTGATGGAGAATATGAAAAGTATTATCATCATGGTTTTTATGTCTGAATGCATAGCATCCTGCTATTCGCCAAGATATGTTTACAGCCCATCTACACAAAATATCCCCTCGCTGCATAGAAAAAATGATCTTGAGTTTTCCGGTTTTTATTCAGGATCCATAAATGCTTTTAAAGAAAAGGGAAACAATGTTAGCGGGTTTGATCTGCATGCCGCATGGGCATTTAGCGATCACCTTGGCGCGATGCTCAATGAAAGTTTTCGTTGGGAAAAAAATGGTGGTAATGATAGTTTCTTCCCCGCTGACAGTTCGTTATTATCTTATAAAAGAAATTTTACTGAATTGGGAGTCGGGTATTTTACAAACGCGAGGTATAATGAGAAAATGCAGTTCCAGTTATTTGGCGGAGTTGCGTTTGGTACCTCAAATATTAATGATGATTATATTTCAAACAGCGTACCCATGAGTAAGTATCATAACAGTAACATAACAAAAATTTTTATTCAGCCCGCGATTATCTATAGCCCTGTAAAAAATTTTTCGGGAGCACTTGTATCCCGGCTTACTGAAATTGTATTTACGCATATTCATACCAACTACACTCCGATAGAATTGGATAATTATATCTTGGATAGCCTTACAGTCTCTCCTGTTTTTTTTTGGGAACCTGCCGTGAGTTATACTTTTGATTTTAAAAAATTTCCGGTTAAATTGAGAATACAGGGTTCGATATCCATTTTATTAAATCATCGTTTTGTTGAACACAGAACCGGAAATTTGGGTTTAGGAATTGTCGCCGATATTTCTAAAAAGAGAATAAAAATAACCTCTTCTAAAAGCTAACAACCGTTATTTTTTCCTTTCCTTTAGTTGTAATTTTACAACTGAACCATTACGATTTTATAAAATGAAATTCAAAGTATGGCAAATGAAAAAGCGATAGGTTCTGTAAGGATTGTTACCGCAGCTTCGTTATTTGATGGGCATGATGCTGCAATAAATATTATGAGACGCATCATGCAAAGCAAGGGTGCAGAAATTATTCATCTTGGCCACAACAGGAGCGTTCACGAAATAGTTGAATGTGCAATTGAAGAAGATGCGCAAGGCATCGCCGTTACCAGTTACCAGGGTGGCCATCTTGAATTTTTTAAATACATGAAAGACCTGCTGGATGAAAATGGCTGCGGCCATGTTAAAATTTTTGGTGGTGGTGGTGGAACAATTTTGCCTAATGAAATTGAAGAGTTGCAGGCATACGGTATTACAAAAATCTATTCCCCTGACGACGGACGGCATATGGGACTTGAAGGAATGATAGAAGATGTTGTGAAAAAATGCCAGTTAGATAAATCACCAGCTAAAATTAAACCATCAACTAGTAATGGCCATAATGGAAAATTTGCACTCGATGAATGGAGAGATATAAAAAAAATTGCGACTTCTATTACATTAGCGGAAAATGAACAGCCGTTTAAACACATATTGAATGGTCACAAAAATTCTTCAGAAACAAAAGTTATAACCACGCCCGTTCTTGGTATAACTGGCACAGGCGGTGCCGGCAAATCCTCCGTCACCGATGAAATAGTTCGTCGTTTTTTAAATAATTATCTTGATAAAACTATTGCGGTTATCTCTGTTGATCCATCAAGAAAAAAAACCGGCGGTGCATTATTGGGAGATCGTATTCGTATGAATTCTATCCATCATCCGCGGGCGTATATGCGGTCGCTTGCAACACGTGAAAATGATAAAGCGCTAAGTAATCATGTGCAGGAAGCAATTGATATTTGTAAGGCTGCCGGCTACGATTTTATAATCCTCGAAAGTGCAGGTGTTGGACAAAGTGATGCATCAATTTTGGAATATTGTGATGTGAGCATGTATGTAATGACACCAGAATACGGCGCTGCATCACAACTTGAAAAGATCAATATGCTTGATTATGCAGATATAGTTTGCCTGAACAAATTCGACAAAGCCGGGGCATTGGATGCATTGCATGATATAAAAAAACAATACAAGCGCAATCATGGATTATGGGAAGCAAACGATAATCAACTCCCTGTTATAGGAACTGTTGCTTCTGTATTTAATGATCCGGGTTGTAATGAATTGTTTAATAAAATAATTGAAATTGTTGATAAAAAAACTGGTAACATTTTTAAAAAATATAATGCCCCAAAAATTAGTGGCGGAATAAGTGAGCCTGTAATTCCTGCAAAGAGAGTCAGGTATCTGGCAGAGATTGCTGATGAAATAACAAATTATAACCGGGTCGCTGAAGAGCAGGCTGAACTCGCATCCCAACTATACCGTCTAATTGGAGCTTCAAAAATTATTGATAAAGAAAAATCAGCTGACAATGAGGAAATTAATAATGCAACAAAAGTTATTGAAGAGGTTGCGATAACTATTAATAAGAAATTATTATCCTTATCAAAGAAATTAATTGATGAATGGGAAGACTTAAAAGCTTCTTACAAAAAAGATTTTTTTGAATATGATGTAAGAGGTAAGGTTATTAAACAGCCTTTATATTTTGAATCTCTTTCGCATACAAAAATTCCCAAAATTGCTGTGCCCCGTTTTAAAGATTGGGGAGATATTTTGCGTTGGAGATTCCAGGAAAATTTCCCGGGCAAATTTCCTTACACAGCAGGAGTGTTCCCATTGAAGCGGCAGGAAGAAGATCCAACACGAATGTTTGCGGGCGAAGGCGGCCCTGAAAGAACCAATCGGCGGTTTCATTATGTAAGTTTAGGACAGCCTGCAAAGCGCCTCAGCACTGCATTTGATAGCGTGACATTGTATGGGGAAGATCCTGATGTTCGTCCTGATATTTATGGCAAAGTAGGGAACAGTGGTGTGAGCATTGCTTCAGTTGATGATGCTAAAAAGTTGTATAGTGGCTTTGATCTTTGTGACCCTAAAACATCCGTAAGCATGACTATTAATGGCCCTGCACCAATGTTGCTTGCATTTTTTTTGAATGCAGCAATTGACCAGCAATGTGAAAAATATATAATTGAGAATAACTTACGGGATAGTGTAAACGAAATTATTGAATCTAAATTTACTCCTGACTTATTACCAAAATATACCGGGATTAACGGAGAAGAGATACGTCCTGAAAAAGGACAAATGACGGGACATTTGCCAAAAGGCAATAATGGCCTGGGATTAAGACTTTTGGGTTTGTCAGGAGAATATGTTTTGGGTAAAGAAATTTATGAGCAAATAAAAGCTAAAGCTTTATCCACAGTTCGGGGCACGGTTCAGGCTGATATTTTAAAAGAAGACCAGGCCCAGAATACCTGCATTTTTTCTACTGAATTTGCTTTGAAATTAATGGGCGATGTGCAGCAATATTTTATTGAAAAGAAAGTAAGAAACTTTTATTCTGTTTCTATAAGCGGCTACCATATTGCTGAAGCTGGTGCCAACCCTATAACTCAGCTTGCATTTACGCTTTCCAATGGATTTACTTATGTAGAATATTACCTGAGCCGTGGAATGAACATCGATGATTTCGCCCCAAATCTTTCATTCTTTTTCAGTAATGGAATGGATGCCGAGTATAGTGTAATAGGACGTGTCGCACGTCGCATCTGGGCAAAAGCGATGAAGTATAAATATCACGCAAATGAACGTTCACAAAAATTAAAATATCATATACAAACAAGTGGCCGCAGCCTTCATGCACAAGAAATAGATTTCAACGATATAAGAACAACATTGCAGGCATTGTATGCTATTTATGATAATTGCAACAGCCTTCATACGAATGCTTATGACGAGGCAATTACAACTCCTACCGAAGAAAGCGTGAGGCGTGCAATGGCAATTCAATTAATTATCAACCGCGAATTAGGAACCGCTAAAAATGAAAATCCAAACCAGGGAAGTTTTTTGATTGAAGAACTTACTGACCTTGTTGAAGAGGCCGTTATGACTGAGTTTAACCGAATATCAGAAAGGGGCGGCGTATTGGGCGCAATGGAGCGCATGTACCAACGCAATAAAATCCAGGAAGAGAGTTTATACTATGAAACGCTGAAACATACAGGCGAATTTCCAATCGTTGGCGTAAATACTTTTCTCAATAAGGCAGGCTCGCCTACCGTACTACCGGCAGAGGTTATACGCAGTACTAATGAAGAAAAAGATTTGCAGATCAATAATTTGAAATCGTTTCATGAGCGGCATAAAAAGGAAAGCAACAAAATGCTGCAGCGCCTGCAGGAAGTTGCTATTAATAATGGAAACCTTTTTGAAGAATTGATGGAAACAGTAAAATATTGTTCATTGGGCCAGATAACACATGCACTTTATGAAGTGGGCGGGCAGTATAGGAGGAATATGTAGTAAATAGAAAAGCACCGCTAAGGGCCGGTGCTTGCAAAAAATATTTTACCATTTAGTGTTAATGAAGTTTCCTGGTGTATTCATCTAATCTTACAATTTTTCCGTCCTTCAATTTAAGGTCGTTTATATAATCTGCCGAGTCCTTATTGCCTTTTGCATCTTCCCATTTTTGCCTGTACCAAAGCGTAACCCATTCATCTTTTTTATCTTTAGAAATAACCGATTCCCAGTCATCCATTTTTACTTCCATGCTTTTGTATCCGTTTCTCCATGAGGTAAACATGGCTTTAAGATTATCTGCCGGCATTGTTTTATCCAATCCGTCAAATTGAATGTGTATAGAATCACCAAAATATTTCATAGATTCCTCAACATTCCCATTTTCAAAAGCTTTAAGTGCGCTCAACGCAATCATTGTATTTGCTGTATTTCCCATATCCCAATTGTCAGGATGATCGATAGTGTAAGGATAGTTCGTCACAGTAGTTGAAGTCGTTGCGGTGGTAGAGTCTTTTGTTGCTTCTTTCGACTCTGTTCCCTGGTTGCTGCAGGAAGAAAATGCAAATCCTGCCAGGAAAAATAAGAACAATTTTTTCATACATAATTTTTTAGAAATGATAAATAAAGGTGAATCGCCGGAAAGCAACCTTGTGTGTAGCAGGAGGCGAACAAGATAATCAATTGAAAGTTGAAATGCAAAGAATTATCAAAGGGCGCTATTTAAAAAAATGATTAGTACTGTTTAAAATAAATGCTTATTTATTTTTACAAAAAAACACGATGAGAATTACTCTTTTATTTTTTATTATTATTGTCCTGATATTTTCCTGCTCTTCCAACAAATACGCAGCCACTAACAGGACATATAAAAAGCAGGCAAAAGCCTTTGGAAAGATAATAAGCAGAACACCTGTAAAAGATAGCTTTATAAATCAGTCTTCATGGGTAGGAACTACCAATTTTGGGCTGAGGAAACCCAACTTTGTAATTATACATCATACTGCTCAAAACAGTTGTGAGCAAACCCTCCAAACATTTACATTGCCACGCACACAGGTGAGCGCACATTATGTAATTTGTAAAGACGGAACTGTTCATCACATGCTGAATGATTACCTGCGCGCATGGCAAGCCGGTATAAGCTCCTGGGGAAATGATAAAGACATCAATTCTTCTTCAATTGGTATTGAGCTCGACAATAACGGCTTTGATTCGTTTCCACCTGCACAAATTAACAGCTTACTAACGGTTTTGGCTACTCTAAAAAAATTATATAATATTCCCACAGCTAATTTTATCGGGCATGAGGATATAGCGCCTACACGAAAGAATGATCCTAACGTTACGTTCCCATGGCAGCTTCTTTCACAAAACGGTTATGGTTTGTGGTACGATGACACTACCAACATTTCTGTACCTGAAAATTTTAATAGCCTGCAGGCATTAAGAATTATAGGGTATTCTGTTAAAGACAGCGCTGCCGCTATTGAGGCTTTCAAACGTCATTTTGAAAAGCAGGATAGTAGCAGAGTTCTTTTTGATAACGATCAAAAAATTTTATATAACCTGATGATGAAGTACGAATAAACCATAACAAAAAAGACCCTTTCAATTTGGAAAGGGCTTTTAATTTGTGATAACCAGGAAGTGGATTAATTAAAAGATTGTTTTTTCGTGAACGCCTTCTGCTATTTCTTCCAATAATTTTTTATTGAATGCATCGAGGTCTTTCGGGCTGCGGCTTGTAATCAACCCTTCATCTACTACCACTTCTTTATCTTCCCAATTAACGCCTGCATTTTCCAAATCGGTTTTTAAAGAAGGGAATGAAGTCATTCTTTTTCCTTTTATCATATCCGTTTCAATTAATAATTGAGGTCCGTGACAAATTGCAGCAACTGGCTTCCCTGAATTGAGAAATTCTTTTGCAAACTGGATACAGTCTTCATTGATCCTCATTTTATCAGGATTAATTACGCCACCAGGTATCACCAACGCATCATAATCCTCAGGGTTGGCTTTAGATACTTCTACGTTAACCGGTACCTCTATCGACCAGTGATCGTGTTTCCATCCTTTTACCTTTCCCTTTTGGGGAGATACAATATCTACCTGTATGCCGGCGTCTTCCATTGCTTTTTTGGGGCTTGTTAGTTCAACTTCTTCAAATCCATTTTCGGTTAAAATAGCTACCCGTTTTGATTGTAAGTTTTTCATGACTATACTATTTTTATTAAAAGTTTATTTATTTATTTTTCAAACACAATAGGAATTTGATTCCCTGGTTCATTCATAAAATTCATTGAGTTATTTATTATTAAACAACAAATATGCCTTTTGTTATTCATCGTGCGCTTCCGGATTTTTTGGAAAAACTGTGGTTTTTTGGCAACAAACTTTTTTGAACGTTACTTTACCAATTATTGTTTAAAATATTGATGCACCTCTACGTTATAGATAAAACCTCAGAAAAAGAATTCTTAAAAGTTCCGTTAATCATTTATAAAAATGATCCCAATTTTATTCGGCCGCTTGATAAGGATGTAAAAGATGTTTTTGACCAAAAAAAAATAAGGCATTCCGTTTCGGGAGCTGTATCCGCTGGGTTTTAAAAGATGATGATGGTAATCTTATTGGGCGTATTGCCGCGTTTGTAAATAAAAAATATAAGAATAAAGGTGATGAACAAAGAACCGGGGGCATTGGCTTTTTTGAATGCGTTAATAACCAGGAAGCTGCTGATATGTTGTTTGACGTTGCTAAAAGCTGGCTTATGCAACAGGGTATGGAAGCAATGGATGGCCCTATAAATTTTGGCGAGCGTGACCGTTGGTGGGGTTTAGTGGTAGAAGGCTTTAAACCGCCAATCTATTTAATGAATTATAACCTACCTTACTACGTTGAGCTTTTTGAGAATTATGGATTTAGAAATTTTTACAACCAAATATGCTGGCATCTTTTTGTGCAAACCCAACTTAATGAAAAATTTTTTGAACAGGATGAAAAATATAAGTCAAATCCGGAATACAAAACCATTCACCTCAGGAAAAATCAATTAAAAAAATTTTCGACAGATTTTAGCATTATATATAACCAAGCGTGGGCAAAGCACGAAGGCAATAAACAATTAAGTAAGGAGGTTGCTTATAAAATGTTTAAAACAATGAAGCCTGTGATCGATGAACACCTTATCTGGTTTGTATATCATAAGAATGAGCCCGTTGCTTTTTGGGTTAACTTGCCTGAGCTAAACCAAATATTTAAACATCTTAATGGGAAGTTTAATTTTTTTGCGAAGCTTAAATATTTATGGTTGAAGAAAAGAGGCATCTGCAATAAATTTACCGGGATTGTTTTTGGCGTAATACCTCAATACCAGGGCCAGGGGATCGATTATTATATGATTGTTGAAGGCGCAAGAGTTATCCAGGCAGATAAACAGTACAATGAGTTGGAACTTCAATGGCAGGGAGATTTTAATCCAAGGATTTTAAATATTTCTAAAAACATTGGCGCCACACAAAGCCGGAGGCTTGCCACTTATCGCTATATTTTCGACAGGAGTAAAGAATTTCACAGGCATCCAGTCTTAAGTTAAAAATTTTTTTCTCATTCCTGAGATTACACCTTAAATTTTATCGCTACTAAAATTGTAAATTTGCCCTCTTCATTATGGATAAATTTATTGTTTCAGCCAGGAAATACAGACCTCAAAACTTTAATACAGTTATAGGGCAATCGCATATAACCACCACTCTTAAAAATGCCATCAAAAATAACCAGCTTGCCCATGCGTTTTTGTTTTGTGGTCCACGTGGCGTGGGTAAAACAACCTGCGCAAGAATTCTTGCAAAAACAATAAACTGTGAGAACAAAACTCCTGACGGAGAGGCCTGTAACACCTGCAACTCCTGCGTTTCGTTTGATAATGGAACATCACTAAATATTCATGAACTGGATGCTGCCAGTAATAATTCTGTTGATGATATAAGAACACTTGTTGAACAAATAAGGTTTGCACCGCAGGCCGGCAAATATAAAGTGTACATAGTAGATGAGGTACACATGTTAAGTACGTCGGCTTTCAATGCATTTCTTAAAACGCTGGAAGAACCACCGCCTTTTGCAATTTTTATTTTAGCTACCACCGAAAAACATAAGATACTTCCCACGATTCTTTCCCGTTGCCAGATTTTTGATTTCAAAAGAATTACCAACCAGGATACGGTAGATCATCTTCGTGAAATTTGTGAAAAAGAGAATATAAATGCAGATGATACTGCATTGCATGTAATTGCTCAAAAAAGTGAAGGATGTCTTAGAGACGCTCTAAGTATCCTTGATAAGATAGTAAGCTTTACAAACGGAGAACTCACCTATGCTAATACGTTAGAACATTTAAATATCCTGGATGAAGATTATTATTTCAGGTTTATGGATGCGATGCAAAACCAAAGCATTAGCGATGCCATTTTGTTATATGATGAAATAAACCGCAAAGGTTTTGAAGGAGATCTTGTATTGAATGGCTTTGCAGAATTTATAAGAAACCTGTTGGTAAGTAAAGATCCAAAAGTGGCTATGTTACTCGAAGTTTCTGAGGGATTTAAGCAACGCTATCTGGATGTGGCGCTGAAAGCCAATGCTTCCCTTTTATTAAGTGCTTTAAATATTTTAAATGAAGCTGAAATAAATTACAGGCAGGCAAGAAATAAGCGGTTACACGTAGAGCTTACTTTAATAAAGCTTTGCTATATAGAACAAGCAATTGAACTGGTAAATGAAGGTGATCATCTGAATAAAAAAAAGCAGGTTGAGAGCATGAAGCCTGTTGCCTTTAAAGCGCTAACTCCTATTGCGTTTAAAGAAAAAGCTCCACAAGGTAATAAGGTTAGTGAAAATATCCGAGCTGCTTCAGGAAATAAAAAAAATAATATACAAACACCGGAGGATAAGGCGAAACTAATAATTGAGGAAAAATTAGTTAAGCCAATAATTCCCAAAGCTTCTGCAGATCATACCCGGGTTGCTAACGGTCGTACACACACGAAAATAGGAAGACTGGAAAAAATCCAGGAGCAGGTAGCGCTTGAAAACAAGCAAAATGAAAATAATATTAAAGAACTTAACGAGGAAGAGCTGTATGTTGCCTGGGGACTTTATATCGAAGAGCTCCGTAAAAAGAATAATCATTCCGGTGTAACAAATTTTAAATCTGCCAAACTTGGTATTGTTGATAATAATTGTATCGAGATAATAACCGATAATAATATTCAACAAAAATTTATTGAAACAGAACGGGCAGCACTTATAGAGCACCTGCAAGCTCATTTTAATAACCGTTTTTTAACTTATAAGGTTATTGTTATTGAAAATGAAAACAAAGTTGTATTAGAAAAGCCTCTTACCACAAAGGATCAGTACTTAAAAATTATTGAAGAATATCCTTTGATAAAACAATTGAAAGACAGGCTTGGCCTGCAACTTGATTATTAATCAATCCTTTTTAGCTATTACTGTTAATTAAATAAAATGTACACAATTTTAGGAGCGGGTGGCACGGTCGCGAATGAATTTTCAAAAGTGCTTTCTCAAAATAATGTTGCGCATACTTTAGTGGGCAGAAATCCAAAATCTATTAACGGAGCTTTCACCAAATCAGCAGATCTTACCAATGCAACTGAAACCGATGAAGCTGTGAAAGGCTCATCAATAGTGCTTTTGTGCCCCGGTTTGCAATATGATATTAGAATATGGAATGAAAAATGGTCTGCTATTATGACCAATGCAATTAATGCCTGTAAAAAGCATAATGCAAAACTCATTTTTTTCGACAATGTATATATGCTCGGAAAAGTTACTGGTGCGATGACGGAAGCAACACCTTACAATCCGGTAAGTAAAAAAGGAGAGTTACGTGCGAAAATCGCGACTCAATTAATGGAGGAAGCCAAAGCGGGAAATTTAACAGCAATGATTGCGAGAGCTGCAGATTTTTACGGTCCAAATTGCAGCACGAGTTTTTTAAATTTATTGGTTTTTGATAAAATGGCTAAAGGCAAAAAAGCCCAATGGATGGTTAATGATAAGGTGCTTCACTCTTTTACGTTTACCCCCGATTGCGGCAAGGCGCTATGGATGCTTTCCCAAAATGAAAATGCGTGGAATCAAATATGGCACATGCCAACGGCTGCACCGGCACTAACGGGAAGAGAAATTATTTCTTTGGCTTCTAGAATTTTTAATGCGCCCGATAAACACTTTATTATTGGTAAAGGAATGATTGCAATGTTGGGAATTTTTATGCGGTTGATGTATGAAATGAAAGAGATGCTTTATCAATATGATTCAGATTATATTTTTGATTCTGCTAAATTTAATAGAGCATTTAATTTTCAACCCACAACTTACAAAGCCGGATTTGAAATTATTGCAGCTACTTATAAATAAAGAACCTTATTCTATCTCAGCCTTTCTCGCTTCTATTTCGTATTTATTATTGTAATAACCATGACGGATGCTTTCCCATAAATATTTTATGATGAAAAGAAGTCTTCCATGTTTTTCGAATTGTTGCAGATGACAAATTTCATGCTTTACCCATTTTTCATTCTGTAAGAATTGCTGCCTGGATACATGGTATAGATGAATGGTGCTGCCAATAACAATAGCAGCATTTTCAGATTGTAATTTTTTTGCTGCGAGTTTTGCTATCCATGAATTTTCTCTGATGTTTAAGTTCATCTTGCAAAATTTATAGTAGCGGGGATGATTTAACGAAGCACTTTCAAGATCTCTTCACTGTGAATTTTTGATTTTGGCTTCTTAAATATTTTTTCGATGATGCCGTTTTCATCAATCAAAAATGTGGTGCGGTGTAATCCCATGTACTTTCGTCCGTATAGATTTTTTTCGCCCCAAACGCCATATTTATCAATAATCTTTTTATCAGGATCAGCAAGAAGTGTAAAAGGGAGCTTATATTTTTCTTCAAATTTTTTGTGCTTCTTTTCATCATCGGGGCTAACGCCTAAAACCACCAGGCCTTTCTTTTGAAGCACTGAATAATTATCACGAAGATTACATGCCTCAATGGTACACGTTGGCGTATCGTCCTCAGGATAAAAATAGAGAACCACTTTTTTACCTTTAAACTCCGCAAGGGAAACTGTGTTCCCGTTTTGATCTTTTGCTTTAAATGCGGGAGCTTTTTCCCCTTCTGCCAGTTGAGTCATTATTATAATTTTTTATCGTGTAAAATGATATATTTTTTCTGTTGTATTGCCTGCTTCATCCTGCACAGAAACTGTTAATTCGTGCTTTCCACGCGGGCACATTTCATCAAATTTATAGATGAACAGGCGGCCTTTATCATTGGTAAACATAAGCCAGTTTCCATCGAGTTCTGCCCTGAAATTTTTTATTTCTTTATTATTATCTTTTGGAATAAAAATAATACGGGAAGCTTTTGAAAGGTTGGCATTATCATGGAAGCCTCCTGCGATAACAGGCGGTTCATCATCTGCAATAAGTTCAAAATTTCCAAAACTTTTGAAATGTGCTGTAAACCATTCACGCTCTCCCGTTGCTTTCACAACTTCAGTTTTATCTTCCCATGTTCTTTTAATAAGCATCCTGTCCGCAAGTTGCGGCGGTACGGGCTTATCTGCTCTTAATCTTAACGTGAAATTATCGTGTACAGGAACAAGTCCTGACTCCAGCGCATGAATATCAGAATAAGATGCGGAAGAAATTACCTTTTCACTGGAATGCCTAAACGCAAATGAATCGTACAAGGCTTCTGATCTTAAAATCAATTGTACATTTTCATTTTCAAATATGTTTACAAAACCGGGATGAAATTCCTGTTGGTCATAATAAGATACAGCCTCACTTCCTAATCCATTTTCATGTATTAATCCTTTTTTAATATTAAACCCAAGCGTGGAAGTGTTTCCATAAGTGTCTTTAACAACAATTTTTATTTCGTGTACGGCTTCATCTGTAAGGGCTATTACGCCATCACCGCTAAAATCTTTATAAATTCCTTCAGGATAACCGGGTAACCTTGAAAGATGTTCTATAAAAGGGCCGCCTGCTTCTCGTGTCTTATAATCAATGTGGGCGTTAACATATCTTGATTCATCATAAGTAATGCTATCTATTTCAAATCCCACAACGGGTTCTTCATCAAAATACAGAACGGCTTCATATATTCCATTAGGATTGGTTGAGCCGGTAAATTTATCATTTGCTGAAATCCCAAAACTTACTTTATTGCTATTAACTGTTATAACGGGTTCAATTGTCGTGTATCCGCCTTTTATTTTTTTCAGGGGAAATAATTTTGGCGATTGACTGTAAGTGCTGATAGTTCTATCGTATACGGCTAAACGCACTATTGTCGGTGGAACATTATCAGGAATCGGCATTCCAAATAAGAGCGGGTTTAAAACTTTATCAGTTTTTGTATCTCTTATTTCAAAGTGGCAATGCGGCCCTTGCGAACCGCCTGCGTTGCCGCTAAATGCGATAAACTGGCCTTGCTTTACCGGGAACATACCTGGAGGAATATCAAGAAAAACCTGCCATGATTTTAATTTATATTGCTGCTCCTTTACATATTTTTCAAGCGCAGGATAAAAATTATTGAGGTGGCCATATAAGGTCGTAAGGCCGTTGGGATGATTAATATAAATGGCTCTGCCAAATCCAAACGGTTCTACCCTTACGTGAGCTACGTAGCCATCAGCTGCGGCTTTTACCGGCCTGTTTTGAACATGATTGGTGCGGCAATCGAGGCCCATGTGATAATGGTTTGGGCGCAGTTCACCAAAGTTTGCAGCGAGCTCAATTTTCGCATCTACCGGATAAATGAAATAACCTTTTGGATAATTCTTTTTTGGAAAAATCTGCCCATTGGAATTGTAGAAAAAAAACAGGGGAAGTAAAAACAGGAACGGTTTATGCAATAACTCTTTTCGAAGAAAAATCCTTTTCATAATATCTACAAATCTAACAACTAAAAAATTTAAAATAATCATCATGGCTAAAACGACAACCATTGCATCACTCATTCTTGGAGCTTCTATAGGGTTTGCACTTTTAAAATTTTACAGTCTGTCAAAAGAAGAAAGAGAAGCTTTTTTCAATCATCTTAAAAATACAACAAACGATTTATTGGATGACGCTGAAGCAACTGTGGAAAAAGTTGAACAATATATGGATGAAATAAAATTAAAGGGAGAGAACGAATGGATAGAAAAGTTATATGTTTTGAAAAAAATGTTCACCGATTTTTATGGAACTGAGAAAAAGTATCTTCTATAAAGATAGCTTCTTTGTTATCAATCCTTTTTTTCAATTGTTTTTTTCAATAAATCCATATAATTTCTTAAAAAAATCCCCTGATTTAATTTATTGCTTTGCGTTTCAACATTTCAATTTAATTTCGCGGCCACAGAAATATTTAAATGCCGCTCGATAAATCCATCAAATCAGTTTTAATTATAGGCTCCGGCCCTATTATCATTGGCCAAGCCTGCGAATTTGATTATTCAGGAACACAGGCTGCCCGCAGCCTTACCGAAGAAGGAATTCAGGTAATACTTATTAACAGCAATCCTGCCACCATCATGACAGACCCCATGATGGCCGATAAAGTGTACCTGCTTCCATTAAATATTGAAAGTATTGAACAAATCATTGCAGAAAATAATATTGATGCTGTATTGCCTACAATGGGCGGCCAGACTGCTTTAAACCTTTGTAAAGAAGGGGATGAGTTAGGCGTTTGGCAAAAAAATAATATAAGGCTCATTGGAGTTGATATCAAAGCAATTGATAAAGCGGAAGACAGGGAAAAATTCAGGCAATGGATGATTCAAATGAAGATTCCTGTTGCCCCTGCAAAAACAGCCAATTCTTTTTTAGAAGGAAAAGAATTTGCGCAGGATATTGGGTTTCCCTTGGTTATCCGTCCTTCGTTTACTTTGGGCGGAACAGGCGGAAGTTTTGTTCACACAAAGGACGATCTTGATGAAGCATTAAACCGCGGACTTACTGCGTCACCAATGCACGAAGTGCTGGTAGAAAAAGCTATGCTGGGCTGGAAAGAATTTGAACTGGAATTGTTACGTGACGATAACAATAATGTTGTTATTATTTGCACGGTTGAAAATTTCGATCCAATGGGGGTTCATACCGGCGATTCTATTACAGTTGCTCCTGCCATGACATTGAGCGATACAGCTTTTCAGCTTATGCGAAATACTGCAATTGCTATGATGCGTGATTTGGGAAATTTTGCCGGAGGTTGCAATGTGCAATTTGCCTTAAACCCACAAACTGAAGAATTAATTGCTATCGAGATTAACCCAAGGGTAAGCAGGTCATCAGCATTAGCTAGCAAAGCGACTGGTTACCCTATTGCAAAAATAGCTGCTAAGCTCGCCATAGGTTTCACTTTGGATGAATTGAAAAATCAAATTACTCAAACAACATCGGCATATTTTGAACCTGCTTTGGATTATGTTATTGTAAAAATTCCACGCTGGAATTTCGATAAATTTAAAGGAGCCGATGACACGCTCGGGCTTCAAATGAAATCTGTTGGGGAAGTAATGGCTATTGGAAGAAGCTTTGCTGAGGCTATTCAAAAAGCTTGTCAGAGTTTGGAAAACGAAGCAGTGGGATTAGGTTATTATGGCAAGAGCTTAATGTATGCAGAAGAAGTGATCGAATATCTTAAAGTCCCCAAATGGGATCGCATATTCAGGATTAAAGATGCATTGATGATGGGGGTGAGCGTTCGCAGGATTTGCGAATCAACTGGAATCGACAGGTGGTTTATTTACCAGATTCAAAAAATATGTGATTGTGAAAGAGAACTTTTAAAAACAACATTAGAAACTATTTCTCCGGAGCTTTTAACCAAAGCAAAACGTCTTGGTTTTGGTGATGAACAAATTGCCCGCATCATGAAAGATGGCAGCACCGATGAAGATATTTATGAGAAAAGAAAAGAGTTTGGCATAACAAGGGTATACAAAATGGTAGATACCTGCAGCGCAGAGTTTGAAGCGAAGACACCTTATTTCTACAGCACTTTTGAATAAATGTTCATTAAAAATAAATGAGTACCGATATTTTAAAAAACGAGTCAATCCCATCTTCCAGAAAGAAAATTATTGTTTTAGGAAGCGGCCCAAATCGTATTGGCCAGGGAATTGAATTTGATTATTGTTGCGTACATGGTTTGCTCGCCATAAAAGAATGTGGTTACGAAGCCATCATGATCAATTGCAATCCGGAAACGGTTTCTACTGATTTTGACATAGCCGACAAATTATATTTTGAACCTGTTTTCTGGGAACACATCTGGGAAATTATTGAATTGGAAAAACCAGAAGGTGTTATTGTTCAACTGGGTGGGCAAACGGCATTGAAACTTGCTAAAAGGCTTGATGAAAAAGGCATAAAAATCATCGGAACTTCATTTGATGATATGGATATTGCTGAAGACCGCGGACGATTTAGTGATATGTTGAAAGAACTGGGAATTCCTTATCCAAACTACGGCACTGCGTATAATACCGATGATGCTATTGAAGTGGCCAAACAAGTTGGATATCCTGTTTTGGTAAGGCCGAGCTATGTGTTGGGTGGCCAGCGTATGCGAATTGTATTAAATGATGAAGAACTTGAAAAAGGAGTACTAAGTTTATTAAAACATTTGCCCAATAATAAAATTTTAATTGATCATTTTTTAGATCGTTGCCAGGAAGCAGAAATTGATGCAATCTTCGATGGTGATGATTTTCATGTGATGGGCGTGATGGAACATATTGAACCAGCAGGTATTCATAGTGGTGATAGTAATGCAGTTTTGCCTGAATTTAATTTGTCTCCATTGATTGTTCATACAATGGAAGAATATGCGGAAAAAATTGCAAGAGCTTTACACATAAAAGGATTGATCAATATTCAATTTGCGATAAAGAATGGTGAAGTATATGTAATTGAAGCCAACCCAAGAGCATCACGTACTACGCCGTTTATCGCCAAGGCTTACCAGATTCCTTATTTAAATATTGCTACCAAAATAATGATTGGTGCTGCAAAACTGAAAGATTTTACTTTTGAAAAAAAGCTAACGGGCTTTGCAATCAAAGAACCTGTTTTTTCTTTTAATAAATTTCCTAACGTAAATAAAGAACTGGGGCCTGAAATGAAAAGTACCGGCGAATCTATACGTTTTATAAAAGATTTGCGTGATCCATATTTCCGGCAATTATACAAAGAAAGAAGTATGCATTTGAGCAAATAAAAAACCGGTCTTTTTTTTAAAACCGGCTTTATTAAAACATTTCCTTTTAAAATTACCAGTTGCTTAGTCTTATACCAATGTTATAGGGCATAAAATTCAATCTTTTTTGAAAAATAGAATTTGGACTATAAGAACCATATAAATGTGCAGGCCCAAGCCCCAGCTCTGCTATGTAAGAGAACTTCCATTTTTCAAGATCATAATCTCCATGGTTTTTAAGTTTGCCACGTTCGCTGCTTATTTGTTTATTGCGGCTGTTATATAAATATCCTACACTTACTCCTGCACTAAAACTCAGCCCCTTGTTAGTATAATTTGGATTAGTCCTGAAGTTTAACATAAACGGAATGGTAACATAGTCTGCAGCCAATTTATTTTTTGAAAATTTTATTGAATCGCGGAATATAAACGAATGATTAATATCCTGCAGCGTAAATGGATTCGTTCCACTTTCATCAAGGCTTACGGCAGATTTAAAACGATAATTATTCATTTCCAGTCCCAGCCCGTATTTCAGATTCACGTAATGCTTTATTAAATTAAGCCTTTGCATAAAAAACCAAATGTTTACATTAACTGATTTTATTGTTTTTAATTTAAAATCATTTTCAGCTAATGTCGGGGAGCCAGGCCTGTTTACCAGGTAGCCATCCGCTGTTGCAGTTGCGTAATTAGTTTTGTCTGTCCAGTTTGCAAATCCCAAATCAATAATCCAGGAAGCCGTGCTAATGTTTGATTTTTTTTCGTGCCGGGTGTTCCCAACAGTTACGGTCACACGCCTTTTATCGTTAGGCTCGCCTTTCTTTAAAATGATCATGCCTCCAATACGTATGGTATCACTTTTTCTTTGCACCTGTATTGAATCTGTTTGCGCCATGGAAGTGATGGCAAATAGCATCCCCATAAAACCTAAAGCTGTCTTTTTCATTTTTTAATATTTATTAGTCTGAATTTTTTTGTTTAGTTAGACACAACCTGGTGGTCATCTCCTGATAAAAGGCGTGTGATTGGATTACTTCTTTCCACAACACGTTTTACTTTTTTTAAGAAGCCGCCTATTTTAGTTTTTTTAAATTTCTCGGCTGTAACATCATAAAATACATAGTTTTCATTATTATTATCTGCATCGGGAACATAGGAAGCGTTTCTTGCATACGATACAGGTGATGATTTTTCGTTATCATCCGGAACTTCATTTTGTACTGAAACCAATTCTTTTGATGGATCAATTTTAGTTAAAGATGAAGGTTCCTCTTTGGATAAATTATTGACATTATCATTGAAAACAATTGCATCATTTATTTTTTCAGGAAGCTGATTGCTGATATTTTCTTCTTTTGGTTTTTGTTTGTCGGCAACAGTTTTTGCAACAGCGTTATCATTTTTTTGATATAAAGCTTTTGATTTCTTCTCCTGTTGATCATTTGTTTCTTTTCCCGGATTTTTATCAGAAGCCACTGGAGATCGGGCAACAACTTCGTTTGTTTTTTTCTCAGGAAGAATATTTTTTTCAATTATTGGTGATGAATTTTTTGCAGGAATAGAATGTGCAGTTGGCACATTCGATTTACCAGGTTTATAAAAAAATAAATTGGTAATCCATAATCCGAAACCAATGAAAACAGCTGCAGCAAGCATTCTCCAAAACATTAGCGGAACAACCTTCCCTGATTTTTCTTTTTTATATAAAACCTTTTTATTAGGAAAAACAACAGAACTTTCGGGGGTAAGCCTTGCAAGTCCAATTAAATCAAACTCATCTTTTAATTCTTTATGATGAGATAAAAATTCTTCTGTTTCCAGTTTTTCTTTTTCTATCAATTCATTATCGTGATATAAAACAAAAACTTCTTCATAATTTTTTTTATTAATAAAAGCTTCGAGGTCATTTCTAAATAAAAAAGATTTATCAGTTAACTGCACACTTGCATCAGGTTTCGAAATAGTATGATGTATCATCCTGAATTCTTCTTCAAGATCCTTATGCTGCTTAACGAACATTAATACTTCAGCTTTTTCAGAATCGGTCAATTCATTATCGGCATACAGTAAAAAATATTCTTCGTAATTATTTCTGTTGATGTCCATCTTATATCACATTTTCAGGTTTTACCAAATACGTTTTAAGCTGAATCCTTGCACGATGCAGGTACACTTTTACCTGGCTTTCGCTTAACGAGGTAATTTTTGCAATTTCGTCATAAGAATAACCCTCATAATCTTTTAATAATACAAGGCTTCGTTGCGTTTCGCTTAATCTTTGCAAGGCTTCATTTAAAATCTTGTTTATATTATGATGAGGTTGATGGGTCATTTTTGTTTCAGCAGAAAAATCTTCCTGCAATTTTATTCTTTTATTTTTTCTTATATGATCAATCATTTGATGATAAGCTACTGTAAACAAATACGATTTACTACGTTCAGTTTCCACTGTTTCGCGGTTAATCCACAATTTTTCAAATGCAGACTGAACCACATCTTTGGCATTTTCTTCATGTCGCAGATTTTTTACAATAAAACGGTAAACATTATCAGCATAAAGGTTTACACATTTATTATATTCTTTCTCAGTCATACACTCAATTGGTAATTTTTTTGATCGCTTCCCTTTGTTTGACAGTAATACGAAGTTGAATACAAAAAGTTACAATTTCAGTTTTTTCATTTTATGCAAAACTAAAATTTAATGTTTTCGTGTAGGTTTGCACAAGAAACTAAAATGTATGAATGAAAATTTTGCAAAAAGAATTGGAGAAGAACTTGAAGCCATTAGAACGGCCGGATTGTATAAAACAGAAAGAATTATTACCAGCGCTCAGGGGGCAGAGATTGAAGTGGGCGGAAAGACAGTTTTAAACTTTTGTGCCAATAATTATTTGGGATTATCCTCACACCCCAAGGTTATAAAGGCTGCAAAAAAGTATATTGATGAGCGTGGATATGGACTGAGCAGCGTTCGTTTTATTTGCGGCACACAGGATATTCATAAAGAACTTGAAAAAAAGGTCGCCGATTTTTTAGGAACAGAGGATACTATTTTATATGCTGCATGTTTTGATGCAAACGGTGGTGTTTTTGAACCGTTATTTGGTGAAGAAGATGCAATTATTTCTGATGCATTAAATCATGCAAGTATCATTGATGGAGTGCGTTTATGCAAAGCACAGCGCTACCGTTATGAGCATAATAACATGGATGATCTTGAAAGTAAATTAAAACAGACACAACACTTGCGCAGCCGTATAGTCGTTACGGATGGCTCCTTCAGCATGGATGGAACGATTGCACAGCTTGATAAAATTTGTGATCTTGCTGATAAATATAATGCTATTGTAATGATTGATGAATGCCATTCAACAGGTTTTTTGGGGAAAACAGGCAGAGGATCTCACGAATATCGTGGCGTGATGGGAAGAATTGATATTATAACGGGAACCTTTGGAAAAGCTTTGGGAGGCGCAAGTGGAGGTTTTACAACAGGCAGAAAAGAAATTATTGAAATGCTTCGCCAGCGAAGCCGCCCTTATTTATTTAGTAATAGCCTTGCTCCAAGTATTGTGGGTGCATCTATTGCTGTATTTGATATGCTAAGCGAAACGACTAAACTTAGAGATAAGCTGGAAAAAAATACAAAATATTTTAGAAGAAAAATGACCAAAGCGGGATTTGACATAAAACCAGGCGAGCATCCTATTGTGCCTATCATGTTATACGATGCGGTGGTAGCGCAAAACTTTGCTGCAAAACTTTTAGAAGAAGGAATTTATGTGATTGGCTTTTTCTTTCCGGTAGTTGCCAAAGGCCAGGCAAGAATAAGAGTGCAATTGAGTGCGGCACATAAGCAAAAACATCTTGATAAAGCTATTGAAGCATTTACGAAAGTGGGGAAAGAGCTGGGAGTGTTGAAATAAAAGAAAACAAAATTTTGTTTTATAACTTTATATTCATGGAAACAACGTTATTAAATAGAATTACAAATAATCCTGCTATTCTTACGGGTAAGCCTGTTATAAGAGGAATGCGTATTTCTGTTGAGCAAATTTTAAAAATGCTTGCAAGGGGAATTTCGCATGAAGATATACTTGAAGAATTCCCATTGCTGGAAGATGATGATATAAAAGCATGTCTTGTCTACGCAGCTAACATGATTTCTCATGATGTTGAAAGAGCATGATTATGCAAACTTTCACTATTGTAATTGATGTTGGGGTTGGGAGAGTAATTGAGGAATGGCTCTCTCAGCAAGGATATAATATTATTGCAATCTCCAAAGTAAACCCTGAAATGACTGATTATGACATAATACAAATGGCAAATAAAGAGGATGCTATTATTATAACAATGGATAAAGATTTTGGCGAGCTTGTATTTAAAACTCATTTACCCCACAAAGGAATTTTACTATTAAGATTAGATGATGCAGTCTCTGAGGAAAAATTATCCGCGATTCAAAATATTTTACCTGATTATTTAGCACAAATTCAAAATCATTTTTCTGTTTATCAAAATGGTAAACTTAGAATCAGAAATTATACAAATGAGTGAATCATCTTCAACCTTTAAAGCAAAAAGCACTGTTAAGAGCGCAGACCTTGAACACAGGCAAAAAATAAATTTCAATATTGGAAAGTATAATGCCGTTGTTCCACAAGGCAAAAGCCAGTTTGATAATACAGACCTTGTAAGAGAGCGGGCAAAAAATATAAAATGGCGGGCACTTGAAACGCTTGACCAGCAATTAGAGGAGTTCGAATTGAATTTTACAAAACGTGGCGGCAAAGTTATCTGGGCACAAAACTCACAGGAAGCCTTAGACGAAGTTTTAAATATTTGTAAAGAAAAAAACTGCAAGACGATTGTTAAGAGCAAGAGCATGGTTACTGAAGAAATTCATTTGAATCATTTTCTTGAAAAAAATAATATTGAAAGTGTAGAAACCGATTTAGGGGAATACATTCAGCAATTGGACGGCGAACCTCCGTATCATATTGTAACACCGGCAATGCATAAAAGCAAGGAAGATGTCGCAAAGCTTTTTGCTGATAAATTGGGAACTTCTTCTAAACTTTCGCCGGAAGAATTAACGTTAGTAGCCCGTGACAAATTAAGAGAGAAATACCTTCAGGCTGAGATCGGAATTACAGGAGCTAATTTTATCATCAGCGATATTGGCGCTATTGCCATTACTGAAAATGAAGGGAACGGAAGACTTAGCACCGCCTGGCCAAAAACACATATTGCCATTGTTGGAATTGAAAAAGTTATTCCATCCCTTACTGACCTTGCATTGATGTGGCCTTTATTGGCAACTTATGGAACCGGCCAAAAAGTTACGGTTTACAGCAGTATTGTTTTAGGACCCAAACAAGCAGGTGAAAGCGACGGGCCTGAAGAAATGTATGTGATATTATTAGACAATAACCGTTCAACTATTTTAGCGAATCCAAAGCAGCGTGAAAGCCTTTATTGCATAAGATGCGGCGCATGCCTTAATGCATGCCCGGTCTATAAAAATATTGGCGGACATAGTTATGGCGTCACTTACAGCGGCCCGATTGGAAGCGTTATTACGCCGCATTTGCAGGGAATGAGTGAATATAAACATCTGAGTTTTGCGTCTTCTTTATGCGGAAACTGCACAGAAGTTTGTGCTGTAAAAATTAACCTTCATGAATTATTATTGGAAAACCGCAAAGAAAGTGTGGATGAAGGATTAGCAGGGTTTCCCGAAAAGACAGCATGGAAACTTTGGAGAATATCGTCTCTTAGAAGAGGCTTCATGAATATGGGTAATGGAAATCTAAAATCAACAGTAGTTAATAAATTATTTAAAGGCTGGAATAAAGAACGTTCCGATTTACATTTCAGTAAAAAAACTTTTAATGAAATGTGGAAGGAGAGATTAAAAAATGTTGAGTAATTATTTTTGTTCTCTCCTATGGAAAGGGGTTATGGTGATGTTATCAATGCTTAAAATGCCTTAACCCGGTTATCACCATTACCAAATTATTTGCTTTGCAATATTCAATAGAATCTTTGTCTCTTATTGAGCCACCAGGTTGAATAAACGCAGTCACGCCGGCTTCATGTGCAATTTTTACACAATCATCAAAAGGGAAAAAAGCATCACTTGCAACTACAGAATCTTTCAAATCAAAATTGAATTGCGTGGCTTTTGCAATTGCCTGCCGTAAAGCGTCTACCCGCGATGTTTGACCACAACCTTTTCCTATCAATTGTTTATCTTTTATAATTGCAATAGCATTACTTTTTAAATGTTTGCAAACAAGGTTGGCAAATATTAAATTATCCTTTTCTTCTGGTGAAGAATTTCTGCCACCTTCTTCTTTCCATTCCGCAAAATTTCCTTTATCAAAATCCTGTGACAAAATTCCGTTTAAAACAGTTTTTGACATTTGTTTTTGTTGAACAGAATTTTTTGTCTTTAAGAGAATCCTGTTCTTTTTTGATTGAAGAATCTCCAAAGCATCAGCATCAAAACTAGGAGCAATTAAAACTTCAAAAAATAAACTGTTTAAAGTATCTGCGGTTGTTTTATCAATAGATGCATTAGCAATGAGTACGCCTCCAAAAGCGCTCTCGGGGTCGCCGGACAATGCCGCATTGAAAGCTTCATTTACATTTACGCTTTGTGCAATACCGCAAACATTCGTATGCTTAATAATTGCAAAAGTTATTGTACTGCTATTGAATTCATTCATTAATTGTATAGCTGCATCTACGTCTACAAGGTTATTATACGAAAGTTCTTTGCCATGTAATTGTTCAAAAACCTCGTCAAGATTTCCCGCAAAAGATGCCTGCTGATGCGGATTTTCGCCATAGCGCAATACTTTTTTATCAGCAACAAATGGGTTTAAAAAATCAGTTTTATTAAAATAATTTGAAATGGCCATATCGTATCCGGAGCAAACATCAAATGCTTTGGCAGCGAACTGTTTTCTTTCTTCCAAAGAGGTTTCAGCATTCTTTTGCGATAAAATATTTTCCAGGTCGGTATAATTATTTTTATCAGCGATAACCAAAACGTTTGCAAAATTTTTAGCTGCTGCTCTTATCATGGAAGGGCCGCCAACATCTATCTTTTCTATAATTGTTTTTTCATCATCGGTCGATTTAACGGTTTCTTCAAAAGGATACAAATCAACAATTACCAAATCAATTTCGGGAATATTATATTGCTTCATTTCCTGCAAATCACTTTCCATTTCTCTCCTGGCAAGTATGCCCCCAAACACCGATGGATGAAGCGTTTTAACTCTTCCACCCAGTATAGAAGGAAAGCCGGTTAATGATTCAACAGCCACACATGATACGCCGGCATCTTCTATAAATTTTTGCGTGCCACCGGTTGTATAAATGGTGATATTATTTTCTTTTAAAAGTTGAATAATTTTTTCTAATCCATTTTTATAATAAACAGAAATGAGAGCGGATTGTATTTTTTTTTGCATGAGATGGCAAAGAAATTGAGCTTTATAAATCAGTTACAAATGCACCCTGTTCAGAAACTGAGTGGAAGCGCAAATGTAATTCTTCGCAATCTTTTTTCCATTTTTCAATTTTCCACAGAGGGTTGGATGCATCGAAAATATAAACACCACATTCGAAAACCTTTGCCAGACTGGACATAAAGAGTTTTGGATTTTTTGATATGATAATATAATCAACATTTATTTTTTTTGATAATGGTTTAAAATCTACAGCGGAGTCAATCATTAAAATTCTTTTCCCATGAAATCCTACGAAATTCTTTTGCTGAAATAATGATAAAGTATCTCCTTTTGTAAGCATCAAGGAAATCCGTTCCGGCTTTAAATGGAAATTTTGAAGCAAGCCTTCCTCTACAAGATCGCTATCTCCATAAAAATGGTAAGCATTACCTTCTATAAAATCAATTGCCTTATGAGAAGGCACATTGTAAACAATTAATTTTTTTTGTTTTGCAGCATTCCACTTATTTAAAGCAATTAATCCTGAAAGTAGAAGAGTACTATAAATTCCTAGTTTAAAACCGATGTTATTTTTTCTGAGTAACCAATAGAGAAAGAAACTTATTATGAGATATAAAATTATAGTTTCTGTAACCGTTATTGAAATGCCATCCCACAATGAAAAGGGAATAGCATTAATAAAAATTACGGCATGATTTAATAACCAGATTGAAGCCATAACGGCTTTTCCGAAATACAAAGCCAGGAGATGTATTGGTGAAATAGCTACAAGAAAAATACATCCCCACAATGCAATTGTTGAAAGTGGAATTGCCACTACATTAGACAATAAAAAGAGTAAAGGAAACTGGTGGAAATAATAGAGGCACAGCGGCAAAGTGAAGATTTGGGCTGTTAATGAAACTGCCGCGAGTTTCCATATTTTATTTAATAATTTACTACTAAAATAAAACCAATTAAAAACATACTTCTGTGCAATTACAATACCCAATACAGCACAATACGAAAGCTGGAAACCAACATCCCAAAGCATAAAGGGATCATAACAAAGTAATACAAATGCTGATGACGCCAATGAATTATAAATGGACGCTTTTTTACCAAAAGTTGCTCCTGTGGCTATGAAAGTGAACATTACTGCAGAGCGTAACACAGAGGCAGATGCGCCGGTTAATAAAGAGAAAAACCATAAACAAAATAGTATGATGAAGAGCCGGATAAATTTTGATTTTTGTATAAATGAAATTTTGCCCGTCACCCATAACAGCATTGCGTAGATTAATGCAAGATGCAATCCTGAAATAGCTATTAAATGAACAACTCCTACATTGCTGTAAGCCTGCACGAGGTCTTTATCAAGATCTACTTTATAACCTATGAGCAATGCTTTAGCAAGTGATGATTCATCGGTGCCTTTTATATTATCATCCAGCACATTTACAATGTACCGTTGCGTTGTAAAAATTGCCTGCCTGAAAGTATTGGCGTCATCACTTTTTAATAAGCTCCAATCTGTTTGTTTAAGGTAACACTGATGAAAAATTTGTTGGAAGGCACAATAACGTTTATAGTTAAACGCAGCAGGATTGCCTGAATTTTTTATTTCCTGTAAATCTTTCTTTATAATCACCCTGCTTCCATAGACAAGCTTTTTTGCACTGGAATCTTTTGAAAAATAAAGCAACAATTTACCGGTAACGGGATAAACAGAATCCTTTTTTATAATGGCTTCAACATTAGCCAATGATTTATAAGATTTACTCTTTTCAACCGGCGGCTCACTTATAGTTCCAATAATATAAGAACTTGTGTCATACGTTTTACCATACCAATCTGAATGATTGCGGACATCTTTATTCCATGTGAGGAAAAGCCCGGCATTTATGAGAAAGCCTGTAATAATAACTCCATTTACAGGTTGCAGTCTAAAGCGATATACAAGTGGCAGTAGGTTAAATGTAAGGAAGGCCAGCGATAAAATTATGGCGATAATAAGTAGAATATAAATTTCTACTTTAAAATAATACCCGGTAAGAATTCCTGTTATAACGGGTAGCAATAAACGCAGAAACGGCGCCTTCTTCCATATAAATATTTTATAGCTTTTTGCCATTTAGGTGGCATTTGATTGCAAAAATTACATTCCTGAGTAGTAGCAAAAAAATGGGTGGTTCTTTCACACGGGAAAGAAATCAATTAGAAATTTAAAAATACAATTTTAATTGAATTATTAAAATGCGATAGAGAAATTATTCAGGAGGGAGCGTTTGTTATAAATCGATTTATTCAATCCAAAACTTCATAAGCCATAAATGACTTTGATTTATTTTTCATTTTTACATGATCAATAGCTTTACAGTTAAAAGATTCTTTCACCTTGGCCCATGAATCTTCTGAAATAAGAATCTGTCCCGGCTTCGCAGCGTCCTGCAAGCGCTGCGCAGTATTTACAACATCGCCAATGACCGTATAATCGAGGCGACGCAGTTTTGCGGAACCAATATTTCCTGAAATCATTTCGCCGCTATCTATACCTACCGAAACCTTTGGGATATACGATGATATGGCAGACTCTGGCCCCAATTCTTCAATATGTTTGCGGATGGCAAGGCTTGCATCAATTGCCCTGTCCAAGTGAAATCTTCCTTTAAAAATTGCAAGTATGGCATCTCCTATAAATTTATCTACATAACCATCCTGGGCGATGATTTCCTTTACCATAATATCAAAATATTTATTCAGCATCTGCACAACCGTATCAGCAGGTTCTTTTTCAGTAATAGCGGTAAAGCCCGAAATATCTACAAAAGCAACGGTGGCCTCAATCGTTTCATTAGCCATAAGTTGAGTTTCAAATTCACGCCCGTTCATGAAATTTAAAACGGTTTTATCAACATACATTTTTAAGATATTATTTTCTTTAATTGCATCTAGTGTTGAGTGAAGCTGAGAAACATATTCGAGCGTTTTTTGAATAGTAATACCAAGATCATGAAAATTAACGGGCTTACAAACAAAGTCGAATGCACCGCGATTCATAGCGGTTCTTATATTTTCCATGTCGCCATAAGCGGAAACAATTACTGCCTTGGTCAGCAGGTGTAATTCATTCAATTTTGACAATAAGGTAAGGCCGTCCATTTCCGGCATATTGATATCGCTCAATAAAACGTCGATACCTGGATCTTGTTGTAGTTTTTTTAGTGCTTCATTTCCATTTGCAGCGAAAATAAATTCATAAGTGTTCTCCCTAATCTCCTTCCTGAATTTTTGCTTAATGAGCACTTCAAGATCTGCCTCATCATCTGCCACTAAAATCTTTGCCATTAATTTTTTAGTTTTAATTTTTCTTTTAATAAATTAAAATCAACCGGCTTAGTAAGAAATTCGTCAGCGCCCAACTTCATTGCCTGGTTATAATTTTCTGTGTCGCCATAGGCCGTTATCATCATTACAACAGGCGGTGGGTTTTCATACTTTTCTTTTATATGCCTTAATAATTCAAGTCCGCTCATTCCCGGCATATTTATATCTGAAAGAATCAATACTGCTTCATGATTAAGTTGCTCCAGGTAGCGAAGCGCATCTTCACCTGAAAAAGCAAATGCAAATTCCACCTGGTGCTCTCTAATTTCTTTTCTAAACCGTTGCTGAAACAAGGTTTCCATGTCTTTTTCATCGTCTACTACTAATATTTTCATATTGATTTCAATTTTTCTATAAAATTAACCTTTATACCGGCAGATGAATAGTAAATTCAGTGCCGTCATTTTCTCTTGTGTTTACTTTTAATTCTCCATTATGTGCTTTAATTATATCATAGCTTAGCGACAAGCCTAGTCCCGTGCCCTGCCCGGTTGGCTTGGTTGTAAAAAAAGGTTGAAAAATTTTATCCAATACTTTTCCAGAAATACCATTACCATTATCTTTTACAGAAATTAACACGCCTAAACCTCCTGAAGGGAGCTTTACAGATTTTGTGCTGACTGCAACTGTTGGCTCATAACCATTGCTGGTTTGCTTCTTCTTTTCGGTTACTGCATAAAACGCATTCGTAAAAAGATTAAGAATTACTCTTCCAATATCTTGGGGAACGATATTAATAGTGCCGATCTTATTATCAAAATCGGTTTTCATTGTTGCATTAAAAGATTTGTCTTTCGCCCGCAATCCATGGTAGGCCAATCGAAGATATTCATCTACCAGTGCATTTATATCTGTAGGTTCTTTTGTGCCGCTGCTGCTACGGCTGTGTTGCAACATACCTTTTACAATAGCATCTGCACGTTTGCCGTGATGATTAATTTTTTCCTGGTTTTCTTTAATATCGTTTGCAATAAGTTTTGCCTCTTCAAAATTACCCTTATCAATTTCTTCTTTCATCTCTTCAATTAATTCTGCATTTACTTCAGAAAAATTATTTACAAAATTTAAAGGGTTTTGTATCTCGTGGGCTATTCCTGCAGTAAGTTCACCCAATGAAGCCATTTTTTCTGATTGTATCAATTGGGTTTGGGTAGCCTTTAATTCAGCGAGCGTGCTTTCCACCTGTTCTTTTTGGCTTCTCAATTCGGCTGTTCTTTCCCCCACTATTTTTTCAAGCTCTTCTTTTCTTGCCTCCATCCATTTTTTTTGTTCTTCTTCCTGCTTGGTTTTTTCATGTTCTCTCTGCAGTGCTTTTTGTTGCCTGTTAGATACAATAATCATGGCCGCCATCCAAACTATTGAAAATATTGTAGCGATCTGCAGGTAATTATCAACTATTTTATATTGTTGAAGACTTATAACTTTAAAAAGATCGGCGGCAAAGGATAAGATTGCAAAGGGCAGCACCGCAAACATTAAAGGGCGGGCAACAATAAATTCTTTTTTTATAAATGCGATATAAATTATTCCAAGTAAAAGAGCATGCCAAATCCATTTGGTTATAAAATCCAGGTGAAAGATAACTTCTGCTGCAAAAAGTGCTATGATGCCATAAAATAAAATTTTAATGGGTTGATCCCATGGATCGAGTGCGTTAGTATTTAGCAATAATCTGCGCACCCTGCGAAGCAGAAAAAAACAAATAAACGGCTCAGCCAGCATAAAAAATATTTACCTAAAATTACTTCTAAAACCGTACAAAAGAATATTTATATCTTAATTAGAAAGCGGGTAATTCTATTAATAAATATTGCCATTTTCATTTTCGTGTATGCGATTATAAATTACTATCAATTTATGAATTAACAACCAAAAGATCTCTAAGGGAGGTTGCTGACAACATTAAAAGATAAGATGAAAATGAAGCCTGTTTTTTTTATGCACCTGTTTATTAGCCATTCCCGAAGCAAAAATTGTATTAACAATTCTTTCTAAGAGATAAAGAATATTAAAGCATCTTATTTACAGAAACATTTTTTAAACGCTTAAAAATTACAATTATGAAAAAGATTTTTACATTATTATTTTCTGTAGGATTTTTTGCTACCTCATTTGCACAAACGAATAACCGTGATAACAATAATAGAAATGATCAGCATGTTACAGCAAAATCAAATGATGATTATAAAAAGTTGGATAATCATCGTGATGATATTTATAACTTTCCTGCAAAAGAAAGGGATAGGGAAATCGCTAAAATCAACAATGATTTTAATTTCAAAATAAAATCAATAAAAGGCAATCATCGTTTAAAAAGAAGCCAAAAGAAAATGTGGATTCAGAAAATTCAATCTGAAAAAGCTCAGCAAATACAGGCTGTGAACGCAAAATTCAACAGTAAATACAATGCAGCTTTTAATGAGCATGTAAAACAATATGATAAACACACGGATTAATCATTCTAAACATTTTAAAAATAAAAAGCCCTCTGAAGAGGGTTTTTTTATTGCCTGATTTTTTTCATTTACGGTGTACAAAATCCCGTATTGATACAATCGAAACTTTTTAGCATAAAAAGTTTTGTTGCTTTTTAAAATGGATTCATCCTTAACATTTTTTATTTGCTGTATTAACATTTCATTTTTTAACCTCGGCAACAAAATACAATCTCATAATAAAGAAACATTTTTAAACAATTAAAAATTTAAAACGATGAAAACAATCAAACACATTCAAAAATTATTTGGCCCCCAATTTTGGGACTTTACAGCCCCATCTAATTTTACATGGGTCTATAGTTACTAACACGTGCATACGCACTAAACAAATTTATAAAACAATCAAAATTTAAGGAGCATGAAACAGATTTTTACACTCTTAATTTCTTTAGGCGCTTTCGCCACTTCTTTTGCACAATACAGTCCGCGCCATAAAGATGATGGTTATGTTTATAATGAAAGCAAACGTTATGGAGGAAATTTTTCCCCAAGGGATAAAGCCTTCCAGGTTGAGAGAATAAACCGTGAGTACGATTTTAAAATTAACGGAATTCGGAAAAGCTGGAACCTTAGTCGCCATCAAAAAAAAGTAGCGATCCGCAGTTTGGAAAGAGAAAGGGACAGGAAAATACACATGGTAAATGAAAGATTTTATGAAAGACAAAGAAATTATGATCATAAATGGCATGACAGATAGTACGATAGCGTTATCTAACCCGCCTGTTTATTTTAGGACCCCGCCTTTTGGCGGGGTTTTTCTTTGATATAAAATACAT
Organism: Ginsengibacter hankyongi; assembly: GCF_008710285.1. Lineage (GTDB taxonomy): Bacteria > Bacteroidota > Bacteroidia > Chitinophagales > Chitinophagaceae > Ginsengibacter > Ginsengibacter hankyongi. The sequence goes on along the minus strand of NZ_VYQF01000001.1, from coordinate 1,765,783 downwards.
TTTGTAAAATAGTAAACACGGCTGATCTACCTAAAATAAAGAACTGCGACATTACTATTTGCCAATCTTTGTACCATCTTTGCTGCACATTTTCCGGGATACAACAATTTGGATATAATTTTGAATGTAATTAAACAACTATGTATTTTAAAAAATCGCGGGATTATTTTATTTCAAAAAAAGTTGACGGTTTTTTTATTGATTTGAATAACGCATTACAATTTGTACTGCGTTTTTTTAAAGAAGTGTTTAAACCCCCTTATGAGTTTAAAGAAATAATAAGACAATGTTACCAGGTTGGCTATAAATCTCTTTTCCTGATTACCTTAACGGGCTTTATAACAGGCCTCGTTTTTACAAAACAATCACGTCCTTCTCTATCAGAGTTTGGTGCAGCATCGTGGCTACCTTCTCTTGTGGCAATTGCCATAATTCGGGCCTTAGCGCCACTGGTAACTGCTTTAATTGCTGCGGGGAAAGTAGGATCAAATATAGGAGCCGAACTGGGTTCAATGAAGGTTACGGAGCAGATAGATGCAATGGAAGTTTCTGCCGTAAATCCATTTAAATTTTTAGTAGTTAGCAGGGTATTGGCAACTACGCTTATGGTTCCCATGCTAATGTGCTATACAGGCGCTGTTGCCATGTTAGGCGCTTTTTTAAATGTTCACCAAAACGAGATGACGAGTTTTGTTTCGTTTTTCCAGGCCGCTTTCGATAAAATTTCCTTCCTTGATATTTTCGCTTCCTTAATAAAAAGTGTCGTTTACGGCTTTACCATTGGAATTGTTGGCTGCTACAAAGGATTTCATGCCAGCAACGGAACTGAAGGTGTGGGAAAATCCGCCAATTCTTCCGTGGTGCTTTCTATGTTTCTCATATTTGTTGAAGAAATATTAATTGTTCAAATCACTAACAGTTTCAGAACTTAAATGGAAATTGAAAATAAAAATATAGATTATAATAAATTAATAATTTCTGTAAGGGATTTGTATAAATCGTTTGGCGAAAATCATGTATTGCAGGGAATTAATCTCGATGTTTTTGAAAAAGAAAATGTAGCAGTGCTTGGCAGATCCGGAACCGGTAAATCGGTACTTATAAAAATTATATGTGGGTTATTGAGGCCAGATAGTGGAACGGTAAATGTTTTGGGTAAAGAGGTAGATAAATTAAATGATAAAGAATTAAGAGAACTTCGTTTACAGGTAGGATTTTCGTTTCAGAACAGCGCTTTGTATGATAGTATGTCGGTGAGGGAAAACCTTGCTTTTCCATTGGTGAGAAACGCAAGGCACCTGACGAAAAAGGAAGTTACAAGCCAGATTGAATCTGTATTAAGCGATGTAGGTTTATCTCAAACAATCAACCAAATGCCATCGGAACTTTCAGGTGGCCAAAGAAAAAGAATTGGTATAGCACGCACTTTAATTTTACGCCCGAAAATAATGTTATATGATGAGCCAACTTCGGGCCTTGACCCTATTACAAGCATCGAGATTAATAACCTTATTAATTTGGTAAGGCAAAAATTTAATACAACCTCTATTATAATTACACATGACCTTACCTGCGCAAAATCAACCGGCGACAGGGTTGCAATGTTGTTTGATGGGAAGTTTATAAAGGAGGGTACTTTTGATGAAGTTTTTAATACAGACGACGAAAGAATAAAAAACTTTTATAATTATAATTTTATTAATCAATTGTAACATGCCTGGTAATGTTAGCGATAATCTGAATAAGACATTTCTTAAAAAATAAAAATAGTAATATGAAATCTACCGGTTATACAAGAACAATAATAGTTGGGATATTTGTTTTCCTGGGTGTGGCTATTTTTATTATTACCGTTCTCACCCTTGGCTCCCAACGTAAAACTTTCGAAAAATCAATCACCGTGAAAACTGTTTTCGACAATGTAAATGGTCTTCAAAAAGGCAACAACGTTTGGTTCTCCGGCGTAAAAGTTGGAACCATTAAAAGAGTAAATCTAAAAGATAGCGGAAAGGTAGAAGTAGTAATAAATATTGAAGATGTGTCTGTAAAATTTATACCCAAAGATGCAAAGGCAAAACTAAGTTCTGACGGTTTAATTGGTAATAAAATAATCGAAATACATGGGGGAACACCCGATGGGGCAAAAATTCAGGAGGGGGATATCATTGGCAGCGATAAAATATTAAGTACCGATGCAATGATGAGTACACTTTCAAAAAATAACGATAACATCCTGGCAATAACCAACGACTTTAAATTAATAAGTAGCCGAATTGTGGCTGGGAAGGGTTCTATTGGAAAATTATTAACTGACGAAACGCTGGCTGATCAGCTAAATGCAACTACAAATATTTTAAAACGGGCTTCGCTAAATTTAGAAAGATTATCTGAAAATGTATCGGACTATACCGCCAAGCTTAACAATAAAGGCTCTTTGGCCAATGATCTGGTAACCGACACTGTTATATTTAATAAATTAAGAACTACAGTCTCTCGCCTGCAGAATATCGCAGACTCATCACAAAATATTATTGCAAACTTTAACAAAACAGGAAACATTATTAATGAAGGGCTAACTAATAAAAATACGCCGGCTGGGATGTTGCTTAGCGATGAACAATCTGCTAATAAAATAAAAGGCACGTTACAAAATCTCCAGTCGGCCAGTAAAAAATTAGACGAAGACCTGGAGGCTCTTCAACATAACTTCTTGTTACGCGGATTTTTTAAAAAGAAGGCAAAACAGGATAAAGAAAATTCTAAAATTGTTCTAGATACGGTTGTAACTAATTGACACTCTTTCTAGGCGGCAGATTAAAAGCTTTCGCATCGTGCTCAAAATGCCCTTTGTGAGAACCATCGCAAAAAGGTTTATTCTGCGAAAGGCCACAACGGCAAATTGAAATAATTTCCCTTCCTTCAAGACCGTAAAAATTTCCTTCCATATCAACTATTTCAAAGTCGCCTTCTACCTTTAATGATCCATTGCTTTTTACCGTAATTTTCGTTGAAGCCATTTTTAACTTTATAATTGGAGCGCAAAAGTAATGAAATAAATCCCATGTGCTTTTTGGCACTATCTCTGTAATTGAAATGGTACCAAAATAATTGAATATATTCATTACACTTAATTTCAGTTGTTGACCAAATTTTTAAAATACACCTTGAGGGCGTTTGTAACGCTGCTGGGTACATTATTCCTTTTATACATCATTGTTTTTGTTTATGTTTCTATAAATAAAAAATCTATTATAAAAGATGTAACGGAAGAAATAGGCAAGAAAATAAATGGGAACGTGTCCATTGGCGACGTTGAATTAAGTTTTGTAAGAACTTTTCCAAAGATTTCCGTACTGCTTCATAAGGTTTTAGTTACGGATACGATGTTCGCTCAACACCATCATCCATTTTTTAAGGCGGAAGAGGTATTTGCGCAGATAAGTGTTATAAAGCTTATTAAAAAAGAATCTGCCGTTAACGGTATACGTGTTGAACAAGCGTCTATTTATTTATTTACCGACACCAGTGGCTATACCAATGCTTATTTATTAAAGCCAAAAACTAAACCTGCGGGAGTTAACGAGACAAAAAATGCTCAACAAAAAGTTCAATTAAAATTAATTGAGCTTAAAGACGTAAGAATAACAATTGACGATCGTCTTAAAGAAAAATTGTATGAGGGTGTGGTTAATAATCTAAAAGTAAAATTGGACGATGAAGACGATGCTTTATTTTTTTCTGCAAAGGCGAATATCGTTGTAAACACCCTGGCATTTAAATTATCTAACGGGAGTTTTATTAAGAACAAAAAATTAGAAGGTAATTTTGATTTCAGGTTAAATAAAAAATTACAGCAGTTACAATTCGATAGCATTGATATAAAATTGGCAGGTCAACCTTTCAACATTACCGGCAGGTTCGACCTGGTTAAACCTGATCCGCAGTTTAGCCTCAGGGTACATACGCGGCAAATATTTTATGATTTTGGACGATCATTATTGACTGCGAAAATAGACACAGCGTTAGCAATTGTAAGCCTCGATAAAAAATTAGATGCAGATGCAAATATCAGCGGATCATTAAATGGTGGCGATCCTTTGATAGTTGTAAATTGGAGCGTTAATCATTCAAAATTAACAACGCCCTTTTTAGATTTTGATGATGCTTCATTTGTTGGCTATTACACTGATGAAGTGGTTGAGGGCGAGCCCCGGCGTGATCCAAATTCTAAGATAAACATTAGTAACTTTTCTGCCATATGGAACGATCTGCCTGTTTCTTCTAACAATATTGAAATACTTAATTTATATAAGCCACAATTAACCTGCGATCTTACTTCCAACTTTTCGCTTGGAAAGTTAAATGAACTTATCGCAAGTAATTCTATTCAGTTTCAGGCCGGCAATGGCTCTATTGATGTAACGTATAAAGGCCCGCTCGAAAAAAATAATAATATCAATTCGTTCTTAAACGGAATAGTATCTTTTAAAAACGGGGATGTATTATATGGCCCAAGAAATGTAGAATTAAAAAATGTAAATGGCCGGCTTGAATTTAAAAATTCTGACGTGTTGATTAAAGACCTTCAATGCGAAGTATTAAATAATAAAATAATTATGAACGGCGAGGCGAAAAACCTGCTTACGCTTATTAACACCCAACCCAACAAAGCCATTATTGATTGGAATATTTATTCTCCTTCGCTCAACCTTGCATCTTTTGTTTATTTATTAAAAACGGGAAAAAAGGTTACACATAACTCTTCCAACACGACGGGAAATAAATTAAACCGGGTATCTGCAAATATCGATGACGTATTGGATAAGGGGTTATTGCGGGTAAATTTAAAAACGCCACACCTGGTATATAAGAAGTTTGAAGCAGGTAATGTAAATGCCAATGTTACGTTATTGCAAAACAGCTATGAAATTAATAATGTGAGCATGGATCATGCGGGCGGCCGTATTGGCCTCAGTGGCTCACTTATTACTGATAAAGATAATTATCACCAGGCAAAGCTTAATGCATCCTTAGATAATGTGGATGTAAATAAAATATTTACTGCTTTTAATAATTTCGGGCAAAATGGGATAGAAGCTCAAAATCTAGAGGGAAAACTAACGGCCAGTGTAAACGCAGTTCTTGCTTTGGATGATGAAGGAAAAGCTTACCCCAACAGTTTAAGCAGTAACATATTTTTTTCTTTAAAAAACGGTGGATTAAACAATTTCGAACCTGTAAAAAAAATACAATCCTTCATTTTTAAAAAGCGCGATTTTGATAACATTCGTTTTGCAGAGCTAAAAGATAGTTTAGAGATAAAAGACCAGGAAATTAAGATTAACAAGATGGAAATACAATCTAATGTTTTGTCCATGTATGTGCAAGGCGTATATAGCATGAAGGGCAATACTGACATGAGCATACAAATTCCGTTAAGTAACCTTAAAAAACGTAATGCTGATTATGATCCCCACAATGAAGGGCTCGATCAAAAAGCCGGGCCCAGCTTATATATCAGGGGAAGGCCAGGAGCGGATGGCAGTATCCAGTTTAAGCCGGAGCTGCTGCATATTTTCCGCAAATCAAAGAACAAGTAATATCGCACTGCATTCTTTTCTATAAAACTTAATTCCAAAATAATTTCCCGTAAAGTTTGCGTTTACTATAAAAGTTGTATAAAATTATATAGTTTTATTTCACTGGTTGACTTACTCACTTTATCCTGATAAGATAACATTTACCTCAGAGACATTTTGCAATTGATTGCAAAACGCAGGAAGATTATTTGATAATCAATTTTTCTAAAATATAATTCCTTCTATGAGAAGAATAATTCCTGCTCAAAAAATATCAGTCTTTCTAATGCTGGCTTTTATGATTACCTCTTGCCGGGTAATGTTGGTTCCCGAATATAGCGCTGCGTTAGAGGATCAAATTGCGAATACCGCAAAGGCAACTGATAAGCTATACATTGATATGCTGGATGTGCCGGTGAACAAACGAACGTATCATGATTTAAATGAACGGTACAATGAAATTGAAGTAGAAATAAATTCTATTCAACTTAAAAATGAAGCAAGGCCAAAAAACGGAGATTTTCTGGTAATTATAAAAAATTTGAAAGATGCGTTTGCTGAAGCAAAAAAATATCATAAGGATCATAACACGCTTACCGATGGCGAAGCAATTGCCTACCAGGCAACACTCGCGGGCTTTTGGAAGCCGCTTTATATAGCAGAAAAAGCTTTGAAATAATTTATAAAATCTTTTCAACCTAAATAAATAAATTATGGCATTCGATATAAATGAAGTTGTGGCCCAAATGCTTGGCGCAATTAAGGATACCGCAAAAGATAACTGGGATCTGGTGAAGAATAGTGTAAACGGCTATTTCAGCGATCATAAATCAAGGCTTGAGTTGCTGGCCAGCTTAAGGCTTAATAAACAAATAAGTGATGAATTTTTTGAGAGCCGCGTGGCGGATGAGGAAAATATTCTTGAATCTGAATTGCATTCTATAGCAATAATTACAAAAGCAGTTGCTCAAAAAGCTGCCAATGCAGCAATTGATATTTTTCAAAATGCAATATCAAAAGCTCTAGGCTTTTAAGGTGAATATATCAATTGATATATTTGCATCTTTAATTTAAGATGAAAAATATTTTTTTTACCGTGCTTTTACAATTACTTGTTCTTACCGCACTTTGCCAGGCCGATAAAATACCCTACGGAAATAATCCCGCAAATGGCAATTTTTATAACGTTCGCGGCATTAAAATTTATTGCGAAATATATGGTAGCGGGCAACCTTTATTAATGATTCATGGAAATGGGGGAAGCATTGCAAGCTTTAAAAATAATATTCCTTATTTCGCTAAAAAATATAAAGTAATTGTTGCCGACAGCCGGTCGCAGGGAAAATCAAAAGACATAAATGATTCTTTAAGTTTCGAGATGATGGCCGATGATGAAGCTACTTTGCTGGCTGTGCTTCACATTGACTCTGCTTATGTTTTAGGATGGAGCGATGGCGGCATAAACGCTTTACTGCTTGCAATGCGCCATCCCCAAAAAGTTATAAAACTTGCTTCTACCGGGGCAAATTTGTGGCCTGATTCTACCGCAATTATTCCCTCGCTTTGGAAAGATGAAAAGGCCACTTACGATTCTTCTAAAAATAAAACTTATACAACTGAGCAACAAAAGAATGATTGGAAATTGTTCCTGCTGGATTGGTTTCAGCCAAATATTTCATTGAACGATTTGGGTTCAATTAAATGCCCGTCATTAATTATTGGCGGCGATCACGATCTTATAAAAATTGAACATACAGTTTTAATTTATCAAAACATACCGCATGCTTATTTATGGATAGTTCCAAATTCGGGCCATGGAACTTTAATAGAACATCAAGACGAATTCAATAAAATTGTAGACGATTTCTTTTCGACGCCATTCCATTCCCGCTAAAAATTTATGATAGCATTCGCGTAATTGATTGGCCGCATTAACTACATTTGGACAATAAATTTTTTATGAAAAAATACCATATTTTTTCAGTTTGTTTTCTTGTTTTCATCCTCGCTGCCTGTAAAAATTCTTCGGGGCAAAATCCTGAAAACTGGACCAGCGATCAACTTACAGAGCCCTCTGCCCTGGCAGCGATTCTTAAGGAAAATAAAGATGTGCCGGTAATGTTTAGTGTGGGGCCTGGCGCAATAATTCCTAATTCTATTGATATCGGGATGGTAAAAGATGAAAAAAATCTTGCAAAGTTCCAGCAACAAATAAGTAAGCTTCCTAAATCAACCAACATCTTAATTTATTGTGGTTGCTGTCCTTTCGAGCATTGTCCTGATGTTCGACCGGCAATTGCGTTATTGCAAAAAATGAAGTTTACAAATTATCACTTACTTAATTTACCAAATAATATTAAAACAGATTGGATTGCCAAAGGTTACCCTACTTTAGATAAATAGTTTAGAAGCTCCCGGTTTTTTCTGAAGGTCTTATATCTGCATCATTTTCTTTTTCGTACACCATTACCTTAACCGTCCAGTTGGGCATGTTATAATTCAGGGCTATTTCAATTTTTAATCGTTGAAAAACTTTGTCGCTTACATTGGGTTCAAGAATACTTGATGCAAAAGACCGGGCATCATCGGGAGTATCATAAAGTCCTTCAAATTTCCAGGATTGATTTTCCTGTATTTTAAAATTTGAGCCATTAAGCTGATGAAATATTTGCTTGTATTTTTCTACGGCCTTTTCATAATCATCGGTTTTCAACAGGGTTGTTTGCCAGCTATAAACGTTATGTAGGCTCTTTATTTGAGTGATCGTACTTTCAAGTGAACCCGCGGGTATTATTTTGCTTTGATATTCAATAGTGCTTTCACTTTCCGAAATTTTTTCGCCCTTAATATTATCAAAATGATCATAGTAATCCCGGGCTACTTTTTCAATATCGGGCTTTATTGAGCTCCCGGTTTTTAAAAGCAAGAGGCTTTTTTGTGCTAAAAGATGAAAGGTTGAGAAAATAAAAATTAATGAAAGCAGTTTTTTCATAAGAGTAAATTTGGATTTTTTGAAACTTGAATTAAACGCGATAATAAGGATTATATTTTAAGCTTTGTTAATGTAAATAATCCACAGGTGTTGATATCTCATAGTTTTTGAATTGATAGCGCCGCAAATATGCCAAGATACATTCCTTGCCATCGTCTGTAATAAACATTTAATAGTCGTAAAAATTGCAGTTGCCAATTATTTTTTTTATATTAACTCAACCTAAAAGCTTGATATCATGAAAAATTTAATTTTGGCTTCAATAGTACTTGCCACAATAAGCTGCACTTCTAATGTAAAGGAAGCTCCCAACATGCCAGGCGCTTATTTTATGACATCTCAAACAATTAACGACGGGAAAAAAGACACTAAATACACCGACCTTAAACAACTTAAAATTTATACCGATAGCTTCATGATGTACACGCAGGTGAATCCAGGCGATTCTGTCTCATCTTTTGGCGTTGGTGCATACACTGCAGATACGGGAACTGTAACTGAATATGTAAAATACAGTGCGTCTGACTCAACTATTAATTCTTCTCCCAGAACGTTTACTTTAAACATTACCAAAACACCGGAGGGTTATACCCAGGTAATTCCTGACATTTCAATCGATACTCAAAAAATAAAACTAACTGAAGAGTATCAGTCAGTAAGTAAGGCGCAGAAAACACCGTTAGACGGCGTTTGGAAAGAAACAAATTCTTTTATCGTAAAGGGCAACGATACCACAAAAAACAACCGAACACAATACAAGGCTTTTTATGCCGGGTATTTTATGTATGGCCATACATTTAAAGATTCTGCTAATAGAAATTTTACGGGAATTGGCTTTGGAACCTTTACAATGGATGGCGATAACAAAATGAAAGAAGTGGATTTAAATTCAACCTATTCAATTGCAGTAGGCCAATCTTTCATGATTGATATTGAAATGAACGGCGCCGACAACTATAAACAAACAATTGTAAATGCAGACAGTTCAAAAAGTGTAGAATATTATGAACGCCTGAAAAAATAAACTACATTATTTAAAAAAATATTTTTCTAAATTCTTCTTTTTTACCGACTGTTAAAAACTTCATGGTTGTGTAAAGACGTCAGGCATCATCTTCTCTAATTGCCCGTTATTTTTATTTTTATTAACCTTGATTCTTTTATTTTTAGGGTTTACAGAAAATAAGTACATGAAAGCCATTTTTATTTCATTGTGCATACTGTATGGATTTTCCAGCAGCGCACAAAAGGATTATGACTACCAGGACACCCGTAGAAAGAATGAATCGTTTGCAAGATTGCCGAAGACACAAATAAGGGCTGACCTGGCAACCTTTACTTTATCGGGAATTAGCGAAGCAATTGGAAAAGATGATCTTCAAAAAATTCCTTTCACGACGTTTGGGCCTGATTTTATGAATTTTAATGGCGATAATATTAAGGCTAGCGTTAAACTTTCACCATTCGATAAAAGCAAACATAAACTTGATTTTGATGAAAGATATTTAATAAGAATTGACCGGAAGACTTATTATGGCGATTATGGAAATATTCCTAAAACATATATTAGCAATATAACTATTGCAGTAGATAACGACACCGTGGCAATACCGCCAATGGCCTACGCAGATATTTATAACCTTAACCTAACGTACATGGATAAGGGTACTTTAAGATCACGTAACGGAATTTATAAATCTAAGGATGGGCATAGAATTTATTTATATCTTTTTTGCAAAGATGCAACTGGCAGTTATGAAGTAACGTGGATAGTGCAGGACAAAAAATATTTACGAAGGGTACTTGATTACGGGTTTATGTAACTGATTTCAACATAGATTTTATTTTCGCTCCCTCTAAAACTGGAATGATTTTAGAGGTCATTTTATTATGCCTAATAAATCATCACTTCTCTATCTAAGCAGGTTCGGCATAATTTCGTCGGCCCTGTATTGTATCCCTGTATTTCTGTTCTTAAAAGACGAGCGATATTCTGCAACCTGGCTTTTATACCTCGGTAGTGCTATATTTCTTGTCTGCGTTTTTTCTTTTGGCCTTATGTATGGTGGAAAAAAGAATGATGACCCAAACAAAAAATATAATGGTTTCGTAGTGACAACTTTGGGTGTAATTTTCTCCTGCATATTAATACTGTTACTAACGCTTGTTTTTGCTCCCGGGGTTTTTAATATAGGAGCTTCAAACGATGTGCTGAGGCAAACACCGGCAGCGTTAAGTAAAAATGCCGGGCATGGTTTATTATTTTCCATGCTGGCAAATGCAATTATTGGTAACTTTTGTGCAGGAACGTTTGCTACCGTAATGGCACGTGGCAAAACTGAGGAAAACAAACTGCCACCAAATGCATGAAGCAATTACTTTGTTAAATAAATTAAATTATTACAATAAAATTTATTAAATGAACAAATTAGTAAGAGCGCTAATTGCCGGCTGGGGAGCAAAAAAATTAGGCGGAGGCTGCATAAGCACTATTATCGTATTTATTATTATTTACTATGCATTGGGTACATGCAATTCTCATCCTGTTCAAACACATACAGTACCTGCCAAAACTTCCAACCTTTCATCTCCTGCACTGAAGAATACTTCAATGGTTTATTTTTTTCATCAGGTACTCGTAAGCTAATCTAAATAAGAATTATCTGATTAATGGTTGTCAATTTCCCCAAGTTGGGTATTATCCTATAAAACCATCCCCCCTGATACCTCAATTCTTTGGCCACTTATCCATTTAGCATCTTCAGAACATAAAAATGCGACTACGCCACCAATATCGTTGGCCTGGCCTACTCTTCCCAAAGCAGCCTGCGAAGCAATCATAACTTTTCTCTCCGGGCTGTTGCGTATCGCGGCATTATTAAAATCGGTTTCAATTGGTCCCGGTGCAACTACATTGGCCGTTATACCTTTTTTGCCAACATCTTTTGCAAGATATTTTGTAAAAGTTTCTATAGCACCTTTCATGGAAGCATAGATAGAATAACCCGGAACACCAACCCGGGTGCTGCCTGATGATAGATTTATAATTCTGCCATTATTGTTTATGATAGGCAACAATTGTTGTGTAAGAAAATAAACACTTTTAAAATGGATATTCATAAACCGGTCAAAATCATTTTCTGTAGCCTGCTCAAACGGAATGGTAGCACCAACGCCAGCGTTGTTTACCATGAAATCGAACGTGCTGGTTTCAAAAAAACTATTTAATGTTTCTTTTACCTGCTTTATAAAATGATCTAACGACTTAAAATCAGCTGAGTCGTATTGCAAGGCTGTCCCTTTCTGTCCAATATTTTTGATTTGATTTACCACCTCCTCTGCAGACTCTTTGTTAGAATTGTAGGTGATAATTAAATCATGCCCATGATTAGCCAGTCTTATCGCCATATCTTTTCCAAGGCCACGACTCCCCCCAGTAACTAAGGCTATTTTATTTTTCATAATTTGTTTAGAGATTTAATTTATAATAACAATGTTGTATTGAATTGCAAATTTAAATCCATTAGTATTTATATATTTTTAAACGACTTTAAATAGTAAAAAATAAATGGCATAGAATTTAGGCCTACGTAATAATTTTAACCACCAAAAAATTTGCATGACAGAAACAAACTTGTTAGAAAAGAAAAAATTGGACTTGGAGCTTGTAACTGAAGCCCACGAGCAGGCGGAGAGAGATATTGGAAAAGATCCCGACTTAAATTTGGAGCCTAAAACCGGAGACGATCTTGATGAAGGCGAATTGTCGAGGCTTGAAGGTGAAAAGTAATACATTCTTCTGCAATGATAGCGTTGATATTACTTTCTTATTTGTAGCAAAAAAGCCAATAAAGTTATTTTTTTAAATTGTTGCTTTAAACTAATTCCCTGGATTTTTCCTGGCGTATTTTTTCCGAAGGGATATGATGCAAATGCTGGTTCAAATAGTTCTTTCAATTCAAAAACATTTCCTGCCATCGTCCATCCTTTAAGCGCAGCATGCCACACCTGGGCTTCTTTATTTAAAAGTTTGATTTTTAATTGGTCAATCGTAAATGGCCCGGCTTCGCAATCTTGTTCTTTGATAAAATAAGTTGTCATAGAAAGCTACTTGTAGTTGCGGTTCAAATTATTTTATAAAACGTTGAAAGATGTTATATTATTTCTTTTTAGCTTTTTATAAACTGGAAATGCCGGAATAAAAAATAAAAATCCGGGTTTTTAAAGAAACTGCACTGGCCATCACAACATTTTCTTATTTACTTTTGTTTCAATAAAAAATAAAAAAATGAATATTAAATTATTATCCATGAGTTTAATTATAGCTGGTACAGTTGCAATGAGCTGCAACCAGCAAACCAGCAATACCCAGGCAACTTCTTCAAAAGATTCGTCTGACATAAAACCTGTTGCAATAAAAGAAGAGCCTGTTACTTATAATGTTAGTGGTAAAGAGTATAATGGATATATTACTTACGATTCTAACCAGGTTGGTAAAAGGCCCGGTGTACTTGTTGTTCATGAATGGTGGGGCCTTACAGACTATCCACGCATGCGTGCTAAAGAATTGGCCGCTCTTGGCTATGTAGCAATGGCTGTTGATATGTATGGCGGTGGAAAAATTGCGCCAGATCCAAAAACTGCAATGGCGCTTGCTACTCCTTATTATAAAGAACCAACGCTTGCCAAAACTGTGCTTGATGCAGCAATTAATAAACTAAAAACATTTCCTGAAACAGACACATCCAAACTGGCTGCCATTGGTTATTGTTATGGCGGTTATATAGTGTTAAACGCTGTAAAACTTGGTGCTGATCTCAAAGGTGTAGTATCTTTTCACGGAGACCTTTCAGGTGTTGCGCCCAATAAAAATCTTATAAAGGCAAAAATTTTAATTTGCCATGGCGATTCAGATCAGTTTGTAAATCCTGAAGTTGCGGGTTTTAAAAAATCTATGGATTCAGCGGGCGTTGATTACACTTTTAAATCATATGCAAATGCTACTCATGCGTTCACAAATCCTGCTTCTGATGAAAATGGAAAGAAATTTAATATGCCGATAAAATATAATGCGGCTGCCGACACCGCATCCTGGAATGATATGAAAGAATTTTTTAAAAAAATATTTTGATATATGTAATTGGTTGACGTAAAATTCTATAAAAAGATCGTTGACCTGAATTCTAAACTTTTATAGTCTAAATAAAGACTAATAATTTTCTTATAATAGGATGATTGTAGACTACAAAGTTTTGCACAACTTCAAAAATTTATTATTAAACACTTGCATTAATTAATCTCAAACACTACTTTTACGTCCGACATACACATCGACTCTTCCCCCTCCACATCCTCTGAAAATCATAATTACTTTATCTTGACTTGTTGTCCGCTTTAATTTCGAATATTAATTTTCAATTCCTTTGAATTTCCCGGGATTTCATTACCTGAATTGTTAGCTTTCTATCAATAACAATCATAATTTAATCGCACCAATACTTCCAGGCAAACCCATCCGATTAAGAATTCCTATAATTTAATAGCGAATTCGGTAATCTCCTCCTCTATCCTTGTAAAGCATTGAAATCGTAATTGGCACCAAATTTAGTGCTAAGAAAATATAAGGATCTATTAACAGCTTAACCTCAATTAAAAAAACACGTATGGAAAATTTTTACACAGCCTATACGAAAGTTGTTCAGAATACAACTTTCTATTTTGTCAAAAAGTATATTACATTTCCTGAGTTTAAGGACGTGCCCGGTATACTCGATAGCTACGGTATGCATCCTAACTTTGAGCGTGCCTGCGAAATAGCTGCGATCAAGGAGAAAGAAATCAGGAAAAATTTGTTCGCTGATCTTCAGAATTGCGACGAAAATAGCGCAAGAATAATTCATATGAATATTACAAAAGGCCTAAGTGCTGCTCAGTAACTCAGTATCATTACAAAAAATTATGTTTGATTTTTTAAAGGTTTAAAATAATCTCCGGGATTGTTAATTACAATCCCTTTTTTATTTAGATCCTTTTAATTGAAATTACCTACTTGTTTATAGCTAGGCCTTTTACATCGTGCCCCCTGCTACCGCCATTAATAATCGATATTCCTTCCATTCTTTGTAACCTGTAATAAAACTGTAGCGTGGCAATTGCCGGTATGGATATTATTAGCTTTAATAAAATTTATATTAAACCGGGTTTGCATTTCTAAGTCTTAAAAATTATACCCCAGGTATAAATAAAAATTTCTTTTCGTTTTTAATTGAAAAATAAACTAACATATAAATGTCAATATCCGCCAATCAATTAAAAAATCAACATTTATTATGGAGGGCCGCATTTGGGCCAATGGCCGAAAATGCTAATGAACTATCCACCGTCCCACAAAAAGATTTGTATAAACTGCTGGTAAGAACTTCTTCTAAAAAGCCTGTTGAATTTAATGTTGCCAGTAACTTATTTGATGGCCTTGTAAAAGGAGTGCAGGATGTAGGTATGATGCAACAACTTACACAAGATAAAAAAAAAATGCTCCGGAAACAATCTGTTCAGGATATTAAAAATTTAAATCTCACATGGCTTAGCGAAATGATAAATAGTGAGGCGCAGATGAGGGAAAAAATGAGTCTCTTCTGGCACGGGCATTTTGCATGCCGCGTTATAAATATATATTTTCAACAACAACTCTTAAATACCATTCGCGAAAATGCTTTAGGGAATTTTGGCGATTTGCTTCGCGAGGTAAGCAAGAGTCCTGCTATGCTTTCTTTTCTAAATAATCAGCAAAATAAAAAGCAACATCCAAATGAAAACTTTGCCAGGGAAGTGATGGAACTATTTACAATGGGTCGTGGTAATTATACTGAAGAAGATGTGAAAGAAAGTGCAAGAGCTTTTACCGGATGGGGATTTAACTTAAAAGGCGAGTTTGTAGAAAGACCATTTCTTCACGATAATGGTAACAAAACTTTCCTTGGAAAAACCGGGAATTTCGACGGCGATGACATCATTGATATTTTATTGGAACAAGGCCAAACTGCAAAGTTTATAACTCAAAAAATATACAAATACTTTGTAAATGATAAGCCAGATTCCGAAAAAATTGAATCGCTTGCGAACAGCTTTTATCAAAGTAATTACGATATAAAAAAGTTACTAACTCAGATATATACAAGTGATTGGTTTTACAATGATAAAAACATAGGTACACATATTAAATCTCCTGTAGAATTGCTGGTAGGCATTCGCAGGTTACTACCTATGGAACTTGATAAACCCGAAGTGCAATTATTATTTCAGCGGGCGCTGGGGCAAATTTTATTTTATCCTCCAAACGTGGCAGGCTGGCCGGGCGGTAAAAACTGGATAGACAGTAGCGCTTTAATGTTAAGAATGAGAATTCCTCAAATTCTCACCGCTGCCGATGATTTTGTTGTAAATCCAAAAGATGATGATGATACCATGATGGGAATGGAAGACGTTGATAAAAAAGCAAAGGCCAGGCAAGTGAACTCCTCCGTTGATTGGGCTGCGATAACAAAAGTGTTTGACAATATCGCCAGGGAAAACCTCATGCAAAAAATAAGTGACATTGTTTTGCAAACAAAAAGTAAAATCGATAAAAATATTTTAGATAAATATGTAGAGAAGGATGCGAGAGATGGTTACATCAAAACAACAATAGTGGAACTAATGAGTACGCCTGAATATCAACTCTGCTAAAGAAACAATAAGAATAAAATTTTTAATTTTTTGAAATGCAATTCAAACGTAAAGAATTTTTGCAAATAGGCTCGCTTGCAACGGCATCTTTAATGCTGCCAAAATTTTTAAAGGCATTCGACGGAAAAGCGATTGTGCCTCCCGGTAATAAAGTTTTGGTTGTGCTGCAATTCAGCGGAGGAAATGATGGCCTTAATACGGTCATTCCTATTCGAAATGACATCTATTATAAATCACGCCCAAAACTTGGAATTGAAAAAGAGAAAGCATTATCGCTTACAGATGAAGCAGGAATTAATCCTGCATTACCTGCATTTAAAGAATTGTTTGATGATGGCAGTTTAGGGATTATGAACAGTGTTGGTTATCCCAATCCCGACCGTTCTCATTTTCGCAGCATGGATATTTGGCAAAGTGCAAGTGATAGTGATAAATATATTTACACAGGTTGGCTGGGACGATACCTGGATGCGCAATGCAGCGGCTGTAGTAAGCCTACGCAGGCACTTGAAGTGGATGACGTACTAAGCCTTGCTTTAAAAGGCGAAAATAATAAAGGCCTTGCAGTTAAGGATCCGAAACGGTTGTATAACACCAGCCACGAAAAATATTTTAAAGAAATAAATGCCGCACATGAAAACGGGGAAGAAACAGTAGATTATTTGTATAAAACACTTAGTGCAACATTAAGCAGCGCTGATTATATTTACCAGCAGAGCAGGCTGCATCCCTCATCGCAAATTTATCCTCCAACAGAAATGGGTAAGAATCTAAAAACAATTTCATCGCTTATTATGAGCGATATTAATACCAAAGTTTATTACCTCAGCCTTGGTAGTTTTGATACGCATGTAAACCAGGAAAATCAGCAGAGAAGGTTATTTACCGAACTGAATGATGCAATAAGCGCTTTTGTAAAAGATCTAAAAGCTAACAACCGGTTCGATGATGTAATGCTGATGAGCTTTAGCGAATTTGGAAGAAGAGTTGCACAAAATGCAAGCGGCGGTACGGACCACGGAACGGCAAACAATATGTTTTTTATTGGCGGCGGTTTAAAGCAAAAAGGATTAATAAATGCAATGCCCGACCTTAATGATTTAAACGAAGGGGATTTAAAATATAAAGTGGATTTTAAGGACGTTTATGCAACGGTATTACGTAAATGGCTAGACGCAAATGATAAGGAAATTTTGGGAACGCAATATGAGTATATGAATTTTATATAAGCAACATGAGGATAAAATGCTAACATAAAAAACTCCCTGAAATAATAATTACTTCAGGGAGTTTTTAATAAGAAGCTTTTTTATGCAGAACCGGTTTTATCTTTTACAATGGTGTTTAAAGATTTCAGCCTGCTAAAAATTAATATCCCACCAATAAATGCTGAAATGACAAGTATAAGAAAGAACACTTTTTTATCTGTAAAATCATCCCAAAAACTTGTCATAACACCTGCAATTTTTCCACCAATGGATGTAGACAAAAACCATCCGCCCATAAGCAAGGCCGTTAGTCTTGCCGGTGCAAGTTTTGATACTAATGATAAACCAATAGGGCTTAATAATAGTTCACTAATTGTAAAAACAAAATAAGTTCCCCAAAGCCAGTAAGGAGATGTCTTTTCAAGATAAACGGAGTTAACCGACATGATAGCAAACACCATCACCAATGCCGAAAGGCCTGAAATAAATAAGGCCATTCCAAATTTTGCGGCTGTCGAAGGCTCTTTATTTCTGTTTCGCAAAAAACTAAACAGGAGAACAAGCAGAGGTGTAAGTATTATTATAAACAGAGGGTTTATAGATTGAAATAATTCTGTATTGGCTAATTTTTCATTTCCCTTTTCCGGCCACTCACTTTTAGGTACATTGTTAAAGTAGGGATCAGGCCCCATCACCTGCACCACCCTTGTATTCTTATCTACGATATTACCGTCCACCAACTTTACATTGCCATTACCCGCAGGGCCGGCAATTGCTGCGTTATCTTTAATATCAACAAAATATTGATCTACTTTATTTACAAGTCTTGGGCTATCGCTTACGGTTTGCATAAAGCCTAATGATCCAGCTATTTTTTCTCCAGCTGGGGAAACCGTTCTGTCAGTATGCTTTTGAGCCCATAAAGTAAGTCCTGTAGAATTTTGGTTATAGATCGTCCAGAAAATAATTGAAATTGCAAAAATAAACAGTAACGAGCCAATGCCTTTTTTATCCTGGCCTTTTGCCCCTATATAAAGCGAAACATAAAAAGCAATAATCGGGAGGCAGGCAAAAATAAACGCATCATTTGATTTGCTTCCCATTATTGTGGTTCCAAAAAGCATTGTTGGAACTATCCATCCAATTACTGCGGCAATTATTGCAGGCAAAAATACATATCCAAAAATTTTACCTATTGGCATATCTTCCGGCCGCTTCTCCTTTTTTATTTCGCCTTCCCGCACGTTCTTGAGAGAAGAGGCGAGAATAATCAATCCAATTATTAGTCCTACACCTGCCGCGGAAAATGCATATCCCCATCCATATTTGTTTCTTAAATATGCAGCAACAAAATTGCATACCAGTGCACCAATATTAATTCCCATATAGAAAATATTATAAGCATTATCTTTTAATGGTTTAAGATCCTCACGATTATAAATATTGCCAAGAATGGTAGAAATATTTGGCTTAAAAAAACCATTTCCAACAATTATTAAACATAGTGAAACATATAATGCCGTATTGCCAGGAAGCGCAAGGCCAAAGTAACCAAGCGCCATTAAAGTACCTCCAATAAAAATTGATTTAATGTATCCTAAATAACGATCAGCAAGCAAGCCACCAATAAATGGGGTCAGATAAACAAGGGCAATAAAACTACCCACAATATCAGCACCCATTTTTTCAGTTAGCCCCTTACCACCGGTTTTATCGTCAATAAGATAAAGCAGCAAAATACCAACCATTAAGTAATAGGCAAATCGTTCCCACATTTCTACAAGGAAAAGCACATACAAAGATTTTGGATGCCTTCCTTTCCTTGTTTCAGCAGTATTTGCAGGAATTCCTTGGTCTTGCATAGTCTCAGTATTTTAAAAATTAACAAGCAGGTTTAGTTATTTAATAAATTGTAAAGTACAGATAAATTTTAAATACCAGTATTCAATTTTTACAAATTAAATGAAGTGATATTAATTCTTTACAAAAGGTAATGAAGTGAAAATCTTAATTCATAACTTGCGAGTTCTTATCCTTAAATTAAAAGATTTCTTTTGAAAATACTTATTCTTGGCTCCGATGGAAGAGCACATGCTTTTTGCTGGAAGATTAGCCAAAGTGAATTATGTACTCAATTATTTATTGCGCCCGGTAATGCGGGTACTGCGCAGTATGGCGAGAATATTGACATTGCGATTACCGATTTTGATTCAATTAAGAAAACGTGTATTGCCAAAAGTATTGATATGGTTGTTGTTGGCCCGGAAGAGCCGTTAGTAAAAGGTATTTATGATTTTTTCAAAAATGACGAATCCCTTAAAGATATTATAGTAACCGGGCCTTCCGCTGGTGGTGCAAGACTCGAAGGCAGCAAAGCGTTTGCAAAAGCGTTTATGCTGAGGCATAATATCCCGACGGCGTATTACAAAGAATTTGACGCAGATTCTTACGATGAGGGGCTTGATTATATAAAAAACCATCGATTGCCGGTTGTGCTAAAAGCTGACGGGCTCGCCGCAGGAAAAGGTGTTGTTATTTGCAATAATCCTGTAGAAGCTATGGGAGAATATGAACTTATCATTCAAAAATCAAAATTTGGAGAGGCTGGTAAAAAAGTAGTGGTTGAGCAATTCTTAGATGGTATTGAGTTAAGTGTTTTTGTTCTTACTGACGGTAACGCCTATGTGCTTTTTCCCGAAGCGAAGGATTATAAAAAAATACTGGAAGGCGATAAAGGTCCAAATACTGGTGGCATGGGTGCTGTAAGCCCTGTTCCGTTCGCTTCAGAAATTTTCATGAATAAGGTTATTGAGAAAGTGATTGAGCCAACGATAAAAGGATTGCGTGAAGAAAAAATAGATTATAAAGGATTTATATTTTTTGGATTAATAAAAGTGGAGGATGACCCTTTTGTTATAGAATACAATTGCCGCATGGGCGACCCGGAAACAGAAGTGGTATTATTGCGCCTGAAAAATGATCTTGTGAAATTGCTAATAGCCACGGAGCAAAAAAAATTGCATGAGGAAGAAATACTGTTGGATGAAAAAGCGGCTGCCACTATTGTTGCAGTAAGCGAAGGATACCCGGGAAATTATAAAAAAGGATTTGCAATAGAATTTGGATACCTGGAAAATCCTGAGGCTATGAAACACATTGATTCCGAGGGCGGCGTAATGGTTTTTCATGCGGGAACCAGGCAAGATGGCGGGTATGTTGTAACTAACGGTGGAAGGGTAATTGCAGTTTCGGCAATTGCAGATACGCTTGCCGAAGCAGTTGAGCTTTCTAAAGAAATATTAAATCAAATACATTTTGAAGGAATGTATTACAGAAAAGATATAGGATATGAGTTTATTAAATAATAATATCCAATTTCATTTTAACTCATTATTGTAAATAAAGCAGCCGAATTTTCCATTTTTTCAGCTAACTAAATCCCTTGAAAATTTAAAATTTAAATTTCGCATAAACGGTTGTAGTTATGCGTTTATAAGGGGTTAACGACTAATAATTTTAATTACGAAATTGTAAAAATCTAAATGAGCTTACAATTGTTAATTCAAATTATTTCCTACAACTTTGCATGCATTCGTAATTTCTCAATATCTAGTTAAAACATGGGTCTTTTTAATTTTTTTACACAGGAAATAGCCATTGATCTTGGTACCGCAAATACGCTGATAATTCATAACGATGTTGTTGTTGTAAATGAGCCATCTATCGTTGCATTAGATCGAAATAATCCGAAAAATATATTGGCGGTGGGCAAAAAAGCATTGATGATGCATGAAAAAACCCACGAAAGCATCAGAACAGTACGTCCGTTAAAAGATGGGGTGATCGCAGATTTCAATGCTGCTGAGCTTATGATACGGGAGATGATCAAAAAAATCTATCCCAAAAAACCATTATTTCCGCCGAGCTGGCGAATGATGATTTGTATTCCCAGCAGTATTACAGAAGTGGAGAAGCGTGCAGTGAGAGACAGTGCAGAACAGGCGGGAGCTAAAGAAGTTTATCTGCTTCATGAGCCTATGGCTGCAGCTTTGGGAATTGGAATTGATGTGGAAGAACCAGTTGGAAATATGATTATTGATATCGGTGGCGGAACTACCGGTATTACTGTTATTGCGTTGGCAGGCATTGTTTGCGATCAATCCATTCGCATAGCTGGTGATGAATTTACCGGCGATATTATGGAAGCGCTTCGCCGTTATCATAGTCTTCTTATTGGAGAGCGAACGGCAGAACAAATAAAAATTCAGATTGGCGCTGCAATGAAAGATATAGATAATCCCCCGGAAGATATGCCGGTAAATGGGAGAGATCTTGTAACCGGTATTCCTAAACAAATAATGGTAAGCTACCAGGAAATTGCTGAGGCTTTGGATAAGTCAATTTTTAAAATTGAAGAAGGCATTTTAAAAGCTTTGGAAACTACACCTCCCGAACTTGCTTCGGATATATATCGTCGCGGGTTATATTTAACGGGTGGTGGCGCTTTGCTAAGAGGACTTGATAAAAGGCTTGCAGCAAAAATTAAACTTCCAGTTCATGTAGCTGATGATCCATTGAAAAGTGTGGTGAGAGGTACCGGCCTTGCATTAAAGCATTACGACCGCTATCCTTTTGTAATGAGATAAAAAGAACTTAGCTAACAGGTGATATTTAATAAATCAAAAGGTGCTGTATCTTCCAAATAAACTTTCGAAATTTCCTGTTAAAGCGGGATAGAAAAGTCTTTTATGCGTAATATTTTTCTTTTTATCCGCATCTATTTTAATTTCCTTTTCTTTTTATTTCTGATGGGCATCTCTTTGTTTATGCTATTTAATTACAATCGCTATCAACATACCGTGTACTCGGCTACAGCAGGGGAAATTACCGGAAGAATCAGCAAACAATACAATGATGTTGAATATTATTTTCAACTTAAAAAGACAAATGATTCGCTTGTAAAAGCAAATGCTGTTTTGTATAATAAACTAAAACAGGATTATGAAATGCCCGATACAGTGAGCAAACTTGCTGTTGATACAATACAAATTGATACCATTCTTCATCAAAGAAAATATTTATACCTGCCTGCAAAAGTGGTGGGCAATTCTGTGAGTCAGCCCAACAATTATCTTCAAATTCACAGGGGTTCGCTGCAAGGGGTAAGCGCAGATCTTGGCGTAACGGATATCAATAATTATGTGGTTGGAACTGTTGTTGATGTAAGCAAAAATTATTCGGTAGTAATGAGTTTACTTCATCGCCAAAGTAACATTAGTGCGAAGCTTAAAAAAACGGGAGAAACCGGGAGCGTTATCTGGGATGGGGTTAAACCAAATGTTGTTATTCTGAAAGATATTTCAAAAGAAGTGAAAGTTGCAAAAGGCGATAGTGTTATTACAAGCGGCTTCTCTGATAAGTTTCCGCTTGGTCTGCTCATTGGTACAGTAACAGAAATTGTGAATGACAAAACGAGCAGTACTTATACCATCAAAGTAAAAACTGCGGCAAATTTTTATAACCTGCAATATGTAAATATTATTAATAATCTTCAAAAAGATGAACCAAAGCAACTTTTAAAAAGTGTTAAAAAAATAAATGAGTAGCCTCTTAAAAAATATTATCCGGTTTTCTTTTTTTATACTGGTGCAGGTGTACGTACTTAACCAGGTTCCACCATTGCATCATCTCGTTACCCCATATGTTTATTTTTTATTTATTCTCTGGCTTCCTTTCAAAATAGGGCGACGTGCCTTAATGCTTCTTGCTTTTGCCATTGGTTTTTGCCTTGATTGTTTTATGAAAACTTATGGGTTACATACTGCACCCTGCGTATTGATTGCCTATCTGCGGCCTTTTTTAATAAATCTCCTTATTTCGCAGGAAGGCGCCGAAAGTAATTATAATGAACCGTCAATTAAAAGCATGGGCTTCACTCCCTATTTTACCTATGTTGCCATTTTAACCCTGTTGCATCATTTTTTACTTTTCTTTTTACAGGCTTTGCAAATGGGAGGTTATTTTTATTTTATATTGAAAACACTATTATCTTCTGCAATTAGTCTTTTATTAATTTTATTAACAGAGCTTTTATTCGTTCGAAAGCAAAGATTTAGAACTAATACAGTATAGACATATTATTTTTGCAGTAAATTCCGTTCTATTCTTTCTCAACCCCCCAAAATCATTATAAGTCTGTGTCTGTTTTTAACCAGTCCCGAAAAAATATAATTATTGCCATGTTCCTGTTTATGGCGTTGGTTATTATTCTGCGGCTTTTAAACCTCCAGGTTTTAAATAAGAAATATTCCATAATGGCTGATGAGCAGGGAAAATTTCGTAAAGTAATTTATCCCGACAGGGGAATTTTATTTGATCGTAATGGTAAGGCTATTTTAAGAAATACTATTATTTATGATCTGATGGTAACGCCTTCAAAGCTAAAGGGAATGGGCTTAGATACTGCTGCTCTATGCCACATTCTTGATATAGATACGGCGGAATTTAAGAAAAGAATTATTAATGCTATTATTAAAAACAGGAGCTATCGTGCTTCGGTTTTTGAGCCTTTACTTCCACCTGAAAAAATCGCACGGATTAATGAAAGCATGTACAAATTTGTTCCCGCATTTTACCTGCAGGAAAGGCCGGTTCGCGATTATCCTTTTGATGCTGCGGGAAATATTTTGGGTTATCTATCGGAAGTGGATTCATCATTTATTAAAAATCATGAAAGCGATGGATACCAGGTGGGAGATTATGCCGGCAGAACCGGATTAGAACGCAGTTATGAAAAAGTATTAATGGGCCAAAGAGGTATTGAGTTTTGGAAAAGGGATAATAAAAACAGGCTTACGGACAGGTTTGATAAAGGAAGGTATGATACTGCTGCCATTCCGGGCAAAAACCTGCATCTTTCACTGGACATTAATTTGCAAATGCTTGGTGAGCATTTAATGGAAAATAAAATCGGTGCTATTGTTGCTCTCGATCCTAAAACCGGCGGCGTTCTTGCGATGATAAGCAGCCCTACCTATAATCCCGGACTTTTAGCCGGTGCCGAAAGACGGAAACATTTTGCAGACTTACTTTTAGATCCACGTCTTCCAATGATTAACAGAACGGTGAATGCCTATTATTCGCCCGGATCTACTTTTAAAACATTGCAGGCACTAATCGGTCTCCAGGAAGGCGTTATTACAACTTCAACAAGGTTTCTATGCACCGGTGCTTTTTATGGTTGCGGTAAGCCAATGGGTTGCCTCGATCCGGGCAATTTTAATTTGAAGGGAGCAATAGCCGTTTCATGTAATACTTACTTTGCGAACGTTATGCAAAGAGTTATTAATAATCCACAATATGGTTCTGTTGATAGTAATCTTAAAGTTTGGGATCATTATATGTATTCTTTCGGGCTTGGCCATAAATTAGGAATTGATATTCCTACGGAAAAAGGCGGCCTTATTCCTACCCCCAGAACTTATAACAGAATTTATGGAGACGGTCATTGGAATTTTTGCACTTTTAAATCTGTTAGCATAGGCCAGGGCGAAGTAAATGTTACCCCATTGCAGGTAGCAAATGAAATGGCCTACCTCGCAAATAAGGGCTGGTACATAACTCCCCACCTGGTTGATTCTATTGAAGGTGGAGACATTTATGGTCTGTTGGATTCTTTCAAAGAAAAACATCAGCCTCTTTCTATTCCGGATACAATATTCAATGCGGTACATGATGGTATGCAGGGCGTAATGGAAACAGGTACAGGATCGGCCGCGAAGGTTCCCGGCATTGTGGTTTGCGGTAAAACCGGCACGGTCGAAAACTATTATAAAGGTGTTAAACAAAAGTCTCATGCTTTTTTCGCGGCTTTCGCTCCAAGAGAAAATCCTCGTATAGCCATAGCCGTTATTTGTGAAAATGCGGGAATGGGTGCTAACTCTTCAGCGCCCATAGCCAGCCTGATGATAGAGCAGTATTTAAAGGATTCTATTCCTGAACCAGATAGGAAAGCAAAAGTAGAAGCACTTGCTAATCTTAATTTAATGCCGGCACGTATCTATGAAGCCATTCGCATTCGGGATTCTTTACGAAAAGTCAAAAATAATTCTTACAATATGGAAAAAGGATATATAAAATCGGCGAAAGATACTTCAGAAATTGAAGATGATGAGGACGGAGCAGACTCTTTATATAAAGAAAAAAAGCCTGTTGAAAAAAACAATTCACTTACAGACACACTGCCTACTAAAAAAGATAACGCATATTTTAAGCCTCAGCGGGAAGCAATATTGCCTGAGAGAAAAAAGAAATCAGACATTTCTCAACTAATAAAATAAATTTATTTCTCAAGTTAATGAGTAATCAATCTGTAATATCAAAAGGAATTGACTGGGTAACGGTTTGGCTTTATATAATCCTCGTGTGTATAGGAATACTTTGTATTTTTTCAGTTGAATACCATGGTAATGAAAATATTATTCAAAGTATAACCGGTTTGAAAAAAAATTATTCCAGGCAAATACTCTTCCTCGGAATCTCATCAGTAATCGCAGTGATAATTTTATTAACCGATAGTAAATTTTTCACGGCCACCGCTAATCTTAGTTATGTTTTAGGATTATTTCTTATGATCGCGACTTTTGTCGTTGGAAAAGATATCAATGGGTCAAAATCATGGATTCCGCTTGGATTCTTTAATCTCCAACCGGTAGAGACTTGTAAAATATTTACGGCTCTTGCGCTTTCAAAATATTTATCACGGCCCGAAACAAATTTTGAAAAGCCACGCTCACAACTTATTGCAGCAGCTATTATATTAACTCCCGCGGCATTTTCAATCCTGCAAAATGAAACTGGCCTGGCGCTGGTATATTTTTCTTTTCTAATTCCAATGTACCGGGAAGGATTACCCCCGGTTTATCTTATTATCGGGTTTTCATTTGCAATACTTGTAGTGGCAACTATTTTAGTTGAGAAAAATACTTTGGCAATTATTCTTACTTCGATCGCCGGTTTAACTGTTTATATTTTGAGAAAAAGTATAAAACGCGATAAAAGTGTGCTGGTTGTAATTCTTGGCCTTTGGATTTTATGTGTAAGTATTCAACGATTTGCTGTTCCCTATATTTTTAATCATGTTTTGCATCCCTACCAGGTTGAAAGAATTCTAAACACTTTTGGCGTAGATTATGTTCCCGATGCAAAGGCGGATTCGAGAGATCCTGAACAGCAAAAAGAAATTCAAAAATCAAAGGCATTAAAGAAAGCAAAAGAAAATTATAATGTTAAACAATCAAAAATTGCTATTGGTTCGGGTGGATTATTTGGCAAAGGGTTTTTAAAAGGAACACAAACGCAGGGAGATTTTGTTCCGGAACAACATACCGACTTTATTTTTACAAGCGTTGGAGAAAACTTTGGATTTTTAGGAAGCAGTTTAATTATTATTTTATATTTATTATTCATGTTAAGAATTGTATTTCTTGCAGAACGGCAACGAAGTACTTTTAGCCGCGTATACGCTTATAGCGTTGCTGCCATTTTGTTTTTTCATGTTACGATAAATATTTGTATGACGGTTGGCCTGGCGCCTGTTATCGGTATTACATTACCTCTGATGAGTTACGGCGGAT
Organism: Ginsengibacter hankyongi; assembly: GCF_008710285.1. Classification (GTDB taxonomy): domain Bacteria; phylum Bacteroidota; class Bacteroidia; order Chitinophagales; family Chitinophagaceae; genus Ginsengibacter; species Ginsengibacter hankyongi. Next base: position 1,738,644 of record NZ_VYQF01000001.1, on the reverse strand, counting down.
CCTCTTTATTGACCTTTACAATATTGATTTTTATTTTAGTGCGCCTCGATGCAGACAGGCACATGGTTTTGCGATGAGAGTAAATAATTCAAACTCACTGCATTTTTTTTATAAATTATTTCAAGTTTAAATACTACTTAAAATAAAAAGCATTTATGAAGATTATTCCGCTAAGTGAAGGTTCGTTCACTGTTGGCCAAACAAAAAAATTTGTTCCCTTCCGGGTTGCTGAAGATGACTTGCAGCAAAGGTCGAAGGGAAGTTTGCTGGTAGAGATTCAGCCTTTCGTTGTTATTGCTTCAAAAGATATTTTGTTATTAGATACCGGCTTAGGCTTTGCCGATGAACATAACCAATTACAGATTCATAAAAATTTGGCTTTGCATGGAATCGACTCTTCCGATGTAACAAAGGTCCTTTTATCTCATCTTCATAAAGATCATTCAGGTGGAATAGCAATGCCGGGTAAAAAAGAATTAAGTTTTCAAAATGCAACTTATTATATCAATCAACACGAATGGAACTTTGCTTTTGAAAAAGGATTTCCATCTTATGTTACTGAAGATTTTATTTGTCTTAACAACAGTAACCAATTGCAGTTTATAGAAGGTAACGGAACAATAGATGAATACATACATTATGAAATGACGGGAGCCCACAGCCCTTACCACCAGGTTTTTTTAATTGATGATAATGTTGAAAAAATATTTTTTGGTGGAGATGTAGCACCGCAACTTCAGCAAATGAAAAACAGGTTTAAGGCGAAATACGATTATGATGGGGCTAAAGCGATGGAGCTAAGAATGAAGTGGTGGCAATTGGGAGAAAAAGAAAAATGGACGTTCCTTTTTATCACGATATAAAGTATCCCTATTACAGGTTTTAAAAGCGTTAAAATAGAAAAGGCCTGCCCTAAAAAGGGCCGGCCGTTGCTAACCTATGAAAAACACCTAGTTACAAAAATAGGAGAAATTTTAGTTTCTCCAATTATGATTTTAATTTATTACATAATAATTTAAATATTTACCTGCGGAGCGGCTCTAACCTTTGCTGGTTCCGTTTTTGAAGCCTTCGAATTAATATTTCTCGAAAGTCTCTCTCAGCATTAAAAAGCTTATTTACCTTTTGCGGACCAATTACTTTTTCAAAAGAGGCCACATATTTTTTACGGATATTCAATAACTTTTCTTCGTTTTCGATTACAGGCCCGTTTTTATCATTTAGTTGAAGTGCTTTAATTTCCTGGTCGTATTGATTGTAAATGGGCCAGAATTTTTGCGCCTCATCCGGAGTTAGCTGGAGTTTTTGAGTGATGAATGCGATTTTTAATGACTGAATCTTTTCTCCATCTTGCGCTTTAAGTCCAGGTAAACTACCAACTATTAATAATAATATAAGTAAATATTTTTTCATTTTTTATGGAGTTGAGTTACTAGTTTTTTTATTTTCTATTTTATCCAAATATTCATTCAAGGTATTCTCATCCTTTAAGTAATCAGATTCGCTGGGCATTTCGCTCACGTCAGTATTATTTATGAGTAATTCATTATCTAAAACATTACCATTCTTTACAAGATATTTGGCAATATCCGCATCATCTAATTTTGCAATTCCTGCGTTTACATCAGCCTCGGTTTTATATTGTAATGAAGCCTGGACATAACCTGGGAAAGACGAATTACTGTTATTAGACGAGCCCCTGAATACCTCTAGGGATGTCACGGCAATACCACCCGTAACCACTGCCGCCGCCGCATATTTCAACCAGAAAGTTCTTTTTTTCATGGTAATAACCTTAACCGCAGCAGGCTTTAATTTTTGATTAATATTTTCTGCAAGAGATTCAAAATAGCCTTCAGGAACTGTAAAAACATTTTCACCCTTTAATGCATATAACATTGGTGAAAGATTATTTATTTCTTCTTTAGCACTTTGGGCATTAGTTGTTCTCACTTTTGCAAGAATCAAATCACTTAAGTTGTCAAAATAACCTTCAGGAACTGCAAAAATATTCTCCCGCTTTAAACTATATAACAATGGAGATAGCTTACTTATCTCCTCTCCGGCACTTTCAGGATAAGCGGCCTTAACTTTTGCAAGAATTGAGTCGCTTAAGCTATCAAAGTACCCGGCAGGAACTTCCTGGAGATTTCTTTTATTAATATTTTCTACCGGTGAAGAATTATTAAGAATTGCAAAATTGGTTATCCTTGCATGCAACTCATTAAAATAACCTTCCGGAACACTAAAAACATTCACCTTCTCCAGCCCTGCAAGTAGTGGGCTGATAGCCATTAATTCATTTAATATTTCCGGTGAATTCTTCATTACGTTCTATCAGACTAATTTAATGGGTTTAGGTTTAACTATTTAATATAAACTCTTCAATTTTTTTTGCCGCATGATGGTAGCTCGCTTTGAGCGCACCTTCGCTTGTATCCAGTATTTTACTCATTTCTTCATAAGGCATTTCATCATAATATCGCAGGTTAAAAACAAGCCTTTGTTTTTCAGGCAAATTTTGAATGCCGAGCTGTAATTTCCATTCAAGCTTATTGGCGTCAAAATTCGTATCACTTTTTAACTTATTGCTCAATCCACTTTCCACATCACTCAGCGACACAGAACTTCTTTTTTTCTGCTGGCTCAAAAATGTAAGCGATTCATTGGTTGCTATGCGATAAAGCCACGTATAAAGCTGGCTGTCTTCCCTAAAATTTTCAAGCCCCTTCCAAACTTTAATGAACATGTTTTGCAGCACATCATTCGTGTCGTCGTGGTCAACGATCATTCTTCTTATATGCCAGTAAAGCTTTTCCTGGTATTTTTTTATAACACCTGTAAAAGCCTGTTCCCTGGTTGCAGGGTCTTTAAAGCTTAATAAAAGTTCCTGGTCATCTGTTTGAAGGGCCATAAATGTTTAAATATCTGGGCAAAAATAGAAAAAACCATGTGTATGACTCTATTTTGAATCGTACGTTTAAATATAAGTCCTCAATTCTTTACTATCATTTTAATAAATTCTGAAAATCCAGCTTTGATAAAAACTTTTTTTGGGAGAGAATTAAGCAATTTTAATTCTTCATTAAGAGTAGTTTCATTATCAAGAAATTTAAAAATATCAGCGGCTTTGTTTTTCTTAAAAAGAATAGAAAAAATAAGCTTACCGGCCAATAATTTTTTAGAAAGAATATGCAGGAGCGTACTATCATAAAAGTAGAATCTCCTTTTTAATTTTTTCTTTTTTGAAAGATTGCCTTTTACTATTAACTCTCCAACAATTTCCTCTGCCTGCTTCTGAATGAATCTGAATGTATAACCTGTGGAAGCTTTTGTTTGTCCGCCTGCCGTTCCAATAAAATACATACCATCTTTATAATAAGGAAAATTTTTGTTTGTCATAGGGATTACGCCAAATTCTTCCTCTACAACAGTATAGTCATGAAGGTTTAAAAATTCTTCAAGGTATTTTTGAAGTTCATTATCATATTCCTTATCAGGTAAAATATTTTCACTAAATAAAGTATATTCAAGTAAGGCTTTAGTAGAAGATAATGGTAAAACATACACGAAAGTAGTTCCATGGTTTTGCCTTACCCTAAAATCCATAAGCGTTGCCTGGGCAGGGTCAAACACATTTTCTTTACTTTCTATTATCCAACCTTTAAAATGTTGTAATAGATAAAATTTATTTTTTTGTTTTTCAGATGGAATATAAAGAGAGTTAAAGATGATGGTATTCTTATTATATACTAACGGCTCATCATTAATTTTTATCGTAATTAATTCATTTGTTTGCCCAAAAGAAATGTCCCCATAAACAATATCAATATTTTTTTGATGGGTTAACTCGGAAAAACATTTTTTATAAAAGTCGATGCCCTGTATCATTTTGTATTGATAGTTGCCCATTTCCAAAGGAATAGAATCCGCACCGGTTGTCTTAAAAAATACCTGTTTCCACTTTCGGTAAACAATGTCTTCAAAAAAACCTGGTTCCTCTTCCCAAAAACACCAAGTACGATCGTTTTTTGTTTTTGGCTCTTTATCTATAATCAATATTTTTTTTTCAAAAAATTTTTTGGAATGGATCATTCTCATAAGTATGCTTATAGAGGCACAACCAGCACCTAGAAAAATATAATCGTAGCGTTTCGAATCCATTTACGCGGAAGCAATTATTTAATAATCTTTTTAAGAATTGAAGATAAATAATTCAGTAGTGAATGAATAAAATTATAAGAAAGAAAAAATTATTAAAAGAAGATATAATTATGAAGATTGCATATTGGAGGAAACAGAAGAACTAGTTGTAATTTTATTTTCAGCAATTCTTTTTTTATCTGCTCTCACTTTGTCCCAATATTTTTTTGCAACCATAAGCATTCCAAAACTTTCGCCATCCTCTTTATCTATATGCTTGTGATGCATTTTATGCGCCCATCTTATACTTCGCACATATATATTATTACTTCGTGTGAAGAGCTTAAGTCGCTGGTGAATTATTACATCATGTACAACGAAATATGCAAAGCCATACATAGCAATACCGGTGCCTATTGCAGCCAGCCAGAATTTGTTATCAAATGTTCCAAACAATATGCAAAGAATACTTGGTATGGAAAATATAAGGAAGAAGGCATCATTTTTTTCAAAAAGACCCGGTCCTTTTTTATGATGATCTTCGTGCAAATACCATAAAAAACCATGCATAACATATTTATGCGTAAGCCACGTAACTCCTTCCATTAGAAAGAATGTACCAAGCATTATTACTATGAATAAAAATATTTGCATCAATTACAAAAGTAAGATTTAAAAAGCCCCCTGTTTTATAAAATCAGTGTAAAGTTTAAATTATAGTTTATTAAAGTTCTTTTCATGAAACGTTTTGATTTTCGGCAAAGCAATCTTAAACCATTCTGTGTATTTCTGCGGATGTGTTTGCACGGAGTCAGTAATATCTTCTAATTTTTTATAACAATAATCACTTACTTCAGCTTTATCTGCTTTAATTTCGCCATCATATATTCCTGTAAAAACGTGATCAAATTCATGCTCAGTTAATCCATTGTCAAACGTTGCATTGTAAATGAAATTAAATGCAGGAGTAAGTCTTGTTGAGAATCCCATTTCTTCTGAAAGCCTTCTGCAGGCCGCATTTAAAGTATCTTCTCCGGGAAGTGGATGGCTGCAGCACGTATTAGTCCAAAGGCCACCATTATGATATTTGCCTGGTGCCCTCTGCTGCAAAAGAAATTCGCCATTGCTTTTAAAGATAAAAATACTGAATGCCCGGTGTAATAAACCTTGCCTATGCGCCTCCATTTTTTCCGCAGTGCCTATTTGCACATTATCCTTGTCAACTAATATTACTTCTATCAAATCTTTAATGGCTTTAATGAGTTATTAAATGAGCTTGAGTTGATTTTTTACTGTGGCTCTCATAACTATAAGTGCTTTCGAATAGTTAGGTATTCTTATTCGACGCTCAAGAATTTTTTCTGCTCGTGTGCGCTTTATTTTTTTGAAAAGAGAAAGATAATATTTATAAGCAACATATACGCCAAAACGGGCCTTAAGCGGCAATTGCGTTATCCCATCATAGGCATTGCTAAAATCTGCCATAATTTCTGCCTCAATATTTTTTTTACATACGGGAGTAAAATTTCTAAAATCAATCCCCGGAAAATAAGTCCTTTCCAATTGCTGATAATCTGATTTTACATCTCTCAAAAAATTTACTTTTTGAAATGCCGCACCAAGTGACTGCGCATAAGGCATAAGTTTCTCATATTTCAATTGATCTTTTTCACAAAAAATGTTAAGGCACATGAGCCCTACAACTTCTGCACTTCCATAAATGTAGTCTTTGTAATCAGTGGGGTCATAAGTATTTTTCTCCAGGTCAAACTCCATGCTTTTAAAAAAAGCGTCTATAAGTTTTATATCAATTTCATATTCATTCACCGTTAGCTGGAAACTATTAAGTATTGGATTAAGGCTTATTTTTCTTTCGATTGCTTTGTAAGTTTCATTTTTAAATTCTTTTAAAAGTTGCTCTTTATCATATTCATGGAAAGTGTCTACAATCTCATCTGCAAAGCGCACAAATCCATAAATATTGTATACGGGCTTTTGCAGGTCTTTGTGTAAAAGCCTTATTGCACTTGCAAAAGAAGTGCTGTATTTAGTAGTGGTGAACTTACTGCACTCATAACTCACATCATGAAAGAGCTGTATCATAAGCCATGGTTTATGTTAATACTGGTTTTTTTATTAAATACAATTTAAGAATTAAAATGTTTAACTACTTCTTTAGCTACCACTTCACCACTTATAAGTGATGGCGGAACGCCGGGGCCTGGTACTGTTAACTGCCCGGCGTAAAAAAGATTTTTAACTTTTTTGCTCCTGCACGACGGTTTTAAAACTGCAGTTTGCATTAAAGTATTTGCCAGTCCATAGGCGTTCCCTTTAAATGCGTTGTACTCGTTTACGAACTCTTCAGGACCAAAAGTTTTTTTATAAACAATATAATTCGTCACTTCTTCACCTATATATTTTTCAAATCGCTTAATAATTTTTTTAAAATATTCTTCTCTCAATGTTTCTGTATCGCCAGGCAATCCGGCTGCAACAGGAATAAGAAAAAACAGGTTTTCACATCCATCAGGCGCAACACTTTTGTCAGTAACTGAAGGTGTACAGACATAAAAGAGTGGCTCTGATGGCCATTTTTTTGTAATATAAATTTCAGTTCCATGCTTTTCGAAATCAACATCAAAGAACAAAGAATGGTGTGTAATATTTTTTAATTTTTTATTTAATCCAACATAATATAATAAACAACCAGGAGCTAACACTTTCTTATTCCAATAAGATTCTTTATAGCTTCTCAATTTAGCCGGCAATAGTTTAGTTTCAACAAAATGATAATCGGCGGTAGCAACTATTACATCGCTATTGTAATTTTTTATAATTGTTTGCCCGTTATCATAAAGCTCACTGGTAATTCCGATAGCACAATTAGCTTTAGTATTGATAGCGGTAACATTTTCATTAAACTTAAATTTCACGCCTAATTCTTTTGCCAGCACATACATCTCATTTACAATACTATACATTCCATTTTCAGGATACCAGGTTCCACCTTTTATATCCGCGAAATTCATTAAGCTATAAAGAGCAGGTATATCTTTTGGCAAAGCGCCTAAAAACAAGACCGGAAACTCAAGTAACTGCCTCAGTTTTTCACTTTTAAAATATTTTCGAACATGGCTTTGAATCGAAGAAAATACATCCAGTTTCCATACGCCTTTTATGAGATCCCAATCTAAAAATTCCCTCAAAGATTGCCCGGGTTTTTGAACAAGTTTATTAATTCCTACTTCAAATTTATAAGCGGCCTGTTCAAGATATTGATTCAATTTTTCACTGCTTCCTTTTTCTATTTTTTCAAATAAATTCTTCAATTCTTCATAATCAGCAGGAATTTCAAAGGCTTCATCCTTCCAAAAAATTTTGTAGGAAGGATCTAGCCTTTTTAATGAATAATACTCTGAACGTTTTTTACCAAAACATTGAAAGTATCTTTCAAATACTCCTGGCATCCAGTACCAGCTTGGTCCCATATCAAAAACAAATCCCTCATCTTTAAGTTGTCTCGCACGCCCACCCGGCATATTATGCTTTTCAATTACTGTTACATCCCAGCCATTCTTTGCTAAAAATGATGCTGTTGATATTCCGGAAAAACCGCTACCTATTATTATTGCTTTTTTCAAATTTTTAAATCAAATCAAAAGGTAAGCCTTCTGTGAGTTGTAAATTAACTTTTAGAATACAGTTAAAATCTGCTTATCTGTTTCTTAAGAAGTTTCCTGGCAAAATGAATCCTGCTTTTAATTGTGCCTAAAGGTTCGCTTAATATTCCGGCAATCTCATGGTATTTGTATCCATCAAAATATAATAAAAAAGGTTCTTTAAAAATAGACGGTAAATGATAAACTGCTGTCTGAATTTCTTTTAACCTCAATTTGCTTTCTGCAAGGTTTGATATCGCCGACTGATTAAAATCTAATAAAAAATCATTTGGCGTGGTATCAAAAATTACATGCTGCTTGCTTTTTTTTCTGTAATCGTTTATGAAAATATTACGCATGATAGTATATAACCACGCTTTAATATTGGTACCATTAATGTATTTCTCACGATTTGCTATAGCTTTATATAATGTTTCCTGAACAAGGTCTTTAGCACTTTCTTTATCTCTTGTAAGGTTAATTGCAAAGGGATTTAAAAAATCAGAATTAACTAAAAGGAGCTGGTTAAATTCCAAAGTTGACATGATAATGTTTAATGTTTATATAATCAAAGTTAAACAAAAAATTAAATTGGAATATTTTTTTTGTTTAATTATTTTAAACTAAAGATTTAACAAAGCAGGTGCCAGAATTTTTTATAGATAATCTAAGCTACTGTAGATTTTTAATGAATTCTTTAACCTCGGCCAGGGATTTTTTAAAAATTATTTTTTGTGGAATTTTTTTCTCGTAAGAATGTGTGAGTCTTCCTGAAATGATTAAAGGAAATTTTTTGAACTCTTTATTAATTGTAACAAGGAACTTATCGAAATTGAAATCGGGACCTGCTGTGGTGAGGTGAGTATAAAGGTAATCAGGTTTTTTCGCGGATGTTACTGTTTGTAATTCTCTAAATGGAATATTAGCACCAAGATAAATAACCGGTATACCTTTTTTCTTTAAAAGAAAGGCTACAAAAAGAAGCGAGATTTCATGATACTCGCCCTCCGGAAGAAAAAGGCAGATTTTTTTTACAGATGTTTTCTTTGTGGAAAGAGAATCAATGCCAACAATTATTTTTTGTCGTATAATGTTACTTACCAGCCTTTCGTGTGCAGGATTTATGTGGTTAGTAAGCCATAAAATGCCTACTTTATCAAGAAACGGGAAGATGATATTAATTATTGATTCCTCGATTCCGGAATTTGTTATATACCTATTGATGATATTTTCAAAGCCATCCGAATCGAAATTTATCATACACTCCAGCAGATCATTAATTACAATATTTGCTTTAGCTTCTGTACCGGTTAAAGAAAGAACACTTGCAAACATTGCCTCACGGCTCATTTTATTTATACGTGAAATTTTGTACCCAGATTTATTAAGAAGCGCAATGTTAAGAATGACCTTGAGCTCATCACTGGTGTAAAATCTTATATTAGTATCTGACCGGTTTGGTTTAATAAAATCATAACGCTGTTCCCAAATGCGGATAGTATGGGCTTTTATACCCGAAAGATTTTCAATATCTTTTATTGTAAAAAGCATTCAATTTGTTTAAGCTATTACAAATTATTAGGCTGAGATGTTTAAAAAAGAAAAAAGGAACTTTTGTATAACGCTCTTATATAGTTGTAGATTTTTTTTAATTATCCGATTGATGCAATTATTGCTTTTAAATAAGCCTGGATAACAATTTGTTTATCATATTCTGCAATAATTTTCTGTCTTGCTTTTTTCCCCATTTCTCTACGTTCTTCAGCAGAAAGTAATATCATTTTTTTCATTTTATCTGCCAGGTCAAATTCATCTTTAACACGACAAAGAAAACCTGTTTCATTATCGGAAACGATTTCTTTACACCCGGTAGTATTTGTTGTAATAGTAGGTTTTTCCATGCTTGCAGCTTCCAGCAAAGTATTCGAGGTGCCCTCGCGATAGGATGGCAGAACAATACAATCGGCTTCGGCAATAAATTTCCTCACATCTTTTTTTTCTCCCAGGTAATCTATTACTCCTTCATCAATCCAGTTTTGTAATTGAGTATGCGTTATGGTATTCCTTTTTAAATTTTGGGTCCAAAAAGGCCCCATTACATTGAAAATTGCAGTCGGAAATTTTTTCTTTATAATTCTTGCTGCATTAATGTATTCAAAAATCCCTTTGTCTTTTATAAGCCTTCCGATAAATAAAAAAATAAATGAAGTAGAATCATGCCCTTTTAAAAGTATCGGGCTGAATTTTTTGTAATCGATTCCTGAACCTGGGATTCTTTCGGCAATTGAACTTTTTACAAATTTTCTTTCAATGAATAAATTCATATCGTCGTAATTCTGAAAAAAAACTTTTTTAGTTTGGCTTAGCGCATTTCTATATAAGGAGCGTGCCGTGCGGTATACAATATTTTTGCTTATAAATAATGGCCCCACGCCCGTGATGTTTGTGATCGTTGGTATTTTCAATTGACGAGTCACAAGGTTTCCCCAAATTGCCGGTCTTATGCTAAATGTGAGACAAACATCTGGCTTAATTTTTTTAAGTGCCCGGCGGAGATTGCAGATATATCTTGAAACTTTTACAAGGTTTAAATTTCCTGAACCAATATTTATTACCTTCAGGCCCATCTTTTCAACCTGGGTTACAAAGCGATTAGTATGTGTTAGAATATAGACATCACAACCTTCTTCGAGGAGGTGCATCATAAGGCCTTCTCGCATTGTATAAGTTGATAAAAGCCCGTTCTCAATGACAGCTATTTTTTTCCCAGTTAACTCAGTACTCATTTGTAAACTTTTTTATACCAAATTTCCATTGATAGTAATGTCCACAATATTTTAGCTCTTTTCTCCCCAGAGATATTTATTTTTTTTGAAAGCAGGTCGTGAACAAAGTTTTGTTTTACAAAATTTTTATAAAAACATTGAGGAGAGGTTAAATAATCGAAAACAGTTTCTTTCAATTCATTATCAACCCAATTTTTTAATGGTATTTCAAAGCCTCTTTTTGGTTGATTAATTAGTGTAGGGGGAAGGTATTTTACCGCTAACTTTCTTAAGATGTATTTGGTAGTTTTACCTTTTATTTTATAAGAATCGTTAAGCGGCGGAACATATTCCAATAATTCTTTTGAAAGAAACGGGCTTCTTCCTTCCTGGGAATTTGCCATTGTAGCAATGTCCATTTTTACAAGAAAATCACTAAAAAGAATGACATCGAAATCGAGGTTCATAATTTTCTTCAAACCCGATAAATTGCTATCGGCAATACTGTCGAAATCATTTTTAATTGGTTGCAAATAGTCAAACCCGGGTTTCAAAATAGCATCTTCGTAATCTTCAAAAATATCAGCTCCGGCTGAAAGATAAATTTCTAAACTAGATTTTGACGCAAGAGATGCAAGCCTGTATAGGTAATTATATGTCGATCTTTTGTTCTCCGGCTGCGGCATTGTGCTTTTGAAAAATGAAGCGCCTTTTTTTACAAGGAAATTTTTCTTAAAAAAATCATAACCGGCAAAGGGAACATAACGCCGGTATCCACCGAAGAGCTCGTCTGCTCCATCTCCATTTAACACAACCGTTACATGCTTTTTGGCTTCTTTACTTACATAATAACTTGGTATTACTGAGCCGTCAGAAATTGGTTCCCCGTAGTTTGATAAAATCTTTTCCAAGTCGGTTTTTAAGCTTGAAAATAAAATTTTAATTTCAGTGTGTTGTGTTTTATACTTTTCTGCAACAAGTTTCGCAAGTGGCGCCTCATTATATTCGCCAACAAAAGAGACCGTAAAGGTTTTAAGTTTATTATTGTATTCGCGGGCAATTGAAGTTATGATTCCGCTGTCAATTCCAGCGCTTAAAAAACATCCTACCTCCAGGTCACTTGATTCAATTCTTCTTTTCACGGCTGTATGAAGATAGTCGTCCGTTTTTTGTAAAGCTTCTTCAATGGAATCGTTACTTTGTTTTCTATAAAAATCGTTGATGTTCCACCATCTTGTTTGAGTAATAGAAAGGCTTTCGCAATCAACCACAAGAAAACTACCCGCTATCAACTCAGTTACATTTTTATATGGGGTAAATTGTCTGTAGAAAGTACCCAGTCTTAAATAATGATAAAAATTTTCACTATTTATTTCAAGGGGAACCATACTTTTCAGGCAGTTTAGTTCGCTTGCAAAAACAAATTTATCTTCATTATGGTAGTAATAGAAAGGCTTTTTTCCTGAACGATCCCTTGCGATAAAAAGCTTATTTTTTATTTTATCATGAATTACAAAAGCAAACATTCCATCGAGATATTCCAAAAATTGTGTACCAAATCTTTCATATAAAAGAAGTAACGTTTCGGTATCTGAAGAAGTATAGCCTGTTAAATTAAATTGTTTTCGGACCTCAGAGTGGTTGTAAATTTCTCCATTGAAAATAATGGTGTATTTATTACCTAAGTGCATTGGCTGTTTACCTCCCGCAATGTCAAGTATCGAGAGCCGCAGATGAAAAAAAATTACGTTTCGATCTGTATATCCGTTTTGTTCATTCGGACCGCGGTGGCCCATTGTTTTGATTACATCCTGATAAGAAAAATCGGAGTTAATACTTCCAGCAATTCCACACATTAATATTCCTGAATTTTATAGCGTGCAAAATAATCTTATTATTTGTGAATTGATCTACCCAAAAGGCTAATAGCAACAGTATTATGTAGCCACCTGGTATAAAGATATTTCCGGCTGCATTATCGAATTACTTTTTGCCAAAGATTTTTTAGCAGCTTTTTCTTTCGCTTTTTCATAAATAAGAAATAAAGCAATAGTATAAAAGGGAAGACAAGGAATTTTATATCGGACAAGGGTTCCAAAATTTAAAGTGCTCGCTCCTACAAATGTTGCAAAGACTATTGAAAACAGGAAACAATACATAATTATCGGGTCGCTTAAAATGAGCTTGATGCTATAAACCGGGCCACTTTTAAAAATTACAAATATTGTAAAAAATAAAAGGATAAGACTCTCAACTGAAGCAAGGATTTGCGAAATTTTGTGCGACTCCCAGATAAATGGACGGAAGAATGTTGTAAAAATTGCCACCGGAGCCAAATTTATTAAGCCACTAAATGTGCCATCGAACTCAGCTCCTAAGTCGAAATTTGAATCGGCAGTTTTATTACCATCCATTGCTTTAAATGCTCCATTTAAATGTTGAATGCTCGAGGTAAGATCTTCTACAGCATAACCGCCCAGTTCTTTGTTGAATGAATCCAATATCTGTGTAAATCCGTACATACAACTGAAGATAAGCATAGGGGCAAGTAAATATTTCAAAAATTTATTCTTTATTTCCTGGATGTTTTTGAGAACAATAAAGAGAATGAAAAATGGCACGTACGAAATAAGGATATAAACTTTAATGATTGCCAGGAGGTAACCAAAGACGAATAAGATGATCGAATTTTTTATAAAGCCCTTTTTTCGATATAACATTTCATATAGAGCATAAGTGACCCAACCAAGAGACGCGATACACAATGTATCTTTTAAAATTCCAGAGCTCCAGAAAACAAAGGTTGGGAAAAATAAAATAGCGAGGGCTAATCTTTTATGTAAATGCGGAAATTGCTCATAAAAGAAGAGAAAGAGCTTCCATATCCCAGAATATGCGATACACGCGAAAATAAGGCTCGTAGCAGCGTAGCGACCGACCGTGACAAATGATAAAAGTGCAACAATTCTTGCTACCATAAAATTGGCTTCAGACCTGAAATAACCACTATTAAACCTGTCTTTTAAAAAAGATTCATCAAAATATTTTCCCTTTTGAAAAAGCCATTTTAAATGGTTGGAATTATGTAAAATGAGGTGATAAATATTCGCACCTTCTTTTTGATACAATCCTATTGAATCGGCCGGGTAGAAATAAACGTTGTATATGATGAATACAATACACGAAAATATTTTAACCCAAAACCCTTGCCGGTGGTATTTTCTGAGAAGCGGATCGGTATAAGTATTTCTCCTAGACCTGAAGAACAGGCTAAGCATAATTAGAAATACAGGAAATAATATTAAATCGCCATAACCCATTCAGCACTCAATTTTTTAAAAGATGGAAATAGTTATGCTTTCTTTAATTTAACGCTGGAAGAAAATAAACCGCTAATTAATAATGCCACTGTTTTTACAGGAATGACTAAAAAATCAAAAGGCCAGTAAGGTGAGGTTGCAGAAATTCTTTTCAAAATTGCAGATGGGGTTGCCTTGCAATCATTAGTGAAGGCATCTGCAATTGGCCATAAAATAAAACTTAGCTTTTTAAGCTTGTTTGTTTTTTGAAAAATTATTATTGTTCCCGCAAAAGCAATTATAAAAGCCAGGTACATTACTACAGCAAGAGCAAGATGCCTGCTGAATTTAGATTTTAAAACATGAAACCTGTTGCGTACATAATAATACATTTTCCAGTTGGTGTGAAAGTTCCAGTCGTTTTTATATGAATAAGCTGATGCAGGGTGATAATGTATACTATTTGTCTTTGTATAAAAAGGTATTTTATTTTTCTTGATGATGCGATAGAGATATTCTGTTTCGTCTCCCCATAAAAACAAGTCTGCTTTAGGAAGTCCGACTCTCTCTATAATTTTTCGGTGCAGGAGTGTTCCATTAAAAGGATGGGCAACGTTTTTTATAACAGGGTTTTCTAATTCATCTATTGTAGAATAGTTTCCGGTTTTCCACACGAAACTCTTTTTGTCCTCTTTATTTATAACTGCACAATTGCGCAGGCACATTTCCTCAGTATTTCCTTCGAGCAGCCGTTCAAGCGCATCTTCTTTAGGATATCCGTCGTCATCCATAAGCCATATCCATGTATATAATTTTTCAAAGGCAGTTTTGATGCCTCTGTAAAAACCGCCAGCACCCCCTACGTTTTCCTGGGTTATAAACTCAATGTCGTCCTGGCTACGTAGCCATAATTCTGTGTGATCGGTACTGCCATTGTTAACTACGAGTATTTTATCAATTTTGCGTGTTTGTTTTCTTAAAGCATCAATACATTGAGCCAGCAAAAACTGACGATTGTAGGTAACAACTACGGCTATAACCTTGTCCATAGATTCAGAATTTGGTTTTTGAGATATGGATTGTGTATACCATAACGCAAACGAATAGCTCATATTGTCACTGAATATGAGAATTTCATCCTTAAATATTGAAAAGAAAAGAATCTTTGGTAAAAAAACATTACCGTTGTAGTAGTTAGAAGAGAGTACTTAGGTTGGCTCAACGTTTGGGAACACAGGGCGTTTTAAATTTTTGATAAAAGCATCTTTGAATTTGTCAGCAAAATGAAGTGCCTCATCTATAACGTGATGCATATCCATATAACGGTAGGTTGCCAGCCTGCCCAGAAAGGAAACATTTTGTAGTTTTTCTGCTTCCCTCCGGTAAAGTGATAACAATTTTTTATCGGCTGCAAGTCTTTTTGGATAAAACGGAATGTCGCTTCCGGAGGTCTCTTTGCTATATTCTTTGAAGCAAATAGTTTTTTCATGTTTTTCCCAGGGCGTAAAGTGCTTGTGTTCGGTAATGCGTGTGTATTTTACAGATTCGTCACAATAATTTATCACGGCAGTTCCCTGAAAATCTCCTTCAAAATAAAAGGGTTCAAAGGTAACCGTACGATAACCGAGCCTTCCGAATTTATAATTAAAGAATGCATCAAGCGGCCCTGTAAAAAAAATATGGGAATAAGAAGAATAGTCGTCCTCAGGCAAAAATTTCCTGTTCAGTGTAAGGTGGATATTTTGCCTGTCTAATAATTTTTGAACAAATTCAGTATAACCCTCTTTCGGAATTCCCACAAGCGAATTGTTATAATAACTATCGTCATAATTAAACCTAACAGGCAGCCTCTTTAAGATAGAAGCCGGCAATTCTGAAGGCTCACAGCCCCATTGTTTTTTCGTATAACTATAAAAGAAAGCTTTATAAAGGTCGTGACCGATAAATTTTAGAGCCTGCTCTTCAAAATTTTGAGGTTCACTTATACTCTTATTAGCCAAACTTTCGATAAAAGCTTTTGCTTCGGCCGGGGAATATGTTTTTTTGAAAAACTGGTTGATGGTGTGAAGGGTTACAGGTAGCGAGTACACCTGACCGTTATAAATAGCCTTTACTTTATGTGCAAAAGGCTGCAGTTGAATAAATCCATTGACAAAATCCCATATTTCCTTTTTATCGGTATTGAAAATATGTGGTCCGTAACGATGTACCATTATGTCCGTTTTCCGGTCTCTCTCGGTAAAGCAATTACCAGCAATGTGCGATTTTTCTTCCCAGATATCTATCTGGCAATCCATGTTACATGCAAGCTGGTGAGCGAGAACAGCCCCTGAAAATCCTGAACCAACAACGAGAATATTTGGGGTCATATTTTCAGTTTTCAAATTAGTAAATAACTAAAAATACAACAAGCAGTTCAATTCAAAAATAAATTGGGTAGCTTACAAATTGACTTTACTTTTTTATACTTTTGCGCCCCTATGCAGGTTGAATATAATACGCCACCAAAAGCAGTAATAAAAGGCGAGAATAAAGACATTTACCTTTTTTCCACCGCGGGTGAAAATATTAGCGATATGGTGGTGAGAGATTTTGGCTTGGAATGGATGAAATTTAAGGATTATTCCGATAAAGATATTAGGTCACTTGCTATAATGTATTTTGATATTTTGGACGATACAATAATCAACAAAAATACTTACGCTTTAGATATTGGTTGCGGTACCGGCAGATGGACAAAATACCTATCAGACAGACTTGGATTTATAGAAGCTATAGATCCAAGCAACGCAGTGATAGCAGCTGATCATTTATTGCGCAATGTTGATAATGTAAGAATCAGCAAGGCTGCTGTGGAAACTATTCCCTTTGATGATGAGACGTTTGACTTTGTGATGAGTATTGGCGTTTTGCATCACATTCCTGATACCCAGAAAGCAATGATGGACTGTGTAAAGAAAGTTAAAAGAGGCGGATATTTCTATGTGTATTTATATCATAATCTTGACGGTACCGGCCGACTGAAAAAAATGATTTTTAGGTGCAGTGAAACGCTCAGACGCTTTGTAAGCAAGCTGCCGCCGATGACAAAAAAATTTGCCTGTAACTTTCTTGCTGTTACAACGTATTTGCCATTCGTTTTTGCTGGTAGGCTATTAAGGTTTTTTGGCCTGGATAGCATTGCGAAAAGATTACCACTGAGCGATTATCAAAATAAATCATTCTTCATAATTCGCAATGATGCCCTGGATAAATATGGAACTACTTTAGAGCAACGCTTTTCCCGCGACGAGGTTATAACGCTTATGCGAAAGAGCGGACTGGGCGATATTGTTGTCAGCCCTTCCAGTCCTTACTATCATGCTATTGGTAAGAAGATGTAATCTGCAAATTTCTACTTCACTTTTTTAAACAATCGGTAATAAATGTACTGCCAGATGGTGGGGTGGTACCATAATTTGGATATCTCTTTTCCTTTGATAGTAATTACCTTGTTTTGTAAAGCGTCCTCTATTGCTTTTTGTAACATTGGTATAGCCTTTGCAATTTGAAGGTAAGGGTAGGTTATAAAATTATCTTTTTCGCTTATTTCAATAGTATCCTGGTACAAGATGCTACCCGTATCTATACCTTCGTCTACCAGGTGAACTGTAACGCCGCAATTTATTTTGTCTTCATTTACCAGCGCCCAATAGCCTCCATGAACACCTCTATACTTTGGCGTTATGCCTGCGTGCGTGTTGATAAAGGGACAGTTGACGGAACTCAAAATCTTTTTTGAAATTATCCTTGTGCCATTTACGATGACCACATCTGGCTGAATAGTTTGAAGCATATCTTTTACGTCGTTGGTATTTATAGACGAAACCCTTTTTACTGTATGCAGTGGAGGTTCATCTGTATTCAAACTATTTTCTTTGAGTATTACTTCAATTCTTTTGGCAGAAAATTTCCTAAGCATTTTTATAATAATTGCCTGGAAAAGTATTTGACCAGATACAGTTATTATTCCTAGCTTTTTTAACCGGCGTTTAAGAAATTTCCTTTTGTTTTCACTGCCTTCCATAATTATACTGTGTACGGGGAAACGTTTGTTGATGGCATGAAATATAATATTAGAGGAAACGCCGGAGCCTGCAAGCATTACTATTTTCTTATCCTTCATTCCTTATTTAATAATTTTTTGGCGAGGTTAGTCATAGTAATACTATTAAAGCCATATCGCTTATTGAGATCTCTATAGTGTAACAGAATTTCTTCAAGAAATTTAAAATTTTTATCCTGGTTTGTTCCAAAATTATGCGGATGCCACCAGAGATGATAGATTAATTTATTTTTGGCCGCATAAGTCATCTCGTTTTTGATTCTTTTCATTCGAATGCTTTCCAGGAGCCTTAGCCGGGAAGTATATGGCCGCAAAAAGCGGCTGCCTGGTAAGCGTATCGGAAAGGAAGATAACAGAGATTGGGAAGAATAACAATGGTATCCCGTAAGATTAATATAGTTATCCATAAGCCTTGAAATTTTTCTAACAATCTCGTTGCCATTTCCTGGAGTTACTTTATATAGCCATGAATTCTGGTTATTACGTACTACAAGTATTCCGCATTCTTTACACACTTGCAGGTAATCCTCGTTAAATTGATTTCTGGGGAAAACCATACTTGTAATTTCAATGTCTCTCTTTTTTGCTATTGCTATAGCCGCCTTTAAATCTTCCCGGAAATCATCTACTGTTTGCCCTTCTTCCAAACAGTAATAATGTGAAAATGTATGGGTACCTATCTCCTGGTTGGGCGCACTTTTTATGGTTTGAACAAGGTGAGGCGCAAAATGGTAAGGATCTACCGCGGCATCTTCACCCACTTGTCGGTCTAAATAATTGCCGTATGGGGACAAGATTTTATTACTGTAACTGGGAATATGCCGGGGTAAGTTCGATAACATTTCCTTTTTATTTCGAAAAAATAAAAGACCAACGGTAGCAAAAGTTGCTTCGATACCAAACTTATTGAATAGTGCGAGGGTTTTTGGTATCACCTCTTGAACACCCAATAGATTCTCCCCGTATGTTGTCGGGGTAACCTTATCGCGAACGCCCCACATTATTTCAAAGTCCAATGAAATTACAAATTGCCCAACTGACTCCCCGTCCATAACAAAAGTTTTATTTAAAAATAACGATAATTGATTAGGCAGGCTTGGTGAGGATGGTGGTGTAAATTTTTTTGTAAGAATCGATCGCCTTTTGTAAATCGTAATATTCCCTGGCGCCGTTTCTTATAATTTTACTATCAAACTTAATCCTATCTGAGATCAAACTTGCAACACTTTCAAATTCTTGCTGATTTAAATTTTTTAAAGTAATACCTGATTTAGCTCCCGTGATAATTTCGTCCACATCGCCGACTCCAGAATTAGATATGGCCGGAATTCCCATTGCCATAATTTCTCCATGTTTAGTGGGCGAAGAAGATTGCTTTGAATAACAGGGTTTAATAAAAAAGACTGAATAATCGCTGAACGAAAGCAAAAGAGGTACCTCATATCGCTGGGCATTATGAACTATAATTTTTTCTTTGGGAATACCAAATTTCACACCGATATCAATAATAATTGCTGGTTCATGCGGTGATATAAAAAGGAATTTCGCATTTGGATTTTTATCCAAAATGATTCTGTAAAACATCATCATCTCATTGGTCAGATACCAACCACCAATGGATCCCAGATAACTTATGACAACATCGTTTGCGCTTATATTCAGTTGCTTTCTTACAGCCGCCTTTTGATGAGCATCTATCCTTTCGGGATCAAAGAGTTGCATATCCACACTGCATGGAATAACTTCAAGAAAAACTTTCTGTGAATATTGCGGCCGTTGTTGTATAATTTTTTTAGCAGCGTAGGTAAGGCAAACCATACCATCACAATGCTTTACTTCTTCTTCCTCTATTCTTTTAAAATACTTATAGATAATCTTGTAAAGAGGATTTTTTAAATTCCATATTCCTCCATCAACCCTGCTGTCCGCATAAAATTCTCTTACATCATGAAGAAACTTTACATTGAACTTTTTCTTCATCCATAAGCCAATGAGCGATGGAATACCGGCACGTGTATGCACCATATCAAAGCTTTCTTTTGAATGCAAAAATTTTGCTTTTCTTTTTAGCATCAGGACGTCGTATACGGACGAAAGCACTGGCGGCTTCTTATGATAAACTATCGGAAACCATTTTACATCAAATGAACTCAGTAGTTTTTCAATATCTCTTTTATATAAAGCATAACGTTGCGGTTTTTCACAACTTAAAATTGTAAAACAATATCCATACTTTGTAAGCCCGGCCAGGTAAGGAATTACCTGGCTTTGGCCAAGCGGGTCAGTCAGGCCGTCATAAGAAATAAAGAGAATTTTTTTTGTCATCCCAGGTTAATTTATTTGCTCCAAATACCAATTATTACATGCCGACGTCAGTTTTTTATTTGAAATATTCTGTTAATGTGGGATACTATCTGAAAAAATATACTATCAAAATATTCAACGTTTTGGCTGAAAGGGTCCCTTATTTCATCATGACCACCTAAACTATAGATTTTGTCAATATCACTTTCGTCAGTTTCATTTATGAGGTTCATCAAGTTTTCTTTATCCATAACAACCCAGGCACTGATATTTTTTTTATCAATAGAATCTATATTGCTTGACTTGTGACAATAAATATCAATATCAAATTTGCTTGCAGCAGCCACTGCATTTAAAGGCGGAAGTCTTTCTGCTTTGCCGATAAATCCGCTTGAGTGGAAAATAAATTGTGGGTAATTCTTTTGCGCATACACCTCGGCGAAAGGACTGCGGCAAATATTTCCCTTACAAATAAATACAATAATATCTCCTTGCTTAGGCGTATACGATCGGCCACTGATTTTATTCCATAATATATCGGATTGTTTTTTCAGCGCTAATCTTGAAGTTCTTTTTTGAAAAGGGATTCTGATAATATCGATAATATCTAAAAATCGGTATCTGAAATCATTAAACAAATTGTCCTCAATAATTTCATTGGATCTCAGCGCCTTTCTAAAATTCCAAATCCATGTAAAAGGCAAACTATATTTTTTTTGAGAAATGATACCCTTTAATAACCAGGAAACTTCCATCTTAAAATTCCTTGCATAAAATTCGCCGGGCTTGTGTACTATATTTTTCTTGTCTATATTTTCAAGATTTACAAGTTGCATTGGAAAATTCTTTCCCGCGTATACGCCCAATTTTATTGAACCCCAAAACCGGCCGTTTAATTCCATCAGGTACGCCTTGCCGTTAGTGATTCTAAATTCTAACATGCCTACTCCATTCCAGCCCATTAATTTAATAAGCGCCTGAGTTCTGTCCAACAAACCAAATGGATCGCCGGTTATTGTTTTTCTATAAGAACTTTCTCCGCCTCCCCATGCTTCGTGTATTCGCTTATGAAAATAATAGTCTATTAATTCTCCGTTGCGTGCAATAAAATTCAGCCCGATTCCATAGCCATCTTTCAAATATTCCTGCAGCATTAAAGGAATCGTATTAATATTTTCTCTTACAAAATCGGAAAGTTGATCAATGCTGTTAAACTTTTTTACATGAAAACTTAAAACAGCGTTCCCTTTGAGTATCCGCGATGAAACAGGCTTGGCAATCACAGGAAATAAAATTGATTTTTTATGTTTTTCGAATTCGTTTAATGAATCTATATAAATGGTTTCTGGGTAATCAATACTACATTCTTTTGCAAGCGTGAGCAAAGCATATTTGTTGATAGCAAATTCCTGGACTACCGGATCATTTAATCCGATTATTTTTACTCTGCTATCCAGGCCGTTTTTGCATTGCAGGCAAATTAAAACAGCGATGTCATTTACAGGCAATAGCAGTTCATCTTCATTCTTAAAAATATTTATAAACTCATTTTTAAAAGCAGCAAAATCTTTTTCTGCGTCTGGTAAAAGAATAAACTCATCCACAAATTTTGAAAAGCGAATATTGTTTTGATGCCAGCTAATTACGCATACCGTGAACTTATTTTTTTTATACACTTCTGCCAAAGTGTGCGTAGCCCTGTTATTTGCTCCTAATAAATAAATTTTCGGATTGCTATACATATTGTTTTATTCTTAACCAGCTTTTCCAAAAAGGTTCATTGTATAATTCTATTCGCGGAATTTCAAAATTGTTTCCTGACTTTAGATCATATATTTTATGATTCACCGCTAATCCATATTTATAACCTGTTACAGCTGAAGCTTCTTTTACCTCCTGATTATAGCTGCCCACAGGGTATGAAATTATTTTTGGATTAATACCGGTATGTTTAAATAACGCTGACTTTGATTCTTCCAATTCTTTCTGTATATCAACTTTGTCAAGTGTTGCCAGTGACGGATGTGTTACTGTGTGTGAGCCCACTTCTATTCCATGGTTAATAATTTGATTTATTTCTTTCCAACTCATCATTAGCCCTGTTGGAATCGTTACATCGTTAAAAGAACTGAGCAAATCATATATCAAGCTTTTTCTTTTTTGTTCAGGGATTAATTTTATGTGCTGTTTAAATTTTAAACAAAAAGCGATTAATTCTTTCTTGTTGGCAAATTTGTTTTTTTGCAGTGTCGCAGGCATAAAGGATATATCGATTGTCCAGTTGATCTGCAATTTTTTTGTATGAAAAAAAAGATAATCTACTTCAAATGTCCACGTAGGTTTGTTTCTACAAATGCAATCTGTAACAACGTACATTGATGAGGGAATTTTTAAATGGGTCATTATCGGTAAACTATAGTCTATAAAATCCCTGTATCCGTCATCGAATGTAATTGCAGCTAAAGGCTTTTTTGTGTTGACTGGTTTTGTTTCAAGAATCTCCAACAGCGGCAACACGGTATAATTTTTTTTAATAAATTTTAAAATGGATTCAAATCGTTTTGGATCCATTGGGTCCCACAGAATATCTCTTGTAGGATGTACTCTATGAAATAATAATATGGAGGCTTCAGTTTTTTTCATAATGCTTATTAAACCACAATTGAAAAATTATAAGACTCCAAAGTTTTTTACCGAGATAGGAATTGCCGTTTTTAAATTCCTTAACTAATTTTTCTATAAAAGAATAATTAAAGATTCCTTGTTGTTCAATTTTATTTTTATCAAGTAAATGAATATCAATTAAATAAGCCAGGCTGCCCGAAAGCCATTTGGCAATAGGCGCCGGGAACCCCCACTTTTTTCTATAAATCAAATGTTGCGGCAGGTAACGTTCCAAATCTTGTTTCATTAAAAATTTATGCATTTTGCCGTTTATTTTTAAATCCGTCGGCAGGTTAATGCTAAATTCTACAAGCCGATAGTCTAAAAAAGGTAAACGCACCTCAAGGCTATTGGCCATTGAGGCAATATCCATTTTGTACATCAGGTTATTGGCGAGGTAATTATTTATATCGAACAGGGAAACTTTTTCTTTATTATCTATTGGCAATTTATCTATACTTATCCAATCGTTTACTATAGTTTGATGTGAGTATGGATTATTGAATAAGCAGCTTATTTGTTTTTCTGTGAACATACCCTGTTCCTGTGAAATGAGATGCAGTAATAATGTTTTTTCATTCTCGTTCTCTAATAAGGCTGACCCTTTATTATATTTCATTCCCATTCTTTTCATTAAAGACGAAGCAAGGTTTCTTAACGGGGTATTGCTGTATTTATAAACATTTTGTAATTGGCCGTAACGGCTATACCAGCTATATCCCAGGAATATTTCATCGCCGCCATCGCCGCTTAAAGCCACTGTTACCAACTGTTTTGCTTTTTCGCAAACTATTAATGTAGGAATGGTAGATGGCCCTACAAAGGGCTCATCGTAAGCATCTACTACAGCTTCTAATTCAGAAAGGCAATATGCTTCATCCACATTGAATTGGTGATGGGATGTTTTTAAAATTTCTGCAACTTCTTTTGCATATTTAGTTTCATCATATTCTTTTACATCAAACCCGATTGTAAAAGTTTCGACCGGAATGGAAGAATTCTCTTGAAACTTAGCAGCAATTAAAGAAGAATCAGTACCACCACTTAAAAACGAGCCGACCTTTACATCGCTGAGCATTCTCAACTTTACCGAGCTTTTTAATAAATGATCAAATTCTTCTACAGCATCGGCTGTTAAAACAGGTTTTTTTTGCAAAGAATATTTATCTAATAAATTATACCAGGAGAATATTTCTAAATCTTTGCCAGGCGTATATTCCAAATAATAGCCGTTAGGCAATTTATTTATTTCGTTGTATATCGATTGGGTTTTTGGTATATAATCAAGAAAGAAATAATCTTTAAGTGCCTCTATGTTCAATGTTTTTTGGACGGGTAAATCTTCAAAGGCTTTTAGCTGGGAAGCAAATATGAATGAATTTTTATCATAAAAATAAGTTAGCGGCTTCACTCCAAACCTGTCTCTTACCACGGTTAGTTTTTGCAGATGCAAGTCCCAAAATGCAATTGCAAACATGCCGTTGAACCAGTTAAAACATGAGATACCATGTTTGGCGAAACACTCCAATATCACTTCACTATCACTGTGTGTTTTAAAAACGACCCTTGCTAATTTTTCTTTTTGTAATTCCCGGAAATTATATATCTCTCCGTTAAAAACCATTAGAAATCGCCCATCATGGCTTATCATAGGTTGATTAGCCGTAGTGCTTAAATCTAAAATGCTTAGCCTTCTGTGAGCAAGGCCGGCATTATAATTATTTGAATCATCGTAATAAAACCCTTCTGCATCAGGACCCCGGTGAGCAAGGCTATCAGCCATTATATGTAAATGCTGTCGATTGAGTTTTTTATCTAAAGAAATAAAACCAGCGATGCCACACATGAATAATTGATTTTGAAATAAAGCGAAAATAATTATAAAATATTGTCCGCTTTTTCGGGTTTATTTACAATAAGACTGCACATTGTATGGGCCATAAATATTGTACCTCATGTCCATCATTTTACATAAAGCAATAATGTAAAATTTTATATTGCCCTTTTTTAAGAAAAGCAATCAATTAGTTCTTAATTTTTCAAAGTATTTCAATATACTCCTTTACAATTTCGCTTATGCGATACCGGTAGCTCGCAGCTTTTAAAATATTACTGTTAATTGGAGAACGAACTGCACGTTCAACCGATATTGCCATTTCAGCAGGATTTTTTACCGGGCATAAATATCCCAATTTTCCTTTTTGCAGGATTTCCGAAGGGCCGGATGGACAATTGGTGCTTACAATTGTTTTTCCCAGAGCCATAGCTTCTACCAGAACATTTCCAAAACCTTCACTTATAGAAGGCAATACAAAAACATCGCAATCCGCTATCCATTTATAAGGATTGGGATCAAATCCAACTAAAAAAATATCGTTTTGCAAATTATTTTCCAGGATATAATTTTCCAGTTTTGATTTTAAATTACCGATGCCTAATATAAACAGGATTATACGCGGCCTGGTTTTTTTTAAAATTTGAAATGATTTTATAAGTGTTAAGTGATCTTTCTGCTCTTCAAGCCGCCCAATACTTAAAAGAATTGTTCTTCCTGAAATATCCGCCGGGTAATTAATTTTTTCTTCGGCGAGCGTGTAAATAGAATCATCAAAAACAGGATTATAAATAGTTGTTCCGTGGGGCAATTTATGATTACTGAATTTTCGCAGCCATGCTAAATTTCCTTTGCTTACCGCTATTATTTTATCGGCACGTGGCGTAATAAAAAAATGAATAAACCTTGCAACTAAATCGCCTTTCCAATGTTTTAAAGACCGCTTCTGCGGTAAATGATAATGATGTGTATGATAAATTTTCGCCGCGACTCCGGATTTTTTTTTCGCAATTATAGCGGCAGCGCCCACATAATCGCTTGCCGTAAAAACATGGGTGTAATTATTTTTTATTAAAACCGCTGGAACTACTTGTAAATATTTATAAAACGAAGTGCCCCCGCCTTCAGTAACCGGAATGGAAGGATGCAAAACATCCAAATAAAGGCCTTGCTTTTTCCCAACTAAGAATTCTACTTTTATCCCATTTTCATAAAAAGAATTTGCAATATTTACCAATACCCTTTCTGCGCCGCCACCGCCAAGATCATTTAAAATAAACAGAATCTTTTTAATTTGTGGTTTCTTATTTACTCCTGCATTGTTATGAGGCTTCTTTACAAAATTACTGGTACCGGAGGCATCTTTTTTTATCGGATTGATAATATGTGGCATTGACTTCTTCATACTTTAGCAGAATGCAATAACAACTTCCAATATTTTTTGGTAGCTATAAATGCCAGCAACATGACTATAAAATAACTGCAACAAACGGAAACGGCAGCGCCTATAGATCCCATCGCTTTTATAAATAAATAATTACTGCAGAGGCTTATTGCAATTACGAAGAGCGCTTGCGCAAACAGTTTCATTTTTTGTTTGTGATACAAAAGAAAGGTGTACATAAAAACCGCTATTGTCCAAAAGAAATATCCTGCTGAAAGGAAAAAGAAATAACGGATGCCCGGCCAATAAGTACTATTGATAAAGAGGTGATATATAACGGGAACGCATAGTAGCAGTGCAACAAATGCGAAGGCCATAATGCTGAAGTACATTTTCGCCTGCTTTTGTATTTCAGCATAGTCTGTCTGCTCAGCAGCAAGCGCTTTGTTTATTTTTGGTACCATGTATTGAATGATGGCGCCCGACAAAGTAATGATGATGCTGCCAAACACGCAGGCCATTCCGTATATACCTACTTCAGCGGTATTTTTCGTGATACCGGCCAGCAAAAAACTATCGGACGAAAAAAGACAAAACATGCTTAACTGCATCGTAATTATGGGAACACTGTATTTTAGTTCTGCGATAATAATTTGTTTTCTAACCGTGCCGCATAAATAACCATTTTTTAAAAGAAAATATACCGCGTACAAAGCCACCATTGCTGCAGATACAAGTATACCCGAAACTCTTCCCAGCCAACCCCAGGAGAAATATACTATTAATAAAACGGCAAGACCTAATTCCATTACTATTTTCGTAATGTTTACTTTCATATAACGTGGCGCATCATCCCGGTTACGGACGAGCAGTATTACGAATTCGTAGCAGAAATTTAGAAAAGCTGCAAAAGGGATAGCCCAAATAAATATTGCTGGGAATGAGAATCTTTTTGACAGAAAATCACGACCCAGGAAGAAAGCGATTGCAGAAACTATCGCCATTGTGATTGCCATGGCAAAACCGGTAGTGCAGAAATCTTTAAAGTTTTTTCTATCTAATTTAAAATAGTCAACAGACGCCGATTGCAACACGCCAAGGTTAATAAAAGGAAGCACAAAAATAATAGCCTGTCCGAATAGGCTCAGCAAACCATTGTCAGCCGGGGTTAAATATTTTGGATTTGTAAAGAGTGGCAGTAACAAAAAGGACAATCCTTTTCCGAAAAAATTGGTGATAGTATAAATCCCCATCGCTTTCAATGCCGGACTTTTATACTGCCCTTTTAGAGATTGGATAGAGGTCATTAATGAATTTTGGAATACTGTATTTAAAATCGCTCGTATAGTTCTTATCAAACGATGATTTCGCTCGGATATTATGTCGTGTGCTATAGCAAGTATAATTAATGACCAATATTCACGCAAGGTTGAAAGTGTTGGGGATTGCATAACAAACGTATGACGTGTTTCATCTCATTTAAAAATTGGTAAAAAATTCTTCTTATACCTTCCCTAATCGAAGTGTAATATTTTAATCACCTTGTTTTATATTGGCAAAGTCTTTGATGATCTTTACAAAGTGGGCAGGATTTTGTCTTTCAACAAATTCTAAAAGTTACACTCGGTAACTTTTTCTAAAGCGATAAAAAATCCTGGAGTCTCACAGTTAACTTTTTATGCAACACCCGTCTACAATCTCAACAGTTTCCATCCTTATTAAGGAACAATGTAAAACTTTATAACCGGGCGATTGGTCATTAGATAGTTCTTATTAATACATTTTAATTATTCATTTAAGTGAGAGTGAATAAAACTTTTTAAACATATTTATAATGAGCCAGACAGTAGGAGATTTTTTAGTAAACAGGCTTTCAGAATGGGGCGTAACCAGGGTTTTTGGATTCCCTGGAGATGGCATCAATGGCCTTATGGGCTCCATGGACAGGGCAAAAGATAAGATTGATTTTATACAGGTAAGGCATGAAGAAAATGCAGCGTTTATGGCTTGCGGCCACGCAAAGTTTACCGGTGAAGTCGGTGTTTGTATGGCAACATCAGGACCTGGCGCTATTCATCTGTTAAATGGCCTATATGATGCAAAGATGGACCACGCACCGGTCGTGGCAATTGTTGGCCAACAAGCACGAGCGGCTATGGGTGGAAGTTATCAGCAGGAAGTGGATTTGATTTCTTTATATAAAGATGTTGCGCATGAATACGTTCACATGGCCACAGTGCCTTCCCAAATACGTCATCTTGTTGATCGTGCAATTCGTATAGCAAAAAATGAACGTTGCGTTACGTGTATTATTATACCCAATGATTTACAGGACGAAGATTTTGAAGAGCCAAAAAGAACTCACGGCACTGTTCATTCAGGTTTAAATTATTCCACTCCTAGAATCATTCCTCATCAATCAGATTTACAAAGAGCCGCTGACATTTTAAACGAAGGAAAAAAAGTGGCTATGTTGGTTGGTGCGGGCGCGTTGGAAGCTTCGGATGAGGTGCTGCAAGTCGCTGATTTATTAGGTGCGGGCATTGCAAAGGCATTATTGGGTAAAGCAGTCGTTCCAGATGAGCTTCCTTTTGTTACCGGTTCAATCGGTTTATTGGGAACTAAGCCCAGCTGGGATTTGATGATGGGTTGCGATACTCTGCTAATGGTAGGTTCCAGTTTCCCATATTCAGAATTTTTACCAAAGGAGGGGCAAGCCAAAGCAATTCAAATAGATATAGATGGAAAGATGCTCGGCATTCGTTACCCGATGGATATCAACCTACAGGGCGATAGTAAAGAAACACTGAAAGCTTTGATACCGCTTTTGCAAAGGAAAGAAGACAGGAACTGGCGTGAAACGATTGCAAGCAATCTTGAAGAGTGGTGGAAGGTTTTAGAAGCAAGAGCAATGAACAGCGCTGATCCGATAAATCCGCAAAGGCTTTTCTGGGAATTATCAAAACAACTTCCTGATAATTGTATTTTATCATCCGATTCAGGAACGTCAGCAGACTGGTTTGCTCGTGATATAAAAATCCGCAAAGGGATGAAAGCCTCTCTGTCAGGCAACCTGGCGACTATGTGTCCCGGCGTGCCTTATGCCATTGCTGCAAAATTTGCTTATCCTGATAGGATGTCCATTGCGTTGGTTGGCGATGGCGCTATGCAAATGCTTGGTAATAATGGATTAATTACGATCGCAAAATATTGGAAACGATGGAGCGATGCGAGATTAATGATCGTAGTACTGAACAATCGTGATCTCAACCAGGTAACATGGGAACAGCGTATCATGGAAGGCGATCCTAAATTCGAAGGCTCACAAAACGTTCCTGATTTTCCTTATGCGGAATATGCAAAAATGCTTGGGCTTGATGGAATAAAAATTGATAAACCTGAAGATATTGTTCCATCACTTGAGTTTGCATTTACCCTTAAAAGGCCAGTTGTTCTGGATGTATATACTGATCCCTCTGTACCACCATTGCCGCCGCATATAACCTTCAAACAAGCAAAAGCATTTGCGTCGTCTATGATAAAGGGCGATACAAATTCCTGGGATATGATTAAGCAATCATGGAAAGATGTAATTGAAAACTATTTACCGCATACACATAATTAGAAAGGTGGACGATTCAGATAGTATATTGATTGATGATTTAAAAGTATCCAGCTATAAAATACCCACAGACTTACATGAAGCCGATGGAACTATTTCGTGGGACAGTACAACAATGGTTTTGGTAGAAATAAAGGGAGGAGGCAAAACCGGAATTGGATATACCTATGGCCACGAAGCCACCGGAATTATAATTGAAAAGACATTAAAAAAACTGGTTCTCAAAAAAAATGCAATGAATATCGAAAGTATTACATCAGCATTAATAAGAGCCATAAGGAATAATGGAAACACCGGCATTGCGATGATGGCGGTATCCGCTGTGGATAATGCATTGTGGGATTTGAAAGCAAAAATATTTGACGTGCCCTTATGTAGCTTATTGGGACAGGCAAAAGATGAAATGCTTATTTATGGGAGTGGTGGCTTTACTTCTTATAATGATAAGCAATTAGAAAATCAATTAGGCGGATGGGCTAGTGAAGGGATAAGATATGTAAAGATGAAAATTGGAACACATCCGGCGGATGATGTATCAAGAGTAAAAAAAGCAAGAGAAGCAATAGGAAAAAATACAGGCTTGTTCGTAGACGCAAATGGAGCTTACACTGTGAAGCAGGCATTGGGAAAAGCAAGATCATTTGCAGAGTATGATGTAAGCTGGTATGAGGAACCGGTAACGTCTGATAACCTGCAAGGATTGTGTTTCATAAGAGAGCATGCCCCCTATAAAATGAATATTGCAGCAGGCGAATATGGATACAACCTCCCTTATTTCGATAAGATGATACATCAAGGTGCAGTAGATATTTTACAAGCTGATGCCACCCGATGCGGTGGCATTTCTTATTACATAAAGGCGGGCAACCTTGCTGAGGCGTATGAAATTCCGTTCTCTTCACATTGTGCTCCCGCGCTGCACTTGCACGCTTCTGTCACCTTGAAAAATTTTTATATCGGGGAATATTTTTATGACCATGTGCGCATTGAAAAAATGCTTTTTGATGGTGTGATGCCGTCAAAGAATGGGTGCCTCGTCCCTGATTTGCAAAGAGCAGGCGTGGGACTTGAATTTAAACATTCGGATGCAGAAAAATATAAAATTTAGGATCATGGCATTTTTTAAGCCACAAAGACCCGAAGCATTAGATCAGCCTTCGTGAACCTTAATTCTTTTGTTCTAAGTGGATACACAGTAAAATTGATAAGATCAAACTTTAAATTATTCGACTATGATAACCGATACATCATCAAAAAATAGAAAGACAGAAATTAATCCACAGCACAATGGTAATCCAAATCATGAACCTCACGTAAACGCACAAACGCAATTAGATACACGTTTTGAAACAAAAGATTCAATAAACGTCGATGTAAAAAATCTTGAAAAGGAATTAAAAAAAGCGATTGAAGGAGAAGTGCGTTTTGATACTGGAAGCCGTGCCTTGTACTCAACCGATTCTTCCAACTATCGCCAGATACCTATTGGCGTGGTGATACCAAAAACGGAAAATGACATAATACAAACGATAGCGTTATGTAAAAAATATCATGCGCCTCTTTTATCACGCGGCGGTGGAACAAGCTTGGCAGGGCAATGCTGCAATGTTGCGGTAATGATGGACATGGCGAAATACTTTAATAAAATTTTAAACATTGACAAAGAAAAAAAATTAATTACGGTTCAGCCAGGAATTGTGCTTGATGAAATGCGCAACGCCACAAAAGAAAAGGTGGGTTTAACTTTTGGCCCAGACCCTGCAACACACGACCACTGCACACTTGGGGGGATGCTCGGCAATAATTCCTGCGGGGTACATTCTGTAATGGCGGCGCTTGAAGGTAATGGAGCAAGAACTTCAGACAATACAGAATCCATTACAATTGTTACGTATGATGGTATAAAAATGAAAGTGGGTGCCACGTCCGATGAAGAGTTGGAACAAATAATTACTGAAGGCGGAAGGCGCGGAGAAATCTATAGAAAGCTAAAAGATTTCAGAAATAAATATGAAGACTTAATTCGCGGAAAATTTCCCAACATTCCGCGCCGTGTTTCAGGATATAATTTAACTGCTCTCCTTCCTGAAAACGGATTTAACGTAGCGCACGTGTTGATTGGCTCTGAAAGCACCCTCGTTACCATTACAGAAGCAACATTAAAATTATTGCACGAGCCTAAAGCAAGGTCGTTGCTGGTATTGGGTTACGATAGTTTGCCCAATGCGGGTTATGCGGTTCCATTTGTTATGAAACATAAGCCGATTGGTCTGGAAGGAATAGATGATTTGCTCCTGGAGTTTATGCGAAGGAAAGGATTGAATGTAGATGATATTCCTCTATTGCCAGAAGGTAAGGCATGGTTGCTCGTTGAGTTTGGGGGCGATTCAAAAGAGGATTCCGACAACCAGGCAAAAGCATTAATCGAAGATTTAAAAAATGAAAAGAATCAACCCAGTTCAAGTCTTTTCGATGACCCCGAACAGGAAAAAATGTTATGGGAAATTCGTGAATCGGGCCTTGGCGCTACGGCGTGGGTTCCCGGCGAACCCAATGGTGGCCCGGGCTGGGAAGATTCTGCTGTTCCGCCAGATAAGGTTGGCGATTATCTAAAAGACCTCCGCGATTTGTTTACCCAATATAAATTGTATCCCTCTATTTACGGGCACTTCGGGCAAGGTTGTATTCATTGCCGTGTGGGTTTTGATTTTCTTACTGAGGATGGGATAAAGGCGTACAAACAATTTACGGTTGATGCTTCACATTTGGTTGTAAAATATGGCGGTTCACTTTCCGGTGAACATGGCGATGGCCAGGCTCGCGGCGATTTATTGGAAATTATGTATGGCAAAGAACTCGTGCAGGCTTTCAGAGAATTTAAAATGATATGGGACCCTGAGTGGAAAATGAACCCGGGAAAAATTATTGATACGTATGGACAAACAAATAATTTGCGTCTTGGCACCACTTATAATCCGCCGGATTTAAAAACACATTTTCAATTTCCAGACGAGAAATACAGCTTTGCACACGCTACTAACTTATGTGTTGGTGTGGGCGAATGCCGCCGCCATGAACATGGTACAATGTGCCCAAGCTACATGGTAACCCGTGAAGAAAAACACAGTACCCGCGGGCGCAGCCGCATGTTGTATGAAATGATGGAAGGCGATGTATTAAAAGGTCAGTGGAGAAATAAAGCCGTAAAAGAATCATTGGATTTATGTCTTGCATGCAAAGGTTGTAAGGCCGATTGCCCGGTGAATGTGGACATGGCAACGTATAAATCAGAATTTTTGTCGCATTATTATGAAGGAAGGTTGCGCCCACGCACCGCTTATGCATTTGGCTACGTATATTGGTGGAGCCGGCTTGCATCGTTGATGCCGGGTGTTGCCAACTTTATGATGCACGCACCTGTTATAAAAAATATTACTAAAGCGATTGCAGGTGTGGCCTCGCAACGCAAGATGCCAAAATTCGCAGAGCGCACTTTTAGAAATTGGTTTCAGGATAGAAATACTGGGCAAGGAAACAAGATGCGAGATACGGGCACCCAGAAACGTGTAATTCTCTGGGCTGATACTTTCAACAATTTCTTTTTGCCAGAAACCCTGGTTGCAGGCTTGCAGGTTTTAGAAGCCGCAGGTTTTGAAGTCATAATCCCTAAAAAAATATTATGCTGCGGAAGGCCATTGTATGATTTCGGCTTGCTTAACCAAGCAAAAAAAATGCTGCTGGAAATTATGCATGTTTTAAAAGATGAGATAAGAGATGGTGTTCCTATCGTTGGTTTAGAACCTAGCTGTATCGCGGTTTTCAGAGATGAGTTGCATAATTTATTTCCTCACAATGAAGAAGCGAAGAGATTAAGTCAACAAGTATTTACGCTAGCTGAATTTTTAGAAAAGAAAGCACCGGATTTTAAAATTCCACAGTTAAAAAGCAAAGCTATTATTCAAGGCCACTGCCACCATAAGGCCATTATGAAAATAGATGCAGATAAAAGATTGCTTAAAAGAACAGGTCTTGACTTTGAAGTTTTGGATTCTGGTTGTTGTGGCATGGCTGGTTATTTTGGTTATGAAAAGGGTGAGCATTATGATGTATCCATCGGCGCCGGCGAAAGGGTTTTATTGCCAGCTGTAAGAACGGCTGGAAAGGAAACTTTTATTATTGCCGATGGCTTCAGTTGCCGTGAACAAATAGCACAGGAAACTGACCGTAAGGGATTACATCTTGCGCAGGTATTGCAAATGGCTTTGAGGGAAAAAGATAGTCATTATGCAAATCCTTACCCGGAACGGAAATACGTGGATGGTATGAAGTTGAAAGATAAAAGTAAAACAGTCAGGAACTTAATTGGTCTTGCTTCTATAGCTATTGCTATTACAGTCGTTATAATTATAAAAAGAAAGAAATAAGTATACGAAATGAAAAAGATTTTATAAATAAAACAGTTGTAATTACAGGCGCTTCAGCAGGGCTTGGAAGAGAGAATTACTGTCGACAGAATGGATGGGAACCCACCTATATTTTTCGAATACACCTCTACGTTATAACAGTGCATCATCAATTCTTAGTAATTCGGAACTGTGGAAAAAGTTGCTGATCAAACTTTTCAAACTAATTTTTAATTGACTTCCACCATTGCTTTAATTACTCCGTTTGAAGGATCGAGCCAACTCTGAAAGTTATCGCTTACTTCTTCAAACTTCACGCGATGTGTTATGTAAGTGGAAGGATCCACCTGCTTTGATTTCATGCACTGCACCACAAAATCGAAATCCTGGCGAGTGGCATTACGACTACTCATTAATGTAGCCTCTCGTTTATGAAATTCGGGATGGCTGATTGTGATTTCCCCCTTCTGCAATCCCACCAGCACATATCGTCCTCCATGAGCAATATACTGAAAAGCATTGTTGATTGCCTTTAGGTTGCCCGTTGCGTCAATTACTACGGTGGGCATATCATTATGTGTAATCTCTTTCAGTTTACTGAGTACATCTTCCTTCAAAGGATTTACAGTGTGTTCTACTTTTAATTTTTCTGTACAAAAGGATAATCGCTTTTCATTTACATCCATAGCAATTACATGTGCCCCGGCTATACGGGCAAATTCCATTAGGCCCAACCCTATTGGCCCGGCGCCTACCACAAGTAGGTATTCTCCAGGCTGAATATTTGCTCTCCTTATTCCATGTGCACCTATGGCCAATGGTTCTATCAAAGCCAGTTCATTGAGCTCCATTTCATTTCCTTGCAGTAAATATTTTACGGGAACAGAAATATATTCGGCCATGCCTCCGTCAATGTGCACGCCAAAAACATTAATAGCTACGCAACAGTTAGGCAGGCCATTGCGACATGCAATACATTCCCCGCAATTAAAATAAGGAATTAGAGAAACTCTATCCCCGACTTTAAACAAATCATTTGGCTCAATATCATCAACAATGGCGGCGAGCTCATGCCCCAGCACCCTCGGATAATTAAAATATGGCTGAGTTCCTTCAAAAGCATGAAGATCTGTTCCGCAAATTCCAACACGCTTTACTTTTAAAATCGCTTTTCCTTTTTCTAAAATAGGTTTATCTCTTTTGATGTAATTGAGCAAACCCGGCTTTTCGCAAATCAGAACATTCATAAATTCTTTTTAGCTGCTATTAAATTAAAAGTTTCATAATTCTGAAAATAGATTTTGCTGACGCTGCTTCGAACTATTGATTTTATTTTCAACGAAGTTAACGAGAGCAGATAGATGTTGGTCGTGTATTTGCTGAAATTTCAACATTCAAATCAAAATTTTTTCCATTCACATGCCGCCCAACCTTGCCTTTTATTCACCGAATGCCAAAACGTATCTAATGTAATGTGGCGACAAACCGGAGCGTCATCTCAATATTTTCGCTTCGGTTTAACCAACTCAGGCAACCGTAAAACGTTTTCAAAAATCCAAAAACAAATAACAATCGTTTCCACATTTTACGGCTGTATTTTTGTATAATTCACAAAGTCCGGTTAATTAATTATCTCAATGAGCTTATCCCCCAAAAAAAATAATACAAAAGAAATATTTAAGATACTCCCCGGGGCAATCGCTGCCTTAAAAAAAAATTTGATAGAACCAGTTTTTGGAGATAGCATTAGTGGCAATGTTGCCGAGGAAAAACTTCCCCTGAGGTCAGAACTGTTTACAGAAGAGCAGCTTGAAAAATATGCATTATCGCTTGCCGAAAGGCATACGTTACTTTCTAAAAATACCGCTGAGAACCTGTTGAAGCGCCTCGATGAAAATGAAAAAATATTACTGGAAGTTCATGAGAATTTAACGGAAGCCGTAAAATCCAATGTACGTATAGTGCCGGCTGCCGAATGGCTGCTTGATAATTTTTATCTGATTGAAGAACAAATATATACTGCAAAAAAACATTTGCCCAAGGGTTATAGCAGAGAATTACCACAGCTTTTAAAAGGCGCTTCGGCAGGTTTGCCGCGCATTTATGACATAGCCGTTGAAATTGTTTCTCACAGCGACGGTCATGTTAACCTGCACAGCCTCTCTCATTTTATCAA
Source organism: Ginsengibacter hankyongi (assembly GCF_008710285.1). GTDB lineage: Bacteria > Bacteroidota > Bacteroidia > Chitinophagales > Chitinophagaceae > Ginsengibacter > Ginsengibacter hankyongi. Next base: position 1,702,283 of record NZ_VYQF01000001.1, on the reverse strand, counting down.
AAGTTATCAATCAATTAAGTTTCTGCAACTGGGAGAATTGTGGGCAGTTCCTATTATGCTCCGACTTGCCTTACTGGAAAATATTCGACGTCTTTCTATCCAGATATCGATTGATAATGCCAATAAAACGTTGGCAACATATTGGGCAAAAGAAATGACTGACACGGTTGAAAAAAATCCTAAAAATTTAGTGTTGGTAATTGCGGATATGGCCAGATCAAAACCTCCCATGCAAAGTTCTTTTGTTGCTGAACTATCAAGAAAGTTGCAGGAGCGGGGAAGCGCACTTACACTCGCAATTAACTGGATGGAACAGCATCTTAACGAAGAAGGGTTAAGCTGCGAAGTTATGATTCAGGCTGAAAGCCAAAAACAGGCGGCAGACCAGGTATCGATAAGAAACAGTATCAGTAGTCTTCGTTTCTTAAGCACAACAGATTGGCGCGAGTTTGTAGAAATAAATAGTGTAGTAGAGCAAACTCTTTTGCAGGACAGTGTTTACGGCAAAATGGATTTTTACACACGAGATCAATATAGGCATGCCGTTGAAGCGATTGCAAAAAAAAGTAAATTACCAGAGCATGAAGTGGCTGAAATGGCTGTTGAATACGCAAACAAAAATGCACAAAATGGTTTCGATGAAAAGAAGAGCCATGTTGGTTATTATCTCAGTGGCAAAGGAGTTCGGCTAATTGAAAAGGCGGCACACATGCACGTTAGTGCATTTGAAAGTTGCAGAAGGTTTGTTAATAAAGTTCCTCTCCTTGTTTATGCCGGTTCGATTAATATCTTAACCATCCTTTTGAGCTGGGGCCTTATAGCAAAAGCACATGAAGAAGGCGTTAGAAACTGGATACTATGGGTTTTTGGCGTTATATTATTTTTAGGCACAGGGCAGTTAATAACATCTATTGTTAACTGGCTCACCACATTGCTTACCCGACCCTGCTTATTACCAAAAATGGATTTTTCAAAAGGCATTCCGGAAGAATACCGCACAATGGTCGTAATACCAACGATGCTTAATCATCCTGCAGGAATAGAAGACCTGGTTGAAAACCTCGAAGTACGTTTTCTTGCAAACCGTGATGCCAATCTTTCCTTCGCTCTGTTAACTGATTTTAAAGATGCCAAACAGGAAACGATGGCGGAAGATGAATCACTGCTTCAATTTGTAAAAACTAAAATCATTGAATTAAACCGAAAATATGAAAGACCCGGTAACGATACTTTCTTCCTGTTTCACCGGCCGCGCCGCTGGAATGCACATGATAAAATATGGATGGGCTACGAACGCAAGCGAGGAAAGCTTGGAGAATTAAATGCGTTGATCCAGGGAAATGGAAAAGATTTTTTTTCTTTGATAATAGGAGACAAAAGCGTATACACTTCTGTAAAATATGTTATTACGCTTGACACAGATACACAATTACCAAGGGACGTTGCATGGAAGATGACCGCTACAATGGCTCATCCTTTAAATCATCCTGTATATAACACAAAAAAGAGAAGAGTTACGGAAGGATATAGCATACTTCAGCCGAGGGTTTCAAATAGTTTACCTCTTGGCAGCAGCTCAATCTATGCAAAAGTGCATGGCAATGAAGCTGGAACAGATCCTTATACAAGAGCCGTTTCCGATGTTTACCAGGATTTGTTTAACGAAGGTTCATTTATCGGCAAAGGGATTTATGATGTGGCTACCTTTGAAAAAGCTTTGAAAAACAGGTTTCCTGAGAACCGCATATTAAGCCACGATCTTTTGGAAGGTGCCTATTCCCGGTCAGGTTTAATTACCGATGCACAACTGTATGAAGAATATCCTTCCGATTACGTGTTAGATATGCAAAGGCGCCATCGCTGGATAAGAGGTGACTGGCAAATTGCGGGCTGGATAACTCCGCTTGTTACCGGCTTTGACAAAAAATTACATAGAAATCCACTTTCGTTACTTTCTATCTGGAAGATAACAGACAACCTCCGCCGCAGTCTTATCCCAATTGCTTTACTATTAATCTTTTTAGCAGGCTGGACCATTTTATCAAACCCTGTATTCTGGACCTTGGTTGTATTAGGAATTATTTTTCTTCCGGCCATACTTCATTTCGGCTGGCAGGTTTTCAAAAAACCGCCAGATGTACTTTTCATCCAACACTTAATATTTACAAGCCGTTCCTTAAAAGATAATTTATTACAACATGTAATAGATCTCACTTGCCTCCCTTATGAAGCCTATATAAATGCACACGCAATCTTAATTACACAATGGCGCGTTTATATTTCAAGAAAAAATCTTTTGCAATGGAACCCTTATAGTAATTACCGGCTTGAAAGAAAAACCGTTACCAATGCATACATTAAAATGTGGTCTGCGCCTTTTTTATCTGTCGTTTCCTTCTTATACGTAAGTATATATTATCCCTTTACTCTTGTTATTGCTTTTCCGTTTCTGATTAGCTGGCTGGCAGCTCCATTCATTGCGTGGTACGTAAGTCTTCCTGTTCCAGAAAAAAAGATAGAATTATCTGTTCCCCAAAATTTATACCTGCACAAGCTGGCACGAAAGATATGGCGGTTCTTTGAAACATTTGTTGGGCCGGAAGATAATTGGTTACCGCCTGATAATTACCAGGAACATCCTGTTGAAAGAATTGCCCACCGCACTTCACCAACAAACATAGGATTATGTTTGCTTGCCAATCTTACGGCCCGAGATTTTGGATACATTACAAACAGCGTTTTAATTGAGCGTACAACTAACACGATTAATACACTAATGAAGTTGGAAAAATACAATGGCCATCTCTATAATTGGTACGATACGATTTCATTGATTCCCTTAACCCCAAAATATATTTCTACGGTAGACAGCGGAAATTTTGTTGGACATATTTTGATTTTAAAACAAGGTTTGTTAACCATCGCCGATGAAAAAATAATACCTGAAAAATTATTCGAAGGTTTGCTAGACACTTTAGAAATCCTTATAGAAAAAACAGGAGATGCTTCAGCGCTAAGGCAGTTTAAACAGCAATTAGAATACACATTTCCATTGAAGATTGATAGCTTAGCTTCTCTTAAATCTTATCTGGATGAGCTGGATGTATCTTTTAGACATATACTTGTTGAACTAGATCTGGAACCGGGAAATGAAGATGACTGGTGGGCAGAAAAGGTATCTGATCAATTAAATAACATGAAACGGGATGTATCAATCTTTTTATCATGGATATCGTTAACTCCCTTTCCTGAAAAGTTTCAGCATCTCTTTCCTCATCTTCCAATATCACCTACTTTAAATGAGGTAGCAAAAAATGAAGAATTATTACTCGAAGAAATAATTGCGTGTTACGATACAGGAAATAGTGCAACAGAAAATGAATGGCTGAACGGTTTCAGGGCATGTATTACAGAATCTGCAAGATATGCCAAAGAAAAACTGCGCAACATCAGGCAACTTGTAATAAGATGTACAGAACTTTCTAAAATTGAATATGACTTTTTATACGACAAAACGCAGCATTTGTTATCCATCGGGTATAACGAAGATGAACATAGAAAGGATAATAGCTTTTACGATTTGCTTGCCTCTGAGGCGAGAGTAACAACTTTTGTAGCAATTGCACAGGGTAAATTACCGCAGCAAAGCTGGTTTGCGTTAGGCAGGCAGCTCACCAACCATGGAGCAACGCCTATCCTTCTATCATGGAGCGGCTCAATGTTCGAATACCTGATGCCTTTGTTAATAATGCCTTCCTACGAAAACACATTGCTTGACCAAACCAATAAAGCTATTGTTCAAAAGCAGATAGAGTATGGGAAAAAACGGGGAGTACCCTGGGGTATTTCAGAATCAGGTTATAATTTGTTAGATGCAAATCTTAATTATCAATACCGGGCATTTGGTATACCAGGCGTGGGATTTAAAAGAGGATTGGGGGAAGATTTGGTAATTGCACCTTATGCTACGATAATGGCATTAATGGTAGCACCCGAGCAGGCTTACGATAATTTGTTGACATTGGAACAGGCAGGTTTTGCGGGCAGGTACGGTTTCTACGAAGCAATAGATTACACATCATCAAGGTTGCCAAGACGAACAAACCACGCAGTGATAAGGTCATTTATGGCTCATCATCAAGGAATGGGTTTTTTATCGATAAGTTACCTTCTTTTAAATAAACCATTGCAAAAACGGTTTGAAGCAGATCTTCAAATGAGATCTGCCCTATTGTTGTTGCAGGAAAGAATACCAAGAATTACGACTTTCTATTCGCCAACCATACATGAATCTGATATAAGTGTAACGCCTGGTGGCACTGAATTAATGAGGGTAATCAACACTCCTCACACTATTATACCAGAAGTGCAATTGTTATCCAATGGCCGTTACCATGTAATGATTACAAACTCCGGAGGTGGCTATAGCAAGTGGAAAAATATAGCCCTTACCCGCTGGCGTGAAGATTGCACATGCGATAACTGGGGCACTTTCTGCTACATTCGCGATCTTGATAAGAACAACACATGGTCAGCTTCTTTTCAACCAACGTTAAAACAGGGCGATAATTATGAAGCTGTTTTTTCACAGGGTCGGGCAGAATTTCGTCGCAGAGACGCATCAATGGAAACGCATACCGAAATTGTTGTATCTCCGGAAGATGATATAGAATTAAGGAGAGTGCATATTGTCAACCGTTCGCGTAAGAGAAGGTCAATTGAAATAACCAGTTATGCAGAAGTGGTATTAGCGACATCTATAGCAGACGAATTACATCCTGCGTTTAGCAACCTGTTTGTTCAAACTGAAATTAACGAGCACCGGCACGCTATCATTTGTACCCGCAGACCCCGTTCAGAAGAAGAACAAAATCCATGGATGTTTCATTTAATGAAAGTTCATCATGCAGAAATTCAGCATATATCATACGAAACAGCAAGAGATAAATTTATAGGCAGGGGCAATACTGTTAATAATCCCCAAGCGATAGAGCGGGAAAACGGATTATCAGGAAGTAGTGGTTCTGTTCTTGACCCCATCGTTTCTATTCAATACCGGATTTTGCTGGAGCCATATCAATCTGCAACTATTGATATGATTTTTGGAATAGCCGAAACCAAAGAACTATGCAATAACCTTGTGGAAAAATACCAGGACAGAAATTTAATAAATCGCGGACTGGAACTGGCATGGACACATAGCCAGGTAATATTACGGCAAATAAATGCAGTGGAGGCTGATACGCTATTATACAGCAAACTTGCAGGATCCATCATTTATGCTAATTCTTCCTTGCGCACAGACGCGGCAACCATTATTAAAAATCAACGAGGCCAATCTGGCTTATGGAGCTATGGAATTTCCGGAGACCTGCCCATCATTCTTTTGAAGATTGAAGACATTGAAAATATTGAGTTGGTTCGGCAAATGGTACAAGCTCATGCCTATTGGTACTTAAAAGGGCTGATTACTGATCTTGTGATATGGAACGATGATCATGGCGGTTACCGTCAGATATTGAACGACAGGATCCATGGGTTAGTAGCACCGGGAGTTTCAGGAAATTTAAAAGATCAGCCGGGAGGAATTTTTATAAGATCTGCTGACCAGATATCGAACGAAGACAGGATATTATTTAATACCGTAGCACACGTGGTAATTTCAGATTCACTTGGATCACTGGAAGAGCAAATTAACAGGACAAATAAATTAAAATCAACTATTCCTCTTTTTGCCCCAACTAAATTTTATCCTTCTTTAGATACTTCTATAGATGTTACTTCTTTTTCAAATGAACTACAATTTTTTAATGGGCTTGGTGGATTTTCAAAAGACGGAAAAGAATATGTTATTATTACAGCCCCCGGTCAAAAAACTCCCGCTCCATGGATTAATGTATTGGGCAATCCTCAATTCGGCACCATCGTTTCTGAAAGCGGCCAGTCTTATACATGGGTTGAAAATGCCCATGAAATCAGGCTTACTCCATGGAATAATGACCCGGTTACCGATTTAAAAGGAGAAGCTTTTTATATCAGGGATGAAGAGAACGGAAAATTTTGGTCACCAACTTCTTTACCATGCGGTGGTACATCAGCTTATGTTACAAAACATGGTTTTGGCTATAGCATCATTGAACATTTGGAAGATGGCATTGCGTCTTCAATGACTATTTTCACTGATATAGAGGCACCAATTAAATTTATCATATTAAAAATAAAAAATAGTTCCGGCAGGGCGCGGCGCATTTCTATAACAGGATATATGGAATGGGTGCTTGGAGACATCCGTTCAAAATCATTGATGCATACGATAACAGAGATGGATAAACGAAGCGGGGCCGTACTTGCAAGAAATGCATACAGTTTGGAATTTGAAAGTCGGGTTGCTTTTTTTGATACGGATGATACGGTAAGGACATTTACCACAGACCGTTCAGAATTTATAGGGCGAAATGGGACAGTCAGCAATCCAGATGCTATGAACCGCGTACGACTTTCAGGAAAAAGAGGCGCAGCTTTGGACCCATGTGCTGCTATACAAGTTGCATTTGATCTTGTTGAAGATGAAGTACGGGAAGTTATATTTCGTTTGGGGGCAGGTAGAAACATGGAGGAAGCCCTTGCTCTAATACAACGGTTTGAGGGAAGTATGGTTGCTCAAAATTCATTGGAAAAAGTAAAACAATTCTGGCAATATTCTTTGGGAACGATACAAATTGAAACGCCTGATGTTGCCACTAATATACTTGCAAACGGATGGCTGAATTATCAAACATTAAGTTGTCGCATTTGGGCAAGAACAGGATTTTATCAATCTGGTGGCGCATTTGGTTTCAGAGACCAGTTACAAGATGTATTGTCATTGGTTCACCTGAAACCTGCACTGGTAAAAGAACAGATATTGCTTTGTGCTTCAAGACAATTTATTGAAGGCGATGTGCAACACTGGTGGCATCCACCTAAAGGTCGTGGCGTTCGCACCACCTGCTCCGATGATTACCTCTGGTTACCTTATGTTACCTCAAAATATATAGATACTTCGGGCGATATCGGTATATTAAATGAGTCTGTCAATTTTCTTGAGGGCCGTTTATTAAACGCGGGTGAAGAATCGTATTATGATCTTCCCATAAGGTCAGATAAAATGGCAACAATCTATGAACATTGCGTAATAGCAATTGAACATGGACTGCGTTTCGGAGAACATGGTTTGCCTTTTATGGGTTCCGGCGACTGGAATGATGGCATGGATAAAGTTGGTAATCATGGCAAAGGAGAAAGTGTTTGGCTGGCTTTCTTTCTATATAATGTTTTAATAAATTTTATAGAAATAGCCAGGCGAAAAAATGACAAGGCATTTGCAGAAAAATGCAAGCTGTCCGCAGAAACCCTAAAAATAAATATCAATAAAAATGCATGGGATGGTGAATGGTATCGCAGGGCTTATTTTGACAATGGCTCTCCGCTCGGCTCTAAGGAAAATGAAGAATGTAAGATTGATTCAATATCACAGAGTTGGTCGGTTTTATCAAAAGGAGGCGAGAAAGAACGTTCGCTTACTGCTATGCAATCTGCCGGTAAATATCTTGTTCGTAAAGAAGATGGCATGATACAATTGTTCGATCCACCTTTTGATAAATCTGACATGAATCCCGGTTATATCAAGGGCTATGTACCAGGTGTAAGAGAGAATGGTGGGCAATACACTCATGCTGCTATTTGGTTGGTAATGGCTTTTGCTGCTTTGGGTGATAAGGAAACAACATGGGAACTATTGAAAATGATCAACCCGGTTAATCGCGGTAGTGATGCTTCAAAAATAGGTATCTACAAAGTGGAACCCTATGTAATTGCGGCCGATGTATACGCAGAGCCAAATAATAAAGGCCGCGGTGGTTGGACCTGGTATACAGGATCTGCCGGGTGGATGTACCAGTTGGTTCTTGAATCTTTTGCAGGGTTTAAACGCAAAGGAGATACTTTGTATTTTACTCCATGCATTCCTGCTGAATGGAATTCATTAAAGATTAATTATCGCTATATGGATACGACGTATGAAATTGAATTGAAAAAAGTACTAAACAATGAACCGGCCAGGTTAATAATTGATGGCAAAGAGCAAAGCAATACATTTATTTTTCTCATAAATGATGGAGTTACACATAAAGTGGAATTTTTTATATAGTGTTACAGGCGGTGGGCGATTATTTTAATTACGTTTGAGCTAGTATTAGCTATTCATGTTGCTGAATGTTTTTTTGCTTTTAGGTTACATTAAAAGTTATCCAGCTTTTACTGTAACTTTTTTATTTATCATCCGTACTACCTCTATCTCCAACAAAAAAATTATATAGTATGAAAAAGTTATTGATCGGCTTATTTACTCTAATAAGCATTAACTCATTTGCACAAAGATGGGAAACCATTAAAGGCGACGGGCAAATAAAAAAAGAAACCCGCGAATTGAGCAATTTTACCTCACTCGCTTCACAGGGTTCTATGAATGTTCAGATTGCTTATGGAAATTCAAACAGCATAACAATAGAGGCTGACGAGAACCTTCTCCCGTATATTGAAACCACAGTCGAAAATGGAAAACTATCTATAAAGCCAAAGAAGAATGTAAATCTTAGATCAAAGTCAAAAATGAATGTACATGTATCGATGACGAAAATAAATTCACTACAATTAAGTGGGAGCGGTAATATCAGCGGAAGTGGAGCATTCACCAATGATACTAAAACAGATATGGCCGTATCGGGTTCCGGGAATCTTACATTAGACTTTGACACCTTTAAAGACCTTGACCTTTCAATATCAGGAAGCGGAAATATAAATTTAAAAGGAAAGGAAACAAATACTTTAAGCGCTCATATAAGCGGTAGTGGAAATATTGATTGCAGCGACGTTAATAGTAACGACGTTGACGCAAAAATAAATGGAAGCGGAAATGTAAAAGTATATGCAAGCAACAGTATTGATGCAAAAATAAGTGGAAGCGGAAATGTTTTTTATAAAGGAAATGCTGCAAAAATAAATAGTAAAGTTGCCGGCAGCGGAAAAGTTTTGAAAATGTAATAATTGTTCCTTCAAAAAATATAAATGCCACAGCTCAAATCTGTAGCATTTATATTTATAAGCACTGGTTATTTTTAGTTCATTTTAATTTTTAAAAAAAGAAAAAGTTGGAGAAGTACAATATCTTTAAATTGTTTTAAAAATCTCTCCATAAAATAAATCAAAATGAAAAGACTGTTTTTTTTATTTGTATCCGTTCTTTTTTTTGTTACTAACGTTAAAGCGCAGACGTACACGCCAACTCTTGAGAATTTGAAGGCACGTGAAGTTTTCAGTAACGACAGGTTTGGCCTCTTTATACATTGGGGACCATTCAGCATTCCCGGCGATGGAGAGTGGGTAATGAACAACAGGAACATTACCGTTAAAAATTACAGGAGGCTAATGGACTTTTTTAATCCCATTGACTTTGATGCAGCAGCATGGGTGAGCATGGCCAAAAATGCGGGGATGAAATACATCACTTTAATTACCCGCCATCATGATGGATTTAGTATGTGGAATACAAAGTATTCTGATTTTAATATAATGAACACGCCTTTTAAAAAAGACGTGGTAAAATTAATTGCGGATGAATGTCATAAACAAGGCATACAATTATTTCTATACTATTCTTTGCTGGACTGGACGAGAGAAGATTACCCGCATGAAACCGGCAGAACCGGCCAGCATACCGGGCGAAAAGGAAAAGGAGATTATGCCAGTTATCTTCAATTCATGAAAAATCAGCTTACGGAATTGCTGACTAATTATGGAACAATTGCGGGTATTTGGTTTGATGGCTATTGGGATCAGACAGCGCCGGAAGGAACTGTTGATCGTTCACCAAGAATTAACTGGCGTTTAGACGAAATTTATGGATTGATTCATAAACTCCAACCACGATGTCTCATAGGTAACAATCACCATCTTACACCATTTCCCGGCGAAGATTTCCAAATGTTTGAGAAAGATCTTCCGGGTCAAAACAGGTCAGGATTAAGTTTTCAGCAACCATCGCAACAGCTTCCTTTGGAAACCTGCGAAACCATGAATAATTCATGGGGCTTTAATATTACTGATACCAGTTATAAATCAGTAAAAGAATTAATTCACTATTTAGTAAACGCTGCAGGCAGAAATGCTAACTTTTTATTGAACGTGGGACCTATGCCTAACGGTAAGATACAACCGGAATTTGTTTATACATTACAGGAAATTGGACAATGGTTAAAGGAAAATGGAAAAACCATTTATGGGACGAAAGGAAATATTGTTGAGCCGCAAAAGTGGGGAGTAATAACTGCTGAGAATAAAAAATTATATGTTCATCTTTTGAATGTAACCGAAAATGAAACCTATATTTTTACTCCGGATTTAAAAGAAAAGATTATCAGCGCATCAACATTTGCAGGTGGAAGCAAAGTGAAATTCAAGCAAATGCATGAAGGCACCTTTATATATCTGGATGGAATTAAAACTAATGATACAGATACTATTGTTCAATTAAATATCCAGTAATTATTTGCGGTTGTAAATTATATGCAATACAGAAAGTAAACTGGCTATTTATGATAAAAAAACAGTGTAAATATTATTCCCGCAATAATAATAAGTGAAATTAAAACCGGAATTAACAGGCGCCTCTTTTTTGGTTCAGGATAAAGTTCGGTTGCTTCTCCAAATGAATTTAATATTTCGTTACGTACCGCTACATTCTTTTGAAATGTTTTTGGAACAGGAGGCGGCGTAGCTTTCGGAGTAAAAAATTCTTTTAACTCATCAACGTTTCCTGCCATCAACCAGTCTTGCAGACCTTCATACCAAACGGGAGTCTCTTGATTTAGTGACTGCACTTTTAATTGCTCCAAGTCAAAAGGTCCTTTTTTCATTTGACCATCATAGATGTAGTATTGGCGCATAGAATTTCAGAAGTTAAAGTTAAGGACGTTCCGATACCTCCAAACATGCAAAGTTTATATCTTGTTTGAGGAGGAATCGAGGGAACAAATTTAATTTTTTATAAATGTAAATTTAAAAGCGATAATAATCTTCCCTGTTTTTTTGTTTGTTATTATAAAAGAATTTGTTCTCTCCTTCATTAAAATCTGTTTCTTTGCCACCAATGTCTTTATATGTAACATCATTAAACTCGGGAAGTAATGGCAATTGTTATTATGTAGGTACTGAAAACGAAGCCGTTCTTATAGATGCAGGTATTTCTTGTAGAGAAGTTGAGAAGCGGATGAAGCGACTTAATCTTTCCATGAAAAAAGTAAAAGCGGTTTTTGTTTCTCATGAGCATTCAGATCATATTAAAGGCGTAGAAGTTTTAAGTAAAAAATACCAGGTTCCTGTTTATATAACGGCAGCCACCTTATTAAATGCCGGTCTTACACTTGAGAAACATTTAATAATGACTTTCAGCCAACACAAGTTTATCACTATTGGTTCCATCACTATAACACCCTTTCCAAAATTTCATGATGCAACGGATCCTAATAGCTTTATTGTTGATTGCAACAAAATTAAAGTGGGAATTTTTACGGATATCGGATCAACCTGTGAAAATGTAATTAAACATTTTCAATATTGCCATGCGGCTTTTCTTGAAGCCAATTATGATGAAAAGATGCTGAATGATGGTAATTATCCATATCATCTTAAGAAACGCATTAGTGGCGGAATGGGACATTTATCCAATACCGAGGCATTGGATCTTTTTAGAAAACACAAGCCTCCTTTTATGAGTCACTTATTCTTATCTCATCTTTCGAAAAATAATAATGATCCCCAATTGGTAAAAGATTTATTTAACACTAATGCTGATGGTGTGGAAATAATTATTGCCTCCAGGTATGAAGAAACAAAAGTGTACCATATTCAAAATTTAAAAAATATCCAAAGCAAACCTAAACCGCTTCGTATTACGCCAAAGCAGCTGGCATTTTCTTTTGCCTGATTAAAAATTCAGCAGCTTTTTACAAGATGTTCATCATTCATTTCAATAATCTTCGTCGGTAAACACCCTTATTACTTTTACCAATCTTGTCTCAAAATACTTACTCATTCCTGAAATAATTACACCAATTGATTTTCCGGATGCTGAATGTATAAATTGTATTTTACCATTTTCATTTTGAGTTATAATCCCCATGTGACCTACAATCCAGCCGTTAGTATCTGTTCCGGTAAAAAGAATTAAATCCCCTGGCTTACTTTCATCTAAAGAAACAGGTGTGCCTGCATTAGTAAAATCTTTAGAAATGCGTGGCACCTGTATTTTGAAATGATTAAATACGTAGGTTATAAATCCTGAACAATCGAAACCCTGTTCCTTTATTGCTGAGCCATATTTATATCTCACTCCAATGAGTGTTTTCGCAAAATAAACAATAGAATCTGCAGCTATATTTTTTGTATTTATAATTACAGGTGGAACGGCGTTATTTACTTTATTTATTTTATCTGCTGCAACCGGTAGTTCAGTTGGGGATACTGCACCAGAAGATTTATTTCGACGTGTGGTACTGCACGATTGTAAAAAAAAGATAGCGCCAATTATTACAGTGATCTGTTTGACATATTTCATAACTAAAGATTCCCTAAAACTATTCTATTTCAAATTCTAATAAGGAATCATCTTCTATAAATGCTTCCAGTTTATCGCCGGTTAGTAATTCTCCGATATTTACCTGGGAACCGGTAAAAATTATATCGCCAATATTTAAAGAGTAAGAATTAGAAATAGTAGAAATGATTTTATTAAAATTATAAATCATTAAACCGGAATTGCAGAACTGAACCATCTCCTTGTTTTTATACAAACAAAAATCAATGTTTTGTTTATCACTGAAATCACTTGCCTGCAGCCACTTTCCTATAACCGAAGATTTGTTCCAGGCTTTGGTGGCGTTCCAAAACAAATTTTTATCCATGGATTCGGGGTTATCATCAAACGCGATAAAATTAATGCCAACAGTTACTGCATCATAAAAATTTGCAGCAAAATTTTCATCGACATTTTTTCCTGCTTTGGAAATACGCAGTGCTAACTCGCATCCACAATAAAGCTCATCCGCGAATTCAGGATAATAAAATGTTTCTCCTTTCTGCAATAATGCAGTGGCTGGTTTGGTGTAGATTAGAGGTGTGCTCTTAACAATATTTATTTGTTCCTTTTTATTTGAAAAATAATTTTGTTCTACACAGAAAATTTGCATCAAAAATTTAATTATTAAATATACTACTGCCTGAATGAAGCATCCGCATCAAATATATTTATTAAATGAATTTTTTCAACATTATAAAATTGATTTATTAAAATAAATAAGGTGAGAGAGCGATGATGTTGAATTTACGAAGGAGTGGTTTAATTTTTTACAATCCTGTACGATTCGTTGATACCATCCAGTTTGAAATAGAGCGTATAAATGCCCGCGGGCACATTGCCTAAATGGATGTGGCCATTATTAATTCCCTGCACCGCAGAAAGTTCTGATTTTAAAACAAGTTTTCCTTCTACATCCATGAGCCTGGCTAGCATAACACCAGGTCTATCAGCATTAAACTGAACCATTAAATGTCCCATGCTACTAACCGGATTTGGAGATAAAGAAACAATAAGCCTGGGGGTTGCAGTTTTATTTTTATAAATTTTAATTGGTGATAATTCTATTTTCCCATCTTTATCCACAATACCCAAAGCATAGTATACAAAACTAAATGCTGCAGAAATATTTCCGTCGGTAAATGAATAATTATTTGTTACAGGAGAATTTCCTGCAGCGGCAACCTTGCCAATTTCATTAAAATTTTTCCCATCGTTACTTCTTCTAATTGAATAATAATCAGCATTCAATTCGGTTTGTGTGCTCCACGATAATAAAGGCATATTATTTTTTGTAGTTATACTAAATGACGATAAAATTATCGGAAGAGCGCCTGATGCAGTAAAAGAAGCGGTCATTCCAAGGAAGGCATGAAAATTACACTGGTAAGAATAAACGCCGGGTTGTGTAACTGTATAATCATAAGTTGTATGAGTAATATCCATTGGCATATCCCATGTAGCAGCTCCTGCCGGAATTGTAACGGATGTCGTCGTATGAGTTCCGGCTACCCACACCCAATGTATTACGTCACCAACAGCAACATTAAGAGTTGCAGGACTAAATTGAAAATTTTGCACATCAACATTCCACGTTGTGGCCTTAGATTGAAAGAATAAAAGAGAAAATAAAGGAAGTAATATTTTTTTCATTGAACAATAATTTTAGGAGTTATTATATTTAAAATAATATCGCCAAAAATCTTACACGATTTTATTATAGAACGTGAGGTTGAAAAAAAAGGTTGTCTATGTAAAAAATAAGACTTGAATTAAAGATTTGGTTTCTTTATCATGAAATCTACCGGAATATTAAACCAGGCAAAAGAAAAGCTTCTTCAACAAGTGAAGAAGATCTTTATTAACCAAAAAAAGTATTGGAAAGAAAAGTTGAAATAAATAAGTGTGGGTTAGATTTAAGCCGGTACTTTGGCGACAGAGATATCTTTAAGACTCTGTTCTAATATAACATTAAGCAAATGATTTGATTTTTCCCCGGATTTGATAAGATCATTTAAAGTCATTTTATCTAATAACTGATCTACCGAAAATTGAACCATCTGCCAAAGAGAACGAACAGAACAATCTACGGAGTTTGTACAAAACTTTAAGGAACCTGAATAATCACCGCAAAAGCTTTTATCAAATAACGGGCCGCCTAATGTTTTCAGTACCTGGTTCATATTAATATTTTCCGGCGGCTGAGCCAGAACATAACCTCCCTTATTACCGGGAGTACTATTAATGTAACCTTCAATACGAAGTTTACGTGTAAGTTTCGCAACATAAGCACCGGTTAGGCCTTCAGCTCCGCTCAACTGCGGAATGCTCATGCCATTTTTATCCTGGCATCTTGCAATCCGCAGTAATATTCTTAAACCATATTCTTCCTGTGCAGTAATTTTCATATATCTTTTTTAGATAATTATACGCCCAATGGATCAACCTTATAGCGGTCGATAAAGCGGGAACGCATACCCGCAATTTCTTCTTCTGAATTTTTCTTATTACATTCTTTATTATAAAGCCCAACCAATTCATCAGCGATCTGCCCGGCTGATTTACCTTCTATCTGGTGGCGTTGTAAAATTTCTACCAGTTCGCCATCTTTTAATATAGCTATGTTGGGTGAAGTTGGAGTTACGCCTAAAAGAAAGTTTTCGCGGAAATGATTTACGGCTGCTTTTTCCATTCCTGCAAAAACAGTATAGAGATTATCCGGAACCACTTCATTAAATAATGATAAAAGTACTCCCGGTCTTGCTGCTCTTGCTGCGCAACCGCAAACCGAATTCAAAACAACGAGAGAAATTTTTCCGTCTTTTTTATTCAATGCATTCTCAACATCTTCCGGTGTTAAGAGTTGTTCAAAACCCGCTTCGGTTAATTCCAGCCTGAAAGGCGCTGCTATTTGTTCGGGATACGTGGGCGCTGTAGTACCCATTAATGAATTCAAACTTATCTGTGCCATAATTTTATTTTTATATTTTATATTTTTTTACATAAATCCCAATTCCAAAGATGCTGCCTCACTCATCATACTTTTATCCCACGGCGGATCCCAAACCACAGAAACATCAACCTCGTTAACTCCTTCTATCATTCTCACTTTTTGATCCACTTCAATCGGAATTTCCTGGGCTGCCGGGCAACTCGGCGCAGTTAATGTCATTGTTATCTGAACGTTGTTTATTGGCAAAATATCTATCTTATATATCAATCCCAATTCATAAATACTCACTGGAATTTCGGGATCGTATATAGTTTGCAAGCAATCAATTACTTTTTGTTTTAATGCTTCTTCATCCATAATCATGTCGTTTTTTCTGGCTCGTTCACTCCTTTATAAGCAAGCGCATAATTTTTCATTTGTTTTATCATTGCCAGCAAACCGTTAGAACGCGTTTGCGCTAAATGATTCATCATACCAATCTCCCTTATAAAATCCAGTTTTGCATTTAAAATTTCATCCGATGTATGACCTGACAAAACTTCAATGAGCATACTAACCAGGCCTTTTACAATCATTGCGTCACTATCCGCTTTAAAAAAAACTTTACCATCAGCGAAATCTGTAACCAGCCATACGGTTGACTGGCAACCTTTAATTATATTTTCAGCCACTTTATATTTTTCATCTAACGGGGGAAGTTTTTTTCCCAGGTCAATGATGTATTCATATTTTTCTTCCCAGGTATCGAATAAAGAAAACGCATCTATAATTTCTTCTTCAGCTTGTTCTATTGTCCTGTTATCATTCATTAAGAAAGCATTTTAATTGCCTTTTGTAACCCGCTAACCAATTTATCAATTTCTTCTTTTGTATTATACATTGCAAACGATGCACGTACCGTGCCCGGAATTTGAAAACGAGTCATTAATGGTTGCGTGCAATGATGTCCTGTTCTTACCGCGATACCCTGGTTATCTAATAAAACACCAATATCCTGTGGATGAATATTTTGCATTACAAATGAAACAACACTTACTTTTTCCTTAGCCTTACCAATAATACGTAAGCCTGGTAAAGTTTCTAATTGTGTTGTGGCATATTTCAATAAATCATTTTCATGTTTTCTTATGGCATCTTTCCCGATTTCATTTATAAAATCCAGTGCAGATTTTAATGCAACTGTATCTGCAATATTGGGTGTGCCCGCTTCATACTTATACGGCAAATCAGCATAAGTGGTTTTTTCAAAAGTCACTTCTTTAATCATTTCACCACCGCCCATGAAAGGCGGCATACTTTCTAAAAGTTCTTTCTTGCCATATAAAACTCCCACGCCTGTTGGCCCGTAAACCTTATGCCCCGAGAAAGCAAAGAAATCACAATCCAATTGCTGAACATCAATATCCAAATGAACCGTAGATTGAGCGCCATCAATCATAACGACAGCGCCTACCTGATGAGCGGAATCAATAATTTCTTTAACAGGATTTATCGTTCCCAGCGAATTTGATGCATGAACAACCGAAACCAATTTTGTTTTGGATGATATTAAATTTTTATAGGCCTCCATATCCAATTCACCTTTGTCAGTAACAGGAATAACTTTTAATATTGCTTGCTTTTCTTCACAAAGTATTTGCCATGGAACTATGTTGGAATGATGTTCCATTCCTGAGATAATAATCTCATCGCCGGAATGTATATTTTGCCTTCCCCATGTATAAGCCACCAAATTTATTCCCTCGGTAGCTCCTCTTGTAAAGATTATTTCTTCAGGCAATAGGGCATTAATAAATTTTCTAACCGTTACCCTGGTTGATTCATAAGCCGCTGTTGCTTCTTCGGCCAGCGTATGAATTCCACGATGAATATTAGCATTATAATGAGAATAATAATTACTTAATGCATCGATTACAACTTGTGGCTTTTGCGAAGTGGCGGCATTGTCGAGATACACCAAACGTTTATCATTCAACTCACGGTTAAGTATTGGAAAAAACTCCCTGATACTTTGTACATCAAAAACGGGTGATATGGTGGTTAATGTTTCCATTTTAATTTACAGAGAGCCTGTCAAAAATTAATTTCTCTACATAATTTCGTAAAGGCTCATTCTTTATTTGCATAACAATATCTTCAGCAAAAGCGCCAAGCAACATAGATTGGGCATGCTCTTTAGAAATGCCACGTGTTCTTAAATAAAACAATGCTTCTTCATCTAACTGTCCAATGGTGCAACCATGAGAACACTTCACATCATCAGCAAAAATTTCTAATTGCGGCTTTGTATTAATAGTGGCGTTATCTGATAATAAAATATTTTTATTGGATTGATAGGCATTTGTTTTTTGTGCATCGGGCCTTACAAATATTTTTCCGCTGAAAACGCCACTTGCATTATCATCTAATATTCCTTTATAAAATTCATTGCTAAAACAGTTCGGTTTCGTATTATCAACCAATGTATGATTGTCAACATGCGTATTTCCTTTCAATAAATACAAACCATACAAATGCGCCTCGTTACCTTCCGCTTCCATCACAATATTCATATTGTTACGAATCAGTCCGCCATTTAATGAAATCGTTACTCCATGTGCGTAGCTCTTTCCAATTTGACGAACATGCGTGGTAGTTACCTGGCTTGCATTAACAACATCATTTTGAATTTTATAGTATTCAACAATTGCATTAGTGTTAACCACAATTTCCATTACTCCATTTGTAAAACTATCCATGGAGCCAACTGTTGTGAACGATTCTATCAATTGTAATTTTGCACTTTGATCAACATATACCAGGCTTCTGGGCTGTGCAAGTGTATGATTAATCCTTGTATCAGAAAGATGATACAAATAAACGGGATGTTCCAATACCTGGTTTTTATTTAAATGAATAAAAACACCACCATAAATAAAAGATGTATTCAGGGCATGAATCCCATCCTTAATAAAAAGACTGCTTTTCCCAAGATGTTCATTTACTAAATCCTGGTATTCACTTTTTACCGCATCCTCCAATGGCATTATGATACATTCCTTTTCATTAGAACGAATAACAGATAATTCAGGAATAAATCTTCCATTTACAAAAACCAATTCATCTGCATTTCCAGAACCCGGCAGGCGGATGGCGTCAATATCTGAAGCAGTAATTTTTAAATTATCTGCTGATAAATCATATTCTTTTTTAAAGAGATTGCCTACACTGGTAAATCTCCATTCTTCATTACGGGCCGAAGGAATTCCATTCTTATTAAAAGCTTTAAATCCTTCTTTTCTGATATTATTTAAAATGTCATCAGATGTTGAAGATTGCAACTTCCTGAATTTATCTTCTAAATAATTTATGTTGATTGTATCCATTTCTTCTTTTAATAAAATTTTACACCGCTTCGGCTAAACTGAGTTCATCTTTAATAAAATCGTAACCCTTTTCTTCTAACTCCAGTGCAAGTTCTTTGGTACCTGATTTTACAATCCGCCCGTTTACCAACACGTGTACAAAATCAGGTTGTAAATAATCAAGCAATCTTTGATAATGGGTTATCACAATAATTGCTCTTTCATTATTACGTAATTTATTTACACCGTTGGCAACAATACGTAATGCATCAATATCCAAACCCGAATCTGTTTCATCTAAAATAGCCAGCTTAGGTTCCAGCATTGCCATTTGAAAAATTTCGTTTCTCTTTTTTTCGCCACCGGAAAATCCTTCGTTTATAGACCTTGTTAGTAAAGATTTATCAATCTCTACCAATTGCATTTTTTCCTTCATCAGCTTTAAAAAAGAAACTGCGTCTAAGGGTTGCTGTCCATGATATTTTCTTTTTTCATTCAATGCCGTTTTTATAAAATTGGTAGTGCTTACACCGGGAATTTCCACGGGGTATTGAAACGCCAGAAACAAACCTTCACGTGCCCTGTCTTCAGGAGATAATTCAAGCATGTCTTTTCCAAGAAAGCTAACAGAACCTTCGGTAATTTCATACTCTTCCCTGCCTGCAAGTATAGATGCCAATGTACTTTTACCAGAGCCATTTGGCCCCATGATAGCATGAACTTCGCCTGCTTTTACTTCCAGGTCAATGCCTTTTAATATTTGTTTCCCTTCTACTGATGCGTGAATGTTTTTAATTGATAACATGTCTCTTTTAATATATTTTATAAAATGATTTTTGTTGAATTAGCCAACACTTCCTTCAAGGCTGATGGCTAATAATTTTTGTGCTTCCACTGCAAACTCCATCGGTAACTGGTTCATTACTTCTTTTGCAAAACCAGTAACTATTAATGCCACGGCAGTTTCTGCGTCTATGCCACGTTGCCTGCAATAAAAAAGCTGGTCTTCGCCAATTTTTGATGTGGTTGCTTCATGCTCTATTATTGCTGTTTTATTTTTTGATTCAATATATGGGAAAGTATGGGCTCCGCATTTATCACCAAGTAATAATGAATCGCATTGAGAATAATTGCGTGCATTTATTGCATTCTTTCCGGCACGAACCAAACCGCGATAACTATTCTGGCTTTTGCCTGCAGAAATTCCCTTTGATACAATCCTGCTTTTTGTATTTTTTCCAATATGGATCATCTTCGTTCCGGTATCTGCCTGTTGCATGTGATTGGTCAGTGCAACAGAATAAAATTCACCAATTGAATTATCTCCTTTCAATATAACACTTGGATATTTCCAGGTAATTGCAGAACCGGTTTCAACCTGCGTCCATGATATTTTCGAATCATTTCCCTGGCATATTCCTCTTTTGGTTACAAAATTGTAAATACCGCCTTTGCCATTTTCATCGCCCGGATACCAGTTTTGCACGGTTGAATATTTTATTTCCGATTTATTATGTGCAACCAGTTCTACAACGGCTGCATGCAACTGATTTTCATCACGCATGGGAGCCGTACAACCTTCGAGGTAGCTTACATAAGCTTCATCTTCTGCAATAATTAATGTACGCTCAAACTGGCCAGAGCCTAATGTATTAATTCTGAAATAAGTTGATAATTCCATCGGGCAACGAACGCCTTTTGGAATAAAACAGAACGAGCCATCTGTAAATACCGCGGAGTTCAAAGCAGCAAAATAGTTATCTGTCATTGGCACAACAGAACCCAAATATTTTTTAACGAGATCAGGATGATTTTGTATCGCTTCGCTCATGGAGCAAAAAATAACACCAATTTCGGAAAGCTGTTTTTTAAAGGAAGTTGCTACCGAAACACTGTCCATAACTACATCAACCGCAACGCCGGAAAGCCTTTTTTGTTCACTCAAAGAGATTCCGAGCTTATCAAAAGTTTTCAATAATTCAGGGTCTACTTCATCGAGGCTGCCTAATTGCTTTTTTTTCTTTGGCGCCGCATAATAAATTACATCCTGGAAATTAATGGGCGGATAATGAACATTTGCCCACTCAGGCTCTTCCATTTTCAACCAGTGTGCGTAAGCTTTCAAGCGCCAGTTGAGCATCCATTCCGGCTCATTTTTCTTTTCAGAAATGATACGAATAACATCTTCATTAAGCCCTTTTGGAACAACGTCAGTATCAATATCAGTTACAAAACCATACTTATAATCACTGGAAACCGTCTGCTCCAACACATCTAATTCTTCTTTCATTATGCCTTATATTTTATAAAAATGCCAATTATATTGGCTAACAAAGATAAAGGTTCTATCCGTTTATACAAAATAGTATAAATAGATTTAAAGCTTTTTATAGGTTTTCTTGGGTCGATTCATTCAAAAAGATCAGCGAAGAATTAATGCCCAAAAGGGTTTTGGCGATTAGCCGTTAAATGAAGCCAAACAAAAAAATTTCGCATTTAGTAAATGATAAAATAACTACTTCTTAATTGGAGCCTGAGTAATGACGTTAATAACGGTTTATTTGTTCAACCCTTCGCTTTTCGGTAAATTACAGTCCAGGTTTTTGGTTAAAAGCTTCGAAACTGATAATTAAATTCAATGAAGCACTTATTATCGTTGGCAATAATTTTTTTTCTGCCAACATTGCTTTTTTCGCAAACGGTTGTTTCCATAAATATTAATGGCGGTATTAATCCTGCATCCGCTGAATATATACATCAATCTATTAAAAAAGCAGAAAGCCAAAAAGCTGAATGCCTTCTTATACATCTCAATACACCGGGAGGTTTATTAAATTCAACAAGAGATATAGTAAGTGATTTTTTTAAGTCAACCGTTCCAATAGTTGTTTACGTTTCCCCGTCCGGTGCCCATGCAGGGTCTGCAGGTGTGTTTATAACAATGGCGGCTAATGTAGCAGCCATGGCTCCGGGAACAAACATTGGTGCAGCACATCCTGTATCCATGCAGGGAACAACCGATACCATAATGAATACAAAAGGCACCAATGATGCAGCTGCTTTTATTAGAACTATTGCTGAAAAAAGGCACCGCAATGTAAAGTGGGCCGAAGAAGCAGTGCGCTACAGTGTTGCAATAACTGATGAAGAGGCCATACAGGACAGTGTAATCGACTATATTGCCAATGATGACCGTGAATTGCTTGTTCAAATTAATGGGCAAAAAATGGAAGTAAATGGCGGTATTAAAATATTACAAACCAAAAATGCAAGTATTCAATCGAGTGACATGGGGTTCTTTCAAAAAGTATTAGATAAAATAAGTGACCCTAATATTTCTTACATATTAATGATGCTTGGCTTTTTTGGGTTGATATTCGAAATGTTTAATCCTGGCGCCATATTTCCGGGCGTAGCCGGGGTTATATTTTTGGTTGTAGCGTTTTATTCCATGAGTTCCATGCCGGTTAATTATGCAGGATTATCTTTAATAATTTTTGGTATACTTCTTTTCTTGCTTGAAATAAAAATTATCAGCCACGGCATCTTAACCATTGGCGGAATAATTTCACTTTTATTAGGGTCAATGTTTTTATTCAGGCAAAGCCCAACCGAAAACATTGTTGCGGTTTCGTGGGGTGTGATTATAAGTACCACTCTTGTAACTTCGTTGTTCTTTCTTTTTATTGTAGGAATGGGTTTAAAGGCACAAGCGCTGAAACCCGTTACAGGTGCTGACTCGATGATTGGAAGCAAGGGAGAAGCCATGAACTTAATTGACCCTGCAGGAATGGTAAAAATTAATGGTGAAATGTGGAAGGCAGTTTCAATTTCAGGAAAAATTAATGCCGGCGAAAGAGTTATTGTAAAAGAAATAAGAGACCTTACGTTGTATATCGAACAAGTGTAAATTCATTAAGACATTTACATAAAAAATAAAAAATCATCAATTACATTTAAATAAAAATTATGCCACAGCAACTACCAATAGCGTTAATTATAATTGTTGTACTCATCTTATACATCCTCGCCAGTTCCATTAGAGTTTTACGTGAATACGAACGTGGAGTTATATTCAGGTTGGGAAGGGTTCTAGGTGGCGGAGTAAAAGGGCCCGGCCTTATTTTGCTGATACCGGTTATTGATAAGATGGTAAAGGTTACGCTTCGTACAGTTGTAATGGACGTGCCGCCACAAGATGTTATTACGCAGGATAATGTTTCCATTAAAGTGAATGCGGTTATATATTTTCGGGTAATTGATCCACAAAAAGCCATTGTGGAAATAGAAAATTATCTGGCCGGTACTTCACAACTCTCGCAAACAACTTTAAGAAGCGTTTTGGGACAATCGGAGTTAGATGAACTTCTTTCGCAACGCGAAAAAATAAACATACGCCTGCAGGAAATTATAGACAACCAAACCGAACCGTGGGGCGTAAAAGTTACTCATGTAGAAGTAAAACAAATTGATCTTCCGCAGGAAATGCAACGTGCAATGGCCAAACAAGCAGAAGCAGAAAGAGAGCGCAGGGCCAAAGTAATTTCTGCTGAAGGAGAATTCCAGGCTTCGCAAAGATTGAGCGATGCAGCAAAAATATTGAGCGAACAACCGAGCGCATTAACCCTGCGTTACCTGCAAACTTTACGCGAAATAGCTACTGAAAATAATTCAACCACCATCTTCCCGGTACCAATTGATATTCTAAAACCTTTTATGAAAATCAATGAAGATGAGCAAAAGAAAAAAGATGCCGTAGTATAAAGCATGCTTCTAAAAGAGATACGATTACAAACCAAAAATCTTTCAGCTTTATATAACTTCTATAAAGAGGTTTTGGAATTAAAAACGTTTTATTCCGGTGAAAAAAGTATTGCTATTTCAGCAGGAAAATCAAGTTTAATTTTTGAAGAAACTAAAGGCGATGTAAACCCATTTTATCATTTTGCTTTTAATATTCCCCCCAACAAATTTGAAGAAGCATTTGAATGGATGAAACAAAAAGTTGAGTTGCTCTGGCTGGATGACTATAAAGGTTACATAGCAGATTTCGTGAACTGGCATGCAAAATCATTTTACTTTCTTGATCCTGCAGGTAATATTGTTGAACTGATTGCAAGGTTTGATTTAAATGATAATGTTGATGCAAGGTTTTCGTCTAACCTTATCCGTAATACAAGTGAAATTGGATTGGTGTATCCGCAAAAAAGCTTTCAACATGACGTAGAAAAATTATTAGTGCAATACCATCTTCCCTATTTTGATAAACAGCCGCCGTTACCGCAATTTAAGGCCGTTGGCGATGATGAAGGTTTATTTGTGATTGTTCCAGAAAACAGGGTTTGGTTTTCTTCAAAAAATACAACTTCGCAAATTTTTCCGATGCATATTTTATTTATAGAAGATAATAAGTTGAATGAGTTAAAGATGTAGACTTTAGATTGAAGCCTGAATAATTTATTAAAACTTAAACTCCGCACTTACCTTAAGTCCAAACTTCGGAATGCCCGGATTGTTTAAATAATTCAATCTCCACACACCATCAATTCTTAGTGCATGAAAGATGTTATCTATACCAACTCCCGTTTCCATATAAGGTGATTTATCAGGAACAGTGAAATGATAACTTATTGTAGAATCGTAATAACCATTAGCGATTTTATTTGCCTCAGACATGCCGCCAACTACGCCTTTGAAAGTGATCAGCGAACGCCATTTTAACCGCTTCATCACAGGGATATATTTGAAAGGAAAACTGCCAAAATTTTGTTCAACAGAAAGACTTACATATTTATCAGTTACAAATTCAAAGCGATTCATATTGTTGAATGCATACTTGTTATAATAGTAAGTATCATTTCCCTTAAGCACATTCAGTAAAACAATAGGTAGTGTACCCTTAGTAATACCCGCATCAAGAAAGTAAGAAAGATTACCAATTCTGCCATCAGGAAAATTATGTTCTAAATATAAATTCCATTTGCTAAAATTAAAATCACTTTTAAGCAATCCGCTATTCGTTTTCACTCCTTTTGTAAAGCTCAATGTTATGATTGGGTAATACCCGCCAAGACTTCCCCTGCGATAGTGTTGCGTTATATATCTTTCCTTATGAGACCATCTTAGTGAGAATGTTGCATCATTAACTGTATAATGATTAGATTCGGAAAGACTGTCCAAATAGGGTTTAAAATCACCATTAGTATAATACACGCTAAAAAAAGGTGTTAGAACATTATGATTAATATCCGCCCGTATGGCCCAATCATCACTTAAATATTTCAGGAAATTAACATCCGTATACTGGCTATTAATAAGCCTTGACTGGCTATATTTAACTCTTCTTAAGAAAGCAGCAAATATTGAATTTTGATCCAATTCGTCACTGTGGTCATAGGTTCCTGAAATATCATTGCTATGTTCTAAAGTTAGGGTTGACCACTTATGTGGATTCAAAACAAAAACAGATCGCAGCAGGTAACGAAATTGTTTATCTCTGAAGGCATATCCTGCATAACCCTTTAACTGTATGCGACCGTTGAATTTGTAATTCGTCTTTAATCCAAAAGTGACTCGATCACCTTCAATAATATTATTAGTATAGGTATAATAAATATTACCGATATCAACATGGCCAGCAGTATAATAGCCAGTGGTTAAGGCCGAAATAATTTTAGCATAAGTAACTACCGCAGGAATCTTTGTAAGTGTATCCATTAAAACATATACGGATCTTTCAGATTTAGTTAAAGGCTCAAATCGCTGAATAGGATTGACTTTAGCAGAATCAGAAGAATATGCGGAAATGGGAATATATTTTTTCTCAAATGCCGTATCAATAGAATTATTATTCAAAATGATATCCTTATAAATGGTCGTTTTCCTTGCTATCACGCCGATCTTTGTTTTTAAAGGCACCATTACATCCATATATAAAATAGTTTTTTCAGGTAAAAATTTTTGTTGATTTTCTGCCTGAAAAAATTGCGATATCTCAAACTTTTTTACAAAATTGATATTGGCATTTTTATCCATGTGCATCACCAGCGACTTAATTGCATACGATGTATCTGCAATCCACAAATACCCGTTGAAAGTATTGCTTCCAAAATGCGCCGGTGAAAACTGGACCTGTATGCAACGATGACTGCCAAAGTAAACGGTATCTAATATATGATACTCATACGCGTTTAATGCATTATCTGCAATCGGGCTTTCAAAATTTACATCGGCCAGCTTAATGAAGTTGTCGTAAATATTTATTTTCTTATAAAGACCATCTACAAAAGTCAAAATAGATTTATTATCAAACCCTGAGCTTTTGATGGCAGTGTAGTCATAGCGGTCTTTTTCAGGATTCTTCCGATAATAATAATTGGAATTGGTTTCTGATATAAAAACCGGTAACAACTTGTCATGATCTGCTGTTGTATCCTGGTTATTGAAAGCAAATGCTAATGGTCGCATCAGCCTATTCTTCTGCAATTTCTCAGGAAGATTTTTAAGGTCTGCTTCCATTTTATCATATACCTGGCACTGGAAAGTTTTATTGTTAAAAGCATCATTAACGGGTTTGTTTTTGATAACTTTTAATATGAGCCTTTGTGCCTTTGTGTATTTAGGTTTTATAGACAGCACTACTGCAGCCATTTCATTAGCGGCATGCTCTGCCTCAAAATTAATCACCTGCTCCGGTGCCTTACTTACAGCTTTCGCCATGATCTGATACCCGATCATTGAAATAGCAATAGAATCAGTTTTATCGCTTATGCTAAAAGTATATTTCCCTTTTTCATCGGTAATAACGCCGTTGCCGGAATTAAGAGCGTATACGCTGCAGGAAAACAAAGGCTGGCCGGTTTTCGCGTCCGTGACTACGCCGGTAATTAATCGCTCCTGACCATACATGTTACCACATATGGCAAGGAACAGGAGGCACATAATTTTATATGGTAAATATTTTTTTATAGACGGGCAGGTATTAAAAATCACCTGTAAAAATAATTCACAATATCCATTCGGAAAATTTCGCTTTTATTTTTGCTTTCCGGTTTGAATAATTACAACTCAATTAATAAGAGCGGTATAAAAGAAGAATGGTTGGGTTATACGAGGCAAAATGCCTTCTCCGGTATATTTATTTACCCGTTCCTAATGCCTGTTACTTTTTATAAACTCCGCAACAGCAATCATTGGTGCAATCCAAATTTCATTTTCATGCTGTTTCAGATAATGCAATAAACCGCTATGGGCTTCCAGCGAAACATTCAGCGAATGTTCGCCACCAACACCGTGGAAAAGAAAAACAAGCAGTGTGTGACTTGCCATTGCTTTTCTTACAAGTGCAATCATCTCATCGGTTGATTGGCCATTCATCGTGTAGCATCCGATGTTATACAAATCTATTTTGTCCATCGGCAACATCTCCCCTTTAACACCACGTGCTGCAATAAATTCATTTTTCAACGGATCGAGGTAAGACGTATCGTGAATTTTTAAATCTCCGCAGGGATATGCAAACGTTCGTTTTGATTTTCCATCAATTGCTTTTAAAATATTATTCATGGCCAATATTTCATTATCCATTCTTCGCACATCATAAGTATGCAGATCATAATCCGGTTGTACAAAAGATCTGCCGGATAGGCTTCCATCGCAAGGATGCCATATGGTGTGGTTGCCCAATTCGTGGCCTTCTGCAGCGGCAATTCTCCATTTATTTATCTGCGCATTTAATCCATTAAAATAATCTGAAATATAGAAAGTTCCTTTTAGCCCAACAGAATCAAGCGCAGGAATTACGTTTGTAAGATCGATATTCAATCCATCATCGTAAGTAAGAACCAACGCACATTTTTTTCCATGCCATGAATTGTCAGTTTGTGCGCTGGCATTAAACATAAGAATGAGATGAATTAATAAAATGAGTGAAATCTTTTGC
Source organism: Ginsengibacter hankyongi (assembly GCF_008710285.1). Taxonomy (GTDB): domain Bacteria; phylum Bacteroidota; class Bacteroidia; order Chitinophagales; family Chitinophagaceae; genus Ginsengibacter; species Ginsengibacter hankyongi. The sequence continues at coordinate 1,674,375 of NZ_VYQF01000001.1, read as the reverse complement.
ATATAAGTGGTTTTATTGTGCTGGCTTTTTTTCATAATTAAGAAACCTGGTCGCCCACGGAATAAAATATTTAAAGTTCGGAGCATCCGTATGCCCGCCATCATGCTGCCGCCATGCAAGTTGGCCGTCCAGCAGCCCGGTATTAACGGGCGGCATTTTTTCTTTCATATAATCATTGGAAACTCCAAGATCTTTAGCACCCAATAATTTGAAAACAGTGCCTGCGGCAATTGTAGCCATATAGCTGCCTCTATGGTCCAGCCAATTGGCATCGCCCTTTTCGGGTACGCCATAACTAAAGAACGTTAGTCTCGGTGCACAAAGAGCAATTAATTCATGAGAGTCGACAGGCAGGTCGCAGCCTGTTTTGCTTCCAAAGCTTGCTTCGGATGCACCATACTTTAAAAAGTTTCCAGCCATCCAATAATATTCACCACCGGTTAAACTTTCTACCGCTTCCCCAAAGTTGCGGCGAAGCAGTGTGGCACCGCCTTTACCGGATGAACCAATTAAACCAACTGCAAACCGCGGTTCAAATGCAAGTGTAACCAATGCGGCTTTACCATACCGGGACACGCCTTCAATACCTACCTTTTTTGCATCTACCAAACTGTCTGTCTCCAGGTAATCGAGCGCCCGCGCTGCGCCCCAAGACCAAGCACGCAATGCGCCCCAATCATCTGGTTTGCGTGGCTGGCCTTTATTTACTAAGCCAATTATACCGACAGTTAAGCCGGCTCCGTTGTCGGCCTGAATGCTTGTTGGATCAATAGTTAAATAACCCCAACCTGCAGCGAGCAATTGTCCTGTTGGTGGCGCATCGCCGACAGGCGGCGGCGCAAAAAAATTAATGCTTGATTTCGTAATAGGTGAGTAAGCAGGATACTTATCAAAAATATTTTTTACTGCAGGATTGGTTTTTATCATCACATCTTTAAACGTTGTATTCAATGTTTCCATGTCATCTGCTGATGGCTGCGCCGGAGAAGGAAATGAAGGAAAGCCAAACATCATCAACACAGGAACCGGGCCTTTTACATTCATCGGCACAACCAAAATCATTTTTATATCAACATTGATCAACGGGTATTCCCGGTTATCAACATGACCAACAATTTGTTTCGCGACAACCGGAATAAATCCCGGAAATATAAATTCGCGATCAACCACTTTTACTGTCCATGTTACTTTAGGTACATTGTGCGGAATTCTTCCATATACTTCGCGTTCATAATCTTCAATAATCTCAGGCCGACGCACTTTCCACCACATATCGGCTGTTGTAATTTTCTTTCCATTTTTTGCCGTTAAAATATCCGGTATTTGTGGGCAAGGATCTGCTTTTGTCGTATCATAATTCGCATGATCTGGTGCTGATGGATTTCCGCTTGGCCCCGGCCTTAATACTTTTATGCCCAATTGTTGCATCATGTTTTCCTGGTCCTGCTGTGCCGTAAATATTTTAAACGGGGGATATTTACTGCTGTCTATTTTTGAATCCTGCGCCAGCGCTACGTGATTTATACTTGCAGCAAGCAAGAAAAAAATAAACTTTTTCATCGTTTAAATTTTGCAGATTAGAATTTTAATTACCTGATTACGATACCTGAATAATTGAATATCAAAATGTCCTATTTATATTGATATAATTTAACCCGCTGGATATTCCACTCACTAACGGGCACCCTTATATGCCTCCCCTGGTGATCCTGGTCTCCGTTCATGCGCCTTCCCGGCTGCCATTTTCCATTTATATATTTACCCTCATTTGCCTGTAAAATGCCTGCGGAAATTCTGTTAGTTCCAATTACGGAAAACGTTACTACAACGCCGGTTCCCGCAATTATAAAATCATTTTCATTTTCCTGTATAATAATGCAGCCAGTTATCGGCCAGCCTGGTTTTAAAGCATCAGGAGACCAGCCCAGTGTATAATCATGCGCTACTGATAATTTATAATTGCCTAAAATTATTTCCTGCTTTTTGTTTTGTGAATCGAGCAATACCCCTTCCATTTTCCCCGTACCGGTGTACTTTAATATTTCAGGTGACAGTTGTGATAATATCGAGTAGGCTTTACTGATAGGTTCTTCCTTTGGCTTATCTGTGGATTCTATAGAAAAAGGAGAGTAACCAATGGCCTGGTAATGCCCAATTGCGTAAAATACTTTTGCAGCATCCGACGGCTCAAAGCGTATTTCAGGAATAAACAGCGGATTATTTCTTCTCGTATAGAGATCACAATATTGTTTAAAATAAGGGTTGTAAAAATCAGGTGATAAAATGTCGATAGAAGGAGCAGCAACTTGCCAGATATCCATTAAATGAGGTAGAGGTCCGGCACTCGGGTATTGGCCTGGCTTAACATTACGATAATTTAATGCTGCATTTACATACATGGGTAAAGAATATTCATTCTTTCCGGCCGCGGCAACCGCATTAGCATATTTTGCATAATACCACGCCTGGAATATTTCATCGGTTGCAGGGCTTTTACCAAAAACATTTTCCCAATTGCCGTTAGTTGTAAAATTTGTTTTTGACCATTGATCTTTCAATTCAGGAACGAGTGAGTCTTTATTTGTTATAAGATAATTCATTAGTTCACGGGGAACATCGCGGTCAAAAGCTTTATCGGCATCGGCGGTTCTCTCCCTTGCTTCCGTAAGCATTCCGATTTCATTTTCTACCTGCACCATAATTACGGTGTGGCTTTTGTCAGTTTCTTTTATATGTTTCATTAAAACTGCAAAGGCAGCTTCGTCAGCATCAAGATTATTTTTGCTGAAAGCTGAAAGTATTTCCAGCCCCTTTCTTGTATTGTCCTGTGCACGTGGAAAACGTGACTCGTTTGTTTTAATCCATGCAGGGGCATAACAACTCATGCTGTTTTTCCACGAACCGAACCATAAGAGAATGACTCTTAAATTATTTTTTCGAGCGGCTTTTATAATATTATCTACTAAAGTAAAATCAAATGTTCCTTCTTTGGGCTTCAGCAATTCCCAATATACAGGTGATAAAATCGTATTAAGGTTCATGGCTTTGAACTTACTCCAGACCGGCCTCATATAATCAAGACTGGAAGCAGTGGAATTGCCAAGCTCACCTCCTAAAACCAGGAAAGGTTTTCCATCCACTATCAATTGCTCGGTAGTGCCTTTTTTTATTAAATAAGGCATACGAATTTGTGCACTCACCGATGAGTGAATCAGAATAATGAAAGAAAAAATAATCCCGTTTTGTTTTCTCATTAGACCATTTACGACGGTTAATATTTTATTCAGAAAATATACTAACGATGCATTAATAAGTTCACTCAATAGAGGCTTAACGAAGCAATTAAAACCCAACTGAATTGCCTCCATCCACGGGCAAAACGACCCCTGTTATATATGCTGATGCTGCAGATGCAAGGAACACCGCTGCATCGCCAATATCAGCCGGCATTCCCAAAGCTCCCATCGGGGTTCTTGACATTACTTTGTCTTTTCTTTCTTTATCATTATTCAAAGCTTTGGCCGACATCTCTGTTGCAATAAAGCCGGGCGCTATACAGTTTACCCGTATTCCTTTTGGAGAAAGTTCCACTGCCATTGCCCTCGTCATTCCTTCAATTGCCGCTTTTGAAGCACTATAAGCGATTACTTTTGGAATCCCATATTGAGACGCCATTGAGCTTATATTAATAATACTTCCGCTACCATTCTTTATCATACATTTTACAACTTCCCTGGAAAGAGCAAACATGGCTGTTACATTCGTATGCATAATTCTTTGAAATTCTTCATCAGTAACTTCTGTAAATTCCTTCTTTAAATTAATGCCTGCGTTGTTTACAAGAATGTCAATTTTTTTATGCTTTTTTATAAGATCATTTATCAATTCCGGAACCGACGAAAGGTTATCTAAATCGAAAGCAACCGGAATGCAAAGTTCGCCTAACTTATTTTTGGCAGTTTCCAATTTCACTTGGTCGCGGCCAATTATTATAACCGTGATTTTATTTTGCACAAATTTTTCGGCTATGGCTAATCCAATTCCTGATCCGCCTCCTGTAACAATGGCAATCTTATTTTTATCGCTCTTCATATTTATTTTTTTTCAATGAAAAATTATAGCTCCACTTATTTTTTCGCTTTCCGCGTATATTAGTAATCGTTAGCGACTGGTATAATTGAAAAGTTTATTTGGCTTGCAAGTAGTATCCATATAAGTAAAACTATATAAAAAATCATATTTTCAAAATAAAAATGTAACCGTTTACATTTTTTAAAATAATTCCTCTAAATTAGCCCATTCATAGTTGCTTATTAATGTTGAATTCTACAGAATCATTTGCTTTTAAACCTCATTACGATTGAGCATTTATATTACAAACAGGTTAATAATTCATTTACAAATAGACAATCTGCACCATGTCGGTAACTGCACGCAGTGCGCATTTTCAAGCAAGATATCTTCAATAAGATATACGGAAACAGTTTGTAAAAAAATGAGAGTAGAGCAGTATGCAGCATTTGATTGCACTGAACGAAAAGAATTTGAAGAAGTACAATCAATATTTGAAAATATTTGGAATCATGCTATCGAAAGAAGGGAACGTAAAGCAATAAGTAGGAGGCAGGAACATGGAATATCATTAGGCGTTTTATCTAATTATTTATTTATAATTTAAAATCGAGATTATGCATTTTCTTGGAACGATTGATTTGCTTTTTGTAATTCTTTACCTTCTTATCATCGCAGCTATTTCCGTTTGGTCAATAAGAAAAAGTAAAGCATCGCCTTCAGATTATTTTTTAGCCAACCGCAATCTTGGCTGGTGGGTTATTGGCGCATCTATATTGGCTTCAAATGTAGGATCGGAACACATTGTAGGACTTGCAGGTACCGGTGCAACTTCCGGGCTTGTAATGGGTCATTACGAAATGCATTCATGGATTGTTTTGGTACTTGGCTGGCTGTTTGTTCCTTTTTACATGCGCAGCATGGTGTACACAATGCCCGAGTTTTTAGAAAGACGTTTCAATGCAAAATCCAGGAGATTATTATCAATTATACAGTTACTCAGTTATGTAATTGCTAAAGCGTCCGTAACCATTTTCGCAGGCGCACTTGTATTTAATTCTTTCCTGGGAGTTAACTTCTGGACAGGCGCTATAATTCTCGTGGTGATAACAGGTATTTACACCATCCTCGGTGGCTTACATACAGTAATGTACACCGAAGCCATACAGGCATTTGTGTTACTGTTCGGCTCTGCGGTTTTATTATTTATCGGGTTAGATAAAGTGGGCGGCTGGCATGGGCTCATCAATTCTGTTCCAAAAGAAAAATTAAATATGTTCCGTCCTTTAAGCGACCCCGATTTCCCGTGGCTTGGAATTACTTTCGCGGCTCCTATTGTAGGCGTTTGGTATTGGTGTACGGATCAACATATTGTTCAACGTTGTTTAGCCGGCCGCGACGAAAGGCAGGCGAGAAGAGGAACCATATTTGCCGCGTATTTGAAACTGCTCCCTTTCTTCATTTTCTTAGTGCCTGGTTTAATCGCCGTGGCCCTCGTTAACCAGGGAAAACTAACCTTAACAGATAATGATGCAGCGTTCCCAACTTTGGTAAAAGCGCTTATGCCTTTGGGATTAAGAGGTTTACTTGCTGGTGGTTTGCTGGCAGCATTGATGAGTTCATTAGCTTCTGTTTATAATGCATGTTCAACTTTGTTCACCATGGATATTTATCAGAAAATGAAGCCGGAAGCAAGTGGTAAAGAACTGGTAAAAGTAGGTCGAATCGCCACTGGCGTGGTGGTATTACTCGGTATGGCCTGGATTCCATTAATGAGCAGGATATCAGGTACATTATATCAATATCTTCAAAGTGTACAATCTTATTTGGCACCTCCTATTGCCGCTGTGTTTTTACTTGGAGTATTCTTTAAACGTATAAATGGAAAAGGAGCGCTTACAGGAATGGTAGCTGGTTTTATAATTGGCATTATTAAGTTGACATTAGAATTATTTCAAACCGATTTAACAGGTGTGTTGCATGAGTTCGCAACCATCAATTTCCTTTACTTCTGTATTTTATTGTTCCTTTTTTCAATTGCTTTAATGGTAATCGTAAGCCTGCTTACTGCAAAACCTAACGATGAGCAAATAAGAGGATTAACATTCGCAACTACCGTAGCGGAAGACAGGGCTGCGAGCCGTGCAAGCTGGAACAAATGGGATGTTATTCTTTCCCTGATAGTTGTGGCAATTGTGGTTTCTATCTTCGTTTATTTCTCACCGTTAGGTATAGCTTAATAGTGTCAATATTAAAAATAAGATCTTGTCTTTTACTCCTTTATTAATGTATTATGAAAAAGATTTTTTTCCCATTGATTTTTATTTTTTTTGTTTCAGCAACATTTGCACAAAAGAAATATGCATATCCTTTCCAGAATCCTTCGCTATCAATTGAAGCACGGGTAAATGATCTTGTTTCAAGATTAACGCTGGAAGAAAAGGTAGCGCAAATGCTTAATGCAGCACCGGCTATTGACCGTTTAGGTATTCCCGCTTACGACTGGTGGAATGAATGTTTACATGGCGTTGCAAGAACCAAATTTCATGTAACATCATACCCGCAGGCAATTGGAATGGCGGCAACTTTTGATGTTAACTCCATGAAAAAAATGGGGGATTTCACTTCCGAAGAAGGGCGGGCTATCAATAACGAAAGCATCCGTAAAAATGATCGTAGCAGGTACACGGGCTTAACTTACTGGACACCTAACATAAATATTTTTCGTGATCCTAGGTGGGGACGTGGACAGGAAACTTATGGCGAAGACCCTTTTCTTACAGGAAGTATTGCCAACGCGTTTGTAACAGGTTTACAAGGTGATGATCCCAAATATTTAAAAGCCGCAGCCTGTGCCAAGCACTATGCAATCCATAGCGGACCGGAATCTTCACGACATACATTCGATGTAAATATTACTGATCATGATCTTTGGGATACCTACTTACAGGCTTTCCATGAGCTAGTGGTGAATGCAAAAGTAGCAGGAGTGATGTGTGCTTACAATGCTTACGGAGGCCAACCCTGCTGTGGCAACGATAAACTTATGGTTAACATCTTACGCAATCAATGGAAATTTACCGGCTATGTCACTTCTGATTGCGGTGCAATCGACGATTTTTACGAAACACATAAAATGTTTCCTGATGCAGAAAGCTCGGCTGCAGATGCGGTATTGCATGGAACAGATGTAGAATGTGGTAATGCAACTTATAAGACTTTAGTGAAGGCAGTAAAAGATGGAAAATTAACCGAGAAAGACATTGATGCGTCATTAAAAAGATTATTTACGATTCGTTTTCGTCTTGGGATGTTCGACCCCGTTAGTATGGTGAAATATGCACAAATTCCAATTACGGCTTTGGAAAGGCAGCCTCATAAAGCACTTGCGTTGGAGATGGCAAAACAGTCAATCGTCTTGCTACGCAATGAAAATAATATATTACCTCTTAGTAAAAACATCAATCATATTGCGGTCTTGGGACCCAATGCAGATAATGCTAACACACAATTAGGAAATTATAATGGTCAGCCTTCTATTGTTACTACCGTATTGCAGGGTATAAAAGATAAGTTGAAAAATGCGGATGTGTTTTATTCAAGGGCAACCGACTTTACAGCAACGACGCCACAGGATTTTTCAAAACTAATTGACAGTATTAAAAATGCTGATGTTATTATTTATGTTGGTGGAATTTCTCCACGATTGGAAGGAGAACAAATGAAAGTGGACAATCCGGGATTTAGCGGTGGCGATAGAACAACTATTGCATTGCCAAGCGTACAAACCGATTTTATGAAAGCATTGAAAGCAACCGGGAAGCCGGTTGTATTTGTAATGATGACAGGAAGCGCAGTTGCTATTCCATGGGAAGAAGAAAATATCCCGGGTATTATCGATGCGTGGTATGGCGGGCAGGCCGCGGGTACTGCTATCGCGGATGTTTTGTTTGGCGATTACAGCCCCGCAGGAAGATTGCCTGTAACATTCTATAAAAGCGATTCAGATCTACCACCATTTGAAGATTATTCCATGCAAAACAGAACCTATCGCTATTTTAAAGGAGTTCCGTTATATCCTTTTGGATTTGGATTGAGCTATACAAAGTTTACCTATGGTAATCTTAAATTATCTAAGACAAAAATTAATAAAAATGAATCAATTGCAGCCGAACTAACGGTTACCAATAGTGGCGAAATTGCAGGCGATGAAGTCGTACAATTGTATCTTACGCATAAAAATGTATCGGCTGAAGATCCACTTTATTCTTTAAAAGGTTTTAAAAGAATTAACCTTAAGCCGGGCGCGTCTCAAAAAGTAAAATTTATAATTACACCCGGTATGATGAAAGTTGTAAATGACAAAGGACAAAGTGTTTTAAATTCAGGCGATATAAAAATAAGCGTAGCAGGTTCGTTACCGTCACAAAGAAGTGCAGAACTTGGAGCTGCAAAACCTGCAACAGCAATTTTAAGTGTGAAATGATTTCAATCTATTTAATAAAATAATAATAATATATGCTCCTTTTAGGAATTGATATCGGTACCTCTTTTATAAAAGTTTCCGTGGTGGACGCAGTTTCACAAAAATGTATTTCAACCGCACAATATCCCGAAACAGAAAATGCAATCACTTCATTACAATCCGGGTGGGCTGAACAATCTCCTGAAATGTGGTGGGACCAAACTGCAAAGGCTATACGAAAATTAACTGCTGCGAAAGCCTTTGACCCAAAAGATATAGCGGCCATTGGTATATCTTACCAGATGCATGGACTGGTTGCAGTTGATAAACACCAAAATGTTGTGCGGGACAGTATCATCTGGTGCGACAGCAGGGCTGTTGAAATCGGCGAAAATGCTTTCAATGCCATAGGTGAATATATTTGTTCTTCCTGCCTTTTAAATTCTCCTGCAAATTTCACCGCATCCAAATTGAGTTGGGTAAAAAATAATGAGGCGGGGATTTATGAAAAAATTGATAAGATAATGTTACCGGGAGATTTCATTGCAATGAAATTAACCGGGGAAATTACCACCACCAATTCAGCATTATCCGAAGGAATTTTTTATGATTTTCAAAAAGAAGAAATTTCCAAAGATGTAATGAACTATTTCGGTTTTGATGATTCTCTCATGCCTGATGTAAGAACCTTATTCTCTTCACATGGAAACTTATTGCCCGCAATTGCCAAAGAACTTTCATTAAAAGAAAATATTCCCGTAACGTACAAAGCAGGCGACCAGCTTAATAACGCCTTATCCTTAAATGTACTTGAGCCGGGCGAAGTTGCAGCAACCGCAGGCACATCGGGTGTAATTTATGCAGTTACTGACCAGTTATTCAACGATAAATATTCGAGAGTAAATGCGTTTGCACACGTAAATCATACGGCTATGCATAAACGCTTAGGCGTTTTGCTTTGCATTAATGGAACCGGCATTATGAATAGCTGGATAAAAAAAGTGTGTGGCGATGGCCTGACCTATGAAGAAATGGATGCAATGTGTTCAGGCATAGATCCGGGAAGTGATGGTTTGTTTATTCTTCCTTTTGGAAATGGAGCAGAGCGCATGTTGCAGAATAAAATAGTGGGCGCACATATAAACAATATTGATTTAAATAAGCATTCGAAGGCACATATATTCCGTGCAGTTCAGGAAGGAATTGCATTTGCATTTCGTTATGGGCTGGATATCATGCGTGAAAATAATTTACACCCAACTATTATTCGTGCCGGCCGATCCAATTTATTTTTGAGCGATGTATTTATACAATCATTTGTAAATGCAACCGGCGTAGCTGTTGAATTGTACAGCAATGACGGAAGCGTGGGTGCCGCGCTGGGTGCGGGAATCGGGGGGGGCATTTACAAAAATTTTAATGAAGCATTCAGCAACTTTAAGCCCATTAAAAAAATAGAACCCGGAAATACAGACCTTTATGATGAACTTTATTTGAGTTGGAAAAAGCTGTTAGAAGCACATCTGAAAAAATAACGTTAAAGGCTAAAGATTTCTTTTGCATTTCTGGTAGTTTGTTCCGCAACTACCTCTAAAGCAATATTTTTTATCTCCCCAATTTTTTGTGCTATATATATCAAATAACTGCTTTCATTTCTTTTTCCTCTATATGGCACCGGTGTTAAATAGGGAGCATCAGTTTCAAGAACTATATGTTTAAGGTCAATATCTTTAATAATTTCTGCCAGCCCCGAATTTTTATAGGTAACAACGCCTCCTATTCCAAGATAAAAGTTTTGAGCAATAATATCTTTTGCATTTTGCAATGTTCCTCCAAAGCAATGAAAGATTCCTTTTAATCCCCGGGCATTGTATGTTTTTATTACATCAATTGTTTCCTGGAGGGCGTTTCGTGTATGCAACACTAACGGTATGTGATATTGAAGCGCCCATCCTGCCTGGAGAGTAAGGCTTTCATATTGTTCTTTTACAAAAGTTTTATCCCAATAAAAATCAAGGCCTGTTTCTCCTATAGCTGCAAATTTTCTTTCGCTCAATAATTTTTCAATTGCTGACAATTCTTCTTTATAATTTTCTTTTACTGAGCAAGGATGTAAGCCTGCCATTGCAAAACATTTACCCGGAAATTTTTTTTCAAGATGAAACATTGCGCTCGTTTCAGCGCTATCAATTGCAGGAAGAAAAAATTTATCAACTCCTGCTTTTACTGCACGCTCTATTACCTCATCAACATCATTTGAAAACTCTTTTAAATATAAGTGTGTATGCGTATCTATAAAATTCATGAAGCAAAGAAAAATTAAAAATCTTTAACGGTTTATTAAACTTGCTGATGCAACCATTGTCATAGGAGCATTAAAAATATTCATCTTAATCTTATCATTTATGAAACAAGTAAATCAAATTTCGAAACTAGCGAGCCTGTTGTTAATTGCCGGTATTGCTACGTTTTCTTCCTGCAAAAAAGATAACAGTACGAACCAACCCGCAGATACACCAGCAGTTGTTGCCACTATGGATGCGACTCAAAGTGACGCGATTGCAGAATCGCAATATGACGATGTGTTTAATATTACCATGGGTGTTCAATCATCTGATGTGGGAGAAGACATAGGTATTGGAGCCGGCGTTGGCGTTATTTACAACAACGATACAAATCCTGATGGAACTCCAACAAACACGCCCGATTCTGCTTCTTCCCGTTGCTTTACAGTAAATGTTGTTCCTCACATTGCCCATCAATTTCCCAAAACCGTTACCATCGATTTTGGTACTGCCGGCTGCCTTGGAAAAGACGGAAAATTAAGAAAGGGAAAAATTGTTGACTATTTATACGGGCCCGATGTCTGTTCCCGGAAGCACCGTTTCAACAACTTTTATAGATTACTCAGTCGATAGCTTTAAAATTGAAGGCACCCACACCGTCGAGAATACCAGCCTTTCAAATAAAAAACAGTGGACTGTAAAAGTTATTGATGGAAAAATTACCAATACTAACAGCGGAAGCTGGAGAACGTGGAATAGCACTAGAATTCATACCCAGGTTGAAGGAAATGGCACACCACTTTATCCTTTGGACGATAAATTTGAAATCACCGGAAATTCTTCGGGTTCAAACTCAAATGGCAATTCGTGGAATTCCGAAATAGTAACTCCTTTAGTTAAAAGATTTACCTGCCCATGGAAAGTTAAGGGAACTCTGAATATCACCCGAGATACAACTATGGCGATCCTGGATTACGGTGACGGTTCCTGCGATAACAAGGCTACCGTTACAATAAATGGCGTAACTCACATTATTACCCTGCACAAGTAAAATTGTTGTTGATTTGTTAAAAATAATTATATAACTTCACAACAGTTTTCATAGGGTACGGATTAAAAACGGGCCTGGGTATCTACCCAGGCCCAATTTTTTTACGGGGTTAAAGAATTTTAAATTGAAACCCCTTTGCCGAAAAAAAATCCAAAAATTTTGGCAAGGCGTATTCCAGCCTGGGAAAGGCTTTCACGCTATCATGAAAAACGATAATAGAGCCTGCCTTCGCATTATTGATTACATTGAGGTAACAATTTTCCGGAGAAATTTTTACATCAAAATCGCCGCTAAGTACATCCCACATGACTGTTTTCAATTTAAATTTTTCTCCTTGCAATGCTCTTAGCTGAAATTTTGTAATTCTTCCGTAAGGCGGCCTGAAAAATCCGGAATCAATAATATTGGATGCTTCTGCTATATCCTCAAGATATTTTTTATCATCGGTCTTCCAGCCGTTTAAATGATTAAACGTATGATTTGCGGGCTTATGCCCATCAGAAATAATTTGCTTATAAATGTCAAAATGCTCCTTTACATTTTTGCCAATACAAAAAAAAGTTGCTTTGGCATTGTATTTTTTTAATACCTCCAGTACAGACGAAGTTACCTGTGGAGTTGGGCCGTCATCAAATGTGATGTATAAAATATTTTCATTTGTTTCTACGTTCCACAAACATTCGGGATACAATTTTTTAATAAAAGCAGGCGTTTTTACAAAATAAAGCATGTAAGAAAAATAAATCTTTTTAATGAATTAAACCTTCCCAATTAGAGGTTGTCTTAAAATTCATTAAAAATCACCTATAAAACCAACCCTTATGAGACTAAAAAAATTTTTGATCGCTTCTACAGTAGTATTTTTTGCTATAGGATTTGCTTCCTGCAAAAAAGACAACAACAGCAATACTTCTGCCGATACAACAACTGAAACAAAAATGCAGGCAGATGATCAGGCGTTCTTTTCCAATGAAACGGATATTGCTACCAACGACGTAAATGCCTCTATAGATATCAATGGCGGCTCTTACAACCAAACACCCGCCGGTATTAACTCGCCAATATTATCATTACCCTGCGATGCAACAATTACGGTAGATACAACAAGCAATCCACGTACTATTACAATTAATTATAATGGCAATAATTGTAATTTAACCCGTAAGAGAACTGGCAGCGTGGTTGTATCTTTCGCCCCTGCTTTTAAATGGGGAACTGCCCAGGCACAATTGACTGTTAAGTTTGTCAACTTCAAAGTTATCCGCAATGTCGACGGAAAAAGCATTGTTATTAACGGCACAAGAACTATTACGAATGTATCTGGCGGATTGTTGAAAAACCTTGCCACTTTGGATAGTATTGAACATAAGATTGATGATACTAACATGTCAATTACTTTTGACAATGGCGCGCAACGCACTTGGGAAACTCATTTTACTAGAGTTTTCACATATAACAACGGCATCGTAATTTCTACCACGGGTAACATAAGCGGCAAGAACCGTTTTAATGATGATTTTTCTTGTACGATTTTGCATCCATTAGTAATCGAGCAAGGCTGTGACTTTCGTTTAGTTAGCGGACAAGCAGAACACACGGGTCCCAAGGTAAATGCCACAATTACATTTGGGCTTGATACAAATGGAAATCCTGTTAACAGTTGTCCACTTCTTTTTTATCTTAAGGTAGCTTTTACAGGCTCCAATGGAAATACGCTTTCTTATTTGCTTCCGTATTAATTTAATTAATCAAACCTATTTGCAAAGTCGCAGTCTCAACAAGCTGCGACTTTTTATTTTCCTCAATTCTTTGAAAATTATCTCTATACGTATCTTTACACAATGAAAAAAGTAAGAGTAAGGTTTGCACCAAGCCCAACAGGGGGTTTGCATTTAGGAGGCGTTCGCACGGCTTTATACAATTATTTATTTGCAAAAAAACATAACGGTGATTTTGTGTTAAGAGTTGAAGACACTGATCAAAACCGTTATGTTGAAGGAGCAGAACAATATATAATCGATTGCCTTACATGGTGCGGTATTCTTCCCGACGAAGGGCCCCATCACGAAGGTGAATATGGGCCTTACAGGCAAAGTGAAAGAAAAGATGTTTATAGAAAATATGCAGAAGAACTTGTAAAAAAAGGTCATGCATATTATGCTTTTGATACCCCGGAAGAAATTGAATCTTTAAGAGAAAAATTAAAATCAGAAGGAAAAAGCAATCTGCAATATGGCTATCATGTAAGAAACGATATGCGTAATTCTCTTACCCTTCCTGCCGAAGAAACAGAAGCGTTATTAAAAATAAATTTTCCACATGTTATCCGTATTAAAATTGAGGCCAATGAATTTGTATCCTTTAGAGATATGATAAGAGGCGACATACAAATGGATACAAGCTCTGTTGATGACAAAGTATTAATAAAAGCAGACGGCATGCCTACGTATCATCTTGCCGTGGTTGTAGACGATTATTTAATGAAGATAACACATGCGTTTCGTGGTGAAGAGTGGTTGCCAAGTGCACCAGTGCATGTGCTTTTATGGAAATATCTTGGGTTGCAACATCACATGCCCGAGTGGGCCCATTTTCCTCTAATATTAAAACCTGATGGTAACGGAAAGCTAAGTAAGAGAGATGGCGAACGGTTGGGGTTCCCCGTTTTTGCAATGCAATGGAAGGATCCAAATACCGGTGATTTATTGAAAGGATTTAAAGAACTTGGTTTCTTGCCCGAAGCATTTATAAACCTGCTGGCCGTTTTAGGCTGGAATGATGGAACTGAACAGGAAATATTCACCATAGACGAATTGATAGAAAAATTTTCTATTGAAAGAGTGCATTCAAGTGGAGCAAAATTTGATTTTGAAAAAGCAAAGTGGTTCAATCATGAATGGATAAAAAAGTTACCGGTCACCAATTATCAGTCATCAGTAAAAAAATTATTGCAGGAAAGCAGCGTCACAATTGATGATGAAAATAAACTGGAAAAGATTTTGCAATTAGTAAAAGACCGGTGTACTTTATTAACCGATTTTGTGCTGCAATCATCTTTCTTTTTCAAATTTCCCGATACGATTGATATAACTGCCGTTAAGCCGAAATGGGATGATAAGAAAAATCAATTTTTTGTAGAATTGATACGGGCTTATGAATTTATGAATCAATGGCAACATGATGAATTAGAAAAAGAGTTTAAAGAAATTGCTGCCGCGAACCAGATAAAATCAGGCGAGTTAATGCTTCCTTTGCGCATCATGCTTGTTGGTGGAAAGTTCGGCCCCGGTGTATTTCATATAGCAGAATTATTAGAGAAAGAAGAAACAATTAAAAGGATAGAACATGGTTTATCTTTATTAATAAAAAACCATAAAGTTGCTTTGTAACAAACCCTTTTATCTTTGTACTGCATGTCAATAAAAAATAGTATTCTCATAGATAAAGATTCAATAAAGCAACGGCCTATAAGAGTTCTTATTGCCAAAGTAGGACTTGATGGTCATGACCGCGGCGCTAAAGTTATTGCAACTTCACTTCGCGATGCGGGTATGGAAGTAATTTATACCGGGCTTCGTCAAACTCCTGAAATGGTTGTGAATACTGCCTTGCAGGAAGATGTAGACGCGATCGGCGTAAGTATTTTATCAGGAGCTCATAATACCGTATTTCCAAAAATATTACACTTGCTTACAGAAAAAAAGATGGATGATGTGCTGCTTACAGGTGGCGGTATAATTCCTGATGATGATATGAAATCTTTAAATGAATTAGGCGTAGGAAAATTATTTCCACCTGGAACACCCACAGCAACAATTGCTGCATATATAAAGGAATGGGTAAAAGTACATCGGGATTTTTAGTTGATTAAAAGAAACTCACTTAATCATTTCTATTGAAATTAATTACTGATATGTACCAGACACTTTTAACAGGATTGGAAAATGGAATATTTACAATTACAATCAACCGCCCAGATAAATTAAATGCCCTTAACAAAACGGTTTTAGATGAGCTTGATCAGGCAATGCAAACCGTTTATGAGGATAATAAAATCAGAGCGGCTATCATTACCGGGCAGGGAGGCAAAGCATTTGTTGCAGGTGCAGATATAGCTGAATTTATAGGAATAAATGATGAAGACGGCCCAATGCTGGCAGGTAAAGGTCAGCAAATATTTTTTAAAATTGAAAATTGCCCGAAGCCAGTAGTTGCGGCTGTTAACGGTTTTGCTTTAGGCGGAGGATGTGAGCTGGCAATGGCTTGTCATTTCAGGCTGGCAAGCGACAATGCAAAATTTGGCCAGCCGGAAGTTAACCTTGGACTGATTCCGGGGTATGGTGGCACACAGCGTTTAACCATGCTTGTGGGGAAAGGTAAAGCAATGGAATTAATGATGAGTGGCAATATGATTGACGCAGTTGAAGCTAAAGAACTTGGCCTCATAAATCATGTTACAACTGCTGAAAGTCTTCTGGAAAAAACAAAGGAAATATTAAACGTGATTCTATCAAAATCTCCAACTGCAGTTTCAAAAGTAATACAAGCGGTTAATGCATTTTATGATTTTGATAAGAATGGTTTTAATGAGGAAATAAAATTATTTGGAGAAGTATTTTCTTCCGCTGATAAAAAAGAAGGAACGACAGCATTTATTGAAAAAAGAAAACCGGTTTTTAAAGGAAACTGATTTTGTTAAACGTGAATGGAGTTTGCTGAATGATTGTCTTTACGTTTATGATTCACCAGTTACATTAAAAATTGTTGCATTAACTTTGGGAAAATGAAGATGGCAATAATAGACAGAGTTTTTTTGTTGTTATTATCAGTAATAATTTTATTTACTGCCTTCTGGATCTTTCGTACACATACGGTTTTAGAAAATTCAGGTTCTCCAACTACAGTGGTTCGCCTGTTCGATCTAAACAATGATTTACTGTATAATATAGTTACCATTTTCTCTATTATATTATTATTGCTTTCAAATATTTTTTACTGGAGAACCGGTAATGGAATTTATTTTTTGTGGAGTGTCTTTTATTTTATGGCCGGCATTATAGCATTAGCTGTACTTGAAAACGCAAGATTTTATTATATAAAGCAAAATGGAATATGGAACGGTAAATTTTCTTCAGGATTTATAGTTTCAGTTTATTTAATATTAATCGTGATTATTATAACAATCATCGATTTCTTCATTATAAATTATTTACGAAAAAAAGCTATGGCAAAACGTAAAAAATACGGACGGTTTTTTGGTAAACACGCTGGAAACCTTAATTAACTATTTAAATTAATTACATCACCAAGAAGACATAAGATGGAATACAGAATTGAGAAGGATACAATGGGAGAAGTGAAAGTGCCTGCCACGGCTTATTACGGCGCACAAACCCAAAGAAGTATAGAAAATTTTAAAATTGCACAGGATATAAACAGGATGCCAAAAGAAATTATCCGTGCATTTGCCTATTTAAAAAAAGCAGCAGCAATTACAAATTTTGATGCCGGTGTGTTATCTAAAGAAAAATGCGATTTGATTGGAAGAGTATGTGATGAAATCCTTGACGGCAAATTAGATGATGAGTTTCCTCTTGTTGTATGGCAAACCGGAAGTGGAACGCAAAGTAACATGAACGTAAACGAAGTAATTGCGTATCGTGGTCACGTGTTAAACGGGGGTAAACTTACCGATAAGGAAAAAGTGCTTCATCCCAATGACGATGTAAACAAATCGCAATCAAGCAATGACACCTTTCCAACTGCAATGCACATTGCCGCTTATACGATCCTGAATGAACTTACATTACCCGCAATTGAAAACCTCAAAAATACTTTAGTTGCAAAAGCGAAAGCGTTTATGTCAATTGTAAAAATTGGACGAACCCATTTTATGGATGCAACACCATTAACGCTCGGACAGGAATTTAGCGGCTATGCGTCACAGTTAGAACATGGAATTAAGGCTATAAAAAATACATTGCCGCATTTAAGTGAGCTTGCTCTCGGGGGTACTGCTGTAGGAACGGGAATTAATACGCCTCCGGGCTATTCAATAAATGTTGCTCAAAATATTGCAAAACTTACGGGGTTTCCTTTTCAAACTGCGGAAAATAAATTTGAATCACTGGCTGCACATGATGCAATTGTGGAGGCACACGGCGCTCTAAAAACCGTTGCTGTAAGCCTTATGAAAATTGCCAATGACATCCGGATGTTATCGTCAGGGCCACGCAGCGGAATTGGAGAAATTCATATTCCGGATAATGAACCGGGATCTTCCATAATGCCCGGAAAAGTAAACCCGACACAATGTGAAGCTCTTACGATGATTGCTGCGCAGGTTATGGGAAATGATGTTGCAATTAGCATCGGAGGCGCCACCGGCCAATTTGAATTAAACGTTTTTAAACCGGTAATGATTTATAATTTTCTGCATAGTGCCCGGCTTATTGGTGATGGATGTAACAGCTTTAACGAAAAATGCGCCAAAGGCATTGAACCTATATTAGATAATATTAAAAAGCATGTTGATAATTCTCTGATGCTGGTAACGGCTCTCAATACAAAAATTGGATATTATAAAGCCGCTGAAATAGCGCAGAAAGCGCACAAGGAAAATACCACGTTAAAAGAAATGGCCGTGAAACTTGGCTATGTAACGCCTGAGCAATTTGATGAATGGGTAATACCAAAAGATATGGTAGGGAAAATATAGGTTTCTTAAACCAATAAAGTTCGACAAAGCCTAAACCAATTTTTAGGCTTTTTCTATTTAATCGAAATTCGGTATTAGATTTTTAATTTAATTCTTTTTTAAAATTTTATCTGATAACTCCCGTACCATCCGAATAAATCATCCTCCATTCAGCAGATATCAGCATTCCACAAACTGATAATTAAATGCGATTATTTATCAAGATAAATAGAGCATAAGTTATTTATTCCTTGTTAGTTGTAATATAATAAAGCGCCCGTTAAAACGTTTGAGCATATGAATATCCCAGGAAAATCCCTTTTAATCCGAAAAATACGGTAGTATGCAGAAAATCTACTCTGGAACATTCAATATTCATGTATTACCCATTATTAAATCTTCAATCTCACGGTTTTTAAACCACAGAAAGGGAACACTGAAGATATTTGTCTTTTTATTTTGCTCTCTTCAATTCATTTTACCGCTCCGGTCCTTTGCTCAAAAAATGCTGTTCAGTTACAGTTATTTTAATGTTACGCGTAATAACGGCGGAGGAACACTCGAACAAGGGGATACGATTGAAATACATGCATTAGTTAAAATAAACAACTCAAGCAGTAATTTTTATTATGTTGATACAATTCCTGCTGGCACTCAATATGTCAATAATTCCCTGAAACTCGTTACCAACGAAGGTCTTTTATATACAGGAAGCGGTCCTTATACAGACGCAAGTAATGATGATGCAGGAGCGTATGATGCAACTATACCTGGAGTTCGTGTTAATTTAGGCACAGGTGCTTCAAAGGCGCTAAGCGGCGCCGGTTTTGGTAATGCTACCGGCGGCGGAACTGTACTTGCAGGCAATGTTCCAAAATTTTATGGATCTACTTTATTCATTGTTGCTTACAGGTTGTTAGTGACAGCTAACAATGGGGATACAATACATCCAACCGGCAATTTTCATATTGACACAGCAGGCGTATATAAAACTTATCGTTTTAATTATGGCGCAATAAAAGTTATTCAAAACCAGGCATTATGCACCAACTTTTCAAGTGCTAGTTTTTCGGCTGAAAGTTCTTTTGGCGATGGTAGTATTAAAAACAGGGCCTTGGCGGCTATCGTTCCCGGCTACACGAAAGTTAACCTCGATTTGAATAACCCGCAGGATAACTATTATTCCATTGTAAATAATACAAGTGCTGATGGAACAACGAATAATGCGGGCCCGTATAAACCCACCACCAATAACTCCCGTGTATTTGGAGGATTTTGGGATATAATAGGCGATCATACAGGAGCTACAAACACCTCAACAGGAAATTTACCTGTTGCAACAGGCGGAACTGGTGGCTATATGTTAGTTGTAAACGCAGCATTTACTACGGGAGAAGTTTACAGAGACACTATAAAAAATGTATGCCCCAATACTTATTATGAGTTTTCAGCATGGGTTAGAAATATTTGCGGAGTATGCGGCATAGATAAAAATAGTGCGGCAACGTACACACCCCGAGTGTTGCCTAATTTGTCTTACACTATTAATGATGTCGATTATTATACGACCGGAAATATATCTCATGATAATACCTGGCAAAAACGGGGATTTATTTATAAAACAGGGCCGACCGGAACGCAATTTAGGATTACCGTAAAGAATAATGCGGCTGGCGGAGGAGGGAACGACTGGGTGCTTGATGACATAAAACTTGCCACTTGCTATCCCAATCTTATTAACAGTCCAAAAGATACTGCCACCTCGTGCGCTAATGTTCCACTCTCTTTGAGTGATACGGTAAAAAGTTATTTCAATAATTATACTAATTTTTGTTGGGAGAAAAGCCTGGATGGAGTAAACTGGATTGGCACCGGCGTTTGCAGTTCAAAATACCAACACTCGTAAATGGCGAATGGGTATATACAGTTGATACAACCTTTACGCCGGTAGCAGCCGACAGCGGTACTTTTTACCGGCTAAAGGTGGCAACCACTCCGGGTAATTTAAATAATTCCTTATGTTCTGTAGGCAACAGCCAAAAAATATTCGTGAAAATATTTAATGTCAATTGCGCATTATTAGACAATTTACTTTTGGACTTTGACGGCTATATTATAAACGAAAAAGCAGTTCTTAAGTGGACTTCATCCGGAAGCGAAACAAACCTTAAGGAATATGATGTTGAAAAAAGCCTCGATGGAATAAACTTCTCACGTACAGGGATAATCCCAACCATATTATAGGTTAAGGCTTGAAAGTTTATCAGGCAACAATAAAAAATATTCAAAAATTATTGCGCTATATAATAGAAATGCGCCATTTAAAGTAAATGCAGTCAATCCCTTTAAAGAAGATTTAAAAATAAATATATTTCTACCCAATGAGGGAAATGTCTTTATAAGCCTTTATGATATATTCGGCAGGATGATAACGAAAAAGAATATGCAGTTTAGCAAAGGAACATCGCAAATAACTCTTAATGATTTAGGAAGTCTCTCTCCCGGAATGTATGTTCTGAGAACAGAATTCAACAATAAAATAGTTCAAAACAAATTGTTTAAAGTGAACTAGTAAACAATAGCAATACAAAGAAAAAATATTAACTAATAGCTACTAACGTATTCTAATAAACGAAATCCTCAGCTTGTTCTTTAAAAATCCATTGTTTAAATTTCAATAAAACTTTAATGAAACGATTGCGCAGAAATAAATTATTCCATTATTATTCACACCCATCATAAAGAAAACTGCCGGATTTTATTCCAGCACTTTTTTTTAGAAAAATTTTATTTAAAAAATATGGTAATTACCGATATCATAGGCGATAGTTGAAATACCATCCGTAAGACTTGTATGTATTTCGCCGACATTATAGGCGAACCATCGTTCCGCAGTTGCTAATGGAGTAGGGCTGCCTAATACAAAGAACTCATATTTCACTTTTATAACATTAGGAAAATTAAAAGTTGCTATCGTTACCGGAACTGCTTTTGCTAATATGGTCATTTTAAAAAAGCCTGTTATAGGAATTCCCGATATAGTACCGTTGATGTTCGGAGAATTCCATGTCGAACCATTTACTACATTATCTTTTAAAAATATATACTCACCGAAAACAGGTTTATCAAACTGAATAAAATCTGAGAAGTTCATATATTGATAATAATCGCCACCGGGCTTACGGAAATATGCTGAATCGGTTGCGCCAGATGGCGGAACATCATATTGCGCTATTGTTTTATAGGTATTAGCTCCAAAAACGGGAGCATAATTAATTACTGTTAAATACATAGAATCCTGGGTAGTGCCTGCAGCCAGGCTAAACGTCCAATTGGAATTTGGTGTAAGTGGAAAATAATCTCCCGAAGGAGCCACGCCCGGTAAAAATGTAAGACTAAAACTGCAATTGCTGGTGCCAAAAGTTACCGTAAAATTTTGTACGCCCGGGGCTACAGGGGTGCCGCTTCCCGTTAGTAAAATTGTTTGTACTCCCGTTGCTGTAAATGACCCCGTTTTAGAAAATACAACTCCATTTGCTATATTAGTTGAAATGGAATATTTCCCCGCCGTAGTAACATTTACCTGAACTTGTATCGTATTTGAGGCATCCAGTGGAATTCCCTGCTGGTACGCTCCGGCAATTGCAAAAGAAGTACAACTTCCACCTCCGCCGCCAAGAGTTCCTGACGCGGGCGGAGCGAAATTTATTATAAAATCGCATTGGCTATTGCCATAACTTAAAGTGAAATGTTGATCACCCGCGTTTGTTGGTATTCCGCTTCCGGTTAACGTTATATTTTGTACACCGGTAGAAGTAAACGTTCCCGTCTTCGAAAAGGAAACTCCGTTAATCGTGTTTGTTTTTATAGAGTATGTGCCTGCCTTTGCAACGGTCACCTGCACCTGGACTGTATTTGAAGAATCCAGCGCAACACCCTGCGAATACGTTCCTGCTAATTTTACAGGCTTACACCGTCCTGAACTATCGCCTAAAACACCAGAAGAAACGCCACCTCCACTTCCGGTATTACTAAATGATGACGTAAACTTGCCCTGTGTTATTTGAATTAATTTATTTGACGAATTGAGTGCAGAACCGGAAAAAGTTCCAGATATGTTAGTGCTAGTTAAAGCTGTTATAATAACTGTAAACTCTCCTATCAATTGATTAGCCTGGTAAATATTGCTACCTCCCGCGGTATATAAAAAGGTTGATTGAAACAATGAAGCTTTGTAAGTCCCGGTTATAAAAGAAGGGGCATAAAGCTCAAGATTAAAGGTCTGCGTTCCATCAAGTGATTTTCCGATAAGATGAAGAATCTTTGTATTGAAAGATGTAGATGAATCAATGTACGAACTGTCCATATTCCCTGCAAACAATTGTGAGCTGTCGTTAAATTGCCAGGTACCGGTTGGAGTTGTCTTTTCGCCGTGTTCAATACTGTATTCTTTTTGGCAGGCATTCAATAATACAATAGCCGCAAAAAAGTAAAGTGCAATTTTGATGTGTTTCATTGTACGAATTTAAAATTAATAGCTTTCGGCAATTTTATGAAACCTGCATTTCATCATTAACCAATGCCCCCGTTTCCACACTTTTAGCAGGAACACTTTTAGAAGTGTGTTTAAAAAAACGTTTTTGGAACACGAGTATTGTGATGATGCCAGTAGATATAGCCGCATCTGACAGATTAAAAATAGGCCTGAAAAATTCAAAGTCTTCGCCTCCCCAGAAAGGAACCCACAAAGGAAAATGGGTATTTCTTATAACAGGAAAGTAAAGCATATCAACCACTTTACCATGTAAAAAACCTGCATAGCCATGAGCCGGAAAAATTTTTGCAACATTATAGGCAAACTGGCTGCTGTCTTCAAAAATGAGCCCGTAAAACATGCTGTCTATAAGGTTTCCCAAAGCGCCTGAGAAAATAAGAGCCGCACAAATTATAAACCCTGGATGATATTTTTGTTGAATAATTTTTTTTATATAAAATACCCCAAAAATTACAGCCGCAAGCCTGAACAAAGTCAAAATAATTTTGCCCCAATCGCCGCCAAATTTCCATCCATAGGCCATCCCTTCGTTTTCAATAAAATACAAACGAAACCAGTTTCCCAATACTGCATGGGATTCCCCCATATGATAATGCGTTTTTACATAAATTTTTAACGCCTGGTCAGCTATAACAATAAGGCAAATAATTAAAAAGACATTTCTTCCTTTCACGTAATAAATTTAAGGAGTAAAGATAACAAAATTGGGCAAGGCTGGTATTCAAATACGTTAATAATTAGCAAAGACGTATTAGAATTTGGACTGTAATAATTGAATAATTTTTCAATCTCACTCTTCAAAATAAACTCTTTTAACCCTTTGCGATATACCGGTCATTATTTCGTAGGGAATTGTTTGTGACCACGCAGCAAGTAGATTTAGCGGCAGGCTTTCCCCAAAAACAATCACCTCATCGCCTTCTTTCGCTGCCTCAAGTTCTGTTATATCGAGCATTGTCATGTCCATACATACATTGCCAACTACAGGCAACATTTTACCATGTAACATCATTTTACCAATCCCATTTCCTACACTTCGCGGATAGCCATCAGCATACCCGATACGCACTGTCGCAATAGTACTATCTTTTTGGAGCCTGGCATTTCTTCCATACCCAACAGTATCACCCGCCTTTACTTTTTTTATTTGCGCTACAGTTGTTGTAAGTGTAGTAACATTTTTCAACCGTTGTTGCATTTTTTTATTACCGTCAATTCCATAAAGACCAATGCCAAGTCTTACCATATCCATTTGCAAATGAGGATGACGGGTGATGCCGGCCGTATTAGATATGTGCTTTATAAATTTATACCCCAAAGTATCTTCAATTCTTTCACAGCAATTTTTAAAAATTTTTGATTGCTGTAATGTAAACTCATCTTCTTTTACATTTTCTGCTGCAACAAGATGTGTAAAAACACTTACCACTTTTATCAATGAGTTTCCTTTAAGCATATCATTCAACGCATCTATATCTTCGCTTGTAAAACCAAGTCTGTGCATACCCGTATCAATTTTAATATGAACGGGGTAATAATTTATTCCTGAAGATTTAAGAAAATTTCCAAACTCATTTAAAATATTAAAAGAAAAAATTTCAGGCTCAAGATTATAATTCACTATAGATTCAAATGTTGATGGTTCAGCATTCATAACCATAACAGGCAATGTAATTCCTGCTTTGCGCAACTCAACGCCTTCGTCAGCATAAGCTACCGCGAGATAATCTACTTTATTATATTCTAAAACTGATGCGATTTCAAAGCCTCCGCTTCCGTAACTGAAAGCTTTTACCATTGCCATAATTTTTGTTCCCGGTCTAAGCAAAGACTTGTATTGTTTTAAATTATGAACGATTGCATTGAGGTTTATGGAAAGCACCGTTTGGTGGGCTTTTTGCTCCAACTTATGGCTGATTTCTTCAAAGCTAAAACTGCGTGCGCCTTTTATTAAGACAGTTTCATCCTGGAAATTAAGATGGTTAAAACTCAACAGGAATTCATCAACATTTTTAAAAAATCGTTTCTCTTTTAAAAACGAAAATTCCATTTGCATGGAAAAAATATCCGTTCCAATCCCAATCAATCTATCGATTTTTCTATGCTTAAAAAGCTTTGCAACTTCTTTATATAATTCATGCGGATGTTTACCCGATTGCAAAATATCAGATAGAATAACTGTATGCTTTTTATGTTGCTTTTGTTGTTCTAAAAAATTAAGAGCAATTTCTAAAGAATGTAAATCATTGCTATAACTGTCATTTATAATGGTACAATGATTAATGCCCTGTTTGAGTTCGAGCCTCATTGCAATAGGGTAAAGAAATTCAAATTTCTTCCTTATTTGTTCATCGCTTTTATTTAATAACAGAAGAACACACCAGCAATTGATGGCATTTTCAATTGATGCTTCATCAGCAAACGGAATACTTATAGAAACATTTTCGTCTTTATAAATTGCTTTTATTTTTGTATGGGACTTGCTTTTATTTATTGCTAAAACCTGAAGTTTATTATGGCCGCTTTTACCCCACGTAAATAATTCCAACGCTTTATTCTTAGCATTTATTTTAGATTGAAAAGCAAGAATAACCTTCATTATTTTTTCATCATCTGCACAACAAACCAATTGTTTTGCATGAACAAAGAGTTGTAGTTTTTCATTAATTTTTTCCGTTCTATTTTCAAATCCTTCGTCATGCGCATTTCCAATATTGGTAAGCAAACCAATAGAAGGTTTAATTATTTTTTCAAGACGATTCATTTCTCCGGGCTGTGAAATACCGGCTTCAAATATGGCGAGGTTGTGCGATTTATTAATGTTCAACACACTTAGCGGAACACCAATTTGAGAATTGTAACTTTTCGGGCTCCTGACTATTGAAAAATTTTCTTCAAGCAATTGGTTCAGCCATTCTTTTACAATTGTCTTTCCATTACTTCCCGTAATGCCAATTACTGTAAGCTTTTTAAAAAAGGCACGATGATAGGCAGCAAACAATTGCAAAGCATGAACGGTATTGTTAACAAGAATAATATTTGCAAGAGGAAGTTTTTTAGTACTTATATTTTTATCGGTTGTAACAAAATTTCTTACTCCTTTCGCATACAATCCTTCAATAAATTTATTGCCATCATGATGGGAAGATTTAATTGCGAAAAAAATTGTACCGGTTGTATCAATAATTTTTCGGCTATCGAGCGAAAGAGATAAGGGAACAGGCAAATCAATATTTTTATTTATTAATTTCCCTTTGGTAACTTTTGCAAGTTCCTCCATTGTATAGTGAATCGTTTCATTCACAACAGCTCAATTTATTTGATTAATTTTTTTTAAATCCGTCTGCGTAGCGTTTCTTTTCTTGTTGAATATATTGAAAATAAAACAGCGCCAGTAATACAACTTACAATCACCAATAACGATACCCATATTGCCAGATGAATATTAAAAATTTCAATCAACATTTTTAATCCGATAAAAACCAAAACAACAGCAATCCCTTCTTTCAGGTGCCTGAACTTTGTAACCGCTCCTCTCAATAAAAAAAATAAAGAACGCAGCCCTAATACCGCAAAAATATTTGAAGTATAAATGATCATTTTTGTTTGCGTAATTGCAAACACTGCCGGTATCGAATCCAATGCAAACGCAATATCAGTAGTTGCCAGCATAATCATAACTACAAAGAGTATGGTAAAATATTTTTTACCGTTAATTACTTTCGTGAATTTTCCATCGCCGTAATCACTAGTTAATGGCACTATTTTTTTTAAGAAAACATAGATGCTGTTCTTTTCAGGTTCGAACTCATTTTCTTCACTAATTAAAAACATTTTAACTCCGGTGTACACTAAAAACACTCCGAAAATATAAAGCACCCATTCAAACCTTTGCACTATTGCAATGCCAACCGTTATAAAAATAACTCTTAAAATAATGGCGAGTAAAATGCCCAGCAGCAACACCCTGTTGGAATGTTTT
Organism: Ginsengibacter hankyongi; assembly: GCF_008710285.1. Taxonomy (GTDB): domain Bacteria; phylum Bacteroidota; class Bacteroidia; order Chitinophagales; family Chitinophagaceae; genus Ginsengibacter; species Ginsengibacter hankyongi. The sequence continues at coordinate 1,647,269 of NZ_VYQF01000001.1, read as the reverse complement.
TCAGAAATACCGAAGTAGGAAAATATTAAAATGAACACAAAAATATTATCAATACTAAGTGCCCATTCCATCAGGTAAGCGCTTATATACTCCAGCGCTTTTGTTTGGCCGTTTTCAAAATAAACAAATAAAAAAAAGCCCAGCGCAAGGCTCACCCAAAAAACCGTTTGAAGCGATGCTTGTTTTATAGAAACTTTTTTTGATCTCTTACTCAGTAACCCAAGATCGAAAATCAATGCAATGACAATTACAATCCCAAAAACCGCATAAGTCCATTCCGTTGCATTCATGTTTATTAGTATTGTAACAAAGATATGTTTTGGAAAAAAAGTTTAACCAGTCTGCATTTAATTTAGCAATTGATTACACGCTATATTTTTTTCTGCGCCACCATTGGTAAATAATTCCAATAAGTACAATTACCAATACCGGAAGTGCAAGATTTATTACCTGCCAGTTTGTTTTTTGTTCAGCAACTTTTTTAGGATCGAGCAGGCGAAGTGTATAATCTTTGGCCCTGGCTTCGCTAAGGTTGGCCGTATTGATAAGATATTCAATGCAGTTTTCAACAAATTGTTTATTGGCAAACTGGTACTCATACTGTGTTCCAACTGTATAAGAATTTACACCCATTGGTAACGGGCTGCCCTGCTGAACACCGTTTAAAACAATATCACCATCTGCAACAACAATCATTTTATTATTGTTTATGCATTGAGTTAAAAAAGGAGTGCCATATTTTTCCAGCGAATCCATTTCCTGCTGGCTCACCCTATTTTTATACAAAGAAGAAAATCTGCCTTCGAGCAAAACGCCTGCGGGAATATCTCTCTTTTTAAAGGCTTCATCTTCAGGCGCATTACGGTTTTCTTCGCCGCTTATTAACGCGGGAGTTTCAATGGTTCTTGAATTTGCAGATGAACTTAAAAGAATTATTTTTTTAATTCCTGCTGCGCCCACGGTGTCAATAGAATTTACGAATCTCCCCGCAACTAGTCCAACATTTTTATTGATAAGGCTGTTTTGTTTCGATTCGAATAATGGAAAATAATTCCAGTGTAAAAAATCAAACTGATCTTTTCCATTAACTGAAAATGGCAAATAATCTGATTGCAAATCCATGATAAGATCAGGATTAATTCTTACTCCATATTTAAATAAAAGATCATCAAGATTAAGATTACGGTCATAAGCAATTACCTGGTTTTTTATTTGCAGGCTGTCCATCTCGGCTTCTAACTTATCGATAAACCAAATTACTTTTCCCCCACGCATGACATATTGATCAATTTTTAATTTTTCATCTTCAGTAAAAGATACGGTGGGTTTTACAATCATCAACAGTTTAAAAGTATCAGGAATTACTGGTTCTTTGGCAATATTTAAAGTGAACAAACTATAGTTTTTTCTCAGCACATTTTCCACAAGGTCATATACATTGTCGCCGGTCGGTTCTCCATTCCCTACTGAGTAGGCAATCATCGGCTTTTTATTTTCCATCAGTTTATACAGCGCATCTGCAAACTTATATTCAAGTAAAGCTTCGGAACTGTTTAACTCCGGGGGTGTAATTACCGTTTGGGTTCCCGAATATAAATTAACGGGCAAGATTTTATTTTTATATTGAACTAACGCCGCCGGGTAAACGTACTGGGATTGTTCGCCAGCCTTTAACTGAACTTTCAAATTAATGGGAACAATCCCGAGAGATGAAAGTGTATCGGCATAAGTTCTGGTAGTTCCCGGCATTTGCTCGTCGGGCGAAATAAGTTTATAGTTTATTCTGCCATTTGCATACTCTTTAAATTCCTGCAAAAGTTCTTCTGCTGATGTAGAAAGATTTTTGAAACCTGCCGGCATATCGCCTTTTAAAAAAATAGTTACCTCTGCAACACCATCCATATTGCCCAATATTTTCTTTACAGGAGGAGAAATGGTAAACCTTTTTTCATTAGTTAGATCAATACGTTTATGGATTACTGAAGCAAAAAAGTTCACGGCAATAATTGCAGCAATCACAACTATCCACCACCATTTTTTATTTTTAGCTGATAAGGACTTCATTATTACAAAACGCTATTTTTTTGATAGATTTTTTTGGGCGGCAAAAAGGAAAAGAAAAATAATACTCAAAAAATAAATTACATCACGGCTATCTACAACGCCACGGCTGATGCTTCGGTAATGAAAATCAATTCCAAGCATTTCAATATAATAATCTGCATTGCCACTAAAAACCGGGAGCTTACTTATAGAATTAAATCCAAAGTATAAAATAAGGCAGGCGAAAGCGCCAATTAAGAAAGCGATAACCGCATTTGAAGTGAGCCCGGAACACCACATACTTATTGCTGCAAAAACTGCTGCTAAAAATATCAAGCCTATATACGAGCCCGTAATTCCACCAGTATCAATACCACCTGCGGCAGACAATGCATGGATTGTAAAAACATATAAGAGTGTTGGAAGTAATGCAATGAGAATAACAGAAAGCACCGCGAAATATTTACCCAAAACAATTTGCCATTTTGTAAGCGGCCGGGTTTGCAAAATTTCAAAGGTGCCGGTTTTATATTCTTCCGAAAAGCTGCGCATCGCTAAAGCAGGAATCAGAAAGATAAATATCCAGGAAGCCAGGTTAAAGAATTTATCAAGCGTTGCGTAGCCAAAATCAAAAATATTACTGTCTTTTAATACGAAAAGATAAATACCGTTTACAACCAGGAATAAAATAATTGTAATATATCCCGTTAGCCCATTAAAAAACTGGTGCAATTCTTTTTTGGCAATTGATATCATAGTATTAAAAAAAGTGCAATTTAGGTCTTGAAAAATAATTATAGACTTTTCATTTAGTTAATGCAGCGTTTTAAGACAAGCCTGTGTCATATAAGTAGCTTGCTGGCCAAAATCAGGCTAACACCTGTTTTACATTTTATTTAAAGAATCTCTGAAAGGAATTTTACCAAACGTTCCTAAGAATTGAAAAGTAAACATTCAGGGAATCGGTTATGAAAAGTTTACCTAAACCAACTGGATAAACCCTGTTACAACAGGGTTTTATTTTTTTATGGAATCGATAAAGTTTTTGAATCATAGTAAAAAAAATTATTATGAAACTTTTCAAATCAAATTTATTTGTTGTCTGTGTTTTGTTATCATCAGCAACATTTTCGCAAACAAATAAAACTGTTCCTCCACCGCCGCCGCCGGTTCCGCCTGTCGTGGTATTCAATGCTCCACCTCCGCCACCACCACCGATTCCCCCAGTTAGTAAAAAGGATAAGATGGTTCCACCACCACCGGCCTTACCGAAATTGCCTGCGCCTCCCCCGCCACCGCCGTTAAGTAAAATCGATATAATATAATTTCGTGCTCAATTAAAGAACAACCTATATTTTATATAAATCAAAATGAAAAAAATTAAACTCCAAAACTTTCGCCACATCCACAACTGCGGCTTGCATTAGGATTATTAAAATAAAATCCTTTTCCATTTAACCCTTCGCTAAATTCTAAAGTGGTATTTACCAGGTATAAAAAACTTTTCAGGTCTGTAACTAATTTTATTCCTTTATCTTCAAACTCCTGGTCATTAGGTTTTTTTTCATTATCAAAATCCATTTTATAACTCAATCCTGAACAGCCGCCACTAACAACACTTACTCTCAAAAAATATTCTTTTTCCGATAGATGAGCATCTTTCAATAAACTGTGGACTTTATCTTTTGCTTTATCACTTATGTAAATCATAAAAAAATTTAATTTTCTAATTTGATACTTTTTGCTGTTACAAATTTAATTCACCTGATGGCCATAGTGAAATTATAAATAGTATTACAAGGTTTTCATTTCAAGATCAATATCGGCACTCGTCATTTCTGAAAGACAATTCGTGTCTCTTAATTTTGAAACAGTTGCCGCCACCCGTTCTATCGCATAATCAATTTCCAATTCTGTAGTGAACCGACTCAGCCCAAAACGTATGGCCGCTTTTGCCAGGTCATCTTCAACTCCTAACGCCTTTAAAACATAAGATGGCTCAAGGGTTGCGGAGGTACAAGCAGAACCGGAACTTACGGCAATATCCTTATTAAATCCAAGCATCAAAGCTTCGCTTACCACGTGCTTAAAGCTAAGATTAACTGTACTGGGTAACCGGCTTTCTTTACTGCCGTTTACATAAACATCCCCAAGCGTGAGTAACCCCGATTCAAGTTTATCTCTTAATCTTTTTATTTGCTCTGTATCCTTCTTCATCTCAATCCTGCAAAGTTCACAAGCCTTTCCAAAACCAACAATGCCGGGAACATTTAATGTTCCGCTTCGCATATTTCTTTCGTGTCCACCTCCATCAATTTGGGCAATTACTTTAACTCTTGGATTTTTACGCCGTATGTATAATGCGCCCACACCTTTCGGGCCATACATTTTATGCGCTGAAAAAGCCATCAGGTCTATTCCATCTTTGTTTACATCAATGGGGATTTTTCCGGCAGCTTGTGTGGCATCTGAAAAAAATAATATGCCATTTTTTCTTGCTATTGCACTTATCTCTTTTATTGGTTGAATAACTCCTATTTCATTATTAGCATACATAACGGCAATTAAAATAGTATTGGGTTTTATTGCCTTTCTCAATTCATCTAAATCAATTAATCCATCTTTATTTACGTTGAGATAAGTAATTTCTCCGCCCAATTTTTCAATATGCTTACAACTATCTAACACCGCTTTATGTTCTGTAAATACTGTAATTATATGATCGCCTTTCGAAGCATACATTTCAGAAACGCCTTTTAGGGCAAGGTTATCAGCTTCTGTAGCGCCGGAGGTAAAAATTATTTCTTTAGGTTCTGCTCCTATTAATTGCGCCACTTGTTCACGGGCGTAATCCACCGCTTCCTCTGCTTCCCATCCAAAAGAATGGCTTCTACTAGCGGCATTACCATAATGTTCCGTAAAATATGGAATCATTGCTTCCAATACCCGCGGATCAACCTGGGTAGTCGCATTATTATCAAGATATACCGGCAATTTTAGCATGAACGAAATCTTATTTTACCACCTGCAAATTTAAGCCAAAAGCATGTAACATAAAGTTATACTTTACGTAATGATAGAACGGGGTTTGTTGAAAATTTTATACTTCACCTACTTTTGATAAAACTTCTTTATGAAAAAAATTGAACATATCGGTATAGCAGTTAAAAAACTTTCTGTTTCTATTCCTCTTTTTGAAAAATTACTGAATACGCCCTGTTATAAAACGGAAGCAGTGGAAAGTGAGCAGGTTAATACCGCTTTTTTTAAAAAGGGAGAAAGCAAAATTGAACTGGTAGAAGCTTACGCACCGGGAAGTGTAATTAATAAATTTCTTGAAAAAAAAGGCGAAGGTATTCACCACATGGCCTTTGAAGTTGACAATATAGAAGAAGAAATGAAACGCCTCCTAAATGAAGGTTTTACTTTAATAACTGAAAAACCTAAAGAAGGCGCCGATAATAAAATGGTTTGTTTTCTTCATCCCAAAGATACCAATGGCGTCTTGATCGAATTGTGTATGGAGAAAAAGTAAACTTTTAGTCTTTATTAGTATGTAAATTATATCAAATACGGATTATACTTTATTTCATCTCCAATAGTAGTTGCCGGACCGTGACCAGGATATACTTTCACCTCTTGCGGCAATACAAATAATTTTTCTTTTATGTTCTTTATAAGACCTTCGTGACTGCCCCCTGGCAAATCAGTGCGGCCAATGCTTTGATAAAATAAAACATCGCCGCCGATAATAAATTTTTGTTTCTCACAATAAAAACAAATGCTTCCCGGAGAATGACCGGGCGCTTCAATAACCTGTAAGGAATCTTCACCCAATGAAACAATGTCACCTTCTTTAAGGAAAATTAATTCGCCTTTATAATTATCAAAAGGAAGATTGAACATTAATCCCGATGCGGGAGCCATTTGTAAAACCGCTTCTTCGTTTTTATGAATCTGGAGGGTTAACTGGTATGCTTCAGCAATATATTTATTTCCGAATACATGATCCAAATGACAATGCGTATTAATCAGCAATTTGGGTTGTAACTCATTCTTATCAATAAAGCTTTTTAAAGCTTCTTTTTCTTCATCGGAATAACAACCGGGATCAATAACAATGCAGTCCTTATTTTCATTATAAAGAATGTAGGTGTTTTCCTGAACAGGATTAAAAGTTAAAACTTTGATAAGGAACATAGCGTAGGTAAAATTGAGTTAAATTCATTTTATCGATTAACCCGAAACGTTTAATTTTAGGCCAATTATAACTACCGTACATGCAAGATCATAAGAATCAAATTGACAAAAAAATTTTTCTGCTTCTTTCACTTTTTTTCTTCTTAGGATTAATAGTAAATGCGCAGGTAAGTAGCGTGCAATTTGGCAAAAACAGGGTGCAGTATAAAAAATTTAAATGGCAATATTATCAAACTAAAAATTTCAATAGCTATTTTAACCAAAATGGCCAGGAACTTGCAAAATATGTTGCGCAGGTGGCAGAAGAGGAATTGCCTGCGATGGAAAAATTTGTTGAGTTTAGTTTACAACGCAGGGCAAACATTATTATTTATAACAGCTTTGGCGATCTACAACAAAGCAATATAGGAATTGGTATCGACTGGCAAAGTACTGGCGGCGTTACCAAATTGGTCAATAACAAAATGATTGTCTATTTCAACAGTAATCACGCTGACCTGCGCCGGCAAATTCGCGAAGGCATTGCCAAAGTGCTTACTGAAAATCTTTTATTTGGCGAAGATCTTGGCGAAGTGGCGGGTAATGCGGCGCTCCTCGATTTACCACAGTGGCTTATTGACGGCTACGAGGCTTACGCCGGGCAGAACTGGAGTACCCAGCTTGATGATCAATTAAAAAGTGAAATACTCAGTGGTAAATACAAAAATTTTTACCAGTTTGCTTTTGATAAACCATTACTCGCAGGCCACGCCTTTTGGTATTACATTGAAGAAAAATATAAAAGAGAAAACACCACTTATTTGCTATACCTGGCACGTGTTTATAAAAGTTTAAACAGGGCTTCGCAAACGGTTACTAAAAAAAGAAAGTTTAAAGAAGTACTTGCCGATTTCATGACCTATGAGGAAGACAAATATGATAATGATATTTCGCGTCGTAAAAATTATCCTAAAGGAAGCGAGATAACAGAGTATACCATCGGGAAAAGAATAGATTATTTTCATTTTAACGTTAACCCAAATAAGCGTAATGGGTCTTTTGCTGTGGTTCAATATAAGAAAGGAAAGTACAGGTTATTACTCAACGAAGACGATAAGGATAAAACCTTATTGAAATTTGGAACCAATAGTAAGATTGATGAAATAAATCTTAATTACCCTATGATGGCCTGGGATCCTAAAGGCACAAGGCTTTCCGTCTTATATGAAGAAGAAGGGCATATCAAACTTTTCGTGTATGACGTTATCACCCGGGTAAAACCTTACAAGAGAGATCTTACTGACCGCTTCGACCAGGTTCAGGATATGAAATATATGGATAACGGGCAAAGTTTACTTTTCAGCGCCGTAAAAAATGGTCATTCAGATATTTATTCGTATGATATAGAGAATGATAAATTAAGACAGATAACCAACGATGTGTATGATGATCTTGATCCTTCCTTTGTGTCGTTTCCCAATAAGACAGGAATTATTTTTTCAAGCAACCGCCCTGCGGCAAATACAAAAGGCTCGGATACATCCTTGCTTAATAATCGTTATAATATTTTTATGGTCACCGATTTTGCAAGTGGCCGGCCGGGACTTAACCAGATCACTCAACTTACCAATTTGAAATTTGGTGATGCCAGATATCCTACGCAATACAGCAATGTGCATTTCACGTTCGTAAGCGATCAAAATGGCGTTGGAAACAGGTATGCCGGTTTATTTTCAACCGAAAAAGAAGGCCTCGATACCTTGGTTCTTATAGGTGATGATATTCTTCGCAACCCTACTGAACTTGAAGTAGATTCATTATTAAAAGTGTATAAGAAAAAGGATATCGATTCTGTTGCTATAGTTTCTGTTTCGAAAGATTCTGCTTATGTATTTCCCTTAACCAATTACGAGAGCAGCCTTCTAGAAACAAGAGAAGCAGGAGAAAATCACCAGGTGAGTGAAGTTACAAGGCAAAGTGATGATAAGATTTTATATAAATTAAAGATTGATGAAAATGCTTTGCAACGAAGAAATGTAGGTTCTACGCCCACTGCCTATATGAAGCACCTGATGGAAATGGATAAAATTTCGAAGGGAGAGGAAGTTATTAAACCCGGCACTGATACGAGCCAGAGCGAAGACCTTTTTCAAAATGAATTTAAGGATGAAAAACGGGATACTTCCAGCCAGGGAAAAATCTTTGATGGCGAAGTTCCGGGCGGCGAACCCACCGTTTTATCAGAAGCGAAATTATATCCTTACAAGCCATTGAAATTTGCTACTGATTATATCGTTGCAGGCTTTAATAACGACGTTTTAGGAACACGATACCAACTGTACCAGGGCGGTTCAGGTCCTGTAAACCTTTCCTCCAACAGTGGTCTTGACGGAACATTACGAATGGGAATTGCAGATATAATGGAAGATATTAAGATATCAGGAGGTTACCGGCTTTCTACCAATCTAAAAGACAATGACTGGTTGCTCCAGTTTAATAACCTGCGAAGAAGACTTGACTGGGGCCTTAGTTATTACCGCACTGTCCAGGCAATAAATTTCGGCATTGACTCTACCAGCGGAAGTTATCCCGGCAAAATATTTTCAAATCTTTACCAGGGAAGTATCAGTTACCCTTTTGATGTAACAAAAAGTATTCGTTTAAACGTGGGCGTTAGGAAAGATCGCGGCGTGGTAAGTGCTTTCGATAATATTTCTTTAACAGCACCGGAAATTTCAAAAACGTACGGATTATTACATTTGGAATATGTGTATGATAACACATTAAATCCTGCACAAAACATCTGGAACGGTATACGTTATAAAGCATACGTGGACTGGAATTCACAAATAAGTAAATTAGCGTCTACCGAAGGCCGTTATACTTTTAATTTCGGATTTGATGCAAGAGGTTATTATCCCATCTACCGCAATTTCATATGGGCAGGCAGGGTTGCTGGGGATTTTAGCTGGGGCAATCAAAAACTTATCTATTACCTCGGCGGTATAGATAATTGGTTTATGTTTGGTAATAATGTAAAATCCAATGGGTCTTATCGCTATTTTAACCAGGCAAATAAGCCAGCGCCCGATGGCAATTATGCATTTCAATCTCTCGCCGTAAACCTGAGAGGCTTTATTCAGAACGCGGCAAATGGTAATAACAATCTTGTAATTAACAGTGAATTTAGATTACCGGTTTTTACAACGCTTTTTAGTAAGCCTATAAACAACGCCTTCGTAAGAAATTTCCAGTTAACACAATTTATCGATTTGGGATCTGCATGGAACGGAGCTTATAATAAACTTATAAGGCCCAATATAACATACGCTGATCCAAGTGACCCAACCGTTACTGTGAATATTAAAGCACCGGGTGTTGGTCCTTTTCTTGGTGGTTATGGCTTCGGTGCAAGAAGTACCTTGCTTGGGTATTTTTTGAAGATGGATGCCGGCTGGCCGATGAACGGTTTTTTTAAAGGTAAGCCGATTTATTATTTTAGTATGGGGCTTGATTTTTAGTTATCGAATTTTTTTTAATAGCTAATTGCCCGGTTTAATTATTAAGCCGGGCAATTTTTTTATAATGAAATAAAATATTCCGAAGAAAAGAAAGAAAATTATTGTCACGCCCCATGTCCTTGGATGCTGTAATGGATTTATGAACGGCTGTATTATTTCAAAAAGAAATTTAAAAGGACTGAAAAAAATATCCCAGCTGTTCCATCTTAAGAATCTTCCAATATAAATTCCGAAAAAACTTATGAGTAAACAACTGTACAGGATCAGATTTGTTTTTTTGTTATTAAATTTTAATTGTAAAAATAATTCAACCTGGTAAAGAGATATAAATGCCATGATTAACCCATTAATTGCTGCAGAAAAAATTAATATTACATCAAACCAAAGAGGAATGTTATTTCTCTCTCGTAAATGTACCAGGTCAGTAATAATGTATAAGGCGTTTGGGAAAAATAAAATCCATGCTATAAAAATTATCCAGTGTAATTTTTTCTTTCGGGATTGAATTAAAGACGAGCTTAACATACATGGAATTACCGCAAGAAAAAGGTTCCAGACAAAAAATAAATACATCAAACTACCAGAATAAAGAATTCTAAATAGTAGCAGCAAAATAGTAAATCCTACAGACAGTAACAGAAGACGGAATATCGTAATCTTCATTCAAAAATATTTTTTATGAAAGGATAAATTTTTGGCAAAAAGATGATACACGCAATTGCCAAACTTATTATTGATACAAGAAAAACCGCTCCTGCAGCCACATCTTTAATCACCTTTATATCTGGATGAATTGAAGTGCTTACAACATTTGAAAGTTTCTCAATTGCTGTATTAATCATTTCAAGGCCGAGAACCAGTGCCCAACAAAATAGAATAGCAATCCATTCATTAGTTCCTATTTTTAAAACAATTGCAAATACACAAGCGATTAATACAATCATTACTTGAATCCGGAAATTTCTCTCCACCCTGAAACAATATTTTATTCCCTGCCATGCATAGCTTAGAGATTTTATAAATCGCATAATTAATTATTTATTCTGTGTTTATAATATTCTACAACACCGTAAAGTAATATTAATCCAACACATAGTATCCATCCAATTACAATCATAGTTACCAGGTTATGTTCTCTTATTTCAACCTCCTGTAACGATCTTCCTGCAGCAACAAAATTAACAGGAGAAGAATGTACTTTAACTATAACCATCGCTATTCTCACATCGTTTTGTGGTTGGCAGGTTACGTGGTGTTCCCCATTTTTTTGCAAAATCAAAAACACCAGGCGGTAATTCAAGCATCTTGCCATTAAGATATCCCGATGAACGTGTTGGCTTCCCATTTGCATCATACAATACTGTAAATGGAGAAAGACTATAGCCAGCTCAAATTAAATTATGGACATAATGAGAAGATCAGAATTTGCTTAACACGTCATTTATAATTTCACATGCATGCAAAATTTCTTCATTAGAAATTGTGAGGGGTGGCACAATTCTTAAGCATTCAGGGGCAAATAAAAACCAATCGGTGAAAACGCCATTATCAATTAATGCATCTATGACCCCCTTATTTTCTTCAAAATTTTTAAACTCAAGGGCCATCATTAAGCCCGCACTTTTTATACTGTTTATCTTTTTTGATTGCAAGCTTGTACGAAACAATTCTTCTTTTTCAAATACGGTTGCTACAATTTTATTCTCCAATAAAAACTTGAATGCTGCAAAGCCAGCCGCACAACAAACAGGATGACCACCAAAAGTATTAATGTGTCCAAGCACCGGATTATTTGTAAGACAATCCATAATTTTTTTATCAGCAATAAAAGCACCTAAAGGCATTCCGCCGCCCAAAGCTTTTCCCAGTAGCAATACGTCGGGGATAATTCCAAATTGTTCAAAAGCCCATAAGCTTCCATTACGGCCAAAGCCGCATTGTATTTCATCAAGAATTAGAAGGGTTCCCGTTTCATCGCATTTTTTTCTAAGTGCCTGTATCCATTTTTTACCAGGAACTATTACGCCAGCTTCTGCTTGTATGGTTTCTGCGATTACGCATGCCGTTAGTGTAGTTATTTGTTCAATGCTTTCGTAAGAATTGAAAGTAAGATGTAAGATATCAGGCAATAAAGGCCGGAATGCATTGCGCCAATATTCACTTCCTAGGATACTTAACGAGCCTTGCGTGCTTCCATGATAACTATTGTTGAATGCAGCAATTTGTGTACGCCCGGTATATCTTTTTGCAAGCTTCATGGCGCCTTCTGTTGCCTCTGTTCCTGAAGTTGTAAAGAACACCGCGTTAAGTGAAGCGGGCAAATTATTAGTGAGCAATTTCGCATAGTTGGTTTGAGGAGATAAAACCAACTCACCATTTACCATTACATGGAGGTAATCATTTATTTGTTTGTTGATGGCTCCGATGACTTTTTTATTACCATGCCCAACATTACAAACACTTATTCCACCTATAAGATCAATATATTCTTTACCGTCAACATCGTACAATTTGCAACCTTCAGCTTTTATAATTTCAAGCGCTAAAGGCGTTGGAGAAGTTTGTCCAATATGATTTAAAAATATCTGGCGGTTAGTCATAATGAATGTACGAGGTTCGATGTGTGATGTACGATGTTAAAACATTTTCCCGTTCGTATTTTTTTACGAATTTAGGACACTATTATAATTAAATTATTGGAAGAATTTGCCAGGTTAAAAAAAACACGTTGCAAAGAATGCAAAATAAAAGCAAAAGTGCAGGGATTTCCTTTTCGTTTCTTTGCGAAAGCTTTTCTTTGCTGTAGGCTTTATTTATAAATAATGGTCTTTAAAGATGCTCAATGAACCAACAGTACAAGGGAGTGACCGTTCGGCAAGCTCAGGGTAAACTTCATTGGGATGCCCAAAGTGCTATAGCTCGTAAACAAAAAATAATATTATGTCGTTAATTATTGAAGTAAAAGGTATTAATCCAACATTTGGAAATAATTGCTACATAGCGCCCAATGCCACTATTGCCGGAGATGTTGTAATGGGTGATGATTGCAGCGTTTGGTTTAATGCTGTCTTGAGAGGAGATGTAAACAGCATCCGCATGGGCAACAAGGTAAATGTTCAGGACGGGGCCATTATACACTGCACTTATTTAAAAGCAGCTACGTCAATTGGAAATAATGTGAGCATCGGACACAATGCAATCGTACATGGATGCGTTATACATGATAATGTACTGGTAGGCATGGGCGCCATTGTGATGGATCATGCCAAAATAGGCAGTAACAGCATTATTGCTGCCGGGGCTGTGGTACTTGAAAATACTGAAGTTGAGCCAGGTTCCATTTATGCAGGTGTTCCCGCTAAGAAGATAAAAAATATTCCCGAGCAGTTAATAAGCGGTGAAATAAACCGGATTGCTGATAATTATGTGATGTATTCAGAATGGTTTAAATAAGGTTGAGATTGAATTAAGATTTATATTTTGAATTTATTGAAATCTTAACAATGCTTTTTTAACGTAGGTAACAAATTTGCATCTAATAAAATGAAAAAAATTTTGGTCGTGGCGTTTTGTGCCTGGATGCTTCCGGGATGTTTCATTTTTAAAAAGAATGAAAAATACGGGTGTCCAACCAATGGCAAAAATATTGGTGCAGAAAGAATTTTATCAGGAGACAAAGCAGCCATTAAAGCCGCCAGGAAAGCAAAAAAATTTAAATCATAAAAAGGAATATTTTATACTCTATTAAAACACCAAAACAAATTGTATGTGTTATCATTTAAAAACAAATTTCGGTGGAACAGAAGCAGTCATAGACGATAATTGCGGCGTTTCAAAATTCTATTCAATTGCAGATATTTTAGCCGATGGATTGAAAGTAAAATTTATAAACCAGGTGGATGATGCAGATACTTTAGATTGGGACTTCAAGTATAAAAAACATTTTCTCACTTTACATTACAGTATTTTTAATGGTGTTTCTATTTTGCCACACAATACAAAAGGTATTGCTAAAGAAAACAAAGCTGTAATTGAAGTTGCAAGATTTTTAGAAAAGAATGCTTATTAAATTTCAATGGGCAGGACTAATAACTTTTTAACTAATTAACTTTTTATCACTACCATTTCTTCGTGTCTATAGTACCCAGGATATTCACATAGCTGACATAACGGTCGGCGGAAATTTTCCCCTCTTCTACAGCTTGTTTCACAGCGCATCCCGGTTCGTCAATATGCATACAATTATTAAACCGGCATTCATTTACCAAAGCTCTCATCTCAGGAAAATAATGCGACAATTCATTTTTTTCAATATCCATTAAAGCAAATTCCCGCAGGCCAGGTGTATCAATAATTTTTCCGCTAATCGGCAAATCGAACATTTCTGCAAAGGTGGTTGTGTGAAGACCTTTACCGCTCCAGTCACTCACATTTTGTGTTTTTAATAAAAGCTCGGGAAACACAATATTTATAAAAGATGATTTACCAACTCCTGAGTGCCCGCTCAATAAAGTCGTCTTATTTTTTAAAAGATCCTTCACTTCGTCTATGCCTGTATGTTGGGCAAGGCTCATTGATAAAACTTTATATCCGTTTCTTTCATAAATAAATTTGAGTTCTTCAAATTTGTCAAGCTCCTTTTTTTTATATAAGTCACTTTTATTAAAAACAATAATTGCAGGAACATGATAAGCTTCTGAAGCAACCAAAAACCTGTCAATAAATCCTTGCGAAGTTTTAGGATCTTTCAATGTTGCAAACAAAAGGCTCTGATCCAGGTTGGATGCGATAATATGATGCTGGTGTTTGTTATGCGGCGATTGCCTGGTGATATAATTTTTTCTATCATGAATATTGGTAATTACCATATCGCCATCTTCAGTATCCTCTTGATCCACATCAACGATATCGCCTACCGCAACAGGATTTGTTGACGTTATATTATCAATTTTAAGCTTGCCTTTTATGCGTGCATTAAAAAATTCACCATTCTCATTTTTCACTACATACCAGCTTCCTGTTGATTTATACACAAGTGCGTTCATGGTGATAAGTTAATAAGTAAATTGGTTGATAAGTTAGTTAGTAAAATTCGTGTAATTCGCGTAATTCGTGGCGATGATTCGCGATATTTCAATTATGGAAATTTTCTAAAGATGGTAAATCTTAAAATGAATTCGAGTAAAAGAAGCGCCATAGCAGCAAAAACAAATGGGTAAAATTTTTCGGTAAAACGATGAAAGGTTGTTATTTCCACCTTCGATTTTTCAAGATGATCTATTGATGTATAAATATCCTGGAGGCTTTTATTATCGGTGGCTCTGAAATATTTACCTCCTGTTTGGTCCGCAATATTTTTTAATAGCTTTTCGTCTATAGCCACTTTTTCATTTTGCATTACAATACCCATTGGAGTACTTACCGGGGTGGGCGCATAGCCATCTGTTCCTACGCCAATGGTATATACTTTTATCTTAAATGTTTTCGCAATTTCTTTAGCCGTTGCGGGGTCGATTAATCCGCCGTTGTTAACTCCATCGGTTAATAATATAACAACTTTACTTTTAGCTTTACTGCTTCTAAGCCTGTCTACGCTCGTTGCAAGCCCGGAGCCAATAGCAGTTCCATCTTCAAGCAACCCGTTTCTTATTTGTTCAATCTGGCTAATCAACACATGATGATCTGTTGTAAGAGGGCATTGTGTGAAACTTTCGCCTGAAAAAATTACAATACCAATCCTGTCGTTAGGCCTGTCATTTACAAAATTTTCGGCAACTTTTTTTGCAGCCTCCATTCGGTTAGGGGTAAAATCCTGTGCTGTCATACTGCCGCTTACATCAATGCATAAAATTATATCTACTCCTTCTCCTTCGGATTGTTCTTCATCAAACTTTACCTGCGGCCTCGCCAGCGCAATTATTATACAACTTATTGCAAGCAACCTAAAAATGAAAGGAACATTTTGAAAAGTATTTTTCCAGGAACGCGTTTTCGATAATCCCTTTGTTGTAGAAATTCCAATAGCAGCCGTTTGCCGTTTTCCTTTTACAATTTTCCAATAAATAAGAACCGGAATAATGGCAAACAAAACCAGGAATAGCGGTTGCCCAAATGTTGTATTATTGAAATAATCAAACAGCACTTTCAGTTTTTGTATTGAGTTTGTTATTAATTTCTGTTATCGTGTCTTTTATTTCCTGCAGGCATTTTTCGCTTTCATAATTTGCCGGAATATATTTTGCAAACTTTACCGCGCTGCTCATGCGAAGGCAATTTGCAAAGGCAGTAAGTTTTTCTTTTCCTAAATTATATTCATCAAGATCCATCAGCATTTCATCTGAAGTGAGATGCATCTTGTAGGTTTTTGTTTTTCTTGAAATATAACGTTTAAAAATATCAGTAAGTCTTGTATGATATGCTTTCACTTCATTTTGCTGCAACAATTGTTCTTTCTCCAGGTCATTTAAAGATTGCATGGCTTCATCGTAAGGAGAAAGTTTAGATTTAAAAAGATCCGGAGCATTTTTCTTCTTAAAAAATTTAATTAAAAATCTTATCCAGAAGAAAAGTAAAATGAGAGCAACAACCAATATAGCCCACCACCACCATGCCCATTCTTTTTTAACTTCTATAATTGACTTTATATCATGAAATGTTTGAACACTATCCATTGGGGAAAAAGAGACCTGGATTGGAATTGAATCAGTAAGAAGATTAAACGAAGAATCGCCTTGCAGCGTTTCCATGTTTAACACCAAAGGAGGAATTACCTGCCTCCCGGAATCGAAGCTGGTAATGGTTATATCCTGGCTGAAATTTAAATTTCCGTTCAAATAAGATGAATCAATTTTATTTTCCCGTACTACCTGGAAATGCCCAAGTGTATCCGGCATATTAAACCAGGAAAGCCTGTAAGTGTTATCAGGCATGGATGTGGAAACCTTGTAATGAAATTGTTCCCCGATTAAAATATTATTTTTATCAACAGTAGTTTGTATGGAAGGAGCCTGGGCAAAATTATTTTGTGCAAGCAAAACAGAACCCAAAAGGAAAATTGTTATAACTAACGGTTTATGATAAACGCTTCTCTTCAATTGCTTTTGTTTCACTTTATTTTCGTCTTAAAAAAAACTGCTGAAGAATTTTTACATAATCCTCGTCGGTGCGTAAATGCAATAAGTCAGCACCTGATTTTTTAAAAATATTTTTGCAACTTTCACTATGCTTCATAAAGTTCTGCTGGTAACTATGCCGCACAAGCGCATCTGAAGTATCGAGCCATTGAGTTTTGCCTGTTTCAAGATCTTCCACTTCCATTAACCCAACGTTGGGAAGCTGCATATCCATTTTATCATATATCTTAAGCCCAATCACATCGTGCCTGCTTGCCATAACCCGTAACGCGTCTTCATATTGTTCATCAATAAAATCACTCATAATAAACGCAATGCTCCGGTGCCGGTTCGATCTTGAAAAAAGCTTTAAAGCTTCATTAATATTCGTGCCCGTTCGTTTAGGCTGGGCCGTTAGCAGTTCCCTTACAATGTACAAAGCATGCTGTTTCCCTTTTTTTGGGGGAATATATTTTTCAATTTTATCGCTGAAAAAAATAACCCCTACTTTATCATCGTTATTGATTGCGCTAAAAGTAAGTACTGCACCGATCTCGGTAATAAGATTTCTTTTGGTGCTGTGCACTGTGCCAAACAATGCGCTCGCACTTACATCTACCAGCAGAATTACCGTAAGCTCTCTTTCTTCCTCAAAAACTTTAGTGAAAGGATGAGCATAACGTGCACTAACATTCCAGTCGATAAACCTTACATCATCGCCATGGTAATATTCACGAACTTCCCTGAAGCTCATTCCTTTTCCTTTAAATGCAGAATGATACTCACCTGTAAAAAGATGCGTGGTGATCTTTTTACTGATGATCTCCAGCTCTTTTACTTTTTTTACTATTTCCGCAGTGGTGAGCAATTGATTAATTGTTTATCGTTGAATTGTTACATTATTATAAAAAAGTTGCTAATTCATTAAATCAATAAAATATCATGGTACGTTCACCATCTTCAATATTTCTGTAATGATCATTTCAACATTTATATTTTCAGCTTCGGCTTCGTACGTGAGACCAATGCGATGCCTTAAAACATCTTTGCAAATATTTCTTACATCTTCAGGAATTACATAGCCACGCCTGTTTAAGTATGCATAAGCCTTTGAAGCCAAAGCCAGGTTAATACTGGCTCTTGGCGAGCCACCAAAAGAAATTAATGGTTTCAGTTTGGCAAGATTATACGTTTCAGGAAACCGCGATGCAAATACAATATCCACAATATATTGTTCTACTTTCTCATCCATATAAACCTGCCTTACCAGCTCTCTTGCATTTAATATTTCATGTGTTGATACAACTGCGTTTATGTCCGGATGTTTTAAACCCTGCACATTTTGTCGAATAATTGCTTGCTCCTCAGTTTTTGTTGGATAATCAATAATTACCTTTAGCATAAACCTGTCCACCTGCGCTTCGGGTAACGGATAAGTGCCTTCCTGCTCAATTGGATTTTGAGTTGCTAAAACTAAAAATGGTTCTTCTAATGCGTAAGAATGATTGCCGATTGTTACCTGTCTTTCCTGCATTGCTTCCAGCAAAGCGCTTTGAACTTTTGCAGGTGCCCTGTTTATTTCATCTGCAAGAATAAAGTTGGCGAAGATTGGCCCTTTACGAACCATGAATTCATTTTTCTGCTGGTTATAAATCATGGTACCTACAACATCCGCGGGTAACAAATCTGGTGTAAACTGAATACGGCTGAATTGCGCATTAATCGTATATGCCAGTGATCTTATTGAAAGTGTTTTGGCGAGGCCGGGTACGCCTTCCAGTAAGATATGACCGTTGCTTAAAAGGCCAATTAAAAGACGCTCCACCATGTGGTTTTGGCCAACAATTACTTTACCAATCTCAGCATGAATTTTATCAATAAACGAAGCGGAATGATTAATCTTTTCATTCAGTAAGCGAATGTCTTCTGCGGTTTGTAACATTTTATTCAATAAAATTTAAATTAAAAACTCAAAGGGCGCAAATTACGAACAACCTATAAAACAAAAGCGTTGCAATAAATCGCGCCGGGAAAAAGTATGTTAAATTTGAAGCATAAAACTATACAATTATGGTAGATGAACAACTTATTACATCCAGCAACCAGCTTGAAGGATATAAAATAACAAAGCATTTAGGCATTGTCCGCGGTATAACTGTTAGATCACGCAGCCTCTTTGGAAATATTGCAGGCGGATTACAAACGTTGTTCGGAGGAACTATTTCCATTTATGTTGACTTATGTGAAAAAACAAGAGCAGAAGCCTATCAACACATGGTTCAGCACGCCAATGAAAGAGGAGCGAATGCAATAATTAATATACGATACGATGCTAACGAAGTGATGAATGGAGTTACCGAAGTGTTATGCTATGGAACTGCAGTGCAGGTGGTGAATTTGTAATTGCATTAAAGATCATTCGCTGAAAAATGATTCAATAATCAAAAGTCTTTCCCTCTTCTTTATCATAGTTTTCATTATACTTTACAAAGAAGTTGAGATAGACGACACGACTGAACCGCATAAACCATGGTTGCAAAATCACTATAAGTACCGCATTAAAAAGCAACCAGAATAACACCCTGTTATCATCAGCCGATATGCCTATTATAATCCACCAGGCAACGAAAGTGATTGCAGAAAATAACACTACCAATGCATAGCTTACATAACCTGTTCCGTACCAAAAGCCGGGTTCCAGGTCAAATTTCTGGTTGCAGACAGGGCATCGTTCATGCATATCTAAAATAGAAGAAAGCTTTAGTTTTTTATAAGGATTACTGTTCTTAAACATATCACCTCTGCGGCACCGCGGGCATCGCATGGTAAACATGCTCCATAAATAATTCGGCTTTGGCTTTTGCTCTTCTGTCATGTTGCAAAGGTATTCATTTAGTAGGTCAGCCTTATTAAAACCGGTTCAGATATAATTCAATTTAAAACAGTTTGTGTTGATGCCGCTATTTTTTTCCTTTCGCCTATCTGCTGGCGCCACATTGCATAATATAATCCCATTTGTCCAATCAGGTTTTCATGTGTTCCTGTTTCAATTACTTCTCCTTTTTCCAATACATAAATTCTATCTGCATGCATAATCGTACTCAACCTATGGGCAATCAATATAGTTATCTGTTCTTTTTTAGAAGAAACATTTTTTATTGTATTAGTAATTTCTTCTTCTGTTAAAGAATCGAGTGAAGAGGTTGCTTCATCAAAAATTAATAAATGCGGATGACGAAGTAATGCTCTTGCGATGGATAAACGCTGTTTTTCTCCGCCGGAAACTTTTACACCGCCTTCGCCAATTACAGTATCCAGGCCTTTATCTGCACGGGCAAGCAAAGTATTGCAGGATGCTTTTCTAAGCACATCGAGTACTTCTTCGTCGGTTGCAGTTGGATTTACAAACAATAAGTTTTCTCTTATAGTTCCTGCAAACAGTTGTGTATCCTGCGTTACAAAACCTATTTGCGTTCTCAGCGCATCAAAGTCAATATCTTTTCCATCAATTTTATTATACTTTATATTGCCTTGCTGGGGAATGTATAAGCCAACCAAAAGCTTTACCAAAGTTGTTTTTCCCGAGCCTGAAGGGCCAACAAACGCAATAGTTTCTCCTTTTTTAACGTCAAAACTTATATTATTTAAAGCTGGTTGTTGGGCCGATTGATGTTTGAATTTTACATTGATGAACTCGAGTTCTTCAATGTTGCGGATAGCTGCCGGTTTAGCAGGTTTAACCTCCGGTGCCTTCAACATCAGGTTATGAAAATTATTTAAAGACGCTTCTGCTTCGCGATAAGAAATAATGATGTTGCCGATTTCCTGCATGGGTGCAAATAGAAAAAAGCTATAAAATACCAATGAAAGATATTGACCCGGCGTAATAGCATTTCCAAATATGAGCCATAGTAAAGTAAACGTAATTAGCTGTTGCAAAAAATTAACCATCGTACCCTGTATAAAACTTATCGTACGGATGCTTTTAACTTTACGTAATTCAAGCTTCAGAATTTTAAAAGTATTATTATTTAACCTGCTCACTTCCTGGTCAGTTAATCCAAGGCTTTTTACCAGTTCAATATTGCGTAAAGATTCCGTTGTAGAACCTGCCAGTGCATTCGTTTCGTTTACAATATTTTTTTGAATAAGCTTTATTCTTTTACTAAGTAAACTTGTAACAACTGCTATTAAAACGATACCTATAGTGTACACCGGCATAATTACCCAATGCAACCTGAACGCATAAATAGAAATGAAAACAATGCTTACAATAATTACAAAAAAAACATTGATGAAATTAGTAATGAATTTTTCTGTATCTGCCCGGACTTTGGTAAGGATAGATAATGTTTCACCGCTACGCTGATCTTCAAAATCCTGGTAGGGCAACATCATGCTATGTTTCAGGCCATCTGTAAAAATAGTGGCGCCAAATTTTTGAATGAGTACATTCCCAAAATAATCCTGGAAGGCTTTAGCAATACGGCTTACCATTGCAGTGCCTATCAATAGCAAGAGGAAAAACAATAAACCATGATACTGGCCTTTGCCAAAGAAAAATTCATGTTCAGTCCTTGAGCTCTTATCGGGAAAAACATGTGGATGATTTACAAATAAATCAAGAATGCGACCAGTAATCGCAGGAGCAAATAGAGAAAAGATCTGGTTTACCGCCGCAAGAAACAGCGCTAAAACTACCAGCCATTTATAGGGCTTTATGTATGATAATAATATCTTCATTTAATAAAATTGAATCTGCAAATTTCGGGAAAAGAGTTTAGAGTTAATAATGTATCATCCCGCCCATCCTTCTCTATCCAAACTTCTGTATTGAATGGCCTCTGCAAGGTGTTCTGGCTTTATGTCGTTACTATCTGCAAGATCTGCAATGGTCCTGCTTACTTTTAAAATTCTATCATAAGCACGCGCTGAAAGATTTAAACGTTCCATAGCAACTTTCAACAAATTAGAACCGGCCTGCGTTATCACACAAATTTCTTTCAACATTTTACTGCTCATTTGTGCATTGGAATAAACGCCGGGATTATCTTTATATCGTTCAGCTTGTCTCTCCCGTGCTTTTATAACTCTTTCACGAATAGATTCACTTTTTTCAAACTCCTGTTTTGAAGAGAGCTCACTAAAAGCAACAGGCGTTACTTCTACATGAAGATCTATCCTGTCCAATAATGGTCCCGATATTTTATTCAAATATTTTTGAACAGCTCCGGGTGGGCAGGTACATTCTTTTTCGGGATGATTATAATAACCGCAAGGGCATGGATTCATAGAAGCAATCAGCATAAAGCTTGACGGAAAATCCAACGCAACTTTTGCCCTTGAAATAGTAACTTTCCTTTCTTCCATTGGCTGTCGCATCACTTCTAAAACAGTTCTTTTAAATTCAGGCAATTCATCCAAAAACAAAACACCATTATGTGCTAACGAAATTTCTCCCGGTTGCGGCAAGCCGCCGCCGCCAACTAATGCAACGTCAGAAATGGTATGATGCGGAGACCGAAATGGCCTCTTTGAAATGAGTGTTGCATTTTCAGGAAGTTTACCGGCAACGCTATGAATCTTTGTTGTTTCTAAAGCTTCCTGCAAAGTAAGCGGTGGAAGTATGGTTGGCAAACGCTTTGCCAGCATAGTTTTTCCAGCTCCCGGCGGCCCAATTAATATTGCATTATGCCCGCCGGCTGCTGCAATTTCCAAAGCTCTTTTTATATTCTCCTGCCCTTTTACATCACAAAAATCAATTTCAAAATCACTTTGCGCATTCGCAAATTCTTCGCGTGTATTCACAACCGTTGGTATAATGGAATTTTCATCAATAAAAAAATCAATTACTTCATTAATGTGTCCAACACCATACACATTTAATTTATTGACCATCGCAGCTTCACGTGCATTTTCTTTTGGAAGAATTAAACCTTTAAAGCCTTCTTTTCGTGCCTGTATTGCAATTGGCAAAGCGCCTTTAATGGGTCTAACGGTACCGTCTAGACTAAGTTCTCCCATGATTACATAATCGGTAAGTTTTTCCGCATTTTCTAACTGCTCACTTGCGCCAAGTGTTCCCATGGCAATTGGCAAATCGAATGCCGTACCACTCTTCCTGATATCTGCAGGCGCAAGATTAACAACCACTTTTGTTCTTGGAAAATGATAGCCATTGGCTTTAATAGCGCTTTCCATTCGCTCCAGGCTTTCCTTTACAGCATTGTCTGCAAGGCCAACTATAGAAGTAAATTTTCCACTGCTCACATTTACTTCAACCGTTATAGTAATTGCTTCAACGCCATAAACAGCGCTGCCAAAAGTTTTGACTAACATGAAATGAAATTAGCCAAAAAATTATATAAAGAAAATAAGCGGAAAGAAATAATAAATGAACCTGTCAGAGTTTCTCAAGCAGGTCAATTACCTTTTCTCTTTTAAGAATTAAATACCCCAACCGGTCATTGCTAATGCCATCTTTAAGATTATAATTAAAGGAGAGCTGTTCGTTTTCAACATTGGTCTCAAAATATTTAAACTTTATATTTGGAAACTCTTTTAAAGATTCGGCTATTTCATACAAATGCGTAGAAAGAATAAATAAAGAGCCTTTTATTTTAATAAGCCCTTCAATGACAACCGTACTACATTTCATGGCATCCAGCACGTTAGTTCCTTTGAATAACTCATCAATAAGAATCAGCCATTTTCTCCCATCATTAATTTTAAGAATTGTATTTTTTATACGTTGCACTTCATTATAAAAATAACTCTCGCCCTTAGCAACATTGTCAACAACATTTATATTACTAAGCAAACCATCAAACAAACAAAGCTCCATCGATTTTGCAGGAACACCCATCCCAATATGGGCCAGGAAAACAGCGCCACCAACGGCTTTTATAAAAGTGCTTTTGCCGGCCATGTTTGCACCGGTTAAGAAAACAAAATTACTGTTCTCGTCCAAATCAAGATCATACGCCACCGGCTTATTCAATAATATATGATACAACCCTTTTACTTTAAGATCGGGCTTTGAAGATTCAATAAAAGTTGGGAAAACCAATTTAAATTCTTCAATCGCCAGCGCCATACCATACCACGCATCTAACTGGTAATAAATTTCAATAAGCTCTGATAAATTTTGTTTAAAATGATACCTTATATAATGCGCAAGCGCCAGCATCTCATGCATAGAAAGGTCACTCGCCTTTTCTTTCGTAGCAAGAACATCTAATTGATGTTTTTCAATTAAAATGTTCGCTTTCTCTAAAATATTTTTCAGGTTTTCCGGTGCATCATCCTTCATAAAATTTTTAATGATATGTTGCATGCCTTTAATAAAATCGAAGGCATGACCCATTGAATATTTTACCAGGGAAAAGTCAGGTGCGTGAAATATCTTATAATAATACGCAGTAGAAACAGTAGGCCTGGCGGGAATTTGGTCAATGCTGCTTTCGTAAAATTTATGAATCATTAAAACAGAACCATTACTTATAGTTAATGGCCACCCATCTTTTTTTTCAAGAAAAAGCTGTAATGTTTTTTGTACATTTTGAATGGAAACAATTTCTTTTAGAGATGAACTAAAAATATGTCGCAATTTTTCACGCCCGCCAACCGTACGGGTAAAATTCAACTTATGAAAAATTGAAAATTCTTCATCATGTTGAAAAACCGCCAGGTCATTTAACGTGGTTTTGTCTGTTTCCATGTATGGTCACTTTTATTTCGTATATAGTTTTACGTTAGTTACCTGTTAAATAAAAGCCTTTCTCCTTTTATAGATTCATCAAACTCAAACTTTCCATAATTATCCTTGTTTAAATAAACGCAATTCCCGTTCACAAAAGTTTGGATTACAGAGGCAGGAAATATATGTCCTTCTAACGGGCTCCATCCGCACTTATATAAAAGACCCTCCTTTTTTACTGTTGTTGTTTCATTCAGATCAATCATTACCACATCCGCAAAATAACCTTCTCTTATATAGCCCCGGTTTTCAATTTTAAAACACTCAGCAACAGCATGGCTCATTTTTTCAACTACTTTTTCAAGTGAAATTTGATCTTTTTTGTAATACTCAAGCATAAGCAACAGCGGATGTTGCACGAGCGGCAACCCTGAATGTGCGTGTTCATACGGACCTTCCTTTTCTTCTAACGTATGTGGTGCATGGTCAGTTGCAATTACATCCAAACGATCATCCAGCAAGGCTTTCCAGAGAGCGGTTTTATTTTTTGAATCCTTTATTGCAGGGTTACATTTTATTAAATAACCGAGCGGTTCATAATCGTCAGCAGTAAAATGAAGATGATGAACACACACTTCCGCGGTAATCATTTTTTCTTTTAATGGAATATCATTTCTAAAAAGCGCTAATTCTTTTTCTGTTGAGATGTGTAAAATATGTAGCCGGCTGTTATATTTCTTTGCCAGTGACACTGCAAAAGAAGAAGATTGATAACAGGCATTCTCATCCCTTATTATTGGATGGTCAGCAGGTTCAAGTATTTGCTTGTTATTCTTTAAACGTTGATAATTTTTTTTAATTATTTTTTCATCTTCACAATGCGTGGCTATCAACAATTCGCTTTCTCCAAATATCTTATTTAATTGCGACTCATTATCTACCAACATATTTCCCGTACTGGAACCCATAAATATTTTAACGCCACATACTTCTCTTTTTCTTCTATTCATTTTTAAAACCTCGTCGGCATTGTTGTTGCTGGTTCCCATAAAAAAAGAATAGTTGGCTAAAGAAGTTGCTTTCGCAATAGCGTACTTTTCTTCCAGTAATTGTTCAGTAAGTGCGTTGGGTATAGTGTTAGGCATTTCCATAAACGAAGTAACACCACCTGCAACCGCAGCTTTGCTTTCGGTATATATTGTTGCCTTATGTGTCAATCCAGGCTCACGAAAATGTACCTGGTCGTCTATTGCGCCCGGCAACAAATGTTTTCCATCACCATTAATTTCAGTTACTTTTTCTTTTACATTAAAGGAATTGTCAATCCTTTCAATACGGCCTTTTTTGAGGTATATAGTTTTTAATTCTATCTTACCTTCGTTAACTATTGATATATTTTTTAAAAGATAATTTTCCATATCTTGAAATTTAATAATAAAGCACCAAACCCAATGCAAATTATAAAAAGCCTGATTACATCACTCGTATTTATTTGCCCGCTCATTTTAAGAGCTCAAACGACTTACCTCCCCGAAGGATCTAAAGAATACCAGTTTATTGACAGGCTTGAAATTAAGCAAGGACATTTTACCGACTTAAATTTCTCTACCTTGAAACCTTACAGCAGGCGCTCTATTGTGCAGGAAGCTGAATTTTTAGACAGCGCACGCATTGCAAATTCCACTTCGCTTACAGAAGAAAATAATCAATGGGCCGGGCTTAATCTTACCAAGATTGATGATTATAATCTTCATAGCATTCTTATGGATAATTCAGAATGGGTAACCGGTTCAAAAGAAAGTTTTTTAAGTAAAAAACCTGTTCTTAAAAGTTTTTATACGACACAGCCAAACCTGCTCGAAGTGAATGTGAAAGATTTTTTTCTTGCATTGAATCCTGTAATATCTTATTCAATGAGTAAAGAATCATCAAACAATGAAAATATTTTTTATAACAAAAGAGGAATAACGGCAAGAGGCAGAATTGCCAACCGTATTGGATTTTCTACAACCCTCACCGATAACCAGGAAAGAGCTCCATTGTTTGTTCAAAACCGTATTACCGATTTTCATGCGGTGCCTGGAGTTGGGTTCTATAAAACTTTTAAAAAAACCGGGGTTGATTATTTTGATGCGAGAGGTTATATAACTTTTAATGCAACAAAATATATTGACATACAATTTGGCTATGATAAAAATTTTATTGGCAATGGTTACAGAAGCCTTTTCCTGAGCGACTTTAGTAATAGTTATTTGTTCTTGAAATTGAATACAAAAATCTGGAAATTCAATTACCAGAATTTATTTATGGAACTGATGCCGCAGTTTACGCATAGCGGGGATAATCTTTTAAGCAGAAAATATGCGGCCATGCATCACCTGAGCATGAACCTTACCAAATGGCTAAATCTTGGCGTATTTGAAAGTGTAGTTTTTGGAAGGAAAGATATTTTTGACTTGGAGTACCTGAACCCGATTATCTTTCTCAGGCATATTGAAGGAACCGTCGGAAGTCCCGATAATGCCTTTGCCGGCGCTGATTTTAAGGCCAATGTTGCGCATCATTTTCAGTTCTATGGCCAGCTGCTTTTGGATGAATTTATTTTAAAAGAAATTACAAAAAATAATGGTTATTGGGCAAACAAGTTCGGTTACCAGCTCGGTGGAAAATATGTAGATGCCTTTACCATTAAGAATCTTGATCTGCAATTGGAAATTAACAGGGTAAGGCCTTTCACTTATTCGCATAATGATTCTGTTGCTAATTACACACATTACAATCAACCGCTTGCGCATCCTTTGGGAGCAGGGTTCCAGGAGTTTATTGGTGTTGCAAAATATCAGCCAGCCCCCAAATGGTATTTAAATGGAAGGATGATTTATTATTACCAGGGACTTGATTCTGCAGGACAAGATTTTGGAAGCAACCCATTTGAATTATATACCGCCCGCCCGATGGATTTCGGTTTCTTTATAGGAAGCGGAGATAAAATAAAAGTATTCAATGCATCGCTTGCATTGTCTTATGAACTAAGGGAAAATCTTTTTGTGGAAGCATCCTATTTATTTCGCAAAACTTCTGTTGGCAGCGGTATAGGCTCAGGCAATACCAGCATCTTTGGTATTGGCGTGAGATGGAATGCTGCCAGAAGAGAGTACGATTATTAGTTTCGTTTACTCCACCGTTAGAGAGAACGTAATCATCTTGGAATTAATCTTATCAATTACATTAGAGTAGCGAAGCGATGGATCTCGGCTATGCAGGTTTACGATTCCGCTGCTGAGTTTTATTTCCGGCGATAAAACAAAATATGGAAAGTAAATATTGCATCCAAGGCCAAGCTCAACACTGAAATCATAAGGCCTTAATTTTATTAAATCTTCTGCTTTTCGTGCACCCGCATTACTGGCAAGGTCATAATCAAATTTGCCGCCCGCAATAGTATAAACTTTAAAATTATCTATTCTATCGCTGCTGAATTTTATTTGTACAGGAAAACTCAATGTTATTGATTGAACTTTCTTTTCAATCAAAGAATCGGTCGAATAATTTTCAGCATATAAAAATGCTTTTTCGGAAAAAGTGAGATCCAGCGGATGAACTCTTAAATCGAAATGATTGCTCATACGAAGATTAACGAGCCATGCAAGATTAATGCCCGTGCTGTTAATGCTTTCAACATCCATGATAGTATCTGATTGTAAAAACATAGGATGGTGGGTAAAATTAAAATGAGACTTATTATAGCCTAAATTAATTCCAAAATGATAAGGTTTATCATCATGGCCTTCCTGGTTAATTACATCGCGTAACTGTGCCATAGACGCAGTAGAACAAAACACAAAAGATAGTACCAGTAAAATTATTTTTCGCCGCAATAAATGGTGCATATACCTAAACTCAATGTTTTGTAAAAACTGTGTCTATATTTTATTTTTTTTAAGATGTGAATGAAATTTTCCCTTTCAGGAAATTTTTGAACGGAGTTATTTAAATATTTATAAGCGTCATTATTTTTAGAAATCAATTTCCCAATATTTGGAGTAATAAATTTCATATAAAAATTGTAAAGACTTTTAATTATTGGTGAAGAAGGTTTTGAAAATTCTAGAACTACCAGCTTTCCGCCGGGCTTTAAAACCCGGTATATTTCAGATAATCCCTTTTCAAGATCTTCAAAATTTCTCACACCAAATGCAACTGTCACAGCATCAAACGAACTATCTTCAAAATAAATTGCCTCACTATCTCCATTTAACAACTGAATTTGGTGCTGTAAACCCAAATTTTCAATCTTTTTCCTGCCAATATTGAGCATTCCTTCGCTTATGTCAATACCGGTAATTTTTTCTGGTTTTAATATTTTATAACTGGTAACTGCAAAATCGCCGGTACCCGTTGCAACATCCAATATATTTTTTGGATGCAATGACGATAGTTCCCTGATTGCCTTTTTGCGCCACGTAACATCAATACCTGCACTCAAAAACCGGTTCAAAAAATCATAACGAAAAGCAATTTTATCAAACATGCTTTCTACTTGCTTTTTCTTGCTTTCGCCGGAGTCTTTGAAAGGCACTATAGCATCATGACTATAAGTTTTCATCGGCTCAAAGATAGTTTTTTGATTTTACAACCTGCCCGGTTAACTATTCTTTCACTTTTATTTTAGATTTTATCTTTTAAGAGAAAATTTAAAGCCCATAATACATAATGTATATTGCAGTTTTTATGCACATTAAAAAAGCAACATATCTCATAAGCAGCCCTTCTTTTGAAAAATGCCCTGCCTCTGATAAAGCTGAATATGCCTTTATTGGAAGAAGCAATGTGGGCAAGTCTTCGCTTATAAATATGCTTTGCAATAATGATAAACTTGCAAAAACTTCTAACTCGCCCGGCAAAACACAAATGATTAATCATTTTGAAATTGCAAGCGTACTAAAAGCCGGCGAATTCAATGAAACCAAATGGTACCTTGTAGATTTACCGGGTTATGGTTTTGCAAAAATATCGCAAAGCAGCAGGAGAAGATGGGAGCAAATGATTGAGAATTATCTTCGCAAAAGAGAAAATCTTACAAATGTGTTTGTGCTGATTGATTCGAGACATACTCCTCAAAAACTGGATTTGGATTTTATACAAAAACTTGCGTTGTGGCAAATTCCTTTTACCCTTGTTTTTACAAAATCTGATAAAGAAAAACAATCAGTAGTGAGTAAAAATATAAAACTGTTTTTAGAGAAACTTAGAACCACTCAACAATTTTTACCGCAGCATTTCATTACAAGCTCTGTTAAGAAAACCGGCAGAACAAAAATTTTAGATTTGATTAATGAAATGAATATCGATAGTAAAGCCGGAAGATCATTATAATCTTGTCAATTCAAAAAAGTAAAGGGGATAAAATTTCTATTCCGTTTTCACCGGAATAAGCATTAAAGAAAAGAGAAATCAGTTCACAATTTTGTTGGCACAGCTGCTGCTTGCAAAAGCCTCGGGCTTGGCTTTAAAAGCAAATCCCATTCCGAGAATGTAGCCCATTGCTTCACGCAAAGCTTCGTTACTTTTAAAATGAGGATTTGTATTAATGTCGGCATGTACTTCCATGTCCACATCATACAGGGTAAATAAGTCGCAAAGCTCATAAGCAATTTCAATACTTCTTGCAACTTCAACCAGCATACGTTCTTTGATGCTGTACACAAGCTTTGTTTTGTCGTTGTGTATAAACATAAATCCTCCATGTCCTTCACGAAGAAAAACAATTACGGTGGCAAACTCTGTATCAGCGCCTTTTACCTGGCTGTCGGTACCAATACAAACTTTTAATCTGTAACCTGCATTTGTTTCGCGTTGGATGGCTAATTCTACTGCACCTTTTATCGGAAGGTCAATAATGTCTCCATTAAATTTTCTCCAGTACATAAATTAAGGTTTTTTAAAATTACCGAAATTCCTGTAACAAAACAGGCAAAAATTATTTGGTAAAAATTATTTAACTAAGCTTTGAAGTCGTTTATCATTCACTGTTATGAAGCAACAAGATGATTTTAAATACGGCTATTACCATCTCCTTATATAAAACAAAAAGGGCCAGCCCCTAACGCTGACCCTTAACTTACACATGAATCTACCTTACAGTTTTACAATTCTTTCTGTCAGTCTTTGATTATTACTTATTATCTGTATAAGATAAATTCCGTTAGGGTTGTTACTTATATTAATGTTATTAATTCCTGATTTTCCTTTACCCGCTTGTATAATTCTTCCACTCATATCTGCCAGGTTGTAGCTATAATCTTCGGATGCA
Source organism: Ginsengibacter hankyongi (assembly GCF_008710285.1). GTDB lineage: Bacteria > Bacteroidota > Bacteroidia > Chitinophagales > Chitinophagaceae > Ginsengibacter > Ginsengibacter hankyongi. Next base: position 1,616,402 of record NZ_VYQF01000001.1, on the reverse strand, counting down.
TTTACCGTAACTTCGCTGTAAACCATGGTTGATACTTTAAATAATTTATTGGCATCAGTTGATTTTAATGAAATCACATTAGAATAAATTGCCTGATCAGTAGCGGATACCGCTTTAAGTCGGTAGTAAATATTATTGGCTACCGGCGGCGCATAACTAAAGCTTTGCACGCCTTGCGGTAATTTTGCAAGCGTTGTGAAAGCCGTGCCATTGGAAGAACTCTCTAGCGTTAAACTGCTAACGGGTTCGTCTGTAACAATACTCCAGCTAAAACTATGTTTGTCTTTATCTGCTTTGCCCGAAAGAGTTGCCTGCTTTATAGGCATTACCAACAGCGGCGAAAAAGTACCTGAAATATTGTAAGAACCCAAGCTTCCATAGTTAGAGGTGTTTGTATTACTCGCGCCTTCAACAACTAAAAAATACACTCCAGAAGTTAGCGCGGTATCAACCGTGGCATTTAAAATACTAACGGGGTCGTATACCTGTATTGTCTGCAAAGATGAATTAAGTAGCTCTAGTTTAACATCGAGATCCGCCCCTTCATTATTAGTCCCAACGGAAAATGGTTTTGCATCAATATGCAGCTGCCCTGCTTCTGTAAGATTAAATTTAAAAACATCTTTATCAGAAGAAGTTGTGATAATACCGCTATCAGCAAATAATGTATTATTTATCGTTATCGATGTTGGATTTACATTTGGGTTATCGCTATGGTCATCCGCCCGGTAAGTAAATCCGTTTGAAGAGGTAATAATTGAAAGAGCGTCCTGGTCTGCAGCGCATCCGTATGGAGTTGGACCATTGTACCATCCTGAGAAATTTCTGTAATAGCTATTGCCCATAACCGGCGCCCATGCGGTTTCTCCGGTACCGACACCCGTATTATATGTCGCAAGTAAGTTGCAACTCCCATCATACTTAGCCTGGTGCGAAAGTCCGACTGTGTGCCCGCTTTCGTGGGTGCAACATTCTGCCACATCCTTTGTATTATAAGGCCCAAGCCTGTCGGGAAAAACAAAGCCCGGAGTATCGTCGCCCCAAGTAAATGACCCTGTATACGACACTCCCCCAACTCCAGTATACCATCCACTCGTAGGTGTTACAATTATCCTTACCCGCCGGTTAAGAGGGGCGGATAAAAATTTAGTTGAATCGGTAGTTATATCAAGATTAAAAGGCCTGAAGTCTTCGGACACCCGGTTAAATATTTCAACTATTTGTGCATCCGATAATCCTGATGGTGCACACGCCAAAGGCATACCGCCATTCCATAATGTTGATTGGACATACTGACCATCGAAATCAAGAAAAATAGCAGCCTGTGCTGAAGGTAAACTGCTCAACATTGGGAGGCAACTGGATTTGCTTGAAAATAAAGTGAGTAAAGGGATCAATATTAATAATAGTTTTTTCATATTCGAGGGATTTAGGGTTCCTTCAAAAAAAATGCGTGGTAGATTTTTCTTATTTAAAAGTCCTGTATAAGGTCTGCCATTTTGATTTTATTAAAAGAGTAGTTTCCTGTATTATCTTTTACCAATTCATATCCGTCAGCAAATTTTTCATTAATAATGTGGCCGACATAAGTGATGGTATTATCATCATTTATTCTTTTAGAAACTGAGAGCAATGAATTTTTTAATAAGGGGGAGCGAATTATAACACTCGAAAGGTTACTATATTTCTGAACCGATGAAAGTATTATTCCGCTAAAAGAAAATTTATTTGCAAAATTGAATTGAATTGAAGAACCAACTTTACCGGTAAAGGCTTTATTAAGCTCCGAAGTGGATGCCGCAATGTTGTTTGAATAACTACTAAATAATTCCGGCCTTGAAGAGGTAACTACCTGGGCATGTGTGTCAATTGAAAAGCTTAGTAACAAGCACAACACAAATAATCTGGATGTGGTTTTCATAGTCTGGAATTTTGGGTTTCAGTTGTATCGGACAATTATTTAAACGACACACAGGTATAAAAATTATACGAAACCAAAAAAAAATTCCAATTCAATAAAATAAGAGAAAAAGTACTCGAATGGACTGGTATTAATACTGCCCCATGCTTAGTAAAACCAACGTACACGCCTCTTTCGGAAGAATCCCTCTTTCCTGAGCCATGGTAAAAAGTTCTTTGTTTTCGGCACCGGGATTAAATATAATGCGTTTTGGATGCAGTGAGAATATATAATTGTAGTATTGCTTTTGGTGCGATGGATTTAAATATAATGTAACCGTATCCACGTTATCAATGTCTTTTGCTGTTGTTTCGATTTTAACTTTGGCTACCGTGCCGGGACGTTTACCAATAGCCGCCACATCATGACCTTTGGATTGAAGAGCATTAATTGCGAGATAGCTATAACGTGAAGGGTTATCCGAAGCTCCCAAAACCAGTGTTTTTTTATTTGGCATAAATTACTAGTTCAAAAATTTTGCTTTTAATTCAGGTGTTGGAATCATACATTCATCTTTCTTGCCAAACCATTGATACCTGTTTTTCGCAATCCAATTATAAACTCCGTCTCTTATAAATGCGGGAACTATAATGAAGCCATATAATAATGGCCAAAGCCCTGTTAGTCTTTTTACGACTCTTAAAGCTGCCGTTGACCGGTCGTATACTTTCCCGTTCTCAACAAGAAAAAAAGACTTCATTATATTTTCCGGGATATTATGTTCTTCCAGTATTTGTTTTCCTTCACCTGATTGGAGGGAAGCAAAAAGAAACTGGTTTTTATTATCGCGTTTTATAACAAACTTCACAGCACCATTACACAGGTTACAAACACCGTCAAATAATATGATTGAATGCTGATACATTGAATTACAAAATTACTAAAACTCTTGCCCATGCGTAGCTTTTATGATTTTGTTAAGTAAAGCCGGGAAAGGTTTTAGCATGCTTATAAAAAGGTTAGTAGTAAATTCTTTGCCAAACAATTTCTGTATAGTGCGCCCGGTTCTTAATCTTTTTTCAAAGGTATTAGTCCATTTTTCTACAAATCGATTTTCCATTTGATCTCTTGAAATTTGCCTGCCAAAAAAAGCCAGGATATTTCCTGACGCAATTTTTGCTGAATGAAGCGCCATGCTCATTCCATTGCCACAAAGCGGTGTTATCATTCCGGCTGCATCGCCAATCATTAGAACATGATTTTCAACGAGTGTCTTTCTATCAAAACTAATTTGAGAGATAGTTACAGGCTCTTTAAAAATAAATTCTGCGTCAGTAAATATTTTTTTTAGAAAAGGATTTTTATACAAAACATTTTGCTCCATTTCTTTGATAGAATTATTATCCTTCAGGTTTTTTGCGGTGGTTAAATAACATAGGCAATATTCATCTCCTTCCACTTTCGAAATGCCACAGTAGCCATTTTTAAAATTGTGCAAAGCAATCGTATCAAAGGGGAACGAGGTTTTAATATGATATTTCACACCAATATAATTATTAAGCTTTCCTGGTTTTTTTTGTATAAAATCCCTCGACCATTTTACATCAAGGTTGCTTCGCTTACCAAAACTGCCGACAGCAACAGCACAATTAGCTGTTTCATTTTTATATTTAATATTAAAAAACTCATCGCTAAAAGTAACGTCACTCACTTTTGTTTCATCCAAAACAAGTACACCATTTTCAAGGGCTATTTTTTTTAATTCATTATCTATAAAAAAACGGCTTATGCCGAAACCGCCTAAATCAAGGTTTGCGTGTATGGACGTTCCGTTAGGAGAAGAAACAATTAATTTTTTTATAATAGGCAAATTAAGTTCTGAAAGATTGAGGCCTAAGCTTTCAATAAACTTCCAGCTTTCAAGACTAATGTATTCGCCGCACACCCGATGAAAAGGATATTTTTCCTTCTCAAATAAAATTACTTTACAATTATTTTTAGCTAACAATGTTGAAAGAGAAAGCCCGGCAAGTCCGCCGCCAACAATACCTACATCAAATTTCTTTGAACCGGAATGTAGACTTTTATTTGTGTTAAACTCGGCCAATTTATTAACGAATTATTTTTCCCCTTCCTGGTGAAGAACGGTTATTAAATACCTAAATGCCCATTTCCATTGAATATGATAGTTGGTAATTCCAGCTTTTTCAAAAATATTTTTCCATTCTGTTTTTTTAAATCCTCTGAGTACCGACAGCGGCGCATCATTTTTTACAAGAAAGGATTTAGAAAAAAGCTTTGTAATATATTTTATAGAATGGTAAGCCAGTGGATGCCGGTGTAAATCATTAATAAAAAATCCCGTTGTTGAATTTGTCTTCATCCATTGAAGCATTTCCACGAGTTCATCATCGGTGAAATGATGACAGAAAAGTGAAGAAAAAATTATATCGGGTTTATTATTCCCGAAATTAAAAAGCATGTAATCGGATACTATAAAATTTACATTTTTATAGGTTGATTTTTCTTTTGCAAAAACGATACAATCCGCATTAATATCAATTCCGGTGAATGTTGCTTCAATTTTATTTTTTATGCAAAATGCAGCAAGTGCATTTATATTATCACCGCCACCGCAGCCTATTTCGCAGGCAGAAATTTTTTTATTGTTACCCATGAGCTTTTGAAATCCTTTTACAGTTATTGCATGGCCGCCAAGATGAGCATTAATTAAATCAAGCTCTCTCATATTTTCAGCTATATCCTTAAAAGGAATGGCGCTACTATCAAGCAATTCTTTTTTGTATGAACGATGGCTGTAATCAATCATCAGATAAAATAAATGTCTCCAACGTAAGACCGGGTCCAAATGCGGCACCAAAAATATTTGCTTTCTTTTCTTTTTTCTCTTTCAGAGATTCCATTATTTCTTTTAATACAAATAAAATGGTTGGTGAAGACATGTTACCATAATTTTTCAAAACATTATAAGAGTATTGCAGGTCTTCTGTTTTTATATCAATGCTTTTTTCAATGGAAGTAAGAATTCTTTTACCACCGGGATGAATACACCAGTGAGAAATATCTTCTTTATTGCAATCAGCATTTTCCAAAGCATTGGTAAGAAGCTTATTAAAATCTTCTTCGATAAGATCCGGCACATATCCCGATAAGGTCATCAAAAAACCTGAAGAAGAAAGTTCCCAACTCATATCTTTCTTTCCTTTAAAAGCCACTTCGCTGTAAAAATTATTTATTCTTAATCCTTCATCTTTATAAGTATTATGGGTAACCAATACCGCGGCGCTTCCGTCTCCAAACAAGAGGCTGGATGCAATATTATCTGTTGTATTTTCTTTTTGGAAGTGCAATGTGCACAGCTCTGTACAAACAACCAGCACCCTGGCATTTTTATCCTGGTTACAAAATGCATCGGCCAATTTAAGGCCATGTATCGCGGCATAACATCCCATAAAATTTACAGACGTTCTGAAAATATTGGGTGATAAATTCATTGCTTCTATCACCTGCAAATCAAGACCTGGCGCACTTAAACCGGTACAGCTCACGGTAATTAAATGGGTTATTTCTTCTTTGGCTATTTTATTTTCAACGCATTTTTCAACAGCGTTTACGGCAAGAGCAGGCGCAGTTTTATTAAACCATTTCATCCGCAGCTCAACATTTGGAAAGGGTTCCAGGTTTTCGGTAGCGGGATAAAATTGCCATTCACCAGCGTTTAAACTATAATCCGGTAATACAGAATATCTTGTTTCAATAGCGCTTTGATTATATAAAAATTTGAGTTTGCGTTTATCCGCTTCATCCATAGCATACACATTCTGCATAAAAGATAAAATGTTCTTTTGATCGTGCCTGTAAGAAGGAACCGATGTAGCTATGGAAATTATTTTACTCAATAAGATGTAATATTAAAATCGTTATAAAACCAAGATTAGTACATATGGAAGCTAAAACATTCATCTGCATTGTGTTTTTAAAATCAGCTTCGCTATTATTTTTTAAAACTTTTCTAAACCATATGAAAAAATATACAAGCACCGGTATCATAAAGATTTGCAGAATGAAAAATCTCGTCCATTCTAGATTTAAAAAAAATTGCAAACCAAGCGCACAAAAAGCAAACGCATATATGATGCCAGTAAAAATAAATGTTCCTTTATAACCCAATTTATAGCTAATTGTTTTCACGCCATCATTTACATCTTCCTCATGTTGATAGATTTGAGTAAGCGGGTAAAAACCACCTATCAGTAAGCTTGATGCCACCATAGAAATAACGGGGACATTTGTTGCGTGGTTGCTATCCGCGCCATGATACACCAAAAAAAAAGTTACCGCTCCCTGGAAAATGATAACAGTCAAATAACCGGTAACGGGATATTTTTTTAAGCGAATCTTTCTATAACTGTATGCTCTCGATGCCAGGATGTACAAAAGAATTCCTATAGCAAATAACCCCGAAACAAAGAAACTTAAAACCACAGCCGTTATATCCATACAAACAGTAACAATAAATAATTGTTTGGTTGGCTGAAGGGGATTTTTTATGCCACCTACCGGGGATGTATCCCTGTCCATATAACTATTGTAACCATTGCTTGCGGGATACACCAGCAAATGAAGTATTACGAATACTAATGCTGCACTGTACCAGTTAATATGATTAACCTGGCTTAATGCAAAGAAATAAACCGGCATTAAAAAAAATGAGAAATGAAAACGCAGTAATTGCAGTGTTGATTGCAGTGTTTTATTCACTCACTAAATTTAGTGAATTTTTCAAAGGCAATTTTGCGCAACTATAATTGATTCCTGTATTATTTTATACTAACATCGTTACAGGATTCTCCATAAACTTTTTGAAAGTTTGAAGGAAAGCAGCCCCCACAGCGCCGTCTACGCTACGGTGATCGCAGCTTAAAGTAACTTTCATTACATTAGTCACGCCAAATCCGTCAGCCTTTTTAACAACAATTTCTTTTATGCGGCCTACAGCAAGTATAGCGCTGTCTGGCGGATTTATAATAGCAGTAAAATCTTCAATATCCATCATCCCAAGATTAGAAATAGTAAATGTATTTCCACTAAATTCTTCCGGCTGCAATTTTTTATTTCTTGCCTTATCATACAAGCCTTTTGCATCCGAGGCAATTTGAGATAATGATTTCTGATCTGCAAAGCGTATTACCGGAACGATCAATCCATCGGGCATCGCAACAGCTGATCCTATATGTATATGTTTATTTTGCCTGATGAAATCACCCATCCAACTGCTATTAACGGCAGGATGCTGCCTTAGCGCCATAGCACAGGCTTTTATAACCATATCGTTAAAAGAAATTTTTACCGGGCTAATTTCGTTTATGGCTACCCGTGAGCTCATTGCATTATCCATGTTAATTTCCATGGTCAGGTAAAAATGAGGCGCATTAAACATGCTTTCTCCCAATCTTCTTGCAATAGTTTTACGCATTTGCGTATTGGGAATATCTTCATAGCTTTCTTTACCTGTTTGTTCAAAAGGCTGAACAGGTTTCAAATCCGCTTCCTTTTTCCCTTCTTCTTTAGCTTGTGCTGGTGCAGGTTTGTAGGCATCCACATCTTTTTTAACTATCCTTCCGCCATCGCCACTGCCTTGAATTTTAGAAATATCTATTCCTTTATCAGCAGCTAATTTTTTTGCAAGCGGGGATGCTTTTACTCTTCCGCCTTCTGAGGATGATTCTATATTTTCAACCTTTCCTTCATTTTTATCAATAGTGCTTCCGGAAATTTCTTCCGATTGTTTTTCTGCTTGTGGCTTATTTGCGGGAGTTTCAGCACTTTTATTTTTTTCAGCATTTACGTAAGCGCTTACGTCAGTTCCCTCTTTTCCAACTATAGCAATAATTTCATTTACTTTAGCGGCTTGCCCTGCTTCAACGCCAATATATAAAAGAGTTCCTTCTTCATAACCTACAACATCCATGGTTGCCTTATCAGTTTCAACTTCAGCAATTGAATCGTCACTTTTTACTTTATCACCTACTTTTTTATTCCATTGAACTATTTTCCCCTCGGTCATTGTATCACTTAAAAGGGGCATGCGTATTACTTTTGCATCCTTAGGCAATTCAGCAACAGCTTTAATTTCGACGGCTTTTTCTTTTTGCTCCTCTTTAGGTTTTTGTTCGGATTCCTTTTTTACCGGTTCTTTTTTCTTTTTATCCGAATTATCTCCGTCGCTTTCCAAAAGGGACTTATAATCTTCACCTTCTTTCCCAACGATGGCAATAATGTCGTTTACTTTTGCCGCCTCACCCGTTTTTACTCCAATATATAAAAGCGTGCCTTCTTCGTAACCTACAACATCCATTGTTGCCTTGTCAGTTTCCACTTCAGCAATCGTATCATCGCTCTTTACTTTGTCACCAACTTTTTTATTCCATTGAATAATTTTCCCCTCGGTCATTGTATCACTTAAAAGAGGCATTCTTATCGCTTTCGCCATAAAATATTTACTATTTTTTTATAAAATTGAGTGGTGAAATTAATGCAAAATCAGCAAACGATTTTCTCTCGGTTTTCAGAGGCCATGGATTGCGATTATTTGCACGTTTTTTAATGAAGATTTTTAATAATCGAAGGCGCTTTTCCGGAGACAAAATTCTCCGTACGGGTTCAATTGTTTTATTAAACTCCCTGCCATTGTACTTCATCAAATCTAAATCTCCTTTCAACAACATCTTTAGTAATGAGTTCTCCCGTGGATGAAATTTTTTTAATTTGTGTTTCAAAAACAATATTGTCTTTTTTAAGTTTCACCACTTTATTACGGCAAAATAAATTTTCATTGTATTGAGAAAGTAAGCTGGTGAATTTTCCCGATTCTAACTGACTAATCCGGCTTGTTACAGTCTGTATAAGTTCGTGTGCAAGTTCAACAACGTCATAATTTATACCGGTTACTTGTTTTAAGGAAATCGCTTTTATTCCCCTGTCGAAATTTTCCTGGTTAATATTAAGGCCGATACCAATTACAGCCCACTGCCATAAATTACCCTTAATTACGTTCTCTATAAGAATTCCGCCTGCCTTCCTGTCATTAACGAAAATATCATTAGGCCATTTTATTTTTATATTTTCTTTAATATATTCTGAAAGAAGATCGAAACACCCGAGAGCCACTGCGACACTTAATTGAAATTGTTGCTGAACACGGAGCCAGTGCATTTGGTTATTAATAGTTAGTATCACATTTTCACCGCCCTGGCTTTTCCAGGTTTTCCCCCTTCTCCCTCTGCCAGCCGTTTGCTCCATGGCAAATACACCCTGGCCACTTATTGCTTCTGCTTTTTGAACCAATGCCATGGCATAGTTGTTGGTACTATCCACCTTCTCAAGAATAATCATTTTTTTTGATGTGGCTGGCATTAAAAGACTATTAATAAAGAATTAGTATTTTTGATAAAAAAGGGCTGATAAAGGCTTAAAAAACTGCAATCTACCCTAATAAAATTATTTTCTATGTACACGAGGTGCTTAGAATTTACTTAAAATGAACAACGTTTGAATAATTTAACCGTATTGGCTTCCAGGAAAAAGCCTGCTCTTACAAGATTAACAAGAAATAGCAAAATCTTCAAGACCATTATACATGCCATCCAGGAAAAAAAGGGCGAAAAAATAATTAGCCTTGATTTGAAAAAAATACCCGAAGCAGTTTCTGATTTTTTTATTATTTGTGAAGCGTCTAATAATATACAGCTCAAAGCTATTGCAGATTCTGTAGAAATGGAAGTTAAAAAGAAATGTGGGGAATTACCTTACAAGCATGAAGGAAGGCAAGGTGAACAATGGATTTTAATAGATTATGTAAATGCTGTGGTTCACATTATGCTGGCAGAGCCAAGGAAATTTTATAAACTGGAAGAAATGTGGAGCGATGCTTCGTCAATGGAGCATTAATAAATCAGCAAGCTATTATTAAATAATAAAATAATAAATCAAGACATTCGTCTTATAATGAAAAAAATCCTGTGTAATGCGGGTAACAAAAATAAAATATTGCGAGGCAAGAATATATGGCAACTGAAGAACAGAAAAAGAAAATAGTCCCAAAAAGGTTAAATCCTTTAAACAATAATAAGGGTACTGAAGATGATCCAAAAAAACGTCCAAGGCTTAGCATTTACTGGGTTTACGGAATAATTTTCGCCGCTATAATTGGATATAATCTCTATCATAATAATTCAAGCAGCGGGGTTGAGATTGACAATACTCAATTTTTTGCCATGCTTAAGCAAGGTGATGTTGACCAGATAAAAACAGTAGGCAACAAAAAAATTGTAAGAGTATCTATCAATCCTCAGGCAATCAACAATAACCCTGATTTTTACAGAAAGGTTTTCGGAGCCGATTACGATGCTGTAAAAAAAATGCCGGAACCACAGGCATATTTTGGCATTATAAAAGATGAAACTTTTGCCAATACGATGCTCCAGTTTTATAAGGAAAATCCTAATGTAAAACAAGTAGCCGATAGGCCCGGAGATGAGGGTGAATTATTCGGACAGATAGTAAGTACGCTGTTGCCGATTTTGCTTATAGGTTTACTATTTATTATGATGATGCGTAAAGTAGGCGCCGGTGGCGGCGGAGGTGGCCCCGGTGGTATTTTCAATATTGGTAAATCAAAAGCAACTCTTTTTGATAAAGGTGCAAGAGTGAATATTAATTTTGGAGACGTTGCAGGCCTGGATGAGGCCAAAGTGGAAGTAATGGAAATAGTTGACTTCTTAAAAACACCGAAAAAATATACCGCACTTGGCGGAAAAATTCCTAAAGGGGCTTTATTAATCGGCCCTCCCGGAACCGGTAAAACTTTGTTGGCTAAAGCTATGGCTGGTGAAGCACAGGTTCCTTTTTTCAGTTTGAGTGGTAGTGATTTTGTTGAAATGTTTGTGGGCGTAGGTGCAAGCCGTGTCCGCGATCTTTTTAAACAAGCAAGAGAAAAAGCTCCATGTATTATATTTATTGATGAGATAGATGCTATTGGCCGTGCAAGAGGAAAAAATATGATGATGAGCAACGATGAAAGAGAAAATACACTCAATCAATTGCTCGTTGAAATGGATGGTTTTGGAACCGACCTTGGTATTATAATTTTGGCAGCCACTAACCGTCCTGATGTGTTGGATAATGCATTATTAAGGCCGGGAAGGTTTGACAGGCAAATAACTATCGATCGCCCTGATTTGGTTGGACGTGAAGCTATTTTTAAAGTTCACTTATTACCGATAAAGATTTCTCAAACTCTCGACGTACATAAATTAGCTGAGCAAACTCCTGGCTTTGCAGGTGCTGATATCGCTAACGTTTGTAACGAAGCCGCATTAATTGCAGCACGTAAAAACAAAGATGCAGTTGATATGAGCGATTTCCAGGATGCTATCGACAGGGTAATTGGTGGACTGGAAAAGAAGAACAAAATAATATTACCGGAAGAAAAAGAAATTATTGCCTATCACGAAGCGGGCCATGCTATTTGCGGTTGGTTTCTCGAACATGCCTACCCGTTACTAAAAGTTACAATTGTGCCAAGAGGTACTGCAGCTTTGGGTTATGCGCAATACACTCCTAAAGAACAATATCTTTATAATACTGATCAACTACTTGACCAGATTTGTATGACATTGGGAGGCAGAGCTGCTGAAACTATTTTCTTCGGGAAAATATCAACAGGTGCAAGTAACGATCTGCAACAGATTACCAAAATGGCCTACGCGATGGTAACGGTTTATGGAATGAATGATAAAGTTGGTAACGTTAGCTTTTACGACCCGGCACAGGATAATACATTTACAAAACCTTTTAGCGAAGAAACCGGTAAAATGATTGATGAGGAAGTAAGAAAATTAGTAGAAAAGGCATTTATAAGAACAAAAGAATTACTAACGGAAAGAAAGAACGAAGTTGAAATTCTTGCACAGGCGTTGTTGAAAAGAGAAGTTCTTTTTCAAAGTGACGTGGAAGCTTTAATAGGCAAGCGCCCGTATGAAGAAAAGAAAGCACTTGACTTTGTTGATAATCCGAAGGAAGCAATTATAGATCCGCCAATTCCCGGAGTAATTTCTTAAAAATGATAATGAGATGAGGGTTTCTTCTTCTAAAGAAAAAATTTTAAAAAAAATAAGAGAGGCACTGACTAACCCAGTGCCTTTACCTTTCCCAAAAAGCGAGGGAACAACTTCTGTTTTTCCACAACAAAAGGAAGATCTTGAAATAACGTTTGCAGAAGAGTTTACAAAGCTGTTGGGCAAGTTTGCTTTTTGCGTAAGCGAAGCTGACATGAAGCATCAGTTGCAAAAATTGCTTTCAGAAAAAAAATGGACAAATATTTTTTGCAAAGAAGATAGCTTGGTAAAAATACTTAATGACGGGAAGCTTCCTAAACTCAACCAATCAACATTGGCGGATTGCGATGTTTCCATTACAACATGCGAATACCTTATCGCACGTACCGGTTCAATAGTAATGACTTCGGCACAGCAAAGCGGCCGTACCGTTAGTGCGTATGCCCCCGTTCACATTTGCATTGCGTACATTAACCAGCTTGTTTACGATACACGGGATGCTCTTAAATTATTAAAAACAAAGTATGGTAATTCTTTCCCTTCTTTTATAACTTTTGCCGCAGGCCCGAGCCGCACGGCTGATATTGAAAAAACGCTTGTTGTTGGTGTTCATGGCCCTAAAGAAGTTTACCTATTTTTGATTGATGAGCAGGCAAAATAAATATTTGCAGATTCAAATTTTCGCATGACTGATTCGCTTAAAAAAATATATTTCCTTTCTGATTTTCACCTGGGTGCTCCCGACCATGCAAGTAGTTTGATTAGAGAAAAGCGAATCGTTCAATTCCTTGATGAAATAAAAAATGATGCTTCCCACATATTCATTCTTGGCGACCTGTTCGACTTTTGGTATGAATATAAAAGAGTAGTTCCAAAAGGATTCGTAAGAATTTTAGGGAAGCTGGCTGAACTTACAGACAGTGGCATCATTATTAAATTTTTTGTTGGCAATCATGACATGTGGATGAACGGATATTTTGAAGATGAGCTTGGCATAGAAGTTTTTCATGAACCACAGGAATTTGATTTTAATGGAAAAAAATTTTTAGTTGGGCACGGTGATGGGCTTGGACCCGGAGATCACCGATATAAATTCATGAAAAAAATTTTTAGAAATAAATTATCACAAAAACTTTTCGGTGCGTTACACCCCGCTACAGGCATTGGAGTTGCAGATTACATGAGCCGCAAAAGCAGGGCAGCAACCGGAAAAACTGATGAGCAATTTTTAGGAGAAGATAAAGAATGGCTCATTATATTCTGTAAAGAAATGCTTACAAAAAAGCATTATGATTTTTTTATTTTTGGCCACCGGCATTTTGCGCTTGATTATAAACTGAACGAAACAAGCAGGTATATAAATCTTGGCGATTGGATTAAATATAACAGCTATGCTGTGTTCGACGGAAACAATACTGAGTTGAAATATCATAAATTATGAACTATTTCTTACAAAAATATTTACGTTTTTTTATCCTCCCTTTATTTTCATTTACCACAATTACAGCCAGCGCACAGGATGATTCTCTTTTTCGCTTTTTAAAAAAAATCGAATACCCGATTGCTTCTTTTACCGTTGATAATCTTGGAGAACTTTATATTATTAATACCGATAACCAACTGAAAAAATACGATGAACAAGGCGATTCAATTGGCGTATTTAACCAGGTTACCAAATTTGGAAAACTTAGCTATGTAGAAGCCCAAAATCCATGGAAAGCAATTCTATTTTACAAAAATTATTCAACAATTGTTTTGCTTGATAAATACCTGAATGTGCTGTCCAGCATCAATCTTCGTAAGCAAAATATTTTCCAGGTAAACGCATTAACCACTTCTTACGATAATAACATCTGGCTGTATGATGAACAGGATAATAAATTAAAAAAGCTTGATGACAGCGGTAATAAACTTTTTGAAACAGTCGACTTCCGGTTGTTATTCGATTCAGTTCCCAGTCCTCAGAAAATTATTGACAGTAATGGCTTTGTTTATTTATACGACCCCGAAAAAGGCTTATACATTTTTGATTATTACGGAAGCTTTAAAAGTAAATTACCTTTTTTGCATTGGACAGATATAACGGTAATTGACAAACAAATTTATGGGTTCGATGAAGAAAATCTGTATCGTTATAGTCCGCCATTCCCTGATGCAAAAAAATATATTCTTTCTCCGGAACTGCAAAATAATAATTCAATAAAAGTAAGCAACCATAAGATTTACGTTCTCAAAAATCAGCAGCTCAGAATTTATTCCCTGCAATAGGTTGAGGACTTGTTTTAAATTGCATTATGAAATTTCTTGACCAGGTTTATTTTGATAATTCACTCCGCAGCTACATAATTGTTTGCCTCATTATACTTATTGCATTTGTATTAAAGAGAATAATTTCAAAGTATGCTGCTTCTTTGCTTTTTAAATTAGTGAAACAAAAGAATGCGGGAAGATTAGATAAGCTAAGATTTGACAGCCTCGTTATTGCACCAATTGAAAGACTGTTGTTTCTTCTTATAAGCATTGCCGCAATCGACCGCCTCAATTTTCCGCAGGCATTTCTGTTTTCTATTCACAAAGTTACCAGCCAGGATATTGTTGAAGGCATTGCTTCCGCGATTATTATAATAAGTTTCGTATCACTGATAATCCGCTTCATGGATTTTCTGGTTTTGCTAATAAAAAGCAAATCACTTACTGGAACTACGCCAGGAGAACATCAACTCCTGTTTTTCTTTAAAGACTTAATAAGAGTTGTAATAATAATTATCGGCTTTGTTTTTGTTCTTAAAGTTTCTTTTGGGTTAAACATTGGAAACCTGCTCACGGGATTAAGTATTGTAGGCGCTGCTCTTGCACTTTCGGCCAGGGAAAGTCTCGAAAATCTTATTGCTTCTTTTATCATTTTTTTTGATAAACCTTTTCAAGCCGGCGACCTGGTAAAAGTGAATAATTTTTCAGGAACGGTTGAGCGAATCGGGCTTAGAAGCACACGCTTACGCACTGTTGAAAAATCGATGGTTACTGTGCCCAATAAACAAATGGTAGATAGCATTCTTGACAACTGGAGTATGCGGGATTTGGTGAGAAACGAAATCAGGACTTATCTGTCACCGCACACCTCTTCGGACGAGCTTGAAAAAGTTATTACAGGCATCAAAGAAATTCTTTCATTGAAGAAAGAAAAAGTTGACTCGTATTCTGTCTATCTGCAGGAAATAAATAATGACAATGCAATAATTTTAATAATTTATTTTACAAAGTTTGCTTTGCCGGTTGATGATCTGAATCAGTTGAGACAGGATATAAATGTAGATATTAGAAAGCTCCATGAAAAACACGACATAAAACCTGCCGCTCCAACTTCGGTAAAAATTGTAAGCTAAATTTTTAAAACATTTATTGATTAATTATCGCGGCTAGTTCTGTATCCCAATGGCCTGTTTTTCCATATTCAACTAATCGTCCTATTTCTTTGCCGTCTTTCGTAACAACAATGGTGGGTGTTCTGGTTATATTCATCGCATGGGCCAGGTTTCCATTTACATTTTTTTTCCTGTCAACGGCGTAAACCGTTATGTGATCATCCGGAAACGCTGATGCTTCCTGCACTTTATAAAATTTAGGTAAAATAAAATGAGTGTCTTCGCACCAGGTGCCACCGAAAAAAAGAAAATATATTTTGTCTTTATTATTTCTAAATGCATTCACTAACGCTGTATCAGGGCGGGGATAAATTCTTTGGCTTTCTGTGTACCACTTGTTAAATGCAGTATCACCGGTTAAATCATTTTTACCAATGATACCCCTTAGCATTTTCGCATTATCTCCTGACGAATCTGCAAGTACAACATACTGTTGTTGTGCCTGAGCCTTAACCCCATGGACAAAATTTAAAGCAACTACAATAATAAAAGTTAGCAGTAAGTTCCTCATTAGCTTTATAAATTGTTTTTCAGTTCCAGTAAAAAAGATTTTATTTTTTGTAACGATCCAATCATTTCATGCTTCTCACCGGCTGCTTTATTATTTTTTAAAAATTCTTTAGCTCCGTTAATGGTATATTTTCTTTCGCGAAGCAAATGATAAATCATTTTAAGATTTTTTACATCTTCCGGCCTGAAAAAGCGGTCGCCTTTTTTATTTTTCTTTGGCTTTAAAATAGAAAATTCATTTTCCCAATATCTTATTAAAGAAGTATTTTCTTTAAACATTGCGGCTACGTCTCCAATAGAATAATATTGCTTTTTAAAAAGAATTTCATCTTCAGGAATTTCTATAAGATCAGCATCAATGCCCATGTCTTTTAAACTTTTTCTGCCTCTCTTTGACTTTTGCGGAACTAAAGTTTGTGGCACAATATTTTTATTCTCCTCCTCCTTTTTTTGAGAACCGTTTTCAAATTCAAATGTTATTTGTGACAGCGCCATTAGTCAAGACTTTTTGCACTTCCTGTAGAAGCTATTTTTAATATTCGGTCAAATTGCTCTGGTGTAAGATCGTTATAAAAAAAATAAACCGGGTCAACCTCCTGCCTGTTTATGTGAACTTCATAATGGCAATGCGGACCGGTACTTTTTCCTGTACTTCCTACCCATCCTATCACTTCGCCTCTTTCTACTTTTTCTCCAACTTTTACTTTCACTTTATACATGTGCCCGTATAAAGTTTCATAACCGTAACCATGATTTATTACCACATGATTACCAAAACCATCCCCCGTTTGCCCTGCAACTTTCACCGTTCCATTACCGGTGGCGTAAACAGGTGTGCCCTGTGGAGCAGTAAAATCAAGCCCTTTATGCATTTTTGGAGTTCCGTATACAGGGTCAATTCTCATGCCAAACCCCGATGCTATTCTATCTAAATCGCGGTTGCTTACCGGTTGAATTGCAGGAATAGAAGCCAGTTTTTGTCCCTGATTTTTGATAAGATTTTCTATCTCATTATAACTTGCAAACTGGTAATTAACCCTTGCGCTGATATTATTAAGCGTTTTTGCTAATTCACTTCCCAACTGCTCGTCATTTATCGCTTCTATTTTTTGAATTTCATTATTTTGCTCAGTTAGTTTTGCACGGGCGCTATCGGGTAACGGATTAGCCTCAAAGATTGACCTGTACACCTGGTTATCTCTTTTTTCAAGCGATGCCATTTGCTGTTGCAGCGTTTGTGCCTGCGATGCGAGCACCTCAAATTTTTTTTCCAGCTTTTCATATTTCCATTCGGCAAGCTTAGCTTGTGGCGAAGGAATAAAACGGAATGCAAGTACAACAAGAATAAAAGCAGTAACTATTGCCGCTGCAATAAAGCCAAAAAAACGTAGCAACTTTACCCGCAAAGGAGTCACGAGTTTTTCGTAGCGTAATGTATTTGTATTATAGTAGTACTTAATTTTTTTCATCTCTTATTAAAAACAGGAAAATATATTTACTGCAATCAATGTTTTATCTAATGGCACAAACGAAATACCTTTGCCATCTTAAATTTTATAACACGCAAAGGTAAGTTCATAATACCTACAAATTAATCTTAAAATTCACGAGAGCATGATGCAGAGCGCAGAAATACGACAACATTTTTTTGATTTTTTTAAATCGAAAGGACATACAATTGTCCCTTCTGCTCCCATTGTTATAAAAGACGATCCTACCTTATTATTTACCAATGCAGGAATGAATCAATTCAAAGATTATTTCCTGGGAAATAAAAAACCTTCTTACACAAGGGTTGCTGATACGCAAAAATGTTTACGCGTCAGCGGTAAACATAACGACCTGGAAGAAGTAGGTGTGGATACCTATCACCACACTATGTTTGAAATGCTGGGCAACTGGAGCTTTGGAAATTCAACCGAAAATCCTGCACCGTATTTTAAAGAAGAAGCGATTGCATGGGCCTGGGAATTACTTACTGAGGTTTATAAAATTGATAAACAGCGTTTATACGTTACCGTGTTTGAGGGTGATGCAAAAGAGGGTTTACCAAAAGATGAAGAAGCCATTTCTTTTTGGAAAAAGTGGATAGCTGAAGACCGGATCATCATGGGAAAGAAAAAAGATAATTTCTGGGAGATGGGCGATAGCGGGCCTTGCGGGCCATGTACAGAAATTCATATTGATTCAAGAACGGATGAAGAGAGAAAAAAAACAGACGGAAAATCTTTAGTAAATAATGACCACCCGCAGGTAATAGAAATTTGGAATGTGGTGTTCATTCAATACAACCGCAGGAAAGACGGAAGCCTTGAACCATTACCCGCAAAGCACGTAGATACCGGAATGGGTTTTGAAAGATTGGTAAGAGTTATACAAAATAAACAAAGCAATTACGATACGGATATTTTCTCGGGAACGATTGAAGCAATTGAACATATTACTAACAAACCTTACCAGTCTTATTTGCAGGAAGGGATCGCGTTTCGAGTTATTGCAGATCATATACGTGCTATTAGCTTTACCATCGCAGATGGGCAGTTGCCAAGCAATATAGGTGCCGGTTATGTAATTAGAAGAATTTTGAGAAGAGCAGTTCGTTATTATTATTCGTTTTTTTACTATAGGGAACCACTTTTGTATCAATTGGTCCCGGTGATAGCGAAAGAATTTAAAAATGTGTTTCCGGAACTTTTCAAGCAGCAAGATTTTGTTGCACGAGTAATTAAAGAAGAAGAAGATGCTTTTTTGAGAACGTTAGACAAAGGTCTTAAAAGGCTTGATGAACAATTCAAAAAAGAAAGAGATTCTTTGATTGTAAAAATTGAACAAGGCATAATAGAAAAAAGTAGCTCCTACAATATTATCCTCGATGGAAAATTATTATTTGAACTATTCGACACATATGGATTTCCTCTTGATCTAACAAAACTAATTGCTTCAGAAACAAAGTTTGGCGGTATCGGATTTTCAGTTGATGAAGTGGGTTTTAATACAGAAATGCTTCAACAAAAAACCCGTTCCCGTGCCGCATCTGTTGTTGATACAGAAGATTGGATAATCCTAAGCAATGCCGAAGGATCAAAATTTGTTGGCTATGATACTTATGAAACAAAAGGCAAAGTTTTAAAATACCGCAAAACAAAATCACAGGGAAAAGAATTGTATCAAATTGTTTTGGATAAAACTCCCTTCTATGCTGAAAGTGGCGGCCAGGTGGGCGATACAGGTGTATTAATTTT
The DNA here is from genome assembly GCF_008710285.1 of Ginsengibacter hankyongi. Classification (GTDB taxonomy): domain Bacteria; phylum Bacteroidota; class Bacteroidia; order Chitinophagales; family Chitinophagaceae; genus Ginsengibacter; species Ginsengibacter hankyongi. The sequence continues at coordinate 1,597,189 of NZ_VYQF01000001.1, read as the reverse complement.
TGATGATGAAAAAATTCCGGTTGTAAATACAAAGAAAGAAAATGATCTCATCATTCACTTTACAAATGAGCTCCCGGCAAATATTGACACAAAAGTTATAGCAAAAATTGATGTCGATAAAAGAAAGAAAACTGCCGTTCACCACAGTGCTACACATTTAATGCATGCAGCTTTACGTAAAGTGTTAGGCAATCATGTTGCACAAAAAGGAAGTTTGGTTAATCATGAATATTTACGTTTTGATTTTTCTCATTTTGCAAAAGTTACGGATGAAGAAATACGAAAAGTTGAATCACTCGTTAATGAAAAAGTTCGTTTAAACGTCCCCGTTATTGTACAGCAGATGCCAAAACAGGAAGCATTAAAAACCGGCGCCATGGCTTTATTTGGCGAGAAATATGGCGATACTGTTCGCGTTGTAAAAATGGATGCTGATTATTCAATCGAACTTTGCGGTGGTACTCACGTTGGCAACACCGGTGAGTTAGGTTTCTTTAAAATTATTGCTGAAACTGCTGTTGGCGCTGGTATCCGCAGGATAGAAGCTTTAAGCGGCAAAGCAGCAGAAGATTATATTCAAAAGGAATTTACGGCAATGCATCACATTCGTGAAAGCCTTAAAAACCCAAAAGATATTAATAAAGCAGTTGAAAATTTTATCACAGAAAATAATGAATTAAAAAAACAATTGGAAAAGCTGGAAGCAAAACAATTGTCTTCAATAAAAAATGATTTGTTACAAAAGGTTGAAAAGATTAAGGATATAAATTTTATCGGGCAGTTGGTTGATGTTCCTAATGCTGATGCTTTAAAAAAGATTTGTTTCTCTTTAAAAACTGAATTAAAAAATTATGTAATTGTTTTGGCTGCAGTCATTGATGGCAAACCAAATGTTGCGGTAATGCTCGATGATACTGTAGCTGCTTCTAAAAATCTTGAAGCGCCAAAAATTATTAAAGAATATATTGCTCCATTAATTAAAGGTGGCGGCGGCGGCCAGAAAACGCTTGCTACTGCCGGCGGACAAGACGCATCGAAGCTTAATGATGTAATTGAAAAAGTAAAAAGCCTTCTTTAATTTTTACAAAGCTTGCTTATACATGCATGTAATTTTTGAAACCCCACGTTTATTCCTCAGGCGCTTTACTGAAGCAGATGCAAAGCTTATTTATAAATTAAACAGCGACCCGGAAATAGTAAAATATGTTCATGAACCTGTTCTTGAAAATGAGGAGCAGGCAAAAAAAATTCTCACAGACTTTATATTGCCTCAATACAAGTTAAACCTGGGAAGATGGGCAATACATACTAAAGCCGATTATGAATTTATTGGCTGGTGCGGTTTAAAATATATTAAGGAAACAGGTATAATTGACCTTGGATACCGCTTATTGAAAACCGCATGGGGAAAGGGTTATGCAACAGAAGCAGCACAATACACACTCATTTACGGCTTAAGAGATTTGAAGATTAAAGTAATAACCGGCATGGCTCATGTTGAGAACATTGCTTCTATAAAAGTGCTGGAAAAAATTGGGATGAAATTTACCAGGGATGAAATTATAGACGGGCAACCCGTAAAAGTTTATACACTTTCCCTGCCTGAAACCACAGACATTTGTTAAACAAAAGTAATTATTTGCGAAAGGTTTCGTAGTTCCGTAAAAGTCTTTACTTTTGTTCTACTAAACATTTCGTATTTAAAAACTTTTACAATGAAAAAGAATATTTTTTTGATGACTGCCTTAATAGTTGGAAGTGTCTTCACAACCCAATTGTGGGCCCAAAATCCGTCTCCTAAAGAGAAAAAAACTGAAGAAATCATTATCCGCAAAAATGGCGATAAGGATAACAAAATGACCATCCAGGTAGATGGCGATAGTATTACCGTAAACGGGAAACCCTTATCTGAGTATCATGATAGTGATGTAACTATCATGAAAAGAGATTTAAGGAATCGCAGATCAGAAAACTTTTTATATACCCCTGATAATAAGTCAATGAATTTTGATTTGTTTCAAAATGACGATGAGAGTTCATCTCCACATACTTTTTTAGGAGTGCTAACCGAAAAATCAGATGAAGGTGTAAAAATAAATGAAGTAGTTAAGGGAAGTGCTGCGGAAAAATCGGGTTTACTCAAAGGAGATATTATTACCAAACTGGGAGACAAAGAAACCAGCTCTCCTGAAGACTTAATGGATGCTGTAAAATCTCATAAAGCAGGCGATGAAGTGAAGGTTTATTATACAAGAGATAAGAGAAAGAAAGATGTAAAAGTAAAATTGGGAGAAACAAAAGGAAATAAAAAAATTTCTATTTATAAAAACTTTGGGCCAGGCATGGGGAACAACGATTTTAATTTCAAAATGCCGCCCATGCCGGGGATGAACAACAATAACTTTTTTAAATTCAGATATGATAACAAGCCTAAGCTGGGTTTGAAAATTGAAGACACAGAAAATAATAGCGGTGTAAAAATTCTAAACGTTGAAGAAGGTTCCCCCGCAGATAAAGCAGGCCTTAAAAAGGATGATATTATTACATCATTCAATGGTGAAAAAGTAAACAGCGTTGATGAAATAATGGACAAAGTGAATGATTCGGAAGAAAATCAAAATTTAACTATTAAGGCTATGCGCAATAATTCTGAGATGAACTTTGAAGTTAAAATTCCGAAGAAGCTTAATAGCGCTAATTTGTAAAACAATTAAATAATCCAATAACTTAAATATTCTCACGGGTTTTAGTTTTGATAAAACGGGCTGCCTTCGGGCAGCTTTTTGTTTTGTTTATATTTTCTTCTGCAAAAATGGAAATGTCTTTTCATACCTTCGCAGCCATGTCGTCTTTTGAAAAATATGAAGCAGTGATTGGGCTGGAGGTACATACGCAGTTGCTTACAAAAAGCAAATTGTTTTGTGGTGATAGTACCAGGTTTGGAAGTACCCCCAATACCAATATAAGCCCCGTTTCACTGGCACATCCTGGCACTTTACCGGTGATGAATAAAAAAGCTATTGATTATGCAATTAAACTGGGACTTGCTTTTAACTGCGAAATAGTCCGCAACAATTATTTTGCAAGAAAGAATTATTTCTATCCCGATCTTCCAAAAGGCTACCAGGTTTCGCAACATACAACTCCTATTTGCAAAAATGGATATGTTACAATTAATGTGGAAGGTGTTCAAAGAAATATATTATTAAACAGAATTCACCTCGAAGAAGATGCAGGAAAAAGCATTCATGATATAGATGAAAAATATACCTGTATTGATCTGAACCGGGCCGGTGTTCCATTACTTGAAATAGTTTCTGAGCCTGATATGCATACTGCTGAAGAGGCATTTGCGTATGTAACAGAGATAAGAAAGATTGTGCGCTACCTTCAAATATGCGATGGCAACATGGAAGAAGGAAGTATGCGTTGTGATGCGAATGTTTCTGTTAGATTAAAAGGTGAAAAAAAATTAGGCACCAAAGTAGAAGTTAAAAATCTTAACTCTATCAGAAATGTAAAGAGAGCCATTGATTATGAAATAAACAGGCTCATAGATTTAATAGAAACCGGGCAGGAGGTTATGCAGCAAACGAGGAGTTTTGACGCTTCAAACGGAACTACATTTTCATTAAGATCTAAAGAAGAGGCTAATGACTATCGTTATTTTCCCGAACCTGATCTTACACCATTTCTTATTACTGATGAAAAAATTACAACAATAAGAGAGTCTTTGCCCGATTTGCCGGCAGCGCTGGAAAAGAAGTTTATCAGCGAATATTCTTTACCGTTAGCAGATGCAAAAGTACTGAGCGACGATAGGGAAACCGCCACATTTTTTCAAAATATAATTAGCCACACAACAAATTACAAGGCGGCTGCCAATTGGGTTTTAGGCCCTGTTAAGTCTTATTTAAACGAAAGCGATACATCAATTGAAGATCTCCCGGTTAAACCCAAAAAATTTGCAAAGCTTATAGAAATAGTTGAAAAAGAAAGTGTGAGCTTTGGTATTGCTGCATCAAAGATTTTTCCCGTTTTATTGCAGTATCCAGCAAAAGAACCCATTGAAATTGCAGAAGAGCTAAATGTATTGCAGGAAAAAAATGATGACTCACTCAACACCTGGGTAGATGAAGTTTTATCCAAAATGCCGGATAAAGTTTTGGAGTATAAAAAAGGCAAAAAAAATTTAATAGGCTTATTTTCAGGTGAAATAAAAAAATTAAGCAAAGGCAAAGCCGATATGAAAGCCGTAAATCAAATTTTAAATCAAAAACTAAATCAATAATTTCAATCTCTATGAAAAGTATAATAATTCTCATAAGCTCGTTCCTTTTATTATCGTGTAGCAGTACCCAAAAGAAAGGGACGTTTACAGTAAATGGCGAGTTAAAAGGCGCTCCTGACCAAAAAGTTTACCTGGAACAAATTTCTTTCAATCAGCAGCCGCCGCAGGTTTTAGATACTGTTGAAATGAGCAAAGGAATTTTCAAAGTAAAAGCAACAGCACCTGAAGAGGGCCTTTACAGGCTTAGATTTGAAAAGACCGCGGGCTATATTTTTATTAATGATAAACCAGAAATCGATTTTAATGCTGATGTAAAAGACTCGACCTTACAATCTGCAAGATTCAATACGCCTGCTAACATTTCTCTTACAAAATTTCTCATTCTTTTAGATTCTGCACATACCGTTTTAATAGGAGAAGACCGCAACTTAAAAGAAATCGAGCAACAACATAATGATAGCCTCACAATGCAGGCGCAGAACTATTTTAATACAACTTACACATGGTATAAAAATTTTCTGTACCAATATATTGATACTACCAAAAGCCCGATCGTTGCAATGTTTGCATTGGGTTATTCCCAGGAAATTGGAATGGATAGTGTAAAAACGCTTATCACAGGGTTGCAAAAAAAATACCCCAATCAAACTGCAGTCGCTGAAATTGCAAAACAATTTCAGGAATATACTGCTTCGCAAAATCAGCCCCAAAGTCAATCGCAGTCAACTCAAATTGCAGAAGGGCAAACTGCGCCGGATTTTACCTTACCTGATGTTGACGGAAAGCCCTTCACCTTAAGTTCATTACGCGGTAAATATGTGTTGGTTGATTTCTGGGCAAGTTGGTGTGGCCCATGCAGGGAGGAAAATCCTAACGTGGTTGCCACTTATAAGCAGTTCAAAGATAAAAATTTTACTATCCTCGGTGTGTCGCTTGATAAGGATAAAAAAGAATGGCTGAAAGCAATTAAAGACGATGGACTGGTTTGGAAACAAATTAGCGATCTGAAATTCTGGAATAGTGAAGCAGCAGCACTGTATGGCGTAGAAGGCATCCCTTACAATGTATTAATTGATCCAAAAGGTAAAGTTATAGCAACATCATTACGTGGCCCTGATCTAATCAATAAGCTCAATGAAGTCTTGAAATAAATTTCCGAAGGAAATGAAGAAAGAAATTCTTAAATAATTCTAAGTGCTTTTGAAAAAGTGGTAACTACAAAAGGAAGCGCCATCCAAAAATATTCCCTTACAAAAACAAGCATCAATATTATTCCTATTACTGAAAGAAAAAAGTAAAGCCAGTAAGGAGCGGTGGATTGAGATTCATTCATCAGGTAAAAATTTATGCAAATATATAGGTTAATGACTTTTTAAGTAAAATTCCTTCTGAAATAATTATCATTCTGCTTTTCAATATCTAAAAATATAGCCCGACAAATTTTTCAAGCAAATTTTTTATAGATAATCAATTAGTTAGAAGGGTATGATAAAAAAATGTTGCCAAATAAGATTTTAATTAAGCTGTTTCACCCTACCTTTGCACTCCTTTAAAAAATTGCCGGGATAGCGGCAAATAAATAAAAATTAAAAATGAGCAAATTACATTTCACCACTAAACATGCGAACGAGGCTACCGTACAACGAAACTGGTACATTGTTGACGGCACTAATCAAACCGTTGGTCGCATGTGCGCTAAAATAGCGTCCGTTCTCCGTGGTAAGAACAAACCGTATTACACACCTCATGTTGATTGTGGGGACTTTATTATTGTTACCAATTGCAACAAAGTAAAATTTACCGGCAACAAGCTGGAAGATAAAATGTACATTAATTACAGCGGGTATCCCGGTGGTAAGAAAGAGGAAAGCGCTGGAGATCTTTTAAAGCGCAGACCGGATGCTATAATTGAAAGAGCTGTAAAGGGAATGTTGCCTAAAAATCGTCTTGGACGCAAAATGTACAAAAAATTATTTGTGTATGTTGGTTCAGATCATCCACATACTGCGCAAAACCCTAAACCTTTAACTTTCTAATTTAATATAATGGAAAAACAAAAAAATGCAGTAGGTCGTAGAAAAGAAGCAGTAACACGGGTGTTTCTTTCTAAAGGTGATGGAAACATCAGCATTAACGGCAAGGATTATAAAACTTATTTTCCTCTTGTTTATTTGCAGAACCAGGTAGAAGCTCCATTCAAAAGTATTGAAGCAGCCGATAAATTTGACGTTGTCGTAAATGCAACCGGCGGCGGTGTAAAGGGACAAGCTGAAGCGGTAAAACTAGGTATTGCGCGTGCCTTATTACAGGTAAACCCGGAGTATAGGCCCGCTTTAAAAGAAGCAGGTTTACTCACCAGGGATCCACGGTCTGTTGAGCGTAAAAAACCAGGTAAGAAAAAAGCAAGAAAAAGCTTCCAGTTCAGCAAAAGATAAGGAAACTGGTCTTATTTCTGAATACAAATGTTTCTTGCACAATTGTTACTATTTAATAAACAACTTAATAATAAATAAATGGAAAATAATACTTCTTTACAACAGCAGCTTTTAGAAGCAGGAGTTCACTTTGGTCATTTAAAAAAGAAGTGGAATCCTAAAATGTTACCTTACATTTTTGCTGAGAAAAAAGGTATTCATATTATAGATCTCAATAAAACTGTAGAAGGTATGCAGGAAGCTGCTGCCGCATTAAAGTCAATTGCCAAAAGCGGTAAAAAAATAATGTTTGTTGCTACCAAAAAACAAGCTAAGGAAATTGTTACTGAAGCAGCTAAAAGAGTTAATATGCCTTTTGTAACGGAGCGTTGGCTCGGTGGCATGCTTACAAACTTTAATACCGTTCGTAAAAGCGTAAAGAAAATGCAAAGCATTGAAAAGATGCTAAATGATGGCACACTCGACAGCATTACAAAGAAAGAGCGCCTTACGCTTACCCGCGATAAAGAAAAAATGGAAAAAGTATTGGGTGGTATTGCGCAGATCAGCCGTGTTCCCGCAGCTTTATTTCTTGTGGATATAGGTCATGAGCATATTGCACTTTCAGAAGCAAAAAGACTTAACATTACTACGTTTGGCATGGTTGATACCAATTGTGATCCAAATAAAGTGGAATTTGCCATTCCGGCAAATGACGATGCTACAAAATCAATTGCTATAGTTACGAATTATATTATTGCAGCAATAGCAGAAGGGCTTGCAGAAAGACAAGCTGAGAAAACCGAGGAAACAGATGAGAATGCTGATGATACAAACAGAGATGCTATAAAATTTGATTTGGGTACTGACGAGGAAAAAGAACGTCGCAGAGGTGGTGGACCCGCCGGTGGCAAAGGTCGTGGGCCAGCTGGCCCTCAAAAACGCCGTGTAGCAAGTGCTGGCCCTGGCGGTAACAGGCCTGGTGGACCCGGTGGGCGCAGGTAATTAATTTCAAAAACATTTTTGTTTTTCCAATATCATTTGATCAACCTTGGGATGATTAAATTTTATTATTATACTATTGAATACATAGTTCAAAAAAATATTTAATTAAATGAGTACAACAACGATAACAGCAGCAGACATAAATAAATTAAGACAGCAAACCGGTGCCGGAATGATGGATTGCCGAAAAGCATTAACAGAATCTGATGGCGATTTTGAAGCTGCAATAGATTATCTAAGAAAAAAAGGTCAAAAAGTAGCCGCGCTTCGTGGAGACAGGGAAGCTAAGGAAGGTGTTGTTATTGCACAAACTTCAAAAGACAATAAGACAGGATTTATTATTAACGTAAGCTGCGAAACAGATTTTGTAAGTAAAAATGCTGATTATATTCAATTTGCACAATCTATAATGGATGCGGCAGTTGCAAACGATGTAAAAAGCGTTGAAGAGCTTAACAAAGTCAAAATCGGTAACGAATCAATTGCAGATAAAATAGATGGACAAGTTGCAAAGATTGGTGAAAAAATAAGTGTTTCAAGGTTTGAAAGAGTTGAAGCGCCTTATGTGGCCGCATATATTCATGGCTCTTACAGGATGGGAGTTTTGGTTGGCCTAAGCAAAGAAGCTGAGGAAGCAGGTAAAGATGTTGCCATGCAAATTGCAGCTATGAACCCTATTGCCATTGACCAGGCTTCAGTGCCTGCTGAAACAATAGCCAGGGAAAAAGATATAGCAATTGAACAGGTAAAAGCTGAAGGAAAACCGGCCGAAATGGCTGAAAAAATTGCGATGGGTAAGATCAATAAATTTTTTAAAGAAAGTACTTTACTTGCGCAGGCTTTTGTAAAGGATAATAACAAATCTGTTGCGGACTACCTGAAAAGCGTAGACGCAGATTTAAAAGTGACAGAATTTAAAAGAGTGGCTTTAGGTTCTTAATCGCATTTATCAAAAGAGTTTCATTCCATAAAAAAGAGTTGTGCTTCGCAGCTCTTTTTTTATGGAATTGATTGTGCAAAATGAAAATGAAGTTCTTTCCTATAATAAATCCATTATCTTCGCCCCGCTAAACAAAAATTTCATTTCCGCACATGCTTCCCAGGTTTAAACGAATCCTTCTCAAACTTTCCGGCGAATCTTTAATGGGCGATAATAATTTCGGTCTTGATTCGCGGGTGATTTCACAATACGCCCAGGATATAAAGTTGATAACCGAATTAGGCGTACAGGTTGCTATTGTAATTGGTGGCGGAAATATTTACCGAGGCATGAACGAGGCTGAAACCGGCATTGAAAGGGCCCAGGGAGATTATATGGGAATGCTGGCGACCGTTATTAATGGCATGGCCCTACAAAGCGGCTTGGAAAGAATTGGTGTTTATACACGGCTACAGAGCGCCATTAAAATGGAACAAATTGCAGAACCATACATTCGCCGTCGGGCTATCAGGCATTTGGAAAAAGGCAGGGTTGTTATTTTTGGCGCTGGTACCGGAAATCCTTATTTCACTACGGATACTGCTGGCTCGCTAAGAGCCATTGAAATAAAAGCGGATGTTATCTTAAAAGGCACAAGGGTCGATGGTATTTATTCGGCAGATCCCGAAAAAGATAACCTAGCAAAAAAATTTGAAAGCATAACTTTTGCAGAATGCATTTCTAAGAATTTAAAGGTGATGGATATGACAGCTTTTACCCTTTGCATGGAAAATCAGTTGCCTATTATTGTTTTTGATATGAATACCCCCGGAACTTTACATCGCGTAGTTACGGGTGAAAAAGTTGGAACTTTGGTTTCTGGATAATATTTACTTAATTTACACTTCGTTTTTTTAACGGCTGACTTGACCAACCTGGAAATTCAGCAAACAATACCTATGAAGTCCTTCAGGATGTAATCCCCGGAATAATTATTGTTTTTATTACTGATTAAAAAGCATGCTTATGTGGGTATGGTGGATAATATCCTTTACTATTCTTATTGTGTGCAGCATATTTGCCTACCGTATGATCGTTAGCTCTTATGAGTTTTTGCCTGTTGATAAAAGATATTTTTTGGGGTTTTTCAAAAATCCTGCAGGCGCCGAAACAGGACCGCTTCAAAAGGAGTCTCTTAAAACATTAAAAAACAAAGTACAATCGGTAGAGGATAGTAATACATTTTATCAGATACAACTTTCAAAATTTCAACAACGTTTAAAAATTTTGGAGGATTTAAATACGCCAAAAAGCGCGGATGAAGCCATCTATCAGAAGAAAGCTAGGGTGGAAGAAGAAGACTGGAAAGAAATGTATTATGAAGAAAATGAGCAAAAAGAAAAACTTGAAAACGAACTTGATGTTACTAAACAGATGTTGGAACAGGCAGACAATAAACTTCAGGAATTTTCGGAGAATAATTTTCGTAGCACTCAACTTCAAAGTGAATATGAAAACAAATTATATGAAATCAATTCCCTTCAAAACGAGATAGAACTTTTGCAAAAACAACTGGTAGCTTCAACAGAACGTGAAAAAGAATTGGAGCAGCTATTACTTTCTGAAATAACCATCCGCGAAAAATATTCTATGCTGCAAAAAGAATATGTTCAATTGCAAAGTGATGCCGATGAACTGAGAAGAAGGATGCTTGAGCTTAATAAAAAAGATATGAATCTTGAAATGCGCCTTGCTCATCTTGGGGAGCTGGAAAGCAAACTTGCCATCTGCGAACAGGAAAAATCAAAATTAAAATCTTACCTTGAAAAGCGCCTTTTAGGATAAATGTTCCTTTTGATGAATAAGCAATGATCTGAATTGTTTTGTTTATCTAATTAACGAATTTGTTTGCAAAATCCCTCCCTTGTTTTATAATAAACAATTTTTTAATTTTCGGATCGACCTATGTTTCATGCCTTTAATATTCAGTTGGTAATTTAATTATCTCACTCTCTAAACTTACACTTATGAATTTTCAAACAATGAACAAGCAAAGAAAATTTGTTTTAATTGCCTCCGCAATTGGTGTCATTTCCATGTTTTTACCATGGGTTTCAATACCATTCTTAGGTAGCGTGAATGGTATGCATGGTAGTGGAATATTTATTTTTCTATGTTTTGTCGTGGCGGGCATTATTACCCTTTTAGGGGATCAAACTAAGAATTTTGACACCAGTATGTGGACCATTACTTTAGTTACAGGAGCAATACCTATACTGATTATTTTGTATTATTTGATTGATGCATCAGGCAATACTATTTTCGGATCCGTAATAGGTTTTGGCGTTTATATTGGTGGATTAGCAGCCATAGGCGTTTTAGCATCTGCTTATATTTTCCGGTCGCCAACAGATAATTTAAAAGACACTTTTAACACCATGAAGAAAAATATAGAAAGCAAAATTAATACTCACGACAATACAACTACCGGTTCCACTACACCCGATAATAGTAATAGTAGTCTTACCAACACAAACCCGCCGGCTTAAATTAAAATTGTTTCTTTATTTTTTTAAAGCACCTTTTTAGCAGGTGCTTTTTTTTCTTTTATACATCTCAGCGTTTTAATTCAATAGAATATAAGTTGTACGTTCGTTAATTTCGTGTATTGTTTTATCAAACCTATTTTAAAAAAAAATGCAAATAACTACAGACTTAGCAGGACTGAGAAAAGAATATCGTTTGCAATCTCTTCTCGAAAAAGACGTTGATGGCAACCCTATGAAGCAATTTGAAAAGTGGTGGCACGAAATAAACGAAAGCGCTATTGATGAAGCAAATGCCATGACGCTTGCTACGTGTACCCGTGACAGTAAGCCTACCGCACGGATAGTGTTATTGAAAGAGTTTAACAAAGATGGATTTGTATTTTTTTCAAATTATGAAAGTAACAAGGGCAGGCAACTTAACGCTAACCCTTTCGCATCTCTTGTGTTTTTTTGGAAAGAACTGGAAAGACAGGTGAGAATTGAAGGAACGGTTGAAAAAATAAGTGAAAAGGAAAGTGATGAATACTTTTCAAAACGCCCGCTTGAAAGTCGTATTGGGGCATGGAGCTCTCCGCAAAGCCAGGTAATAAAAAATCGCGAAGTACTCGAAAATAATTTTACCCGGTATTCTGAAAAATTCTCAGATAAGGAAATTAATCGGCCTCCTCATTGGGGAGGATATATTTTAAAACCTAACTTAATAGAGTTTTGGCAAGGCGGACCCGGCAGGCTTCACGATCGATTACGATATATTATCAATGAAAAAGATTCATGGATCATTGAAAGACTCGCTCCTTAAAGACTAAACTTAAGCTTCTTTTTTTGCCGCGCTTTTTTTAGCCGGTGCTACGGTTTTTGAAGGCCTGGATTTTCCAAAAGAGCCTTTAAATATTTTTCCTTTTTTTGTTTTTTTATCACCACGTCCCATGAAAGATTTTTTTATAGTTAAATATTATAGTTACAAATAGGTGCAGTTGTTTAACAACTACATAAAAAAAAGCAAGATACATAAATGCATCTTGCTTTGTAAAAATTTTACCAACAATCAGATTTTCGCTGATAATTCTTTTCCTGCCTTAAATTTAGCAACCTTCTTGGCTTTAATTTTAATAACAGCTCCTGTTTGAGGATTGCGACCATTGCGGGCAGCTCTTTTACTTACGGAAAAAGTACCGAAACCAACGAGGGTAACTTTGCCTCCGCCTTTTAAGGTTTTAGTAACAGCTTCTACAAAAGAATCTAAAGAAGCATTTGCTTGTGTCTTGGTAACTCCTGCATCATCGGCCATCTTGGCGATTAGTTCAGCTTTGTTCATAATATTTTTATTTGATTTTTTAACTGCAACAAATATATAAGGTTTTTCATTGCAACGAAATTTTTTACAATTTTTTTTTTAAACTTCTTTTGCTGAAATCCGCAATTGGCAAAGGTTTTACATCAAATCGCAAAAAGATCTTTACCAAAAAATTGATTTTTTATTAAAAGATAACGTCCGAAATTTTTCACTATTTTTTTCGGAAATCCTTTACAGTAAAGGGTTTTATAGAATAGTTGTATGTAGAGTGAACAATAATAAATTATACCAACAATTACTGCACAGTCTTTAGAAGCGTTCGAAATGCAATAAATTGATTTCCCCATTTTAAGAAAGCTTTCTCACGAAGAAGTGGCGCATAACCATGAATATATTCTTCGTAGTCTTTTTTTTCTAATGAAAAATATTGTATAACATAGGTCTTTCCTTCACTTTCATCCTGATCAAGCAATTTAAAAAAACGGTGATCATAAAAAAATCCTGTGGCAAGTATTTCAGGAATATGAATTTCTTTTTGCCAACGCAGCCATTCTTCTTCAATATTATTATCAACTTTTATGGTGATATTATATACAAACATATTCAGGGTTTAAGTTCGAGATACACCGGGCAGTGATCGCTGTGCTTTACCTCAGGAAAAATTTTTACATCTTTAATCATATCGCGAAGGCTTGTTGAAACATTGATATAGTCTATTCTCCAGCCCTTGTTTTCCAATCTTGTACTAGGCCGCATCACACTCCACCACGTATAGTGATCCGGCTCTTTATTAAGATGCCGGAAGCCATCAACAAAATCGTTATTCATAAATTTATCAAGCCACGCTCTTTCTTCAGGCAAAAATCCAGAGGTCTTTTTATTTGAAACAGGGTTATGAATATCTATATCCTTATGCGCAATATTATAATCTCCACACACAATTATTTTTGTTCGTGTTTTTCGAAGTTCATTCAGGTAATCAAGAAATTCATCGAGCCAAATGTATTTATAAGACTGACGCGGTTCACCAGTTGTGCCCGAAGGAAAGTATGCGTTAATTAAAGTAATATCGCCAAAGTCCGCCCTTAATACTCTTCCTTCAAAATCGCTTTGTTCCTTACCATGTCCATATTCCACGTTAGTAGGTTCTATTTTGGTTAAAATGCCCACACCACTATATCCTTTTTTCTGCGCCAGGAAAAAGTAAGGCCGGTAACCTGCAGATTCAATTGCAACGCGATCTATATCTGCTTCATGTGCTTTTACTTCCTGGATACAAACGATATCTGCAGGATCAGTTTTTAGCCAATCAATAAACCCCCTTTTTATTGCAGCTCTTATTCCATTTACGTTATAAGTAATGATTCGCATAAATAATCGTTTATAATATTTATAATTGTAAAATTAAACATCAATAATGGAAAACACAGATGATATTCAACAGGATTTAATTACGAATGACATTCACCCTTATTTTCAATATACGCAAGCCACGCAAGGGCAACGTTTCTTAAACTTTGTTATTGATAATCTTTTAATGCGTTTAACATTAACCTATGCATCAGGTTATGTAGTCGCCAGGATGTTGCTTTTTATAGCTCCTTCGTTTTTGTATTGGCTGGTTGATGACGATAGCAAAGTAGGTTTAATTGCATTATCCTATTTGATAATTATTGTAAACTATCTCGTGTATTATACACTGTGTGAAAAATTATTCAAAGGACAAACGCTTGGAAAACTTATAACCGGAACTATGGCTAGAAGAACCGACGGGGAGGAATTATCTTTCAAAGATGCGCTGCTAAGAAGCCTTTCCAGGTTGGTGCCACTTGAGATGTTTAGTGGGTTTGGTGTGCCATGGCACGATTCATGGACCCATACAATGGTTGTAAAAAAATAGTATCGTTAGAAAAATTTTTTTATGACTGAATAGACGTTAAGCATCATAATCTAATTGCGGCCTTAACCATCTTTCTATTTCTTCCACCGGCATATTTTTTCTTTTTGCATAATCTTCCACCTGGTCTTTAGCAATTTTTCCTACTCCAAAATATTTGCTTTCCGGATGAGCAAAATACCAACCACAAACAGAAGACGCAGGATACATTGCCAATGATTCAGTTAAAATAATTCCAGCATTTTGGGTGGCATTCAACAATTCAAAAAGCTTATATTTTTCTGTATGATCGGGGCATGCAGGATAGCCGGGTGCCGGTCGAATTCCCAAATATTTTTCAGCTATCAGTTCTTCTGAAGACAAATGTTCATCGGTGGCATAGCCCCAAAATTCTTTTCTTGTTTTTTCATGTAACAATTCTGCGAAACCTTCTGCGAGCCTGTCGGCAAGCGCCTGCAACATTATCTTGCTATAGTCATCCAACTCCTTATTAAATCTTTCTATGTGAGTTTCTATACCATGAATAGACACAGCAAATGCGCCTATGAAATCGCTTTCCGGCTTTATAAAATCTGCTAGAGAAATATTTGGTTGTCCCGGAGCTTTGGCCATTTGCTGGCGCAAAAATTCAAGGTTTATATTTTTACCGCTTTTTGTCTTCACCTGAACCGTATCATCATTACTCGCATTTGCTTCCCAAAAACCAATGACGCCTTTTGCGGTTAACCACTTTTCTTTAATTATTTTTTTCAAAAAAATCTGCGCTTCATTATAGAGTTTGGTTGCAGCTTCGCCTATTTTTTCATCGTTTAAAATTTGTGGAAACTTACCGTGCATTTCCCATGCAATAAAAAAGGGCTGCCAATCTATGTATTTATAAATTTCATTAAGATCATAATCTTCAAAAACCTTCGTTCCGGTAAAAGTTGGTTGCACAGGGTTAAAACTTTCCCAGTTAATT
Source organism: Ginsengibacter hankyongi (assembly GCF_008710285.1). Taxonomy (GTDB): domain Bacteria; phylum Bacteroidota; class Bacteroidia; order Chitinophagales; family Chitinophagaceae; genus Ginsengibacter; species Ginsengibacter hankyongi. The sequence continues at coordinate 1,581,859 of NZ_VYQF01000001.1, read as the reverse complement.
ACTGGTTTATTTTGTTGGGCCTTTTCAAACGGCAATAATGTTTTTGCAGATCTTTTGTTACCGAAGTCCTTTTTCAGTTTGTCATATTCAGCTTTTATAGCTGAAAGAAAAGCAGGCTTCGTTTCCTTATTCAATAAGCTTCCCGCAACAGTCACGCTTCTTGAAGCATCAAGCACATGAACTACCCCATTATCGAATTCGGGGGCAATTCTAACGGCCGTGTGTAAACGAGAAGTAGTGGCGCCTCCAATCATTAATGGGATATCAAAATTTTGCCTTTTCATTTCTTTTGCCACATGAACCATTTCATCCAGGGAAGGGGTAATTAAACCGCTAAGGCCAATCATGGCAACTTTATTATCCCGGGCTGCCTGTAATATTTTCTCAGTTGGAACCATTACGCCCATATCAATTACTTCATATCCATTACAGCCTAATACAACCCCAACAATATTTTTACCAATGTCATGTACGTCGCCTTTTACTGTAGCCATTAAAATTTTTGCAGGGCCAGCGCCTTCTATATTTAATATTCCAGCTTTAATATTTGCTTGTTTTGTCTTTTCTTTTTCCGCTTCAATAAAAGGGAATAAATAGTTCACACTTTTTTTCATAACCCGGGCACTCTTTACCACCTGTGGCAAAAACATTTTACCACTGCCAAACAGATCACCCACTATATTCATTCCGTCCATTAACGGACCTTCGATTACATCGAGAGGTTTGGGGTATTTAAGGCGTGCTTCTTCGGTATCACCGTCAATAAAATCAGTAATACCATTTACTAACGAGTGGCTTAAACGCTTTTCAACCGGTTCATTTCTCCATGCTTCATCTTTTACAATTGCTTTATTTTTTGCTTTAACAGTGTCAGCAAATGCAAGTAATTTATCCGTGCCATCTTCACTCCTGTTAAGAATAACATCTTCACATAATTCTTTTAATACAGGATCAATCTGTTCGTAAATCTGTAACTGGCCTGCATTTACTATTCCCATATCCATACCTGCCTTTATAGCATGATATAAAAAAACGGAATGCATCGCCTCCCTAACGGCCTCGTTACCACGAAAAGAAAAGGAAACATTACTAACACCACCACTCACTTTTGTAAGCGGCATCAGCTTTTTAATTTCACGTGTTGCTTCTATAAAATCGACACCATAATTGTTATGTTCCTCAATACCGGTTGCAATAGCAAAAATGTTAGGATCGAAAATTATATCCTGCGGCTCGTAACCTGCAACAGTAGTAAGTATATCATAAGCACGCTTACAAATTTCAACTTTACGTTGCTTGGTATCGGCCTGGCCATTTTCATCAAAAGCCATAACAATTACTGATGCGCCAAAGCTTTTACAGATAAATGCCTGGTCTAAAAATTTTTCTTCTCCCTCTTTTAACGAGATAGAATTCACAATGCATTTCCCCTGCACACATTTCAATCCGGCCTCTATAATGTTGAATTTAGAAGAATCAATCATTATAGGAATCTTGGCGATATCAGGTTCTGCCTGCAGGAGATTTAAGAAAGTCGTCATCGCCTTTTCGCCATCAAGCAAAGCATCATCCATATTTACATCAAGAATCTGCGCACCGTTTTCTACCTGCTGTCTTGCAACAGACAGCGCTTCTTCATAATTTCCTTCTCTTACAAGACGTGCAAATTTTTTTGAGCCGGTAACATTAGTTCGTTCGCCAATATTTACAAAATTAGTTTCAGGACGAACTACTAAGGGTTCTAATCCTGAAAGACGTAAAAACGGTTTTATAATTTTATTTTCTGTCATCTTTATCTCGTTTTATCAGCCCTGAATACATCAGGCTTCTTCCAAAACCGGCAATTCTCTTGCTTTAAATTTTTTAACCTGTTCGGCAATATGTTTTATATGATCCGGGGTTGTTCCGCAACAGCCACCTACTATATTTACAAACCCTTCTTTTGCCCACTCTTCAATAATGTGCGCTGTTTCTTCAGGTTGTTCATCATATTCCCCAAATGCATTTGGTAAACCTGCATTAGGATATGCTGATGTGTAACAACCTGCAATTTCACTAAGCTCTTCAATATATGGGCGCATTTCTTTTGCTCCCAATGCACAATTTAATCCAACACTTAATGGATTTGCATGAGACACTGAAATGTAAAACGCTTCCAACGTTTGCCCACTTAAAGTGCGTCCACTCGCATCCGTTATAGTGCCACTTATCATGATGGGCAGTTCCTGTTTTTTTGTATTCCTGAAATATTTTTTAATTGCATAAATCGCCGCTTTTGCATTGAGTGTATCAAAAATTGTTTCAATTAAAAGCAGATCAACACCACCATCAACCAAGCCCCTTATTTGTTCGTAATAAGCGTTAGCCACTTCATCAAAAGTCACGGTGCGAAAGCCGGGATTATTTACATCTGGTGAAAGACTCAATGTTTTATTGAGAGGACCAATAGCGCCCGCAATAAATTTTTCGCTTTTACTGTTTGTCTCTGCAAGAAATTTATCAATTGCATTTCGTGCGCATTTTGCTGCCGCAACATTTAGCTCATACGCCAGGGATTGCATATCATAATCTGCCTGCGCTATAGATGTACTGCTGAAGGTGTTGGTTTCAATAATATCGGCACCGGCTTTTAGATACTCTTTGTGTATTGCCTCAATAATCTGAGGTTGCGTAATGCTCAGCAAATCATTATTTCCTTTTACATCTTTATGCCAATCTTCGAACCTTTCTCCGCGAAAATCTTTTTCTTCGAGTTTATAACGCTGAATCATAGTTCCCATAGCGCCATCAATTATAAGAATGCGCTCATTGAGACATTCCTTTATTGTTTTTTTCATTTGCAAAAATTAAAATAGACTTCAATTGAAAATACCTGATGCCAAAAGTGAAATGAAAAAGATAAACGAATTAAAAATCCTGGAGATCGGTGCAGAATGTTTCGTTTATTAGTTCAGATTAATTGACTTTTCGCATATCCCCGGATGAACAATAAACAAATCCGCCAGGGATGGTGCAAAATTAGACCAAAGCAGTTATATATCAAAATGGATTTACCCTACCTTTATGACGAAATTGAATTTTTTAACTCGTCTTTTTCGCGAAGCTTGTTTGCAAATTTTCCAATAGTAAGTCCTTGCACCACTATTGAAAATAATACAACGATGTAAGTTATAGAAACGAACATATCGCCATACATATACTTCGGCACAGACAGGGCCAGTGCTACAGAAATACCCCCACGCAAAGCGCCCCAGGTAAGAATTGGAATGGCATTATTTTCAAACGTTTTCTTACTTTTTAAAATAATTATTGGAATTGAAACCGAGATTAACCTTGCAAATAATACAATTACCACAGCAATGCACCCAAGCCAAAAGAGTGTAAGGTTAAACGCAACGATCAACATTTCAAACCCAATTAAAAGAAATAAGATTGCGTTCATTAATTCGTCCATCAATTCCCAAAACTTACCAAGGTAATCCCGTGTAATATCACTTACTCCTGAGTCCATCCCTTTATCTCCTGTTATTAATCCTGCCATAACCATCGCTAACGGGCCACTTACGTGCAATTCTCCTGCAAGTGAATAACCTCCCATTACAATGGCAAGCGTTATCATTACTTCCACAACATAATTATCAATAGATTTTATAGACCAATAACATAAATAACCTAACAACCAGCCCAGCAATAGTCCACCACCGGTCTCTCTCACAAAAAGCCATAAAACATTCCATACAGAAATATTTGCGAGACCAATTTTTGCAACTTCGTAGAAAGTTATAAACAACACAACACCAACTCCATCATTGAAAAGACTCTCACCACTTATTTTTGTTTCTAATGAGGCAGGAATTTTTGCTCTTTTCAAAATACCAACAACGGCTATGGGATCAGTAGGTGAAATTAACGCTCCGAATAAAAGGCAGTATAAAAAATTAACCTTCAGGCCAAAAATCAAAATAGTTAAGTAAAGAAGAAAACCAACTACGAGCGTTGATATAAGAATGCTAATGGTAGAAAAAGTGAGTATCGCTTTCCTTTCACTTCTCAATTTCTTTACATCGATGTGGATAGCTGCAGCAAATAACAGAAAGCTGAGCATTACTTTTAAAACAACTGTATTAAAATCTATAGCCTTAATTGACTCGATAGTGCTTACAAAAAATTTTGGGTAAATATTATCTAATGTGATTACAACTAGCGATGCAATAATCGAAATTATCATTATCCCGATTGTGCCCGGAAGCTTTATAAAGCGCTGGTTAATATAGCCGAAAACTGCAGCTAACAAGATGATTACTGTAATTATATTATATATTTCCATTGTGTTCTTGTAATATAAGAACTATTTACAGCAATCTTTTTTTCGCACAAAAACAGCCTTGAAAATTTTCCAAAGAAAACTACCAATGGTATTTATGACTGTCACGATTAAATGATTTTATTTGTAAAATAAAAAATGAACTCAGTCTAGCAATTTTTCTGTTCACATCCAGATAATTCAGTTTCTATCTCTATGGTGCTATGATGAATTTTATGATGCATTAATTTATGTTTTAAATTTTGAACCAGATCCATTTTTTCATTAAAGTTCAGGCAATCATTTAAGGAAATATGGGCAGTTAAAGCGTTTTCGGTTGTGCTTAGTGCCCAAATATGAATATGATGTACATCTGTGATGTTTTCCTGGTTGCCTATGAGTTGCTTTATTTCACTTATGTCAATATCAGGTGGAACAGCGTCTACTGATAACCGAAAGCTATCAGCGAGCAAGGACCATGTTCCCACCAATATCACAATCATAATAATAAGACCAATTACCGGATCAACCCAATACCAACCCGTATAAACAATCAAGATACCGCCGGCAACAACCCCGGCAGAAACCAATGCGTCGCTCATCATGTGCAGGTAAGCGCTTTTAATATTAAGATCGCCATGCCTGTTCTTAAAAAACATTAATGCAGTAACCACGTTTATAATAATGCCAACACCAGCCACCCACGCAATTACATCACCCTTTACGGCCTCTGGATTAAATAATCGGCGTACTGATTCAAACCCTAAAATGCCAATAGCAATTAATAAAAAAACTGCGTTGAACAATGCCGCCAGTACCGTAGTTTTTTTATAGCCATAAGTGAATTTTTCGGTTGACTTCTTTTTGGCTAAACGAAAAGCAATAAGTGATAACACAAGGCTGGCAACATCGCTGAGATTGTGCCCTGCATCTGTAAGTAACGCCATGGAATTATTTACAATTCCCACAACAACTTCTATAATTACAAATAATGCGTTAAGGCTTATTCCAATAATAAATGCTTTGCCATGATCGGGAGGAATTATTGCATGATCGTGATGGTGATTATGATTATGATGATGAGCCATTTATTTTAGCATTTAACAGGTATATAGCAAAGGTATCAAAGATGAAGTTGCAAAATTTACGGTTTTGGTAAAGTTTATAAACCTGGTTTTTCTTATTAGAGAATTTTTTAAAGGTTAAATCATGGATTGATTTTTCATATTATAAAATAGATTTACCACAAGTGCTGTCCATCCTGTTTGATGGCTGGCCCCCAATCCACGTAAATTATCTCCATGAAAATACTCGTGAAATAGAACGAGATCCCGGTTTTCATCTCTTTGGTAAAACCAATTGTAAGGCCCATTTACCAGTCGTTCATTTTGTTCATTCTTCTCAAAAATATTTAAGAGCCGACTGGTTATTTCCGTTGCAACTTCTGTGAGCGTTAGATAAATTCCTGATCCTTTAGGGCACTCAACTTTATATTCATCTTCATAAAAATATCCAAAGATTTTTATGGCGTGAATAAACAGAAAATTCAATGGCATCCACACTGGGCCGCGCCAATTGGAGTTTCCCCCGAACATGTTAGATGTGGAATCGGCGGGATCGTAGTGAATTGAATAATGAGAACCCTCAAAATCTAATGAATACGGATTTTCTTGGTAATACTTAGACAGGGCACGAATACCACCATTTGAAAGAAATTCGGATTCATCGAGCACTCTTTCAAGAATGGCAGTTAGTCTTTCTTTACTAACCATTGATAATAAAATACAATCATCATTACTTTTATCCTGGCTGGGAAGATAGTTGTGGTTTTCTTTTCTGTAGTTTTGAAACCATTGCATACGTTTGGTAAAGTCCGTCAATTTATCACGCTGCTCTTTTTCAATAACTGTTACAGCAAATAAAGGGATAAGGCCTATTGCAGATCGCACTTTTAACGGAAAGGCATCTGACTTATTTAGTGAAAGTACATCATAAAAAAACTTATCTTCTTCATTCCACAATCCCATTTCGTTCAACGCTTCGCCTATAATAACAAAATGCTCGTAGAATTTAGTACCCGCATCTTCAAACGATTTATCATACATAGCAATTTCAAGGGCAATATCCATCATTCCAAGCGCATACATGCCCATCCAGCTAGTGCCATCGGCCTGCTCCAAAAGTATATTCCCTTCTAACACCATGCTGCGATTAAAAAGCCCAATATTATCGAGTCCGAGAAAGCCTCCTTCGAAAATGCTATTACCATTTGCATCTTTGCGATTGATCCACCAGGTGAAATTGATGATCAATTTCTGAAATATTTTTTTCAAAAATTCTATATCATTCTTGCCGTACAAATTTTTTTCAGTTCGGTAAACCTGCAGTGCGGCAAAGGCATGAACTGGTGGATTTACATCACTAAAATTCCATTCGTAAGCGGGCAACTGACCTTGCGGATTCATATACCATTCTCTCATTAACAATACTAACTGGTGCTTTGCAAAATCAGGATCAATTAAGGCTAAAGAAATACTATGAAAAGCGGCGTCCCACGCTGCGTACCAGGGATATTCCCATTTGTCGGGCATTGACATTACATCCTGGTTTTTTAAGTATCTCCAGTCGCAGTTTCTGCCATTTTTTCTTTGGTCTGTAACGGGCGTTATTCCATCGCTGGTGTTGAGCCAGCGATCCAAATCATAATGATAAAATTGTTTATTCCACAATAAGCCGGCGAATGCCTGGCGCTGTATATTTTTTTGATCTTCAGAAATGTTAGATGGAATTACAGCATCATAAAACTCATCAGCTTCCTTTTTCCGTTTTTCAAATACCTGTTCAAATTTTTTAGGAAATGGCTCAGCAGTTTCAGTGTTTGTAAGCCGCAAATAAATCGCTGTACTATCCTTTGCCTTTATTTCAAAATTGTAAACAGGGGAGCATTTTGTTCCATCTTTTTTTTGTTTAAGCTTCTCATCATTTTTTCCATTAATGATAGCCTCATGAAATGCATCTTTTACAAATTCAGTTTTGTTTTCTCTATTAAAAAGTTTTTCAAAATTGGTTTCATTTTCTGTAAATAAAACTTCGTTAGCTTCCTGGAAATAAAGAAAATAATCGCCAAGCAATTTATGTTGGGCCTTTACAGCCCGGTTGCTTATAAAGCTTATTGAGGGCTTATTTTTTTCGCCGGCATATTGCCACCTGTTATAAAAAAGTAAAGTTGGTAAAACGGTGAGAGAAGCACTTTCATTTCCGCGATTAATAATTTCAATCTTTATAAAAATATCTTCACTATTATTTTTCGCATACTCAATGTACACATCAAAATATTTATTATCATTAAAAATTCCGGTATCCAAAATTTCATATTCAGGATCTTGTTTGGATAGGCCGCTATTCTTTTTAATAAGATCATCATAAGGATATTGCGACTGCGAGTATTTATACAAATATCTCATATAATAATGCGTCGGAATATTATCGAGATAATAATATAATTCCTTCACATCTTCTCCATGAACTCCCTGCGGATTACTGAGTCCAAAAAGCCTTTCTTTCAATATAGGATCCTTCCCGTTCCATAAGGCAATTGAAAAGCATAAATTTTGATATATATCTGAAATGCCCGCCAGGCCATCCTCCCCCCATCGGTATACGCGGCTTCTTGCATGATCATGTGGAAAATAATTCCATGCATCGCCATCTTCGCTATAATCTTCTCTTACGGTTCCCCATTGCCTTTCGCTCAGGTAAGGTCCCCATTTTTCCAAGGGTACTTCTTTCTTTGAATTTTCGTTTAATCTTTTATGTTCTGCTGTGTTCATCTTATAGATCATCGTTGGTTATTCGGTCAATTGCAAATTGCCAATGCTCATTTAATTAATACTGTAAGCCCATATTTTCTTCATATATGCTTAACCGTTAGTGGAAAAGCCTGGGTACAACAACATTCCTCCATCGGCAAAAATAGTGGTACCAGTTACATAATCCGATTCATCGCTTGCCAGCCATACGGCTACTTTTCCTATATCTTCCGGCTGACCAATGCGGCCATAAGGAATCAAAGTGAGCAACTTGTTTAGTGCTTCAGGAGTATCCCACGCCGGTTTATTTATGGGCGTTTGAATAGCACCGGGGCCAATGCTATTAACTCTTATTTTTTTAGGCGCAAGTTCCTGTGCCAAACTTTTCATCATCATATTAATACCTCCTTTGCTTGCTGCATAATTTGCATGGCCAGCCCATGGAATTACTTCATGAACGCTACTCATGCAAATAATTTTTCCTGCAGCACAACTGCGTTCTTGTACGATACCTCTTCTTAAAAATTCTTTTACTGCTTCTCTTGTACATAAAAACTGCCCGGTTAAGTTTACATTAATAACTAATTGCCAATCTGCCAGGCTCATGCTTTCAATTGGCGAATCTTTTTGAATGCCGGCGTTATTTACCAATATATCAATAGTGCCATATTTATCGTACATCTGTTGAAACATTGCGTGCACTTCATCTTCTTTGCTCACATCAGCTTTTAATGCAATTGCATTGCCCCCGTGTTTTTCAATTTGCTTAACCACATCATCTGCCACCTCGGGATGGCTAACATAATTCACAACAACGTTAGCGCCGTCATTTGCAAGAGCAATTGCCACAGCAAGCCCAATTCCGCTATTAGCACCGGTTACCAGTGCGCTTTGTCCTTTTAGTCTAGGATTAGAATTCATAATTCATAATTTTTAATTGTTAGCCATGGAATATTAAGTCAAATAAGGCATTTGTAAAAAAATAAGGCAATATGGTGGTTTTATTTATTTCATAAATGTTAATAATAAATTACAACCGCCTCAATTTTTCTGGGTTTCTTACGTTCTATCTTCATTCGGCCCTAATTCAAAAACGATAATTTCTTTATAAGAAAAACGCCTGCTTATGAAAATTTTATTTTGTTTTACATGCCTCGCCTTGTTATTTTCAAAAAGCTCTGTTGCACAGGTATCAAAAGTAATACCACAAGAAGCGAATGACTTCTATAATAAATCAATGCCTCTTTTGCGCACGCAGGTAAAAAATATTGTTTTACATACTGCGAAAGCTATTGAAAATCGCAAAATTAACGCAGATAGCCTTACACAAACTCTAAAAGCAAATAAGACATTGAAGCAAATTAGTAATAACGATATTGCAGGCATCATTGTTTTAATTATGGTGCAGGCATCGAAAGATGCGGATGCCGATTTAAAAAACATGGTACTTGCAATAAGCCATTCAAACGAACAAAAAGAGAATTACCAGGATGATGCAAACGAAAGGCAGAATTTGCAACTGCAGATGATAATGGATCGTAAAAGCGATATGGCAGAAGAAGTAAGTTATGTTATGAAAAAAATATCGGGCACACAACAGAACATTATTAATAATTTGAAATAAAATTTCTGAATAAGTAATTGGTGTAACAATATTATTTACTGCCAGATGAAATTATATGCCATCCATTTGACATCTTCTGCAAATAAATATAGCTGCAATGTTCACTTTCATTGTTTGTGTTGGTTAACGAAGTAACCGCTATTACAACTTTACTTTGTTGTGGCGGAATATCCTGTAAATTGAATTTATAGTAACCATTTCCTGCTTCAATAATTTCCTTTATATTTTTTGGATCAGTTTTGTCCATCATTGTTGTGTCCTGGAAATTATAGATTACATAACGATTTATTTTATTATTCACGGTATCCTGTTTAAAATAAAGATCAATAGAGTAATCGTAAATGGCAGGCCCGGAAGTATTCAATATTATTCCAGGCTGAGCCGGTTTTTCAGCATCAATCCAATTCATCGGAGGAACAATTGCCGGATACTTATAATAATTATTTCTCAGGCTATCGCTCCATCCGTTAGGGTTACTGTTAAACGAACTGCTGCTAAAGAAAACGCTTCCTTGTACTTGCGGGTATTCACGCAATCTTTTTATTTGATTCGGTAATTCATTTTTGTTTTTCCACGCATAAGATCTCGCTTCCATTGACCGGTAAATTCCCTGGCCAATATATAATTGCCTTCCATAAGTATGCCTGGCCCACCAATCAATTAGCACTTCGTACCCCACCACCTTTTGCCCAAATTCCCAATACAACTGAGGCACGACGTAATCGATCCATTTCATTTTTAACCATAATAAAATGTCAGCATATAGATCATCATAATTTGTTTGTCCCGCCTTTGTGTTACTTCCTTCCGGATCCTTATCAATATTGCGCCAAACACCAAATGGGCTTATACCAAATTTGCAAAGAGGCTTTTCCTGTTTAATAGTTTTACTAAGCATTAGTATAATAGAATCTACATTACTCCTGCGCCAGGTTTCTCTATCCAATCCATTTCCATATTTTCTAAACGATGCAGTATCCTCAAATTCTTTTCCTTTTATTCTGTAAGGGTAAAAATAATCATCAAAATGAATGGCGTCGATATCATAACGGCTCACCACATCTTTCACAATATTGCATACATATTTTTGAACGTCCTTATTTCCCGGGTCAAAAATTTTATTGCTCCCGTAATTTATAAACCATTCCGGGTGAATCTTTGTAACGTGAGTAGGAGAAATTGATGACGTATTTATATTGAAAACAGCTCGGTATGGATTCATCCATGCATGAAATTCCATTCCGCGTTTATGGGTCTCCGTTATCATAAACTCCAGCGGATCGTAATAAGGGGACGGGGGTTTTCCCTGTGTGCCGGTAAGCCATTCACTCCACGGTTCATATTGAGATGGGTAAAAAGCATCAGCGGCCGGACGTATCTGCACCACAACGGCATTCATTCCATTTCTTTTATGCATATCGAGCAGGTTAATGAATTCGGCTTTTTGGCTTTCTGTACTAAGAAATTTTGTTGAAGGAAAATCAATATTATCAACGGTGGCAACCCACACTCCCCGAAATTCATATTTAGGTTGAGCAGCTATTTTTCCTGATAATAAAAAAGTAATGGCGGTTAAAATGTAGCAGAGGTATTTCTTCATGAATCAGTAATTGAAAAGGGCTAATTTACGTAAACCATTTTTATAATTAAGGCATACCTGTTTTATTTAAACACGATAATAACAAATTATAAAAAAGTGGAGTAATTGAAATTGAAATTATTCGCTCTTGTGATGCAACGGAATTATAGATTCAGCATTAAATTCGTTGCGGTATATCCTTATCAATACAATAAAGTAAGTTATTAATAATGGCCCAAAAACCAATCCTAAAAATCCAAACATACTTAACCCGACGATTACTCCAAAAATTGTAATTACCGGGTGCACATTACCAATTTTGCGGAGCACTGTTATACGGGCAACATAATCAATATTAGTAAGCACAACCAGCGAATAAATGCCAAGACCAACGCCTTGCCAAACATGATCAATAGCAAAAAGATACACTGTAAGCGGTACCCAGATGAGTCCTGTGCCAATGATAGGTATTAAGGAAGCTACGCCTGTAAGAAATCCCCATAGCGCAAAATCGCCCACGCCAAAAATAGCATATCCGAGGGCTCCAACTAAACCCTGTATTAGTGCAAGTAATGGAATACCTATCGCATTAGCTCGTATCATTATATCAGTTTCAGCACTTAGCATTGCCCGGTTTTTTTCTTTTAATGGAATAAAATCGTTTAAATATTTTTCCATTTCAATCCCATGCACCAACATATAATATAAAACAAAGAACATGAGTATTAAATTGGTAATAAAATTTGCTGTACCGCTAAGAAACAGAGGAAGACTACCAGCTATTTGCTTTGTTGCATTTTTTAAAGCCTCGGTATTAAAAAATTCTATGCCTGTTGCTTCTTGTATCTTTTGTGAAAAGCTCTTCACTGCTACCAGCAACTGAACAGGATTATTAAAAAGTGCAACGAGTTTTGGTGTTACCAAAACAACAGCAAGATATACCGGCAGGCAAATAAGGATAGTGTAAGCAAGTATGTAAAGCAAAGCCGTCCAGCCCGGGCTCCATTTCCTTTTTTCAGTAAGCTTTAAATAAGATTTCCTGCTTAAGATGTATAATGTTATCGCTCCTAAAACTCCCGGTAAAAAAACATAGAAATGTTTAAGCATTAATACACCTATAAGTATGATAAGTGCCAATAACATTATTTGCCGCAAGCGGTTATTAAATCCTGTCATTGGATAAAACTAATAATAATTTTATGAAATCAATAGCAAGGCTAAGCTCAATCCTTCCACACAGAAACGCCTTCGCTGCAATTGGCGCAGATGTCAATATTTTTACGGCTGGTCATCAATTCTTTTCGAAATTGTTTATAGTTGTCATTATTCCATATCTCTTTAAAAGACTGATTTTTTAAATCTCCTAATTGATGAGAGGCATCTTTATCAAAGCAGCAGGGGACAACCAATCCATCCCATGTAATAACGTTAGCCTGCCACAGTTTCCAGCAATGATTAGCCAGTTTATTTTTGGCAATGTATTCACCATTTTTGTTTTTCTTATATCGGCTGTACTTTTCGTTTATGGGTATCAGTTGATTTGGGTCATTTTCATAGTCATACACCTGTGCCGTTTTAAAGCGGACTTCATCAACACCTACTTCTTTTGCTAGTTTCTTTATTTCTCCCACCTGGTGTTCATTAGGCTTTACCACGAGAAACTGAAAAAATACAAATGGTGTTTTGCTGTTGAGTTCTTTCTTCCATTTCACAATATTCCTAGCGCCTTCTATTACTTTATCAAGATTGCCACCGATGCGGTATTGCTTATATACTTCCTGCGTAGTTCCATCAATAGAAATAATGAGCCTGTCTAACCCACTCTCCACGGTTTTTCGTGCAACCTCGTCCGTTAGGTAATGAGCATTTGTAGAAGTGGCCGTGTATATTCCTTTGTCTGAAGCATACTTAACCATATCTAAAAAATTCCTGTTAAGGTATGGCTCGCCTTGGAAATAGAAAATCAGGTAAAGAATATCTTTATAAATATCATCAATCGTTTGCCTGAAGAAACTGTTTTCCAACATTCCTGTTGGTCTTGTAAAAGCACGAAGGCCACTGGGACATTCCGGGCAACGAAGATTGCAGGAAGTGGTAGGCTCAAATGAAATAGACATTGGTAAACCCCATTGTACCGGTTTATTAATAATTCTGCTTACATAAAAACTGGAGAGTACTTTAGCTGCATTCCATAATCTGCGCAGGGTAAGTTTTCGTAAAAATCCAATGCTGTCGTTATAATTTATCCGGGGCATACAGCGCAAAGATATATTAACTAAACTATGCAGTGAGTTAAAGAGCCTTTACCGTAAGCGAATCAGTATTGGTGATCAAATCAGGGGAGGTAGTTGCAACCTGTATTAAAGGAGGTTGATTGAAATCCATTTTTTTATTGAGAAATTTATCATAGTTGGCCGCTATAACATTAAACGTAATAAAGTCCATCACAAATCTTCTTGTTTCGTAAGGAAGGTATTTTTTAATATCCCAGAAGTTTGCATTTTTTTTACCACTCTTTTTAATTCCAGACTGTACCCTGCCAGGGCCGCAATTGTAAGAAGCAACGGACAATAAAAGATCGCCATCATAATAAGCTAATTGATCTCTAAAAAACTTAGCGGCAGCCACGGTAGACTTAATAAAATTTTTGCGTTCATCGTATTTACCACCAATACGCAAACCATAATCCCTGGCAAGCTCACCCATAAATTGATAATAACCCACAGCACCCACCGGAGAAACTGCGTTAGCGTGAAACTGCGATTCCAATGCAGGAATCATTTGTAATTCTAAGGGAACTTCGTATTTGTCGAAAATATCAACGGTTTTGGGGAAAAAATTTTCGCCTTTGTTGAAAATATAAATAATGTATTCGCGTTGTTTCTTAGAATAAGACTTTATATATTCTTTAGTTTGCGCTCTATATTCCTCCAGGGTAGCTGGATATACCACTGAAAGTGGATTTATAGCCATAGATGGTTCAGTTCCACGCATCGTTTCAATAGCGCTGAAATCAGGTGAATCAATAATTGATTTTGCTGATGTAGTAAAGCCAACTATAAAAAAGGTTATAATCAGGCCGAATAAGATCTTTGATTGAATAGTTTTCATCACTAATAATTTAAGTGTACTGATGTTCCTGATATTCGCAGGATTTTGTTATAAGCAAAAATTTTCCATTTAAATTCTCAACTTCGTTATTGGAATCAAAAATTTCTTTTGGACAAATCACCAGATTTTTCAGTGTTATTTACTTACGCCTGAAAGCGTAATTAAAAAAGAAGGATAGCAAATTATTAATCAATTAATGAACTTCTTTTTTTTCGCAGGATGTTGCAAAAGTAATACCGAAAATTGGAAGATGCAAGATTTGGGGTTAAAAGACCGTTAAAGAAACAACATGAAAAAAATTATTTTTTTTATAATCAGTTTTATATCAACTGCGTATGCCCAGTCTTCTAAAGAATATTTTATTTCACAAAAAAATATTATTGCCGAAGAAAGGCAAGCCTTTACCAATGCTTTAAACACCGAAAATGCCTCCGGAGCCTCTCAAAATTTCAAAGTGAGCTATTATAGATGCGAATGGAAGGTAGATCCTTCGGTGCGTTATATAACCGGAAATGTTACTTCTTACTTTAAACTTACTTCCGCTACTGATACCGTTTCTTTCGATTTAACTGATAGCCTCATTGTTGACAGCGTAATTGAGCATAGCAAAAAGATTGCTTTTACTCATTCCAATAATATCTTAACAATAGATTTCGGTGCATCAAAATCAAAAGATTCATGGGATTCTGTAAGCATCTGTTACCAGGGCGTTCCTCCCACAACCGGTTTCGGGTCATTCATTAACTCCGTACATAACGGCATCCCTATAATGTGGACCTTGAGTGAACCTTATGGAAGCCGCGACTGGTGGCCTTGCAGAAACGGACTGGATGACAAAGCAGATTCAATTGATGTGATTATTACAAACCCGGCAGCATATACCGCGGCCTCCAATGGGCTAAGGCAAAGTGAAATTATTAATGGTCCGGATAAAATTACTCATTGGAAACACCGCTATCCCATTGCAACTTATTTAGTATGCATGGCAGTTACAAACTATGCGGAGTTTAAAGACAGCGTGCAGCTTGGAAATATTAATTTACCGATGCAAACTTTTTGCTATCCTGAAAATCTTTCTCTGTTTCAGGCAAATACTCACCTGGTACTCGAAACTCTTAAATATTACAGTAGTGTATTTGGCAACTATCCATTTATAAAAGAAAAGTATGGGCATGTACAGTTTGGTTGGGGAGGCGGGCAGGAACATCAAACATCCACATTCATTGTAAAGCCCGATGAAAACTTAATGGCTCACGAGCTCGGGCATCAATGGTTTGGAGATAAAATAACCTGTGCCAGTTGGCAGGATATCTGGTTAAATGAAGGCTTTGCCACGCACCTTGCCAGCATGGATTTCGAAAGAAAATATCCCCTTTTGGTTACGGATACCCGAAAAAAAGAAATCGAAAACATTACTTCCCTTCCGGGAGGTTCTGTTTGGGTTGATGACACCACTAACGTAAACCGTATTTTTAATGGAAGACTTACCTATACAAAAGGTTCTCATCTTTTGTATATGTTACGGTGGAAACTGGGAGATAGTATTTTTTTTAAAGGAATGAGAAGATATTTTAATGATTCCTCTATAGCATTTGGTTTTGCAAAAACAGGCGATTTTAAAAGAAACCTGGAAGCAGTAAGCGGAGTTGTTTTAACAGAATTTTTTGATGATTGGTTTTATGGACAGGGATATCCTTCTTACAACGTGCAATGGACGCAGATTGGAAATGATTATGTAAAGGTAAAAATGAGCCAGGTTACATCAGATCCTTCTGTAAGTTTTTTTGCACTGCCGGTTGCGTTAGAATTTAAAAATGCCACGCAACAAAAAACAATAGTTGTTAACAACACTTATAATGGAGAAATATTTTTCAATCACATCGGTTTTATTGCTGACAGTGTAATTATAGATCCGTATTATTGGTTGATTACAAAAGATAATGTTTCACAAAAAATAAACGATAATATTAACAGTGAAAATTTTGTACAGGCATTTCCAAATCCCTTCACAAATAACCTGAGTATATATCTTCATAATTTCAACAACACAAAAGTCTATTTCAAAATTTATGATGTTAATGGAAGGTTGATGTATCATCAGAATTTTTCAATCAATGAATCATTGTTCCGGGATATTAATACACAATTCTTTTCCAAAGGAGTTTATCTTTTTAGTATACAAACAGGCAACGGATTCAAATCTGTAAAAAAGATTTTGAAACAATAATTTCAGATGCATATTATTGCATGGAATTATTAAGAATAACCTGTGGCAAGAAAAAAGAAACGCTCTTCTTCTAAATATTTTTTCAAAATAATTTTTTGGCTGGCATTTGCATCTGTTACGGCTTATTATGTGGTTAATTATTTTACACAATCATCCGATGTTTTTTATCCTGATTTTCAAATTGCCATTCCGCGTGGATATCAAATCCATGGTATAGATGTGAGTAAATATCAAAATGTGATTAACTGGAAGGAAGTAAAAGCAATGGATGCCGATGGAATTAAAATTGGCTTTGCATTTATAAAAGCCACTGAAGGTGTTGGCAATGTTGATAACCAATTCAGGCGTAACTGGCTTAAAGCCGGGGAGCAAAATATTTACAAAGGAGCTTATCATTTTTTTATTGCCGGCAAAAGCGGAAGAAGGCAGGCCGCCAATTTTATAGAAATAGTAGATTTAAAAAACGGAGATCTTCCCCCGGTAATAGACATTGAAAAAACATTTGGTGTTTCTCCTGCCGAAATAAAAAAAGAAGTAACAGAGTGGCTTACCGTTGTACAAAAATATTATGGCGTTCGCCCGGTAATATATACCAATATCGATTTTTATAGTAAATACCTGCAAGACTCTTTTGATGATTACCCTATTTGGATAGCGCATTATTTACAACCCGTAAAACCACGGATTGACCACAAGTGGATGTTTTGGCAGCACAGCGAAAGCGGCAGGGTAAACGGTATTAAAGCTCCTGTTGACTTTAATGTTTTTTCAGGTGATAGTACAGATTTTAAAAACCTGCTTATTCAATAATATTTATTTGATAATGAACAGCAATTAATCGGTATGATCAGCTATAATAAACCAGTTTGTCTTTATTTTTTTGAATAATAAAGTAAAATAACCCCCAAGGCTACCCGAAGATCTTTGCAAATCCCATTTACCAATAACATAATAATATAAAGAAGAAAGAGGTTTCATTTCAAGCACATCGAAGTTAAGTCTCCCCATGGATGCAGTATCCGGATAATGTTTTTTATAATTATTGAGCGTGGTATGCCAGCCGTATGTAATTCCTGATTTTCCTATAAACATTAAAGAATCATTTTGCCAATAACCTTTCATAAAATCATCAATACTGCCAGAGTTCCAGGCATTCACTTGTGTAGACAAAACTTTACGAATAGCAATTTTGTCTTTCCTGGATTGAGCAAACGATGATAAAAAAGAAAATATTACCAGGCCTGCAATAAAAAGTTTTTTCATGTACCGAAAAAAAATAAAAATAATAATTTAATCAATGAGCGTGTGTATTACCTGTGCGAAACTGGCCGCAGTAACGAAAATTTAAAAAATGGGCAAATAAAATCAGCGAGACAGCAGGAACCAAAAAAAGAAATTCGTGTGAGTAAAATACCTGTTTTAGAACTAAAAACATAAATCCTCCCGTAAAAACAATTAACGGTTTCCAATTTTGATGATGGCGCCGGTATCCGTGCGATAGAGAATAACATCCTACTACAAATGCAATCCCTATCATCGTCCATTCGAATAAAGAATTATTAATGATGTTTATCCCAAATAAAGGAAGGGAGGTTAAGATTAACGGCAATATGGCGCAATGGATAGCGCAAGCTACGGACGTTATCATGCCCATCAAATCCCAATTAATACGTTTTAAAAAACTTATCATAAAAGCAAAAATAAGTATATTTGCAACAACGATGCATAATTATAAAACAATTTTTTTAATCATGGTTTAAATTTGCACTTTATATATTACGTACAGTAAAATCTACTACCTCTTTAAAATATGAAAAAGAAATTATTTATATATGGAAGCTTCTTTGTTATACTAATCACTGTATTCTATTTTTTGCTTTTTGCCGGTAATGATTATTATAAAGTAAAACTGCCGGTGATGAATTATGTACAAACCTTTTCGTTTACCGGGCAAGATGGAAACATAGTTAACGAACACAACGTAGATGGGAAAGTATATGTAGCTGATTATTTTTTTACAACCTGCAAAGGTATTTGCCCAAAGATGAATGCAAACCTTGCTACAATTTTCGAAAAATTCAGAAACGATAGTGACTTTGCTATAATCTCCCATACTTCTATGCCTGAAACAGATTCGATTCCTTTGCTGAAAGCTTATGAAGGAAAGATGGTTGGCCTGAATCCACAATATGCAGCTAAATGGTATTTTGTAACAGGCACAAAAGATTCGTTATATAAAATGGCCCGGCAAAGCTATTTATTGGATAATGATAAAAATAACAACGATAATATAAAAGATCATTTTATTCACACCCAATTTTTTGCACTGGTCGATAAAGCAAGGAGGGTGCGTGGAATTTATGATGGCCTTAAAGAAGATGAACTGCATCGATTGCAGCAGGATATTGAAAAATTATTAAAGGAACCTGCGGGGGATAATATTTTTAATCATTCAAATTTTAGCAATACACCGGGGTAATATTTTATGACCGATGAAGTAAAAAACATATTAAAACAAAATCGTTTAAGCGTAACTGATAGCCGCTTAAATATTCTCGAACTTTTTCTTAAGCACACTAGTGCGCTTTCGCATGCTGATATTGAAAAAAACAGTGCTGAGCCTTTCGACCGGGTCACTGTTTACCGCACTTTGCAAACGTTTGTAGAGAAAGGTATCATTCATCTTATTCCTACAAAAGATAATTCCATTAAATACGCCTTATGTAAAAACGATTGTGCACCGGGCCACCACCACGATAATCATGTTCATTTTATATGTGATGAATGCCACAAAACCATTTGCCTCGATGAAGTAAATGTGCCGGTAATAAAGTTACCCAAAGGATTTAAACCACAACATTCGGAGATGGTTGTAACGGGGGTTTGCGGCGAATGCAAGTAAATTATTTGACAACATCTTCTATCCAGTCGCCCATAACTTTTAATGCTTCAGGAGCAAATGTTTCTTCAAGTTCTCCATATTCGCCAATGGTGCATTTTCTACAATGCTGAAATAAATGATTAAGCCCCGGCAGCTCTATTGTTTTGTAATTTTTGGACTTACTTTTTTTAAGCGCTGATTCAATGGCCGGCAAATTTATTTTTGGATCAACCTGTATATCTTTTGAACCATTCAATGCAAGAACCGGTATGGAGAGTTTCTCCAGGTCTTTTGCAGGATCATGTGTTAAGAAAAATTTCCACCATTTGGAATGGAATAAAATATACCTTGATTGAAAAGAAGCAATGGCTTCTTCATCTGTTCCATGAATGAGAGCTTTCAATGTTTCCGGCGATTGCTTTTTTTTCCAATCGTAATATATTTTTGATACTTCATTTTTATAATCACCCACATTTACATAAGATATGGCAGCATTAACGATTGCACGATGGAGGTCAAGAAATTTTTGAATCAGAACCTCACTCATGCCGGCACTTTGCATAGGTAAACTATTTTGGTAATCGTTTATTACTGATCCCGGAACTCCTGTGCCAGCGAGTAATACAATAAACGATACATCCTTGTCTCGGGCGGCTACCATGGGCGCAATCATTCCTCCTTCACTATGCCCAATTAATCCAATGCGCTTAACATTTACATCTTTCCTCGATTCAAGATATTTAATCCCGGCTTCAACGTCATTGGCAAAATCCGCTGACGAGGACGTATCAAAGTTGCCCGTAGTTTCTCCCATTCCTCTATCGTCCACTCTTAAAACTGCAATTCCTCTTTTGGTTAAGTAATCTGCAATTACAGCAAATGGTTTATGTTCAAAAATATTTTCATCCCTGTCCTGTTTTCCACTTCCTGTTATTAATAAAACCGTCGGGTATTTTTTATTTAAAGGTCCCTTCGGTTTTGTAAATGTTGCGCCATATTTCATTGAATTATCGGCATTGGAATATACCACGTCTTCACTTAAATAATTAAACGGCGGCTTTGGGGTTTGTGGCCTTTTCGGTGGCTCAAAAGTTGATCCGTTTGTTTTTGAAATATTAAGAGCCAATTGCCCATTGCCCTGGTGCCACAAACCTGCTATGGAATCTTTTGTAATAAATTTTCCCTTATAAAATCCTGAAATAATTTTTAAACCAATGGTTATACTATCATCGATAGCGTCAATCTCGCTGCATGGCAGATTTTTAGCATTTTGGGAAGGGCTGTCCCACTTTCCATGCACTTTTCCTAAACTGTCATTGTAAAAATGAAATACTATTGGAATTTGGTTTCCATTCACGCTGATATTTCCACTCCAGTTACCAATAATATTTTGGGAGAAGGAAAAAGATGAAACCAGCACGAGAATGTTTACAAAAAAAAGTTTACGCATTTTTCATAAAAATACATAAACTTCTTTCAGAGCTCTGTTGAGATAATTTTTTTGAATTGATTTTATTTACTACCAAAAACATTTTTCAAAATATCTGTCACCCGGGCTGCAGGGTCTTTCCTAATGTTTACTTCTTCTTGTGCCACATAATAAAATAACCCATCAAGTGCTTTCCCCGTTACGTAGCTGTTAATGTCGGCATCAACAGGCTTACTGGTAAATCTATTGTAAGTACTAAACACGTCTTTCCAGTATTTATTAGCGTCTGTTTTTTTAAGAGATTCTTCAATAACCGGGCGAAACGCGGTAGTTAATGCAGGCGAAGTAGTTTTTCTTAAATAGCCGGTTGCAGCCGTATCGCTTCCTCTTAAAATATTTAATGCATCCGTTACAGTCATCTTTTTTATAGCATCCAAAAAAATAGGAGCCGCTGCTTTTGAGGCATCTTCTGCTGCGCGGTTCATGCTTAATTCAGCATTATCCACCAATTTTCCAAAACCTAACATTCGGATTTTATTTTCAACATCACGTATCTGTTGTGGCAATAATATTTTTACAGCAGCATCTTTAAAAAATCCGTCAGTAGCAGATAATTTATCGCCGCTTTTTTTTGCACCTAATGAAAGAGCTTCTTTTAAACCTGAAACAATTTCATTGCTTGATAAATTAGAAGAAGATTTGGAACCTGATTTTTTTCCAAATAAAGAACTTGCTTTTTTGAACATTCCATTCAGGTTACCCGATGAATCTTTTTGAGCAAATAATAAAACCGAAGCAAGTAAAAAGATAATTGAGGTAAGAATTTCTTTCATAGAGAAGTAAATTAAAATAGAAATCAAATCTACCCTTTAAACCATAAACCAAATGTGAAAATTAAGTAAGGATCGATGTTTGAAAGGGGCCAAATAAAAACGCATTTTCTATTTCTTTATTATGAGATTGGCTTCCTTTACATTTGAAATTTATACCCAACACCTTTAACAGTTGTGATACAATCGTTACCAAGCTTCTGTCTTATTTTCCTTATGTGTACATCAATAGTTCGGTCCCCAACTATAACATCAGATCCCCAAACTTTATGTAGAATTTCATTACGTAAAAAAACTTTAGATGGTTTTGAAGCCAGCAAAGCAAGCAATTCAAATTCTTTGCGGGCCAAGATAATTTCTTCATTATTGAAAGTAACAATATATTTTTCCCGGTCAATTTTAAGATCGCCAATTTGCAAAACGCTACCTGATTCTTTTATAATCCTTCTAAACAATGCATTCACACGGCTTACCAATACTTTTGGGCTTATAGGTTTGGTAATATAATCATCACCGCCTGTTTCCAGTCCTTTAATTTCAGTACTGTCATCGTTTAACGCCGTTAAAAACATAATGATGGTATGTTCAAACGCAGGAAGTGTTCTTAGTATTTTACAAACCTCAAATCCGGTTTTACCCGGCATCATCACATCAAGAATTATTAAATCAGGATTGTGGATTTTAGCTAATTCTATTGCTTCATTACCATTCCTGGCAGTAATAACTACATACCCCTCAGATTGCAGGTTAAAGCTCACAATCTCGAGGATATCGGGCTCATCATCCGCAATTAAAATTGTCCTCGGCTTGGTTTCTTGTGCCATAATAGGCAAACCTATATTAAAAAAAATTCTGATGGAAACTGTTTACAATTTTTTAATATTGAGTTTATACGTAAGGGGATTGATCACCATTGACATATCTTCTTAAAAAAAGGTTAATCCCAATTATGAAGCAGCCTTTTGGGTGCCTGTAATCTCTTATAAATCAGGCAAAGCAATAAATTTGCAACCATTGGTCGTATTTTTGCTACTTAGCTTATACAAATTATGAGGCTTACTTTTTACATTTTCACTACTTATTTTTTTATTCCGCTTTTTACCCTTGCTAACGGCGATACTACAACTATCCCTTTAAACAGGCAGGTTTTTCATGACAAGATTATTGCGCAGCAAAAAAGAGCGGATAAGGCCGATGGCCGTATTGACGGATTGATAAAAGTTTCTACCAATCCTGAAATAAATCTGCAGGTAACTGATGCTATTTTCAGAAAAATAAATGTTTTAAGGAACGATATCGAAATTAATGCCCAACTCGCTACTAATAATGATAAAATACGTTACTTGCGTTATGTGGAGTACCTGGTAAGAGATTTTACCAATAACTGGAGATCCCACAAAATTGAACCTGCGCTTGCGCCGTTGCTGGTTGATAATTTTGCCGACATAATGTATGCCAATCTAAGAGGTGAAAGTATGGCAACGCTCATTCAAAACGTGCCTTACGAAGTAGGGTTAATTAACTCGCAAATATTTGATGAAAACCCCGGGTACAAAGAGAGTCAGAAGATCTTATTCTTGAAATTTTGCAAGCTTTATCCGGATAAAATTTTAGCGTATATAGGGCCCTATGTAAATGAACCATTTGCTGATTCGTTAGTAATTGCAGCCTTTATAAATAATCCGAGCCAGTTATATTCTTATGCGCAGGCAGTAGGTAGCCCTCAGGGGAGGTTAATAAGACGAAATAATGATGTACGGGTAAAAACCATAGTAGCATTAAGCAACGTTCAGCGTGCACTTTTCTATTTTCCTTTTTTAGATGATCTCATTAAGGGACGTCAAACAATAGAAACCATTGCGAAGTACGCAGGCTCTTCAGACAAAACTTATGACAGTGTGGGCTATTTTAAATTACTAGTAAGAACAGAGGAAAATTATTACCCAAGGCTTGTGGCCGGTGACACGCCTGTTGCTATGATTGGTTCAGATGGATTAATAGACATGCTGAAGAGAAAGGCTGTTCAACATTTTATTAAACCTATAAACGATCTGCATGAAAGCCCAAATCCTGCTGTACGGTTCCGCGCCATTGAACCCCTTAGCGCTGAAGATTTATATTATATGATGGTATTTGGAGAAAATGATATTTATACTTCGAGCTATAAATATGCATTTGACAGAATGATGCAGAAAATGGGGCCCGTGCCACATGGAGATTCTTTGCTAATGACCTTAAACTTTGACCATTTTAAAAAGTTTATTAAAATGGCAGCAGAATACAACAAGCTGGATGTCTTTTTAAAGAGTATGCCCGCGGGTGAATCCGAAACGTTGATGCAGGCTTTTGTTTCTAATCTTGAAAAAACCGGAAGCCTTGAGGACGCGGTTGATGTTGCTGATGCTTATGGAAGTATCGCTAACCCTGTATTGCAAAAATCAATGCTGAATAATGTTGAAGCAAATGAGCAGAGATGCCTGAAAGATAATAACGAACATGGAAGTAAAATCTATAATCTTTTAAGAATTATATTTCTTTCTTCTGATGAAAAAAATGGAATTGATCTTTCAAAAGAAATTGGAATTCCACCGGTGTTTACAGTTAATTATAATTACCTGGCAGATGACTCGGGCCGCATTATTGAACAAGTATTTTTCTATGGAGATAAGGATGGCAAACAATCTTACAACAGCTACCTTACTTCTTTTCCGCGAAGTGACTGGCAGATTACACAAAAGAAAGAATGGATAGAAATAAAATCGATTAAAGGCAAGCCCATCTGGATATTTGCCAACCTCCCGCTGGACAATGAAACTGATAAAGACGCAGACGCTCAAAAAGATCTCATTAATTATCTGGAGGCTATTGGACTGAAACCGTCAATTGTTATACATCGTGGCCATAGCTATCACCTGCCTTATACCATACAGCAGCTTTCCGAAAATGCAAAAATCATCATGTTGGGTTCATGTGGTGGATATCAGAACCTTAAAACTATTTTGAAATTCGCCCCGGAGGCTCACATCATTTCAACAAAACAAACAGGTGCAATGGATGTAAACAAACCTATTATTGACGCACTGGATAATACGCTGCGCAATGGGGAAAATATTGACTGGAGGCAAATGTGGGCAGGACTAACCAACTACTTTAATAAAACTTCAAGAGAAACAAGGGAAACTTTTGAAGATTATATTCCACCACAAAAAAACCTCGGCGCCTTATTGATAAAAGCGTATAGCCGTGGAGGTGAGGTAGTACAATAAGCCACATCATCCGTTTAATTCTGAATTGGTTTCCGTAATTTTTGAAATCACTTGTTCTCTTAACCTGTAAGTTTTCATTTAAATTTGCGAAATGTCCGAAAAAAAAAAGCGCAAAAAACTATTGGATTTCAGTGTGCTTAGAAGAGTTTTTGCTTTTACCAAACCATACAAAAAGAAATTATATTTATCGATATTCCTTTCGATACTCCTCGCAGTTGTTTCACCGCTGCGCCCTTTCTTGATTCAATACACAGTGAATGTTTTTATCAAAGACAAAAACATTCATTGGCTTATTCTTATAACCGTTATACAAATAGGAATTTTATTAATTGAAACAGGCATGCGTTTCTATTTTGCTTTTTTAACCTCGTGGCTTGGACAAACAGTTGTAAGAGATTTACGAGTAAAGGTTTATAAAAAAATTCTTGGGTTTAATCTTTCTCAATTTGATAAAACGCCGATTGGAACATTAACTACACGAACCATTAATGATATTGAATCGATCAATGATATTTTTTCTGACGGGCTTATTCCAATTATTTCAGATCTGCTTTCAATTGTTTCTATTTTGTTATTTATGTTCTTTGTCGATTGGAGATTAACGTTAATAAGCCTTGCGCCTTTTCCAATATTAATTATTGCCACTTATTTTTTTAAAGAAAGTGTAAACAAATCGTTTATAAAAGTAAGAAATGCAGTTGCGGCGCTTAATGCTTTTGTGCAGGAACACATTACAGGAATGAGCGTGGTACAAGCTTTTGCTGTAGAAGATAAAGAATTTAAAAAGTTCAGAGAAATAAACAAGGAACACCGCAATGCCAATATCAGGGCAATACTTGCTTACTCAGTTTTTTTTCCTGTGGTTGAAATCATTTTGGCATTTTCAACCGGTTTGTTAGTATGGTGGGGCGCCAATAACGAGTTTAATGCGGGAGTAATTATTGCCTTCATTATGTACCTGAATTTATTATTCAGGCCGCTTCGCGTGATAGCAGATAAATTTAATGTATTGCAGATGGGGATGATTGCGAGCGAAAGAGTCTTTAAAGTTTTGGACAATCCTGATGTAACACCGGAAACGCATAATGGAATTAGTCAAATTAACATGCTGGGTAAAGTGGAGTTCGATAAAGTTTGGTTTGCTTACATTAGTGAAGACTACGTTTTAAAAAATATTTCATTCTTAATTAAGCCGGGGGAAACGCTGGCCATTGTTGGGCATACAGGAAGCGGCAAAACCTCCATCATCAGCCTTATAAACCGGTTGTATCATATTAATGAGGGAACAATAAAAATTGATGATAAAAACATAGAAGCTTACGATATTGAATTTTTAAGAAGTAAGATAGCCGTCGTGCTGCAGGACGTTTTTTTGTTTGGTGGTTCGGTTTATGATAATGTAACTCTTCGAAATCATTCCATTTCAAAAGAGCAGGTGGAAGAGGCTGCGAAAATGATTGGCGTGCATGATTTTATTATGCAATTGCCCGGCGGATACGACTACAATGTAATGGAACGCGGTGCCACACTTTCTTTGGGACAAAGGCAGTTATTATCTTTCATAAGAGCTTTACTTTTTAATCCCGCTATTTTAATTTTGGACGAGGCAACTTCTTCTATCGATAGTGAAAGTGAAGTACTGATTCAGCATGCTATTGATACATTAATTAAAGGACGTACCTCAATTGTAATTGCCCATCGTTTATCTACTATACGCAAGGCCAGTAAAATTATGGTTCTTGATAAAGGCGAAATTAAAGAAACAGGAACTCACCAGGAACTTTTACAGCTTAAAGGACATTATTACAAATTGCATAAAATGCAGTTTGCAGAAAAAGAAAATGTCGTTTAATTATTTGGTTGCCCTGTCACCCGTTTGAAATTCTTTTTCCGGCCGCATTTGAGGAAATAACAATACATCCTGTATAGAAGGTTGATTCGTAAGTAACATACACAGCCGGTCAATTCCAAAACCAATACCACTGGTTGGCGGCATACCATATTCCAAAGCACGCAAAAAGTCATAATCAAT
This sequence comes from Ginsengibacter hankyongi, assembly GCF_008710285.1. Taxonomy (GTDB): domain Bacteria; phylum Bacteroidota; class Bacteroidia; order Chitinophagales; family Chitinophagaceae; genus Ginsengibacter; species Ginsengibacter hankyongi. Next base: position 1,554,768 of record NZ_VYQF01000001.1, on the reverse strand, counting down.
AAACATTGCCTCATCATCCCCGCGTTCCATAAGCTTTGCCTGTTCTTCAAAGCGTTCTCTTTGTTCCAGGGGATCATTGAGCTCACTATAAGCATTAGCGATTTCCTTACCGTTAACTATCAATTCGAAACGCTCAACCAGGCCGGCCTTGCTGCGGTGCTTCTTTGTAAGCGGGCTCATTTCTAACGGGTAATCAATTATAAAAGTGGGTTGTATAAAATGATGTTCGCATTTTTCTGAAAAGATTTCATCAACCAATTTCCCCTTTCCCATGGTTCTATCTGCGTGTATGCCTAACTGTTGGCAAACTTCTCTTAACCCTTTTTCATCTTTTTCGCTTATATCAATTCCGGTATATTCTTTAATAGCATCGTACATTGTTATTCTCTTGTATGGTGCTTTAAAATCAATTTCATTTGCTCCTGACGTTACCTTAGAAGTACCATTAACAGCTATGGCAGTTGTTTCCAAAAGTTGCTCGGTTGTTTCCATCATCCAGATATAATCTTTGTAGGCGGTGTAAAATTCAAGCACTGTAAACTCCGGATTGTGGGTACGATCCATTCCCTCGTTACGAAAATTACGGCTGAATTCATACACCCATTCAAAACCGCCAACGATTAATCTTTTCAAAAAAAGTTCATTGGCAATGCGGAGATAAAAAGGAACATCCAATGCATTATGATGTGTTACAAAAGGCCTTGCTGCCGCACCTCCGGGAATATTTTGCAATACAGGTGTATCCACTTCAAGTGCCCCACGTTCGTTTAAAAAGTTGCGAATGGTATTAATCATTTTAGTACGCCTTATGAAGGTTTCCTTCACATGCGGGTTCACAATCAAATCAGCATAACGCTGGCGATACCTGAATTCTGCATCAGTAACTTCATCAAATGTTTCTCCGTCTTTTTCTTTTACAACCGGCAATGGCCTAAGCGATTTGGAAAGCAATGTAAACGACGTAACGTGAATTGAAGTTTCCCCGGTTTTTGTTGTGAAAACATAACCCTTTACACCGATGATATCCCCTATATCCAGGAGTTTTTTCCAAACAACATCGTACAGCATTTTATCTTCACCGTTAGTAACATCATCTTTCCGGACATAAATCTGTATTTTACCACTATAATCCTGCAATACGGCAAAAGAAGCTTTTCCCATATCCCGTATGCTCATTATTCTTCCGGCAATACACACATTTGCAAAATCACTTTTATTTTCTTCTCCTGTATAGCTTGATTTTATAAAAGCTGCGGTACTGTTTACCGGGTATAACTCAGCCGGGTATGCATCAATCCCAAGTTTTGAAAGTTCTTTTAATTTTTCTCTCCTGATAGTTTCTTGCTCTGATAAATGTTGATTATTCATAATTGTAAATAAAAAAGTTTGTCGTTATAAAGACAAACAATACTAAATTTTTTACAAAGGTAACTTTTGGCGTGGAGACGAACAAAGTAACAAATTCTGCTTAAAGCCTGGCAGTAGGTTCATTAAAAAATTTGAGGCTGCAGTTACCCCATTATCATGTAGCAATTTTTTCTCCGTAGTTGAAATTTTTCTTACACGGGCGGAAATATCTCCATAACTAATATAAATCGTTCTGCCTTTTTCGTTACTCAAATCACCAGATTTGCGATTGATATTTTCCATAATCAGGTTCATAATTGCGCGGGTGTACTGCTTCATGTTTTTAATATCGTAGGGTGCAATAGCCGTGTTACCATCACTTAACGCTTTTATTTGTTCATCTCTTTCCAACTTAAGGCCAAGAGTTTGCGGATTATAGATTACTTGTTCGCTTGTTAAAGGATTGCCATTATCTCTGCAGGAGTCAAACATATTTATGGGATAATTGCATAAAGTTCCTCCATCGACATATAAGTCATATTTGCACAATGTATCTTTTAATGAAACTTCATTACCCAAACTATCAATAGGTACAGGTTTAAAATAAAATGGAATGCATCCGCTTATGTGCACAGCTGTTTTTAATGTCATGTGTGGCCATTTTTCCCAGGATAAAATCTCAAGTTGCTGTTTAGTAACATTGGTTCCGGTACAATAAAAATCTTTGAAGTCAGTGTTTTTTTTATGCAATTCATGCAGTTGGAGAAAAGTTGTATTAGGATTTCCGGTCTTTCTTACAATAAGCTCTGCAAGCCAGTTTTCAAATTTATCTCCTTTGTAAACTCCGTATTCTTTTTTTACTCTCTTTATTTTTCCAAAAATATCTTTCCCATCGTTAAACTCCTGGATCTTTAAAGTCTGCAGGATAGAATCAATTTCATTTGCATTATATCCCAGAGAAATCATTAAACCGGCAATAGCTCCTGCTGAAGAACCAGCGACTCTTTCTACGTGCGAAAGGATACCTTTTTGTTCCAAAACTTCGAGTGCGCCTCCATAAGCAAGTCCGCGAACGCCCCCGCCTTCAAGGGCTAAATTTTTATATTGATAATCATATTGAGAAAAAACCAAAGTAGGAATTAGAAGTATTGCTACAAAACATAATTTCATTTGGTGAAATTACAATAGTTAATAACCCTCAGCGAGATATAAAACCTGATGAAAAGTTAAAAATTTCGGGGTAGTTTTTCAGGCTAAAGCCAATAAAACCTGCCACGCCTCATTCACTTTTCCTTCATTTAGCAATGCGGCAGCATACAGATGCAATTCTGTTTCCATTTCTTCAGGATTCAATGAATAATATTGAAAAATATTTTTCAATATTTCATCTTCAAATGAAGGATCAACTGAAGGTAATTCATGAACATTGGCCAACTGGCCTAAATGATTTCCTGTTAATATGTTGCTATGTTTAATAGATTCAGGGAGGTTATCTATTCCAAGGCCAATTAATATAGTTGGTTTTTCAACTTCAAATAAATTATCTCTGTTTATTCTTGCATACCAATTACCACCTAATCGTGCAACAAGATCTAGCTTTTGTTGATCAATCTTACCGTTTTTATCAAGAATATTTTCACTGATATGCATCAACAGTACTTCTGCAATAATGAGATTTCCTGCGCCCGGTTCCTTACCCAACGATTTTATTTCAATTACTTTACATTCCATCTGCACAGGGCTTTCTTTAACTCTTGGTGGTTTTATTACACTTGAAGGTTCTTTGGTAAAACCAGTTTTTATAAATTCATCTGTGCCTTTTGGAAATTCGCAACTGCTGAGACTTACCTGCTGCACCATATTATAAGTTACAATGTTTACAGCCACTTCAGGAACTTCAAGCAAATTTTCGAATGTATGCTTGGTTGTGTTATCTCTCACCTTCCTTGAAGGGGAAAAAATAATTACCGGCGGATTGACGCTGAATAAATTAAAATAGCTAAAGGGACTAAGGTTTACAGATCCTTTTGAATCTATAGTTGAAGCAAAACAAATTGGCCTTGGCGCTATAACATAATTAAGAAAATTTTGTACTTCTGCAACTTTAATATCTTTTAATAAAATTGTTTTATACATACAATTAAATACTCTTTTTTAAAGCCAGAATCGAAAAATCACTTTCATCTTTTACAATTGTATTTTTTAATCTCCCAAGATTTTCTATTTCCATCTCTACTTCATCACCTTCCTTCAACCATTGTTCCTTATATTCCGGGTTATTGAGTTTTCCTGTTCCGTTTAATTCAAGGAAACAGCCCGTGCCTACTGTTCCGCTTCCGATAATATCACCAGGATATAATTGCACGCCATAACTGCAACGTTCAATAATTTCTGCAAATGTCCAATCCATATCACCAAGATTTCCTTCACTTACCTGCACTCCATTTACCCAACATTTCATAGTAAGATTATAAGCATTGCCAATATGATTTTCTTTTGCCGGAATTAAATATTCTTCCAACTCATCTGGCGTAACCAACATAGGGCCTATTACTGTAGAAAAATCTTTTCCTTTTGCAGGTCCCAGGTTTAATTTCATTTCTTCCATTTGTAATTCTCTTGCACTAACATCATTCATGATCATATAACCTCCTATATATTCATCAGCTTCTTCAGCTTTAATATTTTTTCCAGGCTTACAAATAACAATGGCCGCTTCCAACTCAAAATCAAGTTTAACAAGATGATCCGGCATACATACAATTTCGCCAGGGCCTTGTATACTATTGTGATTGGTAAAATAAAATATCGGGAACTGGTCAAATTCAGGTATCATATCCATTCTCCTATTTTTTCTTGCGGCTGCAACATGCTGACGAAAGGCGTATCCATCCCTGCAACTCGTTGGATTAGGAACGGGGGCAAGTATTTCAACATCTTCCATTTTAATACCTGTAAATTTTTTGTTGCCGTCTAGCAATGAACGGTTTATAGAATGAGCCAATGGAAAAATATCTTCCCAATAATTTAAAAACATCGTCATAGAAAGTGGAAGGTCCGGATGCATCCGATCTGTATCATATAAAATTCCATCTACCAAAAATGCCAATTGCGCATGGTCTTCCTTTAAATAAGAAACTAATTTCATCTGTAATTATTTATTGATGGCGCAAGGTAATTTATTTTATAAAGGCAATAAATTATGCCTGAAAATTGAAAAGAATTTCAACACCTCATTAATTGTAACCAAATACAAATGATCTTTTTTTATATTTTATTAAATTTGGGTAAAGAATCGCCTTTATGAAATTCGAAAAAATAAATAACAAAGGGCAGGCTCAAATATTCACAAATAAAACACTTGAATTTTTTACAAGAACACATCCGTTGGTCATCTGGAGTATGTACCTGCCCTTCATCGCCTATCTGCCTTATTATGCATCGAATAAGTATGGATTTAGTAGTTCAAGAATTGCTTTGATTTTTTTTGCAGGCGTTATATTCTGGACTTTTTTTGAATATATGGTTCATCGCTTTATTTTTCATTTAATTACCGAAAATCCGCGAACTAAAAGAATTGCCTACATTCTGCATGGCAATCATCATGAATTTCCCAGGGACCGCACCAGGCTTTTTATGCCTCCTTTACCAAGCATAATTATTTCTTCGGTAGTTTTTGTAATGATGTATTTATTAATGCTGGAAAATGCGTATGTTTTTTTCCCTGGATTTATTTTAGGATATCTTCTTTATGCAAGTATGCATTATGCTATTCATGCGTGGCCTCCGCCGCTTAAATGGATGAAACCCATCTGGCGGAATCATCATTTGCATCATTATAAAAATGATGAAAAAGGCTTTGGAGTAAGTTCCCATTTTTGGGATAAAGTTTTTGGAACAGGTTTCGATTTAAAGAAAGAAAAAGAAGATAAAGAGGCTGTTAAAAATCTAATGTTTAAAGACTGATTTTTTCAAAACATTTTTCGGTAAGTCCTGTGAACCTTTTCACGAACGGCACCGGTGGCATCATGCAAGGCAATCATTTTCTTGTTGAAATCCCCTACCCATGCAAGTTCCGCTTCCGTTATTGTATTCCTGGGTACTACTTCGAGTTGTAACTTTCTTATCATGCCGCTTTCTATTCCTTTATTCTGGAATTTCTTTTTGCAGCCCATAACTATAAAGCGTATACGATGAATTTTCGTTGTTTTTTTAAGCCATAAAAATCTTATTTTATTCAACAGGTTGAGTTTTCCTTTCAAAGGCTTTAGAATAACGTTGATGTCAGGAACTGCGAGTATGAAAGCAATTGGTTCGCCATTATAATAAGTAAACCAGATTATTTTTTCATCTACAATTGGCCTCATTTCTTTAAACGATTGCTTTATCGTATCTAATTTAATTGGCGTAAAATTTTCAAAATCGCTCCAGGCATCATTATATATTTCCATAAAATCTTTCGCAAATTTTTCAAAATTTTTCATTTCAAAATGAACAAAAGAATATTCAGGTTTATTACCAATCCAATCTGCAATTTTTGTAAACCGATCAGGAAACGGCTTCGTTACATAAATGACATTTGTGTACTGATCGTAAAGAGTTTTGAACCCATAGTTTTCAAAAAATTGCTGGTAGTATTTATGGTTATAGCTCATGCCCACACCTGGTGGCATAAACCCCTCAATCAGCAATCCCCAGTATTTATCATTCTCCCCAAAATTGACCGGGCCGTCCATTCCCTTGGCATTATGTTGCTGTAGCCATTGCTTTGCCGTATCAAAAAGTTCGAACGCTGCGGCCTCATCATTTATACATTCAAAAAAACCGATGCCACCAATTATTGCATCAGGATTTTTATTTTTTTCGTAATTAATAAAAGCTGCAATGCGGCCAATGGTTAACTGATCTTTTTTTAAAATCCATCTTTTGCAAATACCATGAGAATGAAAATTATTTTTTTCAGGATCAAAAACTGATTCTATATCATTATGAAGCGGAGAGATAAAATTGCGGTCATCTTTATATAATCTATGCGGAAGTAAAAGAAATTCCTTTCGTGTTTTTTTATCGTTCACTTCTAATATCATAGATGCCTAAGATACAAAAATCGTTTACTTACCAACTATCCTCAGCATCGCTTTTTTTTCTTTGGCTAAATTGTTTTTTCGATTCAATTTTTTGCAATTGCCTGGTTATAATAAGGTCGGCAATTATTACAGGAGCGTCAGCATTTTCATTTTCTTTCAGAAGCTCTTTCAGCTTTTTTTCATTGACATCAACGCGGTAAAGTAATTGAACCAAAGCATTAAAATCTTCGTTGATTAAATCATTTATAAAAGAAATCAGTTGGTTCCTTAAGTCATTAGAAGGAACTTCCCGGATAGAATTTGTGAGAACAATTATTTTATCCGGTGTTGATATTCTATTTTCTTTATCCATTATTACATCATTTATTAATGTTCGTAAAACACCAAAGACTTTCTCAATATTTCCCTAAAGCTCCTAAACTAAATAATGCAAAATCATATTTTACAGGATCCTGTACATCAAATTTTTTTAAGGCTTCAGTTAATTCAATTGCGGCCCGCCAATCTACCTGTTTTCTTTTTAGTAAATTAAAATGTTTAGCAACTCTTGCCACGTGTAAGTCTACCGGGCAAATCAATTGTGAAGGTGAAATTTTTTTCCAGATCCCAAAATCAACACCTTTATCATCATTACGTACCATCCAGCGTAAATACATATTTAAACGCTTACAGGTTGAATTTTTTTGTGGCGAAGCAATATGCTTTTTGGTTCTCGCAGGCACATCTTCCAAAGAAAAAAAATATTGATTAAAATAGTTTAAAGAATGTTCAACTACATTATCAAACTGTTTTATTGTTTTATTGTTGAAGAAAGCAACTTCCAATGAATTATGTTTTGAATAGTGAAATTTAAAGAACGAAATAAAATATAAAAGATCAGTATCATTAAAAGTACGGTGACAAAATCTCTCTACTTTTTTTAAATCTTCATCATTGTGATGCAAACAAAAATCATAAGGTGCATTATCCATTAATTGCAAAAGCAATTTGCTTTTATTGATAATAGTCTTCCTGATTCCCCATGCAAATGTTGCAGCAAAAAAACCCGCAATTTCTATATCTTGCTTTTTTGAAAATAAATGTGGAATGCAAACCGGATCATCTTTAATAAAAGATGGATTATTAAATTGAATTACTTTTTGATCAAGGAATTTTTTTAAGTCTCTTGCTATATTCTCTTTTTCCATTCACGCGGATTTCTCGAATGATGAAATATAGCGATGATTTGAATTTGATTTCCGGAAACTTTATAAATAATATTATAAGGAAATCTTTTGATTTTTGAACTTCTCAAATTTTTGTATAAGTATGAGGCTGCTAAAGGATTACGTTTTAAAGATTCGATTTTAGAATCCAAACATTCCTGAAAGCTCCTGGCTAATCCGATATTATGTCGTTCATACCAATTACGAGCTTTCAACGTGTCATTTTTGGCTTCAGGAGTAAAAAGAACTGAAAAAACTTTCATCTTTTATTCATTTCCTTTTTTACATCTTCCCAAGGAATAAGAGATTCAGGATTTTCATCAAGGTCGCTTAATCTTTTATCTAATTCCTGCATTTGCTCGGTACTCAATTTACCTATTAACAACTCATCATCAATACTATCCCACAAAGCCTCTACAAGTTCTAATTTTTCCTTCGGCGGCAATTTCAAAAGTTCATCTCTGTTGTATGACATAATTCTTCATTGTTTTTTACAATTTACAAAAAGATACATAAACCTAAAAGCTAATTCTTTTATCCAATCGCATTTGCCAAATCATCAATTAAATCATCGGCATCTTCAATGCCTACACTCAATCTTATCAACGAATCGACCAATCCGTTTTTAATTCTTTCTTCACGCGGTATGCTTGCATGCGTCATACTTGCAGGATGCCCGATAAGGCTTTCAACACCACCAAGGCTTTCTGCCAATGCAAAAAGCTTAGTTGATGAAAGTACTTTATAAGCAGCTTCCATACTGTCATCCTTCAAGGTAAAACTCATCATACCACCAAAGCCACGCATTTGCTTTTTAGCAATTTCATGATTAGGATGATCTTCAAATCCGCACCAAAAAACTTTATCAACCTTTGGGTTTTTTTTGAGCCACCTGGCAATTTTTTCTCCATTCTCACAATGGCGTTGCATTCTTACATGCAATGTTTTTACTCCTCTTAAAATTAAAAAGCAATCCTGTGGGCCAGGAACCGCACCTGTGCTATTTTGTATAAAGGCAAGTTGTTCATTAAGTTTTTCATCATTCATAATTAAACAACCATGCACCGAATCACTATGGCCGCCAAGATATTTTGTAGCAGAATGTACAACGATATCAGCGCCAAGATCCAAAGGATTTTGTAAATAAGGTGATGCAAAAGTATTATCAACACAAAGCAAAATATTATGCGGCTTTGCAATAGATGCAACCGCTTTAATATCGGTTATGTTCATCATTGGATTAGTAGGAGTTTCTGTCCAGATGAGTTTTGTATTTGCATTTATATATTTCGAAATTTCATTGGCGTCCTGCATATTTATGAAATGAAATTTCAATCCATATTTTTGAAATATTTTAGTAAACATTCTATAAGTACCTCCGTACATATCATTGGCTGCAATTACTTCATCGCCCGGGTTTAGAAGTTTTATAACTGCATCAGTTGCTGCCGAGCCACTTGCAAAGCAAAGTCCGTATTTGCCATTTTCTATTGATGCTAATGCATTCTGCAATGCATGCCGGGTGGGATTTTGCGTTCTGGCGTATTCATAACCTTTATGAACACCCGGGCTTTCCTGCACATAGGTAGATGTTTGAAAAATAGGAGTCATAATGGCTCCTGTTGAGGGATCGGGCTCGAGGCCTGCATGTATTAATTTTGTTGAAAGTTTCAATTCAATTTAAATTTTAATAACCCTGTTAATCACCAGGAATAGTTTGTTAATTGGAAGATGTAAAAAGTGATTGATTTTTTTGCAAAGATAGAAGGAATTAATCTGCCAGAAGTTTGTCTAAATTTTCAGAAGCAAATTGCAACAGCTCGGGAAAAAATTCCCTATAACAATTTTGAAGTTCGGCGTAATATTCATTAAATATTTCATAAGCAATTTCAGATTCATTTAGGTAAGCTGCCCTGTAAACAAGCCCTTGGAAACTTCTTTGGATACCTTCCTTATATTGGTAGTTATACAACCAGTTTTGCGACCTCATGTGAGAAAACATTTTTTGAAAACGCAAAGGAAGCAAAAGGAGATTATTATCAAGCAATTGATAAACCTGTTGTGAAAACGCTTCGATATTTCCGTATTCCCCAAATTGCTTTTCGTCGATCGCAAGAAAATGATCATAAACAACGTCAATAAAAGCGCCGGAGTATAAGCGATACTGAGGCCTGAAATAAGTTTTTGCTTTTGCAGTTACAGGATGTGCATCAGTAAATTCATCAATTAACCGATGCAAATAAATTCCTTTTTGAACTTCTTCGGGGTAATCATATTTTGTTTTTCCTTTTACAAAATCACTAATCATATTTCCTGCAAGTATATCCGTTTTGTTAAAAGAGAGAAACGCATGAGCAAGGTAATTCATCTCCAAAATAACATTATTCCTTGTTAAGAACTGGTTATAAAGTAGGGCTTTTGATTATTGGCATATAATTTTCACTAACAAAATATTATTCACTTTTAAAATAATTGTTATGGCAGACAGAGAACAAATAACGCAACCGTCTATGGGGAGTAATGAATTAGGAACAGAAACAAGTGATACTCACTTAGAAGGTGGGGTTTCGGCAGGAAGCGATACCCAACTGCATCTTGCAGCAAAGGCCGGAAATAAACATAAGAAAGATAAAAACGTCAACGACGATGAAAAGGTTATAAAAAAATCCAATGGCGAAAATGAATTTATCCAGGCGAATGAAACCGATGAATAATTTTTCATCATAAGCTATAAGGCGGGCGCACAGCCCGCCTTTTGTTTAAATAATAAATGGTTGTAGAATAATTTCCTCAAGAAGAATAAGCACCAATGAACGAAACCATTGAAGTTCCAAAAATTACTAAAAGGATATTAAAAAGTATTGTAAAAGATGAAGAGAAAACTGCAAGAGCAGCTAATTTAGTTTATGTAACCGACCAGGAACCCGGCATTGAAAGAAAAAAGAAAGGCGATAAGTTTGAATACTATTTCAATGGAAAAATTATTAACGATGATGAAGAACTGCTTCGCATAAAACATTTAGTAATTCCGCCAGCATGGACTAATGTGTGGATCTGCAAAAAAGAAAATGGTCATTTGCAGGTTACCGGTTATGATATTAAAAACAGGAAACAATATAAGTATCATCCACACTGGAACTCTCTACGAAACCATACAAAATTTTACAGACTTTTAGATTTTGGAAAAGTACTTCCTGCCATAAGAGAGCAACTGGAAAAAGATATCAACTCACCTGAGCTATCATTAAAAAAAGTGCTGGCAGCAGTGGTTAAATTAATGGAACGCACTAATATTAGAATTGGCAATAATTATTATGAAAAAACTTATGGCTCGTTTGGACTAACCACTTTAAAAGATAAACACGTGAAGTTTAATGGCCATTCTGTAACCTTTGCCTTTGTTGGTAAAAAAGGAGTCTCACACAACATCACACTTAAAAATAAAAAACTTGCAGGCATTATAAAAAAATGCCGTGATATACCAGGGAAAGAATTATTCCAATTTTATGATGAAGAAGGCAATCATCAATCAATTGACTCCGGACTTGTAAATAATTATATCAGGGAAATAAGCAATGCAGATTTTACGGCCAAAGATTTTAGAACGTGGTCAGGAACGGTGCAGGCTTTTCTTGCATTAAAATCAATAGGATGTTGTGATACGCAAACAGAAACCAAAAGAAGAATCGTTGAAGCGCTTGACACCGTTTCGGAGCAATTAGGCAATACGAGAACCGTTTGTAAAAAATATTATGTTCATCCGCTTATCCTTTCATTGTATGAAAGTAAAGACCTGGAAAAATATATGAATGAACTCGACAGGATTGAAAATAGTAATAATAAAATTGACCTTACGCCGGAAGAAAAAATTGTTCTAAAAATTTTAGAATCCAATTAAAAAAAACTTTCTGTAAATTGGCGCATTATGTTTTCTATTTATAAGAAAGAAGAGAATGGATTTGAAAAATTTATTTTAAAAGATAACGATTCAAATACATCTGCAGTAATACTTCCGGCTTGTGGCGCCATTCTTCATTCGTTTGAAACCATCTATAACGGGGATCGCATAAACGTAATTGATAGTTATTCAACAGCGGATGATTTTAAAGAAAATGTTGAAACCAAAGGTTTTTTAGGTACAAAATTGTCTCCATTTGTTTGTCGCTTAAAATACGGGGCTTATCATTTTGGTGAAAAAAAATATACGTTTGAAAAATTTTATCTTGGAAAAAATGCTTTACACGGCATTTTATATAACAAGCCATTTAAAGTAACGGGACAAACCTCCAACGAACTTCATGCTTCTCTAACGATGAAATATGAGTACCGGGCCGAAGATGGCGGCTTTCCTTTTAATTATGATTGCATTGTTACCTGGCAATTGGAAAACGATAATAAACTTTCAGTAACTACAGAATGTATTAATAAAGACGAAGGATTAATTCCAATACAGGATGGATGGCATCCATATTTTAATTTGGGCGATTCAGTTGATGAATTACAACTTGAATTTCAATCGAAGGAAATGGTTGAATTTAACAGTGAATTACTACCAACACAAAATCTTATTCCATACGCTGAGTTTAATTCGCTTAAAAAAATTGGTACCATTTTTCTTGATAATTGTTTTACACTGAATATGGAAGCCTGCCAGCCGCTGTGTGTTTTGCGCAATCCTTCAAAGAAAATAGAGATAGAAATTCATCCTGAAAAATCATATCCTTATTTGCAAATTTATATTCCTCCGGATCGCAAAAGTATTGCGATAGAAAATCTAAGCGGCGCACCCGATGCTTTTAACAACGGTATGGGTGTTATAACACTTGAACCCGGAGAATCGACGTTATTTAAAACGACTTACAAGATTAAGCTTTTATTACAGGTTCATACTTTTATATAAATTTTCTTTTTATCCATCCACCGGGCAATCAGCCATAAAAAAGTAATCATACAAAGGGCATATAACAACGAGCCATTTTTTAAATTGGAAGAAAAAATGGGTTTGCATACATGTTCATAAAACCAGCTAAAAGGAGTGAAATAAACCGGCTTTCCTGTTGCATCTGTTTCATTTGCAGGGATTTTTATAAGTCCTAATGCACGCGGTAAAAACCCACTTAATATAAAAATAAAAAGCGGGTTCTTGCCAAACACATCAAAGAATCTAGTAAGCCATCCTTTTTTATTTTTTAATTCAATTAAATAAATCATGACGGCAAGAATAACCGTGGCTAGCCCTGTAGTGTAGACGACGTAAGAGCTTGTCCAGATTTTTTTATTAATCGGGAAAACCATATCCCACGCATATCCTGCAAAAAGAAATATCGCGCCTGCCACAAATAGCCCGTTAACCATTTCTGGTGTTTTTCCTTTTTTAATAATGTAATCACCAATGAGGTATCCAAAAATTACCTGCACGATAGCACCAAATAAACTCATGAATCCTTCCGGATCAAATGCAATTGGATGGCCATTTAAAGATTCACCGTGGTACATGTGAGCCTCACCCAGAATTGATTTATCCACATTGGTTCCAAACCAGCCGGTTAAACTAAATGGATCCGCAGGATTGCCAGCCACACATAAAAACCAGTAACCTAAAAGAATAACACAAGCTACAAAAAATGCCCCGCGAATTTTTAAGAAATAAATAATTATGGATGCAAAAAAATAAGCAAGAGCGATACGCTGCAATACTCCTAAAATTCTTACACCCGCAGGATGCCCTTCAGCATTAATATAACTCCAGCGCTTAAACGCTAAATAATTGTTGTCCCATTGTACAAAAGGCATCCAGTTAAGAAAAAGGCCTATTAGAAAAATAAGTGTAGTTCTTTTAATTATTTTTTTCCAGAATATCGAAGGACCTGCCACTTCGAGCCGTGGCATTACAAAAGCCAATGCATTTCCTACTGCAAAAAGAAAAAAAGGAAAAACAAGATCTGTAGGTGTACCGCCATGCCACGGCGAATGATCTAAAGGAGCGTAAATATGCTCCCAGCTTCCGGGGTTATTTACCATAATCATTAAGCATACAGTGGCTCCCCGAAAAACATCAAGCGAGTAAAATCGTTCCTTCATTATAAATTATTATTTAACGAATGTACTTAATTGTGTAAAGAAGTAATCTTTGATTATTAACCTTTAGAAATAAAATTGTTGATATAAAATAACATGCACAAAAAAGCAACCTTTCAGTTGCTTTGATGTTCAATTTTCATGGGCTTAAGACATTACGGGTTCATAATGTTGAAGATTACCTAACGTGGATTGTTCTACTTCTGCAAAATATTTTTTTTGAATTTGATTCAATTCTATCATACCAACATTTATCCAAGATCGATAATGCATATTTATAAAACAAATTGATAATATTTATATTTACATAGACAAAATCTATACAATGAACATTCAGCATTTAAAATATATTCTTGAAGTTGATACACAGAGACATTTTGCAAAGGCTGCACAAAAATGTTTTGTTACACAACCTACGCTTAGTATGATGATCCAGAAACTGGAAGAAGAACTGGGTGTGAAAATTTTTGACAGGAGCAAGCAACCCGTTGTGCCTACGGAAGCTGGCGAAGCGATAATAAAGCAGGCAAAAATAATTTTACAGGAAGCTGATAAAATGAGGCTTATTGTGGATGAACTTAAAGGAGAAATAAAGGGCGAATTAAAGCTCGCTATTATACCCACCGTAGCACCTTATCTATTGCCATTATTTTTAAATTCGTTTTTAAAGAAATACCCATTGCTGAAAATAAAAATAGCTGAATTTACCACCGAACAGATTATCGAAAAGTTGAAAAATCATCAACTGGATGCAGGTATACTGGCTACTCCACTTAATAACGATGCTTTAAAAGAACAGCCACTCTATTATGAACAATTTGTAGTGTATGCGTCCAGGAATGAAACTTTGATGAAGAAAAAGTTTTTAATTCCAAATGATATTGACATTAATCATTTATGGTTATTGGAAGAAGGGCATTGCCTTAGATCTCAAATTTTAAATTTGTGCGAACTAAGAAAAAAAGGCTTGGGGGTCAGCAACCTTGAATACGAAGCAGGAAGTATTGAAACATTAAAAAAAATGGTAGATATGAATAACGGTATTACAATATTGCCGGGACTTGCGTTGAATGAACTAAGCAAAAAAGATAAAAAGTTCGTGCGTCATTTTAAACCGCCAGTTCCGGTTCGCGAAATAAGCATTGTTACTTACCGCCATTTTATAAAACAAAGAGTGATTGATATATTAAGAGAAGAAATTTGCAATTCAGTTCAAAAAGAAATGCTTTCCGCAAAAAGAAAACAGGTTACTCAAATTGAAAAATAAAATTTTGCTTTTATAACAACTTTAAAAATTTAATTTCTGTATTTTTTTATGCATGGAAGGTATTTCCTGCACAGATGCCGAGCCATACCAGAGATACATTTCGGGACCAAGTAAATTTGCTTTTATAGCCGGATCAGTTGATAAAAGTTTTTTTGCATCTTCAAAATTGGAGACGTTTAGAATAAAAAGCCCGCTGTATAATTTATTTTTTCCAAACGGCCGGCTAACACGAGGTCACCATTATCCGCAAGCCTGCCAATGTTATTAAGATGGCTGTGAAAAATAGAATCTTCGGTTGCCTTATCAAGAGTCGTGTTACTTCCGGGCTTCAGCAATACCAGTATATAATTTTTCATTCCATAATCATCAGCATGTAATTTCTTTGCAAGTACCGAATCGTATTTTTCAGCAACAGATTGTGCATTAACTGATATAAGAAACAGGAAAAAACAAGACAACAGAACGGACAGCTTTTTCATAATTATTTATTTAAACCAAAACGGAAAAAATAAGAGATTGCCTTAAGGATTAGTTTACTCATACCAATTTCTTAAAAATAAACCCAGGTAACTAAACTAACACTCCTGCATGAAAAGCTATTACCGTTTGTAAAAAAATTATTGGTTGATTATTTAGCAACAGATTTTATTGCCAACTATAATAAAAAACTTTAGTTACCAGATGAAACCAATTGGTTGATCTCCTGTAAATATTGTTGCTTTTTATGTTCCCGGTGTTTCTTACCAAATTCAGTGTGGTATTGGTGCTTATCGAGAAATTTCTTCTGAATTTTATTCCATTCTTTTTCATCGTGAAGATTGTTATAAATCTTCATCTCTTCAAATAGCGTATTGCTTATTTCATAAAAATCATTTCGGCCAAGATAATCCAGGTCTGCATCGCAAATTATTTTTTCCAAAATAGTTTTCGGAGTCTGAGGAATTTGAGTGGCCATTATCATTCCGCAAATAATTTTAATGTCGCCATCAGTATAACCAAATGAAGGCAGATTTTTTCTTGCCATTTCACATCCTTTTTCTTCATGATCTTTATATTTTGCAGTAAATCCTGCATCATGATAAAGAATCGCTATTCTTAAAAGTTTTATTTCTTCGGCCGATAAATTTTCAGTTGCTGCAATTTTCATTGCTGCATTAAAAACATCGAGTGTATGATGCAACCCGTGATAGCTGAGATTACCTGGCAATTCCTTTTCCAGGCATTGCAGTATAAATTTTTCTTCGGGGGAATATGTATTCAAAACCATGTGATTTTAAAGTAGCTTCTATAAAACGATCTAAATTATTGATTATTACAAAATAATTTAATCGAAAAATCCTATTTACTATTTATAGTATTCACATTATCCCAATTATCGGTCCGAAACAGGTTTACCGGCAGGCCTTCTTTGTTAAACAATTCTGCAATTGAAGAATTTGTAAAGTCGAAACGAACCGCTACCGGATTCTTTATATTTTCATTCCACACTTCAACTGTATTGCCAGTAATCTTGGCTGTAGCGGGTAAAAAAATCTTATCAGCACCTGCTATATAAAAACCATTGATGGTATCGCCTTTGCTCTTTAAACCATCGTTGGCATTTGTAAAATAAATGGTAACTCTGTTCCTTTTAACATGCATGCTTTTTAACATCGGGTATTTATAAGGGAAATTAGTTTTACCATACGTTTGAGAAAGGGCAAGATTAGCCAAACGATAACCCACATCTTTTTTATCTTTTGGATGAATATCTTTTAAGTCGTTTACAAGGTCGGTTATAACAACCATTCCTGTATTTGGCACGTCAAGGGTATTAGTTTGTGCTTCCTGCAATAATGCTGCAGAACCAGAACCATAACCTGAAAACGGAGCAATTTGAACAAAGTAAAACGGAAAATCCGTTTGCCAGGCTGTTCGCCATGATTTTATCATGGTTGAAAATAATTGGTGATAAGTAGATGCCGTGCCAACATTTGATTCTCCCTGGTACCAGATAACTCCGGCAATATTATAATTTGTGATTGGGCTGATCATTGCATTGAAGGTTACAGACGGCTTGATAGGCCAACCCTTCGACGGCTTAAGACTATCGGCTGCCTTTTTTAAAACAGCGTTATTATCTACAGAGTCTTTTGGCGTCCACACTTCAGCGGGTGTACCACCCCAGCTTGCCTCAATAAGCCCCACAGGAACTGATAATACCTCGTGCAATTTCTGACCAAAAAAATAACCGGCAAGGCTGAAAGTTTTTAAATCTTCCGGGTTACACACGACCCAATAACCTTTTAAGTCATCCTGAGGAAAGGCTGCTGTTAATTTTGGAACATGAAACAATCGTATACTTTGATTAGCCGATTTTTCAATATCATTTGTATACTGTTTAATTCCCCAGCTATAACTCATTTCCATATTGCTTTGGCCGCTGCAGGCCCACACCTCACCAATCAAAACATCATCAATTACAATTTTATTATTGCCTTTTATTGTGAGTGAATATGGGCCACCAGCTATTGGAGTTTTAATTTTTAAAATCCATTTCGCTTCAGGAGAACCTGAAGTTGTATAACTTGTAGTATCCCAGGATGGAGATATAATTATTTTTTCTCCAGGTTCGCTCCATCCCCAAATATTTACATACGTATTTTGCTGAAGCACCATATGGTTGCTGATGACAGCTGGTAAGCGTACATCTGCTTTTGCATGTAAAAAAAAGGTGGAGCAAATAACTATTGAAAAAAAAGCAATCGTAAATTTTTTCATTTCGAATTATATTTTATAATGATATTCGGTATCTAAATTTTTTCACTCAACTCAAGCCACCTCATTTCTTTTTTATCAAGAAGAACAATTATGTCGCTCACTCTTTCTGCCGCCTCCTGTAATTTTTCAAAATCCAAATTACCGTTATTCATTTTTACTTCTAATAATTTTTTTTCTTTTTCCAAAGCAGGAATTTCTTTTTCCAGTAACTCAAATTCATGTTTCTCCTTAAAAGTAAATTTTTGACCAAGCCCGTCTATATTTTTAGGTTTTACTTTTTCAATATTGTTTTGTGCGGTAGCTACAATGGCCTTGGGTTTATTTTCTTCCAGTTGCTTCCATGTTCTGTACTGTGTATAATTACCCGGGAAATCTTTAATCTCTCCATTGCCTTCAAAAGCAAATAAATGATTCACCAGGCGATCCATAAAATACCTGTCGTGACTCACAATTAATATACAACCGGGAAAATCCTGCAGAAATTCTTCGAGTGTTCTTAAGGTCTGTAAATCCAAATCGTTGGTAGGCTCATCCAACACTAAAAAATTAGGATTACGAAATAAAATACTCAATAAATGTAAGCGTCTTTTTTCACCCCCACTTAATTTACTTAATGGAGTAAATTGCTGTTGGGCCGTAAAGCCAAATTTTTCCATGAACTGGGTTGCGCTAATTTTACTTCCATCGGCCAGGGGGAAAAATTCTGCAAAATCTTTTACATATTCTATGGCTCTTTTATCTTCTTTATATTGCAAACCTTCCTGTGCAAAATTTCCAAATACAACTGTATCACCATGATTAATTTTTCCACTATCCGGCGGAATAAGATCAAGTGCAATTTTAAGAAAGGTCGATTTTCCGGTTCCGTTTTTACCAACAATTCCTATACGTTCTCCCTTTTTAAAAGTATAATCAAATCCTTTCATTATAACTTTATCTCCATAAGACTTATACACTTTTTTCATCTCAAGAACCTTACCGCCGAGACGTGTCATTTTAACCTGTAAAGAAACCTCGGCTGTATCTTTTCGCTGGCTCACCCTTTCTTCAATATCAGCAAACGCATCCTGCCTGCTTTTTGATTTGGTAGTTCGTGCCTTTGGTTGCTTACGCATCCATTCCAATTCTTTCCTGAAAATATTTTTATCTTTTAAAAGCTCACTTTGCTGCACCTCAAGCCGTAATGATTTTTGTTCCAAAAAATAATCATAATCCCCTTTGTACACATATAATTTTTCATCCTCCAGTTCAATTATTTCATTACAAACCGTGTCTAGAAAATACCGGTCATGGGTTACCAATAACAATGTACTTTTATTGGAAGCCAGAAAATTTTCAAGCCACTCTATCATTTCAACATCAAGGTGGTTGGTAGGTTCATCGAGAATAAGCAAACATTTACCTTCATGCAATTGAGCTTCTATTAAAGCCTGGGCTAGTGCAACTCTTTTTCGCTGGCCACCACTTAAATTTTTAACCTGCTCATTAAGATGGTGAAGATCCAGTTTTCCTAAAATTTGTTTCAAATCACTTTCAAAACTCCACGCATTAGCTTCGGTGAGCTCGGTAACGAGCTCGCTTATACGATGTTCATCATTGCTTTCACTCTCCAGTAAAATTTCATATTCCTTAACAATACGCACAACGGGATTATCGATATTTAAAATATTGTCCCAGATAGACCGGTCGTTTTCAAAGGCCGTTTCCTGCTGTAGCATAATAACTTTTACGTCCTTATGTATCCAAACAGTTCCGCTATCAGCGGTATCCTGACCCGCAATTATTTTAAGTAATGTTGATTTACCGCTTCCATTGCGTGCTACAAAGGCAATTTTATCTCCTTCTTCCACATGAGAGCTTATATTGCTGAAAAGTTTTCGAACGCCGAACGATTTACTTAAGTTTTCTACTGAGGCATAATGCATGCTGCGAAGGTACTTGACACGCAGAGGTAATTAAAATAATATATTAAAAAATTATCATTTTGTGAATTCATTTAGCAAAAAATACTAACACTATTACGTTTTCGTTTTGTGTTCGGTAACATAAATCGATTGTTGACGCTCAGCACATTTATCCTAAGTCAGAAACTTTAAAAAAGGCAATAGTTCATTAACTTTGCGCCCACTCAAAAATATAAATGAATTATTTTGCACATCCCACAGCCGTAATAGATGATGGCTGTGAAATAGGCCCTGGAGCTAAAATCTGGCATTTTTCTCACATAATGCCCGGTTGTGTCATCGGCGAAAATTGTAACATCGGGCAAAACGTAGTAGTATCGCCAAAAGTAGTTCTTGGCAAGAATGTAAGAGTTCAAAATAATGTATCTATTTATGAAGGTGTTATATGCGAAGATGACGTTTTCCTTGGCCCCTCAATGGTATTTACCAACGTAATTAACCCAAGAAGCGCCGTTAGCCGGAAAGAAGAATTTAAAAAAACGATTGTAAAAAAAGGCGCTTCAATTGGCGCAAACGCAACTATAGTTTGCGGGCATAATATTGGTGAATATGCTTTTATAGGAGCTGGCGCGGTGGTCACTAAAGAAGTGGCTCCTTATTCGCTGGTTGTCGGGAATCCTGCCCGCCACGTTGGCTGGATGAGTGAATATGGAATTAAGTTAAGTTTCGATAAAAATAATATTGCCGTTTGTCCTGAAAGTAAGCAGGAATATTTACTGGAAAAGAATCAGTTGAAAAGAATAAAATAAAGATGAAAAATTTTGCACTAATAGGCGCCGGAGGCTACATAGCTCCGCGACATATGAAAGCCATAAAAGATACAGGTAATAATTTAGTGGCGGCATTAGATAAAAACGATTCCGTAGGGATTCTTGACAGTTATTTTCCGGATGCAGATTTTTTTACAGAATTTGAGCGCTTCGACAGGCATTTGGAGAAATTAAAACGCCAGGGCACAAAAATTGATTACGTATCAGTATGCAGCCCTAATTATTTACACGATGCGCATATCCGATTTGGGCTGCGAATAGGCGCAGACGTTATATGCGAAAAACCTATCGTACTAAATCCATGGAACATTGACGCTTTAGAAGAAATAGAAAAAGAAACAGGCGGCAGAGTCTTTACTATTTTGCAACTACGCCTTCATCCCGCCATTATTGCTTTAAAACAAAAAATTGATGCAGCACCTCGCGGGAAAAAATATACAGTAGATCTGCAATATATCACTTCACGAGGCCATTGGTATCACACCAGTTGGAAAGGAGATATTACAAAAAGTGGTGGCATTGCTACCAATATCGGTGTTCATTTTTTTGATATGCTAATGTGGGTTTTTGGCGAAGCGAAAGAAAATATTGTCATGCAACATACAACAACCACTGCATCCGGTAAGCTTGAATTAGACAAGGCAACTGTGACCTGGATGCTGAGTATAGACGTTAATACACTTCCTGCAGATGTAAGAGCGGCGGGTAAACGCACTTTCAGAACGTTAACTATTAATGGAGATGCTTTTGAATTCAGTGAAGGCTTCACAGAATTGCATACACAATCCTATAATGATATAATTGCAGGGAAAGGGTTTCCAATGACCGAATCAAAAAGAGCAATTGAATTAGTTCATAAAATAAGACAAGGCTGATAATGAAAAAAAATATTTTGATTACCGGGGGAGCTGGCTTTATAGGTTCCCATCTCACAAGGCTTTTTATAAATAAATACCCTGATTATACAATAGTTAATCTCGATAAACTTACTTATGCCGGCAACCTGGAAAATTTGAAGGATATTGAAGATAAACCCAACTATACTTTTATAAAAGGCGATATAGAAAATATGGAATTAGTAAAAAGTCTTTTTATAAAGTATGATTTTACCGGTGTTTTACACTGCGCTGCAGAAAGCCATGTTGACCGGTCAATAACCGATCCGTTAGCATTTGTAAAAACGAACGTATTAGGAACCGTATCATTATTGCAGGTAGCTAAAGATGCATGGAAAGATAATTATGAAGGAAAATTATTTTATCATATTTCTACAGATGAAGTGTATGGAAGCCTGGGTGAGACAGGTTTTTTTACAGAAGAGACTGCTTATGATCCCAGGAGTCCTTATTCTGCGTCGAAAGCTTCCTCTGATCATTTTGTAAGTGCCTACCATCATACTTATCACTTACCCGTAATTATATCCAATTGTTCCAATAATTACGGCCCTTATCATTTTCCTGAAAAGCTGATTCCTCTTTGCATCCATAATATTATTAATAATAAACCATTGCCTATTTATGGCAAAGGTTTGAATGTTCGGGATTGGTTATTCGTTGAAGACCATGTAAGGGCTATCGATACTATTTTCCATAACGGGAAGCCAGGAGAAACTTATAATATCGGTGGCCATAATGAATGGAAAAATATTGACATCATAAAAGAACTTTGCCGGCAGATGGACGAAAAACTCGGCCGGGAAAAAGGAACTTCTGAAAAGCTAATAACTTTTGTAAAAGACAGGGCCGGTCATGACTTACGGTATGCCATAGACGCAACTAAGTTAAAAAATGAATTGGGCTGGCAGCCATCACTTCAATTTGAAGAAGGCTTATCCAAGACTATAGACTGGTATTTAAATAATACTGAATGGTTGAATGATGTAACGAGTGGCGCTTATAGAAGTTATTATGAAAAGCAGTATGGGATATAGTTTGTATAACTTCATAATCTTAATACAATATTAAAGACTCAAATTCTAACTAAATGAAAGGAATTGTTCTCGCAGGTGGGAGTGGAACCAGGTTGTATCCTATAACAATGGGTATTAGCAAGCAACTCATGCCTATTTATGATAAACCAATGATCTATTATCCGCTATCGACATTAATGCTTGCAGGCATAAAAGAAATTCTTATCATAACAACTCCTGAAGATCAACAACAGTTTAAGCGTTTATTAGGCGATGGGAGCCAGTGGGGATGCAATATTCAATACGAAGTACAGGAAAAGCCAAACGGGCTTGCCCAAGCATTTGTAATTGGTGAAAAATTTGTTGGAAAAGATCCGGTAGCATTAGTCTTGGGAGATAATATTTTCTATGGAAGTGGCTTTTCGAACTTGTTACAAAAATCTGCAAATCCTGATGGAGCAGTAATTTTTGCTTATCCTGTTAGCGACCCTGAGAGATATGGTGTGGTAGAGTTTGATAAGGATCTTACCGCTGTAAGCATAGAAGAAAAGCCATCAAAACCAAAATCTAATTATGCGGTGCCCGGCTTATATTTTTACGATAATAGCGTTGTAGAAATTGCAAAAAATATTGCGCCCTCAGCCAGGGGCGAATATGAAATTACAGACGTAAACCGCAAATATTTATCAGATAAAAAATTAAAAGTGGCTGTACTTAACCGCGGATTTGCCTGGCTGGATACAGGAACTTTTGAATCACTTCACGATGCTTCAGAATTTGTTAGAGTGATTGAAAAGAGGCAGGGCTTTAAAATCGGTTGCTTAGAAGAAATTGCTTATCGGATGGGATTCATTAATAAAGAGCAATTGAATATTCTTGCGAAGAAATTTGAGAAGAGTGGATATGGGGAGTATTTGAAGAATGTGGTATAGAGCTTCGGTATTATTATTAAACAGTTTTTCAACTTCCAGGACTAAGTTGGGCGCCAATAATTGCCCTGTTGTAAAACAATAATTGCCCTGTTGTAAAACAAGTGAAGAAAAAAATATTATATCTTCGGTCGCTATTTTATCAGCCTATTCCGTAATATCGAAATCAATTAAACAAAGAAATCAATGAAACTCATTGGAATTGCTGTATTTGTTTTGTTTACAATTTGTTTTTGTTCTACCGGTTTGCATGCGCAAGCTAATTTATTTAACACAAATGATCTAAGTAATACTAATATAGATAAGTATAGTGATGATGATATAAGTTCTATGCTTAATAAAGCAAAAGAGTCAGGCTTATCAGAATCACAATTGCTCAAATTAGTTGCCGATAAAGGTTTACCTCCGTCCGAAATAACCAAGTTGCGTAACAGGCTGCAATTTATCAGTAAAGAGAATTCTTCCAGCGGAAGCAATTTTTTAGAAAATACAGCAGAAGATTCTTCGTCCGGACATGAATATAACACTTCAGTTTCTGAAATTCCGACACAAGCATTTAAAACTGATCCAACCATATTTGGATCTGAACTTTTTGCGAGCAGCAGTTCAGTTTTTGAGCCTAACCTTCGCATTCCGGCGCCAGCTGGGTATATGCTAGGGCCAGACGATGAAATTGTCGTTTCTGTGTATGGATATAGTGAAAAAAAATACAATCTCCGGGTAAATGAACAAGGCGAAATTTATATACCCAATGTGGGTCCTATAATGGTGAGCGGATTAAGTATTGAAGAAGCCAGGGACAAAATAAAGGCCAGACTAGCCTCAACAATATATAAAGCCATTAATAACGGTCGGACTGAAGTACAGGTTACTTTAGGAAAAATAAAAAGCATTCGTATAACGGTAATTGGCCAAGCTAGAAAGCCAGGAACATTTACTGTATCATCCTTAACTACTCTTTTCAATGCACTTTATTTATGTGGTGGTCCTACCCCTATGGGAAGCTATCGGGATATCGAAATTATTCGTGGCAATAACATTAAAAGAACAGCAGACCTGTACGCATTTTTAGTAGATGGTAATCAGAAAGACAATATCTTACTTCAGGAAGGCGATGTAATACGGATTCCATATTACAAAAACAGGGTAACAATTTCAGGTAACGTCAAACGAGAGGGCAAGTTTGAATTAGTTGATTCCGAAACATTCAGCGATCTTCTTAAATATTGCGGAGGTTTTACTGATAATGCTTATAGAGGAGCTGTTACAGTGACAAGAATTACAGACACAGAAAAGAAAATCATCGACATTCAATCATCGGACTACAATAATTTCAAACCAAGAGGCAGTGATGAATATATCGTTAGAAAATTACAGGATGAGTATGCTAACCGGGTTGTTATCTCCGGTGCTGTAAACAGGCCTGGGCCATACCAATTAACTTCAGGTATAACTGTTAAAAATTTGATCGATAAAGCAGGCGGATTAACGAAGGATGCATATACAAAACGAGTTACTATTTTCAGATATCATGCTAATAAAACGCCGGTATCTGGTTCTATAAATCTCGATTCTGTTTTGCAAAGTAATCAAATTGTTTACTTGCAAAAAGATGATTCTCTTTATGTACATTCAATTTTTGAATTCAATGATAAAAATTATATTACCGTTGAGGGCAATGTAAGAAAACCAGGGAACGTTCAATGGCGGGAAAATTTTACACTTCATGATCTGCTTCTTTCTGTCGGAGGTTTGACAGAGTCGGGTGACTCTTCTAATATTGAGATTTCTAGAAGAATAAAAGATGCAAATGTTGATAAAGCTAATCATAATGAAAGCACCATTTTTAATGTAGACCTTTCTAATAACAATCAATCACAAAATGATGTACTCCTGCAGCCATTTGATATGGTAATAATTAAAACACTGCCCGGTTATACGCCACAAAGAAGTGTTTTAATTCAAGGGGAAGTAAAAAGCCCTGGAAGATATGGTTTAGAAAAAAGCGGCGAAAGAATCAGCGAAATCATACAAAGAACCGGAGGATTTAAAGCATCGGCTGATAGTAATTCTATTACTATTAGAAGAAGGTCAAAATCCAATTTAACTAATCAGGAAAAAGGAGGGCTTTTCCAAAGAATTCTAGATATTAGTCCCGATAGTCTTGCTCAAAATTCGAGGCTCTCCCAAGAGATAAATAAGACCTACGATTTGATTAGTGTTGATTTGGGCACAGCACTCTCGCATCCTGAAAGTTCTGAAAACCTCGCCTTGGAAGATGGCGATATATTGACGATAAACCGAAGCAGCAACTTGGTGAAGATATCCGGCGAAGTTTATTTTCCAACAATTGTAGCATATAAGGTTAATAAAAACCTCAAATACTATGTGCAACAGGCAGGTAATTTTACAGGGTATGCCCGTAAAACAGGGGCGTTGGTAATTTATCCAGATGGGAAAGCCGCCTCAGTAAAACATTTCTTATGGTTCAAAAGTTATCCTTCTGTTACACCAAGATCAGAAATTTATGTACCCCAAAAGGAAAAAAGTAACAGACCCAAACTTAGCATAGCAGAATTGGCATTGCTTGTTTCGTCGTTGGGAATTATGGCAAATGTGCTGAAACTATAACAACTACTTCAAATAAATAACGCATAATGCACCGTGAGGAACTACAAATAACGCAAGATCAAACTACGGAAAGTGTTATATTAATGCGCATCTTTAATAGTATCGTGCATAAATGGTGGCTTTTCTGCATAGTTGGATTGGTGGGGGGGATTATCGGATTTATATATGCCAAACTTCAGAAGCCAGTTTACGAAAGTTATCTTTCATTTGCGTTAGATGAAGGTGGTTCAGAAGGAGGTGCATCGGGAGCTATGGGACTTGCAGCTCAATTTGGAATATCAATTGGCGGATCTCAGGATGTTTTTACAGGGGATAATATTTTAGAAATAATGCAAAGCAGGCGGGTGATTGAAAGAGCATTGCTTTCTGTAGATACTTTTGACAACAAACCCATGACTTTAATTGAGTATTACCTGCAAAACAATCCACGAAAAAACAAAGAGGTTAATATTCATTTTTATCCTGGCGAGCAGAGAAGCAGCTTTTCGTATTTAAAGGATAGTATACTTTATAATACGTATCTGGAATTTAAAAATTATCATATTACTGCCAGAAGACCGGATAAAAGACTTAATATTTATGAACTTTTAGTTACCAGTAGATTTGAAGAATTCTCAAAAGTTTTTACCGATAAATTAATATTGGAAACAAACAGTTTTTATACGGAAATACGAAGTAAAAAGTCAAAAGAAACTTTAGAGATTTTGGAAAAAAGAGTTCCGGATATGAAGGAAAAATTAGACGCAACAATTACAAGTAAGGCAGCCATACAGGATGCTAACCTGAATACTGCCTTTGAAAATGCTCGAATCCCTTTATTAAAGCAGGAGAGCAATGGACAAGTTTATGCGGCGGCTTATGCAGAAATGTTTAGAAATCTCGAGCTTGCCCGCTTTCAATATTTGAAGAGCATTCCGCTAATGCAGGTTATTGATAATGCAGATTATCCGATGAAAAAAATTAAGATGAGTAAATTAAAAACTGCAATTATTTTTTCAGTGATGGCGGCTTTCATCTTCTTAGTGATTTTTATAATTATGAATTTTTTTAGATTTAGAGCCTCATAACACATCACAAATTTTTTTGCAACAATTTCACATAGCACATTTTGTATTTTTCGCCCACCACCTTTTCTTTACAATTTAATATTTCCGGATTTATCACTTGAAGAACGCTCATTGTCATAGCTCTTTTAAGTGCCGTTTCTATATTTTTAACAGAGGATGATTTGCTTAGGATTGCTCCCTGGTAAAAACTCTGGTGAGCGTACTCTCTATCAATCAAAACCAATGGTTTTCGCATTGCGATCGCCTCTAATGCGCTAATTGGCTGGGTTTCTTCGTTGCTGGGCAATGCATATACAGAACAGTTATAATACGCCGCCACAAGTTCTTCCGAAGCTTTCGGCAACTCCCTGATCCACAAAATATTTTTATTGTCTGCTATAAGTGTTTCCAATTGTCTCCCATAAGTCAATTCACCATCGAGCAGGTTTCCTATAATTACAAGATTTGCATTTAAATTTATGCAAGCTAGTGCAAGGTTATACTGATTTTTTCTAGTGCAGATATTACCAACGCAAAGAACATAATTGTCAATGCGGTATTCCATCTTAAAATTGAAATTGGGAATTTCAAAATATTTATCTTCTACAATATTTGGTATTATTTCCATCTTAGAAGCAGGCACACGGTAATATTTATTCAGCACATTTAACTGCAGATTATTTAAAACAATAATTTTATCGATGATTTTGTAGTAATGAATTAATTGTCCGACATAATCAGGGAAAAAGTGTCGATAATAAAACCCTAACTTTGATTTAAATGTGTCATGATAAGGTGATAACACTGTTGCGACTATTTTTTTTTCCGCTTTTTTAGCCCAATCGATTAGGTGATAATTATGAGGGCCAACTCCCCATAAATGAAGAATGTCAAAGTCGCTATCTCTGCTCCAAATATCCAGTTTACTTGCTTCAACTCCTGCTTTTATTACAGCGTCTAAAGTATTCAACATTTGCAGATCAAATCCGCCAAAGGCAAAACAGTGTGGCTGGCATGGAAAATATTTTACTTTCACTTTATAATTTTAAAACTTAGGACTTTGAACTAGGTTTTGATAATTTGCTATTTTATATTTTCGTGAATTTCACCAAAATAACGTTTGAAGCTCTTTTCCCTGATATCCTGGTTCGCTTAGATTGTTTTAATAAATGGGTGAAAAATTTACCCGGGCGGCGACCTATCGCCTTCAAAATTTTCATTTTTGATTCTAATTGTGCAGACCCATAAATAGAAAATTTAAAAGACAAAATAGCGCTTCTTAACAAGCCGGGATATTCGGGCATAAAAAACTCGGGTTTTAGTCCAAGAATTTTTGCAATTTTTATATAAGAATTCATGTTCCAGCGTCCCATATGATGCGGGGGATGGTTAAGAACATCATACCAATCGAGTTCAAAATCCATTGGTGAATAGGGTGTACTTATGAATATAGACCCAGCGGGTTCTAGTAAATCTGCCATTTCAGCTAGAAATTTTTTCGGATCTGCGATATGCTCCAGGACATGAAATGCAGTTATAGTACTGAAAAGAGTTTCTTCGTGCACCGATTTAAATTTTTGTATATCCATACAAAATACTTTATAGCCTTTATTTCTGCATATTTCAATACTCGCATCTGTCGTATCCAGCCCATATAAATCTATTATGAGACGCCCGCCTTGGTTAATTACATCAAAAAACTGACCATCACCACATCCAACGTCAAGCAATTTTATTCCTTTTGAGCCCTTTGCTAAAAGATCAAGAACCTTATAATATTCCCATCTGTTTTCAACATAATATTTTGGTTGGGAGGTTACCCAATCATAAAAAGACCTGGACCCTTCGATTTGAGGAAATGCAAACTCGAAACTGCATTCATTACATCGCAGCAATTCATAGTCAACAATTTCTACATCTTTAAGCACTGGAGTATTAAATTGTATTGATAATTGACTTTTGATATAGGCCGAGTCAAGACTTTTGATTTTTTTGGACAATCCGCCACAAATAGGGCAAATAACGCCATTATCGATTTCCATATTTTATTAACTTCTTAAAGAAAATTTTAGCCAAATAAAGAACTAATTTGACACGATGTTTTATTATAGTGAAAACATTATTTATATTTAATTTCCACACACTATAATAAGGCGTATTATAGGTCTTCATGTCAATCCCGTAAAGTTCTTTTTCATTGAGGACGTCAGCATAATTGTTACGAATAAAATTTATGTTGCGCTTCTGAACCTCGGAAACATTTTGTTGTATTCTTCTGGTTCCACCCCATTCTTTTTCCGAATGGAATTTTAATGCAAAGACTCCATTCTTATATCCTGCCTTAATAAGTCTTAATGAATACTCCACGTCATCATAGGTATGTGGCGACAGTTTTTCTTCCAAAACGCCGAATTTATCAATCACATCGCAAGGGACACAAATCGGGCTTTTAAAGGGGAAAGCCCGATAATTAAATTGACCTGGTATAACAATTTTCGTACTAACTGATCCATGTCCACATATATTCTCAATGAAATCTTTAAAGGGCATATTTTCTTCATTCGTCAACCAGTTTCTTTTGAAATTCGCCCCCATTCTAAACGAAACAATTCCCAACGGCTTTTTACTCCATTTATAAATAAATTCTATCTTCTCCTCAATCTTAAAATCCTTGATAATTACATCATCCTGCAAAATGATATTAAACCCATATTTTCTTTGGTCCGAGTTTCGCAAGCCGGCATTAATAGATTTCGTTTCATGAACGTCTGGCGTGTGAATCTTCATTATTTTGACAGCCGAATTTTCCTTTATTATTTTATCAATTATCTCTTCAGACCTATCGGTACATCCGTCTAATACCGGATAAATAAAGCTATTATTATTGCAACACTTAATAACAGACCCCAAGACTTTTTCTATCAAGTCTTCTTTATTATGAATAGTTATGATATAATTGAAGATAGGTTGCATTAACGCAATTTTGCCATTACCCACGTAATTTACTGTTCAAATAATTGAAAGCTAATTTATAACTTGGAACGATAAAAAAGATGCTATAACTTATTACCGTTGCCCAAATAATTCCGCTAACCCCAAAATTTAACGAAAAAAATATCTTCAATAAGACTGAACCGGTACCCGCTAACCCTACCATTATAAGTTGTTTAGAAAGTAAAGGTCCGCTGTTCAAGAAAGTTGACATTACTCCTCCATAATTTCCCAAAAGCACAAAAACATAAAAACCGACTAATAGCGACCACGAAGGGATATATTGAGCGCTAACCCAAATCGTTACTATTTGTTTGCCAAAAATTAATAAAGGAAGAGAAATGATGGCCGCACTGATAATACTTAGCATAAGCCCTTTTTTCACCGTATTTTTTGCCCATGCAATGTCGCCACTTTCCATGGCTTCTGCAAAAGCGGGCCATAAGGGTTGAATGATATATTGCGTAAACATAGAAAAAAAGAAGAGCTTTTTTACAATTTCATAACCCGCAACTGCCGAAGGCCCTAAGGTTTGTGTTATAACGATGTCATCCGAAGCATTTGCAAGTAACGTAAAGAGCCCCAATAAAAAAAAAACCAACCCTGATTTAATGAGAGCTTTGCCTGTTTTTAAGTTAAAAAAACGAAAGTTAGGTATAAGACTTTTTCGCTTTTTACTAAACAGGTGAATCCCGTTTAAAGTTGTTGCAATAATTGGTCCGCCCGAATAAGCGAGCACCAGCCAGGTAAGACTTCCTTTAAAGTAAATACAAATAAGGAGTCCCGCAAAGCTTACCAGGGAACCAAGGATTAGCCAAAGCTGAAATCTGTAACCCTCCTGGTAGCCATCCTGTATTCGTTGTATTATTCCTAAAGGGATATTTATCAATAATATCATAACCAAGGTAAACATAGTTGGTCCTGCCTCCCGTACTGCTAATGCAGACCTTACATTAAAAACATCTTTCCACGAAATAAAAGGGAAAATGGAAATAAAAATGAGAAAAAGCAAAAAGGATATACCCAATAAAATAAAAAATGTACTGGAAACTGCAACCTGTGCTTCATTAACATTATTGCGTCCATTCGCCTTCGATACAGCATTGAGAAGGCCGTTGCCTAAACCCAAATCTGCAAAACCCATAAGAGTAATAACAGAAGAAATTGCCATCCACAATCCGTAACGTTCAGAACCTAAATAATGAACGGTTAATGGTACCGTAATTAGATTAATAGCTGCAGAAAATATTTTCACCACCGCTGTACTCCCCCCGGTTAATAAAATACGTCTGTAGCGTTCATGTGATTTACCTTCTACGTTAGTTATATCGTGTGGTTTAAATTGAAAAATCGTTTTTAATTTCAACCAGTTCGTAACGATCAGGCCTATTATTCTACTCATTACGTGCGAAAATAATTAAATAAAGTGAAGTTGATTTGTTGTGCGACTAGCGCTACACACATTATTGAAATTATTAAAAATAACGTCCTGCTATTTAGGCTAAATAAAGTTAAATATCGTAGACAACATCGTTTAAAACACTGAAATATCTTTTTGTATGTTTGCTCCACAACAAAAATTATTTTGAAAATTTCCGAAGGTTTAAAAATTACAATCGTCACTGTTTGCAAAAACAGTGACGATTTTTTGGAGGAAACAATTAGTAGTGTTATCAAACAAACTTATCAAAACATTCAATATATTGTAATTGATGGTAATTCAACTGATGCCACTGTAAACATTATTAAACAATATTCATCCAATATTGATTACTGGGTTAGCGAAAGAGATAATGGGATGTATGATGCAATCAATAAAGGTTTAAAACTTGCCACCGGGGATTATATTCTAATACTTAATTCTGATGATGTATTGGCAAACAATGATACCATAAAAAATGCAGTAAACCTGATAGGCAATGACAGGCTTGATTATTATTACGGGAACCTCATTAAATTAAAAGACGGGAAAAACAAAAAAGTTAAATTGTTTCCTGTTACATTTAAGCAACTATTATTTTCAACCCATGGAACGTTTGTGCCACATCCCTGTTTTTTTATTTCCAGGGAATTTAATAAAGAACTGGCGGGTTATGACCTCACTTATCAATATGCCTCTGATTATGATTATATATTAAGAGCTTTATTTGCTGCAGGCAGAAAAGGAAAATATCTTAACATGTATATATCAAAGTTCAGGATACATGAAAACAGCATTACAGCAACGGGGAAAATAAACTTTGAAAGAAAAAATATATTACGGCAACATGGATATTACCAACATTCCTACCTTAGCCGCGTTTTCTTTTACTATACGTTATGGATATATTACAAACTGCTAAACGCAGGAAAAAGTTACCGAGGTACTTAAGTATGCATTACTGGAGTAATCTATTCTTAATGTGTTATATATTTACAATGCCCTTTGTTTCTGCATTTGCATTTACAGGTACTATTTCCTGGCCATTAATTTTTGCCGTGTTTTTATTCTTGATAATGGGGGCAAAAATTATTCAACGTGGAGCATTGCCACCTCACTTTCTGGGATTCGACCTGGTAATAATTTTCTTCTTCCTGTTCATTGTTGTTTTTTCATATTTTATAAACGGATGGGGTAATTCTAAATCTTTGAATCATACGGTAGCTTATGGCTCCACGTTTTTACTTTTTTATGTGGCAATAAAATTCACCTTTTTTAGTGCACCGAATAAAAATCTACTTCTAAAGCGAATTCTTCAATTTATAACTTACACTACTATTCTGAGTGCTTTGTATGGGAATGTCGAGTTTATTTCAAGTAATTTTTTTGGGTTAAATCTCAATGATTATATACCGAGACCCAGTGAAGTAGAAGCATGGTATGATGCAACTGTATTAGGATTGTTTTACAGAGCCAGGGGCTTTGCTCCAGAATCGGGACACTATACTTTTATGATGGAATTGTTTGCTCCACTTGTTATTTATTATTTATACTTCTCAGGGTTATGTAAATGGCATAAATTATTGAAAACGCTTTCAATAATTATTATTGTACTTAGTTTTATTTTTGCTGTGAGTACTGCATCATTTATAATCGTCCCTTTAGCATTTATATGCGCTGCTGTCTTTTACGCAAAGAAAATTTACTTGTATATAAAACGATTTTTAAGAAAATTTGTAATTACCACTTTCCTTATCTCTACAACAGTTATATTATTAAATTATTTTTTATCTTTTTATACCTTAATATTATTGAGTATAACAAGTAAGCTTGATTCGACCTCATTTGATGACAGGGAAGCAAAAATTGATTTTTTTTATTCAAATTTCTCCCGTTTTGGTCTCGTCAAAAAAATTTTCGGTGCCGGCCCGGCGGGATATAATATTTTAGGGTTTGATGAAACTAATAGTATCCTTTCGTTATATCATAATATAACTTTTGAAATGGGATTTTTGGGGATTTTTCTCATTTTATCACTCCTTTTTTATCTTATTATATGTGCTTTGAAAATAACGGATAAGATTGGCTTTTTTTTGCTTGCTTCTCTTCTTTCCGGAATTTTCCATTTTTACTTCATTGCAAATTTTTGGTACCCCTGGTTTTGGTTTATTGCTACGGTTGTTATTTTTTGCAGCAAACAAAATAAATTTATATTTAATAATTATAAAGTAGTCGATATTATTTAGTAACTTGATTAAAGTACATTATCACTTGCAATCCGATTTGCACTGCCCAGCAACCCCTGAAATTTTTGTTACCCGGCAGCCTAAACATTAGAATCCGACTTATGTACTAATTTCTTTTGCTGATAGATTTATAATGGCTTTCATTATAAAGTTTTGTTTTTGTAGTTTACTATTTATTAAGGCACATGTTATAATTTTTAATATTGTGTAGGCTAATGGTCGTTTTTAAAAGAATCTTACATATGGCAAATAATGCTGCCAATCATCATAGCAAAAAACATTTTTTTAATACCTTTCATTTCTTGTTATTGCTTTTTTCCATCTTGAGTTTAACAGCAAACGGCAGTTCACTCTTAAAGAAAAGCCTTTGGCCAAAAGAAAATTCCCCCGATAGTTCTCCGGCAATCTCAACAAAAAACACAATTTATATAAAAGATTTCGGCGCGGTTGCTGATGGAGTCACAAATAATACAGAAGCATTCCAAAAAGCATCTGCGTTTCTGGAGGCAAACGGAGGAACACTTATTATTGGCGCAGGAACTTATATTGTTGGGAAACAAAAACTATCAGGAAGTTACTCAGCAGGGGTGTCTTACACCGCAGAACCAATTCTTAGCTTATTAAATGCAAAAAAACCAGTTATAATTAAGGGATACAATGCCATATTAAAGGCTGCAAGCGGATTAAAATTTGGATCATTCAACCCCGTAACGGGCGAAAAAGACAGTATACGAAAAGAGGGCAACAGAAGCTCATACAATGCATCTGCATTCACCTTTATAAGTATAATAAACTGCTTATCAATTACCATAAAAGGCTTAACTCTTGATGGCAATGCAGGAAAATTAAATATCGGCCCTGCTTTTGGCCCTGAAGGCATTCAACTGTCTGCATTAGGTATTGGTCTTTACGGAAATAAAAATGTAAGCGTTGCTGATTGCTATATACATCATTGTGCGTTGGATGGAATAATTGTAGCATGGCCGGGTTTAAAAGTTAGTGATCCTGTTTATCCGCATACAATAACTAATGTAAAGTGCGAATATAATGGCAGGCAAGGTTTATCATGGGTTGGCGGCAATAATTTAACAGTAACTGATTGTGAATTTTCTTCAACAGGCAAAGCGTTAAATATGAGCTTACCCGTTATTAGTAAACCATCAGCAGGTATTGATATTGAAATTGAAAACTCCATTATTAGAAACGGGAGTTTTATTAATTGCTTTGTGTATAATAATGCAGGACCGGGTATTATTTCAATAGGGCATGATACCTACAATATAAATTTCAAAAGATGCACATTTATTGGCACAACTAACAGTGCAGCATACCCTAAGTCGAAGGGATTCAGTTTTGATAATTGCACATTTGTAGGAATGGTACAAAGAATTTATGGCTCCGCAGATAAAAGTAAAGCTTGTTTTTTTAAAGATTGCCTTTTTACAATGGATTCTAAAATGTCTCCTGATCGTAGAGTATTTGGCGATACATGGGAATTTTATGAAGGGCAAAATGTGATTTTTGACCATTGTACCTTTGATGCAGCAACTAAACACCTGCCTACTGTTAATACACCGGAGATTGTATTTTTAAATTGTACCTTCTCTCAAAACAGCAATGAGAATTTTAATGCTGCAGCAATTTTTAAAGGCACAACAAAATTTGTAATGAAAGGGAAAGGAACGCTTATTACCTCGCAATCTGATTTCACGGGTAAAATAATTTACAACAATCAGGTAGTCACCGACATTAGAAATGTAAGGCTTTGATGCTTGACTGCATTGAGTTACTCGCTTTCTGTCATTATTTCATTACTCATGATCGAAGCTTTTATGCACAAATATTGCATCAAATTGTTGCAGTTCTCCGGAATTAGAGTGGGTATAATTATATTGATTAAATAAACGGAAACCATTTTTTCTTAGCAATAAAAATATTTCGTCCGGATATCTTTGCCC
Source organism: Ginsengibacter hankyongi (assembly GCF_008710285.1). Taxonomy (GTDB): domain Bacteria; phylum Bacteroidota; class Bacteroidia; order Chitinophagales; family Chitinophagaceae; genus Ginsengibacter; species Ginsengibacter hankyongi. The sequence goes on along the minus strand of NZ_VYQF01000001.1, from coordinate 1,519,160 downwards.
AACGTATGTTGAAATAATTATTATTTCTAAATAAATAACTTTAATCTTATTCGCTTCAATAGTCTTACTTGCACCCTGGATGATTTCATACTCAGTTCCTTGCGTATCGATTTTTAAGATATGAATAACTTCAATGTTATGCTTTTCGACAAATTCATCAATTGTTATGGAATTTATTTTGACAGTTTCGACTGTTTCCAGTAAATTTTCGCCCCAATTTTTTGCACTATCCTTACTTGTCGGAAGTATTGAATTTGTTGCTGATGATTTGTTAACATGAAAATCGAGTTCACCGCTAACGTTTGAAAGTGCCACGTTAAATATTTTTACATTAGGAAAAGTTTTTACGTTGCGTTTTAATACTTCAAACGATGATAAAAAAGGTTCGAAAGAATAAATAGAGGGATTTTTGAACAGTTTATTATAAATTACTACGGTTTCACCGAAATGAGCGCCTGCATCAAAAACGGTTACATCAGCGGATCTCATTAAATATTTCTGGGTTTTGAAAGCGTTTTCCGAGTTGGAGTTTAATTCTGAAATTCGGTAGCCAAGGTGATAAAACACGGAATATAAAATTCTTTTCATCTAATTAATTTTATTAAAAATCGGGATTAAATTTTAAATATAGTTCTTTAGAACTCATTATTTTAACAGCTACAACAATTTAGAGAATCTTCGAAGCAACAACATTTTTCTCAGACGTTATTTTCTTTCAATCTTTATTCACGCTCACATAATGACTGATTTGGAAGTATCAGCTAATTATCCTTTTTTTGGCAATTACTAAAGTTATACCCCGTTGAAAATTCTTCATATTATTTACATGACCAGTGTATCGGGGGCGGAAAAACATTTGCTTGATTTGTTGCCTGCCGCTAAAAAACTGGGTATTAACTGTGAATTGATATGTATATGCCCAATAAAAAACAGAACTAGCTTATTGGAATATTGCAGTGAAATGGAGCGTAACGCTGTAAAGACCACTTTATTTACCGCCTCTTCAAAAATTTCCTATATCAATCTTGCAAGAAAAATTGCGGGATACATAAAATCAAATAATATTCAGGCAGTCCATTCACACCTGTTCAGTGCCGATCTTATAGTAGTTCTTGTGAAAAAACTCTATCTTAAAAATCTAATTACATTATCAACCAAACACGGATATGAAGAAGAATATTTAATACAATATGGGCTAGGTAATAAGAAAATCAGAAATAACTTTTATTATTATATTTCAAAATATGTGATAAATAATACAACTCATAACCTTGCAGTTTCACGCTCATTATCCAGGTTATATGTTCATTTAAGACTTGGTAAAAAGCAAATGCCTTATATCCATCATGGTATTAAATTGCAGCCTCCCGTCGAAAAAAGTGTTCGCATTGATGAAAATCCAAAAATATTAACGGTCGGAAGATTATCAGTAATTAAAGGTCATACGTACCTTATACAGGCGCTTCCAGAGATTATTAAGGCATTCCCTTCGATTAAAGTGATTTTGGTCGGGGATGGCCCATTGAAAACCGATTTGATAAACGAGGCTACTTCTTTACAGGTGATTGACCATATTAAATTTGCAGGTTTCGCAAAACCTGAAGATTACTCGCAGGAATGCCAGGTTATGATACTGCCGTCTCTTTTTGAATCCTTCGGGCTGGTTTACATTGAGTCCTTTGCTCTAAAAATTCCGGTTATAGCCTTCGATGCTGAAGCCGGTAACGAAATAATTGAAAATAATGAAACCGGTATTTTAGTTCCTAAAGGAGATGTATCTGCTTTGGCAGAAAAAATTATTTATTTGCTTTCGTCATCATCAGAACGGGAGCGGATATCCGCAAATGCCTATAATGAGTATGTTTCCTACTATAACGTAGCAAGAATGGCAAAAGAAACAGCTGATTGGTATCGGGAGATTATAGCAGTTTGACCATAATTTAAAACAATTTTTTATACCACACTGCTGGCTCTAAAGTATATGCATAAACAATAAAGTTACCTCGATTTATGAATTATTTGCTTTACGATCGCTTGATAATACTTTTTAAATTGATTTGACGTTGAATAATTTCTGTATAACAGAACTTTATCCAGAATCTATATCTTCAAAATTATTCACCATAGTTAATGAACTTCATTTCAAAAATATCCAGGTTCATTTTAAGCCGATTTCATTCTGTATTATATTTTTTAAGAATAGTCAGGTTAAAATTATTATACCCCGGAATTACCATTGATTTTAAAACCAGGATAGAAGGTAATTGCTCGATTGTCTGTATTAAAGGAGGGAGACTAATTATTTCAAATTCCAAAATATCTTTCGGTACAAACATAATTGCTGACACTGGCAGTATACTTCTGATAGACCAGTCATTCATCGGAAGAAATTGTGTTATAACCGCCAAGAAAAAGGTGATGATCAATAAAAACTGTCTCATTGCAGAAATGGTGGTTATCCGGGACCAGGACCATATAACAAAAATTTTAAATGGAAAACATAAACAAGAAGAGTTCGTAACAGCGCCTGTGGAAATAGCAGAAAATGTCTGGATAGGTGCCAAAGCGTCTATATTAAAGGGAATTCAGATAGGAGAATTTTCAGTTATTGCAGCATCAGCAGTCGTTACTAAGAGTGTGCCTTCCTTCCAGGTTTGGGCAGGTATTCCGGCAAAATTTATGAAACAGGTAACTACAACTGATTAATGATATTGAAAAAATCATATTATTTTCATTAATAAGTTCAATTTATGACGGACACTTTAGGTGTTAATTTGATTATACCTTAAATATTAACCTTTTTACAAATTTAAATAACAAAAGACACGCATTAAATATTACCTTTTCCAATCCTCACAATTATAAAAATAATACGCTTAAATTAAACTTAGTTAAACTATTTAAGTTACCATTTTTCGCATTTTATAAAAAGGAAAGCTACTATAAAATCGCTTTCCTAAAGACAAAATACCAATACAAAAACAGCGTTTAATTGGTCTTTAAGCGGCTCTTAATACCAGCCCGCTTCTCACCATCCCTTTATGGCTTTATAATCAATTATGCTTGACATATACATGTTATTTAAGGTTAAAGAATTACAGTTAACGCATAGTAAAATTCATACATGCGTTTTTATAAATGTTAATAGATAAGACTTATGGTAATTTAGTGGAGTTAAAATAAAGAGAAGTAAATACTCCACGAATTACTCCACTTAAATAGTGATTAAATGGAGTAAATATTAGTAAAATAAAGAAGTGTAAAAGTTTGAAACCCTTGATTTTACTGGATTTCATAAATTCACTTTACTGTAAATAATTAATTTCAGCGGAGACTAAGGGATTCGAACCTATTTGTTTTTTGTTTGTTCTGGTTTCTTTGAACCTTAGTGTAACACAGTAAACACGGACATTTATACAAATACAACCAAAATTAACCAAACCTGCATTAAAAAATAATTGCTACCAAATTTGCTACCTTCAACAATAGGTTATACATTTGATGAACGTTAAATGTCAAAGTATATGGGTACTATCCGTTTTGTACTTCGTACAGATAAGCCAGATAAAGAAGGCTTTTCACCAATTCAAATGGTTTATCAACTTGGGGGCGTCCGCAATCCCGTAAACGAGAAATACGAACATAAGAGGAAATATTTTACAACAGGCAAAAAGCTACATCCTGTTAATTGGGATAATGATTCACAACAGGCAATATCCAGGGAGAGGAGCTACATAAAAAAGGCAACAAAGGAGGGAAATATTTCCAACTTTAATTTTGATTTATTACCGTCTTCGAATGATATTAAAGATATAAATTCAGAGCTTGCGTCCTTTTGTAGGGATGTGGCTGATATTGAAAAGCGGTTTAAGTTGAACAGAGTTATTTATTCCGCCGAAATGGTCATTGAAGAATTAAAAGATAGTAGGCTTCCAACAACCAAAAAGAAGGCCCCCACTAACCAGGTATTTGATTTTATAGAAAAGTATATTGAGGACAACAAGTTAAGCCGTGAAGCGGGCAGCATGTCTGTTTATAAATCTTTAAAAAATCATTTGCAGAATTATCAAATCGAAAAAAAAAGAAGGGTTGCTTTTGATGAAATCGATCTTTCTTTTTTTATGGATTTTCAAAACTACCTTATAAAAAGCAAGAGCAAGAGAGCGCCAAACGGTCTTGGGAATGTAACAATCGCAAAGCAGCTTTCTACATTAAAAACATTCCTGAATTATGCCCGCATGCATGGGATTACAGTTTCAGACTCGTATAAGGATTTTAAAATAAAAAAAGAGAGTTTAGAAGTTATTGCATTGACTAACGAAGAGTTTGAAACCTTATACAATTTTGATCTTTCTAAAAATAAAAAGCTTGACCAGGTAAGGGACGTTTTTTGTTTTTCATGTGCAACTGGACTTCGTTATTCAGACCTTGCGCAATTAAAAAGAGAGCATATTAAAAAGGATGAAATCAGGTTGATTGTAACCAAAACAAAACAGCAATCCAGCATACCGTTAAATCCTTTCTCTCATTCTATACTGGAGAAGTATTCGAAAATGCTTCGCCCCTTGCCTGTTATTTCAAATCAAAAAATGAATGATTACTTAAAGGATCTTTGCAAACTTGCAGAAATAAATGAGCCTGTTCAAATTGTTCGTTTTCGTGGGGCTAAACGGGAAGAAAATTCATATCCTAAATATGAATTAATCAGTGTTCACACCGGGAGAAAAACCTTTTGTACTTTATCACTTGAAAAGGGGATGAGCGCAGAAGAAGTAATGAAGATAAGTGGTCATAAAGATTATGCCAGCTTCTCACGGTATGTAAAGATTACAGAGCAGCGTTCAAAAATTGTAATGCGCAATGCCTGGGGAGAGATTCGTAAGCCTAAATTAAAGGCTGTGTGATAAATCAGTAACCAACAAGGGGCAACAGTTGCGGACCGTACCCCTTGTATTAATAATCAATAAAAATCAATTATCATGAACACAAAAGTAAAAAAAGCAAATGTAAAAAAACAGGCATTTGATATGCCAATTAATGAACATCAAAAAGAAATGGACAAGATTGCAAACAAAATGGCTTTATTATTTGAAAAGAAAATTACCGCCAGCAAATTTGCAAAATGGGTAGTAATCGCAAAGGACAATTTGGATACCCGCGATGATCTGATGTGGGGGTTAGGACATGAAATTTTACCAGCATTGATTGAGGCAAAAACCCCCCAAGACAGAATTAAGTTTCTAAAGAAAGAATTACCTACCTCCTTTGAGTATTACGAATTTGCTAATAGGTCTTTATTTCAATTAGGCGAAAACTTTCTAAAAAGCTTCAAAGGCCTTTTTTTTGGCGCTTGGCAGATAGAGGAATTTATGAGTATATATTTACCTCTCTTGTCTATCTGTGAAATGCTTGAAGATTACGAGTTTCATAAAGATGAACTGGAAAAGGAAACAAAAAAAGCAGCATAAACAAAAAAAGCAGCATAAACACAAAAAGCCCCTTAACCGGGGCTTTTTTATTTCGATTATGCTTTGTCGTTAGTTTGCCTAAACAACTCCACAGCAAGTATTTTTTTCGTTCCTTTTCTATTTTAACAAAATATTAACGAACCTAACGAATGATGCCGAATGATACCGAACGATATATCGTTTTTGAGGTTTTTCGCTCCCTCTAAAGTGTCTTTTTTACCACTAAGATTCTATTATTTAGCACTTGATTACATTCTGGTTCGCTCATTTCCTATCAGGTAAAAAGTAAAATTTTATCACTATGTCTGACAATTATTTAACTCGAAAACAGGTAGCAAACAAACTACAGGTTGTGCCCAAAACTGTAAAGAATTGGACCGATAAAGGAATATTGAATTCTCATAAAATCGGTCGTGTGATTCGCTATAAAGAAAGCGAAGTTAATTCCGCTATATCAACTGGCACCGATTCACATAACGAAAGAAATACAAACAATGGATAACATTATTCTTTCACAGATACCTGTACAAGATTTGCTAGCCCTGGTTAAACAGGCAGTCCGTGAAGAAATTGTCACTAACTCAACTCATTCAAATGATACTAGCATTGATAAGCCAGTCACCCAGGCGGAGCTTTGTAAGTTTTTAGGAGTCACAGAACCAACAGCACTTAGCTTGAGAAAGAAAGGGAAGATTCCTTTTTTTCTGGTAGGCACACACGTTAGGTTTAATATCCCGGAGGTAATGAAGGCGCTCGAAGACACGAAGTATAAAAATAAAAAAAAGTGAAGTTCAAATCCAATTGTCTCTATGAAATGAAACCTTAACAAAATGATTACCAACTAATTTTTACATAATGAATAATCCGTGTAGCAAAAAAGGTAGCAATTGAGAACAAATCCAATATAAAAGCCTGTAGTTACGAGCTGACAGGCTTAAAAATGTATAACCGAAATGGAACCAAAGATACAAGAAACCGCTAATAAAAATGCCTGTGCGGTTCAACATGACGCAGGTACAGCCGATGCAAAATTATATTTTGGTAAAGACGTCTTAGATTCGAAAAGCTGTGTAACCATACCAATAGGTATTTTTCTTGATAATGTTCAAGGAGATACTTACCAAGAGTATGTTTTTAAGGTTAGGTCAATTAAAGATAAAGATGCACGGACAGACGCAAAAAAAACTGGTGTTCCCATCGTTTGTATTTCAGGATGTGGCAATAGTCGCACAAATGCTGGCATTACTGAACACTCTGGTTTTATCGGGATGGATGCGGATGACGTTCCCAATATTCAGGCGATAAAAAAGCAACTAAGGAATGACCCTTATGTTTATGCATGCTTTGTGTCAATTTCGAATACGGGCCTTTGTATAATATTTAAAATCGTTCCGGATAAACATCGGGAAGCTTTCGAGGGACTTCGTATCTATTTATATGAGAAATACAAATTAACAGTTGATGAGCGCTGCAAGGAAATTTCACGCGCCCGGTTCGTTTCTTACGATCCGTCTCTAATATTGAATGAAAAAAGCAAAGTATTTAAACTTTATCCAAAGCGCGAAACAGCGGCAGCCCGTAAAGAAAATTCACGGCCTGCAATTGGTGTCAAGAGTGATTTTGAAAACGTTATACTAAAAGAAATTGAGGAAAGGGGTATCGATCTTGTGCCTTCATACGGAATATGGCTAAACGTTGGATTTGCTATTGCTAATCAATTTAAAGAGGATGGGAGGGATTATTTCCATAGAATAAGTGCATTTGGTGATTATGATAAGGCGATGTGTGATAAGCAGTATGACGCTTGCTTATACTATGACAGGAAACGGGACATTAAAAACCATGCAATTACAATAAACTTCTTCTTTAATATTTGCAAGGCAGCCGGGATCACAACTGAATCCCCGGAAACTGCAATGATAAAAAAAGCTGCTTACACTCAAAAGCAGGCTGGATGTTCGTCCCAAACTATAATAAATAATCTTGAAAAGTTTGTTGGCTTTTCACCGGAACAGACTATTGATATTGTTACCCAGGTAATGGAGAAAGACTATGTTAATGAGGATACCTCAGACATGGAATGCATAAGAGAATTTTTGAAAGCAAATTACACACTGAGAATAAACGAAATTACTAACCGGTTAGAAAATGACAATAAAGAGCTTACTAATTATGAGATACACAGTATTGAACTTGCTATAAAGGAAAAATTTCCTAAAACTGATTATACCACTATCGGCAAAATACTCGATTCAAATTTCATTCATAAATACCATCCCATTTTTGAATTTTTTAAAAAGAATGTCGATTACAGGCCTACTGGAGCCATTGATGAATTATTCGCATGCATTAAGACCAATACAGGCGACGGGATTTGTGAAGATGCTGTAGGGGAAGAGTACGCACGTTATTTTGGAAAAAAATGGATGGTTGGTATGGTTGCATGCTTATACGAAAATGTTTCCCCTCTAATGCTTATTCTTTGCGGGATGGATCAGGGCACTGGCAAAACTTTTTTCTTTGAAAATTTTCTCCCAAAGGAATTAAGCAAATATTGCACAATTAAAAATCTTTCTTCCCTAACAAGTGACACATTTAAGCGGGACATGGATATCGCGATTTCCCGTTATTGGCTTATTTATGATGATGAGATGTCCGGTAAATCGAAACGTGACCAAGGAGCTATAAAAGCATTGCTTTCTACCGGGGGAACTAATGTGAGGGCCGCTTATGCTAAGGCTGAGGAAAGCCGTAAGCGTATAGCAACTTTTGGGGGCACAACTAATGACCTGCAAATATTAGGAGATCACACAGGCAATAGAAGGTTCATTCCAATTGAGGTTTTGAGTATCGACTTCGAACGAAAAGATAGAATAAACCCCGTTGACTATATTATGGAAGCATATCACTTATACCATGACGGATTCCAGTATAACGTACTGGGAAGTGATATGAAACTTTTAAATAGTTGCACTGCTAAGTTTACTCAGATTCAGACAGAGTTTGAAATGGTTATCCAACTTTACAAAAAGCCCTTAAATGAGTATGATACTAACGGAGTTTATAGGACTGCCACTGATATTAGAAACAGGATTGAACTTTTCTCAAAAGAGAAAATAAACCCTAATAAACTTTCGGCAGCGTTAAGAGCTATTGATATTGAAGGGAAGCAAAGAAAAATCGAAGGGGTTTTTGCATCATGGTATTTTGTTGTTGAAAAGCGTGTGATTATTAATAGGCCTGAGTTTGAATGTATTTCTGGTGCGGATGATTTACCATTTTAAAGGGGCCGGTATTAGCAGTATTAACGTTTGTATAGGAGAGTATAGAATTAAAAAATTAATAATAGCCTATAAGAATAATTATATAATCCTAATGCTACTATACAAACGTTAATACCGCTAATACTCTGACTTTAATAACCCAAATACAATGATAAAAATTTCAGAATTATCGTTAATCACAGACGCGAAAACGTTTTTCGAAACTGATAAAATATTATCAATGGATGTTTTTTGTATTGACAGTTTGCCAGCTGTACAGAAATTAATATTGGAAGCCAAAGACGCATCGTTTAAATACCGCGGAAATCTTTATATGCCGTTAATCTTTAAAGGGAGTCCGGAAAACTGGTTTCTCAATTTAAAGCAGGGATTTCCGGCTAAAGTTGCGGGGCAAGAGATGACTATTTTTTTTGATGGTAATCTCAATTCATTATTACGGCAAAAGAAGGTATATGATTTAACCAGGCATTACAAAAAAGGTGAGGTAAAAATAGCCAAGGAAATTGACTTCTTTATTGAAAGGTACATCACACCTTATGAAGCAAAGGGATACAGTTTTCATAACTTATCCATTCCTCAGATTGGCTCTAACAAAATAACTTCAATTACCTGCAAATAGCAGGCAAAATCAGGAAAATTATGGCACAATTTAAAAAGGGAGAAAGCGGAAACATTACAGGCAAGCCGCCAGGATTAAAAAGTAAAAAGACACTAATACTTGAAACATTCGCGCAAACAATTGTTGAAGGCGGCATGAAAAAGTTTAAAGCAGAACTGAATAAATTGGAAGGCAAAGAATTTATTACGGCTTACATGACCTTATTTGAATACGTAAAGCCAAAATTGCAACGTACAGAATTAACCGGGCTGGATGGGCCTGTGAGAATTGAAGTAAAGGTTAAGCAGTCGACATGAGGGACTATGAAATCTTATGGCCTGAATGGAATGAATTAATTAATGAAAGGTTTGTTCCTCTAGTTGATAATACAGACAGGTATTTAATTTTGTGGGGCGGCCGTGGTTCGTCTAAATCCGATTTTGCAGCAAAGAAATTAATCTATAGATGCCTTACTGAAAAGTATTTTAGATACATACTGGTTCGCAATGAGTACATATCGATTAAGGACAGCCAGTTTCAGACATTAAAAGATATTGTTTTTGATCTAGGGCTAGATCCTTTGTTTCAGTTCAAAGTAAGTCCGCTCGAGATCGTTTGCATTAATGGAAATAAATTCCTTGCCAGGGGCTGTGATGATACCACACGGCTCAAATCAATTAAGGATCCCACCGGGGCATGGTATGAAGAAGATATTATTTCAGAAAAGGATTTTATAACGATCACGACTTCGATTAGAACAAGTAAAGCAAATTACTTGCAAGAAATATTTTCAATCAATCCTGAAGTGGAAGGGGACTACACGCAAAATTGGTTTTGGAAGAAGTTTTTTGAAGATAAACTAGAAACAAGTTTTACCGATATAACGCGGGTAGAAATAGACCAGAACAAAACTATTGAAATGCGATATACTTCGCATCATAGTACGCATAAGGATAACCGTTATATACCTGATGAATTTATTGCTTTTCTTCAGGAACTTAAAAAAACAAATCCATACTATTACACCATTTATTGCCTGGGGCGTTGGGGTAATAAGATCACAGGCGGCCAATTTTATAAACTTTTTTCTATTGGGAAAAACGTAAGTGAAACAAAGTATAATCCATCATTGCCTTTATGGCTGTCATTTGATTTTAATGTGCTTCCCGGCGTGTCTTGTGGTATCTTCCAGATAGAGAGCAGGAAAATGAAAATGATAGACGAAATTCAACTGCCAAGCCCAAACAATACGACTTCAAATGTTTGCCGGGAAGTCATAAGAAAGTATCAAAATCATTCAGCTGGAATGTTGATCACTGGAGACCCAGCAGGTGTGCACGAAGATACACGAAGCGAAAAGGGTTTTAATGATTATACAATCATTCAACAGGAGTTAAAGCAGTTTCTTCCGTCTATGCGTTACGGTAAGTTAGCGCCGCCGGTTGTAATGAGGGGGAATTTTATAAACACAATTTTCGAAACTGGATATGAGGGGATTGAAATAATAATAGGCAACAGGTGTAGCAAAATGATTAATGATCTTTTGTATGGTTTAGAAGCAAGCGACGGGACTAAGTTAAAACAGAAAGTTAAAGACGCTGACACGGGCGCAACGTTCGAGAAACACCATCATTTTACAGACCTTTTAGATTATGCAGTTACTTCCATCTTCCCGGGAGAATTTGATAAATACCGAAGAGGTGGACGGCCAATGTTAATTACTTACGGAAAAAATATTTCTAACCATAATAGTGCATACAAATGAAAAAATTTAATGGGTATATCCATTCAATGCTAATGGAAAAAATAAAATTAATGGCTAATGAATATCTTGCAAGTATTGATACTGATTGGGCCTTGTTCGTATTGGTAGCCGCTGCAAAAAGAAAAGCGGCGAACCTTAATTATAAAGATGGTCCTGAAACTTTGAAAGATGCTTACCTGCTAAGACTTGACGCTTCGCTTGAAGCTGATATCAATAACCTTTCAGACTGGTATGATTTTGAAAATAGTTTCGTTGTTGAAAAGGGCGATGCCAACGAATGTTTAAAAAAGCACTTAATAAAAAATTGGGGGACTCATTTAAGGGATATTGTAAACGGCTGTCTTGTTTATGATAGAATGTTTCAGATCAGAAATGAACATCCAGCCTGGCTAGCTGCAAAGGAATTAATTCACGAATCTGAAACGGAAATAGACATCCTGATAAAGAAAGGGTTTTTAAAAATCAGCATGTATTCTTCTTACTATGCGACACTTAAAAAGTAAGGTTCAAATCGCTGTTGCTCCAAAAATATTTTTTTAAAAATCAATGAGTATAGGCATTGATGCAGGCTATATTTAATAAGGTAGCAAATTTGGTAGCAATTTTAATCTCCATTAGACTTGTTTAATATGAGTTGATCCTTTATTTTTTGAAATTCCTGGACGGCTTGCTCTATTACGGGATTGCCTGAATGGATAATTAAGCTGAGGTATTCAGTATCTTCAATAACTTGCCCATTAGGGCCAATTTCAAAACTTATTACCGTTTCATCATATTTTAAATAAGAATTTTCGATACTCGAGTTTGCAAACCATTCGTCAAACCTTTTGTTTCGGAGTTTTTTCTTATTATCACCATTGTCGCAATGGAAAATCAATACACAGTCATTCACATCAGAAAAAAACTCAGTAACTATATTGATAATTGTGTTCTTTATTTTGGAGTCCATGGCCTCTTTCTTATCTTCATTGTCACCTACTTTTGTAAAACCAAAAAAAAATCCTTTTTCAAAAAGGATTGTGCCCGACTTTACAATATCTAAGTAGTCTTTTAATGGATAAAAATACGCCCTGTAAACAGTATCAGTTTTTGTTTGAAACCAAGCAACTGTAATATCTTCTTCAGTATCGAATGAATGGGAATAAAAGTCTTTTACGACCGGTAACATTATTTCTCTCTGTGGGTGAAATCCACCTTAAACGAGGAAAGCTTTCCAGCTTGGGCAAAGTGCTTCTGAATTTGAGCTTTCTTATCTTTGAGAGATTTAATTAGCTCAATTGCCTTTTTATTCGAAGGTGATATAATTATTTTATTTTTCATTTTTTATATATAAACCAAGTGATTTTAAAAATAAAGTTAATATTCTTAAAAGTCAATTCCAATAGTAGTAACGTAGTGGTAAACTCGGTGAGCACAGGAGTATGGATAAAACTAAGCTATGACAAGGATATTAGGAAGCTGTTCAATCGAATTGCAATTTAAAAACTAGTCAAAGTTACGAAAAATTTCAGTAAAATTACTACGATGTTTTCTTATTGCCTTTCTTCATGTAAATATGAATCAAAAATACCTATCCAACAAATTTTTCCACTTTTATTAGATTAATGCAAACAATAACCGTTAAAAAAGGATGCTTCAACTAACTGCGGTTGGGACTAAAATTAGTTTTGCAAAATGGATTGAAGTAATTTGTCCCCTGTGGTTTAATCAATCTATTTAGTGTTAAATTAAATTATTTTTATATTGCCATTCATTTGGCATTTAACGTACGGGCCGTGTTTTTACATGGCCCTTTTTTTTCCAAAAATTTGTAACTTATAATTCCTTCTTGCGCTTCAAATAGCTCTATCCTTGTGCTGTAATTAGCAATTAAGCTAATTGAGTTATCACACAAAAATTTACAACATGAACGCTTCAGTTAAATCAATAGAAGATAAAAACAATGAGTACAAAAAAATCATTGAAAAAAACGACGGCAAATCTTTTCACGATATACTTGCTGCCCGCGAAAGTGAGGATCCCGGGGTCAATGACCGTGAATACAGGAACGCTTTAATCATCGGTAAACATGACACGAATGCTTTTATGTCGAAAGTGACTAACCACACGCACCCTGACCACGCTAACGCGTTAAGTGTTTTTAAAGATCGATACGGTAATAATCGAGCGAAAGCTGAAGCCGACTTTAACGACAAGGCTGTAAAGATGATGGGAGCTACCCGGAATTATAAACAGAATACAGCTTACGAAAATAAAGTGCTTTCCTCGTTCAAAATAAGCACTGCTGATGAGCAGGGGTTGTACAATAAGTTCAAAGAGTATATGCGTAATAAATGGAAAGCTATTGGCTACGCCGATGACGTGGATTACATAAATAATTTCTTAGACGTTCATCCAATGTTGCAACTGAAGAATAAAAACATTGAATTGCCTGTACCCGAACATCGTTAAAAAACTGTTTTTATGAGTAACAAAAATAAGCGCCGCCAAATCAGAGCAACTTTGCCGCTTGGGTTTTTAAAGATGTTCGATAATATCTGTGAGAATGAAGGGAAAAAAGAGAGTGAGCTTGCACGCGAAGCAATAGTAAAATATTTGCAAACATACTCTTCTAACAAAGTAATTCAGGAAGAGAAAGAAATGCAAACAGCATAAAGATTTTATTTTAAGTGCCTAGAACGAGGGGCCGCTGAGGAATTCGGGGTTGAAGCCTTACCAGCACCGCCGAAAACTGGCCCCATTTTTTAATGAATACATGGAAAACGACGGATACGATATAATAATTAATCGCCGGTTAATAACCGATCTTCTCATCGATATTTATGCAAACCAAATTGCATTACAGCAAACCATTAGTAATACACTTTGTAAAACAGATGAAGAGAAAAAACGGTTTGCCGAATCTGTTCTTTATGTAACGAACGTAGCAAAAGATGAAATAGTAAAGAACCTGTATGAAGATCATGGGGAAAGCATTGATATAAACGATTTACTTAAATAATGTACATGCCAGACCTAAACAACATACCGCAACCAATTTTTATAAAGAGTGCCCCTATTGCTGAAATTGTAAGAGCCTTCAATATTGCAGGCATGCCAACTATGCCACCAGAGCAAAACCAGTTTCAAGGTAAGATACAGGCATTCACACCGGATAAGCCGCTTTATATGTCTCCCCTGGGTACGCCTGTTATGCAGGATATCACTTTTGGATCTGTTCTTTATACGGATCAAAATACAGGTAGGCAAAGAACCACAAAGCCGCTAACCCTCATAAATATTCTTTTCAGTTGTTCTATGACAAAGAATATAGTTAGAACATCTATCCCCGGCCGTAATGGTACGATAAAAGAATTTGTTGGACTTGATGATTGGCAAATAAAAATTAATGGCCTTATCGTTGGCGGCAACGGGCACCATCCAGCCGACGAAATAATCGCGTTAAAAAATCAACTGATTGCAAACGTGCCCATTCCTGTCATTTGCGCTTATTTGAATAACCTGGACATTAATAATATTGTTATAAAGGATATCACTTTCGAACAGGAAGCGGGCGGCTATTCTTCCCAGCCGTTTACTATAAATGCATTAAGTGATCATGATGTGTTGTTGCAGGTTTTGTGAACTTTCCAACGTTTTGAGCCAAAAAAATTGTACAAAAAATTTATGCAATTTTTTTTTTTAAAATATTTCTTGGTATCGGTATTGTGTTTACATTTGTAAGTATAAAGTAGTCCCGGTGGGATTCAAACCCACATTAAAACATTAGACAGATGTCGGCTCTATTCAATTGAGCTACGGGACTAACTTAAAACTTTGGCCGTGGATGTTACCGCATCTACGGCTTTTTTTATTATATCAAAAATAGTTAAATAGTTTTCTTCATTTGGCTAAATTTTATAGTATTTGCTCACATGTGTTAGTGAACAAATTCAAAATTAAAGTACAACAACCTATTTAAAGAATTGTTAAGTCTTAATATTTTATATAATAGTAATAACCTCTTCCCTCAATACGGCTAACCAAAGGTACTTTCCGGTTTTTACGCTATCGGGGACAGGTTTATTAAGCCTTTATAAAACAGGCCTGAAACATAATTTTTACATTGTACTGTGTGTATTATTTTCACCTGACAGGTAAACTAAAGGTAAAATCTGGCTACAAAAATTATCAACAAACGGCCTAAACTGATAAGGCTTTCATGCGTTATTAACAAAATTTGCATCGTGTGCAAAACAAAAGTTTTGCGTAATGTGAGAGACTGAGCTATTTTTGCTCTGTTAGTTTAAACAATCACTCTTTCAAAGAACTCTAATTCTAGAAACCTTCTTGTAAAACTCACCCTGGCCGGTGAGTTTTGCTATTTTGTAAAATTATTTTTTCACACTCACAAAACACAGTCAATCTTTTGAACAGTCTGTGGAAAAGAAGTGTGTATAATTATGTAAGCTATATGCACATTGAGTTTAAAATTTTTTTGCACATTTTAAATAAAATTTTTTCGAAAAGAAAAAGTGCATATTTATGCGGCTTTGAGAAGTTAATGAGTACGGACTTATACTATTTGACGTGCAATAGCTCAATCAACGCAATATTTTTGCTTTTTTGCTACCTTTTTTGCTACCCCTATTGCTTATAAATAATAAAACCCTTACTGAATAAGGGTTTTTGAATTTAGTAGGCGGAGACTAAGGGATTCGAACCCTTGATACAGTTTCCCGTATACACACTTTCCAGGCGTGCTCCTTCAACCACTCGGACAAGTCTCCATTATTATAAATTCTTAAAAAAGGAGTGCAAATGTACATCATCATTCCAACACTTTTTCCATTTGCATACTGCGTGAACCTTTAATGAGTATTTGGGCATTTTCAAGATGTTGATTATGCAGCCAACCTTTAACTTCTAAGGCATTATCGTATTTAATATATTTATGATTGAGGTTATTAAAATTTTTTCCTACAAGAACTACATCTTCCCATTTATATTTATCAATAAGTGAAATTAATGCTGCATGCTCTTTTTCGCTGTCTGCGCCCAGTTCCATCATAGCACCAAGCAGCAGAATTTTTTTATCTCCTTTCATAGATGCGAAGTTTTCGATGGCTGCCTTCATGCTGCCCGGATTTGCATTGTACGCATCTAAAATAATGGTATTACTTTTTTGTTGTATTAATTGAGAACGGCTGTTGGAAGGTGTATAACTTTCAATAGCATCTTTTATATTTTTATCATCTACTTTAAAATATCTGCCAATACAAACAGCAGCTAGTACATTTGAAAAATTATATGCTCCTGTAAGTCTTGTTTTTATATTGAAGGAGTCAGGACCTAAAATTTGTATTTCTGGAAAAGGATCTGTTTTGATGATTTTACCTTGCAGGTTCTTTCCTGAAGCGCCATAAAATATTTTATTATTTAAGTTTTTACATAGCGCAGCAATAGCGTCGTCATCTGAATTTACAAATGCTGTTCCGTTAGTATTGCGGAGATAGGCGAAAAGTTCTCCCTTGCCTTTTTTCACATTTTCTACGCCCCCAAATCCTTCTAAATGTGCTTTCCCGATATTAGTTATTAAACCATGTGTAGGCATTGCGTATTCGCAATAGCCTGCTATTTCATTTAAATGATTGGCGCCCATTTCAATTACAGCCATTTCCGCATCGGGCTTAACCTTTAAAATCGTGAGAGGAACGCCAATATGGTTATTCAAGTTTCCTTCTGTTGTATAAGTCTTGTACGTTGTTGAGAGTACTGCATGTACCAGCTCTTTAGTTGTTGTTTTTCCATTACTACCGGTAATAGCAATAAATGGAACGCCGCTTTCTTTTCCCGGAATAGCATTGAATTGCTGGCGATGGAATTGTGCCAGCTGTTGTAACGTTTCAAGTGCATTATTTGTATAAATAATACGCTCATGGTTAAACGAAGTTATTTCATCTGCAAATACATAAGCCGCACCTTTTTCAAGAGCTTGTTCTGCAAAAAGATTTCCATTAAAATTGGGGCCTTTTAAAGCAAAGAATAAATCGTTCGTTTTTAATTTCCTTGTATCTGTTTGAACAGAAGGATATCGCTGGTATATTTTATAAATTTCTTCAATTTGCATGTTTCAAATTTAAAGACTGCTGTTTTTATTATTAAAAATAAAAAACCTCTCATTTTTCAATAAGAGGTTTCGATTTATAAAAAAATTATTTAACGTCTTTGCTTTTTATTTTGCTTACGTTTTCCAAATATATTACCTTCTTTAAATCCGTTTCCTTCAGGACTTCCTAGTCTTGTCATTGCACAACGGAATCCAACTGTACTGCTTGCCTGGTCCTGTTCCATATAACGTCTTGCTCCGGGAGATAACCAATATGGCATATCATTCCAGCTCCCCCCTTTTATAACACGGGATTTGTCACTAATTAAAGAAGTTATACCATAACCGTAAGTCACACTCGAAATTGAGTCACCATCAAGATAGTTTATAACGTCGCCTTTTTGGTAGTTGCGGCGGGTAACTGCTTCAGAATCTGTTACCACTACTTTCTTCAAACGTCCCAAAGTATCTCTCTCATAATCCCCCTGGGCATCTTTATAAAATTTGCTGAATTTATTCCCGCGATAAGGATTTACGTCATCTTCATCAAGTGATGTTAGCGGACGATAAACATCTCCTACCCATTCGCTCACGTTACCGCTCATATTATATAATCCGAAACCATTAGGATAAAACGATTTGATAGGACCAGGTATCGCTGCACGGTCGTTTAAGCCCCCGGCAACGCCCATTACGTCACCATTACCTCTTTTGAAATTCGCTAAAAATTGTCCCTGCCAGCTTCCCCGGCGGTTATCACGCAGTCCGTTTACATTCTTGCTCCAGGAATAAACCTGTTGGTTCGAAAGCAATTCTTCACCATGATTTTTTTCTTTGGTGCGGGGGCTCGGATTTTGAGCAACAATTCCATACGCTGCATATTCCCATTCGGCTTCTGTTGGTAAACGATATCCCGGTAATAAAAGACCATCTTCAAATGTGATTACTTTTCTTGGCCTTCCACTCACATCTTTAAGCCCACCTTTTTTGGGAGCCGTTTTATTGTTTATCATGTCGGGGTTCATAAGATACGTATCTGTATTAAACGTCTGATCGCCCTGGCCACCTTTCATTTCCGCTAATGGTGCTCGCTTATTTAAATAACCTTTATCAATTAATATTTTTTCATTTACACGATCACTTCTCCAGATACAGAAATCGTGCGCTTGTTCCCATGTTACACCTACTACCGGATAATAATTATACGCAGGATAGCGAAAATAATATTCCACATAAGGTTCGTTATACGCAAGTTCACTTCTCCAAACCAAAGTATCCGGTAACGCCATTCTCATTACGGCAGTGTCATTATCAAATGTGTTAGCCAGCCAATAAAGATATTCGCGATAATGTACATTGGCAACCTCTGTTTCATCAATATAAAATGAATTCACACTTACACGCCGTGGTATATTATTCCAATCGCCCATAACATCTTCTTCTTTGGCGCCCATTACAAATGTTCCGCCTTGTATGAAAACCAGGCCTGGACCGGTTTTCTGTTCTTTGGCTTTAAGTACATGGAAATTACCATAGTTCTTATCATCATAATTCCATCCGGTTACAGAGGATTTATCTTTCTTTTTATGACAAGACATAAATGTGAAAGAAGAGGCCAGGATAATAAGGCATAAATTTCCGGCAGATATTGATTTTTGCATGTGCATTCGTTTAGAAGATTATTTAACGAAAGGTTTTCTTTATTATTGTATTAGGGTATCAATTTGTAGATGCGAATATAGATACTTTATCTGATTTCGATTTTAGCAGAAAATAAATATAAAAGGCTTAAAGAATTTTTTGCAAACCATTCACAAATAAAGGATAGCGCCATCTTTAAATGTATTTACCCAAAAATGTTTTTTGTAGAAATTTAAAATCCTTTTATTGATTTAATTAACAGATGGCGATTTGATTGAGCAATAAATGTACGATAAAATCCGTTCAGGTAACAATAAAAAATTTATAAATATTTTTCAGAAATTTATTCAAACTGGTTTTGCGAAATAAAACCTGTTGAATTATAAGTGGTTTATATTTTAATTGGCTATTTCTATAAAAAATTTATTTTTACAAAACCCAAAAGAAATTTCTATAAGGTCCAGCTCTACCTAACCAAGCAAAATTTACACATGAAACAAGCAACTTTGACATTAACGGCATTAGTGATGCTGGTTGGGAGTGTATTTGTCGTTAACGCACAAAGCACAGCAAATTCAATTAATGTTGTTACGACAGCAGTTCCATTTTTAAGAATTTCTCCAGACGCCCGTGCCGGTGGTATGGGAGATGTAGGAGTTGCCACTATACCGGATGCGAATTCATCTTTTTGGAATCAGGCTAAATATCCTTTTGCTGCCAGCAAATCTGCAATTGCGGTTACTTACACTCCATGGTTGAAAGGCCTAGATCTTAACGATGTTTATCTTGCCTCGCTCGCAGGGTATTACAAACTAGATGATCGCCAGGCCATTTCAGCATCTCTCCGGTATTTTAGTCTTGGAAACATACAGTTTACCGATAACCTTGGTAATAACCTACAAACATACCGGCCCCGTGAGTTTGCATTTGATGCAGGTTATTCTCTTAAACTTGCAGATAACCTGGGACTGGGAATTGCCCTCAGATATATTAATTCAAATTTGGCAAGTGGACAATCCGCAAGTGGCTCCACTTATAAAACAGGAAGTGCGGTAGCAGGCGATGTTTCATTGTTCCACGATGGAACGGTAAATAGCAGTGACGGCTCAGGCCTTAATTGGGGTATAGCACTTTCTAACCTTGGTTCAAAAATATCATACACGAATGATGCATCTGAAAAAGATTTTATTCCCGCCAACATGGGGCTGGGAATTGCTTACGTAAAGGCTTTTGATGAAAGTAATAAAGTTACTTTCGGATTAGATGTGAATAAGCTATTGGTTCCTACTCCTCCACTTGTTGGCGATTCTGCGGGCCTTGTGGCCTATCATAGTAAAGGTGTTGTAAGCAGTTGGTTTAGCTCATTCAGCGATGCACCAGGCGGGTTTAAGGAAGAATTAAAAGAATTTCAAATATCTGTTGGAGCTGAGTATTCCTATAATAGCCAGTTTGCTTTCAGGGCAGGTTATTTTTATGAAAATCCTACAAAGGGCGACCGCAAATATTTTACTCTTGGGGCTGGGTTAAATTATAATATGTTTGGATTGAACTTTTCTTACCTCGTTCCTTCAGGTAACGGAATCAACCGCAATCCATTGTCGAATACACTCCGTTTTAGTATTATTTTTAATCTTGACAAAGAGACTGCAGTCGGAACTACGCAAGAATAATTTAATCTTTTAAAAAATAAATTTTAAAGCTTCATTTATGAGGCTTTTTTTATTATTGCCATGTCGGGAAATTTTTAAAAGTCTCAATCTTAATAATGCTATTGCGGTGTTAATAAACTTTTAGTAAGATTCAAATTATATTTGCCGTAATAAAAATTAAGCGTAGAATACATAAAAAAATTACATGTCATTTAGAATAGGTTTTGGAATTGATTTTCACCAATTGGTAGCTGGGAGAGATTTATGGATTGGTGGCGTAAAACTTCCTCATGTGAAAGGCGCTCTTGGGCACAGCGATGCTGATGTATTGCTTCATGCTATTTGCGATGCATTACTTGGCGCAGCTTGCCTTGGGGATATTGGTGTTCATTTTCCCGATACATCTGCGGATTTTAAAGACATAGACAGTAAAATACTTTTACAAAAAACTTACAGGCTTATTGCCGAGGCTGGTTATAAAATCGAAAACATCGATTCAACAGTTTGCCTCGAACAACCTAAAATAAAACAATACATTCCCGAAATGCAAAAAGTAATTTCAACAATTCTTTCATTAAATGAAAATGCAGTTTCTATAAAAGCAACCACATCCGAAAAAATGGGATTTGTTGGCAGGGAAGAAGGAGTTGCAGCATATGCAACAACTTTGCTTATTTCGATTAATAATTGACACAACTTTATTTTTTTAAACTCATGCATCATTATCTTTGTCGCAATGCATGAAGTGGTAATAAAAATCATCAACACATCAGGAAACGATTTACCTGAATATTCAACTGCAGGTTCTGCAGGTATGGATATAAGAGCTTATTTGCAAAATCCTGTTATATTACAACCTTTGGAACGAGCTATGATTCCTACAGGAATTTTTTTAGAAATACCAAATGGTTATGAAGCTCAAATGCGCCCCCGAAGCGGCCTTGCACATAAACAAGGGATAACCTGTTTAAATTCACCGGGTACCATTGACAGCGATTACCGCGGTGAACTAAAAGTTATCCTGATAAATTTATCATCGCAGGAACAAATTATCAACCACGGAGAGCGTATAGCCCAGGTCGTTATATCGAAAGTGGAGCGGGCACTGTTGCAACCTGTTGAAAAATTGGAAGTTTCTTCACGAGGTGAAGGAGGTTTCGGACATACTGGCAAGGTTTAATTTTTAAAAAGTAAAGTGAATAATGAAATATTTGATTACGATTGTTTCCTGCGTGCTTATAATTTATTTAATAAGCAGTTGCAGGTCAACAAAAAAATTGCAGACAGCAATTAGTAAAAAAGACACACAGTTAGTGATATCGCCCACGCCAGTAAAAACAGACTCTTTAAAAAATGCTTTTGATATTTTAAAATCACTTGAAAAAAACAGGATAAATTTTACCACATTTTCCGCCAAGATAAAAGTTCAATATGAAGATTATAAAGGGAAGCAACCAGACTTCAATGCATTTGTAAGATTATATAAAGACAGTGTTTTATGGGTTTCCATTAATGCAACGTTTCTTAGTATTGAGGCATTTAGAATTCTTATAACAAAGGACACTATAATTATTTTGAATAAATTGAATAAGCAGGTAGAATATCATCCGTTTAATTATATCGAAGACATTGCGCACATTCCTTTGACTTTTGCTACGCTCCAGGACCTCATCATTGGTAATCCTATTTACGTTAGTGACAGCATTGTTTCATACAGGCAAACAGAAAATCATGTGTTATTGGGAACCGTAAGCGAGTTTTTTAAAAACCTGTTAACTATATCTGCAGATAATAATCTTCTTGAGCGAAGCAAGCTTGATGACATTGACGTGGGGCAGAACCGCACCGCAGATCTCAGTTATGGCGAATATGAAAAAAATAATGGATTTTATTTTGCAACCTATCGTGAAATAACTGTTGCTGAAAAAACAAAAGTTGATATAAATCTTAATTTTAAGCAATATGACTTTAACAAGGAATTATCATTCCCATTCAGCATTCCAAGAAATTATAAAACAAAATAAACGTTACTTTTAAAATATAGACTCCTGTAGTAAATTCATAGCTTTCTGCATAAATAATTACTCATTTAATTTTATTAAAAAATTCCCGGCATGCGAAAGACAATTGTATTAGCGATAACTTTTCTTTTATTTTTTATCAAGGCGACAGCGCAACAAACTGATGATAAAGATGCATTACAACAACAGCGGGAACAATTAAGAAGAGAAATTGCAGAAACTGAGAAAGCGCTAAATGAAACCAGGAAAACTGCAAAAGTAAATATCGGTCAGCTTTCCCTCATCAATAAAAAGCTTGACCTGCAGGGAAACGTAATTGACAATATTAGCAGCGAAATAAAAAATCTTAATAATAATATTTACCTCGCTCAAAAAGAAGTTAATAAAATGTCTCGCATTTTAGACACGCTTAAACAGGAATATTCCAACAGCATGGTATATGCATATAAAAGCCGGAGTAATTATAATTTCTTAAATTTTATTTTTTCTGCTTCGAGTTTTAATGATGCAATAAAAAGGGTAGCCTATTTAAAGTCTTACAGAAGTTATCGCGAAATGCAGGCGGAAAATATTTTGAGAACGCAAGATATGCTGGCCGATCGCATAAAGGTTTTATCCGGAACAAAAATTAAAAAGAACTTTGCGTTGAAAGAGCAGGATAGAGCAATGACACAGCTTGAAAAACAACAGGAAGAAAAAAAATCTATTGTTAATAAATTAAAAAGCCAGCAAAAAGAATTAACAGCACAGGTAAACGCAAAACGAAAGCAGGATGCCAAGCTGAAAAATATGATAACGGCCATGATTAGACGTGAAGTGGAGATTGCGAGAAATGAGGCTGCTAAAAGAGAAAAGGCACGCCTGGCGGAATTGAAAAAAAATAATGCTAATTCTAAAAATACAGTTGCCAATAGTAATATAACTAAAACTACAAATCCCTCAGCTAACTCTAAACCTACAGGAAGTGTATTAGTAAGTTCAGAAGCGGATAAAGCATTGGATGCAAATTTTTACAAAAATCGCGGAATACTTCCATGGCCTGTGTCAGGCTATATTACAGAACATTATGGGCCTAACAAATTACCTGGGGGAGTAATTTACGATAATCCCGGAGTAACTATCGGCGCCAAAATAGGCGAGCCTGTTAAAGCCGTTTTTGAAGGGCAGGTAACACTCGTGAGTTATATGGAAGATAAACTGGCCGTATTTATAAAGCACGGTAAATACTTTACGGTATATAGCAATCTAGCTTCGGCAAATGTGCAAAGAGGAGACGAGGTGAAAACCGGGCAAGTGATAGGTAAAACAGGAGAAAATGATGAAGGACAGGGTGAAGTTGACTTTATTATAATGCAGGAAACTACCAACGTAAATCCTGAGCAATGGCTTAGGCATTAATGCGACCGGGCACCGGGCAGACTAAAGTACTTATTCTCCTAAAACTTTTTTATAAAGATTTTCATAAACGGGAACTATGGTGGAAATATCAAATTTTTGCGCCTGCTCCAGGGCATTTTTTTTCATTTCTTTAAAGGCAATATCATCAGAAAAAATGTGAGTGATATTCTTGCTCATATTTTCCACATCTCCTACATTACTTAAAAAACCGGTAACTCCTTCTATGTTTATTTCAGGAAGCCCTCCTACGTTGGTTGATATTACAGGAACACCGGCAGCCATCGCTTCTAATGCTACCAATCCAAAACTTTCATATTCACTTGGCAAAATGAAAAGATCAGTGATTGCAAGTATATCTTCCATTTGTTCCTGGCGGCCGAGGAATTTTACATCAGCATGGGCGTCCATTTGCCGGCATAATCCCTCAATGTGCGTACGTTCCGGACCATCACCCACAAATAAAAGTTTCGAAGGAATTTGCTTATTTACTTCTTTAAATACATTTACCACGTCGTCTACTCTTTTTACTCTTCTGAAATTGGAGGCATGTAATAAAATCCGTTCATTCTTTGGTGCAATAATTTGCCTGAAAGCCTGCACGGGCGTACGTTCAAAACGTTTTATGTCTACAAAGTTATAGATGACTTCGATATCTTTTTCCATCTTGAAATTTCTATAAGTTTCATCACGAAGATTTTTAGAAACCGCTGTAATCGCGTCGCTCTCATTCATAGAAAATGTAACAACCGGCGAATAAGTTTTATCCTTTCCTACCAAAGTAATATCAGTGCCATGCAACGTAGTTATCACCGGAATTTGTATTCCTTCTTTCTTCAAAATCTGCTTTGCCATATATGCCGCAGACGCATGTGGAATAGCATAATGAACATGCAAAAGCTGTACGTCGTTATTAATAATAACATCCACCATTTTGCTTGCCAACGCGGTTTCGTAAGGGGGATAATCAAATAATGGATAAGTAGGAACGCTCACTTCATGATAAAAAATATTGGCGTGAAAAGCATTTAATCTTACCGGTTGTTGATAGGTAATGAAGTGTATATTGTGGCCTTTATCTGCAAGCGCCTTACCAAGTTCTGTTGCCAATACCCCGCTTCCACCATAGGTAGGATAACAAACGATTCCTATATTCATAAAAATTTTTTTATCAAATTACGGCCCAATTTACAACTTCTTTTATGCAGCAATTTTACGATTTATAAAAACACAGTTTTTAAATAAATTGTTTAGGATTAGATTATATCTTTTTTAAAATATTTTTTTGTTCGGAAGAAAATTAAATAGAAACGCTTACAGGGAATTGCGTTTTATCTATACCGTTAGTGAAGCTAAAGATATCGCGTTAGTACACTTTATTTTGCCATGTCACTTTCATTAGATTCATTTTCATTATAACGAGGTTCATTCAGTTCCACCAGCCTTCTGGTTTGCTTATTTCTTACTCTCATATTTAATAACTCAACCATAAATGAAAATGCCATGCCGAAATAGATATAATTTTTTAAATGAAGGTCCTCGGCTTTTTCGGTATCCCAGCCTTCAATTACAAGGCTTAACCCAATCATAACAAGAAATGAAAGGGCAAGCATTTTAAATGTTGGATGCTTGTGAATAAAGGCTGCGATTTTTGGGCTAAATAAAAACATTATTGTAAGAGCTATAACTACGGCAGCAATCATAATCTCGACATGCTTTGCAGTGCCGCCCGCAGTAATGATGCTGTCAAATGAAAACACCATATCAATTAAAATTATTTGAACTACGGCTTTAGTGAAACTCAAAAATTTTACCTTCCCCTTTAGGATACTCATATCTTCTCCTTCCAGCTTTTGATGAATTTCATGAACAGATTTATAAATAAGAAAAATACCGCCTGCAAGCATTACTAAACTTGCCAAATCAAATCCTTTTTCAAATAGTGTAATAACTGATTTACCCTTTTGTGATAACAGCCATCCCAGTCCCAGCAGCATTATACTTCTTACAATCATACCTTGCACAATCCAGAACAGCCGGGCCTTTTTATGTTTATCTTTTGGAAGCCGGTTAATAATTATACTTACAAAAATTACATTGTCAATACCTAAAACTATCTCGAGTATTACAAGAATAATAAAACTTATAATACTTTCACTGGTGAATAAATAACTCATGTATTAGAATTAAAATGTAATTTAAATTAAAGACCTGCAAATTTTTTTTGCAATGCAGGGACCTTCATAAATAAAGCCAGTCCATACCTGTACCAGTGCCGCACCTGCTATAAATTTTTCATCGGCATCAGCGGGTGTAAAAATTCCGCCGCTGCTTATTACAGGAATTTTTCCTTTTGTTTTTTTTAAAATTAAATGAGTAATCTCAGTAGATTCCGCCATAAGAGGCTTCCCGCTTAAACCACCTGCTCCTGCTTTATCAATTATTTTTTTAGATGAATTTAAATTAATCCTTTTTATTGTGGTATTAGCGGCAACAAGCCCATCCAGCTTTATTTCCATTGCTAAATCAATAATATCATCCAGTTCATCTGTTGAAAGATCAGGAGAAATTTTTAGCAGTAAAGGCTTCTGAGTTTTTTTCGTTTTATTTAAACTTTGTAAATGCAAAAGAATTTTTTTTAAAGAATCTTTTTGCTGAAGATCTCTTAATCCTGGTGTGTTGGGTGAACTTACATTTACCACAAAATAATCCACGACATTATGCAAAAGACTAAAACAGGTCTCATAATCTTTCCAGGCATCTTCATTCGGTGTGTTTTTATTTTTGCCAATATTTCCACCGATAATTATTTTTTTCTTTTCATTTAAATAAGCCGCACTGTTTATAAATTTATATAAACGTTCTGCAACTACAACAACTCCATCATTATTAAAGCCCATGCGGTTTACAATTGCCTTATCTTTTGGCAATCGAAATAATCTTGGTTTGGGATTTCCATCCTGGGGCACAGGTGTTACGGTTCCTATTTCAACAAAACCGAAACCCAATGTCATTAGTTCATTAAGGTACTTTGCATTTTTATCGAAGCCTGCAGCAAGCCCTACAGGGTTTGGAAATACAAGCCCAAAATAATTTCGTTCTAACGCGGTTGAATTGATGCTGAATTTTTTCCGAAGAAAAATTTTTATAAAAGAAAACTTGCAGGCAAACTTCAGCAGGTTCATTGAAAAATAATGCACTTTTTCGGCATCGAACCAGAATAAAATATTTCGCACCAGCTTATACATGATGGCGGCGAAGATAAGAAGATACAATTTACGATGTGAGACGTATTGATGTACGATGTACGTTCAATTGCCTATTGCCCGTTGTTTATTGATCAATCACTGTACTATTCGGTGTCATAGCGATCAACACTTTCTATTCCCGGAAGATTTTTTAAATGCTCGACAAGATCTTCCAGTTCATCTTTATCGTGCACATATACTTTTATGTTACCTTCAAAAAGACCTTCTTTTGCTTCGATGGTGAGTGCATTAATATTAATTTTTAAAGTACCGCTTATGAGATTAGTTATTTTATTTATAACGCCAACGTCGTCCAATCCGACAATTTTAATACCTGTTAAGAATGAAATCTCTTTGTTTTTAACCCATTTTGTTTTCACAACTCTGTGTCCATAATTCGACAATAATCTTGCTGCATTCGGGCAGGTAGTACGGTGAATTTTAAGTCCTTCACCTTGTGTTACAAATCCAAAAACATCATCGCCGGGAATTGGCTTGCAGCAATTGGCAAGCGTGTACATAATTCTATCGCTGCTTTCGCCGAAGATGATAAGTTCTGCATCTTTTTTATTGTAATTCCTGTTTTCAATTTCACTTTTTTCTTCATGCGCTGGCTTATGAACTTTTGGCGCAAAAATTTTATCGCCAATTACATTAAACTCTTTGAGTTCTTTAAGATCAATTTTTTTTAAAGAAATTTCATAAAACAAATCAAGCGAGGATTGAAGTTTATAAAAACTCGTAAGCTCTTCTATATTGGGTGGATTCATAGCGGCGCCCATGTTTTCAAGCTTTCTTTGAAGAATATATTTTCCCTCTTCACCTATTTTTCTTTTCTCTTCTTTAAGTGAATCTTTTATCTTGGTTTTTGCCTTTGGCGTTACAACAAATTTGAGCCATTCGCTGTTGGGCTTTTGTTTTGTTGAAGTGATAATTTCTATCTGGTCTCCGCTGCGAAGTTTATGGCTTATGGGAACAAGCTTATGATTAACTTTTGCCCCAATACATCTTTCTCCAATTGCAGTATGAACTGAAAATGCAAAATCAAGTGCGGATGCACCAATGGGCAACATTTTAACATCCCCTTTTGGCGTGTATACATAAATTTCTTCTGCTAAAAATGAAACTTTAAAGTCCTGTAGAAAATCAATTGAATTAGTATCGTGGCTACTCAGCATATCTCTTATTTGCTGAAACCATTTATCAAAACGGTTTTCTTCATCAGTGCCCTCTTTGTATTTCCAGTGCGCAGCAAGTCCTTTTTCTGCAATGTCATTCATCCTTTTGGTTCTTATCTGCACTTCAACCCATTTGCCCTGGGCTCCCATTACGGTTGTGTGCAAAGCTTCATACCCATTACTTTTTGGGTTACTAAGCCAATCTCTTAATCTTTCGGGTGCCGGAGTATATTCATCTGTAACCAGGCTGTACACTTTCCAGCAATCTTCCTTTTCTTTTTCAGGAGGAGAATTTAAAATAATCCGTATGGCAAAGAGATCATACACTTCATCAAATGACACGCCTTTCTTTTTCATTTTATTCCATATCGAATGAATACTCTTTGGTCTGCCATAAATTTCAAAATTGAAATGGCTTTGTTGTAATTTTTCTTTTATTGGTTTTATAAATTCATTAATGTAACGGGTGCGTTCCCTTTTGGTATTATCCAGTTTTTTGGCAATGTACTTGTAACTATCTGGCTCCATATATTTCATAGCCAGGTCTTCCATTTCGGTTTTTATATTGTAGAGCCCCATCCGGTGGGCAAGAGGCGCATACACATACACTGTTTCAGATGCAATTTTCAGTTGCTTTTCACGCTTCATGCTGTCGAGTGTGCGCATGTTATGAAGCCTGTCTGCCAGCTTAATCAAAATAACCCGCGGGTCGTCTGTTACTGTGAGTAAAATCTTTTTAAAATTCTCTGCCTGTTGCGATGTATTGGCATCCAGTACATTTGAAATTTTTGTGAGACCATCTACAATCTTTGTAATCTCGCTTCCAAATTCCCTTTGAATATCTTCGAGTGTTACATCGGTGTCTTCAACAGTATCGTGAATTAATGCGCAAATAGTACTGCGAACACCAAGCCCGATTTCTTCTACACATATCATTGCAACAGCCAAAGGATGTAAAATGTAAGGTTCACCGCTTTTTCGCCGCATAGTCTTGTGTGCTTCAACTGCTATTTCAAAAGCCTGGCGTACCAGTTCTTTATCTCCTGGTTTTAATTTCGGCTTTAAAGCCCTTAGTAAAGCACGGTAATGTCGAAGGATTTCTTTTTTTTCCTCTTCTTCATTTAATGAATATTTGGGGACGTCAAGTGTAGTTTCCATACAATACGAATTTACATAGAAATAAGCTGATGGTATTTACATTAGAAATTTTCGATTTTTATTTATAATTTTTTTAAAATTATAATTCGCATTTTATTAAAATCCATAATTCTTAGTTACATGCATTTTTTTTAACCTAAATCATTTACTTTTGCCGCCCCAAAAGCGCATGTGGTGAAATTGGTAGACACGTCAGACTTAGGATCTGATGCCGCAAGGTGTGGGGGTTCGAGTCCCTCCATGCGCACTTCTCCAACATAATTTTCTCCGAAGGAAAATTATAAACACCGTTTCTTACGGTCGATAAAATTTAATTAATGGCAAACGTAACAAAAGAAAGTATTGGCAATCTTCATGATAAACTGACAGTAAAAGTTTCTAAAGAAGATTATTATCCATCATTTGAAAAAGCTATAAAAGATTATAGCAAAAAAGCAAATATTCCCGGTTTTAGAAAAGGTATGGTGCCAACGGGTATGGTTAAAAAAATGTATGGCGCCTCTATTTTTTATGATGAAGTTATCAAGGCGGTAGAAAAAGAAATCCAGGAATATCTTACTAAAGAAAAACCTGTGATTTTTGCTCAGCCGTTACCCATGGAAAGTGACATGAGGAACCTTGATATGTCAAATCCTACCGATTATGAATTCCCTTTTGAAATAGGCCTTAAGCCGGAAGTTTCAGTGGATGTTTTATCAAAAGCAAAGCCGTATTTGTATAAAGTGAAAGTAACTAACGAGATGGTAGACGAAGAGATAGAAAAATTAGTTACCAAGCATGGAAATATGAAGGATGCTGAAACGGTTACCGGCCCTGAAAATGTTTTGAATGTTTTATTTGAAGAAAGTGATGCAGAAGGAAACCCTTTGCCAGAAGCACTCTCAAAAGATAATTCTATTTTGGTAAAATATTTTGCTGAAGATTTTCGCCCTCATTTATATGGCAAAAGTAAAGATGAGTCTGTTGTATTACAATTAAAAAATGCATTTCCTGAAAAAGAAAGAGAATGGATTTTATCTGATTTAGGACTTGATAAGAATGATTCTTCTTCAGGAGAGAAGTATTTTAAAATGACCATAACGAAAATAGGTTTGGTTGAAAAAAAACAACTCAACGAAGATTTTTTTAGCCTGATTTTCCCGGGTAAAGAAATAAAAACAGAAGAGGCATTCCGCGAAGCAATGAAAGAAGAATTGCAGCAACAATGGGATGCTGCAAGCAAAAGTCAGATGCATGATCAGCTGTACCATATTTTATTGGAAACACGTCTTGCTTTACCCGATGAATTTTTAAAAAGATGGATTGCTATAGGTGGCGAAAAAAAGAAAACCCCGGAAGAAGTTGAAGCGGAATATCCTTCATTTACCAACCAGTTAAAATGGACGTTGATAAGCGATAAAATAATCAGCGAGAATAAGATTGATGTTTCTGAAGAGGAATTGAGAAATTATATGAAAGAAGAAGTTATGCGTTATTTCGGACAAATGAATATGGGCGACAATAGCGAATGGATAGATAGTTATATTGACAGGATGATGAAAGATGAAAAGCAGGTTGATAGCAGTTATAGAAAAATACTTACCGAAAAACTATTCAACTTTATTGAAACGCAGGTTACACCGGAGGAAAAACAATCGTCGCCCGAGGAGTTGTTAGCAATGCAGCATCACCATCATCATTAATTGAAAAGTCGACGACCAACAACGAGCTAATTGACTTTTTAACAATAGTCTTCTAATAGTAATAAACAGGTACTTACTCCTCTGTCCTTTTGTCTCTTTTTTTTGTTAGCATAATATTTGGGAACTTCATAGCTGTAAATTGCTTTTTTATTAAACTTAATTTATGAATACAGGAAAAGAATTTGAAAAATATGCTGTTAAGCATAAAGGCATTAGCAGTAATACGCTGCATGGATATATCAATCATAATATTACTAATCTTACTCCGAATATTATAGAAGAACGTCCTATGAACGTAGCAGTAATGGACGTTTACAGCCGCCTCATGATGGACAGGATTATTTTTTTAGGGTATCCTGTAAATGATGAAGTAGCAAATATTATTACTGCCCAATTGCTTTTTTTGGAAAGCACTGACAGAACAAGGGATATTCAATTGTATATTAATTCTCCCGGTGGAGCAGTATATGCAGGTTTAGGTCTTTATGATACCATGCAGTTTGTTACACCCGACATAGCTACAATTTGTACAGGTATGGCGGCAAGTATGGCAGCAGTATTAATGGCAGCTGGAGCTGCGGGTAAACGAAGTGCGTTAAAACATGCAAGGATAATGATGCACCAACCAAGCGGAGGCGCTGCAGGCCAGGCATCTGATGTTGAGATTACTGTAAACGAAGTTAGAAAAGTGAAGCATGAGCTTTATGAAATTCTTAGCGATCATGCCGGTCAA
Source organism: Ginsengibacter hankyongi (assembly GCF_008710285.1). Classification (GTDB taxonomy): domain Bacteria; phylum Bacteroidota; class Bacteroidia; order Chitinophagales; family Chitinophagaceae; genus Ginsengibacter; species Ginsengibacter hankyongi. Next base: position 1,487,252 of record NZ_VYQF01000001.1, on the reverse strand, counting down.
ACTATGGAAAAAGTAACCAAAGATAGCAATAGGGATTTCTGGATGACAGCACCTGAAGCGAAAGAATATGGCTTAATTGATGAAGTTTTATTGATCAATTCCAAAAAGGCAAAAAAATAGATATTCAAAATAAAATACAAGCAAATGAATCTTTATAAAATAAATTCAACACGTTTTGAAGAAGAGGAAGAGCCGGAAAAATCAGTGCCGGAAAATCCTATGGAGAAAATGATGGGCGGAATGATGTTCGATAAAAAATTTATTGAGCAAAGGAAAATTTTTCTTTGGGGTGTTGTAGATGATAAAAGTGCAAAAGATATTACCAACCGACTATTATATCTTGATGCAATGGACCCGGGAAAAGAAATAACATTTTACATAAATAGCCCGGGTGGCGTTATTACAAGCGGTATGGTTATTTACGATACCATGAAAATGATCAAATCTCCCGTAAGCACTGTTTGTATGGGAATGGCAGCCAGTATGGGCAGCATTTTATTGAGTGGGGGAGAAAAAGGAAAACGCTTTATTTTCCCTCATGGAGAAGTGATGATACACCAGCCCAGCGGCGGGGGACAAGGAACCAGTGCAGATCTTGAAATTATTGCGGTACAAATTTTAAAGGCAAAACAATTAGGCGCTAAAATTCTTGCTGAAAATTGCGGCCAGACTTATGATAAAGTGATGGAAGATTTCGACAGGGATTACTGGATGGATGCCACTGAAAGTAAGAAGTATGGCATAGTTGATGGGATTTTAAACAAACTATAAAGCAACTTTCTGCGTTATTTGATTGTCATTTAAAAGATCCTTTTTTGCAGAAACTCGAAAAAGATCATTTAAAATCGTAATTTAAACAAGGTTGATATAAAATTTATATAAACAAATAGCCAAATGGCGAAACAACAAACCTTACATTGTTCTTTTTGCGGAAGAAGTCGTGATGAAGTTAAAATTCTTATCGCAGGACAGGAAGGCCATATTTGTGAGAATTGTGTAGAACATGCGCAAGAAATTATCACACAGGAAATTTTTCCGATGCCGGAAAAAAATAGCCAGTCATCAGCATACAAACTATCCGTAAAGAAGCCGATTGAGCTAAAAAAATTCCTTGATGAATATGTAATTGGGCAGGATGATGCAAAAAAGGTATTGGCCGTTGCGGTTTACAATCATTATAAACGCTTGAATCAAAAAGTAGACAGCGATGTTGAAATAGAAAAAAGTAACATTATAATGGTAGGAGAAACCGGTACCGGTAAAACGCTGCTTGCTAAAACAATTGCACGTGTACTCAACGTGCCGTTTGCCATTGTTGACGCAACTGTTTTTACCGAAGCAGGTTATGTTGGTGAAGATGTTGAAAGTATTTTAAGCAGATTATTACAGGTTTGCAATTTTGATGTGAATGCGGCTCAAAAGGGAATAGTTTATATTGATGAAATAGATAAGATTGCCCGTAAAAGCGATAATCCAAGTATTACACGTGATGTAAGCGGCGAAGGAGTACAACAAGGATTGCTCAAACTGCTGGAGGGAACAGAAGTATTGGTACCACCGCAGGGAGGACGCAAACATCCTGAACAGAAACTGATAAAATTAAATACGAGTAATATACTTTTTATTTGCGGAGGAGCTTTTGATGGTGTTGACAGGCTTATTGCAAGAAGAATTAATACTAATGCAATTGGTTTTAACGTAAACAAAGAACTCCAGGATTTTCAACGGAAGAATCTGTTACAATTTGTAAATGCGCAGGATCTAAAATCATTTGGACTTATCCCTGAATTACTGGGAAGGCTTCCGGTGGTAACTTTCCTTAATCCGTTGGATAAAATTACCCTAAGAAATATTTTAACCGAACCCAAAAATTCTCTTATCAAGCAATATAAGAAATTATTTGAGCTGGAAGGGATTGACCTTGTAATTGAAAATGAAGTCTACGATTTTATGGTTGACAAGGCTATGGAATATAAATTGGGAGCCCGCGGCCTTAGAAGTATTTGCGAGAGTATATTAACCGATGCAATGTATGAATTGCCATCTCAAAAAGTAAAAACTTTTACACTCACAATGGACTATGCTCAGCATAAATTTAAAATAAGCAAGCTTAGTATGTTGAAAGTTGCATAATAAAGAGTTGTTTCCAATTAAAGTTTCGGGAATTTTATTTTAAAAACTTCATTCTTAAGTTTCTTTTCCACTAATTTTAAACAAAATTGAAATTATAATCTTCATTTGTTTATTTCATTTTATTTTTACCCGAATGCTTATTGATTAAGATATTTTGTGCTTCATTTAATAAAATAAATTTGAGATGGTTGATGTAATTCTTGGCCTGCAATGGGGCGATGAAGGGAAAGGAAAAATTGTAGATTATTTTGCTTCCGGTTACGACGTAATTGCAAGGTTCCAGGGGGGCCCTAACGCAGGGCACACGCTTTATGTTGATGGTAAGAAAATCGTTCTTCATCAAATACCTTCAGGGATTTTTCATGATAATAAAATTAATTTAATAGGCAATGGTGTTGTACTCGACCCGGTTACGCTAAAAAAGGAATGTGATGCAGTTGAGTCGATGGGAATTAACTGCAAGAAAAATCTTTATATAAGTGCAAGAACCCATTTGATATTGCCTTCACATAGGGCGCTTGATAAGGCCAGTGAACTGGCAAAAGGAAATGATAAAATAGGATCTACCCTCAAAGGCATTAGTCCTTCGTATATGGATAAAACAGGTAGAAATGGCCTCCGGGTAGGCGACCTTCTTGATAAAAGTTTTATTTCTCAATACATCAAACTTCGTCTAAAACATCAAAAGTTGTTAGATAACTTTTCCTTTAATGAAGATATTTCAACATGGGAAGAAGAATTCTTTGAAGCGCTTGAATTTTTGAAACAGTTACAAATAGTAAATGGTGAATATTTTGTAAATGACGCAATTCAAAAAGGCAAAAAAATTCTTGCAGAAGGTGCGCAAGGAAGCATGCTTGATATTGACTTTGGAACATTTCCTTATGTAACTTCTTCCAATACAATTACGGCTGGTGTAAGTAGCGGGCTTGGCATAGCGCCACAAAAAATTAAAGAAGTGTTTGGTATTACCAAAGCCTATTGCACGAGAGTGGGAAGCGGACCATTCCCTACGGAACTGGATGATGAAAACGGCGAACTTTTACGAAAAACGGGAATGGAGTACGGGAGCACAACAGGTCGTCCGCGCAGATGCGGGTGGATTGATCTTGTTGCTTTAAATTTTGCATGCATGATAAATGGAGTTACTCAGTTGGTTATGACCAAAGCGGACGTTCTGGATGCTATGGATATTTTGCAGGTTTGTAATAATTATAAAATAAATGGAGAGGAAACTAATCAGGTTCCATTTCAAATGATGAGGTCGAAAGTAGAACCTGTTTATAAAAAGTTTTCAGGATGGAAAACAGATATTACGTCAATAAAAAATTTTAATAACTTGCCACCTGAAATGAGTGCCTATATTAATTATATCAATGAAACATTAGGCGTTCCGGTAAAGTTTATTTCAAACGGACCTGGAAGCGACCAGATTATTGTGGCATCATGATTGTTGCTCTAAAAAAATATTAAATAATTTTTGGCAAATTAAAAATCTAATTGAAATTTTACATAATTAATCCTTTAAGAAAATTATGAAAGCAAAATCTGAGAAGGAAAAAAAATTTCCTGAAAAAAAACCGGCGGCAAGTACTTCTAAGACCACATCAAAGAAAAAGGAGGATGATTTGGACGATGATGATGACGATTTAGTTGATGACGACATACCCGTGAAAAAATCAAAAACTTCTTCATCAAAAAAGAAAGGTACAGATGATGATGACGATGACGACGACGATGTGGAAATTGATGATGATTGGGAAAAAACTGATGACGCAGATGACTTCGATCCTGACTTTGAAGAGTTTGATATACCAAAGTCAAAGATTAAAAAAGCTCCCGGGAAAAAGGGCAAAGCCGACGATGATTTTGACCTTGATGATGACTTTAAAGACCTTGATCTTTTTAATGATGGGGTGGATGATGATGAAGATGATGATTTTTAGCAGCGATATTTATTAACTTTCCCGCTGTTGATCATAATTTTGAAAAGACAATTCTCATCATATTTCATAGAAGATTTATCAACTTTTAAATTTCAAATGCTAAACTTTATAAAGAAGTTTAGCATTTTTTGTTTCTTAGACAATAACGATTATAACTTTCATAAATCGTACGAATGTATTGCAGGAGTCGGCATGTTGCGCTCTTTGGTTTCTAACGGTATTAATAGTTTAAAAGATTTTGATCGAATTAAAAGGGATTCCGATGATTGGATTTTTGGCCACGTCGCTTACGATGTAAAAAATGAAATTGAAAATCTTCAATCCTCAAATCCGGACAGTATTGGTTTTCCTGGCTTCCTTTTCTTTGTTCCCGAAATTGTATTTATTTTGTCCGGAAATGAAATAAGAATAGGAGTTTATAGTTCACTAAATGCGCAGGAAATTTTTGAGGAAATTATCTCATCGGAACCTGTAAAAATTATCGATTACCCCTCTCCGTTATTAAAGTCGAGGTTTACTAAAATAGAATATATAGAAACCGTTGAAAAGTTACAGCGACATATATTAAGAGGTGATTGCTATGAAATAAATTTTTGCCAGGAATTTTACGCGGATGATATAATGATTGATCCGCTTTCAGTTTACAGAAAATTAAATACACTATCGCCAAATCCTTTTTCAGCTTTTTATAAGTACCACGATAAATATCTCATTTGCTCCAGCCCGGAGCGGTTTCTAAAGAAAACAGGAGCTACAATTATTGCCCAGCCTATAAAAGGTACTGGGAAACGTATTATGAATGATTCGAAGGTTGATCAACAACGCAAAGATGATTTGCTAAATAGTGATAAAGAGCGTTCGGAGAACATAATGATTGTAGACCTTGTTAGGAACGACCTTGCCAAAATATGTACTCAAGGTTCGGTAGTGGTGAGTGAATTCCTGGCTATTTATTCATTTCCACAAGTACATCAAATGATCTCTACCATTACCGGAAATGTAAAAGAAAATATTTCATTAGCCGATATTTTTTACGCAACGTTTCCGATGGGATCTATGACAGGGGCTCCTAAAAAAAGAGTAATGGAATTAATTGAAAAATATGAAAGGACAAGCCGGGGTTTGTTCTCAGGCACTGTAGGCTATATAACGCCGGAAGGAGATTTTGATTTTAATGTGGTAATTAGAAGTATCCTTTACAATAAATCAAATTCCTATCTGTCTATTCAGGCGGGTTCGGCTATAACAGCTAAAAGCGAGCCGGAGCATGAATATGAAGAATGTTTATTAAAAATATCCGCTATGAAAAAAGCCCTTGAATAATTGGTTTTTATTTTGATGCTTTCTTCTTATAAATTGTTTTCGTGTCAAAGTTTGCCTCTCCTAACAGGTGTTGCACACATTCATTAAGGATGCCATATTTATTAGTGATAAAAAGAGGCATTTTAGCATTCGGCAATCGCATATTAACGGTGTCCCCGGATGCCATCGTGTTATCAAATCCAGGGTTATAACGATTAAAATCGTTAATATCCATGTCAATATTTTTTGCAATTATTGATGCGATATATCTTCCGGAAACTTTCATACTGTCAGAATTCGCAGATTCTTCTTCTGACATGTCTGGTTTTAAAACACCTCCCACTCCATTTAAACTAGTATAATCGAAATTATTATTTGTTGACGTTTCCATTATAAAATGGGTGGCAATAAACTTCTTTACGTGGTTACGTGATTCTTCCGGAAGGTAATATTGAAGTTTCCAGAAATTACGGCTACCACTTTTATTTATCGCAGTATACACTCTTCCTGGCCCTCCGTTGTAAGCAGCTATCACGAGAAGCCAATCATTAAAATTCTTGTAAAGGCTCAATAAGTATTTGGCAGCGGCATTCGTGCTTTTCGTATAGTCTGTTCGGTCATCAACGTTTTGATTAACTTTCAGGCCATAACCTTCAGCCGTATAGGGCATAAGTTGCCAGGGTCCACGGGCACCGGCAATTGAGAGGGCATTTGATTTTAAATCACTCTCAATAACAGCCAGGTATTTCAATTCCTTTGGCAAACCATATTGAGTAAGAATGCCATCAATTAGATTAAAATAAGGCAGAGCAGTCGCTTTCATATGCTCCAGGTATTTTCCATGAGCCTGCAGGTAATCCTGCATATAAGTCTCCGCGTGGGGATTTACCTGGGCGGTATAAGGAATAGAAGGATTATAAGAATAATTTTTGAACAGATCTTTAAAACCATATTTGGTAACCTGGCTTACATATTTCACCTTTTCCTGTTTAGGAGGAGTAGAAGATTTGATCACTTCATCTATTGCCTTATCTTCTATTTTAATGTTTTCCGGAATTACAGTATCCGCAATATTTTGCCGATAAAATTTATTTCCGGCAAACGAGCAATTTGTAAATGCAATTTGTAAAACAAAAAATAAAATTGATATGATTAAAATCTTCTTCATTATCTAATACCTTTTGTAATTTTTCATAAGCTTATCAGATAGTTCGAGCAAAGTCAATTCATTGTGTTTATTGGTTATAACCTGCAGGCCGAAAGGCATTCCATTAGAATGTTTAAATAATGGCAACGAAATTGCAGGAGTGCCGGTAAGATTCGCATACACCGTGTATATATCGGCGAGGTATATTGCAATTGGATCCTTTTGCATACTTCCTGCTTCAAATGCAGTTGAAGGTACTGTTGGCATTATTAAAGCATCAAAACTTTTGAAAATTTCTTCTGTCTGGTTTACAAGTAACCTTCTTATCTGCTGTGCCTTTGTAAAATAAGCATCATAATAACCTTCACTTAAAACAAAAGTGCCAAGCATGATGCGCCTTTTTACTTCTTTGCCAAAACCTTCACTTCGTGTTTTCTTATAAAATTGCGCAAGGTCTTCAGCATCATTTTGATGGCGAAAACCATACCTCACTCCATCATAACGTGACAGGTTACTCGAAGCTTCTGCGGTGGTGAGTACATAATAAGCAGGCACAATAAAATCTATAAGATCGAAATCAATTTCCTCTATTTCATTACCATCTTCCCTTAGTTGTTCTGCCAAATCATAAATATTTTTTTTTATTTCCTGGTCTAAGCTTCTATGCCCCAGTGCATTTTTTAATAAAGCAATCTTATATTTTTTTGGTTGATGAGAGATTTGAAATTCCTTTTGTTTTTGCTGGTTTACAGTGCTGTCATATTCATCAGGGCCATTAATAACTTCCAAAACTATTGCTGCATCTTCTACATTATTTGAAAAAATTCCAACCTGGTCAAAAGAAGAAGCGTAGGCTATGAGCCCATTTCTGGATATACAACCATAAGATGGCTTAATTCCCGTTATTCCGCAGAAATCGGCAGGTTGCCTCACTGAACCACCCGTATCGCTCCCAAGGCTAACCATGCAAAGGCCAGCTTGCACCGCTACGGCAGAACCTCCGGAGGAACCACCGGGAACTTTACTTTTATCCAAAGCGTTTAAAACCCGTCCATACACTGAATTTTCATTGGTACTTCCCATCGCAAATTCATCGCAATTACAACTACCGATAATAATTGCATCTTCTTTTAATAAGTTTTCTACAACAGTTGAATTATAAACTGAAACAAAGTTTTTTAAGATGCCGGAGGAGGCAGTTACTGTATGATCTTTATAGCAGATAACATCTTTTATTGCTATTATAACGCCGTGCAGCTTGCCACAAGGCTTCCCGCTTATCCTTTTTTCATCAAGATGTTTTGCCCTTTCAATACTTTCTGATGCATACACTTCCACAAATGCATTGAGCTTCCCGGTTATATTAATTTTTTCAAGATAATAATTAGTTGCTTCGAGGCAGGTCGTTTCGCCTTTGAAAACTTGATCCTGGTAAATGGATATGGTACTATATGAAAACAAGGAATGTAATTTATTAAAAACGGCTAAGGCGTAGTTGTTTTAAAAACGCAACCACACCTGAGCCGTAAAAATCTATTCTGTAATTTGTTTCTTAAGAGGCCTTGGTTTCTCTTACAACTTCCTGACGCGAAACGTCCTGCCTTTGAACCGGTGGAGGAGTGTTATCCTTTTCACGCATTCCGGCATCAATTTCATTCTTAACGTGTTCTTTGGCGTCATTGAATTCTCTAACGCCTTTTCCGATTCCTCTCATAAGATCCGGAATTTTTTTACCTCCGAAAAAAAGCAGTACCACAAGAAGAATTAAAATCCACTCAGATCCACCAGGCATGGATAGTAACAATACAGGTTTTAATAAGTTAATTGTCATTTGTTAAATAATTAGAGAATCAAAGATACATTAATAATAACAATGTGAAATAAGCAAATCTTATTTCAAATTTGTTTAACAGTTAAATTATAATTTATTTAATGTAGCGGCCACATTTTGCTTTTCCATTTGCAGCTTCATAAGGAGAAATGCCACGTGCGCAGGAAGCAAATATTACAGAAAGGACAACAGCGATAATACAAACTTTTTTCATTTCAATAAATAATAGTGAGGTACAGGTTATATCATTCACAAGTTTAAAGGAATGCAAGTATATAAAATAAAAAACCGGGAAACAATGTTTTCCCGGTTTTATTAAAAAAATTTATAATTATTTCATCCTTTTTTCCTGGATACGGGCACTTTTACCACTTCTTTCACGAAGATAATACAGTTTGGAACGGCGCACCTTACCTATTTTGTGTAATTTAATACTATCGATATTGGGAGAAAAAAGCGGAAACAAACGTTCAACTCCAACGCCATCACTTATTTTTCTTACTGTGAAAGTAGCTGTACCGCCTTCGCCCTGGCGCTTAATCACATCGCCTTTGAAGCTTTGGATGCGCTCTTTATTACCTTCCTGAATTTTATAGTTCACGGTAATATTATCACCAGCCTTAAATTGCGGAAGTTCTTTTTTCTGAGTTAATTGTTCGTGTATAAATGCTATTGCATTCATGGCTTTTTATTTTAGGAGTGCGAAGGTAAGTGAATTTTTTTATTTGGATAACGATTTTCCTGATAAAATCAATTTGAGCTAAAAATCTAAAACAGGGGAAACTAATAAGTTAATTGTTAAGCTTTACCTCGCCACATTTACTGCCCTTTTTTCCCTGATTACTGTAACCTTTATTTGTCCGGGATACGTCATTTCGGTCTGTATTTTCTGGGCTATTTCAAAACTTAACTTGTCGCTTTCTCCGTCGCTTACTTTATCTGCTTCAACAATAACCCTAAGTTCACGCCCTGCTTGTATTGCGTAAGCCTTTTCAACTCCCTGATAAGCAAGAGCCAGGTTTTCAAGATCTTTTATGCGCTGAAGATACTGTTGCATAATTTCGCGCCTTGCACCCGGCCTTGCGCCACTCATTGAGTCACAGGCCTGAACTACCGGCGAAATAACATATTGCATTTCCACTTCATCGTGATGGGCGCCAATAGCATTGCATACTGCAGGATTTTCGCCATATTTCTCGGCCAGTTTCATTCCAAGAAGTGCGTGACTTAGTTCAGTTTCATCATCCGGAACTTTACCTATATCATGTAATAAACCTGCACGTTTAGCCAACTTAACATTCATGCCTAATTCTGCTGCCATTACGCCACAAAGATTAGCTACCTCACGGCTGTGCATTAATAAGTTCTGACCGTAGGAAGAACGGAATCGCATTTTGCCAACAATTCTTACTAATTCTTTATGGAGGCCATGGATACCAAGTTCAATCACAGTTCTTTCGCCAATTTCGATAATTTGTTCTTCCAGTTGCTTTCTTGTTTTTTCAACAACCTCTTCGATGCGGGCAGGATGAATACGCCCATCTGCAACTAAGCGTTGAAGTGATAAGCGGGCAATTTCACGACGCAAAGGATCAAATGAAGAAAGTATAATCGCCTCAGGTGTATCATCAACTATCAAATCAACTCCTGTAGCGGCTTCTATCGCCCTGATGTTTCTACCTTCGCGACCAATTATAGAGCCTTTTATTTCATCGCTTTCAAGATTAAAAACCGTAATAGCGTTTTCAATTGCTTGTTCTGCAGCCGTACGTTGAATGGTTTGAATAATAATTTTGCGGGCCTCTTTATTAGCTCGCAGCCTTGCGTCATCTACTATTTCCTGTTGAATAATAAGCGCCTGGGAATTTGCCTCCTGGCGTAATGTATCTATGAGTTGCGCTTTGGCATCCTCGGCGGAAAGCTCTGCAACTTTCTCGAGGCGACGAATATGCTCTTCCTGGTGTTTTTCCAGTTCGGTTCGTTTAATATTCACTACCTCAATCTGCCGGTTGAGCGTTTCTTTTATTGCCTCATTTTCTTTAATGATGCGTTCAACGTTCTGGTCTTTTTGATTAATAGCCTGCTCTTTCTGTTTAATACGGTTTTCAGCGTCACTAATTTTTTGATTCCGCTGAAAAACCTCTTTGTCATGTTCTGACTTTAGCTGTACAAACCTTTCTTTGGCTTCCAGTTGCTTTTCTTTCTTAATGGTCTCAGCCTGAATTTGAGCGTCGGAAATAATTTTTTGAGCTTGTTGTTCTGCAGTTTCTACTTGTTTTTTTGTGTTTTTGGCAAATAAAATTTTACCCAGAACGATGCCCACAATTAAAGCGATAGCACCAATTATTATTGGGAGTAGTTGTTCCATTGTTTTTTAATGATTTTTTAATGCGTTTCATAATCGTTTGTCCTCTTCCTGTGCCTATTTCATAATGAGAAATGTGCGAATAGACGAAGATAGCAAAATTGTGCGGAAAAAGTATTGACGCGAGCCTGGAAGAAATATTCTAAAACGTACAAAGTACCTTAGTATTCATTTGTTTAACCGTGCTTTATAAACATTGGTACATTTATATAACCACATCAAGTTGTTTATTTATCTTCTCAAGGGTTTCGATAAATTCTTTATTTGTAGCATCGCTGCCTGAGGCAGACTGTGGCTGTGTTGCATACCAAATCAAAACCATCGAAATATAATCCTGCATGTCTTTTCCTGCAAACTGAGTGCGGAATTCCATTATTTTATCATTGATAATTTTCAATGTTTTTCTTACCACCTCTTCATCTGAAGGAAGTACTTTAATACGATAGATTCTGTCACCAATCACAATATTAGCCGGAATAAGTTCTGCTGCCATATTAGTTATTTAGCATTGCCATGCATTTATCAAGATCTTTTATGTACTGATTGATTTTTTTCTCAATGTCATGTTTTTCTTTGTCGTTTAATTTTCCTGCGGAAGCTTTAAGAATACCAGTTTGTATTTCAAGAGAATTTATTTTTTCTAGATATTCTTTTTCATTTTTCCGAAAGGTTTCAATTTCGTTACTGAGGTTTAAATTCTCTTTTTGAAGTGCAGCATATTTTTTTAGCAGTAGCTGCACCTTGGCGTTGATAGAATTAATATGTTCTTCAATTGCACTCATTAGCTATTTCTTCTTATTTCTGCTTCCATATTTTTTTCTATTGAATTGATGATCTTATTCATCATAGCATCCGTTTCATTATCTGTTAATGTTTTTTCTTTATCAGAAAATGTAAAACTAATAGCCATAGACTTTTTGTTTGCCCCTAACTTTTCACTTTCGAATACATCAAACAATTTAAACTCTTTCAGTTTGGAAATCTTTAATGTTTTTATTGATTCCTCAAGCGCTTGATAAGAAGCTGATTTATCAACTATAATTGAAAGATCCCTTTGTACCTGTGGAAACTTAGGAATTTCTTCAAAAGATATTTGGTTTACTTTTATTGTTGACAGTAATTGCTGCCAATTTAAATACAAATAAAATACAGGTTGCTTTATCGAAAATTTTTCCAGGACGCTATTTTTTATGCTTCCCATTTTTGCAATTGAATTTGTTTTAATTGCAGCCATGATACAATCATTCAAGAAATCATCATGACTGTTTGAAAACTTATATTCAGTTACTCCTGCCAATTTGAAAATAATTTCACAAACACCTTTCGCAAAATAGATGCCTGTTTTTTCACCTTTATTTTTCCAGTCGTTTTCTTTTTTGTTTCCGGTAAAATAAATAGCGAGGCTTTCGGTTTCAACATACTTTTCCTGCTCGGTCTTAGCATATATTTTTCCAAATTCAAAAAATAGTAAGTCGGCATTTTTCCTGTTGATGTTGTATGCGATACTTTCCAACCCTGTTGGCATCATTGAGGGACGCATAACATTCAGTTCTTCGCTTAGACTGTTTATAATTATCACAGTTTTTGACAGCACCTGTTCATCGAAATATTTGCTGTTTGTAATTGAGTTAGTAAAAATTTCAGAAAACCCGTTTCCTGTTAGCCACCCTGCTATTTTTTCTTTTAAAGATGCTTCATCAGCGCCGGTTTCAATTGCAGGAGCCATTTTAATAGTTGCAGGAATTTCTATATTATCTAGCCCGTCTATACGCATAATTTCTTCGATAACATCAGCGGGAAGTGTTATATCGGGATTGCTAAATGGCGCTGCTATTCTTATTTCGTCTATACCTTCTTTTAGTATTGAAAAATTTAAACTCTTTAAAATATTTTTTACCGTATCCTGGTGATAGTTTTTGCCACTAATTTTTTTAAGGTAATGATTTTGTAAACTAATCTCGTTTTGTTTTTTAGGAACAGGATATATGTCAATAATTTCTGATGAAATCTTTCCGCCACAAATATCCTTAATGAGCTGTGCCGCTCTTTTCAAAACATTTACGGTATTACTTATATCAACTCCTTTCTCAAACCGTGTGGCCGCCTCAGTTCTTAAATTATGCCGGAAAGATGTTTTCCTGATATATGCGGGGTTAAACCATGCACTTTCTAAAAAAATATTTACCGTATTGTTTGTAACTCCGCTTTCCAGTCCCCCAAAAACACCACCAAAGCACATAGGTTCTCCTTCACCGTTACATATCATGATATCTTCCCGGTTAACGGAACGGGTCTTTTCATCCAGCGTAATAAATTTTGTGCCTTCAGGCAGGGTTTTTACAATTATTGAATTCCCTTTTATTTCGTCGGCATCAAATGCGTGCAATGGCTGGCCTGTCTCGTGAAGAATGAAATTGGTAATATCTACAATATTATTAATTGGCCGAACGCCAATACTTTTAAGCCTGTTTTGTAACCATGCGGGTGAGGTATTGATCCTAATTCCTGAAATGCTTACGCCGGCATACCTGCTGCACCCTTCCTTATTCTCTATAATAACATTGATTTTTTGGGATGTATTATCATTCTTAAAGTTGGTGTTAAATGGCGAATTTATTTTTATATCGGCCCTGTTGTGATGGCTCAGGTAAGCGCATACATCTTTGGCAACTCCCAGGTGGCTCATAGCATCCATACGGTTAGGCGTCAGGCCTATTTCAAATATCCAATCATTATATGGTTTAAAGAAATCACTTGCTTCGGTTCCTGGTTCAACATCATCAGGCAGTACAATAATCCCCCGGTGGCTTTCGCCAATACCAATTTCATCTTCGGCGCATATCATTCCGTTACTTTCAATTCCCCGTATTTTAGTTTTTTTTATAATTAAGGGTTCTCCATTAATTGGATATAGAGTTGTTCCAGATGGCGCAATAATTACTTTCTGCCCAGCGGCAACATTATTTGCGCCACAAACTATTTGCAGCGTTTCACCTTTACCGTTATTAACGGTTGTGATTTTTAATTTATCAGCATCCGGATGTTTTTCGCAGGTAAGAATTTCCCCTACTACTAAACCTGCCAGTGAACTTTTTATTTCTTCATAATACTCAAGATTTTCCACTTCAAGGCCCACTGATGTTAAAATTTCAGAAACTTTCTGGGGGCTTTTGATCAGTTTTGAAGTTATTTCCTCCGGCAAATAATCCCTGAGCCAACTGTAACTAATTTTCATGTATATATTTAAGAATGATCGTCTTTTTTCTTTCGAAATTCAAAAATAAGAAAGAAGGAGGTAAGAAAACGGCTTATGAATTTTTAAAATGCTTTTGCAGGGCGGGTTCCAGGTAAAAGATGAAATTTTGTTACGAAAAAAAGCAATTTTTGCTACCAGTAATTAGGAAATTTATTTGTAAAATTTGCAAAAATTTGGCATTTCTTTTCTGCACACGGGCGTGTGAATTAAGAGAGCTTTTAAACGGAAAAATAAATTGTTTTGTGGATTACAGCCTTTATTTCGTTGATAACAGAAATTTTTTTGTGAGTTGAATGTTAATTGGTGTGGTATAAAAATTAAGGCTTAACAATTTCTTTAAATAGGTTATTGTACTTTAACTTAGCCGCCCCACTAAAAATTTTAAACTAATTTCATTTATTAATTAACCTTACTAATCAGCACCTTTTTATATAACATGGATCTTACTAACCTTAATAAAGAGAGAAAATCAAGACGAAAAAATGGTTCGTTGGAACTTGGAACAATGATGTTCGGTAAAGTTCCACCACAGGCAAAAGATCTGGAAGAGGCCGTACTTGGCGCTATAATGATTGAAAAAAATGCATTCGATGTTGTAATCGAAATTTTAAAACCTGAATGTTTTTATGTAGAAGCCAATCAGCGTATTTTCAGGGCTATGCAGGGGCTTCAGCAGAAAAATTCGCCAATCGATTTGCTTACGGTGGTGGAGGAATTAAGGTTGAGAGAAGAAATTGACCTTGTTGGTGGTCCTTATTATGTAACAAAACTTACCAACGCTGTAGTATCTTCTGCTAATATTGATGCCCACGCCAGAATCGTTTTGCAAAAATTTATCCAGAGAGAATTAATTCGTATAAGCGGTGAAATTATTGGCGACGCATATGAAGATAGTACTGATGTATTTGATCTCCTGGACGATGCGGAAACAAAGCTTTTTGAAATTACAAATAATCACCTTAGAAAAGATTACGCCAGCATTGATACGGTATTGGTAAAAACTATTCAACGGATAGAAGATTTGCGCACTCGGCAGGATGAAATTACAGGCGTGCCAACCGGCTTCGCTATTCTCGACCACTTAACATATGGCTGGCAACCATCTGACTTAATTATACTTGCAGCACGTCCTTCTGTTGGTAAAACGGCATTTGCGCTTAACCTTGCCCGTAATGCTGCATTGCATCCAACTAAACCAACAGCAGTAGGCTTTTTTTCCCTTGAAATGAGTGCAGGACAATTGGTGCAAAGAATTCTTAGTGCCGAGAGCGAAATATGGCTTGAAAAAATTGCCCGGGGAAGACTTGAAGAACATGAGATGAAGCAACTCTACAAGAAAGGAATTGAAAGGCTTGCCTCTGCGCCAATACATATTGATGATACTGCAGCGCTAAATATTTTTGAATTGCGGGCTAAGTGCCGCCGTTTAAAAAATAAACATAATGTTGGGCTAATTATTATCGATTATTTGCAACTCATGAGTGGGGCGGGGGAAAATAGAAATAGCAACCGTGAGCAGGAAATAAGTAGAATTTCAAGAGATCTTAAGGGACTTGCAAAGGAATTGCAGGTTCCTATTGTCGCCTTAAGTCAATTAAGCCGCGAAGTTGAAAAAAGAAAAGAAGGCAATAAAATGCCGCAATTAAGTGATTTGAGAGAGTCGGGCGCTATTGAACAAGATGCGGATTTAGTAATGTTTTTATACCGGCCGGAATATTACGATATTACTTCAAATGAATTAGGAGAAAGTAATAAGGGCGAAACCCATGTGCGAATTGCAAAACATCGAAACGGGCAACTTGAAACCATAAAACTAAAAGCATTACTGCACATCCAAAAATTTGTTGAAGACGACAGCGATGATTTTAGTAAAAGCCTGCCCCAGGGAGGAAACTGGAAGCCGGTAAAGGATATAGACGGCGACGGAGCAAAATTGTATATACAAAAAGGAAGCAAAATGAATGATGGTGAATTTGATGACGAAACACCATTTTAAGAACAACAATGCTACCCCGGTTTTCAATAATATCTTATTGCGATGGAATTGCCATTTTTTTTTGAAGAAAATCTGCCTGTTGAAGGAAATTTCATATTGAAAGAAGAGACTTCAAAACACATTGTGCAGGTATTGCGTATGCACGAAAATGAAAATCTTCTTATTACTAACGGTAAAGGACAACTGCTTACTGCCACTGTAATAAATGCCAATAAAAAAAATGCCGAAGTACAAATTATAAACAAAGCTGATAGACCAAAACACAGTGCCAGAGTGAGTATAGGAATTTCACTCATAAAAAATACAAATCGTTTTGAATGGTTTTTAGAAAAGGCTACTGAAATCGGCGTATCTGAAATTATTCCACTTATTTGCGAACGCACGGAAAAGCAGCATCTCAGATACGATAGAATGAAGAATATTATTGTAAGTGCAATGTTACAGTCGCAACAGGCTTGGCTACCCGTATTGCATGAACCTGTAAAGTTTAATACGATAATAAATGATACCCGTCATCAAAATAAATTTATTGCACATTGTGTTGATGATGGAAAACAACGTTTCAGTGATAGAGTGGTTTCAAAGGAAGATCAATTAATTTTAATTGGCCCGGAAGGGGATTTTACGGCAGATGAGATTTCGAATGCAATCCAAAATAATTATATCCCCGTTAGCCTTGGAGAAACGAGATTAAGAACAGAGACCGCAGGCATCGTTGCTGCGGTCTTGCTTTTAAATAGATAATTTGTAAGTTGTATTACTCTTGTACAACGAGCCTGAATCCGTTTCCGTGAATATTTACAATTTCAATGCTCGGGTCATTTTTTAAATATTTGCGAAGTTTGGCAATATAAACATCCATGCTACGCCCGTTAAAATAAGTATCACTTCCCCATATTTTTTTAAGAGCTGTTTCCCTGGGTAACAAATCATTTTTATATTCACAGAGCATTTTCAGCAATTCATTTTCTTTTGGCGATAATGTCTGAACATCTTTACCAACGCCTAACTGGCGCAACCTTGGATTAAAATGATATTGTCCCAAATCATACTCTGCATTGGCTTCTTCGCGATGCAATTCTTCGTTACGTTTTAAAATCGCTTTTATCTTATGTAAGAGTACATCACTGTCAAACGGCTTTGTTATATAATCATCTGCTCCAAGTTTATATCCTTTAATAATGTCATCCTTCATCGTTTTTGCAGATAAAAAGAACAAAGGCATATCAGGATCAACATTCCTTATTTCTTCTGCAACTGTAAAGCCATCCATATTTGGCATCATAACATCGAGCAGACATATATCAAACTTTTCACGTTGAAAGGCAGCAAGACCAAGCCTTCCATCTCTTTCCAATACAACATCATAGTCATTAAGTTCAAGGTAATTTTTTAAGACCATTCCAAGATTTGGATCGTCTTCACAAATTAGAATTTTAGGTTTTTTACTCTCCATAATCATTTTTTTATTCTTAATAAAGGTATTTAGTTTTTGTTAAATTGATTTACATAATTTATATACGACTGCTAATTACAGCAAATTGGTTACTTAAAAAGTTAAAACATTCTTATCATTTTCATTTTGAGTTTGTAACTTTCAAAAAAGATTATCAAATGTCAAATAAAGATGCATTTATTACCGCGATTAAAAACGGGTACACGTTTAAAGGGGAAACTATAAAAATTGGTGCGGCTATGCTTGATGGTGAGGTTATACCGGAAGCGGAAATATTTCTGCCACTGAAAACAATGAATCGGCATGGGCTTGTAGCGGGTGCAACAGGTGGTGGAAAGACAAAATCTTTCCAAATGATTGCAGAAGGGTTAAGTGATGCAAGTGTTCCTGTGTTATTGATGGATATTAAGGGAGATCTAAGCGGGATTGCTGCTGCCGGAACCATCAATGATAAAATTACAGCACGTTATCAAAGCTTAAAGATGGAATATAAGCCCTGTACTTTTCCTGTTGACTTACTAACGCTAAGTCAGCAAAAAGGCGTAAGGCTAAGAGCTACAGTTTCTGAATTTGGCCCGGTACTTCTTACTAAAATTTTAGGATTGAACGACACGCAAGGTGGTGTGGTTGCCATGATATTTAAGTATTGCGATGACCATAAACTTCCACTACTAGATTTGAAAGATTTTATTAAAGTGTTGCAATATGTAGGCAACGAAGGAAAAGCAGAATTGCAGGCTACATATGGAAATATTTCAACAACATCTACCGGAACAATTTTACGCAAAGTGATTGAATTGCAACAACAGGGAGCTGATGTTTTTTTTGGAGAGAAAAGTTTTGAAGTAGAAGATTTAATGCGCATTAGCGATGATGGCCGCGGTATGATTAGTGTTTTAAGGGTGACTGATCTTCAGGACAGGCCTAAGTTGTTTTCAACCTTTATGCTGCAAATGCTTGCCGAGCTATATGCCGTTTGCCCTGAAGAAGGTGATCTTGATAAACCCAAGCTCATTATTTTCATTGATGA
Organism: Ginsengibacter hankyongi; assembly: GCF_008710285.1. Taxonomy (GTDB): domain Bacteria; phylum Bacteroidota; class Bacteroidia; order Chitinophagales; family Chitinophagaceae; genus Ginsengibacter; species Ginsengibacter hankyongi. The sequence goes on along the minus strand of NZ_VYQF01000001.1, from coordinate 1,468,790 downwards.
AGCACATCTTATTTTCCAGGAAGCCAGTAAAGCTTTGCTGGAAGAAATTGATACGATCATTAAGTTGATACGGTCCAAAGGAATAGGAATCTATTTTTGTACGCAGAACCCAATGGATGTACCTGCGAGTGTGCTGGGCCAGTTAGGCTTAAAAATACAACATGCTTTAAGAGCCTTTACGGCAGCGGACAGAACCGTAATAAAACAAACTGCTCAAAATTATCCTGAGACAACTTTTTATAAAACGGAAGACCTGATTACCCAGTTGGGAATTGGTGAAGCGTTAGTTACAATTTTAAATGAAAAAGGAATTCCTACACCCTTGGCGCATGTAATGATGTGTACACCTAGAAGTAGAATGGATGTGCTCACAGACGCGGAAATTGATGGTATAGTGAATCATTCCAAGTTAGTGGCAAAATACAACCAGGTAATTAATACCAGTAGCGCCTACGAAATGCTAACGGCTAAATTACAGCAGGCCGCTGCGAATACCCAGGCTAATGCTACTGCTTCATTGAAACAAGCTAAGCCTGAAGAAAGCACCTTGGAGAAAGTGGCCAATAATACAATAGTAAAAAGCATGATGAGAACAGCCGGGACAACAATTGTCAGAAGTTTATTGGGTTCCCTGGGCCTTGGCGGACGAACCAGAAGCTCATCAAAAAGTTGGTTTTAATTGGAGATTTAAACCCGAGTTGCATAAGAACAAGGTCGCAGGGCCATGCAACCTCCTAACGGTTTATTTAAACGTATTTAAGTAAATCATTTCGTATTGGCCTAGTACTCAACAAAAACTACCATTAAATAAGTTTATAAAGTAGAAACCCTTATTTTTAAAAAATACTCTTAAAAAATCTTGCTTAATAGTATTTTCCATACTATCTTCGTCTCGGTTTTTCATAGGATATTGGATTTTAAAGCGGGACTAGATTTCTATCTGGGTCCCTTTTTTATTTTATAGGGCATCTCTGCGGGGATAAGGCTTCTACCTTTTTTCTCATTAAAGATCATTATCGCAAGCTCGCGTGTTTTTTTGTGAATATTACATTTCAAGAGTAGGATTAGATTTGTACCTCGCTTCTTTTTGTAAATGCTAATTGGGCTTCATTATAATAAAACCATCCCCTGTAATTGATACTATATTTTCTTCCTGCAAAAAATTTAAAACTTTAAGAATTTTATTTTGATTAAAGCCATGCATTTGACGCAGCAATTCTTTTGAGCTCGAAGGTTTCTCTGTGATCGAATTCTTGATTCCCTCTTTTATCTTTTCAAATTCTTCTTTTGAAATCGCGGGATTTTTTTCATGCAGGCAATTGTCGCAAATTCCACAACGCTTCACATCTAAATCATTAAAGTAAGCGGCAAGCATTTTACTTCTGCACGAATGTTGTTCTCTTACATATTTTAAAATAGCTTGTAGCCTTTTTTCAAAGGCGTCTTTTCTTTTTAGAATATTTTGTTGATTGATTATAAGGTCAGATGTATTAACCCTGTTTTGAAGAAATTTTATTTGTGGATTTTCTTTTTGAGGAGTATAATCTATTATACCCATTTTTTTTATTTCAATAAGATCTGCAATAACCTTTTCTTTTTTTAAAGAGATAAATTTTGCAAGCTTGGTTTCATTAACGGGCGATGGATAATCAAATATTCCTTCATAAGACCTGAGAAGCCCTTTTATCACAGGATCGTATTGCGGATATGTTTTTTCAAACAATTCCAACTCCGCCTTTTCCGTTGTAAAAACAACCGTTGATGGTAAAAAAAACTGATCGCTATAACTTATCAATTCTTCCTGCTCCAGAATTTTTAATACATTATTTACGGTGAAGGCATTCAGGTTAAATTTTTTTACAAAGTCATTTATATCAAAGTCAAATGATAAGTCTTCTCCACTTCCTGAAGGCAATTGAAAATAATTAACCAAAGCTGCATATACATTTTTTATGGTAGGTATATCTGGAAATCTTATAGATGATTGTTTTTTTAAATCACTAATTTCCTGTTGGTTAAAAAGTAAGACTGCATACGCCTTTTTGCCGTCTCTTCCAGCCCGTCCGGCTTCTTGGTAATAATTTTCAAGAGCATCGGGCACGTCATAATGAATCACTGTTCTTACGTCTGGTTTATCAATGCCCATTCCGAAAGCATTGGTGCAAGCCATAATGCGTGTTTTATTATTGATCCATTCTTCCTGCCTTATGTTGCGTAAATCATTAGAAAGACCTGCGTGGTAATGGCTTGCCTTTATGCCATTTGTATTAAGCAGTTCTTCAATTTCCCGGGTTCTTCTGCGGGTCTTGCAATAAACAATGCCACTGCCCTTAACCTTTTTTAAGATTTCAATTAATTTATTTTGTTTTGAAGAAGGATTAAAAACACTATACGAAAGATTGCTTCTTTCAAAAGATTGCTGAAACCTGTTGTATTTATTTTTAAAATTAAGTTTGTCGCAAATATCATTCTGCACTTCAATTGTTGCAGACGCTGTAAGCGCTAAAACAGGAACATTTCTTAATGAATCACGTATCGCTGCTATACGAAGATAAGGTGGCCTGAAATCATATCCCCATTGGGAAACGCAATGTGCTTCATCAACCGCAACTAGGTTAATGTTTATTGAAGAAAAATATTCAAGAAATAATTCTGTTTCCAGCCTTTCCGGTGAAACAAATAAAAATTTAAAGTTTCCATATGCCGCATTTTTAAGTGTTTTTACAACTTCTACGTAGCTCATCCCGGAGTAAATTGAAAGCGCCGGAATACCCTTTTGTTTAAGGTTTGCAACCTGGTCTTTCATTAAGGCGATCAGCGGACTTATAACCAAACACAATCCTTCCTTCATCATCGCGGGCACCTGGAAACAAATTGATTTTCCACCACCGGTAGGCATTAATGCAAGTGTATCGTGTCCTGTAAGGATCGAATTAATAATTTCATCCTGCAAAGGCCTGAAAGTATCGTAACCCCAATATCTATTCAAAATTTCAACCGCATTTTCCATACACTATTATAATCTATATTGAGGATTTGTAACTTATTTAATATTATAAAAATACAGTCGAAAATAAAGGAGATTTAAAATTGATTGCATTTTTAAAAAATCGCTCTCTTCTTAAGTATTATTTTTACAAAAATACTTTTGATGGAATTTATTTTTGATCTTAATAATATTCAAACCATTGCAAACAATTTTATTTCTTTATTTGATAAATATAAAATAATAGCATTTAGCGGGGAACTGGGTGCAGGCAAAACCACACTTATTAATGCAATATGCAAACAACTTGGGGTAAATGAAAGCGTTACAAGTCCTACGTACTCTATAATCCAGGAATATTATTCTGACAGCATCATTATTTACCACATGGATCTTTACCGCATTAAAAGTATTGAAGAAGCTATTGAAGCAGGAATAGAAGACTGTTTGCAGAGTAAAAATTTATGCCTGGTTGAATGGCCTGAGAAAGCGATGTCACTATTTCCCGGCGAAACTGTTTATGCATCGTTAAAAACAGTTTCTAATAGCGTTAGAAAATTGATTGTTCAACTTCCCCAATAAAAAATTATTTTTATATTCTCTTTAATAGAAATCAAAAATGGCAACATCAAAACCTTTTGTTTCACCCTCCTTTAAATATGAAACCCTGGAAGAGACGCTGGATGTGAAGCCGAAAGGAGTTGAATTATTTATAGGTATTCCTAAAGAAACTTCGTTCCAGGAAAACCGAATTGCGCTTACTCCCGAAGCAGTAAGTGTATTGGTTGCCAATGGCCATCGCGTTGTTATGGAAAGTAAAGCAGGGGAAGGAGCCAGTTACTCAGACAGGGATTATAGCGAAGCAGGAGCTAAAATTGCTAAAAGCAAAAAGGAGGTTTTTGAATGCGATATCCTTGTAAAAAGTGCACCTGTTGGCGAAGATGAACTGAACTTGTTAAAGCCTCATCAGTTTATAATATCTCCAATCCATCTCGCAGCGATGAAACAGCATATTCTTGCAGAGATGATGAACAAAAAAATTACTGCCTTAAGCTTTGAGAATTTAAAAGATGACAGTGGCCACAACCCAATTGTTCGTAGCATGAGTGAAATTGCGGGCAGCGCAGTTATGTTGATCGCCGGCCAATACCTTAGCAATGCAAATAATGGTAAAGGAGTGCTTGTTGGCGGAATTTCGGGTATCCCTCCAACCAAAGTTATTATTATAGGTGCAGGTATTGTAGGAGAGCAGGCTGCACGAACAGCGCTGGCAATGGGAGCAAGTGTAAAGGTTTTTGACAATAGTATTTATCGTTTAAAACGATTGCAAAATAATATAGGAGTGCGCTTATATACTTCCGTTATAGAACCTGGAATTTTGGCAAAGCAATTGAAAACCTGCGATGTTGCGGTGGGCGCTTTATCTTCTTACGGAGGACGGACACCTCTTGTTGTTACTGAAGAAATGGTAAGCAGAATGCGCCCGGGGAGTGTAATTGTAGATGTATGTATTGATCATGGCGGCTGTTTCGAGACTTCGTCTATTACTTCTCATAAAGATCCTGTATTTAGAAAATATGACGTAATTCATTATTGTGTTCCAAATATTCCAAGCGGTTTTGCACGCACAGCTTCACAATCTATAAGCAATGTTTTAATGACATTGTTGTTGGAAATGGCTGATGAAGGCGGAGTTGAAAACCTGGTTTGGTATAAAATAAATATCAGGAGTGGAATATATTTATTCAGGGGAGCACTTACCAATTTTCAACTCAGTGAACGTTTTGATTTGAAATTTACTGACTTGAATTTATTGATTGCCAGCAGCAGGTAAGCTATTTATAACTTAGCATATCGATCGTTTCTTCACAAAAGCTGTATTCATTTTTGTCATTGCTGCTAACAATTACCAGGCGATTATTGCAATAATTTTTTATCAGCGAATGATACAATAAAATTCCTTCATTATCCAGGTTAGTAAGTGGTTCATCCAATAATACTGCAGCTACATCGCTAAAAATTGCCTGGGCAAGTTTTACTCTTTGTTTCATTCCGCTGCTGTAATAACGTATTTGCTTATGCGAAGATTTTTCAAGGCCGAGGGCAAAAATAATTTCCTTTGTATCAATTGAAGAAATGCATCCTTTCATCTTTTGGTGGAAGGTGAAGAACTCTGTAAGCGTCATTTCTTCTACTACTTCAAGGTAAGGCGCAGCAAAAGAAATTTTTTTAAATATTTTTTCCGGTTTAATATTTTTATCGGATTGCTGGTAGAATATTTCTCCTTCATTATGAATAGTTGAACCGCCAATAATCTGAAGCAATGTTGATTTACCTGAACCGTTAGGTCCGGTAATTGCATAATGTTTGTTATTATCAAATTGAAAACTAAGATTGCGGAAAATCCAGTCCCTGTTATAGCGCTTGCCGAGATTGTTCAGGCTAATTTTCATCAATAATTTCTTTCGAAGACACTTTTAGGATGCCTCGTTTACTGTCTCTTATAAATTTCAAAATTTCGGTCTTTTCCTCCGAATCCGGTAGTTCTTTTTCGATAAACTCAGTTGCCTGAGTAATATTTAATCCACGCATATAAATGTTGCGATAAATTTCAAGTATGCTGTTTATTTTTTCTGAATTAAACCCTCTCCTTTGTAGCCCAACAGAATTTACGCCAACGTAACTTAGTGGTGAACGCCCTGCTTTAATATAAGGTGGAACGTCTTTTATTACTTCAGTGCCGCCTGCGATGTAACAATGGGCACCTATTTTTGAAAATTGAATTGCGGCCGCCATACCACCAATTATAGCATAGTCTCCTATTTCTACGTGGCCAGCGAGTTGTACAGAGTTAGCGATGATCACATGATCTCCCAAAACGCAATCGTGAGCTATATGGCAATAGGCCATCAATAAACAATTACTGCCAACCTTGGTTTTCCATTTATCTTTTGTACCGCGATTTACAGTTACACATTCCCTGATGGTTGTATTGTCTCCAATTTCAACAAATGTTTCTTCTCCGTCAAATTTTAAGTCTTGCGGAATAGCGCCCAGAACAGCTCCGGGAAAAATACTACATGATTTTCCTACAATAGTATTTTTCATAATAACTGCATGAGCCATTATGTGGGTACCTTCACCAATTGCCACTCCTTCTTCTATAACTACAAAAGGATCAATCTTTACATTATTACCTATCTGCGCTGCAGGATGAATATGAGCAAGAGGACTAATCATAAATCAGGCTTTGGGTCTTTTTACTATTTGAGCAATTAAAATGGCTTCAGTAACTACTTTATCTCCAACATATACTGTTCCTCTCATTTCGCAAATCCCTCTTCTTATCGGATGTAGTAATTCCATTTTTAAAATTAGTGTATCACCGGGAACTACTTTTTGTTTGAATTTGCAATTATCAATTTTAAGAAAATAAGTATCATATTTATCAGGAGAATTCCTGGGAATTGCTATAAATCCTCCTGCCTGTGCAAGAGCTTCTGCCAGCAATACACCAGGCATTACAGAATTGCCGGGAAAATGTCCCTGGAAAAAAGGCTCATTATAAGTTACATTTTTTATTGCGACCACATGAGTTTCGGTGAGTTCAATTATTTTATCAACCATTAAAAAAGGATACCTGTGTGGAAGAGTTCTTTCTATTTCCTGGATGTCAAGTAACGGTGGCAGATTGGGATCGTATTTGGGAATATCCTGCCTATGCTTATACTTCTTTATATGTTCTTTTATTTTTTTAGCAAACTTAATATTTGAAGAATGACCGGGCCTGTTTGCGATAATGTGTGCCTTAAACGGATAGCCAACGAGAGCCAGGTCGCCAACAACATCGAGCAACTTATGCCTTGCGGGTTCATTGGGAAAACGCAAAGTAAGATTGTTTAAGATGCCGGCTTCACTAACCTTTACATCGTTTTTATGAAATATTTTCGATATGCGATCAACCTGGTCGCCAGTTACTGGTTTGTCAACCACCACTATTGCATTATTAATATCGCCACCTTTTATAAGGTCATTGGCAATAAGAAGTTCGAGTTCATGAAAAAAACAAAAAGTTCTGCTGGGCGCAATTTCTTTTTTGAAATCTCCGATATTTTTTAGATCGGCATGTTGTGTCCCCAAAACCGGTGAATTAAAATCGATAAGAGTATTGATGCGGTATCCATCATAAGGTAACGCTACCATCTCTACTTTTTTGTCATCATCAACAAAATTTATGTTATGCTGAATGTTATAATAGATTTTTTGTGCGTTTTGTTTTTGAATACCTGCTTCGGACAGATATTCAATGAAAAGCTGTGAGCTACCATCAAGAATAGGTACTTCTTCCCCATCAATTTCTATAAGCACGTTATCAATAAGCATCCCGGTAAGAGCTGCCATCAGGTGCTCGATTGTTCCCACTCTTGCCCCGTTACTTTCTATAGTTGTGCTACGGTTGGTTTCTATTACATTATCAACATCAGCCTTTACAACTGGTTTGCCCGGAAGGTCTGTTCTTTGAAAATTAATCCCGGTATTAGCTGCTGCAGGCTTTATGCGCATTGTTACAGACTGCCCCGTGTGAATACCGGCACCTGAAATAACGACTTCTTCTTTTATAGTATGCTGAAAATATTCCTCTTTAGGATTCGATGATTCCATGGATACGAAAGTATGAAAACTATTGCTTTTAAAAATTACCGGCCTAAAGCGGGACTTTAAAATTTTGTTTAAAAAAAATTTCTTATTCTGTCACCTTCTCATTACTAAGGCGTTCTACAATTTGCTCCAATTCTTTAATTCTTTTTTCCAACTCTGGAAGATTACGATTTAATATCTGGCTGCGGAGAGCATGGGAATAATCAAAAGCCGGAGATCCAGTAACGGCTGTATTGGGTGTTTTAATAGATTTGCTTACGCCACTTTGCGCATTTATTTTGCTTCCGTCTGCAATTTGCAAATGCCCTACAATTCCTGCCTGTCCCCCTATCATTACATTGTTACCTATTTTAGTGCTTCCACTAATACCCGATTGGGCCGCTATTACAGTATTGTTGCCTACTTCAACGTTATGGGCAATTTGTATAAGGTTATCAAGCTTGGCTCCTGATTTTATTAAAGTAGAACCAATGGTTGCCCGGTCAATTGTAGCATTGGCGCCTATTTCAACATTATCTTCTACTATAACATTTCCTATTTGTGGAACTTTTTTAAAGCTTCCGTCTTGCTGTGGTGCAAAACCAAATCCATCTCCGCCAATAACAGAGCCGGCGTGGATGGTTACATTTTTTCCTATTACACAATCATGTTGAATTTTTACTCCAGGAAACAAAATGGAATCATCGTCAATAGTAACATTATCTCCGATATAAACTTGCGGAAAAAGCTTTACATTATTGCCGATTCTTACATTATTTCCGATATAGGTAAATGCCCCAATAAAAATATTTTCACCCAAACTTGCAGTATCTGAAATATAGACGGGTTGTTGAATTCCTGTAAGATTGGCTTTGGCCATTTGTTCGTAAGCACTTAAAATAATTGCGAAAGCTGAATACGCATCAGGTACGCGAATGAGCGTAGCATTCACTTTTTTTTCTACCTGCTGTGTGTTATTAATAATTATGATAGACGCTTTTGTGGAGTACAAAAATTCTTCGTATTTGGGATTGGCAAGAAATGCAAGCTGCCCCGGCTCTGCACCTTCAAGTTTCCCAAAAGATGAAACTGTAACAACAGGATCGCCTTCAATTTCCCCATTTATAAGGGAAGATATTTGCTTTGCGGTAAACTCCATAATTCTTTATCTATCTATACAGACGATCAATTTATTTAAAGGTTAAACTACAATAATTCCATATTTGGAAAACAAATGTAAAATTTTTTTACCGTGCCAAATAATGTTTGATTTATTAGAGCATTATCCACTTCTGAAATATCTTTAATTGTTCCATCTTTAAATAAAATATTTATATGCTCGTCCTTGTTGCTATAAGTCTTGTTCCCGGTTTCGCCAGTAAATACTAGATACCGGGCCTCGTCATTACTAATCTTAAAGTACTGGATTGCTAATTCTGTTTTTTCTTTTACCACATTATCATCAATTATAGTTCCAGAATATTTTATTTTAAGAAGCCTTCGATTGATAATTCCCTTGCAAAGAACGGATAAAATTTTGTCAGGATGAAGTGCCCAGCTTTTTATTGCAGAAAGAACATCGTAATCATCAACCATGCAAAAATCGTCCAGGTGGTTTTCAATTTCTTCCTCTTTAAATTCTTTGTGCAAAAAATTATTAAAAGCTCCTGAAAGCGCCTGGGCGTTTACAATTCTTGCCCTTTTGATAATATTAACCAACATCTTTTCTGCACATAATACTGTTTTATGCAGGTAAACCTGCCAATACATAAGCCTGCGTGATACTAAGAATTTTTCTATGGAATAAATCCCCTTTTCCTCTATCATTAACTCGCCATCATGCACGGTAAGCATTTTAATTATGCGGTCGTAACCAATAACACCTTCACTTACACCCGTAAAAAAACTATCCCGAATTAAATAATCCATGCGGTCAACATCTAATTGGCCGCTTACTAACTGGTGAAGAAATTTTTTAGGATAATCATCTTTAAAAATATCTATAGCCATTTCCAATTTGCCAGATAATTCTGCATTCATTTTCTCCATCAGCATCAACGATATTTTTTCGTGGCTTACGTTTTTTATCAAAACCTGTTCTAGTGCATGCGAGTAAGGCCCATGGCCAATGTCGTGAAGAAGAATTGCAATTTTTGCGGCCTGCTCTTCCTCTGCCGAAATTGAAAATCCTTTTCCTTTGAGTTCTTTTATGGCGTTACACATTAAATGATAAGCGCCCAAAGAATGATGCAGACGCGTATGAACAGCCCCGGGATAAACCAATTGAGCCATGGCCATTTGGTGAATGCGCCGCAAACGTTGATAATAAGGATGCGATATAATTGTATAAACCAACTCGTCGTCAACAGTTATAAAACCATAAACCGGGTCATTGATTATTTTTCTGTACGCCATCTATTTTTAAATTGTTAAAATGATAATGCGAATTTGCAAAGGTAATTTTTGGGGAGGGAATAAATTACATTTGTAAGAATCGCGCCCTGGTATGTTCAGTGATGATTTATCAGTGCGAAAAAAGTTTATTATACAATATCTGGTAAAAAATTATAAATGAGTGCAGCAAAAATTTTATGGGTAGATGATGAGATGGAAAGCCTGAAATCTCAAATTATGTTTTTGGAAAATAAAGGCTACGAAGTAAAATCGTTGAGTAATGGATTCGATGCAATTGATTATGTGAAAGACAATATTGTAGATGTGGTATTGTTGGATGAAAGCATGCCGGGTATTACCGGCCTGGAAACTTTGCAAAAAATAAAAGAGATAAACTCCCAGGTCCCCATAGTTCTGATAACTAAAAATGAAACAGAAAACTTAATGGACGAAGCCATTGGTTCGCAAATAACTGATTATTTAATAAAGCCGGTAAATCCAAACCAGGTATGGCTTTCGCTAAAAAAAATAGTTGACAACAGGAGGTTGGTAGCAGAAAAAACAACGTCGGCATATCAAAGGCAATTCAGGGATTTATTTATGGCGCTTAATGATAATCCTGATTATAACGGATGGATGGATATTTATAAAAAGCTTGTGTATTGGGAGCTGGAAATGAAAAAAAGCGATAGTCCGGAAATGCAGGAAGTTTTTCAATCGCAAAAAAATGAAGCCAATACTGAATTTTTTAAATTCATTTCAAAAAATTATTCTGACTGGGTAACCAATCCTGCAGCTCAGTCGCCGATAATGAGCCACACATTGATGAAGTATAAAGTGTTTCCTCATGTTGAAAAAAGCGGCGTTCCTACCATTTTTTTGTTAATAGATAATCTTCGCTTCGATCAATGGAAAGCTATCCAGCCAATCTTTTCGGAAAACTTTCGCATACACGAAGAAGAAACTTTTTATTCAATTTTACCTACAGCAACACAATACAGTCGCAACGCAATTTTTGCGGGCATGCTTCCAATAGATATTGAAAAACAATTTCCAACTGAATGGAAGAATGATGATGAAGAAGGAGGCAAAAATTTATTTGAACAGGATTTTTTCAAGGCCCAGTTAAAAAAGCTTCGTAAAGATGACCTCAAATATTCTTACACTAAAATAACTAACCACCAGGATGCGCAAAAATTAGTAGATAACGTGCACAATCTATTGAGTAATGACATAAGTATTATTGTTTACAATTTTGTTGATATGCTTAGTCATGCCCGTACGGAAATGGAAGTATTAAAGGAACTTGCTGCAGATGAAGTGAGTTACAGAAGCCTTACTGCATCATGGTTTGAGCATTCGCCATTGCACCAGGCATTAAAGAAAATCGCTGATAAAAAATTGAATTTAATTGTTGCCACCGATCATGGAAGTGTACGAGTAAATTCTCCTCAAAAAGTTGTGGGTGATAAACAAACCACCGCTAATCTTCGCTACAAACATGGCCGTAACTTAAACTACGAAGCAAAAGAAGTATTGGCCTTTCGCGACCCACGGCAAGCTGGTTTGCCTGTTCCGAATGTAAATTCATCTTTCATTTTTGCAAAGCAGGATGGATATTTATGTTATCCTAACAATTACAATCATTTTGCAAATTATTACCGCAATACTTTTCAACATGGTGGTGTAAGTCTTGAAGAAATGATAATACCTGTAATACGAATGACTACCAAAGTGTAGCCCTTAACCGCGAAGGAAAAATAAAACGGTTTAATTTATTAGATTTGCTTACATGAAATACAATCAAACTACATTAAAAAAATTAGAAAATATTTTGGATGAATGCGGCTACATTGTTCGTTACGAACGCGGCTCTTTCCAAAGTGGTTATTGTATTCTTGAAGATAAAAAGGTAGTTGTGCTCAATAAATTTTTAAATCCTGAAGGAAGAATAAATACTTTGATGGATCTTATCCCATCTTTAAATGTAAACTACGACATGCTTACAAAAGACTCTCAAAAAATGTATGATGAAGTCATTCTGAAAAACGAAACATTGGAGAAGTAAACATCTTTCCTAAAATTCTCTTTATATTTTTTAGCTTTGGGTACGTGAATTATCCTGAAATAAAAATTACATTCCTCGGTACAGGCACCAGTGGCGGAGTTCCTATGATAGCTTGTGGTTGTTATGTTTGTTCCTCTCCTGATGAAAAAGACAAGCGTTTACGAAGCAGCATTTTGGTTCAGAGCAGCAGAACAACTTTGGTAGTTGATACCACGCCGGACTTTCGTACACAAATGCTTAGGGCGAATGTAAGAAAGTTGGACGCCGTTATTTTTACCCATCCGCATAAGGATCATATAGCAGGGCTCGATGATGTAAAAGCCTTTAATTATTTTCAAAATAAACCAATGGATATTTATGCAAATGAATTAACCCAGGAAGCATTGAAAAGAGAATTCAGCTACATTTTTGCGGATAAAAGATATCCCGGTGTTCCAAGTGTAACGATGCATACGATAACTGATAAAACTTTTATAGTGGGTGATATTCCTGTTACGCCCATTCTTGTTTATCATTTGCAGATGCCGGTTCTTGGGTTCAGATTTGGTAAGTTTGCTTACATTACTGATGCCAACAGAATTGACGATGAAGAAAAACAAAAAATTATTGGAAGCGATACGGTTGTTATAAATGCGCTTCGGAAGGATTCACATATTTCGCATTTTAATTTACAGGAGGCAGTGGAGCTTGTAGATGAAATGGAGATACCCAATGTTTATTTCACGCATATAAGCCACCAGCTTGGCACACACGAAGAGATCAATTACGAACTTAAGCCTCACAGGCAATTGGCATACGATGGATTGCAACTCCAATTTTAATGTTGAATCTTAATTTTATAATTTCTGCTCCCTGCTTTCGACATTTGATTAATTCATTTAATTGAGTATTTTACCTTAAAAAATTAAATGTGGAAACAGTTTCTAAATAACTACTTCATTTTTACCAGAAAGGAAAGAAGGGGAACCATAATTATAGTTACGCTGATTTTATTCTTTGCATTAGTTCCTTTCTTGTATTCCATGGTTATACCTCAAAACCAATATAATTATAGTGATTATAAAAATGAAATTGCCCGGCTAAATTCTACAAAAAATGATTCTGTAAAAGATAAGATGTATGCAAGAAATTTTGATGACCAATTTAATGATGATCATTCGTTATCCGAAGAAAAAAAATATGCAGTAACAAAGACCGAGACTTTTTATTTTGATCCTAATACTGCATCGCAGGATGATTGGAAGAGATTAGGTATAAGAGAAAAAACAATTCATACTATTCAAAATTATATCTCAAAAGGGGGCAAATTTTATAAACCAGAAGATATTAAAAAGATATGGGGTTTATCTCCAAATGATGCACAGCGTTTAATCCCATACGTTAGTATTAAAAATACTAATAAAAAATATACTTTTGAAAAAGCAGAATATCCGGCAAGTAAATCTTTTTCTGCGAAATCAACCTTGCTTATTGATATAAACGTTGCCGATACAACCGCACTTATTAGCCTTCCGGGAATAGGAAGTAAATTAGCTCAGAGAATTATTGCTTTCCGAAATAAACTCGGTGGATTCTATTCCGTTGACCAGGTTGCAGAAACTTACCTTCTTCCTGATTCCACTTTCCAAAAGATTAAGCCGAGGTTGGTAATAGGTAGCAATCCTGTTAAACAAATAAACATCAATACAGCTTCTGTAGATGAAATGAAAGCTCAACCGTACCTGAGGTATAATATAGCCAACGCAATTTATCAATACCGGCAACAACATGGAAATTTTAAATCTGTTGAAGAAATTCGAAAAATAATGTTGGTTACCGAAGAAATATTTAATAAGATTCAGCCTTATTTAACAGTTCAATAGATCCTTTGTTTTTGTAAAACTAACAACTGTTAGTATTTGTTTATTTAATTTATCTTGCAACTCATTAAATTAAGAAAATGGATTTCAAACATACCGAACTTACGGAACAGGTTGTACATACAGCGAGAAATTTTGCCCAACAATATATTAAACCGCATGTAATGGAATGGGATGAATCCCAGGAATTTCCTGTTCATATATTTAAAGAACTGGGAAAGCTTGGAATGATGGGTGTGCTGGTGCCGGAAGAATACGGTGGGGCCGGTTTAGGTTATATTGAATATAGTAATGTTATCCAGGAAATTGCCAAAGTTTGCGGTTCTATTGGTTTGTCGCTGGCCGCACATAATTCGTTATGCACGGGCCACATACTTTCTTTTGCTAATGAAGAACAAAAAAGAAACTATTTGCCTAAGTTGGCAACAGCCGAGTATATTGGTGCATGGGGATTAACTGAGCCAAATACTGGAAGCGACGCGGGCAACATGCAATGTGTTGCACAAAAAGATGGGGATGAATGGCTCATTAATGGGACAAAGAACTGGATTACGCATGGTAAAAGCGGCGATGTTGCAGTAGTTATTTGCAGAACAGGAGAACCACATACGAGAGATAATTCGACTGCGTTTATAGTACCCCGTGAGACAAAAGGTTTAGCCGGAGGCAAGAAGGAAAATAAATTGGGAATGCGTGCAAGTGAAACTGCAGAAATGATTTTTACTGATTGCCGCATTCCTGATTCGGCAAGGATGGGAAATATTGGCGACGGCTTTAAACAGGCAATGTATGTGCTCGATGGCGGACGTATTTCAATAGCATCACTTGGTTTAGGAATTGCCAAAGGAGCTTATGAAGCTTCCGTGCAATATGCAAAAGAGCGGCACCAGTTTGGAAAACCAATTTCCGAGTTCCAGGCAATTTCTTTTAAGCTTGCAGATATGGCTACTGAAATTATGGCCGCAGAGTTATTAATTAATCACGCTTGTGAACTCAAGATGGATAAGGAAAATGTTACCAAAGAAGCAGCAATGGCAAAATATTATTCCAGTGAGATTGCTGTGAAAGTTGCAACCGACGCCGTTCAGATTTTTGGCGGTTATGGTTATACCAAAGATTTCCCAGTCGAAAAGTTTTATCGCGATAGTAAATTATGTACCATTGGGGAAGGAACGAGCGAAATACAAAAAATAGTTATAGCAAGAGAAACTTTAAAATGACTTTTAAGAGTGGATGAAAATAAAAAACCGGAATTTTATTTCCGGCTTTGGTACTTAAAAGTTTTATAGTCATACCGCTTTATTCCCTCCGAAAAAACCTCCTAATTTATCCTTTGCAAATTCTTCAATCTTTTCGCCGGTTGCTCCTGGAATAAAGTCTGAAATTTTATCTAAAAGATCCCCGCTGTCTTGGGTAGTGGCGGTGGACGTCGCCTGCGTGTTAGCCGTAGTAGCATTTCCGGTAGGAATAATATTGTCTATTGCTCCGGCCACCATTGGAAATTTTTCTTTTATATATCCCGCTATGGTTCCTAGAATGCTGTGGGATTGCTCCGCAGTAAGACCATGTATACTCTGTAATTTTTGGATTAACTCTTCCATGATTAATTTTTTAATTATTATTAAATTATTTGTACCACAAAATATGTATTTTATGTTAAAACATTCAGCGAGTATTAACATTACTATTTATTGAAACCGAAAAATATAAAAAGAAATAGTTGGCTATTTTTGTTTTCGTATACTTATCAATAACTATCCGTAATCCTCATGAAAAAAAATTATTGTTTTTGGTTTTGCAAAACTTTTTTAATCGTATTTACTGTAGTAATTTATAACAATGTCTCAGCGCAGGATCAAACTGTAAAAGACATGCTGGCCAAAGCGATGAAAGAAATTAAAAAGGAAAAAATTGACAGTGGGAAAGCATGGAAAACCGGGGGACTCTTCAATCTGAATTTAGGTCAGGGAAGCCAAAGTAACTGGGCTGCCGGCGGAGATGATTTTTCTTTATCCATAGCTTCTTATCTTGGTTTCTATTCATTTTATAAAAAAGACAAGTACAGTTGGGATAATACAATAGATTTTAATTATGGTTTGGTAAACACAACAAGTCTTGGCACCAGAAAAAATGATGACCGGATAGATTTGTTATCAAAATTTGGATATGCATTGAGCCCAAAATTAGATGCAGCAGCATTATTTAATTTCCATTCTCAATTTTCAAAAGGCTACAATTACAAAAGCGATGGCACTAAAGATCTTTTATCTGACTTTCTTGCGCCGGCTTACCTTCTAGTGAGCTTTGGATTAAATTATAAACCTGTTAAAGGATTGTCCATTTTCGTATCGCCTGTTACATCACGATGGACGATTGTAAACAATGATACTTTGTCTGCCAAAGGAACATATGGTGTAACTCCCGGCAAAAAAGTTAAAAATGTACTTGGTGCATTTGCGAGTATGACTTATTTAACTGATCTGAATAAAACCATTACTTACAATGGAAGGCTTGATCTGTTTTCAAATTATGAGCATAATCCACAGAAGGTCGATGTGATGATGAACAATATATTCACGGCTAAACTTTCTAGATTACTAACGGCAAGCCTTAGCCTTAGTTTAATCTACGATGATGATGTAAAACTATTTGGTCCAAATCATGATTCTCCTGCTTTACAGTTAAAGTCACTATTGGCAGCTGGATTGGGTGTGAAGTTATAATCTTAGATAAGTTCCTTCTCCTTTGAGGAAAGTGTTGGGATAGGTCTTTTTACAAATTTTCAATAATCCCCGCAATGCCCTGGCCGCCGCCAACACATGCAGTTACAATTCCATATTTCTTATCAAGACGTTTCATGTCATTAATAATTTGTACCGTTAGTTTTGCGCCGGTGCATCCAAGCGGGTGCCCTAAAGCAATTGCACCACCGTTGATATTTACTTTGGCCGGATCAAGTTCTAATGTTTTAATAACTGCTAACGCTTGTGAAGCAAAAGCCTCGTTCAATTCTATTAAATCTATTTGAGATAAATTCATTCCGGCACGCTTCAAAACTTTTGGGACAGCTTCTACAGGGCCGATGCCCATAACACGTGGATGAACTCCTGCACTTACACATTGTACCAAACGTGCAATTGGTTTCAATTTTAATTCATTCATCATTTTTTCACTCATTACAATTACAAAAGCTGCGCCATCGCTGGTTTGTGAAGAATTACCTGCGGTAACAGTGCCACCCAAAGCAAATGCAGGTTTTAGTTTTGCAAGCGCTTCCATTGATGTATCTGCACGCACGCCTTCATCAGTATCTACAACGAAAGTTCTCTTTTGTTTCTTATTATTTTGATCAACATAAATTTCTTCAACAGGCATCGGAAGAATACCACTTTTAAAATAACCGTTAGTAATTGCATTCATGGCTTTTTGATGCGAATGCAGACTGAATTCATCCTGTTGTTCACGGCTTACATGGTATTCTTTTGAAACTGCTTCAGCAGTTAATCCCATTCCTAAATAATAATCAGGGGTTTCTGATGCCACAGAATAAGCAGGAACCGTTTTCCATCCCGAGGTAGGAACCATAGTCATGCTTTCTGTTCCGCCAGCAATAATGCAATCTGCCATTCCGGTTCTTATTTTTGCTGTAGCGATAGCAATCGTTTCTAATCCGCTTGCACAATAACGGTTAACTGTCATGCCCGGAACTTCTATTCCCAGCGCTCTTACGCTTATCATTCTGCCAACTTGTAAGCCTTGCTCAGCTTCAGGTACAGCGTTACCTACAATAAGATCATCTACTTTTTTACTATCTAGTTCGGGTACGCTTGCCAGTAAGCCCTTAATAACATCAACTGCTAAATCATCAGGGCGATAAAATCTGAAACCACCTTTTTTTGATTTGGTGACTGCTGTTCTGTAACCTGCTATGATATATGCTTCCATAAATTTTTTTGTTGTTCTCTGTTTACTGATAAAAGTGTGAAGCAAATTAATTCTTATCTCGCAAAAAGAAATGTTTAAATAAATGTTTGCATCCCTGGTATTATTAAAAATCAATTTAAATAATTAGCAACAATCGGCACTCTTCTTCCTACTCCAAAAGCTTTTGGAGAAACACGAATGATTGGACAAAATTGGTTTCTTTTATATTCATTCTTATTTACCATGCTTAAAATCCTGTCAACAAGAGCCGCATCAAAACCCTGAGCTTTTATTTCATTGGGGCCTTTCACTTTTTCAATGTACTGGTATAAAATTTTATCGAGGATATCATATTCCGGTAAACTGTCGCTGTCTTTTTGTTCATGCCTCAATTCTGCAGAAGGTGCCTTTGTGATGATGTTTAATGGAATTATTTCTTTTTCAATATTAATAAATTTTGCAAGCTCATACACTTGTGTTTTATAACAATCGCCAATTACGCCAAGCCCCCCGGCCATATCGCCATATAACGTTCCATAACCCGTTGCCAGTTCACTTTTATTGGAAGTGTTTAATAAAATATATCCGAACTTATTGGCAAGTGCCATTAATAAATTTCCTCTTGTGCGGCTTTGAATATTTTCTTCAGCAATGCTAAATGGCAAGTTTTTAAAGTAAGGTTCAAGGTCTTGTATAAACTGATCGTAAATATTTTTTATAGAAATGATATCATAGGGATTGCCCAGATTTTTACTTAGCTGTTCAGCATCCTTCACTGAATGAGAAGTTGAAAATTCAGAAGGCATTAAAATTGCTCTCACGTTTTCTTTACCTAATGCCTTGCACGCAAGCGCAAGCGTTACTGCGCTGTCGATCCCGCCACTACTTCCAATAATAGCTTTGGTAAATTTCATTTTAAAAAAATAGTCGCGGATGCCTAAAATAATTGCATCATGCACTTGTGAAATATTAAGAGACGGCACATAATATAAAGTATCCAGTTGCTCTACGGGGCCTGTCAGCGCAGGTTCAATGACGGCAGATTCTATCGTTCCATTATCATTAAGAATTACTTCGGCAATGTCTTCTTTGAATTGAGGAAGCTGGTGACACAAATTGGCGTCTTTGTCGAAAACCAAGGATGCGCCATCAAATACAATTTCAGTTTGGCTGCCGACTGCATTGCAATAAATAAGTGGAAGTTTATATTTTAAAACATTGGCCTTAATAACAGCTTTGCGGTCTTCAATATGAGTATAATCAAAAGGCGATGCAGAAATGTTTATCATAACATCGGGCTGCTGGCTCATTAAAATATCCATTGGACAAATACGGTACAACGGATTATCACCAAGGTTCCAAATATCTTCGCAAATAGTGAGTGCAATTTTTTTCCCTTTAAATTCTATTACATTCCAGTTATAGGCTGGCTCAAAATAACGATACTCATCAAACACATCATAAGTAGGCAGACAAGTTTTGTGAGCGACGTTTTGTATTTGTTTGTTATAAAGAAAAAAGGCTGCATTAAAAAGATCTTTACCTTCTTTTACAGGGTTGCGATCGGGAGCGCCAACTATTACCGCAATATCATCAGCATATTCTTTAATAACATCAATGCTCTGATAGCATTTATTTATAAAATCAGAGAAGTCAACAAAGTCTCTTGCGGGATAGCCGCAGATACTCATTTCGCTGAAAACAATAAGATCAGCATTTTTCGTTTTTGCCGATTTTATGGCTTCAATAATTTTATGAGTATTACTTTCGAAATTGCCGATGTGATAATTTTGCTGCGAAAGAATAATTTTCATATTGCAAAATTAGCAGAATAAAATTTCAAAGGTTTTTTCAATTAACATATGCTCTACAATTTTTTTTCTTTTATTTGTTGAATGAAGAGATTATTCATCCTACTGTCTTGTGTTATTTTTTGTTTATCCTGCAGAAGCAATAAAAATATTCCTGATGTATCTGGTATAAAAGTAAACCTTGAAACTAAAAGATATGAACGGGATTTTTTTTCAATAGATACTTTGAACATTGCGGCATCTATGAACTCGCTGCTACAAAAATATCCCAAGTTTACCCCTGATTTTGTTGAGAATATTCTTGGCCTCGATATGGATAGTTTATTAATTCCGGGAAATGAACAAGACAGTGCCATTCGTTTATTTATTCACGATTACAGGCCCGTCAAAGATTCATCAGATTTGATGTATAAAGATTTCAGTAAAGAAACCAGTGAGATAAAAAATGCATTGCAGTTTGTAAAATATTATTTCCCTCAATATAAATTGCCGCAGTTTTTAATAACTTTTATTGGCCCCATCAATGCAAATTTTGAAACATCTTTTGGAACGCAAGGTGATGTGCTTACTTCGGAAGGGCTTGGAATAGGTTTGCAACTTCACATGGGTAAAAATTATTCACTATATAAGAGTCGGGAAGGAGAGGAGCAATACCCGGATTACCTTGCCAACAATTTTGATGAGAAACATATAACGGTTAACTGTATGCGAAATATCATCGACGATTTATATCCGGATAATACAAACGGCAAGCCCCTGATTGAACAGATGGTTGAAAAGGGAAAAAGGATTTATCTGCTCACTAAATTTTTGCCCAATACACCCGAATACATTTGTTTTGGTTATACTGAAAAACAACTAAAGGACTGTTATAAAAATGAGGCCGTAATTTGGGATTTCTTTTTAAACAATGACCTGCTGAATAATGCAGAACAAAACATCATAAAAAATTATATTGGTGAAAGCCCAAAAACACAAGAACTTGGAGAAGACTCGCCGGGCAACATAGGAACGTTTACCGGGATGCAAATTGTGAAACGATATTTGGAAAAATTTCCTGAAACCACTTTGCAGGATATTATGAAAACTGATGCAAGCGAAATTTATACCAAAGCAAAATACAAGCCGAGGAGTTAATTCAATTTTAGAGGAACTATCATTTCAAAAGCGGGAATATTGACAAGAAATGTTTTTTTGTTATTGCTGTTTTCCATAAAATAGATGCCATGCATTTTACCTATTTCACTTCTTAAATTACAGCCACTCACATACTGGTATTTTTCAGACGGATTTATATGAGGCTGTACTCCAATAACACCTTCACCTTCCACCTCGCGATGTTCGGCATTACTGTCGAAAATATACCAATGCCTTCTTAATAATTGCACCGGAAAGGGATTATTATTTTCTATGGTAATCCGGTAAGCGAACATAAATTCGTTTGTAACAGGATTGCTATACTCAGGCTGATAAAATGTTTCAACACTTATTTTAACGCCCTCTGATATTTTGGAAATCATATCTGGTGGTTGATTATAAAGTTATCAAAACTCGGTAAAATATACTAAAGATATTTCTCACGTTATTTTTTTAATAGTTCAATAGCAGGATTTATAATCTTTTTGTTTTCCTATATCCTGCTTTAATCAGCCATTGTAAAATCTTTTCCCTGTTATCGCCCTGAATAATTATTTCGCTGTTTTTTACTGAGCCGCCGGTGGCGCAAAAAGATTTTAATTGTTTGCCCAATTTTTCCAGGTCAGCTTCTTTCCCTGAAAATCCTTCAATTAAGGTAACCAGCTTTCCTCCGCGGTGTTTGGCGTCCAGTCTCACTTTCAGCAATTGCTCATTCACGGGTAGAGTCTCATCTTCGGTTTTTTCTCCCGGCTTAAAATTTGTGTCGGTAGAATAAACGATGCTATCCATATTATATAACTTTTTCTTCGTCATATTATTGTATTATATCTGCTTTTAAACTTAAGTCTAAACTTTTAGCCTGATGTATAATTGCACCGCTTGAAATAAAGTCGACGCCCGTAGCAGCATACGATTCTATGTTTTGGAAATTAATTCCGCCACTTGCTTCTGTTTCGTAAGCGCCATCAATTAAAGTAAGCGCTTCTTTAATTTCATTAACAGAAAAATTATCTAACATAATTCTATCAACCTTTCCTATGCGTATAACTTTTTTTACATCTTCAATACTGCGGGTTTCAACTTCTATTTTTAATCCCGGTTTTTTTTCCTGGACGTACCGCCATGCTTTTGTAATAGCGGGTTCAAGGCCACCACAATAATCTATATGGTTATCTTTTAGCATAATCATATCATAAAGCCCAAACCTGTGATTATAACCGCCGCCAATTCTTACTGCTTCTTTTTCTAATAGCCTGAAGTTGGGAGTTGTCTTTCTTGTATCCAGTAATTTGGTGTGATACCCTTTTAATTTATCGGTATATTTTTTTGTAAGTGTAGCAATACCGCTCATGCGTTGCATGCAATTAAGAACAAGGCGCTCACAGGTAAGTATGGTATAAATTTTTGCTTCTATTTCAAATCCAATTTCATCTGGCTGGATTTCATCACCATCCTGTTTAAATTTTTTTAAAATTGAAGTTGAATCCGAATAAGAAAATATTTTCTCCGCTACGTCTATGCCGGCTAATATCCCGTTATCTTTTATTTTTAGAATTGCTTTTCCTTTTGCTTTGGGATCAATGCATGCAAGCGTAGTATGATCGCCGTCTCCAATATCTTCTGCTAACGCATTTTCAATAAGCTGGTGGAGTTTTTCTCCAAAAGTCTCAGGGTGATTCATAAAAACAAAAGTATAACATGCAGTTGAAAGCTGAACGGTCGTAAAATGAAAACCCCGGCGATTGTCAGGTTCATTATGATCTATTAAATTAACTTTTTATTTTTCGAAGCGCAGTTCTTGTAAAACTTCTGTAGTACCTTTTTGCTTCATAAAAACTGTTGTACGAAAAGTGCCATTGATTGTTTTCAAATTTCCGATACAATATTGAGATCCCGAATTGTCACTTTTATGAAGAATTTCAAAATCTTTTACAGTATTCGAAGCAAAGAAATCGTGCAACACCAATTCTGCCTGGCTCTTGCTGTATGAATTGCTTTTTCCGGGAAGCGTAATTTCTATCGTATTGTCGAAATATGTAGCAAGATGAGAAGCGTCTCCCGCTTTTAAGGCTTTTACAACATCATCAAACGATGGCGATATAAAAGAACTGATACTTACCAATAAAGCCACAGAAAGTAAAAAATTTTTCATAATAAAATTTATTGGTTAATATATGCTTGTCTAAAAACGTGCCAACATAAAAAATATTTCTTAATTAAAAAATAATGATAATATTCTCCTATAAAATTAAACAATTTACGGTTTGTTAAGATTGAATAATTAGCTTTGAAAAATGGAAGCAAAAAAAGTGATTTTAATAATTATGGATGGTTGGGGGCTTGGAAAGAAGAAGGAAAGTGATGCAATAAAAAATGCAAATGTTCCTTTTGTAAGTTCTTTATATAAAAAATACCCAAATACAACGTTGGTAACCTGTGGCGAAGCCGTTGGTTTACCTGCGGGTCAAATGGGCAATAGCGAAGTGGGCCATTTGAATTTAGGCGCAGGTCGCATCGTTTACCAGGAGTTGGAAAGAATAAATGTTGCTGTAAGAAACGGCGAATTTCAAAAGAATAAAATTTTACTCGATAGCTTTAATTATGCAAAGGATAATAATAAATCGTTGCACCTGATGGGGCTGGTAAGCGATGGTGGTGTTCATTCACACATTAATCATCTAAAAGCTATTACATCACTTTGTAAAGAAAAGAATATTGAAAACGTATACATACATGCGTTTACAGATGGCCGTGATACGGATCCCAAAAGCGGATTGTTTTTTTTAGAAGATTTACAAAAGCATCTTGAACAAACAACCGGTAAAATTGCAACTATCACTGGCCGCTATTATGCTATGGATAGGGATAAAAGATGGGAGCGGGTTAAAATTGCTTATGATGCATTGGTACATCGTACAGGTCGGGAAACTGGTAATATTTTCTCGGCTATAAGTTCATCTTATGAAAAAGACATCACTGATGAATTTTTATTACCCGTAATTAATTCGGATACTCCCGGTTCGGGTATCAAGGATGGCGATGCCGTTATATGTTTCAATTTTAGAACTGACAGGTGTCGCGAAATTACTGAAGCGCTTACTCAAACTGCTTTCCAGGAGTATAACATGCATCCGCTTAACCTTGATTATACTACAATGACCATGTATAATCATACTTATAAAAATATCCATGTAATTTTTGAAAAGGATGATTTATCAAGTACTTTGGGAGAAATATTGGCTGCCAATAATAAAAAGCAAATCCGGATTGCTGAAACAGAAAAGTATCCACATGTAACATTCTTTTTCAGCGGCGGACGTGAGGTGCCATTTGAAGGAGAAAAAAGGATTATGATTCCATCACCCAAGGTTGCAACGTACGACCTTAAACCGGAAATGAGTGCGAATGAAGTGACAGAGGCATTATTGCCTGAAATAAAAAACAAAACAGCGGATTTTATTTGCCTGAATTATGCAAATGCAGATATGGTAGGGCATACAGGAATTTGGAACGCCGTTATTAAGGCGGTGGAAACAGTAGATAAATGTGTAGAAAAGGTAGTAACTGCAGGTCTCGAAAATGGCTACACAATATTTTTAACAGCCGATCATGGAAATGCAGATTATTTGATTAATGAAGACGGAACTCCTAATACGGCGCATACGCAAAACCCTGTTCCTTTTTTTATTATTGATAAAGATTGGAAGGGCGAAATAAAAAGTGGAAAGCTGGGTGACCTGGCACCCACTATTTTGAAGATGATGCAGCTTCCCATTCCGCCGAAAATGACTGGTGAGATACTAATTAATTCCTAGCAAAACAAGAAGGCAAATTTTAAGTAATTACCGCCTGAAAGTTTTATCAAAGGTGGTTGAAAGATTAATTGCTAACACTCAAAATTGCAATTTCCTTAAAAATTATTTAGGTAACCTACAGATTCGTTCCGGTCAACGCTTAATTTGCGGCCCTTTAGAGGACAAATTAATGGGTTAATGCAAATGCCTACGCATAATTTTTCCATACCATGCAGCATTTATACCTATATTTTGTCATATCTTAGTAGGGTTAAACCATTCAAAAACTATGACAGAAGAGCTAATGATTCAAGGTTGTCTTGATAACATGGCTCCTGCGCAGGAGGCTTTGTACAATCGTTTTAGCCCACGGATGTTGGGCGTTTGCTACAGGTTTGCACGAAACAGGGAAGATGCGGAAGATATGATGCAGGAAGGGTTTATAAAAGTATTTTCGCAAATTCACCAATTTAGAAACCAAGGTGCACTTGAAGGGTGGATAAGAAGAATTATAGTACATACTTGTATAAATGTATTGAAGAAGAATAAAAAATTTACTGATAGTGTGGATCTTTTTCATGCCAGCAGTATTTACCTGAATGAAGACAATATTCCGTCAATATTGCAGGCAAAACAGGTGGTGGAGTGTATAAGATTATTACCGGTTGGCTATAAAACAGTATTAAATCTTTATGCAATTGAGGGCTATTCACATAAAGAGATTGCTTCTATTCTTGATATTGAAGAAAGTACCAGCAGGTCCCAATACACGCGGGCAAAATCGATGCTTGAAGATATTCTTTTGAAAAAGAAAATTATTCAACAACCAAGAGAGAAGATAAGAATGGTTTCGGGAACTACTTAGTTTTACTATGAAAATAATGTAACCTATATTACCAACAACTGAAATTATGTGACCGATGGAACGCAGATTTTCGATGAATGATTTTGAGCAATCGTTGAAGGAACAGGCTGATGAATTTAAAATGATTCCTTCAAAGAGAGTTTGGCACGGCATTTATAATGACTTGCATCCCGGAAGAAGGTGGCCTTCTATTTCAATGTCATTTTTGCTGATATTTACGCTTGTAGTTATCGGTCATCTTAATACACATACCGGAACACAATCCAATAGTGCAAAAGTTCTTATTAGCCCAAAAGATATGTTGGGTAGTTTGAAACCTATTGAAATTTCAAAGGCTGTTCAAAGAGCTATTCCGCAAAAAAATATTTCTTCCAGGCCCAGTGGCGTTAATCCAACGTCATCCCAACCCGGTAATTTGAAATCGAACTCGAAAACAATTACTAAGAACTATCCATCAAATAATGAGTTAGCAACTAATGTACTATTGACCCAAAATAGTGCTCAAAATAATATAAAACTTGCTCCCCAATCAAGTTCCGAAGAATTTGAAAATAATAGTGTACTTCTTTCTGAAATAAAGGATAATCCTTCTAAAGTTGGTAATACTCAAAATAATCAATCAATAAATAATATTGCAACGAACGAAATCATGAAGGGGATAATTCCCTTAAATAATTCGGATAATTTGAAGCCGGTCCAACAAATTACTTTTGGCAGGAGTAGTTTAAAGGATGTAAAATTTGTAAGCAATAAGAATCCGGAAAACGAAATAACAACAACCAATAAACCTGGTGAGTTACATAAAAAACCAACCGTTGTAAAGCGAAAAAAGAATGCTAAAATAAGCTGGGTTTATTTTGCGGCACCCGAGGTTAATATTGTATCATTTGGTGGAGAACCTATTCGGCCATCACCATTGATGAATGCCGCTAATCCCCCTTCCGTTGCTATAAATCAAAGAAATTATAAAGTATTGCACAATTCCGCATTTGGTTTTGAAGCAGGCGTCCAAATGAATTATTCATTAATTAAAAAATTGAGTTTTACTTCAGGGTTTCACATTACTTATTCTGGTTATAATATTATTTCAAATGAAGTTCATCCAACGTTTGCAAACTTACTGTTGAAAGATCCGTCAACGGGTAATGTATATTCAAAAAGCTATATCACGCATTATGGTGATGGAACAGGACAAACAGGTGTTTCAATCCGCAACTATAATTTGCAGGTGTCAATACCCATAGGCTTGCAATATACGTTATTGGGAAGCGACAAGGTGCATCTCAATGCTGCTGCAGATTTTGAGCCTTCCTTGGTTGTTAAAAGCAATGCTTATATGCTTTCTTCTGACGGAAGAAACTATGTAAGCGATCCTGAATTATTAAGAAAAATAAATATGAGCAGTAATTTTGGTTTATTTGTTTCATTTGTTTCTTCGAAATTTAATTGGCAAATAGGACCCAATGTACGCTATCAGTGGCTTTCAACATATAAAAAAGATTATTCAATACAAGAACATTTAATTGATTATGGTATA
This sequence comes from Ginsengibacter hankyongi, assembly GCF_008710285.1. Classification (GTDB taxonomy): domain Bacteria; phylum Bacteroidota; class Bacteroidia; order Chitinophagales; family Chitinophagaceae; genus Ginsengibacter; species Ginsengibacter hankyongi. Next base: position 1,441,777 of record NZ_VYQF01000001.1, on the reverse strand, counting down.
CGGATTGGAATTTCTCCAATTAGAAAATAATTCCCTATTAATTTCAATTTAACTTCTATTATAAAATGGAGCTGCTTCACATAATGTTGCGGCTCTTTTTTATTAGTAATTTTGAAGATGCAAAAACTTTTCAGGGCAATTTATATAATACCGTTATTCTTTTTGTGTTCATGTCATACCAAAGATAACAAGCAAGTGGAGGCTGTTATTAATAATAATGATGAGCCGCAATTTTTTTTCCCGGTAACTGAATTTCTCTTAGGACAGTTGAGAGAAATTGATAGCCTGCCGGTCACGCCACTTAAAATAATAACTGATAACGATATTCGGGATTCTATATGGTTGAAAAGGTCTGACGTCAGAAGATTTGCAAAACCTTTTCTTAGCCCCGTAATTGATTCTAATACTATGCAAAGTTATTTTGTAGAGAAATCGTTTTTGGATCAAACTATAAATGCTGTTACTCTTTCATACGACCCGGTAAAAAAACTGCCTGATTCTATTCAATTAAATCATTGGGATGTATATATTGATCCTCAAAAAAATACCGTTCAACGCGTTTATATGGTTAAAGAAGAAAATATTAATGGAACAACAATAACCACCCACTTAACATGGAAAGCAGGTAAGTCTTGTAGTATTACGACTATTAAACAACAGCCTAAAATGGCTCCCGAAGTGAGAAGTGAAATTGTGAAATGGGATCTAGATGATTAACTCCTTCTGAATTTTTTAAGCCTTTAATGAATTACTATGACACCGGAAGTATTCCAGACTATATTAAAAACACTACCAGTTGAGCCTGGAATTTATAAGTATTACGATAATAAAAGCGAATTAATATACGTTGGCAAAGCCAAAAGTATTCGTAAGCGAGTCAGTTCCTATTTTACCAAAACATTTACCGGTTATAAAACTTATGAGCTTGTAAAAAGAATTGCAAGAATAGAATTTACCATTGTTGACAACGAACAGGATGCTTTTTTGCTTGAAAATTCTTTAATAAAACAGTTTCAGCCAAAGTTTAATATTAACCTAAAAGATGACAAGTCTTACCCATATCTTGTAATAAAAAGCGAGCCCTTTCCAAGAGTTTTTCTCACAAGGTCAAAAATTAATGATGGCTCTCAATACCTTGGGCCGTTTACTTCTGTTGGTAAAGTGAGGGAATTGCTTTTATTTATAAAACAAAATGTGCAATTGCGAACCTGTAAGTTAAACCTAACGGAGCAGAATATACGCAAAGGTAAATTTAAAGTTTGCCTCGAATATCACCTGGGAAATTGTAAAGGTCCGTGTGAAGGATTACAATCATCAGAGGATTATGCCGATGGGCTTGCAAGACTTAAAAATCTTATGAAAGGAAATCTGAACCCGGTGATCCATCATTTTAAAAATGAAATGGAGCAATGTGCGGCAGATATGGAATTTGAAAAAGCAGAACTTATAAGAAAAAAAATTGAGCACCTCCAAAATTATAAAGCTAAATCTAAAGTAGTAAATGAGAATTTAGGGACTATGGATGTTTTCTCAATTTTAAAAGAAGGAGATATTGCCTATGTAAATTATTTGATGGTAAATGAAGGCACTATTGTTCTTACCAAAACAATTGTGCTCGAGCAAAAGCTTGAAGAAACTGACCAGGAAGTTTTACTATTTGCCATTGGCTATCTTCGAAATACTTTCACAAGCGAAGCAAAAGAAATTATTCTCCCATTTGCGTTAGAATATCCGGAAGAAGGCATCACACTAACTGTTCCTAAAGCGGGCGACAAGAAAAAACTATTAGAGCTTTCTGAAAAAAACGTCAATTATTTTATTGAAGAATTGAACCGCAAAAAAATGCTTCAGCTTGAGGGTAAATCCGATAAAGAAAAGCATAGGGCGTTATTGCAGTTGCAAAAGGATCTTCATTTACCTAACGTACCTGTACATATTGAATGTTTTGATAACTCTAATTTCCAGGGAAGCTACCCTGTAGCGGCAATGGTATATTTTAATAACGGTGTTCCTGATAAAAGTCAATACCGGAAATTCAATATTAAAACAGTTTCGGGCATAAATGACTTTGCCAGCATGAAGGAAGTTGTGAGCCGGAGGTATAAGAGATTAAAAAATGAAAACACCTCGTTCCCCCAACTTATAATTATAGATGGCGGAAAAGGACAATTAAATGCAGCTGTTGAAGGGTTGACAGAACTGGATCTAATAGGAAAAACTACAATTATTGGCCTTGCAAAAAATGAGGAAGAAATCTTTTTTCCCGGCGATCAGCAATCAATAAAACTGCCGTGGGATAGCGAAAGCCTTAAACTTATAAGACGAATAAGAGATGAAGTTCATCGCTTTGGAATTAATTTTCACCGCAACCAACGCAGCCGGGGAACATTTGTGAATGAATTGGAGATGATAAAGGGAATCGGAAAAAATACGGCCGATATTCTGTTAAAGAAATTCAGATCAGTGAAAAAAATAAGGGAACTCTCGCTGGAACAACTTGCAACAGTGGTTGGCAATTCAAAAGCCGAAATTATTATTAATTACTTTAATTCTTTTCAGGATGAAGTAGGTGAAACATCCTACCAATAGTATAAATAAAAAGGGCCCGGATAAAAATCCAGCCCCGTTTAAAATCCAATATCCTATGAAAAACCGTTATAAAAGTAAGAGGAAAAAAATGAATTAAACGGTTGAGTGAAATGTTTTTATACACATTAAAAGAATCGCTAAAGCAAGCAAAAACACTGCAACTTTTTATAATCACTTTCAACCTCACGAATTGGTTTTGTAGTGATTGTTTTTCTCAACCATCCTTGCTATGAAAAATAATCGGCTTCATTTCATCATGGTTCGCCCTTTTTTTAAATTCATTTGGGACTAGTTGTTGATTGTTGCTGGTGTAGCAATTATGTGGCATAAAAAAGGAAGCATAACTGCTTCCCCTTTTTTTGTTTACATAAAAATTTATTTAATAACTCCACAGATTCTGTTCGTAATCAAAGATTTTGTTTTGAATATTTTCGCCTTCAAGCAGTTGTAAGATTCGATTTTGTTTTAATCCTTGTTGTTGAGATAACATCTCATCAAACGGATTGTTAAGCGTACTCTTAATGATGCGGCCATAAAACATGCGGCTTTCAAAAAGCTCTTCCCAACTCATACGGGCTCCATAATTTTTTCCGTTATATACTTCATACTTGGCGAAGATTGGCCTCATGTCAGGATAATATACCCAGAAAAGCGGGGCTTCGCCAAGGTTTATACCCTGTGAAGTGATTACATTTTTTAATGGAGCAATTCCTAAAATTCTCCAGAATAATCTCGAACTTTCTTTATCAAAAATTACTTCTTCCTTAATTTCAAATTTATAAAATGAATCCAGGTTTACTTCAGGTGTTGTTTGTTTGTATCCTGTAACATTTCCCAGCGAGTCATACATGGGAACAGATACTGGCTCACCGGCAACCATTTTGGCAACTTCCGCCACCGTCATAGGAGTTGTAAACCTATCATCAGACGGATTGAAAACAGTTACACCACCATTATCAGGACCATCCTGTATCGCTTTAAACAAAATAGAAATAAAACGTTGGTTACCGTTATCTTCATTTGCCGAATAACGAAAAGGCAAATTCATTTTTTCACGTGTGTCAATTTCACGCCATACTTTTTCACGGTAAACAGCATCGTCTTCGCGCAAATATTCATAAGGCAGAGGTGTCCTGTCTTTTACCAGGTTACGTTCTATGGCATCATCCGGGCGCAATGATGGTTTCACAAAAGTAATAGGCAAGCTATCAATTTTTGGAGGTGCAATTACAACGGCGGTATCCACCTTAGCACTTGGATTAATATCAGCTTTTGTTTTTGAATTGGTAGTCCGCTTAGCCGTTGTACGTTTTTTTACAGTACGTGTTTTATGCACGGGTTTCTTTTTCTTCGCCTGTGCTTCTGCAACATTGCTAATAATGCCTAAACAAAGAACAAGTGCTAAGCATTTTACCATAATAGTTTTCATAACCTTTTATATTTATTCTTTAGTATAATATGAAACCGGGTCCCGGAATTGTTCTTACTGTTCCATCAGGTCCCTGAACTCGAACGTTATCAAAATTAATTGAAGTTCCGGGAATACATTTTGCCAACTGTGCCGACAGGCCAGCAAGGCTTCCACCGCTAATTGTTGCAGTTGTTACACTTGGAAAGTTTGCACCCGAAAAATAAACAGTAGCACTTAACACATTAAATCTTGCATCAAAATCAAAATTCTCTAAATCAGCCCTGCAAAATTGTTGATTTTTAAAAACCACTGATTGCATTCTTCCGCCAGCATTTGGGCCAACTTTAAGTATGGGATCAGGAATTCTTTTTATCCTGAAATCATAAGAACTGTTTTTTCCATCAGCATTTATATTAATTGTTGTTTTTCCTACTTCTTTTACATTAACTGTGAACTTACCGGGAGTACCTGAAGGAGTCAAACTACCGGAAGATATAGATACATGTGTTTTATCCCAACCTGTTCCCGAATTAATTGTTACAGGATTAGGAACCCCTATATAAAATACATTCATTTTATCAAGCATAACTGCTGCTCCGCCAGGAGTACCTACCACATATTTAACCGGTACTGATTGTGTTTGAATTTTATTATTTTCATCCCTGTAAGAAACGTTCACGTTCACGGTATGTTCGCCAGCTCCGCTAACAGCAGTAGTGTATTTACCCTGGCCATTTGTTACAGGCACATTACTACCATTAATAGATATGGTTGGAGCTGCAGCAGAACTATAAGCACCTACACCTGCCGTAATTTCCAACTGTTGGCCCGGCATCAGGTAAGTTGAATTCGTCCCTACCAGAACACCTGTTTTATCCATGTGAACCTCAACAGCGCCAATTTGATTATGGCAATAAGTAACTACCATATTTTCAGCATTCTTAATATTATTCTGAAATTTACTAAGTATAGTTAATGCTGCAACCGTTGGGGTCATGTGAAAGAAAGTCTGGGTAAAATCTTTGTTTTTTCCTTCCTGTGATTTTGGAGGTACGGTATTTACAGGAAAAATATTCTCAAATTCTTTTTTTATAGAAGGGTCAATGTTCAACATTTCATCTTTATATTGATCAAGCCGCGCTTTTAATTCCGGCCCTTTACCTTTGGTTTCAAATAAACGGGTAGAGGCATCAAGATTGTCAGCCCGATAATCCTGCACGCTATCTTTTAATTTATCATCCCATTTCATCCTAAGGTCTGCTGCGTTCAATAAAGCAGTTTTTAAACTATCAATATAAGTCATCATATCACCTGAAAGTTGCTTGGCCTTCATTGCCTTAGGCTCCCAAATTACAGCTTTGTCATGCGATTCAGGCTTACTCAATTTTTCTTCAAGAGATTTATATAGTGTATTGTTTGAAGTTGTAATATTAGCATTAGAAGTCATTAAACTTGTATTCACAACTTTAAATGCATTAATTACCTCGTTAGATACATTCAGGGCGAGAATCGCCGTAAGTACTAAGTACATAACGTTGATCATCTTTTGCCGCGGTTCTCTGGGTAATGCCATGGTATTTAATTTTTACTTTGGGTTTTTTGAAATTGGATTATTATTAATTATCTACCCTGCATTGCACTTAACATGTTACCATAAACATTATTAAGTTTTTGAAGGTTATTTGCCAGCGCACTTATTTGTTCTTTTGTAGATTGAGCATCTTCTACGGTTGAAACCATTACTTCACTAGCCTGGGCCATTCTGCCATAGAAACTGTTTAAAGTTTTCAGGTGATTATTACTTTCATTTAACTCCAGTTCATAAATAGTATTTAATGAGCCAAGGTTCTTAGTAAGTACCTGAACCTGATCGTGGAATCCTTTAGCACTATCAGCGGCGCTATTAAAACTGCTCATAGTATTTGCCGAATTTACATAGGCATCTTTCATCATTCCAAGAGCAGAAGTTGCTTCCTTGGTTTTGGCGGAAAAGTCTCCTGTTGATTTTACAACGTCGCCAACCTCTCCAAGATGGGAAACGGTAGTACCTAATTTTTGGAAATTATCACCCAGTTTTTTCATATTTGCAGGGGTAATATCGGCTTCCATCAGCATCTTATCCATTGATGCTAAAGCCGGATTACCTTTTACTGTTTCTACTGCTGCTGGTGCATGATCATGTCTTTGAGGTTTTACCCACTCAATAGCTGCATAAACCAGGAATATTCCGGTTTCGGTAAACATACCTACACCAAGTAAAGTGTCTGCATAAGCCTGGTGGGTTAATTTTGCCCAGGCAGCAAATATAACTACAGCTGCTCCGGCGCTTACTAATACGTCGATAAGGGTTAGAAAGGTTCTTTTAGGTTGGGCCATGATGATTAGATTTTAATTTTGATTTAGTTGGGTTTATAAAATACAAAGCCCATATTAAATTACTAATACAGGCCAGTAAGATTTTTGCTAAATTTTTTTTCTATGGAATAATATTTATTTTCTACCTTTTTTACTGGTAACTGGAGGTAAGTCGATAACACAACGGAAACCGATGTAAGATTTGGATGTATCCTGGTATTCGTAAGATCTTGTACTTGTTTGTAAAAAGTATCCAACATCTTTCCAGCTACCACCGCGGATTACTTTACGTTTCATACGTGGGGGATCCTGGTCTGTAGCATTCCAGCGAATATCAGGGTTCATGTCGTGTTGAAAATTATAACCGCCTTCATAGTATAATGAAGATGTCCATTCAGCTACGTTTCCGGCCATATTGTATAAACCGAAATCGTTTGGCCAATAAGCATCTGCACGAACGGTATAGAAACCTCCATCTTCAGGGTAATTACCCCTGCCTGGTTTAAAGTTGGCAAGTAAACATCCTTTCCTGTTTCTCAGGTACGGACCGCCCCAAGGGTAAGGAGATTGTGATCTTCCGCCTCTTGCTGCATATTCCCATTGCGCCTCGGTTGGAAGACGGAAAGGAGATTCGGTATTCCTGTTTTTATTTAATAAGAATGAATTAAGCAAATGAGTACGCCATTCGCAAAAAGCAGTAGCCTGTTTCCAGTTAACTCCCACTACAGGATAATTACCGAAAGCCGGGTGACTATAATATTGTTTTGCCATTGGTTCGTTATATGAGTAAGCAAAATCTCTAACCCACACTAATGTATCGGGATATACAGGGATATCATACCGAACAATAAACTTTCCACGCGGAACATTTGCATTTTCTCTTTTAGCAGCTTCTTTAAAATCGAAAACCTCTGAGTGATACATTATTTTCTGGGGGTCAATTTCTTTTCTGCCAAAAATCCTATTATCAGGCGTTACAATCATAGCATCTATTTTTTCCATAGTTGCTTTGTCGTTCCATTTGATGGTTGAAACTTTTTTCCAGTCAAGATATTCATTGCCGTCAGCTCCCTGCTTTACATATCCAAGAAGTTTGCCTGCAATAGAATCTCTAACCCAATCTGTAAACTGGCGATATTCGTTATTGGTAATTTCAGTGGCATCCATCCAAAAGCCACTTATAGAAACCTGTTTGTTACGAGCTGTAAAAGCATAGTTTACATCTTCATCACTAGGCCCCATGTGGAAAGTGCCCGGTGGAATATAAACCATTCCCGGAGGTTTTGGCAAAATATAACGGCTTGCAGGAGCTACGCCATGTAACTGGCCATCATTAGGAAGGCCTTTTGACTTGCCGGATTTGCCACAACCAGTTAAGATAAAAATAGCCAATACAGCTATTGCGGTGAACAATTTGGTTTTCATTGCTTTTTACTTTGAGGGTAAGGACAAATGTAATAATTAATTTGATTTAAATACATGATGCTCTATTATCGAATGCTGAATTTGAAATAAACATTTCCCGATCATTAACTTTATGAAACGGCTAAATATTTTAATTATTGTAAAAAAGTATTCAAATATTTTCGATTTGTGTACAAAAAATGCGCAGAAATTTTCAAGGGATTAACGTGAAATTAAAGCTACGATAAAACCCGAATATAAAGATGCTTCTAAAAAAGTTTTTTTTAAAAAACTGCGTTAAAGATATTCACATTTTTATTTTTTACTAAAAAAAGTTGGTTTTTATCTCTCAATTCTGCAAATGGTTTATAAATCTCACCATAAATTCAGCCTTATCTTTTCAATTTTGTTCATAATCTAGCACTTGCGTAAAATGTAATCATCAAACATTTAATAGTAAATTTGTATACTTTATTATGGCAAAAGGAAAGAAGGAGAACTTAGAATTAAGTGGTGTGGAAGAAACAATTGAAGTATTTGGCGCACGGGAACATAACCTGAAAAACATCGATATTTCCATTCCCAAAAACAAGCTTGTTGTAATCACCGGTATTAGTGGCAGTGGTAAGTCGTCGCTGGCTTTCGATACTATCTATGCGGAGGGCCAACGTCGTTACATGGAAAGTTTTTCTGCCTATGCACGCCAGTTTATGGGCGATATGGAAAGGCCGGATGTTGATAAAATCACGGGCCTCTCGCCTGTTATTTCTATTGAACAAAAAACTACCAATAAAAATCCAAGGAGTACTGTTGGAACAGTTACTGAAGTTTATGATTTTTTGAGATTACTTTTTGCAAGAATAGGAGAAGCCTATAGTTATAATACCGGCAAGAAGATGGTTAAGTGGAGTGAAGATGAAATCCTCGATAATATTTTTTTAAAATTTTCCACTAAGAAAATCAGCTTGCTTGCTCCGTTGGTCAGAGGGCGTAAAGGTCATTATCGGGAACTATTTGAAGATGTAAGAAAAAAAGGATTTTTAAAAGTAAGAATTGATGGAGATATAAAAGACCTCGTTCCAAAAATGCAGGTAGACAGGTATAAAATTCATGATATAGAGTTAGTGGTTGACAGGCTGCAGGTTACTCCCGATCAAAAAGTGCGACTAAGCCAAAGCTTACAGAAATCACTTCAATTAGGAAATGGCTTACTTTTTTTATTATTAAATGATAGTGGTGAACTTGTTCAATACAGCCGCCAGCTAATGTGTGAAGACACGGGGATAAGTTATGAAGAACCTTCACCCAATACTTTTTCCTTTAACTCTCCTTATGGCGCCTGCCCGATTTGTAAAGGACTAGGTAATGTGTATACAATTAGCATAGATGAAGTTTTACCTGATAAAAGCAAAAGCATAAATGAAGGTGGCATTGTGCCATTGGGCGAAGAGCGTGATGCGAGCGTGTTTCAACAAATCGTTGGATTTTCTAAAAAGCATAAAATTAATTTAGATATCTCTATAAAAGATTTACCTGAAGCACAACTCAACCTGCTTTTATATGGTGATGGAATTGCTAATACAAGCTTCGAAGTAGATGTAAATGATGAAACAATCCCTGATACATATACAGGAAATTATGAAGGAATAATTCCGATGCTGAAAAGATGGTTTTCTTCATCGTATAGTACAGAAGCATTAAGAGGATGGGTAGAAAAGTTCATGCAACTAAAAACCTGCAATGCCTGTAACGGAAAACGGTTAAAGAAAGAAAGCCTTTGGTTTAAAGTTGATGATAAAGATATTTCTGAATTAAGCGATTTGGATCTTGAAAAATTGTTGGATTGGTTTTCAGGTATTGAATCAAGATTAGAAAAAAGACAAAATGTAATTGCAAAAGATATTTTAAAAGAGATAAGAGAAAGAGTCCAATTTTTATTAAATGTTGGTCTAAATTATCTTTCCCTCAATCGCCCGTCTAAAAGCCTCAGCGGCGGGGAGTCTCAGCGTATACGGCTTGCTACCCAAATAGGTTCTCAATTGCAGGGAATTACCTACATTCTCGATGAGCCAAGTATTGGTCTTCATCAAAGAGATAATCAACGGCTTATCGAGGCGCTTAAAAACCTAAGAAATATTGGTAATAGTGTGCTGGTAGTTGAACATGATAAAGATATAATGATGGCTGCCGATTATCTTATCGATATTGGTCCGCAGGCGGGCAAGCACGGAGGAGAAGTAGTGGCGAGCGGCATTCCAAAAGATTTATTAAAATTAGATACAGTAACTTCTTCATATCTCAATGGAAAAATGCAGATTCGGGTTCCATCGGAAAGAAGAAAAGGGAATGGCCATACACTTCACTTGAATGGTGCTTCGGGAAATAACTTGAAAAATATTAATGCCGAATTTCCTCTTGGTAAATTTATTTGTGTGACCGGTGTAAGTGGCAGTGGAAAATCAACCCTCATTAATGAAACATTATATCCTCTTTTAAGTGTTCATGCTTATAAGAGTAAAATGACTCCTCTTTCTTATAAGAACATAAAAGGACTGGAGTACATTGATAAGGTGGTAGAGATAGATCAATCACCCATTGGCAGAACACCAAGAAGCAACCCCGCAACTTATTGTGGCTTTTTTACGGATATACGCACATTATTTGCATCTGTACCAGAAGCAAAAATAAGAGGTTATAAAGCCGGCCGGTTTTCTTTCAATGTAAAGAGCGGGCGATGTGATGTATGCGAAGGTGGCGGAATGAGAGTAATCGAAATGAATTTTTTGCCTGACGTGTATGTTCATTGTGAAAAATGTAATGGGAGAAGATACAACCGCGAAACGTTGGAAATAAGGTATAAGGGCAAATCGATCAGCGATGTGCTCGATATGACGGTTGATGAAGCCGTGGAATTTTTTCAAAATGTTCCTTATATATATCGTAAAATAAAAGTTTTGCAGGAAGTAGGGCTGGGATACATTACACTTGGGCAAAGTGCAGTAACATTAAGTGGCGGCGAAGCCCAACGCGTAAAGCTGTCAACCGAATTAAGCAAGCGGGATACGGGTAAAACATTTTATATTTTGGATGAGCCCACCACCGGGCTACATTTCCAGGACATTCAACACCTGGTAGATGTTTTAAATAAATTAGTTGATCGCGGTAATACGGTTCTTGTTATAGAACACAATATAGATATCATTAAAATTGCAGATTACATTATTGATCTAGGCCCGGAAGGAGGGCAGGGTGGAGGTAGAATTTTATTTGAAGGAACACCGGAAGAACTTTCTAAAAATAAAGAAAGTTTTACCGCCGTTTTTATAAAGGAAGAACTTGCAAAATACAAGAGATAAAAAAATGGCAAAGCATAGTAACAAAGTTGGAAAATTATAGTTTCAGAGGTTACATCGCATTTAAAATGCATTGTTTAATGGGTAACTTTTATTATATACTTTGCCAATATTGCCAGCCAATTTGTTGAGCAAATTTTTTTTAAAATCTTTTAGGACATTTCATGTGACTTGCAACATTCCTGTCGTAAATATTGTCGAATATAGCTCCGAGGCGAACGGCTAATTTTAGTGATATTGAAAAATAAGCATCGGTTTGATTTGGATTACCTCTCTGTGAGCCGGGAGAAAACCGTGAAGCTCCTGCTACATAAATAGAGTTGGTTTTATCAAATATTGCCCTTGCAATGCTTGCATTTTGCGGCGTTAAATATTTGTTGAATAAATTGGGATCAATATAGTCCGTACTTACATCATCTATATAATCAGTAAACGTTTTTCTTTCTAATACTTCAAGGCTTAGATTTACCCGATCAGACAGGTAGTATTTTGCTCCAAGCCCCATCGGAATATTAACCTGTGTTAATGCATAATTTTTTCTTTGGGGATATTCAGCAAATCCTTCCCCTTCTGTGTGAAGTGGTTGTAAGTAATACCAAGTCATATTCCCATTTGCATCCGTTAAAGAGCCTTGTGGGTTGAAATGAAAAACTCCTACGCCTATTACTCCATAGGGCCTGAGGCGAGGCTTATAACTTTCTTCACCGCTATATAAAAGCATTAATGGAAAAATTTCGGTAGCAATATATGCTTCAGAAATGTTTGACCTGAAATCGAGATTACGCTGCTTTCGCCACAATTCATTTACACCTTTGGTATTAATAATGTTATCGAAGCCGTCAATTTTTCCTATATCTGCAGCGGCGCGTATTCCAAGCCATTCGTTTGGATAGGCGGTTAAGAAAACCCCTTTCATTATTTTGGTTAACGGTAAGTTCAGGTCTTTAAGAAAAGTGGTTCCCTTTCCGTGATGCCCTCCTAAATCTCCCAGGAAAAATAATGGACCAACATTTATTCCTACCTCAACTCTTGCTTTTTCATTGCCGAATATTAATGATTGGGAATAACTTTTTGCAGAGAAAAGGAAACTTAGTGTTGCTAATATGAAACACGTAAGCCGAAAGGTAGGTAAACGTTTTTTCATAAGACGGTCAGATTTTTTTATTTTACAAGCTATAATGGATTTATTTTTTACCCCGTTAAGGATAATATATTGATAACGGAAAGAAGGAATTTATTATTGTACCTGCAAGGAACTAAATATCCTTTATCATGGAAATATGCGGGATGCTATCTTCCATATAAATATTACCATTAGCTACGAAAGAAAAATTTTCGTAAAATTTAATTAAGTACACCTGGGCGCTTATTATTACCGGGATGCGGCCAAATAAAAGGTAAAGTTGTTCAAGTGATTTTTCAAACAATTGTTTTCCTAAAGATTGCCCCCGAACAACCGGAGACGTCACAACACGGCCGATGGATGCCGCTTTATTATAAGATATACCCGGCGGGATAATTCGGCTATAGGCTACCAGGAGATCATTTTCTATGGCCGTAAAATGATACGATTTAAAATCTTTATTATCACAATCCTGGTAAACAACATTTTGTTCTACTGCAAAAACTTCAATCCTTAATTGAAGAATCTTGTATAATTCTTGATTGGTTAATTCATTGAAAGATTTGCATTGCCACGTTATCATAAAATCTCCACTTAATTTTTAATATTTCAATATCCATACTTGCCTTTCCAGCGTTCTTTCAAAAATCTTCTCAATTCTTCTTCTCTTGAATTTTTGCCTGGATTATAAATCAGCGTATTTTTTATTTCTTCAGGAAGAAATTCCATCGCGACAAAATTATTTTCATAGCTGTGTGCGTATTTATAATCTTTTCCATAATCCAGATTTTTCATAAGTCTGGTTGGTGCATTGCGGATTGCAAGTGGCACAGGTAAATCTCCATATTTCTGCACCAGCGTTTGTGCTTTACCGATAGCTTCCACAGTGGCATTGCTTTTTGGCGATGATGCAAGATAAGTTACACATTGAGATAAGATAATACTTGATTCCGGATAACCAATCATATTCACAGCCTGGAAAGTATTTGTGGCCAGCAAAAGTGCATTCGGATTTGCATTGCCAATATCTTCGCTGGCGAGAATTACCAAACGCCTCGCAATAAATTTTACGTCTTCACCACCTTCAATCATACGTGCCAGCCAATATACAGCAGCGTTAGGGTCGCTACCGCGAATTGATTTGATAAATGCCGAAATGATATCATAATGCTGCTCGCCTTTCTTGTCGTATAAGGCAACTTTTTGCTGGGCGACATTAATCACCAGTTCGTCAGTTATTACTAAATTTTTTGAAAGTTCTTCACTCTCCAAAAGTTGCTGATTAAATACCAACTCAAGCAGATTTAATAACTTTCTTGCATCGCCTCCTGATAAATTAATTAATGCTTCTGTTTCTTTTAATTCAATATTTTTTTGCGAAAGAATTTTATCATCTTTTATTGCATGCTGTAATAATTTAATAAGTGATGCTTTTTCCAATGGCTTTAAAATATAAACCTGGCAACGGCTTAGCAAAGCGCTGTTTACTTCAAATGAAGGATTCTCGGTAGTTGCGCCTATTAAAGTAATAATCCCCTTTTCAACTGCCCCCAACAATGCGTCCTGTTGTCCTTTATTAAAACGATGAATTTCATCAATGAAAAGAATTGCATTATCAATTTTTTTTGATTCTTCAATTACTTCACGCACTTCTTTTACCCCCGAAGAAATTGCACTTAATGTATAAAAAGGGAAGTCTAAAGTTTTTGCAATAATATTAGCTATGGTGGTTTTGCCAACTCCTGGCGGTCCCCACAAAATCATTGAAGGAATTTTTCCATTCTCTATTGAATTGCGCAAAACACTTCCCTTACCTGTAAGGTGTTCCTGGCCAATAAGGTCATTTAATTTTCTGGGACGAAGCCTTTCTGCTAATGGTGGATTCATTAATTGAAAATTAAAAAGTAAAGATTGAAAATGAATCCAAAATTAGAATATCATTTTTCCCCGTGAAAAGATATTTATTGAGCTCTTTTAAAGTCAATTAAATAAATAAGGAATTATATCGTTAAGAGTGACGGGTGCTTGTTTATCATCCAATTCAATAACCAGGCAGTAACCATTTGCACCGCCTGCTTTTAACAATGCATTTACAAGTTTTTGCTGATCGCTTTCTAATCGTTTTCCATTCCATATTTCTTTTGTGCATAAACATCCTGATGTTGGCGTTAATGGGTAATATGGTTGTTTTGAATAAATAGCAGGGTCTATCGTTGTGCCATGAGCAATAATTTCTGTGCGGCCTGCCAGCCCGGCATAATAGGAATAGAATAAAGGCAAATAGTTTTGCAAATCTGCAGGTATTAATTTTTTATAATAATCAATGTTCCAGGTCGTATCTGTTATACTACTGTCACGCATAAACGCTTTAATGTTTTCTTCAACGGGCATTGATAATTGAATGTTAGCTGTAGGGCCAATAAAGCTACTCATAGAAACACCGAAACCATTCATGAAAAATATTCCCTGCGGCGTATTTCCGCCCCGCAGATAAAAAGGAAGATTAGTAATGCTCCTTGCAAGCTGCGGGATATTGAAAATTATACCATTACTGTCTGTTATAAATTTCCCATCGTAACGCCTTACAATCATTAACCCCGGGTAATTACGGTTTTTTCTTTGAATGCTATAGGCTATGGTTTGGCCAGGTAAAAATTTGCTGCTGAAAAGTTCGGTAAGTAATTTATTTGATAAAAAAGTTCCCTTGGTTTTTTGTTCCGATATATGCACCTGCAACATATATAAAATCGGATTGATAATTCCCTCGTCGCCAAATTTTGTTTCAATTAATTTACTGATCGTATTAATTATTAGAGGATCTTTTTTTTGCTGCAGCAGATACTCAGCGCACAATGCAAATACCTTTGGATCATCAGTGCTGCTAAGTAATTTTTTTACCTGCTGAAAAAAAATACCAGGATAATTTGTGTAAGCAATTCCGAGTAGCGCTTTTTGAAAATCTAAACTCCTCGTCTCAACTTCGTCGAATGCTTTATGAACTTTTGCATCAACTAATGGAGATTTATACAACAACACTTCCAATGCATCAAAGGCGTCCTCCCAATTTTCTTCTGTTGAATCATTTAATGCAGAAGATAAACTTTTATTGATGGAATATCTTATGAGCCTGTCATGCAATTTAGCCCGTTCAACAGCAGTTGTGTAAGACGTATAAAGAGGCGCATCGTATTGGGCAAAGAGTACGGTAGTTGTAAATACAAAAAGTAATAAAAGGAAAAAATATTTATTCAATATGATTTTCTGTAACATTTTACTCTTCTCCAAAATAATCTAAATCTATTTTTTTTATTTCATAAATATTTTGAATAGAAACTCCAAGATTATAGTCTATCATATATTGAGCTAATTTTTCTCCATCTATCAATACAATTTTTGTTTCATTTTTTGGTGTGTAATCTTTTGCTTCTTTAGTAAAAGAAGAAGTAGTAATAAAAATTCCTTTTTTAGCACCTTGTCCAGCTAGAGCTCCAACAAATTTATGTAGTTCTGGCCGTCCAACTATTCCTTCCCATCTTTTAGCTTGAACATAAATAACATCAAGCCCGAGTTTATCTTCTTTAATAATTCCATCGATTCCCTCGTCTCCACTTTTGCCGATTGCTTTTCCTGCATCTTGTATGGAGCCGCCATAACCCATTTTTACTAAAAGTTCAACAACAATTTTTTCAAAAAAAGATGGATGAACTGACTTAAGTTTTGATAGTATTTCTTGTTCTAAACCATTTCTAATTTTTCTGTAACCTACTTCAATTTGTTCTTCTGGAGTTTCTTTAAAAAGATCATCGATAGCCGGCTGGCTTGAACTAAATGAGATCTCATGACTATCTTCCTTTTTTGTATTTATAAACTCCGTAAACTCCGAAAATCTTCTTAAAAATTTTACGTCTATTTCATTTGGATTTTCATCTAAAACCTGTTTTCCTCTTGGTGTAATAATAATAGTTCCTCTTTTTGGTGCATCAATTAATCCTGATTTCTTGAGATAAGTTCTTGCCCAACCAACTCTATTATTAAAAAGGAAGCTTTGACCACTTGGGAGTAATTCTGCTTTTTCTTCGTCAGTCAAATTAAATTTATTTGCAAGAATTTCTATAAGATCATTTACTCTGTATTCCTTTCCATCGGCAGTTAACTTAAGCAGAGGAAGCATTAATGTTTGATAGTCTGGTATCATAAATTTATTTCAAATTCAATTTTATCTGCAACTCTTCCAATTGTTTTTCATCAATAGTCGATGGGGCATCTATCATAACATCTCTTCCTGAATTATTTTTTGGAAATGCAATAAAATCGCGGATTGATTCGCTTCCTCCCAGGATAGCGCAAAGCCTGTCAAAGCCAAATGCAATGCCGCCGTGCGGCGGAGCGCCATATTCAAATGCTCCTAATAAAAATCCAAATTTATATTGCGATTCTTCTTTGCTCATGCCTAATGCAGCAAACATTTTTTCCTGTAATTCTCTTTGATAAATTCTGATAGATCCTCCGCCAATTTCATTTCCATTTAAAACCATATCATAGGCATTGGCTTTAATTTTGGAATAAGGATGCTCCAAATATTTATCAGCATTTTCAATAATTGGATTGTTGTTGATCATCACTGCTATATCTTCCGGTTTAGGCGAAGTAAACGGATGATGACGGGCAACCCAGCGATTGCCTTCTTCATCATATTCAAACAAAGGAAAATCGGTAACCCACAATAATTTAAATTCTTCGGGCTTGCGCAGACCTAATCTACCGCCCATATATAACCGCAGTTCGCTGATGGCTTTCCTGGTCCTTTCTTCTTTACCTGCAAGAATTAAAATCAGATCACCAGGATTTGCTTTGCAATATTGCGCTAATTCTTTTAATTGCTGTTCATTAAAGAATTTATCAAAACTGCTTTTTAATGAGCCGTCCGTATTAACTTTTACAAAAGCTAATCCGCCCATTCCAATTTGCGGACGCTTTACCCAATCAATTAATTCGTCTGTTTGTTTCCTTGAATAATCGCTGCAGGCAGGAACGGAAATCGCAACAATAGTTTCGGCATTATTAAAAACAGCAAACTCTGTTTTGTTTAATCCTTCAAAATAATTTTTGCCTTCCACTTTTAAATTGGCAATCTTCATTTCAAATCTGATATCCGGTTTGTCATTTCCGTAATTCCACATGGCGTCTTCCCAGGTCATTCGTTCTACCGGTGCAGCGTAGTCGATATTTTTTACTTCTTTAAAAATAAATTTTATCATCCCTTCAAACATCTGCAGAATATCATCCTGTTCAACGAAAGCCATCTCGCAATCAATCTGTGTAAACTCCGGCTGCCTGTCCGCACGCAGGTCTTCATCACGAAAGCATTTTACTATTTGGTAATATCGATCGTAACCACTCACCATCAATAATTGCTTAAACGTTTGCGGTGATTGAGGCAAAGCATAAAACTCCCCAGCGTTCATCCTGCTTGGAACTACAAAATCTCTTGCTCCTTCAGGTGTTGACTTAATTAAAAACGGAGTTTCAATATCAATAAAATTATGCTGGTGTAAATAATTTCTTGCAGCACGGTTTACCGCATAGCGCAGTTCAATATTTTTTTTAACTGCATTTCTTCTTAAGTCAAGAAAGCGATATTTCATTCTTATATCATCACCACCATCAGTATCGTCCTGTATGGTAAATGGAGGCACAGCAGACTTATTTAATACTTTAAATTCTGAAATCAAAATTTCAATATCTCCCGTTGGAATATTCTTATTTTTATTGCTACGCTCACTAACGGTTCCGCTTACCTGTAAAACAAATTCCCTTCCTAATGGATTTTTATCGAGCTGTTCGGTAAGCTTTTCATTAAATAATAATTGTGTGATGCCATACCTGTCTCTAAGGTCAATAAAAGTTATGCTGCCAAATTTGCGAATTGTTTGCACCCATCCTGCAAGAGTTACTTCTTTATTTACGTCTGTTATTTTTAATTCACCACATGTGTGTGTTCTGTACATTTTATTTGCTGTTTCTTTTTAAACGGCTGCAAAGATATGGCTTATCCTTTTTCACAGTATAAAAAACGAGCCAGGATCCGGCAGAAAACCAGGAAAGTTTTATAGAATTAGTTAAATATCTAAGAGTTCGGATAAACCTTCCTCGTTTGCAGTTCTTTACTCACCAACACTCACCCTTACTCCCTCGCTATGCGCAGTAAATTCCGGCGCATACATAGATTGAATGGTTGTAATGCCATTGCTGAAATTTCCGCTATGTGTTACAAACATCGGGTATTCGAAAACGTAAGTGCCCTTGTTTAAATAACCGAAGAAAAAATTAGTGCTTACGTCTTTTGTTGTTTCATAATAGCCCAAACCATCCTGGTATTTATATGCGCTTATAACATTAGTTGGTTCCATGCAGGATGCCCTCATATCTTTCATGTGAACGTATTCCATATCACGATCTACACGAAGTTCAATGCGTACTTTTATTTTATCGCCGATACGAATTTTATCTCCATCATTAACAGGCACAAGCCCAGGGCCTTTAACAGAATTTTTTTCAATAAATAATTTTTTAGAAAGTTTTAACGGCGTTTCTGAAAAAGTAATTTTATCAAGATTTTCAAAATATTGCCAATAGACAGAACCCCATGAAGCAGACTGGTTAATTGGTTCATTGGTTGATTGGTTAACTGGTGAAGAGACGGTTACTGATATATTTCCCATTTCAGGATTTACTTTATCACCATCGATCTTTCTTTTAAAATAACCGGTTCCGGCTTCCTGTTTTTCATTTTTATTATTGATGATAGTATTGCCGAGTTTTATGCTAACGATTTTTTCCTGCGAAAGCCAGTCTGTTCCCTGTAATAAAAAAGCGTAGCAGGCCTCTGCTGTGGCTTTGGTAGTTTTCCAGTTATTGGTTTGTTTATTTTTTAATAACCATGTTTTAAGATCGTCAATTGTTTTTGGATCTTTTTCAATTTCAGAAAATGCTTCTATCATCATTGACTGGGATTCTATCGGGGCCTGGTACCACCAATAGCCGCCATTGTTCCAGTCTTTCCAATACATTCCCAACTCTTCATTATCAATTGAATTTTCTTTTAATGATTTAATAATGTTCTTTGCTATTGCGTTATCGTTTGTTCTGTTAATAGATAAAGCGATCATTGCCTGCATATATTTACTTTGGTTGAGCCAGTATTTTTTAGATTGCTTACGGTAATAGTTAAACGCAGTTTGTGTTTCTTTTGCAATTGAATATTCGGGGAAGAAACTTCGCATATATAAATATTGAATCGCTATTGTTGAAAGATGATTTCCTTTAAGGTTTGATTTGGATTTTATCAAATCATCATAATCTTTCTTCAGCATTTTATCTAAGTACGGAATTGCTTTATCCAAAATGGTTTTTAATTCATTCTGCTGGAAAGAAGGATAGGCATTCAATTTTTTAAGATGCCCGATTCCTGTTACGATGTATTGTGTCATATAACGGTTATCAGGCCCGCCTTTGAACCAAACAAATCCACCATTGGATGATTGCATTTCACTTAATTTTTGCAGTGCTGATTCTAGTTGGAGACTCATTTTAACCATATCAAAAAGCAAAGCAATATTTTTCTTCTGCTTTTGTTCATTTTGTGCTTGCAATACCCAAGGGGTTTCTTCGAGCAACACTGATTTTAATTCTTCATTTTTTTGAAGATTGCTTAGCAAAGCAGTTGTGTCTGTTGTTTTCCATTTTTCAAAAATGGCTTTTATTTTGGGTGATGAGTTTACAATTTTTGTTGCAATTGCATTGGCATAGTAACGGTTAAAGGTTTGCTCTGCACATTCATAAGGATATTCCATTAAATAAGGCAAAGCCTGTATGGCATACCATGCAGGATTGGTTGTATATTCTATTGTTAAGCCATAACTGCTTAGTGTAGACGAAGATTTGGAATTAATTAATTTTTCAAATTTAAAATCTTTTGCTCCATCGCCTCTCATGGGTAAGGGCATAGTTTCCGTTACCAACATTCGGTTGGTTACAACAGGAATGGCGAGTTCTTCACCATCACTTACGTCGCCTGCTTTTGCAACAATTCTATATACCACAGCGTCATTAAAATTTGCGGGGATTTCAATGTTAAATTTTACCAAAGTGCTTTGCCCTGCTTTCGCTGTAAAATTTTGTGCAGGGATATTATTTTTAAACCACTCATCAACGGGGTTCATCGTGGATGCATTTAATAAATGAAGCTCTGCCTGCCCGCTTACTTCTTTATCGCCAAGGTTTACAATTTTTGCTGTGAATTCCATGTGGTCACCTTCTCTTAAAAACCTTGGTGCATTGGGTTGCACCATTAAATCTTTTTGTGTAACGATCGTGTTTTCTGCATAACCGGTCGCAAGGTCTTTCGTATGTGCCAATGTCATCAGTTTCCATTGGGTCAATGCTTCAGGCATGGTAAAACTGAATTCAATATTGCCATCTTTATCGGTTCTAAGTTCAGGATAGAAGAAAGCTGTTTCGTTGAAATTTTTTCGGATTTGAATTTGAGATTGATCTAAGTTCTCGGAATTTTTATCATTCTTAATATTTACAGTGGCACTCATTAATTCTTTTGTTTCCCCTATTTTTTTTAAACCATATCCGGTAACAAGAACTCCACTTAAATCTGCTTTATTCATTTCTGCTGGGGCAGCTGCTTTATCATATGCAATTGCATTCCCTCTTATTCGAATACCTGAAACTTTTCCTTGCAAATAATTATTAACAGGAATATAATTCAATGCATCATAGCTTTTTCCGGTCTGCTCAATATATTTTTCATTCCAATATTTTTCCGTTGATTGAACTGAACTAAAATTTTGAGAACCGTTCCAACTTTGATAGCCATAGTGTGTAGGCCATATATTCAAAGCATTCCAACTGTGCGGTTTAAACTGGTCAAGTGATGCATCATACATACTTGCCAGCATTTCCGCTGCAACTTTCTGTCCCTTATGGCCGCTAATTTTTACTTTCCATTTTTCTTCACTGCCGGGTAATGTTTTATCACGATAGGTATCAAAAGAAATATTCAAATCTTTATTACTCCATGGAACTAAAATATTGAAGCATCTAAAATAAATACGATTGTCTTTTACAAAGAATTGCGAAACACCAAAGCCTCCGCGATCATCTTCAGCGGCTTTAAATCCAAAATTCTTCTTTTCATTACTAAGAGAATAAAATTCATAATTGCCTATTGGCTTTTGCCCTTTGCCTGTTTGTTCTTTATCAATTTGTTGAATGACGAAAACATCCTTGGCAGAAGTTCCTGAAATAAATTCTGCGTTCTCGCCCGGTTCAACCACATTTTTTATTGTTGTGTTCCATGCGTATGAAGGTGCAGGCAATGATGCCGCGTTCATATCGTACAATTGAAAATATTTTACATCTTTTACATCCTGTCCATATTTATCTTTTGATGTGGCTTCAGCTACATACCAACCCTGAGAAAATTTAGCATCTGCCAATTGCCAATTGCCTATTGGCTTGGTGCTATCTGTTTTTGAGAAAACCATTTCACCTTTTGGCCAGCTTTCTTTTTTATTTTCATCCTGGTATTCATCGTTAGGGAAATATTTTAAGAACTCTTCCCTGGTCATAATAAATTCATCAGGTTGCGGCCAATAGCGGCTGCGGATAAGTCTTTGCGGTGGCTGAAGTTTATAAATCTTTACTTCAACTTTCGAAGGTTCAAATTCGCCGCTTAAATTTTTTGTGCTTACAAAAATGTATTTCAGGCTATCAACAGGTATTGCATCTTCCGATGGTAATGTAAGCTGCAGATTCAAGGCTTTGTATCCAGCTGGAACAATTGCATTAGTACTTCTTGTTTCGCCATTAATATCGGTTACATTCGCTTCCACCTTATAATCAAAAACAGGATCAGTATTTTTATCAATACTTAAATCCGGAATAGCCGCAAAATTTAATGTGAATTTTCCATTAGCATCTGTTGTTGTTTCACCGTTGGTAATTTCCAAAGGTTGTGATACGGGTTGAGGCCAACGCCAGAACATCCAGGGATATAAAAACCGTGCAACTCTTGTTACACGATACGTTACATTAGCGTCATCAATATTATTTCCGGCATAAGCTTTGGCAAATCCGGTTATACTAACTGAATCGCCTACACGATAGGTGCCTTTTACTTTTTCAAATTCTGTATAAAATTTTGGCCGCTTATATTCTTCAACAGAAAAATCAATTGATGAATTTTCATAATCATCAACTTCAATACTGAATTCCCCGTTGAGTTTGTTTTCCGGCAAATGGAATTTTCCATTGAAAGAGCCGTATTCATTCAATAAAAGTTTTAATGAATCTACCTTTTGTGAATTAGCATCGTTCAAATATATTTTTATAGAATCTTTGTTTTGTAAAAGTTTATTCTTTTTGGTTTTATAATCCTGGGTTACACCGATGCCTTTAAAATAAACCAATTGCCCGGGGCGATAAATGCTTCTGTCAGTGAATAAAAATATTTTCGCTTTGTCTTCATCATATTCTTGTTGATTATCATAATCGTCATCTGTCTCATTATCATAATTATAGCTGTATTGGTATTCATCTAAAAACAAATGATCTTTCTGGTAAAATATTTCCAATCGAAATGAGTTGTTCTCATCTTTTTTGTTTCCTGAAATTTTTAGGTAGCCGTGTTCGTCAGCAGTTAAAAACTCTTTTCTTTCCACCGTGTTTTTTTGAGTGCTATAATCATATTTCTGCTTCCATACCTGCACTTTTGCGCCGTCTAAAGGCTGACCTGTTTTACGATCCAGGATAAAATATTCAAGTCCGTTATTAATATAACTAATGTTCGATACATGAAAATATTGAACCGCCAATGGATTTTTATCCAAATCAAAATCTCCCGCGACGCTTGCCAGTAAAGCATACTGGCCCACAGGTAAACCATCTACTTTTATTTCAACAGAATGACTCAGGTAATCATCTGTTGCTAGTAGGTTCTGCTTCCAGCTTCGTATAAATGTTTGTGTAGTAAGTTTTTTCCAAAGCTGATCGTTATCGTCATTTCTTTCAATGAGCTTTTTAAACTTCGGAGTCATCTCGATTATCCTGAAGTTAAGAGAAGAGAAATTTTTATAAGTGACCAACGTTCTAAAAGGTTCGCTGGGAATATTTACTTTTTCAGAAGTAAGACTTACATCTTTATGCAAAATTTGGTTTAGTAAATTTTTTGCATTGATACCGCCTTCGCTGCCGGGAAATTTATTGGCTATAGCTTCAGCAATTTGTTTTGCTTTCTTAACTGTGTAACGGGAAGTATCGGTATTTTTTTGATTAGCATTTGCTTTTTCAAAAATTTGTTGGGCAATTAAATAACCTGCCTGCGCACTTGCTGCATTATTTGAAAATGTGTTTGAAATATTTTGTAAAGCCACAATGTACAATTCATCTTTATTGTTCATTATTCCATATTGCTTAACAAAATTGATGCGTTCAATATCTGCATCAATTAAGGCATCGGGCTTGGAATCACTTGCATGAAAAGATAATAGGTGCTGGAAAATAAGTAACGCCTTAAAGTGCAGGGAAGCAGAATCTTTATTTTCAAATTTGTGCATTACAAACTCTGATGCCGGTGCAAAAGCTTTTTCATCTTTTATTTCAAAAGCGTAGGCCGGCCTGGTAATATTGTTCTCATCACTTTTAAAATAATCCAAAGCACGGTGTGCCAGGAGATCGTAGAGTGTAGGCCTTGAATATCGGGCATTGCCTTTTATAATTATCGCATCAAAAGGCTCTAATGTTGTTTGCTGTAAAAGTTTTTCTTCTTTAATTGATGCCTGGTAGAGCTTGGCTATTTTTTCATGAAAATCATTGGCGGTCCATGTTAAAATATCGTCTTTTTTAAAACCCTGTGTTTTGGTTCTGTTGTAAATCTTCCATCTTTGTTGCTGAAAAAAATTCCAATACATTTCTGCTGTAATACTTTCTAATATAGACCTGGCGGGTTCTTTAGATGAAGCAATTTCAAGCTCAAAAGTATCAATACTTTTTACTGTGGCATCTTCTTCAATATTTTGTTGCAGTGTTATTTTATATAGCAGGGCTTTTATAACCTGGGGTTCATTACTGGCTTTTTTAGAGAGACTGTATATCTTATTAACTTCTGCCAATGCAGATTTAGTAAGTCCTTTGCCTACAAGGTCATCAATTTTTTTCCATTGACTTGCATAATTGCCTGACGGTTGTTGAGCATATAAAGCTGAAAAACCAAAAGAGACAATGACGACAAGCGATAGGCCACGGATTAAATAATTTTTAAAATGCATGTAAATGAATTTATTTAAAGATAGAAAACTATACCAACTGGTTGTATTACCACTTAGTTAGATGCAGATTCCCTTAAAAATTCATAATTCAAAAAAATTTATAAATTTTTTTTGTGAGTATTAAACTATGGAAACATAATGAAGTCTCACCTTAGGTTTTTTATAGCGGAAGTAATTCCGACAAAGAAAAATAAACAATAGTGGATTTAATAATTTGGGGCCATAATCAAAAATAGAGCCGCCGCCAATTGGATTGGGGCGGTTTTTTATTATGTTGCAAGCTTTATTTAAGATTGTGATATACCTTTTGTACATCATCATCCTGCTCCAGGTTATCTACAAGCTTTAAAACTTCGTTGGCCTGGTCTTCGGAAAGTTCAATGGTGTTCACAGGAATTCGGGTAAGCTCTGCCGTTATAACTTCAATTCCTTTATCTTCCAATGCTTTACTCATGTGCCCGAATTCATTGAAAGGCGTGCGGATAACTATATTTCCTTCAATATCCTCGCCAATTTCTTCCAGGCCAAAATCAATTAGTTCCAGTTCGAGTTCTTCAATATCGAGCTTGTTATTTTTTATTTTAAACTCACCCACATGGTTAAACGTAAAAGCAACGCTTCCGCTTGTGCCAAGCGAGCCATGCGCTTTATTAAAATGCATCCTTACATTAGCAACGGTACGTGTAGGATTATCAGTTGCAGTTTCCACAAGCAACGCAACTCCATGCGGCGCATATCCCTCATACAACATTTCATGGTAGTCGGTTTTGTCTTTACCCATCGCACGTTTTATTGCCGCTTCCACACGATCTTTGGGCATGTTCACCGCTTTGGCATTTATAATGCAGCGCCGCAAAGCAGAATTATTATTAGGGTCAGGCCCACCTTGTTTTACAGCAATATCTATTTCCTTCCCGATGCGTGTGAATTGCTTCGCCATTTTATCCCAACGGGCAAACATGGTCGATTTTCTTACTTCAAATATTCTTCCCATAATAAATAATAATCAATTGTCAATTTGCAAATACTAAATAATCTCTGCATCACAATTTGCGCAAATCTAAAGCCTTAAATTTAAAATCTAAAATCATATCATTTACTTTTGTCACATGTATAAAATTTATAGTTATTCAACTTTACATTCTTTTGCGCAAAATATATTTTTAAAAATTGGGTGCAGCAATGAAGACGCGACAATTGCTGCTGATTCTTTACTAATTGCGGATCTCCGAGGCGTTGATAGTCATGGTGTGGCAAGGCTTTCAGGTTATGTTCGTTTATGGGAAGCCAAAAGAATTAATACTGTGCCTCAAATAAAAATTGTTCATGAAACACCTTCAACTGCTGTTGTTGATGGCGATGCGGGGTTAGGCTTGGTGGTGGCCCCGTTTGCCATGCAGGTGGCCATTGATAAAGCAAAAAATGTTGGTACAGGCTGGGTGAGCGTAAAGAACAGCAATCACTTTGGCATAGCAGGCTCACATGCGATGATGGCATTAAAAAGTGACATGATTGGTATTGCCATGACTAATGCGTCGGCTTTAGTTGCACCAACATTTTCTACGGAACGAATGCTGGGAACTAATCCAATTGCAGTTGCAATACCTGCAGGAAATGAACAACCTTTTGTAGCTGACTTTGCAACAACAACAGCGGCTAACGGAAAACTGGAAATATCGCAGCGCAAAAATGAAGACGTTCCTAGCGGTTGGGTACAAACGAAAACCGGTGAGCCATCTACAAATGCAAGCGAACTTAAAAATGGCGGTGCATTATTACCACTGGGCGGCGATAAGGAACATGGAAGCCATAAAGGCTATGCCTTGGGTTCTATCGTTGATATTTTTTCCGCAGTGTTAAGCGGGGCAAATTATGGTCCATGGGTTCCTCCTTTTCCTGCTTATGTTCCCATGCCTGAAAATATGCCCGGAGAAGGGATTGGCCATTTTTTTGGTGCCATGCGCATTGATGCTTTTCGCCCGGCTGAAGAATTCAAATTGCACATGGATAAATGGATTAGGGCATTCAGTTCCTCAAAGACTGTTGAAGGGCAAAAGAAGGTAATTATTCCCGGTGAACCTGAAGTTGAATTTGAAAACGAAAGAAGAAAAAATGGCATTCCTTTATTAGAATCCGTTGTTGAAGATTTGAAAAGGGTTGGTAATAAATTTGGAATGGAATTGTAAAAAATGAGCCGCCGCCAATGATTGCTGTAAAAAATTGTTGGTAAATAGTACATTTGCAACCCGGTTCAATAAAAATTCCGGGCAAAGGAAATGAAAGTAATGAAGTTTGGAGGCACCAGTGTTGGAAAGCCTGAAAGAATGTTTGAGATCGCGAAGCTAATCACCAAAGACACCGAACCAAAAGTTGTAGTCTTGAGTGCATTAAGCGGCACCACCAATTCACTTACAGAAATAAGTAATAGCCTTGCTAAAGGCGACAGGGTAGCAGCCAAGCAACGCATTGATGCCTTGGAACAGCATTATCAGAATTTTATTCTTCAGCTTGTAAAAAAAGAGGACACCTACAATAAAGCAAAATCAGTTTTAGCAGAGCATTTTGAATTCCTGAATATTATATTGAAAATTTCTTTCAGTGAAGCTTTAAATAAAGATATTCTGGCACAGGGGGAATTACTAAGCACAAAGCTTTTTAGCATTTGCCTTGAAGAAAAAAATATAAAGCATGTATTATTACCGGCTCTTGATTTCATGACGATAGATTCCAGCGCTGAGCCGCAGGTAGGCAGTATTAAGGTGAAGCTGTCTCAGATTCTGCAAAAGCATAAAGACCATACACTTTTTATTACGCAAGGTTACATTTGCCGCAACGCAAAAGGCGAAGTTGATAATCTTAAAAGAGGGGGGAGTGATTATTCTGCCTCCTTAATTGCAGGAGCTATTGGCGCATCGGTTTGTGAAATCTGGACTGATATTGATGGCATGCATAATAACGATCCAAGGATTGTTAAAAACACAAAACCTATCAGCCGCCTGAGTTTTGATGAAGCTGCCGAGCTTGCTTATTTTGGCGCTAAAATTTTACATCCTGCAAGTATATGGCCAGCCCAATATTTTAATTTTCCCGTTAAATTACTAAACACAATGCAGCCGGAAGCACCGGGAACTTTAATAGAAAGTGAAGCCGGAAGTGTTGGTGTGAAAGCAATTGCAGCGAAAGATTTTATTACTGCAATAAAAATTAAAAGCAGCAGAATGTTGTTGGCTTATGGTTTTCTCCGGAAAGTTTTTGAAGTATTTGAGAAATATCAAACTCCAATTGACATGGTAACAACTTCTGAAGTTGCGGTCTCTCTTACTATTGATAACGATGCATATTTAAGTGAGATTATTAAAGAACTGGAATTGTTTGGAACAGTAGAAGTTGATGCAGACCAGACAATCGTTTCTATCGTTGGTAATCAGATCACACAAACAAAAGATGTGATTGCAAAGATATTTACAACATTATCTGGCATTCCTGTCCGGATGGTAAGTTATGGCGGTAGTCAGCATAATATTTCAATTCTTATTTCACGAGAGCATAAAGAAAAAACATTACAGCTTTTGAATAAAGGGTTGTTTGATATGTAAATCAAAAAGATATCCCGAGTTTTCTATACACAAAGCTCATCAGCCACATCGGGCCTATCAATAAAAACTGAATGTCTTTAAAAAAAGAAGGTTTTTTGCCTTCAACTTTATGGCCATAGAATTGGCCAATCCAGGCGAGGACAAAAATTATAATACAGAAAAGCCATAAAGAAAAAGGCAAAAATGTTTCAACTGCATAACATAATCCAAGGCAAAAAATACCAAATAATAACATGCCGATACCAATCTTAATTGAAAGGGATAAATAGTAAATTGTAGTTAATAATAGTACAATCATTGCAACATTCAGTTGCAAACCTTCCCTGATAAATAAAGGGAGTTTAATGCAATACAACAAACCTGTTATGGAGAAAAAAATTGCAGGTACACATATCCAGTGAATCAATTTATTGGTTTCATTGGTATGGCTTTCACCATATTCATTCAGCCATTGATGAATTGTTCTCATTGCAAATCGTTTCCTCTAATTTATTTCAAAAAGATGAATTGCGATAATCCGGCAAAAATTCAATTTAATTTTTTGCATATAAAAAGCTTCCTGTTTTTGCAGAAAGCTTTTTAAAAATGTAAAGATAATAACGAACCTAAATTATTAGCATCGCATCACCATAACTGAAGAAGCGGTATTTATCTTTTATAGCTTTTTTGTAAGCATCCATTATAAGATCATAACCTGCAAAAGCGCATGTCATAATGAGCAGGCTTGTTTTAGGCAAATGAAAATTTGTAACTAACGAATCTGCAATATTAAATGTATAGGGAGGATGAATAAAATGGTTTGTCCATCCTTCAGAAGGCTTTAATAATTTTTGTGCAGTGAAAGAGGTTTCCATAGCACGCATTGTTGTAGTTCCAATTGAACAAATTCTCTTGCCGGTTTCTTTTGCTTTGTTCACAATGCGGCACGCTTCTTCGTCTATGTTATAATATTCCGCATCCATTTTATGCTTACTTAGGTCTTCCACTTCAATGGGGCGGAAAGTTCCTAAGCCTGTATGTAAGGTAACTTCGGCAAAACGAACCCCTTTTATTTCCAGGCGTTTAATCAGCTCGGGGCTAAAATGAAGCCCGGCTGTTGGCGCTGCTACAGCTCCTTCATGCTTTGCATAAACTGTTTGGTACCTTTCTTTATCTTCTTCATCAGGTTTACGCTTGATGTATTTCGGCAAAGGAGTTTCACCCATGAAATAGAGCATTTTTCTAAATTCATCCTCAGGTCCATCCCATAAAAAACGTATCGTTCTTCCGCGGCTGGTAGTATTGTCAATTACTTCTGCTACCAGTTCATCACTTTCGCCAAAATATAATTTATTACCAACGCGGATTTTTCTTGCAGGATCAACTATTACATCCCATAGGCGGTTCTGCTTATGTAATTCTCTCAAAAGAAAGACTTCGATTTTTGCGCCGGTTTTTTCTTTACGGCCGTACATGCGGGCGGGGAAAACTTTCGTGTTGTTTACGACAAAAACATCTTTATCATCAAAATAATCCAGGATGTCTCTGAAATGTTTATTTTCAATTTTTCCTGTTTTTCTTTCAATCACCATCATCCTGCTATCTTCTCTTCGTTTAGTAGGATTTTGCGCAATAAGATTTAAAGGAAGGTCAAATTTGAATTGACTAAGTTTCATGTGCAATTATTATTTTAAAGTTAATTGTCACATGCCATTACTGTTGTTACAGAGATACGTGCCAATTTATTCTGGCCACTTATCATGTTACGGCATGATTTTTTAAGTGCGCAAAGGTAGTACTTTTTTATAAAATAGAAATTAATTTTTAAAAATTTAATTTGGGAACCGAGGCAATTAAATTTTTGGTATACACATTTTTAGGATGGTAATATATTGCATCGGCCTCTCCAATTTCCTCAATCTTTCCTTTATTCATAACCATAATCCGGTTACTTATATAATGTACCACGCCAAGATCATGAGAAATAAAAATGCAGGTAAAGCCAAGTTCTTCTTTCAGGTCATTTAATAAATTAAGCACCTGGGCCTGTACACTTACGTCAAGAGCTGAAACACTTTCATCACAAATAATAAATTCAGGGTTAAGGCCAAGAGCTCTTGCAATACAAATGCGTTGGCGCTGGCCGCCACTGAATTCATGCGGATAACGGTTAAAGTGCTCCGGCTTTAAATCCACTTTTTTAAGCAGATCCATAATTTTTTCTTTGCGTTGTTTTTCAGTTGGCAGTATATCATGAATTTTCATCGGCTCATTAATGGCCTGACCGATTGTAATACGTGGATTCAGTGAGCCATACGGATCCTGGAAAATGATTTGAATATCTTTTCTCATCCTTCTTAGTTCATCTTTAGGTATGTGCGCTATATTTTTTTTATTGAGAAAAATATTGCCTGATGTCGGTTCAATCAATCTTATTAATGCTCTTCCTAAAGTAGTTTTTCCGCAGCCGCTTTCGCCAACCAATCCTAATATTTCCCCTTTTCTTATTGAAAAACTAACATCGTCAACGGCTTTAAATTCCTTAAGAATTTTACCTGTAAAACTTTTTTTTACCGGGAAATAGACTTTAAGGTTTTCAACTTTCAAAAGGTCGGTTGCAGGTTCAAAATCTTCCTTTTTATTTTCTTTATGAATTATTTTTAATTGATCCGGCTTAAATGACTCACTTAGGAAATCACTTATGACAGGAAGCCTTTTTCCTTTTGAGGCGGGGGACGGCCTGCAATTTATTAATGCCTTTGTATAGGGATGTTTAGGGTTTGTAAAAATTTCTTTTGTAGTATTGGTTTCAACAATTTCTCCCTTATACATTACAATTACCATATCTGCAATTTCAGAAACAAGCGCAAGATCATGAGTAATATAGATTACACCCATTTGGTGCTTTTGCTGCAACTCTTTAATAAGTTGTAAAATTGTTTTTTGAACAGTTACGTCCAGTGCAGTGGTTGGTTCATCAGCAATAAGTACCGAAGGATTACAACTCATTGCCATAGCAATCATTACTCTTTGCTTTTGCCCGCCACTTATTTGATGAGGATAACGATGAAGCATACCCGCAGGATCTGGTAATTTAACCTGGTTAAAAAGTTCAATGGTTCTAGTCTTTGCTTCGCCTGGTTTTAGCTGTTCGTGTAGCATTAATGCTTCCATAACCTGGCCGCCACATGTTTGAACAGGGTTGAGCGACGTCATTGGTTCCTGGAAAATCATGGAAATTTTATTGCCTCTTATTTTTCGCAGATATTTTTCGTCAAGGTCAAGCAGATTAACTTGCCTATCATCTTCTGAAAAAAGAATTGCTCCATTTTTATATTGAGCCGGTGGGGACGGCAGCAGCTGTAATATGGATAAAGAACTAACGGTCTTGCCTGAACCTGATTCACCAACAATTGCAATAGTTTCACCTTTATTTAGAGTAAACGATATATTTTTTACTGCGGAAAAGCTTTCATTGCCGGTGACAAAATCAATACTTAAATTTTTTATCTCAAGAAGTGGGTAAGTCATTAAAGTAAATTATACACAAGACTTTAAACTTTTAAAGAAATAATATTCTGCGAAATGGATGTTGAAAAAAATACTGAATAATTAAAACTTTAAGTGTCGCACAGTAAGGCCGTCATTAATTAATTGTTTCAGAGAATCAATTCCAATTTTTAAATGTCGTTCCACAAATTGTGCGGTAACACTTGCATCACTTTCTACAGTTTTCACACCCTCCGGAACCATTGGCGAATCACTAACTAATAATAAGGCGCCAGTTGGAATTTTATTAAAAAATCCAACAGTGAAAATGGTTGCAGTTTCCATGTCAATAGCGTAGGCCCTTATTTTTTCCAGGTAGGCTTTAAGTTCGTCATCATGCTCCCAAACTCTCCGGTTAGTGGTATAAACGGTACCGGTCCAGTAGTCGAAAGCATGATCACGAATAGTTGTTGAAATTGCCTTTTGCAAAGCAAAGGCCGGAAGTGCCGGAACTTCAGGTGGAAAATAATCGTTGGAGGTTCCTTCTCCTCTTATCGCGGCAATCGGCAAAATGAGATCGCCTATTTTATTTCTCTTTTTTAACCCGCCACATTTGCCTAAAAATAAAACTGCTTTGGGATTAATGGCACTTAGTAAATCCATAATAGTAGCAGCACCCGGGCTTCCCATGCCAAAATTAATAATGGTAATATCGTCTGCAGTTGCGCATTGCATTGCCTTATCTGTGCCTACAATTTTTACTTTATGTATATCGGCAAACATTTTTACATAGTTGCTAAAGTTGGTAAGAAGAATATATTCCCCAAAATTTTCCAGTTTTTCGCCGGTATACCTGGGAAGCCAGTTGTTTACAATTTCTTTTTTTGTCTTCATATTTCTTTTAATCCGCTTGTTGTTTATTGCTATTAATAAAAATACAATTTTAGATTGATGATTTAGATTTGTAAATATAATTTGCCAATTTCCGTCGGGTGATTACAGGTAAACCGGTAATCATTTTGCAGGAAACGAAAACTCAGCATGATAAAAATTGAATTTCCAAAACAACGGGTTACATTAAGGCAACGGGAAGGGCTAAACGAAGTTTTTGATGTAATAAGAAAAAAATGGTTGCAATTTACCCCGGAAGAATGGGTACGCCAAAACATGATACATTACCTGTTAGCTAAAAAATATCCTGCATCATTAATAGCAGTTGAAAAAGAAATCAAACTGGGAGAATTATCAAAACGTTGCGATATTGTTATCTATAGTAGAAGTGCTAAGCCATTCATGATAATTGAATGCAAAGAAATGAAGGTGGCTCTTTCTGACAAGACATTAAACCAGGTTCTCAGGTATCATATTACACTGCCTGCTAAATATTTGATAATAACAAATGGGAGCTACTGCCTTGGATTTGAAAAAACTGGTAGCCAGTTTTTTCAAATAAATGAATTTCCTGATTATGAAATTGAACCTTAAAATTTAAAAACTGTAAACGATCTATGGGAAAATTCCTAATTCGGCGTAAGATGTTGCCACTTTATTAATGGCACAAACATAAGCCGCTGTTCGCATGTCAGGGATAGCAGGAGTTTTCTGCCAGATATCAACAATTTCCCGGGTTGCAGTTATCATTGTTTCTTCCAGCCCGCTTCTTACAAGGTCTATTTCATCTGCACCATGCATAATAAAATCTCTTTCTAACGAAGTAACCGTTTTACCCGTTAGTTCTTCAAGTTGGCCAAGTATATGATGATTCATATTTTCAGTAAATCTTTTTTCAAGCCTACCGTAACGGACATGGCTCAAATTCTTAAGCCATTCAAAATAACTAACGGTAACACCACCGGCATTCAGGTACATGTCAGGCACAACCAGAATTCCTTTCAAATTTAGAATTTCATCGGCTTCGGGAGTGAGAGGACCGTTAGCTGCTTCTCCAATTATTTTCGCTTTTATTCTTGCGGCATTCTCACCATTAATAACATTTTCTAACGCAGCAGGAATTAATATGTCGCATTCCATTTCAAGTGCTTCAGTATTCTTCGTAAAATTTTGAGAGCCCGGAAAATCGAGAATCGAACCGGTTTTTGTACGATGAGTCAAAACCTTGTTCACATCAAGTCCATCATTATTCCAAATGGAGCCTTCGTATTCTGCAAGGCCAACAATTATGGCTCCCGCCTGTTGAAAAAACAAGGCTGTATGATAACCTACATTGCCTAACCCCTGCACACATACGCGTTTTCCTTTTACTCCTATAGGCAAATCCAGTTTAGCCATAACTGAAGGCATATTACATACTTCGCTGAGTCCATAAAATACACCGAGGCCGGTGGCCTCTTTTCTTCCTCTTACACCGCCCTGAGTTACAGGTTTCCCCGTTACGCATCCTGCTGCGTCTATCTCTCCCGGATGCATTGCAACATATGTATCGAGTATCCATGCCATTTCTCTCTCGCCGGTTCCGTAATCGGGAGCCGGAACATCTGTCCCTGGCCCAATGAAATTTTTCTTTATTAATTCGGCAGTATAGCGGCGCGTAATTTTTTCCAACTCATATGGTGTATATCCACGGGGATTAATTTTTATTCCACCCTTAGCTCCGCCAAAAGGTACGTTCACAATTGCGCATTTATAGGTCATAAGTGCAGCAAGCGCCATTACTTCATCCTGGTTTACTGCAAGACTAAAACGAATACCGCCTTTGCATGGGGTTTTATGATGTGAATGTTGAACCCTATATGCTTCAATAGTTACTATGTCTCCATTTTCTCTTTTTATAGGGAAACGCATTTGATAAACACTATTGCATTGTTTTATTTGTTCCAAAATTCCGGGGTCCCAATCAGTAAAAACGGCTGCTTTGTCAAAACTTCTTTCAACGCTTTCAAAAAAACTATAGCCTGCTGGAGATGACATAAAATGTTTTTAGAATTTATTAATGAATCAAACTTAAAATATTATTTTTTTATCGATTCTAAGTTTTATAATTATTCAATGGGAATTATAAAATCTTTTCTTTTTTCGAAACTTTAATGTCAATTCTTATAAGGTATAAAAAAAGAACAGTAAGAATGATAATACACACAGCCATTACAACGTATATTTTATCATGACTCCTCATCATTGTATCCATATCTTTTGCTGTGGATCCCGTGGAGGATTGTGCGAATAGCAGGCAGGCTAAAAATGAGAATATAACGGAAAGGCTTAAACGCTTAAATAAATGCGGTTTGATCATCAAATTAAATTTTTATTTATAAGCAGGTTCAATCTTATTTTAAGATTGCTGATCCATATTCCTAATAACACCCAGCCAATAACTGCAGGCCAGAATACCATTTCCATTTCCGGCGTAAGGTTATCCCCGCCAAGAGCCGGGTTACCACCGCCTTTCGCTCCTTCCATTCCGCCGGGATGCAGTGATTGAACAAGTCTCGGTAAAATCATTATTAATGGTATATAAATGAAGTAAGCAAAAATGTTATATACTGCACTGATGCGGGATCTCTTATCAATATCATTCATGGAGCTACGCAACACCATGTAGGCGAGATAGATTAATACTGCTATTGCTGCAGCTATTTGTTTTGGATCGTTGCTCCAGGGCTCTCCCCATGTATACGTCGCCCAAATGGAACCTGTAGCAAGGCCCAAAATACCAAAAACAATTCCTGTTTTTGCAAACTCGGCTGCATAAATATCGTGTTTAAGATTCTGGGTACGCAGGTACGCAATGGAATAGCTTAACGAAAGAGATAATAGAACGATTTGACCAAACCACATGGGCACATGGAAGAAAAAATTGCGTATACTTTGGTGTAAGTTTCCAATAATCGGTACAGGTACTAAAAATCCCCAGGTAAATGTGAAAAATAATAACAGGATACACAATATTTTCCACCACTTAAATTTCATCAATAAAATATTTTCTTTTATGCAATCGCATTTGAATGCGGCAAAATTATGATAAAACTTTTGTCATTCTTGTTTTGGCCGAAGATTATTATTGCAATTAACATGGATCCAATTCGGAGGTGCAGACTTTAATTGTTTAAATACGAGTATGGGTAAATAGTGATGCTGGCGATTGAGTTATGGAAGATATTTATTGACAGGTTTTTGTAAATTTGTTTTTTTGCTTTTGCATTGTACTACCTGTAGAATGAACTTTGATAAAAATTATATTCCTTTAAATTACTCTTCCTCACCATCTGGCCTTATTGAGTGGCTTAATGGCTTTTCCCGGCATTTAAAAATAAAACCTGACGATAATAAAATTGAATATCCTGAAAATTTTGCTTCCGGATTTGCTAAGGTTCATAATATTGAGCCAGGTCTTACTTATCGCATAGTTGATTATGATCTAAATACTGATTTTATTCTTAACCGTCAGCCGGTCAGTAAATTCTCTCTTATAATTTACTTTTATAAATACACTAATGTTGAAAGACTTTTTATTTCAATTGATGATGAGATAATAACTATTGAAGATGAAAGTACATTTAGCGCAGTAATAATGACGAATAGCTTTACTTCTCAGAAAGTTGAATTGAGTAAAGGCACAAAAGTAAAAGGCCTAACCCTTCAGCTGTCAGCGGACTGGTTAAGAGAAAAAATACAGGAGACCGATAGTTCTAATTACAAATTATTCAGGAAGCAAAATGTTTTCAAGGATTTATTAAATGCAAAAGAGCAAAAGTTGCTAAATGAAATTTTTGCCGGTGGCTCTCAATCTTTTACTCCTTTACTATATACGAATACCCGTGTGTTACGCCTTTTAGAAGGGTTTCTTGAAAATATGCTACGGGTAAACCTTTCAGATTTTTCAAAAACACTCACGATCAAAGACTTTCAAAGTGTAGCAAAAATTGAAAGGATTCTTCTTGAAAATTATACATCCGATTTTCCTAAAATTGAAAATCTTGCACGAATAGCATTAATGAGTGAGACTAAACTTAAAAATGCTTTTAAAAAAGCATATGGAATGGGGTTATTCGAATACTATCAGAAAAACCGCATGCATAAGGCCAAAGAACTCCTCAATATGAAGAAATATTCAGTATCTGAAGTAGGCGTAATGATAGGATATCAGAACCTGAGTAATTTTTCAAGCGCTTTTAAGAAGGAATTCGGCCATTTGCCCAGAGAGTGCAATAAAATAGGTTAAAACGACAATCCGCGCCAAAAAAAATCTTTTACGGTTATTGACATGCCGTTTACGGCTAATATTATCCATTGCATAACAATAATTTTATAAAGTTCCCTAATCCATCTTCTTAAATTATCTAGCTGATAAGACCACACACTACACTTGCCTGGAATAAATTTTCTACGCAAAGCACAAGAAACCGGCCTCCTCTACGGAGGCTTTTTTGGTGTTCAAAATTATTTTTTATAGGTAAAGAACTTGCGCTTTTTAGTTAAAGACGGATTATTATCTAAAATTACCGTTCTTTTCAATGGCTAATTAATCTATAAAGCTGCACATGGTTTTATACAGTCATTCACTTAACTTTGCACCCCATAATCAAAAAATATGAGTGGCGCATTAAAAGAAGTTAGGAACCGTATTCAAAGTGTAAAGAGCACCCAGCAGATAACCAAAGCTATGAAAATGGTCAGCGCTGCCAAATTGCGCAGGGCGCAGGATGCAATTATACAAATGAGGCCTTACGCCCAAAAATTGCAGGAAATGCTTTCCAATATCGTTAGCAGCGCCGAAGGGGATGTGAACATGGCACTTGCCGTGGAAAGACCGGTTCAAAAGGTTTTAGTGATTGTAATAACAAGCGACAGAGGATTATGCGGAGGTTACAACAGCAATCTTATTAAGCTTGCGAAGCAGGTTATAAAAGATAAATATGCAAATTTAGCCGCACAGGGAAATGCCGAAATGTTGCCCTTAGGCAAAAAGGGATATGAGCATTTTACCAAGAATAAATTTAAAGTTATTGATAATTATTGGCACATTTTTGCTGAACTAAATTTTGATCATGTAGCTGCTGTTGCAAAATTTGCAATGGATGCCTTTGAAAAAGGAGAGGTAGACGCAGTTGAACTTGTTTATAGCGAATTTAAGAATGCCGCCACACAAAAGTTTATTGTTGAACAATTTTTACCGGTAAAAAAATCTGAAAAGAAAAAAGGCGAAGCAAAAGCAGATTTCATTTTTGAGCCGGGTAAAGATATTTTGATTAGGGAACTGATGCCTAAAATATTGAATACACAGTTGTATAAAGCCATATTAGATGCACACGCCAGCGAGCATGGCGCACGTATGACTGCTATGGACAAGGCAACAGAAAATGCAGAAGAACTATTAAAGAATTTAAAAATAAGCTACAATAGGGCAAGACAGGCTGCCATTACAACAGAACTTACTGAAATAGTAAGTGGCGCAGCCGCATTGCAAGGATAAACGCCTAACCCTCGCCGCAGGCGCGGGATTGGGAATTTTAAATTGAAAAAATATAGCCCTATCGGGTTTGGGGTATGGATCTAAGTGTAATAATCCCACATATTGAAGCACTGATATTTGCAAGCGAAAAACCTTTGCCCGTAAATGAATTGGTGGAGCACATAAATAATGCACTTGGTTTTATTGAAGACCGCGCAACGCCAGACCAGGTTGAAGCCGCGATAAAAGCCATTAAAGAAAAATATGAATCAGAATTCTATCCTTTTGAAGTGGTAGAAAGCGGTGGCGGTTTCCAGTTTTTAACTAAAAAGGAATTTCATAAAACGATTGCCCAACTTAACGGGGATAGATTTCTAAAGAAATTATCAGTTGCATCTCTTGAAACGCTCTCTATTGTTGCCTATAAGCAACCCGTTACCAAGTCGGAAATAGAAATAATACGGGGCGTTAATTGTGATTATGCTATACAAAAACTGCTTGAAAAAGATTTAATTGTTATTGTAGGAAGAAATGAAAACTCTCCCGGGAAGCCCTTAATATATGCTACTTCCAAATCCTTTATGGATTATTTTGGCATTAACAGCCCGGAAGATCTTCCCAAAATAAAAGAGGTACTTAACCAGGAAATTATTGAAGCAACAAAAGTTGAAGAGATACAATTTGAAATATCCTCACAAGAAAACCCGGAAGAATTTTTACAGGCTGAAGAGGAAACAAGTGAAGTGGTGGATATCAACGATACCATTCCTGAATAAATATTAATAAAATAATTGTTTAATTAGTTCATTGGCTGATTAACACAACATCACATTACCATTATGCCGCAGGTTTTATCTCATAAACAACTTTTATCTATAGCTGAAGAATTTGGGACTCCCGTATATGTTTATCATGCAGAAAAAATTGCTGAGCAGTATTCAAAGCTTATAAATGCATTTAAGAATACAGATGTAAAATTTTTTTATGCCTGCAAAGCATTAACCAATATTAATATTCTGCGATACATAAAATCTATAGGCGCCAATATTGACTGTAGTTCAATTAATGAAGTGAAACTGGCCTTGTATGCAGGTTTTACACCCGAAAGAATTTTATATACCTCCAATGGTATTGCATTCGACGAAATTGATGAAGCTAAAAGTCTGGGTGTAAATATCAATATCGATAGTCTTTCCAATCTTGAAAAGTTCGGTGAAAAATACGGGCATGCTTACCCGGTAGGTATTCGCCTTCGGCCTAATATTTTAGCAGGTGGAAATTTAAAGATCTCCACAGGGCATGATAAAAGCAAATTCGGTATCCCGGTAGACCAGATTGAACAAATATTGTCGGTTGTTCATAAGTATAATTTATTTATCCGTGGTTTGCAAATACATACCGGGAGCGACATTGACGATGTGGATGTGTTTGTAAAAGGCATAGAAGTTTTGTTTGATATAATTCCTCATTTTAAAGAACTGGAATTTGTTGATTTGGGCGGAGGTTTTAAAGTGCCTTATAAAGAAGGTGATACTGAAACAGATATTAATGCACTTGCACAAAAGGTAAGTGAAGCGTTTGCTAACCATCCTAATCCTGGTAATAGACATTTGCAGGTATGGTTTGAGCCGGGAAAATTTTTGGTAAGCGCTTCAGGATATTTAGTTACCCAAGTAAACGTAATTAAAAAAACCTCAGCCACAACTTTTGCAAGCGTCAACAGTGGATTCAATCATTTAATACGTCCAATGTTTTACAATTCCTATCATCGAATTGAAAACATAAGTAATGAAAACGGACCTGAAAAAAAATATTCAATCGTAGGTAATATTTGTGAAACAGATACATTTGCCTGGGATAGAAAAATCAGCGAAATAACAGAAGGTGATTACCTCGTTTTTTATAATGCAGGTGCCTATGGATTTGAAATGTCATCCAATTTTAACTCACGTTTTAAGCCGGGTGAGGTTTTAATTAAGGAAGGGAAAGCAACGCTCATCCGGCGGAGAGATTCTTTTGAGGATCTTTTACAAAACCAACTGTTATAAAAAAAGTAAACACGCATAGGCAATCGCATGCATGTTTACTTGTATTTACTCTTTCAATCATTACTGGCCTTTATGTGGCAATTGTATTTTATTCCTGGTTATTATTTCGGTCATAGTTACGGTTATTACTGTTCCCATACCTGAAATTTTGTTGGGCACTAATGATTGCCTGGTCCCGCTCAGTTTTGAGCCTGCGAATTTCTTCTCTTCTTTGCGTATGGCTCATACTTTTATTGTGCCTTGCGTCTCTTATTTGATTTTTATAGTCAAGCTTAATAGATTGAATTTGCAAAGCTAATTTGTAAGGCGTTCCTCTATACTCATACGGGGCGGGATAATCATAGGGATAACCAAACGGGTAGCCGTAGCCGGGATAACCATAATACGGATACGGAGCGCCGTAACCCCAGCCGAATCCAACTGAAGGTGAAACAATTATTCTTGTTCCTGGCCTGTAGCTATGATGATAACCGTCACGATCATGATCAACTCTTACCTGCGCAGAAGCGCCAAATGCAAGGCCAGTTGATACTAATAATATTAATAATGTTTTCATACTAAAAGTGTTTTTTATTTTCTTTTTATTAGACGTCAAAAAGTATGAAAGTGAAAGGGATAATTTACTTATAACTATTCTTTAACTAATCGTTTTGAGTGATAAAAAAACGCGGAGCTTTTGCTGGTTTAAATTCAATAAAAACAAACCATGCAGTTATGAAGGTGGATAATAGCAGCCAAGATAAAATGGGTATATTAAGTTGTATAACGGATGGAGAATTTGAAAACCATCCACCTGTTTTATAAATAATAAAGACACCCAGGATATTTTTTAAAATTTCCCATAAAAGTGCAAATCGCTTGCGGTCCATAAGTTCTGTAAATGAATAAACACTCAGGAAAATAAAAAGGCCGTACACGAAGAATCCCGGTGAACCGATGGCGGCAATATTTGCAAAAAGATAACTCGTTGCAATCAGCAATATCGTTAATTGTGTCCACGACCAAACTACCAACTCATTTGAAGATTCGGGAGCATATTTTTCGAAATGGTAAACATTGTCGATTTTATAAACAGGAAATTTTTCAGCAACGTCAGCGGGCCTCCAACCGGTTGGCATCAGCCAAATTTTAAACTTATCCTTCCATCCTTTTGTATGCCACGCATCTTTTATTAAAAGCCATGCATGAATGAAATTTATTTTTATCGGATTCCATGTTCTTGCAGGCCGTGTAATACCGTACACTGGTGGGACACCTTGTAATTCCTGCTGGAAGGTGCCAAATAATTTATCCCATATAATAAAAATCTGGGAAAAATTTTTATCAATATATTCTTTATTTATTGCATGGTGTACCCGATGATGCGATGGAGTTACAATAACCTTTTCCAGCCAGCCCATCTTATTTATATGTTGGGTATGATACCAGAACTGTGCAAATAACTGGATGGGCGCCACAATTGCAATTACTTTTGCTGGAACGCCCAGTAATGCAGCGGGAATTAAAAAAACGGTAAATACTTTCACTATTTCAGCAATGCTTTGCCTAAGTGCACAGGCAAGGTTAAACTCCTCGCTGCTGTGGTGAATAATATGTAAGTTCCAGAAAATATTGAATCGGTGTTCAATGCGATGTACCCAATAGCCCGCAAAATCTAAGGCAATAAAAGCAGCGACATATACCCAAACGACAGGCGTAAGATGAATGACTGCAATTTTATTAACGAGCCATTCGTAACTAATAATTACTACGCTGAGGCCCAGTACATCTTTGGTTACATTGGTAATGCCGGAACTGAGGCTGGAAATCATATCCATTTGCCGCACGGTATCTTTCCCCTTGTACCAGCCATACCATTTTTCTAGTAGAACCAAAGCCAGGAAAACAGGCATAGCAATCAGTAATATTTTACCGTAAGTTTCCATATAATAAATCGTTACTAAAATTACCAAACTTTATAAAAAGAATATTATAAATAATAAGGTACGCTTAAAAATTTTTCGCTGCATATCGACTCGAATAACAGCAATTTTTTCTTTTCTTTAAGAGTTCCTGTGTCAATTTGTCTAATATTTATTATTGGCAAAAAGTTTGACAATGCTACCTTTGCAGCCAATTTTTAAAAAATGGACAAAAATAAAAAGCATAAAGAAAACACTGAAATGGAAAATCAGGTAGAAGCACAGGATTTTTCGACAGATGAAAATAATAATATTGATCTGGAAGATGTTGCTGAACCCCTGGTTCCCGATGAAACAAAACAAAAACTCAGGGAAGAACTGGAAGAGCAGAAAGATAAATACGTGCGCTTATTTGCTGAGTTTGATAATTATAAAAGACGTACTTCTAAAGAACGTATTGAATTGATTCAAACGGCGGGAAGAGAAGTGATCGTTTCAATGCTGCAGGTGTTAGATGATTGCGACCGTGCTGAAAAGCAATTGCAGCAAACAGATGATGCGGAGCAAATTAAGGAGGGTGTACAATTAGTATTTAATAAGCTTAGGAAAACTTTGCAGGCGCAAGGCCTTAAAGCAATGGAAAGTCTTCATACCGATTTTGATGTGGAAAAACACGAAGCTATTACAGAGATACCTGTTGATGATAAAAATTTAAAAGGTAAGGTGGTTGATGAAATTGAGAAAGGGTATTACCTCAATGATAAATTGATACGATTTGCCAAAGTCGTTATAGGAAAATAAAAGTTCCTGACTAAAGCACCATCAGCCGGTAACTGCAACGGTTGATGGTTTTGTTTTAAGCAGTTCACAATAAATTGTATGGTAAGTTCAATGGCTTCAAAAAGAGATTACTACGAAATTCTAGGCGTAAGCAAATCCGCCGCAGCGGATGAAATTAAAAAAGCTTATCGCAAAGTGGCTATGCAACATCACCCGGACAGGAACCCCGGTGATCATACCGCTGAAGATAAATTTAAAGAAGCTGCGGAAGCCTATGAAGTATTGAGCGATCCTGATAAAAGAGCACAATATGACAGGTTTGGCCACAGCGCCTTCAGCTCCGGTCGTGGCGGTGGTGGCGGCTTTTCAGGGCAAGGCATGAACATGGACGATATCTTCAGCCAATTCGGTGATATCTTTGGCGAAGATGTTTTTGGTGGTTTTTTTGGCGGGGGCGGCAGGAGCAGCGGTCGCTCAGGAGGCAGAAGCAAAGGAACGAGGGGAAGCAACCTGAGGGTAAAAATTAAAGTGAATTATGAAGAGATAGCCAAGGGTGCCAGCAAAACTATAAAAGTGAAAAAATACATTGCCTGCAACACCTGCGGCGGTTCCGGGGCAAAGGATAAGAATAGTATGCAAACCTGCAGTACCTGTGGTGGAAATGGCCAGGTGCGCCGGGTGCAAAATACTTTTTTAGGACAAATGCAAACGGTAACTACCTGCCCTACCTGCAATGGCGAAGGCTCTGTAATTACCAGCAAATGCACTACCTGCAAAGGGGAAGGAAGAATGTATGGTGAAGAAACTGTTACGTTAGAAATTCCTGCTGGTGTCCAGGAAGGCATGCAGCTAAGCATGAGCGGAAAGGGAAACATGGGTGAGCGCGGTGGCGGCCCGGGCGACCTTATTATTTTGATAGAAGAAGAAGCACATCCCCAGTTGCACAAAGAAGGGCTGAATGTGGCTTTCGATTTATATATTTCATTTCCCGATGCGGTTTTTGGAACCAATGCAGAAGTGCCGACTATAGATGGAAGGGCAAAGATTAAAATTCCTCCCGGCACACAGAGCGGAAAAATTTTCCGCCTTAAAGGCAAGGGTTTTCCCTCAATAAATTCGCATGAAAAAGGCGACCAGCTTATTCACGTTAATGTATGGACGCCACAAGTTGTTTCGGCCGAAGAAAAGCAATCGCTGGATAAAATGATGCAAAGCGAAAATTTCAAACCCAAGCCAGATAAAAATGATAAAAGTTTCTGGGAAAAAATAAGAGAAACATTTAGCTAAAAAAATTATTCCTTTCGCTTTCTCTTCTTTTTCTTCTCGTAATAAATCACTTTGCATTTATCGATTAAACTGGTAAGTTCATTTTCAAGATAATCGCCGGGCTTGGCCGATGACACGGCAATATTTTTGATATCATCCCATTCAATGTCGGGTATGTATTGCGATTCACGCAATTTTAATCCAAACATGGTAACGGCGGATGCAAATTTAAGGCTGTTCGATATTGAATCAAAAGGCAGATAATTTTGTGAACAGATATGCGTAATGAAGACTCCTGTGGTATCTGCAGGTAACCTGTAATGCAAGGTAACATTTGCAAAATACGGTTTAAGGGGTTTAATGCTGTCCTTATTTTCAGGCACTATTTCAAATACGGCTGTATTGCCTGTGCCTGCTCCTATTTCACCACCCTCTAGTTCATCG
This sequence comes from Ginsengibacter hankyongi, assembly GCF_008710285.1. Classification (GTDB taxonomy): domain Bacteria; phylum Bacteroidota; class Bacteroidia; order Chitinophagales; family Chitinophagaceae; genus Ginsengibacter; species Ginsengibacter hankyongi. The sequence goes on along the minus strand of NZ_VYQF01000001.1, from coordinate 1,397,292 downwards.
CCTTTTTCGGCAAGTACATTCCGTTTGTTATCATACCCAATGAGCCTGTATTCTTTTACCACATCAGCATTAAAATTTACCGTTAGGTGCACATCGTTAGCAATTGAATAAAGCGTTTGTGTAAATTCAGTAACCAATACTTTTTCAGCCTCCCTTATATCATCTAAATAGGCAAAGTTTCCATTTCCTTTTTTGGCCAATATTTCAATTTTTGAATCTTTATAATTTCCCATTCCCACGCCAAGGCAAGTGAGGTAAACTCCCGTCTGTCGTTCTTTAGTTATTAATTCCTCCAATTCTTTTTCAGTCGTTTGCCCAATATTAAAATCTCCATCTGTTGCAAGGATAATGCGATTGTTTCCGCCTTTTATAAATGTAGACTCAGCAAGTTTATAGGCCGAACGTATGGCAGCTTCTCCCGGTGTATCGCCAGAGGCAACAAGCTGTTCAATTGCTTTGGTAATTTTTTCTTTTTGATCGCCACTTGTTGGTTGTAACAATACACCTACCGTTCCCCCATACGTTACAATTGAAACCGTATCTTTTTGCCTGAGATTATTTACCAGTAACCGAAACGCTTCTTTTAATAAAGGCAACCGGTTTGGAAGATCCATACTACCAGAAACATCTATCAAAAAAACAAGATTAGAAGGGGGAACTTTATCGAGATTGAGTTTCCTGCCTGAAAGATTGAGAAATAAAAGTTGATGCTGGTTGTTCCACGGGCAATCGGTTACCTGCGATTCTATCCGGAAAACATTTTTACCATCCGGTTCTTTATAATTAAAATTAAAGTAATTGAGCATTTCGTCTATGCGAACTGCATCCGGCGGAACTTTGCTATCCTGGTTAATAAATCTTCGTACGTTGCTGTAAGATGCCTTATCAATACGCATCGCAAAAGCAGTAGTATGGTTATTGCCTGCTTTTATAAAATCATTTTCAATAATGCTGCTGTAGCTTTCATTATCATAATATGCAGTAGGGTACAAGTGTCCTTCGGAGCCGATTGTGAGAGAAACCAGCTTTTGTTTTTGCGTACTAACGGAGGTTGTCAGCATTTTCAATGTTATCTCCTGGTATGCATCGGTTCTAATTTTTAATGCTCTTGTTTCATAGCCTTCTGCAGAAAAAATAAGGGAGTCGTATAAACGCGAACTGGGAATACCAAAACCACCGGTAATACCACTATAAAATAATGAGCGGGTGGCCGGCATATAAATTTTTACATTCTGTAATGGCTGATTTTTTTCATCCTTTACATCGCCCCTGATATAATGTTGTGCAGTAGTGTGGCAAACCAGGGCTAAAAAGAAAAAAGTAAAAATTACTTTTGGCAAAGGGTTGTTTATTTTGTAAGATATATGCTTATCATCAAAGCCGCAAAATCTTCTAAAAAAATGAACGTTAAATTCTATTCAACTAATTGGTATATCTCTTTAATATTTCGCCCCAAACCATCATAGTCCAATCCATAACCTATCACGAATTTATTGGGGATATTAAAGCCCAAATAATCGATTTTCAATGGATGTTGTAAAGCATCAGGCTTATGCAAAAGTGAAGCAATTTTTAAAGAGGTTGGGTTTTGATGTTCTAATTGAGGCAAAAAGTGATATAATGTTTTGCCGGTATCAACAATATCTTCAATAATAATTACTTCTCTTTTATGAAGGTCAGCATCAAGGCCTATAGCGGTGATAACATGACCTGAAGTTTTTATTCCTTTATAAGAAGCAAGTTTTATAAAACTTATTTCAGCTTCAATAGTAATATGTTTAAAAAGATCAGCTGCAAAAATAAAAGCGCCATTTAAAATGGCGATAAACAAAGGTTTCTTTCCCTCATAATCCCGGTTAATTTCCGAGGCAACTCTTTTAACCTGTTGCTCAATTTCGTCTGCGCTTAAATAAGGTATAAATTCTTTATCATGTACTTTAATAAAAGGCATAAGTTATTTTGAAATGATGAGTTGCTGTCCGGCTTGGAGATTATTATCTTTTAAATTATTCCATTCTTTAAGTTGGGTTACCGACACGCCATATTTTTTTGAAATGGCGTAAAGGCTTTCTTTCGGTTGCACTTCGTGGGTTCTCGATTCGGTTAATGAAGGAGGAGACGCATTTGTTTCTGACTTATTCTTATTTAAATCTTCCGTTACTAACGGTGGCCGAAGCAGAATTTTAGTGCCTGGATAAATATTATCTGCGGACGTAATATTATTATAATTATAAAGGTTTTGTAGGATGATCCCGTTTTTTTGTGCTATATCATACAAGGTCTCATTTTGCTGGGCTATGTAATAATCCCGGTCGCCTTCTTTTTGTTTTTTTTCAAGAAAAATATATTGATCCTTATCGAGCAAACCGTCTTTTTGTAAATCATTTATTTCGAGTAAGCGACTTAGATTGATATTATTCTGAGAGGCGATGGCAAGTAATGAAGTTCCTTTGGGAACAAACAAAGCCTTGCTTCCATTTATGGTGAGTTTAGTAGGTTCTGAAAGATTATCCTCAGCATCATTTTGCCCCGTTGATTTTAATACATCATTTACACTCTTATCTTCCGGGTCATTGTTATATTTTGATGCATCGAAAACAGGAACTTCACCAATTCCTTCCAAAGTGTATTGCTCTAAATTATTGTCTTCAATATTTTTTATAAGAATTTGTGGATACTTAGGATTGGTTGCATAACCAGCTTTCCGTAATCCATAAGCCCACGCTTTATAATCGCGGGGATCAAACTTAAAAAGAAAGGCGTACCTGTCGCTGCTTCTTAAAAAATTGGAATGGTCCCGGTAAGAATCTTCTGCATTTTTATAAGCCCTGAAACATTCGCCGGGCGCATCATCATCATGACTAACGGTTTCTGCAGTCCAGGTGCTTTTGCACTTAATACCAAAATGATTATTTGATTTCTTTACCAGATCGCTGTTGCCGTTTTCCGTTTCTAAAATTCCCTGCGCCAGTGAAATAGCGGCTGGTACGCCCATGCGTTTCATTTCGCTTATAGCAATATCCTTATAGGTTGCAACATATTCAGCCACCGTCATGTATTGCGCACAAAGTATTTGCGAAAGGGAAAAGGAAATTATTAGTAATAAGATTAATTTTTTCATTAAAAAATGTGATGAGGATTGTCTTTTAATTAAAGACAACCAAATTTATTTTACTTTTTCTGAATAAGCATCAGTCCATCTCTAACGGTCAACAGTACATGCTGTATTCTGTTATCTTTTTCCACGTGCTCGTTAAAAGCGTGAATGGCCTTTGCATTTTTCCCGGTAATATTTTCTTCGAGCACTTCTCCATGAAACAACACATTATCAGCCAATATAAATCCTTCTTTTTTCAGCAACGGCAAAGTTAATTCGTAATAATTAATATAATTTACCTTGTCAGCATCAATAAATATTAAGTCCCAGGTTTCATTTAAGGTTGGAATTATATCCAACGCATTTCCTACGTGTAAAATTATTTGTTTGGTATATAACGATTTGCTAAAATAATTTCGGGCAATATCGGCGTCTTCTTTTCTTATATCAATTGTATGTAATTGGCCATCGGCAGAAAGTCCTTTTACAAGGCATAAAGCGCTGTAACCCATGAATGTGCCTATTTCCAAAATTCTTTTTGGCTTAATCATCATGCTCATCATTTCAAGCAGTTTCCCTTGTATGGGCCCGCTCAGCATGTTTGCGTGAGGATGATTTTTTATTGTATATTTTTCAATCTCCTGCAATAAACTATCTGTAGGTGTTGTAAATCTTGCTGCGTAATCTTCAGCTTCGGTATTTATTATTTCCATTCTGTCTGAGAATTTTACAATGCCTTCTTTTTAGAAATTAATAAAAGCCCCAGGAAAGTAAGCAATCCATTTACAATAATCAGTTCTTCGGCAAATACATACCCGTTAAATAAAACAGTTGAATATTTATCAATAAAAAAACATGCTAACGGAGCTAAAATACATATAACAGGGGTTGCTTTATCCAGTACGTTTCTTTTTTTGGCATACAACGAAAAAGCAAATAAACCAATAAGAGGCCCGTAAGTATAAGTAGCCACTTTAAAAATTGCACTTACAACTGAGGCGTCATTTACGGCATTAAATAATAAGATAACAAGTAATATAAGTATAGAAAAAAATACATGCACATAAGTTCTTTTTCTAACCATTTGTTTTTCACTTTGATTTTTATTTTTATCAAAATTCAAAAAATCAATACAAAAAGAAGTAGTTAAGGCAGTAAGCCCGGAGTCAGTGGTGGCAAAGGTTGCAGCGGTAAGCCCCAGCATAAATACAACGGCGGGTACTCCTTTAAAATGATTTAAAGCAATTTCAGGAAATAAATAATCTGTCCTTGGCTGGTGGGTAACAGTGTCCAAAGGAATGGCAATTCCCATTTTCTTCGCATAGATATATAGTAAAGCTCCCACACTTAAAAAAAACAAGTTGATGAGCACAAATACAAAAGTAAATGTGAGCATATTCTTCTGCGATTCTTTTAAGTTCTTGCAACTCAGGTTCTTTTGCATCAAGTCCTGGTCGAGGCCAAACATTCCGATCGTTACAAATATTCCTCCTAAAAATTGCTTGGTGAAATGGAATTTGTTTGTAGAAAAATGCTCAGTAAAAAATATTTTTGAATAGTTGCTTTCTTTAACCGTTTTAAATGCCTCGCCAATGTTTAAATGCAAACTGTTGCAAATAAAATAAATGGAAAGAAACACTGAGGTTACTAAGAAAAAAGTTTGAAGTGAATCAGTAATGATAATTGTTTTTAATCCGCCTCTGAAAGTATATCCCCATATTAGCAATAAACAGATAACAATTGTTAACCAAAATGGAACGCCCATTTCATCGAAAATAAAACGCTGCAAAACTATTGCCACCAAATAGAGCCTGAATGCTGAACCAATAGTTCTTGAAATCAAAAAAATTGCTGCCGCAGTTTTATGGCTCACTTTTCCTAAGGTTCGTTCTATTACTTCGTAAATTGAAATCAGGTGCATTTTATAATAAAGAGGTAATAAAATTCCTGCAACAACAAAGTAGCCAACGGCGTTACCTAATACAAATTGGAAGTACCTGAACTGCGAACCAGCAAGGTTTCCAACCTCGCCGGGAACAGAAATAAAAGTTACGCCACTCAGTGCGGTACCTATCATTCCAAACGCAACAAGATACCATCTGGAAGAACGGTTCGCAATAAAAAAAGTAGCGTTATCCGATGATTTTCTGGACGTGAGATAAGAGACTACAATAAGCATTAAAAAATAGCCGATGATGAAAGAAAGTAAAACAACAGGAGACATAAGCGTGATTGAAAGTCTGCCGACAGGCAGGAGTTTTTATATAAAAGAAAATTAGGTTTTAAAAGTTTTTATTTTGAAATTTATTCAAGATAAATAAAAATATGGCAATAACATCTTTGGCCGTTTTTTGTGGTTCAAAAGAAGGAAATAATCCGTTGTTTTGTGAGCATGCAAAGGAATTAGGGTACCTGCTCGCTCAAAAAAATATTACACTGATTTATGGCGGAAGTAATAAAGGAATTATGGGCGCCGTTGCCAATGGTGTTCTCGAAAAAGGAGGGAGAGTAATAGGAGTAATTCCAAAACTTTTAAATGGTATTGAACATAGCCATGCCGGAATTTCTGAAATGCATGAAACAGAAGATATGCATGAAAGAAAAAAAATGCTGTATGCAAAAGCAGACGCGGCATTGGTTTTGCCCGGCGGATATGGAACGATGGATGAACTTTTTGAAATGCTTACCTGGAATCAACTGAATATTCATGATAAAAAAATTTTTATTCTTAACTCCGCGGGATTTTACAACCATCTTATTGCCCATTTTAAAATGATGGAACAGGAAAACTTTTTATATAAAAAAATCACAGAACAGTTGACAATTATATCTTCTCCCCAGGAGCTAATTTTAATTTAACAGGTTTTCATTTTCCTACGCAAAATATTTTTAAATAATTTTAGTGAATTAACCTTAAACATATTTAATGAATCGTGTTGTTTTTATTACAGGAACTACTTCAGGAATCGGTAAAGCATGTGCCGAAAAATTTGCAGCGGCGGGAGATAACATTATTATAAACGGACGAAGGGAAGAGCGGTTGATTGAATTAAAATTATCGTTGGAGAGTCAATATAAAATTGAAGTTCTGATAGCCGCTTTTGATGTGCAAAGCAAAAAAGAAGTTTTTGACTGCATCAATTCTTTTCCCGACAAATGGAAAAGTGTTGATATCTTGATTAATAATGCAGGGCTGGCGCTTGGCAGAGATTTCTTTGACGAAGCATCACTCGATGATTGGGATACGATGTTACAAACCAATGTAAATGGTTTACTGTATGTGAGTAAAGCAATTTTACCATTTATGGTTGCGCGAAACCAGGGGCACATAATTAATCTTGGATCTGTTGCAGGGGATGATGTGTATGAAAAGGGAAATGTCTATTGCGCCAGTAAAACCGCGGTGGAAGTAATTAGCAGGGCCATGAGAATTGACCTGTTACAACATTCTATTAAGGTAACTAATATTAAGCCGGGTGCTGTAGAAACTGAGTTTAGTACGGTGCGGTTTAATGGCGATTCGGCCAAAGCTGCAAAAGTTTATGAAGGATTTACCCCGCTAACCGGAACCGATATTGCACAAGCTATCTTTTACTGCGCTTCTCTTCCTGCAAATGTTTGTATTAACGAACTGGAGATTACACCCGTGGCGCAGGCAAATGGTATTTTTTTACTTAAGAATTTGTAGTTACTGCAACAAATTTTCTACTAAATCGTTAAGAAAGGGAAGATTAGGTTAAAAAGTAGACAATTCACTTCTTTTTAAGCTAAGAAAAGAGGCTGTTCACTTTAAAAAGCCAGCTATTTTTTGTAACATTGTTCATTCAATCTCCTTGTACCTGCATGAAAAACCTTTTGAAAATTCACGTATTAATTTTGGTATGTTTGGCATTTCAATTTTCAGTTTATAGTCAGGATGTTATCCGGCAGGTTTCCTGTTTCGACTCTACACTTAAAAAAGAAGCGGATAGCTTAAAAGAAAGTTTTTATAAACAGGGATTTATAGTAGTTAAAGAAGCAACGATGATGATGGAAAGCGAATACGAAATGCCCGTGATCGTACCATTAACGCAGGGAAGCTGGTACCAGTTTGTTTTTATTGGCGATCTTAGTTCAAAATTATATGAAGTAAGAATGTACGACTACAATGAAAAACAGGTAGTATATGTAAAACATTATGCGCAGGATAAGATGGCCAACATTATAAGTTACTCTTATATTCCTAAATTTACAGAATACCACATGATAAAACCGGTGCAGGTAAACAAATTAAAAAAGAAAAATGTGTGCGGATATATTATGATGCTGAAGAAAGTAAAATAGTTTTTTTGTATGCTTGTTGATAACTTAACCCGGAGCGTGATTAACTCCGGGTTTTTTATGCAGATACTTCAAATGTTTCAAAGGCGAAAAGGCATTAAAGATCTTGTTTATCGCAACGGCTTATTACTCTTACGCCGAACGAATGATTACCTGAATAAGAACAAATGATTAATCTATTGACTTAGCGAAATTCTTACCTGGACTCCGGCCCGTGTATCAACCGTTGGAGGCGATGATGAGATATATGGATTTACCCGACGCTGATCAAAATATAATTTTACATTTATGCGGTTGCTGATATAATAATCTATGGTCGGACTGATAGTAATTTCTTTACTACCATTCGTTGCAAAAGCACTGTTCTGGTCGAGCCGGCTATTAGAAGTGACATTATCTCTTACAGAAAAATCTAGCCTGAAGTTCATCTCGTTGTCCAGCTTCTTACTGTCTTTTTTCGCAAACGGTACTTTAAAAGGAAGTTTCAAACCTTTCTTACGGAATCCACCGCCAAAAGTATATTGAGTAGAGCGTACTTCGCTCAACTGGTAGTCAATAAGACTGAGACTCAGTTGCCGCTGTTTTAGATATTCAAATTTCAGGCTGAGTTGGTTGGTAAAAGTCATATCAATACCCAGTAAAGGAGCAAACTGTTCCTGTATGGTGATATTTGGAATTAAAAAGAATGGTATGTAGTTATTATTACCAGCAGTGGTATCAATAAATGAAGGATAACCATATCTCGAAACGTCCTGGTAGTAGAGTGCCGAAGTAAAACTATTCATGCCAAGGCTTGCATTATAAGCATGCGTTAAGGAGAAATTAGTAAATATTTTGTCCAGTCCGGGTACGCGGCTTAAGCCGTTAAAAGTAATTCTCCAGTTAGGTTTGGGCAAAATATCCCTGAAAGGATTGGATTTTATATTGGAATTATTTTGTCTTACTAACGAAACTTTTAAAGGATCCTGGCCAGTATAAGCAGCAATAAATGAAGGAACTAATACATCTACTGCATACCGTCCATAGCCCAATGCATATCCATCATTGGAGATGGGGTTACCTGCTAATTTATTATAGGTATTTTGCTGACCCAACCGTTTTGATAATATCTGCCGGTAATCCTGGAACTTTAGAAAAGTGGAAGATATTTGGTTAGGATCATATTTCCCAAAAAGTGTATTAAACGCAATATAACTAACGCTAAATCCGCCCTGTACGTAAGGACTTAGGTGAGAAAAATGGTTACCCGTTCCGGTTGTATCCTTAAATGTCTCTGAGAAATTTTTTGAAAATGTTTTATCAATATTTACATCTATAGTCAAATCCCTTACCGGCTCAAGCTGTGCGGAAGCTGAAATTTTTTGATCAAAACTCTGAACAAATAAATCGTTAAAAGTAGAATCTCTTGTAATCAATCCCTTTCGGGCAGCTTTGTTCAGCCAGTTGGTATCAGGTTGTCTTCCCAAAATGAAATCAAATCCTGGCGCCATACTTCTGAAATTTTCACCTAAAATTTGTGTACTGTCTGTATAGCCCGGTAATCTTGTATGACTATTTTGAGAAACTGTTGCATTAATTGATTTTATACTGGTCAATAATTTGCCTAAAACTCTTGCTGGGCCATTTACTTCAGGTAAGGTATTGTTATTTGGCTTAGGTGCCAACTGGGTTTTTGGATTAGGTTTTTTTGAGGCAGATGTATCTCTTTCTGTCTTCTGCCTGGGTTGGTCAATTGCTCTTAACCATTTCGATTTGCTGTAAAGTCTTGTAAAATCGAGCTGGAGATTTGCTTCTTCCTGTTGCCCGTTTTCTAAAAAATTACCAAGATTTACTGCAAGCCTTGATGCTCCAATCCATTGATAATTGGCTGTATAGCCCAGGCGTAAAGTAGTCCAATCCGTTAATGGAAATTTATTGAGTGGTACGTTATAAGAAAAATTAATTGTCTGGGTAAATACAGTATTGCGACCACCGGCAAAGAAGTTTCTCCTTACCGTATCCTGCTTTGCTTTTGTATTCAGTCTGCCATACGGCTCATCAATTCTTGCATTATTAAGGGCGGAATAATCAATGTTGAAAGAATGGGTAATATCCCATCTTACAATATAATTTCTGTCGAAAGTAAAATACTTATCAAACGTTTCAGGAATTACATATTTTTCTCCCCCGATACTTCTTGGTTTTATTACACCAAATTGCCTGAATATATCCGCTCTGAAACTAAACTGTGAAGGAAGTGGATTAATATTAAAATCTTTTATAAGGTCGAACCAATGTGTTTTAGTTTTCTTGAATAACTTTTTAAAAGGTTCAAAATATTTTGGCTGGGGAGTAAAATTGTACCCAACTCCGGCTCTTTGCTTAGTTACATTATCATATTCAATCAGCGGATTATGCGCTTCAGTTTTTGTATAAGAATAACTAAGGTCAACATTTTCGATGTCCCATGGTTTCGGTTTTTTATTGCTGGTTCTGTTTTTATGAACGTTTGTAAAGCTGATGGTTTTCGTGGAAGTAAAATCCACCGCATCGCTTCTTATAGAATCTCTTTCCCGTTTTGGCGCCTGGCTAAGCTTTTGTTTTAAGGTAATATCCTGGTCTAACGGGTCATATTGGGGGGTGCTTACCGCTTTTGAATAACTTGCATAAAAAGGAATCGATAATGCAGCTTTCTTTGGCAACAATTTACCAAGTTCAAGGTTGGCTGCGGCATCAAGCTGTAAAAAATAATCTTTATATCTTTCACCCACCCGTTGCTCAAGTGTGCCAAAGCCATGGCTATGTGTGTTGGCAGAAAGGGAAATTGTTCCAAGGTCAGCGAGATTGGCATCCACACGGGCCAATGATGCCCAGCCTCCCTTTTCGTCGAGAGAAGACAGGCGCAATTCATTAAACCAAAGTTCTCCGCAAGCCGATCCACCGTTCACAGTTTTTACACCCATTAAAATACCGGTTACCTGGCCCAAATTCGGATTTCCTATTATCGAGTAAGTTTGACCGTTAGACTGTAATTGCGAGTACAGGGCATTGATAGGAGCGGTGGATAAATTTCTTAAGTTTTTAATTTTAGTAAGCACATCAAGGTCCAGGTCAAGATTGTTTCGTTGTATCCATAGCGTATCATTATATTCCCTGCTATCGGGATTAAGACCTGTATTTAAAGGCGTAAGTTTTAATGGAATTTTTACTTCGTAATAATTGGAAACAAAGTCACTTCCTATTCTAACAACGGCTACGAGGTCATCGTCGTTGAGTTGGGTCTGTAAAGTTTTTTCTGCATGAATATACATTTGCAGTTTACGAAACTGCCTTAAATCCCTGTTAGCAAAAGTTTGAAAAACGGCTTTACCATCATTTTTATTAAGCCCGCAAAATTGCAGCGTAAGTGATTGTTCGTTTTGTAAAAGATTTACGCCATTGTTACTCAGGGTTTGCACTCTTTGTATGTCCGCCGGAGTGCGATAAGGCAAAGGTGATCTCTTATCATTTTCTTCAATATTTACAGCTCCTACATTAAAATCGTTGGTAACCTCAGGACTATAATTGCCAGTGGTATCTATTTTATATTGAAATTTTCTCCAGGTATTTCTTACGAGAGCCAGCTTTCCAAACCGCACAACAACGCTGTCATCAAAACCAGTTAGAAACATTCTTATAAATCGTATGGATTTAAAATCAGGAATGTTGCCGATTTTTTTATTATAATTTTCAATCGGGATTCTTAACTGGTACCACGTTTCAGGCCTCGATGTACCATCAACAAGTTTTACATTAACTACTTTTTTATCCACGATAAAATTTTGACCGATATTCATCTCCGGGCTGGTAGGAGGTTTCAGGTCCACCGTGTATTGAAAATATTCTTCGGTTTCATTGAGCGTATTATCGCGGTTCAAATCTTCCTGGTCGGGATAAAGCGTTGCGGCAGAAGAATATTGCGAATTATTATCAGCAATCGGTGAATTACCTTGCGGGCTGTTGAAGTTCTTATAACGTGTAAGTATATCCGCATTTAGCTTGTCGAGATCGCTCCCGCGATAATAATGGTAGTTATCTGAAGAAGGGTCTGCCAATGCATTTTTGTATGCCTGTGAGCCCGTACCAAAATTGGCGGCAAGTACATTTAAATAATCGGTTCTGCGTTTTGTTATTTCAGCACTATCAGTCAATCCGTCAAAACCAACATCCTGGTAAGGCCTGTCGTTAGGATCATTGCTAAATGCATTAGTTACCTGCGTCGGATTACGCGGTACTACGCCCCAAATCGATGTATCGACCTGTGCGGGAAGATTTGGAGTAGGAAGGCCATTTTCATAAAATCTCCGGGAATCTTTCAGTACATCTTCTGAAATGTTTCCAAGGTTTATAAAAAATTTCCCTCCGTTACTTGCGGGGTTATTTATAAAAGGATCCTGAACCCAGCATTCAATGTATTCCACATTTGCCGTTTCAAAGTCAGTCTGGTCAATGCTTCTCATTAAGCCGCCCCACCGTTTGGACGGATTAAGTAATTTACCAGAGGGTGAAACGTCCGCCGCAGATGCATCATAATTATAGGGTCCGCGATCCGTTGGGTAATAAGCAAGATCAAAAGTAACCAACTGGTTTTGGCCAAAGTCGGTGGTGATCTGCGGAAAAATTTCAGTCTGTGAAATTGCACGCACCCTGGCATCGGAAAGAGCCGTTTTATTTCCCCGCAAGGGATTATTTATATTTTTAGGGTCCTGTAAAGTGGGTTCAATTTGATACCACGCAATTTTTGCCCTGTTTTTGCCATAGTCTAAATTGTCGTTGTTGGCTGCTTCGGGAAATAGAAGCGTGTTTCCGCTGGAATCTGTAGCCCCGTAAGGAGTGGAAGCCAACGCCCAACTGATAGGAGGGAAGCGAAGATCAATGTCGCTTTTGCTTCCTTCAAAATCATCAATGTAAACAACGCCGTTGCTGCCTTTACCTATTTGTGGTGCATGGCCGGGTTTTAAATAAGCCGCTTCGGCGTAAGCGTTTATAGCTGATGGTGCTGTGGTGGTATAAAATGGAAGCTTATCCAATAACTTTGTTAACCTCGGAACGTCTTTGTGGTAATTCACATCCAACCCATACATGGTATTGCGGATAGGATCTTCGCCATAATCAACTTTTGTAAAGAAGGGTCTTTCACTTAACCTAACCATTGTACCACCAATGGTAAGTTGTTCTTTGGCCGTATTTTTAACCTGGTAATCCAATCTTAAACCTAAATAGCTTTTCTGCTGTAGACCAAAGGTGGCGTTGTTTTCAAAGTTAACCTGCACCGGTACGCCGGCGTTAATAATCGCCTGGTTAATTACCTTAATTGTACCAAGGTCATAATTGATGGTGTAGTCTATGTTTTCACTTAGCCTTTGGCCGCCGGCACTAACGGTTACCGAGCCTGGCGGAATATTATAGCCGATACTTATATCAGAGGAAGAGGATGATTTTGCCGAGCCTTTTATTACAAACCGGTCCAGGTTTGGAAATTGCTGTTGGGCGATCACTTTTATTGAATCGTATAATGGATAATATAAACTATCTCTCGCAATTGTTGTATCTGTAAAAACTTTGGGCGCAAGATCGCGGCCGAAGGGCTGCAATAATGGAAATATAACCCTACTGTATTGCGGAAGAACAGTATAACCTTGCACGAAATCAAAAACCCCATCGGGTTGAGGATCGTTTTGATTATTCAGCCTGTCAAGATTTACTAAGGTTAAAATAGGTGTACCCAAATTAAGGTTGCCAAAGGGAAGGTATCTTTTTGCGCCCAGTCCCGGTTGTTCATATAATACATTCAGGTTAAAATCCTGTTGGTCGAGTGTTCCAAAACCCACGCTGTAAACGTTCTTCATCATCAATTGCCATATAGGAAGATTGGGCCTTTGAGATGTCGCTTTCAATAATTTAAGAAACAAAACTTTTTGATTTGCTGATGTTGAATCTGGCGGAATATCCTGTGAAAACTCACCCACCTGGTAAATTCTTCCGTTATAGGAATATTGATAAGCAACTGCAAGCACTTCATCAGCCTGTAATGGCTGACTCAATGATAAAAAACCAACTTTAGCATTGTATATATATTGAGTAGAATCCAGTTTTCTTGCAAATGTTTTTTCAAAATCCTGAACAGGACTTAATCCCAATGTAGTTTGCAATTGATTTGTAATCAGTGCAGGGTTTCGGCTATTAGGATTGCTGGTAATATCCCGGTATTCTGAGTTGGCATTATTATCAGGTAAATTTCCTGTAACAGTAAAAGGATGGTAGGGATTATTTTCTCCTAAATCCATCAGCCCAACAATTTCTCTTGCATTGGTAGTAGATCCATTTTTATTGGTTACCCATACTTCCATTCTTAAAATATTTACCGGGGTTGTTATCGCCGGTAAATTGCTCATCGCTTTATTGTAATTGTTTTTAAAATACTGGCCCAGTAAAAAGTGCCTGTTCTCTTCATAATCATCAGCTTTAAATTCAAATTGCTGTGCCGCGCTTCCGCCCTGCAGGTTTACTGACTGTCTTTGTGATTTTTGATTAGCTAAAATAGCTGTTACAAAAAGCTTCCCAAATTGTAATTGAGTTTTTATTCCAAACAAAGATTGTGCGCCCGGAATCAATGTGCTCCTTGAAGGAAAAGAAACATTACCTGCTTCAAAACGCTTTAAGATTTCATCATCCTTCCCGGTATAATCAAGTTTAAGCTGGTTTGTAAAATCGAAATTGGCAAGTGTATTATAACTAATTGGAAATTTTAATTTATCCCCTATATTGGCATTTACATTTAATTGTGTTGCCATATTAAAATCGAGTCCGCCATTTTTCCTCGCCCTTTCAGCCAGCGTGGGATTTTTGGTATTTTGTCCCTGGTATCCTGCAGTAATATCTACATTTCCCTGCGGTTGAATATCTATTTTACCGTTTCCAAATAACCGGTTGAATAGATTGTCGTAGATGCTTAGTTTTGGTTTTACCTGGCCCCGGTTAAGTATATTTAAGGTATTTGCTCTCTTTCTAAAATAATCCGTTTCAGCCTTGTGGGCTTGCATTTGCATAAATTCATCGAATGTATAAGAAGTAGGAGTTCTGTAATATTTGTTGCCGATTTTTTCATAAACAGTATATTTTTTTGTGGCTGGATCGTAAGCGATGGAGTCGGTAATATTAGAAGGATTGGCCAGGTCAAAAGTGTTTCTTTGATTGGAAAAGAAATCTCCTCTTGTATCATGAATAGGATAAGGCAACGAATCGTTTGTATAAAGCCTGGTGGTATCCTGTGCCGTTGCACGATTGATTCCTGTAAATGAAAATACCATCCCGCATACACAAGCCATTAACAACCCAAAAAAATTTGGAGCCAGGTCTTTTTTAAACAACATCCCACGATTAATTAAGGTAGATTTCTGTCAAATAGCTTTTAGGGCTTTTTTTATTAATTCTTCAAGGTTGTTTATTGTTGGGTTGGAAATTACGATTTTTTTAATTGATTGTTCGGCAACTGGCTTTCCGATTCCAAGGGCCACCAATGCATTTAACGCATCCTGGTGCAAAGTATTGCCAACAGTTGTATTTAAAGGTTCAGTTGATGATAATTTTGACATTTTATCTCTAAGTTCAAGAACGAGTCGTTCGGCTGTTTTTCTACCGATACCTTTCACGCTCTCCAATAAAGAAGCATTGTTTTGCAGGATTGCTTTACTGATTTCTTCAGGCTTTAAATGAGACAACATCATTCTTGCCGTTGCTGCACCCACGCCGGAAACACTTATCAACATTACAAACATTTCTTTTTCCATTGAATCAAAAAATCCATACAAAGTATGCGCATCTTCCTTTACCTGCATGTAAGTATATAGTTTTCCTTCGTTTAATTTTTGAATGTGAGAATAGGTGTTTAAACTAATATTTACTTCATACCCTAAACCTTGCACATCCACATAAACAACGGTTGGAGTTTTATACAAGAATTTGCCTGATAAATATGCTATCATACATTTTTTAAGAGTGCCAAAAATAAGTAATTCACTGTAATGATGCCATATAAAAATATTCGCCTTACTTCACAATCGAAGCTGATAATAAAGTATGTTGTATTTTTATCCCCTCAAAAAAGACTGATTGAATAAATGGATAAAAAAATTACAGCCGCGATTACAGCCGTTGGAGGCTATGTTCCCGATTACCGACTTACTAATGCTGAGCTTGAAACGATGGTTGACACCAATGATGAATGGATAAAATCGAGAACGGGTGTTGAAGAAAGAAGAATTCTTAAAGGAGAAAATAAAGGGGTTTCAGAGATGGCAATTCCCGCGGTGTTGGAGCTTTGTAAAAAAAGAGGAATAGATCCTGTGGAAATTGATTGTCTTATTTGCTGCACTGTTACGCCTGATATGACGTTTCCTGCAACCGCAAATATTATAACTTATAAAATTGGGGCTGTTAATGCATTTGGATTCGATCTTTCAGCAGCCTGTTCCGGGTTTTTATTTGGAGTAACAACAGGAGCATCTTTAATTGAAAGTGGCCGTTATAAAAAAGTGGTGGTGGTTGGTACCGATAAAATGAGCGGCATTGTAGATTACAGCGATCGTAAAACCTGTGTACTTTTTGGAGATGCCGCAGGTGCTATTTTATTAGAACCGAATGAAGACGGATATGGAATACTTGATAGTCTTTTAAAAACTGACGGAAGCGGTGCTGAATATCTTAAGATGGTTGCCGGTGGCTCTGCTAAGCCGGCTTCAGTAGAGACAGTATTAGCAAAAGAACATTATATCTTCCAGGAAGGACCGTCAGTGTTCAAGTTTGCTGTAAAAGGAATGGCAGATGTATCCTACGAATTGTTGGAAAGAAATCATTTAACGGGCGATGATATTGCATGGCTGGTTCCTCACCAGGCCAATAAAAGGATAATTGATGCAACCGCCAACCGTATGGGATTAAGTATGGATAAGGTGATGATTAATATTCAACGGTATGGCAACACAACTTCTGCAACAATACCTTTGTGTTTGTGGGAGTGGGAAAACCAGTTGAAGAAAGGCGACCTTATTGTATTGGCTGCTTTTGGCGGAGGCTTTACGTGGGGCGCAACACTGGTGAAGTGGGCGTATGATACTCCAAATTCATAAGAGATGCGCAGTTTCTGTCACACAGCTATTGAATAAATCAATTTTGTAAGTCTTCTTTAGTTAAAATACGTTGAGAACGATACAATGGCACCATATTAGATAGAATCTATTAATCAATATTTTTTAATAAAAAGAAATTACCATGGACAAAACTGAAAAATTACACCTGATGGAAAAGATACTTCGTGAGTTGGATGACGTGGCTAACAGCCAAACTTCACTACTGAAAAAAGTTGCCCAGCTCGAAGCAGAAAACATAAATCTTGGAAACGGGTTACTCGAAAAACAACTTCCCGAAATTCATTCTAAAACAGATGATGCTCTTAATGCGGCTATAAAACTGCAGGCAGAATTTGCTGAAGTAAAAGATAAATTCATTAAGGATAATAAGCTGGATGAAGTATTACCTGAAGCAAAGTGACAATTATTTCTTCCTGCAAAAGACAATGAAGTCTGTTGCCGGAATTTTTTCAATTCCATTTTGCCGCATCATTGTCACTAATTGCCCGCGATGAAAAGTCTGGTGATTAAATAAATGAACCAGCATTTCAAATACTGGCTGTTTAAAATATTCTTTTTTTGAATTGTGATAAGCAAAAACATGGGTAAGATTAATTTCATTTGAATTGGATATCCAGTCACTCCACTGTTTGGAAAGGGATAAAAGTTCTTTAGAAAGTTCTTCAAAATTTCCCTTAAAATTTACGCCGGGCCACTCCACATGTTCCTGGAGTTTTAAGCGTTGCCACCAAATACTTTCTACATCCATTAAATGTATAACCGTTTTATAAATACTTGAAAAGCTGCTTTTCGTTTCTTTATAAATAATATCTTCCGGTAACTGAGCAATTCTTTCCATAAGTGTTTTATTTGCCCAAAGATTGTATGCAGCATATTGTTGCAAAAGTTGCTTCATGTTTTTACTACTTTTGCCAAACTTAAATATTCATTTTTTTATTTTGGCTTATTAATTATACACATGCCTTCACAAAAAGATTTTCTCAAGGGATTTGGTTCGGTAGCTATTCATAGTGGTCACGAAGCCGATGGTAATAACGCTCACCTTACACCTATTTATGCAAGCAGCACCTATGTTTTTGATACTGCGGACCAGGGCATGCGGCGTTTTAATGGTGAAGAGAAAGGTTATATATACAGCCGTTGGGGCAATCCTACAATGACAGAGGCGGAACAAAAAATTTCGGCTTTGGAAAGTTTTGGTATTACTAAAAATGGCGAGCCACTTCAATTAAAATCAATCCTGCATTCCAGTGGTATGGCCGCTATAAGTGCTCTGCTGTTGGGTGTTTTAAAAAGTGGTGATAAAATTTTATCCCATTTTTCCTTATACGGTGGCACTCAGGAATTAATGGATAAAGTGCTGCCGCAATTAGGAATAGAAACGGTAATAGTTGACCTGCGGGATTTAAATAAAGCCGAAGAGGTGTTAAAAAATGATGACAGGATAAAATTGCTATACCTGGAAACTCCTGCTAATCCTACCATTCAATGCGTAGATATTGATGAACTAACGAAGCTGGCTAAAAGAAATAATTTAATAGTGGCTGTAGATAATACTTTTGCCACCCCTTACCTGCAACAACCTTTTAAATATGATGTTGATTTTGTGTTTCATTCTACAACCAAATTTTTAAATGGCCATGGTACCGCTATTGGGGGAGTAATTGTTGGTAAGGATCTTGAGTTTATGAACGGCCGTATGGAAAAAGTGCATCGTTTATTGGGAGGCAACTCCAACTCATTTGATGCATTTCTATTAACCCAGGGAATGAAAACGCTGGAAGTAAGAATGGAACGTCATTGTAACAATGCCATGCAGGTAGCTAAGTTTTTGCAACAAAATAATTCAATTGCAAAAGTGAATTATCTTGGTCTTACTTCTCATCCTGATTATTCAACAGCAAATAAACAGATGAAACATCCGGGAGCTATGTTAAGCTTTGAATTAAAAGATGGACTGCTTGCAGGAAAAAAGTTTATAGATAAATTACAAATGTGCGTAAGAGCCGTTTCTTTGGGAACATGCGATACGCTTCTGTCGCATCCTGCATCAATGACTCATTTTGGAGTACCAAAAGAAAAGAGAGAAAAATATGGAATCACCGATGGACTTATAAGAATGAGCGTCGGAATTGAAAATGTAGAAGACATTTTAAACGATTTAGACCAGGCTCTTAAATAATTATGGATGAATATTTCAATAAGAAAAGCAGAAAGAAAAGATTGTAAAAGGCTGATGGAACTGATATATGAGCTCGCGGTTTTTGAAAAGGCACCACAGGAAATGACCGTTTCATTAGAACATTTTGAAGAAAGCGGCTTTGGACAAAATCCTGTGTGGTGGGCATTTGTGGCTGAAGTGGACGGCAAAGTTGAAGCCTTTGCTTTATATTATATTCGTTATTCTACGTGGAAGGGGCAGCGTATGTATCTTGAAGATATTTTAGTGAGCGAAGAGTTTAGGGGCAAAGGAATCGGTAAGTTATTATTTGATAAATTATTAGAAGAAGCGGAAGACAGAAAATTGAGTGGCATTGCTTGGCAGGTACTTGATTGGAATGAGTCGGCGATTAATTTCTATAAAAAATACAAAGGGGTAAAATTCGACGACAGCTGGGTGAATTGCGCTATAAATTTTTAAAATAAAATAATGTCCAAAAAAATTAGAATGGGAGGTGATGGTTTGCTGATTGTTCCTGATAATCCTGTAATACCATTTATTGAAGGAGATGGAATTGGGCCTGATATCTGGAAAGCAAGTGTCCGTGTTTTTGATGCGGCCGTTGCAAAGGCTTATGAGGGTAAGAGAAAAATAGAATGGATGGAAGTGCTGGCCGGCGAAAAGGCGTTTAACCTTACAGGTGAGTGGATGCCTGCTGCAACCATGGAAGCCTTCAGGGAATACTTATTAGCTATAAAAGGTCCACTCACAACGCCAGTTGGCGGAGGAATACGCAGTCTGAACGTGGCTTTAAGACAGGAGCTTGATCTCTTCGTTAATTTAAGGCCCGTAAGATATTTTGAAGGAGTTCCGTCTCCTATGTGGCAGCCCGAGAAAGTTAATATGGTTATTTTCAGGGAGAATACCGAAGATATTTATGCAGGAATAGAATTTATGACCGGTACACCTGAGGCAAAAAAATTACTGAAGTTTCTGCAGGAAGAATTGAATGTGAAAAAAATCCGCTTTCCGCAAACAAGTTCTTTTGGTATAAAGCCGGTTAGTAAGGAGGGTTCTGAAAGATTGATACGATCTGCAATAGAATATGCCATTGTCAACAAATTGCCTTCTGTTACATTTGTTCATAAAGGAAACATTATGAAATTTACGGAAGGCGCATTTAAGAACTGGGGATATGAGCTAGCTGTTCGCGAATTTCCAAACGAAGTTTATACGTGGAATCAATGGGAAGCTACCAAAAAAGAAAGCGGCGAAGCAGTTGCCAATGAAGAAATGAGAATTGCACAGATTGGCGGAAAAATAATTATTAAAGATGCCATTGCTGATAATTTTTTACAACAGGCTTTATTGGCTCCGCAAAATTATTCAGTCATTGCTACGCTGAATTTAAATGGAGATTACATAAGTGATGCACTGGCCGCCCAGGTGGGTGGAATAGGAATTGCACCAGGTGCAAATATTAATTTTTTAACCGGCCATGCTGTGTTTGAAGCCACACATGGAACAGCTCCGAGATTTGCGAATACCAATACCATGAATCCTTCTTCGGTAATATTAAGCGGAGTGATGCTACTGGATTATATGAACTGGAAAGAGGCAGGCGAATTGATAACTAACGGTATAGGTAAAACGATAAAAAACAGGAAAGTAACTATTGATTTTTATAACCTGATGAAAGATGCAACACTTCTTAAAACAAGTGAGTTTGCTGATGAAGTAATAAAAAATCTGTAGTTAATTTGCATGATATTATTTTTAAATTTTACAGACATTTTTAATAAACAAAACCTTGAATTAAATGACAAAAATTAAAGTCGCTAATCCTGTAGTGGAACTTGATGGAGATGAAATGACAAGAATCATCTGGAAATTTATTAAGGACAAATTGATATTGCCTTACCTCGATCTTAATATAAAATATTTTGATCTTGGTATGGAGCACCGCGACGAAACCAATGACCAGGTAACTATAGACGCTGCTAACGCCATCAAAGAATGTGGTGTTGGAATTAAATGCGCTACAATTACTCCTGATGAATTAAGAGTGAAAGAATTTAAGCTTAAACAAATGTGGAAGAGCCCGAATGGCACCATCAGGAATATATTGGATGGGACTGTTTTTCGTGAGCCAATTGTAATAAAAAATATCCCGAGGTTGGTTCCAAACTGGACGGCGCCCATTATTGTTGGCCGTCACGCATTTGGCGATCAATATCGTGCAACCGATACCGTTATAAAGGGGAAAGGTAAGCTCACTATGAGTTTTACACCGGAAGGTGGCGGCGAAACGCAGACTTTTGATGTATATAATTTTAAAGGAGATGGTGTAGCGCTTTGTATGTATAATACAGATGAAAGCATACAAGGGTTTGCAAGAAGTTGTTTCAATATGGCGCTCAGTAAAAAATGGCCTTTATATCTTTCTACAAAAAATACAATTCTTAAAAAATACGATGGCAGGTTCAAAGATATTTTTGAAGAAATCTATCAAGAGGAATTCAAAACAAAATTTGATGAAGCAGGAATTACCTATGAGCATCGCCTGATTGATGACATGGTTGCCAGCGCTTTAAAATGGAATGGAAATTTTGTGTGGGCCTGTAAAAATTATGATGGCGATGTGCAAAGCGATACGATTGCACAAGGCTTTGGCTCATTGGGCTTAATGACATCAGTTTTAATTACCCCTGACGGTAAAACTATGGAAGCCGAGGCCGCTCATGGAACTGTAACCAGGCATTTTCGGGAATACCAGAAGGGAAATCCCACCTCAACTAATCCCATCGCTTCAATTTTTGCATGGACAAGAGGCCTTGCTTTTAGAGGTAAATTAGATAATAATGATGAGCTAATTAATTTCTGCAATACGCTTGAAGCAGTATGTATTGAAACGGTTGAAAGCGGGAAAATGACAAAGGACCTTGCTGTGTGCATTAGTGGTAGCAGGGTTTCGCACGGTACAGATTATTTATATACAGAAGAATTTTTGGAAGCGATTAACGAAAATCTTCAAAATAAATTGAAATAGTTTTGTCATTTTAAGAAATCTGTTGGTAAATGTTTTTTTCGGAATAAATTTTGAGGTTGATTAATAATCAAAAATTGAAACTGCTGATTTAAAAATGGGCATACTTATAATTTTTGACTTCTATTTTTAATAAACTTGGCTCGTCATACTGTTCATTTTTTAATGAAATAATTTAATATATATTAAGTGCTTTTTAAATCATTTTGTTGGTTCGATATAACAAATTTTAGAGAAAAAGCGTTAATGAATTATTAGTAGAAGAATTTATAACTATTCTATCGCAAAAAACTTTTATTATAAAAATGAAGAGAATTTTGCTTAAAAACAAAATGTCAATAATTAACTATCAATTTTCATATTCTCACCACTGCAATTAGATAAAAAATTATTATGTCCAAAATTCTTGTTGTTGATGATGATACTGATATCCTTTCGGTGATGGAAATACTTCTAACAATGAAAGGTTTTGAAGTAGAAGTTACCACAAAAGGCGAGAATACCTTTCCAAAAATTGAAACATTTAAGCCGGACCTTATTCTGCTGGATGTACTCATTTCAGGTCATGACGGACGAAATATTTGCAGGAAATTGAAATCAGATAATGAAACAAAACACATTCCTATAATTATGTTTTCTGCCCATCCTGGTGCCGCTGCCACTATTGCGGAATATGGCGCAGATGATTTTATTGCCAAACCATTTGATGTAACCAATTTGCTCCAAAAGGTAAAACACCAGCTTGGCTTAAGCAAAAACTAAATCTATAGCGGCATATTTCATTTTTAATATTCCGGCCTGGTTAAATTCTTTCAATTCATATTAAAGCAATTGGTTTACCTGATAAAAATTTGCGACTTTTATCATAAATCATCTTGCTAATGAAAGTCCTTTTCTTTATTGTCAATAAGAAAAATCGTTCCCTTATTTTTTTCTGCTTCATTTCTCTTTTTACAATATTTATTTCTTGCAATAAAAAAAATAAACTGGTAGAGGTTGATCCATCCTTCAGCCAATACATTGACGCTTACACCTCAGGAATTGTTTCTAAAACAACTTTAATAAGAATTAAACTGGCCGCGGACGCTTCCACCACGCACACTGTTGGAGAGCCAATTGATAAAGATCTTTTTAGTTTTTCACCCTCTGTAAAAGGAAAAGCAATTTGGCTCGATGCACGAACGATTGAATTTAAGCCCGATGGAAACCTGGTTCCTGATAAATTATACCAGGTAACTTTTAATCTTGGTAAAGTAACCAAGGTTCCTGCTAAGTACGAAGAATTTAATTTTAATATTAAGACCATTAAACCTGCATTTACCGTACAGGGTTTTGGCTTAAGAAGTAATGACCAGAAAGATAAAATGATGTTGTTAGGTGAAATTGAAACCGCAGATATTGAAGACAATTCATTGGTTGAAAAAATATTGACCGCTACAGAAAATGATAAGAATTTACAAATTAGCTGGCAACATAACGCTGCCGCCAAGACGCATAATTTTACCGTTACTTCAATACAACGGGAAACTACGGCGCAACAAATGCAGCTTAGCTGGAATGGCAAGCCATTAGGCATTGATAACGTAAACAGCAAATCTTTAGAAGTACCTGCTGTCGGAGATTTTAAGGTGCTGAATATTATGGCAATGAACGATGCTGAGCAATATGCCTCCGTTCAGTTTAGCGATCCCATTGCAACCGGCCAGGAGCTTACTGGCCTAATAACGATAAGTAATCAACCGGAAATAACTTATACGATAAATGGAAGCGAAGTAAAGCTATATACCGGCGATAATTTCAATGGAGATTATAACATTAGCGTAAACCCGGGAATAAAAAATACCTGGGGCGATACCTTGCAGAAAGGTTATGCTGCAAACGTATTTTTTGAAAACCGGTTGCCCTCCGTAAAGATACAGGGCAGGGGAAATATACTTCCTAAGTCCGGCCATCTCGTTTTGCCTTTTGAAGCGGTTAATTTAAATGCAGTCGACATCAGTATCATTAAAATTTACGAGAATAATATTCCGCAGTTTTTGCAGGGAAATGATTTAAATGGTGAAGAAGATTTGCGTCGTGTAGCCGTGCCCGTGGTACAAAAAACGCTACGACTTGATGATGATAAAACGCTTGACTTGCATAAAAAGCAAAACTTTTCTTTAGATATTGATAAGTTCCTGAAAACCGAACCGGGCGCCATTTACAGGGTTACCATCGGCTTCAGGCCCGATTATTCTTTATATACCTGCCATGCTGATTCTTCAGCCAATAAAGATGATGAAGATGAAGATAATTATAACGATTATTATGACAACGATCAACAAAATACCGTAGATGATAACGATGAATTCTGGAAGCGGTATAACAGTTATTACCCTTATGGTTATAATTGGAAACAGCGTGATAATCCCTGCTCAAAATCTTATTACAATAAAGATCGCTGGGCAACAAGGAACATTATCGCCTCCAATATTGGACTTACCGCTAAACGTGGGGCCAGCAATACGATTACAATTGCGGTGTCAGATATTTTGACAACCAATCCGCTTCCCAATGTGGAACTGCAGGTGCTCGATTACCAGCAACAAATAATTGCAAAAGTAAACAGTGATAATAATGGCTTTGCAACGTTTGATTGCAATCGGAAACCCTATCTTATTATAGCCAAACTGAATGATGAAAAAGGATATTTAAGTGGACGATGGCAGCAGCCTTCCGCTTAGTCGCTTTGATATTTCCGGTGAAGAGGTAAAGAACGGTATTAAAGGATTTGTATTTGGCGAAAGAGGTGTTTGGCGCCCCGGCGATTCCATGTATATCAATTGCATCGTGGAAGATAAGGATGGTAAACTTCCTAAAGATCATCCTGTGCAGTTTGAATTGTACACGCCACAGGGACAGTTATACAAACAAATAATTCAAACAAATGCCAATGAAGGCTTTAATGTTTTTAAAACAAAAACCCTGGAGAATGCACCCACAGGCAACTGGCTGGCCAAAATTAAAGTAGGTGGCGCCACATTTGAAAAAAGAATTAAAGTGGAGTCGGTAATGCCTAACCGGTTAAAAATTGATCTTGACTTTGGAACAAATCCTTTGCTTGGTAAAAATGCTTCAAACGCAGGGTCGCTCTCTGCACATTGGTTATTTGGCGCTACTGCAAAAAATTTAAAGGCGAAAATTGATGCGTCTCTTTTTATAAACCGAACAGCATTTTCAAAATTTGCAGGATACGATTTTTATGATCCAACAACGAAATACGCTACGCAAACCAAAACAATTTTTGATGGAACATTGGATGATGAGGGAAAGGCAACCGTAAAGCCAAACTTTGAAACGGATGACAATGCACCTGGAATATTAAATGCTAACCTCGCGATAAAAGTTTTTGAACCCGGCGGAAGTTTTAGTGTGGATAATGTTACGATTCCTTACAGCCCATACTCCAGTTATGTAGGTGTAAAAATGCCGGAAGGTGAAAAGCCCTGGGGATTTTTATTAACAGGGAAAACGCATACTGTGCAGATTGTTGATGTAGACAATCGTGGAAATCCTCTTACAGGCATACAGGATGTGGAAGTGCAGTTTTATAAAATTCAATGGCGCTGGTGGTGGGATGCAAGCGGCGATAACCTCAGCAATTTTACCCAGGATAAATACAACAAATTAATTAAAGCAGAAACCGTTCATTTAACTAACGGTGCCGGCAAATGGAACTTCAATGTTGGGGAAAATGATTGGGGAAGATATCTTGTTTTAGTGAAAGATATTAAAAGCGGGCATATCACTGGTGATGTGGTATATGTTGACGGCCCCGACTGGCAAAGCCGCAATAATACTGATGATCCCACTGCAGCCTCCATGTTATCATTTACAGCAGATAAAGAAAAATACAATGTGGGGGATGAGGTTACACTTACCATCCCGAGCAGCAAAGGCGGCCGTGGATTGGTCAGTATCGAATCCGGAAGTAAAGTACTCCGTTCTTTCTGGGTAGAGACTGAACAGGGCCAAACGTTAGTGAAATTTAAGGCTGAGGAAACCATGTCGCCCAATATATATGTAAATGTAAGCCTGCTGCAGCCACATGCGCAAACGATAAACGATTTGCCAATAAGAATGTATGGAGTGTTGCCGGTAATGATTGAGGATAAAAATACTTTTTTAAAACCGGTTATAAATATGGCCGGAACGATACAGCCGGAAAAGCAGGCAAGCGTTACCGTTAGTGAGCAAAATGGAAAGGAAATGACGTACAGTATTGCCATTGTTGATGAAGGATTGCTTGACCTTACCAGGTTTAAAACACCAGACCCGCATGAATATTTTTATGCGAAAGAAGCATTGGGAGTAAAGAGCTGGGATTTGTATGATTACGTGATAGGCGCTTGGGGTGGTAACCTGGAGCGCATTCTTACCATTGGCGGCGATGAAGGGAACAACGGCCCCATACAACCTAAAAAAGCAAACCGATTTAAGCCCGTTGTAGAATACCTTGGCCCTTTTCATCTTGGTAAAGGGGAGAAGGCAACGCATAATTTTACATTGCCGCAATATATCGGCTCAGTCAGGGTGATGGTAATTGCGGCTAACCGTGGCAGTTATGGAAGCGCTGAAAAGGCGGTTGGTGTAAAAAAACCGTTGATGTTGCTGGCTACTTTGCCAAGAGTGCTCGGGCCGGAAGAAACGATAAAAATTCCGGTAACCGTTTTTGCAATGGATAATAAAATTAAAAATGTACATGTTACGTTGCAAACAAACCCTTTCCTGGAGGTAACCGGCGCCAATTCGCAGGAAGTGAATTTTACCGAAACCGGCGAACAAATGATTTATTTTGATGTGAAAGTAAAGCCCAACGTTGGCATAGGAAAAGTAAAACTTGTTGCTGCCGGCGGCGGTGAAAAAGCAGATTATGATGTGGAGCTTGATGTGCGAAATCCCAATCCTTTTGTAACAAGGGTTAGCTCGAAGATATTGTCCGGAGGCGGGCAGTGGACTACCAGTGCAACGCCGATAGGAACTCTCTCAACCAGTAAAGCAGTACTTGAAATATCAGGCATTCCGGCAATGAATCTTGAAAAAAGACTGGACTATCTTATTGAATATCCGCATGGATGTATTGAACAAACAACCTCTGCTGTATTTCCACAGTTGGTATTAAACCAGCTGACCGATTTATCAGATTACCGTAAAGCGCAGATTGATAAAAATATAAAAGCCGGGATTGAGGCCATTCGCAATTTTCAACGCAACGATGGTGGTTTCAGCTATTGGCCCGGCGAACCCGAAAGTGATGAGTGGGGCACAAACTACGCCGGCAATTTCTTGCTGGAAGCACAGCAAAACGGGTATACCGTGGGTGAACAATTAATGCAGGAATGGAAGCTATTTGAGCGCAACAGGGCAACTTCATGGATGCCCACTACCAATAACTTCTATGGCGGCGATCTTACGCAGGCCTACCGGCTCTATTTGCTAGCGCTCGCAAAGTCACCGGAGTTGGGCGCTATGAACCGGCTGAAAGAATTTAAATATATTTCGCCCGAAGCGAAATGGAGGCTGGCTGCGGCGTACAAGCTGGCGGGCGAAGACAATACCGCATTGCAGTTGATCAGCGGGCTGCCGTTGACTTTTAATACCAACCATTCACCGGGCATTACCTATGGTTCTGATCTTAGAGATGAAGCCATGGTTTTAGAAACACTAACGTTGCTGGGCAGACGCACTTTAGCATCGGATCTTGTGAATACCATTGCTGCAAAACTTTCGGAAGATACCTGGTATAGCACGCAAACAACCGCTTATTCATTAATTGCAATTGCAAAATATTGTGGCAAAAATCCTTCAGGTTCAAAAATAATGGCAGGTGGCTCTGTAAACGGAAAAGCCATCAATATCAATTCATCTTCTTACGTAACGCAGTTGCCGCTGGATATAAGCAAAGGCGCAGCTAATATAACGGTAACGAATAAAGGCAGTAATACGTTGTATGTTCAAATCATTTCAGAAGGGCAGCCTTTAACCGGCGAAAACCTGCAGGTGCATAATAATCCCGCTATCCTGGGATTAAATGTAACTTATCTCACAAGAGATTTGAAACCAATTGATGTAACTAAAATGATGCAGGGCGCCGATTTTATTGCAAAGGTTACGGTTAGAAATCCCGGCAGGCGTGGTTATTATGAGCGGATGGCGCTTACGCAGATTTTCCCCAGCGGCTGGGAAATTTTAAACACCCGCACACAGGATGTTGAAAGCGCTTTTAAATCTTCCCCATTCGATTACCAGGATATAAGAGACGACAGGGTGTACACGTATTTCAATATAACTGAAAATGAGGCCCTCACTTATTATATACAACTGAATGCTGCTTACCTCGGTAAATATTTTTTACCTGGAACCTATTGCGGAGCGATGTATGATAATACCATTAATGCAGGAGTGAATGGGAAGTGGGTGGAGGTGGTGAAGGAGTGAAGAAGTACGAAATTCGTTAAAGGGTTGCACTGACTCTATAAATTGAGTCTTCAATCAAGTTTAGGATGCAAGTATTTAATTTATCGCAGGTTTAGTCTCGAACATTTTGAAGATGAAAAAAGAACAAACACATCAGCTATTTGAACAGTTTGAGCATGCATGTTACATTTATAAAGGTATTGAGTGCTGGAGTGCAAGAGAATTACAAAACATTTTTAATTATACTGACTGGCGTAATTTTTTAAAAGTAATTGATAAAGCAAAGGAAGCCTGCAAAAACAGTGGCGGGGAGGTTTCCCATCATTTTGTTGACACTACCAAAATGATAAATCTTGCTAAAGGGGCCCAACGTGAAATTGAAGACATTGCGCTTACAAGGTATGCCTGTTATCTTATCGCTCAAAATGGCAATGCGGCCAAAGCTGAAATTGCTTTTGCCCAAACTTATTTTGCTGTACAAACCCGCAGGCAGGAAATTATTGAACAAAGGCTATTGGACATTGCAAGAGTAACTGCAAGAGAAAAATTATCAAAATCGGAAAAGAAGCTTTCCGGTATTATTTACGAAAGAGGTGTAGACGACAGAGGGTTTTCTATTATCCGCAGCAAAGGCGACAAGGCGCTGTTTGGAGGATTTACTACTGGCGACATGAAGGTGAAATTACAAGTCCCGCGTACCAGGCCTTTAGCGGATTTCTTACCCACGCTTATTATTAAAGCAAAGGATTTTGCAACTGAACTTACCAGCCATAATGTAACTGAAAAAGATTTGAAAGGTCAAAATACTATTTCAAAAGAACATATTGAAAACAACCTGGCCGTGCGAAAAATGCTGATTGAAAGAAGCGTAAAGCCTGAGCAACTTCCTGGTGCAGAGGATTTAAAGAAAGTGCAGCGGAGGCTGGAAAACGATGAAAAGAAAGTTATAAAAGACGTAAAGAAAAAGAAATGAAGCTATTCTTTGGTTTGAGTTATGGTCAATTTGCCGACGACTGAAATTAGAATGATATAAAAAATTCAATCAAAATTTTATTTCCAAACAGTAATTTTTGTGAGCAACATCAAATTATTTGAAAGTAAAAAAATTCGCAGCCACTGGGTTGCAGAGAAAGAAACATGCTACTTTGAGGTTAGAAAAGAACTAACGGATGAATGGGAAAACAGGGCGTAAAAAAAGGACAACAATTTGCAACGCTTATCGATGTTATTACGCAGGCATGAGCTACTAAAGTAAAATAAGATAATTTTTGTTTTACATTTAAGCCGAAAAATGAACCCTAAACTAAAAAGTACAAATACACAATTAAATACAAAGCATTTGTTTGCTGTGGTTTGCCGGCTTATAAATGAAAGCAAAATATCAATTGCAGTTGCCGTAAATCAGCGCCTCACTGTCTTGTATTGGAATATCGGGAAAATGATAAGAAGTGAAATCCTTAATAATAAAAGAGCAGATTATGGGGAACAGGTTATTCATAATTTATCCAAAAAATTAACCGGAGAGTATGGCAGGGGATGGAGTAAACAACAACTTTGGAATTGTCTCTACACTGTAGAGATTTTTCCAAAAGAAAAAATAATCTCTACACTGTCGGGAGAATTAAGCTGGTCGCATTTAAAAGAATTGATTTACATAAAAGACAATTTGCAAAGGGAATTTTATATTCAATTGTGCAGAAGCGAACATTGGAGTGTGCGCCAGTTGAGAGAAAGAATAAACAGCATGTTATACGAACGTACCGCACTTTCAAAAAACCCGGAATCACTTATACGTAAAGAGCTTGCTGCACTTAGCAATAATGAACCTGTTTCACCTGATTTGTTTTTCAGGGATCCTTATTTTCTTGATTTTTTGGGATTGCATGACACGTTTAGTGAAAAGGATCTTGAAACGTCAATCATTGCCGACTTGCAGCGTTTTATTATTGAATTGGGTAATGATTTTGCTTTCCTGGCAAGGCAAAAAAGAATACAGGTAGATGGTGAAGACTACTATATAGATTTACTTTTTTATAATAGGCAGTTACAGAGATTGGTTGCAATTGACCTTAAGTTGGGCAAATTTAAAACTGCCTATAAATCGCAAATGGAATTATATCTTAATTGGCTAATTAAATATGAAAAGAAAGAAAATGAAAACACACCAATAGGATTGATTTTGTGTGCGGACAAAGCTGATGAGCATATAGAACTCCTCGAGTTGGATAAGGGCAATATAAGGGTTGCCCAATACTATACAAGTCTGCCATCTAAAAAATTGTTGCAGCAAAAGCTGCACCATGCACTAATAATGGCAAAGGAAAAACTGAAACCAAAATAACTTCTCAAAAAAATACGCCTAAACGGTATTTTCAAACCTGCATGTTTGCTCGCTCCATGTCAAAAATCCCTCTTAAAATAAAGTTTTTCTTTCTGATAGCTGTGGGTTTATACACCTGGTTTTACTTTTGTCTTCCTTCAAAATTATTTAATGCTCCCACAAGTTTTGTTATTGAGGATAAAGATGGCAATCTCTTGAATGCATCTATTGCTGCGGATGGGCAATGGCGTTTTCCTTACGATGAAAATGTGCCGGATAAATTTATAAAATGCATCACCACATTTGAAGATAAAAGATTTTATAGCCATCCCGGAGTTGATATAATTGCATTTTCAAGAGCAACTTTAAGGAATGTGAGAAGCAAGGAAGTGGTGCAAGGCGGCAGCACACTAACGATGCAGGTTATACGCTTAAGCCGCCATGAAACTAAAAGAAACATCTGGGAAAAAATTATTGAGAGTATTCAATCTGTAAGATTGGAATGCAGCTATTCCAAAAAACAAATCATGGCGTTGTATGCATCCGAAGCGCCATTCGGAAGTAACGTAGTTGGGCTGGATGCTGCATCGTGGAGATATTTTGGGCGCAGCCCTGAAAAATTAAGCTGGGGTGAAATGGCATCGTTGGCTGTTTTGCCAAATGCACCAGCGTTAGTACATCCCGGTAAAAACAGGCAGGTGCTCTTAAAAAAAAGGAATGCATTGCTGGATAAATTGCTGACGAATAAAATTATTGATCAATCAACCTGTTATCTTTCGAAATTAGAACCGCTTCCCGGAGAGCCGGTTTCTTTACCGCAACTTGCTCCGCATCTGTTGCAAAGATTTAAACAAGAAGCGCAGGTTAATAAAAGTTTGCCATCAAGATCTAAAACAACAATTGATATCAACCTTCAAAAAAATGTAATTGATATTTTAAATCAGCATCACAATGTTTTAAAAGGAAATGGAATTAATAATGCCTGTGCATTGGTGCTGGATGTTGAAACAGGAAATGTATTAGCTTATGTTGGGAATATTTATGATACCAAAAATGCAGAGCTTGAAAGTGATGTAGACGTTATAAAAGCGCCAAGAAGCCCCGGCAGCGCTTTAAAGCCGATATTGTATGCAGCAATGTTTAGTGATGGAATGATTTTACCCAACTCGCTTGTTCCTGATATTCCAACGCAGATAGGAGGATATGCTCCGCAAAATTTTGACCTGGGTTATGATGGCGCTGTTCCTGCGTCTATTGCGCTGGCACGCTCTTTAAATATTCCTGCGGTGAAATTATTGCAGCGATATAAATATCAACGATTTTATGATTTGCTGAAACAACTTGGAATTACAACACTCAATAAACCGGCAGATAATTATGGCCTTTCATTAATCCTTGGAGGTGGTGAAATAACCATGTGGGATCTTGCGGGAATTTATGCAGGTATGGCACGTACTTTAAATCATCAGAAAAAAAATAATGGAGTTGCTTTAAAAGAAGATTTTCATGCGCCCAATTATCTTGTAAGTAATAAGCCGATAAAAAAATCTGCGGATGATGTTATTAATTCTTTAGATGCCACGTCTATATGGTTTGCTTTCCAGGCAATGGAAGAAGTGATGCGTCCCGGTGAGGAAGGATTGTGGCAGGAATTTTCTTCATCACAACAAATAGCCTGGAAAACAGGCACGAGCTTTGGCTTCAGGGATGCGTGGGCAATAGGCGTTACGCCAAAATATGTTGTTGCTGTGTGGGCGGGCAATACAGATGGGGAAGGAAGGGCCGGGCTGATTGGTGTTCAGACTTCAGCTCCGATTATGTTTGATATTTTTCGTGAATTGCCTTCATCAAAATGGTTTTCAAAACCTGCAAATAATTTTGCTTTTATTCCGGTATGCCGTGAAAGTGGCTTTAGGGCAAATATTGATTGTCCGGATGTCGATACGATTATGGTACCAAAAAACGGGTACAGGTCACCGTTATGCCCCTATCATAAATTGATTCATTTAGACCCAACAGGCATTTACCGGGTAAATGAAAGTTGTGAATCTCCTTCCAATATGATTCACAAAAGCTGGTTTGTGTTAACGCCTGCGATGGAATGGTATTACAAACAGAAGAACCATGATTATAAACCACTGCCTTCGTTTAAGCCTGGCTGTGAGTTTGCCGAAACAGGAAAGCAAATGGAATTAATATATCCCGTACAAGGCGCTAAAATTTACGTGCCATTGGAAATAGATGGGAAACGTGGAAAAACAATTTTCACTGCCGCTAACCGGAAACCGGGAAGTAAAATTTTCTGGCATCTCGATGATGAGTATATTGGTACCACAATAAATTTTCATCAAATGGCTGCAAGCCCTTCTCCCGGCAAACATTTACTTACTATTGTAGATGAAAACGGGGAAAGCATTAGCAGGGAGTTTGAAATATTGGAGAAAGAGAAGTGAATACAATATGCGGTGTACGAAGTTTGATGTACGATGTTGTTAATGCAAAAAAATATGGTTCTTTTACAATCCACGCCCGGCGAAGGTTTTGTTCCTTCTCCTTTAGGAGAGATCCTGTCCCGATTTTTCGGGAGGTTGGGGGTGGGGCTAAATAGACAATTATGAATTCTTCTCAACAAAGATTTTTTAAACTTGCAAATCACCCTTTCAAATTCAGGATGTATTTATTGACCCGGCTCCCTGCCGCTTTTTTTTCAGGAGTCAAAGTGAGAGAAATTAATGAAGAAAGATGTGTTACATCTGTTCCTTATAAATGGCTTACACAAAACCCATTTCATTCCACTTATTTTGCTTCGCTTGCAATGGCAGCAGAAATGAGCACTGGAACTATTGCATTGAGCAACGTGTATGAAAGAAAGCCATCGATATCAATGCTTGTAACAAAAATGGAAGCAACATATTTTAAAAAAGCGACGGGTACTATTTTTTTTACTTGTGAGCAGGGAGAAGAAATTGCATCAATAATTGACGAGGCTGTTAAAACAGGAGAAGGGAAAAGCGCAATTGCAAAATCAACCGGTAAAAATAAATTCGGAGAAATAGTCGCTGAATTTTTATTTACATGGTCTTTTAAAACAAAATCTCCTGGGAAATAAACTCTGGCAAATCATTTTGCAGTTTGATTTCTTACCTTCAATTTACATTGTTAATTTATACAACGAATTATGAAGATTGCATTTCATGGGGCAGCCCGTACCGTTACAGGATCCAAACATTTACTCACTTTAAAAAACGGCAAAAAATATTTACTTGATTGCGGAATGTTCCAGGGAATGGGAAATGAAACTGATACATTGAATCGCGATTTTGGATTTATACCTGCGGAAATAGATTACTTAATTCTATCGCATGCGCATGTGGATCACAGTGGCCTTATACCAAAGTTGGTTAAAGACGGATTTACCGGGAAAATTTTTGCAAACGATGCAACAAAAGATTTATCAGCAATTCTTATGGCTGATAGCGCCGGCATACAGGAAAATGATATAAAGTTTGAAAACAAAACACGTGCAGCACAAGGACAGCCTTATCTGCAGCCTTTATATGGAATGGAAGATGCGGTAAAAGCACTTGATTATTTTGTGATAGTAAATTATGGCCAATGGCATAGGATAGACGAAAATGTTCAATTCATGTATCTTGATGCGGGCCATATAATTGGCAGCACAACCGTTCATTTAAAAATAAATGAAAACGGGAAAGAAACACGTCTTACTTTCTCCGGCGATGTCGGAAGATACAGGGATGTTATATTAAAATCGCCCGGGGTTTTTCCGCAGGCCGATTATATTATTATGGAATCAACCTATGGAAATAAATTGCATGATGAGGTTACAGGCACAGCCGATGCACTTTTGCAATGGGTAACAAAAACATGTTTACAAAAAAAAGGGAAATTGATTATTCCTGCATTTAGTGTGGGACGTACGCAGGAAATTTTATTTTTTTTAAACCAGCTTGAAAATGAAAACAGTTTACCACCTGTAAAATATTTTGTTGACAGCCCGTTAAGCCTTGAAGCAACTGATATTATTAAAAGCTATCCTAAATATTTTAATAACCGTATTCAAAAATTATTAATGAGTGATGAGGATCCCTTTGGTTTTAAGGGATTGCATTTTATTAAAAGTGTTGAGGAAAGTAAGTCACTTAATTATTTGAATGAACCATGTGTTATTATTTCCGCAAGTGGTATGGCAGAAGCAGGAAGAGTGAAACATCATATCAGTAATAATATTGAAAATAGCCGCAATTCAATTTTACTTTCCGGTTATTGCGAACCTAATTCATTGGGAGGAAGATTAAAATTGCACCCAAAAGAAGTGGGCATTTTTGGACAAGCCCATGAGGTGCATGCAGAAATTGGAGAAATTAAAAGTATGAGTGCACATGGTGATTACCAGGATTTGAGCCAATGGCTTGCGTGCCAGGATCCAAAGCAGGTGAAGAAATTATTTCTAGTTCACGGAGATTATGATGTACAGGTAGATTTTAAAAACCGCCTGTTAGGTAAAGGTTTTACTGATGTTGAAATTCCGCAAAGGCATTGGGAAATTGGTTTAACGTAAAGGCAATATTATTGCAGAGATTGAATGCGTGCCACATATTTGCCCAACATATCAAACTCTAAATTTACAGTATCGCCTTCTTTAATATTTTTGAAGTTAGTATGTTCAAATGTGTAAGGAATTATGGCAACGGCAAAAGTATTTCGGGCAACATTAAAAGCAGTAAGGCTAACTCCATTAACACATATCGAGCCTTTCTCTATTATTAAAGCAGCTTTATTTTCATCAAAACTGAAAATAAATTCAAAGCTTCCATCAAGGTCTTTCTTCAAAATACATTTCGCGGTTCCATCTACATGCCCCTGAACAATGTGTCCATCAATACGGCCATTCATTTGCATGGCACGTTCGAGATTTATAACGTCTCCTTGTTTCCAGTTTTGCAGGTTTGTCTTTTCCAAAGTTTCCTGTATGGCGGTTACCTGGTATTTATTGTCGTTAATATCTTCTACCGTAAGACATACACCGTTATGACAAAGGCTTTCATCAATTTTTAATTGGGAAGAAATATTGCTATTAATCCAAAATGTTTTGTTCGTTCTGTCGACGGAGACGCTTTGAATTGTTCCAAGCGCTTCAATAATTCCGGTAAACATGGTTATGGTTTTTAAATGAGCTTTTCTGGCTTATGATTTCTAAATTTAAAAATTTACTTTATCTTCGCATTCCTAAAAAAAATAAAAGGAAAAATTTTATGCTCATTATTGATTCAAAAGATTGCGAAAATATTGATAAAGCGCTCAAAAAGTACAAGAAAAAATTTGAGAAAAGCCGCACATTACTGCAGCTTCGTGAGCGCCAGTCTTTTACCAAGCCTTCAGTAAAGAGGCGTGGTGAGATTTTGAAGGCAGTTTACAAACAACAAATTGCCAGCGGTAAAATAGAAGCGTAGAATATCTTAATTATATCTTCTTACGGATAGCTTAGGTTTATTAACTTTACAGCTACCGTTTTTTTATGCCTGTAACTGAAAATTATCCTATTCGGGAATTTTTGAATTATCTTACTTTTCAAAAGCGATATTCCAGGCATACCATCATTTCTTATGAGAATGACCTGGCAGGTTTTTTTGATTTTGTTGTTTTACAATATAATTCTTTGGAATTAGCCGAAATTTCTTCGTCGATAGTTCGTTCCTGGCTTGCCTCCTTAAAGGAAGATAAGATTGCCTCTAAATCTATTAACCGTAAAATATCTACTCTCAAATCATTTTTCAAGTACCAGCTTAAAATGAATAAAATCGAGGTTAACCCGGTATCCGCGATTGTTTCATTAAAAATAAGCAAACGGCTTCCTTCTTTTGTTGCACAAAAAGACCTTAAAACATTGTTTAATGATACAGAATTTCCGGATACCTGGGAAGGTAAAACAAACAGGCTTTTGCTGCTGATTTTTTATCAAACAGGTATAAGGCTTAGTGAACTTATTAATATAAAAGAATCACATATTGATAAGAGTAATGGCGCTATTAAGGTATTAGGGAAAGGTAATAAGGAAAGAATAATTCCGGTAAATAATGCATTATTAAGGGAAATTGACAGTTATAATGCCGGCAAGAATTTTTTATCCGGCGACACCCAAAAATCTTTTTTGCTTATTAATAAAAAGGGCAAAAAATTATACCCAAAATATGTATATAATGTCGTAAAAAAATGCCTCGGCGATGTTTCTACCAATGAAAGAAAAAGCCCGCATGTTCTACGACATAGTTTTGCAACGCACTTAACAAATAACGGAGCCGATATTAATGCGATAAAAGAGCTTCTCGGCCACGCAAGCCTTGCTTCTACTCAAATTTATACTCATAATTCAATTGATAAATTAAAAGAGGTGCACAAGCTGGCCCATCCTAAATCATAAATCTTTCGCGGATATAAATAATTATGAAATTTTTCTTTGAAAAATGCGTTCTGGAATGTAACTTCATTCAAACAGTTTTTATGTCTCTCCTCAAAATTGTTTATTGCTTACCACCGTCTAAATCTAATCGAAATTATATTTATTGTTCACTGTTAAAATTTATGAATTCTATGAACGTTAAAATTCAAACTCTGCATTTTGAAGCAGACACAAAATTGGTTACCTATGTGGAGAAGAAACTCTCTAAACTTGCACAATTTCACGAACGAATTACCAAGGTAGATGTTTTTTTAAAGCTGGATAATGTGGTTCACAATATTAAAGACAAGGTTGCTGAAATTAAGGTACATGTACCCAGGCACGATTTTTTTGTAAAGCATTCTTCGAAATCTTTTGAAGAAAGTTTTGATATAGCATTAGAATCGGTTATAACACAAATGAAAAGAAAAAAAGAAAAGATGGCAGCCTGAATCTAAATAAAAGGTTTTAAATGTATCCCCCGTTTCGGGGGATTTTTTTTGAACCCACAATTTTGAAATGATTTTAGTATTTCATAAAATAATTCTTAATTATTTCAGGAATAATAAGAGTTTTCTTTCCGATGAGCCAACTAGTTTACTGACAATAATTTTTATTTTTCAAAATTTTTCCATTAAACATTTTCCATTACCTTTGCCTTCCCAAAAAATAACCTATAGAGGTATGCAAATTTGGGAAGTTCATTACAAATGTGTGTTTGCTGCAATTGCCAGTGTAGCTCAGTTGGCCAGAGCAGCTGATTTGTAATCAGCTGGTCGGGGGTTCGAATCCCTCCACTGGCTCAGTTAAAATGGCAATAAGCAATTAGAAAATTGCCAGGAACCAATTGGAAGGGCAGTTACCAGAGTGGCCAAATGGGGCGGACTGTAAATCCGCTGTCTTCGACTTCGGTGGTTCGAATCCACCACTGCCCACTTTAAATATTGTTTAAGTTGTTTTTAAACAAAATAAAAAGTTATTTGAAATAGATGAGGTGGACTTCTTTCAAGCTGTTGTAGCTCAGGGGTAGAGCACTTCCTTGGTAAGGAAGAGGTCGTGAGTTCAATTCTCATCAACAGCTCAGAATTATTGGAAATAGTTTTTAATAATAAACTAGAATAATAAGCGGAAGTAGCTCAATTGGTAGAGCGATAGCCTTCCAAGCTATAGGTCGCGAGTTCGAGACTCGTCTTCCGCTCAATAAGAATTGCTGCATAAATGTATTATAGGGCGGCAAAAGAAACATTTTTAAAACAAAAATTAAAACAAACACAATGGCAAAAGAGAATTTTAAAAGGGATAAACCCCACGTTAACGTTGGTACTATCGGTCACGTGGATCATGGTAAAACAACGCTAACAGCCGCTATAACCGATATTTTGTCTAAAAAAGGTTTAGCGGAAAAAAGAAATTATGATGATATTGATGGTGCTCCTGAAGAAAAAGAAAGGGGTATTACAATTAATACTGCTCACGTTGAATACGCGACTGCAAATCGTCACTATGCACACGTAGATTGCCCAGGTCACGCGGATTATGTAAAGAATATGATTACAGGTGCGGCCCAGATGGATGGCGCCATTTTAGTGGTTGCCGCTACTGATGGCCCTATGCCACAAACAAGAGAGCATATCCTGTTGGCCCGCCAGGTAGGTGTGCCACGTATGGTAGTTTTCATGAACAAAGTTGATTTGGTAGATGATCCTGAATTGATCGAATTAGTTGAAATGGAAATTCGTGAACTGTTAACTAAAAACGGTTTCGACGGTGATAATACTCCTATTATTAAAGGTTCTGCAACAGGAGCTTTGGCGGGTGACGCAAAATGGGTTAAGGCTATTGACGATTTAATGGATGCAGTTGATTCATACATTCCGTTACCTCCCCGCCCTGTTGACCAGCCATTCCTTATGAGCGTTGAAGACGTATTTTCAATTACCGGTCGTGGAACTGTTGCTACAGGTCGTATTGAAAGAGGTCGCATTAAAGTAGGAGAAGGAGTTGAAATCGTAGGTTTAATGGAAAAGCCATTAACTTCTACAGTTACGGGTGTTGAAATGTTTAAAAAATTATTGGACGAAGGCGAAGCTGGTGATAATGCAGGTTTGTTATTACGTGGTATTGAAAAAACCCAGATCCGTCGTGGTATGGTACTCTGCAAACCAGGTTCAATAACTCCGCATACAGAATTCAAAGGAGAAGTTTATGTATTAAGCAAAGAAGAAGGCGGACGTCACACTCCATTCTTCCAGAAATATCGCCCCCAGTTCTATTTCAGAACAACTGACGTTACGGGTGAAGTTGAATTACCAGCAGGAACTGAAATGGTAATGCCTGGTGATAATACAAGCCTTACCGTTAAGTTAATTGCTCCTATTGCAATGGAAAAAGGTTTGAAATTTGCAATTCGTGAAGGTGGCCGTACGGTAGGTGCAGGGCAGGTTACTGAGATACTGAAATAATTGCTCACCTAAATCCTCCCGACGGGAGGACTTTGTGGAAGCTTTTAATATCTTTGCAAAGTACTTAGGCGGCATGCTTAAGTACTTTGTTTTTTAAAAAGTTTTATAATTACAACTTCACACTTCATTATTTGAATTTGGGAAGTTTAAGTTCTTAAGCCCCTTTATGGGCGGGTATACGGGCATAGTTCAACGGTAGAATAGAGGTCTCCAAAACCTTTGATCAGGGTTCGAATCCTTGTGCCCGTGCAATGAATGCGGGATTTGAAATTTATTGGTAACAATTTTCAAATTGCGTTATATTCAAATTTTCAAATTGTTTTTTTATGAATAAAATATCATTATACATCAGGGATTCTTATAAAGAAATGATGCAAAAGGTAACGTGGCCAACCTGGGAGGAACTACAACAATCTACTATGATTGTTTTGGCTGCCACTGTTATTATAACCGCACTTGTGGCATTAATGGACTTTGCGTCGAATGGGGTTTTGAAATTTGTTTATTCTTTATTTAAGTAATTATGACAGAAACTAATAATATCGAACAGGAAACCACAACTGATGAAAGCGGGGAAATAAAATCTGCTGCTCCCGAAAAGGAAACCAAGTGGTATGTTCTAAGAGTGGTAAGCGGTAAAGAAAGAAAGGTAAAAGAATATCTCGATAAAGACATTATAAGAAACGGATGGGATAAATTAATTCTCCAGGTTTTTTTACCCGTTGAAAAGGTTTATAAAGTGCAGAATGGCAAAAAGGTAATGCGGGAGCGTAACTTTTATCCTGGTTATGTAATGATAGAGGTTGTTGATGGAAAGCTTACCGATGAAATTGTTCAGCATCTAAGCAACATCAGTAATGTAATGCATTTTTTAACAGATGGCAAAGGCTCCAAAGGAAATATTATCAGTCTTCGAAAAGCTGAAGTGAACAAGATGTTGGGTAAGGTTGATGAAATGGCCGATGCAGGCGGAATGACCATGAGTGAACCATTTATCGTAGGCGAAACTATTAAAATTATTGATGGACCGTTTAATGATTTTAATGGAGTAATTGAGGAAGTAACGGATGAAAAGAAAAAGTTGAAAGTACAGGTTAAGATCTTCGGCCGTGCTACTCCTGTCGAATTAAATTATATGCAGGTAGAAAAAATTTCTTAAAAATATTTTTTATAATACTAACCCGTCTCAAACCTGAGATGGGTTTTTTGTTTCCAAAAATTATTCTTCTTTTCGCTTCACTAATAAATACCAGTCATTTTCCAAAGGAAGATATCCCAAATCATAACAAAAAAAATAAACATTCCCCTTTTTATTGGTATAGGTGTTTGTAATGTATTTAAACTGAAATCCTTTTTCCAGCAACTTATCTTTGGTTGTTTTAGTCATATCTTCTTTACCGAAAAAATTTTCCAGGATTCGCCTGTTCTTACCTAACGCGTTATTGATGTTTCTTATAAGATTGGTTGTGCCGGATTTTAATTGATTGTTATAATTGTTCCGACAATAATCATCGCAGAATTTTTTATCGGTTCTTCCTTTAACTGGTTTCGCGCAGGTTAAACAAAGTTTTATTTTTGTTTCTGACGTCATAAAAGTTAGTTTGATTTACAGAGTAAGATACAATAACTATTTTTCATGTACAAGCGTTTACAAACGGTTATATCCAACTATAAACGATTAAAATACGAGTAACGCTTTTTGAGGATTGCATCTTTGTGATGTTGATGAAACAAAATGAATTTGGATCGTCAACTGAAATAAAAAATTTAAAAACAAGTTCATCTAAAAATGATGAGCACAAAACTCAAAGTCATGAATGCTTTAAAAAACAAAGTTCAATTAATTGGAAATTTAGGTAATGCACCTGAAGTACGTAACACAGAAAGTGGTAAAAAGCTTGCACGCTTTTCTATTGCAACCAGCGAAACTTATCGCAATGCGAAAGGTGAAAAAGTAAAAGAAACACAATGGCACAATTTAATTGCCTGGGGCAAAGTGGCGGATATTGCTGAAAAATATTTAACGAAAGGAACAGAAGTTGTCATCGAAGGAAAATTGATGAACAACAACTACACCGATAAAGACGGTAACAAAAAATACAGTACCGAAATTCAGGTCCATGAATTATTATTGTTAGGAAGTAAAGCATCTGCTTAACCATTTGGCCACGGATTACAAATTCTTTTTAAATAAGTTTGTATAATCCGTGGCTATTTTATTAAATCAAATGACCGGAAGGCAATGCAAAATATTAATTCAATAGAACGTAATGAGGTGTTTGATCTTGCTTACAGGTTTGTAACCGAAACAAGCGAAAATATTTTTCTTACAGGCAAAGCCGGTACAGGTAAAACAACTTTTCTGAAATATCTGAAGGAGAACTGCGCTAAAAATATTATCGTCGCGGCGCCCACAGGAGTTGCTGCTATTAATGCTGGTGGCGTCACGTTACATAGTTTATTTCAATTGCCTTTTCATCCTTTTTTGCCAACAAAAAATAATAACGATGAGTTGCTGGCAAAAATCAGGTTTAATAAACAACGGCAACAATTGCTTCGCAAAATGGAATTGCTGGTTATTGATGAAATAAGTATGGTCCGTTGCGATACTATGGATGCAATAGATACAATTTTAAAATCGGTTCGAAGAAATTATAGCACTCCTTTTGGCGGCGTACAATTATTATGTATTGGCGATCTGTTTCAATTGCCGCCCGTAGCGCAGCGCCACGAATGGAGTATTTTGCAGGAATATTATCCATCGCCATTTTTCTTTGATAGCATTGTTGCTAGGGAGCAAATGCCGTTGCTTATTGAGTTGAATAAAATTTACAGGCAAAAAGAAGATTCATTTGTTGCTTTGCTCAATAAAGTCCGCAACAACAATATGAGCGGTGATGATTTCGAGGATTTGCATCTTCGATATAATCCTGCATTCAGGCCAGCGATTGAAGAAAAATATATAACCCTTACTTCTCATAATAACCAGGCAGATCAAATTAATGCCCGTGAACTGCAAAAGTTATTACCTCCATCTTATAAGTATGAAGCAATTATTGAAGGTGACTTTCCTGAAAATAATTATCCTGCTGATGGTTCGCTTGTTTTAAAACTTGGCGCACAGGTAATGTTCTTAAAAAATGATGTAATCAGTAAACGATATTTTAATGGGAAAATAGGCATTGTAAAATCTTTGGATGATGAGGAAATAATTGTTGAATGCGATGGAGCAGATATTTCTGTATCAATGGAAACCTGGGAAAATTCACGTTATGTTTTAGATAGGATCGATGGAAAATTACAGCAGGAAACTTTAGGGACATTTACTCAATTTCCTTTGAGGCTTGCATGGGCAATTACCATTCACAAAAGCCAGGGACTTACATTTGAAAAGGTTATGATTGACGCTGGTGCAGCTTTCAGCAGTGGCCAGGTGTATGTTGCCTTAAGCCGATGTACCAATCTTGATGGTATTGTTCTCCTGTCAAAAATTCCTGCTGAAGCTATTTATAGTAATGATAATGTTACAAAGGGACATCAGGCCTTAACTCACAAAGGTTCATTGGCGGATCGATTTGCCGGGGCAAGGCAAATTTATACGCAACAATTATTGGAAGAGATCTTCTCTTTTAATGAAATATCAACTGTTGCTGATGCTTTATCTTATCAAATCAAAGAGCATTCAGATAAACTAAATCAAGAAGGAATTGAATGGATAGCAAATTTTAAAAATGATTTTTTAGCTGATAAGAAGATTGGTTTAAAATTTGTCAGCCAGGTGTCAACATTAATGAAAGATGAACCTGTAATAGAAAATAATGAAATGCTGCAAAAAAGGATCAATGCTGCAGCAAATCATTTTGAACAAAAAATTGCTGGTTACCAGCAGTCACTCAAAAACCATCCTTTAATTACCGAACACCGGGAAGTTGCAAATATTATCAATGAATATATGAATCAATTGGCGTTGAGTTTATATAGCACCAATTACTTTTTGCAATATTGTAAACAACCTTTTTCTGTTACATCGTTTTTACAACATAAATTAAAGTTTGCCCAGCCAGCATTTAGATTATCAATTTATGCAAGCGGCAAAAAGCAATCTTTTACAGATGTTCCAAATGTTGAATTGTATGAGATGCTGAAACAGTGGCGAGATGAGATTTGTGATAAATCAGGAATGCCTATTTACATGATTGCCAACCGGGCTACGTTAACGGAAATTGCAACCTATCTTCCTCTAACTAAAAAAGATTTATTACAGATAAGTGGCTTTGGGAAAGCAAAAGTTGATAAGTACGGCGATGATGTTTTGCAATTAGTTCAGGAATATTGTTCTGCAAACAATATAGAAACTAACATAGTTGCCAAAGAGGCTAATCCAAAAAGAGAACGAAAAGAAAAAAATAATGAAGTAAAGACGGATACCAAAACACTATCTTATAATTTATTTAAAGAAGGAAAAACTGTTGCTGAAATTGCTAAAGAAAGAAATTTTACTGTAAGCACTATCGAGGGCCACCTGGGGTGGTTTGTAGGAAATGGCGATATTGATATAAATGAATTGGTGTCTTTGGAAAAACAACTCCTGATAAAAGCAGCTGCTAAAACTTATGGCAACTCCAGCCACAAAATTCTAAAAGATAATTTACCTGAGAATATTACGTATAGTGAAATAAGGTTAGTTATGGCTGTGGAGAAAGTAAATTCCTGAATATTTGTTTCTTAATAATCAATCAAAAAACTTCTTGCAGTAATAAATTATTTTTGTACCTTCGCCCTCCCAAAAAAAGTTCTTTAGTAGAAATCATTCATTGGGAGTCCTGAAATGCTGCGCTTGTCGAAGTATCGAAGGACGCTAACACCAAAAAATTAAATATGGCAAAAGAAATTACGGCCTATGTCAAGCTCCAATGTAAAGGAGGACAAGCCAATCCTGCACCGCCAATAGGCCCTGCTCTAGGTTCAAAAGGTATTAATATCATGGAATTTTGCAAACAGTTCAATGCAAGAACCCAGGATAAACAAGGGAAAATCCTTCCCGTTCTCATTACAGTTTACGGAGATAAATCATTTGATTTTATTATAAAAACTCCTCCCGCTGCAGTACAATTAAAAGATGCCGCTAAAATTCAAAGTGGCAGCAAAGAACCCAATCGTAATAAAGTAGGTAAAGTATCCTGGGCACAGGTGGAAGAAATTGCCAAAGATAAAATGGCAGATCTTAACGCCTTCACTTTGGATAGTGCCATGAAAATGGTTGCCGGTACTGCCCGCAGTATGGGATTAACTGTTGATGGAACCGCTCCATGGGAAAAAAATTAATTGTACTGGATTTGCATTCACGCAGATTTTATAAACTTTTGAAAAAATGATTACTAAAAAAAGAAAAGAAGCCAACGCTAAAGTTGATCAAAATAAAACTTACTCGCTTAAGGAAGCTTCATCACTTATAAA
Source organism: Ginsengibacter hankyongi (assembly GCF_008710285.1). Taxonomy (GTDB): domain Bacteria; phylum Bacteroidota; class Bacteroidia; order Chitinophagales; family Chitinophagaceae; genus Ginsengibacter; species Ginsengibacter hankyongi. The sequence goes on along the minus strand of NZ_VYQF01000001.1, from coordinate 1,352,346 downwards.
AGATATTAATACAACCAAATTCGACAGCTCTGTTGATCTTCACATTCGTTTAGGGGTTGATCCTAAAAAAGCAGACCAGGCTGTACGTGGCACAGTTTCGCTTCCGCACGGAACTGGAAAAACAAAGAAGGTACTGGTGCTTTGCACTCCTGATAAAGAACAAGCTGCAAAAGACGCCGGTGCTGATTTTGTTGGCCTGGATGAATTCATAACAAAAATTGAAGGCGGCTGGACAGATGTAGATGTAATTATTGCAACTCCTTCGGTAATGCCGAAAATTGGTAGGCTGGGTAAAGTATTAGGACCAAGAAACCTGATGCCCAATCCTAAAACAGGAACAGTAACTAATGACGTCGTAGCAGCAATTAGTGATGTGAAAGGCGGTAAAATTGCTTTTAAAGTAGATAAAGTAGGAATTGTTCACGCGTCAATTGGAAGAGTAAGTTTTTCTCCCGATAAAATTGAAGCCAACAGCCAGGAACTTATTAATGCTATCATTAAATTAAAACCATCAACCTCAAAAGGCATTTATTTGAAAAGCCTTAGCATGGCAAGCACGATGAGCCCGGGCATTACTATTGATGCAAAATCTGTTCAGAATTAATAAAATTTATTTGCTTCGGTTGTAAGTTAACAAGCCAAAGCAGCAAAACACATTGTATGAATAAAGAACAAAAGCAGGAAGTGATTGAAACTTTGAAAAATAAATTTTCTCAGTATTCTAACTTCTATATAACCGATACAGAAAACCTTAGTGTTGCACAAGTTACCAATCTTCGTCGCCATTGTTTTGATAAACAAGTGGAAATGAAAGTGGCAAAAAACACACTCATTAAAAAGGCGCTGGAAAGTCTTGATAATGATAAATATTCGGGTGTGTACGATTCATTACACCAGGTAACTGCCTTAATGTTTAGCGAAAGTCCTAAAGATCCTGCACTTATTATCAGTAGTTTCCGTAAACAAATAAACGGTGAAAAACCCGTATTAAAAGCAGCATTTTTAAATGGTGATATTTTCGTAGGAGACAATCAACTGGTTGCCCTTACCAAAATCAAGACAAAAAATGAACTGATTGGTGAAGTAATTGGGTTATTAATGTCGCCTATACAAAGAGTAATAGGTGCGTTACAAAACAGGCCTGAAACAAATGAGAACAGCGAACCTAAAGCCGAAGCTACCGAAGTAAAAGCGGAAGCGGCTCCAACTGAAGCAAAAACAGAAGTTAATCAACCGGAAACTGAAGGAACAGAACCTAAAGCGGAAGCTTAATTATAATGTGTATTATTAGCAATTAGCTAAATTATTAATAAACAATTTTTTTAAAAAACCCTCCGACGGACCCTGATTATTATCAGGGAAAGAAGCCGGAAAAAATAAAATCAAAAAACAATGGCAGACGTAAAAGCATTAGCTGAAAATTTAGTAAGCTTAACGGTAAAAGAAGTTCAGGAATTAGCTGAATTCTTAAAATCAGAATATGGAATTGAACCAGCAGCAGCAACAGTAGTTGCGAGTGCAGATGCAGGTGCCGGAGCAGCTGCAGTTGAAGAAAAAACATCTTTCAATGTGATTCTTAAAGCCCCGGGTGCTAATAAATTGGGTATTGTAAAAATCGTAAAAGAACTTACAGGCCTTGGTCTTAAGGAAGCGAAAGACCTTGTTGATGGCGCGCCCAAGGCCGTTAAGGAAGGTGTTGATAAAGCAACTTCAGAAGAAATTAAAAATAAGCTTACTGAGGCCGGCGCTGACGTTGAAATACAATAATATTTGTATTAAATAATTTGCAGAGGCCGGGGATTTTCTTCGGCCTTTGCTTACTTGAAGCATTTTTGTTTAAATTGTCTTACTGTAAAAATTCCCTAAAATATTCTTAGGGGAAGTTACTTTTAAGATATTTGAATAATTATGCTTACTTTTGCACTCCTTTATTTTCGGGTAACTGACAAAATACCTGTAATTACCCTTGTAAAGGTGCTCTCACTTTAAAATATTTTAACTAAAATATGGCTCCAACTAAAGTAGCTCCAGATCAAAGAATCAGTTTTGGAAAAATTGAACATTTGGCGGAAACCCCTGATCTATTGGGGATACAGATACAATCTTTTAAAGACTTTTTCCAGTTAGAAACCACACCCGATAAACGTAATGTTGAGGGTTTGTTTCGTGTGTTTAAGGAAAATTTTCCTATTACCGACACGCGAAATATTTTCATGCTGGAATTCCTGGATTATTTTGTAGATCCTCCACGTTACACAATCGAAGAATGTATTGAAAGAGGCCTTACTTATGCAGTACCTCTGAAAGCCAAACTTCGCCTCAGCTGTAATGATGAAGAACATGTGGATTTCCAGACAATTGTTCAGGACGTATTTCTTGGGAATATACCTTACATGACTCCCCGCGGTACTTTTGTAATTAACGGTGCAGAAAGGGTTGTCGTAAGCCAGTTACATCGCTCACCAGGTGTATTTTTTGGTCAATCAGTTCATCCGAACGGTACTAAAATATATTCTGCCAGGGTTATTCCTTTTAAAGGCGCCTGGATGGAATTTGCTACAGACATTAATAATGTGATGTATGCTTATATTGACCGTAAGAAAAAATTCCCGGTTACAACTTTATTGCGTTCTATAGGTTACGAAACTGATAAAGACATACTGGAACTTTTCGGAATGGCTGAGGAAGTGAAAGCTGATAAAAAAACATTGCATGCTAATGTCGGAAAACGTTTGGCAGCAAGAGTACTTCGTACATGGGTTGAAGATTTTGTGGATGAAGATACCGGCGAAGTTGTGAGTCTTGAAAGAAACGAAATTGTCCTGGAAAGAGATACAATTTTGGATGATGATAATATTGCAATGATTCTGGAGCTTGAGGTGAAGAGCGTTTTCATTCAGAAAGAAGAAGTAAGTGGTGATTACGCAATTATTTATAATACATTAAATAAGGATACATCCAATAGTGAGATTGAAGCGGTGCAGCACATTTACCGCCAGTTACGCGGTGCAGATGCACCGGATGATGAAACTGCCCGTGGCATTATTGATAAATTATTTTTTAGTGATAAACGTTATGATTTAGGTGAAGTAGGTCGTTATAAAATCAACCGTAAGCTTGGTTTAAATTATCCAATTGAGAAAAAAGTTTTAACTAAGGAAGATATTATTGCGATAATAAAATATCTCGTTTTGCTTACTAATGCAAAAAGTGAAATTGATGATATTGATCATTTAAGTAATCGCCGTGTACGCACCGTGGGTGAGCAGTTATATGCTCAGTTTGGCGTTGGTCTTGCCCGTATGGCACGTACCATTCGTGAAAGAATGAACGTAAGAGATAATGAAGTATTTACCCCGGTTGATTTGATCAATGCAAGAACTTTATCATCGGTTATCAATTCATTTTTTGGAACGTCTCAATTATCACAATTTCTTGACCAGACGAATCCGTTAAGTGAAATCACACATAAACGTCGTATTTCAGCACTCGGACCTGGTGGTTTAAGCAGGGAGCGTGCAGGATTCGAAGTACGTGACGTGCACTATTCACATTATGGACGTCTTTGTACAATTGAAACTCCTGAAGGACCAAACATTGGTTTGATATCTACACTTTGCGTTCATGCAAAAATTAACGAGATGGGTTTCATTGAAACTCCCTATCGTAAAGTACATGATGGCCATGTAGATATGAAGAAAGTATATTTCTTAAGTGCTGAAGAAGAAGATACCGCAAAAATTGCACAGGCAAACGCGCCGCTTGATGAAAAATCCAATTTTCTATTTGATAAAGTGAAATCACGGGAAACCGGTGATTTCCCTATTCTTGATAAAAATGAAGTTGAATATATGGACGTGGCGCCCAACCAGATTGTTGGATTGAGCGCTTCATTAATTCCTTTCCTTGAGCATGATGATGCCAACAGAGCATTGATGGGTTCAAACATGCAACGCCAGGCTGTTCCATTGATTCTTCCGCAGGTACCTATTGTGGGTACCGGCCTTGAAGGAAAAGCGGCCAGGGACGCGAGGATTCAGATACATGCTGATGGGGATGGCGTTGTTGAATACGTTGACGCAAATGAAATCCATGTTAGATATAACAGGAACCAGGCACAGAAATTAGTAAGTTTTGAAGAGGATCTTATTGTTTACAGGCTTACTAAGTTTATAAAAACCAATCAAAGTACTTGCATTAATCTTCGTCCTGCTGTAAAGAAAGGCCAAACTGTAAAATCAGGCGATTTCTTAACCGAAGGATATGCTACAAAAGATGGTGAATTAGCGCTTGGGCGTAATTTAAAAGTGGCATTCATGCCATGGAAAGGTTACAACTTCGAGGATGCTATTGTTATCAGCGAGAAAGTGGTAAAAGAAGATTTGTTTACTTCAATACATATAGACGAGTTTGAACTTGAAGTAAGAGATACAAAATTGGGTGAAGAAGAATTAACTCCTGATATTCCTAACGTAAGTGAAGAAGCTACAAAAGACCTGGATCAGCATGGTGTAATAAGAATCGGTGCACAGGTTAAAGAAGGAGATATTCTTATCGGAAAAATTACTCCTAAAGGCGAAAGCGATCCAACACCGGAAGAAAAATTATTAAGGGCAATCTTTGGCGATAAGGCCGGAGATGCAAAGGATGCTTCATTAAAAGCACCAAGTGGAACGGAAGGTGTTGTAATCGATAAGAAATTATTCCAGCGTGCAAAGAAAGATAAGAACGGTAAAGTAAAAGAAAAGGCTTCTCTTGAAAAGATTGATAAGACGCATGAGAAAAACGAAGCCGATCAATTAGAATTACTCATCAGCAAGCTTTTGGTTTTGTTGAAAGATAAAACTTCAGCGGGCGTAAGTAATAATTTTGGAGAGATGCTTATTGGCAAAGGTTCCAAATTCACACCAAAAAATCTTTCTAATATTGATTATCAGAATGTAAATCCTCTCGGATGGACTGGTGAAGCAAAAACAGATGATCATATCAATACTTTGTTGCACAATTATAATATTAAGTATAACGAAGAATTAGGAAGGTACAAGAGAGAGAAATTTAATATTTCAATTGGTGATGAATTACCAGCTGGCGTATTAAAGCTTGCGAAAGTTTATCTCGCTGTTAAACGTAAGTTGAAAGTGGGTGATAAAATGGCGGGCCGCCATGGTAATAAAGGTATTGTTGCAAAAATTGTTCGCCAGGAAGATATGCCTTTCCTTGAGGACGGAACTCCCGTGGATATAGTATTAAATCCGTTAGGTGTACCAAGTCGTATGAACCTCGGGCAGATCTATGAAACTGTTCTTGGATGGGCTGGTGAAAAATTAGATAAGAGATACGCAACTCCGATTTTTGACGGTGCTTCCGTTGCAGAAATTGCAGAGCAGATTGAAAAAGCAAACCTGCCAACATTTGGACATACTTATTTATATGATGGTGAAACCGGCGATCGTTTCGATCAGAAAGCGACTGTGGGCATCATCTACATTATTAAGTTACACCACATGGTTGACGATAAAATGCATGCACGTTCAATCGGGCCGTACAGTTTAATTACTCAGCAACCTCTGGGTGGTAAAGCACAGTTTGGTGGTCAGCGTTTTGGTGAAATGGAAGTATGGGCATTGGAAGCTTACGGTGCATCAAACATCTTGCAGGAATTACTGACATTGAAATCTGATGATATTATTGGAAGAGCCAAGACTTATGAGGCTATTGTGAAAGGTGATAATATTCCAAGACCCGGCGTTCCTGAATCATTCAACGTATTGGTTCATGAATTAAGAGGTTTGGGATTGGATTTACAATTCGAATAATTCCTTTAGCAGAGATATTGGAAGATCAGAAAAAAATAAATTAAAAAGCTCAAGATCCTCATTTGGATTTGGGGTAAATAAAATAAAATATGATAAGAAAAGAAAATCGTCCACGTCCAACGTTTTCTCAAATTACAATTGGCCTTACTTCTCCTGATTCTATTTTAGAAAGAAGCTACGGTGAAGTATTAAAGCCTGAAACAATTAACTACCGTACTTACAAACCTGAAAGAGATGGTTTGTTTTGCGAAAGAATTTTCGGGCCGGTAAAAGATTATGAATGCGCCTGCGGAAAGTATAAGCGTATCCGTTATAAAGGTATTGTGTGCGACCGCTGTGGTGTTGAAGTTACAGAAAAGAAAGTGCGCCGCGAAAGAATGGGACACATTAAATTGGTGGTTCCTGTTGTTCATATCTGGTATTTTAAATCGCTGCCAAATAAAATTGGTTACCTGCTCGGCATGAGTTCTAAGAAATTAGAAACGATTGTTTACTATGAAAGATTTGTGGTAATACAATCAGGTATCCGTGCAGATAAAGGCCAGAACTATGGCGATCTTTTAACTGAAGAAGAGTACCTGGATATTTTGGATACCCTTCCAAAAGACAACCAGCATTTGCCTGATGAAGACCCTGATAAGTTTATAGCTAAGATGGGTGCAGAAGCGGTTCACGATATGTTACAGAGAATCGATCTCGATCAATTGTCTTTCGATCTTCGTAACGCTGCGGCCAACGAAACATCACAACAACGTAAAGCAGATGCTTTAAAGCGTCTAAGCGTGGTAGAGAGTTTCCGTGATGCTAATACAAGAATCAATAACCGTCCTGAATGGATGGTGATGCAATACATACCGGTTATTCCGCCTGAACTGCGTCCACTGGTACCGTTAGATGGTGGCCGTTTTGCTTCATCTGATTTAAATGATTTATACCGACGTGTTATTATCCGTAACAACCGTTTAAAAAGATTATTGGAAATTAAAGCTCCTGAAGTAATTCTTCGTAATGAAAAAAGGATGTTGCAGGAAGCTATTGATTCATTATTTGATAACTCAAGAAAATCTAATGCTGTAAAAGCAGAAGGCGGACGTGCGTTAAAATCGTTGAGTGATGTTCTAAAAGGTAAACAGGGACGTTTCCGTCAGAACCTGTTAGGAAAGCGTGTTGATTACTCAGGTCGTTCTGTAATTGTGGTAGGGCCTGAATTAAAAATGCATGAATGCGGTTTGCCAAAAGATATGGCTGCTGAATTATTCAAGCCATTTATCATTCGCAAATTAATTGAAAGAGGAATTGTAAAAACTGTAAAGAGTGCCCGTAAGTTGGTTGATAAAAAAGAAGCCATTATTTGGGATATTCTTGAGAATATATTAAAAGGACACCCTGTTATGTTGAACAGGGCTCCAACATTGCACCGCCTATCAATCCAGGCTTTCCAGCCAAAGTTGATCGAAGGAAAAGCAATTCAGTTACATCCATTGGTTACTACCGCATTCAACGCGGATTTCGATGGTGACCAGATGGCTGTTCACGTTCCTTTAAGCAACGCTGCAATTTTAGAAGCTCAGATGTTGATGCTTTCTTCACATAATATATTAAATCCTCAAAACGGAACACCGATTACCCTTCCGTCACAGGATATGGTTCTTGGATTATATTATATTACGAAAGCAAAGAAGTCTACCAAAGACCAGGTGGTAAGAGGCGAAGGAAAATCATACTATTCTCCTGAAGAAGTAATTATCGCTTATAACGAACAGAAAATTGATCTGCATGCAACCATCAAAGTGAAAGTTGATATTCGCAATGATGATGGAACATTTCAAAATAAATTAATTGATACAACTGTTGGCCGTGTAATATTTAATCAGCATGTTCCCAAAGGCGCTGGTTATGTAAATGCTTTGCTTACTAAAAAAGCATTACGTGAAATTATTGGTGATATTATTAAATGGACTAACATTCCGGCCACTGCAAAATTCCTGGATGATATAAAGCAGCTTGGTTTCCGTATGGCTTTTAGGGGTGGATTGTCGTTTAATATTAATGATCTTATTATTCCTGACACTAAACAGGAAATGATTGATAATGCAACAGGCGAGGTTGATGAAGTTTGGGATAACTATAATGCCGGGCTTATCACCAATAATGAAAGATATAACGGTATCATTGATATCTGGAGCAGGGTAGATACACGTCTGACTGAAACGCTTATACGCGAATTGGCCGCAGATAAACAGGGTTTCAATTCTGTTTACATGATGCTTGATTCCGGTGCAAGGGGTTCCAAGCAGCAAATTAAGCAGTTGGCTGGTATCAGGGGTTTAATGGCAAAGCCACGAAAATCAGGTAGTACCGGAAGTGAAATTATTGAAAACCCTATCCTTTCTAATTTTAAGGATGGGTTGAATGTATTGGAATATTTTATTTCTACACACGGTGCTCGTAAAGGTCTTGCAGATACAGCATTGAAAACTGCTGATGCAGGTTACTTAACAAGGAGGCTTGTGGACGTTGCACAGGACGTGGTAATAAACGAAGAGGACTGCGGAACATTAAGGGGAATTGCTACTACGGCGCTAAAAGATAATGAAGATATTATTGAACCGTTGTATGATAGAATATTGGGAAGAACTTCTTTACATAATGTTTATAACCCGGTTAATGACGATTTGATTGTAGAAGCCGGTGGTATAATAACTGAGGAAATTGCACATGCCATTGATGAAGCAGGTGTTGAAAATGTGGAAATACGTTCTGTACTTACATGCGAAAGCCGTCGTGGAGTTTGCGTTAAATGTTATGGCAAAAACCTTGCTTCAGGTTATACTGCTCAAAAAGGAGATGCAGTTGGTATCATTGCAGCGCAATCAATTGGTGAGCCGGGAACACAGCTTACTTTGCGTACATTCCACGTGGGTGGTGTTGCAGGTTCTGCATCTGTTGAATCTACGTTGAACGCTAAATTTGACGGCACGATTCAGTTTGATGGATTGCGTACAGTCGATGCCGTTAGTAACTCAGGCGAAAAAACAAAAGTGGTTATTGGCCGCACAGGTGAAGTAAGGATTATGGATGTTAAGAACGATCGTCTCCTTATTACCAATAACGTTCCTTATGGGGCAACACTTAATGTAAAAGACGGACAGAAAATTACAAAAGGAGAAGTTATTTGTACATGGGATCCGTTCAATAATGTTATTGTTTCTGAAATTGATGGTAATATCAAGTTTGAACATATTGTGGATGGCATCACTTACCGTGAAGAAGCTGATGAACAAACAGGGCATAGGGAAAAAGTTGTTATTGAAACTAAAGATAAAGCCCGTATTCCTTCATTAATTGTTGAAGGTAAAAAGGAATCCAAATCATATAATTTACCAGTTGGTTCGCACATCATAATGGATGAAGGCGAAGAGGTAAGAGCTGGCCAGGTAGTGGTAAAAATTCCAAGGGTATTAGGAAAGTTAAGAGATATAACAGGAGGTTTGCCACGTGTAACTGAATTGTTTGAAGCAAGAAATCCGGGTAACCCTGCAGTTGTTTCTGAAATTGACGGTGTGGTGTCTTTTGGAAATATTAAGCGTGGTAACAGGGAAATTATCGTGGAAGCAAAAGACGGAGTGGTGAAGAAATACCTTGTACCTCTTACCCGCCAGATTTTGGCGCAGGATGGTGACTTTATAAAAGCCGGTGTTGCTTTATCTGATGGACAAATTGCCCCTGCTGATATTCTTTCAATTAAAGGCCCGTTCGCGGTTCAGGAATACGTGGTAAATGAGATACAGGAAGTGTATCGTTTGCAAGGTGTAAAAATCAATGATAAACATATTGAAGTGATCGTTCGCCAGATGATGCGTAAGGTAACTATTGAAGATGCTGGTGACACTAAATTCCTCGAAGGAGATACCGAAGACAGGTACGATTTTAATACAGAGAATGATTGGATCTTCGACAAGAAGGTTGTAACCGAATCCGGTGATAGCACTAAAATGCGTCCTGGTAAAATTGTTACACTTCGTGAAATAAGAGAAGAAAATTCTATTCTTCGCCGTGCCGATAAGAAAACGGTTGAGTATCGTGATGCAAGACCTGCAACTTCTTCTCCATTATTATTGGGAATTACAAAAGCTTCATTGGGCACACAAAGCTGGATATCTGCAGCATCGTTCCAGGAAACAACTAAAGTATTGTCTTCTGCTGCCATACAAGGTAAAACAGATACGATGCTTGGCCTGAAAGAAAATGTAATTACCGGCCATCCAATACCTGCAGGAACAGGATTGAGAGAGTTTGAAAATATGATCGTGGGTAGCAAAGAAGAATATGAACTATTAATGACTACAAAAGAAGCAATGGCTTTTGATGAAGAAGAATAGAAATGATATTTAGATGAATAATATTAAAAAAGAGTAGGAGAAATCTTACTCTTTTTTAGTATCGCTAAACCGCAGAAAAGTCATCGATCAATTCTTATGGGTCCGGTATCCATCTAGCATCCAGCATCCGGCATCCCCATCCAGTCTAGCATCTAGCACTTAGTATCCAGCATTTATTCCTTAACAACTTTAGCTCCTAACACAGCGAGCGCAACGCTATCCGTTCCCTTCGGAGCAAAATATTTTGTTTTAAAATTTTTAGATTCACCGGGATGTAATACTTCGAAAACAGTTTCTTTGTCTGTTTCCAGTAATGCATGTGTTTTACTGTAAAATGATAAATTTATAACTACATCCTTAAAAACGGCAATGGTGGCTTTATTAGTGAGTGAACCTTTAATAACGGTTTGCCCAAAAAGATTTCGTTTATCATGCCCGTCAACAAACAAGAAATTTTGCGGGCTTTTTTCTTCTTTCTCCTTGAGGCTTTCTTTTGTTTTTTCATAAACCTCTTTTTCAGTCGAAGCTTTTTTGGCGTCGCTGCCACAGGAAAATGCTATGAAAGAAAACACAGCCAATAATAAAATGAGTTTTTTCATTGAATAAAATTTATCACAATAAAAACAATTTTAAGGAAAAATGATACATAATCTTTTAAGATCAGATGGAATAACCGCAGCAAAAAGCTGCAAGGCATTGAGCACAGGCCTATAAATAAGGCGTTAAGAAAATTTGATTGATAGTCGTTAAGAAATGAAATTGTTGTTACCAAAGCCTGGCATTGCACGTAGTGGGTAAGTTGCACTTAGCCTGGATATAGGCTATCGCCGGGATTAATTTTATTTTATACAATCATTCATATTTTTAGTTTTTTTATGAAGCGTTGATTTTTTTTGTTATTAAGGATTTGAGATTAAAATACCGAATTCTATAACTTAAAATAAGTAAATTATCATTATGCTTCAGTGCCCAGCCATAAAGCCCCGCCAATACTATTTCGGGTGGCACCTGTAACCGACGACAGCACGGTGTATTGCTCCCGCCAACGGAGCGCCCCCAGCAATGCCATTATCAAAGCTTCTTTATATTTAACTACATCAGCAGCGGGAATAACAATTTCAAAATTTATCTCGTCAAGTTTTTGTTGTAATCTTTTTATAAGGAAAGTATTAAAAGCGCCACCGCCCGTTATAAACAAATACTGAACCTTTTCTTCTTTAAATACCACGAGAGAATTCTTTATTTGAATACAAATATGCTCAACATATGTGCGCAAAGTATCCTCAACATTCAGGTTAAGCGAAGTTAATAATGGATAAACTATATCGGTTCCGAAACTATTAGCCAAAGATTTGGGGGCGGGAAGTTTATAATATTCAAGCCCATTTAATTGAAAGAGTAAATCTTCGTTTACGCTTCCCCGTGATGAAATAATTCCTTCGTCATCATATGCAAGATCTATCTTCTCTGCCAGCATATTTAAAACCCGGTTGGCAGCACATATATCAAAAGCAATGACTTCATTTTTTTTATGGATAGAAATATTGGCTATACCGCCTATGTTTAAAAAATAATTGTATTCAGTGAATAATAATTTTTCTCCCAAAGGCACTATCGGAGCACCCTGCCCGCCAAACGCCACATCAATTGATCTCAGGTCGCTTACCACCGGAAGTTGAGTTGCTGCTGCAATTGCGGCCCCATCGCCTAACTGGTGAGTCATTTTTCTCTCAGGCATATGAAACGTGGTGTGCCCATGTGAAGCAATAAGATTTACCTGGTGATGTAAATTCTTTTTATCAATAAACTCGTTAATTTTTTGCCCGGTATATTCTCCGTATTCTGTATGCAATAAAAGATAATCTTTTGCAGAAAGAAAGATAGCTTCCTGCAATTTTTGATGCCATTCTTTATTATAACCTAAGCAGGTCGCCTGCATAATTTCATAGTGCCATGTACCACCTTGGTCCTGTAGTTCTGTAAAAACGATGTCTATTCCATCAAGCGAACTTCCACTCATTATTCCAATCACCTTGTAAACCATTTTCTTGGATTTTTTACCTTTTTAAACTTTTAGAATTTAGATTTGTTCAAATTTATAACTTTAAGAATTGGATAACACCTTCTGTCAACTTTAAAACGTGAATCATGGTAATCAATCTTAGTGAAGAGCATTCGTTGGTGAGTAATTACCTGGCCGAATTGAGAGACGTTGAAATCCAGGAAGACAGGGCCAGGTTTCGCAGGAACCTCGAAAAGATAGGAGAGATCAGCGCTTACGAAATAAGTAAAAAATTATCCTGGATTGAAAAAGAAGTAACCACCCCGCTGGGTACTTCCACCTGTAAAGTTTTGGAAAAGCAGCCTGTACTGGCCACTATTTTAAGAGCAGGGCTTGCCATGCATACCGGCTTATTGAATTATTTTGATAAGGCAGATAATGCTTTTATAAGTGCGTATCGTAAACATAATCCCGATGGAACTTTTGAGATAAGCCTCGATTATATTAGTTGCCCCGAAATGGAAGGCCGGGTGGTTATTATATCTGATCCAATGCTGGCTACAGGTTCTTCATTGGTAAAGACAATACAATATATCAGGGGGGAAGGCAATCCTGCTGAGATTCATATCGTATGTGCGCTCGCCTGTACAGTAGGTATTGAATATATTCTGCGTGCTGAACCTAAGGCAATAATCTGGTGTGGCGATATTGATGATGAGTTAACAGCAAAGGGGTATATTGTTCCCGGCTTAGGAGATGCGGGGGACCTTTCATACGGTGTGAAAGTCCAAATGTAATACCACATTTTAGAATTAGTTTGAACCTTACGTGGCTTCTGAAATCAAAAACAGAAAAGACTTTCGCGAAAGACAAAAACAACCTTTTCTTTGTGCTCTTCGCGCCTTTGGGGTGAATTTCTTTTCACACTCGAGGGTTGCTTTATACCACGAAGCCACAAAGAACACAAAGGATTTTATTGGCGAAACAACAAAGTTTTTCTTTGTGCCTTTCGTGCCTTTGTGGTGAATTTCTTATTAGGTTCGAGGTTTATTTTATACCACGAAGACACAAAGAACACTAAGGATTAAATTGGCCGAAAAAACAAAGCTTTTCTTTGTGCTCTTCGCGCCTTTGTGGTGAACTTCTTTTTAAGCTCAGAGGTTTATTTTATACCACGAAGCCACAAAGAACACTAAGGATTTTATTGGCCGAAAAAACAAAACTTTTCTTTTTGCTCTTCGCGCTTTTGTGGTGAATTTCTTTTGGTCTACTGGCTTGCCGGGTTTAGGGTGCAGCGGTACAATAAAAATTACGGTCTTTTGTTATTATAGGTTTTTGAGGTATAATAAAAAATTTACTCCTATCTTTAAATATCAGAATATTGCCTGTAATGAAAACAAGACTATCTCTTTTTGCTATCCTGTTACTTATGAGTTTTTTTGCCAATGCGCAGGATCCTCATTTCTCGCAATTTTTTGCTTCGCCCCTTACCTTAAATCCCGCATTAACCGGGAAATTTGATGGCACCTTACGGGTGGCCGGTAATTATCGCAATCAATGGCCGGCATTTAATAATGTATATACCACGTCAACTTTAAGTGTTGATTTTCCTATTTTAAAAAGCAAGCTTCCTGACTATGATACATGGGGCCTGGGTATTTTAGCCTTAACAGACAAAGCAGGAGGAGGAGTGCTCACCAACAATTACCTGGGAATTTCTACTTCCTACCATAAATCGTTAGATGAAGATGGATTCCAGCAATTAGGAATCGGCTTCCAGGGAACTTACGGCCAGAAAAGACTAAATACCGACAACCTGAAATTTGAAGACCAATTGACTCCATTCGGGTTTACCGGTGTAACTGCAGACGTGTTTAATGCGCAACAACTCAACATCAATTATTTGGATGTGAATGCCGGCTTATTGTTTACCAGTTCCACCAGCGAAGACAATAATTTTTACGTCGGCGCATCTATGTACCATATCAACCGGCCAAAGGAAAGTTTCCAGGGCGGTAACTGGAATATTGCAACACGTACTACCATTAGCGCGGGCGGCTATTTTCCGGTATCCGATATTCTTACTTTGCATACCAGTGGTATTTACCAGTACCAGAATAAGGCAACCGAAACAACCGTAGGCGGAGCGCTTGCTGCCGTCCTTGATAATGCCAGCACTAATCCTTCTAATATTTATTTAGGTTCCTGGTATCGTTTCGATGATGCTATCATTCCTTACCTCGGTCTCGAATTTGCAGGAATGAGAATCGGTGCTACGTACGACATTAATATTTCCAGTTTAAAAGCAGGTTCTCAAAGCCGCGGGGGCATGGAAATTTCATTGATCTATGTAAAAAAACCTGCAGGTTCCAAAGGAATTCCTTGCCCGAAATTTTAGATCGATACTTGCAACAGATTTTACTTGATTTATATCATGCTGGTTTTGCCGGGGATTACACAGATTTGCATGGATTTTTTTTGTTTTTGATTTACGCCCCTTCGTGTAATTTAGTGTAATCCGTGGCATTTTCTTTCATCCATGAAATCCGTGGCCTCCTTTTTATCCGTGTAATCCATGGCCCATCTTTCCCCCTTTCTTAATCCGTGTCCATCTGCGTAATCCGTGGCCAATATTTTCTTTTATTTATCGCTAAGAAAAAATTTGGCATCTAATAACCCTAAGGTTATCTTTGCCGTCCCTTAATAAAATCTGCCGCGTTGGTCAAGGGGTTAAGACGCCTCCCTTTCACGGAGGAATCACGGGTTCGAATCCCGTACGTGGTACCAAAAAGCCAAAGCCTTGTAATTTATTACGAGGCTTTTTTATTGATTGGAATTCGCACCTTGTGACAATTAATTTAAACTTTTAACCTTGCAGTTATATTACAAAACTTATAATTGTTTTAATAAAGAATATTGGAGAATAATATTTGTAATAATTTTAAACGTATATGAAGATTTTAACAATTATCGGAGCCCGGCCTCAATTTATAAAAGCCGCTATTGTAAGTCACAGAATTAAAGAAGATTCAACAGGTATCCAAGAAATTATATTGCATACTGGCCAGCATTACGATAGTAATATGAGCCAGGTCTTTTTTGAACAGATGGATTTGCCGAAGCCACACTACAATCTTGAGATTGGTAACTTATCTCATGGCGCAATGACCGGAAGGATGCTGGAATCTATAGAAGAAATAATAAAAAAAACAATGCCACAATATGTAATGGTATATGGAGATACTAATTCTACCTTAGCGGGAGCATTAGCGGCATCAAAATTACATATTCCTGTTATCCATGTAGAATCAGGACTGCGTTCTTTTAATATGGAAATGCCGGAAGAGATTAATAGAATCCTGACGGATCAAATAAGCAATGTGTTATTCTGCCCTACGGACCAGGCTATATCAAATTTAAAAAATGAAGGATTTGAAAACAAGAATTGGATAAAAATTATTAAGAACGGAGATGTAATGTTTGATGCATCTATCTATTTTGCTGACTATGCCTTACCACCCTCATTTAATGTACCCTCAAAATTTGTTTTGGCAACTTTACACAGAGCCGAAAATACAGATGATAAAAATCGTTTAAAGGAAATTGTAGAAGCCTTTAATGAAATAAACACTCAAATCCCAGTAATTATTCCACTGCATCCCCGTACAAAAAAGTTATTAGATGAATTCCAGATTCCTGTACACTTTTTTACCTGTGAGCCCTTGGGGTATTTTCAAATGTTGTATATGCTAAAGAATGCATCTTTAGTAATGACAGATAGTGGCGGTCTTCAAAAAGAAGCTTTCTTTTTTCAAAAGCCCTGTGTTACACTCAGAGATCAAACTGAATGGGTAGAGCTGATTGATAGCGGATACAACATTCTCGCAAAAGCAGCCCGGGAAGATATTTTATTTAAATATTCTACTATGATAAACAAGAAATTTTATTTCTCTCACGATTCGCTTTATGGAGATGGAAAAGCATCTGAGGTTATTGTAAATTTTCTTAAAACACATTCGTAAAATTTACAAAGGACATTTATCATAGGAAGGATTGATCGTCTCCGGTTGAATCATTACCATTATATCCTTTGCGCATTTATGCGCTGCATAAGTAGTTATTTCATTGTTGAATGAAGGCTATTTCCTTGCTATTTGCCATAGGAATTCCCATGGGAAATAGCAATACCCTAATAAAGAGATACCCTTACATCGTGACCAGGAGGAACGGCGGATATGATTTTATTATTTTTTGCGTTATACAATTGACATCCATTTATAAAAAAATTATTATGGGTAAGCAAAAGGGATTGTACCTGAACGCTAAATCAGGGAACATATTATATTATAGCTGGAAGGAGATACCCTGTATAAGAACCATACCCGCAAACGTGTATCAATCGCCGGCGGTGATTGCGCATAAAAATGCCAATGGCTTATCCACCACTATGGGCGCATCTTTCAGGAGGTTGCTGGACGGTGTGCTGCCCTATCCAAAAAATATGGAAATGCAAACCAACCTAAGAATTGCCTTACTAAAATTACTTAAGAGCGGCGTGGTTAATATAGAACCGCCTGCCGCAATACCTTTTATCGGCGGACTGAGCTTTAATGAAGCCTCCGTGTTGAGCAATTGTATGAAAGTACCGCTTAGTATTACTTTACAAAGCCCTGATGAGTTTGCCGTGCACCTCCCGGAAATGGTTCCCACCCTGGGATTTAATGCCCCTCCCGCAACCAGCCATATCCGGCTTAAAATAGCGGCTGCCTGTTGTAACATCGCCACGGGTGAAGCATTACAAAATTATAATGACGCTATTACGATACCGTATAATGCTGAAAGGATTTCTGCCCAAACAAAACTTTTCTCCTTCCCAATGCCGGCGGGCAGAATTACCATGGTGGTAATAGCCCTGGATTATTTTGGTAACGTGAATGGAGCATCCTCATTACTGCTCAATGAACGATTCAGGCCCTCCCGGGTAATGGGTGGCGTAATACGGTAACGATAACTATGCAATTTATTTGTGAAAGTTCTTAAACCAAAGGGATGTTTTGGGGGGAAAGCAGCTATTTGAAAATCCCGCATGAAGACTGGTTTACAGGCGTTTCTGCCCGTATTTTTTGCACACCGGAGGGTGCTTTTAACTAACTAACCCACCTTATTAATTTCACTTCGATAAACCAAAATGCCTTAATTTCGCGGCTCAAATTTATTTAAAGAGTAAATCTTTCTATCCTGTTATTCCTGTTACAAAAGAAGACCTTATCAGTAAATTCTCTTGACCAAAAATCAACGGCATCTAATTTGATTAGCAGAAACAGATTAATTACTTTTTGAATATAATTTCTTGTTGTACCCTGTGATTGGGGAAGGGCGAAGCCCTGTGCCGGGGAATTGATGGCGAATATTGGGATGCCGGTTCCTCAGTTTTCCAGCTGATTATCCTGGTAACCTGGTTTAATGTATTTATTGTGATTATATAACAACAAATTATTATTATTTTTTAACTCCTGGTATGAATAAATCTGGCCGCAACTCAAGATATTTATTACTCATCCTTTTCGGGCTTATCCTGCTTGCATCCTGCGTGGACACCCGAAAAGTAGCCTATTTTAACGATGTAAAGGATTCAACGCTTATAGCCTCAAAAGCGGGATTGGAACCTGTTATACAAAAAAAAGATATCTTAAGTATTGCCGTAAGTAGTTTGAGTAACGAAGCGACAATTGTTTTTAATACACCTAATTTGCCCGCATCTCCTATAGCTTCCACTAACAATACTTCTCAAACTGCGGGTTACTTAGTAAATGAAGATGGATTTATTAAATTTCCGATTCTTGGGAAGATTCCTGCTGCCGGGCTTACGCAGAAACAATTGGAGAATAACATTACGCAACTACTGGTGGATAAAAAGTTATTGTTTGACCCCATCGTCACGTCAAGATTTTTAAATTTTAGGGTTACAGTTTTGGGAGAGGTGAATCGGCCGGGCGTTGTATATGTTCCAAGTGAACAGATCAACATCCTGGAAGCAATAGGGGATGCCGGGGATCTTACTATATATGGGCTTCGGGATAATGTAATATTAATCCGTCAACAAGATTCTGTAAAGCTGATAAAAAGATTAAATCTTAATTCCTCCAAAATATTACAATCCCCATATTTCTTTTTGAAATCAAATGATGTTGTTTATGTGGAACCGGGTAAAGCCAAAGTAGCTAGTCTCAGTGTTACGCAACAACGCTTGCCTGTTATCCTAAGCGGTCTTTCCCTTATAATTATATTATTAACGAACGTTTTTAAGTTATAAAATTGCTTCTTTATTAAATTATTTTATCTGAATGCAACAACTAGTAAACATGAACGAGCCTGATGAAAGCGAAGGTCTTTCCCTAGGTGATGTATTTTATAAATTCCTCCCTTATTGGCCGCTTTTTGCATTGTTGGTGGCCATTGGTATGACTTCTGCCTGGTTATACTTGCGTTATAAAAGGCCTGTTTACCAAACAACGGCAGTTCTATTAATTAAGGATGATAAAAATACTTCCGCTAATACAGATTTGATCGATGCATTGGATATGTTTGGCTCTAAAAAAAACGTGGAAAATGAAGTTGAGGTGCTGCAATCAAAAACACTTATGCAGGAAGTAGTGAAAAATCTGCATTTGTATGCTCCAATAACTATAGAAGGAAGAGTTACAAATCAATCAGGATATGAATCATGTCCTATTGTAATTGAAGCGAAAGATCCGGATTCTATTAAAGTTGCACAAAAAATTCCATTTTCTTATAACGAGGCTTTACAATCAATACACATTGGAAAAAATGACTTTCCCTTAAACCGATGGGTTTCCACATCTTTTGGCGTCTTGGAATTTCTTCCTAACAAATATTATCATTTCACAGGCAAAATAGATGAACCGAATGATTTTTATTTTTCTTTGTTGAGAGTAAAAAATACTGCAAACAGTATCCTGGGCAGTATTACTATTTCGGCTTCCAGCAAGGAATCGTCTGTTATTAACCTAAGTATAAAAGGAGAGGATCCCAAAAGGGGAGAAGATATTTTGAATGAATTGTTGCAGGTATATAATGAAGCCGCGATACTTGATAAAAATATGCTGGCGGCTAATACGCTGAAATTTGTAGAGGATCGGTTAAAGTTTGTATCAAATGACTTGGACTCTGTGGAAAGACAATTACAAAGCTTTAAGGCGAGGAATAAAATTACAGATATCAGTGCACAGGGCCAGATTTTTTTGCAAACAGTTGCGACTAACGATCAAAAAATCAGCGATCTTAACATGCAGTTGGCGGTGCTGGATCAGGTAGAAAATTATGTAAAAAGTAAGGAGGGCATGGGCGGTATAGTTCCCGCCACCTTGGGTGTGGCCGATCCTTCCTTAACGAATCTAATACAAAAATTGTCTGATCTTGAATTACAGTATTCCCAAACCAAAAAAATAGTCCCTGACAACAATCCAAGTATCATTGCCCTTTTGGATGCAATTAATAAATTAAAACCGGGTATTTTAGAAAATATCAATAGCCAGCGTACAAATCTGCTCGCTGCCAGGGACGATTTATCCTCTACCAACTCATCTTATACATCGATGCTTAAAACCATCCCTGAAAAAGAAAGAGAATTGCTGGGTATCAGCCGACAACAAGCGATTAAGAATAATATTTATACATTCCTCTTACAAAAGCGTGAAGAAACAACCCTGTCGTATGCTTCTGCCGTTGCCGATAGCCGTGTCATAGACAAAGCGGAAACCTCAGACGTTCCGGTCAGTCCTAAAAAATCGCTTATATATTTCATAGTTTTCGTAGGCTCTTTGGCTTTTGGGATCGCCGCTATTTCCATTAAAACAATGCTCACCCGAAGCATTCAGGATCGTGCTGAAATTGAAAAATATACAGATATTCCATTTTTGGGGGAAGTAAATTATGACAGGTCAAAATCCGCTATTGTAATTGCCGAGGGCAAACGCAGTTTTATCGCCGAACAGTTCCGACAATTACGAACATCATTAGGGTATATGGGTATCGATGAAACCCATAAAAGGATACTCATAACCTCCAGCATTTCTGGAGAAGGGAAAAGCTTTATTGCTATCAACCTGGGAATCAGCCTTGCCTTAATGGGAAAAAAGGTGGCATTACTTGAACTGGATCTTCGGAAACCCAAATTGAGCGAGCAATTTGGAATTTCAAGGCACGTGGGTCTTTCGAATTATTTAATTGGAAAATTGCCGGTTGAGAACCTGATGAAAAGTACCGGAATTGACAACTTGTTTTTAGCGCCGGCTGGACCTATACCACCCAATCCTTCAGAGTTAATTTCAAATGGTAAGTTGCAGGAATTACTAAGTTATCTTGGGGAAACATTGGATTATATTATAATGGACACTGCTCCTATAAACCCGGTTACTGATGCTTTTATCATATCTCCCTTAGCTGACGTAACCCTCTTTATAATCAGGCATGATTATACGCCCAAAATGTTCTTAAAAAAACTGGAACAGCAGCATAAAAAAGATGCGCTTAAAAATCCCGCCATTGTGTATAATGGTATTAGAGGTAAAGGGGTAAACAAATATGGATATGGATATGGATATGGGTACACTGAAGAAGAAAATGAAACAAGCTGGTTAAAAAAGATTTTTAGAAGATAAAGAAAGTGGATATACTAAATCTAATCGGGCGAACCCAACAACTTTTTGACAACGACATTTCAGAAAACGAAAGCGAGCTGTGTTACCATATAAGAAATTCAAGTTTTCTAATAATTGGCGGTGCCGGCTCCATCGGGCAGGCAGTAACAAAGGAGATTTTTAAGCGATTTCCACGAAAACTGCATGTGGTCGATTTGAGTGAAAACAATTTGGTGGAACTTGTCCGGGATATCAGAAGTTCCTACGGCTATATTCCCGGAGATTTTCAAACTTTTGCCCTTGATATTGGTTCATTGGAATACGAATATTTTACGAAAATAAATAAGCATTATGATTATGTTTTAAATTTATCTGCATTAAAACACGTAAGAAGTGAAAAAGATCCTTTTACATTGATGCGGATGATAAACGTAAACATTTTTAACACAGATAAAACTATTCAAACAGCAATAGAGAATAATACAAAAAAATATTTTTGTGTTTCAACGGATAAAGCGGCGAACCCTGTGAATTTAATGGGAGCTTCCAAAAGAATTATGGAAATGTTCCTGATGAAAAGAAGCAGCGAAATTAATATTTCGACGGCCCGTTTTGCTAATGTGGCCTTTTCAGATGGATCTTTATTATACGGGTTTGATCAAAGAATAAAAAAACGCCAACCTATTGTTGCCCCAAAAGACATTAAGCGATATTTCGTAACACCGAAAGAATCAGGGGAATTATGCCTGATGTCGTGTGTGTTTGGGCAAAACAGGGATATTTTTTTCCCAAAACTGACAGCAGATTTGCATTTAATCTCTTTTGCTGAGATAGCAGTAAAATACCTGGAAGCATTAGGTTATCAGCCTTATATCTGCGCTGATGAAGATGAAGCAAGATCTTTAATGGCCACATCACCTTTAAAAAAGAAATGGCCTTGCCTGTTTACGTTGAGCGATACCACGGGGGAAAAATCTTTTGAAGAATTTTTTACTGAAAAAGAACAAACAGACCTAAGTAGGTTCAGGAATATTGGTGTAATAAGGAACGATTTGAAAACAGAGGGAGAAAAATTGAATTACTTTGAAGCCAGAATTAACGAAATGAAGAAAATGGGGAAATGGGAGAAAAGTGAGATCATAGAATTGTTTAACGAAATGATTCCAAATTTTGGTCATAAAGAGACTGGTAAATATCTTGACTCAAAAATGTAACAACAATGAATAACATAGATTTTGAATGAAAGAATACTAATAACCGGGAGCAAAGGGTTCGTTGGAAACTCATTAACTTCCTTATTGAAATCCAAGTCATTTGAAGTTTTCGATGTTGGAAGTAGCAATACGCTCAATTTATGTGATTGGGAAGCCGTTAAGAATATTCCAAAATCTGAAATAATCGTTCATTTAGCGAGCAAAAGTTTTGTTCCTGATTCGTTTAAAACCCCGTTAAGTTTTTATAATAATAATATCTTATCGACATTAAATATTCTTGAAAAGGCTAAGATAGATGGGGCAAAAGTAATTTTTTTTAGCACTTACGTCTATGGTACTCCTATATATCTACCAATTGATGAAAATCACCATAAAAGCCCTAAAAATCCTTATACCCAATCAAAATTAATTGGTGAAGAGTTATGTGAAGCATATTTTAGAGATTTTGGAGTTCCCGTTACTATTTTTAGACCATTTAATATTTATGGTGCAGGTCAGAAATTCCCCTTTTTTATTCCGACTGTAATTAGTCAGATAAATAATAAAGCTATTCAATTGAATGATTCGAGACCTAAACGTGACTTTATTTATATTGATGATGTAGTGGAAGCTGTGCATCTGTCAATTATTGATAACGACAAATTCTTTAGAATCTATAACCTTGGTTCCGGAGTTTCGACTTCAATTAAAGATATTGTCGATGCGATTATTAATCTTTCACAATCTAAGGCGCGCGTTCATTTTACCAATGAAATTCGGCAAGGGGAAATTTTAGATACTATTGCTGATATATCTAAAATACAAAACGAATTGAACTGGAAGCCGAAAATTTCAATAACTAGGGGGTTAAGATTAACTATAGAATATTTTAAAAAAAATAGAGATACTTGATAATAATTGAATGAAAGCAATAGGACAGAAATGAAAGAATGAGGTTTTACTAAAATTGGGTGTCAGGTAAAGGACCAGTTTTAAAGAAGTTTAAAAAGTGTAGAAAATCTAACGACAAGAATACTTAGAAAAATGAATACCCTTGCTAATGCTAGCTAAAAGTAAAGTGTGCAAACTATTAATTATTGGAGATATGTATAGTCAATATATCGAAAATTTTTCTCTAACATTAAATAATTATGATGATTCATTAGAAATTGATATTGTTAATCCTATTTCCATTAAAGAAATCCAATACGAAAAACGCGAGCCTTATAATAAGGTTTTTAGCTATCGACCGCTAAATCCGATAATAGCTAAAATTCCAAAATTAAGAGGAATTTTGACTAAGAGGAAATTAAATAAAACCATAGATAATGTAAATAAAAATATCGCTCAATATGATGTAATTTTAATACAGGGATTTTGGTTACCTAATTGTTACGTTTTCTCTAAATTAAATAAACAAAATATTTTCTCTGTCGGGGCGATATGGGGTTCAGATTTCTATAAGAGACAGGAAAATGAATATAAAATTTTTAGTACCATCGATCATTGCGATCTACTCGTGATTTCAACCCAGGAGATGGTAAGGGATGTCTTGAAGGTAAAACAGGTTGATCAAAGCAAAATCAGAAATTGCTTTTTTGGATTAGCGCCTCTTCTTCCTTTGTTTCAGCTACAAAATATAACGGGAAAGGAATCAAAAAAAATATTAGGATTTAACGAAGATGATTTCATTATTATTTGCGGATATAACGGATCTCCCAATCTCCAACATCACAAAATAATATCGATGTTATCTCAGATTGGATCAAAACTACCAGCAAAAACAAAAGTTATCCTTCCAATTACTTACGGTGGTAGTAATGAATACAAAATGGAGATCAAAAAAGAACTGAAAGCAAGTGGATTGGAACATGTAATCTATGAGAACTTTTTATCCGATGAAAAAATAGCTCATTTGAGAAAGGCGACGGATCTAATGATCCAAATTCCAATAACAGATGCATTTTCAGGGTCATTGCAGGAACATTTATTCGCACAAAACATAGTAATTGCGGGAAATTGGTTGCCTTACCATTCTTTAAAAGATAAAGGAATTTATTATGAAACAATTGATAGTGTTACCGAATTAAAGGAAAAGCTATTATTTGTATTTGAAAACCTGACTGATATAAAAAATAAAGTAATTCAATCAAATACAGCGGAGAAATTTAAATCATCTTTATGGAGTGAATGTATTAAAGATTGGCACAGTGTAATAATGGAGTATAAGTCAAACGCAAATGAGCCCTGATATAAGTCAATTGATTATTAATCCTAAGACCACGTTGAAGCAAGCTTTAACGCAAATGGACGATGTTGGTTATAAATTATTAATGATTGTTGATGTAAATGGTTTTTTCAAAGGCTTAATTACAATTGGAGATATACAAAGAGCCATTATTGCCAATAAATCTTTAGATGAACCTGCTGTCTTGTTTAGCAGGTCCGATTTAATTCTTGGTAACACAAATGACTCCTTATCAGAAATAAGAAGGCAAATGTTGTTATATCGTTTAGTATATATGCCTATAATTGATGAGAATAAGAAGGTAATTAAGATAATTTATTGGGAAGATATTGTAAAGGATGAGGAAAATAGAATATATCCTATTTTAAATTTGCCAGTGGTAATTATGGCCGGAGGAATTGGCTCCCGGCTAAAACCATTAACCAATATTTTACCCAAACCACTTTTGCCTTTTGGCGAGTCAACTATTTTAGAGAATATTATAGATAGATTTAAAAAATATAGTTGTTTTAATTTTGAGATTTCGGTTAATTATAAAGCGGATTTAATACGTTTTTATTTTGATAGTTTGGGGGAGAAAGATTATCATATCAATTTCTTTACTGAAGAAAAACCCCTAGGCACAGCCGGTAGTTTGCACTTACTAGAGGATAAATTACTAACAACTTTTTTTGTATCTAATTGCGATATCTTAATTGAAGAAGATTATTCGGCAATTCATAAATATCACCGCGAAAATAAAAACGAATTAACCATTGTTGCCTCAATAAAAAATTATGACATACCTTATGGAACAATAGAAAGCGGAATAAATGGCGAGTTAATTTCGCTGAAAGAAAAACCCCAATTAGATTTTATGATCAATAGTGGGATGTATATTCTGGAGCCTCATTTACTGAAAGAAATTCCCAAAAGTACTTTTTTTCATTTGACTCATTTAATAGAAAGAATTAAAGGTAGAGGAGGTAAGGTAGGAGTATTTCCGATTAGTGAAAAATCATGGATCGATATAGGGGAATGGCAGTTTTATTCAAAAGTTTTATTTCAATGAGTTCTTATAAGCATAAATGAGTCTAAAAAAACAAGCGATTTCGGCAAGTTTCTGGACAACACTTTCTTTTGCGGTGCAGTCTTTAATCCAAATCCTACGATTATCCATCCTAACTCGTTTTTTAGAGAAATCTGATTTTGGTTTAGTGGCAATTGTTACTCTTGTACTGGGTTTTACTCACATTTTTGCCGATCTTGGTGTTTCTGTGTCCTTGTATTCCCGAAAATCAATCTCAGAAAAAGAATATAGTACTTTATATTGGGTGGCTCTGTTGTTAGGGCTAGCCCTTTATTGCCTGCTCTGTTTATTTTCGCCCTTTATTGCAAAGTTTTACCAAATGCCAGAATTAAAAATGTTAATTCCAGTGATGGGTATAGATTTATTAGTTACGACTGCAGGAAGACAATTCCGTATTTTCAAGGAAAAATCTTTAAAGTTTAAATCGTTAGCCATTATTGATATAGTGGGATCTGTATTGTCAATAATAATTGCGGTATGGGTCGCTATAGAAGGGGGCGGCGTTTGGAGCATTGTATTGTCAGCGCTTTTTGCCTCTTTTATATCTTCTTTGCTTTTAATTATTACAGGATTACGCAGTCATCCACTTCTATTTTACATTTCTTTAAAGGAAGGGAAAGCCTTTTATAAAATCGGATTATATCAAACGGGCTCACAAATCCTGGATTATTTTGCCTCACAATTAGATATATTAATTATTGGTAAGGTTATGGCTGCGGCAGATTTGGGTGTTTACAATCTCATAAAGCAACTTGTATTAAAAATTTACGGACTTATAAACCCAATTATTTCAAGTGTCGCTATTCCTGTTTTAGCAACTTTAAATGATAATTTATATTTACTAAAAGAAAAGTATTTGCAAATGATAAAAATATCATCTTTTGTGAATCTTGCTATTTATGGTGTGACGGCTTTATTGTCAAAGGAAATTATAACCATACTATATGGTGAATCTTATGTTAATGCAGACATTATTTTACAGATTTTTTGTATTTGGGGTGGCATCACTTCTATCATGAGCATTGCAAGCGCAATAATTGTGGTAATGGGTAAGACGGATGTGGGTTTCAGATGGACATTAATAAGGGTAATCGCAAACCCTTTATTTATTCTCATTGGATATCAATTTGGACTAATTGGAATAGCAATTTCTCAATCTCTTTATTCCCTGTTTTTTTATACGGTTTATTGGAAATTAGTTATAAATAAGATTTTAAAAACATTAGAGTATAAAGAATATCTTCTTGCTTTTTTGAAATTTTTCTTATCTTCTTTATTTCTATTTTGGATCCTTACATTATTGAAAACCTTTTTAGGGGAGTATAGAAATTTTTTATGGTCGAATTTAATTCTTTTTGGTACTTTATACCTACTTGGGTATTTAATTCTTAATAGAAATTTATATAAATCATTTTTGATTACTTATATAAGGAAAAAAGTTATTTGATAATTGTGGCCTTTCATCAAGGTTTTCCCTGAGTCTCCAACATAAAGGATCTGCCGAAAAAGCCAGTATAAAAAGTATTTCCGTAAACAGCAAGTTCAATTCTGACTTTATGATGTTAATAATAGCCACTCAGGAGATTGAAACCGAATCCTTTCTTATCAATGAATTAAATGAAATTGCCCATCATTTTGATAGGGTCGTTGTTATTACAACGCAAAAGAGCAATAACATAACGCACAAATTTGAAATAATAATATCAAAAAGAAGTGACTTTCTTTTGCCTGCTATTCTCCATTCCATGAAGAAATTATTCTCCAAAGAGGCCTATCAAGAACTTCGTGACAGGAAAAAAATGCGTGTAAATCCTGGTCTAAAATCGTTGATTTATAATTGGATAACTACATGGATGATAGAAAGAAGATTACAGGGCTACCTGGGGAAAATATGGCAGGGAGAAGAAATGATTTTGTATTCCTATTGGTTAAACGTCTATGCCTATTTCGTGGCCAATGTAAAAAAGAGAAACCCCCAAATTACGGCTATTTCAAGAGCACATGGTTTTGAAATCCGCGATTTTAATGATTATATCCCATTTCGCAGAACTATCGACACCTATTTGGACAAAATTATTTTTATTTCGCGCTACACTAAAATAGAATATGAGTCAATAGTGAAGAGGATTGCTAATGAAGTGAGGGCCGAGCAAAGAGTAATTCGTTTAGGAGTGAATAATTTGGGACAATTTGTACCCAATGCATTTAATCATAATAATACATTACATATTGCCTCATGTTCCGGAATACATCAATTGAAACGTTTAGATTTGATAATAGATTCGTTAGCTGAAGTATCAGAAGCCGTAAAATTAAATTGGGTCCATTTTGGTGACGGAAGCGATTTCAACATGATATTAGATTATGCAAAGAAAAAACTCGCAAAAAATAATATTACTTATTCTTTTAAAGGCCAATTAGCAAATTCAGATATCTTAAAATATTACGAAAACAATGATGTTGATATATTTATCAATGCAAGTGATTATGAAGGTATCCCTGTATCAATAATGGAAGCTATGTCTTATGGGATTCCGTGCATAGCTCGAAATGTAGGCGGCAATAGCGAAATTGTAATTAATGAAATATCCGGGAAATTAGTACCAAATGCAGCCTCTGCCCGTTTAATTGCAGATGTTATCCAGGAATTTCATTTCCAAAAAGTACATGATTTTCAGAATTACCTTGAATTACGTTCTTCCACCTATAAATACTGGACGGAAAATTTCAATGCTATTAAGAATTATGATACTTTTTTAAACTATATTCTTAACGGAAACAGAATACTATCAAATGCCGGATAGCTTATTTAAAAGGGCATTCATAGTATATATATGTTTGACCCTTATTGAGTATGGTTTACTGATTTCCGGGAATTCATTACTGAAATTTTATGGGTATGCCATTACATTTGGGTGGCTTTTTTTAGGCAGAAACAAAATGCCCAATGCAAAAGAAAGCAAGGAAATTATTTTTTTCGCGATATATCTTATCTTAGCCATGATTTCACTCCTGTGGTCGGATGATGTAGCAACTGGAAGTTACTATCTTTTATCGATGGCAAATATGATAGTTCTGATATTAGTTGCCTCAACTTTATCATGGAATAAAAGAGATCTAAATGTTCTTCTTTTTGCTTTTCAATTATCAGCAACAATTTTTTCAATATTCTTAATTATTAAAGGACAGCTTTACCATGGATTTTCCAGATCAACACTAGTTGTGAACGGATTAGAACAGGATCCCAATAATTTATCCGCAATGCTGGTCATACCAACCTTAATCTCTCTATGGAGAATTTTAAATAAGCAATACATTACTCTATTAAACAGAAAATATATAGTTATAAATTATTTATTCCTGGGCTCATGCATTTTAGCTATGCTAATGTTAAGTTCACGTGGGGGTTTATTTGGACTGATATGTGGATCCTTATTCTTACTTTTTTTTCATAATAGATTTGCTCAAAAAAATAAAATTCGGTCAAACAAACTGTATATAATAACATCGATAGCTATAGTATGTACAATTTTATTTTTTTTTATCCCACACCTGGACCAGGAAACATTAAAGCGTTTATCATTCCAAAGAATTCGGGAGGATAAGGGCAGCGATCGTTTGTTAATCTGGAATATCGCCTTCCAGCAATTTTTAACTGCGCCTTTATTTGGAATTGGTATAGGAAGCTTCCAGGGAATTACCAAAGTGGGTGTACATAATCAATTTATTATTGTGGGTGTTGAATCAGGAATAGTAGGATTCATTTTATTTGCCACCTCTTTAATAATCTTATTTATTAAATCATTTAAAAGTAAAACGAGTCTCTTACCTGCGTTATTGGTAGGCACATTCGTGGTGATATTTTTTTTGGACGCTTATAACAAAAAGTATTTCTGGAATGGTATTCTTTTATCCATAATAATATTAACAATGGAAAAAAACAGTAGACGGTCGAATAATCAGCTTATTCATTCATAGACAATTCATGAATATTTTAATTTGCAGTAAATTATTTTTTCCTGAAAACGAAATAGGAGCAATAAGGCCAACGAATTTCGCGAAATATTTAAACGCCATGGGGCACAGTGTAACCGTATTAACCGGAGTTCCCAAATCATTATTCTTAGGGTCTCAACAACTGAACGATTCGATACATATTGAAAGAGTTGATCATTCAGGTTTTGCTCTAAAGTTGATTTCCGGCGTGGAAAATAGAATTAGTAATCGAGAATCTCAGTTGGCGCTTTCACGGATACAATCTCAAAAAAAGCAAACAATTATAAATAGGTTGTATCAAAAATTTAAATCCTTTAGATTGGAAATGTACAACCTTTATCTTGAAATTGACTGGTTCCTCCAGGCAAAAGGTGTGATCAATAAAAAAATGGGTGATATCACCTATGACATTGTGCTTTCCTCTTTTGGTCCTTTGGGCTCCCATCTGATTGGGCGATTCGTAAAGAAGAGCAAAAGAGCAAATTTTTGGGTGGCAGATCTACGCGACATTATGCACAATGAAGAATATTCCAAAGTTATTAACCTCATCTATCTGTATTTTGAAAAAGAGATGATTAAAAAAGCGGACAGTATTACGGTGATTTCCAATGGTCTTCGTGAGGTGCTTGAAAGAACTGTTGGACAACAAAAATTCAGGAGTAAGAATGTTTCCGTTGTCCATAATGGATATGAAAATGAAATTGAAACTATTAGAGCGAAAAACAATTCAAATATTTTAAAGATTGCATATACAGGTTCATTATATTCCGGGAAAAGAGATATGTCTTTATTATTTGAGGCAATAAAAGAGTTAGTCCATGAAAAGAAAATAGAAAGAAATAAAGTGGAAATTCATTATGCCGGGACCAGCAGTTCTGATCTTTACGAGCAGGCATATTCACACGGAATCCAAGATATGGTGCACGATCATGGATATCTTCTTCGGTTTCAAGCTATCGAACTTCAGAATTCTTGTGACTTTTTAGTTGTTTTAAGCTGGAATACAAGGAAAGAACAAGGCATTTTATCCGGTAAATTTTTTGAATACCTTCAGGCATTTAAGCCAATAATTGCTATCATCAATGGCGATCTGAAAGATTCTGAATTAACAAAGATGGTTAAAGATTTAAATCTTGGTATAGCGTGTGAGTACGTTAGAAAAGATATTGATCTATTATTATTAAAAGGTTATTTAGTGAATCAGTACAATAATAAGATCTTGGAAGGGAATATAGTGTTCAACCCAAATCTTGAACAAATAAAAGAATTTCATTATCAAAAAATTTCGCATAAGCTCGAAAAGATCTGTCAGGATATGACTTTAAAGTCTAATCTCCTAAGAGGGTAGGAAAATCATAGAGTATTCAGTTTATTAATGCAAATCAATCTAATATATTAATGACATGATCGCAATTATTGATTATGGTGTTGGAAACGTAGGCTCTATCTTGAATATGATGAATTATATTGGAATTCCTGCTATTGTAACGAAGGATTATTCAGAAATTAGGGATGCTTCGAAATTAATATTACCGGGAGTTGGTTCGTTTGATCAGGCTATTACCTTATTTAATAAATCCGGACTTAAGGAACTTATAGACGAAAAAGTAAACAACGAGGCAACTCCAATTCTTGGTATTTGTTTGGGAATGCAAATGATGACACAAGGGAGCGCGGAAGGTGAATTACCAGGCTTAGGCTGGTTTGAAGCAAAATGCATCAAATTCAAATTTGATGGCACTCTTCATGGCCGGCAAAAGATTCCACATATGGGTTGGAATGATATTACCCCCGTCAATAGCGGAACTAGCCTTTTCAAAATGATTGACCAAGAGCTTAAATACTATTTTGCACATTCTTACCATATAACAGGGGCAGAAAAATATTCTATTGCTACCGCTAGTTACGGATATGATTTTACGGTTGCAATAAAAAACGGGAACAAATTAGGTGTTCAGTTTCATCCTGAACGAAGTCATATGTTTGGAGTTAATTTGTTTAAATCGTTTTCGGAAATTTAACATGCTAAAAAAAAGAATTATTCCCTGTTTGCTGTTAAAAGGAAAGGGCTTTGTCAAAACAATGAACTTTAAGCACCCGGTCTACCTCGGAGATCCATTGAATATTGTCAAGATATTTAATGTAAAAATGATTGATGAGTTAATGATTCTCGATATCACAGCCTCTGCGGAAGGCAGGAAACCTAATTTTGAATTGATTCAAAAAATATCAAGTATCTCTTTCTCTCCATTAACCTATGGTGGGGGAATAACTTCCCTGGATGAAGCCAAGCGATTATTTAGTATCGGTATTGAGAAAATTTGTTTAAATACTGCAGTCTTTAAGAATCCTAAGCTTCTCCACGAAATAAATAAGTTATACGGAAGCCAAAGCCTTATTGTTTCTTTAAATATCTTTCGAAATTTTCTGGGCAGTTACCGCATAGTGGATAATTCAACAAAGTCTATTGTTACTGATTTATCAATTCCTGAAAGTGTAAAGTGGTTGGAAAGTAACGGCGCTGGTGAAATCCTGATTAATGATGTCAATAATGACGGAGTAATGAAAGGGTACAATATTGATTTGATTAAAATGGTAACTTCTGTGTCAACAGTTCCAGTAATAGCTTGCGGTGGTTGCGGAAACCTCGGACATATAAGGGAAGTCTTAACCGAAGGGGGTGCCTCCGCCGCGGCTGTTGGGAGTTTTTTCGTGTTTAATGGTAAACATAAGGCTGTACTCCTTAGTTACCCCTCTCAGGCTGTAATTAGTAACCTTTTAAAAAATTAGCTAACCTCTATATGAAAGTTTGTACACGATGTGTGATGGATTCAGGAGATCCTCAAATTAGATTTGATGAATTTGGAGTATGTAATTATTGTAAAGATATAGAAATCTTATTGAAGGCACGGTGGAGCCCAAATGACGAAGGAACGAAGATACTTAATGATTTACTGGAAAAGATTAAGAAGGACGGAAGGGGCAAAAGTTATGATTGTGTTATTGGCTTGAGTGGCGGAATTGATAGTTCATACCTTACCTATCTTGCAACGCAAAAATGGGGGCTACGAGTGTTGGCCGTACATGTTAATGCCGGTTGGAATTCTGAAATTGCAGAATCTAATATCGAAAAGTTAGTTAACAAATACAAAATAGATCTGTTTACTTATGTTGTTGATTGGGAAGAAATGCGGGATCTGCAATTATCCTATTTTAAATCGGGGATTGTTAACCAGGACACTCCCCAAGATCATATTTTCTTTTCACAACTCTTTAAAATCACGGCAAAGGAGAAAATTAAATATATAATGACGGGAACAAACTTGGCGACTGAATCAATTTCTATTTCTGGTTGGGGCTCGGATGCAATGGATTCAAAGCAACTTCATTACATCCATGATAAGTTTGGTTCCATTCAATTGAAATCCTATGATACTATTTCCCTTTTTCAGCGACTTTACTTTACGTTAAAACAAACCGTTGTAAAACCTTTGAACCTGATCGCGTATGATAAAGATGAGGCTGTTAGATTTCTTGTCCAAGAGGTGCAATGGAAGGCCTACGGAATTAAACACGGGGAATCAGTTTTTACCCGGTTTTTTCAAAATTATTGGTTGCCTGAACGTTATGGTATAGATAAACGCAAAGGCCACCTTACCAGTATGATTATGTCAGGAATGATCACCAGGGATGACGCGATAAAAGAACTTGAAAAGCCATTGTACGACCCTCACCAACTAAAACTTGACATTGAATATGTATGCAATAAGCTTGAAATTGATAAACAAGAATTAGAAAAATATCTCACGATGGAAAAAGTTACTGATAAATCCTATCCCTCAAATGAAAAAATTCTGGCGTTTATTATGTATATGAAAAACTTGATGAAATTTAGACATAAATCCTAAAAGATGCCTCCTCCTAAAGAGTGTTTATCATCCATTATAAATATTGTCAATTCAATATAATTAAAAGCTGAATGAAAATTTTAATGATTTGCGATTTTTTTCACGAAAATCAACAATATCAGGAAAACCTTTTGGCTAAATATTATCTAAAACAAGGACATGATGTTACAATCATTGCATCCACATTTATCTCGGTATTCGATTATTACGAGAATAATTATAATAAAAAGAGTAAAATTCATAGTTGCCATATCAACGGGTATAAATTAATCCGATTGCCCTACTCAATAAATTTTTATAATAAGCTGCGTAAATTAGAAAATTTAAAAAAATATATCGATAACGAATTACCTGACTTAATATACGTTCACGGAATACCTTTAAATCTCATAGATCCTATTTCTTATAAGAAAAGAAACGCTGGTTGTAAATTAATCTTCGATTTCCACGGGGATTTTAGTAATTCTGCCAATAACTGGCTGTCATTAAATGTACTTCACGGGATATTTTATCGCGTAGTAATGAAAATGTATTTTAAAAATCTGGATAAAATTTTCTATATCACCCCAAACGGGGGAGAATTTTTAAATAAAATTTACGGTATTCCTTTTAGTCATATGTCCATTCTTCCGCTTGGGGCAGATACAGATTATATTAATTTAATAAAGACCAGACAAACAAACATTTCTATAAGGGAGGAGTTAGGAATTAATCACAATGATTTTGTGATCTTTTCGGGCGGCAAATTTGTTAAAGAAAAAAAAATAGAATTAGTTATACAATCTTTTTTTCTAATTCAATCAACTGTCGCTCATTTGATCATCGTTGGGGATACCAAAGACGAGACCTACAAAAAAGAAATACTAGAGTTAATAAATTCTCATCCGAGAATTCACTATATAGGCTGGGTTGATGGCGAGAGAGTTTATGATTATATGTCAGCGTGTAATGTAGCCGTATTTCCGGCAAGCCAGTCTGTTTTATGGCAGCAAGCAATCGGGGTTGGGTTACCTTTGATAATTGGGCAATCATTGGCTCAGGATGTAACATATTTAAACAGGAACAATCACATATTCATTATTGAGAAAAACTCGGTTACGCCAGAAAAAATATACAGTTATTTAAAATTATTAATGGATGATCCCAATCTTTTAGCATCAATGAAATTAAATGCAATTAAAACAACAAGAGATTTTTTATCTTATGATAAAATATCAGAAATTACAATAAGATAATATGGCTAATTTGATTAATTTAAAAACATTTACAGATGCAAGAGGCAATCTAACTGTTATTGAAAAAGTTATCCCTTTTGATATTAAAAGAGTCTTTTATATTTATGGTGTGGACAATTCCGTACGAGGACATCATAGACACAAAAAAACCATTCAATCTGCAATTGCAATTCAGGGGGAATGCCAAATACATAGTCAATCCGGCGAAGATTTACCCATCGAGATATTTTCTCTTAATTCACCTTCGAAATGCCTTATCATTAATCGAGAAGATTACCATTGGATGGACAATTTCTCCAAAGATTGTATCCTTATGGTGTTTGCCTCTGAATATTTTGATGCTAACGATTACATATATGAACCATATAAAAAGATATCCCGATAAATTATTTTTTAAATAAAGCCGTAGTTAATGCGCATAAAACATTTTGGGGTTTTTAAGAATCAAATGAAAGCTCTTGATTGGGAAATCTTAAGAAACGATCAAACAGAAGGACCTTACTATTTGCCTTATCAAAAGAAAGATTATTTATTAAGGGTTGAAGCAACTGAACCATCTTTATCAACAAAAATAATTCTCCAAGAGATAGAAAGAATTGGACTGAAAAAGGTATTTTCCATTGGTTCGGGGATTGCTATCCAGGAATATCAATTGAAGAAATTTTCAAAGTGTAAAGTAGTTGTAACTGACTACAATCCTTCTGTAATGCGATTGAAGCAATTCCAGATTTTCGATGACGCATTTATTTTAGACGCATTTAAGGATCCGCTTCCGGTGGATAAAAGCTGGGTGGTTCTTTTTCCTCGGATCGATACAGAATTTGATGATTTTCAACTAAATGAATTATTTGAAAAATGTCACAAGTCAGGAATAAACAGTATATGTTTTATTCCGGCAGAATTATTAAGTTTTCGAATAATACTTGCAGAAATAAAAACTTTCGTGATTAGTATGATTAAAGGAAAACCACGTGTGTTTTGTGGCTATGCAAGGACTTTGGGATCTTTTAGGAAACTTTGGGATCCGTATTATATTTTAGCCAGGAAATTTAAAACAGATAAAGCAATATTTTTCTTGCAGGCAAAATAAAGTTCCATAATGATAGAATATGAAAACCTGGGAAGATTAAATCATCCCTTTTTTGAATCTTATAGAAAAATATTTGATGAAATACTTGAATCAGGTTGGTATATTTTAGGGAAAAATGTCGCAACATTTGAGCACGAATTTGCAAACTATATCGGATCAAATCATTGCGTCGGTTTAGCGTCTGGCCTCGACGCACTCAGTCTAAGTCTTCGTTGTTTTGAATTTCCTGCCGGCACAGAAGTCATTGTACCATCCAATACTTATATAGCTACCATTTTATCTATTGTGCAAAATGGCTTAAAGCCAGTTCTCGTTGAACCCGACATCAATACCTATAATATAGATCCTGCTAAGATAGAGGAAAAAATTACATCCAAAACGCGTGCAATTATGTTGGTACATTTATATGGAAAGTGCTGTGATATGGATCAGATTCTTAGCATATCTGCGAAATATAAATTGCGTTTAATAGAAGATTGCGCCCAAGCTCATGGCGCTAAATTTAAACAACAGATTGCCGGTACTTTTGGTGATTTTGGAGCACATAGTTTCTATCCAACTAAAAATTTAGGCGCACTTGGGGATGCAGGAGCAGTGACAACAAATAATGTTTTAATGGCGGAAAAAATCAAAGCCCTGAGAAATTATGGTTCTAATCTCAAATACGTAAACGATTATGTGGGTTATAATTCACGCCTCGATGAAATGCAGGCTGGGTTTTTATCAGTTAAATTAGCATCCTTAAATAAAATTAATGATCATAAACGCAAACTGGCTAAACTATACTTAGAGAATCTTAAAGCTGAATTTATTAAACCAGTTATACATGATGACTATTATGATGTGTACCACATATTTAATATCCGGCATCCTAAAAGGGATCATTTAAAAAAATACCTTCTCGAATTCGGAATAAAAACAGAAATTCATTATCCAATTGCTCCTCATAAGCAAAAAGCTATGAAAGGAATAATCGATGGGGATTATCCAATATCTGAAGAAATTCATGCTACTACACTTAGCTTACCGATCTCCTATTTCCATACCGAAGGAGACATACTCCGGGTGATAGAGGTCTTAAATTCTTTTAGCTAAAAATGAAATATAATTACTGCACCCTCTTTGATAAAAATTATTTGCCCCACGTATTATCATTATACGATTCTCTTAAAAGGAATATATCAAATTTTACCTTGTATTGTCTATGTATGGATGATGAAAGTCATCAGTATTTGCAAAGGATAAAGAGTCATTCGATTATTCCGATTTCATACCGGCAATTGGAAAGCCACTATGCTGAGCTATTAAATGCTAAAAAAAACAGATCCCGGGTTGAATATTACTTTACATGTTCATCTGCCATCTGCAGTTTTATTTTTGATAGTTATCCAGCGACTGAGCTTCTCACATACCTTGATGCTGATCTATACTTTTTTTCTTCCCCGGTGCCGATCTATGAGGAATTAAAAGACGCATCTGTTGGTATAATTGAACATGGGTTTTCGTTCTTCGGTAAGAGATATTTAAAATATGGACGATTTAATGTAGGATGGGTTTCATTCAGGAATGATCAATTTGGGAGAAAATGCCTGGAGGATTGGAGAAAAAATTGTCTTGAATGGTGTTACGACCGGTTAGAGGATGGGAAATTCGCAGATCAGAAATACTTAGATTATTGGCCGGAAAAGTATTCCGGTGTTCATATTATAACGCATGCCGGTGCAAATCTGGCCCCGTGGAATGTGGGGAGGTTTCGTTTAAAATTGGCTCCTGCTACTCACCAAATTTTAGTCAATAATCAAAATCTTATATTTTATCACTTCGCGAGTTTTAAACAAGTTGATACAAACAGTTATATTACCAACGTTAGTAAGTATTTGGTTCCTCTTACTGGCATTTTAAGGAACAACATCTATATTCCTTATTTGAGAAGTCTTATAAAATATAATGAAGTCCTTTCTATTAAATTCAATCATAAAGATAGAGCCGAAGCAAAAAATTCTTCGACAAAAAACAAATTAAAAAGCGCCTCGCGAAATTTAAGAAAATTTATTTGCCGGGATCACATCAAAATCTGACATCCCGTTTGAAAAATATATTAGTAGTTACAGCCGTGTTTCCGCCCGAACCTGTCGTTTCCGCTAATTTATCTTTTGATATTGCGGATTCATTGGCTGAAAGAAACTCAGTAACTGTTATTTCTCCCAGGCCGAGTCGCCCTTTTGGATTTCGATTTACAAATGAAAGATTAGTTTTCAATTTTAATCATGTCCAGGTAGATTCATTCGTACACCCTTCTTCCGGGATTTTTGGCCGCCTCAGGGAAAGCTATAGTTTTGGACAGCATTGTTATAAATATATTTCTGAGAACCATAACCATATAGATAGCATCTATGTCAATACATGGCCCTTGCTGGGGCAGTACTTCGTTGTTAAGGCCGCAAAAAAGTATAGTATTCCAATAATCGTGCACGTGCAGGATATTTATCCCGAATCTTTAACAAAAAAAATACCGTATGCCGGGTTGTTTCTAAAGGGAGTATTAATGCCACTTGACAAGTATATCCTGAGCAAAGCAACAAGAATAATCGTTATTTCAAAAAAAATGAAAGATTACCTTGTACAATCGAGAAAACTGAATGCTGATGGCGTTGCAGTTATTCCTAACTGGCAGAATGAAGATCTCTTCCTGAATCAATCTAAACAGCCGGTTAAAACTTCAGATACCCTGTTCACATTTATGTACTTAGGGAACATTGGCCCGGTTGCCGGAGTAGATTTATTATTGAAAGCTTTTGCAAAAACTAACCTAAAAAATGCCAGGCTCGTAATTGCAGGATCGGGTTCAATGAAAGAAAGACTGGAAAAGGATGCAAATTTTTTTTCAGATAGCATTATAGAATTTTGGCCTGTTCCCAATGGTAAAGTACCTGAAGTGCAAGGCATGGCAGATGTATTGTTGCTCCCGGTAAAAAAAGGTAATGCGTCTACTTCAATCCCTTCAAAATTGCCAGCATATATGTTTTCAGCCAAGCCAATCATTGCCTGCGTCGATGAAGATAGTGATACCGCTGTTGCGATAAATTCAGCTAAATGCGGATATGTGGTTGGGCCAGAAAATATAGAGTTACTAGTCCTCACAATGAAAAAGGCTTATAAAATGGATAAGACTAGTCTTGAAAAGTTAGGCAATAATGGCAGAGACTTTGCCTTATTGAATTTCTCAAAAAAAAATAATTTGCGAAAGGTAATTTCGCTTATTGAAAATTTAGTTGATGGAAATAAAAAGGATTGAAAGAGAGGACGTGCCCCAGGTCGTTGAGGTTCATAAAGATTCATTCAAAGGTTTTTTTCTTACTGAACTCGGCGACCATTTTCTTACCGTTTATTATGACTCGGTGCGTAAGGATAAAAAAGCAATATTAGTGGGTCTTTATAATGAAAAGGAGTTGTGCGGCTTTTTTGCCGCTACTAGTTTATCTAAGGGATTCAATAAACAACTAATAATCAACAACTTTCTTCAATTTTCGTTTATTGGCTTCCGATTGTTATTTACTCAAATATCATCTTTATCCCGGTTGTTTAAGAACTTTACCAAAACTCACAAGGACTTTCAGGATGATGGCGACTATGCGGAATTACTTTCGATAGGCGTATCGGTTAATAAACAGGGACAAGGTATCGGAAAAAATTTATTAATAGAGTTTGAAAGACAAATGCTATTAAGGGGTTGTTCTTCTTTATCTCTCACTACCGATTTCAATAATAATGAAAAAGCGATACAATTTTATAAAGGCTTAGGATATGAGGTCTATTATGATTTTATCGCATATCCTAATCGAAGAATGTATCGAATGATAAAAAAAATAGCCTGAGAATTATGAAAATAAGCTTTGCTCCACCATATATAGACGATGCTGTTATCAACGAAGTTGTTGATTCATTAAAATCCGGCTGGATTACAACGGGACCTAAAGTAAAGGCTTTGGAAGATGAAATTAAAAAGTTTTGCGGAGCGAAAGAAGTGTTGTGTGTGAATTCATGGACTTCAGGCGCTATTATGATGCTGAAATGGCTAGGGGTGACAACTGGTGATGAAGTGATTGTACCAGCGTATACCTACAGCGCTACTGCTTTAGCGGTATTGCATGCTGGGGCAACACCAGTAATGGTGGATTGTGGCGAAGATTTTAATATTTCGGTGGAGGCTATTCGCAAAGCAATTACACCAAAAACGAAAGCGATTATTCCGGTTGATATTGCCGGCTTCCCTTGTGATTATGATGATATAATGTCGTTGGTAAAGGATGAAGATGTATTGAAGATGTTTCAGCCAAGTTCTACGGTTCAGCAAAAATTAGGGCGAATACTTGTAATAAATGATGCTGCTCATTCGTTGGGCGCCTGGTATAAAAAGGACATTCTAACGGGTTGTGAAACGGATGTAGCCATTTTTTCTCTTCACGCTGTAAAAAATGTTACTACCGCTGAAGGTGGGGCCATTTGTTTGAATTTACCTCGATCCTTTGACAATAACGAATTATATAAGGAATTGCGTCAAATGACTTTGAATTGCCAAACTAAAGATGCTTTTTCAAAGAGTAAAGCTGGTGGGTGGCGTTACGATATTGTGGGCCTGGGAATGAAAATAAATATGGCTGATGTGAATGCTGCTA
Source organism: Ginsengibacter hankyongi (assembly GCF_008710285.1). Lineage (GTDB taxonomy): Bacteria > Bacteroidota > Bacteroidia > Chitinophagales > Chitinophagaceae > Ginsengibacter > Ginsengibacter hankyongi. The sequence continues at coordinate 1,312,071 of NZ_VYQF01000001.1, read as the reverse complement.
TTGGATTGGCGCAAATGCGGCAATACCCGGAATTATTAAAAGAGCGTAAACGGGTATTCGAAAAATACAATAGCGCTTTTAGCAAATATAATTGGGCAATTCTGCCCCCCTCTAAATGTAACGGAAAGGAAAGTTCCTATCATATTTATGCATTGCGCATAAGGAATGTTTCAGAAGAAGAGCGGGATGCGATAATTGAAGAAATCGCAAAACACGAGGTGGCTGTTAACGTACATTTTATACCTATGCCTATGCTCAGCTTTTTTAGGGAACAGGGCTATCAAATGGCAGACTATCCGCAATCTTATAAGAATTTTGCCGGTGAAATATCTTTGCCGGTTTACCCTCAATTAACAGATGGGGAAGTGGCGTTTGTTATTAAAATAGTAATTGAGGCTTGCGAAAATGTCATTGAAAGAGGATGATCCGATTTTTTGATATTTTGTTTTCTTTGTTAGGCATCCTTATTTTATCTCCACTTTTGGTGATGATTTATTTATTGGTAGCGATGGAAAGCAGGGGTGGTGGATTTTACATTCAAAAAAGGGTTGGGAGAAATGGGGTTGATTTTAAATTATTAAAATTCCGTTCCATGCGGATCGGATCAGATAAAAACGGTTTAATAACCGTAGGCGAAAGAGATCCAAGAATGACGAAAACCGGGGCCTTTATCCGGCGATTTAAATTAGATGAGTTACCGCAGCTTTTCAATGTTTTAAAGGGGGATATGAGTTTGGTTGGACCCCGCCCTGAGCTAAGGTATTTTGTTAATCTATACACACCCGAACAAAGAAAAGTACTAAGTGTTAGACCAGGCATCACCGACTATGCATCAATAGAGTATGTTAATGAAAATTTTATTTTGGGTTCGGCGGTAAACCCTGAAAAAGTTTATGTCGAAGAAATCTTGCCTGACAAAATTCGCTTGAATATGAAATATATTCAAAGCTATGGCATGAAAGAATACTTCCGTCTCATTTTTTTAACCCTATGGCACATAATAAAAAAGAATTAAAGCAAATCCAAAGTAAGACTTGAGTTACTTAGGTAGGTATCGATATTCAACAGTATTCATTAGTTAGAATCAAATAAATTTATTTTAGAATGAAAGATTTTGCATTAATAGGGGCAGCAGGCTATATTGCTCCCCGACATTTAAAAGCCATAAAAAATACCGGAAATAATCTCGTAGCTGCTATGGATCCTTTTGACAGTGTAGGAATAATAGACAGTTACTTTCCGAATGCTGATTTTTTTGTTGAGTTTGAAAGATTCGACAGGCATATAGACAAATTAAAAAGAAAAGAAAAACCGATTCACTATGTCTCAGTTTGTTCTCCCAATTATTTGCATGATAGCCATATACGGTTTGGACTAAGAAACAACGCTGATGTGATCTGTGAAAAACCAGTAGTATTAAACCCATGGAATATTGATGCCCTGCAGGAAATTGAACGGGAAACCAATAAGCATATTTTTTCGATCCTACAGCTCCGCCTTCACCCTGCTATAATAGCACTCAGAGAAATGGTAATGAATGGCCCCGGAGATAAGGTTCACGATGTTGATTTAACCTACCTTACTTCAAGGGGACACTGGTATTATACTTCGTGGAAAGGAGATATTAGTAAATCCGGAGGTATTGCGACTAATATAGGCGTGCATTTTTATGACATGTTAACCTGGGTATTTGGGGACGTAAAACAAAATATTGTACATATTCATACGCACGATAGGGCTTCGGGATATCTGGAACTGGAAAAAGCTCGTGTAAGGTGGTTCTTAAGCATAAACGAAGAAACAATTCCGGAAGAAATACGAAACCTTGGAAAAAGGACTTTTAGGTCTATCCAGATACAAGGCCGGGAACTTGAATTTAGCGACGGATTTACAGACTTACATACAAAATCATACGAAGGGATTCTTTCCGGAGAAGGTTTTCGTATAGGAGAAACCAAAAAGGCTATCGAAATCGTACACGATATCAGGCATGCTAATCCAATTGGCTTAAAAGGTGATTATCATCCTTTAGCGAATTAAAATAATTCTAATTAAACTATAACTTTAGTTTTAGAGCTGGAAATGAATACATATTTGAGAACGGATCAAATTAAACACATCCCGTCTTGCAAGGTCTAATTCTTCGACGCTAAACTAAAACATCAAATCGTTTAACTTATAGCAGGTGATAAAATACACTTTCGCCCCAATAAAACTGGCATTCATAATACTATCATTTAGCTCTTTGCAGGCAAACGCGACAAAATATTATGTGTCTACATCCGGTAACGATGCTAATAATGGCATGTCTCCCCGTACTGCATGGGGTACATTAAATAAATTAAATTCATTTACAATTACAAAACGTGATAGCATATTTTTTAATCGTGGTGATAGTTTCTACGGTGAGCTAAAGGTGTCAGCTGACAGCCTTTATTTCGGTGCCTATGGAGTCGGCAATAAACCAGTTATAACCGGATTTCAACATATCGCAATGAAAAGTGCAGGCCATAATATTTGGGCCGGTACTGTTAATGACAGCTATCTTAATATGGTTTTAATCAATAACGTCGTAGGGCATAAGGCACGCTATCCCAATTCAGGCTATCTAATTTTTACTTCATACTCAGGCAGAAATCAAATAGCCGGGGATCTTAGTGGAACACCAAATTATGCCGGGGCAGAAGCAGTTGTCAGAGATGCGCATTATATAATTGACGTTACCAAAATTACTTCCCAGTCAGGAGGTACATTGAATCTTTCCCCTGCACTTACTTATGTACCGCAATATGGAGGCAATGGATATTTTATACGAAACACTTTGCAGGTATTAGATACATTAGATGAATGGGTTTATTCAGGAACTACTTTAAGTGTTTATGCTCCTGCAGCACCAAATGTTCAGGCGTCAACAATTGACACACTGGTGTATTTAAACCATAGGAAATTTATAACTGTTGATGGGTTAAGTTTTCAAGGTTCAAATTTTTCTGCTATTGACATTAATGCTTCAAATTCCATAACGATTAAAAATTGCTCTGTAAACAACAATGGCTCATTTGCAATTTATGGGCTATTATCTAACTATACCACCATCGAAAATGATAGCATTCAAAATAGCCTTGCAAGTGGAATTACTTTAGGAATATCTTCATCGGCGATATTACCTTGTCCGCATACTAACATTTCAAATAATTATATAACCCATTCGGGAACTATAAAGGGGATGGCCTTATACTATTTTGATAAGGCTCTTGGCATTAATGTTTATGGAGATACTTCAAATATAATAGGAAATGAGGTTGATAACTCTGGTTATATAGGCATTATGTTTCATGGAAAGAGCAGCTTTGTTTATCATAATTATGTGAATACTTTTTGCTTAAATACCGATGATGGGGGAGGAATATATACTGTCGTCGGGGGTTATTCTCCAGATTATAACGATGGTAGTATTATCAGGTCAAATATCGTGTTAAATGGTATAGGCGCTCCCTTAGGAACTTTAGACGGTGCTCATGGATCGTCTGCCGCCCCGGGCATATATTTAGACGATCATTCGCGAAGGATTATAATAGATTCGAACTCCATTTCAAATTGCTTATATGCGGGTATTAATATCAATCATTCACATAGTATAACCGTTACTAATAATTTAATTTTTAATAGTACCGGAAATGGAATTGAAATTACACATATAGACACGCCAGGCGGCGATTTTAATATTAAGCACAATGTTATTTTGATAACGGGTGCACAATACTCAAATATAAAAAATTCGTATGGAGATTTGATTAACACAGTGGATAGTAATTACTACGCCGGAAGCAATTTTAATCACCACGAAGTTTATTATAATCTAAAAGATTGGGCGAATATCAGCGGGCAGGATGCTCATTCAACATTCGAAGTTAATACGTCCCCAGGCACGAGTGTCCCTCTGTTCTTACATAATCGTAACCTGACAGATACTACAATTAAGCTTTCAAGTCCTTACAAAGATTTTTTTGATTCCGTCTATAATAGCTCCATAACGCTGCACCCTTTCACATCTGTCATCTTATTTAAGTTATGAAGTAGAAGTTGATCGCATTCCTGCCTATCTATTAAAACTAACGCTTCTTTTTTGTAAGGTTTTTCGCTCGAATCGCAGAGCGCTTCAAGAAAATATACAAATAGATCGTCGGCCGATCTTCACCTTCACCCCTTTTGAGTACGTTTTAAAAGTAGACAATTTTCATTGTCTGCAGGAAAAGCCTGATGAGACCGATCTTTATCCAGGTATGGCGAATGGCATCCTACGAAACCAGTATCTCCGCCGTTACCTATTCAATACGCAATAGAATAAAACATGGCTCGTAATAACGAACGATTACCCTTGGAAAAAGTAATCTTACAATCTGCTATAAATCAAAAAAAGATAAAAAAGAAGTGATGCTGGTGAGCCAGCCGCTGATACCGAACTTCTTCATCAAACTATTTTTCCCGATGACGGTATTCGCTTCCAGCATGCCAGCTATCTCCTGCCTGAAAAAATAGGCTTTGCCGTCGTTGCTTAAACTGGTGTAGGATAGGATACTTGCCCTGCGCAGGTTGTACACCTTGCGCTTGCTCATGTGCAATTCCTGGCATACCTCCTGTACATCCATTAAGATATCACTGAATTTTGTTCCGGGTGGCATGTGGTACGCAAATTCTTTGGGTGTCTCTTCGGATTTGTACAAAGAAGAAATGGAATTGCCTGCAACCCGTTGTTGGTTGTTTTTCATTTGTTTTTGATTGAAATGATAAAATGGTTTTGTTAAATGAGGTGGTTTTCAATCAAAGCGGTAAACTATGCATTTTAATTGTAACGTCAAAGCATATGCGTGATTTTTTTGATGGAGCGTTGTGTTTGTTTCTTTCATTTCCCATTAAGGTTTTATTGCCACAAAGGTGCAAAGGAACGCGGAGAGGAATTAATTCTTTATGTACTGAGCGTCTTTGAGGTCCACTTCTTTTTTTTACCACTAAGGCACAGAGGGCACCAAGGGACATGCATTCTTTGAGTGATTAGTGTTCTTTGGTTTAATCTTTTCTTATGGTGTTGTGGAATAGAGTGGTATAAAATTGTAAAGAGTGGAAAAGAATCACACAAAGGTGAATTCTGCAACGGTACCTGGAATAGTACGGTAAAATTTACCACCTGCAAATATTCGCTAACAGTTGCCCGTTATCTATTCGCTTCACACAAGCGTATACACAATTTGCAAGCAACGTATGAAGCATGGTATTTTATTTTTTTAATTTCTAAATCTACATTTTATGGGAACCATCAACAAAGGTATCCTCGGAGGTTTCTCCGGCAAAGTAGGAACAGTAATTGGAGGCACCTGGAAAGGCATAAATTATATGCGCAGCCAGGCCAGCCGCCGCAATTTTAACGCCAGCCAAAAGCAGTTGGAGCAGCAATTGAAATTCGGGCTCATTATGCGCTTTCTTCAGCCTATGGCGGGTTTGCTTAACATCAGTTTTCGCGATTTTGCAATTAAAATGACGGGCATTAATAATGCCTTTGGCTACAACATTAAAAATGCCATAACCGGTATGTATCCTTCGTTTACGATCGATTATTCGCTGGCACTGGTAAGCAGGGGAGACCTGCCTAACGTGTTGGGGCCGGCAGTAACGGCGGGAGCAGGCAGCCTGGTTACTTTTAGCTGGACAGATAACTCCGGCGTAGGTACAGCAAAGGCTACTGACCAGGCCATTTTGGTTGCTTATTGCCCGTTGCAAAAGCAGGCTATTTACACAACGGTGGGCGGCCTAAGAAGCGACCTGGCGGGTGAACTGAACCTGTTGCCTTTTTCGGGCCTTGCAGTTGAGACCTACATCGGTTTCATTGCTGAAGACGGAAAGAGTGTTGCCACCAGTATTTTTACCGGTGAGGTAACGGTTAGCTAAAACCATTACCAGACGAAAGAGCGGCCCGGGCCGCCCTTTTATAACAGTTAGGCCTATACGTTAATTACCTGCCTTTAGAGCCATCCCTGTTGAAGCTGCCTGCGGGCAGCTTTTTATTTATGGAACGTAGCGCGGCTGCTCTTGCCGGAACCGCCGACAGCCATAGAATAAAATTTTAAAAGAAATATTATATTTTTAAAGCAGATGTGCAGAATTTATTACAGGAACCAGTTATGGCTGGAACATTTGATAAGGATGACCTATCGCATGGGATTGCTGCATCGGTTTGCACATTTTAACCTTACAGGTTCTTGTCCCTGGTACGCTCCGGCGAACAAATTTCTTCAACCTGGGGTTACGATTGCTTTGTTTTGGCAATGGAACATTCTTTTAGTGAAATGGCGTTTCATCTATCTTATTAAAACAACACTCCCCTTCTTATACAATTTATCGCCAACATCGCAAAGCGCTTCCAGGTAATAAACAAAAACGGAAGTGGTTTGATCTGCGCCGCTTACCCTGCCATTCCAGCCATAAGTTTTACTATTAGGGGGGAAATTTCGTGCCTCATACACGAGGTGGCCATAACGGTCATAAATTGAAAACCGGAGAATGGTTTTTATGCCGCGTGTTAACGGGTAAAAGTAATCGTTCAGGTTGTCACCGTTTGGGGTAAATGCGTTAGGCATCAGCAGGTAAGAATCCTGACATTGTATATATATATGTATCGAATCGCTGGCCACGCAGCCGCTATCCGAGGTTACTTTAATGAAAAATGTATTGGAGCTGGAAACGACACCGTTTGGATCCGGGCAGGTGGTGCAGCTTAATAAATTCCCGGGAGTCCAGTTGTAGGAAGCCACATTGCTGCTATAGGTGGGGTTGATTGAAAATGATGAATTATAAGGAAGAAATTGATCCGGGCCTGCATCTACCGCCGGCCGGCTCTTCACATGCACGGTGATATTGGTACTGCTGGTGAAGCATCCCACTGAATCAGTTAGCCGGGCTGTATAAGTGGTAGTTTGCGAAGGTCTGGCTACCGGACCGTAGGTGTTGGTGCCTGAAAGGCCATCCGCCGGGGACCACTGGATCTTTTTACCGGGGGGATCTACGTTTAGGTGGATGGTATCATTCAGGCATATATACGCATCAGTCGCGGCTGGAACGGCGGTAAAAGGAGGATAAGCTTTCACCATAATGCTATCGCTTACAGTGCACCCAAATTGACTGGTAGCCTTCACATAATATTTTGTGTCGGTAGTTGCCGATGTAAGCGTCGTGTCACATGTTGCACATGTTAAGGAATTGGAAGGAGACCATCGTATGCTGTCGCTATGAAAAGCGAGAAGTGTGTCCATAGTTCCCGCACAAAGTGTATCTACGTGAGGAATAACATACAAAAACGGCAATGGATTGACGATAATCTTCTTTACCAAGGTGTCTTCACAGCCATTCTTATCAATACCTGTTAATTGCACATCATAAGTTCCCGGATTACTGTAAACAAAGGGCTGAGGCTGATAAACGCTGTCATTTACATTAGTTACTCCAAAATTCCAATACCAAAGATTTACAGAATCTGCAGGTATAAACGGTTTAGAAGTGTTCGTGACATTATACAAGCTGTTAAGACAAATGGAAGATGGAGCCGTAAAACTAAGATCGGGCCCTCTTACTAAAAGAGGATGGTTTAGCCGGATAGTATCCTGGCAATATTGCAACCCATTGTTAATAATTACGTAATTGCTAAAACTCCCAAAGTTGGATGTACGCATGAGAAATGAAGAATCTTTAAAAGGACCACCCTGTTCTCCGTCAACGAACCAGGTGTACAAAGCTGTAGAATTATTGTAATTATTTACAACAGTAAAAGTGGTAAGAGCATTTTTACAAACAGAAGTATCAGGATTTAAGAGAACCGGATCTGACGTGTAGATGTTCTGAGAATATGTATCGGCGCACCCAGTAAGGCTGTCTGTAACACTTAGCTTTGTGACAAAAGTGCCTGAAGCCGGAAACGTATGGGTAGCATTTATTGTATGGACGATGGGTGAACCATCACCAAAATCCCACGATACAGTTGATAGATTACCCTGGCTTGTATTCGTGAATGAAAAGGTTTTTTTATCGGTGCAGGTATTTGAATAATTAAAATTCGCTATGACCCCTATTATATTAATTTGCACTGTAATGGGATTGCTATAGCAGCCATTGTACATGGGTAAAATATAAACGGATTTTGTTCCTAACCTTTTGAATTTATGTCCGGCAATTGTATCGGAAATGCTTAAGGAGCTGCTATCGCCAAAATTGTAATAATAGGTATTAGCATTTGTGGCTTTTGCCACAAATTGTGCAGTTTCAGAACCGCAAATGGTAGTTTTTTCGGCATAGGCAACCTGGTTAGTTGGCGGTATTCCAAAACCAATTCGGGCGAAATTATAAGTATTGGTACATCCTTCATAAGTAACGATGGTAACGACAGGAGAAAAATTTCCCGGCAAGGTATAGGTATGATTTGTGGTATTATTAATTGTTGTTACAATGGGGCTTCCGTCGCCAAAATCCCATTTATAATTCTTTACTGAGCTACCAACGGGTACGGTAACATTCGCATTGAAGCTAACGTTCGCAGGAACACATCCAGAAGTGGGCGAAACTGACCCGGTAATAGGAGGAACCTGAACATTTATAGTTGTTTTAGTTGTATCAAAACAGCCAGTTACATCGGTTGCCAAAAGTTTGACGTTGTAAGTGCCAAGGGCTGCAAAATTATGGGGTATACTATTAGTATTGCTAGTCACTATTCCAGATCCATCGCCAAAATCCCAGTTAAAAGCATTGATGTTACCACTGCTTGATGCAGTAAAATTTATAGTCCCGGGGGCACAAATATAACTTCTGTCATAACCGATAGATGCTGTTATCACGGGGTTAATAACAATTGTCTTGGTTACCACGGAAGTAGTTTGACCATAAATTGCGATTAGTTTTACCGTGTATGAACCGGCATTTTTAAAAGTTATTATCGGGTTTGGTTGATTGCTTGCTGCAACATTACCGAAATTCCAAACAAACCCGGTCGGACTTCCCGTTGAAGTTTGGGTAAATTGTATCGTTGATGGACTACAAAACAAGCCATTATTTGTTGAGTAGGTAAAATCCGCAGTCTGAGATTTTGCAACCAAAGCAACCGAAAAAAAGTAGAGAAATATTACGATTTTGTTCATAGGGTAAATGTTATTTCATCTCCATCCTTTATACGGGTTTTTTGATAGTACATATTGCTCCATAAACTTCATGTTTGTATTTGATATTGGGTTTGCCTGGTAATGAAACAATTAATTCCGGGAAATTTTTATCAGCCTGTAATCTTTACTTATTTTTATAAAAGCAATTTCGCAGGTTTTCCCTCATACGTCAAAAATTATTCCGCAATTTATGCTAATGATGCTTCTTATAACGGCTTAGATAAATTATTATTATTGTTTAAATCATTAAAAGCAATCTGTTTTTTACAGATAGGCTTCGGCGTTAGATTGACAGCGAAAGCCGTTTTAATTTATACATCACGTCATTGATTTGTAATTTTATGAAATTGATTTTGTGCAGTCGCCTGGTAATAGATCATGTATGTTTGCCTGTATTTTAAGCCGTTATCAATGATTCTATTCCCGTAAAACGTGGCCCTGGTAAATATCCTGAGAATATTTTTCTACGTTGATTTATATATTTACCCAATATTTTTATTATTACGCGTTATTATAATTGTGGCATCATTTTAGCCGCTATTTAATTCTGATATACCTTATATTTGCAACACTTTTTTAAGAATATAAAGTTTTATTAGTATCAATGACTGATTTTAGTTTATTACATTAATGAACAAACTAAACCCCTTGAACTTTTTTTACAGACTTATAAAGAACAGGCCCACCGTACCGCGTTGGATTATTTTTTTGTTAGATCTTACTATCTGTTCCGTCTCCCTGTTATATGCTTACCTGCTCCGCTTCAATATGGATTTTGAGAAGATAAAGCATTTAGGAATCTGGACTCCCCTTTTGGTGGTAACGGGGCTGAATATTATTTTCTTCAGAATATTTCGCACCTATGAAGGCATCATTCGTTTATCAAGTGCCCAGGAAGGCCTCAGGTGCGTTTCTGCTGTGTTCTGTTCCTCCTTATTCTTATTGAGTTCTATAATCATCGGTGCTGTTTTCGAAGTAAGTTTTATTGTCCCCATGTCTGTATTATTCATTTATTTTTTTATAGCATCCTTCTTAATATTTTCTTATCGCATACTCATAAAAGAATTATATCACCGGAGCCTCAAGGAAAAACTTACGGCTGAAAATGTGATAGTATATGGAAAAACCATTAATGGTGCACTGCTAAAAAATGCCATTGAATCCATTCCGAATCATCAGTACAAGGTCCTGGCATTTGTGGATAATAATGAAAAGCTGTGGGGAAAATCAATTGATAATGCCAAAATCTATTCCTGGGAGGAGGTGAAACTCATCGCAAAAAAGTGTAGCGCTAAATATTTATTCCTCGCATCAGACGATATGCAAATAGGGGTAAAAAATGAAATCGTAGATTATTGTTTGGTCAATAATATCAGCGTAAAAGTTATTCCTGCCGTTCAAAAATGGGTAGACGGACATTTAAATACCCACCAGATCAAGAACCTGCAGATTGAGGATCTGTTGAACCGGCCAAGCATTAAGCTGGCGCCTGAAAATGTGCAGCAATATTTAACCGGGAAGAGAATATTAATTACCGGGGCGGCCGGTTCCATTGGGAGCGAAATTGTGAGACAACTGGCGGGCATCCATGTGGAACAACTGATTTTATGCGATAGCAGCGAAACGGGTTTATACGAGGTACAAAACCAGTTGCAACAATTGTCCCGCACGGACGAAAATATTATCATCCGGGTATGCAACGTAAGGCATAGGGATGCTATGGAAAATATTTTTAAGAATTATAAACCCCAGCTTGTTTTCCATGCGGCCGCGTATAAACATGTCCCTTTAATGGAAATGCATCCCTGTGAAGCCGTAATGAACAATGTGCTGGGAACAAAGATAGTAGCCGATCTTTCCATAAAATTCGGGGTAGACAGGTTTGTTTTCATTTCCACAGATAAGGCCATTAATCCTACCAATGTAATGGGCGCTACCAAGAGAGTCGCCGAAATGTATTTGGGTGAATTGCAAAAAAGCCATAAACATAACGGTAGCAGCGTCTCTGAAAGTTTCAATGTACAGGAAAAGGTGGTTTTTTATAAAAAATCGCCTACCAAATTTATTACCACCCGATTCGGAAATGTATTGGGTTCTAATGGCTCGGTAATTCCCAGGTTCCAGCAGCAAATAGATAATGGAGGGCCGGTAACTGTTACCCATCCGGATATTACCCGTTATTTCATGACGATACCCGAAGCCTGCTCACTGGTGTTGGAAGCAGGAACAATGGGCAAAGGAGGAGAAATATTTGTGTTTGATATGGGCGAACCGGTGAGGATAACAGATCTTGCTCATAAAATGATTAAACTGGCTGGTTTAATTCCCGGAAAAGATATCCAGGTGGAATTCACAGGATTAAGGCCGGGGGAAAAATTATATGAAGAATTATTGAATAAAAACGAGGAGGTTATTGCAACGCATCACAAAAAAATAATGATCTCCCGCGTTAACAGTTCCGGCATAAACAATACAATAAATAATATTGAATACCTGGTAGAACTGGCGACGCAAAACAAAAATATGGCCGTGGTAAAACAGATGAAAATGATAGTGAGGGAATTTATCAGTAAAAATTCGATATACGAAAAATTGGATGCGGAGCAGCAGTTAGAAACGGTTCAGGTGGTTGTAGAGAATTGACAACTGCAGGTAAAATTTCTTTGGTTTCAACATTTATGGAGAAGTCTTTTATATTTTATTTGAAATCAATCTTATCTTTGAACCGGATTAATTTTTTTTACGTTCGATTAAATAAAAAACTTAAAAGGATTTGGCACATTTTTTATAGCAATTAAACAAAGGGCCTGAAGGAGGATAAAAATTAATTTCAGCAACAGGCAACTATTTAGAAACTTTATACAACCTTATTATTAATTAATAACCCTAATATAAATCAAATACAAACAATTATGAGTAATAATTTTATTAAAACATCTGTTCTAACGGGAACCTTATTATTAATCTCCTTAGCGATGTTTGCACAGGCACCTTTTACCGGAACCAAAGGGTTCAGGAAATTTTCCCTTGGAATTAATGTAGGCGCACTGCGTCCGTCAATTATTACCGGCGGCTCTAACGATTTTACAAAGCCACAATATGATCTTGGCTATGGCGCTAACCTGAGATATCAGTTTACCCATCGCCTGGGTGCCCAGTTAGATTTCGTTGGTGGGAAACTTAAAGGAAATAATGACAAGAATTACTGGAATGGGCTTCCTGCCACAGACCGCCCGATTTCTTCTTTTGAAACAAAAATGGGGTATTCTTTTGCTTTGAGCGGCGTATATACATTTGGCACTATCAACTGGCTTCATTCTACAACCAAAGTAGTTCCTTATGTTACCGGTGGTGGTGGAGTAGTGGAATATAAGCCCACGACTACCGATAGGGCAACAGGTACTTCAACTGCATTTGATAACGGTAAAGCGCTCCATAGCTTTTTTGTTCCAATAGGCATTGGTTTGAAATTTAATTTATCAGAAATGATCAATCTTGACCTGGGATATAGGGCTAACATAGTTGATAATGATAATTTTGACGGTACTTATTGGCATGCAGATGTGCATCGCGATAAATATTCCTATGGTTTTTTAGGGGTAGACTTCGCGTTTGGCAAAAAAGGACAGAAACAACTCTTGTTTGATAATCCTGCTTCTAAGTTGAATGATATTTTACAGAGCCAGATTACACACGTTCAGACAGAAGTAGATTCTTTGAAACTGGGAATAACTGATACAGATGGTGATGGTGTTGCTGATATTTTTGATAAAGAACCAAATACACCCGCCGGATGTCCTGTAGATGCTCATGGTGTATCAAGAGATACTGATGGTGATGGTGTTCCGGATTGCAAAGACAAGCAATTGATTACTCCAACTGAATGTCAACCGGTAGATGCTGATGGTGTAGGTAAATGCCCTGATCCTGAATGTTGCAAGAACATGGTAATGGCAGATTCTGACAAATGTCACATGTTGAACTTCCCAAGTATTTCTTTCAAAGGAAACAGGAGAGCTCTTACCAGTGATGCAAAAGCAATGCTGGCAACAGTTGCCGCTCAATTGAAAAATAATGCAGCATGTTCCATAATTATTACTGGTTATCCTGCCGCTTCCAAAGCATCACAGGCGCTTTGTAACAACAGGGCACAGGCCATTAAATCTTATTTAACAGAGAAGGAAGGAATCAGTTCCGACCGCATTGAAACTAACTGTGAAGTTGGTGGTGGTGATGTGAATACGGTAGATATTAAATCTAAATAAAGCTACTTTTTGATTAATGATGAACCCCTTCTTTTTTTAAGGAGGGGTTTTTTTATGATATAATACGGGGCTATGATATTGCATGAACGGTAATGCTGCTGGAACCTTCTGGTGAATTCGGGAACATTTTCTTTCTATATATCTTTGGTGATACTTCCTCGCGACTGTCACATGGAGATAGTTATTGTGACTTTATATTTTTTTTGCCAACATATATTTACCTGCTTTATCTTATTGACGAAGGGTATAACCGTTCGCGTATGGTTTATTGTAAAGCATTGGCAGGCTCTATTGAAGACTACGAAACTTTACTGAAACAATAATTAAAAAATAAAACTCTGGATCACGGTAAATTCAGCAAGCTTACTTTGAATGGGAATAAATTTGATGTAACGTACCAGGACAGACGCAATATATTTTAAGGGCACACGGGTAAGTTTATTACAGACTTGCTATGTTTTTACATGAACAGGGCTTCAGAACCGTTATGATTTTACAAGCCGGAATTAAACAGATCCATCCCCCTGGTGTTGTGGTAAGGCTGCTTGCCTAAATGTTTATATGCTTTAGGAGTTGCTTCCCGTCCGCGTGGGGTGCGCATTATAAACCCTTCCTGGATTAAGAATGGCTCATATACTTCTTCCAGTGTTCCCGTTTCTTCACCCACGGCCGTGGCAATGGTGGTGATGCCTACAGGGCCGCCTTTAAATTTTTCTATAATAACACTTAAAATGCGGTTGTCCATTTCATCGAGCCCATATTCATCTACGTTTAATGCCTTTAGAGCATGTGTTGTTATTGCAAGGTCAATAACTCCGTTGGATAACACCTGTGCAAAATCCCGTACCCTGCGCAAAAGGCCATTCGCTATCCTCGGCGTTCCGCGACTTCGGCCGGCAATTTCGCTGGCAGCATCTGAAGTTATTTTTGTATTAAGAATGGAGCAGGAGCGTAAAATTATTTTTTGTAACGTTTCTGCATTGTAATATTCCAACCTCGATTTTATTCCAAAGCGAGAGAGCAAAGGTGCGGTTAAAAGCCCGCTGCGGGTGGTAGCGCCAATTAAAGTAAAGGGATTAAGATTTATCTGTACGCTTCTTGCATTAGGGCCGGTATCAATCATAATGTCAATACGGTAATCTTCCATCGCAGCATACAGGTATTCTTCCACGACATTGCTAAGGCGATGAATTTCGTCAATAAACAGCACATCATGTGGTTCAAGATTAGTTAGGAGTCCTGCAAGATCACCGGGCTTTTCAATAACCGGTCCGCTGGTTTCTTTTATGTTTACCTCAAGTTCGTTGGCTACAATGCGGCTGAGCGTTGTTTTCCCCAATCCCGGGGGGCCATGAAAAAGAATATGATCCAAAGCCTCGTTGCGTAATTTGGCAGCTTTTATAAAGATCCTCAGGTTTTCAATTATCTGGCTTTGCCCGCTGAATTCTTCTATTACCGCCGGGCGAATGTTGTTCTCAAATTCTTTATCTGCCGGTGATAATATTTCTTTTTCCGTATTTAAATTTTGATTGGGCATTTGTTATCTTTAACAACCCTGTAAAACTAAAACTTATTTATTACAAGAATTGGAAAATACTTATTACTTTGAGAATCAGTATTAACCTTATGAGAACGTTAAATTGAAGGGTTAAAGCCAACCTTTCACCAATCCATTTCACCATTAATAAAAAGGTGTATTTGTGACACTTAATTAGAAATTAAATTTGCTTATGCGTAAAACAACCCTGCGTTATTGGATGTGCCAGGTTTTAGGATGGGGAATATGGCCGGCGTTCACTTTATTCTTTGTTTTTTTCTACGCAAATGATATGTACCTTAAGCCAATTGAAAAAAGAAACATCTTTTTTGCGGTACTGGCAATTGAATTTCTTTGGAATATTTTGGCCACACACACGCTCAGGTATGTATTAAAAAAGCTAAACTGGATTACATTTCCTTCAAACCGGGTTATAGCTTTATTTTTATTGAGCGTTACGCTTACCGGGCTTGTAAGCTTTTATGGGGCAAAATCCACTGCTGTGCTCACGGGCTATTCTCTGGTAGAATACGATAAGCGCGAGGCTTTCAAGGCTGCAGTTTCAAAAGAAAAAGCGTTAAACCTTTCAGGTACTGATTATTATCGCAATACGCAAAAAGAATCTGATGGGTATACGGCTGCACAAAATATAAAGAAAAGTACAGGCTGGTATAGAAACAGCGCGGGAAACTGGCAATATGAAGACCAGGACAAAGGGCGTTTTTGGTGGGATATTATATTAACATTTTTATTTGTGTCCCTATGGCTGCTGCTGTACATGGTGTGGCATTATCTCGTTCGCAACCGTAAGGACGAGATTGACAAAATTAGTCTTGAAAAAACAGTAAAAGAACTGGAACTCAATACCATCAAATCTCACATTAATCCACATTTTATCTTTAATTCTTTAAACAGTATTAGGGCGCTTGTGGATGAAAATCCGCAACGGGCACGAACCGCTATTACGGAGCTCTCCAATATTTTGCGAAGCAGCATGCAGGTAGAAAAAATGGAAACAGTTCCCCTGCATAAAGAACTGGATATAGTGAAAGATTATCTTGCATTGGAACATATGAGGTTTGAGGAAAGATTAAAAATAGAGATGGATATTGATGAAGATACATTGGAGCAACCCGTACCTCCCATGATGTTGCAAACGCTTGTTGAGAATGCCATTAAGCACGGGATTAGCAAAAAAATTAAAGGCGGTGTTGTTCGGGTAACATCCAAATTTACTGATCACCATTTTGAGCTAATTGTACAAAATACCGGGACGCTTAGCGATGAATTTGTTCCTGAAGGCTTTGGGTTAAAAAGTACACGCGACCGGCTGAAATTTTTGTTCCAGGGCAAAGCCGACTTTCAAATTACAAAGATCAATGGCAGCGAAGTGCAGGCCCGGATAGTAATGCCAGTATCTTTTTAATTCTTTTTTTAAAACTAAAACTTCCTTCGAAAGCAAAATCTGTTTACTTTGCTGTTGAGAAAATTTCTTTCAATATTATAAATCTTTAAAACTATGCAAAAAGCAATCATTATTGATGATGAGCGTCTTGCCAGGAATGAGTTAAAAAAATTATTACAGGAATTTCCTGATGTAGAAGTAATAGGTGAAGCAGCTAATGCAAACGAAGGAATTGAAAAAATTGAAAGCCTTAACCCCGACCTGGTATTTCTTGATATACAGATGCCGGGAAAATCGGGTTTTGATATGCTTACGCAAATTGAAAGAGCACCGCATGTAATTTTTGTAACTGCTTATGATGAATACGCTTTAAAGGCATTTGAAGTAAATGCTTTGGATTATTTAATGAAACCCGTGGAGCCCAAAAGACTGGCCGACGCGTTATTAAAAGTGAAGCAAAAAGATGAAGAAGAAATGCTCTCGTACAATAACCGCGGCATGTTGCATGAGAACGACCAGGTATTTGTAAAAGATGGCGAGCGTTGTTGGTTTGTGAGGCTATCGGATGTAAGACTTTTCGAAAGCGTGGGCAATTATGCAAAAGTTTTCTTTGGAAATAATAAACCCCTTATTTTGAAATCTCTAAACGCTTTGGAGGAGCGGCTCGATGATAAAGTATTTTTCAGGGCCAATAGAAAGCATATTATTAATTTAAGGATGATTGACAAAATTGAACCCTATTTTAATGGGGGTCTTTTGCTCGATTTAGTGGGTGGTGAAAAAATTGAAGTGAGCAGGAGGCAGGCGGTGAAGTTTAAAGAGATGATGAGTTTATAGACTGCTCGAAGTTTTGGATTTTTTTTCAAAGAAAGATTACAGGAAAATTATTTATCATGAAACCATACTCCCTGTTTTTTACTGTTTTCTTATTCATATCCTGTTCTCACGCTTCAACTAAAAAAGATGAAGCCATTTCAAATAATGACAGCCTCAATACAATAATGGAAAAATATGCCCCAGGTCTTGGTGAAATCATGGGTGGTATCCAGATGCATCACGCAAAACTGTGGTATGCCGGAATTAATGACAACTGGAAACTTGCACAATATGAAATTGATGAACTTAAGGAAAGATTTGAGCAGGCAAGAATGGTAGAAACCAGCAGACCCGAAGTTAAAATGATCCCCATGATGTATCCTGCAATTGATAGTATTAACGCTGCCATCGGCCATAAAAATTTAATTCAATTCAAATCAGGATTTCAACTCTTAACGGCCTCCTGCAATAGCTGCCATAGCGCCAATAATTTTGAATTTAATATTATTACTATACCGACTGCGCCGCCGGTAAGTAACCAGGATTTTAAAGTGCGCAGATGATTTGGCCGTTTTCAGAGTTGTTTCAGGACGATCGCCTGGCCTTCTGGGGCATCATCAAACTCTTTCTTATAATGGTTGTGGAAAGTTTAGAACGTTTAGAGAGTTTTCTCAAACTTTTACGGGTACTGAATGGACAGCGGAAGAAATTTCCATAATAAGATTTTCATCCTTTTCAATTGCATTGCCCACTACAATTACGTCGGCACCGGCTTTACAATTAAGGTAAGCTTTTTCAGGGTCAGTAATGCCGCCGCCAATTATTAAGGGAACAGAAATACATCCGGAGACTTGTTCTATCATACTTTCCGTAATAGCTCTTTTTGCGCCGCTGCCTGCATCCATATAAATTAATTTCATGCCCAGCATTTCTCCCGCCATTGCAGTACACATGGCTATTTCATTTTTGTCAGCAGGGAGCGGGCTTGCATTAGATATATAAGAAACGGTAGTAGGAGCACCACCATCAATTACCATATAACCGGTGCTCATTATTTCCAGTCCGCTTTGCTTTATTACAGGGGCGCTTATAACATGCTGGCCTATCAATAAATCTGCATTGCGGCCGCTTATTAGTGAAAGATATAGTAAAGCATCTGCTTTTTTTGAAACCTGGTTAGGGCTGCCTGGGAAAAGTATTACGGGAATAGAGGAATGTTGCTTTATAAGCCCAATACATTCATCAATATAATTAGATACTACAAGGCTTCCGCCCACCAAAAAATAATCAATACCCGCAGCTTTACCCAACCCGATTAACTGGTGCATCTTTTCATTATCTACCTTGTCGGGATCAATTAAAACTGCAAACGATTTTTTGCCTGAATTTTTTCTTTCACAAAGGGAGCTGTATATACCTTTTAACTTCATTTACGGACGGTTAAGTGCAAAAATGTCAAATTTTTTGTTCTTATAAAAATTAACGTTTAACAAATTACGTATTAATTCTTTGTAACGTTCAGATAGAGGCTGCCTTCTTTTAAATTTTGTAATTTTAAGCATGGTAAATGTTTTAAAAGAAATAGCATTTAAAACGGCCCGTAGCGGGGGAAAAGGCGGCCAAAATGTAAATAAAGTGGAAACGATGGTAGAAGGATGGTTTCATATTAATTCATCTGCTATTTTAAATGAGGAACAAAAAACTTTAATTCTCGAAAAGCTTGCCAATAAAATAACAGGAGGCGGTTATTTATTGGTAAAAAGCAGCACCGACAGGTCGCAGTTGGGCAATAAAGAAAATGTGATAAAGAAAATAAACAGTTTAATAAACAAGGCCCTTGTTAAAAGAAAAGTTAGAAAACCAACCAAGCCTACAAAAGCGTCCAAAGCGACCAGAATTAAAATAAAAAAGGGAAAAGGCATTATTAAAGAAGGGCGAAGAAAAGTTAAGAATTATGATGAGTAAATTTCAAAACATTAGTGGCAATTGATGCTTTTATGCTTGCAGACGCCGGTATCATTCACCAGGGAATATTTTCATTCAAATACTTCATTCAAAGATTTTCACAACCTTAATGTCCGATCTTCTCTATCGTTAAAGATTATACCATTAAATTTGACCATTTTAAACATAAGAATTTTTGAGCAGCATTAAAAAATTAGCGGGACAAACAGTTTGGTATGGCGTAAGTTCTATTGCAGCAAGGTTTTTATTTTACCTGCTAACTCCTTATTTCACTTACAAGCTTTCGAGTACAGGTTATGGTGATATGAGCATCCTGTATGCCGCTATTCCTTTTTTGAATGTGATTTTTACCTATGGAATAGAAACCACTTATTTCCGTTTTGCATCGAAAGAAGATTATAAAAAAGATATTTACAGTACCGCTACTATCTCCATTTTATGCAGTACGATTTTGCTAACATCCATTTTAATTTTATCCCGTGCTTCGTTTGCACATTTATTAAGATTAGATAATCACCCGGAATTTATTACTTATTCGGCTTTAATAATTGGGCTTGACACGCTAACCACGCTTCCATTTGCAAAGTTGCGGCTTGATCAAAGACCACGCAAATATGCATTGATAAGAGTTTCAACAATTATTCTGCAGATACTGATCACCTATTTTTTGATATCGGTTTGCCCCAGCGTAGCCAAAGCAAATCCGTATGGATTTATCGCTACTTTTTATAAGAAAGGTTATGGTGTTGGATATGTGATTATTGCCAATTTATGTGCATCATTTTTCGCCCTGGTACTCTTACATAAAGAGTTTTTCGCCTTTGAATTTAAATTCAATAAAAAGGTTTGGTCAACAATGATGGTTTATTCTTTGCCCTTGCTTATCGTGGGTTTTGGAGGGATGATCAATGAGACTTTTGACAGAATAATGCTTACATGGCTTGCGCCTGTTGATAACATAACTGCCGCTAAAGACCAGGTGGCTATTTACTCCGCCTGTTACAAGCTATCCATCTTAATCACTCTTTTCATACAAGCTTTCCGAATGGGTGCAGAGCCTTTTTTCTTTAAACAGGCCGAAGGCCAAAACCCGCAAAAGGTGTATGCAAGGGTGATGAAATTTTTTGTTATTACCATTACCATTATGTTTCTTGTAGTAGCCATGTATCTTGATATCTGGAAGTATTTTTTAACCAAGGAGCCGGGTAAGTTAAACATCTACTGGACGGGGCTTAAAGTGGTGCCTATCCTGCTCCTGGCTAATATGTTTCTTGGAATTTATTATAACTTATCAATTTGGTATAAGCTTACGCATAAAACTATAATAGGTGCCTATATTACGCTCATTGGTGCGGGTATTACACTCATCATAAATTACATCTTTATTCCTTACTTCAGTTATATGGCTTGTGCCTGGGCCACTTTCTTTTGCTATGGAAGTATGATGGTAATTTCTTTTTTGTGGGGGCAAAAACAATATCGTATTCCCTATGCATGGAAAAAACTCTGTGCTTATATTTTGATAGTTGTGCTTCTGTTTTTTATTCACGAAGCATTTACTTATTTCTTTAAAGGAAGCTTTATTAATCTTGCATCAGCAACTATACTCTTACTACTTTATTTGTGGTTTGTAATGACTGTTGAAATAAAAGAATTACAAAGGATACCCTTTTTAAAAAAGTTTTTACCAGGTAATTATAAGATAAAAACTGGGGCTGAAATTGAATATTAATTTTCAATTTTTAAGTTGAAACAATTTCTACAAAAAATATTGCGTCCGCTATTAACTAGGCTTGCTTCAAATGCATCAGCACCAGATAAAAAAGATGTTTTTAAATCTTTAAGCAAACTGCTAATCGATTTAAATAAAAAGAAAAGCAAGCGCGGACTTATCCTAAATGTGGATTTCAATAAGGATAAATTTATCATCTTTAGCGATCATCATAAAGGCAATAAAGATGATGGAGATGATTTTGCATCAAATGAAAAAAATTATTTAGCGGCGCTTGATTATTATTATAACAACGAGTTTAATTATATAAATCTTGGAGACAGCGAAGAATTATGGAAGTATAAACCCGCAGAGGTTATTTCAGAAAATAGTACGCCATTAAAATCCGAAGCACGGTTTCATGAGCAAAATAAATATTTTAAAACTTTTGGCAACCACGATCTTACCTGGGAAAATAAAATTGATGTTGACATTTGGTTTAAAGGAATATTTATGCTGCCGCTCCCGGTTTTTGAAGGGTTGATTTTAAAGACAAAAGTTGAAGATAAATTTTTATCAATCTTTGTTACGCATGGGCACCAGGGTGATAAAATGAGTGATAATAATGGTTTAAGTACCTGGTTGGTAAGCCACATCTGGCGGCTATTGCAAAGGTACCTTGATATAAATGTAAATACACCGGCAAAAGATTACATCTTAAGAGACAGGCATAACATCATAATGTATGAATGGAGCAGCAGTAAAAAAGATTTATTGTTGGTGACCGGGCATACTCATAAACCGGTTTTTGCTTCCGGATTGTACTCCAATCATCCAAGCAACAGGATTTATAATGAGGAGGTAACGGCTAACGTTACCCGAAATAAAATGACACCTTCTTATTTTAATAGCGGTTGTTGTTGCTATAATGATGATGATATTACAGGTATTGAAATCGCCAATGGCAAAATTGCTCTTATTAAATGGCATTGGGTTAATAACGCATCGGAAAGAGTTGTGCTGGAAGAAGCAGAACTGAAAAACATTATTAGCGATTTATATCACTATCATTAATCATCTTTTCAATCATTATCATTCGTGTTTATAAAGGCAGCTCTCTTTGGAGAAGGTACGGGGCTATTCATTCCTTTAATTCCTTTCCATAACACTTCATTAAAGTCAACCTCATTAACTTCATCTTCTTTTGAAAAATTAAACGCAGCAGTTTTTTCAGTAAGCTTATTGGTTGCCATGTATATTTGGTTGATGTCAGTTTGTGGTGGTACATGGTCAAAAGTGCTGAGATCAGGAGTTGCTGTAAAGCTAAGCCACAAAGGAGTTGCCGCTGCATCATACTGACTCATTGGTGGTAATCCTAGTACTAATTCAATAGTTCTTAATAAGCTTGTTGTAGTGTAAGGAGTATGGTCAACATAGTGCCTCTTCACATAAGGGCTCACAACATAAGCAGTGCTCCTGTGAGCATCCACGTGATCGGGTCCGTCCTGTGCATCATCTTCAGTAATTATTACAAGGCTTTCTTTCCAAACAGGACTTTTGCTAAGGTAATCGATAAACATGCCAACTGCAAGATCGTTGTCCGCAACATGCGCTAAAGGCGTTGGCCTTCCTTTTCTTAAACCTTCTGTGTGATCGCAAATAAGCCGTAATGTGTTGAGCCGAGGTAAAGCGTTTACGCTTACCAGTGAGTCGAAATCTTTTTTCCATTGGCCAACCCTGGTGGTATCTCTCACGTTCAAATCCCAACTTGTAAAATACGGGCAAAAATGATCTTTTAAAATAGGAATGTTCGGTTTATAGTCATCCGCAAATTCTCCGTAAGTGCGGTAGCTTATGCCTGCACGCTTACAATAATTCCAGATAAATCCGTTTTTATTGTTAGCGATTTCCCTTGTTCCTTCAGCATCATACGTACCACCCCGTCCACCATAGCTTGTTACCCAGTTTTTTTCCAGGTAATCATTTGCATAACCACCGAGACTCCAGTTATGCCCATCTGCACTCACTTCCGCATCTATATAATAATTATCAAGTAATACGAAATCATTTACCAGCTTATGTTGATTGGGTGTAACTTTTTCACCAAATAAAACAAGGCTTGAATCGCCATTACCTTCTTTTATGTCTCCCAATACCTGGTCGTAGGTACGGTTTTCTTTTATGATGTAAAATACATATTTAATAGGCGATGGTTCGCCAACTTTTTCGGGAATTGGATTTCCTTTTTCGCCCACGGAAACTGTTTCTTTTTCTTTTGTGTAAGGCGTATTATCGTATACCTGCCTGGAATATTCTCCTAACTGTTTTGAGGTGGGAACATCAATGATGCTCATAGTTCCAATAAACAGGCCACCAATATATTGAACGGTTTTTATTTTGGAAGTATCACCTTTTCTAAATGTAATGGTTTCCTTCTTCTTATAAGGATTGGGACCTTCAGGGTTAGCGAAAGACGAAAAGCCCTTACCGTTAGTTACGTAAATTTTGTTACCAATTGCTTTTACACAAGTCGGGTACCAGCCTGTAGGAATAAATCCTTCGGACTTACTCTCACCTGGTTCACTTACATCAAAAACGGCAAGACAATTATTATCTGCATTGGCGATGTATAAAGTTTTTTCATCAGGGCTTAAAGCAAGACCGTTAGTTGTGGAACCTTGTGGTGCATTTGGGTACAAAGAAGTAGTTAAAGTCTCTATTACTTTTTTTGTAGTCAAATCAATTATTGAAACAGAATTATCGTTAGCATTGGCAACGAAAATAAACTTCCCATTTTTAGTTAAGCAAATATCATTCGGGTGACTACCCGTTGCTATAGATCCCGTAAATGTTTTACTCGCCGTATTAAATACATATAATTTATCGCAACCCCAGCAAGTGATATACAATTCTTTTTTGTCAGGGGATAACAAGCAGGTGTAGGCTTCTCCATCAAGTTTATATTGGCCTTTTATTTTTTTTGTCCGGAGATCAATAATGTATAATGAGTTATTGTCTTTTGTAACCACATACAAAAGATTTTGTTTGTCATCTATATCAATTCCTGCGGGTGAAATTTTATTGGGCCATTTATTACCAAGTTTTAAAGAATCTTTCAAAAGAAGCTTATTATTTCTGATGGCGTATTTCAAAATCCAGTTATCGTTTCCACCGGAAGCATACAGAAATTTTTCATCGGCACTAAACTTTAGTCCTAGCCAGCATTCTTTTACAACGATATTATCCAATATTTTTCCTGTAGGAACATCAATCAGTTGAATGCTTTGTGTGCTTTGTCCGTTGTTGGTAACGGCCATTAATTTTTTTGAATTACTTACGGCTATATTAAGAGGGAGGTCACCTAATAAAAAGCCCTGTCCCGCAGGAGACAGGCTCCATCCATTTGGCAATGTAATTTTAGATTCTGTTTGTGTTTTTTGAGCAGAAGCAATTAAGCCGAAAAAAATAAAATAAAAAAGTAAGAAGGCAATATTTCTCATGTTGATTCAGATTTTCAAAACTCGAATTTACAATGTTTATCGTGGATGAATGTTATGTTTTAATTATCAATTAGGCGTGTTACATTTTTCTTAGTTGCAATCATCTTAACAAAATCACATCAGGTTCAAAATTATGGGAGGAGAAGAGAATCGTTGCAAAAAGCAGAACACTGTGGGCTCAAAAAACCTACAAGATAGACGAAGAAGAAATAAGGAGAATTAACCTCAAATATTGTTATAACATTATTTGCTTTTTGACTGTATCTCCTTACCTTTGCCGCCAAATTGAAACAGGACTTAATTAATAAGCATTTATGGCAAATATTGGAAAGATAAAACAGATAATCGGAGCCGTTGTGGACGTGCATTTTGCTAATAACAGCAAACTTCCCGAAATTTTTCATGCATTGGAAATTACAAAACCAAATGGTGATAAACTTATTTTGGAAGTACAGCAGCATTTAGGAGAAGACAGCGTGCGTTGCATAGCAATGGACGGAACCGAAGGACTGAAAAGAGGCATTGAAGCTGTGGATTTAGGCTCGCCAATATTAATGCCTATCGGTGATGAAATAAATGGCCGCCTGTTTAACGTAACTGGCGACGCTATTGATGGCTTACCACAGGTAAGTAAAGTGAATGGACGCCCGATTCACAATAAACCGCCACTATTTGAAAATTTAAGTACCGCTTCTGAAATTTTATTCACTGGAATTAAAGTTATTGACCTTATTGAGCCTTACGCAAAGGGAGGAAAGATTGGTCTGTTTGGAGGTGCCGGTGTGGGTAAAACGGTATTGATACAGGAACTAATTAATAATATTGCAAAAGCATATAGTGGCCTTTCAGTATTTGCAGGAGTAGGCGAGAGAACCCGTGAAGGAAATGATTTAATGCGTGAAATGATTGAGGCTGGGATTATGAAATATGGTGATAAATTTATCCATAGTATGGAAGAAGGCGGCTGGGATCTTGATTCAGTAAATATGGAAGAATTGAAAGAATCGAAAGCAACCTTCGTGTTTGGACAGATGAATGAGCCGCCCGGTGCAAGAGCAAGGGTTGCATTAAGCGGACTTACTGTTGCTGAATATTTCCGTGATGGTGACGGTACAGGCAAAGGAAAAGATATTTTATTTTTCGTTGATAATATATTCCGTTTTACCCAGGCTGGCTCCGAAGTTTCTGCCTTATTGGGAAGGATGCCAAGTGCGGTAGGTTACCAGCCAACGTTGGCAACGGAAATGGGACTGATGCAGGAGAGAATTACCTCAACACGTAATGGTTCTATTACCTCAGTTCAGGCGGTTTATGTTCCTGCTGATGATTTAACGGATCCTGCGCCTGCAACAACTTTTGCCCACCTGGATGCAACAACAGTATTGAGCAGGAAAATTGCCGATTTAGGAATTTACCCGGCAGTAGATCCCCTGGATTCAACTTCAAGAATTTTGACGCCGGCTATTGTGGGCGATGAACATTATAATTGCGCAAACAGGGTTAAACTTACTTTGCAGCGGTATAAAGAATTGCAGGATATTATTGCTATTCTCGGTTTGGATGAATTGAGTGATGAAGATAAACTAACAGTAAGCCGTGCACGAAGAGTTCAGCGTTTCCTTTCTCAACCATTTCATGTTGCAGAACAATTTACAGGTCTTAAAGGTGTGCTGGTTTCAATAGAAGATACCATCCGCGGTTTTAATGCTATAATGGATGGAGAAGTTGATGAATATCCTGAAGCTGCGTTTAACCTGGTAGGTAACCTGGAAGACGCTATTGCAAAAGGTAAAAAAATGATGGAAGCAGCCAGCGCTTAATTACATAATTATGAATTTAGAAATCTTAACACCCGAAAGAAAAATTTTTAGCGGAGATGTTTATGGTGTTCAGCTTCCGGGGATCGATGGAATGTTTGAGGTACTCGAAAAGCATGCCCCAATAGTAAGCGCATTAAAAGCGGGTAAACTTAAAATCTTAAAAGATAAAAATTCCAATACATTTTATGCCATTCAAAGTGGATTTGTGGAAGTGTTGAATAACCGGGCTACCGTGTTGGTTGAAGGGGCAAAAGAGGCCTGAGGCCTAAACTAAAAAAAATTTTTTGAACTCTGTATTTGCTGCAGGGTTTTTTTGTGTATGTAATTCTACATTTCATTTAAGATTTTATTTTAATTGCTGCTTACTACAATTACACGCTTCTCAATTTTCAGGTTTAGGCTAATTAATATCTATCTCTTCCGGGTTTTTTAAGAAAACTTAAACTTTTTATTATAAAAGCGGCATAATAATCTCTTATGTATCCCCGCAGGTAGAAATTAAATCTTAACCCTAAAAAATAATTTATGAAAATTACACTCTTAAAAATTTCTATTGCAGCTATTCTGGTTTCTGGCATAACTATAATTGGCTGTAAAAAAGAAACTACCGTTCAAACACCTACTACCACATTAGACTCTTCAAAGGTTACTACGCAATACAATTCATCTCTTGACCTTTCGAATTATTCCACTATTGCGGTTTCTGATTCAGTGCTGGGAGTATCAGGTACAAATGATACTGCAGAACTTACAAGCACCGAGGCCATTTATGTTCAGGCTTTTAAAGATAGTCTCGCTGCAAGAGGCTTTACCGTGGTTCCGCTAAGTTCTCATCCTGACCTGGTATTAAATATTTCCAGGATTTCGGCTACTTCCAATGGAAATATTGATAGTACCAATTATTGGAACAGCTACGCGACTTTCTATAACCCATCTTTATATGGATTTGCAAATGCAACTTACAGCAATAGCTTTACAACCAATAACCAGGTGAGCACAGGCGTTCTTAGTTTTGAATTGCTTGACCTGAAAAACGTATCCATGTTAAATCGGATTTCTATTATCTGGAATGGACAGGTATCAGGAAGTGCAA
The DNA here is from genome assembly GCF_008710285.1 of Ginsengibacter hankyongi. Taxonomy (GTDB): domain Bacteria; phylum Bacteroidota; class Bacteroidia; order Chitinophagales; family Chitinophagaceae; genus Ginsengibacter; species Ginsengibacter hankyongi. Next base: position 1,284,762 of record NZ_VYQF01000001.1, on the reverse strand, counting down.
CTTACCAGAACGGATCATTAGTAAAGCAAGTTGTTGGCATTTTATTAGAAAAATCACCATTACATCATACAACACCTTAATTGTTTTTTTTGTACCTGCAAAAATTAGCCCTCATTTTTCTGAGGGTTTTTTTATTTTAAAATCTCCTAAAATGCAACAAAGCCAAAACCGAAAGGGGCATTAATATCAATAAAAGAAATGCTATTGAATGGTGCATTGTAAAGAAGGCTAAGAGTGTAATAAGTAAAATATAAAATGGGTAAATAAAAAAAAGCAGCCCGGTCATGATGGAATCATAGTGATCATTCGCTTTATTTTTTATTGATAAATGAATGGCAAAATATAATGGAGCATGAAAAATAAATCCTATTAAAGAAGGTATAAAAAGCAATATTCTTGTTATTAATGACTGATCGATGTAAAAATATTTTTTTACTTTTTCTTTATCATTTTTATCAATTTCAAAAACCAGGTTTTGAAGTTGTTCTTTCAAAATCTCATTAAACTGATTGATGGCTAAGCCATCGGAAAAATCTGGATTGATTTGTTTTTTTGTTATGATGTTTCCAAAGTTTATAAACATCGTTTTGCCAAATTTTCTGAAGCTGCTGTAGTTAATTCCCAATGGTAAAACCTCGAGTGGCACGCCCTGCTGCCATGCAGCTAAAGCAAGCCTTGCTGTTCCTTTTTTAAGCGGTCGAAGATGCCATTCGTTAATACATCTGCCTTCACTAAAAATTAAAACAATGCCGTTGTTTTTAAATATATGATGGCATGCATTGAATGTTGTATAATTATTTTCCAGGTTTTCAACTCCTTCACTCACCCGGTAAACAGGAAGCATATAGAATGATGTAAGAATCCTGGTAATTATTTTTCCTGCAAAAGCATCTCCCCGCGCCAAAGAATAAACAGGATTTCTAAACAACGACGCCAATATGATAGCATCTAAAAATGAATTCGGATGGTTTGCTGCTATAAGTAATGGCCCCTCCCTTCGTAAAAGGCTTTTATTATTGATTATAATTTTGCGGCAAATAAAACGTATAAAAAGCCTTGCAGGAAACAATAAGATTTTATAAAGCAAATCAGTTTTATTAAAAATTAAATTTCTCTCAATTCGTTTAATCCCCGCTGATTAATTTAACTGCGGATCAATAGGAAAGTTGACCATTACTTCGTAATCACCTCCCAGGTGTTTTACAGAATGTTTCCAGACATCTTCCGGCCTGGTATCAAAAATTAATTTTCGTGTAGCCTGTACAGTTAGCCAACTTTTTTCTTTCAATTCAGCATCCAGTTGTCCCTGGCTCCAGCCGCTGTAGCCAATAAAAAAGCGTATACGATCCTTGCTTATATCATTATTCTTAAGATTAGCCAGCAGGCTTTCATAATTGCCTCCCCAAAAAACGTTTTCCATAACCTCTTCACCGCCGCTTATCAATTCAGGATACTGGTGCAAAAAATGTAACGCGTCTTTTTGAACAGGGCCTCCCTGATATACCGGAAAATCATTAAGGTTTAAATCGGGGATGAGTTGTTCAAGAGGTTTAGGGAATTTTTTATTCAGGGCAAATCCAAAACTCCCTTCATCAGTATGTTCGCAAAGGAAAATAACTGCACGGCTAAAATTAGGATCCTTCAAAAAAGGATTTGCGATTAATAAAGTGCCCTTCGAAGGATAAATCATAATTCTAAATTATATTTAATTGTTGAATAAATATTTTACCAATATCCTTTTTATTTAAAATTATAAAAGATAAGGGTTAGTTAAAATTTTAGGCCATACACTTTCTATTGCATTTTCGCAGTTGTGAAGTTTAAATTTGCTGTATATGAAGAGAATTTTCCCTATCATCACTATACTCATTTTTTTGTCTTTGTTGGGTCTTATTTATTTTCAGTATGTGTGGATCCAGCAGGCACTTGAGGATAAGGCTCAACAGTTTGAAAACAGCATGAATCGAGTGACAGCAACTGCAGCTACAGATTTAGCAGAGGATAAAGGAAACTTATCACCTTTTGACAATCGAAAAAATGCAGATATACTTTTTCCTTTAAACGCATTTCCGTCTACGATTGTCCATAGATTTACAAAGGAAGAAATACGTACTAAGATTACAAGGGCATTTGAAAAAAATAATATAAAAAATGTCGATTTTGAATTTGCAATCACAAACATGTCATTGATTGGCGATGACCTTCAATCAAAAAAATATGCCGAGGCTTACCTCGATACTGTGCACAATCTTAATTTCGTATCGCCAATTCTATCCCCTGGCGGAAGTTTCGCTGAAGGCCTTGCACCGCAGGAATTACTTGTAATTGTGGTACCGAATGTAAACAAGATTATCTGGAAACAAATGTTCTGGATGATAGTGGGAGCACTGGTGTTTACTTGTATCATTTTTGCAGCCTTCTTTATTACCTTAAGGGCATTGTTTAACCAAAAGAAACTAAGCGAAATAAAGTCTGACTTCATCAATAACATGACTCATGAATTTAAAACTCCACTGGCCACTATTTCGCTTGCCGTTGATGCGCTCAAGAATGAAAAAGTAATTAATGACAGAACGAAAATGGATTATTTTTCAGGCATTATTAAAGATGAAAATAAAAGGATGAATAAACAGGTAGAGACCATATTACAAGCGGCTTTACTTGATAAGCAGGAAATTCAACTTAATGAGAAGCCGATTCGTGCGCATGATTTAATTCACGCGGCCATAAATAATATCCAGCTTCCCTTAGCTGAAAAAAAAGGCAAACTGGAGACTCATTTAAATGCAACCAATGATTTAATTATGGCCGATGAAGTCCACATAATAAATATTATAAATAACCTGCTTGATAATGCAATAAAATATTCCAAAGACAACCTGTTGATTAAGTTATCCACTCAAAACTTAAATAATCATATTCGAATTAAGATTGAAGACAATGGGATTGGAATGAATAAAGAAACTCTTAATAGAATTTTTGAAAAATTCTACCGGGCCCATACCGGTAACATTCATAATGTAAAAGGGTTTGGCCTCGGACTTAGTTATGTAAAATCGATTGTAGATGCACACAAAGGAAAAATAAAAGCCGAAAGTGCGATAGGCAAAGGCAGTTGCTTCACGATAGACTTTATGGTTTTAAAACAATAGCAGGTTTCTTAACATTCTCGCTTAATTTTCTCAATAACCTCTCCAATCAGTAATTTCTCCTCAGGAAATAAGTGAGGTAATTTCTTAAATGCCATTTTGGCCTTATATCCGGTGACATTATCCATATTTTTTCCACATTCAATTCACAGGTTCTGCACATGTGCTTTTAAGAAAAATGCTCTAAGACTCCCTGTACAAAGTCCTTATAAGGTGGTGTATAAAAAAGATTTGTTTAAAAATGTTGTGTAAGTGGGAAAAAGTGTTATTTTGTGGTAATTTAAATTTTACAAATCTAATTCGTTCATAATGACAGGCTTTATTGGTGAATACGAAGCTACGTTAGATGCGAAAGGTCGTTTTCTGCTGCCTTCAGGCATTAAGAAACAGTTGCCGGAAAGCGGTAGTGAACCTTTCGTTCTGAACAGGGGATTTGAGAAATGCCTGAGTTTATACACATCCAAAAGCTGGAAACCCTTATTTTCTGATTTAAGCAACCTGAATGATTTTGATCCCAAAGTAAGGCAATTCAAGCGGTATTTTTTAAACGGCGCCACCCAGGTTGAACTTGATAATGCAGGCCGCCTTTTATTGCCAAAAAACCTTATGGACTATGCGGGGCTTGAGAAAGATATTGTGCTGGTTTCGGCAATTGATAAAATTGAGATTTGGGATAAAATAAAATATCAGCAGTTCTTTGAAACTTTTTCACCAGAGGCATTTAGTGATTTGGCAAAAGAAGTTATGGCGGGAGATAAAATTATAAAATCATAAAATGCAAAAGGGCATATACCATGTGCCGGTTTTGATGCAAGAAGTAATCAATGGTTTGCAAATTGATCCTTCCGGAATTTATGTGGATTGTACTTTTGGCGGTGGTGGTCATGCGTCGGCTATACTTAAGCATTTAAACAGCAGTGGAAGATTGATTGCTTTTGACCAGGATGCAGACGCAGTTAAAAACCTTCCCGATGATGACAGAGTAATTTTCATACCCCATAACTTCAGGCATCTTCAACGCTTTCTCCGCCTTCATAAAATTTCAAAAGTAAATGGAGTCCTGGCCGATCTTGGTGTTTCAAGTCACCAGTTTAATGTAGGCGAAAGAGGATTTTCTACACGCTTTAATGGGGCTTTGGATATGCGGATGAATCAATCAGAAAAACTAGATGCGGCCTACGTCATTCAAAATTATAGTGAAGAGAGATTGCATAAAATTTTTGAACAATATGGAGAAGTAACTAATGCAAAAACGCTTGCAAAGTTGATTGTTCAATTACGAAAAACGCAATCACTTAAAACTATAAATGAATTTAAAAATGCACTTTATCCTGTCGTAAAAGGAAATCCTGAAAAATACTTTGCACAGGTGTTCCAGGCATTGCGGATAGAGGTAAATGATGAGTTTGGTGCGTTGAAAGAAATGTTGCTGCAAGCACCCGATGTACTTGTGCCAGGAGGGAGAATTGCAGTAATTACTTTTCATTCATTAGAAGACAGGCTTGTAAAAAATTTTTTTAAGAATGGAAATTTTGATGAAATACAGGAAAATGATTTGTATGGAACATTGTCAAAAAATGAGTTAAAAGTAATAACAAAAAAACCAATTACACCTTCACAGGAAGAATTGAAAAATAACCCAAGGTCTAGAAGTTCCAAATTGCGTATTGCTGAAAAAATAAAAGTTTCGAACAACATTTCTAAGTAAAAAAATACATTAGATAAATCTGAAAAATGACTGAAGAGAAAGATAACGATAATAAAAAGAAATCTTTCACGAAAAGAAACCGGAAAAGATTATTGTATAACGCATGGCTTGTGAAGAACATTCCATTTTATCTTTTTGCCTCGGCTCTTGCCATAATCTACATCGCTAACGGTCATTACGCTGATAAAATTGTAAGGAAAATAAATTCCACTGCGAAAAACTTAAAGGAAAAAGAATACGAATTTAAAACAGTAAAACGCGATGTGATATTCAGAAGTAAAGAGAGCGAATTGGCTAAAGCCGTTGAACCATTGGGCTTGAAAGAATTATTAGTGCCGCCGGTAAAGCTCATTGATACTTTAGAAAGTAAATAATTAGAAACTGAATTAGAAACTAAAATATTGGATGTAAAAAAAGACATATTGTGGCGCATCTATTTATGTTTTCTTGGCATTATCGTGCTGGGTACAATAATACTGGGCCGTGTTGTTTATATCCAAAGAGTACAGGGAGCATATTGGAAAAAAATGAGTAATACCCAGCATCTAAAATATATGGATATAAACGCTGAACGTGGAACCATCTACAGTGAAGATGGAAATATGCTCAGCACATCTATTCCTGTATTTGATGTATATGTAGATTTTGGGGCAGACGGCCTTCGCGAAAAAAATGGCAAAAGGTTCTATGATAATCTCGATTCTTTAAGTATCGCTTTGGCGAAATTATTTAAAGATGCACCTGTATCATCTTACCGGAAACTTTTGGTGGCAGGGTATAAGAACCAGGACAGGTATTATCCGTTAAAAAAGAAAATTTCATTTGAAGAATATACATCTCTGAGAAATTTTCCATTGGTAAGACAAGGCCGCAATAAAAGTGGGTTCATTGTAGATGTAAGAGATAACAGGGTTAATCCTTATGTGTTACTCGCAAACAGGACCGTGGGGCTTTCCCGCGGAGATACCAGTAAAAATGTTGGTTTAGAAAGATCTTATGATAGCGTTTTAAAAGGACAGACCGGAAGCAGGCTTATGCGATATATGGCTGGTGCCTATGTTCCGGTAGATGGCGCTCAAATAGAACCCGAAAACGGAAAAGATATTATAACCACCATCGACACTTACATGCAGGACGTAGCGGAAAATGCGCTTATGAAAATGATGGTTGCAAATAATTCATTGCATGGAACCTGTATTGTAATGGAAACACAAACAGGTAAAATAAAAGCAATCGCCAACCTTGGAAGAAGAACCGATGGAGAATATATTGAAGATTATAATTACGGCCTTGGCCGAAGAACAGAGCCAGGATCTGTTTTTAAACTGGCAACATTAATTTCATTACTTGAAGATAAATATGTTGATACGGGAAGCATAGTTGATTGCGAAGGCGGCCGAAAAGTTTTTTACGGTCTTCATATTACAGATTCACATTTGGGAGAACATGAAATGACTGTTAAAGAAGCGTTTGCCCGTTCATCAAATGTGGCATTTGCAAAGATGGCTGATGAATATTATCATAACCAGCCAATGCGTTTTTATAATCATTTGCATGCTTTGCGTCTTGACACTGCCACAGGCATTGATATTGTTGGTGCAGCTTCTCCTTACATAAAAAAGCCCGGAAGTAAATACTGGACAAAAACAACATTGCCGTTTATGGCTCACGGTTATGAAGAATTAGTAACGCCGTTGCAATTACTGATGTTGTATAATGCAGTTGCCAACAATGGTAAAATGATGCAGCCTTACCTGGTTAATTCTATAAATGAAATGGGGCGGCCCATTAAAACTTTTGAGCCTAAAGTACTTATTGATAAGATATGCAGCGATGAAACTCTGGGGAAAGTTAAGGGATGTTTGATGGCGGTATTGCAAAGTGAGCATGGAACTGGGCATGCTCTTGAAACTAATGTTTACAACATTGCAGGCAAAACAGGAACAGCAGTAACGGCAATGGATAACCGGGGTTATAATAAAGGAAATAAAATTTATCAATCTGCTTTCATGGGCTATTTTCCTGCCGAGAATCCAAAATATAGTATTGCCGTGGTGATACAAAATGGGAGTGATTCAAAACTTGCTTACGGCGGTGTGGTATCCGGACCTGTATTTAGAGAAGTTGCTGATAAAATTTATGCGGAAAGAATTGGCAGCGAGCCGCTGGCTCAATTACCAAATGGAACTGACAGCAGTGCATTAAGATTCTTTGGTTTAAAAACTGATTTGAATAAAATACTAACTACGTTTAATTATCCTTCATCTGATTCTGCAATAGCCGGATCCTGGAGATCAACAGTTCTTAACTATAATTATGCGCAACTTAATTCAGCATATAATACAACAGGCCCTGTAAAAAAAGTGCCGGATGTAACAGGATTTGGTTTGAAAGACGCTGTGTATTTATTAGAAAATATGGGATTAAAGGTAGAGGTTAAAGGACAGGGAAAAGTGATTTATCAATCGTTGGCACAGAACACAGATTTTCACAAGGGACAATCAATAAATCTTCAGTTGAATTAATGGCATTACTGCAACAAATATTATACAAAGTAAAAATTATTTCGGTTGCAGGTGCGCCTGTAAGTGAAGTAAGTGATTTACAAACGGATTCACGAAAAGTGAAGCCGGGTAGTTGTTTCATCGCTGTAAAGGGAACGCTTACTGATGGTCATTCTTTTATTAATGCTGCTATTACTGGCGGTGCATCAGTAGTTGTATGCGAAATTTTACCGGCAACTCTTAGTGATAATATACAATACATCGTTGTTGGAAACAGCGCAGTTGCTGCAGGTATAATGGCACATAATTTTTATGGCGAATTATCAGGAAAAATAAAGCTCGTTGGAGTAACGGGAACTAACGGAAAAACTACCATTGCAACGCTACTGTTCAAATTGTTTTCTCAATTAAATTACAAATGCGGGTTGATAAGCACTGTACAAAATCAGATAGCTGGCAAAATATTACCATCAACTCATACCACACCCGATGCTATTAGTCTTAATAAACTCATTGCAGAAATGTATGCGGAAGGTTGTACTTATGTTTTTATGGAAGTAAGTTCACACGCCATAGATCAGCATCGTATTGCGGGCTTAACATTTGCAGGCGGAATTTTCAGCAACATCACTCATGATCATCTCGACTACCACAAAACCTTCGACGAATATATAAGAGTTAAAAAACAATTTTTCGATTCATTACCGTCTTTTGCATTTGCAATAAGTAACGCGGATGACAAACGGGGAGCTGTGATGTTGCAGAACACAAAGGCTAAAAAATATTTATACAGCCTAAAAACAATGGCCGACTTTAAAGGGAAAATTATAGAGAACTCGTTGCGCGGCCTTGTGTTAGTCATAAATGATATTGAAGTTCATTGCAGGCTTATTGGCACTTTCAATGCTTATAATCTTTTAGCGGTATATGGTGCAGCGGTTTGTCTTAATGAAAACAAGCAAACTGTTTTGCAGGTCCTTAGTGGTCTTACCGGGGCAGAAGGGAGGTTTGATTATATGGTTTCACGAAATGAAAAAATAATTGGAATAGTGGATTATGCGCATACGCCGGATGCGTTATTGAATGTATTGGCAACAATAAAAAATTTAAAACATGGCGAAGAAAAAGTAATTACTGTTGTTGGTTGCGGAGGAAATAGGGATAAGGCCAAGCGACCTGTAATGGCTGAGGTAGCGTGTCAATACAGTGATCAAATAATTTTTACATCAGACAATCCAAGAAATGAAGATGCTGCGCAAATAATAAAAGATATGGAAGCGGGCGTACCAATTATTGCAAGAAAAAAATATATATCAATTGTTGACAGGAAAGAGGCCATTAAAACAGCAGTGAACCTAGCCGGGCAACAGGATATTATTTTGGTGGCTGGTAAAGGACACGAGAAATACCAGGAAATAAATGGGATAAAATATGATTTTGATGATAAGAAAATTTTATCTGAAATGTTTCAATTGGTTGGAAAATAAATAAAGTTAAATGCTCTATCACCTCTTTGAATGGTTTACTAAAAATGGAATAAAGTTTCCGGGAAGCGGGCTATTTCATTTTATCACCTTCAGGGTGCTGGTGGCGGTTTTATTATCGTTGTTTATTACAACAGTATACGGTAAACGCCTTATAAATATTTTAAAGCGAAAGCAGATAGGCGAGTCCGTTAGAGAGTTGGGTTTGGCAGGTGAAAAAATGAAGTCAGGTACTCCCACAATGGGGGGCATTATAATTTTATTGGCAATATTAATCCCAACATTATTATTGGCAAACCTTGACAAGGTATATGTACGGCTGATGTTGTTGTGTACTGTATGGCTGGGTATAATAGGATTTATAGACGATTACTTAAAAATAAAAGCAAGGCGTATTGCGAAAGCAAGAGGAGAGATTTATAAGAAAAATGATGCTGATGGTCTTGCAGGACGGTTTAAAATATTTGGCCAAATAATGCTGGGAATTATCATTGGTTCTACTTTATATTTTAACCAGAATGTTGTAGTGAAACGTGAGGTGATAACTGATAATTATGGAATACAGAATAACGCACTTCAACGCGGAGAACATCGGCTTGGAAAAAATGAAGACACATTGGTGATCGATGGAAAAGTGCACAGGTTTGTTACGGTGAAAACGCCGATAACAACCATTCCGTTTGTGAAAACGCACGAGTTTAACTATGCAAAATTATTACCGGAAAGCTGGGCGAACTATACCTATATATTGTACATCATCATTGTAATATTTATTGTAACGGCGGTATCAAACGGGGCCAATATAACGGATGGATTAGATGGGCTTGCAACAGGGGTGAGTGCCATAATTGGATTGGGCCTGGGAGTTTTTGTTTTTGTAAGTGGCGATGTGCGTATCGCGGAATACTTAAACATAATGTATATACCCAACCTTAGTGAGTTGTCCATTTTTATAGCGGCGCTCGTGGGCGCTTGTGTTGGATTTCTTTGGTACAATGCTTACCCGGCGCAGGTTTTTATGGGCGATACCGGAAGCCTGGCATTAGGTGGCATTATTGCATCATTGGCGATAATAGTTAGAAAGGAATTATTAATACCGATATTCTGTTTCGTGTTTTTGGTAGAGAATTTAAGCGTAGTCGTCCAGGTTAGTTATTTTAAATACACTAAAAGAAAATATGGAGAAGGCAAAAGAGTTTTTCTGATGAGTCCCTTGCATCACCATTATCAAAAGCTGGGGTACCATGAAAGTAAAATTGCAGTTCGCTTCTGGGTGGTAACGATTTTATCGGTAGTATTTGCAGTAGTAACATTAAAATTGAGATAGTTTGAAATAAGTATTTAATGAGTTCTGGATTTGTCTTTATGAAAATGTTTTTTAAAAAAATTTGATCCTTTCCAATTCCAATGATGACAGTTTTCTGACCTGTTAAATTCATTCCGTTGAAGAACCAATTTTTTTAATTGCGTGAACAATTAAAAAAGAAATGAAAAAAAAAATAGTAATACTGGGCGCCGGCGAAAGCGGTGTAGGTGCGGCTTTGCTGGCTCAGCAAAAAGATTATGATGTTTTTGTAAGTGATGCTTCTTTAATCAATGCTTCTTTTAAAAGTGAGTTAACATTAAACAGCATTGATTTTGAAGAAGGAGTTCATACCAAAGAAAAAATATTTAGTGCAGATGTTATTGTGAAAAGCCCGGGAATACCAGAGAAAAATGACCTTATAAAAGAATTAAGGAAAGAAGGAGTTGAAATAATCAGTGAGATAGAATTTGCATTTTGGTATAAAGGCGGCAGTAAGATTATTGGAATAACGGGCAGCAATGGGAAAACAACAACAACATCGTTGGTTTACCATATCTGTAAAGAAGGTGGACTTGATTGTGCGATGGTTGGCAACATTGGATATTCGTTTGCAAGGCAGGTAGCCAAAGAGCCAAAGCGGGTATATGTGGTTGAGATAAGTTCTTTCCAGTTAGATGATATAAAAACATTCCGGCCGGATGTTGCAATATTAACCAACATAACAGAAGACCATTTAGACAGGTATGAATACAATTTCGAAAATTATATAGCGAGCAAATTCAATATCATAAAAAATCAAACAAAGAATGATGTATTTATTTATAACGCGGATGATGAAGTAACAGTAAAATATTTAAACAAATTTTTAAACAGTACTAACCCACTACCAATCAGCATGAGAAAATCGCTACCGCAAGGTGCTTACATAACCAATGCAGAAATGCATATAAAATGGCAAAAAGAAGAAATGAATATGAGCGTGGAAGACTTTGCCGTTAAGGGCAAGCATAACCAATATAACACCATGGCAGCAGGACTTTCTGCGGTTGTGATGGATATACGAAAAGAAAAAATAAGAGATGCCGTGCAAACTTTTGAGAGTCTCGAGCATCGTATGGAAACGGTGGCAACAATTAAAGGTGTCGAATTTATTAATGATAGTAAGGCAACCAATACAAACAGTACCTGGTTTGCTTTGGAAAGTATGACTAAACCAACCATACTTATTCTCGGTGGGGTTGATAAAGGAAATGACTATTCATTTTTAAAAGACCTCGTAAAAGAAAAAGTTAAGGCCATCGTGTGTTTGGGAATTGATAACCGTAAAATTCACGAGGCATTTGGTAACGATGTAGGGTTGATGGTTAACACAACGAGTGCAAAAGATGCGGTCCAGGCGGCTTTTCATTTTGCCAATAAAGGCGACGTGGTTTTATTATCTCCGGCTTGTGCAAGTTTTGATCTCTTTAAAAATTATGAGGACCGGGGGAAACAATTTAAAGAAGCAGTAAAAGATTTATAAAAATAAATTTCCTACGCTGTAAAGTTTATTAACGATACAACTTCGGGATGAGGCAAATGAGCAACTCAAAAGATATATTGACCAATTCATTTTCCTCCTCAGCGCATGAGGTAACGGGTAACCTGTTAAAACGAACGAAAGGAGATAAAGTGATTTGGGCAATTGTGGTAGTGCTTACCATGGTAAGTATATTGGTAGTATATAGCAGTATAGGTTCATTGGCTTATAAAATGAATAAAAGCACGGAAAGTTATTTGTTTAAACAAATTGGTTTTATAGCACTGGGTGTGTTGATTATATATTTTGCACACCGGGTTAATTATACCATCTACTCACGGGTCGCAACAATTTTGTTTTTAATATCTGTTCCGCTATTAATTTATACATTGAAATTCGGAAGCAGTATAAATGAAGCTAATCGCTGGATAAAATTACCGGTGATTAATATGACCTTCCAGACATCAGACCTGGCAAAGCTTGCGCTTTTTATGTATATAAGCCGTCAATTAAGCCGCAGGCAAAATGTTATTAAAGATTTTAAGAAGGGATTTTTGCCCCTAATCGTTCCCGTTATAATAATATGCATTCTTATTGCCCCGGCAAATTTATCCACTGCATTATTAATTGGCGGTACTGCAATGATGCTAATGTTTATTGGCAGAGTAAGCCTGCGCCATATTATGCTGGTTGTGGCCTCTGCTTTAGTCCCGCTAATGCTGTTAATACTTGTTGCAACACATTATTATAATAAAGAGGATCATACTTCAAAAGATTTACCATCAATATTAACGTTTGGACGAATGTCAACCTGGATAAAGCGTGTTCAGGATTTTATGTACAGCGACAAATCAGATGCATCATACCAGGTACAACAGGCCAAAATTGCAATTGCAAAAGGTGGATTATTGGGAAAAGGCCCGGGTAAGAGTGAACAAAGAAATTTTTTGCCACATCCTTATAGCGATTTTATTTATGCAATTATTATTGAAGAATACGGATTGGCAGGAGGAACGATTATTGTTTTAATATACCTGCTTTTTTTATTTCGGAGTATACGAATTTTTCAAAGGTGTCCTTATGCCTTCGGAGCATTCCTGGCTGTGGCTTTAAGTTTTACTCTTGTGATACAGGCAATGGTAAACATGGGGGTAACAGTTAACCTTTTTCCAACAACGGGCGTTACGTTGCCCCTGGTCAGCATGGGTGGTAGCAGTCTTTGGTTTACGTGTTTTGCAATTGGAATTATTTTAAGTGTTGCACGTAATGTTGAGCAAATGGAAGGAAAGGAGCCAGAGCCGGAGTTAGAGCCGGTTGAATCGTAAATAAAAATATTACAATGGTAGTATGATGAGCAATGGAAATATAATTGAAAAGTTGGAAGATGTCATTCCCGCTGAGCGTGGAGATAAACGCATAATAATTGCAGGCGGTGGAACGGGTGGCCATATTTTTCCGGCATTGGCAATAGCGGCAGCGTTGAAAAAACTGCTGCCGGGTATAGAAATTTTATTTGTTGGCGCGAAAGGGAAAATGGAAATGGATAAAATTCCTGAAGCAGGTTATAAAATTATTGGCCTTACCATAGCAGGATATAACAGAAGTTCTTTGATTAAAAATATTTCATTGCCATTTAAACTGGCGCAAAGTTTTTTGCAGGTTACAGGAATATTGCGAAAATTCAAACCAGATGTAGTTATCGGCGTGGGCGGGTATTCAAGCTTCCCGGTTTTAAGGCTTGCGCAAACAAGAGATATCCCCACGTTTGTTCATGAGAGTAATTCTCTCCCGGGCAAAAGCAATATTATGCTAGGCAAAAGAGCAACAAAAATATTCGTGGCTACTGACGGAATGGAAAAATATTTCCCCGCAGGCAAAACTGTTATAACGGGAAACCCTGTTCGCAGTATTTTTTCCGAAAAAATCTCAAAGCACGAAGCATTGAGTTTTTTTGGATTAAAGCCAGAAATAAAAACAGTTTTTGTAATTGGAGGAAGCCTTGGTGCAAAAAGTATAAATGAAACGATAGCTAAAAACATAGATGTTTTTAAAAAAAATAATCTGCAGCTTATTTGGCAAACGGGAAAATCTTTTGCAGTGCAGGCTGCAAAAGCTGAAGAGGAAAAGAATAACATATGGACCAACGCATTTATTTCACGGATGGAATATGCGTACGCAGCTGCAGATGTAGTGGTAGCAAGGGCTGGTGCAATGACAATTGCTGAATTGGCGGTAGTAGGCAAGGCGGCTGTTTTTGTTCCATATCCATTTGCGGCAGAAGATCACCAGGCGGAAAATGCACTGGCGCTGGTTAGAAAAGATGCTGCAATAATGATTCGCGATGCAGACGTGCAGAACCATTTGATGCACACGTTACTTGAATTAATTAAAGATGAAAAAAGGATTCATGAGCTGGAAACAAATATTTTAAAAACGGCGAATGAACATGCAGATGAAACAATTGCAGATGAGATTTTAAAAATTATAAAAAATAAAAATAATTAATCTTCTTATGTAAGATTATTGAATGAAAGATTATACAGCCATATCACGAATTTACTTTATTGGCATTGGTGGCATAGGAATGAGTGCCCTTGCTAAATATTATTTGAACAAAAATGCTTTGGTAAGCGGTTACGATAAAACAGTAACCAACTTAACAAGGCAGATGGAAAATGATGGAATTAATATTCATTATGAAGATGATATTGAACTTCTTGATAAAAACGCTCAATTGGTTGTTTATACTCCTGCAGTTCCTAAAGACCATAAAGAACTCAATTATTATTTACATAATAATTATGAGCTGATAAAACGAAGCGCTTTACTTGGAGAAATAACTAAGTCTTCTTTCAATATTTGTATAGCCGGCACACATGGCAAAACAACTATAAGCACGATGGTTGCTCATATTTTGCGGCATTCCGGGTTTGGGTGTAATGCTTTCCTAGGTGGCATTTCGGTAAATTATCATACCAATTTCTGGAACAGCGATAACAACGTTTCTGTTGTGGAAGCTGATGAATACGATAGGAGTTTTTTGCAGTTATCCCCGGATATTGCTTTGATTTCTGCTATGGATGCGGATCACCTGGATATTTATGGCACTAAAGAAAATATGGAACATTCTTTTGTTCAATTTTCCGGCAAGCTTAAAGAGGGTGGTTTGCTGTTAACTAATTATAGTTTGCCTGCCGGCAAATTTTCTGCGGCTAACCGTTTACGTTATAGCCTTCAGAATAATGAGGCTGATGTTTTTGCCGATGATATAAAATTGTTGAACGGCGCCTACGAGTTTAATATTAAATCAAAAAGCTGGCAGCTTAATAATGTAAAACTCAATATGGGTGGCATGCATAATATTGAAAACGCTGTTGCCGCTATTGCGATAGCAAATCATCTTAGCATTGAGCCGGAAAAAATAAAAGCGGCGGTTGACGATTTTAAAGGAGTAAAAAGACGCTTTGAATATATTATTAAGAATGATAAAACAGTCTTTATTGACGATTATGCCCACCACCCTGAAGAACTGAAAGCGTTGATTAAAAGTGCTAAAAATTTGTTCCCGGAAATGAGATGTACAATTGTATTTCAGCCGCATTTGTTTAGCCGTACCAGGGACTTTGCGAATGAGTTTGCAGAAGTATTAAATCTTGGTGATGATGTGTACCTGCTGCCCATCTATCCTGCCAGGGAATTGCCTATTGAAAATGTAACGAGCGAAATTATTGCAGACAGAATGAATGAAGCAAAAGGCATCTGTTGCACAAAGGAGCAGTTGTTGCAAATATTAAACCATAGCAAATTACATGAGCATGATTTGGAATTAGTAATTACGGCAGGAGCCGGAGACATAGATCAACTTGTGCAACCAATAAAAGGGATTTTATTGAAATAATATTTTATAATAAATGTCAATAAACAGTAAATACAAACTTAAAAAGATTCTTGCGGCGATGATATGGATTATCATTGGCTCAGGAACAGTTGTATTACTGGTTGCCGCAATAGAGAGAAGAAATAACGAACGCTGTTCTCGCATCGAAATTGAAATTACCGGTGTGCAGAATAATTTTTTTATTGATAAGAAAGATGTGATTTCAATTTTAGAAAAAACAAATGAAGGTAAGTTGGAGAAAATGCCTGTACATGCGATTGATCTTGCTATGATGGAATCCGAATTGCAAAAGAGTAAATGGATTAAAAAAGCCGAACTGTTCTTTGACAACAATAACGTTTTGCAGGTAAGGATAACCGAAAGGGAGCCGATAGCGAGAATTTTCACAACTTCAGGGATGTCATTTTACCTGGATAGTTCTTTAACCAGGCTTCCATTGAGCGATAAATTTTCACCTCGGCTGCCTGTGTTTACTGATTTTCCTACTGATGTAATTGTACTTTCTAAACAGGATAGTAATCTTATTAAAGATATAAAAACACTCAGTCAATTTATTAATACCAATTCTTTTTGGATGGCTCAGATAGACCAGGTTGATATTTTGCCTAATCGCTCATTCGAGTTAATTCCAAAGCTGGGGAACCAGGTTATACGTTTCGGTGATGCAGAAAATTGCGAAGAAAAATTTAATAACCTACTGTGTTTCTATAAACAAGTGTTAACAAAAATCGGGTGGTCACATTATTCGGCAATTGATGTTCAATATAAGGGCCAGGTTGTAGGTGTAAGAAGAGGCGCCAATGAAATTAAAATGGATTCGTTGCGCTCCATTCAAATTATGAAAGCTTTAATTGAAGAGGCTCAAAAGCATACAAATGATTCGACAAATATTCAATTGGATCAGCCCGCTGATGATAATAATATTAATACATCAAGAGAAATTGAAAGTGCGCCGGATGAGAATCTGAAAGTGAATACAAGTAATAATAAAGAACGCGTTGCTGTAGCCCCCATTCACGTTCCTGAAAAACCAACATCCGGTAGTAAAAGTGCAACCAAAAAGAATGCCCTAACCATCCATTCATCATCTGTTGAAAAACCAAATCCTGCCCCTTTGAAATCTAACATTGCAAAAAAACAAGGCAATCAAAAGGACGCGGGAAAAAGCAAAAAAGTTCCGAAGGCAGTAATGCCACCAAAAACCGATTATTAATTTATTAAATGATTTTTAAAAATAAAATATAAACAACAACACAACACGCCTTATAAAATTTAAATCTGTTAATCAATGACAGGGGATAAAAAGGCATATAAAAACAAAAATATGAACAACGAACAACCCATCATCGTAGGCCTCGACATTGGCACCACAAAAATTGCAGCCATTGCCGGCAGAAAAAATGAATTCGGTAAACTTGAGATTCTTGGCTTTGGCCGTGCAAACAGTAATGGCGTGCAACACGGAATGGTGTTGAACATTGACCAAACAATAAAAGCCATCCAAACAGCTTTGGAAAATTGTTATGCCAGCAATCCCAATCTTCCTATCAGCGAAGTGTATGTTGGTATTGCAGGCCATCATATTAAAAGCCTTCAAACGCGGGGAGACATTGTTCGCCAGAATACGGATGAAGAAATTAAACAATCTGAAATTGATCAGCTCATCAACGATCAATATAAAACCTATATACCGGCAGGCGACCAGATCATTGATGTAATTCCTCAGGAATTTACTGTAGATAATTTTCAAAATATTCCCGATCCGATTGGATATAGCGGTGTGAAGGTGGGCGCTAATTTCCACATCATTACCGGAGATAAAAATGCGATCAGGAATATAAATCGCAGTGTTGAAAAAGCCGGTCTTATTACAAAAGATCTTGTATTGCAACCATTGGCGTCTGCCGCAGCAGTAATGTGTGATCATGATTTAGAAGCTGGTGTCGCTATTGTTGATATAGGCGGTGGTACCACAGATCTCGCTGTTTTTTATGAAGGAATATTAAAGCATACTGCAGTGATTCCATTTGGCGGAGAAAACATTACCAATGATATTAAAACAGGACTTGGTGTTTTAAAAACACAGGCTGAGCAAATGAAAGTACAATTTGGAAGCGCTCTTGCTGATGAAGCAAAATCAAATGCTTTTATTACAATTCCCGGGCTACGTGGTATGGCTCCAAAAGAAATAAGTGTAAAAAATCTTGCGGCAATTATACAGGCGCGTATGAGCGAAATAATGGATTTTGTTTCTTACCACTTAAAACAGGTAGGGCTTGATAACCGCTTGCTTAATGGTGGTGTAATCCTTACAGGTGGCGGATCCCAGTTAAAACATTTAATTCAGCTAACGGAGTACGTTACCGGATTAAATGCACGTATTGGTTATCCAAATGAACATCTTGCTGCAGGCCATATTGAAGAATTAGCCAAGCCAATGTATTCAACATGCCTTGGTTTAATATTGAAAGGATACAATGATTATGAAAATAAGCGCAAGCAATTTGAATTGCAATATACAAAAGTTAATATTCCTGCTCATTTACAACAGCCAAGTGTAGACGAAGTTGAAGCAGATATTACGAACCATAAAAATATTGTGGTAAAGCCCCGGAAAACTTTAAAGGGATTTATGGATTCTTTTAAAAATGGCTTGATTGAAATGTTTAAAGAAGAAGGAGATTCAGAATTATAAGCTAACCTGTTAATTACATTATAACTCATTAAATTTAAAACACATGATTCATTTTGATTTGCCCAAAGAACAATCATCTATCCTAAAGGTGATCGGCGTTGGCGGTGGTGGCAGCAATGCAGTCAACCACATGTATAGCCAGAATATTGAAGGCGTAAACTTCATAATCTGTAATACTGATGCGCAGGCAATTGCAACCAGCATGGTTCCTAACAAAGTACAATTAGGCCCGCATTTAACGCAAGGCCTTGGCGCCGGCGCTAATCCTGCAATAGGACGTGAAGCCACTGAAGAAAGTCTTGAAGAAATAAAACGCATATTGGAAGTGAATACCAAAATGGCATTCATTACTGCCGGGATGGGTGGCGGCACAGGCACTGGTGGTGCGCCTATCATTGCAAAAATTTGCAAAGATCTTGGTATTCTTACCGTAGGCATAGTTACAACTCCCTTTGCCTATGAAGGCAAGAAGAGAATTGCCCAGGCAGAAGATGGGATAAGTAAATTGAAAGATCATGTGGATACGCTTCTCGTTATAAGTAATGATAAAATGCGTCACCAGTTTGGCAACCTTACGATGAAGGCAGCGTTTGCCAAAGCTGATAATGTGTTAGCAACTGCAGCCAAATGTATTACTGACGTAATTAACAGCACAGGCCAGATAAATGTTGACTTTGCAGATGTGTGTACAGTGATGAGAAAAGGAGGTGTTGCTATTCTAGGCAGCTCAGCAGCAGACGGCGAAAACCGTGCCCAGAAGGCAATTGAGCAGGCGCTTAATTCTCCTTTGTTGAATGATAATGATATCCGCGGAGCAAAATGGATTTTAATAAATATAAATTCTGCTGAAGGCGATAATGAATTTACAATGGATGAAGTTGAAACCATACAAAATCATTTGCTGAGCCAGGCGGGGGAAAATACAGATGTGATTCTGGGGCTTGGATATGATAATACGCTCGAAAGTAAAATAGGTATCACCTTAATAGCAACCGGGTTTGAACATAAAGACCCTTTTGATAAAAAAGAAGAGCCAATAGAAGAAATAAAAGCAGAGGAAAAAATTGTGATGACGCTGCAGCATTCTGAAGATGAAAAAAAACAATACCGTCAGCCTGTTTTTGTTTTTGAAGAAAAGAAAGAAGAAAAGCCTGTAGAAGAAATAAAAGAAGAAGAAAACATAATTGAGCAGAAAGGATTTAAATCAATTAAAGAAGAAGATGTGTATGCTTCAGTTTCGGAACAAAAAATTGAGAAAGGGATGGAGCCTACAATAGTAGAAGTACCAATATCTTCAAAGGTAGAATTACCAGTGCGCAATGAAGAAATTACTGTTGATAAATCATCTGAAACAGTTATCCATTTCACGTTATCTTCGGAACCCAATCCAATACCTGTTGAAGCAAATCAACACGTTCCCTCGAAAACTAAAACGACTGTTCTTAACAATCAACCAAATAATAATAAAAAAGAAGCTAGCACCGTCCCAACGTCAGGCGGTTATTTAGCGAAGCCTGCACAGATCTATGCAGAAGCTAAGCCAAACAAGGAATCCAAATCTGTAGAGGAACCAACAACTCCAATAGCGTTTTCAAAACAGGAAGACGAACCCGTTATTGATATGCAATTGGTAGTTAAAAATTCCCATGAAGCGGAGGAGGAAAAGGAAGAACCGAAAGTACGCCAAACGATGCCCATCATGATGCCTTCTGTTGAGGAACTGCCACCGGTAGACGAAGCAGGAGATCTAAAGCGCCGGGCTATGGACCGCATTGCGAAGCTGAGAAATTTATCTTTCAACGTAAACGCTGCGGACCCTAACAATGAGTTTGAGTCGGTTCCTGCTTACCTCCGCCGCAATATGGAATTGCACAATTCCATTGCCGACGTAGAGAGCTTTTACAGCAATTACACCGTTAAGTCTGATGAAAATAATAAAGCTGAAATAAGCACTATCAATACTTTCCTGCATGGAAAAAAACCAGATTAAATGAAGAAGTTATAAGTTAAAAGGTTAATTGGTTTTACCAAATACCTGGAGGCTAATACCTGATTTTTATATTCGTTGTTGTGTGTACTGTTATTTTTGTTTGCCCCGGAGACTCACGTTAGCCGGGGTTTTTGTTGCAGATTATGATAGTGTTTATCGAAATGGTTGCAACTGTATTTATAAAATAAGAATTATTGTTATTTTGTATCTGATAAAATTTTAAACATTGAAAGTAAAAAACCGGTTAAGAACGATTATCATAATTTTGCTTTTGATGAATTCATGCTTTTATTTTTCATGTAAGCAAAAAAAGAATTACAAGGAACCAACTGTAAAAATAGAAACCAACTTTGGCGACATCATTGTTGAGTTGTATCCTGAAAAGGCGCCGAAAACCGTTGCGGCATTTTTAGCTTATGTAGATTCAGGTTATTATAAAGATGGTTCTTTCTATCGTGTTTTAAAAGCCGAAGATCAGCCTTCGAGTTCTTTTAAATCTGATTTGATACAAGGTGGTATTTGGGAAACAAAAAATAAAATGCAAATAAAGTTACCGGGCATTCCACACGAAACCACAAAACAAACCGGCATACTCCATAAAGATGGAACTATTTCTATGGCAAGGCTTGCGCCGGGAACTGCCAGTACCGAATTTTTTATTGTGATAGGTGACCAACCTGCTTATGATTATGGTGGCGATGCGAATGCAGACGGGCAGGGCTTTGCGGCTTTTGGCCGGGTGATAGAAGGAATGGATGTAGTGAAAGATATTCACAAGCAACCGGATAATGAAACAAATTTTACCCCGCCAATAGCGATTAAAAATATTGTGAGATTATAGTTGAATGACTTTATTGAAACCTCTTCATATTCTCCGCTTTCACCTGATTAAGTATAGAAATAAAGCGGTTGATATCAGGATCGTAACCTCCTGCATTTTGTATAATCTTTCCACTTTCATCAACAAAAATATATAGCGGTTGTGCGTTGGAGTTAGCAATGGTTGCTTCAAAATCGAGATTCTTTGCGCCTACAGTATTAACGGATGATTGATCGAATTTTGAAACATATTTTTCGCTGTCCGGTAATTCTCTTTTTTCATCGACATATAAAGAGACTACAACGAAATCATCATGCAATCTTTTACTTACTTCAGGCTTCGACAAAACTTCACTTTCCATTTTGCGACAATTGGCACAGCTATGCCCGGTAAAGTCTATCATCACTGGCTTATTCATTGCTCTGGCGGCTGCAATGGCTTCGTTAAAATCAAAAAATGTTTCTACGCCTGCAATTTCAGATGCAAGTATATCAGTATATTTTTTTGGTCTAATGTAAGCAACAGTTTTGCCTGCATTTGATGAATCGTTATTCGATGAACTCAACTGGCTGTTTCTTATTAATTTTTCTAGATTAAAATCCTGTGTTTTATTTTCCGGTAACCACCCACTGATGCCATTTAAAGGAGCACCCCACAATCCCGGTATCATATAAACAGTAAATGCAAGCGGAATAATTGCAAATAATAATCTTGTTACAGAAAGATAGGGATGACCATAATCGTTTAACGGTAAATGGTCATCATGACTGAATTTTAATTTGCCCAGCAAATAAAATCCTAACAAGCCAAAAATGATAATCCATAATGAAAGATATACTTCCCTGTCGAGTAAGCGCCAGTGATAGGCAAGATCAGCATTAGATAAAAATTTTAATGCCATGGCGATTTCGATAAATCCAAAAGAAACTTTCAAAGTGTTTAACCAACCCCCTGATTTTGCAATTTTATTAAGCAATCCAGGGAAGAATGCGAACAATGCAAAGGGTAATGCGATGGCTAATGAAAAACCAAGAAAGCCGATGATGGGTCCGAGCCTTTCTTTTTGTTGCGTAACATCAACCAATAAATTTCCAATAAAAGGCGCCGTACAGGAAAATGAAACCAATACTAACGTAAGAGCCATAAAGAAAATCCCTGAAAAGTTGTTGGTGCTTGCTTTTGAATCAACTTTATTCGTCCATGAAGAAGGCAATGTAATTTCAAATGCACCTAAAAAAGATATCCCGAAAACCATGAATAGTATAAATACAAAAATGTTAAATGTAGCGCTCGTTGATATTTGGTATAAGGTATCTTTTCCAAAAATTAAGGTAAGAAAAAATGCGAATGCCGTAAATATGGCAATAATTGAAAAAGAATATAATGTCGCATTTTTTATTCCCTGTGCACGTGATTGGCTTCGTTTTAAAAAGAAAGTTACGGTAACAGGGAACATTGCGTATAGGCATGGCTGTAATACCGATATAAATCCCCATCTTAATCCATCAAGAAAAGTGTGCGACAAAGTTTTCTGCGTTGCGCCAACGACTTGTGCCGTTGCATTTTGATCAATAAAGAACAATGCAATTAAACTTAAAATAACCGTAATAAACAATCTATAAATCTTCATGACCGAATTTAAAAAAATAGGATAACAACTAAGGTTATCCTATTAAAATTACTGTATCAATTTTTAATTTTAAAGAGCTATATCAAACGCAACTGTCTTGGGAGGCAGGCATTGTTTGTCATTACAAACCATGTACTCAATAGTGCCTGAAACTTTTTTAGAACCGGGCGCCACTTTTACTGTTTGAATAAAATCAACGTTTTGTTCAAAATACTTTTGGTTAACATTGAATTCCTTTTCAAAAATCGTTTTCATTTTTCCTGCTTCTTTTGCTTTTCCAACAGATTTGGCATTGGTAAAACTAAGTTCTGTAGGTTGTGCGCCGCCATCGGGATTATATATTGAATAAATATGCCATTTAGGATCTACTGCAGTTTTTATATGGACCTCGTATTGATTATTACTTTTCTTTACAGTACTGTAGCTAAACTTTACTGGGTTTAATATTTGCCCAAAAGAAGTATTTATGATGAAAGCGGATAATAGAATAAAAATTATTTTTTTCATGGTATCTTTTCGTTTCTGCAATAATAAAAAATAACAAACGATAATACGGTAACAAGAGCTACGGCAACTGCCTTTTTAACGTTAGTTTATAGAAAATAAATCTAAAAAAACCTGCCTTCCATCGGTATTACCTAATAAGCTATTACAAGCCCGTTCGGGATGCGGCATCATTGCAAAAACATTTCTTTCTTTATTGCAGATGCCCGCAATATTATTAGTAGATCCATTAGGTGAATAATCAACGTTGAAAAGACCTGCTGTATTGCAGTAGCGGTACAGCACCTGGTCCTCTTTTTCTAATTTATTAATAACTTCTTCACTGGCATAATATCTTCCTTCGCCATGGGCCACAGGAATTTTTAGTACATTTTTCTTTTCCTTTTTATTCTCACCAATTAACAACACGTTTTTGCAAACAAATTGCATATTGCTGTTTCGCAAAAGAACACCGGGTAATAAACCGCTTTCGCATAAAATCTGGAAGCCGTTGCATATTCCCAGAACTTTTCCACCTTTATTTGCAAACTCAATTACACTTTGCATCATCGGGCTAAACCTTGCTATTGCTCCGCACCTTAAATAATCTCCAAAGCTAAAACCTCCGGGTAATACAATACAATCCTGCTTATTAAACATCGAAAGATCCCGGTCCTTATGCCATAGCGGAATTACTTGCTGTTGAAGATCATTTTTTAGAGCATCCATCACGTCCCTGTCGCAATTAGAGCCGGGAAAAACAACTACACCAAATTTCATTTACTTTTTATTGATTTATAATGCAAAAATACTAAGATTTATTTTTTTATAATTGCCATATAAATTACAAAGGCTACCATTACCCAATGAATAGACAAAGGAATCCATCTTTTGGTTGGGTAATAAAAGAAACATGCAATAAACGCTGAAAGCGGAACGGTAGCCAAAATCCAGTATTGAAAATGGTGGCTACTGTTAATGAACGGAACAAACAGTGCAACAATTAAATACAAAACAATTAGCCCCCAACTTTTACGAACCTGTACAATTTGCTTCCTGGCATTTAATTGCACAAACAAACCTCCAACCACCGCGGTAATCAATATTAAAACTATCCCTATGTATTGCGCATTATTTTTAGCAAATAAAGGATAATCAATATGAAAGCCCGAAACCTGGAAACTATATAATTTATTAGTCAGAAATAGCCATGCAAATAATAAATACCATGGAGTGGCTATGCCTAAGATTGCAATAATCCATTCCGCAATTTTTGGTGGCCGCGTAATTAATAATGCGAAAATAATCATTAACGAAAAAGCAAGAGATGGAAAATAAAAAAAAGTGGTAATGCCAATTACAATTCCAATATTGTACAGTGTTGATTTGGCATGGGGATTATTATAAAGGCTGCTCATTTTGGCCCAAACCCAAATAAGTAAAGTGTTTATTACTAATGGTGCGCTTAAAACGTTCCATTCTGCAAAGAATGAGGTAATGAGAAGGTAACTCATACCGGGCAGGTAATTGGGTTTTTGCATAAGCCTCCTGTTATTAAGGAGCCTGTTAAAACTTATTGCCTGTGTGTATAAAAGTAAATAGGTTATTATTGAATAAACCTCCGGAAAGCTATCAAATACAGGCTTAATAGTTAGCAGGATTTTATTATAAAGAAATGCATCTGATTTTTGAACTACAGGAATTTGCGGCGATATAAACCATTGAAGCTTCAACAGCAAGCCATACACAAGAAGCATGAAAGTATTAAAAGGATTATTAGCCCGGAAAGTGCCTGTCACAAATGAGAGTTAGAGTGAAGAACAAAAATAAAAAATTTATAACGCCCAGCACTATAACATTCCATCAAAGAAATTATTATCTTATTGATGAAAAATAATACACCAAAGATATTTAATACTGCTTCTTCTTACAGAAGTTGATTCTGTATTAATATTCAATCTTTGCAAAGCAAATATAATTTCTATACATGCAGGGAACAATTATCTGGTAAGAACTTACCTGTTTCGCATAACGTGGCATAAACTCATAGCCACGGTCGAGGCTTCTAAGTGGCGGATTCCTGGTAACTTTTCCGTCGGATGAAACTGTTTGATCGTTGATGAGTTGATTACGCCTTTCCAGTTCATTAAACAAGAAATGCAATTGGCCACCCGTTAACATAATACAGTAAGAAAGAAAATTATCGTTATCGTCGTCATACTGAGATTTATGAATAACATTGCTCCAGATTAAATTACCGGTTTTATCCAAATCCAGCACCACTATGTTTTCGTAATAATATCTCACCTGGCCGTTATTGTTATAGTAATAAGGATAACGGCTGGAATACCAATAAGAAGATGGAGAATACAAGTAATAAGAATCATACGGTGAAAACGATGGATACCCATATAAATAATTATAACGATTCCAGGGAGTGCCACGGCTTTGTGTTGTATGATCTTCGGCAGTTAGAATAAATCCACCATCTTTTTTTAAAATAAGATCTCTTATAAAATAATCATTAAAAGCAAGCCTTGTGCCTCCTTCATTTTTTGCTATTTGTCTTAGGGTATCATTAAAGTCTGCAAAATTTTGTGAAACAAGGTTATCATTTTTTTTGTTCCATACGGCTGTGTAAAGCCCTTC
Source organism: Ginsengibacter hankyongi (assembly GCF_008710285.1). GTDB lineage: Bacteria > Bacteroidota > Bacteroidia > Chitinophagales > Chitinophagaceae > Ginsengibacter > Ginsengibacter hankyongi. The sequence continues at coordinate 1,258,927 of NZ_VYQF01000001.1, read as the reverse complement.
GATATTACCATTTTTCCTTTTATAAAATAAAGAATTGATGAGGTATTGCTGGTTAACATTATCAACTTTCAATTTAATTTCATCAAGATAATTTCCTGAAAGATTAAGTTCATTTAAAGTGAAATTATCATCTTGCGGGCCCTTTGTTACCAACATTAATTTTTGAAGATAATCCCTGTAGTTTAGTTTGGTGCCTTTTGTAAAAACAAAATTTCCTGTATTGTCAACAAAGAAATCGCTGAAAATATCTTTACGATCTTCGTATGGGGTTTCAATTCTCGATTTATGTAATAACCTGAGGCTATCATCAAAAAGCAAAGTCGTAAAATTAAATTTATCATATCTTTTTTGAATCTTATAAATCATAATTTTCGACTTGTCTTCACTGTTGATAGTGCTGTAAATCTTGTTATCGGCAAAAAAACTAATGTGCGTTGTATCAAGTTCAAACGGTGTTTTTATTAATTTTCCATTGCCATCTATTGCTGCTGCCATGCAATGGAGTGTACTTCTTTTCTGAAACTGGTAAATGATATAGGCGAAATCGGGATAAGCCACAAAATCTACATTAATTGTTTTATCAGGCATAAAATCAAGGTCTACTTTATCTAGTGATTTCATTCTATTGTCGTATATACTTACCGCATATTTATTCCTGACATTTTTATATACTAAAAAGTTGCCTCCAATCTTTCCGATAATGTCAAAATCGAGCGAACGTGTATCATCAACCTGTGGCTCACTATAGGTTATTTGTTGCGAGATGGCCTTGAAAGAAAATAAACTTAAAATAAAAAAAATGAGAATGTTTTTCATGAAATTTCTGTTCATTTATTAAAAGTAAATAAATGCTTTTACGTAATAACTAAATTGCAAATAATTTACTTTTGATTAATTACTAATTTACGATAAATATATGGCTGTTGTTCTAATATCAGGCGGTACCGGCCTTATCGGTAAAAAATTAACAAGCCATTTAATTGAGCGCAAATATGAAGTGATTATTTTATCGCGAAATAAAAAGAATTCCTCCTCAAATCCGCTTGTATCCTATAGCCCTTGGGACATAAAAAATCAATTAATTGATGCGGACGTAATACGAAAGGCTGACTACATTATTCATTTGGCAGGTGCAGGAGTGATGGATAAAAACTGGACAAAAGAATATAAACAACAGATTATTGATAGCCGCACCAAAAGCAGCGAGTTACTTGTAAAAGCGATAAACGAAAATAATCATCAGTTAAAAGCTTTTATTTCTGCTTCTGCAATCGGCTGGTATGGGGCCGATGCACGACCGCTTATACATAAAGATGGATTTATTGAAACAGATCCTGCGGATAAAACGTTCCTGGGCGAGACTTGTGTATTATGGGAAAGTAGTGTTGATGCTATTGCGCAAGCCGGTATAAGGCTTGTAAAACTTCGCACGGGTATAGTGTTGGATAATGAAGGCGGTGCATTTAAAGAATTTAAGGCGCCTTTGAATTTTGGTGTTGCCGCAATATTAGGCGACGGAAAACAAATAGTGAGCTGGATACACATTGATGATATTTGTCGCATGTATATTGAAGCAATGGAAAACAAAGGAATGAGTGGTGTGTATAATGCAGTTGCGCCGTTGCCCGTTAGTAATAAAAAATTGATTTTAACAACAGCCGAAAAATTGAGAAATAAATTTTTTATACCCGTTCATATTCCGATATTTTTTTTAAAATTGTTTATGGGTAAACGCAGTATTGAAATTTTAAAAAGCGCAACTGTATGCGATAAAAAAATTAAATCGACAGGCTTTACTTTTTTATATCCTACTATAGAATCTGCGTTAGATGAATTAATAAGTTCCCCGAAGTAAAATTGATTTTAAGTTTTTTATTCTAGCCGAACTTTTTTTTGAAATTCTTTACAAATCGTCTGTTGTAAATTTTTTCATTGCAAAAAAGAAATAGCCGCAGATATAAGCCAGGCTTGCAACTACCATTATCCATAAATCGGGCGCTCCATCATAAATTATTTTATTACCAAAAGGAATCGGCAACATTACATCAGTAACCTGTAATGGTAAAAAATATCCAATAGGCGATAAGCCAAACTTATGATTAATTAACATGGTAATGATAAACTCGAAAATTAATCCATATAAAAAAAATACGGCAATAGCTGCACCGCTCCTTCTAAACAATACCGCGAGAAACATTGCAAAAGTTATATAGGCAACAGTTTGAATGAAGATATAACCAACATTTTCGATTCCTTCAAAACTGAAAGAAGAACCGGTTGTGAGTGAACCAAAAAGCAAGGCAACAAGAAAATTGAAAAACGTGGCCACCACAGCAAACAGGATGGCAAATACAAATTTTACGGAAACGAATTGCATGCGGGTCCATCCATCAATTATATTTTGCCGGTGAGTTTTAAAATTAAATTCATTGGTGAGTAACATAATAAAAAGTATTCCCGGAAAATATAACAGCCAGCTACTCATAAAGCCCACTGTTTGCCACACTTTTGGAAAAGCATAAGGAGTGCCGAGAAGCAACTGGCTCTGGGGCAAAGATTGAATGGTTAATTCATTTACATAAAACCCCGTATAGTTAATACCGAGTATAGCAAATGTGTAGAGAATAGAAAATATCCAAAATGCTTTATAGTTTTTTACTTTAAGCCATTCAACTTTTAATAAATGTAGCATGCCTTTAATTATTGGTAAGTTCAAAAAATCTCGATTCGAGACTTTTCTTTTTAAGAATAAGATGATTAAGAATAATGTCTTTGCCAAAGCAAAAGTTATTAATTGCTTCAAGGTCTGCAGTGCCTACAGGATAAAATACTTTAACCATTCCACCTTCTTTCGTTACTCTTGTTTGGCCAGGCATTTTTTGTAAAACTTCTATTAGTCGCTCGCTATTTTTTGCCCCTACTTCTACCATATCTTCATTGGATAAAATTTCGTTTACATCACCTGAAGTAATTAATTCGCCTTTTCTTAAAATAGCTACATGCGTGCAAACTTTTTCTACTTCATCAAGGAGGTGACTTGCCATTATAATTGTTTTACCTTCACGATAAAGGGTTTTCATCAGTTCGCGTATTTCGGCTATCCCTACAGGGTCCAGCCCGTTAGTGGGTTCATCAAAAACCAACACTTTGGGATTGCCTAAAAGACAAGATGCGATGGCTAATCTTTGTTTCATTCCAAGAGAATAAGTACTGAATTTTGAATCCTTTCGTTTCGTGAGGTCTACCATTTCGAGTACCCTTGGTATATCTTCCTTACCATGTTGTTTTATTTCTGCAGCTATTTCAAGATTTTTTACACCGGATAAATAATGATAAAAATTGGGCGTTTCCAGCAAGGTGCCAATTCGCCTGCGATGAAGTTCAGTGGGCGCTTCGTCAAAAAGTTTGTAGGTGCCCGAGGTAGGCTTTAAGATATCCATTATTGTACCAAGCATCGTCGTCTTACCGCTACCGTTAGGTCCCAGTATTCCAAAAACAGAACCTTCAGGAACTGAAAAACTTACCTTTTTTAATGCTTGTATTCTGCCATACGATTTGGATAAATCCTCAACAGTTAGTATCGCCATAAGTTTTAAAATTATTATAGGAGGTTTAAAGATACAAACACGGGAAGGAAACCATTGCCTAAAATTTTTTGGACGGTAAGATTTATTTCTAATTTTTATTGGCCATAGATTATTAACTTACAATCAATTAAAAATTCTGCCAAACTAATCTTCTTTTCTGATTAAAAACCTTACAAAATGTTGAAAAAACTTTACACAAAAAACCTAAGTCTAATTTTATTTTTTATCGCAATTAGTTATTGCAATAAAATTATTGCTCAATGCGGTGTGCCACCTACCAGTGGCTCCGTTACTATCTCGATAGCCAATAATATAGTAAATACTTATTACCCCGGCACGGGCAATCCGGTGGCAGGTACGACCAGCTTAACCGTTGGCCCAGTTGATTCCCGGGGTAACGCAACACCTATTTCAACAGGTGATCTAGTATTAATAATACAAATACAAGGAGCGGATATTAATTCGAACAATAATGATGCTTATGGGGATAATTCTGCAGGAGCTCCCGCGTCGGGATACCTTAATGCTAATCTTAGAGCCGGATATTATGAATATAACACAGTTGCAGGCATAACGGGCTCTGTTATAACTTTTGGTTACAGTTTGGCCAATAGTTATTTTGATCGGGATTTTACTCCAACAAATTCTATTCAAAAGTATGAGGTGATAAGAATTCCGCGGTATTATGATTTGAAAATTAAAGCCGGAGCATCTGTTACATGCCCATCATGGAGTGGAAGTACAGGAGGTGTGGTTGCTATCGATGTAAATAATAAGTTTACATTAAGCGGTTCAATTGATGTAAGCTATAAAGGATTTAGAGCAGGGGGTGGCAAAAACTTAACGGGAGCAACTGCCGGAAACAGTAATGGAACCGGCACATTAACTAATACAGACTACAGGTGGAATTCTCCTATAACAACAGCGGCAAACGCAACAGGAGGTGCAAAAGGCGAGGGTATAGCCGGCACGCCAGCGTATTTGTTTGAAAACGGAACTGCACTTACAACAACTAACGGTATTGAAGGATATATTGGAGGCAGTATGGGCAGAGGTGCACCGGGCAATGCGGGTGGTGGTGCAACTGATGGGGACCCTTCACTAAATCAATACAACGCCGGCGGGGGCGGAGGCGGTAATGGTGGTAGTGGCGGAAACGGAGGAAGTGGTTGGCATGGAGCAAGCGGAGATGTAAACACCTATCCTACGGGCGGATATGGCGGTGTTGCTTTTGGTGAAGTTTCCACTGAAAGATTTTGCATGGGCGGAGGCGGTGGCGCCGGATCCGCTGATAACAGCCTTCCGTCTAACGAATATAGCTGTAGCGGAGGCGGTGGCGGAGGTATTATAATTGTGAGAGCGACCCAATATACTGGAAGCGGAAGTGTTTTGGCAAACGGATCAAATGCTCCTGGTGTTACTGATACATATACTCCTCCGCAAACCGATGCTGCCGGCGGCGGGGGAGCAGGCGGAAGCATTATCATGGTGACCACTGGGTCAGGCCCGGTTGGATTAAATAACATAACTGCCTCGGCAATCGGAGGCAGTGGCGGAGATATGACAAACTACTATGACTATGGTCCCGGCGGCGGTGGAGGCGGTGGTATTATAATTACTAATGGTACATTTTTATCAACAAATGTTTCAGGCGGTACTAACGGATTAACACTATCTGGTTCTCCGACCGGAAATGCTGATAATAATTATAATGCAACACCGGGCGATAATGGAAAGATAATTTTATTAGCGAACCCTCCGGAATTTATAAATTCAATTAATCCCGGCTCGCCTTGCGGTGTGCTTCCGGTAAAACTAACGGACTTCCTGGCCACTGCTAATAATAATGCAGTTAACCTGCAATGGAAGATAGCCAATGTGATAAAATTAAAAAGTTTTGAACTTGAATATAGCGCCGACGGAATTTCCTTTTCAAAACTAACCACGGTAAGTTATCACGACAGGCTATCAGAATATAATTACACACATATAACGTCATCATCCCAAAACTTTTACAGGCTTAAAATGATAGATGATGAAGGCAGATTTTTTTACAGTAAAATTTTAAGTGTTCAAATAAAAGATTCACAAAATAAAATTTTATTAATGTATCCGAATCCCGCATACAACGATCTTACTTTGAAATTAACAACTATACAAAATGGACCAGTTGATGTTAGAATAATTGACAATGCGGGCAAGGTTCTCATCAATAAAATGTATACATTACAGAAAGGTGAAAATTATTTATCCATTGATGGAATTGATAAATTGCCCGCATCTCTTTACCTTGTAAAAGTAAAATCATCATTCCTTAATATAGTTGAAAAATTAATTATCAATAAAAAATAAAAGAAAGTAGGTCAAATAAAAAAGCCGGGTTAATAGCCCGGTTTTTTTATTTAGTTTCTTATGGGTTTTCCCGTTTTCAAAACACTTTGTAATCTTTCCAGTGTTTTCTTTTCGCCGCAAAGGCTTAAGAATGCTTCTCTTTCGAGGTTAAGTAAATATTGTTCACTTACTAATGTAGGTTCGCTGAGATCGCCACCACACATAACATAAGCCAGCTTTTTTGCAATTATTACATCGTAGTCGGTAATATAATTTCCGCGGTGCATTCCATTTATTCCTGCATATAGCATTCCCAAAACAGAGCGGCCCAAAACTTTTATATCAGTTCTTTGTAAGGGCATTGTATAACCATTATCAAATATTTCTATAACACTTTGTTTTGCATCAGCGATTCTTCTCTGTTGGTTCATACTTATTTCGTCTATGCCTTTACGTAAGATTCCTAAATTATATGCTTCAAACGCTGATGTAGAAACTTTAGCGGTACCAATGGTGAGGAACCTGCTTTGAAGTGTAATAGTTTCCGGTTCATTTTCATGCATTTCATCCGCGGAACGTAAAGTAAATTCTTTAGTTCCTCCGCCCCCAGGTATAAGACCAACTCCCAACTCAACAAGACCAATATAACTTTCTGCAGCAGCCTGCACTTTATCGCTGTGTAAACACATTTCGCAAGCGCCACCGAGGGTCAAACCATGCGGCGCAACTACCACGGGTATGGACGAATACCGTACCCGCATCATGGTATTTTGAAACATGCGGATTGCCAGGTCAAGTTCATCATATTCCTGTTCCGTCGCAAGCATAAAAATCATTCCTACATTGGCTCCGGCACTAAATTGAGGGCCTTCATTTGCAATAACTAATCCTTTATATTTTTCCTCGGCTATAGAGATAGATTTATTCATAGCTTCCAAAACTTCACTGCCTATGCTCCCCATTTTAGTATTCCACTGCAGGCCAACAACATCATCACCCAAGTCATATAGATTGCAGGCAGTGTTTTTCCAAACTGTTTTTTCTTTAAGGTCACTTAAAATAATAAAGGAATCGCCGCCGGAAAGTTGTAAATATTTTTTGGTACTAACGTCGTAGTATAAACGCTTTCCATTTTCAATTTTGTAGAATGAAATATTGCCTTCAGTAAGAAAATCGTTAACCCAATTTGCGACATCGTAGCCCGCGGATTTCATTGCAGCAGTGGTTTCTTTTACTCCCAACACATCCCATGATTCAAAAGCTCCTATTTCCCAGCCAAAGCCCGCTTTCATAGCATCATCAACGCGATAAATTTCATCACTTATTTCAGGAATGCGATGTGAGATGTAAGAGAAAAGACTGTAATGAAATGAGCGGTAAAATTCGCCAGCTTTATCCTTTCCCGCAACTAAAACTTTCAATCTTTGTTTCAGATCGTCAATTGGTTTTGCTGCATTAAGTGTTGCAAACTTTGGTTTTTGTCGGGAGGTATATTCGAATTTTTTAAGGTCGAGCGTGAGAATTTCTTTTTGACCTTCATCGCCTTTAGTTTTCTTAAAAAATCCCTGGCCTGTTTTATCACCTAACCATTTATTATCAACCATTTTTTGCAACCATAAAGGAATAACAAATGTGTCTTTCGCTTCATCACCAGGGCAATTATCCTTTACACCTATCGCTACTTTTACAAGGGTGTCTATTCCTACAACATCGGCAGTTCGACACGTTGCAGATTTCGGCCGGCCAATTACGGGACCTGTTAGGGCATCGATATCATCGATAGTTAAGTCAAGCTTTTCCATAATATGGAATATTGACATAATACTGAAAACCCCAATACGATTGGCAATGAAAGCAGGAGTGTCTTTGCAAAGAACGGTTGTTTTCCCAAGATACAGATCACCATAATGCATTAAGAAATCAATAATCTCTGTATCAGTATCTGGTGTTGGTATGATTTCAAGAAGCTGTAAATATCTCGGGGGATTAAAAAAATGTGTGCCGCAAAAATGTTTTTTAAAATCATCACTTCTGCCCTCCGTCATAAGATGAATAGGAATACCTGAAGTATTGGAAGTAATTAACGTTCCAGGTTTGCGAAATTTTTCAACTTCATCAAAAATTGACTTTTTAATATCCAATCTTTCGACAACAACTTCAATCGTCCAATCGCAGGAGGTGATGTCTTTCATGTTATCTTCAAAATTTCCCGTAGTAATATTTTTAATAACATCTTTTGTAAAAACAGGAGATGGATTAGATTTTATTGCTGTGGCCAATGCATCGTTTACAATTTTATTTCGGTTAGGTTTCAGCTCTCCTTCTTTTGCGGGGCTGGCAATATCAAGCAACAAAACCTGTAAGCCAATTCCCGCAAAGTGGCAGGCAATGCGACTTCCCATTACTCCACTTCCTAACACCGCTACTTTTTTTATCGTTCTTTTTTGCATAATAAATTAGTTAGTTAAACAACCATTTAATGTGAAATTAGGAAAATTTCCTGAGGTTAATAAATCGAAACCGATAACTTACAATTACTGGTTCTGTATATAAGAATAATCGCGTGTTATTTGTTTTTATCAGCAGTTGAAACTGCACTCCAGTCAATATTTCCCCGACCACTATCCGCAATGGATTTCATATTATTTTGTAGCAATTTTGCAAGAGGCATTGATTGATTTACCGTAACTGCCTGTTGCAAAACAAGGTTCATATCTTTTAAACCTAACTTCATATAAAAGGCAGCTGGTTCAAATTTCTGTTCTAATATAATTTTACTGTAATTATGATACAATGGTGTATTAAATAATGTTTGAGAAAATATATTCCACATTTGGTCTGCATCAATTCCGCTTTTGTTGGCGAGATTAATGCTCTCACCAATAGCTTCAAGTGCGGATGCAATCAAAAAATTACCACAGAGTTTTACGGTATTGGCGGCAACAATTGAATCTCCAAAATCCCAAACATTCAAGCCACCCGTATCCTTTAACAATGGCTCTGCCTGCCTGCGGATGCTTTCTTCGCCACTAATTACATAGTTTAATTTTTTGGCTGTCGCTGCCTCCGGCCTTCCGAAAACAGGTGAAGCAAGATAATACTGACCATGTTGTATATGAAGTGAAGAAAGATATGCGGCAGTTTCCGGAAGAATAGTGCTCATGGAAATATGCACACTGTCTTTTTCGAGATTTTTTAACAGGCCACCTTCTCCCTCACAAATACTTTTTAATGCCGCATCATCAGAAACCATGGTGAAAACCGTAGTGCATTGTTTTGCAAGCCCGGCAATACTTTCACAAACATTGGCTCCTTTTTCGCTAAGTGGTTTCGTTTTTGAAGAAGTTCTATTGTAAACGTATAATGTGTGCCCGCTTTCAATTAAATTTAATGCAATAGGAGTTCCCAAATTACCTAATCCAATAAAACCTATATTTTGTTTCATAAAAATTTTTTTTGATCCCAAATTATGTGACAGATGCACCCGGATTAATTTTATCTTCAGGTTTTACAAAATGTAATTTTCCTTCTTTGTCTTCTGCCATTAATATCATGCCATTGCTTTCAATTCCTCTCATTTTTCTCGGGGCAAGATTGGCAACTACCACCACCTGTTTTCCTGCAATTTCTTCAGGCTTAAAATGCAATGCAATGCCAGAAACTATGGTTCTTTTTTCAAAACCAAGATCTACTTCAAGCTTTAAAAGCTTGTCTGCTTTTTCAACTTTTTCTGCCGAAAGAATAGTCCCGACTTTCAAATCTATTTTTGCAAAATCATCAAAGACAATTTCCGGTTTTATTGATTCCATTTTATTTTCTTCTTTATTTTGGTCAACTGTTGTTTGTAATTTATTAAGAGAATCAACCAATCCTCTCTTTAACTTTTCAATTTGAAAATTAATCTCTTCATCCTCAATTTTCCTGAATAACAATTCAGGTGCTCGTAAGCTATAACCAACACTTAACAATTTTGATTTTCCGGCGTTTTCCCAATCGAGCATTTTGTCAACAACCTTCATCATGTAAATCATTTTCTTTGCCGTAAATGGCAAAAACGGATTGATAAAAATGGAAAGGTTTGCACATAGCTGTAAACAAATGTGAAGACAATTGTCAATTTTATTCTGCGCTTCTATTGCCGGTTGTCCGTTATTGTTAGTCTGTTTTGCAACAATCCATGGTTGTTTCTCCTGCAGGTATTTATTTCCTTTTCTTGCCAAATCAATCACTTCATACAATGCATCGCGAAACTTATATTGGTCTAAAAGATTTTCAATTTTAATTTTAGTTTGTTCAAATTCTGCCACCATTTTTTTATCAGCATCATCAATAATGTCAGCGTGCAAAGTAGGTACTTTTCCGTTGCATAATTTATGCATCAATACAAAAGTTCGGTTAACAAAATTTCCGAAGATGGCAACGAGTTCGCTGTTGTTTCTGTCCTGGAAATCTTTCCAGGTAAAATCATTATCCTTTGTTTCCGGAGCATTCGCACATAACACATACCTGAGTACATCCTGCTGGCCGGGAAAATCTTTCAGGTATTCATCAACCCATACAGCCCAGTTGCGGCTTGTAGAAACTTTCTGGCCTTCAATATTTAAAAATTCATTTGCAGGAACGTTATCGGGTAAAACAAAATCACCATGCGCCTTAAGCATGGAAGGAAAAATGATACAATGAAAAACAATATTATCTTTTCCAATAAAATGAACCAGCTTGGTATCTTCTTTACACCAGTAATCTTCCCAGTTCTCAAGAAGTTCTTTAGTGGCTGAAATGTAACCAATAGGTGCATCAAACCAAACATACAACACTTTTCCTTCAGCATTTGGTAACGGAACCTTTACTCCCCAGTTACTATCTCTTGTCATGGCTCGTGGCTGTAACCCTTTGTCCAGCCAGCTTTTGCACTGGCCGTAAACATTATTTTTCCATTCCTTATGATCTTCGAGTATCCATTTGCGTAAGAATTGTTCATAGTTCTGCAATGGGAAATACCAATGTGTTGTTTTTCTTTTTACCGGAACCGCATCGCTTAATGTACTTCGTGGATTTATTAAAATTTCCGGGCTTAGAGAAGAGCCACAATTTTCACATTGATCACCAAAAGCATGTGGATAGCCGCACACAGGGCATGTTCCGGTAATGTACCTGTCTGCTAAAAAGGTTTGTTTTTCTTCATCAAAAAACTGTTCAGTTTGTTTTTCTTCAAATAAGCCTTTTTCATATAGATTTAAAAAAAAGTCTGAAGCTGTTTTATGATGAACGGGGTTTGAAGTGCGGGAATAGATATCAAATGAAATCCCCATTTCCGCAAAACTTTCCTTAATAATTTTATGGTACTTATCAACGACCTGCTGGGGAGTAATATTTTCTTTCATGGCTCTAATGGTGATTGGAACGCCGTGTTCATCACTTCCACAAACAAATTTTACATCCAGTCTTTTTGCCCGTAAATAACGGACATAGATATCCGCAGGAAGGTAGCAGCCGGCAAGATGCCCGATATGATTGGGGCCATTGGCATAAGGTAAAGCCGCTGTTATTAAATACCGTTTAAATTCTTTCATAATCATGTTACCGCTAATTCAAATATTTACGGATTGCAAAAATACCTAAACCATTTCAATGCCCAAACAAACAAAAATCCGCTTAAATTGTAGGAGTTTTAAATGAAGAATAAATCCAACTGAATTTACTTTCCGTCAAATTCTTTAATATTAACTTGGGGAGCTAATACGTTATGATCTTTTAACAATAATTTCTTTGGGCAAATTTAAATTGACACTTTGTTTAATATCATTGGATGAAACGTCTGGGTTGGGGTTTGAATTGTAATTTTTTAAATTGAATTATTAATACTTCATGAATCGTAAAAACTTTCTTTCTTCAATTGTTCCTTTAGCAGCATCTGTTTCTGCAGTGGCGAAAGGTGGGGGAGATCTCAACAATAGCTGCGCAATTTTTGAAGAAAATAAGATTAGTAAAATTCCTCCTTATTTGAAACCGGGTGACGTAATTGGAATTACGTGTCCTTCCGGGTATATTAGTTTTGAAGAGATTCAACCGGCTATTGATAAATTGAAAGAATGGGGTTTCCAGGTTCGGATAGGCCATACCGTTGGAACCCGGGATTTTTCATTTGCAGGGAATGATGAATACAGGGTAGAGGATTTTCAAAATATAATTGACGATGATTCTGTAAAAGCAGTTTTGCTGGGGCGTGGCGGTTATGGAGCTGTAAGAATTATTGATGCAATTGATTTTAAAAAGTTTGCAAAACATCCTAAATGGATAATAGGTTTCAGCGATGCAACGGTATTTCATTCGCACATAAATAAAAACTTTGGAATCGCTACTATTCATTCAAAAATGTGCAACAGTTTTCCATCGGATTGGAGCAGCGCAACTCCCGGGCAAATTGATTCAATTGATTCAATTAGAAAGTGTTTAACAGGAGAAAATATACAATACCCTGTTGCGGTAAATACTTTTAATAAAACCGGAGCTGCGGAAGGAATTTTGGTGGGTGGTAATTTATCTATTTTACAAAACCTTGCGGCAACAAGATCTGATATAAATACGGATGACAAAATTTTATTGATTGAGGAAGTTGATGAGTATTTATACAGTATTGACAGGATGTTGTGTAACCTGCAGCGAAGTGGAAAATTACAGAACCTAAAAGCTTTAATTGCCGGCGGTTTCAACAATATAAAACCGGATGACCCCAGTGATAATTTTGGCAAAACGGTTTACGAGATAATTCTTGAAAAAGTGAAAGAATATAATTACCCGGTATGTTTTGATTTTCCCGTTGGACACCAACGAGAAAATTATGCGGTGAAATGCGGTGTAAAATATCGATTAAATGTTTCAGATAATTCAGTTACTCTTAATCAAGTTTAATTCTTAATTAGTCTAATTTTAAATGGAATGCTTTTTGAAACTAGTGGATCAACAAGTAAACAATAAAACTATCCACCTATAAAATAAAACCCTTGATTACAATTCCTCCATATTTAAAACCGGGCGATACAATAGGCATATTGTGCCCTTCCGGGTATATGCCTTATGAAAAAGCAGTGACGGCTATTGAAACACTTACAGGATGGGGGTTTCATATAGTGACAGGTAAAACACTGGGCCACCAGTTTAATTATTTTTCCGGAACCGATGAAGAACGGTTAAATGATCTTCAGCAAATGATGGATGATGACAATATCAAATCTATCTTTTGTGCAAGAGGTGGATATGGTATGGGAAGAATTATTGATAAACTCAGTTTCAAAAAATTTAAAAGAAATCCAAAATGGATTATTGGTTTTAGTGACATCACGGTTATTCAAAGTCATTTATTTTCGAAATATAAAATAGCGTCTATGCATGCCCCGATGGCTGCGGCGTTTAACGACGGTGAAAATAAAAATCAATATATTCAAACCTTGCATGATTCTTTAATTGGACGGAAAGCAGATTATGTAAGCGCTGGTAATGAATTTAATAAAAAAGGAAAAGCATCCGGTATATTGGTTGGTGGAAATTTATCACTGCTTGCACATCTTACCGCTACATCATCGGAGTTAAAAACAAAAAATAAAATTTTGTTTATCGAAGATGTTGGCGAATATATTTATAATGTAGATAGAATGATGTACCAGTTAAAGCGAAGCGGTAAGCTTGATAAACTTAAAGCTTTGATTGTCGGAAGATTTACTGAAATGAAAGATACAACAATACCTTTCGGTCAAACTGTCGAAGAAGTAATAAGAGATATTGTAAAAGAATATGATTATCCTGTATGTTTTAATTTTCCTGTAAGTCATGATAAAGAAAATTATGCATTGAAAATTGGTAGCGAATATAAATTGTCGGTATCGGCAACAATGGCGGTACTAAAAGAAATATAGAATTTATATTTGCCGCATGAAGTTTACAATTATCCGCTTTCTAAAAACCACCTTTATCCGGTTAAGGCTTCACGTTTTATTTTCATGGGCTACAGGATTGTGGCAGCAACAGTTATGGATGACAAAGCTTTCCCAATGGGCAAGCGAAAATAAAAAAATTCCATTCAATGATTTTCCCTGCAAATGGGATTATAACAAGCGATACGAGCTTTATAAATACATTTTCAAAAACGAAATGTTAAGTCTTGACATCAATTATCTTGAATTTGGTGTTGCGGATGGGCATTCTTTCAACTGGTGGATGACAGAAAATAATCATCCCGGTTCCCGTTTTTATGGATTTGATACGTTTACCGGATTGCCGGAAGATTTTGGACCATATAAAAAAGGGACTTTCGCTAATAGCACTAATATACCAACGGTAAAGGATAAACGCGGAAAATTTCACCAGGGTTTATTTCAGCAGACGCTTCCTTCATTTTTGAAAAATTTTGATAATAGTAAGAAGAACGTTATAATGCTTGATGCAGATCTTTACACTGCTACATTATTTGTACTCACCAGCCTGGCGCCGTTTTTAAAGAAAGATGATATTATTTTCTTTGACGAATTTGTAGTTCCGACGCAAGAGTTTATGGCTTATCACCAGTTTATTAATTCTTATTATTTTAACCTTGAATTATTAGGCGCCGCCAATAATTATTATTTCGTAGCTTTTAAAGTGAAATAATTTTAAAGTGAGAAAAGAGAATCAAGTTTTTCATGGAAAAGCGGAAACTCGTTAAGGTCATTATGCGAGCCTTTATGAATTGTGATAAATTCATCTCCCGGTTTTAAAATCTTTTTAAGCTTTGCAGCATACCGGTAAGGGATTATCCAATCATCAGTTCCATGGAAAATTGTAATAGGGATCTTTACATCTTTAAGATACTCACCAGTGGGGAACTTAAATTTCGATAATGATTCAACCGGATAAATTGGAGCATAGTGGCTGAAAAGGTCAGGAATGCTGTAGTAAGGAGTTTCCAGTATAAGTCGCTTACAAGGCTTTCTTGAAGCAAGCCAGGAAGCAATACCTGAACCTAACGACTTGCCATAGACGATGATGCTATCTTTTCCAAATTTTGTATTGGCGAGTTTATAAACTTCCCTCGCCTGCATATACACATTAGGTTCTGTAAACTTTCCCGTGGTTTTTCCATAACCGGGATAATCAGTCATCCACACTTCATAGCCATGTTTTGTAAAATTGATGGCGTATTGGGCATAGTGATTTATATTTTCAAGGTTCCCGTGAAAATAAAGTACAACACCTTTACGTGTTGAATCATTTGGAAGAAATTGAACAAGATTGAGATTGTCCGTTGCGTTTAAAGGAATATTTACTTCTTTAAAGGGAACATTAAATTTAAACTGGTAGTCAAAAGAAAGAGGCGTTGGGTGAAGCAATAATTTTTCCTGAAAATAATACAATGCAATTCCTGTGACCCCATAAATAAAAATGCCGATTTTCGTCCATCGGATAATTTTTTGTTTTCGTGATCTTGTAACCTTATCTTTTTTCATCTTTAATAAATCAATTTAGAAATTTACATAAATCATGGTGCAAGAATATCTCTTATGAAATTATGATATTGAGGAAATGACGGAAGATTATTATGTCCGCCGCCTTCAATTCTTATCAATGTTATTTTATGCGGATTTAATTTTTGAAGTTGTTCACTTTGCTTTATTGGAATGAGCCAGTCTTTTGTGCCATGTAAAATATAAGTATGGCAATTTACTTTTCGTATCCATTTATTGGTTTGAAGTTGAAAGCGCAAAACATATTTCATCGGTAAAATTGGTAAAAAACGCTGTACCGCTCTTTCAAAGCTATAAAACGGTGCATCTAAAATTAAATACCTTGGCGAATTATCACTGGCAAGCTTCGATGCGAAACCACTGCCAAGACTTCTTCCATAAATGATCAACTGATTTTCATGATACAGATTAGAAAGATAATTGTAAACTACCTGCATATCTTTAAACATGGCTTTCTCCCCGCGTTTGCCTGTGCTTTTTCCAAAACCGCGATAATCGACCATCACTACATCATATTTATACCTGTAAAAATCTTTGGCATATTTGGCCCACCCCTTTATACTCCTGGTATTGCCATGAAAATATAGTATGAGACCGAGCGGATCGTTGACAAAAAAATGAAGTCCGTTAATTACTACGCCAGGCTCAACATCAATAAATAGTTCTTTAAACGGAACATCATATTTATAAAGAAAATCTTGCTTTAATTTTTCCGGCTTAAAAATAAATTTTTCCTGAACTAAATAAATGATGATTAAAACAATAGAATAACCGGCAATTATATAAACTAAAGTTGGAGACAAAATAAATTATTAGCAATGAATAATACACTTGGCAATGTACAGGAAAAATTAAAAAAGTTGAATAATACGAAGTGGATTAAAATATTGTCTATTGATTATTTTTCACTTTCATCACTAAAAATCCTGTTTAGTTTTACTTTATTTACGGGAGCTACAATGAGAGGAAATTTTTCCACCGTAACATTACTTTGTTCAAGCCCAAAACCCCTTTCTTCACTAAGGCTTATCCTTTTTAACCAGAAATATAATTTCATAATTATTTTTTCGAAGAACGGTAATTCATTGTCTTGCGAAAGGAATTTTTCCATTACAATAAACTGGAAATCGCCCACTACATTGTTACGCTGCAGGCTTTCATAGCGGCTGGTAATATTTACTTCTTTGTTAGAAACCATATCTTCCACAACTTTTCTGAACATTAAATTTATTCTTGGCTCCATGCGAAATCCAAGGCGGAATTCAACTCTTATTATTTCATTAGGAATGATGGTTTCCACGGTATATTCGCTGGTGTAAGGGTCATCCTGCGTATCAACGTGCACAAACCAATAGATATCTGCACGTTTTGGTTTCCTGTTGAGAATGGAATAGACGATTTTATGTTCAATTTCTTTTGGATTATTAGCGCTTGTTAAATAAACAAGGTGAGTGGCATACTTAGGAATAGTAAGATCATTACTAAGTTCCTGGATGGTTGGAAGGTATTGCTCAAGCCTTACAAATTCAACATAACGGTTTTTAATTTTTCGTGCCCTAAACCATACATACATTATTGAAAAAAGAGCACCGCCAACTATTAAAGTTACAAAGCCACCATGTGGAAATTTATTAAGATTGGCAAATAGAAAACCCAACTCAATGGTAAGGTAGACGATAAGATACAGGTAGATAAAAGGCTTGGAAGTTCTTCGTGAAACAAGAAAATTTGCAAATAACATAGAAGTTGCAAGCATACACAAAGTAATGGCCAACCCATAGGCGGCTTCCATATTGGAAGAAGTTCTAAAGTACAGCGTGATGCCAATACAACCAATAAGTAGCACGGTATTTATTCCGGGAATAAATAACTGACCTCTTTCTTCCGTAGGATAATTAATCTTCATTTTTGGCCAAAGATTCAGCCGCATGCTTTCGCTTATGAGCGTGAAAGAACCGCTTATTAACGCCTGGCTGGCAATAATTGCTGCAACGGTTGCGATAACAAGACCTATTATTTTAAAGTTTTCGGGCATAATTCCATAAAAAGGATTAAACCCATTATCAATTATTTCTTTAGTAAATATTTTACCGGAATGATTTGATAAAAGCCATGCGCCCTGCCCCAGGTAATTAATAATTAATGCTGATTTTACATAGATCCACGAAAAACGAATATTACCTCTTCCACAATGTCCAAGATCGCTATATAAAGCCTCGGCACCCGTTGTACATAGAAAGACCGCTCCTAAAATCCAGAAACCCCCGGGATATAAAGTCAATAATTTAATTGCATAAAATGGGTTAAATGCCTTGAAAATATAGAGGTCATCAAAAATGTGTACGGACCCTAAAACTGCTAACATTAAAAACCAGGTAAACATGATAGGACCAAACATTTTTCCTATGGAAGCAGTTCCAAATTGCTGGGCAAAAAACAATACCAGCAAAATTGCCAGCACTATATAAACGATTGTTGAATCGCCAATGTCGCTAAAAAACTGTATTTGTTTTAATCCTTCAATTGCAGCAGTAACAGATATCGGAGGGGTGATCATTCCATCTGCCAGTAATGAAGCGCCGCCAATAATGGCCGGAAACACTAACCATTTTCTTTGTCTTCTTACCAAGGCATATAAAGAGAAAATACCACCCTCACCTTTGTTGTCAGCTTTTAAAGTAAGTATAACATACTTAACAGTAGTTTGCAAAGTAAGCGTCCAGATAATACAGGACAATCCTCCTAAAATAAGTTCCTGGGAAATAATTCTATCACGAATGATTGCATTTAAAACGTAGAGTGGTGAAGTACCGATGTCGCCGTAAATAATTCCTAAAGCAATAAGTAACCCAGCTGCGGATACTTTATTGAGATTTTTGCTCACTACACAAATTTAAGTTCTTAATCAAATTCCCTTCAAACACAATGTTACTTCTTTTCAAAATATCTGCAAATGTAGCAGAATTGTAATATTGGCAATAATTTCTTATTAATATGTACTTTGTCAAATAAGATGAAAAAACTGCAACAGCTTGCATTAAAATTATGCCACAGAAAATGAATATTTTTTAAAGAAGTTAATTATGATTTGTTATTCAACATAAAGCTTTATTTAAATATTGGACATATGAGAAATTTCTCTCGCGATACCATGCTAAAAATTTAATTGAATATTATAATAGGGCCGCATAAATTTCAGGGTTGCTTTATCCATGTCATAAAAAAATCCCCTTCAATATTTGAAAGGGATTTGACTTCGTAATTTGGGGGTTACAAATATTATTATAAAGCAATTTGCTTTTCTGTCATCATTTTTCTTAAATTAATAAGACCATAACGCATGCGGCCAAGAGCAGTGTTAATGCTGCAGTTGGTTAATTTAGCAATTTCCTTAAAGCTAAGGTCTGCGTAGTGTCTCATTACAATTACTTCTCTTTGATCTTCTGGTAACATCTCTAATAATTTTCTTACTCTTTCATGGCTTTGACCCTGCATCATTTTTTCATCAGCACCTGCTTCAGAAAAATTGATTACTTCAAAAATGTCACGGTCGTCACTGGTTTTAATGGACGGACTGCGTTTAACTTTTCTGAAATGATCTACACATAAATTATGAGCTATACGCATTGCCCAGGGTAAAAATTTTCCCTCGTCGGTATAGCGGCCACCATTAATAGTATCAATCACCCTGATAAACGCATCCTGGAAAATATCTTCGGCAAGATATTTGTCCTTTACCAGTAAATAAATTGAAGTGTAGATTTTGTCTTTGTAACGATGTACAAGATTCGTTAGGGCTTCAACATCACCATCAAGGTAAAGGTGGATCAATTGTTGGTCGGATAAAGTGTTCATGGATTTCATAACCTGTTTACAGATTTTTGGTTTAGGATATTGTGTAAGTCTCAACCAATTAAAAGAAAATAATGTGGGAATCTATTGCGAAGCGCAGAAGGTTCTTCATTTGTTTCTGGATAATTGGAAGACCTAAATTAGGACAATAAATAAAACTTCCAAATGAATTGCTAAATTTTTTTCGTAAAACGAAAAATTAGAGCAATAGTACTTTGAATGGCTCGTAAAAGTACGAATCATTATTTTTGCAAGTCACATGAGTATACGTAAAATTACCCGCAACGAGGTAACCACACAGCCAAAGAAATCTTCAAATAATATATTAATTAAGGGAGCACGCGTTCATAACCTTAAAAATATAACGGTTGAAATTCCGCGTAATAAACTTATTGTAGTTACGGGAGTATCAGGCTCTGGCAAATCTTCATTAACTATTGATACGTTATTTGCAGAAGGCCAAAGACGTTATGCAGAAAGCCTTAGCGCCTATGCACGCCAGTTTATGGCCCGCATGAATAAGCCCGATGTTGACTATATAAAAGGACTATGCCCTGCAATTGCCATTGAACAAAAAGTTATTACACGAACGCCAAGATCCACCGTAGGCAGCATGACGGAAATTTATGATTATCTCCGTTTGATGTTTGCAAGAATTGGAAAGACAATTTCGCCGGTTAGTGGGAGAGAAGTAAAAAAAGATGATGTGAATGACGTGGTAAATGCAATAAGCCGGTTTAAAAAGGGTGATAAAATTTTATTGCTTGTTGCGTTCCGGCAACATCATAACAGAGATGCAAAAGAAGAGCTGAATATATTAATGCAAAAAGGTTTTTCAAGAATTTATGCAAACGGTGAAGTTATCAGGATAGAAGATATACAGGAGAAAAAAAATATTTCATCTGTATTTACTCATGTAACTACATACGTTCTAATTGACCGGTTAGTAGTAAAAGATTTTGACGAAGAGGACAAACATCGTATATCCGACTCCGTTACTACCGCTTTTTATGAAGGCGAGGGAGAAGTTACTCTTGAAATAAATGGTTCGCAAACGTTACATTTCGCCAATAAGTTTGAGCTTGACGGAATAAAATTTGAAGAGCCTGTTCCAAACTTATTTTCATTTAATAATCCTTATGGGGCTTGTCCTGTTTGCGGTGGATTTTCTTTGGTACTTGGTATTGATCCGGATTTGGTAATTCCTGATAAAAGACTAAGCGTATTTGAAAATGCAATTGCTCCGTGGCGTGGGGAGAAATTAGGATTATGGAAAGAGAAATTGATTCGTTCGGCGCGTCATTTCGACTTTCCTATTCATAAACCGATTATTGATCTCACTTCCGCTCAATACAATCTTTTATGGACGGGTAATGCCTATTTTTCCGGGCTTGATGAATTCTTTAAAGAAGTAGAACAAAATTTATATAAGGTTCAATACAGGGTTTTATTAAGCCGTTATCGCGGGAGAACGCTTTGCCCCGAATGTCATGGATATCGTCTCAGGAAGGAAGCATTGTATGTAAAAGTGGACCATAAAAATATTGGTGAGCTCTGCGAAATGCCCGTTAAAGATCTTAAGAAATGGTTTGATGAAATTGAGTTATCTGATTATGATAAAACCGTTGCAAAAAGGATTCTAATTGAAATTAATAACAGGCTTGAAACGCTTCTTGATGTTGGATTAGGATATTTAACTTTAAACAGGCTAGCTAATTCATTAAGCGGCGGAGAAAGTCAGCGAATTCAATTAACGCGAAGCCTTGGAAGTAACCTTACAAATTCATTATATATTTTGGACGAACCTTCCATTGGCCTTCATTCAAGAGATACTGAAAGGCTGATTGTAGTTTTAAAAAATCTTCGTGATCTGGGTAATACAGTTGTAGTTGTAGAACATGATGAGATGATGATGCGTGAAGCCGATCATATAATTGATATGGGCCCTTTGGCCAGTCACCTCGGTGGAGAAGTAATTGCTGAAGGAGATTATGATGATATTATAAATAACCCGGAAAGCCTTACAGGAAAATATTTGAGTGGGAAATTATCTATTGATCCGCCAAAACATATCCGCAAGTGGAACCGGTCTATAACGGTAAGGGGTGCACGACAGAATAATTTGCAGGATATTGACGTGGTGTTTCCATTAAACGTTTTATGCATTGTGAGTGGTGTTAGTGGCAGCGGTAAAACAACACTGGTAAAACAGATTTTATATCCGTCATTAAAAAAATTAAAAGGTGAGTTTGCGGAGAAAGCCGGATTAAGCAAAGGGCTCGATGGAGACCTCGATTATATTTCGCAGGTTGAAATGATAGATCAGAATCCTATTGGCAAGTCTTCGCGAAGCAATCCCGTTACTTACATTAAAGCGTATGATGAAATACGCGAACTTTTCAGCAAACAACCGCTTAGTAAAATGCGTGGATATATGCCTAAGCATTTTTCTTTTAATGTGGATGGCGGCCGTTGCGATGCTTGTAAAGGGGAAGGGGAAAAAGTTGTAGAGATGCAGTTTCTTGCAGATGTGCATTTAGTTTGCGATGTATGCGGAGGCAAAAGATTTAAACAGGAAGTGCTTGAAGTAACTTACCAGGAAAAAAATATTTATGATGTGCTTGAAATGAGTGTTGACGAAGCGATTAAATTTTTCGGTGGTGAGAAAAAAGGAAACAAAAAGAGCGATGCTACGGGTGCAGAAGTAGCAAAAAAAATTCAACCATTAAGCGACGTTGGATTGGGCTATATAAAACTGGGACAATCTTCCGACACATTAAGCGGTGGGGAAGCCCAGCGTGTTAAGCTTGCCTCTTTTTTAGGCAAAGGCAAAGGGCAGGGTAATTTGCTTTTTATTTTTGATGAGCCAACAACCGGCCTTCATTTTCATGATATAAAAAAGTTACTCGGTTCGTTTAATGCGCTTATTGAACAAGGCCATTCTATTATTGTAATTGAGCACAATACTGATGTAATAAAATCTGCTGATTGGGTAATTGATCTTGGCCCTGAAGCAGGCGATGGAGGAGGTAATCTTGTTTATGCCGGGATCCCTTCTGGCTTGAAAAAAATCAAGGAGAGTTATACCGCAAAGTATATTTGAAATGAGCGTTTAAAATATATTTTTAACTTATCTAAGCCTATTGCTATCCCTGATAAGTTTTGAATCTTTATAAACTCCTCTTGCTGCTAAAACCAGGAATATGATTATCAGGATGTGTAAGGCAGACCAAAGACTATAGTCGCCTGTTGAATATTTAGCAGTTTGCTTTATGTATAAAAAAATAATTAAACATTCCAGCAAAATTGAAACAAGAATAATACGTGATTGAATACTCCTGTTTTTGTATAAAAAAATATTAATTACAAGTCCTGTTCCTAAAGCGCTTGTAAGAATGAGAATCAAAAAATTATCTGTTGCTAATAATGGATGATAGGTGTTGTCTGCAATGAGTATGCCGCCATAAAATAGAAACTTTAGTGTAAGGAAAGCTGCTATTGCCGCAAGTAACATCCATAATGTTTGTACACGTTGTATCATGAAAATTAATTTTAGTAAAATTAATCTGTAAGGCTTAATAAACTGTATTTATTTAAATGCCTACCGGTATTAGTTTAGTTCAGGGTACAAAGGAAATTTGTTCATCAAATCAACCACCTCATTTTTTACAGAAGCAATCACTTTTTCATCATCAAGGTTCATCAAAATTCTATCAACAAGATCTACAACATCTTTCATATCATTCTCTTTCATACCTCTTGTTGTAATTGCGGGTACGCCTACCCGTATGCCTGATGTTACAAACGGGCTTTTATCGTCAAACGGAACTGCATTTTTATTCAGTGTAATGCCTGCCTTATCTAAGGTTTCCTGGGCTTTTTTACCGGTAATATTTTTATTGCGAAGGTCAATCAGCATTAAGTGATTGTCGGTTCCATTACTTATTAAATCGTAACCCTTTGCATTAAATTCTTTAGACATCGCCTGCGCATTCACCTGTATTTGTTTTGCATATTCGGTAAATTCATTAGTTAAAATTTCACCGAAGGCAACTGCTTTTGCAGCAATAATATGTTCCAATGGTCCGCCCTGGGTGCCCGGAAAAACTCCCATGTCAATCAGGTTACTCATCATTTTTAAATTTCCTTTATTATCTTTTTGCCCGAAAGGATTTTCAAAATCTTTCTTCATTAGAATGATTCCACCTCTGGGTCCACGTAACGTTTTATGAGTAGTGGATGTTACAAAATGACAATGGTCAAAAGGTGATTTCAATAAATCCTTGGCAATAAGGCCTGCGGGATGCGCCATATCGCAATAAACGAATGCGTTTATTTCATCAGCAACTTTTCTAATGCGTTCATAATCCCAGTCACGGCTATACGCGGATGCCCCGCAAATAATTAGTTTGGGTTTTTCTTTTCTTGCCTTTTGTTCCAGCATTTCATAATCAACCAGGCCGGTTTCTTTTACTACTCCATAAAAATACGCTTCATATAATTTTCCTGAAAAATTTACCGGTGAGCCGTGGGTAAGATGGCCGCCCATACTAAGGTCAAGTCCTAAAATTTTATCGCCGGGTTGCAGAATTGCTAACATAAGAGAAGCATTGGCCTGCGCTCCACTATGAGGCTGCACGTTAGCATATTCGCAATTAAATATTTTTTTAAGGCGATCAATTGCTAATTGCTCGGTTTCATCTACAAATTCGCACCCGCCATAATATCTTTTTCCCGGGTATCCTTCAGCATATTTGTTAGTGAGTACGGTTCCCATTGCCTGGATTACCTGCAGGGAAGCAAAATTTTCCGAAGCTATTAACTCAATTCCCTGGCGCTGCCTGTTTAACTCTTTATTAATAATATCAAAAACCAATGTATCTCTTTGCATTTAATAATTTTGCGCAAACGTACAAAAAATGTACGATGTAAATTGTCTAATGATAATGTAACATCTAAAGAAGCACGCTGCCTCAAACATCGAAAATCACACATCAAACACCGTACATTGTACATCGCAAATTGTATATCAACATCAAAAATAATTTTCACTATATTCACGTTCATTTTGAAGCGATTGGATAACAAATAAAGAAAAATGAAGGCGATAATTCCGGTAGCAGGCGCAGGCACAAAGTTGCGCCCACACACTTACACACAACCAAAGGCATTAATTCCACTTGCTGGAAAAACAATCTTAAGTATCAATGTTGATCAACTCCATGAGGCAGGCATAAACGAATTTGTATTTATTGTCGGATACCTGGGAGAAAAAATTCAGGATTATATTAAAGAAAAATATCCTGATCTGCTGGTTCATTTTATTTTTCAAAATGAACGAAAGGGAACAGCTCACGCAGTTGAACTTACCAGGAAAATTGTAGGCGATGATGAGTTATTTATTGCTTTGGGCGATACAATATGTGAATATGATATCAATGCTGTTTTAGCCTCTCCCTGGTCCATGCTTGGCGTTAAAAAAGTAGATGATCCACGCAATTTTGGTGTGGGCGAAATTGACGAGCATGGCTTCATGACCCGGGTTGTTGAGAAGCCAGCTATTCCTAAATCAAATATGGCGCTCGTTGGGCTTTATAAAATAAAAAACTCAAAAATTTTATTTCAATGCCTGGAAAAAATTATTAACAATAATATTAAAACGAATAACGAATTTAATCTAACAGATGCGCTTGAATGCATGATAGAAGGTGGTGAAAAGTTTAAATCTTTTAAAGTTGAAAACTGGTTTGACTGTGGTAAAAAAGAAACCTTGCTTCAATCGAATGCGATCCTGCTAGAAAAGTTTGGCGGGTCTATTTCGGAGTCTAATAAATTTGAAAACACTATTTTTATTCCGCCGGTAAGCATTGCCGAAGGCTGCGATATAAAGAATTCTATCATTGGACCGCATGTTGCCATGGGCGAAAATACTATCGTTAATTATTCTATCGTAACAGGATCCATCATTGGATCTTTCTCCAAACTTTATGATGTTGTTCTCGACGATTCGTTAATAGGAAGTGATACAGAAATAAGAGGCGAAAAAAGATCTCTTAATATTGGCGATAATACCGAAATTGATTTGGGTTCATAATAAACAATGGGCCAATCAACAAATTGCAACTCATGTTTTTCAATCGTGTTACCCGGCTTTTTAATATTGAATATCCAATTGTACAGGCGGGTATGGTTTGGACAAGCGGTTGGCGTTTAGCCAGCGCCGTTAGTAATGCTGGCGGCCTTGGTATCATTGGTGCAGGAAGTATGAATTCTCAGTTGCTTGAAGAGCATATTAGGAAATGTAAGGCCGCAACTAATAAGCCATTCGGAGTAAATCTTCCTTTACTTTATAGTGGTGTTGAAAAACAAATCGATATAATCATTCGCAACAAGGTGCAGATTGTTGTTACTTCCGCAGGCAATCCCGCAACTTTTACCCCGCTTTTAAAACAGCATGGAATAAAAGTAGTGCATGTCGTAAGCAGCAGCCGTTTTGCGAAGAAAGCCGAGGCCGCTGGTTGTGATGCGGTAATTGCAGAAGGCTTTGAGGCAGGCGGCCACAATGGAAGAGAAGAAACTACAACTTTGGTATTGCTGCCACTCGTTTGTACATCTGTAGAAATACCGGTAATAGCTGCAGGTGGTATTGCAACAGGCAGGCAAATGCTGGCTTGTATGGTGTTGGGTGCAGAAGGGGTGCAAATGGGATCCCGCTTTGTTGCGTCGGAAGAAGCTTCATCCCACCCTGATTTCAAAAATGCAGTTATTAATTCAAATGAAGGAGATACCATTGTTACTTTAAAAGAATTAACTCCTGTGCGCCTCATTAAAAATGATTTCTACATGCAGTTAGCGCAGGCGCAAAAAAATTGCGCAACAGCCATTGAACTGCAACAATTGTTAGGAAAAGGAAGGGCCAAAAAAGGAATATTTGAAGGCGATTTAGAAAAAGGCGAATTAGAAATAGGCCAGGTAAGCGCAATTTTAAAAGATATAAAGCCTGTTAAAGAAATTATTGCCGGCACATGGCTGGAGTTCAATGAGGCGTTGCAAAAGCCACTGAAATAAAATCATATATTTGTTCGTTTTAGGAGTATTATTGTCCATTAACCCATTCCAATGAGTTTTTCCAAAGAAACATTTGCCTGTAAAAGGGCTTTCATACTTATATTCTTTTCTGCTTTTTTTATTGTTTTCGGTAATAATTTATATGCCCAGATTCCCACGGAAGTGCCTGATTTGCCCATTGATCCAAATGCTTTAAAAGGCGCTTCCCCATCTGAACTCCAGGATATATTAAGAGACAATAATAACCCGCAGAAAAAGGCCGGTGACGATATTCATAAAAGTTTAATTGATCTTCAGAATAAGAATGTAATAGCAAAGGATAGTACCCAAAAAGATGACTTCAAGAAACAATTATATAGCCCTGACGCTGTGTATGGGTCGGACCTTTTTAAGAGCAACCAGATAACTGAATTATCTGAACTTTCAACACCTCCGCTGGATTACCCAATTGGAGTAGGCGATCATATTGTTGTTTCACTTTGGGGAGGTGCAGACTTTGAACAGGATTATATTGTGGCAAGAGATGGTTCAATTTTCCCGCAGGGATTAGGCAAAATTACCGTGCAGGGGTTAACCTTCGATAATGCCCGAAAAATTATTTTCGACCGCTTCAAAAAGGTAATTCCTCCTTCCACTAATATTTCTGTTACGTTAGGCCAGCCAAGAAGTATAGTGGTACAAACATCCGGAGAAGTGGAAAACCCCGGGCCGCAGGTAGTATCGGCATTTACCAATGCATTAAATGTGGTGGCCCTTTCCGGAGGACTTACAAAATTTGGGAATATGCGCAACATTTTAATATCCCGAAACGGAAGAATTATCGATTCTATCGATGTTTATAAATATTTAACCACCGGCGATTATGGCAAGCATCTTTATCTTGAAAATAATGATTTTGTAATTGTGCCATTTTATGATAAACAAGTACTCGCATCAGGACAGTTTAGAAGACCGATGTTTTATCAGCTCAAGAAAAATGAAGGAATGTCAGCACTCTTAAGATATACAGGTGGTTTTGCTACTGAAGCTTATCAGTCAGGGGGAGTTATTATTAGAAATGTGAATGAAAAACAAACAATAAAAAACGTCAATTTCAACGCTATCGGATTAAAAGCAAATGGAAATGTTATTGATGAGCCATTGTACGATGGAGATGTGATTGTAGTGAATCCGATCAATGCCGGCCTCAATAATAAAGTAATTGTAAAGGGTGAAGTTGCTTACCCGAATGTGTATGAAATAAGAAAGGGCGACCGGTTGTTTGATGTAATTAACAGGGCCGGAGGAATTACGCCTAATTCGTATGTTGACCGGGCTTATGTATATAAAGGGGCAGGCGATTCAACAAATTTAAGATCGGATAAAATTGTTGTTAGCCTGGCAGATTTGAATAAGAATATAAACAGTAGTTATAATATCCCCATTGAACCTAACGATGTTATTGAAGTGTTCAACAGGAATCAGTTTGCCGATAAACAATATGTAACAATAGAAGGGGAAGTTCGCAAACCCGGCAAGTTTCAAAGGTTTGGTGATATGTCGCTCAAAGACCTTTTATATTTTGCAAATGGTTTAAAACCGTCGGCAGAATTTGGGCAGATTGCAGTTTCAAGTATTGTAAACATCGACTCATCGCAGCGAGGAATGAAGCCGACACAAACAGTCATTAAAACGTATTCAATTAAAACAAATCTTGAATTAGATTCTGTTACCGAAAACGTAAAGCTGAAACCGTACGACCAGGTTTTTGTAAGAAAAAACCCCACATTTCATTTACAGGAAAATGTAAAGATTGAAGGCCAGATAAAATATCCCGGCACCTATTCTAAATTAAATAATGATGAACGCCTTTCTTCATTCATAGAAAGGGCGGGCGGCTTGAAAGAAAATTCTAACACAGACGGAGCCGTTTTATATAGGCTGCACGATGACGCAGCAGAAGGAAATCCCCTTGCTAAAAAACCTGCAACTACTTATTTAAAAGATTCTTCAGGTAAAGTTATCGACAGCAATCTTTCTGATGCCACGGAACCTATAAGCATTGATCTTGACAAAGCGCTAAAAAATAAAAACTCAAAGTATGATATGGTTTTGAAGGAAGGTGATATTATATATATTCCTGAAACGAACCCGGTTGTAACTATTAAAGGCGCTGTTCAATCCGAACTAAAAATTTACTTTGATAAAGAACATAATAAGCTGGGATATTATATTGATAAAGCGGGCGGCTTTGGCATAAGGCCATGGCGTAAAAGAATTTTTGTAACCTATGCTAACGGCAGAAGTAAGCGAACTCATAATTTTGGTTTTATTCATTTCTATCCTAGAGTAGACGCAGGCAGCACCGTAACAGTTCCTTTGAAGCCTGAGGGAAAGAACCTGGGTGAAGTAGCTTCGCAGGCGCTGGTAACCACCTTTCCTCTTGTTCTGGTATATTTATTAACAAGGTTATAAATTTTTACTATGACCTCCCACGAATTAACAACATCGATCTATCAACGGCTGAAGAAAGTAAAAGTTATTATTATAACGGTTGCTATCGTTGCAGCACTGGGATTAATTTTATATGCAAAACAAAAGCCCGTTACCTATACTTCGACGGCATCTGTATTTCCATTAACGAGCGCCAATGATAACAGCGCAACTTCGTCTACACTCAGTGCGTTATTAGGCTCGGAAACCCCTAAAAGTTTCAGCGAAGATGCTTCCATAAATATTATTGAACTTGCCCAAAGCCGTACAACCCGCGAAGAAGTTGCTGCCATGCATGATTCCTCATCCGGTAATAAAACTATTGCAGAATTATTATTAAATGATGTCAATAATCATCGCGGATGGTTTGAGGAAAAAATAGAAACGCCGCCCAATCAATATGCGTTAATAACCTGGGCCGGAAAGGTTTTGGAAGACGGGCTCACTGCAACTGTTAATAAAAATAACATGCTCATACTTTCTTACACAGGGCGCAGTCCTGAGTTGGTAAGAACTATCAGTTATGGATTCATTAATAAAATTTCTCTCTTCTATATACAATTAAAACAGGAAAAAGCCAGGCGTGATTTTGAATTTGCAACTGGTAAAGTAGATTCTTTAAGAAACGTAATGAATTCCAAAGACAACCAGTTAATTGAAATTGATAAAAGAACTTTGTTTACAAACACGGATAAGCTTGAATTTAGAGTGCCTGCAGAAAATTTACTCGCCGACAAGCAAATGATCCGGCAACAATATGCCACAGCAGTGGCCAACCAGCAGAATGCTGCGTATAAACTACAAAAAGCAACTCCTGTAATAAAAGTACTCGACAAGCCAGAGCCTCCGTATGATATTGAAAATAAATCAGCAGTTATATATGGGCTTATAGGCCTTATCGGAGGATTCATTTTATTCTCACTATTTTTTGTCAGTGGGATAATTTTAAGATTCTTCAAGGAAGAATTTAATAAAGCGGTGTTTGGATCAAATGTTTCAAAAGACGCAGATCATAAAAGTAAGCCAGCTTCTGCTTTATGATTTTCTAAACAACCATTTTCCCATTTCTTTAAAGGTTACTTTCTTGCCGTATAATAAAATACCCGTGCGGTAAATTTTTGCGGCCAGCATAGTGGTTAATATAAAACCGGCAACTAAAGAAATCATAGATACCGCAATTTGCCAGGCTGGTACGCTGCCCGATGGAATGCGTGCCATCATAACAATGGGAGAAGAAAGTGGTATCATGCTGCCCCAGACAGAAATGGGTGCATCCGGTTTTCCGGCTGCGGTCGTCATTATAACAAATGATAAAATGATCGGCATTGTTATAGGAAGCATCAATGATTGTGCTTCCTGCGGATCTTCGTTTACAACACTGCCAACTGCCGCGAATAATGCAGCATAAAATAGATAACCCCCAATAAAATAAAACAGGAAACATGGAATTATAAGGCTCCATGGGGCTGCTTCCAGAAATGTATTTTTTGCATTCATAAAATTTGCAGCCGCTGAGTTAGCTCCTGCTTGCCCCATTGCCGGGCTCATGTTTTGAGCATGTTGCAGCATATCGTGCGATATAAATGAAGAAGCTACGGAAGACAATCCTACAATTAAGATCATCCATATTAATAATTGGGTAAGGCCTACGGCAGCAATACCGATAATTTTACCGGCCATCAGTTGAAATGGTTTTACAGAGCTTATAATAACCTCTGCAATGCGATTCATTTTTTCCTCCATAACACCACGCATTACTGCTGCTCCATAAATAAACAGCGTCATATAAATTAATATCCCGCTGCCAAAGCCTATTGCCGATGATAAACCTGAATTGGATTGTTGTGTTTTATCTCCCTGTTTTATAACGGTGCTGAATTTATACAATTCATCTTCATCAATATTATTGATGGAATCCAATACCTTTTTATTAATATTATTTTCAAGAAAGGCTTTATTTCTGATTGCTGTGTTTATCTGGTCTTTTACTTTTTGTTCTGCGTCTACCCCTAACTGTTTATTTGCAATAAGTGAAACAGAATCATTGGGTGAATTGAAGTGTTCGGGAATATATAAAAAGGCCGAATATCCCCTTTCTTTAAAGTTATCTGCATTTACGTTCGCGGGAAATTCGTACGTAATTACTTTATCACTTTGGAAACTTGTTTTAAAAATACCATTATTATCTTCTACCGCAATTTTTTGTTTATCTATACTTTTTATAGAAAAGTAAGCAGATGCCACAATAAATCCAATAAAAAACAAGGGAAGTAAAATGGTGGAGAGTATAAAAGTCTTGTTCCTTACTCTTGTAAAATATTCTCTTTTGATAACCAGCCATATTTTATGCATAAAGAAAATTGGTTTATTGATTAATTAGTTTATTGGTTCAGCTTTCGTTCAAATATTAATCATACTTCTTCAAATTGCCTGGCAAGTTTTGTGTCTTCTACTTTCTTTATAAAAATATCATTAAGCGATGGTAAAATTTCATTGAATGATATGATGCTGGATTTATTAATTAAGAATTGTTCCAACACATCCGCAGGCGTATAGCGTTCATTAATTTTTACAGTTAAAAAAGTATCCTTTGAATTTACTATTTCAAATACGTTATTCTCGAAAGGTTTTGGCAATTCGTTAAAGCCAACTTTAAAAATATTTTCTTTGCAGTCGAATTTTATCTGTTTTACACTACCGTCTAATATTTTTTTTCCTTTATTAACCAGAACAATCCTATCGCAAATTTCTTCTACCTGTTCCATGCGGTGCGTACTGAAAATAATGGTAGCTCCTTTTTGAGAAAGTTTATAAATTTCATCTTTAATTAAATTGCTGTTTACCGGGTCAAGACCGCTAAAAGGCTCATCAAGAATCAGCAATTTTGGCTCATGCAAAACAGTAATAACAAACTGTAATTTTTGACTCATTCCTTTACTTAAATCATCTACCTTTTTATTCCACCAGCTTTGCATTTCAAATTTCACAAACCAATCTTTAATTTTTTTCATTGCTTCGTGACGATCCATTCCCTTAAGCATAGCGAGATAGAGCGCCTGCTCACCGATTTTCATTTTTTTATATAAACCTCTTTCTTCGGGCATGTAACCAATGAAGGGAATGTCTTTAACAGGTTCAAACTTTTTACCTTCAAAGAAAATGTTACCGCTGTCGGGGTAGAATATCCCTGTAATCATTCGTAACAGAGTTGTTTTTCCTGCGCCGTTAGGTCCTAACAAACCGAAAATACTTCCCTGCGGAATTGCAAAACTTATGTCATCAACTGCTTTTTGTGTAGCATAATATTTCTTGATATTTCGAAGTTCCAGTATATTCATTATAAAAAATTAAGGTAACTTTTTGATATATTCTGAGATGCAGTAATTCGGCAACGTAAATGTATAAAGAACATCTTTGTATCAGAAAAATTTCTTGATGAAAAGTATTTCAATCAGGCATGCAAGAAAATTTTTATCGCCATGGCAATTCTTTCACCGTCCATCGCAGCACTAACAATTCCACCGGCATAACCTGCGCCTTCGCCACAAGGGAAAAGATTTTTTACCTGGGGATGATTTAAATATTCATGGTCACGGGGGATGCGAACCGGCGAAGATGTGCGGCTTTCTGTTGCTACTAAAACGGCTTCATTGGTAAAATACCCGCTGTGCCCGTGCTTTCCCGGCATCTTTTTGCCAAACGACTTCAATGCCTTTTGTAAACGGCTATAAATAAAATGGGGTAAAATATCATTTAATTGAGCCGATTGGATGCCCGGTAAATAGGAGCATTTCGGCAGTGTTGAAGAATATTTATTTTCAGTAAAATCCACCAATCTTTGAGCGGGTCCAACAAAATTTCCGCCGCCTGCGGCAAAAGCTTTTTGTTCAATTAGCCGTTGAAATTCCATCATTAGCAATGGCGAATCTTTGTCTGTTGCTAATTGCAAATTGCCCATTGTATTTATTACATCTTCAATTTCTACCTGCACTACAAGGCCGCTGTTCGCATAAGGATTATTTCTTTTTGAAGGGCTCCATCCGTTTACAACTAATTCACCGTCGTTAGTGGCGGCGGGCGCAATGATTCCTCCCGGACACATGCAAAATGAAAACACTCCGCGGCCATCCGCTTGTTCCACGAGGCTGTACGATGCAGGAGGAAGAGCCTTTCCACCCTCATTCATCAAAACATTATAATTCCCATATTGAATATTATTAATTAATTCCTGTGGGTGTTCTACTCTTACACCTAATGCAAAAGGCTTGGCAACGATTAAAAGTTTTCTCGCATTTAGTAAAGTAAAAATATCCCGTGCCGAGTGACCAGTTGCAAGAATAAATGCATCGCCTTGGTACGAATTTCCGTCTTCAGTTTGCACCGACTTTAACGCCTTGTTTTCTATTTTAAAATCTATGATTTTCTTATTAAAATAAAATTCTCCTCCGCAATCTAAAATGCGTTTACGCATAGCGGTTATAATCTGCGGAAGTTTATTGGTTCCTATGTGAGGATGAGCTTCATATAAAATATTTTCGCCAGCACCAAAGTGAACAAATAAATTTAATATGCGGTCGATATTTCCGCGCTTTGTGCTTCTTGTATATAGCTTTCCATCGCTGTAGGTGCCTGCACCTCCTTCACCAAAACAATAATTACTTTCAGGATTAATAATTCCCTTTTTATTTAATAAAGCGAGATCTCTTCTTCGCTCTTTTACATCCTTTCCCCTTTCAATTATTACCGGTTTAATTCCAAGTTCTATTAATTGCAAAGCAGCAAACAGCCCCGCAGGTCCGGCGCCCACAATCACAATTTTTTTTGGTGAGCAACTTACGTCTTTAAAATTAAATTCAGCAATGGCTCTTTGTACAAAAGGTTCTTTAATAAAAGCGTTTGCAGTGATATTTATCCATACTGTTTTCCCTCTTGCGTCAATAGATTTTTTTAGAATATTATAACCGGTAACATCGTTAATTGGTATGCCGGAAGATTTTGCAATAGCACGTAATATCGCCAGTGGATCAAGTGCTTCTCCGGGTAATAATTTTAGTAGTATTTTTTGTTGCATAAAAAGATCAGGTATTCATCCTGAAAACTTTAAAATCCCTGTAAACACTGAGTTCTGTTGGGTTTGCTAAAATGGAAGATCATCAATTGCATCCTGCGATGAAGAGGTGAAGGTATCCAGGGGCTCCAGGTGATCATCATCTGATGAGGCTTCTTTTCCTGCCTGCAAAATTTGTTCAATTCGCCATGCATCAAGATTGCTGAAATAAGAAGTGCGCCCGTCTTTATCCCATTTGGTTCCTTTAATATTAAAATACACTTTTATTTCATCTCCTTTGTTTACCCTGTCAACAATATTGGTGCGGTCCTGCACGCATTGAAACTTTATATAGTTTGTAATCGTTTTGCCATTTATATCATCAGATTTTTCAACAACAAATTCACGCACTTTAAATGTTTCGGAGCGTTGTATTGTGTCAAATTTTTCCAACAGCTTTCCTGTTAATTCATAACTCATTTTTCAAATATTTAGTTTTTAAAGATATAGTCATTTAATTGAAAAAGTTGTTCATTTATATTAAAGCGCAAAAAATCTTTTGCACATTTATTTTTTTAAGTTGCATTGTAAATATTGAAAATAAAAAAAATAAAAAAAGATTTAAGTTGATGATAAAAAATGAGGCTTTTTTAATGTAAGTCAATGTGGGCTTATCTATAAAAAAATATGCCAAAGATTATAAAAAAACTTCCTGCTTTTATTTGAAAGGCACACTGTTTTTAAGATGATAAAAACAAAGAATAAAAAATTTTTTTTTCAACAAATTATTTTGATATTCGCTGTCTGCTCTGAAATATTTATAGAAATTTTTTTTGTATAAATATTCTTAGTGATCCCCGGAAAAACAAGGTTATTACTAAATCAAATAAACGGCTTACGGTAAAATGGATAAGGCTTGCGAAACAGTTTGGAATAATTGTCTCAATATTATAAAGGATATAGTGGAGTGGCAACATTACAAAACCTGGTTCGAACCAATTACACCTGTTTTGTTAAAAAGTAATGTATTAACTATCCAGGTGCCAAGCCAGTTTTTTTATGAGTATATTGAAGAGCATTATGTAAATCTTCTTGCTAAAACTTTAAAGCGTGAATTGGGAAAAGATGCGAGACTGGAGTATCGCATAATGGTAGATAGTGGAAATGGAAAGAATTTGCCTTTGATGATGGACGTGCCGGGGCAAGGTTACAAATCATATTCAAATAACGAAATGGATTTTCCTTTAGTTATAAATAACCCTGTTAAGAATCCCTTTGTAATTCCGGGACTCAAAAAGATGCAGATAGATCCGCAGTTAAATCCTGTGTATGTATTTGATGCGTTTATTGAAGGTGATTGCAACCGCGTAGCAAGACGTGCAGGAAAAACCGTTGCAGAAAAGCCCGGTTCAACTTCCTTTAACCCATTGGTAATTTATGGTGGGGTAGGATTGGGTAAAACTCACCTTGCCCAGGCTATAGGAAATGAAGTAAAAAGACTAAACAACAATAAAGTTGTTTTGT
Organism: Ginsengibacter hankyongi; assembly: GCF_008710285.1. GTDB lineage: Bacteria > Bacteroidota > Bacteroidia > Chitinophagales > Chitinophagaceae > Ginsengibacter > Ginsengibacter hankyongi. Next base: position 1,223,549 of record NZ_VYQF01000001.1, on the reverse strand, counting down.
ATGTAAGTTCTGAGAAATTTATTAACCAGTTTGTGGATCACAGCCGCAATAATGCTATAAACGATTTTATACATTTTTACCAGTTAATAGATGTATTGATTATTGATGATGTTCAATTTTTTAACCGGGCAGAAAAATCGCAGGATGCTTTCTTTGCTATTTTTAATCATTTGCATCAAAGCGGTAAACAATTAATTCTCACGTCAGATAAGCCACCCAAAGACCTGGAAGGAGTTCAGGAAAGATTACTAAGCCGTTTTCGCTGGGGGCTTAGCGCCGATCTTCAAATTCCTGATTATGATACCAAGATTGAAATATTGGAAAGGAAGATGAAGAACGATGGGCTGGATATGCCGAAAGAAGTAGTAAAATATATTGCATATAATATACAAAATAATATTCGTGAACTTGAAGGAGCATTAATTTCCCTGTTGGCACAATCTTCGCTAAATAAACGGGAAATCGATCTTGAATTAGCTAAAAAAGTGTTGAGAAATTTTATCAAATCATCATCAAAAGAAATAACAATTGATACCATACAAAAAATGGTATGTGATTATTTTGATGTGCCTTACGAAAAGTTGTTGCAAAAAACACGCAAAAGAGAAATTGTTCAGGCAAGGCAAATTTCAATGTTCCTTGCAAAAGCTTTTACAAAAAATTCATTAAAAACAATAGGGGAACATTTTGGTGGCAGAGATCATACCACAGTTATTCATAGCTGTCAAACGGTTAAAGATCTAATGGATACAGATACCTTATTTAAAGAAAGCGTAATAGAACTTCAGCAAAAAGTGCAACTTGCTGCAATGTAATTTCCAATAAATCTGCGGGGTAATTATCAGCAATTATTTATTTTAAATTTTGAATTGCAAATGTTACTTTTGCAGCCCTTATGATATAAAGGAGAGGTGCCTGAGTGGCCGAAAGGAACGGTTTGCTAAATCGTCGTACGGGTTAAACTGTACCGTGGGTTCGAATCCCACCCTCTCCGCTCAACCGGGCATTGAATATTGTAAGATAAAGTTTTTCGGGGCGTAGCGTAGCCCGGTTATCGCGCCACATTTGGGATGTGGAGGTCGCAAGTTCGAATCTTGCCGCCCCGACTCAGTTGATTTCTTTGAAAATTAAAAGCTCGTAAAACTCAGTGTTTACGGGCTTTTTAAATTTTTAGCCCACCAAATTATATCAAAAAATGTCAATTTTCGTGCGACACAAAAGGTTACACTGAAATTGACACTAGCTTGTGTGACCGAATTTATTTATAAGTCATTGAAGCCAATTTCAATTTTTTTGAAACATGAGAAAATATAGGATTATGACATTTTTGATTGTATATCTTAAGCATATAATCATCAATTTTAAAATTTTATGACTATTAAATTTATAATTATCTCACTACTTACAAACACCTTACCGTTATTTTTCATTTACGAAAATTAATGTTCACTATGTAAAATTACCTGTCTACCAATAACTATCAACAAGAAGCGTATAGAGTTGTCGGTGAAATAGAAGATGAACCCACTTGATTTCTTAATTGCCTTGCACTAGACTCCCTAATTAATAACTTGGTATTCAAGACACGCTTCTCAAATCTTTTAATGGGCCTTCGACTCTCAATAATTTCAATGAGCATATCAGTAGCAACCTTTCCCATCTCAAAAGCAGGCTGCACAATTGAGGTAAGTGAAGGATTGAAAATCTCAGACGACAAGGAATTTGTAAAACCAACAAGAGCAATTTGTTCAGGAATTTTTATATCCATTTTGCGTAATAAACTTAACGTTGAGGTGCTGATCCGGTCTGATGCTGTAAATATGGCATCCGGGCGCTTTTGCAGGGATAACAAATCATTTAATCCATTTTCAATTTCCTCCTTGATCATGCCGCCATGACTGCAATATTTAATATATTCTTCGTCTACTTTCAGGTGGTTATTTTCCAAAGCTTTAATATACCCTTCAAGTCTTTCCAGTGTAATAGACAAATGGTTTGAGCTGGTTATGTGTGCAATATTTCTATATCCATTCTGAATAAGATGTTCTGTGGCATCGTAGGCACCGTTGAAATTATCTGATATGACTTTGTGTGTATTCAGTTCATCAGTTACGCGATCAAAAAATACGATAGGTAACCCCTTATCATGCAGTTCAATAAAGTGATCAACATTATCTGTTTCAGCAGAAAGTGATACAATCAATCCATCCACTGCCCGCGAAAATAGATGCTGTACAGTTAATATCTCGCTTTCCCACGACTCATGCGTCTGCGTGATAATTACTGTATAATTTTTTTTAAGTGCAATGGATTCGATACCATTGATAACCTGTGAAAAAAAATCGTTATCAATATTCGTTACTACTACTCCAATGAGTTTGGTGCGCCCGCTTCGCAAACCCTGTGCAATAGGATTTGGCCGATAGTTATTAAGTGTGGCAAATTCAGCGACTAGTCTTTGTGTATCTAAACTTATTTCATGGCTGCTACGGAGTGCTTTAGAAACTGTTGAAATAGAGAGATTGAGTGCTTTTGCAATATCTTTTAATGTAGTGGGTCCATTGCTCATATGGTTATTTTTTGTTCTGAATAATAATTAATAAAACATTATTTAACAAAGAAACACAGTTATCTAAGTTAATGATATTATCAAAAATTCAGGTGGCCATTATTACTAACAATTTACCCACGAGAAATGTTATTTCAGTTCTGTATTAGTTTTCGGAAAAATGCAGAAATAAAAACGATGGAAAGTTCCAACGAATAGGAGATACACAAAAAAGATAGGTAATTGTTCATCGTGAATATTTTGTAAGGGAACATTGATACCACAAATGATGGAATCATTTAACTATAAAAGGCAAAGGTGGGCACGATTTCATGGCGAAAACAAACTTCCGGCAGCGGAGCTAAAGATAGCTAAATACCGGAGTCTACCAGCGAGATAGGAAACCATTAATTTTATAAATAAAGAAAACTGGTGCGACCGCTAAAAAATAACTTTGAAGACTTTCAAGGCATTCAGTAGAGATGTTGGTTTTGTTAATGATTAGCAATTTTTTTATTCCATGATAATAAATTTTTCACTACCAATTTTCTGCTGGCTCACATTATTCCCATTACCTGAATAAATATTGTTATCTATTTCAAAATTTCTTGTTGCATAAGTCTCAACGCCATACCCATTGTTGAATTGAATTCTGTTATTATTAATCTTCACCCTTTCACAACCACTGTGTAAAAATTCAACCATTACACCGCTTCGATCATTTGCCTCAATTAAGTTATTTTTTACCAAAACATTTTTAGATTCTGAAACTAAAATGCCATAATATCCATTGCGGGCAATTTCGCAATTGGTAATAGAAACATCGTGATTATGATCTATCGTAATTCCACTGCCATAAGGCGAGGTATCTAACCTGCTATCTTTAATATGAACATCAGTGCAATGAGTTAATAAAAGATTATGCTGAAGCTTAGGGCCAGGTACAGCATTGCCACCATTCTCATTAAAATTGCAACCATCAATAGTTATGTTTTCTCCCCCACTTATAAATACGCCATTGTAAGTACAGTTCTGAACCGTAATATTGATAAGTTTTATATTCTTCATTTGGCCTTCACTCAAGGCACGAAATATGATTCCTCCACGATTATAACCGCCCCGATAAGAACGGCTGCTATTTGGATCGCTACCAGGATCAGTTTTATTAGATCCTTCTATAACAAGATTCTGTATCGTTACATCATGTAAATCATTTTCCGCATTTACCATCGCATCTCTTTGTCCGGGGGAAGGATCAAGGAAAAGTATAGTACTTAAACCTTCTCCTGATATTGTTATGCCGCTGGGAATTTTTAAGGTTGCTGGCAGGATATGTATGCCCGCTTTTATCATTATCCAATGGCTTGTAGCTGAAGCAGTATTAAGGGCATCTTGTATTGATTGCCCTTTCCTAACAATAACAGCATTACCCGGAACAGTTACTGAATTGCCTGCGCCAGCTCCTGCTACATACCCGATATGGCTTTTTTGCGGGCTGGTGGTTTTCTTAACTGGTTCCGTAAGAGATGCACGGAATGCTGTTAGCACACTTCGGATAGCTTTGTCTCTTACAGAATCAGCGGCCATTTTGGTGTTGGGCATATCCACGCCTTGTGAAGTATAGTGACGATAAACATATTCGTAATCATCGCGGAGTGTTTTTGCCCGTTGAGATATAATCCCATAACACTGCGTTTCTTTACCCAATAAAAACCCCGCGGTATACTCATAGCCTAATGCAATCCTGTTATTAGCAAGAGAAAAAAGATCAACTCCCTGCGTAAAAGCGATTCTCGCCGCACCTGCAAACTCTCCCAATCCTAATTGCACATGCCCCTGGTCACGCATGCTCTCCTGGCACTGCCCGCTTGGGTAAATGTATTTAAAAATACTTCCGTTCACCGGAGCATGAAGAAAATGATCAATAGCATTGTTAAACATTTTATGGTTATCTGTGAAAACTGCTATTGCCATTATGGAATGAATGATGGCCCCATCCCAATTACCATTAGCTTGCGGATAGTAAAAGCGCATCAGCGGATAATATACCGTCATTAGCATATTGCTGAAACTATTAATATCTCTTCGTTCCCATGCGGAGTTAGTATATCGCAGAATTTCCGCGGCATTGCAGAGAAGGTGGCCGGTCCAGGCGGCAAGCAGTTTAGCATCGTTATAGTCAAAATCCCAAAGGACTTGGGACCATGCATTGAGTATGTTTATTGCCTTGACCGCATAATTTTTATCATTGGTAATATACCACATCAGCGCATAATTATACGCCATGTCAGCGCCTTTTAACAGGTCATCGCCGCCAATGTTTGGCTTCCCATAAGGTCCCCTCAATACATGTGTGTGAGCTTTTACAACAAAGCCAGTGTCCGCCACATTTTTTAATCTGTCGAACGCTCCTTTCCATGGCTGCTTGCCAGCAACGACCATCTTTTTCATAAAAGCCAGGTCCCTTGAAGTCTGATCAATGCCCGGGTGAATAAAAGATTGTGCAAATATTTTAGATGAAGAGCAGGCAACTATTCCTGAGATTAACAGCGGAATAATTAATCGGTGAAATTTTTCCATAAGGTTCGCTGCTTCTGCAACTGCAATTTATTTTAAAGCATATCTTTTCATACTGATAACAGCAGTTCCCGAGCTACTTACAGAATTAAAAAAGATATAAGCCCTGTATTTTCCATCAGCCGTTTCAACCCATACCCCTGCATCCTGTTTTAGATTAATGGCATAGTTCGGAGCTCCTGCCAGGTCAAGTTTTTGAAAATCTATATCGTCTATGAAAATGCCACCATATTGTTCATTTGGAGCAAGGTTATGATCCTGCAGGTTGAATGTTTTAAGTAGCTTGGCGGTACGGTTTACACCCGTTGGCAAAATTATACCAGGAAGATATTGAGTATCTGCAGCCGGTGCGACCAACGCATGGTTAAAAGCACTGTTAGGCCGATTGCGATAGACATAAACAAGGTCGATGTTGGCAGCGTGGGCAGCAGCATCGGTCGCGTTATATACCGTACTATCACCAATCGAAATATACATCATATTGTTGTTGCTCACTTTCATATTTAGCTTCATATCCATTTGAGCAATTGTATAAGGGCCCATGGTTGTTGACACACTTTCTCCATCGCTGCTGGTAGCTGTAAACTTAATGGTTACCGTTTTGCCGCGGGCTTCCTCAGGTATTACATAATAATAACGAAGGGTAGCTGCAGAGGTATCAACAGTATAGGTGACCGTTGTTGTTGTGCCACTTGTTACAGAAGGTGATCCCACTGAGTCACCAACATCTGCTCCGGTTTGGGCAGTATGGAAAGATCTATTTTCCATATAAGTACCAGGCGCTCCGGCAATGGACGCTTCGGCTACACAAGATGTCAACTTCCCTTTGGTAGGAAGAATTGCCATAGCATAAGCAAATTCTATCTGCTGTCCCACGATGTTTGGACCGAGGGTTCTTTTAATAGCCTGGTTCTGCAGCTTATCAGAAGCCACAGGAAGAGCGTATGAATCTTTCTTACATGAGGAAGTAAAAAATGCTAATGAAATCATTAGTAAAAAAGCATAACCAATATATTTAGATCTAGGTTGCATCGTATTTTATTTAATATTAATAATCATTATTATGGTTGAACACTGATAATAACACTATAAGTCTTTTTCACATTACGATCTCCGGAAATTACCGTCCATTTTTTATGGTTAAGTGTATCGGAAAAATCTGTTAACCCGGTGATCTTTGGATCAAGTTTGCAATCCTGGGCAAGCGTGAATTGAGGATATAAATTTTTAAGGTCGGCTCCGAATTGCACAGTTACTTTTACAGTCTGCTCGGTAGTATCAATAACTGGAGCGCCAACACGTACGCTTACAAAATCGGTTCCCAGCAGTTCGAAATTGCTTACATAACAATCTCTGCGTGTTGTAATGAGTAATCCATCTTCATCTACCGGTGCATGTTTCTTACAGGAAGTCCAGGTGACGGTTGCTAACAGAATTGCTAATGCTATCGTTATATTTTTTTTCATCTTTTCTAAATTATTTGTTGGTTATGATAACAAAATTTATCTCCATGGAATATTTTGTGTCAGATTAGGATTCTTATCCCGTTCGCTTGGAGGTATGCGAAAAATGTAATCTTGTTGATATTCAAGTTCAGAAGTGTTCTGAAAATATCGTTGTTGATTGGCTCCCCAAGTATCAATACGCCATACACCAGGGCTCCCCGGAGGTCCCCAAACTCTCTCGAGTGCCCTCCATCGCCGAAGATCAAAAGAACGTTGACCTTCCCCGATAAGTTCTACAATTCTTTCCTGTTCAATAGCATTGAAAAAATCCTGGTAGCCGCCAGTTTTAGATGCGTCCAAAGGCGGCAAATTGCCCCTATGGCGTACTTTGTTTACAAGATCGATGGCGTCAGCTTGCGGCCCGTTTATTTCATTGGTTGCTTCGGCATACATTAGGTAAACGTCTGCCAACCGTATAACAGGCCATGCGAAATCTCCATCGCTACGCCCCTGCCCGGCATAATTCCGTACAAATTTTCTAAACACATATCCAGAATTACATCCGTCCGTATTGTACGTAAGGTAATTAACGCCCCCAATATTCACCCTGCCGGCCCATGTCTTATAAATAAATGGTACAAAACCTGTAGATACTTGTGAGGCGCTCCCAATACTTACTTCATAATCCCATTCTAGGGTTGATTTCATCCGGTAATCGCGATCTGCATAACTATTAGGATTAACCGCTGAACCCGGTGTGGTCCTTGCTACATTTCCAGTGGCCGGAACGGTAGGGTTCATGGGAATCAATGGCGAAACAAAGTCACCTGTAACTGTTGACTGATATCTATCGGCTATCTCATATCGTGGAGATACCCAGCATTGCGAGCCTTCATGGGAACGACCTGCAAAGTCGCGCATCAATTCTTCGCCCTGACCTGTGCCAGTACCACCATGTGTAAACACCATAAGCATTTCAGAATTACCATTAGCCTTGGGCGTAAATAACGTATAGTAGTTGGGTAACACATCGGCCTTGCCCAATGCATCAATCTGTCCCGGATCGCCACCCATATACAGAGTGACGCCATAATTATTTATGACAGAATCAAAATCAGCGGCAGCAGCAGTAAAGGCTGTAGTAGCCTCTGCAGCGCTGGAATTAAATCCCTCTAGCTCGGGCCAACCGTTTTTGTTCCAGGAACCCCAGTATAATTCGAGTTTCCCGCGCAAGGCAAGGGCTGCTACTTTCGAGGCCCTCCCCAATGCCGAAGCAGTGGTCGGAAGTGTATTGAAAGCATAGGTATAATCGGCGAGGATGGAATCTTTAATCTGGGCGATTGGTGTTCGTGGCAAAGAGTTCACATCAGCGTCTTTATTAGGCGAAATGGTGTAATAAGGAACATCACCCCACATGCAAATTAATCTGAAATAAACCAGTCCACGGAGCAAACGTGCTTCTCCCTGGATTGTTTGCAGTACGTTTGAAGTAGCAAGTGAACCACCCGATGCCTGCATTTTTGTAACGTTGTCAATCACATAGTTTGCACGATCAACGGCACCATAAAGATCACGGAACATCTTATCAAATGAAGCACCGTATCCGGTCGGGTTATAGTTGCCTCCATTGTATGCGTCCCCTTTCTGTAGATTGCCGGACGTTGTGCTTGTTCCCCTGCATCTGAAATATTCAGACTGGCCATCGAAATAGTAATCCCGATCGAAACAAGGCCTTACTGCCGCATATAGTCCTAAAAGCCCTGACGTAGCATCTGACTCTGTCTTCCAGAAAGTTGAAGGTGATGGATTGGTTGTAGGTGTTTGATCGAGCAGACCTTTACGGCACGATATCGGCAGGACGGCGCCAACAGCGAATGCCATCATAATGCATATTGGTGAAATGAGTTTTATCTTTTTCATATCTATAGCAATTTTAGAAACTGAGCTGAACAGCGAGTGAATAGGCTTTATTAAGTGGATAAAGATTGTTGTTGTTCCCTGCTTTTTCCGGATCAAGACCACGGTAAGAAGTAATGGTTAACAAATTCTCAGCAGATCCCGCAATGCGGAAATTAGTGACACCTATCTTTTTGAATAACGGTTTAGGAAATGTATACCCAAGTTGCAGATTTTTTAATCGTAGATAACTCATATCATCTAGCCAGAAAGTAGTCTGGGCCGTATTATTGCCACTCCCTCCAATACGTGGCCATTCACCGTCCCGATTTTCAACAGACCAGGGGTTTGTTACATCCTGCTGGTTAACTGCATAACGCGAAGTACTGAAATTTACATTGTTAAACGCGTTTAGCCAGAAATCTTTACGACCACTTGTCCCGGTCCATAACATGCCAATGTCTATACCTTTCCAGGACGCATATGCATTCAACGTATAACTGGTAGTTGGCCTGTTACGCGAAGCCTGCAATGCTTTTTCGTCATTGCCATCAATTCTCCCGTCACCATTTAGGTCTTTGCGAAGCAAATCACCTGGTTGTGCACCCTGTGGCGTATTTTTATAAATATCAGCCCATGTTTGGGCAATGCCATTATCTACATAAGTATATACATAATCATAGGGCATATCGATAAACACGGTATTGCCGCTGTAGGTCGCACCTCGAGTCAGCAGCTGACTCCATTTTTCCAACCTGGTCTTGTTATAAGACCCGTTTACGCTTACCCCATAATTAACAGCGCCTATGCGATCTCTCCATGCCATTGTAAGCTCTGCGCCACGATTGCGCATATTACCGATATTGGTATTGGGAGCGCTGAATGCACCTGTCAAGAGGATTGATAATTGCGAACCTTGTATGATGCCTTTTGTTAAACGATCATAATAATCCATTTCAAAAGTCAACCTGTTGTTGAGAAATCCAAGTTCCAATCCCAGATCAAATACATTAGTAGATTCCCAGGATAAACTTTGGTTGATCAATTTGTTGTTTACAAGGCCAATGACCCCCGTTCCCCCTATCATATAATTATTGGCTGTCAGTGTAGTCTGCTGTTCATATCGGCCTACCCCACTGTTGTTGCCTAAGCCGCCATATGAAGCGCGGAGCTTACCACTCGACAAAAACTTGCTTAGAAAGGGCTTCAAAAATTCTTCTTCGGTGAAACGCCAACCCACAGCACCGGAGCCGAAATATCCATACCGCTGGCCCGGAACAAATTTGGAAGAACCGTCCACACGCATGTCACCTTCCAGTAAATACTTGTTATAAGCAGTATAGTTTACCCGGCCGATGTAAGACCGAAGCCCTTCGGCACTTGAACTACCACTGTTTGAATATACATTAGGAAGCGCTCCATCAATTTCTGTGATACCCGGTGCGAGGCGGTCATTCCTGGAAGCTCCAAGCGAGCGATCGTTCCAGTACTCTTCGCTGTATACGAACACCGCCGAGAGATCGTGATTACTTCCAAATTTGGTATGGTAATTTACGCGTGCATCCATTAAGGTTTTATAGCCATTTAAATTGGTATTGGAGACGGGAGCGTTCGGACCCACATACACACGGCTTCCATATGCATTTGTCTGGAAATTAAATGCCTGGGCCGGTGTAGGCGCACTCCAGTTAAACTGGTTATAATAAATCATATTATAGTCCAAACCAGCGGTGAGTCCTGTAATCGGCGTCCAATCCCAATAGGCAGTTGCGTTAACTTCCTGGCGGGTTTGATGATTGGGACTGTTTATATATTGCGAATAGGGATTATAGGCCTGTGGGTCTTCCCCATAAGCCATTACACCGCCAAATAAACCAGTTGCAGGATCATAAGGTGTAATGCCGGCAATGGCATATTGCATATCAAAACCTGCGGTATTGGTAGAAGCGGGATCTGTAAATCCTTCTTCAAGCGCATACGTGAAATTAGACCAGTTGCCATTAAACTTTACACCTGTATTCATATTACTTCGTAATTTATAGTCGAAGTTGAATCGCGCATTATACTGTTTGTAATCGTTCTTAATCTGAAGACCATTTTCAATTTTTGTACCTACTGAAACGAAGAAATTAGATTTGTCATTGCCGCCCGTAGCAGATACGTTATAATCCTGTAGTCTACCATCCCGCATAATAATATTCCACCAGTCTGTATTGGGATAGCTCAGTGGATCGATCATTCCGAGCGCCATCCATTGATCAATGGTGCCATTTTTATAGAGCTGGTTGGAGGGAAGTGTGTTGGTAGCAGATCGGCGCTGTTCTATAGTTAAAGCGAGCGGGTAATTCGCCAGGAAGTCGATACCCTTTGTAGGTGTTTCAAGTGCGGTATTGGAACTGAAATTCAACACGGTTTTATTCATTCCTTTACCAGATTTTGTAGTAATTAATATTACGCCATTGGCCGCCCTTGAACCATATACCGAAGCAGATGAAGCGTCTTTCAATACTGAGACAGTCTCAATATCATTTACATTTACTCTATTTATATCAACGTCCGGTATTCCGTCAACAACAATCAGCGGGGAACTGTTATTGGGCGTTCCCAAACCACGGATCAGAAGTGATGCTCCATTCCTGCCTGCCATCCCGCTCGATTGAGTAGCTGCCAGGCCTGGTACTAAGCCCGTAAGCCCTTCCGAAATATTTGGCAGAGCCCTGCCGGTAATCTTACTGTCAACATTTACTGTACCTACAGAACCCAGGAGATTTACTTTCTTTTGTGTTCCGTAGCCGACCACAACAACTTCGGCCATACCCCCGTTTTCGGGTTTCATACTGATATTGTAAACACTCTTGTTACCAACAGAAATATTAACCGTTTCATAATTGACAGAAGTAAAAACAAGCGTCGAACCAGTTGAAGCGTTCAACTGGTAGTGGCCTTTTGCATCGGTCGCCGTTCCGCCGGTGCCATTTTTAATAACCACTGAAATGTTTGATAATGGATTCCCCGATTCATCTGTTACAGTTCCTGAAATCGTCTTCGTTTGGGCTAAGGACAATAGCGGTATGAAGATTAACACACAGATCAGTTTCGAAGCAAATAAGGGAATTTTTATTCTTTCAAAATTAGTTAGTAACATAAGCAATCGTTTTGTAGTATAAAAAAGGAGGACAAAACGAACCTACTAAAAAAACCTTAAATCATTTTCATATTGGAAAGAAATATTCACGAAATCGTTGTCGCAATAATAAGTTTTGTATTGATAATTATCGTCAACAAAAAAGCGCAAATTTATATCGGCAAATCTTTGATTACAAAGTTTATACAAGGCATATATTGAATAAAACAACTTTAGATTTTGCTGCCAACTAATAAGGTTCTCGCTTCTATAATTATAAATTATTTTAATAAATTTTAAAAACTTTAAAACCTGTAACATGGCAATTAGATTTTTGATGAACCTCTTTTTTATACTGACATTGATAGATGTAAGTGCACAACCAAACGTGTTTATCTTAAACGGAAGTCATTTGCAAACAATAAAAAATAAATTACAGCAACGCGATCAGGAAACGGTAATATTAGTTGATAAATTAAAAAAGCCGGCTGATGAATTACTTGACATGAAATTAATTTCTGTAACGGATAAAAGTTTCGTTCCTGCAAGCGGTAACAAACATGATTATATGAGCCTCGCCCCATATTTTTGGTATGACAGTACTAAACCTAACGGTTTACCCTACATGAGAAAAGATGGCGAACGCAATCCTGAAATCTATAAAATTACTGATCATAAATATTTATCAGATCTTGATAACGCTACACAGATTTTATCGCTTGCGTATTATTTAACCGGAGAAGAAAAATATGCCGGTAAAGCAGCTTCTTTGTTGAAACACTGGTTCTTTGATAAAGATTTTAAGATGAACCCTAACCTCGACTATGCTCAAGCTATTCCCGGGAAAAATAATGGCCGAGGAATAGGCATTATTGAAACCCGCTCCCTTACCGGTATCGCTGACGCGGCCGGACTTCTTGCTAACTCAAAAGCGTGGACAAATTCAGACACGAAATCATTACAAGATTGGTATGCTCAATTTTTAAACTGGATGCTTACAAGTAAAAATGGCAATGACGAGCACACTGCACAAAACAATCACGGGACATGGTTTCTGGTTCAGGCCATAGATTATGCATTATTCACAGGGAATAAATCGGAAGCACTCAAATTATCGGAGGAGGGAAGAGACGAAATTGATAGGCAAATAACGAGTGAAGGAAAAATGCCATTAGAACTTGAAAGAACAAATGCTCTTGGGTATAGTACTTTCAACCTGGATGCACTATTTACGCTTGCGTCGCTTGCAGAAAAGTCGGGTGTAGATCTTTGGCATTATAAGAATGTGAACGGCACAGGATTACAAACTATTCTCGATTGGATAATACCTTATGCTCTGGATGAAAAAAAATGGGATTACAAGCAAATAGTTAAATACAATAATGTTGAATTATATCCACTGCTGATTACCGCCGCTGATAAATTTAAACAACCGTCGTATCGTACTGAAACAAATAGCATTACACCGCCTGACAACAATGTGCTCATTCATTTGCTTTTTGAAGACTGATCCTACGTAAATTTTTATTCGGATGAGATGATATCGCAGTCATTCGGTAGCCGACCAAACTATTATAAAAGTTTTGGGCATGCGCCATCCGACAACGTTTTCGTAAATAAATATGATTTTACGGAAGTTGTTTTTGAATATTCTCCATATTCTTGTAACAGTTTATGATTGCTGTTTAAATGATTGCTAACGACTAAGCATAGCCGAAATTTGGAAAAACCGAAAGGGTAAATGATTGTATAATGGCTTTAAAAAAGTTTATTTCTTACTGGAATTTTTATTTTCGATTATGCCATAAGTTAGTTCATATAATAAGGCTAATAATATTCATTTTTCTTACGTCTATGTGATGTGAAGTAACTGAATAGGTGCGGATATATTGTGGTACCGATTTTTTGAGTTTGGCGTAAATTTTTTAAACCCATATTACTTTTTAAATCTTCAAGAATAGAGATTATTAACAACAAATTTTATGAGAAATTATTTTCGACGCTTTTATACCTACTTTATTTTTTTAGTTACTATTTCGGGGGCATTAAGCACAAAAGCGCAGATCACTCACCGCGATCTTTTACCAGAGTTTATACAGCCCCTGACTCAATCTCTTATTCCACAGAAAGAATTTAAACCATTTCCTCAAACACCAGGCGGGTGGAAAAGGATATTACCAGATTCCATAATAGCGCATATCATCACGAATGGCGAGAAGGCATTGAAAGAAGATTTTCAAGAGATACCTGCCACAGTAATGCTGGAATTTATACGCAATAATAATCGCACAAATTATGAGAAAATTTCTTTTCAAAAGCGAAATCAACTTTGGGACATGGTGATGGCCGAATCAATGGAAGGAAAAGGAAGATTTATAGATCAGATAGTAAATGGAATATGGTCGATCTGTGAAGAAAGTTTTTGGGGGATAAGCGCTCATGTGGGTATTCAAAAAGCAGGAGCGGGACTTCCCGATGTAGAAGACCCGATAGTGGATCTGTTCTCTGCAGAAACCGGCGCTGTGTTGGCCTGGACCGATTACTTCGTGGGCCCTAAATTAGATGCCGTTTCCAAATTGTTGCGCCCACGAATAAGCTATGAAATTAACAGGAGAATATTAACGCCAATGCTCACTGCAAAATATGGATGGATGGGCGGCGATAATCCCGACGCTAAACTAAATAACTGGGCGCCATGGATTGCATCCAATTATATAACTGCTGATTTGTTAATAGAAAAAGATGAAGCTAAAAGAACCCATGCATTGAACATTGCTGTCAGAATTATTAATCAATATATAAACGGACTGGGTGCTGACGGCGGTTGTGATGAAGGCCCCGGTTATTGGAATGCGGCCGGAGCAAGTGTATATGATGCATTGAATTTACTTTATGATGCCACAGGCCGCAAATACGACATCTATAAGGACCCTTTTATTGAAAAGATGGGAGCATATATTTATAAGACCCACATTGCCGGCAAGTATTTTATTAATGTTGCCGATGCTCATCCTGAGATAGAAGCAAACGGATTGCTGATCTACAGGTTTGGCAAAGATGTGAATAATAAAGATATGATGAACATGGGCTCATGGGCTTTTCATACTTATGGAAATAATGGCCTTGGCCTGGAAGGTTTCCAGCGCCCACGAAGTCTTTATAACCTTAAGGCAATAAAAGAATGTGCAGCTTATCCGTATAAAGAAGATCTTGCAACAGATGTTTGGTACAGCGATGTGCAATTAATGGCAGCCCGTTCCGGCAATAGGGTTTTCGTTGCTTCCCATGCAGGCAACAATGGAGAAAGCCACAACCATAATGATGTTGGAGATTTTATGGTGTATGTAAATGGTTACCCCGTAATTATTGACATAGGATCAGGAACTTATACGGCCAGAACATTCTCAAAACAGAGGTACAAACTTTGGTTCAATACATCGCCTTACCATAATTTACCCACAATTAATAATGTGGAACAAAAAGAGGGACGCCAACATGCAGCTTCGGATGTGAGCTATCAGCAAACAAAAAATACGTCGCAATTAAGCATGAATATTAAAGATGCTTATCCTGCGGATGCAGGTATTATGAGTTGGAAACGCCGCGTAAAAATGGATAAGAAGAAAGGAGTAGTGGAAGTTAATGATAGTTATGCAATGGTTTCGCATCTCAACAATCTTACTCAAACTTTAATGTCTGTATGTGATGCAGATATTACCACGCCAGGAAAAATTGTTTTCAATCTGCCTGATCAAACAAGAGTTTATTTAGACTATAATGCCACTTTCTGGAATATCAGTGAAGAAAAAATGGCCCTTGTAACACCGGAGGATGAGGGTTTAAAGCACTCCTGGGATGGCAGGGATATTTGGCGCATATTATTGACGGCTAAAGATCACAGTCTTAATCATTCAATTACATATAAAATTCATAAATAAAAAATGACATCTGAATCATGTACATTTCATTTCGATATATTCAAAACTAATAATCTTAATAAATGAGAAATAATATTGTTTTCCTGGCTTTCATTAGTTTCATATTTATTTCAAAAATACAAGCCCAGGAACATGTAAAAAGTGGTGATGAAATGGTTAAACTCAACAATCCAATTACGGTTCAGTACATTAAGTCCAAATTAAAAAAATCGTCTCCCCGCCTGATTCTTACGCCGGCTATTGAGATAAATCTTAAAAAGAAAATTAAAATTGATCCCCTGGTAAAAAACTATTATGAGGCTATAAAACTGAATGCGGCGGATATTCTTACGAAGCCGTTGCTTACACGAACATTAATTGGGCGAAGATTACTGGCGACTTCCCGGGAAATGTTATACAGGATGACTATTCTGTCAATGGTTTACCGGATGGAAAAAGACCCTAAAATACTGAAACGAATCAATGATGAGTTAATAGCAGTCTGCAATTTTTCCGACTGGCATCCTGCACACTTTCTAGATGTTGCCGAATTGTCTTTGGCAGTAGCAATCGCCGTAGATTGGACGGGTAATGCATTACCTAAAGCCACCGTTGAACTGGCGAAGAATTCACTTATAGAAAAAGGAATAAAACCAAGCTTTAATGAAAACCAGCAGCCATCATGGGTTACAGCGCCTCATAACTGGAACCAGGTTTGTAATGGCGGCATGATTGCCGCGGCAATTGTTATTGCTGATAAAAATCCTGAGCTGGCAGCTAAAACAATCAGCCGTGCATTGGAAGGAATGCCCAATGCTTTAAAACAATACAGCCCTGATGGCGTTTATCCTGAAGGAGCCACTTACTGGGGATATGGCACCAGCTTTTCTGTTACCACTTCATCTATGTTAGAAAGTGCTTTTGGAACTGATTTTGGAATCGCTAATTATCCTTCCTTTATTGAAAGCGCCAATTTCAGGCTGCTAAGCGTTGCGCCTTCTGGTTGGTATTTCAATTTTTCTGATTGCGGTGATAAACCGGGCAACGATGGAGACGTTACCTTGGCCTGGTTCGCTAAAGAGACCGGCAACCCGATTTACCTCGAGAAAGAAAAATT
Organism: Ginsengibacter hankyongi; assembly: GCF_008710285.1. Taxonomy (GTDB): domain Bacteria; phylum Bacteroidota; class Bacteroidia; order Chitinophagales; family Chitinophagaceae; genus Ginsengibacter; species Ginsengibacter hankyongi. The sequence goes on along the minus strand of NZ_VYQF01000001.1, from coordinate 1,206,925 downwards.
TATGCAATCACCGCCGGCCATGGGCAAGTTGCCTCGCCTGGCAGGCCCCGGATTGATATGGCTGTCAGAGTTTCAACCTAAAGATTCTACCGATCTCCCTCTAGCCTGGAAAGGCGACGGCCCAAATCCTGTTGTTATATTTCGGGGAAAGAAAGACGATCCGGAAAATTATTATTTTGGAGGTAAGGGAGGAAGCGCTTCCAATAATCATGGAAATATGGATGCCGGGAGTTTTGTTTTTGAACTTAACGGCGTGAGATGGGTGGTTGATCCCGGCACACAAGACTACAACGATTTGGAACACGCAGGATTTAACTTGTGGGACATGTGCCAGAATTGTCAGCGATGGACGCTTTTGACGAAAGGTAATTTCGGGCATAGTACGCTCACAATCGATGATGCCTTGTTCAATGTAAAAGGCTATGCTCCCATTGTTGATTTTAGAGCAGGCAATAATCCTGAAGCTTCAATAGACATGTCGCAAATTTATGAGGGACATTTGAAAGCTGCTCATCGAAAATTTATTAAAGACAGTGATCATTCAATAACAATTGAAGACCAGTTGCAACTGGGTGATTCGACAAAATTGCTTACCTGGGCTATTATGACAACGGCTGAAGTGATTCCCTCCGCGGATGGCGCAATCCTTAAACAGGATGGCAAACAACTGGCTCTTAAAATTCTTTCACCGGATAATGTGAGAGTGTCAACCATCATGATGGATCCGCCACCTTTGAAATTAGATAAGAAGATTGAAAACCTTAAAAGAGTGGAGATTCGAATTCCGGCTTACATTTTCCCGGATAAAAAAGGAACCATCAAGGTGCGGCTGTCATCTTTGGAATGATGAGAGTCGCAAAATGTGTATGGCTAGTTTATTTTTTATTTGAATTTAGAAAGCGTTTAATCGTAGCCGTTATAAATAATCTCCTTCATCCATTAAATTATAATTAAAGAAAGAAATGCCCTCTGGTTGAATAAAATTTTAGGGTGAAAATTATAAAGTAAAATATTTAATTTTTATATAAGCGATAAAAGGTAATAATGAACCCGGTGAAGATAAAGCTTGAAAATACTATGCAGTAATTTTAGTTATGAAGAGAACAACAATAATTATAATAAGTAATATAATTTCAAATTATTAGCCAAAAACCTATATAGTGAAATATATAAAATATTACGTCGTGGTAATTATGGCAGGTATTACCGCTGCTTCTTTTGCACAGGATCAAACATTCTCAACGCTGAAAAGAAACATAGAAGATTATTATCTCATGAAGAAATCCGGGGATAATGATTTAAAAGCCATAGTGGAAAAACTGCACCGCGATACTGCGGCGTCCGACCAGGTAACACTCGAAGTTTATCAAAAGAAAAATGCTGATCAGCATTTGATAGATAAATATATCAACTCCATAAATGCCGACGGTTCATGGCCGGATATCAATTATAAAGACAATAAAAGATCGGGTTGGGATCCGGCAAAGCATGCTGAAAGAATTCTTTTTCTGACAAAACTTTATGAGGATCCTGATTCTAAATTATATAAAGACAAGAATTTAAGCATGGTAGTGCATAAAGCAATGGGGTTCTGGTTCCAGGCTAAATTAATCTGTCCTAACTGGTGGTATAATGAAATAGGCGGTCCCAAAACATTAGGTCCTGCTTTCGTTATGCTTAAAGATGAGCTTTCCGAATCTGAAATTAATGCTGCTGTCAATGTTTTAAACAAGGCGGGTTTCAGAATGACAGGACAAAATAAAGTATGGTTAGCCGGTAATGTTTTCTTTAAAGCGGTATTAACGAACGATACCAGGCTGGCGCAACAGGCTCGTGATACTATTGCTTCTGAAATTAAAATTAGTAATGAAGAAGGCATTCAGCCCGATTTCAGTTTTCATCAACATGGTCCCCAGCAGCAATTTGGCAATTATGGATTGGCTTTTATAACAGGAATGGCTTTTTGGGGCAGAACTTTTGACGGAACACCCTTTGCTTTTGATGAACAACAAAAAACCATTCTGCGGGAATTGTTTTACAATGGCTATAACTGGGTTAACTGGAAAGGCTATTTCGATGTCAATTCTTTAGGCCGCCAGTTTTTTAAAGGTGCTCAGTTAAATAAGGCTCTTGCGACAGGTTATGCCGCCGCGGATTTGATAGTAATTGATCCCGGACATAAGCAAATTTATCTCGATTTCATATCACGGAATTTCTCTCAGTCTGCAGAGCCTTTCTTCAATGGCGACAAGCATTTTTGGCGTTCAGACATGACGGTACATCGGTCGCCCGTTTGGTTTTCATCTATAAAAATGTCATCAGAAAGGGTCAAAGGTGCGGAAGCTCTAAATAGTGAAAACTTAAAAGGTTACTATGCTGCAGATGGGGTCACCTGTATTCTGGTAGATGGAAACGAATACAATAATATATTCCCGGTTTGGAACTGGCGAAAACTTCCGGGAGTTACCTGCTATCAAAGCGATGAACCTCTCAAAGTATTGACTATTGCGGGTTATAGAAATGATAATGACTTTACCGGGGGGCTTTCAAAAGGACCAAATGGCATTACGGCTTTTCACCTGGTAAGAGATTCCTTAACGGCTAAGAAGGCATGGTTTTTTATTGATAATGTAATGGTTTGCCTGGGCGCTGATATAACATCCAATAAGAGTGATTTGGTTTCTACTGCGTTAAATCAAACTTTTTTAAAAGGTGATGTTTATTATTTCGAGGGAAGCGTAAAGAAAATGTTACCGGAGTCGCAAATCAGCAGCAATACAGTACAATGGGTTTATCATAATGAAGTTGCTTATTATCCTTTACAGAAAATGAAGATTACGTTGTCGGACAAAACACAGTATGGTGACTGGAATGATATTGCTAAAATTTATCCCCCCGAAAATTGTTCTGCAGGAATGTTCAGCCTTGAAGCAGAACAGGGCAGGAGACCGCAGCATGAGTCCTACTCTTATATAATATTACCGGCAGTTACCTTAGATGACGTTACACATTACAAACCTTCTTTTACGGTGATGGAAAATAGTAGCGACGCACAAATTATAACTTCCAACGATAAGAAAATAAATATGTTTGTTATTTATAATCCAGCCCGGTTATCAATAGCAGGGCTTGGTGTAATAAGTTTCGACCAGGCAGGTTTATACATGTTTGAAAAAAATGGTAAAACATGGGTTGTGACTACAGCGGATCCTACTCATAAACTTAATGCGGTATCATTTACTCTTAATGGTAAAAAATACACTATTGAATTTCCCAAAAATGGCGATCTGGGAAGAGCTATTACAGAACAATTAAACTAATTGAAAAATAATTATAGGATACAATGGCTTTTTAAATAGATGCTTTGGAGGATTATGAAATTTAATTTTAATTATTAATAAACGAAAAAAACAAGTTTTAAAATGAGCGGAAATATTGAAAGCAGGAATGCATGCAGTCCTGCAGAAGTGTCAAGAATGAACACATCCGAATTGCGTGACAATTTTTTAGTCGAAAAAATTTTTAAAGAAGACACGGTGCAACTGACATTATCTTTTTATGACCGGTTTATCACCGGTGGCATAATGCCCGTTAATGAAGCAGTCGAACTTCCTAATCCTGGTAATCTGAAAGCTGATTATTTTTTAGAAAGGAGAGAACTTGGAATTATCAATGTAGGTGGTAAGGGTACTGTAGAAGCTGACGGCGAATCGTATACGCTGGATCTAAAAGAAGCATTATACATTGGGAAAGAAACCAGGAAGGTTACTTTCTCTTCTTCAGACAAATCAAATCCGGCAAAATTTTATGTTAATTCTGCGCCAGCCCATCAGAAATATCCTACTAAAAAGGTTACAAAAAAAGAAGCCGAAACGGTAACGTTAGGTTCTTTGGAAAACTCGAATCAAAGGACGATCAGCAAGCTATTAGTAGCGTCCGTAATAGGAACCTGTCAATTACAAATGGGTATGACTGAATTGAAAACAGGCAGCGTATGGAACACCATGCCTGCGCATACACATGACCGTAGGATGGAAGTATATTTCTATTTTGAAATTCCGGAAGGACAATCTGTTTGCCATTTTATGGGACAGCCGCAGGAATCAAGACATATCTGGATGCAAAATGAGCAAGCGGTAATATCGCCCCAATGGTCCATTCATGCGGGCGCAGGCACATCTAATTATACTTTTATCTGGGGCATGGCAGGTGAAAATTTGGATTATGGAGACATGGATGTATGCCCAGTAAAGGATTTGAAATGAGTAGGTTTTTAAAATTATATAAATGAAAAAATATCTATTAACTTTTTTATTGATTGCTTTCGTAACAACAATCTTTCATAAAACATCAATCGCACAAAGTAATTTCCGTGCTGATTCTACATTGAAAATAATGGAAAAGGTAGCAGACTGGCAATTGGAAACATGGCAAAAAGAAGGGATGCGCCATCCAATATACGATTGGACTAACGGTGCCGCCTATGCGGGTTTCATGGCGTTGAATGAAATCGCCAACGATTCAAAATACAGCAAGGCTATGTACAATATCGGTGAAGCAATCGACTGGAACCCAGGGCCACGAAGAGCTATGGCGGATGACTATTGTGTGGGCCAAATGTTTTCACAAATGTATTCACTATATCGTGAGCCAAAGATGATCGCTCAGTTTCGTGGATTGGCAGACACAATTGTTGCTTTCCCTCATACTGAATCACTTGAATGGAAAAATAATGTTCATCTCCGGGAATGGGCGTGGTGCGACGCTTTGTTTATGGGCCCTCCGGCTTTGGCATATCTTTCAACGGCCACTGGCAACACGCAATATTTGGATATTGCCTCAAAACTATGGTGGAAAACTACTGACTATCTATTCGATTCTTCCGAGAGCCTCTACTTTCGTGATAGCAGGTATTTCGATAAGAAGGAACCCAATGGCAGAAAAATGTTTTGGTCAAGAGGCAACGGATGGGTGATGGGTGGATTGGTACGAATGCTGGAAAATATGCCTGCAGATTATCCTGATCGTCCCCGTTTTATTTCCTTATACAAAAGGATGGCACAGCAAATTGCTTCGTTGCAAAGTGATGATGGAAGCTGGCATGCTTCATTGCTGGATGCAGCCAGTTACCCGGTAAAAGAAACCAGCGGAACCGGATTTTATTGTTATGCCCTTGCTTATGGAGTTAATCATGGCTTGCTGCCAGGCAAGGAATTCGATCCGGTTATTGAAAAAGCGTGGGCTGCCTTAGTGTCTTCGGTACATAGTGACGGTAAATTGGGGAATGTGCAGCCGATAGGTGCCCAGCCGGATTCCGTTGACAGTAATAGTACAGAAGTGTATGGAACTGGCGCATTCCTTCTGGCCGGTTCTGAGATGATCGATTTGCTTTTAAGGCAATCTCAAAACAGTGCTATTTTATCATTACATAACAAAACAGGTTTACACAGGAAAGAAGAAGTGATAGCAGTACCTTATAATGAATTTATATCAAAAACGAAATCGGATAAAAATAAAAAGTTTAAAATCTTCAATTCGCTGACAGGTGAAGAGATTCCCTTCCAATTAGAATACAGGGGAAATAAGATTCCTGTGAACGTTTTAATACAGGTAAGCCTTTCGCCCGGTTCAAAATTATATGCAGAAACGGCCGCTGAAGATCCGTCGGAATTTAAAATAAAAACATATGCCCGTTTTGTCCCTGAGCGGTATGATGATTTCGCATGGGAGAATGATCGTATTGCTTTCCGGGTGTATGGTGCTGCTTTGGAAAAGACAAATGAGAATGCATATGGACAAGATGTCTGGGCTAAGCGCACTCCCGCGCTTATCATTAACAAGTGGTATAAGACGGCTGATTATCACGTAGATCACGGCGAAGGCCTGGATTTTTATGAAGTAGGTTTTAGTCTGGGGGCAGGCAGCAGTGCCCCTTATGTTAAGGATTCTATTTACTATTCTAAAAACTTCAGGAAATATAAAATACTTGATAATGGCCCTTTAAGAAGCACTTTTCAATTGGATTATAATGATTGGAATGTTGACGGGAAAATAGTAGATGAATATAAAATTATTTCATTGGATGCGGGGTCACAATTAAACAAAATAGAAACAGTTTATTCTTTTAAAGATAAAAGAGAACTGCCAGTTGCGATAGGTATCGTTGAACATGCGGGTAACGGCACGATGTTATTGAATGAGAGAGATGGTATCATGGGATATTGGGAACCGCAGCATGGAAAGGATGGCTCATTGGGAATAGGTTCGGTGATTTTAGAGCCGGTTCTGCAGATGAATGTAAGTCATCACCATTTGCTTACAATAATAAAGACTGAATCAAAAAAACCATTAGTGTATTATACCGGAGCTACCTGGGATAAAGCAGGGATGATCACCAGCTCAAAAGAGTGGTTTGAGTATCTTGAAAATTTTAAGACCGAACTGGAACGCCCGGTATTGATTGATTGGTTGTAATGTTTTCATTCAAGTTGTTAGCAGTTTAGAAAAATTACCAAATTAAAATCGCAGGAACGCCATTTTCTAAATTGACACGTGTGGAATTTGATTTTAACCTTTTCGCATAAACAATATTTATAAATAAAAAAAATTGAAGAATATATGTTAACAGGCGAACTATTCCAGATTGAAAATGCAATACCATGGGAAAACCTAGGGAATGGAATTCAAAGACAACTGTATGGGTACGATAATAAAATTATGATGGTAAAGGTTAAGTTTGAAAAGAATGCGGTAGGCCAGTTGCATCAGCATTTCCATTCGCAAGTTACTTATGTGGAAAGTGGTGTATTTGAAATGACTATTAATAACGAAAAGAAACTAATTAAGAGCGGCGACGGATACTATGTGGCACCCAACATAGTACACGGCGTAATATGTTTGGAACCCGGTATGCTGATCGATGTATTTAGCCCAATGAGAGAGGATTTTTTAACAACCGACTATGATTGATCTTGTGGTTTGAATGCTTTTGCATAAGACAATTATTGGTCGGATATCGAATGAGATTAATCTAGGTAATGGGTATGGATCAATTAAAGATGTGCTTATTGTTGATAAATTATTAATTTTCATATCCGTTACCAGCTAGGTTACACGTTCATTGATATAAGCGTATTTAATCAATAATCAAGTGTTTACGAATTTTTTAATCATCTTGCCGCCCCGACAAAATAAAAATGCCTCTTTTTAAGAGGCATTTTTATCACGATCAAGATATCTATTAGACAAATAGTATAGTTTCAAATCTTATCAACTAATACCTGCGAGTTCCAAACTTTTCTTTTTTAATTTCCTTAATTCCATATCTTCAATAATTGCATCAGGCGTTAAAATAATTGATGTGTTATTTTTCTTCCACCAATCATTTTCTGTAAGATGATTAAAATGTATCACCGCTATTAAATATTTTCTGTCTTCCTGTGCATGCCATTCTTCTATCCATTCAAATTTTTCGCGGGGAATAAAGCTCCATTCATCAAAACTCACATAAATGCGAATATAAAAATCGGTGGTAAGCTGATTAGGTGTATGATGGTACAGCTTTTTGTATTCATATTTATAGTCGTAACGTAGCGCGGAAATATCGCTCAATACTGCGGAAGCCGTTGGAAAACTGCCGGCGCCTTTGCCATAAAAAAATTGTTTATCCGCAAAAGAGCTTTCAATAACAACACCATTATATTCATTTTTTACGAATGAAAGATGATCGTCCTGTTTCACAAATTGCGGCATTACAAATGCGGCAATTTTTCCATTCTCTAATTTTTTTGCCTGGGCCACTAATCTTATTTCGTAATTTTTTTCCCTGCCCACGTTGGCATCATTTTCATTTACATGTTGAATCCCGGTAAATAAAATATTATCGGTGGTGGCAACAATGCCATAAGCGTGGCATAATAAAATAACCCATTTATTAACGGCATCCCAGCCATCCACATCCAATGTTGGATTGGCTTCAGCAAAGCCCAATTGCTGGGCCTGTAGCAATGCGGTTTTAAAATCCAGTTTATCTTCAAACATTTTGGTGAGAATATAATTGGTAGAACCATTTACAATGGCACGCATAGAATGCAACAGGTCATTATCATAATATTCTTCAAGATTTCGTATAACGGGGATGGACGCACACGCAGAAGATTCACAAAGAAATGGCATGCCGGTTTCCTGCTGCAATTGCAATATTTGCGGCAAATGCTCAGCAATCATTTTTTTACTGGCGCTTACTACTGCCTTACCATTGGTTAATGCTTTTGAAACAATTTCAAATGCTGGTTCTGATTCATTGATAACTTCTACAATTACATTTATGGTTTCATCGTTCAATAATTCATCCCGGTCCGTAGTAAATAGTTCTGCCGGCGCATTTCTTTTTTTGTGAGCATCTTTAATGCATATCTTTTTAATAGTTGCATTTAAAGAAGATGTCTGGTGCAATACTTTATATAAGCCTTCACCTACTACACCAAATCCAAATAATCCGATAGTTAATCTGCGGTGTGCTGTCATTTTATAAAAGGTTTATTAATTCAAAATTTTAGTTTGTTTCGTAGCCGCAAGAAAATTGCTGATGATATGTTGGATTTGTTCAGCCTCCAATAAAAAACCATCGTGACCGTATAAAGAATTTATCGCAACAAATTTTCCGTTAGGAATATTTGCAGCGATAAACTTTTGCTCAGCTACCGGGAAAAGAATATCCGTTTCAATTCCTATTGCCAGGGTTTTCGCCTTAATCTCATGTAAGGCAATTTCAACACCTCCTCTGCCTCGGCCAACATTGTGAGAGTCCATTCCTTTACTCAAAACATAGTAACTAAAAGCGTTAAATCTTTTTGCTAATTTTTCTCCCTGGTATTTTTGATAAGACTCGCTTTTAAAATTTTCAATTCTTTCGTTTTCATGGCCGCTCTGGCTTGCATGATATGTTTCGTAATGCCTGTAAGAAATTAATGCAATGCTCCGGGCTGCTTTCATTCCTTTCATGCCGGCATTTTTGTTTCTTTGTTTCCATGTTTCATCTGCGTCTATGCACATACGTTGCGAAGCATTAAAAGCTACTCCCCATGCCGAGTGAATTGCATTGGTTGCTACGGGAAAAATGTATTCAAACAGGCCGGGCTCTTCAATGGCCCATTCCAATAACTGCTGACCACCCATTGAACCTCCAATGCCTATTTTAATTTTATCTATTCCTAAATAATCTTTCAACGGCTGGTAAGAACGAATCATATCCCGTGGCGTAAAAAAGGGAAAATCGTGATAAAAAGTCTTTCCCGTTTCCTTATTTATATCCAGCGGTCCAATGCTTCCATAGCAACTACCTGGCATATTAACGCAAATGATAAAATACTTCTCAGGGTCAAATAATTTTCCATCACCCACAAGTCCTGGCCACCATTCAACGGGCTCGCTGTTAGCAGTAAGCGCATGAAAAATCCAGACTACATTATCTTTTGCAGCATTAAGCGAACCATAGGTAGTATATGCTAAATGATAACCCTGTAAAATATTCCCTGATTCCAGCGCAAAGGGTTGATCGGACTTGTAAATGCTGTACGACAAAATAAAGTATTCAAATATTTTAAAAAAATGCAAATGTACAACATAGCCTGCCAGCAAATATGCCGACAGGAAAATGTTGTAAAATAATTACCAGCTTCAAAAAATTAATTAACTCATTCTTTTAAAAAATCTTATTAAACGCCTGTTCAATATCAGCCTTAATATCATCTATATGTTCAATGCCTACGGAAATGCGAAGACCGCCAGGAGTAACTCCGGCTGCTTTTTGTTCGTCATCACTTAATTGTTGATGTGTTGTTGCTGAGGGTTGAATGATAAGCGTTTTAGTATCTCCAACGTTAGCAAGATGGCTTATTAATTGTAGGTTATCTACAAACTTGATCGCATTTTCTTTACCACCTTTTATTTCAAAAGATAATACTGCGCCAAAACCGTTTTTGAGATATTTTTTTGCGTTTTGATGATAGGGACTGCTTTCTAACCCGGGATAATTTACTGACTCTACCCGTGCGTGTTTCTCAAGCCATCTCGCCAGTTCAAGTGCGTTATCAACATGCCGCTGCACACGAAGAGAAAGAGTTTCCAGCCCTTGTAAAAATAAGAATGAATTAAAAGGAGATAAAGCTGGTCCAAAATCGCGTAACCCTTCCACACGGGCACGTATAATAAATTGGATGTTTCCAAAAGGACCTGCACTTCCAAATACATCATTAAAAACCAAGCCATGATAACCTTCTGATGGTTCTGTAAATTGAGGAAATTTTCCGTTGCCCCAATTATAATTCCCACCATCAACAATAATTCCTCCAATACTGTTACCATGTCCACCGATCCACTTAGTGGCGGCCTGCACAACTATATGTGCACCATGTTCGAGCGGGCGAAATAAATATCCTGCGGTAGCAAAAGTATTATCAACAATTAAGGGAAGATCATGCTTTTGAGCAATTGCTGAAATTTTTTCAAAGTCTGGAATGTTGTAGCCAGGATTGCCTATAGTTTCAACGTAGAGTGCTTTTGTGTTTTCATCAATCAGGTTTTCAAAGCTTGTGGGATCGTCGACATTTGCAAAACGTGCTTCAATACCAAGCCGTTTAAATGATACTTTAAATTGATTATAAGTGCCTCCGTATAGAGATGATGATGTAATAAAATTTTCGCCTGCCTGCAGAATATTATTTAAGGCGATAAATTGAGATGCCTGTCCTGAAGCAACCGCTAAACCAGCCACACCTCCTTCTAATGCAGCCACGCGTTTTTCAAAAACATCGGTTGTTGGATTCATGATACGTGTATAAATATTACCGAATTCCTTTAGTGCAAAAAGATTTGCCCCATGTTCCGAATTTTTAAAAACAAAAGAGGTTGTTTGGTAAATAGGTACAGCACGTGATCCCGTTGTTGGATCTGCTTCCTGGCCTGCATGTACCTGCAAAGTTTCAAAATGTTGATTGCTCATAATTAATATTTATAAATGAAAAATAGATTTTAAGATGTATAAGGCAATGCCCCGAATGGATAATATTGAATATAGAATGCCTTACGGCATACAGCGTCCGCACATAATCATACCTGTGGGTACATAAGGTTGGAGAAATATGATAGTAGAATCTTTCATTATTTACCCCACAAATATAGTAGGGTTTCATCTATATGAACAAATCTTTTTTTTAAACAAAAATTCTTTTAACTATGTTGAAATTCTGGATATTTCATCCTCAAGGTTTTTATATACTTTTGAAATCCATAAATAATTTTTCTACAAGTAAATCTTATTATCAATTAATAAGATTTTTAAAAAAGTATATGCATGTCAAAATTTTCAGAACATAATTTTAAAAATGAAAAGGCCTTAATAAGGGTAGACTTTAATGTTCCACTCGATAAAGACTATCGCATTACTGATGACAACCGAATGCGCGCTGCTGTTCCAACTATAAAAAAGATTCTTAATGATGGTGGAAGTGTTATTTTAATGTCGCACTTGGGCAGGCCAAAAGATGGACCTACGGACAAATATTCATTGAAACATCTTGTACATCATTTGCAGGAACTTTTGGGTGATACAAAAATTTTATTTGCAGATGATTGCATTGGTGCCGACGCTTTAGCAAAATCCAAGGCCCTGCAGCCGGGCGAAGTTTTATTATTGGAAAATCTTCGTTTTTACAAAGAAGAAGAAAAAGGTGATGAAGCTTTTGCAGAAAAACTAAGTAAGCTGGGCGATGTATATGTGAACGATGCTTTTGGTACAGCACACAGGGCTCACGCTTCAACGGCGGTTATTGCAAAATTTTTCCCGGGCGATAAAAAAATGTTTGGATTACTCATGGAAGCAGAAGTTGCAAGTGCAGAAAAAGTGATGCATAAATCTGAGAAGCCATTCCTTGCAATTATAGGTGGTGCTAAGGTTTCAGATAAAATTCTCATTATTGAAAACTTATTGGAAAGAGCAACAGATATAATAATTGGCGGTGGAATGGCTTATACTTTTATGAAGGCTATGGGGGGCAAAATAGGCAATTCTCTTTGTGAAGATGACAGGTTAGACAAAGCAAATGAATTATTAAAAAAGGCTGAAGAAAAAGGCGTTTGTATTCATTTGCCTGCTGATTCTATTATTGCTGATAAGTTTGATGCTGCAGCGAGTGTGTCCGGTGCATTAAGCAATAATATTCCTGATGGATGGATGGGCCTTGATATTGGCGAAATAGCTTGCGAAACATTTCAGAAAGTTATTCATCATTCCAAAACGATTTTATGGAACGGACCAATGGGCGTTTTTGAAATGGAAAAATTTCAGCACGGTACAAAGATTATTGCAGAAGCCGTTGCAGAAGCCACTACTAACGGTGCGTTTAGCCTTGTGGGTGGTGGTGATAGTGTTGCAGCCGTAAATGAATTTAAGCTTGCAGATAAAGTAAGTTATGTATCAACCGGAGGCGGTGCGCTGTTGGAATATTTTGAAGGAAAGATACTTCCCGGAATAGCAGCCATTCAGTCTTAATTATTTTTAATTAAATAACAAATAGACAAATTAGCAGTTCAGGACTCTTTGGTATTCGGTTTGAGAAACTATACTTTTGATAAATTAAATTTTTATAAAATGAAACGTAGTCCTGTTCTCTTAGTTATTCTTGCAATAATTGTTATTCTCTTTTTTTGGGGATGCAACCAGCAACGAGGATTAGCAACAGCCGACCAGAATGTTCAAACTGCCTGGAGTAATGTTGAAACAAACTATCAACGCCGGACCGATTTATATAGCAGTGTTGTAAAAACTATCCAGGGCTCTGCCAATTTCGAAAAATCAACGTTAACAGCCGTTATAGAAGCAAGGTCAAAGGCAACTTCCGTTCACGTCGATATAAACGACTCAACAAGCTTACAGCAATATCAACAGGCGCAGGCTCAGTTGCAGGGTTCATTCAGCCGGTTAATGGCCGTTGCAGAAGCCTATCCGGATCTTAAAACCACAAAGGCATTTCAAGACTTTCAGGCGCAGATTGAAGGAACTGAAAACCGCATAAATGTAGCCCGCAGGGATTATAACACAGCTGTAAATAGCTATAATCTTAAAGTAAGATTATTCCCTAATAATATATTTGCCGGCATCCTGGGTTATCATGTAAGAGCTTATTATAAAGCTGATGTTGGAAGTGAAAAAAATCCTGATATAAATTTTGATATAAAATAAATCGGGAAATAAATGCGCCCATTTTTTAAAAAGAAACCTTTTTTTTCCAAAGAAGAAAATGATTTGATTGTCCAGTCTATTCGTGATGCTGAAAGGGAAACGAGTGGAGAGATGCGGGTATTTATAGAAAATAAATGCCGCTTTATTGATCCCATTGACAGGGCAAAGGAGATCTTTGCTAATCTTAAAATGGAAAATACCAAGCTAAGAAATGGCGTGTTGTTCTATGTTGCTTTGAAGGATAAACAGTTAGCCATATTTGCTGATAGTGGCATCCACGAGGCCGTTGGCGAGCAATTCTGGAAAGATGTGGTGAGTCATATTCTCGTTTTTTTCAATAAAGAAAATTACGCGTTGGGTATTAAAGAATGCGTTCAAAAAATAGGAGAAGCTTTAAAAAATAATTTTCCTTACGATAACAATACTGATAAAAATGAACTGCCGGACGAGATCATTTTTGGTAAATAGTACCCGCAATTATTATTCATGAAAAAAATTATTGTACTTTTTTTTGTTTTGTGCTTTCATGTTGGGATGGCTCAAAATATAGAGCCAAGGCCAAGTCCGCCGAAAGCTGTAAATGATTTTGGCAGTATGCTTGAGCCATTTCAGCGGGATGCATTAGAGCAAAAGCTGGATGCGTACAACGATAGTACTTCCTCAGCAATAGTTATTATAACCGTTCAAAATTTAAATGGTAATGATATTGCAGAGGTGGCTTTGCAATATTTAAGGGGTTGGGGTATTGGAACAAAAGATAAAAATAACGGTGTACTAATACTTGTTTCTAAAGAAGATCATAAAGCAAGGATTGAAACGGGATATGGTATGGAGGGGGTAATTCCCGACGTTACTGCAAAAGAAATTATTGATGATAAAATGATACCTGCTTTTAAGAGCAATGATTATTACCGGGGTTTTGATAATGCTGTAGATGCGGTAATCCAGGCTGCTGCAGGAGAATATAAAGCAACTCCATCTGGTAAAAAAGGCGGCCCGTCATTTAAAACCATTTTTATTCTCGTTATACTTTTCGTTGTCTTGTTATCTTTTTTCAGAGGCGGTGGAGGCGGTGGCTCTTATATGAGCAGGAAGGGTTCAACAGGCCTCGGTGGTTTGCCCTGGTTTCTCATGGGTAATTTGTTAGGTGGAGGATTTGGCGGCGGCGGAAGCGGAAGAGGTGGTGGAGGCTTTGGTGGCGGAGGTTTTGGAGGCGGCGGCGGATTTGGAGGCTTCGGCGGCGGAAGCGGCGGCGGCGGCGGAGCGAGTGGGGGTTGGTAATTAAGTTTTGAAATATAAAATAAAAAAAAGGCAGGATTTATTTTCCCGCCTTTTTATTTAATTAAGATTGTTTTTTATTTCAAAAGCCCATCGATATAATCTGCTAATTGAGTATTTCCTTCTGAGCGTTTTGCTTCACTTATTTTATTGAAAGTTTGTTTAATTCCCGGGTCAACAAAGTGCCTGTATTGTTCAGGTACCTGGTTCCTTACGCTCATAATTTCGTCTACGCCTTTTCTAACATTCTCTGCATTCTTTACACTGGCAAGATAATTACCAAAAGAAATTGTTTCCTGTATTTTGGATTGCGATAAAGGAGAGTTTTTATAATTTTCAAATATGGTATTAAAATCATCTTCGGTTGCATTGGCCATCAAAATTTTTGTTACCGCACTTCCTAATTTTCCTCTTGCATCTGTACTATATTTTTTTGCAAGGGTGTATGCCTGCTCAGGTTCAAGTTTACTAAGTCCATCGAGCGCTGCACCTGAAACAGAATAAGAAGAATCATTTACATATTTTGTAAACAATGCCTCATATTTTTTGTCGTTCAATTTTACGAGAATATCAAGAGCTTTTGCCTGTACTAATTTATCCGGGTCCTTATCAGCAATTTGTTCTATCACATTTAAAACAGCAGGAACTGTATAACCTTTTGCCTGGTCAATCTTTTGTAATGTAAATAATCTTAAACCATGATATTTATCATTCAAACCTATTGCAAGATTGCTTGATTTTTTATCAGCAAAATATTCGAGGGCTTCTTTACGATCCATATAACTGCCTGCATATTTATACTGCTGTTCAAATTCATCAGCAGTTTTATTATCGGTTTTCTTTGCAAGCAGAACTTTATCAGCATCTACATTTATTAAGGATGGTTTTGTATCGCTCGGAAAATAGAATGTATCTATTTTATCATTTACCCAAACGTTATATCTCTTTTTGTTTGCTCCTCCGTTATATACATCAATTGCCAATGGAAGTTTAAAAATTGTTCCTGGCGTTTGAGTTTGTTCGATAATAACACGGGCTGTTTTATTGCTGTAATCATAATTAATAGTAAGATCCGGTTGCCCGCTTCCATAATACCATTCATTCCAGAACCAGTTTAGATCCTGTCCGGTTACTTCTTCAAAAGCAAGCCTCAATTGTTGAGCTTCGGCGCTTTTAAATTTATAGGTATTTAAATAAAGATTTAATGATTTGAAAAATGCACTGTCGCCAACATAAATATGAAGCATGTGTAATATGGCACCACCTTTAGGATAGCTGACCTGGTCAAATACATCTTCTTTGTCTTTGTAATAAAACCTTACAAGAGGTTTTGATTCATCGGCAGGATTGCGGAGATAGGCTTCCCGGTTTTCTTCGATATGCTCATCACCAGCATCTTTACCATGGCGGTAAGTATCCCAAAGTGTTTCACTATAATCAGCAAATGATTCATTTAAAGTGATGTTGCTCCAGCTTTCTGTTGTAACCAAATCTCCAAACCATTGGTGAAAAAGTTCATGGGCAATAACATCTTCCCAAATGTTTCCATCTACTAATTGCCTGCCGTTTTGGTAAGCGCTTTCCTGGTGTAATGTGGCTGTAGTATTTTCCATTGCTCCGCTCACATAGTCTCTTCCCACTATCTGGTCATACTTTGGCCACGCATAGGGAACCCCGGTAATTTTTTCATAAAAGCCAATCATAGCAGGAGTTTCGCCAAATATTTTTTTAGCAAAAGGAGCGTATTCTTTTTCAACATAGTAATCAACCGGCATTTTTTTGTAATGATCTTTTACAATTACATAGTCACCCACGCCCATAAAAAATAAGTAAGGAGCATGGGGAAGATCCATCTTCCAGTAATCTGTTCTTGTGCCGTCGGCATTTTTCTTTTGGCTCTTCAAAACGCCGTTGCTTAACGTTACATATTTCGAAGGAACAGTCATATAAATTTCATCGGTTGTCTTTTGATTTGGCTTATCTATTGTAGGAAACCACGCACTGTTAGATTCAGTTTCGCCCTGTGTCCATATTTGGATGGGCTTGTCTTTATCTTCACCTTTTGGATTAATAAAATACAAACCTTTGGCATCTGTAATAGCAGCGCTGCCTTGTTCTTTCAGTTCGTTTGGCTTTGAAACGTAGTTGATGTAAACAGTATAATTTTCTCCTTTTTTGTATACCTTATCAAGTGTAACTCTTAATTGCAAGCTGTCGTAAGAATATTTCAAGGGAACTTTTGAATTGCCTTTCATCAAAGCAATTTCTTTTATTTCCATTCCTTTCGCGTCTAACGTTAAAGAATCTGTGGCATAAAAATGAGGATGAAGGGTCACCCATTCTTTTCCATACATCCAGGCTTTATCATAGTCGAAGCTAACATCAAGCTTTGTATGAACGAGGTCATTAATGCGGGTAGCTGTTGCCCTATATATATGTTTCCAGGCAGTATCCTGTGGCTGTTCATCATCCTGGGCCATAGCTACCCCAAAAAAACCAGTTAAGACAAGTGCAATGAAAAATTTCTTCATATTAAAATTTTAATGGCGGCAAAAGTAAGCGGATATTGTAAAAAGAAATCAAAATTTGGATAGATGGCAAAATTTATTGTTTTATTAAATAGATTTGCTGAATATGTTTATTGCTACTTTAAAACGTTTGGGTGTCTCTCTTTTTATTATAGGTTCTGCACTTTTTGCCCAGGCGCAGCAGCCTCATTTCATTTATTTGCAAACAGAAAACGGCCAGCCCTTTTATGTTAAACTGAATAATAAAGTGCTGAGCTCATCGTCAACGGGATATTTAATTCTTCCAAAATTAACAGATGGGAATTACAAGTTCAGTGTCGGGTTCCCTAAGAAAGAATTCCCTGAAGAGAATTTTCAAATTGCAATTAACAATAATAATGAGGGCTTTCTTTTAAAAAATTTTGGTGAAAAAGGATGGGGTCTTTTTAATCTGCAGTCTTTTACAGTTCTAATGGGAGCAGGCGAAAATGCTCCTGAGACTGTTTCTAAAAATATTGAAAGCAATCCTTTTTCAAAGATGCTTGCAAATGTTGTGAAAGATTCATCCATCCTTCAAAAAAATGAACCCGTAAACGAAGAACCTGTAAAAGAAGTTGTATCCGCTTCTAAAACAGATTCTGTTATTACAATTGTTCAGCCTAAGCCATTATTGCTAGCTCCTGCAAAAAAGCTGTTCAGTAATAAAAATAAAGATGGAATGGAAATGGTATACATTGACCCAACCGAAATGGGAAATGATACCATAAGAATTTTTATTCCTGCAGAGAAACAAACAAATAATAATAATGATGTTGGTCAGACTGAAAAACATTTAGAGCCCACAAATAAAGATAGCGCTCAAAGTAATGATAATGCAACTTTAAAAAGTGTTGCTTCAGTAAAAGACAATGTCCCAATAGCGGACACAGCTTCATCAAATAATTCTAAACAAGAGGCTAAAATTATAAAGGATACAACTGCGTCTGTCCCACCGTTAGTATCAGAAAATAAAAGCACCTTTGAAAATAAGGATAGTGCCGTTGCAAGCACTAATGATGAAATAAAACAAAAGAAAGAAGAAACAACGCAGCCTGAATTAATTCAACAGGGTTCAAAAATTAAAGAAGATACGAAGCCTGCTGAAACAAAAAAGAATGAGATAGTTGTATTGCCGGAAGTTGTTAAATCAACAACAACAAATTCTGATTGCAAGTCATTCGCAGATAATGCATATTTTTTAAAACTGCGTAAAAAGATGGCTTCGGAAAACTCTGACGAGAATATGATTAACATTGCAAAAAAGGCCTTCCATTCCAAATGCTTTAGTACGGAGCAGATAAAAAATCTATCCTTTTTGTTTCTAACAAATGAAGGAAAATATAGGTTCTTTGATGAAGCATACGCTTTTGTGTCTGATTCTGATCAATACTTCACACTTCAATCTCAACTAACCGACAGTTATTATATTAACAGGTTTAAGGCAATGATTCATAAATAATTCAACGCTTTACATGCCACGATATTTTATTGAGGTTGCATATAAAGGCACAAGGTATTCGGGCTTCCAGGTACAGAATAATGCAATTACTATACAATCAGAAGTTGAGGGCGCTTTAGCCATTAAATTCGGTCAGACCTTTCAACTCACTGGTGCTTCCCGTACAGATGCCGGTGTTCATGCATTACAAAATTTTTTCCATTTTGATACACAGGCTGATTTGTTTTATCAGCAGTATAATAAAGAAAAATATACACAACAGGTGTTGTATTCTTTGAATTCTATTTTGCCTGGCGATATTGTAATTACGGAAATTTTTGAAGTAAGAGAAGATCAACATTGCCGTTTTGATGCTGTAAGCCGGGAATACAAATATTACATCTATCGCAAGAAAAATCCTTTTTATAAAGACACCGCATATTTCTATCCGTATACAATTAATTTTCAAATACTGCAGGAAGCTGCTAGTATTATATTAACGACCAAAGATTTTACTTCCTTCGCAAAAAAAAATACACAGGTAAATAATTTCATTTGTACCATTAATAAAAGCGAATGGGTTCAGGAGAATAATTTCTTAATTTATAACGTAGTTGCCAATCGTTTTTTACGCGGAATGGTAAAAGGTCTTGTTGGCACAATGCTTAAAACAGCGTCAGGAAAAATATCTCTTGAGGAATTTGCCGAAATAGTAAAAAGGAATAATAATAACAATACAGATTTTTCTGCCCCCTCGCATGGGCTTTTTTTAGTCGAAGTAAAGTATCCAACAATTTAATATTTTGTTTCATTTTCTTGTTGTTATTAACTAAAAAAATAACAGGCGAAAAAAAATATTATGCTGTAAGACCCTTTGTATTGCTGTATTCTATAGAATTTAATAAAATTTATTCAAAATAATT
>NZ_VYQF01000001.1:0-1182500 GCF_008710285.1 Ginsengibacter hankyongi | reverse complement strand
TTCAGAACGTCGCAAGACAGTTCGGTCCCTATCTGTGATGGGCGTTAGAAAATTGAGTGGACATGACCTTAGTACGAGAGGACCGGGTCGTACGTACCGCTGGTGTATCTGTTGTGCCGCCAGGTGCAATGCAGAGTAGCTATGTACGGATAGGATAAACGCTGAAAGCATCTAAGCGTGAAACCAACCACAAGATGAGTTTTCTTTTAAGGGTCGTCAAAGACTATGACGTTGATAGGCTACAGGTATAAAGGCAGTAATGCCAAAGCCGAGTAGTACTAATTGCCCGTAAGCTTTATTTTTTTATTTTAATTTACAATCTTGTAAACGGTATTACAACTTTCCCTTTATGTTAATTTATTAAGCGGTTAGCCGGTAACGTTAGTTATTAGCTTATTGCCATCTTTTTATGGTGGTTTTGCCGAGGGTGTTCACCTCTTCCCATACCGAACAGAGAAGTTAAGCCCCTCATGGCCGATGGTACTACACAACAATGTGGGAGAGTAGGTAGCTGCCATATTTATTTAAGCCCCCCGATTTATCGGGGGGCTTTTTTTGTTTAAAAAATTTTGACAATAAAGTTTTGAATCAGTTTTTATAGCTAAATTGAAGTTTTTTCCTAAATCATAAATAATGAATAAATTCTTTAAGATGTGCACGAAAAAAATATATTTAGGCTTTCTCATACTTCCTTTTTTGATAATAAATTCATTAGGTTCTCCTTTGGAAGCTTATACTTCCTTTATAAGAGAAGATACGACAACCATTGAAGGACGTTGGGATATTACTATTAATATGGATGGGAAAAAATTGCCTTCATGGTTAGAGGTTCATCGTTCGGGACTTCGTACACTCGTTGGTGAATTCGTAGGAACAGGGGGAAGTGCACGTCCTATTTCAAAAATAAATTTTAGCAATGGCAACTTTAGTTTTTCTATTCCGCCGCAATGGGAAAGGGAAGATAATGACCTTATTGTAAAAGGAATACTTAGGGGTGATAGTCTTTCGGGCAATATGACATTTAGTAATGGAAAAACGTATAACTATGTTGCTTATAGAGCCCCGACGTTAAGACGCAAATCAGCACCAGTTTGGGGCAAGCCAATTACTCTTTTTAACGGCAAAAATCTTAATGGCTGGCACGCTTTAGGAAATAACCAATGGATAGTTGATTCAGGTCTTTTGAGAAGCCCTCACTCAGGTGCAAATCTTGTAACTGATAATACTTTTACTGATTTTAAATTACATATTGAATTTCGATATCCCAAGGAAAGTAATAGCGGTGTATATCTTAGGGGGCGTTATGAAGTTCAGATTGAAGATACCGGAGGCCAGGAGCCGGTAAAAAATGAGTTGGGTTCAATTTATGGATTTCTTGCTCCTACTGAACTCGTTGCAAAAGGTGCAGGGCAATGGCAATCTTATGATGTAACCTTGGTTGGCAGAATGGTAACAGTTGTTGCTAACGGTATTACAATTATTTGTAATCGCGAAATTCCTGGTATTACCGGCGGCGCAATTAACAGTAATGAAGGTGAGCCGGGGCCTTTAGTCATACAGGGGGATCATGGCCCAATTGATTACAGAAATATTATATTAACTCCAGCGAAGTAATTACTAGTGATTTAGAAAATTAAATTTTAGATTAGTAGAAGTTTTTTATCTAGTGATGTGAAGGGTAAATGATGACATCATTTACATACATGGGAAGATTTTTTTTAGCGATATCCAGAGCACTTACTTCGTGTTGATTGAAAATTTTCAGATCATCACAATTTTCGCAGTTGAGAACCACAGCAGTTTTCTTAAAATCAATTTTACCATTTACTCCTGGTTTTACCATAAATGCCAGCTCTGAGGCATTGCCGTAAATATTAAAATCCATTTCATTAAGCCTTAACAGTTCTTTTAAATCCATTCCGGGGTAAATGCCATTTCGAAATTGCCATTCATTATTTCCGGTAACAGAATTTTTGTTCTCGGCTCCTGCAGTAGGAAGAGAATGAGGTACTAGAATGTACAAAAGGTCCTTAAGGTTTTTTTCATCCCCCCAAACAAAAACAACCTGATATCTTGTACCACTAAATAATACTGAACATTTTTTTAACTCTTTCTCAGAAAAATAATACATGTCCTTTTTTATATTTTGTTCTCCAAAAAAGCTCGCCAGCAGTTCATTGGAGTCAAACTGCAGAAGATCCTCTGCATACTTTACCGTTGTTGGAATTTTCCTTTCTATTAACCTAAACTGATATCGGAGCGTTCCGCTGTCTGCTGTTTGTGTTGACTGAATCGAAATGTTTCCCTTTTGGAATAAAATTGACGTGTCTTTTGATACATCTTTTTCCGTGTCGTAAAAGAAACCTGATTTTATTAAAAAACGCCGGCCATTTAAAAATTCAGTTAAAGAGGATGTTGTTAAATTGAAATATTTTAATTCATCACTTAATTGAATATTCATTATCCTTTTTGGACCATTGTATGCTTTATTCTTTTTAATTCTTATACTGTAATTCGCTTCAAGTATTTCATGCTCTGATTTACTGCTTATCAGCTCATAGCCATTTTTATTCATGAAATGATCGATATTTTTTATAGGTAGAGAAGCTACTTTAACAAGGTCATCTACTGTAAATGACTGGCCAAATATTGCTGAAGCAAAATTTTGAAGAATAAGAATAAGTAAAAGTCTCTTCATGAGTTATCTTGTTGGTAATCGAATTCGGTAGCGGTTTTAAATGGAATTTGGGGAAATATAAAGCTGAAGATAAATCAGTTATTAAAATAAGAGGCCTAAAATAACCGATTTTTTCAGAAATTCAAAATAACCCGATAATGTATTATTACTTACTTCTCGCGCGGGCAGCAGAAAGGGCTTGAGATTTTAAAACTATTACACTTGTATGGCACAGAAAATCGCCATCCACCACTGCAGGCAAGGTTGCCAAAAGTTAAACCACATTGCGGCTTCGTTTAAACTCTACCGTTATACTTCTATTTTAGATGCGTAATCAATAGGGCGAATATTTTATTACTTGCTATTTGCCATAAATTAGAAACAACCATAGACCTACATTAGCAACAAATTCACTGGGATTTTCAAACAAAATATATTTTGTATGGTGAGCGGGCGCTGAAGGCCTATTTTCAAATACCCTATACCGTTAGTTTATTTTCCTGGTTTTGACGGACGCACTTCTATTTTGCTGGGAAGTGTGCGTGGATGCATATTTAAAAGGTCAGTAACTAACTTTCCAATATCTTCAGGTTGAATCTTCCATGCATCAGCATCATTGGGTACATGATTGTTAAAATGAGTTGCAACTGAACCGGGCATAATGGTTGTTACTTTAATATCGTATTTCCGGAGGTCGAGCATAATAGCTTGTGAAAAACCGACCAGCCCAAATTTACTGGCATTGTAAGCGGCGCCGTTTTCAAAGAAGTTAGTACCGGCAAGACTGGCAATAGTTATTATATATCCTTTGGAATTTTTTAATGCATCCATACTTGCTTTTACGCTGTTAAAAACTCCAGTAAGATTAGTGTCAATAGTGTTTTTCCAATCTTCTTCCGATAAAGTATCAATAGGCGCAAAATGCCCAACCCCTGCATTAGCTACTAAAACATCAAGTTGCCCAAAATGATTAATGATCTCTTTAACTGTTTTTATTTCATCATCAAGAGAACTAACATTTGATGCTAATCCTAATATCATTGACGGATCCTTACTTAGTGACGTTGCCGCTTGTGTGGCTGCAGCTGCATCGCGGCTTGTAATCGCTACCCTCATGCCAATACTTAATAATTCTTTTGCTATGCCATAACCAATTCCTTTGCTTCCGCCTGTTACGTAGGCTACTTTATTACTGAGTGTATTCATAAAACGTTTATTTAAATTTTTTGAATTTATTTATGTATATGTCAATTCTAAAATAACACTTTAAATTATATTAAGTTCATTGCTAATTCCAGCTTCGACAACTTTTAAAGGTTTTAGTATTTGAATGTATCTTTCAAACACCTTAAGCAAACTTCAGATTTTCTTCATAATTAATTTTTATTTTCATCTTCAAATAAAATTTTCTTCCATGAAAAAAATCTCTATTATTTGTTTACTCTTTTTTATTGGAAAAACAAATTTATTTGCCCAATCTTCCGGCTATCGCCTTACCGATAGTTTTCACATTGCGGGCCCTGGCGGATGGGATTACATCGCCGTTAATAAAAATAAATTATATGTGTCGCACGGCACACTGGTAAACATTATCGACAAGAATAATGGTGATTCGCTTGGCGAGGTTCCTAATACAACAGGCGTACATGGCATTGCTTTCGATAATGAATTAAATAAAGGATATACCAGTAATGGCAGGCTGAACAATGTAACTGTATTTGATCTCAACACAAATAAAATATTAGCTCAAATTCCGACGGGTATAAATCCGGACGCAATTTTTTATGAAGATTATTCAAAAAAAATTATTACATGCAATGGAAGAAGTAATAGTCTTTCTATAATTGATCCCGTAACTGATAGGGTGGTAGATACTATTGCTTTGAGTGGCAAACCAGAAACCGCGGTTAGTGATGGAGCCGGAAAAGTATTTGTAAATATTGAAAATAGAAGTGCTATCAGCGAAATTGATATGAAGAGTTTAAAAGTAGAGAACACATGGTCCATCGCGCCTGGAAAATCTCCTTCTGGTTTATCGATTGATCGAAAAACAAAAAGATTGTTTGCAGGATGTGAAAACAAAATGCTAGTGGTGTTGAATGCAGAAAATGGCTCTGTGGTGAGCACCCCGGCAATTGGAGAGGGATGCGACGGTACTGCTTTTGATCCGGCATTAAATTATGTGTATTCGTCAAATGGAGAGGGAACACTTACAATAATTAAAGAAATTTCAAAAGATAAGTATGATGTTATAGAAAATGTACCGACAAAAAGAGGTGCAAGAACTTTAGCAGTTGATCCACTAACGCATATAGTCTATTTACCTACAGCAAACTTTAAACCTGCAGTAAGCGGAGAACGGCGGCCACCAATGGTTCCAGGCAGCTTCCAGGTTTTAGTGGTGAAAAAGAAATAAGATTTGGTTTAATTTTCAACCGCTTTACTTTTACATATTTGTTTTGTTGTAATTAGAATAGCCTAAGCTAGATTTTACTTAAATAATTTTACCGGCCAGGGCAGCCTGTTTAAAGTCAAATGATAATAATGTATCGGGACAGGATTGAACTGCATATTGAAAAAAGCAATTCCTTTCTTATCGGATCCCTCAAATCGAAATGTGCGATTAGTGCCTGAGTGATCTTTAATTGCTGAATCGGTTAGTAAATAAAATGCGCCACAATCTTTGCCCATTTTGTTGCTGCCTCCAATTAATGAATAAATAAATTTTTCGTCTTTTAATACCAGGTAAACTGCTATAACCTGCCCGTTACTTTCCGCAACGTAAGTTGCTGTTTGCTTTTTTTTTGAAGCAATATTACATGCATCTTTCAATCTTTTATAATCATCTAACCCAATTTCAGGATGTTCAGTTGCATAATATTTGCGATAGAAATCTATCACTTCATTTACATTGCGGTTTCTTAAAACTTCAACGTTATGTGCAGCAGCTTTTTTTAACATACGTACGGTAAGTCTTTTATATTCGCTATAAATCTTTTCGTATTTTTTGTTTAGATCCAATAAAAAATTATCTCTTTTTTTTAATTGGAGATCTTGTAATGTAACCTTGTAAGGGTTTATTATATTTTCTTTAAAATCTATATCAAGGTATTTGAAATGTTTAGGAATAGCATGTAAAAACAAGTTTACTATTTCGTCTGAAATATTACCAAAAATTCCTAAAGTCTTTGTAAAAAAAGGCTGGTATAAATAATGCACACCATACTTTTTATTCCAGGTTAAAGGCATTACTATTTCATAGTCATTTAGTATTAATGCATCCCAGTTTTTACTCATTGCATCAAGATAAAATGAATAAGCATAAATTAATCCGTTAGGCGCAGTATCAATACAGCGATCCCATTTTTGCTTATCAATATTTGCCTGCGGCAGATATGAGACTTTCAATTCAAATTTTTTTTAATGAGCCTTATAATTGAGGAAGATCGAAAAATTTATAAAACCTGAAATTTTGTATATCAATACTGAATGAAATATTTTTCCAAAAGCGTTTATCCGTAATAGTTGATTTAAAATAGTCAGCATATATTTTACTGTAAATAACAGGAACATAAATGTTGATTAAATTTTTTACGATCGATACCTGAAACCCTGCATCATAAATAAACTTACCGGAAGGAGCATTCGTTTTCCAGGCTTCGGCATACGTTCCTGCATCAAAAAATAGTTTCAAAGGAATTTTAAAAGGAAGAACTTGTAATGGATTAAATTTCTTAGGGAAATCAGTTTCAAAATTTGCCGCGGCGAGCCAGTCATCAGTTTTACCAATTTTATTTGCAAGTAAATCTGACCGAACTTTAAATCCTCCATCCCTTATCATTATTTGTTGAGAACGGAATCCCTGGAATTCATTTCTGCCTGCGAAATAATTGCTGTAAGTATAATCCTCATAACCATTGGCGCCCGTCATGTTTAAATGATACCTGTCAGTTTCAAATTCTTTAAGAATGGTTTTATCGCCGAGGTAAATAAATTTTCCTCCGAATAGTCTTACGTTCATTCCACCGCCTTTTGCATAATTGAAAAAATATTTTCCTTCAAAAGCAAGGCGAACAAAATCTTTTGCCTGTTCCGCCTGCAGCAATCCTGAATAAGGGTATAATACCCGGTTGTTTTCAATCTTCAATTGTAATTGATTAAGATAACGGTTAAGCTTAGGGTAAGAAATGACGTCCGTTTGGTTGATGGTATCTCTTGAAAATAATAAACCTGTTTCTTTAATAAAATATGTTTTCCATTGAATACTTTTTGTAATGTTGCTGGTTGCATTTTTGTTTTTGAAAATTATTTTTAATGAGGGGACAATTTTTGAAAATCCAAGATAGTTTTTTGTTCCTGTTGAATCGGTAAAATCATCCCCGGAAAATTTTGCAGCGCTTACTGATAGCTCTGCTTTTCTTATCAATCCATAACTTAAAAAGTTATAACCAACTTTCCCGATTCCTGTAAAAGTTTTGCTGCCAGTGGCATACATTGGCGCCACAATAAAATGAAATGTTGGTTCTGGCAAAGTGTAATTATGAACCAGCGCTCCAACCATAAATTTATCGTAATAATTAAATCCTGCCGCGGGAGAAAGAAATATATAGTTATGCTTGTCAGTTTCGTTAAAATTGAACAAAGCAGAGAGTTTCAAGTCTTTCTTTTCTGCAGGTTCAATATTTCCTTTTTGATGTAACATTAAAAAAATGGAATCAACGTTTTTTTTACTAACGTCTTCAACTACCTTTTTAAAATCTTGCGGTTGAGGATGTTTAAACTTCCACCTGTTATAATATTCGTGAAGGCAACTATCGAATAAACTTTCACCTACATAATCTTCCAAAACTTTCATCCATTTTCCGGTTTTATAATACGCGGTTAATCCGTAATTCAATTCTGAAAAATTTTCTGAAGTTGTTTCTATGGGCTGGTCTTTCTTATTGGTTATTTCTGTTCTGCACTCAAGGTCTGTTTCATCATCGGGCAATTTATTATTAATGAAATCCTGTTTATTTTTTTGAATTCGATCATCACCGTATTTTATCTTTTTATAACGGTTATCAAAAAAAGTATTCATGCCTTCGTCCATCCATGGATGGTCTCTTTCATTGCTTGCCAATATCCCATAGTTCCAGTTATGTCCTACTTCATGTTCTATCGTAAGGTTAAGCGATTTTTCATCAGGCATGGGTGAAATACATGTAATCGTTGGATATTCCATTCCTCCATTAAAGCCCATTTTTGCTTCAACTGCGGATACGACGTTGTATGGATATTCGCCAAGCCATTTGCTTCGCGTTGTTACCGCATCTTTTATAAACCGGATACTATTTTTCCAGGTATTTTTTCCAGCAGGTGTGTAGTATGCATAAACATTAATAATTTTTCCTGAAGCTAACTTCAATGTATCATGATTTACGATAAAATTTTTATCAGCAAACCACGCAAAGTCGTGAACATTGTTCTGAATATAATTTATCGTTTTTGTTTCTTCTTTTTGCTTTGATGTGTAAACAGGATTTTCAATTACATGCTTAATCGGGGAATTCGATTTTGCAGGTAAATGATGATTACCTTTTTTAATTGGTGTTTTTGATTTTGTTTTCGATTGCGAATTTTTTTTCGCTTTGTTATTTTGGATTGAAATTTCTTTTACAACAGCAACTTTCTGTTTGGGTTTTGGCAGGTTCCATTCACTTTCACTTTCTCTTTCTTTTAAAAAATTTAGTTCATCTGCATTTTGTAATTCACCGGTTGCAGCCACTACATAGTCTTTTGGAATAGTAATCAGAACATCATAATTTCCAAACTCACTATAAAATTCGCCCTGGTCTAAATAAGGAATCGGGTGCCATCCTTTAGCATCATATACTGCCGGCTTGGGATACCATTGTGTTACCTGGTAGGTCTGTCCTACATATCCACCTCTCGAAAAGTTGAAAGGAATTTTTTCATGAAACGGTGTGGTAATTTTTATTGCTTGTGCTGGCGCAAGTGGCGTTGGTAAAATAAGTTTAGAAATATCAATATACTGCGGATGATCTTCAAGTTGTGCCGTTACGCCATCAACTTTAAAATCGAGCCTGTTAATGTATCCTCGTATTTCATTATCACTAAAATAAAAATCTGTTCTGCCCAACTGTAATAGTTGTTCACTAAATGCCGTGCGGTCGTTTTTATAAGCATCTGGCCAAAGATGAAACCATATAAAACGGAGAGTGTCCGGTGAATTATTGGTGTAGTTAATTGTTTCAAAGCCATCTAAAGTGTTGTCGACATCATTCAGTGAAACATCAATTTTATAATCTGTTTTTTGTTGAAAATAATTGCCAATAGCATCTTGCGTTTTTTTTAATGATTGACAATTTGCGGAAGCAAGAACTACAAAGATGAAAGAAAATATTATTAAGAATTTTTTCAAAACAGTTATTTCATCAAATATAAAAAATAAATGTACCTGTGATGTAATTAGCCAACTGACATTATTTTCCTTTTCCTAATAAAATTATTCTTATGGTATGAATTATTATTTTAAAATCGAGTGCCAGTGAAATATTTTCAATGTAAATAATATCGTACTTCATTCTTTCAATCATTTCTTCTATGTTTTCTGCATAGCCAAACTTTACCATTCCCCAACTTGTTAAACCAGGCTTCACTTTCAATAGTAATTTATATTCAGGATGTTTATCTGCAATGCAATCAATGTAATATTTCCTTTCCGGCCTGGGCCCAACCAAACTCATTTCACCCTTTAAAATATTACAGAATTGCGGGAGTTCGTCCAGCCTCCACCTGCGCATTATTTTCCCCCAGCTGGTAATTCTTTCATCATGCCTGCTACTGAGCATAGGCCCGTTTTTTTCTGCATTCGTTATCATAGAACGAAACTTGTAGATGGTAAACGGCCGGCCTTTATAGCCAATTCGCTCTTGTAGGAAAAAAATATCTCCTTTAGAAGATAACTTCGTTCTAACGGCAGCGTATAATATCAATGGTGAAAAAACGATAAGGCCAAAAACAGAAACCAATACATCGATTAGCCGTTTAATATTTTGCTGCCATACATCCATCAATCCTAAATGAATTTCAATTAATGGCGTGCCCATAACATTCGTAGTCCTTACAGCTCCGCTTAAAATATCCAGTTTATCCGGAACCATTTTTACATTTACTTCTTTCTCATTCAGCAGTTGTAAAATTTTCTCCAGGTTTACTTTCTCATTATTTTCAAGGGCAATAATTACTTCCTTTATATTATAGTCCTCTATAATTTTATGAGTAGTTTTCAATGATCCAAGCAATGGTGTATGAGCTTCTAACGCGGGGGAAATATTATTATCGAGAGCTACAAATCCACGAATTTGATAGCCCGTTTTTTCTGTGTTATCAATAACAGATTTATAAAGCTGCAATGCATTTTCATTGCTGCCAACAATAAGTGTATTGAACCATACCTGTTGCCTTTGTAATTGGCCATGGGCTTTGGATAGTAAAATTGATCTTAATAAATATGTTGTAAAAAACTGGATGGAAAGAACTATAAAAAACCCTTTGTAAAAAAGAGTGTTATCTATTTGTTTTTCATATAAAATAAAAAGAATAAGAAGAATTACACATCCTGTAAGAGTATTTACAAAAGTGTTTACCATTTCATTTATTCTTGATTTGTAATAGATATTCTTGTAAGCCCCGGATAAATGATAAAGCATAACCCACCCGCTTGCATAAAGGCCAAGCTCCAGAAAATATTTATAACTGAACCCAAAAGAACCGGCATAAAATTTTATGAAGAGGTAATAGATAATTATCCAGCAAACGGAAGCGGCAATAAAGTCGCCTAATGCATAATAAATTATCGGAAGTGGCTTCGCCAATTTTCTTTGGATTATTTAATTAAGCTGGTTGCGGTTTATCTTTTCAAGAATAAGATGCGCTACTTCCATAGCACGATAACCATCAATGTCGCTTACAACTACTTGTTTATTTTTTAAAATAGCGTCTACAAAACTTTGTAGTTCCATCTTAATAGCATTGTTTTCTTTTATGATGGGCGCTGCTATCGCAATTGTTTTTTTGCCGGTGTTGGTTTCTATATCAAAAGTGAAAACGTTTTTATCGGAAGGCGTTTTGTATTTTATAACTTCTGTCTTTTTATCAAGAAAATCGATGCTTATGTAAGAGTCTTTTTGAAAGAGGCGCATCTTTCTCATTTTTTTCATGCTTATTCTTGATGAAGTAAGATTGGCCACACATCCATTATCAAATTCAATGCGCACGTTTGCAATGTCGGGTGTATCGCTTAACACATTTACGCCATTAGCATAAACATTTTTTACGCTGCTTTTTACAATACTTAAAATAATATCAATATCATGAATCATTAAATCGAGTATCACACTTACATCCGTGCCTCGTGGATTGAACTGAGACAAACGATGTACCTCAATAAACATCGGATTAAGGTCATATTCTTTAAGCGCAAGAAACGCGGGATTATATCTTTCAACATGTCCCACCTGCAATTTTATATTAGCTTCTTTAGTAAGCTTTACTATTTCTTTTGCTTCAGCTATTGTATTGGTGAGTGGCTTTTCTACAAATACATGCCTGCTTTTTAAGATGGCCATTTTGCAAAGCTCATGGTGCATAGTTGTTGGAGCAACAATATCTGCAATGTCGCAAACGTCAATTAATGCGGCAGGTGTCTTAAATCTTTTTAAGCCGTATTGTTCCTTAACGGCTGAAGCATTTTCATCAGACGGATCATAGAACCCCACAACCTTTACAGTATCTATTTCCTTCCAGTTATTAAGATGAAATTTACCCAAATGTCCTACACCAAAAACACCAACTTTTAGCATAATGCACAATTTAATTGCGATAAAGGTAACAACTGAGAAATAATCGGAATAATAAAACTAAATTTTTACTTATCAATAATTGTAGTCTTCAAAAAGATTGCAGTTAGCGACAATATCAGGATGCATTTTTTAAAAATATTGAATGCGAAATATAATCTTGATTGGGACTGTAGAGGAAAAGACAACTACCATCTTTTATCTCATTAATAATAGGCTTGTAAACTTGCTTTGGTATTGCAGGGCAACCGAGGCTGCGGCCAATATATCCTTTACTTTCTATATATCTTTCGTTTACATAATCGGCACAATGCATTACGATGGCTCTTTTGTAGGCATTATCATTTATCCCTTTTTCTTCGCCTTCAAGATGTAGTGAATATCCGTGTTCACCATCATAGGTGTTTCCGGTAACATAGAAGCCAAGACTGCTTTTATTACTCCTTGGATTATTTGAAAATTGCTCTGCAAACTCAGCGCCGGAATTTCGGCCGTGTGCCACATAAGTATTGTATAAAACTTTATAGTTTTTAAGGTCAATAACAAATAATCTTTTTTTAGCCGAAGAAAGGCTGAAGTCAACAATTGAAATAATAGAATCATTATTTAGTTTACCCATAGCAAGAAGCGACTTAAAGCCCCTGATGGCATAATCAAACGCCTGCTTGCTCAGGCCCATTGTGTTTAATTGCAAACTATCATAAGCACTTACCTTGTTCGAGTTGGGTACTTCGCCATCATGCGTACTATAAGTCACCTTAGAAGCACCTATTGATACAGGAGACGTTAAATTTTTATGAGGTATTGTTTTTGCGAATACAAATGGTAAATGAATTAGAAAAATAAAAAATGAGGAAATGAAAACAGAGAATTTCTTTAATGACTTACTCATCAGTACTATTTATAATAATTTAAAAATCGATTTTTGAAAATGATGAACTAAAAATAGTTCACAGTTTTTCATATTATCAGTTAGCTAAAGGATAATGCTTTTAAAAAATTGGATTTTGTTTTTATAAGCGACTGTAAAAATACTACACAATGCTTATCTATCCTAATTCTTACAATAATTAATGGCCGTTTAGAACTCTATTTATAACTTTTTTAACACCGTATAAGTTGTATTAGGATATCTGTTATAACTTAATTTTTTCTTTTTTATTGCGTTAATCATCATCATTTAATACTGAACTTTTTTCTGCTCTTATATTTGTAAAAATATTTCTGATTACAAATAAGCCTTCCATATTAAGCAGCCCTGTAGAATATTTAAAAGGAGTGGGCCCGCTGAGAGCTGATCTTTTGAAAAAAGAAGCAGCCATTTTTACATTTAATGATTTGCTGGAATATTTTCCTTTTCGGCATATAGACAAAACGCAAATAACGAATGTTAATAGAATCACAACTGAAACTGAATATGTGCAGGTTGTTGGAAAAATTACTTCACTGGAAATTATTGGGGAAAAAAGAGGAAGGCGCCTTGTGGCAAGTCTACACGATGGAACCGGTGAACTTGAATTGGTTTGGTTCCAGGGCATCAACTGGCTCGAAAAATCTTTACACGTTGGACGCAGGTACAGGGTTTTTGGCAAGGCCGGATTTTTTATGAATACTCCGCAAATTTCTCACCCCGAGATGGAGGAAGTTACAGAAGGCGTCGTTGAAAAAAATTTATTTCTGGAGCCGGTCTATCCGGGTACTGAGAAATTAAAGGCAAGGAATCTTGGGGGCAGGCAGATAGCAAAACTAACGTACACGCTCCTGCAAATGCTTAGTGAAAAAGATGTTTCGGAAAACCTTCCCACATCTGTTCTGTCAACGTACCATTTAATTGGCCGGTACCAGGCTTTTAGGCAAATACATTTTCCCGTAAATAAGCAGGAGTATCTTGATGCATTAAAACGTTTGAAATTTGAAGAATTGTTTATTTCTCAACTTCGTCTAGGCTTCATCCGTTATAAAAGACATTCATTTTCCAAAGGGTTGGTGTTTAATAAGGTAGGTGACTGTTTTAATGAGTTTTACAATAATAACCTTCCTTTCGAGTTAACCGGGGCTCAAAAGCGGGTGCTTAAAGAAATAAGAAAGGATATGGGCAGCGGAAAGCAGATGAATCGCCTTTTACAGGGCGATGTAGGGAGCGGTAAAACAATAGTGGCTCTCATGAGTATGCTCATCGCGGCTGATAACGGATATCAAAGTTGTTTCATGGCGCCCACCGAAATTCTTGCCCGCCAACATTACGAAAGTTTGAGTTCACTTCTCCGGAATATTCCTGTGACGGTGCGAATACTCACTGGTTCTTCATCAGCAAAAGAAAAAAAAGAAATACTGCAGGCAACTGCCAATGGCGAAATAACGATATTAACAGGAACTCATGCGCTTATTGAAGATAATGTGTTATTCCGGAGTTTAGGTCTTGCCATTGTCGATGAGCAACATAGGTTTGGGGTAGCACAACGGGCAAAACTTTGGAAAAAGAACGAAATAAGTCCACATGTATTGGTAATGACAGCAACTCCTATTCCTCGTACACTTGCATTAACTGCCTATGGAGATCTTGATTATAGTATAATGGATGAATTGCCTCCGGGAAGAAAACCGGTAACGACTGTTCACAGGATGGAATATGCAAGACCACAGGTGATGGATTTTATTAAAAGCGAAATAAAGCTGGGAAGGCAGGCATACATTATTTATCCGTTGATTGAAGAATCAGCAAAGCTCGATTTTGAAAATTTAATGAAAGGCTATGAAGAAGTGAAGGCATTTTTTCCTGAGCCCGGGTTTTACATAAGTATGGTGCATGGCCGCCAGAAATCGGTTCAGAAGCAGGCGAACATGGAACGGTTTATAAAAGGTGATACTCAAATAATGGTTTCCACAACAGTAATTGAAGTAGGCGTGAACGTGCCTAACGCAAGCGTGATGCTGATAGAAAGTGCGGAAAAATTTGGGCTTCCACAATTGCACCAGTTAAGGGGTAGAGTAGGGCGTGGAAGTGAAAAAAGTTATTGTATTTTACTTACAAAAGTGAGGCTTTCCGCCGATGCCAAAGAGCGCCTGAAAATTATGTGCTCCACCAACAATGGATTCAAAATTGCTGAAAAAGATCTTGAAATTCGTGGGCCGGGAGACATTGAGGGAACAAGGCAAAGTGGCATTCTCAATTTTAAGCTTGCCAATATTATTGAAGACAAAAAAATGCTTGAAGCGGCCCGGTATTCGGCGCAAAAAATTATTGATGAAGATCCCAATCTTTCTATGGCCGGTAATGAATGTTTAAAAAATTTTTTGTTGCTTTACAAAGGGAAAACTGTGTGGAGTAAAATTTCCTGAACATTCCGTAAACCCGTATTGTTAATTGCATATTAAATAATAAATGAAAGCTTTTTTTTAAAACTTCTATTGCGTTTGTTTCGTAAATTTAGTTTTTAATATTTCCAATTCATTCCTGATTTCCTTGATAAACTTTATTATACCTTTTCAGTCATAAATCAAATATTTGCCTTGAGAATATTTAAGTTTCCTCAAATCTTTATTATAGCTATAATAACAACTTTTGCTGTTGGTCAAAATGCATTTTCTCAAATCGAATTTATCGAGAATAAGGGCCAATGGAACAGCCAGGTAAAATTTATGAGCCATGCTGGCAGCGGTGAATTTTATTTACAACAAAATGGATATACTGTTGCCCAAAATAATCCGGACGATGTTTTGAACTTAAAAGAAAGGAGGCACAAGGAGGCTATGGGATCTACCATAAAACAGGGGGAAGGAACTAAGATTCGTTCTTACGCTTACAATGTTCAGTTTTTAAATTCAAAAAATGCTGAAATAATCCCTGATAAACCGATACCATCAGTTAACAATTATTTTATAGGAAATGATAAAAGCAAATGGGCTTCCAATTGCAGAATTTACCAGGGTATAACTTATAAGAATGTTTATCGGGGTATTGATGTTCGCTATTATTCAGATGCAGCAAGCAATTTAAAATACGATTTTATTATACATCCCGGTGCTGATATTAATAACATAGCGATGAAGTATACCGGCGCAAATAAAATCTCTGTAAAAAATAAACAACTCGTAGTATCCACTTCACTTGGCGATAATAAAGAACTCTCGCCATATACTTACCAGGTTGTTGATAACAGCAGGCAGGAATTGGATTGCAGGTATGTAGTAGATAAGGATATTGTGAAGTTTAAAGTGAAAAATTATGATCCGTCTAAAATTCTTATAATCGATCCTACGGAAATATTTTTTAGTTATTCTGGAAGTACTGCTGATAACTGGGGATTTACTGCAACCTACGGACCTGATGGAAGTTTTTATGGAGGCGGAATTGCTTTTGATAAAGGGTTTCCAGCTTCAACAGGGGCTTATGATAACACGTTTAATGGCGACTTTGATATTGCCATTATTAAACTTAGCCCGAATGGGAAAAATAGAATTTATGCAACTTATATAGGTGGTGGCGATGCAGACCAGCCCCATAGCCTCATAGTTGATCCGCAGGGAAATTTAGTTATTGCTGGAAGATCGAAGTCATCGGATTATCCTACAACTACGGGTGTTTATGGCCCTGGGGGGGGATGGGATATTGTTGTTACCAAATTAAATGCAGCAGGCAATGCGCTAATTGGATCAATGAGAATTGGAGGACAGGGAGATGATGGCGTAAATATTAAAGATGAAACAGGTAATAGCGGAGGTTCATCCTTAAAACGAAATTATGGCGATGATGCCCGCAGTGAAGTGCTGCTGGATGGGGCTAATAACATATATTTAGCATCCTGTACCCAATCAACAAAACCAAATACTCCAACAAACTGGTTTAAAACCACCGCCGGTGCATTTCAAACTCAACCTGGTGCTAATTACAAGCAGGATGGTGTTGTTTTAAAACTTAATCCCGATTGTAATAATGTTCTCTTCAGCACTTTTTTAGGAGGAGACCAGGACGATGCGGCATATGTGTTAGTTCTTGACCCTGCCAATAACATATATGTGGCGGGCGGAACGGCAAGCGCTGATCTGCCCGGTGTTTCATCTTCCGGAGTAATAAGCTCCGCGAATGCAGGTGGCGTTTGCGATGGTTTTGTTGTTGAGCTTAATAACTCGGGAACTGCTGCTTTGCGAGGGACTTATTTAGGAACTACCGGCGCTGACCAGGTTTACGGAATTGAAACGGATAAATTCGGCAATATTTATGTTACAGGCACCACCACTGGTTCCTGGCCAATAGTAAAACCTGTTGGCTCGGCTACTTTCTTTTCAAATGCCAATGCAAAGCAATTTATTTCCAAATTAAAACCGGATTTAAGCAACTACATTTATTCCACTGTATTTGGGTCCACCGGTCCACCAAATTTGCCAAATATTTCTCCTACTGCATTCCTCGTTGACCGTTGCGAAAACGTATATGTATCAGGATGGGGAGGTAAATCAAATACCGGCTTTGGAGAAGGAAATACCCGGGGAATGCCAACGACCCCTGACGCCATAAAACCGCAAACAGATGCATCAGGCAGCGACTTTTATTTCTTTGTGTTGAAAAAAGATGCGGCCTCCCAGTTGTATGGTACTTTCTTCGGACAGGAAGACCCGCCGGAAGGTGTAAATAACCCGTTAACCTTTGGTGACCATGTTGATGGTGGTACCAGCAGGTTTGACAGGAATGGCGTTATTTATGAAGCGTTGTGCGCTAATTGCTTTCGCACTGTTTCTTTCAATGGCTCATTTGGCGTTTGGTCCAGCAGAAACCTTGCAACTGCGGGAGGAGAATGTAATCTGGGTATGCTTAAGATTGAAATGAATTTTGCAGGTGTTCAGGCTGGAGTACGGGCATCAATAGACGGCGTTGCTAATGATACAACCGGGTGTGTGCCGCTAAAGGTAGATTTTACTGATACCTTAAAGAAAGGCAAACTTTATTATTGGAATTTTGGAGATGGTTCGGGAGACACAACAACTGCTCCCGATAATTCGCATGTTTATAATGCAACTGGAAATTACCTCGTAAGGCTTATTGCCGTAGATAGCACTACCTGTAATATTTTTGATACCGCCTATACGCACATTAAAGCGGGAGATAATAAATTGCTTTTAGATTTTATCCCAAACAAACTGCCGCCTTGCACTAACCTGAGTTACAGTTTTACGAATACTTCTATACCTACCAGGGGTGCGTTTAACCCCAATACTTTCACCTGGGATTTTGGCGATAATACTCCGCCGGTAACTGCAAGTAAAACACCACCGGTAGTGCATACTTACGCAGGCCCCGGAACGTATATAGTTAAACTTTCAATTAATGATTCAACTTTTTGTAACTCCCCTGCAGACACGGTAAAAACAGTACGGCTTTCCCCGCAGGTGCAGGCTTTGTTTCAAACACCAGCTCGTGGATGTGTGCCTTATACCGCGGCTTTTACTAATAATTCGCTCGGCGGTCTTTCATTTATATGGGATTTTGGGGATGGTAGTGCTCCTTCCACAGCAGATAATCCATCTCACCTGTATGATAGAGTTGGGACTTATGTAGTTAAATTAAAAGCATTCGACTCAACATCATGTAATAAAGTGGATTCCGCCAGCTTTACAATAACAGTGAGCCCGATACCGGTGGCTTCCTTTACTTATAGTCCAAACCCGCCTTTGGAAAATACTTATACAAACTTTACAAATGAATCAACTGGCGCTACAAAATATATCTGGAATTTTGGAGATGGAGATACTTCGGCGCAGGTTAATCCGACTCATATTTTCCCTGAAACTGCTACTTATAAAGTGTGCCTGAATGCAGCTAATGACGCAGGTTGCAGCGACGATACCTGTATTGATGTTCGCTCGTTGATAAGACCACTGGTGGATGTGCCTTCGGCATTTACGCCGGGTAGGTTTGGTATCAATGGAAGAATAAGTGTTGCAGGATTTGGCATTGCTGCAATGCACTGGATTATTTATAATAGGTGGGGGCAAAAAGTTTTTGAAAGTAATAATATAAAAAGTTCGTGGGATGGAACATTTAAAGGTAAAATTCAGCCCTTGGACGTTTATGCCTATACGTTAGATGTGACTTTTTCGGATGGAACGAAGTATAGAAAAACCGGGGATATTACTTTATTAAGATAATATTACTTTTTATGAAGAATTCCTTTAAAATATTAATTGTTATATCTCTTAGCTGCATTGTATATGACGGAACAGTTGCGCAGGATCTCCATTTTTCACAATTCTTCAATAATCCCTTACTTACTAACCCGGCAAATACTGGTTTTATACCCGATGCAGATTACCGTTTAGGCGCATCCTACAGAAATCAATATTCCAATATTATGGCACAGCCATATAAAACCATGAGTATTTTTGGTGATGCCCAGGTTTTTAGAAATAAAATTGAAACAGGATGGCTTGGGTTAGGCGGAGTAATTTTGAGAGATGTTGCGGGTACAGGAAGCCTCACATCCACAAAGGTATATGCATCCATTGCCTACCATCAGGAGCTTGGGCTTAGTAGCTTACTCACTGCCGGCTTTAATGTGGGCTGGGCAAATAAGCGAATCGATCAAAGTAAGCTTACTTATCCCGACCAGTTTGATGGAAAATTTTTTGATGGAACTCAACCGACTTCTGTTGTGCTGGCAAATAATAATATTAATTACTTCGATTTGCAGGTGGGCATGAACTATGCTTATTTCCCTACAGAAGATATTTATATCAATGCCGGTTATTCAATTCACCATGTTAATCAGCCCAAAGAAACGTTCTTTGAAGACAATGGTGACAATCAAATTTCAATGCGGCATATTGCGTTCCTCAATGGATTGTTTAAAGTAGCCGATCAGGTAATTATTAATCCAAATATATATTATACCACTCAGGCTAAAGCACGTGAATTGGTTTTCGGGATGAAT
Organism: Ginsengibacter hankyongi; assembly: GCF_008710285.1. Lineage (GTDB taxonomy): Bacteria > Bacteroidota > Bacteroidia > Chitinophagales > Chitinophagaceae > Ginsengibacter > Ginsengibacter hankyongi. Next base: position 1,163,034 of record NZ_VYQF01000001.1, on the reverse strand, counting down.
GCTGCATATAATTTATCGGAACATGGCGAAAAACAAATTATTGGTGGATTATATTACCGTTATGGAGATGCAGTTATTCCCATGGTAGGTCTTGAAGTAAATAATATCCGGTTCACTTTTAGTTACGATGTTACTGCTTCTTCTCTAAAAAATTTCAATCACTCATTTGGCGCAAGTGAATTTAATTTACTTAAAAAAGGTTTTTATAACGAATTCAATGGTGATAGAAAGCAGGCGTTGTGCCCCGTCTTCTGATTTTATATTTCTTTTTTTTATAAAAATGTTTACATCCTGTTTCTGCTAATGGTTACCAACAATTCAAAGTTGTTTTTAAAACAATAATCTACGCTTATAAAATATGATGTTATTTTGTAAAGCTTAAATATTTTCAAAGTGTATTTAAGATGTTTCTATCTTATAATGTTTTAATTAATAAAATCTTTTATGGGTAAAAAAATTGCCATCATCGGAGGTGGAAATTTAGGATCAGCAATAGCTGAGGGATTATTAAAAAGTAAATTCTGCAAAGCATCTGAAGTAACGATTACGAAAAGGAAGGTGCTAACGTTACAAAAATTAAAAGATAAAGGTGTGAAAATTACCACCGACAATGCCGAAGCAGTTAGTAATAGCGACCTCGTAATACTTGCTGTAAAGCCTTACCAGGTAAGTGATGTATTAAATAGTTTCAAAAAAGAATTAACAGCAAAACACATTTTGGTTTCAGTAGTTACCGGTGTACTCATTACAGAGATTGGTGAAATTGTAAACATCAAAATTCCCATTTTTAGGGCAATGCCTAATACGGCAATTGCCATCCAGGAAAGTATGACTTGCCTCAGTTTTACAAATGCTGCTCCTGCGCAAATCAATTATGTAAAAAATTTATTTTCAACACTGGGCAAAGTTGCAATGATCGACGAAAAATTAATGGAAGCGGCAACTGTATTAGGCGCCTGCGGAACGGCTTATGCCATGCGTTACATCAGGGCAAATATACAGGGCGGCATCGAAATTGGTTTTGACGCCGCCACTGCAAGTCTTATTGCAGCACAAACTGTAAAAGGAGCTGCTGAATTATTATTACAAAAGGGCTCACACCCGGAAGAAGAAATAGATAAAGTTACTACTCCTAAAGGCTGCACCATTGCAGGTTTAAATGAAATGGAACACCAGGGTTTTAGCTCATCATTGATTAAAGGAATCGCGGTTAGTTATAATAAAATTGCAAAAGACTAATTGAGGTTTTAAATCATTTTTAAATATAAACGAAACCATCTCTTTTAATACCCATTCCGAAGATAGTGGTGGCTGTATTTTTTGATTTGTTTTCTTCTTTTATTTTCTGCAATTCTTTCTGTAATTGTTCCCTGTTTTTATCTGTCTCTATTTTCACTTTATTCATTTCTTCTTTTAATTTTTTCATATCCACATCTTTAAATTTTTGCATAGACTCACGAAATTCTTTACTGTTTAATTGCTTCTTTAGTTGTTCCATGCTTTTCTCAATGTCCTTCTTCATTTTATTATAGTCTATTTTTTTCATGGAACTATCAATGTTTTTATTAACGCTGTTCCAGTCAATACTCTTTAAAGAAGCATCTATTTCTTTCTGCATTTTTTCAAAATCAATTTTCTTTAAAGACTGCTGAACTTCCAATTGTATTTTTTGCATGTCTACTTGTTTCAACGCCTGCTGTACTTCATTCATTATTTTGGTAAAATCAATTGATGCTATTGCCTTATTGGCTTCTTCTAATGCTTTTTGAACATCAACATTTATGTTCAATTGTGTGCCGGGAATTGTATCGTTTAAAAGAACTGCCTTGTTATTATTTTCTGAACCATAAGGGTTGCGAAATGACATAGCTGTAAAAATTATTGCAACAATTAGTAATGTTCCAATAAAGGGAAATGCTGATTGAATAATAGTTTTCATGATTTTAATTTTTAATTACGAACAATCTCGTACTCAAATATACGATTGATTTCGTATTTTGTTACAATTTGTAAATCTTTTTTTAAAATTTCTATAAAAAAATACTTGGGTGGTTGTGGGTAATGTTTTATAGCGAAATTTATATAATTGAAAATAAGGCGTTTAAATTTATAAATTTTATTATAGAAACAATTTCAAGGTCGTAATATTTGGTATGGCCAATTGTAGGTTAAATAAAAAATTATGAAAAAAATTATTGTGGTTCTTTTCGTAGCACTTTCGTTTCATGCGTTTGCACAACAAGATGAAGAAAGAAAAGACGAAACAAAAGGTGGCTTTAAAAAAGAAAAATTATTTACCGGTGGAAGTGCTACCGCGGGCTTTTCAAGTTATTCGACTATTTTAGGAATAACTCCTCAGTTCGGCTATAGTTTAACCAATTGGGCTGATGCAGGCATCACCTTTAATCTTAATTACACTTCGCAAAGAGATTATCAGGATTATGGAGATAAACTCAGGCAAACGGTATATGGACCCGGCGCTTTTGTAAGATTGTTTCCTGTAAATTTTTTATTTGCCTCAGCCCAATATGAATATAACATGATTCATTTAAAGTACATTCCTGCAACTAACGGTAGCTATTTACCGGCAAAAAATAATGTAAGCGCCAGCAGTCTTTTATTAGGTGCAGGTTATGCCGGCGGAAGATATAGAGGTAGTAATACTTATTACTTCCTCTCTGTTTCATGGGATGTGTTGGGCGACAAAAATTCACCATATATTGATGGGCTTGGAAGAAGCAATCCAATCATTCGTGCCGGTTACAATATTGGATTGTTCGAGGGTAGAAGAAGATAGATGGCGAATTGGTTAATAAGCAAGCTTTTTAATTGACTTGCAATTTGCAGATCGATGCATCATCTTATTAATGTAACGCTTCCTTTTTGAAAGATAATTTTGCCCTGGTAATCCAAGCCTTCAACTATCCACACGAAAACATCGGTATCCTGCGGTTTCCCTTTAAAGGTTCCATCCCATCCTTTGTTCTGAATAGAAGTTGAAAATATTAATTGGCCACCCCGGTTATATACTTTAAAATATTTCAGAGATTTCATGCCAATAGGAATTGGCCTGAAAACGTCGTTTACTCCGTCGCCGTTAGGAGTAAACGCATTTGGTACATATAATCCCGGGTCTACTTTATAAACTGTTACATTAATTGTGTCAGTGCCCGTGCAACCTGCTGCACTTTGCACCTTTAAAACATATTGCTGGCTTTCTGATAGTAAGGCGACCGGGTTGGCAATACCGGGGTTATTTAAACCCGTTGAAGGACTCCAGGTAAAAGTTTCTGCACCGGTACCATTTAGCTGCAGTGGCTGGTTCACGACAATATTTGTATCCCTTGGGCCCGCATCTGCTACAATTTTTTCAACCAAAACAAGAACACTATCAAATGAAGACTTGGGACACCCTAACACATCTGTTACCGCCACAATATATCTTATGGATTGGGAAGGAGTGGCCACCGGATCAGCAACATTTGGATTACTTAAAAATGTGGATGGAGACCATAGGTAAGAAGTGCCACCTGAAGCATGTAATTGAATACTTGCAGGAAAACAAATCGTGGTATCTACGCCCGCATTTGCATTGGGATATGGCACAACACGTATGAACACATCATCCGCTGCATTACATTTGCCTATGCTAGCCACCACATGAAAAGTAGTGTTTATTGATGGTGCTGCCGTTGGATTTTTTACTGTATTGTTGTTTAATGATACAGCGGGAGTCCATACATAATGCAATCCGTCACTCACGGGATTTAATCTTATTGAATCCGTTTGGCAAATAGTAGAATCGTTGCCCGCATTTAAAGTTACATTGTCAATAACATTTACCACAACAGATTTGGTAGCAAAACATCCTGCCGTTTCAGTTAAGGTTGCCGAATAAGTCGTAGTTGTTTTGGGGCTTACTAACGGGTTAAAACTATTCTCATTATTTATATTATAATTGGGAGTCCAAACAATACTGCCCGTACCGGTAGCAGTTAGTTGCAACGTATCTATTGAGCATATTAATGTATCATTGGTGACATCAAACGCGGGCTTATCTATTATCGCGATTGTGTCAGCGATGGTTTTAATACATCCCTTACTGTTCGAAACAGTTAATTGCACGGGATAATTACCTGTGGCGGAATAAGTGTAAGCCGGATTTTTTATTATAGATGTATCATTAGTCGCAGCAGGGTTGCCAAAATTCCAGCGCCATGCACTTACTGCCCCGTATCTTGACTTGGTAGTATCGTTAAACTGAATAGCAGTATTAACGCATCGGCCGGTCGACGTAAACCCCGGAAAAAACCCGGGATATACTGATCGTATTTGTGTAGCAGAATCCGAACACTGCTGGCCCCGGTTGATCACTAACTTATAAACATAAGCCCCCGTATCGCTATATACGTGTGTTGGAGTTTTAAGGGTTGATGTATCGGAAACTCCACTTGCCGGGTCTCCAAACTCCCAATAAAATGTTTGGTTTTGAGAAGAATTATTATCATTTGAAAAATCCACAGAAAATCCATCGCAACTTACTGGTTTGGGGTCCAGTTCAACTCCTGCAAAATCACAATTGGTAACGTTAACAATGAAATCTTTTCTATGCTCACTTACAAAAACTCCGTTTCTATAAGATCTAGCGGCAACGCATACCACATATTCTCCAACACCAGGTGCAATGCCGCTAATAATACCAGTTTGAGGATCGATGACGGCTTTGTCACCTAAAGGATCCTGGGAAGTGTAGCCATTAATATAGTTCACTGAACCATAAGCAGGGGCCGCAGGGTTTACATTTCTTGAATCTGTGATTGCACCACTGTTATAAGCCGGAGCAAAAGCATACACCAAAGAATCTCCATCTTTATCAGAAGCATTATACTGCAATGTAAAATGCTTTTTCTGGCAGATCGCATCTATACTGGTGGCAAACTGCGGAGAGCTATCATGTACCGGGGGAATAGAACAACTATAGGTTGAACCGGTTCCACCGCCTGAACCTGAATCATTAAATACATTTTCCAAAGGATGTACGCGGCAACAGGTTTGATAAGCTCCCGCATATCCTTTTACATTATCCGGCAAAGTAACTTGCAGTGTATAAATTGCAACATCATACTGAAGTACCGGTGGGTTGGAAATGCAGGGAGGAAATGGATTAACCGGCACAAGACTTTCGCTGGCTTTCACTACATCAAAATAGTTATGTCCGCTTCCAGGATCAATAATTTCAGAACCATTGTCATTATTATAGATGCCTATCCAAACATCAGCAGGCATTTGCGCACAATTTGTACAATTCTCGTCTCGGAATAATTTTAGGGTGATAGTATATTTACTGGTATTGGGAGCTGAACCCTGGCCCACATACTCATAAGTCATTTCGCCACCTACAATATGCGAAGCCATGCATGGAAATACCATGAAAAAAATTATGCATATGAGTAGGATTTTTTTCATTTAAAACTGACGTAATTTATGATATTAAATTACACAAAAAAGTCTCACCGTCTTAATTAAAGCAATTTTAGTAAATCTACGCGATGCCGGATACTATAACTGCTTCAAAGACCCGAGTAAAAAAGTATTGGCAGCTTTTCTTTCTTCCCACATGCCCATGTGTCCTGAATTGCGGAATAATTTAATGTATGCAATAGCAGGCAAATAACATTGTTCCATGGAGGCTTTGAGGGGAACGGAATTATCATTTTTACCAATAAGAAAAAGAACAGGCTTTTTAAATGACTGTAAAACGTGGGTACGATCAGGCCTCTTCATCATCGCTCTATAATATTGAATAAGCGCTTCAGAGGAAAAGTATTTAGAACTGGCGACCAGGTTTTCGATAAGCTCCGGTGAATTCTTTTTTGTTTTTTCTGAAAATAAATTAGGAGTGGTGGTTCTTAAAAATGAGGCTGCCCCGTTGTTGGTAATGAATTCTATACCTTTTTTTCTTATTTCTTTTTTTGCATCATCATCTGCATAAGCAGTTGAATGGAAAAGACCCAATGCATTTAAGCATCCGGGATATTTGTCAGCGAAGGCAAGCGCAACGTATCCGCCCATGCTATGCCCGATTAATGTAAACTGGTTTTCGTTTGTACTAACCAATTCCGCATCAGCAATCGCTTTTACCACTTCAGCACAATCCTCAATAGATATCTCTCCATCCGGCATTTCGGATGCACCGCTGCCGGGAAGATCAGGAACAATTACAAAAAATTTTTCTTTTAATTTTTTAAACTGGTATTTCCATATATTGCCATCTTCAGCAAAACCATGCAATAGCATTACCGGTTTTCCATTGCCTGCAGTGTTATAAAATATTTTTTTATTCTGAAAAATTATATGCTTCATGAATAACTTTTTCCTCTCGAAATATATAAAATACTTCTAAAGATTAAAATAGCGATCACCGGTATTAAAGACGGATTTAAATGTTGGGATAAAAAAAACCAACAGCCAAAAAGCACCAGGTTGAATATTGCATAGATCATGAAATATTTTGTGCCGGGCCTTTTTTTAGAATGAATATAAAATGCTGCTATAATATTTGTGGGCCATGCCCAAAGCAAATTAAAATTGTCCTTACACATGAGATGGTCGGTGCCAAACCACATAAAAATTAATAATATTCCAAGCAGGCCGGTAATAAAGAACATAAAGCCATCGAATGCTATCAATACTCTTTTTATAAATGTATTTTTAGAAAAACTCAGCAAAACAATCAATACAAAAATGCATGAGAATATAAAAAGCGGGTGGATGAAATAATTTACGGTAACGGGCGGAATATTTAATTCAAGTATGGGTTGCTTTTGCTTAACCAATGGCCTGGAATCGATTGTGGTACTATCAAAAGTTTCGAGAAGATAATCTGGTAAAAACATTACCTCACGTGGTTTCATTACTGCATCGGTGGGCTTTCCCAATAAAATATCAATACCCAGCTTGCTCCATTGTTTATCATTTTTATCGAGATATTTATAGATAAGATCGCGAAAAGTTTTTTTCGTATGCAGCACATTCTTGAAATGAAGAGAAGTATCCGCAGATTTTTCGATAAGATCCCGCAGCCTTGTTGTGCAGTTGTCAAATGTGAAATCGTATTTGTAAGTTCTGTTAGCAGGAAGCATATTGGCCTGGAGCAGCAATACCACATTATATTTTTCAGCACAGGTTAAATTCAAAACCTGTTCAGTTATATCTCTTTTTTCCTCGCGGTACTCTTCTATAAAAGATTCAAAGTCATCAGTAGATAAATAGAAGGAAAGCTTGCCTCGAATAAATTTTGTATAAAACCCGGGCTCATCAAAATTGAAAGTGCCGTAATTATATACTATATCATTATGACTAACGCTGTCGGTTACCCGAACGGCACTGTGTCCGAATGTGGAATATAATTCTTCTCCGGGTGCGCATGTTAAAATGCTTATGCGCAAATGGCACGAATCGTCCTGCGAAAAGGTGTTTGAAGAAAAGAAAAGTGAAAGAACAATAAGGACTAACGCAATTCTAAATTTGATAATTGTCATTAAATTTTGTTATAGGACTTAGATATAATTGACGTGTTGAACTCCTTCTCCGCGACAGCTGAAGAGGCCTACCGGCTATAATTTGGAGCTTCCCTGGTTATTTCAATATCGTGAGCATGACTTTCTCTCATGCCTGCATTGGTAATTTTTATAAATGTTGCTTTTTGAAGAGAACCAATATCCTTCGCGCCACAATAACCCATGCCTGCACGAAGGCCCCCGGTAAACTGGTGAACCACTTCACTTAAGAAACCTTTATATGCAACCCGGCCTTCAATGCCTTCAGGAACAAATTTTTTAGCCTGCTCATCTCCATTTTGAAAATACCGGTCGCTGCTGCCTTGTGCCATGGCACCCAAAGAACCCATGCCCCTGTATTGTTTAAATTTTCTTCCTTCATAAATAATTGTTTCGCCCGGGCTTTCTTCGGTTCCGGCAAAAACACCGCCCATCATTACACAATCTGCGCCTGCTGCAATGGCTTTTACCATATCACCTGTATACCTGATTCCGCCATCAGCTATTATGCCGGTTTCCTTATTTTTTAAAGCAGCAGAAACTTCCATTAAAGCAGTTATTTGGGGTACACCTGCTCCCGCTACTATACGTGTTGTGCAAATTGAACCTGGTCCTATACCCACTTTAACGGCATCTGCTCCCGCTTCGGCTAATGCTTTTGCCCCGTTGCCGGTTGCGATATTGCCGGCAATGACTTCAATATTTTTAAAATCTTTCTTTATTTTTTTCAGGGCATCTATAACTCCCTTAGTATGACCGTGTGCACTATCGAGGCATATAACGTCTACGCCTACCTGCTGTAAGGCATACACTCTGTCGCCTATATCTTTTGTAATTCCCACACCAGCTCCCACCAGTAACCTGCCGAAAGAATCTTTAGTAGCGTGCGGATGATTATGCACCTGCAAAATATCCCTGTAGGTGATAAGCCCTTTTAAAATTCCTGCCTTGTTTACGACGGGAAGTTTTTCAATTTTATACTTCCTTAAAATGGATTGCGCTTTTTTCAGATCAGTTCCTTCTGGTGCTATGATAAGATTTTCTTTGGTCATTAATTCGCTCACCTTGCGACTGAAATTATCTTCAAATCTTAAGTCGCGGTTAGTTAATATTCCCACCAGTTTTCCTGTATTATCAACAATAGGAATACCACCTATTTTATTTTCTTTCATGAGTTTTAGTGCGTCAGCAATAGTTGCGTCTATGCTCAGCGTAATTGGATCTAAAATTAAACCACTCTCACTTCGTTTCACTTTTCTCACCTGCGCAGCCTGGTTTTCGATGCTCATGTTTTTATGCAAAATACCTAATCCCCCTTCGCGGGCGAGCGCTATTGCAAGTGATGCTTCTGTAACAGTATCCATCGCGGCACTAAGCATCGGAATATTTAAAGAGAGTGTTTTTGTAAGATGTGTTTTAGTAATAACATCCCGCGGTAATACATCGCTGTAAGCAGGCATAAGCAGCACATCATCGAATGTTAGTCCTTCACCGAAAAATTTTTTGGAAGCAGCCGAAGCGTTATTTATTGTAGCCATGTGCAAAGATAAGGAAACACCCCTAACCCCTAAAGGGGAACAAAAAAATATTTTTATCCAAAGTTTTTAAAACCCTTTTTATGGATTCAGGGGGTTATTTTATAAATTTTTCCAGGCAGTGAAATAACAACTCCCTGCATTTCCAGCATTAGCAATGCAGCAGCAACAGCACTACTCGAAAGTTTACTCTTTAGGAAAAGCTCGTCAATATGAATTTGTTCCTGTTGATTTAAAATATTTACCACCGTCTTTTCATCCGGGGTAAGCTCAATAAATAGCTCTCTTTGTTTCTTCACAGAAATTTCTTTTTTCTTTTTCCAACCCATATTCTCGAGAATATCATTACCACAGGTAATTAAAGCGGCTTTATTATTTTTAATCAGGAAATTGCAGCCTTCGCTTTTACTGTCATTGATTCTTCCGGGAAAAGCGAATACATCTTTATTATAACCGTTACCTAATTCTGCAGTTATAAGTGAGCCACCTTTAACACCGGTTTCAACAACAATGATTGCATCGCTTATTCCTGCCACAATCCTGTTCCTGGAGGGAAAATTCTGGCGGTCGGGTTTAGTAAAACTTCTAAACTCAGTAAGTAACCCACCATTAGAAATCATTTGTTTTGCAAGACCGGAATTTTGAGAAGGATAAATTCTATCGAGCCCATGTGCGAGCACACCAATTGTTTTCAGGTTATTTTTAATTGATGCCTTATGTGCAATGCTGTCTATTCCAAATGCGAGACCGCTAATAACCATTACCTCTTCGCCTGCAAGATCTTCAATGAGTTTTTCACAAATTGTTTTGCCGTATTCGTTATTATTTCTTGTACCAACAACGGCAATAATTTTTGGGGAATTCAGATCTGCATTTCCTTTAAAATATAACATGGCGGGACTATCGTAGCAATTCAATAATCGTTTAGGATAATTTTTATCTGTAATGAAGAGGGGAGTAATTTTATATTTTTTTATGAAATCAATTTCCCGCTCAGCCTTTGAAAAGTCATTGAATGCCTTGATAGAATTCGCCCGTACTGTTCCGATACCTTCCAGAATTTCCAGGTTTTTTTTCCTGGCTGAAAAAATAGCTTCCGCATTACCGAAGTGATTGATTAGCGCCTTAGCGTGTATATCACCAATGTTGGGTACGAGCGTAAGCGCTATTTGATATTTAAGTTCTGCTGACAAATAAATAGATATGTCAACAATAATAAAAAAAATTATTCAACTGAAACAATACTCAATTCTGTTCGCCTGTTCAAAGCCCGTCCTTCTTCGGTTTTATTATCTGCCACAGGATTTGTTTCTCCCAATCCGCGGAAACTTAATCTTGCACTATTTACGCCTTTGCCTAAAAGATAATTTACAACTGCTACGGCACGGCCTTTTGAAAGTGAAAGATTATCCGAAGGTTTACCAACATTATCGGTATACCCGCTGATGACAATTTTTATTTTTGGATTTTCATTCATCAGCCGTACAACATTATCCAGCTCCGTAATTGATTCTGGTTTTAACTCTGTTCTTTTTGTATCGAAAAAAACATTTTTTAAAATGATGCTTGCGTTTGCTTCAATTGGCTGCAGCGGAATATCGGCCAGGAATGTAGAATCAGGCGCCGTTGAACTTATATTATAATTTTCAGAATAAAATAAATAGCCCTTACGTTGAACGTTAAACGCATAATCTTTTCCTACAGGTAACGTTACCAAATAATTTCCATCTTCATCAGTTTGTAACTTACTTATTAATTGTCGAGTATTTATATCCGTTAGTTCAACTGAAGATGGCAAACCTTGTTTTGTTTTTTTATCATAAACCTGGCCCTTAACCCATAATGTTTTAAGCGGGCGAATGTCCTGACGCAATTGAAAAGTATAAATATCAAGGCCGCCTTTCGTATCGCTGCGGTCGCTGGAATAATAAGCGGTTTTACCATCAGATGCAACAACTAAAGAGCCTTCATCGTCAATAGTATTAACCGGGTAGCCTAAGTTCTCCGGCTTACTCCATTTTCCATTGGGCAATTTTCTTGTAACAAAGATGTCGGGCTTTTCGCTGTAGCATTCGTGCCCGTTGGAGTTAAAATACAAAGTCTGGTTGTCTGCATGAATAAAAGGAGTGCTTTCATCTCCTGCCGTATTTATATCCGGACCAAGATTGAGCGGCTCTCCCCATTTTCCATTTTCATCGCGATGGCAGACCCAGATATCTTTGCCACCAAAACCTCCGGGAACATTACTGCTGAAATAAAGATCTCTTTTATCAGGAGAAAGCGATGGGGTTGATTCCCAAAATTCTGAATTTACATTAGGCCCAAGGTTTTGAGGTTCGCTCCATCCGGTTTTGGTTAAATAAGAAATATACAGGTCGCAACTGCCAAGGCCTTCAGGAAAATTGCAACCGGTAAAAATTAACCATTTGCCGTCCTGCGAAATATTTTGCGCTCCTTCGTTGAACGTTGTGGAATTGATATTTCCCGGTAATGGATAAGCTTTTCCCCACACGCCTTTATCGTTTAAATCGCTTTCATAAAAATCCTCATTGCCGTTAATTCTTTCAGTAAAAATGAGCTTCTTTCCATCAATGGTAAGGGAAGGAAAATATTCGAGGTTAGTGGTATTAATGCTGTCACCCAGATTCTTTGGGTTAAACACATAATTTTTTCCGGGATGCGTGTTAGCATAATCAATAGCAAACTGGTATGTTCCCTTCCTGAATTCACCTGCTTTCCGGCTTCTGTCATTAATAGTTGTATCTAAAAGAAATTTATTCACTGCATTCAGCGCATCATTAAAACGACCCGTGCCCGCTAATGAGATGGAATAAGGAAGCAGGTAATTGTAAGTATAAACTGAGTCTAATGAAAATGCTTTTTCAAACTGATTTACAGATTCGGTATAGTTTTTCATGTTTGCGTTTATGCCTGCCAGTGAGAGGTAAGCATCAACGAATTTCGGTTCAATCTTTATTGCTTCATTAATCATTTTTATGGCCGTAGGATAATCATCATTTTGGGCTTTATTTAAAGCTAATGAGTAAATAGTATTGGCGTTATGATCAACTTTTTCAGGGTCATACCATTGGGCACTCACAACGCACGAAGTGAAGAGTAGGATAAACGATATAATTATGATATACGAAGTACTTTGTTTGAAGCACGATGTGATTGAAAATTTATTTATCAAAATCCTTTTTTTATTATTCAGCATTAATAAAATTAATAAGAATTCTATTGGAATTATGTAATATCCTGTTAACAAAATATAAGCGTGATGTCTTTTCCAACATCGTACATCTTACATCCCACATCGTACGTTGTTATCAAGGTACATTGATGTATTTATGAATTTGCAATGAAAGTTCCCACTTGGGATTTTCTTTGATGTAATCAATAATTAAAGGAGTTACAATTGCGGCTTTATCCCATTCAGGCTGAAGATAAAGTTTGCAACCGGGAGATACCAAACCCGCATATTTTGCCGCCCAGGCAAAATCAGATTTATTAAATATGATAATCTTCAACTCATTTGCCTTCTTTAAAATAGCGGGTAACGGGGGCTTAAACTTTTTTGGCGAAAGGCAGATCCAATCCCATGTGCCACTAAGCGGGTGTGAACCGGATGTTTCAATATTCGTTAAAAACCCTTCGCGGTGCAATAATTTTGTAAGATTATTCAGTTGGTACATGGTTGGTTCGCCACCTGTAATTACCGCTAATCTGCCGGCATTTTTTTTTGCGTCTTTTACAATTTGTTCAATGCTTTGTTCAGGATATAAATTTTTATCCCAGCTTTCCTTCACATCGCACCAAACACAACCCACATCACAGCCTGCAAGCCTTATGAAATAAGCGGCTTTTCCCTGGTGAAAGCCTTCGCCTTGTAAGGTATAAAAGGATTCCATTACAGGAAGAGAAGTTGTTGTATCTAAAATTTTATCAGTAATCATTTAAATATTTAATTAAACAAAGAGCGGTTAAACAATTAATGCTTTTGTTTACAGGCGTTATAAGTATTCATCAGCAATGCCGCAATAGTCATTAGCCCAACACCGCCCGGCACCGGTGAAATATAACTGCATTTAGGCGCTACGTTTTCAAAATCTACATCTCCCGTTAACGCATACCCGCTTTTTTTTGTTTCATCTTTTATGCGGTTAATTCCAACATCTATAACCACCGCATCTTCTTTTACCATATCCGCTGTTACAAATTTTGGCTTTCCAATAGCTGCAATAACTATATCGGCCTGCAGGCATATTTCTTTCAGATTTTTTGTTCGTGAATGGCAAAGGGTAACGGTTGAATTGCCATATGCAGTATTCCTGCTTAATAAAATACTTATAGGAGTACCTACAATATTGCTTCTTCCAATAACCACAACGTATCTACCTGTAGTTTCAATTTTATAATGTTGAAGCAATAGAATAATTCCGTAAGGAGTTGCTGAAATAAATGTGGGTAGCTCCAACACCATTTTACCTACGTTAATCGGGTGAAAGCCATCCACATCTTTTTCGGATGAAATTGTATTGATAACTTTTTCTTCAGAAATACTTTTTGGTAATGGAAGCTGCACCAAAATTCCGTCTATATCATCATTATCGTTTAATTCCCGGATGCTGTGTAGAAGATCTTGTTCCGGGATAGAATCATCGAATCGTAATAATGTAGAAGTAATACCAACCTCATTGCAGCTTTTTACTTTGGATGCTACATAAGTTTCACTTGCCGGATTATTACCAATAAGAATAGCGGCAAGGTGCGGTATCTTTTTCCCGGAAATTTTTAATTCTGAGATTTTATTTTTCAGCATCTCTTTAATAGCAATTGCTGCCAGTTTTCCATCTAATATTTGCATGGCGCAAAATTAACTACATGTGTTTACTTAATATTATTTTTTGTGCGGGCAAACAGATTTTAATTTTAATTATTATATTTATTACCAGATACCAAAACTTTACTGTGAGAAAACTTTACCTACTCTTTTCGATCATCGTATTCAATTCCAGCCTTAGTGGTCAATCTCTTAGAACACCTGTAGCCGCATCTTATATAGGTTTGGGTGCCTACAGTACTCACCATGTCGATGGATTTTCGCTTACAGCAAACCAGGCCGCTCTTGCACAAATAAAAAATCCTGTTACCGGTGTTTACGGAGAAAATAGATTTTTATTGAATGCCACCAATATGTATTCAGCAGTGTTTGCGGTGCCAACTACCCAGGGAAATTTTGGGATTCAAATTGACTATTTTGGATTTAAAGACTATAATGAATCACAAATTGGCCTTGCGTATGCAAGAAGCCTCGGCAATAAACTTGATTTAGGAATAAAATTTAATTATTATTCTTTTAGGATACCCGCTTACCACGGATCTTCTGCAGTAAATTTTGAAATAGGAGCCATTGCTCATCTTGCTGATAAATTAAATGCCGGTATACATTTTTATAATCCTGTGGGAGGAAACTTATCAAAAACAAGTAATGAAAAATTAAGTTCCATTTATACGTTTGGTATAGGGTACGAGCCATCGGAAAGTTTTTTGGTAAGTGCTGAAATTGTGAAGCCGGAAGATTTGCGGGTAAGTATAAATGCAGGCGTGCAGTATAATTTCCAAAAACAATTTTTTGTGAGAGTTGGAGTAAATTCTGCGAATGAATCTCCCTATGCAGGTGCAGGTATAAGTTGGAAGGATATCAGGCTTGATGTGAGTGCAAGTTATCATCCTCAGCTTGGGTTGAGTCCCGGTTTAATGCTACTGGTAAATTTCAAATCAAAAGAAATTGAAAAGAAGTAATTGCATACAGCGCTTATTACCTGTAATAAGCTATTTGGTATTATCTCTTGCACCGGCACGCAGCTATGCGCAAATAAACCCGCCCGACCCAACGGAGCCACCTCCGTTTGTGGAACAACAGTTAGAAAATCTTACAGAAGTGAATGATGATGAAACAACGGAAGATGATGCTTATATGCAGGAATTAGTCCAATTTATTAAGGATCCTGTTAATTTAAATTATGCAGATGACGGGCAATTAAAAGAACTTAAAATACTATCACCTATCCAAATAAGTAATTTATTATTGTATAGAAAGTTGCTTGGAAATTTTTTAAGTATTTATGAACTTCAGGCTGTTCCAGGCTGGGATGTTGATTTAATCAGACGCATCAGGCCGTATGTTGCTATTAACAGTAAAGCCGATGTCTTTAATAGCATTGGTAGCCGTTTGCAGAAAGGCAGAAATACTTTTTTGATGAGGGCTATACGGGTATTGGAAAAATCCAGGGGATATTTACTGGATAATTCTACGGCAACTAATTTTTATCTAGGTAGCCCACAACGCCTTTTAGTTCGGTATAAATATTCTTTTAAAAATCTTTTGCAATATGGCGTTACGGCAGAGAAAGATGCAGGCGAACAATTTTTTAAAGGTGGGCAGAAGGCTGGGTTCGATTATTATTCCGCCCATTTTTTTATTAGAAACCTTGGAATAATAAAGTCACTCGCGCTCGGGGATTTCACAGTGAATCTTGGCCAGGGACTCACACAATGGGGCGGGTTAGCTTTTAAAAAAGGGGCTGATGTATTAAATATTAAACGCCAGTCCGATGTTTTGAGGCCTTATAATTCTGCAGGTGAAATAAATTTTAACCGGGGTATAGGTATTACCCTGCAGAAGAACAATTGGGAAGGCACTGGTTTTGCAAGTTATCGTAAAGTAGATGCCAATTTTATTCAGGACACTTTGAATTTTGAAGATTTCGTTTCTTCATTACAAACTTCAGGATATCATCGAACCGCCAGCGAAGTTTCTGATAAGAATTCGCAGGGTCAACTAACCCTCGGTGGAAACCTCGCTTACTCCACCGATCGCTTACATATAGGAGCAAATGCGGTTCACTATAATTTTGAGCATACTATTTTAAAACCACCTTATTTATATAATGCCTATGCATTGTCAGGTAAAACCGCGGGCAACTATAGCCTGGATTATAGTTATACGTATAAGAACATGCATTTTTTTGGCGAAGCCGCTACCGATGAAGGGATGGATAAGGCTTTTATCAATGGCATATTGATGAGCGTTGATCCGCATGTTGATATGAGTTTATTATATCGAAAGATTTCCCGGGGATACCAATCACTTTATACGAATGCCTTTACAGAAAGCACCTATCCTACCAATGAAAGTGGTTTCTATGCAGGTATTTCAATGGCTCCGGTATCGTATCTTCGAATCAATGCTTATGCAGATTTCTATCATTTTCCGTGGCTTAAATTCAGGGAGGATGCACCTTCTTCGGGAAGCGACTACCTTATTCAGTTGACCTATACCCCTAATAAGCAGGTGGAAATTGGTACAAGATACCGTTCCGAAAAAAAGGCAATAAATTATAACCCGGGTGGTGCCGTATTAAACCCTGTAATCGCAAAACCAAAGCGGGATGTAAGAACACAATTTTCTTATAAGTTAAATGCTGCATTTACTTTCAGGTCACGTGTTGAAGTATCATGGTTTGATAAAAAGGCTAAAGACGCAGAAAGTGGTTTTCTTGTTTATACCGACGTGTTATATAAGCCGGCATTCAAAAGGTTTTCCGGCAATATAAGGATACAATATTTTAAAACGGATGGATATAACAGCCGTTTGTACGCTTATGAAAGTGATGTCCTGTACGGTTATTCTATCCCGGTTTTTTATGATAAAGGCTACCGTTATTACCTGAATTTTAATTATGATTTGGGAAAAAAGCTAACGGTATGGGGAAGATTTGCACAGACCATTTACCCGGGCAAAACTGAGATCGGCACCGGGCTCGATCTTATTAAAGGAAACGCAAAATCCGAAATTACTTTACAGGCAATCTGGACTTTCTGAGTAGGCTATACTTCTTTAGTTCCCGCGTTGCGATATGCCCCCATTATTAATTTTAAACAAATCTCTTGTTTTTGGCAGCCGCGGCTTGCCGTATTTATTAAATAATTAAATGTTTGAGGGTTACCCACATACGCTTTCTTGAAGCTTTTGAAATATTCAAATTTCTTTCCGTTTATTAGTAGACAAATCCTTGCTTTCTTCCCATCTCGTTCATGAATGAACTGTCTCGTCCTAAAAAAACTATACACTAAAACAACAGTGTATGGAACAATTGGAAGGATTGCCTCAAGAAGGCCGTTATCATGCTAAAGGCAATTATGATCGTCGCTTTATCGTAGAAGTGACTAAGGAAATTGAAGAGGGCTTGCCGTTTCAGGCAGCATGTACAAAGTATAATTTAAACAAGCAGAGTGTAAGGCGGTGGTTAACAGATCCTGGCTTTAGGCATGTTAAGACGAAGCGCAGGAATTTTTCGGTGCAGGATAAACGCAGTATAGTCAGGGCTATCAAGTCAGAGGGCTTAAACTACAAGGAAGCGGCCATCGCCTATCAGATAAGCGTTAAAGCCATTCAGAACTGGGAAAAGGAGTTTGCCGCAGAAAATGCTGAACTTGGTAGTTGCAATCAGGAAACCTTGAATAAAAAAAAGACAGAACAACCAGCTAGTATGAACAGTGAGCAAGTGCAGCAGTTACGGCAGCAACTGGCAGAAGCGCAGTTAAAAATAGCTGCCCTCAATACCCTCATCGATGTAGCGGAGCAACAACTTAAAATTGATATCAGAAAAAAGCATGGAGCCAGGCAGTCTGGAAAATGAAGCATGACTTTCCTAAGGTAGGTCTGGAAAGATTATGTAGACTGTTTGGCAAGAGCCGGGGAGCTATTTATGACCATCAACGGCGGCGTTCGAAAGAGCGCCTGGAAGACGATATTATTTTACAGCATGTACATCAGATCAGGCAAACATTGCCTCGACTAGGAACCCGTAAATTACATTTTAAGCTGGAGCCTCTTTTGAAAGACCATGGTATTGAGATTGGCAGGGATTATCTATTTGCATTGCTGAGTGATCATAAGCTATTGATTCGTTGGCGTAAAAGGAAGGTAATTACAACCAACTCGCGTCATTGGTTGCGCAAATACACTAACCTGACCGGGGAATTAGTAGTAAATGGTCCGGAGCAGTTATGGGTCAGTGATATTACCTATATCCGTTTGGTCAACCAGTGGGGCTATTTATCGCTGATTACCGATGCTTATTCACATAAGATAATGGGGATTTTGTTTTCGCCCGGATTTATCGGCACAAGGCTGTGTAGATGCGTTGCAAATGGCATTAAGGAGTCGTCATTATCCTGGTAGTTCGCTGATCCATCATTCTGACAGGGGCACGCAATATTGCTGTAGCGCCTATGTAGAAATATTGGTAAACCATGCCATTGGTATCAGTATGACGCACAATGGAGATCCGAGAGAAAACGCCGTGGCAGAACGGGTCAATGGGATTATTAAGGAGGAATTTAGTCTCTATGAGAGTCGATTTGGCTGGGGGGCCACCTTTGAACGGATTAAATCCAGTATCCGTGCTTATAATGAAGAACGTCCTCACGATAGTTGTGACGCTTGACACCTGAGCAGGCGCACCAGCGGCAAGGAGTGTTGAAAAAGTGGTGGAAAACCTATCCCAGCAAAAGAAGTATTAAACCATCAGAGAGTAGTAAAAAAGAGGCGGGAACAGCTCCCCTCACAGAGCAAGTGACCGACTCTTTTTTACGGTAAAACTTATGAAGACTTTATCTTTTGAAAAATCGACTGTACAGGACTTTTAGGATTAATAGTAAGGCTTGTATAGTTAACTTAGGATTTATTAACTCACCTGTATAGCTATTTCAGGACGAGACAGTAGGTTTTTATTGTTACAAACGGGAGCAGGCCGAACTGGAATTAGAGTTTGCTTGTATCGACGCCCAGGTAGGTTGATAATTTCGAAAGCTCTTTAATGGCCAAACTAATTTACGGGAGGGTGGCGATCTTAAGTACCAATTCGTACTCTTCTTTCGTTCCCGCAATTCCCAGCAGCCAGATATTAGACATTTTTAATAGTCGATAATTTCTGTACCGTTCAAAAGCTTATTTAACCACAAAAAAAATTTTAGTAGAAGCAGCGGAATATATTTAATACCTGTCCTGATTTTATATAAATGTGAAATTTTCATTAATTAACATTTTTTTGATTCTTTTTATAAGAAACATATATTTGTGAATTCATAAAACTAAAAACACACATGAGAAAATTTCTAATGTTATTTGCTTTGCTTATGCTCAGCGGGGTATTGGCATTTGCCCAAACCCATACCGTATCTGGTAGTGTAAAGGACGATTCAGGAGCTCCTGTTCCTTTTGCAACAGTTACCGAAACAGGTACCCGGAATGCTACTACTGCAGACGCGAACGGTAATTTTACCATTAAAATGAGAGGTAGTGGTTCGTTAACTTTTACGGCGACCGGTTTTAATGGAGCCAAAGCAACACCCACAGGAGATGTTGCCAGTGTTACTTTGAAAAGAAACAGTACAGAATTAAGTACTGTGACTATTACAGGTTACGGTATTAGGCGTCAACCCAAATCCTTAGGTACGTCGGTCGCAAAAATCGATAATAAAGAACTTACCCAGGGGAAAGTAACCAACATTGCAACCGGGCTTTCTGGAAAGGTTTCCGGGCTGTTGATTTCTAATGTAAACAGTAGTGTTAACCAGGATACAAGAATTACCTTGAGAGGTAACAGGTCTATTCTTGGAAATAACCAGGCCCTTATTGTAATTGATAATGTCGTAATGGCCAGAGACCAAGGAGGTACCATTCTGGCTCAATTGAACCCAAATGATATTGATAATATTTCAATATTAAAAGGGGGTAGTGCTTCAGCTATTTATGGTTCCGATGGTTCAAACGGTGTTATTATTGTTACCACGAAGAAGGGAACGAGCGGAAAACCACAGATTACTTACAGTAATACAACAGAGATACAGGAAATCGCTTTTTTGCCCAAACTCCAAAATTCATTTGGACAGTTCGGCGGCGAGTATGATCCTGCTCAATACCCTGGAATTGAATATTTTCCCGAGAATCCTTTTGTTCCCTATGTACCCTACGAAAATCAAAATTATGGACCGAGGTATAATGGCGCCCCTATCACAATTGGGGCACCTGTGAGATTCTATAATGCTGATGGCACTTATTTTGATTCTTTAAAACACGGTACCTACTCTGCGGTACCGGGTGCTAAATTGGGATTTTTCAATAAGGGCATAACTGAACAAAATGAGTTGTCTATCTCAGGCGGAGATGACAAGAGTAAATTTTTCCTGAGTGTACAGGATGTTGACATTGCAGGGACTATCCCTAAAGATAAAAATCACCGGGACGCGTTTAGATTAAACGGATCGAGGGATTTTGGCAGGTTAACTATCAATTATGCGGCTGACTATACAGTTCAGCACTCAAACACAACACCTGGCGCATTTGGTGTTAATGGGGGCGGGGGAACATTCGGGGGCTCTTATTTCCAAAACAGAGCTGTTTACTGGACTATACTTAATACACCTGCCAGTATAGATTTAAGAGATTACAGGAACTGGCAAACAGATCCATTCGCTAATCCAAACGGTTATTTCAATGCTTACTACGGCAACCCATGGTGGCAAATCGATGAGTCCAGGTTTGACAGCAAAAGAAATACTTTAATTGGAAATTTAAATTTAAACTTTAAAGTTACCGATTGGTTTAACCTTTCAGCTACGGCAGCAATTACCCGTTTTGACCTTACTCAGAAATTTACAAGCAAAGCATTCAAATTTGCTGACTGGGCTAAAGCTGATGTATATGGCTCTGGAAGAAGCACAACAGATATGCCTTCTGCAGATTATGATGCCTTTGAGTATAATCAACAGTTATCTGGCCAGGTGCTGGCTAATTTCAATAAAGATTTTAAAGATTTTTCAACAAAACTAACTTTGGGTGCAACAACATTTGATAATACACAACGGGATATAAACCTTTCAGCAGTTCAACTAGGCATACCAGATTTTTTTAATATTTCCAATGTGGTAGGTACACCCGGCTATTACGAGAATTTGCAACAAGTTAGAAAGAATGGAGCATTTGCAGACCTGCTTTTAGGTTATCATGATTATCTATTTGTGCATGGGTCGTTCCGTAATGACTGGGATTCAAGATTAGCTCCTAAACTAAGAAGTTATAGTTACCCTGCGGGTGATATTTCCTTTGTGTTCACCGATGCAATACCAGGGTTAAAAAATAATAACTTTTTAAGTTATGGAAAATTAAGAGCAGCAATTGGCAAAACAGGTAACGTTAGTGTCGGTCCTTATAGTTTGGACAATGTATTTAATAGCGCTCCTAATTTTCCTTACGGAGGTACGTCTGGGTTTACTGTATCAAACGCACTTAATAACGCTTTATTAAAACCTGAATTTACTACCGAAAAGGAGATAGGCTTAGAACTCGGTTTTTTAAAAAACAGGGCAACATTAACTGCTGCGGTTTACCAAACTAATACCAACAATCAAACATTACCGGTACAGGTAAGCGCTGCAACGGGCTTTACCTCTGCTTTGCTAAATAGCGGGGAGATGCAGAATAAGGGTGTTGAGGTTGACCTTAATCTTACCCCAGTTAATACTACAGCAGGGCTTAGATGGGATATAGGCGCAAACTTCTCCTACAACGAAAATAAAATTATCTCCCTTTATCCCGGCATTGACAACTTTCCTTTACCTGGATTTGCGAACGAGTACGTAGTAAAAGGAGCCGCATTTCCCCAAATAAAAGTAACTGACTGGAAAAGAGATCCTCAGGGACGAATTATCGTAGATAAAAACTCTGGCTTTCCAACGGTTAATGACTCTTTATCCACTTTTGGAACATCAAATCCGCCTTACAGCCTGGGCGTGCATACCAGCATAAGCTATAAAGGATTAACCTTATCTGTTTTAGCTGAAGGCAGATTTGGCGCCGTAATTTATAATAGCATTGGAAATGCGTTAGATTTTACCGGGGTTTCATGGTATTCCACTCAAAGCGGCCGCCAGCCGTTTGTGGTTCCTAATTCATCTTACAATGATGGTACGGGTAAATATGTACAAAATACCGATGTCGTAACTAGGAATGGGAACAATGATTTTTGGGCGAGCTTATGGAATAATACAGGAAGCACTTATATCAATAGTGCAGACTTCTGGAAAATACGCGAAGTATCTCTTTCCTATGTAGTTCCCAAAAAGATATTGGGCAATAACTCATTTATAAAGCAACTTTCTATAGCCCTTGTTGGACGTAATCTATTTACGTTTAAGGCTAAGGAAAATGTTTGGACCGATCCTGAATTTGCCAATACTACCGGAAATGCTATTGGTACAACTGATATTAATCAGAATCCGCCGAGCCGTATTTTTGGCGCCAATGTTAATATCACATTTTAAATAAAACAGTTAATTGAAAATTAATAAAATGAAAAAAATATTTTTAATACTTACACTCGTTTCTTTAATAGCAGGAGTTGGTTGCAAGAAGGGATATCTTGATGTAAATACTAATCCTAACCAGTCTACTTCAGCGGACCCGAGCCTGGTATTACCGGCGGCACTCGCAGTTACGGTGGCAAATTATTATCCCGGTAATACAAACGTAAGTGAATGGATGGGGTATTGGGCTGTTAGCGGAAGTTATGCCATTAACGCCAGTGACGCCGGTACTACCTATAAAATGACCACTGATTTTGGTGATGGAACATGGCAATCTATCTATGATAACCTGGAAGATTATCAATATATTCAGGATAAAGCAAATGCAACCAGCCAACCATTCTTAGAAGGTGTTGCAAGAATTATGAAAGCGTTTAATTATCAGCACTTAGTTGATTTATGGAGTGATGTTCCTTATGCCGATGCCTTGAAAGGCGGCGCTTCTTTAAGACCAGCATATTCCAAAGGACCAGATATTTATGATAGCTTATTTATAGAAATTCAAAAAGGAATAGACTTGATTAAGTCTGCCGGTATAACAGTTTCATCAAACTCAGACATCATGTTTGGCGGCGACAAAAATTTGTGGTTACAATTTGCTAACACCGTTCGTTTGAATATGCTATTAAGAATGTCTGAAATGGCTACTAAACCGGCTTTTTTTCAACCGAATGTTGATTTAACTAAAAATGAAAGTGCTGGATTTTTAACCACTGACGCTTTGGTAAATCCCGGTTATGTAAATTCAACCGGTAAGGGAAATCCCTTCTGGCAACGTTTTTGGAACCTTACAGGCGGACAGGTATCAAGTTTTGGCGACTTCTGGGCTCCTAATATTTTTGCCGTTAATTATTATCAAAATAATAAAGATCCAAGATTGGGCAGAGAGTTTACACGGGTTGTTTCTGGCCCTAATAAAGGTAAATTTATTGGTAATTTGATGGGAGCTACCAGTGGTAATCCTTCCAACGGCAACTATTCATTTTTTGGTCCCGGTATCCTGAGAGGTTACAATATATTAAAAGACGTAAATGGAGTTGATTCATTTGTTGTAAACCCATCAACGGGTTCAACGGCGCCTGCTGTTATGATGCTTGCGGCCGAAAGTTATTTTTTACAGGCTGAAGCTGTAGTATTAGGTTACATTCCCGGAGATGACCAGGCGCTTTATAAACAAGGAATTATTGAATCCTTCCGTTACCTGGGTGTTCCTGATTATGCAAACGCCTTTGCTGATTATTATACCCAGGGCGCCGGCAACCCAAAAATTGATTACAGCACGGCAACATCTGTTTTAGCTAAACAAACAATTATAATTGGGCAAAAATGGGCTGCTTTAAATGGTATTAATAGTTTGGAATCATACAACGATTATAGGAAATTCGATTACTTGCATACAGGTACATGGCCTTATCCGGGTCCATTAGGCAATATCCCTCTTACAGCGTCGCCTTATTACGACGTTGACAAAATTCCTATCCGTTGGAAATATCCAACGAGTGAATATTCGAGAAATCCTGATAATGTATCAGCTGAAGGGACCATCGATCACCAAAGCACCAAAATATGGTGGATGAAATAGTGATATAAAAATTTTAAATTTAAAAAGACTAAGATGAAAATAAAATTAAATAAATGGATAGGCTTAATAACCGGAATGTTTCTATTCTTTATCGGCCTTAATTCCTGCGTTAAAAATCGTAACGCTGAAGGGACAGATTTTTCGCATCTCCAAGATCATGTATTAATATTAAATGGTGGAATCTCAGGATTTTCTGCCTCAAACGTTGCGTTTAGTAGCGACACGGCAACTCTCAAAATTACGGTTTATCTCGCTTCTGTTAATTTACCAACCAGTCCTTTAACCGTAACTATAGGAATTGATAATTCGCAGATTGCCACATATAATACTGCAAATGGTAAGAATTTCGTGGCAATACCTGATTCCGCATTTAGCTTTGCAACTACTACTTTAACCATTCCTGCTGGACAACAATATGCTACCACTACTATTAGTTTTTATAAAGCTAAAATTGATGGCGGTTTAAGCTATTTAATTCCCGTTGCGATCAAAGATGCTTCAGGTAAATCCTTATCGTCTAATGAAAACACACAACTTTTCAATATTATTGGGAATCCGTTAGCGGGCACTTACAGTGACGTTGGGTACTTCTATCATCCATCTTCGCCAAGGCCATTGGGACCAACCACAAAAAAACTTACAGCTATATCTGCAACAGTTCTTCAGGTAGATTTAGGTGACCTTGGAGGTTCGGGCTATATAGCATATTTGACGGTAGATCCTGCTACTAATAAAGTAACAGAGTTTGATCCTCCGGGCTACTATAATGCGACTGATGATTTTATAAAGGAATTAAAGTCGTTAGCCGATGCAACCCCTCCGGGTTATACTGCCGCCTGGTCCGGATCTGTAAAATGTAACAATACTTATGATCCTGCCACTAAGACATTTTATCTCCGTTATGGATATATAGGAGGAAGTGGTTATAGAGTTACAGAAGAAATACTGGTAAGACAATAGATTTTATTTTTTATAAAGAAAAAGGGGCCGCTTTGCAGGCCCTTTTTCTTTATACATTTAATAATATGTTTTTCTGTTACCTTAATAAAATAATTTAACTATTTTCATTTTAATATTTCAATGAGTTACTTTTGAAAAAATTAGGCAAATGGAATTACCAAAAGATCAACCCAACCAACTTAACATAGAAATTTCTGAAGAAGTTTCGGAAGGGGTATATGCAAATCTTGCAATTATCACCCACAGCCATGCAGAGTTTGTTGTGGACTTTGTGAATGTTATGCCGGGTACGCCAAAAAGCAAAGTGAAAAGCAGGATTATATTAACTCCCACACATGCAAAGCGTTTTATGAAGGCAATAATCGATAATGTAAAAAAATTCGAATCGGTTAATGGTCCTATCCAGGATATTGAAGCAGTGGAATTGCCTTTAAATTTTGGCGGTCCAACTGCGCAAGCGTAATTATTTTCGGCAGAGAAGATTTATAGTAAGCCCTCATCGGCAAAACTAAAATATCCCTCATCGCTTACTATAAGATGATCTATAACCTGTATATCAAGGTATTTGGCAGCTTCTTTAATTTTATGAGTCAAATCTTCGTCCTGTCGGCTCGGTTTTAAACTGCCCGACGGATGATTATGGCATAGTACAATTGATGTAGCCCCTGTTTCAAAAGCTTTTTTAAAAATAATCCTCGGGTCTACCACGGTGCTTGTCATTCCACCCTGGCTGATTATTTCAAAGTGATTAATTTTATTTGCCTTGTTCATAAATACCACGGCAAAAATTTCATAACTATAATCTTTAAATTTCGTTCGTAAAAATTCAGCAAGTTCGTTACTGGAGCGTACTAATGTTTTATTAAAAAATGAACTTGCCTGCCGCCTGCGCCCCAGTTCCAGCGCTGCACTAAGTGTGATGGCCTTAGCCTCACCAATTCCTTTTATAGTCATTAGTTCTTTAAGGGAAACTTTACCTAGTTCATTTAAATTATTTTTGCCCAATGCAAATATTTCTTTGGCAAGTTCTACTGCACTTTTATTTTTACTTCCTGTGCTTATTAAAATGGCTAAAAGTTCAGAGTCGCTTAAGGTCTCTCTGCCCTTGGCCAGCAATTTCTCCCTCGGACGGTCATCAATCGCCCAGTTTTTTATAGAAGTGGAAGACTTGTTAGAACTTTCCATAATTTTGAGTTTATTGCAAGCAATATTAATTATAAATTCGCCACACCAAATATTTGCGCTAATCAATTTTATTTAAGATGGACTCTAATGTAAAAATTTTTTCGGGTACGGGTTCCCAATACCTGGCAAAACAAATTTCTATCAAGTTTGGAGAGCCTCTTGGTAAAATCAACATTCAAAAATTCAGTGATGGAGAAATTGGGGTAGAATTCCAGGAAAGTATAAGAGGCCAGTTTGTTTTTTTAGTGCAAAGTACGTTTTCGCCCACTGATAATCTTATGGAATTACTATTAATGATTGACGCTGCAAAACGGGCCTCAGCTTATAAAGTAATTGCTGTAATTCCCTATTACGGATATGCACGACAGGATAGAAAGGATAAGCCCAGGGTTGCTATTGGCTCCAAGTTGGTGGCCAACATGCTTACAGCTGCAGGCGCAGACAGGGTAATAACTATGGACCTTCATGCTCCGCAAATCCAAGGCTATTTTGATATTCCGGTTGATCATCTCGACTCCTCCGCAATTTTTATTCCTTATATTGAAGACCTTAATCTTGAAAATCTCACTTTTGCTGCACCCGATGTTGGAAGTGCAAATCGCATTCGTGAAATAGCGAGCTATTTTGAAGCTGATATGGTTATATGTGACAAACATCGTAAAAGAGCCAACGAAATAGCCAGCATGGTGGTAATAGGAGACGTAACCGACAGGGATATAATTTTGATAGATGATATTTGTGACACAGGGGGAACACTTGCAAAGGCTGCCGGCTTGCTGAAAGAAAAAGGTGCAAGAAGCGTAAGGGCTTTTTGTACGCACCCGGTTTTAAGCGGCAATGCATATGCAAACATTGAGAATAGTGTTTTGGAAGAATTAGTAGTATGCGACACTATTCCTGTAAGCCAAAAGATCGATAAATTAAAAGTCGTGTCTGTTGCAGAATTATTTGCAATTGCTATTCGTAATGCTTTTGAAAATAAAAGTATAAACAGCCTCTTCCTGAGAAGTAAGATGCTTAAAAAGAATAAAGTGAATGTATTATAATATCGCATTATAAATGCGCATTACAGTAATTCATTACTCAGGTAATTTTCCATTCTTCATTCCCGATATATTTCTTACCTTCGCGCCTCAAAAAAAATTATAATGAAAACAATTACAATCGAAGGACAAATCAGGACCGAATTTGGCAAAGCAGCCACCCGCCAACTTCGCTCTGAGGAAAAAGTGCCAGGTGTAATTTACGGAGGTGCAAAAGAAATTAATTTTTCTGCTCCGGCAACTGCTTTTAAAAGCATTGTTTACACACCGGATTTTATGCTGGCAGAAGTTAAAGTGGATGGTGCATCTTATAAATGCGTATTAAAAGATATGCAATTCGATAAGGTAAGCGACCAGCTTATTCATGTGGATTTTTTGGAATTAGTGGGAAACAAAAAAGTTACCGTTTCTATTCCTATTAAATTTACAGGCGTGCCTGTCGGTGTAAAAGAAGGCGGCAAACTTGCAGTAAAAATGAAGGCCTTAAAAGTAAAAACTATCCCTGAACATTTGCTGGAACATATTGATGTAGATCTTACTGAGCTTAAATTAAATGAAAATATCCGTGTTCAGGATGTGAAAGCAAAAAATATGGAAATCTTAAATTCGCCCCGGATTCCTATCGCTTCTGTTGCAATGACACGCCAGTTGAAACAAGAAGAGGCTGGTGAAAAAGCGCCTGCTACAACTGTTGCGAAAGCTGCACCTGACGCTAAGGCAGAAGCAGCCCCTGCAAAAAAATAATCAAAATTTTATATTTGTAATGCCCTCCTTAAACCGGGGGCATTTTTTTTAACGAAATCAAACCTATATTCAAAAAAGGTACTGTAAACTTTGTGTACATTTGCCAACTAATTTTTAATTATGGGAATGGATAGAAATACGGTGATAGGATTTGTTTTACTGGCTCTTTTATTCTTTGGATACTTTTATTATTCGAGTCAGGGTAAACTAGCGTTGGAAAAGCAACAACAGCATATAAAGGATTCTCTTGATAAGCTAAAACCTAAAATTGATACATCATTAAATACAGGGAAAATTACAAACGGAGCGTTAAAGCCAGATTCCAGTGCCGCAAACATCAAACAAGATACTTCAGGTAAAGAAGAGTTTTTTACCCTCGAAAATAAAGTTCTTAAAATTACATTTACCAACAAGGGAGGACAACCTAAAAAAGTAGAACTTAAAAATTTTAAAACATTTGATAAAAAGGCATTGATATTACAGGATGGCAGTTTTAATAATATTTCTTATACTATAAATACCGGTAATAATCAAACCGCACAAACTTCTGACTTGCTATTTACGCCATCAGCACCCAAAACAGACAGCAATGGAAACACGATAATTAGTTACAGCCTTGAAACAAAAAGCGGACAAACCATAGAGCATCAATATATTTTGCAGCCTGATGATTATATGGTTGGATGGAATATAAAGCTAAACGGTGCGGACAAATTAATAACACAAAATGCACTTAACCTTACCTGGCAAACAAAAGCCGATAAACAAGAAAAAGATATTGAATGGGAAACACAGCAATCACATATTTCTTTCGTGGAAGGAGGTGATTATGATTTTGAACACTTGGTTGAGGGGAAAGATGACGATAAAAAATTTATAAAACCTCTTGATTGGGTAGCTTTGAATCAGCAATTTTTCGCATCATCCATTCTTGCTAAGAACAAATTTTCAAGCGGCGAAATAAAATGGCAATCACCTAAAGATACAAGCCTTCATATTATTGGTGAGGCTACCGCAAATCTTAAATTGGATGTACCTTCCGGTAATGAGGCGGTAATTCCATTACAACTTTTTTATGGACCGAGCGATTATAAAATATTAAAATCCTATGGCAATCAAATGTATAATATGGTTCCATTGGGCAGTGGCATATTTGCTTTTGTAAAATATGTGAATCGTGGATTTATTATGCCGGTTTTTAATTTTCTTTCAGGAAAAATTGCAAGCTTCGGCCTTATTATAGCTCTTCTTACGATTGTTATCAGGTTACTCATTTCTCCACTTACCTATCAAAGCTATTTAAGTGGCGCAAAAATGAAACTTCTTAAACCCGAAATTGATGCGTTGAAAGCAAAATATGGGGACGATAAACAAGGATTTGGAATGGAACAAATGAAACTCTTTCGCAGCGCCGGGGTTAATCCTTTAGGCGGGTGTATTCCTGCAATACTACAAATCCCGATATTTTTTGCCCTTTATAATTTCTTTAATTCCAATATTACTTTACGGGGCCAAAGTTTCTGGTGGGCGAAAGATCTATCTTCTTACGATTCCATCTATAATTTGCCTTTTTCCATACCATTTTATGGAAATCACGTAAGCCTGTTTACGATTTTTGCAGTGGTAACGAGCCTTCTTATATCTCTTTATGGCATGAGCAACATGCAGGACAACAGTAATCCTGTAATGAAGTATATGCCGTTTATTTTTCCTGTTATCTTATTGGGAGTTTTTAACAGGCTTCCGTCATCGCTTACGTGGTATTATACAGTTTCCAATGCAATTACCTTACTTATACAGTTCGTAATTCAGAAATACATAATTGACCATGAAAAAGTTCTTGCTAAACTGCAGGAAAACAAAAAGAAACCTGTAACACAAAATAAGTGGCAGGAGAAGATAACCGCCATGCAGGAAACTAATAAAAAGTTACAGACCATGCAGCAGAAAAAAAATACAAATAAGAAAAAGTAGGTTCCTTTTACGGCTGCAACCATTCCCATGGTAATAGAGTCTTTATGGGTGAATACTTAACTTTAATGAGTACACGAAACAATTAATGAAACTTACTTTTACGATATTATTATTCGCAGGAATTTTTACAGTCCTAAATTCTAATGCTCAGAAAAATTTGACAGAGGGTAGCCTGGTATATAATATTTCGGTGGAAACCGGAAGTACGCAACCCAAGATGGCAGACATGCTGGATGGAGCGACTACCACCGTATATTTAAAAGGCAATGAAAGCCGCACTGAGATGGTAAGCGGCCTGGGAAGTGAAGCCACTATATTCAATGCAACCACTGGTAATGGAGTTATTTTGAAGGATTACAGTTCTCAAAAATTAATGATAACGTTAACCCCCGACGAGTGGGAGACGAATAATAAAAAATACGAGGGAATAACTTTCGAAAATACCGGTGAAAACACCGTTATAGCTGGATTTAATTGTAAAAAAGCAATTGCAAAATTAAGGGATGGATCCACCTTTACCGTCTATTATACTACTGACATAAATGTTGCAAATAAAAGCTACGATTACCAATTCAAAACCTTGCCTGGATTAGCCGTACAGTACGAAATGCAGACGGGGAAAATGAAGTTTAAATTTACCTTGGCAAAAATAAATTACAGCCTGGTTCCTGCATCCAAATTCGAAATTCCAAAATCGGGTTACAGAGTTTTAACTTATGGCGAAACAAAAAAATAGCCTGAACAGTTAAAGGGATATGATGGAAGTTTCCCTATATTTTATTAAAATAAAAAAGCCTGCGAATGCAGGCCTCATAATAATTTTAAGTGATAGGTTATTTTCTTGACCTGATAATAAGTTTGTAACCATCCTTTTGAGTGTATTCAGGTATTATCACTTTTTGTTTGTATGGTAATATATAGATTGTATTTCCCTTTTTATAAGAAACAAAAGCATCTGAAATATAACTATTGCCTATTTGTTGCTTATTCAAGAAAAAACTTCCTTTATAAACAATACCAGATTTAAGGTTGAAGGCAATCGAATTCTTTAAGGTACCTGTCGTAGCAATATTAAGGCGGGTTTTATTTTTCTTCACAAAACCGCCCCTGTCTGCAAAAGTGAGGGCATAGACCCCGCAGATCAAAAATATTACAAGTGCTATTTTGGAATATTTATTCATTTTAATAATAATTAGTGCAATTTTAACAAACTTACAAAAAATTTATGAGAACGTAAAGCCTTTCATCACATTTATTAACTAAACGTCGAAAAGGGATGAATAGTGTGCTGGGAATTTAAAAAAAATCTGTAAATTGGATTAAGATCATTTATATGAAAGAGAATCCATACCGGCAAAATAGAGAAGAAATGAAAGAACTGCTTTTGCAGTATAATAATTTTAAAAACGGTAGAAAGTTCAGTTTCATAGAAGAAGAGTCTTTTGAACGGATAATTGATTACTTCGATGAAAATGATGATCTTATTTCCGCAGTAGAAGCCGTTAATTATGCGGTGGAACAATTTCCTTACTCATCAGCTCTTCATATTAAAAAGGCGGATTTACTCATTGCCACTCATCGTTACAGGGAAGCGCTTTTCCTGCTGGATAAAGCAGAACTCCTGGATAGTAATGACATTAATCTTTACATACTCAAAACCGATGCGCATCTTGCGCTGGATAACCAGGAAAAAGCTGCGGCTTTACTGGAAAAGGCCATACACGTTTTCCAGGGCGAAGAAAAAGCAGAATTACTGTTTGAGCTCGCTGATGTTTACGATGACTACGAAGAATTTGATAAAGTTTTCAATTGCCTGAAACTAATCCTGGAACAGGACCCAACGAATGAAGAGGCGCTTTATAAAATTTGTTTTTGGACGGATTATACAGGCAGAAATGAGGAAAGTATAAAATTGCATCAAAAAATTATTGATGAATTTCCTTATACACAATTGGCATGGTTTAATCTTGGCGCTGCTTTCCAGGGATTAAAATTATATGAAAAATCGATTGATGCTTATCAATATGCAATTGCAATAGATGAGAAATTTGATTATGCGTATCGCAACATGGGCGATGCCTACCTGAGACTACATAAATATAAAGAAGCGATTGAGGTGTTGCAAAAGGTACTTGAACTTTCAATGCCCGAAGAAGTTATTTATGAAGCGTTGGGCCACTGTTATGAGAAATTAAAGAATTATGCCCAGGCAAGGTTTAATTACCGAAAGGCTTCTCATCTAAATTCCACTGATAGCCATTTGTATTTTAAAATTGCGGGTACGTATATGAGTGAGGGCTATTGGGATAGTGCCGTAAAAAATATAGAGAACGCAATGCGGATTAATAAATCACAACCTGATTATCATTTAGCATTGGCCAAGTGTTATGTTCAACTTGACAGGATTAAAGATGCGGTTATTCATTTTTCAAATTTTATTAAAGCCCGACCAAAAAATAATAACGGATGGAAAGAGCTGATCAAATGTTTGTACGAAGCTGAGTATTTTGAGGAAGCGCTTGAACAGGTGTACAATGCACAAAAAAATACCAATAATAAACCTCTTTACACGTTCTATAAATCTGCGATATTATTTGCGCTGGGAAAATCCAAAGAAGGATTACTGCAGCTTGAACTTGGGCTGCAAAAATCTCCCGGATTAATCAGACAGTTCATTCAATTAAATCCATCCCTTCTTCAGCATCAATCAATAGTTGAATTAATTGCCTTGTATAAAACTAAAAGCCCCAGAAAGAAGAAATAAGATATTATTCATCTTTTGAATAATTGGTTTTACAAAACTATCTTTGCGCTGCTTAAAAAATATTAAATATGAATTTTAATCTTTCCCAGATTCCTAACAGGGTTCCGAAGCCAAGACAATATGGTTTAACAATGGTAATGGACAAAGGTCTTAGCGTTGAGGAAGGAAAAAATTTTTTAAGTGCGGCCCATCCACATATTGATATTATTAAGCTGGGTTTTGGAACAGCTTTCGTGACCCCTAACCTAAGAGAGAAAATTGATTTGTATCAGTCTTTTGATATTCCTGTTTACTTTGGAGGTACTCTTTTTGAGGCCTTTTTAATAAGAAACCAGTTTAATGATTACATCAATCTTTGTAAAGAATTCAATATAAAATATATGGAAGTAAGCGATGGGTCCATCACTATTCCACATGCTGAAAAGTGCGGTTATATTGAAAAGCTTACCAAATACGGAACCGTATTAAGTGAAGTTGGAAGCAAAGATGCGGCGCATATAATACCTCCATATAAATGGATTGAACTGATGAAAGCTGAACTGGAAGCAGGCTCATCTTATGTAATAGCAGAAGCACGCGAGGCAGGAAATGTAGGAATCTATCGCGGCACGGGTGAAGTGAGAGAAGGTTTGGTGCAAGAAATACTTACGCAAATTCCACAACAAAAAATTATTTGGGAGGCTCCGCAAAAAGCGCAGCAGCTATATTTTCTGGAATTAATTGATTGCAATGTGAACCTTGGAAATATAGCGCCTACTGAAGTTATTCCATTGGAAGCTATGCGCATTGGATTGCGTGGCGATACTTTTCATTTATACCTTAATAAAGAAAAGGCGTAATGAAAATTTACGGATTGATAGGAAATCCTTTGAGTCATTCTTTTTCAAAAAAATATTTTACCGAAAAATTCAGCAGGGAAAATATAACCGGCTGCCAATATCAGAATTTTGAAATAAAGAATTTACAAAAAGAAATTCCTGCTCTAAAGAATAATCCACTTCTCTCGGGCTTAAACGTTACCATTCCATACAAATCTGATATCATAACGTTTTTAGATACAATCTCTGCAGAATGTAGCGAAATAAATGCCTGTAACTGCATTAAAATCCACAATGGAAAATGGAGCGGATTTAATACAGATGTAACCGGTTTTGAAAAATCATTTGTTCCTTATTTGCAGCCACATCACAAAAAAGCTTTAATACTTGGTACCGGCGGCTCTTCAAAAGCAGTTGCTTATGTTTTAAAAAAAAAAGGAATTGAGTTTTTATTTGTGAGCAGAAGAAATGATGTGTCATCAGGCGTTATTAATTATGAATCTATCTCTTCACTACTAATGCAGGAATATTCGATTATAATTAATACCACGCCAGTAGGAATGTTTCCTAACGTAGAGGAATGCCCGCCATTGCCTTATGAATATATTTCCGATAAACATTATTTTTTTGATTTAGTATACAACCCGCCCAAGACAGTATTTCTTTCAAAGGCTGAGGCAATGGGTGCAGTAATAAAAAATGGTTCGGATATGCTTTCTATACAAGCTGAAGAGAGCTGGAAGATCTGGAATAATTTAAAATAAAAGCAGCTTTTTCAATTCTTCAGGAACAGGCATTAACTTTTTTTCTTTATAATTAAAACAAACCACACCGGTTTTCGCATTGGCAATAAGTAACGGTGACCTATCTCTTACAGTTGATAATGAATAATAAAATTCAAAACCCACTTTAAAGATTTCACCTATAAATATTTTTACCTCAAGAATATCCTTATAAAAAGCTTCGCTTTTAAATTCGATAAAAAGCTCATTCATTATAAGTGAAGTCCCTGCGACATCCAGTTCTGTATATCCATGCAGATGAAGAAACTGCATACGGGCTTCATGAATGATGGCCACCAAAGAATCATTACCTACATGATTGCCGTAATTTATATCCGTTATCCTTACAGGAATTTTAAAAGATGCAATACATTTTGCTGGCAGTTCAATTTTTGTTCTTGCCATAAAAAATGATTATTCATTATTATCTGCAGCAGATGAAAGCTGAACGATATCGAGAAGATTGGTTGATGTAGGAGAGAGTGTGCTGCTCAACATAATTTGTTTCCACTTTTCAATCTTCTTATTCCAAATCGGCTTCGGCGGATACTCGTTATCGGTAGATTCAATTAACG
The DNA here is from genome assembly GCF_008710285.1 of Ginsengibacter hankyongi. Taxonomy (GTDB): domain Bacteria; phylum Bacteroidota; class Bacteroidia; order Chitinophagales; family Chitinophagaceae; genus Ginsengibacter; species Ginsengibacter hankyongi. The sequence continues at coordinate 1,128,079 of NZ_VYQF01000001.1, read as the reverse complement.
TGGCCACTTTGGGAGAAATTTTTATAGGCTGACACTCTGGTCCGGCAATAGTGAGATACTTTTTGCCATGAACTGAAGAGTTTTCATAATTCAGCGCCAGCAAATTTTTATCCTTCGTAGAATTGATAATTTCTTTTAAAATTTTATTATTCAGATTTAATGAATCCTGGATTTGTTTCGATGATAAATTTTGCAATTGATTTGCACCATTTGAAGCAGTGTTTATATTTTTCTGCGACGTGTTAAAAAATATTGAAATTAAGAAAATAACGATAAGGGATGCCGCAGCCGTTATTCCATAAAAAATAAATTTAGATCTCTTTCTAAATCCTGTTAAGGAAACTGTTTTGGGTTCACTACTCTCCAATTCAGCAATTATATTTTGCCAAACTTCTACCGGAGGTTCAGCTTCATAATTGTATAATTTTTCTTTAAAGTTTTGCATAAAACATTTAAATATTTATGGTATCGTTACCTGCTTTATTAATCATTTTTTCAAGGGATTTTTTGAGTACACCTTTGGCCCTTGCCAACTGCGATTTACTGGTTCCTTCTGTTATTCCAAGCATACCCGCAATTTCTTTGTGAGAGTATCCTTCAATCACATGCATATTGAAAACCGTTTTATAGCCCGGAGACAATTCATTTACAAGAATAATTATGTCTTTTTCTGCTAATGTATCCAGTATATTCAAATCACTATCTTCTATCGTATTTTCCTGTACCTCTGTTACATTGTATAGCTTCACTTTTTTCCGGAAATGTTCAATGGAAGTATTTACGAATATTCTCCTCATCCATCCTTCAAATGAACCGTCGCCCCTGAACTTTAGTAAGTTTTTAAATACTTTTATAAATCCTTCCTGTAACAAATCGTTGGCATCATCAACATTTCCGGAGTATCGTAAACATACACCATACATTTTCGGAGAAAATTTTTTGTATAGAATTTCCTGCATCTGCCGGTTTCCATCAATACAGCCTTTTATTAAGTCTGTTTCAGAGGGTATATGGTTGCTTTGTTCGTTCAATTTTTTGGTTTAATCATAGCATAATTACACAACTGCCATCTCTTTCAACCAGGCAATTAGTTTTTCTGTCGCTTTTTTCCGATGGCTATAAATATTCTTCTCCTGTAAAGACATTTCAGCAAAAGTTTTTGTTGCCCCCTCAGGAATAAATACAGGATCATATCCAAATCCACCCGCTCCACGCGTTTTCGCAATAATAGAGCCCTTGCATTCGCCTTCAAATATATTGTGTTTTCCATTAACGGTTAAGCAAATAACAGTTCTGAAGCGGGCTTTGCGATTGGTAACTTCTTTTAGGTTATCAAGTAACTTGTTAATGTTGTCTTCAAACGATCTTTTATCGCCGGCGTATCTTGCGCTTTTTACGCCTGGTTCACCGTTCAGTGCTTCCACTTCAAGCCCCGTATCTTCTGCAAAACAACTCAGTCCTTTTAGCTTGTAAATAACTTCGGATTTTTCAATTGCATTTTCTTCCAAAGTGTCAAATGGTTCCGGAACATCAATATCAATACCGGCCTCAGAAAGGGATAAAATTTTAAAACTATCACCCAGCAAACTTCTTACTTCAATAACCTTATTTAAATTATTGGTAGCAAATATCAAGGTATTCATTTCTGTTTTTGGATATTAAAAATTTTCTGGAAACAATTCCATAATTGTTTTTTTAATTCTTTACTCTGTTGAATTTCTTCTAAAGGCGGGCTGATTAAATATACCTGTTCATGGAAATTTTGTACCTGAAAAAAAGGGATTGTAAAAGGAAGATCAAGTTCTTGAGCAGTTACTCCAAAAATCAAAACTTTTTTAGGGCTCAGCTGTTCTGTTAAATCTTGATAGGTAAAAGCATTGTTTTCACGAAAATTTAAAAAAGCAATATCGGCCATAGTTAAATGACAAGCACTTAATAAATCATTCAAAAATTTCATTTGATTATCTCCCAAAAATTTATTCTGATTATCTTTTCCTATAAAAATTATTTTCTTTTCATTGCCGCCCAAAAAAGTAATTTTCCATTCTTTTTTTAAAGGTTTAATGGTATTTTTTGGTTGTATTACTACCAGGTTATTTTTAAATATCGACGGATACATAAATCCTGGTAATTGAATATTATCTAGGCTCATAATTAGATTTACCTTTCTTTTTTTCGTTTCTTTGCAGCAAATTTAATGATATGATTGCATCTGCTGATTTTAATATTACGAGAGTGGAAAGGAGCAAATTACATTCGATGACATTGGAAAATATTCCCTTTGGAAAATATTTTTCTGATCACATGTTGGAAGTTGATTATGAAGATGGAGAATGGAAAACCGTGGAAATAAAACCTTATCAACCATTATTGCTTTCTCCGTCGCTGGCGGCTTTGCATTATGGACAGGCAATTTTTGAAGGAGTAAAGGCATATAAAAATACTGAAGGGAAGGTCAATATATTCAGGCCGTATGACAACTTTAAGCGCTTTAATATTTCTGCGGAAAGAATGGAAATGCCCAAGATTTCTGAAGAGATTTTTATGGAAGGTATGAAAGAACTTGTTAAGCTGGATGCTAATTGGATTCCGGATAAACCGGATCATTCTTTGTACATCAGGCCGCTTATGTTTAGCAGTGATGAAATGATAGGGGTGAAACCTTCTTCTAAATATAAATTCATGATAATATTAAGCCCAACGGGACCTTATTACAGTGCTCCCATGCGAATTTATGTTGAAGAAAAGTATGTGAGAGCTGTTGAAGGCGGAGTTGGTTTTGCAAAAAATGCAGGCAATTACGGAGCAGCCATGTACCCATCTGCAGAGGCTAAGCGGAAGGGGTATGACCAGGTATTGTGGATGGATGCATTTGAGCATAAATATGTGCAGGAATGCGGTACTATGAATATCTTTTTTATTATTGGCAACAACGCAATTACGCCTGATTTGAAATCGGGAACAATATTAGCCGGTGTAACCAGGGAAAGTCTAATAGAGCTTTTAAAGGAAAAAGGACTGAATGTAGAAGAAAGATCTTTAAGTATAGATGAAATTGTTTCCGCATTTAAAGAAGGGGTTCTGTCGGAAGTTTTTGGTACAGGAACAGCAGCTACAATTTCTATGATAAAAGAATTAAGGTATAAAGATTTTGTAATGAATTTTGATGTTGAAAAATGGGAGATTGCGCCGGCAATAAAAACGCGCATGAGTGATATAAAAGAAGGAAGAGCAGAAGACAAATATAACTGGTTGGTTACGCTATAATTTATTTTTTCCATATAAAAGAGATGGTAGGTTCTTCCAGGCTTCAAATAATTTTGGAATTTCACAAACCTAACCTTACCTTTGCCGTCCAAAAAAATTAAGGTAAAAAGTAATGCCTACAATACAACAATTAGTAAGAAAAGGAAGAACAATTATAAGAGCTAAAAGTAAGTCCAGGGCTCTCGATAGTTGTCCGCAACGCCGTGGGGTATGTACAAGAGTATATACTACAACTCCCAAAAAACCCAATTCGGCATTACGTAAGGTAGCTAAGGTAAGACTTACTAATAAGATTGAAGTGATCGCATATATTCCCGGAGAAGGACATAACCTGCAGGAGCACTCAATTGTTTTGATACGTGGTGGAAGGGTTAAAGATTTACCCGGTGTGCGTTACCACATTGTTAGAGGAAGCCTTGATACTGCGGGCGTGAAAGATCGTAAACAAAGTCGCTCTAAATACGGAACAAAAAGAGAAAAGGCAAAAAAATAATTCTTTAAAATATTTTATAAATAATACAAATGCGTAAAGCACAAGCAAAAAAATTACCTCTGGCACCAGATCCTAAATTCCAGGATAAATTGGTTACCCGTTTTGTGAATAATTTAATGTGGCAGGGTAAAAAAAGCGGCGCATATAATATTTTTTATGATGCTCTTGAAAAGGTTACAAAAATATCCGGTGAAGATGGATACGAAGTTTGGAAAAAAGCCTTAGCAAATGTAACGCCAGGCGTAGAAGTAAAAAGCCGCCGTATTGGAGGTGCTACTTTTCAAATTCCTGCAGAGGTTCGTCCGGACCGTAAAACTTCTCTTAGCATTAAGTGGCTTATTAAATACAGCCGCGACAGAAATGGTAGAAGTATGTCAGAGAAACTTGCCAATGAAATAGTTGCTGCGAGCAAAGGCGAAGGAGCTGCATTTAAAAAGAAAGAAGATACACATAGGATGGCCGATGCTAACAAAGCATTTGCTCATTTTAGAATTTAATTAAGGCAAAATAAACGAATGGTAAACCCTTTCTTATTTGGAAGGGTTTTTTTGTTAGTAGCTTTATAAATAACTCGATTACGTTGCTTATTGTAAGCATAATATTCGTAACTTTGCGCCTCCAAAAAGTTTTGTAAAATAATAACAATAAAAATTAAATAAAAGGCCATGGCCGACTTAAGATTTCAAAGAAACTTTGGTATTGCTGCTCATATTGATGCAGGCAAAACCACAACTACAGAGCGAATTCTGTATTATACCGGCGTTAACCATAAAATTGGGGAAGTACATGATGGTGCTGCTACTATGGACTGGATGGCACAGGAGCAGGAAAGAGGTATAACTATTACTTCTGCCGCAACTACTTGTTTCTGGAATTTTCCAACCGTACAGGGCGTAAAGACACCTGATACTAAATTATACAAATTCAACATTATTGATACACCGGGCCACGTGGATTTTACTGTGGAAGTAGAACGTTCATTGCGTGTTCTTGACGGGCTGCTTGCTTTGTTTTGTGCAGTAAGTGGTGTTGAACCACAAAGTGAAACGGTATGGCGCCAGGCTAACCGTTACAAAGTTCCCCGTATCGGGTTCGTAAATAAAATGGATCGTGCAGGTGCAGATTTTTTAAATGTTGTAAAACAGGTAAAAGAAATGCTGGGTGCTAAAGCTGTTCCTTTACAATTACCTATCGGGGCTGAAGATAGTTTTAAGGGCGTAGTTGATTTAATTACCATGAAAGGAATGGTTTGGGATGATGCTACCCAGGGCATGACATACAAAGAGGTGCCTATTCCCGAAGATATGGTAGAAGAGGTAAACGAGTGGAGACAACACCTGATTGAAGCAGTTGCAGATTATGATGAGAAACTATTGGAGAAATTCTTTGATGACCCCAATACTATTACTGAGGATGAAATTCATGAAGCAATTCGTAAGGCAACAATAGATATTTCGATAATTCCTATGATGTGTGGTTCTTCTTTTAAAAACAAAGGAGTTCAAACTGCATTGGACGCAATCGTAAGATATCTGCCAGGGCCAAAAGATATTGAAGCTGTTAAAGGAATAAACCCTGATACCGGTGAAGAAGTTGAACGTAAGCCCGATGCAAAAGAACCTTTTGCTGCATTAGCATTTAAGATTATGACAGATCCTTTTGTTGGTCGCCTCGCATTCTTCAGGGCATATTCTGGTCACCTTGATTCCGGTTCTTATGTTTTGAATACAAGAACAGGAAAGAACGAAAGGATTTCAAGAATAATGCAAATGCATGCCAATAAGCAAAACCCGGTAGATTTTATTGAGGCCGGCGATATTGGCGCAGCAGTTGGATTTAAAGATATTAAAACAGGAGATACTCTTTGTAATGAAGATCATCCAATCATATTGGAAGCGATGACCTTTCCTGAACCTGTTATCTCCGTAGCTGTGGAACCAAAAACCCAGGCAGACGTTGATAAAATGGGATTGGCAATTTCCAAACTCGTAGAAGAAGACCCTACTTTAAGAGTGAAAACCGATGAAGAAACGGGACAAACTATTTTAAGTGGAATGGGAGAACTTCACCTGGAAATTATTGTGGATAGGATGAAGCGTGAATTTAAGGTTGAAATAAACCAGGGTGCTCCCCAGGTTGCATATAAAGAAGCATTTAAACAAACTATTGAACACCGTGAAGTGCTTAAAAAGCAAACCGGTGGACGTGGTAAATTTGCGGATATTGTTTTTGAAATTGGCCCTGCTGATGAAGAATTTTTGAAAGAAGGAAAGGGCAATTTCCAGTTTGTGAATGGATTGTTTGGAGGTTCAATTCCAAAAGAATTTGTTCCGGCAATACAAAAGGGTTTTGAAACTGCTATGACCACTGGTGTTTTAGCAGGCTACCCAATGGAAAGTATGAAAGTGAGAGTTTTTGATGGTTCATTTCACCAGGTGGATTCTGACGCTATGTCTTTTGAGCTTTGTGCCAAACAAGGGTATCGTGAAGCTGGCCGCAAGGCAAAGCCTGTTCTACTTGAACCTATAATGAAAATTGAGGTGCTGACTCCTGATCAATATATGGGAGACGTAACGGGAGATCTTAACCGTCGTCGCGGTATGCTCGAAGGAATGGATAGCAAACACGGGGTACAGGTTATCAAAGCCAAAGTGCCGTTGAGTGAGATGTTTGGGTACGTAACTCAACTACGTTCATTATCAAGCGGACGCGCAACCTCAACAATGGAATTTAGCCACTACTCACCGGCGCCTAATAACATAGCGGAAGAAGTGATGGCGAAGCAGAAAGGAAAAGTGAAAATCGAAGAATAACTAAAGATCAAATCCCTCCGAACAGGGGGAAATAAGTTTATTAAAATAGACCTTGTTCTGAAAAGAGCGAGGTCTATTTTTTTAATAGCCTTCGCACATAACCAGGTGGTAAGTTGTACGAATTTGTATAAGGAGTTTAAAAAATGCAATGTTACCGGTGAAAACACCCTCCGCCAACCGGTGAAAACACCCTGAAAAAAACGAGGTTTTCACCATAGTTTATATTTTGAATTTATTCAATTTTTGTAAACGAAATAATTATCCATTCACAATTAAACCAAATAAATATTCTTGCTATAAAAATCAATTAATTAATCCGTTTATAATCCCTTCAACATACTTAGCAGGACAATATGTAAAATTTGGGTGGTTTTCAATTAGAGTTCAGAGTGCCCTTCGGGGCATTTTGAATTTAGGGAATGGTGGGTTGATTTAATTTAATTTCCCGATTTATTTTTGAAATCTCCGCGTTTCCACGCTTTTATAAACTCTGCCCACGCGAGCGGATTGAAAATATTTTGGGGGGGAAGTTGCCCTGCAGAATAATATTTTTGGGCATTTTGCTTTAGATAATAATTAGTGGCTTCACGGCCATCCCTGGGGTAAGCAGCCATTAATGCCCGCAGATTTCTTTCAGACAAATTCTGGCGTGCAATTTCCTGTTCGTCATCGGGAACCTTTGTATTTACAAAATCTCTTTCAAACTCTTCACGTGTTGGCCGTTTTTTGATAATAGTAGCCGGCAAGTACACCGTATCCTCTACCATCAACTGGATCATACTTTGTTGATTGCCCTCGAGGTTTTTCGGTATAGTTACTAGCTTAGGTTTATAGCCTACACTTGTAAATTCTATCACATCGCCTCTTAAAATAGGAATTGAAAAAACCCCTTGCTCACTGGAAATGGTTCCCTGGTTTCTCCCTTTTACCACAATACTTACAGAGGGCAGTGCTTTAAGACTATCGGCCGACATTACAACACCATATAATTGTACAACAGAATCTTTGTAAGTCTCAAACTGGGCTTTTGCCACCACAGGAACTAAAAACGAAAGAAATAAAAAGTATAGTAAAATTTTTTTCATGTATTTGTCTCCAATACTACGAATTTAATTACTGTTGGTTTGTTTAAAAAAAACAAAGTAAGGGTATCAATGTTTAAATTTGCAAATTGAGTTTCTTTTTAACAAAAAATTGAACCATGAATGAAAATGACATATTAAAAGCACTAAGAAAAGTACAAGAACCAGACCTGAAAAATGACCTGGTTTCTTTAAACATGGTTAATGATATTATAATAGATGGTAATAAGGTTTCATTCACTGTAGTTCTTACCACACCGGCCTGCCCCCTAAAAGATAAAATAAAAAATGATTGTATAAATGCTATAAAGCTGGTTAATAAAGACGCTGAAGTAACTATAGATTTTACCAGCAATACAACTTCTTTAAGAACAGATAAAAAAGATATTTTAAAGGGCGTTAAAAATATAATTGCAGTTGTAAGTGGAAAGGGTGGTGTTGGTAAAAGCACAGTTGCTTCCAATCTTGCGCTTGCTATTGCAGCCGGTGGCGCTAAAGTAGGATTGATGGATGCAGATATATATGGCCCAAGCGTTCATATCATGTTTGGTGTACGTGGTGAACGTCCCGTAATGCAGGATGTAAATGGAAAAGGGATGATAGTTCCTTTGGAACGTTATGGAATAAAATTAATGAGTATTGGTTTATTGGTTGATGAAAAACAAGCTGTCGTTTGGCGTGGCCCTATGGTGAGCAGTGCAATCAGGCAATTTGTTTCTGATGTGGATTGGGGCGATTTGGATTATTTAATTATAGATATGCCACCCGGAACGGGAGATATTCATCTAACTATTGTACAAACTGTTCCTGTCACCGGAGTAATTGTAGTTACTACTCCTCAACTGGTTGCGCTTGCAGATGCTAAAAAAGGGATTGCTATGTTTAGCCAGGCAGGCTTGAAAGTGCCTGTCATAGGTCTTGTGGAGAACATGAGTTATTTTACTCCAAAAGAATTGCCAGATGCTAAATATTATATTTTTGGGAAAGAAGGTGGTCAAAAATTGGCTAGTGAATTTGATATCCCTTTCCTTGGAGAAATTCCATTGGTACAATCTATCCGCGAAGGCGGCGATGTGGGAATCCCTGTAATGATGAGCGATGATGAAATTTCCAAAAATGCTTTTATAGAATTTAGTGATAATGCAATAAGGGGAATAGCGATGAGAAATGCACAATTGCCGGCAACCGAAGTAAGTGCAGTTTTTTAGTCGTTATTCTTATAGTAACTAATCACATCATCAAAATATCTTTCGCGTTTTTGTAAATTAAAATTTTTCATTTCAGGAGCCGCAATGCCATTTTCAATCGTTACGCTTTCGTTTGTTATTACTCTTGCTTCATCCCACAAACCTTCATTAATAAAAGATTGTAGCGTTCTTGCACCACCTTCAATCATTACACTTTGAATGTTCATTTCAAAAAGTGATTGCAGTATCTGACCTATAAAATTTTCCTTGTCAAGTTTTATATAAACTAAATTTTCCTCTGTTGAATTTTTAACCAAATTGTAAATGAAGGTCTTTACATCTGTATTAAATATCTTTAATGTGGAAGGCAATTTTAATTCTTTGTCAATAACAATTCTCACGGCATTTTTTCCCTTCCATAATCTTGTTGTTAATAAAGGATCATCAAGTAAAGCAGTATTAGTTCCAGCTAGAATTGCTGCTTCTTCACTTCTCCATTTATGCACGAGTCGGTTGGAATACTCATTACTAATTAAAATTCTTTTTTCTGCGTAGCCAATTTTTCCATTTGCAGTTTGCGCCCATTTTAAAATAATATATGGCCTGAATTTTAAATGAAAAGTAAAAAATCGTATATTAAGCTGAATACAATCTTTTTCTAAAACACCTGTAATAACCTCTGCGCCTGCGTTCTGTAATTTTTGTATTCCACTTCCTGCAACTTCTTTGTAAACATCTTTACATCCGATAACTACTTTCTTAATTTTATTTTTAATAATGAGGTCTGCACATGGTGGTGTTTTTCCGTAATGGGAACATGGTTCAAGAGAAACATATAATGTAGCTTTTTCAATTAAGAAGTTATTTTCTTCTTTTACGTTGTTGATGCAATTTACTTCTGCGTGTGGCCCTCCATATTTTTGATGATAGCCTTCGCCGATAATTTTATCTTCATAAACTAATACGGCGCCTACCATAGGATTGGGTGCAACATTGCCTATACTCAATTCTGCAAGTTGCAAACACCTGCTCATATATTGTTCATCTCTTGTCAAAATAATATTATTGCTTCACAAAATAATTAAGTTTGCTTTAATGACAACAGAACAATACCATAATGATTTTTTAAACCAATTAATTTCTATCTATGAAAGAAGAGAAGCAGCTAATATTACCGACTGGGTATTTGAAAATATAACTGGTTTGAAGAGACTGGAAAGAAGCCTAAAAAGAAATGTTGAATTGGAAATTGACTTAATAAAAGAATTAGAAAAATGCTTGCATGAACTTCTCAAATACAGGCCTGTGCAATATGTTTTAAATGAAGCATGGTTTTATAAAATGAAGTTTTATGTAAATGAAAATGTATTAATTCCAAGACCGGAAACTGAAGAATTAGTAGAATGGGTTGTGTTAGATGTACGAAGCACGATGTATGATGTGCGAGGTGAAGAATTCGGAATATTAGATGTGGGAACAGGAAGCGGATGCATTGCTGTATCCATTAAAAATGAGTTAGAAAATATTGAAGTAACTGCTATTGATGTAAGTGAAGAAGCCTTAAAGGTTGCAAAAAAGAATGCGGACACATTGCAGCCAAAGATTAATTTTCTTCAAGTTGATTTTTTAAATGAGAGTTTATGGAACCGGCTTGGTGTTTATGATATAATAGTTAGTAACCCGCCTTACATTCATCAAAAGGAAAAAGAAAAATTATCGAAAAATGTAACTGCATTTGAGCCGCACCTGGCCTTGTTTGTTGACGATAATGATCCTTTTATTTTTTATAAGAAGATGGCAAAATTTGCACAATCAAATTTAAAACCTAAGGGAAAAGTTTTTGTGGAAATTCACGAAGATTATTCGGAAGAAGTAGATAAGATTTTTCTGGCTGCTAATTTTAAAACGGAGATCAGAAAAGATATGTATGGAAAAAATAGAATGCTGAAAGCCACCCGATCAATAAGTTAATTCCAATTACTTTGCACTGCTTACAGATGCAGACGTGGTGGCGCCAAGCTTTTTAGCTACCTGCATTACTCTTACAATATCGCCCCAGCTTACAAGAGAATCAGCATTAATTACTACTGCCGGCTTTATACTATCGCCAACGCGTAGTTGCTTTTTTAAAGAAGACTCAAGCGAATCAAAAATAATTTTTTGTTGCCCTAAATAAATATCCCGGTTTTTATTAATACTCACAATTACACTCTGCTTGGCTTTCGTTTCACTGGTGGCCCTGGGGTTATTCATCTTAATAACATTAGGGTTTGCCAATGTAGAAATGATAAGAAAGAAGAACATTAGGATGAATAATATATCATTTAACGGGCCGGTATCCAGCTCGGTATCTTCATTTTTGTATCGCTTTCTTATACTCACTATTCAATTATTAATTTATAATTAGGAATTGCTTTACCGAGTTGGTTCCTGTAAAATATCTGTGAACTCTGCAGTGGCAATTTCCATTTTATTTTCGATGCGGGTAATTTGCGTTGCAAGATAACTGTGACCTATATACGCTAATATACCGATGATTAAACCTGTTGCAGAAGTGATCATTTTAATGTAAATACCATCAGCAATTGTATTAGGAGTATATTCTGTACTTGCAGCAATTCCCTTAAACAAAGCAAGCATCCCGATAATAGTCCCAAGAAAACCAAATAAAGGAGCAATACGGGCAACGATAGAAATTATTGAAAGATTTTTTTCAAGTTTATACAATTCAAGAGCGCCTACATTTTCCATACTTTTTTCAATAGCATCCATTGGTTTACCGATGCGCTGTATTCCCTTATCTATCACCTGTGCAACAGGGTTATCATTGTTTTTTGAAAAGCTTCTTGCTGCCGCCACATTCCCGGTAACAATGTGATCACGGATAATGCGCATGAAATTATCGTCAATTTTGGAGGCTTTCTTAATAGCAATGAATCTTTCAAAAAAGAAATAAACTGCTGCAATAAATAAAATTGCCAGCGGAATCATTATTACTCCACCGCTTACGAGTATGTCCCATAGGCTTTGAGTTTTTGGAGCAGTATGTGCAACAGTACTTGTGTCAATTTGCAGGAAAAATAAATCCATTTAATTATGTTTGATGACAAATGTAAAGAGTAATTCTATAAATGAGAGGTTGCATTAATTTGTAATATAAACTTTAACTTAAATGTTAAAAAGCTATATAAAAATTTAATACCATATCCAATAACGTACATGCCTATCCTCTAATTGTAAAGGTTGGGCATCAATTTTTTTCTTCCCAAATCATACATAAATGTACAATGGTTTCCGCTGCTTTTGCCATGTCCCTTACACCAATCCATTCAACTTTCGAATGAATACATTGCATGCCGGTAAAAATATTTGGGCAAGGTAATCCCATAAAACTAAGCCGGCTGCCATCAGTTCCCCCACGTATGTTTTCAGTTTTGACATCAAGTCCTGCACGGGTTATAGCTTCTGCGGCATATGCAGCTACCTGCGGGTTTTCATCAAGCACTAGTTTCATGTTCCGGTACTGTTCGGTAATTACAAAATCTATGGAAGCTCCCCGGTAATGGCTTACAACTTCTTCCGCAATACTCTTTAATCTCTCTTCGTGTTTTATTAAAGCGTCATTATCAAAGTCTCTTACAATAAATTCGATCGTTGCTTTTTCAGCATTACCTTCCATGCGTACCGGATGAACAAAGCCTTCCTTTTTTTCCGTTGCTTCAGGTGCCCATTCAGTGGTTGGCAATGCATGTAAAATTTCACCGGCTACTTTTATTGCATTCACCAGCTTATTTTTTGCATAACCCGGATGTGCAATAACTCCATTAATAATTATTGTTGCGCCATCTGCGCTAAAGGTTTCATCTTCGAGGCTTCCTGCTTCTCCGCCGTCAAGTGTGTAACCAAAATCGGCTCCTAATTTTTCCATGTCAAGTTTAGAAGTTCCTTTACCTACCTCTTCATCAGGAGTAAATAAAATTTTTATAGTTCCGTGTTTTATGGAAGGATTTTGCATAATAAAATCTGCAGCCTGTATTATAGCAGCAACGCCACTTTTATCGTCGGCACCTAATAATGTTTTTCCACTCGCTGTAATAATATCTTCGTTTATATGCTTGTATAAATAAGGATGCGTAACCGCAGATAATACCTGTGATGTATCATCCGGTAAAATAATTTCTTCGCCGTTATAATTTCTATGCAGAATCGGTTTTACGCCAGTTCCACTGCAATCGGGTGCCGTATCCACATGACTGCAAAAACAAATAACCGGAATATTTTCCTTATCTGAATTAGCAGGAATAGTCGCATACACATATCCATATTCATCCATTGAAGCATCTGTAATTCCTAATTCAATTAATTCTTTTACCAATAAAATGCTTAAGTCTTTTTGTTTTTCTGTTGAGGGATGGCTGTTGCTTTGCGGATCGCTTTGTGTATCAATTTGTACATACCGCATAAAGCGTTCTGCAATTTCATTTTTATTAATTTCTATTTCCATCATTTTTATTTCTTAAAATTTGATTCGTAATTTGTTATCGCAAAGGAACAAAGAAACGGTCTTATAAATTTCATTCAATTCTAAAATTCCGGGTTCAGATTAATTTCTCCAACACATAATATACAATCGGGCAAAAAGTGGAATTCTTTAAAGTAATTGCAGGTCGTTTCAACAATACATCTTCATCAGTATAAGGAAAACGATGGCAATCAGATGGGCGGTTTTCATAAATGGTACAATAATTATCCTGTCCAAGAAAAGGGCACGGAGATTTTTTTGTTACATAATCGCCGTCCTGGTCGAGGTATAAATAAGTCTCTATAAAATCACCTTCTTTCATTTTTAAATGCTTTGCAATTCTTTTTATGTCCGGGGTTTTAAACCGGGGAGAATAATTTCTACAGCAATTAGCACATTGCAGGCAATCGATTTTTTCAAAAGCTTCGTCATGTAGTGCTGGCAATACTTTAAGCGCTTTATTTTTATCCACTCTTTTTAAAAAATCTTTATATTTTTTTTGATTTTGAGCCGATTTCTTTTCCCAATTATGCAATAAATCGTCTTTCATTTTGTAAATATACAATTCCACATCCCTTATTATTTCAATACCATTTTTCTCCCTTTTGCAACGTAACTTTGCGCCTTCATTTTATACACATAAAAAAGAGATGTGTTTGAGGAAACATTTCAATGAAAAATAAAAGAAAATATGAATCTTTTCGAAAGGCAATCTGCAGAATTCACAGCCCGTCACATTGGGCCAAATGATGCTGAAACAACCGCGATGTTGCATCAAATCGGAGTTAATTCAATTGAAGAACTAATAGATAAAACAATTCCTACCGGCATAAGATTGCAGGAGGAATTAAAAGTGCCGCATTCTGTAAGTGAGTTTGAATACCTTAATGATTTAAAACAAATCGCCAGGCAAAACAAAGTTTATAAGTCTTACATAGGCCAGGGATATTACGATACAATTGTGCCGAATGTTATTCTGAGAAATCTTTTTGAAAATCCCGGGTGGTACACCCAGTACACACCTTACCAGGCGGAAATTGCACAAGGCAGACTGGAAAGTCTGTTAAATTTTCAGACTTTAATAAGCGATCTCACGTCGTTGCCTATAGCCAATGCCAGTTTGCTTGATGAAGGAACAGCGGCTGCTGAAGCAATGGCTATGCTTTTCAATCATAAAAATAAAGACCACGACCATGTGACTGCCCCAAAATTTTTTATTGATGAAAAAATATTTACCCAGACTAAAGAAGTATTAATTACAAGGGCGAAACCAATTAGCATTGAGATAGTTTTTGGAGATTATAGTACAACTGATTTGGATGAATCTTTTTTTGGTGCGATAGTTCAATATCCAAATAGTGATGGAAGTATTGAAGATTACAGGAATTTTATTGAGAAGGTACATGCAATAAATGCACAGGTAATAATGGCCACCGATTTAATGGCTCTTACTTTATTAACACCCCCGGGAGAACTGGGCGCGGATGTAGCCATAGGATCTTCTCAAAGATTTGGTGTGCCGATGGGTTTTGGCGGTCCTCATGCTGCATTTTTTGCAACCAAAGATGAATTTAAAAGAAATATTCCGGGCAGAATTATTGGTGTAAGTGTAGACGCACAGGGTAACCGTTGCCTGCGTATGGCTTTACAAACAAGGGAACAGCATATACGCCGCGAAAAAGCAACTTCCAATATTTGTACTGCACAGGCATTGCTGGCTAATATGGCTGCGATGTATGCGGTATATCATGGCGCTGAAGGACTAACGGACATCGCTAAGCGAATTTCGCTGCTTACGAAAACACTTGCGACTGAACTGCAGGATGAAGGTTTTGAATTGAAAAATGAAAATTATTTTGATACGATTACTTTCAAAATCAATGATGTTGAAAAAATAAAAGATATTTCTCAAAAACATCAAATGAATTTTCATTATCCGGCTGAAGGCCTTGTTACAATTTCACTTGATGAAACTACTACCAGGAATGATGTGCTGGACATTATTAATGTTTTTACCTCATCAATAGGGAATGATACTTCCCAGGCAACCTTTGATAATGAAAGTGCTTTAGATAACATCCCAACTTCGCTTACAAGAACTTCAGAGTTTTTATTGCATCCCGTTTTTAACACGTACCATAGTGAAACTGAAATGATGCGGTACTTAAAAATGCTGGAGAATAAAGATTTGTCTCTTACACATTCCATGATTGCTTTAGGTTCCTGCACTATGAAGCTAAATGCGGCCACCGAATTAATTCCTGTGAGCTGGCCGGAGTTTGGCAAAATACATCCTTTTGCTCCGGAAAACCAAACTAACGGTTACGCCTACATTACAAGCGAACTTGAAAAATTGTTAAGTACCATAACGGGGTTTGCGGCGTGCAGCCTTCAGCCTAATAGTGGCGCACAGGGAGAGTTTGCCGGATTGCTTACCATAAAAAGTTATCACGAAAGCAGGAATGATCTTCATCGCAGTGTGATATTAATTCCCATTTCTGCACATGGAACCAATCCTGCATCAGCAGTAATGGCCGGTTGCAAAGTGGTAGTTACAAAATGTGACGACGAAGGAAATATTGATATGGATGATTTAAAAATCCAGGCTGAAAAATATAAAGATTCGCTTGCAGGTTTAATGGTTACTTATCCCTCAACTCATGGTGTGTTTGAAGAAACGATAAAGGAAATATGCAAATTAATTCATGATAACGGTGGACTCGTGTATATGGATGGCGCTAACATGAATGCGCAGGTTGGCCTAACATCACCAGGAAATATTGGTGCCGATGTTTGCCATCTTAATCTTCATAAGACTTTTGCAATACCCCATGGCGGCGGCGGCCCGGGCATGGGCCCGATTTGTGTAAATAAAAAGCTTGCTCCATTCTTACCGGGAAAAAATAATGGAGCCGGTTCAGTAAGTGCAGCACGTTATGGTTCAGCAAGTATTTTATTAATCAGTTATGCCTATATAAAATTGCTTGGACAAACAGGCCTTCGTAAAGCAACAGAATATGCCATTCTGAATGCCAATTATATGAAGGCAAGATTGAAAAAATATTACAAGATTTTATATACTGGAAAAGGTGGAACCTGTGCACATGAATTTATAGTCGATTTACGTCCTTTCAAAAATTCGGTTGGTATTGAAGCGGAAGATGTAGCTAAAAGGCTTATGGATTATGGGTTTCACGCACCTACATTAAGTTTTCCTGTTGCAGGAACCATAATGATTGAACCAACTGAAAGTGAAAGTAAGGCAGAACTGGACAGGTTTTGTGATGCATTGATTAACATTTATGAAGAGATAAAAGAAATTGAAAATGGCCATGGAGATAAGAAAGATAATGTTTTAAAAAATGCGCCACACACCTTGGCTGTTATCACTGCAGATGAATGGAAACATTCGTATAGCCGTAGCAAGGCTGCTTTTCCAATCGAATATTTAAAACAAAATAAATTTTGGCCAAGCGTAAGCAGGGTAAATAATACTTATGGCGATAGAAATTTAATTTGTACCTGCGAGCCTGTGGAAAGTTATGTAGAAACTGCAGTTTAATTCACAAGCTATAATTTTTAAAAAGTTCCAGGCATGGGACTTTTTTTTTAATTGCTGTTTTACTCTCAATTGCTTTTATGTATGATGTAATAATAATCGGTGGTGGTGCAGCAGGATTAGTGGCTGCAAAGCTTTTGAGCGAGAGCGGTAAAAAGATTTTATTGCTTGAAGCCAAGGAAAAGCTGGGTGGTCGAATACATTGCATTAAAAATTTTTCTTTCCCCGTTGAAGGTGGCGCAGAATTTATTCATGGAAATTTAAAAACAACCGTTTCCCTTTTAAAAGAAGCTGGTTTAAAAAAGGAAAAGATTAAAGGAAATTTTTGCCGCGTAACTAACGGCAAATGGAACACAGAAGATGAACCTATCGAAAATTGGGATTTGTTAGTGAAAAAACTGAAAGAATGTAAACAAGATATAAGTGTTGACAGTTTTTTGAACAAATTTCTCAAAGCAAAAAAGTACGATACAGTTAAAAGACAATTCCGAAAATATATTGAAGGCTATGATGCAGCCGATCCAAAGTATGCAAATGTTCTTGCCGTAAGAGATGAAATGGAAGACGAGGATGAAAGCCAATACAGGCCTGTGCCTGGTTATTATGCATTAATTAATTTTTTGAAAGAAACCTGTTTAAAATGTAATGGAATAATTAAAACAGGCGAACCAGTTAAAGAAATAAAGAACAATAAAAATGTTGAAGTAATTACATCCGCAGGAAAATATTTGTGTAAACAAATAATTATTACTGTTCCGTTAGGCGTATTGCAAAGCAAAAAAAATAACAAAAGCTTTATTGAATTTCCTTCTTCCATAAAAAAATATATAGCTGCTGCAAAGAAAATTGGAAATGGTGGCGTTATTAAATTTTTATTAGAATTTGATAAGGCATTTTGGTTGGAAGAAAAGTTTTTAAGAGAACGCAAAATACCTCCGCCATCTTACATTTTTAGTGATGCAGTTATTCCAACCTGGTGGACGCAATATCCGCACCAAAAGCCGTTACTTACGGGTTGGATTGCAGGACCAGCCTCGATAAGAATGAAAAACTATTCAGAAAGAAAATTTACAAACCTTCTATTAACTTCTTTATCATCAATTTTTTCAATACCCATTATGGAACTGGAAGGCCGTTTAAAAAAAATTAAAATAATGAATTGGATTAAAGAGCCCCATATTTTAGGTGGGTATTCTTATTCAACTTTACAAACTGAAAGGACGCGTGATATTTTATTAACTCCTTTTGAGGATAAATTCTATTTTGCAGGTGAATTTCTTATAAAGAATTCTTCGTCAACTGTAGATGATGCTTTACAAAGCGGAATACTATCAGCAGAAAAAATAATTAATTTGAAATAAAGAACTCTTATAGTATTTCTCTTAACAAAAAATTATTTGTTGTTCTGTTAGCAGCGATAAATTTTTAAACCTGAGCAACACATTAGCAACCGTAGCAACATCTTTCTGGCAATAAACTGCAATACGTTCCAAATTTTTTTCTTCCCAAAAAACTTCACCCACTTTGCTTCCGTCAATATCATCTTTTGGTGAAGGAACTCCAAGAGTAGCTGCAAGCAATTTCAAAGAAGTATAATGTTTATAATCTCCAAAGCGCCACAAATGCAGCGTATCAAGCACAGGCGTATCCCACGGCTTCATATTTTGAAAGTCAATGTACGAAGGTATTGTTATGTTGTTCACCAACATTCTCCTACATAAGAAGGGAATATCAAATTCTTTAATGTTGTGCCCCGTAAAAATCCATTTTGAATTTTTGGAATGTAATTGCTCCAGCATTTTGGTAAAGCTTCCCAAAACTTCTTTTTCATTTTCTGAATAAAAAGATTTTAACCTCAATTGCAATTCATTATTTTCTTTTTTAAAATATCCTGTACTAATGCAAACAACTTTTGCAAATTCTGCGAGTATGGCTGCACGCTTTGGGTAATATTCCTCTGCAGTTGTTTCAGGCGGAAGACTTCTGAAAATTTTTTCAGTCCATAATTCTTTCCATTCATCATCTAATAAATGAAAGTGTTGAACGCCTGAAACTGTTTCAATATCTATTAGAAATAAATTTTCAATAGCAATCTGTTGCATAAAAAATAAATTAAATCGTCCTGAATATACAAAAAAAGCCCGTGGATAAAACGGGCAAAATAAAAACAGATATATATGGAGCTAAAATGTAAATCCTGCAAATATGGTAAAGGCCTGGCTTTTCCATTTTTGTTGATTATCTATATCATTCAGATTAGTTAAACCCATTTCATAACGGGCACCTAGATTTATAAAAGGAATTTGTAACCACAATCCGTCAACTGCAGACCAATGGCTCTAATAAGTTAAAAAATCTGGTTTTTAATTGTTATGAAAATTCATCTGATATTAATGAATATATGAAGGGACAATTGTCAAGATTTTTTTAAAGTACATTTACAGCGCCAATTTCAAAAAATTTCTATATGATTAAATCGGTTGCCATAATAGGGGCAGGCACTATGGGGAATGGGATCACTCATGTATTTGCACAAAATAATTTTAATGTAAATCTTATAGACGTATCCCAACAACAACTTGACAAAGCGCTTGAATTGATTGATGAAAATTGCAATAGGCAAATTTCAAAAGGTTCTTTATCACAAGAACAAAAGCAGCATACGTTAAAAAACATTACAATATTCACTTCTCTTACAGCAGGCGTTCAGGATGCAGATTTGGTAATAGAAGCTGCAACTGAAAATATTGACTTGAAATTAAAAATTTTTAAGCAACTTGATGAAGCAGCAACTTCAAATTGCATTCTTGCAACTAATACTTCTTCCATTTCAATTACAAAAATTGCGTCTGTTACGAAACGCCCCGAACGAGTAATTGGTATGCATTTTATGAATCCCGTTCCCGTTATGAAATTGATAGAAATTATAAATGGGTATAGCACAGGTAAAAACGTTACAAAAGAAATTATAGAACTAAGTAAACAATTGGGGAAGATTCCCTGTGAGGTTAATGATTACCCTGGGTTTATTGCAAACAGAATTTTAATGCCAATGATTAATGAGGCAATTTATAGTTTGTATGAAGGCGTTGCCGGCGTTGAAGAAATTGATACAGTAATTAAACTTGGAATGGCGCACCCAATGGGGCCTTTGCAGCTTGCAGACTTTATTGGCCTTGATGTTTGTCACTCAATTTTAGAAGTTCTTTATAAAGGTTTCGGAAATCCAAAATATGCTCCATGCCCTTTACTAGCGAATATGGTAAACGCAAATTATTTGGGAATTAAAAGCGGCGAAGGATTTTACAAGTACACTAAAGGAAGCAAAGATTTGGTGGTTAGTGAAAGATTTAAATAAAAATTATTCAATTTTTTGAATTTCTATATGCAGAATATTTTCCAGTGCATATAGTGTTTCAGTTAATCTATCTTTCGGAATTCCTGCTTCTATTTTGCAAAATAATTGGTTTTCATTTTTATAAACCGTGCAATTATATTGTTTTAAAATTCGCATTACCTCATTCATTTCAGTATAATTAAATTGTAAATTATAATTAACCTCAATTGATTTTTTTACAACTTCTGTGCATTGCAAAACCAGCGATGTCACAGTTTTGTATGCGTTAATGAGTCCCGGTACTCCAAGTAATGTTCCTCCAAAATACCGAACAACTATCACCAAAATGTTACAAAGATTTTTTGAATCTAACTGTGATAAAATTTGTTTGCCTGCAGTGCCTGACGGTTCTCTATCATCGCTAACTCTAAAATTATTTCCATCGTAACCTATCCTGTAAGCGAAGCAATGATGCACAGCTTTTGGGTGTTCTTTTTTCAGCGCCTGCAAATGTGTTTTAAACTCGTCTTTATTTTTTATTGGATAAGCAAACGCCAGGAACTTACTTCCCCTATCCTTATATTCAGCAAAACCTTCTTTGTTTATTGTAAAATAGAAATCCATTTGAAAATTTAATTGGAAAAGCGGAAGCTAACTTATTTCTTTAAATACTGAAAAATAAATGCATACTTATCCTTTTTTTTTTGATTCATTATCTTTATTCAATATTGATAAAAATATGTTTGAAAATACTTTGGCATTTGCGCAGCAGCTGGATAAAGAAGATCCGTTAAACAGGTTTAGAGAGAAATTTTATATCCCTTTTATTAGCGGGAAAGAGAGTATTTACTTTACCGGCAACTCGCTAGGCTTGCAGCCAAAAACAGCCCAGGATTATATTTTAGACGATTTGGAAGATTGGGCAAATTATGGCGTGGAAGGCCATTTTCACGGGAGAAATCCATGGACTAAATATCATGAAATGTTTCCTCCCAAACTTGCCCCGATATTAGGAGCGTTGGAAGAAGAGATTGTTGTTATGAACCAGCTCACTATCAATTTGCATTTGTTATTAATAACATTTTACAGGCCAACAAAAGATCGGTATAAAATTATTTGTGAAGCAAAAGCATTTCCTTCCGATCAATATGCATTGCAATCACAAGCGCTTATAGCAGGTTTGGATCCCGAGAAAGTTATTATTGAAGTGACGCCTCGCGATGGCGAGCAATCCATAAGAAACGAAGATATAATTGCAACAATTAAAGAACATGGCAATGAAGTTGCCATTGTTATAATTGGTGGCGTTAATTATTACACAGGCCAGGTGTTTGATATGAACGCTATAACTGCCGCTGCTCGTGGTGCAGGCGCTTTCTGCGGGTTTGACCTCGCACATGCGGTGGGAAATATTGAATTAAAACTGCATGATTGGAATGTAGATTTTGCATGCTGGTGTTCTTATAAATATTTAAACTCCGGGCCGGGCGCTGTTGCAGGTGCGTTTATCCATCAACGTCATATTGCGGATAAATCTTTAGTCCGGCTCCGGGGCTGGTGGGGAACCAATAAACAAACCAGGTTTAAAATGGAAAAGGAATTTGATGCTATCCCGACTGCTGAGGGATGGATGGTGAGTAATTCACCGATACTTAATATGAGCTGCCATAAGGCTTCGCTGGATATTTTTGACGAGGCCGGCTACAAAAATATTATTGCAAAAATGAAAAAATTAGGCGCTTACCTTTTTTTTATTTTGGATGATATAAATGCCTCCTCCGAGAAAAAGGTGATTGAAATAATTACTCCCCGAAATGAAAATGAACATGGTTGCCAGGTGTCGATGTTCATGCTGGAAAAGGGGAAAGAAATTTTTGAATTGCTTAAAAATAACAGTGTAATTGTTGACTGGCGGGAGCCCAATGTAATTCGGCTGGCACCGGTTCCTCTCTATAATACTTTTGAAGATATTTATCGGTTCGGTGAAATAATAAAAAGCATTATTGTGTAATATTATTTTACAGCGCATCTTGTACATTGCATTAATGGATGCCGAACAAATGAAATAACATTTGAAATGAAAAAAGATGATCAGAATAAAATTATAAAATGACTTTACAATTTTTGATTGAGCAGATTAAACAAAAAAAATCATATTTGTGTGTAGGGCTTGATACAAGTATCGAAAAAATTCCTAAACACCTTCAATCTAATCCAGCTGCGGTTTTTGAGTTTAACAAGCAAATTATTGATGCGACTAAAGATTTATGCGTAGCTTATAAAATCAATACGGCCTTTTATGAATCTAACGGAATAAAAGGATGGGAAGCGATGGAGAAAACAGTAAATTATATTCCTTCAACACATTTTCGAATTGCGGATGCCAAACGGGGAGATATTGGCAACACTTCTTCTCAATATGCCAAGGCTTTTTTTGATGTCTTAAATTTTGATGCGATAACAGTTGCACCTTACATGGGCTTCGACAGCGTTCAACCTTTTCTTGAATATGAGAATAAATTCACCATAGTTTTAGGGCTTACCAGCAATAAAGGAAGTGAAGATTTTCAGCAGTTGAAAACAGGAGATAATTTTTTATATGAAACAGTTTTGAAAAAAGTAAGCGGATGGGGAACAAAAGAAAATCTCATGTTTGTTGTGGGTGCTACAAAGGCGACAGAGCTTGAATCAATAAGAAAAATTATTCCTGGTAATTTTTTATTAATACCTGGCGTCGGCGCCCAGGGTGGAAGTCTTGAGGACGTTTCAAAATATGGAATGAATAAAGATTGCGGGTTATTGGTGAATGCATCCCGGGCAATTATTTATGCCGGTACAGGAGAAAATTTTGCAGAAGAAGCCAGGATTATAGCGCAGCAATATCAAACAGAAATGATGAATTACCTTTGATTTTAATTATACGAATTTAAAACCGTGAATACACGGATTAATCAGTTAACTTATTAATTAAATGGCACAGGATCTATTTCAATCACCAGACTATTTTAATGTTGATGAATTGCTCACTGATGAACATAAGTTAATCCGGGAATCTGTAAGAAGTTATGTAAAAAAAGAAATCTCGCCCATCATTGAAGATTTTGCCCAACGGGCAGAATTTCCACAGCACGTGGTAAAACAAATGGGCGATCTTGGATGCTTTGGCCCAACAATACCGGTAGAATATGGCGGTGGCGGGCTGGATTATATTTCTTATGGATTGATGATGCAGGAACTCGAAAGAGGCGATAGCGGTATAAGATCAACTGCGAGTGTGCAAGGGTCGTTAGTAATGTTTCCTATTTATGCGTATGGCAGTGAAGAGCAAAGGAAGAAATATTTGCCAAAGCTTGCAAGCGGAGAATGGCTCGGCTGCTTCGGTCTTACGGAGCCCGATCATGGAAGTGATCCCGGCGGTATGTTGAGTAATTTTAAAGAGGTTGGTGACCATGTTATTTTGAATGGAAGTAAAATGTGGATCAGTAATGCGCCATTTGCCCAGGTTGCAGTTGTGTGGGCGAAAGATGAAGCGGGGGAAATTCGCGGATTAATTGTAGAGCGTGGAATGGAAGGCTTTACTACACCAACAACTCATGGTAAATGGAGCCTGCGTGCAAGCGCTACAGGCGAACTTGTTTTTGATAATGTAAAAGTTCCAAAAGAAAATATTTTACCAAATATAAAAGGATTGAAGGGCCCGTTGAGTTGCTTAACCAAAGCCAGGTATGGAATTGCATGGGGAACAGTTGGTGCAGCAATGGATTGTTATGATACCGCATTGGGTTATTCTAAAGAAAGGATTCAGTTTGATAGACCAATTGGCGGTTTCCAGTTACAGCAAAAGAAACTAGCGGAGATGATAACTGAAATTACCAAGGCGCAATTGATGAATTGGCGATTGGGTGTATTGATGAGTGAAGACAAAGCGACCCCGCCGCAGGTAAGCATGGCAAAAAGAAACGCATGTGAAATTGCGTCTAACATTGCCCGTGAGGCAAGGCAAATGCTGGGTGGCATGGGTATTACCGGCGAATATTCTATTATGCGCCACATGATGAATATTGAAAGTGTTATCACTTATGAAGGTACTCATGATGTGCACCTGCTGATAACAGGTATGGATATTACCGGATTGAACGCATTTAAATGATATTGGCTTCTATGGACAAATTGTTTTTAAAATCAAAAACTCTAATGAAACGCGATGAAACGCCAGATGTAAAACCTGTTAAAGGAGGCGAACAAATACCTGAAAAAAAAAGTAAGAAGGTGATTGCTCTTCCTGTCAAAATTTTCCTCATAGGTTTTATGGGCAGCGGTAAAACACACTGGGGAAAGATATGGGCAAAAAACGAATCATTAACCTTTTATGATCTGGATGGACGAATAAAAAAGGCTTTCAAAATGAGTATTACCGAAATTTTTGAAAAGAAAGGCGAAGAAAAATTCAGGGAATTAGAAAGGTATCATCTCCGGAAATTTGAAAGCAAAAAGAATTTTTTACTGGCATGTGGCGGAGGAACTCCATGTTTTTCTGATAATATGGATTGGATGAAATCGCAGGGCAAAGTTTTTTATTTAAAGGCAGAACCTGAGTTACTTTTGCAACAGGTAATGCACGAAACAGAGAAAAGACCTGTCATTAAAAAAGTAAATCCATCTGAATTGCTGTTTTTTATTCAGAAAAAATTAGAAGAACGAGAACCTTATTATTCACAGGCCGATGTCATTCTTAATGTTGATGAACTCAACGAAAATTCACTTTCACTTTTTCTTACGCCAACAAAATAATGCAACTGGTTTGTTTAAATTTTTAATTCTTTATAATAATGCATAGGGGTTATTTAAAAACTGCAACAATTATTGGTGCGCTTTCCGTAGCGCTTGGCGCATTTGCTGCTCATTCCTTAAAACAACATGTTTCGGATTACGCAGTAAGTATTTTTGAAACCGGTGTCCGCTACCAGTTTTATCATGTATTTGCATTATTAACAAGTGGTATTTTGTATAAAGAGTTTCCGAATAAATTTATTAAATGGTCTGGTAAATTATTCATTGCCGGAATTATTTTATTCTCTGCTTCATTATATGCGCTCACTTTTATTAAAGCTGCGGTGTTACCCGGTTACGATTGGGTAGGTGCTATAACCCCCTTTGGCGGACTGTGTTTTATTGCCGGCTGGCTTTGTTTATTTTTTGGAATAGCAAAAAAACCGAAATCCACTTTACAATAAAAGCTTTGAATTTAAAGCAATTCAACAATTAAAAGAATTCAACCATTTAACCATTTATCTATCTTTGTGAGCAAATGGCTAATAGTAAAAAAACAAAAAAAAGTAAGGCGGCTGATCCTAAAAAAATGGCCGCTGATATTGAGGCGAAAGTTGAGGTAAAAAAGTTGCTGAAAGATGAGCGGTCACATAAGATCGCCGGTACAATTCTTATATTAATATCAATATTACTTTTCCTTTCTTTTACTTCTTACTTGTTTACATGGCAGGAAGATCAATCTAAAGTTTTTAAAGGCGCAAAAATTTTGTTGCCAAGCCATGCAGAGTCCATGGCAAATTTATTGGGTACCGCAGGGGCTTATTTTTCCGATCTTTTTTTTAGGTCAGGTTTTGGCATAGCATCCTATTTATTTTGCACCTTCTTTTTTATTGTGGGTGTAAATTTATTTGCACCGAAAAAAATATTTTCTGTCAGCCGCAACATTCGATATGTAGTCGTAGGACTTTTGGTAATAAGCGTTACAGCTTCATTTTTGTTTAAAGGCCACCCGTTTCCATGGGGCGGTGCAGTAGGCGATATGGAAAATCA
Organism: Ginsengibacter hankyongi; assembly: GCF_008710285.1. Lineage (GTDB taxonomy): Bacteria > Bacteroidota > Bacteroidia > Chitinophagales > Chitinophagaceae > Ginsengibacter > Ginsengibacter hankyongi. Next base: position 1,101,999 of record NZ_VYQF01000001.1, on the reverse strand, counting down.
ATGGTTGCAGCAAATGATTGGAAAAGTAGGTACAGCGGCATTATTGTTAGTGGCGGTGATGAGTTATACTATTTGGCGATTTAATCCATCATTTGATTTTATCAATAAAAAGTTAATTGCCGGAAGAAGTGAATCGGATGATAAAATCCTGGCGCCGGCTGATACATTTGGAGACGCCTCGTTGAAAACTTCAAATGATCATTTTGTTCCGTTAATGAATATTCCAATAAAAAATGATAACGGAATAAATCATGACCTCCAGATTATCGAAAAAAATGATGATGCGCCAATTATAAAAGAAGATGTCCGTAAGGAATTTTTTGTTCCGGAAGTTAGAGAAGAAAAAAGCAAAGCGCCGACTTTAAACAGTTCTCCTGAAAGTGGATTACAACTGGAAGTAAAATCATTCCCCGCTGAAATTGAAAAAGAGCCGGATATAATTTCGAAGCCAAAAATACAACAACAGCCTTATGATCCAATCCTTGACCTGAGAAATTATAAATTTCCCACGGTTGATTTGTTAGAGACACATGGAAGCGAAAAGATAATACAAGATGTAACTGAACTTGAAACCAATAAGAACCAGATCATCAATACGCTGAAAAATTATGATATAGAAATACAAAAAATTTATGCAACTGTTGGGCCTACCGTTACCTTGTACGAAATTGTTCCGGCCCCGGGCGTTCGTATTTCACGTATAAAAAACCTGGAAGATGATATCGCTCTAAGCCTTGCGGCTCTTGGCATTCGTATTATTGCACCCATACCCGGCAAAGGTACAATTGGTATAGAAGTACCCAATGTGAAAAAGACCGTTGTGAGCATGAGGACCTTATTAAATTCAGAAAAATTTCAGAACAATAATTTCTCATTGCCAATTGCCATTGGTAAAAAAATTGATAACGAAAATTTTATTGTTGACCTCACAACCATGCCGCATTTATTAATGGCAGGCGCAACAGGCCAGGGTAAATCAGTTGGGTTAAATGCAATTCTTGTTTCTCTTTTGTATAAAAAGCATCCTTCGCAACTAAAGCTTGTTTTAATTGATCCTAAAAAAGTAGAACTAAGTATTTATAAGAGTATTGAAAAGCATTTTCTTGCAAAGTTACCGGGCGAGGAAGATGCAATTATTACCGATACAAAAAAAGTTATTCATACCCTCAATGCTTTGTGTATTGAAATGGATAACCGTTATGATTTATTAAAGGAAGCCGGCACCAGGAACATTCGTGAATACAATGAGAAATTTGTTGCAAGAAAATTGAATCCGGAAAAGGGCCATCAATATTTGCCGTTTATAGTTTTGGTAATTGATGAATTTGCTGATCTTATAATGACTGCCGGTAAAGAAGTGGAGATGCCGATCGCCCGCCTGGCACAGCTTGCAAGGGCCGTAGGTATTCATTTGATCATTGCAACACAACGCCCCTCTGTTAATATTATAACCGGAACTATTAAAGCTAACTTCCCTGTGCGGATAGCCTTTAAGGTTAGCAGTAAAATCGATAGCCGCACCATTCTTGACATAGGCGGCGCTGAGCAATTAATAGGTAAAGGAGACATGCTGATAAGTTATAACGGCGAGCTTACACGCTTACAATGCGCATTTGTTGATACGCCTGAGGTTGATAAGGTGACTGACTTTATAGGTGATCAGCAGGGATATCCGCAGGCATTCTTGTTGCCGGAATATGTTGACGAGAAGGAATTTGAAAATAAAGAATTTGACGTGAATGACAGGGACGCGCTGTTTGAGGACGCTGCAAGGCTAATAGTTCAAAGCCAGAGTGGGAGCACTTCTTTATTGCAGCGCCGGATGAAATTAGGATATAATCGTGCGGGAAGGTTGATGGATCAGTTGGAAGCCGCCGGTGTTGTAGGCCCCAACCAGGGCAGCAAAGTGAGAGATGTGCTTATTAAGACAGATGCGGAACTACAGCAGTATCTTAACAGGGACTAGCTTATCTAACTATTTCGCTTAAACGCAATTATTCGGCTAAGCATTATTTTTTTATACTAACTTGATTATTTAAAAAATAACTGCACAAATTATATGGAAACCTTCTAACGTAAACACTGTATTTGTGGTCAATAACAGAAAATTGATCTTCCCGCAAGTCTACGAATACCCGTAAATTTTGTTTTACTATTGATTCTACATTTTTGTCAAAAGATTATCTTCGTTGCTATAATGTCAAAATATTTAATTGTTGGGCTTGGTAATACAGGAAGCCAGTATACCCATACAAGACACAACATTGGATTTGATGTGGTAGACGCTTTTGTATTAAAGCATAAAGGGCTTTTTAAGATGGGCAGGCTTGCAGAAGTATCGGAAATAAAATGGAAGGGAAAGACTTTTGTTTGTATAAAACCCACAACATTTATGAATTTAAGTGGTAAAGCCGTAAAATATTGGCTGGATAAAGAAAATATTGACGTAGAAAATTCGTTAACTATCGTGGATGACCTGGCACTCCCTTTAAATAAACTGCGATTACGCAAAAGTGGGAGCGATGCGGGTCATAACGGCCTTCGCGATATTCAAAATGTTTTAGGAACAGACGTGTATCCCAAGCTTCGTTTTGGAATTGGTAATAGCTTCCCGAAAGGGATGCAGGTTGAGTTTGTTCTTAGCCGGTGGTTACAGGAGGAAGTCCCGCTGGTAAGACTAAAAATTGAAAAATGTGTAGAAGTAATAGAAAATTTTGCCGCGATAGGAATTGATCGTACAATGAACACAATAAATAGTATTACATTTAATATTGAATCTGCCGGTTAGGCAAGTTCTTTTTTTAATTTGTTTTGTATATTTTCGCCAATTAACTTCTGGCACCCAAATAAAAAAGCTGCTTAAACATGAAAATTTTTTGTATAGGACGTAATTATGCAGACCACGCTAAGGAAATGGATAGTGAAATACCGGACGAACCCGTAATTTTCATGAAGCCTAAAAGTGCTCTAGTTCAAAATCATACTCCATTTTATTATCCTGAATTTACTAATGAGCTACATTATGAATGCGAACTGGTGGTGCGGATTAGTAAAAATGGTAAATATATACAGGAGAAACACGCTCCTAATTACTACAATGCTATCAGCGTAGGTATTGATTTTACGGCCCGTGATATTCAGAAGCAATTAAAAGAAAAAGGCCTGCCATGGGAGAAGTCAAAATCATTTGATAATTCCGCCGCGGTTGGAACTTTCACAGATTTAACCCCCGCTATAAATAAAAAGAATATCAATTTCTCATTTTCTAAAAATAAAGAAGTAGTTCAAAAAGGAAATTCCGGAAATATGATATTTTCCATCGATGCTATTGTTGCAAATATTTCCAATTATTTTTCTTTGAATATTGGCGACCTTATTTTCACCGGCACACCGGCTGGAGTTGGCGAATGCATGGTGGGTGATATTTTGGAAGGCTTTCTTGAGAATAATTCAGTTCTTAAGCTGGAAATAAAATAACGTTCTCCAATTCTTTTATTTCACTTTTTTAATTCAATTGGCTTGGTTAAGGGCATAGTATTTGAATAACCCTTTCAATGAATGTTTTGCATAAAACAATATATACCATTGGCCATTCTACAAGAACTTTAGAAAAGTTCCTCGCATTATTAGAAGCTTTTTCTATAAAAATGCTGGTAGATGTAAGAAGCTATCCCGGCTCAAAACGATATCCGCATTTTAATAAAGAACATCTTGCAAAAAAACTTTCACTTAATAATATTCTTTATACACATCTTGCCTCGTTGGGAGGCAGGAGAAAGAGTTTAGCTCATTCAAAAAATTCTGTATGGAAAAATGATGCTTTCAGAGGTTACGCGGATTATATGGAAACGGCTGAATTTAAAAATGGCATCTTGGAGCTAGAAGATATTGCCGGAAAATATAACACCGCATTTATGTGCTCAGAAGCCGTTTGGTGGAGATGTCACCGTTCAATGATTGCCGATTATGTAAAAGCAGAAGGTTGGAAAGTTCTACATATTATCAATAATAAAAAAGCAGAAGAACATCCATATACTGCACCCGCAAAAATTATAGAAGGAAAGCTATTTTATACAACGGAGCAGCAAGATCTATTTTAGATTTTATAAAAGAGTATAAAAAAAATTCCCTCCCGAAGAATCAGGAGGGATCTCTTTAACCCTTAAAACAACCAACATGAAAAAACTGTTGATTCTGTTTACAATTATATATACGTAAGAAAAGCGGTAATGGTTGTGTATAAATTATTACAATAAAGCAAGATCGAGTACCTGCTGCATTGTTTTTACATAATTTACTTTTAAGCCTTTAATAAAATTAGGATTTATTTCTTCCACATCTTTCTCATTTTGTACGCTCATGATTATTTCCTTCAAGCCCGCCCTTTTTGCTGCCAGCACTTTTTCTTTAATGCCGCCAACAGGCAATACTTGTCCCCGCAAGGTAATTTCACCGGTCATCGCAAGATAAGGTTTCACTTTACGTCCGGTAAATGAAGATGCGAGTGCAGTCATCATTGTAATTCCGGCACTTGGCCCATCTTTAGGAACTGCTCCTTCCGGTACATGAACGTGAACATTTTTTTTATTAAAGACATCAGGATTGATTCCATATTTTTTTGCGTTGGCCTGCAGGTACGTCATAGCTGTGCTTGCGCTTTCCTTCATTACATTACCGAGGTTGCCGGTAAGTTTCAATTCACCTTTACCATTGTCGCTGGTGGTGGTTTCAATAAATAAAATATCACCCCCCACATACGTCCAGGCAAGCCCAACAGCCACGCCGGGCATATTCGCCGTTTTATACATTTCATTATTATACCTGGACTTACCAAGTATTTTTTCAACATCTCCAATACTTATAGTGGGCTTGAGCTTCCCTTTTTCAGCATAGGTCCTGGCAAGATTACGCATAACGCTTGCCAGTTGCCTGTCGAGTTCACGCACTCCGCTTTCCCTTGTAAATTCTGATATAATTTTTTCTATTACAGTATCACTCATTTTAAAAGGAACATCTTTCAACCCATGTGCTTCTTTTTGCTTAGGTAGAAGATGGCGCTTGGCAATTTCAATTTTTTCTTCAATGGCATATCCATTAAGATCTATAATCTCAAGCCTGTCACGTAATGCAGGTTGAATGTTTTGAAGATTATTGGCAGTGGCAATAAATAATACCTTACTTAAATCATATTCCATCTCCAGGTAGTTATCGTAAAAATTATTGTTCTGCTCCGGATCAAGAACTTCAAGCAATGCGGAAGATGGATCACCGCGAAAGTCGGTGCCCACTTTATCTATTTCATCCAAAATCATAACAGGATTAGACGATTTTATTTTCCTGATAGATTGTAAAATTCTTCCAGGCATGGCGCCAATATAGGTTTTACGATGCCCACGTATTTCGCTTTCATCGTGGAGACCACCCAAGCTTACCCGTACATATTTACGGTTAATAGCGTTGGCTATGCTTTTTCCTAAGGAAGTTTTTCCAATTCCCGGAGGGCCTACAAAACATAGGATCGGGCTCTTCATGTCGCCTTTTAACTTCAATACGGCAAGATATTCAAGAATCCTTTGCTTAATTTTTTCCATTCCATAATGATCGTGATCCAGTATTTTTTTTGCCTTTTTAAAATCGTATTGATCTTTTGTATAATCTTCCCAAGGCAAATCAAGCATCAAATCAAGATGGTTATACACTACAGAATAATCAGGTGTTGAAGGATGCATTCTTTCCAATTTCTCCAAACCTTTATTAAACATTTCTTTCGCAGTTGCGGGCCATTTTTTCAATTCGGCTTTCTTCTGCATTTCTTTTACTTCCGCAAAATTATCGCCGCCAAGTTCTTCTTTTATGGCCTTTAATTGTTGCTGTAAAAAATAATCCTTCTGCTGTTTATCAAGTTCAGCACGTGTTTTATTGGTTACTTTATTTTTAAGTTCAGCATATTGTAATTCTGTTTGCAACAAGTTCATTAATATTTCTGCTCTTGCTTTAATATTATGAATCTCCAGCAATTTTTGCTTTTCGGCTATGGTGCTGTTTAGGTTACTACTTACAAAATGTATTAAGAATGATGGATTCTCTATATTCTTTAAGATAATAGAAGCTTCAGAAGGTAGGTTGGGAGAGAGTTGTATAATTTGACCGGCAAGTTCCTTAATTGAAGAAACCATGGCATCAAAATCATTATCGTTTTTCAATTCTTCCTCAGCAAGTACGGTAATTTTTGCTTTGAAATAAGGATCATCAGTTGTAATCTCATCAATCTTAAATCTTTTTTTACCCTGTATAATAACGGTTGTGCCACCATCGGGCATTTTTATAAGCTTGATAATTTTCGCTACGGTACCAATATCCACCAAATCACTTACGGTAGGTTCTTCTACGAGGCTGTCTTTTTGCGACACAACGCCTATCAATTTGTCAGCCTTGTAAGCGTCAGTTACCGCCTTTATACTTTTGTCTCTGCCCACTGTAATGGGTATAACAACGCCGGGAAAAAGTACGGTATTTCTTAAAGGAAGTAAGGGTAATTCCGCAGGAATTACCTGATCATCACCGCCTTCGCCTCCATCTTCATTCAGTGGGATAATGGGCATAAACTCCATTTCATCTTCAGAGCCACCCATAAAAAAGTTTCTATTCATATTATTTTTCTCTTGTCAATATGTCAATTGCTCCTCTTAATAAACGAAGTTTTCAACATAATTGTATATGGTTCAACATTAATGCCACGAAATTAAAATTTATAACAACAAAAAAAGACTCTCTTTTATGTTGATTATAATTAGCTATGTTCGGCTTTACGATATCCTTCCTGACTTTTCTATTTCGTGTATGTGCTAACAATTACCCTAAAACAAAATATTTACTTTTGCAGGATGGATATTAAATGGAGTGATGAAGAACTTTTTATTTTTAGGAAAATCAGTAAGGCCGCAGAGGAACTTAATATGCCGGCATTTGTTATTGGTGGTTTTGTAAGAGATAAAATATTGAACAGGCCCGATAAAGATCTGGATATAGTATGCGTTGGCGATGGAATAGAATTGGCGAAAAAAACAGCGCAACAGTTTCATCCAATACCTGCAGTAAATGTTTTCAAAACCTTTGGAACCGCCCAAATAAAAATTTATAAAAATTCTTTTCCCGCTTCGTTGAAAATTAATGGTGAAGATGACGCCTTCGACGTAGAATTTGTAGGGGCAAGAAAGGAAAGTTATAATTATAACAGCCGTAAACCAGAAGTTGAACAGGGCTCACTGGACGATGACAGAATGCGCAGGGATTTCACCATAAACACAATTGCTGTCAGCCTTAATAAAAATGATTTTGGAACATTGGTAGATCCATTAGAGGGAATTGCTGACATTCAAAAAAAAATTATCGAAACACCACTTCATCCTGATCAAACTTTTAGTGACGATCCTCTGAGGATGATGCGTGCAATTCGTTTCGCTACCCAGCTTAGTTTCAATATTACTCCTGCAACCTTTGAAGCGATAAAAAAGAATGCACATCGTATTACAATTGTAAGTGCCGAAAGAATAACAGATGAATTGAATAAAATCATTTTAACTGAAAAGCCGTCAATTGGTTTTGATTTGCTTTATAAAAGCGGACTGCTGCAAATTATTTTTCCTCAAATGGTTGCATTGGCGGGCGCTGAGTATATTGATGGGAAAGGACATAAAGACAATTTTTATCACACCTTGCAAGTGCTTGACAATATTGCACCTCATACAAATGATTTGTGGTTGCGATGGGCTGCTATCTTACACGATATTGCCAAGCCGGTAACAAAAAAATTTGAAGAAGGTCATGGCTGGACATTTCACGGGCATGAAGTGGTAGGTGGCAGGATGGTACCAAAAATATTTGCACAATTGAAATTGCCTCATAATGAAAAAATGAAATTTGTAAGAAAGATAGTGGAATTGCATTTGCGGCCTATCAGCCTTACAAAAGAGAATATAACAGACTCGGCTATACGAAGACTTATTTTTGATGCAGGAGATGATATAGAAGCATTAATGACTCTGTGCAAAGCGGATATTACTTCAAAGAACAAGCAAAAGGTTCAGCGTTTTTTATCAAATTTTGATATGGTGGAAAAACGGCTGAAAGAAGTCGAAGAATCTGATAACCTTCGTAACTGGCAGCCACCGATAACCGGCGAAATTATAATGAATGAGTTTGGGCTTCCGCCATCAAGGATGGTAGGAGAAATAAAAAATGCAGTTCGTGAAGCCGTATTGGATGGGTTAATACCTAACGAATTTAACGCCGCATTTGCATTTATGGAGCAAAAAGCAAAGGAACTTGGCATACAAAAAAAGATTAAAAATTAAAAGAATTATTGAAACCCGTTTTGAACGTTATTATTGATTACTAATTCTTAATTTCGTGATATGGCAGTCTTAAAGTTTAGAATTTATTGGGAAGATGATGACAGCGTTTATCGCGACATTGTGATTAAGCATGTTCAAACTTTTTTTGAACTGCACCAGGTTATTTTGAAATGTTTTGACTTTGATAACAAACATAGCGCAACGTTTTATCGAAGCAATGATAAATGGCAACGTGGAAAAGAAATTACGCTTGAAAAGTATGATAAGCAATACCAGGTTCAGCCTTTATTGATGAAAGATTGTACTGTTGGTTCAGAAATAAAAGATCCCAACCAGAAATTTATTTACGTGTACGACTTCCATAAAAACTGGACATTTATGGTTGAGCTTATTAATGTAAACAAAGGAGAGGATAATAAAATCAGTTATCCGTCATGCGTTAGAAGCGAAGGAATAGGGCCGAGCCAATATGGAACTAAAGGTCTCATTAACGAGAAACTTGCAGAGATAGAGGAGAAATATGATTTGAATAGCGCTGTTATGCCTGACGGTTTCGGCGAAGAAGGAGAGGCAGATACTGAAACAGAAGCTGATGAAGATGTTGAAGAAAATACTTCCGAAGAAATTTAAAAATTAATTGCCGGGTTCTATACAAACCTTTGCATTATATGAATCGCAAAACCTGCATTATAATATCAGGTCCTACCGCTGTTGGAAAAACAGACTTCGCTATTGAACTCGCACAAAAACATCAAACCCAAATTATTTCTGCGGATAGCCGGCAATGTTACAAGGAGCTAAATATTGGCGTAGCCAAACCTTCTGCTGAGCAACTTAACATCATACAACATTATTTCATTAGTTCTCATTCCATACAGGAAGATGTTAATGTAAAAGTATTTGAACAATATGCGCTAAATGCCGTCAAAAAAATATTTGAAACAAATGATGTTGCCGTTGTGGTAGGTGGCACCGGGCTTTACATTAAGGCTTTCTGCGAAGGCGTTGATGACATTCCAACAGTTAGTGAAAAAATCCGTAATGAAATTAAAGAAGCCTATAAAAAAAATGGAATTGAATGGCTTCAAAAAGAAATACAAAAGCACGATCCATTTTATTTTACTTCGGGAGAAATACAAAATCCTCAAAGAATGATGAGAGCGTTGGAAGTAAATTTATCGACAGGTAATTCTATTCTTGATTTTCATTCAGGAAAAAAAATTAAAAGAGATTTTGAAATAAAAAAAATCAATTTAGAACTTCCCAGGAATGAATTGTATGAAAGGATAAACAGGCGGGTAGATGATATGATGAATAACGGTTTATTAAAGGAAGCTGAGAATCTTTTTCTATACAGACATTTGAATGCTTTGCAAACAGTAGGCTACAAGGAATTATTTGATTTTATAGAAGGTAAAATTTCTTTGGACAAAGCCATTGATGATATTAAAAAAAATACCAGGCATTTTGCCAAGAGACAGGTTACTTGGTTTAAGAAGTTTAATGAGTGAGAATATTGGGATTTGAGGTTTCAATTTGAAACCTCAAAAGTAATAATCCTTTAATATCACAAATTGTGACCTCGAAAGGAAAGAACAATTGAAAGAAATAAAAGAAAGGTTGGGCGAACATGATGTGCAGCTCAACCAAATTTATGATGCAATGGAAAATTTGTTAGATGAGAAAGCGGCACAAAGAAAAGGGGATGCAAGAGAACGAACAGGATTTTAAGAAGTAGAAGATTTTTTAATAAAAGCCAAAGACCTTTCTATATTTTAAACCCGATCGTAGCTATAATATTTCCACCGGTGTTTTTTATTAACGCAGGCACATTTGGTTTGTCCTGTAACAAATACGGGTAGTTAATATCCTTGTTGATAGTATATACATAAGTAAGATCGATAAAAATTCCTTTGTTCCTGTAACCTAAGCCGCCACTCACTTTATAGAGGCTTGCCGTTTCATTTTTATAAGGATTGCCGTAATAAGCGCCTCCAAGCCTGAACATATAAGTATTATATTTTAATTCGCCACCTATTCTTGCATTGATGGCATTTTTATAAGTATTCTTAATTGCATCAGTGAGTGATGAATAATAATTTTTTGACGTAGCATCAGTTTTATCAGCGGCTTTAAAAGAAGCGCCTTTATAATTTGCATATTCAACATCAGCTGTAATAAATCCACGTTGATTTCTTACATCGGCTGCCTCACGAAAAACATAAGAGCCACTAACGATAACTTTAAGCGGCGCAACTAAATTATACTTTGTTTCAAGCAATTGACCGTTATTTAAATCCAGAGTGCTTTGGCTTTTTACTCCGGCGCCGCCATAACCTTCCAGGTCTGTTATTACTTCTGCAGAATATTTATCGGTGAGCTGGTAAATTGTTGGAGTGTGCACAGCAACACCAATTCTTACATCTTCCATTGGTTTATAAATAATTCCCAATTTTCCATTTATTCCAATCCCTTTCGTGTTCAATGTTTCATTTGATTCAAAATAATTAAAATTATTATTGGCATTCCCTGATGCATCACTTTCTTTATAATGAGAATTGCGATCGTAATTCAAAAAAGGGAAACTAAGTGTGCCTCCAAAGAAAAACTTTTCATTTAAGTCAAGTCCGACTCCCGCTGATATATCTGTAATTCCGCCGGAGGTATTAATGGTGTTTTCCTGTATTAAACCGAAGTTAGGATTTGCCTGGCTTCTATAACCGGAAACGGAACCATCCGAGGCATGCACTGTATCTATAAGATATGTATTGAATGCCTGGCTGGATCCAAACGGATAATCTGCGGCGGCAGAATTAGGATCAGTTACATTATTGTTGGCAAGTTCTTCCAAATATTTTTCAGAATAAGAACTTGTTGAGTTCTGCCCTTTATAATAAATATTCTTATTGAAGTCTGCAATCCTGTTTGCACCAATAGCAAACGTGAAACTTTTTATTGGCCGGTCCGGTGTGGGAGATGAAATTAAAAGACCGCTTGCCCCGAGGTTGAAATTATTATTGTTACTTTTTTCTGAATTGGCTTTATAGGTTGAATTGAAATTTTTTAAAGAATATCCGGGGGTTAAAACAAATTCATTTGTTTTATAAAAACCTAAGCCTGCAGGATTAATAAACAGGGACGAAAATTCTCCGCCTAATGAAGCGCCGGCCCCGCCAATAGCCTGGTTACGGGCTGTTCCATTTGTGGTTAGCCAGGAGTATCGAAGCGCATCCGCTGGTTCTTGCGCATAACTTTTAGTGACAGCAAACAATACGATTGCTATTAAATACATTGCTTTCATAGTACAATAATTGTAAAATGTTTAATAAAGATCTTGGAGCAAGAAACTGATTTCTTTTATAAATTAATTTATAAGATGGTTTTCGCCATTCTTACATCTTAATGCCTGAAAGTTCTTACAGGAGCGCTACCACTGCTACTTCCAGATGATGATGATGAATTATTTCCTGAAGAAGTACTCGGTTGAAAAGTTCTTGCAGGAGTATTGTTATTGTTATTATTATAATTATTGTCGTTATAATTGTTATTCGATCTTGAGTTATTCGACCTGGTGTTGTTATTCGATGGGGTAAAAATTCTTCTTACAAAATTTCCAACACCTGTTGTATTTGTTTGTGGTCTGAAAGATCTAACGGGCACAGAAGAACTGTTTGTGGTAGTGTTTGCAGGGTTAGTTCTATTATTATTTACGTTATAAGGACGAAGATTGAACTGCCTTGGCCCATTGCTGTAATTAGCTGGCGAAGTGCCGGACTTTGCACTATAATATAACGGCGGATAGTAACTATTATAATAAGGAGAATAATAATTGTTGTAGGGTGAGTAAAAGTTATTATAAGGTGAATAAAAATTACTGTAATAATTATTGTAAGGATAAAAAGTAACCCCTGTATAATTATATGGACTGTAATAAGAATTGTATGGATTATAAAACCCGGATCCATAAGAATCGTATGGGTAATAGCCAGAGCCTAAATAAAACGAAAGATTACTGCGAAACTGGGGATCATTTATTCCGCGTCTTATTGCAAGATCTTCAATATTACCTGAATTATTGTAAGCATAGCTGTCTTTCTCCTGCTGGTTGTCGGTAGTTACATATTCATTCTGCGGTGGCGCCGGTGAATAATAGACATCATCAGGCGTTTGCCCTATGCGATAGGCTGAAGTGCAACTGCTAAAGGCAGCTATTGCACCCAATATGAGTAAATATTTTGTTTTCATGGCTTTAAGTTTAAAAAAAAATTAAAAATGAAGTTTATTACTTTTGCGCCCAATGCTATGTAAATTTAAGCATTAATCAACTATTATATGGCGTTTAATTTTACAAACGGTTGTTAAAGAATAGCTAAGATGACTATGTTTTTTTATGGTTGAAAATTTATTTTTTCGAGACGAAAAATACCGGGTGCTTGGTTGATTTTTCAGATATATAAAAAAGGATAAAGGATTAAAAATGATTTGAAATTATGGGTAAAGAAATTACAAAAAGGGAAACCGATTATTCTCAGTGGTATAATGATATTATTTTAAAAGCCGGGCTGGCCGATTACAGCGCAGTAAGAGGTTGTATGGTTATAAAACCATACGGATTTGCGCTCTGGGAAAATATGCGTGACCAGTTGGATAAAATGTTTAAAGAAACAGGACATCAAAATGCATATTTTCCATTATTTATTCCAAAAAGTTTTTTGAGTAAAGAAGCGGCACATGTGGAAGGCTTTGCTAAAGAATGCGCTGTTGTTACTCATTATCGTTTAATGAATGATCCTGATGGCGGAGGAATTGTTGTAGATCCTGACGCAAAACTGGAAGAAGAATTAATTGTGAGGCCCACTTCAGAAACGATTATATGGAATACTTATAAAACATGGATCCAGTCTTACAGGGATTTACCAATATTGGTAAACCAATGGGCCAACGTTGTAAGGTGGGAAATGCGTACCCGGCTTTTCTTGCGTACAACAGAATTTTTATGGCAGGAAGGTCATACTGCCCACGCCACCTCACAGGAAGCTATAGACGAAACAAAGTTAATTCTTGATGTGTATGCAACATTTGCCGAAGAATGGATGAGTTTGCCTGTGGTTAAAGGGGTTAAAAGTATAAGTGAGCGTTTTGCGGGCGCAGTAGATACTTATTGTATAGAAGCGCTGATGCAGGATGGAAAGGCATTGCAGTCGGGCACTTCGCACTATCTTGGACAAAATTTTGCTAAAGCTTTTGATGTACAATTTACCGATAAAGAAAATAAGCTTGATTATGTTTGGGCAAGCAGTTGGGGAGTAAGTACAAGACTGATAGGTGCTTTAGTGATGGCCCACAGCGATGATGACGGGCTGGTGTTGCCGCCAAAAATAGCACCGATACAAGTTGTAATTGTACCCATTTATAAGGGAGATGAGCAAAAGAAAATGATCGATGAAAAAGTAAAAATGTTCATGGAAGATTTTAAAGCACTGGGAGTAAAAGTGAAATATGATGATAACGACAACAACCGCCCAGGCTGGAAATTTGCAGAATATGAATTAAAGGGAGTTCCTGTACGGATCGCTATTGGGGCCAGGGATATACAAAATAATGTAGTAGAAGTTGCCCGCCGCGATACAAAAGAGAAAACTTCGGTTTCGATAGATGGGCTTGCCAATACAGTTGCTGTTTTACTGAACGACATTCAGCAAAATATTTATACTAAGGCAAAAAATTTCCGCGACGAACATATAGCCAAAGCCGACACATGGGATGAGTTTGAAAAACTTCTCGATAGTAAAGGAGGTTTTATTTCTGCACATTGGGATGGCACTGCGGAAACGGAAGAAAAAATAAAAGAACTAACGAAGGCGACTATACGCTGTATTCCTTTGAATAATCTACAGGAAGAAGGAAAGTGCATTTTAACCGGCAAGCCAAGTAAAGAAAGAGTTTTATTTGCGAGAGCATATTAAAAAAATAACTTTAAAAATCTTTTTATTCCAAAATCAAAACTAACAACATGGAAAATTTTGATTTATTGAATAACGACTTGCAGGTAACGCCACAAGGGCAAAGCTATTTAACTGAATCTGCGAAGTGGGGGAAGTTTTTGGCGATCATTGGATTTGTTTTTTGCGGATTTATGGTTGTACTGGCTTTTTTAATACCAGCACTCATGTCACAATTAACTCAAAACAGTTCTTCGGCAGGAGTGACTTTTAGCTTTACTCCTGTTATTAGAACAGCGATGACAGTATTATATTTAATGCTGGCATTTCTCTTCTTTTTTCCTTGCTTTTACCTGTATAAATTTTCTGCAAAAATGCAGCTTGCAACAAAAAATATCAGCCAGGACAACTTTGATGAATCGCTAATGAATTTAAAATCGATGTTTAAATTTTTCGGCATCTTCACAATTATAATTCTTTCAATTTATGCATTAACAATTGTGATAGGTATTATAGGCGCTGCAACACATTAACGCTTTAAAGTTATTTTGAAGCTAAATAATTATAATCGGCAAGCAGCTTTTCTAAAAAATCAATTGCGTACATATCAGTTTGAATTTTTAAAACTTCCTGCACTTTAATGGAAACCCTTGCACACGTTTCTGTGTTGTGATTTTTATAAAACATGTTAATCACATTTTTAATAGTATTAATATCACGATCAGAAAGTTTTAAAACTTCCGGAAATTTTACCACATAATTGGACTGCTGAATTTCCATAAAAACAGTATCCTCAACCGTGAAAACAGATTTAGTGTTTACAACAACCGTATTGGCCGCCAGGTCTCCAAGCCTTTGATTTTTTTTTGAAATAGCAATAATAATTACCACGATGATTCCAAAGAAGCCGGTGATCATTATGTAAACAATAAGGCTACCTCTTGTAAGAATAGTGTAGCCAAAAAAGAAAGGCCACTCATACGCTTTGAACATCCACCTTACCAAATATTGGCTTAGCTCGGGCTCCCCGCCATTGAGGCTTATTACCCTTATGTTCATTAATTTTTTTCCTATCGTTTGCCCATGCAGCATCACTTCCGTGACAAGCGAATACAAAAGCATAGGAACAGAAATGGTGAGTATATCAACGCCCATGTGGCTTTTTAGTACATTTTCACTCACTTCATCAAAGCCTCCATAATACAGAAACTTCATGCCGACAAAAAAGAGTATCAATAAAGTAAAATCTATGAGGTATGCAAAAAGCCTTTTATGAAATTCGGCTATTTCAAATTCCAGGTCGATATTAAAAGGAGTAGCTATTTGTATAACGCTCATAAGGCAAATTATTATATTAAAGAGAAATTGCCTTTTTTTATTTTTTGTTTGGTTAAATTATTTCTATTTGTTTCAACGATATTTATATGTTTACGTTTTAATTTTATAAAATGCGTGAGGCGAGGTTTATAAAAAAAAATGTTGATAAGTGGAATCAATATCAGCACGAAGAAACACAAGACCCGGATGAAATGGCGGACAGGTTTGTAACCTTGCTCGATGACCTGTCTTACGCAAAAACTTTCTACCCGCAAAGCAAAGTAACGCGGTGGATTAACGGTATTGCAGCCGGTATTTATCAAAGTATTTACCAGAATAGAAAACATAAATATTCAAGAATATTATTATTCTGGAAATATGAGTTGCCGTTGTTGTTCCGCCGCTATCATAAAATTTTTCTATTTACGCTGATATTATTTGTGTTGTTTGTAGCTATTGGCGTTATATCTTCCACTACAGATCCCAATTATGCTGAAAATTATTTTAATCATAACGTGCAGGCGGGTTATTATGAGGAAACCATTTCACGCATTCAAAAAGGAGATCCTTTCGGTGTTTATAAAAGTGAGAATCCTTTTTCCATGTTCGTTTATATTGCTTACAATAATATAAAGGTGGCTTTTTATAGTGTTGTCTTTGGAGTTTTATTTGGAATCGGGACTATTTTTTTTATGTGGAATAATGGACTTATGCTAGGTTGTTTTCAATACATTTTTTTTTCGCAGGGCCTGGGCTGGCAATCAGTGATGGTTATCTGGATACATGGCACTATTGAAATATCATCAATTGTAATTGCAAGCTGCGCCGGCCTTATACTGGGTTTTGGATGGCTGTTCCCGGGCACGTATACACGAAGACAATCATTTCTAAAATCGGTGAAGGATGCCATGAAAATATGCGTAAGCCTGGTTCCTTTTTTTATTGTGGCTGCATTTTTCGAAAGCTATGTTACCCATCTTATGAGTAATACCTTTCAAAAAGATTCTCACGATATAGGGCTTCCTGTTCCCGTAAGTATTATTATCCTGGCCGGTTCATTCTTTTTAATACTATGGTATTTTGTGTTGTATCCGATACGGTTACATAATAATGGTGTTGTTTTGGAAGATGGAAAAATTATAAAGAATGGAATAACCTATGAATTGTAAGCGTATAAAATTTTGTTGGATTTTTGTTCTGTTGTTTTTTTTCAATAGCCGGTGCTTTGCCCAAAACAATAATGAGGATACGGCGGATACTTCTGGCGCCGTTATAGCCATCGATTCTGTTAATAATGATTCTGAAGATATTGGCGATACCGTTATTACAAAAACTATTTTTGACAATTCTAAAGATTCTATATTAAAATGGAAACGGAATCCGGAATTTGGTTACATGTCCTTCCTTGATAGTTTGCTTAAGAAGAAAAAAACTGGCCTCAGGGCAGATACAATAAGTATCGACAACAATACGGGCGGCAAAAAATATAAAACAATCTCAATTCCTTCTTCTAGGTCAAATGGTTTTTTGAATAGCTTTCCTGTAAAGATTTTTTTCTGGCTTATTGCCATATTCTTTATCGCATTTATTTTATATAAATTGTTTTTTAAAGGAGGCTTGTTTACAAAGGGAAATATAAAACATGGCGATGAGCCCGTTGCGGAAGAACCTGAAAAGCTGAATGAATATTCAACTTACAATGAGCTTATACATGAGGCTGAATCAAAAAGCGATTATAATCTTGCCATAAGATATTTGTATTTGCAGTCGCTGAAAAAACTTTCCGACAGGGAATTAATTCTTTTTTCTCCTGATAAAACAAACAAGTTTTATGTGCAGGAACTGAGCGGACATACCACTCAATTTGACTTTGCATCGTTAACGCTTAATTATGAATATGTGTGGTATGGGAAATTTGCGATTAACCGCGACCGTTATCAGCAATTAAAACAGGAATTTATTTTGTTTAATAAAAAAATATAACCTTACCTGGAAAAGATTATACTATATCTTTTATTGTCTGTTTCACTTGCGGAATTAGCTGGTAGCTGCAAACAGTCAGGTCGTGTGTTGCCGCCGCTAAGTGAAAGTTTTCGCAAATCAGATAAGCAGCCATTTGGAGGATACATTGCCTATAAAGAATTTAGAAATCTTTTTAAAGACCGGTATGTAGAAACGGTAACGGAACCATTTGACCAGGAATGGAACGTAATCAAAGACTATTCTAACAATAAAAAATATTCACTCTATTTTCTCATCACTAAAAACCTTGTGCTTAATTATTCCGAAGTAAATGCTTTTATGGATTATGTAAAAGCCGGAAATGATCTTTTTATTTCTGCCGATTATATAGATACAAGGCTGCTCGAAAATATCAACTGTAATAATGAGAGGATGGCTGAAATAGTTGATGAAACAAAAGGTTTAATGCGTCAAACAAAGGTGAGCATGTTCTTTGATAATAATTTTAAAGCACCTGCTTATGGATATTACTACTACCCGTTTTTGAATTCGCTCTCGTCCTTCGATACGGCCTTTGTAAGGGTTTTGGGTGTAAACGAAAATAACGACCCTAATTATATAATTTTATTTTCAGGTAAGGGACGTATTTATTTGCATGTTGCCCCAAGGGTTTTTAGTAATTATTTTTTATTATCAGGCGATAATTATCAATATATCGAAAATGTAATTTCTTTTCTGCGCAGCGATCCTAAAAATATCTATTGGGATGAGTATTACAAAAATGCAAGCCCTAACCGCAGAAAAAGTAATAACGGAAAAGATGACAATAACTTCTCATCGCTTAGTGTTATAAGGCAGCATCCGCCTTTACTTTGGGCGTTTTGGCTTGCAATTATTGGGCTTTTGCTTTTTATTTTATTTAATGTAAAAAGAAAGCAAAGAATTATCGATGTAATAAAACCAAATGTAAATACAACCGTTAATTTTACAGAGACAGTAGGACGTCTTTACCTGCAGAAAAAAAATAACAATCACATTGCTGAAAAGATGATTACCTATTTTTATGAGCACATCCGCAATAAATACTTTATAAATACTTCAACAATTAATGATGAATTTATAAACTCCCTTGCTGGAAAAAGTGGTGTGCCTATTGAAACAATGAAGCGATTATTTGCATTAATTAGACGGATACACAGCGGCGAAAATATTGATGACGCAACATTAATACAACTGAATAACGAAATTGAAAACTTTTATAAAAACCAGAGCTAATGGAAGAGAATTTTTTTGAACCGAGAATTGATTTGAGTGCATTGAGTGCAGCCGTTGCAGACATTCGGAATGAAATTAGTAAAGTTATTGTTGGCCAGCATGAAATGGTAAATATGCTGATGATTGGACTGCTATGCGATGGACATATTTTAATTGAAGGAGTACCGGGTGTTGCCAAAACACTAACTGCAAAGCTGATGGCAAAAATTATCAATGCAGAATTTTCCCGTATTCAATTTACTCCTGACCTGATGCCAAGTGATGTTTTGGGTACTTCAGTTTTTAATCCTAAAGAAGCAGATTTCCAATTTAAAAGAGGCGCTATATTCAGTAATATAATTCTTATAGATGAAATAAACCGTGCGCCAGCAAAAACACAGGCTGCATTGTTTGAAGTAATGGAAGAAAGACAAATAACTATTGATGGAACTACTCACATAATGGACTTTCCCTTTCTTGTTTTAGCGACGCAAAATCCTATAGAACAAGAGGGAACTTACCGACTTCCGGAAGCGCAGCTTGATAGATTTTTGTTTAAGATAAATGTAAACTATCCAACTCTTGAAGAAGAAATAAATATTCTTCTCAATCAGCAAACACTTACGCAAAACGCATTGTTGCAGGATGTAAATAAAATATTGTCAACGAGGCAAATTGCAGAATACCGGAATCTAATTAACCAGGTAATGATTGATCCAAAGCTGGTAGAGTTTATTGCGAAAATCGTTAATGAAACAAGAAACAATCCATCGTTATTTTTAGGCGCATCGCCAAGAGCATCGCTGGCTATTTTAAAAGCATCCAAAGCAAATGCTGCAATTAAGGGACGAGACTTTGTAAACCCTGAAGATATATTGGAAATGGCTGCTCCCGTTATGCGCCACAGAATAATTCTAACACCAGAAAAAGAGATGGAAGGAATTACGCCCGATGAACTTGTAAAAAATATTATTACAAGTATTGAAGTGCCGCGATAAAAAATAAAAAATGGATTTTATAAAAAGATACTTTGGCGACTTATTTCTCACTGCACGTTTTTACGGCGGGTTGCTTGTATGTATTTTTTTATTTGTTGCATCATTTTATATTTATTGGTTTGATGTAATAGCGTCAGTTGTTTTTTTTGCGTTTATAATTCTTTGCATGGCGGATTATGTTTTTTTATTTTTTACTGACAGAGTTCCATTTGCAAGAAGAATTAGCGCAGGCAGATTGAGTAACGGCGATGAAAATAAAATTGAATTAATTATAAAAAATGAATTTTCTTTTCCTGTTCACGTTAACGTAAATGATGAATTACCGGAACAATTCCAGGAGCGAAAATGGAAAAGACAATTAGACCTGAAAGAAAAGCAACAAAAAAAAATTCAATATTATTTACGTCCTCATCAAAGAGGTGAATATCATTTTGGCAACATTCATTTGTTTGTTACCTCACCATTGGGATTTGTCAGCCACCGGTTTACTTCCCAGGCCGCCGAAACCATAAATGTATATCCTGCTTTTATGCAATTATATAAATATGAGCTTTTGTCAAACGCAATAATCCAAAATGAAGGCGGAAGCAGGCGAATGCGTAAGATTGGCCAGAGCATGGAGTTTGAGCAAATTAAAGAATACGTAACTGGCGATGATATTCGCACGCTCAACTGGAAAGCTTCAGCACGCAAAGGTGGTTTAATGGTTAATAATTTTATGGATGAAAGATCGCAGCAAGTGTATTGTGTTATTGATAAAGGGCGACTGATGAAAATGCCTTTCGAGGGTTTAACATTGCTGGATTATGCAATTAATAGTTGTTTGGTGTTAAGCAATATCTGTCTTAAAAAACAGGATAGAGTGGGGGTAATTACTTTTTCAAATACTATAGGAAACATATTGGCGGCTGATAGAAAACCCGTGCAAAAAAAAAATATTCTGCAGTTATTATACAATCAAACTACCGGTTTCCTGGAAAGTGATTTTGAAATGTTATACATGCAAATCAGGAATCGGATTAAAAACCGTAGCCTGCTTATATTGTTTACCAATTTTGAATCGTTGTCCGGTCTAAATAGGCAGATTGAATATCTAAGGTCTTTGGCGAGTCATCATTTACTGCTCGTAGTTTTTTTTGAAAATACTGAGTTAAACAAACTTACGGGCTCACACGCTACCAATGTGGAAGACGTATATATTAAAACAATTGCAGAAAAATTTGCTTTTGAAAAACGTCTTATCGCAAAAGAGCTGATGAAATTTGGGATTTTATCTTTGCTTTCTTCACCGCAGAAACTAACGGTAAATACTATTAATAAATATTTGGAACTAAAAACCCGCCAGGCTATATAATTTTTTTTGATGAATAAAAATACTTTCGAAGAAGGACGAGTGCTTCTTACTAATAAACCATTAGGATGGACATCTTTTGATGTGGTGCGGAAAATCCGTAACACTATTAAAATAAAAAAAGTTGGTCATGCTGGAACGCTCGATCCGCTGGCCACCGGGCTTTTAATTGTATGTACCGGAAAATTTACCAAAAAGATTAATGACTATATGGCGCAGGAAAAAGAATATACCGGCACTTTTACCTTAGGATCTGTAACGCCAACATTCGACCTGGAAAGTGAACCCGAAAACTTTCAGCCGATTGATGGAATCACTAACGAGGCCATATTTGAAATATCGAAAAAATTTACGGGCGAAATAGTGCAGTTACCGCCGATACATTCTGCCATAAAGCAAAAAGGAAAGCCTGTTTATTTATTGGCAAGAAAAGGCGTCGATGTAATTATGGAACCAAGAAAAATTACCATACATAGTTTTGAAATTATCGATATCAGTTTGCCGTTAATTTCGTTTAAAGTAGTATGTACCACGGGCACGTATATACGAAGTTTGGCAAACGACTTTGGCGCTGCTCTCGGATGCGGAGCGTATCTTAGTAGTTTATGCCGTACGCGCATTGGTGAATACAAGCTTGAAGACGCAATAAGTATTGAGGACTTTGTTGCTTCCGTAAAAAAAAGTTGAGCACCGGCATGCTTCTTTTTTCAATATTAATTATCGCCAACATTAATAATAAATTTGTCGTGCTATTCAAACTTTTATAGAACAAACCTCTTGGGTTTAAAAGGTATCAGCAAAAATTCAACTTCTCCGATTTGAGTCAGCATTCTGTTTTAGATATTAACAATTATTTCGACTAACAGAGACATTGTCCCTTAAAATAAATCTTTCATATTTGCAGCGAAAGTTAATTTTAACTGGTCATTGCGTATATGTTTGAAAAATTTATTTGTGTTTTATTTATTGCTTCATTTGCCTTTGGGAGGGCAGACTCACAAAATTGTACAACCATTGGTCAAAACCCATCTACAGCATTTCCGGTATGTGGTACCGATACTTTCAGCCAGAGTACAGTGCCTTATTGTGGAGGCAGACTGCTGCCAGGACAATGTAAGAGTGATGGTATCGGGGATTTGAATCCTTTCTGGTATAAGTTTACATGTTTTAGTGCCGGTACATTAGGATTTCTTATCACACCAAATGATCTTAACGACGATTATGATTGGGAGTTATTCGACATAACGGGCCATAATCCTAACGATATTTATACAGATGCTTCATTAATTGTGGGATGTAACTGGTCAGGGAATGTTGGCCTTACCGGTGCATCTTCCGCGGGACGATCTCTTTACAATTGTGCGGGCCCTACTTATCCAACATTTAGCAGCAGGCCTGCCTTACAGCTTCATCATAATTATCTATTATTAATAAGTCATTTTACAACTTTTACCCCATCTCAAAATGGATATAAATTATCATTTGGAGGAGGAACGGCAAGCATAACAGATACTATTACACCTGATATGGTAAGTGCTTCAGCGTCGTGCGATGCAACGCAAATAATTATTAAGCTAAATAAAAAAATGCTTTGCAATAGTTTGGATGCAAACGGTAGCGATTTTGCCATTTCTCCCGCTGGTTCATCCATTGCATCGGCAATTGCAAATGGTTGTAGTAGCGGCTTTGATATGGATACTGTTGTGTTAAATATGAGTAGCCCTTTAGCGCCTGGCAATTATACTATTACTTTAAAAAATGGAACTGATGCCAATACATTATTAGATGTATGTGGTCGAAATATTCCGCCAGGAAAAAATATTCCGCTGGTTATTCCCGTTTTACAACCGACGCCGATGGATAGTTTAACAAAAATTGGTTGCGCTCCGCAATCATTGAAATTAGTATTTAAGAAAAATATTAAATGCAATTCTATTGCTGCGGATGGGAGCGATTTTATTATTACGGGGCCTTCACCGGTTTCTGTAATAAGTGCGCAGGGAAATTGTATTAATGGAGTTACTAATCAAATAAACGTTGTTTTATCCGGTGCAATTCAAACACAGGGAAATTACCAGGTTAGCCTCGTTAAGGGAAATGATGGAAATACTATTATAGATGAATGCGGACAGGAAACACCGGCAGGATCAACTTTGAGTTTTTCAACAAAAGATACGGTGTCTGCTGACTTTTCTTATACCATATTTCAAAGTTGTACTTTAGATTCTGTCGCTTTCTTACACGATGGTAGAAATGGCGTAAACCAGTGGCAGTGGACTTTTGATTATTCCGCAAATAGCAATTTAAAAAATCCCGTTGCTTATTTCACAACGTTTGGTATGAAGGAAATTGTATTGTCTGTTTCCAATGGCGTGTGCAGCGACACAGCCACAAAAACCATAAATCTTGATAACACGTTAAAAAGCGCTTTCGAAACAAACAATCTTTTGTGCCCTGAAGACACTGCAACTTTTATAAATAAAAGCTTAGGAAATATTACCAATTATTATTGGGATTTTGGAGACGGAAATACAAGTTCCTTCAAAGATCCCGGGCCACATCGCTATCCGATTTTAAGTGCAGAAAAGATATACACGGTTAAACTTATCATCAAGAACGCTGCAGGTTGTTATGACACTGCTTATAATAATATAAGGGTATTAAAGAGTTGCTATATAGCTGTTCCAAATGCATTTACGCCTAACGGTGATAACTTAAACGATTTTCTTTACCCGGTAAATGCTTATAAGGCAGATGACCTTGAATTCAGTGTTTATAATCGTATAGGTCAAAGAGTATTTCATACCACTGACTGGACTAAAAAATGGGATGGAACTATAAATGGAAATCCACAAGATGCCGGCGTTTATGTGTGGATGTTAAAATACACCAATCACGATACAGGCAAAAAAGTATTTCAAAAGGGCTCAACAGTATTGATAAGATAATAAAGAGCTTACTCCTCTTTATAACTAGTAGGCATAAGTTTTAAAATCTTTCCCTTGTTTTTAAGATTTATGAGAATTACCAGTTTTCCATCCTTGCCCTCGATACTTACTGATGCATCATTGCTTTCACCGCTTCTTTCAACAAGGCTGGTATTAAATGTTGTCTTACCAATTTTAAAAGGTGTTTTCCAATCACATACTTTTTCAGTTATGGCTCCCTCCATCGTATCGTTGTCATCCTCGTTATGCATTAGGGTAATATGACTTTGTGTTACTCTAACTACCACTTTTCCTTCTTCACTGCGGGCTACTTTCCCGGTCTCGTCCATAAATTCGGCTTTGCCGGAAAAGTAGGTTACAGTGTTGTTGCATTGTGCGAAAGTATAAGCACCCGGCAGTGATAATGCGAAAATTAAGATTGCTTTTTTCATTTTAATTTGGATGTAACAGACGAATTAAATTAGTTGCTTATCAGATTTTTGGGATATAAAACCCAATTACATTGGCAGAAAGATCTGTCATGTTACTTATTTCTTTTGCCTGGTTTTCATCTATTTTCTTTTGGTTGGCATTTGAAATACCAAAAAGGAATAAAAATGGAATTGCTACACCTACGATAAGTACCTGGAAAGAATAAATGCTGCGTTTAGCAAATTCAAAAACTGAATTTTCGTTGCTATCGGTAATCGTTTTCATTTTTTTAATTTTTAATTGTTAATGGTTAATTACATAACAAAGATATAGTTAAAACTATGTTCTATGCAATGCATAGTACATTGAATGGCATAATACCGTGTTCAATGGTAGAAATTCATGTATAAATGGCTATCGAAAATTGGTCAGCAGAAGCTGAATAATGAATGGAATAGTTTGTAAAGGCCAATAGGTAAAAGGAATAAAAAAGTGCTGTAGCAAGCAGCACTTGTAAAACTGGTTTTTCGTAATCAGGACTAACGATTTCTATTTAATTGAGATTGTGTTTCACCTGTCAAGCAGGCTCAACGCAATTGAACTAAAGCGATTTTTTAAAATAGTTAGAAATAGTTAGTGAAATCAAGGGTAAACGTCAATCTCCAGGGACGAAATTTGAAGTGCTATCGTAGATTATAAATATTGATTATTTATTTGTTAAAAATATTAACAGAACGGGACTTTGCAAAATTTCAAATAAGAAAGTTCTAACAAGTTTTGCACTCACTTAATATTTACCACTATTTGTACGAGATAAAAATCTAAATCTATAAACTTAGATTCCATTTAGAGATGAAACTAAAACGGATAGTCAATTCCTATTGTGGCATTAAAATTTTGATACCTCCATTCACGATCGCTAAGCGACGTTCCGAAAAGATGTTTAAGTGTAACATTAGGAATTTGCCAGCCATCGTTCTCTGGCACATCAGGTCGTTTGAACCGTAAGCCCACATCAAATCTTATGAGGAAATATGTAAAATCAAATCGGAAACCTACGCCTGAAGCCACTCCCAATTGTTTATACAAATTTTTAAATTTAAATTGAGTAGGGTCATTAGTACCATCAGGCGTGGTATTTTTAAAATTCCAGATATTGCCGATATCAGTGAAGAGTGCCATTTTAAAAAAGATTGCATTGGAAAAGAGAGGTGCCACATTAAAACGATATTCCGCATTTCCTTCTAACTGAATATCCCCGGTTCGATCATTAAACAAACTATTGGAATAGGCGGCCAGTGGCTGGCCACCAACACCAATACCTCTTACGGGCCACGCACGCATACTGTTAGGGCCGCCGCCAAAGTATTGTTTAAAAAAAGGTAATGTAGTATCACTTTTTGAAAGTGGAATGCCAACGCCTGCAAAAGCACCAAAAACAATTGCTGATCTGGGGTGATTGATAGTGTAGGTATATTTAATATCTGTTTTTATAAATTCTTTCAAATATTGGTTAAAAAAATTTCCGTTTTGCGGAGTTTTCTTGCGCTGCTTTAGTAAACCCCAAATCAATCCTGATTCTTCAAGATTCGCTTTCAAATTACCGACAAGCTTTGGATTTTTTGGATTGATGTACGTTGAAGAATAACTCAGGCTCTGGCCCATAACCAATGCAGTATTAAAAGAGTATCGCAAAAATGGATACAACTTTAAAGTGCTGTCAAAGCTTTCTGACCTGTTATAAATTCTTCGGTAATCGAAATTAAAAGGCTTATAACTCCAGATGTGATTTTCTTTATTGGTCCAATTATATCCCAGGCCGATATTAAATATTTGTTGGTCAAAAAAATCAATTCTGTTAATTAATGAAAGATTGGTGTTTATAAACGTCTGCTTGGTGAGTAATTTTTTCCTGTTCAGTTTTTTAAACGGAGTGACAAATTTTGGAAACAAAATATTATTGGTATAACCTATCTCTGTAGAGTTTATGAGTGTGCCGTTGCTATTTCGATGAGCAGTATTAAATTCTACTCCGGCCCTTACTGCATTAGTCATGCGTGCTGCCTGTTCCCAGAGATTGCGGTTAGTTAACGAAAGGTTCCCGGCTACGCCAAGCAGGTTTCCCGAATTAGATGTTGAAATAGTTGTAGTTGTATTGGCTGAATAGCTCAGTTCAATATTCCCTTCAAATGCATATTTTTTTATAGGGTTAAGTTTAATAACAATGTCCAGCAGGTTGGTATCTTTCTTCTCTAAAATATCAATGGTTGGACTTTCCCATGCGCCCAATTTATAAAAACCATTAATTGTTTTGAGATAATTATCCTGGCTAAATACATCTCCTTTTTTCAAGTAAAGATGAGTCCCTGGTATATAAAATTTGTATAATCTTTGATGATATCTTGTAATATAATTTGTGGAAATATGCTCCTGTAAACTGCTGTCAGTATATTGTTCGCCGGGAACATAGTCTGGCAAAACATAAATATTATCGATATAATATTTTTGCAGTTTCGAGCTGTCTGGTAAATTATTTAATTGAAAACCCAGCCTTATGGTTGGCTTGTCTCTTTTTTGACTTGCTTCTTCCAGTAAACGCAATTGTTCAAAAGGGTCTTCTGCAACCGATGTAAGGGCTTCAATTGAAGTATCGCCGGTTACCCTTATTTCATCCGCGGTAAATTTATAATACCCATTGTTTCGGTACAGATCAACAAGCCTTCCCGTTTCAAACTGTATAGCGCTTTTCGTAACAGGCGTATTTTTTTGTAAAAGGGATTCCTTTTTCGTGGACAAAGCAAGCTTTTCCAATTCAGGGTTTGAAAAAAGATAAGCGAGCGTATCTACGAGTGTACGGATACCGGCAATAACACTATAATTGATAATAACACGTTTTTGGCCATTTCTATGTATTACAGTGTCATAAGTGTAAGAAACTTTCGGGTTATAATAGCCGAGATTTACCATTGCAGTTTTCATGTTGTTTGCTGATCGAATAACAGCACTAGTGTCAAAAGCAGGAGGTTTGGTAATTTTATGAAAAATAAAAAACGCATCCGTTACCTTAACTTTTGCGCTATCATCAAGTTGAGTATTCAACTTGGAATTAACGGTTACTTTATCATCTTTGCTTAAGTCGGGTGCGGTAAGCGTTATATTATTTTTAAAAATGAAAGGGCTATTTTTTTGATATTTACGAACAGATGTAAAACCTGAATATTTTTTGGAGGTGGTACAACCAGAGAAAAATAT
Organism: Ginsengibacter hankyongi; assembly: GCF_008710285.1. Taxonomy (GTDB): domain Bacteria; phylum Bacteroidota; class Bacteroidia; order Chitinophagales; family Chitinophagaceae; genus Ginsengibacter; species Ginsengibacter hankyongi. The sequence goes on along the minus strand of NZ_VYQF01000001.1, from coordinate 1,074,210 downwards.
AAGCGCTATAGCAAGAAAGAAAAGAGGAAATATTTTAATACGGATTATTCCATTCATATAAAAGCCATGTTGAGCAAAAAGATTGTCAAATATATTCAAAGTTTAAGCCATAAAAAATTCAGGGACGAAGAGAATGCGTTTATTGCAGAGGGGCCGAAAGTGGTTGCAGAGTTTTTATCCGGGCGAAATTTGAACTGTAAAATATTATGTGCATATGGCGATTGGCTTGCCGCCAATAAAAATTTATTGAATAACATATTGCCGGGAAACATTTATGAAATTGATGAAATGTCCCTGCAAAAAATATCGCTTTTAAAAACCCCAAATAGGGTGGTGGCTGTTTTTGAAAAAAAACTCACTAAAAAACTTCCCAGGCTTGAAAATAAATTATCATTAATGCTCGATGATATACAGGATCCCGGAAATCTTGGAACCATCATTCGTATTGCAGATTGGTTTGGTATAGAAAATATTATTTGTAGCGAAAATTGTGTTGATTGTTATAATCCGAAAGTGGTGCAATCAACTATGGGCAGCCTTGTTCGTGTAGATGTATGGTATACATCGTTATTGTCATTTATTGATGAGCATAAAAATATTAGCGTTTATGCCGCAGCGTTATCCGGTATTTCTTTAAATGATTGCAAGAAAATAAAGGCAGGAATTATTCTGATCGGTAATGAATCTACAGGAATAAAAGAAGAACTATTGAATAAGGCGACACAAAAAATAACTATTCCAAAATACGGACATGCCGAATCGTTAAACGCTGCTGTGGCAACGGGAATAATTTTAGCGCAGGTAAAATTATAAGATAATTCCTCTCCTACGGAGAAGGGGTGGGGTAAGGTTATCTAAACTCGATTGCTTTCACCGGCTGTATCTTTCTTACCAGCAATGAAGGAATAATAAGCATTATAAAACAAATAGCTAACGTTGCACCGTCAACGGCTGCAACCTGCCACCATACTACATCTGCATGTGCCACTTTCATATAGTAAGCGTCTTCATCAAGTTTAATGAAACCAGTTGCTTCCTGCAGGTAACATATTCCTAAACCCAATATAGTTCCGGCAATAATGCCTGTAAAAGCGATAATGGACGTATTGTATAAAAATATTTTTTGAATCGTAATATTAGGAGCTCCCAATGCTTTTAGTATTCCCGTCATTTTTGTTCTTTCTAAAACAAGAATAATAAGGCAGGTGATTAAATTAACAACAGCAACTACCATCATTATACCCAGCAAAATACTTTTTATTCTTCCCTGCAAATTGAGCCAGTCAAAAATATTGGGATAAATCTCCTGTATGGTTTTACTGTACCATTTCCCGGGCAAAGCATCAGAATCAAATAAATAATTGTTTACCGAATCTGTTTGCTTATAGTCTTTTAAAAAGATCTCGTATCCGCCAATTTCAGTGGAATCCCAGTCGTTAAGCTTTTGAATTAATTTGAGATCTCCGAGGCAAAAATTTTGGTCATATTCATCTATTCCTGTTTTAAATATCCCTGCAATTTTTAATTTTCGTGCACGCTGGCTTCCATCACGTTGTATAAAAAGAATAATCACGCTGTCATTTACATTTACTTCAAGCTGGTTGGCGGTATATGCTGAAATGTCAATGTCTTTACTATAACCACTATCATTAAACGAGAGCCATTTTCCTTGTTCTAAAAAAAAATTGATCCTGCTGAAATGAAAACTGCTGTCAATCCCTTTCATCAACACGCTTTCAATATTATCCTTATATCGAATAACAGACGATTTTGTTGCATAACGTTCTACACTTTTTACCTGTGGTAAATGGTTCAGGAAATTTTCGAGTGTATCATTTTTCTCAATCGGGTATTCTTCTGCAATGTTTGCCTGTGCCATTACATTTTGCTGTACCCTGATGTGTCCCCAAAAACTGAACACTTTATTGCTTATCACATTTTGGAAACCATTAACAAAGCTTAATGCAACTATCATAACCGCAACACTTATCATGGTAGCGGTAATTGCCAAACCAATGATGAATCGTGAAAAAGTTTTTTGCCTGTTAAAAGCTATACGCTTTGCAATAAATGAAGAAACATTCAAACGCCTTAAATTTGGTATCTTGTAAAACTAATTTTTTTTAAAACATTTTAATGAAATCAATAAAGATTGCTTCCTTTCTTTTAATAAATTTTATTTTTTTATTTTTTACGGCACATACAATTGCCTTGGCCCCGGATAGTATTTATGTGAATAATATTCGCACAGTAAGGTTATACAATTATGGGGATCAGCTTAGCATGCCCGTGATAAAATTAAACAGCGGTGACCAGCTGGAACTTCATTTTGATGATTTGGATGCTGATGTAAAATATTATTATTATACTTACCAGCTTTGTAATAATGATTGGACGCCTGTTGATATTAACCAGTTTGATTACATAAAAGGTTTTACCCAACTGCGGATATCCGCTTACCGTTTTTCTTCAATCGCTCTTACCAGGTACACGCATTACCAAGCGGTAATTCCCGACAGGAGCGGATATCCTACACGTTCAGGAAATTATATTTTAAAAGTGTATTTGAATGGAGACACATCGCAAATTGCCTTTACAAAAAGATTAATGGTAGTAGACAATAGAGCATCTATTTTGGCAAGAGTTATTCAACCATTTACTCCTGATCTTTTTCAAACGCATCAAAGAATTCAGTTTACAGTTGATATAAAAGGTATTGATGCATTTAATGCAGGGCAACAGGTAAAAGTTGTAATTCTTAAAAATTTTCGTTGGGATGATGCCCTGAAGAACTTTCCGCCAACTTTTATCCGGGGAACTACTTTGGAATACAATTCAGAAAACATTGGCATTTTTCCCGGTGGTAAAGAATGGCGTTGGCTGGATATTACCGATTTTCATTTGCAAAGTGAAAGAGTGCAAAACGCAGATTATAATAAGGGCTCAACAGAAATATACCTGAAACCCGATGGACCTTTAAATGGTCAACGATATATATATTACCGTGACTATAACGGAATGTTTGTATCATCATCTGTACGGGGTTATAATCCTTTATGGGAAACAGATTATGCTACGGTTCATTTTTATTTCGTTCCTACTAGCGGTGTAGCATACCCTGACAAAAATATTTATCTTTTCGGCCAGTTAACCAATTACAATTTTGCCGACAGCCTGAAAATGGTTTTTAATCCAGACAAAAATGTTTATGAAACGCATCTTTTGTTAAAACAGGGGTATTATGATTATACCTACGAAGCTGTTGATAAAAATAATCCCGGGATACGCAATGAATTAGATGGCAATTATTACGAAACAGAAAACCTTTATACAATTTTAGTTTATTATAAATCATTTACGGATCGTTCGGATCAACTAATAGGATTTGCAACGTTTGATTCCAGGACAGATAAACCGGGGCTGAGTTTCTAAATAATCACTTAGTTAAATCTTTACCCTAATAATTAATTCTCAATTCATTCAATTCGCATAATTAGTCTGATTTGTTCTTATATTTGCAGCCGGCAAGTCTTATACGGCCAGCTCCTACAGAACTCCCCCAGGATCGGAAGATAGCAAGGGTATGTGGTTGAGCGGTGCGATGTAAGTAACTTGCCGATTTTTTTTACAATCAATTTACCTGTGTTTCCAGGAATTTATAACTCCACAGTTTTAACTCAATTTTTAACTTCGCAAAAATTCTTTAATAAAGAAATATCTTCGCAGAATTATTTAAATAATTAAAAAAGTAATTAATCATGAAATTTTTTATCGATACAGCAAATCTTGATGAGATAAAGGAAGCCAACGATTTGGGTATTTTAGATGGTGTCACTACCAATCCATCATTAATGGCAAAAGTAGGAATTAAAGGAAAAGACGCAGTGATGAACCACTACAAAACAATTTGTGAAATGGTTGATGGAGATATTAGTGCCGAAGTTGTTACAACAGAATTTAAGACAATAATTGAAGAAGGAAAAAAACTTGCGGCGATTCATAAAAATATTGTGGTAAAAGTACCCATGATACCGGATGGCGTTAAAGCAATAAAATGGTTTACTGATAATGGAATACGCACGAATTGTACTTTAATTTTTAGTGCAGGCCAGGCAATGCTTGCAGCAAAAGCTGGTGCAGCTTACGTTTCACCGTTCATAGGGAGAATTGATGATAGCGGCTGGGACGGCCTGGAACTTATCCAACAGATTTCCCACATTTTCCAGGTGCAGGGTTTCGAATCAGAAATTCTTGCGGCATCTATTCGTAGTTCTCTTCATATTATTAAATGTGCCGAAGCAGGTGCTGACGTTTGTACTTGCCCGTTAGAATCAATTATTGGTTTAACAAAACATCCTTTAACTGATATTGGACTTGCAAAATTTGTTGCGGACGCAAAGAAATTTGCATAACTCATAAATATAAAAAGGCCCTCCTAATGGAAATTAGCAGGGCCTTCTTATTTGTGTTTTCAAGGGATTAACTTTTTTTGCGTGAACGCCTTGAATTGGTTCGTGACTCGTTCAACAATTCATCCAGCGTTTTTAATTTTTCAGCATCGGGTTTTTTCTTGACAAACATTATAAACTCTTTATGAATTAACGGGTTTGATTTAAGAAAAACCTTTATAAAAACGTTTTCATGTTTGAAATCAGGATCAATCCAAAGGCTGTTACCATAAAATTTCCCCATTGAAGAACTAAAGCTTATGTCTGCAGTGTCGAGCGGAACAAATTGGCCGCTGGATAATTTACCATCAATATTTATATAATTATAAGTTCCTTTCTTTAAACTGTCTGTGTATAGATCAACATAAATGCTATCTATTTTTTGCCCCTTCACTTCAATAGAAAATAATAATAGAAAAAATAATATTGTCTTCAATAATAACGTTTTCAAAAAGACAGCATTATTCATTTGAAAGGTTGCATTTGTTTTGAGATTTATAGATTGCTTCACAATGATCGAAAAGTATGTTAATAAATTCACGCAATAATTTAGTCATAACACCAGTCCTTTTTTAAAAATTTATTTGTTATTTAATATTTTTCATTACATCTTTGCTGTGCAAATGAAAATTAAAAATACATATAATAGCTGGTGGCAATCAATCTCCTGATTGTGCCGCATAGCTTTATTTGTATATTAAATAAATATTACGCCCCGGCACTAAGCCGGGGTTTTTTTATGTTATGAAGAAAATAGAATTATCTACTACGTACAAGAAATTATTGGCAGATGTATATACGCCTGTTGGAATATACCTGCGCCTTCGCGACCGTTTCCGGGATACGGTTTTATTGGAAAGCACCGATTTTCATGTAGGGGAAAACAGTTTTTCCATTATTGGAATCAATGCAATTGCGGGCATTGAAATAAGCAACTACCAGGAAATTGAATTTAAGTTACCATCACAGAATATTCAAAAAATTAAAATTACAAACGATACAAAAGTTGCAGATGAGCTATGGAAATTTATGCAATATTTTGCTATCGGTGAGCTAGTATCACTCCCTGTAAGTAAGGCTCAGGGATTATTTGGCTATATAACTTTTGATGCTATACAATTTTTTGAAGAAATAAAATTTAAGGCGTTAAGAGAGAGTGAGCATCCTCAAATTCCACTCGTTCGTTATCGTTTATACCAGTACGTTATAGTTATCAATCATTTTAAAGATGAACTTTTTATTTGTGAAAATCATATAAAAGGAATTGAGAGTGAAATTGATATTGTGGAGAGTCTTATTAAAAGTAAAGATGTTCCTGCTTACCCTTTTGCGGTTGTGCAAAAAGAAACATCTTCTTTAAGTGATGAAGAATATATGAACATGGTTAAGAAAGGAATTGCCAGTTGTGCAAGAGGAGATGTTTTCCAGGTGGTACTAAGCCGTAAATTCCGGCAAAAATTTTCGGGAGATGAATTTAATGTGTACCGGGCATTGAGAAATATTAACCCCAGCCCTTATCTTTTTTATTTTGATTATGGTGATTATCGATTGTTCGGAAGTAGCCCCGAAAGCCAGCTAATCGTTCAAAATAATATAGCTGTCGTACACCCTATCGCTGGTACTTTTAAGAGGACAGGGAATGATGCTGTTGACGAAGACCTTGCTGAAAAATTGGCGAAAGACGAAAAGGAAAATGCCGAGCACGTAATGCTGGTCGATCTTGCCCGTAACGATTTGAGCCGTTTATGTAATGAAGTAAAGGTTACCCGTTTTTGCGAGGTTCAATATTTTTCACATGTTATTCATTTGGTAAGTGAGGTTAAGGGTAAAGTCCCTGAAAACAGTAATCCGTTTGATTTATTGGGAGTTACTTTTCCCGCCGGTACATTAAGCGGTGCACCAAAATATAAAGCCATGCAGCTTATTGATGAATTTGAAAAAGATGCAAGAGGATATTACGGAGGTTGTATTGGTTTCGTTGGATTTAACGGAAGCATTAACCATGCTATTATGATACGTACCTTTTTAAGTAAACAAAATAATCTTATTTACAGGGCAGGAGCCGGCATTGTTGCTGCGTCTAACCCTACGAGTGAGTTGCAGGAAGTTACCAATAAATTAAACGCACTTACATTAGCAATTAAATCTGCAGAAAAAATATAGAGAATGAAAATTTTGATTTTTGATAATTATGATTCTTTCACCTACAACCTTGTTCATGTTGTTGAAAAAGTAATTAATGATAAGGTTGAAGTATATCGTAACGATAAAATACCACTTGAAAAAGTAAAGGAGTATGATAAAATAATTTTATCGCCGGGCCCCGGAATCCCGGTTGAATCCGGACTTTTGCTGCCACTTATAAAAGAATATGCTTCTTCTAAATCCATACTAGGAGTATGTCTCGGCCAGCAAGCAATTGGTGAAGCCTTTGGTGGAAGCCTCGTAAATTTAACAACGGTATATCACGGTGTGGCCACAAAAATTAAAGTGAATGCTGAAAGAACGAAATCCGAAAATGATATATTTAATTCGTTAGATAATGAACTGGAAGTTGGCCGCTATCATTCATGGATTGTAAGTAAAGAAAATTTTCCTGCTGCTCTTGAAATAACTGCGGAGGATGAAAATGGATATATAATGGCTTTGCGACATAAAACTTTTGATGTGCAGGGCGTACAATTTCATCCGGAAAGCGTGTTAACGCCCATGGGTGAATTGATGATGCGTAACTGGTTAAAATAGTAGTATGAAAGAGATTCTTAAATATTTATTTGAGCATAAAACTTTATCAAGGGATAAAGCAAAGGAAATACTCGTGAATATTTCCAAAGGAATATATTCTGATGCTGAAATTGCATCGTTTACAACGGTGTACCTTATGCGCAGTATCACCATTCCTGAATTACTTGGTTTTCGGGATGCACTGATTGAATTGTGCGTTCCAGTTGACTTAAAAGCCTTTAGTGTATTGGATATTGTTGGTACAGGCGGTGATGGAAAAAATACCTTTAATATATCTACGCTGAGTTGTTTTATTGTTGCCGGTACGGGTCAAAAAATTGCAAAGCATGGTAATTACGGCGCTTCTTCTATAAGCGGTGCAAGTAATGTAATGGAAGCCCATGGTTATAAATTTTCATCTGATAGTAAAAAATTATTGAATGAAGTTGACAAGGCAAATATTTGTTTTATGCATGCGCCCTTATTTCATCCTGCTTTAAAAGTGGTTGGCCCGGTAAGAAAAAATCTTGGTGTGCGCACTTTTTTTAATATGCTTGGCCCAATGGTAAATCCTGCTTTGCCCGAAGTGCAGGTTATCGGTGTCTACAACCTTGAAATGGCGCGCATTTATTCCTATTTGCTTCAGCAATCAAATGCTAAATTTACAATCGTTCACAGCCTCGATGGTTACGACGAAATTTCATTAACCGGCGATACAAAAATCATAACCAATGACGGTGAAAAAATTTGTACGGCAGAATCATTAGGAAAGAGAATGGTGAGCGCTGAAGATATTTATGGCGGTAATTCAACAGAGGAAGCTGCTAAAATATTTTTGAAGATTTTGAAAGGAGAGGGTAGCTGGGCGCAAAATGCAGTTGTAATTGCAAATGCTGCAATAGCCTTATCTTCAACGGGAAATTTCCAGGATTATGAACATTGTTATGAGTTGGCGGTTGAGAGTCTTGAAAGTGGAAAAGCATATCAATCTTTTGTAAAATTAATAAGCCTTCAGTAGATGAATATTTTGGACACTATAATTGCAAAAAAGAAAATAGAAGTTGCGGAAAGAAAGAGAAACAAGAGTATTTCCGAGTTGGAAAATGGCCGGTTCTTTAGAAATGAAACGCTGTCTTTTAAAGAGTATTTATTAAGAGAAGATAAAACAGGAATCATTGCAGAATATAAAAGAAAATCCCCGTCAAAAGGAATTATAAATGACAGGACTTCTGTTACAGAAGTAACAACGGCATATGCAAAATATGGCGCCAGCGCAATTTCGGTTCTTACTGATGAAGAATTTTTTGGTGGTTCTTTAAATGATTTGTTAGAATCAACAATTAATGAGGTTCCATTATTGAGAAAAGATTTTATTATTGATGAATACCAATTGATAGAATCAAAATCTTATGGGGCTGCAGTAATATTATTGATAGCGGCATGTCTAACAAAAGATGAAGTAAAGACTTTGGCTTCTTTGGCAAAAAATATTGGTTTGAATGTTTTACTTGAAATTCACAATGAGCAGGAACTTGCCCATATTTGCAATGATGTAGATGTTGTTGGAGTTAATAACCGTGATCTTAAAAGTTTTACTGTAGATATTAACCGCTCGATAGAATTAAGTAACCAAATACCTGCTGGTAAAGTAAAAATTTCAGAAAGTGGTATTGATAATGCCGAATCAATAAAGCTTTTAAAAGAACATGGTTTTAATGGATTTTTAATTGGAGAAAGATTTATGAAAGAAGAAGATCCCGGAGCCGCATTTCAATATTTTGCCCATGAGTTGGGTTCAGTGAATAAAATGGGAGTATAAGAGTATTACATAAATCAAAAAAACTAATTCGTGTAATTCGTGAAAATCGAAAAATTGGTGTGACAAAAATTAGAGTAACAAAAATTTAAAAATGAAATTAAAAGTTTGTGGGATCACGCAATTGGAACAGTTGAAACAATTGGATGAAATTGGTGTAAACTATGCAGGGCTTATATTTTATAAACAGTCTGCAAGGTGTGTAATTAATAAATTAAACGCGGAGGATGTTCGGCCCCTGGAACTTGCATTGAAGAAAATTGGGGTATTTGTAAATGCCGACGAAGAATATATCATGAATCAGGTGGAAGATTTTGCACTGGATATCGTTCAACTACACGGAGATGAAACACCGGGATTTTGTAAAACTATAAGCGATCGTATTACTGTTATAAAAGCTTTTAGAATCACGCAATCCAATGAGCAAAATATTGACTGGATGATAAAACCGTATGAAGAATATTGTGATTATTACCTGTTTGATACCAACCGTAAAAATGCCTATGGAGGAACAGGCGAAAAATTTGATTGGAAAATTTTGCAGCAAAATAAAATTAATAAGCCGTTTTTTTTAAGCGGTGGTATCACCCTAAATGATGTTGAGAAACTGAAAGCATTTGACCATCCTTTTTTTTATTGTGTTGATGTAAACAGCAGAATGGAGATTTCCGAAGGTGTAAAAGATATGCAGGCAGTAAAAACTATGGCTGAGGAATTATTAGAAAAAAATAGTTGATTAAGATAAAATGAAAACAAAAGAAATTTTTGAAGTTGATAAGAATGGCTACTACGGAGAGTTTGGAGGCGCATACATTCCGGAAATGTTACATAATAATGTTCAGCATCTGAAAGACAATTATTTGAAAATTATTAAGGAAGAAAAATTCAAAAAGGAATTTACTTCGCTGTTAAAAGATTATGTAGGAAGGCCCACGCCACTTTACTTAGCGGCAAGGCTGAGTGAAAAATATCATACTAACATTTACTTAAAGCGTGAAGATCTTTGCCACACCGGTGCTCATAAAATCAATAATACAATTGGGCAAATTTTATTGGCAGAGCGACTTGGAAAGAAAAGAATTATTGCAGAAACGGGAGCCGGACAGCATGGTGTTGCCACTGCAACAGTGTGCGCTTTAAAAGGACTTGAGTGTATTGTTTATATGGGCGAAAAAGATATTGCACGGCAGGCACCTAATGTTGCAAGAATGAAGATGCTTGGCGCTAAAGTTATTCCTGCAGTGAGTGGAAGCAAAACGCTGAAAGATGCGACCAATGAGGCTATACGCGATTGGATCAATAATCCCGATGATACACATTATATAATTGGCAGCGTCGTTGGGCCGCATCCATATCCTGATATGGTCGCTCGCTTTCAAAGCATAATAAGTAAAGAAATTAAAAAGCAACTGAAGGAAAAAACAGGCAACCAATTACCTGGTTATATGATCGCTTGTGTAGGCGGAGGAAGCAACGCGGCGGGAGCTTTTTATCATTTTTTAAATCATAAGTCAGTTCAGCTAATTGCAGTGGAAGCTGCAGGCGAAGGTATTAATAGCGGTATGAGTGCTGCGACAACCCAATTGGGGACCAATGGAATTTTACACGGAAGTAAAAGCCTCGTGATGCAAACACAGGATGGGCAGGTTATAGAACCACACAGCATTTCAGCAGGGCTGGATTACCCTGGCATTGGCCCGATGCATGCCCACTTATTCGAAAGTAAGCGAGCAACATTTATGAGTGCAACTGATGAAGAAGCGCTGGAATCGGCATTTGAACTGGCAAAGCTGGAAGGGATTATTCCTGCATTGGAATCTGCACATGCATTATATGTTTTGAATAAAATAAAATTTAAAATAGATGATGTAGTAATTGTAAATCTTAGCGGGAGAGGAGACAAGGATATGGATACATATATGAAGCATATTACTACGCAATAACTTTTGGCAAGTTTTAAATTTTCCAAAAGTTAGAATATCAAAATCAATAGCATTTTTTGAATGATGAACAGGATAAAAAAATTATTTTCTGATAAGAAAAAAAATATTGTAAGTATATATTTTACTGCAGGCTTTCCTGAATTGAATGATACGAACACAATTCTTAATGTTTTGCAAAAACATGGAGCTGACCTTATTGAAATTGGAATGCCATACAGCGATCCCTTGGCTGATGGGCCTGTTATTCAGCATAGCAGTATGAAGGCTTTGCAGAATGGAATGTCGATTAAACTATTATTTGACCAACTCAATAAGTATTCTAATTCCCCTTCAGGAGTTAAGGCCCCATTAATTTTAATGGGATATCTCAACCCGGTTTTACAGTACGGTATAGAAAAATTTTGCAGCGATGCACATAAAGCCGGAATTGATGGAATAATTTTACCGGACCTTCCATTGCATGAATATGAAATCGAATACAAAAATATTTTTGAAAAATATAAGCTCGATTTTATTTTTTTAATTACGCCCGAAACAAGCGAAAAAAGAATACGAAAGATTGATGCGTTGAGCAAAGGATTTATATATGCAGTTTCATCTTCTTCGATCACTGGTTCTGATAAAGATATGAGCGCTCAGGAAGAATATTTTCAAAGGCTTAGAGACATGAAGCTTAACAATCCAATTTTGATTGGTTTTGGTATTAAAGACAATAAAACATTTTTACAAGCCTGCAAACATGCTGCAGGAGCCATTATTGGCACGGCCTACATTAAAGCAATTGAAAATTCAAATGATATTGAAGCCGATACCGAAAAATTTCTTAACTCAATTTTAGGCGCAACTATTGCGTCATAGACTCGTATTCACTTAAAAAAAATTAAATTTGTTATCCAATAAAAAATCATGAAAAAAATATTTATACTTCTTCTTGTTATTCCTATTTTTAGTTTTTCACAAATAAAAAAGAAAACTGAGCCACATATACAAAATGGTTTCGTAATTACAGGCGATGTTACAGGTTTTCCTAATGGTACAGCTGTATCTTTTTTAAATGACGAAACCGGGCAACCAGAGCAACAGACAACAATTGAGAATGCAAAATTTGTTATCAAGGGACAAATGCCTCAACCATCTTTTAAAGTTTTAGTTTTTGGTAATCAGCCACCTGCGGTGCCCTTATTTTTAGATAATAGTAATATAAAAATATCAGGCGATAAAAACACAATCGATAAGCTTTCTATTACGGGCTCTCCGTCTCATGAACAATACAAAGAATATGTAAATGCTATTCAGCCTTATTTAAAAATATTTGGCGATGATGCAGTATACGATTCCAATGCAACTAACGCGGTTGAAAAAATAAGCAGTGATTTTGTGAAAAAACATCCTGCCTCTTATGTTGCGCCCCTTGCAATTATTCGCTTAATCCAGGCTACACAAAATGGTTTAAAAGCGGAGGAACTTTATAAGTTAATGGCCGGCCCTGTCCAGGCAAGCCAACTGGGTCAATATGTTAATCAGCAAATACAGGAATCAAAAATAAATGCAATAGGCTCCGTTGTAAAAGATTTTTCGCAGAACGATACTTCAGGCAAAGCAGTAAATTTTTCTTCTTTTAGAGGTAAGTATGTTTTGCTCGATTTTTGGGCAAGCTGGTGCAGGCCTTGCCGCATGGAGAATCCAAATGTGGTGGCAGCCTACAATAAATTTCATGATAAGAATTTTACTATCCTCAGCGTATCGCTCGACCAGGCCAAACCAGCATGGCTAAACGCAATTCAGATGGATGGCCTTACCTGGAATCATGTAAGTGATTTGAAAGGATGGAACAATGAAGTAGCCGGCCTTTTTCAAATACGCAGCATACCTCAAAATCTTTTGATTGATCCGCAAGGAAAAATAATTGCAAAGAACTTAAGAGGACCTTTGCTGGAAAATAAACTCGATCAGATTTTCAAATAACCATCAACGAAAGAATTGCAAACTGTCTTTACATCGTACGCCATGCTCACATTAGCTGTCTTTTATACAACTGCACCGCATTTTCCAAACCAAAATATAATGCATCGCAAATAAGTGCATGGCCAATAGAAACTTCGAGTAGCCCCGGAATATTTTCAGCAAAATATTTTAAATTGTTTAAATCTAAATCATGACCGGCATTAATTCCTAAGCCGAGCTCATTTGCTTTTTTAGCAGCTTCTACATATGGGCTAATCGCCTGTTGCTTATTACCCATAGCATATTCCTTTGCATAACCTTCGGTATATAGTTCAATCCTGTCTGTGCCTGTTTCCTTTGCTCCAATTAGCATATTTATATCAGGATCAACAAAAATAGAAACCCTGATTCCCGCTTTGTGAAACACAGAAATTATATTGATCAAATAGTCTTTGTTCTTTATAGTGTCCCAGCCGTGGTCAGAAGTAAGTTGTCCTTCTGCGTCAGGAACGAGTGTTACCTGTTCTGGTTTATTCGCAAGAACCAAGTCAACGAATTTTTGTTCTTTAGGATTGCCTTCAATATTAAATTCCGTTGTTATAATTTTTTTTAGTTCAAATACATCAGCATAACGGATGTGCCTTTCATCAGGACGTGGATGCACCGTTATTCCTTCTGCTCCAAAATTCTGGATATCAATAGCAGCTTTAATTACATTGGGATTGTTGCCCCCGCGGGAATTGCGAAGAGTAGCAATTTTATTTATATTGACGGAGAGCTTAGCCATATCATTTGAAAATTGTCACCTTTTTTTTACAAAGAATACAAAGTTATGTATGAATTTTGAAGTGCAATGAAAGACCTCACAGGTTTTTAAAATCTGTGAGGTCTGCTTTAATATAATAATTTAATGCAATGATCCACTTTAATGCTGTTATAAAAAAATTTGCTGCGCAGGGTGAAAAAACCGGCTGGTCTTATATTGAAATTCCAGAAGAGATCGCTTCAAAAATTAAGCCCGGTTATAAAAAGTCTTTCAGGGTAAAGGGATCATTGGATAATTACGCAATTGAACGCACAAGCCTGTTACCAATGGGTGGCGGTAGTTTTATTATTCCTATAAATGCTACTATTCGTAGAGCTTTGGGCAAAAGAAAGGGAGCTATTGTTAAAGTAAGCTTTACTGAAGATCCAAGAGAAGTTGAGATAAAAAAAACATTTTTGGTGTGTCTTGCTGATGAGCCTGAAGCATTGGAATTTTTTAATTCTTTACCCGGAAGCCATCGTAATTATTTTAGTAAATGGATCGAAAGTGCGAAAACGGAGCAAACCAAAGCCGGCCGAATAGCCAGGGCCGTTACAGCACTATCACGCAAACTTGGCTACCCTGAAATGATGCGAATGGCGAAAGAAGAAAAGTTGAGGTAAATAAATATTATGGTTATTCATTCTTCTTTTTCAACAATAAAACTTATATTAGGTAAAGCTATTACTATCTCTTTCGCCTGCTGCTTCCTCTCCTTTATTAATTTTTAAACAACCTGTAACATGAAAAAATTTTCATTTCTTTTGATGGCGTTGGTGTTGGTAATTTCCTGTAATGAATCAAAAAAGGGAATCCCTAAAAACGCCGACTGGCTGGCAGACAATTTATCCGGCAAAGTAGAACAAACAACTGACTCCACCTTTAAAACAGACAGCACCGGGAAAATCGGCGAGCTTGATTCCTGCTGCGTTACTTCAACAAAATATGATGACAAAGGTTATGCATCGGGCTACACATCTGTTAACAAAGCTGGTACCAGTAAGGACGAGGGTACCTTTACCCATGATGAAAACGGTTTATTTACTGGTCAAAAATTTACTAAAAACGGTAAGCAAATGTCGTCACTTATCGTAAAGAATAAGGATGGCAAATACTCCGGTGCCACCAGTTTTGATTCGGCAAATAAGATGGATTTTTATTACACAGATATTACCGCAAATGATTACGATCGCGTCACTGCATTTAAGCAATATAAACCAGACAGCACGTTAAAATCAAGCATGTCATTTAATTACAACAATCAATTTCTTAAAGATCAAAGTGCAAAAGATAGTGTGGGCAAAGAAATATCTTCTTTTGCTCAAACGT
Source organism: Ginsengibacter hankyongi (assembly GCF_008710285.1). Taxonomy (GTDB): domain Bacteria; phylum Bacteroidota; class Bacteroidia; order Chitinophagales; family Chitinophagaceae; genus Ginsengibacter; species Ginsengibacter hankyongi. The sequence goes on along the minus strand of NZ_VYQF01000001.1, from coordinate 1,059,201 downwards.
ACGATGAAAAGAATAACGTGATTGAATCAATTTATAAAGAAATTAAAATGGATTCTGCAACAAAAAAAGATTCAACTATCACCACTATTACAAAATACCGTTATGATAAGTTAGATGAAAAAGGTAACTGGACACAACGAACTGAAATGGATAAAGATGGTAAGCCCGTGAAAGTTGTTAAGCGAACCATCACGTATTACAAAGAATGATACAAGTTCTTTTCTTTTTATAAAGCATGATGGATGAATTCGATTCATTTATCATGCTTTTGTATTTTTACACCTTAATGCATTTCCCGGAATCAAATTCTTTTTATTCAATTTAGTTTTTAAATGCCGCAACATGTTTTAGAAAGAAGGCTTGGCCTTGGCCAGGCTACTGCCATAAATATGACTGATATGGTTGGTATCGGTCCATTCATTACAATGCCAATGGTTATTGGTATGATGAATGGCCCGTATTTTTTATATGCATGGGTTGCCGGGGCCCTTCTTTCAATTGTTGATGCTATGATATGGAGTGAGCTGGGTGCGGCATTTCCTAAAGCGGGAGGTTCCTATAATTTTTTAAAAGAAGCATACGGAAAAAATGGCGCGGGCAAAATGATGAGTTTTTTATTCGTGTGGCAAACAATGATTCAGGCACCGTTAGTTATTGCTTCTGCTGCGATCGGGTTTGCGAAATATTTTTCTTATCTCGTACCACTTACTTCCATCACAGAAAAAATTGTAAGTGGTAGCGTGGTAGTTTTAATAATCATTTTATTATATAGAAAGATTGAATCGATTGGCAAAATAAGCATGTTTCTTTGGAGTGGTGTTATCATCACCATGTTCTGGATTATTGGCGGCGGCATTGCACATGGAAATTTTTTAACGCCTATAAAAAATATTAATACAGGCATACATTTGGATTACGCTTTTGTTACTGCAATAGGTTTTGCAAGTGTAAAATCTGTTTATAGTTACCTCGGTTATTATAACGTTTGTCATTTGGGTAGCGAAATAAAAAACCCTTCTAAAAATATTCCACGCAGTATGTTTATATCCATAGCGGGTATTGCTTTTTTGTATTTAATGATGAATATAAGTGTAGTAAGTGTTATTCCCTGGCAGCATGCAAAAGACAGCAAATTTGTTGTGAGTGAGTTTATACAAATACTCGCGGGCAATGGCGCTGCTAAAGTTGCAACCTGTTTAATTTTGTGGGTTGCATTTGCATCAGTTTTTTCTGCAACGCTGGGCTACAGCCGTATTCCGTATGCTGCAGCCGCTGATGGAGAATTCTTCGAGATTTTTAGTAAGCTTCATTCAACAAAAAATTTTCCCTATGTCTCTTTATTGTTTATGGGAGGCCTAGCATTTGTGTTCAGCCAGGTTTTTGTATCCGATTTAAGTAAAGTTATCAGCGCTATATTAGCCATGCGCATTATGATTCAATTCATAGGACAGGCGATTGGTTTGTTATTATTGAGAAGTAAAAAAAACGAAATTGAATTTCCCTATAAGATGCCTTTATTTCCTGTGCCTGTAATTCTTGCAATTGCTATGTGGATTTTTATTTTAATTTCCACAGGGAGTAAACTAATGAATTGGGGATTATTCATAATCGGTTTAGGAACGATTGTTTATTTTATAAAAGCAAAGATTAAGGCAGAGTGGCCTTTTAAAAATAATTAATTACCTACATTTTATTTCTCAAACTCACAATCTCTCTTTGCATCTCTTCTATTCTTTCGAGCAAATAATTGATTGTTTCAATTCCTTCGATATTTATATCAAGGTCATAATGAAGCCGCACAAATTTTTCGAGCTTATGTATTTCATCCGGGTGAATATAGGTTGAGCTTTGAACTGATGTAACACTTATCAATCCTGAGTTTTCCAACGAGCTGATAAATGAATACTCAATATTATGATGTATGCAAAAATCATTGGCGGGTATTAATTCTTCCTGCTCCATTTCAAAATTTTTAAGTTTTATAATTTCGATAGTTCAGTAAATAATTGCTTTTGTTTTTCGGTTAAGTTAGTCGGGATTTTTATATTCCACGTCAGGTATAAATCTCCATGCTCTCCTTCTTTTTTATAAACAGGGAATCCCTTTCCTTTCAACCTTACTTTTGTTCCATTCTGCGTACCGGCATTTACTTTTAGCTTAATTTTTCCATCCATTGTATCAACGGTTTTTTCTCCGCCAAGTAAAGCTGTATATAAATCAATATCTTCTGTTTTATATAAATCATTACCATCACGCTTAAACGAAGTATTATTGCTAATAACAAATGTTATGAGTAAATCTCCGTTAGGTCCGCCGTTAGCGCCTGGACTACCGTAACCTTTCAATCGTATAACCTGGCCGTTCTCAACGCCGGCAGGTATAGTTATTCTAACATTCTTGCCATTGATGGTAAGAGTTTGCTGATGAGTTTTAGATGCATCGGTTAAGGACAAATGCAGTTCGGCACTATAATCCTGCCCCCGATATTTTGCCTGGCTTCTTTTCCTTCCTCCGGAACCACCAAATAACGATTCAAAAAAATCGGAAAATGCGGAATCATCATCAGATGAATAAGTATAGCCACCCCCAAAGTTCTCCCCGCCAAAGCCTCCTCCGCCGAAACCTCGCGAGCCCTGTTGTTGCTTTGCTTTTTCAAACTGGTCAGCATGTTTCCAATCCTGCCCATACTGGTCATATTTCTTTCTTTTTTCAGGATCACTCAATACTTCATTAGCTTCATTTATCTGCTGAAATTTCTTATGAGCTTCTTTGTCGTTGGGGTTCAGGTCGGGATGAAGCTTTCGGGCTAGTTTGCGATAGGCTTTCTTTATATCATCTGCTGACGCATTTTTAGCTACTCCAAGTGTTTTATAATAATCAACAAAATCCATTATATTAGTTTAGCTTTTAAATTTAATCCTCAATAAAATTAAGCGTTATTAAAATAACATTGTAAGCAAAACAAATGTAAAATTAAAAAACCCGGTACGAATGTATATGATGTTACTGCTGAATTTGGTAACCGGTTTATCGTTTTACCCAATCCTGTATATAGCGATTGGGAAACTACTTTATACAATTATAACTACTTATTGAATGCTTCTCAAAAAGATTCTGTAATAAAAGCATCATTACATGCTTATTAATTTTTCAATGCTTTTCTAAATCTGAAATCCATTCATTGGCTTTGCTGAGTTCATCCATTTTAAAACCTTTCGTGGGGCAGGGAATAAATATTCCAAAAGTATCAGTGAATTTTTTTATGGAATCTTTTTCAGTAACTATCGCAAGCTTTCTCCATTTGGAAAAATATCTTAAGCCGAGCAATCCATCTTGTATCCATGCGCCCACAGTATAATTTTTTAATGATGTATTTAAAACGAGCATGTAATTGATTTTTCCGAAAGTTGTAGCAACATTTTCTACAAAAGGATTTATCACTTTATAATAATCATCTTTTGTAACAAATCCTGTTGCACGAAAGGCAGTGACGTATGGAGGCATTCCGGGGATGACTTCAATCATAAAATTATTTTAAAATTTAAAAATTTTCTGTCCCTCTTTCCAAAGTTACTCATAAGAAAATGAACACGCACGAAGTATAAGTAGAAAATTTTCCCCTTCTGTTAATGACATTCAGCTGAATACATTGCATTCATACAACAAAACCGCATGGCACAGTTTTAGTTTTAATAATAGAAACAAAAAATAATTATTATGAATACTAATGAAAAATTAACCGAAGTTTTAAATGATCTTATCCGTATAAACAATGACAGAACTACCGGGTATGTAAATGCATCCGACGAGGCAAAAATAATTGATGTAGATCTGCAGGCGACGTTCAATAAAATGGCCGACCAGAGCAGGAAATTCGCCGCACAACTAACGAACGAAGTTAGCAGGTTGGGCGGGGAAGCTGCAACTGGCACCACTAACAGCGGTAAGATTCACAGGGCATGGATGGATGTGAAAGCCACATTTTCAGGTAAAGACAGGCATGCAATTCTCTCATCATGCGAATTTGGTGAAGATGCGGCACAAAAAGCCTACAAAGCTGCATTAGCATCGGATGCGGAAATAAGTGCTGAAACAAGACAGTTGATAACGGATCAACAGTCTTCTTTAAAAACGTCTCATGATCTTATAAAAAAATACAGAGACGTTCAGGAAGCAGTAAATTCTTAGATTAAAGACTAAAGATTAAATGTGAAACCCGGCTTAAAAACCGGGTTTTTTACTATGAGAATTTTTTTTATTAATCAGTTTAAAGCATTGTACAAAACTTCAATTGTATGCAAAGCTTTTCTTCCTGTTCCATCTTTTATCTGGTGGCGACAACTTGTTCCGGGCGCAGCAATAATTGTTTCATTTGATTGACTACGTACTGCAGGTAATAAAACCAACTCACCAATTTTCATTGATAAATCGTAATGTTCTTTTTCATAACCAAATGAACCGGCCATTCCGCAACATCCCGAAGGAATAACTTCAACAGAATAATTTTCAGGAAAGGACAACATCTTTACAGAAGTAGTTAAAGAGGATAATGCTTTTTGCTGGCAATGCCCGTGCAATTTTACCAGGCGTTTTTCTTTAGTAAATAAATTAGAATTTATATTTCCATTGTCAATTTCTTTCGCAATAAATTCATCAATTAAAAAAACATTTTTGGCGAGTTCTTTAGCGGCATTATAATTTGCATCATCAGCCAGGTCAATGTATTCATCTCTGAAAGTAAGTATAGCACTGGGTTCTATGCCTATTAACGGCGTTTCTTCGTTTATGAGTTTGCTTAATAACGTTATGTTCTTATTGGCAATAACTTTAGCGTCTCTTATTAATCCTTTGGAAAGCCATGCCCGTCCGCTTTCTTCATGTTTTGGTATGGTAACTTCATATCCTAATCTTTCCAGTAGTAAAATTGCTTTAACGCCAATTTCTGTATCGTTGTAGTTGGTAAATTCATCGCAAAATAAATAGATTTTTTTGCGGGGAGATTGATTAGTTGCTAAAGTATTTTTCTTCCTTTTTCGGAACCATTTCTCTAAGCTTATTTTATGAATCGTAGGCATGGAACGTTTTTCGGCAAAGCCGGCTAATCGTTTTATAAGTTTGCCGGTAGCGGCATTGCTAACCATAAAATTATATATGCCGGGAACCATAGCACCCAATTTTGCAGACTTATTAAAATTGGCAATAAGCTTCGAACGGAATGGAACGCCGTTGGCATCATAATATTGCTGAAGAAATTCTGCTTTCAATTTAGCTACATCCACATTTGAAGGACATTCTGATTTGCAACCTTTGCAACTCAAACATAAATCCATTACGTCGTAAATTTCTTTATGATCAAAACGATTTAATTTTTCTGAATTAGTAAGAAATTCACGTAAGATATTAGCCCGTGCACGTGTAGTATCTTTCTCGTTTTTTGTAGCCATATAAGATGGGCACATAGTTCCACCGGACAAATGAGTTTTACGGCAGTCGCCGGAACCGTTACATTGTTCTGCATGTTGTAATACATCCTGGTTGTAATACCTGAATATAGTTTTAAAGGCAGGTGTTTTTTGCCCGGGCTTATATCGCAACATCGTATTCATAGGAGGCGTATCAACAATCTTGTTAGGATTGAAGATATTGTTTGGATCCCATGCATGCTTAATTGTTTTGAATAGCTCGTAATTTTTTTCACCCACCATCTGTTTAATGAATTCTCCGCGCAATCTTCCATCGCCATGTTCGCCACTTAAAGAGCCTTTATATTTTTTTACCAATTCTGCAACTTCTTCTGCAATAATCCTGAACAGGTGATTTCCTTCAACTGTTTTTAAATTGATTATCGGACGAAGATGTATTTCCCCGGAACCGGCATGCGCATAATGCACTGAATGCAAATTATATTTCTCTAATATTTTATGAAAATCATTTATGTAAGAGGGGAGATCATTAACATCAACAGCAGTATCTTCAATAACAGGAACTCCTTTTTCATCCCCGGGCATATTACCCAATAAACCAAGGCCGGCTTTTCTCAGCATCCATATTTTTTTTGTATCCTCACCAAACAGCAATGGGAAGTGATATCCCAACCCTGCTTCTCGCATTTCAATTTCGCATTCAGTCGCTAAACTGATAATACCGTCACGCGTAGACGCAGTTAATTCTATTACAAGAATTGCTGCAGGATCGCCTTTTACGAAAAAGCGGTTTTTGCTTTGTTCAATATTGTCTTTGGTGCATTCTAAAATGTAATGGTCAATCAGTTCGCTCGCCAGGGGCTTGTATTTTAAAGCAATGAGGTTTGCCCGCAAAGATTCATCAATAGAATTAAAATGAACACATAATAAACCTGTTTCCTTTGGTGGTAATGGAACGACATTTAATTTTATTTCAGTTATAAAAGCTAATGTTCCTTCTGAGCCTGCAATAATTTTACAAAAATTAAAATCCGTTCCGCCGACTGTAAAAGGGGCCGAATCTAATAATATATCAATTGCATAACCTGTATTTCTTCTCTCAACAGTTTTTTTTGGAAACTCTTTTCGTATCTCCAGCTGGTTGTCGTAATTACTCAATAAACTTCTTACAGTTTTATAAATATTTGCTTCCAGGTTATTGCCTTCGCATTTATTGTGGAACTCATCAAGGTTCAATGCTTTAAATGTTGTTTCAGTTCCGTCGCTAAGTAATGCATCCACTTCCAATAGATGCTCTCGTGTGCTTCTGTACACAATTGAATTGGATCCGCAGGAATTATTTCCTACCATGCCTCCCATCATAGCGCGGTTGGCTGTGGAAGTTTCGGGGCCGAAAAATAAACCATAAGGTTTTAAAAACATATTTAATTCATCACGTATAACGCCCGGTTGTACACGCACCCAATGTTCTTCTTTATTTAATTCAATTATTTGCGTGAAATTTTTAGATACATCCACAACAATTCCATTTCCAACAACCTGCCCCGCAAGCGACGTTCCTGCAGTTCTCGGAATTAAAGATGTATGATTTGCTGCAGCAAAAGCAATTAATTTTTTGAGATCATTTTTAGATTTTGGAATGGCAACAGCCAAAGGCATTTCTTCATAAGCAGAGGCATCAGTTGCATATAATATCCTCATAGTATCATCCAAATAAAGTTCGCCTTCTAATTGCGCAGATAATTCATCAAACCTTTCTTTCATAGCTTAAAATTCTTTAAAGATTGTAAAGCTATAACGTTTTAAAATAGGTCGACTTGATTTTATGCAAAAATTAATTCAGCTATTCTTTAATCCCGCTCAACAAAATACATTTCTATCATTCCCTTATTTTTAGCAGCTCTTTTACCTCGAAATTTACAGTGGAAAGTGTCTTTTACAAGGTCGTACGTACTCTGCGAAATATTTATTTTATTTGCCTCGCTGTTCTGTTCCATACGTGATGCCGTATTTACGGTATCGCCCCAAATATCAAATGCGAATTTCTTATCGCCTACCACGCCGGCAACCAGCGGCCCGGTATGTATGCCAATACGAATATCAAAATAACTATTTTCATTTGCATCCTGCCGAAATGAGTAAATGAAATCAACTATTTCAATCGCAGCTTTTACAACGTTAACCGGGCTGTGATCTTTTTTATCCGGTAAACCGCTAACGCACAAATATGCATCACCGATAGTTTTTATTTTCTCAATATTATATTTTGAAATTATTTCGTCAAATTTTTTGAAGCATGTATCTATTATTGCAACCAATTCTTCAGGTGAAAGCTTTTCACTTTTGCTGGTGAAATTTTCGAAATCGGTGAACATTACCGTTGCCACTTCATAGCTGCGTGGTTTTGTGTTTCCGGTTTGTTTTAATTCATTCGCAATATCTTCCGGCAAAATATTTAATAATAAATCATCAGACTTTTTCTTTTCAATTCTCAATTCATTTGTTCTTTCTTCCACTTTATGTTCAAGTTCACTATAGAATAAAGCGTTTTCAATTGATATAGCCATTTGCCCTGCTAATAATTTTAATAAACCCACACGCTTTTCAGTAAAAGCTCCTGATGTTAAGTCGTTGGCAAGATAAATAACCGCCTGAATTTTACCCATGTTCAATAACGGAATGCAAAGAATTGATTTGCATTCATGAGTTTTTATAAAAGAATCATTACCAAAAAGCGGGCTCTTACAGGCATCATCAAGTATAACTGTTTCCTGCGTCATGTACACATAATTTAAAACAGATTCTGCAAGCAAATCGCTTTTTGACACAGGGACAGATTGTAATATTTTTATTTCTTCATTGCCTGCTTTTATTTCCGCTTCAATATATCTTTCCCCCTTTTTTTCCATGATAAGAAAACCTGTTTGCGCTCCTGCATTTTCTAAAATAATCTGCATCATCTTTTTCAAAAGCTTCGGCAAAATTATTTCACCTGATAAAACTGATGATGCTTTCAAAACGGATTCAAGGTCCATATTTCCATTTCCTTCTCTCGCGGGTTGTGATAAATCAATTTGCCATTCCGCACCGCCACCACCCCTGAGTTGGGAATACTGTTTTTCCATCTGCGTCAGTTTTGCATCTGCACCCCAGCGCTTGTAGACGCGGTAAGCATTTTGCAAATAAAAATTTGCGAGCAATTCCTGTTTTGTATTGACGAAAAAACGGCCTGCTCGTTCCCAGCAATATGCAAGGTCATTGGTCATACCGTTTTCTGTTCCAAATTTTAGCGCCTTGTCATACAATACTTTTGCGGTTTCATTATCGCCACTTAAATAATTAAATTCAGCCTCGAGTAAAAATATTTTATGACTATAATTTTGCGGGCAAAATTTTTCATACTTTTTTAATAAGTGAATATCCTTTGTAATCTGCGCCAACACTTCTCTTTTTAAAGGCGCACTTAAGGTGATATCTGAAATGAGGAGTGAACGGTAATAGTAAAATAACGGATACAATGCAGTGCCCTTTACACTCTCTTGGAAACGTTCCGCTAAATCAAGATATTTTTTTGCATTGGCATTAAGATTAAATACTAAAGCGAGGTATAATTTCTGCAGGTATAGATTTTGAAAATAAATTTCATTGCTTTTAGTTACATCAATAATATCCATTTCAGCCTCATCAAATATATTCCCGGTAAGTACATCGGGTTTTTCTGTTTCCTGGATGAGGTTAGCTATAGATTGGCGAAATACACGTAATCTTTTTAAAGTGAGATCCTGTTTAAATTTCTCAATTTTCAAATCCAGCATTTCAGCTTTTTTTGAAAGTTCATGCAAAGGATAACCCATCATAAATAACTGGTAAACCGTATTGTGAGCCGCGTAAGACGCATACTCGTTATCGCCTGATTCCAGGGCACTTTTAAAAGATTTATCAAGATCGTTAATGGTTTCTATAAATGGTTTTTTCCAATGATTTAAAAAGATATTGCTGGTAACCATAATGGAACCGAACAATTCTTCTGCATTAATTTTTTTAGCAAGGTGCAAGGCAATTTCACCGAAGGCGATTCCTTTTTCAACTTCGTTTAAATAAACGCTTAAGATATAACCATAGGCTGCGAAACTGAATGGCGATTTTCTTGATAAACCATACTTAACAGTAAGGCTTACCATTTTAAAAACCAACAAAGGAACGAGGCTGGGAACTGCAAAAAATGAAGCCGAAGAAATATCTGATAGAATTCTCATCGCAGCATTTTTTTCCGCATCTTTCATTTCAGGCAGGCTGTTGAAATAATCCATTGTTTTATTGCGGAGCAAAAATTTGGTTTGTAGAAGATCTTTCATAACCTGCAGCCTGCCCGGCTTTAGTGGTAAGTCAATTCCAAACTTTTTTAAGATAGTAAGTCCAAGTTCTACTGCATCTAAAGGCTTGTTCTGCGCAATCAGTTTTTTAATATTTATTTCGTAACCTTTGGCAGAATCTATAAGAGATTTGCTGTTTTTGAATATGGCATTTACCAGCTGATCAACCTTGTCATATTGGCCCGATAAGTAAGCGGCATCTGCAGCATTAGTGGTAATTTGAAACAAGAGATCATATTGTGTTTCCCAATCTTTTTCATCTAATACATTTAAACCTTTTTCAAAGTATTGCAATGCCTGCGGGTATGCTGTAGATGCAATCGCTTTATGGCCTGCAGTAAGATTCAGATTGGCGAGATAAAGTTTTTGTTTTTTTTCGGAGATTTTTTCGGCGCCAAGATTCCATTGGTTTACCAGCTCAAATAATTTTTCTTCAAACTCTGCCTCATTAAAATGTGCCGATAATCTTTGTCCGTTTAAAAGATGTAGTGCCGCTTTTTCTCCATCAGGTATTAATGAATATATAGTTTGTTGTATTCTGTCATGTGCAAACTTATATTCGGTCGATGATGGAATGATGAGACCTTCCGTTACGGAGAGTTTCAATAAACTTTCTACATTTTTTTCGCTTATTTGTTTTATTACAGAAAGGTTTCGTTTACTAAACCTGTTTCCTATACTGGAAGCAATTTTTAATAGATCAAGTGTATTATCGGGCAACTTTAAAATAAAAGAAGTCATCAACTCTACTACGTTTCCCGACACATTCATTTGTAAAATAAGATCGGTATTCCATTGCCAGCGCATCACTTCAAAATCGAAATGAAGAAAACCTTCATCATATATTGATTTTAAAAATTGTCTTACATAAAAAGCATTTCCTTTTGTTTTGTTATAAATAATATCAGCCAGGAAAGATATATTTTCCTGCCTGGTAGATAAAGCATCTGAAATAAGTTTAAACACATCATCATACGAAAGATCCTGCAGGTCAATTTCATCAAAAGCAACGTGATCTTCTTTAAGTTCTGATAATTTTTTTGTGAGCACATGCTTTTCATCTACTTCGTTTTTCCTATATCCGCCAGCCAGCATTACATATTCAATATCCCGGTTTTCGGCAATAATTTTAAAGAGGTTTAATGAAGAAGCATCGGCCCATTGAAGGTCATCAACAAATATTACTAATGGAGAATCTTTATCTGCAATAGCTTTAATAAATCTGGTGAATTCATAGTTAAACCGGTTTTGTGCTTCAAGACCTTTTAATTCAGGAACGTCGGTTTGTCTGCCAATCAGCGTTTCAATGCCGGGCATAAACTGCGTTAATAATTTTCCGGAATTTCCCAGTGCATCGGTTATTCTTTTTTTCCATTTGGCCTGGAAAATATTATCGCCGGCCATAATTAACTGCGCCATTTCATTAAACGCCTGCACAAAAGTAGAGTAGGGTGTATCAGAACTGATCTGGTCAAATTTTCCTTTAATAAAAATGCCATTTTTCTGCGATACAGAATTTTTTAGAATTTCAACCAAGGCAGATTTCCCGCTTCCTGAATATCCCGAAACTAAAAGCGTTTGTTTGTGACCGTTAGTACAGTTTTCAAATAGTTCATTTAAAAAAGTTATCTCTTTTTCCCTTCCATATAATTTTTCCGAAAAATATAATTTTCCTGAAAAGTCAAAATTTGCGATTGGAAAGTTTTCTATCTTGCCGGTTTCCAGCAATTGTTCTAAACATTTTTCGAGATCATATTTTACGCCAAATGCAGACTGGTAACGATCCTCAGCGTTTTTTGCCAGCAGCTTCATTATTATATCAGAAATAACTTTTGGCAACTCTTTATTAAGAACATAAGGTTCAACCGGTGTTTTAGCTATATGCGAATAAATCAATTCCAGCCCGTCGGAGCTTTCAAAAGGCAATTCGCCGGTAAAAAGCCTGTAAAGAATTATTCCCAATGAATAGAGATCTGCTCTTATATCAATCGAACGATTGATGCGGCCCGTTTGTTCAGGCGCTATGTATCTTAAAACGTCAATTTCCTTTTCGTGAAAAGAATCTATTTCTTCATTGATAATATTTCCCTCTGTGGCTAATCCAAAATCAATGAAAAAAACCTTATTAGTAGCCTGCTCGATTAAAATATTACCCGGGTGAATGCGCCTGTGAAATATTTTTTCTTGGTGTAAAGCCGTTAAAGCAGATGTAATATCTGTAGCTAATGCGCATTGCCCGGTAAAATTTAAATTTGAGGAATTCAAAATCTTGCCCAGGTCCTGGCCTTCAATGTATTCTAAAATAATCGCCAAATGATCATCCTGGGTTTCTTTTTTAAAAGCTTTTCTAATACAGTTGCATTTAGCGTTATAGCAAATTTCAAATTCATTTTCGAGCTGGGCTAATGTTTCTTTTGATGGAAATTCTTCTTTTAAAACTTTTATGCATGAAGGCTTGTTAAGACCGTTGGTGCCCGTCTTAATTATTAACGTGTCAAAACCATAATGAATAACATTTGAATGATCTATATTTTTTATCATTACAGCATTGTTTGGAAAGTGATGATTTTTTACAATTTATGTTTCTCCAGAGGTAGGGTTCTTAATTTTCCCTTTATTTTTTATAGGTACGTTAGTTTTAATTGAAGTTAAACCAACTTTATTAAATATTTCTCATATAAGTGTAAGTACTGTTTAAAATATATTTTTATTTGTAACTTGGAGTTCTCCTGTAAAAACACCCTCAGCATTTAATAATTTATAATGATAAGCCAGAACCCCTTAACGCTGCTTACACCAGTAAGACAGGATTGCATTGAAAAGCTTAATGAAATTCTTGAAAGATTTAAAGTAGGGCTCAACGTGGGGCTTAATGAAAGATTTAATAAGCTAGGGACATTGCACTATGCAAGATGGTTTATTCTTCGTGAAGATTCTTTTAGAGATAAAACTGCATTTCCGCTCCCCGAAAGACTGGTTTTTTCATCAAATTTTGATGGAGGTGAGGATGAGCACATAAATGGATTGGTAACTATTTTTCCTGAATATTTTGATGAGTTATACGAGTGCTGTGAAGGTTATCCAGAACCAGGAATGAGAAATACTGAGACCCGCAAAAGTTATCTTTCAAAGTGGAAAGTAAATACAACAGCCTTTTATGTGGGTGCCCCGGGGCGAAGTTTACAGCAGATTAAGCAGGAAGATACGTTACAGAAATACTTATGGAATATCATCAATAAAAATAACTGGGATGGCAAATCGGCCCTGGAGATCCAAAAGTTTCTTCGCGAAAAAGTGAATGCTGATCCGGAGTTGGCGTGGTCAAAGGAAAGTGTAAATACACCTTCCACCAACTGGCCCGGAATGATATTGATGGTGTTAATAATGATAATTTTATTGCCCATAATCATCCCCTGGATTTTAATACTGTATTTCTTTTATGAACGGAGAGATACTAACTGTACGGCTACACGAAGCCAGTTAAACGATGACCTCGTGCGCAGGCTTGAGGCCGATGAAGACCTGTTTAATCAAAACCAGTTTACACAGGTGTTGGTAATGAAGCCAGGAAAAGTGAGACTAATTACTGTTCATGCCCTTATGTTATTTGCCAGAACTTTAATAAAGAATTTTTTTGTAAAAGGGAAGCTCATGGGAATTCCGACGATTCATTTTGCGCGATGGGTTTTAATTGATAATGATAAACACATGATGTTCTTCAGCAATTTCGATGGAAGCTGGAACCAATACCTCTGCGATTTTATTGATAAGTCAGGCTGGGGACTAACAGGAATTTTCAGTAACACTGTAAACTTTCCAGAGACACGATTTTTATTTACCGGTGGCGCTTATGATGAAGAGCATTTCTTAGCCTGGAGCCGCGGTACGCAAATTCTCACACAGGTTTGGTATAGCGCTTACCATCATCTTTCTATAAAAAATATCGTCAACAATACTTTAATAAGAAATGAATTATGGAAAAATCTTACTGAAGAACAGGCGCAATTATTTCTTAAAAGAATTTAAAATAAAAATTGAATGCAAGAACTTGAACTTTCAGAAATCCAGGGTTTCCTTGTAAGAGATTATAAAGAAATGCCGGTTTCAAAATATTTTCTACTGCAAATTGGCGACGCCAGCAAGGCAAAGAGATTTATAGAAAATATTTCGAAAAAAATTACAACAGTTGTTGATAAAGATGAAGAATCATTTATAAATATTGGATTTACAGGTATAGGATTAAGTGCATTGGGATTGCACGAAAATAACCTTCGGGCTTTTACCCGCGAATTTCGCGAGGGAATGGTAACGCCTCACCGTCAAAGGCTTTTGGGCGATCACGATAGTAACGATCCATCGAATTGGGATTGGGGTGGTACTAAAAATGAAGGAATACATTTGATGCTCATGGTTTTTAATTCAACGCAGGAGAACATAAACACTCAAACGCAACAACTCCGCAAGGAATTTGTGGAATATGGCCTCAAAGAAGTTTTTCTTTTAAATGGTGAAACATTTCCGGAAGGACGTGAGCATTTTGGTTTCAGAGAGAGTATTTCGCAACCGGCAATTATCGGCAGCGGAGTAACCGGAATTCAAAATGATAATATTCAACCGGGTGAATTTTTAATGGGTTATAAAAATGAATACAACGTTTACCCTGATTCGCCTTCTCTTATAAATGAGCAGGGAAATATAAATATGCTTCCTGATGATCCGATTGAAAAAGGAAAAAAAGACCTGGGCCGTAATGGAACTTATTTTGTGCTGCGCCAACTTAAAGAAGATGTAAACGGCTTTTGGAGTTTTTTAAATGAAAAAAGTAAAAATGAAGATGGCTCATTTAACCACGAAGAAAGTACTAAACTGGCGGCGAAAATGATGGGGCGTTGGCCCGGCGGAGCTCCTTTAGTAAAATTTCCCGATAAAGACCCCGGCATCCTCACCGATGATAATGACTTTGTTTACACTGATACCGATAGACTGGGCTTAAAATGCCCGTTCGGTTCTCACGTTCGGCGAACCAACCCCAGGGATAATTTTGAAGAAACCGGGCCTGCTGAATCATTGCAGCTTACAAAGAAACATCGTATTATGCGAAGAGTTCGTTCTTATGGAGAAAAATATACAGCCTCTGCCACCCAACATACACCCGTAGACGAAGTTGGAATTTTGTTTGGTTGTTTTAATGCGGATATTAACCGCCAGTTTGAATTTATTCAATACAGTTGGGCCAATTATCCAAAGTTTAAACAATTGTATGCTGACCCTGATCCATTCATAGGTGTGAAGGAAAATCCCGAACCGGGAGTGGTACAACAATTCACCATTCCTACCGAAGCACATAATAAATATATTGATGGTTTGAAAAGCTTTGTAACCGTCAAAGGCGGCGCCTATTTCTTTTTTCCGTCAAGAACGGTAGTGGAATATTTAAGTACTATTTAGGATCCAAATTTGATTTTTTTTGACCTAAAATGTAGAATAAATAATATCAGGACTAAACCTGATTTTTTTCATTTTTCTTAAATTCTTACAAATAAGCCAACCACCATTTTTCTCTGTGATTCGTTTTATAATTATCGTACCATTTACACAAAGGGAACAAGGCAATTACCGCGGACATCCAAATCACATACACTATAAATAGGCTGTACCCGTCATTGGCTGCCAAAAAATAAAATGGTAAACCGCCGCCTACGTGTATTCCTTCCTGAAATGAGTGACCCTTTGCAATAAAGAAAACAGCAGAAATCAAATGAATCAAATACAAATGAATTACATAATAAAAGAATGCCACTCTTCCATAAATACGCACCGTACGGGTAAAGGGATTTTGTATTCTTTCAAATAACGATAAAAGTAAGAAGGCAGGCCCGATGGTCATGCACATATACAATAATGATGGCGGGTATTTATGTACATTAATAAATGAAAGTATGGTAAATAAAGCATTTTTTTGTGTGCTCCATGCTTCAGGATTTCCATAAACGTTTATGAAGCGAACTGCAATAAATAGCAGGATCAAACCAATACCAATTCTGTTTAAGATTTTTCTCCGCTGTTGAACTGAATATTTTGGTGAAAAAAATAAACCAGTACAATAACCCAGCATCATGAGGCCTGTCCATGGAAGAAAAGGATACAAGATAAGCAGAACATGATTTTGCGTTATTGGATAAAATGCGAAAAATCCATGATGCAAAAGATCCCACCAAAACCCTGCCTTAAAACCAGGTGTTGATTCGGGTATGTCCAAAAGGTTGTGTCCAAAAACAATTGCTAATCCTATAATTAAAATAAAATTGAAAGGCAATCTTATCAGCAAACCTAATAATACCATACTGATGCCGATGGCCCAGATAACCTGGAAAATAATGAGGTTATAACTTGGGTTATAGGTCCAGGCAAATGAAATGAATACTACCTCCACAAAAATCAGCCATAGTCCCCGTTTTATTAAAAAAGACTGAAGTACCCTTTTGGTTTTTCGCAGGCTCTGTAAATAGATGGAAGTACCCGAAAGAAATACAAAAATGGGTGCGCAAAAATGAGTGATCCATCTTGTGAAAAAAAGAAATGGAGTGGTAGTGGCAAGGTTAAGCGGATCGTCAGATACGTGAAAATAGTCCCTTACATGGTCCAGGGCCATAATGACCATAACTAATCCGCGAAGTATATCGATAGATTCAATTCTGGCTTTATTTGTGATTAGAGCCTTTTGCATGCAAGCATTGGTTAAATTAAACAACTATTATTAGGGTACTTCAACTTCTGCGGCCATTCTTTGTTAAGTTAAAAATGCATCAGCTATTGCTTTGGTATCTAAATAAACACGAACGCATATAATTTTACCATCTTTTAGAGTAAAAGACTGCACCCAGTCTGTTGAATATGTTTTGCCCGTTGCTACAACATCAACTTCATCATCCCCAAATACTACAACTGTATCTTCATTGGTGCAAATTTTTTCCGGTACAAATTTTTTAATGGATAATGTTGTAGCCTGGATGGCAAACATTTTAGTTACTTCTTCAATACCTTTAAAACTTCCTGAAAACGGAATGAAAGGTGCGCCCGGCCTTTCCCAAATAATGTCTTTATCGAAACATGATAATACAGCGCTCATATTTCCGGCTGCATAATTCTTATACATATCCTCAATAATTTGCTGATTACTTGCCTTATCCATGCTGGTTTATATTTGTGCCGTTAAAAAAATCAGAATTTGCAGATGGTTCTACATCTTTTATTTTATTATGCTTGTGCCTGAAGGCATACATTTCTTCATAAATCTTTTTTCTTACCCTGTTGAAATTGCCTAATGGCTGGTGCTCCGGAAGCGCATGCCATGAATTAAAAGAGAGGTTATCTCCAAAATCATTTTGTTCAGGTGTATCAAAAACCTGGGTTGGTATTCGAATAGTCGCCACCTTGACTAATGGGGAATCCCAAACTACGGTTGGATCTTCAATCGGCATTTTTTCCGGATCTGTTTGAAACTGTATGAAGAACCCGTAAGTAACTTCATATTTCGATAACGTGGCCACCATGTTTGCCCGTAAAAAATCTTTATTTTTTGAATCGGTGTAAACGAGTTTATTTTCTTCAGATGGGATTACCGCATACTTTACCGCTTTTGTTTTATCTCCAAAGCGGTAAGGCACTGTACTGAAGTAAGAAATACTGAAGGGATGATCGCATTTTATTTTAGCCTTTGTCGCTCTCACTAAAATTGGTACACTTCGTATAACCGAAAATAGTTTTGGAAAAAAAGTTCCTGGTTTATAAGGAACAGTAACTACCTTGAGTATTCGAAAAAAGTGGTTTACTTTTTTTGATACAAAATTTTGCGTGTTCATTAAAATAAAATCATGATTGCCGCCGTCACGTTTCGATTCAACAATTTTTTTACCCGGCACATTCATTATCTTAATAGCAAAGCCTCTTATATCTTTCTTCCAGTCAGGTAATGGTTTGGTATCGCCATTGGAAAACCTGATCCATGCAGGAAAGCAGGTCGCTTCTTTAAATATTCCTACTCTTAATTCGTCGGGTAAATTTTTATCAACAATAAATTCTGCTTTCACGCATCCATTCATTTTCGGATGAATTTGCCGGAGCTGCTTTTGGTTATTTTTGTTATATAAGCGAAGCATTTGTTTTTGTAAAAGCTCCACTATTTTTCCCGCAATTTGCTCTTCGTTTTTTTCAGGGTATTCCTGCCCGGGAAGTAAAGTTTTATTTTTTGCCTGTGTTGATTTCATTGAATTTTCAATTTATTAATTGCAGGCATCCTCATAGGCATCGCGGTCCAAAAATATTTTAAAAGATAGGTACATTCTTCATTAAAAAAAAATTAAGCTCGTTTCAATTTTTTATTAATGAAAGAATAACTCCACCTATATTTTTATCATTCTATAAACTAATTTATAAATGGCTGGAGTATTGCGTTTTAATTATCGGAAATTACTAAATTTTGTTATCTTCATACAATCTCGTAGATCCTTTGTAATAACCGTTTTGCGGCCTTTCATAAATTATACCTGTATTATTTTATGAATAAGAATTTATCAGAACAAAGTGATTGGGATGAACTACTTGACTTTATTACCGACCGGCAGCTAACGCCGATTTTAGGCAAAGAAATGTATAAGTTTAAGCAGGATGATTTGCTTATCCCTGTTGACGAATATCTATCCCAACAAATGCTAGGACAATATCATATTAGCGACCAGCAAGAGTTAACTCTTACGCAGGCGGTCAATTACCTGGTGAATGAAAAAAAAGTAAAGACGATGGATATCATTCGCAAATTAAAATTAATGCTCAGGGAAATTAATTTTGAATTTCCTTTATTGACTCAATTCTTAAGTATAACGGATCTTAATTATTACGTGAACACCGCGGTTTATAATAACGTGCTGGAAAATAATTTAAGTGCTATAAGAAAGCAAGCGGCTACATCTATTAACTTTTCCATCAACGAACCATTTTCTGATGCCGACGATCTTGATAAACTAAAGGCTCCTTTTGTGTTTAATGTTTTTGGTTCATTGCTTAATACTGTTGACCCTGCGTTGAGCGAAGAAGATATGCTGGAATATACGGGACACTTTAAAGAGAGAATAAAAAATTCAGCTAATATTATAAATGCATTAAAAAATAAAAACCTGTTGTTTCTTGGGTGCGCCTTTCCTGATTGGATGGTGCGTTTCATTCTTCGTCTCTTGTCCAATGAACCCATGCACGACTGGGGCAGCAAACGAACAATTATTGTAGTAAATGATATGTCGGATGTAAAGAAAAAGCAATATGAATTTTTGAAGAACTATGATGTGGTAACATATGAAGGCAATACCAAAGATTTTGTTGAAGAACTTACCACTCGGTGGAAACAAAAAAATCCAGCGTCAG
Source organism: Ginsengibacter hankyongi (assembly GCF_008710285.1). Classification (GTDB taxonomy): domain Bacteria; phylum Bacteroidota; class Bacteroidia; order Chitinophagales; family Chitinophagaceae; genus Ginsengibacter; species Ginsengibacter hankyongi. The sequence continues at coordinate 1,039,988 of NZ_VYQF01000001.1, read as the reverse complement.
TAAAAAACAAAATGGTTTTTTTAAGCTACACAGTAAAAGATAAAGAAGCGGTAGAAAATCTTAAAAAAGCAATTGAAGGAATTAGTAATGTTACCTGCTGGTACGATAACCGTGAAATTGTTCCCGGTGATGATTTTAAAACAGAGATTGCAAAAAATATAAAATCTGCCGATCTGTTTATCCCACTTATTTCTGCAAATAGTTTATTGCATAAAGATGGTTATGTACAACTTGAATGGTTTACGGCCGACAATGTAAATACTTTCCGGAAGATAGATGGCAACACCAGTAAATACCTGATGCCTGTTGTGATTGATGATACCAATCCTTATGATAACAATGTTCCAAAATACTTTTCTGAATTAAGTATAGGCAAAGTTCCTGCAGGCAATCCGGGGCAGGAATTTATTAATCAAATAAGAGAAACGCTCAATTTATCATAACTGAAAACTATGCCATCAACAACTATTGAGCCTTTACAAAAACCGGGTGCTTCTTTGTTTATAGGATTACAATCTTATAGCGAAGCGCAATCCGATATTTTTTATGGGAGGGATGAAGAGATTGATCGCCTGACTAATCTTGTAAAAGCAAATACGCTTACCATAGTTTTTGGAAAATCGGGTACCGGTAAAACATCTTTATTAAATGCCGGTGTATTCCCGCGCCTGCGTAAAAATTATTGTCTTCCTTTTCGTATACGCCTTGAGTTTAGTGAGGATAGCCCCGATTTGGTAACTCAAATAAAAAATATTTTAAAATCAGAGATTGATAAGTATGGTTTTAAGGTAGAGTCGTATCCAAAGGATGAAACATTATGGGAATATTTCCATAGGGAACAATTATGGAAAAGTATTACGCCCATTTTAATTTTCGATCAGTTTGAAGAGATCTTTACCCTTGCAAAAAGAAGTGCCCGTTTTGCAGGTAAAGAATTAAATAACTTTTGGGAAGAACTCGCCGATCTTATCGAAAATTCTATTCCTGAAAAATTAAAAGAAAAATTTCTTAACGAAAAAGAACAAATTGATTACAGATACAGCAATCAAAAAATAAAAATTCTCTTTTCTTTCAGGGAAGAATTTCTTCCTGAATTTGAAAACATCACGTCAAAAATTCCATCCATAAAATATTCCAGGTTTAGGTTAATGCCAATGAATGGCAACCAGGCCTACGATGTAATTACCAAAACATGGCGGGAAAATATTGATGCTGTGGAGGCAAATAAAATTGTTGGATTTTTTATCAATGAAAAAGATAAGAATAGAAGTTATGATGTGATGGAAATTGAACCATCACTTTTGAGCCAGGTATGTTCGTATATAGATAAAGAAAGAATCATCGAAGGCAGCAATAAAATATCATCAGAATTTTTAAATAAATATCCCAAAGAAATTATTCTTCGATCTATTTATGATGAAGTTTTAGCCGAAGCAAATAAAGCAGTAAATGATAATGCGTCAAACCCGGTTAATGAATTTGCAGAAGATAAATTAATTACTGATGAAGGCTATCGAACGAGGTACGGAATAAATGAAATTGATAATAGCCTGTTGCCTGGAATTGAAGTATTGAAAAGAAAATACTTTTTGCGGGATGATGGTACTACGATTGAGCTTTCGCATGACGTACTAACTCCATTAATAAAAGATGATAGGGAGAAAAGAAGAAAAGAAATTGCCCTGGCAGCAGCGAGAGCCAGAGCAAAAAAAAGGGCAGTAAAAATAATTACTGCGTCGCTTATTTTTTCGATTGTAATTGCGGGAGTTATATGGTTTTTCACTACAAAAAAAGCACGCAGGGATAAAGCAGAAGCAGAGAAGGAAACTATACTCATCAAACAGGACATCACAAGAGATTCTATAAAATTAGATAGCGTTAAACAACGGATCAGTTTGTTGAGCACCGATAAAAATGACACCAGCAAAGTATCCGCGTTATTAAAACAAAATATTCTGCTAGACAGTACCATCAGCAACCTGGATCAGAAAATGAAATCGCTGGCGGCAGAACTAACTACTAATAAAAATTCTTTCGACTCTATTAATAATGTGTTGCACCAGCACTTTACTGATTTAGAAAAATTACGAAGCGATAAACATAATGATAGTATAGCTGCTGAAAACAGGTATGTGGAGTTAAATACGAAATTTACACAGCTGAATACAACTAACGCCCAGTTAACAACTAATTATAACTCTGTAAAAAATGATTTGGATAATTCAAAAAGCGATTATAATACTTTAAGAAATAAGTATGATAAATTAAACAGCGATTATGATCTTTTAAATAGAAATTATAATGAATTAAAATCAAGTAAAGCCGCTCCAGTTCAGAATGACCAGCCTTCTGTACCCGTGGATAATAATAAACTGCAATTGAATTTATATTCCTCAAAAAATGAGACCATTCCTAATAATTTAGTTATATATCTAATTCCTGACGTATCTGCCAATAAGAAGATAATAAGGGATTCAAAAGTTTATGATAATCATTTTGATTTTGCCAATCTTAATAAAGCTCAGGGTGTGAAAAAGGCAATATATGGTAACGATGGCTATTCGTTCCCGGATGTGGCACCAGGCGATTACTTTATAAAAATTTGTGCCAATTACGGGCCGTATAAAACGGTAACGAAAAAGGCGGCTGGTAACGAAACAACACCTAAGATGGATTACTCAGAAATTGTAAGATAATAGTAGTTCTTAAAAATTATAGGTCTGGCCATTTCAAATGACGTGATACCTGGTTTACCTGGTTCTAACGGTTAAATCTATTCGAAGATTAATTACTTACTAAAATTTTTCGAAATGCTCAGGTTTAATTGCATAAGAAGCTTTCCAGCCTATTTGATACAGCAATTGGCGGTTGGCCGAATTACTCATGTCGGTTATACTTTTTACATCCGCCGCGGTAAATATTCTTGTAAAACCTAATTCATTCAAATCGTTCTCTGTAATCCTGAAGTTATAACGCAGGTAAGAAATAATGGGCTTGCCTGCGAGGTAATCGTCATCCATTTTTTCTATCTCCATATCCATATAATCGGCTGTGGGCGAGTTGGAGAGCCACTGCATCATCAGGCGGTTTTGCCAGCTTGCATCCTGCATTAGCATGTCAGGAATATTAGCTGCCCAGCTAAGCATCGTGGAATCATCAATTTCTTTTGCATATTTTTTAAATACACTGTAGCCTGTACCAACAGAAACAAAAAGGAGTTTATCTTCGGCCATTTCCCAGCGAAACGGAAATCCTTTAAGTGTCGCAATCATCAGTAAAGTTAAAGATGGATTGTTAGCCATGCTCAAACCTCCATCAATAAACGCAGCTTGCTGGTCCTTCATCACTTCAATCATTTGCGGTGCGAAATACGTAGGCGCTGCAGAGCTTGCCCGCACTGCCATCCAGAGAGGAATGTCTTTATTTTTTCCAAGATCAGAATCAAAAAACTTTCCTTTTGGATGATTAATTAACGGCCAGATACTGTTAGTATCGGCTCTTTTAGCTACAATACATAAGCCCGTTTTTAATTCTTTGCTTCCCATGGTCAAATCGCCATAAGCAAATTTTAAACCATCCTCCATCGCTTTATAGCTATAATTTGCTTTTAGCCATTTCATAGTTTCCATTGGGTTCCACCAGTTCCTTTTCTCGCCAAAAATTTTACCACCCAAATCCATGTAGAGTTTTGTGATTTCGTCTACGGTTTTGCCGATGGCAAGCGAAGCTGCAATGATAGAACCTGTAGAAGTGCCGCCAATTAAATCGAAATAATCGCATAGACGAAAATCTGGCTGATCAGGAAATTTTGCTTTAAGAATATCTTCCAGTTTTTTCAGATAGCCTAACGTAAGCGCACCGCGGATGCCACCGCCATCCAATGATAAAATTTTTTTCTGGCCCGGTTTATTGAACCGATCGAGCAATTCAGACATACGAAATTCGATTTTAATGATTGTTTAAATAATCAGCCGTTTCCGTGAGTGTTTTAAAAAAGGCAGCACCGTTTTCCTGTATCATTTTCCCGGTTTGTTCCAAAGACTTAAGCTGGTGTTCAGAAAAAACATAACCTTCATCTTCAGTAAGGTAGGAAAAAATTGTTTTTCCGGGACGTTTATTACTATCATCTACCACTTCGGCAATTGAATAAATACCCGTCATTTTTGGTGTAATTACATACAGGCAAAAATCACATTCAGCCCTTTGTTTTATTTCTTCTTCCATCATCTCGGTCGTCCAATGTTCGGCGCAAGGTTTAAAATAATCAATCTTTAAGTTTTTTATCAATGTATCTCTCCATGTTGATCCGTTACAGGTTCCTCCAAGAAATACTTTTTTCATTTAGAAAAAATTTACTGTAAGGTAAAATTTAAAAGAGAGATGGCAAACAGGTCCTAAAAAGCTCACAATTTATAAGACGTCTGTAAAATCGAAAACTCATGATTTTAAATACCCGGTTTAATATTTCTTTCTTGGGTTTAGTGACGTATGAAATATAGAAACGATGCGAACAGTTCTTTTTCTCTTATTTATTCTGTAAATAATCAGGAAAGGAAATACAGGTACAGGAGTTTCTTTATAGTATCTGTAACGGGTGGGGTGTCGATCAGGTGATTGCTCTATTTTATGTATGCGGGCAATTATTTCTTTCACAAAACGGTCGCCTAGTCCCTGTTGTCTTTCTTCGTACCAACCCCAGGCCTGTGTAATTTCTTTCTGTGCTCTTGACGATAATGTGCTGGTGAAAGAAGTACTATTTGCCATACTTTTTTATGCGAAGTTTATCTATACTTTGCTGCAGTTGTGGAACTGTAAAGCCCTTATCAACGCCGTTTTCCAAAGCCTGGAAGCGGTGGTCAAGCTCGCTGACAAATTGTTTATCTTTCCACCATTCGCTGGTTTGTTCTATTTCGTCTTCCAGCAAATTATAAATAGCGTTCAACTTTTTTTCGTCTGCTACGCGGATGTAATCAAATAATTTATGGCGAATATTTAAAGCGGTATTGCTCATATTTCAAATTTACAAAAAACCGGGGAATATGAGGGTGTTTGGGATTTACAATTTAGTACATATAGATTTCATGCAGGGTTTTTAAAGCTGGGAGGAAATGTTGTAAAAACCTTAATGGAACGAAAAATAATCAATCTGCAGATCTTTTATCAATGTATCTCTCCATGTTGATCCATTACAGGTTCCTCCAAGAAATACTTTTTTCATTTAGAAGAAATTTACTGTAAGGTAAAATTTAAAAGAGAGATGGCAAACAAATCAGCATTGCAATTGAATGATTTCTATTTCACTTTATACAACTCCTCACCAAAGCCCATTGTGCATATAAATAAGTAACCATTATTAAAAGGCCGGACATAGGGATTGGTTGGTAAAATTTATTAAAAGCCAGAATGCTGTCGGAGAGAATAAATGAAACAGCTCCTGTTAAAAGATAGATGGAAGCTGATTTAGGCCAATAAAAACTCAGCAGGTAAGCCGTGTACAACATGCTGCTGATTACTACCGCATAAATAATTACAGGAATGGTTAAGCCGCCTAAATGTGGAATTAAAACCAGCAACATGGCACTCAGGTAAATGGCTATTACAATGAGGCCGGGTTTTTTTAATTCAAATTTTCCGTTAGCCTGTTTTAATTCTTTTGCGAATAAAATGATATAGAAAATGTGTGCAGCTAAAAAAGCAACCAACCCCAGTATAAAATAAATGGCATCTTTAAAAACAAATAACAGGAGCGTATCGCCTATCCATGAAAACACCAATGCAGTAAGCAGGATAATTTTATTTTTAAAGTTTGTTGAAATAAAAACAGCAGTTATCAAAGGTAACAGCAGTAATGGTTTTAAATAAAACACAAGTGTTGCTGCATTAAAAAGAATGCAGCCTAAATACAAAAGTGATAGCAGAATGAAAATGCGTACCAGCGCTTTTGCGGAAATCATTTAATGATTATTGTTGTGCAAACAAACGGTTTTTTTAATCAGGGTAAAAATTAAATATAATTTGTATACTCAAGGTTTCAGTCGTACATGATTTTAATCATGTGAATTATTGGCAACAATCATGTTTTCTTTTTTTTGCATCAAATACTTTCACAAAAAACTGCCGTATGGAAAAAACTGCAAGGTTTTTAATTTCTCCTTCGCTTTTATTTTGGAAAATTCTTCAAACATTGTTCTGGTTTGTCGGTGTTGATCTTTTATTAATTATGTTATTTTATCCACCCCTTGGTATTACTTTGTTTTGGAATATTTTGATTCCTTTGGCCCCGGCATTATTTGTATTATGCACAGGAATTTGGAGAAATATCTGTCCCCTGGCCACTACTTCAATGTTGCCCGATAAGTTTGGCATTTCGCAAAAGAGAAAAATAACTTCTGCTCAACAACAAACGTTAAACTTGTTGGGCGTTATCGGTCTTCTTTTATTAATACCCTTACGGCATGTGATATTTAATGTCAGCGGGCAGACTACGGCACTTTTTATAATTTCTCTTAGTGTAATTGCTTTTAGCTCCGGGTTTATTTTTGAAAGCAGAAGTGCCTGGTGCTCGGGCCTGTGCCCTGTTCATCCTGTAGAAAAATTTTATGGTTCCAGGGCTGCCTTTTCATTGCCGAATGCTCAATGCAATACCTGTGTAAAATGTTCTGTTCCCTGTCCGGACTCAACAAAAAATCTTACGCCCGCAGCATTAAAATCAACTAAATCCAAAGTTACTGAAATGCTACTCGTAGGCGCCTTTCCGGGATATATATGGGGATGGTTTCATGTGCCCGATTATTCAGCAGCTTTCCCCTTGCATCATTATTATATCGTGTATGCGTACCCGGTATCAGGAGGTATTATCACGTTGTTGTTATATATTCTTTTAAAAAGCCGTTTTCATAATAATAGAAAGCTAATTATGAATTTATTTGCAGCTTCAGCAGTGTCTTGTTATTATTGGTTCAGGCTACCGCAATTATTCGGATTTAGCAGTTTGGAAACTAATGGAGTTCTGGTAAATCTAATTGGATATTTACCTGCATGGAGTATGAATATTTTGAACCTGGCCACTACTTCTTTGTTTGTCTGGTGGATGGTGATCGCCAATAAAAAATACAGGAGCTGGTCCATCAGGCCTGCCTATGAAACATAACCGACTTTACCCAAAATATTTCTCATTCCATATCATTCAAAATCACTTTAATAATCTCATCCGTATCTCCGTCAAAATGGTGGCCACCGGGCAGCACTTCATGCGTATATCTCTTTAAAGAAATTTTATTTAATGCAAGATGCCCGTCATCACTGGCGCTGATGATTACAATTTTATCATCAACCAGCTTATTGATTTCCGTTACTACATCCATCTCTCTTTTTGAATTGCCACCAAAAATATCAGACCAGTGAATTTCAAAGTCTGTGCTGCCTGAAGAGGCCATAAGAAAAGAAGCTAAGATTTTATCATGAAATTCTTTTGGGAGTCTGTTTAAAATAAATGGCAACACATCAGCCCCGAAAGAATAGCCAATTATAACAACCTGTTGATTTTTTCTTCCTGTCAATTTATTAGCTAAATAATTATTTACGTCCGTTGCTGTTTGTTCAGGAGTTTTTTTATCCCAGAAATATGATTTTGAATTTAAAGCGATAACATCAAATCCTTTTTTATTAATGCCTTGGCACAAAGAATTAGAAAATTTATTAAAACCGCCATCGCCGGATAAATAAAAAATAAGCGGCTTGTCCTGTGAAGATGTTGCCCATTCTTTCACAGGAAGATCCTGTGCAACAGCCACAGAAATGTGTAAAATTGGTGTTGATAAGAGAGCCAGTAAAATAATTTTTTTCATAGATACAGATCAGGGTTGCATAATTTTATTTAAAGCTGCAGGTAATTGCAGCAAGTCATAATCGGTTTCATACACAAGGAATTTATCTTCCCAGATAGTTGCATATTTTTCTTTAAAATCACGCAGCCCGTGGTAATGTTTAAAACGCTTTAATTTTTCACCGGCAAACTTTATAAGCTGCTCCGCAGGGCTGTTGGGTTCAGTAATTCCGGTCATGGGTACCATTCCAAGATTGATGTATTGCAGTTTATTTTCTTTAGCATATTCAATCATTTTAATAATGAGAGCATCCATGCATCCGCCGGGTGCGTCACTGGTTTTCCTGATGAGATCATACGTACATTCATCCGGCGAATAATCCGGAATAATATTTAAAAAGGCTACAATTTTTCCTTCTGCGTCAGCAACAGTAATTACGTCCTGTTGCATGATTTCTTTAACATCAAACATGCCTTGCGAAAAAACCTGTTCTTCTTTATCAAAAGCTTCCAGCCATTCATCAGATATCTCTTTAAGCTGCATCACCAAATCGTTTTGAAGCGGCGCTTTATAAACAGAAGTTGTATATCCTTTTTTTTGCAGACTGTTCAATGCATTGCGTAATGATTTTTTGTCTTTACCTTCCAGTTTAAAATTTTCTGCATCTAATATTGCTTCCTGTCCAATAATCATTTTTTGTTTTCTTAATTGATTAAACCATACCATGCTGTTTTCGTCTACGCGATAAAAGGCCGTTTTTAATCCCATGCGGTTGCATTGTTTATAAAATTCCTGCAACACCTCCATTTTATTTTCTTCAGCACATACAGGCTCTTCCAATACAATGGCAAAGCCATTTGCAATGCGATACGATACAAAAGCATCATGCAACTCTGAAAAGAAAAAAAGTTTATCCCGGTATATTTTAAAATAATCTACCGAAGAGTTTCCATATTGTGCAAGCAAAAACTTTGCTCGTTCCCGGCCTGACTCATTTGAGATCTCTATTTTTAAAAAAGGTTTAATCAAAGTAAATAAAAGAAAGCCCCAGCTTAGAAAACCAAGAATATGAATGAGCCATATAAATTCATGGCCAAACAGTGTGCGGGGATGTAAGTCATTATCGCCTCCCAGGAAGAAAATCTGCATGGTGTTCAGTAGTGCCTGCTTCCATGTAAAGTCAATACCAAAATGTTTAACATCTATAAAGTAAAACCCTACATATCCAAAAATTAATACGGATAAAAACATAATAGCAACAGAAAGTAACCCAAGCCTGATCCATTTGATGCTGCTGCGGATCTTGTACTGACTGCGGCTTAATAATAGTAAAATAATAATGACCGCTGCAAAGGTAGCTTCTTCATAATCCAATGCTTTTGTAAGATTACCGATTAAAGAAAGGATGGCAAGCAGTAATGCCAGCCGCCATGCATTTTTTAATCCCTTAAACATAAATGCTGAAGTGATTAATAGAGCGAGCCCTACAAATAGAACGAGAATGTTTGATGCGTTTATTGCTTCCAGGGGCAGAAGTTCTTTAATTAATTTTAAACGGATATGTAAGGGCGGTGTAACAACAGAAATAATATTTATCAGCCCCAACAAAAAAATTAATAATGCAGGAACAATCCTGATAAATAAATTTCTTCCTCTCCAGGCAAATGCTAATATTCCAAAAATCATGGGCAGCCAGAATTCAAATAACCGGTATAACACAGTTATTGATAAAGCCTGTATGGTTGAGTAACCATACATTTCTAATATATAAACTATAGAAATTTCCACAGCGCCCAATCCACGCAAGAAAGGTGAGCTTACCATTAATATAACGGAGACCATATACGCAATTGCGGCAACAGAAAATGATGCCGGCAATCCCAATGCAAGCATTGCAATTAGCAGATGAAACATTCCGCTTAACTCAACACCGGTTGAAAATAAAATAGCCCCGCCATATTTTTTATTATTGACATTAGCTGCAAAAAGCTCATCTATAACGGGGGCTAATTTTGGAAATTTATTTTCTATAAGCCGGTATAATTTTCCTTTGTCTTTAAGTGATCTTGCAATAAAAATAATACCAGTTAAAATACAAACAACCAGTATCAATCCAATCCATGCACTTGCTAAATGTTTATTGGCTGATAGTGCAAATAGAATTACAACAGGAAAACCAACGAGAAAAACGGTAAACAATCCTGCAAATGCATATAAACCACTGGCCTGGTGAATCTGGGTTTTATTAAATGCTCTTTTTCTTAATTGTGATGGCGTATAAGCTAATGCACTCACGCCACCCGCGGGTAAAAAAATACTTAAGAAATTTCTTTTTAAAAAAAGCTCAATGGCATCTATCCATTTTAAAGGAAGGTTGATGGAAGCAAAGCTGCTTACATACATTCCGCTTTGGAGCAATATGTATAAAAGTGTAACTAATAAACCGGTCGTTAACCAGCGTCCATCCGCATTTTCAATGTTGGGAATAATTTGCAGTAATTCTTTTCTTTCACTTCTGAAAAAGATAAATGCCAGCAGTATCATGAATGCTGCAACAATTTCTCTCCAATATAATTTGGCAGAAAAAGATTGAATTTTTTTGTATAAACTCGGCGAGAACAGGTACTTTTTGTGCAAAGATAAAGAAACAAAAATTTGAGAGAGTAACAGCCGTGAAAGGAGTTTTAATTATCTCAAACTAAAATCATTGGTGAATGAGTAATTTTATGGATAAAAAAGAATTGTATTATTTAATTAATGTTTAAAAAAGAATTTATGGAAGAAAGCAAAAAGCCAGTAACAGAACTTCATGCTGAAATTACCGAATGGAAAAGTAATGTAGAATTGGTAAGAACAGAAATTTCAACTTTTCAAAAACAGTTGAATGAGATTGTTATAAAAAACAACCATGAAGAAGTTTTGAAAGAAGCAGAGCATTTTCAAAATCAGTTTATAAGACAACTTGAAGTATCTGACGAATTATTTCATGAACTTAAAGCAGCGGACCATAAACTTGCCGAAGCTGCTGATACCGGAACGGATAGCGGAACTGTTTTCGCAGAGCCTAATTCAAGCTTACGAGATAATGTGGGAACTTATAATAAATTGTTCCTGGACTTAAAAAATGAATTTCATTTGTTTTTAGAGAAGTGGATGTAGGTAAATAGCTATCGGTCGTTGAATTCAATTATTATTTTTTAAGGGAAGCACTGTAAAACTTGCCGTAGCAACTCCTGCGTAGCCTGAGGCGGAAGTGCCTTGCACTATAACAAAATATTTCCCGGGTATATCAGAGGTGTAAAATGAAAGGTTATTTTTTCCAGCCATTGTTTTAAAGCCAGGCGACCAATATAACACATTCCGGTAATCGGGCTTACGGCTTAGTAGCTGCTGGTCAGTTTTATATTGCGGCGAATAGAATTCTCTTTGCAACTGCAAGCCATCATATTCCACCACTAAAGAATTTGGATCAAGCTGGTAACTATCAAGATCGCCATTGTATGTGTTATAACTTACGATGCCGTCAAAATGTTGGTTGCCCCTGAAGAACTTTGCTGCGATAATATCAACCTTTTGAATTTTTAATGGGTCAATATCAATTATCTTGTTCACGTTAAAAACAGGAACGCCGTCAATTAAAACCAATGGGTCATCGTTGAAATAGCTCAAATAAGGTTCATTAAAAACTTCGTATCGGAAATTTCTATCCTTCTTTTTTACATGAACTTCTTTTACATATTCTCTCATTACTTCTTCCATTGTCGGAAATCTCGTGTATGCGTCCAGGTAATATTGTTTGTAAGGTTTGCCAAAGAATAAAGTTGTATCAAAAGATACGGGTAACCTGAAATTATTTTCCTGTTCCGGTTGATAAATATTTGGAGCCTGTGCCCCAATGCTTCGCAATAAAATGGCGCCGGATAATGCCGGGGTTAAATTAACCGGCGATATGCGCCGGTCATTGTATTGTTCAGAATAAGGATTGTCAATAAATATCCTGTAATTACTGTCTGCAGCACTTGTTTGAGCAATCAGTTCTCTGCTGCCATAGAATTTTTCAACATTAAATTGTAATGATCCGTTTGCCGCTGAGGTTGTATTTGAAAATTTAAAATTTTTACCCGGCACAGAGAGATAAACGGCAATGCCGGTAACCGGTAGACCGCTAATTTTGGCCGATATTTTTCCTGTAATAATATGCCCTTCATATTCAGGTAAAAAAGTAAAAGCAGGCTTGGTGTTTTTAAGAACATCTTCCCATTTAAATCGGCGCCAACCCTGCGTTAACATAAGATTGTCGGTTGCCTTATCCACTTCCGCTCCTGAATTTTTAAAATAAAAACCGGGAGATTCAATTATGCCTTGCAAATCCGAAGTAAGCCAGAGGTAATTTAATAAATTCGTTTGCTCCTCAGGCTGCAAAGAATCTGTAAGATAAACCGACACCGACAAATCTGCGTCTGTCGTGTTATCGTTAGTTTCAGCTGTAGTTACATTTATATCAACTTTATTTCTCGGTTGATAATGCTCTTGAACATCATCCAGCTTTATTTGCAATGCTCTCCCGGGCTTTTTAAAATAAAGCCTTTCGCATACGGGTTGTTTGTCTTCATTAAAAAGGGTCAATTGAGAAACGCCGTCATCAAGTTCGGATTTATCGATTATAATCACCGCACTGCCATTCGTAACCGATATTACTTTCGCCAGCTTAATTGAATGCCTTGTTTGAGCAAATAAGTAAACGTTAAGTTCCTTTTCAATGGTGCAACCTATTTTTATCGAAAGGGCTTTCCCCTCATCTTTTACATGCATCGTCCATCCGCTGCTATAAATTTCGGGTAGGGCGTTTATAAGAGTTGTATCCTGCAACCTGACTATTGCGTGATATTTAATTCCTTTCAAAGGAATAAATGAAAAAGTTCCCATTCCAAATTGCTCTGTGCTGAATTTTACAACTGTATCATTTTTTTCTGATACAATAAATCCTGTTGCCTGCATACCTTTCCCAAACGCATCGGTAATTTTATACGCAATTGTATTATTTAAATTATATACTAAATTGCCTCCTTCCGGGAAAAATTGAACATCATCCGCAGCAGCATTGTCAGTGGCTATAATTTCCGGACCCTTATTAGGATTAATAATACTTATTGATTCTTCAAAATAAAATTGCGGGTCAAAATTCTTCATCCAGCTGGTGTAAGCTCTTAAAATATAAGTAGCCGTTCTTAGCGAAGAAGGGACTTGGAAAGAACCATTACCTTTTCCTGAATCAATATCAATTTTGGCTTGAAGCACGGGCTTCTTGTCTGCATTAATAACTTCTACATAACAAATTTTGCTTAGTGTAGAAGGTTCGTTGAAAAGTGCATTGGTAATATATGCTTTGAACCAGATAACTTCTCCTGTGGCGTAAACGCTTTTATCTGTATGCAGAAATACTTTTTCCTGGTAATTGTTGGCGTTATATCTATCAAATTGGTCTTGTATAGCCCGGAGTGTATTTTGAGAAAATGTACTGATGCAGCAGCTGCATAATACCGGTATAAGCAACAACCGCCTTAAAGGTTTGGTGTAAATTATTATAGAGGCCTTATTATCGTTCGACATGATTTACCAGTATAGAGGTTTCTGATTTGTGCCACCACGAACCCTGCAATCGACACATTCGCGTCTTGCGATCATAAGGCACGAGGATCCGCAAAAATAGTAGGGATAATAAGCCGTATCAGGGTAATTCCATACAAAAAATCGCGGATCCGGTAATGCAAAATGACCGATTGACTTAACCCCACATTCCAGGTTGGTGTCAACAAAGTGCCAGTTGCTGACTTCATTTTTAGTAATGAATAATCTTTTTTGTGTGACAGACGAAGCAGAGAAGAATCCTATTACAACTTCGCCGGGATTCTTTACAGAATGGATATTTCCTGTAAGTTGGGTTGGCTGTGCATCGAATATTGAACCGAGGTTTTCTGTATTCTTTTTTAATATGCTGAAGTATTGATAGGCGTCTTCAGTTAGGGCATACTGTTTTACGAGTATGCTATACCGTAAGCTTATCTTTTGTGAGTTCTGCGGAACGATTGTTACAGGTGCATCACTTATAACATCCTGGCTTAGGGCAACGCTGGAACCCAATAAGATGTCCGTTGAATTAACTGTGCGCCAGCAATCAAAGGTTTGGTTAGGCGTATTGTCTACATAATACAAGTTACCATGGTCCTGGCTAAGTTCTGCGTTTAACGGCGCTTCATATTGGTATGTTTCCGTAAAATCCCACCGATAGTATTTTGTAGCATTCGATGGGTCATGCGTATCTAAATAAATCATTACATCATTTTGTTGTTGCCATGTAACACTGTCTATCGGGGGTGCCTGTTTTACTGCTACATAATCCGACGAATATTGTTTACCATTAAATGTGGTGATGTTGAGACGATACCTGGATGAGGGGTTCAGTACTATTGGGGCGGACCGGTAAAAACCGCCAGGCAATTCACTGAAATGATGAATATCTCCGTTTTCGCCCTCTACCGATAATGTGGCACCCGTTTCAGGCGAGGAAGCAAAAGTTGAATCGGTTAACTTAACTGTTCTGCTTAAAGCAAAAATGCTTGGTGAGTCAGCACTGTTAATCAATGTGCCATCTATTACAAGAAATCTATGATCGACACTTATGGCTGGCGGACTATATGGTTTTCTGCAGCTTAAATAAACGCCGGTGCAAATTATAGAGAGAATAATGAAATATCGTAGTTGTTTCATGTCTAAAATCTGAAATTATAGGATATAAAAGGTATGGCTGTTCCGAATATGGATAACTGGTATCCTTTCACTGCGCCATTTTCTGAAACGAAAAACGCAGAATAAACATTTTTTCTTGCAGTAAGATTATATATTCCAAACGACCATGAGTTGTGAAAGGTTTGTTTTAGTTTATGATTACCATCAAGATTTACTGAGACATCCGTTCTGAAATAATCGGGTATCCTATAGGCGTTCCTGTCCGAATACACGAGCCGCTGTGCACCGTTGGAATAAAAAACGGCAATGGGCAATGTAATAGGCCTCCCGGTACTATACACCAAATTAACGGACACGCTTAAACGATGTGAAAATTTATAATTACTAATAAAATTTACATTGTTTGGCTTATCGTAACTGGTAGGGTAGTACGCTCCTTTATTAATAGTTTCGCCTGCAAGTGAATCAGCAGATTTAATGAGCGTACGGGAATAGGTATAACTCAACCACCCGTTTAATTTGCCGCTGAGTTTTTTAATCAGGAATTCTGCGCCGTAGGCTTTGCCCCTGGAATTAATAATGTCTGTTTCTATGTGACGATTAAGCAGCACAGAAGCGCCGCTTTTATAATCAATCATATTATTCAAGTCTTTGTAATAGAACTCAAGAGATGTTTCAATATTATTTGAATTAAAATTTTTATAGAAGCCAATAGAATATTGTTGCCCCGTTTCAGGCTTAATATAAGTATCGCTTAATTTCCATATATCAGTTGGAGAAATAGTAATGGTATTGGAAAGCTGGTGTATATATTGCCGAAGGGTATTGTATCCTATTTTTACAGAAGCATCGCCCCCCAAAACATAGCGTAGCGAAATGCGGTATTCCGGGCCCTGGTAGGTTTTAATAAATTTCCCCGGACCGTTAGAAACCGTATCTGTGATAGTGGCAGTTTCTTTTGGCAATCCTGCAACATAGTTATAAGTATTATGCGGGCCCAGGTAATTAAACATCGAGTATCGTAAACCCGCATTTAATGAAAGATTGGATGAAACAGTATATTCATAGCCTGCATAAGCAGCATTTTCAAGGCCTTGCTCCGGTTGCAACACGTCTTTTTTTACCAAAGATTGATTGCCGCGGGGAAGAAAACTGCCGGGATGCAGTTTATAATAAATCGAACTTACTCCGAAATTAAAAAACTGTTTATTGTTGATCCTGTAGTTAAAATCTGCCCTGAAATTAGTTTGGTTAATGTCGTAAGCCAGCTGATAACTGTTTACGGAATTAGAATTGCTGCTGACATTATATTGATAATGATCCAAACCTGCTGAAATTAATCCATAGAATTTATTATTAAAAATATGCTTCCACTTTATGATCGCATTTGCATTTCCGTATTTATAAGTAGTGTCCAGGTCAAACCTGAAATTATCGTTGCTCAGATAACCGGTGAGGTATAGATTATTCTTTGAATTAATAGTATGACTGATATGAATATTCGCATCATAAAATGAAGCCCTGCTGTTATTGTAAGCGGAGTTAGGAATAGCCTTTAAAATCCAGTTGGAATATGTAGTTCTTGCACCCAGTATGAAAGAAGTTTTATTTTTTTTAAGCGGGCCTTCAAGTGTAACCCTGCTCGTTAGTAACCCTATGCCGCCCGAGCCGCTGATTTTTTTATCGTTACCGTCTTTGATATCAACATCCAGAACGGATGAGAGCCGTCCTCCATATTTTACCGGAATCACGCTCTTATACAATTCAACTCCTTTTACAACATCAGGGTTAAACGCGGAAAAAAATCCTAATAAATGCGATGGATTATAAACCGTGGCGCCATCAAATAAAATAAGATTTTGATCGGCCGATCCGCCACGAACATTAAAGCCGGTACTGGCTTCACCAACAGAAGTTACTCCCGGCAAAGTGAGCACTACCCTTAAAATATCGGCTTCGCCAAAAACCACCGGCACGTCTTTTATAGTACTCACTGAAAGCCGGTCGATACCCATTTGTGTACTCCTGATATTAGATCTTTTTTCTGCAGTAACTATTACATTTTTGAGCCTTGGTATTTCGTCTTTCATATCAATGTTCAGTTTCCCGTCGTTATAAACTATCAGGTGGCGCAATGCATCTTTCATTCCAAGGCTGTTAACTTCCAGGGTGTGTATTCCTGTCTTAATGGTAACAGAGTAATAGCCAAACTGGTCCGTTACTATCCCCGTAAATACGCTGTCTATATACAAAGATGCGCCGGGTAAAGCTTCGCCGTTTTTTATATCTTTTACAAAACCCGTTAGTATGGCATTACCTTTTTTCGAAGAAACTTTGGTGCCAATTTCAAATAATCTATTTTCAGTAAAAGCAGTTCTTGTTTTTTCTTTTTTCAGAACTTCCATTTGTAAAGCTTCGCTTTCAACTGGCAAGGTATCTTTGGCGGGATTAAAAAAATTTGCGCCAAGAGTGGTTTGCAAGCTTTTATTTTTGGTAATAAATACATGATTCAATTCATCGATTGGATATCGAAAGTCTGTATTATAAAATATTTTTTTTAACGCTCCAGGTAAAGTTTCATTAGTTAATTGCAGGTTGATGGTTAATGAATCGAGAGCCGCTTCATCATAATAAAAATGATAGTTGGTAGTTGACTCGGCTTGCTTAACAAAGACAGGAAATTTAACGTTATAAAATTGGCCGGTAATGCGGTTGCTTTGCGCATGGGAAACAAAACCAAACGATAAGCAGCATAAGCAAACAATACTATAACGTTTAATAAAACCCATGCTATTTGTTTAGTGTTGAATAATATTCAGCGGTGGCAACTAATTCGCTTTCGATATTTTTTTTAAACCTGAATTTTTTTTTCCTGATAAAACTTTTCACAAGATCTTTCTTATTATTAAATGCAGTAATGGCGGCATTTTTATTATCAACAGCATATAAACTATTTCCGGTGCGTACGTACAACTCATCCTGTTCCACAAACGAGGCAGGGTCTTCCGCCTTAATACCATTTTTAATGCGCTTAATGCGTTTTACCAACACGGATGCTTTACCATTAAACATCACGTCGTAAAAGGTATTGGTGACGTTCCCATCTATTCCTTCATAAGAAAAAATATTTTCAAACCTGTGTCCGTCAAACATGAAATATTTTATTTTTTCATTGAGTAGTTTTATCGGTTCCGCGCTGTTATAGCGGTTAATAACAACATCCTGCCCTACCAGGTCATACAACAAGGGAATGTTTTCATACAGAGTGCCATCATAAAATATAGCACTGTTTTGCATCTGATCTGTTTCGAAAAAAAGATGCCCTTTTATAGTTACCGGGTACTCAATAAATTCTTTGCCGGTATATAAATGTGCATCTTCTTTTATTTGATCCTGGAAAAGTTTTTTGGCGTTACTGTAAGAATCAGCCAGGTTTGCTGTTGCTGCATTTTGTGCAACCGTATTTTTAAATGGAACGATAATGGCAAGGAATAGAAATGCAGGTACAAATCGGCGCATTAGCAATGGTATTGATAACGAATATAATTTTTTTTGCCACTAATTGCAAAATTTTTTTGGCGCAGGGTCAGCGGCGTTTTCAAAGATTTAAATGATTATAAATGTGACGCAGCTACCAGATTTCGAAGCTCCATATCGGATAGAAATATTGCTCAGTATTATAAGTAAACCAACATTATTTTCGTGTATCATTTTCCGTTATATTAGGTACCTGGTACACTGGATATGGGAGATGTTCCCAACTCCGAAGCTGGAATGGCAGAGAAAAGAATAAGAACCTGGTAAATTATAAAAAGGCAATCGATGAGCAGTTTGGTGGATATGATGATATTAACAAAGTGCCGTGGTGCTTATAATAACCTGCGAAATCACAATCGAATCAATATCAATTTTAAATGTATTTTGAGAAACTAAACATAAATGGAGGAGTCGTTGCTCCTCCATTTAATAATATTTCCTTACTTCTAATTCTATTATTATGCGTCTAATGTATATGATTTTTCCGCTGACAGCCTTCGTTTCATGCAGTGTATCTAAAAATGGAGTTAACGAGAATACCGGTGCTACCAAAGATTTAATTGCCAACAATCTAGTTGTTGTTCGCGGCAGAGCATCAGAGAAAGATAACCTTCCGCAAAATTCGATAGCCTCTCTTAAAGAAGCCATTAAGCAAAAATGTACAGGCTCCGAATTTGACGTAAGAATGACTACGAATGATTCTTTAAACATCAATCCTCGTCCCAAATTCAATAACCTCGAAATTGCAAAAACAAACTATACTAATGTAGAAGCGTTGAGACTTTCCACTGGCGAAGAAGACTCACCCACAGGTGCCGGTTGGAACCTGGTTTGGAGTGATGAATTTAATTATAATGGATTACCCGATAGCAGCAAGTGGAGCTATGAAACAGGAGGCAATGGCTGGGGAAATAATGAGCTGGAATATTATACTGAGAAAGATACATCCAATGCAATCGTAAAAGAGGGACATTTAATGATTATCGCCAGGAAGCAGCACAAAGAAAACAGGAAATATACTTCTGCAAGATTAGTTACAAAAAATAAAGCCGATTTTAAATATGGCCGTATAGAAGTAAGGGCTAAAGTGCCTGCTGCAGCCGGCACATGGCCTGCAATATGGATGCTCGGAAGCAATATTGAAGAAGTAGGCTGGCCAGCCTGTGGTGAGATTGATATAATGGAGCACAGGGGAATAGAATTAAATAAAATTTTTGGAACACTGCATTATCCCGGACACTTCGGCGGCAATGGCAATGGAAAAACGATTAATATCCCGACCGCTACCACACAATTTCATAAGTACGTTTTGGAATGGTCTGCATCCGAAATAAACATTTTCGTTGACAACCAATTGTATCAAACTGTCAAAAACGACAGTACGATTCCATTCAATCATAAATTTTTTATTCTCCTGAACCTGGCTATTGGAGGCAATTTCGGTGGAAAAGTAGATCCATCATTTTCCACTGATGCAATGGTAGTTGATTATGTAAGGGTCTTTCAAAAATAATTGGCAAGATTAATCAGGCTCAATTAAAATATAATTCATATTTTTTCTTATAATCAAATGATACGGACTTGTAATTTTTTATAGGGCCCTTTTTACGTTATTTACTAAAAAATAGAAGCATGAAATCCTTTTTTTCAAGAAGATCAACACGGTATTGCTTATTCATATTTTCTTCAATAATTATGTTTGGTTCTGCTAAGACACAAACAATTTCATTACCTCATGAATGGAAATTTAAATTAGGAGATAATATGGATTGGGCCAGCGCATCATTTAACGATGCCGGCTGGGGTAATAAGCAAACCGGTACCAGTTGGTCCGCAACAGGCATGAAAGACAATGTGTACGCCTGGTATAGGATTAAAATAATTATTCCTTCCGGCATGAAAAGCGCAGAAAAAGGAAAAGGGATAAAACTAAATCTTGGTAAGATTGATGATGTGGATCAAACATTTTTTAATGGCAAAATGATTGGGCAAACAGGTTCTTTACCGCCTCATTATGAAACCAAATGGGATGCTGAACGGGTTTATACGGTTCCGGAAAAAGACATCCTCTGGGATAAGGAGAATGTAATTGCCGTGAGGGTTTTTAGTTTGGATGTTGGTGGAGTTGGTATGTACCAGGGGCCTTATGATTTTGGCCCGATTCAATGGTCGGATTTTATCTCAATGCAACACACTATTTCTGCAACGGATCATAATGGATTTATAACAACAATAAAGTTTACCAACCAGAGCAATTACGATTTTAAAGGATCTGTGAAATATTGGATAGATGATAAAAATAATAAAGAAGTTTACTCACAAACTATGCGGGTAGAAGTGAAGCCTGTAGAGGGTTCTGAGACTGAGGTATCTTTCACAAATTATCAGCCTGTAAATGAAGATATTTTTAGGGTAGGTTACGAGGTTACAGAAAACAACACTACCGCAACTGTAAAAAATGAACAGGTTTATTTAGCCAATAAACAAATTGATATCAGCGTTATTGGTGAACCAAAACCTGTTGTGCGAAATGAAATCCAGGATGCGTTTACTCCCGTTCGTTTTCAAAATCAAATATTACAAGGTTATATCGGTAAACGCTTTACACAGAACCTGGAAGAGCGTCTATTGAAAGTAGATGAGGATGGAATAATGAGTGGTTATTTGCAAAGGCCGGGCAGTCATCCATGGATCGGGGAACATGCAGGTAAATATTTGGAAGCAGCCTGTAACGTGTGGAAAGTAACGCACGACATGCGGCTAAAAAAGCAGATGGACCGGATGATGTATGAACTGGTTAACTCGCAATTGAAAGATGGTTATTTAGGCACCTATACGCCGGATAACTATTGGACCAGTTGGGATGTATGGTCGCATAAATATAACTTGTATGGTTTATTGGCGTATTATACCACGACCGGCTACCAGCCAGCACTTGAGGCATGCAAAAGAATGGGTGATCTGTTGTGTAAAACCTTCGGGAATAAACCCGGGCAACGTGATATTATTTTAGCAGGGGAACATGTAGGAATGGCTGCAACCAGTGTACTGGATCCAATGGTAGAACTGTATAGATATACCGGTGAAAAAAAGTACCTCGATTTTTGTTATTACATCCTCGATGCATGGGAGCAAAAAGATGGCCCTAAAATAATCAGTACATTATTATCAACTGGCAAAGTAAATAAGGTGGCTAACGGTAAAGCGTATGAGATGTTGTCGAACCTCGTCGGCCTGGCAAAACTATACCGTGTTACCGGGGATCCTAAATTATTAAAACCGGTTTCAATTGCCTGGCACGATATTGTAACCAACAGGTTGTACATCACCGGTACTACCAGTTCTTTTGAACATTTCCAGGAAGATGATGTATTACCTGCCGCTAATAAAGATAATATCGGCGAAGGATGTGTAACCGTTACATGGATACAATTAAATCAAAATCTACTGGACATAACCGGCCAGTTAAAGTATGAGGAACAAATTGAAAAATCAATTTATAACCAGTTATTCGGAGCAGAAAATCCTGAATCCGGGTGCGTAAGTTATTACACGGCGTTGATAGGTATAAAACCATTTTCCTGCGGCATATCCTGTTGCACATCGAGCGTTCCCCGGGGCATTGCATTAATACCTTATTTTACTTTTGGCAATGTAAAGAACGTTCCAACATTGATGTTGTATGGGCCTGCATCCTACAAAGAAAGTTATACAACTCCTGGTAATAAAAAGATAAACTTATCCCTTCAAATTGAAAGTGGTTTCCCTGATGATGGCAATGTAACTATAACCGTAAACACTTCTAAGCCCGCTTCTTTTCCTCTTGGGTTAAGAGTTCCATCATGGAGCAATTCCTTTGTCGCAGAAGTTGATGGCAAAGAATACAAAGGCACAGCCAATCAATATTTGGTTATAAAACGCTTTTGGAAAACTGGTGAAGAAATAAAGGTGTCTTTTAATATGCCTGTTCAAATATTAAGTGGTGGTAAAAGTTATCCGGGCCAGATAGCATTTCAAAGAGGGCCACAGGTGTTGGCATTTGATAATTCTTTAAATGTTGATTTACTTAAGAAATATCAATTTGATGCAAATCAAAACCTGGTTATTGAAAAGCCTGGAAGTGTAACGGGCACTGATTTATTACCCAAACAATGGATAGGAAACCAGGCTTACACCGCAACCATCATCAATAATAAAAATACAGTTAAACAACATTTAACCCTGGTTCCATTTGCAGACGGAAGCCAAACCGGCGGAGATGTAAAAGTATGGATGCCATTAAATGTAATTGACCAATCAAAAGAAAATAGTCGATAAGTAAAGTCCTTGGTGCCAGCAGCGTCAAAACAAACGTCGTTGTATAATCTGGAGTATCTGATTTTCTTAGAAAACCGGGTCAGTGAATTTCATTATTGGATCAATTCTTACCGTTAAACGCCCTCGATTTATGGTAATATTTGGTTACCCCGTTGACTATATTTGTTGTTCAAAATTTCTGGCGTTATAACCGTGCAGAATATTGCACGCCGGTATGCGCCTTATAAAATAGTTATCCTTTTGAAACAAAAAATTATCATCAACTGGAGCGGGGGTAAGGATTCCGCGTTATGCCTTTATAAAATTATGCAGTCGCAACAGTATGACGTACTGTGTTTACTTACCAGCATTAACGAAAAGTACCAGCGGATTTCAATGCATGGCGTACGGGTTGATTTGTTGAACGAACAGGCAGAAAGTATTGGATTGTCATTGATAAAAATGCAGGTGCCCGAAATGCCATCAATGGAAACCTACGAACGATTAATGGAGACTGTGTTAACAGGTTTACAACAAAAGGGTGCATCAGCAGCGGCCTTTGGTGATATTTTTTTAGATGATTTGCGAAAGTACAGGGAAGGCAGGTTAGTGTTGTTACGGCTAAAGCCGGTTTTCCCTTTATGGAAAATCCCAACCGGGCGCCTCGTGAGGGAGTTTATTGATTTGGGTTTTAAAACAATAATCACCTGTGTTAACGAAAAGTATCTTGACAAGAGTTTTGCAGGCCGGGTAATAGACAATGATTTTTTAAAAGATCTTCCTCCCGGCGTTGACCCCTGCGGGGAGAACGGCGAGTTTCACACATTTGTTTTTGACGGCCCTCTTTTTAAAAAGCCTATTCCATTTACTAAAGGAGAAATTGTGTATAAGAAATATGCAGCGCCCGGTACACAAAAAGATGATCGGGTTAATAATGTCAGCGATACAAATGCTTCAGCCAGCCCGTTCGATAATGGCTTTTGGTTTTGCGATTTATTATTAAAACAAGAGGTTCAGGAAGGATAGATAAGATATACTTTGTTTGCACCAAACTCCTGCTTGTATCAAATTCTTTCAAAACAATTTCATCTGTTTCGCTTTAGCATTTTGGGGCGGCTTTGCATCGCCAAAAACGGTTTTCCCGCCATACTTCCATGAATCATCACGTTCTTTTTGTATGAGCTTTTCAAAGTTTTCATTGCTATTATCTGCTATAAAATCTTTTTCCCTTTTTACAGCAATTTCAAGCAGTTTTTTTATTGCCTGTGCTTTATCAGTGTCACCGATTTTAGCTTTATGAACTGCCTGCTGTAACTGGCTGATGGTTTCATCATACACTTTTGTTGGCACCGGGAAAGGATGACCGTCCTTACCCCCATGCGCAAACGAAAATCTTGCCGGGTCTTTAAACCTGGAAGGAGTGCCATGTATCACTTCACTTACCAATGCAAGCGATTGAACGGTGCGTGGTCCAACACCCTTAAGGAGCAACAGCTCTTCAAAATCTTTTAGTTGTTTATCATATGCCATCCACAATATGGTACCTAACCTTTTTATATCCACATCTTTCAATGTCACTTCATGGTGTGCAGGCATTATAAGTTCCTGTACTTCGCGGATAATATGAAGAGGCTGTTCATGAGTAATGTTGAGCATGCTATTGCGGGTGGTGCTCGCTTCAGTAGCCGTGAGGTTTAGAATTTGCCCTTTGTTGATTCCATAAATGGCAGTATGTGGTTCTTCTACAAATGAAGTAAAATCATCGGAATGCCAGTGATAACGTCGGGCCGTTTTATCAGCTGCATGCATACCCTGTTGTACAACTGTCCATTGGCCTGTGTTGGTTACGATAAAGTTGTGCGTGTACAATTGAAAACCATCCTGTATGGCAGTATTATCTACTTTGGCACTCAGCTTACTGGAACGAACCAATTCATTCCCATTAAGGCCGGTGGCTTCAGCTATCTTTAATAGTTCTGCCGGAGTTTCTTTGGAAAACTTTCCCTTGCCGCCACAGATATAAATTCCAAGCTCTTTTGAATGTTTATTAATAGAACGTTTTAATGCGCCCATCAATGAAGTAGTAATGCCTGAAGAATGCCAATCCATTCCCATTACGGCGCCCAGGCTTTGAAACCAAAAAGGATCACTAAGCCTGCGAACCATTTCTGTTTGTCCGTAATCAGCAATGATGGCCTCTGTAATCGCCAGTCCTAACACCGACATACGCTCTGCCAGCCATTTGGGAACATAACCATAATGAAGCGGAAGGTCTGCAGAGCCTGATCTTTTCATTACATAAAATTACGGCTTAAGGAGGTTGTTATTCATGAGAATGATATATGATCTTGTTAAGTTTTCTGCCGGAGTCATGAGTGACCGGTATTTACATTCATTGTTTATCTAACAGGAAATTTTGAATTAAAATTGATTCTGTACGAAGCACCTTTTGTAGCACTCTCTCTTTTGAAAGTTAATTTGTCACTCTTCCTGCCTCAACACTTCAAGCGGTGGTTTGTTCAATATACCCCTGCTGTTTGCAAGCCCGGTAGCCACCGTTAGTACGCAAACGAGTAAAAATAAAATCAATGCCGGAAGCAATTGCGGGTGAAATGGTGTATCAAAAATATAATGTGCCAAAGCCCAGCTTGCACCAAGCGCCAGCAATATTCCGGTAAGTGCAGCCAATGAGCCGAGGAACCAATATTCCAATGCGGTAATGGCAAAAACCTGTTTACGGCTTGCCCCGAGCGTACGAAGCAAAACACTTTCTTTCATTCGCTGGTATTTGCTTATGAGTACAGATGCAATCAACACAACTATACCCGTTATAATGCTAAAGCCCGCCATGAAGCGAATCACGAACCCGATCTTACTCATCAGTGCATCCAGTATATGCAATACCAGCCCAAGATCAATGATAGAAACATTGGGATATTGTTTTACCATTGCCTGCTGAAATTGTGCGGATACTTCCTGCGATGGAACCCTCGAAAGCAACACATGAAACTGCGGAGCCGTTTCTAACAATCCCTTTGGAAACACCACCAGGAAATTAGTCCGGATGCCTTTCCAGTCTATCTGCCTGAAGCTGCCAACAACAGTCTGCATTTCGGTTCCCTGTACATTGAACAACAATGTATCGCCAATCTTTATCGCATTTCTTTTTGCATAATTCTGTTCTATTGAAATAGAGGGCAGCCTGCTGCTGTCGGCTTTACCTATCCATTTGCCTTCAGTAATTTTTTCTGAAGCAGTTAAAGAATCCCGGTAGGTAACACGATATTCCCTGTTGAAAAGATAACGGGAATATTTACTGGTAGAATCCTTTAATGATTCAGCGCCGGTAATGCTATTTACCCGTTCCAGCCGCATATTTACAATAGGTATCGTTTCCTTCACCGGCAAGCCATATTGCCTTGCAAGGCCGGTTACGCCCGTTACCTGTTTGGTTTGAATATCAAATAAAACAATATTAGGTTGATTGGCGCCTGCAGATAATTCTACCCTTTGTAAGAGTATTGATTGTATAAAAAATAACGTGCAGATAAGTGCTGTGCCCAACCCGATAGCAATGATAAGAATGGTTGTTTGGTTATTGGGGCGATATAGATTGGCCAGGCCTTGCCTCCATAAATAATTCCATGAAGAAGGAAAGAACCGCCTTACTGCCCACATCAGCGCACGGGCAATACTCGTAAGTATTAATAAGGATCCTGCAATACCTGCCGAAAAAGAAAGCGCTTGTTTCCAGTTATGCATCTGGACATACGTGAAAGCATATACGAAGATTACAATAAGAAGATAAACCAGCCATTTTAAAGGATCTCTTTCCCTGCGTTGTGGCTCATAAGAAACCCGGAGTGCATTCAACGGGGAGATTTTACGAATGGAAACCAATGGCAGTAACGCAAACAATACCGAAATAATAATTCCTAAAGCAATTCCCTGTAAAACAGCTATCCACGAAATAGCAGTAGTGATTTGAACCGGTAAAAAATCCTTTAAGACAAAAGGTAAAAACTGTTGAATCACCACTCCTAATGCAGCACCGGCAAGGGAACCAATGCAGCCAATGCCAACGATCTGTATCAAATAAATAAACATCGCCTGTGAAGCCCTTACACCGAGGCATCGCAATACGGCAATGGAGCTCACTTTTTCTTTTACATATAAATGCACCGCACTGGCCACACCCGTACAACCCAGCAGCAATGCTATAAAACCTACCAGTGATAAGAATCGGGTAAGGTCACTGAAGGCGCGGCCGGTATCTTCTTTCTGTCTTGCTACAGTTTCATAATTAAGATCGTTGGCTTCCAGCCTTTGCCGCATGCCATCCATCATTTTCTGAACATCTACGCCCGGGCTGTATTTGTAATAATAATGATAACTAATGCGGCTACCCTTCTGCGTTAGTCCTGTTTCATTAAGGTATTGAAGCGGTATATAAACAATAGGAGCAATGGATGAAGAGAATCCTGTTTGTCCCGGTGCATTTAGCAATTTACCCGCAATAGCAAAATTGAGGTCCCCCACTTTTATCGAGTCCCCCACCTTTGCATTGTATTGCAGCATGAGTGTTTCATCTACCAAAGCTTCCCGTTTATTTCGGAAAGAAATTCCCGCGGATATGGGTGCAGTCTCCAATGAACCATAATAAGGAAATGCGCCTTCAAGCGCACGAACCTGTACCAGCCTCGTCCCGTTATTTTTAGCAAATAAAACCATCGAGGCGAAATTGCGTTGCTCCGATCTTTGGTCGCCAAGAGAATCGAGTAAATGTGTAATCACCGGTGTAGCAGGCTGGTTGGATAAGATTTCAAGATCAGCTCCCAGCAGGGTGGCAGCCTGGTTGTTTACTTCATCATTCAAATTATTTCCCAGTGAATAAATGGCAACCAACGCAGCAATACCAAGGATAATGGAGGAGATAAAAAGAAACAACCGGGAGCGGCTTCTGCGGCTGTCACGCCAGGCCATTTGTGCAAGCCATGGTATATTAAAACTTGTCTTAAAATCCGTAAGCTCTTTTTCTTCAGAAGTTGATTGCTCCATTATTTTGTTTACAGTTTATAATTCGTCTAATGCTCACCGTTAGGCTGTTAAGATTGTCGGTTTATCAGATACTATTTTCCCTCCCTTTAAATGTATGATGCGTTGTGTTTTTGCGGCAAGGTCTCCATCGTGGGTTACCAACACCAATGTTGTGCCCGCTTCTTTATTAAGATCGAAAATAAGGCTCACAATTTTTTCACTGGTTTCCGCATCGAGGTTGCCCGTAGGTTCATCTGCAAATAAAATACCGGGCCTGTTACAAAAAGCCCTCGCAATAGATACCCGCTGCTGTTCGCCACCACTAAGCTGTGCCGGGTAATGGTGACTGCGATCTGCAATGCCTACTTTATCCAGTAATTCCATAGCTCGTGCCCGAACTTTCTTTTCGCCCCGTAATTCAAGGGGCACCATTACGTTTTCAATCGCCGTTAGTGTTGGCATCAATTGAAAATTCTGGAATATAAAACCAATGTATTTATTTCTTACGGCTGCAAGCTGGTCTTCATTTAGTTTTTCCAGGTGGTTATTTTGCAGCACAACTCTTCCTGATGAACAGCGGTCCAGCCCGGCACACAAACCTAACAAGGTTGTTTTACCACTTCCTGACGGGCCCACAATAGAAAGCGTTGCTCCTTTGGGAACGGAAAAGCTTACATTGTCAAGTACGGTTAATAACCGGTTACCACTTTTAAAAGTTTTACTTACCTGCTGCAGGGAGAGAATTGATTCCATAAGGTTTGGTTAACTTGCCGGTTGCCGTTGCAAATGGCATTATTTTTTTATGTATGAATATTTCAATATAAGAGCCAGGTATAAAATTACCTGAATTCTTATTTTTATTAAGAGCTATCTTAAAATTTATAAACTATTTAATGAATAAAATTTTCTTTATTAATCTTTTCTTATTGATAATTATCGCCGGTTGCAACAATAACAAAAGTGAAAAGGCTAATTCCGTAAAACAGGCTGATACGCCAAATGTTTCAAATGTTTCTTCGGCAAAGCTGAAAACAATTTTGTTCTTTGGTAATAGCCTCACTGCCGGTTACGGCCTCGATCCATCTGAAGCTTTTCCTTCTTTAATACAAAATAAGATTGATTCGCTGCACCTGTCCTACAAAGTAATAAACGCTGGAGTGAGCGGCGAAACTACCTCCGGTGGCATGGGTCGTATTGATTGGATCTTACGCCAGCCAATTGATGTGTTTGTGCTTGAGCTGGGTGGTAATGATGGTTTGCGGGGCATTCCATTAACCGTAACCAAAAAGAATTTGCAGGCAATTATTGATAAAGTAAAACAGAAATATCCATCAGTAAAGATTGTGCTTGCCGGTATGGAAATACCTCCCAATATGGGCCAGGACTACACGACGGAGTTTAGAAAAATATATCCCGCATTAGCCAAAGAGAACCACGTAAGTTTAATCCCGTTCTTATTAAAAGGAGTGGGTGGTGACCCGAAGCTAAACCAGGAAGATGGCATACATCCCAATAAAGATGGTGAAAAAATAGTTGCTGAAAATGTATGGGAAGCGTTGAAAGATATTTGCCGTTAGTATCGATAAATATGATCGTGGAATGTTAGTAAGGACACCGGACATGAAGAGGCATATTTTTGAAACGACGCTTTTTAGCCAACACTACTTTATAAAACTATAATTAACTTGCATTACCCATTAAATTAGTTGAATGCGTTTTATATTTTTTTTTATTTTGCTGTCGCAAACATTTGTTGCGTGTCATAAAGCCGATACTTCTGTTCCGGATGTTCCTCCCGTCGATTTCAGCGTTAATAATACCTGGCAATGCGAGGTTGGGGGAATAACATATAGTGGATCTATTGATACAAGTTTTTACAAAATAATTGGCGCTGGCATGCAGGATACCATATTATATCTTTCAGGTAGTTCGGCAAACGGAAAGGCCAACATTACCATGAAAATGTTTATTAACAGGACCAGCTTTCGTAGTGACACAATGCATATTACTTATGGAATTTCCTACTTCCGTTTCGATACGTCATCAAACAACTATTTGCAAACCTCATCCAACGCAACCGTTCTATTTTCAATCGAAGGATTTACAACTAAAAAGTTAAAGGGTTCATTTTCCGGTATTCTAAACGGCACAGACGGTAGTTATCAAAATATAACAAACGGTAAATTAAGTTTGGACGTCGACAAAGGAAATTCCACCCCAAAATTCCTCGGGCTTACTGTGGAAAATAAATTTATATATGGCCCAATCAGAACAGGTGTGATTAAAGCAAACACTTTAATCATCGATGGGGTGACATTTGATGGCGATTCAGTATATCAATTGCAAATTCGAACCGGAACCAGGATAAAAACCGGTGTCTATCATAGCCAAAAAGGTGACGTAGGTTTTCAATTGTGGCGACCTGATATTGTGACCCATTATGTTTCTGATTCTTTAGGTGACCTTGCAGTAACCATATTATCGGTAACGGGTGATATTGTAACAGGAACTTTTAAAGGTAATGCCTTAACAGAAGATGGGTCAGGTAATATAACACCTTTGTCAGGCTACTTTACATGCAGGGTTAAAGATTATTATAATATCGGTGTAGATTCTTTAAACCAATGGGGCTTTAGTATCGACAATCGCGGACAGTACCCTTATGAAACAATGGGAGGTAATATTTCAAATGCTAGTATTTTCAGGAATGGAGTAACTAATAGATTAATAATAAATGGTCATTCTGATTATGGAAGTTCCGTCTTCCACATTAGCCTTACCTCTTATAGTGGATTTTCGCCGGGAGCAGTATATAGCCCGAATGTATTTGTTGACAGTTGTTATTTTAGTAACCGCGATAAGTCTTATTTTGCCGGTATCAGCGGATTTTATATTAAAATAGATAGTATTAATTCTCAACGCATCGCGGCTGACTTTTATGGTAATATGACCGTATCGAATTTATTTTATGGATCCGGAACCAGCGAGGTCTGTCGAAAAGGATATTTTCAGGCAAATTTTTAAACATTTTAAGGCAACCTTTTCCCCTCACAACCACCTCTTCCTTTTAAACCAGAAATAAATAATAATGGTCACGATGGCCATAAAGATCATCACCATTGGGTAACCTAGCCTCCAGTTAAGTTCCGGCATAAACTTAAAATTCATTCCATATACCCCCACAATAAAAGTAAGCGGCATAAAGAAGACCGAGAATACCGTAAGTATCCTCATTACATCGTTCGTGCGCTTGGCAGATAAAGACATGTAAAGATTCATCAGATTATTTACGTCGTCCAGCACCTGGCTGTAAAGCGTCAGCATTTTCAGGTATTGATCCTGCATATCCTGTACAGCAGATTTATCACCTCTTTTGGGTTCGATGTGATTAATCGGCTCCTGCATCAGCATTAATACCTTGTGAGATACGGATGCCTCGTGCTTGATGATATATAGTTCCTGTGTAAGATCAGGGCTGGTTTTCTTAAGCATTACTTCCGACTCGTAAGAGTCCAGTTTTTCAGAAAGCCTGGAAACAGGATCATCAAAACTTTCAAGATCGTTCCATATAATTTTTACGAGAATATCAGTAACAGAATCACATTTCTTTTTATCGATATACTTCGTCCGTACCTCCGATAAAAACGGCGCTTCCGCTTTATGAATAGTGATGATAAATTTTTCAGTATAAAATATCGCAATCTTATTCGTTAGTTCCTGGATAGTGGCGATAGGTCTGTCCGGATCTTTTGAATAAAAACGAAGGATTAAAAAATGAACATCGTCCACCAGTTCATATTTAGGTAAATGTTCGGGCTGCATGCAATCTCTAACTGTGTGATTGTTGAGGTGGTACTGATCGCTCAGTTCCTGCATTTCAGCCTGTGATGGATTCAACACGTCGATCCATTTTATACCATCACATACTTCATATCCGTTAATAGCCATTGTTCAAAGTTAGGTTGCAAAACTACGGTTTTATTTTGCTGGGATGAGTTGCAGTTAATTACGATATTGATTTTACCGGAGAGCAGAATAGATTGATTAAATATATTCACTGCGAATGTGAATATAGAATATTGTGCGAAATGAAAGACGCATACACGAACCGGAAATAACAGACTATAACGGTTAAGGCTAGCCGGTTACCCGCCTGCATTTAATAACCCGGAATTCCATCTCCTGTAAAGGAAAAGGCCAATGGGTATGGGGAACCAGAAAGACAGGAGCCTGAACAGCAGCGTAACCATCACTGCCGTCGCCAACGGTATACCGAGGGTTACAAAAAAGAAACTCATGCTGCTTTCAAAAAGAATGAGAGCTCCGGGTAAAAAAGGCAGTATGGCTATAACCCTCGTGCACATTAAGCCAAGCAATATAACCAATGGGGATACAG
The DNA here is from genome assembly GCF_008710285.1 of Ginsengibacter hankyongi. Lineage (GTDB taxonomy): Bacteria > Bacteroidota > Bacteroidia > Chitinophagales > Chitinophagaceae > Ginsengibacter > Ginsengibacter hankyongi. Next base: position 1,008,149 of record NZ_VYQF01000001.1, on the reverse strand, counting down.
CAAGCCCCACCCCAATAAATAATGCATACACAGTGAACGCATCTGACAGAAATACCAATAGCTGAAACAAAAATACTTTTACAACTATCCTCTTATTACCGTTAAGAAAGGTCAAAGAGTTCACTTCTTCTTTCTCGAGTCCCTGTTGCCGGATGTTTTGAATTACCCTTTCAAATCTCTTCTTCAAAAATCTTACTTTTTGAAGTTTTTCATAAATACCATTAATAAATTTTTTCCTTCCCGCCAGCGATATCAATGTTCCAAAAACAAGGTAAACGGCAATGCCTGCCCAAAGTGTTATCCTGAAAGCGTGCGGCACTTTGTAACAGGTATAGCAGGTGGCTAATAATATTATTATTATAACTTCCATAGCAGCATAAAAAATCAGCAGTTCTGCCAATATCACTGAAAGGATCTGACTTACTCTTATGTTGAGCCTGCTCAGGAAATTAAAAAAATAAGTATTGCCACTGATTCCGGCACTCGGCACCGTTTGATTAAAGAACAATGAAATTATAGATGCCTTGACTAACTGCCACAGGCCCGGCTTAAACTGCAACCGGTGGGCGTCCAATAAAAAACGATAAATGAATGCGGTAAAAAAATAAGTAGCAAACTGCGAGAGGAGCGCCACCGCCAGCCAGTAAACCTTCACCTTATCAAGCAGTTTCACTCCTGTTTCAATTTCGGAGAAATAATAAACTACAAAAACGAAAATAAGGGCAGATAAAATAATAAACACCAACCGTGATCGTGGGATCAATCTTTCTTTATTATCAGAAATTATGTCTTTATTATTTTTAATAGTGTTGGCCAAAGTACTGTATGCCCTTCAAACAAAGTGAACTATTTAATAAGTAACATTTGCTGGTTTAAAGATAGCCGTTTGTTTTAAAAGTTAATAGCGCGAAAGCCGTTTAAAATTAACCTGGCGTTGCCTGCTTTCTGCTTATCATTTATATTTTGTATAAAAGAGTTATCATTTGGTTTATTCATCTAAAATAGCATAATTGTTGTGGCCTTTAAGTATGAAGCTAATATAATATGTAGGTAATATTTAATGTCAACAGGTCAACGATTCATTATTAAATGAATCTTTTAACCTGAATTTTTAAATTTTAAAACATACTTATATGGAACTAATTGCAAAACCTGTTTTTGCAAAGCTGGAAGCAGAGAGGGATATGTTTTTGGAGCTCAGGAAACAGGTAAACCAAACTGTAACAACTTTAGAAAAGAAACGCCGGTGGCTGATTACGTTGAAAGCCATTGTATTTCCCTCGTTATACCTCGCCACGTATATTGCTGCTTTGCTATATGGAAGTAACGTATATATTTTATACACTTGTTATGCGCTGCTTGCTTTTTTACTGGAGATTAATTTCCTCAATCTTACCCATGATGCAGTACATAATACCCTGTTCAGTCGAAAATGGATCAACTCCCTATACGCGTATTTTTTAGACATCATCGGGGCCAACAGTTATATCTTTAAAATACGCCACATCCGGCTGCATCATAACTACCCGAATGTAATGGGCTGGGATAGTGATTTTGAGCAAAGCCCCATGGCCCGTGTATTTCCGCATGGCGAATATTCAAAAATGCACCGCTATCAATATATCTATCTGCCGCTGCTGTACCCGCTGTATTTATTTAACTGGCTTTTTATACGCGACTTTAAAGATTTTTTTAAAAAAAATACAATAGTCTGGAAGATAAATACTATCCCCACTATCGAGTATGGTAAGCTCTTCTTTTTTAAAGCGCTCTTTGTTTTTAATTTTATCATCCTGCCAAAAATGGTTCTTCATGTAACGTGGGGAGAAATAATTACTGCCTTTTTAATTATGATGTTTACCGCAAGCAGTACGTCCCTTATATTTTTACTTTCACCTCATGCCACACCGGAGAGTGAATTTCCCTTGCCGGATAATAAAGGGCAGTTGCCGGATACCTGGTTCAGGCACCAGCTCGCAACTACCAACGATGTTGAAAATGATAACTGGTTTACCAGGTTTTTCCTGGGCTCGTTTAACTATCACATAGCGCACCATGTTTTCCCTTATGTAAACCATGTGTATTATCCTGAAGTAACGCAGCAAATCCAGGCCTTTGCAAAAAAGAACAATCTGCCTTACCGCAGCTTTCCCTTGTGGAGGTCGTTATACAATCACTTCCGGCTGCTGAAGGCCAATGCCGTTGCAGAGAATATTTTTGAAGAAACAATGTAAGGTGGGGGTTCTAAAGTTACCATCATTATATTGCGTGTATCCGTATCCGTAATACTGCCTTGGAAGGCGTTCGTCTTTGAAAAAAAACCTCATCCCCAACCTGTCTCCCAAAGAGAGGGGAACGGCTCCTAATAAATTTAAGTGTGATAAATACCAGGCAGCTACCTCAGCGCTACCTGCCTTTGGTTAAAAACGGGAACACCGCGAATTTATTGCGTATATTATTCGATCTTTAAAAACGAACTATAATCGAACGATCATCGAACGGATAGCGAAAGGAAAACGAATTCCACAGGGCACAGGTATAGGGAAGGTGGGGCGAAGGCAGGGAGCGGGGTGGCATGATGCATTCCTTACTCATCTTGCCAGTAACTTTTGATAGTTTTTATGAAGGACGCTGCATGTTGCGAAGCGATAAAGAGGCAGTGGATTAATAAAAATTACCGGTAAAATATAAAAGCCACCCTAATGCCCGCAAACGGCATTTTTTTTATTTCTGTTGTGCGCAAATATGTTTTTTAATATATTTAATTCTCTAATTAAAACCACCGCGGGCTTATGCCCGAAAAATACCCGCAACTCTTATGGTGTATGTGGCAGGGCCACTCCGCCAGGGATATGGCGGAGGTAACCGGCCTTACGGAGAACACTGTGAAATTTTACCTCAGGGATATTTATAGGCGCATTGGCTCTCGCGGTAAAAGCGCCCTCGAAAGCTTTATGAAGAGGGAGGGGTTGTTGTGAAGGATGAAGAATAAATGTATATATTTGAAACTCTGATTGCAGAACTAACGGTAGAGTATAGAGCCACCCCTTATTTAAACTGGAAGATTTTTAATTGTAAATTGTTGGATAACATTTATGCACAAACGAAGTTGTATAATTGTTTGTGCTATTCGGCTTATTGGACGTTTATGATTGAGGAATTGCGGGTGAGACACCCGCCAGGAAGGTGGAGTATAAACATGTGAATATTTAAGAATTATCGGTAACTATATTGAAACCTTACACTGCTATGAATATTCTTGAAATACAACTTCAAAACTGTTTTGGAATCGGTAAACTTGACCACAAGTTCGAGTTTGGACAGCTAGCAACTAATTCATTTCTAATTTATGCTCCAAACGGGACTATGAAAACTTCTTTTGCCAAGACCTTAGACCTTATTGCAAAGAACGATACTAAATCAATGCCGTGTGACAAAGTATATAACAACAGGGCAACATCACACAACATTAGTGCTGATGGAAATTCGATTGATATTGCATCAATTTTGGTTGTTAATGCAGAGGACAATAATTATGATTCCTCTAATAAGATAAGCTCATTTATTGCAAGCAAAGAACTAAAGAAAAAATATGATGACATATATTCAGAGTTAGAAACACAAAAAAGTGAATATATAAAGAAGCTAAAGCAAATATCGCAAAGTACAGACTGCGAAACAGAATTTATCAATACTTATAGTCAATCTCCAAAAGATACATTTTATGAATTGTTGCTAACAACTTCAAAAATATTATCACCAAAGCCGGCTACATATAATTTTCGATATAATGACATTTTTGATAAAAAAGGCAACGTCAAAAAGTTTCTAGACAAAAACCAAAAACTTTTATCAGATTACGTCACTAAATATGATGAACTTCTTAAAAAATCAAAATTTTTCAAAAGTTCAGCAAACTCATTTGGAACATACCAAGCAAATGAATTACTAAAGTCTACTGAAGACAATTCATATTTTGACGCAGGTCACAAATTTACACTTAGCGATAATGCTGAAATTAAATCAACAGGAGAGTTAAAGCAGCTACTTCAAAAGGAGATAACATCTATTGTGAACGATGAAAAATTGAAAAAATCGTTCGACCAAGTCGATAAAGCAATTGGAGCAAATGCTGAAATGAGGTCTTTTAAGAGTGCTGTTGAAAAGGATAACCTTTTACTGGTGGAGCTTGATAAATATGACGATTTTAGAAAAAAAGTTTGGCTAAATTATATTTCAGCTCTTTCCAAAGAAACAAATGAACTTTCCAAGTTTTACGGAAGCAAAAAAATAGAATTAGAAAAGATAATCATTGAGGCAAAAAAGGAGTTCGTAATTTGGGAGGAAATTATCAAGACCTTCAATGAAAGATTTTATGTTCCTTTTGAAATTAAATTAGTGAATCAGGAAGACGTCGTTTTGAAAGAGGAAACAGCAAATCTTGAATTTGATTACAAAGACCCGAATGACACGCCTGTTCGAAAAGATAAAAACTCTCTACTTTCAGTTTTGAGCAAAGGAGAACAAAGAGCTTTTTATATTCTCCACCTCCTTTTCGAAGTTGAGTCACGTGTGCAACTGAATCAAAAGACTCTTTTAATTCTTGATGACATTGCCGATTCCTTTGATTATAAAAACAAGTATGCCATAATTGAGTATATTAAAGAATTACACCAAAGTACTGTATTTAAGTTATTAATACTTACACACAATTTTGATTTTTACAGAACAGTTGCGAAAAGGCTACGGCTAGACCGAGACAGACGTTGTATTCTAATGACCTTAAGGAATGACGCAAGAGAAATTTCATTAGTCCAGGGAGGTTATTTAAACGACATTTTTAGTCATTTCAAAAACAACTTAGCCAAGCCTAAAATATTTGTTAGTATTATTCCACTGGTAAGAAACTTAATTGAATACATTGAAGGTCAATCAAGTCAAAAATATGTGGAACTTACTTCATGTCTTCACCTGAAAACCGATACAAACAGACTTAAATGTAGTGACATATTATCACTAATACATAGCAGCTTTCCTACAACAGCTAATCGAAGTATTACATTCGGCGCAAAGCCAATTAAAGACTTCACATTTGAAACGGCTGATGCGATTGAACAAGAGAGTTCACTTGATGAAATACTTTTGGAGAATAAAATAGCTTTGTCTATTGCAATTAGGCTTAAAGCGGAGGAATACATGCTAAGCAAAATTCCCAATTCATCGACTTTAGTTATTACAGCAAACCAAACTTCCGAGTTATTAACTCACTTTAAGGCAATTAATAGCGACAAAAATATCCTAACCGTATTAGAGCGAGTGAATCTAATGACACCAGAGAATATTCATGTCAACGCTTTTATGTTTGAGCCACTGATTGATATCTCAATATTTCATCTAGTTCAATTGTATAAAAAAGTGAAACTGCTGACATAAAAGCTAAGGTAATGCTGGCGCAGGTCTGGTAGCTAAGGCCTTGCTTGGCACACGAAACAATAAAGCTTCAGTTTCATGTGCCACGAACATGGGGATAGTTATAGATTTAATATTCATAAATACTTAGTTGCAACCTCAAGGATAGCGAAACTAACGGTTATGAGCACACTAAGTGAAACGGGGTTGTATTTGCGAAAGTTTTAATACTTTCGATTATTTTTAAAATGGATTAATAATAATTAATTTTTTAAAGAAATATAGGCTAGTTGAAGAGGTAGAAAACTTTCGTATTTTTTGAAGTTAGCGGTCAGGGTATGAAACACTCTAAAAACTTGAAGGCTATTTAATTTTACCTACTTTAGTTATTAATTTTTAGTACAATGTTCAATTTAACAGTAAATAATTACAGAAGTTTTCAAAAACAAAACTTCAACTTTTCTAAAATCAATATTTTAATTGGCGAAAACAGCGGAGGAAAAAGTTCTCTGCTAAAATTACTTTTGGCATTAAAGCAAACTATTGACTCTCCAACTGAAGTTAATTTAAAACTTACTGGGGATTTTACAGATTTAGGGAATTATGAGGAAGTGGTTTACTATAGAAAAAAAAACAAGAAGATAGGAATAGGTTTTGCAAGTGGTGAAAAATATTTTGACTATTTCTTGAATTTTCTCAATCTCATAGAAAAAGAAAGTACGAAGACTAGAATTACAGAAATAAAAAACATTCTAAACGCTTATAAGGACTCCGTTACTAATATTGCTTTTGAATTTTCTTCCAAGCTTAATGATCATAGTACAATAAAGACTGTTTTTATAAATGACTCGTTGGGTACGTTAGAAATAATTCAAAGAAAGGGAAAGGATGATGATAATGTTCGTCAATTAGTTTGTGACTTAAAATTTAGCTTTAAAAATCAAGTTGGTTTAATTGAAAACTGTACTTCATTCAAAGAAGCTTTTTTTACACTAGTCGATTCTGAATTCAGAGTTAAATGTCAAGAACAATTTGGTGCAAATTCTGACTATGTATTTTATTCAATAGCCTTTCTATTAGTTTTTCAAAATTATATACAAGGACAAATTGAAAAAATCAGGTTTGTTAACCCGATAGGAACATCGCCAAAAAGATTTTATTTTCAAGAAGATAAAAAAGCAACCTACAAACTTATTGATATTGAAAAATTCATCAATGTATTAAGTGATAAAACTTTAACAGAAAAACAATATAAAGAGAGAGTAGATTTACTTAATAAAACTATTAAAGAGTTCGGCATTGCTGACGAAGTCAGTATTATTAAAGATAAACAACTACCTGTACTAGCCTTAAATGTAAAGACAAAAGATTTTTGGTCTAACATCACCGATGTAGGGTATGGAGTATCGTTGCAAATTCCCATTTTGTTTCAAGCCTTGTTATCTGAACACTATACAAAAGAAGGGCAAACTATTCTTATTGAACAGCCAGAAGTTCACTTACACCCATCTTTGCAAGCCAAATTTATTGAGACTTTGTTAAGCCTGGGGTCAAAAAATACATACTTTATTGAAACCCATAGTGAGCATATAATAAGGAAACTTCAAGTTTTAGTAAAATTGAAAAAATTTGGCCTAAAGCCAGAAGATATTACAATACACTATTTTAAGAGGGAACCACTAAAGTTTAAAATTACAGAACATAAAATATTATCTGATGGAAAGTTAGAACCCATATTTCCTAAAGGTTTTTTTGACACATCTTACTCTCTTGTAAAACAGTTATTATAATGATAGTATTACCTAATATTGATATATTGGAACTCTGTTTCAATTTTAAAAATATTTCAGCCCATAAAAAAGTATTCGACATCGTTTATAATGGTACTAATGAAATTTGTTTTTCAAAAAAATATATTGCTTTTTTGGAACAGTCAATTTCAGATACGGCTTTATTTGAAGCCCTAATTACCGAATTATCTGATACTGGTAGATTAAGAATAGAAACGACTACTGAAAAAAATAATTTGAGAGAAGAGTTTATTGAAATAGCAACAAAAAGTAACATTTCTGTACTGATTCCGGTAGTCTATGATGATGTAACTAATTTGCAAAGAAAAATTCCCGCCTTACTAATTGTCAACAAAGGCGCACCAGTAAACATGCACTGGATTAAGTTGGAACTCCTGTCCAATCACAAGTGCAATGTATCTTACCAGCAATTTAATTCTAATGCTGAAATTGAAACACTTTTTTCGAATTTGTTTGCAATACCAAAAATTATCACTGATGTTTATGTATTTAATAGGCAGCAAGAAACTCGTTTTTTGTCCAATGTGAGTGGACTGGCTATTAATTATTACACCTTCTTATATAGGGGTAGTAAAATGAACGAACATGAATTACTTCCGCCAAAAAGAGATTTAAAGAAAATTTTAGGAAATAGATTAAAACTTTTTTATACAGGAAACGCTCGTCTAATTCATGAAAGAAAAATAATTTTTGATGAACTTTTAATAACAATTGACAATTCTTTTGAAAATGTTGTCATAAATGAACCAACTTGGGAAATAAATGTTTCGTATGATCGACAGAAAGCAACAAAGTGGAAATCCAAGTGTGCCAATTTTAGGGAAGTTCGGGGTAACTAAAAGCCCATGCTGCCATAGGAATGTTTCAATAAAAAAAGTCCTTATCTTGCCGCCGTTGTTGGTCTTGTGACCAAAAACACCGCTGTACTTAGTTTCCGCCTCCCCCCATGCTGGCTTGAGTATATTCAAATAAACAAATCCTCTTATCTGGCCATCTTATACAAAGTTTAAATAATTAGGGACTGCTATCCCCAGCTTTCCTTAGCATCCTTCAAACAAAAACACAACTGCTGTAGGTCGCTTTAGGGAGGTTCATGTGCCACAAACCAGGGAGAAGGGCGCAACTTTTAACTTATTGGCACAAAACAGTAATTTTAAACTGCGAGACCAAACCGAAAAAGACATATGGAAGTTTCCCCACTGTTGACACAACTGAAACAGGTATATAAAGTGCCTGATAGAGATTGCGCCAGGCTTATTCAATTATTTGAACCATTAGAGGTAAAAAAAAACGAACACCTTTTTCAATCCGGACAGGTGGCGAGGCATGTTTATTTTATAGAGAAGGGTTGCCTGCGGCAATACTATATTAATAATAACGGTGAAGAGCGTACTATTTATTTTAAGATGGAAGACGGGTGGTGCAGCGAATTGGTAAGTTTCCTGGATAATAAGCCCACAGAATTAAACCTGCAGGCCCTTGAAGATAGTAAACTCCAGATCATCAATCAGAAGAACTGGATATATGCCATAAGCCAGGTTAAATCTTTTACTTTAGGTTTTATAAGGGCACAGCAGGATACGAATTTTATGTTGAAGAAAAGGCTAGCGGAGGCTACTGTTGAAACTCCCGAAGAAAAATATTTGCGGTTTATAAAAGAAGAATCGCCCTTATTGCAACGGATACCGCTCTATCATATTGCAGCCTATTTGTCTATGACGCCTGAGACATTAAGTCGTATCAGAAAAAAAATTGCCGGCAAATAGCTTCTTATCTCAAATCAAGGACTTTGCAGTTTCAACAAGGTAGCTTAGCATCATAAAAAATTTTTATTATGAAAAGAGAAACAATTAAAGCAGGCCAGGTTACTATCGAATTTCTGCTGGAAGCCTCAGACACCAATGGTTCTACAGCCATGTTTGAATTTACAGTACCAGCCGGCGCAAAAGTGCCCATACCGCATTATCATGAGCATTTTGATGAAACTATTTATGGATTAGCAGGCGATATGACTTTTATAGTAGATGGCAAACCTATTGACATTGCGCCGGGTGAAACGTGCTTTATTCCGCGTGGTGCTGTTCACGGGTTCAACAATTTTAAGCAGGAAGATGCCAAAGGACTGGCAGTAATTACCCCGGCATTGATCGGCCCTATCTTCTTTAAAGAAGTGGCTGAAATAGTAAATGCAGGCGGCCCTCCTGATATCGGAAAATTAAAACTGGTAATGGCTAAGCATGGGCTTATTCCTGTAATGCCCCAACTAGAAAATGCATAAACATTGCAGCGGTAACAACCCCCATGCTGGCCTTAGGATGTTTCAATAAGAAAATACTTTTATCGTGGCCATCTCGTACAAGGTTTAAATAATTAGGGATATACTTTGAATATATTTATAGCAGTCCCGGGAATTATTATAGCAAGCAATACGGGCTCATTGAAATTGAATTTTTGTTATAGATTTAATTTTTGTAAGTCCTTAGTTACACTTGTCCCCCGCTGTTCGCGCAAGTATCTTTCCCGCTTCTTCGACTATTAAAAAGTAACGCTGGCGCAGGTTTGGTAGCTGAGCAAAGTGCGCTGGCCATACCTGTGCCATAAAAATAAAACTGCAAACCTTGAAGCAATAACACATATTATCGGGTTAAGCTTGTCCCATTTGGAAGTATAGCAGCAAGCCCATAGTTAATCTGAGGTTCTGACGTAAGAAAATAAGAACTACAGATAATAGGCCAGGACCCAAAAGGTATAATATATGTGGGTATTTCTATATATAAAAAAGGTCCCCGTTTTAATCGGAGACCCTGAGCAATTTATTTCTACAAAAAATGTTATTGAACGGTATTAGCGTCTTCACCTATTATTTCAGTTTGATATACTCCATTATCGAGATGCCTTATGGCATATGCCGTTTGATCCGCACCGTGTTTAACAGCAGTGATATCATAAACGGTAGGGTATTTTGACTTTATTTTGGAAACAACGTCCGCTGGTACATAACTTTCCAACATAGGAAGAGAAGCATAGCCGGGTTGTCCCTGCACATTTTGGCTATTAGTAATCATGCCGGAAGAAGTATTCTGTGAATTTGTATTTGCAGATGAATTCATTTGAGTGCTGTCATTCCTAGAGCTATTCATATTGCTTTGGCTCACGGGGCTGTTATTTACGCTACCGGTACTATCAGTTTTCATAGTTGCAGTGCTGTTGTTTTGCATACTGTTATTTACGCTACCGGTACTATCAGTTTTCATCGTGTGCATAGTTGCGGTGCTGTCGTTTTGCACGCTGTTATTTACGCTACCGGTACTATCGGTTTTCATCGTGTTCATAGCTGCCGTGCTGTCGTTTTGTATACTGTTGTTTACGCTACCGGTACTATCAGTTGCCATGATATTATTGTTAGTCGTTGAATTATTAGTAACCGGAGTTGTATCCCGCATTGCCGGTGTTTTATTCGTGGTATCATTTTGAGCATACCCTGAAAAAAGGCTTCCTAATAAGAATAAGGATAAAATTAAGTGTTTCATAAAATAAAATTTGGTTAACAATTTAATATGCTATTAAAATCAATTGTTATGCCACAACGGTATTATATTTTATGAGCCGGGGGAATGGTTACAGTAAGCTACCGCAAAAAAATGCAAAGGATAACAAGCTTTTGTATATGGTTTGCAAGTCGTTACCATACTCTTTTTTTAAAAGAAATTGAAGTTGTTAAATTCATGTATTTATTGTTTTCCCAGGTAGAATATTTATTGTTTTTGAATATCCCCATTTGGATACCTTCCTTCCGGTACTTCTTCTCAAACCGGGATAAATTCTACACTTTAGTATTTACCAGGCACAATGTGGGAAAACTTGATAAACGTTAAAATCGTTGGAGAAGAAGCATCCCTCTAATTTCCATCTCTCCTCATCTTAAATTTTTTTAAGGACGAATACAATACTCGTCTTGCCCGTTTCGTTTTAAGATTCGATATCCGTTAATGATTTGATATCCGTTAATGAAAACCTGCAAACACCTCGGTAGCGAATAAGAAAAACCAAACCGATCTATGGGACTTAAAAACCTGGCAATACTTCTTTCTTTCCCAATGCTTACAGTGTCTTTTTTGCCAGGTCAGAATGTCTTTAATAATAAAAACAAAACAACTATCAGTGGTTTCTCTAATAACCCCATGAGCATAATTGGTGACTGGGTTGATGCAGGATTAGCTGTTACTGATACCACCAAATTTTATACATCGGCTACTAATTCATTACCGCCTGCCGTAACGCTTGATATGCCCGTGCCCGGCGACCAGGGAAAGCAATCTTCCTGCGGTACATGGGCGGCTGTTTACGGGGCAGGTAGTTATTACATGCACCGTATAACAGGTAAGCCTTATAGTGACAGTGAAAATTTAAGCCCCGCTTTCATATATAACCAGCTGCCTAAGAGCAAATCTGGTGTTACCGCCCTTATTGACAATTTCAAATTATTTAAGACCAAAGGAGCTTGTCCATTAAACTGCATGCCTTATAATGCAAATGATTATTTAACTCAGCCCGACAGTACACAATGCCGCTACGCCGGGAACTATAAAATAAAAGATTGGAAATGGATAGATCCTCATAATCTAATATTATTGAAACGAGCAATATTCGAAAAAAAGCCGGTTATTTTTTCTATCACAACAGATGAAGGATTCGACAAAATAACTCCTCCTTTCATCTGGAAAGACAGATGTGGGCCTTTGGAACAATTACATTCAATGGTAATCTGCGGATATGATGATACCAGGAATTCTTTTTTGGTTATGAATTCATGGGGCACTTCCTGGGGAGACAAAGGTTTTATCTGGATCGATTATCAATTCTTTTTAAAGAATGCTTCAATGGAAGGATACATATTGATTTAGGTTATGAGCTTAATGGGCTCGTCCGTAATAATAGAAAGTGTTACCCTCAAAAGTCTGCCTCTGCGATATATTTTAAAAAAAATACGAGCGAACAATTTATAAAGACAATAAAAGAACATCCCGGCGAAAGCCGCAGAGAATGCCTGCCGGTAAGCAGGGATGTTAAAAACATTTAAAGAAGCAGGGGAGCAAAATAGCAGAAACCATTCATACCAATTTTGGATACAGGATAATCAACCAAAAATAATTTATACGGAAGCATTTGTTGGGCAAAAACCGGAATACATTCATACAACCTGTAATGCAGGCATTGTAGAAAAAGCAGAGGAATATATTATAGGAGTGCCAGAGATTATTATTAGGGCAAACCATGCGGACTTATTAAGATTGAATTTTTGTTTATAGATTTAATATTCATGAATACTTAGTTGCAAACTCAAGAATAGCGTAACTAACGGTTACGAGCACACTAAGTGCAACTGGGGGTTGTATTTGCAAAAGTTTTAAAACTTTCGTTTAATTTTAATGTATTAATAATTGATTTTTTAAAAAAATATACGCGAGTTGGAGGGGTAGAAACTTTGTATATTTTAAAGTTAGCGGCCAGGCAATGATGACCACGATTTCTAACAAGCTAAAATAACAGAATGCTAAATACAACTTTCAAACCTTTTCCTGTTTTAACAACGAAAAGGCTTACGCTTAGACAATTGGTAACTGATGACGAACAAGCAATTTTCACGCTACGTTCTGATACTGAAATAAATAAATTTCTTGACAGAAAAATAGCTGGTACTCTTGATGACGCAAGGCAATTTATAAATGCTGTTAATGATAATATTGATAAAAATGTCTCTATATATTGGGCAATAACTTATAGTGGCGAAAGCGACTTGGTTGGCACAATTTGTCTTTTCGGCTTTTCAGATGAAATTGAGCAATGTGAGATCGGTTATGAACTTTTGACAAACTTTCAAAGACAAGGAATAATGCAGGAGGCTGCAGACAAAGTTATTGATTACGCATTCAATACAATTGGAGTCCAAAAAATTGAGGCTTTCTTTCATAAAGATAATCAGCGTTCCATAAAATTATTGGAGGGATTCTCTTTCAGGAATTCGAATGTACCTGATAAGACAGATCCTGATGTGATATGCTATTATTTAAATAATCCAAATGATAAGGGTAAATAAAAATTAAATATAATAGAAAAGTGTTCGTGAGACGAACCCGGGCATGGGATGATTTTGGGAAGGCATAAGTACGCTTGGGTAAGTAAAGCGCAAAAATGTAACTGCAGTATTTCAACACATCAATTATGAAGCTTCAGAAAGAGCCATCTGCCGGCACAAGAACGCCCGGCAAAGCCCAGGCTGTAAACTTTGAGCTATTGCACGGGCGTTGTAGTCATTAAACCGGTTTGCCAGAAACCTTGTTATTTTTTAAAACTGCAAGCAAATGTTTGGCAGCTTCTTCGGAGGAGGCCGGATTTTGTCCGGTAATCAATAACCCATCCTGCAATACATACGAGGCCCAATCTTCTTTTTTTGAATAAATACCACCCTTGCCTTTCAATTCGTCTTCCAGTAAAAAGGGCACTACATTGGTTAGTTGAACAGCTTCTTCTTCTGTATTGGTAAACCCTGTTACCTTTTTACCTTTTACAAGGGGCACTCCATTTTCATCTTTTACATTCAGTAAAGCTGAAGGTGCGTGACAAACAGCGGCCACAGGTTTATTATTTTTCCAGAAGGTTTCAATCAACCGGATTGAGTCTGCATCAGTGGCAAGATCCCACAATGGGCCATGTCCGCCGGGATAAAATACAGCATCATAATCTCCTGCTGAAATTTCTGATAGCTTTTTTGTGTTTGCCAATAATTGTTGCAATTCTTTATCCTTTTCAAAACGCCGGGTGGCATCCGTCTGGCTGGCGGGTTCAGCGCTTTTTGGATCGATAGGTGGTTGCCCGCCTTTGGGTGAAGCTATTGTAATAGTTGCGCCTGCATCCTTAAATGTATAATAAGGAGCCGCAAACTCTTCTATCCAAAAACCGGTTTTGTGCCCGGTATTCCCTAATTCGCTATGCGATGTTAAAACCATTAATATTTTCATTGTTTATTTTTATGCACAGGTAAAAGTTTTCATTTAGTTTCCCCCGTGTCTTTGTGTGAATGATAATTTAGACAATTAAAGCAGGCACATAAATCGTACCCATTTTAAAATTGTTACTATTGGAATAGTAACATCACTAATTTTAAACTATTGCCTTGATTGGGTAGCACACGAAACAATAAAAGCTTCAGTTTCGTGTCTCATGACACCTGGACATAGGCATCCTCGTTAATCTACAACACTCAACATAACGCCCAGGCATAAAGGAAAACGGTAAAGCACAAAAGTTTTATTGCGGCCACTTATCTACTTTGTTTTTTACAGGCTTTATGCTGCGGAGGTAAGCGTAAATGGCTTTGAGGTCACCATCAGTAAGGTTACACAAAATAGTCCATGGCATGATGGTGTTATACCTGCCCGGCGCATAAGCATATGTTTTCGGATCGCGGTAGCTTTTAAACTTAGCAAGAAACATTTCCTGTGACCAGGCCCCGATGCCTGTAGCGCTGTCAGGTGTTATGTTCGCTGAATTTACCGTAAAGTTATCACGTTTAAAAAGTGAACCCCCAGCGAGATACATATCATTTTTAAAATCCAATATTTTTCGATCGACCTGTGTATGGCATCCGTTGCAATGGCCTGCACTTACGAGATAAGCGCCCGTTTTTATTTTATCATTTGCAGCAGGCAAGGGTATTTTATCTGCTGTATGGTTGGCCACCATAAATGATGACAAGGGGCTTCATAGATCAGGCAACTTATTTGCTGCATTTTATTGCAGTGTAAAAAGTTTTGTAGTGGCAGTTAAAAAGAAAAGATATACAAAAAAGTCCGGCCTGTGTAAATTATTTTTGTTGGGGCGCAGAATTTAAATTATTCAAGGTTCATGTCTCACAAATCGGAATAGAAAAATGTTTCGTGAAATCCGAACCGAAGGTGGCTTGTAAAGCAATAAATAATAAAACAGAACAAAGAAAACTGAAAAGAAAATGACTGAACATTCTTTTGGAGATTTTTTTATTACAACTGACAAAACTAAAATGGACGTGGTGGCTATTCACGACTTTCTATCAAAGCATTCAGGATGGAGCGACAATATTCCTTTTGAAAGGGTAAAACTTTCTATTGAAAACTCACTAAACTTCGGACTATTTCATAAGGGCAAACAAATCGGGTTTGCAAGAGTGATCTCTGATTTTTCAACTATTGCCTATTTAGGTGACATTTATGTTTTAGACAATTATCGCGGGCAAGGGCTTTCAAAAAAACTAATGGCAGCCGTAATGGGTCATCCTGACTTACAAGGATTACGACGTTGGATTTTGCTTACTTCAACAGCAGATTGGCTGTATGAAAAGTATGGCTTTATTAAATTGCCAAAACCAGAATTGTATATGGAGCTTTTTGATCCGAATGTTTATAAAACAAGCAAAGAAACAACTGAAAAAATAGATTGAAAAAGGATACCATCTGCATAGTCAATCACGTCTTTTGATTTGACGCGATTTTCTTGATTTTTTTTGTTTTCTTTTTTGGAGTTTTATTGCAAATTCCTTCGGGAAAGCAAATACACAAAACAATATTACATAAAGAACGATTGCTGCCGGAATAGAAATGAAACAAACAATAAAAGCAACAAGTGTATAGATGATGCTATAGCCGTACGTTAGTTTGATGAAATGAAAAAGCTCCCTGTTACCGCCTATAAGAAATTTATTGTATGAATAAGCACAGAGCCAATACGAGGCCACTGCAATCATAAAATAATTGAAGCCAAAAATGGCTACGGCAAATTTGCCATCCGTTTTTAAAAATTCGGCAAGCAGTGCAGTTGGGAAGGGAGTGAATGTAATCATTAGTAATACGAAACCATTCACCCAGGGAAGTTTGCTATCGGTTTTTGTTATGTAGGTAAATACGTGATGATGATTTATCCAACAGATGAGGATGGTTAGAAAGCCAATTAAAAATGCAAGAAATGGTTCCCAATGATGAAGGCAAAATTGAAGTAAACTTTCTCCAACCTGAACATGCAGCATCTGTATCAATTCCAACACTAAAAGAGTAATGGCAATTGCAAACACTGCATCGCTGAATGCTTCCAGCCTGGCTGTCTCATTCAGCCTGGTTTCTTCTTGCCCATTTGCATTGCTCATGTTTTCTGATGCTTTGTTGCGCTGTAGCTAACGTCAGGACTTCCGGTATGTTGGAATTATGCTGTTCAGCCCTAAGGTGAGCTCATTGAAAAACCATTGATGAAGATATAAACAAAAGCGGAACATTGAAAGTCTGAAAGATTGTTACTGATAGCCCACAAAGTAGGGTTTTGCAGGCTTTTGTCTTTGATTGTTATTTAAATTTAGATTATTTAATTCCATATTTCATTCATTTCTGTCAACACAATTGGTTCGCCATCAGTAACAACAATAGTATGTTCATGTTGTGCCATAAAACCGCCGTTATTGCCAACCATCGTCCAGCCGTCATTTAGAGTATTAGCATAGGTTGACGTTGTTGAGATAAATGTTTCAATGGCCACTACAGAATTCTTCTTAAATCTTGTTTGGTTAAATCTATCTCTGTAATTAGCTATTTCACCAGGTTCTTCATGAAGGCTTCTTCCTATTCCGTGGCCGGTTAAATTTTTAATAACTCTATAACCTCTTTTTTTAGCCTCAGCTTCAATTAAGAACCCAATGTCAGCAATGCGAACCCCACCTTTTATATTATATATTGCTTTATATAAAATTTGTTTTGATGCCTCAATCAATTTTTGGTGCTGGTGTACATCCGGTCCCAGGACAAATGAGCCTCCGTTGTCCGACCAAAAGCCATTTAATTCTGCTGACACGTCGATATTAATTAAATCACCTTCGTTAAGTATTCTTTTGTGAGATGGTATACCATGACAAAATTCATTATTAACACTTATGCAGGTATACCCGGGAAAACCGTACGTTAAATTAGGTGCTGATGTAGCTCCCATGTCGTTAAGGATTTGTGCGCCATAGTTGTCTAATTCCTTTGTGGTCATGCCCGGCCTGGCAAACTTCCTCATTTCTTTTAAAGTGAGCGCAACAGCTTCGCTTGCTTTTGTCATTCCCATTAATTCTGACTCTTTTGTAATTGACATATTGCTCTTTTATTTAGTAAAGTATTTTTTGTCTTATAACCCGGGCTCATCACTAGCGTACAGGTAGGGAATTTTAATATTCGCCCGCAGGGAAGCGCAGCCTGGCCTTTGATAAAGTTAAATAATAAGAATTAAAGCCTCATCTTATTAGTGTAACCCGAACCGCAGTACAACAGATTTACCCCTGCCGATTGCTCCAATGGTTGTATGATCATCGTAACCTGGTTTGTTCGGGTAATCCGAAAATTATCGCTCATTCCAGGTATTACTTGATAGTTTTTTTGATAAAAGGCGAATAGTATTTATGAGTAACCAGGAAGAGATATTCGTTATGAAAGGATATTCATCGTTTGTATATAATGGCATCTATATTTTTCATCCAGGCTAACGGTATGGGCTGAACGATATTAATTTTCAGCACGGCAGGCTTTATCGTGAGTCAGAAAATGCTATATCGACAATTCCATCTGTTTACGCGGTTTATCAATACTTGTCGTATCCGGCCGCTTAGATTGTCGCGTTTTCAGTACAATAGCACGATAATTATTGCCGAGATTTGTATCTTAAGAAAACGGATGGTGAAGAAATTTTTTAAACCTACCTGCGGGTAAGCAGGGCATAAATAACATGAGAAAAATAATTGTCTTATCTATGATTACTTTGGATGGCGTGATGCAGGCACCCGGCGGCCCTAAGGAAGATACATCAGGCGGTTTTAAATATGGCGGCTGGACTGAACCTTATGGTGACGAAGTTTATGGTAAGGTGGTGCAGGAAGAACTGCAACCAGCAGATTATCTTTTGGGCAAAAAAACATTTGAGATTTGGGCCGGTTACTGGCCAGAACATGGAGACTTTTGGCCAGGTATTAATGCAGGCACAAAATATGTGTTCTCCAAAAATCTGAAAAAATCGGACCCGTTAGTTACGGGGTGGAAAAACTCGGTAGTAATAAAGAGCGTGTCTGACATCAAAAAACTTAAAAGTCTGCCAGCCGGCAAACAAAGTTCAAAAAGCGCTGACATCCAGGTTTGGGGTAGCAGCAAGCTCATTCAGTTGCTGCTTAAGAATGACCTTGTAGACGAACTCAGGCTGAAGATTCACCCCTTGACTTTGGGCAAGGGAAAAAAGCTTTTTGCGAATGGAACCATTCCGGCAGCATTTACATTAACAGAGAGTATTGTTACACCGGGTGGTGTTATTATTGCCAGTTACAAGCGGGCCGGCAAAGTTAAGACGGGTACTATTGAAGTTTAAACCTGAAAGCGCCAGGGGCAATACTAGCGGCGTTCTAAAGCGCCTACCTAAAGATTTACTCACAATAAAGCGGGATACAGGGGCAATAACTTCCTGGCGGAAAGTACGAACTCTAAAGTGAGCCTCCTATGTACGTGATTCCCAATTTACACGTAGATTATTAAATAGTTCGGGACTGCTGTCCCATACCGCAGCCGGTCTATTCTGATAGTCTTTTTATGTTGTAGCGGAAAACCAGCTATTGCATAACCGTAGCCCATTTCTCAGAAATACTTTTTTATTATGCCTATAGGTATTAAGCAGGTACTTTGATAAGCGGTTTGGAGTTTCGCGAACGTTTATATATTTTCATATTAATGAAATTGCCGGCTATTATAATATTGTTATCTATTTTATTTTATACCGCTGAACTGGTAAAAATACCGTTAGCAATTGGCAGTAGGCATAACGATAAAACAATGTGTTGTAAGGTAAAAATGAAATGCCATAAAAAAAACAACAATAAACCGGTTACCACCTGCGACGGAAGTAATTGCCTCAATTGCCCGTTAGGCAATTTTTTTACAT
The DNA here is from genome assembly GCF_008710285.1 of Ginsengibacter hankyongi. Taxonomy (GTDB): domain Bacteria; phylum Bacteroidota; class Bacteroidia; order Chitinophagales; family Chitinophagaceae; genus Ginsengibacter; species Ginsengibacter hankyongi. The sequence goes on along the minus strand of NZ_VYQF01000001.1, from coordinate 988,953 downwards.
GTCATTCTATAAGTAATACCAGTGTCCCTGTAGCTCAACATAACAGGGAATTTGTTTCCTTAAAAGCAAACGTATTGCCAGGTGTTGGCAAGGAAGTATGGCGGCCCCCGGTTGTTGCTTAACCGGTAAGAGAAACAATATTCATTCACTCAAAAAATACATCATGAAAAAGATATGGTTGTTGGCCATTGCAGGTAGTTTATCGCTTGCATCAATGGCTGCGCCTTCTGGGCATGGCAAACAAAAGAGCTGTAAAAATTGCACTCAAAAAGTTTGCACTCCTGCGTGTTCGGATAAAGCAGGCTGCGCTAAGTTGGGTTGCAAATAAGTTAAATAGTATTTAGATACCAGGCCCCCTTAATTGGGGGCTTTTTAGGAATATCAAGGCCCGCTGCACAAATCAGTTTGCCGGAGCCAGACGGGGTGCCTTTCACCCGAAGCGCAAAAAAAAAGCTAGCAGAAAAAGCAGCCGACTTTGGTATTGATATCGTGTGGCACTCCATTACATTAAATACATGTGTGCATGAAGTCGCTCCTTAACCCCAGGCTTGAGTAACGGAATTTAAATATACGGCTTATATCACCAAAAATTTATGCAACTAGTTATATTCATTTTTTTTTCACTCGGGTTTTAATTGTTGAGGACTAACGGCCAGGGGTAGGAGTAGATGATTTTAAAATGAAGCCAATAAATAAGGCAACGTCCTTAAAAAAGGACGTTGCTGATAAAATAAATCTTATAAAATCTTCATCTTTATCCTGTTATTTATTCAACACTAAAATGCGTTGGCTTGAGCCTGCAGTAGTTTGGAGTCGGCAGCTATACGTGCCCCCCGGCAATCCTAAAGACTGAAGTGTTATTTGTTTCATCATTCCTTCCCGCATGTTCCCTGAAAAGAGTTGCTTAACCAATCTGCCATTCAGATCATACAACTGCAAATTCACCATTCCGCTTTGCGCTACTTTAAATTGTATCGTTACCTGGCTGGTAAACGGGTTGGGGAAAACTGTGAAAGTTCCTTCCTCCTTTATTCTTTTTTGTTCATCGCCGTTAACTGCACTGATGTTTTTTGTTGCAGGTGGTTGCTGTGCGCATGAACCAAGGCACGCACCCTTTTTGATCAGCTCAGGCGCTGCCTGTCTTGCGACACATATATCATTTCCTTTGTAGCAAAGAAGTATTTTCCATTCTTTGCGGTTATCGTTGCCGCACAAGAAATTCGGCAATGCTTCATACAATTTTTTAGCAATTGCGTAAGGATCACAACCAAAATAATTCGTTAGGATAGAAATGGTCATCTTCCGATCAGGCTGATATGCCATTAGCGCTTTGTAACCGGGAGCAATACCATTATGCATAACAAAGGAATCAGTAGCGCTTATTTTCTTATTGGTCCATAGTCCATAGCCGAGAAAATCGCCCCCATCGTCAGGTGTTGGAGAAATTGATTTCAACATAGTATCCAGGATGTCCTGGCTGGTAGCTCTTCCGCCAAAAAGTGAATTGCCCCATTCTGCCATGTCTGCGGCATTAGTAACAATTCCGCCGCCACTAAAAGCAAGAGATACAATGGCAGTAGAAGGGAAGCGGCTGATATTTGTGTAAGCATCGGGAAATGTTGGCTGACCGGTTAATTGAAAAATAGGATTGAACGGACTAAGATTATCATGAGGAGCTACCAATACACCATGACCATCCTGCGGCTCTCTTCCTCCCAAATACATTGAGGAGAGACCCAGCGGAGTAAAAAATCGTTCCCTGTAATACTGCTCAATTGGCTTGTGAGTCACCGTTTCAATAATAGCCCCCAGCATAATGTAATTGGTACTGCTATACCTGCGTTCTGCACCGGGCGTATTAATCTGGTGACAAAAACTGATGGTTTCAAATGCAGTCCATACATGGGTGGGCTGAAATGCGACAGCGACCTGCAACATGTATTCATCTGTATAGTCTGAATAACCACTTTCATGTGCCAGCAACTGGCGAATCGTCACATTCGGGTTAAGCCCCGGGTTGATTAGCTGCATGGGGATAAAGTTACTAACGGGGTCATCGAGCCTAAAGAATCCTTCTTTTGCCAATTCAAGCACCAGTGGTGCAGTAAATGTTTTTGTAACACTATACATACGGGAAAGCATACCCGTAGTAAAAAGAGTACCACCGGGCAACAGGTTGTTTTGTTCATCGACGTTGCGGGCCGCATAACCCGTTGCGCCTTGCCACAGGGCAAGGCCATCTGCTTTTATAGCTACAGACATTCCACCAACAAATGGGTTGGCGGGGTTATTCTGAAAACTATCAATTATATGTTGCAATCTTAATTGCACAGCAGGAGAAAACCCCTGGGCAAGAATTGCAGAAGTAACGATCAATTGTGAAATGACCAGCAAACACAAATGCTGCAGCCATTTTGATGTAATGATTTTCATGATAAATAATTTAAAATGTAATAAAACGTAGCTATGCCTGACAGTTATTTGATCTTAATAGGGACAGCAATGAATATTTCTTTCCTGTGGCAGGGAATTATAAAACATCCCCCTATATTTTAATTGAGGAATGGGAGATAAAAACCCTGTGAAATTATAATGGAAACTAACCCTCTAAAATGACAAGAATCATTAAACTAACTGATAACAATCATTGAAAAAGGTGAGAAGAGATTTTTCAGGACCTGGTGAGCAAGCTAAACAATAAGCATATTTATATTACATAAAATATTCGTTGTAGAACGTTTGATGTTGGGAACTATTAAGAAGATTACAATTTAAAGCCGTCTTATTAAATCTGGCAGGACGAAACGTTATTCCTCACGGCTCGAAATTGCTTTTTATCATCTTACTTTCTGATCATAATCATTCCCAAAATGTTGTCTTCTCGATAATTTTATGCTATGTAATTAAAGGTGTATGAAAACTATGAAATTTATTGGCAGTGATGCCCGGCAAAAGGAATTTGCGCTCGCTGTAAGAAAAAATGTTAACGATTATTTCAGGGACAATGGAATTTCCATAAAGGGCAATGCAAGGCTGGTAATACAGACAATTGTAATGCTATCACTTTATATTATTCCTTTTGTATTACTGTTTGTAGTGCCGATGAATGCGTGGTTAGCCCTACTGATGGTGGCTTTAATTGGTGCAGGTATGGCCGGGATTGGAATGTGCGTAATGCATGACGCAGTTCACGGATCTTATTCGCAAAAAGAATGGGTTAACAAACTCCTGGGTGGAACTATGTATCTATTAGGGAGTAATGTATTCAACTGGAAAATACAACATAATTTCCTGCACCATGCCTATACCAATGTTGAAGGATACGACCAGGATATAGCTTCAAAAGGCCCGATCCGCTTGTCTCAGTATGCACCCCTCAAAAAGATCCACCGGTATCAATACATTCATGCTTTCTTTTTCTATGGATTGATGACTATTTCTAAATTAATCAATGATTTTACGCAACTGCTGGAATTTAACAAGGTGGGCATTACCAGTAAATACAATGTTAATCCTGTTGCTGAATACCTTAAAATGGTAATTGTAAAAATCCTTTATTTATTTGTTTTCATTGGACTTCCTGTTCTATTTACGCCTTTCAGCTGGTTGCAGGTTTTGCTTGGCTTTTTTGTGATGCATTGGGTGGCCGGGTGTATTTTAAGTACCGTTTTCCAGATGGCACACGTAGTGGAAGGTGCGGAGCAGATGTTGCCAAATGCAGAAGGCATTATTGACAGGGAATGGGCGGTTCACGAATTACGTACTACCTCAGATTTTGCAAGAAACAATGCTTTCCTTGAGTATTATGTTGGAGGATTGAATTTCCAGATTGAACATCATTTATTTCCAAATATCAGCCACATCCATTACAGAAAGATTGCTCCCATAGTTGAAAAAACGGCAAAAGAATTCGGCTTTATTTATAATTTAAAACCGTCTTTCCTGAATGCATTTTATTCACACATTCACCGGCTGAAAGAATTAGGACAGCCTATTAACGAAGTACTCCGTGAGAAGATGAATGCGACCAATAAACCATTACACATTACATAGAAGCCGGCACATTAAAAAGCAATGCGATCTTTTTATGTTTGGAGTGTATGGCAAAGCGGCATCTATAAAAAATCACATAAAGAACCTGCAAACTTTGTAATGGCGAAGTAGCATCTTATATTAGTATTGACAATTATTGAAAGCCTGGAAACCTGTAGCCAACCCGAAAAGAAAAATAAACTGCCATAATATTGCTTATTCAATATTCCAGGTCGATTTTTGCACCCGGCAATAACACGTAAAGGATTAATTTAACTACAACAACAATAACAATGAACGACAGTTTGCAATTCAACAGTGGTTACTCTGAAGTGAATGGCCTTACTATGTATTATGAAATATATGGATCCGGGAAGCCGCTGGTGCTCATTCACGGAGGCGGTTCAACCATACAAACCACCTTTGGCAATATAATACCGGAACTTGCAAAGCATCGCCAGGTTATCGCCATGGAATTGCAGGCTCACGGGCGTACCAATGATCGCCCTGCCTATCTTTCTTTCGAACAGGATGCAGACGATGTGGCCAAACTCTGCAAAAACCTGCACATAGCAAAAGCAGATTTTTTGGGGTTTAGTAACGGTGGACAAACCACTATAGAGATCGCCCTTCGTTACCCGGCCTTAATCAATAAAATAATTATTGCATCGGCATTTTATAAACTAAGTGCAGTGGTTCCTCAATTCTGGGATGGATTTAACCATGCTACGCTGTACCATATGCCGCAGGTTTTAAGAGAAGCCTATTTACAGGTTACTAATAATGATGAAGCGGGACTTCTGAACATGTTCAACAGGGATGTGCAAAGGATGAAGACATTTAGGGGCTGGAGTGACGACCAAATAAAATCCATTAAAGCGCCTGCTTTGATTATTAATGGCACCAAAGACGTGGGCAGTGTTGAACATGCAGTGGAAATGTATCGTACTATTTCAAATAGTGAACTAGCCATTTTCCCGGGCGGCCATGGAACTTATTTAGGTTCCATAGAATCTTTAGAAGAAGGGAAAATGCCAGCGTTCAATGCAATTAATTTGATTGAAGAGTTCCTGGATAAATAGAAAAGAATAACCAGTCGAAATTATTGAGCTTTTTGGCGGTTGCCAACACTGGAAGCGGGAAATATGAAAGGGCCACGCCTATAACTTTATATTTAAAAGTTTAATCCGTTTTCACCAACTTCAAAATCGAATCGGCCTTTTGTAATAAGAACAGAGTCACCGATTTTCCCGTCAAATAGCCCGGATAGCTTAAGATACCTGTAATCCGGGGATGCTAAGTTTTCACTTATTGAAACAAAATATAAACTGGCAATTCCCGAAATACTTTTTGACGAACTTTCCCTCAGAATGACCGGTATCGAATTTGCGAACCTGTGCCCATTGAAAGTCAGGAAATCGTTCTTGGTAAATGTAGCAGGAACCGGCAACAGGAAAGAAATGTTATCATAAGCTGCAGACCTGTTCGGCAAATCGTTGGGATATAGCGGCCATGTGAATTTCAATGTATCAATTGAATTGCCGGTAGAATCTTTCTGCAACAAAGGATAATACAGACCTATATTCCTGAATGGACTTCCATTTATATAACTTGTTGCAATATTATAACCCCGGGAGGTAAACCTGCTTAACCCCTTGTCATCAGGATCAGCATAAAAATTCCAGGAATGGCATGTGGTTAAAAAAAACAACGGTATAAACGAAAGATGGAGGCGATTAAAATATTTCATTTTATAATTTTTTATAAAAAAGGTTATATCCAAAAGTGAGCTGTACAGGCGCTGTTTGATCGTAAGATAAAACATAACGGTCACCGGGCCCTGCCGAAGAAGGGCTTTGTAAGCGAAGCATAATAAACATATCCTGTTTTCTTTTATGAAAATTATACACACCTGCAATGGCAGCATACACACCCGAAAAATCTTTGGCCACATCGGGGTTCAGCACTTCATAATTTACTTTATCATAGTTCCGGTAGCTAATGGCGAAGTATTCATCACAAATGCCCAGGGAAAGATTTAGTGTTAGCTGGTTATTCTTTTTATTGGTATAAAGTCTTATCGCTCCACCAATACCCATGGAAAAGGCTGAGGGCCTTACCTTTTCTGTTAACACCACGTGTTCGGGCAATTGAGCATTTGCGGTGTATGCGTCTGCGTGAGTGAGCCGGTTAAATCCAATTTCGTTAGTCGCCTCAATAAAAAAGCCCGAATGCTTAAAGAGCTTCCAACGAAAAGTGACAGGAGCTGCATAAAAAGTTTTTTTATTATTAAGGTCTTTAGATATTCCTGCAGACACGGCAAAAAACGGTTGGGCATTTATGGAAGGAGCAAAGAATATAAGCAAAATGAAAATGCCGGTAACAAGTAATTTCATAAGCAGCAAAAAATAGTTTTGGATGAAAATCAAATTTATTGATGTTTAATTCCAAAAACGAACCGGTCAGTGAAAACTTTTTAACATACCGGTTGATAACAGCGGACGATTCAATAAAAAAGTCGGGTACAGGTAATTCATTGAGGGCCGTTTACCTATAATCCTGTGAAATATCAATGATATAACAGTGAGCATTACCCGATACATGGAAAAAAGCCCTGGTGAAATACTCAAACGGATTGTATATCTTAGACTTTCAAAATTGCCTGGTATGAACAGAAAACTGCTTTTATGGAGCATAGTAGTTGCTCTCGGAGGATTTTTATTTGGTTTTGATACGGCCGTAATTTCCGGGGCCGAACAGGATATAAAAAGGATTTGGCAATTAAGTGATGTACTACATGGAATAGCCATAGCCATCGCTCTTTACGGCACTGTAATAGGCGCACTCTTTGGCGGAATTCCCGCTACTAAATTTGGTAGAAAGAAAACCCTCCTCTGGATCGGGATATTTTATTTAATCTCTGCATTTGGCTCTGCGCTTGCTCCGGGAGTTTATATTTTTATGGTCTTCCGCGTTTTAGGGGGATTGGCAATTGGCGCCTCTTCCGTGGTAGCACCAATGTATATCACGGAAATTGCCCCGGCTAAAAACAGGGGAAAATTAGTTGCTACCTTCCAGTTCAATATTGTTTTTGGAATTTTAGTAGCCTATCTTTCGAATTATCTTTTACAAGGGGTTGGAGGCGATGAAAGCTGGCGTTTGATGTTAGGCGTTGTAGCTATTCCCGCTTTAATATATTGTATTCTTGTTTTCTTCGTTCCTGAGAGCCCACGGTGGTTAATGGTACACAGGGGCGACTATGATACTGCCCGCAAAACTTTGGAAATAAGTGACCCCGAGGGTGTAGATGAGGCGATTCTTGCGCTGCACAAACAAATTGAAGAAGAACAGCAGAAGGAGAGTCTATCAGCGTTTTTATCCAAGAGATTTAGCGTTCCCATTTTCCTGGCAATCCTTATTGCATTCTTTAACCAGCTGTCAGGCATAAACGCAGTTATTTATTTCGCGCCAAGGGTATTTGAACTTGCGGGAATTGGCAAGCAGGCAGCCTTTCTCCAAAGCGCCGGCATCGGCCTGGTAAACCTGGTTTTTACCATGGCAGGCTTATATCTTATTGACAGGATTGGCAGGAAGAAACTGATGTTAATAGGTTCTGTTGGATACATTATTTCATTAGCCTCCGTTGCGTATGCATTTTATTCAGGGCATGCAGGTGGTATGGTGGTTCCTCTATTGCTTTTTGTATTTATAGCTTCTCATGCAATCGGGCAAGGCGCGGTTATCTGGGTATTTATTTCGGAGATATTTCCCAATAGCGTTCGGGCATATGGGCAGTCGCTTGGTTGCACCACGCATTGGGTTTTGGCATCAATAATAACAACAATTTTTCCAATAATGGCAGCAAGATTTGGTGCGGCACCCATCTTCCTGTTCTTTGCGTTGATGATGGTGTTACAATTATTATGGGTAATTTTTAAAATGCCCGAAACCAAAGGTGTACCGTTGGAAGAGCTGGAAGCGAAACTTATGAAAGCAAAAAATCCATCGCATATGCCAGCAGTTTAATTAAAGATGTGCGCAATTAAATAATTTGTTTTTCCACCGTTTCAAATATAAAATTCTGATGAAGCGAATCAGTTTAATTTTTCTTACAGCATTTATAAATATCCTGTTTGCATCTACCGGTAGAGCACAAGATGTTTATCATGAAATGTACAGGCCTCAAATCCATTTTTCACCCAAAGAAAAATGGGTAAACGACCCGAATGGGATGGTGTATTACAAAGGCGTTTATCATTTATTTTTTCAATATTATCCTGATAGCACCGTGTGGGGACCCATGCATTGGGGGCATGCAACCAGTACAGATTTAATACATTGGAAGCAGCAACCTATTGCATTATATCCCGATAGCCTGGGGTATATTTTTTCAGGAAGCGCAGTGGTAGATAAAAGCAATACTTCGGGTTTGGGGCAAAACGGGCATGCTCCGCTAATAGCCATCTTTACAAGTCATGATCCAATTGGAGAAAAAGCGCATAGAAATAATTACCAAAACCAGAGCATTGCTTACAGTAATGACGATGGAAAGACATGGAAAAAATATAATCATAACCCGGTATTAAAAAATCCTGGTATTACCGATTTTCGTGATCCAAAGGTGATGTGGTATGAGCCCGGTAAAAAATGGATAATGACCTTAGCAACAAAGGACAGGGTAACGTTTTATTCCTCGCCTGATTTATTAAACTGGAAAAAAGAAAGTGAATTTGGAGAGCATATCGGTGCACATGGCGGCGTATGGGAATGCCCCGATTTATTTGCACTGGACGATAATGGTAAAACGGTTTGGATACTTATTGTAAATATAAATCCGGGAGCGCCCAACCTTGGTTCGGGCGCTCAATATTTCGTGGGTTCTTTTGATGGTAATAAATTTACTACGTCCAATAACAACACAAAATGGCTGGATTATGGCCCCGATGATTATGCCGGAATCACCTGGTCAAATACAGGCAGCCGAAAAATATTTTTAGGGTGGATGAGTAACTGGTTATATGCGAATGTTGTTCCTACCGTTAGATGGCGAAATGCAATGACAATACCACGGGAATTAAAATTGAGACATGTAGGTAAAGACATTTTGGTAGTTTCTGAGCCGGTGAAAGAATTGAATATAATTCAACAACATCCAATAACGGTCAGCAACATTGTTGTAGATAAGAATTTGGATCTACATCAAAAAACAGGTGCCGTAAAATTTCCCTGCAGACTTAACTTAAGTATGGATACTGTAGAAGATTTTTCTGTGGTCCTGTCTAATGATATGGGAGAACAATTAATGATTGGCTACAATAAAAGCGACACCCAATTTTTTATTGACAGAACTAAATCAGGTAAAAGAAGTTTTCAAAAAGATTTCGCTGCCAGAGATGTTGCACCGCGTTTCATTAAAAATAATGGCATGAATCTATCGTTGATTATAGATGTAAGCTCGGTTGAATTATTTGCCGATGACGGACTAACGGTTATGACTGAAATATTTTTCCCCTCTAAATCTTATGATAAGATTACCCTACATGCAAAAGAAAAACTCATCATTAAGAAATTGAGTTACGCAAACCTGCAAAGTATTTGGAAGTAGCTGTTCTTTTCAGTTTTATGGGCGGGCACTCGTTTAAAAATAAAAGATTTCTGGTGCAAATGATCTAAACAGCCTCAACGAAAGCTATTTACGCAAACGTTTTCGGAAATAGTTTCCGGCAATTTAATTCGAGGTCCAATAGAATCATCGACCGCTAAAAGCCTTATCAGCATAGCATTTGGTAGCGCCGGCCCGTGATGCCTGCAACTTATTTCTGCTTCTATTTTGCGGATAGAAAACCGGTAAAGAAATAAATCATGATTAAGTTTTGTACCTTCAATCATCGATTGCTTATGAGTGTGGATATTAAAATGCTAGCCAAAAATCTCAATTTATCTATCAGCACAATTTCCCGTGCCTTAAGAGATAGCTATGAGATAAGTGATGTAACGAAAACCAGGGTGAGGGAAATGGCTGAGAAATTAAATTACCATCCTAACCCTTATGCTAGCAGCCTGCGAAAGCATAAAAGTATGACCATTGCAGTGGTAATTCCGGAAATCACCAATAACTTTTTTGCATTAGCTATCAATGGAATTGAATACGTGGCGCAGGAAAAAAACTATCACGTACTCATTTATCTTACTCACGAAAATATTAAGAAAGAAATAGGATTCGCCAATCACCTGCAAAATGGCAGGGTCGACGGGATTATGATTTCTCTTTCATCGGAGACAAATAATTACGATCACCTGATTGAACTTAAAAGTAAAGGTGTACCTATCGTTTTTTTTGACAGGATATGCGAATCTATTGAAAGCAGCTACATTACCACTGACGATTATGAAAGCGGCTTTGCAGCTACTGAGCACCTTATTAGTTGCGGCTGTAAAAAAATTGCATACCTGGATTTGTCCAGGTATTTATCGATCTCCAATAAAAGAATGTTAGGGTATATGTCTGCCCTGGAGAAACATCATATTAGTATAGATGAGCGGCTGGTAATGCGTTTTACCAATAATAATGCAGAAAATGAAGAATTAATTTCGAAGATGCTTACAGGGCCAAACAGGCCTGACGGTATTTTTGCTTCAGTTGAAAAGCTGGCTATTGCCAGTTATAATGTGTGTGAAAGACTTAAAATAAAAATACCTGAGCAATTAAAAATTATCAGTTTTTCCAATTTGGAAATATCGTCCCTGCTGAGTCCCAGTCTTACCACTATTACCCAGCCTGCATACGAGATTGGAAAGCAGGCTGCCTTGCAATTATTCCGTTACCTGGAAAAGAAAAATATGATGAATGTTCACGAAAAAATCATCTTAAAATCTACGCTTATTCCGAGGGGAAGTACAAGGGCGTAGTTTTTCCCTTGCTGTTGATTATATCTATTGTTTGCCCCAAACGCAGTACAGGCACGTTTCCGAAAACGTTTCCGTAAATAAAGATCTGTGGGAGCAATCGAATCCGGGAATTTTGATCCAAATTCATGCAAAAGATTAAAAATTCAGGTTTACAACAGTAATCAATTTCAATTCATCGACGATTGTTTGGCATTTTCCATTAATCGGGCTGTTTAATTAAAACGCCCGATCATCCGTTTTAAACAAAATTATAATGAGTCATTCATTTTCACTGGAAGGTAAAGTGGTAGTCGTTACCGGTGGTACGGGTATTCTCGGGAAGTCTTTTATAGACTGCATTGCAGAAGCGGGTGGAACGGTAGGTATTTTAGGAAGAAATCGTGCAATAGCGGAAGAACGGGCAACAAAAATTAATAAGGAAGGGGGAAAAGCCATTGCCCTTTGTGCGGATGTTACCAACAGAAATGATTTAACCAATGCCCGGAAACTTGTATTAGACACCTATGGTAAAATAGATGGATTGGTAAATGCAGCGGGAAGCAGCATGACCGATGAAGCAGAAAAGGAATTGGATATTTTCAATATGAGCCTCGATGATTTAAAGGCAACCATGGATGTAAACCTGTGGGGAACGATATTACCTACGCAAATTTTTGGTAATGCAATTTCACACCAAGGAAAGGGAAGTATTGTAAATATTTCTTCGATTGCAGCTAAGCGTGCTATTGGCAAAATACTGGGCTACAGTATGGCTAAAGCGTCAGTGGAGTCCTTTACAAAATGGTTTGCAGTTGAGCTGAGCCGCAGGTATAAAGATGCGATAAGAATAAACGCAATTGTTCCGGGCCTGTTTTTAACAGATGCGAACCGGAATTTCTATACAGATATTAAAGCCATAAATGAAAAGCCATCAAATCCTGTTCTTCAGAAAGTTCCTTTTAAGAGATTTGGTGAGCCGGAAGAATTGAACGGGATTGTTGTGTGGCTATTGAGTAATGCCTCAAAATTTGTAACGGGCACCACCATAACTGTTGATGGCGGCTTGAATGTTAATAGCGGATTGTTTGATTCGTGAAATACAGGGACGGCTTACTATTCCTGAATTGCGTGCAAACGTTTCCGTAACTTAATTAAGAGTTGTTCAGTTTAAAATATAAGTTTGTTAACAGAAATTAACCACAACAAGGGTACTAAAAACGAAGATTGCTTTTTCCACCAAAAAAACTTTTTATGAAAAAATTTCTATTGCTATCAATGCTTATGTGCGCTGTTTTTTCAACAGTAAGCGCACAAACCCGCAAAATTACCGGGCAGGTATTGGATGACAAGACCGGCAATCCTTTTTCGGGTGTCAGTATTGTTGAAAACGGAACTAATAATGGAACCACCACCGATCAAAATGGTAGATTCAGTCTTAATATTCCGGCGCAGGGCAAAGTTGTTTTAAACGTAACCCACACAGGTTATGTTGACCAAACAATTACCGTGAATAAACAAACTACACTTACCATCACGTTAGCCGAAGAGGTTAAACAGCTAAGCGACGTAGTAGTTGTCGGTTACGGTACGGTAAGAAAGAAAGATCTTACGGGTGCAGTTGGCATAATAGGCGCCGCTGATATCACCAGGGCAAACCCTACAAATGCAACACAGGCATTGCAGGGGCAGGTGCCTGGGGTAGTTATTACCAAAGGCAACAACCAGCCCGGCCAGCCCTTTAGTATTGATATTCGGGGAGAAAACACCATCACCGGTGTTACTGAACCGCTTGTGGTAATAGATGGAATTGTTGGCGGGAGATTAAGAGATATTAATCCTGCGGATATAGAAAGTATTGATATTTTAAAAGATGCTTCCTCTACGGCTATTTATGGATCCCGGGGTGCTAACGGCGTTGTTATTATCACTTCAAAAAAAGGAAAAAGCGGCCGGCCTAAAGTAACCCTTGATTCTTATATAGGCAATAAGAGGCCTTCTCACTTACCCGACATGCAAACGGCGCAACAGTTTTACAAAAGTATGTACACTGATGTTATTTTGAATAACGGAACACCGGCATCATTCTCTTCAAATGAACTCAGCCAGATAAATAATAATCAAACCACCAATTGGGTAGGTCTTTTAACGAAGCCAAGCACTAATGCGGGTGCAACTGTGGCAGTAACTGGTGGCAGTCCTGGTACCACTTACCGTTTTTCCGGAAGTTATATCCAGGAAGATGGCAATATTCCGAATAGCACCTTTAAGAAATACAGTTTAAATGGCGCCCTGGATAGTAAAATAAATCATTTCTTAAGGATAGGATTTACTGCATTTGCAAATTATAATGATAACCCCACCGGTTCGTTAGAGGCTTTACGTTCTGCGTTTCGTGCAAGGCCTACGGGGGTGGTTTATTATAAAGACCTCGTAAACCCAAGCGATGGCTACGACCTTACCGAAGGACCATGGAACGGCTATGCAGTATGGATGGGAATTAAAGATAACCAGGTTTTAAATCCATTGGTTGAAGCTGATTTTGCAAATACCAGGGAAGAAGTAAAAGCTGCAAATGAGATGGGTAGTGCTTTTGCAGAAATAACCCTGATGAAAGGCCTCACTTTTAAATCCACTATATCAGTGTCGAATATTGATACCAGGACAGGAGATTACCGTGGTACTTACTCAAAAGATCGTAATGGTCTTAAGCTTCCCAGGGCAACTTATTCAACCGCTGACCTGAAAGCCTATACCCTCGATAATCAATTAAATTATAATTATTCCCAGGGGAAAAGCAGGTTGAACGTAACCGCATTACAAAGTGCTTATAAGAACACCGCTGAAACTTATTCTATTGCGGTTCAAAATCTTCCCTACGCTTCCGGATGGTATAATTTAGGCACTGCGGGACTTTCAAACATTACCGCCGTAAGTAGCAATTACCAGCAAAATACTTTGGAATCGTACATGGGAAGAATAAATTATTCTTATAATGATAAGTACCTGCTTACCCTTACAGGACGTGGCGATGGTGCATCCCAATTAGCTAACAGAAATAAGTGGGCCTTCTTTCCTTCAGGGGCTTTTGCATGGCGGGCCGGAGATGAAAAATTCATTGAGCAAACCAAGATCTTCTCTAACCTGAAATTGAGGTTAAGTTATGGGCAGGTGGGTAATGCGAACGTATCACCATACAGCACCCAGGCACAGGTTTTAAATACTATATATAGTTATAATCAAAACGTGGGTAATGGGTTTGCCCCCGGCACGCTGGCCAATAGCAACTTAAAATGGGAAAGAAGTGAAGAGGTGAATCTCGGCCTCGATATGGGATTTTTCAACAACAGGATTTCAGCAACAATTGAAATATATAAAAGAAATACGAAAGACCTGATTTTACAGGAAAATCTTCCAACATCTACCGGCTTTAAAACGGTAACTGCCAATGTTGGCCAAATTTCAAACAAAGGAATAGAACTGGGATTAAATACAGAAAATGTAATTACAAGAAATTTCTCGTGGTCAACCAATCTCAACTTTTCCGCAAATAAAAATAAGGTAGTGTCTCTTGCAAATGGCGTCACCTCTATCATTTCGGGTACTACTATACTTGAAGTGGGCAAGCCGGTAAAATCCTATTATGATTATAGATACGCTGGTATTTGGCAGATACCCGATAGTGCACAAGCTGCAACTTTCCACCAGCTTCCCGGACAGGTAAAAGTGATAGATAGCAACGGCGACGAAGTGATATCAACTTCAACCGGTAAAGATGACCGCCAGGTGTTGGGTACACAATTACCTAAATACACCATTGGTATGACGAATCATTTCAATTACAAAGATTTCGACCTTTCTTTTCTGATGTACTATCGCAACGGAACAATTTTTCAAAATAACTTATTTGGCGGAGGAACTATGGCCGACTACACCAATAGCCGCTACGAACACATTGTGTTGAATTATTGGACGAGAAATAACCCGACAAACGATATGTATGGTGTGGGAATTTCACAACCTTATAAAAATGCAATTGCTTATCAGAACGCAAACTTTTTAAGAGTGTCTGATATTACACTTGGTTATACGATGCCAAAAGTGAAGCTTGATAAATTTAGTATTGACCGGATGCGGATCTACATCCAGGTAAGCAATCCTTTTGTCTTTACTAAATATAAAAGCCTTGATCCCGAATACAATTCAAGTACCTATATAGATGATGTTCCCTACACACTCTATACGTTTGGTTTAAATCTCGGCTTCTAAAAAATTAAAGTAATACTCTTAAAATTAATTATATGAATATTTTTAAAAATATAAAATTCATTTCCATTTTTATACTGTCTTTGTGTATAACCGGAATGAGTTGCAAAAAAAGCTTCCTGGATGAGTACAATCCGTCCAGTCAAACTACTACCAATTATTATGTTGACGCTGCAGGGTTTGAAAGCCTCGTGACATCATGTTATCCATTACTGAGAGACATTACCCAGCAAAGGGTATTGACGTTTGTAGGTACTGATGTATTTGCAGCCAGTGGGCTGGGAGCAATTTATTATAACCAGCCAAGCCCGCAGGGAAGTGCCTTTGATCAATACGATATCCGGTTAAATGCGTCGGCTCCGGAACTGCAGTCACTTTGGGATATGCTTTACCGTGAGATAAACAGGTGTAATGCTGTTGTAGAAAGGGCTCCCGGCATACCCGACGAACCTGATTCCTTAAAACATATCAGGATTTGCGAAGCAAAGTTCTTACGTTCTTTATGTATGTTCTGGGCAGTTCAGCAATGGGGCGATGTTCCAATGCCATTAACTGAAACAAAGGCTGCAAGCCAGGTAGTAACAAAAGTTCCATCAAAAGATATCTATGCTCAAATTATTACTGACCTTACAGAGTGCGCAAGCACTTTACCTGTATCACCGTCAGATGCAGGAAGGGCCAGCCAGGGCGCAGCAAAATTTTTATTGGCCAGGGTTTATTTAACCCGCGGATGGAACTTCAATAATTCCTTAGGCGGAGCGCCTGCTGATTTTACAAGCGCATTACAGCTTTGTGACCAGATTATCGCTTCAGGCAAATATCCTTTAGAAACTAACTGGAACAAATTGTGGCCTGTCCATAACAAAAATCCAAATCTTGAAACAGCAAGTTCGGCAGCCTCTGTTGCCACTGCTAACGCAAGTAAAGAAGTGATTTTTGCAGTTCAATATGCAAACCCATCGGCCTATAATGGAGATCCAAGTGTAGGTACCACCACAATTGGCAATAACATGCATGAAATGTTTTCCAATGGCCCTAGCGGAGTTGCCCAACAGGCCAGAACCAGCACCTACAACCGCTGGCTTCCATCACAAATTTGCACGTGGGCAGCTTATCGCCTCTTCGATCCAACCTTAGATACCAGGTATGACGGAACATTCAATAGTGTTAGTTATGCCACTGCGAAAGGAAATGTCTCATTAGCTACCAATAACCCTAATCCTCAAAATATTACGCTGTCATTTAATGTTAATGATACTACAGCCATTGCATTGCCATGGAATAACCCTGCTACCAGTCCTGACCAGTTTGGAGTAGATATTTCCGGAGGTACTAAAAAATATGCAGTGGTTAATCCAAACCAATATTTTGGTTTAGGTTACAAAGGTTCCACAGCCTATGTAGATAATTTAGGATGGGGCGCTCCCATGTTTTGGAAGTTTTTTCAACCGGGGATTCAATACGGTGACGGATATTCGACATTTAATGATCCGTTATTCCGTGCTGCAGAAGTTTACCTGATGGCTGCAGAAGCTATTGTAAAAGGAGCTACAGGAGCCGCCCTGGGCGGAGCAGATGTTTATTATAATAAAGTTCTCGACCGTGCATTAGGAGCTAATGCGGGGATGGATCCGCAATGTGCTGCTAATCCTGCAGATGTTAATGATCTTACTACGGTTGGATACAGGGCTACCCCGGCAAATATTTCTATCGATATGATTCTCGATGAAAGAGCAAGAGAGTTGCTGGGTGAAGGCAATGAAAGATGGTATGACTTAAAACGGACAGGCACTTTGATTTCCCGTGGTGAAAAATACAATCCATGGGTTGCATACGGATTGAACGGAACACCTTTGATAGATGCGCACGATTATCTAAGACCATTACCGCAGGGAATGTTAGATAATTCGAATCCTCATATTGACCAAAATCCTGGTTATTAGCCCTTCTTAGTGGAGAGGATTTATACACCTTGTTACCAGTTTAGTATAAATCCTTTTCCAAAAGAAGCTGCTGCCTTCATGAATTTTTAAAAATCAACTCATGCATGTTAAAAAGATTTTTATCATAACGATAATAGTTTTGCTAAAAATCTCACTGTCGTATTCGCAGATCAATCGTATTTCAAAGGTTGAAAAGGTTGACCTTGTAGAGCCAATGGTGGATGCCGCAAACTCCCGGTTTTTCTTTTTTAGTTCCGCCTGCAGGCCTTTTGGAATGGTGAACCTGAGCCCGGATATGGTTTTGAATGGAACCTGGGGTACGGGTTACCGTTATAATGAAGATACTATCAAATGTTTTAGTCATATTCATGGGTGGGAGCTTTCGGGTATACCGGTATTACCTACAACAGGCCCTTTTAAAGGGCAATTAGGTCCCGACAAATATGGTTCATCTTATTCTCATAAAGATGAAATCGCCAAACCCGGATACCATAAAATATTTTTAAGAGATTATGGTATAACAGCGGAACTCACTTCTACCAACCGGGTTGGTTTTCACAGGTACACCTTTCCCAAATCCGGTCAGAGTCATATTCTTTTTGACTTTACAACTGATTTGGGTTCATCTGCCACAGACAGTGCAGTTACCCGGGAAATAAGCAATTCGCAATTAGAAGGGCAGGTCGTTATGTCGGCCACCCCAAGGCGCCCTAAGCTAATAACTGTCTATTTTGTGATAATGTTTGATAAGCCATTTCAAACCTTTGGCGGCTGGAAGGATGGCGAAATAATTCCCGTAAAAAATAGTATCGAAGGAAAGCGTACAGGCGCCTACGTTAGCTTTACAACTTCTGCTAATGAAGTAAGGCAAATGAAAGTTGCTATCTCGTACGTGAGCATTGCGCAGGCAAAAAATAATCTTATTAAAGAATTACCGCACTGGAATTTTGCCCAGGTAGTTAAAGATTCAAGGAAAGAGTGGAATAGCTTATTGAGCAGGATTGATGTGGAAGGAGGAACACTTGTTGAACAAAGAAGATTTTATACAGACCTGTGGCATGCATTGCAGGGGAGAAGAATTGTAAGTGATTACAGCGGAACTTATATTGATAACACGGGTGCAAAACCGCGGGTTGGACAAATTCCTTTGGATGCAAATGGTACACCTAAGTTTAATGAATACAATTCAGATTCATTCTGGGGCGCCCAATGGTCATTAAATACCCTTTGGGATCTGGTATATCCCGAAGTAACAGAATCGTTTATCAATTCGTTTTTGTTGATGTATGATGATGGAGGCCTTATTCCAAGAGGTCCGTCCGGTGGCAATTACACTTATGTGATGACAGGTGCTACCACCACGCCCTTCATAGTAAGTGCTTATTTAAAGGGCATTCGCGGATTTGATATAAAGAAGGCTTACGAAGGGATGAGGAAAGATCATTTTCCCGGGGGGATGATGAGTAAAGCGGGTTATGAGTTTAACACCAGCGTAGGTGGCGGTATTGAATATTATATTAAAGATGGTTACGTTCCTTTTCCTCTTTCAAAAGAAAGATATGGTTATCACCAGGACGGCGGAGCTCAGACTTTAGAATATGCTTACCAGGATTATGCGATGTCACAGATCGCGAAGGCTCTTGGAAAGAAAGATGATTATCTTCTTTTTAGTAAAAGAGCACAGAATTATAAAAACATTTTCAATAAGGATATTGGCTGGGTGTGGTTGAAAGATAAGAATGGAAATTGGAATCAGCCAGTCGATATCCTCCGTTATGAAAATGGATGGGTGGAAGGTAATGCGGCCCAGTATACCTGGTTCGTTCCGCATGATGTAAAGGGTTTGATTGACCTGATGGGAGGCTCTGATAACTTCACAAGAAAGTTAAACGAATCTTTTGAAAAAGCCCAGCCTCATGGCTTTGTTTCGGGAAGTTCTAAAGATAAAGAAGATCAGGAACAGGCAAGAAGAGTTTATATTAATTACGGTAATCAGCCTTGTATGGAAACTCCTTTCCTCTTCAACTTTTCCGGCGCCCCATGGCTTACACAATATTGGACAAGACAAATTATCGATTCTGTTTACAGCGGCATTTCACCACAAAAAGGATATAGCGGAGATGAAGACCAGGGCTTGATGGGAACCTTGTCGGCCTTATTAAAGATGGGTATTTTTTCAACTAACGGGGGCACATCCGAAAAGCCTTATTACGAAATAAGCAGCCCGATCTTCAAAAGGATAATTATTCATCTGAATTCAAAATATTATCGCGGTAAACAATTTATAATTGAAACCAAAAATAACGGGGCGAATGATGTTTATATTCAATCGGCTCAATTAAATGGACGTTCATTTAATAAACCCTGGATATATCATAGTGAACTAATTAAAGGCGGGAGACTGGTGTTGCAAATGGGGCCTAAGCCCAATAAATCATGGGGAAATAATCCTGCAGCGGCTCCGCCATCGATGTCGTCAGAATAATTATATATAATTTTTTGATGTTTGATAAAAGCATCAGGCAAAAAATGAATTCATGAAAAGAATTACTATCTCATTTTTACTGCTCGTTTTTAATTTTCAGTTTTTAAAGGCACAGTCCATTCAATATGCGTCAAAGTTTGCTGATGAAAATCATCCCGAAATTGGCTACTGGTTTATATCGCCAGACCTGTTAAACAACGGGCGTTATTTAGAGGAACTGGATTCTATCATTCATCAATGTCCTTACACTTTGGTATTTCTTACCGCAAGGGATGGCGCTAATTTTTATCAATATCCAACAATGCATCCTGTGTTTAAAAAAATAGTTGCTGTAGCACATCAGCACGGATTTAAAGTAGGCCTCCAGCTTTGGGGGAATTATAATGATAAATCTATTGAAGGCGTTCAACGAATGATTGTTGAGGATGAAGTGACGTTAGATGATGAAGGAAAAGCTTCACTCGCAGCTAAAGCAAGATTTATACGATTTCCTGATCGTCTGTTGAAAACAGATTTATTTAAAGTGTATGCTTTCAGAAAAACTTCAGATGGCTTTTATGATCCTTCTACATTGAAAGATATCACCGCGAAATGTGAAACTGTTTTGCCGGATAAAGAAACTGTGCAAATTAAAGTGAATGGAGGAGCATCATTAAAAGGATTAACCGCATGCATTATGACGCAGGAATATTGCAGCCAAAGCAGCATGTGGGGTAACGTTGAGATTAACGGGTTTAAAAAAGCAATGGATGAATACAATGACATACCTTTTGATGGGGTTGCATTAGACGAATATGGAAACAAGTTTGTTGAAAGAATATTCGATTCTGTAACAACGAAGCCTTTCAGGGGCCGATGGTATTCAAATGCAATGGCAAAAGCCTTTAAAAGCTCCACCGGAACTTCATTGATTAAAACACTGTTTGATGGCCGCTACGCACCGGAAGGAAAGTCTGAAGTAAGAATGAAAGCGATCAATCAATACATGGATTTTATGAGAGGAGGTGCTTTACGAGTGGAAAAAGCAGTCTATGATTATTCTCATAAAGTTTTTGGAAATAACATTTTCAATGGTATTCATGATACATATCACAATAAATTAATCAATGATGAAATATGGGCAAATGGCATTTCCTGGTGGATTTTGCCCCGCAAGTATGGCCAGACGGATGAGAAGACTTTCCTGCCCACCCGAATGGGAGTTGCTATGGCACACACAAAAAATGCAATGTATAACCAGTATTACGATAGAGTATTTCCACCGGTTCAGGAAAAGGCATTATTCGATCTGCGCTATGGAGTCCGAACACATTATCATGCCATGCACGATAAACGGGTAAATCGTTTCGATCTTTTGGATCCGGAAGCTGTGGCCGGGATCGACAAAGTGGAAAATTGTTCCAGGCTTTTGAATAAGTTCAATCCATTATTACCTAAGATTCATTTATTAGTAATTTTTGGAATCGAGTCACTGGAAAACTGGTATCCTGTGGCGGCAGACAGAGGCGTTTATGACATTAATGATAAACAGGGTATTGAAGCAAAAGCTGTTGAAATATGGAATGCCGGCTACCTCAATGCATTAGTCCCTTCCGATTTGATTGCTCATAATATTTTGAAGTTAGATAAGAATGGCAAACCGGTTATGAACGGGCATACGTTTGATGCGATAGTATACCTAAATCCACAATACGCTAAAGAATCAGAACTTAAGTTTTTAGAAGAATATGAAAGCAAGGGTGGTAAACTGATGGTAGAAGGAGGCGCTGATCGTGATTTTAATGCCAACAAAATTTCAAAAAGATTTACGTCAATTTATAATAAAGCTACCGTTAAAGGTTATTCAATAGAAAACCTTTCCAGGCTTGGTCTGCAAAAAAATCTGCTTCCCGATGGATGTAAAAATGAAGATGATTCTTATGTTTTCACCGATATCAATTCTTTAAGAACGGGAAGCATGGCATCTTTCTCGATAAAGATTGACGGTGATTTATACGAATGCAGTTACCAGGGGTTAGCAATCATAAGGACAGTTAAAAAAATGGGTGTTATAAAATTTGCTGCCAATGGCTTCACGTCATTACGCCGAAACGGCAAAGTGGTATTAAGTTTCAAGGACCCGGTGAATATATTTATCAGCCGGCAAAATGGAAAAATTAATATGATTATTAAAGACAGTACGCACACTATAAAACCTATGATAAATAAATTATAGACTGTTATAATTATTGAAATCGTCAGTTTAATAAAATGAGTCCTTATAAATATTTTGAATGAAAAATAAATTGCTTTTGTTTTTTTTCTGTGTGTTGATTTTGCATGTTACCAGCAAAGCACAGCAACTAAAAGTAAACTATGTAAACGCTTTCCAAAATATCAATCATCCTGAAGTTGCCTATTGGTTTTTTGCCAGTAACATGTTGCCCAAAGCAGCTTACCGGGGAAAGATTGACAGCTTTGCCAGGTACAGCAAATACACATTGATCTTTCTTACAGAACGCGATGGTTGTAACTTTTACGACTTTAAAACCATGCACCCGGTTTTTAAAGACCTTGTTGCTTATGCGCATAAAAAGGGTTTGAAGATCGGGCTGCAGATTTGGAAACGGGAATTTGGAACCCGTATTGAGAACACGGATCGTTTGATGCAGGAAGGCGAAGTGGTTTTGGATGAAAATGGCCACGCAAATTATAGTGTAATGGCAAAGGGTGCACGAAATATGAGTGAACTTTTAACAAGTGATTTATTTAAGATATACGCTTTCAAAAAAACCGGTGATGGCTTTTACGATCCTGCTACATTTAAGGATATAACAAAATATGCGAAAGCTGATACCAGCAGAACACAAGTGAAAGTTTCTATAAGTGCAGGAAAAAAATTAGAAGGTTATACGGCTTACATTCTCACTCAACACTATTACAATTATGCAAGCAATTTTTCTGAACAGGCAAAATCAGTTTTATTGCATGCTTTTAAAGCGTATGCAGATATCCCTTTCGATGGAATAGGCCTAGATGAATATAAGAATCTTTTAATTGCAAGGCAACCTGTTCTTAAAAAGACGAATGATACATTTAGAGAGAGACTATATTCAATCGCAATGGCAAAGCGAATGAAAGCTTTCACAGGCATGGATTTGAGCCGGGTACTTTTTGATATGCGTTATGCTCCTGAAGGAAAGCCGGCCATCCGTATAAAAGCCATCAATGAATATATGAGTCTTTTGCGAACCGCAACGTTAGATATAGAAAAGTCTATGTATGACCTTGGTAAAAAAATGTATGGCCCAAAAACCTTCATCGGTTTACATGATACATTTCATAACAATCTCGATGAAGATGAAGTCTGGCAAACCGGTGTAAGCTGGTGGAACATAAAAAGAGATTATGGGCATACGGATGAAGAAACATCAACGCCGGTTCAAATAGGAATAGGAATGTCCAACAAGGAGAATGCCATGTACAACATGTATTACAATAAAAGCCTGGAACGCATTTGGACTAAAGCCTTATATGATTTGCGGTATGGGGTTCGCACCCATCATCACGCTGCCAACGATGTACAGGGCTGGGGCGTTTCAATTGATAAACCAGCAGCGTTAGAGAAAATAAACAAGGTAGAAAATTGTGCCCGGTTGCTTAACCGGTTTAACCCGCCTTTTCCAGCTATTAAATTACTCGTGGTGTATGGCATGGAGGCAATGTATAATTGGTATCCCAATAAAGAGGATAGGGGATTGTATGATATCAATGACAAACTCGGTATGGAAGAAAAATCAATTCAATTATGGCAAAATGGTTATTTGAATGCAGCGGTTCCTACAGATGAAATTGAAGATGGGCGTTTGAAGTTAAATGCGGATGGCAAGCCCGTTCTTAATGGATATACATTTGACGCGGTGATTTTTCTTGACCCGCAATATTCAAAAGAAAGTACCATAAAATTCTTTCAGCAATATGTAAACAGAGGTGGGCAATTGTTAATTGAAGGAAACGCTACTAACGGTTATTATGGAAATGATATCACCAATCCATGGGCAAATATTGAGAGCAAAGCTGTGGCTACTTCTTTCTCTTTGGAGAATGTAGAAAAATTAGGTGTCCCGAGAAATGACCTGGTTAATGGTGTGCCAAATGGCGATGGAGCTTATACTTTTACCAGCATCGAATCTTTGCAGAAAGACAGCGCTGTTAATTTTTCGTTTGCGTATAACGGTTATACATTTAGCGGCAACTACAAAGGCCTGGCTGCTATTAAAGTTGATAACAAAGGAAACCTGCAAAAACTTGCCGCCACGTGCTTCTTGTCGCTTAAAAGAAATGGTGTGCAAATAATGCATCTTAGTAAGCCGGCTGACATCTTTATTTCTCTTGAAAATAATAAAATCGACGCAACAATTGCCGATTCAACCAAAACCATACAACTGTTCCGGGATGAATAGCGTAACTCATAAATAATGTCTCATAACATTTAAAACCATGACAAATGAAATTATTTCCGGCAATTAAAATCCTGTTCTTTTTAGTATTGATTAATATTTCATCTGTCACCAATGCTGCGTCTCCTGTTAAAAATATTTTTTTTAATGTAAAAGACTATGGCGTAAAAGGCGATGGCAGCACGGTGGATACGAAGGCCATCAATATCAGTATTGATGCGGCTTCTGCTGCAGGCGGAGGAACGGTTTATTTTCCTGCAGGCGATTATTTATCAGGTTCTATTCGCCTCAAAAATAATATCACTTTGTTTATAGACCAGGGCGCAACCATTATTGCGGCTCCTGCAGAAGATTCATCTGAGTACGATAAAATTGAACCTGCCGTCAATGATAAGTACCAGGATTTGGGTCACAGCCATTTTCATAACAGCTTTATATGGGGAGAAAATTTGCATGATATATCCATTATTGGCAGTGGTATGATTTGGGGAAAGGGATTGCTGGGTGGCGAAAAAAAAGGAGGAAGTAATTATGCGAATAAATCCATTGCATTATTATCATGCCGCAATGTAATCATACGCGATGTTACAATAAAACATGGCGGATGGTTTTGTATTTTGGCAACCGGCGTCGATCATTTAACCATTGATAATGTAATGATGGATACCAACCGTGATGGAATGGATATCGACTGTTGCCAGTGGGTTCACATTTCAAATTGCACTGTAAATTCTCCTTCAGACGATGGTATTTGTCTCAAAAGTTCGTTTGCTCTCGGCTATACAAGACCCACCAAAAATGTAACAATTACCAATTGTATTGTGAGCGGCTATTTTGAAGGAAGCGTGTTGGATGGAACTTACAAAACAGATTATAGAAAAGCGCCAACGGGCAGGATAAAAATGGGTACCGAATCAAATGGTGGTTTTCAAAATGTGGCTATTTCTAATTGTGTATTTGATCATTGCCGGGGGTTGGCGTTAGAGTCAGTAGATGGAGCCTTACTGGAAGATGTAACAATTACCAATATCACCATGCGAGATGTTACAAACTCGCCTTTTTTCATAAGGCTTGGTGCAAGGATGCGTGCCCCGGATAGCCTGGTAGTAGGTCATTGCCGAAGAATTGTTATTAGCAATGTAAATGTTTACAATGCAATGGATGATAGTTCAGGCTCTATCATCAGTGGTATTCCCGGCCATGAAATTGAAGATTTGGAAATGAAAAATATTCACATTTATTATAAAGGCGGCGCCAGCAAAGAAATGGCTTTGACTAAAGTTCCAGAGTTTGAAAAAAGATATCCTGACCCCAATAAATTTGGAGTGATACCTGCCTACGATTTTTTTATAAGGCATGTAAAAAATATTGTGATGCATGATATCACGATCAGTTTTTTAAATGATGATTATCGGCCGCCCTTTATTTTAGACGATGTAACAGTCGCAACTTTCCGGTACGTGAAAGCTCAGAAGCTACCGGCTACTCCTTCCTTTGTTTTAGATAAGGTCGGTGATTGTACCATCCAAAATTGCACTGGATTAAAAGATGTCCATATAAAACAGGCGGTTCATCAATCGTTGTAACTTAATAATTTAAAAAATCGTGTATGCCGGAACGCTATATAAAATCAACACTGCATATGTTGAAAAAATTGATCCATCTTTTTTTGGGGCTTTGCCTTTCAGCAGTTGCATTTAGCCAATCGGCCAATCAAAGCATAGCTGATACCGCCACTCCTTATGGAGACAATCCTGCGGCAGGCAGGTATTATAGTGTGAGGGGCATAAAAATATATGCAGAAGAATATGGAACGGGCATGCCTTTGCTTATGATTCATGGTAACGGTGGTTCGGGTAAGGCTTTTGGAAAAATAGTTCCCTATTTCGCAAAAAATTACCGGGTCATTATTGCAGATAGCCGTGCACAGGGAAAGTCCGTTGATACCGGGGATTCGTTAAGCTTTGAAATGATCGCCGATGACGAAGCGGCGTTGTTGGATGAAATGCATATTGACTCTGCTTATGTACTTGGTGCCAGCGATGGAGGAATCGTTGCACTGGTGCTGGCTATGCGTCATCCGGGTAAAGTGGTTAAACTGGCGGAAACAGGTGCTGACCTTGTTCCTGATTCCACAAGCATAGCCGTTGTTCATTCATCATGGCTAAAAGAAAAGGAATTTTATGATGAAAACATAAACAGAACTCTCACAACCGAAGAAGAGAAAAATCATTGGAAAGTGAAAATGCTGGATTGGCGACAACCCAATATTCCGTTTAGTGCATTAGAGGCTATCAAATGTCCTTCTTTAATAATTAGTGGCGATCATGATATGTTTAACGTAGAACATGCGGTGCAGATTTATCACCATATTCACCGGGCGTATCTGTGGGTGGTCCCCAATTCCGGTCATGGCACAATGCATGAGCATACGGATGATTTTATAAAAATGACAGACAATTTCTTTAACGAGCCCTTTAAGGACAGGAAAAATTATATTTTATAGAAATGGCATGAAATTTTAAAATGAATTATAAATTAAAACTGTTTATTGTCGCTATCATTTTAATTGGCGCAGTTGCGATTGCTCATGCTCAACAGGGCAATCATGTGTGGCTCGACGATTTGCTTGTATCCAACTTTTCAGAAGGCATTCCAAGTGTATCTGCCAAAACCAGTGCAGGCAGCGATTCTATGAAGTTGCAGGGAGTTTATTTTGCCAGGGGAATTGGCGTTCAATCATTAAGCGTGCTTTCTTTTTATCTTGACGGGAAGGCAAAGAAATTTACCGCTATAGTAGGCGCTGATGATAAGGGAAATCCTATCACTTCATCTAAATTTTATGTGATAGGCGATAGGAAAATTCTCTTCGGGAGTAAGGACATGAAGCCGGGAGACAAGCCGGAGAATGTCGACGTGGATCTTAGTGGAATAAAGCGTTTAGGCTTACTCGTGACCATTGCTGATTCAGGGGCGGGAAGAGTTTATTCTGACTGGGCAAATGCGAAATTTGAAATGCTGAATAATGCAATGCCGGAACCAATGCCCAACGATGATGAAAGATACATTTTAACTCCGCATTCTTCCAAAATTCCCAGGATCAACTCCCCACTGGTATTTGGCGCAACACCGGGAAATCCATTCTTGTATACAATTGCTGCAACCGGGGAACGGCCGCTGCATTTTTCCGCAATAAATTTACCAAAAGGCCTTTTTCTTAATGCCAAAACCGGAATTATAACGGGAAAGATTACCCGAAGAGGAAATTATATAATAACATTAAAGGCCGGTAATAAATTTGGAACAGCCACAAAACGCCTGGTAATAAAGATTGGTGATACCATTGTACTTACACCTCCCATTGGCTGGAACGGCTGGAACTCATGGGCAAAAAGCATTGACAAAGAAAAAGTAATTGCTTCGGCAAATGCCATGGTTTCATCGGGGCTTAGCAATCACGGCTGGACCTACATCAATGTAGATGATGCCTGGCAAGGACAGCGGGGAGGAAAATATAATGCTATTCAGCCCAATGAAAAGTTTACCGGCTTTAAAAAAATGATTGATTACATCCATTCGAAAGGACTCAAATTTGGCGTTTACTCTACACCGTGGATATCCAGTTATGCGGGTTATGTAGGCGGCTCTTCCAACTTTAAAGACGGCGCCTATCCTGATTTTATAAAAAACAATAAGCGGGCTTATCGTTATATCGGGAAATACAGGTTTGAAAAAAATGATGCGCTGCAAATGGCAGATTGGGGAGTTGATTACCTGAAATATGATTGGCATATTGAACTCAATTCTGCGGAGCGAATGTCGGCAGCTTTGAAAAATTCCGGACGGGATATTTTTTTCAGTATATCCAATTCGGCACCTTTTGCTTTGGCAAAAGATTGGGAACGCATTACCAATGCATGGCGCACGGGCCCTGATATCCGCGATAGCTGGCTTAGTCTTTATGTCTCTGCTTTTTCTATTGATAAATGGGCGCCTTATGGGGGTCCCGGACATTGGAACGATCCTGATATGCTCATTGTTGGAAATGTTACTACGGGTTCATCATTACATCCAACGAGGTTAACGCCCGATGAACAATATAGCCATGTAAGTTTGTTCAGTTTACTTTCGGCTCCTTTAAATATTGGCTGTCCCATTGAGCAACTTGATCCATTTACATTGAATTTACTTTCTAACGATGAAGTGCTGGAAATAGACCAGGACCCATTAGGAAAGTCTGCAAGATTATTGGCAGATGAAGATAATGTTCAAATATGGGTGAAGCCGATGCAGGATGGTTCTTACGCAGTTGGTTTGTTTAATATAGACGGCTTTGGAAAAACGCCTCAATCTTTTTTCCGTTGGGGTGATGAAAAGCCAAGGTCGTTTCTTTTTGATTTTTCTAAGTTAAACCTGCCTGGCAAATGGCAGCTTCGCGATGTATGGAGACAAAAAAATTTAGGCGTGTTTAATGGTTCTTTCACCACCAGCATTCACCATCATGGAGTTGTTCTGCTGAGGATGTTCCCTGTTGGGATTTCTAATAAATTATCGAAATGAAAAAAATTACATGGATGATTTGCCTGCTGGCATTGTTTCAATTGAACGGCTATTCGCAAAATCAAAATAAATTTAATATACCGCGAATGCCTGATCCTTTGGCACAAAAAGCTACACTCGAAAGGGAATGGAAACTATTGCAACAATCACCTCCAAAAGGGATTGTCCGCGAAGGCTTTTTATTTTTGCTTGATGCGCTGGATACCCATTTTTTAACTGATGAACAAACCTTGTGGGTGTTGCATTTATTAAGATCGAGAATTGTAACAGATACCACGGCGCAAAGTTTCGGTAACATGTATTGGGGCTGGGCAGATAAGAATAATGATGTAGGAGATGGTAATAATGTCGAGTTCTGTGTGCAATATGGGATTCTTATAAAAATATTGTTTGATGACAGGCTTTCTTCGCAAGCAAGAAAGGCGCTGGATGAAATTTTCCAATATGCGTTAATCGGCCTACATAAACAAAACGTGCGGATATCTTATACCAATATTTATGTAATGAAAGCGTGGAACCTGTTAGCATTGGGGCAGGTGTATAAAAACGCCGCGGCAACTGAAGAAGGTCGGGAAGTTTTTAATAAATGGTTGAACCATGTAGCCCGTTATGGCAACCGGGAATATGATAGTCCTACTTATTGCGGTGTTGACCTTGAATCGTTGGTATTGCTTCATAAATATATTAATGATGATGATATAAAGAAGAAGGCCGCAGACGCAATTAATTTTTCCCTAACCGATTTATCTGCTCATTATAATGTACAAGGTGGCTTTCTCGGCGGGGCGCATAGCCGGGATTATAATCGTGTGTTTGGCCGCGATCTGTTGGAGGAAAAATATCTGAATCCTTTACTTGGCTGGCAAAATAAAAACGACCAGCTTTTTAACCAGGTGTGCTTTACAGCATTACAGGAGATAGGTCTTACTCCGCAACAAAAGGAATTAATGAACGGCAAAAAAATGTATGTGGTGCAGAGATGGGACAGTTTGCCAAATGCATATGCATGCGAGTATGTTGGTAATAAATTTTCTCTCGCATCATCTAATCAGACCTATAGCCCTGATGATAAATCATTAGTTGCTTATCTCAACAGTAAGAAGATTCCTGAAATGCTTAACATCACTTATGTGGCAGAAGGAAGAGACGATCCTTATGGTACGTGGGCCGCTGAAGGCAAAGGGGAGAAAATGAAAAAGCTGATGCCTGCGAATTATCCGTCAAATGGTGGCTGGGGAAAAACGCGGCACCTGATGCCGTTCATCCAGGCGGCTCAAAATAAAAATGAATTTGTGATGTTGGTAGCAGGAATGAAAGATCAAAACTGCATCAATTCCTATATCAACTCAACTATCGTTTTGCCCAATGCATTTGATGAAATATGGATAGGAAACAGAAAAATAAATATTCTGGAAAAAGGCCGCAGCATTGCTTTTGATACAACCAATACTTTTTTTGCACGCTTTGAAGATGTGGTAATTGCATTTCGTATTCTTTGGGATAATGCAGATAAAGGGGTTAAGCCCGCTCTTTATAATGATGGCTTTGAATATAAACCTGCGAGGGAATATTTCAGTTTAAAAAATAATAAAGGATTGCGTATTACACTAAAACATCCCGATAATGGAGTAGTAAAAATTGCTATGTGGTGGAAGATACAGGAAGGTATTAACAGTGCAACTGATTTTCTTAAATTCAGGCAATCCGTTTTATCCGCACCCGTAAGTGTATCAAACAATAATGGAGTTGCAGACATTTCTGTTTTAACTCCGGCCGGTAAATTAGGCGTTAAAGCAGACCTTATAAGAAAGCGGCGATTGGATTATTATCTTCCAACACCTTTGCCAAAAGATTTTCTTTTTAATGTGGATGGAAAGGAATTAGGAAAGCCCATCATGAAAAAATATATTTTAAAAGGTATTGAGGAATAAAAATGGAAGACGCATGAAACAAAAAATTAAAATATTTTTTATTGGAGTATTCCTTCTCATTTCATCTTCTCTCTTTGCACAAAACTGGGTAGATTCGGTGGATGCTTATGGAAGAGAAGTGTACATGCCTGCAGAAAAATACAAATGGGATTGGGGACAGGCAACATTTTTAAATTCATTAATCCATTTGTATAATTATAAATCGGCAACTGGTAAAGAAAAATACCTGGCCTATATTAAAACTGCAATGGACGCCACTTACAATGTAGCGAATGGCAAACATCCAAATGCGGTTGCGTCTGGGATTGGTATGGCTTTTTTGGCAAGAATAACCGGTGAAGAAAAATACCGCAACAAGGCAATTGATATTTACAACGACTTTCTTAAAACGCCGCGGGCGCCAAACGGTGGTGTTTCTCATAGAGTAGAAACAGTTGAGTTATGGGATGATACCATTTATATGATCAGCATGTTTCTGTTAGAAATGTATCGCCTTACGGGCGATGAAAGATATATTGCTGATTTTGCTGCACAGGTTAAGGCACATAGTGAAAAATTAGCTGATAAAACGTGGGGACTTTGGTATCATGGCTGGGATGCTGATAATAAAAACTATGATGATAAATGCAGCATGGCAGGCTGGCCTGATAGTGTAACAAGAAGAAGCAGCCAGTTTTGGGGACGCGGTAACGGTTGGGTAACGATGGCGCTCGCTGATGCGCTGCATACAATTCCGAAAAAATCAAAATACTGGCGACCCCTTGAAGTTGAGTTTAAGAAAATTTTAAAAAATCTTCCGGCACTTCAAAATAAAATAACAGGCCACTGGTACCAGCTCCCGATTTTTCCCGGAGACCCTTTGAACTTCCAGGAAAGTTCATGCACTGCTATGTTTTCTTATGCAATCACGATGGGGCTTGAAATGAAAATACTTAACGAAAAAATTTACAAGCCGCTTATTGAGCGTTCCTATAAGGGATTACAACAATATAGTTTAAGTAAGATGGATGGGCCTTATCTAATTCCTTCCCAGGTATGCGGAGGTACGTGCATCGGCGATAAAAATTATTACTTCAACAGGAAAAAAACAATGGGAACAGGTTTTGGTCTTGGATCTTTTATCATGTTCGGGCTGGAATATAACAATCTTAATAGCATAAAGTAATGAAGAAAACCAGGGTTAAAGCTTGGCTTGTTTTATTGATGTCGATATTTGTTTCATCGAGCGCATATACGCAGTCACTCAAAAAAGTTTGGCTTGATGACCTGGATATTCAATCTTTTTCTCAAAGCATTCGCCCCGTTCAGGCAAAAACAAATTATAGCCATGATTCAATTTATATTAATGGCAACTTTTATGAAAGAGGGGTAGGCGCACAATCGGTGTGTATTCTTTTTTTTCAACTAAACAAGCATGCGAAGCGGTTTACAGGAATCGTTGGCGCCGACGATAAGGGTAATAAAGATATCGCCATTAAGTTTTATGTTATTGGTGATAGAAAAATACTCTTTGAAAGTGGAGAAATGAAAATTGGTGATGCTCCCGAAAAAGTAACGGTAGACCTTACAGGGATAGAGCGACTTGGTTTACTGGTTACTGATTCTATAGGTGGGATACGTAATAAAAGAACGTATTGTGATTGGGCCAATGCGCAATTAGAAATGTATGATGATTACTTGCCGCAGCAAATTCCCAATAATGGTAAAAAATATATTCTTACTCCTGCACCGCCGAAAAAACCACGGATTAATTCAGCAAAAGTGTTTGGTACCACTCCGGGTAATCCATTTTTTTATACCATGGCCGCAACCGGTGAACGTCCCATTCAATTTGAGGTTGAAAATTTACCTGCCGGACTTTCTGTTAACCGGCAAACGGGTGTTATAACGGGGAAGGTTAACCGAAGAGGTATTTATTCAGCAATATTAAGGGCGAAAAATAAATTTGGCGAGGCAACGCAGGAATTAATAATTAAAATTGGTGATACGATAGCCCTCACTCCTCCTCTCGGCTGGAATGGCTGGAATGCATTGGCAGGTCGTTTAAATAAAAAAAATGTAATGGCCTCAGCACATGCAATGGTAACATCAGGTTTACGCGATCACGGCTGGAGTTATATTAATATTGATGATAGCTGGCAGGGAAAGAGAGAGAAACCGTTAGATGCTCTTCAGCCAAATGAAAACTTTAGCAACATACAAAAAATGGTGGATGAAATCCATTCCTTGGGATTAAAAGCCGGTATTTACTCAACGCCTTACATTTCGAGTTATGGCAGTTATGTGGGTGGCTCATCTGAATTTCCACATGGCGGAGAAACGCATGATCTTATCAAAATAAATCATCAGCCTTATATGCATATCGGCAAATACAGGTTTGAAACTAATGATGCGAAACAAATGGCGGAATGGGGTTTTGATTTTTTGAAATATGATTGGCGCATAGACGTCAATTCTGCTCAACGGATGCAGGACGCATTAAAGCGGTCGGGGAGAGATATTGTTTTTAGTTTATCTAATAACGCTCCGTTTGAAAAGGTAAACGATTGGATACGGGTATCCAATATGTATCGCACCGGTCCCGACATTCGTGATAGCTGGAACGATCTGTATATGTTGGCATTTACGTTAGATAAATGGGGCCCTTACGGTGGGCCCGGTCACTGGAATGACCCTGATATGATGGTTGTTGGGAAAGTCGCTACTGGGCTGGAACTTCACCCTACGCGGTTAACGCCCGATGAGCAATACAGTCATGTAAGTATCTATAGTTTGCTGGCTGCGCCGATGCTGATCGGGTGTGAGCTTGATAAACTTGACGCGTTTACATTGAACTTATTATCTAATGATGAAGTGCTGGCAATTAACCAGGATCCTCTTGGTAAGCCCGCAAGATTATTGAATGAAGAAGACGGAGTGCAACTGTGGGTGAAGCCAATGGAAGATGGATCTTATGCTGCAGGCTTATTTAATACAGATGGTTACGGCACCACCCCTCAATCGTATTTCCGGTGGGGCGATGAAAGAGAAAAATTATTTGAATTCGATTTCGGTAAAGTTGGTTTAGAAGGAAAATGGAAATTGAGAGATGTATGGAGACAAAAAGATTTGGGTGAGCGTAACGGATCTTTTAAAACGAATATCCCGTATCATGGAGTGGTGTTGCTCCGGATGTTCCCGGTTCAATAATACTGCTAAAAGCCTGTAAAGTCTAATTCATGAGGGGACTAAAATTATTTTTGATAGGTTGTTTTGTGTTGTGCCGGTTTTTACTGCAGGCGCAGAAAGATTTTACAAAATATGCGTTACCTCTTGTCAGCACACAAAATGAGTATCAGTTCTCTAACGGTAACGTGTATCCGTGTATTGGGTTACCATTTGCAATGAACCACTGGAGCCCGCAAACTGCATTAAACGGGGAAAGATGGCAATATTCCTACAACGCACACCAGATAACCGGTTTGAAAGAAACCCATCAACCAAGCCCATGGGTGGGCGATTATGGGCAGTTATCATTATTACCTACTGTTGGAGAAAAGAAGTTTTTAGAAAAAGACCGGCAAAGCTGGTTTTCGCATAAAACGGAAATAGCAGCGCCCGATTACTATAAAGTTTATCTCGCGGATTATAATGTTACGGCTGAACTTGCGCCGAGTGAAAGAGGATGTATGATGCAATTTATTTTTCCCGAAACGAGTGAGGCTAACGTAGTCATAGACGCTTTTGACCAGGAATCATTTGTAAAAGTTATTCCGGGAGAAAATGAGATTATTGGGTATACCACCCAGCATAGTGGCGGTAAGAAATTGCTGCCTGGAAATTTTAAAAATTTTTTCATAATCAAATTTGATAAACCATTTAAGAACTATTCAACGTGGCTGGACACTTCTTTCGTTGGGGATGTAAAAGAAGTTAAAGGAAAGCGCACAGGCGTGGTAGTTACATTTAATACAACTGCCAATGAAAAAGTTATCGCCAGGATTGCTTCCTCTTTCATCAGTCAGGGACAGGCGCAACTGAACCTGTCCCGTGAAATAGGCAATAAAACTTTTAAACAGGTAAAAGAAAAAGGAAAACAAGCCTGGAACAAATACCTGTCAAAATTTGTGGTGGAAGATAATAGACTGGATGACCTGGATCATGTACGAATGTTTTATACAGCTTTGTATAGGATGCTACTATATCCAAGAGAATTTTTTGAATATGATACCCGCGGAAGAATAATGCATTATAGTCCATATAACGGGAAAGTGTTGCCAGGCAGAATGTACACTGACAATGGATTCTGGGATACTTTTCGTGCCGAGCATCCTTTTTTCACACTCTTCCTGCCTGGTGTAAGTAAACATATATTGGAAGGATTGGCCAATACCTATAAAGAAAGTGGATGGCTTCCTGAATGGGCGTCTCCGGGGCATATTAAAGTTATGATCGGATCCAACTCTGCTTCCATTATTGCATCTGCATATCTTAATGGAATTAAGGATGTTGATATTAATACTTTGTGGAATGCTACATACAAAAATGCTTATCATGTACATCCGGTATTATCGTCTGTAGGAAGAGCGGGTGTGATGGAATACAACAAGCTTGGTTATGTTCCTTATGACGTGATCAATGAAAGTGCAGCCCGAACACTGGAGTATGCCTATGATGATTTTTGCATGTATAAGCTCGCTCAAAGTCTGCATAAGTCCCCGGATATTATAGCAACTTTCCGTAAAAGGGCTTTTAATTATAAAAATCTTTTTTACCCAAAATACAATTTAATGGCAGGGCGGCATTCTAACGGGAATTTTCGCTCGGATTTTAATCCATTCTCCTGGGGGGGCGATTTTACCGAAGGAAACAGCTGGCAATATTCATGGAGTGTAATGCAAGACCCTTCAGGACTTGCAAAATTAATGGGCGGCAGAAAAATATTTGTAGAAATGCTGGATTCTGTTTTTAAAATGCCGCCGGTGTTTGATTATAAAAACTATGGCAAAGTAATTCATGAAATGCGTGAAATGCAAACGATAGGCTTTGGCCAATATGCCCACGGCAATGAACCTATTCAGCATATGATTTACCTCTATGATTGGGCTGGACAACCATGGAAATCCCAATATTGGGCAAGGCAGGTAATGGACAGATTGTATCAACCAACAGCTGATGGGTATTGCGGGGATGAAGACAACGGCCAAACATCTGCATGGTATGTATTTTCCGCACTGGGCTTTTACCCGGTTTGCCCGGTAATTGGCGAGTTTGCCATTGGGTCTCCCTTATTCAGAAAAGTAAAAATCAGGTTACCTAACGGTAAAACGCTTATCATAAACGCAAATAAAAACAACGAGGAAAATGTGTATTTGAAAAGTATTAGTGTAAATAAAATAATATGGGATAAAAATTATTTTACCCGTGGCCAGCTTCAGCAGGGGGGTATAGTGAATTTTCAAATGACTTCGAAACCAAACCAACTGAAAGGAACTAAAGAGAAAGATTTTCCTTTTTCACTTTCAAATGAAAAATAGCAAGCTTGAAAAACTTAATAAACTCCTTTCATGTATTAATTACCCTGAATAATATTCTAAAATAAAAAACGGTTACTAACGGCAGTTGACTATTGTATTGAAAAAGAAATGGTGAAAAGCGTTGGATATCCTTTTAGGGGATTATTTGCTATCCTGCAATCCGGTGCGTTGGCCTGGGATAACCTGGTTTAAATACAGACAAATTATATTCAATGATCTTACAATGAGCTGAGAGTTCTGTTTCAATAACGGCATCTGCAATAATTTTCTGCAGCAAGGAGGGCGAAACCTGTACCCTTGCATTGATAAGGAGAATAATTCTGTCAGTTTCCGGGCGATTGGTCACGATATCATTTAGGTCTGCAGCAATTGCATTGAAACTTATTTTTCTTTGTTCATTTCCATCATCCATTAAAAATTTTAAATGCCCAATCGAATAGCCGTGATCCGTTAGTTTAGTATATATTGTATTCATTAAAAAACGGGCCGAGGCAACAGCACTTTTATCTTTGGTTACAATTCCTATTTCTTCATCCAGCCACGCAAGTTCAGCTTCGCCAGCTCCATATATGTCATAATCTATTTCAGGAGCTGAACGCAAGGATGCATTATGAAAATTATTGGTAATCAATTGTGTCCAATGCGTTACACTTTCTTCTGACAAAGAGTTTTGATAGAGTATTATTTTATCGCCATATTCATTAGCAATTAATTTTTTTGCCAGTGCTAATTGCGCATCATTTAACAGATCAATTTTATTTACAACAATAATATCTGCTTCTTCCAATTGTTTTTCATAGATATAATTTACATTATCATAAAAAACGTGCTTTTCACTTTTCAAAAATTGTATAAGCAGCCTGGCATCAGCAAACACTGATAATACGATTTCATACTTACCGGCATTAAAACTTAATAAAGGATTGATAACAGTAGCTGCAAGATCAGTACAGGAACCTACTGATTCTGCAAATATGATATCGGAATTGTTGCCAAAAATTAAATTATGAATACTTTCTTGCAGGTCTTCATAATTACAACAAAAGCAACCCCCGGAAACTTCTTCAGAAGGTATATTGAGGCTTTTGATAAACAGACTATCAACCTGCTGTGTTCCCTGGTCATTGGTAATTACACCGACTTTCTTTTTTGCATTAAATAAATATTTCGCGGCTTCCGCTATTGCTGTAGTTTTTCCGCTTCCCAAAAATCCTCCAACCAGACACAATTTCACCCTGCTCATTTTTGACTAACTGATTTTTATTGATAAAGATTCGCCAGCATTAATTAATTCAGCATTATTAAAACTAATCTCACAGAGCGTATCCGTTTGTTTAAAATGATTGCTAATAATTTTTTTACCAATCATTACTTCCACATTATTTGCTTTTTGATTTTTATCAAGGTTTGCAAAGAATTTTCTTAGACTCAGCCTACCATGCTTAATTTCTAATTGTGCTTTAAATGAGTTCTGATCTCTTTGTTGACTGTAAGTTCCCCAACCTTCGGCAACAGTGAAGGGCGCCTTAAAGTTTTCCGGTGATAGCTTAGGGGAGAAACCGATATATCCTTTTGGTCCATGATAAGTAAAGCCGCAGGCGCTTATGAATGTACCGTAGCTGGCCATTGCCCGGCCATAATGATCACTGCATTCAACCTCATTAAAAGGGTTGCGTTTGTAAGCGTGGTAACGGTCATGGATAGACCGGGTAAGCACTAAAGACTCCTGGTGCATTCCTTCTGCCATCATGTGCGACGCAACCTGGTGTTCAAAGCCACTCATGCATTCGCTGAAATAGCCAACCTGCCATGCTTTGGCGTTGCCATACGGGTTAATGTCATTGCCGGGGTTGGTATTCATTATCATGCCACCTTCGCCGGCTAGAGCATAA
Organism: Ginsengibacter hankyongi; assembly: GCF_008710285.1. Lineage (GTDB taxonomy): Bacteria > Bacteroidota > Bacteroidia > Chitinophagales > Chitinophagaceae > Ginsengibacter > Ginsengibacter hankyongi. The sequence goes on along the minus strand of NZ_VYQF01000001.1, from coordinate 951,004 downwards.
AAACGGCCGCCGGGATGTTTTGCAATGTAAGGCCCAACATCGGGCATGTAATTATATTTCCAAAGGGCCCGTAAGGCGCTCATCGTTTTTTCTTTACTTAAAATTCTTCCAAGGTTAACCTGCCACGCCCAGCATTGGCCATATACCTGGTCAATGTGACATGTATTAAACGAACCAATTTCTTTTTTACCTACAGTTGGATCGGGACGATGGATGAAGTACTCCCCATTGAAAAGATAGGTCTCCATGTTCCTGCTTCCCTTGTCAACATATTGCCTGCACCGGGTGGTAAAATCTTTATCATTCATTTCTTCTGCCATCGCTTGCCCGGCACGCACAGCGGCAATACATAAACCTACGATCCATGAAATTTCTCCGTGCCACAAAGCATCCAGCGTATTCTCCATAGGGGTATCTTCCATGCCATCCTGGTTTTTATCCTGCATAATTACAAATTCTACTGCCTTTTTTATTTTGGGCCAGTTCCTTTGCAAAAAAGTATTATCGCTGTTCATCTGGTGTTCCCTGTAAATACGTAAAATGGTACCGGCCTGTCCATCAATAGAAGGACCTGTTTTTTCACCACGTATGCGTATCATGCCGGTAGTACCGTCATAGCCTATTCCCAGGTCAACACGTTCTCTCGTATCTCTTTCCAGTTCAGGAAAAATCCTCGACACTGCATGTGCGTATTGATAAACATGCGTACAATTTCCATGGCAGCAACCTACACCTTCCCAGGCATAATACCTGCCCGATTGAAACCGGTGTGTTGAAGAAGTTGCTATCGCAGAAATATTTAAAAATGTTCTTTCGAGAAACCACCAGGGCAAAGTGCTATCGTACCAGGTTTCTTTCCAAAGAAAGGTCTGACGCTTTAACGATGGAAAGTTTTGTGCAATGTAGGCTGCTACTGATGCGGCACTATCACAGTGATTAGTATAATAATGCAAATCCGCATCCGTAACAGTCATGTCTTTATGACCATCGTTGTAATGAAAATCTATATTAGGCGTATACCACGAAATGATAAAATCGATAACAAGTTCCCCGCCGGGCTCTAATTTATTATTGTTTATGATACCTGCCATCGGTGAATTATCTGACAACTTTACAAGGTCTTTAATTTTAAAAGCTGCCGGGTCTTTGCTGGTATTAATGTCATCTATGCAAAGAGCATTTTTTGAAAGTGTTGCAAAAAACATATTGCCATAATCAGGAGTTTTTTCCAGTTCATGATTAACAGTCGTGCACTGAAGTGCAACTCCTTTATAGGATTGCGTTTCTTCCACTTTATTTATTCTATCGAAATCAGTATGTTGTTTTTCAGTAGCAGATAATATTTTATTCTCCAGCCAACCTAACACTTCAACTTCAATAGAATTACCTGATAAATTTTTTATTGAAATAGATTGAATGGTAGCCGGCATTCCGCTGTCCTTTGCATTTCCGGGAATGAAAGGCGAGAAAGCCCTGAGTGTTACTTCCAAAGGTAGATTTTGATCAATATATTTTATAGTAGCAACAGGGTAAGTAGCTTCAAAGGTAACTTCATCCCAGTCGTCCTGCTGAAGCCTCTTAATAATCTCAGATCCGTTTTGTTTAATGGAAAGGGCAAATCCCTGCTGCAGCGGGCTTGCTTCAGTCAATGGCTCGAGGTATAAGGTGCCATCAGCATTACTTATTTCTTTTTTATGAAAGCCTTCTAATTTAATTGGAAGTGTTTTGGTTATAACACCCAGTTGGTTCTGATTAAAAATATCCCACAACCAAAGCCTTCCGTCACCGCCTACATACACCCCGCCACAACATATACCACCCACCGGCATTCCGATATAACGAAGTTCGTTTTTAGTTTTCGAGTAGGTGGTGGCGTTACCCCGGTCATATAGAGATTGCAGCCAACCGGAATCTAATTTTTTATCACTCGGAAAATGAGTATACAAAAAATCATCTTTGGTAAACGGCCCGGCAGTGAGTGGAAACCGCGGAGCAAAAAATCCTGCTGCGGTAAGCAGCCCGGTTGATTTTAAAAATTTACGCCTTTCCATATTATTATGATATTGAGGTAAAATAATTTAAGTGAATGTGCATCCTTATTTTTTTTCAAAGGCTAATAGAATCGTATTTATATTCGAAAATTTATGTTTCAAATCTTTTAAAAAAAAATGATAAAGATCAACCGTTTTCTTTCGTCCAGGCTCTCTTAACTCATGTGTATGAGATGCCTTTTCGGAAGTGATAATGAAAATACAGAAAGTTTTTCTTTCAGACCTCGATAGCAACAATTTCGCAAACGTTTCCGTACAAAAAAAAATCGAATATTGTAAAATGCATAATTTGTTGTGGAAACTTTTGCATAAATGAAATTATAAGATCAATCGGTAATTAATTCATGTATTGAAGAAAAAGCTTGATAAAACAACTTAATAAAATGAAAACAATTCTCTTTTCTCTTTTAGTTATTTATTCATCGGTTGGATGGTCACAAAATAATGATGTAGAGTTATGGTATAAAAGCCCTGCCAAAGATTGGAATGAAGCTTTGCCAATTGGGAACGGCCGCTTAGGGGCAATGGTCTTTGGAGAATATAATCATGAAAATATTCAGCTGAATGAAGAAAGTTTATGGGCTGGTTCTAAAATAGATAATAATAATCCCGGCGCAAAGAGTCATTTAAAAGAAATTCAACAGGCAATTTTTTCCGGAGATTATAAAAAAGGTTTGGAGTTATCCAATAAATATATGGTAGGTACTCCGCCCAATATAAGATCTTACCAACCGCTAGGTAATCTTTATATTAATTATGACTGGGGCGATAATGAGAAGCCAACATCATATAAAAGATCTTTGGACTTACATACAGGCATTGCAAAAACAGAATATATTATCAATGGAAATAAAGTTACCCAGGAAGTATTTGCATCTGCACCACAGGATATAATAATGGTAAGTATTACTGCTCAAAAAGAAATTAATGCTGAGTTTGTGTTATCTAGAAACTTTAAAGCAGATAATGAAAACAGGGGCAGGAGAAAAAAAGCAACATTTCCTGATACTTTATATGAAAACCGATATCACCAAACGAAGGGCCTTGCGTATTACAGCGGACAGATTATAGATAGTTATTCTCCATCACAGGGGCCTGCGGGTAAGCATATGCGTTATACTGCTGCCATGAAAATCCTTTCACTTGACGGAAGAATCACGGCATTCGCTTCGGATACTGCTGTTGGATATAATATCCATTCCGCTAAAAAAATTGTTATCCTGCTAACCGGTGCTACCAATTATAATATTAATAAGTTGGACATGGATAACCTGATCAATCCATTGACTATTTGTAACAAAATTTTAGCCAAAGCCGCCGGGTATAAGCCAGGAGAATTAAAAAAAATACAGATGCAGGATCATCGTTCCATGTTTGACCGGGTATCATTTTCTTTGGGGAAAGATTCTCTTCGTTCAATGGCTACAGATGAAAGATTAAACAGGATGAAAGAAGGAAAAACAGACAATCACCTTGTAGTTTTATATTACCAGGTGGGGCGATACCTGTTAATGAGTTCATCAAGGAGACCTGGCCGTTTACCTGCCAACCTCCAGGGCATTTGGAATGATTTATATTTCGCTCCATGGAATTCCGATTTTCATACCAATATCAACCTTCAAATGAATTATTGGCCGGCAGAATCGGGTAACCTTTCTGAAACGTCTGTTGTATTAACCAGCTTCCTTCGCAAGTTGACAGTGCCGGGGGCGGTTACTGCCAAAGAAATGTATAACGCTAATGGCTGGACGCTGCATCACCTTACGGATCCGTTTGGCAGAACAGGCGTTGCAGATGGTGTGTGGGGAATTACGCCTTTGGACGGATCGTGGATGACTTTTTCTGTTTATGAACATTTTCTATATACCCAGGACACGACTTTTCTTCGTAAGGTGGCCTATCCTTTAATTAAAGGCTCGGTTCAATTTGTGTTAGATTACCTGGTTAAATCACCCGAAGGATACTGGGTTACCAATCCTTCTCATTCGCCCGAAAATACATTCTACGTTCCCGGTACCGGTCAGAAAGAAAAATCGCAATTGTGTTATGCTCCCACTATTGACATTCACATTCTGAATACTTTGTTTAATAATTTCCGGGATGCCGCAAATATTCTAAAAACAGATAATAAATTAGTGCAAAAAGTAAAACAGGTCCAGGATCGATTACCTCCGTTACAGGTAGGCGCTAATGGTACCTTACAGGAATGGATACACGATTTTGATGAAGTGGATCCGGGCCACCGCCATATGTCGCATCTTTTGGGATTGTATCCCTTAAACCTCATTACTCCAAAAGATCCCGTAATTTTTGAAGCCGCCAGGAAAGCGTTGGAAAGAAGATTAGCTAATGGTGGGGGGCATGTTGGGTGGAGCAAAGCATGGATCGTAAGCCTGTATGCAAGATTGCTCGATCCGGAAAAAGCAGAGGATAACCTAAATGATTTACTAAGAAAAAGTACGCTTCCTAACGTATTTGATAATTATCCTCCTTTCCAGATAGATGCCAATTTTGGCGGGGCTGCGGCTATTGCAGAAATGTTGTTACAATCCCAAAATGGGGAAATTAATTTGCTTCCTGCACTGCCGCGGGAATGGAAAGATGGTTCTATTAATGGCTTGCGTGCAAGAGGGGCCTGTACCGTAAATATGGATTGGAAGAATGAAGTCCTTACAAAGGTTAGCATTAAATCTGATAAAGGAGGTTCTTATCTGATTCGATATAAAGAAAAAACGAAACGAATACAGCTTAAACGTGGCGAAAGAATAACTATGAATGCCGATCTCAGGACTGAAAAAATTAGATCATGAAACGAACTGACTTCATGCTGCTGGTTATACTTCTACTTAGTTATGCTAATACGTTTGGTCAGTCTAACCCTGCAACATCTGTGGTTAAACTCAATGTTAACTGGAAGCAGTTTCTGTCAAAGCAAGATCTTCTTTGGGATACTATGCCTGGGGATTATTTCGAGGGTCCCTTTGTGGGCAATGGTTTGCTGGGTACAATTATTTTCAAAGATGACAAGGATTCGAATACTTTACGTTTTGAAATAGGAAGAACAGATGTTTATGATCATCGAACGAAAGAAGCGAGCGCTTATGAGACGCCAAGGTTGCCAATAGGCCAATTATTATTGACTCCTGTTGGTAAAATTATAAAGACCCATATGCGTTGCGATCTGTGGAATGCTGAAATCAGGGGAGTGCTTACCACCACTGCAGGAATAATTTCTTTCCGCTGTTTTGTTCCGTCCCGGGAAGAATTGATTGTGCTAACGGTAAAGGCTAGTGGTAAAGAAAAAAATGCAAAATTTACTTTGCGTCCGCAACAGGCAGAAAGTCCCCGTTACATTTTTAAAAAACCAATCGGTGGCGAGAAAGGTGGTTACGACTATCAACAAAATCCATCCTTCAGGGTTGAGAAAATGGATGGAATTGAAGTGGTAACACAACCTCTTTTAAAGGGAGACGATTATGCCACCGCCTGGAGTGATCAAAAAAATGCTGATGGTTCACAAACCGTTTTGGTTACAGTTGCCAATCGATGGGGAAAGTATAGAAAACCTGCTTCTGGTTCAGCCATCGATGCTGTCGCCACTATAAAAGCAGGGCAAGAGAAAGCGATGGCAACAATGGAGAAAGCACATCGTGCATGGTGGCATGCATTCTATCCTGCCAGTTTTGTTACCCTTCCTGATACACGGCTGGAGAGCTTTTACTGGATTCAGTTGTATAAGCTGGGCAGCGCCACTCATCCCGGCTGTCCGGTAATTGACCTGCTTGGACCGTGGTTTAAATCAACATCATGGCCTTTACTTTGGATGAACCTTAATGTGCAACTTACTTATTATACTTTGGGGATTACCAATCACCCCGACCTGGAAGATAATTTATACCAATTGCTGGAAAGACATAAAGGACAGATGATACAAAATGTTCCGAAGGAATTTCAGAATGATTGTGCTGGAATCAGGAACCCGGTACAATATGATGATCTCTATGCGCCTTTATTCCTTACAGAAGATACAGCAGGCAAGGAGGCAATGAATTTGATAGTGCTGCCATGGCTAATGCAGGAATTCTATGTCCACAACAGGATGACAATGGATGACAACAGGCTTCGCAACAGTGTTTATCCTTTGTTGCGCCGGGCATTCAATGTATATATGCGTATACTGCATAAAGAAGGTGATGGTTTATACCACATTCCTTATACCTACTCTGATGAGTATGGTAATGCAAAAGAAACCAGCTTGAATATTGCTCTAGCCCGGTGGGGGTTTAAAACTTTAATATCTTGTGCCAGTCGCTTAAAAATTGATGATCCGCTACTTCACCCATGGAAAGAGATGTTGGCAAAAATGCAGGATTATAATGTCGATGATAATGGAATAATGGTAGGTAAAGATATGCCTTTTGCAAAACCGCATCGCCACTATAGCCACCTCTTTGCGATATTTCCTTTGTATGATATGAATATTGAAAATGACCAGGAACGTATTCCCCTGATGAAAAAATCTATTGAGCATTATACTGCACTGGATGGCGATAATTGTATTTATAAATTTTCAGGGGCTTCTTCTTTATGGGCGGCTTCAGGTGAAGGAGACAGTTCACTTAAATGGCTGAACAGGTCGCTGGAATTGCTTCCAAGATTTGGCGTTCCTCCTGCCCCGAAAAGGATACCTACACTTACGCAAAATACATTTTATAGTGAAAGAGAAAATCCAACTTTTGAATCTCCTATATCATCATCGCGAAGCATGCTGGATATGTTGATTCAAAGTTGGGGAGGAACGATTCGTGTATTTCCTGCCTGTCCTTCCACATGGAAAAATGCCAGTTTCTATAACCTGAGAACCGAAGGCGCTTTTTTAATAAGTGCCGTTCGTAACGACGGTAAAACGAAATTTATCCAGGTGAAGAGTCTTGCCGGTGAACCTTGTAAAATTAAATTGGATTTGTCAGCAAATATAAAATTGATTGGACCTAAGACCGCTAATATGCATTTGGAAAATGGGCTGATAGAACTAACCCTAAAAAAAGGGGAAGAAGCTATCATATATGCCGGTAAAAAACCAGAATCTTTTGAGATTTCACCCGTGCCGGAGAAACCAGGAGAAATGAATAGTTGGGGTGTACATTAGCTCGTGTTCCTTCTGAAGACCAGTATTAATTAAAAGCACTGCCAAGTGAAAAAATGAATGCAAACGTTTCCGTAACTTAATCCTTATTCATGTTTTGAAAAATATAAGTTTGTTATGGCGAATTTATTATAACGGTTGCTGTTAAACGCTAACAAGCTGTATTATTTTTTTCGGGAATAAATCTAAATCTTTCAATAGCTTGCTATAATAATTACCGCAATATTTTTTCAAGCCACCCTTAAAAAATAAAATAATGAAACATCAAACAAAAGCCGGGTACTTCCAAAGTATTCGAATAATATTAGTCACCATTGCATTTATGATCTTCAGTATAAGTGCTATTTCAGCAAAGCCAAAACCGAGGGTACTTGTATTTTATAAAACCGCCGGCTTTCACCACAGTTCTATTGCATTGGGCTTGTTAGCTATTCAAAAACTGGGTGCTGAAAATAAATTTGATGTAGATACCACTCTTGATGCAGATAAAATAAATTCAGAAAATTTAAAGCGATATAAAGCTGTAATTTTTTTAAGTACTACCGGCGATATTTTAAACGATGCGCAAAAAGAAGCCTTTAAAAAATACATTGAATCAGGTGGCGGATTCATGGGCATTCATGCAGCTACTGATTGTGAATACAACTGGCCATGGTATGGAAACCTTGTCGGGGCTTATTTTGGGGGCCACCCAGCGCAACAGGTTGCAACACTCAACATCGTAGATAAAACTAATATTTCAACCGAAGAACTACCGAATCCATGGATTCGAAAAGACGAGTGGTATAGTTTTAAATGGATGGCGACCGGGCTGCATGAACTGATCACTATAGACGAAAAAAGTTATAACCTCGGTAAAATAAAACCCATGGGTCATCACCCGATGGCGTGGTATCATGAGTATGACGGCGGAAGGTCTTTTTATACTGAATTAGGACATGTTGATGAATCTTATTCAGATCCTGTATACCTGCGACATATTCTCGGCGGAATAGTTTATGTTATGGGACTCAAGCATCATGGTAAACTTGAAGTTGAATAACTGAAACTAAATAATTACCTCTTTATAAATTATTATGAAAATTAAATTACAGATTTTTTTCCTGCTTTGCATATCGACATTGATTATGAGGTGCGGCGCAAAAAAAGATGGCCAGGAGCCAGCATTTAACCCGCATCCATCGTCAGCCTATTTGTCGCCGGAAGAGAGTATGAAGACGATGTATCTCCCTAAAGGTTATCATTTACAACTGGTAGCAAGCGAACCCATGATCAAAGACCCGGTAGCTATTACCTGGGGCGGCAATGGCAGAATGTATGTTGCGGAAATGCTTACTTACATGAAAGATGCAGATGCAACCGGCGAGCAACTTCCCTGGAGCAGGATCATGTTGCTCGAGGATACGAATAATGATGGAATAATGGATAAAAGCACTGTTTTTGCCGATAGTCTTTTGCTGCCAAGGATGATGCAGAGTATAGGGAACGAATTGCTCGTAAATGAAACGAATTCTATCAACATCACAGCTTATAGCGATACTAACGGTGATGGCATAGCTGATGTAAAAAGGATCGTTTATAAAAAAGATAACTATGTACCTAGTGATCAAAACTTGGAGCACCAGCGCAGCGGGCTCGATTGGAATCTCGATAACTGGATGTACATGACTTATGATCCTGTAAGGTTTCGTTATACTAACGGTACCATAAAGGTGGATAGCATTCCCGGTGGAGTGAACGGGCAATGGGGTTTAACACACGATAATTACGGCCGTTTGTTTTTCTCCAGCGCTGGCGGCGAGACGCCGGTGCTAGGCTTTCAGATTAACCCCGTTTACGGAAGGCTTGATTTTGACGATCAGTTCAGCCCGGCTTTCCAGGCAGTATGGCCCATCATCGCAACTCCTGATGTGCAGGGAGGAAATCCCAGGTTACGCCTTAATAATACGTTGAACCATTTTACAGCTTCGTGCGGACAGTCAATCTTCAGAGGTGACAGGTTGCCAAAAGATTTTGTGGGAGACTATATAGTATGCGAACCTGTAGGAAGAATTGTAAGAAGAGCAAAGGTGTATGATATAGATGGAAAAACTTATCTTAAAAATGCCTACGACAGCATGGAATTTATTTCTTCATCTGATATGAATTTTCGGCCGGTAAATAGTGCCACCGGGCCTGATGGCAATCTATACATTGTAGACATGTATCGCGGAATAATTCAGCAGGGAAACTGGACGAAGAAGGGAAGCTTTCTTCGCAAGAAAATTGATAGCCTTGGCCTTGCTAAAAATATAGGGCGTGGCCGCATTTACAGGGTCGTTTATGATGGAATGAAGCCTGGCCCAAAACCAAATATGCTCAATGAATCGAGTACTACTCTTCTAAATTACCTGGGGCATCCGAATGGCTGGTGGCGTGATAATGCGCAAAAATTGATTATTACCAGAAGCGACAAATCGGTGGTGCCGGCTTTAAAAGCTATTGCTACCGGGCAGCAGGGCGTTGCAGCAAGTGATACTAACCAACTGGCACGCATACACGCTTTATGGACTTTAGAAGGATTGAATTCAATTGATAGAGGAACCCTAATACATGCTTTGCACGATTCCGATCCGCAGGTAAGAAAAACCGCCGTTTGGATCAGCGAAGCATACCTGAAAAAAAACGACGATGAAATGATTGATGAAGTAGCAAAGCTAAAAGCTGACGAAAGCTATGACGTGAGGGTGCAGGTATTACTTTCGATGTATAACAGTAATTCGGATAAGGCCAAAGCTGTAGTGAAAGATATTGCGGAAAAAAATACAAACAATCAAATGCTGGTTGCTACTAAAGATGCTCTTGATAAAAATGAAATGGTAAAAGACCTCGCGGGCAAGCTTGGCTATATGGACCAGAAAGATAAAAATACAATCCTTGGCGGAGCTATGATTTTTCGATCCCTGTGTGCTAATTGCCATGGAGCAGATGGAAAAGGTTTAGCTATCGGTTCAGGTTCTATGGCAGCCCCACCACTTGCAGGTGCATTGCCATTAAATTTTACAGAAAAAAATACTTCAATCAGGATATTACTGAATGGGTTAACAGGACCTGTAAACGGGAAAACCTATTCAAGTGAAATGCCTTCCATGGCAGCTAACAGTAATGGCTGGATTGCAAATGTGCTTAGCTATGCCCGTTATCAATTTGGGGATCATCCTAAAAATATAAAATCTCCTTCACCTGTTGTTACGTCCGGTGAAGTAAATAAAATCAGAAAAGAAAATACGGGTAGAAATAAAGCGTGGACACTGGATGAACTCAAAAATTTGAAGCAGGATTAGAAGTAACCATAAGAATAATTTTATAATCTTACCCGGAGCCAGGTTGTTGATGTATTTTATGATTTGACCCGGGAAATTATTTTGTTATAAAGTAGTGTTTTCCTGCCGATACATTTTTTATTAAAAAGAAATTGTTTTCAGGTTTAATGGATGCATTCTTTCCATCGATAAATAAACCTGGTTTTGAAGAATTGTATGGAATATAAATATTGGCTTTGGTATTACCGGGAACGGTAACTTCCATTACGTCCCCGCTTGTATCTTTTTTATAGGAAACAAAAATAGCGCCCTTGATTGTTGGCGTTTTCAATTGAGCAAAAGAAAGGCTGCCTAACTGTGGTTTTATTTGAAAAGTTTCAAATGCCGGTGTAAGAGGTTTTATACCCATCATTTCCCTTACAATAATATTGGCTGGCGCTGCGCCCCAGGCATGGTTCCAATCCAGGTTGGGCTTATATAATTTATCCCACGCTTCCATGGTAATTGTTGAGCCGCTGCGGATCATGTTGTACCAGCTTCGCTGTGTAGCAGCATCTAATAACGTTAACGCATAAACGCCCTCATTATTATCGTATAATGCATCTAATAAAAATTGCGCACCGTAAACGCTGCATGCCATTTTTCTTGTTTTAATAAATGCTACCACTCTATCAATATCATTTTTTGGAACTAAACCAAAGGCTAATGCAAACATATTGGCATGCAAAGACGAATGATCTGTGCTGTCTCCGTCTTTTATCAAACCCGTCTCAGGATTTTTAAAAACATTTTGAAATGACTGGTATACACCTTTTGCTTTTTCTTCATAGAATTGTGCATCTGCTTTCTTTTCCAACACCAGTGCGATCTTCTGCATCAACACCAAAGCCCTATAATAATAAGCGTTTACCACTGCGTTATAATTATTAAATACAAAACCATCCTGTTCTCCGTCGTATTCTTTTTCACTGCCAATGTAATGGCTTCCGTGCGGCCAGTCAACATTATCTCTTAGCCCTTTCTTATCATCAAAACTTTTCGGGAAGTGAATGGATTCTAAAAATTCAGGCGTTTGTTTATTTGTTCGTGTACTGATGAGGCCGTTGTTTCCTGCCAGCGGCATTAGTAATTTCTTCTGTAATTCTGTATAATATTTTTCAAGAAATAAATCATCACCTGTGTACATATAATCATTCCATGCAAGCAGTATATTTTGCAAACTCCATTCTGTTGGCCATGTAGGATGATAAATTACGTAAGCCATGGAACGCCTTGCCATGCTATATTCCGGGTCAACCGTATAATGCGATAACTGGTTGATTAACGCATCTGCTTCATAGGGTACTCTTTCCCTGTCGCCATCCACATAATAGCCAGTAAAGCTTGTGGCTTTTTCTGAATATCTACAGAGATCCCACACTTTATTTAAAATACTGTCACTGGAAATAAAATTGGAGGCGCTATCGTCGAAGGGATAAAAGATCATTTTTCGTTTAACTGATTCTTTATAAAGTTTGCCTTTAAAATTTTTTATTGTTACGTACCTGAAAGGAAAAACTTCTCCAATATAATCCGGCATTAATATAGGGCTGTTCCTATGATTTCTTTTTTCGTTGGCGGGCCAATTAATGATATAATCATGTGCTCCTTTTTTTAAGAACATGCCAATCTTTATGTAACGGATATTCCCATTCGTATTCAGAAGTTCGTGGTCACTTTTTAATGCCTCAGCGGCCTCAATCCAAATGGAATCGCTGGTTTCGCTCGTAAGGTGTAATTGCAGTTGAGCAAATCCGTCTTTCCCAAAATCTAAAAAGTAACTGTTATCATCTTTTTTAAATATAGTAGCAGGGCTCTGAATTGATGCAGATAACGGATAATGTGAAATATTATCTGAAGAATCTTTTGCGCTCAAATAAAAGACGGCGTTATCCGAAAAAGACGTTGCAACATCTTTGCCATTCCAAACTGCTACTTTCCAATAATATAATATCCCCGGAATAAGTGGCCTGCCATTATAAATAGAATGAGTACCCGAAGTTTTTACTTTTTTAGAGTCCCAGTAATCTGCCTGGTTCTTATTCAATAACCGAGGTGATGATGCAACTAAAATGCGCCATGCCGAAACATCCTTTATTAAAGTATCCACTTCCCAGTTGAAAATGGGTTGTTGGCTATAGATTGGAGCAAACTGGTATTTGTTTTTTTTATTTATTGCAGAGGTTAAGGGCTCGGTCACCGGCATTCCATGTTGGCTCACCTGGTTAGTGTGTAATAAAAAATCGCACCTGAGGCGGTTTGGGGCCGGCAATACCTGGCAGGTTGCTGAACAGGTAAAGGTGATAAGAAGTATACTAATAAACGGTCTTTTCATTTTGGTGGTAATTTGGCAGGCAATAGAATGTTGTTCTATTTAAAAATTTTTAATTGACCGGCATACGTTTCAGTCGCCACTTTTGAATATCATCACAGTGTAGCATACCCGAAATACTTAGCAGGTTATAAAACTGGAAAAATTTATTACATTTTTTTTAAAAGATAAACCGGAACTTTTTTAAAAATACTTATGCTTTCCAGGAAACTATAAATTTATTTCGGAAACGTTTCCGTAGAAAATTATAATGGTGACAGTTTAAAATTCATATTTTGTAAAAGCAAAAACAATCGCCTGGTTATAAATATCAAAAGCTAAGTATGATTATTAATAACTTTTGAATAGAATCGTAATAGAAATTTATAAAGTATTATAATGAAAATTAAAATCTTCACACTATTTATTGCTGTATTATTTTTTACAGTTAATGCAAATGCTCAATCCAGTTTACCCGATTCCTTAAAGGATGCAATACTTACGCCTCTCCCTCTGGAAACACCCCGTATCAACGGACCATCCGTATTTGGTGTACGTCCGGGTTCGAGAGTTCTTTATACAATTCCGGCAACAGGAATAAGACCACTTTCATTTAGTGCGATTGGATTACCACAGGGCTTAAAGCTTGATGCTGCAACTGGTAAGATTTCCGGTGCAGTTAATAAAAAAGGAGAATATACAGTAACTCTTGAAGCGAAGAATAAAAAGGGTGTGGCGAAAAAAGAGTTTAAAATAATTGTGGGAAACAAAATGGCTTTAACGCCACCGATGGGATGGAACAGTTGGAATTGCTGGGGCGGTGCTGTAAGCCAGGAAAAGGTACTTAGTTCTGCAAAAGCAATGATCGAAAAAGGACTTATTAATCATGGTTGGAGTTATATAAATATTGATGATGGATGGCAGGGCGTTCGCGGTGGGAAATACAATGCCATTCAACCTAATGCCAAGTTTCCCGATATGAAAGCGTTATCTGGTGAAATTCACGGAATGGGCTTGAAACTTGGCATTTATTCCACGCCATGGGCCGCATCGTACCAGCTTTATATGGGTTCCTCAGGCGACAATGCTGATGGAACTTACGATTGGATAAAAGAAGGTCATGAAGATGAATACCATCGCTTCGGACCAGATTCACTAAGAAGGAAAATGGCATCTTCTATGCATCATCATGGTCGTTATTCATTTGTAAGTAATGACGTAAAACAATGGGCCGATTGGGGAATTGACTATCTTAAATACGATTGGCATCCTATCGATATAAAACATGTGGCAGAAATGAGCAAAGCATTGCGCAGCCAGCACAGGGATATTTTTTTTAGTCTTTCTAATAGTGCTGATTATGATTCTGTAAAATATTATGCCGCGTTAGCCAATAGCTGGCGAACAACCGGTGACATTAATGATAGCTGGAAAAGCATGAGCACCATTGGGTTCTACCAGGATAAATGGGCGCCTTATGCCGGCCAGGGTCACTACAATGATCCGGATATGCTGGTGGTTGGTGAAGTTGGCTGGGGCCCGCAGCTTCATCCAACACGGCTTACTATCGGTGAACAGTACACGCACATCAGCTTATGGTGTATGCTTTCCGCGCCTTTACTTATAGGTTGCAATATCGCGGACCTCGATGATTTTACATTAAGCTTATTAACTAATGATGAAGTCCTTGCTATTGACCAGGATCCTTTAGTGAAAGAGGCAGTAAGAGTGGTTAATGACCGTGATAAAGTGGTTTATAAAAAAGTGCTGGCTGATGGTTCTATTGCTGTGGCATTATTTAACCGGGGAGAAATAAAAACTCAGGTAACAGTTAACTGGAGGCAACTGGATATCTACCACAACTGGAAGGTAAGAGATCTTTGGCGACAAAAAGATATAGGTGAAGCAAACGGTTCATTTTCTGCAGAAGTAGATCCGCATGGTGTAGTGCTTGTTAAAATAACTCCGTTGAAAAAATAACTATTACATATATATGGCTAAAGTTTGGCCCCAAGAAAACTCTAACAGTAACGGCTGATTTGCGTTAGTGTTTCTATTTATTAATTATTGTTGGATTTTATTCATTGATGTGAATTAATGAAACTAAAGAAACATTCATACTGCGTCGTGGATGTTTCTTATTACAAGAGGCATCGAAGACAAATACTTGATATTTATTTAAAATTCAGTTGAAACGCCCAGGGGCTCAATTTTTATTTGTTATTAACATTAACGGCTTTGCTAAAACATATACTGGTATTTACCGCTATTTTATCAGGTCAAGTAAAGTTGACTTGTGTATAAATTCAATTAGCATTATTCAAAAAATATCTAAAATTGGAGAGATTGATAAATGAGCAAGACGACATTCTTAAAAGCAATTTAAAAACTTATTTGTTTATAACACTTTTATAAGAAATATCATGATCAAAAGAAAAAACCTCCTATGCGTACTTTTGATTTTCGCGTATAGCTGCCATCAAAAAGACAGGGACTCAACTACTGTTTCAAAAGAAGAAAGGCTGCCTAATATTGTTTACATATTAGCAGACGATCTTGGCTATGGCGATGTTTCTATATACAATCCTGGATCGAAAATTAATACACCGAACATAGATGAATTCGCTGCGGAAGGTATGCGCTTTACTGATATGCATGCGCCTTCATCTGTGTGTACCCCTTCGCGTTATGGCATACTAACGGGGGACTATTGCTGGCGTAGCCGCCTGCCTCAAAGTGTACTACAAGGTTATGGTAGAGCATTGATTGAGCCAGGCCAGCCAACAGTTGCTTCATTGTTAAAAAATCATGATTATAGCACCGCGGTGGTTGGGAAGTGGCATCTTGGACTGAACTGGGTAATTAAACCGGGTCATGATTCGGTACTGCAACTTCCTGTTAATGATCCGGATCACGCAAGGATTGTTAAGGATATTGATCCTGGTAATATTGATTTTAGTTTGCCTGTTACAGATGGTCCCCGGGAACACGGATTTGATTATTCTTATATTTTGCCGGCTTCATTAGACATGGAGCCGTATTGTTACCTACAGAATGACACACTTACGGAACCGCTTACCAGCACTACGAATGGAAATAATCTTCACCCGAAAGGAACACCTGAATATGCTACGGGCGCTTTTTGGCGGCCGGGCTTAATGTCGCCGCATTTTGATTTTAATAGCGTTTTGCCTAATTGTACCGATCACGCAGTTAATTATATCAAACAAAAGGCAAAATCCGGCAAACCATTCTTTCTCTATTTCGCCATGCCGGCGCCCCATACGCCATGGCTACCGGCTAAAGAGTTTATCGGCAAATCAAAGGCAGGCCCTTATGGTGATTACGTAACTGAAGTGGATGCGATGGTGGGAAAAGTATTGCAGGCGATTAAAGAAAGTGGCGCGGCTTCCAATACGATTGTAATTTTTACAAGTGATAATGGGCCGTACTGGCGGCCACAATATATTCAGAAATATCAGCACCATGCCGCTTATATTTTCAGGGGCATGAAAGCCGACGCATGGGAGGGCGGACATCGTGTACCCTTTATAGTTAGATGGCCTGGTCATGTTAAGGCTGGCAGTGTAAGTAATCTTATTGCTACTCTTGCCAATTTAATGGCCACCTCTGCAGAACTCGCGGGTGGAGATAAAATGGCCGATTCATCATTTGATAGCTATAGCCTGGTGCCGGTTTTAACGGGGAAGGCCGATTCTTCTATTGTGCAAAAGGCCATTATCAACGAATCTTCTCATGGATTATATGCGGTTCGCAATGGCTCATGGAAGCTTATTGAAGGTTTAGGTTCAGGAGGCTTCAGTAGTCCGGTTACCGCTCAACCCGGGCCCGGAGAAGCCATAGGCCAATTATATAATATTAATACGGACCCTTCGGAAACCAACAACCTGTATCTGCAGGATCCCGGAAAGGTTGACTCATTAAGTCACCTGATGGATAGCATTAAGAAATTGAAGCATTAAAAAAATCATTGTAAAACAACTTAAATAAAAAAATGAAGACAATATTATTAATAACAGTCGCGTGTGTTCTTTGTCACCAAAATATTTACAGTCAAAAAAAATATAACATAAAAAATTTTGGAGCAGTCGCAGATGGCAGAACGCTGAATACAGAAAAGATACAGGCTGCTATTGATAAAGCGAATGGAGATGGGGGAGGAGAGGTAATAATTCCCGAAGGGAAATTTGTTACAGGAACTATTGTATTAAAGCCAGGTGTCGATCTTCATTTAAACCCCAATGCCGTATTGCTTGGTAGCACTAACCCTTACGACTACCCGTTTATGAAAGAAGTGCTGATAAAAGGTAGTGTGAAGGAAGGTGAATCAATTGGTGCATTAATTGGTGCCCGGTCTGCCGATCATATTGCAATTACCGGGCACGGTACTATTGACGGGCAAGGCCGTAAACTGGCGCTAACCATTGACAGCCTTTTTTACGTTGGTAAATTGGATACTGCTTATTATAACCTTCGCAGGAAAAGGGCAGACCGCAGGCCCGGGAATATCAAATTTGAAAGCTGCGAAAACGTAACCGTTTCGGGCATAACAATAAAAAATGCGGCTGGATGGGTACAAACCTATGACCTGTGTAAAAATCTAACGATTGATCACATACGCGTGGAAAGTGATGCTTATTGGAACAACGACGGAATGGATGTTGTGGATTGTTCTAACGTTAGAATCGCGCATTGTTTTGTAAATGCAGCAGATGATGGCATTTGCCTGAAGTCTGAACATGCCGGGCACTTTAACGATAATATTTACGTTGATAATTGTACCGTAAGATCCAGTGCCAGTGCTGTTAAGTTTGGTACGGCGTCCACGGGTGGTTTTAAGAATATTGTTATTAAGAATATAAGGGTTTTTGATACTTTCCGGTCTGCGATCGCAATCGAATCAGTAGATGGTGGCATACTCGAAAACGTATTAGTAGATAGTGTATTCGCCACAAATACGGGCAATCCTGTATTCATTAGGCTTGGACACAGGAATGTTAATGGACCTATTGGAACTTTAAAAAATATTCTTATAAAAAATATGAAGGTTGAGGTTCCTTTTGGCCGCCCCGATGCCAATTATGATTTGCGTGGTCCTGCTCTTGCTTTCTTTCATAACCCGTTTCCATCTTCAATTGTTGGGCTTCCCGGTCATCCTATAGAAAATGTTGTGTTGGAAAATATTGAGATCAGCTATCCTGGAAATGGAAACGACGGGCTGGCTTACCTGCCTTTGTATCGATTGAAAGATGTGCCGGAAGTGGCAAAGGAATATCCTGAATTTTCAATGTTTGGTGAGCTACCTGCCTGGGCATTTTATGTGCGCCATGTGGAAGGGTTGGTTGTAAAGAACGTTTCAGTTGTTGCAAGAAAAAAGGATTATCGCCCTGCTTATGTTTTTGACGATGTGAAGGGATTAGGCCTTTCCAATTGCGGCGTAAAAGTAAATGACCAGGGCAAGCAGTTTATTTTAAACAATGTAAGTGGTGAAAAATTGCAGGTTAATGATAAGCTTGTGCAGAGACTGCATCCATAAAAAATTGAAAGCGCTTGAATCAATTCATAACAGTTATTAAAATACAATGTCAAACAGAAGAAAATTTATCAGAGACCTGTCTCTAAGTTCAGCAGCTATAGCAATAGGCGTAAACAATAATAATAAAATCTCTCCTTTCGATTTTTTGAAAAATAGCAATGGGCCTTTTATGGCAACGGGGATAAAAATTGGAGAAGTCAGTTCAACGGCGGCCATCATCTGGACACGGCTAACGAAGTCGCCGGTAAGAGTAACTGATGACGCGCCGCAGCCGACAATTTTATACAAAAATCCAACAACAGGAAAATTTGAACATAAGGAGGGTAAAGAAACGAGGCCCAATCGTGAACCTAAAATAATATATCCTCGTGGTATTGATGTAAACACCATTGCCGGAGCAGTGCCTGGAACAGCAGGTGAGGTGCGTGTATTATGGACAGCCGGCAACGGCAATGCATGGAAAGAATCCGCGTGGCAACCGGTTAATGTTGATCACGATGCTACCCGCCAGTTTGTGCTGTCAGATCTTTTACCCGGAAAAAAATATGAAGTAAAGGTTCAATCAAGGATGACGGGCGATAAAAAAATTTCTGCAATTGTTGAAGGAAGTTTTAAAACAGCACCCGCAATAAATGACAGTGATGATATAAAATTTATGGTAGTTACCTGCCAGGAATATCACGACCGGGATTATGCAGCAAAAGGGTTTAAAATATATGAAGCTATGCTTCGGCAGCAACCTGATTTTTTTGTACATACCGGCGACGTTGTGTATTATGATCAGCAGGCAAAAAATATTGATTTGGCAAGATGGCATTGGCAGCGTGTTTATAGCTTTCCTACTTTAGTTGAATTTCATAAAAATGTAAGCAGTTATTTTATGAAGGACGATCATGATACCTGGATGAACGATTGCTGGCCAACAATGGAGACAAAGTTTATGGGAGATTTTACTTTCCAACAGGGACAACAGGTGTTCCTGGAGCAGGTACCTATGGGAGATAAACCGTATCGCACTTTTCAATGGGGAAAGGATTTGCAAATTTGGCTGGTAGAAGGCCGTGATTTCAGAAGTCCTAATAACCTGCCTGATGGCCCCGGTAAAACCATTTGGGGCAAAGAGCAAATTGAATGGTTTAAGCAAACGGTCCAGGCTTCCAATGCCACTTTTAAAATACTCATTAGCCCAACGCCGCTTGTAGGGCCCGACCGGCCAAAGAAGAATGATAATTATGCTAACGAAGGTTTTTATCATGAAGGTGAATTGCTTCGCAAATTTGTGGAGCAACAAAAGATGTACGTGGTGAATGGCGACAGGCATTGGCAATATGCTTCCAAAGATGTAGAAACAGGCCTTTTAGAGTTTGGGTGCGGGCCCGTTAGTAACGAACATGCAGGAGGATGGACCCAGGGCCACAAAAAGCCTGAACACTTATATGTGAATGTAGTAGGTGGTTATTTAGAGGTAAATGTTATTCATTCACAAGATCGTCCTTCAATTGTTTTTACGCATAGAAGTGTAGATGGAAAAGTATTGTTTGAATATAAACCTATTGTTTAAAATTTAGTTGTAATAATGCACCGCGAGAAAAATAGAATTGCCTATCATTATTTTTTAATGACTGTTACTGCGATTGTACTTGCTGGGTTGTTGTCAAGCTCATTTTCTCCAGGAAAAAGATTGGTGGTAACAAGTCTCAAAAATATTTCTAACGGAGATACCACTATCGTGGATACACTCGCTGCGCATTTTAAAAATCCGCCGCCGGAATATAGCCTGTTTCCTTTTTGGTCATTGAATAATACACTGGATTCTGCGAAGCTTAATTGGCAGACAGACCAAATGATAGATAAAGGAGTTTATGGGGCTTTCATGCATGCAAGGGAAGGTCTCGATGAAAGTGCAACGCCGTATTTCTCGGATGGATGGTGGAATGCAATAGCATCAACTGTAAAACATGCACATGAAAAAGGATTTTTTACCGGTCTCTATGACGAGGATAAATGGCCGAGTGGCAGTGCCGGCGGAAGAACGATAAGAGCTAATCCGGAAAGGAACATTAAAAAAATCATGCGCTATAGCGATTTCGAAGTACCGGGAGCTCAAACGATGCAACTTAATTTTCCCTATGATCCAATGGCAATATTTGCAGGCAAAATTTCTGATCGCGGTGTCTATGATTTTTCCAGCCAGCAGGATTTAACACCTTTGTTAGGAAAGGATTGGAAAGTGCCTCCCGGCAAATGGGCGATCATTGTTTTTACGTTGATCAAAGATCCGCAGGAACAAATTAATTATATGGATTCGACCTCGGTGGCCGATTTTATTCATATTACACACGATGAATACTATAAGCGGTTAGGAAAATATTTTGGTAATACCATTCCCGGTGTATTTTTTGATGAGATATATGCCAATTCATCAGACAGGAATAACAATATTTTCTGGACAGATGATTTCCTTCAAAAATTCAAAAAAATAAAAGGCTATGACCTTAGGCCTTATTTACCCCTGATGATTTTTAATGATCCAAAATATTCATCAATTGCCAGGTATGATTTTTTTGACGTGGTAAGAAACCTTTATAGCAAGGCATGGTTTAAACAATATGCACAGTGGACAAACGAGCATCATATCTGGGTTACAGGGCACACTACTGAAGAATTGATTCAATACATTCGCCAATCTGACTATTTTTATACTGAAGGTCAACTGCAAAGACCTTGTACCGATAACGAAGATTTTCGCTACGGTAATCCACGTGAAATTGATTGGTTTAATCCTAAACAGATCAGTTCAGTTGGGCGCAATTATGGAAAAAGCCGGGTGGCTGCCGAATCTATGGGAAGCGGCGGCTACACAATACCGTTAGAAGAATATCGTTACGGCTTTTCTATGCTGGGCGTATACGGTGTAAATATGTTTATACCGCACTTGTTTCATTATTCCATGGACAGGCCTGAAAACCAGGCGGACTGGCCGCCGAGCTGGTTTTATCAAAATCCTTACTGGAAATATTTTAAACCGTTGGCCACCTACGCCCAACGTATTTCTTATATGTTGTCACAGGGAAAATATAATTGCAAGGTTGCGATCGCTTATCCGCTTACCGAACTTTGGCTTGGCGGCTACGCTACACCGGTAAATGATGAATATTATAAAGAAGTGCAACGGCAATTACTGGAGCATCATATAGATTATGATATCGTTGATCCGTATTCATTATCTGTGGCGGTAAGTGACAGCAATGGATTACAGGTTGGAAAAAATCATTATAAAGTTTTGATTTTACCTGCTTTAAAAGCAATCCAAACTGAGGCAATGAAAAAAATAAATGCATTCATATCAAAAGGTGGTATTGTAATTGGCTTGAATCAATTGCCTTCCGCTTCTGAAAAAGGCACACCCGCAGATCCTTTCATCATAAAATCAATGACGGATATATTTGGATTTGAACCGAACGATCTGAGACAAGATCAGTATCATACATGGGATAAAGAAAGAAAATATCATTATACACTTAAGTCAAATACCGCAGGTGGAAAAGGAATATTCACAAGATATGTAGAACAGCTAACGGATATTATTCACGATCAAATCACCCCGGATATATTGGTAGAAGGAGCGCAGAACGATTGGCTTCAATACCAGCATCGTACCATCGCAGGGAAAGAAGTATTTTTTTTAGTGAACAGTCATAAGGTTGCCAATTCTTTTAAGATAAGTTTTGAAAATATTGGCAAACCTTATCTATGGAATCCTGAAACTGGCGCTATCAGCGAGGTTAGTAATTACCGGGTGTACAACAACCGTCTTGAAATGCAATTGGATTTTAAACCCTGGGAAAGTTATTTTATTGTAATAGAGCCGGGTCAAATAAAATCAAACAATGTATTGGTAAGCTCTGTTGACTTGGAAGATGTGCGATTAATGCAAAAAAATGATAGCGTTACTATCAATGGCTGGTCATCAGGTAATAGTTCTCACCAAATAAACTTCTTGAACGGCAATACACTCGTTTCTAAAAAATGGCGGGGTACTTCGTCTCTTCCCGAAATTCCTTTAATGGGTAACTGGCAATTTCAATTATGCCCGGATGCACTTAATTATAAATGGTCTCCGTCTGTTATTTCAGACACGCTTGCAATACCTGTAATGAATTTTAAAGCAGGGAATAATCAGCAATGGAAAAATATAAAAGTAGAAGATCAATTTAGCTCAATAAAAGGATGTGCCCGTTATTTAAGTAGCTGGCAAGCCTCATGGATCAGTTATTATGATTACAGTATGCATCTTTCGCCGCTCGGGGGAGGAACTGTTTATTTCAGAAAAAATATTGTTGCGAATGGCGCAGTAAAAGACGCTTCATTGGATATTACTGCTGATGAAGCTTACGAATTGTTTATTAATGGTAAGCTCGTTGGAAAAAATGCCAATTGGAAAAATGTGGATCATTATTCTATAACAGATTTTATTATTAGCGGTACTAACACCATATTAGTGAAAACTTCTAATACAAAGGGACTGTTACTGGAAGGTGCTGTTACACTAAAGAATAATAATACTATTTTATTAATGACAGATACTACTTGGCAGGCTTCAAAAGATAAGGTCAATTGGCTTCCGGCATTATTATACGCTGCGCCTCCATTAGGGCACTGGGGTGATATCGAAAGGCCTTCTCATAAGCTTCATTTTCCATTGACCGTTTGGTACAGGCAGGCGTTGCCGCCTGGAGTTGAAGCCATAATAAAGCCATCTGTAAAAGGGCGATATTATATTTTTATAAATGATCATTTAATCAAATTCAACGATCAAGGAATTGCCCGGATCAATCAATTCCTGAGACAGGATTCAAATATACTTTCTATAAAAGTACATGTCAAAGATTATAATGATGGGCTTCAGAAACCGGTAAAATTCATATGTAGCAAAGCGTCCGTTCCCTTGCGTTCATGGGGAGATATGAATCTAGGATGGTATTCGGGGCGGGCTTTGTATACGCATAGCGTCCAAATAAGTGAGCAATATTTTAAGCCAGAAACGAAGATGATTCTTGACCTTGGCAAGGTTGATTATTTCGCTGAGATATGGGTAAACGATCGGTTAGTATGCTACAGGCCATGGACTCCTTTTAATGCCGATATTACTAAGTACGTTCACCAGGGAGAAAATAAAATAACTATCGCGGTTGCTAACCTCCTTGCGAACCAGGCAAGCTGGGATATGATGGATGCCAACATAGATAACAAAGATGCCCGCTGGTGGAATTTTGGAAGTATTGTGAGGGAGAAAGAAAAATTGACTTCCGGGCTTCTGGGGCCTGTTAAAATTATTCTCTATGTGAGAGATTCTATACAAATCGCCATAAAAGATATACAGTAATTCGCAAGAAATCCATTAAAATAAATGCAATCAACAATTAAAATAAGAAAAATAAAAAAATATTTTGCGATAGGAATTTATTATATAAAACTGATTTCACCTCTACTCTGTATTATACTTTTATGCTCATTTCAACCTGGCAAAAAATATATTATCTATTACGGCAAAAACAGTTCTGCAGTTGAAAGGGCAACCTGTGAGGATTTAAAGAATGATCTTAAAGAAGCTACCCATGCGAATGTAATGGTGAAAGTGGAACCCGAAGATATTGCTCCTTCGGGTGATTATCGCATACTTGTTGGTTCGCGAGCCAGTAATCGTTTGATGGACTTACTTGCAAAAAAAGATTTGATCAATATCAGCAGTATACAACCCGGTCCGCAGGGTGGATTGATCCAGGTAATTAATAATGGAAAGCAAAAAATATTACTACTTGCCGGCAGTGATGCTGAAGGCGCTCAAAATGCAGTGTATGATTTCTGCAGCAAAGATTTTGGTATTGACCCCTTATCTTACTGGACGGGATATAAACCAGCCGTAAGAAAGAATTACAATCCATATAACACATCAGCAAGAATTGTTGATCCTCCTGTTGTGCCCACCATTTGTTATTTTGAAAATGATGTAGATGAACTGGCCAACTTACACAAACCTTACCTGGAATATGATATGGAAACATGGAAAGGAATGGTAAACTCACTGAGACGCATACACTATAATGCAATCCAGTTGTTTGATATGTTAGGAAGAGCAGAATTCTTTACCCGTGAACCTTATAAAAAATTACGGCCAAACTATCATACCAATCTTAAACTCGTGGATAGCCTCATTGATTATGCTCACCTAAAAGGAATGAAAATTCAAATTGACCTGAGCCCCGGCTACGAAATGAAATCCCTCACTGATAGTGAGGCGGTGTGTTGGACTCAATACAAGCAAAAATGGATAGACACCTGGGTTTATTACCTCACTAAAACACCTTTAGGCAAAGCGGATATATTTTCTTTACGTCCCAGGAACCAGGTTTGGGACAGGGCTTATGTAAGTAGTTGCGGAGAAAATAAAACGGAGGTGTTTAATGAAGTATATGCAGCGCTGGATAGTGTTCTTGATATTTATAAACCGGATGCACAAAAGTTATGTATTTGTTATGATGATGGGATGGAGATGTTTAACCATGGATTTAACCCGCCGAAAGATTTTACTGTTGTATGGTCTGATGATGGATACGGTGATTTTAATTCGCTTCCCGCAAGCACAAAGGGATATCATTTTGGAACGTATATGCACGCAGGGTTTTGGAAAAACCATACAGTTCATGATCCTTACCCGGAAAAAATAGATTCGGTTTTGTCGTATATGCTTAAGCGTTATAACGCTAAAAGCTATATCGATGTAAATGGGCAAACCTTCCGCCCTTTCCTGCTCAACCTCGAAGCATTTGGTGATTGGGCTTATGATCCGCATGCGTTTAACGGAGAAAGGTTTTATCATGCCTGGGCTGTGAATTATTTTGGAAAAGTTTGTGCACCATTTGCAATGTCTTCTATGAAAGCTTTGCACCGGGCCCAATTTGCCCGGAATGGATATGTAGAAAATCTATCCGAAATAAAAAGACTCATCGGGTTTCTTCAAGGCGGAAAAGGAATAAACAATCAAATCATGTCGGATTTCATTAATAAAATTTCTTCCGATTTGGTGAAGCGCTCCAGCCTGGTAGAAACTGCTGTAGAAGAAGCTTCGCTGGGTTTGCCAAAAGCAAAAGACCAGGCTGATTTTTATTTTGATTATATTTATTTACCTGCTTTAATGTATCACGAACTCCTCGATTTTGAAAACACGTTGCTTGTTGCCGCTCACTTAAAATGGGATTATATAACTGGCGGCCATGAAAAAGGAAAATTGGTTGCGGCAAAAAAATTAATGCTAAATGCCTCGGTGCAATTGAAATTAATTTATAAAACATCCTTGCAAGGAGATAAAAATCGTAAATGGGCTACCTGGTACGACCCTGTGAAGAGAAGGCCCAATAATGGTTTCCCGACACCGCATATGATTACATCTATTGAGCAAAATTTGGATAGGCTTGAAAAATTAAATAATAGACAAAGACGACAGGAGCGAACTGAAAGATCTTGCCGGTAAGTATCCCGGCAAGGTAAAGATGATGGCTGATATGTGGGCAAAATGGGCCGGTAAGGTTGGTGTGTTTAACGGGCAACCAAAAAGTCAGAATGAATAGCAGTATCCATTTTTTGCTGGCGATAATTTGATTGTCATTTATGAAGATGACATTGAATTTATACAAATAACAAAGGAAAAAGATAATTTTGAATTGTGATGATACACACGAAGAATAATACATTCTATTTGCGGCTTACTATCCTGTTTATTTTTACCTGCACCGTTATATCATGCCATAATGCCACGAAGGATAAAATTTCATCAGGCCGTGCAGACACAGTTTCATGCAGTTCCAATATTCCCGCACGTTTTCCTTCAGTGGCGATCGATGCAACCAATAATATAAAAATGGGAATAGTTTCCCATAATGAAATGGTATGGATACCAGGTGGAGAATTTGACATGGGTAGCAGTGATGAGGAAGGAAGACCGGACGAATTACCTGTTCACAAAGTAAAGCTTTCGGGATATTGGATGGATGTTCATGAAGTGACCAATGCCCAGTTTAGAAAATTTATAGAAGCGACCGGTTATGTAACAACTGCGGAAAAAGCTCCTGTTTGGGAAGATCTGCAAAAGCAATTGCCCGCCGGTACGCCAAAGCCGGCCGATAGCTTAATGGTGGCGGCTTCATTGGTGTTTACGCCCCCCGATCATCCTGTTCCTTTAGATAATGTTTCCGTATGGTGGGCCTGGAAAAAAGGTGCCAACTGGCAACATCCGGAAGGCCCCGGCAGTACTATTAAAGAAAAAGATAATTACCCGGTTGTGCAGGTTTCGTGGGATGATGCTCAAGCTTATGCTAAATGGGCTGGTGAAAGATTACCTACTGAAGCTGAATGGGAATATGCTGCCCGTGGCGGTTTGAAAAATGAACCATACTCATGGGGAAATGAGCCGGTAGAAAAAGGCTCGCCTAAAGCCAATACCTGGCAAGGCAATTTTCCTAATTATAATAATGATTGGGATGGATATAAAGGATTAGCTCCTGTAAAATCATTTGCTCCTAATAATTATAAATTATATGATTTGGCTGGCAATGTTTGGGAATGGTGCAACGATTGGTATGCTCCCGATTATTATGCATCATTAGCTGGTAAAACATCTGTCAATCCCGGTGGGCCTGCAGAAAGTTATG
This sequence comes from Ginsengibacter hankyongi, assembly GCF_008710285.1. Classification (GTDB taxonomy): domain Bacteria; phylum Bacteroidota; class Bacteroidia; order Chitinophagales; family Chitinophagaceae; genus Ginsengibacter; species Ginsengibacter hankyongi. The sequence continues at coordinate 923,890 of NZ_VYQF01000001.1, read as the reverse complement.
ATCCGATGGAACCTACTGTGCCAAAAAGAGTGACAAGAGGTGGATCGTTTATGTGTAATGCTTCTTATTGCAAAGGATACAGGGTTTCATCAAGAATGAAAACCTCTCCCGATTCTGGTTTGGAGAATGTAGGATTCAGGTGTGTTTCTTCCAATTGACTTTATAAACTTTTGTTGTAATGATAAAATGCAAAAAACGGTTTGCTACTATACTTTATTTCTTTATATAAATCTTACAATAATTAATTGTAAATAATATTTCTACGAAATCGTTTGCAGAGAAAATTTTCAATTACTTAAAAGCTATCATTAATTTCAAACGTGCTAAGGATTGAGAATGCTAATCATAATACTGCAAATAGCATAACGATTGTCAATTACTTTTTAATGAAACAATTAATCTAAAAATTTCAACAATGAAGATGATAAAATCTTTGCTCTTATTATTTGTTTTTACAGGAATTAATTTAACCACATCGGCACAGCAGAAAAATGATATTTCGGTAAAAGTTAATGCTGAAAATGGTAATTATATAATAAGTTCTGCAGGTTTGAATTGGACATTTGGAGGAAGTGTCGACAAGCCCCTGAATAATTTAAAATCTTCAAAAGGCAGCGATGCTATTGGCGCATATAAATCAATTTCTTTTAAATGGAAAAGTAATAACAATTATGTTGGAACTATTCGCTGGTATACGAATTCGCCGGTGGTTATATTTTCTTTGTCCACACCAAAGGGAGCTGCTAATCAATCGCTGGAAGCCTTTCCCCACTTCACTTCTATGCCGGCATCCCTTTACCATTTCAGCTATCATGATGTCGATTTTTCTACTCCCGAGTTTACATTAAATGAAACTTCAACGCCATGGCTGTTATTTGATGAAAATAAAAATTCCTGCGTTATTTCTCCTGCTTCCGATTTTATTGTTGCCAAATTAACCGGTGATGGAACGACGAATATTAGCAGCGGAATAAATGAAGAGGTTCAGCAATTGCCATCGAATTTTATCCATTCAACAATTATGGTTTTCGACAAAGGCATTCACAATATGTGGGATGTTTGGGGAGGCGCTTTAAGGGCCTTATATCACCGTCAACGCCCCTCAAATGATGCGGATAAAGTGTTGAAATATTATGGCTACTGGACAGACAATGGCGCCGATTATTATTACAATTACGACACTACAAAAGGCTATGCAAATACATTGCTTTTATTGAAAAAGCATTATGACGAACAGGGTATACCGTTAGGTTATATGCAACTTGATAGTTGGTGGTATGAGAAATCAATTACTGATCCAAGAGGACAGCCAACAGCGGATCATAAAAATCCTCGTTTACCTTCGGGTGCGTGGAACCGTTATGGTGGTTTAATGGAATACAGGGCTGATCCTTTTTTGTTTCCTAAAGGATTAACTTCTTTTCAGCAAAAATTAGGACTGCCATTGGTTACTCACAATCGTTGGGTTGATCCGTCGAGCCCATACCAAAAAATGTACAAAATTTCAAGGTATGCGGCTATTGACCCGGCATACTGGAAAGATATAATGGGCTATATCAAACATTCCGGAGTTATTTGTTACGAACAAGACTGGCTCAATCAAATTTATATGCAAAGCCCAAAAATGAGCTCTGATTTATCTGTTGGTAATGCCTTCACTGACGGAATGGCGAATGCGGCAAAAGCAGATGGACTGAATATGCAATATTGTATGGCCATGCCCAGGCATTTTTTGCAGGGTGTAAAATATAATAACCTAACGACCATCCGTACCAGCGGAGATCGTTTTGAACCGAAGAAATGGATGCCTTTTATTTTCACATCACAGTTAGGGTATGAAATGGGTATATGGCCATGGTGTGATGTATTTAAAAGTTCCGAAAAAGGTAATATGATCGTTTCTAACTTATCTGCAGGACCAGTGGGAACCGGTGATGCAATTGGTAAAGAAGATAAGGCAAATATTTTTATGACTTGTAGAAATGACGGCGTGCTTGTAAAACCAGATGCGCCTTTATTGCCTGTGGATGAAGATTATATCGATATGGCACGCATGGATCACAAGCCCGTGCTGGCGTACACTTACACGAAACACCCAGGTGCAACTACCAGCTATGTGTTTGCTTTTGCAACCGCCCAAACTACAGATATGCAGGTAACTTTTAAACCCGCTGATATAGGTATGAAAGGAAACGTGGCTATTTATGAACCTTTGCAAAACAAGTTGCAAATTATAGCAGCAGATAAAATTTTTACAGATGTATTGCCATCAAAAAAATATACTTATTACATAATAGCGCCGGTTACTAAAACAGGAATTGCATTTTTGGGAGATGCCGGAAAAATAACATCTACCGGTAAAAAAAGAATAGCCGATATTATTACTAACGGTAAAAATTTACAGGTAAAAGTATTATTTGCCAAAGGAGAATCTGCGGTTACCCTACACGGTTATGCCGGACATACTGTTGCCTGCGACAGGGGAAAGGCGAGTTATGATAATGCAACGCATCTTTTTAATTTGGTGGTAGATGCGCCAGCCACGGGAAATAGTGTTAATATAAATTTGAGGATTAAATAACATACGGCAATACTATCTGATAGTCACTGTCTTTTTTTTTATTAAAAATTGATTGCTATAGAATTATTTCCTGCTGCGATTTTTATTAAAATTCGTTGGCAATAAGTCTGCAATTACACAGAGCTAGCCCGCGTTAGCTCCTACGAAAACGTTTCCGTGAATAAACCATTTAACTGAAATAAATTATTACAACTTTGTTAGTACAATTATTATTTTTTGAGAAAATGACATTGCACTTTTGGGCATCTATATAAAAGCGCGAAATATTTTCGGTACCAAAAATTAATTAAACTAAAGTTGATGAGAATGCAAAGTAGAGTAGCTGTATTGTTTTGTTTGTTGTCATTTAATTATTATTCCGTTGCTTTCTCTCAGTCTTCAACAGATCGCTTATGCAAGCGTTCCAGCGATCAATCTGTTTTCCTAAGATCTTCCCTCGGTTTTAATGGTTCCGCTTCCTGGAAAATTAAAAGGGTAAACCTTGTTGGCGATAGCGGAAACATAATATCAAAAGCGGGATACAACACAAATAATTGGTACAATGCTATGGTTCCGGGAACTGTATTGAATACATTGGTTAAAAATAATGTTTACCCAGATCCTTATTTTGGCGATAATAATAAACTAAATAAAAACCTTATTCCTGACATTGCAAGTGTAGGCAAAGAATTTTATCATTATTGGTTCAGGACTGAGTTTGCAATACCACCGGCCTTTGATGGCAAGCGGATTTGGTTAAAATTTAATGGTATCAATTACCGTTGTGTTATTTGGCTGAACGGGCACGTTATAGGACATATGGCGGGAATGTTCAATGATAAAGAAATTGATATTACTTCATTTGCAAATCTTAAAGGACATAATGCGCTCGCCCTTGATGTTGACCCGGTTGATTTTCCCGGGTCAAATAAACCTACTAAAGGGAAAATGCCAGGCGCCATAAGGGAGGCGAAGAACGGAGGCGATGGAATCATTGGTAAAAATGTGACCATGCTCATGAGCGCCGGTTGGGATTTTACTTTTCATGATGGTATCAGGGATAGAAATACAGGTATTTGGCGCGATGTAGAATTGTTTGCTACCGGCGATGTAGTGTTACAACATCCTTATGTGCAATCCCTGCTTCCGCTACCGGACACAGCTTCGGCGAAAGAAACCATTTCTGTGGAAGTATTTAATGCTTCTGATAAAATACAGGAAGGTGTTGTTAAAGGCACTATTGCATTATTGGATAAATCGTTTGCAAAAGAGGTTGAATTAAAGCCGGGAGAAACTAAACAAATTGTTTTTGATGCTGCTGATTTTCCTCAACTCAATATTAAAAACCCCAGGCTTTGGTGGCCAATCAATAAAGGAAACCAGTATCTATATAAGCTTAATCTAAAGTTTATAAACAAAAAGGGAATCAGCAATTCGTTGAATACCACTTTCGGTATTCGCCAGGTCAGCACTGATAGGGATACGCCCGATTCATCGAAAAGATTCCTGGTGAATGGTGTTCCAATATTTATCCGCGGAGCCAACTGGATACCTGAAGGGATGTGCAATGAATCTGAAGAAAGAACGTATACGCAGCTCCGTTATACCCGGCAGGCACGGGTTAATTTTTTAAGATTATGGGGAGGTGGCGTTGCAGAATCTGATTATTTCTATAAGCTCTGTGATGAATTTGGCATTATGGTATGGAGTGAATTCTGGATAACGGGTAATACAGTTTTTCCTGTTGATACATCTTTATATATGAAAAACCTTGCCGGCACTATAAAACGCATCAGGAGTAATCCGTCTGTTGCGTTTTATGTTTCTGCCAACGAATCGCATGACCTGCCGGGGGCAGAACAAGTTATTCATAATATTGATAGTGCAACAAGTTACCAGGCAACATCTGAATGCTGTGGAATACATGATGGCAGCCCCTACAAATATTTAAACCCGATGCAATACTTTGAAAATACTGCATCAGGAAGGGGAAGCCGTATAGATGGTTTTAATCCTGAATATGGTACGCCATGTTTGCCAACAGTTGAATGCCTCAGGGAAATGATGCCAAAGGAAGATCTATGGCCTATTAATGATTCTGTGTGGCAATATCTTGATGGCGGTGGTTTTCATAATATGACTACAACCTACCGGGATGCCGTAAACGAATTTGGTAAATCATCATCTATTGATGAATATGCGATGAAGGCCCAATACGTGGGCGCTATGGGTTACCGTTCCATTTGGGAAGTATGGGATTATAATAAATTTAATTATGGCGACCGGTTTTGTTCAGGATTTTTATTCTGGTACCTCAATAGCCCGGTAAGGCAAACTGCCGGGCGCATGTGGGATTGGTCGCTTGAACCAACAGCGGCATTATATTATACACAAAATGCCCTCCAGCCTTTACACCCGCAGTTTGATTATTTAAAAAATACCGTGTCAGTTTGTAATGATTACCGCACAGCCTTTAAAGGTTATGCAGTAAAAGCTACCGTGTACGATTTAAATATGAAAGTAAGATTTGTCAAAAAGGAAAATATAAATATTCCCGAAGATGGAGTAGTAAATGATGTATTTAAAATTGATTTCCCGGAAGATATTACACAGGTGCATTTTATACAATTGGAATTATTTGATGCAAAAAATAAGCCGGTATCAAATTCATTTTATTGGAGATCAAAAGACAAGTATGAAAAAGCCGGGGCGCTTGAAGGGCCTGCTGTATCAGGGTTCCAGGAGATAGATAAATTACCCGAGGTTAACCTTAAAATAAATGTAAAAAAGGAAATAAAAAACGGCAGGGCATATTTTTTTGTACAGGTTAAAAATCCTGCAAAGTCACTTTCTTTTTTTACCAGGCTACAATTGCAATATGATAATGGTAAACCGGTAAGGCCATCTTTCTATTCTGATAATTTTATTTCACTGCTGCCCGGTAAAGAAAAAGACATCCGCATTGACGTAGATGATAAATTAATAAATGAAAAAAAAATACAGCTGATGATAAGCGGAGGAAATGTAAAAAAGATGCTACTTAATGAAACTATTTATAACGCCAAATAGGATGACTATTTATTAAAAATTTATTTTGAAAATAATTCAACGGAAGAAAAATTCAACGGAATTATTGTTTTACAATAGAATAACGCGATGTAATAAAACCTTTTTGCCAAACTGTTAATTAGAAAAATGGAAAGCCTGGAAATTTTAAGGAGTACTAACGGTAACGACTCATCGAAATTTTTAAACGATGATTTTTTATTACAAAGCGATGTGGCAAAAAGGCTATACCATGATCATGTAAAAGATCTTCCTATAATAGATTATCATAATCACCTTATACCTAAAGAAATTGCAGAAAACAAAAAATTTGAGAACATGACTGCTCTCTGGCTGAAAGGTGATCATTATAAATGGAGAGCCATGAGGGCTTTTGGTATAGATGAAAAGTATATAACAGGCGATGCAACGGATGAGCAAAAATTCATGAAATGGGCGTCGGTCGTTCCTTATAGTTTAAAAAATCCATTGTTTCACTGGACTCAAATGGAATTATTAAAACCATTTAATATCAATACGTATCTTAATGAACAAACTGCTGCAGCCGTTTATAAACAATGCAACGAAATGCTGCAACAGGATTCTTTTTCTTCACGATCTCTGCTTCAATATTTTAATGTGGAACTGGTAGGCACCACAGACGATCCGTGTGATGACCTCCGGTGGCACCAACAAATAAAAGATGATGAATTTCATATAAAGATTTTGCCAAGTTTTCGCCCTGATAAAATTTTAGACATTGAAAACAAGGATTCGTTTTTGTCTTATGTTGCCTCGTTGGAAGAAGCAGTCAAGTTTAAAATAACAGATGTAATTTCTTTACTTGGGGCATTGCAAAAAAGAGTTGATTATTTTCATGATAATGATTGCAATGTAGCCGACCATGGCTTATCGCAAATGCCTGCTGTAACCGGGTTTAACAAGGAATATATTACTGAGTTTAATATTTTCATTAATAATAAATCTGCTAAATCATTTTCTAATCCCGAAGCGTTTACAGGGTTTATATTGCAGGAACTTTGCAAGATGTATCATAAGAAAAACTGGGTACAGAAATTTCATTTGGGCGCTTTGAGAAATAACAATAGCCGCATGTTGCGAACAATTGGCACGGATGGAGGATATGATTCAATCGGAGACTTCAGGCATGCAGAGAAGTTGTCGGCATTTCTCAATGAACTTGATAATACCGATCAATTGGCGAAAACTATTCTTTACAATAATAATCCTGCAGATAATGAACTGTTTGTTACTATGACGGGAAATTTCAATAATTCTGAAATAAAAGGGAAGATCCAGTATGGTCCCCCGTGGTGGTATCTCGATCAAAAAAATGGTATCGAAAAACATTTGAATGATCTTGCAAATATGTCACTGGTAAGTACTTTCATTGGTATGACGACAGATTCACGCAGTTTTCTTTCCTACTCAAGGCATGAATATTTCCGTAGAATATTATGCAACCTGTTTGCTATTGATATTTTAAAAGGTGAATTGCCAGGTGATGAAAAATGGATAGGTGGCATTATAAGTGATATTTGTTATTATAATGCCCGTAATTATTTTAAAACAAACAACACATAAAATAATTTATAGTTTGCTTCGCAGACTATACCTCTTCTTTTTTATGATTGTTCCTGTTGAATAATGCCATGAAAATGCCAAACACGAGAAATGAAAAGCCGGTATAAAAATTTAATTTATAGCATAGCGCTGCAGAAACAAAACCACCGATGATAAGAATCAGTGAAATAATTATAAAAAAAATTCCAATTACAAAACCAAGGTCATTTAATTTTTTATACATCGTATTTTTTTTAAAAGAAAATTATATTAAGGAGAATAGTAATCACAATTAAAATAATACCTAAGGGAACAACCCTTAGATACCATTTATCCTGGTGATAAGTCGGTTTAACAGTTAATGAATACACCAGTCCCTTTAATTCCGCCTCAGGTTTTGGTTTTGTAAAGAGGCTCACAAAAATTGCGGTACAAAAATTGACAATCCATGAAACAGAAGCTACAATAAATGCTTGTCCCATGCCGCTGTGAATTTCATATAAAGGATAAATCCAACCACCTTTTCCTTCGGCCAAGGTTAAACCGTGAGTAAGCGCTGCAGCCACAGTTCCAGCGAGAAGGCCCCAAAAAGCACCATGGCCTGTTGTTCTTTTCCAAAACATTCCCAGTAAAAAAGTTGCAAACAAAGGACCGTTGACAAAACTAAAAACCAGTTGAAGAAAATCGTTAATATTATTAAAGCTTTTGGCGATGTACGCTGTTACAATAGATAAAAGAATTCCGGCAATAGTAACAATTTTTCCAACAACCAGGTAATGCCGGTCTGATTTGTTTTTTATAAAATAAGATTGATAAATATCAAAAGTAAAAACTGAATTAAATGCTGTTACGTTGCCGGCCATGCCACTCATAAATGATGCGATAAGCGCCGTGATACCAACGCCGAGCAAGCCGGTTGGGTAATAGTGTGAAATAAGCGAAGGCAGTGTCATGGTATAATCCAGCCCGCCTTTTCCGTCAGAAGGAATACTAAAACCTTTGGATGCTAAAGCAGGCTGTAATAACGCAATGGCAATAACGCCGGGCAACACTACAATAAGCGGCATGAACATTTTAGGGATTGCTGCAATAATAGGTGTGCGTTGCGCAGCGCTCATATTTTTTGCCATCATGGCTCTTTGCACTACCAAAAAATCGGTGCACCAATATCCAAATGACATAACAAATCCTAACCCAAATATTAATGACATGAAATTTATTCCCATCGGGTTCGATTCGGCATTGCCCATATACTTCCATGCATGAGTCATTTCCGGCTGTAATAAAGTTTTAATGTTTGTCCATCCGCCGGCATCGTGTAAAGCAACAATCACCAAAGGTGACAAACCAAGAACGATCAAAAAAAACTGGAGTACTTCGTTATAAACTGCACTTGTTAATCCGCCCAAAAAAGTATAGATCATTACAATGCTTGCAGCCAGCCAAATTGAAACATCAAAATCCCAATGCAAAATAACTTCAAGCAATTTTGCCAAAGCATATAAAGATATACCAGATGAAAAAATGGTCATCACTGCAAAAGAAACTGCGTTTAGCCCCCTTGTCTTTTCGTCGAAACGAAGTTTTAAAAATTCAGGAACACTCCTGGCCCTGCTGCCATAATAAAAAGGCATCATAAACACACCCAAAAAAACCATTGCGAAAATTGCGCCTACCCAATAGAAATGCACGGTCATTATTCCATACTTTGCTCCGGATGCAACCATGCCTAATACTTCCTGTGCGCCAAGGTTTGCAGATATAAATGCGAGGCTGGTTATCCATAGCGGAATATTTCTGCCGCTTGTTAAAAAATCATTACTTGTTTTAATTCGCTTTTTTATGATAAAGCCAACGCCGATAACAAAAAGGAAATAAACAATAATTATCAGGTAATCTGCAATGTGAAGATTCATATCAATCGTGCAATTATTAAAGTAATAAAAATTGCCACAATATATTATTTATAAAAACAACTAGAGAAAAGTTTTTTCAAACATTGTAAATATTATATCATAAAGTGATCGGCAAAATTATTTATTCACGAGTTGCGTGATGACATTCTTTCAGTGAGGACTGATGGAAGTTCCACATATTCATCGGCGAGATTATATCCTTTTTTTTCAATTCCCTTAAACAGGAGTTCAGCGGCGGCCTTTCCAATTTCAAATGCAGGCTGTGTAATAGTGGTAAGGGGTGGATTAAGTATGGGAGCCGTTTCGAGAGTTGAAAATACTACAACCTTTAATTGATTTGGAATAGATATCCCGGTTTCATGGCTCATCAGGTACACTGTCATAGCAAGCCTCTCAACAGATGCCACAATACCATCAGGCCTGTTTTTACCTGTAAGTAATTTTTTTATCTGCGAATATTCGTCACCGCTAGTTCCCTTACATACAACAACCGCGTTTTCGATATCACCTGCTTTCATTTCAAGAAGTGCAGCTTTAAACCCTTCTGCCCGTTTATTACAAATGCCAAGGCTTGTGGAAATTGATAAGAAGACAGGATTCGTACAACCGTTATTTATTAAATGTATTGCAGCGTTATATCCACATTCAAAATCATTTGTAACGACCCTGGCTATCCGAAGTCCTTCAAACTCTCGGTCAAAAAAAACGATAGGTATATTTTCCCGCTGCAGTTTAAGGATGTGTTCAGCACTGGTGGTCTCACTGCTTATTGAAATAAGAACGCCGTCGACACGGCCGCTGCTGCATTCAGAAAGAATAGAAACTTCGTTGAGAAATTTTTCATGTGAAAGATAGATGAGAACATGATATCCTTTTCTTTCTGCGACAGATTGAATACCGTTGATAGCAAGCGAAAAAAAATTATCTGCCACTTCTGGAAGAACTAAGGCTATCGTCTTACTTTGTCTTTTTCTTAAACTGCTTGCATAAGGATTGAGTGTATAATTAAGCCTGGCGGCGGCTTCCAGCACTTTCTTTTTAGTTTGCTCGCTGATTTCGTGGCTATCACGCATTGCTTTTGAAACAGTGGCAACCGAAACATTGAGCTCTTTTGCAAGTTCTTTCATATTTACTTTTACCATCAGTTTGTTGTTTTTTTTTACACTAAAATTTTACAATACACATACTGTATTACGAAACCGGTTTCGTAAATAAATCTAATCCATTATGTGAAACTCTTGAAAAAAAAAAGCAATTTAGCATTGAGAATTTTAATAAAGGTAAAACGATTGCTAATGAAAATTCAGGAACAAGATCCTGCTATAAAACAAATTAACATTTTGATTTTATAGGATACAAAAAATTACTAATTGGGATGGTTATCCTGGTTGGTTAAAGAATTCGTCAGGGAGGTCTGATAAGGAATTTGTAAAATATAAAACTCTCGAGCAGCCGTAAAGTGTCCTTTTACCGGCTTGAAAAATAAGTGCCAGGCGATTAATTCAGATTGCTAAGAGTAAATCAAATTACATTTTGTCAACGTAAAAAGGTATATAAAATTATAGGCGAAAAATAAGTGTATAAAATACATTATTAAGGGTATAAATATTTCTTTAACTAAAATCAATTGCATATGAAAGTGCTTCATTTTTTGCTGCCAAAAAAAAGAACGGCTGCAATTTTTACAATGGTAATGTTGTTACCTGTTTTATTATTGGCACAGCGAACAGGTACTAAGGATGTTACCGGTAAAGTGACTGATAAATCGGGCAATGATTTATCGGGGATAACTGTTTCTGTTAGATCAACTACGATTGCTACTGTTACTAACGCCAGTGGCATTTATACCATTAAAGCGAGGGAGGGTGACATTCTCGTTTTTAGTTCAGCGTCTTTTACTGCGCAACAAATCAAAGTAACTTCTGCTTCTTCTTATAATATCGTAATGGAAGCATCGGTAACTACCTTAAGTGATGTTGTAGTGGTGGGGTATGGCAGAAGCAGCCGCAAAAATTTATCAAGTTCTATAACCACTATTAAGCCTGAAGAACTTAACAAAGGAGCAATTGGTGATGTTGGACAGTTGCTGCAAGGTAAAGTTGCGGGCTTAAACATTAGCGCCAGTGGCGATCCCAACAGGGCTGCAGCCGTTATTTTGCGTGGTGCTTCAACCATCAATAGTCCCTCTGCTCCATTTTATGTTATTGATGGGGTTCCCGGTGCCGATATCTCTCTGATTGCACCTGATGATATAGCATCAATTGATGTATTGAAAGATGCTGCCGCAACCGCTATCTATGGAAACCGCGCTACCAGCGGAGTAATAATCATTACAACCAAAAGAGGAAGCAAGGGCCAGTTGCAAACAAATTATAACGGGTATGTAGGATTAGAAAAAGTAAGCAGCAATCTTAGTCTTATGAACTCGAGCCAGATTCGGGCATATCTTGCTGCAAACAATAAATCCTTTTTACCTGCTGATGACCTTGGGGCCAACACTGACTGGATGAAGGCAATTGAAAGGTCTTCTGCTGTTTCCCAAAATCATAATCTTTCGTTTAGCGGAGGTGGAGAGCACACTAACTATAGCGCCAGTATTAACTATCTCGATAAAGAAGGTATATTAACTAATAGTGGGTTAAAAAGATTTATAGCTCGCTTAAGCCTTGAACAGTATGCATTGAATAATAAAGTGAAGTTTGGCTTAAATGTATCTAATTCAAGGAGCGATGCATCTTATGTTCCAATACAAAATATTGTGTTACTCCAGGCTGCACACCATCTTCCGGTATCTCCTGTAAAAAATGCCGACGGTACTTATTTTGAAAATTTTAATACAACCGGTTATTTTAATCCTGTTGCGCTTATCGATCATGCAACAGATGAAACAAAATATAATAACCTGATCGGGATATTTACCACAGAAGTAAAACTTCCATTTGGATTTACCTATAATGTCAATCTTTCTTATCAGCAATTATCTTCTTTGCATGGAGAATTTTATGACAGTTATTATTCTAATTATCCAACCAGCAATTTTTACAATAACCCGGATCCTGGTATAGGAATTTCGCATACGTTAATAGGTAATCTTTTCGGAACAAACGGTTCTGCTTTAAGAAGCTCTTATCAAAACACAACCAAAACAATTGAATCTTATTTAACCTGGGATAAAAAATTGGGAGACCATTCTATAAACGCAGTAGTCGGTTATTCATGGCAGGATAATGTTTATGGTGATGGTTTTCAAACTTCCAGTACTAATTTTCCGGCAGATAACGTTGGGTTTAATAACCTTGCTTTGGGCAATCCTTATGCTCTTTCATCTTACCGTGTGCAGTTTGGCCCGGATGGTGTTTATGGTCAGACCCGCCTGATCTCAGATTTTGGCAGGGTCAATTATGGATATAAAAATAAATATCTTTTACAGGGTTCTTTAAGAAGAGACGGAGGATCAGTATTTGGAACAAATAACCAATGGGGTTATTTCCCTTCAGTAGGTGCAGCATGGAGAATATCGCAGGAAGGTTTTATGCAAAATCAGTCGTTTATAAATGAATTAAAATTACGAGGCAGTTACGGTGTAACAGGTAATTCACAAGGCTTTGGCGCCTACACAGCCCAATTCTTGTATGGAAGCACGGGTACTTATTATTCTAATGGAGTGCAGGCTGGAGCTTACGGGCCTATACAAGGCGCTAATCCTGATTTGAAATGGGAGAAAACTGCCACTACAAATATTGGAGCAGATTTTACAATACTCAATGGTAAATTAAGTGGTTCATTCGATTGGTACGATAAGTCAACCACCGGAATGATTTTTAATTACTCCGTTAGTTCAGCCATTGTTCCCGGTGGTAAAATATGGGCTAATGGTGGTAGTATGACAAACAAAGGAATTGAATTAAACCTGAATGCAACACCATTAAGAACAAAAGACTTTAGCTGGAATACTTCTTTGAATCTTGCTCATAATAAGAACCTCATTACCAGCCTTACCAATCCTTATGGAAATGGTGACTCAATATTATATTCTGATCCCGAAGGTCCCGGGCAAACCAATAGCACGCTGCAAATTTTAAAAGTGGGTAAACCACTCGGCCAGTTTTTCTCTTTGCAATATGCAGGAAAAGACCAGAATGGAAATTCACAGTTCCTGAAACATGATGGCACACTAACAACTGCTCCTGTAATTGGCGCTGATTATTGGTATGTAGGCAATGCACAACCCAAATTATTAGCAGGCTGGAGCAACACCTTCCGGTATAAAAACTTTGATCTGAATATCTTTATCCGTGGAGTATTTGGAAATAAAATATTCGATGCTACACGTGCTGACGAGTTTTATGTATCGGGCGCTGCCACTAACAATATTTCACCGGATGCAGCAAATGATAAAATTACCGATGTTAGAAATTCCACTTATTCTACCCGATTCATAGAGAGTGGAAATTATGTAAGATTTGATAATGCAACACTTGCCTATACTTTTAATATTAAGGGCAACTATGTTCATTCTGTAAGAGTTTACTCATCAGTAAATAACCTTTTTGTTATCACCAAATATAAAGGTGTTGATCCTGAAATTAACCAGGGAGGTGCGGCACCGGGCATTGATTTTCAAAATTTTTATCCTAAAACAAGAACCATATTATTTGGGGTAAACGTATCATTCTAAATCCTTCTATTATTAAATATAATAAAATGAAAAAAATAATTAAATTTTTGATAGTGCCTGCTTTCGTGGCAGCAGGTATATTATCATCCTGTCATAAGTTAGACGTTAAAGTAACTTCCGAACTTACACCTGAAAGTTTTCCTGTTACGCCCGCTCAATATGCATCCGTAATTGGTCCTGTATATACTGCGCTTAGATCAGATTATGCCGTGTCTTACTGGTTTTTGCAGAGTTGCAGTTCGGACGAAGCCATATTACCTGCCTATGGTGCTAACTGGTACGACGGAAACAAATACCAGGAATTACACAGGCATACCTGGACAAAAGATAATGGGTGGGTAAACTCTGTATGGAGCTATCTTGAAAATATTATAGGTACCACCAACCAGACTATTTATATTGTTAAGAAATCTCCGGATGGACCTGCTAAGGATGCAAGTCTGGCCGAACTAAAAACCATGAGGGCACTATCTTATTTTTATTTGATGGATTCATATGGAAATGTTCCTCTTGATACTGCTTATGGCACAGGAGAGTTGCAAACCAATACCCCACGGGCACAGGTTTTTAATTTTATTGAAAGCGAATTAAAATCGGCAATACCTTATTTAAGCACTGCCTCCGGGGCCTCTACTTATGGTAAACCAAATAGATACACAGCTTTTGCCTTGTTGGCAAAAATGTACCTAAATGCGGAAGTGTATACAGGAACTGCAAAATACAATGAATGTATTGCAGCGTGTGATAGCGTTATGAATTCCGGCAATTACTCATTAGAGCCAATGAGTACTTACCTGAAAATGTTTTATCCTACGAATGGCCCATCCATGAAGGAATTTATTTTTGCAATTCCTTATGATCCTTCCACGTCTAACGGTACCATGTTTTATGCCCGTTATGATCTTAACCGCAACCTGGGAATCCGTTACAGTTATTCCGGATCTACTGCTGGTGGAAACATTGATCCCATCATGAATAAAACAACAGGCAATGGATTGTCTAATAATAAACCAAGCGGTCCGAGGGCAACTTTGCCGGAGTACTATGCAAATTTTAATGACCCTAACGATATAAGAGATAAACAATGGCTGACAGGCCCGCAATATTGGCCTGACGGAAATCCAATTATGGTTAAGACGACAAAATCGGGCTATGACCAGTTTTATACAGGTTCTGACGGAGGTGCCGAATATATTTACCCATTAGTAATTGATCCAAATATTGTATTAAGAGCAAACCCAGCTCTCTTTGACGTAGGCAACGATGAAATTGGATGGAATATGGGAACACGTAATATTAAATTTTATCCAGATTACACCAATACTACGAGCCGGAACCAAAGTAACGATGTACCTATTTTTCGCTATTCAGATATTATGTTAATGAAAGCTGAAGCTATTCTACGTGGTGGAACTGCTACACTGGGACAAACAGCGCTTTCATTGGTTAATATGTTAAGAGCGAATCGTACTACGTCTGCTGCGCGGACTTCTGTGACATTAGATGATATTTATGCTGAAAGATGTCGTGAGTTTGCATGGGAAACCTGGCACAGGAATGATATGATTCGCTTTGGAAAATTTGAAGACTCTTATGGCTTCAAAAACAACGCAGATACCTATCGCCGGATTTTTCCAATACCTACAACGGCATTGTCAACGAATCCTAAATTGGTACAGAACCCCGGCTATTAGTATTTTTTTATATAGTAATCAAGTAGTCACAATTCCCGGGGTTATCGTGCCCTGGGTTTTATTTTCTTAAGACTACTGAAGTATTTTTATTATGATTCGATAAACGTTTTAACCTGAAATGAGTAACTTGAAATTAAATAAATTAATTACCTCTTTTTACGACAGCTTTTCAAAAAATCTTAGTATAAACGTTGTTTGCTTTTTTACTGTAAATCTAGGCATGATTGAAAATTTTTCTCAAGTGTTTAAAAATAGTAGAGTGTAATTAAAAGAGATATTGTAAATGAATCCCATTTCTTCTAAAATATTATTTGATCATTGCTATGGTAAATACACTATCGCGGCGGTCAACGTATTTACGATGGAGCAGGTGCATGGTTTGTTTGCGGCAGCGCAGGATTCTGAAACACCTGTTATTATTCAATTGACACCTGCGGCAAGAAATTATGCACATCCGGACATGCTGATGGCGATGGTCGAAGCTGCATCAAAAATTTACCCGAAAACAGTATATACAATTCATTTAGATCATGGCGTGGAAGCGCATGTATTTGATGCTATCGGTAAAGGGTACACGTCGGTAATGATCGATGCTTCGCATGATGAATTTGAAACGAACATAAAGAGAACCAAAGCAGTTGTAGATGCTGCGCATAAAAAAAATATAGTTGTTGAGGCTGAATTGGGTGTATTAAGTGGAGTAGAAGATGATTTAAATATTGAAGAGGCTCGCGCAAAATATACCAATCCTAACCAGGCGAAAGAATTTGTTGAAAAAACGGGATGCGATAGCCTTGCTGTTGCCGTGGGAACAAGCCATGGCGCTTATAAATTTAGTGGCGGCAGGGGACTGCAATTTAGCGTACTTGAAAAAATTCAACAACAATTACCCGGTTATCCTTTGGTACTTCATGGAAGTTCGGGAGTAAATAAAAATGATATTGCTGAAATAAACCGCTATGGTGGAAAGCTAAATGAAAATGCCAGTGGTGTTACCGATGAGGAATTAAAGAAAGCGATTCATTATGGAATATGTAAAGTAAATATTGCAACAGATCTGCGGCTTCTGTGGACAAAAATTCATCGTAAATTTTTTGTTGAGCACCCGGATTTATTTGACCTTATTATACCTGGTAAAGATTATATGAAAGCTTATAAAGAATTTATGATAGAAAGGTTCGAGGTTTTTGGCTGTAAAGGAAAATCATCAACCATTAAATTAAATGAATTATGAAAGAAAGGAAACAATATAATTTGGCTAAACATCCTTCTCAAAAAATGGGTGTATATCAAAAGGTGACTACCGGAGATGCAAATTGGAACCATCTTAATTTTGAAGCAAGATTAATGAGTAAGGGCGAAGTCTGGAATGGCAATACAGGTGAGAATGAATACGCTATTATTTTGTTAAGCGGCAACTATTCGGTAACAACTGATAAAGGAAATTGGGAAACGATCAACGGCAGAAAAAATGTTTTTGCCGGTATTGCTCACACGTTGTATTTACCAAGACATACTTCTTTTAGTATAACTGCGCAAAGCGAAATTCTTGATATTGCTGCCGGCTGGTGTTTGGCAAGCGCAGATTTTCCTGCAAAGTTTAAGAGGCCGGAAGAAGCTGCTATTGAGATTCGCGGTGGTGATAATGCCACCCGCCAGATAAACAGTCTTGTTGAGCCTGGTTTTGGTTGTAGCAAAATAGTAGCGGTTGAGGTTTATACGCCTTCAGGCAACTGGAGTTCGTTTCCCGCACATAAGCATGATGAAAGAAAAGTGGATACTAACGGTGCCGTACTCGAAGCATCTCTTGAAGAATTTTATTTTTATAAAATAGATAAAGAACAAGGATATGCTATTCAACAAGTATATACAGCAGATGGAACGCTGAATGAATTGATGCAGGTGAAAACCAACGATATTGTGTTAGTCCCAAAAGGCTATCACCCGGTTGCTGCAGCACATGGGTACAATTGTTATTATTTAAATTTTTTAGCAGGCAGCGACCAGTCATTAGCCAACACACCTGATCCGGATCATGAATGGATCTTTAATTCATGGAAAGGAATTGATCCGCGTATACCGATGGTAACTGCAGCTATGAATAATCAATGAAATATTTTTATGAAAGAAAAGGAATTTGATTTAATAACATTCGGCCGCTCTTCAATCGACCTGTACTCTCAGGACATTGGTGCAGACTTTATTGATATAAAAGGCTTTGATGCTTTTGTTGGAGGATCCCCGCTGAATATTGCCGTTGGGGCGACCCGCCTGGGAGCTAAAGTTTCTTTACTAACGGGCATTGGCAATGATAAGGTCGGTGACTTCATCATTAATTTTTTAAAAGAACAAAATGTAAATACGGATACTATTGCCCGAATAGATGGAGCAAGATCAAGTGCGGTTGTCCTGGGCATAGAACCGCCGGACAGGTTCCCGTTAGTGTATTACAGGGATAATGCAGCCGATAGCCAGGTGACGATTGATCATGTGATTGCTGCAAAGATTGATCAATATAAAATACTTGAAATTTCAGCAACGGCATTAAATATTGAACCAAGTCGAAGCGCTGTTTTTTATGCAGTCGAAACTGCATTCGACAATAATGTAGAAGTCTTTTTAGACATGGATTTCAGGGCCGATCAATGGAAGGATTTGCGATCGTTTGGTTTAATGGTAAGGGCTATTTTGCCAAAGGTAAAAATTGCTATTGGAACTGAAGAAGAAATACTTGCTGCTACATTGCAACATGCAGACCAGGTGCACATCAGTCATCAACAGATTTCTGCTCCGGAAATTAAAGGAGATATAGAAGCATCTATTCAAAAAATAATCAAGTCAGGCCCTGAATTACTGATTGTAAAACGAGGTTCTAAAGGCGCCACCGTTTATTATAAAGACGGCAATAAGCGAGATGTGCCCGGGTTTCCGGTGGAAATATTAAATGTGTTAGGTGCGGGCGATGCTTTTGCCAGTGGATTTATTTATGGGTACCTGCAGGGTTGGGATATTTATAAAGCATGCAGGTTAGGCAATGCCAGCGGTGCATGGGTAGTGCAAAAATCAGGATGCGCTAATGCAATGCCTTACCATGATGAATTGATACAGTTTGTTGACTCATGGGGAGGACTGTAAAAAGATAGAATATAACTTAAATGCATAAATGAAATAATATATAAAATGGCAGAGAAAACAAAACGACTAACCACTGCACAGGCTACCATTGAATTTTTGCAAAAGCAATTTGTAGAAAGAGATGGAATTGAACAGGCATTCTTTGCCGGATGTTTTGGCATATTCGGGCATGGAAATGTCGGCGGCATAGGACAGGCACTATTTCAATACCTGGCTTTTAAATATTATCAATCAAGAAATGAACAGGCAATGGTTCATACCGCTATCGCCTATGCGAAAGTAAAAAACAGGTTAGGCGCATTTGTATGTACTTCGTCGATTGGTCCGGGTGCTACCAATATGGTTACTGGCGCAGCTACCGCCACTATTAACAGGTTGCCCGTGTTGCTTTTGCCAGGTGATATATTTGCTAAAAGGCTCGTGGATCCTGTATTACAGCAATTAGAATATCAATATTCCAAAGACCTTTCAGTCAATGATTGTTTTAAACCGGTTTCGAGATATTGGGATCGTATCAATCGTCCTGAACAGTTGATACCTGCTATGATGAATGCGATGCGCATACTAACGTCGCCGGCTGAAACGGGAGCTGTTACCATTGCTATTCCGCAGGATGTTCAGGCAGAAGCTTATGATTTTCCTCTTAGCTTTTTTAAAAAAAGAGCGTGGCAGATTCCAAGAATAAGAGCAGACAAAAACATATTACAAAAGGCAGCAGCAATTATAAGCCAGGCAAGAAACCCTGTGATAATTGCAGGTGGTGGAGTTATATATAGCGATGCATGTAACGAATTAAAAAAGCTGGTAAACAGAACAGGCATTCCTGTTGCTGAAACTTTTGCCGGTAAAGGGAGCCTGCGTTTTGATGAACCTCAAAACCTGGGCGCGGCAGGCGTTACAGGTACTCCCGGTGCCATTGCTGCCTGCGAGAAAGCAGATGTAATTATTGGGATTGGTACACGTTACAGCGATTTTACAACGGTTTCGCAAGGTGGATTTCAAAATCCTTCGGTTCAGTTTATTAATCTGAATGTTTCTGAGTTCGATTCTTTTAAACAAGGTGCTTTACCTGTCGTGGGAGATGCGAAAGAATCAATCAAAGAGCTTGATAAATTATTAAAAGATTATAAGGTTCCTGATAAATATGATGGTGCCATCAAAAAGAGCCATACAGATTGGAATAAAATTGTTGATAAGGTCTATTCATTAAATCATGGCATACCAGTAAGCCAGGGTGAAGTGATTGGTGCGGTGAATAATTTTTCATCAGCAAAAGATATTGTGGTATGTGCTGCAGGAAGCTTGCCGGGTGATTTGCATAAGCTCTGGAAAACTGCTGACAGCAAGGGGTTTCATCTCGAGTATGGCTATTCCTGCATGGGATATGAAATCGCGGGTGGCCTTGGTGCGAAGATGGCTGATCCTTCAAGAGAGGTATATGTGATGGTGGGCGATGGAAGTTATTTAATGTTGTCGCAGGAAATAATTACGTCTATACAAGAGGGTTATAAACTTACCATTATATTGCTTAATAATAATGGTTATGCAAGTATTGGCGGCCTTTCAAAATCTTTGGGAACAAAAGGATTTGGAACAGTTTATAAATACCGCGATAAGAAAACCGGGCAGCTTACTGGCAATTATTTGCCGGTTGATTTGGCCACCAATGCGGAGAGTTTAGGCGCAACTGTAATTCGTACAAAAAGTATCGATGAATTTAGACTGGCGCTTGCGGATGCAAAAAAGGAAAATAAGACAACAGTAATTTATATTGAGACTGACCGTGAGCAAAGAGTGAATGGTTATGCCTGGTGGGAAGTCCCGGTGGCAGAAGTATCAACCGTTAGTTCGGTAAAAGAGAGTCTTGAAAAATTGCAAAACAATAAGAAAAAACAAAAATATCATTTATAAAAAAGCATAATAAAAAAACAAAAATGGACGTGTTAAAAAATTATATTAATGGCCGGTGGGTTAACAGTGTTTCCAAAGAAACAATAGATGTAGTGAACCCCGCTACTGGTGAAGTTTTGGCGAAGGTGCCTTTTGGAGTTTATACTGCAACCGATGTGGAAACGGCTGTAAATGCAGCAAAGATTGCTTATCAACAATGGAAGGATGTGACAGTTTTAAAACGTATTCAGCCGCTGTTTAAATTGAAGCAGCTTTTCGAAGATAACGCTGATGAGATCGCCCGGACCATCACGCTCGAGTGTGGTAAAACGTTAGCAGAGTCAAATGGGGAAGTTCAAAGAGCAATTGAGAATATAGAAGTAGCTGCCGGCGCTCCAATGCTTTTGCAAAGCGAGTTTTTAGAAAACATCACAACAGGAATTGATGAGTACATGATAAGGCAACCGTTGGGTGTAACAGCGTGTATAGCGCCTTTCAATTTTCCTGCAATGATTTCTTTTTGGTTTCTTCCTTATGCTATTGCGTGTGGCAATAGCATGATTATAAAGCCTTCTGAAAAGGTGCCACTAACCATGATGAAAATTTTTGAATTGATCGGTCAGTTAGATATTCCAAGCGGATTAATTAATTTGGTTCATGGCGGAAAACAATCTGTTGATGCCTTACTCGATCATCCGGATATTAAATCCATAAGCTTTGTAGGAAGTACAGCAGTGGCTAAATACATTTATTCCCGCGGCACCGCCAAAGGAAAAAGGGTTCAGGCGCAAGGAGGTGCAAAAAATCCCGTTGTCATATTACCGGATGCTGATCTTGAAATTACTTCCCAGATTATTACGGATAGCGTGTATGGCTGTGCCGGTCAACGTTGCCTTGCTGCATCTGTGGTAATAGCTATTGATGATAATTCAAAAATTCGCGATTCTTTATATGCTTCTGCAAAAGCAAGAACTGTTGGTTTTGGGTTAAACAAAGGAGTAGAAATGGGGCCTGTTATAAGCAAAGAAAGCAAGAGAAGAATTGAAACGCTGATTGCTCAAGGTGAAGCAGAAGGAGGTTCTATTTTATTAGACGGAAGAAATGCTTCTGTAAAAGATTATGAGCAGGGGAATTTTATTCAACCAACAATTCTTGAAAATATACCAATAGATGGTGATCTGATTAAAACAGAAATCTTTGGTCCCGTTATGAGCTTGTTGCACATGAAAACGGTAGACGATGCGATTGCGTTTATCAATAACGGTAAGTACGGAAATATGGCATGTTTATTTACGAGTAGTGGTTCCAGTGCCCGTAAATTCAGAAGCCAGGCAATGGCTGGGAATATAGGAATTAATATTGGCGTTGCGGCTCCGATGGCACAATTCCCTTTCAGTGGATGGAAAGAAAGTTTCTTCGGCGACCTTCATGGACAAGGCAAGCATGCCATCGAATTTTTTACACAAACAAAAGTTGTAATAGAACGTTGGCCGAAAGAATGGTCAAGAAAATTTTAATAATACTATGGAAAATAAAATTAAAATAGCGAACGCACCTTGTTCATGGGGAGCATTGGAGTTTGAATTGGAAGGGAAATCTTTGGGATATGAACAAGTTTTGAATGAATTGGTTGAAACGGGTTATGCGGGTACCGAATTGGGCGATTGGGGGTTTATGCCAACTGAACCTGGCGCTTTGCATGATGAAATTGCAAAACGAAATATTAGCTTGTTAGGTGCTTTCGTACCAGTTGCTTTGTCAAATGAAAGTGCCCATGAAGAAGGTGTGGAAAAAGCATTGAAAGTTGCTGGACTCATGTATGATGGAGGTTACACAAATGCGTTTATTGTATTGGCCGATGAGAATGGAACAGTGGAATATCGAACAAAGAATGCTGGCAGAACAAATGGACATGGCAGCCTTAATGATTCTCAAATGAAAATTTTTGGCGCAGGTGCGGAGAAGGTTGCCAAAGCCGTAAAAGATAGATATGAGATGCGAACTGTTTTTCATCATCATTGTGCCGGGTATATTGAAACGCCTGAAGAAATTGATGCGTTCCTGCAAATAACCAATCCGCAACTGGTGGGACTTTGCTTTGATACAGGCCATTACATGTTTGGTGGGGGAACGAATCCTGTTGAAATTCTTGAAAAATATTGGGATCGCGTCTGGCATGTACATTTTAAAGATTTTTCATCAGAAGTAGCAGCATTATCCGCAAAAAATAATTGGGATTATTTTCAATCCATTCAGCATGGTGTGTTTTGCCAGCTGGGTAAAGGCGATGTTGATTTCGAATCGATCATACAATTTTTAAAAAATAAAAATTACAATGGATGGATTGTAGTGGAACAGGATGTTTTACCGGGAATGGGTAATCCTAAACAATGCGCTGAAAACAACAGGCGTTATTTACAAAGTAAGGGTTTATAATTGAATCACTTTTTAATATACTTTTAAAAAACAAAAAGATGAAGCGAGTTAATATTGCGCTATTGGGAATGGGACGTATAGGTAAAATCCATTTCAAAAACATTGAACAACATTTCCCGGGTGCAAAAATTGCAGCGGTTGCTGATCCTCTTTACGATATATCTCTCAAAGAAAAATATAGTAACATCTTCTTTTCTAAAGATGCGAATGAAGTAATTGCATTACCTGGAGTAGATGCAATATTAATTTGCACGCCAACAAGTTCCCATGCTGATTTAATTGAAAAAGGAATTCAAAATAAAAAACATATTTTTTGTGAAAAGCCCATGGACCTTTCTTTGGAAAGAACTGATGCTTTGAGTTCAATGGCAGAGGATGCCGGCGTAAAGTTGATGCTTGGATTCAACAGGCGGTTTGATCCTGATTTTATGCAGGCTTACAAATCGGTTCGTGGAGGAACCATAGGTGATATTCAAATTGTAAAAATTACCAGTCGTGACCCGGGATTGCCACCGATCGATTATATAAAAAATTCCGGGGGTCTATTTATGGATATGGCCATACACGATTTTGATATGGCCAGGTATATTATGGGTAAAGAAGTAGTGGAAGTATATGCAAAGGGTTTAAATATTATAGATAAAAAAGTGGGAGAAGCTGGCGATATTGATACGGCATTGACTACATTAACTTTTGAAGATGGCACCTACGCTGTTATTGATAATAGCCGGAAAGCTGCTTACGGGTATGATCAGAGATTAGAAATTTTTGGAAACGAAGGAATGATACAAGTTGAAAATAATTTGCATAACCGGAATGTACTTTATAATGAAAAAGGAATACATCATGCATTACCGCTTGATTTTTTTATGGACCGTTATGCAAAATCCTATTTAAATGAAATGGAATTATTTATTGATGCATTAACCGGTGATAAGGAAATGCCTGCCGGCGGAGCAGATGGACTAAAGGCGACACAAATTGCTTATGCAGCCAAAATGTCTATGGAAAACGGCCGCCCGGTAAAGCTTTCAGAGGTAAAGGTTAAGGCAAAGGAAATAGCTTGATATCATTTGAATAAAATAGAATTTTATTCATTTTTTATATTGAGTAAAAAAAGTCTTTTGAAAAGATATTAAGAACGGAAACGTTACTAACGTCTGACAGTAGCCGAAAATAGAATAAAGCGATTGTTTTTTTGTATTACATTAAAAGGTAGCGAAATGATATTTACAGGTAAAATAATTATTAGGAAAATAATTTTCGTATTTCTGATTCTTGTGCTGTCTTTCCCTGTTTTCTCTCAACAAAAAAATTTTGAAAAATGGGCACCTTCGCCGCCGATGGGCTGGAATAGTTATGATGCCTATTATGGCTGCATTACGGAAAGCCAGTTTAAAAATGAAGTGAATGTATTAGCAAAAAAATTATTGCCTTACGGTTACCAATATGCGATAGTGGATTATTGTTGGTTTAATCCGGGCCCGAAAGGTTGGGATTCGGATAACTGGATAACCTTTGATGTGGGTAAAGTTTATAACGATAATAATTTTGGAGGAATGGCAATTGATAAATATGGCCGTTTATTACCTGCCCTCAACCGTTTTCCTTCAACAGCAAATGGTAAAGGTTTTAAAGCGCTGGCCGATTACGTTCATGCAAAAGGAATGAAGTTTGGAATTCATGTCATGAGGGGAATATCAAGAGAAGCCGTAGAAAAAAATATGCCGGTCTACGGAACAAATTTTCATGCAAAGGATATTGTAAGTTATATTGATAGCTGCAGGTGGAACGGGAGCATGTATGGTGTGGATGCAACAAAACCCGGAGCTGCAGCGTATTATCAGTCTTTAATAAATTTATATGCATCATGGGGAGTTGATTTTATAAAAGTGGATGATATATTATCTCCCATTTATCACAAGGGAGAAATAGAATTGATTAGAAAAGCAATTGATAAATGCGGGAGAAAGATCGTATTGAGTTTGTCACCAGGCGACGCTTTAATGGGCTATGCAGAGCATGTAGATAATAATGCCAATATGTACAGGATGGCTAATGATGTTTGGGACCGTTGGGAAGATATACTCCATATGTTTGACATGACAAACGATTGGTCATCTTTTATTGGAAATGGCTCCTGGCCTGACGCTGATATGATTCCTTTTGGTAAACTTTGCCTCACCGGTTACCCCGAGGCTCGTAACAGTCCAAATTCAGAAAAAAGAGAACATTTTTGCTTTTTATCTTATGATGAGCAAAAAACATTTATGACACTTTGGTGTATGGCCCGTTCTCCTTTAATGTGGGGTGGTTCAGCATTGTACAGTTCTGATAGCGCCTTTGCCGTGTTGACCAACAGGGATATTTTGCATATTCAGCAAAACAGTTTTAATAACCACCAGGTTTATATGACGAACTATGGCCAACGGGCATTTAACAAGGACTATCGTATATGGATAGCCGAGGATGTAAAAGGCAAAATAAAATATGTGGCTTTATTTAATCTTGAAGATGTAAATGCCGATGTAACATTTAACACTCAATGGGAGTTGTGGAAAGGGAAATTCAAAGCAACAGAACTGTGGACAAAAGTAATTAAGGATGTCAATAACGATGTTTTAGTTGGAGAAAATATCCCTCCACACGGTGTTAAAGTATTTAAGCTTGAATCTTATAAATAATTTCAATTACATGAAAAGAAGAACTGTTATAAAAAGCCTTGCGGCCACTGTTCCTGCCATTTGGATAGGCAATCAACTGAATGCAAATTCTTTTTTTGCAAATATGAATCAGCTTGAGCCTTTGATGCAAGGGCCCTTTGAACCAACATGGGATTCGTTGAAACAATATGAAGTGCCCGATTGGTTTCGCGATGCAAAGTTTGGAATGTGGGCGCACTGGGGTCCGCAATGCCAGCCCGAGTATGGCGATTGGTACGCACGCAGCATGTATATAGAAGGCAGCAGGGATTATAATTATCATGTTGAAAAATATGGCCATCCTTCTAAATTTGGTTTTAAAGATGTCATTCATGAATGGAAAGCGGAAAACTGGAACCCGGAAGAGCTGGTGAGTTTGTATGCAAATGCCGGTGCAAAATATTTTGTCGCACTAGCCAATCATCATGACAATTTTGACAACTACAACAGTAAATACCAGAGATGGAATTCTACCAAAATAGGCCCCATGAAAGATTTGATAGGTGGATGGGAAAAAGCTGCCCGAGAAAGCGGGTTACGTTTTGGTGTTAGCGTTCATGCGGCACACGCATCTTTATTTTACGAACCTTCACAATCGGCAGATAAAGCCGGCCCTCTTGCAGGCGTTCCGTATGATGGAAAATTGCAGAAAAAAGATGGAAGCGGTAAATGGTGGAATGGGCTCGATCCACAGGAGTTGTATGAACAAAGGAAACCGTTAATTGGTGGAAATTATGATATCGGCAAACAATGGGCGTGGCGTAACGGTGCTATCGTTCCTTCAAGAGCATATTGCGATAAATTTTTAAACCGTACAATTGATCTTATCAATAAATATAATCCTGATCTTCTTTATTTCGATGACACTGCATTGCCGCTTTGGCCCATTAGTGATGCAGGGCTTAAAATTGCTGCACATTATTATAACCAAAGTATTCAAAAACACGGCAAGCTGGAAGCAGTTCTTACCGGAAAAGTTTTGGATATAGAACAGCGTAAATGCATGGTTTGGGATATAGAACGTGGCCAAAGTAATAATATAGAGCCGCTTCATTGGCAAACAGATACTTGTATCGGCAACTGGCACTACGACCGGCCATTGTATGATAAACACGGGTACAAAACTGCAAAAACAGTTGTTCATACTTTAATCGACGTCGTAAGTAAAAACGGGAATTTGTTATTAAACATTCCTGTTCGCGGCGATGGAACTATTGATGATGATGAAAGAAAAGTCGTGGCAGGAATTACCGACTGGATGAAAATCAATAGCGAAGCCATTTACAGTACAAGGCCATGGAAAAGTTTTGGCGAAGGTCCTGCAATTGAAGATGTGGCACCACTTAAAGCGGAGGGTTTTAATGAGGGTAAAGGCAAACCATTTACAGCAGAGGATGTTAGGTTTACGACGAAAGATAATAGCCTTTATGCGTTTGCGTTAGGTTGGCCGGGCGATCAAGAAGTAATCATTAAATCCTTAGCATCGACCTCGCCCAAATTAGATGGTAAAAAAGTAAATAATGTTACCTTGTTAGGCCACAACGGTAATTTGCAATGGAACCAGGCAGATGATGGATTAAAAGTTAAAATGCCTTTACAACCACCTTGCGATCACGCCGTCGTAATGAAAATTGAAGGAATTATTTAATTATATGTTTTGAAAAAAATCAATTTACTCTTAGTAACATTTTTTGTGATGGTGGCTTGCTTCGGCCAAAAAAGAGATTTTGTAATAACGGATTATGGCGCCATCCCGGACGGAGTTACTAATAATGTAATTGCGCTACAACATGCGATTGACGATGCGAACAAAAATGGCGGTGGCAGAGTGGTTGTTCCGAGAGGCCGGTTTTTAAGCGGTGTTATTCATTTAAAATCGAATGTTGAATTGTTTGTTCACGAGGAAGCTGTGTTGCTTGCAAGTACTGACAGGGCTGATTACGGACCAAGCCAGAGCGCTTCTGCATGGATCGTGGCCGATCATGCAAATAATATTTCTATTACCGGCAATGGCACTATAGATGGTCAATGCGACCTGCTAATACAGGATATTTATAAAAAGTTAAAGGCAGGTGAATTATATGATATAGAATGGAAGCAGTATAATGACTGGCACCAGCGAAGGCCGAGTGAAAGCAACCGGCCACGAATGATCGAATTTAGAAATTGTGATAGTGTTACTATAAAAAATATTCACCTGCAGAATGGTACTTCATGGATACAGGATTATAAAAATTGCAGCAACCTAAAAATCGATAGCGTACATGTTTTCAGCAATACATTTTTAAACAACGACGGCATTGATGTCGTGGATTGCAAAAATGCCAGAATAACAAATTGCATTATTAATGCAGCCGATGACGGTATCTGTTTAAAATCAGAAGACAGTAATAGGCGCTGCGAAAATATTTATGTTGCCAATTGTAAAGTTCGTTCGAGTGCCAGTGCTGTAAAATTAGGGACAGCTTCACGTGGAGGTTTCAAAAATATTGTAATAAAAAATATTGAAGTCTATAATACCTTCCGCTCTGCAATTGCAATTGAATCAGTTGATGGAGGCAGGTTAGAAGATGTAGATGTGCAACACATTCATGCAGTCAATACGGGTAACGCAATTTTTATCAGGTTGGGCCATCGCAATAAAGATTCAGTTATAAGTCAACTGCGAAATGTATTTATTAGCGATGTAACTGTAGAAGTACCGAAGGGCAAACCCGATAAAGATTACCCAATGGAAGGACCCGAGTTGAGAGCTCCATCAAAAAATGAAGATACCACTGTTCAGTATCCAAATGATGCAGCGCCGTGGGATCATTTTAGTATTGATACAAGTTCAGCATTAATTCCGCACAATGTTTTTCCTTCTTCAGTTACGGGCTTTCCGGGCCATCCTGTTGAAAATGTAGTGCTGCAGAATATTACTATCATTTATGATGGAGGTGGAGATAAATCGTTAGCGCATTTTCCATTAGATTCATTTAATAAGATTCCTGAAGCGATAACAAATTATCCAGAGTTTTCAATGTTTGGTGAATTACCTGCATGGGGTTTATATGTCAGGCACGTAAAAGGAATTACATTAAAAAATATAAAGCTGGTTAATAAAACGAAAGATTACAGAGTGTCTTTGCTGATGGATGATGCACAAAAAGTTACCGTGCAAAATTTTTCTGTAGAGGGCGCTACGTCTCTTCCAACGTTATTTTTTAATGACGTAAAACCATTAGTTCTTAACAATATAAAGGCTCCCGGAAAGAGAAATCAAACAATCAAGATTAAAACGACCCGGTCTGAAAAATGATGTTAATGAACAAATCGTACATGTGCACTTAATGTTGAAACCTGGAAATTATTGGCTTCGACAATTACTCTAAAGACTAGTTACAAGAAAATCGATCGATTTGGAAAATAAGATTCCTTTCAAATCTTTAATTTGATATTTGCAACCAAATATTAATGATGAAAAAGATTATTGTTCTTTTTAATGGTATAAACGCTCCATGGCATATTACCACGTTTGCTTTAAATATCGCTAAACAAAATAATGCCGAAGTGCAGGCTATATTTTTGAAAGATGAAGAAAATTCCTATCCGTTCCCAAGTGATATAACCTCCGTTCAAAACGACTTGTCGCCTGCAAAGGAAAAGGCGGATGATGAAATACTCGAAGAAAAGAATGTGCAATTATTTAAAACCTTTTGCGAAGATGAAAAAGTAAAGTGTTCTTTTGAACTGAATGTTTCTCTAAAAAAGTTAGTTGATTTAAGTACCGGAGCAGATTGTATAGTGGCAGACTCACGTGACGATTTTAGAAAATATTCTCTTAAAGATATTATGGCCGAAGTGAAATCTCCTTTATGCCTTATATCTGTCAATGCTACTAAAATTAAAAATGCGATATTATTATACGATGGAAGCGACGATGCAATGCTTGCAATTAAAACTTACTCGAATCTCTTTCCAAAATTGAATAAGAAAAAAACCTTCCTGGTAACTATCAATGAGAAAGAGAAAATAAAAAGGAAACACAGAGAAGCCATCTTTCAAAAACTTGAAAAAAGATTTGATGACCTTGAAACAGTATCGCTTACAGGAAAGCTTGAAAAAAAATTAATTGAATTTCTTGACGATCATACCGAAAATACGATGGTAGTTATGGGCGCTTATGGAAGGAGCTCCATTTCGCTGCTTTTTAAACCCAGCCTGGCTAATGTAGTACTGAACCAGTCAAGGACTTCTTTATTTATTGCGCATGATTAAAGAATAGTAAGCGGTAACAGCGCTTTAGCATCAGGTGTTGGCTGCATTTGCCTTTATATCGTCCATATCAATGCCTGAATGGCTCTCATCATACACACATGCTCCCTTGTTGATAATGAGTACTTGCGGAGATTCATGCGGAACATGAAAATCGTGGGCTATTTTGTTGGAAATAGTTCTATGATTTATTATATCAAGGAAATAAAAATCCATTCCTTCAGGCTGCTCCTTTCTATCCAAACGGCTTTTAGCCATGCTGCTTATAGCGCATCGGCTGCTGTGTTTAAAAATTACCTGTGGAACGTGTAGGGAATTTGTTTTTATTTCTTCGAGCTGTTCCTCATTATTCAAAGGAATCCATTTCATGTATTTATACGAGGTGCAATATTTAAAATCAGTGAATAATATTTTGCGTCATAGGACAGCCTGTCCTGCGGGAACTGCTGCAAGACGTAAATATTGCTGCAATTGAACCGGCTAAAGTAAGAATAATGATCAATTTTTTCATAACGATAATTTAGGTTAAAACTTTATTTTGCACCTGTTTGCAAATTTAAATCTAACTTTTTAAGTTGTTATTTCAAAAAACGAATTATATTTCAATCTATTGTTAAAATCTTAAAATACTCGATAAAACTTCATCATGCGTGTCCATTTTATAGCCATAGGAGGTAGTGTTATGCACCAGCTTGCAATTGCCTTGCACCGTAAAGGTTACGAAGTAACCGGCAGCGATGATGAAATCTTTGAGCCGGCATCCACCAATTTGCATAAAGAAGGGATATTGCCTGCTCAAAGCGGGTGGAACCCTGCTAATATAACTCCCGGTATAGATGCAATAATACTGGGAATGCATGCCAAAGATGACAATCCGGAGTTAAAGAAAGCACGGGAAATGGGTTTGAAAATATTTTCATTTCCTGAATATATTTATAAAGAAAGTGAGGATAAAAAAAGAATTGCGGTGGGAGGCAGTCATGGTAAAACTACAACAACCGCGATGATTATGCATGTGCTCAAATATTCGCACATTAATTTCGATTACCTGGTTGGAGCACGGCTGGAAGGATTTGAACAGAGTGTGCAAATTACTGATGCACCACTGATTGTATGTGAAGCCGATGAATATCCTGCGAGTGCTATAGAAAGACGTCCAAAGTTTCATTTTCTTTTTCCACATATTGCAGTAATAACCGGTATAGCATGGGATCATATAAATGTATTTCCTACGTTTGATTTTTACCTCGAGCAGTTTAAAATTTTCATTGAGAAAATAGAAAAGGAAGGTGTTTTAATTTATAATGCAACGGATGAAATATTAAAAAAGTTAATTGAGGAAAATAAAAGAAGCGATATAAAATATGTGCCTTACGCACTGCCGACATACTTTATTGAAGACGGTATAACAACCGTCGTGATTGGCAGGGAGAATGCCAAATTAAAAATTTTTGGAAACCATAATCTTCTAAATTTGCAGGCAGCTCATAATGTTTGTAAAACGCTCGGCATAAGCGATATTGATTTTGCAGATGCAATTGCTTCTTTTACGGGAGCGGCTAAGCGTCTTGAAATACTTGCTGAGAATAAATATTATAATATTTATCGTGATTTTGCGCATGCGCCCAGTAAAGTAACGGCAAGCATAAACGCAGTTAAACAACAATTTCCTCAAAGAAAACTGGTGGCAATCCTCGAATTGCATACCTTCAGCAGCCTTAATGAAAAATTTATGCATGAATACTCGGGCGCTATGGATAATGCTGATGAAGGGATTGTTTTTTACAGCAAGCACGCGTTGGAGTTAAAACGGTTGCCAATGCTTGAGCCGCAAAGTGTGATGGCGGGATTTGATAAACAAAATCTCGAAGTTTTTACCCGCAAAGAAGACCTCGAAAAGAAGCTCAAAAGTATAGACACCATCAATACTAATTTTCTTTTCATGAGCAGTGGAAATTATGAAGGAATAGATATTTTAAATGCGCTAAATAATAACTGAATTAATAATAAACTAAATTCTAAATTTAAAATTCAATAATGCCCTTACAACTAAAACGCCCATTAGTTTTTATTGACCTTGAAACAACAGGCACCAATCTTTCAACCGATAGAATTGTGGAAATAGCTATTATAAAAATATTTCCTGACGGAACTAAAGCTGTGAAGCAGAAAATTATTAACCCCCAAATATCAATTCCAAAAAACAGCAGTGAAATACATGGCATTACGGATGATAAGGTAAAAGATGCGCCTACATTTAAGCAGGTTGCTAACGAGCTGAAACAATTCATTGAGGATTCAGATTTTTCCGGGTATAACTCCAATCGTTTTGATATCCCGCTGTTAATGGAAGAATTTTTGAGAGCTGGCCTTGAAATCGAAATGTCAAACAGGAAAATGCTTGACGTTCAGCATATTTTTCATATGATGGAAAAGAGAACGCTCGGGGCCGCCTATAAATTTTATTGCGAAAAGGAATTGCATGATGCCCATTCAGCCGAGGCCGATGCCACAGCCACCTGGGAAATATTGGAAGCCCAGCTTACCCGGTATGAACATTTAGGAAATACTTTAGATACTATTTTGCAATTTACAGGCGAAGAGAAATTCGTGGATTTTGCGAGGCGGTTTGTTATGGATAATGATGTAGAAGTATTTAACTTTGGAAAACATAAAGGCCGCCCCGTTTCCGAGGTTTTAAAGGCTGAGCCTCAATATTATGACTGGATGATGAAAGGCGACTTCCCATTACATACAAAGCAAAAGCTTACTGAAATATTGAACCGAACCTTATTAAAAAAATGACCTTGTAAAACTTTTTAAAAGGAATTTTTAAGATTAATTGTAATTTCATTTTAAACACACAAGCCCTTTTTTGGAAAAACTTCTTATTATACCTACATACAATGAGAAAGAGAATGTTGCTTCTGTTATTGAAACAGTGTTTTCGCTTCAGCAAAATTTTCATATTCTTATTATAGATGATAACTCTCCTGACGGTACCGGGGCAATTGTGAGAGGGCTTTTTTCGAAATATAACGGAAAACTTTTTCTCGAAGAGCGGGAAGGAAAACTTGGTTTGGGAACCGCTTATATACTCGGTTTCAGGTGGGCAATATCCAGGGGTTATCAATACATTTTTGAAATGGATTGCGATTTTTCGCATGACCCTCACGATCTAGATAAACTTTACAAGGCTTGCAAATATGATGGTGCCGATGTAGCGGTGGGGTCCCGTTATGTAAAGGGCGGAAACGTAAAAAACTGGCCATCCATCAGAGTAAATTTGTCAAAAGGTGCATCAATTTATACCCGTTTAATTACGTTTATGCCGGTAAAAGACCCTACGGCCGGCTTTGTATGTTACACATCTAATGTACTCGAAGCAATTAATTTAGACGAGATTAGTTTTGTCGGGTACGCGTTCCAGATAGAAATGAAATTTGCTGCATGGAAGCTTGGCTTTATTATAAAGGAAGTTCCCATTACATTTATCGACAGGAAATATGGTATTTCGAAAATGAATAAGGGAATTGTCAAGGAAGGTATTTTCGGCGTGCTGAAACTTAAATGGATGAGTATGTTTAAGAATTACAGGAGCCGGGTTAAAAATATCAATGAAAATAGCGCTTATCAAAACGAGAAGGTGCTGGTTGAAGGGAAATAATTACTTTCAAAAAAATATCCCGTTAGTACGCTTTTTCTCTCTTTTAATATTTTACTAAGATTCATCTTTATAGGGCAACCGGATAAAGATTTTGTACGGAAAATATTGAAATACTTTATTTATAGGAAGGATGAAATTGCTCCAACGTATTCCGGAGATATTCCCGGTTAAGATGTGTATAGATTTCTGTTGTAGTAATGCTTTCATGGCCCAGCATTTCCTGTACTGCCCTTAAATCTGCACCACCTTCTACCAAATGGGTAGCAAATGAATGCCTGAAGGTATGAGGGGAAATGGTCTTTGGTATACTGGCTTTTTTTGCAAGATCTTTTATGATCATAAAAATCATAACCCGTGACAGCTTTCTTCCCCTGCGGTTAAGAAAAAGAATATCTTCAAAGCCTGGTATAACGGGAACATGTACACGAATATTTTGGCGGTAGATATTAATGTATTTTATGGCTGGGCGGCCTACAGGAACTAATCTTTCTTTATCTCCTTTTCCAATAATGCGGATATAACCCACATCAAAATACAGGCAGGATAAGCGGAGATTTACCAACTCACTTACCCGTAATCCGCAACTGTACAAGGTTTCAATTATGGCTTTATTTCTTGCGCCTTCATTGGTACTTACATCAATCGAATTACTTATACGCTCTATTTCGCTAAAGCTTAACACATCCGGCAAATGTTTTATTAGCCTCGGAGTTTCGAGCAGAGCTGTTGGATCTGTTTTTGAAATTTGTTCTTGCTGACAATATTTATAAAAATTTCTAAGCCCGGAAATAATTCTTGATTGCGAAGAAGGCGTCATTCCCAATTCACCGATCCATTGCAAAAATTTTTCAAGGTGTTTTAAATTAACCTGTTCGGGTTTTAGTTCAGGCTCGCTGAATGAAAGGAACTGCGTTAGTTTATCGATATCGTGAATGTAGGCTTCAACAGAATTTTCTGATAAAGATTTTTCAAGCTGAAGATGTGCCTTAAATCCCTTTTTATAAACATCCCACATGGTAGGCCCTGGTTTAATAGTTGTGTGAAATTAAAATAAAATATGCGCTACTTTTATAGTTTTAAACAAACTACTTTAAATCTATTCGGCGGCCTATCTAACTTTCATCTTACATGCAGCGTATTAATCTTCTAAAGCACAAAAGAAAGTTTCAAAAAAATAAAAGATCGTTTCGGTATTTCATTACAAAAACCGAAAATAATCTCCCCAGAAATTTTGAGAATATTGTATTGCAAAAAAATAAGGAAGTGTGGGAAGAAATTGATTGCCTCGGTTGTGCTAATTGTTGTAAGGTAATGAGCCCAACTTATACCTTTACCGATATAAAAAGAATCGCTGCGCATTTGGGTATGAGGCCAAAAGATTTAAAAGAAAAATGGCTTTACCTTGATAAAAGGGGAAACGACTGGATGAACAAATCAAGGCCCTGCCAGTTTCTCGACCTTAAAACGAATATGTGTTCTATTTATGAAGTGCGTCCTGCAGATTGTGCCGGATTTCCGCACTTATTGAAAAAGCCATTTAAAGATTACATGCACGTTCATAAACAGAACATTGAATATTGCCCGGCAACAATGCTACTTGTGGAGAAAATGTATGAAGCAATAAAGAGCTAATATTTTGTTTTCCTGTTAATTTTTTTTAGTGCTGCAAAAGGAATATCCAGGAGTTCATAATCCTTAGCACCTGGCAAACTAAAATGCCACCACTCCATACTGAGGCTTACGAAACCGTATTTTGCCATAACGTTTTTTAATAAAAGCCTATTGTCTAAAACTGCTTGCGGCAATCCCGTGAAGTCCCCGTGGGCAGTATCGCTGAAATCATCGAAGCCAGTACCCATGTTTAACTCTTTTTTTGTACGAAGATTTACTAACGTAACATCAACGGCTATTCCACGGTTATGTCCGCTTCCCTTGGCTGGATCTGCCGCGTAGCGATTATCTTTTACAGCTTCCCACATTTCTTCGGTAACAGCATAAGGGCGATAAGCATCGAATATTTTTATAGTAAGATTTTCATTGTTAAGGGCAATAACCACTTTTTTCAGAGCGTTTACTGCTGCAAGCCGGAGGTAGGTCGTTTGCAGCGACGGATACAACCTTCGATGCATAAAATTGTTGTTGGTTGAGTATCTTAAATCAATAATTAAAGAAGGGATCGCTTTTTTCACATCAATCATTTTCTTATTGGAATCAGTCACAATTTCGCTTTGTAATAATTTTACATCATCAATAACCATTAACCCATACTTATTGCCGACTTTTGATTGTGCTGAAATTTTTATAACTGCAAAATGAAATATAAGGGTAAACAGCAGTAATAACTTCAAAGAATTGTTTACTTTATAAATCATTATTTTAATTTTAAATTTTTATAAGAACCATTATTATTTCTAAACACCTATAACAACATGCTTCAAAAAACAAATGTAGTTTATGTTTTATTTACTCTTATTCTCATGAGTGGTATAATTGGCTGCAAGAATAAGCATGCTGCAGTTAAAAAAGAGATTGTAAAAGTGCCTGAGGAGATGGATGATCAGATTACTGAAAATATAAAAGCGGTATTACAATTTGCCCATGATAATAATGGCAAAATAAATGATTCCAGTAAATTATATCTCTTTAACGTGGTAAACTCATTTTATGATAACAACAATTATCACAACATCTGGAGCAGGAAAGAAAAATGGATGCCTCTTGCGGATTCAATGTTTGATTTTATTGAGCATTCCAAATATTATGGACTCTATCCCCGCGATTATCATTTTAACGAATTAACTGCATTACGAAAAAAGATAATCGAGGATACTTTAGCAAAAAAAGATGCAATAGTATGGACGAAAGCAGACCTGTTGCTAAGCGATGCTTTTATGAAAACCTTACGAGATCTTAAAGAGGGAAGACTTTTACCCGAAACTCTTTCAATAACCCGGAAGCCAAAATATATTGATTCATTTTTTATTAAAAATTTAACTGAAGCCCGCAATATTGCTTCTTTAACTAACCTGTTTAATTCTGTTGAACCTGCTAACTTTCGATATCAGTCTCTTAAAAACCTTGTGAAGGATTTTGTTGATAATATGGATACTACCAGGTACCAGTTTATTGTTTACCCGCAAAAAGATTCTTTTTTACTTATTAAAAATCTTCAAAAGAGATTGGTCCAATCTGGTTTGGCCAAGCCGCTCGACACATTACCTGATTCAGTGTTATTAAGCAAAGAAATAAAGAAATACCAAAGTGCTAATAAACTCAGGAAAGACGGAAAATTTGGCCCGAAGCTTATCGAATCTCTTAATAATTTTGACCAGGAGAAATTCAGGCGAATTGCAATTACGCTTGACCGTTATAAGCTGATGCCCGATACACTTCCGCTGCGATATGTTTGGGTAAATCTTCCATCTTATTTCCTCGAATTATGGGATAATGATACGTTAATAATACGTTCTAAAGTTATTATAGGTAAACCTGAAACACGTACGCCTGTATTAACTTCTGCAATTACGGATATGGTCACATATCCGCAATGGACAATTCCCGAAAGCATTATTAAGAAAGATATTTTGCCGGCATTAAAAAAGGATCCGGGTTACCTTGCAGCGAAGGGATTTAATTTGGTTGATTCCAAGGGAGACATTGTAGATCCTTACACTATTAAATGGTCAAAATATTCTAAAGGAATTCCATGGAAAATAATGCAGGGCAGCGGAGACGACAATGCGTTGGGAGTACTAAAATTTAACTTTAATAATCCTTATAGCGTTTACCTGCACGATACCAATCAACGTTATCTTTTTCAAAATTCTGACCGGGGGTTGAGCCATGGTTGTGTGCGTGTTCAAAAATGGGAGCAACTTGCGTTCTATATTGCAAGAAACGATAGTTTAAATACAACCAAAGAACAGAAGCTCGCTTACGATGTTGATTCTATTAAAAAATGGCTCAGCAATAGAGACAGGAAACGTATATTTATAAAGAACAGGCTACCTCTTTTTATTGAATATTTTTCCTGTGAAGCAAGAGATGATAAACTGGTTATCTATAAAGACATTTATAATGACGATGCTATGCTTGCCGAAAAATATTTTGCAAATAAATAAGCGACAAATACGTTATGCTATTAATTATTATTTTGTAAAATATTACCTCATCATTAATTAATATGAGAAAAATAATTCCTGTCTTTTTACTAATTGCTTTTTTTTCACAGAATTTATATGCGCAAAAAACAGTTAGGAGAAAAAAGCATATAAACGCAAAAGAAAAAAAGAGTACCAAAAAAACGATTGTCAAATACGGAGTAGCAAGTTTTTATGCTAAGAAATTTGAGGGGCGCTCTACAAGGAACGATGAAATTTATAATTCTGCAAAATACACTGCTGCCTGTAATGTATTACCTCTTGGCACGTGGATAAAAGTTACCAATCTTCGCAATCATAGAACCGTTATTGTAAGAATAAACGACAGGATGAATCATAAAAATAAACGCCTTGTTGATTTGTCAAGAGCTGCCGCCAGGGATCTTGGTTTTTTGGGAAGAGGCGTGGCAAAGGTAAAAGTAGAGGTGCTCAACAATTTTCGTCCATAAGCTTGTGGAGACGGTTTACATAAAATAGATAACTAATTAATTTTACCCTTTGCCTGCGACGGATTAATTTTGCTTTACAGTAAACTAATTGGCTATGAAAAAAATTCAATTTTTATTTATTTGTATTTTTTGTTTTGCAACAGCATTTGCCCAGCAGGAAACTACACATAAAAAGCAGGCTCTGGGGATTAGTTTTTTTTTAAATGATTTTAAAACCGCAGCAAACATCAGAACTAACGGTTTGGTGAGTGTTCTCAAAGACAAAAGTTTTTTTAAGCCGTCGATAATGAACCCGGGAATTGCAGTTGATTACTTTTCCGGAATCAGTAAACATGTAGATTTTATAGCTACGCTCGGTGGTTCTTTTCTGGACTATCCTATAGATAACGTGCCTGCTTTTAATGCAAATAATTTTTTATTAGAAACCACAGCAAACCTTAATTTAAAATTACTAACGGACAAATATTGGGTGGTACCTTTTATTGATCTTGGGGTAGGCGCCAGTAATTATCAAAAATATTTTAGCGCTTTTACTCCTGTTGGTATTGGTTTGCAGGTTAATTTTTTGGATGAAGCGTATTTAATTTTGAATTCTCAATATAGAATTCCGGTTACTGAAAATGCAAGCTATCATTTTTACCACAGCATAACTATTGCCGGCAATATCGCCAGCAATAAAGTTATTGTTCCTAAAGCCGTTGAAGTACCTGTAGTTGTTGATCGCGATGGAGATGGTATAGTAGACAGTTTGGATGCATGCCCTGACCAGGCAGGAACAACTGCTTTGCAGGGATGTCCTGATAAAGACGGTGATGGAATTGCAGATAAAGATGATAAATGTCCGGATGTTGCAGGCACCGCGAAGTATAACGGCTGCCCCATACCCGATACTGATAAAGATGGTATTAATGATGAAGAAGATAAATGCCCGACAGTTGCAGGAGTTGCCCGTTACCAGGGATGCCCGGTTCCGGACAAAGATAATGATGGAGTAAATGATGAAGAAGATAAATGTCCAAACGAAGCAGGGCCTGCATCAAACTTTGGATGCCCTGTAATAGATGTGGTAGTGGTTGAAAAAGTAAACAAGGCAGCAAAAAATATTTTCTTTGCAACAGGTAGTTCAAAGCTTCTTGCGAAATCTTACAAATCATTAAAAGATGTAGCACAGATATTGAAAGATAATCCATCTTATAAAATAGATGTTGATGGCTATACCGATATTACTGGCTCTGCAGATAAGAATCAAACATTATCAGAAAACAGGGCTAATTCAGTTAAGCAATACTTAATAGCCAATGGAGTCGATGAAAGCCGTATAACCGCTACGGGACATGGTATTAATGATCCGATTGCAGATAACAAAACTGCTGCAGGCCGTTCTAAAAACAGGAGAGTAGAAATGAAACTTAGGAATTATTAAGTAAAAAAAATATTTAAAATAGAAAATCCCGTTGTTAAGCGGGATTTTCTATTTTAAGACAATTGATTTATAAAACAGCCTTTCTAACGGCAATTAATTTTTTAAGTAACTCTTCAAGTAAATCAAGCTTCAGCATATTTGCTCCATCACTTAAAGCGCAGGAAGGATCGGGATGTGTTTCAATAAATAAGCCATCAGCGCCCGTTGCAATCGCAGCTTTGGCAACGGTTTCAATCATTTGAGGATTGCCACCAGTAACGCCGCTGCTTTGATTGGGCTGTTGTAAACTATGTGTGCAATCCATAACTACAGGTACTCCATGGTTTTTCATAATAGGTATATTCCTGTAATCAACTATAAGATCGGTATAACCAAAAGAATTTCCTCTTTCAGTTAAAATCACTTTATCATTTCCGGCTTTTATTATTTTATTTGAAGCAAACTTCATGGCTTCGCCGCTCACAAATTGTCCTTTTTTTACGTTTACAATTTTACCAGTCCTAGCAGCCGCAAGCAACAAATCAGTTTGCCTGCAGAGGAATGCGGGTATCTGTAAAACGTCAACATATTGGGCAGCAACTGCAGCTTCCTCTGCAGTATGTATGTCAGTTGTTACCGGAATGGAAAATTTTTCTTTTACTTTTTTTAATAATTGCATTGCTTCTTCATCGCCAATACCCGTAAAAGAATCGCCACTGGTCCGATTGGCTTTTCGATAAGAAGCCTTGAATGTATAAGGAATTTGAAGCCTTTTGCAAATCTCAAAAACTTTTTTTGCAATGTCCATTACTAAAGTCTCACTCTCTACAACACATGGCCCAGCAATTAAAAAGAAATTATTTTCATTATACTGCTGGCCTGCAAAAAGTTCTTTAAGAAAATCTTTCATTATATCATTTTAAGAAACAAAGTTATTTTAAAGTGCCGATGTGGCACAAAGAAAAACAAATCGTATTGCTAAAATTTGTTGGCAAGCCGGGCTCCTCATTTATTTGTTTTAGTTTGCCAATAAATATTTTTATATGCCTGGTAAAAAAAGTGTTGGTTGCTGATGATGATTTCGGAATTGCAGATGTAATGCTTGATCTCTGCATGTCGGGAGTTGATGCTAATGTTGTTTGTAAAGAACTAAAAGTGAACGATAATTTTTGACATATTCCTGTTATAATAATTTCAGACCACAAGAACATAAAGCAGATATCCATTAATTGCAATGCCGATGGATTTTTATCGAAGCCTTTTGAATTAAGTGAATTATTGAGTATGGCTCATAAATACTCAACTTCTGTTGGAACCATTTAAGGTGCCCAATAATTACCAGATAGTATAATCATGCTAATCATTTTAATAGTGTTATCAAAGTAATCAAATCGGTCTATATCAAAACTTACAATATAATCCCAAAGTTTATTCAGCCATATTTGATTTTTAGCATCAACCATAGCGCTCACAGCAAAGGGCGCTATAAAACTCATTGCTTCATAATACCGCTTGTGAATATCATCTCCTTCTAATGTATATCCTGCAGAAATATTATCAGGATTTTCCTGCGTGGTTTCCCTGATCCATTTATTAATTTTTGAAACAATTTTTTTTGAGCGGCTTTCACCATTTATAATAAAATCCGTAGCGATCCGCCAGGGAACGCGGCAGGCATTGTAATTATATTTCCCATCATATTTCGATTCAAGATAATGAGGTTTTGCGGGAACAGGTTTTGTATTAATATGCTCTATAAAATCAGGCAGGAGTCCGGCATCCCCGCTAAATTTTTTTTGCATAAAATTGAAAAGTTTATAATTGGCGTCAATTACTTTATTCCAGGTTTTGTTATTGGTGGCTTTACCAAAGGCTTTAAAATGAGCAGGCATAAAATCTGAAGAACGCATATCAAAATAATCTTTGCTGTCATATTCTACTGCATTACTCAATAAAACAGAAAATGTTTTTGAATTTATTTCCTGCTGCAATATAGCGGCTATCATGGATTGCGCTTCCTGCAGGTAATTAATTTTCCCTTTACTGCCCCATTGCGCATTTGCCAATAATAAAGAATAGGCGATATCCATATCACCATCCGTGGCTGAGCTTAATTCATAATCTTTAAATGTTTTTGTTTGAGCCCATGCCATAAGATAGGGGCTGTTTTTGCTTGGATGTAGCTTGTAATATTTATAAAGACCGTTATATATTTTTTGCGCAGCAGTATCATATCCTGCCATTAATGCCACTATTATCATTCCATATCCCTGGCCTTCAGATACACATTGATTACTTGCAACGGATCCTTCTACCCAAACATAATATTGGCCTTCACCGGCATCATCATTTATATATCGTTCTTTCCATTTATTATAAAATGAGGCCACGCTGTCATCCAATTGTTGTTGAGAAACATGATTGGGTTTAATAGTGCTACCGGCGTAACTAACGTGTTGTGGAAATGGCTTTGATACCTGCTGTGCGGCTGATAATTTATGCATTAAAACAAATACAAAAAAGAAGGTGATAAATTTTATAGGGCGAAACATCTTAATAATTCCAATAATCAATTTAGTGATAATATAATTCCCGCTATGTTAATATTATGGAGCTAAGTAATGATAATATTTTCGGGATAATTAAACAACAGGGAAGTGAGCGGCAAAAGGGATTCGAACCCTCGGCCCTTAGCTTGGGAAGCTAATGCTCTACCAACTGAGCTACTGCCGCTTATTAACCTTAAAGTTAAAATTAATTTTCTTGTTTCTGCAAACAGGTTGATTTTACTTTTTATTGTTCAACCATAATTCCTATCTAATGGAGTCACGTTACGTTCTTTTAATTCTTAATATTGTGGTTGCGATATTCATATCCGGAAATTTCTGCAAACTATTTTCCGTTAATGAAATATTGTTCGCTACCTGCATTGTAAAATCTCCTGCCATTATTATATCATAAAAATTTACGCCAAACATTGGAGTAATGATTTACATGTGACACTATTACACTATTAACGATCAATCAAAAACATGGAAGTACATCATCATCCCGATCTTCATCACAAAAAGAAAAATTTCAAAGAATATTTTTTAGAATTCTTAATGATATTTCTTGCGGTAACGCTT
Source organism: Ginsengibacter hankyongi (assembly GCF_008710285.1). Taxonomy (GTDB): domain Bacteria; phylum Bacteroidota; class Bacteroidia; order Chitinophagales; family Chitinophagaceae; genus Ginsengibacter; species Ginsengibacter hankyongi. Next base: position 881,187 of record NZ_VYQF01000001.1, on the reverse strand, counting down.
GGTTTTTTTGCAGAAAGTATAAGAGAACATTTGGGCGACAGATCAAAGGAGCGGGAATATCTTTCTTCAATGGTTTCTGAGCTACAGTATGATACAGCTCAGTATAGCCAATTAGTGCAAAAATTAAATTACCTGCGGCCTATTCTTGATTCTCTTTATATAAATGCAAAAGAAGCAAAACGATTTAATTATGTATTGCAGGGCAGATGGAATACACCCGTAAATGCAGAGTCATATACATACCAGCCATCGTTAACGACTATTGAACAATTAAAAAGTTCAGGCAATTTAAGATTGATAGATGATAAAAACATCGCCGGAAAAATAGTGAGTTATGCGGCCTACGTTCAAAACAATATTTTAGAAGCAAGAACCGGGTCTATGAACGGTGCAGCCGATAATATTTATGCCCAGGAAGATGCAATAAGCGACGAAAAGGAATTCAATAAAAAAATTGACGATAACATTCGAAATAACATTCCAATTGAAAACAGTGATTTGTATGATATGCCATTGCTTGTAAAAGACTCTGTTACTTTAAACAAACTTGCCAACAGCTTCGTAAATCTAAAAGGGAGAAACTATGGCTATTCCGATGTTCTAAACCATGCTGATACATTGGCTACACAACTTATTAAGTCAATCAACAATAAATACCATTTTTCAAATGAATGAAAAAACAAAGCAACGCTTATTTAAAATGCTGATCTATATTTTGATTGGTTTTGCGGTTGCTTATTTCTGGCATCGTATGAAACAATAAATACGTCACAAAAAATAATATAATAAATGGAAGTACATCATCATCCCGATCTTCATCATAAGAAGAAAAATTTCAAAGAATATTTCTTGGAATTCTTAATGATATTTCTTGCTGTAACGCTTGGTTTTTTTGCAGAAAATATAAGAGAAAGTATTAAAGACAAAAATCAGCTTCACGAATATGTTCAATCAATGGTGAACGATCTGCAAAGTGATACCGTAATGTATAATGAAGCAATTAATTTTAACCTGGCACATTGCCGTATAATTGATTCTATCATTACTTACCTCACGCAAAATAAAGACAATAATAATAAACGACTTTATTACATGGCCCGGCAACTTACAATGGGTAGCAGTGTAATTTCTCCAACCGCAAAAACCTTTGAGCAAATGAAAAGCAGCGGCGGGCTCAGACTTATTAAAAAGCAGTTTATCGCAGATAGTATTGGCTCTTATTATCAATGGATAAAAAGGTTTGATTATTGGTCAGACTTTCAGAAGCAAAGGATGAATGAGCTTATCTCAATTAACGACAGAATTTTTGATGCAGCAGTTTTATTTTCTATAGTGAAGAAAATTGAAAATGAAAATACTTCAGGCTTTACGCAAGAAAGCAACCCGGCGCTTATTTCTACCGATCGCATGGCAATTAATGCTGTAATGATGCGCTATCAATATTATTATGGAATTTTAAAACTAATGAACGAGCGGGCATTGTCTGCTTCCAAAGAGGCAATCGATTTAATCAGCTTGTTGAAAAAACAATATCATTTAGAATAAGTGAAGAAAAAAACATAAAGCCGTCCGCAGACGACAGTCTACAGACAACAGAAAGTGAAAATATTTCTGAACAACAAACCAAAAACTACAAACTGAAACATGGAAGTACATCATCATCCACACGTAGAGAAGAAAAATTTCAAAGAATACTTTTTGGAATTTGTAATGATATTCCTTGCCGTAACACTTGGCTTTTTTGCTGAAAATATAAGAGAATATATTTCTGATAAGGAGCATGTTCAACTGCTTTGCGAACAACTGGTAAATGATCTTAAAAAAGATACAGCAGCGCTTAATAAAAATATTTCGCTCGAAACTATTTTTACACGAAAGGAAGATAGTTTGTTTTATCTTTTGCAACAACCTATAGGAAAAGCAGATTTAAAAAAAATGCAGGAGTTAATACTTGACTGCTTTAACGTTACCATTTTCAGAGCTTCAACCGGCGCGATAACGGAAATAAAAAACGAATTACATCTAAAACAATTATCCAATTCAAAAATCATGTCTTACATCACCGATTATGAATCTGATTTATCGGGGTTGCGGTACATGAAAAACTATCAGCAGCAAAATGAAAGGCAATATACACAAACATTTATTATTGCGCATTTTACTCCTGCTAACATGCGCTCCTCTCTTACAAGCGGCTTTAATAACCATGTTATAGATGCGCAAGTAAGAAATCTTACCCAGAACGATATGACACAGTTGAGTGTAAGCCTGGAGAATATTGAAGCATACGATAAGATATTTATTACAAATTATAGCAAAACAAAAGAAACTGCAGAAAGATTGATGGATTATGTAACTGATGAGTTCGATTTGCAAAAAAAACAATGAATAGTTGTATCAGCATTCATTATTTAATTAAAAAGTAAAAGAAATGGAAGTACATCATCATCCACACGTAGAGAAGAAAAATTTCAAAGAATATTTTTTAGAATTCTTAATGATATTTCTTGCGGTAACAATGGGATTTTTTGCGGAGCAAATGCGTGAAAGTGTGGCTGATCACAATCGGGAAAAAGAATTTATGAAGTCAATGCTTGAAGATTTAAAAACAGACACAGCAAAAATTAATTCTTTTTCCATGCAAGCTAACGTAGCGCTCACCCAAATGGATTCATTAATACATTTGATGCAAAGTCGAGATAGAGCTAAGTATGGTAGAACGATGTATTATTTCGGAAGAACTATTACAACTAAACTTAGAAGGTTTGAGCTAAATGAAAGAACGTACGAAGAAATGAAAAATTCCGGTTCATTGCGGCTGATCAGGGATGGTGCGCTTTCCGATTCAGTTTCAAAGTACTATGCCTCACAAACTCATTTTAAAGAACAATCTGAAATACAAATACAGGAAATGATAGCATACATTCATTCAGCAGTGAAGGTTTTTGATGGAGCGGTTTTCCAAAATATGCTGCAAAAATCTCCTTACCGGGTAAATCCACCACAAGGGAATCCGCAATTGATTACAAACGATGCAGCCATTATCAATGAATTTGTAGGGTTACTGCATTATTACAGTGCGGAAGTTTTAATTAATTTAAGCTATGCAGTGCAGGAAAAAGATGTTACGATTCGACTAATTAAAATGATTCAGAAAAAATACAATCTTCAATGAAATGAGAAAATGAAAATCAAAACAATTAAATAATGGAAGTACATCATCACCCCGACCTCCAACATAAGAAGAAAAATTTCAAAGAATATTTTCTGGAATTCTTAATGATCTTTCTCGCTGTAACGCTTGGCTTTTTTGCAGAGAATATTCGTGAGCATTTAGTAAACGTCAAGAAAGAAAAGGAGTATATCATTACTTTAAAAGAAGACCTGTTAACAGATACTTCATCCTTAAGCCACTTAATTCCCAGGGCACAATTACAGCTTGACAAACTTGACAGCCTTTGTATTTTATTGAACCTTGCAGCCAATAAAAATACCTACGATATACACCGGCTTTACTATCTCAATTTCAGGTACAGTTTCGGTTTGATTCTTTTTCAGCAAAATGAAAGAACCATTTCACAAATAAAAAGCACCGGAGCCTTTAACCTGATTGAAAATAAAGCATGTAAAGACAGCATTACTTTTTATTACAATTTTTATGACGGGGATATTCAACATGAGGCTGTTGACGTTGAGAACTGGATGACCGACCTCAATAAGATGTCTCAAACAATATTTGATTATTCGCTGATCAAAAGATTCGGTTTTCGAGGAGGTGCCGATATTTTTTTGAATGATTCACTTTCACAGAAATTAATCAGTTCGGATAGTATTGTTTTAAAAGAATACATGAATAAAGTAAAGTCACTTATGATGATGCTGGATAGCCACTTAAGTCTCGAAACCTCACAATTTGACAAGGCCAGAAAATTGATTAGCCTATTGAATAAAGAGTATCATTTACAATAAACAGTAAAAATATGGAAGTACATCATCACCGACACAGCGATACGATTGGCAAACGCAAAGAATGTAATTGCAGACCTTGACAAAAGCGAAGAATGAAAAACAAGTGAATGGTGAATGAAGAAATTAAAATCAATCAATAAGGCATCACAACATCAGAAATAAAAAATATGGAAGTACATCATCACCCACACGTAGAAAAGAAAGGATTCAAGGAATATTTCCTGGAGTTCTTAATGATATTCCTGGCGGTAACCATTTGCCTGTATTATATAATCAGTTCCTGGAAAAAACTGCAGGGAGCACAATGGGCCATCGTCGTGGGACTATTTTTTTCTCTTTTCACCTTTTTTGCAGGCATTATTTATGCTTACGTAACAGGCATCACTAGCCAATATTTTACCTTTTTTCTTTTTACTTGCTTCATTCTCTCATTCCCAATCTCCTTATTAGTATATGTATCTATGCGATTTAAAGAAATGATACAGGAAGTGAGGATAAATGCGGATAAGGTAGTACAGCTTTCAGAAGAAAAAAGAATACAGGCAGAAAACCAGCAACAAATATTGCAGGAAGAAGTAAACAGGCAAACAGCAGAGATACGCCACACACTGGACAATTTAAAAGCTACGCAAAAACAACTCATTCAATCCGAAAAAATGGCTTCGCTGGGTGAACTCACCGCCGGAATTGCCCATGAAATTCAGAACCCCCTAAACTTCGTGAATAATTTTTCGGAAGTGAACAGCGAAATGATCGATGAATTAAAAAATGAATTGGCAACAGGCAATTTGCAATTGGCAAATGAAATAGCTGATGACATAAAAAGTAATGAGCAGAAAATAAATCATCATGGCAAACGAGCCGATGCGATTGTAAAAAGTATGCTGCAGCATTCAAGAGAATCTTCCGGGAAAAAAGAACCCACAGACATAAACGCATTATGTGATGAATATTTAAGGTTAAGTTATCATGGATTAAGATCAAAAGACAAGGGCTTTAATGCAGAAATAAAGACCGGTTTTGATCCTTCGATCGGAAAAATAAATATCGTTCCGCAGGATATCGGTCGCGTGTTGTTGAATCTTTTTAATAATGCTTTTTATGCTGTAAACAAAAGGCAAGAGGCAAAAGGCAAAGAGTATGAACCCTCTGTTTCAGCAACTACAAAGAAATCCGGAAATAGTGTATTGGTTACCGTTAGTGATAATGGAAACGGCATTCCGCAAAATATTGTAGATAAAATATTTCAACCATTTTTTACTACAAAACCGACAGGGATTGGAACAGGATTGGGTTTAAGCTTGAGCTATGATATTGTAAAAGCACATGGTGGGGAGATAAAAGCGGAAAGTAAAGAGGAGGAAGGAAGTAAATTTATTATTCAATTACCAGTTGTCTGAATCACGGATTATAAATGTCTGAATCACGGATTATAAATGTCTGAATCACGGATTATAAAGATTAAAAGATTGCACAGATTGATACGATGGCAGAATTAAAATATAAAGACATAACGGAAAAAATTATCGGCGCTTCCTTTGAAGTACATAAGTTCCTGGGAAATGGGTTTCAGGAAATAATATACCAAAGGGCATTAGCTTGGGAGTTGTCACAAGCCGGGTTAACTTTTGCCAGGGAAATTGAACAGGAGATATTTTATAAAGAACTTACAGAGCCGATAGGAATAAGAAGAGCCGATTTTGTTGTGGCAGTAAAAGTTTTAGTGGAGTTGAAAGCAATTGTTGAACTGGAAGATGTACATATGGCGCAAGTATTAAATTACTTAAAAGCCTATAAACTCGAAGTAGGATTGCTAATCAATTTTGGCAGTAAAAGCTTAACCTTTAAAAGACTCGTCCTTTAAAAATGAAATCTGTGAAATCCATGAATCCATTTAAATCCGTGATTCAGACGAGTTATGATATTGTAAAGGCGCATGGCGGAGAAATAAAACCAGAAAGTAAAGAAGGAGAAGGAAAGGAATATATTATTAAAATGCCTTCTGAATAACCGATCATGAGTATTAGCACCATTGTATGGAATGAATTACTAATACATTAAATTCCTGAGATGTTGGGCATTTCATAATCAACAATACCAATGTGATTACTAAACTAAAAAAACAAAGGGTTTTTATGAGAAAATTGATACTGCTGTTAACTTACGTGGCTATTACCGCTATTGCAGCCGCACAGCACTATGCCGAAGCCGGCTCCCAGGAGATTATTAATTACCTGCCAAAAGAATACCACGCAGATATGCAAAACTGGGCAATCACACAGGACAAGCGTGGCATTATGTATTTTGGAAATAATGTCGGGCTGCTGGAGTTTGACGGCAATGCGTGGCGGCTTTACCAGTTGCCGAACAAATCCACTATCCGCTCTTTGGCAAATGGAGATGACGGAAAAATATATGTAGGATCAGTGGGTGACCTGGGATACTTCTTGCCAGATTCTTCCGGGCAATTAAAATTTCATTCGCTCACAAATTTTCTACCAAAGGATAAAAGACACTTTACGGATGTGTGGGCAACCTATGTCAGCGGCGGCAAAGTATATTTTGAAACATTTAATTACATTTTTATCTGGAACATAAAAAAAAAGGAATTCCATATTATTCAGGCACAAAATACCTTTCACGTAATGTTTAACGTGAGGGGAACCATTTATGTGCGGGAATGGGGAAAAGGGCTGGAAGTTTTGAAGAACGATTCGCTGGTTGTTGTAAAAGGAGGTCAAAAATTTGCCAATGAAAGGATTTATGTAATGCTTCCCTTTCCCGGTGAAAAAGGAACCATTTTGATTGGTACCCGCACCATGGGATTATTTAAGTATGACGGCAACAATTTTATTCCCTTTAAAACGGAAGCCGATCAGTTTATTAAAGATAACCTGATTTATTTCCCCGGCACCGTGCTTTCCGACGGAAATATATTACTGGGCACACAAAACAGCGGAGCAGTAGTAATTGACAGCACAGGCAGGGAAGTCGGTAGGTACAATTTAGAAAACGGCATTGAAAATAATTCTGTCGATTTTTCCTTCCAGGACCGCTCCGGTTCTATTTGGCTGGCCACAGCAAACGGCATCTCCAGGATAGACTATTCCTCTCCGGTAAGTTACTTCGATTCCAGGAATGATATTTCGGGAGTTCCAATTGATATTATCCGTCACAATGGAATTATCTATACATGTACAAATAACGGTCTTTATGCGCTTAATCCTAAAACATCAAAATTTCACCTTTTAAGGAACAGTAACAATCAGTCATGGACTTTTGCGGAGGTTGGAAATCAACTACTCGTTGGAACAAACGATGGGTTATTTCAGGTTGAAAAAGATCAGTTATCACCGATCAGAAAGACCATTGGAAATGAATATTTTGTTTATGCATTAAAACAATCACGGGTAAACCCCGACAGGGTTTTTGCAGGGACCTCAAGCGGCTTGTGGTCTGTAGTAAAAACCGGCAGCACGTGGAAGGATGAAAGTCACATATTAGATAACCCTGACGAACCAACTTCTATCATAGAATACAAAGATGGAAGGGTGTGGATGGGTACCCAATCATCCGGCCTTTTCGAGGTTACTTTTCAAAAAGGTGATGATGGAAATATATTACTTCAAAAGCCGGTTATTGAACACTTTAATAAATTGAACGGACTTCAGGATGGCATTACGTATGTAACGAGCATTAATGGGGTAAATTATTTTACCACAGCTGACAGCATTTATCTATTCAATGAAAACAAAAAAATATTTTATGCTGATACTTCTAATAAAATTATTGCTGAATTCATTAACATAAAAGCTAATATTGTAAAAATAAGTTTTCAACAAGATAACCTTGGACGAATATGGATGGGAGGAGAAGATAAATTAACCATGGGGACGCTTAAGCCGGATGGATCCTGGAAATGGCTATCTTCCCCGTTCAACAGGTTTGCTGAGGAATCAATTAGTAAAGTATATGCAGAAAAAAACGGTATTAGCTGGTTCACTGCAAATGATCAGATCATTAAATATGATTTTACAAAGAAGAATTCAGGTAAAACCAACTATGCAGCCCTTATCCGGAAAGTGGATGTTGGTGAAGACTCAACTCTCTACTTTGGCGGAATGCTGGATAAACCGGTTAGTTCTAAGATAACTTATAATAACAACTCTGTTGCCTTTAGGTATGCTGCCACCAGTTACGAAGGAAAAAACGTAAATCAATTCAAAACATTTTTAGAAGGCTTTGATAAGGGCTGGTCAGCTTATTCAACAGAAACAAGAAAAGAATATTCCAACCTGCCTCCGGGTAAATATACCTTTAAAGTGACTGCATTAAACGTTGCCGGAATAGAAAGCAGCACAGGAACCTATTCATTTGAGATTTTACCTCCGTGGTACAGAACCTGGTGGGCGTATAGTTTGTATGTAATCCTCTTCGGCCTGCTGGCATTTTTAATTTTTCGCTGGCAACGCAGCCGTGTAATTACGCGTGAAAGGCAACGTGCGGCATTCAGGGAAGCAAACTTAAAAGCAGAAGCCGAGAATGAACAGCGAAAAAATACCGAACTGATCAGCGAGATGGGTAAAGAAATTACATCATCCCTTTCCATCGGGAACATTATCAATACGGTTTACACGCATGTAAATAAGTTGATGGATGCATCGGTATTTGGCATTGGCATCGTAAACAGGGAAAAACAGCAACTGGAGTTTCCGGCTACCAAAGAAAAAGGAGAAACTTTGCTTCCCTACAGTTATCACCTCAATGATACCAAAAGGCCTGCAAGCTGGTGTTTTAATAATCAAAAAGAAATTATTATGAATGATTTTGAAAAAGAACACCCTGCTTATATTTCCGACATTCCGGAATCAGCCGCCGGGGATAATACAGCATCGGTGATTTATTTGCCATTGGTTTATAAAAGCAAAGCTATTGGCGTAATTACGGCGCAAAGCTTCAGCAAAAATGCCTATAAAGAATACCATCTTAACATTCTTCGAAGCCTTGCTACTTACACCGCTTTGGCACTGGACAATGCCGACGCATACCGCAGCCTAAAATCAACTCAGGCACAACTAATACAATCAGAAAAAATGGCAAGCCTTGGAGAATTGACGGCCGGCATTGCTCATGAAATTCAAAACCCATTAAATTTCGTGAATAATTTTTCGGAAGTGAATATGGAATTAACCGACGAACTAAAAGATGAACTAAATAGAACCAACCTTTCTCCGGAACAAAAACTTCCTTTAGAAGAAATTGCCAACGATATTAAAAATAACCAGGAAAAAATAAGCTTTCATGGTAAAAGAGCAGATTCTATTGTAAAAGGAATGTTGCAACACTCACGGTCAAGCACAGGTGTAAAAGAACCAACGGATATTAATGCATTAGCGGATGAATATTTACGATTAAGTTATCATGGGCTGAGAGCAAAGGATAAATCTTTCAATGCAGAAATGAAAACTGATTTTGATAAGTCTATTGGCAAAATCAATATTATTCCACAAGAAATCGGCAGAGTATTATTAAACTTATACAATAATTCTTTTTATGCAGTAAATGAAAAAGCCAAACAACAACTAAATAGTTATGAATCGGTCGTTTCAGTTAGTTCAAAAAAGATGGGTGGTAATGTAATACTAACGGTTAAGGATAACGGCAATGGTATCCCACAAAAAGTAGTAGATAAAATATTCCAGCCTTTCTTTACCACTAAGCCAACGGGAGAAGGAACGGGACTGGGATTAAGTTTAAGTTACGATATCATTAAAGCGCATGGTGGGGAAATAAAAGTGGAAAGTAAAGAGGGAGAAGGAAGTGAATTTATTATTCAAATACCTATTTATACTGATCAATGATAAAGACTTTCACATTAACCATTCTTCTTGCGTTTGTATGTAGTGTTGGTTTTACCCAAACAAAAGAAGCAATTGATAGCTTGCAACATCAATTAGCTACTGCAAAAGATGATACAAGCCGTATCAATGCCCAGATAGCATTATGCCTGCTTTATCGTTTGGGAAATACAGATTCTTCAATGATCTACGGACAACAGGCATTGGAATCTGCTGAGAAAATAAAATATGTACGTGGGCAGATTAATGTTCTGGGTTTTATGAGCATTGTAACTGGACAGCGGGGCAACTTGCCCAAATCAATGGAACAGGGCTTCAGGTCATTGCAACTTGCACAACAGTTTCACCTTGAAACGTTAAACGGAGCCGCCCTGGATGGTATTGGTGAAGATTATATTACACTTAAAGATTATACTAAAGCAATAAGTTATTTACGTAAATATATACTGATTGAAGAAAAAGGGATGAATGATGAGGGATTGGCCTATGCATATTACGATATGGGAGTTGCATTTGAAGGATTAAACCAGTTGGATTCAGCCAAATTTTATGAAAAGAAAGCAATTGAAACTTTTGGAAAATATCATCGTGAAGAACCATTGGTTTATCAAACCATTGGAGATATAAAAATAAAATCAGGCAACCCCGGTGAGGCATTGAATTACTATCAAAAAAGTCTTCAGATTGCGCTTAAAAATAATGAAAGCAGGGCTTTAGCTTATGCTTATAATAAAATTGCAGCACTTTATAAGACTGCCAATCAATCGGATTCTGCTATTTATTATGCTCAAAAAGGTTTCGAAGAATCGAAATTGATTAATCAAAAGAAAACAATACTTGAAGCAGCAACTTTGTTGGCTGATTTATACGAACCCAAAGACACTAAAACATCTTTACAATATCTTAAAATTGCAAATGCATATAAAGACAGCATATTTGGGACGGGAAATATAGAAGCAGTGCAAACATTGGTTGCGCATGAGGAACAACGCCAAAAAGAAATTGAAGCTGCCAGGGTTGCCTACCAAAACCAATTAAAACAGTATGCATTAATTGCAGGTCTGGCAATTTTACTGCTGATTGCTTTCTTTCTTTATCGGAATAACCGGAAAGAAAAGGAAGCCAAGAAACTGCTCCAAAATAAAAATGAAGTAATTGAACAAACGCTTAATCATCTAAAATCCACCCAGGCGCAACTCATACAATCAGAAAAAATGGCAAGCCTGGGTGAACTCACCGCGGGCATTGCCCATGAAATTCAGAACCCGCTAAACTTCGTCAATAATTTTTCGGAAGTGAACAGTGAAATGATCGATGAATTAAAAAATGAATTGGCAACAGGCAATTTGCAATTGGCAAATGAAATTGCTGATGACATAAAAAGTAATGAGCAGAAAATAATTCATCATGGCAAACGAGCCGATGCGATTGTAAAAAGTATGTTGCAACATTCAAGAGAATCTTCCGGGAAAAAAGAACCCACAGACATAAACGCATTATGTGATGAATATTTAAGGTTAAGTTATCATGGATTAAGGTCAAAAGACAATGGCTTTAATGCAGAAATAAAGACCGATTTTGATCCTTCGATCGGAAAAATAAATATCGTTCCGCAGGATATCGGTCGCGTGTTGTTGAATCTTTTTAATAATGCTTTTTATGCGGTAAACAAAAGGCAAGAAGCCCAAGGCAAAGAGCATGAACCATCTGTATCAGTAACCACAAATAAATCCGGAAATAGTGTGCTCATAACCGTTAGAGATAATGGCGGCGGTATTCCTGAGTCAATCAAAGAAAAAATCTTTCAGCCTTTCTTCACCACAAAACCGACAGGATCAGGAACGGGGTTGGGATTGAGTTTGAGTTATGATATTGTAAAAGCGCATGGTGGGGAAATAAAGGTGGAGAGTAAAGAAGGAGAAGGAAGTAAATTTATTATTCAATTACCAGTTGTCTGAATCGCCGATTTCAGGGTAAATGCTCCGGCACAGGAGGTTTCACGGGGTACTGCTGTAGATGTTGGCACCAGCACTTTAAGCGGTCCCTTATTGTTTTCGGATGACCGGGCTATGTTGAATAAATGGTTTACCAACTGCAATTGTCTTTACGTGCTATAAAAGCGCAGCGATTATTAATAAGTGGTTTAGAAATCAAAGCCATTAATCTTATTGCCTTCTATAAAAACAAACATCATCTTAAATAAATATGGAAGTACATCATCATCCACACGTAGAAAAAAAAGGCTTCAAAGAATATTTTTTGGAATTTGTAATGATATTTCTTGCCGTAACACTTGGATTTTTGGCGGAAAGCCTGCGGGAATACGTAACGGAGCACAAGCATGCAAAGGAATATGCACAAGAAATGATCAGCGATCTTAAAAGTGACACTGCAGATTTAAAATACTACATCAATTATACCGGATATGGAGTTGGTAAAATTGATACACTCATACAACTGATTTCTGCCAAGGATCCAAGGCAAATTCCTTCGGGCAAATTGTACTGGTATGGTTTATTTGGCGGGGCTCATGGCTCTTTTGTATCACACGATGCCACTATTCATCAAATGGAAAGTTCAGGTGCGCTGCGTTATTTTACTGACGCCTCACTTAACCGGAACGTAGCACAGTATGATCAACTTTGCCGCAGATGGGGGAAGTTAGAAGAAATAGATATTGGAATTTATACGGAAGTGAGAAAAGCAAGGGCAAAAATTTTTGAATTCAAATACAATGATGCAGCTAACAATATTTATCTGGCAAACAAAACTTCATTTAACCAGGAGAGAATTGATTCTTTTATGAAGACCAATCCACCATTACTAACTTATGATAAAACATTGTTTAACGAATATCTTGAGATGATCCGTTCAAGATTTTTGCCCAATCAGCTTAAGGATGCCGATACCTTATTGCAGCATGCAACCACCTTAATTGATAAATTAAAAAAAGTATATAATTTAAAAAATGAATAGCAACACTAAAGAAAGGATTATTAAAATACTTATTTACATCCTTGTAGGATTTGCCATTGGTTTTTTCTGGCATCAATACCGGAATAAATAATAATATTTACAAATAAAAAAATTCATCATTTAATTAAAAAATGTATGAGGGAATATTGTTACCTCTTGTTCACCTTTTTTCTTACAATAAGTAGCCATAAACTTTTATCCCAGAATAGAGCAATAGACGTGCGGCATTATAGTTTTGCAATTTCTCTTAATGATAGCAATAACATAATTCAGGGAACTGCAGGAATTGATTTCGTTGCAGAACAGCCATCCGCAATGGTTTATTTTGATCTGAGAGGTTTTATCGATTCTACTCAAAAAGGAATGAAAGTTCTGCATGTATTAGAAAATAACAAGAGTTTAAAATTTACACAGGATACTGATCGGGTAAATATTTTCTTCGATTCTCCGTTGCCGTTATATGCTGAGAAAATTATTTCTATAAGTTATGCAGGAGTGCCTGCTGACGGGCTTATTATTGATACGAATAAATTTGATCACCGTACTTTTTTTGCGGATAACTGGCCCAACCGTGCACATAACTGGATTCCGTGTAACGATCACCCTGCTGATAAAGCATCAGTTGAGTTTATGGTTACAGCGCCAGATCATTACCAGGTAATTGCCAATGGAATTCTTGAAGAAGAAACCAATATGCCCAATCATTTGAAACTTACGCATTGGAAAGAAGATATGGTGTTACCGACAAAAGTTATGGTGATAGGCGTTGCCGATTTTGCTGTTCAGCTTAATTCAACTATCAACTGCATTCCTATAACCAGTTGGGTATTTCCTGAAAACAGGGATAGTGGCTTTGCACAATATGCTGTTTCAAAAAACATTCTTCCGTTTTATGAAAATTATATTGGCCCTTATCCTTATAAAAAATTAGCCAATGTGCAATCTAAAACCATATTTGGCGGAATGGAGAATGCGGGTAATATTTTTTATTATCAGAATTCTGTAGCGATGGACACGTTTCACTCAAAACATCAAAGATCAATTGAAGAACTTTTTGCTCACGAAACAGCACATCAATGGTTTGGTGACGAAGCATCAGAAATAGACTGGCCGCATCTTTGGCTCAGCGAGGGTTTTGCAACTTATATGACGCATTTGTATATGGAGCATCGCTATGGAACTGATACATTAAAAAAGGGAATGAAGCATGACAGGGATGAAGTGATTGCATTTTATAAAAAGCGTAAAACACCTGTTGTTGATACAACTGCAGGTAAAAATTTGATGCAGTTATTAAATGATAATACGTATCAAAAAGGGAGTTGGGTGTTGCACATGCTGCGAAGGAAATTAGGAGATGAAGTCTTCAAAAAAGGAATACAAACTTATTATGCAGCTTATAAAGGTAAAAATGCATCGACAGATGATTTTATGCATATTATGGAAAAAGTGAGTAAACAAAACCTGCAGTTGTTTTTTAAACAGTGGCTCTATAACGAGGGGCAGCCCACGTTGCAGGGAAAATGGTCTTATGACGTAAACAAGAAAGTATTAAACATAGTCATACATCAAACACAGAATTTTGTGTTTCAATTTCCATTGGAAATCGCTATAAAAGACGGAAATAAAAATGTTTTTAAAACTATTGACTTCATTAACAGGACTATTAATATCAGTATGCCGCTTAATTTTAAACCGGAGGCAATTTCATTAGATCCAAATATTAATTTATTATTTCAAGGCGGTATTCAGCAGGAAAAATAAATTCATCTAAAGCTTCTACGTTCTCCTTCAGGTAGCCGTTACCGTTGTATAAATATTTTTTATACAAATAAATCCAACCCTTTCATTAAAGCGTAAATGGATACATCAATAACTTAAAAATTTATAAAATGAAAACTATTAAAGTATTAGGATTATTTATTCTTTCAGCTTTTTTTACATCTGCAACTTTTGCGCAAATGGGAAAAACTGTAATGGTGGGTGGAGCAGCCATGTACCCCTCGAAAAATATTATTGAAAATGCCGTAAATTCTAAAGATCACACAACTTTAGTTGCGGCTGTAAAAGCGGCCGGTCTTTTTGAAACATTGGAGCGCCCGGGTCCTTTCACCGTGTTTGCTCCAACAAACAGCGCATTCAATAAATTGCCTGCGGGAACAGTTGAAACGCTTTTGAAACCTGAAAATAAAGCAAAGCTTACAGCGGTATTGACTTACCATGTGGTTCCCGGAAAACTGGATTCAAAAGAATTAATGTCTATGATGAAAGCCGGTATGGGTAAAGCAACTTTAAAAACAGTGCAGGGCGAAAATTTATACGTTAGTATGAAAGGGAAGAAAATTATGATAACAGACGAAAATGGTGGTGTTGCAACTGTAACTATCGCTGATGTAAATCAAAGCAACGGTGTAATACATGTAATTGACAAAGTACTGTTACCTAAATAAAGTAAGTATCCTTAGGTAAAATTTATTTTATGAAGCCGGCATCGTGCCGGCTTTTTTATTTATAAGATTGTCAACTTAAGAGTTATTGTTATTTTTTACATTGGAAATTCTTATTTCAATCTTGATTTTCTTCATCCGCGTAATTAATAATTTTGCTGATAACTTTTATTTTCACTTTCTAAAATAATTTTTATGCCCTCACCTGTAAAATTAATTGCGATACTCATTCTTTCTTTTGTTTCTATTTTGGTAAATGCACAACCGCCACAGGGTATTCATTGGTCAAAAGATGGCAATAGTTATTATGAAGTGAAAAATGGAGAAATCATTCAAAACGATTCTGGTACTGCTAAATCAACAATTGTTGTAACAATGGAGCAATTAACCTCGCCTGGTGAATCAACGCCATTATCTGTTCGCAATTTTTTCTTTTCAAATGATGGAACTAAAATACTTATTTATACCAATTCAATGCGGGTATGGCGTTATGAACCTACGGGGTAATTTATTATATATTCATGGAACGGGTGATGATAATGTTCATTCAGAATGCAGAAATGATATTGAATGAATTAATAGAGTATAACAAGCAATTTCAATTTATGCCTTATCCCAACCGGTCGCATGGAATTTTTGAGGGAGAAGGAACAGGGGAACATTTGCAAACGTTATATACAAATTATCTGAGATAGTATTGCCCGCCGGGAGGAAGATAAAAGGCATAAAAAAAGCCACCAGAGGCAGCTTTAGTTGTGGATTTTTTTCAAGAGTTCAGAGGTAGTGCAGAGCCGGGGTAGATTCAGGTAGTTATTATTTGCCTCGACCATATTAATAACGGTTGTAATTTTGTTTTATTGCATAAGGATAAAAAATTTTTGCAAGAAAAATTTATCGTTTTTGTGCAATCGCTGTTAAGAAATAATGATGCCTTTTTTAAAATACCTGTGTGACATGTGTTCTTATAAATACCAGGATTTCTAACTTTCGTTCAAATATTACATATCCCTTCTTCTAATAAACATTTTAAAAGATATAAAAAATGAAAAAAATCAAATTAGTTACGGTATTGATATTTCTTTTTGTTGCCGTTACCGTAAATCTGGTATCTGCCCAGCAATCGGTTTTTAGCTATGAGAAATTTACTAACGATAAAGGTGATACGCTAAACTACCGGCGCCTTTACCCCGACTATGATACGCTCCGTAAATATCCTCTCGTAATTTTTTTGCATGGTTCCGGCGAACGGGGCAACGATAACGAAGCCCAATTAAAGTGGGGAGTCATGAATTTTGCTACCGATCAGAATATGATAAAATATCCCGCAATTGTTATTGCTCCGCAATGCCCTGAGAAAATGGGCTGGGCCAATTTTTCTAATAAGAAAAACAGCCGTGAAAAGCTTCTGCAGCCCACGCCTTCCAAACCAATGGAACTTTTGATTGAGCTTGTTCATCAGATAATAAAAAAGTTACCGGTTGATACCAATCGTATTTATATAACAGGGCTCTCTATGGGTGGTCACGGTACTTACGATGCAATTGAACGTTACCCGGAACTATTTGCGGCGGCTGTACCGGTTTGTGGAGGGGGAGATGTGACGAGGGCTTCTTCAATAGCTCATATTCCTATCTGGATTTTTGCCGGGGCTGAAGATGCTGCGGTAAATCCATTGTATTCGCTCGACATGGTAGAAGCCCTTTTTAAGGCTGGAGCTCACCCCGGATTTACACAATATCCTGCGGTCGGGCATTTTTCGTGGTTAGGCGCATATAGCGACCCGCTAATGATGGAATGGTTGTTCAGGCAACATAAATAAATTTTCAATTGCGTTTACTCGAGGTAGTTATTACAAGTCAATGTTGCTCGCTGCTGATATATTTTACAAAACTTCTTTTAGCGATAGGCAATAATGTTTCCTCCATAGGATAAGTCAATTCTGTTTTAATGTTATATACAGCAGGATTCGGCAGTTCCCGGCGGTTTCTAATTAATTCTGCTTTTATATTTTCAGCGGAATTACTTACAGAGCGTTTCCATTGGCTTATAAAATCCGTACGGATGCCGCGATATTTTTCATCATGCTTTTCGTAAATAGTCAAATGATATTGATAGGCGACTGTTGTATTAAATCTTCCGTCGCATATTAATAAATAACCTTCATTAGTGTCGAGCGGAATAAGGCCTACAGGCTCAATATCCAACTTTGCTTCAACAAACTCATATATTTCTGTTCCGTTCTTAATTGTGACCTTTATTTTTTCTGCAGAATAGCGAACAATGTCTTCCATTTCTTTCATCAGGTCATTATCTTCTATGATCCTCTCATATTCAAGTTGCAGCTTTTTTAAGTTTATTTCGGTTAGTTGCTTTGGAAAGTGTTCCTGCAAAAATCTCCTGTTTTCCCTGAATGCCACAATATTATTGTAATGGAAAATAATATCAGCAAGTTGCGGATATAACTTGTTTTGATTAAAATAAGAATTTACATGTTGGAGATAAGCAAGCAACGTATATTTTTTCAATTCGAAATCAATATAACCTTCTGCAAACCAAGTTTCAGATAAAGATTTCATATTTATATGTTTTTGATTATAATATTGAATTTACACATTTGACTTCATATTTCTTAAAACGATGAACATGGAAAAATGTTTTAACAGAAAGTTGATGAGGTGAGTTTAAGAGAATAATTGCCAATTTTAACCCTCACTTGTTCGAAAAAGACATAACTAAATGGCACGAATTTAGTTTGGAGTTAAATTATATTATTGAGTTAAGTATAAGTTGCCGGCTGCAGATGCAATAAATTTATTAAATAAAATGTTATTGATTAATTTAGCTCGTAAAATATGTTAGGCTAAATCCCAAACCTTTAACCAACATTTTTAATTTAACCTCTAAAAGAAAACTAAATGAAGAGCCCTTTCCCATTTATCTTTATTGTATTATCCTGTTTAATTATTTCATCGTGTCAAAAAGAATTTTCGGATCCCAATGCCAGGCCTCCACACGTGTATGACGCGGATGCCTTAAGATTTATTGACAGCATAGGTATTTCAGATACTACTCAAAGATTTGCAATAGATGAATTTGTCAGCCAGTTAAAAGATTCTTCATTATGGTTGAAATTTAAAGCTATATATCCAATGGTGGGAGGTTCGGCATCGACCGCTAAATGGAATTTAAAAGATCCCAGGGATTTGGATTCCGCCTATAGATTAACTTTTAACGGATCTGCAGTATTTGCATCTACCGGTGTATTATTTCCTACTGTTTCGGACTATGCTGATACGCATTTAATTGATAATACGCTGGCTGGATCAAATAATAATTCAATAGCATATTATTCAAGAACACAAAATACAATAAGCGGTTACGACATGGGTTGTAGTGATAGTAAAAGTCCTTGGAACGAATTTTCAATTTATCATGGTTCGGATGCCACAAACTGGTTTGGTTTTTTTGCATTAGGAATTCAATCTGCAAATACAGTGGGGCTATTTATGCTTTCGTGTACGCCTGGAGATGTTAAAAGATATGATAATGGCATAGTTACAGATGCAAAAGGCTCCGCGCCGACTGCAACTTTTACGAACTTGCCAATTCTTATTGGGTCAGTAGTTAATGCTCCGTTAGTAGGACAAAGGGAATGTGGATTAGCAAGCATTGGAAATGGATTAACAGATTCAGAGGCTTTAACATTTTATAATATTGTTCAAAATTTTGAAACAGCGCTGGGGAGATAAGTTGAAAAAGCATCTATCGCAGGTAGCCTTATACGGTAGTTCTTCTGAGAAATGGAGGTTATCAGTTTTTAAATTAAACTTAAAATTAGCCGGTGGGTGTCAGAAGTCAATCTCTTTATGAAGGTTGAGTTTATGCAACTCAAGTATTGTTGTTTTACCATCGTCACTCTCGCGGAACATTGGTATAAATTTCCTGTTAAAAAGTATTTCATTAAATGTATAGGACGTTCGTTGCTGCACATAGTTAGAAAATACATCATCAAAGCCCCGCAGCATTACATATAATTCCACGTCAGCAGTTCTTATATCTTCTTCTGTAAATCCATTGAAAGGGCTGTCCTCATTAATCGGATGCACAACGGTCCAGCTCATTGGCATACTTTCTACTCTTGTTCTTTCAAGCGCCAGGCTAAAATATTTGTAAACGGGTGTTTCATTTTCTAATAAAAGCAAACCCGTGTTTACTCTTATATCAAGGTCGGTAAGTGCATGTTTATCTTTAAAAGCGGCAAAGCGGAACATAAGTCCTTTACCATCTTTGTATGGACTTATCAATGCATGATCACTAAACATAAGATAACTCCTTGGCTTTGAAAACCGGCCATATATTAAACCTGTTGCTATGGCAAGTGAAAGGAACCCCGTTAAGGCTTCTACCGCTGCTACAATATTAGCACCATCTCCAACAGGATTTACATGACCATAACCAACCGTGGTAAGCGTTTGTGTGCTGAAATAAAAAACTTCCCTGGCGATTTTCCAGGAACTACCCTTAATCATGCCTTCTAATTGCTGCGGACCGATGAGCAGGTAAATCAAAGTAAAAAGAATGTTAATCACGAGGTAAAAAAGAAAGATGACAGTAATAAATTTCCATAAGGGAAGGTTTAGCATGTCCTGGAAAAGGCTGAATCTCTTAAAGAAAGGCATCCCTTCTTTCACAAGATTATAACTTCCATCTTTATTAATAAAGCGGCCACCTATTTCACTGGTATTGCTCGCAAAACCTGTATCGTTATTTTGCTTTGAAAAGGGATTTATATTTTTATGAGAAGGCATGCTACAATTTTTAAATAGCAAAGTTTAATAAAATTATTGAATAGTATTTTTTAGTATTATCTGGTTTATCGCAAAAACAAAGTATAGTCTTAATGACCCAGCGTAAATAGAAATAATTTTTAAATTTGAAAAAGATAAAATAAAAAAATTTATTGATGACCCTATCTTCATTTAAAGATAGCCTTAGAGGCAAACAACCAGGTGAAAATATTTCGGATTGCTTAAAAGCTTTGTGGTACGATGCAAAGGGAAATTGGAGCAAAGCTCATGAATTGATTCAGCATAAACAAAATAAAAATGCGGCATGGATACATGCCTACTTGCACCGTAAAGAGGGAGATTTTTCTAATGCTGATTATTGGTATAACCAGGCAGGTAAAGTAAGACCTTCAGTTTCTATTGAAAAGGAATGGGAAGAAATTGCCGTTGCCTTATTTGAAATAAATTGTTAATAAGGAATAAAAAAAACTTATAAAAAGATTTTAGAAAAATTATTTAGCGGAATTCTATTAGAATGTAGAATTTTATCCAACCCCTGAAAGTAATTCAAGAAGTAAATAAATTTGATGCATTATGGAAAGCGCTGAAATTGAATTATTTACTCTGTTTGAGATGACTCCTGATCTTGTATGTATAGCTGGTAAAGATGGATTTTTTAGAAAGGTGAATCCTGCAGTTATTAAAAAGTTGGGTTATACAGAGAAAGAATTATTTGCTTTGCCTATAGCCTCTTTTATACATCCTGACGATAAGGAATTTACTCATCATAACAGAAAAGAGTTACTTAATGGAAAAGTGCTATTAAATTTTGAAAACCGGTATATTGCCAAAAACGGGCAACTGGTGTGGCTCGAATGGACTTCGATATATTTTCCTAATAAAGAGATTGTATTTGCAATTGCGAAAGATGTAACCGAAAGAAAACACATCGAAAAAGTAGTAGAAGAAAAATATAAGAAGTATAAGGGATTAACTGCTCATTTTAAAAATAAAATTGAAAAAGAGAGGAAATATTTTGCGTATGAATTGCATGAGGAATTGGCGCAATTAGTTGCTGCAGTAAAAATGGATATTGAATGGGTAGCCAATAATGAAACACAAATGTCCGCATCTTCAAAGAGCATGATTGAGCATGCCTTGGCTGTGTCAAAAATTATCATTAAAACTATTCAAAAAATTTCTTTTTCTATTAGCCCGAATATGTTGAGCGACTTTGGGTTAAATTCAACAATCGAATGGTTATGTAACGAGTTTTATATTTTGAATGAGATTCCCTGTAGCTTTGAAAGTGCATACAATGAGGAAAGATTAACACAAGAAATGAAAACAGACTTCTTTAGAATTTGCCAGGAATCTCTCACCAATGTTATAGATCATGTGATGGCAAGCAATGTAAAAATCAGGATTGCAGAATCACCTAAAGCTATACAACTCTGTAGTACTGATGACGGCAGAGGATTTGATGCCGCACATCAAATGGAAACTCCTGGCTTGATCAATGTGAGAGAGCATGCTTCTTCTATCAACGGTCATTTGGCCGTTCAAAACGAAATAGGCCAGGGAACAAGAATATGTGTTACAATAGAAAAAGAAAATAATTTAAACTAATGATTAAATAGCCTGTTTTTTTTAAGGGCTTAAGTAGAAAATCATAGATTTACTTATGAGCAAAAGTTTCACATTTATTAATATTTGCAGAAAAAAAATCCCCCTTATTTTATTATTGGTTTTTTCTGGTTTTTTTTGCCTGGCGCAACAGAACAATATAAATTTAAATGTCAATAGTTTTTATAAACCAAAAGAAAACCCGATACTAAAAGCCGATTCCTCCTTTGCCTTTACAGATCCTATCGCAAAACGAAAAGTAAAGTGGCAAAAAGCTGATGTATTTAATCCTGCCGCAATAGTAAAAGACAATAAAATTTTTTTGATATACCGTTGTGAAGATAATCCCGCCGCAGCAATAGGCGGCAGGACCTCACGGCTAGGGCTAGCCGAAAGTGAAGATGGAATACATTTTAAAAAATACCCGACACCGGTTTTATATCCCGACAAAGACGGATATACGCAATATGATTATCCCGGAGGTTGTGAAGACCCCCGCGTGGTTCAAACAGAACAAGGTTTATATGTTGTTGCATATACTTCTTGGAATAATAAAACCGCAAGATTGTCTATAGCATTTTCAAAAGATCTTATTCATTGGCAAAAAAAGGGTCCTGCATTTGCTAAAGAGTATGAGCAAAAATTCCAGGATGGATGGAGTAAATCGGGATCAATAATTACGAAAATGAAAAATGGCAAACCGGTTGCCGCTAAAATAAATGGAAAATACTGGATGTATTGGGGAGAACATTTTATTAATCTTGCATGGTCCGATAATTTATATACCTGGAATCCTTTGCTGGATGAAAATGGAAAACTAAAATCGCTGACTGCACCGCGGCGAAAAAAATTTGACAGTGACCTTACAGAATGTGGGCCGCCAGCAATTATAACCAGTAAAGGAATTGTTTTACTGTACAATGGAAAAAATGCCACTAACGAAGAGGCTGACACTTCATTGCCTAAAGGAACGTACTCAACCGGCGAAATTATTTTTGATAAAAATGATCCTGAAAAAGTTATTGGGCGATCAGAAACAAGTTTCTTAAAACCTTCCTTGCCTCATGAAACTACGGGCCAATACCAGGCGGGCACTACCTTTGCCGAAGGACTGGTCTTCTTCAAAAATAAATGGTTTTTATATTATGGCACTGCGGATTCATTTGTTGGCCTCGCCATTTCCAATAGTCAGGATCCTTTTTAATATGACTGCTATAAGTTATAATTATAACGGAGCTATAAAAACGACTCACTAAGGATATCAACTCAATAAAAGAATGGATAATAAATGTATAGCCTTACATTTCCGTTTCAACTATTAATTCCCATTTGCCTGCGAAATAAAATAAATATTTAAAAAAAGGTATAATACAAGAATCGCCTGCGCAACGAACATGTCAAACCGTTTTGCTTGTTTTTCTTTGCCCTTTTTTACAAGCTTGAGAGAATAGGCAGTAGCACTGATAATTATAAGAATGAACGATAAAGTAAGCCCATGCAAGGTATCAACCAGGGTGAAAGACGTAGATTCTGGCAAAGCCGAATCAATAATATATTTATTACCTATAACGGCAAACAAAGCACCTACGCTTAAACCAAAACGTGAATCAATACCATCCGGGTGAATGTAAAAACATACGTAAGCTATCAGGAAAGCGATATACATTCCGATAAACATTTTCCAAAATAATCCCAAAGCGTTCCTCGTTAAGTTGAGCCTCACTCTAAAGGCGCTGTACTCGCTGTGTGGTTTTGGAAGGCTTTCATCGCCGAAGGCAGTTTCATAAATTTTTGTTCCTGTATAAATTATGCAGCTATCAATATTCCATCCATTTAGTGTAAACCGCGGATCATAATGTTTACCTAAAGTATCTGCAACAAAAATCAATGAGTGAGAATCAAATTGAGAATTTTCTATGGAAAGCCTTAATTTCTGTTGATCGAAAGGGAAGTTGCTAATCTTCCAGGAATCTTTCATAACGCACTGTAATTTCATCAATAAATATATTTGACCGTCTGAGCTGTCAACAGTAGCAAAAGACCTTGAAACGGTTTTGGCCATAGGCACCTCAAGATTCTGTAAAAAATCAAAGTCTTTATTTTTATATTTTAACCACAACCAGAAAGTAACCGTGTATTCTTTTTGCTTAAAATCGATATCATGCACACTTGTAATATATATTCCGGTTTTAACTGTGTCTGGCTTTACCTCTTGTGCATAACAAACAGTTGTTATAACCAATAAGTTAAAAATAGCTACAGCGGCCAGGCAAATAGTCTTTTTCATTTTGCATTTTTAGGAAAACGAAAATTAGAGAATAGAAAGTATATAACAATAGTCATTTTTAAGACTTTGTTTTCTTCAATTAAAAAAAATTGATGTAAGGTATTTTACATCTGATTTTTATGATTGAATCTAATTCTTTGCTCTTTGATTATTTCAATTTTACTTTGCACACGAAAACTTGTTATGATAAAAGAAAAAATATTGGTTATCGGGGCCTGCGGCCAAATTGGTGTTGAACTAACACTTGAGCTTAGACGAATTTATGGGGGCGCCCAGGTAGTGGCTTCCGATCTCCGCGAAGAGAACGAGTTGCTGAAAGGCACAGGTCCTTATGTAAGCCTCGATGTGATGAACAAGGAAATGCTTCATGTGCAAATCATCAGGCAAAATATTACCCAGGTTTATTTACTGGCCGCCATTTTATCTGCCACCGGCGAAAAAAACCCCAACCTTGCGTGGAGCCTTAATATGCAAAGCCTTTTAAATGTATTGGACATAGCCAAAGATGAGCAAATAAAAAAAGTATATTGGCCAAGCAGCATTGCGGTATTTGGGCCAACATCGCCCAAGAGAAATTGCCCGCAACACACCATAATTGAGCCGATAACGGTTTATGGTATCAGTAAATATGCAGGAGAATTTTGGTGTAATTATTACAACCACCGTTATGGTCTTGATGTAAGAAGCATGCGTTACCCTGGCCTTATTAGTTACAAAAGCGAGCCGGGGGGTGGAACAACAGATTATGCAGTGGAAATATTTTATGATGCGCTGAAAGAAAAAAAATATACCTGTTTTTTGAAAGAGGATACATACTTACCTATGATGTATATGCCCGACGCTATCAGGGCAACTATTGAATTGATGGAAGCAGATGCAAGCAATATATCAGTCCGCACGTCTTATAATATTTCGGGCATGAGTTTTTCTCCAAAAGAACTAAGTGCTGAAATTAAAAAGCACATTCCCGAATTTGAAATTATTTATGAGCCTGATTACCGGCAACCCATAGCCGAAAGCTGGCCCCAAAGTATTGATGACAGCGTGGCAAAAAATGATTGGAATTGGAAGCCGGCCTTCGATCTCACCAAAATGACTACCGAAATGCTTAAGAATGTGAAATAATTTTTCCACAAAGGCAATAAAAAAATGATAGTCAAAGTATTGCATTTTCAATTTTATTGATACATATTTGTGCGGTGAAAAGATAATATTTATTTAATATTAAGTTCTACTAACCAATTATTAACGAAAAAATTTAAAATGAAAAAGACAATTTTAGCGGTTGCGGTTCTAACCATCTCCATTGCCTCAGTTAAGGCGCAGGACGATAAGAGTTCTAAAAAAACGGGAATAAGTATTGCTGTTAATGCAGGCATTCCTATTTCTTCACCTTCCGTTTATTCATTCGCTTTTGGCGCGGATCTACAGGCAGATTTTGCAGCTACAGAGGGACTGAAAATTACTGCAAGCGGCGGCTATGAGAATTATTCAATCAAATCTTCCTTTGGTGGCGGAAGGTCAGGGTTTATACCCCTTTTAGCGGGCGCAAAATTTAATTTGGGAAGCGATAAGGTTTACGGCCACGCTCAATTAGGTTACGCATTTTCTACAGAAAGCGGTGGCGGCGGTGCCTTTGCTTACGCACCCAGCATAGGATATTATTTCAGCCCCAATTTTGATGGCTCAATTAAATACCTTGCATTTAGCAAAAACAGTACAACGATAGGCGAGATTGGTGTTCGTCTTGCTTATAATTTTTAAGAATTAAATAATTAAAGTTTGATGGCCTCTTAGCGGAGGCCATTTTTATTTTAATAAAAGTCAAGTAATGATGGAAAAGTCTTAAAGGCTTTAGAAATTCAACACATCTTTCATGCTAAAAACTCCTTTTTTATTGAAGATAAATTCTGCTGCAAGAACGGCCCCTGCAGCAAAGCCTTTCCTGTTGTGCGCCGTGTGAATAATTTCTATATCGTCAACGTCGGAAGAATATTTTACTGAATGAGTTCCAGCGGCGGGATCTATCCTTTTACTTGTAATTGAAAGTTCGTTAGGAACATCTGAAAAGTGATTTACCCATTTATTTTTTTGTTGAGAAATTTTAATAATTTCCTCCGCAAGAGTAATCGCAGTTCCGCTTGGGGCATCTTTCTTTTCAGTGTGATGTATTTCTTCCATACTAACGTTATAATTCACCTGGTGCTTCATCAACTCTGCCAATTTCTTGTTCAGTTCAAAAAAAATATTTACTCCAATGCTAAAATTGCTGGCATATAAAAAAGTACCGCCAAGTTCTTTGCATTTTTGTTGAACCATTTCCATTTCCTTAAGCCAGCCTGTTGTTCCGCACACCACCGGAACCCCCGAACCAAAGCACAATAAAATATTATGAACAGCACTTTGCGGGCTGGTAAACTCAATGGCAACATCTGCTTGTTGAAGATTAGCCGTGGTCAATTCATCAAGATTCTGATCATGTATTCGTAAAATGATATTATGACCTTTTTGTAAAGCAATTTCCTCAATGGCTTTGCCCATTTTACCGTAACCTAATAATGCAATATTCATAATAAATTAATTGTTGAAATGAAAATAAGAAAACCTTAGGGAAGTGGCAATAAAACTTTAGAATGATTATTTTTAAAAAAGAACACAAATGAAATGCCCGGCCCGTTGTTAGCAGTGTTTAGGCCCGGACGAATCTTCATACTGATATCGGGGCTTACATCAAATGATTTTAAATGTGCATCAACAGTAGCATCTACAACATTCAATCCCCAAAACAACATAAAAAATAGAACCGAATAATCTATATTTTGCCTGTATTCGTTTCGGTACGATCTGATAGATTCTGTGGATAGGTTTATGAAATCCTTATATACCTGGTTATCGTTACTGAGTATTGTATCAGAACGAAGTATTACTGCCTGGCGCAATCTTTTATAAGTTTTTAAATTAAAAAAAAATACTCCTGCAGTGGTGCCTAATGCGCCATAAATAATCGGGATCTTCCAATATTTTCTATTGTATGCTTGTCCCCAGCCTGGCAATACTGCAGAACGAAATGTGGCAACTTTTGGATTGTATTTTTTCTTTACAACAGAAGCGGCAGGAACTTTTTTCCCGGTTGTATCAATGCTGGTATTTTCTTTTAATATGACCGTATCTTCTTTTTGCTGCGCAAATATTTTGGTATCACATATTATGAAGAGAAAAAAAAATGCGCCAAAAAGTAAGAATGTTTTTAGCATAAATTTAGTCCACAGGAACCTGCATCTTTTCTAAAATGGAAGTTAATTCGTCGATTGAATAATAGTCTAAAGTAATGCTGCCGGTTCCTTTTTTATTTTGTGTCATTTTCACTTTAGTGCTGAAATAGGATGCTAAATTATCTTCAATTTTCTTTAAAGACGGTGGCAGCGTGGCTTTTACCGAATTATTAACAGAGTCGTTTATGGGAGTATATAATTTTCGTACAAGGTCTTCAGTTTGCCTTACAGAGAGTTCTTTATTTTTAATTTCATTAAAAATATACAATTGTTTATCAACCACATCTACATTTATAAGCGCTCTTGCATGGCCCATACTTATAATTCCATTTCTTACTGCGGCTTGTATATCGGGCGGCAATTTAAGTAAACGAATATAATTGGTAACAGTGCTTCTTTCTTTTCCCATCCGCTCTGCCAGTTGTTCCTGTGTGTAATCAAGTTCATCCATTAATTGCTTATAGCTAAGCGCAATTTCTATTGCATTAAGATCTTCCCGTTGTAAATTTTCGAGTAATGCAAGTTCAAGAACTTTTGAATCTTTGGGTTCTCTTATATAAACCGGAACATCGGTAAGGCCCGCTATTTTTGCCGCCCTGTATCTTCTTTCTCCCGCTATTATTCTGTATTTACCGTTAGCGATTTTTGCAACAGTAATTGGCTGAATAATATCATGCATCTTTAACGATGCAGCTAATTCGCTCAATGAACTCTCATCAAAATCCCGCCTCGGCTGTTCGGGGTTTGGCTCGATAAGACTAAGTGGAATGCGGGTATTCACCGGGCTTAACTTTTCCGGGATCTCTTTTTTTAAACTATTGGCAGTTGTAGAAAGGTCTACATCTATATTTTGTAATAAAGACCTGATACCTTTTCCTAAAGCATCTTTTTTATTGGGAATACTCATGTTTAAATTTTTTACTAAAATTTTACCACGTTGTTTATGGATGTTCCATCACTCTTTGTTTCTGATGAATCTTAGTCATATTATTTCGCTGTAGTATTTCTTTGGCAAGATTTAAATAATTAACGGCTCCTTTGCTATCTGCATCATAAAGAATGGCGGGTTTACCAAAACTTGGAGCTTCACTCAATTTGGTATTGCGATGAATAATGCTATTAAATACAAGATCTTCAAAATGCCGGCGAACTTCGCTTACAACCTGGTTGCATAAACGAAGCCTTCCATCGTACATCGTCATCAGGAGGCCTTCAATTTGCAGGGAAGTATTGAGCCTGCTTTGAACAATTTTTATTGTATTTAATAATTTACCAAGCCCTTCCAATGCAAAAAATTCCGCTTGTACAGGCACCAACACGCTATCGGCCGCGGTTAGCGCATTCACGGTAATTAATCCTAATGAAGGGGAGCAATCAATAATTATAAACTCATACTGATCCTTGATATCACGCAAAATATTTTTTAAAACACTTTCCCTTTCGGGGTAATTAATCATTTCAATTTCGGCTCCCACAAGGTCAATATGCGATGGCATTAAATCAAGATACGGAATTTCTGTTTTCAAAATAACGTCTTTTGCAGGCGTTTCATTTACCATACAATCGTAAATACCAGTATTAATGTTATGAAGATCAAAGCCAACGCCTGTTGTACTGTTGGCCTGGGGGTCAGCATCTACCAGTAAAGTCTTATATTCAAGTACGCCAAGGCTTGCAGCAAGATTTATGGCTGTAGTTGTTTTGCCTACGCCACCTTTTTGATTTGCTATCCCTATAATTTTACCCATATTTCAAACAATAATTTTACCCCAAATTCTTTTTCAAAAGACCTAAATATTTACATAATTAGTATTCTTTCCTGTTTAGCAGGGGCGCTAAAGTAAACATTAATTTAAAGACATTACTTTAATATTGTCCCAAAAAGAATATTGTTTTATAACCGGCGAAATAATTTTAAGTCAATTTAATGCCAGATTGGCAAATTTAAATATTAGGCTTAATATTAGAGAACATTCAGCCTATAAAAATGGTTTATTAATCAACCAGTTTCTAACAATTTAACTTTGCAAAATCATTAGCCGGTAAAATTATAAGATGTACACAATAATAAGCGGAACGAACCGTCCTGCAAGCCATACCGGGAAAGTCGCCATAGAATATCAGCGATTGTTGAAGGAAAAAAATATCGATGCCGGCATTTTTTCATTAATTGACCTTGACGTGCTCAAAAGAACGCCGGAGTTTTTAAAAATTGAAAATGAAATATTAATTCCCACGCAAAAATTTATTTTTATTTTACCCGAATACAATGGTACTTTTCCGGGTGTTTTAAAAGCTATGATAGACAATAGCGACGTTAAAAAAGTATGGTATTATAAGAAAGCTTTGCTCACCGGCGTATCAACGGGAAGAGCGGGTAATTTAAGAGGGATGGACCACCTTTCTGCTTCTCTACATTATCTTAAGATGAATGTGCATCATAATAAATTACCCATTTCAGTTATTGATAAAGTAATGGATAAAGATGGCCGGCTAAATGAGGAAACTTTAAAGGTGATTGACGAACAATTAACTGAATTTATAAATTATTAAATTGCTATAATTCGCGTAACTAAAAGAATATTTCATGCGAACACCTTTAGGAGCCTTTATTTTCGTAATTATCATGCTGCTGCTGGACGCTTATGTTTTCCAGGTAATAAAAACACTGAGCCAATCTGCTTCTCCAAGAACAAGAACCATTATTTTTTCTATTTACTGGGCTATTTCAATAATTGCCATAATCGGCTTTATACTTTTTGTATTTACTGGCCCTGATTTTTTGCCAAGAAAAGTAAGAACCTATCTTTTTGCAACCGTAATTGGTTTGTTTCTTGCAAAATTTCTTGCCGTTGTTTTCTTTTTGGTAGATGATATAAGACGATTAATTCAATGGGCTTCAGGAAAACTTTTTTTTAAAAATACCGAAGGAGAAACCATCAGTGAGGATCATATCAGCCGGTCACTATTTCTAAGTTGGCTTGGCGTGGCGGCGGGCGGTACACTCTTTGGAAGTTTGGTATATGGCTTCAGCAATAAATACAACTACCAGGTTAAAAGAGTTTCTTTAAAGTATGATAACCTGCCTGCGTCCTTTAAGGGATTGAAAATTGTTCATTTTAGTGATGTTCATTCCGGGAGCTTTACCAACAAAGAAGCGGTTAAACATGGCATTGAAAAGATTATGGCACAAAATGCAGACCTGGTTATTTTTAGCGGTGATCTTGTAAATGACAAGACGATAGAAATGAAAGATTATATGGATGCCTTTAATAAAATAAAGGCGCCAATGGGCGTGTATTCTACTTTCGGAAATCATGATTATGGAGATTATGTTAGTTGGCCACAGGATGGAATTACCAAGGCGCAAAATCTAAAAAATCTTATGCAGGTGCATAAAGATTTAGGTTGGAGGCTTATGATGGATGAACATGTAGCCCTGGAAAAAAACGGGGAACAGATTGCACTTATTGGTGTACAAAACTGGAGCGCCAAAGCAAGATTTCCTAAATATGGGGATATGGCAAAGGCTTATGCAGGCACTGAAAAATATCCATTCAAAATTTTGATAAGCCACGATCCCAGTCATTGGGATGCAGAAGTTCGTCCTCAATATGGTGACGTTGATCTTACTTTAAGCGGGCATACGCACGGAATGCAGTTTGGCGTAGAAATTCCGGGTTTTAAATGGAGCCCTGTTCAATATGTTTATAAACAATGGGACGGCCTTTATGAAGAAGGAAGGCAAAAATTATATGTAAACCCGGGTTACGGTTTTATTGGTTATCCGGGCAGGGTAGGGATATTGCCTGAGATAACCGTGATAGAATTAACTTAATTCCCCTTTAGGTGTTAGGAGTTCTTAAAACTTATTCTTCCACATCATGCTTTCAACAGGCTTATTAATCTGACCGCTGTATTTCGCGTCTTTCTTTTGATTGTATTTCACTTCAATTTCGCCATCAACGGGAAAATAGATCAGTTGGCCTATTGGCATGCTTTTATAAATTTTTACCGGTTGCTTTACCGAAATTTCAAGGGTCCAGTTGCCGCAGAAGCCAACATCGCCTTTTCCCGCTGTCGCATGAATATCAATACCAAGGCGGCCTGTAGAAGATTTACCTTCCAGAAAAGGAACATGCGCATGTGTCTCAGTATATTCTTCTGTAACACCGAGATAAAAAATGTGCGGATACAAAACGAAGCCGTCTTCAGGTATTTCAAAATAATCTATAGTGTTATGTTTCTTAGCATCGAGTATATGCTCTTTATAAGTTGCCAGCCATTTTCCCAAATGCACATCATATGAATTACTGCCTAAACATTCCCGGCTGTAAGGTTCAATAACGATGGTTTTCTTTTCTATCTCTTCCAAAATACGTGAATCCGATAAGATCATTTCTTTCCTTTATTTTATTTTTTGCAAAATAATTCATACATCTGCAAAACAAGCGTAACTTTTTTTCGAATGCCTTTGTTTTATCAACATAATATCAACGATACATCCAAACTTGCCGTATGGCATATTACCGAGCCTGAAAATTTCTTCCTTCAAAATGTGCATTTACAAAAAGAAATACATCATCCCCATAAAAGGGTGCAACATCTTGCAGGGCGCTATTTGCTCCAGTTATTGCACCCGGAATTTCCGCTGCATTTAATTGAAATAGCAGAGTCAAATAAGCCAATGCTGCAGGATGAATCTTATCACTTTTCAATTTCACATTGTGGCGATTTTGCAGCAGCTGTAGTAAGCGAAAATACAAGCGCAGGTATTGATGTGGAATTAATAACTCCAAAAGTTAAACTGATACAGCATAAATTTTTATCCGCCGATGAATTAAAATTGTTGCCTGGAGCAGATCAAACGCTTCTTACTTTATGCTGGAGCTGCAAAGAAGCAGTTTATAAATGGTACGGAAAAGGTGGCGTTGATTTTATAAATCACATTCATATAAGTAATATAACAGTTAAGGATGTACGTGGAGTTATAGAATGTACATTTTTAAAAAACTGTCAAAAAGATTTATATATAAATTTTCATCTGTTTGAAAATTTGTGTCTTGCGTGGGTTGTAGGCTGATGTGCTCTACTGAAATTCGTTTTAATTAATCTTCCAGCAATCCCGGTTCGTCCAATAAACTCATATCAATAGAATCCTGCCCGGCAATTCCTTCTATTGAACCTTTTACATGTGCCGAGTTTAATAAAACTTTTTCCAATTGTTTTTCTCTTGCCTTCCACAAACGTTCCATGGAATCCCTTTCTTTTTGAATCCCAACTTTCATTGCAAAAAACCCTTCACGAATGGCTTTCCATTGCTCACTGAATTCGTTACTGGTTAAATAATCATACAACAAATGCATTTTATCGCCCTTGTTTTCCTGGCTTTTTGCCGAAGAATAAATGCGGATAATTCCATCTCTTAAAACATTGGCCAGCGCTTTCACCTCAGAAAATGTACAAACCCAAATGCCATCTTTCAACCCGAAGCAATCCATGTCTTTGGGCATTGTTTTAGTAACCAGCACAGCAATGTCGGCGCCGGTGCTGCGCATATCTTTTTTAAATTTCTCAATCCAGTCGCCGCCAAAATTTTCGGTGCGTTTACTTTCATAAATTATTTTACCACATTCCTGCCCAAAATTATTTCTCACCATTTGAACGCAATCTGCACCTCTTGTTCCTTTACCGACTTCAGTAATTATATCAAATGGAAAATTGTTGCGTAAAATTTCTTCCAACGCAATTTCCTGTACCTCGCCCTGCCGTTGCATTGAACCTTGTTCGGCTTTGCGTTTCATTTCATCAACTAATTTTTTTTGATCTTCCAGTTGTTTTTCAAGCTCTTTAAATTTTAAATTATTTTCAGTTTCCTTAATAGTATTTTTTTCTATTTCCTGCTTTCTTATCTGTTCACTTAACATTGCTCTTTCTTCCGATAATTTTTTTTGAAGAGCGATTTCCATTTCCTCTTCTTTATTTTTTAATTCCTGGACCTTCTTTAGAAACTCGAGCTCCTTTTGTCTTGCCGATTTTAATTTTTCTTCATTATCATTATTGGATTGCTGCAGAATTTTGATCTGGTTTTCAAAATCACTGCTGATTGATTTTCTTAATTTTTCCTGTATTTCAGTTTCAATTTTCAACTTTTCTTTTTGCATTCTTTCTGCAAATAATTCATTTTCCTTTTCCTTCTTTTTCTCAAATTCCTTTCTTTGTTCATCCAGTAATTTTTCCTGTTCAGAAAACTGCCGGCCCAGCTTTTGTCTTTCTTGATTTAATTTTTCTTCATATTCTTTTTCCAATGATTTTGCAATTGCATCTTCCGGTGCAAATTCATGTTTACAACTGGGGCATGTTATTAATGTTGGCATAGAGAATGTTTTTTATTAAAAAATCCTGTTTCAAAGAAACAGGATTTTGTGCGGCAAAGGAGATTCGAACTCCCACACCCTTTCGGGCGCTACCACCTCAAAGTAGTGCGTCTACCAATTTCGCCATCGCCGCATTTTTTGCTACCATCAAAATAAAATCTTTATAAATAAGGTGTTACTAAGGAATGCAAATTTAATAAAACCCTTTAATTAAAAATCTATGTGTTTAAAACAATCCTGAAAGTAGTTCCCTTATTAGGTTCTGAGGATTTTACATATAGTTGCCCTTTATGATATTGTTCTATTATTCTTTTTGAAAGAGATAAGCCAAGGCCCCATCCACGCTTTTTTGTAGTGAATCCGGGTTTGAAAACTTTTGAAATATTTTGTTTGCTGATGCCTCTGCCATTATCCGTAACGTCTATAACTATATTTCCCGGTCGCTCCCTTATTTTAATGTGAATGTTCCCTTTTCCTTCCATTGCATCCAACGCATTTTTCAAAAGATTTTCAATAACCCAATCAAATAAAGGTGCTGAAATTTTCGTGATGACCTTGCTGGGTGGGGCTTCTACCACAAAATTTACTTTGTCAGTAGCTCTTCTTTTTATATATGCCACCATCTTTTCTACTTGTTCTGTTATGTTATAATCTTCCAGTTTTGGTGCGCTTCCAATTTTTCCAAAACGGTCGCTGATAAGTTTTAAACGATTAACATCTTTTTCCATCTCAACAGAAATAGAATTAGACACTTCACTTTCCTTTAGCATTTCAACCCAACCTTCCAACGATGAAATAGGCGTGCCTAATTGATGTGCAGTTTCCTTTGCCATGCCCGCCCACACCTGGTTTTGAGTAGAGGTGTTCCTCGTGGTTATGGCATATAAAGTAATGATGATAAAAAGCGCTACAATAATTAATTGCACAATGGGATAATATCTTACCTGTTTTAGCAAATCAGAATCTCCATAATAATATTTATTAATAATCAGAGGATCTGTGCTTATCTCAATAGTAATAGGCTTGTGTTGTTTTTTAAATTCAGCCAGTTTTTTATAAACATAATGGCTATCTTTTTTTACCAACGCTGAATCAAGGTTTAAAACCATTCCGGATGGTTTGTCATTTTCGTCAGTCTCAATAATTGGAATGTCCTTATTTTCTGAAGTGATGATATTGGTAAGATCAAGTGCTGATTTCTCAGTAGTTTCAGCCCGCGTTTTTAACGCCTGCACCCACACGTTAACCTTTTGTCCTTCTTCAACGGCTATTTTTTTTGCCAGGAAATTTGAATAGAAAACAGTGCCGGTAACTATCGCAACGGCAATTACTGCAATCCATGTTCTAAAGTTAAAAAGTTGTGCAAGCATTAAAAATGATTCTTATCAAATCTAAAAGCTATTTCCGATAATTATCAGAATTGAAATCTAAAATTTTTATGTTTGTGTTTATTAATAAAATAAATTTTGATCTCTTTACCATCTGTAGCTGTTGTTATCCTTAATTGGAATGGAAAACCATTCCTGGAAAAATTTCTTCCTTTCGTATTGGAATCTACCTATAATAACTTTAGTGTTATTGTTGCTGATAATGCGTCTGACGATGATTCAGTTGATTTTTTGAAAAAGAATTATCCTGCTATAAAAATAATATTGAGCAACATAAATGAAGGATTTGCCAAAGGCTATAATACCGCATTACAGCAGGTTTCGGCTGATTATTATATTTTACTGAACAGCGATGTGGAAGTGACCGCGGATTGGATTGAGCCTGTTATTTCATTGATGGAATCAGATGAAAAAATTGCCGCATGCCAGCCAAAAGTTTTATCGTATACGGAGAAAACTAAATTCGAATACGCCGGCGCTTCCGGCGGCTTTATCGATATATTAGGATACCCGTTTTCACGTGGCCGCATATTCGAAACCTGCGAAACCGATAGCGGCCAATACGATAATGCAATGCAAATTTTTTGGGCTACCGGCGCGGCTTTATTTGTAAGAGCAAAAGTATTTCACGAATTAAATGGCTTTGATGAATTTTTTTTCGCCCACCAGGAAGAGATTGATTTATGCTGGCGAATGCAGCGGAAAGGCTATATAATTTACGTAGTTCCCGCTTCGGTTGTGTATCATGTTGGCGGAGGCGCGCTACCAATGGGCAGCAGGAAAAAAGTTTTCCTCAACTTCAGGAACAACCTTGTAATGATCACTAAAAATTTGCCTGTGGCGGAAAAGGTTTGGAAAATTCCATTACGAATTTTCCTGGATGTAATAGCAGCTTACCGTTCTTTAGTTGATGGTAATTTTAGTACTTTCATTTCAATTGCATCTGCGCACATGCATTATGCAGAATGGCTTTTGATTGGCAAACGAGGAGAAAAATTTCCCAAATTAAAAATGAAAACTATTGTTTCTGTATATGACAGGAGTATCGTTTGGCAATATTTTATAAAAAAGAAAAAAACATTTTCTGAAATTATTCCTCTTAAAAAATGATTTTTAAGCTCAATCGGTTATTTTTGCCGTGCAAAATTTAATATATGGAACACGAAGAAGTTCTTGATAATTCAGATCTTGATAATTCGGATAAGGATATTGCTCATAATTGGGTTTCCTCTTCACGTTTTCTTTTTTATTGCCAGATAATAATATTTATTGCGCTGGTTTTGGGTGGATGTTATACAATGTATAAGCACAGGTACACTGGTAAACCAGAAGTGGAAGTTCCTGGTAATACTTTGTACAATCCGCAATACAAATAAATTTTGCTTAAGCAAGTGTAATTATTACTTTTGCAATCCATTTTTTAGTTCTTAACATTTGCGGAAGTAGCTCATTTGGTAGAGCACGACCTTGCCAAGGTCGGGGTGGCCGGTTCGAGCCCGGTCTTCCGCTCATAATTTCCCGACCCGGTCGGGATTTTTTTTGATTTTTTACAAATGTGTTTACCCGGGTGGTGGAACTGGTAGACACGCAGGACTTAAAATCCTGTGATCAGCAATGGTCGTGTGGGTTCAACTCCCATCCCGGGTACCAGTAGATTTTAAAAACCTTGTTAGTATTTACTTTCAAGGTTTTTTATTTTAAGATAATTAAATGATGAAGATGAATTAGCTACAGAAATTACTCGCCTGGGAGTTATCAGAAAGTAAAAAAATGGAATGCTTGCCAAATTTATTTTTAAAAAAGCAATGTAACGGATAAGCTTAAACGCCGTTTTAAAAAAAATATTTTATCCGAAGATTTATAGTGGCAAAAGATGGTCTTAATACAGCTATTGATAAAACCATATCGATCGGTTATTCGCCTTTTGAATTTATAGTATTGCATCTTTTTTTATGAAAGCCTTGTCTAGTAAGGGTTTTTAGTCGAACTTAATGGTTTGAGTTTGTATATAAGCAAGGGAGATAACTTTTTACATTCTTGCTCTCACACGGAATTATTCGCTTAACCTTTTCATAACTTTTTGTTCATACGCCTTTAATAAATCCTTAACATTCGAAAGATAGTTTTGCCGCTCAATCAAAAAAAATTAATTGGTTATGAAGCGACCCAACCTCCCTTTTACGGGAACTATATTTCTCACAGTATTTTTATTTTTTATAACTCCTTTTATTTATGCCCAGGGCAATAAAATTCAAGGGAAAGTTATTGATGCGGCAAATAAGTCTCCTCTTGCAGGGGTGAGTATTTCAATTAAGAATTCCAGCGTCGGAACCTCTTCAGATGTAAATGGGAATTTTTCTATAGACGCTCCAAAAAACAGCAAAATTCTTGCATCTTTTGTGGGATATGAACCAAAAGAAATAAATGCTTCGCAAAAAAATATTACGATTCAACTGACTGCTTCCACGCAACAATTAAATGAAGTTGTTATAACGGCGACAGGCATAAAAAAAGAAGCAAAGCGTTTGGGATATTCTATTCAAACAATCGACGCTGCTGCGTTAACGAAAGCACGGGAGGCAGATCCTATCAATTCCTTGAAAGGCAATGCTGCAGGCCTTGCTATAAATATTAACTCCGAAATTGGCCATGCCCCGGACGTAATTATCCGCGGAGAAAATGATCCGAATAACCGTCCGTTATTTGTAGTGGATGGTGTTCCTATTAGTTCTGATACTTACAATCTTAACCCTGATGACATCGAAACATTTACCATTCTAAAAGGCCCAAATGCAGCAGCATTATATGGCTTCCAGGGAAAGAACGGTGCCATTATTATTTCTACAAAAAAAGGAACTAAAGATAAAAGGGGGCTGCAGGTTACATTTAATTCAAGCACCCAATTTAATAAAGGATTTATTGCTTTACCTAAATACAATGATTTGTACGGCCCCGGCGATAATGGTAAGTACGCATTCGGTGGTGGGGGTTCAAGCCCGGCTTCATACTTTGGAAACGGAGCCGTTGGGGTTGGTATAAATGACTATGATTATGATGTGTGGGGCCCGCAATTCAGGGGTCAGTTATTACCGCAGTACGATGGTGTTTATGATCCATCTCAAACTTTCACGACCGTTTTTGCTGATGGAACCAAGTATACAGGCCACGTTGTGCCAACACCGTGGGTGGCAAGAGGTAAAGATAATTTGAAAAAGTTTTTACAAACAGGTCTTCTTCAGTCTAACAGTATTTCCGTGGGTTCATCAACTGATAAAACAGATTTTCGGCTTTCAGTGGGAAATACGTACCAGCGTGGCATTGTTCCAAACACACAATTAAATAATGGAAACTTTACAGTAAGCCTTGTAGAAAGATTTAATAGGAAATTCTCATTGACATCTTATTTCAATTATAGCAGGCAATCAACACCAAATGTACCTGATGTAAGTTATGGCCCTAATAGTATCATATACAATTTTATACTTTGGGGCGGTGCAGACTGGAATGTAAATGATCCTAATATCCGCAACTACTGGCAGCCGGGCAAAACAGGAATCCAGCAAAACTACGCGGAGTATTACCGGTATAATAATCCCTGGTTTATGTCTTACGAATGGTTAAGAGGCCATTACCAGAATAACGAATATGGATACTTATCATTGAATTATAAACTCAATAATAATATTGATTTTCAATTCAGGCCAAGTATGACTGCATACGACATGGTTAATTCAGAAAAGTTGCCTTATTCAGCGGACGTATATGGAAGAGAACTTCACCAGGGAGATTACCGCGAAGACAGGAGGTCTTTATTCGAGACTAACGTAGACGCACAAGCGAGATATCATGAAGATAATATATTGGGATTTTTAGATGTTCAGGCATTAGCGGGTGCAACCGCAAGGAATTTCAGTTTCAATTCTAACTTTGAATCTACCAATTATTTGAATGTTCCCGGCATTTATTCTTTTTCTAACTCCAAGGGAACTTTAACGGGAAGTAGTTTTCGTTCGAGCATGCTGGTTTTAAGCGCTTATTACTCGGTAGATGCGGGATACAAATCTTACTTAACGGCTAACGTTACGGGCCGTGTTGATAAATCATCTGCATTACCTAGCAATACCAATAGTTATTATTATCCATCATTTAACCTGGCAACGGTGGTTTCTGAATACATGCACTTGCCAAAAGCAATATCATTTTTAAAATTGAGAGGTTCTTATGCAGAGAGTAAGGACGGAGGCACTTCTCCGCTTTTCTCCCCCAATGTGAGCGCTACGCCGGCCGGCGATTATGGTTATACCTGGAATTCACCGTACGGAGGACCTGGCTACCAATTTTCACAGCCCTATTCATTAAGTCCAACTTACTCAAGTCAAAATAGTGCTAAATACAGTGATCAAACAGTAAGCCCTACCATTTTTACTGCTGACAGAAAAGCTACTGAGTTTGGTGCTGATATTCGTTTCCTTAACAACAAATTAGCGTTTGATATAACCCATTACCATTATAGAAACACAGGTATTGTAAACCAGGGAACATCATCAGCATCCGGATATTCATCTTACCTAACTAACGGTAACGTATACACTAACGACGGATGGGAAGTTACTATGAATGCCCGTCCTGTTACACATCCGAATGGATTTAGCTGGAATGTAACTGCCAACTTCTCCTCTTATATAAGAAAATGGGTAAATGATGCCAACCCTAATAGTTATGAATACAATGGCAAGAGGATTGATTTGGTTTATGGAAATGCATTTGTAAGAACACCGGATGGCAAAATGGTTATCGATCCGGCAACCGGAGTTTATACACGGTTTTCTGATTTGGGCGTTTCAGCACAAAAAGTATTTGGGCATTCAGATCCTGATTGGCAGTGGGGGCTTGTGAACATGGTGAGCTACAAAAGCTTTTCATTACATTTTCAATTTGATGGAATGGTGGGCGGTGTAATGGAAGATTACGTTAGAAAGAAAACATTGCAAGGCGGACGCCATATAGAAAGTGCCACAGGAGCTTTCGGAGCAGCAAGGCCTTCTGACGAAGCAAATGTGGCAGCTTATACTGGCAGTGGAGTTAACCTGACCGGGGCACCTATAATCCTCGATCCTATAACTGGGGAAATTACGAACTATAAAGATTTAACGGTAACACAAAATACTACCAAAAGCCAGGTTCAGCCTTTCGTTACCCGTATGGCTTCCATCCCCGACCTAGACATTATTAAAAAGACTTATGCCAAATTAAGGGAAGTAACGTTTACTTATCTCGTGCCACAAAATGTATTTGGTAACAGGTCTTTTATCAAACAAGCAACGGTCTCTTTGGTGGGCAGGAATTTATTATACTTCTTTCCAAATAAATATAAAGATTTGGACGTAGATCAATACACCCAGGATTCGGGCTCTGGCTTGCAAACTCCCACCACACGCAGTTATGGCTTCAACGTAAATCTATCATTCTAATACCCGTAAAAGCACAAAATATGAAACAGATAAAATATATATTTTTAATAACTATAGGAACCTGGCTTATGGTTTCCTGCAAAAAACAAATCCAGGAAAAGCAACTTGACCCCAATAACCCCACCAGTGTTCCTCCAGGTTTAATTTTAGGAACTGTGTTAACGGATCTATCCGGAACAGGAAGCGCAGGCGGATTGGGCGGTATCAACTCCTGGGATAATGTGCAGGCGTGGAATCAATATCATTGCCAGAATTATGATTATTATGGTAACAATATTTATTCATGGACAGATGGCTCCTTTAATCCGTACCTGGTTATAAAGAATGTGATTCAAATGGAAAAGGAAGCAACTTCACGCGGAGCATCAAATGTAAACCCTTATGAAGCTGTAGGGAGGTTTATCCGTGCTTACTACTTTTATAATACTACGTCCTTATTTGGTGATGTTCCATTGACCGAAGCGCTGCAGGGTTCTAACAATTCCAAACCTGCTTACACGCCACAGGAACAGGTGTTTCAATACGTGTTAAACGAATTGGATACAGCTAACGCCGATTTTACATCGTTGATTGCTGCCAATGACAATTCGTTATCGGCTTCGCAGGATATATACTACCATGGCAATCTTGCTGCGTGGCAAAAGCTGGTAAATACTTTTAAACTTCGTGTGCTCGTCAGCGTTAGTAATA
Organism: Ginsengibacter hankyongi; assembly: GCF_008710285.1. Classification (GTDB taxonomy): domain Bacteria; phylum Bacteroidota; class Bacteroidia; order Chitinophagales; family Chitinophagaceae; genus Ginsengibacter; species Ginsengibacter hankyongi. The sequence continues at coordinate 840,039 of NZ_VYQF01000001.1, read as the reverse complement.
AAGCTTCCGATGCAACATTGAATGTGCCTGCACGGTTTGCCAGTATTATTGATAACCCGGCAAAGTATCCCATTTTTGAAAATCAAACTGATGATTTCTCGTTTGCTTATAATCCCGGCGGATCAAATACTTATAGTACTTATCCTTTTAATCCAAGTAATTTTGGTTCTATTGCGGGACGTTATAATATGGCAGCTACCTATGTAAGTGCACTTACAACGTTAAGTGATCCGCGTGTTTTTATTACGTGCGAACCGGCAACTGCTCTTGCGCTGAATGATCCCAACCCTGCACAATTTAAATATTTTGTGGGAGCCAGCACCGGCGAGTCTGTTCAAAGCATGTACGGTAATGCAAGTGCAGGATTATATTCATTTATTAACAGGCATCGTTATTATTCAAATTTTATCGGGGAGCCGGATGTTTTAGTAGGCTATAAGGAAATGTGTTTCAATATTGCTGAAGCAATCGTTCGGGGCTGGGTTCCCGGCAAGAATAATGTTGATGCGGAAGACTGGTATAAGGAAGGAATTACCGCTTCCATGGCATTTTATGGTATCGATATAAAGCAATCAAATTTTACAGCATATTTTTTACCGGCAGGTGCAAATTCCGTTACCCAGGTGGCGCCGTATCCGTTCGCATTTAATTTTTCAAATTATTATAATCAACCTTCGGTAAAACTTTCTTCAACTCCTTCAACAGCGATTAGCCAAATAGTTCTGCAGAAATATATAGCCTGTTTTGAAAACTCAGGATATGAACCCTATTATAATTGGCGCAGAACAGGTGTTCCTGCATTCCAGGCCGGTGCCGGTGTTGGTAACAACGGAGTTATACCTAAAAGATGGGCTTACCCGGTTTCGGAACAAACACAAAACAAAGCCAATTGGAATGCTGCATTATCTGCTCAACAATATTCTGCAGATGACCTCAACCAAACTATGTGGCTCTTAAAATGAATAGAATTTTGCAGACTGGTTTTTCTTATGCGAAGGCGGAGCCTTTTGGTTCTGCCTTTTTTAAAAAAAATTTATGAATAAATATATAGCTATTGTTTTCCTGTTTGTGTTTAATGTTACGCAAAAAACGTCAGCGCAATTAAAAACTGAAAACCTGGTAATAGTAACCTTGGATGGAATGCGCTGGCAGGAAGTGTATGGAGGTGCTGATTCTGCTTTATTAAAAAATAATGACTTTACAAAAGATAGCGCAGAAACCAGTTCAAAATTCTGGAGTAATAGTATTGAAGAAAGAAGAAAAAAATTATTTCCGTTTTTATGGAGCACTATTGTAAGTAAGGGACAGTTATACGGAAACAGGTGGGATGGAAATAAGGTGAATAACGCCAACCGGTACAAATTTTCCTACCCGGGATATAATGAAATTTTCACAGGCTATCCGGACACGACTGTAAATTCCAATGATAAAATTCCAAATAAAAACAGTAATGTTTTAGGGTTTCTCAACCAGCAAAATGGTTTTAAAAATAAAGTAGCAGCGTTTACCACATGGGATGCATTTCCTTATATTTTTAATAAATGGGAAAGTGGAATTTATGTAAACAGCGATACGGATTCTTTGCCTTACATCACTGAAAAATTCAGGCTTATTGATGATATAGAATCTCTTACCACACGCCCCATTGGTGTACGTCCTGATGTGCTTACTTATATTGCCGCCAGGGAATACATGAAAGAAAGGAAACCTAAAGTTTTGTACATAGCTTTTGATGAAACAGATGATTTGGCGCATGCGGGTATGTATAATCTTTATTTGGGAAGCGCACATGCGGAGGATGGCATGATAGCAGATTTATGGAACTATATTCAATCAACACCACAGTATAAAAACAAAACAACTTCGATCATCACTTGCGATCATGGAAGGGGCGATAATCCTAAAGAGAACTGGACAGATCATGGTGAAAAAATTAAAGATGCCGGCCATATATGGATTGCAGCTTTAGGGCCTGATACCAAGCCCGGCGGCGAAATGAAAAATAAAAATATATTGTACCAGGAGCAACTGGCAGCAACGTTTGCAAAATTGCTGGGCTTTACTTTTACCGCAAACCATCCAATAGCCCAACCAATAACTACAATCTATAAATAATGGAAAATTCAGAAGCTGAAAAAATCGCCGATGAAATATTGGGGCTGTACAAAATGTATGGCGACCAGGATTATATTGGCGAACCCGTTTCTCAAATTGAACACATGTGCCAATGCGCACAATTAGCCGAGAAAGAAAATTATGATGACGAAGTAATCCTCGCTGCGTTTTTTCATGACTTAGGCCATTTATGTGAGCACATTATGCCGGTAAATTATATGGATGATTTTGGAATAGCAGATCATGAAAAGATTGGTGCAGATTATCTTAAAGAAAAAGGCTTTTCAGAAAAAATCACCAGGTTAATTGCATCGCACGTAGATGCAAAACGTTACCTCACTTTCAAAAATCCTGTCTATTATAATCAACTATCGGAAGCTAGTAAGGCCACATTAAATTTCCAGGGCGGACGAATGAATGATAACGAAGCAATGCATTTTGAAAAAGAAGAATGGTTCAGTCTATACATTACTTTAAGAGCATGGGATGAGAAGGCAAAAGAAGAACGGCTTCCCCTGCCGGAATTACAACATTACCGGGACATGATGATCAATCACCTGACTAAAAAATAAATTAATGAGTATTAAACTGGTAGTATTTGACATTGCGGGAACCACCGTTGCAGATGAAGGCAATATCAATGATGTTTTTAGAAAAGCTTTTTCAAATGTAGGAATAGCAGAGGTAGAGGTTGCCGATGTAGATGAGGTTATGGGCTATAGAAAAAAAGAGGCAATAGAAATAATAGTTGAAAAGTATAAACCCGGTTATGAAAATGATGTAGAATTTATTGAAACTATTCACCGAGATTTTAATAATCAAATGGTATTGCATTATGAAACATACGAAGGGCTTGTGCCGTTACCTTATGCTGAAAGAGTTTTCCGCGAACTGCAAAATAATAAAGTGAAAGTGGCGCTTAACACAGGTTTTACAAGAACGATTACTACTCCAATATTAAAAAGATTAGGTTGGGATGCGGCATCGTTCATAGACGAAGTTATATGCAGCGATGAAGTTTCTGAAGGCAGGCCTCACCCTTTTATGATAGAAAAACTCATGCAAAAACTGAACATCAGTTTTGCAGATGATGTGGCGAAAGTTGGTGATACAAAAGTGGATATTGAAGAAGGCCGGAATGCGGGGTGCGGAATTGTGGTGAGTGTAACTACCGGCGCCTACACGAAAGATCAATTGGTAAAATATCAACCCGACTATATTATAGATTCCTTGGAATTTTTGCCTTCTTTAATACTTTAATATGCAGGCCATATTATTAAAAAAACACCGGCAAAAGTACCACGATACTTATGTTGCCGTGTTTGCCTCCCTTATTACATTCGCTACATACGCGTCGGTCTATGCATTTAGAAAACCCTTTACAGTCGGAAGTTTCAGCAAAGCACCTCTTATTTTTGGATTGGCTTATAAAGATGCTTTGGTAATAAGCCAGGTATTCGGTTACATGCTGAGTAAATTTTTTGGAATAAAATTTATAGCAGAATTAAAAAACATTGGCAGGGGAAAAATAATTATATTATTGGTGGGTATTTCATGGGCCTCATTGTTACTTTTCGCACTGGTTTCTGCTCCGTATAATATTATTTTTTTATTAATAAATGGTTTCCCGCTAGGTATCATTTGGGGTATTGTTTTTTCTTATGTTGAAGGGAGAAAAGCAACTGATTTTATTGGGGCTTCGCTTGCCGTGAGTTTTATCTTTTCATCAGGTTTTGTAAAATCTGTTGCTGAATATTTAAAGGTTAATTTTAATGTTACCGACTGGTGGCTTCCTTTTCTAACGGGGCTTTTGTTTATCCTGCCCTTACTATTTTTTGTTTATTTATTAGAGAAGATTCCTTTGCCATCGCAATCCGATATTGAACATCGTGTTGTTCGTTTACCAATGTCCAAAGCAGAGAGAAAAAATTTCTTTTCCCAATTTTCATATGGCCTGGTTGTACTTATTATTTTGTATGTGTTCCTTACAGTTTTCCGTGATATCCGCGATAATTTCGCCGCCGATATATGGCGGGAATTGGGTTTTGGCAACCAGCCATCAGTGTTTAGCGCGACAGAAATTCCCATAACTATTATTGTTTTGATTTTGATTGGCAGTATGATTCTTATTCGCAATAATCGCAAGGCGCTTGTGATTACGCACATTATGATTGTAGCAGGATTTTTATTGTCGGGCATCAGTTCGTGGATGTTTATTAACCATCATCTTTCTCCCTTTATGTGGATGACATTAGTTGGGCTCGGACTATATATTGGCTATATTCCTTTTAATTGTATCATATTTGAACGCCTCATTGCCACTTTTAAAAAAGGTGGAAATGTTGGCTTTCTAATGTACGTGGCCGACTCATTTGGTTACATGGGCAGTGTAATTGTTATCATCAGTAAATCTGCCTTCACCAATAAATTGCCATGGGCAACCGTGTATTCTAATGGTGTAATGTACTTGTCGGTTATAGGAGTTATCGGAACGTTTATGGCACTCCGTTATTTTAATAAAAAATATAAAGATGATTTCGTTAAAACAGAAGTCATTAATTCGGAAAATTTAGATCTTAAGAAATCTGTCCTCATTTACTAAAAAGAAAATCAATAAGCCTTCATGAATAAATCAGCTGTTGTAATAGGTGCGGGCATAGTGGGCCTTGCTACGGCGCGTGCACTTTCTTTAAACGGATTTACGGTAACTGTTGTAGAAAGGTCGGGTATGGCCGTTGGTGCATCTGTAAGAAATTTTGGAATGATATGGCCCATTGGACAGCCAGATGGGAAAATGTATAATCGTGCATTTCGCAGCAGAAATATTTGGAAGGAAATTGCTGATGCTGCCGGTTTCTGGTTCGATGAATGTGGAAGCATTCATCTTGCCTACCATGAAGATGAGTGGATAGTTTTACAGGAATTAAATGAAGCTTTTAATAAAAATGGTCGGTCCGTTGAGTTAATGAATCCTACTCAAATAGGCGAAAAAGTAAATGGCGTTAATCATCATAACTTAATCGGTGGTTTATTCTGCAAAACAGAATTAATCATTGATCCGCGGGAGGCAATTGCAGCATTGCCTTTGTATTTAATAGAGAATCACAATGTTCAATTTATATGGAATAAAAATGTAGTGGCAGTTGAAAGAAATAAAGTAATGATGGGTGATGAAACCATCCAGGCTGATATTATTTTTATTTGCTCGGGCGCCGATTTTGAAACATTATACCCTGAAAAATTTGCTGAGCTGCAACTTACCAAATGCAAACTCCAAATGATGCGGTATATAAGTAGTGAATCTAAATTTAGAATTGGTACTTCTTTATGTGGCGGGTTATCGCTTATCCATTATGAGAGTTTCAAAGCTGCTCCATCATTACCTTTGCTGAAAGAAAGGTACCAGAATGAATTAAGTGAATATCTTCAGTTAGGCGTTCATGTTATGGTTTCCCAAAATGGAAAAGGCGAACTTACCGTGGGTGATTCGCATGAATACGGATCAACATTTTCACCATTTGACGAAGCTTACATCAATGATTTAATTACAACTTATCTTAAAAGATTTGCCATTGTCGACAACTGGAAACTTGTTCAGTCGTGGCATGGTATTTATCCAAAAATGACTGATGGTAAAACGGATGTTTTTATACAGGCTGAAGAAGGTGTTTATATCCTAAATGGACTGGGCGGTGCAGGTATGACTTTATCCTTTGGGCTTGCCGAAGAAATGGTGGGTACCATTTCATAATTCATTGACCATTATCGCTAAGACCTATTTCATTGTCTCATTTTATTCGTAAGTTTTTGTTACTAGCGGTTAATCGTATATGCTTTTTAAACTCTTACGGACTGAAAAGGGTTACCCGGTTTTTTCCCGCATTTGCATAATCATTTAATAATAAAACAACGAAATCTAAGGAAGATAAATGAATTGGGGTTGATGCGTTATTACTAACTCCCAGGGTTTATTTGCAGAATTAAGCCGATAATCAACGAAGACGGGGTTAAAACTTTACTGTTTAATGAAATACTTTTGCGAGAACTTTCATTCTTTTATGTTTCATTAAATGCATTATAGCTTTTGCCATTGGCATAAAAGAGAAAGTTGGTACTTTTAAAAATGAAATAGAATGAGAATAAAATATATTTATAATAATTCCATTGCAAAAATCAATTTCTCCGCGCTTACCGGTCCTTGCAAAATCTTTTTGTTTCTCGCTTGGTTAGTTTTTGCGTCGTGTAAAACTACCCGCATTTATAAATCGTCTGTTACCACCGATGAAAATTATCATAGCAATTATGATGATACTACTTTGACGGTTGATAATAGTTCTATACTCATGCCTAATAATCGCTTTATAGATCCTGCAGGAACGGTGATCCGTTTTGGCAATTCAGCGCTTGAAAATCATAGCCTGGATTGTGTGTTGCTACCGGGCGAAAAGGTGTTGGCAGTGGAAGACAGGTATGGAGTGGCTTTCATTGATGTAGCGGAAAATAAACTGCTATTTCACCTGGATTATTCCGGAAACTACAAAGGGCTGATGAGTACTTATTCCGGGATAAAAGTTTATGAGGATGACCACGGAACTCATGTTCTATGGGGCGCTGCTAACCCTTATAATAATCTGTCACTCATTCTTAGCGCTTCATGGGACGGTAATAAAGCGCTAATCGAAGATTCAATCTCTTTTGCAACAGTTACACCTGCGCCAATGGCGTTGCCCAACGATATTGCGATTAATAAAGAAGCAGGGGAAAATTATTTGTATGTAGTATTAAACGGTAACAACCAACTTTCGAAATTAAGGTTAAGGGATAAAAAAATTATTTGGACAGCCGCTACCGGAATGGCGCCGTTCGGCATTGCATTAACTGCATCAAAAGCATACGTTACCAATTGGGCAGGCTCTGTACCAACCGACACTTCAAAGGAAACAGCGGGTATTCCTTACGGAGAGGTGTATGTTGATGCAAAAACCGGGGCGACTTCCTCCGGAACAGTAAGTATTTTTAATTTAAAAACCGGCAAGCTTGAAAAGGAAATGGAAGTTGGATTGCATCCCAACGCAATTATCGCCGCCGGTGATCATAAATTTATCTATGCTGCTAATGGAAACAGTGATAATATTTCCGTGATAAACGCATCGAAGGATAAAATATCAGAATCCATCTCAGTAAAGCTAACAGATGGTGCGAATACGTTTATTGGAGATTCGCCTAACGCTCTCGCCGTAAACGAAGCGGGCGATAAATTATATGTCTCAAATGGAATGGATAATGCGGTGGCGGTAGTAGCGTTGGGCAAAAAATCTTCGTCATCCGGCAAAGAAGTGTCTAGAGTTACAGGGTTTATACCAACAGAAGCTTATCCCGCAGGGTTAGTGCTAACAAAGAACATGTTGTTTGTTGCCAACCTAGAAGGAGAAGGAGCAAGAACGGCAACTGACGGTAGTTATAACAGCCACCGCCAACAAGCTACTGTTTCAATTATAGCGCTGCCGGGTGATACCATCTTAAACGCATACACGAAGAGAGTAGAAGCCGCTAACTTAATATTCCGTACAAGATTTACAGGCCTTCTGCCAAGAAAAGGAGTTGCTTCAAAGCCGGTGCCTGAAAGAATTGGCGAGCCCTCAGTTTTTAAACACGTGGTTTACATCATTAAAGAAAACAGGACATACGACCAGGTATTGGGCGACATGAAGGAAGGCGATGGCCAAAGTTCATTATGCATTTACGGAAATAACGTAACGCCTAATCAACATAAGCTGGCAAAAGATTATTTGCTTTTAGATAATTATTATGCATCCGGTAAATCGTCTGCTGAAGGGCATTCATGGACCGATGCGGCGATTGTTACAGACTATGTTGAAAAAAATGTGAGGGCATGGTTTAGAAGTTATCCGCACGTTTTGTATGACGCTCTTGTTTATAATAAAAAGGGTTTCATCTGGAACAATGCGCTGGACCATGGCAAAACGGTGAGAATATATGGCGAAGCATGTGTGCCCGAATTTGATGAAAGTTTAGATTGGACAAAGATTTATCAAACTTATCTTAATGGTGGCAAAACCGAATTTACAAATACAACAACTATCTCACGGGTCCGGCCTGTAATGTCAAAGGATTATCCTTGTTATGACGGGCATAAATTTACAGACCAGCTTCGGGCTGATGAATTTTTAAATGAGCTGAATGAAATTGAAAAAAAGCCCGGCGATCAATTACCTGATTTAATGATTCTTGCGCTGCCTGCCGATCATACTTCGGGCATGGCACAGGGATTTCCAACTCCCAGGGCGATGGTAGCAGATAATGATCTTGCATTGGGGAAAATAATAGAAGGCCTTACAAGAAGCCGTTTCTGGGATTCGACGGTTGTGTTTATTACTGAGGACGATTCACAAGACGGCTGGGATCACGTTTCTGCGTATCGCACCACGGGATTTGTAATCAGCCCGTATTCTCATCTCAAAAAAACAATACATACGAATTACAATCAAACCTGCATAGTTAGAACGATTGAACAAATTTTGGGTTTACCACCAATGAATGTAATGGACGCAACCGCGCTGCCAATGTTTGATTGCTTTAATGAGATGGCTAATAAGGAGACGTATTCTTTTTTAAAGAATAACATCCCGCTGGATGAAATGAATAAGAAAGCTTCGGCCTTATCAGGCAAGGCCAGAAAATTTTCTCTCCAGTCTTCGTTGCCGGAATTCGACCATATTGACGGCGGCAATGATGATCTCCTTAACAGGATACTTTGGTTTGCCTCAAAGGGCGATACGCCTTATCCTAAGCGGATGACGATCCCAAAAAAAGAAAGAACAGATGTTGACGATTAAAAGTTTTTATTTATAACTGCTGTAAAGAAGTCGTTTTCTTACGGTTGAGGCTACACGAAAGAAGATTTGGCAAAAATTTATGCAAGGGATTTAAATCGTTCACGAAATGCCTTTTCTAAAAATTCTTTATGATCCGGGTGAGCTATGCGAATCAGCTCTTTTGCTCTTTGCCTCAGGTTCTTTCCAAACAGGTCAGCCATACCAAACTCTGTTACGACCCAATGTACGTGCCCCCTGGTAGTGACTACACCGGCACCTTCCTTTAAAAAGGGTACTATACGGGAAACTCCCTTTGATGTTATGGATGGCATGGCTATAATTGGTTTTCCGCCTTCGGACAATGACGCTCCTCTTATAAAATCCATTTGACCACCTATGCCAGAATATTGATATGTTCCAAATGAATCTGCGCATACCTGTCCCGTTAGATCAATTTCAATTGCGCTGTTTATAGCGGTTGCCCGTGGATTTTTTCTTATAATACTCGTATCGTTTACATAGCTGATGTCCATTACTCTTATTGCAGGATTATCATCTACAAAATCGTATAGCCTTCTTGTTCCTGCCATAAATCCCGTTACGGTTTTCCCCATGTTTATTTTCTTACGACTATTATCAATAATACCTTTTTCTATCAGCGGAATTACTCCATCGGATAGCATTTCTGTATGGATGCCAAGGCATTTATGCGTGGAAAGATTTCTTAATACCTGGTCGGGAATTGCACCTATGCCTAACTGTAAGGTCGCCCCATCTTCAATAAGCGACGCGACGTTCCTTCCAATTTGAGTTACCGTGTCATTTGATTTTGATGAGTAGTCTATTTCAGGGAGTTCAGCATCATGCCAAACCAGGGCATTAATTTTATCTACATGAATAAAACCCTGGCCATGTGTACGGGGCATTCTTGAATTTACCTGCGCAATAATGTGCTTAGCAGTATCTACAGCGGCCCTGGCAATATCTACGGAAGTTCCCAGGGAACAGTACCCATGCCGATCTGGTGGCGAAACCTGCACAATTGCCACATCTAACGGTAAAATATTTCTTTTAAATAATTGTGGGATCTCGCTTAAGAATATGGGTACATAATCCCCGTGATCACTGTTAACAACAGCACGCGTATTTTCTGATACAAATAAAGAGTTTATAAAGAAGCTTTTTTTATAAATAGGGTTATTAAAATTTATATTTCCAAAGGTGGTGATGCTAACTAGTTCAACATTATTTAATTCTTCATATCTTTTTTGAAGCGCTTCCAAAATATACACCGGCGTGGCTGCGCTTCCATGTATAAACACCCTGTTGCCCGATTTGATAATCTTTACTGCATCTTCGACAGAAACATCTTTTTTATATTCCATTATTATAATATTAAATTTTAATTAGAGATAACTTTTGGATTGAGAATTTAATTGGAAAGAAAATTTTTAACTGGTTGGAAAGTTATAACAAAGGTTTGTTTTTTATTGTTTTTCAAATCTTCCTGTTTTTTCTTTTACTTTAATCCGGAACATGACGGGCTTAATTCTATTGCTGTCATCAATATCTGAGACCGGTGGCTCGTGTTCATGGGAATGAATTGTGGAACTTGTTAAATAAGGCCATATATGATTGAATAGATAATTTCTCGCTTTGGTTGCCGCAACACCCTTCAGCTCGTTAAATACTCCATTAATAATAACGCTTCGCCAGTTCGCCATATTATTCATTGAGTCTACTTCAAAACATACATTTGGATTATTGCGCATAATATGAAGCTTCTTTCCTTCCGTCGTCTGTCCTATTATATCTTTACCGTTATACACATAGGTTACAGGTACTATATACGGCTTTTTCCCATCGGAACACGCTATTCTGCCTACAGCTTGGCTAACCAGGAAATTATTTATTTGCATTTCATTTAATTCACCCAACATAGTGTTAATAAAGTTTTATAAAAAATAAAGTGTTCAAAAATAGGAGAGGCTTATATTTAAGATTATGATATCTGGCATTAATAAAGGTGATTAATGTCATGAAGGAAAATGGAATTATATAAGGAAAGATGCAACAGGTTATAATAACCGTTTTATGTCGCGATAATTTTATACAGGCTTAACACAACAATTTTGAACAACGCTTTTTTCAACCACCGGGCTTATGTAAGGAATTCCTAAACCCATACCACGAAGTATTAAAAGACAAGCAACCAGCATCATCATGTAGGGATATGCTTTTCTTATTTTTTGACGAACGCTGACGCCTATATAATTCCCAAAGAATGCGATACTCCACATCATGGGTAGTGTTCCCAATCCAAAAAATGCCATAAACGCTATACTGTTTATGATATCTCCGGCTGAAACCGCAACTGCTGCAGCCATATAAACAAGGCCACAGGGAAGTAAGCCATTTAATAGACCAATTGAAAATAAAGATGAAAAATTTTTCTTTAAAAAAAGCCTGCCTAACGCCGTGCGCAATTTTTGAAAAGAAGCAAGTATTAAATTTTGGTGTTGAAAAAATGCAAATCTTTTTGGGAGGAATATGAAAAAAAGTATCAATACTCCTAAGATAACTGATAACCATTGCTGGTATCCAAACAGCGCAACGCTCTTGCCAATTAACCCGAAAATTAAACCAAATACGGCGTACGTAACAATGCGCCCGGAATTATAAAACAACGCCGCGGAAAATTTTGCCCAATCGCTGTCGTGTTTTAAGGGGAGAGATAATGCTATAGGTCCACACATGCCCACGCAATGAAAGCTTCCCAGCAGACCCATCATAAACGCAGTAATTAATAACTGAGGCATAATGCGTGCTTTAATTTATAATTAATTTCTTTTCGAAATAATAACTCGTTCCATCAGCCTGCCAGCTCAATTGCAGTTGATACTCCAGTTTGCCTGCGGTGTGTACCGGAACCAATACCTGTAAATCTTTTACTGAAAAGTTACGCGTAATGTCCTTGTCCTCATCTGAAGGGCAATAAAGCAACACCTTGCCATCAATTGTTTTTCCTGAAAAATCTTTGGGAAAAACAATGGCTAACTTTCCATCGTTCATCGCATATTTTACCGTGTCGGACAATTGATGAACGCTTTTCATTGCATCTATCTTTTCCTGATACTTCAGCTCCTTTGCATAATAATCTGTAGTTACTAAATCCACTTTCTGGCTTGATGATTTGAAAACTAGCAAGATTATGCCGCTAACAAAACCAAGGTAAACGATAAGAATTTTATATCCCCAGTTCATAGTAAAATATTTATCAGTTATAAATTTCGGGGCCAATGAAATCGGCTTCCAAAGTTTTTATTTTTTTATTGTTTTGATACATTCCAATCTTTAAATCCGTTTTCCAGCTTTTAATATCGCTCCGGTTAAGTTTTACAAAAAACTGCAGGTGGGCGTATTCTTCTTTTTTTACAACCAGGCTGGTATTAGCGATAATTTCAATTTCACCTTTTATATTTTCGAGCTTTAAAGTATAAGGAATGTCCTCATGTGTTTTATTAGCTAGTTTCAGGTTATAGAGATTGCTAATCCGGCCGTCAGGCAAAGTCGTATAAGTCATGCCTGCAGTGCGCATAAGCCGGGCATCAAGATCGGTGCGGCTTACTAAAAGAAAAACCAGCAACGATAATAATAAAGCAAGTACGGCTGTATATGCTTTTATCCTTGCTGTAAATCTCAGCTTTACTCCTTTTACGATACTGTTTTCTGATGCAAAACGGATTAAACCCAAAGGTTTTTTAATACTTGTCATTATACTATCACAGGCATCAATACACGCGGTGCAGTTTATGCATTCCAGTTGTGTGCCATTTCGTATATCGATACCCGTTGGGCATACACGCACACATGCAAAACAGTCAATACAATCGCCCTGCGGAACCATTGATTCTATCTTTTGAGCCATACTTTTGCAGGCGCCGTCTTCCTTGCAATCAACACATTTACAGTCATGGTCTTCTTTCTTTTTTAATTTACCTCTTGGTTCTCCCCGTTTATGATCGTATGCTACTACAATTGAGTCTCTATCCAATAAGACGCCTTGTAATCTTCCATAAGGACATACAACTATACAGGCTTGTTCTCTAAACCACCAATACACGAAAAAGAATATGCTGGTGAACACCAGTAAAGAGATTAATGTTCCAATGTGCGCAAACGGATTTTTTAAATAGCCCAGTAATTGATCCATACTTATAAGATAGGCCAGGAAGAAATTTGCTATTATAAATGAAATGAGGAAAAATATGATAAACTTGGTAATGCGTTTTCTTGCCTTAAGTGAATTCCGCGGCATATCTTTCAACCTTCTTTGCTGTGCAGAATCACCATCAATCCAATATTCAATTTTGCGAAAGACCATCTCCATGAATATGGTTTGCGGACATGCCCAGCCGCAAAATATACGTCCGAAAACTACCGTAAACAGGATAATGAAAACTACGAATGTGAGCATGGCAATCCCAAAAATGAAAAAATCCTGCGGCCAGAATACCATACCAAATATGATAAACTTTCTGTCGAGGATGTTAAGCATCAACAACGGTTCGTTGTTTACCTTAAGAAAGGGCAACGTAAAGAAAACAATAAGATAAAAGATGCTAAACCGCGTTCTTAATTTATATAGACTTCCCTTTGGCTTTTTGGGATTAATGAAATTTCTTTTCCCTTCCTTGCTTATTGTAGCAACAGAATCCCGGTAACTTTCTTTTTTATCAATTGCTGAAGTTGCTTCCATAGTAAAAGTTTATTCTGTTTGCCTCTCGTTATCTTAGGTAAACTTTTAGGGGCCAGCTTTTATTTACCTATTGCTGAAGAATCAGCAGCGCCTGTTTGCGGCGTTGATGATGGCTCTACATATAAATCTCCCTGCGGTGCTTTAGGGTTAGGAGGTTTAGTGCCATGCAACGTTTTTATATAGCTCGCCAAAAAACTTATTTCTTTTGGCGAGTAAACGGTAGACCAGGATTGCATTCCCTTGTCTGGATAACCGTGCTTTATTGACTGGTAAATATCATTGAGTGAACCTTTGTGCAGCCAATAATCATCTGTGAGATTTGGCCCGGCACCACCTTCACCCAATTTGCCATGACAGGCAAAACAAGTAGCTGTAAAAATTTCTTTTGCTTTGGCTAATCCGGCAGCATCTGCCATAGGTACATTGTTTTCATCAATCTTATCTTTATTATTCGATTCATATATTTCCTTTTTAATTCTTGCCTGTTCCATTTCTGCCTGATACTCTTGCGTTGGATTTTTTCCATAACCAAAAACATGAAAGTTTAACAGGTAAACAATTGCCACTCCAATGGTAATATAGAATCCATATTTCCACCAGGGTGGTAACGCGTTATCCAATTCTCTTATGCCATCATAATCATGATCCAGCATAACATCAGCTTCTTTTTCAACTGGTATCGCCCTGGTTAATTTTTTATTCAGCCTTGCCCACCAGGTCTTAACCTTATTTGCCTTGGCAAGTGCAACTTTTTTCTGTGGTAATAATTCTGCTGAGAATCTTCGTATAAGGAAGGTGAAGAAAAATATAATAATAATTTCTGTTGCCAATACCGATACCAGTAAATAAAAAGTACCCGTAGAAAGCCCTCCATAGTTGGAGACTGCCTTTACCGTCTCCGTTTTTACTGCATCTTGTGCAGAGGACGATTGTGCAGTAAGTACCAATAGGCCTGCTATTAATAAGGGGAGTATTTTTGAGGTTTTTGTTTTTTCAATTAACTGCTTGCCTAATACTAATAAAACGCGGCCCAGCAGCCAGATTACAAAAACCAAAAGACCCATAATTACTAATAAGAGAGTTAACAGGTTATTGCCCGTGCCTGATGCTTTTGCGGTACCAGTTGAGTCTTGAGCTATTGCAGCAGGTATTCCCATTAATGCGGTTAACGCGGTAGTGGCTATCTTCTTTGATAAATGAATATGTTTCATACTTTCTTAATTATATGATTGAGTTATTTAATTCCTCTTTGTCAAAAGGAATGTTGGATAATTCTTTGACTCTTTCCTTGCTCATTTTTTTTACAAGTATTAGCAATACAATAAAGAAGACCAGGAAAATAAATAATGATATATAGGCATAAATGTGAGCGCCGTTTATTTTTTCCGCATATTGTTTTATGAATGTAAACATGTGTTATTTATTATAAGTGGTTGTTGTATTTTTAGATATATCGGTTCCCAGGCGCTGTATATAAGCGATTAATGCAATCACTTCTTTTTTAGGAGAAACCCTTATGCTATCGCTAAGTAAGCTGTTGGAAATTTCTAATGATTGCCTGTCAAGATCCTGCATTGCAGTCTTCTCGTAATTTTTCGGGTACGGTACACCGAGAGTTTTCATGGCATGGATCTTTGCAGGTAGTTCTGAAGTATCCAAATCATCAAAAAGTAAGAAAGCATACGAAGGCATAATTGAGCCTTCGCTCATAGATGCTGGTTCACGAAAATGGCGAAAGTGCCATCCATCGGTTTTCTTGAGGTTACCTGCACCTTCTCTTGCCAGGTCCGGCCCGGTGCGTTTACTGCCCCATTGAAATGGATGATCATAAACAAATTCTCCAGCTTTGGAATATTCTCCATAACGCTCCGTCTCACTTCTAAATGGGCGGATCATTTGAGAATGGCACACGTAACATCCTTCACGTATATAAATGTCTCTTCCTTCCAGTTCCAGTGGCGTGTAGGGTTTAACGCTGCTGATGGTGGGAACATTTGACTTAATGAGGAACGTAGGAACCAGTTCTACAATACCGCCGATTAAAATCACAACGAGGCTTAACACCATAAATTGAACAGGCCTTCTTTCAATCCACCTGTGCCAGTGTTCGCCTTTGTGAGCCACATATTCTTTTTGCAATGGTGCTGCCTCAGCTTCTTCATTGGCAACTAACTTTCCTGATCTTACGGTTTTGTAAATATTATATACCATAAACAGAACACCCACCAGGTAAAGAGTGCCACCCAAAGAGCGCATTGCATAAAATGGTTTCAGGTAGGTAACTGTTTCAAGAAAAGTGTATTTTAACTGTCCTGCCTCAGTAAATTGTTTCCACATGGAGCTTTGCGTAAAGCCTGCCCAATACAATGGAATTGCATAAAACAAAATGCCCAGTGTACCTAACCAGAAGTGCACATTTGCCAGCTTTTTTGAAAAGAGGTCTGTTTTAAAAATTCTTGGGACGAGCCAGTATAAAATGCCAAACGTAAGCATACCGTTCCAGCCTAATGCGCCGATGTGTACGTGGGCAATAATCCAGTCGGTATAATGTGATATGACACTCACACTTTTTAATGAAAGCATTGGGCCTTCAAAAGTTGCCATGCCATAGGCAGTAACTGCTACCACCATAAACTTTAGGATAACGTCATCGCGTACACGATCCCACGCACCACGCAGCGTTAATAAGCCATTTATCATTCCTCCCCAGCTCGGAAAAATAAGCATGAAAGAGAACACAACACCCAATGATTGCGCCCAGTTAGGTAATGCAGTATACAACAAATGGTGAGGGCCGGCCCAGATATATAAAAAGATTAATGCCCAAAAGTGAATGATAGAAAGCTTGTAAGAATAAACGGGTCTGTTAGCAGCCTTTGGCATAAAATAATACATGAGGCCCAGGTAAGGCGTTGTTAAAAAAAATGCCACCGCGTTATGCCCATACCACCATTGCACCAATGCATCCTGAACGCCAGCATACCAGCTATAACTTTTTAACCAGGTGTAGGGCAATTCACCGGAACGGACAATATGTAGAACTGCAACCGTAACAAACGTCACGATATAAAACCAGATTGCTACATATAAGTGCTTCTCTCTTCTTTTAATAATTGTGCCAAACATATTCCATCCAAACACAACCCAGATTATAGTGATAGCTACATCTATTGGCCATATCAATTCCGCATATTCGCCACTGTCAGTAAGGCCTAATGGAAGTGTAATAGCCGCAGCAACAATAATTAATTGCCATCCCCAAAAATGTATGTAACTAAGTTTATCACTAAACATTCTTGCCTTGCAAAGCCGCTGCAATGAATAGTACACGCCCATGAAAATGCCATTGCCCACAAATGCAAAAATTACTGCATTGGTATGCAAAGGACGAAGCCTTCCGAAATTAAAGTAAGGCGCTAAGTTTAATCCGTGAGGAAAAGGAGCAGGAAAAACTAATTGCAGCGCTATCCAAAGGCCGACAAGCATTCCTATGGCGCCCCACACAATAGTGGCGTAAGCGAAGTTTCTGACAATTTTGTTATCGTAATAAAATTTTTCTACCTGCATATTCTGAGCTTATTTTAAGTGATAATTAATTTCTATTTTTTATTTGGGATTTTCTCTTCGATAACCTCAATAGATTTGGGCGCATCTTCAAAAAGCATGCGAATGGATGGCGTGTAATCGTCGTCATATTGACCTGATTTAGCGCTCCACAAAAAAGCGATTAAAAAACCGGTGGCTACCAGGATGCTTGCACCTATTAAAATAATTAATGCACTCAATGAATGTAAATTTTAAGTCTCAAAAATACCCGCCGTTGCAGTCTCACTTTATGATGACTATCAAATTAAAAAATGATTTCAATCAGTTTATTTACAAATTCTTTGTTCGTGCGCTTATTGAAGAGAGCACAGTTACCAGGAGTACGATACTTATGCTGCTGGCCGGCATTAAAATAGCTGCGATCATTGGAGATAACATTCCGCGTACCGCGTATGACAAGCCAACAATATTGTATAAAATGGAAAGAATAAAACTTATAGTAACAATAGTTTTTCCGGACCTTGCGAAGGCAATAAATTTATCAAGCAATTTTACATTAGTGCCATCCAAAATAGCATCACACGCCGGGGAAAATTGTGACGAGTTATCACTAACGGCAATGCCTACGTTACTTTGCATTAGCGCCCCTGCATCATTAAGGCCGTCACCGAGCATTAGCACATTTTTGCCTCTGAGCCCCGGAGATGAAATAGAAAATCCTTGGAGTGATTTTATAAAATCTAATTTTTGCTGAGGCGATTGGTTAAACCGAAGCTGCGTGTTCTTATTAAATATTTTTTTTAGTTTTTCCTTTTCAGAATCATTGTCGCCAGACAAAATATAAAGACCATATTTTTCTTTTTTTAAATTATCTGCCAATTCCTGGATCCCATCGCGGTATTGGTTGCTCACGGTAAACTTGCCCATGTGTACATCATTCATCATCACATGCACGTGTGTACCTGTATCGTATGAAATAAGTCCATGATCAAATTGATTTATAAAACCGGCAGATCCCATTCTTACATACATGTTATTTACTTTTGCTTCCAATCCTTTGCCGGCATATTCCTTAAACTCTTCAACGTGTAATGATCCTGGCTCTGATTGAAGTGAAGAGGCGATAATTTTACTCAAAGTATGCGATGAATGCCGGGTAATGTTTTTAACTGCCAATAATTCTTTAGCAGTTAATGGCGTACCTTCATAAGTCACCTGGGAAGGTTTATTTTGGGTAATGGTTCCTGTTTTATCAATAACAATCGTATTAACTTTTGCCAATGCTTCTATTACGCTTGCATTTTTTAAATATAACTTGTTCTTGCCAAAAATGCGAAGCATGTTGCCATAGGTAAAAGTTGCTGAAAGTAAAAGTGAGCACGGACAGGCGACAATTAAAACTGCCGTAAGTGAAGGCAATATTTTCGAGCTGTCATACTTCCACCAAAATAATATTGTGAAAAAAGCAATGGTAAATAATGCCAGCGTAAAGTAGCGGCTCCATGGATGAATGAACGATTTTTCCTCGTTCTTTTTGCTATTGAAGATGTCGTTGTTCCAAAGTTCTGTAATATAACTTTGAGATGCCTCCTTAATGATTTCCAGCTCAATAGAGCTTCCTGTTTGTTTACCACCTGCATAAATCAGATCGCCTGTTTTTTTCTCAACAGGAGTTGTTTCACCACTTACAAAACTGTAATCAATGCTGGCATTTCCTTTTATTAATATTGAATCTGCAGGAATCATTTCTTCGTTGCGAAGAATAATACGGTCGGCTTTTTTTAATTGCGTAACAGGAATATTTTTTTCTATTCCATCTTTTATAACGGTGACGCCTAAAGGGAAATACGACTTGTAATTCCTGTCGAATGAAAATGACTCATAAGTTTTATTTTGAAACCAACGGCCTATTAACATGAAGAACACGATTCCTGTTCCTGAATCGAGGTAGCCCGCGCCATGCCCGGTTGTAATTTCATAATAGCTTCTTCCAAACGTAACTACAATAGCCAAAGCTATGGGTGCCTCGATGTTTAAATAGTTTTGTCGCAGGCCTTTCCATGCAGAGATGAAAATGCCTGAGGCGCTGAAAAACAATACCGGCAACGATAATGCAAGATTCATCCAGGTGAATGTTTCTTTGAGCCCGGCTTGCCCAATGTTTCCTCCCGAGAAATATTCCGGGAAACTAAGCATCATAATATTCGCAAAGCAAAAGCCTGCAACCCCGATTTTATAAATCTGCTTCCAGTTAAAAGTAACCGGCTTTTTATTTCGTGTATCGTTAAGTGTTATATTTGGCTCATAGCCAATAAAAGCCAGCAGCTCCACGACTTTTCTTAACGTGATAAGCTGTGGATTAAAAACAATAAATACTTCCTTCTTCTGGAAATTTGATTTCGATGTTACAATACCTTCATTAATTTTATGCAGGTTTTCCAGTAGAAAGATGCAGGAAGAACAATGCATTTGCGGTAACTGAAAAACAACATTGGTTTGCTGGGTGCTGTTAAACTCCACCAGTTTATTTATTATCGCTGCATCCTCGAGATAACCAAACCTTTCGGAAGTAAATTTTCCCTTAGCTTTTATACCGGGGTTTTTTTCGAGTTTATAATAATTGCAAAGATTATTTTCATTAAGAAGCAAGTATACCTGTTTACAGCCATTACAACAAAATGCTTTATCATCGGCTTTAATGGTGTCATCGCAAGGTTCGCTGCAATGGTAACAGGAAGTTTGTATGGTTGTATCTGTTATTATATTATTGGTTTTATTGTTATCTCTTCAAAGTATTATGAGAAAAATTAGTAAAAGCAGACCCTGGTTTATCCGGCATTGATCTTTATCGAATAGACCAGGTTTAAAAATGTGCGATAAATATTGGTTGTGGTATGGTTTTAATAATTAAATCGGCTTTGCTTGGTTTAAAAAACCTGGATAAACTATTTCTTCCGTAAGCGCCCATTACCAGGAAGGTATTTTTTTTCTTAAAAACGTATTCAATCAGGTTGTTATAAATATTTCCTTTAAGCACTTCGAAATTCAAATCATAATAGTAATTTTTAAGATGTTCTTTAAGTTTAAACCTGTTGGCGTCGTTCCATTCGCCGGTATCGTTAATGTGAACAACATTTGCTTTTTTATCATGTAATTGGGGAAAAATGTACGTGAACTGTTTAATTGCAAATACTGAACTGGCAGAGCCGTCATAAGTAAAAATGATTTCGTCTATAGCTTCAAAGCCTTCAGGAGCAACAATTGCCGGGCATTCTGTATTTTTCAAAACATTTTTTATAAAGTCAGTAGGAGTTCCCTCAAAAGTTTTATTAAATGATGTTGCGGGATCTACCACCAGTATATCCGCATACCTGCTTTCTGAAATCAACTCCTGTACCGGTACGCCTCTGTCGCGATGAAAGCTAAAATTTACTCCCCGGTTAACTGATGCTTCTTTATAGGATAATATATTTTTTTCTATCAATTCTGCCCTGCTTAGCTGATCTTGTGTATACTCATTTTCCTGCTCTTCTGAATAGGTATATTTAAATACAGGTTTAACTTTAAGAATTTCTTCATCGCCATAATTTTCAAGAAAAATACCAGTGATACCTGAATTGGTTAACCTTCCCAGGTAACATGCAAATTCAAGGGAATTTTTATCCGGGTCAATTGCATTTATTGCCAGCAAGATTTTTTTCATTCTGATAAAATTTAAAAATTGGGCATTGTTTTCTAAAGGTTATATGAATGAAAACGCCCTTTGGTAAAGGGGTATTTTTATTCATATCTATTCCGATGCAGGTAAAATTATTCTCTTTTAAAAAGGTAACGTATGATATTTAACAACCCTGCGGATGATCGTTATCAGCTTTTTAAAACACAAACTGATGATATGAATCAATGATATTTCTAATGGAAGTCATCTAAAAAAATAAATGGCGGGAATACTTTTGCCTAAACAGAATTTCATGAAAACTATATTAATTGCTACAGATTTTTCAAACGGATCCAGGGTGGCGGCGTTATGGGGGGTACAATTTGCAAAAGCATTGGATGCTAAAATTATTTTATTTAATGCCTATAAAGTTGCACATGCGGTTCCTTCATTTAATGTGGGCATATCCCGGTACGATATAATGATGCAGACGGATAAGAAATTAATGGATGAAGCAGATTTCCTGGATACAAAACGCTCCTTAATTGAAATTATATGCGATGAAGGGGAGCCCGAAGATGCAATTATTAATATTGCCAATGAAAAAAAGATTGATTTTATTATCGCTGGTATGAAAGGTTCGGGCAAAAGTTTTAAAAATATATTTGGAAGTACTGCTGTTTCACTTACCAGGAAGACTAATGTACCTTTAATATTAATACCGGAAAATGCAGGCTACAGGAACCCCGAAACTATAGTCTTTGCAAGTGATTTAGGAGTAGGAGGCGACTTGCATGCAATAGATGAATTAACGGATATATTCAGGTTTTTCAAATCGAAATTATATGTGGTGACGGTATTGAAAAACAAGAATAAAGAATGGTTTGAAGTATTAAATACTCCGCAAACATTAAGAAAGGCTTTTGAGGCAACTGATACAACTTTTGAATATCCGGTTGATATTGATATTACAAATGCACTTAACTCTTTTATAGAAAAAAATAAAGCTGAAATGTTGATAATGATGCCGCACAGGCACGAATGGTTCGAACGGATTTTTAAAAAAAGCGAAACAAAAGATATGATCTTTCATAGCTATGTGCCGTTATTAATTTTGCCAGAAAAACTTTTAGAAAAAAATAATACTATTCATAACAAGAAAGCTGTTGAAATTTAAAAGAAGCATTAAACTGAAAAAGTGTCTTTAATTGTTACCGGTATATTTCATGTTTAAAATTAATGACGATGAGAAAAATAATTATTCCTTTTGATGGAGGAAATTTTTCAAACGGTGCATTTTCATTTGCCTGTAATATCAATGAAAAGAACCCGGTTTTATTAACAGGTATTTTTTTACCAGCAGTAACTTATACTCCGTTATTTTTTTTCCCCAGTGCATTTACGGCTCCATTGTATATACCCGTGAAAGAAGGCGTTGATGAAGAGATTTCAGCAAACAATATCGGCGAGTTTAAACGATTATGCGATAAGAATAATATAAAATATAAAGTGCATGAAGATTTATATGACTCAGCACTTCCGCAATTAACAAAAGAAACACGTTTTGCGGATCTTATGATAATCGGGAGTGAAATATTTTATTCAAATATCACGAATGGCCCACTTGAATATTTGCTGCATGCATTACATGCTACTGAATGTCCCGTGATGATTGTTCCGGAAAAGTTTAATTTCCCAGTTCATATAATTCTGGCGTATGATGGGTCTGAATCTTCGGTGTATGCTATTAAGCAATTTGCAAATTTATTCCCTGAGTTATGTTCGCTTAAAACAATGTTGGTGTATGCTGGCGATGAGAAACAAACTATTCCCGACGAACAATTAATTGAAGAATTTGCAGTAAGCCATTTTGAAGATCTTACTATAAATAAAATTCCCGGCAAAGATAAAGACCATTTTAATGAATGGCTGGCCGAACAATCAAATCCTTTACTGGTAAGTGGTTCATTTAGCAGGTCTGATATCTCTCAATTATTCAACAGAAGTTTTATTATTAAAACAATTAAAGATCATAAAACTCCTGTTTTTATTGCACATAGATAAATATTAACATTTATTTCCCGGTTCAAAAACCTTCTATTTTCTGATCTGCCGCTTTCACAGTCAATAAAAATCACAATCATACTTTTTCTTGATTGCAATCATTGCGGGCTACATGATTGAAAAATAATTTTGTTGTGGATATAAAATTTAATGATAACGTCACAACACCATATTGCTAAAACCAATTTGCATAAATCTGAAAGCTGGTTTATTACGGCGCTGTTGTCTATCATTTTTTTTCCTTATTTAAGAAATTTGGTTGTTTATGTGCTTGTAAAATTATATGAGTTAATTATTCAACATGGTATCGAGTGACGGGCGGCAATTTTTTGGATCTGTAAAATTTGTTTTAACCGGTGTAAATTATTCTATTAAATAACTGAGTTGCGTGGCCGTACCTGTTTACTGAATAATTTAAAAGTTTTGGATTTAATTTTTTATAAAAGTTTGGAGCAGAGGCAATATTATAAATTATGTACAATGAAAAATGATGAGATACAACCGGTGATTAAACAACATTTCAAAATAATTGATAAATTATTCCATAGAATAATCATTGATTTCGACGTGGATGATATTTTAGAATTCAGGGTAGAAATAAAAAAGCTACGATCTTTTCTTCACCTGGTAAATATGCAATTTACAAACGGCTATGAATTCAGGATAACTAAAAAGCTAAAGACTTTTTACGGTTATGCAGGAATTATTCGTAACCTTCAGCTTCACCTTAAAAATATCCGTAGTTTTTGTGATGAAGTAACCGTGAGCATTCCGGAATCATATCTAACAAAAATAGATAGAGAAATACAGTACTGGAAGGTAAACGCAAAAAGTTTTATGAATTCGGATAACAATTTTTACAATGATGAAGAAATAATGTTATCGGAGTTGCCCGATAAAATAACAAAGAGCTCAATCAAAAAGCTACTGCAATATACTTTTTACGAATTGAATGTTTTGGTAAAACACCAGGATGACGATGAAGTGCTGCATAGTATCAGGAAATTCCTACAGGACGTAGCCTATAATTTACCTGCTATACATTATTTTTCCATCTCTGTTCCTGAGGCGCTCGGCCAAGAAAAAAATATCTTGTCGTGTATAGAACAGCTTGAGATTTTCAGGGACAAGTGTATTGACCTGGTGCTTTTGAAAACATATTATGACGATTCATTTACAGTGGACGAGAAAAAGTTCCTGCAAAAAATAGAGCATCAATGGCAAAAAGAAAAACAAGAACTCAAGATAAAAATTTACAGTTGCCTAAAAACATTACAACTTACGCAGGGAAACATTAGTTCGTTTATGTTGAATGAGCAGTACATTGATTAGCCTGCGGCTTGCCAGGAAACATTTACCGGGCAATAATTAATGATGCCTTATGTCAAAAATTATAACGATAACCTTCAGTCCATGCATTGATAAAAGCACCTCTGTGCCATCATTAATCCCTGAAAAAAAATTACAATGTAGTGCGCCAAAACTTGAGCCTGGAGGTGGTGGTATCAACGTTGCCCGGGCTTTGAGAAAACTTGGAGAAGATGCTATCGCTATATTCCCATCAGGAGGCTACACCGGAAAGTTTTTTAATCATTTAATGGAACTGGAAAATATTAATTGTAAAATAATTGAAATAAAAAATGAAACACGTGAAAATATCATAGTGCTTGATCAATCAATAAATGCTCAATATCGTTTAGGTATGCCCGGTAGTGAACTGGCTGAGCATGAATGGAAAGCCTGTTTACAGGCAGTGGAAGAGATAAATAATATCGAATTTATAATTGCCAGCGGAAGCCTCCCACCCGGTGTTCCTGTTAATATTTATGCGATGCTCGCCGAAATTGCAAAGAATAAAAATGCAAAATTAATTGTTGATACTTCGGGCGAAGCTTTAAAGGAAGCGGTACAAAAAGGGCTATTTCTTCTAAAACCAAATATTGGTGAATTGGCCTACTTAGCGGGGAAAGACAAATTGCTTCCGGGAGAAATTGCAATAGTTGCTAAAAAAATAATCGAAAAAGGACAATGCGAAGCAATTGTTATATCAATGGGAATGGAAGGCGCGACAATTATAACAAAAGATACAGTGGATATAATTACTGCACCAAAAGTTACCAGAAAAAGCACGGTTGGGGCGGGCGACAGCATGGTTGCTGGAATTGTTTTTTTTCTTTCAACGGGCAAAAGCCTGCTGGAAGCTGCTAAATTTGGGGTTGCCTGTGGTACCGCGGCAACAATGAATCCCGGAACAGAATTGTGCAAAAGGGATGACGCGTTTCGGCTTTATAATTCTATGTGTACAGCTTCTTGAATTTAATTATACAACTTCAATGACGGAAAGTGAAATAAGAAATATCATCAATAATCATTACCGGCAGCTAAATAAATTTATTAGAAAAGTAAATAAGCATTTTGAACCTGAATCTATTCACCGCCTGAGGGTTGAATACAAAAAGTTGAGAGCCTTTTTGAGGATGATTTCAGTAGAAAATGACTGCGGTAAAAAAATAAAGATTTCCAAAAAATTAAAAAATGCTTACCACGTTGCTGGCGAAATTCGCGACCTCCAGCTACAACATCAACGAATGTTGGCAATAAAAACAAAAGAAATAAATCCTACAGGTGCTTACCACCAGCTCCTTGAAAGAAATATAAATAAATTAAAAGGTGAGTTTGCAAGTATTTCTTTAAAAAAAGCAATTAATAAATCCATTAAGAAAGCCAAAGTTTTAGATGGTAAAAAAATCAATTCGATCTGTGGAGTCAAGTTTATAGAAGATAACTGTGCCGCAATAGTAGCAATTATTATAAGCGGCAACTTTACTGATGCGAATATGCATGTGATAAGAAAAAGACTGAAAGATGTTTTTTATACTATTCACGTGTTCGAAGATGCGAAGAACGAATTGAAATTTTGTGGCTCCGCAATTACGAAAGCTGAAATGGAATATTTTGACGGGCTTCTTGAAGAGTTGGGAAATTTCCAGGATCAAATCACCTCGTTGGCGCTTTTGAATGATGAATGGCTGAACTTACTAAGTACTGATGACCGACAAGTATTGATCGCGATTAAGGATAAATTCAGTTCGGATAAGAACGCAATTAAAAACGGTATTGTAATTAAATTACAAAGTGAAATACGACCTCATCTGCAGATTTTTTCAAGGCTATTTTCCGCTCCAGGAATATCATTTACTTGAAGACGTGACTTTTTTTTGTAAAAATTTATCCATATTAAAAAAAAATTGCAAGTATTAGAGATTTTATTACTATTTTGCCGGCATTGTAAAAATTGAGGTATTTCTAATTGTACACTTAGTTTTTATAATTAGTTAGTTTTGGTACGGCCCCGGTTTCTACCGGGGCCTCTTTATTTATAAACTAATATGTGAACAATGGCATCCGGCAGGAGCAAAAATGGAAAAATCAATTCTGATGCGATATAAGAAATAAATTAACTAGCTACACTCTTAGAAATTGAGGTTTAGCTGACCATCCTCATAAAAAGCCATGATATGCGTCATCTTTTTAGTTTTTAGTATAAAGCAATTTTGTGAATGTTCTGTGACTAAGTGAAAAGTTTTTGAAAAGAAAACAACTTAAAGCGGAGATGGTATCTTAATTATTTGATTTGTAAATTTAAAAGCAGAAAAATATTTTACAATGGGAACAAAAGAATTTTTTACGATTAACGGAGAACATTTACTTCAAAAAATAAAGGAACTTATAGAAGAAGGAAATGTGCGAAGAATAACTATAACAGAAAAGTCCGGGAAGGAATTAATGAGCTTTCCGTTAACCGTCGGCGTGGTCGGAGCATTGTTTGCCCCTGTTCTTGCGGCCATTGGCGCATTAGCAGCTATAATAGGAGAGTGCACCATTGCGGTAGAAAGAGAAGAAAAAGAAACCAACTAAGCTTTTTTAACCGAGAGTATATTTTATCTGCCTGCCCACATAGAATCATAGTCCAATAAATAATTTAATACTTTCCCTACTCCTAAAAAATAAATCGGTGAATTATGTTTCTCATAAATAAAATTTTAATAACACAACTCATATTTTAACCTGGGATATAAAGAAAAATATTTTAAAACGCAGTTTTGAATTTGGGTATTTATTGATAGTTTTTTAAAGATTGATAGGTTTTTATCTTTATTTTTCGTTTAGATAACAGGATATTTTATCTTTCTCTTTATATTAAATTTACAGATGCAATCTTCTCCCCAAAATTATGCGCTATTTAATAACTCATCAATGGGTATTGTTGTTGTTAACGACAAGGGGGAGATCCAGTCTATAAATCCTTTTGCCTTACAACTTTTTGGATATTCAATCGAAGAGATAATTGGTAAACATGTTGAAATGCTTATTCCTGGCAGGTTCCATCATAAACATGTGCACCACAGGGATGGTTATATTCATGACCCCAGGAGCAGGCCAATGGGATTAGGAATGGATCTTTTTGCAGTAAAAAAGGATGGAACTGAATTTCCGGTGGAGGTAAGTTTAGGTAGCTATAAAAATAATGGAGACAATAACGTAATCGCTTTTGTTAGTGATATAACTGTACGTAAAAAAGCCGAAGAAGAAATTAAGAAACTAAATGATGAACTGGAAGCAACAGTGGAGCAACGTACAAAAGAATTGAGGGAAACTTTGTATCAGTTACAGATATCCAGCGAAAAGCTGCAAGATGCCTTATCTTATCAAAAGGCTTTGCTCGACAATGCCGGAGCTATGATTATTGCTACTGATGAAAATGGGATTATTAAGCTGCTGAATCCTGAAGCATCCCTTAACCTGGGATATAATGATTCTGAAGTAATCAATAAAAATTCAATCATACTCTTTCATGATAAAAAGGAGTTAGAAAAAAAACGAAAAGAGTTAATACGAAAGTATGGAGTAAACCTGGAAGATGACTTTGGAGTATTGGTAGAAGAATCGCGGCAACACATTCATGAAGAAGAGGAATATAGGTATATAGGCAAAGACGGCACTACTTTCCCCGTATCGGTAACGCTTACCACTATATTAGATAATGCGGGGAGAATAACGGGCTTTATGGTAATTGCTTTTGATATTTCGCGGAGAAAAAAAGCAGAGGAAGATCTTAGAAACGCCTTGGAGAAAGAAAAGGAATTGAATGAGCTCAAATCAAATTTCGTGTCTATGGCGTCTCACGAATTTCGCACGCCACTAAGCACCATACTTTCATCAGCTTATTTAATTGAAAAATATGCCACGTCCGATGATCAGTTAAAAAGAGAAAAACATTTGCAAAGAATTATTTCATCAGTAAATATGCTCACAGATATTTTAAATGATTTTTTGAGTGTTGGTAAAATTGAAGAAGGCAAAATACAAGTGAAGCCGATAGAATTTAATATTGAAACTTTAATTTCCACCATAGCAGAGGAAATTAAAAATAATTTGAAGAAAAAGCAGGAGATTACCTATCATCATGAAGGAAATCCTAATGCTGTAACGGACGCATCATTATTAAAGCACATAGTAATGAACTTAGTTTCAAATGCAAGTAAATTTTCGCCGGAAAATACTTCTATTGAAATGAAAACTGTATGTAAAGATCATCAGCTTAGTCTTTCTGTAAAAGATCACGGAATAGGAATTTCGAAGGTGGATCAGCAGCATTTAATGGAACGTTTTTTCCGCGGCGCCAATGTAAGTAACATCCAGGGAACAGGACTCGGGTTACATATAGTTTCTAAATATGCTGAACTCATGAACGGTTCTGTTACCTATAAAAGCGAATTGGGAGAAGGTACAGAGTTTATCATCACAATAAATTTAAAATAATAACATGAAAAAAATTCTGCTTATTGAAGACAATGACGACATTCGCGAAAACACAGCAGAAATACTTGAGCTTTCCAACTACGATGTGATTGTGGCTGAAAATGGAAAAATCGGCGTTGAAAAAGCAATTGAGTTTTTGCCCGATCTTATTATATGCGATATAATGATGCCGGGTCTTGATGGATACGGCGTTCTACATGCTGTACACAGAAATGAGACAATAAAAAATACTCCCTTTATTTTTTTAACTGCAAAAACTGAACGTTCTGATTTTCGTAAAGGAATGGAACTGGGTGCCGATGATTACATCACCAAGCCTTTTGAAGGAATTGAATTATTAAACGCGGTGGAAAGTCGTTTAAAAAAAATCGATCTGCTAAAGAAGGAATTAATTCCCGGGCTGGACGGTTTGCAAAACCTGATGGAAGCATCAGGCGGAAAAAATTCTTTGAAAGATTTTACTGAAGACCGCAACATTAATATCTATAAGAAAAAACAATTAATTTATTCGCAGGGAAATCATCCAAACAGGCTTTATTATGTTGTAAAGGGGAAAGTGAAAACTTTCAAAATTCATGAAGATGGCAAGGAACTGGTGACTGAATTATATAGTACAGGCGATTTCCTCGGGTATATTCCGCTGTTAGAAGACACCGTTTATAAGGACTCCGCAGAGGCCTTAGAAGAAACAGAGTTGGCCGTAATACCCAAAGAGGATTTTAAAGAGTTAATAAACAAAAACGCCGAAGTAGCGAAAAAGTTTATAAAGTTATTAGCTAAAAATATTACGGATAAGGAAAATCATCTGCTCGGCCTTGCTTATAATTCTTTGCGAAAAAAAGTGGCGGAAGCATTGTTAATGCTACAGAAAAAATACAGCAATGAACAAGATGAAATATTTGCAATTGATATAAGCCGGGAAAACCTGGCCAGTATTGCAGGTACTGCCACTGAATCGGTAATAAGAACTTTAAGCGATTTCCGTAACGAGAAATTAATTGAAATTAATGGGGGAAATATCAAGATCATCAACAAGAAAAAGCTGGAGAACATGATTAATTAGCTTAAATTTTCCCAATACTTTTTAGCACATTTTTTCAGCCAGGTAAGTATTAAAGTTTAATTGAAGCTGAAAAAATTGCCTCTCATAATTAGCCATATTGTTGCGAAGATGGGCAAGCTTTTTATCAACACTTTCATCAATTATTCCGGCATTCAGATCGCCATCTAATAATTTGTCAAGTTCGGCTGTATCATTTCTGAGTAGACTAATCACTTCATCCTGCTTAATAAATTTCGTTTGAAAATTTTCAAATTCGTCCAGGAACTTTCTGTCGAACCCATCCTTAAGGATATCTGAAAGCCTGTTTTTTAAATAGACGTTTTCCTCTTTGAAAAAATTCAGAAGTCTTTTCCAGGTATTAACTTCTATTTGAAGCTGACTAATTTTTTTTTGTTGCATGGTTTCGTAGCTACTTAATCTGTCATCACCTAAATTATTTTTCATGTTTCTGTTTGGTTATCTGTGAACTTCAACACCCTTTAAATATTTCCCGCACAAGTAGCATAAAAGGATTTTTAATTTCAGAAACAAATTAATAATTGCTCTTTCCTGTATTTCGAGAGGTTTTTATTCCAGGGTTTAAGAATCTTTATTTTTTAATCGTTGTCTTAAATTCACTTTGACAACATTATAAAAAACTGCCCTGCTTGTTATAGCAGAGCAGAAACCTGAATTTTATTTAACAGCAATTTTTTTAACAGCAGGTTTTTTTGCTTCTTCTTTGCGTGGCAATGTAATTTTTAGTACGCCATCTTCATATTTGGCATCAATGTTTTCTTGTTTAATTTCTTCGGGCAGTGAGAAGCAACGGCTAAAAGAAGAATAGCTATACTCTTTGCGTGTAAATTTTTTGTTTTTTTCTTCTTTGTTCTCTTCCTTCTCGCTGCTGATGGTAAGCATGTTTCCGTCAACATCGATTTTAAAATCTTCCTTTTTCATGCCGGGTGCAGCAAGTGATAAAAGATATTCGTTTGGTTGTTCCGTAATATTTACAGCCGGTACATTTATTGGCCGTAAATTCCAACCTCCATTGTCAAACAGGTCGGTCCAAGGCCTTAAAAATTCGTCAAACACGGACGGTAGTGTTTCGTTCAACCTGGTTAATGCTCTTGTTTCCATGATAGTGATTTTAAATGTTATAGATATAAGTTACAGTTATAAAAATAGCATTATGGTCAACATGAGATTAGGACGATAATCAGTAACTTGAATGAGATTTGTCAGGAAAAACTCTAAGGTTCGAAGGATTTTTTTGCTTTTATTCCGGATTTATCGATTTTTTTTCTGTTTCAAACCATTTCAACCCGGGTTTTTTTCACGAATTTGCTTTATAAACTTCAAAATTTCTATCCAAAGTGTACTTATCAAAGCGACTATTATAAAAATAGCCACGTCCATTTCGGACACCCTGGTGAGAAGAAAGAGATTTCTAAAAAAAGGGATATATAAGAGTGAAATAATAAAAAGAAGCGTGACGGTAATCATGAAAGGTATAAGATAATTTTTATACCGGATGGTTTTAAAAATTGTATATCTGAAAGAGCGATTGCTGAGCGTAAGAAAGATGTTACAAAATAACAGGGTAATAAATATTGAAGTCCGGACCATACTTTCGCTTTGTTGGAGTTTCGTGAAATAATATCCAATTCCCAGGCATCCCGCCGTTATCATCAAACCCTGCACTATACTTATTTGAAGCTGTTTTCCAGATAAAAAAGTTGAAGATAATCGCCGGGGCAAGCGAAGCATAGTCCCGGGCTCCATTGGCTCATTTTCATAAATAATGGAACAGGTTGGCCCCATAATTAATTCTAAAAAAATTACGTGAATAGGCGTAAAAATCTCATTGAATTTCCAGCCCAAAAGCAAGGGTAGGGTAACGATAAGTATAATGGGAATATGAATAGAAACTATATATTGAATAGCTTTTTTGAGATTGTCATAAATTTTCCTCCCTAGCGCAACCGCCTCTGTCAAATGCGAAAGATCATCATCAGTAATAACCAGCGAAGCAGTGTTTTTTGCTACTTCGCTTCCGCGTTCACCCATCGCAATGCCAATGTGAGCGGCTCTTAATGCCGGCGCATCATTTACTCCGTCACCGGTCATGGCAACCACTTCGCCGTTTTCAATCAAAGCATTTATTACTCCCAGTTTTGCCTCGGGAAACATTCTTGCAAAAACGTTTGTTTCCTTAACTTGTTTTTTTAATTCTTCCTTTGAAAAATGAGTTACTTGTTTTCCGGTTATATATTTACTGCTTTTGTCCAGCTTAATTAAGTGGGCAATTGCCATTGAAGTTTCAGGATAATCGCCGGTAAGCATTTTTACGGATATTCCGGCATCATTGAATGTTTTTAGGGTTTCCTCAATTTTTGCTTTGGGAGGATCATAAAAAGCTATAAGACCCAGAAACTGGATATCAAATTCTTCCTGCGATACTGGCCATGTTTTTTCTTGCCAAACTCCTTTCCCAATTCCTAATACTCTAAATCCTTCTTGGGCATAAGATTGCAGTTGTTGTTGAATCTTGTCTGTTTGTTCAACACTTAAATTACTTTTCTTCAACAACGCTTCGGGCCCGCCTTTTGCGGCAATAATAAATTCATTTGAATGGTTTTTAAAAATATGAGTCATCATCGGCGGCTTCCCGCTTACCGGGTATTCATGTACCTGTTCATATTGTAAGCGTTTATCCGCACCGCTAGTTTGCGCATATAATTCATGAATCGCTTTTTCCATAGGATCAAATGGATCTGTTTCGCTTGACCACATTGCATATTCAATCAACTTGCGGGGCAATTCTTTTTTATTCTCAACACTCAACGAAATTTTATTTATAGCATCGTATACATAAGCAATGCTCATATTATTTTCTGTGAGCGTGCCGGTTTTATCAACACATATTACAGTAGCAGATCCTAAAGTTTCGACATACTGCGGTTGTTTTACAATAATATTATTGCGCAATAAACGAAAAGCGCCCAGAGCCTGAAATGTAGTAAACGCCACGGGAATCTCTTCGGGCAGAATACTCATTGCAAGAGTTAATCCCTGTAAAAAAGATTGAACAATATTGCCTGATTGCAAATAATGGTACACAACGACAATTATAAAAGCTATCGCCCCAATCCAAACCATTATGCGAACAAAAGAATTAATTTGTTGCTGAAGTGGCGTTTTCAGGATATTGATTGCCTTAATAGATAAACCAATTTTGCCCAACATAGTTTTGTTGCCCACGGCAAATACTTTTATGATCGCATTGCCACTAAATACCTGCGTGCCTTTGTAAACCTTATCATCGTTCTCTGACGTTTTATTAACAGGTAACGACTCACCCGTAAGAATGGATTCATTAATAAAAAAATCGTGGGACGAAATGATTAGTCCATCTGCAGAAATAATTTCACCTTCTTCTAATACAACAATATCATCTACCACTATTTCTTCCGTGGGTATTTTAATTTGCATTCCATCTCGTATAACGGTTGATTTGGGAGCTGATAACTTTTTCAAAGCGTTTACAGCGTCCTGGCTCCTGTATTCCTGGTATAACGAGATACCCGAAACGATAAAAATAGAAACCAGCATTATTATTCCATCTGAAGATCTTCCAACAAAAAAATATATTAAGCAGGCAGCTAATAGCAAAATGAACATGGGCTGAAAAACTATTTCTTTGAATACATGTAGCAATAAACGCGGCTCGCCTGACTCGGTAGTATTAGTTCCATTAGTTTCTCTTGATATTGCAATCTCTGACGTGTTAAGGCCTTGTATATTTTTAGGATTGGGTTGCATATAACAGTTCTATTTATAATCTATTTTAAAAAGCTATATACATCTTTAAAATATTGTAGTTTACCTGCAATGCTGGTTTCTACGGTTTGATAGATCACGAATATCGGTACCGGCTTAGGTAAATTTAAAGTAATGGGCTGTTGATCCTTTAAACAGGATTCTAAAAATGTGCTGTCAATTTTGCCCGGCAACAAATAGCTGGCAAGTGCAATCGGCTCCTGGATGCGAATACAGCCGTGGCTGTAGTAACGAAGTCCCGAAAGAAATGCATTCTTATTATTGGTATCATGCAGGTACACGCTGAACGGCGATGTAAGATTAAATTTTACAACGCCTAAGGAATTGTCACATCCCGTTGATTGACGAATTTGAAACGGAAAATAATCTCTACTGTAATTTCTCCAGTTTAATTTATGGTGATCAATAATGTTTCCTTTTAAATCCAGCACCTGCATATTTAATGCATCAACATCGCCGGGATGTCTCCTGAACTGTGGCAATAGTTCATTCCTCGCAATACTTGAAGGAACATTCCAGTAAGGATATAATATAATCTCGTTGCAATGTGCAGCAAAACGCGGAGTTCTTGTTGAAGGCTTTCCCACCACCACTTTCATTCTTAGTTTAATGCTGTCATATTCATAGTACCTTAATGTAGCTGATGGTATATTTACCACTATCCATTTTTCAAGTTTGAAATGGTGCATCCATCTATAAAATTGCAGGGAAGTTGTAAGTTGTTTTTTTTGCAAAGCAGATAATGAGTCTGCTTTAGATTGCAGTTCTTTTTTTATTGCGAGGTATTCGGCATCCTTGGGCTCTAATGAATTAATGGATGCAAGCAAATTGTAAGGTGTCTTTGCATTTGATAATCCGGTTAATAAAAATTGATTATCCTGCGCTTCACTCTTTAGAGAAATTTCGTCGTACAACATCCAATGACCAATATCATTTCCCTGGTAAACATCTTTACAATAGGCAATTGCAGCGTCAGTAAAAATGCGGTCTGCAGTTAAAGCGATTATGCTATCTTGTTCTGTAAAATCTGAATTGATATATTTATTAATTTCATTCAGATGATATTTTTCTTTCTTTAATCCAAGACTTGCTGAATTATCAATCTTCGACTTTAATAATTGCCTTAATGGCTTAGAATTTTCATTAATTGAAAACCAAAACAATTGATTAGTTCCTGCCTCATAAAACCGTTTTACCAGCTGAGGGTACAGTAGTTTTATTTCCCCGTTTGCATCAATTGATGCTTTGGAAGCAGGTTCAGTTTTACCGGCAAACAAACGATGTGGAGTATTCAATAATAAACTAAAGAGCAAAATTATAATTATACTTATAGCAGTAATGTTTAGTTTATGATGAAAGTGATAATTATAAATCATTGTTACCTTTTGTTTTGCTCAATTATATTAAAGCCGATAAGTTTAATTGCTCAAAGGCAGGCAATATTTATTTTAATAGTTAAGATTTAGTGGATTTAATATTTTCAAAGGCTAATTTACTTGTGAAATTTTTTTAAAAGTAAATTAGCCAGTATCTATTATCTATGATATTAAAGGCCACAAAAGATGATCTAAATCAGCAATATTTTTAATTAAAGAGGCTATTGAGCTTTATATAATGACGAACTTACTGTTTTAGTTATGATAAAAATCAGGAATAATATTAATTTGCATCATAGTATTTGCCGAAATTGTTTTGAACATTTACCAATTATATATTTATTATAAATTCCGGTTTAAATAGCCGGTTTATTTTTTAAATGACTTTTTATATGAATGATAGTATTTTATCATTGCTTGCCAAATATGATGTAGCAACACCACGTTATACAAGTTATCCAACCGTGCCTTACTGGAATTTTTCTTCTCTTGATAATAACACCTGGAGACAATCCATTGCCGAAAGCTTTAAACTGGAGAACGGCGAATTATGTATTTATATTCATTTGCCGTTTTGCGAAAGTCTGTGTACTTTTTGCGCCTGCAATAAACGCATCACTAAAAATCATAACGTTGAGCAATCATACATAGACGCAGTTCTAAAAGAGTGGCAAATGTATGGCAAAATATTACCTGGTATTCCGGTAATAAAAGAAATTCATTTAGGAGGAGGCACGCCCACTTTTTTTAGTGCGGATAACCTCGTTAATCTCATAAATAATATTACGACCGGCTCCCTTATAAAAGACGATCATGAATTTAGTATTGAAATACATCCAAATTTTACAACTGAAGACCACCTGGAAAAATTATCAGCACTTGGCTTTAACAGGATGAGCATTGGCGTGCAGGATTTTGACCCGCAGATACAATTTGCAATAAACCGTATACAGACTTATAAAAAAACTAAAGAAGTTTTTGATTGGGGAAGAAAGTATAATTATAAAAGCATTAATGTTGATTTAATTTATGGCCTTCCGCATCAAACTATAAAGAGTGTTGAACATACAATTGGACTTATTAAAACATTGATGCCCGACCGAATTGCATTTTATTCTTATGCACATGTTCCATGGAAGAGTAAGGCCCAGCGTAGATACACAGAAAGTGATTTGCCAGCCGCTGCTTTAAAATGGGAAATATATCATAGAGGTAGAGTGCTCCTTGAAGAGGCTGGCTTTAAAAGTATTGGTATGGACCATTTTGCTCTGCCGGATGACCAATTGTTTATAGCCGCAGCGCATGGAAATCTGCATCGTAATTTTATGGGTTATACCACTACTCAATCGAAGATTATAATAGGCCTTGGAGCTTCTTCAATCAGCGCAACAAGAAATGCGTTTGCACAAAATGAAAAGGTTGTGGAAGATTATGAGGTGAAAGTGAATTCCGGGATATTTCCTTCGGTGAATGGACATTTATTAAATGAAGAAGACATCGTAATTCAAAATTATATTCATGAATTGATGTGTTTGAATAAAACAACATTGCATAAAGAATTACATGATAATGATTATTTAGAAAATGCTTTTTCAAAGCTCAGATCGCTGGAGGCTGATGGTTTAGTAGTTTTGAATGAAGAGGAAATAACTGTAACTGAAAAGGGTAAATTATTTATAAGGAACATCTGCGCTGCTATTGACGCTTATCTTCTCAATAAAGAAATAACAACGCAAACATTTAGTAAAGCTATTTAATTGTCGAGGCAAGATACATAGCGTTTGACCGGAGTCGTTATAAAACGATTTAATTTTATCTCTGCTGTATTGAATTAGGCATTGGCTCCCAACCTCTTTATTTTTACAATTTGCCAGATTAAATAAAATATAACACACCATACGCCAATGCCAATAGAATAAGCTACGATCAATAACCATATTGGTGTTTCAAATCTTGTTGACCATAGTGTTCGTTGAGCAAAGAAATTTTTTGGAGGTTTAACGGCCGCTCCCCAATTAACATTTTTTTCGGTAACGAGGTTACCGTAAGTATCGTTATCATCCACTTCAGCTACCAGAATTATATTTCCTTTTTGATCGCCGGGTAAAGAATCTCTTTTAAACTCAGCACTTGAAACGCCGGTAGAATCAGAGGTGTACGTTGCTTCATCGCCTACTGATAAATTACCCAGCATGCGTTTTATACCGAGTTTCATATCAATGTTTTTAATTGCTACCCAGTCATTTCCACTTTTTTCTTTTAGTTGTGCGGTAACCATCCTGGTTCCATCTGCTGAGGTTGTATCAACCGTTAGTATTGCCTTTTTTATTGTAATGTCAGCACTTAATGATTCCTGTCCTGCAGATGAATCAGACTGTGCAATAAATTTAAATTCATTGAGTGAATCCCAGGTATTTTTAAAAGAAGCCGGGATACCTATTCTGCCTTTTCCACTGGCATCAGTAGTTACTTTTCCTAATAAATTTGTTGGTTCCGCTTCGCTTAGGTAAACACTAACAGGTATGTTTTTTACCGGTTCAAATTTTCTCCCTACTTTCTTTTTTGTACTTACTTCCAGATAGGGAACTTTGTTTGCAGGTAGAAAATAACTTACACTCAGTTCTGTTTTAGATACTGCAGAGTCCTGTGCATTTATGGTACAAACAGATGTTCCAAACAGGAGCACCATAATAATAATATATTTATGATACTGGTACACTTTCATATTGTTCAGTTGTTTCATGTTGTTTTGTTAATGCATTTTTATCCTCAAGTGTTTTATAAATGGATATAACGGGAAACACTCTTGCAAAAAAAGTAATGATCAGTAGAACGCCAGCCATGGAACCTATGGTAATGGCCCATTCTTCCCAACTTGGAAAATAATGGTTAAATCTTGCTGGTGCATCGTATTTTGGCAAAAAGGGATGAAGTAATGTGGGAGTAACTATCAGGTAACGTTTGAACCATGCGCCTACTACTACCATTACCCCTACAATAAACATAGGTTTGGGCTTTCTTCCTTTTTTAAATAAAAGAACTAATATTGGAATAATCATTCCAATTAAAATAGCAAACCAGAACATAGGGGCGAAGTCACCTG
This sequence comes from Ginsengibacter hankyongi, assembly GCF_008710285.1. GTDB lineage: Bacteria > Bacteroidota > Bacteroidia > Chitinophagales > Chitinophagaceae > Ginsengibacter > Ginsengibacter hankyongi. The sequence goes on along the minus strand of NZ_VYQF01000001.1, from coordinate 801,874 downwards.
TAAAAAGGCCGCTTAAATAGTCCTTCTCTTCTTTTTTCATTTTAAAGGCAGGAACTAAAAATTCATTTACATTAAAATACAGGTATAATAGGGCAAGCATTACCGTTAGTTTTCCCATTTTATCAAAATGCGTTTCGGTAATATAGTTTTCAAGTTTATATACCCTGCGAAAAACGTACATAGCCACAACCACCGCACCGGCTCCTACGAGGAACGCACCTGAAACAAAATAAGCGCCGAAATTACTGCTGTCCCATCCCGGGCGGTAGGTAGTTGCAAATAGCCAGGAAGTAACTGTATGTATGCAAAATGCAACTGGGATAACTGTGATACAAAGTATGGTAATGGCTCTGTCTCTTATTTTTTCCTGTGCAGCCGTTCCCTGCCAGAAGGAAGCCAGCCAATGGTACAGTTTGGAAAAAGGTTTTCCGAGTTTATCTTTTAAAGATATCATCATTCTTATATCGGGGATTAGGGTTATGTACAACAAAAGAAGACTAAGAAAGAAATAAGTAGTAATAACGATAACATCCCACAAAATGGGAGATTGTATACGCCCGTGAGTAAACAAAAAATACAGCCTTTCGGGGCGCCCCATATCTACAATAATGATGAGCGCAGCAAAGGTAATGTTGGATACCGCAATAATTTCGGCTATGCGTGTTAGTGGTGTTCGCCAGGGAACACCCGACAGCCTGAAAATTGCCGTTATAAGTGAGCCCACGAGGCTTACCGCAACAAAGAACACGAAGTTTGAAATATAAATTCCCCACGAAACGTAGTCGCCCATATTGGTAACTATCAAGCCTTCTCTTAATTGTTTGATATAAGCAAATGCTCCTATACAGCAAATGACTATCAATGAGGCGGTCCATATCATTCCCCTGCGTCCAAATTTCTGCGGTAGCAGATCATTGGTAATTTTTTCAGCCGATAAATTTTTCAGATTTTCCATTATTAGTTTAAGATTTTTTTTGAGCAGGCTCCTCTTTTTCAAGGCCTTCTTCAAATTTGAAATTCCTGTTTACGGGTGGTAAATAATAAACACTTGGTTTTGTTCCAAGATCCTCCATCAGGCGGTATCCTGCTTTGTCTCTAACGAGGTCGCTGAAACGAAAAGTTTCTGCTCCGTTAGTAACCGAATCTTCAATCATATCTCCAAAGAAGTATACACCGTTAGGACAGGCAGAAACACAATGTGGCAACATACCCATTCTTGTCATATCCGGGCAAAAATCACATTTGCCAACAGTTCCCTTTTTCTGTGGCAGACTGGTTTCAGGATTATAAGCCTGGTCAGCTATATCTACAGGCAGGTTGGGGTCTCCCCAATTAAAAACGCGTGTAGAATAAGGACATGCCGCCATACAAAAACGGCAACCGATACATCTATCGCTATCAATTAATACAATTCCATCCTGCCGCTTGAAAGTTGCATCTACCGGACAAACTTTTACACAAGGCGGTTCATCGCAATGCATGCAGGTAGTAGGTTGCCAGTATGGTGCTTCCTTTTCTGAATCCTGCATTGGATATACTTTTATCCAGTTTTGTGCATCTTGAACATGGTGAGCGTGATTGCAGGACGTCTGGCAGGCTTTTACATTTTTGCAGCGTGAAAGATCTATAACCATTACAAATTTTTTGCCTGGTATTCCCTTCCTTGCTTCTTCATTACTCACAGAAGGCATATGTGGCACAGGTTTTAGAAAAGCTTTATCCACTTCAATAACGTTGCCATCAATTGAAAGCAATTTTACTTTTTCGCCCGAAGCCATTAGGTCTTCCTCGCGGTCAAAAGGCAGCTTCTTAGAATTGCAGGCTACGGCCATTGTAGTTAATATACCAGTTGCAAGAAACTCTCTGCGGGATTTGTCTTGATTCATTTTACATGAGTTTGATTATTGGACACTGCTATTTTTTGATCCAGTTTTGTAATTCTTTATTGGTTATCTTTTTCTTTTTAGGAGATAGTGCAGCTATATCAACCTCTACAAGTTTGCCGTCTTGAGTTAGCATCTTTACTGTTTTTGTTTCTTTCTTTCTTTTGGGAACCCAAAATTTAAAAGCAGTAAATAAAGCCGCTGCGGAAATACCAAGCCCAATAAATTTTTTTCGGCTCTGTATTTTGTTATCGGTATCCATATGTTTCATTTCTTGATGAGAAGTAGTATCGAAATAAATTGATTACTTGTTTAGTGTTCTTATATAATTTACAAGGCTCCAGATGTCTTCTTCATCAGGAATTTTTTTCTTGAAGTTTGGCATATCTTCTCTTCCTTCAGATATTTTATAAAACAAAGCGCCGTCTGACTGGCTTTGTACTTCTGCTGGTGCAAAGCTTCCCGGGTCAGTTTTTAATTGCGCTGCCTTTGGCCCATCACCATGCCCGGATTTACCATGACATGACTGGCAATTTTTTATCCATAATTCCTTTCCGTTTTTTAAGGATTCAGCATTAGAGGCAACAGGATTTTTCATACTGACATATTTACCAGGAACCACCCATGGTTTCTTAGGCTGAAAAGCAGTGATAATGCTAAAGATTGCAACGCTTGCAAGAAGCAGAGCTGATGTGAATAAGAATTTTGTTTTCATTTTATTTTATTTATTGTTTGATTACTAATTTAATATTTAAAAGTGTGGTTTAAAAATTCCATAGTCTTGTGATATTAAAGCCAATTAAAAATTGCCCCTTTGTAAAATCATTCTGATTAAACATGGCATTATTTTGAGGTAAAATATAGCCGTAGTTTCCGACAAAAACCTGGAAATCATGTCCGCTTGACCTCATCTCCAACCCGATACTGATATTAGGATGGGGATTATTTGCAGGATGTTCAGTAAGCGGTTGATCATAATTAGCAATAATGGCGGTTTGAGGGGCTATCTTATACCTTGCTGAAAATGAAATCGCGAAATGATCGTTTTTCATTAACTGTTGAACTTTTCCTGACGAATCGATATAACCCTGGAGATTATTAAAGTGTGATAAGCTTGGGCTTACCTGGATAGAAAATTTATCGGTAACTTTTCTTGCAATCATAATTTGGTTAAAGTAACTGAAGCGATCGGATAAGCTAACAAACAATGTTGTTGCGTCTTGTTTTCGTGTATCCATAACGGCATTGCCAAAATAGGTAACACTTACAGGTATTTTTTCATCTTTTGTTTGTTGCAATAAAGCATATTTTAAATTCCAATCTACCTGCATTCTGTCGTTGCTGGCACCAAATCCTACCTGTAAATTCTTTACCGGTACATAGCTAAAACCCAGTCTCATTTTGGCGCTTGCAAAAAGTCCGAACATATCTTTAAAGCCATTACTGGCAATTCCAAATCTGTGTAGAATAGCAAATTCGAAAGTTCCTTTAATAGGTAACATTACAGTTTGATTATCTATTAAATAATTTCCTTCAAATGTATTTTTTACAAAAGATTTCTTTTTAACTACAGGTTCCGGAGCTGCATTATCAGCCTGTGTAGAGTCCTGCGCGGCAGCACCCAGGCTCATAATCATCAGCAGGCAAAAGGCAATGCTATGTTTTATGATAAAATATATATTCTGTTTTTTCATAAATTTTTTTTTAATTGTTTTTTGCGCCTTGTTTAATCCAGGCAAGTATTAATGCATTTATATTTGAAGGATTATTAGCACTGCCAAGAGGCATTGCTGCACCTTTTTTTCCTGTTAGCCATAGGTATACTTCACTGCTTGGAGGATCTGAAAGATTAAGATAGTGACCTGACACTAATGAATTATATGCATTTGTCTCAGTTAAATTAGGAGCAACGCTTCCACTATGGCAACCACTTGTAGCGCAGCTTTTGGTTAATATCGGAACAATGGTTTTGGAGAATTGAACCGTCTCTGTTATGGCAGGAGAGTTATCTAAAAGAACGGTTGTTGTTTTGGAACAACCAGCTATCGTAACCACCAGCGCAGCAATAAATAACAATCCTATTCCTATTATTATCTTCGACATGATTGTTGTTTTAATTATTAAGTCGCCAGGATTATTTCTTAAACGTGAGGGTTAAGTTTGGTTGAATGCCATGCTGGTAATTTGAATTGTTCCAAATCGCCACTCCAAATACCTGGTCTTGCAAACTTGAAAAATCAATGTCCTGTTTTAATACATCCCCGGTCTTTAATGCACGCTTGTATTCAACAATCCAACCAGTACCGGTATAAACAGCAGCGCCGGTTATATCGGCTCTTCCCCCGATTAAGGGAACTCCAATATAGCCTGGAATTGAATTTTTTGCAGTAGCTCCTGTAGCACCGCTTGATTTTTGATAATCGGTACCTACATTAGGATCAATTGTTGAACCATCACTTAAAGTCAAGACACCGGTCTTTATATCCAACTGAGTTACTTTTTTGGCTTTTCCACTTGCCGTATCTGCCACTAAAATATAACCAGCACTCCCGGCTCCCGGGATTACCCAAACTGGAACGGAAACAGTATCCTTAACTGTCACAGTATCCACCTTATGAGAAAAATAGAAATTTTGCGAATTATTAACTTCACCTTGTGTTGGAGATGACGTGTAATTTGGACGATAGGGCCAGGTTTTGGATTTTGTGCCGTCCGGATAAATGCCATCCACGTGCCTTCCGTTTCCATTACCACCTGTAACATTAGTATAAGTTGGGCCACCAGCCCAATCCTGGTAGTTGTCATCCACAAAATGAAGCGACGCATCTTTACTCATATAACCTAAGCGGCCCCACCACATATCAATTTTTTCAGATGCACCGTTAGTATAATGGTTACCACTGGCATTTGCTGTATAAACTGCCGGATCTTTAGAATAATCCATATATGGCGTAAATATGTGGCAGCTTGAATAGCAGGTTTGCGAGACGAATTTTGGAGTTGAATTATCAATATTCCAAAGCATGGCAATTCTATCTTCACCGAAGCCAACTCTTGATAAAGCTCCGTTTGCATCGTATGAATCATTATTAGGTTCTTTTTGCCATCCTGTTTTTCCGGTAACATTCTTTGCAGGATCAAAATACCAGGGTGCAACATTTACACTTTGAGTTGGATCTTTAATTTCAACTAAAAAATAAATATTTTGATCATCATACATAGAGCGGATAGTTGCAGGATATTGCTGACCGCTGTAGCCCGAAAACAATCCGTTTCCCGGATCGGGTACCGTTGGCAAAATATTTAGTTTTGTTGCATTAGCCCAGGATGCGTCAATTGTGCCATCAATGGTAGGTGGTGTTGTTACCTTAATGGATTGGAGGGTTGTTGAATTATCTGAAGTATTATTAACCGTAAGTATTTGGTCGTGTTTGGTACAGCTTATCCAATAACCTACAAATAAAACGAACGAAGTCAGTATCCAAAATGACTTTTGTTGAAACATTTTCATATTTGTTATTTTAATAATTTAAATCTTAAGCAGTTGTAGATAATTACCTTGTTTTAAGAATGCGTAAAAATATAAATGGTTAAAATAAAATTTTGTGAGGTTAATCATTCCTAAATGTGATTTTGATCATAACTTAAAAGTTGATTACAAGTTGAAGAAATCATTAACTATTTAAAATCTGATAATTATAGAATCCCATTCGAAATTTGTCTGGATGATATTATAAACAAAGAGCAGAATATTTACGTGTATGCTTTATTGTTATGAAAGATGAATTCATCTATTTTTTAAAATAAAATCCGAGCTCAGTGTCAATGTTTGGCATGTCAACAAGTACAGGATCCTTTTTCCCGTCAAAAAGAAATAAGCCACATATGTCGTTCTTGTTATTGAGGTCAATACATATTTTACTTTCATTGGCTTTTATAAATATCAGGTAACGGGCCATTGAAACTTCAACAATATGTATTTGAGGCCAATATTTTTTAAGCTCTATCCTCGCATTTTCCATTTGATAATAACAATTGTGAGTGAGCATATCAAAAATGGCTTTTTCGTTCACTGCTTTTATTTTTTCCATTTGTAGCGAATCGGGACTGTAAAATACAGCTGATTTAACTGTAACCTTAATGGTATCATTAAAACTGGATGCTGGCTTTTTTATGTTCGATGGCTTTCTTTTTGGGATTTCCTCTTTCTGCTTATTATTTTTTTCATAGTTTTCAGAACATGATGAAGTGAGCATAAATATTGTCAATATGCAATACGTGAGGATTTGATAAGGAATTATTATGGTAACATTTTTGCTCACGGAAAGAGAGTTGAAAACTTTCTATTATTACTTTTACTCTAGTAGCAACTAAGTTGGAAGCTATACTTATTACCGAAGCAATCATAAAATAAAGAACCCTGAATTGCAATTGAATTAAGGGTCCCCTAGTTTTGAGATTGTCGCTTTATTTATATAAGCACAATATTTATATTATAATTAAAAGTTCCACAACCTGGTAATATTAAAACCAATCAAGAATTGACCACCTTTCACTTTTGTGCCACCTGTTTGAGTAAATCCAAAGGGGTTGTTTGCGTTGTATAGACTATTTTGTTGAGGGTTCAGCAAGGAATAGTTTCCTGCAAACAACTGAAAGGTGTGTCCACTGGTGTTAAACTCAAAGCCGAATGCCAGGTTAGGATGTGGGTTATCTGTCGGAAACCTTGTAAGAGGCTGATCGTAGCCGATAATAATTGCTGTGACGCCCGTTAATTGATACCTTGCGCATACAGATGCTGTAAACATGTCAAACTTCTGTTTTTTATATATAAATGTGGTAGTATCTTTCTGAGCATAATAACCCGGAACCGAATTTTGATGAGATATGCCTGCTCCAACCTGTACCGATAATTTATCGCTGACCTTGCGGGCCACCAGCAACTCGTTAAAAAACGAGAAGCGTTCCGTTTGATAAGTAAACAAAAAATGACTTGGATCTGCAATCGACTTATAACCTATATTTCCATAATACGTAACACTTACAGGATATTTGCCCTTTGTCTGCTTTATTATAGCATATTTTGCGCTTCCATCCCACAGCAAATCGTTCTTTGTAAGCCCAAAACCAAGATACAAATTATTGACGGGGGCATAATTAAAGCCGATGCGCATGTTAGCTGAAGCATAGATACCCCAAACATCTTTGGCACCATTTTCAACTGTTCCAAACCGGTGCTGAATATCCGCTTCGAAAGTCCCCTTCACGGGAACCATTACGGTTTGATTATCCAATATCCATACACTATTAAATGTATTCTTTACAGGCTTATGTTTCATTGGAACTGGCGCATCTGTTTGTATTGCATCAGCGGTACTGTCAGCCTGGGCAAAACCTGCACTGGTTGCCATAAACAGTAAAACCGTTATATAAGCGCAAAATTTCAATTGCCTTTTTGATGTATAACTAATTCTTTTCATTTGATTAATTTTTTTGGGATCACTTAATTGTTAGGAGCGCCATTTCTTATCCAGTCATAAATTTTTCGTCTGTCATCAGCATTGGGAATGTGTACCTGCATGTTTCCGTTTATTTGTTGGTACAGCTCACTTTGCTCTGGCTTTATCGTATTCACAAATCCTCCCAAAAGCTGTTGGTAAGAAACATCAGCACTTAAATAAGGAGCCTGAGAACCTTTTACATGACAACCGGACAAAGCACAATTTGCGGTAAAAATGGGCTGGAGATCGGTGCTAAAACTTACGTATTGAGGCGGCTTGGTGTTAGCAACAGCAGGTAGAATCACATCCTTGTAGCAACTGCTCAAGACAAAACTCGTAAAGAACAGCAATCCTGCGTATATTAATAATCGTTTCATTATAATTAAGTTTTTGAGTAATTATAGATTATTGAAATTTATGTTACATTGAACCGAAACAATATCTGATATTTCGTCAGTAGTCATTCCAAAGGATCGGCAGTTGAACTTAAAGTTTAGTTGCAAACCAAATACGTCATAGGCTTTCGCTGTACCCGCATCAATTGTTGACCTTTTTACATAAGAAAGTGTACCATTTATTGTTGTGTCATGGGGGGCGGAAAGTAAACCCTTCCAACTCATTACCATCGTAACGATATAGCCCGGACTTTTTGTATCAAATTCCACTTTGGTAGTTCTGATAACAGCTACGTTGGAGTCCTGGAGGTTCTGTGTGCCGGTGATTATTTTGGGTGCAGCTACATAGCCTAAATAACAATTTCCGTCTCTTCCGGGTTCTCCTGTATTAGAGGTATTCATTTGAACATAGCCGGCAAAATAAGTTTTTGTCGGATCGTTTTCATAGAACGCCCATGAAGTATCCAGCACGGGCTGACCTTTTGTAACGTAAAGCTGTCTTGCAGAAGATGGAAGACTATTTAGTCCAAACATGTTAAAGCGGCCTGTAAGCAGGGCCCCCTGTTGAAGGTAGTCACCTGACCAAAGAACGCTGGAATGTACCTTGTCCATTTTCCATTGGGTTGTATCGCCCTTGGTTTCGGTGCCGGGCAGAAAAACGCTATTACCGCGGTTAATAATAACAGTGCCGGTGGACTGGTCTGGAAGAATCAAATCTTTATGAGTACAACTCGCTATATAGCCATATCCGCTTATCAAGATCAGGGCAATTAATAGCAGTGCTTTGTTGTTGAACAGTTTCATATTGTATTTTTATTTATGAATAATTAAATGAAAACACGAAACTAAATTGGCCAGATTAGTATTCTTATGATTATAATCAATCACCCGGGTGACTTTTGTCACAAAGTAAAAGGAGACTTACCCTGGACGCAGCATGAGCATAAAATGGATTAAATAGTTGCAGAAATTTATATGAAAGCGGAAAAATGAATGTTACTAACGTCGGCAGGTAATCGCTAAAGTGTTATTTCAATTCCTGTTTCTTTTTAGGGAGAAAAAGAAAAGATAATAATAACATCAACACTAAAGAACCAATATTTAAAAGCAGGCTAACGGTATAAATTCTCATATCGTTTTTTAAAATATTCTCGTCTGCTGATGAAGCAAATTGTAATATGATATCCTTAACCAAAAAGAAAAAGAATACCAGGCTATGAAGTAGACTCAGTGCCCTTTTCCTGCCGACTGCAGGTATCCAGAAGAGTATTGAAATTAATGCCCAGATCATCAGGTAAGGCGAATGCATTAACAGTTTTACATTTTCGGATGAATAGTTGAAATATAGTTTTTTTAACTGAAGGCCGAGATAAAGGGTCCCTGTAAATGCGTACGCAAAAGGTAAAACTGCAAGTATGCGGGTCTTAAAATTATTTTCGGCCCGTTTGTTTCCTGCAAAGTAAATTATAACGGCATATATTAATGGATAACCTGAAAAGAAAGCCATTAGCTCTAACTGTTGCAGGTATACGAAAAAACTATTTGCCATTTTAGTTTCAATTTTAAATGTTACCGAATCGTCGACTTTATCAAAAATTTGAAATTCATTGTATTTTGGTTTGCTCATGAAAATAAAAGAGACTTTTATTTCTTATTTTCATCTTATAAGAGAATTGAATCAATGTAGCCCAATCCAATATAAACATTTTGCAATAAATTTTCAACTTGTTTGTAATTGTTATCCTGGTCTTTCAACCATCAAATTTCACAGCATTTTTCTTTGCAGTTAAATATTAGTTTTTTTGTTATAAGTTTATTTCAGAATTATTTAAGCTGATAAGCAATTAACATGTCTTTATTACCAAAGCCTCATCCCGCTGAATTAAAGCGTACACTCTCACCTGCTATGTTGTGGGGCCTTGGTGTTGGGTACGTTATTTCTGGAATGTATTTCGGATGGAACCTGGGACTTGAAGAAGGGGGTACGTTAGGTTTGGCTATTGCTACATTTTTTATCATCATTATGTATGTCACATTCACATTCAGTTATGCTGAATTAGCCTGTGCTATACCTAAAGCCGGTGGCGCATTTGATTATGCTGCACGTGCACTCGGAAAAGACTTAGGCTTTGTGGCAGGTATGGCCCAAAATATTGAATTTATTTTTGCTCCTCCTGCTATTGCTTTTGCAATCGGCGCTTATTTTAATTTATTCTTTCCACAGATACCTGTTATTGCAATTGCCATCTTTGCTTATGTAGTTTTTACTGCCTTAAATATCTATGGTGTGAAGGCTGCTGCAATGTTTGAATTGGCTATAACAATTTTAGCAGTAGGCGAGTTATTGTTATTTACAGGTATAACTATTCCTCATTTCGATTTCAAAATTTGCAACATAATGCATTGCCTCACGGATGGATGGGAATTTTTGCAGCTATTCCTTTTGCTATTTGGTTTTTTCTCGCTATAGAAGGTGTTGCCAATGTTGCAGAAGAGGCGATCAATCCTCAACGAACTATTTTAATTGGATTTGGTTCTGCTATTCTTACATTGGTTATTTTATGTGTATTAACTTTTGCATCTTCAATCGGTGTTGCGGGGTGGGAAGCTATAGTTTATAAATCAGATGGTACTTCTTCAGATTCGCCACTGCCATTGGCTTTGAGCCATATTGTAGGGAGCAATCATGTAATGTATCACTTATTAATTGCGGTTGGGTTGTTTGGATTAATTGCATCTTTTCATGGAATTATTTTAGCTGTCGGAAGGTCTGTTTTCGAATTTGGAAGAGTGAAATTTGCGCCGGCATTTATTGGTAAAATTCATTCAAAATTTAGGACACCCTCCAATGCATTATTGATTAATATGGTCATTGGAATAATTGCGTTGCTTACAGGCAAAACAGCAGAGATTATAACCATTTCAGTATTTGGTGCGCTAACGTTATACATAATATCTATGGTCTCTCTTTTACAATTAAGAAAAAAAGAAGCACAGATGGTTCGCCCTTTTAAAGTGCCGATGTATCCTTTATTTCCCGTTTCAGCTTTAGTAATTGCAATTGTATCGTTTGTTGCAATGACGATTTTTAATTTACAACTTGCGATGATCTATTTGGTGATTATCGGAGTTTGTTATGGTGCGTTTAAAGTAATTAAGAAATAAGAACGTTTATTATTTTTAATTTTCATCAATGAAATTATATGAATATAGAAGAAATCATTCAATACGTAAAAGATCACCCCTCAGGAAAAGTAAAGATTGCATTAACTGATATTGATGGCATATTGCGTGGTAAATATATTTCAACAGAAAAATTTCTTTCGGTAATTGATGGCCATACGGGCTTTTGTGACGTCATCTTCGGATGGGATTCAAACGATGTGGCTTATGATAATGTTGCTTACACGGGCTGGCAAACAGGGTATCCCGATGCGCCTGCTAAAATAGACTTATCTACTTTCAGGAAAATCCCATGGGAAAATGATGTCCCTTTTTTTCTGGGTGAAATGGTAGATAATAACAATAAGCCATCATCAGTTTGCCCAAGGCAATTATTGAAAAAAGTTTTGAAGGATGCTAACGGTCTGGGTTACCTGCCATATTTTTCACAGGAATTTGAGTGGTACAATTTTGCAGAAACTCCGCAAAGTGTTCACGAAAAGCAATTCAAAAATCTAACGCCGCTCACGCCGGGTATGTTTGGATATTCCATCCTAAGAAGCTCCCTAGAAAATCCATATTTCACTGATCTTTTCGATTTCCTCAACAAATTTGGGGTTCCATTAGAGGGCTTGCATACCGAAACTGGTCCGGGTACTTATGAAGCGGCTATTAATTATTCTGAAATTGTTGAAGCCGCAGACAGGGCAGTAGTGTTTAAGACATCCGTAAAAGAAATTGCGTACATGCATGGCTGTATGGCCACCTTCATGGCTAAAATTAATGAGAATCTTCCCGGTTGCGGTGGGCATGTGCATCAAAGTTTATGGGATAAGAACGGGAAAAAAAATCTTTTTTATAATGAAAAGGATGAGATGAAGATGAGTAGTATTATGAAAAATTATATAGCAGGACAGTTGTATTGTCTTCCTTATATTTTGCCCATGTTTGCTCCAGTAATTAATAGTTATAAACGGCTGGTAGAAGGAGCGTGGGCTCCCACTACACTCACCTGGGGAGTTGACAACAGAACTGTTGCTTTGCGGGTTTTGTCATTAAGCAATAAATCCTGCAGGCTGGAAACAAGAGTCATAGGTTCAGATGTAAACCCTTATTTAGCAATGGCCGCTTCACTGGCATCTGGTTTGTATGGAATAAAAAATAAATTAAAATTAAAACAACCTGCTACTGTTGGAAATGGTTATAAAGATTATTCAAACGGAACGCTTCCTAAAACATTAGATGAGGCTACGAAGATGATGAAACAATCAGAAGTTGCGAATGAAATTTTAGGAGAAAAATTTGTTGAACACTTTGTTCAAACCCGTGAATGGGAGTGGAGGCAACATTTGAAGGCTGTTACTGATTGGGAGTATAAAAGATATTTTGAGATTATATAAGATCCGATTTTATTACCTGCAGAATCACGGTTCAAGGCCAGGAAGATTTGTTAACGCTCTATTATGAAAACTTAAACAAATATTCACGGCTACTTCTTACCTTTTATCCTTATGTATCTTTGCCCAAATCCTTTAAATAAATTTCTAAATGAAGTTCGACAAAATTTATCAATACAATTTTCCAACTACCATTCGCTTTGGTGCAGGAGCCAGTAAAGAACTGGGAGATTATTTACTAAAAAATGATTTATTAAAGCCTCTTATTGTTACCGATCGAAATGTTGCTCAATTAGATTTTTTTAAAGAAATTATTTCTGACCTCAAGAAAAAAAATATTTCAACGGAGGTATTTAATGACATTCATAAAAATCCAATAAGGCCTGACGTTTATAATGGAACAGATGTTTATGATGCAACAAATCGTGATGCAGTTATTGGAATAGGAGGTGGCGCTGCTTTAGACGTTGCAAGGGCTATTGTATTAAGAGTAAATCATCGTGAAGATCTTTTTAAATATGATGATCTTATTGGTGGTGATGTTTATGTTACTAATGATGTTCCGCATTTTATTACTATCCCAACTACGGCCGGAACCGGGAGTGAAGTCGGAAGAAGCGCTATCATTTCTGATGAGATAACACATCAAAAGAAAATCCTTTTTTCACCGAAGCTTTTGGCTAAAATCGTCTATGCTGACCCGTTATTAACGATGGAATTACCGCCGTTTATTACTGCTGCTACCGGCATGGATGCACTAACCCATAATATGGAGGCGTTTCTTGCAAAGATGCCACATCCTATGTGTGATGGAATTGCCCTGGAAGGAATTTCATTAATTAACCAGTCGTTGGTAAAAGCAGTAAAGAATCCTGACGTTGAATCACGAAGTAAAATGCTCATCGCTTCATTGATGGGAGCCGTTGCTTTTCAAAAAGGATTAGGCGTGGTACATTCATTAGCGCATCCTTTATCTTCATTGCTGGATACGCATCATGGCCTGGCAAATGCTGTGAATATTCCTTATGGTATGGAATTCAATATTGAAGGATTTGAACATAAATTTAAACGAATAGCAAGAACACTCGAATTAACAGAAGAAAACGGGGAAGGAGTTGTTGAGTATTTGCATGAGTTAAATTCTAAAATAAACATCCCAAACAGACTCGGTGATATTGGTGTAAAAGAAGAACACATAGAAACATTGGCTGATCTTGCTATTGCGGATTTTGCTCATCCTAATAATCCAAAACCCGTTACCAGAGAAAATTTCAAACAATTATATTTAAACGCATTGTAAGATGAGTTTTTTACTTTAAAATTTTATTGATGAAAAATATTGTTATTGGTATTAGTGAAGGTTCTAAATATTTTAATTATGAAAACTGGTTCAAAGATGAGCCTGGAGTGCAAATAATTAAATTGAGTTATCTACTGGATAATTTTAAAGATGTTGAAAAATGTAATGGAATTATATTATCGGGAGGAAATGATATAAATCCAAGGTTGTATAACCAACCTGACTTTCTTGCTTATGTTAACCCAAAAGATATTGATGAAAAGAGGGATGAATTTGAATGGCAAATAATTAAATACACTCAGGAGAATCAAAAACCTCTTTTAGGAATATGCCGGGGGTTACAAATTGTAAACGTTTATTTTGGCGGCACATTGGTTCCTGATATTCCCGCATTTGGAAAATTTAACCATGGTAAATTTAAAGAAGGTGATGACAGGAAACATTTAATTAGCGTTGATCCCAATTCAGCTTTATATAAAATTATTGGCGAAGAAAAGGGTGAGATAAACAGTGCTCATCATCAGAGTGTGGATATGCCAGGTTTTGATCTCGTGGTAAATGCACTATCACCGGATGGAATAATTGAAGGAATAGAAAGAAGAGAGCCGGAAGGAAAATCATTCCTGATGTTGGTACAATGGCATCCTGAAAGAATGGAAAACCAGCAAAGCAGGTTTGCAAAAAATATTAAACATAATTTTATAGATACAGTTCGGCAAACTATTTAATAAATAATTTATGAAAATCATTAACCCTGCAACAGAAGAACTCATCAGGGAAATTGAAGAGGATGCAAAAGTAACTTTAGAAAAAAAAATTCAATCATTACAATCTGCTCAACCTTCCTGGCAAAAGGTTTCATTGCCGGAACGAATAAGAGTTCTACAGAAGTTTTCTAATCTTCTTAAAGGAAATATTGAAGAGCTTGCGCTTACTCTTTCTAATGAAGTTGGTAAACCACTGCAACAATCACGTAATGAAATTAATGGCGTTATCAATCGTATTAAATGGCTTACAGGTAATGCAGAAAAATATTTATCCGATGAAGTAATGAATTTTGAAGAGGGGCTTGAAGAAAGAATTTCTTATGAACCTTTGGGAGTTATCTGTAATATCTCTGCATGGAATTATCCTTATCTCGTAGGAGTAAATGTATTTGTTCCGGCTTTGCTGGCTGGTAATGCTGTTATGTATAAGCCTTCTGAATATGCCACGCTTACAGGATTAGAAATTGAAAAGCTATTGCAACAGGCAGGGCTACCCGAAAATATTTTTCATGTAGCGGTTGGTGCAAAAGAGGTTGGAGAGTTGCTGCTGGAACTTCCATTCGATGGATATTTTTTTACAGGCTCTTATAAAACAGGCAAATATATCTATGAAAAAGTAGCTGCTAAAATGCTTCCATGCCAGTGTGAGCTGGGTGGAAAGGATCCTTTGTATGTTGCAGAGGATGTTACCGATATTAAATCAGTTGCAGCGGCAACTGCAGACGGAGCTTTTTATAATAACGGGCAAAGTTGTTGTTCAGTTGAAAGAATTTATGTGAATGAAAAAATTTATGATAAATATGTTGAGGAGTTTGTTAAGGAAGTGAAATCGTGGAAAAGCGGTTTGCCGACGGAAGATGGAATTTATTTTGGGCCACTAACAAGAAAAGAACAACTTAATGTTTTGGGAGAACAAGTTAAAGATGCATTGGAAAAAGGCGCGAACATACTAATTGGTGGAAAACGAATTGATAGAAAAGGTTATTACTTTGAGCCAACGATTCTTACTAATGTCAATCATGAAATGCTTGTTATGAAAGATGAATCCTTTGGGCCGGTTATTGGCATTATGAAAGTAAAAAATGATGATGAAGCCATCCAGCTAATGCAGGATACGGAATATGGATTAACTGCTTCTGTTTATAGCAGTAATAAAACAAGAGCGGAAAATATTTTGCAACACATAAATTCAGGAACGGGTTATTGGAATTGTTGTGACAGGGTGAGCGCTGCTCTTCCCTGGAGTGGAAGAAAACACTCTGGCTTTGGCGTAACCCTTTCCCACGCAGGCTTACGTGCTTTTGTAAGACCTAGGGCTTTACATCTGAAAACTGAATAAAAAAAAGCATTTTTGATTTTATATTGTAATATTCATAAAAAATAATACCTGGTTTTTCTTCAAACACAAGATTGCCCGAAAGCAATATTATAAATGAAATCTTTTTGCCACGGATTCAAATTATTTTATCAACGTTTCATGGATAATTATGTAGATACCCATGATCAATACAAACCATCCAAAGCCTTTCTTTAAGTGGTCTCCATGAATTTTTTTATTTAATGCTCCGCCAATAAGAATTCCTGCGATAGCAATTGCAGTTATTTTGAAAAGGAAAATCCAATCAATATTAAAATGACCAAGATCGCCTGTAAAACCAATTAAAGAATTTAATGCTATTATAAAGAGAGAAGTACCAACGGCTTCTTTCATTGGTAATTTTACAAGAAGTACAAGCGTAGGAATTAATAAAAAACCGCCGCCGGCGCCGAGAAGCCCGGTAACAAAGCCAATTGCAATGCCGTAGAGCAACAGCTTCGGAAGATTTATTTTTTTGTTGCTGACGTCCTCAGTTTTTATTTTTTTATTACTGTCGTTTATCATCGATAAAGATGCAGCCACCATAAGTATGGCAAACAATACCATTACAAGAATGGACTCTGTTATTTTAAAATTACCTATTGAGCCAAAATACCCTGGTATATGTGGTATTAAAAATTTGCGTGTAAGGAACACCGTTGTTATAGATGATATGCCAAAAAGTAAGGCAGTTTTTATTCGTACAAACCCTTTAAGATAATTATTAAATGCGCCAACGAGGCTTGTGGAACCAACTATGAATAATGAATAGGAAGTTGACAACACAGGGTTGACACTAAATAAATAAACCAGTACCGGCACAGTTAAGATTGATCCGCCACCGCCAATCAACCCTAATGAAATACCTATTAGTAAAGAAGCAAAATAGCCCAAAATTTGCATCGTGCAATTTGGTTTTAATCTATTAAAAATATGGTGATATATGTCACAGTTAGTGTTAGTCTAAATTAATGATTTCGATATTTTGCCGGTTAACTTTAATCAATCCTCTTTCTGCCAGTTTTTTTAACAATCTTGAAACTACCTCTCTTGATGTGGTAAGTTCTGCTGCTATTTGCGCATGGGTAACGGTAATTGTTTTGTTATTAGAAATTTCTGAATGCTTTTTTAAATACATTACCAGTCTTTCATCCATATTTTTGAAAGCTATCGCATCTATTGTATTCAATAATTCTTCAAACCGCGACCGGTAAGTTGAGAGAATAAATTGATACCATGATTTGTATTCTTTCATCCATTGCTCAACTAAATGCACAGGAATAGCATATACTTCTGTAGGTTTAACTGCTGTTGCTTTTATTTCGCTGGTTTTGTGTTGAACCGCACATAATATTGATAATGCGCAGGCCTGGCCAGGTTCTAAATGATACATAAATATTTCATTCCCATCTTCATCTTCCCTGTAAATTTTTACCAATCCTTTTTTAATGAGCATGGTAGATTTAATATTCTGTCCACTCTTTATCAGGTCTTCGCCTTCTTCATATTCTATTATTTCAGCATTACTCTCAATTTCTTCCAAAAGCTTGCGTTCAAATAAAGGAAAAAGATTTTTTATTTCATGATCATTAATCATACGTAAACTAAAAGTACTGAATATAAAATAAGACTTGTGATGGAATTGGTTTCAAAACAAATGCTGGTTTTGCTATTATATATAATAAAAATTGCTGTAAGTTTTAAGAAAGTGTACAAAATATTTCAACATAACAAAAGATATTGCCCACACAATTAATCTATTTTCCTATTTCACGCAAGCGGTTTAGAAGAAAATTTTTGCCATTGTTATAAAAAATATTTTCTGCGAATTCATTCACATTGATTCCTTCATCACCAAGCTTAGCATCATTCAAAAGCTTTGGCATTTTGGCGATGGTTAATGTTTTAAAAGCATCAAGCAGGTCCACATGTTTGCAGTTATCAATAGCATTAATCAGTCCGTCGTAGTCAGTGCCAAGGCAAACTTGTTTCATTGCTTTTTGTATTCCGATATTGGCGTTATTTTTTGCAATAGTTAAAACGTGAATTACCTGGTTTAGGAAAAATAGAGGATGAAGTATGGAATCAAATGCAGGATCGAGATTTTCAAAATCTTCAGAGGTCCATATTTTAGTATCATCCGTCCAGGGCTTCATGTTTGATGGGTTAACGCCATTGAAAAAAAAGTTTGCTTCCAGTTCACTTATATATTCCACGTCGTGTGGAACTGTTACATCACGTAACACATTTTCATCTGCAAAGCCGAGTATACGTTGGTCGAATGACAAACCGATTAAGCCGCCTGAAAGTAATATCGCCTCTACATCTTCATCATATAAATTAATGCTGCTGCAATTGAAATATACTTCATCTATGTAAGGACTTTTTGGTTTCATATAAACAACCTCGTACACCAGGCCAACGTCGGCGGGTACACGAAGGATATATTTTAACCGGTTTTCCATCCGTTGGCCGGTAAGCCCGGCGTGGGTACATAAAATCGGCGCAGTGTATTTATTTGAATCTGCCGGATCACGCAATAAATTATATAATTGCCATCTCGAAAAAAGACTCATGTGCTTTATGTCTGTAAGTATCTTTTTTTCAAGCATTCGTTTTATAACTTCAAATCCCCATGTTGAAATTCCGCATCTTGTTGGGAAAAAATATCCGGGATTTATAAATTGAATTCCATAGGCATGATTGCAAAATGAATTTTGCTGTATATGACAAATATTGATGGCAAAAATGGTATTAGCATCCGTAAAGCTTTCAAAGTTTTTCGTGAATACTTCTTTAACGTTGGTTGCTGTTTGATCGTCAAAGAAGCAATGTAATCCTTCAACAATAAGAAACGCAAAAATGGTGTCCGGATCATCTTCATTAAAATCATTTGAATTTTTTATGATTTTTAATGCTGCGCGGTTTAGATCTGCAGGAGCTTTTGATTCAGTAATTCTTTGAAGGTCTTCATTCAATAATTCGAAGTAATGGTTGCCACTATTAATAAGTTGTAATCGCTTTTTATCTAGCAATGCAATAGCTCCCTTGTTTACGATTTTTTTTTCGAGTAGCCCTTTTGCCATGTTTGCTTCGGGTGAATGTAATGCTATGCCAAATAATTTTACGTGACCTTTATATAATTGCCCAAGGCAGCTTTGGGAGTTTAACACCTCATTAAACAAAGGATTGATGCTTATTTTGATGTCTTTAAAAATCGCAAGTTTGGCGTCAATAAACAACCAGGGTGATATTGCGTTTTTTTGATCTGAAAAAGTTGGCTTTAGGCCGGGGTGGCAATGAAAATCGAAGTAGGGCATAATAATTTTTTTGAAAGAAGTAAAAAATTATAAAACTTTTTTGAGTGTTGCAACGATTTTTAAAAATTAATGATGAAGGAAAAATGATTAATCGTATGTAGCATCAACTAATACTTTACTTGTTCCTTACCCTATTCAGCTTTTTGTAAAGTTGTCTTTTTTTGTTTTCGTTGATGAAAACTGATAACGATAAAATTCCGATTAGCGCTCCCGATATCATTGTTACAATTATATCTTCATGGTCGTGGTGGTTGAGCAAAGAATCGAGATATAATCTTATAGCTAAGATGAACATCATAATGGATGAAACAACAAGCCAGAACGTAAGAATGTTAGGCTGTTTGGTTTTATGCCCTTCGGGAAATTTTAAAATAAAAATTAATATTGCAATAGCGCCAATTAGCGAACTTATATATTGAAATAACAATGCACCCGATATGTTGTGATTTAAAATATTAATGTTGTCGTTTAAAACGGGTATGGTTTCCGCAAAAAAGCCGCCGTCGTGGGTAAAACTATCCCAGAACAAATGGGATGAAATACCTGCTAGCAAAGAAATAAAAACAACGATTGTATTTTTTTTGAAATATTGATTCCAGTTAAATTTTTCAAAAGTTGAAAGCCTTACATTATAGCTAAATGGTAGATATTCGATTAAAGTATTTCTTACTACATTATGAAAAATAAAAAGCAATATCAATCCTAATGGAACATCAAACCAAAAAACGCCAGACCATGTGTGGCTATACCGGCTGTAATCTTTCATCCTGATGAAATATTCAAAATCAGGAGTCATGCTGCCGATAATTAGACTGCTTAGAGAATAATATTTTTTGGGCAACGAGGTAGCAGGTAAAACTATTGCAGGATGAGAAAAGGTAAAAGGCATCAGGTTCTATAAAATGTTTAAAAACAAGTTGGATTTTTGAATTAAGTATGAATTAACTTAATTATATAAAATATGAATTTATCGGATTGTAAAAATATTCAATTCTTTTGCATTTTAAATGGTTTTCAAACGAAGAGAATGTTAAGAAAAATAATCTGATTGATGAGAAAAGCTCAAAATAAAACAAAAGAGACATACGTTATTATGAGGGTTGACTAAAATTTTATTAATAGTTTAAATTCTGATAAAAGCCTTATACTAGATTTCGTTTTAACCAAAGCTCATTATATGCATTTTAGATTTTTATTAGTACCTATAGCTGTGTTTTTTTATTCAACTTCTTTCTCTCAAAAAAAAATTGAACATTACTATAATTATTATCGACGGGAATGCCCGGCGGATGATGCAAGATACTATTCACTGGAAGTAAAGACAGACTCGGGCTGGTACAAAACTGATTACTTTGTGAGTATAAAAAAACTCCAGATGGCTGGATTGTATGAAGACCAGGAGGATTTAATACCAAATGGTACTTTTTACCAATTTTATTGTAATGGAGCTTTAGAGTCTGTAGGTAAATTTATACATGGTAAAAAAACAGGTAGGTGGATGTATTATTTTCCTGATAGAACAATAAAAGATTCTGAAAATTATGAAGACGGCAATCGTGTTGGTATTTCATTAGGGTGGTATGATGACGGTGCTTCAAGAGATTCATTAAACCTTGATGCAAGTGGGGATGGGGTTTACATTTCTTGGTTTGATAATGGAAATCCATCATCGGCAGGAAGGTATACTCATTTTAATCAACACGAGGGGAAGTGGCAATATTTCCATAAAAATGGAAAACTGAGTGCCTTGGAAATTTATAAACATGATACATTAATTGATAAAAATTATTTTGATGAAGAAGGAAATCCGATGGCGGATACTACGTCAACTGATAGGAATGCTCAATTCGTAGGTGGAGACAGAGCTTGGAATAATTATTTGACTAAACGTTTATATTTCCCTCCCGGTTATGAATTTAAAAGTGGCTACCAAGCCGTTGTTACCGTTACAGCCACCGTTCACGAGGATGGAACAATTGGCGATACACAGGTTAGCCTGCCACTAAATCCCGCTTTTGACAAAGTGGCTTTTGAAGCTTTAAAAGGATCTCCTCCCTGGGCGCCTGCAATTAAACATAATAGGAAAGTTAGTAGTGAAGTTTCACTGTCTATAAACTTTAGCGAGTAATTATAGAAGGCTGAACTATTAACGAGTTGATTTGGAATTTTATAAATTATTTTATCCGAATAAGTCACTGCTTAAATACCTGTCTCCACGGTCGCACGCAATAAAGACAATGGTACCTGAAGATAATTCCTGAGATAATCTTAAAGCAGCAGAAGCTGCACCACCACTACTCATGCCGGCAAAAACGCCTTCTTCCTTTGCAAGCCTTCTTGTCATCACAGTTGCTTCTTCCTGCGATACATCAATTATTCTGTCAACTCTTGAGGGATCAAAAATTTTTGGAAGATATTCAACAGGCCATCTTCTTATACCCGGAATAGAAGATTCTTCAGTTGGCTGGCAACCGACAATTTGAATATCTTTATTTTGTTCCTTCAAATACATACTGCAGCCCATAATAGTTCCCGTGGTGCCCATTGAACTTACAAAATGAGTTATTTCATGGTTAGTATCTTTCCATATTTCGGGCCCGGTTGTTTTATAATGTGCCTTGTAATTATCAGGATTAGCAAATTGGTCTAATAAATAAAAATCGCCGGAAGCACTTTTTTCTTCAGCATAATCCCTGCATGCTTCTATACTTTCCAATAAAGTTACTTTTGCTCCAAACGCTTCCATAGTTAACACACGCTCACGGGTAGATGAAGATGGCATTACCAGTTCTATTTCTATTCCATATAATTTTGCAATTAAGGCTAAAGCTATTCCTGTATTTCCGCTGGTGGCCTCAATAAGTTTTGAGCTCTTGTTGATGTCTCCTCTTTCAAGAGCGCTTTTTATCATATTTAATGCGGGCCTGTCTTTCACGCTTCCGCCTGGATTATTGCCTTCCAGCTTGGCAAAGATTTTTACATTTTTATTTTGATTCAAATGTTGCAGTTCAACTAACGGAGTATTACCAACGGTGTCTAGAATTGTAGCCATATTTTTTTAATAGTTAACGATTTTACCTTCAACGACTGTTATTTCAGGATTGTGATAGACCAATGAACCCGGCGGAATACTTTTAGTAAGCCATACATTACCCCCGACAACGCTATGATGACCAATAACAGTTTCTCCACCCAAGATAGTTGCACCTGAATAAATGATTACATGATCCTGTACGGTAGGGTGGCGCTTTTGAAACACCATACTTTTATCAACACTTAAGGCGCCAAGAGTAACGCCCTGGTATAACTTTACATGGTTGCCAATTTCAGCAGTTTCGCCTATAACTATACCAGTACCATGATCTATAAAAAAGTGATCACCTATTAACGCGCCGGGATGTATATCAATACCGGTTTTGGAATGAGCATATTCTGTGAGTATGCGGGGGAGAAGCGGGACATCAAGTTTTAATAGTTCATGGGCAATTCTATAAAAACACAATGCAAAAAAACCCGGATATGCACGGATTACTTCAAACTCCACCCTCGCCGCGGGATCGCCAGTATGTAACGAATAAATATCGGTATTTAATACCCGGTAAATATCTGGCACCTTCTTAAAAAATACCCGTGCTATCTCTTCATTATTACAATTTTTGCAGGCACGGGTTGCATTTAAAATCTTCACAAGATCTGTTTCCTGTCGTTTATATTCTTCTTCAATTTCAATAGTTGAAGAATAAGAAGATATCGATAATTCAGGATATAACAAACCTATAAGATTTAATGCCCACGATGCTATAACCTCATTGCTCGGCACAATTTCCTTTTGCTGCTGCTTGCTTAAAAGTTGGTTGAAGAAATTTATATTCATTCTAAGTAATTGTATTTATGATATCATTGCACCAATGCTTTTTCGGTATTAATTACCTTTACATTCCAGGTAACTTGTGTTCCTCCCCGTCTAAGTGTTTCTGCAACCGAACAATGTTTTTCCATTGATAAAGAAGCTGCTTTGTTTGCTTTTTCTGTATTTATATTTCCATACAATTCAAATGTAATTTCAACTGATTCCCATAAAGAAGGCATTTTATTTTTTTCTCTCTCACCTGCTATTTTAATTTTAAAATCTTCAACCGTTTGCCTTTGTTTTTTTAATATCGATACTATATCAATGGCGCTGCAACTTCCCAGACCCGCAAGAATCAATTGCATGGGCCTGAATCCATAATTACTACCCCCGTTCTCTATGCTGCTATCTGATTGTACCACATTTCCGTTTTCATCTTTTGCCTGGAAACCAAAATCGCCGGTTTTTCTTTCCATTTCTATAATATTCATAAAATCATTTTTTTGTTTGCAAAATTAAACGAAACAGGCGAAGTGTTGCATTAATTAAAACCTAATGCCTTCTTAAAAGAATTACCAAATCGTTAATAAAAAAGATGTGTTAATCTATATTTTTTTTAAGCTGAAGTGCTTCGGCTATTGGTTTATAAGGTCCATACTTGTGTTGTAATTCAGAAAAAGTATCACTATAAGGACCGGTTGGATTATCAATTTCCTTTTTAGAAATATCAGGATAATCTATTTTATTTTTTATTAGTGGTCGTGGCTGGCTATCTATAAATGCGGCAACATCCCATGCCTCTTCATCGGTAAGTTTTGGATGCTCATAATTCGATTCCTCAAACGGCATATTATTTTTTATAAAACCAGCCAGGTTTGATATCCGGTAAAAACCTGCGCCTGTATTGAAACTATTTGGCCCCCATAACGGCGGATAAATAAACCCTGAAGCATCTTCATTAAATTTTCCTTCACCATTTTTGCCATGGCATTTTTGACAGTTATTTATGAAAACAATTTGACCTTTGACGGGGTCTGCTGCTCTATCTAAATATTTAAGTTTCATTATACCTGAACCTAACGGTTTTTTTCCACGCGGCACATCATCGCCAACCCAATGCATATAAGCGATGATGGCTTGCATTTCGTGGCTATTTGTATCGATGGCACTTCCATTTAAGCTACGCTCGAAACAATCGTTTATGCGGCGCGAAATAGACATCATTTTTCCACTACGATTACTAAATTTTGGGTAGGAGATTATTACTGCGCTAAAATTGTTTCCCCATGGAATTATGCCACCCTGCATGTGGCAGTTTTGGCAATTCATTCCATTTGTAATGGCTGCTACTTTTCCTTTTGGCCCGAAATAATAAGATGTATTTTCAATAAGATCATGTCCCAATCTAACTAACGTGTCTTCAGGTTTTATCTGGTATTTATTCCATCCATACCATGGAGCTACGGGAATTGAATCACTAATTGTTTCCTTATCAAAAGACGATTTACAGGATGGCAGAAATGAGCTCAAAACGGCAATAAAAAAAATAACAACAATGAAAATTATTTTAGCTTTAAATGAATTGCCCATAGAATAAGATAATTAATGAGGAAGTTTCTCTCTCAATAAACCATACATCCAGGTTCCTGCAATTGCACTCAATAAAGTAATTATAATTACTAATGCACCTGTTCCAATTAATGCAAATAAAGGTCCGGGGCAGGCGCCTGTTAATGCCCATCCAAACCCGAAAATTAAACCTCCATAAATTTGACCCTTATTAAATTTTTTGGGATAAAAATTTATTTTTTCTCCATAGATAGTTTTTATATTGAATCTTTTTATAATTAAAATTGAAATAATGCCCGTTACAACTGCCGAGCCTATTACGCCATACATGTGAAAACTTTCCAGGCGAAACATTTCCTGGATCCTAAACCATGATATTACTTCGGACTTTACCAAAATGATTCCAAACAAAACTCCGGTAATCAAATATTTAATATTATACCACCACGGATGCTGCAGGGTTGATTCATTAACGCACATTGTATCCAGCGAACGCACTTCAAAATCGGTATTGGTTTCAATAGTTTCTATAGTTGTTGTATTATTCATTCTTATAGGTTTAAAATAAACGGTAAAATAAAATTGGCCATTATAAAACCACCTGCCATAAAACAAATGGTTGCAACTAAAGAAGGAAATTGCAGATTGGAAAGTCCCATTATTGAATGGCCGGATGTACAACCTCCGGCATAGCGTGTTCCAAAGCCCACAAAAAAACCGCCAACAACCATAAGGATAAATCCCTTCAAAGTAAATAATTGTTGCCAGTTAAAAATCTGCGCAGGAACTAATGAATGATAATCGGTGATGCCATATTTTGAAAATTCGCTTACTAATTTTGGGTTCACATCGATAGCCTTTCCACTCGCCAGGAACAAACCTGCGATAACTCCCCCTGCTAATATTCCTCCGGCAAAAAATAAATTCCAGCTTTCTTTTTTCCAATCGTATTTAAAAAAAGGAATCCGTAATGGTACACAAATAGCACAAATATGTCGTAATGATGAAGACACACCAAACGCTTTGTTCCCCAATATTAATAATAAAGGAACCATCAGGCCAATTAACGGGCCGGCTATATACCAGGGCCATGGTTGTTTTAAAAATTCTATCATAATGGTTTTAATAATACCTGCAAAGTTGTGAAATTAATTTTTTATTATCCATTAAGACTTTTTTGGTAGTCTATAAAAAAATAAAGCGGCAAATAGCCGCTTATTTTTTCTTTATACCTTTTGTTATTCTTTCTTTTCTTTTCTTTGAGGATCACCTTGCGGTGGCGAAATTACTTTTTGATTATCGTTGATTCGTGGAGGTTGATTATTTAACGGCGGCCTGTTATCAGGTGCATTTCTTTGTATTGGTTGTACATTGTCATTTTGCGGTTTTATATTCGGCCGATTCAAATTACGAATATTGGCTGGCGGATTATCTCTTCCCTGTGGTGGTTGATTGTTATTAGGGTTTTGAAAACGCCTGTTATTAAACTGCTCATTTTTCTTGTCCGTATTTTTTTGAATGCGTTGTTGATTTTCTTTTTCCTGAAGTTGTCTGTCATTCTCAGCTTTTTGTTGTTGAATGCGTTGCTGAAACTCTTTTTCACGGACTAGCCTGTCATTTTCAGCTTTCTGTTGTTGTATGCGTTGCTGATTTACTTTATCCTGAAGTTGTCTGTCATTTTCAGCTTTTTGTTGTTGAATGCGTTGCTGAAACTCTTTTTCACGAAGTATTCTTTCATTATCCGGGTTATTGTTTTCATTTTTTATGTTACCTGGATTAGGTTGAACCTTCTGATCGTTAATTGCTTTTTGTGGGAGACTAACTTCCTTTTGGCGATTAATTATAAGTGGAGGGTTATTTTTTTGTGTGTTATCCGGTTCCTGCACTCTGTCTACAGGATTCAGTTCTTTCCTGTTATTATCATTGGAAGGAAATTTATCAGTTGCCCCTTCATACCTTTCCCGACGAAGTTTAACTTCATCCAGGTTTGACAGTTTGGGCGGCCTAATAGTCCGCGTTTGCTGCGGTACATCTTTTATCACCGGCCTGAACATCGTCAATTTATCACCCGATACCTGTTCCTCTCCTGGTTTATTTCTTTGTATAATTCTTACCGGAGTTATCTTTTGATGAGTATTCCTTTCTACATCGCTGGGTGAAGGGCCAGTAACGTAGACATTGTTATTATTGATAACCCGGGTATTATTTATGATAGTAGTGTTATTTATTATAGTAACATTTTGTTGACGGTTCACATAATAATTATTAATACGGGGGCTATTAATATAACGGCTAGGCACAAACGACCAATAATCGTATGGGATATTGGAGCCATAATTAGAGTTTACATCCATGCCGGGACCAAGGGGTGCCCATCCATAATAATCGCCTCCGCTTCTCCACGAAACCCATGCCGGTGCCCATTGATAGCCCGGCACCCACATCCATCCATAGGCATAATCATACAACCAACGGCCATAATGGAAAGGCGCCCATCCCCAATTATAATTCGATACCCAGGTCCATCCATATTCACTGTAAATCCAGTGACCATTGTTATAATAGGGACGAAAACCTATTTCGTTAGGTATCCATACGTAACCATAATTTTGATAATCAACCCAATCGCCATAAGGGCTTAAATCGTTATAAAATTGTTGATACGTTATATCAGGTTGTTCGGAATTATAATTGCTTTGAGGATAATTAGTAACGCTGCATGAGGCTAACAGCATAGCTATAATTAAAGAAATATATGTATAAATATTTTTCATTTTAAATATTTTTATAATTATTAGACTCTCATAAAGCCTGTCGGATAATTCAAGATAAATAAAACCGGTGAGTTTAACCAAGCGTTAACTTTTCTAAATATTTTTAATTTAAATCATTTGTACTCATACTGTATAGTTCCCAATAATCGTCTCTCCTTTGAAAAGCACTTTTCCGTTTCGCGAAGATTTTTATCGTTATAAGTATACTTCCATATAAAATAGTTGCTTCCGCCTTCTTCTGTAGAAATCATTTGTTTAGGCAGGTTGAGTTCATTATATTCATACATATAGTTTGGTAGCAGGCGTTTAGCTCTTTCATTATAGTGAACAACATCTGTAAGCCTATTTTTATCATCATAGTAGTAAAAATATTTTTTATCTACATTGCTATTTCCTTCCACATCTTCTTCGATAATATTTCCGTTAGCATCACTTACAAACTGAACGGTAGCAATAAGATTATCTCCCTTCTTGCGTAACATTTTTACCGGCCTTCTGTTTTCATCATAAAAATATTCACGAGTTTCTGTTATTCCGTCAGAATCATCATCACCTTTTGTAACAATTTGGATTGTTTTAAGTAGATTATTTTGATCGTATTGATAATTAGTAACGCTTGTTGTTGTTGGTGTTTCTTCAGTTGTTTTAACTGGCTGACCGCTAATGTTATAATCTGATATTAATAATGATTGTCCTGTAACATTCGATTTTGAAATCATTTGCGACTGCGTATAATTTTTGTTAATTTTCTTTTCGCAAAAAAAACCTTCGCTTGGCTGATTATCATCTTCAAAGCTTTTAATTTTTATGGCTTTTAAATTATCAGTTTTAAGAATGCCGAACTCCTTTACCAATTGCTGATTGTTCCAGATATCTTTGTAGTAATACTGGCCACTTACCGAAGTTGAAAACATACACACTAACAGTAAAACGGAAAGGTAAAAAGCTGAAGATTTTATGATCATCGTCAAGGAAAATTTGGATCGTTTTTTTTGGCTGTTTTTCATATCTGTAAAATAACAGAATAATTCTGCAAGCAAATTTAGTTTGTTATTTTTAACCATAATTTATTAAAGCCAGTAGTATAGTGTCTCATCTGCCCCAACGAAATGAAAAAAACTGCCTTAATTGTGGAACGACATTAATCGGAAAATATTGTCACGAATGCGGTCAGGAAAATATTGAACCAAAGGAAAGTGTTTGGCATTTAATCTCACATTTCTTTAGTGAAATACCTCATTTTGATGGAAAGTTTTTCACCTCTTTGAAAGACCTGGGTCTACGGCCTGGCATTCTTTCTAAAGAATATTTGACTTATTTTTTTGAAATCCAAGTAATGTAATATGCCCGAAATTAATAGTGGAATAGAACGCCTGGTAAACATGATGAATGAACTTCGTGAAAAATGTCCGTGGGATAAGAAGCAAACTATTCATATCCTTCGTCAGCAAACCATTGAAGAAACTTTTGAACTTGCAGATGCAATAACTGATAAAGACTGGAAAGGAATTAAGGAAGAATTGGGTGACCTGTTATTGCATATTATCTTCTATGCAAAAATTGCTGATGAAGAAAAACAATTTTCGTTGCAGGGAGTTATTGATGATATATGTGAGAAATTGATTAAACGGCATCCGCATATTTATGGAACAGTAACTGTAAAAGATGATGAAGAAGTTAAGAGAAATTGGGAGCAGATAAAATTGAGTGAAGGAAAAAAATCTGTTTTAAGCGGTGTTCCAAAATCGTTACCAGCCATGGTAAAAGCCATGCGACTGCAGGAGAAAGCAAAGCAGGTTGGTTTTGAATGGGAAACCAAAGAACAGGTTTGGGAAAAAATAGAAGAAGAAAAGAATGAATTACTGGAAGCCGTAAACGAAGGTGACAGCGCACATATTGAAGAAGAAGCAGGTGATCTTTTCTTTTCGGTAATTAATTATGTAAGATTTGTAAATGTGGATGCCGAAAATGCTTTGGAAATTACTAATAAAAAATTTATTCAACGGTTTACAAAGATGGAAGAAACTGCTGCAAAAAGCGGGCACAACCTTAGCAATATGACTTTGAAAGAAATGGATGAAATGTGGAATGAAATAAAGAAACAAAAACTGTGAACTCTATCTTTAATAAAAACACCAATACTTTTTTTGGAAGAAACGGGTATCTTCTTCTCGCATCGGCATGGCTGTTTACTATTTCATTTATCATAGATAATTACTGGAGCGGAACATCTACTATTAATGCTGTTCAAAGAAGAATTCAAAGGAATATTAATAAAAATCAAAGAAGGAGTGATGACTTTTTTAATAACACTGCTTTAATAAATAAAGTTATTAACCGCTCTTACAGCGAGAAGGAAATTAATGATTTTGTAAATAAAGATTATTTCATTTTTATTTATAAAATAACACCGTTTGCCGAGCCCCAGCCGGTGTTTTGGAACACTCAGGTTATCTTGCCTGATTCAACAGTGCTGGATAAACCGGATGGAAGATATTTTAAACGACTGGTAAACGGGTGGTATGTTATTAATAAAAAATCATACGAAAACAGCAACGGGTTACTGTATGAAATAGTGTCATTGATACCGGTTAAATGGAATTATTATATCGTAAATAAATACCTTATCAATTCATTTATTGCGGTCGATAATATCCAGGATGCTTACGACGTAAGCTTGGTGCCAACAAATATTGCTATTAAAGATATTAACGGGAATAAGCTCTTTTATTTAAAACAAATAAAATATAATGTAATAACCCGTGATAATATTATTTCGATACTATTAAGAATTCTGGCCGGTATTTTGGTTCTTTTTTTTATACAAAAGTTTGCTAGGTTTTATTATGAAAGAAAAGGATTCTGGCCTGCTTTTTCAGTATTAATAATTTCTATTATTATACTTAGAACCTTAAGTTACTTTTTACCCATACCATTAAACTTTAAACAGCTTGAGCTCTTTAGCTCTGATGTGTATGGGTCCAACATTGTTTTTCACTCTCTTGGCGATCTGCTGATAAATTCGCTGTTATTTATATGGGTTGTGCTTTTCATAAGAGTTCATTACCAGTTTAAATATGTCGATTCGTATTTCGATACCAAACTTAAAAAATACGGAGTCATTGGCATTATCTCTCTTTTGATGATTGTTATTACAATTTCATGCGGCAATATCGTAAGAAGCCTCGTTTCAGATTCACAAATTTCATTTGATGTAATAAATTTTTTCACGCTAAATATTTATAGTGTTGTTGGTTTTATAGTATTGAGTTGTGTAGCAACGGGATATTTTTTTCTTATCCAGATTCTAATGTATCCGATAAAAAGGATTATAGAGAATCATTGGTTTATACTATATGTTTTTATTGCGGTTATTGGCTTGGTTTTTTTAACGGTAATGTTTCATTCAACCTCCGTTGCTTTTAACCTCAGCCTGCTTGCCTGGCTTTTATTTTTCATTTACCTGCTTAATAAAGTATCACTTGCCATAGATACTTACAATCTTATATCTTCCCGTTTTATATTCTGGCTCTTTTTCTTTTCTGTTTCAATTACTGCAGCAATAGTTATACAAAACCGGAAAAAGGAATTGGAACAAAGAAAGCATTTTGCTGAAAATATTGCTAACAGGGCAGACCCTGCGGGTGAAAGAATCATAAGTATTATTCTTAGCGATTTCAATAATGAAGCATTGCTGGGAATTTTCAACAGGTTTAAAAAACCTAATGAAAACAGGTTTTTAAAAGACAGCCTCATCAATGAAAATTTTTCAGGATATCTTAATAAATATGACACACGCATTTATACTTTCGACTCAAGTGAAGCGCCACTTTATAATTTAGATTCCACAAATTTTAATTCACTTAATGCTATAATACAAACGCAGGGAAAGAAAACCGAGATACCGGATCTTTATTATTACGACATTTCTTACGATCGTTTTAATTACATCAGTAAAAAAGAAATTGTTGATACAACAGGAAAAAAGAAAGGATATATTTTTATCGTTTCTACTCCTAAAAAGTATAAAAGCGATGCGTTATACCCGGAGCTATTTTCCAAAGGCAGCACCAATTCTATAGAAAGCTCATCGGTATATGCGTTTGCTATTTATAACGATAACCAACTTAGCAGCAGTAATAATGATTATCCATTTCCAACAATGATAGATCCCGGTGCGTTTACTTACAATGAGTTTAAGATAGTAAATAGAAATGGATATGAAGAGCTTTGGTATAAGGCTAATGAAGATAAAGTAATAGTTATAGCAAGGCAAGATGATTTTTTTATTGAATCAATCACTTTATTCGCTTACCTGTTTTGCTCTTTTTTGGTTATCACAGTGCTCTTTAATTTTTTAAATAAAATATTGGGGAGTAAAATAAAATCAGAAAATTTCAGGTCCTTCTGGCAGTTTACGATACGCAACCAGGTGCATGGTACTATTATAATGATCAGCATCTTTTCTTTTTTAGTAATTGGTATTACCACGATACTTTTTTTTATAAGCCGCTATCATAGCAACAATCGTGAAAAGCTTAGCCGTACAATTCATGTAATGGAAAATGAAATTCGCAATTCGATAGACACAATGTCAACTGCGGAAACACAAATGATGGATTTTGATTCAGTCTCGAATGAAAAATTAGATGAAACTATTAACCGCGTTGCAGGTATTCATGCAGCAGATATTAATCTTTACGATATTAATGGAGATCTTAAAGTTTCGTCATTGCCGTTACCTTATAAAAAAGGAATTGTAAGCGAAAAAATGGACCCGGTCGCTTTTTATCATTTAAATAAATTAAAAGATGTGCAGTACTCGCAGGAACAATTAATTGGCAGTCTTGAATACCTGAGCAACTATGTGCCCGTAAGAGATGAGACTGGCAGAGAATACGCTTACCTTAATATTCCCTACTTCGAATCGCAGAGCAACCTGCAGGATGAAATTTCAAATTTCCTTGTAACAATTATTAACCTGAATGCTTTTATTTTTCTTATTGCCGGCATTATCGCATTGTTTATCACCAACAGAATTACAAGATCGTTTTCTCTTATAAGTAATAAGATGAAAGAAATAAATCTTGAAAAAACAAACGAAGAAATTATTTGGACACGCAAGGATGAAATTGGCGAGCTGGTTAATGAGTATAATAAGATGGTTAGAAAGCTCGATGTAAGTGCCCAGTTGTTAGCTAAAAGCGAGAGGGAAGGAGCGTGGCGTGAAATGGCAAGACAGGTAGCTCATGAAATTAAAAACCCACTTACGCCAATGAAGCTTAATCTGCAATATCTTCAAATGGCGATAGATAATAATTCGCCGGGCGTGAAAAAAATATCATTGTATGTTTCTAATATTTTACTTGAACAGATAGAACATTTATCGAAGATTGCGAGTGACTTTGCACAGTTTGCAAACCTGGGAAATTCTAAAAATCAACTTTTTGATATTAATCGAACTCTTATAAGTATTGCATCACTTTATTCAGCAAATGAAAAACTTAAAATAAATACTAATTTATACGATGATGAAATATTAGTTGAAGCTGATAAAACACAAATCAACCGGCTGTTTACAAACCTGCTGCAAAATGCAGTGCAGTCTGTTCCTGAAACAAGAAAAGCAATAATCGAAATAGAGAGTCATCTCAGCGGAGATCACGTAATAGTTTCGATAAAAGATAATGGAAACGGGATACCCCCGGAGATGTATAGTAAAATTTTTATTCCCAATTTCACAACGAAAACTTCGGGTACGGGTCTTGGGCTTGCTATGTGCAAAGGAATTGTTGAAAAATTAAATGGAAAAATTTGGTTTGAAACAAAAGAAGGCAGTTGGACAATTTTCTTCGTAGAACTTCCTGTAGTAAATTCATAATTTAATTTCATGTCAAAGCTTTCTTCTCCTTATTTTCTTTTAGAAAGCTTTCAAATTCTTTTAAATTAAAACTGCTAAGATTTTTTTGAGCAGTAACCATTCCTTTTTGCGCAACTAACACGCCATAGCGTGTATTTGAAAATTCTTCAATAGCATGAGCATCCGGATCTATGGAAACCTGTACATTTTTATTCAACGCATATTCAAGCCATTTCCAGCTCATATCGAGCCTGCGTGGATGCGCATTTATTTCAATCACAACATGGTTCGCAGCGCACGCGTCAATTATTTTTTTATGATCAACGGGATATCCTTTCCGGCTCAATAATAATCTCCCGGTCATGTGACCAAGAATTGTAGTATAAGGATTTTCAATAGCGTTTATTAATCTCATCATTGCTTTTTCTTCATTCATTTTTAAATTAGAATGCACAGAAGCTATAACCAGGTCGAACGTGGAAAGAATATTATTACTGTAATCAAGACTGCCATCATTTAAAATGTCGCTTTCAATACTTTTAAAAATTTTAAATGGCGCCAGTTTTAAATTGAGTTCATCAACTAAAGTGTGTTGAGCCGCTATTTTTTCTTCATTAAGTCCCTGCGCATAGAAAGCCGATTTACTATGGTCGCTGATTACAAGATATTCATAGCCTTTCAATATACAAGCTTCGGCAAGTTCCTCCAGTGTGTTGGAGCCATCACTCCAGTTACTATGGCAATGAATAATTCCTTTTATATCCCCAGGCTGAATTAACGCAGGTATCTTTTTTCCCCGGGCAAATTCTATTATGCTTCCGGATTCTCTTAAGGAAGGAAGAATATATTGTAATCCTGCAGTTTTAAATATTTCTTCATCATTATTAGCTTTCTCAATTTCCGCCGGGTTAAATAATTTATTAAAGGCCTCATTAAACTCAATGGTATTTGTTGTTTCAAAAACCTTTTGTATAAAATTTTTTTCGTTAGCTGAGTACAGTTTTATTTTTATTCCGTCATTGTATTTGTAAATAAAAAATTCATCATTGCTTTCTAAAAAATAAAACTCTGGCAGGCCCGCAATTCTTTCTGAAATAATTTTATTGGAGAAAGGGATTACAAATTCAAGTTCATCAACAGTTTCATTTTGTCTTGCAAATGACCCTGTAATTTTTATTTTATCAGATGCAAAAATTTTGCAAAGCATCTGTTCCATATCAATGGCAAGTTGTTCCACTTGAGCATATAAATAATTACCTTTTTGCTTTAAAAAAAATTCTATTGATTCAATAACATTATCCTGTGTTTTCTTTCCAAAGCCTTTTAAAAGTGACAACCTGTTCTCATGACAGGCATATAAAAGTTCCCCGATATTTTCTACATTCATTTCTTTCCATATGATGGCTATTTTTTTTGGACCGATACCTTTTATCTTCATCATTTCTAAAATTCCTTCAGGAGTTTTTAATAGTAATTCATCAAGACTTTTCATCTTTCCTGTCTTATTTAACTCCAAAATTTTTTTTCCTATGGCTTCACCTATGCCATTAATTGAAAAAATTTTATCATCGGAAAGCATTTGTAGCTCAACCGTTAGTTGATCAATTTTGTATGCAGCGATGGAATAAGTTTTTGATTTAAAACTATTTTCTCCATGTATTTCCATCAGCTTCGAAAGCAATGAAAACTGCTTTGATATTTCATAATTATCCATAATTCAAATGTAGAAATCGTGAATTAATTACTGATGTTTTTTTTGAACAAAAATTTAGAAAGGCCTGAAAGCCTTCGCCAGTATGGGTTTCAGTAAGAATTAAAAAATAAAAAAAGTCCCGGAAAAAATCCGGGACTTTAGTAGTATTCTGCTTTGAAATAAGTTACTACTTCTTTTTTGCAGCTTTCTTAGCAGCTTTTTTAGGAGCAGCTTTCTTAGCAGCTTTCTTAGGAGCAGCTTTCTTAGCAGCCTTTTTAGGAGCAGCTTTCTTAGCGGCTTTTTTTGCCATTGCCATGTTTTTAGAATTTAATTGTTAGTAAATAATAATTAAAAATAAAAACATTTTTTTAACTGCCAAAAATTATTTATGAAATTTTATGCAGAAGCTTCAACTGCATTTACAGAAACGAATGTCTTATCGCCTTTTGTTTTTCTAAATTCAACAACTCCATCAGTAGTTGCGAAGATGGTAAAATCTTTTCCAAGTCCAACATTTTTACCAGGATGATAAACTGTTCCGCGTTGACGTAAAATAATATTTCCTGCTGTAGCTGCTTGTCCGCCGAAAATTTTTACACCTAATCTTTTGCTTTGTGAATCGCGGCCGTTTTTAACCGAGCCTTCACCTTTTTTATGAGCCATAATTTTAAATTAAAAATTATTATTTATTAAAATGATACCATCAAAAATTAATATCATTTATTTATTTGCACAATTTTTTATTATGCTATGTCTGTAACTTTTATTTGCGTGTATTGGGTACGATGACCATGCTTTTTTCTAAAGCCTTTTCTTCTTTTCATTTTAAAGGCGATAACTTTTTCACCTTTAATAAGGTCATTTACTATTTCTGCTTTTACAGTAACCTTTGCATCTTTGCCAACAGAAATTTTTCCTTCGCTGTCGTGCAAAAGAATATCAGAAAATTCAACCTTGTCTCCTGATTTACCTGTCAAATGAGGTACGTATAAGCTTTGACCGGGCTGAACTTTAAACTGCTGACCGGCGATTTTTATAACTGCAAACATAAATTCCAAATTTTTGGAGTGCAAATGTAAGGGATTTATGAATAAAATTTTCTATTAAAATCCCAACTAACGCCTATTTTTCGGATTTTAGGTTAAATTCCGTTCTTATATGTGCGAAATTGCTGGTTTTATACGATGTGTAACTTGTTATTTTTTTGTGATTTAAACCTTTTAAAGTGAGTAGTTTAAGTAGAATATTCCGCTTAATTTTTAGTATTTATGGATTTTTAATTTTCCTGGTATTGATGTTCCTGTTACTGCCCCTTTTTATATATAGCTTTCTGTTAAATGAAATAAAAGGTGGAAATGTGTTATATAAGATATCCCGGTTTTGGGCAGATGCATTTTTTTTCGCAACAGGCATTACTTATAAAAATATTTACGAAGAAAAGCATGATACCAATAAACAATACATTTTTGTAAGCAATCATATTTCATATCTCGATATACCTATGATGATGAAAGCTATCAGGCGCCAGCATGTACGTATTTTAGGAAAAGCGGAAATGACTAAAGTTCCCATCTTCGGCACGATTTATAAAAAGGGTGCTGTGTTGGTTGACAGGGAAAACCCCGGTAAAAGATCACAGAGTATAAAAAGTCTTATTTATTTTTTGCATAAAAAAATATCAGTGTTTATTTGCCCGGAAGGAACATTTAATATGACACATAAACCTTTGAAAAATTTTTATGATGGAGCTTTTAAAATTGCCATACAAACACAAATGCCAATAAAGCCTATCTTATTTTTAGATACGTACGACCGGCTTAATTA
Organism: Ginsengibacter hankyongi; assembly: GCF_008710285.1. Taxonomy (GTDB): domain Bacteria; phylum Bacteroidota; class Bacteroidia; order Chitinophagales; family Chitinophagaceae; genus Ginsengibacter; species Ginsengibacter hankyongi. Next base: position 765,222 of record NZ_VYQF01000001.1, on the reverse strand, counting down.
TAAAAGTATTTTTTCCCTGAACCCCGGAAAATGCCGTTCAGTATACCTTTCCGAAACTTCTACCAGCGGACTAACGATTAACGATGTTCCAATGCTAAAAGAAAAAATTTTCAGGCAAATGGAAGATGGATTAAAACGTTACAACGCAAGTTGGATTAAATAGAAACTGCTTTAATGGTTTGAATTTATATTTGTGTAAATGATAAATGAAAATTTTCAGGAACAAAATTTATTTGAAAAAAGCGAAGTTGCCAATCTATGGATTGAAGTTATTCTTCCTCTCGCTATTCCTAAAACATATACCTATTCTGTTCCATCATTTCTTCAAAAAAAAATTAAAACAGGTTGCCGTGCTGAGGTAGTTTTTGGAAAAAATAAAAAGTACGCAGGCATCATAAAATCAGTAGGTAATTTAAAACCTGCTTACGAAACCAAAGACATTCTTAATATAATTGATGATGAGCCTATAGTTTATCCGCAGCAGCTTTTGCTTTGGAAATGGATAAGCGATTATTATATGTGTAGTGAGGGTGAAGTTATGGCTGCAGCGCTGCCAACACATTTAAAATTAAGCAGCGAAACTATTTTAATTTATAATGAGGAATATGGCGATGATTTTTCTCAGCTTGATAATGAAGAATATCTGGTAGCAGAAGCATTGTTGATAAAAAAAGAATTAAAGTTAGCCGAAGTACAATTAGTAACGGATACGATTCATGTGTATCCAATAATAAAACGGCTTATTGATAAAAGGGTATGCTTTGTATGGGAAGCATTTAACGAAAAGTATAAAGAAAAGAAAGAGAATTATATTGTATTAAATCCCGATTATGATAATGATGAAAAGCTTAGTGAATTATTAAACAATTCTAAAGCTCCTAAACAGATGGAACTGTTATTAAGTTTCCTGCATTTAATAAAAACCCAAGGCGAAGTTTCTCAATCTGAGCTTTTAAAAAAATCGGGCGCTTCGGTTGCCCAATTGAAAGGCCTGGCTGATAAAAATATTTTGTTGGTTGAAAAGAGAAGTGTTGACCGGTTGAAAAGTTTGCCTAAAAAAAGTGATATAAGTTTTGAATTGAATGAATCACAAAAGAAGGCATTGAGTGAAATTGATATTGCCTTTAACACCAAAGATGTTTGCCTGGTACATGGAATTACCAGCAGTGGCAAAACGCAGTTGTACATCAAACAAATTGAAAAGTTTATTAACGAGGGGAAACAGGTATTGTACCTGCTGCCTGAGATAACTCTAACTGCACAGATTATCCGAAGACTGCAAATAAATTTCGGAGGTAACATTGGAATATATCATTCAAAGTTTAATAATAATGAAAGGGTAGAACTTTGGAACAAAATAAAAACCGGGGAATTAAAAATTATTTTAGGAGCAAGAAGTGCACTATTCCTTCCATTTAAAAGTCTTGGGCTAATAGTTATTGATGAGGAGCATGATCCTTCTTTTAAGCAGCAGGAGCCAGCGCCAAGATACAATGCACGGGATACGGCAATTTTTTATGCATCACTTTTTAAAGCTAAAGTTTTAATGGGAAGTGCAACACCTTCCGTTGAAAGTTATTACAATGCTTTGAAAAACAAATATGCATTAGTGAATCTTGATGAAAGATATGGGGGCATTAAATTACCTGAAATAAAAATTATAGATACAAGAACAGTTGCTGCTGCTAAAAAAGGCAAAGTGATGATCTCTCCTCAGCTAAAAGCCGCAATTGAAGAGGCCTTGGCGAATGACCGGCAGGTAATTCTTTTTCAAAACCGGCGGGGCTATGCACCATTTTTAATTTGCGGCACCTGTGGATTTATTCCGCGATGTGAAAACTGTGATGTTACTTTAACGCTGCATAAATTTTCAAATAAACTGCATTGTCATTATTGCGGCAATACTTACCCTAAGCTTCCGGCATGTCCCGCATGCGGCAGTGTTAATTGGATTGAAAAAAATTTCGGTACCGAAAAAATCGAAGAAGAGCTTACTGAGGATTTTCCTAATAACAGGATTGCACGAATGGATGTAGATGCAGTTAAAGGAAAAAATGCACATGATACTTTAATTAAATTGTTTGAGCAACATCGTATCGATATTCTCGCAGGAACACAAATGGTTGTTAAGGGACTTGATTTTGAAAAAGTAAGTCTTGTTGGTATTTTAGATGCGGATGGCTTGTTGAGCTTTGCAGACTTCAGAGTGAATGAGCGTGCCTTTCAATTAATGGAGCAGGTGAGTGGGAGAGCAGGACGAAAAAAAGAGCAGGGCCTTGTTTTGATACAGGCTTCAAAAATTAATCATCCTGTACTGTTGTTTTTACAGGAACATAATTATGAAAAATTTTATGAAAATGAAATTGCGATGAGGAAGCAATTTTTTTATCCGCCATACAGCAGGCTTATAAAATTAACTTTAAAGCATAAACTAAAGGATACTACACATGATGCAGCTGATATACTTGGTAATTCTTTAAAAAAATATTTTCCAGGTTTAGTTGGGCCTGCTGCACCTGTAATTAATAGAGTACGTAGCATGTACCTGATGGAAATTTTAATTAAGTTATCAAAAGATGCAGGTCACATTCAGGATCAAAAAAAAGTAATCAATAATTATATAAATCTTTTGAAAGCTGATAAAAGATTTAGAAGTGTTATAATAATTCCTGATGTGGATCCTGTTTAATAAATTGTTTATATTGATCGATGCAAATTTTTAAAAACTATTCGCTCAAAGATTATAACACATTCGGCATTGATGCCTACGCAAAGAGTTTTGCTGTATTTAATTCAGTCAATGATTTGCAAAACACTTTTCATACAACAAACGATTATAAAGATGAGGCCGTTCTTTTTTTAGGTGGAGGAAGTAATATACTCTTTACAAAAAATTTTGATGGCCTTGTTTTAAAAAATGAAATAGATGGAATTGAAACAATTCATGAAGAAGAAAAATATGTATATGTAAAAGTGGGAGCCGGTGTAAACTGGCATCAATTCGTATTGCATTGTATTCATAAAAATTTTGCAGGTGTCGAAAATCTTTCTTTGATTCCCGGTAATGTAGGTGCATCGCCGATGCAGAATATTGGTGCCTATGGTGTAGAAATTAAAGATGTTTTTTATTCATTGGAAGCCTATCATTACAAAGAAAATAAAATAATAAATTTTACTTTAAACGATTGTGAATTTGGTTACCGGGAAAGTGTTTTTAAAAAGAAATATAAAAATCAATTTGTTATACTGGATGTTACTTTCCGGTTAAATAAAATTCCTCATTATAATATTTCTTACGGCGCTATTGAGGAAGAGTTAAAAAGAATGCATGTTGAGCAATTAAGCATCAAAGCCATATCTGATGCCGTTATTAATATACGTACGTCAAAATTACCTGATCCAAAAATAATTGGTAATGCAGGCAGTTTTTTTAAAAACCTTGAGGTTAACGAACACGAATTACACGAATTGAAACGAATTAAAATTGATGTACCATTCTATACAATAAATGATCATAAGTTTAAAATTCCTGCAGGCTGGCTTATTGAACAATGTGGATGGAAAGGTTATCGCAAAGGCGATGCAGGCTGCTATGATAAGCAGGCGTTGGTTTTAATAAATTATGGTAATGCAAAAGGGAGTGAGATTTTAGAATTGAGCGAAGCAATAAAAAGATCAGTTAAAAATAAGTTTGGCCTAACGTTGGAAACCGAAGTAAACATTATTTGATTTATTCAAATGGATTTATATCTTTAATTCCATAACTAAACTGTTTTATGAAAAAATTGCATTTAACCTTAATGTTAACACTTTGTATTGGGATCCTTTTTGCACAAAAAGATACAGTACGTTTAAGAGAAATTTCAAGAAATCAAAAAACCATTGTGACTGACCGACCACCCCAGGCAGTTTATTTTTTAATTGGTGGTTCAGGCCCGCTTTTATCTATTCAATATGACAGACGATTTTTAAAAAAAGTAAATGGGTTTGGCTTTGCAGCCGGAGTAGGATTTTATGGTGTGAGTGGAATAAGCATTTTTTCAATTCCGGCTTCCTTAAATTATTTAATTGGACGCAACTCTCATTTTTTAGAGATTGCAGGTGGCGCTACTTTTGTTTCAGCAACAGCAACAGATTTTTTTGATTCCGGGACCAGTAACGGAAGTGGTGTTATTTTTCATATCAATACGGGTTACCGTTATCAACCTACACGCGGCGGATTTTTTTTCAGGGGAGGCATTAGCCCTTTATTTTTTGAGGGCGAGTATGCAACGTCGTACTATGTTGGTTTTGGTCATAATTTTTAAAATAATAAAGCCGGGTTTTATCCCGGCTTTATTACTTTTTTTATTTAAAATCATCGTCATCCAGTTCTTCATCTCTAAAAGATTGAGGGCTGAAGTTGAGCATACTTCCCATCAGATCTTTAAATTCTATTTTTCCTTCTACCACTTTTTTGCTTATGAGTGAATACGAGGAAAGTCCATGCAAAACAAATTCCATAAGCAATGCATTTTCTTTCGCATTGGCCGTTGGAAAATGTTTTTTTACCAGGCCAAACAATCCATCTACTTTATATAGCATTTGAATTTTCTCTTCATCTTTTAATCCGAATAAAAGATTTAAATGATTGCCGGAATCAAACCAGCGGATGATTGCTCTATAAGGATTTTCATCCGCTCCGCTGTCTTTTCTTCTTTTTTTAAATGTTTCAGGATTGGGGAAAAACGCTGCGAATTGTGTGCGAATTGCTTTCTCCATTAAATTATAAGCCACCTGGTAAGGGCCTTCCTGTTCTCCTTCGTATACGAGTTCAATCTTCCCCGTTATAGATGGAATAATGCCAACGAGGTCGCTAATCCATACCTGCGTTTCTTTTTCTTTATTAATAATCGCCCTGCGTTCTGCGGAACTTACTGCATTTTCATAAGCGGCAATAGTAAGCCTTGCAGATACACCACTTTTCTTATCAACGTATTCACTGCCACGTGCTTCAAATGAAACCTGTTCTATCAAACGTTTTACCAAATCGCTAACTTGTATTCTTTTTAACTGATCTTCATGAATGCCTGCCTCCTGTTCGGTAATTGATAAGGAAGTCTCCATGGTAATGGGATAGTGTGTAAGTATCTGGCTTTCTATCCTGTCTTTTAAAGGGGTTACAATTGCTCCCCTGTTCGTGTAGTCTTCAGGGTTAGCTGTAAACACAAACATAATATCCAAAGGCAATCTTAATTTAAAACCTCTTATTTGTAAATCGCCTTCTTCCAAAATATTAAATAATGAAACCTGGATGCGGGCCTGCAAATCCGGTAATTCGTTTATAACAAAAATGCAGCGGTTGCTTCTTGGAATAATTCCATAATGAATTACCCTTTCATCAGCATAACTTAATTTTAAATTAGCAGCTTTTATAGGATCGATATCGCCGATAAGATCGGCAACGCTTACATCGGGGGTTGCCAGTTTTTCTCCGTAGCGTTTGCTTCTGTGAAGCCATTCAATTGGTGTATCGTCTCCCTTTTCTGCAATCAAATCTTTTGCGTATTTACTCAGTGGCTTAAAAGGATCATCGTTTACTTCACTGCCTTGTATCACTGGAATATATTCATCAAGCAAATCGGTCATTTGCCTTGCCATGCGGGTTTTTGCCTGTCCACGTAATCCGAGAAACAAAATGTTATGCCTCGACAGTAATGCTCTTTCCGTATCAGGAATTACAGAATCTTCGTAACCAATAATACCGGGAAATGTAATTTCTTTTTTACTTATTTTTTTTATAAGATTCTCACGCAGTTCTTCTTTTATAGACCTTGGTTTGTAGCTGCTGTCTTTTAATTCGCCTAAGGTTTTTATTTTTTGTATGTCCATTAATTTTTTTTGAATTTAAATTTTAGATTAAAACTTCCATTTAGAAACATTTCTTTAAATGCACAAATAGATTTAATACACCGTCTTTCTTTTACCGCTTTCAAAGTCTTTAAAGATAAACGCGCCAAGCCTGTCGAGAGATGCAAAAAATGCTTTACCATTATTGGTTTCAGTGAATTCTGTAACAAATCTTTGGAGGTATGGATCGCTTGCTATCATAAATGTTGTAATAGGTATTTTTAATTTTTTGCATTGCGCAGCAAGATTCATACAACGGTTTAATATTCTTCTGTCAACCCCAAAACTATTTTTATAATATCGCTTTCCAATTTTTAAGCAAGTGGGCTTGCCATCAGTTATCATAAAAATCTGCTTGTTGGGATTTTTTCTTTTTCTTAATAAATCCATGGCCAGCTGAAGTCCCGCCACCGTATTTGTGTGATAAGGGCCAACCTGCAGATAAGGCAAATCTTTAATTTCAACGGTCCATGCATCATTTCCAAAAACTACAATATCCAACGTGTCTTTAGGATATTTGGTTGTGATTAATTCACTCAGCGCCATAGCAACTTTTTTTGCAGGTGTTATCCTGTCCTCGCCATACAAAATCATGCTGTGCGAAATATCAATCATTAAAACTGTGGAAGTTTGCGCCTTGAAATCTGTTTCACGAATTTCAAGATCGTCTTCGTGCATGGTAAAGCTATCTATGCCATGATTGATCTGTGCATTACGAATGGATTCTGTAAAATCAATTTGTTCTAATGTATCGCCAAATTGAAATGGCCTCGTTTCTGGATTTATTTCATCGCCACCACCCGGTTTGAAAGTGTTGTGATTTCCCTGCTTGGTTTTTTTTAATTTCCCGAAAATTTCCTCCAAACTTCTCTTGCGAATTCCCTGCTCGGTTTTGGGAGTAATTTTTATTTCACCATTCTGTCGGTTCTCATCAATGTATCCTTTATCCTTGAGGTCTTCAATAAAATCGCCCATCCCATATTCATCATTGGTAAGTTTATACTCTTTATCAAGTTCTGTCAACCAGCTTAATGCTTCTCCTACATCTCCATTTGTGTAGGTAAGCAATTGCATGAAAATATCCAGGAGCTTTTCGAAAGATGTCTTACTATTTTCATTAGGGTCGTATCTGGAAAAATTATGTCCTCGCATGATGGTATTTTTAAATTAGCGATGTAAGATTTCAAAATTGCCTGAAATAGATTACATCAGAAATAAGGTACTAAGATTAATCTAAGGTAACTATTTTATAAACTTTGGTTTATGATATGAAGCGGCAGACCAAGGGTACTCACGAATTAATCTACAGCAAATTACTAAACAATTTATTTTAATAATTAGTTTGATTGTTAAATAAAAAAATCCCGGCTGCCTGAAGCTAACCGGGATTTTAATTTATTCAAAAAAATTATTGTGTTTTGTCGCTAGCCTGCTTTTCCTTTTTTGGTGCAGGAACGTTATTAATAACCGGGGCGCTTGTTTCAGGGTTTATTGCAGGATTATTTTTGAAATACTGCTCCATGCCCTGTAATTGCTGTAAGAGTTGTTGAACAATTTGATTTTCATAAGCAAGGGCTTGTTGTTTATTATCGTCCAAACTATTAAAATAAGTTATTTGTTGTTCAAGATCTTTACGCAGCGATTCAGAAACCTTTTTTGCCAATACCGTATCGCCGGCTTTGTATGCTGCTAACAGGAACTGCCCTGAAATCTGGTCCTGTTGCTGACGGCGTGATACAAGGCCATAAGGGAAATTTTCCTGCAACATCATCTTGTCACATTTCTCAAGCATCTCTTTTGCATCATCTTTCCTGTTATGGTCGGCGAGATTCATGGCAACCTGTGCATACTGCATTCTTATAGTATTTAAATGCCTGCGATTTTCTTCATCATAATAAACGCCTTTAACGTTTGCATTGCCAAAAGCAAATTTTTTCATCATAACATCATAAGCCCAGTCACGGTTTACCTCACTGTTTTTTACCGGAACCAATCTGTAGGTTAAACCGTCCGTTCTTAAATAATTTTGAAATCCGAGTTCATCATAAGGCGATGTAAAATAAATTGGCCTTTTCCATTTGTTGGCAGCTATTATATTTAATATGGCACTTTCATTTTTGCCTAAAGCACTCTTGGGAATATCAAATTCAACTTCGCTTACCACACTATCTCCTGGGTTAACCGTGCCATTTTGCCTTACAAAATTTGTATCAACCGGAACTTCTACTTTTTTCGTTGGATATATATTCAAATAATCGTCACCATTTGCCACCATTCGATTTGGATCATCGCTTCCGGCATAATCTTTCATCATTGTATAGAGATCCATTGGTTTTGTCTGGTCCACTTTCGCCCCCGGAGCGTCCGGATAAAAATATATGGCATCCCTGTTACTTCCCATGATCTGATCAGGAGTCCATATAACATCTATCGGGTCACTTTGATTTACCTTATAACGCAATTGGTTAAGATACCAGTCCGTTCCCATCAGGCTGGAATTAATCACCCTGATATCCCGGCGAATGCCCTGCACTTCCTGGGCATACCATAGCGGGTATGTGTCATTATCGCCAAACGTAATAAGAATCGCATTTGGCGCGCAGCTTTCTAAATAATCTATTGCCAAATCACGTGCAAGAACTTTGTGGCTGCGATCGTGATCGTTCCACTCCTGGCTGCCCATCAATACTGGTACTGCAAGGAGGCATAATCCGGCCGAAGCATAATTGGCAATTTTATTATTGGCAAACTTTTCAAATAGTTCTTTTACATATAATACTCCAAGCCCAATCCATACTGCGAAGGCGTAAAATGAACCCACATAAGCGTAATCCCTTTCACGTGGCTGATTGCCCGCCTGGTTAAGATACAAAACGATTGCTATGCCTGTAAAGAAAAAGAGCAAGCCCACAATAAGAGTATCCTGTTTATCTTTTTTATATTGATAAATAAGACCGAGAATTCCCAAAATGAGCGGAAGGCAAAAGAGTTTATTATGCGCCTTATTATGCTTGATGCTATCAGGCATTTTGCTTTGATCCCCCAACCGTGCATTATCCCAAAAAGGAATTCCGGTAAGCCAGTTTCCATCTCTTACATTGCCCATATCTACTCCTTGGATGTCATTTTGCTTACCAGCAAAATTCCACATGAAATACCTCAGGTACATCCAGTTCAACTGGTAACTAAAAAAGAAAGCAAAATTATCTCCAACAGTTGGCTTATTGCTATAGGCTCCAGACTTCTGGTCCCTCGTTATACCCGCAAAGCTTGCGTAATAATCAGCATGCCCCTGGTCATTGCTGTTGTCCCACATTCTTGGAAAAAAATGGAGGTCTTCGGGATGGTAAGTTATGGTTTGCTTTTTGCCAAGATCTTCATATTTGTTTTTTCCCTTAACCATATAAGATTCCGTCTTATAATCAGGCGTATATTGTTCTCCCTGTACATTTCCTGCTGTAAAATCCTGGCCATATAAAATTGGCCAGTCACCATATTGCTCCCGGCTTAAATAGCCAACAAGACTCACGGGGTTATCAACGTTAAACATATCAACTGCCGGATCGGCAAGTGAGCGAATAAGAGTTGTGTAATAAGTAGAAAAACCCAGCAATACAAATGCAAAACTCCACATTGCCAGCTTTAAGAAATTCCAGTTTCGCTTTGCGGCAAGTCGTAACATGAAATAAATGATAACGGCAAGCATTATAAAAAAGAAAGTGAACCCGGTGAAGAAAGGAAGACCCAGGCTATTTTTGAAAAATATATCGAACTGCCCGGCAAACTTAATAGACCATTGAATCATTGGCACTTGCACAATTCCTGTAATAAGACATGCTATTACAAAAGCCCAGAAGGTTTTCCATTTTGTTTTATTGTTATATCTCTTAAAATAATACACCATAACAATAGCAGGAATAGTAAGAATTGGTAGCAAATGAACACCCACTGCAAGTCCTATGAGGTAGAAAATTAATATCAACCACCGGTCAGCCCTTGTGAAATGCCCTTTGATTCCATTGGCCATTTCTATGGTTACATTCTGTTCCCATTTAAGAACGGCCCAAAAAACTATGGCTGTAAAAAAAGAGGAACTTGCATATACTTCAGATTCAACGGCGCTATACCAGAATGAATCGCTGAATGTATAAGCCAGTGCACCAACAGCCCCTGCAGCCATTATAGAAAAAATCTGCCCGCTTGTAAGAGGGTTTGGCTTATTTTTTTCAAGAATTTTCCTGGCAAAGTGTGTTATGGTCCAGAATAAAAATAAAATAGTAAAACCGCTCATTAAAGCACTCATGCTATTCAGCCCAAGTATGGCGCTATCGGGATTTGAAAAAGGAATCATGAACAACCTTCCCAGCAAAATAAATAAAGGTGCTCCGGGCGGATGAGGAATCTGGAGTTTATATGCGCTGGAAGCAAATTCGCCACAATCCCAAAAACTTCCGGTGGCTTCCATTGTCATTAAATAAACTACACACGCAATAATACATATTGCCCATCCTGTAATGTTGTTGATTTTTTTAAAGCTCATAGCGGGGTTTTATAATAAACAGGGGCAAATATAAAACTATGCATGCTACAATTACATACGCTGATTTTTTTTTATACAAAGGAATGTTAATATTATTACAATGTTATGATGGTGGAAATAATCAAAATGTTTGTTGTACGATGAGCGAAGTACGATGTAATGCATATTCAATTACTAAGAATAATTAAAGTTTCTACAGTACTAATTTCCGGCATCGTACATCAAACATCGGACTTCGTACATATTTTTGGCGCATGAAAAAAGCTTTTCTTCAACTACACGTTGCCGTAGTACTTGCGGGATTTACAGCAATTCTTGGGAAGCTTATTAATTTAAACGAAGGAATATTAGTTTGGTATCGAATGTTATTCAGTGCTATAACACTGGCTATAATTTTATTGTTGAGAAAAGAACTTATTAGAATTTCTTTTTTAAATACAATGAAACTTTTTGGGGTTGGAACTCTTATTGCGCTTCATTGGGTTAGTTTTTATGGAAGTATAAAATATGCTAATGTTTCGGTATCTGTAACCTGCCTTTCTGCCATCGGGTTTTTTACTTCTTTTATTGAACCGGTAATAATGAAGAGAAGAATTGATTATACAGAAGTGTTGCTGGGAATGCTTGCTATTGCTGGTATTTATCTCATATTTAATTTTTATCCTGAATATAAAACAGGAATTATTTTTGGAATTATTTCAGCGCTGCTTGCCTGTCTTTTCCCGATTTTTAATAAAACATTGCTGAAAGAATTCTCACCTAAAATAGTAACGCTGTATGAGATGAGCGGTGGTTTTATTGCACTTTGTTTAATCATTCCGTTTTACCTGCAATTTTTTCCCGCCAGATATTTTGTCCCAACTTCCACCGATTTGTTTTGGTTGTTAATTTTATCGTGGATATGTACTGTATTCGCTTTTATTTTAAGTCTAAATGCCCTGAAATATATTTCAGCTTTTACTGTAAATCTTACCTACAATTTTGAACCTATATATTCTATCATACTGGCATTTATAATTTTCAAAGAAAATAAATTTCTTGGACCGGGTTTCTATTTTGGCTTTGGTCTTATACTGCTGGCGATTTCATTGCAAATGGCAAGAGTTTGGAGGGAAAGGAAATTGCAGAAAAACTAAAACTCATTACACGAATTAGAACGAATACGCTAATAGATTTATCTGCTGTCTAATTCGTGTAATATTCAATTAGTGTAATCAAATAAAAATAATTGTATGAGAAAGTTTTGCAAAAGCCCTGAACATTTCACTTACGCCGCAATATTTGTCCTGTGAAAGTGTAACCGCTTTTTGCACTTTTCCTTCATCTTTTTTATGAACTTTTATGGTATAGGTAACGGTAACCTCATCGTAAATTTTTGGATCAACTTCTGTAAGATGTGCATGCACATTTATTGAAAGGTCAGAGAAAGTTACTTTCATTTTATTCAAAATACCCACTACATCCAGGCCGGTACAACCTGCCAATGAAACCAACATTAATATCTTCGGGCTCGTGCCAAGATCATTGCCGCCACCGGCTTTATCAAGATCTATTATTACATCGTGCCCTTTTACATCAGCCTTAAAAGCCACGCCGCCCTGGTACACGGACGTTATTGTATTTGTTGCCATTTTTATTTTTTGAAATTGCTAATAAACGAATTATAATTTTGGTAGTACAGCACTGGAAATTTGCTGTGCACTCATAGCGCCTGATTGTCTCCAAAGAATTTTTCCTTTTTTAAAAAGAATCAATGTTGGTACACCTTGTATATTAAACTGGCTTGCTGTGGGTTGGTTTTTGTCGATATCAACTTTTAAAACCCTTACATTTTCTTTGTTGTTTTGGGCAAATCGTTGTAACTCAGGAGCCATCATTTTACACGGCCCACACCATTCGGCATGAAAGTCAACAAGGACAGGTTTGTCGTCATTAATTATTGTGCTAAATGTTTCCATAATCTATTTTCCCATTGTACAACATAAAGCATGCCCATGAAGTTTTTGCCCAAAAAATGGAACATTATGACAGTTTTGAACTGTTCTGAAAAAACTCCTTTATTTATTTTTCGGGTAAATATTTCTTTATTACCTTTGCCGTCCGAAAAAAAGATCATTATGGCCAGAGTATGTCAGGTTACAGGAAAGAGACCCATCACGGGAAATACTGTTTCGCATTCAAATATAAAAACCCGCAGGAGATTTTTACCTAATCTTCAAAAGAAAAGATATTTTCTTGCGGAAGAGGATAAATGGGTTACTTTAAAGTTGTCTTCTGAGGCGATTCGTACTATTAATAAAAATGGTCTTTATAACGTAGTAAAAGAAATGAGGGCAAACGGAGCCAAAATCTGATCAAAAATATTTTAAACATTTGTTATGGCAAGAAAAGGAAACAGGGTACAGGTAATTTTGGAATGCACGGAGCATAAAACATCTGGTTTGCCCGGCACCAGCCGTTATATTACCAAAAAAAATAAAAAGAATACACCGGAAAGATTGGAGTTGAAAAAATTCAACCCTATTTTAAAGAAGGTAACGGTTCATAAAGAAATTAAATAATTAGCTTACAAAGCAAATTATCACATTATCAAATTAAAATACAATGGCAAAAGCAGCTAAAACCGCTATTAAAACAAAAGATCAAAAAGCAGCAGCGGAAGCAAAAAACTGGACTAAAGTGGTTCGCACAGTACGCAGCCCCAAATCCGGTTCTTACACATTTAAAGAATCTATTGTTCACAAGGACAAGATCAAAGAATTTTTAGCAAGCTAAATTGCTTCTTTAAACTTCATGTAAAGCTATCCGGCATTCATTGCGGATAGCTTTATTTATTTTTGCCCTTTACTAATTTTTATACAATGGGAATTTTTGATAAAATATTTGGAAAGAAAGAACAAAAGGAAAGTCTTGACCAGGGTTTGCAAAAAACAAAAGAAGGTTTTTTTGACAAGCTTACAAAAGTTATTGCCGGTAAAAGTACGGTTGATGAAGAAGTGCTGGACGATCTTGAAAATGCTTTGGTGAGTGCAGATGTTGGCGTTGATACTACAATAAAGATTATTGATGGAATTGAAAAAAGAGTTGCAAAAGATAAATACATTAATACTTCAGAACTTAATAGAATATTAAAGGAGGAGATTCAATCTGTTCTTATAGATTCGCCTGTTGATACTTCTTATAAAAGCTATGAATTACCGTCAACTCATAAACCTCATGTAATATTAATTGTTGGAGTAAATGGTGCAGGAAAAACGACTACCATTGGTAAGCTTGCTCATAATTTTACTTTAGCAGGCAAAAAAGTTTTATTGGGTGCTGCTGATACTTTCAGGGCAGCAGCCGTCGATCAGTTGGATATATGGAGCCAACGGGCAAAAGTATCTATCGTAAAGCATTCAATGGGCGCCGATCCAAGCGCTGTCGCATTTGATGCGGTGCAAAGTGCAGTCGCAAAAGATATGGATGTGGTGCTGATTGACACTGCTGGAAGGCTTCATAATAAAATTCATTTAATGGATGAATTGAGTAAGATTAAGCGATCTGTAAATAAAGCGCTTCCCGGTTCGCCGCATGAAGTATTATTGGTACTTGATGGTAGCACAGGGCAAAATGCACTCGAGCAGGCAAGACAATTTACTGGCGCTACAGACGTAACTGCAATTGCAATTACAAAACTTGATGGAACTGCAAAAGGTGGTGTGGTGTTAGCCATTGCCGATCAGTTTAAAATTCCTGTGAAGTTTATAGGAGTGGGCGAAAAAGCAACGGATCTTTTGGTATTTGATAAAAAAGAATTTGTGGATAGTTTATTTGAGGGAGTTAAATAGTTAATTGATTCATTAGTTTATTGGTTAAGTTAAACAGTTCAGAGGTGAATAGAGATATTGAATTGATGTTTGCATTCAATTCGTGTAATTAGTACAAAGAAATTCGTGTTATTAAAAATGAGAACCAAGCTTAAAAAAGATAAAGTAAATATCATCACATTAGGGTGCAGCAAAAACCTGGTTGATAGTGAAGTGTTGAGCGGTCAACTTGCAGCGGCTGATGTAAATGTGGAACATGAAAGTAAAAAGCTTGATCATAATATTGTAGTTGTAAATACATGCGGATTTATTGATAAAGCAAAAGAAGAAAGTATCAATACAATTTTGGAACAGGTAGAATTAAAGAAACGGGGAAAGCTTGATAAGGTCTACGTTACAGGCTGTTTGAGCGAGCGTTACAAACAAAATTTGGAAGATGAAATTCCTGAAGTGGATGCATTTTTTGGAACTATGGAGCTGCCTTTTTTGCTTAGAAAATTTGATGTTGATTATAAAGCTGAATTGGTTGGCGAAAGGTTGTTAAGCACACCTAACCACTATGCCTATCTGAAAATAAGTGAGGGCTGCAACCGTACCTGTTCCTTTTGCGCAATCCCTTTAATGCGGGGAAAACATGTAAGCCGTTCCATAGAATCATTAGTTAATGAAGCAAAGAATTTAGTGCAAAGAGGTGTGAAAGAAATTATGCTGATAGCGCAGGAACTTACTTACTATGGATTGGATATTTATAAAAAAAGAGAATTACCAAAACTGCTTCACGCATTGGCCGATATTCCCGGCCTGGAATGGATAAGGTTGCATTATGCATATCCTTCAAAATTCCCGATGGAAATTATAGATGCTATGAAGGAAAGAGAAAACATCTGTAATTACCTTGATATGCCTTTGCAGCATGCCAGCAATAAAATGCTACATGCAATGAAAAGGCAAATTACAAGAGAAGAAATGGAAGATATTATTGGAGAGATTAAATATAAAATTCCGGGCATTTGTTTAAGAACCACGCTCATAGCCGGTTTTCCGAAAGAAACTAAAGATGATGTAGAAGAATTAAAAACTTTTTTGAAGAAAATTGAATTTGATCGCGTTGGCATATTTACTTATTCTCATGAAGAAAACACAACTGCGTATGATTTGGCAGATGATGTTCCTTCAGAAATAAAAGAGCAGAGAGCACAGGAAATTATGGAAGTGCAACAGGAAATTTCTTTTATGAAAAATGAAGAGAAAATTGGTAAAACTTTTAAGGTTATTATTGATAAAAAAGAGGCGGGGAGATATCTTGGCCGTACAGAATTTGATAGTGTTGAAGTGGACAATGAAGTGATCGTTCATTCAAAAACAAAATTATTGCCGGGTGATTTTGTAAATGTAAAAATCACTTCTGCTTTTGATTACGACCTTGAAGGTGAACTAGTAAATTAAATTCCTTTTATTCTTAAATCTTGAACTTAGTGCAGGAAAACTCCGCCACAATTGCAATACCTGCAAATGAAATGCAGGAATGCTTCACCGGCATTTTATTGAAATACGGGTTTATACGTGAAAGAGCATTGCAGTGTGCACAGGTTTTTACTGAAAGCAGCCTTGATGGAATTTACACACATGGGATTTACCGTTTCCCAAGATTTATTCAATATTTAAAAGCTGGATATGTTGTTCCGGAAGCTTTGCCAACGTTGGAAAGCAAGTTTGGCGCCATGGAACAATGGAATGGCAACCTGGGGCCAGGTATATTAAATGCACTACAGGTAACCGACACCGTTATCTCACTCGCAATTGAATATGGTATTGGTTGTGTGGCTTTAAGAAATACCAATCATTGGATGCGTGGAGGTACTTACGGATGGCAGGCTGCAAAAGCAGGTTTTGTATTTATCGGCTGGACAAATACAATTGCCAACATGCCCGCATGGGGAGCTAAAGATGCAAAACTTGGCAATAATCCTTTGGTTATTGCATTGCCATATAAGGATGAAGCGATAGTGCTGGATATGGCGATGTCACAATATTCTTATGGGGCATTGGAATTATCAGCCATGAAAGATGAATCACTTTCTGTGTATGGTGGTTTTGATACTGAAGGTAACTTAACCAAAGATCCTTCTGCAATTCTTGCGGCCAACAGCCCATTACCCATTGGTTATTGGAAAGGTGCAGGATTATCTTTATTGTTAGATTTGCTCGCAACTATTTTATCAGGTGGGTTATCAACTCATGAACTAAGTAAGAAGGAAGTTGAATACAGTTTGTCGCAGGTATTTATCGCTATTGATATGTCAAAATTTGGTAAGCAATCCGTAATTGCGCAAGCAATTGAAGAAATCTTAAAAGATTATCATCAATCCATACCGTTAGATGAATCTAAAATAATAGTATATCCTGGTGAAAGAGTTTTACAAACAAGAAAAAATAATCTTGCCAATGGAATTCCGGTTCTTAAAGAAGTATGGGAGGAAATTAATTTACTCTAACGGAAGGCGCAGACGAAATGTTATTTCTCTTTGGCAAAAATCATCAGCGAGCTTATTGAGATCGTCAACACCTAAAGTTGTTTTGTTATCCTCAATCACTATCCTGTACCGAAAAGTAACAGACTCCCCTTTTTTTAATAGAAGATTTTTTGAAGATTTTCCATTCGTAAATATTTTTTCTCCAAGAGGATTTGCTGCAAATAAACCGTAGCCCCTTGCATGCCAGAAAGTAGGATAGTTGGGATTCTCCGGGTGATCAATGATTGCAATGCTTATAGAATCATTTCCCATTTTGCCATATACTTTGCACCATCTTCCTCTTGAGCTCCATGCATCGTCTCCGGTTTTCCCTTCACTGGTAAGATAGTTGCCATTTGCAATGGAATCTTTCACGCCTTTTACAATGGTTACGTTGCCTTTATTGTCTTTAAATTCCTGGTCTTTGGTTGATGGAATTTGTAACGCATGTGCTATCCTCATTCCATACAAGCCATCTTTTGCATCGTAAAAATTTACTGTCGTATCGGCTTTTAAAACAGTTATCCTGTCTATAATTCGCTGATGTTCCATTCCGCTAAATTCCAATCGCGTTGTTTCTTCCAGCAATACATTTTTTTGCTGATCGGTCCAGTTTGCGTGGTAAGAAATTATTCCTTTCGTGCCATTTGATGTGTTAAGAATTTTATCTGTTCTTATCCACCCGTATAAATGTTTTTTTGCTTTTGAAATTGCATATGAATTATTCCAGAAGTCGAGCCCGTTTACATTTTCATAAGTAAACCAAATTCCAACATGATGCGGATGATCGGTAGGATCGCCAGGCTGGGTATTGAATGGAAATCCTCTTGTAACAACGATTCCATTGGCCGCATGCACCGGATATAAAACCGGTTTCTCCAAAGTGTCGGGGTACAAGAAACTGGTGAAGATTTTATTTCCTATAAAAACAGATATTTTATTTTGGCTTGGTGATTTTACAATCTTTACCATTTCATTTTTTTGTGCAAATAATACTGAGCAACAAAAGATTGCTACTATTCCCAGGGAAAACTTTTGCGACGAATGTCTACTGTTCTTCTTCATTTTTAAATAGGATTACTAATGATTGAACAATTTGCTAACGGCTGACCTTAAACGATTTTAATACTTAAAAATTTTTCCACCCACCATTACTTCCTGTGTCGCTTCATCAAAAGTCGCTTTTAAGCCTGTATGCGATGCTGCGGTGGTCATGATGTTGGCAATGGAGTGGCTGTATCCCGCTTCAACAGGAGCATGCGGTTGTTTACGGCTGCGTACGCATTCCATCCAATTGCGTACGTGGTTGCTGGTTAGTACATCGCCGCCGGTGTTTGCAGAAGCGACAACTTTTTCACTTTGGTCTAAATTCATTTCGGGCAATAAATTCGGTTGCATATGCATTTCATCTGCATAATGTTTTGTCAGTCCTCCTTTTGGTGAAACCTTATTGGTTATAAGATTCAATTCCCCACCGTTAGAATAATAGATTTCTGAAGGATGTTCGTCGCCGTTATCCATACGTGCCTGGAACGATACCTGGAAGCCTGTGGTCAGATCATCAGCAGGCCCGTAATCAAAAACAGCCGTTATTGTATCCCAGTTTTTTCTTCCATCTTTCCACATATAAACTCCACCATTAGCCACTGCGCTGCGCGGATGCTTCAACCCGCTGAACCAATGAACTGTATCAATCTGGTGACTCATCCATTGACCGGGAAGTCCTGATGAATACGGCCAAAATAAACGGTATTCGAGGTATTTTCTTGGATCATAAGTATCGGCGGGCCTGTTCAATAAAAATCGTTTCCAGTCAGTATCTTCTTCTCTCAACTGTGCAACGAGATCCGGCCTGCGCCAACGTCCTGGCTGGTTTACATTCCATGTAAGCTCCACCATTTTTATGGGGCCAAACTTTCCTGATTGTATAAATTCTGCAGCCTGGATGTAGTTGGCGCCACTTCTTCTTTGTGAGCCAATCTGCACAATCCTGTCTGACGCTTTAATGGTTTTAAATGCGAGGCGATTATCTTCCATAGTTTCTGCAAAAGGTTTTTCACAATACACATCGCAACCTGCATTTACAGCTTCCACAGCATGCAGCGCATGCTGAAAATCGGCGGTGCTCACAAACACAGCATCCACTAATTTTTTATTATACATTTCTTCATTGTTACGGCAGCCAACAATATCATGATTCATTTTTTCTTTCCACATAGCGGTGCCTTCATTTCTTCGTTTGTTCCATATATCAGAAACGGCTACAATATCAAAATTTAATTCTTTATAGTGGTTCATGAAAGAAGGCATGTGAGAACTTCTATGCCTGTCTGAAAATCCTACCACGCCTACTCTTACGCGGTCATTAGAACCTATGATTCTCCTGTAGCTTTGTGCGCTGAAAGCATTGGCGCCCATATAAACACCTGCAGTGGTAAGGGCTGTTTTTTTTATAAAATCACGACGGGATGAAGACATAATGTAATAGATTTAGAAGTAAGGAAATATTAATTAGCTGATAGATTAAAGCTATTAAAAATTTTTGTGTTAGGCCAAAAGAAAATTATTAAGGCGTGAACGATTTTATGCGTATTTATTCAAAAATGGATTTCCATTTTTCTGTTTCGGCATATTCTTTAATTGTACTGTTCCTTTCAATGAGTAATCTTTTTAGGTAGTTTGAAAGGAGTATTTTGTCAACTAACTTACCAATCATCCCAAGTGGTGATTGGAAATTGAAAATATCTTTCATAATTACATACTGGTCATATTTTTCAAAGTAATGGTCATGAGCAATGTATTTAAATGCTCCTTTTTGCTGTTCATCTTTAAAGTAAAACGGTTCATTAAATCGGGTAATCTTTGATGTTAGTCTTTGGTTTATTCCAAAATGTTTTGCCTGCCAAGTAACATATTCGCCAAGGTTTATGAGTCCTTTTGTTTTGCCATCGACTGCTTTTTCATTCGTTTTTGCGGTTGATATTTGGTGTAAGTCAATACTCCTGGCCAGGTCAAAACAAATTTGAATGTTGGATTTTATTTTGGTTTCTAAGTATATTGTAGGCATAACAACTTTAGATATTTTTCAAATTTAGTCCCTTCTAATACACTACCAAGTCTTCCCTCAATTTTTTCCCTATATCTTTGCTTCTCAAAAAATAACTGCGTTACAAAAGCAATTAAAAAGTATAGATGAGCCAGGCATTTCAATCTCAATACATACCTTATTCAGCAACAGGAAAATTTGCAAAAATTATTTTGGATTATGTTGCCGGGGCAAATGATTTAAAAGATTTTTACGAACATGAATTAAATATTAATGGAATCACCGATTCTATTAATGAAAGAAGGAATTTCAATACCAACAGGAAATTATTAGTTGAGCAGTTACAACTTCAATATAAAAATATAGGCGACAGCGACAAAGTAGAAGCTAATATTGATGCACTTTCCAATGAAAATACATTCACTGTTTGCACTGCGCATCAACCCAATATTTTTACGGGGCATTTATATTTCATTTATAAAATTCTTCATACCATAAAGCTTGCTGATGATTTAAAAAAGCAGTTACCACAATATAATTTTGTTCCTGTTTTTTTTATGGGCAGTGAAGATGCAGATTTGGAAGAACTAAATCATGTCGTCGTTGATGGAAAGAAATATGTGTGGAACACTATGCAAACTGGCGCTGTAGGAAGAATGAAAGTGGATGATAGTTTATTACTACTAATGAATGAACTTGAAGGGCGATTGTCTGTTGAAGAACATGGCAAAAAGATAATTGAATTGCTAAAAAAATGTTTTCAAAAAGATTCAACAATACAGCAATCAACTTTTCTACTGGTTCATGAACTTTTTAAAAATTATGGGCTTATTGTTTTTTTACCGGATAACGCTTCATTAAAAAATGAAATGTCTGCCATTTTTGAAGAAGACATTTTTGAAAATATGTCTTCAAATATTGTAAGCAAAACTTCGGAAAAATTATCACAGAAATATAAAGTGCAGGCGCATCCACGGGAGATCAATTTATTTTATTTAAAAGATGATATACGAAACCGGATTGTGCAGGTGGAAGACCATTACCTTGTTCATGATACCAAACTTTTTTTTACAAAAGATGAATTAAAAAATGAATTAAAGAATCATCCTGAACGGTTTAGCCCTAATGTAATTTTAAGAGGACTCTTCCAGGAAATGATGTTGCCAAACATTGCCTTCATTGGCGGAGGCGGTGAAATTGCTTACTGGCTCGAACTGAAAGATCTGTTTCAATATTATAAAGTTCCATTTCCATTATTGATTGTTAGAAATTCTTTCCTGATTATTGAAAAAAGATATCATCAGCACATGGTGAAATTAGACTTGCTTTCGCCTGATTTGTTTAAGGGAGAAGAAGGAGTAGTAAATGAAATTGTAACAAGGCAAACTAATCACCGGTTGAAACTGGATGAAGAAAAATTCCAAATGCAACAAGCATATTATTCAATAAAAAAACTGGTAAAAGAAATTGATGTTACACTGGAGCAACATGCCGAAGCGCTTGAAACGAAATCCCTAAAGAAATTATCAGCATTAGAAAAGAAAATGTTTCGTGCAGAAAAGAGAAAGTTTGAAGATCAAAAAAATCAATTGTCTAAAATATTTTCTGTTTTATTTCCGCAAGGGAATTTACAGGAACGTATAGAAAATTTTATGCTGTATTATGCAAGATTGGGGGATGACTTTTTTAAAATACTTTACGAAAATTCATTAACACTGGAACAGGAGTTTTGTATTATCGAGGAGAATTAACTCCAATTATTTTTCAATCTTCTCTGCCTTTCTTTCCACTTCTTCTTTCATTTCATTTTTAAAATCAACAAGCTTCTGGGTAAGAGCAGCGTCGGCAGTTGCTAAAATTTCAACAGCTAATATTCCTGCGTTTTTTGCAGCGTTTAAGGCTACGGTTGCCACAGGAACACCGTTAGGCATTTGTAAAATAGAAAGAACAGAATCCCATCCATCAATAGAATTGGAAGATTTTATAGGAACACCAATTACAGGTAATGTGGTAATTGAAGCAACCATTCCTGGTAAGTGTGCGGCGCCTCCGGCGCCGGCAATAATTACTTTTAAACCTTTACTATGGGCAGATGCAGCATAGTCAACCATTCGCATTGGTGTACGATGTGCTGAAACAATCGTAAGTTCAAATGCAACCTCAAACTTTTTTAATATTTCAGCAGCAGCTTCCATAACTTTTAAATCACTGTCGCTGCCCATTATAATTCCCACTAAAGCGTTTTTTTTTATTGCCATCAGTATATATTTAAAAGAATAAAGATAGTGTTCTCTTAAAGATTGGCAATATCTCCCGTAAGTAAAGCAACCTGTGCTTCTGCCAGCTTTGCCTGGTTCAATGCATTGTACAACCTGTTCTTGGCATCGCTGTAACTTATCTGTATTTGACGAAGTTCTACAGAAGTAATGTTTAATTTTTTGTAACGCTCGTTGGCAATATAAATATTCTCTGTTGCTAATACGAGGTTGCTCTTTTCAAGGTCAACCAGCTTTAATGAGTTATTATAATTTATATAGGCATTTCTCAACAAGGTTTCAATGTTATTTTTTATTTGCGCCTGCGTAATTTGCTGGTTTTTTATTTGTATATCGGTAACGGCTAGTTGCTTTTTTACAACACTACCCCTAAATAATGGCAACGCTACACCAACTGAGCCCGAAGGCCCGTATGTTTGGTTAAGTAAAGTAAAACCTGCGCCATTTTTATTTCGGGCAAAATTATAGAAACCATTCAGGGTTACTACCGGCAGCCTTTCTGCATTAATTTCTTTTTTGGTTTCAAATAAAATGGTAAGATCACTGTTGGCTAAAAGGATATCCGGATTTTGCTTTGCAATTTTAGTTTGAGCATTTTCAATAGTTGGTAATTCGTTTACTGTAATTGTATCAACAACATTGTAAGAGGTGTCAGGGATCTTTCCCATCAGGTTATTCAATGACGTCTTAGCTAATGCCAATGAATTTTGCAATGATAACAGGAGGGAATATTGTTCATTCAAATCAACCTGTGCTTCCAGTACTTCATATTTTGCGCCAGTTCCTATTTCCAACCTGCGTTGCGCAAGATCGTTGCGGTCGCGGTATAATGTTATTTGTTCAAGGGTTGATTTTATTTGTTCATTAATTGTAACAACATTATAATAAGAGGAAATAACATTATAAACGGTTTCATTTAAATTTTTCTTGAAAGCATATTCCCCGTTTCTTTCCAACTCTTCGAGTCTTCTTTTTGTTGCAAACATTTTAAGCCCATCAAATACTGTCCAGTTTACAGCTAAACCCGCATTGAAATTTTGAGTGGTATTACCGTTTTTAGTAATTACGGTTCCATTGTTTAATTTTTGCTGGAGATTATTTACTCCAACTACTTTATTAGCTGTAGCGTTTACAAGTGGCACGGCGCCTGCGTTTGCCCAGTTGTTATTTATTTTCCCAATATCAATTTCATTTTTACTAATTGTAATTCCGAAATTATGTTGAATGGCATATTTCACCGCTTCATCTGCAGTTAATAAACTATCCTGTGCGAAAAGATGATAATGAAAAACAAAGAACTGTATAAAAATTAAAAGAAATATTTTACGAAAGCGCCTCATGTATCGGTGTTTTTTTTGATGAAAGAAAAGCATACATAGCCGGCACAACAAATAAGGTAAGTATCAAAGAAAATAGAATACCACCTACAATTACCACACCTAACGGTATACGGCTGGTAGAGGCATCGCCAATTGAAAGCGCCAGTGGCAGGGCCCCCAAAGACATGGCAAGGCTCGTCATTAAAATAGGCCGTAACCTTGAGAATGCTGATTCAATAACTGCTTCAACTTTACCCATGCCTGCCTTTCTTTTTTGATTGGCAAATTCTACAATCAATATTCCATTTTTAGTAACCAACCCTATAAGCATAATCATGCCTATTTGAGAAAAAATATTAAATGTTTGCCCGAATATCCAAAGAGATAACAAGGCCCCCGCCAATGCCAGCGGAACTGTAATCATAATGATAAAAGGATCTATAAAACTTTCAAATTGTGCCGAGAGAACAAGGTATATCAATACTAACGCCAGCACAAACGCAAATAACGTATTACCCGAGCTTTCAGCATAATCTCTTGACGTTCCGCTGAGCGCAGTTGTAAAGGATTCGTCCAATAATTTTTTTGAGATTCTTTGCATCTCTTTTATACCGTCGCCAACAGTGTGGCCGGAAGTAAGACCCGCTGAGATAGTTGCCGATTTATACCTGTTGAAATGATAAATGGTCGGCGGGGCAGAAGCCTCCGTCGTAGCTACTAAGTTATCAAGCCTTATATTTTCGCCGCGGCTGTTTTTCACCATAATCTTACTTAGGTCGTTTGGATCGTCTCTGTCGCTGCGATCTACCTGTCCTAATACTTCATACTGCTTTCCTGATTTTAAAAAATACCCGAGTCTTCTGTCGCTATAAGCAAGTTCGAGGGCTTGCGAAATATTATCCACATTTACCCCTAATTCACTTGCCCGTAATCTGTCAATATTAACACGCAGTTCGGGCTTATTAAATTTGAGATCAACATCTGCTCCTTCAAATACGGGGCTTTTATTTACTTCATTCAAAAATTCGGGAAGCACACTTTTTATTTTATCAAAATCATTATTTTGAATTACAAACTGTATCGGGGGGCCTCCGCGACGATCTACCGAAATTGTTTGTTCCTGTGTTGCATAAGCCTTACCCTGTGGAAACTTTTTCATATCCCGGTTCACCATGTCAACTATCTGTTGCTGAGACCGGGTGCGGTCTTTCGGGTCAGTAAGCATTACCCTGATGAAGCCGCTGTTTACCGCACCACCTCCAAAGCCGGGAGCGGTAAGGCTTATCATTTTTGTTTTTTCTGGAACTGAATCAGTGATCATTTGAGTAAGGCTGTCCATATACGAATCCATATAATCATAAGAAGTTCCTTCAGGCGCCGTAACTCCCACTCTGAATTGATTGCGGTCTTCTAACGGTGCAAGCTCGGATGGGATATTCGAAAAAATAACCCAGATGATGCTAAAACATATTCCAACCAGTATTAAAGCGATCCACTTAACTTTCATAAAAGATGCCAGGTTTCTCTTGTAGCCATTTTCCATCGCATTAAAAAACGGTTCCGTTTTTTTATAAAACCATGAATGACCTATTTTTTTCCTGGTAAGTTTTACATTGAGTACAGGCGTTAGCGTTAGTGATACAAAAGCTGAGATGAGTACGGCACCCGCAACAACAATCCCGAATTCGCGGAAAAGCCTTCCAACAAAACCTTGTAAAAATATAATGGGTAAAAAAACTATGGCGAGCGTGATAGAGGTAGAAATAACGGCAAAATATATTTCTTTCGAACCTTCTCTTGCCGCCTGGTATTTGTTCATACCCCGTTCAATTTTTTTGAAAATATTTTCAGTGACCACTATTCCGTCATCCACTACAAGGCCCGTTGCCAATACAACAGCAAGAAGTGTAAGCACGTTTATAGTAAAGCCAAAAAGATACATTATAAAGAAAGCTCCTATCAAAGAAACCGGAATATCGAGCAGAGGGCGAAGGGCTATGATCCAATCGCGGAAAAATAAATAAATGATGAGAATTACCAGGCCTAACGCTATAAAAAGTGTTTCTTTTACTTCGGAAATAGAGCGCTTGATAAACACAGTTTGATCCATCCCGATATCAAGTTTAAAATCCGGTGGAAGCTCCTTTTTAATATTGGCTAATCTTTTATAAAACTCATTGGAAATAGAAACATAGTTAGCGCCGGGTTGTGGAATTATTGCCAGCATTATCATTGGAACCTCACTTTCCTTTAAGCCTGATTCCTCGTCCTCGGGGCCTAAAACCACATCAGCAACATCGCTCAATTTTACGTTTACGCCACCTATATTTTTTATAACAAGATTATTAAATTGATCTTCAGTATTTAATTTTCCGAAGGTTCTTACAGAGAGTTCAGTAGTGTTTCCATAAATTTTCCCTGCGGGAAGCTCTACACTTTGAGTAAGCAGGGCTTGTTGCACATCATCTGTTGTAAGTCCGTAAGCATTTAATTTATCGGGCTTAAACCAAAGACGCATAGCATATCTTTTTTCGCCCCACACAGACACTGAACTTACACCCGGAATGGTTTGTATGCGCTCAACAATATTATTTTCGGCATATTCGGTTACTTCAAGAAGATTACGTTTGGTACTTTGTACAGTAACTGCAATTATGGGCTGCGCATTAGCATCTGCTTTGGAAATAACGGGAGGTGCATCTATATCCTGGGGCAGTTGTCGCGTTGCCTGTGACACTTTATCACGTACATCGTTAGCCGCAGTTTCGAGATCAACGCCCAATTCAAATTCTACGTTAATGCTGCTGTTTCCTTCGCTGCTTGAAGAAGTTATATTTTTTACCCCGGCAATACCATTGATGGCCTTTTCCAGGGGTTCTGTTATCTGCGATTCAATAATGTCGGAGTTAGCACCGGCATAGGAGGTACGTACCGAAATATTAGGCGGGTCAATAGCCGGATAATCTCTTACGCCTAAAAATTTAAATCCTATTACGCCAAATAAAACAATTACCAGGTTCATTACAATGGCAAAAACAGGACGACGTAAACTGGTATGAGATATATTCACTTGTACGTTACTTTTTTAAAGATGAAATACTGATTTTACTTCCTGGTTTAATGTTTAATAGCCCGGTTGTAATTACTGTATCCCCAATATTAATGCCCTTTAAGATTTCAACCCTAGCCGAATCCCGTACGCCGGTGGTTACAGTATTGAAACCAGCTACGCCATTATGATACACGATAACTTTTTTATCTCTTGCCTGAGGAATGATCGCTTCAGTAGGAATCATGATTGCGTTATTATCATCACCCATATCAAAATTTACTTTTGCAAATGATCCGGATGTTATGTTATTGTCAACATTTTCCACTACAGCATGTACTTTCAGGCTACGGTTCTCTTCTGTTATGCCTGATTCTGTAGCAACAATTTTAGCGTCGTATTTCTTTCCTGAAGATTCTGTACTGAAATTTACTATACGGCCCAGCGCTATTTTTGAGGTGTATTTTTCAGGGACAGAGAATTCCAGTTTTAATTTATTAATCTGGCGGATAGTGGTCACAATAGTGGCCGGGGTTACGTAGGCCCCTATGCTTATATTTTTAAAACCGATCTTCCCGTCAAAAGGTGCACGAATCATTGTCTTATCGATAGATGCCTGGAGCACCTGCATATCGGCTTTTATGCTACTTACGCTAAGTACACTTAAATCATAATCCGCCTGGCTGATACCTCCTATTTTTAATAATTCATCCTGGCGCGCTTGTGTTTTATCAGCAACTTCCAGTTGCACCGCTAATTTATGGAGCTGTGCCCGCAGGTCGCCATCAAAAAGCCTGGCCAGTAATGTCCCCCTTTTTACTACGCTGCCTTCTTTAATGGAAAGCATCACAACTTTTCCCGCAACTTCGGGATGAATTTCTGTTTCTTCAAAAGGTAATAAGGTTCCTGCCACATCAATCTTAGAATTTAGTACGGAGGGTGTTACAACATATCCTTCAACTGCCAATGACGCATTTGCTCCCGGCCTTTTTATATTTTTGGGAAGATCTGACTGGTCGTTTGATTTATTGCTGCAAGAGGAGATGTAAAATAAAAAAAGAATCCCTGCCAGGAGTTTCCAGTACTTCAATTTCATTAGGTAGATTTCTGATTTTTTGTATAGATGATGAATAAGACGCCGAAAAATTACAAAACCTTCGCTTAATAAACATTATTCTGCAATTACTTTCAATATATGTTTTATTTTATTGGCCGTATGTATAAGTTCCTGTCTTTCATTGCTTAATATGGTTACATGTCCCATTTTTCTTCCGGGCTTTGTATCCTTCTTACCGTAGATATGAACAAATACATTTTCAATCTTTAATAAATCTGGCAGTCCCTCATATTTTACCTTACCGGCACAGTTTTCTTCCCCTATCAGGTTTACCATTGCTGAAGTCATAATATGGCCCGTGTTTCCTAATGGATAATTAAGCATAATTCTCCATAACATATCAAACTGTGAGCAATAATTTCCTTCAATCGTATGATGCCCGCTGTTATGAACCCTCGGTGCGGTTTCATTTACCCAAACATTGTCCGCCATGTCAATAAACATTTCAACTGCAAACAGGCCCGGGCTATTAAAGTTTTTTACAACTGTTAGTGCTATCGCTTCTGCTTTCCATAATGTTTTTTCATTTATTGCAGCAGGGCTCAGCTGGTATTGTAACAAATTAAAATCTTTATTAAAAATCATTTCAACCGGGGGATATAACGCGGTTTCGCCTGCTTCATTTACTGCAACAATTAAAGCGATTTCTTTTTTAATATCCATCAGTTTCTCTAATACCGCAGGTGCATCAAATCCATTCTCAATTTGCTTTTCATTATTAATAACCACCACACCCCGTCCATCATAACCACCCATACCAATTTTGTGAACCGCCGGCAAAAAGCTTATGTGGTATTTTAATTCATTTTTATTTTGAGTGATTATAAAAGAAGAAGAAGGAACATTTATGGACGAATAGAATTGCTTTTGAAGAATCTTATTTTTAATGGTTGCCAATGCAGATGGCCTGGGGTAAACTTTAATTCCCTCTGATTCCAGTTTTTGAAGTGCATCAACATTCACCGATTCTATTTCTATCGTTACTGCATCCAGATGTTTGCCGAAATTATAAACATCATCATAATTAGTTATGTCGCCCTTTGTAAAATGATGACAAAGATGCGCAGCCGGGCATTCTGCGTCGTTTTCCATTACATAAGTTTCCACAGGATAATTAGCTCCCGCCTGCAACAACATTTTTCCTAATTGCCCACCGCCTAATATGCCAATCTTCATTTAAAAATTTTCTGCAAGATAAATGTTCCCGATTTACAAATATTAAAATCTCATTTGATATGAAGCAAATTGTGAAATAGATTATAGAATTCTCAAAATGTCAACACGAACTATTGGGTAAGGATGCTCTTTAATTTTTTATCTTTGTGCAAATTAAAATTACATGGAAACATCAGCGATAGCAATATCAAAGAAGGAAAAAAAAGAAGAAGATTTTTTGCCTTTGCTTGGAACAGATTATGTGGAATTTTATGTAGGTAATGCAAAGCAGGCGGCGCATTATTATAAAACAGCTTTTGGCTTTCAATCGCTTGCTTATGCCGGCCCTGAAACGGGTTTAAAAGACAGGGCAAGTTATGTGATACGGCAAAACAAACTCACGTTTATTTTAACTACCCCGCTTAGAAAGGATAATGAAATTGCTGATCATATTAATAAACATGGCGATGGCGTAAAAGTTCTTGCATTAAAAGTGGAAGACGCAACCAGCGCGTGGGAAGAAACCACCCAACGTGGTGGAAAAAGCTACATTCAGCCGACAACTTTAAAGGACGAAAATGGTGAAGTGGTTATGAGCGGCATTTATACCTATGGAGAAACAGTTCATCTTTTTATTGAAAGAAGAAATTACTCCGGTGTCTTTATGCCGGGTTTTAGGAAATGGGAAACCGATTATAATCCATCAGAAACCGGGCTTTTGTATGTGGATCACTGTGTCGGAAATGTCGGCTGGAACCAAATGAACAAGTGGGTGAAATTTTACGAAGAGGTTATGGGTTTCAGAAATATATTGAGCTTCGATGATAAAGACATATCAACAGAATATTCAGCATTGATGAGTAAAGTAATGAGTAACGGTAATGGGTATGTGAAATTTCCTATTAATGAACCCGCTGAAGGGAAGAAAAAAAGCCAGGTAGAAGAATATCTGGAATTTTACAATGGGGAAGGTTGCCAGCATATTGCAATTGCTACTAATAACATCATTGACACGGTTACAAAACTGAAGGGAAGGGGAGTGGAATTTTTAAAAATTCCTGCCAGTTATTATGCAACGGTTTTAGACAGGGTTGGACACATAGATGAAGACCTTAAGCCTTTGAGTGAATTGGGAATTTTAATAGATAAAGACGATGAGGGATATCTTCTGCAGATTTTCAGTAAACCTGTGGAAGACCGACCCACACTGTTTTTTGAGATTATTCAGCGTAAGGGTGCCCAAAGCTTTGGCAAAGGAAATTTTAAAGCGCTCTTTGAAGCCATTGAAAGAGAGCAGGCCGAGCGTGGAAATCTGTGATAATCTAGAATAATTATAAGTTAAGAAAATGCGGAATAATTATTTTTTTCAATAAAAAATTTACTTTTACGTTATAACATATAATCTTCTATCTGAATAAAAATGCTTAGTAGAATTTCTGCTTTTATTTTCACTTTCTTAGTAATTTTTTTTACCTCATTTATTTCAAATGCGCAAAACTCTTTTGTGGCACAGGAGAAATCATCATTCAGGCTTGCCAGTATTTTTAATAGCAAGGAAGACACCCTGCAAAAAGAGTTCGCTGCCAAAGGATTGGAATGGCCCGCAAAATACGTTTACATCCGCAGTTTTAAGTATGATGCGCAACTTGAAGTGTGGGTAAAAAATGCCCCCAAAGAAAGATACAAGCTTTTCAAAACTTATAAAGTTTGTATGCAAAGCGGCACAATGGGCCCTAAAAGATTGCAGGGCGATTACCAGGTGCCCGAAGGCTTTTATTATATTAATGAATTTAATCCGCATAGCAATTATCATCTTGCGCTTGGATTAAACTATCCTAATGCGTCCGACAGGATTTTAAGTGATTCACTTCGCCCCGGTAATTCTATTTATATTCATGGCAGTTGCGTGTCTGTAGGGTGTATTCCCGTTACGGATGAGGAGATTGAAGAGATTTATATTATTGCAAGCTATGCAAAATCGAATGGCGAAGATTTTATTCCCGTGCATGTATTTCCTTTCAGGTATAACTCAAGAAGGTCGATGGAATATTTTAAAACAACTGCAAAAAATAATCCTTCGTTACAAAAATTTGCGATGGAGTTAAAAGGTGCTTACGACAAGTTTGAAGATACCCACCAGGTGCCGCTTGTATTAATCGATCGCAAAGGCGATTATGTTATAGATTAAATTTCCCTCATTAACACCTGTATTGTATTAGCGGTTTTTTGTTGTAATACAATGGTTTTATTTTCAGTTAACTTATTTATAAATTCCGCGGTGTAATGCCTTATAGTGAGCAGCGTTAAATTTTTCTCAAGTTGTACATCAAAAATTCCGGATGCTTCCATCGCAACTTTTTCAATTTTTTCCGCAACATCATCCATACATATATACAGGCTTATGGCGGCGTTTTGAGTAAGATTGGGTTTTATTTTTATATCCTCAAGAATTTCGTATAAAGTGTTTACCGGTTTGCCTTCCACAAATGAAAAATCTTTGGATTCAAACGTCATTAATACCTGGTTACGTTTATATACAATAATAGGAGGCAAATGATGCGGATTCTTTCCCGTTATAACGGTACCGGGTAGCTGCCGTTCTATAAAACTTTTTACATGCAAAGGAATATTTTTATTTTGTAAAGGCTTTATAGTTTTAGGATGAATTACCTGGGCGCCATAGTATGCCATTTCTATCACTTCCTTATAACTGAGTTCAGGGATATTAACTGCGCCCGGCAAATCTTTGGGATCAGCGTTCATTACTCCTTCCACATCTTTCCAGATAGTAACACTTTCTGCATTTAAAATATTAGCAAAAACAGCAGCCGTATAATCGCTGCCCTCGCGGCCCAGTGTAGTGCTTTCATTTTCGTTGCTAGATCCAATAAAACCCTGTGTAATAACAAGGTCAGTTTCCCTAAAAAGAGGAAGAATTTTTTCTTCAATTTTTTGCCGGGTTACGGGCCAGTCGATCACCGCTTCCCTGAATGTATTATCTGTACGAAGCAAATCTCTTACGTCAATCCACTTGTTTAGTATTTTTTCTTCGTTTAAAAAATAACTTACAATAGTGCTCGATAAAAGTTCGCCGGCACATACAACCTGGTCGTAATAATAATTGTATTCTTTCACTGGCTTATCATGTAACAGCCATTCTACTTCTGTGAAGAAATTGAGAAGGTCATTAGTAGCTGCTTCCCACTGTTGTGTAACGGCATATTTTAATAAGGTCAAATGATTCTGTTTTATCTTTTCAAAAAGCCGGAGAGCGTCTGCTTTTTTGCCTGAATAAAAGGCCTCAGTAACTTTCTCAAGTGCGTTGGTCATTTTGCCCATGGCCGAAATAACAATTAAAATTTTTTCATTCTTATATTCTTCCAGGATTGTTGCGAGATTTTGAATTCGTTCAAAACTATTTATGCTGGCACCTCCGAATTTAAACACCTTCATAATAAAATTTAACTTTTAGCGTAGCAAAGTAAAATGAATTATTAATGCTATTTAAATTTTTATGATAGCCACGTTTATACTTATTTAATAAACAAGTTTCCTGCAATTCTTTTAAATACGAAACGATGTGTATTCAAAAAACAGCGAATTAATTAATTCACCTATTTTTGTTTCCTTTCAAAAAAATCAATTGAACGTTATATATGGTTAACAGGCAGGTATTAACCTTAGATGAATTTACGATAAGAGAAATGCGGGCATTTCCAAAAGCAACCGGTGAACTGGCGGGACTTTTGCGAGATATAGGCCTCGCGGCAAAGCGGGTGAATGTTGAGGTGAATAAAGCAGGGCTCGTTGATATTTTGGGAGATACCGGGAATGTGAATATACAAGGAGAAGAGGTAAAAAAATTAGATGAGTTTGCAAACGACCAATTTACACGGGTATTAAGACATGGAATAAGTTGTGCAGGCATCGCAAGTGAAGAGTTGGATGATGTAGTTATTTTTGATAATGAAATCAGCAGGAACTCTAAATATATCTGCATGTTTGATCCGCTGGATGGAAGCACCAATATTGATGTGAATGTATCTATCGGAACAATTTTTAGCGTCTATCGGCGGGTAAGTGAAACGGGAACTTCGTTAACTATTAAAGATTTTTTACAACCGGGCATGCGCCAGGTAGCGGCAGGATACATTATTTATGGCTCATCCACCATTCTTGTATATGCAACAAAAAGAGGAGTTAATGGTTTTACCTTAGATCAATCTATTGGAGAATTTTGTTTAAGCCATCCTAATATCCGGTGTCCCGAAACCGGCAGAATGTATTCTGTAAACCATGGTAACTTTTTTCAATATAGCGAAGAAGTTAAAGCCTATATCGATATTTGCCAGAAAAAAAATAAATCTAACGGCGGGCCATACACGCAAAGATATATTGGCAGCATGGTATCTGATGTACATCGTAATTTGATACGTGGAGGAATTTTTATGTATCCCGGAACTGCACAAAAGCCGAAAGGCAAATTGCGATTGCTTTACGAGTGCAATCCGCTAGCTTATATAATTGAAATAGCAGGTGGAAAAGCAACAGATGGAACCCAAAGAATACTCGAAAAACAACCAACCGAATTACATGAGCGTACCCCTTTATTTATTGGGAGTGCTGCAATGATGGCGGAGCTGGAAGTATGTCTTGGTGTCAGTATTTAGAATGGTGAGTTGTCAATAGTCAGTAGTCAATAGGCAATGGGCAAGAGGACACACTATAATGAATAAGAAAACAATAAAGATAATTCGTGTAATAAAGAAAAAAATGGAAACAATTATTTCAGTAAAAGATCTTAAAAAAAATTATGGCAAGTTTGAAGCCGTAAAAGGAATTTCTTTTGATGTATATGCAGGGGAAATATTTGGATTGCTTGGTCCCAACGGAGCGGGCAAATCTACCACGCTGGAGATAATAGAAACGCTTCGTGATAAAACTTCCGGTAAAATTATTGTTGATGGATTAGACCTTGATAAGTCACCGGAAAAAATAAAAAAGATAATCGGTGTACAACTACAAACCTCTGGGTTTTATCCAGGCCTTAATCTTCTTGAATTGATTGATCTTTTTTGTGGATTATACAATACGAAAACCGATTCAATGCAATTGCTGGAAATGGTAAACCTGAAAGACAAGGCTAAGAATAAATATAAAGAAATGAGTGGCGGCCAAAAACAGCGCTTTTCCATTGCAACTACTTTAATTAATCACCCCAGGATTATTTTTTTAGATGAACCTACTACAGGCCTTGATCCGCAGGCCCGGCGTAATTTGTGGGAGCTCATTAAAACGATAAGAGATAAAGGCACCACCGTTATCATCACCACGCATTATATGGATGAAGCGGAGCAGCTTTGTGATCGGGTGGCGATTATGGATGAAGGAAAAATAATTGCTCTTCAATCCCCCGATAAATTAATTGATGATCTTGTCGCTTCAGGCTTCGAAAGGCCAAAGGTTACCAAATCCGCTAACCTGGAAGATGTATTTATTAACCTCACCGGAAAAGATTTCAGAGAAGATTAAGAAATATTACTGTTGTAAATCCGTTATTTTGCCGAACAAATTTTTTAAATAAACCCCAATGAAAAAAATACTATTTATTTTACCCGTACTATTCTCTGTTTGTTATGCGCAAACGAAAAAGCCCGCATCAAAACCTGCTGTTAAAAAGACACCGGCGAAAGTAACTCTTAGCACAGCAGATAGCCTGAGTTATGCAATGGGAGTGCAGACCGCTGAATATTACAAAGCCCAGGGAGCGGAAAATATAAACCCGGCCATGGTTAAAAAAGCTTACGAGGATGTATATAACAATAAAAAACTTTTAATTTCGCCAGAACAATGTAATATGACTATTCAAACTAAACTCCAGGAATTTATGGCACAAAAAACAAATGCGGAAAAAGAAAAAAGTACTAAGTTCTTAGAAGAAAATAAAAAGAGGCCCGGTGTAATTACCTTGCCAAGTGGCTTGCAATACGAAATAATTACCAAGGGAACCGGCCTTGTTCCAACAGCAACCGATACAGTAAAAGCAAATTATATTGGTTCGTTAATTGATGGAAAGGAATTTGACAATTCTTACAAAAGAAATGAGGCGTTAACTATTCCGGTAGGCGGCGTAATACGTGGCTGGACAGAAGCTTTACAATTAATGCCGGTTGGCAGTAAATGGAAATTATACATTCCTTCAGAATTAGGATATGGCGATCGTGGCGCTGGTGGCGCAATACCTGGAGGAGCAGCATTGGTGTTTACCATTGAGCTTTTGGATATTGTGCATAATAAATAATTTTTTTTATGGAGAACGAAGAACAACGTCTAAGTTATCCAATAGGTTTAGAGGAGGAAAGTGATGTATATAATGACCTGTATGGTGATGCTTTAAAGCATAAGTTGCTGAATGATATCAAAATGCTTCCTGCAATGCTGGAGTTTGCGGTCCAGGGCTTAGATGAAGATCAGCTTAAAACTCCGTACAGGCCTGGTGGGTGGACGGTGCATCAGTTAGTTCATCATGTTGCCGACAGCCATATCAATGCCTATGCGCGTTTTAAACTTGCATTAACAGAAGATAATCCTGTAATTAAACCTTACGACCAGGAAGCCTGGGCATTGTTACCTGATACCCAAAATTTACCCATCAATATTTCATTAACGTTGCTGCATGCGTTGCACGCAAGGTGGTATCAATTAATGTACGATATGACAGAGGGTCAATGGCAGCGTTCGGTGTATCATCCTGACAGAAAAAGAAAACTTAGTTTATGGGAATTGCTGAAAAGTTATTCCTGGCATGGCCTTCATCACACTGCGCATATTGTGAAACTTCGTGAACGAATGAAATGGAGCTAAATTTTTTATTACACAAACTATAAAACATGAATTACACGAATGCTTTTTGTGAAATTCCTGGGATAGCCCGGTTCAAGGAAAAATTATATAACTGAGATAACTATTATAATTCGTGTAATTCGTGCCCAAAATTCGTGTAATAAATTATTTAATATGAAATGGGAAACATTATCCTCCGAATATATATCGAAACATAAATATTTTACTGCAAGAAAAGACAAATGCCTGGCGCCGGATGGAAAAATTATAGAAGAATATTTTGTAGTGGAATTGCCAAAGACTGCCTGTGCGTTAGCCATTACGGAAGACGGAAACGTTTTGATGGTAAAGCAATACAGGCACCCGGTAGAAGAAGTGTTACTTGAATTACCGGGCGGGTTTATTGATGAAAACGAGTCACCTGAAATAGCGGTAGCAAGAGAATTGATGGAAGAAACGGGTTATCAATTTTCGTCTATTGAACAGGTTGGATTAATAGCCGCCAACCCCGGCGTGTTAAATAATTATACAGCTTTGTTTCTTGCAACGGGTGGAAAAAGAACGGGTATTCAACAGCTTGATCACAATGAAGATATTGAAGTAGTAATAATTCCTTTGGATGAATTAAAGGGACTCTTTCTGGAAAATAAAATTGCTCAATCAATGCATGCAAATTGTATTTTTTATGCACTAAGAAGGATGGGAGAAATATAAAAGGCGATAAGCAATAAGCAAATGGCAATGGGCAATTAAGCACTTAATTAACTTCTCCTACTACAAATACACTCCCGCAAACAATAATCATATCTTCTTCAGTTGCTGTATCCATAGCCGCATTCAGGGCCTTATTTACTTCATCATAAGAAGATCCGGTTAAATTAAATTTTTGTGCCCGTTGCAATAATTCTTCCTCCGGTAAAGCTCTTGGGATTTGGGCTTTGGTAAAATAATAAGTTGCATTCTTAGGAAGCAGTTCCAAAACCTTTTCAATCTCTTTGTCCTTTACCATTCCGAAAACAATATGAAGAGCTTTATAAGAACTGTTATTAATCTGGTTAATTAATTGTTGTATTCCATCAACGTTATGCGCAACATCCAGAACTACCAAAGGATTGCGTTGAATAACCTCCCAGCGTCCATGCAAGCCCGTTATATCTTTTACATGACTTAGTGCATATTTAATATTTTCTTCTTTTAAAAGATATTTATTTTGCAATACATCAAGGGCTGTAAGAACTGTGCGCAGGTTTTTTGCCTGGTACAGTGCAGGTAAATCGAGATTATAAATTTTCGTTTTTGCAGTATTGTTAGGAAGGATTTCTACTTCCAGTTTTTCACTCACCGGTGTAGCTGAAATTATTTTAAACGCTTCTTCGGCAAAAAAAACAGGAGCATTTTTTTCTGCCGCTTTTTCCAGGAAAATAGTTTTTGTTGACGGCAGCGTTTCACCAATTATAACCGGAATATTTTGTTTGATAATTCCCGCTTTTTCAGTGGCAATTTTTTCAATCGTATCTCCTAAAATATCCATATGGTCAAATCCAATGTTGGTAATAATTGCAACTTCCGGCGTTATAACATTCGTGCTGTCAAGCCTGCCGCCAAGGCCGGTTTCGATAATTGCAATATCCACTTTTTGTTGGGCAAAATATTCAAGCGCCATTACAAAAGTGAGTTCAAAAAATGAGGGATTTATTTCATTGGAAAATGTTTTCGTTCTTTCAACAAAATCAATCACAAAATCCTGAGGTATCATTTCTCCGTTTAGTTTAATTCTTTCCCTGAAGTCCTTAAGGTGAGGAGAAGTATATAAACCGGTATTGTAGCCACTTTGCTGAAAGACTGCAGCAAGCATATGGCTCGCGGAGCCCTTGCCGTTAGTTCCTGCAATATGGATCGTTTTTATTTTATTTTGAGGATCTCCCAGATATTCGCAGAGAGCAATTGTATTATTTAAATCGGCTTTGTAAGCTTTAATGCCAATGGTGCTGTATAAAGGAAGTTTGTTGTAGAGATAGTGTATTGTTTGCCCGTAATCCATAGGAAGCAAATATAATCAGCCAACAGGATAAATAATTACCTAATTGGATAATTTGGAGTGTAATACATCTAACATTCTATAGCGTGCGTTTCTCACTTAGTTCTTCAAAACAAAC
This sequence comes from Ginsengibacter hankyongi, assembly GCF_008710285.1. Taxonomy (GTDB): domain Bacteria; phylum Bacteroidota; class Bacteroidia; order Chitinophagales; family Chitinophagaceae; genus Ginsengibacter; species Ginsengibacter hankyongi. The sequence continues at coordinate 727,510 of NZ_VYQF01000001.1, read as the reverse complement.
ACAAAAAGTATTGTTCCGCTTTCCACATCATTTTGGCTGGGAGGGAATTTTAATTCCTTTGCTTTTTCTATGGCGATGTTCCTGAGAGAACTGTTGGAAGTGGTTGTTCCACGGGCAATGCCTGCATCAACAACCTTTCCGCCGGCATTTACTTTTATATCTACATATACTTTTGCATTTTCATTAAAATCATCCGTCATGCTGGGAAAATGAATAATTCTTCTTCCCGACAGCCCACGCACTACGCTCACACCACTTCTTCCGCCGGGAGAATTTCCGTATGCATCAGGTTTTCCATCCGGACTTCCTGCATCTCCATTACCGGGTTTATAGCCCTGGTTTCTATATCCATTATCTTCTGTTGCGCCATTACCACCATTTCCGTTACCACCTTTATACAAAGGCAGTTTAGGTTTGGGTGGCGCCGGATTTGGATTTAAAACAGGGGACGGATTAATTTTTTTGGTTACTTTATTGGTGCTTGACTTATTAATATCTTTTGCATCTTCCTTGGGCTTCTCCACTTTTGTAACGGGTGCAGCTTCTTTATCATCATTATTTTCATCGGCCTGCACATTTCGTGTAGGGGCTTCCGTTACTTTAGCCGCTTTTTGGTGTGATTCCATACTTTGATTATCCGGCGCTCTTTCTCCTTTTACCAATGGTTGAATATTGCCCATTCCTTCCTGCTCATTGCCAAGATTGACATCAATTAAATCCTGTACCGGCGGCGTAGGAGGAATCAATAACGGCCATGTATAAAATATTGCAATGATGAGAAACAGCCCAACAATCCCTGTAGTATACATCAGGGCTTTCCTGTTCTTTTCTGCCTCGAACCTATGATTGATTGCTGTTGTACTCACTTAAGAAATATTTATTCAATATCAAATTTATGGTATTGTAAAAAAGATTTGTATTTGTAAATGTTAAAAGATTAAAAGCGCTTTAATTCGTGTATTCCGTGATTGTAATTCGTGTTATAAATTATGATCTTTTTCCAAACAACAAACTCCCAATCCTAACCATGTTGCTTCCTTCCTCAATTGCTATTTTATAGTCAGCACTCATGCCCAGGCTCAGAATAGTGAATGGTGAATTGTGAAAGGCGAGTGAATACTTGTCAAATAATAATTTCAGGCTTTTAAATTCATGTCTGACTTTTTCCATGTCATCGGTAAAGGAAGCCATTCCCATCAGTCCACGGATTCTTACATGCGTAAGATTCGTGTAATTCGTGGTAAGTAATTCATGCAACTCATTTTCATCCAACCCAAATTTTGTTTCTTCTCTTGCGATATGAACCTGTAAAAGACAATCTATGACGCGGTTAAGTTTTTCGCCTTGTTTGTTGATTTCTGTTAATAATTTTTTACTATCAACTCCATGTATCAACGAAACAAATGGAGCAATATATTTTACTTTATTAGATTGAAGATGGCCGATAAAATGCCACCTTATATCTTTTGGAAGCTGCTCATATTTTTCACTTAATTCCTGCACATAATTCTCACCAAAATCTCTTTGTCCAAGTTTATATAATTCAAGTATTTCTTCTGCAGGTTTCGTTTTTGAAACTGCAACGAGAGTTACGTTTTTGGTTTTTAACTCTTCAACAATATTTTTATAAAATTCAGAATTTACAGGCATGGATAAACGAAGTTCAATAATCAGGTAACTAAATAAACTATTAAACGATATAACAATATAACCGGTTAGCTCATTTTAAAATTCCGCGGCTGATAACAATCCTTTGCACTTCACTGGTGCCCTCGTATATCTGGGTAATCTTGGCATCCCGCATCATTCTTTCAACATGGTATTCTTTTACATATCCATAACCCCCGTGTATTTGTATCGCTTCTGTAGTTACCCACATGGCTGTTTCGCTTGCAAACACTTTTGCCATTGCTGCGCTTTCAGTATAATCTTCGCCTTTATCTTTTTGCCATGCAGCCCTGAAACATAACAGTCTTGCGGCTTCCACTCTTGTTGCCATGTCGGCAATTTTAAATTGTATTACCTGGTGATTTTTTATTTCCGTACCAAAAGCTTTCCTTTCTTTTGAATAAGCGATAGACCTTTCTAATGCTCCGGATGCAAGCCCTAATGCCTGTGATGCAATACCGATCCGGCCTCCGGAAAGCGTCATCATTGCAAACTTAAACCCGAAACCATGTTTGCCAACCCGGTTTTCTTTAGGAACTTTTACATCGGTGAAAGAGATACTGTGTGTATCACTCCCACGTATCCCTAATTTATTTTCTTTTGGTCCAACAGTAACACCGGGCCAGTTTTTTTCAACAATAAATACATCTATCCCACGGCTTCCTTTAGTAAGATCCGTTTGTGCAAACACGAGATATACCGAAGCACTATTGCCATTGGTGATCCAGTTTTTAACGCCATTAATAACATAATGATCGTCTTTAGCTACAGCCGTTGTTCTCTGCGAAGTAGCGTCACTTCCGGCTTCCGGCTCACTCAATAAAAAAGCGCCAATATATAATTCACCACCTTTGCGACCTTGCGCAAGCGGGGTCAAATATTTCTTCTTTTGTTCCTCAGTGCCAAATGCCTCAATACCATAACAAACCAAACTATTATTTACACTCATACAAACGCTGGTACTTGCATCTACCTTACTTATTTCTTCCATAGCAATAACATAACTTACCGTATCCAGGCCTGAGCCTCCATAATCAGGACTAACCATCATTCCCATAAACCCTAATTCAGCCAGCTTTATTACCTGCTCATAAGGAAATTTTTGTTTTTCATCCCGCTCAATAACCCCGGGAAGACATTCTGTATTGGCAAAGTCGTGTGCAGCCTGGCGTATCATCAATTGTTCTTCTGTAAGTTTGAATGTCATAATATTTATTTGTATCTGCAAAAATACGATTTGCTGTTCTAAATAAGAGTTGCAAGTAGACGAACTGAGTTTGATAATAAACAAAACCGAACTTACAATCCGGCACGTTAAACTCATAAACTATAATCTCACAATTCTTACCTTTGCGCACTTTATGAAATATCTGAACGAAATACAGAAGCGCAGAACATTTGCAATTATATCACATCCCGATGCGGGCAAAACTACATTGACTGAAAAGTTTTTGTTGTTTGGCGGCGCTATTCAAACTGCAGGCGCTGTAAAGAGTAACAAAATAAAGAAGCATGCAACCTCCGATTTTATGGAGATAGAAAGGCAAAGAGGAATTTCTGTTGCCACCTCCGTAATGAGCTTTGAATATAAAAATACTTTGGTAAATCTTTTGGATACACCCGGCCATAAAGACTTTGCAGAAGATACCTATAGAACATTAACTGCTGTTGACAGTGTTGTTTTGGTGATAGATTGTGTGAAAGGAGTGGAAGAACAAACTAAAAGATTGGTGGAAGTTTGCCGCATGCGTGATACGCCGGTTATTGTTTTTGTAAATAAGCTTGACCGTGATGGTAAAAACCCATTTGACCTGTTAGATGAAATAGAATCTGAATTAAAAATCAGGTTACATCCTTTAAGCTGGCCGATAAATATGGGAAGAGATTTTAAAGGGGTTTATAATTTATATGATAAAAGCCTTTTGTTATTTAAGCCAAACCAGAAAGCAACGGAAGAGGATTATCTTCCATTGGAAAATTTAAATGATGATATTTTACCGGTAAGAATAGGAGAGAAGGATGCTGCCCAGTTACGGGAAGATGTGGAATTATTAGAAGGTGTTTATGGCGATTTCGACCGGGAGTCCTACCTGCAGGGAAAGGTTGCCCCTGTATTTTTTGGAAGTGCTATTAACAATTTTGGTGTAAAAGAATTACTGGAAACCTTTATACAAATTGCGCCGTTACCCCAGCACCGGGCCGTAACTACAAGGGTTGTAGAGCCTTCTGAAGATAAGTTTAGCGGCTTTATTTTTAAAATTCACGCCAACCTTGACCCGAGGCACAGGGACAGGATCGCTTTTTTAAGGGTATGCGCCGGAAAGTTTGAGCGCAACAAATATTTTCATCACGTTCGTTTACACAAAGACGTTAGGTTCAGTAACCCTTATAGTTTTTTAGCAAGAGATAAGGACGTTATCGAATCGGCTTTTCCCGGTGATGTAGTTGGCTTATTTGATACCGGTAATTTTAAAATAGGCGATACCCTTACTGAAGGAGAGGATTTTTATTTTACAGGAATTCCTTCTTTCTCACCGGAGATATTTAAAGAGGTAGTGAACAAAGACCCAATGAAAACAAAGCAACTGGAGAAAGGCTTGTTGCAGCTTACCGATGAAGGGGTGGCCCAGTTATTTACCCAGTTTGGCGGCAATAAAAAGATAATAGGTTGCGTGGGCGAACTGCAGTTTGAAGTAATACAATATCGTTTGCTGAACGAATACAGTGCATCCGTACAATTAAATTCACTTCCGTTTTATAAGGCTTGCTGGCTTACTTCAAAAGATCCAAAAAAGCTGGCGGAATTTATAAAATTTAAATCTTCCAATATTGCTGAAGATAAAGATGGGCACATAGTTTACCTGGCCCAGAGCGAATGGTTCCTCAATACAGAGCGAACCAATAATCCTGATATTGAGTTTCATTTTACAAGTGAAATTCATAAATAACGTTTAATGATATTCGAAACAAAAAGATTATATGCCACCAAATGGCAACCGCGTGATTTAAAAGCATTGCATGAACTTTACAATGATCCGGCTATTACAGAATTTATTCTGCCGGCACTTACTTTAGAAGAAACACGGCACATTTTTGAAGACCAGTTAAACCGATACCGAAGCCATTATCCTTTCGGAAGATATTTTATCGTGGAGAAGATGAGTAATAAATTTATCGGGCTTCTTCTTTTTAAAAAGGATCATAAAAAGGCAGGCGTTGAAATAGGATATTCGCTAATCAAGAATCAATGGCACAAAGGATATGCCACTGAAATTGTAAAGGAAAGCATAAACTGGCTATTTGAGCAGGACAGGTTTTTTTCAATTTCTGCCATAACCGAATTGCACAACGAAGGTTCCAAAAATGTTTTACTGAAATGCGGGTTTCGTCCGCAGCAAACATTTATGGAATATGGCGAAGAAATGAACCTGTTTGGGCTCTTAAAAGAAGACCAGAACATGGAGTACATTACCTGAGTAAGGATACTGTCCCCTTCCTGTTAACAACTCCACACGCTGTTTTAGCGGATATAACATACACGAAAACATTCACATCCTGCAGTTGCTGTTTATAAGTGCCATCCCAGCATATAGCGGGGTTGCTTGTGTGAAATACTCTTTCGCCAAACCTGTTGTAGATGCTAAAGTCAAGTTGCTGCACTACTCCCCAATACTTTATTCCAAAACAATCATTTATACCATCACCGTTAGGTGTAAACGAATTGGGCAGGAGATATAAAGCATTCATATTAAAATCTGCTTTAACAGTAACGGTATCAGCGTTGGTGCAGCCATTGTCATCCTTACCGGTTACTTCATATACCGTTGTAACAGCAGGTGTAGCAACGGGATTTGCAATGTCGGCATTGTTTAATCCTGTGGCAGGCGACCATGTATAATTTATTGCACCGGTTGCAGTAAGCTGGCTGGAGCCTAAAGAACAGGTTAAATCATTGGAACTGGTTGCGTTTACATTGGGAAGTGGCAATACGGTTACATTAGTCGAAAGAGTTTTCGTTTCATTACAGGTATTTTCATGAATGGTTACCGTGTAAGTGGTCGTAGCACCAGGTGTTGACATGGGATTGCTGATATTTGAATTGTCGAGTCCATCTGTGGGGGTCCACGTATAGGTATCACCGCCTGACGCTACTAATTGAGTTGAACTTTTGAAACATACAGAGGAATTGGGCGAAACAGAAAATACAGCAGGCGGATTTATTTTTACCAACACAGAATCCGTATTCGAGCATGAATTATTGCCTGTTACCGTCACGAAGTATTTAGTAGTTGATACTGGTGATGCAACCGGGTTTGGGATATCGGGATTGCTTAATGAAGCTGCAGGTGACCAGGAATACCTATTTCCCCCGAAAGCGAAAATTTGTACAGAAGTGTTGTTGCAAATTACTGTATCGTTGCTTTTTATAATAACGGGTAGGGCAAGTGCCGTAAGGTTCACAGTATCATTGGCAATACAACCAAAATTATTAACACCGGCTACAACGTAAGCAATTGTATTGTTCACCGTAGCCACCGGGTTGGGAATAGCGGTATTTGATAATCCGGTTGAAGGAGTCCACGAATAAGTATTGGCACCTGAGGTTTGTAACTGAATTGTAGATCCTGAACAAACTGTGCTGTCATTATTAGATTTTATAAAAGGAGTGTTTACGCTAATTTTTACGCTATCTCTTTTCACCAGCACCGGGGCGAAAGAAATATCGTCCAGCGCAAAATCATTGCCTTGAACGAAAGTATTTTTATTTACTATTGAAATCGTTGCTGAAGTATTATTACCTGAATTCCATGTCGTAAAAAATTGAGTCCATGTGCAGGTTGGCAGGGATGCCGTAATTAAATTTCCAATATCAATTCCGTTTATTGAAAAGCTCAGTTGCGCAGGATTTGGAGGAAACAGGGCCTCAATCCAGGTAGAAAATGCATAATTGGTATTGGGTATAACAGTAACGGTTTGTTTCCATACATTAACGTTGGCAGCAGGAGATCCGTTAACCAGCATCATATTTCCATTGCCGGTTGTATGGTCACCGCATGCGCTCATCGAAGCATTCCATGCCTGCGGATTTTTCCCTACAAAATATTCACCTTCCGTAACATTTGGATTGGCAAAACTATATGCTGACGTAAATCCTGTATTCCCATTATCAAAGTTTCCGTTATTGATTACATTAGTTCCGGTAACCTGTGCTGTAAAATAATAGGTAATATTTTGCGGGGTTGATGTTACAGGATTTGGTGAAAGCGGATTATCCAAATAGGTTACCGGCGACCAGCAAAAATTTAAAGAAGGAACTGTTCTTAACTGTTTTGTACTGTTAATACAAATGGTTGTGTCAGGAGTAATAATAATATCAGCAGGAATGATTGAAAGAGAAATTGTTTTTGCGATAGTATCAACACAACCTCCGTTTTGAACGCTGAATTTTACTACATAATTTCCCGGTGATGCATAAGTATGAGTTGGGATAAGCGTGCCCGTTATATTACTTCCGTCGCCGAAAGACCAATAAGGATTCACAGCTCCTGCACCTATATTGGTAAACTTTACAGATAGGGGATTACAAACATTCTGGTCAAAAGAGAAATCAAAACTCATTCTATTTGCAGATATATCCCGGGTAATGCTGTCTTTACATCCGTTTATATCCGTTACTACCAATGTTACTGTATAGGTTCCGGCAGCAGCATAGGTGTGCGAGGTGTTCTGTTGAACATCTGTGCCACCATCCCCAAATGACCATTTCCAGGAATTGATTGCAGCAGTATTTGTATAACCAAGGCCTTTAAAATCGAAACTGGTACATGTGGTAGCGCTATCTTTTATTCTTACTGAATCTATGTTTGGTTTAAATAAAATAGTATCGACGGGGATTTTAAGGTTGAATAGATTTGAGCCGGCTTGACCAGCAGTCGCGCCATAAGAATCATTTCCAAAATCAATATTTACTCCATTTATGCCGCCGTTTTGGGTGACTACGACATTACCGGGTAAAGTTGCATTGGATACCCAACATACTCCACCTCCGCCTCCGCCTCCTGGCCCTAACTGTCCCTGTATCTCGCCATTCATATCTGCGCCTTTACCGCCATTAACATGAATGCTTGTGTTATCCAGGAAGCTATTTGCGTTGATCAAAATTGCACCACCTCCGCCACCTCCGCCCATGCCTTCGTGACATTTATACGCCTGGGCATCCCTAAAGCATTCAACTCCACCTGCGCCATCAGCAGTAATTATATTTCCATTTGTTTTTATAAAATTGGTTTTAATTATAATAATACCTCCGCCATTTCCTCCCAAAGGATTGAATCCCGGAATATTATCACAATGCCCTGCACCCCCTCCGCCACCTAAAAATGTCTTATTTGCAATGCCTGAATAGCTTAAAGGTTTTCCTCCAATTCCATTATTATTAATTGGTGGGCCGCATGTAATCCATTCCTTTCCTCCAAGTCCGCCATTGGAGCTGTTACTGCCGCCCCCTCCTCCGGAATTATGTTCTAATCCACCACCGCCCCCATTACTTAAAGCACCCTTACCAAATATTTTTTGATCCGATAAAATCGCAATTCCTTCACCTTTAGGTGCCGCCTTAATTGGATCATTTGGATAATAGTAATTGTTCTCGTGGCAATAAAAGCTATTATTCTTTGGATTGATAACCTGGCCCCCGATAAATCCTTTCCCGCTCACGTCAATATCCGCATTCATTGTTAAAGTATTCTTCACATTAAATGCCAATACGCCCCCTTTGCTTCCATCCCATTGCAAACAAGTTAGCTTATCATTTATTGTTAAGTTATCGAAGTAAGGCACCCTTATTATTTGCACCTTTCCAGTTGGTATATCATATTGTCTTGTCACCAGGTTTTTAAGTTGAATTACGTTTCCGGTCTTTTGTTTTACATAATTGTATTCGTAATTCCCGGCATTTTTATAATTCGTTACTGTTCCAAAATTTGCCGTGTTACTGGAATCAATTACGGCCCCCTTCATCTGAATCAGCAACACAGTATCGCCAGCATTGTATTTGGATGCGTCTGCAACTGTAAGTTCGTTTTTGCAAATATTAAATCCCAAAACTTCGGTATAATCATTAATTACATAGGGTAAGCTTACCGGTATTGAACAGGAATCGACAATGAAGCTACAATCCGGTAGGGTTTGGTTAATTGTTGCATTTCCCTGTATAACTCCATTCCAACTTGGATTCCCCTGCTTGTTAAGTAAATTATCGAAAGTATAATAGGCCAGCAATCCTGGCTGTGTTGAAGGATTAGGTAGAGATGCATTCATGTAGGTTCTCAACTGAGCTTGCGTCCTTGCGACGTTCCAAATCCTTACTTCATTAATGTAACCAAAAAATTGTGTATTCCACCATTGGTAGGCGTAGTATCCAATCCTGGTATCCTGGTTATTTTGAATTAAATTTCCGGTGGCCGCAAGCTGGCTCATTAAAAATCCATTCCGGTAAAATTTTAATGTTGCCCCGTCATACACCATCGCAACATGATAAACTTTCTTATCTTCTATTTTGCAAATATCCCCGGTTTGGTAGAATCCGTTTGTTGTTGTTATACTACAATAATCCGGTCGTAACAAATAATTGTCGTCACTCGGATCTGTGTGTTTGGAAACGATATCGGCGGTGCCAAGTGCCGTATTAACCGCTGTCTGATAAATAGTAGCTTCAACAGTGAGTTGATTTCCGGGTACTGCTAATTTACCAATGTTCACAGCGGATACATAGGATGGTGTGGACAGCCAGTTGTTGCAATTTGGAACTTGTGAAAATATTAATTGGGTGAAAAAAACAGGGAGGAAACCAAACAATATCTTTCTCATAAGCGTGGCTGGAGGTAGTTAGTTTTGCATCATATATTAGCAACAAGTTAGTTACTTTTTTTAAAAATCACAAAACCCGGTATAATTAAAAGGTGTAAACGATTTAAGTTCTTTTTTTATTGCTGATTTTATTTTAAGTGAGTCTATAAATGTATGAAGACTTTCCTGCGTGATCCTTTCATTGTTCCGCGTTAGCTCTTTCAATGCCTCGTAAGGCTTCGGATAATTTTCCCTTCGTAAAATTGTCTGGATGGCTTCGGCAACCACTGCCCAGTTGTCCTCGAGGTCAGCATCTAATTTTTGCTGATTTAAAATAAGTTTTTTTAATCCTTTCTCTAACGATTTAATTGCTAAAATCGTATGTGCAATTGGTACACCTATGTTCCGGATTACAGTGGAATCTGTTAAGTCACGCTGCAGTCTTGATATAGGTAGTTTTGTTGAAAGGTGCTCCAGTAAAGCATTCGCAATTCCAAGATTCCCTTCGGCATTTTCAAAATCAATTGGATTTACTTTGTGGGGCATAGCGCTGCTGCCCACTTCACCCTTTTTAATTTGTTGCTTGAAATAATCCATACTTATGTAACTCCACATATCGCGGCAGAGATCAGTCAGTATGGTATTGATTCGTTTTATATTATCGAAATGAGCAGCCAGCAAATCATAATGCTCTATTTGCGTAGTGTATTGCTGGCGTTGAATACCCAATTTATCTTCCAGGAATTTATTGGCAAAAGCTATCCAGTTTGTTTTCGGGTAGGCAGCATAGTGAGCATTGAAATTTCCCGTTGCCCCGCCAAATTTTCCGGTAAAAGGTATGTAGCTAAATTGCTGAATTTGGTTTTCTATTCTTTCCGCAAATACCATAATTTCTTTCCCCAAAATGGTAGGAGATGCCGGTTGCCCGTGCGTTTTTGCAAGCATTGGGATATTCTTCCATTCTTTTGAAAGATTTAATAATTCGTGTTGCAGGTTTATGACTGCGGGCAGGTATTCAAATTCCACCACATCTTTCCACAGAAGCGGTATGGAAGTGTTGTTGATATCCTGCGATGTTAATCCAAAATGTATCCATTCCTGCAAATTTCCTGCGCCGAGTTGTTCCAGCTTTTCTTTCAAAAAATACTCAACCGCTTTTACATCATGATTGGTAATGCTTTCCGTGGCTTTAATCTTTTCCGCATCTTCTATTGAAAAATCTTCATGAGCCCTGTTTAATTGTTTTTTTAAGACAGGAGTGATCTTGAAAAATCTATTTTCAGCCAAAAAAATAAAATACGCAATTTCCACTTTAACCCTGTATTTGATCAATGCGTATTCTGAAAAATATTCATCAAGATGCTGAAGTTGTTTCCTGTATCTTCCGTCAATGGGTGAAATGGCAGTAAGTGGCTGAAGTTGCATGTAGATAGATTGAATGAATGCAAAAAATTGATCTTTTAATCATTTTCATTGCACTAAATTTGCCGCAAATTTAAAGTAATAGGTTTGCAAAGAAAAATAAGGGTTGGAGCCGTTAGTTACCTTAATACAAAACCCCTGGTATACGGATTTGAACATGGCATGATGGCTGATAGCGTTGACTTAAACATAGACTTTCCTTCAAAAATTGCTTCAATGCTCCTGGAAGATAAAATTGATGTGGGCCTCGTGCCGGTGGCCATCATTCCTGAAATGAAGGAACATTATATCATTTCCAATTATTGTATTAGCTGCGACGGAGCAGTCGCCAGTGTTTGCCTGTTTAGTGAAGTTCCGCTCGATAAGATCGAAAAGATATTATTAGACTACCAAAGCAGGACCTCTGTTGAACTATTAAAAATACTCATTAAAGAATCCTGGAAAATTGATCCCGTTATAGAGGAAACAACAGGGGAATACCGGTCTCAAATATCAGGCACCACCGCAGCGCTGGTAATTGGCGACAGGGCGCTGGAACAGAGAAAGGTTTCCCCTTACATATATGACCTTGGTCTCGAGTGGAAAAAATTTACGGGATTACCATTCGTATTTGCTGCATGGGTAAGTAATAAAAAGTTAGATACAGATTTTATAGATTCTTTTAATGAAGCTAATAGTGCAGGACTTCATAAAATTGAAACAATTGTTGAAGAGAATCCGTTTTCGGAGTTTAATCTTATTGATTATTATACTAAATATATAAGCTTTGAATTAAACGATGCAAAAGAAAAAGCATTGGGACTATTTCTTAACAAAATTTCTTCAGGTACTTTGCTGGTCAATTAATTTCCGGTAAATATTTAATTAGTATAAATCTGACCTTATATAATATTTTTGAATCTTATAAAAGTGATTTATGAAAGTTGTAATCTTCGCTGGCGGACTCGGAACACGTATTAGTGAGGAAACTGATGCAAGACCCAAGCCAATGGTAGAAATTGGCGGGAAGCCAATCCTGTGGCACATTATGAAGATTTATAATCATTTCGGATTTAATGAATTTGTCATTTGTCTTGGTTATAAAGGATACGTTATTAAAGAATATTTTATGCATTATTTTTTGCATAATTCTGATATAACCATAGAATTGGGAAGTAATAATATAGAAATTCACGATACAAATACTGAAGCATTTAAGGTCACCCTGGTTGAAACGGGGCTAAATACCAAAACTGCAGGAAGACTGAAACAAGTTCAAAAATACATAGGTGATGAAGATTTTATGCTTACCTATGGCGATGGGGTTTGTGATGTAAATCTGAAAGAGCTTTTGGCTTTTCATAAAAGCCATAATAAAATTGCCACCGTTACTTCTGTTCAAATGGATGCCAGGTTTGGTGGAATGGACGTAGGGCCGGATGGAGAAGTTTTATCGTTCCGCGAAAAAGCAAAAGATGAAAGCAAATGGATCAATGGCGGTTTCTTTGTTTTAAAGCCGGAGGTTTTTAATTATTTAAAGGGTGATGTTGCTGATATGATGTGGGAAGATGAACCACTGGAAACCCTCGCAAATGATAATCAACTGGTCGCTTACCGGCATCGCGGTTTCTGGAAGTGTATGGATGCTTTAAGAGATAAAATTGAATTGGAAGATCTTTGGAAAAATAATCAGGCTCAATGGAAAGTTTGGTGAATCAAATTACATTCGAAAAATTCTATAAGGGAAAAAGAATATTTGTTACCGGCCATACCGGCTTCAAAGGCGCATGGTTTATTACCTGGTTACATACCCTGGGCGCAGAAATAAAAGGCTATGCACTTGCTCCCGGAAACGGGGAGTCGATTTACAATATTATTGCTCCCCACGTGCCACATACAAGCGTAATTGCAGATATCAGGGATAAAGGTGGACTTGAAAAAGAAATAGCAGATTTTAAGCCCGATTTCATATTTCATTTTGCAGCGCAGGCCCTCGTGCGCCGTTCTTATAATATACCCGCTGAAACATTTGATGTAAATGTTGTGGGAACTGCCAATGTTTTGGAGTCAATGATTTCCTTGCAACATAAGTGCACCGCGATAATTATTACCACGGATAAAGTATACGAGAATAAAGAAGAGCAAATTCCATTTATTGAGACCGACAGGTTGGGTGGGCATGATCCCTATAGTGCCAGTAAAGCATGCACTGAAATCGTAGTTCAATCTTTTTCAAAATCGTTTTTTAATATAGATAAGTTTGGAGAACATCAAAAAACAATTGCAAGTGCGAGAGCAGGAAATGTAATTGGCGGTGGTGACTGGAATGAGGATAGAATTGTTCCGGATATTGTGAAGCACCTGAAGGAAGGAAAGAAAATCCCCGTAAGAAACCCGTATGCTGTCAGGCCGTGGCAGCATGTTTTGGAACCACTTGGAGGTTATCTTTTAGCGGCAGGTATTTTAAATGAAAACGAAAACTTAGCCCGTGCGTATAATTTTGGCCCGGAGATACAGGATCACTTAAAGGTAAAAGACCTGGTAAAAATTGCCATCGATTGCTGGGAAAGCGGGGAATGGTTAGACGTTTCTGATATGGATCAGCCGCACGAAGCCGGTATTTTAAAATTAGATATTAACCTTGCAAAAAAAGACCTGAACTGGCAGCCGAAACTGGATAGTAAGCTGGCTATTAAATGGACGATCGACTGGTACAGTCAAAAGAAAAACAACTTATATGATTTTACTTTGCAGCAAATAAGAAAATACCAGTCGATATGAAATTTATTCCAACCGGATTAGAAGGAAGTTACGAGATTGATATTTTTCCTATTGAAGATGAAAGGGGATGGTTTGTAAGAACATTTTGTAAAAATGAATTTGCTGAAATAGGACACTCAAAAGAATGGGTGCAAATGAATCATTCATTTACAAATAATGCAGGAACTATAAGGGGAATGCATTACCAGCAACCCCCTTTTTCGGAAATAAAATTAATAAGATGTATTGCAGGCAAAGTATTTGATGTTATTGTTGACCTGCGAAGAAATTCTGAAACTTTTTTAAAATGGATTGGTATTGAATTATCCGCAGAAAACAAAAGAATGATTTATATACCGGAAGGATTTGCGCATGGTTTTCAAACATTGACTGACGATTGCCAGTTAATCTATAACCATTCCGAATACTATAAGCCGGGAGTTGAAGGCGGCATAAAGTACGATGATAAAATGGTTGGAATCAAATGGCCGTTGCCTGCAAAGAATGTTTCAGAAAGGGATGGCAATCATCCATTGCTTGATAAAAATTTTGAAGGATTAAATATTTATAATGAACTGTAGATTTTGTAAAGCTCCTTTAGAGCATGTATTTATTGATCTGAATAATTCGCCTGCTTCCAATTCTTTTTTAACCAAAGAAGAATTGAATGAGCCGGAAGTATTTTATCCCTTAAAGGTATACACCTGCACCCATTGTTTTTTAGTACAGGTAGATGAATACAAAAAATCGGATGCAATTTTCAATAAAGAATATGCCTATTTTTCTTCTTATTCAAAAGACTGGCTGGCTCACAGCAAAGCATACGTGCAAAAGATGGTGGAACGATTTGCCCTTAATTCAACGTCTTCTGTTATAGAGATTGCCAGCAATGATGGTTATTTGCTGCAATACTTTAAAGAAAAAAACATACCCGTGCTGGGCATTGAACCAACAGCAAACACTGCAAAAGTAGCTATTGATAAAGGCATTGAAACTATCATTGATTTTTTTGGAGTGCGGTTAGCAAAAGAACTTTCATCGAAAAATAAGAAAGCAGATTTGCTTTTAGGTAATAATGTTTTAGCTCATGTTCCTGATATTGTTGATTTCGTGGGTGGAATGAAAATTCTTTTGAAAGAAGATGGGATCATTACGATGGAATTTCCGCATTTGGTTCAATTGATCAATAATAACCAGTTCGATACTATTTACCACGAGCACTTTTCTTACTTGTCTTTTTATACCGTTAAACAAATATTTGAATCCGCGGGGCTTAAACTTTCTGATGTGGAAGAACTGCCAACCCATGGTGGCTCATTAAGAATTTATGCAACACATGCTGAAAATAACCAGCAAGCGATTACTGAAAATGTTAAGACTTTGCTGGATAAAGAATTGAATTTTGGAATAAACAAAATTGAATACTATAGCGGGTTTACACAAAAAGCCTTTAATGCTAAAATCCAATTGCTGGAATTTTTAATTGAGCAGAAAAAGCAAAACAAGAAAGTAGTTGCCTATGGCGCCGCAGCTAAAGGAAATACTTTATTAAATTACTGCGGCGTAAAAAATGACCTGATAGATTTTGTGGTTGATGCCAACCCGCATAAGCAGAATAAATTTTTACCGGCAAGTCATATTCCCGTCGTAAATGAAAGCGAAATAATTAAAGCGAAGCCGGATTTTGTAATCATACTTCCATGGAATTTAAAATCTGAAATAACCAGCCAACTGAGCTATATAAAAGAGTGGGGCGGAAGATTTGTAATTCCAATTCCCGAAACTGAAATATTGTAAAATGAAAATTTTAGTTACAGGTGCAATGGGTTTTGTGGGCAGGCATGTAATTAACGAGTTATTAAAATACAATCACCAGGTTATTGCTGCAACAAGAAAAGTTGATTTAAAAAGCAACGGGGATAAACTGGAATACACATTTCTCGATATTGATAACCCCGATTTAACTCAAAATTATTTTGCTCAACTTGGCAGTCCTGATTTGTTGATACATCTTGCCTGGCAGGGATTACCAAATTATAAATCACTCTTTCATTTTGAAGATAATTTAATGGCTCACTATTCTTTTTTAAAAAATATGGTGATGAATGGTTTGAACAATGTAGTTGTAACCGGCACCTGTTTTGAATATGGAATGAGGGAAGGATGTTTATCGGAAGATATGATACCCGATCCGCAAAACGCATACGCGTTGGCGAAAGACACACTGCGCAAATTTTTATTTGAACTTAAAAAAAAGTACCCGTTTGATTGTAAATGGATCCGGTTGTTTTACATGTACGGTGAGGGGCAAAATCCCAGTTCTTTACTTTCGCAGTTGCAAACAGCTTTACAAAAGGGAGATAAAGAATTTAATATGAGTGGCGGAGAGCAGGAGAGGGATTATTTGCCGGTAGAAAAAGTCGCAGAATATATTGTTAGCATTGCACTTCAAAATACAATTTCCGGTATTATTAATTGTTGTAGCGGGAAACCTATGAAGGTGAAACAGCTTGTTGAAAATTATTTAAAAGATAATAAACAGGAAATAAAATTAAATCTCGGGTATTATCCATACACCGATTACGAAGCAATGTCATTCTGGGGTGATGATGCTAAACTTAAAAAAATAATTAATGAAAGATCCTATCCGGGAATTTGAAGAAGAAAAGGTGCAACTGATTAAAGCGAATGGTGAAAATGTTGCGCTTAAGGAAGCGGCCCATGCCTTCAATGTTGAATCGAATCGTGCAAAGTATTCCTACAACTTTACGTGGATGGGAAGACCTATCATTCAATATCCGCAGGATATGATAGCCATGCAGGAATTAATCTGGGAAATAAGACCTGATCTTATTATTGAAACCGGCATTGCGCATGGTGGCTCCATCATTTACTACGCATCATTGTTAGAATTAATAGGAAAGGGCGAAGTGCTCGGCATCGATATTGATATAAGAGAACATAACAAAAGGAAGATTGAGGAACATCCGATGTATAAAAGAATACACATGCTGGAAGGTTCTTCAATAACCGAAGAAATGGTTAGCAGGGTAAAACCATTTGCTGAAGGCAGGCAAGCTGTTATGGTGTGCCTTGATTCCAATCATACACATGAGCATGTTTTGGCTGAATTAAATTTGTATGCGCCGTTTGTAACGCCGGGTTCTTATATCGTGGTTTTCGATACAATAGTTGAAGATTTGCCCGAAAGTTACCTGCCCAACAGGTTCTGGGGAGTTGGAAACAATCCTAAAACCGCCGTTCATGAATTTCTAAAAAATAACGATGATTTTATTGTTGATAAAGCAATAGATAATAAGCTGTTGATAAGTGTGAACCCTGAAGGTTATTTAAAAAGAGTAAAATAATGGCACGAGTACAGGAAAGTCAGGCATGGGTTACCTTTTGCATAAGTACTTATAAGCGCCCCGGCTTTTTAAAAGAACAATTAAATTCTCTTTCTCAACAAACGCTTCCAAACTTTAATGTAGTGATTTGCGACAATGATCCTGAAGCAAGCGCTGAAGGAATTGTAAGAGAATTTAATGATAATAGATTCTTGTATTACCATAATGAGCGAAACCTGGGAATGATCCTAAGTTTCAACAGGGCTATCGAAAAGGCTACGACCCCTTATATTGTGATGCTTACTGACGACGATCATGTTGACAAGAATATGCTCAAAGAATTTAAGGGTATTATCGATTTACATCCCGGTTATCCCGCTTATCTTGGTTGTAAAAGGAAAAATGTCCCGGGTAAACAGGTAGAAATATTTGAGAAGGAAAATTATGTATTTGAGTTGTTAGATCCCGGTAAAACTGAAACAATTTTATGGTCAAGTTGTATATTGGAAACAGCCACTGTTAAAGGATTTGGTGGTATACCCGATTTTGGGAGCCCGCATTTTGCCGATCATGCCTTATTGGTTTTGTGTGGTAAAGACAGGGGCGGCGTATTTATAAACAATGTCTACGGCTCTCTTTCGTCTCACGATCAAAATTTTTCAAAAAGCCATTTTGATTTGTATTACAAAGGATGCGTTGGTTTTTACCAGTTTGTCACGTCTCATTTTGATATAAGTTCTTATAAAAAGAATGGCATAAATGCGCTGGAGAAACATCTCCATAATTGGTTCCTGAACAACTATTTTATTCTAAAAAAATATTTTACTTATAAAAATTACAACCAGGAAACACTTCAGGACATCAATGATTTCTCGCATAAGATTATGAGCCTTTCCTTTATGAAGCCGGTTTCCCCGAAGTTTCAACTTATGCAAATAGGGTTTCTTCTTAAAAAACCGCTATTTTTAATCAAATACCATCGTTGATTTTATTAGTTCTGAAATTTTTAGAATGAAATTCAGCATTATATTACCAGTAAAGAACGGCGGCGTATATGCAAAAGAATGTGTTGATAGCATTCTGTCACAATCGCTGCAGGATTTTAATTTGATAGTGCTTGATAATTGCAGTACTGATGGTACATTGGAATGGCTTCAATCGCTGAACGATCCTAGGATTGTTATACATCAATCAGAAAAACCTTTATCGATAGAAGAGAATTGGGCAAGAATAAAGTCGGTCCCAAAGAATGAATTCATTACGTTAATAGGCCACGACGATATTTTGAATACAAATTACCTGCAGGTAATGGCTGATCTTATTCAAAAACATCCCAACGCAAGCCTGTACCAAAGCCACTATCATTACATTGATGGAGACGGTAAGATATTGCGTAATTGCCTTCCGATGGATGAAGTTCAGCAGGCGCATGAGTTCCTGGCGCTTTATATGTGTAATCTTATTGAAAGCACCGGAACAGGCTATATGATGCGCTCCGGGGATTATGACGATTTTGGCGGCATTAACCCCGTCTACAATAATCTGATCTTTGCTGATTTTGCACTTTGGATTGGCCTCATGGGCCTGTCTTACAAAGCCACTTCTTTTGACGTCACTTTTAAATACAGGATTCACAACAGTGTCTCAAAGGTAACTAACGGTGAAGCCTACCAGCAGGCATTTGATAAGTTCCTTGAATTTATAATTGAGCAGGGAGGCAAGAACGAAAAAATAAAGCAGGTTTTGGAAAGATATGGAAAAAGATTTCTGCTCTACTTCTGCGAGGCCCTTGCCCACCGGGTACTTAAAACTCCCCGTGACCAAAGAAAGATTACTGTAAAAAATTTGATTGACAAGTATAAGAGCTATGCTGCCCGTTTGGTACCGCACCAGGATTTTATACCCGAAAAAGAATTCCGCATCAAAATCGCAAAGCTTTTGGATCGTTCAATCGTTGGAAGAGAATTGTTCTTATTGATGAAAAAATTGTAGCGCTTCGAATGCGGTAGTAAACTATGTAGTCTGCACAACCTTATATTACAACACCAAACTCCCTGTATACACACTGCAGGCTGCGTCGTCTTCGTCATTGCTTAAATAGCCCATCCATGTTTCAGCAAGCTGCCCTTGCCTGTTGGGATTTTCAAGAATTGCATTGCCGGATTGTCTTGTTCCTGCGTCAAAGCTGTATACTACTTCGTTTGTTGCGGGGAAGTAAGCAACCAGTATGGCCTTGTCTGTTTTTTTGGAAGTACCCGTGCCGGTATTATCCGTCCAGGTGAATTGTATATTACCTGCATCCGTTGCTGCAGCTACCGCGTTCAGCGCAGGCGGCAGCGTACCTTTTGATATCAATACCAGCGGGTAGCTGATAGTTACGCCATCTTCCGAAGGTACCAGCGCCAGGCTCATGAGTGCACTTACCGCACGGTTATAGCCGGAGCCGGTATGGCCAAAGGCCGGGAATGTTTTGGTAAAAAAGCCTTTGCCGGCAAATGCTTTTGCAAAAGCATTACATACGGTAATCTTGCTGCGCTGGGCCAGTCTTTTTGCCGTAGGTTTTACCGTGCCCCTGTTTTTTGCAGAGCGAATTACGTCTATGCCATACCTGTTATAGCCGGTTACAGTACCCACCCGGCCTTGTATGCCGCCCAGGATGCCGTTAGGAATTGTTGCCATAATTTTTTATTTTTAAATTATATAAAATCAATCTTTATCCTTCATTAATATCTCTGTTATTATTGCATCTTATACCCTTAGTACCTGCCTGTGCCCTGCCTTTTACAAAAGACAGGCGGAAGAAGGATATTAGTTATTCGGTTATTGCGACCGAACAACTACCGAAGAAGTACCGAAAAACTATCATACACCTTTCAAACGACGATGCCCGCAGGCCATATCGGGAAGTAACGAAGGGTTGGGGAAGTTTATTGTGAGGGGTGTATAATTATAACGGCGGGAGTGCTTTGTTAGTATACCACCTGAGTCTTTGCAGTTGAATTAATTATTTCATTTTTAAGTGATAATGTGTAGATTTATAGTTCTAACTGTAATTCCTTCCCCTGTGTTTCTTGTTTAAACAATACATCCCGTATTACCGGGAAGGTGATGATTTGTTACATAAAAAATTATAAAATGAAAAAGCTAATGCTATTGGCAGCGATGATGTTTATTACTGCCATGAGTTTTGGGCAAACAAGGCACCCATATTACGGCGGAGGGTACCATACCAAAAGCCACGGGGGACATTATGCCGGCAGTACGAATACGCATCATAAAAACGGACATTATTTTGACCGACTTTATTTTTTTGGGGATTTATTTTTATAAACATACTAAATAAATTAGTATTATTCCATTAATTATTTAGCTTAATGTTATACTTTTAATCTTTATGGGAAAACCGTTTATAAAGGAAATTAGAAAGCTGCCTGAAACAATAGAATGGGCAAAAAAATTAAACCTAGCAAAGCTTGCTGAAATAGTTAATAAATTTCATCATCCTGTCTATATAGTAGGATCAGGAGGATCATTCAGTGCCTGTGTGTATGCTGCTGATCTTCTAACAGCCAAAGGCATTTTTGCCAAAGCGATCACTCCTTTGGAATTATTCTATGCTAAATCCACTATTAGAAAAAGTAACTTAGTTTTTATTAGTGCAAGCGGAAGAAATACTGACATTTTATTTGCATTTAAAAAAGCAATTGAAAGTGAACCGATTTCAATTGTCAACATCTGCATGAGAAAAAAAAGTAAATTGGCAGCTCTATCAGAAAATTATTCATGCTGCACTACTTTTGAATTTGAACCACCTTACGGGAAAGATGGTTTTCTGGCCACAAATTCCTTGATTGCATTTTTTGTCATTTTGTTTAGATCAATTACTAACCAGTTTATGCAAAATGAATTTCAACCTCTTCACAAGACTTTCTATATAGATTTCATAAAACGAATAGGACACAATACCTGCTTTACTATTCTATATGGGTCTTTTCACCATGCGGTCGCGGTCGACCTGGAATCCAAATTTTCAGAAGCCGGCTTAGCTCCGTCTCTTGTAAGTGATTACCGCCATTTTGCCCATGGTCGTCATCAATGGTTTGATAAAAAGAAGGACTCAGCAATCATCGCATTGACATGCCCTGCCGATGAAAAGCTTTGTCTTAAAACATTGCAACTACTACCCGAAGGAATTCCAAAACTTGTATTTAATAGTCATCTCGAAAATTTTGACGGCACTATTGAGTTATTGCTTCAATCAATGGAATTAATAGGGCTTTATGGTATAAAACAAGGCATAGATCCTGGTCGGCCTGGCGTACCCGATTATGGTTCGAAAATATATCATTTAAGGTACGAGAAGTTAATTTCGAATCAAGGCCTAAGTACAAAAGATGTAGCCATTGTTAGAAAAGCTAAAGTGACCAAGCTGTCGGACCTTTCGCATGAACAACTGAAGGATTGGGAAAAGCATTACTTAAACTTTATAAAAAAAATCAGTGTTACAAAATTTGGAAGTTTAATCTTCGATTACGATGGAACGTTATGTTCATCAGCTAACCGCTTCGTCGGTCTGAATGATGAGATCAAATCTTTGTTGATAAATTTTGTAAAAAAAGGTTTTGTTCTGGGCATTGTATCAGGCAGAGGAAAATCTTTACGGGAGGATTTGGAGAGAGCATTTAACAACGATCCTGAACTTATGAAGAATGTGATGGTTGGATATTATAATGGCAGTGATATCGCGCCTTTATCAAACGCGAAACATCCTAATAAAAGTAATCATATGCATCCTTCCTTAGTGGTTGTTAAAAATCAACTTATTAAAATTGGAATAAACCCTGATGAAAGTCCGAATCAACTTACTTTAGGTTCAAAGACGACCGAGGAATGGAATTCCTTAAAAGAAATCTTACTTAATGAAATAATGTTGCTTGATTTAAGCGATATCACCATGGTTGAATCTTCGCATTCGATAGACATCATACCTCGCAAAATTGCTTCCAAAAACCATATGCTCAACCATTGC
Source organism: Ginsengibacter hankyongi (assembly GCF_008710285.1). Classification (GTDB taxonomy): domain Bacteria; phylum Bacteroidota; class Bacteroidia; order Chitinophagales; family Chitinophagaceae; genus Ginsengibacter; species Ginsengibacter hankyongi. The sequence goes on along the minus strand of NZ_VYQF01000001.1, from coordinate 705,457 downwards.
CGTAAACTATGTAAATCCCTAGGTTTGCCCGTTGAAGCTTTATGTATTGGAGATAAGGGTCAATGGCCGGGCAACGACTATGAATTATTGGCCAACGAATATGCATTAAGTGTGGGCGAAGTTTCCTCTTTTCCTAAAACAGGCTGGAATATGTTTCCGCCTGGCTTAAGGGATGAAAAGGCAGTTTCATATTTATTTGGTAAACTAAAAATGAAGAAGGGATACTTTACATTAACTGATTTATGAGAACTACATTAGCAGAAACCTTACTAACTAAGATTATGGAATGGACGCCGGACGAAATAGACTGTGAGCGCCCTTTGCTTCAGGCTATGGCTAATCTAAAATGGAACGAATATCAACAATTCGCCCCTGGAACAAGGTTTCTTGAAAGTCTAGTAAAATGGTTGCAGCAATTTAATAGCCTTGAAGATAAAAAAAGCGCTTATAAGTTAGTAAGGGAACATCTTATTTTTGTTTCCAGTGAGCAAATGGCTCATTTGGTTGATATCCTCTTTTCCGAAAAAGTAAATCCCTTGTTAATTAAAAAAACAGCGGCTGAAAAGCGATTAGCCTCATATTTAGTTACAAAAATACTGAACGATCTTGCTTACGAAAATAATTTACGGATGTCGTTGTTTATTGGCTTAAGCGACGGATCAAGAATTGATCAATTTAGAAGGGGTGCCTATCTAAACAATGAGCAGGTGATTTCAACTTATGACATATCACCTGAAAAAGTAAAGGACATGTTGGATAACTTAGAAAAGGATGTGCCGGGTGCTAAATTTAAAACAATTTTTTTGATTGATGATTTTACTGCGAGTGGGAAAACCTTTTGCAGATCCGGCGGTAGAGGTAAATTGGGAAAAATTTTTAAAAAAATATTTTTTGAAGAAAACAGCGGATTTAAATCAGCAGTTGATTTTGATAAAATTGAAGTCCATATTTTATTCTATATAGCAACCTCAGATGCAATCGATAATATAACAGCGGGAATAACAGAATGGAAAGAAGAAAATGGTATTGAATTTCCTTGTACGGTCAATTGTTTACTTCTAATAGACGATACGACCAAGAATAAAATTATTGAAGACGCAGCTATTATGAGCTTTATTTCAAGATATTTTGATGATACTGTTGTGGATGAACATTATAAAAAAGGTAAGCATGAGTTACCATATTTAGGCTTTAATGAGTGTGGATTGCCCTTAGTACTAAATCATAATTCACCAAATAATTCTATTGCCATTTTTTGGTTGCCAGCAGACAAAAAATATAAAGGTTTATTTCCAAGAATTTCAAGACATCGGGAAAAATGAGCATTAAAATAAGAAACCCATTTTTGTTACGAGCATCAGAAAGCATAGAATCTGACGCCGGATTTTTGCGCTTATATAGCCCATTGGTACTGGATTTTTTTATTGAGTTACAGGCTGAGGGCAAATTATGGGATACACTGTTTTTTATAAGAAGTTCTCCAGGTGCGGGAAAAAGTTCTTTGTTGAGGTTGTTTGATCCAAATTCACTTCTTACATTACAAAACCGAAAGTCAGGCGACGAGTTTAAAGAAGTTTTCAAGAAGTTAAAAAAGATTGAAGTCGTAAGCGATGATACTATTCATGTTCTCGGTGTAAATCTGACATTCACAAGGAATTATGAATTACTTGAGAGTTTTGCGGGGATCGATGTTGGTAATAGAGAACGTTTGTTTTATTCTTTATTAAATAGTCGGATAATAACTGCGACATTACGTTCGGTTCTTTCGCTGAAACGGCTTCAGTTTCCGGAAGATCTTTCAAGGATTGAATTCTGCTATCCCAATAGCAAATTGTTTTATAAGAGAATTGAGGTCCCCTGCAACGGTCAATTGCTTTATGACTGGGCATCAGGCATTGAGAGATCAATTTACGAACTACTTGATAGTTTTCTTCCAATGACACAAACTTCGATTGAAGGGCATAATGAGGTGTTTTCTTTCGAATCACTTCGCCCTGAATTCATTAAAGTAGATGGCAGGCCTGTATGTACACGCATTCTTTTCATGCTCGATGATATTCATAAATTATCCAGCCGACAAAGAGACGTTCTGATCTCTCATTTACTTGCAAACAGGAGCAACGTCAGTCTATGGCTTTCCGAGAGGTTAGAGGCCCTAAATAACCTCAAAACTAACCGCGGCAGAGATTATGAAGAATTAAATTTGGAAAATTACTGGAAGGATAGAGAAATTAAATTTGAAAAATTGTTAAGCAATATTGCGATAAAAAGGGCAGCTGAATCCAGGGATGGCGTCGAATTTTCCCTAGAGCATTTGCAAAACGAATTAGACCTTGCTGATATTTATCAGGAGGCAAAAGAAACTCTTTTCAAAAATATTGTTGCACTTACGGCCGAAACGCAAAAATTCGATTTATGGAAAGACTATCTTTTTAATTTAGATGGCACTCCTCAGGAAATTTGCCAAAAAGCAAAAGAACTGGAGATACTAATTCATCGAAATCTCGCTAAAACAGAACTCGCATTGGATTTTTTTCTTAGTATTCAGGAAATGGAAGAAAAAACTGATGAAAAAATCATAACTGCGGCACGGTTATTTTTAAGTAAACAATTTGGCATTCCTTATTATTTTGGTATGAGTATGCTCGCCAGAATTTCTACTAATAATATTGAACAATTTCTAAGTTTCGGCGCACCACTTTATGAAAGAATGTTGTCTTTGAATTTGAATATGACAAATGTGTCTATAACCGCTAAAGATCAGGATAAAGAAATCAGGCGTATTGCTAATGAAAAATGGCGTGAATTACAAAAAATGATTCCGGAAAGTGCACTTATCATGCGTTTTTTAGAAAATCTTTGTTTATTCTGCTTTACCGAAACATTCAGGCCTACGGCACCCTATGCACCTGGCGTGACTGGATTCTATATTGACGCTTCTCGCACTATTCAACTAATTAATGAAGAAGATTGGCTTTCGAATGAAATATTTGAGGATTTGCAACTTGTATTGAATACTTGTCTTGCTTTTAATTTATTGCATGTAAAGGAAACTATGCAGGGTAAAAAAGGACAGAAAAAAAATGTTTATTATCTCAACCGTTGGTTATGTGTGAAGTTTAGTCTTCCTTTAAACTATGGAGGTTGGCGAACTAGAAAACCAGATGATCTCTTACGATGGACAAGAAAATAAAACATACTCTCAAATGGGACCCCTATGTTCTTTTGCGTAATGACGATATTTCTTCATTTGCGAGAGAATATTTTGAGGGTTCAAGTGGCAGGAAATTATTGTATATAATGGGTGAAGGCTTTGATATTAGAATGAACAAAGGAATACAACTATTAAAGAATAATTGCCCTGCACTTGACATTGAATGTTTATTGATAAGATATGATGAGGGCAGAAGTTCGTCTTCCAAAAAATATAAGCCGCTCGTGAAAAAAAACGTTGATATTCTTTACAATTTTTTACCTGAAGGGAAAATCACACCTAAAAAAATTGAGCTGTGGAGTGCTGAAGGGAAAATGAGAAAAAGAGTCGGTGATCAAAACATTGCAGATGTATTTAATGACCCCACATTGTTCGCTAATTATACAGATGTTGTAGTTGATATAAGCGCATTGCCCCGTGGCATTTATTTTTCACTAATAGGTAAGATTCAGGCCTTGTTGGACCAATTCTATAAAGATTCGGATAAAAATTTTTTTATTATTACATGTGAAAACGCTACCCTCGATGCACACATCAAGGAATTCCAACCGGACTCGGAATTATCTTATGTATTTGGCTTTAGAGGCGGGTCTGAACTAACTTATGATAAAAAGCAAACTATCTGGCTTCCCATCCTTGGTGAAGGAACCGCTTACCAGATTAGTGCAGCCTACGAAAAAATTAAACCTAATGAAATTTGTCCTGTACTTCCTTTTCCGTCAAGGGATCCAAGACGCTCTGACGCATTGCTGATTGAATATCATCAATTGCTATTTGATGAGTTGAATATAGAAGGGCAAAATATTATATACGTGCCAGAGCAAAATCCTTTTGAAGTTTACCGAACACTATGTCAAACAATCCGTGATTACAATGAGACACTTGCAGTTGTTAAAGGATGTGATATTGTCATCTCGACGTTTTCGAGGAAGTTATTGTCAATTGGCGCTTTACTTTGTGCTTATGAATTTAAAGTGCTAAATGACATCAAGGTTGGCATATTAAATGTGGACTCTTCTGGATATGAGATAGATGCCGATGGTTTTGAAAAAAATATTATGGATCGATCTGAACTTTTCTTAATTTGGCTCTCTGGTGAGCCATATAAAAAATAAATAAATTATGTCTACTTGTTTAGGCACAGGGTTGGTTGCATTAGATGTAATATTAAATGGGAGCCCTACAACTTTACCCAAATTATCTGCCGGCGGCTCGTGTGGTAACGTGCTAAGTATACTAAGTTATCTTGGTTGGAATAGTTACCCAGTGGCAAGGCTATCGAATAATCAGGCGGGAGCCGAACTCTTGCACGATTTGGAAAGATGGAATATTCATATCGATCATATTTCCGTTAATAAAGAGGGAAGCACACCCATTGTTATCCATAGAATACTTAAAGATAAAACGGGAAAGCCGGTTCACCGGTTCGAGTTTCGTGATCCTGAAACAAAATCCTGGCTTCCACAATTAAAGCCGATCACAAAAACCATTGCAGTGGAAGTATCACAGCGGAGCATCAAACCGCAGGTTTTTTATTTTGATCGTATGAATCCCGGTACTCTGGAACTTGCAAGGAATTTAAAATCAAAGGGTGCAGTTATTTATTTTGAACCTTCATCATACAGAGATATTAAACAGTTCGAAAAATTTCTTGCTATAGCTGATATTGTAAAATTTTCACATGAACGTATTCCGGATTATAAGGAAAGATATAACCTCATTCGGTGTTTCTTGGAGATAGAAACATTTGGTGATCAGGGATTGGCTTATAGAACTAAAAAGAGTTCTGAGCCAAATCATTGGAAATCGATTAAAGGATTTTCTTTAAATAATATCCAGGATGCAGCTGGAGCCGGTGACTGGTGCACTTCTGGCATTATAAGTTACCTTTGTTCGGCAGGACAAACTGGCCTTTTAAATGCCGAGATCGACCTTATCGAAAGAGCACTGGAATTTGGGCAAGCACTAGGAGCGTTAAATTGTTTATATGATGGAGCTAGAGGCTTAATGTATTATTACGAATATAAATCTCTAGTTTCGACAATTAATTCCTTCACTTCAGCAAGAAGTATAGCTCAAAAAGATTTAGTGCTGTCGCCAATAATTGATATTTCTACAAATAGGCAATTTTCGGAATTATTTTGCAGTGTATAGAGTTGGAAAATAGATAAAAATTTATCTGCCAAAGGGCCTTAAGTGTTATCAACAAGGTTTTATAAAACGGATATAACTGACTATAAGTTAAACTCAGCTTCTTAGCTTGGCACACTCGACAAACAGCTTTAAGCTCTCCCCTTCAACAATAATTCTTCCAGCTTTTCAATCATATCACCCTTTTCCTTCAGCATTCTTTCATCCAAAGCAATTTTTTCATCGTATAGCTGTATAACTTTTTCAATAGGGTTAAAGTTGCTATTAAACGCGTAAACAGCTCCATGATTTACTCTGCCGTCATTAAAGCTATTAAAGTAGTTTACTGCTTTGAATCTTCTAAGTTTCTTATAGCTTCCTCCGGCACTTTTAAAATTTTAGCCACTTCTTCCAGCACATCATCTTCAATCTCTTCTTTTTGTTCCAGTAAAGAAACTTTCTGCTGGCTCCAGTTGAGTTCTGCTGCCAATGCATCCTGCTTAATGCCAGCCCATTCGCGGAAGCGTTTGATATTTCGGCAGCGCCTTATGCCGAACCCGGTAGGATACCAACCTGCAACGTTTTAAACCAGGTGCTTACCAGGAATGCAACAATTGTATAGAAAATCAGCCATTGTTGCAAGCAAGTATCAGAAAACGCAGATATATTGGCAACCTTATTGCTATATACACAGCTTAGTCTATCTTACAACTGAATCTTACGCTAACCTCCCAAGGATCTATGAATAAAAAAAAGCCCGGCGCACCTGAAAATTCCAATGCCGGGGTAAATAACGACTCTCTGATACAACTCGCTTTTAATAACGCCGCGCAGCCAAACATCATTACTATTGTCAGCAGCGGCAAGATAATATTGGTCAACAAAGCTGCGTGCACCCTTACAGGCTTTTCCAAAAGAGAATTATTAACCAAAAGCAGGGCATCTGTTTTCGATACGAATGAGACCAGTTTTAAAAAAATGCTCAGCCAAGGGAACGCTGAAGGGCAATCTGTTACCCTGGTAAATATTATAACAAAAACCGGCAAGGCGATTCCCTGCGAAATCAGTTCTGCGGTTTTTATGGATGAAGACGGAATTGAAAAAGCCATTACCACCATTTCCGATAGGAGTCAAAGTATCAGGAAGCAAAAAGAAATCGACACTAAGAAGGATAAAATAGTGGAGGATAATATTATTCTCGCTAAATCCAGGCAAAAAAAGGTTGAAGTAAAAAAAGAAAAAATAGTTGCAGATAATATTATAGTGGCGCAGGAAAGATCTGATGCCAGGCTTGCGGAAAATAATGAATGGATAAAATATATAGCCAAAGCATCGTACGATGTGATGTGGGACTGGGATATTGTAACCGGCGAAATTTATGTAGGTGACAGTATTGAAGAAGTGTTTGGTTATAAAGTGCAAAATAATACGGTGCATTTTAACCATTTCAGCCGTTGCCTTATCCGCGAGGAAAAAAATACTATTGAAAAAAAATTATTTACGACACTTGGCTCAGATCATAAAAGCTGGGACGATTCTTATAGGTTCAAACGTTATGACGGTTCGGTTGCATCCACTACCAGCAGGGCAAGCATTGTAAGAGACGAACAGGGAAAAGCGATCCGTCTTATCGGTGCCATACAGGATGTAAGCAGGCTGCAGGAACTTGAAAAAAAACTGGATGATCAAAGTACCGTAGAGAACGATAACGGCGATATATTGCTTAAAGCATCTAATCTTTCCATCGAGGGAATATGGCACTGGAATTTATTAACGAATGAATTTTTCCTGAGCGATAGATTTGAAGAATTATTTGGGTATTCAACAAAAAACAATGGCGGCAATATGGATGCTGATTGGGCTAATTACTTTCACCGCGATGATAAAGAAGCAATTATAAAAAGCCTGTACGATGCAATTGCATCACCTGTTACCTACTGGGAAAGTACTTATCGCTTCATTAAGGCCGATGGTTCTGTTTCAAGAGTATTTAGCAGGGCCAGCATCATTAGAAATAACGAAGGAAAAGCCTGCCGTATAATTGGGGTTATGCACAATGTTAGCAGGCAACCAGAAAAGAAAGTCACTTTTCCTGAGCCAATGGAGGATAGGAAACCCATGCTTATCGGCAAGATAAAAAATATAATTGTGGATTTGGTTCATTATTCGGATGAACAGTTGCAAACAAACTTTTCTGATTATCTCAGTAAGAAACTGGAATATGATTATACCTATCTTTCTAATCTCTTTTCAGAAGCCGAAGGCATTCCCATTCGAAAATTTATTATTGTACAAAAAATTGAACGGGCGAAAGAATTAATGATGACTGGGGAAGTGAGCCTTACACAAATAGCATCGAAACTTCATTACAGCAGTGTGGCTCATTTATCCAATCAATTCAAAAAGGTCACGGGTTTCACGCCATCTTACTTTAAACAGGTGCAGCAACAACAACTTACCGCATCGGAAAATGTGTGAAAGATGTAAGTCTTTTCCCAAAATCATGTAACACCTCTACAGATTTTATTGCCCTCATCTTGCGTTTTATTGTCGTGTAAAAACTAAAAACACAACAATTAATTTTAAAGCGCAATTATGAAAAACAACCCTTTCCAAAAGGAGAAAACCCTTATCCGCACACGTAAAGGCTACCATCACATTTTCAACAAATGGTTTATGTTAGCACTGCTGGTTGTTTTTGCAGCCGGATGTAAAAAAGTTACCGAAGAACCCGGGATTTTAGGCGTCTGTCCCAAAGTAATTTCAACCAACCCTGTGGATACCGCTTCAGGCGTAAGTCTTAACAAGACAATTGATGCCATCTTTAATGAAGCGATGAATCCTTCTACCATCAATTCGTTGACCTTTACAATAACCAACGGAACGACGCCAATTGCCGGGGTGATTACTTATGCAGGCACAACGGCAACTTTTTCACCAACTCATAATTTTTTACCCAATACTAAATATACAGGGACAGTTACTTCCGGGGTAAGAGACCCCGCGGGCAATGCCATGGTAAGTAATTATGTTTGGAACTTTACAACCGGTGCAGGTCCGGATATAATACCGCCTACGGTTATTTCAACCGATCCGGCGAATGCAGCCATAGGTGTGGCGCTCAACAAAAAGATCTCGGCTACTTTCAGTGAGGCAATGGATTCTTTATCCACTACCACCAGCTTTACCTTAGTAAATACAACACTTGGCGGAGTTTCAGTGAATGGTGCGGTTTCTTATTCAGGCACTACGGCCGTTTTTTCACCATCGGTTAATCTTACGGCCAATACCACTTACACGGGTACCATTACTACCGGTGCTAAAGATGTTACCGGCAATGCAATGATAAGCAAGTATGTATGGAACTTTACTACGACGGGCGATGTAACGCCACCAACGGTAACCTCCACCGACCCGGTGAATAATGCTACCAATGTGGCCCTGGATAAAAATATTGCTGCCACCTTTAGCGAGGCGATGGATCCTTTAACGCTTAATGCTTCCACATTTATTCTGAAACAGGGAGCAAACACGGTTTCAGGAACTTTAGCCTACTCAGGCACAACGGTTACTTTTTCTCCTTCAGTTAATCTTGCATCCAGTACCGTTTATACAGCTACAGTTACCACAGGGGCAAAGGACCTTGCAGGCAATTCACTGGTCAGCAATTACGTGTGGAGCTTTACTACCGGATCAATAGCGCCTCCGTCATTTTTAGGAAGTGCGGCTGGTTTTGGTGCGTTTGGCGGAAATGCCGGGATAACCAACCAGGGATTAAATACCATCATTAACAATGGAAGCATCGGTACCACCGGGGCCTCTACCTTAATTACAGGATTCCATGATGGAACCAACAACGATATATATACAGAAACCCCGCTGAATGTAGGCGATGTTACAGGTGGAATTTATACGGCTCCTCCGGCGCCGGGAAATGCGACTTCATTTACCATAGCAACTAAAGCTTTGGCAGATGCAACCACTGCTTATAACAGTATTTCTCCTGCTTCAAAACCGGGTGGAACTGATCCGGGTGCAGGTGAACTTGGAGGATTAACCCTGGCTCCGGGTGTTTATAAATCTGCCAGCGGCACTTTTAAAATAACCAACGGAAATCTTACGCTGGATGCCAAAGGAGACCCCAATGCGCAATGGATATTCCAGACAGCAAGCGGTTTAACGGTAGGTGTTGCCGGTCCATCAGGAGCCCGCAGCGTCGTAATGATAAACCAGGGCCAGGCTAAAAATGTTTACTGGTATGTGGGTAGTGCGGCCACTATTAACGGATCAGGCGGTGGTATTATGAGCGGAACTATTATTGCTTCTGCAGGAGTTACTTTCTCTACTGCCGGTAATGCAGTTCAGACAGTATTGAATGGCAGAGCGCTTTCCTTAAATGCTTCGGTTACCATGGTAAACACTACTATTAACGTACCACAATAACAAAGTTATTAGTTTAACAACACACACAAATCATCCCGCCGCCGGGCGGGATGATTTCCAAAAGAACAATACAATTAATTTATAAAAAGATATTTTATGTTACAATTTCATCTAGCAAATAAAAAATTTGCAATCATGTTCCTGGTGTCAATTTTCGCAGGGGTCGCAGGCCATGCACAAAAAGTAAAGCGAACACAACCCGTATGGTGGTTCGGCGAATCAGCTGCTGCAAACTTCAATACTTATCGCGGTACCACGCAAATGCTCAACAACAGCTTAACAGTACCTACTGCGTTTCATAAAGGAGACGGAGTGAAGCCTTATCTCTCTTTACTTACGGAGTACAGGCCGAACAAAGTTTGGGGTGGGATGCTAAATATAGCTTACGATAACCGCGGCGGAAAGTTTGACGGCGTGGTGGCTCCCTGTAATTGTGCGGCAGACCTGTCAACCAATATCAGTTATGTGGCTGTTGAACCCAGTTTACGCATCGCTCCCTTTTCTAACGCCTTTTATATTTTTGGCGGGCCAACACTTAGTTTTAATGTGAGCAAAGCATTTACGTATACGCAGGAAAAACAACCCGATACCAGGGGCGACTGGAGCGATATTCGCAAAACTGTTTTTTCAGCCCAGGCAGGCGCCGGTATTGATATCCCGGTTTCTGCACGTACAAGCGCAACACAGATGACCGTTTCTCCATTTGTATCTTTTCTTACCGACTTTGGTCATGACCCACGCTCAGTAGAATCATGGTCATTTTATACAGTTCGTGCCGGTATTGCACTAAAGTTTGGTACTTCCAGGAAATCAATCGCTAAACCAATAGAAGAATCCGTAGCAACTTCACCGGTTGTCCAGGAAAAAGATGTGCAGTTCTCAGTAAGGGCACCCAAAGTTGTTCCATTGAGCCGACAGGTAAAAGAAACATTCCCACTTATTAATTCAGTATTTTTTAACCAGGAATCAACTGACATACCTGCCCGTTACATACAATTGAATGAGGACCAGGCTGCCTCATTTAAAGAAGCCCAATTACAGGAAGGACAGCCGGATAATTTAAATAATGGCCGTTCGGCAAGGCAGTTAGCGTTATATCATAATATTCTAAATATTATGGGCGATCGCTTGCGCAGCAATCCGCAAAGCACTATTACTTTAATTGGTGCATCAGGTAAAAATCCTGCTGAAGGAAAAATAATGGCTGAAAATATTAAGCAGTATTTAGTAACAGTTTTTGGAATAGATGGCTCAAGAATAAATATTGATGGAAAAGATAAACCAGCTATTTCCTCAGAACAACCGGGTGGTGATAAAGAACTTGCATTATTACGTGAAGAAGACCGCAGGGTAGATATCGTAAGCGCTTCTCCTGAATTACTGATGCAGGTTGGCGGAAGTAGTTCACCCTATTTAAAACCTGTGGAAATAACTTCTGTACAAACAGATCCTTTAGACAGCCACGTACTATTTAATACAGACGGAGCTGCTGAATCATTAAAATCATGGACAGTAGATGTTACAGATGAACAGGGTAACGTGCAGCACTATGGTCCTTATACACAAGACCAGGCTTCAGTTTCAGGGAAGACGATTTTGGGCAACAACCAGCAGGGTAATTATAAAATTATGATGATTGGCCAAACAAAAAATGGCGGTACCATTGAGAAAGAAAGCTCTGTTAGTTTAATGAAAATGGATGATCCTAAACAGGAAGGATTGCGTTACAGCATCCTCTTCAATTTCGACCAATCGAAATCAATTGCTGCTTATGAAAATTTCCTTACTGATGTTATAACGCCTCTTGTACCTGAAAATGGAACGGTTATTATTCATGGGCATACGGATATTATAGGAGATGAAGCATATAACCATACCTTATCGCATGAAAGAGCAACAAGCGCTCAGCAAATTATTGAGCAAGCCTTGTCAAAAGCCGGAACGAAAGGTGTTACATTTGAATCTTACGGGTTTGGTGAGGATGCCGGTACGGCGCCCTTTGACAATACACTTCCCGAAGAAAGATTTTACAACAGAACAGTAATTATTGACATTATCCCGGCGAAATAAGATAAAATAAAAATTTCCAAAGCACAGGATATAGCATTAGCAAATGTTATATCCTGTGCTTTTTTTAGTAGGGTTATCGATACCTCAAAAGAAGGCAACTTTGAAAAAATGCCCCCGCATTCCCGAAAGGTTTGATATTTGCTATGGTGTAATTTCTATCGCCCTTTTATCTGTGTATCACACTTTCTATGACAACCAGGTGTATTCATTTCCCCGGGTACCCAACTGTTCACTTTCTTTAAACAAGTGTTCGTTTATGAACACTTGCGCACCAAATAAATTATAATAAATAACTCTTTATCAATACGATGCAGGCTTGGTATATGGATTGAAAGTTTTTCCGGTGATTGGCTTTATATTAAGGATGATGATGTGCAGCTTCCCGGCAACGGGCACGCAGAATTATAAATCATAAAGGAGTTGTGAATGTGATGGTTATCGGGTTTTCTTTTTACTTATAACTTAAAACATACGGCCTAAAACTTATTTTATGTTTAAAACTTATTTTAAAATAGCATGGCGCAGTATCATCCGTCATAAAATTTATAGCATGATCAATATAGTCGGGCTTGCTTTGGGCATTTGCGCTTGCATTGTCATATTTCTTGTTACAAATTATGAATTCAGCTTTGATAAATTTCATCCTGATTCAGACCGCATCTACCGCATAGTTGGCGAGGCGCAAAGAAACGGCGGAGAAAAGCAATTTTTAAACAGCCCGTTTTCTGATGTGGCCGGTTTTCAAAACCAGGTTCCCGGCTTTGAAGCAGTGGCTGGTGTTTACTCCTACGGTGCCGGGGTAAGCATACCCGATGGTAACAGGCCGCTGAAAAAATTTGATGGCCGGCTTGAGGGCTCTTATGTTTCTGCTTCCATTATTACCTGGCCCCAATATTTTGATATTTTTAAATACCAATGGCTGGAAGGTAATGCCCGGGTTTTAAATGAACCGTTTAAAGTAGTGCTTTCAGAAAAAAGGGCACGTCAATACTTCGGCGATATTCCGTTAAGCAGCATGATCGGGAAAACTGTGATCTATGATGATTCATTACGGGTAGGCGTAGCCGGTATAGTAAAAGACTGGAAGGGGAATACTGATTTTGGATATACTGATTTTATTTCCATCAGCACGGCAACGCATAGTTTTTTAAAAAGCCGGATTCCAACGGAAGACTGGAATAGCTTAAGTCCGCACCAATCCATGGCATTTGTGAAACTGGCAAAGGGGGTCACACCATCCGGCATAAATAAAAGGTTTGCGGCATTTATAAAAGACCATGTAAAATTTCCCGATAATAGTTCTTCACTACACATGTATCTCCAGCCGCTCAATGACATTCACTTTACCGATGATTTTCACCGCGGCGATGACGGTGATGATTTCAGGAAAGCTTACCTGCCCACATTATATGCTTTGATGGGCGTTGCTTTATTTATCTTAATTATTGCAGCCGTTAATTTTATTAATTTATCAACAGCGCAATCTATACAGCGGGCTAAAGAAATTGGGGTGCGAAAAGTGCTGGGCAGTAACAGGAGAAATATCATGTTCCAGTTCTTAACAGAAACATTGGCGCTTACTTCCATTGCCGTGGTGCTTTCAGTGTTGCTCGTTAACCCTGTGTTGCATCTTTTTAAAGATTACATCCCCGAAGGCGTTGCCTTCCATCTTTCCAATTCATCCACGCTTTTATTTTTGCTCGCCGTTACCCTGCTAACATCTTTGTTAGCTGGTTTTTATCCGGCTAAAGTTTTATCATCTTATTTGCCGGTACTAAGCCTGAAAGGTGCAACCGGGCAACAAGGTCGTGAAAAGGTGGGGCTGCGTAAAGAATTAATTGTGTTTCAATTTTCAATTTCATTGGTCTTTATTATCGGCGCTATAGTTATCGGCAAGCAGATCAGTTTTATGAACACAACCAATAAAGGCTTTAATACGGATAACGTTATTACATTAGTGAAATGGCGCGATAAAGATCAAAAACTAAAGGTGCTGGCGCAACAGGTAGCACAGATAAAAGGTGTTGATAAAGTGATATTACAAAATCATGCGCCGATGGGTTTTGCGCAAATGACGAATAGCTTTAAGTACAAAGGCAGGCAGGAAATAGTTACACAGCCATTAATGGAAATTGGCGATGACCAATACATCCCTTTTTACCAGATGAAAATTATTGCAGGCAGAAACATGTTGCATAGCGACAGCCTGAAAGAATTTGTGATAAACGAATCCATGGCAAAGGTAATCGGTTTTACTAACCCTCAGGATGCGGTAGGTAAAATGCTCTACATGATGGGACCAACAGAAAAAGCTTATCCGATAGTTGGAGTGATTGCGGATTTTCATCAGCAATCTTTTCATGATGCCATACAGCCTGCTGTAATAGTAAATGATCCTTCATTGAATTTTAGTGTTGCAATAAAGCTTGCAGCATCCGAAACAAATATGAAATCTGTAAAGCCAATTGTATCGGGGATAGAACAGCAATGGAAAAAAATATACCCGGGTGAGCCATTTGATTATAGCTTTTTAAATGAATCTGTTACCTGGTTATACGGCCAGGAAAAGAAGACGGCATGGCTCATGAACGCAGCGATGGTCATTACTATTTTTATTTCCTGTATGGGTTTGTTTGGCCTTGGCATGTACACTGCTCAAAAACGAACGAAAGAAATCGGCATCCGTAAAGTTCTTGGTGCAAGCGTTACCAATATTACTGCTATGTTGAGTAAAGAATTTTTGATACTGATCCTGATAGCTATCATTGTTGCTTCGCCGGTTGCTTATTATTTTTCAAAACAGTGGTTGCAGGACTTCGCTTACCGGACGACCGTTAGTTGGTGGATATTTTTGGTGGCGGGTGCAGGAGCTGTATTCATTGCATTACTAACGGTGAGCTTCCAGGCAATAAAAGTAGCGATAGCAAACCCGGTGAAGAGTTTGAGAACGGAATAGTATCGTGAATGGTGGATGGTGAATCGTGAATCGTCAATCGTGAATGGTGAATAAATCACATCTTATAAATCAACTTCTATGTTTAAAAATTATTTCAAAACCGCATGGCGCAATTTGATGAAGAGCAAAATGTTTTCGTTAATTAATATTCTTGGATTAACCATTGGCATTACAGTTTGCATGATGATTTATTTATTTATCATGAATGAATTCAGCTTTGATAAATTTCATAAAAATGGTGATCGCATTTATCGTGTGCAACGTGGAATAAAGATGGATGGAAAAGCGGCAAGTGTTGCCTACCTGTCTGGTCCTTACATGCCTGCTTTATTGAATGATTTCAAAGGTCAAATAGCAAGTGCTGTTCGTGTAAATCAAAATGATAATTTATTTAGTGTCGGCGATAAATCTTTTCATGAAAAAAAAGAGATTGATGTGGATTCAAACTTTTTTAGCTTCTTTTCATTTCCATTACTAAAAGGAAATCCTTCAAAAGTATTGAATGACATAAATAGTGTTGTGCTAACTGAAACAACAGCAAAAAAATATTTTGGAAGCATTGATAATGCAATGGGAAAAATTGTTATGCTCAACAAAGAAGCGCCGTTAAAAGTTACAGGCATTGCAAAGGATGTGCCTTCTAATTCACACCTGGATTTTGATATTGTTACTTCTCTTGAAAGACGCAGGAATGCCAGCTTTATGAATGTGTGGATAAACAATGGATTATATACTTATGTGGAACTTGCTCCTAATGTAACGCAGTCCCAGGTAGAAAAACAGCTTCCTGCTTTTATGGAAAAAAATATGGGTAGTGATATGCGCAAGTATGGTTTCCATTTCACGCTTTCATTAACCCCATTAAAAGATGTTTATTTTTCAGGTTCTTTGGACAACACTAAACACGGCGATAAAGCTGTTGTATATATTTTTCTTTCTATTGCAATTTTAATATTACTTATTGCCTGCATCAACTTTATGAATCTGTCAACGGTTCGTGCAGCAGAACGTTCTAAAGAAGTTGGCTTACGTAAAGTGCTAGGTGCATTACGTAATAATTTAGTTTGGCAGTTTATAGGTGAATCACTTTTGCTTACAACCATCTCATGTTTACTTTCTGTTGGTTTACTGTTTTTGATCATGCCATGGTATAATCAAATATTAGGCTATTCATTAACGGTATCGTGGAATACCTGGACTATTTATTTATTTCTTATTAGTGTAATTATTATTGTAGGAATTTTAGCAGGCAGCTATCCTGCATTTTTTTTATCAGCATTCTCGCCCATACAAGCCTTAAAAGGCAAATTGAAATCAGGAAAGGGTGGCGCATCATTCAGGCAGGCATTAGTTATTGTTCAATTTAGCATATCCGTGTTTTTAATTGTGGGCACTATCATCATTACAAAACAAATGAATTATGTAAAGAGCAAACAACTTGGTTATAATAAAGAGCAAACCGTAATTATTCCAATTGATAATAATGATATCTATAATAACCTGAATACTTTTAAAAACGAACTGCAAAATCAAAGTGGCGTACAATCCGTCTCTGCAATGAGTGGCGAGCCAGGAGGATTTTTTGACGGGCATATGTTTGAAGTAGAAGATCATGCAGAAAGATGGAATGCAAGAACCGAGTTTGCCGACTTTGAATTTGTAAAAACATTAGGTTTAAAAATTATTGCAGGCAGAGATTTTTCAGCACAATTTCCAACTGATACAACAAGCGCGGTTTTAATAAATAAAACAGCTGCAGCCAAACTTGGATGGACACCACAAGAAGCCATTGGCAAATGGATATTGAACACAGTTCGGGATAGCGCAAGACGCAGAATTATTGGTGTGGTTAATGATTTCAATTTTCAATCATTAAAACAAGATGTGGATGCGTTGGTGATATCGCCGGCAGAAGACAGAAGGCAAATATTAGTAAAATTGAAACCAGGCAATTTGCAGGCCGGTGTTGCACTTATAAGAAACGCATATAGCAAAGCCGCGCCCGATTATCCGCTTGAATACAAATTTTTAGACCAGCAGTTTGATGATTTGTATAAAAAAGATATTCGCCAGCAAACTATTTTATCTGTGTTTGCGGGCTTAGCCATTTTTGTTGCCTGCCTTGGCTTATTCGGCCTTGCATCATTTACTGCCACAAAACGGTTTAAAGAAATCGGTGTAAGAAAAGTGCTGGGCTCATCTGTACAAAGCATTGTTGTTTTATTATCAAAAGATTTATTAAAGCCCGTAATAATCGCAACCTGTATTGCATTGCCTGTTGGTTATTGGGTGATGAATAAATGGCTGCAAAACTTCGCTTATAAAACAACAGTAAGCTGGTGGATTTTTATTGTAGCTGCGCTGATAACTTTTGGTATTGCAATAATTACAGTTAGTATAAAAGCAATTAAAGTGGCAATGGCAAACCCAGTGAAAAGTTTGAGAACGGAATGATATCGTGAATGGTGAATGGTGAATAGATAGATCATAATTTATAAATCAACTTCTATGTTTAAAAATCATTTTATAACTGCATGGCGAAATATTATAAAACAAAAGTTTTTTGCTGTTATTAATATTTCAGGATTGTCAATTGGCATTGCATGTTTTAGCTTGCTTGCCTTATATGCTTATAATGAATTTAGTTTTGATAAGTTTAATAAGAATGCAGGCAATATTTATCGCCCTTATGTATGGTTTGATGCATTAAACGGTCAGCCTGCTGCAGGTTATATGGATTATTCCGGTCCTACAGCAACAACGTTAGGTGAAGCGCTGAAGCAGGATTTGCCCGATGTAATAAATTATGTACGCATACAACTTCCTTACGACAAGAGTTTACTGCGTGCAAACAATAAAGGATTGCGGGCTGAAGTTACTTATGCAGATCCATCGCTGTTTTCAGTTTTTTCTTTTCCTTTGAAATACGGTAATGCTGCGTCTGCGCTACGTAATCTGAATGATGTTGTATTAACCGAATCAAAAGCAAAAGAGCTATTTGGAACGGACGATATTGTTGGAAAAATAATCGAGATTAAAATAGGCGCCACATTTCAACCTTTCACTATTTCCGCAGTTTCAAAAGATATACCTGAAAATTCAACAATTCACTTTGATATTTTAGGCAATTTTTTATACGCTGAAAAATATGTGAATGGAAGCATTTTTGTCGGGAATGATTTTCATTATATTGATAAGCAAACCTATGTTCAGTTAAGGCCGGGAAGTACACTGGCCAATGATAAAAAACAATTGCAAAATTTTCTTGCTACGTTTTATCCGGGCTATTTAACTGACTTAAAAAATAGTGGTGCTACATGGCCAAAGAATGAAATACCGGTTAATCTAAAGTTGCAGCCATTGCTTTCAATACATACTTCTGATATTAATTTATGGCACGACTTTCCACACGTTGATTTGAAATCCATCTGGATTCTGCTTGCAATAGCTTTTGGGATTTTGCTTATTGCCTCCATTAATTTTACTACGCTTGCAATAGGGCGATCTGCAGGAAGAAGTAAAGAGATTGGTGTAAGAAAAGTTATCGGCGCAGATAAACGTCAACTTATTTTCCAATTTATAACAGAAGCGTTTTTACTGTCAATAGTTTCAGCCATAATTGGATTATTGTTAGCCAATTTATTATTGCCATATTTTAATCAACTTGCAAAAAGTGATTTACATTTCTCGCTTTCGCCGCAGATATTCTTTTTGTTCGTTAGCCTGGTGATCATCGTTGGATTAATCGCAGGAAGTTATCCGGCATTTGTACTTTCTTCATTCAAACCGATTCTTATTCTTAAAAATAAAATTCGCGTTGGAGGTTCAAACTTGTTTACCAGATCGCTGGTAACTTTTCAATTTGT
Source organism: Ginsengibacter hankyongi (assembly GCF_008710285.1). Classification (GTDB taxonomy): domain Bacteria; phylum Bacteroidota; class Bacteroidia; order Chitinophagales; family Chitinophagaceae; genus Ginsengibacter; species Ginsengibacter hankyongi. The sequence continues at coordinate 686,778 of NZ_VYQF01000001.1, read as the reverse complement.
GTTATCGATTGTATTAATTGTCTCAACGATTATTATGCTTCAGCAAACGCAATATTTATTAAATAAAAATCCCGGGTTTAATAAAGAAAACGTTATTGTGGTTGATGCTTCAGAATCAGATCCTGCTAAAATTTTCCCATTGTTTAAACAATCAATAATAAATCAACGTTCCATCGAAAATGTTGCAAGCGCTGCTGCTGGTTTGGGAGCCGGGCAAAATTATCTGGGATACTCTGATAATGGCCTGAATGCAGATATAAACATCATCGACACAAACTATTTGAGTGTGTTGGATTTAAAATTGATTGCCGGGAAAAACTTCAATGCTGCAAATATTAATGACACAGTAAAATCCATCATCATTAATGAAACCATGATGAAGGCTTTTGGATGGAATACTGAAAACGCAGTTGGAAAAGAAATTAAAAATTTTCAAGGGCAGAATGCTGTTGTAACAGGCGTAGTAAAAAATTTTAGCTATCATTCATTAAGTGAAGTTGTAAAGAACCAGGCTTTCATCACATCAAAGGATAAAGGGTATGCAAACTTTTATGTAAGAGTAAAACCTGGTGATCCAACTGCAGCCATTGCAGCAATGCAAAACGAATGGAATAGTTTATTGCCGGGTATTCCTATGCGGTATAGTTTCCTTGATGATGATATAAATAACTATTACAAAGCCGAACAAAAATGGGCAAGCATTGTTGGATGTGCAAGTAGCATATCGATATTTCTCGCATGTCTCGGTTTATTAGGCTTAGCTGCGTTAGCTTCCATCAATCGCGTTAAAGAAATAGGTGTAAGAAAAGTATTGGGCGCATCTATACCTGATATTCTTGCACTGCTTTCAAAAGATTTTATAAAATTAATTATTGTTTCGTTCCTCATTGCTTCACCCCTTGCATGGTATTTTATGAATAATTGGTTATTGGATTATGCCAATCACATCCATATAAACTGGATCGTTTTTTTAATAACAGGAATCGCGGCCATAACCATCGCATTTATAACAATCAGCTTCCAGGCACTAAAAGCAGCGGTAGCTAACCCGGTAAAGAGTTTGAGAACGGAGTGATATCGTGAATGGTGAATGGTGAATAAAAAAACAGGATGGCAAAAAATCATACGTCATAATTCGTCTTTTATGTTTAAAAATTATTTCCGCCAATAGCTTTTTTACATTAACATATTTATATCTTTTGGTGCTTCGGAAGTACCGTTGAAGTTTTAACCGGCCTATTGTTAGCGGGCGCATCTATCATCATCGGCAAGGTTTTATACATCAGGTATAACTGACTTTATCCGGCTGTGGAAAATATGCCTTACATCTTTCCGTTTCCCACCGCCAAATGAACGGATCGCGCCTTTGAAAAAATGTAAATTTCGCCTTTTGCAAAACTTAGGATGAAACCTTTGGGCAGAACGTTGTTTATGGGCCTAATTATTTAATTTCGCGTTCGATTAATAACAATATTTTGTTTTTTTTTACGTCTGATAATGGTGAAAAATTGGCTAACGGTTTTTCCCTGATTCGAAGCAACGGCAAAAAAAAACTAAAATCATTTAAACAAAACATGTAGTTTGCAATTATGAAAACAGCGTTAATAACAGGAGTAACAGGCCAGGACGGGGCCTATTTGTCAGAACTTTTACTAAGTAAAGGCTATGAAGTGCATGGAATAAAAAGAAGAAGCTCGCTGTTTAACACCGAACGTATTGACCATATATACGAAGATCCGCATCGCCCTGATCCGAAATTTAAACTCCATTACGGCGACCTGACTGATTCAACCAATATCATTCGAATCATCCAGGAAGTTCAGCCGGACGAGATTTATAATCTTGGCGCGATGAGCCACGTGCAGGTAAGTTTTGAAACCCCTGAATATGCCGCTGATGCAGACGGCATGGGAACCTTAAGGGTGCTTGAGGCAGTACGTTTGCTGGGGCTGGCAAAAAAAACCAGGATTTACCAGGCTTCCACATCAGAATTGTATGGCCTGGTGCAGGAAATCCCGCAGAAAGAAACAACGCCATTTTATCCAAGATCGCCCTACGCAGTGGCAAAGTTATACGCTTACTGGATTATGGTTAACTACCGCGAAGCCTACAATATGTTTGCCTGCAACGGAATTCTATTTAACCATGAAAGCCCGCTGAGAGGGGAGACGTTTGTTACAAGAAAAATAACCCGGGCTGCGGCTAAAATTGCGCTCGGTATGCAGGATAAAGTGTACCTCGGAAACCTTGATGCACAAAGGGACTGGGGCCATGCAAAGGATTATGTGGAGGGAATGTGGCGTATTTTGCAACAGGATATACCGGAAGATTTTGTGTTGGCTACAGGTGTTACCACCACGGTAAGAAAATTTGTTGAAATGGCTTTTGCAGAGGTGGGGCTGGAACTGGAATTTAAAGGAAGCGGGGTAAAAGAAGTGGGAATTGTAAAAAGTTGCAGTAATCCTGCTATTCATCTGGCACCGGGCGCCGAAGTAGTGAATGTTGATGAAAATTATTTCAGACCTACGGAGGTTGAATTATTAATTGGAGATCCTACAAAAGCAAAAACAAAATTGGGTTGGACTCCGTCGCACACATTGAAGGACCTGGTAAGCGAAATGGTCGCATCAGACCTTGATAAATTTAAAAAAGAAAAACACCTTATTGATAGCGGATTCTTCATCAGCCAGTCTATAGAACATTGATTTAACTATGAATAAAACAGATAAGATATATGTTGCGGGCCATAGGGGTATGGTTGGCAGTGCGATAGTACGAAAACTGAGAAGCGAAGGATTTAATAATATTATTGAAAAAACATCTTCAGAACTGGACCTGAGGAACCAGGAAAGTGTGAATAAATTCTTTGAGACGAATAAGCCGGATTATGTTTTTTTAGCGGCTGCAAAAGTTGGGGGTATTATGGCCAACAATACCTATAAGGCTGAATTTTTGTACGACAACCTTATGATTGAAACAAACATCATCCAGGCTGCTTATAAAAATGAGGTGAAAAAATTATTGTTCCTGGGTTCCTCCTGTATCTACCCGAAACTGGCGCCCCAGCCTTTAAAAGAAGAATACTTACTGAGCGGGCTACTCGAGTCCACCAATGAGCCTTATGCGATTGCAAAGATTGCCGGTATTAAATTATGTGAATATTACCGGGAACAATTTGGATGCAATTACATTTCGCTGATGCCTACCAATTTGTACGGGCCTAATGATAATTATGATCTTCAGAACTCGCACGTATTACCCGCGCTTATTCGAAAACTCCATACAGCAAAAGTTTCGGGTATGCCCTCCATTACGTTATGGGGAACGGGTTCACCCAAGCGGGAGTTTTTACATGTAGATGACCTGGCAAATGCGTGCCTGCATTTAATGGAACATTATAATCAGAAACAGTTTTTGAATATAGGAACAGGCGAAGATTTGACCATTAAGAAATTAGCTGAATTAATTAAAAATATCGTTGGCTACGATGGTGATATAAACTGGGATGCAACAAAGCCGGATGGCACTCCAAGAAAACTGATGGATGTAAGTAAGGCACACTCACTGGGATGGACACACGAAATCGCTTTGGAAGAAGGAATTAAAAAAACCTATGCTGACTTTCTTACGCTTAATTTGAATTAATAATTATCGGTTTCGCCGGAAACTAATTATTTGATTAATAAATTCCTGTATTTTTCGCAAAATGTTTTTCCGCTAAAATGCTCTTCTGCATAGCGCCTGCTTTTATTACCTACCTGCTCCAATACAATTTTGTTATCAGCCAGGTGTTGCAGAACAGCAATCCCTTCGGCAATGATTTTACCTTCATCAGGACTATTGTTTAACAGGAAACCATTTTCTCCATTCGTAATGTAATCAGGAATACCGTCAACGGCAGTGGATACAACAACTTTTCCATGCGCCATCATTTCCATAACCGCAATAGGAAGCCCCTCATAGGCGGAGGTGAGCAACAAGACATCAGCGTTGCGGTAAATTTCCTCCATCTTATCAGCGCCCTTAATGTTGCCGTAAAAAGTGGCATACGGATAGTCAGCAGGATTAATGATTTTTTCCACATCCCCGACAAACGAAAAATGAATATTGGTTTTCATTTCAGAAAACTTCTTTGCGATAGCGGCAATGATATGAATTCTTTTTTGTGGTGCGCCCCGGCCAACGAAAACAACCGATAAAGTGGAATTAGTATTTTGAAAACGTTCTGGAATATTAACCTTATTATCTATAAAATGTAAGCGGGAATATAACGGTAACGGCAAGTTGTTTTTTTTATATAAAGCTTCTGCATCTCTTTTAAGTTTGGCAGTGCTGAAAATTCTTACATCAAGATCTTTAATAAATTGTTGCGTATAGTTAAACCACGTATTGAGGTGACAGATATCAGCACGTACCGCATTTTTTTTTACATGAGGCAATACTTTATAGAAGTATAAGCTTTCGCCACCAATTACTACCGGGTTTTCGACCTTATTGATCAACGAGGCTATAACGCCGCGGTAAAAAAGATTTACAAAATGATACCATTTATTATCAACATAACGGTGGAGATCAACGGTACGAACGCCTTGAACTTTAAACTGGTCCAGGAACTCGTTGTTCTTTGGTTTCTTTGAAAAAATTACCAATGGGGATTTATCTGCAAAGCAGCCGCATAAATCATAGTTAACTTTTACTGATCCGCCGATATCAGCCGATGGAGAGAAAATAAAAACCTGGTGATGCGTTTTTAAAGAAAACAAAGGGGCGCATATTTTTCCTAACCATACAAAAGGAAAAATAATCACAGCTTCTATATTCCGTTTTATGATCGCTGTTTTGTAGGTCACCTTGAATGATAATATTTTTTTAATAATGAAGCAAGATAGTTATCATTAAACTGAATATGTAATGATGTAAACAGGGATTCAATAGTTGTAATGTCTATAAAGTAATTATCCCCTCTTTCAACTTCATTAATGATTGCTTTTTTATTAAGATGCGTTTCAATGGTTTTAATAATATAGGGAACCGGGTAATTTTGAGGATTGGCAATATTAATGGTAGTATTAATATTTTCTTTTTCCTGTAAAAAATAATTAACGATTGCATACATATCGTCTACCCCTATTATATTCCTGAAAGCATTTTTCCAAACTGTCAACGGCTGATCCTTTAGTATGTTGAAGATAAAATAATTGAGCAGCGTATAAGGGTTATTAGATACACCGGCAAGATTTGAAATTCTGAACAGGTAATACTTTGCAGCATTTTGTGTAATGTATTCCTCCATATTTTTTTTGTGAGTGACATAAGGCGAGGAGGCAAGATCAACATCCTGGATACTGCAGGTACTGAAGTAAACGAGTATTTTTTCCGGGTAGTCCTGCATGGTTTGTTTCAATAACAGGAACTCTCTTTGGTAATTTTCTTCAACAGTATCTTTTGAATTGGAAACGCCTGAAGCGAAAATAATAATGTCTTCATTATTCTTATAAGAAGCAAAACTATTTGCGATCATTCCATTCCCGATAACCATAAGTATTACTTTTTATTGCACGAAATATAAAACGCGAATTTCACGAATGAATGTATGCGTCAACTTTATAATAAATGCGCATCGGGCTTCTTTCTTTTCCCGATTGCTAAATAAACAATGGCAGCAATTAATGAAAGGAACACCAGTATGTTTGCTATAATTGTTATCGTTCTGCCGGTATAATATGATTGCGGTTCGAAGCGAAATTCAATCTCGTGGTCGCCGGCCGGCACATACATGCCACGCAAAACATAATCTGTTTTTACATAGTCTGCTTTCTTACCATCAATAAAAGCATTCCATCCAAGCGGGTAATACACTTCACTTAATACGGCAAATTGTGGCGTTGTGCTATGAAATGTATAATCAATTTTGTCATTGAGATTTTGTTTGAGTTTGATAAATGCAGAAGAATCAGCAACCGGTGGCTGCTTAACCTGCGGCATATATCTTTTGTCAACAACAGCCGTATCTTTTAAATTGGTGCTGTCCAGTGCCTCCATTTCTGCATCTGCGTTAGGAACATACTTTATTCCTTTCACCAGCCATGCATTTCCAAACGCACCCGGGTTCAGTTGTGCAGTAGGTTTTCCCGTTTGAGGATTTTGAACGATAAAATATTTTGTATTCAACATATCAAAAACCTGCATATTCCCTTTGCTTAGCTGGTTATCGATGATGTCTGCATACAATCCCAGCATCGCAGGGTGATAACCGCCAATAGAATTATGATGATAAGAAGTCCTGGAATCGCTGTACAGCGGGCTGGCTGCTGTTTGGTCAAATACGCGGAAATTAGCATGGTCGGGATCTTTCAAAATTTGCTGGTCTGCTTCTGTAGGTATAAACGCAGCTTCAAAATCACTATCATCTACAAAAGTGTCGGCGTTTAAATACCGGCTTGCCACGCTCAGCAAATCAAAAGATGAAAGAACGATGAGTCCTGCCATTAGAATAGCGGGCTTTATTTTTCTTTTTATAAATAATCCTATTAAAACTACAGCAATGCCAATCAATAAGATATTTTTCAAAAGATCTGAACCCATCAGGTCTTTCCTGTCGCTGCGTAACGCATTTATAAGTTCCGAACTGAATGATTCTGCCTGTTGCTGTAATTGCGGCGGCGCTTGTTGTCCGGGCGGCACCTGTTGTAGCATGCCCTGCTTAAAATTCTCTTTGAGAGATTTATCATTACCGCCGCTAAAATCTGCCGTAAAATAAAATCCTGCCAGGAGCAGTAAAATGGCGCCGGTAACGTAAACGCTTACCCGTAATTTTTTCCAGGCAACACTCCAGTCAGTTTCGTCAATTAATTTGTTTATTGCAAGAACACCCAGGAACGGGAAACACAATTGAGGAATAACCAATGACATGGTTACCGCCCTGAATTTGTTGTATAAAGGAAGGTGGTCGAAAAGGAAATAATTTATCCCTTTTAAATTAGCGCCCCAGGCCAATAAAATTGCAATAGCTGATGCCGCAACAATCCACCACTTATACCAGCTTTTTACATAGAATAATCCAAATATGAAAAGGAAGCAAATGATTGCGCCAAGGTAAACCGGCCCTGCGGTTGATGGTTGCTCACCCCAATAGGAACTGTAATCCGCATATTGAATGGCCCTGTCTTCCTGCTCGCCTGCCTGGGTAAGTTTATCAACAAATTTTGATGAAGAACTCATTTGCTTGTTACGGCTTCCGCCTCCATACAAATCGGGGACAATAAAAGTGAACGTTTCCCCAAATCCATAACTCCACCTGAAGGCTTCTTCTTTATCAAGGCCGCCCTTTGTTTTGTTTGCGCTATCATGCGTAAGTTCTGATCTGCCGCCTCTTGTGCTTTCTTTGGCATATTCCGCAGTTGGCAGCATAGTTACAGCGCTGCATGTAAGTCCCAATACTCCAGCAACTAATGCCAAAACGCCGCTTCTAACGGCAACGGATAATTGTTTTTCTTTATAACTTTTAATAATGAATGCTACATACATTGCCGCGGCAATGATTAGGGTGTAATACACCATCTGAACATGGTTCTGGCCGATTAATAGAGCGGCAAACAGCGCAGTGACAGCAAAACCTGCCCAGTATTTTTTTTGAAAAAGCAATAGCAACCCGGCCAATACCGCAGGCATATATCCAATTGAAATCATTTGTGTATCGTGGCCAACCGTAACTATTATCGGGTCGAATGTTGAATACGCGTAAGCCAAACCGCCCATAATACTTAACCATGGATTGATACCGGCAACAATACATAACAGGTAAAAACAAATGCAAGCCAGGAAGAAAAAACTAATGGGCTTAGGTAATCCAAGTGTTATTACATTTCCGAGGTATCCAACCAGTATATGAGTACGTGCGTCCAAAAATATTTGGTAAGCTGGCATGCCACTGTACATACTGTTCGTCCACAACGGGTAGTACCCATACTTATCATGAAACTCTACGGATTGCTGGCTCATGCCCCGCCATCCCTGTATATCCTGTTGCGCAACTACTTTGCCTTGTAATGCAGGTTTGCAATAAATAACAGCAACAATTAAAAAAATAACAATTGCAATTACATGGGGCAATAATTTTTTGAAATCGAAATTCTTCATGAACTTATTTTCATTTAAAAAGCAAAGTAAAAGTTTTATACCAAAGGGTTCAAATAAAGTTTAAGGCGCTTGTTGAAAAAATGCCCGGGAGTTGTCGTCGTGAATCCGTGACAGTAGTTAATCAGGAAGGAAGTTATTGATCAAACAATTATCAATTTTCAATTGTCTATTATCAATTATCATTTCCTATCTTAGTTTCTTACAAATCAATTTATGGCATTAAGCAGAATATGGGCGGCGTTTATAATAATTGCTGTATTGGCAGCAATTATTCAATGCGTTTTTATTAAAGATAATACAGATATATTTAGCAGGATGGTGGTTGGCAAGACCGGGGATACTTCTTATACAAGGCCAGTGGATACTACTGCGATGCCTGCAACTATATTACATGCAATACAAAGCGGCAAAACGTATAACGGCGGCAGTTATATGTATGCAAAAACATCTAACGGCAGTTACGTCTCTTACCGGCAACAAAGCGGAGATGGAATTATTGCCACTGCAAAAGCGGCTGTTGATATTGCCATCAATCTTATTGGCATTATGGCGTTGTTCATGGGCTTTATGAGCATCGCAGAAAGGGCAGGGGGCATAAGACTTTTATCAAAAATAATAGGTCCGTTCTTCTCTAAACTATTTCCTGAGCTACCAAAGAATCATCCGGCAATGGGTCACATGGTTATGAATTTTTCTGCCAACTTACTGGGGCTTGATAATGCCGCAACTCCGTTTGGCATTAAGGCCATGGAAAGTTTGCAGGAGATCAATCCCAATAAAGACACCGCATCCAATGCACAAATTATGTTCCTGTGCTTACATGCATCCGGGCTTACTTTAATCCCGGTGAGCATCATTGCAATAAGGGCTTCTTTAAATAGTTCTAACCCAACGGAAATTTTTATTCCGTGTATGATTGCAACTTTTGCTGCAACCATTGCAGCAATGCTCATCGTATCGTTTAAGCAAAAGATCAATATTTTTCAACCCGTTATTCTTTTATGGGTGTTAGGTATTTCTGCAGTCATTTCTTTAATGATCATTTATTTAAAAGAATTGAGCTTCACGGGCGTCCAGACTTTCTCCGGCGTGTTGAGCAACGGCATTATCCTGTTTATATTTTTCCTGATAATATTGGGTGCGTTATATAAAAACATCGACATTTTCAGCGCCTTTGTAGAAGGTGCCAAAGGAGGTTTTGAAGTAGCCATTAAAATAATCCCGTACCTGGTAGGGATGCTGGTAGCCATCAGTTTATTAAGGACCAGTGGAACGTTTGATGTAATTATTAACGCGATGCGTCATCTTTTTTCAGCGTTAGGCACCGACACGCGGTTTGTGGATGGCTTGCCTACTGCCTTAATAAAACCCTTAAGCGGAAGCGCCGCAAGAGGCATGATGATTGATGCGATGACAACGCACGGCCCCGATTCCTTTGCTGCAAGATTGTCTTCTATCTTACAGGGAACTTCGGATACCACCTTTTATATTGTTGCCGTTTATTATGGCGCCGTTTCTATAAAAAACACGCGGTACTCCATTGGCGCGATGTTGCTTGCTGACCTTGTGGGGATCGTTACGTCGATATTTTTAGCGTATTTATTTTTTGGACATAGTATGTAAAGTCCCAGCAGCTATAACCGCGTCATTATTTTATATTCAAGACAACAATCTTTCCATGCATTGTGGTAGCAATCACTTTATTTTTATCCAAAGGCATTATATTAGTTATAAGGGCATTTGAAATTTTGTGTTTCCATAAAATGTTACAGTTAGGTTCATTTGGCACGAGATCTCGTTGATTAAATGATACATAAATTATGTTATTCTACTTTTTTGCCGAGTAAAGCATTTCAAGGCTTTTAAGCAAGTTTTTAAAGTGAGAAAGCAAAAAAAATACGGGTAAATTTTACCCGTATTATCTATGTTCTTTTGAACAAATAAAGTTATTTCTATTTCCGAATTAAAGTGAGATAGTCTTTGCTAGCAGACTATACCCGGAATAAATCGCCTCGCTATTGTTTGAGATAGCCATAATATTGATCGTCTGTTGCACAATCCCACCAAACCGGCATACTCCATATATTTGGATCAGTGGCATGGGCATTTAAAGCTGTTGTATGAATAAAATTGTATTGTATTTCATAAGTTGGAGGTAGTGCGAAGCGTCGTATCCAATACCTTGGATCGGTGGGGCTACCACCCGTTAACTGGGCTTGACCTGTAAACAAAGGTCCTCTGCCATACCCCGGATACACAACACCAAAGTTTCCAATGTCCCCTGCGCTAAAATCAAACCGGCGCATATCGTTCCAGTTTTCGATATTGAAACCCATAGCAATATACTTTTGCAGCATAATGTCTGACATTGTCAAAGAACCGACATCCTGGGCAACTGCATTACTCGTCATATAAGTATCAATAGCTGTCTGATCCATGGGCCCCATGTCCGGATTAGGGATACCGGAAGAAGTTTTGTCATAGCTGCCTTTCCATTGGTTAAGCTTGGACTGCATATAATCTAAGTCAGCCTGGATACCTGCCTTGTATGCAGCATAGGCATTGGCTGCATCGCCCTTTCTCATATACACTTCAGCTTTAATAAAGCACATTTCATGATACATCAGGATCTCCATGTCAGAAACAGGACGAATTTGGAAGGAGCCAGTGGAAGCGACAACGCCGGCATTATAATCGGCTAAGTTTGGATACCAGGTTACATCATTTGAAGGCTGAGCTACACCTGTTGTGGCAAGTGAATTGCTGCGCAAATTTACATAAACAGTATCTCCTGACCGTCGGTAATCCGTACTCGGTATGTAGATAGATCCCGCCTTATAAGTTACTGTTACATTATTTCCGCTGGTCGTATAAGGCCGCCCTGCCGCATCCTGTGCAGCAATAAAATTGGCACGGTCGGTTCCATCGGGAATAGCATATGTTACATTAGTATTCGTTGCAGCATAACTGACTGTTGCGATAGAAGTAGCCCCACCTTTTAATAAACGGTTGGGGAAGCCTAACGGAGACGGGTGTTGATCTGTTGTGTTGTAAGAATTAACACCTATTGAACGTAACCATTTATAAGTTGATACCTTACCAGTGCCGGCGTCAAGTGTAACACTATCCATAGAAGCAGGTATAATTTTCGGCATCCTGGGATCAACCACTCCAGCCCCCCGGATATTAGTGAGGAGATTGTAATAGTATTCGGCAATGCGTTGGTTGCTGCCATAACCGGCGAAATCATAATTTCCATTGCCCGAAACAGGATCTCCCTCTAAAAAATCGGTTGTGTTGCTATTATTAAAATTTTGTTCTACTACATTGTCTGCATTAGATTGTGGCCCTTTGGACAAACAGTATAATATAGAATCCGGGTTAAACAAGTCAGCTTTTTTTGACAGTTTGAGCATATACCGGGCTTTTAATCCCCAGCATAGCTTTAACCATTTATCTACATCACCGTTATTCCATATATCTCCGGCAGACAAGGATGGAGCGCCCGCCTCCTGTGTTTTACTAAATAGAGCAATAGCCTCATTGAGGTGGTCCATGCACCCGTTAAAAATAGTTTTACCGTCATCAGGAACGGGACTTGGAATTCCTGTCCCTGCCTGCGTGTAAGGCATTTCACCATACACATCAAGCATTTCCATATATCCCAGGGCGTGTAATACATCAGCCGCAGCCATATAATGATAGGCACCCTGTTTCTGAGCGGTATTATACAAGTCCGTTATATTGGAAGATACTCCCACAAAAAATGCCTGGTATGGTGTCGTTGAATTGCCACTAGAGCATTGCCATGTTGTACTCAGCGTATTTTGAGTAGCTGCAATAGCATAAATAACTCCCGATATGCATGAAGTACGCATATTGGTAACTCCTGCTGGTTCCTTCCACTCATTTTGGATCCAGGGTAACTTGTTTTGAACCGGTACGCTTTGATTGTTTGGATTATCCGGGTCGGTATTGACATCCAGCCACTTTTTACAGGAAGCTAATGCAAATACGAGTATGAAACCCAGCGTGATGTATTTTGAACTTTTCATAATTTGTTTTTGTTTCATTAGTTAAAACTTAAGATTGATGCCGAATGTGAAACTTGCTACTGCGGGTACACCCAGGTAATCAATACCTGTTGAGCCAGAACCGCCTGTTCCTCCTGCTACACTTACTTCAGGATCCATTCCTTTATAGTTTGTCCATGTAAATAAATTCGTGCCTACGGCTGTGGCTGACAATCCCTTAATAATTCCTTCTTTTTTAAACATACTGGAGAAATCGTAAGTTAATGACAGCGAACGCAGTTTCAGCCAGTTAACAGAAGTAATAAAATTCGAAGAATTAGCAGCATAGTTTTGCCAGTATTGGTAGATCATGGAAGAGCCGGCATAGGTTGTTGTACCAATTTTATAACTTTCACCTGCCTTGTACGTTATAGAAGTATCGGCTCCTGTAACGCTGCTTACGCCGCTCAAGGCTACCGATTGGCGATCATTCAGGGTAGTCTTTTTACTTAAACCATTAACTATCATAAAATATTCTGTACCATTAAATACATCTCCTCCTATACGGATGTCAAGAAGAAATGACAATGATAAATTTTTGTAGCGTAAGTTATTATTAAAGCCACCTATATAACGCGGTTCACGATTACCTACAATCGGTAAATTAGGGTTAAGCTTATAAAGACCAGTTTTAGGATCTATCTGGTAACGGCCGTTTGAAATTTCCTTACCATTATTATCTGATTCACGAAGATAAGGTGAACCAATTATGCCCAGAAAGGGGCCACCGTTTGGAATAGATGCTGCCTTTATTGTTCCAAACTGTACGTCAGTTGGGTAAAAATACTGCACACCTGGAATGAAAGCTCCTAAGGTGCCTCTATTGTAGGAGAAATTGATAGTGGCATCCCAGCTAAAATTCTTTTGAGATACTATTTTGCCCGTAAGCGCTATCTCCATGCCCTTATTAATCACAGTTCCGGCGTTAAGGGTGCTAAAAATAAATCCTCCGGACTGGGCTAAGCGCGGCGAGCCAATTTGATTCGCCGTTTGACTATGATAGTAAGTATAATCGAGTCCGATACGATTATTCAAAAATCTAAACTGCCCCCCAACTTCCCACGAAGTTTGAATTTCAGGTATTAAAGTAGCGTTACCTGCTTGCCATTGATTACCAATGCCAACGTAACTTCCATTACCGGCGAGTATTGTAACCGGTGAATTTTCATAAGTATTGGTTGCATAGGCATTAGCATCTTTACCAACTCTTGCCCAGCTTGCACGAAGTTTACCAAACGAGAGAATATTGTTTGCGGGTAGCAATTGCGAAAAAACAAAAGAGCCGCTAAGCGAAGGATAAAAATAAGACCAGTTTTCTACAGGTAAGGTAGATGACCAGTCGTTCCGTCCCGTTGCTGTAAGATAGACAAGATCTTTATACGATACGCCAACTTCTCCAAAAACCCCTACCAGGCGCCTTCTTGTTGTGTTATCGGAAAATTGTTTATTTGCAAGATCGATGCTATTTAGGCTAACAGTACCGGGTGTACTAAAGTTCCATCCCCAAAGATTTTGAACATTGGTATTAAAATCGTCTGAAGTGGTTCCCAAGGTCAGGTGAGTATCAAAATTTTTAATGGTTTTGTGAAAATTAGTCATCACGGTGGTTGTGATGTACGTATAGTTAACCTGGTCTTTGCTTAAACGGCCATTCTGGTATTTTGCAATCACGGCAGACCCAGGAGCAATAAGAGTATTATCTTTAGTAAAGTATTGGTCATAACCCACGCGGCCTGTGATGTCCCACCAATCGGTAATTTTAAAATTGCCGTTGATTCCGCCCGTAAAGCGGTTAGTTTTCGAGGTCAACTTATCCTGGTTAATGATCCAGAAAGGATTATCAACATCGTCTGCCAAATCCGTAATAGTTGAGGCGTATATCCGATGCTGTGTCCCGTCAGCATTTATATAATTTCTTATGTCGGACGTTTGAGGCCAGTGATACAATTCCTGCATGCTTCCTACTCCACTTCCATACAACCCTGCAGAGGTCAACGTTCTGTCCGTGTTGGCAACAGAATAGGCAGTAGTTGCATTTATAGTCAAACGGCCATATTTCTGTTCACCGTTAAAACGAAAAGTTGTTTTATCGTAACCTGTACCGGGAACGATACCCGTTTGCTTAAAATTAGATCCGGATAAATAAAAAGAACCAGTCTTTGTTCCTCCTGATACGTTTACGTTATTATCATATATAAGGCCGTTCTGAAAGAAATTACCGATGTTGTTATAAATAGTACTGTCGGACGGAATTTTTGGTCCCCATGAATTATACGAATCAGTGTTAACCACGCCATTACTAGAAACGCTACCCGGGCCAAACTCAGTTTGAGCTTCAGGCAACTTATCTGCCCAGGATGTACTTATTTTACTGGTAACATTAACAGTTACTCTTCCTTCTGCTCCTTTCTTTGTGGTAATCACAATAACACCGTCTGCGGCTCTCGCCCCATACAATGCGGCGGCTGCAGCACCCTTCAAAACCGTAAGAGTTTCAATGTCTTCCGGGTTAATATCCATGACGCGATTGGAGTAAGTTGTATTACTGCGGGATAAACCGTCAGTGCCTGTATTACCGGTAACCGTAGTTGAGTTATCGTATATAATACCATCAACAACAAATAGCGGCTGATTTTGCCGGGTTTCCGAAGTAGATGTAGCACCACGGATAGTTATAGATGCTCCGGCGCCCGGTGCACCGCTGAACTGTGTAACATTAACACCAGGAACTTTGCCAGCTAAAGAATTGACGATATTGGTGTTTTTATTTTTCATCAATTCCTTCGCATCTAACTGGGTAGTGGCATAACCAAGCGATTTTTCCTGCTTTTTAATACCCAGAGCCGTAACAACCACTTCTTGCAATTCCCCATTTCCCGCCTGAAGAGTAATTGAAATAGTGGAAGAACTTCCTACTTTGATTTGCTGGGTAGAAAAACCGATGGCGCTAATAACCAAGGTACTTCCCCGTGAAGCATTAATAGAAAAACGCCCGTTGACGTCAGTTTGGGTTCCTGTTTTTTGTCCCAGGAGAAGAACTGATGCTCCGGCAACCGGCGTATTATCGGAAGATAACACTGTGCCGGAAACTGTTTTTTGCTGAGCCAAAGTTGTTTGACATAATTGTAAAAATAAAAATGTCAGAATAGCTGTTACAAATTTTTTCATAGCAATTTTTATGGTTTGTTTAAAATGTTTCTGTGTGTTTATGACATTAAAAAATAGTGTTCTGCTGCGTTGATTAGTTCGTAGGGTTGGATAGAAATATTTATAAGTCTGTTCAAAAGAATTCTATTATCAATTAAAAAAACAACCGTGCAACCAGGCTCTTTTATAAGCGGTAAGTGGTTCTTTTAATAATAATAAATATATTTATGCTTAGATGCTTTATATAACTCTTATGCCTGCCTGAACATAAGGTTTTAAAATCTCATGGTCGGCAGGTAATTCTGTTATCAACGTATCAATCTTTTTAATATCGCATACCTGTATCGGCTGTTGGGAATTAATCTTTTCTGAAATAGTTAAGCAAACCAATCTTCTCGTTGATTCAATCATTGCTTTTTTTACTTGTACCACATCCCAGTCATTATCAGAAACTCCGTTTTCCAAATTGATGGCGTTGACTCCCAAAAAGCAGAGGTCTGCTTTTATTTCCCTGATTTTTGAAATTGCTTCCGGTCCTACCGTAATTTTTGAGTTTTTAGAAATTTTATCCCCAATAACAATTACCTCAATATTGGGATGGCTGCTATATTCAAAAAGAGCCGGTATACTTCCTGAAATAAATGTTGCGTGCAAAGCGGGGGGCAGCGCCCTGGCCAATTCTATAATAGTAGTTCCGCCACCGGACAGGACAAACATGCCATCTTTTATAAGTGATACAGCCTTTTGGGCTATTATGCGTTTTTGCTTATAACCATAAACTTCCTTCGGTGTGTGATGTCCGTTATGAAAGGAAGGAGAAAGTGCACCGCCATGAACCTTGATTACTTTACCGCTATCCGCGAGTTGTTGCAAATCTCTTCGTATTGTATCGTCGGACACATTTATTTGCTGGCTTAAATCAGCAGACAAGACCTTATTATGCAAATTAACCTGGTGGAGAATAAAGGCGTGTCTCTCTTCTTTAAGCATTAGTTAAAAATTTGTTAACCAAAACTAAATTGAAAAAAGCAAAAAACCGCAACTGTGGAAAAAAAGTTTAAAAAATATTGCAGATAACCGCAAATAACGGCAGCTAAAGGTTATTTAGAATTACCTTGTTTTTCATCATCCTCCATTACCGAAGAAGGCTCAAATATCTCTGCCATTTTCTTAGCCCTATAAATATATGGATTGTATTTATTGCCTAAAACTATTATGGTTGCTGAATCCTGGATCATTCTTATGAAAACAGTATTGTTACCGTGCCACCAACCATTATGATAGATAATTTTTCTTCCATCAGGATACACATTCATTCTCCATCCATATCCATAATTTCTAATGCCTGGCTTTTCATTACTGTAAGGCGTATAAGCTTCTTCCAGTGTTTTCTTACTAAAAATTTCATTGGTATATAAACACTGGTCCCATTTTAATAAATCTTCAGGAGTACTGTAAATATTTTTATCGCCGAACCCGGTATCTAAATAGGTAAGCCCTTCCTGTCTTCCACGGTAGTAAGAAGGCATTGCTGAGGCACTATCACTCATGTTAAACACATAAGTATCCTTCATATGTAGAGGCGTGAAAAAAGTTTGTTGAAGGAAATCAGCATAACTCATCCCGGAAGCTTTTTCTATAATTAAACCTAATAAAGCATAATTAGTGTTACAATATTCAAAGCGTGTTCCCGCCTGGCTATTAATGGGAGGCTTAAATTGAATAAGATAAGAAAGAACATCTTCATTACTGCAATATTGTTTCCTGTTCCACCCAAGTTTCTCCATAAAATAAATATAATTGGGCAAGCCACTTCTGTGACTCAGTAATAATTTCACCGTAACATTATCGTAGGGAAAACCGGGGAAGAATTTCTTCATATCATCATCCAGGCTTAGTTTACCCATTTCAACAAGCTTAAGGGTCGCCATTGCTGTAAATGTTTTTGAAACAGAAGCGAGGTGAAAGGCACTATGCGGCGTTAAAGAATCTTTTTTCTTCAGATTAAAATAACCATGATAATCCTCAAAAATTACACGGCCTTTTTTGGCTACTAGTATGCCACCATTAAAGCCTTTATCAACTAAATTATTGATGTAATAATCCTTTATAGCGTTATAATACGCATCAAATTCATGCTTGGGAATATAGCCGGGCTCCGGAGCCACATACACTGAAGGATCTTCAGAAACTTTTTTAATTTTCTTGGTTGCGCCGGATTTGCAGGCTACCAAGAATAAAGAAAATGATATTGGAATTAAAAGAAACCTACTGACATTCATTAGAATACATTCAACGATTTAGAGACTATATTTGCAATATTACAATACAAAATTTATATGGCTGAGAAAAAATCAACTAGTTATCCTAAAGAAAAAATAAATATTTTATTTCTTGAGAATATAAGTAAAACGGCGGCAAAGAAGTTTTATGATGCAGGTTACACTTCTGTAAAACAAATTCCCGGAGCTTTAAGCGAAAAAGATCTGATAAAAGAGATTAAAAATGTTCACCTGCTTGGTATCAGGTCAAAATCAAAAATAACCCAGGAAGTGCTAAACAATGCAACAAAACTGCAGGCAATTGGCTGCTTTTGCATTGGGGTTAACCAGGTGGATTTGGCGGCTGCCACTAAAAAGGGGGTTACGGTTTTTAACGCACCTTATTCAAATACAAGGTCTGTAGCAGAATTGGTTATTGCTTCTTCGATCATGCTAATAAGGAAGATTCCCGATAAGAATAAAGCCGCTCATGAGGGGAAATGGATTAAAGATTCATCTGGCAGCCATGAGCTTCGCGGCAAAACTTTGGGCATTATTGGCTATGGAAATATTGGCTCCCAGGTAAGTGTACTCGCAGAGGCGCTTGGAATGAAAGTTATTTTTTATGATACTGAGACTAAAATGCCTTTGGGAAATGCAGAGGATAAATCTACCTTAAAAGAAGTATTGCGTTTGGCTGATGTTATTACATTGCATGTTCCTGATCTTCCCACAACCCGGAACATTATCAACAAAACAACCCTGAAGTATTGCAAACCGACTGCAATGCTTATCAACTATGCAAGAGGCAAAGTGGTCGATATTCCTGCATTAAGAGACGCATTGGTTAATAAGGAGCTTGGAGGCGCCGCTATAGACGTGTTTCCCGTTGAACCGGAAAAAACCGGCGATCCTTTTATAACCCCCTTGCAGGGATTAAGTAACGTTATATTAACGCCCCACATTGGCGGATCCACTGAAGAAGCTCAATTGAACATTGGGGAAGATGTAAGCTCAAAGCTTTTCAATTTTTTAGAAAAAGGAATTACTACTGGTTCTCATACTACGCCTGCATTGAGCCTTCCACCGCAGGAAGGAACGCACCGCATTCTTCATATTCATAAAAATGTTCCGGGAGTATTATCCGAAATAAACACAACACTTTCTGAAAATAAAATAAACATACTGGGACAGTATCTAAAAACGAACGATGATATTGGATATGTTGTACTTGATGTTAGTAAGAATATTTCAGGTAATGCGGTGGAATTACTCAAAAAAGTTAAAGAAACAATTAAGGTAAGGTTATTGTATTAAAACGTTTGCCATGCAAAGTTTAAGAGGATATTTTTAAACATTAAAAACATCAAACGATAATATAGTATGAACGTTTTAATTATTGGAGGAGGTTTTGGAGGCTTACGGCTTGCAAGAAAATTGAGTAAAAAAAAGAGTTTTGATATAACACTCATCGACCGTTTTAATTTTCACCAGTTTCAACCTTTATTTTACCAGGTGGCTACAGCAGGCCTCGACGCCAGCAATATCTCATTTCCATTGAGGAAGGTTTTTCACAGTGAAAAGAATATTCACTTCCGTATGGCGGATGTGAAATCCGTGGATATTGCTCAAAAAAAAGTAATTAGTGATGTTGAAATTTTTCCTTTTGATATTCTTATTTTAGCCACCGGTGCTGATACTAATTTCTTTGGAAATGCTGAGCTGGCTGCCTGTTCTTACCCCATGAAAAGTACAGTGGAGGCATTGCAGATAAAATACAAGCTTCTTAGAAATATTGAAGATGCTTTATATGCCAAAGACGAAAAGCAATTACAAAGTCTCATGACCATTGTAATAGTTGGCGGCGGCCCTACCGGTGTGGAAATGAGCGGCGCCATTGCAGATATGCGCAGGTTTGTTTTCCCAAAAGATTATCCTGAACTCGATTTCAATAAAATGAAAATCTATTTACTGGAGGGCAGTCCACGAACACTTGCAGCAATGAGTGAAAAGTCGAGTCATGATTCGAGTGAATATTTAAGAAAATTAAATGTAATTGTAAAAACGGGCACCATTGTAAAAAATTATGACGGTTCAACAGTCACTATGCAGAATGGTGAAACTATTGAATCTTCAATGGTAATATGGGCGGCAGGAATTACAGGTAACGTTCCGGAAGGAATAGATAAAAGTATAATTGTAAAAGGTAACCGCATTACCGTTGACCGGTTTAGTAAAGTGAAAGGAGCCGAAAACGTTTATGCTATTGGCGATGTAGCTTATATGGAAACCCCAAAATACCCGCACGGGCATCCGCAAGTGGCATCAGTTGCAATTGCACAGGGAACTGTTTTATCGGATAACTTAAAAAGAATGGAAAAGAATCTTTCGATGAAAGAGTTTGAATACCATGATAAAGGTTCATTGGCAACCGTGGGACGTAACCTTGCAGTAGTTGATATTCCTAAACCTAAGCTGCATCTGAAGGGATTTTTAGCATGGATATTCTGGATGGGGTTACATCTTTTCTTATTGCTCGGTGTCAAAAACAGGATAGCGGTTTTCTTTAACTGGATTTATAATTATCTTACATATGACCAGAATTTGAGATTGATATTCCGGGTTTTTAAAAGAACTAAACACGAATAAATGAGCTCGCATTTTTTGCATGCAGAATGGAATAACCTGATCATGGCAAATTATGTCGTACCTAAAGAATTACTTCTTCCATATATTCCCGCGGCAACAGAACTGGATTTTTACAAAGGCAAAACCTATATAAGCCTGGTTGGATTTATGTTTCTTAATACCCGGATAAGAGGGCTTAGCGTGCCTTACCATATAAATTTTGAGGAAGTAAATTTGCGGTTTTATGTAAAGCATAACGATAGGGGCAGTTGGAAAAGAGGTACAGTTTTTATAAAAGAAATTGTTCCCAAACCTGCAATTAGCTTTATTGCAAACCGGTTGTTTAAAGAAAAGTATTCAACCATGCAAATGAAACATTTTCATATTGAAAAGCCTGATGTTATAGAAACCTGCTATGAATGGAAATATAAGAACAAATGGAATAAACTTATGGCTGCTTGTCATAAAAAATCTTCTCCCATGCGTATTGATAGTGAAGAAGAATTTATTGCAGAACATTATTGGGGATATACGAAATATAATGGCACCAGAACTTACGAATATGAAGTAGAACATCCCAGGTGGGAAATTTTTCATGTTTCTGATTATACTATCGAGTGTGATTTCAAAGGAATTTATGGAGATGAATTTTCATTTTTAAAGGAAATAAAACCATCGTCAGTGTTTATGGCAAAAGGCTCGGAGGTGAGGATATATCCTAAAATAACGTTGTCTTAGGGAAATGATTTCATAAATGCTTTTGCCCTGCTTTTAAATGCGGCACTTTGATGAGGTAACTGTTCTTCAATAATTAATTTTATTTCAGGGATTATTTCAGGATATTTTTTTGCCAGGTTAGCCAATACCGTTAGCGAGAATGCTTTGATGGCAATAGCCTCATCAGGCGATGCTAAATATTTAAAGCAAATTTCCATAACCATCCCTTCATATTATCCAGGATGTCAACGGCTTGCAAGAGTCTTATCGTGTTTCTTTTTATTGAATCATGAAGATTGGGTTTATTTAAATTGCTGAGGAGCTCTCGATAATTATTGCGCATAAAACCGGGATGTTTAATAACACAATAGCTTAACGGCCATGCTGCCCTTTGCGTTAGCCGGTATTCACCGTTTAAAAACAAATGAAATAATTCATTGAATTTTTCCTGGTTGCTGCCCACCCATTGTACAATTTTGTCGCATTGTTTTTTTGAATGTTCTTTAAGAATAACTTCTTCCAGATTCATTAAGCAATTGCTGAATTTGAAAATTGTTCAAGAAGATCAACCATCTTTTTTACTTCTTCTTTATTAACAACAAGATGTCCCGTTTTTTCACCCATTGATTCGTTCTCATATTTCATATTGCTGGCTGTAAAAATACTTGCTGAACTGTGAAACTCAACAGCGCCAGTACTTTCAGCCAATGAGGTAATATTTTTTGAGCTTACTCCTGAGCCGGGCATAATAATCATCCGGTCATCTGCCTGCAAAATTAATTGCTTAATTATCTCCACACCATCGATGGCTTTTGGACGCAGGCCTGAAGTTAAAATTCTTTCACAGCCTATTTCTATAATATCTTCCATCGACTGAAAAGGGTCTTTTGTTCTGTCGAAAGCCCGGTGAAATGTAACGCCTAACGGATAGGCATAATCGACCAATTGGCGGCATCTTTTTTTGTCGATAGTTCCATCCGTTTTCAGTAATCCCAAAACAATTCCATCGCATCCTGATTGTTTGCACAATTCAATATCCTTCTTCATGATTTCAAATTCATCATTGCTGTACAAAAAATCGCCGCCACGTGGCCGGATCATTACATATAATTCAATTGAAAGTTTTTCTCTTGCAGCTTTAATAAATCCATACGATGGAGTAGTACCTCCTTCCAAAGGATTAGCACATAATTCAATTCTGTTGGCACCTGCATCCTGTGCGGCAATGCAGCTTTCAATATTAAAACCGATTATTTCTAATTTCATAATTATTTTTAATCAATCATCACCTGAACCCCAGCGTTTTTTATTGACCATTGACCATTGCCTTTACCCCTGTGTATCAAACACGTATTTTGAAGGAATTATTTTTTCTTCTCCATTGCTTTTTACACAGAATACAAAACCTTTCTGGATGGCGTAAGCTCCGTACTCACCCTTTTTATTAAGTGCTAAAAAAGCTAACTGGAATGTTTTTGCTTTCGCCATATCCCTGCTTATCACCCTGTTTATAGCCTTGCGACATGCCATTTCCGGAGAGTCGCCCTGTCGCATAAATTCAACTACCAAATGGGTTCCGCAAATGCGCATATTTTCTTCGCCAACGCCGGTGGATGTTGCTGCTCCTACTTCATTATCTACAAATATTCCTGCCCCTATAATTGCTGAATCGCCCACGCGCCCATGAATTTTAAATGCCATACCACTCGTTGTAACAGCGCCACTCAGATTGCCGGAATTATCTAAAGCTACCAAGCCCATCGTGTCATGATTGGCTGATCCATCATCAAAAAAAGCGGGAGCAAATGGACCGTGTTCATCTTTCCCCGGATTTTCCCCGGGATGATTTTCAATATTTATTACCGGCTTATATTCACTTTTTTTCAACCAGCCTTTGTATGCATTTTCAGCATCCGGCGATAATTCTTTCGGTTCTTTTTTAAATCCGTTTTCAATGGCAAACTGTTGAGCACCTTCTCCGACAAGCATTATATGTGGGGTGGTTTCCATTATTTTCCTGGCTACGGAAACTGCATGTTTTATCTGTTCAATTCCTCCAACGGCGCCACAATTGGCTTTTTCATCCATAATGCAGGAGTCAAGTGTGACAATTCCATCCCTGTCGGGATAACCGCCTAAACCCACACAACAGTTTATTGTGTCTTCTATCTGCCGTGCTCCTGCTTCTACAGCATCAAGAGCACGCCCGCCGGTAGATAAAATTTTCCATGCAGCCGTATTAACGTCTTTGCCGGAATCCCACGTGGAAATTACAATTGGCTTCGTCTGTGACACATCGTTGGTAAGTACATTTTTTACGGAAAGTAAAGGCGCAGCAAAGCTGGAAAGTTGCAAAAATTTTCTTCTGTTAAGCATTGTTGTTTTATTGAAAATTAAAAAATAAGATTGGTTATCGTGGCATGTTTCATTTACGGTGTATAGAAAGTTTTTTAATCATTTCATTAGAAATAGAATCCGCATAAGCCCCATAGGCATTCACCAGCACCCCTTTCATCTTTTCTTCTTTTGATTCAACGGCATACACCACTGCCTCATCAGACGGGTTTGATTCGCCCTCAAACCTATATACCTCAGTAATTTCAAATTCGTGTGGGTTAAGGCATTCATTTGTTTCGTTACAAATTAATTTATCGAATGAAATATTAAAATCTTTAGTATATCCTCTTGCTTTTAAACTATTAAGCGCATTAGATACTGTATCGTAATTTGCCATTTTTATTTTTTATCAAAAATAAAACATTCCGTTTAGGGAACACGTAATTGAATTTTCCTTTCTTTATCAAAAAAACTGATACAGATACTTTGTGTAAATTGCGTTTATAGACAATAAATGTAGCTGAAAGATTTATGAGTAAAAAAACAGGAAAGAAAAAACAGGATCCACTGATCCAGGGAGTTTTGGATATTACACGTTCCGGCATTGGTTACGTAATTACCGAAGGCCGCGATACGGACGTGTTGGTTAGGCCAAACGATTTTAACAGAGCCATGCACGGAGATACGGTAAGAGTAAAACTAAAAAAATCAAATGGCCGCCGTGCCGAAGGGGTAATCGAAGAAGTTGTTGACAGGAAACAAACAGAATTTATTGGTAATATAGAAGTGAAAGAAAACTTTGCTTTTTTCAGACCCGATAGCCAGAGGCCGATACCCGACTTTTATATAAGCACCAGGAACCTCAGCGGAGCAAAAGATAATGACAGAGTTGTTGTAAGACTTTTGAATTGGGAAAAAGGTGAAAAAAAACCAGAAGGAGAAGTAGTAACTGTGCTGCAGGCAAGAGATAAAAGTGATATGGCGATGAAAGAAATTCTCATTCAGAACGGCTTCCCGCTGGAGTTTCCGAAGATTGTTCTGGACGAAGCTAATGAATTAAAGGAATCGATTGATGAAACTGAGTTGGCTAAAAGAAGAGATTACAGAAATGTACTCACGTTCACCATTGATCCCGCCGACGCAAAAGATTTTGATGACGCACTCTCTATACAAAAGGTTGGGAAAGATGAATATGAAATTGGGGTACACATTGCCGATGTAAGTCACTTTGTTAAGCCAGGTTCGGAGTTAGATAAAGAAGGGTACAGCCGGGCAACGAGTGTGTACCTACCCGATCGTGTAAATCCAATGCTCCCGGAAAAAATTTCCAATGAGCTTTGTTCGCTCAGGCCTGATGAAGATAAATATACCTTCTCTGTTATTTTCATAATAAACAATAAGGGAAAGGTAAAAGATTACTGGCTGGGCAAAACTTTTATTCATAGCGACCACCGGTTTAATTATGATGAGGTGCAGGAAATTATTGAAACCAATACAGGAAAGTATGTCGAAGAAATTCAATACCTGAACTCACTGGCAAAACATTACCGTAAAGAAAGATTTAAAAATGGTGCCATTAATTTTTCCTCAACAGAAGTGAAATTTCAATTGGATGAAACAGGTAAACCAATTGGCATTGTCGTAAAAGAAAGCAAGGAATCTCATCAATTGATAGAAGAATTTATGTTGCTGGCCAACAGGACAGTTGCTGCCCATGTTGATAAAATAAAGATTGATAAAAAACCAATACCCTTTCCCTACCGCATTCACGACACACCTGATGAAGAAAAATTAAAACCTTTTGTTGCTTTTGCAAAAAAATTTGGATACAAGTTTAATATGAACAATGAAGCGGAAGTCGCTGCGTCTTTCAACCAGTTGCTAAAAGATGTGCATGGCAAACCTGAACAGCACGTATTGGAGCAGTTGGGTATTCGCACCATGGCCAAGGCAATTTATACTTCAGAAAATATCGGCCATTATGGTTTGGGCTTTGAACATTATTGTCATTTTACCTCGCCTATACGTCGCTATCCTGATGTGATGGTGCACAGGATTTTACAGGACGTTATCGAACGAAAGGTTCATCCTGATAATAAGATGGAGGAAAAATGCAGGCATTGCAGTGCAAAGGAACGTTCTGCTATGGATTCTGAACGGGCAGGAAATAAATACAAGCAGGTTGAATTTATGATGGATAAAGTGGGCGAAGATATGGAAGGCGTAATAAGCGGTGTCGCTGCATTTGGCTTTTGGGTAGAAACGGTAAATGAAAAGTGTGAAGGCCTTGTTTCGGCAAGAGATCTTTCAGATTATGATGACTTCCGGCATGATGATACAGACTACGCCCTGGTGGGGCTTCGTACAGGAAAGAAATTTCGTATGGGAGATAAAATAAAAATAAAACTGGTGGCTGCAAATCTTGAAAAAAGACAACTCGATTTTGAATGGATTCCGGGGGTAGAAAACCTGAGAGTGAAAGCGGTAAAGAAAAAGAAAATGAAAATAAAAAGATAACTGTTTAATGCCTCATCTTCTTAACGGTAAAATCTTCCAGCCAACTTTTTTGAAAACATCAGCTATACTTTTTTTGTTACAACAGCAATTCAACAATAAAACAATGTAACTCATCGCCCATGTATTCGTTTAAAGAACTTTCACAACTGTTTGAAGAAAAATTTAATATCCGCCATTTTCCCGAGTACCCGCATAACCTTTATAATGCATCGCAATACATACTAACGCTTGGCGGTAAACGCATAAGGCCCGTGATGTGCCTGATGGGTAATGAACTTTTTGATAACATAAATCCGGATGCATGGCATCTTGCCAATGCTATTGAACTGTTTCACAACTTTACACTCATACACGATGATATTATGGATAAAGCTCCGCTGAGGCGCGGTATGCAAACGGTTCACACTAAATATGGCGGCCCAACTGCGTTGCTTGCAGGAGATGTAATGCTGGTTGCGGCGTATGACTTTATTAATAAGATAAACAATGACCATATTCACCAGGTGCTTGAAATCTTCAATCACACAGCAATGCAGGTTTGTGAAGGCCAACAACTGGATATGGATTTTGAACAAAATGAAAATGTAAGTTTTGATGAATACGAAAAAATGATCCAGCTTAAAACATCTGTTCTGCTTGCAGCAAGTCTTCAGTTGGGTGCTGTACTTGGCGGGGCAGGCGTTGGTAACCAGCAACACTTGTATGGATTTGGGAAAAATCTCGGTATTGCCTTCCAGGTGCAGGACGATTACCTCGATGCTTTTGGCGATCCTGAAAAATTCGGTAAAAAGCATGGCGGTGATATTATCGCGAATAAAAAAACATTTCTCCTCATCCAGGCGATGCATGTGAGCTCCAAAGATCAATTGATAGAATTGCACCGGTTGATGCGAAACAATGATGATGATAAAATACAAAAAGTCATCAACATTTATAAATCATGTACCGTAGATGAATGGGCACAAGAACTGAAACAGAAATATATGGCTAAAGCATTTGAGCATCTTGAAGAAATTGCTGTTTTGTCGGCCCGTAAAAAACCGCTGGAACAACTGGCACATTATCTATTAGACCGCGAAGCATAATACGCCAATAATTCTTTTGCCTGGCGAGGTGCTCTAACGACAGATAACTTAAATTTTCAAAAATCCGTTTGACCGGGCAGCATTGCATTCCTAAAAAATAAAAGATAGATTTGTGGCTTAATACAAGATGTTATGCCTCACAGGTATGCTCTTTTTATGTTGGTTTATAGTATTATTTTTTTTACGGTAACACTTAATGCACAGGATAATGTTCACAGGAAGCCCGAACAAAAAGAAGATATTTCCTCCCACGCAAATCTTTTTAACGGGGATGAGATTCTTCATTTTAAGCTTGTTGGAAAATTAAACAAACTCTTCAGCGACAGAAGTGATAGTAATTCTTATCATCCCATACTGCTTCAATATTTTGAAGCAGACAGCAATCTTGTTTCAATTCAATTAAGGGTAAAAACAAGAGGGCATTTTCGGCGCATGAAGGGGAATTGTAAAATGCCGCCGCTGTTACTTGAATTTCCAAAAGAGCAAAATAAAAAGTCGATATTTAGGAAAGAGCATAAGCTTAAGTTAGTTGTTCCCTGCCAGGGCGATGATTATGTAATAAGAGAATGGCTCGTGTATAAAATATTTAATCTTATTTCGGAAAAAAGTTTTAGGGGCCGCCTCGTGCAGGTTGAGTTTGAAGATTCGCTGAAACAGCGAAAGCCTGAAACCCATTATTGCATTTTACTGGAAGATGAAAAGAAAGTTGCAGAAAGAAATGACTCTTATGTATGGAAACCAAAAATGTTCCCCATGCAAAGCACGAATAAGGAAGAATTTAAAAAGCTTGCGGTATTTGAATATATGATTGGAAATACCGACTGGTCTGTTCCGTACCTGCAAAACATAATTTTAATAGCACAGGATTCTGCGAAAGCGCCTGTCGCTATTCCCTATGATTTCGATCATGCAGGGATTGTTGATGCATCCTATGCCGGCGCCGCGCCTGAATTGGGAATTTCGTCTGTTCGTGACCGTTTGTATCGTGGCTATTGCGAGCCGGATAAAAAGAATTTTGCCGAGACGTTTAAATTATTTAACAGCCTGAAAAATGATATTTACGATTTATATAAAAATTGCCCCCTGCTTGGAAAAAAATATTTGAAGTTTGTTGATAGCTACCTTGATGATTTTTACAGAACGATAAACAATGACAGAATTATAGAAGCAGAATTTGGAAAACCCTGCAGGGAAGATATTCACGTGGAGTTAAGAGGATTAAAAAAATAAACAGCAGATTTCTTACCCAAATATAATTTTAATATTTTTTACTTCCCATAGTTAATCGTCATTTTATTCAGAACAACTTTTGTAAGTTTACCTAATTTAACCCACGATTATCTTTTCGGGTGAATTTTATTTCTGATTTCAAAAAACCAACTTTAAATGAAAAAAGTTTTAGCATTAGTATGCTTGTGTTCGTTTGCAATTATATCATTTGCGCAGGATAATAAAAATGAAATTGCGATTATACCACAACCTGTAAAAATTATCGCGAATACCGGCTATTTTACTTTACCAAAAAATGTAATTATTGAAGCTCCGGCGAATGTTGCGTTGAAAGAAACGATTTCATTTTTAAATGATCGTTTATCAATTCCAACGGGTATGCCTGTTACGGTTAAAAATACCATGTCACCGGCATCAACTATAAAATTATTATTAAATAAAAAAGCAGATGCGCAGATTGGTAAAGAAGGATATCATCTTTTAGTAACCACAAACAATATTACCATACAGGCCAATGAACCCGCAGGATTATTTTACGGTGTACAAACACTTGTTCAGTTGTTTCCTAAAGAAATAGAAAGCGCAACCAAAGCAGAAAATATCAAGTGGGAAGCACCTTGCGTTACCATTACTGATTATCCAAGATTTGGCTGGAGAGGGTTGATGTTTGATGTTGCCCGTCATTTCTTTACCAAAGAAGATGTGGAAAAATACATTGACCAGATGGTTCGCTATAAATATAATTTGCTTCATCTTCATCTCACTGACGATGAGGGCTGGCGCATAGAAATTAAAAGCTTACCAAAGCTAACAGAAGTAGGTGCCTGGAATGTAAAGAAAGTTGGATACTTCGGCACGTTCGCTGTGCCGAAGCCTGATGAACCGCGAAACTATGGTGGCTTTTACACACAGGATGATATTAAAGAAATTGTTCAATACGCCAAAGAAAGGTTTGTAAATATTTTGCCCGAGATAGATGTGCCCGGGCATAGCCTTGCAGCCATAGCGGCTTACCCTGAATTGTCATGCTCCGGTGGTGTAAAGAATATTGGTGTTTCTTCAGGAGAAAATATTAAAGACTGGAGTACGCATACGGCTTTGTATGATGACAATCTATGCCCGGCTAACGAGAACGTGTACACGTTTTTGGATAAAGTAATAACAGAAGTGGCGCAACTTTTTCCTTTTGAATACATACACATGGGTGGCGATGAAACTTTTAAAACTTTTTGGGAAAATAGCGATGCTATTAAGGAATTGATGAAAAGAGAAAAGCTGAAAAATATGCAGGAAGTTCAAAGTTATTTTGAAAAAAGAGTGGAAAAAATTGTGGAATCGAAGGGGAAAAAATTTATGGGCTGGGATGAAATACTCGAAGGTGGACTGGCTCCAAATGCTGTTGTTATGAGTTGGCGTGGAATGGAAGGCGGAGTACAGGCTGCAAAGATGGGACATGATGTAGTAATGAGCCCGACAACATTTGCATACCTGGATTACATGCAGGGAGATCCGGCAATTGAACCACATATATATGCTACCCTGCGATTAAAAAAAGCATATGAATTTGAGCCGGTGCCTGATAGCGTAAATCCGAAATTTATTAAAGGCGGACAGGCGAATCTTTGGACTGAACAGGTATATAACATGCGCCATGCAGAATACATGATGTGGCCGAGAGGATTTGCGATTGCTGAAGATCTTTGGTCACCAAAAGAAAATAAGAACTGGGATAATTTTGTAACCAGGGTTGAAAAACATTTTGCCCGATATGATGAGGCTCAAATAAAATACGCTCCGAGCATGTACGACCCTATCATCAATGCGAGCGAATCGCCGGATAAAAAAATAATTGTTAAATTAAGCACAGAAATAAAAGGGCTGGATATTTATTACACTTTTGATAATTCTTTCCCGGATAATTTTTATCCAAAATATACCGAACCTGTAATTGTTCCTGAAGATGCGGTGCAACTTAAGTTGATTACCTACAGAGATGGAAAGCCCATTGGGAGAATGATTACAGTGCCGGTTACAGAGTTGAAAGAAAAGGCCGGGACGAAGTAATAGTTGAAAGAGGAGTCATAACAGCTATAGGTAGTGTTCTATAAGCATCATTAGTGATTATTATTTTTATACTAAATGGTAAGTAATTACCTTCGAAATAAATAATTCAACGATGCTTGTAAAGATATCCTCCCTGTTACTCCTTATTAATTGCTGGTTTGCTAACGCTGCATCTAGTCAAATTCCCAACATTCTTACTCAAAAAGAAACGCAGCAAGGCTGGAGACTTCTCTTTAATGGAAAAGATTTGGTTGGGTGGCATTCGTTCCAGGAAAAAGTTGCGGGTAAGGCATGGCAGGTGCAGGATGGCGCTATTGTTCTTAATAAAAATAACAAAAGTGTTTACAAAGACTATGCAGACCTGGTAACAGATGATGAATTTGAAAACTTCGATTTGAAAGTTGAATGGAAAATGGAACCATGCTCCAACAGTGGGGTTATGTTTTATGTGAATGAATCTCCGCAGTTTAAAAACACTTATGAATCAGGGCCGGAAATGCAAATTGCAGATTTAGCCTGCAACGATGATGGCCGTATTTTGAAATGCAGGGCAGGAGATTTATACGATTTGATTTCTGCAGATACTGAATGGGTAAACAAAGGTGGCCGATGGAATCAATATGAAATAATATCAAAAGATGGGCATCTTACATTTTTTATGAATGGCCATAAAACAATCGATACTCAAATGTGGGACGATCATTGGCGTGATATGATCAAGAACAGCAAGTTTGTTGAATGGCCTGGCTTTGGCAGTTTTAAGAAGGGGCATATTTCTTTCCAGGGAACAGAGAATGGAAAGCTATGGTATCGTAATATCAAGATCAGGAAATTATAAGATATCATAGTAGTTAAATCTAATTATGGGAATTACACGAATTTTTAATTCATGTAACTCTTTAAATATAATTCGTGTACGCTATAACGTTATAATATTTGCTTTTAATCCGTGTAATTCGTGTAGTTCGTGTCAAAAAATTCGTGTAATTAAAAAATAAAATTATGGAAGACAATAAAGAAACAACGCCAAAAAAATTAATAAGCCGTGGCGAGTTTATAAAAAACACTGCATTAACTGCTGCAGCATTTTCCATAGTACCACGGCATGTGTTGGGAGGAAAAGGATTTGTTGCACCAAGTGATAAATTATACATAGCCGCTGTAGGCTGTGGTGGTGAAGCAGAAAATGATATTCATCATTATGCGACTGCACCTAAAAAAAATGCGGTGATAGCTTTTTTGTGTGATGTGGATGATCGTATGGCAGCACCACGCCGGAAAGAATTTCCCAATGCAAAGTTTTATTATGACTGGAGAGAAATGTTTGAAAAAGAAAGTAAACATTTTGATGCAGTATCGGTTGCCATCCCCGATCATAACCATGCAATTGTAGGTTTAAGTGCCATGCAATTAAAGAAACATTTGTATTTGCAAAAACCATTAACGCATGATATTTATGAAGCCCGAATATTAACTCAGGCCGCAGAAAAATATAAGGTGGTTACGCAAATGGGCGACCAGGGCGCATCCTGCGATGGTATGAGAACGATGAGAGAATGGTTTGAAGCAGGATTAATTGGTGATATTACAAGTGTTTATAACTGGACTAACCGTCCCGTGTGGCCGCAGGGAATTCCCTGGCCTAAAGATCGCCCGCCGGTTCCAAAAGAATTAAAATGGGATTTATGGTTGGGCACCGCGGAAAAAACAGATTACATAGATAACCTTGTTCCTTTCAATTGGCGTGGATGGTGGAGGTTTGGTACAGGTGCATTAGGTGATATGGCTTGTCATATAATTGGCCCTGCATTTAAATTATTGGAGTTGGGTTATCCAACAGAAGTAACGTGCAGTGCCAGCACTATTTATTCAGGCATCTTCCGGGAAAGTGATTATCCGGAAAGTATTCCGGTATCAAGCAAGCTTCGCTATAAATTTATTTTAAAAGATGGGCGTGAATTAAAATTGTATTGGATGGATGGAGGAATGATTCCCGATCGTCCTGATGAACTGGATCCTGATGTAAATGAAAATGAAGCACTGGCTGATGTTCCCGAAGAAAATGATTTTGAAGGCGGTTCATTATTTATAGGAACAAAAGGAAAGGTTTCCTGCGGATGGGGTGGAAGTCATCCGCGTTTACTTCCGCTTTCATTGAATAAAGATGTAAATGTTCCTCAAAAATATCCACGCATAGAAGGTGGAATGGACGGCCATTGGTGGCAGTGGATTGATGCATGTATTGCAGGTTATGGAAATATGGAAGTTGATTCTCCTTTTGTCGGGTATGCGGGACCGTTAACTGAGACGGTGCTCATGGGTAATTTATTGTTACGCAGTTTCAACATCCGCAACAAAGTAAAAAGACATGATCCTGTTTACGGAGATGTAGAAGATATAACTACGCCCGGCCGTTATATTACTTATAAATGGGATGGAGAAAATATGCGGATAACTAATTTCGAAGCCGCCAATCAATTTGTAAAAAGAGAATACCGGCAGGGCTGGGGCGAATTAAAATTATAGAAGTGTTGGCCATCTCCCTTGGGAGAGGGGTTGGGGTGAGGCTTTTATAAATATTTATTATGAAACGTAACTACTACATTGTAAGCCTCATCATGCTTACATTTTTTGTAATCTCTTTCCTTACAAACATCATCGGCCCTTTAATGCCCGATATTATTAAAGGATTTCATTTGAGCCTTACGTTGGTAGCATTGTTGCCATTTGCTTTTTTTATTGCTTACGGAGTTGTTTCCATTCCCACAGGAATGCTGGTAGAAAAATATAAAGAGAAGAAGATCATGATAACAGGATTTATTGTGGCTTTCTTTGGTGCACTCTTATTGGCATTAGTTCCAAATTATTTAACAGCAGTAATCTCTCTCTTTCTAATTGGTTCCGGAATGGCCATGTTGCAGGTTGTAATCAATCCCTTATTGAGGACGTCCGGTGGCGAAGAACATTACTCATTTAATTCGGTGATGGCTCAATTAATTTTTGGCATCGCTTCTTTCATTAGCCCGAACGTATATTCTTATTTTGTTTTGCATCTTAATAATAGTGAAAATGCACAAGGTAGTTTTCTAAGTATATTCAGTTCGTTTGTTCCTGCCGATCTTCCGTGGATATCGCTCTATTGGGTGTTTACAGTTATATGCCTGCTGATGATTCTTATTATTTTGTTTTCAAAATTTCCAAAGGTTGAATTGAATACAGATGAGAAAGCAGGTGCATTGCAAACGCATATTATGTTATTTAAGAAGCCCGTTGTTATCCTTTTCTTTATCGGGATATTTTGTTATGTAGGCACAGAACAGGGCGTGGCAAACTGGATATCTCAATTCTTATACACTTATCATGGTTACAACCCACAAACGACAGGAGCCAATGCTGTTGCTTATTTCTGGGGATTGATGACTGCAGGTGGCGTTATTGGATTGTTGCTTTTAAAAATTATGGATCAGCGAAAAGTATTGATCAGTTTTACATTGCTCGCTTTGGTAAGTTTAACCCTGGCACTTTACGGATCAGCTAAAATTTCGCTTATAGCTTTCCCGTTAGTTGGCTTTTTTGCTTCGGTAATGTATCCCGGTATTTTTTCATTGGCATTAAATTCAGTTAAAGAACATCACGGCTCGTTTGCAGGAATACTTGTTACCGGTATCATCGGCGGCGCTGTAATTCCTTTAATCATTGGCTGGCTGGGCGATCATTTCGGGCTTAGAGCCGGTATGCTTTTCATTTATTTAACCATGGGATATATTCTTAGCATTGGTTTTTGGGCACGCCCTCTTATAACTAATAAAACGATTGATCTTTTTAAAAGAGAAAAAAATATTAGTTGAATGCCTGCGATATTGGCCTTCTCCCTAGGAGAGGAGTTGAGGTGAGGCTCTTAATCCTGCCCCGGCTTATCCCCCACAAACCAATGTTCTTTATTTTTAAACAACACATTAAATGTGGTGAATGAACCATAGATGCGTGTAATGTATTGTTGAAGATTTACCTTTTCCTCGTCACTAAGATTCTTATTACTGTTTATATTTTGTTCGAGCACCCGAAGCCGGTCTCTCGCCATAACTATTTTATGAAAAAATATTTCAATCGGGATTTCTTTTGGCTTCAATGAAGTGTCTTTCGGTTGTAGCAACATGATGCCGCCAATCCACCTGTCGCCCAACTTAACTATCTCACTAACGTCGCCCCACAAACGTAATATTTTTAATAATGATTTTTCGATATCAGAATTGGTTTCTATTTCTTCACTTACATTTTCCGGTTGAATATCATCCAGCTTATTATCTGTTTTATCTACTTCAATAATTCCATGATGTATAAAAGAGACAAGATAAGTAGCATACCGGATGCCGACAATTACTCCGGGCCCATGAATAGTGTGCTGCAGCCTCGTTCCAATTCCCAGAAGTGTCTGATCCATCTTATAATATTTAGTACAAAGAAATAAAAGTTTTATTGCAGCAGAAAATGAAACTAAAAATACAAGCCTTTTTAGATGCCTGTAGCTTTTTGTTGTAACAGGATAGAAAGTATCCTTGGAATTTCACTGGTATCATTTTCGTCGAAATATTCCAGTATATCAACCGGCATTAATTGATACTTTTTTGCAGTTTGAATAAATTCAGAAATATGATGATTAAAACATTCTACTACCTGTTGTCCGTCTTCGGTATCGAATCTTGCTTTCGTTCCTGCATATTGTTTAAATGGATGCAACTCGCCGATATAAACATATCCCCCCGGTATTAATTTCTTCGAGACTTCGTTAAAAACAGGATCAAGATTTTGAATATGCTCAAGCACGAGACTGAAACTTACCAGGTCATATAATTGATTAGTAAACGTCCATTCATTTTTTATATCTGTTTGTATAAAGTCAACATGGTCTGATTTAATTTTTTCTTTAGCTTTTGCAAGCATCTCTTCGGAAAGATCGACAGCCATTACATGTTTAGCTTTTTCCATAAGCCAGGTTGTGTTCTTCCCGGTTCCGCAACCAACTTCTAAAACCGAATCGAATGAAATGCCTGATAACATTTCACGAAATGCAATTGCCTCGAGATCTCTCGTTTTATTGTGGTTGGTATCATAATGTGAAGCCCAGTTGTTATATGCCTGCTGAATGTTCATTAAGTTTTATTTTGAATTATACATTTAAAACGATCTGAATTGGTGCAAATAAAATAAATTCAGCAATAATTTTTTAAAAAATTAATACTAAAAAATAGTTGGATAGATTATTAAGGTTTATAAATACATTTATTGAAAATTGCCAATGACTTTCCTGATTATTTTTTTGTGCATTGCCGGTCTTGTTTTGATGATCACCTGGGGCAAGATCAATCCATTTCTTGCATTTCTTATAGTATCAATTGCTGCGGGCCTTTTATTGGGAATTCCGTTCAACAAGGTTATTGCTTCTGTTCAATTTGGAATTGGTGATACTTTGGGCTCGCTGGTAATTATAATTGCATTAGGTGCTATGCTTGGCAAGTTAGTGGCTGATAGCGGTGCAGCGCAAAAAATAGCATCCGTAATGATGAAAGCATTTGGTGTTAAATACATTCAATGGGCTTTGGTTGTTACGGGTTTCATTATTGGCATCCCGTTATTTTATGGAGTTGGTTTTGTATTGATGATACCACTTATATTTTCAGTTGTATATCAATATAAATTGCCGGCTGTTTACATAGGCCTCCCTATGCTGGCAGCGTTATCTGTTACATTTGGTTTTCTGCCCCCACATCCGTCACCTACGGCTTTGGTTGTTCAGTTTCATGCGAATATGGGATTAACGTTAATCTATGGACTCATCATTGCCATACCTGCTATTATTATTGCAGGGCCTTTGTTTTCACGAACTTTAAAGAATATTCATTCTGTGCCTTTGGAAACTTTTCATGGAACAAGTCTTCCGGAAGATCGCTTACCCGGAACAGTGAGTAGCTTTTTATCGGCTCTCTTGCCCGTCGTTCTTTTAATGATCGCGACGCTTGTTGCCAATTTTGTTTCACCCGCTACTTCATTTGGTAAGGTGGTTTCATTTTTAGCTGAACCCGCCGTTGTTATGCTAATATCATTATCGGTTGCTACTTACACACTCGGTATTAAACAAGGTAGCAGCATTAAAAGTGTTATGTCAACTTATGCAGAATCAGTAAAGGATATTGCTATGATTTTGTTGATCATTGGAAGTTCCGGAGCGTTAAAGCAGGTTCTTACGGATAGCGGCATCAGCCAGGAAATTGCCGCTCAGTTAAATCACGTGAATATTCACCCGTTGATTCTTGCGTGGCTTATTGCAGCGATTATCAGAATTTGTGTAGGATCTGCTACAGTGGCCGGTTTAACTACGGCGGGTATTTTAGCACCATTGATTTTACAAGGCCATGTTAATCCAAATTTAATGGTACTTTCAATAGGTGCCGGAAGCCTTGCATTTTCTCATGTAAATGATTCCGGTTTCTGGATGTTCAAAGAATATTTCAACGTCAGTATAAAAGACACCATTCGTTCGTGGACGATGATGGAAACGATTATTTCGCTTGTCGGCTTAGCCGGTGTATTAATTTTAAACATTTTTGTATAATTAAAAAACAATTAAGTATGAATACTGAAAGCCCTTCAGAGAATTTCAAGCAAACTGGTTTCACGCTGCCACCCGCTCCAAGCCCAATGGGTGTTTATAAGCCGTTTCTTATCGATGGGAAGCATCTTTATATTTCCGGACACGGCCCTGTTCAAAACGGTGGAACATTAATTACCGGAAGGGTAGGCGTTGATATTAACATGGAACAGGGAAAGATGGCCGCACAACAGGTTGGCTTAACGATTCTCTCAACAATAGTTACTAATCTTGGCAGCCTCGATACAATAAAACGTGTGATAAAAGTTCTGGGAATGGTAAACTGCACCCCGGATTTTGAAAAACATCCTTATGTTATTAATGGCTGCAGCGAATTATTTGAAAAAGTATGGGGCAAAGAAAATGGGGTAGGAGTGCGGAGTGCTGTAGGCATGGGATCTTTACCAGGA
The DNA here is from genome assembly GCF_008710285.1 of Ginsengibacter hankyongi. Lineage (GTDB taxonomy): Bacteria > Bacteroidota > Bacteroidia > Chitinophagales > Chitinophagaceae > Ginsengibacter > Ginsengibacter hankyongi. The sequence goes on along the minus strand of NZ_VYQF01000001.1, from coordinate 649,524 downwards.
AATATCCCCGTAGAGATTGAAGCTTTATTCGAATTATATTAATTATGAAAATGACTAACGATAAAACAGGGAATAGCTGGTATTTGATTAATGACATAGATACAATTGACTCTCCTGCTTTGGTTATTTACCAGGATAGGGTACTTGAAAATATCAGCACTTTGCTTTCAATGATTGATGATGTTAGGAGATTGCGCCCGCATGTAAAAACGCACAAATCAAAAGAAGCAACAGCTTTGTTGATGAGAGCAGGCATAACTAAATTCAAGTGTGCTACCATTGCTGAAGCGGAAATGCTTGCATTAAGTTTAGCGCTTGATGTGTTGTTGGCGTACCAACCCGCAGGTCCCAAGTTAATGCGATTTATAGAAATTATTAAGCGATACCCATCGACAAAATTTTCATGTCTTGTTGATAATATTATTTCTGCAAAAAATATTGGAGCTGAAGCCAAAGCGAATAATATAGTGATACCAGTTTTTATTGATTTGAACATCGGCATGAACCGTACCGGAATTACTCCTGGTGATGAAGCAATTGAGCTTTATAAAGCTTGTAATAATATTCCCGGAATAAAAATGATCGGCTTACACGCGTATGATGGCCACATCCGTAACCCGGATATTCAACAACGTACCATTGAATGTGACGAAGCATTTGAGCCGGTTTTGCAAATGCAAAATACTTTGCTCGGCGATGGATTTCCTGAACCAATAATAGTTGCAGGCGGCTCACCTACCTTTCCTATTCATGCTAAAAGAAAAAAAATTGAATGCAGCCCTGGAACGTTTATTTATTGGGATAAAGGCTACCTGCTTACCTGTAAAGAGCAGGCTTTTATTCCGGCAGCTTTAGTAATCAGCAGAATTATTTCCTTGCCTTCTGATACAAAACTTTGCCTTGACCTGGGCCATAAATCAATTGCATCAGAGAATGCTTTAGACAATCGTGTTTATTTTTTAAATGCACCGGAATTAAAATTCATCGGCCAGAGTGAAGAGCATTTGATTGTGGAAGCACCGAAAGACCATTCTTATAAAATTGGGGATGTATTATATGGGTTCCCTTACCATATTTGCCCAACTGTTGCTTTATACGAACGGGCACCAGTAATTCAAAATAATATAGTAAGTGGTGAATGGAAAATGATTTCAAGAGACAGGAAGATTAATCTCTAATTAGTAATAAAAAAACTGAAACGTGGCAGGGAATAATTTATAAATTTTCAATTGACGAAGCATGTTTATAATTGATGCACATCTCGATCTTAGCATGAATGCGATGGAATGGAACCGTGATTTGAGAAAGCCTGTTAATGAAATTAATGAAAGAGAAAAAGGACTAACGGACAAGCCTGATCGCGGGAATGCAACTGTTTCTTTTCCTGAATTGAGAAGGGGAAATATTGGGTTAGTTGTGGCAACACAAATCGCACGTTATGTAGCTCCTTCAAATCCTTTACCGGGTTGGAATTCGCCCGAACAGGCCTGGGCGCAAACGCAAGCCCAGCTTGCATGGTATAAAGCGATGGAAGAAGATGGCGAAATTATTCAAATCAACAATTTACCATCTCTTGAAAATCAACTTGCTTTATGGAATGACGGAAATAGTAATCAGGAAAAACCGATTGGATATATTTTAAGCCTGGAAGGTGCAGATTCATTAGTTACTATTGAGCATGTTGAACGTGCATGGAGTTATGGTTTGCGTGCCATAGGTCCTGCGCATTATGGTGAAGGCCGTTATGCCAATGGAACAGATGCGACAGGACTAATGAAAGCGAATGGAATTGCATTGCTTAAAGAAATGGAAAGGTTGAATATTATCCTGGATGCAACGCATTTATGTGATGATGTTTTCTGGCAGGTGCTGGCTAATTTTAACGGCCCTGTTTGGGCGAGCCATAATAATGTAAGAGCGATCGTAAATCACAACCGGCAATTTAGCGATGAACAAATAAAAGCGTTGATTGAAAGAGGCGCCGTTATTGGCGGAGCGTTAGATGCATGGATGATGGTACCAAATTGGCAAAGAGGCATATCCTCACCAAAAGAAATGAATTGCCATCTTGAAAAAATTATTGATCATTTCGATCATATTTGCCAGTTGGCGGGAAATGCATTGCACATTGGAATCGGTACTGATCTCGATGGCGCTTTCGGCCGTGAACAATGCGCTTATGACCTGGAAACAATTTCCGATCTTCAAAAGTTGCCATCTCTATTTTACAAGCGGGGTTATTCCAAAGTAGATGTTGAAAATATTATGCATGGTAACTGGTTAAGATTTTTAAGAAAGGCATGGGCTGATTAATTTAAAAATGCCCCGGCCATAAAATTTAAATTCATTATTTTGCTTTATTAAAAAATAATCAATTCTTCATTACCGGCAACTCAATATAAGTAGGATATTTTTCTGTAAAATAAATCGTATGGGTTGCTTTAGTGAAATCACTTTCTTTTGCTTCGAAAATATTCGGTATAAATTTTTGAGGGTTCCGGTCTATCAATGGAAACCAGGTGCTTTGTATTTGTATCATGATGCGATGCCCTTTTAAAAAAACATGATTGATGTCATGCAAATCAATTACAAACTCTTCCGGTTTGTTTGGGACAATCGGTTCCGGCTTTGAAAAACTTTTTCTGAATCTCCCCCTGAATACTTCCATTGCCACAGGCAATTGGTAATCGCTCATCAAAAAATTTTCTTGATCAAAATCAGGATATACATCAATCAGCTTTACAATCCAGTCTGCATCTGTACCTGTGGTGCTTGCAAAAAGATGTGCTGTTATTTTCCCTGTGACAGTCAAATTTTCTGTAAGAGAATCTAACGTAAAACTTATAACATCGGGCCTCGTATAAACGAAGTGCTGATCTTCTACCTGCCACGGTTTCCAGCGGCTTCCTTTCCCATAAGTTGCCTCGATGGGTAAAGTTCGGTAAGGTACAGGATGTGCCGGATCGCTGATAAAACTTACTTGTCCCCTCGCACTAACGGGAGCCGTAAACGAAGCTTTATTGTTTGCCGAGGCATACACTTTTTTAATAATTGCTTCTTTGGGTGGCCATGTATTGTATGTTTTCCATTTATTGGTGCCGGTTTGAAAACAATATGCTTCGTCAAATTTACCGTCGCCAATTCCTTTCAGGTAATAATCAAACCATTTCTTTTGCAACTCACGAAACCAAACTCCGGTATTACTTTCAAAAGATATTTTACCCAGGCTATCGCCTTTGCCACGGCCCCACTGTCCATGATTCCACGGTCCTAAAACAATATGATTGCGATTGAAAGTGTCTTTCTTTTCCATCTGGCCATACATCAGTTGCGGCCCGTTAATATCTTCCTGGTCGAAGTAGCCGCCTACATGCAATTGTGGTATTTGCGGATATTTTATATAACTGAGTGGGGAATTCTTTTGCCAGAACGAATCGTAATCAGGATGCTTAACAAAATTGTTCCAGGTAGGAATGGTATTATGAAAATATTTTTCGTTTACACTTTTCAGTGAGCCAAGCTTTAAATACCAGTCGAACAAATCAAATTGAGGAAAAGGAAAATCACTGTCAGTTGTTTTATCATGTTCCACTTCATAAGTATATTCCATTCCATAGCTTAAACGAAAAGCGCCGTTATGATGAAAATCATCGCCTAAAAAAAGATCGCCCATACAAGCCTGTTCTGAAGCGACTTTCAAGGCCGGGTGCGGATCAACAGAACCAACCAGCGCCAGCCAGCCCGGATATGAAATGCCATATATGCCAGCCTTGCCATTATTGTTTGGAACATTTTTCAGGAGCCAGTCAATGGCGTCGTATGTGTCGGTGCTTTCATCAATACTTCCTTTTTGGGTAGCATGAATCAATGGCTGGTGTATCTGCATTGTCCCTTCGCTTTTATATTTTCCACGAATATCCTGGAATATAAAAATGTAACCTTCTGCCGCCAGAGGAGCCAAATAAGATTCTTTGGGAATAGAAATAATTGAATCATCCGGAATAGGAACATTGGCGCCGTAAGGTGTGCGCTGAATTAAAAAAGGTGATGGTTCTTTTGCCGCAACAGGAGCGATGATAACGGTAAAAAGTTTTATCCCGTCACGCATGGGAATCATAACACTGGTTTTTTTATAAAGAAGCGAGCTGTCTTTTTGTGCATTAACGAAAGAAAAAAAACAGGTTATAGTTATAAATGAAAGGAAAAGTTTTTTCATGAAGGAATTATTATATAATGAAATTAAAATTAAGAAAGTTGGAGAAGATTTTTGTGACCAAGTATTTATGCCCTAATAACTTTAGAATGTTCGGTTATTGGGATTTATTAAAATAACTGATTAAGAATAAAGCATGTTGCAACAAGAGCGTTTATATGTCCAAATAAAAGAAGATCCGGAGCAAGTATAAATTCAATTGTATTCATAGTTGCGATGATAACAATTTGCGTTAATGTACAAAGCCCGGAATTTATTTTACTTACAATCCATATCGCCATTAATATTTCGAGTATCCCAATTGTTTTTGTGGCGATCCATGAATATTCATGGCCGAGTATCCGTGCAACAATCAATTGGTGACGGGGAACAAGGTTTAATACTTTACAGAATAGTCCATTGATAAGCCACACCAACGAGATCGCTATTGTTGGAATAGTTTTGATAAGATTTCTAATTGTATAAAGATTTTTGTTATCGTTTATATGTGGATATAAACTAATTTATAAAAATTCTCTTTAGAATAGTTAGAATAGCCTGTTTTTATACAGACGAATCATCACGCTATTGCTTCTGAAGCGCCCTTTGCAGCCGCTTTATCATCATGATGTTTTTTATAAAAATTCTTCCTGCTGAAATAAATAATTGTAAAAACTACTAATAAAATAGCCGGCATTATAGCCACTTTCAAAAACGTATTAGAACCGGCAATCGCATCCGCTGCTGCTGCATTGGCGCCGGAACTGATGGCATTGGCGTGGAAGTTATCATACCAGTGTCCCATAATGGGAACGATGAGAGACGTAGAAAACATACCAGCCCCGCCCATTATTGAAAGACCGAGTGCTCCGGTATCCGGAAGATATTCTGATACAAATCCCAGCATAGTAGGCCAGAAAAAACAAACTCCAACTGCAAAAACAAATGCTGCTGCAAAAGCCGCCGGACCGCTTACTATGCTTAATAATATCAGCCCGATGCCTGCAAACAATGAAGAGAATATCAACATGCCGTTTGGATTAAGCCGGTGAACAACAGGGCCTGCAAATGAACGTCCTAATGCCATTAGCCCATTTATAAAAACAAGAATTAATATACCCGAAACATTAGCTCCCTGCAACAACGCAACAATCCATGTGTTGGTGCCTAACTCTGTTGCGCCGGTCATCAGCATACAAATAACCATTATAATAAATAACGGCTTTATGCATGCAGAAAACATTTGCTTAGTGCTTACGCCACTCGTTACTCTTTCAGTTTGCGGAAATTTTAATTTCAAAAACAGGTAGCCGTAAATAATTGCGGGAATGAAGAGAGACGCAATTAAAATACGCCAGTCCAAATGCATTTTTTCAATCATTACATAAGAAAGCAAACCGCCTATAACTATACCTCCGGGGAACCAAACATGGAAGCGGTTAAGCATTGTGGTTTTATTTTCAGGGAATAATGTAACCGTTAAAGGATTACATGCGGCCTCCACCATGCCGTTACCAACGCCAATACATACGGTGCCAATAAACAGCATAGTAGCATCTTTGGCAATAAGATACATAACGATGCCGGCTACATGCCCCATAAACGCAAATCCCAATAAACGTTTCATGCCAATAATATCACAAAGAGGGCCGCCAAAGATCATGGCAAGCGTGAAGCCCCAGAATGCAGGGCTAAATATCCAGCCGAGTTGTTCTTTCGATAAAACGAACTGGGTGCTCCATACACCTTCAAGGGATGCCCTGAAGGCAAAGGTCATGGCGGTTACAATAAGCGCAATGCGACTGGCAAGAAAAAGCTGTTTACGGTTAATTGTATTCATATAGCAGTTTGTTTTTTATAAGAAAATGGTTATGAGAAGTTGTTGTAAGCAATATTAATTCCGGATGGATCATTGTTTCAGGCATCGTTATAAAAACTGAAAATAATAATTTTTATAATCGCATGTAAACATTTCTTCAATTATTTTTTTAAAGTGGTTATTCGCGACCCGTATGAAAGCTGATGAAAGGAGTAAGCGCGTGTTTAGGTGCGGTGATGAAATTAAGCTTCTTTATCTCCTCGAAAAATAATTAAGGTGTTTGCAACTCAGTTCGTTTTTCGCCGTACAGCATTGGTATATAACGGTTAATATTAGACGAATTTTTTAACCTAATTGTTTAAAACTGCAAACTAAACACTGTGCCCTCGGCCAGCCTTGACTGAACAGTAATGTTTCCTTTATGGAGCATCATAATCTGTTTGCATAAACTCAGCCCGATGCCGCTTCCGTTTTTCTTGGTACTAAAAAAAGGAATAAATATTTTATCCATAATTTCTTCGCTCATCCCTGAGCCGTTATCTGCCACTTTAACTATAATTTTTCGATTAGGCAAAAGTGACGCAGATAAAATAATTTGCGGCTCGGGATTATCTTTCACGGCTTCAATTGCATTTACAATTAGGTTAATAAGTACCTGCTCTACAAGGCTTGTATCGGCCTGCAGCAAAAGATCTGTATCTTTTAAAACAATGTCGAGTTCTATATTTTTTTGTACGAGCGTAGGTTCCATTAACTGGTGCAATCCCTCGAACAAATCCCTTACATAAATGGCTTTTAAATTGGGCGTTGTAATTTTATTCAGGTTTCTGTAGGTCTCCGCAAATTTTAATAATCCTTCACTACGCCTTTTAATAGTTTCAATGCCTAACTCAAGATCGTGCACCGCCGAAGATTTATTAGTCATATGCGATACCGATTTTTCCAGCCTGTTTTTTAAAGTGTCTGCAAGGGAAGAAATAGGCGCCACCGAATTCATGATTTCATGGGTCATCACGCTCAGTAATTTTTGCCATGCTTTCGATTCTGTCTCGTCCAACGCTTCGTTGATATTTTGGAATGCAATGAGCTTGAATTTTTTTCCTTCAGTTTGAAAAGCGGTTGCAGATAATAATACTTTGAAAGAACCTTTTTCAAGATGCGCTTTGGTAATTTTTCCGTCACCTGGCTTTAATGCGATAATGTCTTCGTAAAGTTCATGATCTCTTTTTGCAAGTGAATGAATTGTTTTTAAATAAGGGACCTGCAACATTTTTTTTAAAGATTCATTCATCCAGAGCACTTCACCATTTTCGCCTTCATAAGACAGGATACCGGTATCAACTAATTCTAATATTTTTTGCAGGTATTGATATTGGGTTTCTTTCTCCTTACTGATAACCTTAAACGTAGAATTAATTTGATTGAATCCTTCACGAAGTGGCTGTAACTCAGCAGGAGCATGCTTTACATCAAAATAGCGTGAGAAGTCACGGTAATGGATAGACTCAACAAACTGTTGCAATTCATCCTGTGCCTTTCGTTGAAAGCGATATAATTCCACCAATTGATAAGATATTACGGGAACAAGTAAAACAAGGTACACGTACAACTGGTTCACGAATAGAAACGCGAACGCAGTAATGGTTACAAATAATAAAAATATTCTTATAAATATCCGCCAGCCTGTATTTTGCACAAATGAGTTAGACATTCTTCTTACGCGATTATTAAACCTGTTATTAAATATTGATTATTAGTTCCGGTCTTCGACAGGCTCAGACCGACAACAACTATTTTCCATATCTTAAATATCATATTTGCTCAGCCTCCTGTATAATGCTGTTCTTGTAAGGCCAAGTTCTTTGGCGGCCCTGCTGATGTTGCCGTTATGTTTTTCTATTACTTTTAAAATGGTATTTTTTTCGAGTGTGCTTAAGTTAAGTTCAAGAGGCTCCGGGTCTTTTGGTAACGAAGATTCAATGGGTGAAAATATTAAATCGTTCGCCGTTAATTCTTCCCCTTCCGACATTATCACTGCTCTTTCCATTGTGTATTGCAGCTCGCGCACATTGCCGGGAAAAAGATAGTGCCGCATTTTTTCCGACGCTTTTGCATCAAACACCGGCTCGGGCTTTAAATATTTATTTGCATAAAGGCTGGCAAAATGTTTGGCCAATAAAATAATATCATCTCCTCTTTTACGCAACGGCGGTATTTCAATTTCTACTGTATTGATGCGGTAAATAAGGTCTTTCCTGAAACGATTTTCATTGGCAAGTTCTGCAATAGGGAGGTTGGTGGCACATATCAGCCGAATATCTATATTAATCGGATCATTACTTCCGAGCCTTGTAACCTGGCGGTTTTGCAAAACACTTAATAATTTTACCTGTTGCTGTAATGAAATATTTCCAATTTCATCAAGAAATAAAGTGCCCCCGTTTGCTGCTTCAAACCGTCCGGCCCTGTCCTCACTGGCACCCGTAAACGAGCCCTTTTTATGTCCAAACAATTCACTTTCAAAAATGGATTCAGTTAAGGCGCCGAGATCAACTTTTACAAAAGGTTTATCGGCTCGAAGCGAATGTTGATGAATAGCCCTGGCGATAAGGTCTTTACCGGTACCATTTTCACCAAGAATTAAAATGTTTGCATCGGTAGGCGCAATTTTTTCTATCTTAAAAAAAATATCATTCATAACCTCCGATTCACCAATCATTTCTTTACCAATTACCGGTACAGCCGCATTTGCGGAAGTTTTGCCTTTAGCTTTTAAAGTGGCTTTTATTGTTTCAATAAGCTTTTCGTTGTGCCATGGCTTTACAACAAAATCTGCAGCACCTTCTTTTAATGATCGTACTGCAAGGTTAATATCCCCATAAGCTGTGATCATAATTACCGCAGCTTCCGAGCCGGACTCTTTTATTTTTTTTAACCAAAACAGCCCTTCATTACCCGTATTGATAGAACTGGTAAAATTCATATCCAGTAAAATAAGATCGAACGATTGTTTGGATAATAACCAGCGGAGGTTTTCGGGATTTTTTTCTGTGACTACTTCCTTTACCTCCGTTTTTAATAACAATCTTACGGCGGTTAACACGTCTGTATCATCATCAATAATTAAAATGGTTGCGTTCCTTAGTAACATAGTATAAATATAATTTGTGTTTTATCTTAAATTAAAATTTCTTTTAATAAGATTTGGTAAATGAATTTTTAAATTTTGCTAAAGAATTTCATAATTCCATTAATCTTATGTTTTACAGTTGATGGAACTTGCTGCAATTATACCATAAATACAAAAGCATGGCAATTAATTTTTTAGATAAAATAAGGTAAAATGAGTGTATCAAAACCGTACACCTGCTGTATCAGTAAAGAACATTTAAATGTTAGCCGGGAAATGTAACCTATTGAATATCAAAAACGTTAAACAATGGCACTGTGTTGATAGTATATGCCACGAAAGTAACAGATGAATTTTCTCATTTAATCCCGAAGGCCACCAGGTAAAACCGGTGACCTTATTCTTTAACAATAAAAATTAAATATAAACAGTGGACAGAGTAATTGAAAAAAAGTATTGGTCTCGAAAAAGAATTCTCACAATAGCAGGTATCGTTGCTCTAGTAGCTTTAATTGGCGGCAGTTATTATTATACATCCGGTGGCAGCAAATTGAATGTAGACACTGAAAGAATTACCGTAAGTGAAATTACAAAGGGACCGTTCCAGGAATTTATTCCGGTGAATGGTATTGTTTTGCCACTTACGACCATTTATCTTGATGCAGTGGAAGGTGGTCGTGTTGAAGAAAAATATGTGGATGACGGTGCCATGATGAGAAAAGGCCAACCGATTTTAAGATTATCTAACACCGATTTACAATTAGGCCTGGTAACACAACAAACCAATGTTTATAATTTGCTGACGCAAATGCAGATCTCTAAAAACGCTGCGCAACAAAATACCGTTAGCAAGCTTAACCAAATGACCGACGTAGAAAGCCAGTTTAAGGAAGCGGAACGGATTTATAAATTAGATAAACACCTGTACGATCAAAAAGCAATCGGTTCGCAGGAATATCAGCAGGCTGTAAATAATTACAACTATTTGCTTCAAAAGAAAAACTTAACCAATAAAATACTGCAACAGGATTCAGCCTCCAACCAACAACAGGTAACCCAGGCAAGACAGTTGTTTGAAGGATCGCAAAACGCTTTAAATGTAATGCGGCAAAAAGTGGGTGATCTTATAGTGAGGGCGCCAATTGACGGGCAATTAACTTCTCTTGACGCTGAAATTGGCCAATCAAAAAATAAAGGAGAACGCCTTGGACAAATTGATGTAATGAGTGGCTTTAAGGTAAGAGTAGATATTGATCAGCATTATATATCACGAATTTTTACAGGGCTTATGGGCGACTTTGATTTTGCCGATAAAACCTATAAACTCGTTATCAAAAAAATATATACGCAGGTAAACACAAACGGGAGCTTCCAGGTAGATATGGAATTTGTGGGCGCTGTTCCTAAAGGAATCCGCCGCGGACAAACGCTGCAAATTCGGTTGGCCTTGAGTGACGAAACCCAGGCTGTGTTACTGCCAAAAGGAGGTTTCTATCAACAAACAGGTGGCAACTGGATTTTTAAAGTTAACGCTGATGGAAAATCTGCTTACAAGGTAGATATCCAGCTTGGCCGCCAAAATCCTGATTATTATGAAGTTTTACAAGGATTGAAACCAGGCGACAAAGTGGTAACAAGCAGCTATGAAAATTATGGAAATATGCAGGAGCTCGTGTTGAAGAAGTAGAAAAAAAATCCACGCTACTATAATAAAAATCAGGGTCAACTAAATAATGAATACAGCTATCACTTTAAAACTTACTATTATGAAAAAAATATTTTTATACCGCTTCATTGCAATTGTAGGTATGTGTCTTCCATCCCTATTAATTAAAAGTGAAAATGTAGCTTGCAAATTAAGCTGTACTTCTTTTTCAACCAGTAAATTACAGGTTGAAGAAGTTACCAGTAAAACAATTATCCCCATCTACAACAATGCAGGGTTCTTTATAAAAATCTGAGAAATAAATAAAACTAAAAGACTCAAATAAAAATTAAAACAATGATTAAAATTTCTGACCTCGAAAAAATTTACCGCACGGAAGAAGTGGAAACCGTTGCCTTAAATAAACTTTCTTTTAATGTGAAAGAAGGCGAATTTGTTGCAGTGATGGGGCCCTCAGGTTGCGGCAAATCTACATTGCTTAATATTCTTGGATTATTAGACGATCCTGATGATGGCAGTTTCTTATTTAATGGTATTGAGGTTGCTCATTTTAATGAAAGAAAGAGAGCTGACTTACGCAAAAGAAACATTGGCTTCGTTTTCCAAAGTTTTAATCTTATTGATGAACTTACTGTTTTTGAAAATGTTGAATTGCCCTTAATTTATCTCGGCGTAAAAGGAGATGAAAGAAAACAACGCGTGGAAAAAGTGCTGGATAAAATGCAGATCATGCATCGCCGTAATCACTATCCGCAACAATTGAGCGGTGGTCAACAGCAACGCGTAGCTGTAGCGAGGGCCGTAGTTAATAACCCAAAATTAATCCTGGCAGATGAGCCTACCGGAAACCTTGATTCATCAAACGGTAATGAAGTAATGCAATTACTAACGGAGCTAAACGAACAAGGAACAACCATCATTATGGTAACACATAGTGAGCATGATGCACGCTACAGTCACCGCATTATTCGTATGCTTGACGGGCAAACAGTTACTGAAAATATTTTGGTATAACGCCTGGGAATGCTAAGTAAAATGTTGAATGTTGAATTGTAATGGAGTAGTTCATTTAAATTCAATATTTAAAATTTTAAAAACATTTTTATGTTCAAAAATTATTTTAAAACAACGTTCAGAAATCTTTGGAAAAATAAGGGATATAGTTTTTTAAACATTGGTGGCCTTGCTATAGGCATTGCCTGTGCCGGCTTAATATTTTTATGGGTTGAAGACGAACTTACCTTCAATCATTACTTTAGCAACAGGGATAATCTTTACAAAGTTAAAGACCGTCAAACCTACGACGGCACTACATTTACGTTTGATGCAACGCCCGGCCCTTTTGCAGCGGGAATAAAATCTGAAATGCCGGGTATTAAAAATACCGCACGAACAACCTGGGGTAACAGCGTTCTATTTTCATTGGACGACAAAACGATTTACCAGCAAGGATTATATGTTGATTCGCCATTTTTGAAAATGTTTCAACTTCAGTTTGTAAAAGGAAATGCCACCAACGCATTTTCTCAATTGCATTCAATAGTTGTTTCAAAAAAGATGGCAAATAACTTTTTTGGTACTACTAACGTTATCGGTAAAACGCTGAAGGTTGATAACAAAGATGAATATATAATTTCAGGGGTAATTAAAGATCTTCCTGAAAATGTTTCATTCAAATTTGATTGGCTATCGCCTTTTAAAATATATGAAGACCAGAACCAATGGTTGCAATATTGGGGCAATAACGGTGTGGTAACTTATGTGGAGACTCAACCTAATACTAATGTTGAACAGATCAACAAAAAGTTATATGGCTATATTCAAACCAAGCAAAAGGAGACGAATGCAAAAATGTCTATCTATCCTATGAACAGGTGGAGAATGTACGACAGCTTTGAAAATGGGAAAGAAATTGCTGGCAGGATAAAGTATGTCAACCTCTTCAGTTTAATCGCATGGATTATTTTAATTATCGCCTGCATCAATTTTATGAACTTATCAACAGCCCGTTCAGAGCAGCGTGCAAGAGAAGTGGGCGTAAGAAAGGTTTTGGGTGCGGGTAAATCAAAGTTGATAAGCCAGTTCATCGGCGAATCTATTTTTACATCGGTGCTCGCTGCAATACTTGCTGTTGGTATTATATATCTTTCATTGCCGGCTTTTAATAGTCTTGTTGAAAAGCAACTATCCGTTAACGTTGCCAATCCTTATCATATAGGAGCATTATTGCTTATCGCTTTAATATGCGGTTTAGTTGCCGGTAGCTATCCTGCATTTTATCTCTCTTCTTTCAACCCGGTATATGTTTTAAAAGGAATCAAAATTAAGACCGGCGGGAGTGCCGGATTAATAAGGAAGGGTCTTGTTGTTCTGCAATTCTCAATCTCGGTTGTTCTTATAATTTCTACTATAATAATATACCAGCAAATAACCCATGTAAAAGACCGTGAGCTTGGTTATAATAAACAAAACCTTGTGTATATGTATATGCAGGGTAAAATGAGACAGCATTTTAATGTTATAAAAAATGATTTGCAATCTACCGGTGTGATAGAAAATGCCGCTTTAAGCAATAGCCAGGTGTTACAGCTTGGAAGTAACACCGGCGATTTTACCTGGGAAGGAAAAGATCCTTCGAAGCAAGTATTAATAACCGTAGAAGGAGTAAGTCCCGAATATACTGCCACCATGGGGATGCATCTTAAAGACGGAAGGAATTTTTATCCTGATGGAAAAACTGACAGCAGCAATGTTATTATAAATGAATCGCTGGCTAAAATACTCAAGAAGAAAAATGTATTGGGCACTATAGTTACGCAGGGAAATACCAACTATACAATTGTAGGTGTTGTAAAGGATTTCGTATATAATAATATGTATGCTTCGGCTGCGCCTTTAATATTGTTTTCCGATACTTCAAATTGCAATGTTTTATCTATTCGAATAAAAGCGGGCGCTCAACTTCCCGCAGCGCTTTCAAAAATTGAAGCAGTAATTAAAAATGATAATCCCGGTTATCCTTTCGATTACAGTTTTGTTGATCAGCAATTTGATAAATTATTTAAAACAGAAACGTTGATTGGAAAATTGGCCAGCGTGTTTTCGATATTAGCCATCTTTATCTCCTGCCTTGGTTTATTTGGGCTTGCTGCTTATACTGCCGAAAAGAGAATAAAGGAAATTGGTATCCGCAAAGTGTTGGGTGCTAGTGTGAAAGGCCTTGCAAGCTTGCTTTCAAAAGAATTTTTACTATTGGTTGCCATATCCTGCCTTATCGCATTTCCTGTTGCATTGTGGATGATGTATGATTGGCTTAATGGCTATGCATACAGGGTAAAAATAAGCTGGACTGTTTTTGCTTTAGCCGGTGTGCTTGCTTTATTGATCGCTTTATTAACTGTAAGTTTCCAGGCAATAAAAGCTGCAATTGCAAATCCGGTGAAGAGTTTAAGAAGTGAATAGTAATATCAATAGTGCTAAGCTTTGGATTTAAGAAATTAAAAAAAAGATTTGATCTTTCCGGAGAGATTACCCGATTGATATTACACGAATTAATTATTGTGTAAGAATCATATGTCATATGGGATTTTTGTCCGCGAAATTTTTTAAGGCAGAGCAAAAAATTCTTTTCAGCCCAATCCATTTGTTTTTAAATTGACAATTATTTTTTCAAATGATTGCTTTTGAAAACCCTGCTGATTTTGCAATACCTCAATCATTTCTATTGTCAGATGTAAATTAGTGGCTGTTACTAAAAGGTAACCATATCCAAGCAAGCATTTATCATAAGTGTGATCACCGGTTCTGCTGCCATCTGCTTTTTTTAAACCTGATGCTAATCCATGGCCGCCGCAGCCTGCCACTATATAAGGTATGGATACTTCTTTTCCTTTAAAAGAAATAAAACGGGTGTAACGCTGGTAATCGTGGTCATGAGCTGCAATTACGGCGTCAGGGAATACTTCGCTTTTTGTACAACAGTCATCAATATCTTTAAGCATTTCTACACTGGAACTGTGTCCGCCGCTGCTGAAAGGTGGATGATGTACTGCCAGCAGCAATGCTTTTCTTAAATTTTGTTTCCGTGTTTTTTTTATTCTGATGAGTGTTTTTGTAAGCCAGTCCTTTTGTTTTTTACCGATTGACGGTGCTGATATAAATCCGGGCCCTTCAGCAACATTTGAATATAGCCCGATTATATCTATGAAAGGTGTATTTAAAACCCAGTAAACTCCTGGCTGACTTATCATTTCGCGATAAATAGTGCCCGCAGCTGGTGGAACAGCGGGCTTTGGCTGGCAAAAATTTCTTATGAATGCATCAAGTGTTGTCTTTTGCCCACTGCTTATTCCTTTCCAAGTATATAATTCACCATCGTGATTGCCTGGTATTGCAATTATTTTGCCGGGGTATTTTTTGTAAGGAATATAAAATTGTGCCTGGTAGCCCTGGTCGGTATTATCATAATAATTTACATCTCCAAGATGCAAAAAGAATGCAGGTGATTTTTCGGGATGATGTATATTATAATCAAGAGACATAGCCTCTGCCACTAATTCCTGCATAACACCGCTTTCATGTCCAGTGTCTCCTGCTGCATGAAAAATAATCGACTTAGCATTTTCTATTTCTGTTACACCAGCATTTCCGATAATTTCATCAAGTGACATCGTAGGTTCTCTTTGTGGTAGTGGTATACTTTCCAATTTCGTGCTGATATAATCAGTCATCTGTTTACCTATGCCCGGAATAGTTTTTCTTTTTTCAGGTGCAATATCAGTGAAGAACGGATGTGCATACCGCAGAATCTGTTGTTTGTTTTGTTTTACAGTGGCTTTAGCAGTTGGTGATTTTGACATTATAATTATTTTTCACTTAAAAGGTTAAATTAATAATTGAAAATGCAAATAATAAATTATTCGAGAAAATATTTATTAATAAATTTCAATACCGGTAATTCTTTTATTTATTGATTGATCCGTTTGACGTTCAACTATTTGGTTCTATAAAAACGAACATATTCTGTATCAAAATCGTACAGTGATAGGCATTCATCTCGTTCTTATTCCCTGATTATCATCTTAATAGCATAACGGCATTGCCATTGTATAAATTTTAACGGCATCACCCGATATTTTATAAGAGTTTATATGATAAAGAATTTTTTCAAAATTGCATACCGAAATCTTCTTCGCAATAAAGGTTTTTCTTTTATTAACATTAGTGGCCTCGCCATAGGCATGGCAAGCGCTGTGCTTATTTTGTTATGGATCCAAAATGAAATGAGCCATGATAAATTTCATGCAAAGTCAGATCGTATCTATACATCCAACAACCGCGATAAATTTAATGGCCAGGTATTCGCGTGGTCTACGACACCTAAGATATTGGGACCAACACTTAAATTGAGTTATGCTTCGGATGTGGAAGATGTGGTAAGAAGCAACTTTGCTAATTTTTTATTTACCGTTGGTGATAAACATTTGAATGTTCAAGGCAATTTTGTTGACTCCGGCTTTCTCAACGTATTTAGTTTTCCATTGCGGGAAGGCAATGCCACACAGGCTTTAAGCGGCGATTATAACCTTGTGATTACTCAAAAACTTGCGAAAAAATTGTTTGGAAACGAAGAAGCAATGGGTAAAGTGATACGCATTGACAGCGTTGATAATTTTAAAGTTACCGGTGTATTGAAAGACTTACCGAATAATACTGTTTTTAAATTTGAATACCTTTTGCCATGGTCTTACATGAAGAAGATTCACCAGGACGATGATAGCTGGGTGAACAATTCTATTCAAACATATATTTTGCTAAAGCCCGGCATATCGCAGCAGACATTTGATGCGAAGATTAAAAACATAACGATTAATCATACAGTAAATACTTCGTCTCCGTCAACCACACAGGTATTTACACAACTCTTCCGAGATCAATGGCTCTACTCAAAATCGGAGAATGGAAAGTATGTAGGTGGAAGAATTGAACAGGTAAAACTATTTGCCATCATTGCTGCATTTATACTGCTGATAGCCTGCATCAACTTTATGAACCTAAGTACCGCACGAAGTGAAAAACGGGCAAAAGAAGTAGGGATCCGTAAAGTAGTTGGGGCGCAAAAGAATTCTTTGATTATCCAGTTTATAAGTGAAAGTATTTTGCTTGCTTTTCTTGCAGGCGTACTCGCAATTATTATTGTGGAGTTAAGCCTTGGTGGTTATAATACGCTTGTAGGGAAAGAACTCTATATTGATTTTGACAATCCTTATTTCTGGGTTATAGCCATTGGGTTTATTTTATTCACCGGTTTGCTTGCCGGTAGTTATCCTGCATTTTATCTCTCGTCTTATCAACCGGTAAAAGTTTTAAAAGGAACTTTCAAAGCTTCGCATGCATTAGTAACGCCACGTAAAGTGCTGGTGGTATTGCAGTTTACTTTTGCAATCGCTTTAATCATTTGTACCATTGTCGTTGTTCACCAGATAAAATATGCGCAAAGCCGCGATGCCGGTTACGATAAAGATAAACTGGTGTACACTTTTATACAGGGCAATAATGAAAAAAATTATGAACTCATAAAAAACGAATTGCTCAGTTCAGGCACGGCTGTTGCCGTTACAAAGTCTATGAGCCCTATAACACAGCGCTGGAGCGATAGCTGGGGTTTCAGCTGGCCCGGCAGCAAACCGGGTGATAACAAAACTGATTTTGTAAGATTTTCGTCTGATGCTGACTTTGTAAAAACAATGGGCGTTACACTAAAGGAAGGCAGAGATATTGATATTAAAAATTATCCTACTGATTCTAATGCAATGCTGTTGAATGAAACTGCGGTAAACATTATGAAGTTAAAAAATCCGGTTGGCACAACCATAAGGGAAGACGGTGGGGATGAATGGCATATAGTTGGCGTTATAAAAGATTTTGTTTTTGAATCGCCTTACCAGAAAATACAGCAGCTTATGGTATCAGGCCCTAAAAGCTGGTTCAATGTAATTCATTACAGGCTAAACCCGTCGATGTCAACAGGTAAAGCATTGCAGATGGCAAGGCAAATATTCAATAAATATAATCCCCAATATGGGTTCGATTACCATTTTGTTGATGACGCGTATGCGCAAAAGTTTGAGCAGGAAAAACGTACGGGAACATTAGCAGGATTGTTTGCAGGGCTTACCATTTTTATTTCATGCCTCGGATTGTTTGGCCTTGCAACTTATATGGCGGAGAATCGCATTAAAGAAATTGGCGTACGCAAAGTGCTGGGTGCAAGTGTAACCAGCATAACAACATTGCTGTCAAAAGATTTTTTAAAGCTGGTAATTATTTCGTTTGTTATTGCATCTCCCATTGCGTGGTATGCCATGAATAAATGGCTGCAAGCCTATACGTACCGCGTAGATGTTGAATGGTGGATTTTTGCGGGTACAGCATTGCTATCAATAATCATAGCAATACTAACGGTTAGTTACCAGGCAATAAAGGCAGCAATAGCAAACCCGGTGAAGAGTTTAAGAAGCGAATAATGTTGAACCGTAAATGTAAAAGATCAGACACATTATAAAATAGCAAATCACATTTCATGTTAAAAAATTATTTTAAAACTGCTTTCAGAAATCTCCGCCGCAATAAAATTTATTCATTCATCAACATTGCGGGCTTAAGTATTGGTCTGGCTTGTGCCATGCTTATTCTTTTATATGTAAAAGATGAAGTAAGCTTTGACAAGTTTCATAAAAATGTCAACAACATTTATCGAATAGTATCAAAAAACAAACATAACGGTGTAGAGTATAAGGATGGTGTTACAGGCTTTTTGCAAGGACCCAGATTTACACAAAACGTTCCAGGTATCAGATCATTCGTTCGTGTTCAAACCGGCGCGGAGGATATTAAAAGTGGCGCTGAAATTCAGTCACAGGATGTGTTGCACGTTGATTCAGGTTTCTTTTCTGTATTTACCTTTCCATTGTTAAATGGTAACGCCGCAACTTGTTTAAAAGAACCTCATTCTGTTGTGTTGTCCGAAGATGCTGCAAAGAAGCAGTTTGGCACAGCAGATGCCATTAATAAAATAATGATGATAAAAGAGGACAGCGTTTTTGTTCCATTTAAAGTGACCGCTGTTGCTAAAAGATGTCCGCAAAATTCTTCCATACAATTTAACGTGTTGCTGCCATTTAAAGAGTCTGATGCAGATGCACAAGACAACGATAACTGGTTTAATTTTTTCCTGAACACTTTTGTGGTTTTGAATGCAAATACCAATGTGGCAACAGTCGACAACCAAATGCAGAAATTTTATATGAAGGATGCGGGAGCGACTTATAAAAAAATGATGGAAAAATTTGGAGGCGTCATTGATGCAGGCATGGGAACTTATTACCTGCAATCCTTTACCGATATGCACATGAATACAGAACTTCCTGCACAAAACGGCTTATCAAATGCAAGTAACCCGATGTATTCCTACATACTTTCAGGCATTGCGTTATTTGTATTGCTCATAGCTTGTATAAACTTTGTAAACTTAACTGTGGCACGTTCTGTAAAACGTGCAAAAGAAATCGGTATTCGTAAAGTAGTTGGCAGCGGCAGAAATCAATTAATATTCCAGTTCTTAGGCGAATCGTTTTTATTATGTTTTATTGCCTTCTCCCTGGCATTAATAATCGTGCAATTGATATTGCCTGTTTTTAATGAATTGTCCAATAAAGCGCTGTCTATTTCTTATTTGTTTGATGCAAAATTGATTGCAGGTTACCTGTTGCTGTTTCTTATAACGGGCATGCTTGCGGGCTTCTATCCTGCACTTGTTTTGTCTGGCTATAACCCTGTTCAAACTTTATACAGCCGCTTCAATCTGGCCGGTAAAAGCTATTTGCAAAAATCGTTGGTGGTGTTGCAATTTGCCCTGGCTTCGTTCTTAATTATTGCCACGTTTACAATTTATGCGCAATTTAATTTTCTTACAAAAACTAAATTGGGCTATGATGACAGCAATATTGTTGTAGTGAACAAGGATCAGGTGAAACATAGTGAAGCAGCTATATTTAAATCTGAACTATTAAAGAATTCAAACATAGTTGATGTTGCAGCAAAGAATGGCGGTCAGTGGATGACAGGAGCAAGGCTGGCCAACGATTCATCGATCAACTTTAACTATGAAACGGTCGACGAGGCCTACATACCTGAGTTAAAAATTCCGTTGGTGCAAGGAAGAAATTTTTCCAAAGCTTTCCCGTCAGATTCTACTAACGCTGTACTCGTAAACGAAACTTTCGTGAAACAGGCTGGATGGAAAAATCCAATTGGACAAATCGTCAACTTCTTTTATAACAACAATGAAATTTATCATGTTATCGGCGTGGTAAAAGATTATCATTACCTGGCATTGAATCAAAAAATAGGTCCTCAATTATTCACCATGAAGAATGATAATTTATATGGAACGTTCAACATAAAAATAAAGCCGGGCTCCGAAACTGAAAGTCTTAAGTTCATACAAAGAACTTTCAAACAATATTTTCCTTTAAGTCCTTATTCATATGTGTTTAAAGATGAGCAAAAACTTAAAGATTACGAATCGGAGGCTAAATGGAAACAGATCATTTTATTTGGGGCCATCTTAACGATTTTTATTTCCTGTATTGGCCTGTTTGGGTTATCAGTTTTATCTGCCGAAAAACGAACCAAAGAAATTGGTATTCGAAAAGTACTAGGCGCTTCGGTAAATAATGTTGTTACCATTCTTTCGAAAGATTTTTTAAAGCTTGTTTTTATTGCACTCATGATTGCCATACCGGTTGCATGGATGACGGCAAATAAATGGCTGCAAAATTATCCTTATCGTATTAATTTGAACTGGTGGCTATTTGCTATGGCAAGTTTGCTTGTGATTATTGTAGCGCTTGCCACAGTGAGTTTCCAGGCCATAAAGGCCGCAGTAGCAAACCCGGCAAAAAGCTTACGAACGGAATAATTTTTTATACCAGCATCACTACAGTATACGCCTAAATGATTTTATATGATGAAAAATTATTTCAAAGTCGCGTGGAGAAATTTAAGAAAAAATAAAACTTTTTCTGTCATCAATATCGCAGGGCTTGCTATTGGTATGACCGCTTGCTTGTTGATACTCCAATATGTAAGCTTTGAGTTAAGCTATGACCGGTTTAATAAAAACGCTGCGGACTTATACCGTGTTACCAACGATCGTTACCAACATGGGAAATTATTGCAGCACGGCACCATTACCTATTCTGGCGTTGGTCCGGCATTGCGAAATGATTATCCTGAAGTAATTAATAATACCGGGGTGGAACCGTTTAAAGAAATGGTGTTGACCTATGGCGATAAAAAAATTGGAGAGCAATCAGTCCTGGCGGTGGATAATTCGTTTCTTTCTATGTTCTCTTATCCCATCACCACGGGCGATGGAAAAGACGGGCTAAAGAATCCAAATGAAGTAATACTAACTGAGAAGCTTGCACGCAAACTGTTTGCCATTACGAATAATAATTTTCAACCAGTAATCGGAAAATTAATTGTTATCTCCAGGGACTCGATGCCTTATAAAGTAACTGCTGTTTGCAAAGATGTTCCGGAAAATTCTCACTTGTCGTTTGACTTGCTCGTTTCATACAGTACATTGTATAGTGGCGGAAATGGTAATTGGAAAGAAGCTAATAATGATTTTACAGATTCGGATTTCTGGCATTATATAGAATTGAAACACGGAGCCGATTATAAAAAGCTGGAAGCAAAACTAACTGCCTTTAGTCAGAAATATTTTCATGGTGATAAGGTAAGCGGCAGCGATGAAAAGTTTTTATTACAGCCTTTAACGAGAGCTCATTTATATTCTGATTATGAGTATGAAATTGGTAAAACAGGAAGCGCTACTGTAGTTTGGGGTTTGTTTATCATTGCCGTGCTGATTATAATTATTGCATGGGTAAATTATATCAATCTCTCAACTGCAAAATCGATGGAACGGGCAAAAGAAGTGGGCATCCGTAAAGTCACTGGCGCCACCAGGATGCAGTTAATTCGCCAATTTCTTACAGAATCAATCATCATCAATCTCCTGGCTTTATCTGTTGCCGTTGTAATGGTGGTTATTGCACAGAAGGGATTCAATAGTTTAACAGGCCATCAATTATCGATGGTATATTTATTCTCAACCGGTTTGAGTGGCTATGGAATTACCGTTGGCATTGTTGCCCTTATGTTTATCGGCATAACGGGTTCAGCCTTTTACCCTGCGTTAATATTATCTGCGTTTAGACCTATATTGGTTTTGAAAGGAAAATTTACCACTTCTGCTAAAGGAATTTTATTTCGCAAAATATTAGTTGTGGGTCAATTTGCCATAACAGTGACGCTTATTATAGGTTCATTTGTAGTGTACAAACAAATAAGATATTTGAATCAACAGGACCTCGGCATGAACCTGTCTCAAATACTGGTAGTGAAGCCGCCGATACTTACGCGGTGGGACTCGACTTTTATCAGCAGGGAGAATAGTTTTAAAAATGAACTGAATCAAATACCAAATGTAAAAGGGGCTTCCGTGACGGGCAGAATTGCAGGCGATGAATTGTCAAGAGCGTTTAACATTCAACGAACTGATGCTAACACCGAAAGCAGGTTTACTATGCGCAATGAAAGTATTGATGCAGATTTTATAAACGTCTATGACATTAAATTGCTGGCTGGAAGAAATTTTATTAATACAGATTTTAATCCCAACTGGAATAAACTGCATAATATTATGATCAATAAAACTGCGGCCACGCAACTTGGATTTCATTCCAACCGCGAAGCAATTGGTAAGCCAATTAAGGCTTTTGGAAGAAATTTTGACATCGTCGGGGTTATTAATGATGTGCACCAAAAGTCTTTACGGTATCCCCTGGAACCAACTATATTTTTGCCGAGTTATGGCACCGATAATCCCATATCAGTAAAAGTAAGTTCGAAAGATGTGGCATCTACAATAGCTTCTATAAAAGCGAAGTATGCCACTTTTTTCCCGGGTAATTTTTTCGATTATTATTTTGTTGATGAAAAATTCAACAGGCAGTACATTGATGACCAATTGTTCGGAAAAGTGTTTGGGATCTTCGCAGGCTTTGCAATCTTTATCGCGTGTCTTGGTTTATTTGGCTTGTCACTGTTGGCTACGGCTCAACGTACAAAAGAGGTTGGTGTAAGAAAAGTGTTAGGTGCATCCGTTTCCAATATTGTGCTGCTGCTCTCAAAGGACTTTATCAAACTGGTGTTAATAGCTTTTATAATTGCGTCGCCTGTGGCATGGTTTGTTATGCACAACTGGTTACAGGATTTTGCTTATCGCATAAATATAAAATGGTGGGTTTTTGCATTGGCAGGATTGCTTTCTGTTTTCATTGCTTTGGCTACAATCAGTTTCCAGTCAATAAAGGCGGCCGTAGCTAGTCCGGTAAAAAGTTTGAGAAGCGAGTAACAATAATAAAGTTTTAAACATGAGGTTTGAATCGTGACCTAAAAGTTTTTCGTTTTATGTGCAAATTAAATACTTAGTTTATGCTTAAGAGTTATATTAAAATTGCGGTTAGAACATTATCGAAAAACAGGCTTACGTCATTCATTAATATTTTTGGTCTTGGGCTAAGCATGTCCGTTGGGTTAATGATTATGATTCGCCTGCAGGATCAATTGAGTTATGATAATTTTCATCCGCATCCCGACAGAACTTACCGTGTTACCAGTGGTTATGCAAAGAAAAACGCGGAGACATGGAAAATGGCGAGCACCCCATTGCCGCTATATGATGAACTTTTAAAAGAAAGCAGCTTTGTAGAAGAGGCTGTAAACATATACCCGGCTTTTAATGGTAAAGCAACCGCTGCCGGAAAAGAATTATATCTTAACGGGGCATTTACTGAGCCGTCATTTTTCAAAGTGTTCGGATTTCAGTTATCATCCGGTAATGAACAGACAGCGCTGCAAATGCCTAACTCAGTTGTGATTAATAAGTCAACAGCGTTAAAATATTTTGGTGCAACAAATCCCATAGGCCAGGTCGTTAGTATGGAAAACGGTGACGATTTCGTCATCAGCGGGGTTCTTGAAGATATACCTGGCAAGTCTCATATTAATTACGATGCCTTCGCATCTTTCAGCAGCGTGGCAAATTTGGAAAAAAATAAAATTCTTCCCGGTAAATCAGCTGACTGGTTCGCATTTAATACAGCTTATACGTATGTGCTCTTAAAAGAAAATGCGCACCTGTCAAGCCTTTCACAAAATTTGCGATCTGTTTCCAATGAGTTAAATAAAATAAACAAAGCTGGAGCCACTTCGTTTGGCATTCAGCGTATTGACAAAATTACACCCGGCACCGATGGGTTAAGTAACGATATCGGCAATGGCAGTTCGTGGACTAAATTATATTTTGAAATAGGTGTGGCGCTGTTAATTTTATTGGCTGCATGTTTTAATTATACTAATCTCACTATCGCGAGAGCATTAACAAGAGCCAAAGAAGTCGGTATAAGAAAAATCGTGGGAGCCCGCCGCCGCCAGGTGTTTACACAATATATTGTCGAATCAGTTTTACTGGCCTTTGCTGCGCTTTCATTTGCTTGGCTTATTCTTTCCTTTATTATTCATTATGCGCCTTTCAACGACGATTATGAGTTTATACCTTCAACGGCTCATTATAATGCTACGCTCGTTTATTGGTCGGCGGGCTTTGCGGTATTCACGGGGCTAATTGCAGGTGCATCGCCTGCCTGGATATTATCTTCGTTTAAGCCTTTACGTGTGTTGAAGAATTTATCAACGGCAAAAATATTGGGTAAGGTTAGTTTGCAAAAGGCGTTGATTGTGTTTCAATACAGCCTGTCGCTTATCATTATTATTTTTCTGTTTGCTTTTTACCGCCAGTTCTCTTTTATGGCTAAAGCGAGCCCTGGTTTTAGAAAAGATAATGTGATGGTAATGCCGCTACAAGGCGTTGATGAAAAAATTGCGGCGCAAAAAATAAGTACGGTAAGCGGTGTTGAATCTGTCTGCGCCATGTCATCACAGTTTGGAAAACATTTTCAAGGCATGAGTATGCCGGTTTGGATCGGAAATAAAAAGGATGCATTGTCTCTCAATTATTATTATGCTGATGAGCAATTTATTCCTTCTATGAAAATACCTTTTATTGCTGGTAATAATTTTCCTTCGGCATCTAATGTAAACGGCGAGCAATATATTATCCTGAATGAAAAAGCGGTTCATGCCCTTGGCATTCGTAAAATTGAAGATGCGCCGGGCCAAAAACTCTCGATCAATGATTCAACCAAACTGCAGATTGCTGGTGTGGTAAAAGATTTTAGTTATGAAAATGCGGGCAAGCCCGTTGCTCCGTTAGCTTTTAGAAACAAAGAGAATGCTTACAATTATTTATATGTGGTTACTGGTCCGGGCAAGAAGGATTTAATTTCAAATCATATAAAAAGTGAATGGAAAACATTTACGCCCGATCAGCCATTTACCTACTCATGGCTAAACGATGATATTGATAAAAATAATTCCCAAGCCGCTACCGTTTCCCTGTTGGGCTACCTCGCAATTATAGCGGTAGCCATTGCAACTTTGGGTTTACTTGGCGTTGTTGTTTATTCAATTGAAGTAAAACAAAAAGAAGTAAGCATAAGAAAAATAATTGGCGCAAGCGAGCAACAATTAGTACGGATGTTATCAAAAAGATTTATTAAGCTTTTATTTATTGCGGGGTTTATTGCAATGCCCATAGGATACACAGCAGGATTTTTATTATTACAAAATTTTGCTTCACGGGTTAGTTTCGGAATTTTTAGTCTGTTATTATGTTTCGCTTTATTATTATCAATAGGTCTTTTTACAATTATATCACAGACCTACAAGGCTGCGGGAAATAACCCGGTAAAAAATTTAAGATCAGAATAATAAACTATGATGATAAAAAATTATTTTAAAACTGCGCTTAGAAACTTTCGACGCAATAAAATTTTTTCCCTGATTAATGTACTCGGCCTGGCCATTGGTATCAGTGCATCATTGGTTATTTATTTGCTCGTTAATTATCATTTTACTTTTGACAAGTTTGAAAAAGATAATGATCGCATTTATCGAGTTGTATCCAATTTTATTTTCTCAGGCGAAGTATATCGCAACTCCGGCGTTACATCACCATTGGGGCCGGCTGTAAAAAAGGAGCTAACGGGACTTGAAGCAGTTGTTCCCTTTCGTACTGTTGATGACGTGAAGGCCAGCATTCCTTCAGCAAAAGATCCGGTAGTTTTTAAGCACCAGAAAAATGTCGTTTTCGTAAATGAGGACTTTATGAACCTGCTCGGTTATAAATGGTTAGCTGGCTCCGCAAAAACTTCTTTAAGCCAACCCTACCAAACCGTACTTGCTGAAAATGTTGCCAAATTATATTTTCCAAAACTTTTGCCACAGGAAATTATTGGTAAACGAATTTATTTTAATGATACGGTTCCCGCTGTAGTATCAGGTATTGTAAAAGATATTGAGCAAAATACCGATTTTACGTTCTCAACTTTTATATCAAGAGCTACGTTAGAAAATGCAAGCTTGACACCCGAAGATTGGACTGAGTGGGGCAATACAAGCTCTGCGTCTCAGTTGTTGGTAAAACTATCACGAGGCAGGAAACCCAAAGAAATTGAAACGGCTATGTATGCCTTGTATAAAAAAAACAATAAGCCTGATCCTGATGATAAAAGCAAATCATCTTTCAAATTGCAACCATTAAGTGACCTGCATTTTAATTCAGATTATGGTGGGTATGATTTGCCACTTGCCAGTAAACCTACTTTATATAGCTTGCTTGCTGTTGCAATATTTTTGCTATTGCTTGGCTGTATCAATTTTATAAATCTTACAACAGCGCATGCTGCTCAAAGGGCAAAAGAAATTGGAATTCGAAAAACATTAGGCAGTTCAAAAAAGCAGTTAATCGTCCAGTTTCTTAGTGAAACATTTTTGCTTACATTTATGGCTACCGTTATGTCGGTCTTTTTAACTCCATTAATTTTAAAGGCATTTTCAGGGTTTATTCCTGATGGGCTTCATTTTAGTTTGACGACTCATCCCGGTATTTTACTTTTTCTGTTGATGCTTATAATTGTGGTTACAATTTTAGCTGGTTTTTATCCTTCAATGATTCTCTCAGGATATAAGCCTGTATTGGTTTTGAAGAACCATGCATATGCAAACACCGGTAAAACCCGCAATGCCTGGTTGCGCAAATCTTTGACGATATCACAGTTTGTAATCGCCCAGGTTTTTATTATGGCTACTATTCTGGTGAGTAAACAAATAACTTATTCTCTCAATAAAAATATGGGCTTTAAGAAAGATGCAATCATACATTTAAGTATGAACTACTATGACACTGTAAAAAGCCACAAATTTGTTTTCATGGATAAACTTAACAGCATTCCGGGCATCAGGATGACGAGTTTAAGCAACAGCCCGCCCTCATCAAACAGTACGTGGAGCCAAACCATTAAATACAAAGATGG
Organism: Ginsengibacter hankyongi; assembly: GCF_008710285.1. Taxonomy (GTDB): domain Bacteria; phylum Bacteroidota; class Bacteroidia; order Chitinophagales; family Chitinophagaceae; genus Ginsengibacter; species Ginsengibacter hankyongi. The sequence continues at coordinate 622,146 of NZ_VYQF01000001.1, read as the reverse complement.
AAAGAAGGAAGTGAACACAGATGCTCAGATAAAAATAGCAGATACAAACTATATTAAATTATTCCAAATAAAATTACTGGCAGGATCGAATATTTCTCAGAGCGATACTACAAGTGAGTATCTCATTAACGAAACATACGCCCATATTTTGGGCTTCCACAAATTAGATCAGGCGGTAGGTAAGCTTCTGAATAAAATTCCTATAACCGGAGTTATAGCAGATTTTAATCAACATTCTCTCCATGATCCAATTAAGCCGTTGGTGATAGCCAACGGTATTAACCGTGCAAGAACAATTAATATAGCGCTGATGCCACAGAGCGCAGATGGCAAGGCATGGAAGACTACTATCGCTCAAATTGAAAAAGCATGGAAAGAAATTTTTCCCGACGATGATTTTGATTATAAGTTTTTTGACGAGGACATTGCAAAGTACTACGACCAGGAAAAGCATATTTCAAGCCTGCTGATGTGGGCAACAAGCTTGGCCATTTTTATCAGTTGTCTCGGCCTGCTTGGCCTTGTTATTTATACAACTTCGCAACGAACGAAAGAAATTGGAGTAAGAAAAGTTTTAGGCGCCTCGGTACCCGATATTGTTGCTATAATTACAAAAGACTTTTTATTACTGATTGCTATAGCTTTTATAATTGCCGCACCGCTGGCATGGATAGGAATGAACAAGTGGCTGGCCAACTTTGCGTATCGCACTGATATAAGTTGGTGGATTTTTGTGCTTGGCATTGGAATCATGGTTACTATCGCATTATTTACATTGAGCTTTCAGACTATTAAAGCGGCAATCGCAAATCCGGTGAAGAGTCTAAGATCGGAGTAACAGATTTTAGAATGGTGTTTGCGAATGATGAGTTGTAAACGATATACTAACGGTTAAATATCGAGGCTTGTTCGAGACCTTCCTGTTTTAATTCTGAATTGTTGCAAGAATAGCCAATTCTCAATTAAGATTTAAATCCATAGACGAAATGTGGTATTTAATACCTTCCAATACGCCTTTTGCCAATGGCTCTTTGGTAAAATAAATCAGTTTGTTCTTTCGTAATTCTTCCAGCTCGGGGCTATAGTTTGCCACTACAATTCCTTTCGCTTTTCCTTTTAGCATATCTATATCATTACCGCTGTTGCCTGCTGTTATAAAATTTTCCAGGTCCACTTTCCATTTATAACCCAGGTAACGCACTGCACTTCCTTTACTGGCGCGGAATGGCAGGAGGTCCAGGAAATGATTTTCAGTGAGTAACATTTTAACCCGGAGTTTACGGTCATCCAGGAACTTATATAAATCCGCGAGGTCATCCTGGGTAAAATCATCATCTACATAATAACTAAGTTTAAACCGCCATTGGGCGGCCGGTTCCTGTAAACGAATACCCGGGAATTTTGATAACGCATTTTGCAATTCATTACGCTTCCATTGATAATCTATGTAACTCTCATATCCGTTATCCTGTATAAATTTTTCGGTATAATAAATTTCTGAACCTGCCGAGCATATTAAAATATCGGGGACCGGCATATCATAGGTTTTAAAAGCCTGTTCAGTAATTTCCTTGTTTCTTCCGCTTGCCACACCAAACACTACGTTTTCTTTATTAGCTACGATCCATTCTTTAAATTCGGTTAACCCATCAGATTTTTCTCCGTCTGCTAATGTGCCATCAAGATCTGAAATAATAAAAAGTTTTGCTTTGGCCAGTTTCCTGCCGTAAGCAGTTTTATGAATAAAAGTTGACGCTTCTGTATTTTTTTGACGAAATAGATTTTCAATAATTTCAATGTATTTATTCGTATGCGCAGACCATGAATACAAATGGTCAACGGCTTTTATTCCATTGCCAGAATATTTTTCCCACAAGGCCTGATCGGCTATTATTTTTTTAAGCGCATTGGCAATTTCCGCAGGGTCTTCTACGTCTACGAGTAAACCGTTATCACAATGTTCCAGTATCTCTTTGGGGCCACCCGTGGGCGATGCTATTACAGGGAGTCCGCAGGCAGCGGCTTCTACAATAGTGAGACCAAAATTTTCTCCCGGTGTTGCATTTACAAAAACGCCTTTTTTTCTTGCGGCAACACGGTATATTTCCGGCACTTCAAGTGTTGGATCATTCTTTTTTGGAATTGCCATTTTACCATACAAGTCATATTTATCAAGCAACAATAACAGGTTCGTTAAGATGTCCTGTTCATCAGGGGGCATAAGTGTAATGTCTTTTCTTACCCCGGCAAATATGGCAAGATTTGCCATTGCCTGTAATTCTTTATCCTGACCATAGGATTGAATAAGTCTTTCAAAATTTTTACGTTTATCTGCACGGCCAATGGACAGAATCAATGGTTTTGCAGGATTGAATAAGAAACGTTCTATATCTGAATTGATGCGGTACAATGCCTGCTCCTGTTCTATGGTCATTTTAAAAGAGGGCATATCATACCTGTAAAAGGGATAGAATAGCCCGGTATTTACTCCCGGCGGAATCACTTCAAACCTTCCTGCAGTTTTATTGTTATACAAACCGTACTGCGTATCAATTTCATGTTGCGTGCTTACGATAATTACATCCGCATTTTTCAGCAGGCTTTCTTCTTCATCTATGCGTCGTTCTATATTGAACTTCTCATTTATTTTTTCTTCGGATAGTCCTTCCCGTAATAATATGTTTTTTTTATTACGTCCGAGTGAATGCCCGGTAGCAATAAACGGTACTCCAAATACTTCACTAATTTGTGCGGCAAGATAATTGCCGTCTGCATAATGGCCATGAACTACATCAGGAAAGTCATCTTCTTTTTCTATAAAACGAATTGTTTTATCAATAAACTCATCCAGGTGATCCCATAAGGTTTCTTTTTGACGATAAGAATTGCCCCCGCAGGAGACCCTTACTATGCGGGCCTTTTCGTTTATGGTTTCAATACTTTTTTCATAAGAAGAAGAGACACGTTTATCTATAATTCTGCGGGTAAAAAGATCAACCTTTCGTACCTCGGGATGCTGTGAAAGGTTTTCAACTAATTCAAGAACATATTTAACTTGGCCGCCTGTATCCTTATCTCTTCCAATTTCGGGATCTGTAGACCGTATAAGCCCATGGGGGCTGAATAGTTGTATATAATATCCATTCATGAGTATCTTTTTTCATATTGTCAGGTATGTGTAAAAATAACAAAATCAAATTAACCGGCTTTTCGAGATCAGTTGAAACGCCGGTTTGCCGTTGGTAAACTTCATTTTAGTAGAATGGTATTTTAAGTTCAGGCATTATTTTTATTAACAAACCATCAAAATATTTATTAATTAATTTTGATTAAACAGAAAGAGATATATGTATTCAGGATCGGGATTCAGTGATTGGGAAATTGGCGATATAACGGTGCTCGTACACGAAGGATTTTATCACTTGTTTCATCTTATTATTCCAAACCATGATTATATTGCGCATGCCGTGTCGAAAGATGGTATTTCATGGAGAAGAGTGAACAATGCTTTGTTTGTCGGAAACCCGGGGGAGTGGGACGATGACATGCTTTGGACGATGGACGTGTGTAAAGCGCAGGGCAAATTTAAAATGTATTATACAGGCTTGCAACGAAGGGATCGTGGGGTGATTTCGAGAATTGGACTGGCAGAATCAAACAATCTTATTGACTGGAGAAAGAGCAAAAAAGATATTTATCCTATTGAACCCAAAGGAATCTTTTATGAAACAAAAAATACAAACCCGAGAAAATGGCTGAGCTTTCGGGATCCTTACCGGTTTGAATATAACGGTGAAGTGTACCTGCTTCTTTGTGCCCGAAGTATTGCGGGACCAGTGTCACGCAGGGGTTGTGTGGGACTGGTTAAGATCACGAATGACGTAGTTGAACTGATGCCGCCGTTAGTATACCCTAGGGTATATGATGATATAGAATGCCCTTGCGTGTTTAAGTTAAATGACCGGTTTTACATTATTGGTTCTATAAGGGAGGATATAAAAGTTCGCTACTGGTTTGCTTCTGACTTTTTTGGCGAGTATCATTCCTTTCATGCAGATGTACTATTGCCACAGGGAAATTATGCTGCCCGTATTGTGCAGGATGGAGAACATTTATTAATCTATAATTTTTTCTATGCCTACGGCAAAATTGATGCACTCCGTGTATTGCCTCCGCCGAAAGAACTGGATACAGATAAGAAAGGCAGGTTGGTTTTAAAGAGCTATTACCGCTGGGAGACGATGGTAATGAAAATAATCACCCAAAGCGAATTTGGGGAAGTAGATCATTTACTTTCAAACTCTACTGCCTCTTCAAGCATAGAGCCATCCAAATGGACCTGCGGATCAAGGAGTGGTTATGAAATATTTTGTTTTCAAAAACCTTCACCAAGTTTTAGTTGGGAGGGGGTATTAACGGTTGAGGGTATGGGTAAATTTGGATTGGTGAGTGATATTGATCCGGATGGAAATGGTTATTTTATTTCGTTTGATGTTGCTAACGGATTATTGCAAATACGAGCCTGGGGGTTTAACCCATTAAACAACCGGCAGAATTTTATTTTTACCGATATACAGTCAGGCGTGTTTAATATCGATAGAAAAAATTCTTTTCAATTTAAACTGATACGGTATGGCCGTTATATCGAGCTTTCTATAGATGGTGTAATAAAGCTTACGTTAATGGATTATACTTATTCAGGCAATGCTATTGGATTGTATTCTGCATCATCGGTTATTTCATTGCAAAATTCAGTAGTAAAAGTGCTGCCGGAGCCTGAAGAAGAATATGCCAGCCAGGAAGAAGCACAAAAATTATAGAGCTATAGATGTCATTTCTGACTATTAATAGTTAATTATGAAAGATAATAAAGAGATAAAAGGTGTAATTGACAACTTATTGCAGCAGTTAGATGGTTTATATAATGGCAAATCGTGGGTGACGGAAAAAATTGGGGAAAATATTTTTTCTTACGCAGAAAATCAGTGGCGTTTAAAAAAATTGCCGGTCATTCACATTCTGTAGCGGAGTTGGTAGTTCACATCATCGCTTGGAGAAATTTTTGCGTGCAAAAGTTAACAGGCAATGATGAATTTGATATTGAAGATAATTCCCTGCAAGATTGGGCCGAACCTCAGCACTGGCCTACCATACAAAACGATTTCGAAGTTTGCCGCCAAAACTTTTAACCGCAATCCAAAACTTTCCTGTTGAAAGATGACATTCAATTGTTCCTCTTCGTAGTTACTCCTTCCTGTATCTTATTAATGGAATTCTTGAACATGATTATTACCATTTCGGGCAGATAAATGTGCTGCTTGTTTCGATTAAAAGCATGGAAAATAAGGTGTGTTAGAAGAAAAAACCATTTATCCTTTAATTATTCAATTAGGAATTAATTGACTTAAAACTTTGGGAAAAACCAATAACTTAGCCGCCTTAACTTATAATGTATATATGAAAAATTTAACTCTTGTATTGTTTTTGCTTATGTTGGCTGGCAGCAATGTCTATTCGCAAACAGACACTGCTTCGCATTATGACCAACATATAGCTTTCGCTCCTCTGTTCTACCCATCTAACGGTAATGAATACCGTAGCGCTGGCGGGCAACCTGGCCCTGCTTATTGGCAAAACAGGGCTGATTATAAAATTGTGGCTACGCTTGACACAGCCCAAAAAATTTTGAAAGGCTCTGTGGTGATAACTTATAAAAATAATAGCCCCGATGCTATGAACTTTTTATGGTTGCAGGTTGATCAAAATATTTATAGGGAAGATAGCCGGGCGCAGGCTACTTCATTGATCACTGGCGGCCGCTGGGCTAACAAGTCATTTACCAACGGCGATGAATTATCTTCTGTCGAAGTGGTAATGAATGGCGCCACCACCAAAGCAAAATATAAAGTTTCGGATACGCGTATGCAGGTATGGCTTCCTAAAACACTGCCTGCAAAATCAGGAACCGTACAGTTAAAGATTAATTATTCCTTTGCGGTGCCGCAATATGGCACTGACCGCATGGGAAGGCTGGATACTAAAAATGGCTGGATATATGAAATAGCGCAATGGTATCCGCGCATGTGCGTGTATGATGATATTGAAGGCTGGAATACTTTGCCCTACCTCGGCGCAGGTGAATTCTATCTTGAATATGGAAATATCGATTATACAATTACAGCACCATCTGATCTCGTATTAGTAGGTTCCGGCGAGTTGCAAAATCCAGCAGAAGTTCTTACTTCAACGGTAAGAAGCCGACTTGCACAGGCAAAGAATAGTGATAAGACTATTACTCTTATTGGCGCCAATGAATTAGGTGGCACCTCATATCACCCGGCCAAGGCCAACCTCACGTGGCATTTTGTGTGTAACAATACGAGAGACATAGCGTGGGCTGCCTCTAAAGCTTTTATATGGGATGCTGCACGCATTAATTTACCCGGTGGAAAAAAGGCATTGGCACAATCAGTTTATCCCGTTGAAAGTGCTGGTGACAGTGCATGGAAAAGATCAACAGAATTTGTGAAAGGCGCAATAGAATTATATTCCAAAGAATGGTTTCCATTTACGTATCCGTCTGCTACTAACGTTGCAGGCATAGTTGGAGGAATGGAATACCCGGGAATTGTTTTTTGTTCCTGGAAAAGCAAGGCTGGTGGCTTATGGGGCGTAACTAACCACGAGTTTGGGCATAACTGGTTCCCGATGATCGTTGGCTCTAATGAGCGCAAATATCCGTGGATGGATGAAGGATTTAACACCTTTATTAATGGCGTAGATACAAAAGTTTTTAATAACGGGGAATTCAATAGTAAAACAAATTTACAACGCATGGCGCCTTATATCTTTAAGAAAGATGCCGATGCTATTATGACGATTCCGGATGTGACCCAGCAAAGTTTTCTGGGAATTGCCGCTTATGAAAAACCTGGAGCCGGACTGGATATTCTCAGGTATCATATCCTCGGCGAAGAAAGGTTTGACTCTGCTTTTAGAACATATATTAGCCGTTGGGCTTTTAAACATCCTACTCCCTGGGATTTTTTCAGAACGATGGAAAATGTAAGTGGCGAAGATCTTTCTTATTTCTGGCGTGGATGGTTTTTTACCAATTCAAAACTTGACCAGGGAATAACTAAAATAAAATATGTAGACAACGACCCTGCAAAAGGTGCGTTAATTACTTTGGTAAACCATGAGCAGATGGTACTTCCTGTGCCCTTGCTTATTGAACAGGAAAATGGTAAAACAGACTCTCTGACATTGCCGGTAGAAATCTGGCAACGTGGTGGTGAATGGACTTTCCATTACCCATCAACGGCAAAAATAAAAAAGGTTACTATTGATCCCGACCATGATTTCCCGGATATTAATCCTTCCAACAATACAATGTCGGGGGCACCGCTTAAGCCTGTACCACAGGGCATGTCAGCGAATGATGTAGTAAATTCCTATTTAAAAGCTATCGGTGGCGCAGATAAAATTAAAGACCTTAAAGATATCTCCTACACAGCTACGGGAAGTGTGCAGGGACAGGATATAAAACTGGATTATAAATACAAAGCGCCAGATCATATACTGCAGGCAATTACTTTGTCGTCTTCTAATATGGTTGTGCAAAAAACATTGGTTAACGGCGATAGCGTAAGCATTTCCTCAATGGGCCAGTCACGGCAGGTAGATGATGAAACAAAGAAAAGAATAATGGAACAGTCAATGCCTTTTCCTGAAGTAGATTATTCAAAGCCCGGTTACACGTTAACGTTAGCGCCGGTAATGGAAAATATCGATGATAAAGATGCCTATGTAATAACTATAACATCACCTTCAGGAATTAGCTCCAAAGAATATTTTGATGCAGCAACCGGCTTAAAAATACGCAAGGAATCTACTTCGGGTGACGGACCCAGCGCTATTAGCTTTTCTAATTATAAAGAAGTAAATGGAATTATGTTTCCTTATTCAGAAAACATTTCACAGGCTGTTGACATTCCACTGAAAATAACAGATATAAAGATAAACAGTGGTTTAAACGATGCTGATTTTAAATAATATTTATTAAACGATTAAAAAAAGAGGATATAGCAATGTATCCTCTTTTTTTATGAAGATGACTAGTTGCCTTCATCATTGGGAAAAATAAATGCGTTAAGTTTGAAGAAATAGCCAGATTTAAAATTTGATACTGATAAAATATATTTTGTATCACTTGCTCTTTCATATTTAATTTTTATAAAAAAATTAAGTACACTATTGTAAATAAAATTATCTATGAAAATATTAATTGCCTTACTGTTGATAGCCGCAACTGCCGTGGTATTAAGCTTTGATAAAGGCCCGCAAAAGCACGATAAAAAAATGATAATTACCGGCGCGGATCAAACCGAAAAATACATTGATTATCTGAAAAATAAACGGGTTGCTGTATTAGCAAATCCCACTACCATCATTGGCAAAAGGAGTTTAATAGACAGCCTTATTAAGCGGGGAATAAATATTGTAAAAGTATTTGGCCCGGAACATGGCTTCAGAGGTAATGCCAGCAATGGCGCCAGGGTAGGAGATGAGAGAGATTCTGCTACCGGTATAAAAATAATTTCGTTATATGGAGCTAAGCACAAGCCGTCCGCTACGGATCTTGCCGATGTAGATGTTATGATATTCGACATACAGGACGTGGGCTGCAGGTTTTATACTTATATAAACGTGTTGAAGGAAGTAATGGAGTCATGCGCAGAAAACGATAAGCCATTATTGGTATTAGACCGCCCAAATCCTAACGGTTACCTGGTAGATGGCCCGGTGCTTGACATGCATTTAGCCTCTGGTATCGGGAGGTTTCCTATTCCTATAGCGCACGGCATGACGATTGGCGAATTTGCACAAATGATAAATGGCGAAGGTTGGCTGGCTAATAAAATGAAATGTAAATTGAAAATTATCCCGGTGGCCAACTATACTCACGATATGCCGTACACGCTGCCGGTAAAACCGTCACCCAATTTAAATACACAACAAAGCGTAATGCTGTATCCTTCCGTTTGTTTATTTGAAGGCACCATAATTAACTTGGGCCGTGGTACTTATTTTCCATTTACCGTGTTGGGTGCACCTGCGTTAAAAGATAAGTACACTTTTTCGTTTACGCCGGTTAGTTTACCTGGCATGAGCGAAACTCCATTGCACATGAACGAAGCCTGCTATGGCATTGACCTTAGAAATTATAATATTAACGACCTTAGAAAAACCAAAAGAATTAATCTGCAATGGATGATAGAATTGTATAAAGCGTATCCCTATAAAGATAAATTTTTCGACCGCTCACAAAGCAAGCAAATGGGCAACATTGACGGGCTCTCCGGCGACGCTGAATTTAAAAAACAAATTATGGAGGGAAAATCTGTCAAGGAAATACATGATTCATGGGAGCCTGCGTTATCAAAATATAAAGCCATGAGAAAAAAATATCTTTTGTACCCGTAAGTCATTTTTGTGCCTTGCGGTAATGACATAACATTACTACCTTTAAAGGTTACACGTGATTCGTGAAAGCTTTTTTCTAATAACCCGACTTACTTCTTCCCAGTTAATATGCACTTTTAAAAAAATTGAATTATATCTTGTCAATTACCCTCCGTAACCGTGCGCCGATTTCCGCAGCAATTTCATGCAACTCATCGTTTTCTATCGCTGTCATTGAGGCTACCGGGTCAATAATTGCAATTTCAACCACGCCTGCATCCTTTTCCTGCACGATTACATTGCAGGGGAGCATCGTTCCGATCTTATCTTCGGCCTGTAAGGCTTTATAGGCAAATGGCGGGTTGCAGGCTCCTAATATTTTGTAATTATAGAAATCTACATCCAGCTTTTTCTTCAGCGTTGCTTTCATATCAATTTCAGTAAGAATGCCAAAACCCTCTGTTTTTAGCGCTTCAGTTACATTTTTTACGGCATCGTCAAAAGATGCAGGAACGGTTCTGCTAAAATAATATTCCATAATAAAATTGTTTTAAAGTTTATAAAACGTTGTTCTCGCTAAATGAAATCATAACGAAAAGACTAACGGTAACGTGTACATCTTTTTCAAACAGTACCTTCATCTTTATTTTCACTCATACACAAAAGTCACTGGAGTTCAATTTACTGTGAACGTAATAAATTATTGATGATCTTAATCATTTATATGAATGATTAGAAGTGTAAATAAAATTGAACGTAACAGATGTGCGGTTTAAAATGACTTTTCGCCTGCTGGGGTTATTGACAGGAAATAAATTATTACAAATAAGGTTGCAATGCCGGTTATAATAAACGCGGCGGATGCACCAAAATTAAACCAAACGAGGCCGGTTAGCGAACTCGCAAGCATAGAGCATATGCTTTGAAGTCCTGAAAATGTTCCGATGGCTGTTGCCGTGTCTTTTTTATTGGTGATGTTTGAAATCCATGCTTTGGATATTCCTTCTGTGGCAGATGCATAAATTCCGTATAGAAAGAATAAACCAAAGAAGAAATAAAGATTATTATTTACTGACATTCCAAAGTAAACGACAGCAAATAAAGCAAGGCCCGAAATGAAAATTGTTTTTAGCCCAACCTTATCTGCAAGTATGCCAATTGGAAAAGAAAATAACGCATAAATTAGGTTGTAAAAAATATAAACGCCAATTATTGAGGTGTCATCAAATCCGCCTTGTTTAGCCTTCAAAAGCAAAAAAACATCGGAGCTGTTAAAGAGTGTAAAAATGAGAAGGCCGGTAACTACTCTACGATACACTGGAGGGCTGATTTTCCAATATTTTAGAAAAGAAAAAAAAGATATTTGTGTTTTTATTTGGCTACTATTTTTTAAAGCTCTTTTATCTTTTAAATAAAAAGAAGCCCATACAGCCAGGAGCCCGGGAATAAATGCGATAAAGAAAAGTGTCTTGTATTGTTTCGGATGAAAATATAAATATAATAATGCTAAGGAGGGGCCAATAACGGCGCCCACCGTGTCCATCGAACGATGAAACCCAAAGACTTTTCCCTTTGTTTGTGGAGTTGCCTCATCCGACAGAATTGCATCTCTTGCACCGGTTCTTATACCTTTTCCAAAACGGTCTATCGTGCGGCTAAAAAAAATCCAAAGAGGGTAAACAAAAAATGCCATCATTGGTTTGGATATAGCACTGAATGCGTAACCAATTTTCACAAGTGGAACCCGTTTACCCGATGAATCGGAAAGTTTACCAAAATATCCTTTACTCAGCCCTGCTGTTGCTTCCGCAACGCCTTCAAGAATTCCAATGAGCAAAATTGAAAAGCCAATTGATCGCAAATAAACCGGCATTATAGGGTAGAGCATTTCACTAGCCGTGTCTGTAAGTAAACTCACTATTGATAAGATCCAAACTGTACGGGTTATATATTTCAAAATTTATTTATTAAAAAGTAAAGAATCACTATGCACAGTTATCGATTAGCATGTGCATAAAGGCCGTTGGGTTTACTATAATAATAACTATTTGCTAAATATAATTAATTCATCAGCAATAGGAATTAGAGCCATTTCAAGGAAGGGATAAAGAATAAATATTTCACCCATTAATAAAAAGCGCTTTATTCTTATAAAACAATTTAATGATTAACTAATTAGGTTATCGAATGCCACACGCAAAGAGCTTTGCTGAATGTATAATGGCATTATTTAAGCATCCTGAGGAGTATAAACGACGTAGCCTCTTGGTGGTGCCCAAAATTCAGACGCCCCTGAGCCATCAGTATATTTCTCTAACGGTACATCGATATTATCTTTTCCGCGCCATGCCTGGGGAGTAAAATGCGTGCTTGCCCATTGAGTAGATACAAGCCGGCCGTTCCATCTTGCTGCATTATTTAATACAAAAATTAATCCTTTTTGCTTGTTGGTTCCGCGGCGCTGCATGATGTACAGGTCGTCATCACAATAAAGAATATCTGTGGCACCACCCGCATTTTGCTCATGCACTTTTATCAGCGCAGCTATGCCGCTGGTTAACCCTTCTTCTGCAAGATCATAGTTGTAATAATCCTGCCAGAATATGCATGGATAGCCTTCGTGGGTAAGAATATAGGCATAGGCAAGCATTTTGTCATTATATATAGGGTCGGTGCGAACGATGTCATGATTTTCAATAAAAGTTACCGCCCAATGTGCAAGATTATCAGTAACAAGAGTACCCGGTTGTGTGAGTGTTTTTAAACTAAACCCATAAGTATCGCAAAGATCTTTAAGCCTGCCGCGAAGTGGAAAATCAAAAGCACTTACCGGGTTATCAGTAAATGCATTAGTTTCCTTTAACCATTGGGTGATATATGTGTCTGTATCCCAATATTCGCCCACGCCAAATGGGAAAAAATTTATTTTATTATCTTTTTCGTATAGGCGTTCCAGTATGGCCGTAATGATCCACGTGCCATAACCTTTTACAAAGTCGTACCGCAATCCGTCAAAACCGATATCTTCAATAAGCCACCGGCTGTATTCAGTTAATTCGGAATAGACATAAGGATTGCGGTGACACAAATCGGGCATTCCTTCAAAAACTTCATCATCCCAGCGTTCAAAATAAGAGGGATGATAACACTTCCAGTCACGCGGAAATTTTCCGCTCCCTGGATTGTATTTCGTCCATCTCTTTTGCCCGTCAAGCTCATTGACTTCTTCTGCATCAGCGCCGTTAGTATGGTTTAGTACCATATCGGCGTATACCTGCATGCCGTTAGTATGTATTTCCTGAATTAATTTTTCAAGTTGAGTTCTTGTGCCGAACCATGTAGGGACAGAGCCTTTCTGGTCAACTTCGCCAAGGTCATAATAATCATAAGGATCGTAGCCCATAGACATTCCACCCATGTTGGCCGCTTTACAGGCAGGAGGTAACCAAAGTGCTGTAAAGCCCGCGTCGCTTAACGTTTTTATTTTTCCTGTTATAAAATTCCACCATTCAAATTCTTTGTTTTCCAGCTTGGGACAATCCCAGTAAAAGGCCTGCATGATAACACCCATATTGAAAGCTTTTATTTAGCAAAATTAACTGCATTCAATTCTTTACAGGTGTGGATTATGGTTTTAAATTTTCACCTGTGAGCACTCTCAAATTTATTGAGAAAACCTGGTAGTGATAAACATTAGCTAAGCTAACAGTTAACCGGGGTCTTTAAGAATCACCGGTTGCAGCCTGTAAGCGTTTACCTGCCTTCCGTTTTGTTCTGCGGGTATCCAGTTGGGGCCCTTTCTTATTATGTTCGTTGCCACTTCAGCAAGTTTGCTACCTTTCATTGTAACGGCTTCTACCTTACTTACCTTACCTGTTTTATCCACGATAAATTTTACCATACATGTCCCATAGTCGGCCTCTGTAAATTCGTCAAGGTTAGCCTCTATAGCTTTTTGCACATATTTAGTCCAGGCCGAAGGCCCGCCGGGGAAAGCAGCATCTATTTCAACTATCGTAAATATTTTATCTTCATCATCTTTTCTCTCAACAGGTGCCGCCGTAACCTGGGTTCCCTTGCTCACTATTGGTGCTGCAATTATGCCTAAATCTTTTGTTCCCTCAACAGTTTTTACATCAACTTTAGCCTCTTCAATTTCCTTTACTTCTGGTGGTGGTTTCATTACCTCTTCATCTTTTACAACTTTCGGCGGTGTAAACGCGATGGTTGCCACGGGTGGTAACGGCATCGTTTTTGGCTTAGGCGGCGGGGGTGGTGGCGGTTCTTCATGTTTTATGGGCTCTGTCAGCGAGATGTCTCTTACCTGTATCATTGTGTTTTCATCTTTTTTGGTAAGCCGTTCAGTAATGACAGATATAAGAAATATTACAGACATTGATATCAGGGTAACTATGAGCGCAGCCATAATTCGTTTGTTGTACGTCTTTCTTAATTCATAAGCGCCGTACTCTTTATTCCTTCCTGCGAAAAGGATATCGAGCCAGTCAACTTTTGAAATTCTATGAGCATGCATATTTTTTATTTTTAAATGAGATGAACAAATGCAATAAATGACGATGTGAAATTAGCAGCGGGGTTTTTTCGGGGAAATGACTATGATCATCAAAATATATGATTGACATACAATCACGATAATGACAAAAATTACGAGGATACCGGGGCTAGATAATGATGTTGAACAATATTCGATCAACTTTAGAAGGACCTCACTTTTTAATAAATTGCTCTAATACCTTGATGAGTTTATAAATATTAATTACATTCATTAAATATGGATTTAATCGGTTGAGATGGTAGGAAATATTTTATAATTATATGCTGACAAAATTTATTCAGACGGGTAAAGTGCATTCAGGAAACATTATTAAAATCAATTACTCCCTAAGGAAAATACATGTTGGGTCTTGACATTACTTGTACTTTACGAAAAGAATCCAATTAAAAAATACAAAGCCAAAAAAAATTATGAAACCAGGGAAATTACCATGGGCGAACGATTTAAGAGCATTTGCAACCATTGGTGTGATTGTGCTTCACGTGGCTGCTACCGTGTCGCTCCAATACCCGGCCATTCCCAAATCTTATTTTTTCACAAGTGTATTTTTTGATTCGGCAATGAGGTGGTGTGTGCCTGTATTTATAATGCTGAGTGGTTCTTTTGCCCTTGAGCACTATGATGGAAGAATGGGGAATTTTTTTCGTAAAATGTTTCTCAGGATTATATTACCTTTTCTTTTTTGGAGCGTCGTATATCTATTCTTTTTTTCATGGAATGATCTGATGGATCCACATAAAACGGTAGCTCAATTATTTTCGTTTATCCTTAAACAATTATTAAGTGGCACAGCTTCGCATATGTGGTATGTCTATATTATCGTATGCCTGTATCTTACTTTTCCATTCATATCGAAGTGGACAAGAGCAGCCGTGGAAAAAGAATACATTTATTTTCTTTCGATATGGGTAATCTTGCTCTTCCTTAATCCGTATTTAGACCATTACGACACAAGTTTTGACTTTAGTTATTTTAGTGGTTATTTAGGGTATCTTATTTTGGGCAATTATCTTTTTAAGGCCCCAAGAAAAATAAATGGTGTATGGTTGATCGTTTTTTTCGCGGCTGCATTTTTATATACTGCTCTTCGAACTTATTTCATTTCTATTAGTGGTAATGAAAACAACGAGGTGTTTATGGATAATCTTTCACTCAATGTTTTGCTGATGGCTTTCTGTATGTATTTGTTTTTTAAAAACGAGCAATATTTTGTTCGGCCTTTATTACGCAAAGTGATTGATTTAATCTGCGAACACAGCTATGGCATTTACTTATCGCACCTTCTTATTCTCAATATCTTTTTGTGGTGCGGACTCAGTTTTGTTTTTATTCATCCGCTGTTAAGCATACCAATAATTACTTTTGCAACCGTCGGTATTTCTTGCACTTTGATTGTACTAATGAAAAAAATACCCTTAGTAAAATCTCTTGCCGGGTAAAACGGTTAGCATTAAAAGGTAGCTTTTTTTGTGAAATAGATCAACCAATCAATATAAAATGTGTTGCATTTTTACCTGTAAATATTCTGACTGTAAAAACACTATTAATTCTTTACTTTGCTTCTTTAATAAATTTCATGTACGAACTTTTTTATAAAAAAATTACTGAACTAATTACTATTTCTGAGACGGAATTTAATTTTTGTAAAACGCTTTTTCTGCCAAAGAAATTAAGAAAAAAACAATACCTGCTGCAGGAAGGAGATGTTTGTAAATACAACACTTTTGTATCTAAGGGTTTATTAAGATCGTTCACTATCGATAATAGAGGAACAGAGCATATACTACAGTTTGCTTTTGAAGGTTGGTGGATAGGCGATATCTATAGCTTTCTTACTGAAAAGCCCTCTTTGTTTAATATAGAAGCATTAGAAGAATGCGAGTTATTATTAATTTCTAAACCTTCGATGGATTTATTGCTTGAAAAAGTTCCTGCATTTGAAAGATATTTTCGCATTCTTATTCAAAATAATTTAATAGCTACGCAAAGAAGATTAATGGGAACGTTAAGCGAAACCGCAGAAGAAAAATACACCAACCTCGTTAATAATTTTCCCGGTTGCCTTCAGCGTGTTCCTCAACACATGATTGCTTCCTACCTTGGTATTACACGCGAAACACTCAGCCGCATCCGCAGCCAAATGGCCGCCCGCAAATAATTTTGTTGACATAGATCAATGTAATTTATTATCCTATCGCAATGGAGCACTCCTTCGCATGGCCGTAGCTTTGTGGTAGCAAAAAAGAGGAGTTATGGCCGAAAAAAAAACGATAGCAGTTATTGCTTCTACAAATGAAAGAGCAACAGTAGTTGTAAAGAATATTTCTATTGCAAATTATCATTTGCTTTTATTGTCGAAATACCCGAATCAGTTTGAACAATTATCTGTTTCGTTACAATCTGCACATACAGGCCCGGAATTTGAGATAGTTGATTGCATGAAAGACGGATGTTGGGAAGCTGATATCATTATTCTTAACATTCCACAGGAAGAAGAAAAAGCAGTGGGAGAATTAATACGGGAAGTGTCAGTACAAAAGATTGTGGTAAGCTTTTCGCAAGGTAAAAACCAATTTGAAAGTGATGCACTTCAAAATAAATTGAAGTATTCTAAAATAGTCAATGCATTGGCAGTTACTAATACAATATGGCTGCACGGTAAAGACGAAAATGCAGTAAAGGAAGTTTTAGAAATTCTTAACAATTCAAAACAGGCTGAGACAGTAGACGAATTAAGTAATAATAAATTTTAAACATAAACAAATAAAATAAAAAAAATGACAAACATTAAATGGGCGCTGGACCCAATCCACAGTGAAGTAGTTTTTAAAATCAAACACCTGATGATCTCAACGGTTACCGGGCAGTTTAAGAAATTTAACGTAGTGGCAGAAACCGGAACAGATGATTTTAATACGGCTAAAAATATTGAGTTTACCGCCGATGTTGAATCGGTTGATACCAATAATGAGCAACGTGACGGTCATCTTAAATCTGCAGATTTTTTTAATGCTGAGCAATACCCGCAATTAAAATTTACCGGAAAGAAATATGAGGTAATTGATGGTGAAGGAACAATCAGTGGCGAGTTAACTATGCATGGTATAACAAAACCTGTAACATTAAAGGTGGAATTTGGCGGAGTTGCAAAAGACCCTTACGGACAAACGAAAGCGGGTTTTACTGTTACCGGTAAAATAAGCCGTAAAGAATTTGGATTAAGCTGGGGCGCTGTTACTGAAACGGGCAATGTAGTTTTAGGTGATGAAGTGAAAATAAATGCGGAAATTCAATTAGTAAAACAGGTAGAAGCATTAGTGGAAGAAGAACAATTAGCATAATAAGTTTAATTAAAAAAGATGGAAGACAGAATATTAGGGCTGCATCATATAACGGCCATAGCCGGAAACGCCAAAAGAACCCTGGAATTTTATACAAAAATTCTGGGGTTGCGGTTGGTGAAGAAGACGGTAAATTTTGATGATCCCGGAACGTATCACTTTTATTTTGGCGACGAAAAAGGAACTCCGGGAAGTGTGCTTACTTTCTTTCCGTGGGAAGGAATGCGGCGGGGGCATATCGGTACCGGCATGGCGACAGAAATCGGGTATTCTGTACCGTTAGACAGCCTTGATTTCTGGACGAAACGTTTTAAACAATATAATGTAACGCACGATAGCACCCGGGAAATGTTTGACGAACAATATGTTTCTTTTAGCGATCCGGATGGGTTAAAGATTAAATTAATTACCTCGTTAACTCCTGATGAAAGACAGCCCTGGCAGACCTCCGAAGTAAATGCAGGTGTTGCAACAAGAGGGTTTCATAGTGTTACATTAACGCTTAGAAATGTTGCGCCTACCGCAAAAATTTTAACTGATATCTTAGGGTATAAATTATTAAAGCAGGAAGGAAACCAATACCGTTTTATTACCGACGCAATTGACAATGCGGCAATAGTTGATATAATTGAAGCGCCGGGTTTAGCTCATGGCCTAAATGCTGCAGGAACCAATCATCATGTGGCTTTCAGGGTGAAGGACGATAATATATTGATGAATTACCGCGAAAAAATTGAAAGTTTTGGGTTAAACATTACCCCAAAAATTGATCGCGATTATTTCTTCTCTTTATATTTCCGTGAACCAGGCGGTGTATTGTTTGAGCTGGCAACAGATAACCCGGGCTTTACAAGAGATGAACCTTTGAATGAATTGGGAACTCATTTAAAGCTGCCAAAGCAATACGAAGCATCAAGAAAAGAAATTGAGAAAGTGTTGCCGGTGCTTGCTTGAAAATCCGTATAGGTTTAAATGTAAATAATAATTGATGGACGATGTAGAACTGAATTTGAATAAGAATGGCAGCGGATATTTTTATATTAATGAGGGAGAGCATAAGATTGCGGAAATGACGATAGACGTGTCTGGAAACGAACTTACAGTTTATCATACAGAAGTGCTGCCCAAAGCAGAAGGAAGAGGATTAGCAAAAAAATTACTCACGTCAATGGCTGATTATGCAAGGAAAAGTGATTTAAAGGTTATTGCGCTTTGCCCTTATGTTCATGCGCAGTTTTCACTGCATCCCGATGAATATAGTGATATATGGAAAAATAAAAAAACATGATGTATGTATAAGAAAGAAGAAATACCGGTAATAGAGCCGAAAGATATAATAATTGGTAATGTAGACGCACCGGTTACAATAACTGAATTTATAGATTATGAAAGCGAGAAATGCGTGCAGGCGCATGAGATCGTAAAAGAAGTGATGCAAACTTTTAGCGGAAAAATAAATTTTAATTTTCGTCATTTCCCATTGGTGAAGATTCATCAACGGGCGCACAAAGCTGCGGAAGCTGCTATTGGCGCGGCGCAGGAAGGAAAGTTTTTGGAAATGCATGAAACACTTTTAAAGAACCGTAGGCACCTGGGAACTATTACGCTTAAATCGTATGCAAAAGAAGTTGGTGTTACCAGCAAATCTTTTTTAAATGATTTAATCAATAGTAAATATGGATGGTTTGTGCAGGATGATCTAAAACATGGTATAGATCTCGGCGTAAGAGATGTACCTGCATTCTTTATTAATGGCGAAAAATTTGAAGGGAATATTACTTCAAAATCGTTAAGCCGGTTTATTAGTGATGCATTGAAGAAAAGGAAAATTAAGAAAGCGGCCTAAGCTGACTTTTAAAAATATAACATGGACAAAGTGATTGCGACCGCCGAGGTTATTAATAACGGTAACCAGTACACGTCGAATGTTACAATAAACCAGCACGAACTTTTAGCAGATGAGCCAATAGAAAAAGGCGGTGAAGATTTGGGGCCAGCCCCCGGTGACTATTTATGTGCGGCGCTCGCTTCGTGCAAAGCAATCACTTTACGCATGTATGCGCAAAGAAAAGCGTGGAACGTAACTGAGATAAAAGTAACGGTCGATTTAATAAGAAATACTGAAAAAGCGTCTGTGGAAAATACTTTTATTTGCCAACTGAGCTTTACAGGAAATTTAGACGATGAGCAACTTAAGAGGTTAGAAGTTATTGCAAATTCATGCCCGTTACACAAGCTTCTTTCTAAGCCGAGCCATATAATTTCAAAATTAGATCAACCCAAAATTTCATAAATACAAATGTTGACCAACCCAAATAATTTGCATACAAAAAATATTACTACGGGAGGTAAACCGATCGAAGAAGCTTCGAAGGTTTTAATCATGATTCACGGGCGTGGTGCGAATGCGGGCGATATAATTTCTTTAGCTGATTATTTAAATGTAAAAGATTTTGCTTTGCTTGCTCCCCAAGCGACCAATAATACATGGTATCCTTATTCTTTTATGGCGCCTGTTTCCCAAAATGAACCTTGGTTATCATCTGCCCTAAACTTAATTAAAGATTTGGTGAATGATATAAATACAAAGGGGATTAGTTTTGAAAATATTTATTTTCTTGGATTTTCGCAGGGCGCTTGTTTAACACTGGAGTTTGTTGCACGAAATGCCCTAAAATATGGCGGTGTTGTGGCATTTACGGGTGGCCTGATTGGCGATAGAGTTCGTACAGAAAATTATACCGGCGATTTTAATAAAACATCCATATTCATAGGGAGCAGCAACCCCGATCCGCATGTACCGGTGCAAAGGGTTAACGAAACAACAAAAGTTTTAAGCAATATGAACGCGGTTGTTTCGCAAAAGCTATATAACGACATGGCACATACGATTTCGCAGGACGAAATTGAAATGGCCAATACGATTGTTTTTTCCCAAAAATAACAACGCGGCAAGAGAAAATTTTTTCTTTACAAAAATCTTTTTAACTTATTCATCAATTTACACATTCATGATCTTAAAGGTTATGATGCAAAAAAAGCTGAATGAAGTATTTAAGAGTTCTATACGTGCAGGTTTTGATAGGCATTGTTGCCGGCGTTCTTGTGGGCTGGAAGTTACCTCCGTTTGCACCCACAGCAAAAATTATCAGCGATACTTTTATTAACATGATTACAATGGTAATTGCGCCGGTAATCTTTTTTACGATAGTTACCGGCATTACCGGTGCTGGTAACATGAAGAAGGTGGGAAGAATAGGAGGGAAGGCTATCATTTATTTTGAGATTGTAACAACACTTGCTCTTATAATAGGCCTTATCACGGCTAACATCATAAAGCCGGGGGCAGGTGTAAATTATTCTTCCGCCGCTGATACCAAGGTGGCTGATATTGCTGCACAGGCGAATGCCTTTAATTGGGGCGAATTTTTTTCTCACATAGTTCCCTCGCATTTGGTTGATGCGTTTGCAAAAGGCGATATTTTACAAGTACTTTTCTTCAGTATTTTATTTGCTATTGGTTTGAAATGGATGGGCGATGCAGGCAACAGTCTTCTCATAAATTTTGAAAAAATAAATAAGGTGTTTTTCAATATTTTAAAAATTATTATGAAGCTGAGCCCTATCGGGGCATTTGGTGGAATGGCATATACTATTGGAAAGTTTGGATTTGCAACGTTAAGTGTTTTGGCAAAGCTCCTGGTGTCTTTTTATATTACCAGTATATTATTTGTTTTTATTGTTTTGAATATGGTGTGCCGTTATTATAAATTTAGTTTGTGGAAGTTGTTAGGTTATGTAAAAGAGGAAATTTTGATTGTGCTGGGAGCAAGTAGCAGCGAAGCGGTGCTGCCTTCTGTTATGAAAAAGCTCACCGATGCCGGTTGTGAAAAAGAAGTGGTGGGTTTAGTGATCCCGGCAGGTTATAGTTTTAATCTTGATGGTACAACCATTTATTTAAGTATGAGTGTTATTTTTCTTGCACAGGTTTTTCATATTGATCTTTCTATCGGACAACAACTCATAATAATAGGAATTTTACTCCTTACCAGTAAAGGCGCCGCGGGCGTTACCGGCAGCGGCTTCGTAGTTCTTGCTTCAACACTTACCGCTTTAAAAGTTATACCGTTAGAAGGGCTTGCATTGTTAATAGGTGTCGATAGGTTTATGAGCGAAGGAAGAGCAGTTATTAATTTTATCGGTAACACCATTGCAACCGTTATAATTGCTAAAAGTGAAAAGGCGATAGATATGGATGTTTATCGACGGGTAGTAGAAAAAACAGAACCTGTTATAATTGCGGAGCCTTTGGTTGTTACAATAAACGATTAATTTATTTTGAATAACGGTATATAATTTTTTCTATACTTGAATAACGCAATAATTTTTTTTCCCTGATAGAATTACAGAAATTAGACAATCGAATTACTATTTGAATAATTCTTTACTTAAATGTAAAGTTCACTGATATCACATTCGATACAAGATTGGTTGTTTGAGAATAGTGTCCATAACGCAACTCAAGCGCACTTAATCCTTTTGTAATTCCTTTGGGCGGTGCTACCCGAAAATTAACTCCGTAGAACTGGCTGTTAAATGCAGACAATGCATAGTTGCTCGTGTAATATTGATCCGCGGAAGTATGTGTTTCATACGGCGCAAAATATTTTACAGCCGTTTGGGTATAATATCTGTAGAATGGTGCTACGGAAACAAAAGGAGTAATCTTCACAGGAACTTCAAGGCTTGCTGTGTGAGATTGCAATCCCCAACTGTCAATATAATACCGGTAATACGATCGGAGAATAATTTTATCGCCGAGGAAATAATTAAGCCTAACGCCAATTGGTAATTTTAGCCTGTTCGATGGAAGAGTCTCAATGGCCTCTGTGCCGTTATTAAAATAAACCCGGTGAAAGGGTAGACCCAGGTAACCATTTTGATAAACACCATCAACAAGAATTATACCTTGTAATCTTTTATTAATTACCTGTGAAAAGGATAACGACAAGGTGCCAGTTGTACGAGGCTTTGATGGAATCCGGTTTCGGCTTTCTTCGCCGCTTGCCGATGTTACTGTTACTTCCTGAACAAATTCTGACGGGTAAATTAATTTAACACGGTCGAAATATCCTCTAAGTTTTGCACCGAACTCGCCATTGTTTTTTGTCTTTTTAGAAACTTCTGCGTCTAGCCCAAATGAAGTATAGTTATATTCCTTTGAAAAATAAATTCCTAACCCCACTCCTGTACCTTTTTTTGCATTTTCCATGTTCCAGTTAAGGGAAGGATAAATGCGGCTGCCACCGGTTTTAGACGCTCCTGATTTGTTTACATACGCAGAGGAAGCAGACGTATGATGATCGATGCCAAGGCCCGCCGTTAATGTATGTTTTCGATTCATATAGTCCCATCCCACCCATTTAACTTCGAGCCCGTTAGATAAATCAGTTACTTTTTCTGTACCAATTCCGCCGGTAACAGCCGAATGATCTCCATTTTGTTTATAATAACTTGAAACAAGATTAATTTCATCAATTTTTAATGGCTTGGAAACATAAAATGTGGTATCCTTATCTTGTTGATATTGGCCAAACGAATGCAAGACCATCATGTAAATACCAACAAGAGTTAAGCAAATTTTTTTCATGAATTTTTTTACGGATGAAATATCAAAGAATTAGTTACAACCACAGCCACCGCCGGTTTTGCCGCCATTGACACCTGATGCTCCTTCCCGGTAAGATTGAAAATTGAGTTCGTTTTTTTCCACCTTCCGATTGCCTAAAATCATTTCAGAATCGTTGATCCTGCTTTTCTGGTATTCTTTCACGTTAGCACAGGATGCTAAAATTATAGCGCCTGTCAGTGCGAGAAATGTTTTTTTCAGAGCTTGTAATTTCATATAAAATTTATTTGAACCTTTAGTTTTGCAGGTTCAATTTGTACTAATTATCAGGATACGCACTTATGTTTATTTATTGGCGTAACAAATATTCCCCACTTCTTCAGAAAATTGTTGTGCACTTTCATCCGGAAAACCATCCCAGGTTTTTAAAACTTTGCCATCTTCATTCAGTAAAAGTGTAAATGGAAATTTTCCATCCGGGTTATATTTATCCGCAAGAGCATCGTTCTGTTTCCTTGTTTGCGCATCTAACTGGTTTTTTTTATTTCTTGGAAAATCAGCGTTAACCATTACAAGAGAAGTGTCTGCCATTTTTGTAAAAACTTCATTATCCAAAATTTCTCTTCTCAGTCGCATGCAAGGGCCACACCAATCAGATCCTGAAAAATTTAATAAAATGAGCTCATGTTTTTCTTTGGCAATCTTTTTTGCCGTTTCGAAATTCGGCTGCCAGTTAGCAAAGGACATTGTGGTAATACTAAAAGCGAGTAATAATAGTTTATTCATGAGTTACAATTAAGACTAATAATTTATAGATGCTGATTATAAATTTTGGTTGGGTTATAAAATTGATGGTAACTTTTTTTTAACAAATTTGTTTCAATGTGCTTCGATAGCAAGTAATAAAAACCGAAATTAATTTGCATGTCTCTTGTGATGCCACAACAGCTTATTAATTAACTAATATTTCTGTTTATCGAAAAAAATGAAACTAATGCTGGTGGAGTAAACAATTTTTTAGCCAGAAATTGTTACGGATTATACGTTGGCTAATATTTAACCAAACCGGTTACATTTTTATTTTAGTTTAACATTATACAATAGGGGCAACGCTAAAAGATGGATACAAGTTCAAAAAATTCCTTACGAGAACCTGATATTGTCCGATGCATAAACTGTATTGTTATCATCGATCACTATTGCTTCAATATCTTTCATTTGGTTAATAAGGTGCATCCCGGCTTTGATACCCATTATCATAACAGGCGTTGCCATTGCATCTGCAATTTCAGCATTAAGCGTAATAATAGTCACACTTTTTATCCCGGATACCGGCAACCCTGTTCTCGGGTCGATAGTATGAGAATATTTTTTGCCATCGATCATTACAAATTTTTCATAATTACCGGAAGTGGCAACTGCCATATTTGTAACATTAATGTAAGAAAACAATTCGTTGGATGAATTTGGGTTCGCAATGCCTATTGTCCACGGCTTGCCGTCAGGTTGCAAACCCCACGTAGTAAGATCGCCGGATGCATTAACAATCCCGCTTTCAACACCAGACAATTTCATAATGTACCTTGCTCTTTCAGCAGCATATCCTTTCCCGATTCCGCCAAAACCAATCCTCATTCCTTTTTCTTTAAGAAATACCGTGCAATTTTCATCATTAAGAATAATATTCCTGTAATTAATACGGCGCACCATTTTTTTCGCAGTTTCTTTATCCGGCAATGCTTTCATATTTATATCAAAATTCCACAATCTTTTATCTATTGACCCATAGGAAATATCAAACGATCCCTGCGTTATCCTTGAAATACGCAATGATCTTTCTATAAGATCAAACGTTTCCCGCGATACTGTAACAGGCGCCATCCCTGCGTACCGGTTGATAAGGCTTGTTTCACTTTCTTCATTAAAGGTCGTGAGCAATTTTTCAATACGCTGTATTTCCTGAACTCCTTCATCGATGCGCAGGTTGGCCCAAGCTTCATCGTTGGATACCACGCTTATTTCAAAATGATTGCCCATTAATCTCAGGCCTTTTTTAAATACTTTGCGCTCCGTCATTGTTATAAATTAAAAGGAAAAACCGGGAATAATTGTCGGCTTTGTACCTGCTGCGTCTTATACTTTTTTCAACCGCCGTTACATGTTAGAATTTCCAGGCGAAGTTAATATCAAAATAATGAAAAGTATTTTTAGAGAGGTTGGAATACATCTGCTGATTTTAATTAAGCATGATTTTCTTCGGTCTGTAATATGATATACGTCATGTTAAAAAATGAGGTTAATAAATAATTTTGAAGGTTAAAAAGAAGAAAATTGATTCAATACTTTTTATTTTTTCTCCTTAAATTTCATAGCAAAATTTTGGCGGGAGAAATTTTATATACAACCAATGCCAGCAATTTCTTACTAACTGCAAATAACAGCAATGTATTTATAAAATTTTCAAACAAACCATAATGAATAACGGTATTGAAAAAAGAATTCCGGATCCTTCCCAAACACAAATGCTTAACAGACTGTGGGAATTACAAAAGAGCAATGGATACATTCATGATGATGATATAAAAGAGCTTGCGCATTTATTTAATCTTTCCGCAGTTGAAGTGGAAGGCGTTGTTTCCTTCTATCATTTTTTCCATCGCAAGCCAACAGGTAAGTACACTATTTATCTCAACAATAGTATTATCGCTGATATAAAAGGGTTTCACCGCATTAAAGAAACATTAGAAAGAGAAACAAGCGCAACGTTTGAATCAGTTGACCGCACAGGAACATTCGGCCTTTTTCTTACGCCGTGCATTGGATTAAGCGACCAGGAGCCTTCTGCATTAATTAATTTTTATCCTTTTATAAACCTGAACGTTAGTAGGGTAAAGGATATTATTGCGAAGCTAAAAAATGGCGTTCTCCCCGAAACCATTTGTGATGCACCTGCTGACAATATTCGCTATACACCCGCAAGTGGTAAGTCTGTTTTCTTCAAAGAATTTATTCCGGGAACTGCAATTGCTAAATTAACAGATATCCAACCGTTAGGCGTAATCGAAGAATTAAAAAAATCGGAATTGGCCGGGCGTGGCGGAGCATATTATCCTACCTGGAAAAAATGGAATGCGGCAAAAGTTCAGGCGGCCTCTCCCAAATATGTTGTGTGTAACGCCGATGAAGGCGAGCCTGGAACATTTAAAGACCGTGTGCTGATGAACACACAGGCGCAGTCACTAATAGAAGGGATGATTATTTGCGGCTACACAATTGGCGCTGCTTATGGGATTGTTTATTTAAGAGGAGAGTACTGGTGGCTGAAAAATAAACTGGATGAGGCGATAAACGATTATCGTTCTAAAGGGTTGCTAGGAAAAAATTGCGGTGGTATAAACGATTTTGATTTTGATATAAGGATACAAATGGGAGCCGGTTCTTACGTATGTGGCGAAGAAACGGCATTGCTTGAATCATTGGAAGGTAAGCGCGGAGAGCCACGCACCAAATGGTTTTTCCCTGTTGAAAGAGGGTACCTGCAACAGCCTACCATTATTAATAACGTAGAAACTTTTTGCGCCGCTGCACGAATAATTGAAATGAGCGCTGATCAATATATTAAGATAGGAATCGCCGGTTCGCCCGGTACCAAACTAATTAGTGTTTCCGGTGATTGCCAACTACCAGGTATATACGAAATTGAATGGGGAATGACCATAGAAGAATTACTTCAATTGTGCAAGGCGGATGATCCTTATTATATGCAGGTGAGCGGCCCATCCGGTGAATGTATTTCGGTTGAGGAAAAATTTCGACGCATATCAATGCTCGATTTGCTCGGCCAAAAGGATATACGTTGCGGCGGATCTTTTATGATCTTCAATAAACAAAGAGACCTTGTAAAAGTACTGCTGAATTTTTCTGAATTCTTTAAAAATGAGTCTTGCGGTATTTGCACGCCATGCCGTGCCGGCAGCTTTATCATACAAAGAAAATTGGAAAGATTGGATAACGGACTGGCCAATGAGGCTGATCTTGAAGAATTAAAAAGCTGGGGAACTATCATGAGAAATACCAGCCGTTGCGGTCTTGGTAAAACGGCTACCAGCAGTTTGATCATGGCGATGGATAAATTTCATGATTATTTTGAAACTAAGCTGGATAAGAATTTTGACGGGCTTAACCTGAAGTTTGATATGAATGCGGCAACTAAAGATTATGAAGAATATAAAATATAAATAATGGCAAGCAAGGTTAATATCACGATAGATGGTAAAAATTTTCTTGTTGAAGAAGGTAAAAATCTTATGCAGGTTGCAAAAGAGAATGGCATTTTTATTCCATCGCTATGTTATTTTGAACACATAGAACCCCCATTGGGAACCTGCAGGGTGTGTACTTGTAAAATAAATGGAAAATTTGGGCCGGCCTGTACAGAAAAAGTTAGCGAAGGGCTTAAAGTTGAAGTGAATGATCCGGAATTAAAAGACACAAGAAAGGCATTGGTAGAAATGATGTTTGCTGAAGGAAATCATATCTGCCCGGCCTGTGAAAAAAGCGGCAACTGCGATCTGCAACACATGGGATATGAATTGGGAATTGCGTCTACGCGTTTTCAGCATTTATTTAAAGACCGCATTATCGACTTTCAACCAACCAGGATGGTAATGGAACATAACCGTTGCATTAAATGCCTTAGATGCGTTGTGGATGTGGTTACTGATGAAGGTAAAAAAGTATTTACTTATCAAAACAGGGGTAATGAAACGTACGTAGGAGTTGATTACGAACAGGAAGCCAAATTAACGGAAGAACAAGCTATCAATGCAATGAAAATTTGCCCAACGGGTGCTATCATAGTTAGGGGAGTAAGCATTGCTGAACCATTTGGAAATAGAAAGTTTGATATGCAATCTGTACAAAAAAAGTATAGTGAAGAAATACCAAAACATAAAGAATCTCAAATAACTAAGAAAAGAATTGCAACCGTTTCTTTAGCTGGCTGCTTTGGCTGCCACATGTCCATGCTCGATATAGATGCAGAGCTTCTTGATTTGATCGAATTGGTTTCATTTGATAAATCACCTTTAACTGATTTTAAAAATTTTACAACCCGATGTCATCTTGGTATCATTGAAGGCGGTTGTTGCAATGATGAAAATATAGAAACACTTAGAAAATTCAGGGAAAACTGTGATGTGTTGGTTGCAATAGGTGAATGTTCGATATGGGGCGGCCTCCCTACTTTGAGAAATTCCATTCCACTTGGTGAGTGTCTTGATGAAGCGTATCTTAATTGCCTTACCAATGAACCCGGTAACAATATTGTTCCTTATGATGAAGATCTGCCAAAGATTCTTGACCGCGTCTATGCCTGTAATGAGATTGTTAAGATAGATTATTACATACCGGGTTGCCCGCCTGATGCGAACATTATTTGGAAAAGCATAAAAAATATTTTGTGGGGTGAAGAGTATTCCATTCTTTATTCTGAATTTAAATATGATTAACTGAAAACGATTATGAACAGAAAAATAACTATTGATCCTGTGACAAGAGTGGAAGGCCACGGCAGGGTTACTATACATCTTGATGAGGACGGGAAAGTGGAAGATTCATTTTTTCACATTGTGGAGTTCAGGGGTTTTGAAAGATTTATCCAGGGACACCCTTATTGGGAGGCGCCTGTGTTAGTTCAAAGGCTTTGTGGTATCTGTCCGGTTAGTCATCATCTTGCTGCAGCTAAAGCCATCGACCAGATAGTTGGAGTTGATCCAAAAGAGCTATCGCCAACTGCGTCTAAGCTTCGACGTTTGATGCATTATGGACAGATTTTTCAATCACATGCCCTTCATTTTTTCTATCTCGCTTCACCTGATTTATTATTTGGTGTAGATGCCCCGGTAGAAAAAAGAAATATTGTAGCAGTAGCTGTTGAAAACAGGGCGCTTGCTATTAAAGGAATCACCATGAGAAAGTTCGGCCAGGAAATTATCAAAGCAGTAGCAGGAAAAAGGATTCATGGTATTCTTGCGGTGCCTGGTGGGGTACACAAAACATTTACGCAAGATGAAAGAGAATATTTTTTGGATGGGGAAAATATTGAAAACGTAGATACGATGATAGAATGGTCGCAGTCTATGGTAAATTTTATGAAAGAGTATCATGAGAAGAACAGAAAGTTTTTGGATGAGTTTGCAGCATTTCCATCCGGTCACCTCGGTACGGTAAATGATAACGGAGGTTTGGAATTGTATGATGGAAAATTGAGAGCTATCGATAGCGAAGGTAATATTACGCTGGATGATATTTCAACAGACGTATACCAGGATTATTTTTCAGAAGCAGTAGCAAAATGGTCTTATATGAAATTTCCGTACTTAAAAAAGATAGGACGGGAAAAAGGCTGGAACAGGGTGGGGCCGCTTGCTCGGATAAATATATGTGATTTTATTCCGACACCATTAGCGGAAGAAGCACGGCAGGAGTATATAGCTTTTACGGGCAAAAGAGTTAACAACAGCACTTTATTTTCACACTGGGCACGTTTAATTGAAGTGCTGCATTGCGCTGAAGAAATGAAAGCACTTTTGCATGACCCGGAGTTGATGGGAGATGACCTTGTGCGTAAAGGCGTTGGACGTTTGAAGGGCATAGGAATAATTGAAGCGCCGCGTGGCACACTCACGCATCACTATGAAGTAGATGATAAGGGGATGATTATTCGTTGTAACCTTATTGTATCAACAACCCATAATAATGATGCGATGAATAACGCGGTAAGATGGGTAGCTGATAATGTAATCAGCCGCAAGGGCACCATTACCGATGGAATGTTGAACCAGGTAGAAATCGCCATCAGGGCTTACGATCCTTGCCTTAGCTGTGCAACCCAGGCAATAGGTAAAATGGCTTTGAAAGTTGAATTATATAACCATCATGGAGAATTGATCGATGAAAGATTTAAGGATTGATCCGGTAACTTCCGGATCAAACAAGATTTTATTTATTGGCATGGGTAACTGCGGCCGGGGCGATGACGGGCTGGGGTGGGAGATTACGGAAATGCTTAAGCGTTATAATTTTGATTTCATGGATTACGAATACCGCTATCAATTGCAAATAGAAGATGCGGTGCTAATCTCGGCGTATGATACAGTTATTTTTGCAGATGCATCACATATAGAATTGGAAGATGGTTTTGAAATAAAATCATGTACTGCTGCTAATCATTATTTTTTCTCTTCG
The DNA here is from genome assembly GCF_008710285.1 of Ginsengibacter hankyongi. Lineage (GTDB taxonomy): Bacteria > Bacteroidota > Bacteroidia > Chitinophagales > Chitinophagaceae > Ginsengibacter > Ginsengibacter hankyongi. The sequence goes on along the minus strand of NZ_VYQF01000001.1, from coordinate 591,887 downwards.
CATATTCAAAGTCCGGAAACTATTCTTTACCTGGCGAATAGTCTTTACAATAAGCATCCTAAAGCTTACACCCTGGCGATAGCCGGATATTCTTGGGAATTAGAGACTTCTTTAAGTAGAAATGCAGGGGAAAACCTGGAGTCGGCATTTATAGTTTTTACGAAAAGCTTTTTGCCAACTATCGAAAATAAATTGATAGTCTGAGTAGAACTAATTTGCGTCTAACCGCTACGGTAATGCCAAGCCTATTTTTATTTGATCTAATAAATTTGTTGAATTGTTTTCTTTTCTTCAATGGAGCTGAGGTCATTCATTTCTCCCATTTGTTCAAGATACTCCAGCGTCAACATCGCTTCCTGCTCGTCTATTTTGCCAACGGCTACTCCTACATGAACCAACACATACTCACCAACATTTATACCGGGCACCATACTTAAGTTTACCTGTTTTATAATTCCGCCGAAAGAAACTTTTCCTGTGCGGAATATTTCCTGGTCTTCCGATTCAACCGAAATAACTTTTCCGGGTATTGCTAAACACATAAATTAATTTTTAGATTTTTTATACATAATTCTTTCGATGTACTGCATTATGCAAATAACTCAGCAAACAGAATAATAATTTTTGTAAATATTAAATCAAGTGATGAAATATTTCAGAGGTATTAATTCAATGTTTAAGCCTATGCAAGTTGAGATATAATTAGTATCGAGGCAATGATAAGCATCACAAATTCTATTGATTAAAATCATCCCTCATCCGGTGGCTGGAAATTTCTTCTTCGTTTAAGCCCATCCCGTTAATAAGTTGAGTAAATCATGTTTACAACTGATAGTAATCATTTCTTTAAGATTGTTTCTGCTTTAATATAGCACTTCTTTTTAGATAGAAAACTCTATGGCATGTATGCACTTATAATTAGCCTGTTTATACTTCCGGTTGCTGTCAGCGTTTTGGTACTGATACTGCCTAAAAACCTGTCACGGATATTGGTTATAGCTTCTGCTGCTATTTTATCTGTTATATCATTTTATTTGCTGGTAAGTATAGAGGAACCATTTCATTTCGGCGTGTCTCATTATATGAATGAGGTTGTGTCTGTTGCGGATATTTTGTTGCTTCTGTATTTTGGAAGTGTAGCCATTCGTAAAAAAAGCTGGCTTGTTGGGCTGCTTACTGTTTTACAATTTGGGGCATTACTCTACCTCCTTAAAATTATTCCGGAAGAATACCAGGCGCAGTTTACAGTTGACAAGTTAAGCGTCTTCATGTTCCTTTTAATAAATGTTATCAGCGGCATCATCTCTATATTTTCTTTGCAATACATTGATGGGGAAGATTGCAGTGCCTTTCGTAAAAAATATTTTTTGTCAATCTTATTTTGGTTCATTGCCGTTATGAATATCATTGTTTCTTCGGATAACATGGAGTGCTTCTTCCTGTTTTTTGAATTAACTACCCTGGCTTCTTTCTTATTTATTGGGTTTAGAAAAGATGAAATCTCAGGTAAGAATGCGCTCACTGCGTTGTGGATGAATCAAATTGGCGGACTTGCTATTCTAGGCGCTATATTTTTTATAATACACAACGGTTATGGAACAGCCACATTCAGCAATTTGCTGGCGCACTCATCAGTACCGGGTATCTTGCTGCCACTTGCATTATTATGTGTGGCTGCATTGGTTAAAGGAGCGCAGATGCCGTTCAGCAAATGGTTGTTAGGAGCAATGGTAGCGCCCACGCCGGTTAGCGCATTATTGCATTCGTCTACTATGGTAAAAATTGCTCCTTTCATCATTTTGCGATTATCGCCAGCGTTAAAAGGAACACCTGTTGCGTCTGTAGTAATTGCAATGACTGGGTTTGTATTTGTGGCTGCAGCTATCGGTGCACTTTCACAAGATAATTTTAAAAGAATACTGGCTCATTCAACTATTGCCCTGCTTGCATTAATGATTATGATGGCCGCTGTTGGTACGCCGGTTACCATAATTGCCGCGTTAACGCTCGTTTTTTTTCATGGCTTATCAAAATGCATGTTGTTTTTAAATGCAGGCATACTCGAAAGAATATTTCATTTTAAGCAAACATCGGATATGGATAAGTTGGCAGAAACCGGACCCTTCACTTCATTGGTAATTTCAATTGGGTTTATGTCGCTGTTGCTTCCGCCGTTTGGTGCCTTTATGGGAAAATGGTTTGGTATTGAATCTTTGGGCGTCCTTGCTATCAACCAAAAAATGCTTGGCGCTTTTGTAATAGTGGCTATAGCCTGTGGTGGCGCCATTTTATCTTTATTATATTTTAAAGTGCTTGGTCTTTTAATTGCGCGAACGGGAGATCATGATGGGGTAAAGTTTGAGAAAACAAAGCCTTTGTATTCCGCCACTATCTCCATTTTGTTGGGATTAATAATATTGAGTGTTTTAAGCTATCCGTTTTTAATGAGCCATTATTTTGTACCGGTTGCCTCTCAAACGCTGAGTTTGCCAATTGAAGTAACAATTTATGGATGGAAATTACATGTCGGGGCAATGGCGTTGCCGGTTGTTCCGCTGCTGATTGCTTTTTTACTGCTGCCGATAACCATCATAACGGCTACGTTTATACGCTTTAAAAATGTTGACAGGGTAAAGGAATACGCCTGCGGCGAAAAAACGAACTATTCATTTTCATCATTCTATTTTGCTACCGATAGGGCTACACCTTATTTTTCTGTAATAGGTATTTTATTTTTTATTACACTGATTGTAGTGTCAATATTATAATGAAATGTATAAGATGAATAAAAATTAAGAAGGCTGAAAAAATTATAATGAAAGATATTTTAATCCCGGTTTTATTAATACTCCTTGCCCCGGCTATAGGCGGCCTGGTTTATGGTTTCGAAAGAATCGTTAAAGCTCGTATGCAAAGAAGAACTGGCCCGCCGCTGTTGCAGCCCTTTTACGATTTTTTAAAGCTCGCTGATAAACGAAAGATGATTGTTCATTCAACACATGCATTCCTGGGCATTATGCATTTTGTTTCTTTATGGTTTGCCCTGGCTGTTTTATTACTTGGAGGAGATTTAATCCTCGTTATTTTTTTACATCTTTTGTCTACCTCGTTATTGATTTTGGCGGGGTATAGCACACGCTCCATCTTTAGTCATCTTGGGGCAAACAGAACTGCGATTAGCATTCTCTGTTATGAACCCGTTTTAATATTAATTGCTGTCTCTGCCTTTATGCTTACTGGCAGTTTTGATACGTCTTCCATTTTCAATTATGGCGCGTCTCTGTTATTCAAGATGCCACTGGCTTTTGTGGCATTATTGATGGTGTTGCCTATCAAACTAAAAAAATCCCCGTTTGATATTGCCGAAGGGCACCAGGAGATTACCGGCGGTGTTGAACTTGAATTTTCCGGAATTTTTTATGAAGCGATTTACATTGCTAAATGGCTGGATTGCGTGTTTTGCTACACATTGGCATATCTTTTCGGCGCTAATGATCCTTTGTTGGGAATGGGCCTGGTGTTGTTTGTTTTTCTCTTTATTAATGGGCTTGATAATTCTTCAGCGAGAGTAAATTATAAGCAGATGCTTAAATTTTCATTGGTAGTGGCTTTGCCCATTGCTTTCATTAATTTATTAATAACCATTCTATTTCTGCAGTTATGAAATTAAATTCTTTTAGAAAAAAATCGCCATGGATACTGCATTACAATGCAGGCAGTTGCAATGGTTGCGATATAGAAATACTTGCCTGTTTGGCTCCCAAATATGACATAGAACGTTTTGGTATAATCAATACCGGCAATCCAAAACAATCAGATGTTTTGCTGGTAACCGGTCCCGTTACAAAACGCTCACGTGAAAGGTTAGTCGAAATTTATGCGCAAATGCCTGAACCGAAGGTTGTAGTTAGTTGTGGAGCCTGCGCCTGTACCGGCGGTGTTTTCAGGGGAATGTATAATTGTGAAGGTGGGATAGATCAATACATCCCGGTGGATGTATATGTGTGCGGATGCGGAAGCCGGCCGGAGCAGATTATTGATGGCGTAATAGAAGCGCTTGCGATATTGGAGAAGAAAACAAAGGATTTAGAACAATCTATACGATTAAAAAAAGAACCTGTAAAAGAAGATACCCAGTTGAACAGGAGAGATATTGCTGCTGAAATTAAAGAAATTGCATAGTCCATGAATAGAATTGAAACATCAATTGATAAAGTAAAAGACGACATCCGTAATTTTTACAAGCCGGATTTGTACCATTTTGTGGTTATCAATGCGGTTGACCTCGGAGAAAAAATTGAAGTGCAATGGTTTTTTTGCGAGTATGCTAACCCATCAAATATTATTGCTTTTTGTGTTCAGATTAATCCAGATGAGGAAATACCATCTATCAGGGATATTGTTGAATCTTCGTGGGTAGCTGAAGCAGAACTGGTGGATCTGATGAATATTAAAATTCAAAATACAGCAAAAGGTTTTGTATTGGAACCTGATTTTGAAAGTGGTCCTTTAAGAAAGAAAAAATAAGTTATGGGAAAACAATACGAGATACCTTTAGGCGCACAGCATATTTCATTACTAGAACCTCTTCATTTTAAGTTTACAACAGAAAACGAAAAAATTGTTGATACAGTTGCCAATGTATATTATGTACACCGCGGAATAGAGCAGGCGTGTTGTTCAAAGTTTAAATTCCGCCAGGTGAGTTTTGTCGTAGGCCGTGTTTGTGGCTTGTGTTCCGTATCGCATACAACCGCCTACTCGCAGGTAGCGGAGAAATTAATTAAAATTGAAGTTCCACGTCGTGCCAAATATCTTAGAATGCTTGTTATTGAATTGGATAGAATCCATTCGCATTTATTATGCTTAAGTCATGTGGCGGAAAACTCGGGCTTTGAAGCTCTGTTTATGAAAACAATGCAATATCGTGAGTTTGCTATGGAACTGCTTGAGGCGGTGTGCGGCAATCGTATTCAATATGATTTTTCAATAGTGGGTGGAGTTGCCCGGGACTTAAAACCGGAAGTTGGTAAAATGATTTTAGAACGATTGAAAATTTTTAAACCACAATTAGATGAACTGGTTGACATCTATCAAAATAACTGGACATTATCTTTAAAGAACAAAGGTGTTGGACTCATTACAAAAGAAGACGCTTTGAGACTGAATGTGGTTGGCCCTTTTGCGAGAGCAACGGGGCTTGCAGCTGATGTTCGCAATGAATACGACGATCTGCTACCGTGGAAAGAAGTTGGTTTTGAAATGGTGTTAGATAAAGCAGGAGATGTTCATGCCCGCAACATGGTTCGTTTGCGTGAATTGTATGTATCAATGCGAATCATTGAAAATATTATAAACGGGTTACCTGAATCGGCACTTGTTACGGAAACAAAAACGTTTCCTGATGGTGAAGCGGTTGCAAGACTTGAGGCTCCACGCGGCGAATTATTTTATTATGCTAAAGGAAACAAGACGCAAATACTGGAACGTTTAAAAATTAAAGCGCCCACATTTTCTAATATCCCTGCCATGGTAGAAGCATTTAAAGGGAATGAGTATGGGAGCGCTCCTGCTATTATTGCATCTTATGATCCATGCCTTTCATGTACATCAAGATGATTAAATATTTTACGATGAAAACATTTTTTAAAGCGATCCTGAATTTATTTAAGAAGCCGGTTACAATTAAATACCCGTTTGAACAAACTTTTATACCGGATGATTACAGGGGAATGATTGGTTTTAATGAAAACTTGTGCATCTGGTGTCGCCGGTGTGAAATGGCTTGCCCCCCGGGCGCTATTGTTTTTTCGCAGGCTATGGATGGAAAGCAGACTTATCATTTTAACCGGGCCGTTTGTATTTATTGTTCAGAATGTGTTCGTGCATGTCCGAAGGAAGGCGCCATCTTTCAAACCAATGTCCCTGCAAAATGTGCATTGAAAGAAGAAAATATAAACAACGGATGGAATATTTTGTATGGTGAAGCCTTAATGAGCCGAGCGGCTTATGCGGCCGAAAAGAAAAGGCTGGCTGCTGAAAAAGCAGCTGCAATAAAAACAGAGATGGAAAAAAAAGAAGCTAAATCTTGAAAGCAATTTCAATTGTATAAAACGTCCCAATGCTATTTTATTCAATCAAGAACAATAACCAATAAATCAATTAAATGAATTTTAATCCCTCACGCTGAAGTTTTTTATACTTATTATGATCGAACGTATAATAGAAGCTTCCTTTTTTGGAAAGCAATTTTTCTTTCTCATTTAATTTTTTAAGGATATCTAATGATAATATTTTTCTTAAAAAATTACGTTTGTCAAAAGTTGTTTCATAAATCGTTTCATATAGATTCTGCAATTGAGCAAGCGTAAATTTTTCAGGCAATAATTCAAAGCCTATAGGATGCGTAGCTACTTTTTGGCGAAGGCTTTCTTTAGCCATTAATATCATTTTCTTATGATCAAAAACCATTGTGGGGATGTGCCTTATATTAAACCATTTCGCATTGTGCTCTTTCATTAACTCAGGCTTATAATCATCAAGTTTTATTAAAGCAAAATAGGCCACAGAAACAACGCGGTCAGCAGGGTCGCGATCTACATCACCAAAGCAATACAATTGCTCCATATAAATATTGGTAAGGCCGGTAAGCATTTCGAGAATGCGGGATGCGCCTTTATCAATGCTTTCTTCTGTCTTTACAAATCCACCCATTAAAGACCACTTTCCCAGGCCGGGCTCAAATCCTCTTTTTATCAATAATGCTTTTAAATCTTTTCCGTCAAAGCCAAAGATGATACAGTCCACTGCTATTAGCATTCTGTCGTGTACCTTATATTCGTTAATACCTTTCATACTTGTTTAATTTGTTCTTATAATTTTAGATGGAGTAAAAATAAATTACCAGAACTTAACATACAAAGTTGTTAGCACTAAAAGGGTAAGAACAATTAAAAGGATGGTTTGTGGTTTTAATTTAAACATACTCTTATCCAGTTCAAAAGCTTTGGGATTTATCTTTGGGCCACCCAAGCTTATGGCAATCATGATGATCATGGTGAACATGAATGATAAGCCCATACAGATGTGAAATGGAATTTCATAACCACCGTTTCCATTGGCATAGGCGGTATAGAGAAAATTCTCGTGGCCTAGCACCTGTGGCGCCATTTCATTAAAGAAAACAGAGAACAGAAATCCGACTATAACACCTACTATGGCCGCCAGACCTGTTGTTCTTTTCCAAAACATTCCAAGTAAGAACATGGCAAATACACCGGGGCTGATGAAGCCTGTATATTTTTGGATATATGTGAAACCTCCAACTCCGCCGATGCCTAACAAATCGTGCCATGTAAAAAGCACAGCAAGTATCATGGCAGCAAAAACCGTTACTCTACCAATGATCACCTGCTTTTTTTCATTGGCTTCTTTGTTGATATATTTTTTATGAATGTCAAGCGTATAAATTGTTGAAATACTATTTACTTTACCGGCTAACGAAGCTACAATTGCTGCTGTTAAAGCCGCCACAGATAGGCCTTTCAGCCCGGTAGGCAGAAATTCGAGTATGGCCGAGTAGGCTCCGTCTTTACCACCAACCAATTTAGGAAGATAGCCTTTTGAATAAAGAACGTATGCGGCTATGCCCGGCAACATTACAATAAGAGGCATTAATAATTTTAGAAATCCTGCAAATAAAATCCCGGTTCTCGCAGTCTGTAAATCGGCTCCCAAAGCCCGTTGCGTAATATATTGATTACATCCCCAATAATTAAGATTGATGATCCAAATACCGGCAAGATAAGAAGCAAGGCCGGGAAAAGTAAGATACTTGTTCACTTCATTTTGTGTAGATGCCGCTGTTGGCCTGGGAATAATCATTTTAAAATGTTCCGGCGCATTGTGCATTAGTGCCTTAAACCCGGCAATAGCATCGGGGCCATAGCCGAACTTTTCACCTACTACAGTCAAGGCTATATAAGTAGTAACTAATCCACCGATAATTAAAACTGCCACTTGTATAACATCAGTATACCCGATTACCTTCATTCCGCCCAACGAAATGATTAATGCAAAAACGGACAGTCCTATCATGATCACATGCAGGTAACCACCGCCGGTAATACCATTGATCGCTACGGCCCCTAGATATAAAATGGAGGTGAGATTTACAAACACATATAGGAATAACCAAAAGATGGCCATGATTAATGCCACCGTTTCATTGTACCTCGTTTTTAAAAATTGAGGCATAGTGTAAATATGATTCTTCAAATAAACTGGGATAAACCAAACAGCAACAATAATCAAAGCGATGGCCGCGATCCATTCGTAAGCAGCAACCGCAATGCCCAGGAAAAACCCTTCACCGCTCATGCCGATAAATTGTTCTGCGGAGATGTTAGATGCAATTAACGAAGCGCCAATGGCCCACCAGGTAAGGGTCCCTTCGGCAAGGAAAAATGCTTTGGCATCATGCTCGTTCCTTTTGCGTTTATTATAAATATAATAGCCGTAGCCGGCTACTATAATAAAATAAATAATAAAAATTGCATAGTCGGTAAATGCAAACGTCTTGTTCATAAGCAATCGTGGTTGGAGGTTTTAGTATAATAATTTATAAACCTAATTTAAAAGTTGATATGTGCCTAATGTAAATTAATTACGTGTTGTATATTTTATTTATTGTTTAACTGGTAATACACTTCACTCCACCGCAATTCATTTTTAAGTTCACGGAGTTTGGTTTCTTTATCAATCAAAACAAATTCAATATTTGCCATTGCCGCAAAATCTTCCAGGTGCTCTGCCGTTAAATTTTGACTGAAACAAGTATGATGAGCACCACCCGCCAATATCCATGAAGTGCAGGCTGTTTTCATATCAGGATAAGGCTTCCATAAAACCCTTGCAACAGGCAGCTTTGGTAATTGATGTTTGGGTTTCACCGCCTCCACAGTATTTACGAGCAAACGGAAACGATTACCCATATCAATCAGGGATGCATTCAACGCGGCGCCGCCACTAACGTTAAAGACTAAACGCACAGGATCTGCTTTGCCTCCGATACCTAACGGATGAATTTCGCAGGAAGGTTTGGCATTTGCAATGGACGGGCATATCTCCAGCATGTGAGAACCCAAAACCATTTCATTGCCCGGTTCAAAATGATAGGTATAATCTTCCATAAAAGAATTACCGCCTTTCAATCCACTACCCATTACTTTCATAGCACGTACTAACGCTGCAGTTTTCCAATCGCCTTCTGCTGCAAACCCATAGCCCTTTGCCATTAAACGTTGCGATGCAATACCGGGTAGTTGTGCTAGTCCATGTAGGTCTTCAAATGTATCGGTAAAGCCTTTGAAATTCCCTTCTTCTAAAAATGTTTGTAATCCTATTTCAATTCTTGCTGCTTCACGTAATGACTGATGTTGTTTTTTACCTTTCAATAAAGTTGAAGACAATGCATAGTTATCCGCATATTCTTTAACAAGTTTACCTATAGCTGCATCACTAGTTTCATTCACCACTTTTACCAAATCGCCAATACCATAAGTATTTACTGAATATCCGAATTTAATTTCAGCTTCTACTTTATCGCCTTCTGTAACTGCTACGTTGCGCATATTATCGCCAAAGCGTGCAAACTTAGCGTTCTGCCAATCGTGCCAACCCGCGGCCGTTCTGGTCCATGCATTAATTTGTTCAAGAACTGAACTATTCTGCCAATGGCCTGTAATAACTTTCCTGTTGATGCGCATACGGCTCATTATAAAACCAAACTCACGATCGCCATGCGCACTTTGATTAAGATTCATAAAATCCATATCAATCTTATTCCATGGAATATCACGATTGAATTGTGTGTGCAAATGCAACATTGGTTTTTGTAAAATCTTTAGTCCGCCAATCCACATTTTTGCCGGGGAAAAAGTATGCATCCATGCAATAACTCCTATACAATCTTTTGCAACATTTGCTTCTTCACAAATTTTATAAATTTCTTCGGCCGATTTTACAGTTGGCTTAAACACAACCTGCACGGGGATTTGTGGCGAAGCATTAAACGATGTTGCAATAATTTGTGAATGTTCGGCCACCAGCTTTAATGTTTCTTCACCATACAAATGCTGGCTGCCTGTTACAAACCAAACTTCAAATTTTTTAAGATTAATCATGTCATTTATTGTTATGCGATAATTTTTTGAATAGAATTATTTTACTGAAAATGTTATTTTATTGTTTATTGAAAGCGTCTGCAGTTGAAAATTTTTCCCACTAAGACACAAAGACCACTAAGTATCATTTAAAAAAACTTTGTGCTCCTCGTGTCTTTGTGGGAAACTCATACACCACTTATTTTATTTACCCGCAATTAAATCAACATCCTGAATTTTTTCAGGAAACCAAATCATCATTTCTCCTTTGACCCTGTTGGCCCACGCGTAATATGGAATAGCGGTAAATGATTGCTGAACTGTTTTTATACCATCACCATTATTACCGATAACAACCGCAGGAACTTGTGCTTTAATTTCTTCTATCCCATTTAATTTATTGGGATTAAAATCAGAAGTAAAACTTGTGTTTGAAGGAATAATAAGATTGCTTGCTTTCCCATTATTGTCTATCCATTCTGCACAATACACTAATGGCCCACGTTGTAAAGCAATTTTGCCCATATCGTCTTTCACGTTATTATTTGCAACTACCTTTCTTACTTCCATTGGTAGTTCTACTTCCACTTTATCATTCTTATGCCAGGTTCTATTAAGAATTGCATACCCGTTTTCTGTTTTGTAATCAACAGCTTTTCCATTCACTTTTATAGTAACTTTTTTATTTAATTTTTGTTGAAACGAATACAGGTCGGAAGGCATTGCAGCACCCTTAGCCCAGCCCGGTATGCGTATTAAGAATGAAAAGTTTACAGTTGATTTTGGATTGACATTAAATAATAAGTCGCCATCCCACGGGTAATTATTTTGTTGTACAATATCAACCTGCTTGCCGGATATATTAAATGATGTATTGCTGCTTATAAATAAATTGGCAAAGATTTTATCATCCTGTTGAGCATAAACATATCCGGGGATTGAAGGTATGAGCCGAACCAAATTTGTGGGGCAACATGAACACGGAAACCAGCCAGAACGTGTTGCTTCAAGGTCTCCGCCGGAAAAACTATTTTTAACCTGCATGGCATTGGTATAAAAAAAAGATTTTCCATCAAGGCCAATACCTGATATCAATCCATTGTATAATGTTTTTTCGAGTACGTCGATATATTTACTATCGCCATGTAATAAAAACATGCGCTCGTTCCATAACACCTGTGCAATGGCCGCACATGTTTCGTTATAAGCCGTTGCATTAGGCAATTCATAATTATCACCAAAGCGTTCACCATCACCTATTGCGCCAACTCCTCCCTGTACATACATTTTTTTATTTACTACATTATTCCATATTTTATCAACAGCATTTTCTAAAAGCGTATCGCCAGTAAGTGCTGCCACATCAGCCATTGCAGAATATAAATATCCTGCACGAACAGCATGGCCTTCTGCTTCTGTTTGATCGACAACAGGAATATTATCCTGCCAGTAAGCGCCGTTTTTCCATTCATCTTTACTGGTAGAATCGTAGCTTACATCATGGCCTCTTTCTTCAACGAAATATTTTGCGGTATTAAGATATTTTTTTTCACCCGTAATGCGATACAATTTTACCAACCCCATTTCAACTACTTCATGTCCGGGCGCTGTGTGCCTTTGATTGGCAGCGGGGCCAAACACAGAGCAAACGAGGTCTGCATTTTTTAATGCAATATTCAATAGATTTTTTTCTCCTGTTGCCAGGTAATGTGCAGCGGCTGCTTCATACAAATGACCCGCGTTGTACAGTTCATGGCTTAGCTGCCTTTCGTTTATCCATCGCTCACTACCGGCCCATGAAAAGGGATGCGCAGGATCAATGGAACGGGCCGTGTATAAATAACCATCAGGTTCCTGTGCCTTGCCAATTATTGCAATCAATGAATCAAGATAAGCAGACATCTTAGGGTCTGGAAACAAACTTATGGAGTAAGAAGCACCTTCAATTGTTTTATAAATATCTGTATCATCAAAGGGATAAATGCTGCAAAATTTGCCCGTGTGCGTTGCAGCCAATACAAAATTTTTAACGCGGCCTGTTTTATCACATCGTTCAAAAGACGCGGGAATTGTTACCAGCCTGTTAGTTTCGATTCTTGGCAGCCAAAACTTATCGGTAAGTTTTACATTGGTAAAAGAAACAGATTTTATGGAGTAATCTCTTTTTTGTGCCGGAATAATATCGGAAATAAATAAACTGATGAGCCCGATAAATACCGGGAGAAAAATATTTTTCATATAGATTTATTTTGATTGAAGCTGGTCATCATAATATATTCTATTAATAGTTTCTCTTCGTCTAACGGATTCTGCGTTGCGTTTTGTCTTAAGCTTTAACCCTGTCCATAATAGCTGTCTTTTCCGTGCTTTCTCTCGTAATGTTTTTTTATTAAAGCATCTTTCAGCCGCAATGCATCTGCTTTTATTGATTCTGTTATAAAAGCCATCTGCGCAATATTTTCGAGTACGGCACTGTTATATACCGCCTTTTCAGCAGTTTTGCCCCAGGTAAATGGTGCATGATTCCCTACCAGGATCATTTCCATTTCTTCGTAGCTAATATTTTTTTCTTTCAACGCACTAATAATCTGGAAACCTGTTTCGTACTCGTAATTACCTTTAATCATTTCATCACTCATAGGCGCTGCGCACGGAATATCGTAAGTTGTATGATCAGCATGTGTAGTGCCATAAACAGGAATGTCCCGAAGACTTTGCGCCCATGCGGTAGCATAACAGGAATGCGTATGTGCAATTCCGCCAATCGTTTCAAAATGCTTGTAGAGCACAGCGTGCGTCAGCGTATCAGATGAAGGACGCAGATCGCCTTCAATAGTATTTCCGTCAAAATCTACAATTACCATTTTTTCGGCAGAAAGCTGGTCGTAGGGAACACCACTTGGTTTGATGGCAAAAACTTTTTCATTCCTGTCTGCCGCACTTACATTACCGAAAGTAAAAAGCACCAGGCCTAATTTTGGTAATTGCATATTCGCTTCGTATGCGGCTTGCCGGATGTATTCGTACTTCTTCATAATTATTGAAGCGTTATCAGCACTACGCTCATTGGAGGCAAATTAACTGATAATGTTTTTCCATTGGTTTTGAAGTCTGAAAATATTTCGTTCTTTACTTTATAGGGTTTTTCGAAAGTATTGATATCATTAAATTTTTTAGAAGTCAAAATTTCTCCACTGCTTTTTTTCATTGATGATTCCGGCATAGCTGCGTTCACGGTTATCTTTTTCCTGGCATCAAGGTTTACCAAAGTAATATGAATAGCGCCCGTGCTATCTTTTGATGCGGACGCATTTATGGCCGGTATACTTTCATTTCCAAAAGTATATTGTGGACTTGTAAACTGCAACGGCAGCAACGTAGCGTCCTGGTGTTTTTTGTACAAATCGAAAACATAATAAGTGGGCGTGAGCAGCATTTTTTCTTTGTCAGTTAGAATTAATGATTGCAACACATTTACCGTTTGAGCCAGGTTTGCCACCCTTATCCTATCACAATGGTTATTAAAAATATTTAAAGTTGATGCGGCAATCAATGCATCGCGTAAACTGTTTTGCTGGTATAAAAATGCTCCGTTAGTACCGGGTTCAGGGTCAGTCCAAATTCCCCATTCATCTACGGCAAGCGCAACTTTTTTCTGTGGATCGTATTTATCCATTATTGCGCTGTGCTTGTTAATTAAATCTTCAATATGCAGGCAATTTTTTAATCCTTTAAAATATTCGCTTTCATCAAATGAAGTAGCAGAACCTTTATGCTGCCAGTTGTTCACTACTGTATAATAGTGCATTGAAAGGCCCCACATGTCTCTCAAAGGAATATCTTTCATGCACACATCCGTCCAGTGGTAATCATCGGAGTTGGCGCCGCTGGCAATTTTCTTCAATGATGTGCCGGGATAATTTTTGCAAAACTCTGCATAACGCTTATATAGATTGGCATAAAACTCCGGTGTCATATTGCCGCCGCAGCCCCAGCTTTCGTTACCCACACCCCAAAGGGAAACGTTGTAAGGCGCATCATGTCCGTTCTTGCGGCGCAGATCAGCCAGCGTGCTTTTGCCGTTGAAGTTTAAATATTCAAGCCAGTCTTCCATTTCCTGCGGGGTGCCTGTTCCCACGTTGCCTGCTATGTATGGTTCGCAGCCGATAAGTTTACAGAGTTCCAAAAATTCGTCAGTACCAAAACTGTTATCTTCCGTAACCATTCCCCAGGAGGTGTTCACACGCTGCGGCCTTTTGCTTCGGTCGCCAATACCGTCGCTCCAGTGGTATTGATCTGCAAAGCATCCGCCCGGCCAACGCAAGTCAGGAATCTGAATCTTTTTCAAAGCTTCCACAACGTCTAAGCGTATACGGTCTTTTTTAGGGACATTCAAATTAGCATCCACCCAAAAGCCGTCATAAATACAATGGCCCAAATGTTCTGCAAACTGCCCGTAAATGTATTTGCTGATTTTTTCATGCGAGGTATCTGATAAAGTTATCTGGACAGCTTGCGCATATAACGATGATGCGGCAAATATGCATAGGAAAAAGAATAAAAATTTTTTTATATGCTGCCTGTAGCTAACCAGTTTGCGATGGCGACCTGAATTTTTCATATTACCTATAATTTGGTTTTTTATAATGTTGTTATATGACTTTATTGATCGATAAAACTTCCCAGCATTTTATATTTTTCGTAGCGCTTATTATACAACTCAACTTTAGTCTTATCAGGATAAAATTCCCGGTCAAATCCTTGTCCCATCGCAGCCATGGCATTTTCCACTTTATCATAAATCCTTGCTGCGGTTGCCGCAAACATCGCTGCCCCGGTAGCACAGGTTTGCTCTGATTTATGAATCCGGATAGGCATATTCATCACATCTGCCATCACCTGCATTATATAATTGGATTTACGTGCCACTCCGCCCAGGCCAATCAACCCTTTCACGGGAACACCTTCGTTGTTAAACCTGTCAACAATTGCTTTGGCGCCAAAACATGTTGCTTCAACTAACGCTTTAAATATGTGCGGCGCATCCGTTGCCAGGCTTAAATTCATTATGGAAGCTTCCAGTAGTTGATTGGCGTCAGGGGTTCTTCTTCCGTTAAGCCAATCTATAGCAAGCTCATCATTTTCATGTAAAGGAATTTTTAAAGCTTCATTTGAAAGTTCTTTAATTAGTTTTTTATTGAGTTCCTTTTGTAATAAATCTGCTGTTGCAGCATCTATAACATCAGAGCTGTTTAAAAGATTTTTTATTGAATTGGTAATAAGATTTCTAAACCAGGCGTAAGTATCTCCAAATGCACTCTGGCCGGCTTCCATCCCCATCATGCCGGGTATAACGGAGCCGGGTACCTGACCGCAGATACCTTTTACCAATATATTTTTTACGTCAGCCATCGGAGCAACCAGCATGTCGCAGGTGGATGTTCCCATTACTTTGCTTAAATGATAAGGTTCAATTTGCCCGCCAACTGCACCCATGTGCGCATCAAAAGCGCCAACGCCAATAATAACGTTCGTTGACAGGCCTAAACGTTCCGACCATTCTCTTGATAAATTGCCTGCAGGTTTATCTGCGGTATAAGTATCAGTAAATAATCTTGAAGTAAAACCATTAAGCAATGGATCCAGCGAGTTGAAAAATTCATTAGGTGGCAAACCGCCGTATTCAGCAGCCCACAAGGCTTTGTGCCCTGCGGAGCATACGCCGCGTTTCATTTGGTGTATATCAGTTCCGCCCGTTAATAAAAAGGGAATCCAGTCGCAATGCTCTACCCACGAATAACAATTATTTTTAACGGTGTCGTCTATACGAAGTATATGAAGCAGCTTGGCCCAGAACCATTCTGAGGAATAGATGCCGCCAACGTATTGCAGGTAATTAATATCAAATCGTAATGCGTGTTCATTTATCTCTGCTGCTTCTTTGGTTGATGTATGGTCTTTCCACAGCACAAACATTGCGTTCGGATTATTTTCAAAGCCGGGCGTTAAGGCGAGCGGTGTACCTGTTTTATCAACAGCAACGGGAGAGGAGCCGGTAGTATCAACAGAAATTGCTTTTACACCCGATGCAACTATTGAACCGGCTTTACGCAGACATTCTTTAATAGTAAATTCGAGCCCCTCAACATAGTCGAGTGGATGTTGCCTGTATTGATTGATTAGAGGATTGCAGTACAATCCATCTTTCCACCGCGGATAAGCAAAAACGGATGAAGCGATTTCTTCCCCGTTTGCTGCATCCAGAATTACAGAGCGAACAGAATCTGTTCCATAATCAACTCCTATAACATATGATTTATCAGCCATTTTTAAAAGCTATCTTTAAAAGAAAACAAAAAATATTTTAAATGCGTTAATAACTGTTTTATTATTTATTTAGATTGACTACTATTTCAAATGGGACAAGCAATCTTCTAAAATATTTTAGATCAGGAATTATTTCCCGGAAACAGTCTTTCGACTGAGAGAATAAATCGCGATATAAATTTAGTGGAAATTAATTGTATTTTTGACAATTAATTTTCTTTGAAAGAAATTTTTTAAGTGAAAACTGCATTCAGCCAATATTTTCATCTCCTGTAATAGCTAGTTTCTTAAAAAATCGCCCGGCCCAACTGCTGAGTAATCTTTGATAAAAGCTATTACGTTTTTGAAGTTCTTAAATTCCGCTTGGCTGTGCATGGTTGTAAGCACTACCGTTTCCATACCAGCGTTTGCCGCAGCTTCCACTCCTTTTGGGGCATCTTCAAAAACAATACAATCCTTTGCGGAAACATTTAAAAGCTCGCTGCATTTGGTAAAAGTTTCAGGATCGGGCTTACTTATTGTTACATCGTCGGCGCTAACAATTGCTTGAAAATAATGGCGGATTTTTAAATTATCCAAAACAAAATCTATATTAAAGGGAATGGCTGCAGAGCCTATTGCCATCGGGATACGCTGCTGTTTTGCTTTTTCTAAAAATTCGCGTAATCCATTAATAAGGGAAAGGTTGGGCAGGTATGCTTTCTGATACCTTCTTTCTTTTTCAATTGATAACTCCTTTATTTTTTCTTTTGTGAAATGATCACCCCCGAAAATTCTTACAAGCAATTCATCGTTCTTCCCATACATTTCGGCCTTAACTTCATCCCAAGACAGGCCTGCATTTAAGTCGTTATTTAGGATATGATACCATGCTTCCGCGTGATACTGCATATCGTCAATCATTGTTCCGTTTAAGTCGAAAATAAAGGCTTTGGTGATCATGGATATTTAAAAGGTTTAGCAATATTGAAGATGAAATATACCAGTTGCCTTATGACTTATTAAGTTTCACTTTATAAATAGTAACGGCATGATATTTTTCTCCTGGTTTTAAAATCGTTGTGGGGAAATTTGGTTTGTTAGGCGAATCAGGAAAATGCTGCGTTTCCAAACATAAGGCAGTATGAACCTGTAGCGGTTTTCCACCCCTGTTTACAAATTTTCCATCTAAAAAATTTCCTGTATAAAACTGAAGTCCCGGTTGGGTTGTATATACTTCCAATGTTCTTCCACTTATCGAATCTGAAAGCTCTGCAACTTTTTGCAATGAAGTATCTTTTTTATTCAATACCCAATTATGATCATAACCACCTTTAACAGCATCAATATCCTGACCGATTTTTTTTGCCGTAGTAAAATCAAAAGGCGTTCCTTTCACCGGTTTAATTTCGCCGGTAGGAATTAATGTGGTATCAACTGGCGTGTAATGATCTGCATCGATCATTAGCGTATGATTAAGAATTGTATTGCTTACATCGCCCGTTAAATTAAAATAACTATGGTTGGTTAAATTAACAGGAGTGGCTTTGTCGGTTTCAGCATTATATTCAATTTCGAGTCCATCATCATTGTTTAAAGTATATTGAACCGTAACATTGAGGTTGCCCGGGTAACCTTCTTCTCCATCTTTACTTAAATACTTTAAAGTCAGCGACGGCACGCTGTCATTAGGAATTGTCGCGTCCCAAACTACTTTATCAAATCCTTTCAATCCGCCATGCAAATGATTCTTGCCATCATTAGCTGCAAGTTTATAAGTAGTGCCATCCAGTGTAAACTTTGCATTGCCAATGCGGTTTCCATAGCGGCCAATTAATGCACCAAAATAGGGAGGGTGCTGAAGGTAAGGTTGCAAACTATCGAAACCAATAATGATGCTGGACTTATTCCCGTTTTTATCTTGTGTAACAAATGACGTTACAGTGCCGCCGTAATTGGTAATCGTCATCGTAGTTCCATTATTATTTTCCAGCGTATACAGGTAAATTTTCTTTCCATCAACTTCGCCCCAATCTTTTTTACTAATTGCATCTTTTGCTGCTGCCATTTTATTTTTTTCGGATGAGTTATTACAATTGGTAAATAAAGTACAAATTATAACAAAGACAAGTGTTCCGCTGATCGATTTCATAAGATTTTTTTTTGAAAATAGAAAACTGTTTGTGGTTTAAGATTTTCAAAAGTATTATTTATCCTATATATTTTTTTTAATTTTTTTTCGGGGTAAGTTAATTAAGCGAGAACTGAACCCGCCAAAATACATTTTCAAACATGGGCATTAGACATCGGTATGAGCAGACTGTTCATACCTATCGGCCAGCCATAAACGCAATGTATTAAACAAATAAGACATAAAATATTTGCAGTAATTCAATCCGCGATTACCTCACCCGACTCTTATTAATTCTTGTAAATGCGCCGTTGATAATAACGGACGTTGAATGCATTGGTAGTTACGGGGTCTTTTTTTGATGTATAAGAGAACAGCGGGTGATTAAATAATTTACCTTCGGCACTAATTAAATTAAGTCCCAAAAGTTTATAATGAATTCAATCACCCTACTTGGCATGCTGGCTGCATTTTGTACCACAATTTCATTTTTGCCGCAGGCTTTAAAAACAATTCAGACAAAAAACACCAGTGGTATTTCTCTATACATGTATGCGCTGTTTACATTCGGTACTTTGTTTTGGCTGTTGTATGGGCTACTTAGTCATAACCTGCCGGTTACTGTAGCAAACAGTGTAACGTTTCTGTTTGCAGCGATTATTCTTTCGTATAAGCTAAAGTATAAATAGGCAAAAATTGAATATTGATATCTCAGATAATACGACTCAACAGCAATTTGAAATAACCATGGATGGCGAATTGGCCACACTTCAATATCGTTTTTATAAAAATGATATAGCCCTCATGCACACTCATGTCCCCGAAAGATTAAAGGGTAGAGGCCTGGCAACTGCCTTAGCAAATTTTGGTTTGGAATGGGCCAAGAGTCAAAATAAAAAAGTAATGGTGTATTGTCCTTTTGTGAGCAGTTATTTAAAAAAGCGCCCGGAGTATAATTATTTAATTGATAAAAATTATGTGTAAAAATTTCCCGGATCGATTCCCTGCATTATTTGGAACCAACCCGGGAAATTGTATCACCAGAATGCCTTTTTTTATTGAGTTATCTTAAACGCCACCGCATAATTTCCTGCAACTTTATTTTGTAGTTTTGATGGAATACTTATCACGGTTGAGCCACCTTCACTTTTGAATTTTATTTTTTCTTTTGGTGAATCCAATAAAACAATTTTACTTTTTTTGTTTACGACTATGTTGCTTAACGTTATGCTTGCAGGCAATATAACATCATTCGTTTTATCACTTAACACATATACATACATGTTCTTCTTGTCTTTCGATTGAAGGTAAACAATGTTTCCATCTTCATAAGGTGCCAGCGGAATAGTATTGTACACGCCGTTACCGTGAACTTTCATCCACACACCAATTTCCTTCAGGCGGCTATACGCAGTATCGCTCCAATCGCCTTCAGGCGAAGGGCCGATGTTCAATAAAAAATTACCGCCACGTGAAATAATTTTTAAAAGCATGTGTACGAGATCGTTAGTTGATTTATAATGATCATGCGGCACATAGCTCCATGAATTACCCATGGTGATGCAGCTCTCCCATGGATGTTCCATTGGTGTTGCTGGGATGGTTTGTTCGGGAGTAACATAATTTTCAAATTCCCCACTAACGGTTCTGTCAACAACAAGTAACCCCGGCTGATTCTGTCTTGCCATTTTTGCAATGCGTGCCATGTCAATATCCTGGTCGTACACAATGCCGCGTTGCCACTCCACACTTGTATCAATAGTAGATTTTGGACGGACCCATCCGCCATCCAGCCAGAGAATATCCATCTTACCATAACCTGTCATCAATTCCTGGATTTGGCTGTAAGTATAATTTTTAAAATCGTTCCATCTTTCAGGATATTTCTTTGGATCATAATTTACATTTCTGTCTTTTGGCGGAAAATAGGGCCACCAATAATAGGGACAGTGCCAATCAGGTTTGGAAAAATAAGCGCCGATCATAAAGCCATCTTTTCTAAATGCATCAAATACTTCTTTGGCCACATTCGCTTTGGGATTAGTTGAGAATGGTGTTTTAGGTGAAGTGATCTTATAATCTGTTTGCTTGGTATCAAACATACAAAAGCCATCATGATGCTTGGTGGTGAACACAACATATTTCATTCCGGCATCTTTAGCAGCCGCGGCCCATTTGTCAGGATCGAATTTTGTTGGATTAAAGGTGGTTTGTAAATTTTCGTATGCTTTTACATAATCAAAATAATTAGCTGCATAAGGTCCGCGACGCTGTGTCCAGCCTTCATCTTCAGGACAAATGCTCCAGCTTTCAACAATGCCCCATTCGCTATACGTGCCCCAATGCATCAATAGCCCAAACTTTATATCCTGCCAGTGCGCTAACTTTTGTTGCACGAGTGTATCGGAAGGCACCACATATTTATCAGAAAAATTATGTTGCTGTGCATGTGCTTTTATAAACATGAGTAGAATAAAAGCAGTAAAAATTTTTTTCATAATAACATTGATAATTTTGATTGTACTTTAATAACTATTAGTGGTCTACTTAAACTATTTTATTTTATGTCAATATATTGTTTATCTACATTCCAGCCATATAATTCAACCGCTGCTTTCTCATTTGCAACGGGTGTGTAATCTATAGTAATTTTTCTTTCTTCTCCAGGTAAAACTGAAATATAATTATCACTATAAAATGTTGGTAATATTCTTTTTTTTGTTAAAATATTTACTAACGATAATCTGTTAAAGAACGCAACGGGATTGTCTTTGGAATTACTAACGGTTACTTCAACTTTACCTTTTGCTTTTTCATTTGCTCTAACATTCACTATTGCTTTCTTCATTTCCTGCAGCCCTGAATAATTTCCGGTAGAATCGGGTAACCAGTATAAATTATCACTTAACAATCTTTTATTTTCATCTGATAAAGATAAATAAAGAAAAGCCCCTTTATCCTTCACTAATTTATCCAACAAGGGTTTTACGGAAAGATATTTTTTAGAACGTGTGGGCTCAATTTCTGAGAACACCTGCGTAAGTAAAGAATCTTTTCCATTCATATCATACATTTTTACCTGCAGCATAATATTGTGTTTTGATGTAAAAGTATTATTAGCAATCATCACCATACCATCTGCAGGATTATACATAACATGAAAAGGCTCACTGCCGTTATGCAAACCGTACAAACAGGCATTGGGGTCAAGATAATAATCATACATCTGTCCACGCAAGGCAGTCCAAGGGTTTTGTGTCTTCCAGATAATCACACCTGTGTACCATTCCCACATGTGGGCGCTGAAGCCTTCCATCAATGCACGGTACTGATCATAATTAACCAATTGTGCCTTATCAGCAAAATCTTTTACATCTTTTGGCTTGCCATACGCATCAATGTAATGATCGTAGCCGATGTATTTATGATATCGCCATACACTATCAATTTTCCTGGATGTAAAATCAGGAATGATCATATTTTCTTTTGGAATAAATCTTTCCAGCGAAGCATAATCACCCATACCAACAGAACCCACTTCGGAGTTAAAAGGAAATGTCTGATGTTCCCAAAATGTATTGATGTTTTGAATCTGGTAAGGCCCGTCGCCATTCCCACCGAAAGGATTGTACGACATGCTATCGGAGTTTGAATATTCAATCAAATATCTTGTGCCATCCAGTTGGGGTATTATTGAATCACGCATGGCAACTAATATATCTTCAGGAGGCGTTATTTCATTTCCGCCGCACCACAATGCGAGGGAAGGATGATTGCGAATCATCTTTACCTGGTCAATAACTGAAGCAAGAAATAATTGATGACTGTCGGGGTATTTTCTTCTCGTCCATTGATCTTCTTTTTTCATAGGATCAAGCCACCGGCCATTGCAATCGCCGGAGTTCCAGAAATCCTGCATTACAAGCAAACCATATTTATCACAGGCATCATAAAATTCAGGTCGCTCTGTTAGTGCACCGCCCCATACGCGAATGAGGTTTAGGTTCATATCGCGGTGAAACCTTATCTCAGCATCATAACGGTCGCCCGATAAACGCAGCATCTCATCAGACACTATCCAGTTACCACCTTTAATAAATATTTTCTGGCCATTCACCAATACCTCGCGGCTGCGTGTTACAGTATTCCAGTTGGTATTTATTTCACGTACACCAAATTGTATATGCTCCACATCGCTTATTGCAGCAGCATCATCATTTATAAATTTTACATTGATGTTATATAAATTTTGCGGGCCATAACCATTGGGCCACCAGAGTTTTGGATTTTGTAAAACAAAATCGGGTAATGATGCTGTAACATTAGCGCCCGCAGCTACTGATATATGCGTTGAAATTTTTTCCCCTCCTAATTCATACTGCAAATCACCTGCGATGGTTTTGTTTCCGGCATTTAATAATTCAGCGGAAACTTTTATGGTTGCAGGATCCTGGTTTCCTTCAATAAATCTTTTGCCCGGCACTAACGTTATAACGTGTACGTTTTGAATATTAATAGCACCGGTTTTTTCAATGGTTACTTTATCCCAGATGCCGGTGTTGCGGTCTCTTATTGGTTGAATCCAATCCCAGCCTGCTACATATTGGTGCGAAACATTTTTTGCGATGGTACCATCTCCGCCCTGGCCTCCATTTGGATTGCCGACAGGATCCGGCGGATAAACAATAACAGCCAACCTGTTCTTCCCATCTTTTGCCAGCCATTGCGTAATGTTATATTGCTGGCGCAAAAACATTCCGTAAAATCTCTTTTCGTTTAATTTATGACCATTCAAAAATATGTCGCAACTATAATTGATGCCCCTGAAGTGGAGCCATACCTGATCACCCTCTTTATTGATTTTTTCATTGAAATCTTTTACAAACCAATAGGTATAATAGTCGCTTCCTGTATTATAAATGTCGGGAATTTTTTCGTTGTTCAATGCATAAAATGGATCAGGAATCATTTTGTTATCAAGCAGGTTTGTTAGCACTGTGCCCGGAACGGTTGCGTTCATAAATCCTTTCAGGTGGTAAGATGGCTGCGATATTTTTTCACCGTAATCCTTTGTTTT
Organism: Ginsengibacter hankyongi; assembly: GCF_008710285.1. Classification (GTDB taxonomy): domain Bacteria; phylum Bacteroidota; class Bacteroidia; order Chitinophagales; family Chitinophagaceae; genus Ginsengibacter; species Ginsengibacter hankyongi. The sequence goes on along the minus strand of NZ_VYQF01000001.1, from coordinate 568,210 downwards.
TTTTATGTTGATGCATTGCCAGCCTTTATTTAGTTCATACTGCTGCGCATGTGCGCTGAAAGAAATTAAACAAACAAGCGGGAGTAATAATTTTAAAATTCTCATGTAGCGTTAAGTTAAGTTTTTATGGGTTGAACTTTTACCACAAAGTCACTGACAACACTAAGAGAATCCCTTTGTGCCGTTGTTTCTTTGCGGGATAACATTTTTTTCAAATCATTTTAATTGGTCAATCTTAAAACGTATCACTTCGATTGCTTCTTTCATTCTTGATACAATCACATACATATCGCCTTTGTAGATCATAGTATGCGGATAGCCATATTGGCCACCTTTCCATAATCCTTCTTTCTTTAAATTATAGGGTTCATCGGCAATGATATAATTTTTATCAAACAATTTTCCGTCATTTGAAATTGAAAGTACTAACGGTGTTCTGGCATAATGATGCAAGGTATCCGGAATACCTGCATAATAAAAACGTCGATTAGGCAAGCGGCCAAAATGAAATTTGCTGTCATTATCCGTAAAATTTGTTTCAACCGGCAATGACCAGTGTGCACCATTGTCTTTACTTTCAGTTAACCATAATTTTCCTTTCCATCCTTTGCCTGTTACACGCAGCAGCATGTGAATAATACTGTCATCTGTTTGAAAAAAAGACCCTTCGCAAAGTGGCGGTAAATTATTTTTTTCAGCCGGTGCATAAAATGTTGCAGGGTTATCTTCTTTATATAAACTGTCTGCGTAAAAACTACTCATAGTCCAGCCGCTTAACCCGCGATAATCGTCTGTATACGGAAATGTAAAGTTGCCGCTGATAATTAATCTTCCGCTGGCAATTTTTTCGGGCCCGTGATTGGGATTAACAGGAACATGCATATTGATAGCGTTGCTCCAATGCTCGCCATCAGTGGATGTTTTAGCCCATAGATGAGTGTTGGTTTTATGAGGAGAATATTCTCCGTAATAAGCAACGATTGTATCGTTAAACTGGTGAAACCCTGCGGCTGTCAACACATTCAACGTGTCATTTTTATAAACACCAGGGTTAGCGAATACCTGCGGCGCTGACCAATGAAAAAAATCTTTTGATACAGCGAAAAATACACGCTGGCCGGGCTTATCTTCATCAATCATTCCATCACTCCAGATTGCAATAAACAGATTTTTCAAATGTGTGATTGAAGCATGATGGTTATAGAGCCATGCAGTGTCCGGGTGATAGATCATTTTTCTTTCAATGATCAAATGTGGAATTCCATCTTCGCTTGTGTAAGTGTTTTTTATAGGCGCGTGCTGCGCAATGCACGACATTGACAGAAGTAATAACGACGTAGTGTAAACGCCTTTTACAGTAAGCATGATTGCCATCTTATATAAAAAGTAAAAACTGCAAAATTACACCCAAATTACTTTTGCAGGTATTCCGATTTATGCTTTTATTTCCCCTATTTCGGCATTACAAAAATATCGTTACGGCCTGTCAGCAACTGCCGCTCCCCATTTTGATGAAGGCTTTTTTCCCATTTCAATTAACAGGCTGCCGCCGTTCATTATATCCGCGTAGGATAAATATGCCTTCGTATAATTTTTATTATTGAGCATTACCCGCTGGATATATTTATTTTTCGGACTATTGTTTTTTGCCAAAATTGTAAAGGTTTTATTGTTACCGATGTTAATGGTTGCTTCATCAAATAAAGGGCTTCCAAAAACATAGATACCTCCTGCGGGATGTACCGGGTAAAATCCCAATGCACTCATTACATACCATGCTGACATTTGCCCCACGTCTTCATTACCGCTCAATCCATCCGGTTTACCTGTGTACAAACTATCAAGTATATAGCGCACTTTATCTGCCGTTTTCCAGGGTTGCCCCGCATAAACATATAAATAAGCAATGTGATGGCTTGGCTCATTCCCATGTGCATATTGCCCTATCAATCCTGAAATATCATTGGAAGCTTCTTTACCCATATCGCCTTTAACAACATACAGGGAATCCAGTTTTTTAATGAACTTTTTATCGCCACCCAATAATTGTATAAGGCCATGTACGTCCTGCGGTGCAAGCCAGGTATATTGCCAGGCATTGCCTTCAGTAAAATCATCTTTCATGTGGCGGGAAATGAACGGGCTGAAAGGCTCACGCCATTGCGTAGACGAAATCCTGCCCCTTACAAATTGCGTGGTGCTATCGAAATAATTTTTATAATAACCTGCCCTTTTAATGAAATATTGGTAATCATCTTCTTTGCCCATACGTTTTGCCATTAATGCCGTGCATCCATCTGCAATGGCATATTCCATACCGGATGCTACTGATTCTGTCATGCTGTCGGCAGGAATAAAGCCATATTTTTTTACATATTTCATGCCCCGCTCATCGAGTATGGCTGTTGCCTTCACCGCCTCATATGCAAGGGCTGTATCAAACCCTTTTATGCCTTTTAAATAAGCATCAGCAATTACCTGTGTTGCACTGTTGCCGGGCATTGTATTGGTTTCATTGGCCATTAAATGCCATACCGGGAGCTTGCCTTGTTGCTGGTAAATCGCGAGCATTGAATTGACAATATCACTTACTCTTTCCGGTTGCAGCATTGTAAGTAATGAGTTTTCACACCGGTAAGTATCCCACAAAGAAAATGTGGTAAGATTGGTAAAGGAAGCGTTGCGATGTACTTCTTTATCGGTGCCATAATAATCCCCGTTTACATCGTTAAAAACAGAAGGGGCAATAAAAGAATGATACAAAGCTGTATAGAAAATTTCTTTTGCTTTTGCGTCATTGGTTTTTACAATCACTTTACTCAATTCCCTGTCCCAGGCTGCCGCAGCATTATTTTTAATCGCGTCAAAATCCCAACCAGGTATTTCAGTATTTATGTTGAGCATTGCATTTTCCATGCTTACCGGTGATATGCCAACTTTTAAGTCAATCGTTTCGCCTTCATTGGTTGTAAAATTTATCGCAGCTTTTACGCTATCGCTCATCGCCACATCGCCGGGTTGTATTTCTCGATTTTTAAATAACCGGATATTTTTAAAAGGTTTTGAAAAAACCGCTGCAAAATAAATTCTTTGATCCTGTGCCCAACCTTTTGAAAAACGATAACCGGCAATAGTGGAATCGTTTATTTTTTTTATGTAACCATATACAGGCATGTCCCAGCCAATGCCCTGCACTAAATCAATGATGATATGCGATTGCTGGGAAGCGGGAAATGTATAACGATGAAATCCTACTCTTGTTGAGGCGGTTAATTCCGCTTTAATATTATAACGTTTTAAATTAACGGAATAATACCCGGGGCTCACCTTTTCATCGGCATGGCTGAACAAAGAAAAATTGCCGGGCGCTTTTAAAGAACCTTTGTTTATGATGAGTTCACCTGTTGTGGGCATTACCAATATATCTCCTAAATCGCCGATGCCTGTTCCGCTTAAATGTGTATGCGAAAAGCCAATGATAGTAGAGTCGGCATAATTATAACCTGAACACCAGTCCCATCCTTCGGAAATGTTTACAGGACCTAATTGCACAGCTCCGAACGGTACATTGGCTCCGAGAAAAACATGTCCATGCCCACCGGTTCCGATGTAAGGATTTACATAACTAACGGCACTCTGCGACAGGCCTACCCGAAAACAAAAATTTACCAGAAAGAATAACAGCAAAAGATATTTTCCAAAAAAGCGACGCTTTCCGGATACTAAGTTGAAACGTTCGAAAATTTTCATTTAAAATAGATTTTTAAAACCTGGTGCAAAGTAAATTTTAATTTTTAACCGGTTCATATTTCAGCCAGCTTTCGGGTATATCTGCCGGCTTTTCATGTTCCCTGCTATGTTTTAAGTCTAATTTAAAACCGCCGCCACCTTCAATAAAATTGAGCAGGAAAGGCTGTAAACCTTTTTTTAAAGCAACCTGCCCAGTCTTTTGAATAGCAGAATGCAGGCCATCGTTATTCACTACTTCGCGGTTAGCAATGTTGAGTATGCCGCCATCATCGCAGGTTAAATAAAATGTATAAATTCCTGTTTGCGGCACATCAATATAACCTTTGTATTGAAGGCCGAAAGAAGGTGCATTAATTGAAGCGGGTACTATAAAATTCTTTGCGATAAACACACTGTCAGGTTTCGTGCCGGCCAATGCCGTACTGGTTTTAAAAAACTGTTTATAATAATTGCAATTCAATCCTTGCTTTAATGATCCGGGAGGCATTATAGGAATTGCATATTGTTCTTTTTTATAATGAAGTGTATAAATATCACCTCTTGACCCGGACTTAGTGAAAGCTGCGAGCTTAATAACCAGTGGCTTTTCTATGGTAATTGGTTTATTAAATACCGGCGATGAGATTTCGGGTATGCCACCGTTAGTAGTATAATGTATTTGTAATCCTGGTAACGGACTTTTAACATTTAGTATGGCTTTGTCTGTAAATACATTTTGTTCAGCGATGCCCGTTATATCAGGCAAACGGTAGTGTACTTTCAATGCATCCAGTCGCTTGAATTGTTGTTGCAATCTTGAATGATAATTATCATAGTCATTTGTATTGCTCCAAAGTCTTTCGGCCAATGCTGTCATACGGGGCATGTACATAAAGTCGGCACGCTTTTCTGAAGGAATATGTTCCGTCCAGATGTTGGCTTGTGCGCCTATTATAAATTTTGCTTCAGCAGCAGTTAAGCCTTTCGGCACCACATTAAAATCATATACCGCTTTTACTGATTGCGCATCGGGCATGCCGTCAAAATAAAGTGGATTACCGGGCGTCATAATTACATAGTTCCCGTTTTTTGCTGCTTTAACCGGGGCATCCGGAACCCAGCTTCGCCAATACATTACATAAGCCGTTTTGCTTACACCTCCCTCCAATATTTCATCCCAGCCAATTAATTTTTTCCCGTTTGCATTAAAAAACTTTTCCATTCTTTTTACAAAATAACTCTGCAATTCATCCACATTGTTTAACCCTTCTTTTTGCATTAGTTCTCTACATGCTGTTGATTTTGCCCATTCTTTCCGGTCTACTTCGTCTGCCCCGAGGTGTACATATTCAGATGGGAAGATGGAAAATATTTCTTTGTAAACATTTTCAGCAAACACGAATGTGCTTTCGTTGCAAGGGCAAATTGGTGTTGAAAATAATTCACCCCATTTGCTTCCTCCGTCGCAGGATAAAAAAGGATAAGCACGAATAGCTGCCATCATGTGGCCGGGCATATCAATTTCAGGAATAATGTCAATATATTTTTTGGCAGCATAGGCTACAAGTTCTTTCATTTGTTCTTGTGTATAAAAACCTCCATACAATGTTTTGCCATCTTTATGAATAATGTGTTCGGTATCAATTGCCATGTCAGGATTGGTTTCGGCCATTTTTACACAATCCGAATCCTGGTTGTTGAATGTGCGCCAGGCGCCTTCTTCGGTAAGTTTGGGATACTTTTTTATTTCTATACGCCAGCCCTGGTCATCGCTTAGATGAAGATGAAGTTTATTCATTTTATACAAAGCCATCACATCAATAAATTTTTTTAAATAGGCTATCGAAAAGAAATGCCGTGCTACATCTAAATGCATTCCACGCCAGCTATACATAGGCGCATCAGTTATGTCTGCAGCAGGCAAAGAAACGTTTTGAGCCTTTACAGCCTTGCTTTCCGCAGCAACCGGCAATAGCTGCCTTATAGTTTCAATGCCCCTGAAGATACCTGCCGGATATTTTGCTGACAATACTATTTTCCCCGGATGGATGCTCAGTTGGTAGCCTTCATTTGAAATAATAGTATTTTTTTGTTCAAAAATAATTTCGCCGGCCGGAGATTTTTTACCTGTATTGACCTTAATGGAATAGCCGGTTGCGTTCTGTAATAACTTTTGCAGGTATTCGGCCTCGTTAGTAAAGAGTTTAGCGTATGAAATGACAGTTGATTGATTAATGATGAAAGATCCTTTCGCTGGTTGTAAATGCGATGGATACGGAATTATGGGGTAATTGTCCGAAGTATTTTTTTGCTGCGCCATTGTCTTATTACGGGGCAACGATATGAATGCGATAACCAGGAGACAAACTGAAAGAAGACGATTCATAATAAATATCACTTTTAATAAAAAAAATTATTGATTTACCGGCAACAAACGAAGTATTGCGAAGTACGGTAATTTATGCCGTTTTGTGATGAAGATAAAACAAAAGTGAATGTGATATTTAGCTACTATACGAGGGCTCTTTCAATCTTTAAATTTAAAACCGGGATATAAGGTTGTAATAAAAAGCGCGGGTTTTCTGAAATTACTTTGTGGCAGCTTTCTGCCGGCAGGTGAGGGATTTACGGTAAACCATATTCGAAAAAATAACCTGGGAGAAACAATGAAGGTTTTTAAATGCTTTGGTTTAATAAAAATAAGATGACGTTGCGCTGACGCGCTCTAACTCCAATTCAAATCCTGAGCGATCCACGGAAACCCCGGACTGCATAATACGATTCTGCTCCATTATGATATAAGAAGACGGTGTCATAGCGACGGTCACAAAAGAGGGCGCCACCGCGTTTTCTAATGTGGGCTGGTGTTTGCACCCAGCTTGACGTTTTGGTATCGAAATTTCCAAGTTGCTGCAGTCTGCGATATTGTTCTTCGGTTAATAACTCAATGCCCATATTGGCTGCCATTTTAATTGCACTATTTCCCGGTTTATTTTCCTTTCTTAATTCCAGCGCTTCATGATCGTAGCAAAGGCTCCTGCGGCCCGTTAGGACTTTCCGGTGAAAAATCATAAAAATATATTCGCCCGTTTTTTTATCAATGCCAATAACATCCGGTTCGCCACCGCTTCTTTCCATTTCATTGAGCGACCATAGTTTTTCAGAATTGGCTTCGAGCTTTGATTGTATCGCTGCCCACGCAAGGCTTTTGTGGCGGTTGATGTTTTTTTCAAAACGGTTTTTTAGCGTACTGAGTAATTCGTCAACTTGTTCCGGTGATAATTGCTTTTTATTACTATAGATATTCTTCATACATTTTATTTCTTTTATGAATATTGATGCCGACTAGAGTTTTGCCGGAATTCATATCTGAAGTTGAAAGGTTGATGTCTTATTTCATTTGTAATTATTAATCATTCAAACCTTTCCCATCAAGAATTTGCGGTATATATTTTTCAACCCTTGCCTCACGGGTTTTGGATTGTTTGGGTTGAGAGAAATGAAAAATGTATGTTCTTTGTCTTCCGGGTGTTAGTGCTTCGAAAGCTTTTTTCAACGCAGGTCTTTTATCTAATTTATTTTGAAATTCTTCGGGAATTTTGAAATCTGATGTTTTTTTTAATTTTACCTGCAAGCCGGCTTTTTCTACTTCTATTGCTTCATAAATATAGCTTTTGATAATGCGCTCTTTCGTAGTTATTTCACGAACATTGGTGAACCGGAGCTGGCGTGCGGACTGCACATTCTCTGTTTGTTGTACCAGGATGCCTTCGGGATCATTTAACAAAGCGCCTTTGAAAAACAGCAGCGCACAGTATTCTTTAAATACATGGATTAAAACAATGTTTCTGTTCTCAAAGGTGTAACAAGGGCAACCCCACTTCAACTCTTCTGTAAGCCCGCAATCAAGCACAATTATTCTTAATTGCTCAATTTCTTTTTGCCACTTTTTTTCTTTATCAAAATAAAAATCAACCTTTGGATTCATTGTATTCATTTATTGATCGGCTAAAATTATTTTTCTATTTGCAGGCCTGAAATACCACGACAAAATAATAAAAATTGTTTGCATAAATGGCCCAATAATTCCTTTCAAGCTATCGTCCCCACTGGCCAGGTGCGAAATAAGGGCCCCGGTCATTACAAAAAATAAGCCTGCATAAGCCCATTCTTTTACGAGCTTAAATCGCGGAATTATAATGGCTATTACTCCAAGTATTTTCCATACACCAATGATGTATAGGAAATATAATGGGTAGCCCAACGGAACAACTATATCAATCATTCCCCTTGCGTGAAATATTTGTTGTAAGCCACTTACCAACATGCCAAAAGCCAATAAAGTAGTGGCACCCCAATAGATAATTAATCTTCTCTTTTCCATTGTATATTTATTTTAATTTGTTCACGATTTCCTGCAAACGGTTATGAGCCCAGTTTATGCCTTGTGCAAATGGTAACTTCAACACCTGGTCTCTTTGTGCAACGGATTCATATATTACGTGCATATTGAGTTTGCTGGTGTCGTCGGTAAGTTGTACAAATTCGTATACCTCAAGCTGAACCCCATAAGGTGTATTCTCCATTTCAAATGTTCTCGTGATTTTCCGGTTCGGGATAAACTCATGAATTACACCATTGGCACTGAAAGCCACATTTCCTTTTGGATCGGATGTTTGGATCTCGTAACTGCCATGTTTCTTACTTTCAAGTTTCAGCACTTTCGTTCCCATCCATTGCTCCAATATTTCGGGTTCTATATATGCTTTAAAAAGTAATTCCAATGGCAAATCAAATTCCCTTGTAATTACCAAGTCCTGTTTACCGTCTTCAGCATTGATTTTAGTTTTTTGTTCCATGATTCTATTTTTTGCTTTTGTATTTCTTCATGATGGTTTCAAGTTTATTAAACCTTTCGTCCCACATTTTGCGGAACGGTTCAATGAAGTCGGCTATTTCTTTCATTTGTTTTGCATTGATGTGATAGTAAATTTCCCTGCCACTTTGCTTTTGTTTAAGCAGCTCGCATTCGGTAAGTATCTGCAGGTGTTTTGAAACTGTTGGCCTTGCCGTATGGAAGTTTGAAGCTATTGCACCGGCGGTTAACGATTGTGAAGCAACCAATAACAATATTGCTCTTCTTGTAGGGTCGGCTATGGCTTGAAATACATCTCGTCTTAAATTCATTGTGTAGTTATTTGACTACAAATATATATGTAGTTATTTAACTACGCAAACTTTTTTTCAATTTTTTTTCAACGATTTTTTGTAGCCTTAGCTGGGAGTATCATCGACTGTTAACTTGCAACTTTCATTTCAACTGTCCGTTTTTTCAAATCAAACTGTTCATATTCGAACACTTTCGTTATAACGACCATCTTCTTACTTATTCTTTATCAACGCAATAAAGCATTGGTATGATGGTTGAAAATAATTACCGGATGGCGGAGCTATGTTTTTCTGCCATCTGGTATAATGTTTCCTAAAACGTCTATAACCAAAATCAGATGATAAAAAATTTTTTCAAAATTGCTTTGAGGAATCTCCGGAAGAACGAGGCATTTTCCTTCATTAATATTTTCGGGCTGGCTATCGGCCTTACTTGCTTCATGTTTATTGCGGTGTTTGTTTATAACGAACTAAATTATGACCGTTATCCCGCTGATGCAAGAAATATTTACCGGGTGATTTTATCTGTTACCGGTAATGGCGACGTTGCGGTATATCCTGATGTAGATATGGGGGTTGGCGAAGGAATGAAAGCTGCATATCCGGAAATAAAAGCCTTAACAAGAGTTTCCGCAGCAAGTGATTTTGTGCAGTATGATGATAAGCAATTCAAAGAAGATCACATGGCCTTTGCTGATTCCAATTTCTTGCATTTTTTTTCTATCCCGTTACTTAAGGGAAATGATGCAGATGCTTTGGTGGAGCCGAACAGTGTAGTGATAACAAAAACCCTGGCAAAAAAATATTTTGGCGATGAAAATCCCATTGGTAAAACATTAGCCATAGGTATAAGAAAAGATCCATACAAGGTTACAGGTGTTATTGACAAAGTGCCTGATGATTCGCATTTTCATTTTGATGCTTTTTTAAGTCTCTCAACGTGGCATATAACCAATAAAACATGGAGCAATCTTGGGCCTTATACTTATCTTCTTTTAGATAAAAATGCTGATCCGAAAAAGCTGGAAGCAAAGTTTCCGCAACTCGTAGCGGAACACGTAGTACCCGAAGTTCAGCATGATATGGGCGTAAGCCTTGCAGAAGTACAGAAGTCAGTGAATACATTTGTTTTTTCATTGCAACCGCTTACACGAATTCATCTACACTCTAATACAAAATATGAGCTGGAGCCTGGCGGCGACATTCAATACGTATATATTTTTTCTGCGCTGGCTATTTTTATTTTATTGCTTGCCTGTGTAAACTTTACTAATCTTTCCACTGCACGTGCTTTTAAAAGAGCAAGAGAAGTGGGTATTCGAAAAGTGTTGGGTTCTGTAAAAAAGCAACTGGTACTACAGTTCTTATCCGAATCGGTTTTGCTTACATTGTTTGCAATGCTATGTGCATTTGCCTTGTTGTTTTTATTGTTGCCTTACTTTAACCAGTTGGCGAATAAAAATATCGACTTCGGGTTTTTCCTCAATTACAAATCAATACTGGCAATGTTTTGTGTAAGCATGTTTGCTGGTTTGCTGGCAGGTATTTATCCTGCATTTTTCTTATCATCTTTTAATACTATCAAAGTTTTAAAAGGTTCAGCACACACGCAAGGCTCGCACAGAAGACCTTTACGCAGCAGCCTTGTGGTGTTCCAGTTTTTTGTTTCTATTGCATTGATTATTGCAACGATAATCGTTTACCAGCAACTGCATTTCATGCAAAATAAAAAGCTGGGTTATGATAAAGAACAGGTATTGTACCTGCAGGATGCAAGGTTGCTGGGCAAGAACCAGTATGCATTCGAGCAAAAAATGTTGCAGGATAGCCGGGTGGTTTCTGCGAGTATTTCAAGGTATGTTCCCGGGGGGATGATGATGGATGGAACAGAAATTTACCCAAAAGATGAAAACGGTAATGGAACGGAAATTCATGGAAACATTTACCATATCGACTACGACTACCTGAAAACATTGGGTATTAAAATAATTCAGGGAAGGAATTTTTCAACGGATTTTCCTACGGATTCTTCATCCGGCGTAATCATTAATCAAGCGGCCGTACGTGAGTTGGGCTGGAGTGGCCAAAATGTTATCGGGAAAACAATCGTTCGCTCAGGTCAAAAGCAATATAACGTGGTAGGCGTAGTCGCAGATTTTAATTATGCTTCTGTGAAACAAAAAGTGGCCCCGATGATGCTGCTGCTTGGCGGAAATTTTGGTGGTCTAATCTTTAAAATAAAAACGACGGATGTAAAAGGTTTTTTGGCTGATCTGAAAAAACAATGGGACGCCTTTAATCCGGAAGGACCGCTAGGTTATACTTTCCTTGATGAAAATTTTGCAAAGTTGTATGCAAGTGAAATTCGTACACAACAAAGTTTTTCTGCCTTTGCTATTATTGCCATCATTATTGCCAGCCTTGGATTATTCGGCCTTTCTGCATTTGTAATAGAACAACGTACGAAAGAGATTGGAATCCGTAAAGTGTTAGGTGCATCTGTTCAGAATGTGTTATTGTTAGTATCAAAAGAATTTTTATTGCTGGTGAGTATTGCCTTTATTATTTCTATTCCTGTAACGTGGTGGGTAATGCACACCTGGCTGCAGGACTTTGATTACAGGATACAAATAAGTGTATGGGTATTTATAACGGCAGGCGTACTTGCAATTTTAATCGCATTACTAACGGTAAGTTTCCAGGCAATAAAAGCGGCCGTTGCTAACCCGGTGAAAAGTTTAAGAACGGAATGATAAAAAAATTTAAAATAAAAGTGATGGGCGGTAACCCTAAGTTTAATCTCATTCGTATTATATCATAAACGAAAATTTAAAAACCAGGACGATGATTAAAAACTTATTGCTTGTTGCCTTTCGCAATTTTAAAAAAGACAAATGGTACACGCTGCTGAATGTATTGGGCCTTACTATTGGCATTACATTCAGCTTATTTCTTATTTTTTATATAAGAGATGAACTGAACTACGACCGTTATCTTGAAAAGTCTGATCGTATATACAGGATCGTTTCTTATATACAGGAACGGGATAAAAATACAAACTGGACACTAACGCAGCTTCCTGTAGCTGCTACCGTAAAAAAAGATTTTCCGGAAGTGGAAGATGCTACCTGGTTTATAAGTAGGGAAAGAACGTTGTTTAAAAATGGCGAAAATAGTTTTTACGAAACAAAAGTATATTATGCTGATAGCACAGTCTTCAACATATTTACTTATAAGTTCCTGGAGGGCGATGTAGCACATGCATTGAATGAACCCAACAGCATTGTAATTTCAAAATCCCTTGCGGAAAAATATTTTGGTAAGAATACCGCTGCCGTTGGTAAGACACTTAAGACAGTATATGACTTATATAAAGTGACTGGCGTAATTGAAGATGTGCCCAAAAATTCTCATTTGCGTTTTGATATGCTGATATCAGGATCTACATTGTTAAAGGGTCGCCAGAACGATGGCTTGAACAATTGGGGCAACTTCAACAACTTTACCTATGTGCTGCTGAAACCCGGAACCAACGTTGAGGCATTCAACAAAAAGCTGGTTTCGATGTATAAAAAATATGTCGAACCGCTTTTTGCACAGTTTAATATTAAGATGCAGTATGGTGTGCAGCCAATAACTGCTATACATCTTCATTCAAACCTGGAGAGGGAGCCGGAAGAACTCGGAAACATGTCTTATATCTGGATCTTTTCTGCAGTAGCTTTTTTTATGCTGCTTATTGCATGTATTAACTATATGAATCTTACAACAGCAAGGTCTGCACGAAGGGCAAAAGAAATAGGTATTCGCAAAGTAACCGGCTCAACAAAAAAACAATTGGTATTACAATTTTTAATGGAGTCATTGCTTACAGCTTTAATGGCGGTATTACTAAGTATGTTATTAGTAATTCTTTTACTTTCTGTTTTCAATTCTATATCAGGCAAAGCATTTACCATACATACATTGCTGCAACCGTTCAATATCATTCTGCTGGCGGTTATCGTGTTGTTTACAGGCCTGGTAGGCGGCAGCTATCCTGCGTTTTACCTTTCAGGGTTTCAGCCGGTGAGCATTTTAAAAGGAGCTCTTTCAAATGCATCAGGCAATGTTAACCTGCGCCGTACATTGGTAGTATTGCAGTTTTCCATTTCAATGATTATGCTAATTTGTACCTGGGTCGTGTATTCGCAACTTTCTTATTTAAGAAAGAAAGACCTTGGTTTTAATAAAGACCAGGTGATGACCGTAACTGTTAATACAGGAGAGGATGAGCGCAGCAAGATATACGCTATGAATAATGAATTCCGTAGCCTTCCCGGCGTGAAAATAGTGGGCACAGGTAATTCTTATCCGGGGAGCGCCAACAGCAACCTGAATCTTTTCACAGTAGAAACTAAAAACGGTCATGTTGATAAAGCAATTGAATGCTATTCAATTGATGAAAATTACCTGGGCGCACTTGGTATCCCTTTGGAGAAAGGGCGTAATTTTTCAATTCCTTCCGATACGCTGCATAGCATTATAGTGAATGAAGCAATGGTAAAACATTTTGGATGGGATAATGCTATCGGAAAGCGTGTAAAATTTCCCGGTGACACTTCAGGCAATTACCTGGAAGTGGTGGGTGTGATAAAAGATTTCCACCAAAAATCATTATACAATCCAATCGCCCCATTGCTTTTGTTTTACGGCCCCAATAGTAATATCATACAATTAAAGATAAGCCCGGCCAATATCAAAGCAACTATTGCTCAGGTAGAAAGCAGTTGGAAAAAGTATTTTCCACAATTACCATTTGAATATAAATTTTTGGATGAAGATTTTAATTCACAATATGCTGCAGACCAAAAGAGGGGAATGATTTTTGCAGCTTTTTCTATACTAACGATCATCATTACATGTCTTGGCCTGCTTGGCCTTACTGCCTTTACGACTCAGCAAAAACAAAAGGAAATCAGCATACGCAGGGTACTGGGAGCAAGTATAGCGCAGGTGGTTACGATGACTACAAAAAATTATCTGTGGCTGGCATTAATTGCTGCATTGATTGCATTCCCGGTGGCTTATTATTTTATGTATAAATGGTTGCAGATATTTCCTTATAACACAGGCCTGTCGGTAATTCCATTTATATTATCTGCATTTGTAATTGTAATTACGGCATCGGCAACAGCAATGTTTTATTCTGCAAAAGCAGCTGTTACTAACCCGGCAAAAATTTTAAAGACAGAATAGAATAAAGTGATAATTGATAATTAAAAATGGATTATAGACAGAAGAAAAATTATTAAAATACTATAAAGAAAAATAACATGAAAAAGTATTTCTTTCTATTGCTGGTTGTGGCTTTAAGCCTCACAGTAAATGCACAAAACAAATCAGAAACAGAACCATATTTAACGAAATCATTTGCCGGTGAGTCCCTCAGCAAAGTTACAGCTGAGACCAGCGGCGGCAACATTACTGTTACAGGTGTTGATCCATCTCAATCGAAAGTGGAAGTTTTTGTTTCGCAAAATAACAACAGGAAAACGTTAACTGATGAGGAACTTCAATCAAAAATTAATGAAGATTATGACCTGGATGTTTCCGTAAAAAACCATGAACTAACGGTAACGGCTAAGTCAAAACGCAGAATCACGGATTGGAAGAAAGCTTTGAGTTTTTCTTTTAAAATATATATACCTAAAAATGCAGCAGCTGATTTAACAACAAGTGGCGGAAACATTTCGCTGGCAAATCTTTCGGGAAACAAAGGATTTACTACAAGTGGTGGAAATTTAAACCTGGAGGCTCTTGAAGGAAAAACAAAAGGAGCAACTTCCGGTGGAAATATTAACTTAAGTAATTCCAAAGATGATATGGATGTTTCAACAAGTGGCGGCAATATTCGTGCTGAAAAATCATCCGGGAATATTAGCATAGTTACTTCCGGCGGATCTATTAACATGGAAGATTTGAACGGAAAAATAAAAGCTACAACCAGTGGCGGCAACGTTAAGGGCAAAACCATTGCCGGTGAGTTAAATGCTTCTACATCCGGCGGAAATGTTTCGTTGCATAACCTTACCTGCGCATTGAAGGCGGCTACCAGTGGCGGCAATATTGATGTGTCGGTTAAAAACTTAGGCAGCTATCTTTCGCTATATAATTCTGCAGGAAAAGTAAATCTTGAAATTCCAAAGAGTATTGGCATTGATTTGAAATTATCTGCCATGAAAATTTCGACAGGCACACTCGAAAATTTCAATGGTACAAATTCTAATGAAGAAATAAAAGGGACTGTGAATGGCGGAGGTATTCCTGTAACGGTGGAAGCAGGCAGTGGAAAAATAGATATTGTGTTTAATTGATAATTGGCAATCGCGAAGAAATAAATTCTTACCATAAAGCCATGATAAAATTTCAGTTTGCTAAATTTTGGAATTAAAATCAAATCTCATGATCAGGAATTATTTAAAAATTGCTTTCAGAAACCTTTGGAAAAACAAAGGCTTTTCTGCTATTAATATTGCTGGCCTGGCTATAGGGTTGGCAACGTGCCTGCTTATGCTGTTTTATGTAACGGATGAGTTGAGCTATGATAAATTTAATGAGAAGGCTGACAGGATTTATCGTGTAGATGGAGATATACAATTTGGTGGTAATCATTTTGTGTTGGCTGTAGCGCCTGACCCGATGGGCCAGGTATTAAAAAAAGATTTCCCGCAGGTAGAACAATATGTGCGTTTTCGCGGCTATGGGGGACTGTTAGTAAAGAAAGGAAATCAAAACATTAATGAAGAAAAGGTTATATATGCGGATTCAACTCTCTTTGACGTGTTCACATTGCCCATGATACAAGGTGATCCTAAGACTGCTTTGGTTGAGCCGAACAGCGTTGTAATAACGGAAACAACTGCTAGAAAATATTTTAACTCAACTGATGTTGTGGGAAAAAATTTTGTGATAAATGACACTGTTAATTTTAAAATAACGGGTGTTATAAAAGATATTCCATCACAGTCGCATTTTAATTTCGATTTTTTTGTATCTCTTTCATCCAACGATGAAAGCAGGCAAAACAATTGGGTGAGCAATAATTTCAATACCTATATAGTTTTGAAAAAAGGTGCTGATCCAAAAAAGCTGGAAGCGCAGTTTCCTTCAGTAGTTACAAAATATGTTGGTCCGCAGGTAAAGCAACTGATGAATATTAATATGGAAGAATTTGCAAAGGGTGGCAATTACGATACCTATCACTTAACGCCTATAACAAGTATTCATTTACATTCGAATAAAACAGCTGAACTTGGCGCTAACAGCAGTATTGAATTCGTTTATATTTTTTCGTTTATAGCAGTTCTTATTTTACTAATTGCATGTGTAAATTTTATGAATCTCTCTACCGCCCGTTCTTCCAACCGTGCAAAGGAAGTAGGTGTAAGGAAAGTATTGGGATCATTAAGGAAATCTCTCGTTGCACAGTTTCTTACCGAATCTGTTCTTATCAGCTTTATAGCATTGATATTGGCAATTATTATCGCGTGGCTGATGCTTCCTTATTTTAACCAGTTATCCGGTAAGCAACTTGGAACAAGTGTCTTTGAAAATCCATGGTTATTTCCGGCTCTTATCGCATTAATGGTAGTAGTTGGAGTAATTGCGGGAAGTTATCCTGCATTCTTTCTTTCGGCATTCAAGCCCGTTGAGGTATTAAAAGGAAAGCTGTCGAAGGGGTTTAAAGGCAGCTGGCTTCGCAGCGGGCTGGTAGTTTTCCAGTTCTTTATTTCAATTGCACTCATTGTAGGGACAATTGTAATTTATAACCAATTAAAATTTATACGAAGTAAAGATTTGGGATATAACCGAAACCAGGTGTTGATAATTAAAAATACGTTTCCGCTTGGCAACAATGCTAAAGTGTTTAAAGATGAAGTGTTGCAGATGGCAGGCGTTCAAAATGCAACAATGACCGGCTTTTTACCAACTTCTGAGTGGCGCAGTGACAGTCCCTTATTCCCTGATGCAACGCTCAATCAAAAGACCGCAGTGTCTGCGCAAATATGGCGCGTAGATGAAAATTATATTTCAACGTTGGACATGAAAATGATTGAAGGAAGGAATTTCTCAAAAGATTTTCCGACTGATTCCAGCGGTATCATCATTAATGAAAGCGCAGCAAAATTGCTGGGTTTTAAAAATCCGCTTAATAAAACACTATATTATCTTAATAATTTCAACAATAACAAAGATGTTACTGCCTATCATATTCTTGGTGTGGTAAAAGATTTTAATTTCAGCTCGTTGCGGGATGAAGTAACACCGTTAGCATTAATGTATCGTGAGCAAAACGGCAGCATCTCATTTAGAATAAATACAACAGATATTCCCAATTTAATTTCAAATATAGAAAGCAAATGGAAAGCAATGGCGGTTGGCCAACCATTTACTTATTCTTTTATGGATGATGATTTTAATAAAACTTATCTGTCAGAACAGCGGACCGGTAAAATATTTATCTCGTTTGCAATATTTGCCATTTTTATTGCATGCCTCGGTTTATTTGGGCTGGTAACTTATGCGGCAGAACAACGTACACGGGAGATAGGAATTAGAAAAGTTTTGGGGGCTTCAGTAAGTGGTATTGTTGGTATGCTTTCTAAAGATTTTTTAAAGCTTATTATTATTGCTATGTTAATCGCATTTCCTGTTGCGTGGTGGGCTATGCATACCTGGCTGCAACATTTTGCATACAGGATTTCTATTACGTTGCGGGTATTCGTAATAGCTGGCGGAATATCTCTTTTAATTGCTTTACTAACGGTAAGTTTCCAGGCAATTAAGGCTGCGCTTGCCAACCCGGTTAGGAATTTAAGAACAGAATAGCAAATGGTGAACGGTGAATGAAAATTATCAAATTAAAATTATATCATAAATAAAATAGAATGTTTAAAAATTATCTTAAAACGGCATTGCGTAATCTTCGTAAGAACAAGCTTTACTCCATCATTAATATTTTCGGACTAACGGTAGGCTTAGCCGCTTGTTTGTTAATCGGCGTTTATATTCATCACGAATTGAGCTATGATAAATTCAATGCAAACGCTGGCCGTATTGTTCGTGCTACGATGGAATATTCCAATGCAGGAACAGTAAATAAAACAGCAACTACAGGCACGAAAGTTGGCCCGCATTTCAAAAGGACATTTCCGTTGGTGAAGGAGTATGCACGAACTTTTATAAGCCATAATGTTGTAAAAGGCGGTGATAAAATATTTGATGAACCACGCATACTTTATGCCGATGAGCCTTTCTTTAAAATATTTTCTTTTCATATTATTGAAGGCGATGCAGCTACTGCTTTGGATGCGCCTGATAAAATTGTTATCACGCAATCCATGGCTAAAAAATATTTTGGTGATGAAGACCCTGTTGGTAAAACCCTCACCAGCGGCGGAAAAGATTTAAGAGTATCTGCAGTATGCGAAGACGTGCCGCAGAACTCACAGATAAAATTTGACTTTGCAACCCAGTTTTATAATCTTGGCAATGGAGTAAAAAACGAAACCTGGTGGACGGCTAACTGGATCACTTATTTTTTATTAAGTGACGAAAAAAGTATCGCTTCTTTTCATCAACAGGTAAGTGAATACATGAAAACACCCGCCATTAGAAAAGATGCACGCATGGAAGGAAACGATTATCTAACTTATCATTTTGAACCGCTTACCAAAGTGCATTTATATTCATCTCTTGCAGGTTTTGAGCCTAACGGCAGCATTACTTACATTTATATGTTTTCTGTTATTGCGTTGTTGATTTTAATTATTGCTTGCGCCAATTATACTAATCTTGCCACGGCGCAATCTGCAGGTAGAAGCGGAGAAATCGGGATTCGCAAAGTTATAGGCGCAACAAAGCGGCAGATTTTTGTACAGTTCATGAGCGAATCGTCAATCATTACTTTTATAGCTGCTGCATTGGCATTACTATCAAGCATATTTTTAATTCCTTATTTTAATGCGATAACCGGCAGGCAATTTAATGCAGGCAACTTATTACAGCCTCTGCCGATTGTTACCCTGGTAATATTTTCTTTACTGGTAAGTTTTTTTGCAGGACTATATCCCGCTTTGGTTTTATCAGGAACACAAGTTATAGGTGTGCTAAAGAAGGGATTTTCGTTTACGGGTGGTAATAATTTTTTAAGAAAAGTATTGATCGTTGCACAGTTTGGTATTTCGGTTTTCCTGATTATTTATACCGTTATCATTTTACAGCAGATGCATTATTTGCAGACGAAAAATTTGGGCTATGATAAAGACCATGTTGTTGTGC
The DNA here is from genome assembly GCF_008710285.1 of Ginsengibacter hankyongi. GTDB lineage: Bacteria > Bacteroidota > Bacteroidia > Chitinophagales > Chitinophagaceae > Ginsengibacter > Ginsengibacter hankyongi. The sequence continues at coordinate 548,989 of NZ_VYQF01000001.1, read as the reverse complement.
TGCCAATAGGTGGCAACATGTTGCAGGATTTTCAGAGCATAAAAAATGCTTTAGCTTTGGTGCCGGGAGTGACCGCTGTTACTGCTTCTTATGAAACTCCTGAACATGTCCAATGGGGAGATGGAATTACTGCAATTGATGAAAGGGGAGAGCATAACATTTCATTAAATGCGATGCCTGTTGATTTGGATTTTACTAAAACAATGAAGATGCAATTACTGGCAGGCCGCGATTTTCAGCAATCAGACTTTGCAATGATGGACACTAATAATAATGATGCTAATTATCATTTACCCTATATTATTAATGAAACGCTGGCCAGGACAATAGGATGGACACCGGAGCAAGCGATAGGTAAAATTATTTCAAAAGGAGTCACCGGGCCGGTTATCGGCGTGATAAAGGATTTTAATTTTAGCAGCTTGCATGAGCCGATTGGGCCTTTGCTTATTTTTCTTGGGCGTGGTTTTTCGCGCACCTTCATGTTGCGTCTAGCCGGCAACGATATGAAAGCGACATTAGGGAGACTTGAAGCAGTTTGGAAGCAACGTATTCCCGGAAGACCATTTACTTACCATTTTCTTGATGATGATTATAACAACTTATATCTTGCTGAACAACGCTCTTCGTTATTGCTTGGCGTAGCAGCAACGCTTGCCATTGTACTTGCATGCTTAGGTTTATTTGGCCTTGCGGCATTTACAACAGTTCAACGAACAAAAGAAATAGGGATAAGACGAGTGTTGGGAGCCGACATAAGCAGTATCACTTTTCTTATTGCAAAAAACTTTTTGCAGTTAATAGGTATTGCTATACTTATCGCAATTCCTCTCGCATGGTGGGCCGGAAATAAATGGTTGCAGGATTTTGCCTTTCGCATACCTGTTCAGCTATATATATTTATTGTAACAGCTTTCGTTACAGCCTTCATTGCTTTATGCACCGTAGGTTATCATTCCGTAAAAGTTGCTTTATCCAATCCGGTGAAGAGTTTAAAATCAGAATGAGTGGAACGATCCAAATAATAAAAGTTTAATTTAACGATTCAAAAGGCAAGCAAGGACCAAGACGATTTGCTGACAAGAGTTTGGTGGGACAAACAATAATTTTTAAATTTCTCATAAGCAAGCAATCCTAAGTTAAAACACGAGAGGGCATTAATGCTACCCTCTTTTTTATTACATTAGCAAGAAATGACCATGAAACTATTGATTAATATTTTCGCGTATGCTTCCATTTGTTTATCATGCAATTGTTTTGCGCAAAATGATGTTGTAACTGACAACGACTCCAGTCACTACAATCTCAATAAGCCCGAACGGGAAGAATGGCTTCAAAATACCGATGATGGTTTGTTTATTCATTTTGGTGTAGATGTATCACTGGGTATCGTGATCAGCCACTCACTGGTTGGGGCGTCTAACGATTACGCGCAACGGTACTTTTCAGAATTACCCGCCGTATTTAATCCTAAAAAATTTGATCCAGACGAAATTGTTACGCTGGCAAAGCTGGCTGGCATGAAGTATATCATGTTCACTACAAAACACCATTCGGGATTTTGCATGTGGGATACGAAGACGACTGATTTTAATGTTATGAATACACCATATCATAAAGATATTCTCCGCGAAATGGTGGAGGCAACACGCAGGGCTGGCCTGCAGGTTGGGTTTTATTTTTCGCCTGAAGATTTCAACTTCCTGTATAAACATCATCTTCCTATCAGTCGCGATAATGTTGTAATGAACCATGCAGTTAGAAAGGAGTATGATGATTTTACTAGGAAACAGTGTGAAGAATTAATGACCAATTATGGCAAAATTGATTTGTTGTTTATTGATGGAGAGCCAAAAGAAATTGTCAAAGAGACCTGTTGGAAACTTCAGCCCGATATTTTAATAACAAGAGGTGCCTTAAAAACACCCGAACAAATGTTACCCGGAGTAACCATGAATGAACCATGGCTATCCTGCATTACTATGGGCACAGCCTGGCAATATCAGCCTACTAACGACAGGTATAAATCCGGAACTAATCTTATCGAATTACTAATTGAAGCAAGGAGCAAGGGAGGTTCGCTTTTATTGAATATTGGACCGAAAGCAAACGGCGAAATAGCTGATGAACAAGAGGGCAGGTTGCGGGAAATGGCGGCCTGGTATTTTGTTAACCGGGAGGCTGTTGATAGCGTGCGTCCATGGGTAATCACCAATGAAAAAAATATATGGTACACGAAAAGCCTTGATAATAAAACGGTATACGTTATTGTGACAGACGCTGCTTCCTGGAAGGAAGGTGACCGAAGGTCATTTACCTTACATTCAGTGTATGCAGGTGCAGCAACAAAAGTGAGCGTGTTAGGCCAAAATAGTTTGATACAGGAATACCGACCGGGTAAAGATGTTAGTTGTATGTTTAATCAAACTGATACCGGCCTGGTATTATCTGTTGTAAAAACTCAACGCATTTACGATGATCACCATTGGCCGAACCCGGTTGTTATTAAAATTGAAAACGTGTCTCCTGCAATCCACGCAGTGCAGGTAAATACTTTAAGTGCAAAGTCTGCATCAAATACTAAGGCCATATTAAATGGTAAAGTTAATAATTACCGCGGTGATAAAAACATGAGGGCTTCATTCTGGTATCGTGTTTACAATGGCCAAACCGAAGATCTGTATGCAGGACCCTGGATACATTCAGCCAAAGTTCCCATTGGATCAAACGGAGATTTCCGGGTAACGATAGATGGATTAAAAAAAGGGCTTCAGTATGAATTTAAGCCTGTAGTTACATACAACCTCATTGATGTACCAGGAGATAAAAAAGTGTGGCAACAATAGAGATTTCCCGGTATTATTAATTTATAACTTCTTCCACTAATGCGTTAATGACTGCGAGTTATGTGCCTTGCATTTCCGAATTGTCAGTTTTGACCCTGTTATCATGATACGCTGTTTGACTATACGCCATCTCCGGACTCAGGGAATAGCTGAGAAACCCGTTGTCAAACTGTCCGCTTTTTAAATGAAGTGTTCATAATCGGACACATGACGGATTAATATTTGCCCTAAATCGTTCTGTATCAATGGTATACATCATTGGTATGAAGGTTGAAAATTCAGAGTAACTATAATTTTAAATTCTGAACTTTAGACTCTAAACAAAAAAATACAAAATGATTCAGCTAAAAAATATTTACAAATGGTTTAATACAGGAAGTAACCGCACCTTTATTTTAAAAGACATTAATCTTAATATAAAACAGGGAGAATTTCTTTCTATTATGGGGCCGTCCGGATCGGGTAAATCAACCTTACTTAATGTAATGGGCATGCTCGACGAAGCTAACGAAGGTGAATATATTTTCATGGACCAGGACGTGTTTAAGCTTAAAGAAAAGCAACGTTCGGAAATTTATAAAAGCCATATCGGCTTTGTGTTCCAGGCATATCATTTAATTGATGAGCTTACGGTTTATGAAAATATTGAAACACCACTAATCTATCAAAATATAAAATCCGGCGAAAGAAAAGCAATGGTTGCTGATATGCTGGACCGCTTCCAGATTGTGGGTAAAAAAGATTTGTTTCCGAATAACCTTTCCGGTGGCCAGCAACAACTGGTGGGAATTGCAAGGGCATTGATCGTGAAGCCAAAATTGATCTTAGCGGATGAACCAACGGGTAATTTAAATTCAAAACAAGGGGAGGAGATTATGGAAATTTTTACTGAGTTGAACAAAGAAGGCGTTACTATCGTACAGGTTACGCATTCAGAAAAAAATGCGGCTTATGGGTCGAGAATTATTCACCTGTTAGATGGAAGAATTGAAAAAGAATCTTAAAAAATTAAACGAAAATAAAATTACTAACTAATACGATTACACGAAAATGAAAAGAATTTGTTCAATAATATTTTTTCTTCTGACAATAAGTTTTGTAAAGGCACAAAGCAAACTAACCTTACGGCAGGCAATCGAAATGGGTATTGCAAACAATATTGACGTAAACAAAGCCGATCTTTCAAGCCAGCAGGCACACATTACCATGCAACAATCAAAGCTTAGTATGCTGCCTAATGTAAATGCATCTGCTAATTATGGCATCAATTCAGGCAGAACCAATGACCCGATTACTAATGCATTTATCAATCAAAATATTAACTCTTCTAATTATGGGATAACCGCTAATGTTACATTATTCAATGGCCTTGCGTTGCAAAACGACATTAAATCAAATGCATTAGCTTATGAAGCATCAAAGATGGAATTGCAGCAGTCGAAGGATAATCTAACTATTAATATTATCCTGGCTTATTTGAATGTATTAAGCGCAGAAGATTTATTGCAAAATGCCAGACTACAGGAAGAAGCGACGCGTCGTCAAGTAGACATAGACTCTTTAAAAAATGCAGCGGGTTCTATTTCTCCATCTGATTATTATACTTTAAAAGGACAATTAGGCACAGATCAGTTAAATATTGCTGATAATGTCGCATCAATCGCTGTGGCAAAGCTTTCTCTTGCACAGTTGCTTAATATACCTTATAGCGATAGTCTTGAAGTAGAACGGCTTTCGGAAGATGTGTTTAATTTATATTATGAAGCTGATCCATCTAAAATTTATGATACAGCATTGCAACAATTTGCTCAAATAAAAGCAGTTCATTTCCGTACGGAAAGTGCGGAAAAATATGTCCGTGCATTGCAGGGCCAATTGTATCCAACATTGTCATTAAATGGCAGTATAGGAAGTAATTATTCCAGTGCTATTACAAACTCTATCTTGTTAAATTCCCAGGATGTTGCTTCTAATGATTATGTAATTGTGAATGGCTCGCAAATCCCTGTGATGACGAAGCAAAATACTTATAACACCGAAAAAGTTTCTTTCGGTACCCAGTTCAATAATAATCTTTCGAAATATGTAGGACTTGGCTTGTCAATCCCGATATTTAACGGAGCGCGGGCCAGGAGCAGGGTTCGTACGGCAAAAATTCAATTTAAGGTAACACAGCTTGTTGAGCAAAATACTAAAACCCTGTTGCAGCAGTCGATAGAGCAGGCATATGTTAATTTTAAAAACACATCGAATAAATACTCAATCCTGCTTGACCAGGTGCAATCTTTCACTGAATCTTTTAAAGCAGCACAGGCGAAGTTTGATGCGGGAGCTATTACTTCTGATATTTATTTGATTGCAAAAAATAATTTAAACGCAACTAATATAAATCTAATTGTTTCCAAATATAATTTTGTGTTGAGAGCAAAAATCCTCGATTATTACAAGGGAAAATCGTTATGGTAATTTAGATTTAAGAGCTATGATTTGATAAAAGCTTTTGAGAAGTTCACAACTTTTCAAAAGCTTTATTATTTAGGGAAAGCGTTCATTAAGATTTATGTAAATTGATAACGCTTCGTAAAATTCCTGCCATCTGTTACAACTTTATAAACACCTTTTTCTTGTAGAGAAAGTAACACATATACCACTCGAGTGCGAATATGGCTAATGATGTAATAATCAATTTTATATTTTCAGGAGTTGCCATAAAACCCATTAAGCCATTTGTGATATCCCCTACATAATTATTGAACCACCGGCTTCCGACAATTTCAAAAAACAAATAGATAAATAAAGAGTTCATTCCAACAATAGTAAAAAAGGAAAGATATTTTTTATGCTCTTTTATATCAATCCACCAGTAAATAAATGCATAGGCTAACAAACACCAACCCAGCGATGCGAGAGTAAATGAACTCGTGGCAATTCTCTTGATAATGGGTGTCAGGTGGATGATATTTAGCAGGTAACCTGTAATTAAAGTAATACTGCCCCATATAACAATCCACTTTATTTTGCGGGTTTGCAGTAATATTTTACCAACCATCGCTCCGGCAATTGTGTGCACCGCTGTCGGGATACAATTAATGGCAACCCAGCCACCCTTATTTATTTTATTCATCAGGAGCAGATCCGTGTAATTTCCAAAATTATGCTGATCAACAAACGGTTGGTTAAAACCAGGAATATTTGTGAGGCGGTATAAATATTCTGTAAGAAGCAGCAACGAGATGCAGGTGATAATTTGCCTAAAATAGGACCACCTGAATACCAGGAACGTGACTAAAGTTGTGAAAGACAGCTGTGTAAGAACATCCCATAATTCGAATGATAAACTACCATCCCGCTTTACTGCATAATCCAACACTCCCCAGAAGAAAAGCAGCAGGCTTCTTTTCAAAACTTTTATAAAAGACTGGTTCCAGCTAGCTCCTTGTTTGTATTGTTTCTCTAATGACAACGCCATTGCAGTTCCGGCTATAAACATAAAACCAGGCTGTATAAGATCCCAAAAATGAAGACCATTCCAGGGATGATGGAAAAATTGTTGTATGAAAGAATTAAATAGAGAAGAGCCTGACATTTTATCAAGATGTTCATAAAGACCCGTACTTTCTAACGCAAGGAATACCATAATTAACCCACGCATAAAGTCAAGCGATACCAAACGGTTAGATGAGGATGGAATTTTTTCGATAGTTGTCAAAGTGAATAATTTATTATAAAAGTCTTGGTTTTGCTCTTTTATTTCTATTCCTCATCTCACTCATAAAATTTTATGAAGACTTATATATTGCAACAATAATATTGTTTTGGCATCTTTTATTTCCCCGGTTTCAATCCTATTCAAAGCATAATTAAAATCCATTTCCAAAACTTCAATATTTTCCTGCTCATGAGCAACACCGCCGCCCTCGTGTACTTTCATGTCTTGAGAATATTCAGCAATAAAGAAATATAAAATTTCCGTTACCGAGCCGGGCGACATGTAAGCTTCAAATATTTTTTTTACATCACTTATTTTGTAACCTGTTTCTTCTTCTGTTTCTCTTTTAATACAATCTTCGGGGTTATCATTATCTAATAAACCGGCGCAGGCTTCCACCATCATACCCGTGCTGTTTCCATTAACATACGTCGGCATTCTGAATTGGCGGGTGAGGATGATGGTCTTTTTATCTTTATTGTATAATAAAATTACCGCTCCGTTACCCCGGTCGTACACTTCCCGGGTTTGTGTTTGCCATGTTCCATCTTTTTGCAAATATTCAAATGTTACTTTTTTAAGCGTATGCCAGCCTTTACAAATAATTTCGGAAGTAAGAATTTTAATTGAGTTATTCATTATTTAAGGTATTAGGTTTGAGGTATGAGCGTTATCTTTATTGACTGTTGACCCTTCAAGATTCACCATTCACCTTTTGCAAATTCATAAATACTTTTTGCCGCATTAGCCGATGCGTTGCCCCCTTTTGACAAGAGGTTTTTCAAATCAGCATAATCCATTTCCATTCTTTCTCTTTTAAGTGTATCAAATAAAATAGCATTTAATTCTTTGGTGATATTTTCACCCGTTAGCTCATGTTGAATTAACTCTTTAACAACCTCTTTATCCATAATTAAATTTACGAGGCAAATAAATTTCAGCTTTACCAGGCGTTTTGCAATTTGATAAGATAGTGAACTTGCTTTATAACAAATAATTTCAGGTACGCCAAACAAAGCAGTTTCCAATGTCGCCGTTCCTGAAGTTACCAATGCAGCATTGGCTTTCATGAGCAATGAATATGTGTCGTTGGAGATTACTTCAACATTTTTATAGCCGGATAGAAATGGCTCATAAAATTCATCTTCAACCGATGGAGCTTTCGCAACGATAAAAGTATAATCAGGAAAATTTTTGGAAGCTTCCAACATTATAGGAAGTTTTGTTTGTATTTCCTGTCTTCGGCTTCCGGGCAATAGGGCTATAATGTTTGATGATTGTTTTATAGAAGGATGTTCTTTTTTAAAACTTTCAATAACTTCTACCAGCGGGTGGCCCACATACTCCACATCATAATTCCACTTTTTAAAAAATTGTTTTTCAAAAGGAAGAATCACAATCATTTTATCTACATACTTTTTTATTGCTTTCACCCTATTCTCTTTCCATGCCCACACCTGCGGCGAAATATAAAAGACGGTTTTAAATTTCTTTTGATGCGTCCATTCAGCCATGCGTAAATTAAAGCCGGGATAATCTATAAGCACTACCACATCGGGATTATAGTTTTGAATATCTTCTTTACAAAATTTAAAATTCTTCATTATGGCCGGAAGGTTTTTTATAACTTCCGCAAAACCCATAAACGCAAGATCCCTGTAATGCTTTACTAGCGTAGCTCCGGCAGCTTGCATTTTATCGCCGCCCCAGCCACGCATGTCAGCATCAGCATCCAGTTTTTTTATTTCTTTAATAAGATTACTGCCATGTAAGTCGCCGGAAGCTTCGCCTGCTATTATGTAATATTTCATCCTTATGTTAAATGTAATGAGGGTTTAAAGATAAAGAGAATTGATTAGGTTGAATGAAATACACCTAAGCAGGCTCGTGGCTAAATTGCGATACAACACAGGGGAAAACCGGGAGTAAAATTCTTGTTTTACAAGGAATAATTCAGAATTGACTACAGGCTACATGTGGCGGTTTTTAATAAAACTTAAATATCATTGCTATAATTGCATAAACAACAGTAACAGCAAAAATTCCTTTAGCAGTTTTATCGCGGTGGCCATTAATATAAATGGTAAATAAAATTGCATTGGCCAATAGCGAAACGCTTATAGAGGCAGAAATCAAATTAGGATTCATTTTCATCCACTGCAGCATTTCGGAAATAGTAAGCCCTTTAAATTTATACAACTTATAAAGCATAAAACCTATTACAGGCGCTATCAGCCCGAGAGAAATCCCAAAGATAAAATCGTCTTTTTTGAATATCATAATACGTCCCAGGTTTTTTCTAATTCTTTTTTCAATTGGTAATTGGTAAGGTCAAACTGCACAGGAACCACACTTACATAATTATGCTCCAATGCCCATACATCGGTGTCTTCACCGGTGTCAAAATTTTTAAATTCTCCTGTAAGCCAGTAATATTTTTTCCCGTGCGGATCAATGCGTTCATCAAAATCTTCATCATATTTTGCATAAGCCTGCTTGGAAACTTTTATACCCGCCATTTCATTAAGCGGCACCGAAGGAATATTTACATTTAGTAAAAGATGCTTGTGCATTTTTGTTTGCAAAAGGCTTTTTACAATTTTATGCACATAAAACCTTGCGGCAGTAAAGTCGGCCTCAAACCTGTAATCCAGCAACGAAAAGCCAATAGAAGGAATGCTTTCAATAGACGCTTCCATTGCGGCACTCATGGTTCCCGAATAAATTACGTTTATAGAATGGTTGGCGCCATGATTAATACCACTGAGACAAATATCCGGCTTGCGATGTAATATTTTATCAACGGCAAGCTTCACACAATCAACGGGAGTACCGCTCGTTTGCCACGACTCAACCCCTTCAAACATGTCTTCTACTTTATTAAGCCTTAAAGGAACACCGATAGTAATGGCATGTCCCATTCCGCTTTGAGGTTTATCCGGTGCCACCACGACAACTTTTCCCAGTTCCTTCACGGCCTCCACTAAATTGCGAATACCCGGAGCCGTTATACCATCATCATTTGTTATAAGAATTATTGGCTCTTCTTTCTGCTCTTCACTCATTTTTCAATTTCTATTTAATTATCCTAAAACCACCTGAACCATGGTCTTGCTACTGCTTCTCTAAACGGCCACGGCATAGCAATTAGTATCAACAATAATGCTATTCCAAAAAATAAAAGGCCCTTCTTAAATTTAGAAGACGACAAAGTTGCTTTTTTTACTTTAGTCCTGCCGACATGCACCAGTATCCATGCAATAACCATCATCACTTCATGCTCCATGGTAAAGAACCGAAGATTGGCATCTTTCATTGCATCGCCCAGGTGCTTCAATTGATCGAACCACACGCCGGTAAAGTAAAGGCCGAGGCCAACGAGCAATTGTATGTCCATGCTTAGCATGAAGAAGAAATTACTTTTGCCATCTAACGGTGTAAACTCCCGCTTACTCCCCAATCCGCTAATGGCGCTAATTACGGCCCAAAAGCCAAAAATTATAATCAGCCATCTTAATAAATTATGTATTACAAGTAGTACCTGCATAAAATGATTTTTTTGTAAAAATAAGCAATGAAGATTATGTATTCGTTATTAGTTGCTGGTAAGTATAATCTATGAGCTAACTAGAGGAAAGTTAATTGGTGATTTAATTATATCTGCTCCATAACATCTTAGAAAGTTTCCTCGTCAATTCCCATGCTTCATTGTTATGTTCCCAGCTTTGGTCCTGGTTATGATTGGTGCAAATGCAAAAAATATAACGGCAATGTTTGCCATTTACAAAAAGAACTTCATTCCTGCTTTCGTCTACGGCTCCGCTTTTGCTGGCTATAAAAACATCCGTTGGTATTTGAGAAATAGCTTCTTCGTCCCAATAGTTTCTTCCCAATAAACGAAGCATTTTTGCGCTGGCCTCTTTATTAATTATATCTCCTTTTACAATTTTCCCCATTAACGTTGCCATCTCGTAAGGTGTTGTTTGCCCCCATCCATACCCAGCCTGGTTGGCTTGCCTTCCGGGAGTTCTGCTGTTTACCCGTGTTACTTTCATGCCAAGGCTATCCATCAGTTCATTTATTCTTGTGCCTGTGCCGGCAAGCGTTTGCAGCCAAAGGCTTGCCGTGTTGTCGCTCATGGTAAGCATCAGCATCATTACTTTACTCATTTCAATCTTCTCATCATTTTTAAATGAACCAAGAATATCTTCACCGGCATATAAAAGCGAATCCTTATAAATTAATGGCTGGTGATATTGCAATTCACCTTTTTCAATTTTATCCATAATGCCGATGAGGATTGGAATTTTTATCATACTTGCTGTTGGAAAAATTGAATCTGCGTTTATAGAAACCGTTTTATTCTTTTTAAGGTCATGAACATATACACCTACTTCACCATGAAAACCCTTGAGTAGGTCTTTAATTTTTGCTTGTAAATTTTTATCCGTTTTTTGAGCGAATGAATTGGTAGAAGGAAAAATCAAAATAACAAAAAGAAGTACAGCTAAGGGTTTATTCATAACAATAAAAGTATTGATTTTTTTGATTCTTGTTCAGGGCAGGTGTGTGGCCATTTGATAAGAACCTTCGACTTGCCAGCAAGTTTTAGTGAACCTAACGGTGTCCGGCCACTCGTTGAGAATCTTAGAATTAAAAAGAGTTTTTAATGGCCTGACACCTTTGACATACTTCTGTTTTCAATTAGAATAAAAATCGTCAAAACATATGATCTGGCTTAACTAACTGCGGATATTCTTTTTGAAAAGCTTTGATCTCGGGAATAGATACGGCTTGAACATAACCCTGGTCAGGATGGTGGGCGATGTAATCCTGGTGATAATTTTCAGCTATCCAAAACTTTTTCAACGGCATAACCTGTGCAGCAATAGGCGCTTTATAATTCCCCGAGGCAGTCATTTGCTGAATATAATTTTCAATATCTTTTTTTTCGGTATCGTTGGTATAAAAAGCGATAGAGCGATATTGTGTGCCAAGGTCAGGGCCCTGGCCATTTACCTGCGTTGGATTTTGACCAGCGAAATATACTTTCAATAAAGTTTCATAGGAAATTTGTGAAGGATCGTAATAGACTTCAACGCTTTCAGCATGGCCGGTATTGCCGGTTTCTACATCTTCATAAGTTGGGTTTCGTGTGGTGCCCCCGGCATACCCTGATATTGCTTCTTTTACGCCCTTCACACTTTCAAATAAAGCTTCTTCGTGCCAGAAGCAGCCTGCAGCAAAATAGGCTTTGCTGTATTTGGAAAGATCTTGTTTTTTTAAACCAGTTTGCATGGGTTTGTTTCCTGATTTTTGAGCGCATGAAGTGAGCGCCATCATTAAAGTTGTGATAAATAATAATCCAGTTGCCGATTTCATTTTTATAATATTTTTCATATTTACGGATAATATAAAAGAACAGTTGTTAAAAGAAAGTGAGAAAGAATTTTTAATGGAGAAATACAACACTAAAGATAAAACATAAAATAATTTTGAAAGAATTACCTGTTCGACAGGCGTTATAGAAGATTATTTTAAGATTTTGGAGGGACCGGCAATTAAAAATAGCCAATACATTTTTGTAATAGAAAAACCGCCTCGGTTAAAAGACGGTTTTGGTTTTGTAAGGAAGAAAAAAATTAGTTTATAACGGATAGTTTTCTAACCTGTGTAATACCGGAATTTTTTTCGGTGATTTGTACAAAATAAGAGCCCTTTTGTAAATCACTTATTTCCGTACTATTTGAATTTTCCAAGGAAACAGTTTTAACTACTCTTCCTGAAAGGTCAAAGAATTTAATAATTGCAGGGCCATTTAATTGACTTATTGTAATTTTTGAATTCGCATAACCCGGATTGGGATAAATTAAAAAGTCTGTAGTTACGTTAGAGCCCTTCACAGATTTTGTTTGCGAGTATGCAAAAGAACCATCAATGTCAATCATCTTAATTCTGTACAGGCTTGTTTTTTTGCTGTTATTTGAATTATCTGTGAAAGAATAAGATCTCGAAATACTTGCATTACCAGCTGCTTTTACAGAACCAATCTTTTCAAAAGAAATATTATCATACGATCTTTCAATTTCAAAAGTGCTGGAGTTGATTTCCTGGGCTGTCTGCCAGGTAATGTCCACGTCATTTTTATTATTGCGCTGAGCACTAAATCCGGTGAGAATTACTGGTGCCGGACCTGCCTCAACTACATTACATATTACGCTTGTTGAGTTTCCACCTGCAGCCCCGGGATAGGTTAAGAAGACCGTTATCTGACCTGCGGGAGGTAAGTTGTTGTCGCTTACACAGTAATCAACATAATCATTGTTGCCGTGACAAGTTTGGGCAATAAGACTGTAAGTCTCTGGCTGCAAAACGCCGTTTATTTTAATGGAGTCCAGGGTAGGAACTGAAGATGGACAACTGGCAAAATAAAGCCTGATGTGTGAAGCACATGGGCCGGAGTTACCATTATTCCTTAAAAATTGTGTGGGGCACAAAGTTTGCGAGAAAGCCCCAAAAGATAATATAAGCACGCTGGTACTAAGTAAAATTCGTTTCATTTTCTTGTGATTTAGAGTTTAAAAAATAAGCTTGGTAATACTTAGGACTGAAAGTTTTTGGGCTTTTACTCTATGGATGAGGACTAAATAATATAGCAGAATAATGCTAATTGAAAATTGGCAGAAGTATTTTAAAGGATTTGGGGGAAACTTTAGATAATTGGGATTATGCAGTAAGTTTAAATTCTTTTATCACTGTTGGACAAAGAATAAATTTAATCATTAAGGAGATAATTAAATCTGTTTTAAAAACGCGATAAACTTAATTTGGAAATTCAGGGGATGGAGTGTTAGGAGAATTCTTGTGTACGCCAAAAGTATAATTGATTTTTTAATTTTGCAAGCATTGGCGAATATTTTTTACAGGTAAACTGAAAAATTGTTGAAATATGTTGATCTTAAACAATTTAAACAGGTATGAAGCCTGATCGATTCGAAATAATTTTCACGTGTTTTTAAAATTCTTCATTACATCTTACATTTGCATTTTATTGCCCGATAGTATAACGGTAGTACCGCAGATTCTGATTCTGCTTGTCTTGGTTCGAATCCAGGTCGGGTAACGTAGAAGGAATAAGGGTTTTGGCGAATTTTAAAAGGTGACAAATACGTAAAAGTAACAACTTTCGTGAGAACTTTTACTTAATCTTCGGCAGATGATACAATTACCAAACGGGTGCCGAAGAAGTGACTTTCATGTATTCCCTAATAACTGGCAAACCACTAAAGCAAAACTTACGGAAACGTGGTATGCTGACTGCAGATTCACAGATTCCCGTTTCATAACAGGATATCTAAAAGAAAAAACAACCCTGCAGAATGACAATGGATTTATCAGTACAGGCCTTTCATGCATTTACAGTTGATTTGCCCACATCATAACAAAAACATCAGAGTTAACCCGGGAACCCCGTCTATATTTAGCTGGTAATAAAAAGGCCTTCATCCTGCTGCAGTGATTCGCCGGTCCATACTCCTTTTTCATCTTTTGACATGTCATATTTTTTACCGCCGATATCAAGCTGCACTTTGTTTGCTTTGGGCGCCGCAATGCTGGCACGAACGCGGCCTTCAGCATTTACCTTTGGATACTGCTTTCTGGCTGATTCGTAGAAGTCGGTGTAAAATTATCGGGTTGGGCAAAGCTGATTGCGCTGGTTAAAATAGTTGCAATAAAAAAGGATGAAAGATTTGTAATTCATTATAAAAAAAATTAATGGAATAGTACAATTCTTAGTTTCTAAACAGCACCGGTGCAAGCTCGTGAAGGCTGCGTCTCCATGTCAAAAATTCGTGAGCTGTATTTTCAGAAACATAGGAGACTGCATTATAACCCGCATCTTTTAGTGCAATTACAGCATTCTTAACGCCCTCAGGTCTCTCCCGGCTTCCACAACTTATAAAGATAAGTTTAGGCTTTGATTTATTTTTAAGTTCATCGGGCGTATAAATGCCTCCACTTAACAAAGCATAATAAGAGAATACATCAGGTTTATTCAGCGTAATCAAATGTGTTTCCATGCCGCCCATTGAAAGGCCGCCCATAGCACGATGCGACTTATCTGCGAGTGTGCGAAAATGAGCATCAACATAAGGTATCAATTCATCAACCAGCACCGTTTGAAAAGGTTCAATTTTAAAATCCTTCATGTGGCCCCATTTTAATTCGTTAGTCATTCCGTAGGTCATCACGATTATGAATGGTTTTGTCTTTCCATCGGCAATGAGGTTATCCATGATAAGATTGGCATGTCCCTGGTTGCTCCAAGCAGTTTCATCTTCGCCCCAGCCATGTTGGAGGTACAATACGGGATATTTTTCAGACTTATTTTTTTCATAACCCGGTGGCGTGTACACGAAAGCACGGCGTTGAGTGCCGGTACTTTTGGATGGAAAAAGAATTTGCTGCACATTTCCATGAGGAACATCTTTAAGTGCATAGAAATCCTGGTCGTGAGCAGGTATTTCAATGCCACTTTCCCAACGGGTAGAACCATAATAATTCAATGTGCCGGGATCATTGAAAATACCACCTTCAACTGTGAGATGATAGTAATGGAAACCTTCATCCATTGGCCCTTCTGTGGTGCCGGTAAAAAATCCATCCGTTCCTTTTGTAAGCAACGTACCTCCTCTTCCTCCTAAACCCAGGCTTACCCGAACGCTATCAGCTTCTGGAGCGTTGATTTTAAATCGGGCATATCCCTGCGAGTTCACCTGGGGATATACCTGTCCCGGTTGATTTAGTGTTGAAGGCTTGAAATCTTCAACAACATTATTTTGAGCAAAAATGCTTTGGCCTGCGAGCAGAGCTACCGAAAAGATAATTGCCTGTTTTAATTTCATTTTACAAATATTTAAGTGATTAATTTATGATTATAGATTTTTAAAAATGTCGAATGAATATCTGTCTGTTACCTAAAAAGCAATGGTGCAAAATGGTACAAATCATTTCTCCAAACAGGCCAGGTATGCCCACCGGGATACTCATAATAAGTATGTTTAATTTTCAGCTCATCTAATTTGCCCAACATGATTTGCCCGTTCTTGTAGGCAATATCTTCCGGACCACCTTCGGAAATCCAGAATGCTTTCAGGTTAGCATTTATCTTATCAGCATTCTCTTTCACAAAAGCATATTGTGCATCAGCGGTTTTATTCATCATTGGCACTATCCATCCGGAACTGAATATGCCGAGATAAGAAAACACATCTGTGTTGTTGATACCTGTGTAAAGTGTATGAATGCCACCGAGTGACAATCCTGCCAATGCACGATGGTTAGCATCATTTATCGTGCGATAGTTTTTTTCAACAAAGGGAATAATCGCTTGCTTCATTTCTTTTTCAAACAGCTTAATTCCATTTTCAATGGCAGCGGCGTTAAAGCCACCAACGCCAATATTAGCATCAGGCATCACAATCAACATTGGTTTTGCTTTCCCATCGGCGATAAGATTATCCAAAATAACATTCGCTTTTCCCTGCCTCGCCCAGCCAGTTTCATCTTCGCCGCCACCATGCAAAATATATAAAACAGGATATTTTACGTCAACTGCAGAATCGTAAGCCGGCGGTGTATAGATGTACATTTGCCTCCATGAATTAGTAACAGTAGAAAAATAGTTTTTAATGCGTATGTCACCGTGAGCTACATTACCAAGCGCATAATAACGGCCACCCGTAAACGGTATTTCAATGCCACTTGCCATTCGTCCCATACCATAAAACGTTTCGCTGGCAGGGTCTGCAACAGCCACACCATCAATAATCAAAGAATAATAATGAAAGCCTTCACTGATAGAATCGGTTGTAACATTCCAATAGCCGCTGGTATCTTTCACCATATCATATTTTCTTCCGAGGTCAATCTGCACTTTTTGAGCACCCGGCGCTTTTATGCGAAATATTACGCGGTGGTTTGCCAGTATTTGCGGATAGTCTGCACCTCTTACATTTGTCGAAGCCGGTGCGCCCACTACAGGATATTTTGAAAAGGTAGAGGTATCAACCGGTTTAAAAATTAATTGCGAAAACATATACAAGCCGTTTTTCCAGACTTTAAATTCATGTACTCCCGGCTCGATGTAATAAATGTGCGGTACATTATTTTTGGCAAGATAATCATGTGTTCGTTTGCTGAAAGTGATTAGTCCATCGCTGGCTCCGCAGGAAATCCACAATAGCTTTAATTCTTTCCGCGCTTTTGCAGGGTCAGGTACCAACTCTTCAGGTGTTTTAGTATTGGGTGCAGCAGAGAACGCTCCTATCCATGCGAATCTATCAAGATTGCCAAGGCCAAAATTCAGCGATTGTCCACCGCCCATTGATAACCCTGCAATAGCACGATGTTTTCTATCAGTGTAAACAGGATAATGCTTTTGTACGTATGGAATCAGATCATTCAGCAAATCTTTTTCGAATGTCGCAAATGCTTTTACTTTATCAGGTGCAAAAATATTTCCGGTGGCACTGTCATTTTTCATAGCACGTCCGTTAGGCATTATAATAATCATCGGTTCCACCTTTCCTTTTGCATACAAATTATCTAAAATAACTTCGGGATGCCCGCCATTCAACCACTCTTTATCATCACCGCCAATGCCATGCAACAAATACAACACAGGATATTTTTTCTTTTTTGAATAACCGGGTGGTGTATAAATTAATGATTGCCTTGTAGTGCCAACCGTTTTTGATTTGTAACTGAATGAATCAATTTTTCCATGCGGAATGTTTGCTTGAATAGAATCAAAGACGGATGGCATCTGGCTGATGATATCCTGTGAAAAAACTGCTGAACCAAACAGTAAAGCAATAAATAGAGAGAAAACGTATTTCATGTGTTTCATTATTTTTTGCTACGAAATTTGGATGTATTAATAATATTTTATGGCCTTATTAATCTATATTCCCACTCACACTAACACCCCACCCATGTAAGCAAACTTCAGTGCATTGCCGGGAAGTTTCGTTTCATCGATATCCATATCTTTATCAGTACTGCTTCTTGTTATCTTATCCGGCATATTTTTATAGCTACCGTTAAATGGTGACTCATAATAAAGTTTATACTCCTTAGTACGATTGCGTCTTTAAAACGCCATTTGTGTATTCAATTCTTTTTTAGCAATCCCATTTTCATCAAGCGATAAATGCAGTTCTGTAGTTTCGTTATATGCAGGCTCAACATCAGGATGACTTATTAATACAACTTCATTACTATTATAACTTATAGTAACCGCAATCGCCCGTTAAAGTGAATCGGCTCCATAAATACACTAAAGATTTTCGGATCAATGTGTCCTATGGGTTTAGTAACATTAATTTTAATAGTAGCATTTTGGGCAAATATTATTAATGGCTGGCCCAGCAAAAAATTCAAAAATACTTTTTTCATGCAGCTTGTTTACTGGAACATTAATCCTTTAATCACCAAGGTAAGGATTTTTAATAAAAAACTTGCAATCGGTTACATTTTGTAATATTTTTTGTAGTTATAGGTTCAGCAGCAAGCAGGGAGATTAATAGAGTCACCGGTAAGTTCATTTTATTCAGAAGGTATTTCTATAAGCAAAGAGTGGAAATTAACAAGCCCTTGAACGAAGACATAAATATCCTTGATGAATTAATAAAGCCGGAACAAAAAGATCAATCGTTACGCTCTAATGGAGGTTATAAAAAAGAGAAAGAAAAAAGCAAAGAGAATGCATTTGTAAAAAAGAATAATAATGAGTGACATATTACTATAAGCAATTGTAGAAAAATTAGAACTTTGGAAATTGCATTAATAAAACAAAATAAGGCAGGCAAAGATGAAGCAACCCCCAAATAAATTAGCAATAGCTGTTAAAATCAATTCAATCTGAATTCATAGAGATCGCCTCCACGCTTGTGCAAACAATGAGAAGATCAATGGCTTATCTGAAGAACTACGGGCATCCTGAATTAATTCACCTAATCCTATGCAAAATCAGATAAAGCATGCACACCATTTCCATAATCAGCATGGCTATCCGTTGGTTTATTTATAATTTCTTTATTGCTTGCATATGGATGGGTTAACTGCAGTGTGCTGATAAAACTATTTAACGCATTGTATAAGGGCTGCCGGTACCGAAGACAAAATTGATAACGCAGCACTTGCATTTAGAGAATTGAAAAAAGCAGGACCAACGTCCAATTTTTTCATGTAAAACGCAGGCGGATGCCCCGGATCGACTCGTTTAATGGAGAAATAAACATAATAACCAGCCCCGGCAAGAGCTGCACTATAGCTATTTCAATTCCGGGCTAATCGGTTACCTGTAAAGTTTATATAAAAAAATATCGCGTAAGCGTTCTTAAATGCTTACACGATACGGTGGTTTAGATGATTTCAAAAAAAAGCAACGGCTTTATCAAGGATATTAAATAATGTACAATACAACATTATTCTGTTAGCGATTGCAAAGTAGTTACGAAAAAAATAGCTTCTTGTAGTAAACGGATTGTTTTAATAATAGAAATTTTTCTACTTAAATCCGGCAAAATACTATTTCGGAAGTTTATCGCTCATAAAATTCAGATATTTTGTACCTGTAAAAACAGGAGACCTTAACAGGAGTAGTTAATCATATTAAGGTTTTCAAAAATGTTATCATCCGTTCCCGGCTATCTTGGCACATTTTTGGCCTTATAATATAATAATAACCCCTTTATCACCCGTTTAAAACCATCCTATGTTTGTTAGATATTTATTAATCACTCTTTTAGTACTTATCGGAATTACCTGTGCAGTTTCCCTGGTTATTTTCCTGGCAAGTGCGGCTATCTTTGGCTCATTTTTACTGCCGTTAATTTGTATTGGTTCGCTGGTACTCTTCTTTTACGCAGTTACCGCCTTAAACAAAGGCAGTAAGGTTTAGTTTTTTTTTAAAGATCAATTAGTTAATAGAATAATTGTAAATTAAATGAATTAAAGCAAAAGCGGCGCTATTGTACTCCCTTCACATTAGTGTGTAAAATGTATACCGATTTAGATGCTGTAATAAACAGTTCATCATGGTTTTTTCCACCAAAGCAAACATTAGCGGTCCAGTCTTCCCGTATAGGAATCTGCTGCACTATTTCTCCTTCCTTATTGTAAACAGTAATGCCTTTCCCTGTCAAATAAATATTTCCCTTATTGTCAATTGTCATTCCATCAGAACCCTGGCTGGCAAAAAGTTGTTTATTTATCAAACTCCCGTTTTTATCAATCGTGAATTTATACGTTTTATTGGCCCCAATATCGGCAACATATAAAAATTTACCGTCGGGTGTTCCAATAATTCCATTGGGCTTGGTCATTTCTGCGGCAGCCAATACTGCTTTCTTTTTATTTTTTTGCAGGTAGTAAACATTTTGTTCTGCTATATGAGGATGGTCTTTTTCCCAGTAATCCCTTTTATAATAAGGATCCGTAAAATAGATATCATCATTTACCGGGTTTATCCATACATCATTTGGCCCGTTAAATATCTCGCCGTTAAAATTATCAGCAAGTACGGTAATTGCTTTCGATGGGCTTATGGCCACCAGTTTATTGTGTTCATCCGCACAGGAAATAAGGTTTCCTTTCTTATCAAAATACATCCCGTTGGAGCGCCCCGTATTGTCCATAAAAAGAGAAAGCTTCCCATCGATACTATATTTCCATATCTGGTTATTGGGCTGGTCGGTAAAAAAAACGTTTCCTTGTTTATCCACTGCGGGGCCTTCGGTAAAAGAAAATTTATCAGATATTAAGACAGGTGTGCCATTTGCAATTTTATTGTCATTAATAATTGTATCTGCAGGAGAGTTCGGTTGCATAGTTTGTATTTTGAAATAAATTGACGGGTTAAATAAATAATCAGCGCTGTATGTATTTAAGCTGGAAACAAATATTAAACCTATAATAGAAATTTGTTTATGAATTTCTTTAAATAGCTGTTTTTTTATCATAATTATAAATATAACTGGTTTCTTAAACCTTATAAAATTACCTCGTAAAAAATAATTAAAATAAATTTGGTCAAGCTAAATAAATTAGTATTTTTGTCTAAATAAATTAGTTACTATGGCATTAGCAGGACTTAATTTAAAATACTTGCGTAAGCTACGCGGATGGACACAGGAAGAGTTCGCCAATAAACTGGGTATTAAGCGTTCCCTCGTTGGCGCTTATGAAGAAGAAAGAGCAGAGCCAAGAACTGATGTGCTTGAAATAGTTTCGGAAATATTTAAAGTGACCCTGGACGAACTTTTATTGCACGACCTGAGTGAATCTAAGGGCTCAAGTTATCTGGCCAAAAGGCGCCAGCTTAAAATGATGAGTGCGGATAGGAATCTCATTCATTTTGTTCCGGTAAAAGCTGCCGCAGGCTACCTGGCAGGTTATGCAGATACTGAATTTATTGATGAGCTCAACACTTTTACCCTGCCGATGCTTTCCGGCGGCACTTACCGGGCTTTTGAGATAATAGGAGATAGTATGATGCCTACACCCAGTGGCAGTGTAATAGTAGGAGAGAAAGTGGAGAACATTGAAAATATAAAAAGCAATGCAGCCTATATTGTGGTAAGCAAAAGTGAGGGCATTGTATACAAGCGTGTAATTAAAAGCAACAAAAATAAAAACAAGCTTACCCTCGTAAGCGATAATCCTGCTTACCAGCCTTACCAGGTGCACACTGCCGATGTGCTGGAAGTATGGCAGGCGCAGGCCGCTATTAATAAAGTAACACAACAGCAGCGTTGGGATGTGGATTCGCTGGTAAATTTGGTTAGTAACCTGCAAGACCAGGTGAGCTCTTTAAAAAAGAAAATGAATTAGGTTTGTGATCATTCATTAGATTTCGCTTCATTTTTATAATTAAGATGAGGCCGTTCAGATACATCGATTAACAATTAAAAAACACAGTCATGATCAAATTACAAATCGTAGGCAACCTTGGAGCTGATTGCATCCAAAAAGAAGTAAATGGTAAAAACGTTATTAATTTCAACGTAGCCCACACTGAAAAGTTCAAAGATGCCCAGGGCAATTTAAAAGAAAGAACCACATGGGTAAATTGTGCTTACTGGACAGACCGTACGGCGGTAGCCCAGTATTTAAAAAAGGGAAAGCAGGTTTATGTTGAAGGCACGCCCGAAGCAGAAGCCTATACGAACAAGGACAACCAGCCGGCGGCAACCTTAAGAATGAGGGTAAGAGATTTACAATTGTTAGGAGGTAATACCGATGGAAGCCAGGGTAGCGCAGGTTCCTATTCGTCATCTTCGTCTTCATCCTCCTCCGGCACAGGATATAATTCAACTTCCGGAAGCCCCGCTTCCGTACAAATGGAAGATGCCGCGGATGACCTTCCGTTCTAAAATAATTATGGATGGGTTAGTTAAGAGACAGTGTAATCACTGTCTTTTTTTATGCAGGTATGTCGGTTGTATAATACATTAATAAGTACGTACGCGGCTGTTTTGCCAAAGGGAGCATCCTGTAGTTCACTGTACTTGTTTACAAAAACATATACTTTAGTTAGCCTTAGCGATCTTATTTGCCAAAGTTTGTTCAATAGTAAACTTGCCCCGGTGTTTGTAAACAAAGGTCACGCGGGTGGCCCTTCTTTTATGGATATTTTTGATGGTCATCCTGTGCAGCATTCAAATATTCTTCTTTTGTTCTATCTTCATTAAAGGCTTTTCACCCTACGTTTCAATAACATGGTTGATTTTTTTTGTTTACCCACGAGAGTATAATATGCAGGCATAGTAGCAGGCCTTGCGGTGTTACAAGCAAATAGCTTTATTCTTCTGTAAACCCTTTAAAATATGGATTGACAATACCGGACTTTTTTAGAAACAAGGGCAGTTTAGACTTTAATAGTAAACCAAACCAGCAGCACAATGAATCCTTTTTGGAAACGAATAATAATTAAAACCACGCTGAGGCATAAAGGAAACAATGCAGGCTCCGAAAAAATGTACTCAAGCTTTGAACTTGCCAAAGGGTTTAGAAGTTTCAAAGTTAGCGTCACCAATCTTTTTAAGGATTTTATCCTGGTAACGCTTGGTATTTTTTCGGCTGCATTCGGCTTTAAGGGATTTCTTTTAACCAACCACTTTATTGATGGTGGAGCTACGGGCATTTCACTTTTAATATCTGCGCTTACGCGAATTCCACTTTATGTTCTTTTAATTTTGGTAAACATTCCCTTTATCATTCTGGGCTACACCGTTATTGGAAAGGCTTTTGCACTAAAAACAGCACTTGCTATTTCCGGACTTGCTTTGGTGGTGGCTACGGTTTCATTTCCTAATGTAACAAACGACAATTTGCTCGTGGCATTGTTTGGCGGTTTTTTCCTGGGTGCAGGTATCGGGCTTTCGGTAAGAGGCGGCGCCGTTATTGACGGTACAGAAGTTTTAGCAATATTTTTAAGCCGTAAATTAGGAACCACCATCGGCGATATTATAATTGTAATAAACATAGTTATTTTTTCTGCAGCCGCTTACTTCTTATCAATGGAAATTGCACTTTACTCAATGGTAACTTATTTATCCGCTTCTAAAACGCTTGACTTTGTAATTGAAGGGATTGAAGAATATACAGGCGTAACAATAATTTCCACATACAGCGACAGAGTAAGACAGATGATAATTGAAAAGCTGGGGCGGGGCGTAACGGTGTATAACGGCAAACGCGGATTCGGCAAAACAGGTGAGGCAAAAGACATTGATATAGTTTATACAGTTGTTACGCGTTTAGAGTTAAACCGCCTTAACACAGAAATCGAAAAGATTGACCCGAATGCTTTTGTAGTTATGAGCAGCATCAAGGACACGAAGGGTGGAATGATAAAGAAGCGGCCTTTTAAACATTAAGGCATTCAACTTGGGGTGAATGAAGAATTCTTCTCACGATTTATACAATATTTGTTTTCAAACATTTTTTAAAAAGCTTTGTAAGTATAACATGGCCAATATTACAAGAAGCAATCCCCATGATGCTGCAAGCAGCCATGTGCTTCTATCATGTTGTACCAAAGTTTTCGTAGGGATAATTGAGTTAGCAGATTCAAATGCAATGTTCGCTCCCCAATGAATGGCGAAGGCCAACCAAAGTGATTTACTTTTTTACTCCGTTGCAAAACAAAAAAATCCCGCCTTTGACAAAACGGGATTTTATGTAAAGAATTTATATTAATGGTGGAATATCTTCGGGAATTTCATGATGACCGGGAGGCGGAAACTTGCCCGGGTTTCTTAGCCTGCTGTTATGACGACTATAACTAAAATAAATTATAAACCCAATTAAAAGCCAACCAATAAGCCGTGCCCAGTTGGTCCAGCCAAGACCAAATATCATAGCGCCGCAAACGATAATACCTAAGGTAGATATAAGGCCAACCGCAGGCACTCTAAATTGTCTCTTAATTTCAGGATGTTTTCTTCTCATAATCCATACGCCGGCACATACCAATATAAAAGCAAATAGTGTTCCTATACTGGTCATATCTCCTACAATGTCACCTGGTATAAATGAAGCAAAGCATCCTACAAATATTAAAAAGATGAGGTTAGATTTATAAGGAGTCTTAAACTTAGGATGTATTTTAGAAAATACCTGCGGCACCAATCCATCTTTACTCATAGAATAAAATACCCTCGACTGGCCCATTAACATCACAAGAATTACAGAAGAAAAACCTGCAAGAATTGCTATCGTTACAAGATTGCTCAGCCATTTGTAAGCAGGCACCCACACGCCCCCGATCATTGAGCCACTCATGTGCTCTATGGCATATACCACAGAGGCTTCTTTTCCCTGGGTTCTGAAATCATGAACTGATGCAACACCTGTAAGTACATATGAAAAGAGGATATATAAAATTGTGCAAATTACCAGCGACCCTAAAATACCAATTGGCATATCTCTCTTAGGGTTCCTGGTTTCCTGTGCAGCAGTGGAAACCGCATCAAAACCAATGAATGCAAAAAACACAACTCCTGCCGCGCCCAATATTCCAAGAATGCCACCATAGTTATGAGTGATGCCTTGCGTATCTGTATAAGTGCTGGGTGCAGGAATAAAAGGTGTATGATTCTCAGGTTTGATGAATTGCCAGCCCATTGCAATTACTACTATCACTATCGCTACTTTTAAAATAACTATTATCGCATTTACCACTGCTGATTCCTGCATCCCTCTTATTAATAACAATGTGAGCACAACAATTATAAATAGTGCCGGAATATTCATTATGCCATGAATACCCGTGGTAGACACTTCAAAAGGAGAGTGGCACCATTGATAGGGGACGTCCAGGCCAAAAATTTCAAGTAGCTTATTAAAGTATTCGCTCCAGGCAATAGCAACTGTTGCAGCTCCCACACCATATTCAAGAACCAAATCCCAGCCAATTATCCATGCAATAAACTCACCCATTGTTGCATAAGAATAAGTGTATGCGCTTCCCGCGATGGGAATCATTGAAGCAAACTCTGCGTAACACAATCCCGCAAAGGCACATCCAACAGATGCAATAATAAAACCTATTGTTACGGATGGGCCGGCATTCTGTGCAGCGGCGGCAGCGGTTCTTACGAAAAGGCCAGCCCCGATGATGGCACCAATACCCAGTGCAATTAAATTTATCGGGCCCAGTGTTCTTTTTAGTGTATTACCCGAATCACTGGCTTCAGCCATAAGGCTGCTCATAGGCTTGGTTACAAATAAACTCATGTATAGTATATCTTTTGGTTATCAATAAGGTGGAAAAGTAAGGAATTAATTTTTAAAATATAAAAGCGAAGTATAATTTTTAACGGGCCGGGCTGATAACTCATTTTAAATATTATATTGCAAAATTAATATGAGTGATATAAAGCCTGTTGCCGCAAATAAAAACAAACTTACCATCTATGTCCTTATTGCAATGCTTGCTGGCAGCGTGCTGGGATATATTGTTCACCGGAATGCATCTGCCTCGTTTATCGCTTCTTTTGCCGTTGATATGAATTTGCTAACCACTATCTTTTTAAGACTGGTTCAAATGATTATTGCCCCGCTGGTATTTTCAACGTTAGTGGTGGGGATTGCGAAACTGGGAGATTTAAAAACGGTTGGCAGAATAGGAGGCAAAGCGCTCTTGTGGTTTGTTTCCGCATCGTTAGTAAGTCTTTTTATAGGGCTTGTGCTTGTTAATTATTTTAAGCCTGGCGCTGCAATAAATTTAAATATAGCCGATGCGTCAGCAGCAAAAGACCTGATGTCGAATACACACCAGTTTTCTTTAACCAATTTTGTAGAGCATGTTTTTCCGAAAAGCATTTTTCAATCTTTGGCGTCCAATGAGATTTTACAGATTGTAATCTTTAGTGTTTTCTTTGGTATTGCCACAACTGCCATTGGCGATTATGCCAAACCTGTAATAAAAGCATTGGAAAGTGTATCGCATATCATCTTAAAAATGGTGGGTTACGTAATGAAGTTTGCTCCACTGGGTGTTTTTGGTGCACTGGGAGCTGTTATTGCAACTAACGGGCTTGAGATAT
Organism: Ginsengibacter hankyongi; assembly: GCF_008710285.1. Classification (GTDB taxonomy): domain Bacteria; phylum Bacteroidota; class Bacteroidia; order Chitinophagales; family Chitinophagaceae; genus Ginsengibacter; species Ginsengibacter hankyongi. Next base: position 522,815 of record NZ_VYQF01000001.1, on the reverse strand, counting down.
TTAAATTTTACGGCAATTATCTTTTCTTTTTTGTGATTGGAATATTTGTTCTTTGGCTTGTATTAATTGCCGTTGGTTATTTAATATTAAAGAACAGGGTACCATCCCTTTTAAGAAGAATAGCCCAGCCCTTATTAATTGCATTCAGCACTACAAGCAGCGAAGCTGTTTTTCCTAAACTAACGGAGGAGCTTGAGCGCTTTGGCTGCCCGGAAAAAATAGTTGCGTTTACGCTACCGTTAGGGTATAGTTTTAACCTCGATGGCAGCATGATGTATATGACCTTTGCAAGCATAGCCATAGCGCAGGCTTACAATATTCAAATGGATTTGGGAACACAAATTACTATGTTGCTGGTATTGATGCTTACCAGCAAAGGAATTGCAGGTGTGCCCCGGGCTGCGTTGGTTGTTGTATTGGCCACTTGCAGCATGTTTAATATTCCACCTGCCGGAATTGCCTTAATATTGCCAATAGATCATTTTTGTGATATGTTTCGTACCATGACGAATGTGCTGGGAAATGCTTTGGCTACCTCGGCTGTAAGTAAATGGGAAGGTGAACTTACTAATTAAAATTAAAATTATTATAAGTGGAATTATTAGACATTTTAGGCATAGGTATAAGGGATTTATTAAATCCACATTTCTATATTCAGCATGGTGGTTTATGGATGATATTATTTATTGTATTTGCAGAAACAGGACTGTTTGCCGGATTTTTTTTACCCGGCGATGCACTGCTTTTTGTTACCGGTATTTTCAGCTCAACCACAGGAGGTGTTCCGGGTATTGTAGCGTCAGCATTGTTTGAAACACATAATCAATGGGCAGATCTTTTTATATTATGGATATTAATTTCCATCGCAGGGATACTTGGCAATTTTGTTGGATATTGGTTTGGCCGCAAGAGTGGCCCTTTTTTATTTGAAAGAAAAGATACATTTTTCTTCAAGAAAAAATATTTGGTGCAGGCCCACGAATTCTATGAAAAGAACGGAGGCCAGGCAATTGTTTTAGCAAGATTTGTTCCTTTCGTACGAACGTTTGCTCCCATAGTTGCAGGAATTGTTTTGATGGACTGGAAAAAATTTAGCTATTATAATATTGTAGGATGCATCCTTTGGGTAGGCAGCATGTTATTTGCCGGTCACTTTCTTCAAACTTTTATTCAACACCAGTTTAATTTCGACCTTAAGGAACACCTTGAAGTAATTGTGGTAGGAATTATAGTAGTTACCACTTTCCCGGTTATATGGAAAGTTTTCATTACTAAGAAAAAATCTAATTAAGAACCAGTGACTTTGTTTTGATATGAATAAAAAACACATTGCAGTTTTTTCCATTCCTGTAATAGTTGCAGCTTTAGGGTATTTTGTTGATATATATGACCTGCTCCTGTTTAATATAGTTCGAATCCCCAGCCTGAAATCTTTAGGCTTAAGTGCAACGGATATTGATAAAAAAGGGGAACTGATTATCGGTATTCAAATGATAGGATTGTTAATCGGCGGCATTATTTGGGGTATTGCCGGAGATAAAAAAGGAAGGCTTAGTATACTTTTCGGTTCTATAATATTATATTCTCTTGCCAACATTGCCAATGGCTTTGTGCAAACAGTACCTCAATATATAATGGCCAGGTTTGTTGCAGGCATTGGCCTTGCCGGGGAATTGGGCGGCGGTATCACGTTAGTAGCCGAACTTCTTAAAAAAGAACAAAGAGGAATTGGAACAGCAATGGTTGCCGGCATCGGACTAACGGGGGCCATAGTCGCTTTTTTTATTTCCCAAAAATATGACTGGAGAATTTGTTATTTTATCGGTGGCGGCCTTGGTTTCCTTTTGTTGTTGATGCGTGTAAGTGTGTTCGAATCCGGCATGTACCAAGCAATGGAACGGACGGTTTCAAAGGGAAATTTCTTAATGTTTTTTAATAATAAGAAACGATTTAAAAAATATGCGTGCAGTATTTTGTTGGGTCTTCCAACCTGGTACGTCATCGGCATTCTTATAGCATTTTCAAACAAGTTTGCAAAGCAATTTGGCATGACCGATGACATTAATCCTGGTAAAGCAACCATGTATGCTTACATTGCTATTTCGGTCGGCGATGTAATAGCCGGGCTTCTCAGCCAGCTTTTGAAAAGCAGGAAGAAAGCGTTATACATTTTTTATGTTCTTACCATTATAATGATAGCATTGTATTTTATGCAAACGGGCAGCAGCACTGCTTCCAGTATGTACTGGATTGCTGCGGGCCTGGGTTTCGCCACAGGCTTCTGGGCCATTTTTGTAACCATGGGGGCTGAACAATTTGGCACTAATCTCCGCGCAACGGCAGCCACCACTGTCCCCAACATGGTTCGCGGATCCCTGCCGTTAATGCTTTTACTCTTCAACGGTTTGCAAGGTTATTTTTCTTATACTTTAAGCGGATTAATAACCGGCATTGTTGTAATGATAATAAGTATTATTGCTACCCTGTTAACAGAAGAAACTTTTCATAAAGAACTTGATTATATTGAAATGTAAATCGTTGGTCGGTGTAATTAGTTTAATTCGTGTAAACCGTTGTAATTCGTGGCTAAAAAATTTCTAATCATTCGTTTTTCTTCTATTGGTGATATTGTACTAACTACGCCGGTTATACGCTGCTTACGCAAAAAATTTCCGGACGCCGGTATTTATTATCTTACAAAGAAAAATTTTGCAGCAATAGTTGAATCAAATCCTTATATAACCAAAGTGCTTACTCTTGCTGAAGATCTGGATGATACCATCGACCTTCTAAAAGAGGAAAAGTTTGATGCAGTGATTGATCTTCATTTTAACCTGCGTACACTTAGAATTAAACAAGCCTTAAAGGGAGTTCAGTTTTATTCTTACAATAAGCTCAATACCCAAAAGTGGATCTACACAAATTTTAAGCTCAACCTGTTGCCGGCTAAACATATTGTTGACCGGTATATGGAAACCGTTTCAGCTTTTAATGTGGTTAATGATGAATTGGGCCTGGATTTTTTTATTCCTGAAAAGGACAAGGTTAAAGAATCTGATATACCTTTTTCTCATTCGCATGGATTTTTATCTATTGCAATCGGGGCGGCACATTTTACAAAAAAGTTGCCTGTAGATAAACTAAAAGAATTATGTGCCAAAATTGATTACCCAATAATTTTATTAGGGGGGAAAGATGATTTTGCTAATGGATCTGAAATTTCCGGTATTGATCCAATAAAAATATACAATGCATGTGGTAAATATTCATTAAACGAATCTGCTGATATTGTGCGCAGGTCTAATTTGGTGATAAGCCATGATACTGGACTCATGCACATTGCAGCCGCGTTTAAGAAAATGGTTTTTTCTGTTTGGGGAAATACAGTTCCTTCATTTGGGATGTATCCTTATAAAACAGCCTGCAAAATTTTCCAGGTAAGTAAATTGTGGTGCCGCCCTTGCAGTAAAATTGGTTATGACAGATGCCCGTTAGGTCATTTTAAATGTATGAACAAAATTGAAATTGATGCCATTGTGGACAGTGTAAAAGAATTTCTGCGGAAGAAATAAGGTTACACAATTGCACCGTTATACAAACTGCTCAAATGCATCACATCTATTAACGGGTCGAAATTCGTGTAATTCGTGGTATAAAATTGGTGTAATAGAATTACTTAAATTAAAGGAATAACCACGTTCCAGGTGCAACCCTTCCCGGGTGATGATATAATTTCTGCTGAACCGCCAAAATTTTCAGTACGGTTGTATATATTAATTATTCCCAATCCTTTTTTTATGGCTGACAGGTCAACTCCTTTACCATTATCCGTTACCGTTAGTTTCAGGTTATTACCGGTTTCACATACATGAATAGCAACGTTAGTTGCATTAGCATGCTTGAGTATATTATTTATTACTTCCTGAACTATTCGATATACAGCCAATTTTAGAGGTTGGCTTATTTTATTTTCGTTTAATTCTCCAATCACAAGTTTTACTTCAAAGCTTTTGGGTATATGCAATTTTTCTGCAAATACTTTAAGTGCTGCACCAAGGCCATTCATTTTTAATTCTGACGGAGTAAGATTACGGCTAATGCCACGAAGCTCATCTACCGCTTTCTGAACATAATCCAGGCTTTGGGTAATCAGATTTTCTTTAATGACTTCCTGCTTTTGAGCGGTTTTCAAATACAGGATTGAAGCCGCCAGCAATTGATTTACGTTGTCGTGTAATTCTGCAGAGAGCTCATTTCTTTCTTTTTCCTGCGCCGCGATTACGGCATCAACAACGTCTTTCTTTTTTTGTTTTTCAGTTATTAAAACCTGTTGCTGTAAATTACGTTCTTCCGTTACGTCCTGCATAGAGCCTATAACACGCACGGCTTTGCCATTTTTATTTCTTATTATGTAAGCCTGGTCAATTACAATTTTATATGAGCCATCCGAACAGAGATACCTGTATTCTATGTGCCAACGGGAATCATTGCGCTTAAATGCTTCTTCCACAATTCTTAAAACACGGGTAATATCTTCTTTGTGTATTTTTTCATAGGTATGTGGCTCGTACAAATCAGTCATTTCATAACCATAAAGGTTTTTATATCCGCCGGTTCTCCTTATTTTATTTTCTTTCAGGTCCCAGTCCCAGATAACATCACGGGTGGCTTTTCCGGCATACTCGAAAAGTTCATTGCTTTTTTTAAGGGCACTTTGGGCTAATAATTCAGCGGTAATTTCAATAGATTGTCCACCTTCCAGGTAATTGCCCTCAACATCCTCTATTGGAAATTTAAAAGTTTTGTACGTACGAGCTTTTTTATTTTCGTCTGTCCATTCCTGGAAGAGCTCAATGCTTTTATTTTTAATTATTACATCATTATGCGGCAGCAATGCTTTTTCTCTGTCAGTAATTGGCTTTATACTACCGATCTTTTTATTTAAATATTCATCCGTATAACAATACGAACTTTTGAAACGTGTATTCATGTAAAGCAAAACACCTTCAGCATCGGTTATCCATGCGAGTAGTGGTGCATTTTCCATAAAAGATTGAAATTGACTTCTTTCTTTTATGATTTCCATTCTATCGTTTATTTGCCCGGTAATATTAAATGCAAGACCGCCCACCAGTCTTTTATTGTTGTGCTCCCCGACAGGAAATTTATAAACCTGGTAACTAATTTTTTCATCGTTTCCATTCAGGTTCTCTTCGAAATTTTGTATGCACGTATTTTTGGCAAGCGCCTCTTTATCACTTGCTATACAATCTGGTTTTATAGATTCAGGATAATAGTCATAGATTTTTTTGCCAATATTATTTTCTGAAAGATGGAAAGTGTCTTTGAATGAAGTATTCATGTACTGCAGGATGCCATCTTCATCATTCATCCACGCAAGAGCAGGCGCATATTCCATAAAAGTATTAAACTGCTTCTGCTCTTTTATTAATTCGGGACGCGGGTTATTTGGGCCAGCTGCAAACGTATTTTTTATTTCATTCTCTTTGGTAATATCTCTGCCGGCTGCAGCAAAACCCGTGGTCTTTCCTGCTTTATCTTTAATGGCATTCACCATTGTTATAAGATGAAATTTACTACGGTTGTTATTTTCTATTACCATCTCGCCGTTCCAAAAGCCAGCATTAGTGATTGAGCTTTTGAAATTGATTTCTGAATCATTTATAAAATTAATTTGCCGGATTTCATGCAGTACATTATTATTTTCTTTTTCATGTCTCAACTGAAACATCATCTCAGCTTTAAGGTTCCAACTCTTAATGCAAAAATTTTCATCTGTTGAAATAATGGCGACCGGGATATTATCAAGTAATAGCGCCTGTTGCAATAATATTTGTTCTGCTTTTTTTTGTTTGGTAATATCCGTACCTAAGAGACGGATTCCTGTTACATTATTTTGATTATTTACAATGGCACTTACTTCCCATCTGAACCAATTTTCATTAGTAGCGGTGGTTGTCTGAATTTCTATAGAGATGGTTTTGCCGGGATTATTTATGCATTCATTATTGGCGTGCAGAAATTTCTCTATTTGAAAAGATTGAACCACGTCATGGAGCAAACGTCCCTTCCATCTATCATCTTCCAGCCCAAATTGTTTTTGAAACAAACGGTTGGTATGAACAAAGCGAAATTCAGTATCTGTTAAGCCCCATAAAAACTCTGTTGAGTTTTCTAAGTGGGAAGCATCCGCGATGAAAGACGTCATTTTAGTTTTTCAAATATTGGTAATGGTATAAGGAACAATTTAAGCAATTTATTTAATCTTTAATTATTGGAATGTATAATAACGCTGAATACCCGACTTTATTGAGAGAACTTAAATTTAAAGCCGGTTATGCAAAGCATAATTAAAGCCTTTATCCCGTGGCGTTTATTTTGGTTTTAACTATTTATTTCGTTCGTTCCTAAAATAATTGTAACATATTTACATTCAAATGTTGCGCTATAAAATTTACATTTTTTTACTCGGTTGCGTTGCAATAAGCCCTGTATGTATTTCACAAAAAGTGAAGGTGCATGCATTTATGGAAAATAGAAAATCTTCTACATCAGGTGATACAATTTATTATGATTTTAGCCGCAGTCTTACATGGGCCGATTTTAAAGGCCGGCCTGTTGAGAATTATTTTGCAGGTGCTGTTACCGCGTCAGGATTTGCTTTCGACTCTCAGATTGATTTTGATGGTACCAGCATTTACCTGAACATTGGCGTTTATACTTTCTTTACAAAAAACGATTCATGGAAAAAGCCTCAAATACATTCTGACTATCATTTATTACATGAGCAACATCATTTTGATCTAACGATGATCGGCTCGGAGAAATTTATAGATGAAATACAGAAGGCGCATTTCACAAAAGATAATTATACTAAATTACTCACTTCTATTTTTGATAAAGTGTATAAAGAAAATATGGATATACAACATTTATATGATGCACAAACCAACCACAGCATCAATGTTGAAAAGCAACTGGAATGGAATAAAAAAATTGCTGATGAGATTCAAAAACTTAAACAAAGCGTCGCAATAAAGGAATAAAGTATTCCCGGTAAATTATTTCAGGAGGCTGGTTCCTCTTTTATATTTACCATTAATATAGGTATCCGAAGTTCGTGCCTTACAGAGTTAACTGTTTCGCCGTAAATTATATCTTTAATACCGGTGTGGCCATGTGCGCCCACCACCAGCATATCCGCATGGCTTTCTTTTACGAGCCTTACAATCTCCTTCGCACGGTTTCTATATCCAAGAAGACTCGTTGCATTAAAACCTTTTTGTTTTAATTGGTTAACATAATCATCTAACTGTGCCTGGTCCTTCCGTGTTTCATAGTCATCGCTTTGGCTTCCCCATAATTTTGCGGAAGCGCTTTCAACTATATGCACCAGGATATATTGTGAACCTTGATTTCCCTGGCCTATCGCATAACTGATTAGTTTCTTGTCGTTCTCAGAAAAATCCAGCGCAATTGCAATTTTATTATACAAAGGAATATCCAAAACAATGTTTTCCATTTCAGGATGCATTTTAATTGATGCGGCCATCTTTCTCCGGGTTATTGCCGGCTCAAAAAGTATATATAAAAGTAAGCCGGAAAAAAATAAAGCACTTGCTGCAATTATAATTTTTGGCAGCATACTGCTTCCTTCAAACACCGGCACAGACTGGCTGATGAGCATTTGAAAATTCAGCCAGATAAGTACGGTTGCAATAAGCCACGCTGCTATTTTTGTTGGAAACTTAATAACAAAATTTCCCATTTTTGATTTGTCGCTTACGAAATGTATTAAAGGAATGATGGCAAAGCCAAGCTGCAGGCTAAGGATAACCTGGCTTAGCACCAGTAAAGAATCTACCTGCTGATCACCATAAATTATTATAACAATCAATGCCGGAATAATGGCGAGTAGCCTTGTTAGTAATCTTCTTATCCACGGGTTAATTCTTAAGCTCAGGTAGCCTTCCATCACTATCTGGCCCGCAAGCGTGCCTGTAATAGTTGAGCTTTGCCCCGCGGCTATAAGGGCCACTGCAAATAACATTGGAGCAAGATTCCCTAAGAAATTGGGAAGCAGCCTGTGAGCTTCGCGTATTTCTGCCACCTTCGAATTCCCCGTTTTGAAAAATACCGTTGCTGCAACAATAAGAATAGCAGCGTTTACAAAAAAAGCCATATTTAATGCAACTGCACTGTCAATCCTGTTATACTTAATGGCTTGTTCAATTCCTTCCGGTGTTCGTTCAATTTTCCTCGTTTGCACAAGAGCAGAATGCAGGTAAAGATTATGCGGCATTACCGTAGCGCCGATAATTCCTATAGCGATATACAAGGCTTCGCTGCCGGGTAAATGCGGCACAAAGCCGGTAGCAATTTCACCCAGGTCAGGCCTGGCGATTATCATTTGTACCAGGAAAGCGCCGGCTATTATCGCAACAAGCGTAATGATAAATATTTCCATTTTCCGCATGCCCAGCTTTTGAAGATAGAGCAATAAAAAAGTATCCAAAACGGTAAGGCAAACGCCCCATACGAGCGGTAAACCTGTGAGTAATTGAATACCAATAGCCATTCCCAAAACTTCTGCAAGGTCACAGGCGGCTATTGCAATTTCTGCAAGAATATATAATGTGAAATTAACTATTTTAGGGTATGCTTCCCTGTTAGCCTGTGCAAGATCCCTTCCTCTCACAATGCCAAGCCGTGCCGACAATCCCTGCAGCAACAAAGCCATGAGGTTGCTCATCAGCAGCACCCAGATAAGCGAATATCCGAATTTGCTTCCGCCTTGCAGGTCGGTGGCCCAGTTTCCCGGATCCATATAGCCCACACTTATAAGGTAAGCCGGGCCAAGAAATGAAAATATTTTTTTCCAGCCCAGCTGTTTTTTGGTGTCTATGCTTCCATGCACTTCACTCAAAGAATTATCATATAGTTTCTTGTCAAGTATCATACACAAAAATATTTTGCGCAGCCAATCCGCTGATGATGCATTCCGGTTGTTTTGCAATTTTTACCTGTAGCGATCCGTCAAATACAAAAGACTTCAACACTTTTATCGGCGAGCCGATTTTTATTCCATAATGATTCAACATCTCCATCATTTGCGGAGTTTGACTGCTCACAGAACTTATAACTGCATTTCTTTTATGGGGTAAATCTTTCAGCGCAATTTGTTTAAGAACCGGCATTACACCCTTTTCATCCGGAATCGGATCGCCATGAGGATCTATCTTCGGATTGCCCAGGTAGCGGTCAAGCTTTTCTATTAATTCAGCACTGCTTACATGCTCGAGTTCTTCGGCAATGTCATGAACCTTTTCCCATTCCATATCCAGCTTCGATACTAAAAAAAATTCCCACAGGCGATGCCTTCTTATTATTTTAAGTGCCTGTTTATTGCCTGCGCCGTTTAACCGGAATCCGTAATACTTTTTATATTCCAGCAGATTTTTTGATTTTAATTTCTTAAGCATATCGGTAATAGATGCAGCACTGGTGTCAAGAAAAGCCGCCAGTGAGTTGGTATTTACTTTCTCTGTTTTCGACTGAAGATTATAAATACTTTTTATATAGTTTTCCTCGCTCTGAGATAATTTCATACTCTTTAAAAAAATATTTAGACAAATCTAAAAATTAAATTTGATAACTCCATTTTAAAAATTTACCGGCAAATAGTCCTGGCTCGGGAATGAAATAGGAGTATTGAGCGATACGGGCTGAAAGGCAGGAACCATAGGGAAAGCGGAAAATTTATTCGGGCCTTTTATTTTGAAATTTATTTTTCCTGGTAAAACATTTATTACTGTTTAACGTTACTATTAAAGACCAGAAACAACGCATTCATTGACAGGAAACACTCAATATGTTGAAATTTCCTTTTATATTGCGCCCTCAATAAATTCGATCTGATTAAATTATGAGTTTTGAAAATTACAGTATCCCCTATGAAACCGAAGAACGATATTCAAAAAAAGTTGCTTACTTCTCCATGGAGTTCGCCATTCATCAGCCTTTAAAAATATACAGCGGAGGATTGGGTTTTCTATCCGGGTCTCATTTGAGAAGCGCCTATGAGCTACGGCAAAACTTAATTGGAATTGGCATACTCTGGAAAGAAGGATATTACGACCAGGCAAGAAATGCAGACCAGACTTTAAATGTTGTCTGGATTAATAAGATTTATAACTTCCTGGAAGACACAGGAATTATGTTCCAGATACCGATACACGATCATCCGGTTTGGGTGAAGGTTTGGTATTTAAATCCAAAGACGTTTAATACAGCGCCGTTGTTTCTGCTCAGCACTGATGTGCCGGAAAATGATTATGTATCCCAAACAATAACTAACCGGCTGTACGATGGCAATCTCGCCACAAAAATTGCCCAGTTTATTTTATTGGGTATCGGGGGAGCCAAGCTGCTTGATGAAATCAATTTCAATCCTGATTTGTATCATCTTAATGAGGCACATGGGGTAAGCTCGGTATTTTATTTATTCAAAAAATTTGGCAGCAAAGAAGAAGTACAAAAGAGGCTGGTGTTTACCACGCATACACCCGAAGAAGCAGGTAATGAAAAACATGATATTTTTCTGTGTGAAAAAATGAGTTACTTCTATGGCATGCCACTTAACGAGGTAAGAGAATTAACCGGGATGACCGATGATCTTTTTAATCATTCGCTGGCAGCTTTGCGGTTTGCACATCTTGCAAACGGGGTTTCGCAGCTGCATGGTGAAGTAAGCCGGCAAATGTGGAAAAAGTATGAAGGTATTTGCGAAATAAAATCGATTACCAATGCGCAGAACTGGCGCTACTGGGCCGATAAACAATTGTACAAGGCCAAGGAAGATGGAAATGATAATGTGTTTGATGACAGGAAGAGGTATCTGAAAAACAGGGCATTTGACATTGTGGCTGATCAAACAGGGAAATTGATGGATCCCGGCGTACTTACCATTGTTTGGGCGAGAAGGTTTGCCGGTTACAAAAGGGCAGAGTTACTAACGAGAGATCATAAACGCTTTGAGGCCCTGTTAAATAATTCTAAATACCCGGTGCAGATAATATGGGCAGGAAAGCCGTACCCGCTGGATTACCCGGCAATTACAGATTTCAATCACCTGGTAAATATAAGTAAGCAATATAAAAATGTGGCCGTATGTACCGGTTACGAGCTTACACTTAGTAAGCGGCTTAAACAAGGGGCTGATATATGGCTGAATAATCCGAGAGTGCCAAGGGAAGCTAGCGGCACAAGCGGTATGACTGCAGCGATGAATGGTGCTGTAAACCTTAGTACTAACGATGGATGGATATGCGAATTTATAAATAATGGCAATAATGGTTTTGTGGTACCTCCTGCCGATTATATGAACATGCATGTTCAGGAGCAGGACGAATATGATTTGAATAAATTGTACGAGATCCTCGAGAAGGAAATACTGCCCCTCTATTATGACGATTTTGATACCTGGCGCCAGATTGTAAAGAACGGGATGAGAGATGTGCAGGTGCAGTTTGACAGTAACCGGATGGCGAACGAATATTACGAGATATTGTACAAATAGTTTCCTCAACTGATATAGGAAATATAAAGCGCCGGCAGTGTCCGGCGCTTTATATTTATGGCTGTTCATCCTGCAATGGTTATATTTCGTATATAATATTTAGACGTGTAAATGTTATTATGAAAAAGTTAGTTGCCTTATCAGTAATTTTTTTATCATTAATATCGTGCGCTAAAAAAAGTGATAGCTTTCCTGTAAATCCCGGAACAGCCATGGATACAACTCATAATACCTATCTGGCCCTTGGAGATTCTTATACCATAGGAGAATCTGTTCCCGTGGGCGATAGATTTCCTGTGCAAACAGCTAACCGGTTGCGTTTGCAAAATATTAAGATCAATGATCCGGATATAATTGCTGTTACCGGCTGGACAACCGCTGATCTTTTGAATGCCTTAGATAATAATACCCCGCGAAAAAATTATTCCGTCGTATCACTTCTTATAGGTGTAAACAACCAGTACCGGCACGAAAGTATTGAAGAATATAAACAGAATTTATTGAATTATTGAACCGGGCAATTTCCTATGCCGCTAATAAAAAGAATCATGTATTCGTTCTTTCTATTCCTGATTATAGCGTAACGCCATTTGCCTCGGGCCTGGATACCGTAAAGATTGGAAAAGAAATTGATGCGTTTAATGCGGTTAATAAAAGCATCTCCTTAAATGCGGGAGTACATTACGTTGATATTACACCTGTTTCCCGTGAAGCAAAATATAAACTCTCATTAATTGCCGGTGATGGCCTGCATCCTTCTGCATACCAATATCAAAAATGGAGTAAGCTTTTAGCGCCATTGATACAACAGGAATTGCAGTAGTATTAAGGAAAGATCATTATGCAATACCTTTTCCCACAAAGCACGAAACACACTAAGGACTTGCTTCGTGATCCTGGCGTCTTTGTGGGGCCAACCTAAAAATTCCTTATACCACGAAGGTACGAAGCACATTAAGGAACTGCTTTGTGCCCTTAGCGTATTCTAAGGTTTTCAAACTGCCAAAAATATTTTATGCAGCTTGTAAGTAGTTTTCAATAAATGGTGTTTGTCGTTTTACAACAGCGAACATTCTGTACAGAATTTTATTTCTTACGATATTGATGGTGCTCATTTTTGATTTGCCCATTTCTAATCGTCTGATATAAAAATCTCTTAGTTCTTTGTCATATTGGATAGCAGTTTTTGCAGACAGGTCAAGCAATGTTTTCATTTGTTTATCTGCAAGGTGGCTTACTCTTGTTTTACTTTTTATGCTGCTGCCGGATGAATGTTCAAAGGGAGCGGTTCCGCAGAAACAGGCGAACTTTCTTACATCAGCAAAACGGGTAAAGTTATTTGTTTTGATGATGGTTGCCATGGAAAGCACTTCGCCTACTCCTTTAATACTTTGCAGCAAGTAGAAGTTTTGATTTAGTGATGGTTGTTTTTCAATCACAGTTTTGATTTCAGCTTCGAGCTTGTAAATTTGTTTACCAAAGGCTTTGATCATTTGCAATTGCGATTTCAGGATGATGTCTTTTTCGGGGATACCGATGTATTTGTACTCTTTGAGCGCACAAATTAATCCGGATCTTTGTTTTACTAGCCTTTCCCGGGTAGAATGCAGCATTTGCAGGCGTTTCATCTCCTGGTTAACAGGTTCATCAGCTTTGAGATTGTCTTTCTTTTCATAGCCATAAGCAGCAATTCTTGCAGCATCTGTCTTATCGTTTTTGCCCCGGACTAATCCCATAGAGCGTTTGATAGCAAGTGCATTAACCTTTGTAAAAACAATATGATGCTGGTGCAAAAAGTCTTCGAAACAAAAGCTATAAAGACCGGTATGTTCCATTACAATCATGGTTTCACAAAGATCAATCTTCTGTTGCACGAGCCATCGCAACATTTGCTTAAAACCAAAGAGGCAATTTTCAATTTGCAGATGATTGTTGTGTAAATGGCTGACCAGGTCAATAGTTTTTTTGGAGAGATCGGCTCCAATAATTTGCTGAACTTTCATAATTTTGTTTTTAAGACTTGAATAAAAAGTTGCAAAGTCTAAGACCTTTAATTAGTCTCATCGACTTACTATTCTAAATAGGCCTAATGCAACCGTGGCTGGGGAGTGGGGACTAATACACAAAATAGATCTGAGAGTCTATGTCTTTGTAAAGTTCACCCCACTTCCCTTCCACAAAATTTATCATTCTTTTCTGCTATTTCCAATTATCAAAGAACTATTTTAACCTAAAGGTCTTTGTGGTATATAAATAAAAAATACCTTATACCATGAAGCCACGAAGCACACTAAGGAACGGCTTTGTGCACTTAGTTCCTTTGTGGTATATAAATAAAAAATACCTTATACCACGAAGCCACGAAGCACACTAAGGAATTGCTTTGCCATCCTAGTGCCTTTGTGGTATTACATCCTATTGCTAATAGCGTTGGCATCCGTATCTGCTATATATTTGTCAGCGTATGATAGGTAAAGCCATTTCTCTTTATAAAAAAGCTTACGGCGGACTTTCACCAGGCACCTGGTGGCTTTCGCTGGTAATGGTTGTAAACAGGAGCGGCACAATGGTTATTCCTTTCATGACCATGTATCTTACACAGCACTATGGAGTAACCATTGGCAAAGCTGGTTTTGTTATGAGCCTTTTTGGTTTGGGCGCTATTGTTGGTTCCTTGAGCGGGGGGAAACTGGTAGACAGCGTTGGGTATTATTATGTTCAACTGTTCGCACTCATATTGGGTGGAACGATGTTTATTATCCTGGGGCAGATGCATTCTTATATCGGCATTTGTATTTGCACTTTTATATTGGCCATATTGAATGAATCTTTCAGGCCGGCCAATACCGTTGCCATTGCGCATTACAGTAAAGACCAAAACAGAACAAGATCCTATTCGCTTAACAGGCTCGCGATAAACTTCGGGTGGGCTATTGGCGGCGCTATGGGCGGAATAATTGCCAGCTTTAATTACAATTTATTATTTTGGGTTGATGGCATTACCAACCTGCTGGCTGCCTGTTTACTGTATATAACGCTGTCGCCTAAACGCAATCCGGCTACGGAGATAAAAAGCCGGGAAAAAGAGGTAATCAGGGCTTCTGCTTACCGCGATCGTACTTACCTTACTTTTGTTTTTTTGGTTTTTTTATTTGCACTTTGCTTCTTCCAGTTGTTTACCACTATCCCTGTTTTCTTTAAAGAAAATTTTCATTTGAGTGTTTTGTTTATTGGAATGATAATGGCGTTTAACGGCCTTATCATCGCAGTATTTGAGATGATCACCATTTTTTCATTAGAAGGTAAACGTTCTTCTCTTCACTATATATCAGCCGGAGTATTGCTCATTTCGCTGGCTTTTTTATTACTGAATTTACCGGGATCAAATTTTGGGATGATCGCATTGTTATCTATGGTGATTTTAACGTTTGGAGAAATACTGGCTATGCCTTTTATGAATGCTTACTGGATCGGGAGAAGTGTACAAAATAATCGTGGCCAGTATGCTGCATTATACAGCGTAGCGTGGGCTTGTGCGCAAACCGTGGGGCCATATGCCGGCGCATTGGTTGCGGAGCATGCGGGTTATAAGATGCTTTGGTATATTATCGGTTTTATTGGTTTTTTGCTTGCCATTTTTTACAGGCGCTTACAGCCGGAAGTTGTTCTACCTGTTTAAGAAATCCTGGTAAGATAACTGCATGTATGCTTTCCCGTTATTCACTTCGGCGGAATCGACTTTACCCTTTTCAAAAATAATTTTTCTGGCAATATTATCCATTGTTACAATCCCTGCCGGAGTTACAAATCCAAAGCCATCATTGAAACTATAAAAGGCAAAAGACCGTGCCGATGAATCTAAAAGGTCTTTGCTCCAGGTAAATTTACCGGAGGGGATATCAAGCTGATTTAACACTGTTTTCACAATATCTGTCTGGGAGCCAATCGTGGATACTACACCCTTTACTTTTAAAGCCCCGCCTGAAAAAATCAGGGGAATATGAAATTTCGACGGAAGATCATTTCTATCATATCCCGGCAAAGGATGACCATGATCTGCCACAAAAACAACAAGTGTATTTTGCCACAACGAATCATTTTTTAAACGGTTTATAAACACACCAACGCAGCTATCAGTATAGGCGACAGAGTTCCTGAATTTGGTTGTTTCATCAGCACCCTTAAACCTGGGTGCCATTGGCACATCATAAGGTTCGTGACTGCTCAATGTAAACAGGGTTGCAAAAAAAGGTTGTTGTTCCTGTTTTATATCATTATAAAAACGATTAAAAACATACTGGTCGTGTACGCCCCAGGAAGTGGTTCTTTCAGCAGCCGGGAAATCATACTTGCTGATAAGCTTATTGAACCCTGTATTTACCAGGTATGATTTAATGTTGGCAAATTCTAGCTCGCCGCCATAAGTGTAACTGGTATGATAGCCTGCAGCTTCTAACGCGGTGGTTATTGAAGGAAGCTGTTGCGTTTTTGTAGGCGTTTTTATAATTGACGTTAAAGCCTGGTTGGGATAGCCGCTTAACACTGCCACCTGGCCTTTTTCGCTTCGGTCTCCGGCTGCATAAATGTTGGTGAATAACAATCCATCCGCCGCTATCTTATCCAGGTTCGGCGTTACGCCGGGATCGCCGCCCAGCGAACCTACAAACTTTGCCGTATAGCTTTCCATGATGATAAAAATAATGTTGGGCTTTTTTACAGATAAGATAGAAGGGATTTTTATCGGGCCTGTATTATATAATTCATTTACTATTTCGCCGGATTTTTTTGCAGGAAAATAATCAAAAGGATTCTCTTTATTATTTTGATTAAGGATAGAAAAGGCAATGTTCCACGGTAAGTTTAAGGCAGCGTGGTCGGCAAATAATTTTTCAGAAAAGTATACATCACTTTGATTCATGGGGATCTTTTGAATTCCCCCGCGAATGGGTACAAATAAAAAGGCTATAAGAAATAACGCGATCGATAAATTAAGGATTGAAAATTTGCCCGGTTTAATGCGAATGCAGGGCCCAATAAATCTTTTATAGAACCATATAAAAAATACGGAAAGCATGATAAATATGGTTAATAACAACAGCAACGGCGACGAGGAAACCGTAGCGCCCATTTCTTTGGGCGATCTAAAATACTGGAGCGGCGTGGCGTCCATCCTGTAGCCCCAAGCGGTATATAATTGCAGGTCGGCAGTAGTTACAAATGAAATGAATACAATGACAATAATTGTATAAATTTTTATTAACTTTTCAATATTAATGGTAACAAATGCAGTTCTTACAAAAAATAAAATAAAAGGGAAAATGCTGATGTAAGATGCAAACGACAAATCCATCCTGGAGCCATAAAGAAAAACCTTTAAAATTTCTGAGGCGGCCAGGCCTCCTGAAAGTGCATGATGATAAACCAGGAAAAGCACTCTTGATATAATAAAATAGAAAACCCAGAAGCCGAAATAAGCAATATATGGGTAAAATTTTTTCACGCCGCAAAAATACTACTAACGCCACTATAGATTGATATGCTTAAAGTTAAATCGCCCCCTGCAACCCCATGTTGACAAGAAAAATTACATAAAAGTTAAAGTCATTTTAATTTCAAACCATTCGGATGCATGTCACGTATTTTTAATAAATAAATGTTTATGAAAAAGTTCCGGTATTTAATATTCCTGCTTGTTCCCCTCGTTGCATTGGATTTTTGTACCCCGTCTACTGCCGCAAAAGATAAAAAGGATGTTGCAAATATCAAGACGCCTGGTTCATTACCGGGTAGCAAAAATGTCGCGGTGCTGGAATTATTTACTTCGCAGGGGTGCTCCAGTTGCCCGCCGGCAGACCGGCTTTTGGGAACTTATGCATCCAAAGAAAATGTGATTGTTCTTTCTTTTCATGTTGATTATTGGGATCGTTTGGGCTGGAAAGATCCTTTCAGTTCAAAAGAATATACGAAAAGACAATACAACTATGCGTCGGCGTTACATGCAGATGTTTACACACCCCAGCTGGTGGTTAACGGGCAAACCGAAATGATCGGAAGTGATGCCAATAAAATTTCCAATGCCATTAATAAAATTGTTGAACAGCAGCCGGAAGCAACGTTAATGGTTAAAGAAGTTAAGGTTGAAAATGGAAAGGCATTGGTAAATTTTGATGCATCGGGAAAAATAAAAAATGCAACGCTCAATGTTGCTCTTGTTGAGAAGAAAACCACCACCGATATAAAAGCCGGCGAGAATGGGGGAGTTACCCTTACCAATTACAACGTTGTCATAAATTTTCAAACGATTAATAAGGTTGATAATGGAAATAATATGGCGACCATTGATATGCCATCTTCGCCTGACCTGCAAAACATGTCGGTTGTTTTGTTTCTGCAGGATAAAAAGAGCAATAAAATTTCCGCGGCAACCCAGGCGGCGTTCTAATGGATATGATAAAAAATCCCCGCAATTGTTTTGCAGGGATTTTTTATTCAGGAAGTATAGACTTAACCGTTTACATCATTAAGAAAAGGGAGTAATCATTTTATAAGTCCCATAAGGACTATTGGTAGGTAGAAAATCATACCCGAAAAGTACGAAACGTTCCTGAGGAACGTCTTGTGCATTATTTGTTTCACGAACGAATGCTTAATTCTAAAGTGTTATTTACAGGGGCTTTACAGTAGTCACTGATACAACCTTAACTTTTGTAGGGATCTCCTGCCCCATAACGCTTATGTTTCCCGAAGCGTCCATGGTTGAATTGTTTTGTACAATTACGCCGGTAGTAATATCAACGGTTTCCTCGCCTGAAAATGTTCCTTTTGTTTTTGTATTAATTTCCATTCCCTGCATTTCCATTTTTGTGTCGCGGTTTTCTGTGCCCGACACAGATAATGTTGCCATGTTGCCGTTAATTCCTTTTACAGCGTAATTGGTAATTTTAGTTATACCGTTGTCGGAGGTAGAGTCTTTCCATGTAGTACCTGTTTTTAAGGTTTTTGACACCGGGAGGAATGCCATTTTTGCGCCATATCCTTGTTGCTCAGGATCGCCCATTTGCTTAAGCATCATTTGCATGGGGCTTGTGGCGTCGTTCGCTTTTGCAGAGTCTGGCTTATTGGCAACAATTACATTGCCCGACTTATCCATAACCACTGCATTAGGATGATTGATAAAATCTTTTAAAGAACTTCCCATACCGCCATTCATATCTTCCTTATTATCGGAATCAAAACTTACATTTTGACCCATCGTTGTCATATTCAATTTAATGGCAGCGAGCTTATTGGTCATGTCGTAATTATCATCCTTTATATCGTTCACCTCAATGTTATAAGTAGAAGTTACGTCTGCATTCGTTTCCATGGATTGTCCCTGCATTTCAGAATTGCTGGTGGTAGTTATCTTATTTTCAATAACATATTTCTGGCCTTTCGCAAGCGTTATCGAAGGCTTAGTGTCCACAACAGTTGTAGAGGTGCCAGGTGTGCCTGGCGAGTTTCCCGTTATTTTATGAGAACAACCTGCGGTTGCCGCTAACACCAGGATAATAAAAATATTTTTTTTCATTTGTTTTTTTAGTTGAACTGCAAATATAAGTTGGCTTGCTATACTTATTAAAATTGAAATTTATGTATCTTTTCAACAAAAAAATTTGTCTTATAACTACCTTGTTCTTGCGCTTTCATGGATCGCCTATTTTATCTTACACAGTGTACTTGCTTCAACGAAGGTGAAGATTTATGTAAAACAGGTAAGCACTAAATTCTACAGGTATTACCGGCTTATATATACATTGTTTGCCACCATTTCTTTAATCTTTATACTATGGTTTCAATATTCATTTAAAAGCCCGCTCTTACTAAACTCTTTAATGCTAAAATATATTTCATTCCTGTTGTTGGTAATTCCCGGCTTCGCAATAATGTTCGTATCCATTTTTAAATATTTTAAATTATTAAGCGGCATTCGCTCTATTTACCTGGCAACTCCCCCGGCTGAATTGAAACTGAATGGAATTCATAAATATGTGCGCCATCCATTATACCTCGGTACATTATTATTTGTGTGGGGACTCTTTTTTATTTTTCCTTTTTTAAATAATTTAATTGCAGTAGTAGCTATAACAATGTATGTTTTGGTTGGAATAAAATTCGAAGAAAAGAAACTGGTCAAGGAGTTTGGAAAAGATTACACAGAATACATGAAGAAAGTTCCCGGCTTAATTCCAAAATTATAACATAAAAAAAGGGCAGCCGTTGGGCTACCCTTGTAATTTTGAAAATATCGATTTTAGCCGATTAATTTCACATTAACGGCATTCATGCCTTTTTGACCATTTTGCAAGTCGAATTCTACGTGATCATTTTCTTTGATTTCGTCAATCAAACCGCTTGCATGTACAAATGTTTCTTTTGAAGAATCATCGTGTTTAATGAAACCGAAGCCTTTTTCGCTGTTGAAAAATTTTACGGTTCCTGTTGTTTTGTTGTCCATTGTATTGTTGTTATTTAAAAAATATTAACTGCGAAGATAGTGTTTTTAAATTATTGATGGAAGTGATTGTATTGTTAATTTAAAAATTAGCTTTTGGTAATTGCCTGCACGGGCTTAATCCGATGGTTTCTATAGGGTTTAATTACTTACCTGCAGTAAATTTTGACGTAGTGGATGTAAAGAGTTTTTTAAAGTGAGGGCTTTCTGTTTTCTTTAACTTATCCCAGAAAGTGAAATATAAGCCATAGTTGTATTTAAACTGCTTATGATGTAAAGAATGATGGGTTGCCCCGATAAGCCATCTGCCGAGAAAATGATCATTAAATCTTTCAGGATAAATTTCTATGTCCAGGTGATTGATAACACTGCTTACTGTCATAATGGAAAGCTGGAGAATTATTACATAATAATGCATGGGTAAAATCATCAACATTATGGGTAAAAAGATAGCCTGGAATACACCTTCCAGCGGGTGAAATGAAAAGGCGGTAAAGGGACTGGTAATGTTACTATCGTGGTGCACCTTATGTACAATCTTAAACACCGCGGGATGATGCATCCAGCGGTGAAGCCAGTAATAATAAGTTTCATGGAGCAGCATAAAAATAATAAGGCTTACTGGCAAATACCACCAGCCGTATTCATTTAGATCAGTATAAACTTTTGTAAATCCTTTTTGCCACAATATAACGGTACCCGTACCCGCAATTGAGAAAAGCAAAGCTGTGATCATACTCCATTTCACTTCCGTTTTAAACTGGCCGGGCCTGTACTTCCTTGTATTTATTTTACGCGTTTTCCACTTTTCAGGAAACCAAACATAAAACACCAGGTAAAATATTCCTGCCACTAAAAAATACCTTCCTGTAATGATTATAAAAAAAATCAGCGTAATCAATATAAGCCAGTAAGGAGTTGTAAAATCCGGTAATGCCATAGGCTCAAATTACAAAAAATGGAGCAGACTGAAGCTGATTATAATGATATACACTGGGCAGACGGGGATAATTAAAAGTTATCAGACGGCGTATCATCATGGTTATCACCGCCAAGGCTATAATCATTATTTTCTTCATCTTCTTCGCCAATCTCTTCGTCTTCATCATCCTCTTCTGCACCCGGAACATCCAGGTCATCCCCGGCTATATCATTTTTAAAGCTGCCTTCATTTAAAGGAGTTCCGTCATCATCTGTATTGTCGAGAGATGCTTTCCGTAAATTGGTATCATCTTTCGATGGCATATCATTAGCTGAAATTTCAAGATCCTCTTTTTCTGTTTGGGTAACGTTGGAATCGGCATTTTCGTTAATGTCATCTCCGAAGAGTTCGTCAGCTTCTTCATCTGCCGATGCAATGGTTTCATCGGCCATTTCCCCCATCGGTGCCGGAATAATATTTTCCTGGCCTGGGATATCTTCCACATCCGGTAAGTTAATTACCGTCTCATCGGGTTGCTGCATTTCGCGTTGGTCATCGGGAGAGTCGGTTAAATCTTTGCGCTGCATGGTATTGTTTTGCATAATGAAGTTTAGAAATGTGAAGAAAATTCTGTGCCAGTATTACATAAATATAACTTTAAAAATGATAACTATAGCCGTTGGAGCTTAGATCAAAAAGCGCTGTATGGGAATTAATGATTCATTTGCTGTTCAAGTCTCTCTGAGAGTTCAAGCCTTATCCCCAAACCTCTCTCCCAGGGAGAGGGGAACTGGTCTGGAAGAGCGGCACATGGAATCGCCATTTTCTGAACCATGATTAAAGGGATTATGAGATTACCATGATTTAAACGCGTATCTAATATTAATCCTGATAATCCTTTAATCAGGCAAATCATGGTTCAGACAATCTCTTTATCTGAACCATGATGAAAAGGATTTGCTCGATTACCATGATTTAAATGCACATCTAAAATTAATCCTGACAATCCTTTAATCAAGCGAATCAAGGTTCAGACAAATTAATCCTTTATTTATGCGAATCATGGTGCAGACAAATTATTTATTATCTTGACTAGATTATGTTATACGAAGAACTTACAAAAAAGATTATCGGTTGTGCAATGGAAGTGCATAGACGATTGGGCAATGGATTCCAGGAGGTCATCTATCAAAGGGCATTGGAAATGGAAATGCATTTAGCAGACTTAAAATTTTCGAGAGAGTTGGAAATGCCGATATATTATCGTGATTCCGAAATAGGAACAAGACGTGTTGACTTTTTTGTTGAAGAGAAAGTTATGGTTGAACTCAAAGCACTGATAAAATTGGAAGACGTTCATTTAGCACAAGTGATGAATTACCTTGAGGCCTACAAAATGGAGATAGGATTGCTGTTAAATTTCGGGGCAAGAAGTTTGGAATTCAAACGAGTTCACAATAATAAAAAATAACCTGGAAGGATTGTCTAAACCATTATTAATAGGATTAGCCCGATTAAAATGATTTAAATGCACGTTTGATATTAATCGTGATAATCCTTTAATCAGGCAGATCATGGTTCAGACAATCATACAAATCACGGTTCAGCCAACAAGCTAAAAATCCTCAAAACGCCTTGTGTATATTCTCCGGCCTTACCTTAATGAAGAACTCATCATCATCGCCGGAATTTTTAATGTGCTCGGCCAGGCTAAGGAGCTTTTTACTCATCGTTTCATTGGGAATAAATGTTTTAATATGGATCGTTTTGCGGGCCACATCTTTCCAGGCAATGCCCATACCTTGCGGATACACAAAATGCAGGGCGCAGATGCCATTGTCAAGCATTTCCGTCTCGCCCATAGCACTTTCGAGATTATATTTAAAAAAATGAGCGATCACTTTGGAAGTGTCGGTGAGGCCAAGGCCCATTCTTTCGTTGTACCGTTCAAAGAAATGCTGGTTGTATTTCATCACCAGTTTTTCTTCTTCATGGGTGCCGGAGTTTACAAATTGTATCATATATACTGCAAGGCCCCGGCTATCCCTGCTTTTTAAATAGAATCCCCGCTTAATACCAATTGTGTCTGAACTTATAATGATTTGCCATTGATTAAGATGGGGCGTTTTGTAAGAAATAATACGGAATAAGTGAGCCAGCTTTTTGCGCCGCCTTTCCTGGAGAAGAATCATTCCCTCCGTATAGGCCTTACGATTGACGCTTACAAAATCCCGCATAATCTCCTGGTAAATCTCCTCCGGTTTCATTGACAAGACAATCATATAATTAATTTTTTAGGTTGACTATTAAAATTGATAACGTCTGAATAAAACAGTTAGTATTCCCGGTTATAAGTCAATGCTGCCGGTATACACGCTGTTGGCAGCATCTCTTTCATCTTTGCTTACAAAGCCCATCCATGTTTCCACCGTATAGCCCGCGAAATCGCCTGCAGGCAGGGTAGCAGTACCATCTGCCCTGCGGCCGGCATCCATGCTCAAAACCACCCGCTTTAGCGCCGGCAAATACGCCACCAGTATCACCTTGTCATCCGCCTTTGCAGTGCCGTTTCCGGTGTTATCAGTCCAGTTGAAATAGATATTTCCTTCCGCATCACTTGTTGCCGATGCATCCTGTGCGGGAGGTAATTGCCCTTTTGATACCAGCACCTGCGGATAGCTGAGCGCAGTATCCGGGTAAGCCCCTGTTATGGCCAGGTTCAGCAAAGCACTGGTAGCCCTGTTGTAGCCCGAGCCCGAATGTCCATACGGCGGGAAAGTAATATTAAAAAAGCCGGTGCCTGTGAAAGCTCTTGTAAATTCACTGGATACCTTTATCTTTTGTTGTTGGGCAAGCCTCGCAGGGCTTGCCGGCTTCCTGCTTTTGCGGGGCCTGCTGCGCAGAAAGTTTTTTCCGTTGCGCATATAGCCGCTAACATTGCCTGCCTTTCCTATAAAATGCCCGAGTATTCCCGAAGGGATGGTTGCCATTGTAATAAATTTAAGTGTTATAAATACCAGGCAGCTACCCCAGGGCTACCTGCCTTTGGTTAAAAACGGGAACACCAGGAATTTATTGCGTATGTTATTCGATCTCCGAAAACGAACTATAATCGAACGATCTACGAACGTGTAGCGAGAGGAAAGCGAATTCAGCAGGGCACAGGTATAGAGAAGGTAGCTCTTTGATAAAAAGGAACTGTGCCGGGAGACGTACAACATAATAAGCCTCAAACCCAACCCCTCTCCAGGGGAAGAGGGGAACTGCTTCGGACGACCTGGTCAGGGGTAATGTAATTATAAGCGTTTATGCGTTGACGTAATATGGGCTTCCTGCGCCAGGGACGCGACCTGGAGTTCCTGCTCCGTAATGAGGAGATTGCCGCGGAAATATGCTTGGTTCCTTTCATTTCAAATCTCCCCAAAAGTTGCGCATATTTCCTCGCAATGACGTAACCTGGTGGTTCCTACGCAATATCAATAATGCGTATATGCCACACCGTTATTACAACTCCGAAAACGGGGAGATTGCCGTGGCCCAAGGTGACGTCATTGCGAGGCGCACAAATAAAGCTTTGAGTTAAATAAACATTACGCGCCGCGGCAATCCCCTTATTAGGATGTTGAAGCTCATCGATACCAATATTAAAAAGCGTATATGCCACCTCGTTATTCCAGCTCCGCAATTAGGAGATTGCCGCGGAAATATGCTTGGTTCCTTTCATTTCAAATCTCCCCAAAAGTTGCGCATATTTCCCCGCAATGACGTAACCTGGTGGTTCCTACGCAATATCAATAATGCGTATATGCCACACCGTTATTCCAGCTCCGAAACGGGGAGATTGCCGTGGCCCAAGGTGACGTCATTGCGAGGCGCACAAATAAAGCTTTGAGTTAAATAAACATTACGCGCCGCGGCAATCCCTTTATTAGGATGTTGAAGCTCATCGCTACCAATATTAAAAAGCGTATATGCCACCTCGTTATTCCAGCTCCGCAATTAGGAGATTGCCGCGGAAATATGCTTAGCTCCTTTCATTTCAAAGTTCCCAAAAGTTTCGCATATTTCCCCGCAATGACGTAACCTGGGGTTCCTACGCAAAGGATCTAACCCGGAGTTCATACTCCGCAATAAGGAGACTGAAGCTCATCGCTGCCAATATTAAAAAGCGTATACCCGTATCCGTAATACTGCTTCGGAAAAGATATACGTTTAAATTTCAGGGAAAAGCTGCAAATATCTGGCATACTATTAGTATATCTTTCATCGGTTACTTATAGGATATTGGATTAAACGAGGGGAGGATGTCTATTCGCCCCTCTTTTTTTCATATAGTCCTCACGGATGGTAAATGGAAAAAAAAGCCGGAATAAATGATGCGAATCAAATTTGCGAGTGACCTGCGTCAGCTATAAAGATTATTTTGGTATATATATTTGATTTAATAGAATGGAATTCATGTAATGTTCAGGGCCCTTATGGGTAATGTATAAATGGCGCCGTTTTATGTTGAATGAGATGGCGCTCAATGCATTTACTAAACAAAAAGGTGAGATCGGCTTAATTTAGCCTACCTTACTGTTTCTAAGAAACGCCATCATTGCGTCTTGAGAGTAATTTTGAAAAATAAGGAAACTGATCAAAGCCCGTCTTTAGCACCTCCGCCCGATTTTGGCATGTCCTGTATTGACTCTTATATTTTATTAAAATGATTTATTGAAAGTAACCATGGCCACCTCAAATATAAATAAAGCAAAAATCCGCTCAAAAAATCTGTTCCCCGTTGTGGGCGTGGGTGCATCAGCGGGAGGTTTGGATGCTTTTAAGAAATTAATAAGGGCTATACCGGAACATTCCGGGATAGCCTACATATTAGTGCAGCATTTACATCCCGATCACAGCAGTTCTTTACCGGATATTCTTCAAAGGGAAACAACGATTCCTGTGGAACAAATAAGTGATAATGTAAAGGTAGAGCCTGATCATGTATACATTATTCCTTCCAATAAAATGCTGGTGGCAACGGATGGGATCCTTCAATTAAGCCCGCGGCCTTCCAAAGGACACAGGAATATGCCCATTGATATTTTCTTTTCATCGCTGGCAGAAGTGCACCAAAGCCATGCAATAGGTGTTGTGTTATCGGGAAGCGGTGCAGATGGCACGCTAGGGCTAAAGGAAATAAAAGACCATGGGGGAATAACCTTTGCACAGGACCTCCATACCGCCGGGTATGACTCCATGCCTCAAAGCGCTATTAAAGCGGGCGTGGTGGATTTTATACTTTCTCCCGAAGAAATGCCCGATCAATTAAAAAAGTTAAGCGAGACGTATAATATACTCCCTTCAAGTGAACATGCTGTACCAAAAGAACCGGCCGAGGAAGAAAGCTTTAAACAGGTACTTGCTCTTATCCGGTCAAACAGTGGAGTAGATTTTACCTATTACAAACAAACAACTGTTCGCAGGCGTATTCTGCGCCGGATGGCAATACTTAAACTTGAAAAAATTGCCGACTACCAAGCCTACCTAAAGAAGAACAAAGCCGAACTGGATATTTTGTTCCAGGACATGCTGATACCGGTTACTTCGTTCTTCCGGGACCCGGTAATTTTCGATCATGTATGCAAAACGGTATTACCTCAATTGATTAAGGATAAATCTTTAGGAAACCCTTTGCGTATCTGGGTAGCCGGCTGCTCTACAGGCCAGGAGGCCTATTCTATCGGCATGGGATTACACGAAGCTTTAAGTGATAAAATTTCCAATTTCAGGATACAAATATTTGCAACAGATGTGTCAGAAAATTCCATTCTGAAAGCGAGAGCGGGCGTGTATAAAAAAAGCGAGATGGAAGGACTAAGCGAGCAGCGAATTCAAAATTTTTTTACAAAAGTAAATGGAGATTACCAGGTCAGGAAGACCATTAGAGACATGTGTATTTTTGCCACCCATAATTTCTTAAAGGATCCGCCGTTTGCAAAAATTGATTTAATCAGTTGCCGCAATGTGCTCATTTACCTGGAACCTTTTTTACAAAAAAGAGCATTCGCCGTTTTTCATTACGCCCTTAATCCACAAGGATATTTATGGCTCGGTAAATCGGAGAGTGTCGGGAGCTCCTCGGAATATTTTCTTCCGTTAGCATTGAAAGATAAGCTGTACACCAAAAAATCGTTCCCGGGCAGGTTTATGAGCGTTACTTCCGAAAGCCGTGAAGAACCGCTTATAGATAAGGACGCCGGCTTGCCTAAAACTGAAAGGAAGAAGGATGATTTTCAAAAAGATGCAGAGCAGGTTCTCTTAACCAAGTACACCCCACCGGGAGTAATTGTTAACGACCAGTATGATATTGTACAATTTCGCGGATCTACCGGGAATTTCCTGGAGCCCTCGCCCGGTAAAGCCAGTTTAAATGTGCTTAAAATGGCCAGGGAAGGTTTGGCATTTGAACTGCGCAATGCTTTACAAAAAGCGAAAACTACCAGGACTGCTTTTACAAAAAAAGGCATATCTATTAACCAGGGAAAAGGAGAAGTTTGCATTGAGGTAGTGCCATTGCTTAATTCAATTGAACCGTACTTTTTAATACTTTTTAAAGATACAACTCCTGAAAGGCCGTACGATGGTAATAAGGTGCCAACGGCCGCCGATTTAAAGACCGAAAAAGATACACGCATACAACACCTGGAAGAAGATCTCCTGCAGGTGCGTGAAGATATGCGAAGCGTAACGGAAGAACAGGAGGCGGTGAACGAAGAATTACAGAGCGCCAATGAAGAACTGCTTAGCGGCAGCGAAGAACTGCAGAGCCTTAATGAAGAACTGGAGACGAGTAAGGAAGAACTGCAAAGTACCAATGAAGAACTGATAACTGTAAACCAGGAATTGTACGACCGCAACGAACAGTATAACGAGGCCCGGCTATACGCAGAAGCGATCGTTTCCACCATACATGAGCCGCTGATGGTTATTGACAATGACTTCAAAATAAAAAGCGCCAATAAATCTTTCTATAAGAATTTTCATCTTACCGAAGAGGAAACGGTAGGGCAGGTTATTTTCGATCTCCAAAATAAGAGCTGGAATATTCCTGAGCTGCGCAGCAAGCTTTTAAAAATACAAAAAGGGCAGGAAAAGTTTATTGAGTGGGAGGTTTGTCATACGTTTCCTGCCATAGGAACCCGTTACATATGCATTAATGCCCAGCCGGTGCAAAAAGAAATCCGGGCCAACTGGATACTGCTGGCGTTTGATGATATTACGGCAAGAATAGAAGCGGAAAAGCAGGATAGAAAGAACCTGAGCGATGTTAAAAAAATACTCGAAAATATTCCGCAAATCACTTCCACTGCATCCGCTGATGGCGCTGTAAACTACTTTAACCAGTTTTTTCTTGACTATTCGGGATTAACGTTTGACGAGGCTATCGGGTGGGGGTGGGAACGGACCATACAACCAGAAATGCTGGATGAAGTAAAAAAGCAGTGGGCCCATTCGGTAAAGACCGGGGAAGATTTTAAAATGGAATTATTATTTAAAAGGAAAAGCGATAATATGTATCGCTGGCACCTGAGCAAGGCCACCCCTATATTAAACGATGAAGGCAAAGTTGCTTCGTGGGTGGGAGCCGCAATTGATATTCATGAACAAAAAACAAAGGAACAGGTAAAAGATGAATTTATTGGAATTGCCAGCCACGAGCTAAAAACACCGCTTACTACGGCTAAGGCGTACATACAATTGTTGGAGATGGGATTGGCTGAAACGAAGGACAAAGATTTGATATTTGCCCAAAAGGCAAGCGCATCTATTACCAGGCTCAACGATCTTATTGGCGAATTAATGGATGTATCTAAAATACAAAATGGAAAATTAGACCTGCAAATAACCGCCTTTGATTTTAATGAAATGGTTACCGACGCCACAGAGCAGGTACAATACGGATCACCGGGTCATCATATAAAATTATCGGGTAAAATAAAAAACCCCGTAAAAGGGGATAAGAACAGGCTGCAGCAGGTAGTGATCAATTTACTAAGCAATGCGGTTAAATATTCCCCCAAATCCAAAGAGGTATTCATACATTTGTCAGCAAAAGCGGGTGAGGTAAAGGTTGCTATAAAAGATACCGGTATCGGAATCCGAAAACAGAGTCTTGATAAAATATTTGACCGCTATTACCGGGAAGAGCAACGGGCCGTTCATTTCCAGGGATTAGGAATCGGGCTTTTTATTTCTCATGAGATTATTGTGCGCCATCATGGGAAAATATGGGCTGAAAGCGAGCCCGGCGAAGGAAGTACTTTTTATTTTACTATTCCCTTATCACAATGAATAAATGCGTGCTGATTTTAGACGATGACCCTGAGATATTAATGGTCTGCAAAATAATTTTGGAGCAAAGAGATTACATCGTTGAAACGAGATTATTTTGCGATAACATCTTAAAGGATTGTACGGATGTAAGCCCGGATATAATTTTAATGGATCTGTGGATACCCGTTATAGGCGGGGAAGAAGCCGTTAATCTTATAAAAAGGAATCCTGCAACTGCGCATATCCCCGTAATACTTTTTTCAGCCAATACAGGGATCGACATCATTGTAAAACGCACCAATGCCAACGGTGTTTTAAAAAAACCTTTTGATGTTAATGAAATGCTGGCTATTATTGAAAACGCGTTGGCCGGTATTAAATAATAAGAGAATCGTGTTAATGGCTCATCGTTAACAGCGTCAAAAGGCGTATATGCCAGCCCGCTATTCCGGCTCCGCAATGAAGAGATTGCCGCGGCCCAAGGTGACGTCATTGCGAGGCGCATTCGTAAATTCCAAGGTAAGAAGGAGGCCAGATGCGCTGCGGCAATCTCCCAATCAGACTAATAGTGCCTATCGCTGCCAGGATTGAGAAGCGTATAGCCGTATCCGTAATTGCTGCATCGGAATAAGTAACCTCCGAAAAAAGCCTCACCCCCAACCCCCTCTCCCAAGGGAGAGGGGGACTGCTCTGGAAGACCCGGTCCTGGATGTAATAATAAGCGTTTATGCGTTGACGTAACCTGCAGTTCCTGCTCCGCAATGAGGAGATTGCCGCGGCCCAAGGTGACGTCATTGCGAGGCGCATTCGTAAATTCCAAGGTAAGAAGGAGGCCAGATGCGCTGCGGCAATCTCCCAATCAGACTAATAGTGCCTATCGCTGCCAGGATTGAGAAGCGTATAGCCGTATCCGTAATTGCTGCTTCGGAATAAGTAACCTCTGAAAAAAGCCTCACCCCCAACCCCCTCTCCCAAGGGAGAGGGGAACTGCTCTGGAAGACCCGGTCCTGGATGTAATAATAAGCGTTTATGCGTTGACGTAACCTGCAGTTCCTGCTCCGCAATGAGGAGATTGCCGCGGAAATCTGTAGCTCCTTTCATTTCAAATCTCCGCAAAAGTTCCGCATATTAATGGATGTTGGCGGGACGCCAACATCAGCATGGAAGGCTTTACGCCTCCTTTAAAGCATGTATTTCAGTGCATTTATTCATCAAATCTTTTGTATCAAAAGTTATAGATAGTTGCGTTCCCTGGCCCACCTCAGAAGTTAGTTTCATACTGCCATTATACAGTTCCGCACGGCTCTTTATATTGGTAATGCCAACCCCGTTTTTCCTGGCTGTAGTGTCGAACCCGATACCATCATCGCTTACAGACACCAACAGCCTGCCATTATTTTCTTTAAAATTTATCAGGATCTTTTCTGCCTGTGCGTGCTTTAAAGTGTTATTAATCTGCTCCTGCAATATCCTGAAAATGTCTAATTTAAATTTATCGCTCAGGTAACTTTCATTGAAATCATTTGTAATAACACTAATTTTTATGGGGTGCACCCGCATGATATCTTTGGCAATATCCTTAACGGAATCTACCAGGCCTTGCTCATTTATTAAGGGAGTGATAAGTATTTTAGATAATTTCCTGATCTCTTCAATGGCGGTAAGGGTATATTCAGAGGCAGGTGTTAAATATGACTCCCGGTTGGGGTCATCTTTTCTTGCCATATCAATATATAATCTGACGGCTCCTAAAAGCTGGTTAACATTATCGTGCAGTTCACGCCCTATTTCCGAACGTTCTTTCTCCTGGGCTGCAAATACAGCCTTGGTGATTTCTTTTTGCTTTACAATTTTTTCTTTCTCAACCTGTTCTTCCAGTCTTCTCTGCTGGGTAATATCTGTTATTAAAGAAAAAGATTGCTTAAAATTGCCGTTATCGTCGAATATAGGCTGTACCTGTACATTTACTAATATTTTATTTCCTGCTTTGGTATAGTTGACGATCTCAAAAGCAAATGGCTCGTGTTTTAATAAATGCCGCTTCGCATCTTCTGCTATTTTCATATCTGTTTCTGCGCCATGCAACATTGACCCCGTGGTTTTCCCAAGAACCTCATCCTGCCGGTAGCCGTAGATCGTTGTAAATGCATTGTTAACCCAGGTAATATTCTGGTCTTTATCTCTTATTACAACTCCGTTAATAGTTTCTTTTGCAACAAGGGACAGTTTTTTCAGTTCTTCCTCTTTATTTTTGCTATCGGTAATATCATGAGCAGCACCGATAAGCCTTAGAGCTTTTCCCTTCTCATCACGCACAATGTAGCCACGATCTTTTATGTACGCCTCCGTATTGTCGCTTCTTAGAATTTTAAATTCAGACTCATATATTTGTTGTTCAGGGGAATTAATTGCGTCCCGGAGCGTAATGTCAACTCTTTCACGATCATCCGGGTGAATCCTTGATGCCCACTCTTCTTTGGTACCCATTTCCTTGCCTTCCGCCCTGAAGATTTTTTTCCAGCCTTCGGGGTTTCTATACACTTCATCCGTAAGCAGGTTCCAGTCCCATACCATATCGTGGGTTGCCTTGCTTACGAGATCATATTTTTTATTGCTGTCTTCAAGGGCATCTAAAATGTGCTTTCTCTCAATACTGTACAATACCGATTTTTCTAATAAGCTACAGCTATAATCGCCCTTGATCAGGAAATCCTGCGCACCGGCTGCAATTGCCTTTAAAGCAATTTGTGTATCAGATAGCCCGGAATAAATTATGACAGGTATCCTTGAATTTGCTTTTATTAATTCTAAAAATGTATCGATACCGCGGCTATCCGGTAAAAAGAGATCTAAAAATATCACTGCGAAATTTTGTTCCTTTAAGTACCGTACACCTTCGGCAATTGTTTCGGCCATTACAATTTCATCAATCCATAAATTGGTGGCTAAAAGGTTTTCGCGAAGCAGCAGTTGATCTCCCGGATTATCTTCAATTATTAATATTGATATGAGTTTCGTTTTGTTCATTTAACTGTTTTGTAAATAGGTTACGCAATTGAGCCAGAATCTTTCTATAGACTTAAGGGTCCTGATGAAATCGGGCAGATTTCCCGGCTTTACAATATAGCAGTTTGCGTAATTGTTATAGGAATATTCAATGTCTTTTTGAAGGCTGGACGTGGTAAGCATTACAACGGGAATTTTTTTAAGCCCATCATCATTTTTTACAAAATGCAATACTTCCCTGCCATCCACTTTTGGAAGGTTAATGTCAAGTAAAATAAGGTCCGGCAATACCCGGTCTTTACTTTTTAGAGAAAGCAAAGCATCTTCCCCGTTATCTATTACCGAAATTTCCAACCTCGCTGCATCGCTGCTAAAAGCTTCCTTTATAAGCTCAACGTCTCCCTCATTGTCTTCTATTAATAATATATTGATCTTCTTTTTCATTGTGGTTTTTTGTGGCATCGACAGCTAAACCAGGGCAAAGCAGTTTAGATCCGTCGATAGCAGAGGTTTGGAATTTTGAGATAGTAAAATAAAATTTGCTTCCCTTGCCTTTGGATGATTCAACCCATATATTTCCGCCATGCAATTGAACAATTTTTTTACAGATGGCCAGGCCAATACCGGTTCCTGAATAATCTTTTTTATTATGCAGCCTTTGAAAAATAATAAATATCTTATCGTGATAGTCAGCGTCTATCCCTATTCCATTATCGTGCACACAAAACTGCCATTGCTGAGGTGTTTCGCTATAGGTAATTTCTATTTCGGGTATTGAAAGATCCCTGTATTTTATGGCATTGCTGACAAGATTTTGAAACAACTGCAAAAGCTGCGATTCGTTACCGCAAACTTTGGGCAGAACCGAAACGTTAATTTTCGCATGCGATTCATCTATGACAGATTTTAAGACCATCCGTGTTTTTTTAACCACTTCGGTTAAATCAATAACGGTATGATCGACAGCCAACGAGCTTATTCTTGAAAATTCCAGCAGGTCGAGTATCAATGTTTTCATTCTGTTGGCCCCATCCACTGCAAAATTTATGTATTTCTGCGCGGTTTCATCGAGTTGTTGGTCATACTTTTTTTTGAGTAACTGCAAAAAGCTGGTGACCATTCTCAAAGGTTCCTGCAGATCGTGCGATGCAACGTATGCAAAGCGCTCCAGTTCTTCATTGGATTGTAAAAGTTTTTCTGATTGCCTTCTGATACTTTCGTGCAATTCGGTTAAGTGGGCTTCTGCAATTTTCCGGTAAGTGACATCCCTCGCTATACCATACCTCATTTTATCATTTGCATCCCAGCTGGCCGACCATTCTATATACACCAATGATCCGTCCTTTCGTACATAGCGGTTCGTGAAGTTAGGCGTGTAATCGCCGGTCATAACCCTTTCGGCTGACATTTTGGTTTTATGCCGATCCTCAGGATACACAAAATCAAAAATTAATCTGCCAATAAGTTCCTCAGCCTTGTATCCAAATACAGCTTCGCAAGCCGCACTTACCTTTTTAAAATAACCATTTACATCCACCACGCAAATGGCGTCCAGCGAGGAATTCATTATTTTATTAAGATCATTTAACGTATTTTGAAGTGCAACCGAACTGGCTCTCAGATTCTCTTCTGCATTTTTACGTTCCGTGATATCCTGGCATGTGCCAATGGCGCGAACCGGTTTATTTTGGTCATTGCGGGAAATCCGCCAGCGTTCGTCTACCCATTTAATACTCCCGTTACTGAGTATAATTCTATGTTCAATTGAATTATCAGCAGTGCTTCCGAGTGAGTCAGCAAATGCTTTATCAACTTTTGCACGGTCATCCGGATGAACAAATTCAAGAAAACCCGGGTGGGACGATTTAAACCGGCTCCGGTCAAGCTCAAAAATCCGGAACGTTTCTGCCGACCAGATTACGCTGTAGTTTAACAGGTCAGTCTCCCAACTACCCAGCTTCGCTACGGCCTGCAGTTCTGCAAGGCGGGCTTCACTTTTTATAAGCAGTTCTTCCTTAAATTTCTTTTCAGTTATATCCCGTGAACAACAGGCAATAGCGATAATTTCGCCACTTTTATAAATGGGATTAAAATTGATTTCCGTCCACGACTCAGGCCTGTTTGAGATGGAAGGCGTATATAATTCTTTTTTAAAAGAGCCGCCTTTAAAGGCATTATGATAAGCGTCTTCCCAGGAAAGCAGGTAGTCCCCGGGAAAAATATCTCTCATTATAAGATTATCTCCGGGCTTAACTGTAATGCCTGTATAAATTTTCACAGCTTCAACAAAAGCATTATTCGCAGTTAGAAGCCTGAAATCATTACTCACACTCCATATCAAATCATCGACGCCGTTAATCAGCGCTTCGTAGTTTGCCTTAAGGGATAAAGGATTGTCCAGTAATGTTTCTCCTGACATTTTATTATATTATTCGCCGAAGTAGATAATAGATTATTCCAAAGATTTAACCGGATTACCCGATGTATTGGCAATGGCTTGATAATGTACCAGGGTAGCCCGCCTTTTTATCTGATAACCTTATAAACAAACCTTCGGGCGTGAATATTAAGTAAATATATCAATATTTGTGCGAAGTTAAATTAACCAGGCTTAATAACGCCCTGGTTTACCCCATTAACGTAAGCAATTTGTTGTAATTTGTTTACTATGCCGTCGTCGATAATTCCCTGCAATAACTTCATTGATTACCTGGATATTTTTGTTTTCCTCACAGCGGCTTGAAGACCTGGGTATTTTGGGACGGCGCGGCTTACAGCAACTACTTCGTTAATTATCGGTAGTATCTCAAACGATAAAAAGAGATGTAGAGAAAAACCATCCGAAAGTTTTGGAAAGATTTTAAAGTTCAGGTCCGGGAGAGTAGTTATTTATCCCAATTCTATTTATCCAAAATATTGAATTAGTGATAACGTTATATTTGCAAAATTCGGCTTGCGGGCACTACATCGGCCCGGTTTATGGGACAGCGGGATGGAGGATTCGTTCACAGCCCGCTGGTATTGTTGAGTTTGCTGGTAAAGCAGTTATTAGCAGGCATTGAACTATAAAAACTGGAATAAGGGTAGGGAAAAAATGTCCGGACAATGCAAACAAAGAACATTAATTGCGAATAAAGAACATTAATTGCGAATTGAAACTTCTTTTTTAATCACATCACTTTGTAATAATGGAAATGCATTCAGCTTCAACTACCGGATTGCAGATAAAGGTGCTTAAGCTGCCATTGGCAGAACTGATAACAACCCTGCATTTTCAACATCAGCCGGAATTGGAAATAAAAAATAGCAAGGCCGGGCGGGAAGAATGTAAAAAAGAATCACTTTTTCATTTAACGTACCTGGCTGAAGCAATCGCATCGGGAAGTAACGAAATATTTAACCAATACCTGCAATGGGCAGCGGTTATGCGTAAATCGCGTAACATCCCCATGGAAGATTTGATTACTGATTTGGATTATATAGATTTTGCCTGTGAGCAGTTGCTTCCGGCGCATGATTATCGGCGTGTAAAAAGTTTTATCACTGCAGGCTCCCAGTACCTGAAAGACGAAAAGCCTTTACCGCTTACCACTTTCTCCGAAAACAATCCCCTGCTGGCCTATGCGAAGCAATATCAATCGTTTCTCCTGAATGGGAACCGCCTTGGGGCGCAGGCTCTCATTGACGACCTTATTTCAAACGGCGAGGCCGTCACGTCCATTTATGAACATATATTCCAGGCCACCCAACATGAGATCGGCTTTTTATGGCAAACCAATAAAATCAGCGTAGCTCACGAACATTATTGCACGGCGGCTACGCAACAGATAATTGCTACTCTTTATACCAGGATTTTTACTACAGCCAAAAAAGGAGTTAAGATGTTGGCTTGTGCCGTTTCCGGCGACCTCCACGAAATGGGCATCCGAATGATATCTGATTTTTTTGAATTGGATGGGTGGGACACATTTTACCTGGGAGCCAATATGCCCGATTCGGATATCATTGCTGCCATAAAAGAGCAGAAAGTGGACTTACTCGCGTTATCAGTAACGATGCCCTTTCATATAAGTAAGGCGGAGCGCCTGATTAGAAAAATAAGAAGC
Organism: Ginsengibacter hankyongi; assembly: GCF_008710285.1. Classification (GTDB taxonomy): domain Bacteria; phylum Bacteroidota; class Bacteroidia; order Chitinophagales; family Chitinophagaceae; genus Ginsengibacter; species Ginsengibacter hankyongi. The sequence continues at coordinate 486,369 of NZ_VYQF01000001.1, read as the reverse complement.
GACGATGACCTTTCGCAATTAAAAATAATTGTAGGAGGATATTCTTTCTCGCAGGCAAAAGGTCTTTGGAAGGACATTGGTGCAGATGGTTCGGCACAAAGTGCCAAAGAAGCCGTACAAATGGGCAATCAAATGATCACTTTACAATAAAACATCGCACAATGACCGAGGCCATTCTAAATGATATGACAACGCTGAATAATGAATTGGTAAATACCCAGCGAAAATTGGCAAAGCAGCACGCGGAAATAGTGGAGCTTAACAAGCGGTTAAACGAGGTAAATACCGAACTGGAGCAATTCACCTATGTAGTATCCCACGATCTGAAAGAGCCCTTGCGCATGATCACGGGTTTCATGGGGTTGCTTAAAAGTAAATACGGGGCCGAACTCGATGAAAAGGCGCTCTCCTATATTAGCTTTGCTATAGATGGTGGCAAAAGGATGCAAAAAATGATTAGCGATTTACTTGAGCTATCGCGAACAGGCCGCCAGAATGGGGTTAAAGAGTTGGTTAACCTTGATGATATATTAAAAGATGTACAGCAGAATATTTTTAAACTTATTGAAGAAACACACGCCCGTATCACTATAGAATCGTCATTGCCGGTTTTGGCTGTGTCCAGGGGCGATATAAACAGGCTTTTTCAAAATCTTCTCAGCAATGCCATCAAGTTCGGGCCAAAGGAAAACAAAACTGTCGGGATTTATGCACATGAAAAAGATGACTCATGGCAATTCGCTATCCGGGATAACGGGATTGGTATTGAGGAAGAGAATTTTGAAAAAATATTTGAAATTTTTACACGGCTTCATTCAAAGGACGCATATGAGGGCACCGGAATTGGCCTTGCTGTTTGTAAGAAAATTGTTGAGTCCCACGGTGGTAAAATTTGGGTAACATCACAGAAAGGGAAAGGAAGTACATTTCACTTTACATTATCAAAGAAACCGGTAAATAAAGTATAAAAACGGTCGCGGTTGGGAGCGTTTTTACTTAAGCCGGACGGACAAATGTGGCATGAGCGCATTGGGGCTCCCCTGGGAATATGCTTCGTTCCTTTTGTCTGAACCATGATTAATAGGATTACTGGATTACCATGATTAAAAACCTCAAAAGCAATCCCCAACCAGGATCATCAAGCCCGGCACTACCCCTGTTGAAGTATATCCTTATCCGTAATACGGCCCCGGAATTTGTACACCTCGGCAAAAAGCCTCACCCCCAACCCCCTCTCCCCAGGGGAGAGGGGAACTGCTCTGGAAGAACGGCTCAAGGTGATGTAGTATTAAGCGTTTATTCGTTGACGTAACCATCGCTGCTGGTGTTGCGGTAGCATTCTTTTGTCTGAACCATGATTAATAGGATTACTGGATTACCATGATTAAAAACCTCCAATCCTCGTAAATAATCCTGATAATCCTTTAATCAGGAAAATCGTGGTTCAGGCAGTTGCCGAAGGAAAACAATATCCTAATTAGGATCTTTAAGCCTGTCGCTACCAGTGTTAAAAAGCGTGTATGCTTCATGGTTATTCCTGCTCCGCAAGGACTTACGTCTTCGAAAAAGCCTCACCCCCGACCCCTCTCCCAAGGGAGAGGGGAACCGCTCCGGAAATGATGCTGGCTAAGGGTTGGCAACCCCCGAATTTATCCTTCCATCATATTTGTGCTATAAACAACAGATGCTTATATTTAGCTTATGAGCCGTAAATATAAATTTCATGACAACGATAAATCCGGTAGCCATCGGATATTTTATATCGTATGAACAGTAAATTGGATCGATGTTTTTCCTCATACTTACGACATCGGCGGGGGACGTATGAAACACCGGTATTTTGAATGCTGCTCATGATTTTAAAAGTAAAAAATGAAAAAATTACAAACCTGCTTAATGATCCTGGTGGCCTGCGTGTGCAGCATTCACCTACATGCGCAAACCGTTGATGAAATTATTAACAGGAATATAGAGGCAATGGGCGGAAAAGAAAAATTGCTTGCATTGAACAGCCTGTCCATGGAAGGAACCATCAGTATTGCCGGACAGAAAATTCCTGTTAAAATAATACAGTTGAACGACAAGGGTGCAAAGGTTACTATAACCATGAACGGCATGGATAATTATACGATTCAAACAAAAGATTCCGGGTGGAATTATTTTCCACTACAGGGACAAACAAAACCGGAAATGGTGCCATCTGCCGTGATTCAGGAAACATCTGACGGGATGGATATCCAGGGCTCCTTTATAAACTACGCGGAAAAAGGACATACTGTTGAATTACTCGGCAAAGAAGATGTGGATGGGACGGAATGTTTTAAAATCAGGATGGTGACAAAATCAGGTCTGGAAAAAATATTATTTATCGATCCCGGCAATTATTATATAATCAAGACAGTTGAAAAAACCAGGGCCAGTGGACAGGAACAGGATCAGACCCAGACCTTTAGCAATTTTAAGAAGATGGACAATGGTTATGTTTTCCCGTTTTCCCGGACCGGTTTTGGCCCTGGCGAATTGGAGATCACGAAAATAGAAGTAAACATACCGGTCGACGAATCGGTTTTTACACCATCCAATTAATAAAAATTTGCCTGCGCAAATTATGGCACGCTAGCAAGAAGCGGATGCTCATATCATCTGCCAATAATCCCGTTTCGTAAGAAAAGAACCGGGGCTGTTGGTAAAACTAACGGATACGGTTATACTAAGGACAGAAACGGGTGTTGCCCCGCACTGCTGTTATAAATGTGCCTGTTGAATGCAAGGGCATTACAAACTCCAGACCAGCAACTAACGGCTAAGAATAGCCTGAGTATATAACGGGAAGCCGAACCCGGAATGATTCCTTATTATATGGATAAATTGTAATCATGAAATGCCTGGCGTAAACATCACCGGAAGAGTGCACCTGCCATTTACAATGTTACAGGTTTCAGTTACCGGGAAAATAATACCCTACAAATTTGGTAGACTAATATAAATGCCTTTATATTTGCACCTGAAATCGTTTATGAAAACATTAAAACTCTTACAAGGTCTTTGCTCAACCATCTGCCGAATGCGATGTTGGCACAATTTACCTGGTGCTTTCTGCAACCCATAGCAGGAAGACTTCTTATCCCATTTTTTTTATGTTCCTGGCCTGCAATGGCAGACTAAACACCACCGGTATGTTCACGCGGTGATAAAAACATAATGCTTTTTATTAAATATCTATAAATAAATACAGACTAAAAATTAAACGCAATCACATGAAGAAGATTATAATTTTACTTCCGGGATTTTTATTTTCCCTGCTAACATTTGCTCAACTACGTGGACATATAGTTAATGAAAACAACGACGGTGTACCTTACGCCAGCATCCTGATAAAAAATACCGGCACAGGAACCAACACTGATTCTTTGGGTTATTTTTCTCTCACCGGGGATCAAAAATTTCCGCTGGTGTTAATTATATCTTCAGCAGGGTATAAGCCTGAGGAACAGATTATAAGGACTGGCAATACCAATACTATATTGATTAAGTTGCAGGCGCTGTTTCGGAGGGATACCATTATTATTACAGCACGACGCCGCAAAGAGGTACTCCAGGATGTACCTATCCCTATTTCTGTAGTAGGAGGCAAACAAATAGATGAAGCGGGTGATTTCAATGTAAACCGTGTGAAAGAACTGGTTCCGTCGGTTCAGTTGTATTCCTCTAACCCCCGCAATACGGGACTCAATATCCGCGGCCTCGGATCACCGTTCGGGCTTACCAATGACGGCCTCGATCCGGGTGTGGGCTTTTACGTCGATGGTGTATATTATGCCCGTCCCGCAGCGGCCACACTTGATTTCATAGACATAGAACGTATTGAAGTTTTGCGCGGCCCGCAGGGAACTTTATTCGGTAAAAATACCACATCCGGTGCTTTCAATATCACTTCACGTAAGCCGTCATTTACCCCGGGCGCAAACTTTGAAGTAAGTTATGGCAACTATGGCTATGTCCAGGCTAAAAGCTCAATAACAGGTCCTTTAAGCAAGACATTGGCGGGCCGCTTTTCTTTCTCAGGAACACAACGGGATGGCGTAATCGAAAATGTAAACTCCGGGAAATATTTGAACGATATTAATAATTTAGGCTTTCATGGCCAGTTGTTATTCAAAGCTTCAGGTAACACATCAATTACGCTGTCAGGAGATGCTTCCCGCCAGCGCCCCGATGGCTATGCGCAGGTAATTGCGGGAGTAGTAAAAACAAATCGCCCGGCTTATCGCCAATTCAGTGCCATCATTGCCGATCTCGATTATACATTGCCGAGCTCAAATCCATTCGACCGGCTGATAGATCAGGATACTCCCTGGAAGTCGGATAATGACCTGGGAGGAGCATCGGTAAATATTGATACAAAGGCGGGGCCCGGCACACTTACATCTACCACATCATGGCGCTACTGGAATTGGAATTCTTCAAACGACAGGGATTTCACCGGCCTGCAGGCTTTAAAAAAATCACAAAATCCCTCCAAACACCACCAATGGTCACAGGAGGTGCGGTATGCAGGTGATCTTTCTTCTCACCTGGGTGGTGTGGCCGGCCTGTTTTTGCTAGGTCAGGAGGTTACTACAAATGGGAACGAAGAGTCTGGCAAAGATCAATGGCGTTTCGTACAAAGTTCAACCAGTGATCTATGGAAAACACCTGGCCTGTTTGACGGCTATGGTGCGCTCACTAACTCCACCATTAAATCTCTCAGCGCAGCAGCCTTTGTTAATATTGACTGGAAGATCAGTGATGTACTTCATGTATTGCCGGGCATCCGGTTTAATTACGACAAAAAAGCTGTAACCTACAACCGGTCTACCTATGGGGGCTTGCAAACCGCCGATTCTGCATTAATAAAATTACAGCAGGGCGTGTATAGTAACCAGTCGTTCGCCACAAGTGCTGATGAGAACAACGTCACGTACCAGGTTACCGCAGCGTATAAACCCAATGATCATATTAATGTATTTGCAGCTTATTCCACCAGTTATAAACCTATAGGAGTTAATGTGGGCGGTTTGCCGGTTATTAACGGACAACCGGCACTTGACCTGGCAGTTATAAAGCCGGAAAAGGTAAAAGACTATGAAATTGGTATTAAGACCACACTGTCTGCAAGCTTTACGTTAAACCTCACATTATACAATACAGATATCACGGATTACCAGGCCAATGTGCAATCACCCCAGTTGGGCGTGAATCGTGGCTATCTTGCCAATGCGGAGAAGGTGAACGTAAAAGGTGTTGAACTTGATGCCGGTATTACGGCGGGCAGGCACTTTTCGTTCTACGGTGCCGGCACTTACACGGATGGAAAATATGTAAAGTTCACCAATGCGCCGCTCCCGCTTGAAGAAACAGGCTTAACAAAAGATGGCGTTCAGGTAGCTTTTAAAGATATTTCAGGAGGCCGCCTTCCCGGCATTTCCAAATGGGCGGGATCACTTGGAGGAGAATTCACTACTCCGGCAGCATTTTTAGGTAAAGCCGGGAAATTTTTCCTGGCATTAGATGGCTACTATCGGTCGTCTTTCTCTTCAAGCCCATCACCTTCAGCATTTCTTAACGTTGACGGGTACACGCTGCTGAACGGACGGCTTGGCTTTAGGGCGGCTAACGGCTTATCCTTGTTTGTTTGGGGCCGAAACCTCTTTAACAAAAATTATTTTGAGCAACTATTACCGGCAGGAGGTAATGCAGGGCAATATGCGGGAGTGCCTGGCGATCCAAGGACATACGGTGTAACGTTGCGTTATTCTTTGTAAGGACAAGAGCTCACGAATCGACCTGCCGCTTGTGATACCTGGGATGTTTCAAGCAAATGGCTTTACCCGGCCGCTGGTACAACGTTCAAATAATCTAACGGTTACGGGTATGTTAAGTGAGGTGGTGGATAAAAACATTTGTGCTACCTCGTTTTTTTTGCTGCGTAATGAGGAGATATCCGCGGCCCGGGGGCGACGTTATTGCGAGGCGCAAGATGGATGTTGAAGAGAAGTACAAAGCTTGTTACAAGCTTGCACCGGGTTTGCCGAAGGATGGCGCTCCCCTTATTAGGATCCTGAAGCTCATCGCTACCAGTGTTAAAAATCGTATATGCCAACACGTTATTCATGCTTAGCAATAATAGTTTGCCCGCGGAATATGCCTGGCTCCTTTTGTCTGAACCATGATTAATAGGATTAGAGGATTACCATGATTAAAAACCACCAACCATCGTAAATAATCCTGTAAATCCTTTAATCAGGAAAGTCAGGGTTCAGACAATTGCCGAAGGAAAACAATATCCTAATTAGGATCTTTAAGCCGGTCGCTACCAGTGTTAAAAATCGTATATGCCAACACGTTATTCATGCTTAGCAATAATAGTTTGCCCGCGGAATATGCCTGGCTCCTTTTGTCTGAACCATGATTAAAAGGATTAGAAGATTACCATGATTAAAAACCACCAACCATCGTAAATAATCCTGTAAATCCTTTAATCAGGAAAATCAGGGTTCAGACAATTGCCGAAGGAAAACAATATCCTAATTAGGATCTTTAAGCCGGTCGCTACCAGTGTTAATAAGCGTATATGCTTCATCGCTATTCCTGCTCCGCAAGGACTTGCGTTTTCGAAAAAGCCTCACCCCCAACCCCCTCTCCCAGGGGAGAGGGGAACTGCCCCGGAAGACCCGGCCCCGGATGTAATTGTAAGCGTTTATGCGTTGACGTAACTATCGCTGCGGGTGTTGCCTTAGCATTCTTTTGTCTGAACCATGATTAATAGGATTGCAGGATTACCATGATTAAAAACCTCCAACCTTCGTAAATAATCCTGATAATCCTTTAACCAGGAAAATCAGGGTTCAGACAAATGGACCCATGATTAAAGGGATTAGAAGATTACCATGATTAAAAACCTCAAACCATCGTAAATAATCCTGTAAATTCTTTAATCAGGAAAATCAGGGTTCAGACAATTGCCGAAGGAAAACAATATCCCAATTAGGATATTTAAGCCGGTCGCTACCAGTGTTAATAAGCGTATATGCTTCATCGTTATTCCTGCTCCGCAAGGACTTGCGTTTTCGAAAAAGCCTCACCCCCAACCCCCTCTCCCAGGGGAGAAGGGAACTGCTCATGAAGACCCGGCCCAGAGTGACGTCATTGTACGTTTATTCGTTGACGTAACCATCGCTATTGGTGTTGCCTTAGCATTCTTTTGTCGGAACCATGATTAAAAGGATTAAAGGATTACCATGATTAAAGGTCGGGGCGTCATAAATAATCCTTTAATACTTTAACCAGGAAAATCAGGGTTCAGACAAATGGACCCATGATTAAAGGGATTAGAAGATTACCATGATTAAAAACCTCAAACCATCGTAAATAATCCTGTTAGGATTCAATCCATTTTATAAAACACTTTACCAGCTTATGTTTCAGGAATTCAATAATTTGTAGTTCACTAAGTTTCGAATTCCCAATGCCATTTAATAAAAATATTTATGGGTTATATAGAGAAACTCATTCCTATCTGATATTCTTTTTGGCAGGAATTAAGAAGGTTGACTGTTATTAATAAACAAGCAATAAGTTTGATTACAAGCTTCATAAAAACTTGATTCTAAAATTCCAGTTTCCATACCTGGTTGGATAAGACACCATTTATATCTCCTCCCGCCACATAAATTGTATTGTTAACAGAAATAATTGCAGCCCTGGTAATGCTCTGTGGCAATACTCCAATTGACCATGTATTAGTAGCGATGTCGTATACATCGAATTTGTTTTTTTCTGCTCCATCCCCGGTAAAGAACACAATCTTGTTATCTTTCAAAACTGCAGAAAAGAAGGCATTAGGTTGAAACAAACAGTTGAACGTAGATGAACCCGAATTCATATCCCTGATTTCTACCACCTCATCAGTCTCATTGGTTGTATTATATCCACCCGCCCAGTAATTTTTATTACCTACCGCAATACTTGCCATATAGCCCCTGACTATGCTTAAATCAGAAGTTGACCAGGTGTTTTTTGAAGCATCATAAACATTAATCTTTGAAGTGGAACGACCAAAGAAAGGGTCATATCCCCCGGCAAAATATATTTTATTACCTATTACAGTAGCAGCGATCCCTAAAGTGGTCCCCGCTGGTCTGCCAGTTAAATAAGATTGGGACCAGCTATTGTTTAAAACGTCATAAATGTCAACAGTGCCAGGATATGAATTGGCTATCCCATTTCCTGAATTGAATCCACCTGCAAATAAAACTTTATTTCCAGCCACAGCTCCAGACATTTCGCCTCTGGCATAACTAAGCTCTGCCGTTGTCCATGTATCCGAAATGGCATCATAAATATCCACATGGGAAGAACCATGGGAAACACCGTCTTCAGCTAGATCATAATTTCCTGCAAAAAATATCTTATTACCCAGAACCGCTGTTGTTAATCCCTCCCGTGCCTGGCTCAACTCAGCCGTTGTCCAGGAATTAGTAGTAATATCAAAAATGTCCACTCTGGATGAAGGAGTGCCTGGTATATATCCCCCTGCAAATAATATTTTATTACCTGCTGAAGCAACTGCAACGTCAGTTCTTGTCTGAGAAAGAGTGCTGATTGGTATCAGTTGTGCATTAATCAGTGGCCTGATGATACCATTACAATCAACTATACCAGCTGCCGGATTAACGGATACCCGGATCGTATCTTTCGAAAACAAACCGCCGGCATCGGTTACTTTCAATTCAAACTGGTAAACACCTGCCACAAGATTTGATACTTGTGTTTGTACTGCATTTGCATTTACAATATTAAATGATGAAGGCCCTGAAATTTTTGTCCAGGCATAACTGACAATATTATTATCAGGGTCGACAGATGCTCTGCCATCGAGGATCACAGAATCAACGGGCAAAATAATTGTTGTGTCTTTTCCTGCCTGGGCGACGGGTGGTTTGTTGCTATCACAGTCTGGGCACAAAAATCTTTTTTGGCAGGAAAGATGAACTAATATTCCCAGCATTGAAATAAAAGTTGCAATTCTTAATACCCGTTTCATATCAATAAGGTTTAACAGTTAAAAAGTATCATAAAGCACTCCTTCAAACTCCAATTTTTTGTTTAATAGTTAATGAATAAATGAAGAGCATCTCTAATAATTTTTTGTTCCAGGTATTTTATAGGGTCGCTATTGGTGCAGTTTGGTTTGAAAATCTTGTTTTCCGTTTTTCATTTTAGGGATGGTTTTATTTTGCCTTAAAACTCCAGCTTCCATACCTGGTTTGATAAAACACCATTTACATATTTCTTTCTTTTGATTAGGGATTTATCGTATTGTTTTTAAGGTTTTAGGTTACAGCGAGTCTTTTAGAGCGACTCGGCTACGACCAACAGATAAAGAACAATTAATGAATAGTGATAAGCGCCTAATAAATTTATTATTACTTTTCAAAGTTCTGCTTAACACCTTTTTTCATAAAGTATTAATGCCTGATAGTTGGGTCTGTTGGCTCTAAGTCTGCTGTTTGATCAGTTTTATTAACCGGCTGTTGTTGGCGTCCCTCCGCCAACAGCATCGGAATGGTAACGCTTTTTGCAGCGGCTTATCTCTCGCCCTGTTTTTTTATAGCTTTTACAATTTTCATTTCATAGTCATCAACGGCGACTGTTATAAAGGAGGTTGGGTCTTCCATCTGCACCATATAAACTAACTGGTTGTCCTCCTCAAGCTGGATTACCTGGTTTATAATGAAGTCATAATAAATACTCTTTACGAGGTGCCTCACATACCCCGGTAATTTATACTCACCGTAATAGCTTAGGGTATGAACCCATATACCCTTTTTATTATAAGCCGCCATCTTCTTCATGTTCTCACATGTAAAATATACCAGAAATCCCACGGGTGTTTTGTACCATTTTACACGAAGCGGGTTTTCGAAAAAAAGAGTAAAATGCCGGATAGCGTTAATATTGATTTCGTTCAGACGGCTTTCCGGAATATTTTCTGCTGGCTTGAAATAGCCTGGAAAATCTCCTGCATCAATAGCTATTGTATTCATTTTTTGAGCCTGGCTAATTAAAGTCGCGGCTAAAAGGATTCCGGTAAGCAACACGTTGTTTATCTTTTTCATTGTTTGTATTTTTGATGATCCTGCGGAACGTTACACTCTACATGATTAGAGGAAAACTCTAATTAGCTTTCCCAAAATTTTCTATTTCGTCCATATCGCCACCTTCTATCCTTGCTGCTATATAGTTAGTTTCATTCGCAAGTTTTACAATCCAGATTTTCCGGCTATCCTGAAATATACCGACAGCGCTGGTTATAGTGTAATTCCTATAAGTATCCTTATCTGGCGCAGGTCTCCTGACTTGTGTCATTTCATTACTTTCCTTTCCTAATTATGATACTATAACTATTGGATTTGTAAGAATTGTAATAAAAGAAGCAGCGAATTGGCTCTTCTTTTAGTTTAATTAAACCCGCATTAATTATATGTTACTAATAGTTTCCTTTAAAATGAAGTGCACTTACATGCATGCCAACGAGATCTCCCTGGTTTAAGCCGACGAAATTAGAAGTACGAACATGTATTCCACCATAAAGGCGCGAAAGCGCAATTTCATTTGCACAATCAGAAAATGTTGTAAATATCCGCGGAGTAAATCCGAGACTGTTAATACTATAATCTGTGAAAGTAGTATTGTTACCAAAAATATCTGCAAGCACTCTTGCACTGGCACCGGCCTGCACTGAATGTGCGGAGGTATAGTCGGGGAATGGTGGTGTTGTTATCGTTGAAACCCATGTTGGATTAAAGTTGGCTCTTATAAAAGTTATCGGCCTTTCCTGGTTGTACTGGTATTTGGTTTTATAACATGATACTATAGCATCCGCAATAGCAATACCCACTTTGCAATAGGCTTCAGCCGCAACCGAAAGACTCGAATTTTTATCCGCAAGAACAGCACTTAAAATGGAAATTGACACACCTGGCCCAGGCAAAGCAGCCCAATACTTCGCAATAATTATATGCTCAGGATCCTGGTTGATAGATTCATTATATACCTCTAATTCATCCTGGTAGAATTTTGATGAAGTTTCGATAGAATATGCGGGGGGTGGCGCCGGTTGCGTACCCGCAGCATTGTTCTTTATAAAAGTTCTGTTATTGCCCCAATTAGGAAGTTGAGCGAATTGACCTGGCAGAGGAACCCATAACCCTGGTCCGGCGGGTGGTGTATAAGTGTTCGGAAATGGGTTGAGATAAGCCTTGTCACCTCCATCCGATGTTGACCATGCATATATTGCATTAGAGATAGATTGACCAAAATTAACAGAGCGATCAAAAATATAATTTGGAATTCGTGATTTAAACAGAGAGTCCAATGATTTTTCCAACGAATCAATAGTAAAATTTTGTGATGCGGATGCATTGCCAAACATGTGATGAACCATGTTAGCCAAAGCAGCGTTGGCACAGGCAGGGTAAAAATAGGTCTCTCCGCAAACAACCTGTGGCAGTGCAGGCATATCATTTAGCTGGCTTTGAATAGATTTATCTGCGGGAATGCCCGGCACAACTGATTCATATAAAGCAAGCCCGATATAACCAAATGCCCGTGAATTAATTGGCCCGGGGCTTTGATTAGGTGTAGTGCGGGAAAGCTTAATAGCAAGGTCATACCACTTTGCAGGTACATCTACTCCAAGTTTCTTAAGTTGAGCGTTTTGCAGGTCGGCATTATTTTCTGCCGAAGAATTGCAGGAAGAACCCGGATGGTCGTTTTTTTTGCATCCCGTAAAAAGAATGAACGAAACGCTGATAATAAAGAGCGTTGACGTAAGTTTCATTTTTTTCATAAATATTTTTTTTAATTGTTAATGAAAGAATATTTTGAGTGGATAAATTATTTAGCATACCAAAACTAACTTCTGCAGGTTGCCTTTTTTTTTAATATCGTCTTATAACCTACGACCCATGATACTCGTCGCTGCCATCAGTATCATCACCATCTGTCGGCGACTAACTGCATTGTGACAGTAATATTTTACGTTAGTCGATTAAATAATTGGAATGGCCAATTCGCTGCTGAGATACTGTACCTTTAACAAACAATTTTCTCTTATGAGTTCTCATGATCTCATATTCTCCAATCGCCCGGCTTACCGCATTTCACGGCATGTTATGTTTTGGGTGTTTTGGCTTGTATTTGGTTATAGCATTACCTGGTTGCCCAACAATTCAAAAGAGTTTATGCCCTTTTTTTCTAACTGGAATTACCATGAACTACTGCAAAGAATATATAAACAACAAGGAGGGTGGCTTAACAGCTTTTATAATCCTTTTCGAAATTATTGGTGGAAGTATTTCCTGGGCCATATAGTTTTTACTTATACCATCTTATACCTTGTATTACCTGGTTATTTTTCCGGAAAAATGAATAAAATATTTCTAACTATAATAACATTGTTATTGTTAGCTATATATATTACCTGGCACTATATTACTACGTCTATAAATTTTGCAGATATGGTTGAGCAAGGATTTCCTGAAAAGAAACAGGGCATCATAGTGTTTAGGCCGATTATGCCGGATCACTGGTATATTCTCGCCACAATAGCAAAAAGTACGCTTTTTGAATTGCCGATAGTTGCAGGTTTAGCTATAACTATCAAATTACTGAAACGCTGGTGGCTGCAGCAAAAGGAAGCAGAAGAATTAGCCAGGGGAAAAGCAAGAGCCGAACTGCAATTGCTGAAAGCGCAGATCCATCCCCATTTTCTTTTCAATACCCTCAATAATATTTATTTTTTTACCCTATCTGCTTCTAAGCAGGCCCCCGAAATGATAAAGAAACTTTCAGACATGCTCCGTTATATGCTGAATGAATGTGACCGCCCTGCCGTTCCTTTAGAGAAGGAATTAAAACTAATACAGGATTATATGGCGCTGGAAAAAATAAGATATGGGGAACAAATGAATATGACCATTGAACTAAAGGGTAATTATCACAATAAGATGGTTACACCGCTGCTGCTGATCCCGTTTATTGAAAATAGTTTTAAACATGGAGCCAGTAAAATGCTCACCCATCCTTATGTAAAACTCAGCATCAGCATTGAAGATAACCACCTGCTTTTTTTATTAACCAATAATAAACCGGATATGGCTACACCAGTATCAAGGAACGGAAGTATTGGTTTGAAAAATGTGCGCAAACGCCTCCAACTGCTTTATCCCGGTACTCATGAATTGAATATTGTGAACGAACCGGAAAGCTTTATCGTTTTCCTGAAAATACAATTACAGGAAGCGAAACCAATAACAACAACAGAAGAAGAGATTCAAGTTCAAAAGTATGAGCTGGTATGAATTTATTTTTCCCAATCAGCCCAGGCATCGCCGGCTGCGCCATGCAATCTTCTGGGTGCTGTGGTGGTGGTATTTTTTTGCCAGCACCTATTTGCTCCGTTCACCTTATAACGATTCAGGATTATGGAAAACATCGCCATGGAACTGGAGCAGCGATGGTTTTATTATTTCACTGTGGATGGTGTCACTGCACATCGCAGCATGTTATATTGTTACCGGGTTTTTATTGCCGCGGTGGTTGGTAAAAGCAAATTATTTTAAATTTCTCATAGGAGTAATCCTCGTGGGTATTGTCATGGCTCCGGTAAGTCATTTCATTTACGATAAAGTTTTCCCGTCGGGTGAGAACGATTTTATCCCCTTTTTAGAAACGAAAAACAATGTATGGTGGGCAAGTATTGCCGCAGGACCTTTGAATGGTATAAAAATAATAGCTGCAGCCGTAACGATTAAATTGCTGAAGCGGTGGTGGCTGAAACAAAAAGAAAGCCAGCAATTGGAAAAGGAAAAAATCAATGCAGAACTGCAACTGCTGAAAGCACAAATACACCCCGGCTTTCTTTTCAGTACACTAAATAACGTTTATGTGTATGCGTTGGCAGGATCGCCACGGGCCTCTGAAATGCTGTTAAAGCTTTCCGACCTGTTAAGCTACATGTTGTATGAATGTGATCAGCCCCTGGTTCCATTAGAAAAAGAAATTGAAATGATGAAAGAATATATGGCGCTGGAAAAAATAAGAATGGCTGATAACCTGGAAATGGAAATACTGGTAAAAGGCGATATAGGCAATAGATTTATTACCCCTTTTTTACTGCTGCCCTTTATTGAAAACAGTTTCAAACACTGCAGTGCAATGACGGAAAAATGCTGGATAAGTCTTGAAATAAAAGTAGAAGAAAATGCTTATCTTATAAAAATTATTAATGGCATACCCCTTGAAATAATCCCTCAGATGGATCTTTATGGAAATGGCCTGGTCAATGTGCAAAAGCGTTTAAGTTTATTGTACCCCAACCGGCACGAATTAAAAATGAACGCAGAAGAAGAAGTATTTCTGGTTAATTTAAAGATTGAAATGGATAACCCTGGCCCGCCCGTTGGTGAGGAAAACAATGCAACGAACTATGCTAAACCAGGAAAAGAACAAACCGGTAGCTATGCCTAACAATAAAAAAATAAAATGCCTTGTTATTGATGACGAGCCACCCGCAAGAGAAATGCTGAAACAGCATATTGCCGGAGTAGAATCGTTGGAACTGGCAGGAGTTTGCAATAATGCAATTGAAGCGATTAACTTTCTAAAGGAGCACCCGGTGGATCTTTTATTTCTTGATATACAAATGCCGCAATTGCTGGGTACCAATTTTATACGGACACTCAAATCACCGCCTAAAGTGATTTTCACCACTGCTTACCGTAAATACGCTGTTGAAGGATTTGAACTGGATGCAGTAGATTATATTTTAAAACCTATTTCTTTAGAACGGTTTCTGAAAGCCGTCAATAAAGTTCTGCAAACAAATCTTTCTGCTACACAGGCAGCAAATGAAATAAAAGAGAATCATACGGAACCAGGCCACTTCCTTTACTTTCGGGTTGATCGTAAAATGGTAAAAATATTACTAAATGATATTTTATTTATTGAGGGGCTGAAGGATTATGTGAAGATTTTTACTGCCGATAAAACAATTGTAACCAAACACGTACTTTCTACCCTGGAAGGAATGCTGCCCTCGGATGAGTTCCTGCGTATTCACCGCTCATTTATTGTAGCCATTAATAAAATTGACAGTTATAATGCCGACAGTATAGAGATTACAAAGCATGAATTACCTATTGGAAGATTGTTCAAGCATAATGTAAACCGGGTGCTGAATGCCTCTTCGGCGACGTGATGGTGTCTGACGTCTTGAAGAGCGTCTGGCACCTGTTGCGGAAGGGCTTATTGCAATGAACTTTTATGAAAAAAAGTTGGTCACAAATAGTAAACTTAAGCACTGTTTTTACTTTGCTCTCGTTCTTTGTGGCTGCGCAGAACGGAATCGTTAAAGGAACAGTAAAGGGCAGTGAGAATGTCTTACAGGCAGCAACTGTTTCGTTGGGTAATAAAACCATACTTACCGATAGTAGCGGTAAATTTTATTTTTCGATTCAACCAGGAAATTATAAACTTATCATTACCTATACAGGTTACAAGAAAATTGTGCAACGGGTAAACGTATTTGCTGCCAATACACAAATATTTGCTTTTAGTATGACTCCAAATGACCAGTTAGGTGAAGTAGTGGTATTGGGTTCCCGTTCATTAGTTCAGCGAAGTAATCTTAACACTCCTGTAGCCGTAGATGTATTTTCAGCAAGCAAATTAGTGCAGACGGGCCAGCAGGGCCTAATACAAATGCTCAACTACCTGGTTCCATCTTTCAATGCAAACCCCCAGGTATTGATTGAGCCGGTAACGCTCCGGGGTCTTGATCCCGATCATGTATTGATTTTAGTAAATGGAATCCGCTACCACAATACGGCACGGCTGAATAACGGAACACCGAATACCAATTTAGGTCGCGGCTCAGTTGTCAACGACCTGAATTCTATTCCTTTTTCCGCGATTGAAAAAGTTGAAATACTGCGTGACGGCGCGTCTGCGCAATATGGTTCAGATGCGATTGCCGGAGTGATAAATATCCGGTTGAAAGAATCAACCGGTAAAACTTCTATCCGGTTACATACAGGTCAATTTTATGCAGGTGATGGATTGAAATTCTCATTCGGATTCAATCAGGGTATTCTCATTGGCAAAAGCCGGCCGGCAGGCAGGCAGGGATTTCTGAATTATTCAGCTGATTTCCGCCACCAGGGCGCTACTTCCCGTGGAGGTGTATATAAAGGAACTGTTTATAAAGATTATCCTTCCGGTTCCACGGGTGCAGATTCTGCAAGGATCAAAACGGAGGACGACTCAATAATCCTGGCAAGGGGCATTAACAGGAAAGTGTTTTCAAGTTTTGATGGTATCAGTCAACTTAATAGTTCGGGAGTTTTACTAAACGGTGGTTACCCAATAAGTAACTGTGCTCAATTGTTCTGGACCAGCACTGTTAATTACCGGCAAAGTAGTCTTACCGGATCGTACCGTTTTCCCAAAGATTCGGGGCAGGTGAATGCCGTATTGTATCCTGACGGATTTAAGCCGCTACCAAAAACCACTAATTGGGATGTTACAGTAATAGCAGGAATCAAAGGTGATACAAAAAACAGTTGGCATTGGGAAATAAGCAGCTCATTTGGAGATAATTCCAGCAGCAGTTATGTATCTAATACTAATAATGCCTCGCAATATGGATTGGGTAAAAATGCGCCTACTGCATTTTACCTGGGTAAACTGATATATAAGCAATACATCAATAATGTCAGCTTTACAAAGGATTTAGCCAAAAAGGAGGGAAGTATAAAATCGTGTAACCTCGGTATTGGCGCTGAATGGAGATTTGAAAATTACCAGCAAAAAGAAGGAGATGAAGCATCCTGGAAAAACTACGATACGACCGGCAGAACGCAGGGTGGCTCACAGCCCTCTATAGGTTCTGGTAGCCCGGAAAATGTAGTAGACAAAAATCGTACGGTATCGGGAGCCTATATTGACCTCGAAGTGGAAACCAACAAACATTTTCTTTTTGACCTGGCTGGCCGTTACGAATACTATAGCGACTTTGGCGGTAACATTGCCGGTAAATTAGCGGTTCGTTACAAGATCTCGGAACAATTCTCTTTACGTGGTGCTGTTGGTAATGGCTTTCGTGCTCCCAGCATGCAGCAACGTTTTTTTGCAGAAACCCAATCATTTCGGGGAACTGCACTAACAGGAGGCATTTTTAGCAATAATAGCAACGTCACAAAGGCTTTTGGAATTCCTTCCCTGCAAGCAGAAAGATCGGTGAACCTGGATGGGGGATTTACATCAAAACTTTCACGCAATATCAGTCTTACTGTGGATGCTTACTGGATACAGATCACAAACCGGGTCGTATTAAGTGGTGTGTTCAGAAAGAGAAATCCTGATGTTGCAGCCATCCTGGCGAATTATCCCAATATTGACCTGGTGCAGTTTTATGTCAATGCTATCAATACAAGAACCCATGGAATAGATGCAGTGTTAAACGGCAACTGGAACATTCATAAAGCCACCTTGGGAATAATGCTGGCAGCCAATTTCAACCGCAACGCTATTTTCGGACGGATCAAAACTACTGGTAAAATTTTTGACACATCCCGTTATACAAATACATTATTCGGAATAGAGGAAAAAACAACCCTTGAAAAAGATCAGCCGCGTGAAAAAATAATTTTGTCTGCAACAGTTAACAAAGGCAAATTCGGATTCATATTTCGCAACAACCTTTTTGGAAAAACCGCCAATACCCAGATAGATACTGACACAAACGATACACTGTATGAATTTTTTTCTTCCAAAATTCTTACTGACATCAGCATCAGCTACACTCCAAAATCATGGTTAACGATTACCGTCGGCGCCAACAATATTTTTGATGTATATCCGGACCGCTTGAAGAATTATGGGAATACCAATGAAGGAATCTCAATATACAGCAACGGAGCTTCGCCGTTTGGTTACAACGGCGGATATTATTTTGTGAGCATGGCGTTTAACTTTTAAGACCTCCTGCTTCAAAATACGGCCCCGGAATTTGTTCACCTCCGAAAAAAGCCTCACCCCCAACCCCCTCTTCCAGGGGAGAGGGGAACGACTCCGGAAGACCCGGCCCGGGGTGACGTCATTGTACGTTTATGCGTTGACGTAACCATCGCTGCTGGTGTTGCCTTAGCATTCTTTTGTCTGAACCATGATTAAAAGGATTACAGGATTACCATGATTAAAGGCCGGGCATCGTAAATAATCCTTCAATTCTTTAACCGGGAAAAACAGGGTTCAGACAAATGGACCCATGATTAAAGGGATTAGAAGATTACCATGATTAAAAACCTCAAAAGCAATCCCCAACCAGGATCATAAAGCCCGGCACTAACCCTGTTGAAGTGCGTATACCCTTATCCGTAATACGGCCCCGGAATTTGTACACCTCCGAAAAAAGCCTCACCCCCAACCCCCTCTCCCAGAGGAGAGGGGAACTGCTTCGGAAGACCCGGCCCGGGGTGACGTCATTGTACGTTTATTTTGTCTGAACCATGATTAATAGGATTACAGGATTACCATGATTAAAAACCTCAAATCATCGTAAATAATCCTGATGATCCTTTAATCAGGAAAATCAGGGTTCAGACAAAAGGATTAGAAGATTACCATGATTAAAGACCTCAAACCATCGTAAATAATCCAGACAAATATTCTGAACCATGATTAAAAGGATTAGAAGATTACCATGATTAAAAACCTCAAAAGCAATCCCCAATCAGGATCATAAAGCCCTGCACGACCAGTGTTAAAAAGCGTGTACCCGTGCCCGTAATACTGCTTCGGAATTTGTACATTTCCGAAAAAAGCCTCACCCCCAACCCCCTCTCCCAAGGGAGAGGGGAACTGCTCCGGAAGACCCGGCCCGGGGTGACGTCATTGTACGTTTATTTTGTCTGAACCATGATTAATAGGATTACAGGATTACCATGATTAAAAACCTCAAATCATCGTAAATAATCCTGATAATCCTTTAATCAGGAAAATCAGGGTTCAGACAAAAGGATTAGAAGATTACCATGATTAAAGACCTCAAACCATCGTAAATAATCCAGACAAATATTCTGAACCATGATTAAAGGATTAAAAGATTACCATGATTAAAGACCTCACACCATCGTAGATAATCCTGTACATCCTTTAATCAGGTGAATCAGGGTTCAGACAATTACCACCTCACTTCCCCTCCTTAGGATTATTCAGGCTGTTTAGAATCTCGCTTACCTGGCGGTTGTAATAATTTATTGAATCGTCGTATTGCTCGGTGTTTTCGCGGGTACGCTTATAGAGCAGTTCATAGGTGGCTATCCGGTAATTGCAATAGTTAGCAAGTACCCCGGCCTGGTCTTTGAGCCTTGCAGGAATATGCAATTGGCTTATGTCGTGTATTATCTTAATATCCTCCTGCCAGTTAGCAATGCCGTTTTTGGTAAGCGCCGCAAGACTGTCTTCTTTTGTTGCGTCGTAGCGCAGCTTAAAAAAAGCCAGCGCCTGGTGCTCATGCTCCGAAAAGCTTTTCATTTTTGCTTCGTAGGTAACAATGTCGTTAGGGATCTTTTTATAGATGGCAACCGAAGCGGTAAGGCATACCACCACCACCAATGCCAATATTCCATAATTGAGCTTAGCGGCCGCCGGCTTACGCAGGGCAACATAAAAGAGGTAGCCAATGCAGATGCCGCTGAGTAATCCGCCAATGTGGGCCGCATCATCGATGTTGCCCTTGGTGCCGTAAGCCAGGTTGTATACCACAAAAATGCCGATGCTCGTGAGCAAAGGCTTTCTCCTGCTTTTCTCAATAAAGTTAGTGGTAAGCATCGCCAGGAAAACCCCGTACATGCCGAATATGGCGCCGGAGGCGCCGGCGCTTACGGTTATGTCGTGCCACCACAGGCTGCAGAGGCTCGCCAGGATGCCCGTTAACCCATAGGCCACGGCAAACTTTAATTTACCGAGCAGCGGCTCCAGCAACATGCCGATGAACATAAAGGCATACATATTAAACAGCAGGTGCAGCAGGCCCACATGCACAAAAGTGTTGGTGATTAAGCGCCACCACTGGCCGCCTAACGTAAGCGGCGTATAGTTGGCGCCCCATGCTATAAGGCTGGTGGTGCCCGGAGCCATGATGCTCACTCCCGACACGACCATCAATATATAAACAGCGATGTTGATATTAATAATAACCGGGGTAATAAAATATCCCTCCCGCGGTGTAAAAATGGATAGTACGCCGCCAAATTTACCACCCGGCGGTGGATTTATTAATACATCTTCCTGCGGCGGCGGCAGGGTGGGCGATAGCTCCCGGTAGCGTGCATCCAGCATGGCGGGGGTAGTGATGGCCTTTACGCTGTTCATCGAATCTATAAATGCCAGCAGGGTCTTTTTGTTTCTTCCCATATCATACATTTCGCTGCCGGTAGACTCGCTGGTAAGCGTGGCAAGCCCTTCTTCTATAACGATGGTTACTTTAAAGCTAAAGCGAAATAATGTTTTGCCGGTATAGGCCACGATGCCTGCATTGCTTTTATAGACGATGTTCCATTGCATTCGCTCAGCCGTTTCCACGCAGAGCGCCAGGAACTGTTGGGGCGTTAAGCCATCCAGTGAAATCAGTTCCACATCTTTAGGAGTAAAACCAAATGCCATAAGTGTTGGATTGTTTTGGTAATTGAAATGGTTAAAGCAGTAGCTTCTGTTTACGGGTTTAAATATAGATATTTTCAATTAAAATGTATAATGCAGCGATAGTTTTTAAAATGACATTACCATTAAACTGCTTAGTATTTTTTATAGTTTAATTTAATATATTTGAAACTCTAATTGCAGAACTAACGGTAGAGTTTAAAACGCCACCCCCTAATTTAAACTGAAGAATTTTAATAATGACATTAGAAAGTACACAAGGATTCAAGTCAATGAATTGTTTAAAATCATAGTGTCGTATATTTATTCAAACTATGCTGGATAAAAAGACTTTATCTGAGAGAGACATTTGCACAAAATACATTACGCCTTCTTTAATAGATTCCGGGTGGGATATTGACAAGCAAATTTTAGAAGAAGTTTCTTTTACTGATGGTAAAATCTTTGTACGTGGTAAACTAACTGCGAGGGGTAAACGTAAAAGAGCCGATTACATTTTATACTATAATTCAAATCCTGTTGCTATCATCGAGGCAAAGGATAATAATCATTCAGTAAACGCAGGTATCCAGCAGGCTCTTGATTACGCACAAATCTTAGATATACCCTGTGTATTTAGCAGTAATGGCGATGGCTTTATTTTTCATGATAGAACTGCAACGGATAGTTCGATAGAAACAGAAATGTCGTTGGAACAGTTTCCTTCTCCTGGTGAATTATGGAATAAGTTTAAAGTCTTTAAGAATATTACCTCGCCGGAAGAGGAAAGAATTATTTCACAGGAATATTTTTCTGATGGTTCAGGACGCAAGCCAAGGTATTACCAGGAAATTGCAATTAACCGAACAATAGAAGCAATTGCAAAAGGCCAAAACAGGATATTACTGGTAATGGCAACAGGTACCGGAAAAACGTATACTGCTTTCCAGATTGTTTATCGTTTGTGGAAAGCAAAGGTTAAAAAACGCATTCTTTATTTAGCTGACCGTAACGTACTGATCTCCCAAACAAAGAATAATGATTTCAGGTATTTCGGAGATAAGATGACGTGGGTAAAACACAGGCAGATTGATAAAAGCTTCGAAATATATTTAGCGCTTTACCAGGGCTTATCAGGTAATGATGAAGAAGCCAATATTTACAAACAATTTTCTTCCGACTTTTTTGATTTGGTAGTTATTGATGAGTGTCATCGCGGAAGTGCGTCGGAAGATAGTGCATGGCGGGAGATATTAGCTTATTTTAAAAATGCCACTCACATTGGCATGACAGCGACGCCAAAAGAAACCAATGAAATTTCAAACATCGAATATTTTGGTGATCCTATTTATACTTATTCTTTAAAGCAAGGTATTGATGATGGTTTTCTTGCGCCCTATCGTGTGGTAAGAGTAGGATTAAATGTTGATCTTGAAGGCTGGCGGCCTGAGAAAGGGAAGCTTGATAAAGTGGGAAATGAAATAGAGGACAGAATTTATAACCGAAAAGATTTTGACAGGAACATTATAATTGATGAAAGAACAGATACAGTTGCCAGTAAGATTACTGAATTTTTATTGGGTGCTGGTCGTTTCTCTAAAACAATTGTTTTTTGTGTAGATATTGATCATGCAGAACGGATGCGCATGGCTTTATCTAAATTAAATGCTGACTTGGTTAAAGAGAATTATAAATATGTAATGCAGATAACCGGTGACAATACAGAAGGGAAAAATGAACTCGATAACTTCATTAACCCGGAAGAAAAATATCCCGTAATTGCCACTACTTCCAAACTCATGTCAACAGGGGTGGATGCGCAAACCTGTAAAGTAATTGTGCTGGACAGCAACATCCAAAGCATGACCGAGTTTAAGCAAATTATTGGAAGAGGTACACGCATACGTGAAGATTTCGGTAAGCTGTATTTTACCATACTTGATTTCAGAAACGTAACAGACCTCTTTGCTGATCCTGATTTTGATGGACCGCCAATACGGGTAAAAGAGGCGACCGAAGACACAGATCTCTCAACAATCGAAGAGGAAGAAGAAAATTTTACAGATCCTATAATTGATAATGTGAGTGGAGAAGAAGTAATATTAAAAAAACCAACTGTAAGGTATCCTGAAAATGAGAGAACTTCGTTTGTGCATGAACGTAAGCCTAAGGTTTATGTAAATGGCGTTGATGTTTCTGTATTGGTTTCAAGAGAAATGTACTTTGATAATAATGGTAAACCTATTACAGTTTCGCTTAAAGATCATACGAAAGAAATAATTAAGAATCACTTCGCTACATTGAATGATTTTTTAAACAAATGGAACGATGGAGAAAAGAAAGCGGCAATAATAAAGGAGTTGCAGGAACAGGGCATAATGGTAGATGCATTAACAGACGCTGTGGATAAAGAAGCTGACCTCTTTGACATTATCTGTCATGTTACTTACGACCAGCCCCCACTTACACGGAAGGAAAGAGCCAACAATGTAAAGAAGCGAAATTATTTTACAAAGTATGGTGAACAGGCAAGGAAAGTATTAAATGCATTATTGGATAAATATGCTGATGAAGGAATAGCAACAATTGAAAACTCAGAAGTATTATCTATTGATCCTTTGAGCACCTTTGGAACACCGCCGGAAATAATTAGAATGTTTGGAAGTAAGGAAAAGTATGTTGAAGCAATTGGGGAATTGGAGAAAGAATTGTACGCGTAATGTGAGAACTAAGATTTGTATGATTTAAAGATTATAGGATTAAGATTATAGGATTAAGATTACTGAATTGCAATGTTACACGAAGAGCTAACACATAAAATAATTGGCTGTGCAATGAAGGTACATTCGACCTTAGGAAGTGGATTCCAGGAAGTGTTTTATCAAAGGGCGCTAGATATCGAAATGAGAAAGCAGCGACTGGACTTTACAAGAGAACAGGAAATGATTGTTTTTTATGATGGCATAGAAATAGGAACCCGAAGAGTTGATTTTTTTGTAGAAGATAAAATTATGGTCGAATTAAAAGCTGTAAGCAAACTGGATGATCTGCATTTAGCACAGGCAATGAATTATCTTGAAGCGTATAATTTACCTGTAGGTTTGCTGATTAATTTTGGCAGTAAGAGTATGGAATTTAAAAGGGTGTATAACACTAAACATGAATTGAATAAAAATAAGAACTAAGATTTACAAGATGAAGAGATTACAGGATAAGAGAAGAACTAAGATTTGTAGGATGAAAAGATTTTAGGATAAGAAATTGAATCTTGTTATCATGCTAAAAAATTACAGTTTGCTGATAAATAATCTTATCATCTTCTAATCCTAAAAATCATAGTTCAGACAATAACGTAACATGAGCAACTTAACCTCGACAATAAAATCCATCCAGGACATCATGCGTAAAGACGCCGGTGTGGATGGTGATGCCCAACGAATTTCCCAACTGGGATGGATGTTGTTTTTAAAAATCTTTGATGAAAAAGAAAACGATTGGGAAATAACCAATGAAAATTATAAGTCTCCTATCCGAAAAGATTTGCGCTGGCGCAACTGGGCTGCTGATGCAGAAGGTATGACCGGTGATGATTTGCTGGGATTTGTAAACAACACTTTATTTCCTACGCTTAAGAGCATGACGCTTCGCAATAACAAAGACGCGGCAAGAATGGTAAGAGATGTTTTTGAAGACTCTTACAACTATATGAAAAGCGGTACGCTGTTGCGGCAGGTTGTAAATAAAATAAATACGGATATACTATTAACCTCGCAGGCAGACCGCCACGCCTTTAATGATATTTACGAACAGATTTTAAAAGACCTGCAAAGTGCAGGTAATGCCGGTGAGTTTTATACACCGAGAGCGGTTACCCAATTTGTAGTGGAAATGATAAATCCTAAATTGGGTGAAACGGTACTTGACCCTGCGTGCGGCACGGCAGGGTTTTTAGTAAATACCATTGACCATATTCTTAAGAATCAAAAAGTAAAAACGTTAGAGCAAAGAGACACATTGCAAAACAGCATACGTGGCGTTGAAAAAAAACCATTGCCGCACATGCTTGCCACTACCAATATGATATTGCATGGTATAGAAGTGCCAACGGTTGACCATGATAATTTACTGAGCAGAAGTTGGGTTGAATGGACAGAAAAGAACCGTGTGAATGTTATTGTAACCAATCCTCCTTTTGGCGGTATGGAAGAAGATGGTATTGAAAATAATTTTCCATCACAGTTTCGTACAAGGGAAACTGCTAACCTGTTTATGGCGCTCGTTATACATTTATTAAAAGATGGCGGGCGTTGCGGATTGGTTTTACCCGATGGCTTTTTGTTTGGTGAGGGGGTTGCTACCCGCATAAAAGAAAACCTGCTGGAAAAATGTAACCTGCATACCATTGTACGTTTGCCCAATGGCGTATTTGCGCCATACACAGGCATTAAAACTAATTTGTTGTTTTTTACAAAAGGCAGACCCACGAAAGAGGTTTGGTATTTTGAGCATCCTTATCCTGATGGTGTAAAGAACTATAATAAAACCAAACCGATAAATATTAAAGAGTTTGACCTTGAACGAAAATGGTGGAAGGAGCGGGAAGAAAATGAATACGCCTGGAGAGTAAGTGTTGAAGAATTGAAAAAGCGGGATTATAATTTTGATATTAAGAATCCACATGCTGCGGAAGAAGAGCAAAAATATAAAAGCAGTGAATTAATTGATTTGCTGGAAAAATCATTTATAAAAAACAATCAGTTATTGAAACAATTAAAAGAAGAATTGGTAATAATTTGAATTAATGATAACAGAAGCGGTAAACATATTAGCTAAAAGAGAGGATTTATATAATTGCCTTATAAAAGCGGAAATATTTAAAGAACTTGAAAATAATTACCCAATAATAAAGTTGGAGAAATTACTTATTGATAGAAAAAATGGGACTTGGGGAGAAGATTATATTGAAGGAGGTATTAAGGTTAAGGTATTAAGGAGTCAAGATATCAGGCATGGTTTTGTAGATTATGGAAAAGCTGAAGTTCGATATATCTCTAAAGTTGATTTTGAAAAAAATCAGTTAGTAGATGGGGACATCCTTGTAATTAAATCAAATGGAAGTCAGGACTTAGTCGGTAAATCTCAGATTTTCTATTCTAATGAAATAGATAAAATTATTCCTTCTAATTTTTTAATGAGAATTAGAGCTGACAGAAATTTGATACTTCCCGACTATTTGGATTTATTCCTTAAATCTCCACAGGCTTTAAAATGGAGAGTTGATAAACAATCTACAACTACTGGTCTTCGTAATTTGGATAGCGAAGGTTATGTCTCATTAGATGTTCCTCTTCCTATGCTAGAACAACAAAAAATCATTGTTGAAAATTATCATTCATTTATAAAAGGAAACTTTTCTAAAAAAACTATTTTTAATATTACAAGACTTGAAAAGTTTAAAAACCTTTGTCATGCGACTACTAATATTTCAATTGAATTTGATCAACAACAAACGTATCTCAATCTTCTCCGCCAAACCATATTGCAGGAAGCAGTACAGGGAAAACTAACCAAACAAAATACAAAAGATGAACCGGCATCAGAATTACTAAAACGCATAAAAGCTGAAAAGCAAAAATTAATAAAAGCTGGCAGGCTTAAAAAAGAAAAAGAACTACCACTAATAACAGAAGATGAAATTCCTTTTGAATTGCCGGAAGGTTGGGTGTGGTGTAGACTTAAAGAATTAGGATTTATAACTGGGGGCGGAACACCTTCGACAAATAAAAGCGAATATTGGAATGGAAATATACCCTGGATTACTCCGAAGGATATGAAGGCGGATTATCTAAATGACTCAGAAGATAAAGTGACAATTGAAGGTGTCAACAGTTCATCTGCAAAATTAATCCCAGCAAATTCTGTTTTAGTTGTTGGACGAAGTGGAATATTAAAGAGGCTACTTCCTGTATGCATAAACAATGTCGAATGCACAGTCAATCAAGATTTAAAAGTATTAGTTCCTCATTTACCAGAAATGGCGAGATATATTCAGTTAATGCTTCAGGGCCATCAAGAATTTATTTTAAAAGATTTAGTAAAGTACGGGATGACCGTGCATAGCTTGATGTATCAGGAATTCGAAATGCAAGTATTTCCGCTTCCTCCACTTGCAGAACAAAAGAGCATAATAGCCAAAGTGCATCAATTGCAAAAGCAACAAAGCCAGTTAGAAGCGCAGGTGCAACAAAGCCGGGAATATGCACATCAGTTGTTGCAAAGTGTATTGAAAGAAGCGTTTGAAGAGAAGGGGAAGGTGTATGAGTTGAAAGAAGAAAAAGTAAGTATGGTAGCGGAAGAATGAGCCAAGATCATAATGGATTTGGTAATAAAAATGGCAGATCAGATTGAGTTTATTTCAGATGATAAAAGAATTAGGTTCAACAAACAAAAAACTATGCCGCAAAGATTGAGCACTATATTAAACGTTTCAGCAAAGATTCTTGACAAGAAGGGGGTATTTAATGCCTTTGTGGATATTGATAGTAAGCTTTATATCGATCCGAGTCTTTTGGCAAAAGTAAAAATCAAAGAGTTTAAAAACTCATATTCTAAATTCAAAACTTACTTTAGTGAAGTACTTAATATTGTTGACAACTCAAAAAATAGAAATGATAGATTTTGGCGAGAGGCGAACATGCGACTACAATTCAAGGAGTTTAAATATGTGGCCCTCGGATATTCTGTTGGTAATAGAAGTGGCAACGCTATTGGACGTGAAATAGCGGCCAATTTATTAGATACTTCACATCAAATTATTAAAGCAGGAATCAAAGATCCAATCATTTTTGAACTTATTGGACTTTTTGAAAAAGGAATTGGGGCAGATAGAATAAGCGATATGACAATTCATATTATTAAGGATGATTTGATAAAATACACTCAGAGGGTAAGTGATGAATTAGGAATTAAACAAAATGAATTTGGAATTTCCAAAATCAAACTACCTTTTAACCCCAAGACAAGAGAACCAATAGTTTTTACTCCGAAGGAATTACTTCAAGATTTACCAATTGCTTTTTGTTGGGATGATATTGATAGAGTTTGCCAAGAAAATAGTGATTTAAGAAACAAGGTAAATAAGGAAATAGGTAAAACTTGGAAGTTTGCAACTTCGTCAAAGGTCGCAAAAGCTAAATTAAAACAAACTTTGCTTACAAACCCGGAAGCTTTAAAAGATTTAATAAACCAATACAGCCAGAAGCCCAGAACACCTTACGATTTTGTCAATGATCCGAGTGGGCAAGTAATTTGGGCTGAACTTTCTGAAAAAGCCGTTAATGATTTTCCTCTGAATTTTGCATCGCTAAATTTAAAGCCTGTAAACAGCGAAAACATATTATTAGTAACAAAAACAATTTGCGAGAGATATGCAAAGCTTATTGAAAGCAATGGTTGGTTTGAATTTCTTTACGACAATTCAGGAAAGTTGAGAAATGAACGATTCGCTCAAAAACTGTTTTATGGAATTGCTGATCAATACTGTCTCGCAAACGATTTAAATTTAAGTAGAGAACCAAACGCTGGTA
Source organism: Ginsengibacter hankyongi (assembly GCF_008710285.1). Lineage (GTDB taxonomy): Bacteria > Bacteroidota > Bacteroidia > Chitinophagales > Chitinophagaceae > Ginsengibacter > Ginsengibacter hankyongi. The sequence goes on along the minus strand of NZ_VYQF01000001.1, from coordinate 458,035 downwards.
GCGGAGCATTGGATTTTAAAATTACTAAAGGTTATAAAGCCGTAGTAACCGTTGAGATTAAGTATTCTTCAAACACAAACTTGATTAAGGGTTATACTAAACAGCTACCAACGTACAATAAGGCAGAGAGTGCGGAAAAAAGTATTTACTTAGTTTTACAAACTACAAAAACTAACAATACAATAAGGCGGCTTCATAAAATTAATAGGGCTTCAATCGATAAACATGAAAGAATTCCAGAAGTAATAATTATTGATGCAAGACGACAAAAATCAGCCAGCCAAAGAAGATGACTGAAGCCAAGATAATGAAACGATCTTCAAATTCCCCACGTTGTGCTAGTATATCCAGATTATAAAAGTACTGCTATCCTGAGTTTTGTAACTTAGAATATTTCGAATATAACAGTTTAGTATATACGAGCCTGGCTAAGAAGATTTGAGTTATAAAAATTGAAATATTTGTTATAGATTTAATGTTCATACATCCTTAGTTAAGGATAGCGGAACTAACGGTTATGAGCACACTAAGTATAGCAGAGGTATCATTTTTAGAAAGTTATAAATAGTTGTATCAACAATAACATCATGAGCAACTTAGAAAAAATTCAAGAACAAACCAGCGCAGGACCGATAGCAATTGCATTTGATTATCAATTTTACTGCTTCATAGTTGCTGCACTTGAGATGAAAACGGGTGATAAAGTTGGCTTCGAGGTCAAAGACGACATACATATTGAAAAGGCAAACGGAAAGATAATTTTGCAACAACTAAAACACACTGTTTCCAAAGATTCAAAAGGGAATCCAAGCAATCTTACAACTTTAGATTCCGATTTATGGAAAACTTTAAGTCGCTGGGCTGACATGATAAAAGCACAGCAAAGTATTTTAGATAATCATGCCTTTTGTTTAGTTACTAATAAGGGTGAGAAAAACAATGAGTTCATAGCTGCACTTGATTTATTTAAGTCTGATGGAAAAAGTAGTGATGTGATTGAAAAAATTGAGAAGTTAAAGAATGCTACAACAGACAAAGAACTGAAAGTATACATCAAGAATTTCCTATCACTTGGGAAAAAGCGAATAACCAGTTTTTTAACCAATCTGATCATTGAAACAAATAATGACAACATTATTCGAAGAATAAAACAGATGCTTAAGGAGAGGCATTATAACGATACTATAGTTGATTTAATTTATAATTCTCTTTATTCAAATATTTCTGCTGACAAATATTTGGAGATTAAAGAAGGCAACAAATTTGAAATTTCACTTTCAGATTTTAGTAAAAGATATGGCAAATGCTTTCAACAAGGTTGGGATAAACAAAAATTACCCAAAAGGGAAATTCAAATAACACCACCAACAAACTTAACAGAACAAATTTTCATTAAACAGTTAATTGACATTGGAGAGTTAGATGCAAATTCAAAAGAAATTATAAGCTTCACGGCACAAATGCTTGAAGCAACTAATCGGTTACAAAACTGGATTGATAATTACGATATTCTGACTACCGACCTGAATATGTTTAAAGAAGATTCTCATTTGCAATGGGAGAACGAATTCAAATCAAAATATCGGAGTATTAAAAACAAGATAAATACAGGTGATACAGTTACAAATTTGGAATCAGAAATAAAAGCATTAGCACTTGACTTATTAGACCACATGAGAAAACAAACCGTTTCAATTGATAACGAAAACTTAGGAACTAAATTTAGTAATGGCTACTACTATTCGCTGTCCAATGAACCCAAAATAGGTTGGCACTTTGACTGGGAGAATAAATATAAAACAGCATGAAAGAAATCTATTACACATACAATAACGAAGCAATTGCAAGTTGTGTAATGATTCAAGTATTACACGAAGTCAAGTCAATTGACATTGCCCGTTCATGTTTACTTCTACCCTTTCTATTGGATGATAGAACAGTGAATTATTTGCAATCAGTAAAGTCAGAAGATTTGACTTTGGAAAGTTTTATAAACAACAGGCCCCATTTATTTACGACATTTAATAAAAGGTTCTTGGCACTGATGCCTATAACAATCAATGCACTGATGATGTTGAGCAAAAGTAATCAGATTGAGATAGCAAAAACTATTTCTTTAAAGCAGGCCATTCAACTTGACAAAATAGCAATGGGAAATCGATTCAACGAAATAGAAAAAATTTTGTCAGCTTTCCTAATTATGATGGAGAAACACAATACAACTCAACTTTATCAACTATTAAATATACAGTTATGAAATTTGTTTTACACGAAGTAAAACTTTGGTTCAAAAAAGGAGATGCAGAACCTAAAAGCTATGAGTTTTTACCTAACAAGGTAAATGTAGTTACTGGCGATGCGACAGTTGGTAAAACAAGTTTTTGGAGCATCATTGATTATTGCCTTCTTTCAGGTAAAATGAATATCGCTAACACCATTGTAGAAAAAGTATCTTGGTTTGGAATTCGTTTTTCAATTAACGATAAGGAATTTTCAATTGCAAGAAAGTCTCCAGTTAAGAGTTTAGTTACGTCGGAAGTTTTCTTTAGTGAAGGTAAGCTACCAGCTATTCCTAATGAAAATAGAAGCATTTCAGATTTGAAACAGATTCTTGACATTGAGTTCGGAGTAACAGATGATTTGAAATTTCCATACGGAAAGGAAGTTGGGAAATCAAAAATAGACCTTACTTATCGGCATTTCTTGTTGTTTAATTCTTTAACATCAGATATTATTACAGCATCGAAAACATACTTTGACACAAAGTTTTATGATATAAAAGATTTTGACAAAGATCTGAATCACATATTTGATATGGTTATTGGCGTTAATGATTTGAGCAATATCAAAGCAAAAGAACGGATTAAATATATTGATGGACAAATTAAGAACATACAAAAGCTAAATACTAAAAACGCTGATACTGAATCTAATTTCCAAAGAGGAATATTCGGTTTAGTAAATAAGCTCAAAGAAAATCGCCTTTTAGATTATTCCAATGATGTTTCTTCAATAGACAATGCCTTGACAGTAGTTGAAGATGCAATAACAGTAACTAACAAAGCCGCAGATACTTCAAAAATATTTGAAGAAATTGACCGATTAAATAAACGAAGACAGGAAATAAGAATTCAACTTTCTGCAATAGAAAAATATAGAAAGGAGTTTGATATTTACAGAAGAAACTTGAACAAGAGTGCCGACAGCCTTAAACCTATTGAGTTTTTGAATAAAAATTTATCAGACCAACTTCTTGATTCCTACGAAACAAAACTTTTCATGGAATCACTTGAAACCTCTTTAAAGGAAATTCAAAGCAATCTTTCAAAAACTTTGGCTGAACCTCTTAAGGTTTCTGGTGATGAAACAGAGTTTAAAGAAGAATTAAAAGACATAGACACAAGACTTACTGAACTGAATCTGATAAATAAAAACTTCCAATCAGAAGGTGCCAAATTCATGGTTGTCGGTGAAGTAAAATATGCAAGAGAGCAGCTATTTAAAAATCGTGTTATGGTGAGCATTGATTCAAGCAAACTAAATAAATTGAGTGAAGAAAGGTCCGATTTAGAAAATCGTATTAAAGACATTAGTGAGGAGAAATTTGTGATGAGGAATTCATTAAACGAATGTATTCAGAGGAATTACAATAAGCTAAACTCTCTTCCTGATTATAAAAACGCAAAAACCAGTTTTAATGAAAGTGAAATGATTCTACAATTGCACCCCAACAATCAATTGTTTCCATTAGAAACTGTTGGGAGTGACTCAAACTATATGTTCATGCACCTTTGTTTTTATTTAGGCTTACATGAACACATGATTGAAGTTAGCCAAGAACATGTCCCCCAGTTTTTGTTTATTGACCAACCAAGCAAACCTTATTACTCTGGGGATGATGAAAACGGCGGTAATAACGATAAATCAAAATTACTTGATGCTTTTTCTCTGCTCAATGATTTTATTGAGTATATAAAAACTGAAAAGAAAAATTCATTTCAAATATTTGTTGTAGAGCATGCTTCCGAAAAATATTGGATTGATAATAACTTAACCAATTTTCACACTGTTGCCAAATTTATTAATGGCAATGGTTTGATTCCTAAAGAAATTTACAACGCTTAATTCATGCAGAATACTTCAGTTGGTAAAATGGACAAATTGATTGTTCATTTCGTAGGAAATAAAAATAACGGTGATGGTGTTCGTTTTTCATCTGCTGAAACTGATTTTGAAAAAGTTGAAGAACATTTCTCTTTGTTGGTGAATAACAGTTTCAACTTTGAAGAACTTTATTCCTTTCACTTTTTGCCTAAGGTTGAACTCAATCCAGTTTATCAGTTTGTAAAATCAATTTTTGAAGACAAATCTTCTTTCGTTGAGCAAACACAAAATTCTGCAAGGATTTTATACGACAAAAGCAATCATCCTAAAATCAAAGGTGGAGAATTGCAAGTTGCCTATTTTGCAGGTTGTGTTATCAATGGAAAAACAGTTGATGCAATTGGGTTTTTCAAGTCAGAGAATAAGGAAACATTTCTGAAAGTGCTTACTTCAAAAGTTGGTTTCGATTTAGAAAGCGAAACAGGAATTGCTGTCAGAAAACTTGATAAAGGTTGCTTAATCTTCAACACAAATGCAAAAGACGGTTATTTAGTTTCTGTTGTTGACAATACCAATCGTGGTAAAGAAGCCCAATATTGGAAAGATGAATTCTTAGGAGTGCGACCCATTGCAAATGAGTTTCACCAGACAAATGAATTTTTAGGGATTGCAAAACAATTTGTAACTAAACAACTTGAAGAAGATTTTGAAGTTAGCAAAGCAGACAAAATTGATCTGCTTAACCGTTCGGTAAACTATTTCAAAACGCATGAAAGTTTTGATAAGAAAGAATTTGAGAAAGAAGTTTTCCAGGATTCGGAAATTATAAAGTCTTTTCGAAATTTTGATACTAACTACAGAGAAGAAAATGAAATAGAACTTACAGATAACTTTGACATTTCTCATCAGGCGGTAAAAAAGCAAACAAGAGTTTTTAAAAGCGTTTTGAAGTTAGACAAGAATTTTCACATCTATATTCATGGTAACCATAACATGATAGAACAAGGAATTGACAAGGACGGTCGTAAATACTATAAAATCTATTATCAGAATGAAAGCTAATTCAGTCAAAAGAAATTCTCGAAGGGTCCCTAATGCCTAAAAATAATTTTACTTCTTGATCAATTTAAAAAACTCTTCAAGCGTTATATCTCTGGAAGAACAAATTTTTTCAAGAGTTTCGAGAGCCATGGCATAGTCTTTTTGGTTCACAATTTTTCTAGCTATTTTTTCTTCAATGTAGTGAGCTTTGGCAAATTCCGTGTATTTAAATTTACCATCGGGATATTTATAATCACGAAACCAATTATCAGTTATATACTGATTTATAACAAAACTTAGTGCCTTCATTTAACGAAGTAAACTGCCTTAAAAAAAATAATAACGGACGATCGTCCGTTTAAATGTTTTTACATATATTTGTTCAAGTAAAAATTAAATTTGCGATTCTTCATAAACTAATTTGAAGCTATTCGCTTTAGTCTCGTCTTGAAACGTCGGAAATTTTAAGACTACGGGATAATAAGTGAAGAGCTCACGGTAAAGCGTGGGCTCACTTATTCGTAGTCAGGCCTCCGACGGCCTCAAGACGGTAAGTTGAGACCTGCGCCCTTTTTATCTCCACTTACAAAGACTTTGTAGTTTTTATAAACCATTAGCAAACATGGCTACAAAGAATACATATCAATCGTCACCAACAGGTATACCTAAACGCTCTTTAGATTATATTCTTCATTACCTGGTTTTACAAAAAATTCATCACGATAAACATCCTTATTTACCAACTCCATTTTACAGGCAACGGCATCCCTCATTTTTATTCCAGTATCATAAAAACTTCCGGTTAGTAAGCCGCCTCCGGGGCTCGGCCCTCTGCCTCCTGAAAACACAATACGCCAAAAAACCCAAAAACCCGGTGTGAGATTATCTACGTTTAATCATATCCGTTATGATTAAACCACGGCAGGCCCTTTATTATTTTTTCTTGTGTGTGTAATAACAGGGCATGGCTGCCGCTGCTTGCAGCGGCAGCCACTGTCAATAAATAATCTATTTCTAAATTACAAAATATGTTCAATGAAACTAATAATTGGCATACTGGCCATGCTATTGCCTGTACTTTCCACGGCGCAGCCTGCTACTATAAAGCCGCTTACGGTAGGAGACAAGGTGCCGGGTATTACCATAGAAAGTGTTTTTAATTATCCTTCCTCTTCAATTCAGTTATCACGGCCTAAAAGCCAGCTAACCGTTATAGATTTTTGGGCCACCTGGTGCGGCTCATGTGTGGGTACGTTTTCAAAAATGCATGCTTTAAAAAAAGAGTTTGGAGATAGTTTACAAATATTCTTCATAGATGCCGATAAAAAAGATACTCCAAAAAAAGTAAGTGCATTTTTTGAAAGCAGGAAAAAGAGAACGGCCGAATCGTTTACACTTCCTTATGTGCTGCAGGATTCTGTTATGGAAAAGCTATTTCCTCACCAAACCATACCGCACTGCGTATGGCTTGATAGTGCATTACGGGTAATTGCCATTACCGGCCACGAGCAGGTTACGGGAGGTAATATCAAAAAATATTTATCTGGTTCAATACTGCACCTGCCCGTGAAGAATGATGTTAAATTATTTAACCGTGAAAAGCCACTTTTGGTTGATGAGAACGGAGGGGAGGCGCCGGGAGATTTTATTTACAGGAGCGTAATAACAGGCTACAAAGATGGTCTGGGCATGTCGTTAGGAAAATTTCAAAACAGCGATTATACCATTTCAGCAATGTACATCATCAATTATCCTTTGTACCATATATTTCAAATGGCTTACCCGGATGTATTGCAATACGATGCAAAAAGAATTTTTATAGAGGCTAAAGATTCCCTCTTATTTGTTAACGATTCCACCAAACAGCATCTCTTTTGTTACGAGATAACAACACCCCCGGTATCGCAGCAAAAGATAAATGAATACCTGCAAAGCGACCTGGAAAGGACTTTTCATGCGGTGGCCCGTAAAGAAATGAGGGATATAGATTGCTATATACTTACTGCCAACAATAATATAAGTAAATGCATAACCAAAGGCGGTGCGGCTTCAATAGATATTAATGAGAAAAGCCTCCGCAAGTATATTAATAATACTTCCCCTAAAGTTTTAGCAGAAATGCTGGACAATTTACTGGATAAACCGGTAATAGACGAAAGCGGCTTTACCGGGAATATCGATATGGTATTTCCCGGTAGTATTTATCACTATACACCTGCGCAGGTAATTTCTTTCCTGGCAGCAAAGGGCTTTACCGTTTCCGTAGCCAGCCGCAAAATAGCAGTAGGGGTTATAGCCGAAAGCAATAATTAAATAATACTTAATACCAAAAATTTACACATGCTTATACAACATTTTAAAACGAGTAAGATCATACTCATCCTGCTGCTGCTTACCATTGCAGGAGCAGCACAAAACACCGCGAAGGTGTACATCACCATTAAAGGCAAAGTTATTAATGAAGCGGGCGAAGGTATACCGGCTACAATTTTAGTAAAAGGCACCCATAAAGCAACCGCCACAGATGCTGATGGAAGCTTTAGCTTACGGAATGTAAGTGCCACCGCCACGCTGGTTATAAGCGGCATTAACGTAGAGCCACTGGAAATAGCGGTACAGGGCCGAAGTGATCTGGGGATGATAAAAGTTAATACAAAGGTGATCGCTGATAAAGAGATTACAGTACCCGCAAACACAGGATACCAAACGGTAAATCCCAATGAAGTAAACGGCTCACTGGTGGTTATAGATAATAAAACGATGAATGAGCAGGTGGATCCAAATATTTTAAAGCGACTGGATGGTGTAACACCGGGGCTTTTATTTAACATAGGAAAAACGGGCAATAACCCACAGAATACTACCAATATTTCTATAAGAGGATTGAGTACTATAAATGGCCCGCTTGACCCGTTAATTGTTTTGGACAATTTTATTTATGAAGGAGATATTAATAATATTAACCCAAACGATATAGAAAGCATTACGGTTTTAAAAGATGCGGCAGCCACGTCTATATACGGGGCAAGGGGCGGCAATGGCGTTATTGTAATTACGAGCAAGAAAGCCAGGTTTAACCAACGATTTAAAATAGACCTGAACAGCACTGTAACCGTTACGGACAGGCCATCCCCTGGATATTTAAAACAAATGTCTTCTGCCGATTATATTGATGTGGAGCAATATATTTTTAACCGCGGATATTTTGATGACCAGGTAAGCAGCCAGCCTTATCAGCCTCTTACGCCTGCGGTTAATATATTTTTGAAGCGCAGGGATGGCTTACTGTCAGCCACAGATTCTGCAGCACAAATAAATGCATTAAAGTCGTTTAATAACACCAGTGAGTTTGAGCAACTGTTTTATAAAAAGGCGGTTCTTGAGCAATATGCATTGAGCCTGAGTGGTGGCGGTAAAAACATAGCCTGGCTATTATCCGGCGGGTACAACAGGAACGTTAATTACCTTAATGCAAAAGACCAAAAAGCAAACATAAGGGTTGAAAACACCTACAGGCCTTTTAAGAATTTTGAAATACGTGCAGGCCTTAATTATACCAATGATAACAATACTAACGGGAGCGTGGATTATAGCGGGATAAGTGTGGGCAACAGGTCTTCTGTGCCCTACCTGCGCTTTGCTGATGATAAGGGCAATGCCCTGCCGGTATCCGCAAGGTATAGCAAAGCTTATGTAGATAGCATAGGACAGGGGAAATTTGCTGACTGGGATTATTATCCCTTAACGGATTACAAGCACGATGTATCAACCAAAAAACTGGAAGATTATGTAAGTAATATTGAGCTTAATTATTCTTTCCTGCATTCGTTTCAGCTAAGTGTGCATTATCAATACGAAAAGCAGCTAACCACTTTTATGCGTAATGCGGATGAACAGAGTTATTATAACAGGAATCTGGTAAACAGTTTTGCAGACGTAGACCCCGCCTCCGGAAGTATTAACTACATAATACCGCAGGGCGGCATCTTGCAAACTACGGCATCCGGCCTGCGCTCGCAGAATTTCCGGAGCCAGTTAAATTTTACCAGAGAGTGGGGATTACATGCCGTATCGGCCATTGCAGGCACCGAAATAAGAGAGGTGACCGGTGATGGAAACGGGGCAACAGTTTATGGTTATAATAAACAACCGTTAACTTATGCATCGGTAGATTTTTATAATTACTACCCTACATCTGTAACGGGCGATTATGAAAATATTCCCGGGAGCCCTTATGTAACTGCTGCCACAGCAAACAGGTTTGTTTCTCTTTTTGCAAATGTTTCTTACCAATATAAAAAAAGATATTCTTTGTCGGGCAGCGTGCGGAAAGATGGCTCTAATATATTCGGGCTTAAAACAAATGATAAGTGGCAGCCTCTATGGTCTGCAGGTGCCGGATGGGTATTATCAGAAGAGCCATTTTATAAATCGACGATATTGCCGTGGGTGAAACTGCGTGTAACCTATGGCGCTAGTGGTAATGTAGACCTCAGCAGATCTCCTCTGCCAATAGCCTATACCCAAACAAATTATACCACTAATTTTCCCTATTCAAGAATCATCACCATTAACAACCCGGAACTGAAATGGGAACAATCCAGGCAGGCAAATTTTGCCTTGGATTTTAAGTTGGGTAAAGAACTACTTACCGGAACTGTTGAATATTACCTGAAGGCCGGAACTAACCTGTACGCTGAAACGCCATACGACTATACAACATGGGGCGGCTATAATTCAACGATTATAAAAAATGTAGCCGACATGAAGGGACATGGAATGGATGTGTTGCTGCATACGAAAGATATTGGTAACGTCATACAATGGAACAGTACGCTTATAGTGAGTTATAACCAAAGTAAAACAACAAAGTATTACAGCCCTTCGTCTCAGAATGTGTATTCACTGTTAGGCGGCGGAAACACTATTATACCGGTAACCGGCAAGCCATTGTATGGCATTGTGGCTTTTACCTGGGGCGGCCTGGATAATGAAGGAAATCCGCAGGGCTACCTGAACAGGAAAAAGAGTATTGATTACGCTGCTATCATTGATTCATCCAATTCAAAACAACTTTCCGGCGGAGCTATTAAATACATAGGCGCTGCAACGCCTGCCGTGTTTGGCTCTTTTATAAATGCTTTCAGGTGGAAACAGTTATCATTGTCTTTTAATATTTCTTACAGGTTTGGCTATTATTTTAAGAAGCCTGTTATTAATTATGATGCATTGATCAATTCAGGAATTGGAAACAGCGATTATGATAAAAGATGGCAAAAGCCGGGCGATGAACTAACCACGTCCGTTCCATCGTTTGTTTATACTGACTACCCGCAATTCAGCAACAGGAGCTTTTTTTATAGCAATGCCGAAGTAAATATTTTAAAGGCTGACAATGTAAGGTTGCAGTATGTGAATATTAATTATGCGTTATCTCCCGGGAAATGGAAGCATATTTTCCAGGCTTTTCAAGTGTATGTAAATGCTTCAAACGTCGGCATCCTGTGGAGAGCGAATAAAGAAAAGTTAGATCCTGACTATCCAAATTCACTACCTGCAGGCAGGTCTTATTCAATTGGCTTGCGGGCCACCTTTTAAATTATTACTTACTATTAAACGTCATACAATGAAAAATAGAAAATGGCTGTTATTTATTTTAGTTATATCAGCAACGGTTTTTATTTCCTGTAAAAAATACCTCGATAAGCAATCGGATAATTCATTCGTAGTGCCCGGGCTGACTTACAGGCCTTGCTGGATGATGCGGATGTAATGAATGAATTTGCAACTCCTTCATTTGGCGAAGCATCGTGCGATAATTATTTTGAGCCAATTGATATATACAGTTCCGGCGATGACGGATCGAAGGCAACCTATACATGGCAACCACATGATTACATTGCCCCCAATGACTGGTCATCCGCTTACCTGCCGGTGTACAATTCCAATTATTGTCTTGAAACCCTTGATAACATTCCCATGAGTGCAAGCAATGAAGCCACCTGGAAAAATGTAAAAGGCTCCGCGCTTTTTTTCAGGGCTTATTACTTTGGGCAACTGGCATGGGTATACGCAAAAGCTTATGATAAAAGTACGGCAAGTACAGATTTGGGGATCGCCCTGCGGCTTACCTCTGACTTTAACGTTACCTCCACAAGAGCAACGGTTGAGGAAACCTATAAAAAAATAGTTGCGGATACAAAAGAATCCGTTATGTACCTGCCGGAACTTCCTGTACATTCTTACCGCCCTTCGAAGGCTGCAGCGTATGGATTGTTAGCCAGGACTTACTTATCAATGCGGCAATACGACAGCGCATTTAAGTATGCTGATCTATGTCTTGCCTTGCAAAATTCACTGTTAAACTATAATGACGGCAGCATTAACGCAACTTCATTTGTTCCCTTTCAGCGTTTTAATAAAGAGATCATATTTTATACAAGTATGAATGGCCTGAATATTACACCGCTTTACAGCAGGGCAGATACAACACTGTATGACAGCTATAGCGATAGTGATCGCCGGAAGCAAATGTGAACTTACCTGGAGCTGGTCTGATGGCGGTTCGTCAGATACCTCACCTACGGACCAGGTGATCCTTGCGGCCTATTGCCCGGAGATGCGGATGGCTATATTTACCACGAGTGGTGGTGACAGAAGCGCTCTGACGGCAAGCCTGAATGCGGTGACTTTTGCGGGTAAACTTGTGGAAACCTATATTGGAGCCATCTCTGCAGATGGCCGTAATGTAGCGACAAGCATTTTTACCGGCGAGGTAACAGTGAGCTAACAGTACCTGCAACAACAAAATCAAAGACCGGCTTAAGACGGTCTTTTTTTATTGGAGGTAACGGTAAAGGGTATCCGAGGTTTATTGCGCTGCGGCAATCTCCTGGTTCCTAAACCGTGGTTCGTACCTCACGAATCACATTCATAATTCCGGTTCGCCAAAACGCAAACGGTAGATAAGTTACATCCCCACTGTTGGCGGAAGCATAGGGTTAGCGCAAGCATCCCACTTAAGTTTCGTCATCGGCCTCAAGCTATTTTGACATTTACATCAGCCAACACCTGCTTTATGATTAAAGTACTTATTTTATGACGCCGCAGGTTACGCAGGATGTCTGCTTATAATAAGTCGCGTCGTTCCAAAATTGACCAATATCATAAGTTTTAATGATTAGAGCACTTGCTCCTGCTATTTGAATTAACCTAATTTAGGCATGGCTATAATAATATTGAAAAAGCTTTCATGATAATCAGGAAAATAAGCCATGCAGGATTTAACATTACCACAGTTAGCCCCATGCTGCGCTGAGAATGTTTCAATAAAAAATTCTCTTATCTGGCTATTTCGTACAACGTTTAAATAATTAAGGATAGCACAACTAACGGGTATGAGCACACTAAGCACAGCCGGGGACAACAGTCAATTAACTCATCTTAATGATGTGCCTTTTAATATTGCGATAATTAGCATCATTGCGACGAAGAAACTAACAAAGAGCACATAACTCGTAACTGTCGGGCAGTTATGCCTGGAGTATTATGAAAGAACCCACGAAATATTTTTGTATATGTATTCTTAATTTTAAAATTTATTATTATATTGAAAGCCATTGCTTAAAATATTTCAGAACGTGCATTTATGAGCAACCCGGAAACACATAACAGTTTTCTCAAAAGGATTAAGAACAGGCGACGAAGTATAAAATTATTTGTACAGAATCTTGAGCCAAAAGGTGCGCGACTCACCAATTTTAATATTATATGTAGCGCTATCGCTACTATATTGACTGCCGCGCCGGTGATTGGCGGTAAAACCTTACTGGATGTTTTTGGTGCCTCTAATTCAAATTCTTTAAATTGGCGAATCATTTTTGGTATTGCGGCTGTCTTTTCCTTGATGTCAACTATCGCTGCTAATTTGTATAAATCTCATGACATGGCTTCTCGTCTTGCTAAAGCACAGGCATGTGATGCCAAGTTAGAAGGCCTGGAAGCATTGTTGGAAGCGGAGCAGATAGACATAAAGAACGCTGCAACACAGTATACGCAAATTATTTCAGACATATCCTTTATATCAGATGAAGGCGGCAGAATGCTTACAAGTCGTTCATTACTTGATGGGGTAAGTGGTGAAATCAGCTATCCGGAATCTAACCAGGTTATTGATAATTCGATCAACTGTTTAGGATGGATAGAAGGCCATGGGCCTGGCTTACATATCTGGCTGGCAACAGAGATTGGTAGTTATATTTGGCCAAAGGAAGGTGAGATATACGTAAATAGTGATGGCTCGTGGAACAAAAAGATAATTGAAGAAGGAGCAAAGGAAACTTTTTCTTTGTCACTTTATGTCGCTAATAAAAAAGCAAACAAAAAGATCCGAAGCTGGTTAGATAAGGCAGATCGGACAGGAGATTATTCTGAGTTACGAAGACCGCCTGGCCTAAGACGCATAACACGAGTCGACAACTTACATCTAAAAAAACCGTCTTAAGAAATTTCATAGGCTAATACGCTGCTTTCAGTGGTATTCTTAGTGTCGGCCGGGTATGCGGCGTGCCCCATGTGCTGAGAATGTTTAAATAAAAAATTCTCTTATCTGGCTATTTCGTACAACGTTTAAATAATTAAGGATAGCACAACTAACGGGTATGAGCACACTAAGCACAGCCGGGGCTTATTAAGATTGAATTTTTGTTATAGATTAGCGCAACTAACGGTTATGGGCATACTAAGTGCAGCGGGGAATTAATTTCCTGAAAACAAATCCGTTGGTTATTTTTATCGATAGTAATGACTTCAAGGGGACATTGCTTTGAACTAAATTGCGCAACGTTCCCTTGCGGAAGACGCTGCTGACAAAAGAATTTTTTTATGGAGAGGTGCCAGAGCGGTTGAATGGGACGGTCTCGAAAACCGTTGTATGGGCAACTGTACCGAGGGTTCGAATCCCTCCCTCTCCGCTTATTTGCGTTTCAAAGAGAGGCAAGGTGAAATTCAAAATATAAATGAATTAAAATTTCATAATTTCATCAGCCGTTAATCTAACTACCTTGATCGCGAATCTTCAACCTTTCCTGTTGCTTTTCTTTTCCGCATTGATTATCGGATCTGCCCCCTGTTGGCGCCAGCATAGGTTTAGTCCTATAAATTTGGCCACGGTTACGAACAGACGAAATTTTGTTTTCAAGCCTGCAGGCGCAATTATTTTCATAAAATTCCAACCACTCTATGCATGAGGATAGATCAACTCCTGAGGCGGCAATTCTCTCACTTGAATCCGCATATAATTCAAAAAACTTAGGTGCAGTTTTTGAGTTAATTGATTTTTATTGTGAGGCGGAAATTATGGTTAAGAAATTAATGCCGAAACTAAGTAATGAAAAGACCGTGATTTCAGAAACAGCCACAGCTTTAAGACTTTCTCTTCAGAATAATTTAATAGAGAATGGATGGCCTCAGTTTGATAATTCTAATATTGTTTTCGAAAAGCAAGTTGTTTCCCAAGATCTATTTATCGTTACAAAAATATTAATTCAAGCCACGGGAAGAACTGTTATTGATAAACTATATGTAAAAAAACAGCTTGACAATACTTATAAAGTTGCTGGGTTGATATCAGAATAGTTGCCCCACTGTTCGGGCAAGCATAGGGTTAGCGCAAGCGTCCTATTGTGCTCGAATTGAAAAAACGGCATGAATAAAAGACACATAAATCTGCGTATATTGTTAACTGTTAGTAAACATTAATTCTATTAAGGTTCCAGCCGACGTGGGTGTTCCTTCTCTTTCACAAGCTCACATCAACAACTCGTGAGAGCCGCCTGGTCTCGAGCCGGCGTGTGTCAACTTTCGTTCGGAAACCCACAGCAATTATTTGTGGGAGCTCCCTTCGGCCTGCTATTTTACCGAATGATTGTGAAGGTGCCCTTCTGATGTTCCGGTTTGCGCCCCTCAAGTTGGTAAGAACATTGCCAAACAAATGTTGCTGTGGAATAACTCAGCGGAGTAAGATGGTAAAACTGCATAGGCCTGTGAGGTGTTACAACATGATAATCACCGCCCCTTTTCTTACCCGATGCTGAACAGTTCACAATACTACCCGGGTTTATTTTTTATTTATTCTTCAAAACAATTCTTTAGAAGAGTTTGGCACCCGGGTGTTCATGATATTCCTGATAGTATTCTCTCTGCCTTCGTGTGATTATTTTAGAAACTTTACCTTATTGTCAATATTTTTTGCAGTCTTTATTCCTTGTTTTGTGCCTTCTTCTATTGCATGACGAGTGTGTATGCCACCATAAACTCTCGAAATCGCAATCGCATTTGCCAATTCATAAAAAGAATTGAAGGTATAGCTGCCCATATCTTCGGGGCCATTGCCTAAGTTGACCATCTTGCCTTTGTAAGTACTGTTCGTGAAAGAAACGTGATCCCCGAAGATAGTAGTAAGTGCATAAGCGAATGCGCCACTGAAGGTGGCATGGTTTGCCGGAAAATCGGAATAAGGCGGTGTGGGAATAAAAGGCTTCCACCAGGTGGCCGGATCATTGGATGGCGCTATCACCCTGCGAATAAACTGGAACGGCCTTTCCTGCATGAAAAAGAATTTTGCCTTCATGGAGCCGATGGTGGCATCCATCAGGCTGATACCGGTTTTGGCATAAGCAAATGCAGTTACATCAAGTGCGGGGTTTACCTGTTCTATGATTTGTTTGAATACGGAAATGTAGCTCGATCCTGCCGGATAACCATTGACAGCCGGATCATCAAAGTATTTTGCCAGGCGCTTTTGTTCATGGGTCAGACTTGCGGAAATATCATATACTTCCTGAAAATCTTTGTAATAAGGCGAGTTAGGGACTTCACTGTACGTGTATGGCTGCGAGGTTACCTTTTCAATACTGCCGGCAACCATAGTACGTGTATTGCCCCAATAAGCAAGACCATTTGGCATTAGCGGATTATTATTTTCCGGCCACCAAAGACCGGGTGAATGGTCAGTCAATACCAAAGGTTGCCATGAAGACCATGGATGATCCGTTGTTGACCAGTTGAAGATTTTTTCAGCAACTGCTTTCCCGAAACTTTTTGATCGTTCAAAAATAGAAGCATCACTAATTTCTTTTTCATAAATTCCATTTAATTCGTCTTCCTGCTGTTGCACTGCTGCATTTGTTGCCGGTGTAAAGGTGAAAAGCCTCCGGGTCATTTCGGCCAAAGCAGCATTGGCACAAGTTGGCCAATGATAAGCTTTCCCGGATTCGGTTTTGGGCATTTCGGGCATGTCTTGCAGTTGGCCGTAAAGACTTTGATAAGATGGCATGCCCGGCATTACAGCTTCATACAGGGCTACTCCGCAATAAGCCATATATCTGCCGGGGTTAACTCCATAAGAAGCAGGGGGGGAATACAAGAGTGGCAATTGAACACCCAGCCATTTTTTTACAACATCCGAAGAATACGTTTTGGTTTGTTGCAAATGACCATTGGTCCCGGTAGAGCGATCGATAGTAGCAGCCGGATGTTCGGCTTTACTTTCATTTGACTGCTTTATTTCTTTCTTACAAGAAAGATTAAACAATGATGCAATTGCAACCAACAAGATTGCATAGACGATTTTTTGTTTCATAATTGAGTGTTTAATATTAATGATGAGCTATGTAACATTGAAATACATGATCCAAAAAAACAGGTGCACGATTTTTACTATCCTTTTAGACTTTGCTTGCCGGATTCACGGCTTTCTTGTTTCGGAATTATTTAAAAACTTTGTTTGTGTTTACGATATCGTTTGGTTTTGCTGTAGGATTGGCACCAGGCAAAATATGCCCGCGATAATGATTGAGAACGTCAATGGAATTGGACAATTAACTTAAAAGCAAGAACAAAATAGAACCTGCTTTTTTTTCTATAAACTTTAATCGCTTAACAAATATGTTTCTGTGCGATAATGCAGGTAGAGCAGTTTTGTGGTTTTCAGGCAAGAGAAATTGTCGTTTATCTGAAAACAATGTTTTTAGTCTACTTTATTCCCAGGGTGGAATAATCATGCAGGATAATTGCTTAAATTGTGGAAAGCAAGCTTTCATAGTGAATATGATCGAAACAAACGAGTTTATTTTTTCCCCGAAACACAGGATACTGCGGCATGTATCGTTTTGGTTGTTATGGCTTTTCGGATGGGCCTGCTTCTTGTCACTGATTTGGTCAACATTCACTCATAATTTTATTCGCATCGGACTTTGGATTCCGGCCTTTACAATCTACAGTTATCCTCTTTCATACATTGCTATTTCAAAGCTGTTGTTGAAAGGCAAATACCTGATATTTCTAGGGTCACTCATTTCCTGGCTTGCAGTGGGATGGTACCTGAGCGTCTATTTCCTTATGTATATATCCGCTCCCGTGTTAAACCTGGTGGGCATTCCCCAGGGTGATGGTTATGCATGGCAATGTTTCCTTTGCGTGGTAACGACCGCAGCTTGTTTCTCTTCTTTATCTCTTGGAAAGCAGTGGTTAATGAAGCAAAAAGAATTTCTTCAGGCGCAACAGGAAAAAATGACTGCCGAGCTGCAATTGCTGAAAGCACAGGTGCATCCGCATTTTTTATTCAATACGCTTAACAATATCTACTCATTTTCGCTCCACAGGTCGCCTAAAACACCGGGGCTTATTTTAAAACTTTCCTCGCTGCTTAGCTATATGCTTTATGATTGCAAGGCAGAAGAGGTGCGGCTGGAAAAAGAGGTGGAGATCATGAAAAATTATATTGACCTGGAAAAAGAACGCTATGGTAATAAAATAGACATATCGTGGAACGTGGAAGGTGAGATCAAGGACCAATTTGTTTCACCCTTGTTGATGCTCCCTTTCCTGGAAAATGCTTTTAAGCATGGCGCATCGGAGCAAATTGAAAAACCATGGCTGGGCGTGGATATTTCCGTTGCGAACAGTACATTAAAATGTAAGATCACCAATAGCAAAAATGAATATGCAGCGCACAGTGATAAGGGCATTGGCATCAACAATGTAAAAAAACGCCTCGAATTTCTTTACCCGGGATTACATGAACTGAAGATAAATGATGAGGGAGATTTTTTTGCCGTTTCATTAATGGTTAAGTTGATGGGTAGTGTGTCAACCTATACCACGCCACATCTTTCTCCTGTAGCTGCTGAAACTGTAGTAGTATGAAACTTCGTTGCCTGCTTATAGATGATGAACCACCGGCATTAAAAGTGCTGGCGAAATATATTTCCTCGCTTAACGAGCTGGAAATTGTTGGCCAGTGTAGGAATGCCATTGAAGCACTGAGCGTACTGCGTCAAAAAACAGTGGACGTTATTTTTCTCGATATTAAAATGCCACGGATCATTGGCACTGAATTTTTAAAAAATCTTTCCCATCCGCCCAAAGTAATTTTTGTTACGGCCTACAGGGAACATGCAGTGGATGGTTTTGAATTGGATGCAGTAGATTATTTGGTTAAGCCTGTTTCTTTTGAACGTTTTTTTAAAGCCATCACTAAATTAAACCGGCTGACGGGGCGTGAAGTGCCTGCAACCACTACAAATGAAGCACCTAACCCGGCTGCTTTTATTTACCTGAAAGTAGACAGGGACATGAAAAAATTCTTTGTGAATGAAATTGAGTACATCGAAAGCTGGAAAGATTATGTAAAGATTTTTCTTACAGGAAACAGGCATTTCCTTGTAAAACGTCCCATCAGTGCTATTGAAAATATTTTGTCCGATCACAAGTTTATCCGGGTGCACCGGTCGTACATTGTTTCGCTCAGCAAAATTTCCGGTTATAATGCATTCTTTTTGCAAATAGGAAAATATGAAATTCCCATGGGGCGACTGTATAAACAATCGGTAATGGAGAGATTACAAAATATCGAATAATGCTGTAAAAGGTGCTATTTATGCCGGTGTCGGTGTTCCTTATAAAAGTTGTTCCCACTGTTCGCGCAAGCATAGGGTTAGCGCAGGCGTCCGCTTGTGCTCGAATTAAAAAGAGTCACGAGTAAAGAAATAAAAAGACTACAGTTATCGGATTACTTTCCTGCAGGCAAGGATTAGTTTAATCAGGTTAAAGTTTATAATATGTCACAAGCGGACGCTAAAAGAGGTAATGAGGGGCAACAGCAAGGGCCGAGCCATTAGAGCGCAGGAGATATTCGCGGGCAGGAAGGAGCAAATAGTTGATTTTTGAAAGCCGGTGCAATAGAATCAAAATAAGTTTTACCATTGTGGCGTTAATAACTAATAAATAGCATTAACCTCTTTAAGTAACCACATAAAACCAAACTAACATGAAGTTTCAAAAGGTAATTTTCTCCCTTATTACAATTTTCTTTTTACATTTTATCAGCAACAATGCGTTTGCAATATCTCCGGTAGTCGCCGCTAGTAGCGTTACTGCAGATGGTGATCGACTTTCCGCGAAAGATGAGGTGAGGATCGCTCAAATGAGAGTTTTTGTAAACATGACTGTGGAGCAATATGGAAAATTGAGAGGAAAGAAATTAAATTTTTTTGAAAGACTTTCTTTCAAAGCTTCTCAAAGGCGCATGAAGCTGATGCTGAAAGCTTATGATGATGGAGATGGGCCAGGCACTTTGGAAAAAATAAGTTGGCTAATAAAGGGCCTTCTGTTTGGGCCGCTGGCGCTTATCGTTGGCTATATATTTTTGAAAGACGAAGAAAGAGAATTAATCAAGTGGATCTGGTTTGGCTTCATAGGCTTTGCAGCAATCGCTGTAATAATCCTACTGAGCCTGTAAGATTTTATACTCCCATGTAACCCTTTGTTGGCGTAACAACTGTTATTGTAGCATTGGCGTAAGTGTCCGTCCGCTCATATCTTTGTCTTTTACTTTCTTACAGAACTATGGGCAGCATCTTCAGCGTCCGCTTGCGCTCGCATTACCAAAAGGTATGAGAAAAGGAATATCAAATTTGGTTTTTATGCGATTTCTTTCTGCAGGGCAAGTACTGATTTAAGCAGGCTATAGTTTATTATATGTCACAAGCGGACGCTCATGAGAGGGCCAGGAATTAGCGAACGGAAGTGCATGTAAATCCGCTACAGTAGCGTATCTTTGTTATGGAATTATGATTAACACTCACAATTAAAACTTCTAAAAATGAGACAATTATTAAAGAAGTTCTTCGCGGCTATCAAGGCATTTTTCAATTTTGAGCCTCCATCAAATTTCTAAATAAATTAAGAAGCTTATCCAGGGCCGTGTCTCTATTCTATGCCTGAAGCTTGGCAGGACACGGACGGCGCGCACTCTTTGGCGCAATCAAATTCTTCAACCAGCACAGGGCTAGCGTAAACGTCCGCTTGTGCCCGAATTAAAAAGGACCATTAACAAAAGAATATAAAAATTTGCGTATATGGTTAACTGTTAGTAACGTTGCTGCCGTTAGAATGATTAAATAAGAAAATACTCCTGTCCCGGGGACTATTTCCACCGGGGCTTTTTATTTTAACAAGTTGTAATGAAACTTAGCCAGCTGTTTGTGATCTCATGGTAGTAATTATTGATCATAAAAAAACATTACTCATGAAAAAGATTTTTACCTATTCAATTTTAGCAGCTTTGATTGCAGTATTATTTAGCAGTTGTGCTAAAGAGAGAGTATATAGTGATAATTCATACTGGCTTTCCCAGGAGAGAGGCGATGTGGTATATAGCAATAACTCCTGTGGGGTCTACGTGGTAGAAACAAATTATGGATACACCATTGTTCAAAACATGGATGGATTAAGGACCTATGAGGCTGACGTGATGTATGGAAACTTTGGCGGTTATGGGACCAGGGATTTCTATAATCATACTGCGGATATAGTTACCCGGGGAAACGTGGTGGAATATGATCTTACTTATAATGAAGCTACGGATGCAATTGATTATTATTGTCCTGCTGGTACAGCAAATGGATTAACGATCAGGCAAAGTGCAACTTCACAGGGTAAAATTTCGAGGACCACTGCTCCCGCGAAAAAATAAAACAATCATTCCTGTCTTTGACGCACGCATATTCTTCAACCGGCAGAGGGTTAGCGTAAGCGTCCGCTTGTGCCCCAATTAAATAGAGTCACGAGTAAAGAAATATAAAGCCTGCAGTTATCGCATTACTTTCCTGCAGGCAAGGATTAGTTTAACCGGGTTAAAGTTTATAATACAGCACAAGCGAAAGCTTGTGCCGGTGACCAGGAATGTACAGTTGTTTGGCGTAATTAAACTATAGTTATATCATCACTTGTTTCCATGATTCTTTAATTGATTCCTTTAATACATTCACTATATCGTAAAGGCCTTCATACCAATCTAAGTGAGGACTCCATTCACGACAACCACCAGGGCCCGAAGGGCATTGCGTATAGTCATGAACTTTTCTACATTGCGGACAACGCCCACCTGTTGCGAATGTGTTCCAATGGTATCCGCAATCGCAACGCCAGTAAGGCTTGCCATCGGGCTCCCATTCGCATTTTGGACATCTTATTCTAACGTTATCCATAATAATAAATAAAAATAATAGTCTATTTGTTATTAATAAAATCTTATTTTCTCCATTGTTTTCTTTTCATATTAACGTCGTTTAGACCGGTGTTAGCGCCAGCACCTTCCTTCTTCTTTCAATTATAAAAAAGTAACGTTAGCGCAAGTTTGGCAGCGTGGCTTTGTGTGTTGGCTATGCTTAAGGTGGCTATAAAATATTTGCCCGGCAAGAGCCTACGCCGGTGTTCCGGTTTTAATCCCCGATCTTATTTGCCAATTAAACGAATTGTTATTTTAGATTGACAATCCCATAAGATATCGCAGAGTTTGCTATTTTGCCAGGATGTTGCACCGAACGCTCCTTTACACATTTCTTATTTTCCTGCTTTTGCATGTTATTGCTCAAACTTCATTTGCGCAAACTGATGCCGGCAACAGAGACTCAATCTTCCACGAATATATTGAGAACTACAACGACCTGCTTACCTTTAAAATGTCGTTAGGCAGCAAAGAGGATGGCTTTGATCTTGAAAATACAAGCCGTTACAAAATAAGATCAAACAATAAAACGAAATTGAATGCAGGCATTAACTACCGGTGGCTGGCATTCAGTCTCACGTTTGCGCCGAATCTTTTTAATGAGAATGTTGATCATAACATAAAAGGTGAGACGAAATCTTTCGGCTTCGGATTTAGCTCCAACTTTCATCATATCATTCAAAAGATTAACTACTCAAGGGTGAAAGGTTATTACCTCGATAATACAAATGCCTTTGATCCCACATGGAAAGCAGGTGATCCATACATACATTTACCCGGCCTTATTTTCAGAAGTTTTTCAGGCCAGACAGCTTACAAATTCAATGATAATTTTTCTTTCAACGCTATTAATTCACAAACGGAAAGACAGGTGAAAAGTGCGGGAACTTTTTTGCCGTCTGTATCATACCAACACTTTGTCGTGAAAGATCCAACGCCTTTGCCCGGCCAAAGCAGTTCACAGAAATCGAAAACATTAGAGGTAGTTTTTTCACCCGGCTATTATTACACCCTTGTCACACCATCCCATCTTTATGCTTCCGCAGGCGTCAGTCCTGGCATAGGTTTTAGCCGGACAAAACTTTTGACACGTGAATCATCCGGTAATGCGGGAACCATATACAAGCGGACGGTCTACCAGGTGGAAAGTGTCTTAACTTTTGGGTATGATTCGCGTCGTTTTTTCACAGGCATACAAATCACGACCGGTGCTTATGGCTACAGCCACACCAATGGTGATTATGCGATTCTTCCACAAAGAGGCTCAGGCTCTTTGTTCATTGGCTATCGCTTCAATGCTCCAAAAAAACTGACCGCCGCTATGGACAAAGCAGAAAAGCTTGCTGCCGACAAGTTGCAGGAGTTAAAAGAAAAGGTGCAGCAATAACCTCAGTTATCCTGAGAATGGTTTCTTAGCCGATATAGGTGTTCCGGTTTTCAGCCGGCGTGGGTGTTCCTTCTCTTTCACAAGCTCACATCAACCACTCGTGAGAGCCGCCACTGTTCAGTACCTTGCGCCAAAGCAACCTTGTGCGAATTTGGGGGAACTTTTCTACGCTTGGAATTCTAAAGGCAGGACAACACGGAGGACTGCAGCCCTATAAAAAAAAGCCCGCTTTTGTGGGCTTTTTAAAGTTATTAATGGCGTATGGCTTTATTTTTTCATAAACCACTCATTGGTACGCATGCTCCTATTGAGTTTAATAGCTAATTAACATGTGCACCCACACCTACCTCATGATGTTTGGTACGTATTTTTCCGGAAGTACTGCAAGAACTAATGGACGCACCAATTACCATAAGCATAGCAACGATCAGTGAATACTTTTTCATATTATTTATGTTTTATTATTTGGTAATAAAAACTATGCCATTGTTGCTTTCCCCCTGCGCTAAATTCTGAAATCTTATCGAAGGCCTTGGCTCGTGGCATACGAAACCAATAAAATAGCACGGTTTCGTGTGCCACGAAACTGGGCGTAGGTGGAAGCCCAGCAAATGCAAAAAGTCAGATCGTATCTTACAAAGATCATTTACTCATAACCGTTATAATTATAAACGAGGGCTCCCCTATACTGAGGATGTTCAAATAAAAAAATCCTCTTACATGCTATTTCGTACAACGTTTAGATTATTAGAAACTGCTATCCTGAGATTGTGGCTAAGGTTGCACAATTATCGCTTACGATTAAAAAAACCAGGTAGCACCCGCTAGCATTTTTAAGCACATCAGCCTTCAGCTTTCGCAGGATGCTTTTCCGGCCAATAACGAGCCGGTCTTTTAGCATCGCAGCCAGTTCCTGCTTAAGGTACATGATTGTTTTTCCAAAGCAAGTGTACGATATTTCTCCATCCCGTCGCATATTAGCCAGTTTTCACTTACCAACTTTTAGCTGCTCCATTACTTCGTGTGCCGTACAGCCAGCCCGGGTTTCTCTCTCTTTTGTAAACCTATCAACCACCCTTGAGTATCTCACAATCGCGCCAATATGTCTCCTCCATTCATCGAACTGTAAAGAAGTAACGCCGGCGCAGGTTTGGTAGCGTAGCTAAGTGTGTTGGCTATAACTGTGCCATAATATAATACAGCCAGCCCGGGGGTTTTCTCTCTTTTGTTAAGCGCATCAGCCACCCTTGAGCATCGTCGTGTTAGTCTTTGTTTTGCGCGGACGCGAACAACAGCCACATGAATATTCCAACTTCATAATGCTGTTATACAAATATTTTTTAAGCAATATACTTGTTGCTGATTACGTTTTACATACAAAAAAAAATTG
Source organism: Ginsengibacter hankyongi (assembly GCF_008710285.1). Classification (GTDB taxonomy): domain Bacteria; phylum Bacteroidota; class Bacteroidia; order Chitinophagales; family Chitinophagaceae; genus Ginsengibacter; species Ginsengibacter hankyongi. Next base: position 433,543 of record NZ_VYQF01000001.1, on the reverse strand, counting down.
CACATGAATTTGTACCAGGTATTTTTTTATTTCTTAATTGCCACCGGAATCAGTTTAGGCGGGCTGTTAGTCATGTTCGCAGTATATATGACAATTTTCTTTGGTAAACGAAAAAATGCATCACGACAAATGTTGTCGTTAAATTAGCTGCACTGTTGGTGCAAGCGTTAGTGCCTGTTGCCTAACTCACATCCTGTGTATAAAGATAGTTGCAAATAGGCTTGTATGATAGTATCTTAAAGTAGGCAAGGAAAAAATATTACACCGAACAACTCTTTACATCCTTTCAGCGCTCCCAGCGGGTCCCGGAAGATAATTTCTACCGAAGGCTGAAAGGTTTGCCGGATCTTCAATGGCTCTACAAGGCAACGAAAAAATATTATGGCACCGATGGACAACAGTCAATAGACCCGGCAGTTTTCTTTAAACTCGTGTTGATTGGCTATTTGGAAAACCCCGGCAGTGACCGGCGTATCATCAACACCGTTAGTATGCGGCTCGATATGCTGTTCTTTATCGGCTATGATATTGATGAGCCACTGCCATGGCATAGTACCTTAGCCGAACAAGACAGTTGTATGGAGAAGATGTTTTTAAAGAATTATTCAGGAAGTATTAAGTCTGTGCATTGATAAAGGAATGGTTGCAGGAAAAAGGCAAGCTATTGATAGTGTGGCCGTGCAGGCAAATGCATCAATGGAAAGTTTACAGAGGAAAGAAGTATTAAAAGATGTAGATAATTATACTGGCGAACTTAATGAAGAAGAAAGCCTTCCGCAACAAACTAATGGAAGAAGTTTTAGCTGAACTTTAGACAACGAAGAAATTATTTTATGGAATGTTTGTGCAACAGGCACGGACGCCAATGACCAGTTTTCGGGAGCAGTGGTTTAATATAACTGTTATCGGTATTCGCAATTAATTCGTGGCTCAAGTTATGAATTATTAAAAATTTTATATTTGTGGTAGAAAGCTAAGTATCTTAGTTCATTTTATAAATATTAAAAAGCAATGGCAGACGAAAAACAAACTATTAGTCAATCATCCTCCTCCAGGAGAGAATTTATCCGTAATGCATCCCTTGCCGCCGCAGGTTTTTATATTGTGCCGCGTCATGTATTAGGAAGAGGTTTTGTAGCGCCGAGCGATAAGCTATTAATCGCGGGTGTGGGCGCCGGGGGTAAGGGCGGTGATGATGACCGTCATTTTGCCAAAACGGGGAAAGCAGAAATTGCTTTTCTCTGCGACGTAGATGAGCGCCAGGCTGTACAGAATCGTAAATTATTTCCCAAAGCAAAATTTTATCATGACTGGCGGGAAATGTTTGAAAAAGAACATAAAAATTTTGATGCAGTAGATGTGGGAATCCCGGATCATAACCACGCCATAGTGGGATTTCACGCCATGCAACTGGGCAAGCATGTGTATGTACAAAAACCTTTGACCCATGATATATGGGAAGCACACATGATGGGGGAAGCTGCAAAACGTTATAAAGTTGTTACGCAAATGGGCGACCAGGGTTCTTCAGGGGATGGTGTCCGCCAATTAAGAGAATGGTATGAGGCAGGTATTATTGGTGAAGTCCATACCGTTCATTGCTGGACTAACCGCCCCGTTTGGCCACAGGGAATTCCCTGGTCACAAAAAAATCCACCCATACCCGCAGGGCTTAATTGGGACCTTTGGCTGGGAACTGCACAGGAACATCCTTATGAAGATATGATTGTGCCTTTTAACTGGAGGGGATGGTGGGATTTTGGCACCGGGGCCATTGGTGATATGGCGTGTCATATTGTTGGCCCTGTGTTTAAAGTGCTCGGGCTTCAATACGCTACCGAAGTTGTTAGCAGCGTAAGTACACCTTATGTAGATAACTGGCAACAGGCTTATTTCCCGCAGAGCGGACCTATTTCATCATCATCTCACCTGAAATTTAAAGGGAAAAGCGGTCAGGATATTATCCTGAACTGGATGGACGGCGGCATGCAGCCTGCACGCCCGGCAGAATTGGGCCCGAACGAGATAATGGGTGGAAAAGGTGACACGGGAAATGGTGTAATCTTTGAAGGCACCAAAGGTAAAATGATGTGTGGCGTATATGGAGAGGATCCGCAATTGCTGCCTACTTCCCGTACTAATGAAGTGAATGTACCTAAAAAATATCCGCGGGTGCCTGGCGGTACGGATGGTCACTATGGACAGTGGGTAGAGGCCTGTATTGCAGGGTACGGAAAGATGGAAGTAGATTCGCCGTTTATAGAATATGCCGTACCGCTAACGCAAAGTATATTGATGGCCAACCTGGCTATACGAAGTTTCGATTATCGGGAAGCTACGGCTGATGGTAAGGGGTTTAATTATCCGGGACGCGGCATTACACTTCAATGGGATGCAGAGAACATGAAGGTAACCAACTTTGATGCAGCCAACCAGTTTGTAAAACGTACCTACCGCGAAGGATGGCCGGAATTGAAATTCTAATATTATTTTTAAAGAAAAAAGAAGGGTGGAATATTAATTGTCTAAAGGTGGCACACGGAACCCCACTGTTCGCGCAAACATAGGGTTAGCGCCAGCGTCCGCTTGTGCCCGAATTCAAAAAAGTTACGGGTAAAGAAATATAAAGCCTGCAGTTATGCCATTTCTTTCCTGCCGGCAAGGATTAGTTTAACCAGGTTAAAGTTTATAATATGGCACAAGCGGACGCTCCATGAGAGGATTGAAACGATTGCATCGTAACCAGGTTTCACCTAAGGATCGATCATAACATGCGCATGATAAGTTCCCTGATCCATGATCCACGGCATACCGGGAGCAGAAGGTTTTTCCGGTAAACCTGTACTGGCCGCTGTTGCAAAAGGGATGTAAATGACATAACGCAAATAGCCTTTCTTTACTTCACCGGTTGCACGGTTAACATCTTTGTTATCTGCAGAATAAACATATAAAGTAGCAGGGCTTTTAGGCATTTGGAGGGTACCTTCTTTTACTTCCTTTGCACGTTCATCAAATAACTGCTTATCCCTGATGCCCTGTTTTCTCAATTCACGCCCTCTTTGCATGAGAGGTTCCAGGTCTTTGTTGTAACAGGCTACAGAAAAACCGGTATCAGCAGGATTGTCTGCAAGACATATCAATTCATTGGTTCCTTTTCTTATAACCGCGACTTGATTGTTAGCATCATAGCCATATACGGTCGCGCTATCTCTTTTTTCAGGAGGCGCAGCCAGCAATGCCAGCTTTATTTGCATAGCAGAATGGGGTACATCCGCTTTGAAAGGGATTGTTTCCGGCACCACGGTAGTGGTACCTGTTTTAGCAATAATTGAATCTTTACCAGGAGTATTTGGCTGGTGCTGGTTGTTACATCCCAAACAAAAAGTAGTTGCTACGAGGAGTAAAAAAAATAGTTTCATATGCAATTGTGAAGGTGGATGATAAAAGTGCAAGGAATTAGGTTTTTAAAGATAGTAATTTATATGCAATGGCGATAATTCCCCCACTGTTCGCAAGCATAGGTTTAACACATGCGTCGCGCTTGTGCTGCTACCAACATCAATTTGCCTCTAATAGTATCCTGGCGGAATTTTGTGCTGCAACTCCCGCTAAGAAATATCCCCAGCCCATTCACCGCACCATGGTGATCAACAACCTGCGTGTTGGTTTTGCGTTGCTATCTTTTTAGTGATACAAGTAGTGTGAGGTTTTAATTCAACTTTTTCAAAGTTTCGATTAATTGCAATATACTTAAACTACAGTCAACAATTGGGAGTGGCTGGCAAAAAAAAGACCCGTATTGTTTAATTACGGGCCTTATTAATATTGAATTCTGGCTATGGCAACAACACCTGGTCTATTACATGAATCACACCATTAGTGGTAACGATGTCGGTTGCTATAATATTAGAGGGGGTTGCATTTCCATTCCCTTTCACCTTTGCTCCGGAAGTGAGGGTAATAGTTACCTTTCCTCCATTCACTGTTGCCGGAGTCGCGCCATTAGTTAGATCACTTGAAAAAATCCTTCCTGCAATTACATGGTAGGTAAGAATAGAGGTTAACGTATTGGGGTCCGCAGCATTGATGGCAGCAGCATCTGCAAAACCCGCATTAATAAAAGCCAGGTTGGTGGGAGCAAAAACAGTGAAAGGGCCGGCACCTGATAAGACAGTGGCTACATTTGTTGTGCCCTGGCTTGCTCTTAAGACTGCCGCAACAAGCAAGCTGAAGTTCGGGTTGCTGATAGCGGTTTGCACAATCGTTCCCATGGCAGGAATCAACACACGGTTGATATCATGAATGACACCGTTGGTGCATTCGATGTTAGCTTTGATGACACTAACTCCGTTGATGTACACTTTACCATCAATGGTACGGGTAGCATATGCAGGTTGCCCGTTTAAGGTAGCTACGGCTGTATTACTTGCCTGAGGAATCTGTGCGGCCTCCACCTTGCTTCCAAGAACATGATACAGCAGGATAGCTTTTAACGTGGTGTCAGGAATACCGGCTAAATCGGTGGGAGTTTTAAAGCCCGCAGCAATAAAAGCGTCATTGGAGGGTGCAAAGAGTGTAAGGGATGATTTATCCCCATCATTCAGTGCACTCACAAGACCGGCTTTATTTACGGCTGCCGTTAAAAAAGAATAATTAGGATCATTGGATATTGTCCCATAGATGGATTTAGGCCCCTTATTATGTTCTTTCTTACATGAAGTGGCTGATAAGCCAATTACGAAAATGAATAGGATGGCTTTGATTACTGTGTTTGATGATAAAGATTTCATAACCTTCAATTTTTAAGTGATTGTTTTGTTTAATGTTTGTTTGTAATTTATTAAACAAATTGTGATACAAAAAAGTTCAAAAGATTCTTATCTTTTTTTGACAGATTGGATTTGGATATATTTTGTCCAGGTTAAATGCGGCCGACTGTTGCCGCAGGCGAATACTGCCATCTATTACAGGCAGTCTTAAAACCATGGTTACAAAAAAACGGGCGGAGATAAACGCACGGTAGAAGATGAATTCGGATTTCTAACACATTGGATAGGCTAAAATAAATGGTGTCATGGCTCTAAACTGATGTTGGTGATTGCCAAGCTGCCAATCATCCGCACAACACACAACATCGGCGACTGATTTTTGGTTTTTGTAATGTTTCAAATTTGGAAGAGAAGGAAGACCAACAGGGCTGGAGATGATGGATGATAGATGATGGATGGTAGATGATGGATGATGGAAGCTGGAAGCTGGATGATACTTGAAAGTGGACCTGTCAACTATCCACAGTCAACTGTCCTTCCAACAACTAACCCCAGTCAACTACCAACTGTCAACTATCAATTTTCAATTATAAAAGAGGCCGCTTGTACAGCCGCAGGGTGAGGTATACCGGTGCACTCACTAACCTTTATCTTGAGGGATTGGATAATCCTTAGGGAGGTAAAGGATACAACCGGGCTCGTCTTATTCGTGTTTGAAAACTGTGCTTACTTGAGGCGGTAAACCGAGCGTTAGCCCCCACTGTCGCGCAAGCATAGGACGCTTGCACCAATGACCAGTTTTCCGGCGCAGAGGTTTTGATATAACTGTTATGGCTATTCGCAATTATTTCTCCTGCTTTCATTTACACACAGGAGAACAAGGAGTATATTTGATAAACATATCTTAAATCACTATGAAATGGATAACACGGGAGCACCCAAAGATTGACCGCATTGCCTGCCCCTGGCTTATAAAAAAGTTTGTAGATAAAGAAGCTGAATTTATTTACGTAGCCCCCGACAGGGTACAACAAAAAGCAGCACAATTAAACGCAATTCCTTTTGATATACCGGGTGTTGAATTTTCACATTATGAAGACAAATGCACGTTTGATTACATTATTGAGAAGTATAAAATTAAGGATCCTGCAATAAAAACTTTAGCAGTAATAGTAAGAGGCGCAGATAATGACAGGCATGATATAGCAGCGCAGTCTTCCGGTTTATGGGCCATATCGGCTGGGCTGGCATATAATAACAAAGACGATTATGAACTATTGGAAAAGGGGATGATGATTTATGATGCCTTATATAGCTGGGCGACTTTCCTGCAAAGAGAAAAGCACACTCAAAACCCAATCGATCATTTATTCATTGATGTGTTTAATAAATTTATAAAACAAAAGGCTGCAAAAAAGAAAACACCGGATTGGGTAAAAGAATTAAAAGAAATTATACAGGACCAGATTGATACTAATTTGAACCTTACTGAAATTTCCAAAAGCCTTGACATTAACCCTTCTTACTTATCAAGAAAATTTTCAAAACATTTTAATAATCTTTCGTTTGGAGAATACACAAGAAAATTGCGGATTGAAAAAGCTATTGAACTGATGAAAAAAAATAAATATTCACTTACTGAGATAGCCTATCTCACAGGCTTTTCAGACCAAAGCCATTTTACAAGAATATTTAAACAACATACAGGTAAAAATCCTTCCGTCTTTAGAAAAGAAATTGCGAAAAAGTAAAAGATATACAAATAGTTATTTTCATTCTATTTATTAATCACGGTTACCGGCAATTTTGCTGTTGATAAATGCAGATGTATCCTAAGAGTAAATCTTCTTTTGTAAAATATTTTTTAATTATTGCAGGTATTGCAGTAACTATATCAGGATTGGTAAAAGATACAGACATCATTACATTTATAGGAGTTGCTTTGGTAATTGGCGCTTTCTTTTTAAATAATATTTAACCCGGGTATAAAATGAAGTATTTTCTTTTGCAAATTTTCTTATTTATATCATGCTGTCCTTTTTCAGGTTGTAAAGGACAAAGTACCTTCGGAGAGAATTATTTGAAACTGGCTAAAATAATTTCGCTTCCCGGCGTAAAGGGACGCATTGATCATTTGGATATTAATTTAAACGACCAGGTAGTTTATATAGCCGCATTAGGCAGTAATACCTTGGAAGTTGTTGATCTTAATTCCGGCAAAGTATTGAAGAGCATCACTGGTCTTGATGAGCCCCAGGGCATCGCTTATATACCACAAAGCCATGAAATATTTGTTGCTAACGGAGGTAATGGTGAATGTTATTTTTATAATGCAGGCAGCTTTGAAAAAATTGCTGCCATACATCTAAAGTCTGATGCCGATGATGTACGTTATGATTCTGTTGACAAAAAAATTTATGTAGGATATGGAAGAGGCGGCATTGCTATAATTGATGCACAAACCAAAAAGCAAATTGCTGATATTAAATTGCCCGACCATCCTGAAGGTTTCCAGGTGAATAGAAAAAATAGTTTACTGCATGTTAATCTGCCCGCGGCTTCTTTGATTAGCATAGTTGATTTAAAAAAGTTAAAATCAGTTCGCGATCTTAGTAAAGATTACCGTTCAGGAAATTTCCCAATGGCTTTGGATTCATCAGGAAACATACTTTTCATTGGCTATCGCCATCCCGGAAAATTAGTAGTTATGAATGCTAACAGCGGCCACAGGATAAGCGTCAGCGAATTAACCAACGACAGTGATGATCTGTTTTATGATGAGATAACAAAACGGATATATGTAAGCTGTGGTGGTGGATATACCAACCAGGGATATATCAATATTTTCCAGTTTGAAGGAGAAGGTAAATACGTGCAGATAGCAAACATCCCTACAAGAAATGGGGCGAGAACTTCTTTATTTGTTCCGCAATTACATCTTTTTCTTGTTTGCGAGCCATCCGTATATGGGCATGACGGCGAATTAATGGTTTACCAGGTTCAAAAATAAAAATCATGAAATGGATAACAAGGGAGCGTCCTAAAATAGATAGAATAGCCTGCCCCTGGCTGATTAAAAACTTTGTAGATGCCAAAGCTGAATTTATATATGTGCCCAGGGAAAAGGTATTTAAAGAAGCAGCAATTTCGGGAGCAATACCGTATGACATTCCGGGGGCAGAATACTCCCACGAAGGAGAATATTGCACCTTTGATTTTATTATAAAGAAACACCATCTTACAGATGCGGCATTGCAGCAACTAGCCCTCATCGTTAGAGGCGCCGATACAGACCGGTTTGATCTTGCACCGCAGGCGGCAGGGCTTTGGGCCATATCAGCGGGACTTTCACATAATTATAAAAATGATTTTGAAATGCTTGAAACCGGGATGAGGATATATGATGCATTGTATAGCTGGGCCAGGTTTGCGCAAGATGAAAAACACAATTGGAAACCAGTATTATGAATCAGAAATATTCACTTACTGCTCTCGTTAAATATTTTCTTAAACTGGGTACAACCGGGTTTGGCGGTCCTGTTGCTCTCATTGGTTATATGCACACGGATCTGGTTGAAAAGAGAAAGTGGATTACCAATGAAGATTACAAAGAGGGATTGGCGCTATCACAATTAGCTCCCGGGCCCTTAGCTGCCCAGTTGGCTATTTATCTGGGCTATGTTGATTTTAAAATTACAGGTGCAACCCTGGCAGGTATTGCTTTTGTTATTCCCTCATTTGTAATGGTAGTGGGTTTAGGGTATGCATATATGTTATATAACGGGTTGCCATGGATGCATTCAATGTTTTACGGCGTGGGTGCCGCCGTCATCGGTATTATGGCGGTAAGCAGTTTTAAGCTTACCCGGAAAACGGTGGGAAAAAACCTGTTGTTATGGATAATATTTGTTGTTATGATGGCGACAACCGCAATAACTGAAAGAGAAAATGTATGGCTCATTCTCGCATCCGGGTTTGTTGTATGGTTTCATAAATCTGCGCCACCTGTTAAACATTCTTGCCAATATTTTCTAATACATCCATGTCTTTTACAAATTTCTGCATCAATATCTTTCGATGAAAAGCTAATTAGTATATGGTGGTTTTTTCTTAAAGCAGGAACATTTGTATTTGGCAGTGGCCTTGCTATTGTTCCTTTCTTATATGGAAGTGTGGTACAAGAAAATCATTGGCTAACGGGGCAGCAGTTCCTGGATGCAGTTGCTGTTGCGATGATAACACCGGGTCCTGTAGTTATTACTGTTGGTTTTATTGGTTACCTGGTTGCAGGCTTCCCGGGAGCTTACGTAGCGGCATTAGCAACATTTTTACCATGTTATTTATTTACCATAATTCCTGCGCCGTATTTTAAAAAATATGGTAAGAAACCGGGTATAAAAGCCTTTGTGGATGGAGTGACCACTGCCGCAATCGGGGCGATAGCTGGTGCGGTTATTGTACTTGCAAAAAGACAATTTACAGATATGCTTTCGGTGCTGATTGCAGTAATTACAGTTTTACTTTTGTTACGTTTTAAAATTCCAGAGCCTGTAATAATTATTGCAGCTGCCATAACTGGCCTTCTCATAATTAAATAAAAATATTTATAAAACTAAAAAGATACAATATGAAAAATCTATTCTTGTTTCTTTGGGCAATACTTTTTGTTGGTGCAGCATCTGCACAATTAGATTCAACAGCGATCAACACTGTATTTGGTAAAAAAGGGATGGTACAGGGAGGTGTTTATAAAATCGTATATCCGCGCTCTGATCTCAAGGTTAAGGTTGGAGGTTTTTCTGTTGCTCCCGGCCTTGCACTTACCTCGTGGATAGGTTTTATGACAATGGGCAATGAAGCTATGATGATGGGTGATCTTGTTTTACTTGATACAGAAGAACCGAAAGTGGTAGCGAAATTGGTTGAAGAAGGCTTGAGCATAACAGCTATTCACAATCATCTTATAAACGAAACACCTAACCTGAAATACATACATTTTTCAGGTAATGGCGATGCTACAACGTTAGCAGGCAAAATAAAATCAGGTCTTTCCGTAACTGGAACACCTTTAACTCCGCCCCAATCGCAAAACACTGTGACAGGCCCCGACTGGTCGAAGGTTGAAGCTATACTTGGCAATACAGGCAAACATAACGGCGTGCTTCTTCAGTATGGTTTTGCGAGAAAAGAAAAATTAACGGAAGGTGGAATGGAGATGCCCCCTGCGATAGGAATGGCTACCGGGATCAATTTTCAAATGGATGGAAACAGGGCGGCAGTAACAGGAGATTTTGTGTTGCTGGCAAATGAAGTAAATCCGGTTATAAAAGCATTAACGGAAAATGGAATTACGGTCACAGCAGTGCATAATCACATGCTTTTCGATGAACCAAGATTATTTATGATGCATTTCTGGGCAGTTGGTGAACCTGGGAAATTGGCAAAAGGATTAAAAGAAGCATTGGATAAAACGAACTCCAACAGATAATAAGTTGCAGGTATAATGCTTCCCCAAAGCTGTGCCGAAAATGTTCAAGCAAACCAATCCTCTTCTTGCTAACTCAACTAGAGTTTAAATAATCAGGGCTGCTGTACTTATTTGTAACTAAGTACATTTTATGTAAGAAATTTATAGTAGTGCCATGGATTACTATTATGGCAAACAATGCGGGCTTATTAAAATTGAATTTCCATTATAGATTTAATGTTCGCAAATCCTTAGTTGCAAATTGAGGATAGCGCAACTAACGGTTATGAGCACACTAAGTATAGCAGGGGGGTGAGGCTTTTTTCAAAGTCGCACTTCTTCCGAAGCAGTATTACGGAGAGCGCAATCGAACGCATGCGCTTAAAGAGGAGAAGATACCAGTACGAATTTGACGCCTACGCCCCTTTTTTTGTCGCGGATCGCCCTCAATGCAATGGATGAAATATTTTATTTTTGATCTTATGCTGCAGCTCAGAAAAACTGCAACTAAAACCCATCAAATGAGAAATGTAGTCTACGCAATCAACACAAGCCTGGATGGCTGTTGTGATCATACCAAATTCTATCCCGAGGAGGAAACGATGGAGTATTTTACGAACCTCACGCGGGATGCTGACACATTTTTATACGGGCGTAAAACGTATGAATTGATGGTTCCGTACTGGCCCGATGTGGCGAAAAACCCGGCCGGGCAGAATGACAGAAAATCAGATATTGAATTTGCCCGGGCATTTGACGCCGTGGGCAACATTATCGTTTTCTCGGAATCACTGAAGAGTGCCGCAGGAGAAAAAACGAGAATAGTTCGTACCAACCTTCACGACGAAGTACTTAAACTGAAACAGGAACCGGGCAAAAATATTTTAACCGGTGGCGTAGCCATTCCATCACAGCTTGCAGCGGCCGGCCTGATTGATGAATATCGTTTTGTGGTTCACCCGGTGGTTATAGGAGAGGGGAGACGGTTGTTTGAAGGGATCAGCCTGCAAGAGAAGTTACAAATAAAATTGGTTGACTCAACGGTTCTTAAATCGGGGTGTGTTGCACTTCGGTACGCGAAACAATAACAGAAAAATCCACGACAGGAGCAATACTTTTATGATCCTGAAATGTCGGTTGAGGACACCCGCCAGGAGAGAGGGTTATTTGTATTTCTCGAAAATAATAGCAAACTTTGTTTTTTGTTTTAATGCCTTCCCGGTATAAAATGATATTGACAGGGATACTGATTATTACTACCTCTTGCTGTTACCACTGGTAAATTTGTTGCTTACAACCCTGCTTTATAAACAGCCTCTAACCCCCGGATTACTTGCTGCGCTGAAATCTACCAGGATAAGGAGCTGGCTGAAAATCCTTTCTTTTAAAAAGAGTAAGCACCCAAAGACAACAAGGTGGTCCCCAAAATAATTTTCACCAACCTCACGGGAAACGATTCGTTACCCAACCTTTTTCAAAAGAATATTACCTGTAAACGTAGCATCTCTAACGGGCGGCGTAAACGCTGTTATTACCCATTCATTTAATAAAATAATAAACCATGGTACAGATCAATCATGACGTCAACGGTAACGATGTTTTAAAAATGAGCGTTGCTGATGATATTGAACTAAATGGCGACATCAACAGTAACAGTGATGTGAAGCTGGTAAGTGAAACAGGAATGGTTACGCTGGATAAAGATATTAACAGCCAGGCTCACTTGCTTGCAATAGGCCTGGGCGATGTTCATTTTGAAGGCGAATTTAACAGCGAATCATCGTCTAAACTGGAAAGCAAAACAGGTTCAGTTTTTATCGGCAAAAGCGGAGATCAAAAAAACGGGAATAATGACGCAGGTCTTTCTATTATTGCCTGGAAAGATGTTACTTTTTTTCACACCGACCTCAACGGAAATTTCGATCTGCATGTTACGGCAAAAACAGGAGCCGTTAATTTTAAAGGAGACATTAACAGCAATGCAAAAATGTATGTAATTGCTTCCGGGGATATTGTTATTGATGGCGATATCAACAGCAATGTGAGTGTGGAATTGATCAGCACACAAGGGTCTGTCACTATTACCGGCCATATTAATTCAAACCCTGATGTGAGACTAACGGCCGCCACTGATATCAGGATAGGCAAAGAGATTGACGGCGACCTTAGCGTCGTGGCAAGGTGCGAAGGATTTCTTTCTATCGGAGGTAACATTAATAATCATGCTTACGTAGAAGGCCGGGCCATCGGTGGTATCACTGTACAGGGCAACATCTCCGATCATTCTACGGTAAAACTTTCAGTAGGTAACGGTACCATAATGGTAGCCGGCCAGCTCGATAATAATTCTTCTCTCACCTTCTGGCCTACCGGTAGTCTCACACTTACCGGGGGTGGCAATGCATCAGCTAATCAATGGGTACAGGAATTTTCCTCCAGCCTGGCACCGGGAAAAACAGGCAGCTGGTGGAACAACTGGCTCTGGTCTTATGGCTTTGTTTCCGATGGAATATTGAAACCTAAGACTTACCAGGAACTGGTGGCGCTCGTAAAGAGTTTGGCGATAGAACGGGAAGTCCGCATCAAGGCGGCGGGAGGGGGATGGTCGTTTTCGGATGTCGCTTTGCCCCAGGATAATATCGACTCGGTAAATAATGTTTCAATATTCAAACGCGGGAGAAACGGCACAGCCAATTTACGCTACATACTACGCGGCGTAAATGATAAAAATAATCCAATGGATGTTTACCCCTTCCAGGTTGCAAAATCTCTTGAACATTCCAGCAACTATGATGACGTTGCCCTGCAAAACAATATTACCAGCGGGATCGATTTGAAAAGTGATGAACCAAGGTTCAAACTTATCGATACAAGGAACATCTGTTCCAGCCTCCAGTGCCAGCTAAAAAATAAGGTGGTGATCCATCGTCTCCCCTTGACTGTAAGTCATCGCTATTGGGTGGAAGCTGGGATTACCATTACGGATCTGAGCAACCTGCTGGATCATAATCTGCCAAGGCTTGCCATTGAAGCCACCGGCGGCTCACCAGGTGCTACTCTTGCAGGAACTATATCCACGGCTACTCACGGAGGAGAATTTAAAAAGCCGCTGATGATCGATCGCATTCTGGCTGTTCACCTCATCGGGCCGGGCGGAGTGGAGTGGTGGATCGAAGGCAGTAATAACGTGATCGCCAAGGCAGACCTGCAGGGAATTTATCCTAATATTAGTGATGCGAATTTTGTTTCCAGCGCTCTTTGGTCCGATCCAAATATTACCGCTGATGATTTTTTGAAAGCAGTGGTTACTTCTATGGGAACAATGGGCATCATCTATTCCGTAGTGCTCGAAGTAGTTCCGCAGTTTTCCATTCAGCAGGTTACTTTCAAACATGCAGACTGGGATAGTATGCTTTCAAAAGCCGGTGTGGCAAAGTCAGACCTGTTGGCGAGAGTAGCCACAGCAAATATGACCCTTCTTAATTTTCTGAAAGATGGAAGCCTCAATGGAACCGGCATCAGCGCCAATGACAATCAATATGTGGATCTCGCTATCAATCCGCTTAGCAAAAGTTGCTGGATCGTAAACCGAAGGTTTGTTCCGGGAATTATCGATGATAGTAAAGAAAATGATTTGATCAGTGGTTACCTCAATTCCGTGACGAGCAAGATGACAGAAAGCGCGGACGTAGATGGTGTTTTATATAGCCCCGTCCTGGGAAGATTCCTCGATTTCTTAAGCATTCCACGGGACTCACTGGGTGAAGCATTTGGTGCGGGTAACATCAGTAATTTTTTACGTGGCATCAGCAATTCATCGAATCTTCTTTCATCGCTGCTGGCGCTCACACAGATTAAAGCGATGTGGAATGCAGCTAATGATCCGGATCCGCGGCGTGGACACCAGTTTTTGAGTGACATACTGGAAGGTGTATTGGATGCATTGCAAAACACTTATGAAGAACCCAAAGCTGCCATCAGCGGAGTTTCATTTAAGGTAGGCGCCATTGGCTGGCCCTCTACGGGCATCAGTGGCCGCGGATTTGAAATAGCATTGTCTCCCGATATTGCTTTTAGCTTTGTCAATGACATGCTTGGCTTTATTGATCAGCAGGCTTCCGGCAATAAAGTTTTTTTGGGTTATATTTCCATCCGCCTTTGTCCTAAAACACTCACAGTAATGGGCATGCAACAATTTGGCGATAATTCGGTAATGATAGAAGTAGTAGCGCATCGGACCCAGGAGGCCAATGATATTTTCGATGGCCTCATCGGTTTTATTAAAGGATGGCCCGGATTTATCAAGGGGCAATTTCCACCCTTCCATTGGGGACTGGAGACGGAAACAATAGATGCATCCTATCTTGATATGACTCCATTTGCAGGTAAATACAATGCAACGATGTCCAGGATAGATGTATTTCGCTATGTGAAAAAACTTATCCTCAGCGGCAACCTACCCATTTTCGATAACAATTTCGTGGCCAGGATGGGTTTCCAGTAACCGTAGCTCGTGTTTAGCAGCGGTTGCGGGCAGACGGATGTTAATATCCCAAAAGCATAAAGCCCGATACGATATTCGCAATTAATTCACGACTTAAGTTGTGAATTCTTACCCCGGGAGTTTATATTCGATTGATTTGAGCTAAACAATAAATATCAATGCCTGGCAATTGCATTTTCATGTTTTGAGAATTCACTTCTGATACACTTGCATACATACGCGAAAATTGTATTTCAAATTGTAATTAATTTTCTTTATGAATTCATTTTTACGATGTCTGCTTGTGTATGGCTGTGTAACCTTTACGCAGAGTATTACTGTTGCGCAAAAGCAGAATAATGCCGCCTTTGCCATGTTCCGGAACAATTCGGAGTTAACGGGTGAAACTACCTGGGACGCTATATATGGATTAAAAGGGATAAAATTTCGCTACCAGGCGGGAGGGCCTATCCGCAGCACGCCTGCCATCTTTAACGGAACTATTTATTTTGGCTGTGGCGACGGCTATTTTTATGCATTGGATAAGGCGACAGGAAGGGAATGCTGGAAATTTAAAACAACTGGCGCCATATATTCGTCGCCCGCTGTTAGCGGAACAACGGTATACTTTTCAAGCAGGGATGGTTATCTCTATGCCTTGGAAACCAATAAAGGAAAAGTGACCTGGAAATATAAAATGGGAAAAGATTTAGGAAAAGAAAATTATTGGGACAATTATCTTTCATCACCTGTTATTAAGGGTGCAACTCTTTTTACAGGTAGCGGGGATGGTTTTTTGTACGCAGTGAATCGAAGCACCGGAAAGGTAATATGGAAATATGATAGCGGTGCAAGAATAAGAACTACTCCATCAGTTTCTGGTAATCATGTTGTATTCGGCAACAACGTCGGTGTTGTTATAAGCCTCGATGCCGGCAGTGGCAATCTTCAATGGAAGTTTGCGACAGACGGAGCTTACAATACCTTTGAAAGCAAAAGCAATGATCGCAAATCCATTTTCTGTTCTGCGTCTATTTCAAATGGGGTAGTGGTTACAGGAGGCCGCGACGGAATTATTTATGCGCTCGATTTAAAAACAGGAAAAGAAAAGTGGCGTAATGATCATAAAGGCCCGTGGATATTATCGACTGCGATAAAAGATGGAGTTGCATATGTTGGATGCGGAAGCGATTACCTGCTGCAGGCACTCGATTTAAATACCGGCGCAGAAAAATGGAGGTTGAAAGTGCCCAGTGCCATCTTTTCCTCTATTACCATAGCCGGGGGCATGCTCTATTTTAATGACCTTAACTTCAGCGGTAATTTGCATGCTGTTAATGGCAGCAACGGAGTGGAGCAGTGGAGCTTCCCTATGGGCAGCAGGTCATTTTCTACACCGGTTATTGCAGGCGGAATAATTTATTGCGGCACTGAAGACGGTTTACTCTATGCATTACAGGGAAATACGCCAGCTGATTCTTCAATACATCCGGGTAAAAAATTTGTGTATTGGGAAGGAAAAATTCACAAGAATGACTTTAGCGATTTTCAAAACGGGATAGATGAATATATCAGGGATTACTTCGCGGCATGCGGCTATAAATTGATTGACGCCGCAGAGTTGGAGCAGGAAATGAAAGAACAGTTAACCAATCCAGCTAACAGTGTTATTGTTTTTGCAGATAACAGGTTCCCGTTAAATATTGTTGATGACAAATCCGGGAAACCATTGGTATTGCAGTACCTGGAAGCACATGGTAAAATTGCCTTGTTTGGGTTAAATCCCATTGCGTATACGCGTGACAGTAGTGGGCGGGTTGTGCGGTATGATGATAGCATCCCCGGTGCGGTATTTGGCTTAAAATATGTTGATAAGAATTTCATTCGTGGAATTTACCAGTCCCATCCTACAATAGAAGCCAACAAATCAGGCCTCTTCACTGATTTTACAACCGTTAGTAATTTTACAGTTATTGAACCCGGTAGTGGAATAACACCCCTTGCTACAGATGAATTTGGTTCAATTACAGAATGGATAAAAAATTATGGGGGTGCCGAAGGCACTGGCTTATTGCAGTTAAATATTCCTTCTAATGAGATAAATTTTAAAATGGGCGAGATGCGGGCAGTAATTGAATACGGGGTAAACTGGTAATTGGCCCGTGTTGTAACCTTCCCCGTTGGCGCAGGCATAATGTTAACGCAAGCGTTCGCCCGAATTAAAGAAAGGCAAGCGTAAAGGAATATAGGCCTTACCGGTTATGCGATTTCTTTTCTGCGGGACAAGGATTGGCTTAAACAGGTTAAAGTTTATTATATGTCACAAGCGGGGACTCTTCCACTAATCTATGGCAACTAACGGTTATGAGCACACTAAGAGTAGCAAAGGGAAATTTTACTAATCCGCCACAAAATCCATAATAGCATCAACGTGTATAGCTGTGGTGTCAAACACAGGCACGGCGCAATCTTCCTGCTTTATTAAGATAGGAATTTCTGTGCAGCCTAATATTATGCCCTGGGCGCCGCTTTGAATCAGCTTATCTATAATTTCAAGATATGCTTCTTTTGTTGATGGCAAAAAAATGCCTTTGCCCATCTCCTTAAAAATAGAATTGTTAATGTACTCTATATCGTCGCTATCGGGTATAAGAGCTGTTATATTTTTTTCTGCCAGCTTGTTCTTATAAAAATCAAGTTGCATCGTATATTTTGTGCCAAGCAGCGCTACTGTTGTAAGACCGCGTGCTTTTACTGCATTCGCTGTTGCTTCACCGATATGTATCAGCGGAACCTTGATAGCACCTGTTACCTGGTCGGCTATTTTATGCGGAGTGTTTGCTGCCAGTACCACGCAGTCTGCACCAGCCCGCTCAATGCTTACTGCGGCGTCAACTACAATATCAGCAAGGCCTTCCCAATCATATCGCTCCACGAGCGTTTTTATCTCTTCAAAGTTGACTGAATTCAATATTATTTTTGCTGATGTTACTCCGCCATATTTTTTATTTACCGCCTGGTTAAGAAGCCTGTAATAATCAACCGTCGAAAGCCAGGTAAAGCCGCCTACAATGCCAATTGTTTTCATAGTATGAAGATAAGAAAGATAAAGAACCAAAGGTGGGCTGTTGGAGACATCCTCACTAATCCTCTTCAGGGAAGTGCCAGGCGGCCTGTGCCCGGCTGTCCGGAGAATGTTTAGATAAGAAAATAATCCTATCCAGCCATCCCGTATAGCGTTTGAATAATTGGAGCTTAAGTTTCGTGTGCGAACCTGGGCATAGTGCTGGTTTTTACGTCATTGCGAGGCGCATGACGGATGTTGAAGGGACGAACAAAGCTTATTGCAAGCTTGTCCTGAGTTTGCCAAGGGAAGGAAATCCCCTGCTTGAATCTTAGAGATTATTTTTTCACAATAGGAGCGCTGCAACATCATAAACCTGGTTGGCATTATGGATCACAATCTGTGGCTTGTTTTTGTATAATTCTACTCTGCCTGTTATCCATTCTTCTTACCCGTTTAAAATGTTTCCGGAACAATTTTGAATTGGGTCCTTACAAATTCTATCCTGGTGCGCTTTTCCAATGTTTCTCGTGTAATCTGCCAATAAATGCATTGCCGGAAGACCTGGAAATTTATCTGATATAATATCAATTCAAGAATTGCTCTTTCGCTTCAAGGCTAAAAATTTGTGAATGGCCAGGGGTCACCTTATAAGCCTTATCTAAAAATAAAAGGACAAAAAAAATAGTAAATTAAGAAAAAGACTTATATATTTAGGGTACTATCTTTTTGAGGCCTACCTAAAGCATCTCCTACCTCTTGATCGCTGCACAATAATTATCATCTTTTAAAAGAGACATGCATGTACAGGAAACTCACCAGGCACGCAGTATTATGTGGCCTTATCTTATTATCCTGTAGCCTTAATGCCCAATCGCCAGGGGGAATAGGGCGTCAGTCACTTTGGCTAAAAGGAAACTTTTCTTCCGATTCGGTTAAGACAGCGACCCTGAATTTTAATCCTGCGACGGATATGAATGGGATCAGCAAACAGATCAAAATGCCCGGCACCATCGAAGGCATGAGACGGGTAACTATCTTTACGGTTTACCGCAATCCGGGCCCGGACCAGGATAGACCGGTGTGGCAAATAAATGGTGGCTTTGGTGATCTTTCGCTTTCTACCCGGCAGGTAGCCAGTAAAAGCGGGAAAATGAGTATGGTCTTCGAAAAACCCGGAGAAACTACTACAGAGCGCAAAAAATCCGGGGCCATCATTTCTACCTACCTGGGGCAGCAAAGCTTCCCGCCCGTTGAGGACGCAACGAATAAAGATATTGCCATTCAATTTGGTAGCCCGGCAGTCTCACCTCAAGCCGGTCAGTCCGCCGGATTGGTTGGCGAGTTTATCGTGTATGAAACGATTTTGAAAGAAAAGCAGATCGCCAGGATAGAAAGCTATTTGGCAATAAAATATGGAATCACCCTGCAAAAGAACTATGTAAATAGCCGCGGTGAAACGATATGGAGCAGAAAAAATGAAGAAGTTTATTCTAATAATATTGCTGGTATAGGAAGAGATGATCAATCCACACTTTATCAAAAACAGGGCACGAGCAGCAGTTCGCCGGATCAACTGGTAATTGGCATTAATAAAATTGCACCCTTAAATAGTATAAACACCGGCCAGATAAATGACAAGGATTACCTGGTCTGGGGTGATAATGCAAGGGATTTTACGCTTAACCAGAATTCGGGGCAGCCGCAAAGTGACATCCTGCTTTCTGAAAAAAAATGGTTGATGAAGCTTTCGGGAAAAACAGCCAGCACCATTTCAACTGAATTGAAAATCGATTCAAAAACATTCCTTCCTGCTGATTTTCCTAAAGAATACTTTTGTTTGGCTATTGACCGCTCCGGCTCGGGTGACTTTATCCCCAAAAATTGCACTTACATTACGCCGGACAATATGTCTGCTGACGGAATTGCCAGTTTCAGCGGAATACATTGGGATACGGACGGTTCAGGAAAAGATGCGTTTAGTTTTGGACTGAAGACCCGGTTGTCTCCAGACGCGGACCGGCCGGTCACTTTCCAGGTATACCCGAATCCACTAACAGATAGTCATTATAATGTAGCCGTATCGCTGGACAAAACTGCCGATATCACGGTCAGGATATATGATATCCATCTTCACCTTATAGAATCCAAAAAAGCATTCGGACAGGCTAACTACCTGGTACCGGGAACGATTCATGGGGCGGCGGGTACATACCTCGTCAAACTCTTCACGAATGACAAGGAATTTTCCCAACTTGTTATCAAACCATAATTCATTTTAAGAACGGCCTGTTTGCTGGCCATCAATTATATATATGAAACTTTTTCCAATACGGCTGCTCTCAATTATTATCGTTTGCGTGTGTTCGTCTGGTTTAGCCGATGCGCCAGCTCCGCACCCCTTTTTCAATACCTGGAAACACATAGAATATAAGGGTCACCGGATGGCGTTGAACAGTCGGTCTAACACCCGGAAACCAAAGGCAGAAACGCCCGGTTCTGAATTGGGCTCCATGACCGTAAGAAAATGGGCTGGCAGCCGGGCTACGGATATTAGCCTTACCGGTGCTGCACTTCATGTTCCGGCCGATGCAATGTTAACTCCCGCCATGTTATCGGTTACCGCGTTGCAGGAAGCTGATATTCCCGTCCTCGACGCTGGACTAATTAACGTAACGGGCCAATATTCCGGCTACCGCTTCTTGCCTCATGGAAGTCATTTTAAAAAGCCTGTTACGATTAGCCTTGAATACGACAAAGCGAAGATACCCCGGGGTTATACTGCCAGGGATGTGGCTACTTTCTTCTTTGACGAAAAAGATAAGCACTGGATCCAACTGCCCAGAGCGTCTGTAGACGAAATCAATAAAAAGATCATTTCTATCTCCACGCATTTTACGGATATGATTGACGCGATAATTGAAGTTCCCGAATCACCCGCGACGGTGGCCAATACTCCAAACTCCATGTCTGGTATCCAGTATCCTGATGCCACTTCTCAAATTGTGATCATAGCGCCACCGGTTGCCAACTCATCCGGAAGTGCTACTTTGGACTACCCGATTACGCTGCCAGCCGGCAGGAGGGGCATGCAGCCTGATCTGAGCGTACAATATAACAGCGGTGGTTCTGATGGCTGGCTGGGCCTTGGCTGGGACCTAAGCACGCCGGCAGTTTCTATTGAGACGCGCTGGGGAGTACCGAGGTATGATGCGAACCTGGAAACAGAAACCTACACCCTTGACGGCGCACAACTGAGCCCGATAGCCCACCGGGCTGCGGCAGTCGCCCGTACCAGTGAGAAACAGTTTTACCCGAGGGTGGAAAATGACTTTCAGAAGACTGTCAGGCATGGCAGCAACCCTTCCAATTATTGGTGGGAAGTAACAAAGAAAAACGGTACGCGCCGGTTTTTCGGTGGCGATCCCAATAATGGAGTGGATCCTACCGCAGTTCTGAAGGATACCACTGGCAATATAGCTTACTGGGCTCTAACGGAAGCCAGGGATCTTAATGACAATTTCGTCAGGTATCGCTACACCAGGGTTTGGGACGCCGGAACCCCCGGAGCCACATATATGGGCAAGAACCTGTACCTCGCCTCCGTCAGCTACACCGGCCATGGAAACACCGAGGGCAAGTATAACGTGGCTTTTACCCGCGATCGTGATCTTGGTGAGCCGAAAAGGAAAGATATCAGCATCAGCGGACGCCTCGGCTTCAAACAGGTTATGGCAGACTTGCTCAGGAAAGTTGTGGTGCAATACAATGGCCAGGCCGTCCGGTCTTATGAACTGAATTATACGGAGGGTGCCTTTTATAAGACACTGCTGCAGAACATTAAACAATTTGATGCCACCGGTAAGCTTTTTACTACCCATACCTTCGATTATTACAATGATGTTCAAACAAATGGCGCCTACCAGCCGTTGACAGGGCCACAAGAATGGAATCCACAGGCTGACAATGTAAAGGGAACCTTTTTAAATCCTATTCCCGGGTTCCAGGATCATGCATCTGCGCTGAGCGGAAATAAGTCCATCGGCGGAGGTTTCGGTTTAGCCGTTACGATCGGCCCGGATGATGATGACCTGGCTTCCAAATCCAATACCGCAGGTATTGCTTTTGGATTTAATATTTCCACCAATGAAGGCATGTTGGCCCTCGTTGATATCAATGGAGACGGCCTGGTCGATAAAGTCTTTAAGCAAGGTGGTAAACTATATTATCGTGCGAATCAATCTGCAGTAGACAGCAATATAGCATTTGGCCCGCGTTTGCCGATAAACGGGGTTAACGACTTCAACCAGGGCCTCAACTGGGGCGTAAACGTAGGATTGGAATCTAATTTTTTCATTTATGCAGGCTTGGGCTATGTGCATTCCGAAGATATTGCCAATGTGTATCTCACTGATGTGAATGCCGACGGATTGGTAGATATCGTCAACAACGGAACTGTGTTTTTTAACCACCTGGATGCAAACGGAAACCCGACGTTTACGACTTCAAGCGGTGATACTCCCAGTCCTATCCAGTCATCTTCCGGAATCGACAACAGCCTCGTAGAAAACGATCCCGCGGCGTTGCAAAAAGCTATTGACGACAATCCTTTGCACGATGTAGTGAAAGTATGGGTGGCTCCCTTCGATGGAACGGTAAATATCAATGCGCCGGTAACCCTGGACCAGGACACCAGCGCCACCGCTACGTCGTACACGGCAGCTGATGGGGTACGCGTAGCCATACAGCATAAGGGCACGGAGCTTTGGTCTTCAACCATCAGTGCCAACGACTTTACCCCTAAAACACCTACCGGGGTAAATGCAGTTCCGGTTCAAAAAGGTGATCGCATTTATTTCAGGGTTCAATCTATATTTAATGGTGCGTACGACCAGGTACATTGGGTACCCCAAATAACCTACAGCAACCATGTTGACGGTTTAAATGATGCGAATGGCCAACCGATTTACCAATTTCAGTCGGGCAAAGACTTCCTGATGTCTGCACCTCTTTCAGTGGGTATGCCGATCGATGGCACAATTCACATCCAGGGCGATTTTACCAAACCAGTTACTTCCGAAAATGTAGTGTTTACAATATTGAAGGAGAACAACCAAGTCTTCACCACACTTCTGCAAAAACAGGTAAACTGGGACCAGGCAACAACCGTTCCTGTGTCCATCGAGCAAAAAGTGCTTAAAGGTGAAAACCTGTATTTCCGTGTTACTTCGCCGTCGAATATTGACTGGACATCGTTGCATTGGGATCCCAACCTGTATTATATTGCCTCAGACGATCCGAAGATACCGCGGGTGGTTGATGACAGTGGTAACGCGTTGGTCAAAATCTCCCCCACGGTCGATTTCAAGGCCTTCACAAAAACAGTTATTCCCAGCCTGCCCTGGACAGCGCCTTCAAAGGATACTTTTTCGATCGTGGCTAAACCGACGTTCAGCTTAAGTTCTGGGACGGGTCAGGTTGTTTTTTCCGTAAAAAGAGAAAATGAGCTGATTGCAGAAGAAACAATACCAGTATCGGATGGTAAGGTCGGCACCCACCCGGACCTGACGGCCATTCTTAACAGTGGTGACAAGGTGTTTTTTGAATACCATACGGCGGACACCACGGTGGCGTATGCTCTCGAAGCTGACACCGTGATCGTGCGCCCCAAGCACAGCAAAGCAGATACCTTACAGGGCGGTTTTCATGCCCTGGACAACTCTTTCATTTTCGGCCCCATGTATCGCCACTGGGGTCAATTCGCCTACAACGGCAACAGGGACCGCGCTAATCAACCGATCATAGAAAGTGATTTACATTTGAATCAGGCGTTTTTTGACTCAGCAGGAACACGCATCGACCTGAGCCCTTTGGTGGATACAAGTAACCCAACCGCCTCGGCGAATCAAATGCAACAGGCTTATGATGGCCACGGCGGGTACCAGCCTAAGGACGATAAATTCATCTACATGGCGCCGGATAATCAGCGAAAAGCATGGATTGGTTACGACAACTTAGCATTCGTTACGCAGGATACAATCAGTTCATCCCGCATGGGCAGGGACGATATACTCCCGGTGAACCCGGTTGTTGTATCCACTGCAGGTTCTGCCTCCGGCGCCGTAGGTATTAAAAAGGTCGCGCAAACAGATGATTTCAGCGTGGGTGTCGCCACCCCCGGTGGGGAGCTGGGAATAGGAGTAAGTACGGGGACGACCAAATTCGTTTATGATTTTACAGACATGAACGGTGACGGCTACCCGGATATCCTCTCCAATAGCAAGATTCAATATACAAACCCGTACGGTAGCCTCGAACCGACTGCAAAGCCTTTGGGCTTTGGAGATGTTACTTTTTCCAATCATACCTCTGTGGGGGGAACTGCAGGGGGCTCATTGGCATTTTCCACTTCTCCCAATGCTTCTAAAACATCGGGAGGGGCCAAATCGGATGCTGCAGAGGCAAAGTCACGGGGTTCGGCCGGCGTTTCCGGCAGTTTTGGCGCTAATTTCGATAATGAAACTGTTGCCTTTATGGACGTAAACGGCGACGGCCTCCCGGACCGGGTGCATTCCGACGGCATGGTGGAACTCAACGTGGGATATTCATTCCTGCCCGCCGAACAATGGGGCTACAGCGGTTTGAGCGACGGAACATCGCTCAATTATGGCGGCGGTATCAGCATTAATATCGAAGACTATAGCATCGCAGCGGGAATTTCTCTTACCCGAAGTGACAACGTCACCAATAAGACGCTCCTTGATGTAAATGGTGACGGGCTGCTGGATTATATCCAGGGAGTCAACCCTCTTATAGTACGACTGAATACGGGCAATGGCTTTGGCCCGGCGATCCCATGGACCGGTGCCAGCTTTGTCAACAATGGCGCTTCTACCGGCGAATCTCTTAACATTGCCTTTACGGTAGGTATTTCCATTATACCGATTCTTCCTATCGTAAAGCTGTGCATTAATCCCCAGATAACTATTTCACAGGGTGCCGACAGGACCCAGGTACAGTTTGACGATATGGATGGTGATGGTTTTCCCGACTACCTCCAATCTGATGAAGACAGCAAGCTTACCGTTTCACGATCGACGATACGAAGAACCAACCTGCTTAAAAAAGTAACCCGTCCGCTGGGGGGAAGTTTTGTAATGGATTATAAGCGGGTGGGCAACACCTATGATTTGCCTAACAACGTATGGGCGTTATCCCGGGTGGATTTATATGACGGCCTTGCCGGTGACGGACCAGAGCACACGAGCAGTGTTTATGACTACGGAGCCGGAAAATATAACCGGAATGAAAGGGAATTCTATGGGTTTGGAAAAGTGATTACCAAAGACCTCGATACCGACCATGGAGATGCCCTGTACCGTACTACCGAAGACGACTACTTTACCGATAATTACTATAACAAAGGTCTCTTGAAATCCACTGTATTAAAAGATGCTAAGGGTAATAAGTTTACCGAAGTTGTGAACACTATTGAACTGAAGAGCATTTCTTCCGGGGCCACACTTCCGGATGCTTTTGCTCAAACGGATGATGGCGCCGCCTTCCCTGCACTGGTAAAAACATATAAACTATTTTATGAGGGACAGGCTGCGGCAGGTAAAACAGACAGCACCACGTATTCATATGACCCGTTGGGAAATCTGTCCCGGTCGACCGACTTTGGCGATCCCGGCACTGACGATGACGTGTCAACAATCATCAGTTATCATTCGGTTCCCGGCAAATATATTATGAATGTACCCAGCTCCGTTACCGTATCAGGTAGCGGTACGACCTACCGGCAGCGTGCATCTGATATCGATAACAATACGGGCAACATCACACAAACACGGCTGTATCTTGCATCCGGCGATGTGGCTAAGTATGACATGACCTACGACCCGTACGGCAACCTCGCAAGCCTTACCCGTCCGCAAAATGCTGCCGGCCAACGAGTGGCGTATACCTACGAATATGACGGAGATGTTCAAACGTATATCACCAAAACATCTGATTCATACGGTTATTCTTCCAATGCTACCTACGATGTGAGGTTTGGACAACAACTTACGAGTACCGACCTGAACGGGCAGCAGACACAATATACCCTTGATGATGCGGGAAGGTTACTGACCATCCGCAGGCCGCTGGAAATTGCTTCCGGCCAGCCATTCACAATTGCCTTTGAATACCATCCTGACGATCCGGTTGCATGGGCGCTGGCGAAACATTATGATCCGGCGCATCCCGGAAACTACCTGGAAACTGCCTCCTTCCGTGATGGTATAGGAAGGGAAGTGCAGACCAAAAAAGATATTGCCCTGTTCAGCGGTGCGAAGGCTGCGGACCAGGAAGTAATGGTTGTTTCCGGTTCCACTGTCTTCGATGCATTTTTCAGACCCATAAAACAGTGGTACCCGCTCACAGAACCGAAAGGAAGCACGCTTGGCATCTACAACACGGGCGCAGACACGGTGGCTCCCTACCTAATGACATATGACGTAATGGACAGAATGCTCACCGATACATTACCCGACCGCGTTATGCGAAAATGGACATACGGGTTTGGCAACGATCGCAACGGCGTAGTGCAATTTAAAACCACGTCAACTGATGCCAATGGCATCAGTACCGAAAGTTTCCTCAACGTAAGGGAACTTTTGAAAGCCACAAAACAGCAGTACAGCCAGGGTAGCGATGTTTGGACGAGCTACGATTACAATCCGGTGAATGAACTGGTAAAGGTGACCGATGACCAGAACAAAGTGATCACAATGGCGTATGACCAGTTCGGCACAAAAACCAGCGATGTACACCCCGACGCCGGCACCACGAACTATAAGTATGACCTTGCCGGCAATCTGGTAGAAAAGACCACGGCCAATTTACAAAGCGGCGGCGTAGGTATCAGGTACACGTATGACCGGGAGCGACTGGTTAAAATCACCTATCCAATAAACCCGCAAAACAACGTGACCCTCACCTATGGAGCGCCCGGGGAAACGTTCTTCAGGGCGGGCAGGATATCGAAACAGCAGGACGCCAGTGGTACACAAGAATTTTTCTATAACCCACTGGGAGCAGTTGTAAAAAACATCCGGGTGATTAACGTGCCCGATACGCTTCCATTAACCTATACTACCCAATGGACGTATGACACGTGGAATCGGTTGACCGCCATGGTTTACCCGGACGGGGAAAACCTGACGTACAACTACAATGTGGGAGGCTCTTTGCTGAACATGACGGGTGTGTATAATGGGATGACCTACAACTATCTTACGCAAATGGGGTATGACAAATTCGAAACGCGGGTGTTCATGCAGTATGGCAATGGCACAGAAATGACTAACACCTTCGGTGCTCAACGTCGTGAACTGGCAAAGATGACAGCGAAAACAAGGGCCGGCCGTTTCATGATGGACAATACCTTAACCTGGGATAATGAAAATGAAATTCTTAATATCTCGAACGCGGCGCCCGTGCCTCCAAGTAACATGATGGGCGGTTCTTCCTCCTACCAGTTTAATTACGATGACCTGTACCGGGTTACCAATTCCAGTGGTTTGTTTAGCACGAGCACGCACCAGGACCGTTTCACCCAGGCCATGACTTATAACACCGTGTCCTCTTTACTCAGTAAAATACAATTGCACGAACGAAGGGGAAATGTGGATACAACCTGGACAAGGCAAATCCAGACAAGCTATAACTATGCATATAATTACAGCACCGCCGGAACCCAGCCACATGCGCCTATTCATATTGGAACCGACGCATATTCGTACGATGCCAATGGCAATCAGGCTGGCTGGCAGGATGACGTAAGCGCTCAAAACCGCGAAATCACCTGGGATGAAGAGAACAGGATACAGGCACTTTCTGATAACGGGCAGCAATTCAATTATACTTACGATGCAGCCGGTGAAAGGGTATTGAAGAACACTGGCAACGGGCAAACGGTTTCCATTAATGGTAAAAAGGCCGCCCAAACAAGTGGCACGGGCAATTACGTTATCTACGTTAATCCTTATGAAGTAGTGCGTAGTGGCGATTACACCAAGCACTACTATATAGACGGACAACGGATTGCCAGCTCTCTTAATGTCAGCGGCAACGGTAATAAAATTTCAACGTTCCAGTTTTACTATCATGTTGATCATTTGGGTAGTTCAGCATTCATTACTGACGCTTCCGGTGAAGTGTATCAACACCTGGAATATTTTCCTTTTGGCGAAACGTTCATTGATGAGCACAGCAACCAGCAGCGGACTCCCTACCTATATAATGGTAAAGAACTGGACGATGAAACGGGATTGTATTATTATGGTGGCCGGTATTATGACCCGGTCACAAGTACCTGGGAGAACGTGGATCCCTCGTGGGATCTGCCGACTGAAATCAGTACGTCACCTTATGCCTACGTACAAAACAACCCGATAACCTACATAGATCCCGACGGTCGTCACAAATGGTTCAGTGAATTGACAGGAGAACAACAGAAAGATTTGATACGCACCCTGGTCGAAAACAAGAAAAATGAAATGGCACAACGGGCCGCTTCAAAAGAAAAAGTATTGACAGCAATAGAAACGCAGAAGTTGATACAAACGCTAACCGAAATCGAAAATCAAGAAGATGGCTCATCCGTGAATTCTCCCAACGCTGGTGCAAACGTGCAGAACGGAAAAAGTGCCGGAAAGCAATATCATGTTACACTAAGTCTTTTGGGTGTAAACGTGTTTACCACCGATCCGCACAAAAAAACCTGGTTGGAAAGTCAGAAGGAGAAGCAGGAGAATATCAGGAAGAACTGGGAAAACGCTAAGAAGAAAAGTATCTCTACTTTTGCCAAAATGCTAAGGACCCGGCAGATGTGGCAAAAGAGGGGTTTACGGTAAGCGAACGATCCGGTAAAGAGCCAGTGGCCTGGACGTATTGGCGGGTCCGGTAAAATAAACATCAGTTAATACCAAAATACTGTTTCCTAAGGTTGTCAATCTCCCGCGTTTGACAACCTTTTTTGCAGTATGAAATAGGAAAAACGTCTCCCCCCGGGATACCCCCGTATGACCCTGGCTTAAAGCTTTTTCTTCTACGGCATAACAGTTAGCCCTATTCGAAGCCCTGCCAGCAAAGTTATGATTCTCCCGAAGGATGGGAAACACAAGCCTCAACTGGGTTCCATCGCTCTAACCGAAACCCGCAAACGAAAAAGGCAAATAAAATGGGTCATCTATGTACAGGGCCCACCGCTATAAGGCATGCACCGGGAAAACCGGGCCCGCTTCTGAATGGATTACAAAGCAATCCATGAGCAGTTCATACGAAAAAAAATAACCCCTTTTCCTATGGGATTCCCTTGCCTTTTATCCGGGATTTTCGGTTAAATTTCATGCAGTTGTTGGTGTTCCTAAAAATGCTCCGAGCCATGCACGCCACACGCCGCCGTTGTTGTTGCGTGTTCGTGCTGCTGGTCTTGTAGCTCAGCAATCACCAACAACTCTTAGAGAGTTATGTATTGGCAAAAGACAGAAAGTACCAGTTTTGGGAACGTAATCCTTTAAGTATTGACTTATGGAAAAAGGAGGTGTTTATACAAAAGATGGAATACATTCATTACAATCCTGTAGTTCATTAAATTTGGAACCGGAAAACACCTGCGAAGGCAAGACCACGATACCCGCCATTCTCTGGCTGATCTATATTAGTGTGGAATATTATAAGCACTAATCATGCAATATATTTTCTTATTGTATCCAGCAGTTCCGAGGTAGCAAAAGGTTTGGCAAGTGATGCGTTGGACAGGTAACCCTTTATGTGGTTAATTAAATCGTTGTGGGCAGAAAACAGGATTATAGGAATGTTCCGGGTTTCTTTCGCTTGCTTAATTCGTTTACAAATTTCACGGCCATCCTCTGTACCAAGCGATATATCAAGCAAAATAAGGTGCGGTGAAAAGTCTTTAATTACTTCAAAGATATGGGTGCCTCCGGTGA
Source organism: Ginsengibacter hankyongi (assembly GCF_008710285.1). Lineage (GTDB taxonomy): Bacteria > Bacteroidota > Bacteroidia > Chitinophagales > Chitinophagaceae > Ginsengibacter > Ginsengibacter hankyongi. The sequence goes on along the minus strand of NZ_VYQF01000001.1, from coordinate 403,761 downwards.
TAGCCTTTGCGATAAAGTTATTGCGGGTAAGAAGTGAACTGACAAGATCGATTATATCAATATCGTCATCCACCAGCAGGATATTTTTCATACTTATAAGCGCCAACAATTGCGCCAGAACATTTTGAAGCACTTGGTCACAAACGGGAATTTTACAACACGTGCATGAGAGGCAAGATGTATTGGCTTCATGTAAACTGCCTGCTTAAACGGTACAGAGGCATCCTCTCTGCCTTAAGATGATTAGCCTGGTTTCAATTGACCCAGTGCGGCTCGGCACGGGCACTTTGCATCTCTTCAGGGACAGGTAAACAGCTCTTCGTTAATATTGCATTTATCGTCAGAGCCGTTTACAGGCATACTTTCATGGCATGAAATAGTTAACAAAACAGATGAGCCGGTGCCATGTAAGTAATGTACCTTTAAGCACAGGAAACCAATTTGGTTGAATACGGGCGCTTTATTAACATACTCCTTCCCATCATACCCTCAAGCCGTATCTTAATAGTTTGAAATAAGACCAGCGGAATCTTAATTAAAAAAATTACAGATATGAAAAACAATAATGACAATAGTACTATCTATATTTTCAGGGAAAGTGGTACGGGAAATTTAATTTTAGAAACGAAAGATATGTCGGTTTTGTCAGGGATTGTTCCCACACAAACTATTGCGAGAACTGAAAAAGTAATTATTGAAGGTGTCAACTATATAGTGGTAGGATTTGAGATTTATATCGTGACATTTTCGTCAATGCCAGACAGGCCTGCTCCAATGCTAAATGTGAAACACAATAAATGCGGCATTCACACTACTATTTATCTGAAAAAGAGTTTTCATCCACTCAGGAATTTTTTTATAAATAAAGTAACCGGATTATTTTTATTATTCTTTTACTTACTCAACGGTACTCTTCATTTCACGCAGTGAACCCTTTCTTGTAATATAACCCTCAATACTTAACGATAGTGTACAAAGCAAAATACATAAGTCCGATGATCCCTTCTTTTAATATAGAAAAGACGGTTTCATTCTTTATTGACTTGCTTGACTTCAGGATTGCGAGGGATGACAAAACTTATGTCATTTTATATAAGGACAATCTAACGGTACATATTTTAAGGGCAGGCCCGGATATTGGAGAGATGGAATTTTATCTTGAAGTGGATGATATTGAAACGGTATGGAACCATATGAAAGACAAACTTGCCGGAATAAAAGCCAATCAACCCTTCGATCGCGAATACGGAATGCGGGAAGTTCATGTGATAATCCCGGAAACAAAAGCACTGCTGTTTATCGGGCAGGAAATAAGGTGACGCACTGTTGGCAATAACAGGCTGACCGAGAATTGTGATTTTGAAGCAACAAAGATCAGGTGATTGTTGTCTTATAAACATGCAAAAATTTAAACCTCAAAACAATACTCAATATTTTTTATTGCCACCTTCCGTTGAAGATTTTATTAAGGAGGATCATTTGGCAAGACTGATAGATGAAGTAGTTGATAACATTGATACCTCTGCTATTGAAAATAGTTATAGTTATTTAGGACAGAAAAGTTATCATCCTAAACTTTTACTGAAGCTATTATTTTATGGATATGCTATTGGCATTCGGTCTGGGAGAAAGATTGCCGCAGCCTGCGAAAGCGATGTAGCGTTTATGTTTTTGGCTTGCATGTATAAACCCGACTTCAGAACTATTAACGATTTTAGGAAGAATAATACAGATATAGTTCAACACCTTTTTATAGAGGTTTTGAAGTTATGCCAGGCGATGAATATGGTAAATATTGGAACACTTGTTATAGACTCAACAAAGGTAAGAGCCAATGCCAGTAGCAGGCTCTCAAAAACAAAAGAACAATACGAGCAATGGTTACAAAATATCGAACAAAAGGCTAAAGAAGTAATGGAACAGGCAGAAGCTACGGATAAGGAAGAAGATAAAAAGTATGGTGATAGCAGAGGTGATGAACTGCCTAAAGAAATAAACACAAAAGAAAAACTTAAGAATAAAATAAAGGAAGCATTAAATCAGGTAAGGGAGGATAGTGATAGAATTAATCTTACGGATAACGATGCCAAAGTAATACGTGGCGCAGGCAATTTAAGAACTAATTATAATTGCCAGACTTCTACTACTACTAACGGTATAATCGTAAGCGCTTATGTAACTAATGCAGCAAGTGATAAAGAACATTTGCTACCTGTTATACAGCAAGCAGAAAGTAATACTCAACAGAAAACAAATACCATACTTGCAGATAGTGGTTATGCCTCCTATGATAATTATGAACAACTAAATGAATTAGATAAAACTATCCTTGTACCTGATCAGGAGAAAGAAATGGAACCCATTAAAGCTGCCTTAAATCCTTTCCATCATAATCACTTTGTTTATGATGAAAAAATAACCAGTTCATTTGCCCCGAAGGAAAAACATTGACTTATTATTCTGAAATAGTACATAAAGCCAACAAACAAAAAAGTAAAGTATATCGGGGAACGCAATGCAGTAAATGCCCGAGCAAACTTTTATGCACTAAAGGAAATGCACGACAAATACATGTTGAAAACAGAACCCATTTAAGAACACAGATCAGAAAACTGCTTGATAGTCCTGAAGGTAAAAAAATTTACAGGTTAAGACAACAGATTATAGAACCCATCTTCGGCAATATCAAACACAATTTAAAATACACCATGCTTCATTTACGAACATTGGAAAAGGTAAATGCTGAATGGCAACTGATATGTTTGACACATAACATAAAAAAAATATGGAAAGTAAAATATCCATTTAATATGAAATAAAAATTAATCCTACTGGGTTTTTAAACTTTAAACCAAAGTACTGAATTACTTATCTGAAAAAGACAATCCTATTATTGAAAAAGAAAAAATAATTCTCGGTCAGCCTGATAAGACCAAACAGGCTGGTAAACAAAAAGGCCCGCATGGGTAGAAGTTAATGCATTTGTTATTGTGAGGTACCCCTATGAATGTAATATGGCAATTTAGAAAGGGTGTGAAGCAGCGGGGATGAGTTTGTGTTCTTACACATTGGATGGTTTAGGACGATGATGGTAGGTTCAAACTGATGGAAGACCAGCAAAAGCAAAAAATAATAAAACCCACTGTGGCTTTCCGGCGCAGTGGGTTAATATAACCGTTACCGTTATTCGCAATGCATACATCATCTATGTTGAAAGTTATTAAAAGAGATTTGCTCATTTATTTTCGTGAGATGTAAGTATAAATTCCATGATTACCCAATGAAGAACTGCACACCATATCCTTCCACATGAATGCACGAAAGAATACCTAACCTTGCAAGCAGGGATGCTTCGGCTTATGAAGAAACAGGTAATTCAAAAAAAATAAACATGTTTTAACTGTATATCGGCTACTCAAAGAAATATATCCCTCTCCATTAACTATTTCTTAACGAATATGACACAAGCATGACATGGTTAAAATGTCTTATGGCGGAAAAAGAATAATTTGGATAAAACTTATTCAGCATGAAAACACTCCTTCAAAAACTCGCTCTACCCGTTCTTGTGGCATTGGCTATTGTCAGTTGCTCCAAAAGCAACATTAAAGAAAGTGCTACCCCTACGCAAACAGGCATTGTACCTCATGTGTATGGATTACTTCCTGCATCGGACGCCGCGGTGTCCATACTACCGGTTTTCTCCCCTTCGATATTCAATAAAGGTGTTATCCCGGATGGTTTAACTTATCCAGGCACGCTCCCTGCCAGCTACCTCATTACCACGCCGGCAGTCAGGGACCAGGGGCAGATAGGATCCTGTACCGGCTTTTGCGGTACGGAAGCCAACGAGGTTCTAAAATATTATGCGAAGGGCGGAGCTACGCCAGCCCAGCCATCCATAACGAGCACCTCCGGTGCAATGGCTGCAATTGTTTCCAACAAGTTTTCTGCTCCTTCTACTTATTTCGGTACAGATGGGTCGCTCGCGCCGCTTTTTTTATATTATGTAGAAAGAGTAAAAATTGAAAACTATTCCATTACTTCAGACCCCGGTGCGACTATGGTGAATATAGGACAAGCCTTGCAGGGACTAACAAATAATTCCGGAAGCGGCACTGCCATTACGCCTGAAGGGGAAAGCACCGAAGACCTTTACCCTTACCCAATCACCCTTAATTCACAGGGATACAATGTAGCAACGTCATCTTCCACGCAATTTACCACACCTCCCGGCTCAGCTGCCATCAGCAATGCAACCAATTTCGTTATTGGCTCGCAAAGTGGCTCTACCGGAACTTCCGGAACTACCAGTGCCGGATATTACTACATTCCCGGAACAGGAGATGTGGCAGAAGTGAATAATTGTAAATATGCTATTTTAAATAACAAGCCTGTGCTTATGGGTTTTACCGTATACGATAATCATAATTATACGGTCTTTGAAGGTCTTAACACATCCAGCTATATTTATAACCCGCTTACCAAGGGCACTTTAAGCAAAGGACTGCGGGCCCTCGGGGGCCATGCTGTTCCTCTCGTAGGCTATTTTGATGATGGCAGCGGCTCAGGAAGTACAACCGGTGGCGGATACTTTATTGTACAAAATTCTTGGGGCACACCCTGGGGCTATTACGGCCATTTTTTACTACCGTATTCCGTTTTAAAAAACAGCAAGGTTGTGGGTAATAATAATCTTTTTGTTTTGGTGCAATAGATGGTTAATTGTAATTAATGATCTTACAAGTTTTTCAAAACCTTCCGCACAGGGAGGTTTTTTTTATTGGGTATAACTTTGAAACCCTGCTGTCTGCCGGAAATTATTATTATGGCAAGCAACGTAGTCTCATTAAAACTGAATTTTTGTTATAGATTCAATGTTCGTAAGTCCTTAGTTACACTTGTCCGCCGTGGAGGAAACCTAGGAATAGCGCAACTAACTGTTATGAGCACACTAAGTGTAGCCGGGGAAAGAGAACTATTAAGTATTCATTCCGCACAAACCATTCAAATCAAAAAAATACAAATCAGTATAAGTGAGGTTATCGCTTTGCCGGAATATCAGTAAATTTGAAAACATTGCCCTTATAAGAATTTATGAACAAACCCTTGCATCATTTTTTCACAAAAGATCATCACCGGCTTGATGACTTATTGAGTAAGGCGACTGAGCAACCGGGCGAAATTGAAATGAAATATTATCATCAATTTCGAACCGGTTTATTGCGACATATTAAAATGGAGGAGAAAACCCTCTTCCCAGCTGCAAAAAAAGCGAATCATGCCCTGATGCAGGAACTCATTCCAAGGTATCGGCTGGAACACGGAGCGCTGACTGCCTTAATAGTGCCTCCACCTGCATTGTCTCTGATAAAAGTGATGAGGCATGTTTTGGAAAAACACGATTTGGCTGAAGAGAAACCGGGAGGATTGTACGATGTTTGTGAGGCATTGACGCATGGCCAAACGCAGGAACTTTTAGACCAACTGGCACAGACAGAAGAAGTACCCGTACATCCTCCGAATCCCGCGCCCATTGCCATAGAATCAGCTAGGCGGGCGCTGGCAAGAGCAGGTTATGATTTTGATGAGATTATCCGGCTACCTGACTAAAAATCAACTGAAATATCCGCAAGCAGGGATAAAGAAGGGTATTTTTTCCGGAACCTTCATGCCGCGATGAGAATGTTTAAATAAGAAAATACGCTTACTGCGCTTTCCCGTACAACGTTTAAATAATCTGCGAGTAATCTGATATAGTAAAAGCGGTTTGGGGAATTATTATTTCATCCAGTTGTTGGTGTTCCTGAAAACGCACCGGGCCATGCCCAGCCACACAGGAACATCGGCGGCCTCTTACAGTTTTGGTAACTGTTTTTAATTTTGGAAGTAGAAGACCAGCAAAGGCAAAAATGATATATTCACAAGGAATGTAGCGTTATGGTGAGCATGTTATTAGCCTGTGTGTATGATTATATCACCAGTTTTTTCTTTCACACGATAACGTACTAAATCAATATTTTTTTCTCTGCCCTTATTCAATAACGCGTGGCAATACGTAGTAAAATAATTGTGGCTTAGAAGAAACTTCAATGTTTTTTCTTCCCAATTATCGATAGGCATGTTTCTTAGTTCAAATTCCTTTTTTAATAATTCATCAGTTGTAATAAAGGCTTCAGTGCCCAAATTATAAGTATCTGCATCACAAACAATTTCTTCCAATAATGATTTAGGATTTTGCGGTAACCTTGTTGCGTAAATGCAGCCTTCAATTTTATTCATTACTTCTTTTGCGAGGCCTTTTGTTTGAAGAAATTTCTTCATTAATATAACACCTCTATGTTCATGTAAGTCTGCATCACCCATAAGTTGACCCGTATCGTGAAACCATGCTGCGGCCGATAAGATAAATAATTCAGTCTCACTCAAATGGTAATTAGCTGCTATTTCAGAAGTTCTTTTTACAACTGTTTTTGTATGTTCTACGTTGTGATACATTAAAATGTTAACCCGCGGTTCAATAAACAAGCTTATAACCTGGGTACTTATTTCCTCCAGCAACTGCAAATAATTATTCATTTTTGCACGGGTCTCCTTAATATCCCCTAGCGGTTTTAAGGAATATCTTTTTGGCTTAATCTTTTTTTCATCTAAATCTTTACGGGGAATACGAGTGCGAGTGGTAATGAAATCAAATATTATCATTTTAAATGCCTTTGGTCTGAAGATAGGGGTATAAAAGTTCGATATCCCACATACAAGGTATAAATAATTGTTACAGTTGAAATCTCATCATTAAGTAATCATTCATATTGCCGGGGAATGAGAAATATCCGAATAAAATTGAAACAAAAAAATCCGGCGCTATTTAGTCCTCTTCAATCAATCAATCATTTTATAGCAATTAAAATGTACCATTATGGCAATCGCAGGAAGAACCACAAAAGATGCAGCTCTTAACTTAACTAAAGGATGAAAGAACAGTAGCGAATTTCAGCATGTCTCCTGCAAAGCAGCGCAGGTTACTTCTCTCTAAATTATGAGAATGATAATGCATGCGGTTATAAGTGCTGAATGACAGGAGGAAATAGAAGAACCAATGAAAGATCCAATCGTTTGCACATTCAATATAAGGTGTATAATAAAAAAGCCCTGTGTTACCAGGACCTGAAAGATTGATCACCTTCTATAGATTACTTCATCAAATGTTTCTCTATGCGAAGTGTAATTAATTTAGTCTTTATCTTTTTTAGCTTCTTTTTCTTCGTGAACCTGGTGCTTTGCCGATGCTACGGGATGTTTTACGCCGTGATTTTCAAGATGTTCACCTTGTTTATGAATGCTCCTGCGATGGCGTCCAACTTCTCTATTCTTCTGCATTGCAGATTTAATTCTTAGATGTCCGAGATCCTTGCGGGTTTCTTTTTTATCTTCTTTTTTGTCTTTCACTGAATTTTTAAGTTCTTTCTTGTCCTGTTTGACATCTTTTGACTGAGCCATCGCCCCAGCGCAAAGTACCAAACCGGTTATTAAAAGAGATACAATTTTTTTCATCTTCATTTTATTTGAGATTGTAATTGAATTATTACCAATCAAAGGTGAACTTCTTTTCTGTTAAGTATTACACAACATCAAAAACGCGGGGTTCTTTAACATCTTTAATTGAAACAATATCTCAATGGTTGAATTCCTGAGTATGAAAAAGATTATTACACTATTATTCTTTGCAGGGTGTTTAAGCACTTCATTTGCCCAATCAGGCCATCGCCGGCAAACTAATCAACCTAACGGTAACGGATACCAGTCAAACCAAAATTCCGAAAACAATACGGATCAATATTCACAAAACTCCGGATATGGTAATGGAGGTTACAGCAATAACCAACGAAACAACCGGAATACTGAAAATAACTATGGATATAATAATGACAGAGACAGCCAGGACAGGGGAGATATGAGGAGAGATCAACATGGCTATTCACGCGACAATCAAAGAGGATGGGAAGATCGTTCATACAGGTCGTGGAACAGAGAGTCAAGACATCACAGGATGTATCGTGATGATGACAGGGATTAATAATTCACCTTCTTAAGTCAGCCCTGCAATTGCGGGGTTTTTTATTTCATAGCTTAATCCCTGGTATCATCGTTCTTTTGTTCTGTATCTTTTAGTTCCTGCTCCATCTCGTTCTTAATATCATGCAGGTGATGAACTTCATCTATGGAATGCGGCTGCTGCAACGTCTCTTCTTTTTTAGCGAAATCGCTGAGCTTTGTATAATACTTATGAATTACTTTTAGCTCTTCCTCGGTCATGTTTTCTGCATTAAGCAGCCGGTTACTTGCAATTTCATTTGCTGCCACGAGTTCATTGAGCTTCAGTTGTATGGCCAAAGAATGTTTGTTTTGTGTTTTCTGAATTAAGAATACCATCAGGAATGTTATGATAGTTGCGCCGGTACTTATAAAAGTTTGCCAGGTTTCTGAATAGTGAAACAAGGGCCCGGCAACAACCCATATAATTATTATTAAAAATGCCACCATAAATGCAGCGGTGGTGCCTGTTGCTTTCGTTACAGACGATGCGAATCTTTCAAAGCTATAGTTTGAGCGTAGCTCACTTTTCTTTTTCATATTATTGTTTGATTGTTAGTAATAAAATTTAAAAAAAATTGCATTAACCGGACTTTTATCAATTGATAATTCTATTGGATAAGGAGATTTTTCATTTCCGTAACTTGTTTATATTCCATTAATGTTTGTTATATCAATATTAAGCAAATAAGGTTCAAGCGTTATATATTTTAACTATAAATAAAATTACAGGCACGCTGTAAGCATTACAAAATATTTATTGTTTTTTATCTTTCGCGCCTCTTCGGCCAAGAAAGTGGTTGTGATGATCATGCTTGCGATCGTTGGTGTATGAGACGTAACCCAAACAGTAATAAGCGTGAGGCGGTTGACTTCAAATTTAGCTATAGTGTTGAATAACAGGAATCAGCTTAAAAATTAGCAAAAGTAACAAGAAGAAATCCCTGGCATGATTATTAATAACAATTCTTAAAACTTATAAGCATGAATAATTTTCTTAGAACAATAATAGCCGGCTATGGTGCCAAAAAGCTTGGAGGCGGATGTTTTGGAACTATCATTGTTTTTATAATTATTTACTACGCTTTGGGAACTTGTAATTCACACCCGGTTCAAACCGTCCCGCAACATCATTCAAGTTTACAAAAGGTGCATCGGACAGATTTAACATCCGGGCCAAAGATTAGTGTCGCAGCATTGAAACACTGAAGTGAAGAGTTAGGAATTTATATAGATTCGATTGTATCTATCTCCGTGGTTTTTATCTCACAAACCACAGAATGCGGGATTCCCCACAAGCGCTACTAACCCTGGGAGACAAACTAACGAAAGCGGAGGTGATCCTGCCTAAGCAAGTTCTTTGAAAGGCATTCGTCCGTGGTCAACCTAAACTGTGGATGAGTTTATATCCTTGTTATCCGCTTAAGGATTTCCTCTATCACACCTTTTATCCCCCAATTCTATGTATGTTTGTGAGAGATTTCTAGTTGTATAAAAAAAGCAATTCGCCATGTCAAAGAAAAATTATCTCCCGCTCCTTTTAATTTTTGGGCTGGTGCTCTTCATTAGTCCGCATAGCTTTGCACAATCAAAGGTATTGTCAAATGGTTCCAAAGCACCCCTGTTCACCAGCAAGGCTAGCCTGGCAGGCAATGAATTCGATTTTTCATTAAAAAAAGCCCTTGCGAAAGGACCTGTGGTATTATACTTTTATCCTGCAGCATACACAGGTGGCTGTGATTTGGAAGCTCATACTTTCGCCGAATTTAAGGATAAATTTACGGCAGCAGGAACCACCATTATTGGGGTATCAGCGGATGATATTCAGCGTTTGAATTCATTCTCATCTAATCCCGATTACTGTGCAGGTAAATTTCCTGTGGCTTCGGACCCCGGAGGTAACATTGCAGCAATGTATGGCCTGGAGTTGAAGCCTCCGCAACCGGGTGCTAAAGATGTAACGGGCCAGCAGGTTACGCACGGCTTCATCCCGCGGACAACATTCATTATTAATAAAGATGGAAAAATCGTAGCCGTGTTTTCATCAGCAACAGACCATATATCGCCTGATGAACATGTAAAAAAGTCATTGGCAATTGTATCGAAACTGTAGTTTGAAGCGGGGAGTTGGTTGGGCATCATCTAAAATAATTATTTATCGGCTCCAGCCTGCGCACGGAAAGCAATCCATTTATAATTTTGTGCCGGTGGTATCTTTTTTTGTAAGGTTGGCAGGCATTGTGTGTAAGCCGTCCGCCGGTGCAGTCGACATTTGTTGTTTCTGCTGAGAAGCATATCGCTTATAAGCTCTTAATTCGCTTGCATACTCATCCACTGGCCAGTTTTCATCAATATCCTGGATGGCTATTAAATCACTGTCTTTCTTTGGCACAGTAAGCGGTTGATTGTTTTTATATTGAGTGTTATATTGGGTTAGCCGGTTTTGCAGTGCTATAATATGGGCTTTAGCTTTACTTTTTATATCTGATTCTTTTACGCGCAGCACGCTTACATTTAAACCGCTTATCTTTTCCTGTGTAGTGGATTTATCAATAAGTCTTTCCTGTTTTTTTTCACGGTTACCACCTATAAGTGCCAACACTCCATGAGCTGCAAGATTCGCACCCGCCAGTTGACCGAATACGCTGCCGTTTTGAAGAACAACCAGTATTAGCACAACAAAAAAAAGCCTGCTTGTTGGTTTCATTAAAAAGTTTTTTAACCTTTGATTAATCAATATTCCATAAATCTAAGATCATTTTTTCTTTTGGAAAAATCATAAGCCAGGTAATACTACTTCCCCCCAAGGCCCCTCTTCTTGGCGGGCGTCCTCAACCCGCATTCCTGAGCTTGACTATCAAAGAATGGTTATTTTTTAAATCTTACAATTTATTCTTTGTTGTTTAATTCATTATCCATACTTTTGCACTCCCAAAATAAATTGGTCTGATAAAAGTTCTTTAAATATGTCTCAGAGAATCAGAATTAAACTTCAGTCTTACGATCATAATCTTGTTGATAAATCAGCAGAAAAAATTGTTAAGACCGTTCGCAGCACAGGAGCAGTAGTTACAGGTCCTATTCCTTTACCTACTCATAAAAAAATATTTACTGTTTTGCGTTCACCTCACGTTAATAAAAAGGCACGTGAGCAGTTTCAATTGTGTACGCACAAGCGTTTGCTGGATATTTATACCAGCAGTTCAAGAACAGTAGATGCGCTATCAAAGCTTGATTTGCCATCTGGTGTGGACGTAGAAATAAAAGCATAAAAGTTATCTTCCCCTTCTCCATGACGAGAAGAACGGGATGAGGCTTAAAAAGTTCTTATATAAAATTGTAACATCCATCTATACTAAGCTTGTCGAAGTAGAGCGCTGGATATAATTAAAATAGAAATGAAAAGTATTATTGGAAAGAAAGTTGGCATGACCAGCATTTTCGATACTAACGGCAGGCAGACTGCTGTGACCATTATTGAAGCTGGCCCATGTGTTGTAACTCAGAAGAAAACTGTAGATACTGACGGATATAATGCAGTCCAGATTGCTTTTGGAGATAAAAAAGAAAAGCATACCCTCCTCTCAGAAAAAAACCATTTTGCCAAGGCAAATACACCGGCAAAGAAATTCGTAAAAGAAATACGCGATAGCGAAACAGATAAAAATATTGGCGACACCATTAGTGTTGACATATTTAATGAAGGCGATAAAGTGATTGTTGAAGGCACCACTAAGGGAAAGGGGTTCCAGGGTGTTGTAAAACGTCATGGCTTTCATGGAGTGGGCGAGCAGTCTCACGGCCAGCATGACAGATCCAGGGCGCCCGGCTCTGTTGGCGGATCTTCTTATCCTTCAAGAGTATTTAAAGGTATGCGTATGGCTGGCCGTATGGGCAGCGATAAAGTACAGGTAAAAGGCCTGAAGGTGGTGAAGATCTTTCCTGAAAAAAATTATTTATTAATAAGTGGCTCGGTTCCCGGCCATAATGGTTCCATCCTTTTAATTAAGAAGTAATATGAAATTAGATATAATAAATATAGAAGGAAAAAAGACCGGCCGAAATATCGAGTTACCTGATGAAATATTTGGTGCAGATCCTAATAGTCATGTTATCTGGCTGGCTGTAAAGCAACATTTAGCCGCCCGCCGCCAGGGTACTCATAAAGTAAAAACGAGGGCCGAGGTAGAAGGTTCTTCAAAGAAACTTCATAAGCAAAAAGGTACCGGTGGAAGCCGTAAAGGAAATCTTCGTAACCCGTTATATAAAGGTGGTGGTACGGTTTTCGGACCAAAGCCTCATGGTTATGATATTAAACTGAACCGCAAGGTAAAAGACCTTGCTAAAATTGGTGCACTAAGTTCTAAAGCGAAAGAAAATAAAATTTTTATTGTTGAAGATATCACCATGGAAGCGCCTGCCACTAAAAAATTCGCTCAAATATTTAATACAATAGTTCCGGAAAGCAGGAAGGCTTTATTTATAATGCCGGAGCATAATGACAATGTGTATAAGAGTTTCAGGAATGCACCTTCCATCTGTGGAACATTACTGAGCGATGTCAATACTTATGATATCATGAATTCCGATACGGTAGTATTTACTGAAAGCGCGGCGAAGATATTTGTTGAAGAAAACGAAGACCAAAATAAAGAAGCAGCAGAAGCGACGAAATAGAAGAAAGTAATTTAAGAAACAAAAAAATTAAAAAGACATGAAACTGTCTGAAGTTTTAATAAAGCCGGTATTGTCAGAGAAAGTGAACCGTCTAACGGAAAAGCATAATCGCTATACCTTTATTGTTAACAGGAAGGCCAACAAACTGGAGATTAAGAAAGCGGTAGAAGAGTTTTACGGTATCCAGGTGGAAGATGTAAATACATTAACGATGCCTTCAAAAGTTAAACAACGCAATACCAAAGCGGGTTTACTTACAGGACGTAAACCTGCAAAGAAGAAAGCAGTAGTTACCGTGGCCGAAGGTGAAAGCATAGATTTATACGGAAATATATAAGGGAATAATTTTTAAAATCCCGTTACAACCGGGACTAAAATAAATTAAAATGGCTTTAAGAAAATACAAACCAACAACCGCAGGAACACGCTGGAGAATTGGTAATGCGTATGCAGAAGTTACTACAAACGTTCCTGAAAAGAGTTTGGTAGAAAAAGTGCATCACACTGCAGGCCGCAATGCACAGGGCCGCAGGAGCATGCGCTATTTGGGCGGCGGGCATAAAAAAATGTATCGCGTAATTGATTTTAAAAGAAATAAAAAAGATATTCCTGCAACGGTAAAGTCAATTGAATATGATCCTAACAGGAGTGCATTCATCGCTTTAATTTCTCATGTTGACGGCGAGAAAAGATACATACTTGCTCCGCAGGGATTGCAGATCGGCGCTTCTATAATAAGTGGCGACGCGGTTGCCCCTGAATTGGGTAATGCTTTAATGCTTAAGAATATTCCTTTAGGAACGGTGATTCACAATATTGAAATGCAACCGGGCCAGGGCGGCAAATTGGCAAGAAGTGCCGGTTCATCCGCACAACTTGCGAATAAGGAAGAAAAATACGCCGTATTGAAAATGCCTAGTGGGGAGCTAAGAAAAATTCTGATTAACTGCTATGCAACAGTAGGTGTGGTAAGCAATAGTGATCACAATCTTGAAAGCAAAGGCAAGGCGGGTAGAAACAGGTGGCTGGGAGTTAGACCCAGGACAAGAGGTGTGGCAATGAACCCGGTTGATCACCCGATGGGTGGTGGTGAAGGTAAAGCTTCCGGCGGACATCCACGAAGCAGGACCGGTAAATATGCAAAGGGACAAATCACCCGTGTGCGTGGAAAAGGTTCAGATAAAATGATCATACAAAGAAGGAACGGTAAGAAATTACCTAATAAATAAATAAACAATTACCGTTAAAATGGCCATACGGGTTATGGCAAATCAACAAAAAATAAATTATGGCTCGTTCAATTAAAAAAGGTCCTTATGTAGAAGCTAAGCTGGAGAATAAAGTGCTTGGCATTAATGAGGGGAAATCGAAGAAAGGTGTTATCAAAACATGGTCGCGTCGCTCTACAATTACTCCTGACTTTGTTGGTCACACATTCGCGGTGCATAACGGAAATAAATTTATTCCTGTATATGTAACGGAATTTATGGTAGGGCATAAGTTGGGTGAATTTGCCCCAACAAGAAACTTTAAAGGTCATTCAAGTAAAAAGATCGCATAATTTTCAGATATACGCTGAATAAAGAAAATAAATAAAATGGAAGCTGTAGCTAAATTAAATAATTACCCCACTTCTCCCCGCAAAATGCGTTTGCTGGCAGATTTGATACGTGGGCTTGAAGTTGAGAAAGCGTTAGGAATTTTGCAATTCAATCCTAAGCACCCGGCTGTGCCAATGTATAAATTATTAAAGAGCGCTATTAATAACTGGGAACAAAAGAACACTGATGAAAAAGTGGAAGACGCAGGCCTGATTGTAAAAACAATTATGGTAGATGGCGGAAGGGTTATTAAACGCATGCGCCCCGCTCCTCAAGGACGTGGGTATCGGGTTCGCAAACGCAGCAACCACGTTACTATTATTGTTGATAGTAAAAATCATAATGGAACTCCTTCTGTGAAAAAAAGTTTGGCTAAAGCTGAACCTGTAGTTGATGAAGTTGTGCCGGAAACAGAAGAAAAAGCGGTTGCACCAAGAAAAGCGGCTCCTAAAAAGGCGGCTACGAAAAAGGAAGCAACAGCTAAAACAGCAACTAAAAAAGAGAAGCCTGCTGAAGATAAAACTGAAAAGAAATCTCCGGCTAAAAAAACTAAAAAATAAAAACCGAATATGGGTCAAAAAACAAATCCGATTGGTGCCAGGTTAGGAATCATCCGTGGATGGGATAGCAACTGGTTTGCTCACCCTAAAGACTATGCGAAGAAGTTGATTGAAGATGATAAAATAAGAACTTATCTAAATGCCCGTATTAACAAAGGCGGTATAGCAAAGATTGTTATTGAGCGTACTCTTAATAAATTAATTGTAACTATTCATACCTCAAAGCCCGGGATTATTATTGGTAAAGGCGGTGGAGAAGTTGACCGCATCAAAGAGGAATTGAAAAAGCTTACCGGTAAAGATGATGTTCAGATAAACATACTTGAGATACGCCGTCCTGAGCTTGATGCAAATATTGTAGCGGATACGATCGCAAGACAAATTGAAAATCGTATCAATTATAAAAGAGCAATCAAGATGTCAATTGCTTCTGCCCTTAGAATGGGTGCAGAAGGGATTAAAGTAAGAGTAGGCGGAAGATTAGGTGGTGCCGAAATTGCACGTAGCGAAGAAATTAAACAAGGGCGTACTCCATTGCATACATTACGTATGGACATCGATTATGCTAATGTATTTGCACAAACCGTTTATGGTAAAATAGGAGTGAAAGTGTGGATTTGTAAAGGTGAGGTTCTTGCAAAAAGAGATCTTAACCCGAATATAATTGCAGGTGGCGGAAAAAGCGATAACGAAATGCAGAGTGATAGGAGAGGCGGATTCAGCGACAGACGCGGTGGTGGTGACAGGGGAGGTGATAGACGCGGTGGCGGTGGCGGAGATAGAAGAGGCGGAGGCGGTGGAGATAGACGAGGTGGCGGTGGCGGCGGACGCAGATAATTTTTTTGAAAGCTTTTTTGAAACAAAAGATTTCAACTATTCAACAACTTAATAATTCAACAATTAATTTATGTTACAGCCAAAAAGAACGAAGCACAGAAAGATGCAGAAAGGCCGTATGAAAGGTGATACCAAGCGTGGTGCTTCTATAGCATTTGGAACGTTTGGCTTAAAAGCTCTTGAAGAAGTTTGGTTAACTAACAGGCAAATTGAATCGGCAAGGCAGGCATTAACCCGCCACATGAAACGTGAAGGAAATGTTTGGATAAGAATATTCCCTGATAAGGCCATTACGAAAAAGCCGGCCGAAGTGAGGATGGGTAAGGGTAAAGGAAACCCTGAATATTTTGCCGCTGTTGTGCAGCCGGGCAGAATTATTTTTGAAGCCGATGGAGTATCTGAGCAGGTTGCAAAAGAAGCCTTCGAATTAGCGGCTCAAAAATTACCTATCGCAACAAAATTTGTTATAAGAAGAGATTACCAGGCATAATTAGTAGTAAACTGGTTTGCTAATTTTAAATAAAACAAAATGTCTAATAAGAACGATTTTAAAAACAGTTTAAAAGAGATGAGTGAAACGGACCTTAAGTCAAGGATCGAAGAAGATGAACTGCGTATAAAAAAATTAAAATTTGCTCATGCTGTTTCCCCGTTGGAAAACCCAATGAGTATTCGTGGTGTCAGGAAAGACCTGGCCCGTTTAAAAACTGAATTAAGAGCAAAACAATCTGGCTCTAAATCATAAAAAATACAATAATGCCCGATAGAAATTTAAGAAAAACAAGAACAGGTGTGGTTTCCAGCAATAAAATGGATAAAACCATTACTGTAAAGGTTGAAAGAAAAGTAAAGCATCCTTTATATGGTAAGTTCATTAAAAAGACTACCGGCTTTCACGCACACGACGAAAAAAATGAGTGCAGCATTGGGGATGTTGTAAAAATTATGGAAACAAGACCCATGAGCAAATTAAAGCGCTGGAGATTGGTAGAAGTTATTGAAAAAGTGAAATAATTAATCAGCAAAGGCTGGTTGAAAATGTTTTTGAAATAAAATGGTTTAATTGCTCAAAGCTATAGTGTTGAGAGCTCAAAGATTATTAAAATGATTCAGCAAGAAAGCAGGCTAAATGTAGCAGATAACAGCGGGGCAAAAGAAGTATTGTGCATACGTGTTCTTGGAAATTCGGGCCAGGATTACGCTCATGTGGGCGATAAAATAGTAGTGACAGTAAAAGATGCGTTACCTGCAGGTGGTATTAAAAAAGGAACGGTAAGCAAGGCGGTAATAGTTCGTACTAAAAATAAACTTCGCCGTAAAGATGGTTCTTATATCAGGTTCGATGATAATGCAGTGGTGCTTTTGAATGCAGCTGATGAACCAAGGGGAACAAGGATTTTTGGGCCGGTTGCCCGTGAACTAAGAGATAAGGGCTATATGAAGATAATTTCACTTGCCCCCGAAGTATTATAATTGTATCTTTGCACCCCCAAAAAAATGGGGTTTTTAATAAGAAATAAATAAGAAATAAACAAGACAAAACATTTGTCAAAAATGAAGACAAGATTTAAACCAAAGTTCAGTATAAAAAAGGGCGATTCAGTGGTAGTGATAACCGGTGATGATAAGGACCTTAAAAAGCCGCGCAAGGTGCTGCAGGTAATTACTGAGAAAAACCGTGTACTCGTAGAAGGAGTAAATTTTGTAACAAAACATACAAAGCCTTCTGCACAAAATACCAAGGGTGGCATCATGAAAGTGGAGGCGCCGGTAGCCATTTCAAATGTAATGCTTTGGGATGCTAAGTCTCATGGACATTCAAAAGTGAGCAGAACAAGAACTGAGGATGGAAAATTAGTAAGAACAGCAAAAAAATCAGGGGAGGTAATTAAATAATGAGCACCGAAAAATATACTCCGAGACTGGCAGAAAAGTATAAGAAAGAAGTTATACCTGCCTTAATGAAAAAGTTTGCATACAAATCGATCATGCAGGCACCAAGGCTTACAAAAGTTTGCATCAACCGTGGTGTTAACGGGGCCGTTGCGGATAAGAAATTAGTTGACGTTTCTATTGAAGAGTTAACAACTATTACCGGCCAGAAGGCGGTAGCAACCATGTCTAAAAAAGATATATCCAACTTTAAGTTGCGTAAGAATATGCCCATTGGTGCCAAGGTAACTTTGCGCGGGGTAAATATGTATGAGTTTGTTGATCGTTTAGTATCTGTTTCTCTTCCGAGGGTGCGTGATTTTAAAGGTATCAACGATAAGTCTTTCGACGGCCGTGGAAACTATACCCTGGGAGTAACTGAACAAATTATTTTCCCTGAAATTGATATTGACAAAGTAAACAAGATTACCGGGTTAGATATCACATTTGTAACAACAGCAAACACAAACGAAGAAGCATTTGAATTACTGAAAGAGTTGGGGATGCCTTTTAAAAATATTAAAAAATAACCCTTCGATAAACTCAGGGTGACAAACAAAATAAAAAGTTATGGCTAAAGAGTCAGTAAAAGCAAGACAGAAGAAACGTGAGAAGATGGTAGCGCAATATGCTGAAAAAAGAAAAGCTTTGAAAGTAGCGGGAGATTATCGGGGTCTTGATCTTCTTCCAAAAAATGCATCTCCTGTTCGTTTAAAAAACCGTTGCCAGCTTACAGGCCGGCCACGCGGATACTTAAGGCACTTTGGAGTTTCAAGAAATATTTTTCGTGATATGGCTTTGCAGGGAAAAATTCCCGGCGTAAAAAAGGCAAGCTGGTAAAAACTAATATCAAATGGTATCAATGGATATCGCATTGTAAATAAATAAAAAAGTAAAATACACAATGGTTACTGATCCTATAGCAGATTATTTAACAAGAATACGCAATGCCCAAATGGCAAATCACAGGCTTGTTGAAATTCCTGCAAGTAATTTAAAAAAGCGCATCACTGAAATCTTATACGATAAAGGATATATCCTTAAATATAAATTTGAAGATGATTCAAAGCAAGGTCTTATTAAAATAGCTTTGAAATACGATCCCTCAACTAAACTTCCTGCAATTCAAAGCCTGGAAAGAGTTAGTCGCCCGGGTTTACGTACTTATTCCAAGCCTGATGAATTTAAAAGGGTAAAGAATGGATTAGGAATCGCTATTGTTTCTACCTCCAAAGGTGTAATGACTGATAAAGAAGCAAAGGCTCAGAATGTAGGTGGAGAAGTATTGTGTAATATTTATTAATTTTTTTTGGTAAGATAATTAAGCCTTAGTCGTGGCTGAACTCTGCCAGAGTAATAACAAAATAAAAAACCGGCTATGTCAAGAATTGGAAAAAACCCTGTAGTTATCACAAAGGGGGTTAATGTTAGTGTAGGTTCTGATAATGTGATAACCGTTAAAGGACCTAAAGGTGAATTAAAACAAGCAATTGACCGTGATATCAAAGTTGAGGTTAAGGATGATAAAGTAGAATTTGTGCGTCCGACTGACCAGATCAGGCACAAAGCTTTACATGGTTTATATCGTTCACTTGTAAACAACATGGTACAAGGTGTAACTGAAGGTTATGTAAAAAAACTGGAATTGGTAGGGGTGGGTTACAAAGCTGCTAACCAGGGAAACCTGCTTGATCTTTCTTTAGGATATTCTCATAATATAGTTTTTGAAATCCCTAAAGAATTAAAAGTGGGTACATCCCAGGAAAAAGGAAAGAACCCGATTATTACCCTTGAAAGCATAGATAAGCAATTGCTTGGCCAGGTTGCTGCAAAAATCCGCAGCTTACGTAAACCTGAACCTTACAAAGGAAAAGGTGTGAAGTTTGAAGGTGAAGTGTTGCGTAGGAAAGCTGGTAAATCTGCTGGTAAATAAGAAAATAAATAACATATCTCCGGCAGTATCGGGGAGCAAATAGAATAACAATGAACTCAAAAGTTAGTGCAAGGCAAAAAATAAGATACCGCATTCGCAAAAAGATTAGCGGAAGTGCACAAAAGCCGCGGCTTAGTGTTTTTAGGAGTAACCGTGATATATATGTACAATTGATTGATGATGCTAATGGAGTTACCCTTGCTGCAGCGTCTTCTAAACAGGCTGACATTGCTGCTCAAAAAGTAAACAAAGTGGAGAAGAGCAAATTGGTAGGTTCGGCCATAGCAAAAAAATCAGAAGAACTGGGAATTAAAGATGTAGTATTTGACCGTAGTGGTTATATTTATCATGGACGCATTAAAGCAGTAGCGGAAGGTGCCAGAGAAGGCGGTCTTCAATTTTAAATTAAGCTCTAAAAATTATCAATATTGAAAGCAAATACGCAAAGAGTAAAAGGTGGTGATCTTGAACTAAAAGAAAAAGTAGTATCCATTAACCGCGTTGTTAAAACAACCAAAGGTGGACGGGCATTCAGCTTTTCAGCTTTAGTGGTAGTTGGAAACGAAAATGGTGTAGTGGGACAAGGCTTAGGTAAAGCAAAAGAGGTTCAGGAAGCAATTCTTAAAGGAATTGATGATGCAAAAAAGAATCTTATAAAAGTTCCTATAATGCATGGCACTATTCCCCACGAGCAATGGAGTAAAGAAGGTGCAGCAAAAGTTTTAATAAAACCAGCTGCTCATGGAACTGGCGTAATTGCCGGAGGCAGTATGCGTGCTGTGTTGGAAAGTGCAGGAATTACAGACGTGCTTGCTAAGTCGTTGGGTTCTGCTAATCCTCATAACGTGGTGAAGGCTACCGTTAAGGCGTTGGCCAGTTTGAGAGAACCAATAAGTGTGGCAAAAACAAGAAATATATCTTTAAAGAAGGTATTTAATGGTTAATAATTTTTATAACCATTTAATAAATTAATTATAATGAAAAAGATAAAAATAAAGCAGGTAAAAAGTGGGATCGATCGTTCGGAACGGCAAAAGCTTACGCTTAAAGCGCTTGGATTAAATAAGATGAATGCTTCAAAAGAAGTTGAGGCTACTCCACAGATTTTAGGCATGGTAAAAAAAGTAAATCACCTAGTTACTGTTGAAGAACTCTCCTAGTTTTTTTATAAAATAGTTCTACAAAAAATTATAAAGCGAGCTCCGGGTACACGGAGCGTTAAGTTCAAAATAAAGTACAATGCAATTAAATAATTTAAGGCCTGCAAAAGGCGCTACTCACAAAGAAAAAAGAATAGGCCGTGGTGAAGCTTCCGGTAAAGGCGGAACTTCTACAAAAGGTAACAAAGGCGGACAAAGCCGTGCCGGTTACAAAATTAAAATGGCTCACGAGGGTGGCCAGATGCCTATTCAGCGCAGACTTCCCAAGCGTGGATTTAAGAATATCAATCGTATTGAATACAAAGTTTTTAATCTTGGCCAAATTGATCAGCTAATTGAAAAGCATGGTCTCAAGGAATTCAATCTTGAAAATTTGTATATCAATAATCTTATCAGCCAAACTGATAGAGTAAAGATTCTTGGAAACGGTGTATTAAAAGCAAATATTCCTTTCAAAGTAAATGCTATCAGTGAAAAAGCAAAGGGTGCAATTGAATCTGCCGGGGGAACTGTTGAAATAGTAAAATAAATAATTGATATTTGCTGTCTGAAATGGATTGCAAATAATTAAATCTTGATAATTCTGTGAAGAAATTTATCGCTACAATAAAAAACATCTGGACAATCGAAGAATTGAGAAATAAAATTCTCTTTACTTTATTGCTTCTCCTAATTTATAGGGTTGGGTCTTATATAGTACTTCCTGGTCTTGACCCAAATCAATTAACTAATCTCGCTAATAGTTCCAAGGGCGGTATGCTTGGGCTTTTAGATGCTTTTGTAGGTGGTGCTTTTGCTAAGGCATCTATTTTTGCCTTGGGAATTATGCCTTACATCTCTGCATCCATTTTTATGCAGTTGATGACAATTTTAGTTCCCCAGATTTCAAAGATTCAAAAGGAAGGAGAAAGCGGCCAGAAGAAAATAAATCAATGGACCCGGTATCTTACCGTTATTGTAACTGCATTCCAGGCGGCGGCATATATAGGATTTTTGAAAAGTTCAAACCAGGGAGCTTTGCTGCCGGCTTTTCAACCTTACTTCTGGGTGTCAACGGTTGTGCTGCTTACAACGGGTACTTTGTTTGTTATGTGGCTTGGTGAAAAAATTACCGATAAAGGTTTGGGTAACGGTACTTCCATAATTATCATGGTTGGAATTTTGGCCAGGCTTCCACAAAATTTTATGCAGGAATTCACCGCAAAGCAAACGCGTGGTGGTGGTGGCTTACTAATTTTTCTTGTAGAGATAGCTGCATTTATAGCCGTTATTCTTGGATTGATCGTATTGGTTCAGGGCGTAAGGAAAGTGCCGGTGAATTATGCAAAGCAAATAGTAGGTAACAGGCAGTTTGGTGGAGCGAGACAATTTCTTCCATTGAAAGTGAATGCTGCAGGTGTTATGCCCATCATCTTTGCACAGGCAATTATGTTTTTACCAACCATCTTTCTAGGTTTTCAAACGACAGGTAAAAGCTGGGCGCTTTATTTTACTCAGCCTACTAACCTTGTATACATGATTGTGTATTCAATTATGGTTATAGGGTTTACCTTTTTATACACAGCATTAATTTTTAATCCAAGGCAGGTATCCGATGATCTTAAACGTAGTAATGGATTTATACCTGGCGTAAAGCCCGGGCAGCCTACCACAGATTACATAGGAACTATAATGGACAGGATTACTTTGCCGGGAGCAATATTACTGGCAGTGGTAGGTATATTGCCTGGCATAGCACAACTACTTGGGGTTACCCAGGGATTTGCTACATTTTATGGAGGCACCTCCCTGCTAATTATGGTTGCGGTTGTTTTAGATACGCTCCAACAAATTGAAACGCAGTTATTGATGCGGCAATATGATGGTTTGATGAGTTCGGGTCGCATCCAGGGAAGGCAGTCTGTTGCACCCGGGGTAACTGGAAATATGTAATAATTTTTTACTGATTTAATTTATATCCCTGGCCTTTAATGTCAGGGTTTTTTTTAATATTATGATTATCTACAAAACAAAGGAAGAGGTTGAACTGATCAGGCAAAGCTGCTTGCTTGTAAATAGCTCTATTGCTGAGATCGCAAAGCATATTAAGCCCGGCGTTTCTACTTTGTATCTAAATAACCTTGCGGAAGAATTTATTCGTGATCACGGAGCAATTCCATCCTTTAAAAATTATCATGGTTTTCCGTATGCCTGTTGTATGTCAGTCAACGATGCGGTAGTACACGGATTTCCTACCGGTAATGAACTTAAAGAAGATGACGTTATATCAGTTGATGTAGGAGCGTTTAAAAATGGATTTCATGGAGATAGCGCATATACGTTCGCGTTAGTAAACGTAAAGGATGAAACAAAGAAGCTCATGCGTATTACTAAAGAATCTTTATATAAAGGAATTGAAAAGGCAATTGCAGGAAATCGTGTGGGAGATATTTCATTTGCGATACAGGAATACACAGAGCGGAAGAACGGTTATGGAGTAGTGCGTGAATTGGTTGGTCATGGTCTTGGCAAAGACCTTCATGAAGATCCGCAGGTTCCCAACTATGGTAAGCGTGGCAGTGGTACTAAACTCCAGGAAGGCCTGGTAATTGCAATTGAACCAATGATCAATCTTGGTAAGCGATATGTTTATAATGACAAAGACGGATGGACCGTGCGTACAAAAGATGGAAAACCATCAGCACATTATGAACATACAGTTTGCGTAAAAAAAGATAAAGCCGATATACTCTCTTCTTTTGAAGCAATTGAAATTGCCGAAAAGGCCAATCCAAATTTGTGCTCTGATTATTATTAGAAGAGGATCGCCAACAACATATTTTAGCCCTTCATTTATTTACATATAATTTATTTTCTCTTTAAAGATTGCATTCTTTTACTTTGCTTTCAATAAATAAATAATGCAGAAGAAAAGACTCATTGTTATTGGTGGCGGCGCTGCTGGTTTTTTCTGTGCTGTAAATGCGGCATCTCAAAATAATAATCTTGAAGTAATCATTGTAGAAAAGACAAATAGACTTTTAAGCAAAGTAAAAGTAAGCGGCGGCGGAAGGTGTAATGTTACGCACGGCTGTTTTAGCATTGCAGAAATGATTAAGAAATATCCCCGCGGAGAAAAATTTTTAAAACAGGCCTTTCATCATTTTTTTACAACTGACACAATTGAGTGGTTTCAAAAGCGAAATGTGAAATTGAAGACCGAAGACGATGGAAGAATGTTTCCTGAAAGCAATTCCTCAGAAACAATTATTAATTGTTTATTGAATGAAGCTAATAAATACAACGTTCAAATTTTAATGAATCGTGAAGTTGTAAAAATTGAAAAAAATCCTTCTGGCGATCATATAAATTCATTCCAATTATTTTTTAAAGATGATTTTATTCTACGATCCAATTTTATTTGTATAGCGTGTGGCGGTTATCAAAAAGAAGATCAATATAAATGGATAGCACATCTTGGACATACCTTTGAAAAACCCTATCCATCTTTGTTTACATTTAATGTTTCAAAAAATCCGATTACTGAGCTTATGGGCATTTCTGTAGAAAATGCCCATGTTAAAATCAATGGAACCAAACTAGCGCAAACAGGCCCTGTATTAATTACACATTGGGGATTTAGCGGGCCGGCTATTTTAAAACTTTCTGCTTTTGCTGCCAAACAACTTGCTGCCTTGCAATATCATTTCTCCATTGCAATTAACTGGGTAAGTAGTTATAATGAAAATTCTCTCTTGGAGAAATTCAAATCTATAAGATTAGAAATGGCTTCAAAAAAAATAATAAATAAAAATCCTTTTAACCTTCCACAAAGATTGTGGGAATATCATTTAAATCTATGCGGAATAAAGCCGGAATTAAGATGGGCTGATCTTCCCTCAAAACAACAAAATTTATTGGTAAAGCAATTGTGCTCACAACAATTTACAGTGAATGGTAAAACCACTTTTAAAGAAGAATTTGTTACAGCAGGTGGTATTACTTTAAATGAGGTGAATGCAAATACTATGGCAAGTAAAATTGTTCCCGGGCTATTTTTTGCGGGTGAAATTTTAGATGTTGATGGTATAACCGGGGGTTTTAATTTTCAACATGCGTGGACGAGCGGCTTTTTAGCTGCAAAAGAAATAAGCAGGATAGTAAAAGAAGAGACTATGTTTCTAAATGATAATTAATATCAGCAGTATTATACTGCATAAGAAGATAATGCCAATCAATACATAAGTAATTAATTTTGATTTGTCTAGTGGCATGCAGATCTTATAGAATTAGTGAAAGACTTCTTTAAATAAGCGCACATAAATTGTACCAGTAATGTGCTTTTGTAAAACAGCCGGCACCTTTTGATAGCACTGCACTGCGTGTTTATTTTGATATTTAATATGTCATAATATATCATATATAAATTGCCTGAATATTATGGGCAAAAAAAATCCCGCTACGTGAGTAGCGGGATTGAACAAAAATGAAAAAATACTTACTTATTTTCTTCAGCTTCCTTTTCAGTATCGCCTGCTTCTTTTTCTACATCTTCAGTTTTCTTTTCAGCAGTAGCTTTCTTCTTTTTAGCTTCTTCTTTCTGAGCAGCAGCTTTTTGTTTTTCAGCAGCAGCTTCCCCTTCATCATCCATCTTCTTCTTCAAATCTGCTAAAACTCCGAGATCTCCCAGGGTAGTTTTTTCAACTTTACTTTGAATGCTCTTAACTGCTTTTTTAGTTGTTTCAACCTCAGCTCTTTTTTCCTTTATCTCAGCATTTTTTTCATCGGCTTTCGCTTGTTCCCAAATGCGGCTATGGCTAAGAATTATTTTTTTATCGTTGCGGTCAAATTCAATCACCATAAATTTGGCGATATCATCTATGCCGATAAATGTTTCATCTTCTTTTCTCAAATGGCGGGCTGGAGCAAATCCTTCGAGGCCATATGGAAGTTGAACCGTTGCTCCTTTATCATCTTTCCTCGTAACAGTTCCTTCGTGGATGCTGCCAACAGGGAAAGTTTCTTCAAGCGAATTCCATGGATCTTCTTCAATTTGTTTATGACCCAACTGGAGTTTGCGGTTCTCTTTATCAATACTCATTATAATAACATCGATTTCGTTACCAACTTTCGTGTATTCGTTGGGGTTATTAAAACGTTTTAACCAGCTAAGGTCACTGATGTGTATCATTCCTCCGATGCCGGGAGAAAGCTCAACAAATACCCCATAAGGCGTAATGTTCTTCACTAATCCTTTATGCTTGCTGCCTTCAGGATATTGCGTTTCAATTGTATTCCATGGGTCTTCAGTCATTTGCTTAATAGATAAGCTCATTTTGCGATCTTCCTTACTTAAGGTTACAACCTTCGCTTCATATTCATCACCAAGCTTAAAGAATTCTTTTGCATTAATAGGTGTGTTAGCCCATGTAATTTCACTTACGTGAACAAGGCCTTCAACACCGGGGAATATTTCAAGGAACGCTCCATAATCTTCAATATTTACCACTTTGCCTTTAACAATTTCGCCTTCTTTAATGGTATCTGGTAATGTATCCCATGGATGAGGAGTTAATTGTTTTAATCCAAGGCTGATGCGTTTTTTGTCATCATCAAAATCAAGTACTACAACGTTTAACTTTTGATCAAGTTTTAATACTTCACTTGGATGATTAATACGTCCCCAGCTGATATCGGTAATGTATAACAGACCATCTAAGCCGCCAAGATCAAGGAATGCGCCGAAATCTGTAATGTTTTTAATAACGCCTTCCAGCACCTGGCCTTTCTCAAGTTTGCCAATAATTTCAGCACGTTGTTGTTCAATATCACTTTCAATAAGCGCTTTGTGAGACACAACAGCATTCTTTATTGCTTCATTAATTTTTACCACTTTAAACTCCATTGTTTTACCTACAAACTGATCGTAATCAGTTACGGGTTTCACATCAATTTGTGAACCTGGTAAAAATGTTTCCATACCAAAAACATCAACAATAAGTCCGCCTTTAGTTTTACTGGTAACAAGCCCGGTAACAATTTCGCCTGTTTTATGCATCTCAACAATTCTTTCCCACGCCCTGGTAGTACGGGCCTGTTTGCGGCTTAAGTGAAGATTTCCGTCCCTGTCTTCTTTTTCTGCAACCATTACTTCCACTTCATCTCCCACTTTAAGATTCGGCATGTCGCGGAATTCATTCAATGAAATAAGGCCGTCACTTTTAAAACCAATATTAATAACAACGTCTGTTTTGGTCATTCCCACAACAGTACCATGAATCATTTCGTTATCATTGATCTGCTTGAAGGTTTTGTCGTAAACCTCATCGTATTTTTTTCTTTCTTCATTGTTATAAGAGGTTACATTTCTCTTATCAACGCTCCAGTCAAAATCATCATGTGGGGTGGAAAGTGCTTCTTTCTGAATTTCAACTTCTGTGGGCTGCTGTTCATTAGCGGCTTGAGCAGACTCAACATCAGGGAAATCCGGGAAAGCAACCCCTTCAATTCCTCCTTGAGGCATTTCTTCAATTGCCTGTTTAATTTCCGCATCAGTTCCGGCATTTACAACTGGACTTGGATCATTTTTTATTTGTTCTTCCATATTATTTTATACAGGTGATTTTTTTGTTGCTGCATCCCGGTTTCAGGATCCTGTTCATCAGCATTTGGTTAAAAATTCGTTACTTGTATTTTGTTACCCAAGATTTTTTTATTTTGGGACTGCAAAGTTAATAAAATACAATGATTTGGCGGCACTTTACTTAAATTATAATCAAATTTTTCATCCCGGTATTCTTTAAAAAATCAGGTTGAAAACATGGCACTTTTCATTTGATCTGAAATGAATTTAGCGGTATTATCATTTGGTGGTGTTTTTTCCTAAATTGTGTTTTATTTTTCATAAAAAAATATCGATGAAAAGATGGCTTGATAGTTTGAAACAAACCCGCTTGGTTAAATCGGTGGTATATTTCTTCGTTGGGATCATTACTTATCCGGGGTTTGCCATTATAAATAGTATCAACATATCCGGCACAGAACATTTCAAAAATCTCCCCAAAAAAAATGTGTTGTTTGTAAGCAACCATCAAACCTATTTTGCGGATGTAATTATGTTCCTTCATATTTTTTGTGCAGTTAAATGGAGAAAGGAAAACAGGCTGGGTATTCCTTTTTATTTATTAAATCCATTTACCCGTGTATATTATGTTGCGGCCGCAGAAACAATGAAAAGCAGCTTTATAAGCCGGATTTTTAAGTGGGCCGGCGCCATAACGGTAAAGCGTACATGGAGAGCAGAAGGTAAAGAAGTAAGACGTGGGCTTGACCCCGGTGATACCCGAAAAATTGGAAGGGCCCTTGAAAATAACTGGGTAATAACTTTTCCCCAGGGAACTACAACACCTTTTGCTCCCGGCAGAAAAGGAACAGCGTTTATTATTAAAAATTATAAGCCAATTGTAGTACCGGTTGTAATAAATGGATTTTGGCGTGCTTTCAATAAAAAAGGATTAAAATTGAAAAAAAGGGGTGTCCTTCTTAATGTTCGTTTTAAAGAGCCTCTGCAATTTACCAATGAAGATACTATAGACACTATTCTTGAAAAAGTGATGGATGCTATTGAACAGAGCAAAAAATTTATGATGAAAAGCAAGCATCATTTAATAACGGTATTGGATAAGTAAAATTTCTATCTGACTAACTTTGCGTAAATAGCGCTTTGAGCTCTACTGCATCCACCGGTTTCATTTTCCCTCCAAGAATTAATCTTAATTGCCTGCGCCGTAATGCACTTTCAAAAAGTGAAATCTCATCTTCAGTTTCAGGTTCCAAATGCGGTACAATCCTGGGCTTGCTGTTGGGATCGAGGGCTACAAAAGTATAATACGCCTCATTGCTTTTATAACGGTATTGCTGGATGATATCTTCTCCCCATACGTTTAAATGAACTTCCATACTGGTGTTAAATGCTCTTGTTACTTTTGCTTCGATGTGCACTACATTACCAAGCCTGATTGGGTTGGTGAAAGAAATATTATCAACGGAAGCCGTTACTACAGGAGCGTTGCAATGTTTTGTTCCGGAAATGGCAGCGGCTATATCCATCCAATACATCAGTCTTCCACCCATAAGATTTCCAAATGTATTCGTGTCATTTGGTAATACAATCTCTGTCATTACTACTAAACTTTCAGAAGCCTTTTTTGAATTCATCTTAATTTTTTTTTGTAAAGATAAGATTGGATGTTGAAGATGATAGTCTTGAATGTTTTCAACTATAAATCTTCTTTTGTTTTATATTTAGGAAATACAAAAAGCGATCTGCATGAATGCTTCGCCCGAAATAATTACAAAAAATGATTTGCTGCAATTGCAATTGCCCACAACGATTGATGAAGTAATTAATCAACTTGAGAAAATCATTACCTATTGCGAAATCAATAATAACTGCGCTGGTTACTTTGCCGTGCTATATCATAAGGTTACCTGTAAAGTAAAAGACTGTATTACTAATAAAGATTTTGAGGATGGCATAAGAATGGAACGATTGGACGTTACATTTGCCAACCGTTACCTGGCCGCATTTTATGCATGGATTGCAGGTAAGCCCACAACTCAGTCCTGGAAGATAGCCTTTGATTCAGTTGCTCAGAATAAACCGTTGGTGCTTCAGCATTTGTTGTTAGGAATGAATGCACATATTAACCTGGATTTAGGTATTGCTACGGCGCTTGTTATGGATGGCTTTTCTATAGACGATATTCATAAAGATTTTGACACCATCAATTCTATTTTGGCTTCAATGATAGATAATATAGAAGCATGTCTTACTAAAATAAATCCCCTGATGCTGTTGCTTAATTTAAATATTTATAAATATGATGAAATGCTTGTTCAATTTAGTATAAACACTGCAAGAGATGGCGCATGGATGTTTGCAAAAGAATTAAGTTTGAAGAAAGCTAATGATTATGAAAATTGCATCAGCACAAGAGATGAAAGCATTCAGCAATTAGGAAGCAGCATTGCTAATCCTCATGGTTTTCTACTAAAATTTATTGTAAAACTTATAAGGCTATTCGAAAAGAAGAATATAGCCGCTGTAATAAAGTTGCTGGGGAATTAGCTCCAAAATAACAGCGCCTTTTTTTGCCAACTTATTTATTTGGTTATTAGTTTTTGATTTTGGAATTTCGGCCTTCAATTATGGCAAACATATCTTTCGACAATACCAAAATAGCTTTTGAGTATAAAACCGATAAAGAATTGAAAAAAGCAAAATTCCTTTTTGCTTCCATGGGAAAAGCCTGGTTAGTAAATATTGGTTTAAAACTTACGCCATGGGCGCTTAAAGTGGGTTTGCCAGTTAAGGGTTTGATAAGGCAGACAATTTTTAGCCAGTTTGTTGGCGGAGAATCTTTGCAGGAAACATCTGTCGTTGCTAATAAATTAGGAAAATTTAATGTGCAGGTAATCCTCGATTATGGAGTTGAAGGAAAAGAAGGTGAAGAAAATTTTGACAAGGCAAGAGATATATTCATTCAATCAATTCAATATGCTTCCACTCAAAGCAATATTCCGTTTATGAGTGTGAAACTCACTGGTTACGCCCGCTTTGGTTTACTTCAAAAATTACATGAAGCTTCAAATTATAATGATATTATCCGGGGCATAGTTCCGTTGGATTCATTAAATGAAAATGAAAAAGAAGAGTGGAATAGAATTGTGAACAGGCTAGATATAATTTGCTCAACTGCAAAAAATAAAAACATTGGGGTGCTGGTTGATGCGGAAGAAACATGGATACAGGATCCCGTGGATGCATTAACCATACAAATGATGCAGAAATATAACATTGAAAAAACCGTTGTTTATAATACTGCCCAGCTTTACAGAAAAGATCGTTTGCAATTTGTAAAAGATAGCTGCCACTTTGCGAAAGAAAATAATTTTAAGTTGGGAATGAAATTGGTGCGTGGTGCTTACATGGATAAAGAACGTGAGCGTGCTGCCTTATTAAATTATCCTTCCCCAATAAATGAAACGAAACAGGCGACAGACGCTGACTATAATGCCGCAATTGAATTTTGTGTTAATCCTTCGAATGGTGTTTACATAATAGTTGGTTCGCATAACGAATACAGTAATTTATATGCCACTCAATTAATGGAAAAATTTGGCCTGCCTTTACATTATGATCGTGTTCATTTTTCGCAGTTGTATGGCATGAGTGATAATATTTCATTTAACCTCGCAAAAGCCGGTTGTTATGTGAGCAAATATTTGCCATTCGGGCCCATAAAAGATGTAATTCCATATCTCATGAGAAGAGCGCAGGAGAATGCTTCTGTAAGCGGGCAAACCGGGCGCGAGCTCTTATTAATAAAGCAAGAATTATTGCGCCGGTCATCAGAATAAATATCACTGCATTTTTATAACCTTATTTTCAACCAACGCAAATACATTGTCTTTTTTGCCAGGTTTTATTTTATATAAACCGGTAAAATAACTAAACGCCGGGAGCACCGCATACGTATCACTAAAATAAAAACAGGGAAGCATGAATGATTGCTTGCCAACTCCATTAACTTTAATGCCCGGATGTATATGCCCCGAAAAAGTAAAAGTTATTTCATCATCATTTTCACATTCTTCATTTATATCGTGTGTAAAGCAAAAGTTCTTAACCGATAATTTCTTTTTTGAAACTTTTATACCAGCTTCTTCATAAAATTTATCAGGGAGCACATCATGGTTACCTTTTATTAAATGAAAATCTATTGCATGCAAATCATTTCTCCATTTTAAAAAAAGATCAATTTCTTTATTAGCCTTACTGTGAAACATATCTCCCGCAATGAGTAAAACGGAAGGTTTAAAAAATTGAATCTGTGTAAATAATCTTTGCAGGTCTTCTTTAAAAATATTTTGAGGCACTCCAATTCCTTCTTTTCTAAAATGTCCTGTCTTTCCAAAATGAAGATCGGAAAGTATTAATGCTTTTTCGTCTTCCCAATAAACGCAGCGGGCAGGCGAAAGCCAAAGTGTTTCTTTATGAAGAATAAATTTTTGTGGAGAAAACAATTTTTAAAGCAAAGATAATTTTTTATTACACGAATTTTGAGATACGAATTACATGAATTAATACAATTCAATTCAATATTATAATTCGTTCATTTAATCTGTTATTATTAAAATCATTTCTCCAATTGCATTTGCATTCTCTTTACCCTGTCTTCTAATTTTTCCGATGTAAGATTCTCACGCATGCTATCAACTTTAATTGGAAAGCAAAAAGGAGTTAGCCTGTTAGGAAAGGTAATAATGATCTTACTTTTTTGAATTCTTTCAAGCATCTTTCTTAAACGTTCTTCTTCCATTTGTTGCTCCATTACTTCGTTATAAGATTGCCGGAGTAATAGATTTCCTGGCTCATACTCTGCGAACACATTAAATAAAAGAGAAGCTGATGATTGAAGATGTCTTGCTTTTTTCTGCTCACCAGGGAAACCTGTAAAAATTAATCCCCCTATCACAGCAATATCCCTGAATTTCCTTTTAGCCATTTCAACACTGTTTAAGCTGCGCTGAATATCTGCAAAAAGATTTTGGGGAGAAAATAATCCGTACGAATTGGTATCATCTAACGGTATAGGCTGATCGCTTAATAGTTCAAAGCCATAATCATTCATTGCCAGTGAAAAAGTGATCGGAGTAATGCGGCTAATCCTGTATGCTAAAACGGCAGCCATGGCTTCGTGCACGAGTCTTCCTTCAAAAGGGAAAACAAAAAGATGAAAACCATCCTGGGTTTCAATATGTTCAATTAATAACTCATTTTGTTTTGGAATATGAGAAAGATATTCCTGCAGTTCAAATAAAGGTTGCAGCTCTGTTATTTCTCTGTCAATTCCTTTTTTATTTTTTTTATGCAGAAGCAAGCCGGCCTCATCAAATTTCTTTCTCAGCATAAACCCAAGGTTTGCTGATAATGGCATCCTTCCTCCCTGCCAGCTTGGGATAATAGATTTTTTTGCATTTGATTTCCTAACCAAAGCAGTCATTTCTTTTATCATCACAAATTCAAGCGTTCTGCCTGCTAATGTAAATATATCTCCTGGCTGCAGCCTTGCAATAAACCATTCTTCTATAACACCGACGAATCCTCCACTGATAAATTTTACTTTCATCATAGGGTCACTAACGATAGTGCCAATGTGCATCCGGTGACGCATGGCAATGCGCCTGTTGTTTATTTTATACAAGCCATCAATTATTTCTATTTTTTTGTAATCATCATATTGCTGCAATGCCACTCCACCGGCCGTTGTGAATTGCAGGATTTTTTGCCATTCTTCGTCATTTATATCACGATAACAATACGTTGTTTTAATCTCTTCAAAAATATCTTTCGGATAAAATCCATCAGAAATAGCGAGTGTGCTCAAGTATTGAATTAACACATCAAAACATAAAAGCCGTGGCTCCCGGCTTTCTATCAATTTAATTTCTGTAGCTTCTTTTAATGCAGCAGCTTCCATCAGTTCCAGGGAGTGCGTTGGGAGAAAATAAATCTTACTTATTTCACCGGGTCTGTGCCCACTTCTTCCTGCCCGTTGCAAAAACCTTGCAACACCTTTTGGCGAACCAACTTGTATAACGGTCTCGACTGGGCGAAAATCTACTCCGAGGTCAAGGCTTGCCGTGCATACCACTGTTTTCAATTTTCCTGTATGCAAATTTTCTTCGACCCAGCTTCTTAAATCCTGTTCAATACTTCCATGATGCAATGCAATTACTCCGGCAAGTTCAGGACAAGCAGTAAGCAACGCCTGGTACCACATTTCACTCATGCCACGTGTGTTTATGAAAATGAGCGTCGTTCTGCTGTTCATTATTATAGGAATTACTTTATCAACCAGTTTAATTCCTAAATGACCGGCCCATGGAAACTTTTCAATCTCATCAGGAAACACTGATTCGATTTGTATATTCTTATCAATCTGTGCGGTTACGGTTTCTCCAAATTTATCAGGTGATTGTTGATATAAATTTGCAATTGGAGAAAGTAATACTTCTTTTGCCTGTTGCAGATTTCCTATTGTTGCTGATATTCCCCAAAGGCAAAATTTTGGATTCAGACCAGCCAATCTTGAAATTGCCAGCTCAACCTGCACACCTCTTTTTGATCCAAGTAATTCATGCCATTCATCAACTGCTACTATTTTAAGAGATTTAAAAACATCCGTATAATTTTTGTGCGCCAATAAAAGATGAAGGCTTTCAGGAGTTATAATAAGCACTTCAGGCACCTGCCTTTTTTGTTTTTGCCTGTCGCTGATGCTGGTATCTCCATTTCTAATACCAACTTTCCAGTTCATTCCTAATTCATCAATAACTTCTTCCATAGCCCTTCCGATATCAGTAGCCAATGCACGCAGCGGTGTTACCCATAAAAGTTGCAAGTTATTTTTTGATTTTGTTTTATAATTTTTTGGATGTTCATTTATAAAATCAATAACAGATCCGAGAAAAACTGAAAAGGTTTTACCGCAACCGGTTGGCGCATTTACAAGACCCGATTTTTTGTCGATGATATGTTGCCATGTTTCCTGTTGAAATTGAAAAGGCGACAGGCTTTTTTCCTTTAGCCACGCATGGACAACATCATAACCTTTTGTAGCTTTTAATTTCACTATGGTTTATAAAGTTTTCAGGTATTCTATAAGTGCTGTTCTTTCGTCATCGGAAAGTTGATCTCCAAAAGTATGGCCTGTATTTCTGTAGCCTTTCAGCGTGGTATTGTAAGTGTTTTTGCCGGAGGCGGAAGTTTCTGTTTTAAATTTCCATCCGGGGGCATCAACATCATATTGGGGATCATCAAAATTCCGGTCCCAATACTTTGGCCTTAGCTTACTGTTTAATAAGGTTTCAAGATTTGGCACCGAGCCATTATGAAGATAGGGAGCCGTGGCCCAG
This sequence comes from Ginsengibacter hankyongi, assembly GCF_008710285.1. GTDB lineage: Bacteria > Bacteroidota > Bacteroidia > Chitinophagales > Chitinophagaceae > Ginsengibacter > Ginsengibacter hankyongi. The sequence continues at coordinate 369,005 of NZ_VYQF01000001.1, read as the reverse complement.
ATTCCGTCAAGGGGTGGTGCAATATAGCCTCTGAAAGGTACCAGTTTCGCCGGGTGATCGCCTGAAGTAAACCAGCTTTGGTTAAACCAGTTTACAAATTGCGGGCTGCTGTAATTAGAGGAGTATAATAAAGAATCTGTTTGAATCACTTCTTCAGGAATAAGGAGGTTAGGGTAGGAACAATCTTTGCCATAAGTACCATGGCAATCCATGCAATATTGTTCAAAAATGAGCTGACCTTTATCTGCGAGTTTTGCATTAATTGGCTTAGGATAAGCGGGAGGTTGAAGGGAATAGATATATGCCAGAACATCATTAATGTGGCTATCAACTTCTGCGGCTTCACTTGTATCCGTAACCGTTAGTAAGTTTGATGCCATTAGAAATCTTCCGAAATCACCTCTTCCAAATCCGTTGTAAAACATTGCATGCTTCTTTTTGAGCAGCCACCATGCCGGAACATCTGTGGGTATGATTTCTTCGGGTATGGATAATAGTAAGCTGTCGGACCATTTAAAAGATTTAGGATCTCTGTGAGCTGCGAGAAGAGCGGCAAGCCTGTCTGCTATATTTACTCCTTTAGTCTCCGTAACAAGATATGGTGAAACCGCTTCAACCGAACGAATGAAGTTTTCTGCAGCTTCGTATTTCTTTTCTTTTCCAGGTCCTGCTTTAAGAAACCTTTCTAATAATTTGGCGGTAGAAGTGCGATTGCTGGTATAATCAGATAAAGAATTTCCCATGCCAATAACAATTTTACCATTGAATTCCTGTGCATGGCATTGAAGACAATTGGGCGATACGATTTTTTCTCCATTTGGCGCAATTACTGCATTGAAAGAATAGGGAATGTTTTTATTGATGCCTTCTCTTCCCAGGTCGTTACCACTTTTACCAAAGCCCATTTTAAAAAGCCCGATTGGAATTCCGCTTTTTAAGTAATCGCCTTCTGTAAGGTAAATATAGCCGGCTTCTGCATCGCCAGTTCGTTGTTGTGACGCTTCTATATATACCGGATCTGTCGGTTTTTTATTTTTGATAAAAAAGCTGCAAAATGCACATGCAGCAGATAAAATAAATATTATAAATACGGATTTCATTACAATCAAAGTTATTTTATAATCAAGAATTATTTTATGGTTTAACAACGCCTAACAGTTTTCCATGAAAGAAATTTTTAACTTATTTTCCATAAGTATTTAGCATTTGTTTGAGGTCGTCAAGGGTATTTATTTCATCTACACTTTTATCTTTCCGCCAGCGGCTCATTCTTGGGAAACGTAAAGCCACTCCACTTTTATGACGATTGCTTGCTGCAATTCCCTCAAAAGCAATTTCAAAAACAAGTTCTGGTTTTACGGTGCGTACGGGTCCGAATTTTTCGAGAGAGTTTCTTTTTACAAAATTATCAATCTGTGCAAACTCTTTATCGGTTAAGCCTGAATATGCTTTAGTAAATGTCACCAGGTTATCGCCATCTTTAACAGCGAAAGTATAATCTGTATATAAGTTACTTCTTCTTCCACTTCCTTTTTGTGCATACACCATCACGCAGTCAATCGTTAAAGGATCAATCTTCCATTTCCACCAATCGCCACGTTTTCTCCCAACTTTATAATTAGAATCTTTTCTTTTCAACATAATACCTTCACTGTTCATTTCTCTTGCCCCTTTTCTTATTTCTTTAAGCTCATCCCATGTATTGAAATTTATAATCTGCGAAATTTGAATTGCATTATTTTTTAAAGGCTGAACTATCTCTTCCAGTTTGTTCCTCCTTACTGTTAATGATTTTTCGCGAAAGTCTTGTTGATGGAATTCAAGGAGATCGTAAGCAAAAAACGCAATGGGCGCTTCTTGCAATTGTTTCTTGCCGATATTTTTTCTTCCAATTCGTGTTTGTAAAACAGAGAAGGGTAGCGGCTTTCCATTAACAGCTGGAATTATTTCTCCGTCAATAACTACGCCATCAGGCAATAAATCTTTCAGGATAAAATATTCAGGAAATTTGTCTGTCATTAATTCCTCGCCGCGGCTCCATACAAATAATTCATTGTTACGCTTTATTAATTGTCCACGAATACCATCCCATTTCCATTCAGCCTGCCAACCTTTTGGATCACCTAAATTTTGTGGTTCTTCTTCTAATGCATACGCCAGGTAAAAAGGGTAGGGCTTCGAAAAATCAGTTATAGACGCAGATTCGCTTAGCAAATCATTAAATGATGTTGTTGAAGGATCCCAGTTTCCACTGATGCGATGAGCAATTACTGAAGATGATAAGTCAACTATTTTGGCCAATGCATTTACAATTGTTTTTTGTGAAACACCGATTCGAAAACTTCCTGTTATTAATTTATTAAAAACAAATCTTTCGTCGCGGTTCATTTGATTCCAGCTATCCACGATAAATTTCTTTCTTATTGCTTCGTCTTGTTTTTCGATTGAAATAAATGTTTCAAGGTAATAAGAAAGACTTTTATTTATTTGATCCTGTTCTTTTGTTTCCGGCAGGAGTAAGGCAAGTGTTTCGGCAAGGTCGCCAACTGAATGATAACATTCATCGAATAGCCATGACGGATAGTTAGTAATTTCGGCGCACCATTCACGCATTAGCCTGGAATTTACGGCTCGCCTGGGCCTGCGCCCACTGAATATGGCAATTACCCACACCTTATCTGCATCGGGCGCTGTTGCAAAATAATCTACAAGACTTTGTAGCTTATCATTTGTTTTGGTTGATGAACTTAATTCTGTAACAAGTTGCGCAAATAATGCAAGACCCGAAATGCTATCATGCTTTTCGGTTAATAACACCGGATGGTTAATATGTACTTTCTCTTCTTTCATTTAAATATGGTATTTAAATACCACTTTCTTGTTTAACATTTTCCTGGACCGCTTCTTCATCTTCGTTGCCATATTGTGTTTTTACTTCTGCAGCAATAGCGATATTTTGTTCATTACAGTAACGGCTAAACGCAGATTGAAAACCGTGAGTTACAAAAATCCTTTCAGCGCCGGTTTCTTTTACGGTTTGTATTAAGCCATTCCAATCCGCGTGATCGCTTAATACAAATCCTGCATCAACATTTCTTCGTCGTGCATTTCCTCTTACCTGCATCCATCCGCTGCAAACGCCGACAGAATATGGATTAAATTTTTTCATCCATGGCGTTCCATCTGCGCCCGGCGGCGCCACTACGACCGTGCCCTTTAAAAGTTCGGCAGGAGTTTCGGGTGTTATTCTTTCCACAGGTGTTAAATTCCATCCATCGTCTATTAACATTGATTGTAAGTTAAATACTGCGCCATGTGCAAAAATTGTTTGAGTGGTTTCTTTAATCGCCTGTAATACGCGCTGGGCTTTGCCCAGGCTGTAGGCCAATAACACGCTCGTTTTTCCATTCTCTTTATTCTTACTAATCCAGTTTATAATATTGCTATAAATTTCCTCTTGCGGCTTCCATTTAAAAATTGGTAAACCAAAGGTTGATTCTGTAATGAATGTGGTACATTTAAGTGGTTCAAATTGCCCGCTGATTCCATCATCTTCTACCTTATAATCGCCGCTAACTACCCAGACTTCATGATTATACTCGAGTCTTACCTGTGACGAACCTATAATGTGACCTGCGGGATGTAAGGAAACTTTTACACCATTTAAGTTAATTATTTCATTCCATTCCAACGTTTGATAATTATTATCGCCTAACCGTAATTGAAGTATTGTTTTTGTATACGGATGACATAAATAATTCCTATGTCCCAAATATGCATGATCTGCATGTCCATGTGTTATGATGGCTTTATCTACAGGCTTCCAGGGATCAATATAAAAATTTCCCTGTACGCAATAAAGGCCTTTATCAGTAAAAGAAATCAGATTACTCATTTAAATAAAAGTTACAAATAACCTGCCTGAATTATTTGCGGTAGGTACATTAACAGGTTCAGAACAAAAATGTTTAAATCAGGATGATGTAATCAAGACAATAAATGTGGTTAATAAAAAAAGCCCTGGGCAGGGCTTTACTAAAACGGAGAAATTGAATAAGGTTATTGTTTCAGTAACAAAATATATTTTACCATTTGTTCTGCGTCCGCTTCACTTAAATCAGGATGAGGCGTCATTGCCACTTGTCCCCAAACTCCTTTGCCGCCTGCAATTACTTTATGGGCAAGATAGGTAACGGCTGTATCATTTCCAGCATATTTGTTTGCAACATCTTTATAAGCCGGTCCAATTAATTTCTCTTCAACTTTATGGCAGGTAAGGCAATTCGATTTGGCAACAAGCGCTAATCCTTTTTGATAATCGGGGTTAGAAGAAATGTCATTTGCCGCGGCTTGCGTTGTTGATGAACTGTCAGTAGTTGTGCTTGAGGTAGATTCATTACTGTTACCGCCGCATGCTGCTAATAAAATTAATAAGGGTAATAGTGCCAGGAATTTTTTCATTGCTTAATATTTTTTTAAAATTTTTGGTTAAAATAAAACGATGATTAAAGATAGATTAATCGCAATTTATAACCGAAATTAATTTTCATTTTTTATAAAACCGATAGCTTTTTAATATTATATATTTTTCAAATTATATTAAGTATTGATCGACGACATTACAGAAAAAATGTTAACAAATAAGCCGATTTAAATTCTACTTATGTAACTTTAACCTCAATCCAAGGATCGGTGTATGAATTCCTTTTTCAGAAAATTACCTCTTTCTATAAAATTGATGTTGATCGGTCTCATACCGCTATTATTTCTTATCTACTTATCTGCGCAGCTATACAGCGAAAAAAAACAAACCGTAAAATTAATAGGCGATTATATTTTGCACGTGCATGAAGAGGGTAACATTTCGAACCTCATTTATGAGCTGGAAAAGGAGCGGAAAGTTAGTTATGAATATGCGTTAAGAAAAGACAACTATAGCAAAGTAATATTTCAACGGCCACATACAGACAAGGCTATGCAGTTGCTGGAAAAAAGTAAAGACCTGGCTATCGTTAATTTTCCCCGATACACTTTCCTCGATAGTCTCTCCTCTGTGCGCAACTCGTTAGACAATTCGCCTTTTTATCGGGCCGATGCTATCATGCAGTTTTATACAAATGCAATTTATCGGTTGAATACACTGAACCCGGTTTCGTCTATGAGCAGTACTTATCTAGAACCGGTGTATAAAGATTTGCTTTCGCAGAAAACGCTTTTTGAGATGATTACTTTCCTTAGCATCATTCGTACAAATATTTATAATGTGCTATATACCGGGAAATATAAAGTTGAAACACTTTTGGGAACTCTTGGTGTTTTTAATATTTTTAAAAGTTATGAAAAAGAATTTTTGCTGAAAGGTTCCCCGTCTTCTATTAATTTATACAATACAGAAAAAGATACCTCATCTCTAAAACCCGTTTTGGCATACATTGATAAACTCTTTGCCACATTTAACTTTGATAGTACGTACGATGCCAAAGATTGGTGGGAGGTTTCATCGCAGGGCGTTCATATTTTAAGGAAACAGCAGTTAAACTTATGGCAGAATGTTGAAACCGGGATAGATAAAATCTATCAGCAACAAATAAAATCAAAAAATAAGACTCTTGCGTTTTTAATTGCTGCTATTATTTTCGTTATAACTTTTGTTATCTATACGATCACGGTAATTAGTGAAATGTTAAGTGAGCTTAAAATAGCTGCTCAAAAAATTTCGGTTGGGGGCACCGGGCTTAAGTTTCAGAACATGCCTAAAGATGTAATGGGAAGCCTTACAGATTCAATTCTGGAGATCGATAAAAATAATATTGAACTTGCATACGCTGCCAATGCCATTGGCGCAGGCAATTTCAATGTGCCGGTAAATCCAAGAAGCAATGAAGATTTGCTGGGTAACTCCATTCAAAAAATGAAAGAAGATTTACATAAGCTTACAATGGAAAAGGATAAGATACAACAAGAGACATTAGAACTTATGGACAGGAAAGACGATTTTTTGAGTATAGCAAGCCATGAATTAAAAACGCCTGTAACTTCTTTAAAAGCCTACACTCAACTTTTGCAAATGGAGGCAAAAGCCAACACAAATGAAAGAAATGAATTGATGCTTTCTAAAATGGATTTGCAGGTGGATAAGTTGACCGCTTTAATATCCGACTTATTAGATACCTCAAAAATGCAAAACGGAAAATTGATTTACAACAAACAATTCTTTCCTTTAAATCATCTTGTGGAAGAAATTGTGGAGGAGATTCGAATACATGCCAGTAAACATAAAATTATTATAGAAAATAATACGCCTGTTCAATTATATGGAGATAAGGAAAGAATAGGCCAGGTTTTAAGTAACATTCTGTCCAATGCAGTAAAGTATTGCAAGGATTGCGAAAAAATAATTGTTAATTTAAAGCAGGTTGGGAAAGGGGCAATTTGCTCTGTCCAGGATTTTGGTGATGGAATAAATGAAACGCAAAAAGACAAAATCTTTGAACGGTTCTATCGTGTAACGGGAAACGATTTACATACTTATCCTGGTTTAGGAATAGGGCTTTTTATATCAAAGGAAATTATAGAAAGACACGATGGGAAAATTTGGTTTGAAAGTGAAGTAGGGAAGGGAACAACATTTTATTTCAGTATTCCCGTTGCTGAAACGCAAATTAACAACCCTGAATAAATTGCCATATATACAATCAAACTATTTACCATAATCTTCTTAGTTTAAATTAAACCTATTCCAAAACAATAGGTGAAACACCTGCTTTTTTTAATTTGTTATTTATTCCAGGTATATCAATCTTCTTTATTTTCATCCACGCCTCCACCAGTTGCTTAAGATTGCGTTCATTAGTAGTAACAGCTTCCGTAGTAATAATATTTGGAGAAACATCAGCCTCTTGTAAATGATTAAATAACGAAGCAAATGAACCATAAACCTGGTTAAAGTTTTTCAATGAATTATTTGGCTTTACATTTTCAACTTTCGATATTTTTTCTTCCAGGGAATCCAGCGATGCATGAAGATCGCCCTGCGCATTATCAACTAAATTTTTTATTTGATTCTGTATAATAACGGTTTCTCCCGATATTTTAGTTATCAGCAACCTTCCTTCATAACACAACATTGAAAGATCATGTTGTTTCTGTAAATCTTTTAAAGGTGTTTTTACTCTTGGATCCATTTTAATAATGAGCGGTTGAGAAAATACCTGGCCATTTACTTTTAATTTAATTGTATAAGTGCCCGGCATAACCCATGGCGAAGTGGGTGCGCGAGCTGTGTTTTTATAAATTGCGGCAATAGGGTAAGATGGAGGAAGATTGAGAGGAGTATAATGCAAATCCCATATAAACCTGTGTGAGCCTGCTTCTGCTGATAAAATTTGTTGCGGGCGAATCCAGTAAAGCGGGATATCTACTTCGGGGATTTTATATAAAGTATCGTTACTGCTGTAGTGCCTCACTATATTTCCTTTTTCATCAGAAATTTCGAGTGTTACCACACCGTTAGTTTTGCCCTTAAGATAATAATCAATGATAGCGCCATCAGGAGGATTTTGTCCTGCGGGTTCATCGGGAGGCAACGGAGTATCTGTATTGTTATTCCATCTTACCCTTATTGCTGTAGATGGTTTAAATAAAAAATTGCGGGTAGTCAACTCTGTATTTACCTGGCGAAGTGATGTGATGTCGTCTAATATCCAGAAACCTCTTCCATGAGTTGCAACTACAAGATCATTGTCTTTAATGATCAAATCCCTTACAGAAGTTGCGGGCATATTTAAACGGAGTGATTCCCAGTTTTCTCCATCATTAAAAGAAACATACACTTGTGTTTCCGAGGCGGCAAACATTAAACCTTTCTTTTCAGTATCTTCTCTAACTGCGTTTATGGGGTCGTTAGGTAATCCTGTCGTTATTTTTTTCCAGCTTGCACCTCCATCATTTGTTTTATAAATATAAGGACGCAAATCATCACAACGCAGCCGGTTAACGGCTGCATAAGCGGTATTCACATTAAAATGTCCTGCATCTATTAACGAAATTTTACTCCACGAGCTTACTTCCGGCGGTGTTACATTTTTCCAGCTTGTGCCTCCGTCTTTTGTAACATGAATTAACCCGTCGTCTGTTCCGGCCCATATAGTGTTGATGTTAAGCGGGGACGGCGCGACTGTATATATTACTCCACGCCGATGCATTTTTTTTACGGCGTCATCGTTATAAATTCCGACACTTGCCGGAATATCCCAGGTAGTTCTTGATAAATCCGGGCTTATAGCCTGCCAGCTATTTCCGCCGTTTTTGGTTGTATACAAAAAGTTACCTGCAAAAAATAAAGTTTTATGATCGACGGGCGAAAAAACAACCGGCTCGGTTCTTACAAAACGCTGCGCTTCGTTTCGGGTAGCCGGCGGCGTTATATCCTGAACTTGACCTGTTAGTTTATCGTATTTTGATAGCTTGCCACCGTAAACAATATTTGGGTTAAGCGGGTCAGGTGCAACATATCCATATTCCTGGGCACCTACCGGATGCCAATCTCTGAACGTTATTGCACCGTCATTACCTCTCGAAGCAATTCCAACGGAGCCACTTTCCTGCTGCCCGCTATATACATTGTATGGAAAAGCATTATCTGCACTTACATGATACAATTGTGCCGTAGGTTGATTGTACCACGAACTCCAGGTATTGCCACCGTTCACTGAAATAATAGCGCCCTGGTCGCCGGTAACCAGCATAATCTTTGTATCGTTTGGATTAATCCAGATGTTTTGATAATCATCACCACCCGGGGCGCCGCGGATACCCTTCCATTTTTTCCCGCCGTCAACAGATTTCCAAACAACAATGCTGGTGCTATATAATGTTTCAGGATCTTTTGGATCCACCATTATTTCAGGAACGTCGCCCCCGCCGATTCTTGCTTCGGGCCTGCCATCATCAGTAATTTCATGCCAGGTTTCTCCGCTATCATCTGAGCGGTACAATCCCATGCCTGAGCCGGTCCCATATTCATTTTCTTCTGTAGTTGCAAGAACCACGTATACAATATTAGGCGAAGAAGGCGCAATAGCTATGTGTGCCTGGACCATATTGGTCGGTATATTTTTTGATAATTTTTTCCAGGTGTTACCGCCATCGGTTGATTTATAAATTCCTCCTTTTGTGCCAGCCCATTCGCCATTTTCCCAAGGCCCTTCACGGGATTCCCATAATGTTGCGAAAATTTCGTTTGGATTGGCGGGGTCTATTGCTACATCATCGCCCCCGGTATTTTCGTCTACATAAAGAATTTTTTCAAATGTTTTACCGCCATTAACTGAACGATAAATTCCCCTTTCTTCATTTGGGCCATATGGATGGCCTAACACAGCAACAAAAATTCTATCAGGATTTTTTGGGTCAATTGTAATTTTTGGAATCTGTTGAGCATCCTTTAAACCAAGGTGCATCCAGGTTTTGCCGGCATCAATTGATTTGTAAACTCCATTACCCGTTGAAAGATCAGGTCGGTGTAAACCTTCACCACTCCCTACATAAATAATATCCGGGTTGGAAGGAGCCACCGCAATTGTACCGATCGAGCCGGTAGGCTGATCGTCAAAAACCGGGAACCATGTTCTGCCATAATCGGTAGTTTTCCATACACCTCCGTTATTTACACCGATATAAAAAATATTAGGCTGATCCGGAACACCTGCAGCGCCAACTGTTCTGCCACCGCGATATGGGCCTATGCTTCTCCATCGCAAACTATTGAATAAGGAAGTATCGTACAGTTGTGCAATTGAAGAGGAAGAAATAAAAAATGCAATTACAATTAATAGAAAGAAGGCAGGGTAAATATTTTTTTTCATGTTATTGAGGTAAACCTGGTTTTAAACTGAATGAAGCTTCTAAGATAAGTAGAAATGAATAAGGAGAAGTAAAGTGACAGACGCTATTACAGACTTTCAGATATTTTGAAATAAATATTTTTTTTCGGTCGATTTGAAAAAAACTCCGAAGAAGGGTTTGCATATTCATTAAGAGATTCTAACTCCGCAAGCTTTCTACTTAGTTTTTTTCATGATTGAATACGGATTTTTCACTTTTAGATTTTAATAAACATCTTCAATATTTTTTTTCAGAAATAATTATCCATGCCTCGTTCATATAAATTCATGTTTCGGTAACTAAGCTTTTAAGTTTTGACACATATTAACAAATATTGTTGCCTTATCGTCACTTCATTTATCAAAACTCAAAAAATATCAATGAAAAGATTTCTGACATTATTTACGATGCTAATACTTAGCGGAGTACTGGCACTTGCGCAAACCCATATGGTTACCGGCAGGGTAACCGATGATAAAGGGGATCCTGTAAGTGGGGCATCTGTTATTATAAAAGGTACTTCCAAAGGCATACCTGCAAATGCAGACGGTGTTTTTTCTATCAGTGCAAAACCCAATGACGTTCTGGTAATTACCGCAGCCAATTTCGGTAAAAGCGAGGTGCGGGTAGGTAATCAAAACAGTTTAGCTATAAGTTTAAAGCCTGCCAGCAATGTAATGGAAGAGGTTGTTGTTACAGCATTGGGTCAAACAAGTAAGAAGGCCAAACTCGGTTATGCTACCACCACTTTTACGAGTGAAGCCATCAACCGCACAGCCAATGTAAATGCCTTTGACGGGCTTGCAGGTAAAATACCTGGCGCCGAAATATCTAACACAGGTGGCCCGGGCTCATCTACCAAAATAGTGATGCGGGGTTACGGTGTACTCACGGAGGGTGGAAATCAACCGCTGTACGTTGTAGATGGTGTTCCCTTACTGGATGCAAGGTTAAATTCGGGATCTAATGTTTTGTCGGGGGCAAACAATGTGGGTACGGTTGGTTTAACAGGGCAAAACGATTTTGGTAATGGAGCCAATGATATTAATCCCAATGATATTGAAAGCATCACCGTACTTAAAGGCACTGCTGCCTCGTCCTTATATGGCTCGGCAGCAAGAAACGGAGCTATTATGATTACCACCAAGAGAGGGAAGGCAGGCAAGATAAGTATTGATTATGCAGGATCAGCCAACTTTAGCAAGGTGGGGAAATTACCAACCTTACAAAATAAATTTGGCCAGGGATGGAATGCAACCTTTATACCGGGCGAGAATGGAAGCTGGGGACCCCGCCTTGATGGTATTGTGCGGCCCTGGGGTTCTGTTGTAGATAATTCACAATTAATAAAACCATTTTCATTTATTAATGATAATATCCGGAAGTTCTATACTACGGGGCTTGAATTAAATAATACTATAGCTGTTTCAGGTGGAAATGACAGATCTACCTTCTACTTTTCTTATGGTAATGTTGAAAGTGATGGAGTAATTCCCACAAAATCTGATTACCTGGCCCGCAATAATTTATCACTCAGGACTAATAACAAGTTCAAGAACTTTTCAATTAATACCTCTTTCAATTATGTGAACAGGAAAGTAAACCAGCCGGCAACAGGGCAGGGCAGCACTGCGGGGTCAACGATCTTCCAGGATATTTTGCAAATACCTGTAGACATACCGATCCATGATTTCAGAGATTATACTAATAAATTCTTTGACGTGAATAGCTATTTCACTCCCTATGCTGAAAATCCATATTATGGTTTGCATAATAACAGCAACAGCCAGTCATCAGACAGGTTCTTTGCAAATATTGATATGAATTATCAGTTTACATCTGCGTTCGCAGCCCAGCTTCGGGTAGGCGGCGACGTAGAAAATGCAAGAGGATTTGCTTACAACGCAAAAAATGCCCCTGACCCGGGAAGCTGGGATGCCGGAGGCAATACAGAGGGGGCGCCCAGGACAGCCGATGTTGGTTCGGTAATTGAAAGCAATAATTATGTAGGAAGTATCAACGGTGATTTTATTTTAAAATATAATAAAGACATCAGCAATAATTTTAACCTGGATATTATCGGGGGTGTTAATTACAATCAGGCAGATACTAAAACTGGTTTTGCAGGTATAACCAATTTACTGATACCAGGTTTTTATAATCTTTCTAACTCAACGAAACAACCAACTACTGCCGGGGCCAGGAGTCGCACAAGATTAATTGGGGTTTACAGCCAGGCAACATTAGGATATAAAAGCCAGCTCTATTTAACCCTAAATGCCCGTAACGACTGGTCTTCGACGTTACCAATAAACAGTAATCATTTCTTTTACCCCGGTGGAGACTTAGCATGGATAGCATCTAACAGTTTTAATTTAAAGAGCTCGCCTATTTCTTATTTGAAATTCAGAGCAGGCTATGGCAAGACAGGTACAACTGCACCTGTTTATTCAGTATACCCTGTTTTGGTCGCTGGATCAGTGCCTTTACCATTTGGAAATATAGCATTTCCATTTAACGGAGTGAGCTCATTCAGGATACAGAATACTATTGCGAACGCAAATCTTAAAGGGGTAATTACAACTGAAACTGAATTAGGAATGGACATCAGATTTTTAAATAACAGGATTGGACTGGATGTATCATTGTATGATAAATCAGCAGATGGACAGATATTAAATGTACCCATCTCACCCGGATCAGGTTATAATTTTTTAACTGAGAATATAGGGTTAATAGATAACAAAGGGATAGAACTTTCTTTAGACGTAAAGCCAGTTTCAACCAAAAATGTTACATGGTCTTTTAATTATAATTATACAAAGAATGTAAATAAAGTAGAACATCTAACAAATGGTCTTACTAAAGTTACCATTTTCGGAATTATTGGTGGTGCAGAGTTAGATGCCGTTCCCGGCAAAACAGCTACCGGTATTTATGCCTTTGGGCCTCAAATGACTCCCGACGGAAAAGTAATTGTTAGTCCCACATCCGGCAAGCCACTTCCCACTACCAATAGAATCTATTATGGAAATGCTGAAAACGATTTTTCAATGGGATTTTCAAATACTTTAAAGTTTAAAGAATGGCAGATTAATTTCTCACTGGATTACCGCGATGGTGGTAAGTTCTACAGTAAAACTGCAGAGCAGCTTCTATTTACAGGTGGTGCAGTCCCTACAACCTACAACGATCGCAGGCCATTTATTTATCCTAATTCTGTAATTCAAAATGGAGTAGACGGGAATGGTAAGCCGGTATATGTTGAAAATACTTTACCAATAACTGAAAATAGTCTGCAGGACTTTTTCCCCGAAGGAAATAACCCTGCGCTCGCATATAGCCACGATATTATCGACAGGTCGTTCCTTAAGTTAAGGGATGTGTCACTGTCTTATGTTTTGAATGAAAAGATCGCTTCGAAAATAAAAATGCATAATTTATCATTGACGATTTATGCAAGAAACTTACTGCTTTGGACTCCCGCTTCCAATTTGTATATCGACCCAGAAGCTTCCAATTTTGGTAATGACCTCACCAGCCAATTGGGCGAATTTGAAACTGCTCCAATTTCCAAGCAATTCGGAGTTGCTTTAAAAGCAAATTTTTAAAACTAAATAATTATGAAAATGAATTTATTTAAGAATAAAAAAATAATAGCCGCATTTATTTCAGTTGTGTTGATAGTTGGGGCCGGATGTAAAAAAGCGCTCGACATCAATCATGATCCTAATAATCCGGGGCTGGAAGTTGGTACCCCAAAAATAGTTTTTCCTGTAGCAGTAATGGGAGTAGCTGGCGTAGAGGGCGGAGACCTTGCATTAATTGGGGGATTATGGGGAGAATACATAACGCAGGGCGCTACATCAAACCAATATAAAAATATTGACCAGTTTGATATGAAGACTACAGATTACAATGCGCAATACACTACTCTATTTACATACGGATTAAAGAATCTTCAATTTGTTATTGACAAAGCAAACGAAACTCAGGATTGGAATTTTTACCTGATGGGAAATGTAATGAAAGCCTATTCAACCGCTTTATTGGTAGATCTTTATGATAAGATCCCTTATACAGATGCATTAAAAGGGCTGGGAAATCTTACTCCGCATTTTGATGATGGCTATACCATCTACAAATCGCTTATAGCAGGTATTGATTCTGCCTTAAATAAAGATTTCAGCGCCAGTACGGCAATTGATTTAAGAGCGACAAATGAAGGAAATATTGATCTTTTATTTGGAGGCGATATTGAAAAATGGAAAGAATTTGCTAATACAGTTGAATTAAAATTATACCTGCGGATGATCAATGCAAAACCAGCTGAAGCACAAGCCGGTATTGAAGCTCTGTATGCGAGGAATGCTCAATTTCTTCAGGAAGATGCGAAGGTTACAGGATTTACTGATAATCCAAGCCTCTCCAATCCTTTATATGAACAAAATGTTCGTCAACTGAATTTTCCTAATAACCTGGTAGCGAGTAAAACTTTTGTAAGTTACCTGCAGGCACATAACGACCCAAGGATTAATTATTCTTTTGGACCTAATCCCACTGCTCTTGACCAGGGGGATTTTACAAATCCTTCTTCGGCTGCTTTTAGTGCTACAGTATTTAAGGAAAGCCCAACAGATCCCGTAGTTTTTATCTCTGCGGCTGAATCTTATTTTATGCAGGCTGAAGCAAGAGAGCGTTATTTTAGTGGCAACGGTGCCAAAACCCCATATGATAACGGTGTTCTCGCAGCATTTCACGATGTAGGCGCAGATGGCAGTTCATTTATAGCCCCGGGCGGTCAATACGAATATCCGTCAGGTACAACAGCTCAAAAAATAGAAACGATAATTGTTCAAAAATGGGCATCTTTTGCTTACGGGGTACATTTTATAGAAGGCTGGTTTGAAAGAAATAGAACAGGATTTCCAAAAAGTAGCCCCGTTTACTCAACAGATGCCTCTTACGTACCTGGTGAATTTGTTATTCCAAAGAATTCAGTAATAGGTAGCCAATATCCGAAACGCCTTGTATTTCCGGATGCTGAAATATCAACCAATCCAAATACGCCTGCACAGGTTCCAATTACAACTCCGGTTTGGTGGGGCTTATAATTTTAAAACTAAAAATTAGAAAAATGAAAAAAAGATATTTGTTTCTATTGATAAGTTTTCTTTCAATAATTGCTTCCTGTAGTAAAGACAAAATAATAAACACTCATGATAGAGTAGGTATTTCAAAAGTTACCTATTACCCTATTTTAACCTTAACCGGTAATGCAATAGTCGCTATTCCAAATGGAACCGCCTATACTGACCCCGGGGTGAAAGCCCAGGCAGCAGGCGTAGACGTACCTGTTACCACATCCGGAACAGTGGATGTAAAGACGGACGGAGTTTATACGTTGACCTATTCGGCAGTTAATAGTGATGGTTATAGTGCCAGCGCAACCCGGAAAGTTGTGGTTTATACAACCGCCGCGGATGCTGCTGCAAATGATCTATCCGGGAATTATGCGAGAACAACTAACGGTTCCGTAGCTACATGGACTAAAATTGCGCCGGGTGTTTATACCGTCTTTAATCCCGGTGGCGCGCCTGGAACTAATTTAACTGTTGTGGCAATCAATCCATCAGGTTTTAATATATCTATTCCTGAGCAGCTTGCCAGTGATGGATCACCTACAAGTTCCACTAATGAAAGTTATACTAATTCTAATCCTGCAAAATATTCATGGAAAATTGTAAACCCAGGTTATGGAACAGGGTTAAGGACTTTTATAAAGCAATAAAAATTCAATAAAAATTCAATTGAAAAAAATGAAAAGAATAATTTTAATATTAATAATCGTGGCAGGAATATCTTTATTGAACTCGTGCCAGAAGGTAAAGGATGCGGGCGCAACTTCTGCTGTAAAAGTTGCTAATGAATGGTGGGTAACTTTAGACCTTGGGAGTACGAAAGATGTATTTGGTCTCGGGCATTTTAGAATTGCAACTTATAATACATCAGCAAATGATAATAATATCTGGATTGATGATTATAAAAATGGCTGGCAGGTTAAATTTAAATCCCAGGTTGATTATAAAACATTAACCTTTTCTGCCAATGCTGCTCAAAATGAATATTATAACATTACTGTAAATCAAACTGACGGTAAAATACTGCCCAAGGCAGGACATTCCAAATCCGGCAACGTTGCCGATAGTATCCATATGAAAGTTGAATTTTCAGACGATCCCGGAAACATTTATGAAATGAATGGTGTGGAAAGAACGAGGTTCCCGCAAGACGATTATTAAGGAGTTTCTATTTCAGAGTTAAGGATATACAATGAATAAGGTTGCAGTAATTGTAGCCTTATTTTATTTTCACTAAAACGATTTTGATGATTGATTTTATGCCGGATAAATGAACAGATATTTTACGATCGGGTAAAATTTTAGATTGCACTTTGATTTAATTACTAAAAACGATTTTATGAGAAGTTTTTATTTTTTTTCAATTTTGCTTTTCTTTTCTTGTGCTGTTAAGGCGCAACCAAGCCAACCTTTAATTGCGAAAGCAGATACATTTTATGCAAAGCAGGATTGGCGGGCAGCAGCAAAGGCTTATGAAAATGCTTTTGCCAATGGAGAAACACAAACCGCTCTCACTTGTAACAAACTTGGTTTTTCTTATTTTAATCTTGGCCAATATGGCCTTGCAATTAAAAATCTTGAGCTATCGTTAACCAAAAATCCCTTGCCTTCAGGGTTATCAATTATTCATTCGCGGCTTGCAAGAGCTTACGCGGCAAATAGTGAAAAGGATAAAGCATTGGAGCAATTGGACAGTGCTATCGCTCACGGCTACTCGAATGTTCCTGAAATAGAAACTTCAAAAGAATACGATAAGATCCGTAACGATACAACGTTTAAGAATTTAGTTTCACAAGCTACCGATAAACTTTATCCGTGCCTGCATAATGCTCATGCCCGTGAATTTGATTTTTGGATAGGAGACTGGGATGTGTATCCAACCGGGGGCAATCAAATCGTTGGTTCAAGTAAAATTGAAATGGAGGCCAGTGGTTGTTTTATCCTTGAAAATTGGACTGCTATTGGTTATCCTAATACAGGCAAAAGCATGAATTTCGTTGATCCCGTTACTAATAAATGGAAACAGGTTTGGGTAGGTTCCGGTGGTGCGGTAACAGAATATGTAAACGGAGTTTATAAAGACAGTGTTATGCAATTTGAATCTTCTTCGGCAACACCTAAGGGAACAATGAAAATAAGATTCAGGTTTTTTAACCAGGGAACAGACCAGGTGCGCCAGTTCCAGGAATACTCAATGGATGATGGAAAAACGTGGAACGTTTCCTACGACCTTACTTATATTAGAAAGAAAAAATAAATCAATTCCCACCGGCCCAGATTAAAAATTGCGGAAGCACATGGCTCCACGAATTATAATCGTGTGTGCCGTCTTTTACTTCGGTATAATTGATATCCCCTGGCGGACAAACATTTTTCTTTTTAATTAAATCAATCAAATCTTTGGTATCATCAACTACATCAATAATTCCGTCTTTATCACGGTCTGCTGTTTCTTCTTTTCCTCCTGCATAAAACCAATATTTTAAATGAGGTCTTTTCCGGGATGATCTTATTTTATTGATGATAAGCCTGTCTTTGTCATCTGAATAAGTTGAGTCCGATGCATCTTTATCACGGTACCAGAAAGAACCTGAGAATACGCCCACCTTATCAATTTTATCAGCATGGTCCCATGCAACGTCAAATGCTGAAAGTCCGCCTAAAGAGCAACCGGCAATAGTTATAGAATTAAACTTTCTAACCCCTGATCTTTTTTTAATAAAAGGGATCAATTCGTCATCAACAAACGCTGCATATTTTTCCGCGGCGGTTCCATTGTTATTATAATCAGCATATCCGGCAACTCCATATTCCTGCATGCGGTCAAATGGAGTAACAGCCACAACCAATAAAGGTTGCAGCAATTTCTTTTTATACAGGCTGTCAATTATTTCTTTTATGCGGAGCTGTGCAATATCCTGTCCATCGTTTAATAAAAGAAGATTGAATGAATTTTTTTCTTTAGGAACCGGGGTGTTGATAATAGTTAGGTCAATGTGCTTTTGCAGATGGCGTGAATAAATTGAATCTTTTGCTTCTTTTATTTTATGATGGCAGGATGCAAATGCCGCAATAAAAAAAAGGGATGTTAAAAATTTATGTAAATATGATGTGTTTTGCATTTGCTAATGTATTAAAATTTGGTTTAAAAATTATAAACCTTACATTTGCAATCAAAAATCGCGAAGTAGAGCAGCGGTAGCTCGTCGGGCTCATAACCCGAAGGTCGGAGGTTCGAACCCTCCCTTCGCAACAAAGCCCCTTTAACGGGGCTTTTTTATTTTCAATGAATTAATTTTGCGCCAATTATGAAATCAGGGTTTGTAAATATTTTTGGTAAGCCTAATGCGGGTAAGAGTACTTTGCTCAATGCATTGATGGGAGAGAAGCTGGCTATCGTTTCACCAAAAGTGCAAACGACAAGGCATCGCATTAAAGGCATATTAACGGATGATAACTATCAAATTATTTTTTCCGATACCCCCGGTATAATCGAACCCAAATATAAGCTGCACGAAAAGATGATGAAGGCTGTGAAAGATAGCCTGGAAGATGCAGATGTAGCCTTACTCATTGTTGATATAAAGGATGATCTTGCAGAAACTGATGAAATATTTTCTTCCCTCTCTTTAAAAGTGCCATCAATTGTAGTTCTCAATAAAATTGATGTTGCCGACAAAAAGAAGATTGAAGAAGCAAAGACTTTTTTTTCAGAAAAAAAATATTGTAAAAAGGTTATTGTTATTTCAGCGTTGAAGAAAACGGGAATTAAAGAATTATTAGACGAAATAATTTCTTTGTTACCCGAAGGAGAACCGTTTTACCAGGATGATAACCTGAGTGATCTCCCCATGAAATTTTTTGTTGGTGAAATTATAAGAGAAAAAATTTTTTATTTATACCAGGATGAAATTCCTTATCATGCCACAGTGCTGGTGCAGGAGTTTAAAGAAAAGACAACGCTTACAAAAATTTCTGCCGATATAATTTTGCAAAGAGAAACTCAAAAAGGCATTGTGCTGGGCGAGGGAGGAAAAATGATTAAAGAGTTGGGAACGCAGGCCAGGAAAGACATTGAGGCATTTATTGGCAATAAAGTTTTTTTGGAGTTGTTTGTAAAGGTGCGGCCAAAGTGGCGAGATAATGAAATACAATTAAAGGAATACGGATACTAGCGATGTATGATGTGTGATGTACGAGGTAATACATAGTTTTGAAATTATTTGAAGTGATTTAACATCGTACATCCGACATCGTACTTCGTACATGCAATTATTTAACTTCGTAACATATTAAGCACAAGCATGAATTCATTTGGAAGACTGTTCAGGGTAAGTATTTTTGGAGAATCGCATGGCGATTTTGTTGGCGTTAATATTGATGGTTGTCCTGCGGGAATAGGTATGGCTGCAGCTGATTTTGCAGAAGATATTGAACGACGTAAGCCCGGAGCAAAAGGAACAACACCGCGTAAAGAAGATGATATTCCCCAATTTATAAGTGGAGTTTTTAATGAAAAAGCTACAGGTGCTCCGTTAACTATTTTATTTAAAAACAGCAATACAAGAAGTGGTGATTATGAAAAACAAAGAGCGGTGCCAAGGCCGGGCCATGCAGACTTTGTTGCTCATAAAAAATTTAATGGCTTTGAAGATTATCGTGGTGGCGGCCATTTCAGCGGAAGGCTTACTGTTGCAATAGTTGCTGCAGGCGTTGTTGCAAAAAAAATAATTGAATCCATTTCTACGGGAAATAAAATTGGAATTCATTCAACTATTCTTGAAATAGGCGGAGAAACGGATATTGAAAAAGGCCTGCAAAAAGCAATTGATGAAAAAGATTCTGTTGGAGGGATAGTGGAATGCCGGGTAAATAATTTACCCATTGGATTAGGTGAGCCTTTTTTTGATTCTGCGGAATCTATAATAAGTCACGCAGTGTTTTCTATTCCTGCAGTAAAAGGAATTGAATTTGGAGCTGGTTTTGCAGCAGCAAAAATGTTTGGAAGCCAGCATAACGATGCGCTCATAAACGCAGATGGAACTACCAAAACTAATAATGCAGGTGGAATTTTGGGTGGAATAACCAATGGCAACGATTTGGTATTTCGCATTGTAGTAAAACCAACCTCTTCTACGCCTAAAGAGCAGCAAACATTAAACTCAGAAACTGGAAACGTTGAACCTTTTTCAGTAAAAGGAAGACACGATCTTTGTATTGCATTAAGAGTGCCAGTGATTCTCGAAGCAGTAACAGCTATGGTTATAGCAGATTTGATGCTTATTACAAAAAAGTAATAAGTGATGAGTTATCAGTAAAGAGTTTTGACTTGCAACTAATAACCCATAACTGGTAACTGTTAGGTCACACATGCACATCTTCAATAAAAAAAAATTCAGCAGGTTCATTACTTAATAAGTTTATGGAAAGAATATCAAACTGAATTCTTTTCCATTCAGGATACAAATACAAAAATTCTTCAGAAGCATTGATGAGATTGGTAACTTTCTTTTTTGTTACATCTTCTTCGGGATAACCAAATTTTTTCGTTCTCCTTGTTTTAACCTCAATAAAATGCAACACATTTTTATAAAATGCAATCACATCTACTTCCCAATGGCTATGCCGCCAGTTCTGATGGAGAATTACAAATCCCTTTTGTAATAAATATTCCAGTGCCATTTGTTCTCCAAGCTTTCCGGTGGTATTGTGATGTGCCATATTACAATTTAGTAAACAAAATACTGCAATAACTTTTGGAAAGTTTTAAACTTTTCAAAAGTTTGATCAATTACTATGAACATATTGTTGACAAAGCTCTTTTATAAAAAAATTATTATTACTTACTTTTGCATCAAATAACAGTTATGAAAGTATCAAGGCAGGTTGTAATTAGTTTTCTTCTTTTAATAGTAATTGCATCTTTATACCGTATCATGCCAGGAAGGCCTTATGGTTTTGCACCACAATGGGCTATGGCAATTTTTGGAGGAGCTATTATAAAAGATAAAAAACTTGCTTTTATTCTTCCGCTTCTGTCTATGTTTATTTCAGATGGTCTGTATGAAGTTTTATATAGAAATGGAGTTGGTAACATACAGGGTTTTTATGAAGGCCAGTTTACTAATTATATTTTATTCGGCCTGATGACTTTCTTCGGGTTCTTAATTAAGAATTTCAATGTTCGCAGAATTGCTTTGGCTTCTGTAGCTGCGCCAACCGCTTATTTCTTTGTATCCAATTTTATGGTGTGGATGAGCAATTCCCCATTGGCAGGTTTGGGAAGGCCAAAAACTTTTGATGGTCTTTTATTAACGCTCAACGATGGCTTGCCTTTTTACGCATGGAGCATTGCAGCTACTTTAATATTTTCTGCAATTTTATTTGGTAGTTATTTTCTTGTAACCAGGCCTTCGATGCAAACGGAAGAAATCTTTTAAAAAAATAATTTCAGGATTAAAGTAGTTTATTATTTTTTGCTTCTTCATATCCTTCATCAATTAAAAGGTGCTTTCCATCTGCAGCTTCTGTGGCAAGTATATCGCAGCGGTTATTAAAAATATTTTCCGCATGGCCTTTCACCCATTTAAAATGGATACGATGATTTGTTGAAAGCTCCTGGTATTTTTCCCACAGGTCACGGTTTTTTATATTTCCTTTGAAATTTGTTTTGATCCATTTCTTTAGCCAGCCTTCCATAACAGCCTTTACCACATAATTACTGTCAGAATAAATTACCAATTCAAGGTTATTCTTTTTCAATGCTTCCAAAGCAGCAATAACAGCCATAAGTTCCATGCGGTTATTGGTGGTAAGCCTGTAGCCTTTTGATAATTCTTTTTTATGCTTTCCCCACAGCAACACAACGCCATAGCCGCCCGGGCCGGGGTTTCCGCGAGATGCGCCATCCGTATATATTTTTACAGCCTGTTCGTTCATTGTAAGCTATATTTTTTAAGGTACATTTAATTTTCGTCAGCGGGAACATATAACGGTAAAGCACAAACGTTTAATTATTATTAATATCCTGTACTTTTATAAGCAACGGAATCGATACCAATTCCCGAAGCATTACCATTGGATCCTCCGTTTGTAACAAAATATCTGAATGCGAATCGCGATTTTAACGGAGCGGTTAACCCGGTAACAGTTACATCGAAACGTGTCCATTGAGATGGGTATGCAAATAGAGCAGGATGCAGTACACTACTGTAAACAAGATCAGGGTTAATATCGAGAAGCAGTTTTGAAAAGCCCCCGGTGCTAAGCCCGTTTCCTGCGTCAACAGTATCCTTTATCGGATTCATCCTTAGCTCCAGGCTGTTGCCAAAGTCAGTAGTATCGCTTACTCCATCGAAAAGCTGCCAGGCGCGGGTATAAAAAATTATTCTATCGCCATTTTGCATGGTTATGGATGGCGAAATGAGCCAGTTACTGATAGTTCCCTGCTGCGCAGATGTGGACTGGTAATCGGCTCCGATAAAGCCTGCATTTTTTCCTTTATTTGAGTAGGCATTAAAAAGGGGCGGATTGCCTCCGCCGTTTTGCCACTCACCGGTTCCTTTTGGATCACTGGCATTGATAAATTGCCATCCCCTTGCGACAGCGGCGGTAACGGTATCAAATTCTTCAACAAAAGATTGATTGGGAACAGGCGGGGCCACTGTAAGGTGATGATCATCTTTACAGGAATAAATTATGAATGTTGCGAGGCTACTGATAAAAAGTAATTTGGCGCCAAATGGTTTTCTCATAAATTTTCTGTTTCCCTGGTAGGTTCCTGGTAATTAATACAAAGTGAAATTAATAATTTATGGCCAGCCTTCATAAATTTATCTTCTTCATACGCAAGCATAAAACTTCAGGGTTATTTACACCTGGAACACGCCGGTTTTAAAATCGGCAATGTTACCATTGTTATTTGCAGCCGCAAGATTTTCTGAAATAAAAGACCTTGTATCTAAAGGGTCAATAATTGCGTCTACCCACAAACGTGATGCTGCATAAAAAGGAGTAGTTTGCCGGGTATATTTACTGGTCATTTCAGCGAAAAGCTTTTCTTCATTTTCGGGGGTAATTTCTTTGCCCTTTGCTTTAAGCGATGCTACTTCAATTTGCAATAGAGTTTTTGCGGCCTGCTCACCGCCCATTACGGCTATTTTCGCTGATGGCCATGCGTAAATAAATCTTGGATCGTACGCCTTTCCACACATGGCGTAATTGCCGGCTCCATAAGAGTTTCCAAGTATGATGGTTATTTTGGGGACAACAGAATTAGCAACAGCATTTACCATTTTTGCCCCGTCTTTTATTATGCCGCTATGCTCACTCCTGCTACCCACCATAAAACCGGTAACATCCTGTAAAAAAATAAGCGGAATTTTTTTCTGGTTGCAATTCAATATAAACCTGGCAGCTTTATCTGCGCTGTCATTATAAATAACGCCGCCCGTTTGTAGTTCACCTTTTTTGTTTTTAATGTTCAACCGTTGGTTGGCAACAATACCCACTGCCCATCCGTCAATTCGTGCATAGCCGCATAAGATTGTTTTTCCATAGCCTTCTTTAAATTGTTCAAACGAGCTTTTATTGGTTGCATCTTTCCCTGGTGAAGCATCGGAAGGTTCGGCATCTACGATTCTGTCAATAATTTCGAGCATATCGTAAGGCCTGGTATTTCCTTCAGGGAAAATGCCATAGATTTCTGATGGATCTTTTGCTGGTTGCAATGAAGCAATGCGGTTAAAACCTGCTTTAGGAAAATCTCCAAGTTTACTCATAATCCTTTTTACTTCATCAAGACATTCTTCTTCTGTTTTAAACTTGTAATCGGCAATACCGCTTATCTCTGTGTGCGTAACGGCGCCGCCTAATGTCTCATTATCGGTATTTTCGCCAATAGCTGCTTTTACAAGATAAGGCCCTGCTAAAAAAATGGAACCATTTCCTTCAACCATTAAAGTTTCATCACTCATTATTGGAAGATAGGCGCCTCCGGCCACACAAGGCCCCATTACCGCGGCAATTTGTGTAATGCCCATTGCACTCATTTTTGCATTGTTACGAAAGATGCGTCCAAAATGTTCTTTATCGGGAAAAATTTCATCCTGCATAGGAAGGAACACACCGGCGCTGTCAACCAAATAAATTACAGGTAAATTATTTTCCATGGCTATTTCCTGCATACGCAAATTTTTCTTACCTGTAATCGGAAACCATGCACCTGCTTTTACAGTTTGATCATTTGCAATAACAATACATTGCTTGCCACTTACATAACCAATGCCAGCAACAGTGCCACCAGCGGGGCATCCGCCATAATCTTCGTACATCCCGTAGCCAGCAAAGACACCAATTTCAATAAAAGGTTTTTTATCATCGAGCAGGTAGTGTATACGTTCCCTGGCGGTTAACTTATTTCTTTCTTTTTGTTTTGCTATCGCTTTTTTTCCGCCTCCTTCTTCAATTGTAGTAACTAATTTTTTTAGGTTGCTCAAAGAAAGTTTCATTACATCTTCATTCCTGTTATAATCTATATTCATAAAAATTTCAATATATATCTCAAAACTAAAACTTTAAATTTATGTTATACAAATAGAACACTACCTTTCATCAAACCTTAGTATGCACCTACGAAATATCATTAAATCTATATCCCGGAAATTATTATTTATAATCTTAGGAGTTATTCTTGTTGCTGTTTCTCTTTATTTTGTTTGGCAAAATAATAAGTATCGGTTTGCAAGAGATAAACTTAAAAGCACCGTTTCAGAACAAACAGACAGCCTTTATAAAATAAAATATGATTCACTTTATTTTGATGAGATAACGGGAGAGGCATATCTTAAAAACATTCATATAGGGCCGGATACAACTATTATTAAAAGAACAAAGCTGGATGATCTTCCTTATATTTTATTGGATATTACCATTTCAACCTTAAAAGTAAACGGAGTTAAAACAGATAAAGCTTTGCTGGGAAAGCAGATGGAAGGCGACTCCGTGATAATTGATCACCCCGATGTAGTCGTTTATTTTATAAAACCTTTGCAAAAGAAAACAAACATTAATGAAGAAGCTACTTCAATTTATAATGAAATTCTTGGCAACCTGAAACGCATACAGGTAAGCCGCGTTTTCATCAATAATGTGCATATACAAGGAATCAATTATTTTGAAAAGGGAAAAGTATTTGATCTCACCAATGGTAATATTCAATTAACTGATGTACTGGTTGACAGCGCCCATAACCTTGATACAACACGTACATTATTTTGTAAACAAATCGGATTGCAGGTTGCTTCTTTTGTAGAATATGATAATTCAAGACCTGAGATCCGGGTAAAAAATTTGAACTATTCGGGCGCAGATAATTTACTTTCTTTTGGTAACATAGACGTAAACCGATTTGAAAGTTCCAATGGTGACAGCAGTAAATTATTGCGTGCAAGTAATCTTGTTCTTAAAGGTATTGATGCTAATGAGTTTGTAAAAAATAAAAATATAATCGTCGATACTATTCAATGTAAAGATATTTCTGTATACCAGCCACCCTTAAAAAAATTAAAAATGCCACGTGATAATAATCAGCAGAAGAAAGATACCACCGGCTTTAGGCATGTTTACAGTATTGAAATGACACACCTGGGCTTTCCCAAAATTTCATTTATACCCCGCAAAAAAAGTGGTATAAGCATCGGCAATATAGCTGTGACAATAAACGAAGTAAAAGCCGATGAGGTTATAGATGTTCAAAATAATCCGCTGGATTATAGCAAGGAAGTTGAAATAACCACCGATAATATAACAATGAATTCCAAAGACGGCTTTTACAATTATACTTTCCGAAATGCATCTATTAATTCTTTGCATAAACAATTAAAGATTGCCTCAGTTGGTATAAAACCTTTATTGAGTGAAAAGGCATTTGCTAATAAAGCTCATTTTCAAAAAGACCGTTATGAAGTGGATTTAAAAGATATTTCTTTGAAGAATATAGACATGAAAAATCTGCTGGATAAAAAAATATTTGCATCTGATTTGGTTGTCAATAATATTTCTGCAAAAATTTACCGCGATATCAGAAAGCCGTTAAGTGGCAAAAATAAAGTGGGTAATTATCCATCCCAAATGCTTGGCAAGGCGAATATGCCTGTTAATATTTCTCACGCAACTTTATCAAATGCATTTATACAATATACAGAGCATGAAAAAATAAGTGACAGCTCTGGTGTAGTTACGTTTAATGGTACTTCAATTAATATTTCGAATATTACTAACGTGAAAGATGCAATAGAAAGAAATGGAGTTACAACCATTTCATATAAAACCAGAATACTAAATGAAATTCCGGCTGAAGGAACGTTCAAATTTTTTTTAAATAGCAATACTGGGAGTTTTATCGCAACAGGTCATGTATCTGCTTTTGACGCACTATCGTTAAATAAAGTGTCTGTGCCAATGGCTTTAATGCGTTTGAATACAGGCCAAATAAATGCGATAGATTTCAATTTTACCGGCAATGACACAATTGCGAAAGGAGACTTTGTTATGAAAT
The DNA here is from genome assembly GCF_008710285.1 of Ginsengibacter hankyongi. Classification (GTDB taxonomy): domain Bacteria; phylum Bacteroidota; class Bacteroidia; order Chitinophagales; family Chitinophagaceae; genus Ginsengibacter; species Ginsengibacter hankyongi. The sequence continues at coordinate 342,422 of NZ_VYQF01000001.1, read as the reverse complement.
ATAACAAGCTAAAAGTTGATGTATTAAAGCGTGATAAAGATTCCAAAGAAATTAAAAAGAAAGGCCTCACCAGCCTGGTAGCAAATATAATTGTGAAAAATAATAACCCTGAGAATGGAAATCTGCGTAAGGAAACTCCTCACTTTGATCGTGATGTGCAGAAATCTTTTTTCAATCTTATCTGGAAAACCATTTTTACCGGGATGAAGAAGACGGTGGGCTTGCCGTAGAAATCCTTATTGCTGTGATTGTTTTTTTCTAATAAATAACTGTATGGCATACCCGAAAATTATTACCAGCAGCGCTCCTATAACATTCAGCCATAAAAAAGAAATCACATCTGCTTTATAAATAATTATAATAAATATTTCTGAGATAACCGATGAATAGAAGGTTGCATTAGCTTTTATACCCTTAATCCAAAATGCTACTAAAAAAATGCCTAGTATTACTCCATAAAATAATGAGCCAAGGATATTTACAGTTTCAATAAGGCTATTGCCTAAATTGCTTGCAAATTCAGCAACTGCAATGCTGAAGAGGCCCCACGCCAATGTATAAACTTTTGCCAGGTCATAATCCATTTTCGGCGTAAGCTCTTTCTTAAAAAATCTTTTGTGAATATCAACAACCGTACACGACGCTAATGCATTCAATGCAGCAGCGATGCTTCCCCATGCGGATAAAAAGATTATTGCTATCAATAGGCCGATAAGGCCTTTTGGTAAGTAATCCAGCACAAATCTTAAAAAGATATAATTGGTATCACTGATTTCCTGGCCAGGCAAAGCACTTGACAAAATATTTTTGTACTTGGCCTTAATTGCGGCTTTTTCAGCGTTAGCAGCGGGCGCAACTTTTGCATAATTGGATTCAAGCGCTATAAGTGAATCTTTATACGGAGTTTTTTTTGCAAGTTCCACCTGCGTTTCGTTAAAATAAATGGGTTCTTTATGAAACTGGTAAAACGAAAAAACCAATACGCCCAGTAATAGAATTAAAAACTGCATCGGAACTTTCACAATGCCATTCATTAATAATCCCATTTTACTTTGCCGGTTATTCTTTGCTGTTAGGTAACGGCCAACCTGGCTTTGATCAGTACCGAAATAAGAAAGCGCTAAAAAGAAGCCCCCTATTATTCCACTCCAGATATTGTATTTATCCTTCCAGTCAAAACCATTCGCGGTTCTTCCTGAAGTAATGATATTCATTTTTCCATTTTTACCTCCGATGTGCAATGCATCAATAAAGCCGGTATTTTCAGGCATAAGATGAACAACAATATAACCGGCTATAAACATGCCTGCAAATACTATAATCAATTGTAATTTTTGAGTATGAGCGACCGCCCGGGCGCCGCCACTTACTGTATATATAATTAGTAAGCCACCCATAATAATATTGGTGACATAGATGTTCCAGCCAAGCAATGAACTTAATATTAATGAAGGGGCATAAATACTGATGCCGGTTGATAAGCCACGGGATATTTGGAACAGAAATGAAGTGAGCGTTCTTGTTTTAAGATCGAAGCGGTTTTCTAGAAATTCATACGCGGTATAAACTTTCAGTTTATTAAAAACAGGTACAAAAACAACGCATATAACGATCATGGCTAATGGCAGTCCGAAATAGTATTGAACGAAACGCATGCCATCTGTATAAGCCTGGCCAGGTGCGCTTAAAAAAGTGATAGCGCTCGCCTGGGTTCCCATAATGCTCAACAACACAAGATACCATGGCATATCGCGGTTGCTTAAAAAATACCCATCTAGATTTTTAGTTGTACGGCTTTTATAAACTCCATAAAAAATAATGGTCGTAAGTGAAGTAATCAGAACTATCCAATCAATAATACTCATAAGCCTTACCTGTTGTGATAATTTAATTGTGGAATAAATCTATCCGCCATTAAAATAAACTGAAAGAAAATAATATAGTATAATCTGAAATAAAAGGAATGCCAGCACCAGTAAGTACCACTTATTCCAATACTTTTTTTCAGAAGACAACATATCAGCAATTTTATTTCATTAAATTCTCTTACTTATTTTTTGGTAACGCAATTAAATTAGCCATCAGGCGGTAAGCGCCCGGAACGCCATCAGGTAGTTGGCGAAAGAAAACAAGGCTCGCATACACGAAGTTGCCTTTCCCATATTTTGCAATGGCAAGGCTTCCATTGCTTTCTTCTTCATCCGCGTCATGCATGCCGAGCGGTGTTTCATAATGCGAATCTAACTGAACGGCCTGGTAAGTACTCCTTTCCTGCACCCAGCCTTCAAAATCTTTTTCCGTTATTTTATTCGGATAATTTAATGCAGGATTAGCCGGCAATAAAAAATTTACTTTGGCATCTTCTTCTGTAACACGTGAACCGGAACTGATCTTAAAAGGGTAGGGGCCGACCGTTATATTTTTATCACCTACCTGGTTGCTCTTCATATATTGAACGATCATGTTGCCGCCGTTTTTTACGTAACGCATCAATACATCATTTTTATCACTTAAGTATTCATATAAATTATACGCTCTTATTCCAGTCATGATGGCGTCGTATCGCTTCAAATTTTCATCGGTAATATCTTTCTCTGATAGAGTTGTTACATCATAGCCCATATCTTTTAATGCATCAGGTACTTTATCGCCCGCGCCAATAATGTAACCTATCTTTTTACCGACGATCTTTATGTCAAGCTTTACAATATCTGCTTTTGCTTCGGGGAAATAAGTGATGGTGGGGATATGATTGTATGAAATTGTTTTCGTGTAACCGTTATAGTTGCCATCACTGGTCTTTAAATATATTTCTTCTGAGTTATTTGTTTCATTAGATTTTGATGTGAAAGTTGCTGTTTTGTAAACTTCCTTGCTACCTTTTGTATCATAAGTAATAGATGGAATATCGGTGGCCCAGTTTTTCGAATAATCCTGCAGAACTTTATAACTTTCTGAATTATCTAAGTTTGACTTTAAATGAATAATGGCTTTTACAGGAGCGCCATTCAACGAAATGAAATTATCCTTCGTATAACTCAACTCAATTTTTGGCAATACCGGTATTGGCTCATAAGTGTCGCCCTTTACAGGATCAATATATCTATACTGAACAGGTTTTTTAATAGTAAAATCCTCACCATCAATATTTACTAAAAATGATGCCTCAAACGAAGGGGCATTTTCTGCTTTACCAATCAACGTCTGATCTCTTACATCAAATGTCCCGCCTTTTAGCGGGTACACGAGCCAGTAAGGTTGTGATATTTTTTTATCATCAGCGACAGCTAAAGTTTTATTGATGTTAACATTTTGATTGGTAGGCAAAGCTGTTGAAAATGATGAATCAAAATTTTCAACACTTATATTTTTAAAAGACACATTTACATTTTCTCTTTTAATTAAATTAAAAGAGATGCTCAGGTTTCCGCCTTGCACTACCTGCGATTGTGATGATGTTGCTTCAACATATAGCGCACTGCATTCAATAATGATTTCTTCTACTTCATCCAATTTTTTATTTCGCCAGTTATCTTCCGGCAATGCTTTAATTGCCTGGTATAATTTTACTAAAGATGGCACTGATAAATCGGGCTGAGCAATATTATAATTACTAATGATAGCATTAATCATACTTTCTATCGGTTCGCCCCCGGGTATTCTTTTCCAGTCAGTAACAATTCCATCCATCAAATCATTCTTTGGCGCTTCTCCGCCTGTTGTTGCAAAATACTCATACGATTCACCTCTTCTTCTGGGCCTTCCTTCTCCCTGGCTTTTATGCATTGTTCTTGCTTCGCCACCCAGCTCGCCGTAACTTTTTCCTATCAGGGGATTATAACCGCCTATGTCAATTTTTAACTGGTCCTCGCTGGTTGTATTGTTTCCGCCAAAATTATAAGTGTTCCATAAAATTCTTTTTGCCTGCCAGGGTTTTACACCATATTTAAATTGTTCAGGAAATTTAGTCGGATCAGCAGCAGCAGTGAATGCTTCCTGTGCTAAAATAGAGGATGCTGCATGGTGGCCATGCCCCGCACGTTTATCAGGAGGGAATCTTTTTATAATAACATCGGGCTGATACTTTCTTATTACCCAAACAACATCACTTAATATTTTTTCTTTATCCCAGATGCGCAATGCTTCAGCGGCGCTTTTACTAAAACCAAATTCATACGCCCTGGTAAAATATTGCTCTGCTCCATCAACACGTCTTGCAGCTAATAATTCCTGGGTGCGTATTAAGCCGAGTTCTATGCCTTGTTCATCACCAATTAAATTTTGTCCGCCATCGCCTCTCGTTAAACTTAAATAAGCTGTACGCCACAATTTTTCTTTGGCAAAATAAGGAAGCAATGCATTGTTCTCATCATCAGGATGCGCACCAACATACAAGACAGATGCAAGAACATTTAATTTTTTTATTTGTTGAAAAACTTCTGAAGAGGTATAAGTTTCAGGCGATTGAGCAAAAGCAAAAAATGAAAGGTGAAGAGTGAAAAATAAAAAAACGATTTTGCGCATATTTTAAAAATTATTCTACGAAAATAAGGGAATGTAGTTTTTAAGTGCCTCCGCTTAAATAAAAAACAATAACAGGATATTGTAAACACCATTATCCGGTAAAGTTTATTTTTATTCTAATGACTTAAATTCGATGAAATTTTATAATGAAAGAACCCCCTCTTCTTTTTTTGCTGGTTATTTTTATATGTTCCGTTCAATTCACGTATGCCCAGCAATCAAATTTAAATCCTTACAATTACCATCCTGTAAAACAAATTATTTGTAGAAATGGCGCTGTAGTTTCCGCGAACGCGTTGGCAAGCCAGGTGGGAGTAAATATTTTAAAGGAAGGAGGTAATGCCGTTGATGCAGCAATTGCAACCCAACTTGCTTTGGCTGTGGTGTTTCCCGGTGCAGGCAATATTGGAGGTGGAGGTTTTATGATTGTACATTTAAAGAATGGTAAAAATGTTGCCATTGATTTTCGGGAAGTGGCTCCGGGCGCAGCATCGCGGGACATGTATCTTGATTCTAACGGTAATGCACAAATGCATTTATCGCAGGACGGATATCTTGCAGTGGGAGTGCCGGGTTCCGTTGCCGGCATATTCGCAGCTATGAGATATGCAAGACTTCCTTTTAAGAAATTAATACAACCTGCCATTGATCTTGCGGAAAAAGGGTTTGTGATATCAGATGCAGAAGCAAAAAGTTTTAATGGGTCGAAAAATGAATTTATAAAATTAAATACAACACTTCCAATTTTTGTAAAGGATGAAGTATGGAAAGCAGGTGACACGCTTGTTCAAAAAGATCTTGCCAATACTTTAAAAAGAATAAGAGATAACGGCGCTAAAGGATTTTATGAAGGTGAAACTGCAAAGCTTATTGCGGAAGAAATGAACCGAGGGAATGGAATTATTACCGAAGATGATCTGAAAAATTATAAACCTATCATACGTGAACCTTTATCTTTTAATTATAAAGGAAATACAGTTGTAACAATGCCTTTATCCAGCAGCGGTGGAATTATTTTAGAACAAATGATGAAGATGAGCGTTTTTGAAAATATTGGCAAAATGAAATTTGAAACTCCCCAATCAGTGCAATTGATGACAGAAATAGAACGCCGTGCTTTTGCAGACAGGGCAAAGTTCTTAGGCGATCCTGATTTTGTAAAAGTGCCGGTAAAAACTTTGGTAAGCGATGCATATTTAAAAAAGAGATTACGTGATTATACGCCGGGGAAAGCAGGCAACAGTAAGGATACAAAGGAAGGTGTAATAAATGTAGAAAGCGATGAAACCACGCACTTCGACGTAATTGATAAAGAAGGCAACGCTGTTTCTGAAACAACGACCTTAAATGGTTGGTTCGGAAGTAAGGTTGTGGTAGCAGGCGCCGGCTTTTTACTAAATAATGAAATGGATGATTTTAGTGTAAAACCAGGAGTCCCCAATATGTTTGGCGCTGTGGGCGCTGAGGCCAATGCGATTGCTCCCCATAAAAGAATGTTGAGCAGTATGACGCCAACGATAGTCTTAAAAAATAATAAACCATGGATTATTGTGGGAACGCCGGGCGGCACAACGATTCCAACGAGTGTATATCAAACATTGATTGACATCATCGATTTTAATATGAGTCCTGAAGACGCAGTTAATTGGCCGAAGTTTCATCATCAATGGTTGCCGGATGAACTCTATATTGAAAATACTTTTGACAAAAATGTGGCGGATGAGTTAAGAAAAATAGGATATAAAATAGTAATAAAATCGGGTATCGGAAGAACAGAAGTAATTATGGTAAAGCCTGGCGGCTCATTAATTGCTGTTGGTGACGGGCGAGGCGACGACAGCGCTGCAGGTTATTAATTATTGATGAGGCTTTCCAGAAACTTATAAAAAGGAAATGTTTTGTTATATATTAACGCATCTTCATTTGGCTAACGCAGTCGTTTGATTATTTTTGCCAATCAATTTTTTCTCCTGAAAAAAGTTTATAAAATATCTTTAAGAATTTTGCTGGCATTCTTTGCACTGATATTTGTGCTTTGGATTTTACTGCATACAAGTTTTTTTCAGAATTATATCGTTCGCAGGGTTACTCATCGTCTTTCTAAAGACCTCCATACTACCGTTTCTATTAAGCATGTGGATTTTGAGCTTTTTGATAAAATGCTGTTAGAACAAACTTTAGTGCTTGATCAAAAACACGACACATTGTTGTACGCAGGTGCTGTAAAAGTGAGCCTTACTGATTGGTTCTTTTTTAAAAATAATATCACGCTTGAATACATTGGTCTTGATGATGCAGTGATAAATTTAAACAGGAAAGATGCTACCTGGAATTACCAGTTCTTAGTGGATTATTTTTCAGGGCCGAAAAAAGCAAAAGATACTTCCTCGGGCGCTGTTCAATTGAATTTAAAAGAAATTCAATTGAACAGGATTAAAGTGTGGCAAAAGGATGAATGGAAAGGAACCAACCTGCTTGTATCATTAGACAATTTTAGTTGTAACGCAGATACCTTTGATTTAAATAATCATATTATTAATATTAAATCTGTTACCATCGGCCATCCGCTGTTTTCACAATATGATTATGATGGCAACGAGCCGGAAGATACCACCGTTGCCGCTGCTGCCCCGTTAGCCGAAGTGGATAATAGAGACACCTTGCAATGGAATACTGATGGATGGAAGATAGCAGTAAAAAATTTGCAGATTAATGATGGAGGATTAGCTATAGAACAGCAAACAGTGCGGCCGGTTTATACTAACCAGTTTGACGACCAGCATATCATTATTTCAAACATTAATGGAAGCTTTAAAAATTTCAGTTTTTTACAAGATACTTTAAAAGCTAACATTCAACTCTCGTGTAAAGACAGAAGCGGTTTTACAATTAAGAATATTGCCGCTGAGTTTAAGTTTACGCCAACTATCATGGAGTTTAATAAATTCGATCTGGTTACGAGTAAAAGTCATCTTACAAATTATTATTCCATGCGGTATAAAAATTTCAATGATGACATGCAGGATTTTGTGCACAAAGTAACCGTTGAAGGCAGGTTTGAAAAAAGTGAATTAAATAGTGATGACCTTGCTTTTTTTGCGCCCGATGCTGCCACATGGAAGGAAAATTTTGTATTGAGTGGAACTGCCAGAGGAACAATAGATAATCTGTCAGCCAAAAAAATGATTATAAAAGCAGGTGATGATAATTACCTGGATGGTGACATAAATTTACGCGGACTGCCAGATATAGACCAGACATTCATCGACTTTCGCTCAAGGGATATGAGAACAAATTATAATGAGCTGGCCCGCCTTATTCCCGCGCTTAAAGATATTACCAATCCCAATTTAAGCGCCTTTGGCAATATTAAATTTACCGGAAGCTACACCGGTTTCATCCGCGACTTTGTAACCTATGGAACGTTGCAGACCGACATTGGAACTTTGCAAACAGATGTGCAGATGAAAGTTCCGCGTGATGGCAACCCTGTTTATAACGGTACCATTTCAACTGATAATTTTCAACTGGGGAAATTTATTATGAACAGCCAGATTGGTACCATAGCATTTAATGGAAAAATAAATGGTAAAGGGTTTAATGCGAAAGATGTAGATATTGGTATTGACGGAAATATAAGCCGCGTAATTTTTAACGGATATGCCTACACGAATATAATTGCGCATGGGAATTTCCGTAAAAAATTGTTTTCGGGTAATGCTAGTATTGATGATCCTAACATTAAAATTGACACACTTTCCGGTTCAATTAACTTTAGCAGAACAGATCCTGAATTTAACCTGAATGCGAGTGTTGGACGGCTAAACCTTCAAAACCTGGGATTTACCAATGATAGTATTTCTTTAACCGGTAATTTTAATCTTCACTTTACAGGAAATAATATTGATAATTTTTTGGGATCAGCAAAAATTTATAATGCTATTTTGCTGGATAATGACCAGCACCTCTCCTTTGATTCACTCACAATTAATTCCTCTGTTCAATATGGAAAGAAATATTTAGCCCTGCAAACAAATGAATTGGAAATTACGCTAAACGGCAATTTTAAGATTCTTGAATTACCTGATGCATTCCAGTTATTTCTCAACCGGTATTATCCTGCTTATATCAATAAGCCTAGACGAAAAATAGAAAACCAGGATTTTACCTTTTTGGTTAAAACAAGAAATGTGAGTGATTACATTGCCCTTATAAATAAAAAATTAAGCGGACTGGATAATTCGATTGTTATAGGAAATATTAATGTAGCCGAAAATATTTTAAACGTCCAGGCAGACGTGCCGCAATTTAATTTCAGTAATGTAAGTTTTAATAATATTCATTTCGCTGGCCGCGGAACGAAAGACACCCTTGCTTTTAACGGCGACATTGATGATGTAATTATAAACGACAGCTTACATGCACCCGGAACAAAATTGCAGGTTATTGCTCATAACGATATTTCGGATGTAGTAATAAATACGTCTACCAACAAAACATTAAATGCTGCGAACCTCTCTGCCAAGGTTGTTACAAATTCAAATGGCTTCAGGCTGATGTTTAACTCATCAACCTTTACAATAAACGAAAAGCAATGGACAATTAATGAAGGTGGTATTCTTGAACTCAATAAAAATACACTGCTTGCCAGTAATGTTAAGTTTGATCACGATGGCCAGGAAATAAGCGTTTATACCGAACCGTCAGCCTTAGATTCAGGCAACGACGTTTTGATAGGAATAAAAAAGCTGGACATTGCTGATTTTGCCCCGTTATTTTTTAAGACACCTAAGATAAACGGATTTATGAGCGGCAGCATTCGCATTGCAGATCCGTTTGGAAAACTTGCTGTAAACTTCGACACAAAAACAGAACAGTTTCACTTTGAAGGTGATTCAATTGGAATCTTATCAACCAGTGGAGAATACATCTCAGCTTCGGGCCAGGTAAAAGCTCATGTTGTCTCAGACAATAGTTTATATAATTTTTTGGGCGACTTCGCTTATACGCCTAACGATTCAAGCAGTAATCAACTAAATGGAACTATTACACTTAATAATTCCGGCATTAATATTTTGGATAAATACCTGGGTGATATTTTCAGTAACATTTCAGGAAGAGCTACCGGCGACTTGCATATTTCCGGTACCACTGCAGATACAAAGCTTACGGGCAAAGTGCGGCTTGACAGCACATCACTAACGGTAGACTACACGCAATGCCGTTATATTTTGGAAAATAATACGCTTATAACTTTTAACCCAGACGAAATTGATTTTGGAACGATTAAAATAAAAGATACGCTTAATAATACTGCTACAGTAAGTGGAAAATTATATCATAGCTTTTTTGATAATTTTTTCTTTAATGATTTGCATTTAAAAACTGATCCAAGGGGAAACGGGCCGGCAAAATTTGTTTTATTAAATACAACTTCAAAAGACAACAAGGAATTTTATGGAAGCTTGGTAGGCGAAGCTGAGTTATCTCTTAATGGTTTTGTGACTGATATGAAAATGAGTATAAGAGGGCAGCCAACAGATAGCAGCCATATTTATTTACCTACCGGGGAAACCGCTGAGACTGGGCCATTAGATTATATCGAGTTTACAAAATTTGGGCGTGAAATGAAAGCTGATCTTGTATCGCGTAAAAGCTCAAATATAAAAGTTGATATGGCGATAACGGCAAACCCGTACGCAAAAATTGATGTAATACTGGATGAAACTACCGGGGATGTTATAAAAGCACAGGGAAATGGGAAATTAAATATTACGGCAGGAACAAGAGATCCTTTAACCATAAGAGGAAGGTATGATATAGAAGAGGGGCAATACACTTTTAATTTTCAAACTTTTTTAAAGACGCCATTCAATTTACAAAAAGGATATATTGAATGGCAAGGGGATCCTTATCTTGCCAACCTTAATATCGACGCCATTTACAGGGCTTCTAACGTAGATTTAAGCAACATACCTACCAGCGCCGGGCGAAGTTCAGTAAAGGGAGATGTTGATATAATTTTTAAATTAAGAGGAACATTAAGAGAGCCTACGCCCACATTTGAATTTCAATTTCCTTTTGACAATGCCTTAAAGTCTGATCCAATCGCGATTGAATATTTAAAAACTTTCCAATCCGATCAAAATGAATTGAACAGGCAGGTAACATCCCTGCTACTTTTTAATACATTTATGAGCAGCCAGCAGGGATTGCTCACGGGTAACAATACAGGAAATTTTGTAACACGAAGTGTTGGCCAGATATTGTCATCTACTCTTTCCAGTTCACTCAATACCTGGCTGCAAAAATTGCTGAATACAAATTCGGTTAATCTTTATACCAATATAAATACATCAGATTTTAATTTTCAAAAAGGCGGTACGCAAAAAGAAATACAAAATGTTGGAAATTTTGGTGTGAAAACTGCATTTCTTCAAAACAGGTTGCTGGTTAATTTTGGCGGCAATGTGGATTACCGGCTTGCGCAAGGCGCTTCTAATTCCAACGCTAATTTTTTGTTTACTCCGGATGTATCGTTTGAATATTTAATTTCCCCGGATGGTAGGCTGCGGGTAATTGGATTTAACCACAGCGACGCAGACCTTGGGGATATATCAGGTATTACCCGCCGCAACCGAACGGGTGTTCAGCTTTCCTACAGGAAAGAATTTGATACATTCACCGAGTTTTTTACCAATCAAAAAAGAAGGATCAACAAGCGGGTTATTGACACAACTTCAGCTAATTGATGCAATTATATTTTACCGGTTTGTAAAATATTGTGCCCCAGCTTATCTCTTTTTGTTGTAAGATATTTTTTATTATGCTGGTTGGGCGTAATCTCAATGGGAACAGATTCCACAATTTCAAGCCCGTAGCCGAATAGACCTGCTCTCTTTCTCGGGTTATTGGAAATGAGTTTTATTTTAGAAATGCCAAGTTCCCTCAATATTTGTGCTCCCACGCCGTAATCTCTTTCATCCATTCCGAAGCCCAATTTTATGTTTGCTTCAACGGTATCAAAACCTTCTTCCTGCAGTTTATACGCTTTTAGTTTATTTAGTAGGCCAATTCCTCTTCCTTCCTGGTTCATATAGAGCACCACACCTTTTCCCGCTTCCTCTACCATTTTCATTGCCGCATGTAGCTGGTCTCCGCAATCGCAACGCAGGGAGCCTAAAATGTCGCCGGTCATACAACTGGAGTGAACCCTAACTAATACCGCTTCATCTTTTTCCCAATCGCCTTTTTTGAGTGCCATGTGTTCCTCTCCTGTGTTAAGTTGCTTATATGCTATCAGTTCAAAAGTGCCATATTTTGTGGGCATTTTTACCCGTACATCTTCTTTAATAAGCGTTTCCTTTTTAAGGCGGTAAGCAATTAGATCTTTAATTGAAACAATCTTTAAATCATGCTTTTTAGCAATGAGTTTAAGCTGAGGGAGCCGGGCCATTGTGCCATCTTCATTCATTATTTCGACTAAAACACCAGCATCTCCATGGCCGGCAAGTTTTGCAAGATCTATTGTTGCTTCGGTGTGGCCGGTTCTTCTTAAAACTCCGCCGTTTTTTGCTCTCAGCGGAAATATGTGCCCCGGCCTTCCCAGTTCTGTTGGTTTTGTTTCGGGGTTAATTAATGCCTGGATGGTTTTGGCACGGTCATGGGCAGAAATTCCGGTAGCACATCCATTGCCGAGAAGATCGACACTTACCGTAAAGGGTGTTCCATGCAAAGCGGTATTTTCATTCACCATAAGGTCAAGTCCTAGTTCATCGCATCTTTTTTCCGAAAGAGGCGCACAGATAAGGCCACGGCCATGCTTGCTCATAAAATTTATAATTTCAGGAGTTACATTTTTTGCAGAGGTAATAAAGTCTCCTTCATTTTCACGATCCTCATCGTCTACAACAATTACGAGTTTCCCGTTTTTTATATCTTCAATAGCCGCTTCAATTGTATCTAACATATTGCATAATTATTTTGCAAAGATAAATGAATGTAAATCCACAATTAAGGGAGCTCGCGAAAATTGCTTAATTCGTAAAATGTTGAGAATGTCTTAATGATTTATTAATATACTAAAAGCAGCTTTTGCAGTGCAAAGCTTGCCTTGCAAATGTTAATAAATGTTAACAAATGATGATCACAAATAACATTTTATTTATTTCCTTTGCGGCTTAAAACTAAAACTATAATCATGAATCTTAGAAAACTATTACTATTTATAATTCTTGCTTTTATTTCATTTTCTGTTAATGCCCAGGTTACTACCAGTAGCATAACAGGATTTGTAAAATCTGATACAGGAAGCCCATTAGATGGCGCCACGGTTAAAGCGGTGCATCAGCCTTCCGGCACAAAATATCAGACCATCACAAAAAAAGACGGGAACTTCACAATTCCCAACACAAGAGTTGGCGGACCTTACACTATAACAGTAGGCTATGTTGGATATAAAACTCAAACTATAGATAATGTTACCTTAAACCTTGGTGAACCTTTTTCAACTGATATTACGCTCGCTACCAGTACCACCGTATTACAAGAGGTAACTATCGCCGGTGGAAGAAGTTCGGCTAACGCCAAAACCGGTGCCAGCACTGTGTTTAATGCCAGGCAAATTACTACTTTACCTTCTATATCAAGAAGCATAACGGACTTTACGAGGCTTACTCCACAAGCAAGTAGTGGCAATAGTTTTGCAGGCAGAGACGGAAGATTTAATAACCTGCAAATTGACGGAGCTAATTTGAACAATAACTTCGGTTTATCTACAGACCCACAACCAGGAGGAGGCGCCAGTCCGATATCAATAGATGCTTATGATGAAATTTCTGTAAACATTGCCCCTTATGATGTGAGGCAATCAGGCTTCACAGGTGCAGGATTAAATGTAATAACAAAGAGTGGTACTAATACCTTTCACGGAACGGCTTATGGTTTTTACCGGGATCAGAGTTTTAACGGTAAGCATGTTGGAAATGTAGACCTTACTCAAACACCACAAAAGAATAAAGTATATGGCGCCAGCCTTGGGGGGCCAATCATCAAGAACAAATTATTTTTCTTTGTAAATGCCGAATGGGAAAACAAATCTGTACCTAACGGAAACGACTACGTGCCGGCCGGATCTTCAGCTTCGGGACTTCCGTCTGCGGCACCAAAAGATTCGCTGGATAAATTTGCTTCTGTATTAAAATCTAAATATGCTTACGCTGCCGGAACATATGATAACCGGCCAAACTATGTTACCAAAAACCGTAAATTATTGGGCAAGATTGACTGGAACATTAGCGATAAGCAAAAACTGGTTTTAAAATATAGTGATTTTAAAGGTTCGGATCAATCGCCATTAAACGGCAGCAGCGTGCCCAACAGTGGCGCTGGCGGGTTCACAATCAGGGGAACTTCAAGCGCACAATTCAGATTGCCTAATAATAGAAACAGTGATCAATCAATCGGGTTTGCTAATTCTGATTATGCCACGGATCATGTTGTTCAATCAGGAACACTTGAATTAAACAGCAATTTTAATAGCAGGGTTTCCAACCAATTATTGTTTGCCTATACCCATATTGATGACAAAAGAAACAGCCCTGCCGGCATTTTCCCTACAATAGAAATTTTTGATGCTGACGGAACTGTACCGGGAGTAACTAAGGGTCGTAATTATATGAGTGCAGGTACTGATCCTTTCACCAGGAACAATGAAGTGGTTAATAACATTGCCGACATCACAGACAATTTTACTTATTTCGCCGGAAGACATACATTAACAGCAGGAGCAACTTATGAATATCAAAAAGTAGGCAATGCGTTTATGCCGGGTTCAGAAAGCTATTATATTTATAACAGCCTGAATGATTTTGTTACAGATGCGCCACCGGCATTCTTTTCTTATAATTATTCTTTAGTGCCGGGCCAACCGAAAGTATTTTCAGCGAATTTGCAAATAGGTCAATTAGGTGCTTACATCCAGGACGAGTTCAACATTAATAGCAACTTCAAACTTACGTACGGGTTAAGAGGCGATGTTCCTACTTATCTTAAACAGCCGATTTCTAACCCTGCAATTGCAGCCTTGCAATTTCCTGACGAAAACGGAAACCTTAAAAGTTACAGCACCGGTAAATGGCCAAAAGCTAATATTCTTTTATCGCCACGTGTAGGTTTCAGGTGGAAAGTTCCAAACGAAAAGGGATTAGTTTTAAGAGGTGGAACAGGTGTGTTTACGGGTAAAATACCATTTGTATTTTTAACCAATATGCCAAGCAATAGCGGTGTTTATCAGAATGGCGTAGTACTTAACCAGGCTGCAGATTTAGCCGGTATCACATTTAATCCAAACCCTGATGCTTATCTCTCAAAATTTCCTTCTACTGTTACAGCTAAAGCGCCGGGAAGCTTTGTATTGATTGACCGTAACTTTAAATTTCCACAGGTTTTCAGAACCAATTTAGGAATTGATAAACAATTGGGAAATGGCTTTACTGCTAACGTGGACATCCTATATACAAAAGACTTGAATGCGGTAAAAATGCGTAATGCAAATCTTATTGCTCCAACGGGTACTTTATCGGGAGTAGATAACAGGCCGTATTATCCAACATCACAAACGGGTGCCTCCAAATTTGTAAACCCAAGTGTTGGGTCAGTAATTGTTCTTGAGAATACTAAAAAAGGATATTCTTTTTCAAGTACCGCCCAGTTGTCTAAAGCGTTTTCTAATGGATTTTATGGTTCAGTAGCTTATACTTATACACTGGCAACTGAAGTAAGCCCCAACCCCGGTTCACAAGCAACTTCTGCATGGCAGTCCATTATAAACAGGGGAACTCCCAATGAAGAAGAACTGTATAATTCAGCCTATTCAATTCCTCACAGGATAGTGGGTACTATTTCTTACAGGAAAGAATATGCAAAACATTTTGCAAGCACTTTATCGTTGTTTTATGAGGGCGAGGCCCAGGGACGTTTTAGCTATATAGTTGGAGGCGATATTAACAAGGATGGAAACAATGCATCTGACCTTATGTATATTTATGCAAAAGGTTCTGATGTTCCTTTCTCTAACTTTACAACCACTTCAGGTGGAGTTACTACTGTAAAATATACTATCGCACAACAACAGGCCGCATACGATCAGTTTGTAAGCAATTCGCCCTACCTGCGGAAACATAAAGGACAATATGCTGAAAGGAATTCCGCATTAACTCCATGGTATGACCGTATCGATGCAAGATTTTTACAAGATTTCTTTATTATGGCGGGCAGCACCAAACACACGCTTGAGTTTAGCGTAGATGTGCTCAACGTTCCAAATTTACTTAGCAAAAATTGGGGTATAAAAGATCGTTATACTATCAATAACCCACTTTCTTTGAAATCTATCGATGCAAATGGAACACCGGTTTACAACCTTGCAGAATTTAATAAGGCTTTGGTTACTTCTCCCTATCAAAATGATATTTCTACATTTAGCACATGGGGAATGCAAATTGGCTTAAGGTATATTTTTTAATAATTTGATTTTTTAAAACTTAAAATGCCCTGGAATTTCCGGGGCATTTTTATTATCGAAAACGAATTTAAAATTCGGATAATTAAATTCAAAATTTAAAATCTCTAAGATGCTTCGGCTAATGCTTGTGCCGGTTGCCTTTTCATATTTAATTTACCATTGTATTGTGCGCCTAATTCTATTTCGAGGGTATCGGTAGTAATTTCTCCGTTTACAAACCCCGTCTTCTTAATTTCTAATTGCGTTGTCTTCACATTGCCATTTACCGTTCCAAATATGATAGCCGATTTGGTAATAATATCACCTTCAACATTTCCCTTTTCACCTAATATTACGCCGCCGTCAACAATTACATTGCCGATAATTTTTCCTTCAATTCTTATTGCTGATGATCCTCTTAGCTCACCGGTGAAAATAAATCCTTCACCAATAATGGTTGAAATTTCCTGTTGGTTAATTTCAAGCGCCTGCTGTTGTTTGTCGTTTTTTTTAAACATATTAGTTGAGTGTTAAAAAGTTTTTAGGATCTATTTTTTCTCCGTTTTTATGAACTTCATAATGCAGGTGAGGTCCTGTTGAACGGCCTGTTGAGCCAATATTACCTATCTGCTGACCAATATCAATTTTTTCACCTACGTTTACTAAAATCTTTGAGAGGTGGCCATAGAGTGTTTCAAAACCATTTCCGTGTTTTAGTATAATACAGTTTCCAAAACCGCCACGCAGTCCTGCAAATTCCACTTCACCTTTGGCCATAGCTTTCACAGGAGAGCCCCATGCGCCCCTTATATCTACTCCTTTATGTGTTTCTACACCTTCACCGCTAAAAGGATTTTCCCGATGCCCAAACGTAGATGTGATAGTTCCCGGAAAAGGATAACCCAAAGGCGTATACGAAATATTGTAAATTATTTTCTTTAAATATCCTTCGTAAAAATTACTGATCTCATCGGTGGAAATAATGTCGTTATCTGCCTCACCACCTTCCGGGCCCTTTAAGTTCGATTTAATACCTCTTGCTTTTAAGTATCCATTTATTGTTAAAAGTTCTTTATCAATTGTGGTAAACTTTTCGCGAATTGTATTGGTATCAACCTGTGCGTATGAAACGTGTATCGACTGGATTCTTTTTGCAAGTGCTTCCCGAATTTTATTTTGTTGAATACTATTAGAAGTAAGAAATACTATGGTGCCAATAAGACCAAAAAAGATTAATAAAACGGCGGCGAGGTATTTTTTCCAGTTCAATAAAAGCTTACTGGAAACCTGCATGGGTTTTAACGCCTGTGCATTTTTATTTACAAATAAGACGGTGGTTTTTTCTTTTTTTGTATTCATAGGAGCCAGGTTAATTTAATTCTGAATCAGGTTACGATAACTTGGATAACTGATATCTTGAATTCAGCAATAGCTTCAATCTTAGCCATTGAATTATAAACGGGAAAAGAAATATTTAATTGCCTTGAGTCATGGCTTTTTTATAAGCACTTTTACAAGGTATCAAGTAATTGAAAATCAATTAACAATGGCTTTAGTTGCCATCAGAAAAATTGTAATGTGGATATTTAGTTAACTATTTACCGCAATAAAAACTAAAACGAAGAATTAGATTACTCAGCGACGGTTTCTGTGATTTGTTCATTTTTTATGGTTATGGTCACAGGATTTTTTGTAAACATTAATCCTATCATCATAATTAATGCTGTTAAAATTATAACCTGTATAACAAGAGAGGTATTTACAAACGAGATATTTTGCGACGGTATAATTGCCAGAAAAAGCAGGACATTAACGAGGCCTCTTGGTGCAATAAATAATAATGGTGAAAGTGGAAGTTTAAAAAGTTTAAGTAGAATAGCACGGAATAGGAATACCAAGGCTACAATTGTAATCGCCCAAATAAGAGTTTCAGCATTTAAAATATCTGACCTTTTTATGAGGTATCCAAAAAGCAGAAAGAATAACGCTCTGATTAAGAAAGTAATTTCAACAATTAATTCTTTGAACTTGTGCACCTCCTTATTTAATTCTCGTGGTCGAAGCATTTGTATCCATTTAAATTGTTTCAACTGGTCGAGGTTGCCCAGGAACAGTCCAAAAAGAAGAATAAATATGAGCGCAGGTAAATGATAAATTTCTGATATGGCGTATATCAGGATAAGCAATAAAATAATAGGAACAAATTTTATGTTATGTTCAATTTTGCTGAGTAAGTAAGAAAGGGCTAATGTGGCAAAAAACGAAATAAGCGCAATTATTAATAATTGAACAGTAAAAGCACCTGCTGATTGTAAATTGATAACACTATTTAATGCAATATAATTAAAGAACAAAACTCCCAATATATCTGATAGGCTGCTTTCGTATACAACAAATTCCCTGTTGGAAGTTGTAAGATTTTTAACGCTGGAAATAGCTACAGAACTGCTTATTATGCAAAATGGAATAGCATTGGTAAGGCTTAGTTTATAGGAGATATTTTCAAAATACTGGAACAGGAATGCAAGCAAAAATGAAAGTAATAGAATGGGTATTAAGGCAACAAAAAAAGATTTTACGATTATTATTTTTTTTGATTTATCAAAGTCGAGTTCAAGCGCACCTTCCAGTACAATTAATATTAATCCAATGGTCCCTAAAAAAGGTAAGAGGCCAGTGAGGTCGGGAATATTAATCTTCATTAGCTGCGAAACCTGGCGTACAATCCAACCAAGAAGCAATAATAAAAGAACAGAAGGAATTTTTGTTAACGAAGAAGTGAGATCAAATACATAGGCGATAAGTAATAAACCACACAATGTTATAATAATTGGTATTGTCATAATTTGGATTATTGTTTATCACGGCTTTTCGGCTACCCGATATTCTTAAAAATTACGTCCCTTTTTTAATGCAGTAGAAGCAAATTTAATTTTTAAAGTTATCACATTTAAAATTAAGCTTTATGATGCAACCGGATACGATGGCATTAATAATCCAATATTATGTTTATGTAAAATTCAGTTGAAAAAAAGTTTTAAATAACTAAACCACTAATTGATTCGTGTAGGCTTGGTAGTAATATAATTCAATTTTGAAAATAAAAAAACCGCTCCATTTTCGGATGCGGTTTATGGTCGTGAAAAACCTATTTTTTTATCCGGTCAGTTTCTTCTCCGTTCTTTACAATATGCTTGTGGGTTACTCCATTATGACGGTGTTTAACTTTATAACCGTTATGTTTTTTGTTCTTACTAAAAGTGTTATGCACTTTTTGAGGAACAGTGGAGGTGTTTTTTGTTTTATCCTTATCCTGCGCATGTGTGGTAAGGCTGATGCCGAAGGCAAAAACTAAAATAAAAAGGAGTTTTTTCATTGTTATAAATTTTGATGTATTTAGGCCTATGCAAATCGCATGCCTGTAATTTCGTTTGTTAAACCATTAGTCACTTGCCGTTAGTAAACTACATCCTCTTAGGTCGCTTATGTCGCGCCGACCCAGCACTTCAAAACTTCCATTATGGTACAATTTCCCCACATCATCAGTTGCAATGAAACTGCAGGAATAAATATTTGCGAGGTCTATTACATTTAATAAACCCGTAGAAGGTTTATATTTTCTTGGGGATGCAGTTATTTCAAGAGGGTCATCTTCTTCCCTGGCTAATACCTTCATCCATGGAGGACATTTAAATAATCCTTTTCCTGTTGAATAAGCTTGTGATAATAATTCTGTCATTCCATATTCTGAATGTATATTTTGTAATCCAAGCTTTTGTTTTAAAAAAGTATGGACTTCCTCACGGGTAATTTCTTCTCTTCGCCCTTTCATACCGCCCGTTTCCATAACGGTTGTGTAATTGAGGTCTATAGAATATTTTTCGGCGAAATCAAGCAGCGCAAAAGTTACTCCAATTAATAAAACAGGTTGTTTCCTTATTTCATGGTGAACTAAAGTTTGGTAAAGTTTTTCATGATTGTGAAGGTAAAAGCCACTATGAGAACGATCGCTTAGTTTTATAAGATGATCTGCCATAGTTACAAGCGATGAATTTTGTCTCTCGAGATATCCGGGTAACAACGCCAGTATACAAAGTTCCCGGGGATTACCATAAAATAATTTGAAACCAGTGAGAAAACTTTCTTTATACAACGATAATTTTTTCACAAAATGGCGGCTTGTATTTTCCCCGGTGGTTCCGCTACTTTCAAAAATAGTTTCCGGTTCAAAGTTGGTGGTGGTTACCTGGTTCGTCTTAAAGAATTGAATAGGTAGAAAAGGAATATCTTCTATCCTGTTCACCTGCAGCGGGTTTATATGAAGCGCATCGGTGTATAATTTATAGATTTTGTTGTGTTCATACTGAAGCCTGAACATTTCCAAAGCCATATACTGAAAATTATAGTGGTTGGCTGAGAAAATTTTATCTTCCCATTTAGATATTTCTAAAAAGTTATTCAGTTTTTAATATTTAAATTTGAAGAATTAAAATACAAAGATGCGATACACTCTGTTATTTTCCATACTCTTAATAATTACCTCGTCATGTACGAAGACTAAATTTTCTTCTACTCCTTCTTTAAAATTTAAATCGGTAAATACTACACAGCTTCCCCAACACGCACTTTTGCAATTTACCTTATCGTTTACTGATGCCGAAGGGGACTTTTCTGACAGCGGTAATATTTTTGTACAAAAAATAAGCGCTAACTGTCCTAATAGCAATGGCGATGAGACTTATGTATTGCCGGTTTTTCCTACTACCAAGGATCAAAAAGGAGAAATTTCAGTAACGTTGGGGAATAACGCGGGCTCCAGTTATAGGGATATATCACCACAATGCCCCCCGCAAAATGATACAACCGTTTTTCGTTTTGTTTTAAAAGATGATGCAGGCCATATTAGTGACACTGCATCTTCTCCTACAATCATTATCTATAATTAATGTGTTTCTGAAAAAGCTTGTAGAATTTATTTTATTCAGTAGTATTTTTATTGCTGGCTGTGCAGTTGCCTTGTGTATTGAAACGAATTTATTATTACACCTTCCCCTAAATATTATTAGCTTCTATTGTTTTGTATTTGGCGCAACGCTTGCTCAATACAATCTTCATTATCTTGTAAAAACTTCTGCAGTAAAAAATTCGCGAAGACTTGCATGGTCTTTAAAAAATAAAAACCTTCATAAAATTCTTTTTGCAATTGGTATTGGCCTTATTTTTTTTAGCTTTTTAAGTTTTCGTTTACATCATTTTATTATTCTCGGCATTCTTGGTGTTATCGCTTTTTTATATTCTTTGCCGATAATTCCCTTTGGAAAGAAAAGACGTATAAAAGATTATGGATTTGTAAAAATCTTAACGCTTGCGCTGCTATGGACATTAGTAACAGTCTGGTTTCCGGTAGTAAATTATTCTTTTGAGAGAAACATTTTTGTATTTGTATTTTTTAAAAGATTTGTTTTCATGTTCGTCCTTTGCTTATTGTTTGATATAAGGGATATTGAAGTAGATAGGAAGGAAAATATAAAGACGATTCCCGTTATTTTGGGAAAGAAAAGATCCTACTACCTTGCATATATCACACTTGCTGTGTTCGTGTTTTTATCGATAATACAGTTTTATTTTTTCGGTAACGAGGGAGTTTTAATAGCGATGTTAATTTCGGCACTACTAACATTTTTTACAATAGAAATAACTAAAAAAACAAATTCAGATTTCATATACCTTGCCGGCATAGATGGAATGATGTTACTGCAGGCAGTGCTCGTTTATCTTATCGGTTTAAAGTTTTAAATTGCACACTTAATTAAAAAGAATTTTATATTATGGCTAAAAGCAAAAAAGCAAATTCATTAATAACTGATCAATCATTTGAATTTTTAAAGAGTTATATAAATACACCCTCGGCTGTGGGGGCTGAAAGCGGAGGACAGAAAGTGTGGCTTAATTATATAAAAAATTATGTGGACACTACGTTTACGGATCCTTACGGAACTGCGGTGGGAGTTATTAATCCCTCTAAAACTTTTAAAGTGGTGATTGAAGCCCATGCTGATGAAATAAGCTGGTTTGTAAATTATATTACTCCTGAAGGATTTATTTATTTAAAAAGAAACGGAGGGGTTGATCACCAGATTGCGCCCTCGCAAAGGGTTAGAATCCATGGTAAAAAAGGGGAAGTAAAAGCCGTGTTTGGCTGGCCCGCTATACACACACGTTCGGGCAATGCCGATAATAAAGAACAGCAGCCTAAAGTGGAAAATCTTTTTCTTGATTGCGGTGCACGGAGCAAAAAGGAAGTAGAAGATTTAGGTATTCATATTGGCGCTGTTGTTACTTATGCTGAAGGTTTTGATGAATTATCTTATGGAAATATTATAGGACGTGCATTTGATAATCGGATAGGTGGCTTCATGATTGCTGAAGTGGCTCGTTTATTAAAGGAAAATAAAAAAACACTTCTTTATGGATTGTACGTAGTTAATGCAGTTCAGGAAGAAATTGGGCTTCGTGGCGCTGAAATGATTGCCCGTAGAATTAAACCAGATATTGCTATTATAACAGACGTAACGCATGATTCAACTACACCCATGATTAATAAAATGATTGAAGGCGATTGTTCATGTGGCAAGGGCCCCGCTTTGGTTTATGGCCCTGCAGTTCATAATAAACTTTTAGGTGTTATAGAAAAAGTTGCAGAAAAAAATAAAATTCCTTTGCAGTTAAGAGCGGTAAGCCGCAGCACAGGTACTGATACGGATTCTTTTGCTTATGCAAATGATGGATGCCCTTCTGCATTAATTTCTATTCCGCTACGTTACATGCATACCACCGTTGAAATGATAAATAAAGATGATGTGGAAAACACGATCAGGCTTATGTATGAAAGTGTTCTTGCTCTTACGCCGAAAACTAATTTGAGTTATTTTTGATAAATTTCATAGATCAAATTTATATAAATGAAAATAAGAAACAACTGGACAAAAGAAGAAATATCAGAAATATACAATACTCCTTTGCTTGAGCTTATTTATAAAGCGTCTACTGTTCACCGTGAGTATCATGCAACGGGTGAAGTCCAGGTATGTACGCTTCTTTCTATAAAGACAGGAGGGTGCCCCGAGGATTGTGCTTATTGCCCGCAGGCTGCCCGTTACAATACCGGTGTAGATGTGCAGTCGCTTATGAAGAAAGAAGAAGTTCTGGCATATGCCGAGAAAGCAAAAAATGCTGGCTCCACAAGATTTTGCATGGGTGCAGCATGGCGTGAAGTCAGGGACAACAGGGACTTTGATCGCGTGCTTGAAATGGTTCAGGGTGTTAATGAGTTGGGCATGGAAGTTTGCTGCACAATGGGGATGCTCACCGAAGAACAGGCAAAAAAATTATATAATGCAGGCTTATATGCTTACAATCATAATGTAGATACTTCTGAAGATCATTACACAGACATTATTACTACACGCACTTATAATGATCGCTTAAAAACATTAGGTAATGTTCGCAAAGCAGGTATAAGTGTTTGTAGCGGCGGTATTATCGGCCTCGGAGAAACGCATGAAGACAGAATCGGCATGCTGCATACCTTAGCTACGCTCCCTTCCCATCCGGGAAGTGTTCCTGTTAATGCATTGGTGAGGGTGAAAGGAACACCTTTGCAGGACAATCCTAAGGTTGATATTTGGGATATGGTTAGAATGATTGCTACTGCAAGAATCATTATGCCCGCAGCAATGGTTCGTTTAAGTGCAGGCCGTGCGGAAATGAGTATTGCGGAGCAGGCCTTATGTTTTATGGCAGGCGCCAATTCTATTTTTTCAGGAGATAAATTACTAACTACTCCCAATCCGGCTTTTGATGAAGACAATGCCATGTTTCAATTATTGGGATTAAAACCAAGGGAAGCATTTAAAGATGAAAAAATTTTGGTTAATTAGCTGGTTAACTAATTAGCCAATTAGTCAATATGATTGATAAAAAAATTCTTTTAAAGGCTTTTCGTTTGATGTGTACTGCCAAAGCTATGACAGACACTTATGAAGCTAACCGCCAGATATGCAAATATGTTCATGCAACATCAAGGGGGCACGAAGTGATTCAACTCGCAACAGCATTTCAACTCTCGCCATGTGATTATATTAGTCCTTACTATCGCGATGAAAGTATTTTATTAGGTCTTGGTTTTTCACCATATACTTTAATGTTGCAATTACTTGCAAAAGGCGAAGATATTTTTACAGGTGGCAGAGAATATTATTCGCATCCTAATTATCGCGGGGTAGATAAACCAAATATAATACATCAAAGCAGTGCAACAGGCATGCAGGCTATACCCACAACAGGTATTGCCCAGGGCTTACAATACCTGGAATTTATAAATTCACCCCTTTATAAAAAAGGTAAAGACGGAGAATTACCTGTTGTAATATGTTCTTTAGGCGATGCCTGCTTAACGGAAGGAGAGGTGAGTGAAGCATTTCAGTTCGCTGTTTTAAAAAAACTTCCAATTATCTATTTGGTGCAGGATAACGGATGGGGCATAAGTGTAAGTGCCGATGAAGCACGTACAATGAATGCATCAGAATTTGCCCAGGGCTTTAAAGGCTTACAGCGTATAAGCATAGACGGTAGTGACTTCGTTCAAAGCTATGAAGTGATGAAAAGTGTAGTTGAAAAGGTTCGTGAAAACCGACAGCCATTTTTAGTACATGCCAAAGTTCCTTTATTGGCCCATCATACAAGTGGCGTTCGAAAAGAATTTTATCGTTCGGCAGATGACCTTGCTTCACATGCAGCACAAGACCCCTTACCTAAATTAAAAAAACAGCTGCTTGATTTAGGTATTGGGGAAAATGATTTAAATGAAATTGAATCGGTTGCTAAAACAGAAGTTGCCCAACAATTTGCAAACGCAGTAGCCGCAGCAGAACCTGATCCTGCAAAAGTTGAACAGCATGTTTTCGTTCCGACACCTGTAACAGAAGAAAAAGGAGAACGAAGTCCTTCAGGAAATGAAAAAGTTTTAATGGTAGATGCGGCGCTTTTTGCTATTCGTGAAATAATGGAAGACAATCCTGAAGCCGTTTTGTATGGACAGGATGTAGGACGCAGACTGGGTGGTGTTTTTAGAGAGGCGGCTACTTTAGCTGAACAATTTGGCGATCACCGCGTATTTAATACAGCCATACAGGAAGCATATATTATCGGTTCAACGGTTGGCATGTCTGCTACAGGAGTAAAACCAATTGTTGAAGTTCAGTTCGGCGATTATATTTATCCCGGTATTAATCAATTGTCAACTGAAGTTTCAAAAAGTTGCTATCTCAGTTGTGGAAAGTTTCCTGTGCAAACTGTAATTCGTGTTCCGGTTGGCGCCTATGGCGGTGGAGGCCCTTATCACAGTGGTTGTGTAGAAAGTTTACTTCTTTCAATTAAAGGAATTATGATAGCATATCCTGCCAATGCTGCGGATATGAAAGGATTGATGAAGGCTGCTTTCCTGGATCCTAATCCCGTTATAATGTTAGAACATAAAGGGCTTTACTGGAGTAAAGTTCCCGGTACAGAAGATGCGAAATCTGTTGAGCCTTCCCGCGATTATGTGTTACCGTTAGGTAAGGCTAACATTATTTTAAGTGCTGATGAAGAAAAAATAATTAATGGAGAAACCTGTTGTATTATTACTTATGGAATGGGAGTTTACTGGGCCAAAGAAGCCGCAAAAAAATTCGATAAGCAGGTGGAAATTGTTGACCTGAGAACTTTATTCCCTTTAGACGAAGATTTGATTTTTTCAACCGTAAAAAAACATGGTAAATGTTTGGTGCTTACTGAAGAACAAGAGAATAATTCCTTTGCAGAAGCGCTGGCAGGAAGGATTTCAAAGGAATGCTTTCGTTTTTTGGATGCACCTGTCGAAGTATTGGGCGCTTTAAATTTGCCTGCAGTGCCAATGAATATACTTCTTGAAAAAGCTATGTTGCCCAATGCAGAAAAGGTTGCTGTTATCATTAATAAATTATTGGATTATTGATCTTATTTCTTGCCACTTCATTAATTACTTCTTAAGATTTTCCTATCATAAAAAACATAGCAATTGCGGCTGTTCCCATTCCTATAAAAGTGAACCATAAAATTATTTTAGAAAGCAGACCACTTTTATATTCTCCTAAAATTTTTTTACTCCCTGAAATTTTAATGATGAGAAAGATAAGGGGAACTGCGGCTACTCCATTTAGGACTGCTGCATAAACCAATGCCTTTACTGGATCAATCCCGACAAAGTTGATGATCAATCCGATTAGCGTAGCAATCGTAATGATGCCATAAAAGCCATGCGCTCTTTTTAATTTTAAATTCAATCCTGATTTCCAATTTGCAGCTTCGGACACTGCATAAGCTGCGGAGCCCGAAAGAACTGGAATGGCTAAAAAGCCAAGCCCTATAATACCTATAGAAAAAATAAGTTTTGAGAGATAGCCGGCATGTGGGAATGAATGTACCAGGGGCTCTATTGCTTTAGCGGCATCAGCAGCCGTTTTTATATCAGTTACACCGCTGTTGTGCAACACTGTTCCGGCCACTACCATTATACTCCACGTAGTAATTTCAGAAATGATCATTCCCACGTTGTTATCTATACGCATTGAACGAATATTGGCCCGGTGAATTAAAGGTTTTCCATTTTTTATCAGGTTTCTTTCTTTTACTTCTTCCACTTCCTGCGACGTTTCCCAAAAAAACATGTATGGTGAAATGGTGGTTCCTAAAACACCGGTTATGATAAAAAAGAATGCAAAATTAAATTCTATATGTGGAATAAAAGTTGCTTTAAGAACTGCAAGCCATGGCATCCGGACAATAAAAACTGTAACAGGGTACGCCAGCAAAGAAAGTGCTAACCATTTTAATATTCTTGCATAAACTTTATAAGTTGTAAAAATTTCCAGGATTAAGATGCTTGTAGTAAAAAGTAACGTCCATACCGCAAACGGTAATGGAATTATAAGTACTGCAGCTTCAGCCATAGCGCCAATATCTGCGCCGATGTTGATAACATTTGCAATCACAACAAGTCCTACAACAGTATACAGAATTTTTGGATTAAAGTGTTCTTTCACGATTGCGGCTATGCCCTTTCCCGTTACCATTCCGGTTCTTGCACATGCTTCCTGCACCCCCATCATAAATGGAAGCATATAGAGCGCTGTCCATAATTGTCCATATCCAAATTGTGCGCCTGTTTGCGAATAAGTAGCAATGCCGGAAGGGTCATCATCTGCAGCTCCCGTTGTAAGCCCCGGTCCGAGTATCGATAAAAATTTCAGAAATTTATTTCGTTTGACCTTAGGTTTTCCTTCTGAAGTCATTTTTAGAATTGAAATGGTAATATACTTAAACCAGAAAATATAACCGTAATTTATTTTCTAAAAATCCATTAATAAATAATCATAAATTTTAGAATAATCTGGGAATATTTGTATAGGATACCGCAAATCAATTAAGTTTGAATGAAGAAGGAAATAACAATCACAAAAAGAAAGTAATGGCAACAAAGACAGAAATACAATTCCTTGAAGGGCCTCAAGACAGGTGGAAAGATTTTAAATATGCCCTGAGTGTTTTTTTCGAATTTATAAAGGGTTTTAGAGCGTTACACTTTGTTGGTCCATGTGTTACGGTGTTTGGTTCAGCACGCTTTAAAGAAGATCATGAATATTACAAACAAACAAGAAGGCTTGCCGGTGAAATTGCAAAATTAGGATTCACAATTATGACAGGCGGTGGCCCGGGTATTATGGAAGCGGCAAACCGCGGAGCAAAGGATGTTGGAGGAAAAAGTATCGGATGCAATATCATCTTGCCCAGGGAGCAGCACCATAATCCATACCTGGATAAATGGGTTGATATCAGGTATTTTTTTCTGAGGAAAACGTTACTTATAAAATATTCTTATGCGTTTATAGTGATGCCTGGTGGCTTCGGGACTTTAGACGAATTTTTTGAAGCACTGACATTGGTTCAAACAAGAAAAATAAGCACTTTTCCGATCATCATTTTTGATAAAGATTTTTATAATAATATTCTTGAACACAATAGCCGCATGCTTGCAGCAGGAACAATATCACTCCATGATGAAGAGCTATATCTTGTAACAGACTCTATAGAAGATACGATTGCCTACATTAAAGAAAAAAGCATTATGGCATTTGGACTAAAATATATGCAGCCCAGGAAGCCGTTCTGGGGATTTTTCGAAAAAGGGTTACAAAAAATTTCTTCATCGATTATGTGAATGAATAATTCTGTTATATTAAAAAAGTTACTAATTACTTAAAGTCTAAATAAGAAATTATGGAAAATAAAATACTCCTGTTATTATTTTTTTTCGCCCTAATGGCCGCAGCCTGTACATCATCTAACTACAACGGCTATGTGCAGCCTGTGTACATTGGCCCGTCGGTTGGGCTTGGAACTATTATTGCTGTTGTGGTTTCCTGGAGCAGGAATAAATCAATTCTCTGGGCAATAATTCATGGCATATTGGGATGGTTGTATGTTATATATGCATTGTTGGTTAAGCCAAAATAAAAATTGTCTTTTATTACAACGCCATCTCTGTTATTTTTGCTCATAATAAATTAAAAGATGTTTAAAAATAAAGTGGTAGTTATTACCGGCGGAAGTGATGGAATCGGGAAAGCATTGGCAGAAGCTATGCTTAAGGAAGGCGCAAAGGTAGCCACCTGCGGGCGCAATCAACAAAAACTGGAAAATCTTGTAAATGAAAACCAGGCATTCCCTTTATTTACAATGACTGCGGATGTGAGTAAAGAAGAAGATTGTAAAAAATTTATAAATGCTGCGATAGAAAAATTCGGAGGCATAGATATTTTAGTAAACAATGCAGGCATTTCTATGCGGGCTCTTTTTAAAGACACAGACCTTGCTACTTTAAAGAATGTAATGGATATTAATTTTTGGGGCACCGTTTATTGTACCAAATTTGCTTTGAATTCCATCATCGAAAGAAAGGGAACAATTGTTGGAGTTTCTTCCATTGCGGGTTACAGGGGTTTGCCCGGAAGAAGTGGCTATAGCGCCAGCAAATATGCGGTGAACGGGTGGCTGGAAGCATTGCGCACAGAACTGCTGGAAACAGGTGTGAATGTAATGTGGGTTTGTCCTGGTTTTACAACATCAAATATTAGAAATGCCGCGTTGAATAAAGATGCAAAACCACAAGGAGAATCGCCGATGGATGAGGAAAAAATGATGAGTGCGGAAGAATGCGCCCGGCATATTTTGAATGCAATTGAAAAAAGAAAGCGTACGTTGGTATTAACATTAAATGGAAAGCAAACAGTATTTCTTAATAAATTTTTTCCAGCCTTAGCCGATAAAATGGTGAGAAAGTTTTTCTTCAAAAACGGTGAATTAGTGAAGTAAAAATATTTTCGTTCATTGCTTTTTATTACCTTTTAGTTTTAAGAATTGAGTAACAAAATTTGAATGCCTTTAATTACGCTCACATCAGATATAGGACGACAGGATTTTTTAACCGGAGCCGTAAAAGGCCAGTTGCTACAGGTTAACAGTAGTTTTAACATTGTTGATATATCGCATGAGCTTTCTCCATTTAATTATCCGCAGGCAGCTTATGTTTGCCGCAATGCTATAAAAAATTTTCCACCCAATACTTTTCATATTGTGTTGGTAAATCTTTTTGATAAAAGACCTGATCATTTATTACTCATTCACCATAATAATCAATATATAGGTTGTGCAGATAATGGATTAATAACAATGATTCTTGAAGAAGTTCCTGAAAAGATTGTGGCGCTTCCCTTGCGGGCTTCGGAAAAAAAGAATACGTTGTATTGTGCTGCTGTTTTTGCCAGAGCATTCCAGGAAATTCTTGATGGAAAAACAATGGATGAAGTGGGCGATGGGAGTGTTTCAATAGAAACAAAAAATCCGCTGCGTCCTTTGCTTGGGCCAAAATATATTGAAGGACAAATTATCTTCATTGATAATTTCGAAAACGTAATCATCAACATTACTAAAGAAGAATTTGAAGAGCAGCGCCGCGGAAGAAGTTTTAAAATTGTTTTTAAGCGGGATGAAATAATTGAGAAGATTAGTGAGACGTATGCTGATGTACACGAGAGTGAAAAGCTGGCATTATTTAATTCGGCTAACTATCTTGAAATAGCCGTCAATAAAGGAAACGCTGCGGGTTTGTTTGGGTTGGAGGGTTATTCGGAAAAAGTGAATATGCAGACCCAATATATGCAGAACAGGTTGTTGTATCAAACAGTGAAAATTTATTTTGAATAATTAACGCTGTATATTTTTTTGGATAAATAATTATTCGACGAATGCATAGAAAAAATTTTATTAAAATATCCTCTTTCTCACTTGCAAGTTTATTAATTGCCGATTTCACAAAGGCGGGAAGTAGAAAAACTCATGTTCTTCAAATGCCTGACGGTGTTGAAATACTTTCAGAAGATAAATACATTTTACTGCAATCATCTGATAAGCAAAAGTGGGTTTATAAAGATGTAATTGTTGACTTAAAAAAAATGAATGATAGAATTGAAGTGTACGTTCAATCGCCGACCTTGGTCTTAAAAGAAGTAAGGCTTTCATGGAAATATGCAACGTCAAATACGGCAACAATTCTTGGTGATGCATGGGAACGCACTTATGGGACAATAAGCTGGCAAAAAATTAATGAAACAAAAAAATTACCATGGTATTGCATTGCTCATGATGCCAATAGTACAATATGTTTCGGTGTAAAAACGGGATGTAATACTATTTGTTCCTGGAAAATAGCAAACGATAAATTGCAATTAGCACTTGATACAAGGACCGGAGGGAATGGTGTACAGTTACACAACAGAACGTTGCATGCCGCAGATATTGTTACAACAAAAAATGAAGGAAATGAAAATGTGTTTGCAACTGTAAGAAGATTTTGTACGCAGATGTGTGATAACCCACGATTAACAGAGAAACCTGTTTATGGCATCAACGATTGGTATTTTGCTTATGGCAGTAATTCGGCAGCGCTTATTTTGGAAACAACTTCTTTAATGGCAAGCCTGGCAAGTGATTCAGACAATCCTCCTTTTTCTGTAATTGATGCGGGTTGGGCGATAAAATCTCCCTTACTGCCCGATGCTTGTTGCTGGGGTGATGATTTTGCGGTATCCAATAATAAGTTTGGTGACATGAAAAAACTGGCAGATGATATAAAGAGGATTGGCATGCGTCCCGGTTTATGGACGAGGCCTTTATCTGCAAGGCATAATGATAAAAAAAGTTTATTAATGGCGTCTATCCCCGGACGTGATGATCCAAAAACCCCTTTGCTTGATCCTACTATATCAGAAAATATTGAACGGATAAAAAATCTTTGGAACACATACCATCAATGGGGTTTTGAAATGGTAAAGCATGATTATACCACCTATGATATTTTTGGGCGATGGGGATTTCAAATGGAGGACGGATTAACAGCACCGGGATGGCAGTTTAATGATAACACCAAAACCAATGCAGAGATTATTTTGAATTTGTATAATAATATCCGTGAAGCAGCTGGTTCAATATACCTGATAGGCTGCAATACGATGAGTCATTTATCAGCAGGTGTATTTGAGTTAAACAGGATAGGAGATGACACGAGTGGAAAAGATTGGGATCGCACAAGAAAGATGGGCGTTAATACATTAGGCTTTAGACTGGTGCAACACGAAACTTTTTACGAAGCCGATGGAGATTGCGTTGGTCTTACGAAGGATATTCCATGGAGTAAAAACAAACAATGGATGGAACTGCTAGCAAAAAGCAGCGCGCCGTTATTTATATCTGCACAGCCTGATGCTGTTGGCGAGGAACAAAAAGAATTTATAAAAAAGAGTTTTAGTGAAGCAGCCCGTGGGCAACCTATTGCAGAGCCAATCGATTGGCTTACGAACGCTTTGCCTTCAAAATGGAAACTGGATAGCCAGGAAGTAGACTTTGACTGGAGTTAAAAAATATTTTTTTTGCTAAAGTGAAACAACCTCTAAAAATTAATTCTTATGATTATTGAAAAAAATGGCTTTATCCATCACGTTTATTTCTGGCTAAAAAATCCCGGAAATGTAAATGACCTTAACCAACTCATAGAGGGATTGAAAAAGCTTTCTGTTGTTTCAACAATAAAGAATTTTCATATTGGTAAGCCCGCAGATACCAATCGCGATGTTATTGACAATACTTACAGCGTTTCCTGGTTATTACTCTTTAATAATAAAGAAGACCAGGATAGTTATCAAACCGATCCGGTCCATTTAAATTTTGTTGAAGAGTGTTCGCACTTATGGACCAAAGTAGTGGTTTATGATACGATTGGTACCAATTAAGCATTGGATGATGCTGGATGGTTACTCTTAAAACGTATTTCTGTAATTTTTTTGAACATGCAATTACTATAAATATGAATTGCACCGTGCGAATTTTTTTATTAATTTTCAACTGCAATTCAATGATCCTGCTAAAAACCCACACCTCTCATTTTTAAGTTTTTTTGTTGCCAAATTTTTATCCGGTATCCTTAACTGAATTATAACATTATTAATCACGTAAGATGACTACTGGTAAACCCCAATCAAGAAAGCCGGTTACTGCTGTAACGTATTTAACTATATCTGCTGTAAGCCTTGTTGCGGCTATCTTCATTGGATATTATTATTTTCATTACATGAAACAGAGCGGCACCGAAAAAATGGATGACCGTGTTTTTTATCTCGTGTTAGTGCTTTTTGGCATGGCTGCGAGTGCGCTTATTTTCGGCATCATGAATTCGTACGCTTCGCTAAAAGGTATTCAATCAAATGTTACGTACAAGTTTACCGGCCCCGTTGTGGGAGTAATTTTAACAGTGTTAGGTGGTTTCATGCTACCGAAAGGTTCAACCGACCAGTTTCTTTCCATACGAGTATTTGACCAGGATAATAATCCTGTAACGCGGGGTAACGTAACCTTATCGTTTCCGCATTACCAGCGGGATGCATCCATAAACGAAAAAGGAATGGTAATATTCCCGGATATTCCTTACGACCAGTTACGCAATAAGATCATTATAAATATAATAAGTGATGGGTATAAAAGTTTGACTGTCGATACACTGCTTGCCAGTTTTAGTCCGATTGATGTTACACTAAATCAATCTAAAATTATTCGAATAACCGGCACCGTTAAGGATGCGGCAGACCGCCCTATTCGCGATGTAGAAGTAAGTGTTGATGGAACGCCCTACTTTGCAAAAACGATTAATGATGGAAGCTTCGAATTACCAATTCCCGACTATCATTTTGGTGACAGGATCACACTGGTTACTTCTCACCCTGCTTATGAGGACAAAGCAAAACAATTCGAGATTGAATCAGGAGAAAATAATATTGAATTCGTATTAAACCCCATACCAGTCAATAATGTTAAACCCAAAGGAAAATGAAAACGACTATTTTTTTCATTGCGACGCTCGTGTTACTTAACGGCGTAGTGTCTGCACAAGACGTCATTATTAAGGGAACCCTTCGTTGCATGAATAATGGTATAGCCACTTCCACGAGAGGTGCAGTTAACATCATTATTATTCCATCGTTTAATCCAAAGGCAGCTGTGGCAACAACTACAACACCACAAGGTTTTTTTCAGGTGAACACAGGTTGGGATGCAAAGGATTTGAAAGACAAAGATGTTTCACTATACATTATTACCAAATGCAGCAGTTGTAAAAGGGTGGAGCGTATTTTCATTTCGGAAGACCTCGATAAGCGAAATACAGACCCAACTAAATTGTACGTTACAGTAAAGGGTTGGAAGCTATTGGAGAATTGCCAAAATGCCGAGCTTCCTGATATACTCTCTGAGCAATTGCTGGATTCTGCTCATCGCTTACCGCCTGAAGATATTACCGGGAAAGCGCCCGGCAGCCCTGCCCTTGCGCCGGTTTCATTTATTAATTTATTTCAGAAGCTCGTCACCGCCGCTGCTACTGCCAACGTCGGCTTATTTAAAGTAACTGCTATTTATCCGGGGAAAGTCAAGTATGGTATTTTTCTTCATTCGTCTCCTATGACTAATACCGACAATACTGGTTTCAATTTTGCACCTTCACGCAACCTTTCAGAAGCCGTTTACTGGAATGCCTCTGCTATTGCATTTACCAGTAAACCAAACAATATTAGCTTACTTGCTAATTTTAAGAACAATATTAAATTATCAGGTTATTATCAGTTAACTAAACATTTTTTTGTGGGGATGGGTGGTATCTATACAAAACAAGATCAGACGAGGCAAATAGATGTGATTGGCATCGGTGCTTTAAGTAGCGGAAATATCTTCAACGGGGTAAATCACCAGGAAAAATTAGAAGAGTTTGCGGCCTTTGTGGCCCCTGCATATAAGATAAATAACAAAGCAAGTGTAGGTGTAACTATCAAATCGATTTGGCAGAAATTTAATAATCCAAAACTGCTTGCGATGGAACAGGATGGGACTGACAATACTCCATATAATTTCTTTATAGATGACAGCATTAAAAAACAAAGTATTGACGCAGATATTTCTTTCAGTTATAAAATAAACAGTTTTCTTCAGGCAGGCGTTTCCGTTATGAATGTGGCCGGAACCAAATTATATGCTGATCAGTTTGTCCCCGATTCATCAAATCAATCATATATCAACCAGCGGTCTTATGGTGTTGGCCTGTGTTACAAAAGAGGCAGACTCAATGTTGGCGCTGATGCCCTGTTCACCGACAATGAATTTTATGATGCATCATTAGGTGTAAATTATGTGCCGTTTAATAACGGCTTGATTGCCACGGGTTATGCATTTAAACAACAAAGCTTTTCGGTTTCATTCAGATTAAAAAATTTCAAGATTGCTTATATCTATGATAATAACCTCGTGATAAACGAGGTGAAAGTTTCGAAAAATAAAGTCTTTGACGGAAAAATATATTCGGGTTTTGTTTTTAATTTTTAACACAATCAACCCATATACGTTCCGCTTTGTAATTCAATTCTGTTTTCCTTTATATTTCTAACAAGCCCTGAAAGTTTTGCCTGGGTATCATTCAAAGCATTGCCTTGTACGAAGTTCGTGAGATCCTGCAAACCTGTTTCTTGCGATAGCAATTTTGCTGTTCTTATAAATTCTTCTGTGAGATCGATACCGGTAACTTTGCAACCATACTTTGCCGCAATCCTGCATATATTTTGATTTATAAAAGTTTGGCGTTTTATATAAGATGGCGTATAGCCTAAACTGTTAGTCATATTACTCAACAGCTTTTGCTTAATCGAAGTCTAGTTCCGCGCATTAAAAGCAACATCAATATTATGAAGCTAAAAATCGGGGAAAGATGTGCCGGGCTCATCTTATTGAAATTATTTGTGCATAGCAGCTTTAAAAAATTTGCCACTACCGGTAAGTTCATAGTCCCACGAGCTTAATAATTGAGGTCCCCACTCAGGATCAAAGTTCCACGCCAGCCAGCCAATTCCATTGTTCTCGAGATATTTAGTAATGCGGGTTCCATAGTTTTCGGCGCCGTCTTCAGGATCGCCCTTGCGTACATTAAAGCCCATTTCTGTTGCAAGTACCGGGTACCTTTGTGCTGCAAAACCAAAATCTTCTTCCCATTTTGGCTCCCACGGTTGAGACCGTTTATTAGGATAAGGATGCGTTACATAACCGATTCCTATTGCATTGATAGGTTCTTCACGCAAGGGTGTAAGATCGTAAGCCCAGTCGAAACCAGCTACCAGGGGTATCGTTTCATTGTCAAATGTTCTTATTAACTGAATGATGTTTTCATTTATTTTTTTCCATGTGCTCCAGCTAATATTGCCAAGCTGCCCACGATAAGTTGTGGGTTCATTAAATAGCTCGTAAAATGCAACTGTATTATTTCCTGTAAAATGTCTTGCTATAGTTTGCCAGAACTCGTAAGTTTCTTTGAGTGTGGTGTTATACATTGCGTCCTGAAAAAGTTCCATCTCCAAGTTGCCGATGGAATGCCAATCAATATCGACGTACATGCCAAGATCGGTACACCAGCTAACTGCAGAATCCAGTAATGACAGATATTTCAGGGGAGAGCGGTCCCTCCACGCTGCAGGGTGAACAGGAATGCGAACGAGCATCACACCCATGTCTTTTGCTTTTTCAAAAAGTAATTTATTCCAATGGCCTTCATGATAAATCTTATCAGGGTCGGCTATGGAAACGCCGCGGAACAATATCGTTTCTCCGCCCGCATTTACAAATTTGTTTCCTTTTACTATAATCAAGGGCAGCAGTTTTGCTTTTGGATTTTTTGCAGGTTTTTGCAAATATTTCTCTTTCCACCATGCGTGATAATTATTAAGTGAGGTGCTTTGGGCATGTACGCCCTGCGAACTAGCGGTCGTCATTATTAAAAGCAGCAAAAGCTTCATAAATTTGTTTATACGAGGCATAATTTTTTTTATGTAAAAAGTAGTAATAAAAATTTTCCTGGTAAGACTTATTTTCAATTTTCTTTTTGCGACTTGTTCTATTTCATTTTGTTTTCAATCTCCGATAAATTAATTGTTAGCCCTGATTGTTGAAATTCAGGTTGCTGCATTAAACGATTTTTATCTGCAAATCCCAATGAAACTGCTTTCAATAAATCAGCTTCGGCGGCTTTGGCATTGTTATTCCGTGCGTCGAGTATGGCAGAGAAATACCACGCTTCACTATTTGTGGGATCAGCCAGTTTATAGAGATCAACAAAGTATTGTGCATCGTTGTTTTGGTTGCCTTTTATAAGCTGGTTGCTGATAGAATAAAAAGCCAGGGAAAGGTAGGCTTCCAGGCGTTGATACATGGCGCCTTCAGGAGCTGTCGCCTTAGCTTGCGCTTCAAGCTCCTTAATCGTTTTAATCCAGTAGTTCATATCTCCCTGCTGAAATTGTTGCTGATATTTATCCTTTAAATTTTGTTCCGTTGCCAGTAATTTTTGTTTTTCCTGCGATTGCTTTTGATAAGTTGGATTGTTTTGAATAGCAACTTTCTTTTCCCGAAACCAATTTACATCATTGGATGATCCATCCAGCATGTTCGTGGCAAGCGTACACTCAGTTTCAGCTTTTAAATAGTTATTTGCTTTCAAATATGCGTCGACTGTTTTTTTACTAATATTAATATAATTGTCAATAAATTCCTTGTCGATCGGAGTTATTTTTTTCTGCATCGCATCAAGCTGTAAGCCTTCAAAGGCAATATTCATCGTACTATCAGGAGCCCACTCATGTATTCCGTTAAAGAAAATAATCCGGTGTCGCGTCTGCGTGTGTTCCAGGCCGTTAGCAATGGCTACCAGGTCGGTCATGTTCAAATCACCCTCCCCGGCAATGGCAGTGAAACTGAAATTAAAATTACCGGCCTGTATTATTTCAGGCAGCCCGGCTCCATTTGCAATTACTCCTTTTATTTCATTGTGATGTAAAGCCAGGTAAGTGGCCACTTTAGCACCTCCTGAAAAACCACACAGATAAATTCGTTTAGCATTAATCTTTAATCTCTTTTGCGTATCATCAAACAAAGTGTTCCATATATTTTCTGCAGTGGACCAATCATTACCGTTTTTCGAATTATTGCTTCCAACCAAAATGAAATTATAAACATCTGCCAATGCTTTGTATTTATCCAATGGCAATGAGCCATCTCCATGAGGATCGAAAAAATAAACTACCGGCAATGTTTCTTTATTGCCCTTTGCGGGAATGTAGAGGGCATAAGATTGCGCAGGATCAGTTTTGTAAATGACATGTGTAATAATTTTTCCTGTCTCAAAAGTTTCTGTTGAATGAGCATTAGAACCACCTAAAATAGTGGTATCTATATCGTCGCTACCTTCTGTAGTGTTATTGTGATTGTTGGCGCATGAAATCATGCAAACAAATAACAGTATAAGGCTTATAAATTGGATTGGCTTCATAAATTAAATCATGCCCTTCAACTTTTCCACGACTAAATCTACTTCTTCCTTTGTATTGTACTTACTAAAAGAAAAGCGAACCGTAATTTGATTTAAGTCATTAGAGATCGCTCTTATTACATGGCTTCCTGCATCGGCGCCTGAAGAGCAGGCGCTACCGCCACTTGCGCAAATATTATTTATATCAAGATTAAAAAGAAGCATTTCGGATTTTTCAGTTTTTGGAAATGCAACACTTAAAACGGTGTACAAACTTTTGCCATCATAATCGCCGTTAAAATAAACATTGGCAATATTACCCCTCAACTTTTTCTGCATGTAACTTTTGATATTACTTATGTATTCTCTATCGGTTTCATGATTTGCTGTTGCCAATTCTAATGCTTTTGCAAAACCAACAATACCATATAAGTTTTCAGTACCCGCCCTCATGTTACGTTCCTGGCTACCACCATTTATGAACGGATGAATTTTTATATTTTCATTGATGTATAAAATTCCGACTCCTTTCGGTCCGTGAAATTTATGGCTGGCTCCAGTAATAAAATGCACAGGAAGTTTTCTTAAATCAAAATTATAATGCCCTACTGTTTGAACAGTATCTGAATGAAAGATAGCATTATATTTCTTACATAAATTTCCAACTGCTTCAATGTCTGTTATATTACCAATTTCATTATTCGCATGCATTAAAGTTACCAGGCATTTTTCTTTGCTTTCTTCCAGTAACCTTTCAAGATCGGTTATATCAATATGCCCGTTAGATAAAATTTTTACATAAGAAATTTCTACAATCCCTATCTTGTTGATATATTCAGCGCAATGTAATGTAGCATGATGTTCCAGCGGAGAAGTGATAATTCTTTTACAGCTTAAATCATATACTGCGGCATTAATAGCTGTATTACTGCTTTCAGTTCCACCACTCGTAAAAAATATTTCCGCGGGGCGTGCATTTAATATTTTCGCCACAGATTTTCTTGCATTTTCGATGGCCATTCTTGTCTCACGGCCATAAGAATATATAGAGGAGGGGTTACCGAATTTTTCGGTAAGATAAGGCATCATAGATTCCAGTACCAGCGGATCAAGTGGCGTCGTAGCGGCATTATCGAAATAAATTCTATCCAATTGTTAAATGGTTAATTGGTCAAATAGTTAATTGCTTTTTATAAGTCTTTCACTCTCCTTCGGGTAGGTGTTGGGGTGAGGCTCAATTACATCGCCTCTCTTATATCATTCATAATTTTTTTGGCAATATTTTCAGCGGTAGTTTCAAAATTACTTTCAGAATAAATTCTTATTATAGGTTCGGTATTGCTGGTTCGGAGATGAACCCAATCTTTATCAAATTCAATTTTTAACCCATCTTCTGTATTAATAGGATGGCTTTTGTACTTGTCTTTTATTTTCTTAAAAACCTCTTTTACATCAACACTGGTTTCTAAGGCAATTTTATTTTTTGAAATAAAATAATCAGGATAAGTGCCGCGTAATTGATTAATTGATTTTTGTGAATGCGCCAGGTGCGTAAGAAATAATCCAATACCAATAAGAGCATCACGCCCATAATGAAAATCCGGAACAATAATGCCGCCATTTCCCTCGCCACCTATTACTGCATTTACTTCTTTCATTTTATTTACCACGTTCACTTCACCTACAGCCGAAGGAAAATATTCACCACCATGTTTCTGCGTAATTTCTTTCAGTGCTTTGGTTGAAGACATATTGCTTACGGTATTGCCTTTTCTTTTGCTCAACATATAATCAGCCACGGCAACCAAAGTATATTCTTCTCCAAACATGTGTCCATTTTCACTTACAAAGCAAAGTCTGTCTACATCAGGGTCTACAGCAATCCCGAGGCTGGCATTTTGTTTTTTTACTTCATTGCTCAACCCCGTAAGGTGTTGCGGGAGGGGTTCAGGATTATGATCGAATTTTCCGTTCACTTCTCCATTTAAAACAGTAATATCTTTTACGCCCAATGCTTTTAACAACGCAGGAATATAAATAGCACCTGAGCTGTTTATTGCATCAACAACAATTTTATATTTTGCTTTTTTTATTGCAGCAACATCTACCAGCTCATAATTTACGACTGCATCAATATGCTTCTGCAGGTAAGAATCATCTTTTATATATTTTCCTGTTTTATCAACCGTTGCAAAATTGAAATCTTCTTTTTCAGCAAATTCCAAAATCTTTTCACCATCTTCTCCATTTATAAATTCTCCTTTGTTATTGAGAAGCTTTAATGCATTCCACTCTTTTGGATTATGGCTGGCTGTTAGAATAATTCCGCCTGCAGCTTGCTCATACTGAACGGCAATTTCAACCGTGGGTGTTGTTGTGAGGCCGAGATCAACTACGTCGAAACCATAAGCAATAAGTGTGCTGGCACATAAGTCGCTTACCATCTGGCCGCTCATTCTTCCATCTCTGCCTATAATAATTTTTTTATTGCTTTGCTGGCTGGTGAGCCAAGCTGCAAACGCCGAAGTATATTTTACAATATCGGGCGGTGTAAGGTTTTGTCCCGATTTTCCTCCAATTGTTCCTCTTATGCCGGAGATGCTTTTTATCAGTGCCACTGTTCATGTGTTTATGTGGTAAAGATAAAGCAAATTAGATTATGTGGTTATTTGGCCAGGTTGCCTCCAGGCTAATTAGCTAATTATTTACATTTGTATTATGACAGATACCAAGCCGTGGTTTAAAGATTGGTTTAACTCACCTTATTATCACCAGTTATATTTTAAACGTGATAAGGTGGAAGCAACTAAATTTATAAATAAACTGATTGAGCATTTAAAGGCCGCCAAAGAATCTTTAATACTGGATATTGCGTGCGGCAGGGGCAGGCATTCCAGGATATTGGCTGCTATGGGCTTTGATGTAACTGGTATTGACCTTGCAGTTGAAAGCATCAAAGAAGCAAAAAAATATGAAGCAGAAAATTTGCATTTTTTTGTTCATGATATGCGTCTTCCTTTCTGGATAAATTACTTTGATTACGCTTTTAATTTTTTTACCAGCTTTGGCTATTTTAGTACCAGGAGAGAACATGAAAATTCTATAAGAACCATTGCACAATCTATAAAGCCCGGCGGCGTTTTTGTACTGGATTATTTGAATGCACATTATGCGGAAGATCACCTGGTTCATCAATCGGAATTGCAGATAGATAACGTAACGTATTTTATTACCAAATGGTTTGATGAAACTCATTTTTATAAAAAAATAATTATTG
Organism: Ginsengibacter hankyongi; assembly: GCF_008710285.1. Lineage (GTDB taxonomy): Bacteria > Bacteroidota > Bacteroidia > Chitinophagales > Chitinophagaceae > Ginsengibacter > Ginsengibacter hankyongi. The sequence continues at coordinate 301,100 of NZ_VYQF01000001.1, read as the reverse complement.
AAGACGAAGTGCTAAAAAAGCCAATAGAGTACCAGGAAAAAGTTGCTAAATTTTCTTTAGGCGATTTTACTGAAATGCTTGCCTATCATAAGCTTCAGGTTCAGGAAGTTTTTGGAGATTACAATTTCAACAGCTTCCATATTAAAAATTCTCCGCGTATGGTTATCATTTCCAAAAAGGTACCATGATCAATTTTGTTTTTTATTATTCACCAGCATCCACTTCGCGGTTTCATACATTGCCGAGGTAAGTTGGGAAAGGCTATTTTTTACTGAATCTTCCTGGGTAGCGGTGAGCGACAAAACATTTGATTTCAACGGCATTAATTGTTCTTTCTTTATCCGCAGGTTTTTTACAAAATAATAGTCATCTGTAACCACGCCAATATTTCCTTCGTCATGATGAATGATAAATGCGGCATCCATTTTATCTTTTGAATGAAGCACATCTCTTCCTAATGTGGTATTGCTATACGACATATGCAACATGCCGGCAAGCGTTGGTAAAACATCAATTTGCGAAACCACTTCATTCCTTTTTTGAGGTGAAATTAGCTGAGGCGAATAAAATAACATCGGCACATGCTCATCGCTTAGGCGGCCCGTCGTCCATGCCTCAGGATACATTTGGGAGGATTCTCCTTCTACTCCATGATCGCCTACAAAAACAAAAATGGTATTGTTGAACCAACTCTGCTTTTTTCCCTCTTCTATTAATTTCTTAAAACAATAATCAGTATAACAGAATGACTGGAATTCCTGTAATGATTCAAAACCATATTTTACCAACGTGTCTTCACTAACTATTCTCTTTTCAAAATCTGAGTCTTCTAACGGTATAGAGTAGGGGCGGTGATTATCTGCTGTTTGAATGATTGCAAAAAAAGGTTTCGTTTGTTTCGCAAAAACATTTTCCGCATTAAGAAAGAGATTTTTATCGCTGATGCCCCACACGTTTAAAGCGGGCTCTTTAAAAGAGCCCTCCTGGTAAAGTTGAATGCCATCGATGTTTTTTACAAGACCTTCAAAATTGTTGAAATTACTGTTGCCTCCCAGGAAATAAAATTTTTTGTAATCGGTAAAATTATTAATAATAGTATGTTGGTTTATTGCGGCCGGGTTGCGGGTTGAAAACTCAGAAAGCTGAACGTCAGGTGTCCCGGTAATAATAGCAAAAACACCCCTGGCAGTTCCAAAAGTTGGAGTAAAGCAGCGGTTGAAAAATAAACCACTGTCGCACATCGATTTAAAAAATGGCGTGGTATTAAGCGGGTTGCCACTCATGCTGCTTTTATACATACTGAAACTTTCGCATATCACCAGAACTATGTTGGGCCTGCTTTCCAGCGCTTTACTATCGGGCAATGCTTCCCTTGCATAATCTTTATCTGATATGCTCTGTGAATCAAGCTGGAGAAGATTTGCAATTACAGGAAAATAGGCCTTTGCTTTTGCATCTTCAAACGAAGGTTTCCTGAACCGAAGTGTTGTAAAAAAATTTTGCAGGGGATTTAAAGCAACATAAGATTTGAAATTGTCATTTAATACAAAAGCATCTTTCCATTTTAAAGGGGTAAACGAAAAAACACCGTAGAGACACCACACTAAAAAAAGTATGGCTAGGGCATGCCATCTTTTTCGATAAGTTATATTTAATTCAGAATTTCTCTTTAAGGTTTGCACATGGGTTTTTTTAAAAACTTTAGCCATTAAAAAAACTGTAAGTGCCAGGGCGGAAAGGATCCATACCATTGGATAACTTTCCCACAACATTTTAGAAGAAGTAACTGGATCTTCTGCAAAATTTAGAGCGCTTGCGTTTATGCGTGTATGGTTGTAACTGAAGTTTCCAAAATCCGCCCCAAAAAAAAAGAAAACAAATAAAGTGGTTAATGCCAGGTAATAAGACCATAAGCGTTTATTTCTTTCAGAATAAAATGGAGAAAATTTTGGATATACAGAAAGTACGGCAATGGGTAACAAAATCATTGCTATCCATTTTGCATCGAAACGAAAACCCAACCAAAAAGATGGCAAGAGAGAAGTAAAAGTTATATTAAAGGGCCGGAATAGAACTACCGTGGATATTCGAAAAATCGTAAATATTAAAACATAAATAAGCCATAACACAAAGATCCATTGAATGGTTAATGGAACATTTTTCATCAATCTGGCTTTTACAATCATGTTTTAAAAATCGTAAAGGTATATGCATTCAATCACTATTTTCCAGTTATAGCATTTCTTTTTAAATTATTCAACATCATATAACGTGCCGTTTCATAGTATGCCTGCGCAAGATCTTTTATTGCTTTCCTATCTTGTTCTATTAAAGGTGTTTGTGGTAATGGTTCATTACTATTGCTATACCTGAAATCTTCTGTGCCACTTAAAAGATTATGTACATAACAATATTCATCTGTTACAATTCCTATTTGCTTAAGATTGGGATCAAATAAAAACGCGGCATTTTTAAAACGAACATTATGGATAGGAATCGTATCAAATAAATTTTTACCTATAGTTGTATTGGTATAACTGACATGGGCAAGCGCAGTTACTGATGGTAGCAGGTCTACCTGCGAACAGGTCCTGTCTATTCGTTGAGGAGAAAGTAAAGATGGAGCGTAAAAAAGCAACGGCACATGCTGTGTTGTTAATCCATCAATATTCCAAGCCTTTGGAAACATATTCCCAACATCACCACGTATACCGTGGTCGCCCACAAAAACAAAAATGGTGTTATTAAAATATTTTTCTTTTTTGGCAGCTTCTATAAAGGTTTCAAAACTATAATCGGTAAAACGGAAAGCGTTTAATTCATCATTACTTTCAAAACCATATTTTTTTAAAGAGTCTCTTGGATATTTTTTTAACGTGAAGGTAGCTTTGTCTTCATTTGGGATTGTATAAGGACGGTGGTTGTCGGCTGTTTGAATTACGGCTACAAATGGGTTTGTTTGTTTTTTAAATGCGTCGTTTGCGGCAAGAAAAAGTCTTTTGTCGCTAATGCCCCAAACGTCAATGGATGCCGCTTTATAGTTTTCCTGTTCATACATGTGAAGACCTGCAATATTATTGGTGAGCAATCCTCTTATATTGGCCCAGCTTAAACTTCCGCCAATAAAGTAAAATTTATCATAACCGGTATAATCGTTAATAATGGTATGTTCATCCACGGCGGAAGGATTACGGCTCGCAGTATTTGGATATTCCACATCAGGGATACCTGTAATAACCGCCCAAACTCCGCGTGCAGTGCCGTAAGCGGGGGTAAAACAGCGATCAAAAAAAATACCCTGTTTGCACATTTCATTAAAGTAAGGAGTTGTGTTCAATGGATTTCCCCACATGCTGCTTTTGTAGGCACTGAAGCTTTCGCAAATAACCACCACCACATTTGGAGTGTTTGCAGCCGGCGGTGGATTAAAAATTCTTTTATAATTTAATGTGGAGCTGTCGGCATCAGGAATCGCAAGGTATTTAGCCATTAAAGGGTAATATGCTTTTACTTTTTTTATATCATAAGTAGAATTTCTAAATTGAAGCGTACTTAAAAAACTTTGAATGGGATTTAAAGAAAGATTGGCTTTAAAATCGTCATCAAAAGAAAAGGCATCGCTCCAGCGCAGGGGATATTGATTTAACCTCCCGAAAATTCCCAGCCCAAATAAAAGTGCAAAAGCTACTCCTATTAAAATTTTTGAAAAGCCACGTCCGCGGTAAATAGATAATTGCATTTTTTTAAACCAACGGATTATTAAACCATACAACAATATTATTGAGATGATAATTAATATTAATAAAGTAAAAACCGGGTAGGTTTCCCACACCATATTCATCGAAATCTTTGCATCGGCTGTATAATTTAGCACGCTGGCGCTCAGGCGCTGGTGCAGGTAATCGAAATGCTCAAAGTCAATGGCATAAAGAAAAACAAGCGAAACAGTAATTATAAAAAAATAGATTTTAAAAATTTTTCTGCTAACTGCGTTTTCAAACGGGTTACAATTTTTAGTAAAAAAAAGCCACACAAGTATAAGTGCGAATAAAATTCCCATGTACACTAGTGATGGATTCGGCACATGGCCCTTCTTCATAAAAATTATAAGCAATACCATAATAACTATGGTTAATGCTAATTGGACTATGCTGCCAATGTTAAGGCTCTTTTTGTTATTATAATTTAAATGGAGATTTCCTATGAGGAAAGGAAAGAGAACAATGCCACATGCGATTCTTGTATCAAAATTTAACCCAAGCAGAAACGGTTTAAAACTGTTGCTAAACGAATATTGCGCGGGCCCGAAATGAAAGAAAAATACAAACCGCATGATGGTCATAAAAATCAAAAATGCAACTGCAGTAAGTAACATCCATTTAACAAGCCGGGGTAGAGCGATTTTTTTCATCTAGAAAATTAAAGAGTGGCAAATTTCGATTAAAGAAATTGAATGAGATGATAAAGCAAATGTAAATATTTAGCGAGTGTTTTTGAGCAATGGCTATTTTTGTAAGAATTGATTTTGACAGAAATTACAAAACCATGTATCTCCCGGAGTTTATAAAACAGTTTGATTATAATGCGTTTTCTAAAATTAACGGGCAATGGCATACGCCGTTTTTAGACGAATTTTTCCCCTTTATTCGTGAACCATTTGTGTGGTTGCCATTTTATTTTTTCCTGGTATTTTTTGCCACTATTAATTTCAAGAAAAGAGGTTGGCTTTGGGTTTTATTTTTTATAGTGAATGCGGCAATGAGCGATTATATAAGTAGTACTATTATAAAAGATAATTTTATAAGGATACGGCCTTGTCACGATCCGTTGCTTACGGGTTCAGTCAGGTTCCTGGTAAGTTACTGCCCGGTAAGTTCGAGTTTCACGTCTTCGCACGCTGTTAACCATTTTGCTGCTGCAATGTTTATATTTACAACATTAAAAAAAACGGTCAGCCCCAAATGGGCTTTTGTTTTTTTGTGGGCGCTATTAATTTCGTATGCACAAGTATATGTTGGTGTTCATTTTCCGTTTGACGTATTTTGCGGAGCGGTAGTTGGTGTAATTCTTGGGTATATTCCCGCGAAAATATTTAATGCCAAAATAGGCCTGTTGCAAAAATGATAAATATTTTATGGTAGAAGTGATCATTTTATTTTTTCTTATTCTTCTCAATGCACTCTTTGTAATGAGTGAGATGGCGTTGGTTTCTGCAAAAAAAAACCGGCTCGAAGGTAGTGCCGCGAAGGGCGATATCAGGTCGAAAACTGCACTGGAACTTAAAGAAAACCCGGATATATTTTTATCTACCACCCAAATCTATATTACATTAATTGCTATTTTAACAGGCGTGTATTCCGGTGAAAAATTTGGTAAGTATCTGCAGCCTTATCTCGAGAAAATTAATTTTATAAAAATTTATGCGGGTACCATTTCAACCGTAATTATTGTAATACTCGTTACATTTTTGTCAATTCTTTTCGGGGAATTACTACCTAAAAGGTTTGCTATTATGCGGCCGGAAAAAATTGCAAAGCTTGTTGCAAGGCCCATAAAAGTTTTGAGCGGTATTTCTTTTCCAGTTGTTTGGTTATTAAGCTCTCTTAATTCCGGTATTTTTAAATTGCTAAACATCAGGCACAATAAAGATAACCAGGTAACGGAAGAAGAAATTAAAGCCATGATAAATGAAGGAAGTGAATCCGGCACAATTGAAGAAGAAGAAAAAGATATTATAGAAAGAGTTTTCCATCTTGGTGACAGGAATATTACTTCTCTTATGACACACCGCACTGATATTGTATGGTTTGAAATAAACGAGGAACTGTCATCAGTAAAAGAAAAAATAAAAGAATTTCAACATTCGATTTACCCTGTTTGCGATAAAACTATTGATGATATTAAGGGTGTTGTTTATATAAAGGATATGTATCTGCAACCAGATGCCCAATTGTCTTCTTTATTAAGAAAAGGCCTATTCGTTCCGGAAAATAATTCGGCTTACCAGGTGCTCGAAAAAATTAAGGTAACTAAAATTCATTATGCTTTTATTGTTGATGAATACGGAAGCCTGCAGGGCATGATAACGGTAAAGGATATTCTAAATGCAATAGTTGGCGAAATGCCTGAGGCGGAAGATGAAGATTATGAGATAATAGAAAGAAAGGATGGAAGTTTTCTCATTGATGCACAAATTCAATTTTATAATTTTCTTACTTACTTTGAAAAAACTGTCTGGATAAATGAAGGTGAAAACGATTTTGATACGTTGGCGGGATTTATTTTACACGAACTAAAGCGTATTCCGATTACTGGCGATACTTTTGAATGGCGCGGGTTTACCTTTGAAATAATAGATATGGATGGACAACGAATTGATAAAGTACTTGTAAATATTTCTGATGAGTTAAGGGACGAGATGGATTGATTAGTTTATTGGTTGCTTGTTAAAAAGGTTGACAAGTTTATAAGTTGAAAAGTTCTAAAGTTGTTAACCTGAAAAGCTTCAACATGTTAACCAGTTAACATATCAACAATAAACCAATTAACTTATAAACTCAATTATTATAACTCAACTTCTTTATTAATTCTACCGGCAGCTTCGGTAAATTTTTTCTTTCAATTAAAAAGGTAGAAAGTCCGGCGATATCTTTAAAAATATAATGACTGTTTAACGCGCCTTCAAGATAACCACGACCGCTTGTATTGCCTGTTCCCATTCGCATTCCTATCATTCGCCTTACCATATCAATATGTTTATGCCGCCAGTTTGCCATCTGATGGTCGGTTTCAATTAACGCATCTAATATTTGATAAGAGGTTTGAAAAACAGGAAAATCCCGGTAAAGCATAATAAACAAAGCAGCCCGCAATGCCTTAGCCGAAAGCATTGGTTTCTCTATTGATTGTCCATCACTAATTGCATTTTTATCTTCAAAAAAAATGAAATCAAAATCATTAATCCTATTTGCTTCTCTTTCGTTTAATCCGTTTTTATAAATATTCCTGTAATCGCTCCAGAATGGGTGAAACGAATCACTGGGCGGGTACTGATGGTGATAATTTTTCCATAAATCGATTTCAAAAAAAGGCATTCTTTCAAGCCATTTATTTATTAATGATAAAAGACTAATAGCGTTTTCTGTTTCATTAATTTTATTAAAATCTTTTTCATCAAATCCGCCTTCATTCGTTCGTTTGTAATAAGTTTTATTAAACCGGTGGTCCATCTGTAAGCCAAGAGTGGCCTCAATAAGCCGGAATTGTACACTTTGAAAGCCGGATGCGGGAATTAATAAATTTCTGAATTCAAGGAAATCAAGGGGAGTCATCGTTTCTAATAAAGTTATTTGCTGCGTAAGTAATTCAAGGATTTTTATTACCCGGTTCAACCTATGTCTTACAAGATTCAGGTCTTCCGAATTATCATCAATTTTTTCTTTTTTAAAAACCTGCAGTATAAAATCAAGCTCAAATAAGATTTGTTTAAACCATAATTCATACGCCTGGTGAATAATTATGAAAAGCATCTCATCATGCGCCGGCTCATTTCCATGTTTAAAGCTTTCAGGATGTTGCGCATCCAGAATTTTATCGAGTTGGAGATAGTCGGTATAATACATTGATTTATTTTCTGCCATGATTTTGGTGTTTATTAATCCAAAAAGGAAACCGCTTAAATGTAGATAAATTGTTTTAAGTGATAAATGTAAAGTGATTAAATTATTTGCATAATTTTAATTCAATCAAAAAAAATCATGAAGAAAAATACAAGGGGTGCTATACTTTCATTTTATTTTGTAGCCATAATTATAGGGAGTGTTCCAAAAGTTTCCTTCTCACAAATAAAAAGTAAAGATGCTACGGCGCATCCGGCGTGGAGTGAGCAAAGTAATATTTATGAAGTGAATTTGCGGCAATACACCGCTTCATCTTCTATAAAAGATTTTGAAAAAAGTCTACCGCGTTTAAAAAAAATGGGTGTGGAAATTCTTTGGTTTATGCCCATAAATCCTATCGGCATAGAAGGACGAAAGATGACGAGCGCTGATTTGGGAAGTTATTATTCCGTTAGAGACTACAGAGCCGTAAATCCTGAATTTGGCACTATGAAAGACTGGAAACATTTAGTAAATATAAGTCACAGCATGGGTTTTAAGGTTATAATAGACTGGGTTCCCAACCATACCTCGCCCGATAACCCATGGATAAAAAATCATCCTGACTTTTATAAAAGAGACAGTTTGGGAAATACAGTATATGATAATGATTATACAGATACCCGCAATCTCAATTTTGAAAATACGGAATTGCAGGATAGTATGATTGATGTAATGAAGTATTGGATAAAAGACACCCACATTGATGGTTTTCGTTGCGATCATGTTGATCCTATTCCTGTTGACTTTTGGAAGCGTTGCATTGATTCATTAAAGAAAATAAAGAATGTTTTTATGCTTGCCGAAAGTGAGAATCCGGATCTCCATCGCGTAGGATTTGATGAAACCTATGGATGGAGCGTGATGTGGGCAACGGTTGATGTTGCTTCAGGAAAAAATACCGTGAACTATCTAGATTCAATAATCAATCATAATATTTCAATTTTCCCAAAGAATGCTTACCGGCTTTATTTTACAACCAACCATGATGAGAACAGTTGGAATGGAACTGAATTTGAAAAATACGGAAATGCTTATAAAGCTTTTGCCGTGTTTTCGCAAACTATATATCAAAGTGTTCCATTGATTTACAGTGGCCAGGAAATTCCCAATAAAAAGCGATTGAAATTTTTTGTGAAAGACCCCATTGTATGGGATCAATATAAGATGGCGCCATTTTACAGCACTTTACTTCATTTGCGCAGAAAGAATCCTGCATTGGCGGCGGATGCGTCTTATAAGAAACTCGCAACTGGCAACGACATGGCGATCTTCGCTTATGTAAGAGAAAAGGCAGGTCATAAAGTTGCAGTAATTTTAAACCTGTCAGATCAGCCACAAGCCTTTACCATAGACGATTCATTAATTTTTGGAAATCCTTTAAATATATTTTTGGGGGTAAAAGAAAAAGTAAATGACACTCACGTATTTAGTATTGAGCCCTGGGGATATATTGTATATGAATACAAATAACTTGTTGTTTAAACTTGTTTATTATCCTATTCCAAAAATAATTTTCACAACAAACCGTTGGATTATTTGAAATAACTAATGAGAGGAAGTAAAACTATGACCATCGATAATCCAGGCCTTCACAAGCGAAGATCAAGAAGACATTCAGGACATTCAAGAAAAAAAAGATCCCTTTTTTATAACATCTTTAAATGGGCAAAAAAGAATCCAACGAAAATTATAGCCATATTGTTTGGCATAGTATTAATCTATATAACAATATTATTTATTCAATATGCCAATAAGAATAAGAGGAGAAATGCAACTACATTGAAATTAGAAGTGAAACAGTATAGCAACAGATATAATGAATTAGTTGCTTTTGAATAGTTTTATACGGAATTTTATATCACTTCACCATACTCTTTATCTCCTGTAATTTTAATAAAGCTTCCACGGGAGTCAAGCGGTTAATATCTGCTGCTTCCAGAATTTTCCTGATGTCTTCAAATGCCTGTGAATGGGCGTCGAAAATACTTAACTGTAATTGTGGCGGAGCAAGTTGTTTCAAATTTTCTTTTATGCTTTTCGGGCTTTTTCCTTTTGCGTCTACGGTATCCGTTATAGTATCGTCAACATTTTTAGCTTCCAGTTGCTTTAAAATTTCATTTGCTCTTTCAATAAGCGATGGAGGCATACCCGCCATTTTTGCAACATGAATACCAAAACTGTGCGTACTTCCCCCACTTGCAAGTTTTCTTAAAAAAATAATTTTATTACCCGATTCTTTATGAGTGATATGAAAGTTTTTTACTCTTTCAAACTTGTTTTCGAGTTCATTTAATTCGTGATAATGCGTAGCAAATAACGTTTTAGGCGTAAACGAAGATTTTTGCAGGTGCTCCACAATACTCCACGCAATAGATATACCGTCATAAGTTGAAGTTCCTCTCCCAATTTCATCTAAGAAAATTAGACTGCGGGAAGTGATGTTATTGATAATACTAGCCGTTTCGTTCATCTCTACCATGAAAGTACTTTCGCCGCTGCTCAGGTTATCATTGGCTCCAACACGGGTAAATATTTTATCCGTTAAAGGAATTTTTGCTTCATCTGCAGGAACAAAGCTTCCCATGTGGGCCATCAGGGTAATTAAAGCAGTCTGGCGAAGAACCGCACTTTTACCACTCATGTTTGGCCCGGTTAAGATAATGATCTGCTGCGTTTGTGGGTCTAAAAAAATATCGTTTGCAATATAACTTTCTCCCTGCGGTAAGTTTCTTTCAATTACGGGGTGGCGACTGCTTTTTAAATCAAGTTCATACCCGTTATGGAGCGAGGGCTTTTTATATTTAAACTGCAATGCATTATTTGCAAAACAGGTGAGGCAATCCAATACAGCAAGCACATGACCATTCAACTGCATCGGCGCTATATAATCCTGTAACTCATTTAAGAGATGTTCAAAAATCTGTAATTCAAGCTGGAGGATTTTATCTTCAGCGCCCATTATTTTCTCTTCGTATTCTTTGAGCTCTGGTGTAATATATCTTTCAGCATTGGTAAGTGTTTGCTTACGCATCCATGTTCCAGGCACTTTATCTTTATGCGTATTGGTAACTTCAAGATAATATCCAAACACGTTATTAAAGCCAATTTTCAAAGATGATATTCCTGTAATTTCACTTTCCTTTTGCTGAAGCTTTAACAAGTGTCCTTTACCGTTAGTAACGATATCTTTTAATTCATCAAGTGATGCATCAACACCTGCAGCTATTATATTTCCTTTGGAGGCTGCAACAGGAGGGTTTTCTATAATTTCTTTAAAAATTTTGTCAGCAATATACCTGCATGGATTTAATGAGTCTCCCAATCTTTTTAAATATTCATTAGCAGATGCATCGCATATTTCTTTTACCTGGCCTACTAATTTTAGCCCTTTGCTTATTTGTAAAACCTCACGTGGATTTATTTTTTTTAGAGGTATTTTGCTAACAAGCCTTTCGATATCGCCCGCTTGTTTTATGTGCTGGCTAATCTTATTTTTTTCTTCAGGAGATTTTATAAAATCCTCTACCAGTTGCTGACGTTCTTCAATTTTGCTTATTTCTGTAAGAGGCATTACCATCCAGCGCTTCAACAACCGTGCGCCCATGGGAGAAACTGTATTATCCAAAACTTTTAGTAATGAATTATTGCCTTCAACGCCACCCAGTAATTCAAGATTTCTTATGGTAAATCTATCCATCCAGAGATGATCTGCTTTATCAATTCTTTGTAAAGAAGTTATGTGTTGAAGATTAGGATGCTCCGTATCTTTTAAATAATGCAATACAGCTCCAGCCGCAATTATTCCCGCAGATAAATCTTCAACACCAAAACCTTTGAGGCTTTGAGTACCAAAATGTTTTAGTAAACTTTCTTTAGCATATTGTTCAGTGAAAATCCATTCATCCAAGGAGTACGTATAGAACTTGCTTCCAAAAAAACTTTTAAAATCTTTTTGATGGCTCCTTTGAAAAATAACTTCGGCAGGATTAAGACTTTGTAATAATTTATCAGCATATTCTTTATCTCCTTCTGCGATAAAAAATTCGCCGGTTGAAATATCTAAAAAAGAAATTCCTGTTTTATCATCAGTAAGACAAATGCCACACAGAAAATTATTGTTATTATGTTCCAGCAATTTATCGTTAGTGGCAACGCCCGGCGTTATTAATTCTGTAACTCCTCGTTTTACAATTCCCTTCACCAATTTTGGATCTTCCAACTGATCACATATCGCAACCCTGTAACCGGCTTTTACTAATTTATGTAAATATGTGTCCAATGCATGATGAGGAAAGCCGGCAAGTTCCGGTGCAGTAGCTGAAGCGCTGCTTCGTTTCGTTAAAGTAATTCCTAAAACACGTGAAGCCGTAATCGCATCCGGGCCAAAAGTTTCATAAAAATCGCCCACACGAAATAACAAAATTGCATCAGGATATTTCGCCTTGATTGCGTTATGTTGTTTCATTAAAGGAGTATCTTCTCTTGACATAGGCCTCACCCCAACCCCTCTCCGAAGGAGAGGGATATTATCGGGTTATAATTTTTTTTAAAGTGAAATATAGAATCAATTTACCAATAAACTTATTAACTAATAAACTTGTTACCTAACTAAAGTATTTTTGCAAATTAATAGCCTTTTGATGAGAAAACTGAGTATGGATGAGTTAAACCGGAAATCTGTTGATGAATTCAGGCGTGCAGAAAAAATTCCGGTGATTGCAGTATTGGAAAATATTAGAAGCGCATATAATGTGGGCAGCGTCTTTCGCACCGCCGATGCTTTTTTAATAGAAGCAGTTTATATAACCGGTTATACAGCAAAACCGCCCCATAAAGAAATTACGAAAACAGCCTTAGGCGCCCAGGATTCTGTAGAATGGAAATATTTTGAAAATACTAAAATGGCGATTGAAGAATTGAAACAAAATAATTTTAAAATATTTGCTGTGGAGCAGGTTGCGGATAGTATTTCGTTAGAAAAATTTTCTGAGCTAAATGTTGATAAAACGGTTTTTATTTTTGGTAATGAAGTTAGCGGTGTTGAACAGGAAACTATTTTATTGTGTGATGGCTGTATCGAAATTCCACAGTTTGGAATGAAACATTCTTTGAATATTTCTGTTGCTGCAGGCATTGTTTTATGGGAAGCGGTGAAAACTAAATCCAGTTAAAAAAATGTATTTATAATAGAATTATGGTGAAGTCGATTAAAAATTATTTGTCTCTTGTAACTTTTGCTCATACCGTCTTTGCAATGCCATTTGCATTCATCGGGTTTTCATTGGGATTAAGAGCTGCAAATTTTGAAACTTATAAACCCTGGTGGGAACTTTTAATATTGGTATTGCTGTGCATGGTTTTTGCACGAAGTGCTGCTATGGCCTTTAACCGGTGGCTCGATGCTGACTTTGATGCAATTAATCCCAGGACTGCAGTACGGGAGATACCCGCCGGAATTGTAAGCAAAAGAAATGCAATGATATTTGTTGTATTTAGTTGTATAGCATTTGTTATGACAACTTATTTTATAAATGCGCTTTGTTTGGTATTGGCGCCGGTTGCTTTGTTTGTAATTTTATTTTACAGCTATACAAAAAGATTTACCTCTTTATGTCACCTTGTACTAGGGCTGGGTTTAAGCCTTTCACCTATTGGAGCTTATATTGCAGTTACAGGAAAATTTGCCTTTGTACCAATTCTATTTTCATTATCCGTTTTGTTTTGGGTCAGCGGTTTCGATATTATATATGCTTTGCAGGATGAAGAATTCGACAGGGTTAATCATTTGCGTTCTATCCCGTCCATGCTTGGTTTGCAAAGGGCGCTGCGTGTTAGCGAGTTTCTCCATATTTTATCTTTTGCATCTATATTAACTGCAGGGATAATCGGAAAATTCAGCTGGTTCTATTGGGCAGGTGCAGCGATCTTTGCTTACTTTCTTATTTACCAACACACATTGGTAAAGCCTAAAGATTTGAGCAGGGTAAACAGGGCCTTTTTTACATCTAACGGTATAGCATCTGTTATTTTTTCATTGTTTGTTTTAATTGACATTTACCTTAATATTCATACCTGAAAATTTCAATGGCAAGAATTCTGTGTATTGACTATGGTTTAAAGCGTACAGGCGTCGCCGTTACGGATCCGTTACAAATTATTGCAACGGGATTAACAACGGTTGATTCAAAAGAATTAATTTCTTTTTTGAAAAAATATTTCCAACGGGAACCCGTAGAATTAATTGTTATAGGTGAGCCGAAAAATCTTGACGACTCTGATACACATGCAACGCCACTTGTTAATGCGATCATTGTAAAACTAAAAAAAGAATTTCCACAAATTCCGTTAAAAACCGTTGATGAAAGATTTACTTCCAAATTAGCAAAGCAGGCAATGATTGAAATGGGCATGAAAAAGAAAGACCGGCGCAATAAAAGAACCGTTGATGAGATAGCGGCTACTATTATGTTACAGGAATATATGCTAAGTATTTCATAATTTAATTTTATTAAAAGAATTCAGTGTATTTAAAGGTATTATTTACTGTTCAAAAGTTCTAAATTTGCGGAAATTTAAAAACAAAATAAAGTATTCATGGTTCTACCTATAGTAGCATACGGAAACCCGGTTTTGAGAAAGGTAGGTAAAGAGATTACTCCTGATTATCCTGAATTACATAAGTTAATTGAGGATATGTGGGAAACTATGTATAACAGTAAAGGAGTTGGTTTGGCAGCACCACAAATTAATAAAGATATTCGTCTGTTCGTAATGGATAGTTTGCAGATAATTGCAAACCTTGAAGATGATGAAAAATGGGATTACCCGGGTGACGAAGGTTATAAAGGTGTATTTATAAACGCAAAAATTAACAGTATCAATGGCGATGAATGGTCGTACAATGAAGGCTGCCTTAGCATACCAAAGATCAGGGAAGATATATTACGAAGAGAAGAGATTGTCATATCTTTTTTAGATGACAATTTTGTTCAGCATACAAAAACTTTTAATGGCGTTACGGCCCGTGTAATTCTTCATGAATACGACCATATTGATGGAAAGCTTTTTATTGATTATTTAAAACCTCTCAAAAAAAACCTGCTGAAACGCAAGCTGGATAATATTTCCAAGGGGAAGATATCGGTAGATTACCGCATGTCTTTCGTTAAATAATATGTGCCTTCCCGGTTTTCACAACATTTAATATTTAATTTAAAGGATGCTTAAAAAGAATTTAACAACGGCGATTTTATTGTTGTTGTCATTTTTTCTTTTTGCCCAGGATAAAAAAGATACTACTATAAAAGTTGACAATAATTACATCACTCTTTCTGAAATTGTAGTTAATAACAAGTTAGATATCGCTTCTTTTATTGAAAGAGTGAAGACCGATACTACATTTTATAAGGCTTTTCGCAATCTCCATATTATAGGTTATACTTCCTTGAATGATATTAGAATGCTTGATAAGAGGGAGAAGATCCAGGCTTCGCTTACGAGCAAAACCAAACAAATACGAGAAAATAATTGTCGCAAAATGGAAGTATTAAACCAGGTAACAACCGGAGATATGTATGACAGGAAAGGTAATTTTAATTATTACACTGCACAGATGTATGCTGGTCTCTTTTTTACAAAAGATTCCGTTTGCGGAGAAGATAATATTGTAAAGGGTCGCGAGTTTTCCACGCAAGGGTTGAGTGGAATTGAAAAACACAAGGAGCAATTAAAAATGCTTTTTTTTAACCCAGGAAAAAAAATTAAAGGCCTTCCATTTATCAGCGATAAAACGGAAATTTTTAATGAATCAATGGCGGATAAATATGACATGAACATTGATTACCGAAAGTACAATAATGAAGATTGTTATGTATTTTCCGTTAAAGTAAAAGATGATAAAAAAAGTGATGTGGTGATAGACGAAATGACTACCTGGTTTAATGAAAAGACTTTTGAAATTGTTGCCCGCAATTATTCTATAAGTTATGATGCAGGAGTCTATGATTTTAATGTAAATATGGAAGTGCAAATGACCAAAGTTGGCGACCTGTTAGTACCTTCCGTATTACGATATAACGGTAACTGGAAAGTTATTTTTAAGAAACGAGAACATGGAATTTTTACGGCTACGTTGTTTGATTTTATCAGATAGGGATTAATAATATTTACTTCTGGTAATATCTCGTTTGTAAGGATAAATACTTAACAGAATAAGATAATTTTCTTCTAAAGAAAAAAACAATACATTCTTGCGATCCAGTTTATACATGTAAATTAGTTGCTGAGATGTGGGCCTGGCTAAAGTCGGCATTGAAGTAAGTTTTTCTAATCTTCTGTATGTTCGTGCAATAAATTTTTCTGATGATTGGACCGACCAGGTTTCTTTAATATATAATACCATATTTCTGAAATCATCTTCTGCCTCAGCAGACCACACTAACTGGTAAGCCATTGCTTAACCTTTTGTTTCATTTGCTCATGAGTAATATACCGTCCATTTCTATAATCATCCAATGCACGATTTATCTTGACTTGCAAGTCATCGGGCAGATCACTAATGGGAATATTTTTAATGGCTTCATTAGGATACAATAATTCATAAATCTCTTCGATCAATTGCTCATCAGTAGTTGATTGCAGCTTCTGAAGTATATCTTGCTTTTTATCCCTGATTGTCATAATAATTTTTGATGATTAAAATTAATCAACATTTTTGAAATTAAATATTAGATGGCGGCCATTATTGTAGTCTCGTCTTAACTATGCTTTTTGGTGTTTTAGTCTACCAGTTTAAAATTTATTTATCAATTCCTGTTCACACTATACTTTCTCCACTTCTCAATCAGCGCTTTCATGTCTTCCGGCAATTCACTGTCAAAATACATTTGCTTTTTCGTTGTTGGATGAATAAAGCCTAATTGCTGTGCATGCAAAGCATGACGCGGGCAAATAGCAAAACAATTTTCTACAAACTGCTTGTATTTGGTAAACACGGTTCCTTTTACAATCCTGTCGCCACCATAAGTATCATCATTAAAAAGGGGATGGCCAATCAATTGCATGTGGACACGTATCTGGTGAGTTCGGCCTGTTTCCAGCCTGCACTCAACAAGAGTTACATAATTAAATTTCTCCAAAACTTTATAATGTGTAATGGCTTCTTTGCCGTGTTCGCCATCAGGGTAAGCGGTAAATAATTTTCTAAATCTTTGGTGACGCCCAACATGAGCATTGATGGTTCCTTCAGCTTCTTCAAAATCTCCCCATACCAAAGCAACATAACGGCGATGTACTGTATGATCAAAAAATTGTTTAGCAAGATGTGTCATTGCCTTTGGCGTTTTAGCCATTACCAAAAGTCCTGAGGTGTTTTTATCTATCCGGTGAACAAGTCCAAATCTTGCAAGTTCTGTTTCACTAATATTGGGATTTTGCTGTTTCAAATAATATGCAACCGCATTCACTAAAGTACCGCCGGGATTGCCGCTGCCGGGATGCACTACCCTTCCAGGCTCCTTATCTATCACCATTATGTCCTCATCCTCATACACTATTTTAAATGGAATATTTTCCGGGACTATGTCAGTACTTTCTGGAAGGTAAGTATCATACACAATAATTTTATCACCAGGCTTTACTTTATAGTTTGATTTTATCACATGCTCATTTACCAAAACTCTTTCGGCTTCTATTGCCTGCTGAATTTTATTTCGTGTAGCCCCTTCAATGCGGTTCATTAAAAATTTATCAATCCTTAACGGCTCTTGCCCTAAGGCACAAATAATATTATGTCGTTCAAAAAGCTCTTCATTGTCATCTAGAATTTCCTCTTCATTCATTATTTAAAAATTTTATTCTCCCTTAAACTAATTAAAGAAGATGATCCATATAGAATAATTGTATAAGATTTATCCCCTAATCAACCTGATAAGCATAATAATAAGTGCCACTAAAAATAAGAGAATGGCAAGCCGGTTCATGCCATGCATGTATCCTATCCATTTTGTATGCGGAGTATTAGGATCTCTTTTTTTGATCCAAAGGTATTCTTGTATTTGTCTCCATACACCCATAGCCGGACGATTTATTAACAAACTGATTTAAAAAATTTTGCAACTTTTCAACCAAAAAATGCGTAAATAATTACAAATTTACTAATCTAAAAGTTTTAGGTTGATGTAAAAATTATTCGTGCTTGCCAAGATGAGTTTGAACACTCTTGAAAACGCACTAATTGAAAACAAAAAAAAATGATAATTTGGCATAATGAAAAGAGTAATCAAGAAACATCCTCTTGCCATTAGATGGTTTCATTGGATTAATTTTCCCGTAATTGCGGTTATGATCTGGAGCGGAATGTTGATTTATTGGGCTAACGATATTTATCGACTTGGCTGGGGAAATAAAACAGTTTTGAAATTTTTTCCTGATTCGTTCTACAAGGCATTACATATTCCTTTCAGGCTTGCTGAGGGCATGAGCCTCCATTTTGTTTTTATGTGGATATTCGCTGTTAATGGATTTATTTATGTTTTGTATCTTCTTTTTTCAGGCGAGTGGCGGTTAATTTTTCCCAACAAAAAATCTTTGAAAGATTCATTCCAGGTGGTATTGCATGATCTGCATTTAAGGAAGTCTGTTCCCGATCAAAAAAAGTACAATGCAGCACAAAGAATTGCTTACACAGGTGTAATAGTGATGGGGCTTGGTTCATTACTTACCGGGCTTTCAATTTATAAACCCATTCAGTTCCATGGTTTGGCAGCCCTGTTGGGCGGTTATGAATGGGCACGTGCTGAGCACTTTATTTTAACGATACTTTTTACTTTGTTTTTTGTAGTTCATATAGTTCAGGTGATACTTGCCGGATGGAATAATTTCAGAAGTATGGTTACGGGACTTGATGTATTACCGGTAAAGGAAATTATATTTCAACCTACAGGTATTAACAATGAGAGTGAAAGCAAACAGTTTGGAAACCCTGTTATAAATATCACGGAACCTTTTATACCAAAAGATGAAACGTATCCGGATAATGCGATCTTGCAAATTACATCGGGTGATGTAACCGGTGTAAAGGATGAATCATCCATTGAAAGTAAAAACGTAAACCCTCAAGGGCCAAACATATCATAATACAAATGGATTATAAAGAAGAAATACTTGTTTCAGAAAAAAAGCTAAGAAATAAAACTATTATTTCTTTTACAGTTTTTATATTACTACTGGCAGCAGCAGTTTTTGCATGGCAGAAATTGCACGAGCAACCAAAAGTGGCAGATGTTCCCAAACCGTTACGAACTGTGTTAAATGCAAATGAAAATTTCTTTTCAAATTTTTTAAGCAACAATCATCTGGCAAAATCGTTTCCCGTTTCGCAGGCTGTAAAAAACGTAAGAGTTAATGGCAATGTCGGCATGGAAGCAGACTTTGATCCATCTACATGGAAACTGCAGGTAATACGTAAGCCCGGAGATACTTTATTTGTGACACTTGATGAGATAAAGGCGTTACCAAAAACGGATATTGTTTTTGATTTTAAATGTATAGAAGGCTGGAGCCAGGTTACACATTGGGGCGGTGTTAAATTCAGTGATTTTGCGGCAAAGTATAACCTGAATGCGCAAACGCAGATGAAATATGCCGGCCTGGTAACACCCAATAAAAAATATTATGTGGGGATAGATATGCCAAGCATGATGCAT
Source organism: Ginsengibacter hankyongi (assembly GCF_008710285.1). Classification (GTDB taxonomy): domain Bacteria; phylum Bacteroidota; class Bacteroidia; order Chitinophagales; family Chitinophagaceae; genus Ginsengibacter; species Ginsengibacter hankyongi. Next base: position 281,734 of record NZ_VYQF01000001.1, on the reverse strand, counting down.
CCTCAGACAATCCTTTGTTATGAAATGAATGGTAAACCATTGCCCATGAACCAGGGATATCCACTGCGTTTAATCATTCCCGTGAAGTATGGCATAAAACATCTCAAAAGGATCGGCACAATATCCTTCAGTAATGAACGTCCCCCGGATTATTGGTATAACCAGGGATATGATTATTATTCGGGATTATAGTACAGGTGCACAAATCATCCAACTTTCATGATCAAAATACAAAGGGCTTTTTAAACCTATAGCAATTCTCCGGTTAATTATTTATCGTCAATAAAAAATCAGTCTGTAAATTTGATTTTGATATTAGAGGTAATTCAACCCTGGAAGTCAATTGTAAATAATCTTCAATAAAAAATATATGGCTGCTTACGTTATTGTAGAAATAAAAATTAATGATACCGAAAAGTATGAAGAGTATAAGAAGCTCACTCCCGCCTCAATTGCGGCATACGATGGAAAATTTATTGTTCGCGGGGGCGCAACTGAAACCTTAGAAGGCGATTGGCAACCCGGTAGAGTAGTGGTGTTGGAGTTTCCGGATGCCGGAAGTGCAAGGCAATGGTGGAATTCTTCAGAATATGCTATCGCAAAAACTATACGGCAAAGTGCAGCCGATACTAAAATGATTTTAGTGGAAGGTGTGAATTTTTTATAAATGAATGTTGCGTAATTCTTATCCTCTTAATTTTTTTCATAAAAGATGAGCACCCCGGGTTATCAAAAACAATTGATTGCAACAAAACTGGCTGAAGCTACAGTGTTTCCGATTTTATTGAGCATTAGTTTTTCGCATCTATTGAATGATTCTATTCAGTCGTTAATTCCTTCAATTTATCCAATAGTAAAAAATTCATTTCATTTAAGCTTCGCACAAGTTGGCCTTATCACATTTACCTTCCAGCTCACAGCTTCCTTATTGCAGCCGTTTGTTGGTTATTACACAGATAAAAATCCTCAACCATTTTCGTTAGCTATAGGTATGAGTTTTACTCTTGCAGGATTAATATTTTTATCTTTTGCCAATAGTTTTGAGGCTATTCTAATATCCGTTGGATTAATAGGAATCGGCTCATCTATATTTCATCCCGAGGCTTCTAAAGTTGCTTATATGGCTTCGGGTGGGAAGCGTGGATTAGCTCAATCTATCTTCCAGGTTGGCGGAAATGCCGGCAGTGCATTTGGGCCGTTGCTAGCTGCAATTGTGATTGTTCCCTATGGAAGAACACACATTTTATATTTTGGTGTATTGGCAATGATTGCCATTGTTGTTCTTGTTACAATTGGTAAATGGTATAAAAATAATATTCATCTTATTAAGCGAAAACATAGCAAGACTTCAGAAAATGTTCACCTGTTTTCTAAAAAGAAAATTACTCTCTCGGTTATTATTTTATTGTTGCTCATCTTTTCAAAATATTTTTATTTGGCCAGCATGAGCAGCTATTATACTTTTTATCTTATAAATAAATTTGGATTATCGGTGCAGAATTCTCAGATACATCTATTTATTTTTTTAGCCGCTGTTGCAGCAGGAACTTTTATAGGAGGTCCGCTGGGCGACCGTTTCGGACGTAAATATGTAATCTGGTTTTCCATTTTGGGAGTAGCGCCATTTACATTACTGTTGCCTCACGTTAATTTATTCTGGACTACTATACTTTCTGTTTTTATAGGATTTATTCTTTCATCTGCCTTCTCAGCAATATTGGTCTATGCACAGGAGTTAATGCCCGGCAAAGTTGGAATGGTATCCGGATTATTTTTTGGATTTGCCTTTGGAATGGGCGGTATCGGCTCGGCTGTGTTGGGTGTTTTAGCAGATCATACAAGTATATTTTTTGTGTATAAGGTTTGTGCATTTCTGCCGCTCATTGGATTGATAACTGGATTTTTACCAAACATAGGAGGCAGAAAAATTATTCAAAAAAGCTTTTCCTCATAAAATACTTGTTAGAATTTCTTATGCTTACTCTAAATTGCATTCTTTATATATCTTCTAAAATTTTACATCACTAATGGCATTTATGGAAAAAGATCTCCTGGTAAAAAAATCTACGATACCAGGTGCAGGAAAGGGATTGTTCACAAAAAAATTTATTCCCAAAGGCAAACGCATTGTTGAGTATAAAGGAAAAATAAGTACATGGAAAGATGTAGATCATCATGATGGATTGAACGCTTATATCTATTATGTCAATCGCTACCATGTTATAGATTCTTCTAATAATAAAAAAAATCTTGCCCGCTATGCGAATGATGCAAAGGGTTCTCAAAATGGAATTAAATTAATGAACAACTGCCATTTTGTAATTGAAGAAAACCGCGTATTTCTTGAATCAAGAAGAGACATCCCACCAAATTCTGAATTACTGGTGGCATATGGGAAAGAATATTGGGATATACTTACCTTCAACAAAAACCAGGCGGCATTGGAAAAGAAAAAGACTGCGAAAGTACACACCCAGGTTTAATTTATCAGGCGCCAACACCGTTCCTCAATAAACAGTTTGCTTAAAAAAGCCTGCCATTTGCAATAACGTAAATTTTCTTTAAGTATTAAAAACCTACTTTTGCGCAATTAAAATTTATCGCCCGTTTAGGAGAATTTGCATTATTAATTATGAAGAATTACAAAATTATTGGCTGGCTGGCTTGTATATTATTATTGGTAAGCTGTTTTATTCCGCTCACTTATTATGCAGATCTTAATAAAAATTTTACCTGCTTTTTTTCTGAAAAAAATATTTATGGAAGACCAGGCGTTTTTTTTGTTTTTATTGCAGTAGTATCTTCTATTTTAATTTACCTCGATAAGATATGGGCAAAAAGAACGCTCATTTTCTTGGGAGCTCTAAATTTGGGCTATTTAATAAAGACCTATATTCTTTTCACGTCGTGTTACAACGCATATTGCCCCGAAAAAAAATTTGGAATCTATCTTCTTATAATCAGTTGTGTGCTGCTTTTCATTGTGTCGCTTTTTCCAGACATGAAATTGGTGAACAAGGAAGATAATGGCGCTGAGTAATAATGTTTAGTATAAGAAACGTAAAAAATTATTCAAAAAGTTCCAACTTATTCTTAGGCCGCTTATTGTCAAGCCAAATAAAATCTTTTAAATATTTCTGGTCCTGCGGAATACTTTTCATTGGGTAAAATTTTCCATTTATATCATTCACAAAAAGAACTTTTTCGAGATCATCTTTTACAAAGTATAAATCTATAACATCGCCTGTTGCACGGTTCATGCCCAGGTAGGCGCTGTCTTTATCCTGTGCATAGTAAATGCTTTCGGCCTGTGAGCCCCTCACACGCATATAATCAATTTTTCCATTTACAAAATACCCGTTAATGGTTTTGCCGCTTATCTGGTTATAAAATCCCTGGGTAGTTCTATTTACAATAATACCTTTCTCAAAAGCATAAAGGCGTTCGGGCTTTTTGTTTTTGGTGTATAAGAAAATGGTATCACCGGTTATCTGTGAATGTCCACTCCAAATTACAGGATCATAATAGAGCCGGAACACTGAATCTTTTGCTGAAAAGAAAAGACTGTCGCAAACGCTTTGCAGCGAATCACTAAAAATTCTTACATGATGGAATGCCAAAAAATATCTTGATGAATCCCGCTTATTCAATGAGTCCTTTCTATTTCCATTTGAGGAATCTAAACTTCGAATATTCCTGGTAGTTATACCCGGCTTCAGCGAATCAACTGAAACGGAATCGGTTTTCGCTGGGACGATAGTTGCTATATCAGATGAAGGAAGGCCTTCCTTTGCAGCCGCACGTTTTTCTGATTGCTGTTTAATTACGGCTGGCTTCAAAGAATCAATTTGAACTGAATCTTTGTGTGGCACAAGTGCTTTTATAGAATCATTTAGTGCAGGATTTTCTTTCACTTTTTTAGCCTGTTCAATTTTCCCATCATTTTTAATTTCGTGTAAAGAATCAATTACATGCGCAAGATGAGTTGCCGAATCTCGTTCAGAATAATTTTTTAATTGCAGGTTTGGATGTAACGAATCAGAGCCAAACGCTGTGTCTGCAATATTCCGCCTGTTCAAAGAATCATTAGCAATAGAATCTTTTTTCAAGATAAATTCTTCATTTTTTACTGCAGTTGAATAACCGGAAAATATAGTATCCGCAGCTACATAAATGCTGTCGTCTTTTTGTTTAATAATTAATACGGGCTTCCTGGTCGCGAGGAATGAATTTGTCTTTTTATTTAAGAATATCTGGTTCGCCAGAACAGTATAGCCGCCCGCAGAATCTCTTATTAGTGCATTGCCTTCCAGTTGCGCACTACCCGATTTGTTATCCATCGCCATGTTATTAGCAATGTAAATCCTGTTACTCGTGTCTTTCACCGTTGTCCTGCTGGTGAACAAAGCGTTATCAGACTTAAAGTCGTAACTGCCCTGGGTGGTAAATATTTCAGCTTCTTTACTTTTTATATAGGTATTGCCATTTAAATTATAGTTCTGCGTTTGCATGTTATACAGAAGAGAATCTGTTGTCACATGATTTTTAGGTTCGTTAACCACAACATTATTTTTAAAATAGATGTCTTTTGTGTCGGCATAATAAGTTCCATCATTACTGGTGATGGTTGTTTTGCCATTAATAACTTTTCCACCGTTATGATAATTTCCAATTCCGGTTCCAAGATTATAATCCAGGGCTTGTGTAAAAAGAGTTGCTTTTTTATCAACGAGTTTTACATCTTTTTGCAGGTATGCTGTTTTCTCTGTGCCAATATATTTAAGGTATTGGGCATAGGTTTGTATGCTATCGGCCTGGTTTATATGAACGTTTCCAAATCCTTCAGCTATATGTGTTGTCGGATTAATCGCAATACTATCTGCGTTAAAAATCGTGGTTCCCTGCTTTACAATAGCTCCCCCGGCAATGGTTTGTAAAGTAGTTACAGAATCGATATTAATGCTGCGCATACTTGGCCCCCGTATAATTTCAAATTCTTTTACGGTATCAGTTTTGGAAGTATTATTAATTGAAGTATCGCCGGGTGGTGGAGCAGCCACTTGTGAAAATGAAACAAAGCTTACCTGCAGTAAAAAAAAAATAAGAATAATTTTTACTGATGTTATCATCTATTTCTTAACCGATTTTAATGTATCGTCAATTAAAGGGGCGCTTAAATAATCACCTTTATCTTTTTTACCAAACACAGAAATATTGAGATAGCGCTTTGGATGAACTCTTATATCATCAAGAAGAATGTTTAATTTGTTTGCTGTCGATTGCAAGTTATCGTACAATTTTGTGTCATTCAAAAGTAACCCGAGGGAACCATCTTTACTGTTAATTTTCTCTGAACCTTTTTTGAAATTATCTACAGCAATATTTAAAGTATCCAATGTGGTTTTTAAATTAATGTCGGCAAATTTTGCTGCGGCAATCCTGGCACTTTCAAGAATGTTATTTAATTTTTCGTTGTTTGAATTGAGGTTGGCAGTAAACGAACTTACATTGTTAAGAGAGCTTGCCAAAGCTCCATTTTGTACATTAAGAATTTTCTCCAGGGAAGCGGCTGATAAGGCGAAGGATGCTGTTGTCGTATTTAAATTTGCAACAATTCCCTTTATATTATTTTTAGTTGTAGGATCAAAAACCCCGGTAACCACATGAAGTACCGAGTCCAAAGATTTTACTGCATTCCTTACTTCATACAAAACGGGGTTAATAACTTTTAAAGCTTCATCAAATGCACCACCGCTAAGTGTGGTTAAAACTGTATCCCCGTTTTTTAAATAAGTGGTAGAACTGCCCAATTGGATTTCAAGTGTAGGGCTGCCCAATAAATTCGGATTGATAACTGCAAGTGAGTTATCTGGAATATTTACATCTTTAATAAGACTAACGGTTACCACTATCTGCTTCATATCTTTGCCACCATCCAGGTTTTCAATTCTCCCGATCTGGAGCCCGTTAATTACTACCGGATTGGATTTAGCAAGTCCCTGCACGTCCTGGTATTTGGCGTATATAAACTTATTTTTTTTGAAAAGATTATTGCCCTTTAGAAAATTAAAGCCCAATACCAGCAGCACTATGCCGACCACAGCCATAATCCCTATTTTGGTTTCGTTATTGATTTTCATATTTTTTTTATTTCGTAATAAAGCAGGTTTGTTTATTTCCGGTTAACAATAATTAAGATTAGCGTTGCGAAAATAGTGAATCTTTGATGGTAGGAAGCGTGCCATACCTCATTAAAATTCAGGAATAAATTTAAATGGATTCTTTAACCCAAGAATTTGTGAACTTGTTTGTGCAGTAAAGGTTAAGTTATTATTGTGTTGTTGTCATTGCATCGGCATTTACAACTGGCCGGGATTCTACCTGGTTTTTATATTTAATGAGGGCCCGGGTTATCGATTCTGCAATCTCCTGCTGTCCTTTTTCGCTATTAAGATATCTTTCATCCTGGTAGTTATCAATAAAGCCTGTTTCAATTAATACAGCAGGCATCTGTGTTGCCTGTAATACCCAGATTCCTTTTTGACGTTGCCACACGCCAAGGTTGTCTCTTCCCGTTGCTTCAATTTCGTCCTGGACATCTGTGGCTAACTGGTAGCTTCTCTTAAAAAATTTTTGCGTATACAACAGGGCACTGGCTTTCCACTCCGGACTGTCATAATTGATGTCGAGCGTGCTATCGTTTGCATCAGTGTTAAACTGCATTTCGCTAGCCTCTAATGCTTCTGTTTTTGCACTTGTTTTATGCGATGCAATAATTAGTGTACTCGTGCCTTTTCTTTCAGTAGGCAGTTTATAATATTCTCTTATTGGAACCACATGCGTATGCGGAGTGCGGATTTTTTTTCTTTTTTTACCTTTACCAACATATCGTACTGTGTAATAAGTTTCCTTACGATGGCCAATAATTCTCGATGCAGTTCTTAAAACTACAGCATCTGCATGTATGCACACAAACAGGTCACCATGATTTTCATTGGCAATCCTTGCCTTTTCCCTGGGATTTTGATAAATATCTGTAGTACGGGTAGGAACGATATTAACATCCGGCAATTCCTTCTTCAATTCGTCAACTAATTTTAGTGCAATAGCCAGTGTTACATTTTTTTCTTTGGAATTTAATGAACCTTCGTATTCACTTCTTGCTCCATCATCGCTTCCACCGTGGCCTGCGTCCACAATTATTGTTTTTATTTTTTTTATTGTTTGTGCTTGAGTAACTGAGCAAAGCAGTAAGAGTGATGATAATAATAAAAAAAAATTAAACGGTTTTTTGAGTTCAAACATTTTATTTATGTGGTTTTAATGGAATCAGTATTTTCTCGGTTCGTAATCTTCACAAATCCTTAATTGGATTATCTCTATTTTTGTTTCCTACTGCTATGAACATGATAAACAAAGTTAGCGTAAAATACATATTGTCATTGATGATATCAGTTGTTATATGTATTCTAACGGTTCAAAGCAAGGATAAACGTGTTCATCAATTTTATTTTCACAGTTCGTTAACTTCACATGCCGACACAGTAATACCGGCAAAGAAAAAAAATATTACTGTTGATAAAAAGCTAAAATCTGAAAACGATACTTTACCCCAAAAAATTGTAGTGTCCGATACAATTCCTTTGAATAAAAATGATAGTCTCAATATAAATAAAAAAGATTCTCTTCCTGGAGATACGACGGCATTAAAATCGAAAGCAGATACATTAAATTTTGTAACTTCTAAAAATGCGCCGGATACTGTAATTGAGTATTCAGCAGAAGATTCAATGGTGGTGAATGTTCCTGGCAAAATGATAACACTCTACGGAAAGAAAGCCACTACGCAATATAAAGACAATAATCTTACAGCCCCTATTATTACATTAGACCAGGAAACCGGTAATATTATCGCATCAATAAAGCGAGATAGTACGGGTAAAGTAATTTCATTGCCAACCTACAAACAAGGTGATTTTCTTTCCGAAAGCGATTCCATAAAGTTTAATATGAAAAGCGGGAAAGGCCTTACCAAAAGCACTTATACTACGCAGGGAGAAATGTACGTGTACGGCCAAACTATTAAAAAGGTTGATAACAATGTTTTTTATGCTTTACGGGGAAGATTCACAACATGTAACCTTGACACCCCACACTTTGCATTTGTAAGTAATAAAATAAAATTTATTAATAATAAAATGGCCATTACGGGGCCGGTACATCCAGAGTTCGAAGGTGTGCCTATCCCTATTTATTTTCCTTTTGGTATTTACCCGCTGAACCAGGAAAGGCATTCAGGTTTACTGCAGGCAACCTTTACCACAAATCAGCAGCGAGGCCTTGGCCTGGAAAACCTGGGTTACTATAAAGTGATAAGTGATTATTGGGATGTTATTTTCAGGACGAGTATTTATTCGTATGGTGGCTGGACTTTTAGCGTGAACCCAACCTACAAAAAGAATTATCGGTATAATGGAAGATTGCAGTTTGATGTTCAAAATTTTAATACCAACTTTAAAGGGGATCCCGATTTTTCTCACAACCGAAGTTATCACATTGCGTGGAGCCACAGTATGGATTCCAAGGCAAGGCCCGGCGTAACTTTTTCGGCAAATGTAAATGCAGGAAGTAGCAGTTATAACCGTAATGTTCCTAATGAGCCCCAGTTAAATTATTCCAACCAGCTTTATTCGTCTATAGCATATTCTAAAACATGGAAGGATAAGCCGTTTAATTTAACAGTCACTGCAAACCACAACCAGAATACTAATTTAAAAATTATAAACGTTGAGTTGCCCACTGTAGGATTTAACGTGGCAACAATTTATCCTTTCAGGAAAAAGGATTTTGTGGGTACACCTAAATGGTATGAAAATATAGGTATTGCTTATAATGGAAATGCGCAAAACCGGTTTTCATTTTATGATACGGCTCGCAATATTTTCAAGCAAATTGCAGACACTCTTCAATACGGTTTCCATCATTCTGTACCCATCTCATTGTCGCTTCCTCAAATAGGCGCATTTCAGGTAGGCCCCTCCGTTAGTTATGATGAAACATGGTACCAGACCAAAACTAGATATAGCTGGGACGCTGTCAACAAAAGGTTAGATACTTCAGTGCAGAAGGGATTTTATGCGGCAAGACAAATGACTTTTGGGTTAAGTGTATCTACAAGAATTTTTGGGCTGATAACTGCAAAAAATAAGAATGCAAAAATAATGGCCGTACGTCATGAAATAACTCCAACGTTTGGTATAAGCTATAAGCCAGAGTTTAATAAAACCAGTTTTTATAGTGTCCAATACGATACGGCAGGGCATAGGCAGCAATTTTCTGTTTATCAAAGGAACAATATTTTCGGCCCCTATTCACCGGGGAGATTTGGCGGGCTTAATTTTGGTATCGATAATAATATATCAATGAAGGTGCGCAATAAAAAAGATACAGGTCAAAATGCAATTAAAAAAATATCGATACTGGATGGATTAAGTATTAATGGCAGCTATAATTTTTTTGCTGATTCGCTGAGCTTTCCTTTAAGCGATTTCCCCATAAGCCTGAGAACTAATCTTTTTAATAAAATCAATATAACAGCAAGCGGTATTTTAGATCCTTATGAAATAGATGCACAAGGTCGCAGGATAAGAACCTTAGTGTGGAAACGTAAGTTCCTGACCTTGGGCAGGCTGATTTCCGGCAACATCTCCTTATCAACTTCTCTGCAAGGCGGAAATAAAAAAGATGGTTCAAAGAAAGCCGAACTTACCTCTAATACTAATGATATTAACGACCTTGGTTACACGCAGGATCAATACGATGCTGAATCAGCTTACATAAGAAATAATCCGGGGGAATTTGCAGATTTTAGTATTCCATGGTCAGTAAATCTTTCGTATTCTCTCACCTATAGTAAAAACTTTACAGTTCCGCAGGGATATGTTACTACATTCTCTCAAAATGTAAATTTTGGAGGAACGCTGGGAATAACAAAAAAATGGCAGGCATCGGTCAATGGTTATTATAACATTACACAGGGTCAAATCAATACCATTTCGGGTACGCTTTCAAGGGATATGCATTGCTGGCAAATGTCGATATCGCTTTCCCCGGTTGGCATCTATCGCTTTTTTAGCATCAGCATCAGTCCTAAATCCGCATTGCTACGGGATTTAAGAGTTAACCGCACGAGGTATTTTTACAATAATCTTTAGTCCGTTACTTCACGTAGCTTTCGATATACTTGATCCACGTTTTAATAAAAAAAGCATTGCTTTTATTACTAAGCTTTGCATCTGATAAATGCATGGAAATTCGAACCCCATCGCAGCTTGAGGTAATAACATAATCAATTCTTTCTCCGGCAGCGAGCGTAATCACGCTTCCGTTAAATTTTATACAACCGATTTCATATTGCTTCACTTTACCAAACGGAGGAGTTGATGTAAGCCTGCTTTCTATTTCTTTCAAAGCTTTCAAGAATTCAGGAATACGCTTTTTTTCAACAGGTAATAGATCGTCGAGTTTATCTGCAGTGGTAACCGCATTAGCATATTTAACAGGCTCAGCAATGTGTTGATCGAGCAACGCATACTTTTGAGCCTTTGTTACGGAAGTGAATGAAAATAAAAAAATCAATAATAAAACTTGTTTCATATAAAAATTTGATACAGATTATTTGTGTTCACCAAAAACAGATCTTAACGCGTCTGATATTTCGCCCAGGGTGCAAAAATTTTCAACGGCTTTTATTACAACAGGCATTAAATTTTGATTATTAGTTGCGTGTTCTTTAATTTTTTTTAAACATTCTGATGAAGCGGCGTTGTTTCTTTCCTTTCGTAATAAATTCAATTTGTCAGTTTGTAACTTCCTTATGTTATCATTTATTTTAAAAGAAGGTGGTGTAATTTCCTGCTTTGTTGTAAACGAATTTACCCCTACTATTATTTTTTGGCCAGATTCCACTTTCTGCTGATAAGCATAAGCACTTGAAGCAATTTCATTTTGAATAAATCCCTGTTCAATAGCTGCGACCGCGCCTCCCATTTTATCAATTGTGTCTATTAACTCCCAGGCGGCGCTCTCAACTTCCGCGGTAAGTTTTTCAACGAAGTAACTGCCTGCCAGCGGGTCTGCGGTGTCGGATACACCGCTTTCGAATGCAATAATCTGTTGTGTGCGCAATGCTATTGACGCAGCTTCTTCTGTTGGAAGGTTCAGCGCTTCATCGTAACCGTTAGTATGAAGACTTTGAGTTCCCCCGAGCACTGCAGCAAGTGATTGAACTGTAACGCGGCTTATATTGTTCAATGGTTGTTGCGCCGTTAGGGTGCTTCCACCTGTCTGCGAATGAAAACGCAACATCATAGCTTTTTCATCAGTAGCGCCGGCATCTTTCATAATTTTAGCCCACATTCTTCTTGCAGCTCTGAATTTGGCAACTTCCTCGAAAAGGTTATTATGTGCATTAAAAAAGAAGGAGAGCCTTTTGCCAAAAACGTTTATATCGAGCCCTTTATTTATGGCAGCCTGCACGTAAGCCTTACCGTTAGCAAGCGTAAAAGCTATTTCCTGCACTGCTGTGCTTCCCGCTTCGCGAATATGATAGCCTGAAATTGAAATGGTATTCCATTTGGGAAGTTCTTTGCTGCACCATTCGAAAATATCGGTGACAATACGCATTGAAGGTTTGGGCGGATAAATGTAAGTACCTCTTGCAGCATATTCTTTTAAAATATCATTTTGTATTGTGCCCTGGATCTGGACCAAATCCGCATTTTGTTTTTTGGCAATAGCTACATAAAAAGCCAGCAAAATGAAACCTGTGGCATTAATGGTCATCGAAGTTGAAATATCCTGCAACCGGATACCTTTAAACAAGGCTTCCATGTCGTGGATAGAATCAATTGCAACGCCTACTTTTCCTACTTCACCTTCTGACAATTCATGATCGCTATCGTAACCAATTTGTGTTGGCAAATCAAATGCAACGCTTAGCCCATTGACGCCTTGCGAAATAAGATAATGATATCGCCTGTTGCTTTCTTCTGCAGTACTAAATCCGGCATACTGGCGCATAGTCCAAAACCTGCCGCGGTACATATCGGCTTGTACGCCACGTGTAAAAGGAAATTCTCCCGGATTTTCCCGGAAACCTTTTGGAGCAGGGGAGTTATATAAATCAGGATAAGTGTAGACCTTCTGTATTTCTATCCCGCTGTCGGTGTATTTGTTATCCTCGTCTTTCATTTTTCAAATTAAAAACCATTCTCATGAAAAATGAAATTGAATGGCTTACATTATTTTCTTGGCCTCAAAGTTAAGGGCTTCCAAAACAATATTATGAAGAGAGGCTTTGGGATTGTTAATCAAAAAATCTATAATCTGCTTATTAAGGTCCATTGCAGAAGCCTGGAAAGGCATCGTCGCCGCCAATTGGTTTACCACATAAATATTTTGTTCTTTAAGATTATTTACCGCTCTCCACAACTCCGGGGAAACATATACCTGCTGGCTGATATTATAATCGTATTCCTGTTTAATAGCATCTACGAGTGACGATTGCATTTGCCGGGAAGAAAGGCCGGCATTAGGTACACGTGATAATAAATTCTGGAGCGATATTCTTTCTGCAAGTAATGTAAGCCTTTCATACGCCTGCAATCTCAGTTTGAGTGTTTCAGGATTGGTAACTGTTTTCTCTTTAATATCTTTTTTTAAAGAGGAAAAATCTGTTATCATCCAGATAACAGCTAAAAAAATTACGCCAAGTAGAATAACAACAATAGTTTCAAATGTTGACATTATAATAATTTAAGTCAAAAATAATAATTCCCTAAAGAAAGGATCGTAAATTTGCAAATGAATAACAAGGTTAAATTGAAGAATTAGAAACGTTTCTGCAGCGAACTTATTTTCATCTTAATTAAAAAATTATGGAAACTATAAATAAAACTCCTGTAACCTTTACCAGCGGCGCTATTAATGAGATAAAGAGACTAATGGGAGAAGATAAATTTGATACCCAAAAATTTTTGCGGGTTGGAGTGAAAGGAGGCGGTTGCTCAGGAATGTCGTATATCCTTGATTTTGATACGAAGACAGAGAAAGATGAATATTTTGAAGTAGATGGGATTCCTTGCATTATGAACCCCGCACACGGCATTTATCTTTTAGATATGGAAATTAATTTTGAAGGTGGGCTCAATTCAAGAGGATTTACTTTTAATAATCCAAACGCCAGTTCAACCTGCGGTTGCGGCAGTTCATTTGGTGTTTAAATTCCTGCTAAGAAACGGCCGGTATCGAAATCTCAAGTTTACATCCTTTACGCGGCGCTGAAATGATATTCAGGTTGCCGGAATAATATTCTATCCGGCTTTTCATATTAGTAAGACCAATGCCTTTAGATTTTTGCGTAGTATCGAATCCAACACCATTATCCGCAATGGTGAGGAATAACGTGTTATCAGTTTTTTTTAATGTAATCGAAGCTTCTTTTGCCCTGGAATATTTGGTGATGTTGGTCAATTGCTCCTGCACTACCCGATAGAGCATCAATTCTTTGGTTTTATCGATGTTCTTTTCATTATATTTTTCATCAATATGCAGTTCAACTTTAAGGCCGTTTAACAAATTGGTATCATCTGCAAGAATCTTTAACGCTTCTTTCAATCCAACGTCGCCCAGCGATGGAGCAACGAGTGAATGAGACAATTTTCTGATCTCCTTCATTGCTTCATTTACATATTCATAGCTTTTTTCTAAGAGATTATCTTCGGTTGAAGAATCGCCGGCATTCACCATGCCCAGGTACATTTTAACGGTGGCAAGAATTTGGTTCACATTATCATGAAGTTCTCTGCCTAATTCTTTTCTTTCTTTTTCCTGCGCTTGTATTGTAGTTTCATTAATAATTTTCTGTTCGTTAAGTTTTTGATTTGCTAATTCTTTTTCTAGGTTTTTTCTTTCCGTGATATCCTGTATTGTTCCCAGCATCTTAACAATATTTCCGTTACTATCCATTTCTAAATCCCCAATACCGTGCACACAAAGTTCTTTCATTGTTTTTTGATTGATTATTTTGTATTCTTTATCGAAGCGTTTCTTTTTGCTTATAACCTCCTGTGCGAAATATTCCTGCATCATGCCCCGGTCATCGGGATGGAGCATTGATATCCACAATTCTGTAGTATGGTTACTATTCGACGTTAACCCAAAAATATTATCTAATGCCTCGGAAGCTTTCCAGGTTCCATTTTTTAAATCGAGTACGTAGCTTCCTATTTTTGAAACCTTTTGGGATTCACTAAGAAATCGTTCGCTTTCCTGTAACTGTTGTTCTACTTTTTTTCGTTCTTCAATATCCATCGAAAGAATAAAGAGCCCTTCAGGAACGGGCTGGATACTCAATTCAAACCATCGCCTGGTGCCATCAGGGAATGTAAATTCATTTTCAAATATTTTCGGGCAGCGGTTTTTCATGCAATTTTCCAGCACCCGGAACAATTCCGTTTTTTCAACACCTGGATATCTTTCCATTAAGGTATTCCCGGGCAATTCATAATCGGAATATTTGCTATGTTCTGCAGCAGAGCTATTAACAAATAAATATTTCCAGTCGAAGCCGATAAGTTGTATGCCTTCCCGCATGTTTTGAAGAACAAATCTGTACTGTTGTTCTTTTTCGATTATTTCCTTTGTCTTTTCCTCTACTCTTACCTGTAAATTCTGGTTCATTTGTAATATTTCAGCTTCCAGTTTTTTGCGTCGGGTTATATCCGACCGTAGAGCGAGATATTGATAAGGTTTACCCGCTTCATTAATAAAAGGAACAATAATAGTATCTACCCAATAACAAGTTCCATCTTTTGCTTTGTTATTTAATTCTCCTCTCCATACTTTTCCATTTTCTATCGTAAGCCATATGTCACGCATAAATTCTTTAGTGTGGTAGCCTGAATTCAGCATAATATGATCTTGTCCTATCAGTTCTTCTCTGCTGTGCTTTGAGATTTTGCAAAAGTTATCGTTTACGTGTTTGATGATGCCTTTCTCGTCTGTGATAGACACGATAGATGATTCGTTTAATGCATACTTATAATCGGATGTTTCTTGTAAACTTTTTTTGAGCGCTTCTTCTATCTTATTTCTCAGTCGTACGTGATCGTATATCATTTTAAAAGCAATCACCATCAGCAAACCCGCAATAAGCTGGAATAGTGTAAATATTTTGGACGAGTTTTTTACTATAAGTTCGTTTTGAGATTTACGAAGGCCAAGAATCTCGTCTTCCTTTTGCTCGACAGTTGAAACCATAAAGCGTACATTATTGAGCAATTCAATCTCCTGGCCACTTTTAACGATTTTTTGAGCAGCATCAAACCCATTATTTTTCCGAACATTTACTAATTCATTTTGAGAGTTTACAAACGCATTAAAAGAACTCGTAAGTGAGTGCAGCTTTACGCGTTGCAGAATATTATCTTTAGTTACTGTTCTAAGGTGTGTAATAATATTGTTAACTGAATCTATAGTTTGATTTAAAAGAGGAGAAGGTGTATCCCCTCCGGAAATAATGTAACCTCGTGTGGCGCTTTGGATATAATTACATTTTGCATTTATTTTTTCAGCCAATAAAAAAAAATCATGCTTATTTGCCATCAATTTATCCTCACCGGATGAAAGTTGATTGTTGCGGTCTA
The DNA here is from genome assembly GCF_008710285.1 of Ginsengibacter hankyongi. Classification (GTDB taxonomy): domain Bacteria; phylum Bacteroidota; class Bacteroidia; order Chitinophagales; family Chitinophagaceae; genus Ginsengibacter; species Ginsengibacter hankyongi. The sequence goes on along the minus strand of NZ_VYQF01000001.1, from coordinate 266,027 downwards.
TGGCAAAAAAAACAGTACCGCGAAGCAGGACGACCAGGACAAAAAAGACAGCAATTTTTTTTACGAAAGAAAATTGTATAAACTCAAGCGCCGGACTTATAAATATGCCAATGAATAAGACAATAAACAATATTGCCGTAAGCATGGATGTAGGTGCCTGTAACGGAATAGAAGTCAAAAAGCTAATGCCGAAAAGATGGCTTAGGATGACAACTAAAGAACCAGGGATCATTGCAACTAATAATACCTGGATAATTAAATTATATTTTCTTTTTCCCAGGAGAAGGAAAATTAAACCAAGGAAGGTAAAATTAAAGGCCACTATCAGGCTCATTCTGCCGTAATAGCTGTCGCCGACGTTTTGCATTTTTGCATTCCAAAACAGTTCGTTTATGCCGCCGTCCCATCCAAAAACATAATAACATAGCGATAAAACACCTATCACTAAAATCAGCGATGATGAAACATAAGCAATAATTTGTTTGATTTTATTAACTGATGAACCCTCGTGAAGAAGGTAAAGAGTAAGCCCAGAAAGAACAAAACAAATAGCCGTATTGATCTTCATGATGCCATAGCGCGGGAGCAAACTTTTAAGAGCCGGGATATTAAAAAACCAACCAGCCAAAACAATACAACCTGTTACAATGGCGATAAAAACAACAGCTCTCTTTATAAGAGATGAAGTTCCTCTTCTTATTTTCATCTTTCCTTGGGTTTGACAGGCTTTGAATTATATTAACAGCAACATTCTAAATACACTCTCGTCTTAATATTATTTAAAAGAATTAATTGCGGGATTACACATTAAATCTTAATGCAAAGGATAATTTTATTGACAGCAGATTAGCTTTTTATATATCTAACGGTGGCTTAAATAATAATCTGAGTTTTTAAAAATTGAACGCAATAAATCCCATTTATTCCAACGAAAAAATATCTATTTTATTATTCGTTGACTTTATTTTTCCAGCAGTTAATTTGCGGGAACATCAATAATTTACCTATATCATATGAGTATAATTGGGAACTAATTCATTATTTTTTAAAAGCTGCAAAAATGCGGCTTCCGGGAATGGGCTTGCCTGAAAAAAGTATGGCAAAAACTTTTACAATTATTCTGTCCCGAAGCCATGATTTACGGTAATGTTTATCTTTCTTTTCGTCAAAGAATTTTTTTGCCCGCGTTTGTATTCCATACAATAGCCTGTAATCATAAATAACGGGGTGAGTTCGTAATCTTTCTTTATACTTTTCCGGAACTCCTTCTGCAATAGCTGCAGCACAGAGCTTTCCTGAAATTACAGATGGCAATATCCCTTCACCAGTCATTGGTTGTGCAAGGCCAAGTGAATCGCCGATCAGGAATACATTGTTTGCGTAGCAATATTTCAAATAACTTGTTTCGAAAATAATATAACCATGCCCTTTCATTTTATCCAGCATCGGGCGGCTTGAAACCGGGATAGTACCGGGTGTTCCATTTCCTTCAAAAAATGCGCGGGCTTTGTTCCACGCCGGTAAGACATCTCTTGCTATTTTAGTGCCGGTTCCCACATTCAGCCAATTGCCTTTGGGTACATTCCACGAGTAACCTTTCATATCATCGTGTAATAATATTTCCGGCTCGCCATCCTTACCGGCACGGGTAGACGCAATTTCTTCGGCGTTTCCCTCAAATTCTCTTTCCTGTGTTCCGCATTGAACATTATCTTTTTCAGGAAACAATGCCCTTGCTACAGGGCAGTGTGTGCCACCGGCTCCTATAAGATATTTTGCCCTGTATTTATTATCAATCAGCCAAAATCCCTCATTGTCTTTTTCTAGATGTCGCACATTGTATCCTTCAACGGTTTCGGCCTTACTGCGTTTCAATAAGAAATCGTCAAACTCATAACGGCGCACAAAATAGCCGTCTGAATGAATGGTATATTTCTTGCCGCGAAAGTTTATGTGAACTTTATTCCATTTCCAGAGTCCGCGTGTGTACTCTTCAGGCAATAGTTCCAGAACATCCCAGATAGGTGGAGAAATCCACCCGGCACAAAGTTTAACACGCGGAAAATTAGCTCTGTCAAGCAATAACGTCTTCAGGCCAGCTTTTACCAGGTTATAAGCGCAGGTACTCCCTGAAGGCCCGCCACCAACTATGATTGCATCGTATGTTGCAATGTCACTCATGATAAAGACAACAATGTAGCGATTATTTGCTTGTGGTGGGTTGAATATTCCCAAGCAAACTCAATACAGTTCAAATAATCTTTTATTAAATGAACACGTAATTGTTATAAAATTTTATATGAGGAAAACCATGGATACTTACAAGGTACAGCGCACATTTATTCTTACTGTAAAATTTGTTATACCAATAAAGGAAGTATGGAATCAAGACCAATCTGGCTTTCGTCCAACGGAGCAAGGGTTCTTCCCTGCAGGATTGTGCCAAATTTTCTAAGATCAAATTTTTCTTGAAATTTTGAATAGGAATTTCTGATCATTATAAGTAATTCTCGTTTATCTATTACGTCCGGCAGATCTATTACATAAGAATCCTCGCCAACATACTCAAGGATTGTTGTGTGTCCAATAACAAATTGGCAAGTGAACCGGCAAGCAATGCCTTTCTTTGTTGGAGCTCGTTTCTTCATTACATCCAGGGATGTAAAACTGAGTATTTTATCTTCTGCTTCATTATAATTAAGCGGAGGTTGATAATTCCATTCAGTAATAATAAGTTCAGTTTGCTCAATCATAAGAAAAATTGTTATAAACTTTCATTGCAATTTTTGCTAAGGTATAAATTCCAACGCATCTTTGATTTTCTTAAGGGAAGATGTACACCAATATAAAAACTGCTATTTATTAACAATTTGCAAATACAAGTATTGATTGATGTAGTACGCTAAATTTTTAAGGCCACCGTTATATGAAACGGGAAGGAAATTCCACAGTGGTTAAATGATTAAATAATTTATTGCGGTAAAAAAGTGCTATGTATCAAACAAATGAAGCTGCTAAATTTTCATATGCGGCTTCTTGATTCACAGGCGCTGCATTTTTTAAGCTGCAAAAAGTTGAAATGAAATTTTTAAGATTCATTTTATTTCCCAGGACATCTGCAGGTTCATTTTCTCTCGACTGACTTTGCAGGATTGCCGCTCCATTGATAATTTTCATCTTTATTTCTGCATTCCAGGAAAACAGGCCATTGTTCGTATATGCAGTAAACCCGGTGCTCGTGGTGTTTCCAATTATCCATCCAAGGCGATTTGAAGTTTCGATTGCCACGGTAAGAAATTGATCCTCCTTTAAATTTCCCAAAGGCAATTGTTCAATCTGTTTTTGTTTAAATTCTATTTTCATTTATAAATGGGTGGTTTTTAGGTTCACATCTTATTCTAAATATCAAAAAAAGAGCCGGTTTATAAATTAATTAGAAAACAGTTTTATTGATGCCGATTTAAATAAGCCTTTCAATTTTTTCCAGCAAATCATCCATCTCGAAAGTCTGCGTTTAGTTGAAGGCAGGTACCCATAATTTACATAGTATTGTATAGATGGAGTATCAATATCGATAATAAGAATAGTAGATTGTGTTAATCTTGAAGATTTTTTTATAACCAACTTTAGTTCTTCTGCTAACCATAAATTCTTATCGCTTAAAAAATGCCAAATTCTGCTTCGTAACAGGATAACCTTTTAAAAATGAATTTATAAAAAATGAAGTTATTGTCTGAGTTTAGGATTTTTTCCGCACCCGATTTTAGATTACGCACAATTTGAACATTTCTTAAAAGCGGGATCGCGATTGCTGCGCTAATTACCCAAACAGTTTTTATATAAATCTATTCCATTAGAGGTGAGGCTTATTTTATCTTCTGCGTTAAATATTACACATGTTATTCTAAGTTTTGTAAGAATATTATGCACGGTTACCGAATCTGCAAATGGCTGCATGATACTCTTTAGTTCATTTACATGAATACAACCTTTTTCATGTATTGAGTGGAGCACTTGCCATACCGTACTATGTATGCCAAAAGAGGATTGAATACGCTCAATGCCCTTAATAAAAAGCTCATCAGCATTTTTAATAAGATATTGTATTGGTAATTTTTTAGCCTTCATTGCAAGCGTTTTAATGGTTAGATAAACTTGTGATAAGCCACCGTCAAAATCATGCCAATTTGAGTGACGAAATATAAATTAAAAGAAAAGACGTTTAAGCTTTAGGAGGGAAGCTCTTCATGTGAATACTTGACAATATTAGATAATTATATTAATTTAATTTTTTAAACTATTCACAACAATTTGTTCATTCTTCAGGAATGAATTTAAAGGTAACTAGACGGACGCTACGAATTACCGGATAAAACCATCTTGAAAAATCAGTAAGATTCAACCATCCTTCAGCTTATTTTTTTGCCAACAAAACGGTATCTCATTTATTGTTGCCGGGCATTTATAAAATGCCACATATAAAATACTCGGATCATTTGTCAATCACTTCTAAAATGCTTGCACGGGGGTGCCCAATTTAAGTTGGCAGACCATTTCTTCTTTGCATAACTCAGCTTTTGTTTTGCCTGTTTGGTTACCGGCTTATCTTTCAACGCTTAGGCGGAGGTAGCATCTCCGTTGTTGATGGTAGGCTAAAAGCTAAATTCAGTATACGTTTGACATATAACTAAGTTACCAATGATATACGCTTTGGCCCACCTTATCCTTACTTTTTGTCTACATCACTGTATATAACTGGGCTCTCCCACATCCTAAAAATGAAAAAGGGTGCATACTTTTGGCAGCCCCCTTATTTTTATAAAGAGGCGGATTAAAATTTGGAAAGAAAATATTTGAATAAACCAGGTGGTTTTTCTAACGCAATTTAATGTGCAAGAAGACGTTCAGGAAGTTTTACGGCTAGTTTTGTATCTATTGTTCGTTGTTATACTTCATTTGTAAGTATAATTACTATTGATATAATTTCGTATTTGTGCTGTATCTTTTACCATTTAAAATGAAGATATTTGTAAATTGAGTTAACAAAAATTTTAAAATCGAATAATTCCAATGAATACCGAAAACGAAGAAGTGATACGGGTGATAATTGCTGATGACCATGTACTTTACCGGGCGGGTGTTAAAAATGCCCTTTCCTCCAAGAAAAATATTAAGGTAATTGCTGAAGCGGATAATGGCTCTCATCTTTTAAATCTTTTAAAGGGAATACAGCCGGATGTTATCTTGCTTGATATTCAAATGCCGATAATGGATGGCATTACTACCTTACCTGAAATTAAAAAATTGTATCCACGCATCAGGGTAATTATGCTTACCATGATGGATGACCAGAGTATGATTACCAAATTAATGGAGCTTGGCGCAAACAGTTATCTTACCAAAACCTCTGACTCTGAAATAATTTATGAGGCCATTAAAACATGCTATGAGCAGGAATTTTATTTCAACTCATTAACCAATAAAGCGCTGTTGAATAATCTTAGGCAAAAAATTCCATCTTCCATAAAACTTCAGCAAGAAGACGCAACACTCAGCGATAAAGAAATAACGGTGCTCAGGCTTATGTGCGAAGAAAAAAGTACCCGCGAAATTGCCGAAGCTGTTGATTTAAGTCCAAGAACTATTGAAGCAATAAGAGATAAACTTAAAACCAAAACAGGCGCTAAAAGTACAGCGGGCCTTATAATGTTTGCCGTAAAAAATAAGCTTCTGGAAGAAGAAGGTTAATTTTATTTTACTCAACCTATACAACTACTTTTGCTCATTCATATTTAACTTATGGCTGAGCTTTTTTTTATTTATAACGATAAGTTTTATCCGGCAAACACGCCTATTATACCCCCGGGTAATCGTTCCTTGCGCTATGGAGATGGCCTTTTTGAGACCATGAAAATCGTTGGAGGAAAAATAATCAATAAAGATTTTCATTTCGAAAGATTATTCAACGGGATTGCGTTGATGCAATTTGATATTCCTAAAAACTTTCATACCGCTTTTCTCTTTAATAAAATTATTGAGCTTGTAAAAAAAAATAATCATGTTGCTTTAGCAAGAGTACGGCTGATGATCTTTCGTGGAAATGGCGGAATATTCGATCCTGAAAATTTACGCCCCAATTATATTGTTGAAAGCTGGCCGCTTTCAAACCAAATGACTTTAAATGAAAATGGGTTGGTAGTTGATGTATTCCCTGGCGCAAAAAAAAGTTGTGATAATTTTTCAAATCTTAAATCGAATAATTATTTGCCTTATGTAATGGCAGGGCTATATGCGAAAAAAAATAAGTTGAACGATTGTATTGTTCTTAATTCATTTGATAGAGTTTGTGATAGCGCTATTGCCAATATTTTTATAATTAAAAAAGATAAAATTATTACACCCCCACTTTCAGAAGGCTGTGTAGCCGGTGTTATGCGCAGGTGGATGCTTGAAAAATCAGGTTTAAAAAAATATAAAATTTTAGAGAAAAATCTTTCAGTAAACGATATTGAAAACGCGGATGAATTTTTCTTAACTAATTCAATCTACAACCTGCGTTGGGTCAAAACTTTCCGGGGAAAAAACTATTCGAATAAAATAATTGCAGAGCTTTATATTCATATCGCTCAAACCATTTGAGTTGAATTTTGTTTATATCGGACAATATGCAAGCGCCAAAAAAGTAGGAGGTCACTTAGTATACTTCGTGTTTTAGTGGAAAACATAATTTCTGATGGTGAAAAAAGTAAACATCTTCTGGTATCGCCGCGATCTTCGCCTTCATGATAATGCGGGATTATATCAAGCCTTGAAACGCGACTATCCTGTTGTGCCGGTATTTATTTTTGATAAAAATATTTTGGATCAACTGGAAAACAAGCATGACAAAAGAGTTGAATTTATTCGTGATACGTTAATTGAGATGCAGGGAAAATTGGAAAAGAGACACTCCTCTCTCGAAGTGCATTATGGAACTCCCGGAGATGTATTTAAAAAATTAATTAAGGAATATGATGTGCAAAGTGTATTCACCAATCATGATTATGAGCCTTATGCAATAGAAAGAGATTTATTGATAAAAGAATTATTGGCGGAGAATAATATCGGTTTTAAAACATACAAAGACCAGGTTATTTTTGAAAAAGATGAAGTGCTGAAAGATGATGGAAAACCTTATACGGTATTCACGCCATACAGCAGGAAATGGAAAGGAATGCTTACTGATTTCTATATAAAATCTTACCCGGTTGAAAAATATGATACAAATTTTTTCAGGCGAAGTCCGGGGAGAATTTCTTCTTTAGATTCCATGGGATTTAAAGAAACTGGTAACAACTTTCCTTCAAAGAATCCCGGCGAAGAATTGATAAAACATTATGATAAAACGAGAAATTTTCCGGGAACAGAAGGCACGTCAAGATTAGGTATTCATTTGCGTTTTGGAACAATAAGTATAAGAAAGTTAGTGGCAAAAGCAAAAGAACTAAACAGTACTTTTTTAAATGAATTGATATGGCGTGAATTTTACATGTCTATCTTATGGCATTTTCCTCATGTTGGCCACCACAAAGCCTTTAAGCCCGAGTATGATAATATTAAATGGCGAAACAATGAAGATGAATTTGATAAATGGTGCAGAGGACAAACTGGCTATCCAATAGTGGATGCAGGTATGCGGCAACTCAATGAAACGGGTTATATGCATAATCGTGTACGCATGATAGTTGGAAGTTTTTTATGTAAGCATTTGTTAATTGACTGGCGATGGGGCGAAGCTTATTTTGCAGAAAAATTAATAGATTTTGATTTGGCGGCGAATAACGGTGGCTGGCAATGGGTTGCAGGAAGTGGTTGTGATGCTGCTCCTTATTTTAGAATATTTAATCCCGAACTGCAAACACAAAAGTTTGATAAAGACTTAAAATATATTAAGAAGTGGGTTCCTGAATTCCAGGAGTTTAATTATCCTAAACCCATTGTTGAACATACGAAAGCCAGGGAAAGATGTTTAAAAGCTTATAAAGAGGCGCTTGCCAAAAAATAATTTTTTAAGACGTTACAAATAATTCATTTTCACCTATCATAATTTTTTCTTTATTACCAGATTGGTTATAAACATTCAATACTTTTTCAATGGCATTTTTTCCATCAGTTCCAAGTTGAATTGAATAGTTATTTACATACAAGTCAATATGCTTTTTCATTACGTTAGTTTCCATTTCCTGAGAATGTATTTTCACATAATCCGTAATAAGCGGATAATTTTTAAATGCAAATTCTATACTTTGTTTTATAAGTAAATCTACCTGCATCAATATTTTCTCATCAATACTTCTTTTACCAACAATGCCTCCTAACGGTATCGGATAGCCGGTTTTTTCTTCCCAGAAATTACCCAGGTCAACTACTTTTTGCAATCCTTTGTCAAAATACGTAAACCTGTTCTCATGAATGATAACTCCAAGGGATTTATTACCGGAGTCCAGAACGAAATTTTCTATCTCATCATATCGTTTAAAGATTTTGTTTTTAGCACGTGGAAATGCCTGCGAAAAGAGAAGGTGAGCGGTTGTATTCTCACCAGGAAGAGCAACGATGCAATCATTCACTTCATCAAACGTTACTTTTTCTTTGGATATAAGGAGTGGCCCAACGCCCTTGCCAAGTGCACTTCCGCTGTTGAGCACTTTATAGTTTTTAAGAATGAGCGGTAAAACTCCATAGCTCACTTTTGTAAAATCAAGTTGATTTTTAATAGCAAATCCATTCAATGTTTCTACGTCTTCAAGGCGAACATCAAATTGTAATTCACCTGTGTCAATTTTATTATTTACAAGCGCATCAAAAATAAAAGTATCATTCGGACACGGTGAAAATCCAAGTGTATATTTCATATTTATATAAAATGGTCTATTAGTTTTTTCAATTCGATGTTGAGATTAGTAATGGCTTCTTTCATTGCCCACTTTTGTTTATCTCTTTCTCCAACTGAATTTGATATACTTCTAAGCTGCACAAAATTTATTTTCTGCTGAAGGCATACGTAATGCAATGCAGCGCCTTCCATGCTTTCAATGCCGGCATTAAACTTTTCAGATAAGCTTCTTATTTCATTAATATCGTCAGTAATTTTATTTACGGTAATTCCGGTTGCTAATGCGAGAGAAGTTTTTGAAAGAAATGCATGTTGATTTTCCAACCATCCGCTTGTGAAAGGAAATTCGTTTTCTTTAATAAAGCCCATGTCAAACAGCGTTTTAAAATTTCCTTTTTCATCAACGCCAATATCAGCAAATGTATCTTTTTCGATGAAGGTTACACTTCCGTTTTGTAAAGTACTTGTAAAAGATCCGGCAATACCAGCCTGTATTACAAGATCGTAATTTGAATGCAATAATTTCTTTGTAAGATTATATATCGTTGAAGGAACGCCCACTCCTGCAATCAATACATCCGCTGTATTATTTAAACGCAGGAAAGGTTCTATTTCAAATTCAGTAGCTGCAATCACTAATACGTTCATCCTGCAAATTTCGTATTTACAAAGCGCATTTTAATTTTCTGAAGCTACCTTTGCAAAAATATTTTTAAGTGTAATGGTTTATTTAACGAGAATAGAACATTTTAATGCGGCTCATAAATTGTATAATCCAAACTGGGATAAAGAAAAAAACGAGATTGTATTTGGAAAATGTGCCAATGAAAACTGGCATGGCCATAATTACGAATTATATGTTACGATAAAAGGAGAGCTGAATGAGGATACTGGTTTTTTGTTTGATGTAAAAATTCTAAGTCTTTTAATAAAACAATTTATATTGGATAAACTCGATCACAAAAACTTAAATGTTGATGTTGAATTTTTAAAAGGACAAATGTGTTCCACAGAAAATCTTGCAAAGGCAATCTGGAAACAACTGCAGCCAAGATTACCTCAGCAAGTTGAATTGCATTGTATAAAACTGTATGAAACTCCGCGTATCTATGTAGAGTATTTTGGTGATTAATTGTATAAAAAATTATTGAATGGAAAATAAAGTATCGGTTTACAGGCGCGAACATTTTAACGCTGCACATCGGCTTAACAACCCTACATGGGACGAAGCTAAAAACGAAAAAGTTTTTGGAAAATGTAATAATCCATCTTATCACGGCCACAACTATGAAATGGAAGTGAAGGTAACCGGCACACCCGCTGCTGATACGGGTTTTGTGATAGATTTAAAATTACTTAGTGATATTATAAATGAATCAGTAATTGAAAAATTTGACCATAAAAACCTTAACCTCGACGTAAAAGAATTTTCTAATTTGAACCCAACTGCAGAAAATATTGTTGTAGTTATTTATAAAATTCTGCGGGAGAAGATCGATAAATCTCTTGACTTACAGGTGCGCCTATACGAAACACCCAGAAACTATGCAGAATACCCTGCATGACATTTTGTTTAACTTAAATATTTCTAAATGGCTTACAGAAAAATTGAAGAGTATGATGAGGATGTTACAACTGGGTTAGTAAAAAATTACCAGCAAGTCTTGCATTTGTTGGGAGAAAGTCCCGAACGTGAAGGATTGTTGAAAACCCCCGAACGCCTGGCAAAGGCAATGCAATTTGCCACTCAAGGATATAGTTTGGATGCGAAAGCTATCCTTAACTCAGCCAAGTTTCATGAAGAGATGAATGAGATGATAATTGTAAAGGATATTGAATTATACAGTATGTGCGAACATCACATGCTTCCTTTTTTTGGCAGGGCGCACATTGCATATATACCTAACGGATGGATAACAGGATTGAGTAAGCTGGCACGTGTTGTGGATGTTTTTTCAAGGCGCCTGCAGGTGCAGGAAAGGCTTACAACGCAAATATTGGACGCAATCAAGGAGACTTTAAACCCGCATGGAGTTGCGGTTGTAATAGAAGCAGCACATCTTTGTATGATGATGCGTGGTGTGCAAAAGCAAAATTCAGTAACAACGACTTCTGCTTTCTCGGGTGAATTTGAGAAGCAAACAACACGAAATGAATTTATTAATTTAATACAGGCTGATCTTATTAAAAGACGTTAAATAATATTTTAAATGAAGCATGCTTTTATATTTCCCGGGCAGGGTTCACAGTTTATCGGAATGGGTAAAAATTTATATGATGAAGATGAACAAGCCCAGCTTTTGTTTGATAAGGCAAACGAAATTCTTGGCTTCTCTATTTCTGACGTAATGTTTTTTGGAACTGCGGAAGAATTGAAACAAACAAACGTAACGCAGCCTGCTATTTTTTTGCATTCTGTTATTGCGTTTAAAACACTTACAACTGATAAACCGGATATGGTTGCGGGCCATTCACTGGGGGAATTTTCGGCACTGGTTGCTAATGAATGTTTAAGTTTTGAAGACGCCTTAAAACTTGTTTCGATAAGGGCGAAGGCTATGCAAAAAGCCTGTGAAGTTAATCCTTCAACTATGGCAGCTGTACTGGCTCTTGATGATAAAAGAGTTGAAGAAATATGCGCTTCAATTACGAATGAAATTGTGGTAGCTGCCAATTATAATTGCCCGGGGCAAATTGTTATTTCAGGTTCAATAAAAGGAATTGATGAGGCTTGTAAATTATTAAAGGAAGCAGGCGCCAAGCGAACCCTTATTCTTCCTGTTGGTGGGGCTTTCCATTCTCCGTTGATGCAACCGGCAAAAGAGGAGCTTACTAAAGCTATTGAAGAAACTGCTTTTAAACCCCCAATATGTCCTGTTTATCAAAATGTAGTTGCAAAAGCAGTTAAAGATTCAACAGAGATTAAAGCCAATTTAATTTCGCAACTAACCGGTCCCGTTAGATGGACGCAAACAGTAGAGCAAATGATCGCCGATGGCGCAACGCGTTTTACAGAAGCAGGTCCTGGGAAAGTTTTACAGGGACTGGTTCAAAAAATTAATAAAGAAGTGCAGGTAGATGGGATTGGGTAGTTACAGATTATAGCCTAAAAAGACTTGCACAGATAATCTCAAAACTTGTCTTAAAAGAAATATTTTAAAACCTATATATTTAAAATTGAACATAGGGCAAAAACGCTTTAAACATATCATTTACCAAATAAGCAGGACCTGCGCTTATTTATTTTATAGCCCTATGGCATTTTACGGGGAGTATACAAAATTCAAAGATTGAGTTTAGGTTTATCAGCGGCCATTAATAATGGAACTAAGTGTGCCGTTAATTAACCGCAATGCTGCTGATGCAACCCTGGCGTTGACCATGCCTGCTGGTACCATTAAATTACGGAAGAACGGATCGAAGATTATTAAAGAATATTTTTATAATGTTTATACAATTATTGTATATAAAACAGATACTGCTATCAATGCATTGAATTTTATAAAGACCTCAATGCATCAATTAATTTTAAATCCGTAATAATTCTTTATTTTCAACTTTACTAAAGTTTTCCAAATATGTCGCACCCCCTTTTTCGCAAAAAAAGTATCACTGCTATTTTAGCCGATGCTAAAGAAGGTCTTTCAGATGCTACACATTCTTCTTCAGGGTTAAAAAAGGTTTTAAAAGTAAAAGATCTTACTGCAATGGGCATTGCTGCAATTGTAGGCGCAGGTATATTTTCAACAATTGGCAATGCATCTTTCCAGGGCGGCCCGGGTGTAATATTATTATTTACTCTAACTGCCATCTGTTGTGGATTTTCTGCTTTATGCTATGCTGAGTTCGCATCGCGTATACCCGTTAGCGGTAGTGCATATACTTATGCTTATGCGGCATTCGGTGAATTGATTGCATGGGTCATTGGCTGGGATCTTTTAATGGAATATGCAATTGGTAACATTGCGGTAGCCATATCGTGGAGCCAGTATTTTGTAAATCTGCTGGAAGGATTGCACATACATGTTCCCGCATTTTTAACAACAGATTATTTAAGTGCTTCACGTGCTTTTGATGCGGCCAGCGTTGAAATCGCAAAAGGTACTTCAATAGCAAATCTTCCTGAAACGATGAGGCAGGGTTATACTGCCTGGCTAACGGCACCGCATATTGGCAATTTTAAGTTGATAGCCGATTTACCTGCCCTTGGAATCGTGTTTTTAATTACCTGGCTGGTTTACGTTGGAATAAGGGAAACAAGAAAAGCAACCAACCTTATGGTGGGCCTGAAAATCATTATCATTATTGCTGTTATAGCTATCGGATTTTTTTATGTTGCTCCGGCAAACTGGAGCCCGTTTTTGCCAAATGGTTTTGGCGGAATGATGAAAGGAGTATCGGCTGTATTCTTTGCTTACATTGGTTTTGATGCAATATCTACCACGGCAGAAGAATGTGAAAATCCACAACGCGATTTACCAAAAGGGATGATCTATTCTTTAATAATATGTACTGTACTCTATATTTTAGTTGCGATTGTATTAACAGGAATGGTTTCCTATAAACAATTACAGGTAGGTGATCCGTTAGCTTATGTTTTTAAACAGGTGGGGCTTAATAAGATAAGCTATATTATTTCTTTCAGCGCTGTTATAGCTACGGCGAGCGTGCTGTTGGTTTTTCAATTGGGACAGCCACGTATATGGATGAGCATGAGCCGCGATGGATTGCTGCCAAAGGCTTTCAGCCGTATTCATCCTAAATATAAAACACCTTCTTTTTCAACAATTGTTACAGGCTTTGTTGTAGCAGTTCCCGCATTGTTTTTAAATCTTACTGAAGTTACCGACCTTACCAGTATAGGAACATTATTTGCGTTTGTGCTTGTATGTGGTGGTGTGCTTTTGTTACCTGCAAGAGAAGCGGGGGAGGAGAAGCCAAAATTTAAAATTCCCTATATCAGCTCCCAATTTATTGTTCCCGTTCTTTTTATTGTTGGCGTAATTATCTTCTGGAAAAACTTTTTGGGCTTATTTGATTTTAGTAACGGCTGGGAAGTGTTCAGGGATAAGTTGCCGTTTTTTCTTTTCGTAATATTATCCACTACATTAACTATCGCTTCGTTTATAAAAAAATTATCACTAATTCCAACACTTGGTTTGGCAAGCTGTTTTTATTTAATGACAGAACTGGGTTATACTAACTGGATGCGATTTCTAATATGGTTGGTCATCGGGCTTGTTATTTATTTTATGTACAGCAGGCATAATAGTAAATTGGGAAAACAACAAATGCTCAACAATTAGCTAATTAGTACATTATCGCATCAACTATCTTTGCATCATGAAGTACCAGTTGGGCGATAAGATTCTTGTTTTGCATTCTAACGAAGAAGGTGAAGTGGTTGATATCATCAACGATAAAATGGTATTAGTAGATGTTGATGGAGTGCGCTTTCCCGTGTATATGGACCAGATTGACTTTCCCTATTTTAAAAGATTCTCAGAGAAATCCTTTGATAAGTCCGGGGCTGAAAAAAAGAAAAGTAAAACTTATATAGATGATATAAAAAAAGAAAAAACAACTTCAAAATATAAAGTGAGCGAAGGCGTGTGGCTTTCTTTTTTGCCCGTGTTTGATAAAAATATTTTTGATGATGATGTTGTTGAAAATTTTAAGTTGTACCTCATTAATCAAACGGATAATCCTTATAATTTTATCTACCGGATTAATTTTTCAGGCTCAACTGATTTCGAACTAAAAAATCAAATCTTTTCTTTAACCGATTTTTATCTGCATGATGTTCCTTTTGAAGAAATGAATGATGCTCCAAAGTTTGAATTTGAGTTTTCTCTTATAAATCCGGATAAAAAGAAAGCGCCTCATTTTGAAACAACACTAAAGCTAAAAGCAAAAACATTATTTAAAAAGATTGAAGAAATGGAAATGAAAAATGAACCAACTTTTTCATTTTTGCTTTTCGAAAAATATCCTGATAAAGTTGAAGATGTAATTCCTGAATATACCAATACCAGGGGATTGCTTTATGATGCATCAAAAGCGAAGCAAAATCTTGAACCCGCAAGATCTGTAATTGATCTTCATATTGAAAAACTAGCGGATGATTGGGAAAAGCTATCCAACTTCGAAATGCTTTCTTTACAATTAAACACGTTTGAAAAATATTATAATCTCGCGATAGCACATCATCAGCCTAACTTAATTGTAGTACATGGTATAGGAACGGGTAAATTAAGAGAAGAGATTCACGAAATTTTAAAGAATAAAAAAGAAGTAAAAAGTTTTGTGAATCAATATCATCACAATTTTGGGTTTGGAGCCACTGAGATATTTTTTCAATATTAAATTCCTGCAGGGAAATTTCAGAAGTTTCAATCAGAATTTCACTATTCACCATTCACTATTCACGTATCTTTGCAACACTGCAAACCAGGTTATCGCTCTCATTAAGTTGGGTGAGGAAAGTCCGGACAGCAAAGAGCAACACACCGGTTAATGGCCGGTCCCGATCTTGATCGGGAAGAAAGTGCCACAGAAAATTACCGTCCTGATGAATAATCGGAATAAGGGTGAAAACGTGAGGTAAGAGCTCACGGGAATTGTTGGTAACAATAGTTTTGGGTAAACCTTGTGTGCTGCAATGCCACGTATATCCCGATTTGCCTTAACGCAAAGTAAGCTGCTCGTTTATATTTCTGCTCTTGCAGAATATCGGGAAGGGTAGGCAGCAAGATTGTTGCAGTAATGCAACAGCCAGATAAATGATAGCCATTCCGTCCTGAGCTTGTCGAAGGATCGGGAACAGAATCCGGCTTACAGGTTTGCAGTAAATGAATTTAAGGGCATCAGTTTTGGTGCCCTTTTTTTATACATTGTCTTAATGTGTAATGCCTTGTTGTTAATATTAAGGCCCGTTGCAACTTTCATTTGGCATATACCGACATTAATATATCTTTGCCGCCTCAAAAAAAAGTTCTTTAAGAAATGCTAAGCAGAAGAATTATTAGGGTGAAAGTGATGCAGGCTCTTTACAGCATTGAATCAATGAATAATGAAACCCGCCCTGGTGAGGCATTACAGATATTGAAACAAAATATCGAGCAGTCGCGCCATTTATTTACTTACCTAGTATATTTTATAATTGAAGTTGCCCGCTTTGCAGAAAGAGATGCTGCTCAAAAAGCCAGGAAGCATTTGCCTACAGAGAACGATCTTAATATAAATACAAAGATTGCAGGAAATGAAGTTATTTGGGCTATCCTTGAAAATACTTCATTTAAAAAATCACTGGAAAAGTTCAAGATAACATATTTAATAGATGACGAACTGGTGAGAAAGTTATACCTCTCATTAATTTCTTCAACTGAATATAAAGAATACACTGCCCTGCAGTCACGAGATAAAAAATCTGAAAAGAAAATACTGGAATACATTTTTGGTAATCTCATGCTTCCTGAGGAAAATTTTATAAGTGATGTGGAAGAGAAATTCATTCATTGGGATGATGATGCCGATATGATGATAGTGTTAATGAATGGCTTAATGCAAAAGCCGGCTGCATTTAATTTCGAAGAAATGGTTAGCAAAGAAAAAATGGATTTTGCAATTGATTTAATGGAATGTGTGATAAGTAAAAAAAGTTATTGTCTTGAGTTAATAAAGCCTAAACTAAAGAACTGGGATGCTGAAAGAATCGCCTCGCTTGATATGATATTAATGCAAATGGGTGTATGTGAATTTTTATATTTTGAAACGATACCGCCGAAAGTTACTATCAACGAATACATTGACCTTGCCAAAGAATATAGCACCGAGCAAAGCGGCCATTTTGTAAATGGAATACTTGATAATATTCACAAAGAACTTATAGCCGAGAATAAAATACACAAGAAGAATTTTAAAAACAGTACTTTATAATACCTTTGCAAAAAAATAAAAATAAATGAATAGATTGATTGCATGTGTTTGTATCACCATCATGTTTATTTCCTGTAATATTAGAAATACAAGAAATAAACCGGATGCGCTCGTATCAAATGCAACTGCACAATTCACCGATTCAACAACGGTGCAGCTTATTGATTCTGCCTACAACTTTGGAAGTGTTACCGATGGAGATAAAGTAGAATATAGTTATCGTTTTCGCAATACCGGTAATCATCCTTTAATAGTTGCTTCTGCCATGGCAAGCTGTGGTTGCACAGTTCCTGAAAAACCTGAAGAGCCTATTAAACCTGGCGAAACAGGATTTTTAAAAGTAGTATTCAATAGTAAGGGAAGAGTGGGCGACGTTCATAAAACAATTACCGTTACTTCAAATGCGTATCCAAGTTTTCCGCTGCTTGAATTAACGGGAAAAGTTGTTCCTGCTGATAAATAATTTTAATTAAAATGAAACATAACAAACAAAATAAATAATATGAATGTAGCAACAGTTTTTTTAATGTTAGGACAGGGCGGTGCAGGCGGTGGCGGTTTCCAGTTTGTATTCTTAGGCCTTATGATTTTGGTATTCTGGATGTTTATGATAAGGCCACAGGCAAAGAAAGCTAAACAACAAAAACAGTTTCTTGCCAATTTACAAAAAGGCGATAAGATTGTAACCATTGCCGGTATACATGGTACAATAAATAAAATAAACGATGATGGAACGATGATGCTCGAAATTAACCCGGGCAGCTATATCAAAATGGAAAAAAGTTCTATCAGTATGGAATGGACGGCCAATATTAATAAGCCGGTAACTCCTATAAAATAACGCCAGATGTACGAGGGTAGATGTACGATGTTAAATGCAGGAATGTTTCAGCCAACATTGCACATCGTACATCAAACATCGTACATGCCTTAGGCACTAACTGCCAATACTATTATAATAATTTATTGCCTTTAAGAAATCAGGTTCTTTTTTCACCTTTAATTTATTTTCTTTTACGAAAGCCTCCACTTCTTTTTTCTTATCAGACGTGAGGTCTTCCAGTGTAGAAGAATTAAATTTAATGGGGTTGGCAACTTTATTTATAAGTGCATATTGAGTGGTATGTAAAACATACTTTCTTGTGTTATTTACAATACCGTTTGAATAGTTTTCTCCTTCCGGCTTTTTATCATACGTTTCGAATATTGTTATTTTTCCTGTATCAAGTAGTGCCACGAAATTATCAGATTCCGGGTCTACATTATTTCTAAAAACAATTATAGAATTAGCATCATCACCGTTATAGATTTTTATCTCCCTGATATTGTCCTGGAATTCGTAAATGGAATCATTAATTTGATAAAGAAACCTGTTTCTTTGGCCATCCAGGTTCATCTTTTGTATGGGATAATGTTCGCCATTCTTTAAAGTTACTTCTCCTTTTTTCCAGTCACCAAATACCAACGGATCTCCTTCAACGTCATTGTCTGCCTTTGCTTTAAAATGTTGCCCCTGGAAAGGTTCTCCCAAAACATTCGGTGACATGGGAGTTTGAGCAATGGCCAGTGATATAAAACCGGAAGACAATAGGGTGAAGATTAATTTACGCATAGATTTGTTTATAATTATAGTTTTAGTTATTGAGAATATACTAAATGGTTTACAATTTGTCGCTTAAGCACGAGGATTAGACACTTAATTAGCTGTACTAATATTGTTATAGTAAGCAACTGCTTTCAAAAAATCAGTCTTATTTTTTACTTTAAGATGATTCGCTTTTATAAAATTATTAAGTTCATTCTTTTTATCGGAAGTTAAATTTTCGAGTATAGAAGAACTGAATTTGATGGGGATTGAGTGGCTATTAACTATAGAAAAATAATTTGGATGTAGTACATATTTCCTTGTGTTATTGACGATTCCATTAGAGTAATTTTCACCTTCAGGTTTTTTACTGTATTCACAAAAGATAGTTACTTTTCCGCTGCTAAGAACCTGGACAAAATTCGCGGCATCAGGATTTATATCGGTTCTAAAAACCATATCAGAAGACGGATCAGTTTTATGATCGTCTCCGTAAATTCTCACCTCTTTAATATTATTAGAAAATTCGAAAAGGGAATCATTTACAGTATAAACGAATTGATCCCTGGATGCATCTAAATTCATTTTTTTTAATGCATATTTTTCTCCGTTTTTTAAAGTTACGTCGCCTTCTTTCCAATCATCAAAAAGGAAAGGATTGCCTTCAGCTTCTCCGAAAGCATCCTTGGTTTTAAGGCCCTGGCCTCTGAAAGGGTCGGATAAAATATTCGACATGGCTGATGGATCAAGATGAACAGCTAAAATGCCATTTGTAGCTCCCGTTGGCCGGTTTATTGAAGCTCCGTTCTGCGAAAATGCCGGAGAAATAAAAGCAATAAGCAAGAACAGGGAAATTATTCGTAGCATTGAAATTTTCTTTAATTGGTAAATATAATTAATTAACAGATTTGATAAATCACATTTAACACCTGGATAATATATTAATTTTGCTTATATATTTCTAAAATGAAAAGAGTAGGTTTAACAGGTGGAATTGGAAGCGGAAAAAGTACAGTCGCTCATATATTTGAGGTGCTGGGTATCCCGGTGTTTTACGCCGATGAAGCGTCTAAAAAATTAATGAATGAAGATGAAGAATTAAAGAATAAAATAAAAAAGGCTTTTGGAAATAATGCTTATTTGAATGGTGAACTCAACCGCAAATACTTATCTGACGTGGTTTTTAACGATCATGAAAAAATAAAACTTTTAAATTCGCTGGTACATCCGGCTACCATTGAAGGTGCGTTGCACTGGATGCAGGGGCAAACTGCGCCTTATGTAATTAAAGAAGCTGCCTTAATTTTTGAAAGCGGTTCCAATAAAGATCTTGATTATGTTATAGGCGTAAAATCGCCGGTTGAACTTAGCATAAAGCGAGCGATGGCCCGTGATAATATTACCGAGGAACAGGTGAAGGCCAGAATGGATAAACAAATGGATGCAGAATCAAAAATTCGTCTGTGCGATTACGTTATAGTAAATGATGAGCAACAAATGCTTATACCGCAGGTACTTGCTTTACACGAAAAGCTTTTGGAACTGGCTGCTAAAAATTAACCCGAATTAGTAAAACAAATCCGGGTTAAATTAAATTTAAATTTAAAAACAAATTAACTGATTACTTCCACCCCTTTCTTAATTCTCCTCAGTCCTTCCTCAATATTTTTCATATTATTTGCGAAAGAAATTCTTATACATGAAGGCTCGCCAAATGCATCGCCGCTTACCGTTGATACATGTGCTGTGTTTAACAAATACATACAAAGATCGCTGGCATTATTAATCACTTCATCACCTGCTTTTTTACCAAAGTAATATTTTACTTCAGGAAAAATGTAAAATGCTCCATCGGGTTCGGTATATCTTATGTTAGGAATCTCTTTTAATAATTCCATCACACGTTGTTTACGCACTTTAAATTCTTTTACCATTTCATGTGTAGCAGAAAGGGGAGAATCCAACGCAGTAATAGCTGCTCTTTGTGCAATTGAATTAGTGCCGCTGGTAAATTGTCCTTGTATCTTTTCACAAGCCTTTGCAACTTCAACAGGTGCCGCAATGTAACCCAGTCTCCATCCGGTCATGGCAAAACCTTTGCTCAATCCGTTCACTATAATTATGCGGTCTTTTAAATAATCAAATTGAGCTATACTTTGATGACCACCGCCGCCATCCTGCGCATAATTGATATACTCATAAATTTCATCGCTGATAATAAAAATACCAGGATGTCTTTGAAATACCTTCGCAAGACCTTCCAGTTCAATTTTCGTGTACACCGCACCGGTAGGATTACAAGGTGAAGAAAAAATAAATAATTTGGTTTTGGGTGTTATAGCCGCTTCAAGTTGTTCGGGAGTTAATTTAAAACCTGCCTCCGGCGTAGTATGAACAAATATTACTTTTCCCCTTCCAAATCTTGCGATTTCAGAATAAGAAACCCAATAGGGGGTAGGTATAATAATTTCATCATCGTCGTCCAATATACTTAGCATTACATTCGCGATGCTTTGTTTGGCTCCTGTGCTTACCACAATTTGTTGCGGCGTGTAGGTGAGGCCGTTATCCCGTTGTAACTTCCTGCAAATAGCTTCTCTAAGTTCGAGATAACCCGGTACAGGAGTATAATGACTCCAGTTTTCATCTATAGCCTTTTTGGCTGCTTCTTTTATGTGTTCAGGTGTATTAAAGTCTGGTTCTCCCACACTCAGGTCCACCACATCAATTCCGCTTGCTCTTAATTCCCGGCTGAGCTTTGCCATTTTTAATGTTTCAGGTTCATTAAATCTTAACAGGTTCGAAGAAAGTTGCATGATTATTTTTATAAAATTTTTGCAAAAATAAGAGATTGCAGTTTTGTAAAACAAAACATTATTTATCGTAGTTTATTTTGAATGAAGAAAGATCGGGTTGAAAGGTTTTTTTTCTTTTTAACTCATAATTATAAATTACCCGCCCCAGGTTTTTCATGAACGGCAATCCAATTGTATCGTATTCATATTTATCATCATTCAAAACTACATCCGTATTGCAATTAATAGCTGCCGATAAAAAGAACTCTATATTTTTATCAAAATCGGTAATGTAAGCTATGTCAATCATTTGCCCGTAAGCGTCTCCAGGCTTGTTAAAAATCCTGATATTTTTTGGTAAAGGTTCTTTTTGTGCGCCGTACAATAAGAATTTCACATATGCATCGGGAAGCGAATCATAAGATGGATGAATAGTTTCCGATGGAAACTGTGACATGTATTGATAAACAAAATCATAATCAGTTTTAGTAAGATTGAATCGTTGTTTTTCAGGTACCTCACCAGGAAAAATAACACTTCTTAATATTTGATGAAGGTCTTCCAGGCTTACCCTGTTCTTCTTCGAAAAATTCATTGGCGTATTTATAAGTTGGCCATTACTGTAATAAGCATCACCGAGTGAATCATGTCTTTCATCATAAATATCGGAATTGTATACCAACGGCTGGCTATATAACACATTGTTATTGCTATCTAAAAAATTTACCGGGTTAGTATGCCGGTTTTCATCTTCTGATAAAGAAATTTCAAGCCGGTGAAGAATTTGAGCATCTTCATATCCCTTGGCGTGTAGTTGTTCATTAATATATTGTTGCCCCAAAAATTCGTACAACCTGTTGAAGGCTTCATTATCGCTCACTAAAAAAATTCTTTTAATATAACTTTCTATTGTAGGCCTTCCGTCTGCCGTTTGCGGATCGTTGTAGGTAGCGGTTTGCCCACTATATGCAGCATCCGTAATCATCGACGTGCTTCTTGTGATGCCTGTTTTATTGAGTTCATTCAACCTTTGCAGCGCTAGTAATGCAATGGGAAGCTTAACTGTAGAAGCAGGATAAAAGTATTTTGCTGAATCTACATTGAAAAAATAATCTGTGAAGGAAGGCACATTATTTTTATCTCTGTTTATTTGAGTATAAATTATTTGCACATTCCAGTTTGTTTTATTCTTTACAACGCTATCAAAATATTGCGGATATTGACTTAATAAATTAACCAAAAATGAATCTGTTTTAGTATGAGCTATTCCGGGTATCACTTTATTCACGGTTGTGTCATTTAACTTTGTTGATACAGGAACATTTATTTTTGGCTGGGATATAGTCTGAATTTTTTTTGTAGAAGCGCAGGCGCAAAAAAGAACAGGCGTTAATATCAGGACTGGCAGCTTTTTTATTTTCATTTAAATAATCTTCTTTCAAAAATATTGAAATTAATAAATTAAAAATGGGTTTAATATTTTGAAAATAGCCCTGCGTCCCCGTAAAATCGTGGCTGTTTTTAACTTCAAAACCCTATCTTTGCCAACTTCTAAAAATTAAGATATGAAACTGAAAGGTTTGGTGTGGTTTTTTGCCATTACGCTTATTCTGATCTCCATTTACCAGCTTTCCTTTACGTTGGTTGTGAATAGCTATGAAGCGAAGATGAAGCAGAAAGCTGAGAAAATTGTGAAAATGAGCCATCCCGGCATTACCGGTGATGAAAAAGACAATCTTGTAGCCAGGCAATTAGTGCGAATACTTGATAGTACAAAAGATGCTAAAATTTATCCGGTATTTGGAACAACCTATCTGAAATGTAAAGAGAATGAATTAAACCTCGGGCTAGATTTGCAAGGTGGGATGAATGTAACCTTAAATGTAGATCTCGAAGGTGTTATTAAATCATTAAGCAACAACCCTAAAGACCCACAACTTCTAAATGCTTTGAATGCTGCTAATGCGCAAAAAGCAAAAAGCGACCTTGACTACATAGCATTATTTGGGCAGGTTTTTAAACAACAGAACCCTTCGGCTAATCTTGCTTCTCTGTTTGCGGGGGCCGGGAAATCTGTAAAAATTACTGACAGCGATCAGCAGGTATTGGATCAGTTGGAAACGATTTCAAAATCTGCTATCAATCAGACTTATAAGATTTTATCAAACCGTGTTGACCAGTTTGGTGTTGCACAAACATCCACCAATCTTGAAGAAAATAAAGGAATTATTACTGTTGAACTTCCTGGTGTACAGGATGCAACAAGAGTTAGAAAGTTACTGCAGGCGTCTGCACATTTGCAGTTTTGGGAAGTATATAATATTGGCGAAATAAGTAAAAATATTGAAGATGCGGATAAAGCCCTTGCTCAATATTTGAATGGTACAAAGCCAGATTCGACGAAAAGCATAAACGACACTACTGCAAATAAAACTGATTCTTCAAAGTTAGCAGCAAATGATCATCCTCTTGCGAACGTGATTCACTTTATTGGCCCTCAGCAGGATAAAACCGGTAAGCAACAATATTATGCCCAAATTGCAAATGTAGACGAGAAGGATACTGCAAAGGTTAATGAATACCTCAACCTTGATGTTGTAAAAAATAATTTCCCGGCTAACCTGAAGTTTTTATACGGTCTCGAAGAAAAAGATGAAAAATCTGGTCACAGGTATTTTGAATTGTATGCCATAAAAACCTTACCGGGTACCGATAAAGCCAAGCTGGAAGGTGAAGGAGTAGAAGATGCTTCAGCAGATTATGATGAACATGGACGGCCTGCCATTAAAATGCAGATGACGCCAACGGGTACACGCACTTGGGCAAAAATGACCGCTGATAATGTGAACAGGCCGATCGCAATTGTTTTGGACGATGTAGTGTACAGTGCGCCAAATGTAATCGGTGCTATTGACGGAGGTAACTCTGAGATCAGTGGTAATTTTAGTGTACAGGAAGCGCAAGACCTAGCCAACATTTTAAAAATTGGTAAAATAGATGCACCTGCAAAGATTGTATCCGAGCAAATTGTTGGTCCTACACTTGGCAAAGAGGCGGTGCAGGGCGGCGCTAAGGCGTTTGCCATTTCGTTCCTCGTAATTTTTATATTAATGCTGATATATTATAATACAGCAGGCTGGGTTGCCAACATTGCCTTAATATTAAACTTATTATTTACAATTGGGGTGTTGAGTGCTTTGGGCGCTTCGCTTACTGCGGCTGGTATTGCTGGTCTTGTGCTTACAATTGGTATGGCAGTAGATACTAACGTAATTATTTTTGAAAGAATAAAAGAAGAACTTGTCCGGGGGAAAAATTATCAGCAGGCGGTACACGATGGTTACAGGCGATCGCTGGCCCCGGTAATTGATGCTCACGTTACTACATTTTTAACTGCTGCAATTCTTTTTTACTTTGGATTAGGCCCCGTAAAAGGTTTTGCAACTACGCAAATGTTGGGCATCTCGTTATCTCTTTTCTGCGGAATATTATTATCCAGGTTGGTTACCGATGTGTGGATGAGTAAGAAGAGACACTTTGAATATTTTACTACATTTTCTAAGAAGATTTTTAAGCATGCTAATTTTAAATTTATTGAATACAGGAAGTATGCTTATATGCTTTCGGTTGTAGTTTTAATTCTCGGTGTAAGCTCTTTCTTTAACGGGTTTAAACAGGGAGTTGAATTTAAAGGAGGCAGAAGTTATACTGTAGAATTTTCACAAGATGTAAAAAATGATGATGTTCGTAACAGTCTTCGTGATGCATTTGAAGGCGATTATCCTGAAATAAAAACCGTAGGTGATAATAGGCATTTGAACATTACTACTTCTTATAAGATAGGTGAAGAAAATGCGGATAGTGCCGTGCTTACCCGTTTATACCAGGGTTTGAAATCAAAATTGCCGCCAACACTTACTTACCAGCAATTTGCAAAAAATAATATCCAGGGCTCGCAGGTAGTGCAACCCGTGATTTCTAAAGATTTGAGAAATGGCGCTATTAAAGCAACCATATTTGCATTGATAGCAATTATATTGTACATCTTTATTCGTTTCCGCGATTGGCGTTATTCAATGGGAACAATCATTTCGTTGTTACATGATGTGTTTGTAGCACTTGCCGTGTTTTCATTTTTCAAAAATATTGTTCCTTTTCCATTAGAAATTGATCAGCATTTTATAGCGGCGATACTAACGGTAATTGGTTTCTCGATGAACGATACGGTTATTGTATTCGACAGGATAAGGGAATACAGCCGCCACATGAAAGGTGCGGATAAACCAACCATTATTAACAGGGCCGTAAATGATACATTGAGCCGAACCATCATGACATCTGTTACAGTATTTCTTACTTTACTTATCCTGTTTATTTTCGGCGGAGAAGTTACAAGAGGATTTGCATTTGCGATGTTGATAGGTGTTATTACCGGAACTTATTCATCTATCTTTGTGGCATCTCCTATATTGGTTGATTTTGCAAAAGACAGGCCATTGGGCGAAGCGGACCATGCAACTGAAAAATTAAAAAAAGCTGATGCGGCAAAATTGGCTAAAGCAAAATAAATTTTAAAAACAAATTTTTATCAAGCCTGTTAGTGTACTACTGACAGGCTTGATAAGTATTTATCATTTTGTTGTTAAAAAAAATATCTCCTATTTAGTAATAACTACTGTCTACAACAACAATTAACCAGGAAGGAAAAGTGATAATTTTTACTGCTGTAGGTTTTTAAAATCACTTCTGTCAAAGACACCTGGCGCAGCATGCTCGCCCGCTACGAAAGCATAATTTACGAAGTGAATACCTTGTACGGAAGTAAGAGAAAAAGTGGTTGACGCCATAAACATTTCAGCACCGGTACTTCCAATTCTTTCGGTGAGCATTTCGCTATTTGGAATATGAATGTAAATGGTATCGTGAGATATTCTAACTAAGTCGAGGTGAATAGAATCGTAATTATTATTTACCAGTTGAATTACACTTTGTGCAGACATGGTATCTATACCTGCAACGTCCGGCTTCCGAATTTTTAATCCATTGGAATCAGTAACATGCCACAATAAAGCTTTACTTTTTACATTCAAAATGGAATCTGTATCTAACGAATCAGCATAGTCATAAACAGTATCCTGCGTTACAACCTGTATATTTTCATTATTGCCAGATCTGCAACCAAACATGAAGAAGAATACAATCCCTGAAAAAATTGAAAATGCAGGTTTCATATCTAAATTTACAAATAAATTTTAGAAGGGATATCCTATGGCTAAATTCAAAACAAGGTTTTTCCTTCGCCAATCCCGGTTTCTAAAATTTATTTTATTAATAACCCACCTGCTACCCTGTGGCAGCCACGGGTCTCTTAATGGAGTTGCTAAATCAATTCTTAATAATAGTATAGTTAAATTAAGGCGTAAACCAACACCTGTACCAACCGCTAATTGATTTAAAAAGTCTTTTGTAAACTCACCGCCCGGGCGGTGAATGTCTTTGTTGTACAGCCATATATTTCCTGCATCTACAAAGAACGCACCTTCAAGAATATTATTAATCTTGTATCGCAGTTCGGTATTCATTTCAAGTTTTATATCTCCTGATTCATCAGGGAAAAAAGTGAGGCTGTCGGCTTTGGGGTCGCGATAGGTGCCGGGACCAACAGAACGGCTTCGAAAAGCCCGTACGCTGTTATTTCCTCCAATAAAAAATTGTTTTATAAAAGGTAGTTCAGTTGAATTGCCATACGGATAACCGAAGCCTATAATCATGCGATTAGCCAACCTAATTTTTGGAGTGAAGGCGTAGTAATATCTTCCTTCAAGTTGTGTTTTTATATATTGTGAGATAGGAGCCCCAAATAGTTTCTTTTTTCCGTCTGCAGGATCAGCTTTAATTAATAATCCTGAAATATTTCCTGAAAGATCGGCAAGGCCATTAAAATAAAAGCCGCTTCCGTAAGGATTATTAATTAACGGGTCTACCGTATACGAATAGTTAGAACCAATTACAAACTGGGTATCCACCGCATGTTTTAAAATTGGATTTGATTTTATACTATCAAGATATTTTTGTGTAATTTTTATTGCACGAACGTAGTTTATTGCAAAGGGGTTAAAATCCTGCTGAACTTTTATATTGGGTTTCCATGAATAACCTAATTGAGAAGTAAAAGAACTGAGCGTATATAATTTTAAACGAGTCAACAGGTCATAACTTAAATCCATTTTAGTGCTAGGCACAAAGGCATTCGTGGTATTGAATTTAAAAAACGGAACGACAAATTTTGGTATTGTAAAAGTTAAACCGCCGCCTAATCTGTAGGTGTTATAACCACTCTGATAACCGCTATATTGGACTTCACTTCCTACGTTGGCATGCAGATCGAGATGCTCCGCTCCGCGAAAAATATTCCTGTTTTTGTAAGTAACAGTTATTAATGAGCCAACATAATTATTAGATTTAGTGTTACCAGAAATTTCTGCTCTTAATGATTTTTTTGGGGATGGAGTAAGGTAATAATAAGTATTCAGCCTGCCTGTATCGCCCTGGCTGTTAGGAGAATCTTCAAACCTGTTTTTTACAAACTTAAAAACATCCAGGTTGATAAGCCTGCTTAAGGTAAGATTGTGAGCGGTTCGGCTGTAAACATCCCCGGAATCAAACATCATGATACGAGGAAATAATTGAGGCTTGAATTTTTTTAAAGGATCTACAATGTAATAACCTTCATACAAAGATTCATTTAAATGGCTTGTATCACTTGATTTTGCGTTTAAACGATAATTGGGATATATGTATACATTATCGATGATATATGGCTTCCTGGCAAGCGCAGGTGTTTTTTCCTTAACCTGCAAATACATATTTACTTTATTATTTCCAATGGTGCTATCAGCATTAACAATTAGTAGCTCGGGGCTGAAATAATAATAGCCCTGCTCTTTCAAAATTGCGTCTATGCGGTCACGTTCGTTCTTGATAACCTCAAGATTAAAATGATCGCCAGATTTAAGTAGCGATGTAGATCTTGTTTCCTGGATGGTTCTTCCGAGCGATGAACTGTCTGTTTGAAAACTTACATTTTGAATTGTATAAACGGGCCCCGGAGTAAGGGTATAAGTTGCGTGAGCTCTTTTTCGCTTAACAATTGTATCACCACTTGCCTGTGCATGGAAATACCCAATATTTTCAAGATAGTTTTGAAGGACTTTTGAATTGTAATCAACATTTACGGAGCTTAATAATACTGGAGGCTCACCTATATTCCTGAAAAATTTCCTGAGAAATCCTTTTGTTTTCTTAGGATTTCCGGCGAGGTTATAAAATAATAATTTGAGAGGGACACCCAGGAACCTGCTGTTGGGAATAGGGCGCGGAACATGCTCGGTAAGATCTACAATTTTATTCTTTTCTTTTTTTGAAAGAGTACTGTCATCAACCTTTATAGTCGCACCCGTATATAGTGCATCGCCTTTAGGCACAAGTTTCGTTGGATTACAAGCGCCCATAAATAACATCCCTATTAATAAAATTGCCTGGTATCGTTTATTTATCATTCTCATTTGCTTTTGAGGGCGGAGTAATGGTTTGCTCATCCTCTTTTCTTATTGTATCCTGTTTATTTATTGTTTTGTTTTCTTTTCTTATTTGCCTTTTCTTCCTACGCTGCTCTTTAGTTGAAAAAAGTTCTTTGAATTTGTTGTAATCCGCAGATATAACAAATCCAATTCCGGTTTCAATTACATAACCTTCTATTATATCTGTATAATCGTTTTTACGGTAAGCACGCAACATGTATTTGCCATCTTTACTCAGTTTATAATTTATTGAAATATCTCCTGCAAAATTTTGTTGTGAATTGTTCGTCGGTTGCGGTCCCTGCAATTCAAAATCGCTACCAACGGTAACGGTTAAACGATCGCTCAATAACCGTTTCGTAATTCCAACATTCAGGTCTGTCCGGTTTTGCTGGCTGCCTGTTGTGTAATCCTGCGTGGTTGCCACATCAAAATTTATATCCACGCCTTCTATAAGATTTTTTGTAAGCGCATTTAATTGTTCCGATAATAACCTGCTTACACTCTGCATTGCAAATGTGCTTGCGTTAATTGAACTTGCGCCGCTGTTGTCAAAAGGATTTTCGCCGACAAAGCGGTTCAATAACAAAAGAGCAAAAACCTGTTTATTCATTTCCCCCGGGTCCTGCCTTACCTGTACCAGTTTATTTTGAACAGTTGACACAATCGAATTGTCAACATTGTAATTTTTATCTGATGGTAACACAATATCAAAACTTATCTGTGGTTTTAAAAGTTCACCGTTCAGCGAAAGGTGTACTTCAAACGGCAATTTTTGTTTGTAAATAGTTTGATCGCCTGCTACCTGCCCTTGCACAAGATCTAAGGGAGCAGTGTTAGCGATATAGATAGCAGTAACGCTAATCTGGGCAGTCGTTGGCTCACCGGTCCATACAATCCTGCTTCCTTTTTGTATGATAAAATTTCGCTTTAAAAAATTGAAAGAAAGATTATAAGCTCCTTCATCAATTTCGTAAGAGCCAACCAGTGTTATTTTGCCACTTGCGTCTATGCCGGCCGTTAGCTGCGCTGTTCCTTTTAGTTTGAGAAAATCTCCGTTGGCTGCATCAACAATCATATTAAAGGTAGCTTCTTTAGTTACGTTAATATTTATTGAAACGTCGTACCCTAATAACGGAGATACATTTAATGAATCGTAAGGCACCATCAATAATGAATCTTCCGCCGTGGCACTATAGTCTACAAAGCGCACGATACCTTCTCTCTTCTCAACTCCCGGTTCCTGTTGTGGAAGAACAACCGTGAAATCAGTTTTATTGTTTATGGTCAGGTTACCGTCTATAACTGGATGTGTTGGAGTTCCCTTTACAGTAAGATTGGTTGAGAAAACCATTTTTCCGTAAAACAATTTATTGTCTTTATTGGTAGAATTTATTGCCTGGAAATTCCTGGCTTTTATTGTGAGATCAAAACTGTAATTCAAAAAATCTGTCGTGTTAACATTTCCCCCGATTGCAAGTTCGCTTTCAGCAGTATCGCGTATTATAAAATTCTGAAATTCGATCCCTTTATTGTTAATCACAGCTATTGATGCTTTGTCGATTTTAAATACATTATTAAATGCACTTACATTGAATGCCGTATTATTAAAATTGAGTTTACCATCAATATTAGGGCTGTTTAAACTGCCGTTCAATGCAATTTTCCCCGACAAAAAGCCTCGTGCATCTTTTATACCACCCTTTGTAAATCCTTCTAACGAATGCATTTGGAATGATGCAATATTCGCTATGAAGTTATAACTGCTATTGGTGGGTTTTACCATGTAATCGCCATTAATACTAACATCATTTCCGCGATCTTTAAGAGTTAAATCCGCATGATAAGTGCTGGCAACATTGTTATTCACTTTGGCTGTAAAGTTTCCAATGGTATCCTGGTAGATACTTAAATTTTCTACAGTCAGGTCAGTGGTAAAAGTTGGCTGTGTTTGTAAGTTTTTTACAACTGCATTTCCATTTAATAATCCATTAACTAATAGAGAGTCGCTTTCTACAAAACCTGTGAGCGTTGCGATCTTAAAGTTTTTAAGGTTAAGTTGCAACGGGCTGTTATTGTCGGTTCCGGCACTATTTAAACTTAATTGTTGATTGTTCTGGCTCAAAACAAAATTGTGTGCCTGCACGCCACCATTTATATATTGAATACTGTTTCCTTCGTTTATATTCCATTTGTCATAATTCAACAAGAGGCTGCCTGGCTTTAAACTAAAAGTGTAATTGCTGGTAGATGGAATGGAAAGCAGTCCGGTCATCGTATATTTATCAGTAGATTTTTGATCTTTTATGTTCAACGTGAAGTTGAGATTATTGTTCTGCAATGTTCCTTCTAACGTGGTGGCATACATGCTAAATGCCGTGCCGTTTTTAATTTGTTTAAAGGATGTATTAAACTCAAGTGCTCCGTTTTTTGTGGCTGCATCTACCTCGGCATTGTTAATGGTAGTTCCGTTATAAGCTACATACGGTGATTTTATAAAAACGTTCCAGCCGGTATCGCTGGTAAAAGCCCCGTAAAGTGTAATTGGTTTTAGTGCAGTAAGTGTTGGTAAAAAAGCTCTTAATGCGGGGTTATCATTAACGCCGGCGCTAATTGTGAAATTATATGGATCAACCTTTACAATGTTTTTCTTTGCACTCATTGAGAAATACGGATCAATCGCTTGCTGAAATACATCGGCCAGTTGGGTTAATCTATATTTCCCTTTAATTGATGCCGAAATAAAATCTGATGATAATTCAAGTTGATGATTTCCATTATTATTGCCAGCAATTAGCTGTAAAGAATCCAACGTAAATCTTTTGCCGTCATTTACCAAGATCGAATGGGTTACCATTGAATTTCCGGAAAGATTATCTGGATCAGTATTTGTAAAATCTCCATCAATATCTCCATGATAAACGATTGCGTTTGAAGAGAGATGTAGCGGTAAAGTTTTTATGCTGTCGATAGTCGCGTTTAATTTTACGCCCGGGTATTTTCCTGAATATTCACCACCTGCAGATATGTTGGCAACAAGGTTGGGATCGTTGATATTCGCTGTTATTTTATAAATTTTATTAGCGATAAATCCATCGGCTTTTATGTTTGAATAATTATACCCGTTGAGGGTGATAGTTGATATAACACCGCTAAATGTCGCATTCGCAACGGCAGGATTGTATGCTTTACCCTTAATTTTAAAATCTCCGGTGAGCAAACCAAGTTTTGGATTTTTTAATAAAGTACCTAACTGTATATTTCTTGCACTTAGTGAAAGGTCATATTGAGCTCTGTTGGAGTCAGTAATATTTATTAAAATGCCTTTCACCTTTGCGCCACCAAGGCTGCTGTTAATAGTTAGATTCGTATTCAAATTATCCATTCCTCCTTTTACCATTCCATTTGCTGAAACGTTTTCAGGCAATGTAATATTTGGAGGTAAGGTTGACGCAGGTAGTATGGAAAGGATATCAGTTCGGGATGTCTGAAATTTTTTTATTGTGAGATCAACATTTATTTTCTTTGGATCAGGCAAGCCTTTTACAACTCCTGACGCATTTATATCGGTGGCACTTAAACCTCTTAAAATTAGTCTTTGAAAATTTAAATCATTCACTTTTCCCGTTATTCTTGCATCTGCATATAAGGTTGAGTTGTTGGAAAGTGAAATGCTTTGTGAACTTAATGCAGGTAAAAAAGTCTTTAAGTCTTTTATAGATATTTTGCTGTTTTGTAAATCTATATCAAGAGCGAGCAGGCCAGGATCTTTTTTTATGGCATTCAGTGAAGGATAACTTATAGCCGCCGATTTTCTTATTTCGGATCCGGGAGTTTCAATTAATAAATTTTGCAGTGAAACACCGGAGGGATTCATAGTAAAATCAGCCGTAAGATTATCTAATACAAATCCACTTTGTTCTTTAAGGCTGGCAGATTTTACAGAGACGGATGTTGTATCAATGTTATAGGCAAGGTCATTAGCTTTTAAGGAAAGGTCAGTAAGATTTAAGTGCGAATAATCCATACCGTTAGCAGCATGTGGGACTGAATTGTCGTCGTATTTCAGGCTACTTTTATTAATAACTATCGCTCCGGAAAATATATTGAAAGGAGGAACCGGTGCGGTAGTGAGTGTAGTATCCTGCGGCAGTTGTACAGGTTTCTTTGAGGCCGTTTCTATAACAATGGCTGAATTATTTAATGTCGCGTCATCGAGGGTGTAAATACTGTTTTTAAGATCAAACTTTTTTGGATGTATTACCAGGTTGTCAATTACAAAAGATGAATTTATATTGGAAGGTTCACTTTTATACGCCACATTAATCTCGGAAAAATTCATTTCCTTATTGATGAATTGCAGAACATTATCAGACTGCGCCGCTGCTTCAGAAACCGTCTTTTTAACTGATTGTTTTAACGGCTCCATTTGGTAAAAATGTCCTTTAAGTCCTTTTAATGTTATTGACGGAATATCAAATAATAAATGTGAAGGATCGAATGTGGAAATTTTTGTATCAAGATGCCCCACTGCTAAATCCATATCATTCCCCGTATAAGCATCTTTGTAAATAATGTGTGTGTTATTTATGAAAATCCTGTCAATATTCATCTTTAAACCAGAGGTGTCCTTCACCTTAGATGATTTGGCAGGAGAACCTGCAAATGCATCAATTATATATTGAAAATTGAAAGTGGAATCGGGAGGAAGCCTTCTTATTTTGGCCATAATGTTATTAACCGAAATCTCCTGGATATTTATTTCACTTTTTAAAAGCTTCAACATACTTATATCAATATCCAATTCGCCACCGTATAATAAGGTGTCTTTCGATTGATCCTCAAAAAAAATATTTTGCAAAGAAAGAGAAGTTGGAAATTTTACATCAAGCCTGCCAATTTCAACTTTGGTCTTTAATTTGTTTTCCAGGTATCCTACGATTTTTTTTCGGGCAAAGTTTTGAACCGGGCCTGTTTGAATAAGCAATAAAGCCACAATAATTAGAAAAATAATAGAACCAATAATCCACGCGACCACCCGCACGGTCTTAGCTATAAACGATCTTTTTTTTTGAGGAACCTTCTCTTTTGAATCCATAAATAATTTTACCCTGAAATATTAAAATCAAAGTATCAAAATCTAAACCAAATAATAGTTATTAGGGTAATTTAAAGTTGAAATAGATAATTTATGACGATACCCATGGGTTGGTGCGAACAGCCATATTTATATTTTGAGTGAAAATAACTCCAGGCTGTTTTCCTTGCCTTTAAGTTCTACCATTCCCAAGCTTTCGGTTTGCCATTTTTTAAGGTCAATATTTTCCACAAATGTTTTTGAAACAATGGAATGATGATTAAGTTCTGTGCATGCACTCCTTATTCGTGCTGTTGTATTCATTGTATCACCACTCATAGCAAGGTCTTTTTTAATTACGCCTATTTCCCCAACAGTTACTTCACCAATATGAATGCCTACTCTAAAATCGGGAACAACATCATATTTGCTTCTGAAATAGTTGCTTTTCTTTTGAAGATTTCTTCTTGCACGAATTACCGTGTCCAGGCATTTGCGTGTATTACGTGGAGCAAATATCCATGAGCACACTATTTCGTCACCTACGTACTGGTATATAGTTCCATCAAATTCTATAACTGCCTGTGACATCCTGTAAATAAAATCTCTTATAAATTCAAAATAAAGTGAATGCCCCAATCTTTCGGCAATGGGAGTGGAATCTTTAAGATCCATAAACATTACAATCCGCTTTTCAATTCTTGGATTAATATAGCGGCCTGCAAGAATATCAAGGAAAACGCCGGGCGAATATTTTTCATTTATAATTAGTATGAGCTGTGTTATAAAGAAAATAACCATCCAATAGATTATTTTCAAGAGAAGCCAGTTTTTGTAAAGTACATAAGATCGTATTTCCTGAAAGGCTTTAGAAGCGTTTAAATTTTGGAAAAAATAGGTTTCTGTGAACTGAATTATAAACGTTAATATAAACGCCGAACCTATAAGAATAAAGCTTTTTGCCAAAAAATTAAGCCATAACGGAAAGTGCCTGAGTATTTTTCTAAGCCTGTAAACGAAAATATATCCCATAATAAGGCTTACTATAAACATTACAATTTCACGCAACCAGAGGCTTTTGGTATGTACCTGTGCATCTTGCCGTAAAAGAACAATTACAAAATCAATTGCGGTCCAGAACAAGGCGATGTAAATAACAGTTCGTAATCGAATCTTATTTAAGTTGGAAATGTAAAAGAATCTTTTGATTGCACTCATTGCCTTGTTTCTAAAAAATTGTAAATAGATTGTTGCGCATTAATTTTTTCTGCATTGCCAACGTTTATTTTTTCCTGCTGAAAGTTTGCTAACAGCATCACTGCTTTATCATTATCATCCCATTGTTTGGTGAAATATTTTATTAATTCTTTTTTACAATTTTCATTTTTAATACGAACATCAGCCTCTATGCGGTAATATAAATTCCTGGTCATAAGATCGGCAGAACCCATTATCACTTCTGCATTTTCTTTAGTTCCGAAAATTAATATCCTGGAATGTTCCAGATAGCGATCTACAATCCGCTTAACAACAATGTTCTCGCTTTCGCCTGGTATGCCGGGTACTAAGCAACAAATGCTTCTTACAATTAAATTAATTTTTACACCCGCTTTGCCTGCTTTATATAGTTGATTAATAAAGCCGGGCTCTTCAAGGTTATTTACTTTTATTCTTATCAGCGCATCTTCACCCTGCTTGGCTTTGTCAATTTCTTTATCAATCAGATTTTTTAATTCTTCTTTCATGTTAAACCGCGAAACCAATAAAGATTTAAATTCAATGTCTTTAGCTTTATTAAAATGATGATCCAATTGCAGATATTTAAACAAGCGACGAAGCTCTTTTATAATTTGCTTGTCCGCTGTCATCAATACATGGTCTGTATAAAATTGTGCAGTTATTTCATTAAAATTACCTGTGCTTAAAACTGCGAATGATTGTTTAATTCCATCTTTCTTTTTTCGTACCAACGCTATTTTCGAATGTACTTTTATTAATGCGGGACTGTAGATGAGTTTTATTCCCGCGTCCTTCATAATACGGCTCCATCTTATGTTATTAGCTTCATCGAACCTTGCTTTTAGTTCAATAAATACAACTACGTTTTTACCATTTTTTGCTGCGCTGATGAGTGCATTAATAATATGAGATTCTTCCGCAACACGATATAGTGTGATATAAATATCCGATACGTTTATGTCAACCGCGGCCTGGTTAAAAAAAGACAGAACTGGGTTATAAGATTGGTAGGGGAGATGAAGTAATATATCATCGCCGGGAAGAATATCAAAAATATCGCCGCTGTTCATAACGTGCGATGATGAAAGCGGTTTTCTTTTTTGATAACATAAGTGTTTATTAAAGTCAGGAAAATTCGAAAGGTCTTTTAGATTATGATACCTTCCGCCGGGAAACATATCGTCGTTGGTTATATTAAAAGCGGAAATTAAAAACATTTGCAAATTCAGGGGCATCCCTTTTTGGAACAGAAACCTGGATGGCAAACCGAAATCTCTTTTCTTCAACCGGCCTTCAATTTTCTTCAACAGGTTTCCACGGTAATCATCTTCTAAATGTATCTCTGCGTCGCGATTTAACTTAATACTATATACCCCGATTATTTTTAATCCCGGAAAAATAAAAACGAGGTTTTCGCGAACAATGTCATCTAAAAAAATTACATAATCAAATCCATCTAACGGAGTAAGCGTAAAAAATCTTTTAGTTTTTTCTGATGGAATATTTACAATTGCCTGCTTTAATGTTCCGTTAATATCTTCCAGGGTTATTACCAAATAAAGCTTATTATTTTCAGGCATAAAACCCTTTTCCGATTTACCATCTAAATATATCGGCTGGATAAAGGAAAGAATATTTGAAAGAAAAATTTCTCTTATCTCCGGAAGGTGTTCGATGCGGATTGTTTCATTATAATAAAATATAATTCCATTTTGCTTTAATGAAGGCAGGATTTCATTATGCAGAATTGAGCCAAAAAAATCAAGCTGGCGATTAATTTCATCCTGAATTTTTTCTACAACATTTTTATCAGATTCATGAATTTCTTTTCTTGTTTTTTTGCCGAGAAGAGAAAGAGCGATTACTTCGGGGTAGCGTACACGAAAAAATTCATCAAGGTTGGAAGAAAAAATTGATAAGAATTTTAACCGTTCATATAATGGAACATCAGCATCTGCAGCCTCCTGTAAAACTCTTAAGTTAAACCCAAGCCAACTAAGGTCTCTGTTATACATCATAATTGATTACATTTAAAGTGGCGAACCGGCGCCATTTACCAGTGTGCCTGAGCTGCCAGCATCATTAAAAAATGCAGCTATGGCAAAAGCAAAAACAGAAACAATTATGCCAATCATAAAAATATTATAAGCCAGCCTTATGAGTTTATATTTTCTGCCCAGCACAACGCCCAGGTAATAAATGTCTTTAATGAGCGAGCCATACAGGTAATCAGTGTCAAGCATCATTTCTCTCATTGCAGCGTTATACTCATCGTAACTTGCTTTATAAAAATTTCCAAAAAAAAGCAGATTGGTTTTTTTCTGTTTTATATCTTCCAAAGTAAATTCGCCGCCAGTCATTTTAGGCCTTGTGGCCAGGATAGAAATTACAATGGTACTAACTGCTACCAGTAAAAAAATAATGGTTGGTATTACTAAATAAGTTTCATCCTGCAACTTGCGAAGTAATACACTTAATATTACAGAAATAATAATAGAATTAACCGAGATAAGAATGTTCGCTTTATGATCGGCCATATCACTCAGCTTTAAATGATTCTCCGATGTAAGGCGAAGCATGGTTTGGATGCCTTTACTCATCAACCCGCTTTTATCTTTTTCAAGCCCTGCAAGTGTACCTACTTTTGGCTGTGGCTCTGCCTCAAGTTCGAGCGTTTTCTTTTTTAATTTTTTTAAATTTTTCATTTTTCTTTTATCGAGTAAGTCTTTACAATAACTTGTATAGAAATGATGATGTTCCAACATCTTTATAGTTCCTTCATTAAATTGAACCTGATCTTTTTCTCCTAACCTGAGTTTGAACTCTTCAAAAACTTCTTTATTGCTCTTCTTAAAATCTTTTGTGCCGAGATGATACGTATCTGCGTCACAAATTATTTCTCCTAATAAATTCTTTGGATTTCTTGGCGCCTTTGTGGCCATGATACAATCTTCAATGGCATTAATTGTCTCTTCTTCTTCAACATAATCCTTCATAAATTTCTCCATGATTTCAACACTCTTTTCTTCATGTTTTGCAGGCTCAGTAAAAAGATGTCCCGTATCATGAAACCATGCTGAAGCAAAAAGAATAAGCATGTCGTTTTCCGAAACTTTATAATGTCCGGCAATTTCCTGCGCACGTTTTACAACTGTTTGTGTATGGCTAAGGTTATGAAACACCAATGCCGGAATTTGCTTTTGCTCAAAAAGCCCAGTTACATATTCTTCAATCTTTTTATAAAGCTTATTATCCATGATTAGAATGTTATATTAAATTTTGTACCTATTGAAAAATTGAAAAGGTTTCCTTCATTTGAAAAAGCAACAGTGGCCGATACAATTGCAAAGTTATAAGGTGAATAATATAAACCACCTCCAAAAGAATCGTGCCATTTATGTGAAGTTTCACTTGGAATCCACACTCTGCCCAAATCATTAAATGCAATTAGCCCAACTGCACCCGGTACAAGGTAAGATTTAGAGTCAAAAAGTTTATACCTGAATTCAGTAGACTGATAAAAAACAGATTTACCGGAGAACCTGTTTTTTCTAAAGCCTCTTAAATAATTATTTTCTCCAAGGTCAAGCGCCTGGAAATATTCATAATTTTCACTAAAGATATGTCCATAGCCAATTCGTAAAACAGTAACGAGCCTTGTTGGATCCTTAAAACTTGCATAAACCGTCATATCAGTTGTAAGCTTTGTTATTTGCCTGCTGCTCTTATTTATGCCAAATAATGATGATATTTCTGTATTCCAATAAACGCCGCGAGTTGGTAAAAGATCGCTATTTATATTATGAATAATAACGGCGACTTTGCCACCCAAATAAGATTTATCTGCATAGATATCTGCAGAGTCAAGCCCTGCCAGCGAAGGCTGGGAAAGTATTTTGCCATTATTATCTGAGGTGTGATTCCAATAGTGATAATAAGAGGGACCAAAAGTGAGTTCAACGAGATGATGAAATCTTTTTCTTAATAAAAGATCGCCTGATAAATAATTGTAGCGCACTTTATAAAAATTGTAACCTTTTGTTTTATCAATTTTTGTTTGATTTCCACGGCCAAAATAATTGTTAAGCACCGTATTAAATAAGGATCCATTTGCAACGATATCATATTTATTAATTACCTCGTTAAACTCGCCGTTATAATTTACCTGGTACTTGCCTGAATTAAAATTGTAAAGAGAAGTAATGGCCTGGTAGGTGGAGTATGGGTCTTTTCGAAAGCTATAAGTTTTTAATGAATAGCCTACACCTGCATTAAGCCCGTCTTCAAGGTTATAGCCAATATTTAATAATGGAAGCCTGTAACTATTGTAATTAAAACCGGTTATATCATAAAGGTTGGCGTTAGGATCGTTGGATATTTGATTTTTGGTTTTGTGAGAGTGCATTATAAAATTGGTGTCTGGCTTAAAATCGTAAATTACATTTCTTACATTGCCCTTAATGTCGAAGGTATCGCGGCCTTTTCCACCTATAATTCTTAATTTAATTTTACTATTAGCCGTGGAGTCCACTTCAAAAATATCGTTCCCATTTAGTCCATACAAGTTAATAAATTTAGTTGTTGAAGAATTGAACGTTCGGTTGAACATAACGCTGGCGGAGTCAGTGCTTCGTTTTCGCTTATAAACGGTTACCTGGAGGTTGTCGCCAGAATTAAACACTTTAAAATATTCATTTTTATTACTGCCAACCACGTTAACTTCTTTCGATAAGAACCTGTAATATTTTATCCCATTTTTTAGAATGAGGTCCCGCCTGCTTTTTAGCTTTGCAGTTATTTTAGCTGAATCCATTTTATATATTTCAGGAGGTAATCTTTTTACCGCATCAGCAATTACAGTATCGGTTTCATCGGCCTGGAATTTAGTGATGATCCTTTTCCATGCATACTCATCGAGGTTGTTCATAAAATACCTGTCAAAGTTTCTTTCTTCCCAGTTAAACCATTTAATATCAGGGTAATGTTTTTTGAAGCCCTGCAGGTAGGGCAACGCTGCAATACTTAATGATTTTATAAACAAGCCATCTGAATAGAAAAATGCCTGGTCCCTGTCGCGTGGAACGGGGTAATATAACTTGCCAACGCCTGTATCCGTTGTTCCAAACCGCCATTGATCAAAATGCCTGTCCCAATCGCCGATCATCATATCGAGTAGCCGTGCACGTAATACACTTTCCTGGTCCATGTGATTCTTGCTGTCTTCCACCAGTTTGTCAATAACCTTTGCTGTACTTTTGGTTTCAGTTTCATCAGAAGTAGGATCGTGAAATTCGAGCAAGCAAATCTTATTGGCGAATTTTGACCTGTAAAAGCCAAGGGCCGGATCATCAGGAACAAAATAATATTGTGGGTCAGCATGTTCTATTTTTGCAGCATCTGCTAAAGGGGGAACCATAAGCGCCCCATAAGGATGTTCTGCGGTAATCATATCTTTCATTATATTTTCAGCAATGTATGGCTTCAAAACTTCGGGTATAGATCCCGTTGGGTCTTTATCAACCGATCTTAGTATCCATTCGTGGCCATCTTTATCTTGCAGGCGTAAAGATTCAGTTTGCTTGCCACCGCCCATGCTTAAAATTTTAAAGCCGCCAAATTGCTTGTTAATTCTAAAAACTTTTAAATGTACCGGTGTGCTCCATTCTTTCCTGTAATTTTTTCCTGCGATAAATTTGTGGATGGATGAAACCTGGTTGTATTGTTTATTTACAGCCACTGTTACACTGTCTTTAAAGTTTGCAGTTGGAATTGCCTGGGGAATTTTTGAAGTATCGGCTGGTTCAGTTGCAATCGCTGAAAAATTCAAGATATTTTTAGAATAACCATGATGTACAGAATCCTGGTTTACTGTATAAAAATCTACATGTACATTTTTATTTTTTGATATTTCCAACGTAGCAAACCCAAGAGCCGCGGCAGCGTATTTTGTTTTGTTGCTGTAAGAAACTCTCGTGGTTTTCGATCCGCCACCGCTTACTATATAATAATTACTGCTGTCTTTAATAAGCTGAAGAGTGTGTTCGTGACCACCGACAAAAATTATGTTGGAATGATTTTTCGTGATATTTTCAATGTTATTAATCATGTTGGCATAAGCCGGATAATGCAGATCCTCAGGTGTGCCGAAGATGCCTCTTACAATTGGATACAGAGAACCAATAACAGGTAATGGGATCCACAGGTTTGGTTTCATTTCAGTAAACGGAAAGATGTGTTGTTTCAAACGAAAGTATCCTCCATGAATTCCATAACTTTTTAAGGTATGATGGCCGGCAAGTATTATTAGCTTTTTAGAATTCCTGTTTATAATATCTTCCAGTTCATTATAAAATTGTTCAGGAGTTTTGAAACCGCAGTCCGATTCAATTCCGGGCCTTTCACCGGGTGATCTTATAAACCATTGGCTGTCGTAAATAACCAATTCAATATCATCGTTGATGCTGTATTCCACAGGCCCCGGGCATCCATCTCTTGGCAGGAACATTATATTTTTACCATTGGAATTTATGTATCTATCCTGGCGATTGACAATTTCAAGACCGTTAGGATCTTCATTGTTCCAGTCATGATTCCCCGGGATGAATATAACTTTTGCCGGAGTGCCTTTTGCAATATTAATTTGCGAATCAATTACTGCTCTCGCAGCTGCATAGCCTGGCATAATATCATCAGGCAAACCGTTATCATAAATGTTATCTCCTAAATAAATGATGGTAGTGTTACTGTTAAGAGGGATCAGATTTCGTGCTGCATCAATAACCGGGGCTCTTCCATAATTAAGTTCTCCGGCATCGCCGATAAGTACTATTCTTGCCTGTATAGAGTCCGCCTGTCCATAACAGATATGGATGACAAAAAAAAGCAAGATAAATAAAATGCATTTTTGCATTACACTCTTTTTTTAGGCTTAAAAATTAATAGGGAAGCAGTGCCATATTTATCGCCTGCTTCATTGGAAATTATCAAATCTCCCCAGGGAGTAAATGAGATGCCTTCCGGTTGGTTAAAGATTACAGGATCTAAAGTGTACACCTCTTTGGTATTACCTTTATTGTCGGTTACAATCAATAATTGATTAGTGGATGCGAGTATCCATACATCTTTCGTAACCGGGTTAATGGTTGCAGCAGAGGGTTTTAATTTAATTTTCTCTTCGCCCAATTTTTCTGCAATTGTTTTTGTGTTAATCAAAAACTGAGATAGAATGTAATGGTCGTTTGAGGGGTCAAACGCCCACGATGAAACTGTATTTTTTTTATCGTCTTCACAATCTTTGCAAATCATAATTATTTTATTGTAATCACTATCATAATACAAAGATTCAAATTCATTTTTCTTTTTATCGTTTCCGGGGAATTTGCTTTTACGGTTAAAAATGGTATCTCCTTTAGCAGAAAAGTTTAAAGCGTCGATATTGCCATTACTTTCCAAAACATAAAAAGTACCATCATGAAGCAACACATCTTCAAAATCATGTGTTTTATCAAATTTCCATTTCTCTGTAAGATAATTTTCATTGAACTTAATTTTATATAGATTTCCATACTCATCTGATATTGCAAATACACTGCTGTCTTTCGGATAAAAGTAAATACCGGAAATTTCAGTAAGGGCATCTCCAAGCTTTAATATATAAGGCTTACTGAGGTCGTATTCTTTGCATGGTAAATTAACCTTGTTTTTAGCAGATGTACATCCTTCATACGAATGAAATTTTAAGAAGAAAAATAAAAGTAACAACGCATTTCGGGGATGCATATAAGCTTTAAAAAGTTTAGTTTGTTAAATGATTACAGTCAATACAAATTCCCTGCCCTAATAGTTTAAACATAAGGTTACATTGAATTTTAAAAAACCGGGCCATGAAATCCTGATTTATTTTAAATTAAAAAAGAGGATTTGTGGTTTTTGGCCTACGCTAACGTCCCAATTCTTAATCAATATTCCAGTAGTATGAAAAATAACCACGTTAAAACGCCATAGGTTGAATTTTTTTTGCTGCTGGAACCCGCAAACTACGAGTAATTTCTCCAAAAGACGGTGCCGTGCTTTCAAAAACCCGATTGCCCTCTTCTGCGATCATGGTAAACGTCCGGTTAGCCAAATAACATTTAACCGGCTAAACCAAGAGCGCGGACGAAGACAAATGCAGGGTTTCTTTAAATATAAAACTTTATTAGAAGAAAAGTTTTACAATTCGCTGAATTGCGTTCATGAGAAAATGGGAAAGCAATTGGGGAATCTATTGCAGAAATTGAGAAATGTTTTGATCTGGGAAACTTAAATTGCGGGTTATAATTTTTTAAATGAAATGAATTACCATGAATACAATTGAAAAAGTTGCGCCATCCGGGACTGAAACGGGGGAGATTATTCAAAACAGCCAGGACTACACCCTGTTTTCCTGGAGCAAGCAAAAAGGAACCAACCCGATAGCAGTTGAACATGCTGAAGGAGTTTATCTTTATGATTATGAAGGGAAACGTTATATTGATTTTTCATCGGGCCTGATGAATGTAAATATTGGTCATGGCGATCAGCGTGTAACCGATGCAGTTATGAGGCAGATGCAACAGGTGAGTTATGTTACGCCATCCTGTGTTACAAAACCCCGCGGGGAACTTGGAAAAAAGCTGGCGGAAATTTGCCCTGGTGATCTAAACAAGGCTTTCTTCACGTTAGGTGGGGCGGATTCAATTGAAAATGCAATTAAACTGGCAAGGTTATATACGGGCAGACATAAAATTCTAACCCGTTATCAATCATACCATGGCTCTACCAATGCAGCAATGACAGCCAGTGGAGATCCAAGAAAAATCCCTGTTGATTCACAGCAGGCGACGAATTTTGTTCATTTCGATTTGCCTTATTTATACCGTTGGGAATATGGTGAAGAAAATTTACTAAAAGAAAGTGTTGCACAATTGGAAAGGATAATTGCTTATGAAGGACCGAATAATATTGCTGCAATTTTATTGGAAGGCGAGTCTGGTTCATCGGGTTGTCTGCAATATCCAAAAGGTTATTTGCAAAAAGTAAAACAACTCTGTAACAAGAATGGAATCCTATTAATCATCGATGAAGTAATGAGTGGTTTTGGAAGAACCGGTAAATGGTTCGGTTTCCAAAATCATGATATCGTTCCGGATATGATTGCAATGGCTAAAGGTATTACCTGTGGTTATTTGCCATTTGGTTGTTTAATGGTTTCGGATAAAATTGCTTCAAAGTTTGATGATACCTATCTTCCTATCGGGCTTACTTATTCTGCTCATCCT
This sequence comes from Ginsengibacter hankyongi, assembly GCF_008710285.1. GTDB lineage: Bacteria > Bacteroidota > Bacteroidia > Chitinophagales > Chitinophagaceae > Ginsengibacter > Ginsengibacter hankyongi. Next base: position 221,639 of record NZ_VYQF01000001.1, on the reverse strand, counting down.
GTATGTTGCGCAGCTGCTTTTGAAGTTTTAAAAATTTACGAAGATGACAATCTCATAGAAAATGCCGCAATCATGGGAAGATATATTGATCAAAAAATTGACGAACTGAAAACAAAACACCCAAGTATTGGCGACTGGCGAAATACAGGTTTGCTCGGATGTTTAGAATTGGTGAAGAATAGAAAAACCAAAGAACCTATGGCGCCGTTTAATGCAAAGCCCGATGACATGGTTGTTATGAATAAAGTGGCAGCAAAAATCAGGGAACTTGGCATGTATACTTTCGTTAGATGGAATTACATTTTCATAGCACCACCGTTATGCATAAACGAAAAGCAAATTGACGAGGGTCTTGCGATCATAAGCGAAGCAATTTCAATAGCCGATGGAGAAGTAATTTTAAATTATGAGTAAAAGGTGATAATGTTACAAAGGCTTTAGAAGAATAGCTCTTACTTTTTACGTAACTCAAGATGTAAAAGGAAACTAAACCTGCATTCCTGGAATTACGTAACGCTATGGATTAGCATCAGAATTGAACGGATACATTTTTGCTTGATCTTCTGACGGAGGTAAAACGTTTTGAGAAATATTGCCAAAAGGTTCTAAAACCAAATCGCATTATTTCTCTTCTTCTCTTCCAAACAATTTTCTCAATTCTTCTTTCGATTATCTAAAACTTTTTTTTGCGATGCGGAAATATTTTTTCCGCCACGGTTCTCATAAAAATTAATCATTGACATTGCGGATTGAAAAGGGCCGGCTTTTCTTCTTGTACTATTCTCAGCAGACTTTTTAATGGATTCAGCAATCTTTTTTGGATCTTTTTGTTTAAATACATCTTTCTCCAAATCCATTGCGTTGCTATGTTCTGTTACATCCTTAGACCATTTTTTTGGAGCGGCTTTTTTTGCTGCAGGTTTTTTTGTCGCCATGGTTTTTTTTTAAACGATCAATCATAATGCCAATCTGTTTTCCTTGACTTATGATTTTTTGAAGATTACTAAATCAAGCCTGGCTATTTTATTTTTTCAACAAAAAATAACTTATTACCTTCTCCAAAAATTTCACGCATGAAGTATTTTAAAATATACATCTTATTTTTTCTTTTTATTCCGTCAATAATATTTGCGCAAACCGAGAAGGTTGATACAAATATAATGAACCAGATACGCAAAGAAGGTTTGCAAAATTCTAAAGTGATGAATATTGCTTTTAATCTCACTGATGCAAGTGGACCAAGGCTTACAGCTTCTCCCGGTTTTATGCGGGCTGCTAATTACGCAAAAGATCAGTTAACGAAATGGGGTCTGGTTAATGCAATGCTCGATCCATGGGGCGACTTTGGTAAAAGCTGGGAGCTTGAAAAATCTTATGTGGCCATGACTGCGCCATGGTATAAATCTTTAGAAGCATATCCTAAAGTATGGACAGGTGGGACTGGCGGTTTACAAAATGCTGAAGTAATTCTAATAACCGCGAAGGACTCGGCGGGTCTTGATGCTTATCGCGGTAAACTTGCCGGCAAGATTTTAATCATGGACAGGAGCGATACTTATAAATTAAGTTTTGCGCCCGACGCAACACGTTATAGCGATGAACAATTAGATTCAATGGCAAATATAAAAATGGAACCTATTGATACCGCGGCCATGCGCAAAAGAAGAGAAGAATTCAGAAGCCGGTTTCGTGGGGAGCAAAGCATGCTGAATAGTTTAAAATCAATGGCAATAGGAGAAGGCGCAATCGCAATGTTTACGAGTAGCCCGCGCAATCATGATGGAACTATTTTTGTGCAACAGGCAGGTCCATACAAGGTTACTGACCCGGCTAACTTTTTAGACATTGCATTACAATGGGAAGATTACATGACGATTGTTCGTTTACTTAGAAATAATGTTCCTGTAAAGATGGATATAGATGTTGAAACAAAATTCTTTAATGACGATACGAAAGGCTACAATGTGATTGCTGAAATACCCGGTACCGATAAGAAATTAAAAGACGAAGTAGTAATGCTTGGGGGTCACCTTGATTCATGGCAGGGTGGCACAGGTGCTACAGATACCGGGGCAGGTTCTATGGTTATGATGGAGGCAGTAAGAATTTTAAAAGCTATAGGAATAAAACCAAGAAGAACAATTCGTATTGCATTGTGGAGTGGGGAAGAAGAAGGTCTGCTCGGCTCCAGGGGTTACGTAAAGAAAACTTTTGCTGATCCTGCAGATATGAAATTATTACCGGCACACGAAAAATTTGCCGCCTATTTTAACGTAGATAATGGTACCGGAAAAATTCGTGGGGTTTATTTGCAAGGTAACGAAGCAGTTCGCCCTATCTTTCAGCAATGGCTAGTACCATTCAATGATTTGGGTGCTAAAACACTTACAATAAGCAATACAGGGGGCACCGATCATTTATCTTTTGATGCGGTGGGTTTACCCGGTTTCCAATTCATACAGGATCCGCTGGAATATGGTACCAGGAACCATCATAGCAATATGGATGTGTATGACCATTTGCAGGAAGATGATTTGAAACAGGCTGCAGTAATTGTTGCTGCATTTGTTTATGATGATGCTGCTATGAGAGAGACTAAACTCCCACGAAAAGAGTTGCCAAAAGCAAATCCTAATGGGAGAGGATTTTGATTTATGAGACAGTCGCTAACAGTGAAGCTTACATGTAAATTAATTGTGAGAAACATTAGCTGCATTAAAATACACTTTAAATAGCTTTTACTTAAATATTTTTAGTATGCCCAACAAAATAAACTGGCCCGAGGCCATTAAGCCATTACTTAAAAAATACAAAGGCAAACAACACCCGCTTGAATACAAAAATGTTTACCAGTTAATCGTGATGGTTGTATTATCTGCACAGGATTCAGATAAACATATCAACCAGATTGCCCCTAAATTTTTTGAAGTATTCCCCGACATGAAAGCTTTATCGAAATCAACTCCTGAACTTTTATTGAAGTATGTAAGTGATGTACGCAATTTCGGCAACAAAGCAAAATGGCTTTCAGAAATGGCACAAAAAATAAAAGATGATAAAAATATTCCATTCACATTAGAAGAACTTACCGTGTTGCCTGGCATTGGAAGAAAATCCGCAAATGTAATATTGCGTGAGTCGGGTAAAGAACCCGAGGGCGTAATTGTTGACCTGCATGTAGTTCGCGTCGCGCCAAGGCTGAGTATAGCTTCCGGCACTGATCCCAAAAAAATTGAAAAACAAATTATGGAAGTACTTCCACAGAAAGAATGGGATGCTGGTATGGCAATGTCATTTCTTGGACGAGAAATTTGCAGGCCAACAAATCCCAAATGCGAAATATGCGTGATGAATACGGTTTGCGTTTTTTACAATGAAAATAGAAAAAGCAGGTAAACCTCCAAGAGATTTAAAAATTTCTCTTACTTCGTATAACCTTTTCAGTTATGAAAGCAAAATTCATACTTTAATTCATGATTAAAATAATATTTTTTAACTTTCATTATAATTTTTTATATCATGAAAAAAATTGCCTTCATTATTTGTTTTTCTCTAAGCATAATTGTTTCATTTGCACAACAGCCTTCTTTTATTACGGATAGCATTGATGGTTATATTAATAGCGGAATGAAACAATGGAATGTCCCGGGCCTTGCTATTGTGATTGTGAAAGACGGGAAAGTAGTTTTAATGAAGGGCTATGGCGTTAGAGATATAAAGACAAATGAACCAGTAGATGAAAATACTTTGTTCATGATTGCGAGTAACAGCAAACTTTTTACTGCTACCAGCCTGGCGCAATTGGAGTATGATAAAAAATTATCGCTTGATGATAAGATAACGAAATACTTTCCAACTTATCGTGTGTATGATTCAACTACTACTCAATTAGTAACTATACGGGATATGCTTTCGCATCATCTTGGTACCAAAACATTCCAAGGCGATTTTACTTTTTGGAACAGGACACTTTCAAGTGCTGAGATTATGAATAAGATGAGATTGCTAAAACCTTCGCAAAATTTCCGGCAGTCTTTTGGTTATTGCAACAGTTGTTTTTTAACAGCAGGAGAGGTTATTCAAAAAGTAACAGGAAAGCCATGGGCAGTATATGTAACAGATAGCATTTTGCAGCCGCTCGACATGGCGAATACGCATGCCTTGGGAATGGGTATGAGCCAGATGCCTGATGCTTCTAAACCTTATACCAATAATTTTACCGGTGAGATTACAGAATTGCCTTATGATGATGTAGACAACCTTGCGCCGGCCGGGAGTATTGTAAGTTGCGTGAAAGATATATCGCATTGGTTGCTGCTGCAACTCGATAGTGGTAAATATGATGGCCGCCAGATTATTCCATGGCAGGTATTGCAGCGTACACGGCAAATGCAGACTATAATTTCAAGTACTAAAAGCCAAATACTTCCGAGACATTATTATGGTTATGGTTTGGGAAATTTCCAGGGGGATTATAATGGCAGGCAGGAGTATGAACACACCGGCGGAGCAGATGGTTTTGTTACTAATGTTTGTTTTGTGCCCGAAGAAAATCTGGGTATTTCTATCTTAACAAATAATGATAACCAGGATTTTTTTGAAGCCTTGCGTTACCAGATCCTTGATGCTTACCTGGGAGTAAAATATGTTAGCCGGGACAACCAGTTTTATCAATTCTTCAAGCCTGAATTTAATGCTACAGTAAAAAAAGTAAAAGATTTGCAGGCCAGAGTGAAAGGTAATAGGCCCACGCGAGAATTAAAAACCTATGTTGGTAAATATAACAATGAATTATTTGGAGAGGTAACCATTACCCAACAAAAGAATGATTTGTTGCTTCATTTTTCGCACACTCAAAATCTGACAGCAACTCTGCAATATATGGATAATGATGAATGGCTGCTCACCTATAGTAATCCAGCGTTCGGTATTTTTCCTTTAAAATTTAAAACTACCAACGGCAAATTATCGATGGATGTAAAAGTGAATGATTTCCTGGAATTTGATCCATACACTTTTGTGAAAGAATAATTCTTTTTCATTGCAGAAACACTTTTTTGAAATAAATCATGTCAGGTATTTTCTGCCTTGCAATCTGCTTTGTGATGAATTGGAAAATTACATGAATTAGCTATATAACATAATTTATTTGCATTCTGATGCAACTGTTTTGCTTTTTCAATCATTGATATATCGCTTACCACAACTAGTGGATATAAAATTACTTCTGTAAAATAGCCCCCACCATCTTTGGTTTCCTGCATTGTTCCTGTGGCGTTATCAATATAATCAATAACAATAACGCCTGCTTCTGAACAAAGATGTAAATACCAAAGCATGTGGCAGGTGGATAGTGAAGCAATAAATAATTCTTCAGGATTATACATTCTTTTGTCTCCACGAAAAGAAGGATCTGATGAGCCATGAATTATTTTTTTTCCATTAGCGCTTATCGTATGGCTTCTTTCCTAAGCTGTATAATTACTTGTTCCCTTTCCCGAATTACCTGTCCATTTAATATCAACTTTATAGTAATGATTTTTCATTAATAATTTTTTACAAAACTAAATGTTACGCAAAAATAGAATCCTGAAAGGAATATTTATTCAATTCTTCAAGGTTGCAATTCTTATAAAGGGAACGAACAAACGAAAACAAAATTAAGAATGCCTTTTGTTTAATTTTCTCTAATAAAAAAACCATGAGCCATTAAGCTCATGGTTACAATTAAAGTTTTAAACATTATGCTTTTGTAACCGATGCTTTACCAATTAGTCCAAGTATCAAGGCCACTACTGCACCCGTAATAGCTGACATTAATGCAAAAATTCCGATATCACCTACAACTCCTGTAGTGGTAGTAAGATTTGAAGTTCCGTAAGAAATTAAGTCGTAAGATGCGGCCATTAAAAGCCCAATAGCTGCACCGGTTAATAATCCTGAACCGACGGTTCTAACATTTGATTTTATAAAAACATAAGATAAGAGAAAACCTCCAAAAATATTTCCCAAGGCAAGAGCCCACCATACAAATTGGTCCATCGACCTGCTGACGCCGGTTGCAGTGCCAGCATTCTTCATGAAAAAATCTGAGAAAAGATTGCCATAAAATACATACCCGAGTAAAAAATAAATAATGCCTCCAACTATTCCGGCGATAAGAAATTTTTTTGTGTTCATAACTGTTTACTTTTAGTGATTAATAAAAAAACTGTGACGCGGGTACATCCTTGTTTACCAATTTTTCAGAGGGCCTAAAAAAAGAAAAACTTCTGTTAGCTTGTAATCAATGAAGAGTAGGAAAAATTTCTTTGGCGTTTTGAAAAAATGTTAGCGAGTTATATCATACATTTTCAGATTTAGTCCACGAGCCATATTGTTCTGGGTTTTACCATGCCCTTTAAACTAAACGCATGGTAAAACTCAGAAATTTCCAATGCTTTTATTTCACTGCTTAGCAGGAGGAGGAAGCAACATAGCAGTTGGTTGAACATTCTTAACCGGTGGTGTTGTTTTAAGATAAGCAAAAATGGCTTTCAATTCGTCGTCGCTCATTTGAGTTGCCGGCATCATTGACATAGGTGGCATAAGCGGTCTCGTATTGTCAAGACCCATCCACTTTTTCTCTTTCAGGGCTTTGATAAATTGAGCTTCCGTCCACATGCCAATACCTGTTGAGTCCGACGTAATGTTTGCTGCGTATGTTATTCCCCACGGCCCCATCCAGGCTGTAAAACTTTGAGTAAGGATAAGCCCTTTTTTTGCAGCCTCTTTTACGTCGAAAGCTGGTGGAGGTTGTTGGGCAGGGTGTCCTGAAAGCATCAGGCTCATGTCATCCTCTGGCCCATTAGGACCCATTTTTTTAGGCGTATGGCAATCGTTGCAGCCGGCAACCTTAACAAGATGTGCGCCCCATTCAACCTGGCTGTTATAAGCTCCAAATGCAGCATTTGAAACTACAGTGGAATCTTTTTTATTTTCGTCTCCATTTGATTTGTTTCCACTACATTTTGAAAAAATAAAAATTACTGGCACGAGAGCAATCATAATAATTGCGGCAGAAAACTTCTTCATAAAACTGTTTTTGGTTAAAGAAATAATTTGTTTAAAAATAAGCAGGTGCTTAGCAATCGGGAAAGGAAATTTTGTAGAACAATCTATGACTAAATATAGAGAATATTTAAACAAAAAGAAAATGTAATTAATTTTTTTTTACTGATTTATATAAATTCACTAGTTACATTTTCAATGAGCCAATTATTGGACTCGAACCAACGACCTGCACATTACGAGGGTGCTGCTCTACCACCTGAGCTAAATTGGCTTATAAATCAAAAATAATAGATTCAAAGTGTACAAGAAAAATATTATTTTATATCGCTTAAATTTCTTTTTGCATTACTATAAATTCAAGCGGCTGTCTTGGCATTCCGAATTTTGCATCATTGGGAAAAGGTTTCGTTTTGCCGGTATTCCTATAACCATGTTTCTGATACCATGCAATAAGTTCGGTGCGAACAGAAATTACCGTCATTTCCATGATAGAACATTTTTGATCTGCTGCATATTTTTCAGCCTCAATTAAAAGTTGTTTACCGAGTCCTTTTGCCTGTTCTAAAGGTGAAACGGTAAGCATTCCCAAATACATTTTATCCTTTATTTTTTCAAGATAAACGCAACCCTGCAATACATTATTTTCATTAAAAGATTGTAAAATAACAGCTTCCTTTTTATTTACCATTTGTTCAAGACTGTTAGCATCAGTTCTAATTCCATCAAGCAAGTCTGCTTCTGTTGTCCATCCTTTTTTAGAATCATTGCCCCGGTAAGCGCTGTTGACTAAGGTTACCAGCTGAGATATGTCTTTTAATGTCGCTTTTCTTATTATCATTCACTATATAAATTTAAATCTCTCTGTGGGAGATTGCTGAAAGCTAACAACTTTATCTATTTGTTTTTTGAAAAATAATATTTGTATTTATTCTTTACAAATTATTGCAAACTACTTCCGCAGTTTTTATTATTAAAATAGATTTTTTATTTTACTATCCAGAACGTATCAATCAAATCATGATTTTTTTTAAACGATTAATTCGTAAAATTATGCCAATACATCCATTGCCGTCTTACCATTTCCTGGTGGAATGGGGCGGCACAAGAATCACATTTATCGAAGTTTCAGGCCTCCAGATTATTGACGAAGTGATTGAACATCACGATGGCTCTGATCCGGGCCAGGTTGCTCACAAAATGCCAGGCCTGAGAAAGTATTCAAATATTATTCTGAAGCGGGGAATTGTAAAAGGAGATAATGATTTTTTTAACTGGATGAATACAAAAAATCTTAATGAGATTGAGCGCCGCGATATTTTGGTTAAATTATTAAATCAAAATCATGAGCCTGTTATAACCTGGAGAGCCGTAAATGCGTTCCCTGTGAGGCTTTCCGGCCCTGTATTGAATGCAGCGGCCAGCAACGTCGCGATTGAAGAGCTGGAACTGGCTCATGAAGGTTTGATCGTAGAAGTTTCTTAAAGCCGCAGCAAATTTTATTACAATAATTAATATTTAAAACCAGGCTGTTGAGAGGCAGATTATTTTTTATCCCATATTGAAGTCTTGCAACTTTGTCTTCCTGCAGAAAAATTTATACTATCGGTTAAGGCTACCTGCTTTTCTGGAAAACAGGCATGGGCTATTGATTTTGATCTACAGAAATCTACCCAATGTATTTTTTCTGCTTCGTGCAGGCGAAGGGTTGCAAACTTATGAAGAAAAATATGCTGCCTATTTCATCGTTTAATCATATTCAACATCGACAATGTTTCTGCAATCATTTTGCCATTATATTCCATTGCAAGATCCTTGTGATTGATTGCATCTACTATAGTTCCTATAAGGCATAAGCCACCTGTAAAAAAATAGAGAATGCCCATGCCAACCTGGCCCATAACAAACCTGTGGATGCCAGAAACACACACCAGACCAAGCAGGCATAATAATAAAATTGTTTGCGGGTCTTTTCTTTTTGAACGATAGATCATACAAAAATGGGTTAGCTCATCATCACCAAATCCCTGTGTGCGGGAGTTAATGGTAATTAATTCTTCTGGTGTAACATCATACAAGTGCTTTAAGAGAACCGGGTTTACTGAATTAGAATTATTATATTCCATAATTGTGTTTTATTAATATTTGTAAACGAAACAAATTATATAACCTAAGCAGAATAACTATTACAGCAAAAATTCCCAATGGATGTGTTGAGAATGATGCCCGGAGATCTCCATGAAATAAGTAACTGATAGAATGACCCAGCCCGCAGCCCGGGCAAAATTTAAATCCCATGAGTTTAAATACGCAAAAAGAATAATGAGGATTAGTTGCTGTTGGCATTATTGCTAATAAAACAAGAGCAGTAATCCAGAATGTGAGCTCAAAATATTTCCTGAATAAATTTCTCAAAGTGTTTTATTTAAATACAAGATATTTAAATGGCAGCGATTTGTAAAATTATCGTTGAATATTTGTTTGCCATTCAACACGTAAACTGCCATTATTAATACCTCATGTACAATCACAACCCTAAACGGACAAAGAAACATGTGCATAACTTTGTGCAGAACGGGTGCAGAACAACGCAACAAAAAATTTGCAAAACAGCCCAGTCTGTATGTATTTTAGAGGTACAAAGTTGGAAGTGGAAATCCCTTAAAAGATCCAAGCTTTCAGCAAAAAAGCATCAGGTTAGTTTGATTATAATTTCAAGCAATTGAGATTGTAAAAAAGACAAAATCAGATGCTTTTTGTTTTAAGTATATCCATTTCAATTTACCTGGATAAAATCAGGTTTTCTCACTAACTGTGTATTGTATTTAAAAGTTATATCGGTACTGATATCGAAACGCCAATTCTCATTATACACATTTTTTTTGAGGAAGTAATAACCTTTAAGTTCAAGTGTTCCAAAAATCAAGCTTTCATTTCTAGTTCTTAAGCCTCCGCCAACTATTGTATAGATACTGCTTGTATTAATGGGTGAATTATACGGAGTAAAAAGCCCTGCATTGCTAAAAACAAATGGTGCAAACCGAAACGATTCCAGGTGCCACGGGCTATAAAAAACCGACTCCGCTTTAAGTGAAGTGCGGAGGGAGCCGCCCACAGGCCCATTGCGAAATTCGGGCAAGCCATATTTACTGTCTATATATAAAGGTTCGTTTAGTATTGTGTTTATTTGTTTGGCGATACCAATATCTACAAATGTGCGCTGCTTCCATTTAGCACCAATGGCTTTTAAATGATCAAAGTAATCAATGGTCCCAAAAAAGTTTATGTCTTCAAAACTTTTATGATTAAGATATCCTTCGGCTCGCAAAGCATAACTAAAATAATTGTTTCTTGAATTGAAAGCAGAGCGCTCATAATTGAAGCCTATAAAGGGCCGTGCCAGGTTTTGCTTTTTTGTATAACCCGCGGTTATGGTAAGATTTAAACCTTCGGGAACATCTTCATTAATACCGAACGCATAAATGAACTGTGTCTTATAAAAATTTTGCCTGTAAAAAGATAACGAGGCAAGAACACCGGTAAGATTTGCATATCGCCAGTCATATTGAGAAAGATATTTAACCGGTAAATCCTGGAATTGCTGATCGACAACTCTAAGGCCTATTAATTTCCTTAGCCTTCGGTCTTCTGATTTTGTTGTAAAACTGGTAGAATTAATATTGTAGCCGGCCCACGCATCTGCTTTATAAAACCTGTAACGGATGTCTGAAAAATATATTGAATCAGAAGAATACATATTCCTGGTAGAATGATACGAACCATCGAGTTGAAAAGTCCAGTGGCTATAACGGTTTATTAAAGGCTTTGTAAGTCTAAGGTAATAGAGATTTTCCTCTTTAAGTCCTATTATATTTGGATAATAACTTTGATAACCTGCATTAAAGTTTATAAAACTGCTGCCTATATTTCTTAACACATATTCAAGACCGCCGCCAAAGTTTTTTCGCCGGCTTATATCGTAAAGACCGTGTACAACAAAGCCATTTCCCGAACCGGTAATATTATCTTCTTTTATTGCAATATCAGTATTTTTTAAACCCAGTGATGCAACAGATGTGCCTAAAGAAAAGAGATCTTTTACAACAACATATACATCAACAGAATCGAGGCTTAGATCATGTGCCGGTTCTACTTCTATAACTGCATCCTGGATGTAAGGCAACTGCCGCAGGTAGGTTTCATTGTCGGCCATAAGGTAAGGAGCCAGTAATTCATGCTCCCTGAAAAAAAGATTATTTCGGATTACAGTTGTTCGTGTTGTATGATGTAATGTATTTGCAAGACGCGTGAATACAGTAACTACTTTTTGTGACGTATCGTTAAGCGGAATACCAAACCGTAAATCTTTAATGATTATATGCCTGATTACAGCCCCTTCAAATAGTTTATAAGGTGCATCGTTTCGTTTTAAATCATTTGCTTTTTGCACATCGGTAGTATCTCTTGTAAGGCCTTTAAACATTTTGCCAAAAAAACCTTTTCTTGTTTTAAGATATTCGTCTAAAGTTTTCCTTTGTATGGTATCCTGTTCTGGTTTTTGGGATAAAGTATCGTTTCCTGTTTTTTGCGGAATAGAATCCGTTTGCGCATGTAAGCCAAATTGCAGCAAATAAAAGATGCAGGTTAATAACAAACATCGTAAAGTTTTCTTGCTACAGATCATTAGGTATTTTGTAAAATAGCTGTAGTAAAAATAGGTAATAAAGGATTAGGATTATGGGGACATGGCTATATCACCGCTATTTAAACATTTGTTTTTTTTATTCCACAGTTAGTAGCCTTCCTGGTGAATTTTTCCAAATTTGCGTCAAAGTATATTTTGTTAAGTCTGTCTTTGGATAATCCCCATCATAACACCATATCTCCAGGTAGTCTATTACTCCGTTCTTTAAAAACAAGGTAGCGTCTGCCTCAATTGCATATTCTGTTGTCTTTGCTTTTACCCCATTAAGGATAAGGTTATCTTTAATAAATCTGTATTTGCTAGTTTCTTCGCTATGTAAAAACCTACAAATAGTCCTCGACTTGTGTAGTCATAGTTAAGGTCTGTTAAATAATCTAATTGAGGCCTTATAGCAATGCCTTCCTTGTCATCATCAAGTAGCAACTCCAAGATGTCCACTATGTATTTTGATTTAACCACTTATGTTTTCTATTTGTACTATCCGGCAAAACTACTCCTCATCTTATCTATCAAATTTTCATCAAGCATTTTTTTGGCCATTTTAATCATGTTGTCAAAAGCTTTTGCGTGAGATATGCCATGCCCTATTATGACAGGTTTGTTTACGCCCAATACAGGAACACCACCATAAATTTCAAAATTGAAACGGTTGAAATGTTCATCTTCAATCTTCCTGTTTTGTACAATATCATAAATAGATTCTGCAAATTTTAAAATAACATTTCCTGTAAATCCATCACACACATATACGTCAGCTTTATCCTTTAAAAGATCTCGGCCTTCTGCATTTCCAACAAAATTGATTTGATGGTTTTCTTTTAAAAAAGAATAAGCCGATTGTGTGAGAAGATTTCCCTTGCCTTCTTCTTCTCCAAGGTTTACAAGAGCAACACGTGGATCTGGTGTATTTAATATATGTTTTGCAAACAAAGAGCCAAGCACGGCAAACTGGTTTAAATTCTCAGGTTTACAATCACTGTTCAGTCCCACATCTACCAATAGGGAAAGATTCCCGTTTTCTTTTGGAAGATAACCTCCGATAGTTGGACGCAACACACCTTCAATTGCTTTAATGCTAAACAATGCACCTACCATCATAGCACCTGTATTGCCTGCGCTTATGAATGCATCGACTTTTCCCGTTGACAGTAAATGAAATCCTATTGCAATGGAAGATTGTTGTTTTTCTTTTAAAGCTTTTGTGGGATGTTCATGCATTTCAATTACCTGTGCTGCATGTACAACTTTAATATTTTCAGAAGCTATTTTATATTCAGATAAAAGAGGATTAATTTTTTGTTCATCACCTATAAGAATTAAGTTTACCTGTTGCTGACTTTGTGAATAAAAAAGCTGAACACCTTTTACAGCTTCCAATGGAGCAAAATCCCCGCCCATCATATCCAGTGCAATATTCATAGTATAAAATTAACTGATGATGATTTTAATAAAAGTAAAGATGGTTGTAGTTACTCTAAATAAAAAAATCCAAAAACAAAGTTGAAGTTAATCAAACTTTATTTTTGGAAATTATAAAAATATGGAACCTGTTAATCAGGCTTTCAAAGGCGCTTTTTCTGCAACTACTTTTCCTTTGTAATAAAGCTTTCCTTCGTTTACATGGGCACGATGGCGTACATGGGTTTCACCTGTTGTACCGTCAACGCTCAATGTAGGAGCATCTGCTTTATAATGTGTTCTTCTTTTTGCACTTCTTTGCTGACTATGTCTGCGTTTTGGATTTGGCATAACCGTAAATTAAAATATAAATTAATTGTTTTTGTTCTTAAATTGTTCAAGTCCTTTTTGCAAAGGATGATTATTTTCAATTACTCCCGACTCCATTTTTTTGAGCATAGCGAGTATTTCTTTATTACACTGTGGTCCACCCATTTCCTGTTCACTGCACATTCGTTGCATTGGAATACTCAGCGATACAAATTCATAAATCCAGTCTGCAAGGTGCAAATGACTTTCGGTTCTTGAGATATAAAAAATATCCGGGTCTTCTTCACTTTCATTCATCTCATCAGGATTTTCAACCTGCTTTACCACCATATTAAATTCATCCCAAAGATTTAATGGCAAAGTATTTCCACACCTGTCGCAAATAACCTTTACACTGCCGCCCACTTCAAACTTCAACATCATGAATGATGTATTTTTTTCGAGTGTGAGCTTTATATTTGCCTGGCAACTGTTAAAGTCTGCCTGCTGGTATTCTGCAAAGAACTTTTCATCCACCTCGTAGTTAAATTCATGAATTCCAGGCTTTAAACCAACGAAGGCAATGTCAAACTTGCGCCTGTTTCCCATGATATCAAATTAAAGGGGGGCAAAGGTAGGGAAAATCAATTAATTTTTTTCATAAGAATGCAGTAAAATTAGATATTTATGCATTTTGTACTATTAAAAAATCCCATTAAACCTACTCTTTCAATTAACTTAGATGCCCAAAGCCTCTAAAACCGGGCTTGATTGTAAATTCCGTTCCTGTATTATATGAATATTTTTAGCAGTTTAAAAAAGCAAAAATGGGTTTGGTTAGCAGTGCTTCTTCTTATAATTGGTATAAAATTATGGGCGCAAAATAATTACCATATTGAACATTTTTACACCAACGATTTCTATTATTTTTTTTCTGCTATTTTAAGGTTTTTGTTTGGATGGATACCTTTCAGTGTGGGAGATATTTTGTATTTCATTGCCGGTTTATGGATTTTTTTAAAACTCATGAAAAACACTGCGCTTCTTTTTAAGAAGAAGTTTACCCTCGATTTATTTGTAAAAAAGTTCTGGAAGCTGCTCTTAATTTTTTTAAGTATCTATATTGTATTCAATGTTTTCTGGGGCTTAAATTACAACCGCAAAGGAATTGCATGGCAATTGAAGTTACCCAAGATTGATTATGATACCGTAAATCTTAAATTGATGCAGGATTTGTTGCTGCAAAAAGTAAACGAAACCAAACAGCTACTTATTAGTAAAAGTCTTTCTTATCCCGATAAAAAAGAATTATTCGAAAGAGCAAAAGTATGTTATGATGATGCAGCGGTTGTTTATCCCTTCATGAAATATAGAAACACTGCAATAAAATCTTCTTTATATGGCTTGATGGGAGACTATCTTGGATTTACAGGATATTATAACCCTTTCACAGGCGAAGCCCAGGTAAACACCACTGTTCCGGAATTTTTGCTTCCTTATATTACCCTTCATGAAATGGGGCACCAGCTCGGTTATGCAAAAGAAGACGAGGCAAATTTCTCAGGATATCTTGCTGCGGTTAATTCTCATGATACGTTATTTCAATATTCAACTTACCTTGATCTTTTCGTGTATGCCAACCGTGAGGTATATTATTTTGATTCCACGGCTTCTAAACTTGCAGCAACGCAATTGATCCCGGCCGTAAAAGCAGACCTTTTGGAATGGCGCCTGTTTAATAGAAAATATGTAAACGTTTTTGAGCCAACAATAACCTGGCTCTATGGAAAATATTTACAGGAAAATCAGCAGCCGCAGGGTCTCAGAACTTACAATGAAGTAATTGCAACTCTTATGGCGTATTATAAAAAGTATGGAAGAATATGATAATGCATGTACGATGTACAATGTGAGATGTACGATATAAAGAAACCTTTCGCGTTTTAAAACACCATTTGTTTTCTGAATTTTTCGTCAGTTAGAACTCTTATTTCAAAATTATTCATCCACATCTGAAGTCGCATGTTTTCTTCTCCTGTTAGATCGTTGAAGAAATAAGCCATTTCTATTTTAGTTCCGTTTTTCAGCGTGGCATATAATGCTTTTGTAAGTACGAACATTGTTGAGCCACCCTTCATTCCCGCATGTGCCAGCCAAACCTTGTTTGCAGGAACTTCCATTAATGATTCAAGAACTTCGGCGAGCACTTGGTAAGTGCTGCTATCAAAATATTTCCTATTGTTAAGTGTTGAACACAATTGTACGTATTCTTTTGTGGTAGACGCAGGTAATCTATCGCTCCATTCTTTTTGCATCTTTAATGTAAGATCCTGCGGGCGAAATTTCTTCTTGTAATTACTGTCGTTCTTTAACTGGTTATGAATTAATAATGCAGATTTTGCATAATCCTCATTACTTAATCTTTTAATCACCCTTATTATTTTATCCTCATTTATTTTCCGGGGATTTTGATAAAGAAATAAAGAAGATACAAGCGGGTAAATAGGAGTGTGTTTCTTTAACCCGAGAAGTTGAATGTTGTTTTGTATTTTATCAATTCCAAGCAGGTCCATTAAATATTCAGTGTTGGCATTGCTGCTGAAAATAATCATGCCTCTTGCAACATCAATTAGTTTTACGCTACCATTAATAATATTGCCAAGGGTTTTTTCATAATTTATCCATCTTGGATGAGCGCCTCCGTCTGTGTTTGGTATATAATATTTATTTAATTCATTTAAAGGAATTTTTTCATTTTTATTAAAAGTATTATGGGCAGCCTGTTTGGCAAATTCTATAGCAACTATAATTTTTACAGTGCTGGCCAATGGCATTAATTTGTTCTCATTAAGGGTGGCAGTTATCGTATCATTTTTTTTAAGATAGAGAGATGCCCTTTCTTTATTTTGTTTAATGAAATTTAGTAACGAATCTGCGGTTGATTGGGAATAAACAAATGCTGATGGAATTGATAATAGAAAAAACCAGATGAGTGAGGTAATAATATTTTTCATGTAAAAAATATTTTGTAAAGGACGCGACGATGTTTACGAAGTAAAGCTATATGAGCTAAATAAAAAAGCATTTGATTACAAATGCTTTTCAAAATGATATCAGCGCACAGAATATTTAAGTGCTAAACTTAGTACCTGTTTTCGTTCATGGGAATTCTTTTTCTTCCTTCATGGGGTGGTTTTTTAAAACCACCGTCTGCTTCATTCATTCTTATTAACCTCCCGTTGTATTTTTTCCCATCCATACTCTTAATCATTTTTCCGGCAGCTGATTTATCTATTTCGATCCATGAGTTCATATCACGAAGATCGATTTTACCGAGCACTTCTTTTTTGAGATTGCTTTCATCTAAAATAAACTGTAAAAAACTGGCTTTAAAAAAACCATCTTTTGTGCCAAGATTTATAAAGAGTCTTGCATATCCATTATCTCTTTGAAAAGTTGGCCGTTCTCTTCTTGCTCCATGATCGCGGCTGGTATTATTTTCAAACCTTCTTTCCCTTACATCAGTTCTTGCATTCAGGTCATCAGCATTTTCATAATATTTTAAAAAATGATCAAACTCAAGTGCAGCAACTCTTTTCAACACTTCTTCTTTACTTATGTCAGCAAATTTCTTTTGAAGATCGGGCATGTAAGTTTCATAATCGCCATAAGAAGTGTCTGCATTAATAAGTTTATCCATGAAAAAGAAAAACTGTTTACGGCATACATCTTTTCCGCTTGGAATATCAAGCCTGTGAAACTGTGCATTCACCATTTTTTCCAACTGGCGAATTTTAAATGCTTCCCTGCTATGGCAAATAGAAATGCAAATGCCGCTTTTACCAGCACGTGCTGTACGTCCGGCCCTGTGAGTGTATACTTCAATATCGTCCGGTAATTCAAAATTGATAACATGGGTGATGCCTTCAACATCTATTCCTCTTGCGGCAACGTCGGTTGCTATTAATAGCTGGATACTTTTTTCCCTAAACCGCTGCATTACTTTATCGCGTTGTTGTTGTGTAAGGTCACCATGCAAAGCTTCAATGTCATAACCTTGCTTCACCAATCTTTCGGTAATATCCTGTGCATCGGCTTTTGTACGGGTAAAAATAATTCCATAGATACCCGGGTTAAAATCGACAAGCCTCTTTAAAGTTTCAAACCGGGATTGTGCTGGTGTAATAAAATATTGGTGATCGATATTTACATTAGCAGTATTTTTTTTGCCCACCGTAACTTCCTGTGGATTGCGCATGAAATTTTTTGAAATCTCACGTACAGAAGTCGGCATAGTGGCGCTGAATAACCAGATACTTTGCCGGTTAATTGTATTTTTTAAAACGAAATCAATATCATCTCTGAAACCCATGTTCAGCATTTCATCTGCTTCATCCAGGACAACATATTTTACTTTCTGTAAATCGATAGCTTTTCTTTCAATCATATCTATAAGCCGGCCCGGCGTTGCCACAACAATATGAACCCCTTTTTTAAGAGCCCGTATTTGCATTACAATGGAAGCCCCGCCATACACAGGTTCTGCGATTATATTGCGTGAATATTTTTTATACTCCTGTATATCGCTACATATTTGTAAACACAGCTCACGGGTAGGGCACACGATCAATGCCTGTGGATATTTATTTTCAGCTTCAACTAATTGTAACAGAGGCAAACCAAAAGCTGCCGTTTTACCCGTTCCTGTTTGTGCTAGTCCAACAAAATCTGTAGTGCCAGATAGTAGAATAGGAATTGCCTTTACCTGTATAGGAGTGGGAGTGTTGAAACCAAGATCAGTAACGGCCTTAACAAGGTTTTCATTTAACCCAAGACCTTCAAATGCATTCATTTTAAATTTTTATTTTGGGGGCAAAGGTATGCTTTTAGCCCGACAGTATTAAAACCTGGCTTGTTATAGCATAGTTATTATAGAGTCATTTGCCCCTGTTTGTCATTGCCCGATTAAACTTCGTCCTGTTTTAGAAGTCTGTTTCAGGACAATGTTAGAAAAAAATGAAATTCCTCATACTGCAACACATGTTTTTAATTAATGTTTTATGCGAAGATTTTTATTTTTTTTTTACAAAATGATGAGATGCAAAAAGTGATTAATAATTACGATAAGGCTTTGGGTCATTTCACGGTTGAGATAGACATTGGAAATAATCTATATAACTACCAGCATAAGTAAGGAAATTCTTCGCAGAGTTCTCCGTTATGCCGTTGCGATAAATATATTATTCGATGAGCAAATTTTATCTTAAACCCTGATTTGTATCTTAACTATTATTTACCAGATACCCATGATAACAGGTTTGCTCAAACATTTAATTTTAATATCGGAATAACTTTTTAAAATGCACTTGGCATATTAATTGAAATCAATAACCCTAAAACACGTATTATGAAAACGAAACTTCTCACGTTTGCTTTTTTATTATTTATTGGCTCATCGGCCTTTTCCCAATCTTTTAGTTTAGGAATAAAAGGTGGCGCCAACCTTGGTAAAATTGAAGGACAATCATTTAAAAATGAGTTCTCGCTTGGCTATCATGTTGGTGGCTTTACAACAATTGGCCTCGGCAAAAAATTTGCTATTCAACCTGAAGTGTTATTCAACCAGATTAACAACGACACCACAACCAGCTTTAGTGATGTCTTCAGGGTAAAGAATGCAAAAGACATTCAATTGAAATATTTAAGCATTCCGCTTTTGCTTAATTATAATGTTACACATTTTTTGGCTATACAAGTCGGGCCCCAGTTTGGAGTATTGCTTAATAAAAATGATAACCTTCTTCAAAATGGACAAAATGCATTTAAATCAGGCGACTTCTCTTTGGTTGGTGGCGTTCAATTAAAATTGCTGAATTTCAGAGTTTATGGAAGATATGTTGGAGGACTTACTGATCTTCGTAATATTGGAAATAGTAACACCTGGAAAGCTTCAGCGATCCAGTTAGGTGTTGGCCTTTCAATATTATAGCGATCACCTTATCTTTTCAATTTCTTCGCGGTCATTTAATTTAATTATAGAAGAAGGTTGAAAAATTTGCAAATCGTCCTGTCGGTGTTGAACAATATAATCAACACCGTTTTTTATTTTGGTACTAATTACTTTAAAATTTTGGGGCGATGCATCCCCGGAAATATTTGCCGAGGTGGAAACTAACGGTCCTTGTAAACGCTTAAGAAGCATTTGGCAAAATTCGTCTTTTACAATTCTGATCGCGATACTTCCATCGCTGTTAATGAGTTCTGCCGGTAGGTTAATTGCGTTTTGGAAAATGGCCGTCGTTGGTTTTGTTTGTTGAGCAGTATAATCAATAATTTTTTTTGAAGGATTTAAAACATAATTTTTAATATCGCCTTCACGAGCCAATAATATAATCATCGATTTCTTTTCTTCCCTATTTTTAAGATGATATATTTTTTTAATTGCCGATGCGTTTGTTGCATCACAACCTATTCCCCAAATGGTATCAGTGGGATATAAGATGATGCCGCCTTGCTGCAGCACATTTATTGAATTGGTAATATCGTTTTCAAAATTCTTCATTTTTTATACTGAAAGTGTTGATAATAACTGTGAAGTTTCGATTGTGTATGCGCACTTGAAATGCCCCAGTGGGCAAGCTTTCAAGCCATGCAGCGAACAAGGCCTGCAGGTTAATATTTCTTTTGTTTCCACAATAAAAGATTTTGATGATAATGGGTAGAAACCAAAAGCCGGAACTGTGGAACAAAAAATTGCGGTAACAGGTGCATCAACTGCGGAGGCAAAATGTAATGGCGCAGAATCGTTGGTATAATTCATTTTTGCATTTTTCATTAACGCAACAGACGAGAGAAAATTTAATTTTCCTGCAAATATTTCAATTTTACTATTAGATGAATTTTCTTTTATTTTTTTGCAAATATCTTCATCTTCTTTACCACCTAATAAAAAAATATGGTAGGCTGAAGGAAAATTATTGATGAGATCAATCCACTTATCAACAGGATATTGCTTGGTAAACCATACGCTCGCCGGCATCATACAAACATAAGGTTGAGAGGTATATTTTTCTATTTCATTATAATCATTCACAAAAGGGTAGAGGCGAGGCTTTGTAAAACTATCATCCGTTAAATGTTGTATCAGTTCATTGTTTCTTTCTACTTCATGTTTACTATTGGTAAGGTCATGTTTTATTTTTTTCGTAAATAAAAAACTGAATGGATTTTTATCAAATCCAATTTTTTCTTTTGCTCCTGAAAATGCCGTTAACATCCCGGTAGAGGCAAACCTCTGGAGATTAACTACGGTATCATATTTTTCTTTTCTTATTTTTTTTAAAAGGAGTAACAGATTTTTTTTCTTGTTTTCTTTTTTATTCCATACTAATACTTCATGTAAAAACGGGTGGTTTTTTAAAAGGCCTTCATTTCCCTTTCGTACCAAAAAATCTAGTTGAGCGCCGGGATAAAACCAGTGCAGCTTCTCAAGCAGTGCTGTTGCCAAAACCACGTCGCCTGTGAATGCCGTTTGTATTACCAGAATTTTTTGCATAAGTGCCGCAAAGTTATCAATTAATCATTTGCATATATTTTGTGTTTACACATTATGTTTGCAAAAAATTGAAATTATGGATCTGGAAAAAATGATAAGGGAAGCATGGGATAATCGCGAGCTGTTAAAAGACGAAAATTACACCAATGCAATCAGAGATGTTATTGAGCAGGTGGACAAAGGAAAACTTCGAACAGCCCAACCCGGTAGTAACGGGTGGATAGTAAACGAATGGGTAAAGCAGGCTATTCTTTTATACTTTGGTATTCAGCAAATGGAAACTTACATTTTGCCGCCCTTTGAATTTTACGACAAAATGAAATTGAAAAGCAATTATAAAGAATTGGGTGTTCGTGCGGTGCCACATGCGGTTGCACGCTATGGAGCTTACTTGGCAAAAAACGTGGTGCTTATGCCCAGTTATGTAAACATAGGTGCTTATGTAGACGAAGGAACAATGGTGGATACATGGGCGACTGTTGGCAGTTGTGCGCAGATAGGGAAACACGTACACCTCAGTGGTGGCGTCGGTATTGGCGGTGTGTTAGAGCCTTTGCAGGCTAGCCCGGTTATTATAGAAGATGGTTGTTTTATTGGTAGCCGGTGTATTGTTGTTGAAGGTGTGAGGGTTGAAAAAGAAGCTGTTTTAGGTGCCAATGTAGTGCTTACACAATCCACAAAAATAATTGATGTAAGCGGTAGCGAGCCGGTGGAAACCAAAGGAGTTGTGCCATCACGTAGCGTGGTGATACCCGGCAGTTATATGAAAAAATTTCCCGCGGGCGAATACAATGTTAGTTGTGCGCTCATAATTGGAAAGCGCAAAGAAAGCACGGATAAAAAGACAAGCCTGAATGATGCATTGAGAGATTTTAATGTAAGTGTGTAACTTGAAGGTTTTATATTTGCAGCATAGCCCGGGTGGCGAAATTGGTAGACG
Organism: Ginsengibacter hankyongi; assembly: GCF_008710285.1. GTDB lineage: Bacteria > Bacteroidota > Bacteroidia > Chitinophagales > Chitinophagaceae > Ginsengibacter > Ginsengibacter hankyongi. The sequence continues at coordinate 199,682 of NZ_VYQF01000001.1, read as the reverse complement.
CACTGTGTTCAGGTCGCAGCGTTCGCAAGGATGTGCTGGTTCGAATCCAGTCCCGGGCACTCAGAAGCCTTATAAATTTTTTATTTATAAGGCTTTATTGTGGTTAAAAAAGCTTATCCTGTGTAAGCAATCTTTACAATAACTTGACATGAATAAACTAAAGGTTATTTTGCTTTTGTCTCTTATTGCCGCATGTAACAATAGTAGTTCCGTTAATGAAAATAAGAGCACTGAACAATTGAATAAAGGTACCTACGGTTACGATGTTGCATTTCTAAAAAAATATTCACCTCACTTAGTGCAATTGCAGGATAGTAATATGAAAATATTAGTAAGTGCCGATTACCAGGGAAGAGTTATGACCAGCTCAGCCACAGGCGATAGTGGTTCCGGATATGGATGGATAAATTATAACCTTATATCGTCTGGTGAAAAGAAAAAACAATTTAATCCTGTGGGCGGTGAAGAAAGATTCTGGCTTGGCCCCGAAGGAGGACAATATTCTATTTATTTTAACAAAGGCGATTCATTTAATATTATGCATTGGCAGGTGCCGCCAGTTGTTGATACGGAAACTTACAACATTGTTCAACAGGATAAATCGTCTGTAACATTTTCTAAAAGCGCGGTAATCACCAATTATTCCGGCACAACTTTTAATCTTGATATTAAGAGAAAAGTTGAATTGCTTAACAAAAACGCTGTTGAAAAAAATCTCCACATATCAATTCCTGAAGGTGTTCAATATGTTGCGTATGAATCTACCAATCAAATAAAAAATACAGGAAGCCGAGAATGGAAAAAAGACAGTGGCCTCCTTTCAATCTGGTTATTAGGCATGATGAATCCAACCCCGCAAACAAAGGTTGTTATTCCATTTATTCCCGGGCCAAATGCAAAATCATACATAACAGATAATTATTTTGGAAAAATCCCCGCCAATCGGTTAATGGTGAAGGACAGCGTTTTGTTTTTTAGATGTGATGGCAAATCAAGAGGTAAGCTGGGCCTATCACCCGCAATTGCAAAACCCATTGTTGGTAGTTATGATTTTAAAAAAAATGTTCTGACTATTTTAATTCCTGAAGTTCATAACGGTGAAGCATACGTTAATTCAAAATGGGAAATTCAACAGCAACCTTATAAAGGTGATGTTATTAATTCATACAACGACGGGCCGCTGGAAGATGGAACACAACTTGGCCCTTTTTACGAAATAGAATCCTCTTCTCCTGCAAGAGAGCTACGGCCAGGTGAAACACAAGAATATCATCAGTTAACCTGTCATTTCCAGGGCGACTATTCAGCATTAAAAGAATTGGCAAAGCAATTATTATTTATAGATCTCGATGAATTGAAGAACTGGTAAACTTTAATAAGATTAAATTATTTAAAACATCAGCAGGTATTCTTCTTCAGCATAGCAATAAAAATTATTTATTGAATGAGGAATGGAATACTTTAATAAACCGGGATAATTTATTTGAATATTTATCTCGGCAGCCGACTGACAATATATTCATTAGCGAAACTGAAGCAAAGATGATGCAGAAAAAAAATAAAATAGTTTTGTTTAGAAAAATTAAGCCTAGTATCTAATAATATAAATCTCTTCAAATGCATAAGAAAATTATTACCTGTTTATTAATCTTTATAACATTAAAAACAAGTGCTCAGCAAAACAATTCTTTTAACGGAATAGATGTAAACCTCGATAACCTGTATCGTTTATCTAACGCGAAATCTCGTTCTATAAGTCCTGAAAATTTTAATGGCGCCAAAGGCGAAGGAGGTAAAGCAGTAACGGGAACAGGTTCTAAGCCTGCAAGAGAGTTAGGTAAAGGCTGGAAGATAAGCCCAAGCGTTGTTATAAAATCTAACTCAACATATACCATTGCCGAAATTAACGAAGCAGGTTGTATCAAGCACATCTGGATGACACCAACCGGAAACTGGCGTAATGAAATAATAAGAATGTATTGGGATGATGAAACCACTCCTTCGGTTGAAGTTCCCGTAGGTGATTTTTTTTGTATGGGATGGAACAAATATGCTCCGCTGCAATCCCTGGCAGTTTGTGTTAACCCGGGAAGCGCATTTAATTGTTATTGGTCAATGCCCTTTCGTAAAAAATGTAAAATCACTTTAGAAAACCGGGATAATGCTGATATGGTTTTATATTACCAGGTTGATTACGTCCTAACGGATGTTGATAAAAATGCAGCCTATTTTCATGCACAATACCACCGGATAAATCCGCTTCCTTTTAAACAGGATTATGTATTAGTTGATAATATTAAAGGTAAGGGGCAATATGTAGGAACTTATATGGCTTATGGTTCTCACCGCAACGGATGGTGGGGAGAAGGAGAGATAAAATTTTTTATGGATGGAGATACTGATTACCCTACAATCTGCGGCACCGGAACAGAAGATTATTTCTGCGGTTCTTATGACTTTGATACAAGAAAGAAAAATGAATCCGGCGTTGAAACATCAGCGTACACTGAGTTTTGTACGCCTTATACGGGCCTTGCACAGGTCATTCGCGGCGATGGACATTATAATATTGAACAGCGCTTTGGTTTGTATCGCTGGCACATTACCGATCCGGTGCGTTTCGAAAATTCATTGAAAGTTACCATCCAGGATTTGGGCTGGCACTCAGACGGGCGCTATATGCCATTGCAGGATGATATTGCTACTGTGGCTTACTGGTATCAAACTGAACCGCATAATCCTTTTCCTGAGTTGCTCTCAAAAGATGCGTTGGAGGTAAATTAATTTCATCCGGCTACCATCCAATAGGGTAAAAACTAACGTCGTGTCACCGATGCCGTTAGAACGGTTTATGCTAAAACCGATTTGTCTTGCCAACGTTTTAAATGTGCAAGGCTATCGAGTGACTTTTGAATAATATCATTGGGAAGATTCATCTGCTGCATTTGAATTGTAACGGTTGATTTCATTTCTTCAAATGTCATTTCGGGTTCGGTAAAAGCTCCATCTTTATAACAATATTTGCAATATTCACTGCTTTTTGATTTGTCTTTTTCAGTGCCCCTGTCATTTATATCATCGATAGGCATGCTGCAACTCTGGCAAAATATTTTGTGTTCCATATTCATCTTTTTATATTTAAAAATTAAATATTGGTGATACTATTTGGGCATTATTTTTCTCGGTTCCGGGTTTATTATAACGCCGAAAGTCATTAAAAAGAATTAGAATATTTTCTTAGTTTAATTTTTTATTGACTATAAAATGTTCTTTATATAAACTCTTTTACTTTTTCATTTAAGACCACTATTTTTTCTTTAACTCCGTCTCTAAGTTCAGAAAATTTCTCCTTTCCTTTATTAACGCTGTCTTTAATTGAGCCGGTAAATTTATCCCTGGTATCTGTTATTTTTTTCCTCGTATCTTTTCCTTTGTTAGGTGCAAACAAAAGTCCCAGCAATCCACCGAGAGCCAAACCAGAAGCCAGTGCTATCAACACTTTGCTATTTTTTTTCATGACTAAAAATTTTAGGGTGAACAATATATTTTACCGAAGATAGGTGTCGGCCCAATTGCGAGATATGATGGCAGGCAAAGGTTCGCATGATTATAATCACAGGATGTTAAAACACAGGAGCCGGATAGACATCCAGCTCCGTTTTCAATCCAATATCCTATGAAAAACCGACGTGAAGATAAAACCACGTTGTAATAATGAAGATGACGGTGGTCACCTGTTTCCATGATTTATCTTTTTAATGCGTCATTAATTTTGTTTTCCTTTTTTCTATTTGCCTTTGTAAAGCATCCACGCATTGTGCGGTGGCTTCTTCAAATGTTTTGCATTGCGCTGTTGCCAGTAAATCATTACCCGGTATGCTTAATTTTATATCGCATACTTTATTTTCTTTTGTGGATGATTTGTCTATACTAAAAGATACTTCACATTCGATGATTTCGTCATAGAAACGGGAAAGCTTCCCTGCTTTGTCGTGTGCAAAATCTTTTAAATCTGGTTTTGCATTAAATCCTAATGTTTTAATTGTAATATTCATCTTATTTAATTTTATTTTCTGAAATTGTTTCTAATGTTATAGTGATTTATACAGTGGTGTTTGTTATAAATGTGCCATCATCTTTGATTTCGTATTTGATTCTGCCAAAATAATATTTTCAATTCCTTTCAGCACTGCATCCGGATTAAAAGAAATGCTGTCAATACCATTCTCAACAAGAAATTTTGCAAACTCAGGGAAGTCGCTTGGTGCCTGGCCGCATAACCCAATTTTTTCGCCCGCTTGTTTTGCTTTATGAATTACCATCTTTATCATTTCCATGGCGGCTTCATTTTGCTCGCTGAAGAGTGAGCTAACAATTGCGGAATCCCTGTCAATGCCAAGTGTAAGCTGTGTTAAATCATTGGAGCCAATTGAAAAGCCATCAAATATTGCTGCAAATTTCTCTGCAAGCAACACATTGCTTGGTATTTCAGCCATTACATAAATTTCAAGTGATTCATCTTTAATCCTGTCCAGGCCATTTTGCTTCATTACTTCAATTACCTTACTTCCTTCTTCTACAGTACGGCAAAACGGAATCATTACTTTTACGTTTACTAATCCCATTTCTTCCCTCACCTGTTTTATGGCTTCGCATTCCAGCCGGAAACCATCCTTGTACAAATCATTATAATATCTTGATGCGCCCCTGAAACCAAGCATAGGATTTTCTTCATGGGGTTCAAAATCTTTTCCTCCAATCAGGTTAGCATATTCGTTAGTTTTAAAATCGCTCATGCGCACAATAACATCTTTTGGATAAAAAGCCGCCGCAATGGTTGCTATACCTTCAGCAAGTTTATCAACAAAATATTTTTCTTTGTTGGGATAATGATGAGTTAACTCTTCTATCTTTTGTTTTACAGCCGCATCTTTTATTTCATTAAACTTAATTAGTGCCATAGGGTGCACCTGTATAAAATGAGTAATGATAAATTCTATGCGCATGAGTCCAACACCATCGTTGGGATAAAATGAAAACTTAAAAGCTTTATCCGGATCGCCAACAATCATCATCACCTCCGTGGATTGGGGTTTTGTAATATTGGTAAAATCCAGGTCCGTTTCTTTGTATGACAACTCGCCTTTATAAACGAACCCTTTTTCTCCTTCACAGCAGGAAACTGTAATTAATTCGCCATCCTTTATTGTTTGTGTTGCGTTGCCACAACCTACCACAGCCGGCACTCCCAGCTCTCTTGCAACAATAGATGCGTGGCTTGTTCTTCCACCTTTATTGGTAACGATAGCGGCTGCATTTTTCAAAATAGGATCCCAATCGGGCGACGTCATATCTGTTATAACAATTTCACCTTTTTTTAGTTTATCACCATCTTTCGGCGATTCCAGAATGCGGGCTGTACCAATGGCAATTTTGCTCCCTATGGCACTACCCGCCGCAAGTGCCTCACCTTTTGCAATAAGTTTATATTCTTTTATATGATATGGATTTTTTTGTGAATGAACCGTTTCCGGTCTTGCCTGCACAATAAATAATTCGTTGGTAAGTCCATCTTTGGCCCATTCAATATCCATTGGTTTTTGATAATGTTCTTCAATCACTGAAAACCAGTTGGCCAATTGAATTACTTCTTCATCGGCTAACACATATTGTTCCCGCTTATCTTTTTCAGTTTCAATATTTATAATTGGAGAAGTTGCACCAGGCGTTGTAGCATATATCATTGTCTTCTCTTTCTCACCCAATTTTTTTTGAACGATTGCTTTTTTATTTTGTTTTAATGTTGGTTTAAAAACAAAAAACTCATCAGGTGTCACAGTTCCCTGTACAATATTTTCGCCCAAACCCCATACGCCGCTTATATGAATAATATCTCTGAAACCTGATTCTGGTTCCAATGTAAAACCAACACCAGAGCAACCTTTATCGGAACGAACCATTTTTTGGATGCCTACCGATAAGGCAACTTTATCATGGGCAAAACCATTGTCTTCGCGGTACTTAATAGCTCTGTCAGTATAGAGTGATGCGAAACATTTTTGCACTGCCTTCAATAATTCTTCTTCACCCTTAACATTTAAAAAAGATTCGTGCTGGCCTGCAAAGCTTGCCTGTGGCAAGTCTTCGGCGGTGGCGCTGCTGCGTACTGCAACTTCAATATCTTTCTCACCAGACAGCTCTTTATATGCTGATACAATTTCATCTTCTAATTCATCCGGTAACCAAACATCCATGATGAGCTTTCTAGCATTGCTGCCTATCTCTTTAAGATTAGTAAAATCTTTTTTATCCAGTTGTTGCATCAACTGTTGCAGCGGTTGACGAATTGAATTGTAATCTAAAAAATACCAGAAGGCGTGGGCCGTGGTGGCGAAGCCATCGGGTACTTTAATACCTTTCGTAGAGAGCTTTGAAAACATTTCCCCAAGGGAGGAATTTTTGCCACCCACTACAGGTAAATCAGCGAGGTTGATATCGCAGAATTTTTTAATTAATGGCTGCATAAAATAGATTTCACCTAAACAAAATTTATTTTTTATACGCATTTAATAAATGACTACAATCAAAAGCAGGTGTGATGCTAATCAGTTATAAAAGTTTCAGAAGGTGCCTGGGAAAATATTCTTAGGTGAATTTTTGGCGGCAAATGTGTTTCAGCGAAAAAAACTGCTGCGTGGAAAATTTTCTAAACTTTAATAAGTTTAACTACAATCATTTTAATTATTGACTGAAATCATAGCTCCTGGTTTCTATTTGAGCTATTTTGAACCAGAATTGATTTTCATTTATTCACAATTAATTATTTTTTTTATGAAAAAACAGATTATTGCAATAATGGCTCTTCTGCTTTTTTGCGGAGGTCGTTTATTTGCACAAAAGGATTCCGTTGTTACATTGCCGGAAATAACAATTACGGGGAGTGCAAAAATTAGTAATGAACTTGGGAAAGCCTTTAGAAAATCGTTCCCGGGTGCCCAGGATCTTAGATGGTATAAATTAGACCAGGACTACCTGGCGAAATTTATTAAAGAAGACATGGCGCATAACGCCTTGTTCAAAAAGAATGGCTTTCTGAAATACGACATCAGCTATGGACATGAAAATAATTTGCCTGAGCAAACCCATGAAATGATCCAGCAAGCTTACAAAGATTATAATATTACTACGGCAATAAATGTGAAATCAGCAGGAAGGGATATTTGGGTGGTTCATCTTGAAGGTCTTAAAAATTTAGTGACAGTAAGAGTTGAAGACCAGGATTTAGAAGAAGTAGAGCGGTTTGAAAAATCCTAATCGGGTATGATGAAAATTCTAATATTTTATAAAGGCGCTATTGTAAATTTATAGCGCCTTTGGATTCCTTTATATTTATATTAAACTACAATTGCCCTCATTTAATATGAATCAGTTTACTGTAACCCTTTAATTGATAAATGGATTCACTCACTCATATAGCACTCGGGGCATGTATTGGCGAAGCTTTTTTTGAAAAAGGATTTGGTAAAAAAGCTATGTTCTGGGGCGCACTGGCACAAAGCATTCCTGATGTTGATTTTATATCATCTACGTGGTTAAACACTTCTGAAGCATTGCTTGCTCACAGGGGTTTTACTCATTCCATTTTATTTGCGTTGATCATTATTCCCATATTTGCATTAACTGCAGACAGAATTCACCGGCCTCATAACATCGCATTTCGAACGTGGATTTTATTCTTTGCGGCAGAAGTATTTGTTCATTTATTTATTGATGGCTTTAACAATTATGGAGTAGGCTGGCTGGAACCGTTTACCCATGCTCGTTATTCTTTCAATACCATCTATGTTGCAGACCCTTTTTTTTCTATATGGCCAGGTATTGCATTTTTTATGCTGATAATTTTAAATGCTTATAGCCCAAAAAGAACATTCTGGTGGAAGGTCGGTGTAATTATTCCATTTATTTATCTCGGTTATTGCACCATTAATAAATTAAAAATTAATCATGATGTGAAAGAGATTTTTGCAACCCAACATATTCCGCATGAAAGATATTTTACAACGCCTGCCCCATTGCAAAACTGGCTGTGGTATGTAGTAGCGGGCAATGACAACGGTTATTATGTGGGTTTCCGCTCTTTGTTCGACAGGAGAAAATATATCAACTTTCAATATTTCCCGCGGAATGATTCGTTGCTAAAGGCTGTCGCCAACCATGAAGACCTGCAAAAGCTGATTCGATTTTCGCAGCAATTTTACACCATAGAAAAATATAGCGATACACTTGTGTTTAACGATTTGCGCTTTGGCCAAATCATTGGCTGGGAGAATCCAAAAGAAAGATTTGTTTTCCATTATTACCTGCAACATCCAGAAGATAATAAGCTTGTTGTTCAAAGAGGGCGCTTCGAAAAATGGGACTGGCAGATTGTAAAAGGATTGTTGAGAAGAATTGAAGGAAATTAATTAAGGTGTTTAAAATAGAATGTAAATAAATAAAACACCACTCTTATAAACTGGTAAGAACACCAACGAATAAATTGCCTTAACAAATTTTTCTTTCGCGTTTGATGCTCTGAGGTAATACGGATGCAATCATTCGCAATAATTTCTTCCAGCGTTTTACGGACCTGTGCTGCAAAGCCGGGATTGCGCACGTCTAAGTTCAGCTCAATACTCGCATAAGCGCTTATGTTATTAATGTTGTAAGAACCAATGGTCATCCATTGGTCATCACAAACAGCGATCTTTCCATGCAGAATGGCTTTTTGATATTCATACAATTCAATTCCATTTCTCAAGAGCCAATCGTACAACCAACGTTCTGCGTTTTTAGCAAGTATCACATCCGAATGGCCGGCGGCAATTACCCTGATGGTAACCCCACGCTTAATGGCATTTACAATTTGCTTTCTTATTATTTTGCCTGGTAAAAAATAGCTGCATAAAATAGTTACTTGTTTTGTTGATGTTCGCAGCATTTCTACATATGTTGATGAGATTTCATTTTTACGACGTACCCAATCATTGCGGCGCATTCTTACTTCACTCCGGTTTCCTAATGGAATTGAGAAACTAATTTGTTTCAATTCGCAAGGGGTTAGAGCCATATTAAGTGAAAAACCATTCCATGTTTTCCAGCAAAGAATACAGAGCTGTTTGGCAATTTCGCCTTCGGCATACAATGCAAAATCAAGCCACGCGGGCTTTCCCGGCATATCGTTATAGCGGTCAGCAATATTTATTCCTCCCACTAAAGCGTATTTCATATCTGCTACCGCAAGCTTATGATGCATTCTCCTGCCAAAATAAAAATACCTGCTTGCAAAAAATGGTTCGAAATAACGGAAACGAATACCCGCGTTTCTTAGGCCATGAACAAACGATTTTGACATGCCTTGTGAAGCATAGCCATCGGCCATCAAATAAACATCCACATTTCTTTTCACTGCAGCTTTCATCGCATCAGCCACCAACCGCCCGGTTACATCATCATCAAAAATGTAGGATTGAATATGAATATTCTCTTTTGCTTCATGAATAAGTTGTAAAAGAAGATTAAAATATTCCTTACCTGCCCTGATAAGTTTTACCTGGTTATTTGAAGTATATCCATTTGATAGCTTCGTTTTTTTCAATGACATACCAGTGCCAAATTAATGTTTCTTTTGTTTTTTGTATTCAATCTCAAATATTTAAAAAGCAGTACAATTAATTTATGGTTCAACATCATTTTCCCCTATGATGAATATCAGCTCATAAGGCGCGGTTCATCAGTATTTTCAGCGTATAATTTTCATGAAAGATAAATTTATACTTACTGCGGCCCTTGATTATTTCTCTTCCGTATCAACCAGGGAGATTGTTGAAAAGTTGGAGAGCAATGAGGAACGCGGGCTTAGTAATGAAGAAGCGGCATTACGTATAAAGGAATTTGGAAAAAATACAATTGAATCCAAAAAACACAAACACTTTTTGGTTGAATTACTTAGCCACTTTAAAAGCCCGCTCGTATTAATACTAACGGTTGCAGCCGTTATCTCTTATTCATTGGGCGAAACTATTAATGCCTCTATTATTCTTTTTATTATAGTTGTAAGCATTGCTATAGATTTTTACCAGGAACGGGATGCACGAAACGCGGCTGAAAAACTAAAGCAAAGTGTAAAAAGCAAAGCGCAAATTATCCGTGACAATGTTCAGATTGAAGTTTTTCATGAAGAAATTTGCCTGGGGGATATAATTATGCTGAGCGCCGGAAAAATTGTTCCGGCAGATGCCAGGCTTCTTTTTGCAAAAGATTTTTTTGTGAATCAATCTTCTTTAACCGGGGAATCATTTCCTGCTGAAAAAAAAAGTGACGTTACTAATATTGATAAACCCAACCTGCCTGATTTATCAAATATAGTTTTCATGGGGTCAAGTATAATCAGTGGAATTGCAAAAGCAATAGTTGTAAAAACAGGCGCTGCCACTGAGTTTGGAAAAATTGCTGCAAATTTGATTCAACCTGAAACAGAAACAGATTTCAGTAAAGGAATTAAAGAATTCGGGTACCTAATAATGAAAGTGACCATCGTGTTGGTGTTATTTATTTTTTTGATTAACGCGGTATTGAAACACGACCTGCTGGAATCATTTATGTTTTCGCTTGCTGTTGCAGTTGGCTTAACTCCGGAACTGTTGCCAATGATTATGGCTATAACAATGTCGAAGGGTTCGGCACACATGGCTAAGAAAGGAGTTATTGTAAAACGGCTTTCGTCTATCCCCAGTTTTGGAAGTATGGAAGTTTTGTGCACTGATAAAACAGGAACAATAACTGAAGATAAAATTCACCTTGTGAAATATGTTGATAAAGAAGGAAACAATTCTGAATATTTGTTGTTGCTGGCTTATTTAAACAGTTTTTATCAAACGGGGATAAAAAACCCACTCGACGATGCAGTTGTTTCATTTCAAAAAGTTGATATAAATAATTACATCAAAAAGGATGAGATTCCATTCGACTTTGTGCGTAAAAGAATGAGTGTAGTAGTTACTTATCAAAATAGAAATATTCTCATTTGCAAAGGTGCTCCGGAAGAAATATTTAAATCCTGTTTGATAAATGACCAGGACAAAGTGGCTGCTAACAAACAATACGAAATGCTGAGCAATGACGGATTTCGTGTACTCGCTATTGCTACCAAAGAAACGGGTGCAGATGAAATTTTTACTAAAGAAGATGAATGTGAAATGGAGCTGAAAGGCTTTATAGCTTTCCTCGATCCCCCAAAAATGGATGCCTATGAAATGATTGCGGCATTGAATACAATTGGCGTTGAGGTGAAAATTATAACGGGTGATAATCTTTTGGTAACTCAAAAAGTTTGTGAACAAATTGGGCTTACCGTTAAGGGATTTATGCAGGGGCATGAAGTGAATGACATTACTGACGAGGCACTGCAAAGAAGGGTAAAAGATGTTACGATTTTTACAAGATTCTCTCCTGAACAAAAAAACAGGATAATCATGTCTTTAAAGAAACACCATCACGCCGTAGGCTATATGGGTGATGGTATTAATGATGCCCCTTCATTAAAAACTGCCGACATTGGTATTTCAGTAAACAGTGCCACTGACGTTACCAAAGATGCTGCCGATATTATACTCACGCAAAAAGATTTGATGGTACTCAAAGAAGGAATACTGGAAGGCCGCAAAACATTTGGCAATACCATGAAATATATTTTAATGGACCTTAGCTCAAACTTTGGCAACATGTTTTCGGTGGCTGCTGCAACAATGTTTCTTCCATTTTTGCCTATGTTGCCGGTGCAGATTCTGATCAATAATTTTTTGTACGATACATCACAGGTGACTATTCCTACTGATAATGTAGACGAAAGCTACATTAAAAAACCGCAGCGATGGAACCTCAAAATGATCTATAGCTTTATGTTTATTTTCGGGCTAACCAGTTCCATATTCGATCTGCTTACTTTTTATTTGCTGTATAAATATTTTTCGGTGGATGAAGCTCAATTTCGTACCGGTTGGTTTATGGAATCTTTAGCCACACAAATTCTGGTTGTATTTATTATTCGTACGAGGCTTGTTCCTTTCAAGCAAAGCAACCCGGGCAAAAAGTTAGTTATGAGCGTTTTGTTTTGCCTGGCAATAGGCTGGTTGTTACCGTACTTACCATTTGCCCCACGTATAGGTTTTGATAAATTACCCGGGCAGGTAATTCTGTTCATTATTGCCATAGTTGCCATTTATTTATTTACGGCGGAATTTGTAAAGAGATTTATTTACCACCGGTTTTTAAAAAACGTTGCTTCCTGAAATTTTAAGAGGTAAACGTATTTATCTTCGTGTACTCTTTCTTGTTATATTCCCGGATTTCTTAAAAAAACAGATGCCGATGCTAATTTTAGAAAACTATTTCATCGCTTTTTTCAAAGCGCCCGGTTTTTTTATCGAGAGAAATACATAAAATAATTCCTTTCATCTTATCGATATCCTCTTTTGAAGAAAAAGGCCATTGTGGAGATAACTGGACGGTTTTACTTGCGACACCTGAAATTTTGCGGGCAAGTAATTTTTCTATGCCTGCTTTTCTTTCACTTGGTTCAGTGAGTTCTTTAAAATCGCCCCAGGCTATAACGGATTTCCAATTGGCCATGTTTTCCATCGTGTCAACTTCAAAACAAACCCTTGGGTTTTTTCTCATTAAATCAATTTTTAATCCCTCATAGGAACGTGCATATATACATTTGCCATCGTAGGCATAACTTATGGGCACTATGTAGGTTACATTATCTGCATGGCAACCAATACGGCCAATAATTTCTTCGGTAAGTACTTCTTCAATTTCGGTTTCGTTTAATTTTCCTATCATGTTTTTTATTTAATTGATTGAAAATAATTTTGTTTTCAATGTCTTCCAAAAAACAGGTTATCATTTGCTCATATACAATTTCTCATAATATTCCTGTGCCATTCGGTTACTGTCAAACGTTGGAACAATATCTTTCATACCATTTTTTATAAGTTCCATCCAACTGTGAGGATAATCATAATACATAGGAAGCACTTCCCTTTCCAATAAATTATACAAGCTTGCCGCGTCCAGGTCATCCTGCACATGATCTGGTTCTGAAATATCACAGGGTGTGATAATAAATGAATTGATTTTGTCATTGGCAAATTCCGGAAACCATCCATCCGGCAAAGCAACATTTACAGAGCCGTTCATTGCAGCAGCCATTCCACTCGTACCCGATGCTTCATGTGTAATGCGTGGTACATTTAACCATACATCAGAACCAGCCTTTAATAATTTGGCAAGTCTAAGTTCATAGCCAACCAATACAGAGCAGTTAGAATAGGTTTTAGCTATATCAACAATTTTATCAAACACACCTATACCGGCATAGTCCATCGGATAGGGTTTACCCGCCCAAATTATTTGTACAGGCCGGTCTTTGTTATTTACCAATTGCTCAAATCTTTCCATATCATGAAAAAATAAATCGGGGCGCTTATATCCCGCAAAGCGTTTGGCAAAAACTATTGTACAAATTTTATCATCATATATTTCACCGCATTGGTCTGCCACTACTTCAAACAAATCTCTCTTACGTTGCATTTTTATTCTTTGCATTTCTTTATCGTCATTATTCCTAAATGCTTTATATAAATCTTCATCGTGCCAGTAATTATAATTCTGTGCATTGGTAATGGAAATCATTTCACAGATACCTTCGAATGAATTCCACATTGCAGATAAAGTTTTTTGATGCATAACAGATACGCCATTCGCTTTATGCGAAAGGCGCAATGCTGCAAGGGTGTGGTCCATTGTATCACCTTCTGTTTGAGTGATTGCTTTTATTTCTGTTTGAGGAATATCACAAAAAAATCCCATTTTGTCCAGCAGCGCAATATTGGTTTTTGGGTTGCCGGATTCTTCAGGAGTATGATTAGTAAATACAAGACGTTTCTTTAACTCATTTATATCTTTATACTTGTTGTATAAATAAAATGCAAGTGGCAATGCATGCGATTCATTTAAATGATATATATCGGGTTCCCACTTCAATTCTTCTAATAATTTAGCGCCACCTTCGCCTAGCAATATGGATGCTGCAATTTTTGTTTCCGGATTGGCATCATATAATTTGTGCGAAATGGTTTTGGCCAGGTAATCATTTTCAGGTAAATCTGTAGTAAGAAAAAAAATTGGAACTGTATTAAAAACTTCCGGAGGGAGATAATAAGCTGTTACCCAAACGTCATGTTTGGAAACTTTAATAGTAAATTTGATACCGGTTTCTTTCAAAAAATTATATTTCTTTTCCTCAAACAATACATCCATTGTTTGGTCCTGCTTTCGCAACTGGTCATAATAACCGTATTTCCATAAGATGCCAATGCCTACCATGTTTTGTTGTAATTCAAATGCACTGCGCATATGGGAGCCTGCTAAAAAGCCTAATCCGCCTGCATATATTTTTAATGGCTGATGAATACCAAATTCCATACAGAAATATGCAACTTTTTTCTGGAACGCGGGATTTATATTATAAGGATGAGAGAAGGGAAAACTCATGTAAAACTCTTTAATAAACTATAATGTTTGCACGCAGGTTTTTTCTAAAATGTTTTGCCTTAGGAATAAAAAGGCGCAGGATTCCAGCTTTGTATTCAGCACTTATAAATTCTGTATCCACATTTTCAGGCAAAGTAATTTCACTATGGCAACATTCATAATTGAATTCTTTTTGTTTAGGATTTCCATGTCCATTAAATCCACGGTCTTTGTGCACTGCGTAAACCTGCAAGACATTTTCCGTTGCTTGTACCAGAAATTCTTCTCTTTTCATACCAGGGATTGCTATTTCTATCTTAAATAAATCTGCCAGTTCTGTAATATTAACCGGTGGATGATTGATTTTTTTCTTATGTGTTTTGCTGACCAATTTCTTTATCTCTTCTTCATTTACTGAAGGCACGTATTCTCCCGGGTAAATGGAATTTGGCGGCTTATATAATTTTGAAATTTTCATTTGATATATCTAAATGAAGATGAATCTCAAGTTACCACCAATTGCCAGTTAATTATATGATTCTAATTCCATGCCGGACTGACTTCAGTCATACTACCATCATACAAACAAAATTTTACTTTATACAATTTTTATTTTGCTGTTCTCAAATGCCAAAAAAATAATAGGGCACATATAATAAAAGGTAGCCCGAATATAAATGCCATATCGATATCGCGATAGTAAGAATGATATATCATTAAGGCTATTCCACCCAATAACATAACGATAGCACCAATATTTTCGCGAAATAAAACAATAACATAGCCCAATAAAGGCAATGCAAGAAGGAGGTTGAATAACGTTATGTGCGTAAAATTCATTTTCATAATATCAGGCAGCCCTATTCCGATAATAAAAGATGCAAAAAAACCGCAAACTAAAATACTGGTTATATGGGCCAGTATTTTTATATACAGGCTATTTCGAATTTTATTTTTATATAGAAAGTCTATTTCTTTTTGCTGCATTGTACAGTTTTAAAGCTGCTCAAGAATACAAGTAAGTTCTCGTGCATTCCATGATGCCAGTCAACGTTTAAATTGACTTGTGTCATGAGATTACTTACCATCAATCTATAACTTGCTTGAGCTAAAACAATAACTGCTTATCTCAAAATGCAAAAATGAAAACAATTATTGCTCCTACGGATTTTTCGCCGATTTCAATAAATGCGGTAAACTATGCAGCTGATATGGCCTTTGGCATTAACGCAAAATTAATACTGCTTCATGTAATTCATTTACCGATTATGGCCGCAGAACTTCCTGTATCAAAGGCCATTTATTCAGATCTCCTGGATGAAGCTGAAACTGAAATGGCTGCACTCTGCGACAAAATTTTACAGGCAACAGGCAATAATATTTTGGTTGAAACAATAACAGTATTTGGCTTTTTTCAGCAACAGATTAAAAGCTTGTGTAGGATCAATAAACCTTTTGCTGTGGTAATGGCCACTAAAGGTGCGGGAGCAACTTCGCATTTACTTTTTGGAAGTAATACTATTTATGCTGCAAAAAATTTACATTGCCCCGTAATTGTAATCCCTGAAAATAAAAAATTTACAGGAATAAAAAATATTGCATTAGCGTCCGACTTAAAAGACGTGTCGGAGACTATTCATTTCGATTATATTAAAAACCTCCTGAAACTCTTTGATGCCCGGTTAGACATTGTATGTATAATGAAAAATGATTCGGGTGTTCATAAAAAAGAAATGACAGGAGCCATCACCTTTCAAAATCAACTTGATAAATTTCATCCCCAACTGCATTTTATTACCAGTCCTAATATAGAAGCTGGCGTATTAGAATTTGCAAAAGACAACAAAGCAGACCTGCTTATAATAATTCCCAAAAAACATGGGTTGCTGGAATCACTCTTTCATAAAAGTCAATCAAAATCTTTTATTGATCATCCACACATTCCCATGTTATTTGTAACAGAGGCGTAAACGATTATTTAGAACGCATAAAAAAAGTAGTTAAAAATTATATGAAATGGATAGAGATGGAACAAACAGTTTAAAATTATGATTTAATAGTATGGTATCAAAGCTATTTGCTCGTTGGCTTGCAATTTATCTACAACTTCCACATTTCCGCCATACTTTATCACCTTTTCAATTATACCATCCAGGGTACTTTTAATGTAAAAAGGAGTACTATGCCGGCTAATATATTGATCGACTTCCAACGTGTTTTTCGAAGTGATTAAATCTTTTTCAATTACCAGCAGCCTGCTGTTTTTATAAGTGGCCGTATTATATACATCCTTAATGCCGCATGCAAGTATATGTTCATTTCTGGCTTTTTCGATCTCCTGTAAAATGTATTGTTGTTTTAATTTTTTCCAATTTTGTAAATGCGGTTGTAGGATTTTAAATATGGTTGTTTCGCTGGAGTCAAGATAGTCGCCATGAATTTCGGCAACAAGTTTTTCTTCATTCCGGGTTATCTTTTTAAAGTGCCCGAGAACTCTTTCAGGCGCAATTATAAACACAGGTAAATTATAGGCCCTTAGTATAAGAGACAATCCCTGGTCCATGTGACGCAGAAATTTATGTAACAATATTTCTTTTCTATCACCAGGATCTGAAAAATTAGCCACTCTCTGAGGTATATCGTTTTTATCCCATGGGAAATCACTACTCTTGTTGGATTTTATTAATTGTAAATCTTTCAAATTTCCAACATACATTTTAGACTTATCGGAATTTAACAACAATACCAGGTACCCGATTTTTTCTTTCTTATTTAATATGATATCACAAATTCCAAACGATTCATCCACCGATACTTTTTCTCTTACCGGTATGTCAAAGTAAATAACCTGCTCATCCGAAGCAGATAATAAAATGGCTATGCTTTTTTTTAATGAATTGTAATTAAGCTCCTTTATTAGTAACTGTAGCCTGAGTAAAATTGGCTGTGCCTCAGCGGCTATGTGATTTTTTAATAATTTTTCTTCAACAATTTTACTTACCTGTTTAAGCTTCAATTCAAGTTGGTACTTTGTTGACATCATTGGTTCGAAGGGCATAATTATAAATACTGATGGCTCAGTATTTAAAGCACCAAATGCAGTGCTTTCCTTTTGTGAAATATTTGTTGACATGGCCCTGAATTTTAAGTCAAATCTATCTTAGGTATAAGAAAGAAAACATGATTATTATCACTACAACCAATGATGTGTATTATTATAGATTCTTTTGGTACCATCGATTTTATAAATCATGCATGTATGCTGAAATCATTATGCCTGCTGATGGTTATCATAGAATTTACTCCCGGCTATTATTAGTTTTGCCTAAGTAGTAACTAATATATCAATTGCAAAAAATATTTTTTATGAAAACGATCCTGGTTGCAACGGATTTTTCTTCTTCAGCTTCGAATGCTGCTGAATATGCTGCGAAAATGGCGCTGGCCATTAATGCCGATATCTTGTTATTGCATGTATATCAAATACCTGTTAGTTACAGTGAGATACCGGTTCCACTGGATATAGATGAGATAAGAAAAGATGCTGAAAAATATATAGGTGAATTAAAAACAAATTTGCTGAGCAAGGCAAATGGTAAAATAAAGATAGATACCGAAGTAAGAATGGGTGTATTCTTTCCGCATGAGTTAAAAGTTGTCTGTGGCTATATAAATCCCTACGCGGTTGTTATGGGGAGCCAGGGGAAGACTGTAGCTGAACGTTTATTATTTGGCAGCAATACGGTTTTTGCCATGAAATATTTAACCTGTCCATTAATAACTATACCATTAATAACAAAATATTCATCAATAAAAAAGATCGGGCTCGCCTGTGAGTTTGATACTGTTGTGGACTCGTCGATAATTGATGAGATAAAATTATTTGTGAACGATTTTAATGCCGAGTTGCATGTAATTAATACTTCGGAGCCTGAGACAACAAATAAAGAAAACAGCCTGGAAATAAAAGTTATGAAGCAAAAAATGGCTTCGTTAAAACCATGGTATCACTTCATTAAAGGTAAAGACGCGGATGAAAGTATTATGAGCTTCGCGGAAAAAAATAAAATTGACATACTGTTTGTTTTACCAAAACATCATGACATAATTGATAAATTATTTCATAAAAGTCATTCAAAACAAATCATATTGAATAGTGAAATTCCTGTTGTGGCACTTCATTAACTATTAATTAGCAGTAGCCGATTACATAAAATGCAAATGAAATAAGTATTCTTAATATTTTACACCGGGCAACTTAATTATAATTGATGTTGCCTTATTTATTAATTATGCTTTTGAAATTTAATACAACAGCTGCAAAAAATAAAACTGGCCGGGTTAATAATATACTTGCCGGTGACATCGGTGCAACTAAAACCAATCTTGCACTTATTAAATCAGATGGTAACAATATTACTACCATACATGAGGCACATTATAAATCCGTAGATTATAAAAATATTATTGAGCTGGCTGATATTTTCATAAAAAATTTTCCTCTTCCTGACGTTATTTGCTTTGGTGTGGCAGGGCCTGTATTGAATGGACACGCAAAGCTTTCTAATTTAGCCTGGGAAGTAGATAGTGATGAATTGTCTAAGCATTTTGGCATAAAAAAAATAAAATTGATTAATGATCTTGAAGCAACTGCGTATGGATTAGCGCTGCTTAATGACAAGGATATTATGCCGCTAAATACCGGAAGTGATGTTGCAGGGAATGCTGCTATAATTGCGCCAGGCACCGGGCTGGGAGAGGCCGGGCTTTATTATGACGGTAATTGTTATCATCCATTTGCTACCGAAGGTGGCCATAGTGATTTTGCTCCGAGAAATCAATTCGATTTTGAGTTATATACTTTTCTGCAAAAGAAATTTGAACATGTAAGTTGGGAACGCCTCATCTGCGGACCCGGTATTGTAAACATTTATGAATTCCTTCGGGATGAAAAGAAAAGAGATGAGCCGAACTGGCTTAAAGAAAAATTTAAGAATGATAATTTACCAGCTGTTATAAGTACACATGTTACTGAATGTAAAATTTGTAAGGAAACTATGGATTGGTTTATACAATTCCTGGCGTATGAATCGGCAAATCTTGTTTTGAAATTAAAGGCTACCGGTGGCCTGTTTATAGGCGGCGGTATTGTTCCGCAAATTATTTCCTTATTCCAGGATAATCAATTTTACTCTTCATTTTGTAACAGCGGGAGATTAAATTATTTGCTTGAAAAAGTTCCGATAAAAATTATTTTAAATAATAAAACTGCTTTGTTGGGCACTGCATATTATGGTTCTCATTTAATTCCCTGACTTCGTTATAGAGTACTTTCTGCTGTATATCATTTTTATGGCTGATTAAAGTCATTAGCATTAGTGTCGAATGATTTTATATTTACCCGAACAGATTATTCATTACTTAAATTTTTTTTTATGACTATCGAATTTAATACGGTCTATGGAAAAGTGCCTGAAAACCTGGTAACAGATATAACGCGACAGTTAATAAAACTTTTACATACTGATAAGAAGATATCCAGGGCAGAAGTATCATTGCTGCCAGATAAAACTATTATTCCAACCGAAAATAAAGTTTGCGGCATTAAGCTGACGATGCATGGCGACGATCTTGTGGTGCAGGCAAGAGCGCAAAATTTTAAGAGTGCAGCTAAAGAAGCAATTCATGAATTGAAGAAGTTGATAAAGCAACAAATTACCGGGAAACAAGCGCTGCCTGAAGAAGAAGTAAGCACAGTGCGTTTATAATTTTTAAAAGTATCATATTTAATTTTCTATACCGGAAAATGAAGAAGGCTTTTAAAAAATACATCGCCCTTCTAGCCGTTAGTTACCGGTAATGGCCGTTGCCTTATAACGTTTCCTTTATCAAATCTTATAATTTTTTCCTTGAGCTTTATCAAATGAAAATATATTTTCAGTCGTCAGATAGTGAACAATTTGAAGATATAATTTAAATAAAAAAGCTGTCTCAATTTTTTTTATCGGGACAGCTTAATCAAACAAAACTGCTTTTCAATTCAGATTAAATTGAAACTGCTTATTAATATTCAAAAGAATATTCCGGAACTTCAATTTCAATTTTACTTTCAACAGCAGTTATTCCAGGAGCAAACCATGCAGCATTTTCAGCATCTTCTTTTTCTGCAAATGAACGAACTTTACCGCGAAGGATAGCCTTGCTTCCTATAACTTCCGCAGTAATTTTTCCGGCATCAATAGTGGCACTCCTTTTAAGAGCCTCATTGATTTTATCCTGAATGTCTGAAGCGGTAATTTTTGGTTTTACCGTAATTAAATTTATTACGGAACGAACTCCTGCCAGGTTTTCAATAGCCGCAGCAGCATTTTTGCGTTGGAAATTCCATTCAACTTCGCCCTCAAGCCTAACATACCCATCTTCTACCTTTACTTTTATTTTTTCTTCCTGTACCGCAGTATGCCATTTCAAAGCATTAAGAACAGCTTCTGCAATTTCTGCATCTGTTTTATTATATGCTGGGGACACCCCAATTTGTATGTCTTCTGCAATTGCTTTTACTCCTGAAATTTTTTTTGCGGCATTTTCTGCAATCAGTTTTTTGGAATATGTATCAACTTGCCCGGAAAGTGTTACGATCCCATTTTTTACAGCTACTCCAATTTGAGCAGCATTTAGATATGGTTCCCATTTTAATTGGTCCATCACATCTTGTTGAATTTGACTGTCTGTTTTCATGATATAAAGTTTTAACTTGATAAATTTATTTTCTTTAAGATAGTCATATTACAAACCCTTTGCTATGAGGATAATCAGGGCTTATGATGACAGTAATCAAGAGGAATTTTTCAGTGGGTTTCTCTGAGGATTATTTTATAGAACGGTAGATATTAACCCGGTAGCGGAATTAAAATGATAACTAATTATCAACTAACCTGCGTTTCTCAACTCCCTTAATTTGTCCAGGTAAAACATTACTTCTTTATCGCTTACCTGCTCAAAATTTTCATAGAAGGCACCTACGCCGTGAAACTCTTCAGGTATTAATACAGCAACAATTTCGTCTACTTCTTTTGATAATTTTTGCACGGCATTTCGCGATGCAACAGGTACACCAATAACTATTTTCGCAGGCTTGCTTTTACGCAATAAATTCACAGTACCTAATAAGGTGTTACCGGTCGCAATACCATCATCAATTATTATTACTGTTTTGCCTTGAAGATCTTCGGGTTCCTTATCGCCCATAAATAATTTATACATTTCCTTCAACCTTGCCTGGATGTTTTTTACTTCATTTTCTATGTATTGGTCTGAAACATTCTCATGAGGCAAAACAAAATAGCCCGAAAGGCTTGCTGCGCCAATGGCATATTCCTTGTTCATCGGGTGCCCGATTTTTTTAGTAAGGACAACCTCAATGGGAAAACCTAATTCATGCGCAACTTCATAAGCAACGGGCACGCCGCCTCTTGGAACCGCTAACACAATTCCAGGATCATTTTTATACTTCCTTAATTTTGCAGCCAGCAATAAACCCGCTTCTATTCTATCGCGAAACATATATTAAGTTTATTCTTTTTTATTTTGCCGATGATTAGACTTTCCAAAAAATCTCCAATGCGTTATTTGCGTAAGCTCTATACTTTTACAGGCTGTAAATATTTTTGAAACCACGCAGCCGCGAGTTTGGATACCTTATCCATCGTGCCGGGTTCTTCAAACAAATGAGTTGCTCCATCCACTACTTCCAGTTTTTTTTCGCAATGTAATTTTCGATATGCATCCTTATTTAATTCCAGCACTTCAGTATCAAGGCTACCAACAATTAACAAAACCGGCGCTTCAACTCTCAGTAAATTGTCCATCGCTAAATCCGGTCGCCCGCCTCTTGAAACAACTGCACCTATCTGAGGTAAATTAGCCGCAGCAGCTAATGCAGATGCAGCACCAGTGCTGGCTCCAAAGTAGCCAATGCGACAATCTTTAGCAGATGGGAATTTTTCCAGCCACCCAGTCGCACTGGCTAATCTCTTCGTTAACAGCTCAATATTAAACCGGTAATCATAAAACTTGTCTTCTTCTGTTGTTAACAGGTCAAATAATAATGTTCCAAAATTTTTTCCATTCAGGTATTCCGCTACCAGGCGGTTTCTTTTGCTAAACCTGCTGCTACCGCTTCCATGTGAAAAAATTATGATGGCCGGGGCTTTTTCAGGTATGGTTAATAACCCCTGTAGGATTACATTGTCATTGGAGGTAATACTCACTTCGCTATTAAACCTATAATTCATAATGCCATTTTTATCGTTGTATCACAATGGGTGCTTTAGCCCTCACGTTTATTTCATGTTCGGCTAATTGAGAGAGCCTGTCATCAATTTGTTTTTCGCTAATTTCTGCCTCATGAAAAATAGTTGCCGGTTTTTCGAGGCCTAATGCATTAGCGAACGCAGCTGCAGTGCCATAGGAACTTATTTTAAAATGGTTTATAGCTTGAACCGAAGCCAGGAGACATGCATCTGTTACTTCACTATCAGCGCAGGCGCTTAATTTTTCTTTCGCCTCTTCTATAAAGGAATGCATTATCCTGTTATTAAGGCTTAATGAGATAATATTTTCTGCTTCAAAAAACCCTTCCATCTCCTGAACATGTTGTTCAACATAATGAAGGTATTTTTCCAATACAGTTTTTAGCTTTAGTGATCCGGCTTTAGCTATCCACTCCGGCAAAATATTTTTTAGCTGTACTTCGCCAATGATAAATTTACGGGCATCCTCATCCATAAGACTTCGCAATGTAAAAATGGATTTTGTATTGTTTTGCATGATGTTTGTTTTAATTTTTTCAAAATTATGCGTTCGGGCTTTCAAGAGAAATGATCATCATCATTTGAAGATATAATCCTCCTCATTTGTTTCGGTTGAAAAGAAGTTTATTTTGTAGTAGATACTTTTTGGAAAGAACGTAGACGGATTATTTATATAAATAGATTAATACAACAACGATAACAATTTAAAATGAAAACGATGCGACGCCAATTTACCAAAGACACCATCGCAAACGAAAGCGAAGCTGTTAGTGCTATTAAACAATGGGCTTATCCTTTACAGAGCAAAGCCGATCTGCAACCCTTGTTCGATAGGGTCGGCGATGCAAGAATTGTTATGTTGGGCGAAGCCAGCCACGGTACACATGAATATTATACCTGGAGGGCTCATATCTCAAAACGCTTGATTGAAGAAAAAGGCTTCAACTTTATTGCGGTGGAAGGGGACTGGCCTGATTGTTACCGGCTAAACCGGTTTGTAAAAGATTATGATGCTGCTAACAAAAGCGCATTTAAAGTATTGCATGCTTTTAATCGTTGGCCTACGTGGATGTGGGCCAACTGGGAAATTGTAGCGCTGGCCGATTGGCTCAAGCAACATAATACAGGACTGGGGGCAAATAAAAAAGCAGGCTTTTATGGGCTGGATGTATATAGCCTTTGGGAAAGTATGGACAGCATAATGCAGTACTTAAAAAAAACAGATCCTTCAGCATTAAAAGTAGCAGAGGAAGCCTATCAATGCTTTGAGCCTTATCGCAAAGACGAGGGAAGTTCTTATGCAAGAGCGTCACAATTTGTTCCGGAAATATGCGAGACTGAAGTAGTGCATTTATTAAAAGAGATTCGACAAAAATTACCAACTTACAACACCGATCATGAAAATGTTTTTAGTGCAGAACAAAATGCGTTGGTTACAGTAAATGCCGAAAAATATTATCGTGCGATGATTAAAGGCGGTCCTCATAGCTGGAACGTGCGTGACAGGCATATGGCCGATACTTTGGAGCGTTTATTACAATTTCATGGCGATAATTCTAAAATAATTGTGTGGGCGCATAACACCCATATTGGCGATGCGAGAGCAACTGACATGGCAGATGAAGGCATGTTTAATATTGGTGAGCTCGCAAGGATGCAGCATCATGATAAAGGAGTTGCGCTGGTTGGTTTTGGTTCTTATAAAGGAACAGTAATGGCCGGCCACAGCTGGGGTGCAGAGATGCGTGTAATGCAACTACCCGAGGCCACGAAAGGAAGTTGGGAGTACTTGTTGCATAGCGCAGGGAAAGAAAATAAATTATTACTAATGGATGATTTTACTAATAATGATATGTTGATGGAAAGTCATATTGGTCACCGTGCTGTTGGCGTTGTATATAATTCCAAATATGAAGAATACGGGAATTATGTGCCCACTATTTTACCGATGCGCTACGATGCATTCATTTACCTGGATGAGACAAAAGCTTTACATCCGTTGCATATTAAACCTGATGGTAAACAAGTTCCGGAAACCTTTCCGTTTGGCGTTTAATCAAATAAATATCCGGGAGTAAAATTTTTGCAGAAGAGTAACACTCTGAAGACTAAGGAAAGAATATGGTTGAGATCCATTATTTAATAGAAGATCTCCCAAATTTCATCAGTGTTGTTTCTATTGATTCGTATTTCAATCTCTTAAATGCATCTTTCCCAATTATTCTAAAAAATTTCTTTCAATAATTTTTATTGCTTAATAAATTTTTCTACAAACATTCCTCCGTTATAATATAGTCTTATTGTGTAAATACCTTTTGCCAAATGCTGCAATGGAACGGTTGTAAGAGTATTGTTTATAATTTCTTTCTTGATAATTTTTCCACTTGCATCTGTTATTTCGAACCTGCCTTTGGTAAAATTACTTTGAACGAATAAAATATTCGTAACAGGGTTAGGCCATATTGATAACCTGGTATCTCCATTTAATTTTATTACCCGTATTATGCTGTAGTTGTAGCTTCCGTTAGTATCAACCTGCTTAATACGATAATAATATAGTCCCGCAGCAACCGCATTGTCAGTATAGTCGTATTCATGTGATGGCACTGGCAATACGGTAGCAATTTTTATCCAGTTCCTTCCGTCTGTACTTCTTTCAACTTCATAATTTGCATTGTTTATTTCCACTGCGGTTTTCCATTGCGGTAATATTGCATGGTTGACAAGAGGTGTTACATTAAATAATAAAAAGGTTACAGGAAGTGCATTATTAACAGAGCTTGATGCTATTGTAATGGACTAAAATTGCTAATGTTGTTTAATGATTGAATAGTTCCTTCATCATTCGTTCCTGAAATATTTCCGTTGCCTTCATCTTTCCATGCAGTTCCATCCCAACGGGCAATTCTTAAGTCATTCATCATATCCACCGGGCCACTTCTGTTGGCATTCCAGCTTAATGTTACTTTTGGTGTGGATGTTCCGTTAGTCCTGTCCAAAAGCCAGTACTCACTTCTGCTGATATGATTTAATGAAGCATCGTGTTGTGTAGAATCATAAACTATTCCTGGATTTGTTTTAAAGTACTGTGCCTTGAAAACATCGGTGGATAATGCTGGTGCGGTGATGCTAATGGGGGCATAGACATTATTTTCCCCCAATGGGAAAGTGAATGCGGTGTTACCTGTTTTAACTAATGCACCATCCACATAGCTGCTGTCCCCGCCTCCGGTAACAACTGCTCCATTTGTTAGCTGCATTGGATTTGATGATGATGATAAAATTATTCCTCTTGTTAAGATCAGGCCCGAACAAGTTAAAGGAGACAGTAATCTTAAACCGCCTTGACGACTTATTCCAATGTTCCTTAAAGATGGAACTGCGCCACTTCCACTATAAGAATAGTTGGCAGTATCTGCACCAATAAAATAAATGGCCGAGCTTCCGTTATCATGAACAATGGTTCCGCTTCCATTATTTTGAAGAGACAATCCTTTCCCGATATACAAATTGTTGCCAGCAAAATTGACACTGGCAGCGCCTTCAGCACTGACAGTTAAATTGCCAAGACAGCTATCGGGGCCATAAAAAGTTTGCTGGAAGTAGGTGGAACCTGTTGGTGGTGCAATTGCCAACCATTGTACATCACCAAAAAATTTATTGTTACCGTCCCGCATATAGATCAATCCGCCCCCATTCTGCGCAGTTTTCAAAATCGTGGTTCCAAGGTTGGTTTGACCCATCTTATTATTTTGGACATCAAGGCTACCACTTTGGAAATAATTGTCAGCACCCAAAAAAGAAGAATTCGCCAGTGCAAATATGTAAATAGAATCGGCTATCAATTTAAAATTGCCATGAAAAATACTGTTATTAATATCACCGGTAATGCAATAAAATGTTCCAACAGTGTCAGTGCCGGCTACAAATAAATTCCGGAGATAAACATTGGTATGCCCCACTCCTGATTCAGCAGCTGGAGAAAAATTTTTCACTGTGAAATTCCCCCCAACATTAAAAGTGTTGCCGGCGCCGCCTGTAAACTGAACCCATTTCCTGGCTCCCTGCCCATCTATGACCACATTACCTGCTACATAATTATTGCCGTTGCCATTTGTTGTCAGGTAAGAATTTCCTTTCAAAATAAAACTCATATTGCCCGAACAGCTATCTGCACCATAATAGTTTTGCTGAATTGTAGTGCTACCCGGGTACAGTGCATAAGTTTCCCATTGAACATTTCCAAAGAATTTATTGAGGCCATCTCTCATCAAGAAACTTCCACCCTCGTTATATGAAGTTCTGAGGATCGTAGAACCTATTCCATTTTGTCCGAATTTATTATCATGAAATTCCAGGTTACCCGATTGGAAAAGATTGTTCGCTCCCAGGAAAGAAGAATAATTCAATGCATAAGTCTGGTTCGAATCTGCGATCAATTTAAAATTGCCATTGAAACTGGAATTAGAAACATCACCTGTAGTGCAATAGAATGTTCCAACTGTGTCTGTGCCGGTTATAAATAAATTGCGGAGATGAACATTTGTATTGCCCACTCCTGTTTCAGCAAAAGGAGTAAAATTTTTGACTGTGAAATTTCCGCCAACATAAAAGTTATTGCCTGTACCGCCTGTAAATTCGACCCATTTCCTGGCACCCTGGCCATCAATAATCACATTACCTGCAACATAATTATTACCGTTGCCGTTAGTTGTAAGAGCAGCGTTTCCTTTTAAGATAAAACTCATATTACCTAAACAGGTATCCACACCAAAATAGTTTTGCTGAATGGTAACGCCAGCCGGATATAGCGCATAAGTCTCCCACTGAACATTGGAGTAAAATTTATTGTTGCCATCCCTCATGAAATTACTACCGGAGCTTAATGCAGATCTTAAAATAGTCATCCCAGGCCCAATATGTCCAAACTTGTCATTCTGTGCCTGTGTAATTCCCCGCCTGGAATAAATTATCAGCTCCCAAAAACGATGAGTTGGATATAAAATAGGCCTGCGATGAATCAGCGATCAATTTAAAATTGCCATTGAAGCTGCAATTATTAATGTCTCCGGTAGTACAATAGAATGTTCCCGCAGGTATCAGAGCCATTTACATATACATTTCGCAGGTAAACATTAGTGTTTCCAACTGAGGGTAGCGAGTTAGGCATAAAATTTTTTACTGTAAAATTCCCACCAATAGTAAAACTGTTGCCGACGCCACCGGTAAACAGCACCCCTTTCCTTGCGCCTTGCCCATCAATTGTCAGGTTACCTGCTACATAATTATAACCACTACCATTGGTTGTAAGAGAAGAATTCCCCATTAAAATAAAATTCATATTCCCCCAACAACTATCTACCCCGAAAAAGTTTTGCTGAATGGTAACATTGTTTGGATATGCCGCATAAGTTTCCCATTGAGCATTATTAAAAAATTTATTGTTACCATCCCGCATGTAATTACTTCCGGAATTTAAAACAGATCTCAATATGGTTGTTCCCGAACTAGCATGCCCAAACCTGTTGCTTTGTGTTTCTGTGATCCCAGCCTGGAATAAATTATCAGCTCCCAGAAAAGATGAATTGGTAATATTCATTGCAACGTTAGAATCTGCTACCAGCGTGAAATTACCGTTGAAATTGCAGTTATTTATTGAAGCGGTATGACTAAAAAAAGGCCCGTTTGCATTATTACCCAACGTTGTTATTTTTTCTAAAAGGAAGTTAGGAGTTGAACTTGAAAAATTTTGCCCTACCAGGTTGCCGCCAATCATAACATTGTTTGCACCATTCAGAAAAAAAGTTCCATTACCGATATTATCAAGTATTAAATTGTTTTGAACATAAAGTCGAGAACCCTGTGAAAAATAGACTGAATAATCATCAGCCACCTGAACCTTTAAATTACCAAAAATACTATCAGGAGAGGAGGCAGCATTCTCTAAATGCAACGAACCCTGGCGCCAAATAATGATAAGGCTATCTCCATAAAATTTATTGTTACCACTCCAAAATTCATTGGATGGCCCTGTCTTTTCCAGGATGAATTTACCTCCTATATGCATATTAGCGACATTATCGAAAGTGTTGGCTATAACTTTTCCATTTAGCACGCTATCTCCTGTGAATACTGCATTTCCGGAGCAGGTGATCGTAAAATTATTCAGATTTAAAATACCCGCCGACATAGTCAGTGATGCAATATTTACATTACCTGCCAGTGCAGGTTGATAAGATGTGGAAGCATTATTTATAATCACATTACTGGAAGAGGTGGGGACATTTCCTGGCGTCCAGTTGCCTGCAGTATTCCAATCATTATTTACAGAACCATTCCACGTTTGAGCTACTGAATGTGTGTTTGTTATCGTTGTAAATATTAACAACATCGCCATTAACTTTTTCATGGTTAATATTTTATTTATTAGGAAATAATTTTAAAAATTGCATAAAATTATTTCACATAATAGGTAGAATACATGATGGCTGTCAGTAAAAACGCTGATAGTTTTCCTGGTTTAAACAAACTCATTAACACGAACTTCTTCGATATTTTTTCAAGAATTTATCATTAGAGTTTTTCATAATTTCTCATGAATAGTTTTAGTTTCAGATGCCATTAACTCCATGATTATTGCAAGTGATATTTTAGTCATAAGCAATCTGTTTCTTTATTCTGGAATTGTTTTATAAATACTATTACTAATGACGATCATCATTTGAATGCATAATTATCCTCATAGTTTTTTAATCACAAACAGGTTTACTTTGGCTAACTGTTATAAGCGTAAAGCAAATCAACAGGCGTTCCATTCTTTTATGGATGCACGAATAGTTATTCAAAACAATTTGAAAATTTATGCCAAAGAAAAAACAACCCATAGAGCCAATCGAATTTCCACGGCCTGAAGAGCCTGAAATATATCCGTCTGAGGATCCGGAAGTTCCGATACCTCCTGAAGAGGAGCCGGATATTATTCCGGATGAAGATCCTTTTGTGACACCTCCTGTTGAAATTCCGCCGCCGGGTGAAGGACCGTAATATTTCATTACCTGTAAAAAATTATACAAGATGAAAAATGAAATGAAGGAACTGGATTATAAATTACTTAGAATAAGTAGCAAAGCCTTTAATGAAAATGAGGTTATTCCTGCAAAATACACCGATGATGCGTTGAATATAAGCCCGCCATTGGACATAGAAGGCATTCCTGAAGAAGCAAAATGCCTCGCTATTATTTTAAATAATCCTGATACAGTTGTAAGTAATTGGACGCACTGGTTAGTGTGGAATATTCCTGTAACACATCACATTAAAGAAAATGAAGTTCATGGTATTGTCGGTAAAAACGATTTTAATAAAAATGAGTATAGCGGGCCTTGCCCACGTTATGATGCACACAGGTATTTTTTCAAAGTATATGCTTTAGATGCGTTACTTGATTTGCCTGCGGGTGCCGATAAGTTGGCATTGGAAAAGGAAATGAGTGAACATATAATTGCTTTTGGTGTTCTGGTTGGCTTTTATAAAAAAATAAATCAGCCTGCAGTTAATAATAATGTTGTCACGGATTAATTATTATTTATAAAAAATATGAGATGAAATTATTCCTATTTATCCTGCTTTCTTTTATTTCGGTGACAGCTATTTTGTCGGGATTAATGATGATTGGTTACCCTGATGGCAGCGCCTTGAATTTATCCCCTGGCCTGATAGAAGGAACTCCCTTTAAAAATTATATGGTCCCGGGAATACTGTTAATAATATTTGTTGGTATTGTTAACTTACTCGCCGTTTTCTATAACATGAAACGTGATCCCAAACGCTATACCTGGGCGTTAGCAGGCGGGGTTATGGTTTGTGGTTGGATTATAACTCAAATGATAATAATTCGTTCCTATCAATGGCTCCATATTGTTTACCTGGCAATGGGAGTTGTAGTTATACTTATTTCTTTTCAGTTAAAAGGGAAGGTAATTATTTAATAAAAAAATATTTAATCATTCTCCTAAAATGTAAAAGGCGGAACAAATATTTATTGTTTATGAAATGAATAACTGGTTAGATTTTTTCATTTTATAATTCCTTTCTTAGCCATATCGGATACGATCAATTTACCATATTCATCTGCCAGGCTTTGCGTACTACCTGGATTAAATGATGTAGTTTGCACTGAATAAAGCAGCTCTTTCGTTTCAAGATTGTAAAAATTACTTTCCCAAAAATATTTTGTATCTACCTGGTAATAACCGGGAGAGTATACACGATTATAAATGGTTGTATAATATCCCCAGAAGTGGCGCTGATAAATAAAATAGGGAGAAAAGTAAACTCTTCCGGGTATGTAATACTGTTCCCTGTTTTTATCTAGTAGTACTATGGTAACTACAGCATCCACGCCACTTGCATGTAATGTATCAATCACCTCTTCTTCTTTCATATTCTCAAATGATTTAGGCCCATATTCTTTTAATGAAGAAATTGCGATATACCCTCTTATCGTTAAATCACCTACCAAATGATTCTCCATATTTTCACGGAGTTCCCTGTCATTATTTGGCATTAAACCAACTACCATTATTTTATTATAATTTTTTTCACCAATAGTGTTGGATGTCCAGGAATGAGTAATGCGTGATGAAGGTGAGCAACTAAACAGGAAAAGCAGTATTACCCAACCTGCAATTATTGTAGTTTTCATAATTTAATATTTTATAAAGTAAAGTTATTAGTGAAGTCGTAACTATGCTATGATAAGAGTCAGGTTAATTTGAAACTGTAGTCATCCCTCTTTATACCTGACGCATATTAAATGCACCTCATGTTAAAAAAATTTATCCCGCGGAGAATAAAAAAATCATTGCCTGATTATCTTGCCATCCTCCATTTCAATTGAACGATTAGAAATTTCTGCAAGTGTAGAATCGTGGGTTACAATTAAAAGCGTTTGTTGGTAATCGTTAGCAAGCCTTTTGAAAATGTCAAAAACAATTTCCCTGTTTTTTTTATCAAGATTACCGGTGGGCTCATCGCCCATTATAATAGCCGGATTATTAATAAGTGCACGTGCAATAGCAACTCTTTGTTTTTCTCCGCCCGAAAGTTTGTTGGCCATTTTTAAGGCGAGGTCTTTTATATCGAGCATTTCAAGTTTTTCTATTGCCCGTTGTTCAATCTCTTTTTCAGTAAAATGAGCAAGCTTCAATCCGGGCAGCATTACATTTTTAAGCACGGTAAATTCGTTGATCAGGTAATGGAACTGGAAGATGAAGCCAATTTTTTCATTTCTTATTCGCGCTAATTCAATTTCTTTTTTATGTACAAGGCTTTCGTTATCTATCAGTACATCTCCTTCAAAATCGGTGTCCATAGTAGAAAGGATATATAGCAGTGTTGATTTTCCGCATCCTGATTTCCCTACAACTGAAACGAATTCTTCTTTGCTAATAATAAAATTAATATCGTCCAGGACTTTCACGGTAACAGGATCATGAAAATATTTATTAATGTGCCTTGCTTCTAATATTATATTATTCATTTTACTTTCCTCTGATTATTACAACCGGGTCCACCTTGCTCGCTTTTCTTGCAGGGAATAAACCTGCCAGGTAAGTTGTGATTAAAGAAAAAGCAGTAGCAATAAAATAAATTACAGCTTTATAATTTACCGGGTAGGTTGTAATTGTCGGTAACGAAGGAGTATGGAATGGTATCTCATCAATGATGGCTGAAAATGCAAAACCGAATATGAGGCCGAGAAATCCACCCACTATCCCAATGCTTAATGCTATAAAAATAAATATTGCTTTTACATCTCTTCCCGAAAATCCGGTCGCTTTCAAAATCGCTATAGTATCCATTTTTTCGTAAATCATCATGTTTAAAATGTTATAAATACCGAACCCTGCAACTATTAATAAAGTAATGCCAACTGAATAGGAAATAATAGTTCTTACAGAACTGCCGGTTTCAAATTGCGCATTAGCTGTTTGAATATCCTCTGCTTGTGTTCCAAATTTTTTTGCATACTCTTTTGCAACTGCCGGCGCTTCATTTAGATCTTTTAATTTTATTTGTATGTCTGTAAAGTAGGTGTTGCTCTTGCCCAAAAGTTTTTGTGCAGTATTGAAATAAACATAGCCTTGTGTTTTATCCAAATCGTTTATGCCCGATTGGTAAAGTCCTACTAATTTCAATGGGAACCTGTCGCCTTTTACAGTTATAATTTGTACCATATCTCCCAGGTTTGCATTAAGCCGTTCAGCCAGCGCTTTTCCAAGAATAATACTGTTACTTATATTCTTCATATCTATTACTGAACCGCTGACAATATAATCCCCAAAATGAAACAACCTGGTTTCTGCCTGCGGATCAATACCATTTACAACACCTGTTATATCCACTGTTCCGTCATTATAAAATACCTGAGTTACAATTTTGGGAGCAAAACCCTGCACTCTTTCATCTGCTTTAATAGCTTGCATAACTGCTTGGCTGTTATAAATATCCTGGCGGCTGTTCTCAGATTTTATGGAGTGTATAATATGATAATAACCCTTGTATGCTGTACTTAAATTAACAGGCTGCACAACGCTCGGTTTTATTTCATTAAAGAGACGAATGTGGGGCGTTCTGTTTAAAATTAACCCATCCAGCAAATCATTTAGCCCCGTCATAAAACCCAGCAAAGCAATAAACATAGTAATGCTGAAAGTGACGCCAATGGCCGCTATCATTGTTTGCCGAAAGCGTGCTTTTAATAACGATTTTGCTATGCTAATGATGAGTTTGTAATTCATTGTTCTGGTTTTATAATTTCATCACCAACAGAAAGACCACTTAGGATTTCAACTTTCTGATAATCTTTAAGACCTGTTATAACTTTCCGTTTTTTATCTGCGGTTAACCTTACCAGTGAGTCATCAATTAAATAATCTAAAGGAATAGTAATTACATTTTCTTTTGATTGAATTAAGATATTTGCTTCCACAGTAAGGTTGGGATATAAGACAGGTGGCTTTGTATCAAAGGTGCCTTCAATGGTAAACGATCTTGTGCGATCGTTCATAAACGGGATTATCCTTGTTACCGTGGCCTCAAAGATCTTATTCTTGTAACTATCCATTGTTATCAGCACTTTTTGACCTGGTTTAATCTTTTCAATATCATATTCATCCACTTCAAGTTCCAATATAAAACTGCCAGTGCCACCAATTACCGCTATCGGAGATTGTGTTGTAACCATTTCCCCATCTTCTTTTGCAAGACTGTAAACTTTTCCATTAATCCTGCTTTTAATGATAAAATCATTTGCAAGTGTCTGGTTGATTTTTAAATTATTTTTTGATTGTGCCGCATTAAAATTTAACTGCCTGTAAAGTTCATCATAACGGTAAACGGCACCCTTGTAAGAAGCCAGGTCATTTTTATAGGCCAGCTCCCGCTGCTCAAGCTCATTGCGGGTGCCAATATTATTGTTCCAAAGATTTCGTTGCCGTTCTAATAAGGAAGAGTCATTTTTCAGTTTGCTTTTCAGGAAAATAATATTGGTTTGCGCTTCATTTAATTTGTCCATATTGGCCCTTACTTCAGCATTTTCTAATGTAAGTTTTGCATTCTCAATATTTAATTTTGCTGTTTCACTTTTCACCTCGATGATTGCATCATTTTTTTTAACAGTATCTCCTTCCCTTACAAATATTTTTTGTATTAGGCCGTTAACCGGTGAAAAAACCTCATATTGGTCCCGGCTCTTTACAATGCCTGAAGCATATACAGACTCTGTTATATTTTCTTTAGCTGGATGAATTTTTACCTGCCGCTTGTCGCAGGACTGCAATATTATCAGGAAAAATATTATGTATAATGTTTGTTTTATCCAGACCATATTGTTTTTGTTATCGCTGAAAAATCGAGAGCCAGACCGAAATCCAGCTCCCCTTTTAAAAGCCAATTCTCTGCATGAAACTGAAGTAAAAATAAAGGAAGATTCTATTGTTAAATATGACCTGGGTCAGTTACGGAAATGATTTTGTGATACGCAAAAAGCTAGGGTTTTGATTTCTTTGGTTAAGTATTTTCAAAATCCTTTTTATGATTTAAACATTGCGCCTGTTGAAATGAATACCACGATCTGTAAATAATATCCGCCCCTTAAAATGTTATAACCTTCGTCATACAATTAACTAACACAAATCATTGCCTGCATCCCTGCAAGCGAATAGTTTTGGTACAATGCAAAAAATATTTATTAAAAGAAAGAAATTCTTATAGCTTAAAATATTTAGCCATGCACATAGAAATTAATGATAAAACGTTGCTCAAGAATATACAGGATGTATTTTCCGATTTTTATCCTTACCTGAAGATTGAATTTTACAACACGCGACACAAAAAGTATGAAGGTTCCATGGAGACGGATCTAATAGACCCTTTAACGGATATTGGATCTCTTCGACACAAACATGTTTCAGGCATATTGGAAATTCAACCTTTTTTTAAAGTGGCAGATGTTGAAAAGGAATTTCAACAACACTTTAAACTTTCGGTTCAGGTCTTCAATAAAGATAAAGATGGTTGGAGACAGACCACAGAGATGGATGATTTTACTTTAAAGGAATTAAACCAGATTGGAAGAAACTCCTCTGATGAATTTATAATTTCTGATTATGAGGAAAGTTTTGAAGAAGACGCTGAAAATCCGGATGGCTATATTAATGTTTGATTCATAAATAAGAATATATGAAGCAAATTTTCATCATTGCCTTAATGTTTATTTGCATTGCTGCAAATGCCCAAATACTTATCGGGGCCAAAGGAGGTATCAGCATTCCAGACTTAAAAGGTAATAGCGAACAGACTAAAGGGTATACCTCAAGAGAAGCTGCTTATTTCGGTTTGGTTGCGAACTTTCAATTAAGCAAATTCTTTTCATTGCAGCCGGAAATTAATTATTCACCGCAAGGGGCCAACGAAATGGAATGCAGCCTATACCGGCTGATGCAATAAGCGGTATTACACTACCACCAGGCGTAAATATTTATGCAAATTTTAAAAATGCAACAATATTAAACTACCTGGAAATCCCTGTATTATTGAAACTAACGTTGGGGCATAACCTGGAATATTATATATGTTTTGGTCCGGACATTGCTTTTTTAACGGAGGTAAAAACAACAACCAGCGGCAGCAGTTTACTGTATATGGATGCGGCCGCTACAATGCCCTTTACGCAGAACGGGAACGAACTTCCTCCTTTTTCATTTAATAGTACAACAAATGTTAAAGAGAGTATAAAAACAGTAAACATGGGCGTGCAAGTTGGTTGG
Organism: Ginsengibacter hankyongi; assembly: GCF_008710285.1. Lineage (GTDB taxonomy): Bacteria > Bacteroidota > Bacteroidia > Chitinophagales > Chitinophagaceae > Ginsengibacter > Ginsengibacter hankyongi. The sequence goes on along the minus strand of NZ_VYQF01000001.1, from coordinate 163,462 downwards.
GGTCTTCAGTATCCCGTGGGTGTGGGAAGCCTTCTTCTTGAAGGCCGTGCAATTATTGGTTTAACTAACATTCAAACTCATACTGAAATTGATGGTAAAAACCAAACCGGTTCTCTTGCAATAGCATTGGGTTATTTAATTAAAATAAAATAGAACGTCTTACGGTATTGGTTAAGCCTGCGATAGTTTAGTTCGTTGGCACCACATGAACTGTTAATCTGGCTTTAACGGTGGCATGTCTTTCCCTGCTGCAATTAGTCGTAAATTTGTGTAAAGAATCCAAAAATTAAATTACGAAAGAATTCGGTGGTCATGTATGGGCGTGAGCTTCTACTCTGCAACAAATGTTACCAAATATGGGAAGAAATGTTTGCACTTTTGCCATATAAAATAAAAAACGGTTATCATGAATATAGAACAAATTTATACCGGGTGTTTGGCACAAGGGGCCTACTACATCACCAGCAATGGCGAAGCAGCTATCATCGACCCGCTTCGTGAAACAGATCCGTATATAAAAAGATTACAAAAAGATGATGTTACCTTAAAGTATGTTTTTGAAACACACTTTCACGCCGACTTTGTAAGTGGTCATGTTGACCTAAGTAAAAAAACAGGTGCACCAATCGTGTACGGACCTAATGCAGCATGCGAGTTTGAATGTATTTCTGCAAAAGATGGTGAAGAATTTAAAGTAGGCGATGTAACTATTAAAGTGTTGCATACTCCCGGGCATACCATGGAAAGTACTACCTATCTTTTAAAAGATGAAAACGGGAAAGACCATGCCATATTTAGTGGCGACACATTGTTCTTAGGAGATGTTGGCCGCCCTGACCTTGCACAAAAAGCTGCACACATGACGCAGGAAGAATTAGCAGGTTTGTTGTACGATAGTTTAATGAACAAAATAATGCCTTTGGCAGATGATGTAATCGTTTATCCTGCACACGGCGCCGGCAGTGCCTGTGGTAAAAACATGATGAAGGAAACAGTAGACACGCTCGGTAATCAAAAGAAGATGAACTACGCGTTAAATCAGCCCGACAAAGCATCTTTTATAAAAGCAGTTACAGAAGGATTAACTCCTCCGCCGGCTTATTTTGGTTTAAACGTTGCGATGAATAAAAAAGGATATGAAAGTTTTGAGTCGGTATTAACACATGGAATGAAAGCATTGACTCCTGATGAATTTGAAGCTGCTGCAGAAAGCACTGAAGCTTTGATACTGGATACAAGGGATGCTGCTGATTTTTATAAGGGTTTTATTCCTCAATCTATAAATATTGGCCTCAACGGCGATTTTGCTCCATGGGTTGGTGCATTGATTATTGATGTGAAGCAACCATTGTTATTAGTTACTGATGAAGGAAAAGAAGAAGAAACAGTAACCCGGTTAAGCCGCGTTGGTTTTGATAATGTCTTAGGACATTTAAAAGGTGGTTTTGCAGCATGGCTTGAATCAGGCAAAGAAGCTGACGTAGTAGACAGGATTACGGCAGAACAATTTGCTGCTGAAGTTGAAATACCAAAAGATAAAGTGATTGATATAAGAAGGGAATCTGAATACGCGGCCGAGCATGTGGAAGAAGCTTACAACAAGCCCTTAGATTATATTAATGAATGGATTAAGGATATAAATCCCGAGGAACATTTTTATATCCATTGTGCGAGCGGTTACCGCAGTATGATCGCTTCATCTATATTACAGGCACGTGGCTACAGAAACTTCACCGAAGTAGCCGGCGGCTTCAAAGCGATCAGTGAAACGCCAATCGGAAAAACAAACTTTGTATGCCAGACTAAAGTAATGAAGGCATAGATAATCAATGATCTTTTAAATTACGTAGCATAAAGAGAATTAAAATATCATACGATTAAAATTTCAGTTGGCATTGAATAATTCTCAAACTAATTATGGGTTTCATAAATTCAAATAAGCGATTAATAAAAAGAGTGTTAAATATTTTATTAATTGCTTTTTTTATTTTCATAATTATAAGTCCTAACGGTAAGGCGTGGTTGCTGCAACAGTTTGTGGCAGTGGGGCTGTTTAAACCAGAAATAAAAAAAGATACGGCGCAGGATTTGCCTGTAAGCGCTTCATTCGCTTATACCGATTCAACAAGAAATGTAAATAATACAGCCAATTTAAAAGGTAAAGTTGTATTCATAAATTTTTGGGCATCATGGTGCCCTCCATGCAGGGCTGAAATGCCTTCGTTGCATGAACTTTATAAAAAATTACAGAACGACACCAACTTTATTTTTCTTTTTATTAACGAAGATGAAAACAAAACAAAAGCTATTGATTATTTAGAAAAGAATCATTTTTCTTTCCCTGTCTATTACACATCGGGAGATGTACCTGCAGAAATTTTTAACGGCAGTTTGCCCACAACCATTGTTATTAATAAAAAAGGAAATGTAGTTTTAAATCATAAAGGCATTGGAGGTTATGATTCAGATTCATTTATCCGGCAATTAAAAGAACTTTAAAGGGCTACCTGTTTGCTAAAATTATTTATAGTTTAAGGAATTAAATATTTTTATGGGCGGCACCAGGTAATTTACCTTTTTAATATTTTATTTATAAAGCGAATATGATGCACAATTTTTGGAATGAACGGTATAGCGTAAAAGAATACATATATGGGGAAGAGCCCAATGTTTTTTTTGCAGAACAGCTCAGTAAATTAAAACCTGGTACTATCATTTTACCTTGCGAGGGCGAAGGAAGAAATGCTGTGTTTGCTGCCTCTAACGGTTGGAGTGTAGACGCTTTTGATTCAAGCGAAGCAGGAAAAATGAAGGCACTTCAATTAGCTCATAAAAAAGGAGTGAGTATTGAATATGTTGTTGAAGATGCCCTTGCAGTTGACTATCCTGCAAATAGTGCAGATGTTGTAGCATTTATCTACGCACACTTTCCACCTGCTACCCGAAAAGCAGTTCTTCAAAAAGCAATAACATGGCTGAAGCCCGGTGGTAAAATAATATTGGAAGCTTTCAATCCAAACCAGTTACAAAATGATACCGGCGGCCCTAAAGATGTATCGATGCTTTATACGGAAGATATCATCAGGGAAGAATTTGGCGGAATGAAAATTGAACTTCTTCAAACACTGCGGACGGAATTGTCAGAAGGTAAATACCATGAAGGAATTTCAGATATAGTAAGGTTTGTTGGAATAAAAGAATAAATCCACCGAGGGAATCAGCCTCGCTCATCCCATCATTTATTAATTTATTTGGAACGATTACTGCATGAAAGAAATTATCTTTATTATGCGTTCCAATTATTATAAATGATTATTAAAAATGGAAGAATTTAAAAGGCAGGGCAACGCTAGCGATCACCTTGCTAACGAAAGAACATTCCTTGCATGGATAAGAACAAGTGTTGGCATTATGGCATTTGGTTTTGTAGTCGTTAAATTTTCGCTGTTTGTAAAACAAATATCCCTGATACTTGGCAAGGCAGACGTTGTACCCTCAAAGGGATACTCTGGTATATTGGGTATTATTTTAGTAGGTGTGGGAACTATCACTGCCGTGCTCTCATATATGCGTTATAAAAGCTCGGCCAGGCAATTGGATGAAGGAGGCTATCAACATTCTTCTTTACTCATTACAATTCTTACCGCATTTATTTTTTTAGTGAGTGTGTTCCTGATTGTGTATCTGATAAATAGTATCTAACCCGTGCTGACAATGAACTATAATTTTGTTTATTTATATCATAAAAACATAAGAACGGGCAGGCATATTCTATTGCAGAATAGTAACAAAAGTTACTCATAAGGTTTATTAACTGTTTTAATTTTACAAAAATAATAATAATTGTTATGGCAACTATACAACTTACGACCCGGGATTTTAAGGATAAAATATTTAATTACGAAACGGTACAGGACTGGAAATACCAGGGGGAATTACCTGCCATCATCGATTTTTATGCTGATTGGTGTGGCCCCTGCAAAATGGTGGCTCCCATACTGGAAGACCTTTCTAAAGAATATGAAGGCAGGTTGGTCATCTATAAAGTAAATACAGATGTTGAACAGGAACTGTCGGCTGTGTTTGGCATTCAAAGCATACCAACTATTCTTTTCATTGGTGCTGATGGTGAGCCAATGATGCAACCAGGTGCTCTCCCAAAACATGTGTTGAAAAAAGTAATAGAAGATCATTTGCTTGCACCGGTAAAAGTGGAAGAAGGAAATAGTTAAGGCGAACGGATAATATTTTTTATAAACAGCCGGTGAATTAATAACGGCTGTTTTTTTATTTGGGTGATTTAATAATCCTTTTTGTTTTTTGTTTTTCCTCACGGCTCAATAAAATATTCAAAGGCTTCCATTCCTCTATATAGCCACTGATGATTTTCAGGATGGCAACAAAAGGCATAAATAGAACCATACCCGAAACTCCCCAAACAATTCCACCGGCTATAAGCGCTACTAATATAGCCCAACTGCTTACATTCAATTGCTGGCCTACTATTTTCGGAAAAATAACACTGTTTTCAAGGTATTGAACAAATGCAAAAATGGCGATCACTCCTAACGGATAAAGCAGTGAATTAGTGGTTACCCATGCCACTGTTATTGGAAGCATTGAACTGATGATAATGCCAACATACGGGATCATTGTCATAAAGGCAGTAAGCATTCCAAATAAGATGGCATGATCAACGCCTAACAATAACAAGCCAATACTATTTAGTGTTCCAACAACGAGGTACACCTTAATAAGTCCGACAATATATTTATAGTAAGTATAAGAGGTTTCATGTAGAATCGTTTGAAGACGTGCATGGTATTTTTCCGCGGTGAGTGATTGTAAGAACCGGACAAATTGCTCACGATGGTATAAAAACAGGGCTGTAAAAACCGGAATTATAAAGAGTGAAAATAAGATGCTGCTAACGCTTTTAAAAAGAGATTGAATGAGTGTGCTGACACTGCTGCCTGAACTCCGCGCAGTGTTCTCTATCCATGTTGTTTCAAGGCCTACAATACCTGTATTTTTATAAAACCATTGCTGGAGTTGTTGCAAAGCATCTTTAATTTTTTGGGTAAGAAAAGGAAGATCATCTTTAAGATATGCTACCTGCCATAGCAATAGCCAGATTATAACTGCAAAAAAAATTATGACAATTATTATTGAAATAGCTATCGCAACAATGCGGTTCAGCCTATGTTTTTCGAGCCAATTACAAACGGGGTAGAGAATTAATGCAAGTAATAGTGAAAACGAAAGTGGTATCAATAATCCTTTTCCAAAATACATTAGCGCAACCGTTAGTAATGTTATTTGTAACAACTTAAGATATGATTGAAGAGCGGTGTGGTTCGGATTCATGTCACTAATTTTTTATTGTCACTCATTTTCTTAAACCATATTTCCTGGAAATAATTTTTTCAATTTCAACTGCAAAGAATACTACCGATGATGCTGCGCCTACTAAAATAAATTCGTGTACGGTTAAAGCCTGGGTTTTAAATATGGGTTGTAAAAATTGTATATAGGTTACACTAAACTGCAATAGAAAAGCTGCGAGCACTGAACCAATTAAGGGTTTGTTTGAAAAAATTCCGGCACTAAAAAAAGATTGAGATTCTGACCGGATGGCAAGCACATGCCCCATCTGGCTAAGACATAAGACATTAAACACAATCGTTTGCCAATGTAAGCCATGGCTAATGGCCCAGCTTTGTGCAGACAATGCAATGCCAGCCATGAGCATACCCACCCAAATCATGTGCGTACCTCTGCCGTTGGCAAACACACTTTGCTGCGGTGGGCGGGGAGGACGGTTCATAATATTTTTTTCTGCTTTTTCAAACGATAATGAAATGGCAGGCAACCCATCGGTAACTAAGTTTATCCATAAAATATGAATTGGTAATAATGCCACCGGCAATCCGATGATAGGGCCTATCAACAAAGTCCATAATTCACCGGAGTTACTTGTCATAAGGTATTTGATGAACTTAAGGATGTTATCATAAATTCTTCTTCCTTCCCGCACTGCTTTTACAATGGTAGAAAAATTATCGTCCAATAAAATCATGTGAGCTGCTTCTTTAGAAACATCAGTTCCGGTAATGCCCATGGCAATGCCAATATTGGCTCTTTTTAATGATGGAGCATCGTTTACGCCATCTCCTGTCATGGCAACATAGTGTCCTTTTCGTTGCAATGCTTTTACAATATGTAATTTTTGTTCCGGCGAAACACGTGCATATACTTTTATCTTTTCCACCTTGGCTAAGAAGCTTTCATTATCTAAGGCAGCAAGTTCCTGGCCCGTTATTACCAAATCATTTTCGTTGCTTAAAATACCAATGCGTTGCGCTATAGTTTTTGCAGTAAGAGGATGATCACCTGTTATCATCACCGGAATAATGCCGGCAGTTTTGCATTGGGCTACGGCATCAAATACTTCTTCACGTGGCGGATCAATAATACCCGCTAATCCTAAAAATTGCAAGCCGGATTCATGAAATTCACTATCAGGATTTGGCGGTACTGCATCCCAATATCTAAAGGCGAAACCCAATACCCTGAGGCCTTTGGCTGCCATTTTATCTACTTGCTTTTGTAACACCGGCATGTCAATGTTTATACAATGCTGCAATAAAATATCCGGTGCTCCTTTTGTAAAAGAAATAATTTTATTTTCATGCAAATGGAAAGTTGTCATCAATTTGCGGTCTGCATCAAATGCTATTTCCGAAAGGCGGGGCCATGTACCCGTTTGTATTTTTTGTTCTCTTGATACTTCCAACAACGCAATTTCGGTACTGTCGCCTTTTATTACTTTATCAGCATCTTCAAAAGAATCGTTATTGAGTGCAAAGGCTTGCAGCAGTAACATGACCTCGTGCTTTTCTAATATAAAAGAAAGTTCATTTCGGTCGTACACTTTTCCGTTCACAAATACATCTTCTACATACATTTTATTTTTGGTAAGTGTTCCTGTTTTATCAGTGCAGATATATGTAACCGAGCCTAACGTTTCTACCGCAGGTAATTTCCTTATGAGGCTGTTCAAACGAATCATTCTTTTAGCAGCCAATGCAAGTGAAATTGTAATAACTGCAGGCAGTGCTTCAGGAATTGCGGCTACGGCTAACGAAATACTCGTTAGTATCATTTTTACAACATCTTCTCCACGCAACCAGCCTGCCACAAAAAACAAGACGCATAAAAACAACACCAACACGGAAAGCTTTTTTCCAAAAGAGGCCATGCGTTGTTGTAGCGGAGTAAGTGTTTCATCTTCCTGCAGCATTTTTGCGATGCGGCCTAATTCTGTTTGCATACCGGTTGCAATTACCACCGCGGTTCCTCTTCCATACGTAACAAACGTGCCTTTAAATCCCATATTTTTTTTATCTCCAACGGGTAGATCATCAACTTCCAGCGAATGCGTTATCTTATCTACAGCATTAGATTCCCCGGTAAGTGCAGCTTCTTCAATTTTTAAATTAACTGATTCAATTATGCGAACGTCTGCAGGCACTGCATTACCGGCTTCTAAAAAAACAATATCACCTGGTACTAATACAGTTGCCGGCAACCATGCGATTCTTCCATCCCGCATTATTTTTGCCTGCATTATAGCCATTCGTTTTAAGGCCTGCATGGCTTTTTCTGCACGGTATTCCTGTAAGAAGCCAATAACCGCATTCAATAAAACAATTACAAGAATAACGATGGTATCAGTGATGTCGCCGATGATTCCTGATATGATTGCCGCAGCCATTAATATCAAAATCATGACATCTTTAAACTGCGCCAACAATATGCTGGCTACACTTTTCTTTTTACCTTCCTGTAATTCATTGGGGCCAATCTCCAGTAACTTGTCTTCGGCTATTGTTGTACTTAAGCCATGTTGGCTGGTGCCAAGCAATTCAAAAACTTCGGGTATGCTTAATCTGTGCCAGTTCATTAGCAATCTGTTATTTTACTTCGTAGTGGGTAAGCGGCATTATTGTATTTTTATTTATGTTGATGAATTTTATTTATTATGCGCTACAAATAAAGCCGTGTCCAGTTTTCGCATCAGCGTATCGGCCATGCTGGTTTTAAACCAACGTGAAAGTTCACTTCGCCTGTAAGCGCCTAGCACTATCAATTCGTTTTCTTTATGGTTATGTAAATAATCCAGTATTTGTTCTTCAGCCTCGCCCGTTGCAACGTTATAAGTTGCTTTTGGAAAATGTCTTTTAATAAATTCTCTCATCAGTTTATTGTCCGGTAAGCGAAGGTTTGCTTTCCGTTCATTTACTGAAAATACTTCTACCGGCAGATCCTGGAAATTGCCAAACAAATAACTGAACATTTTTATTGCATATAATGATGAAGGTGCACCATCGTATAACAAAACTATTTTATCAACCGGCTTGAATTTATTTGAAACTAATAATACCGGGCACTGCACATCACTCAGCAAATCCTTCATGAAGCGGGTGGGAAGTTCTTCTTTATATTTTGTAAATGTTTCGTATTCGTTTATAATAATAAGATCGGCAAACATACTTTCGTGTTTTAGCTCCTGTAGAGCGATACTTTTATCCCTGTGAATAGAATAGCTAATACCAGCTTTGCCACAAGCCTTTTGAAAATGTTGTGCTGCTTCGTCTCTTTTGAGCTGGTCTTTGGCATCCATCTCTTTCATTTTTTCAGTATAATCCTCGTTTGTTTTCATCACCGCTACTACATTGTAGTTCCGGTAAATAAATTCATCCAAAAAAACACCTACAAGATTTGCATTAACAACCTTGGATAATTGTATGGCATAATTCAATGTGCTGTTCGACATTTTATAACCGTCAAAAACTGCTAAAAACTTTTTCATGTTTAAATATTTATAAGTTAGACAGGACAATTTGGGAAGCAAAATGCAAGATTAGATTCTCCCTGCACTCAATAAATGATGGAAATCATGATGACCTATGATAAATGTTGCTTTTGCTTCCCATTAACCTTCATCTTAGTAATTGTTTCCAAATTATTTGCCTGTAAAAAATTACGAACAATAATAAGTTACTTAACATTTTGCCTTTCCCATACTGAGTATTGCAGTGATCGATATCATATTCAATAATAACAAAAGTCATTCTTCAAAATAGCTAACTAACGGACCTTTGCCTGAATGGTTAGGCAGAATAAGTAATGAGATTGATTGTAATTAATCAGAAGAAAATTCGATTAACCTGTGGGCTTTGTAAAAGGTAAGAAAATGAAAAAGATAATTTTTTTAATCACAGTTAGTTTGCTTTCTATAAAAGGTTTTGCGCAACAAACATTTTCTTTAACGCCGAAGGAAAAGGATGCAATCCTCTACATGCGAGAGGAAGAAAAACTGGCAAGGGATGTGTATGATTCAATGTACATAAAATGGGGTGTAAATCCATTTGGCAACATCAGGCAGAGTGAACAAATTCACATGGATAAAATGAAAGCTCTTATTACAACTTACAAACTCCAGGATCCTGTTTATAAAAACAACGACAAGCATGGTTTATTTACGAATGCGCTATTGAAAAATTATTATAATAAATTAGTTGCGGCAGGCAGCCAGGCTTTACCGGAAGCTTTGAGGGCAGGAGCAAAAGTAGAAGAGATGGATATCGCTGATCTGCAGGAAAGGATTAAGCAAACTCAAAAGCCTGATATTCTTGCTACGTATAATTATTTAGCAATGGCGTCTGGAAATCACCTGAGGGCTTTTGTGCGGCGCTTAAAGATGTTGGGAATAAATTACGAGCCCGTTATCTTGAGTAAAACAGCCTTTTCTAAAATAATTTCTGCCAGGGATACAAGAGGGGGATATGGAAGGTGGAATTGACTTATCTGTTTTGTGCTGATTGCCGTAGTTAATATTACTATAAATACATTACCTCCCTACACAAGTGTGATAAATGTTACTATGTGATTTTTTTTATAAAAATATCTTTATAAAACAAATTTTAAAACAAACGACATGCTTGCTAAAAAAATAATTATAGTAGGGGGTGGCAATGCCGGCCTCTCTGTAGCTGCGCAGCTTTTACGTAAAAATAAAAGCCTTCAAATAACGATAATCGAACCGTCTGAAAAACATTATTATCAACCTGCATGGACTCTTGTTGGAGCCGGTGTATTTGATATTAACAAAACAGTCAGAAGCGAAAAAGATTATATTCCTAAAGGAGCTACCTGGATTAAAGATGCAGTGGAAACTTTTTTACCTGCAGAAAATAAAGTGATAACGAGACAAGGTAATTCATACGGATACGATGCTTTGGTTGTTTGTCCGGGAATTCAGCTTGACTGGAATAAAATAAAAGGTTTGAAGGAAACCGTTGGTAAAAATAATGTTACTTCCAATTACTCATTTGATATAGCTCCGTATACCTGGGAATTGATAAGAAATTTTAAAGGTGGAACAGCAGTTTTTACAAATCCGGTTGGTCCCGTTAAATGTGGCGGAGCTCCTCACAAAATAATGTACCTCGCATGCGATTACTGGCGTAAACAGGGTATTTTGGATAAATGTGATGTGCATATTCTCTCAGGTGCCGCAAGTATTTTCGACGTAAAGGAATATGCCGCAACACTCAATAATGTAATAAAAGACGATAATATAAAAACGCACTTCGGAGTAAATGTAACCGCAGTTGATGCAGCGAATAAAACGATTTATTATGAAGAAAAAAATAAGGACGGTATAACTGACAGAAAAGAAATAAAGTTTGACATGTCCCATATAGTTCCGCCGCAATCTGCACCGGATTTTATAAAAAACAGCCCGCTTTCAGATCCAAATAATCCCTATGGTTTTGTTGAAATAAATAAAACAACTATGCAGCATAGCCGTTTTGCCAATGTATTTGCACTTGGTGATTGTATTAATGCCCCGGCTAAAAAAACCGGTGCTGCAATTCGTAGACAAGCGCCTGTTGTTGTAAAGAATGTATTAGCATTCCTGGCTAATGAAAAATTGCGGGGTGAATATACAGGATATAGTGCCTGCCCAATACCCACAAAATACGGAAGATTGATGCTTGCTGAGTTTGATTATTCAAATACTCCTAAAATGACCTTTCCATTTGATCAAACAAAATCGAGATGGAGTATGTGGATTTTAAAACTTAAAATATTGCCGTGGCTGTATTGGAATAAAATATTAAAAGGAACTGCCTGATGAGAATATAACAATGACCAACTTGTTTAACATCACAGGTTGGCTTTTATTTAGCAGTCTTTTTTAAATAGGTACATTAATTCATTTTACTTTATATCGATACTTATTATAACAAAAATTATCTTTTTAATCCATAAAAATAAATTTATATGAAAAAGAATATTGGAAGTGCAGACAGGATCATCCGTTTGCTGCTTGCAGCCTTAGTGGCCTTTTTATACTTTACAAATATTATTAGCGGAGTATCAGGTATTATACTATTGCTTGTAGGTGTAGCATTGTTATTAACCAGCCTTGTTGGCACTTGCCCTTTATATATTTTATTTGGTTTAAACACCTGTGCTGCAAAGAAATCACAGCCCAGGTTTTAAAATTCATTCGCTAACATTTCCCAGTATGAGAGATGTAGAACGGCAACGGGTACACGAATAGTTAATCCTGTAATGCAAGACCATTTTGCTTTGCATTATTTACAATCCAGGTTTCGGCCATGCACGATTTCCATACGTTGTACCCGCCAGAAAGATTTTTTACATTGTTGAATCCATTTTGCTTTAATATTCTTTGTGCCAGGTATCCTCTCAAGCCAGCCTCACAATAAATGTAAATATTTTTATCTTTTGGTATTTCTATCAGCCTGGTTCTTATTTCATCCACAGGTATGTTAATAGCTTTTCCTATCTTCCCGGCAATGTATTCATCGGCCCTGCGAACATCTAACAATATATCTTGCGGCTTTAAATTTTCAAGTTCATTCCAGTAAAATACTTCTAGCCTTTTCATTAAAATATTTTCGGCGACAAAACCGGCCATATTAACCGGGTCTTTTGCCGAAGAATAGGGCGGAGCATAGGCATGTTCAAATTCAGCCAATTCGTAAATGGTTTTATTTTGTTTAATAAAAGAAGATAAAATATCAAGTCGTTTATCAACGCCGTCATAGCCCGCGATTTGAGCACTCAGCAAACGACCATCCGTAGACGAAAATGCAATTTGCATGGTCATTTGTTTTGCGTTAGGATAGTAAGCAGCGTGCGATCCGTTAAATGTAGTGGACACAACATGGTCAATATTAGCTGTTTTCAAATGTTTGGATGCAGTACCTGCAGTACCTACTGTCATATCAAAAACTTTTACAATAGCCGTATTGATAGAACCCTTATATTTTTGAACATCACCTAAAACAACATTGTTTGCACAGATGCGTCCCTGTTTGTTTGCAGGCCCTGCGAGAGAAGTAATCATAGATTGCCCCGTTATGGGGTTTTCAAATTCTATGGCATCGCCCACGGCATAAATATCGGGGTTAGATGTTTGTAAGTATTCATTTACCCAAATCCCCTTTGCTGTACCTGTTTTCAGTCCTGCCTGTATAGCCAATCGTGTATCGGGTCGCACACCTATTGAAAGTAATACCATGTCTGCAGTCAGTACTTCTCCGTTATTTAAGGAAATTTCTATTTGTTGCCCTATTTTAGTAAAGCCTGTAACAGCTACGCCTAAACGAAGATCAACTCCGTGGGTACGGATATGTTGTTGTACAATTGCTGCAATGGGGAAATCAACAGGAGCAAGAACCTGGTTTCCCATTTCTATAATGGTAACCTCAAGCCCAATATCATGAAAGTTTTCAGCCATTTCCAAACCAATGAAGCCTGCGCCAATTACTACCGCTTTTTTTACATGTTTCTTTTTTACATAACTTTTTATATAATCGGTGTCTTTTACATTTCTTAAAGTAAAAATTCCTTCGCTGCCAATACCTGGTAATGGAGGCTGAAGTGGTTCTGCGCCGGGTGACAGAATTAACTTGTCGTAAGTCTCTTCATATGCTTCGCCGGTTATTTGATTATTGGCGGTAACGTTTTTCTTCGCAGGATCAATTGCTGTTATCAGCGTGGTTATCCTTACATCAATATTAAAACGTTTGTTAAACGAAGTTGCGGTTTGTACAAACAGTTTATTCCTGTCTTTAATGACATCGCCAATATAATAGGGCAATCCGCAATTTGCGTAGGAAATATATTCTCCCTTTTCAAAAATGATGATTTTTGCATGCTCATCTAATCTTCTTAATCTTGCTGCTGTACTGGCTCCGCCTGCAACAGCACCTATTATTATGTATTTCATGTGGCTCATAAGCTTTTTAAAAAATTATGTGTAAATAAATGTGTTTCCTTTTTGCAATGGTCACCCGGGTAAGTTGAAAGATACATTGCGGGCAAAATAAATGATGAACTCACGGTACCTATAAACGTTTTTGTTTAATTCTATTACCAGACCTTTACCCGTAATTGCGGTGAAAAGTTTTTCAAAACTAACCTGTAAAAAGTAAGTGGTCTGTAACATTTATTACATAAAACTTTGTGCCAGCACTTTTGGTGAAGAATCATAACGCCTGGTGATTTAGATCACTAGACAAGGTTACCGTTATCATAATAAATTGAAATAATCCGGATGAATTTTACATCGCAAAAATTTAATTATAAATCACGAAAAATGAAAAATCTTATTATACTCGGAGCCGGAACTTCCGGCACAATGATGGCTAATCATTTACACCATCATTTAAAACAGCCCGATTGGCAGATAAGCATTATTGATGAAAGAAAAGAACATCATTACCAGCCTGGTTATCTTTTTCTGCCTTTTGATATTTATGCTCCTGAAGATATTATAAAAACGATTGAAGAGTTTATTCCAAAGGAAGTTACACTCATCAAACAAAAAATTAACCGCATTCTTCCAACCGAAAATAAAATTCAATTAGAGAGTGGTAAAGAATTGAACTATGATATTTTAATAATAGCTACGGGTGCTAAAATTGCTCCCGAAGAAACCGAAGGCATGAAAGGAACTGAATGGCAGAAATCTGTTTTTGATTTTTACACTTTTGAAGGTGCACTGGCATTAAGAAATAAATTGAGAGAGTGGCAGGGTGGAAAGCTAGTAGTTCATATCACGGAGATGCCTATTAAATGCCCGGTGGCACCGTTAGAATTTACATTTTTGGCCGACTCATTTTTTACGCATAAGCATATACGTGATAAAGTGGAAATAACTTATGTAACCCCTTTAAGTGGAGCATTTACAAAACCAAAAGCTACAGAAGCGCTCGATCATTTGCTGCAGGAAAAGAATATAAAAACTGAAGGTGATTTTGCAATTGAGTATGTAGACAATGAAACGAAAGAGATTGTGGATTATGGTGGTAAAAGAATTCCGTTCGATATATTAGTAACAGTACCTACTAATAAAGGCGATGAAGTGATAGAAAGATCAGGCATGGGCGATAACTTAAACTATGTTCCTGCTAATAAGGCCACACTTCAATCTAAAGATTATAAAAACATTTTTGTGCTGGGAGATGCAAGCAATATACCTGCATCCAAAGCAGGCTCTGTTGCTCACTTTGAGGCCGAAATATTAACTGACAATATTCTTCTTTATATAAAAGGAGAGCCCTTGAAAGAAGGGTTTGACGGCCATGCTAACTGCTTTATTGAAACGGGCCATGGTAAAGCATTGCTGATAGACTTTAATTACACACACGAGCCCGTTGAAGGAAGCTTTCCATTTGCAGGCCTTGGTCCTTTGCGTTTATTAAAAGAAAGCAGGATGAACCACATGGGTAAACTTGCATTCAGATGGATCTATTGGAATGTTTTATTAAAAGGAACACACATACCATTTGTTTCAGCGACTATGTCAGAAAGTGGAAAGCATTATGAGAAAGCTGAAACCGTTTTAAATTAAATTATTAAAATTAAAAATAACCAATTATGAAAGGACAATAGCCGGTAAATCAATCGCCGTAAACGAAGAAGGATACTTAACAAATTTTAGCCAATGGGATGAAAAAGTTGGGGAAGCACTGGCCGACGAAGCGCATGTTCCCTTAACACCGCGGCATTGGGAAGTATTAAAGTATTTGCAAAATGAACAAAAGAACAACGTAGCGCTGAGCATACGGCGTGTCGGAAAATGCGGAGTGGTAGATATTAAAGAGTTCTACCAGTTGTTTCCAACAGCGCCATTAAAAACCGCGACGAAAATTGCCGGTATTCCCAAGCCCGCAAGTTGTATTTAAAAAATTTAAATTTTTGTCAATTATGAATGAAAATGATGAAGTAACTGCAATGCTAGAGAGAAGTGGTGTAGCAGTTATGCATGAAAATAACGGTGTAATAAAAAAGATGATGATCATCTTATCTAAAGGAACATTGGAAAATGTATATGCTGCTTTTGTATTAGCTAACGGAGCCCGTATGGAGGGCATAGACGCAGAAATATTTTTTACTTTTTTCGGCCTCGAGGCTGTTCATAAAAAGAAACTGGAACATCTGCATGTGGCTACCGTAGGCAATCCTGCTATGCACCTGCCAACTATGCTGGGCGGTTTACCTGGTATGGAAGCATTGGCTACCTCAATGATGAAAAAAGAAATGGAAAAAATAGATATGCCCGAAATACCTGAGTTCCTGGATATTTTATCAGCGTCAGGCGTAAAATTATGGGCATGTAAGTTAGCCATGGATATGTTTCATTACAAGAAGGAAGATTTGTATGAAGGTGTAGATGATGTAATTACCGTTGGTGATTTTTATAAAGAGAGCGCCGGAGAAGGTGTACACATGTTGTTTGTATAGACGCCTCTTAAAACGATTCTCATTTAAACTTTAAAAGCAGCTTTTTGGCTGCTTTTTTGTTTGTAACCTTTGTTACAAAAAACGGGGATGATTGAATTTATTTTTGCTTTATCAAATTCATAAAATGTCTTTATCAGATATATTAAAAGAAAGAATTTAAATAAATTAAAAAATGAAACAGGCAATTTTTAGTAATTGGAATTTTATGAGATTTTTACGATTGGGTCTGGGCGTTGCTATTATTGTGCAATCTGTAATCGTGAAAGAATGGGCGATGGGATTACTAGGTCTGCTATTTACAGCAATGCCGGTATTTAATATAGGTTGCTGTGGTGTTAATGGTTGCGCAACGCCTGTTAAAAAAAGCACAGAAACTACTAAAGATGTTACATATGAAGAAGTGGTTTAAAAATAATATGCTATACATGATAGGTGCTGCAATTGGCGCTATTGCGGGTTATTTATATTGGCAACAAATTGGATGCGATTCGGGCACATGCGTGATAACATCAAAGCCTGTTAACAGTACAATTTATGGAGCATTCATGGGTGCATTAGTGTTTGGGATGTTTAAAAATGAAACCAAAAAGCAAACTTTAAAAGAAAAAGAATAATATTAGAAAATGACATTTAATGAAATCATACAATCCGATAAACCAGTATTGGTAGATTTTTCTGCAGAATGGTGTGGCCCTTGCAAAATGATGGCTCCTATTCTTAAAGATGTAAAGAAAGAAGTGGGTGAAACTGCCACTATCCTGAAAATTGATGTGGATAAAAATCCGGCTACAGCCGGCCAATATCAAATTCAGGGAGTACCTACTTTAATAATATTTAAAAAAGGGAAAGCCGTTTGGAGGCAAAGCGGCGTAATACCTAAGGCAGGATTAGTTGATGTAATCAAGAAATTCACAATATAAAATTTAAAACAAATGAATATTTTTCAATCCCTATTTGGTGGAGGACCAACTGTAGATTTAAAGAACATTATTAACGAAGGAGCTTTCCTGGTGGATGTAAGAACCCCCGGTGAATTTGCTGAAGGCCATGTAAAAGGGTCAGTAAATATTCCATTAAATACTGTTGCATCCCAATTGGCAAAATTTAAAAACAAAAAGAATATCGTTGTATTCTGCCGCAGCGGTGGACGGAGCAGCCAGGCAAAAAGTATACTGGAACAAAATGGATTTACAAACGTAATAAATGGTGGAACCTGGAACCAGGTGAGCCAGTTTGTAAAATAATTAAGTAGGTAATTTTTTCTTAAAGTACTGCCGCATGTTAACCATGCGGCAGTACTTTTTTTTCACCCTATTTAATAATTTTTTTATAAACGAATAGCCGAGAACGTTACAAATGTTACACTTTACCACTTTTGATGCAATTAATTTTGCGGTTAAATTAAAAATAAGTGAACAGAAGAAGACATTTCATTTTAGCAGCCTTTACAACAGTCATCATTTTTAATGCGGTTGTATTAAAAGTTTCAGCGCAGGACAGTCTAAGACAATTAAGTCTTTCTGATGCGATCGCAGCAACTTTAAATAATAACAAGAGAATTCAACTTGCTAAGCTGGATGAAAATATTGCTGCATCCAACTACAAACAAACAGAGGCTATTTATTTGCCGCAGGTTGGTTTTTCCTATACAGCAATGAGTACTGATAATCCGCTCAATGCATTTGGATTTAAGCTTCAGCAAAAATCTATCACTCAAAATGATTTTAATCCGGATCTTCTAAACCACCCTTCAGGTACTCCTGACTTTACAACAAAACTGGAAGTGCAGCAGCCATTGATAAATATGGATATACTGTACAAAAGAAAGGCTGCTGCAAAGCAAATAGAATTATATCAATACAAAACACAACGGACCAAAGAATATTTAACTTTTGAAGTTCAGAAAGCCTACCTGCAATTACAATTAGCTTACGATGCGGTAAAAGTTTTGGAAGAAGCATTGCAGACAACAAATTCAGTTTACACATTTACTGATAATCATTTTAAGCAAGGGTTAATTCAAAAGTCGGATTTGCTGAATGCACAGGTGCAGGTTACTACCGTTGAAACTAACCTGGCAAAAGCAAAGAGTAATATCCGTAATGCATCCGACTACCTCAGTTTGCTAATGGGGCAAGGCGACGGTGTTATTTATAAACCAGAAAATACTTTGCAGCAGGAAACACCGGCAAATGATACAGCCACAAAAATTGCATCTTCCCGGTCAGATTTTCTTGCGATGCAAAAAGCTATTGAAACTTCTGATTTGATGATTAAGTCAAGTAAAATGAGTTACCTGCCAAAGTTAAATGCATTTGGAAGTTACCAGTTCAATGACAGGCAGGCTCTCGGTTTTGGAGCCAATGCTTACTTGGCAGGTATTCAACTTTCGTGGGACATCTTCAAAGGAAACAGGACAAAAAATACAATTGCCACACAGACGTTAGAACGAAATAAATTATCAGAAGAATTAGCAAAGCAAAAAGATGAGAGCCAGTTGGAACTTGATAAAGCCTACCGGGATCTTGCAGATGCATCGTTCAATATTAAACAACAAAAACTTGCAATCGAACAGGCTTCGGAATCATTAATGATTTTACAAAACCGTTACCAGCAGGGCTTGGTGAATACAACTGATGTACTAATGGCAACCAATCAACTTTCACAACAAAAATTTGCATTGGCCCAGGCAATATTTACATCGAATATTACTAAGGCGTATTTACAACTATTAAAAGCATCAACTAAATAAACTATTACAAAATGAGCATGATTGCGAATACAAAAAATATACTACAACTCTTTACTGTTATTGGATTCTTGGCATTAAGTTCCTGTTCCACTAAGAATAAAACGAAAGCCGAACCAAACACAGACAGTGCCGTTGTTGTAACTGTTGCTACGCCATCAGGCAACGACCAGCAGGCTATTAATATAAGCGGACAGGTTGAGGCATCGCAATCAGCAAATATCAGTACAAGAGTAATGGGCTATATAACAAAACTGAATGTAAAGGTTGGAGACCATGTAAATAAGGGACAGTTAATTGCTTCCATAAGTAATAATGATATTGTTGCAAAACGTGCCCAGGTAGATGCTTCGATAGCAGAGGCTAATGATGCTTTACAAAATGCGCAAAAAGATTATGATCGCTTCACCGCTTTATACAAGCAGCAGAGTGCGACAGCAAAAGAGTTGGATAATGCTACACTTCAATACAATTCAGCAAAATCAAGACTGGAATCTGCAAAACAAATGCGCAACGAAGTAAATGCAATGTTGGCCTACACAACCTTAACGGCTCCGTTTTCGGGTACGGTTACACAAAAATTAGCAGATGCGGGAAGCATGGCAAATCCGGGAATGCCAATAGTTACTATTGAACAAAGCGGCTCTTATCAAATAAGCGCTGCAGTGCCTGAAACTCAAATCAACCAGGTAAAACAAGGCCAGTCAGTAACGGTAAATATTAAATCTATCAACAAAATTTTCACCGGCAAAGTTACCCAGCTTAATCAATCATCGCAGTTTACGGGTGGCCAGTATCTTATTAAAGTAAGCATTCCTGATAAAGAGAAAAATGGTTTATATGCCGGCATGTATGCTAATCTTTCAATAGCATCTTCCAATAAAGTTGAAGTAGATACAGATGCTGTTCTGGTGCCGGTTTCAAGTATAATTAATAAAGATCAACTAACGGGACTGTACACGATAAGTGCCAACAATACGGCATTACTTCGCTGGGTGAGGTTAGGTAAAACTTTTGGCGATAAAGCAGAAGTGCTAAGCGGATTAGGAAAGAATGAACAGTTTATTGTAAGTGCCGATGGAAAAATATATAACGGAATTCCTGTAAAAATAAAATAGGCTCCCAATTTTTCCCTGTTTCAAAGTTAAAACGAATTAATAGGATCAAATGAAAAATGGATTTGCAGGTAATATAGCTAAGGCTTTCATACAGTCGAAATTAACGATACTGTTAATGATTGCATTTTTATTGATTGGTGCATACAGCACGTATTTGATCCCTCGTGAGGAAGAACCACAAATACAGGTGCCGATGGCCGATATTTTTATTGGTTATCCCGGCGCCGAGCCCAAGGATGTAGAAACAAAAGTGGCGGAGCCTTTGGAGAAAATGATTTCGAATGTGAAGGGCGTTGAGTATGTGTATTCTACATCCATGAAAGGACAGGCTATGCTGATCGTTCAATTTTATGTGGGAGAAAATGTAGAAAATTCTTTGGTAAAACTTTATAATGAATTGATGAAGAATATGGACAAGATGCCGCAAGGTGTCACACTTCCATTGATAAAAACAAGATCGATAGATGACGTGCCTGTATTGGGCTTAACTTTGTGGAGCGAAAACTATGATGATTACCGGTTGAAACAAATTGGGCAGGAGCTTACCAATGAAATTAAAAAGATACCGGATGTTTCAGACATTAATATTATCGGGGGAAGAAGCCGTGAAATAAAAGTAGTACTAGATAAAAATAAGATGGCGGAAAACCATGTAGATTTTTTATCTGTCAGCAAACAAATACAAGGCAGCAATACGCAGATGCAGAGTGGTAACCTGTTGCAGCAAGACACTGTTTTTTCTGTTGAAACAGGAAATTTTTTAAATACGTCCGACGATGTAGCCAACCTTGTTGTCGGTATCAATCAACAACAGCCGGTTTATCTAAAACAAATTGCAAGGGTAGAAGAAGCGCCTGAAACCTCTAATCAATATGTGTTGTTTGGCTATGGTAGGGCAGATACTTCAAAAGCTAATAAATTCAAATCAAATTATCCGGCTGTTACTTTATCTATTGCCAAAAAGAAAGGTGCCGATGCGATGCAAATATCTGAAAAGATTCTTGCTAAAGTGGAGCATCTCAAGAAAGATTTACTGCCTAATGATGTGCAACTAACTGTTACAAGAAACTATGGCGAAACTGCTTCAGATAAAGTATCAGAATTATTACTCCATTTATTTATCGCGATTGTGGTAGTTACTTTATTTGTAATGCTGGCAATGGGCTGGCGTGGCGGGTTAGTGGTATTCTTATCAGTACCGGTAACATTTGCCCTTACGTTATTCAGTTACTACTTCATGCATTATACTTTAAACCGCATTACACTGTTTGCATTAGTATTTATTACGGGTATTGTGGTAGATGATTCCATTATCATTGCGGAGAATATGCATCGGCATTTCAAAATGAAAAAGCTGCCGCCATTGCAGGCTGCCATCTATGCTATTAATGAAGTAGGTAACCCGACAATACTTGCAACGTTCACTGTTGTAGCAGCGGTATTGCCGATGGCTTTTGTGTCGGGAATGATGGGGCCCTATATGAGTCCAATGCCCATTGGTGCATCTATTGCCATGATGCTATCATTGATTGTGGCATTAACGCTTACGCCATATCTTGGTTACATTTTCCTGCGTGAGAAAGAAAGAAAAGGAATCAGTCACAAAGAAAGCAAACCACATATACTTGAAGAAACCCGCATCTATAAAATTTATCGCTCATTCATTCGCCCGATGCTGGAATCAAGGTGGAAACGGTGGACATTTATTATAAGTATTGTGGTGATTTTACTTGCATCTCTTTCTATGTTTTACACCAAAGCGGTTGCTGTAAAAATGTTGCCGTTCGATAATAAGAATGAATTCCAGGTTGTAATTGACATGCCCGAAGGCACTACTTTGGAAAAAACACAGGCCGTTGCAAAAGATATCGCCGACTACGTTTCAAGGCAGCCGTTAGTTAGAAACTACCAGGCTTATATTGGAACATCGGCGCCCATTAGTTTTAATGGTTTAGTGCGGCATTATGATTTGAGAAGAGGGGATAATGTTGCAGATGTTCAGGTAAACCTGGTTGACAAGAAAGATCGCAGTTTGCAAAGCCATGCAATCGCAAAACAAATGCGTGTGCCCGTACAGGTTATAGCAGCAAAATACAATGCAAATGTGAAGATTGTTGAAGTGCCGCCAGGGCCACCGGTGTTATCTACATTGGTTGCAGAAATATATGGGCCTGATTACAATGAACAAATAAAAATGGCAAAACAGGTAAAAACTTTGTTCAGTAAAACAACAGATGTAGTTGACGCAGACTGGATGGTAGAAGATGATCAGCCTGAGTATCATGTAACTGTTGATAAAGAAAAAGCAATGCGGTATGGTGTAGCGCCTGCGCAGGTAACGGCGACCGTAAACGCTGCATTGTCGGGCATGCCCGTTGGTAATATATATCAGCCTGCGTCCTATAATCAAACTATTATCAAACTGCAATTAAATGATTCGGACAAAGCAAATATGGATGACATACTCGATGTAAAAGTTATGGGTATGCAGGGTAATGAGGTGCCGATAAGAGATTTGGTAACTGTTACAAAACAAATAAAGCAAAAAAGTATTTACCGCAAAAACCAGAAGGAAGTTGTGTATGTGGTAGCTGATATGGCGGGAAGTCTCGAAAGCCCGTCTTACGCTATGTCACGAATTTCTGATAGTTTAAAAAACATACAGGTTCCAAAAGGCTTTTCATTGAAAGAAGAATACACACATCAGCCGGAAATGGAAGATAATTATTCTTTAAAATGGGATGGCGAATGGCAGATTACATTTGAAGTTTTCAGGGACTTAGGTATTGCATTTGCTGTGGTTATTTTATTGATCTACATATTAATTGTAGGTTGGTTTCAAAACTTTACTGTGCCATTGGTTATGCTTGCTGCTATTCCACTATCATTAATAGGAATTGTTTTGGGCCACTGGATGCTGGGCGCTTATTTCACAGCAACTTCAATGATCGGTTTTATAGCACTGGCAGGTGTAATGGTCCGAAACTCGGTACTCCTCATTGATTTTATTAATATCCGCCTTAGAGAAGGCATTCCATTAAAACAGGCAATTATAGAAGCAGGCGCAGTGAGAACAACACCTATTTTATTAACAGCAGGCGCTGTAGCTTTAGGCGCAGTGATTATCTTATTTGATCCTATTTTCCAGGGCCTTGCAATTTCATTAATGGGTGGAACGATTACATCAACATTTCTTACACTGCTTGTTGTGCCTTTATTATATTATAGAATGATGCGCAAAAAATATCCCAACAAATAATATAAATCGTTAGATATGAAATTTTTTATAGTAACCTGTTTAAAAGAATACCATGATGTTGTTACGAAAATATTTAAACAGGCAAATATTCGCGTATTTAGTGTAACTGATGTAATAGGGTTTAAAGACAATCATACACCCAACCTGTTGGCAGATTGGTTTGCCAGCGGAGACGAAAAATTTGATTCTATGATCATATTCAGTTTTACGGATGTTGAAAATGCTGAGCATGCCATGGATTTAATAAAAAAATATAACGATACAAGCGATACAGGTTTTCCTTTACGTGCGTTTATTGTTCCTGTGGAAAAAACAAGTTATTAATCATTTTAAAAATTAAAATATGAGAGAAAGAATTGTTCGCGCTGTTGCTGGTGCATTTGTTTTAACAAGCATTATGCTGGCATACTTTATTAATATTAACTGGCTTTGGCTGGGCGTGTTTGTTGGTGTCAATTTACTGCAATCGTCGTTTACCAGATTTTGCCCGTTGGAAAATATCCTAAATGTATTGGGTGTTAAAAAACATAAAATGAAAAATTAATCTTCAAAAAATTTATTCTACGCTTTTTATTAAATTTATTCTATTACGCGGGGTTTCGTTGTAAACATTTTACAAACTTGCGTCATTTAATTTAGATGTCTTTCCAGAGGAAATCGATCTTTTAATTTCTTACTAATTGTTCATAGTTTCTTACTTCCAGAAGCTATAATTTTGCCAATGGTTTTAAAAAGATACTATGAATAAATTTACGAGCCTAGATGCAACATTTGAGTCGGCCTTAATAAAGGAAATGTACCAGTTTGGCGAGGTTAAACATTTTAAGGAAGGCGACATTATTATGGATTACGGAAAATATATTCGCATGATGCCTATTGTTTTAAAAGGCACTTTAAAAGTTTTTAGAAAAGACGAAACCGGGAAAGAAATTTTATTGTATTATTTGTCTGATAATGAAAGCTGCTCTATGGCCTATAGCTGTTGCCTTGAAGCGAAAAAAAGCGAAGTAAAAGCAATTGCCGAAGATGATGTGGAACTTATAGCGATTCCTCATATTAAATTAGATGAATGGTTATGTAAATACACGAGCTGGAAAAACTATATTATGCATAGTTTTAACGAACGTTTTTTAGAGTTGCTGAAATCAATCGAAAGTATCGCTTTTCATAAATTAGATGAAAGGTTGGTTGCCTATCTAAAGGAAAAACAACGCCTGTCCGGCTCCAGTGTTATTAAAGCATCGCATTATTTAATTGCAGATGAACTCGCCACATCACGAGTAGTGGTTTCCCGCTTATTAAAGCAACTGGAAAATGATGGTAAAATTTTATTATACAGGAATGAGATTAAACTAATGAAAGATTTTAATTGAAATCATTTTGATTTTACCAAATGTTATTTTATCAACTGCTTAAATTTTTTCAACTCCGAAATTTCATTTGAGGAAAGCAATTCATTGTTTTCATATTTAGCCTTAAGAAACAATACTCTCTTATGTTGAGGATACCTTGCAAGAATTGTTTCCATCAACATGCCGGCTTCTTTATCTTTTTCAAATAAAGGGGCACGGGGTGGCAACTCAGATTTATATCTTGTCGGCATTCTTTTTATGATGGCTTCCAGGGTGCCAAGCTTACTTACAGATACGTCTTTTATTTTTGAAGCTTTGCTGTGCAAACCCTGTAATTGTTTTTTACTCAGGCTTCCACGCTGCTGGTATTGTTTGTAAAGGCTTATTACAAACGACGACACAGGGTAAGCCAGGATGCAGTCTTCCAGCAGATCATTAATAATATCAATCTTTTTGTTTGTATTCATTTATAAAAAAAGAAACATTATGGATTAATTTTTTCATACAATAAAAAATGTTGAATTGGCAGAAATTCGCCATCCAAAGAAAGCTTAAAACCGTTTGAAATCATTTCCTTATTTATTTGTTCCACACTCATTTTATGTAAAGGTAAAATTGGAATTTTCGGATCCTCAGCCCTGTACTCAAGCAATAAGAGCTTGCCATTCTTTTTTAATGCTTTGCTGATGCTATGCATCATTTCTCTTGGATATTGTAATTCATGGTATACGTCAATCAGTAAAGCAAGATCTATGGAACTATCCGGCAAATGCGGGGATTTTACATCGCCCTTTATTACCACAACATTCGAATCGCCCAGTTCATATTTTTCATTATTCAGGTATCGCAACAATTCATCCTGTATTTCTACTGCATATACTTTTCCCTGCGGAACTTTTTCAGCAATTTTAAAAGTAAAGTAACCTGTACCCGCACCAATATCTGCGACCACACTTGTTGGCAACAAATTCATTTTTTCAATTGCAAGCCGCGAATTTTCTTCTTTCTGTCGATCTCTTCTATCCAGCCATGCGGCACCTTCACTCCCCATTACCTGTGCAATTTCCCTGTCTGCATAAAATTTTCCTGTACCATCTGAAGAGCGTGGTTTATAAGTATAATTGTATTGGGGATTAACAAACGGTTTCCTGATGGTTTTGGAAGAATTACATTTTCCGAAAGAAAAGAAAATAAAAATTATTATGCCTATCGCTGATATTTTCATAAGGCTGAAGATAAATTAATAGTTCTTTTCATTTGAAGTTAATTTTAAAAAAAACCTGCTAATAAAAGTAAGTCTTGTAAAAAATTTGTTCTCAAATCTTTTTGCATTATTTTTGCACTCCTTTTTAAAGATTTGGTAGCTCAGTTGGTAGAGCAATACACTTTTAATGTATGGGTCCTGGGTTCGAGTCCCAGCCAGATCACAACGAACAAGTCAAATCTAAAAAAAGCCGCTTAAAATGCACGTTTTAAGCGGCTTTTTACTTTTTAACCGTCAAAGGTGAACCAAATTAGATCAAGGTGTTCGGTTACCAACTCGGTTACCAGAATTGCTCCGATATTTGGTAACCGAATGCAGTCAAAATGATTGCTCTACTCTTTCACTACGAACAAATACAAAGAAGGTTGAGGTGCTTTAAAAAAATTATTCATTTTAAAGTCACCACACATGCAAACACAATTAACATTCTCGATCCTTTTCTGGATTAAAAAAAATCGTATTAAAAATGGCAAAGCTCCTATCAATGCCCGGGTAACAGTTAACGGCAATCGCATTGAACTTTCAACTCATAGAGAAGCCTCAGTTTTGGACTGGGATGCAAGGTCTCAGACTGTAAGAGGAAAATCCAATGAATCAAAAATGATAAACTTCGATCTTGCTTTTATTAAAACAAAGATTTTGAGTTGCCGAAGCAGGCTCGAAGCAAGAAATGAAATAGTAACCATTGAATCAATAAAAAGGAGTACACTGGAGTTATTGAAAGGCCGCGGATGTTAATAGAAATAATTCAGGAAGCCCTGTTTTGATTTGTAGAAGGTGATATTTCCAATCGTTCCTTCCAGGGGAATTATCCCACTTTGTTTTGCCATAAATATTGGTTTTAGAGGTTAAATATTTCTGTAAATAAATTGCGTCTATATACCGTTAGTACAATAAACTTTTTATATTTATACAGAATTCGATAACAAGAATAAAGCGCAACAATTGGGTTACAAAGTCACCAGACCGAAAATGCAGAGTTATGCAGGTTATAATACCAAAACGCATAGTGATCTATGCAAAGACATTTCGAATATTACAGGCCGTAAGGAAAGAAAGGCACGCATGATGATTGCTCAGATCCGCAAAAAATACAAGAAGAAAAAAGGAGATTTCATTTCAGTAAAGGAGTTCTGTGACTTCACTGGCCTTCAGGAAGATTCAGTATTTCCGTTTCTTAATAGTTAATGCACAGTATTAATTCGGGTCATTTTACCAGCCCAATAGAAAATAAAGATATTTCAAACTATTTTTTTGTACGATCATTATAATTATCTTGTAGTGCGTTTCACTTTTACCTCTCCTAACTATAAGACTTACCTGCTAATCTCGAAACCTCTATTCGTAAATCAGGAAATTTTTAGTCAACGACTTTAAACCTTCAAATTTCATTTTATGCCAAACGCTAATTTTTCATCATTCCAAAAAATGCTATTTTCTCATCGAAAACTATTTTCACTGGTAATTATTTTAGGCGCATGTTGCATTTTGCAAGCTTGTAATTCCGGGAATAATAAGCAGATTAATAGAACTGACACAACCAGTAGAGTTAGTACCGACACTTCCATTCCGTCGAAATCGTTTTTAAGCAAAATATGTATTGAATCAAATTTACACATTTTATACGCCAGCACACCCGACATGGTAAAGCTTTACAGGCGCCTACATGTACAAAGAACTGAAAAAATTATCTTTCAAATTTATTGGCAAAACGGCGTTTTTTCTCTCGCTGCTTTTGAAGGAAAAAAAGAACAAGAAGGCAATACAGACTTTGGTAACAACAGGGCTCCACTGATTTTGCAAGTGTCCTCCGAATTTCCAGGTACGGGAGTGTTTGACATGAACGGCATAAATGTTCTGCTATCTGATCAGGAGCTTAATTCAAAGAACGATCAGCATTCAAACAACGACGACATTGCAAACCTGCATAACTATCTTACTGGTTCAACTCCACCTCCCGCTAATTTTATAACATTTACCCCATCCATTGTGCCACTTTCCCCAAATATATACACGATTCAATATGTACTAGGTTACACTAATAAAGAACCCTCCCGATCCCCATGGGAGAAAAATAAACCTTTTTTTATGAATTATCCTGCCATACCAGGCGTTTCACCAACAAACCCAACCCCGCCCAGAAATTCATATTAAACTAATGAAGGTATTGCAGGAAATTTTTGATTGGTCAGAAGTATGGGCTTTAATCATTCCATTAATCGTACTGCTTTTAAAGCCTCACCAACCGAGATTTCTATTGCCTGTCATTTGGTACCTGTGGACAGCACTTCTTATAAATGTATTGATTGATGTAATAAGTGACTTTCCGGGAAAAACGTTTTTAGGGGATTCTAACAACTCTTTATACAATATTCATTCGGTCGTCAGGTTTATATGTTTCAGCCTTTTCTTCTATTATAGCGATAAAGTATACAGCAGAAAAATTGTGCTAATTGTCGCTTTGCTTTTCGCTTCCTTCGTTATAGTTAATTTTGCATTTTTCGAAAATTTTTTTAATTATGATTCTTTCAGCAGTACATTATTTATTGTAGAATCTTTTTGCTTATTGATATTTTGCCTGCTCTATTACCTGCACGAATTAAATGCAGAGTCCGAAAGAATTACTAGTACAAAAAAATTTTGGTTAGTTACCGGGTTGAGCACCTACGTTGTGATCAATTTCTTTGTGTTCCTTTTTTATGAACCTTTACTATCGCAAAATTTTCAAATGGCCATCAAAATTTGGAATGTTCACAATCTGGCTTATATTCTTCTTTGCATTTTGATAGCTAAAACATTCTATGCACCTTCTTTTAATTGATATGGAAACAAGGATTATTATAGGCGTTACTGCGATGGTATTGCTGTTTGCCAGTTTCATTATCGCATTCATTAGTAGTCAGAAAAAAAAGATTCAATACCATAAAAACCTGAATATTTTGCATGAGCAGCAAAGGCTCGCACTCACGCAACAAAATGAATCTCTGGAAACGAGGGTTGAAGAAAGAACGCTTGAGCTATCCCAGCAAAAAGAAATGTTGCAAAAATCATTAAACAGTCTTAAATCTGCGCAGTTGCAGCTCATACAATCTGAAAAAATGGCTTCGTTAGGAGAGCTTACGGCCGGCATAGCTCACGAAATACAAAACCCACTCAATTTTGTCAATAATTTTTCAGATATCAATCTAGAACTATTGATTGATATGAAAGATGAAATTAATAAGGGTAATCTTGACGAAGTAAGGGCCATTGCAAATGATATTACAGAAAACGAAGAGAAGATCAATCATCATGGACGGCGAGCTGATGCGATTGTAAAGGGTATGCTTCAACACAGTGGTGGCAGTACCGGCGAAAAGGAACCTACAGATATCAACGTACTGTGCGATGAATATTTACGTTTGAGTTATCACGGTTTTAAGGCGAAAGATAAATCCTTCAATACAGCCATCAAAACAGATTTTGATTCGAGTCTTGGTAAAATAGAAATAGTTCCGCAAGATATTGGAAGAGTTCTTTTGAATTTATTTACCAACGCCTTCTATGCCCTCAATAAAAAAAAGACTACTGCTGATAGCTCATATCAACCGATGGTATTTGTCCAAACTATCAAAGTGACTGACAGTGTAAAAATAATTATCCAGGACAATGGAGTTGGAATTCCACCGAAAATAGCCGATAAAATTTTTCAGCCTTTTTTCACAACCAAGCCCACGGGCGAAGGAACCGGTTTAGGATTAAGCATCAGTTATGATATAGTTAAAGCTCATGGTGGTAAATTAACAGTTGAGAGCGAAGAGGGCGTTAAGACAACATTCATTATTGAAATCCCGCTAACATAGGTAAAGCATACAAAAGCCTGGTAAAAGCCCACTGTAAAGCGTGTATGCCTAATGGTTAGTTATAAATATATTAGGCTAAAATGTACCGTTTTAAGTAAGTATTTCTTAAATTTACATAGCACTTTAGCTCTTTTTGATGTATATGAATTAAAAGTGAATGATAGGTTACCAATTCGGTTACCAATGCAATCAGCTCTTATAACCCACTGAATCTTAAGCGATATTTTAGGCGGTTCGAGTCCAGCCAGATCACTAATTTATAGTTCAGAAGAAATAAAAAGCCCGAAAACTCAATGTTTGCGGGCTTTTTTGTTTTATGAGATTGATCAAAATGCTCATTTAAGCGCATAGTAATCGTGAGTAATTCATGAGTTCGATTCGATTAAAAATATGACTCACGATTTTCGAACTCACGATTTGAAAATGTACATGTCCTGTCTTTGAACATCTCTTGTCAAAGGAAAGCTGAGGTTCTAATTTTATAACCTTAAAACTATTATTATGCTTGGCAAAAATTTTAGTATGCTTTTCTACTTAAAAAGCCAAAAAATTATCTACGTAGACACATGCCTATTTACATGCGAAGCACTGTCAACGGACTTGTAAAGGAATTAGCTACTTCACGCAAAAGTGATCCTGAACTATGGGATCAAAAATCTGAAAAGGCCTATGGAAAAGGGGAGTATATCAAGGAACTAAATAACCACCTTTCCACGCTAAAAGTAAAGATCTTTGAAGCAAGGGCTGGTGCTTACAGAGACAAACAAACCGGTTACTCAAAAACATCCTTTTCGGTATTGTTGAAAAATCAAAAAACAATTTTAGAAGTTTTCAAAAAGCACAATGAGCAGTTGGCAGCATTGGTGGATTCCGAGTATTCGCCTGCTACATTAAGGCGTTATAAAATCTCGTTTGGACATATCCTTTCTTTTATAAAATGGAAATATGATTTAGAAGACTTTGAGATCAATAAGCTCAATTATGATTTTTTGACTGACTACGTATTTTGGCTTAAGTCGGTTCGCAAGTGTAACCATAACACAACGATGAAGTATACATGTAATTTCAGAAAAATTGTCAACGGTTGTATTCGCCATGGCTGGCTAACAAGAGATCCTTTTTGGGGATTTAAAATGTCAACGCAGAATAATGCGGGAGAATAATTTGCACCCGACCATTATTCGTATAGAAAAAGCCAATTTATTTTTTGAGCATGTCTTTATCAAATCATTTGCAAATGAAACAGGTGTTGCTGTTGAGTTGTATGAAAATGATGGAAGTTTGGGAGCCGCACTGGGCGCGGGTGTGGGTGCAGGATTTTCAAATCACATAGTGAAGCATACTCTAATTTTAGACCAATAAGAAAATTTGAACCAACCAATAGTTCTATTTATGACGAGCTTTACAAAGAATGGAAGCAGTTGTTGGGAAATTATCCGTAACGATTAAAATATTTTTGTAATACCTTTTAAGCAACTTTAACTCTTCTGTAAATACGGTAAAAAAGTAAATTTATGAACTGGTCACAAGTTATTAATCCGTTTAATAACATTACTTTATCTGCATTCGTGGCTGTAATTCCCATACTTTTTATCTTCTGGGCATTAATAATAAAGAGAATGAGGGGGTCTAAGGCCAGTTTAATAGCCACTGGAATTGCCCTATTTATAGCAATCATTATCTATGGCATGCCGGTTAAATTAGCACTGCTTTCTGCTGTAAACGGGGCATTGTATGGCTTGTTCCCGATTTGCTGGATTGTTATTACCGCACTTTTTTTATTCAATATTACTGTGGAAAGCGGCCAATTTGAAATTATAAAGCATTTTATGGCATCGGTCACTTCCGACAGAAGACTACAAGCGCTGTTAATTGCTTTTTCATTTGGCGCTTTTCTGGAAGGTACCGCCGGTTTTGGAGCACCTGTGGCCATAACTGCCGCAATGCTTGTTGGACTTGGCTTTGATCCCCTTTATGCTGCCGGAATTTGTCTCATTGCCAATACAGCACCGGTTGCATTTGGTTCTATTGGTATACCGATAACGGTTGCATCGCAGGTATCCTCAATTCCTGAGATGGCAATTTCACAAATGGTCGGCAGAACGCTTCCAATATTATCTGTAATGCTTCCCTTTTATTTGGTAGTATTAATGTGTGGATTAAAAAAAACAAAAGAAGTATTGCCCGCTATATTAGTATCAGGAATTTCTTTTGCTGTAATTCAATGGGCGTGTTCTAATTTTTTAGGCCCCTCTCTTCCTGATATCCTTGCCGGTATTGGTTCAATAATAAGCCTTATAGCTTTTTTAAAATTCTGGAAACCGAAAAATATCTGGAGATTTCCCAATGAGGTTTCTACGTCAATTACGGGGAAAAAAAAGTATTCAACCGGCCAGATTATCAGAGCATGGTCGCCATTTATTTTGTTGACAATAATGATTGTAGCCTGGGGGCTGCAACCGGTAAAAGAAGTTCTCAATTCTTTCGGACAAATAGAGTTCAAATTTTGGGGAATTCACAACGTCATTCTAAGTGCGGATGGTAAATTGATATCGCATGTTTTTAAATTTAATTATTTATCAGCAGCCGGGACGGCTATTTTAATATCGGCAATTATCGCAATCCCTTTAATAGGACTAAACTTCAGTGATGGTGTAAAAATATTTATGCTAACACTTAAACAACTTAAATTTCCTGTGATTACGGTAACATCTGTTTTGGGATTCGCGTACCTGGTCAATGATTCAGGCATTATCTTAACTTTAGCTGCTGTATTGGCAAATACAGGCTCTCTGTTTCCTTTCTTTGCCCCGGTACTTGGTTGGTTGGGAGTATTCATAACAGGCTCCGACACGTCTTCCAATGCATTATTTAGCAAACTCCAGGCCGTTACTGCTACGTCAATAGGGGTAGATCCGGTAGTAACAGTTGCTGCAAATGTTTCCGGCGGTGTTATCGGTAAAATGATTTCTCCTCCGTCTATTGCGGTTGCCGCGGCCGCAGGAAATCTTGTTGGCAAAGAATCTGAGCTTTTCAGATTTACACTGAAGCACAGTTTTATTATGCTGATTTTCATCTGCTTTATTGTTTTATTGCAGGCTTATCTGTTTAGTTGGATGGTGCCAGGTTATCACCTGCTAACCGCTGAAATCTCTTATATTAATTATGATCTATCATTAGGTTCAAGGTACCTCCTTGTACTGGCAATTATTTTGATTATTTTCATGATTACTATCAAATTAATCAAGAATAGGGTGAATAAAAAGCCCGTAAGAAAAGCGCAATATGATTAACCATCATCATTTCAATTAACGCTATTTTATAAAAGATCCATTATGAATATTCTCATTTCTCCAAATGCTTTTAAACATAGCCTAAATGCAAGTGAAGCGGCGAGAGCAATAAAGGAAGGATTGGTGCAGAGTAAACTAGATTGTACCTGCGAATGTTTTCCTATAGGAGATGGAGGAGATGGAACGGGATTTTTAATAATGGAGAAATGCAAGGGGATCCCGGTAAATGCAGTGGTTCACGATCCTTTGGGAAGAAAAATACACGCCTCATTTGGTTTAATAGAAGCAGGCAAAACTGCTGTGATAGAAATGGCCACAGCATCGGGTCTGCGGTTACTACAGCCTGATGAATTGAATCCATTGGAGGCAACTTCATTTGGTACCGGGGAACTCATTAAAAATGCCCTGGATAAAGGAGTGAAAAAGATCATAGTAGGAATGGGAGGCTCTGCCACAGTGGACGGTGGTATCGGAATACTCAAAGCGCTAGGTGTTCGTTTTTTAAATGCAGATGGCAGAGATTTGCCTTCCTCACCAGGGTACCTCTCAAAACTTGCGGCCATTGATTTATCGGAAATTGACAAAAGAGTTGAGGAGTGCGAAGTGATTGTACTCTGTGATGTTGACAACCATTTATTAGGTAAGCATGGATCTGCATCTGTATTTGGCCCTCAAAAGGGTGCTTCCTATTCGTCTGTACAGGAATTAGATGCGGCTCTTTCGAGGCTATCAGAAGTGGTACTGCAAAATACAGGCAAGGACATATCAGAATTAAAGTATGGAGGTACTGCCGGTGGCGCTGCTGCAGGGTTGTACGGTTTATTGAATGCAAAAATGGTAAACGGGATTGACTATTTTCTTCAGCTTACTGATTTTGATCTGGCATTGGAAAAATGTGATTTGGTTATTACCGGAGAAGGCAGCATAGACGATCAAACAATGAAAGGAAAAGGTCCATTTGGTGTGGCTTCCCGCGCGAAGCTTAAAAGGCTACCTGTCATTGGTATGGCAGGGAAAGTACCTTTAATACCAGATACTAATTTGCGGAAATACTTTGACGTGTTAATACCAATCGGGCATCAACCTTTGAAGATGCCAACTGCGTTAGCATTTACTGAAAACAACCTTATTAGAACAAGCAGGGAGATAGGAAATTTATTGGTATTAGGTGGCCTGATCGGCAAAAGGGAGAAAAAGACGTGAAGGAAGACATTAAAAAGGGGCCTTCACAGAAAGCAGGGGATTTAAACAATTCAAAAAAAAAGACGACCAGGAAGGGGATGTCAGTTTGAAATAAAAAGCGAATTATATTAAGAGCGCCTGGGCAAGAAGGTAGCAACTATTACTCCATCAATAAAACAACGTGAAATGGCTATCGAGGTAGTTAAAAAAGAGGACCTGCAGCAATTCAAAGTCCAGTTGTTAAACGATATAAAGCAATTGCTGAAATCACCAGTAGCACAACCGGTTAAACCCTGGCTTAAAAATTCAGAGGTAAGAAAACTGTTGGATATTTCGTCCAACACGATCCGGAGGCTTGGGTTGTCCCGTGAACTCCGCCACAGCAAGATCGGCGGAATATATTATTACTGGTACGAGGATATAGAAAAGTTGCTGAAGAGCAATAGCGTGTGATGTGTGAGATTTCTGTTTTAAAAAGGAGGGGAATGGAACAAGTGAGTGCGTTAACCGGGTTTTACGAGGCGATCAATGATGACGGCAGATCGGCCTCACTCATATCAGTTTTTACATGGCGCTTTTCCAGTTTTTTAACTTAAACCGGTTTTTGTAATCCCATAAATATTACGAGGGCTTCCGTGATGGAAATGGCCAAAATAAGCGGACTGGCTACCTACCATAAGTGTATTAAAGACTCCATGATTTTGGACACATTCAGTATATGCCATCTTTTAATCCGGCTGTTTGCAGCCGGATTTTTTTGTTGAAGGTCTGGATGATTCAATTTTTGGTAAAAAAGCAGGTTTTGTTCCTTCGATAAAAAGGTTTATGGTAAAAGCGGCAAAATAGAGAATGTTAATATAATTGAATGGAAAGACAATTTTAGATAAGAAAGCAAGCCGGTTTCATTCTTTATTTGTTATTTGGTAATCAGCCAATGAAAATAACCGGGTAGCGCCGGTGGTGGAAAAATATTTTTATAAAAGATCATCACGTACAGACGATTTACCAGGAATTTTTGAAATGAAAAATCGAAACTACAATTCACTTGTTATTTTAGTAACCTCGCTGGTTTTTTTACCCGGCACGGTGAAATCTTTATATATCGCTATTGCAGCTATTGTATTGGTGGTAGCGTCATTATTTTTCAGTACTTCGATGCCGAAGTCAAAAAAGAGTACCTGTTACTAAATAGGCTTATTTGTACAACCCACTCAACATTGTTTTCGTATACGGTCCCAATAACTTGCCTTTATTCGTATTTGCGGTATATGTACATTTAAAAAGACGTAAATAAAAAGATATTATTTAACTAAAAGAATGATGAAAGATTATTATGACCAACGATAAAGTTTTACCATTTTTAAAAATACACGACGTTGAAGTTGTTGAAGTTTGACGATTGGTTTAAAAAATGGAGAGTTTAAAAAATTGCCAATGCCACAAGGGTAATTAATATATTCTTAAGAATAAAAATTATGTTGATAGACAAAGCTTTAAAATTATTTGTTTGTAGTGTAATAATGTGTTTATCAGTTGCTGCTCAAACAAATGGTAAAGAACGCGGTATTCAGAATCAAACGTTATGGTACGATACGCCGGCTGCAAACTGGCTTCAGGCATTACCATTGGGTAATGGTTCATTGGGTGCAACGGTTTTTGGAGGTACAGCAACAGAAAGGATCCAATTCAATGAAAGCTCTCTAGTAACCGGCACTACTAAAGTTGTAGGAAGCTATCAACCTTTCGGAAATATCTTTATCCACTGGAAACATCATACTGTTGGAAATTATAAGAGAATGCTATTGCTGGACCAGGCGCTTCATCACACCGAATATGTTGCGGACGGCATTCATTTTAAACACGAATATTTTATCAGTCATCCTGCGAAAGCAATGGTGATGCAGATCTCTTCTGAAAAGCCTCACTCTATTACTGCCAACATCGTCATGAAAGATGCACATCAATCTTTTTCTGTGGTTCAGAAAAATCGGATTTCATTCAAGGGTTTACTAGGAAATCAAATGAAGTACGAGGCGATACTGCAGGTAAATAGTACAGGTGGTAGGTTAATACGAACTGATAGCTCCATCATTGTTAAAAATGCTGATAAATTGACATTGACACTTGTAGCTGGAACGTCGTTCCGTCCTTATTCGGGAGAAAATTGGCTGGGTGCAGATCCCCATGATGAGTTAGTAAAAAGAATTAGTCGTGTGTCTCGCCAATCTTATCAAGAATTAAAAAAGGATCATGTAAATGACTTTGAAAGGTTGTTTAGTCGTGTTGTGTTTTATCTTGGTGAAACACCGGGTATACCCACCAACAAAAGAATAGAAGCTTATAACAAAGGTCAAAGGGATCATGCATTGGAAACCCTGTTGTTTCAATATGGCAGATATTTGTTGATCAGTTCTTCCCGAAAAGGCGGTCTGCCTGCCAATTTACAGGGGATCTGGAATGATGAATATAAGCCAGCCTGGTACTCGCAATACACTACCAATATCAATGTTCAAATGAATTACTGGCCTGCTGAAGTGACCAACTTGGCTGAGTGCCATTTTCCACTATTTGATTGGGTAGAAAACCTGGCTGCTGTAAGTAAAAATTCTGGTGATTCTGTTTTGAAAACGACGAAAGGCTGGATAGCTTATAGCACTAATAATATTATGGGAGGACCTAGTAAATGGCGCTTGCATCGGCCTGGCAATGCATGGATGTCGCAGCATTTCTGGGAGCATTATGCTTTTACGAATGATACGAATTTTCTGCGGAAGAGAGCTTACCCCATGCTCAAGCAATTGGTGGAATACTGGGAAGGTCATTTGGTAGAACGTACAGATGGCAAGCTAGTTACACCTGACGGTTGGTCTCCCGAACATGGTCCTCATAAAAACGAAAGTGATAAAAGTCCATATCCCGGAGTCTCTTATGATCAGCAGATTGTTTATGATTTGTTCACAAATTATCTTGATGCTGCCTCAGTGTTAAATGTCGAGCAGTCGTATCGCAAAAAAGTAGAGGTCATGCGAGCTAAACTACTTGGCCCACAAATAGGCAGTGGGGACAGTTGCAGGAATGGATGGAAGATTGGGACGATTCTACAGATCATCACCGTCCCTCTTTAGCCAAAGCTGCACTGATTTCTTTAAATTCCCGCGGAGATAGCAGTGTTGGTTGGAGCAGTGCATGGAAGATTAACTTGTATGCCCGGCTGCAGCAGGGAAACAGGGCTTATCAGATGGTGCAAAGCCTTTTTCGACATAGTATTTCTTATAACCTATTAGACACGTATCCTCCCTTTCAAATTGATGCCAACTTTGGTTATACGGCAGGTTTAAGCGAGATGCTATTGCAGAGTCACACCGGTGAAATTGATTTACTGCCTGCTTTACCTGATGCGTGGAGACAGGGTTTAATAAAGGGCTTAAAGGCCAGAGGCAACGTGGAAGTGAGTTTATTTTGGAAAGATGGGCAATTGCAAAAGGCCATTTTAAAGGCAGCAAAAAGTGGCTCCTACCGAATCCGATACGGTCGAACGACTAAAACTATTGAGCTTTTAGGTGGAAAGGCGTATCAATTTAATGCTCAATTGCAGGAACGTCAGTTTATCAGTAGGTGATAAATGTCCAAGCTCATTTGTTGCAGTTCTTTGTGTTTTTTCTATATTACTTAAGAACAGCAACAATAACAAATGTTAATCGGAAGTCAAGGCATCCAAACATTAACAACGGGGCTATTGTTGCCTGATGTGGCTTTGCCCCATACCTCCGTGAGCGTAGAGTCTATATGCTGAAATAAGAAGAAATAGCATACCTCCAAAAGACAGATTAATTGACTTAATGATTCATTGTATCTAATTATTAGATTAGATTGTTCTATAAATGCTGCACTCTCTTTGAAGAATCTCTTACGATCAGGTGTCCTTTTACTGTAACATTTTCTGAAGTGCTATTTTGATCAATGATCCTGTTCAATAAAAGCTTTGCGGTTTTTTCACCTATTAATCCCGTACGCACATCAAAAGTTGTTAACTGAGGTTCAATGATTTCGCCAGTATACTCATTACCAAATCCTGCTACACAAACAGTATCTGGAACCTTGATGTGGAGTTTTTTTAAGTACTGTATGGTTTGTACGGCACTTTTGTCAGAAATGGAAAAAACAGCATCAACGGGAACATCTAAATGCAACCAATTATCTACGGAAGAGTGTACCGATTTGGTGCTGAAATCAACATTGGCTACAAGTTTTGGATCTAAGGGAATTTTGAATTTATTTAAGGCCTTGTAGTACCCCTCTAATCGTTTTTTAGAAATCATTAAATGTGGTGGCCCCAATAATATTCCAATACGCCTACAGCCCATTTCAATCAGGTGTTCCGTTACCTGGATA
Source organism: Ginsengibacter hankyongi (assembly GCF_008710285.1). Classification (GTDB taxonomy): domain Bacteria; phylum Bacteroidota; class Bacteroidia; order Chitinophagales; family Chitinophagaceae; genus Ginsengibacter; species Ginsengibacter hankyongi. The sequence continues at coordinate 125,156 of NZ_VYQF01000001.1, read as the reverse complement.
GCCCCGTTTTCATCCTCGCAGAAAACGCAGGGCGTTTCTACTTCCAGTGATACCCTGTAAAATTGAACAATTGGAATACCTCGCCTCAACTGTATTTTTATATGATCAAAAGTTGAAGTTTCCAACGAATGGCAGAATAATAATCCGTCAATCATATTGTTCATCAATGCCTGAACATTGGCGACTTCAGTTTGATGTAAGTCATCTGACTGGCAAATCACTACCCGGTATCCTGCCTGTGATGAAACGTGCTGAATACCGCTTAGCATCGTGGCAAAAAAGGTAGTATGTAAATTTGGAATGATGACACCCAATGTATGCGTTGATCTTGTAACTAGACTTTGTGCAAGCGCGTTCGGTTCATATGCCAATTCTTTAGCAATGCTCTTTATTGCTACTTTTGTTTTTTCGCTGATATCAGGATGGTTATTCAGTGCCCTTGATACGGTTGAAACAGATACCCCCACCGCTTTCGCAATATCCAATAAGGATGTTTGACCTCCTGAATTAGGCTTTTGTTTTTTTCTTGATTTTATGCTTTCATGATATATTGTGAAATGATAATTACAATCCTTACAATAGAAACGTTGCTTTTTGCGAACGATACCCGACTTCTGAACGGTTTCAGCTTTTTCACACCTGGGGCAGACAACTCTTGGCATACTATTTAATTTATGTATCTATCGAAAACGATTTCGCAAATGATTTCGATAGGTAAATTTTGGAATGCATATTTTAGTTAGTTCAAATTTATGCTAATGATGATACTTTTAACAGGTTTATTTATAACAATGGTAAAATATTTTGTTATCATATATTTTATTTGTGAAAATTTAAATTGCCTCCCTATGTCTCGGTACTTTTTTTGGCTTTTATACTTTCTTTGTTATCACGGCATACTGACTGGTATTTTTCGTTTATTTTTTCAGTGTTATCTAGACAATTTTATCGCTATCCTGCAAATGCTGAAGGCATATTGGAGAGTAGCTGACCGGCTCGAGGCTTAAAAAACTTTATTTATTTACAATAATTCGAAACATGATAACTAATGCGGAAAAATTGTTTAGGGATCTGAAAAAAAAGGAAATTGAATCCGACTTGGTTGTTGTAGGCGGCGGTATTGCGGGGGTTTGTGCGTCAATTGCGGCCGCAAGATTGGGGCTCAAAGTTGTGCTTGTTAACGACAGACCGGTTTTAGGAGGGAATGCGTCCAGTGAGGTAAGGTTGTGGGTACTGGGAGCAACCTCTCACATGGGTAATAACAACCGATGGTCACGGGAGGGCGGAATTATTGATGAATTATTGGTAGAAAACATGTACCGTAATCCGGAGGGTAACGCTGTGATATTTGATACCATTATCCTCGATAAAGTGATTCAAGAAAATAATATTACATTGTTACTAAACACGTCAGTCTATCATGTGCTCAAAAAGGAAGAAGACAGGATTTACGCAGTAGAAGGTTTCTGCAGTCAGAATCAGATTAAATATACATTAAGTGCGCCCCTATTTGTAGACGCATCGGGAGATGGGATAGTTGGCTTTTTATCCGGCGCAGCTTTTAGAATGGGAGCCGAATCTACGGAAGAATTTGGAGAAAAATTTGCTCCATCAAAAGAGTATGGTGAATTGCTGGGACATTCCTTATATTTTTATACAAAGGATACGGGTAAAAAGGTGAAATATATTCCGCCTTCATATGCATTAAAGGATATTACAGCAATACCACGTTACAGAGGATTTAATACAAATGAATTTGGATGCAGGCTCTGGTGGATCGAGTATGGTGGCAGACTGGATACAGTGCATGACACCGAAAAAATAAAATGGGAACTTTGGAAAGTGGTGTATGGAGTTTGGAATCATATAAAAAATTCGGGGGAATTTCCGGATGCTGAAAACTTAACACTTGAATGGGTAGGTACCATCCCGGGTAAAAGGGAAAGCAGGCGGTTCGAAGGTGACTATATAATTCGCCAGCAAGATATTGTTGAACAAAGGGTACATGCTGATGCGGTGGCCTTTGGTGGATGGAGCATCGATCTTCATCCAGCGGATGGGGTGTTTAGTGAAAAGCCCGGATGTAATCAATGGCATAGTAAAGGTATTTATCAAATTCCATTGCGATCCTTATACAGTCGAAATGTCAAAAATCTTTTTCTTGCAGGCCGTATCATCAGTTCAACGCACGTTGCTTTCGCATCTACAAGGGTAATGGCAACCTGCGGTTGTATTGGTCAAGCGGTAGGTACTGCTGCCTGGTTGTGCAAATCAAAAAGTCTAATTCCCGCAACGCTTTTGGTAAAAGAAAACATCAATAATCTACAACAGGCATTGTTAAGAGCAGGTCATTTTATACCGGGTATTATACATAATGATTCGTTCGACCTTGTCGCAGCCGCTACACTTACTGCCAGTAGTGAACTGCATTTAAATGAACTGAGGGATGATAATTTGTTTAAAACTTTAGAAGTTTCTTTTGGTCAGCTAATTCCTTTGTTACCCGGTAAAGTTCCAACATTGATTGTTCAAACGGAAGCGGAAATTGAGACAAAGCTGGAAGTGCAACTAAGGATCAGCCGAAACATTAACAATTATACTCCCGAAACAATTTTGGAAACATTGTCATTTGAAATGTCGCCAGGGCGTAATTGTATCCAACTCAATTTTAACCAGTTAATGCCTGAAAAGGGGTATGCTTTTATTTGCTTTCTCAAAAACCCGCAGGTTTCGTTGCATTTTTCAGAACAAAGGGTTACAGGAATTTTATCTGTTTTTAACCATATCAATGTTGCAGTATCCAATTACGGAAAGCAATCTCCAACCGACGATATTGGAGTAGAGGCATTTGAATTCTGGTGCCCAAAAAGAAGGCCTGAGGGGCAAAATTTAGCCATTAAGATTGAAGACGGCCTTTATCCTTTTTCAGTTGAAAATATTCGCAATGGTATTGGCAGGCCAACGACTCATCCGAACGCTTGGGTGGCAGATTACAATGATCCTTCCCCCTCGGTTACACTAAATTGGAGTGGACCGAAGCGTATTAAATGCATTGAGATTTGTTTCGACACAGATTTTGACCATCCAATGGAATCGGTATTGCTGGGCCACCCCGAACGGGTAATGCCTTTTTGCGTAAGAAACTATTCAATCATCGACCAGTCGGGCAACGTAGTGTATAAAAAAGAAGACAATTATCAATCGCTTAATACCATCCTATTTGATGAGGCACTGGTTACAGACATGCTCCAATTGAAATGTGATCACCCTTCAAAAGATACACCAGTAGCCATTTTTGCGATCAGGTGTTACGAAAACTAACATGCAATCATGGAACGTTTGGATTTTATAGTGATGGTGTTTTATTGCCAGCTGGTATATTGATAACAAAAAAAGTACAAACCAAATGAATAAACCGGCTCATCGATTGCTTTTTTTAGGGGTAATATTTTTATTATTAAATGCAGGTTTGCAGGGCCAGGTAACCAAGCCCATCCCGGTGGCCATGAAATTTAATATTCCGGCAAATAACTGGCTGGAAGCTTTACCGCTGGGGAATGGCTTTTTAGGTGCGATGGTTTTTGGCGGCGCCAACCATGAACGCATCCAGTTTAATGAATCATCACTTATTACCGGCACAACAAATAAGGTGGGTTATTATCAGCCTTTCGGTAATGTGCTGATTAATTTTAATCATGGGGAGGTCGTTGGTTATCATAGAGAATTGCTATTAAATGAGGGGGTTCATAAAATAAGTTATAGCGCAGGGAAGAACAAATTTTACCGAACTTATTTTATTAGTAACCCAGATCGGGTAATGGTTATGAAATATACTTCCCAGGGCAATGCAAAAATTTCCTGCAAGATCATGCTTAATGATGCGCACCAGTCAAAAACTATTGTAAATGGTTCCAAATTAATTTTTAAAGGGAAACTTCTAGAAAATAACATGGAATATGAAGCCCAACTGCTGGTGAAACTAAAAGGCGGCCGCATGACTGAAGACAGCACGGGTATTGAGGTTAAAAATGCAAACGAGATCGAATTATACCTTGTTGCAGGAACTTCATTTGTGAATGATCCATTGGTTCAATTCAAAGGCGAAGCACCGCACAATAAGCTCGAACAACAACTGTTGGGCGCTGTTACAAAAACATATGCTCAATTATTTGCCAGCCACGTCACTGATTTTAGTCGCCTGTTTAACAAGGTGGAATTAAAGTTGGGGAAACAAAATAACCTGGATATCACAGAACGATTTACAGCCTACAACAAAGGCGCCATCGATCCTGATTTTGAAGCATTATTATTTCAATATGGAAGATACCTGCTCATCAGTTCTTCGAGGCCTGGTGGACTGCCCGCCAATCTCCAGGGAATCTGGAATGATGAATTTAAACCGGCCTGGTATGCACAATACACCACCAATATTAATGTGGAAATGAATTATTGGCTGGCTGAACCAACAGGTTTATCTGAATGCCATTTACCTCTTTTCGATTGGATTGAACACATCGGATATATTCAAAAAAAATCAACAGATTCCGCACTGAAGACAAAAAAAGGTTGGATCATTTACAACACCAATAATATCATGGGAGGGCCTTCAGCCTGGCGGATCCATCGTCCCGGCAGCGCCTGGTTGAGTCAGCATCTCTGGGAACATGTTGCGTTTACAAATGACACTGCCTTCCTGCGTAAAAGGGCCTATCCCCTATTAAAAGAGATTACGGAATATTGGGAAGATCACCTCGTTGAAGGGCCAAATCACAAATTAATTACACCATATGGCTGGTCACCGGAACATGGTCCAGGAAAAAACGAAGGCGATAAATCACCTTACCCCGGTGCATCCTATGATCAGCAAATTGTATACGACCTGTTTGGTAATTACATCGCGGCTGCAACAAAACTAGGAATAGACCAGGCTTACTGTGCTAAAATAACCTCCATGCAAAAACGCTTGTTGGGTCCCCAGGTTGGCCGGTGGGGGCAATTGCAGGAATGGATGGATGACGTAGATGATTCTACCGACCATCACCGGCACAATTCACACCTGTTTGCCGTGTATCCCGGCAAACAAATCAGTCCCATTTATACGCCCGATTGGGCGAGGGCAGCAAAGAAATCTTTGGACTCAAGAGGCAATGTCAGTACCGGGTGGAGCACTGCCTGGAAGATGAATATTTATGCCCGTTTATTGGAGGGTAACAAAGCATATCAATTATTGAGAACGTTGTTAAAACCAGTGCCGGTAGAGCGCTCAGGTTTTTCGTTTGATGGCGGCTTGTACCCTAATTTGTTTGATGCGCATACGCCCTTTCAGATAGATGGCAACTTCGGCTACACGGCAGCGGTAGTGGAGATGCTGCTGCAAAGCCATTTGGGTGAAATCCACCTGTTACCTGCCTTGCCGGATGCCTGGCAGGAGGGCTCAGTAAAAGGACTGATAGCACGCGGAAATGTTCGGGTGGATATCACCTGGAAAAAAGGAAATCTGGAAAATGTAATTTTCAAAGCAGCAGAAAATGCTACTGCTAAAATCAGGTATGGGCAACTGGTAAAAGAAATCTACCTGGTTGCAGGAAAAGAATATGTTTTGAATCAGGAATTAAATAAAATCAATAAGTCGTATGTTGAAAAATAAATTTATCACCCGCATTGTTATTTTTATACTCCTTTTTGCCGCCAACCAAAGTATTTCTGCCCAGCAATCAGCCCTCAAAAGAGTGTTGGTAAACCAGGCAGGGTATAATTCAGGTGAATCCAAACGTTTTGTTGCCTGGGGTATTGCTGATAAAACCGGCTTTGAAATCGTATCTGCTACCACTGGTAAAACGGTCTTTAAAGGAATCATTAAAAATTACAGCGGGGATTTTTCTTTGTTCAATCCGGTTGATCATGTATCTGAATATATAATCAAGGTGAATGGTTTGCAGTCGTCGGTTCCCTTTAAAATTGCCCCCTTTTACCTCGAATTAATCTCCTCCAAATTAGCCTATGATTTTTTTGTGGATGTTCGAGGTTCAACAGATCCGGTTCATTCAAATGAAGCAAAGGTGTACGGTGGAGGACCTTCAAGAGACTGTGGCGCTTACGGATTGGAAACTGTTTTTGAAACCATGTTTTATGCCAGTAACCCTGCGTTGTTTGATAACTGGAAAAATGAAATGGGCGAAGGGAAGATGCCGGACCTGGTGGCACTGATTTTATGGCATGCCGAATTTGCGTACAATCATATAAATTATAACGGGCCCGTTGCAGAAAGGCATGGCTGGTTGGGATATAAGGATAGCGCCAAAATGAATTATGATTATTGGAATACACTCGATCAGCTTGCAGCAGTCTGTGCTGCTTACCATAGTTTTTTAAAGCCATACTTGTCAGCAGAAAAATACCAGGCATACAGAAAGGTATGCCTCGAAAAATGGACCGCTTACGACCGGCATAAGGTAGTAAGGTATTGGACTTATAGTACCAAATGGGTTGACTCGGGGTACCAGGAATTCAATGAGATGGGCAATGCGTTCGGGCAATCGGTATTCAGCAATCTATTCATGTACCTCTGCGAAAAAAACGAAGCTGATGGCAAGCCGGAACAGTTTTTAAAATGGGCACAGCTAAGTGCTGAAGATATTATTAAAAACTGGGATTTTAACAATCCCAGGCATATGTGGTGGATTAGAAATGCCGAACATATTACACCACAAGCGCTGGCTTTTTTTCTACTAACGGTACCCGATAAGGCACCAAAAGGTACGAAAGAAAAGTTGACAGCCTGGGCCAATCATATTAGTGCTAAAACCACCAATCCCTGGCAATACAGGGTACACAATGATACGGAAAGGGCTCACCCAAAGACCAAAGAACTGGGTGGCGCTCCTGCATTGGGGGGGAGTTTATTTGCTGCAGCCTATTTACTTAATCAACCACAATTAAGGGAACTGGCATGGAGCCAGGTGAATTTTGTATTTGGCCTGAATCCTCTGGGAGCTCACTTAAGTAATAAAAGTAAAGAAAGAGTAGCGCTCAATGGATATTGGGAAGGCGTAGAATACGGATGGCCTGATTCGCATCCAAATGGATATGGTCAATTGGGCCTTGTAAGAGGCACGTTAGATGGCACACCGCTGGATAAAGATTTTCCAAGAATGAATCAAAAGGTAGATGGTAAAATGGCAGATACGGCCACGGATAAAATTGGAAAAAACGCTTACGCCACTGAAGGATGGGCTATCTCCAATAGAGGCTGGATGGCAACATTGACTTTTTCATCTTTACACAGTACTGCCATTTATTTCGTTAATGCCGCAGGCAAAAAAATAACACATGTAGGTAAGCTTAAAAAGGTATTTATTCGCCTAAAGGCGCCATTAAATCTTCATCCTGATAAAGTAGATGAAGCTTGGGTTGAACTAAAAGAGGAAGATGCGCCAACAATTAAATACCAATTAAAAGAGACAGGACCTGATACCGGTACTTTCAGTGCAGCCTACACGCCAGGGCAATTTCATAAGGTAACTGCTTCCTACGGATACTCGGGGTTTAAAAAACAGGCAGTATTGGAGGTGAAAAAATAATACTATCAATGGGTGGATAGAGCCAAATGAAAAATCTAACAGTTTCTTAAAATATAAACTTAATTAATATTTTTTATAACATTCAAAAATGTTATAGGATATGGATTCAAAAATAATTACTTGCATGTATAGAGTGAAAATCAGGAAAATGACCATTTTTAAATCGATCATTATTTCATTTTTTTCATTTGTAATAGCCTCAGTTTGTGTTGCTCAAAATACAAATAAGCCCTATGCAGATTTTTTTGTTTCAACCATTGGGAATGATCGGTGGTCCGGGAAATTATCCGAGCCAAATGCTGATAGAACGGATGGACCTTTTGCAAGTATTAAAAAAGCAAAAGCAGCAGTAAAGAGTTTTAAAAACGGGGTATATAGAGATATTTTTATTTTAATTCGGGGAGGAGAGTATCATTTAGCGGAAAATAAAAATTCATTGCTCTAAAGGTCGCAGTGATGGATTGAGAACGGTGTACCTAAGATGTTGTTTTGTGCAGTATATGGGAAAGACGAAAATTACAATGTTGCTATTTCAATAAAGATGGATCAATACTAATACCGATCATGAAACTTGCATTTAAAAACCTATTGTTTATTTTCTTATTGATAAGTAATCATGTGCATGCACAGCAGTCGTTTCTATTGGCCGGACAAAGCAATGCAGTTGGGCACGGCGATAGCAGAAAGAGTAACCTGAATGTATGTATAAATGCCTATGAATACGATGTGTTGTTGGATTCAATAAAATTATTAAAAGATCCTGCCGGACAAAAGTGGAAAAGCCTGGAAACGACTAACAAAGGAGGAACCATGCTTCCTTCTTTTGCAAAAGCGTTGAATGGATTAACTCAGGAAAAAGTAGTTGTGTTAATGGCAGCAAGGGGTGGAAGTTCCTGTAGCAAAAATGCAGAACTGGACAATTACGGCACATGGGATACCAGTGGGAAATTGTTTACTGATGCCGTTGAAAAAACAAACAAGGCAATCAATAAATCAGGCATTCTATTAACGGGTATCATCTGGATGCAGGGCGAGCGGGATGCCAATGCCATCAACGATGGCAAAGAAACAGGCGAAGCATTTAAAGCATCCTTAGAAAGTTTGATCAAACGTTTCAAGAACAGGTATGGTAAAAGACTTCCTTTCTTTATTGTTCAAACAGGATACCAGTCAGGCAGGCCCAAAGCAGGCAATGATATCGTTAGGGAGATACAGGCGGCCGTTGCCAAAAAAATGAAACGGGTATATGTAGCGTATGAAGACACCAACCTGTTCTTTGAACGAAATTGGATGAAAGACAATGTGCATTACAACCAGGATGGATTAAATGATATTGGAGAAAAGGTGGCGAAATATGTTTACAAATGTTTAGCTAAATAATTATTGGTGCATCATTCCTCTTTGACAAATTTAAAAACGGTATAAAAATTAATTTTTACAATATCATGAAACGAATAATTTCAATCAGTGTTTTTCTGCTTGCGTATTTTATTGGGAGTCTGTCATTTCTTTTTGCGCAGCAAATTCCACCAGGTTTAAATATGGAATCAATTTCCGGACAAAAAATTTCCCTCAATGGAATGTGGAATTTTAAAGCAGATTATTACGACAAGGGAGAAACGCAGCAATGGTTTAACCGCAGCTATAACGATGCCGGTTGGGATCAGTTGCCCGTGCCGGGTAATTGGGATATCCGAAATGAGTACGCCGATTTTACAGGTAAGGGATGGTATAGAACGGTGTTTAATTCGCCTGCTGGTATAACCGGAAAAAGCGTGCGGTTGAATTTTGAAGCAGTCGGCATCAACTACAAAGTTTGGTTGAATGATCAATTGATTGGCGATGTTACCGGTGGATTCTTTTCCACATATTTTGACATCAGCGAACAATTAAAGACTGGGGCAAAAAACTGTTTGGTGGTATGTGCCGACAATAGTTTTAGAAGTGGTGCTTACTGGAGTTGGGGTGGCATCAGGCGTCCGGTAACATTGCTGGTGGATGATCCAATACACATTGAATCTGTAAAAATAACAGCTACACCGGATCTTAAAAAGGGCACTGCTGCAATAACTTTCAATGCGGCTATCTTTAATGGTAACAAGGTAAATGAAGTGGTTGATTTAATGTATGAACTTAGTTTTAAAGGCAAGCTGATTAAAAGCGGTTCGAAGAAAATATCAGTAGTGAATAGTAATCTTAATAACGCGGAAATTAATTTTTCGCTCGCCGCAAAAGATGTTCAATTATGGCACTTCGATTTTCCAAATTTGTATAACCTGAAAGTTCAAATAAAAAAAGGAAATACCATCATTCATGAAATAAAAGATCGTTTTGGTATCCGTAAAGTGGAAATTGCCGATGGCAAGTTTTTACTGAACGGAGAATCCGTAAGGGCGATGGGACTTAACTGGGTAGCTGATGACCGGCTTACAGGTAATACGCTACAACCGGAGGTTTTTAAACGGGACATTGATAATATGAAAACACTCGGTGTAAACATTACGCGGCTTTCACATATGCCCCTGCCCAAAGATGTGTATGATTACCTGGATGAAAAAGGCATATTGGTAATTGCTGAGATACCGCTTTGGGGTACTACCAAACTAACGGATCCTGCCAATCCAATTGCAAGGCAATGGATGCGTCAATTGGTCAGCAATCACTTCAATCATCCTTCTATTATCGGCTGGTGTGTAGGCAACGAAATTGGTGACAAAAGAAGGAATACAAAAGTGATGGAATATGGAGAAAAGGCGATACAGTTTGTGAAAGATAGTCTCGACAATTCACGACTGGTGGTGTTGGTTTCCCATACGGCAAATAATCAAAAGGAAGATCCTTCCCAATTTGGAGATTTTGTTCCCTATAATACCTATGGCGGGTGGGGGAAGAATGTTGAATTAGTGCATAACAACCAGCCGGGTAAATTAATTTTTATTTCGGAATGTGGAGGTAATTTAATCGGTGAAGACATCAATACTTCCACCGGAAATTTTCCAAAAATGTTCAACGAGTTTCGTGACAGGGAGTATTGCTTTGGGGCTTCCTTATGGACATACAATGATTACAGAAGTGATTACCGTACTTCCAATATTTCATGGGATAGTAAAATAGATCAAAATAGGGATTGGGGCTTGGTGGATGTTTACGGGAATAAAAAAAGGGCATTTGAAATTATCAGAAAAGAATTCGCACCCTTCAGGTTGCTGACTGTAAAAAATAATAACAATAATACCGAAGTGAATCTTCAGCCACGAAACAAATTGGATTTACCCGCTTACACTTTAAGGGAATATAAATTGGTTTGTGAAGATATTGGAAAGGAGGGGCAGTCAATAAAGAAATCCACCATTATCATCGAAACAGTAAATCCCGGAGATGCTGCTTTTACCAAATCATTTGAACATGAAGCAACTAACCAGGAAATCGCTGCAAGAAAAATATCATTGGTAAGTCCTACCAACTATACATTGATGGATACCACCATCTATTATGTTGTTCCACAGAAACCGGTTATAAGAGCAGTTTTTAACGATGGAAACAAAATACGGGTTGTTTTTGACCACGTAAATTTTGCAACCGAATATAAATTGTTGTATGGCGAAAATGAACTCAATATTTCAACAGTAAATACCATTGATAACTATATTGAAACTGATAAATTATCAGGCGGAAATAATATTGGCAAGGTTTACCAAATACAACTTTTAGCCATCAATAGTTTTGGTGAAGCCAAATCGAGTATTCACAATGAAGCCATTAAAAGCTATGGTAAGTTGCCACCTGTAATTAAGGGCGTGACTGCATTTCAAAATGGAATCAGCATAGGTTATAGTAGTGAAAAAGGCGAATATCGCTATGAAGTGCAATACAGTACCAAGCCGGATTTTTCATTGAATACACATACCGTGCAGATAAAAAATAAAGGCGCCTGTTATATACCCGATCTTGAGCAAGGGGTAACTTATTATGTAAGGATGTGCGTGTTTGAACAATACGAAATACAAAGTGAATGGAGTGAAAGTTATAAGGTTAAGTTGTAAACTTTAAAGTTAAGCTGAATGCATAGTATTACGTACAATCAGCAAATATGTGCTAGTTGGTTTTTTAGCGATCTGCTTTAGCTTAAGCAAATTAAAAGATATTATGATTAAACTCTTTCTAATAAAAATTGCCATACTGAGATTCGTAGGTGTATGTGTTTTGCTATGCTTTCACTTATATTGCTGGCGCAGAATATATCTGCTTCGAAAGCTGGGTTGAAAGCATATTTCTTCGATATACCTACCTCCTCAAAGCCTTTTTGTAACGACACCGGGTGGGATGCAACCTTTCAAAAGTCGGTATTACGCCCGATTTGGAACTAATGCTACATAAAGTGAGAATTGGCGCATCGGTTTATGGCTCGTGAATGGTGAATAGCGGTCGATGATTGCAGACTTCTCATATTTTGCCCACTCACCAGTGACTATTCACTATGACAGTTTACGATTAACTTAATAATGTATGCTCAATAATGATTAAAAGACAATAAATGAAAATAAAAAATTTGCGTTGGTGGATTGTGGTGCTGCTTTTCTTTGCCGCAGTACTGAATTATATTGATAGGCAAACCTTGTCGTCATTAGCGCCTACTATTCAAAAGGATTTGAATATGAATGAGCAGGACTATGCCAATGTAGTAAACATCTTCCTTATTGCATACACCATAGCGTATTTATTGTCCGGACGCATTTCTGATAAAATAGGAACAAGAAAAGGCATGTTTGTTTTTGTAGCATGGTGGTCTATTGCAAATACCCTTACCGCTGCAGCAAGTAGTATCGCTTCTTTAAGTGTTTACAGATTTGCGTTAGGTTTAGGGGAGGCAGGTATTTGGCCGGCTGCATCTAAGGCCGTGTCTGAATGGTTTCCAAAAAAGGAAAGGGCTTTTGCTATCGGGCTTTATACAATGGGAGCAACCATTGGAGCAACAATAGCGCCTTATATTGTAATTCCGCTGGCCACTTACAATTATGCTTCCACTTTGCCCGCTATTGCTAATTGGCTTGGACAGGGGACCGGTTGGCGGCTGGCTTTCATACTCACCGGTATGGCTGGATTGGTGTGGCTGATTCCATGGATAATGGTATATCGGCAACCGAAAAAATCTAAATTGATTACTGAAGCTGAACTTCAACTCATCAACGATGATGCTGCATCAGATGATCCGGCAGATTCAGCAAAAGAAAATACCTGGTCGTGGAAGCAGGTATTCTTATTCAGGGGTACATGGTTGTTGTTGATTGGAAGATTGGTCACTGACCCGGTTTGGTATTTTTATCAGTTTTGGTTTCCCAAATATTTAAGCAGTGACAGGCATCTTTCACAAGAGGAGTTGAAAATCACCTGGGTTATTTATGCAGCTGCGGGTGTTGGAAGTTTGCTCGGAGGGTGGCTGTCGGGCCGTCTTGTGAAGAAAGGAGTAGCGCCTGTAAAAAGCAGGTTATGGGTCATGCTTGGCTGCGCTTGTATAATGCCACTTTCTCCATTAATCAGCCAGGTAACAGGTTTGAATTTCGCAATGACAATTACTATATGTGCGGTAATGGCTTCTCTGGCTTGGTTAATTAATATCAGCTCGTTGGTATTAGATGTAGTACCAAAGCATTCCCTCGGAACCGTATTTAGTATTGTAGCAGCAGGTAGTACAATTGGGGGGATTCTCATGAACACAATAGTGGCGGCAATGGTTTCCGGAACTTCTTCAAAAGCAACTGGATTTTTAGATAAAGGGTTGCATGCTCTTCTTAGTCCAGTGTTAGATGCTGTTCAGGGTCAAGGGTATTCATGGTGGTTTATTGTAATGGCGTTTCTGCATCCAGTTGGATGGTTGATATTGAAATTTGGTGGGATGCAAAAACTGTCAAAAAGTTAAACTCGTGCATTATTTCCTTTCAGAATTGAGCATCTCTAAAAAACTTCATTGTCTTATGCTTTGCAGAGGATTATGAAAGTGAAGTTAAAATAGTGTAAGTATTTTTCGAAGATGACTTATGGCACTATCCCCTGCAGTCTATGTTGAGACTCGAAAAGTCGATGAATGTAGCGTAGTTAGTCGATGGTTAGATTTGAAGTAGTATTTTGGCAGCTCGAAGGGGAAGAGCAAGTAGTGAAGCAGATCGTTAATAAGAGGTTTAAAATAAAGCCCCAGAATGTTTTAAGCCACACTTTAAATAACAGAAATTTTAAAATATTTAGCATGAAAAATGAAAAAATAGAAATGAATAGGAAGCGCATAGTTAATGTAAATCCGCTAGCATTATGTTGCATTGTTTTGTCGTTTGCGGTGGTAAATACCCAGGCTCAGGATTTAAATATTGGTAGTATGATTCAACCCATACCCATGTCGGCGAAATTCATAAGCGATACTTCTTATATCTGGGGCGGTACGCTTGTCAAATCGCATATCGACCAGAAATACCATCTCTTTTATTCCCGATGGCCACGTAGGTATGGAATGTCGGCCTGGGTCACTAGTTCAGAAGTTGCTCATGCTGTTTCCGATTCGCCTTTTGGCCCGTTTAAGTTTAAAGATATCGCGTTACCACATCGTGGCGCTGAATACTGGGATGGAATGTACACACACAATCCGACGGTTCATTTCTTCAACGGGAAATATTACCTCTACTATGTGGGAAATTTTGGAGATGGGAAAATAACCAGCCCGCAATTGAACTGGACACATCGCAACAATCAGCGCATCGGGGTAGCCATTGCCGATGACCCTAACGGACCTTGGAAACGGTTTGATAAACCTATCATTGATATTTCTTCTGACACCACTGCCCATGATGCACAGATGGTGGCCAATCCTTCGGTGACACAAATGCCTGATGGCCGCTTCCTGATGGTTTATAAAGCAGTTGCCCGTAAAAAACCACAACCTTTTGGTGGCCCTGTGGTTCATCTCACAGCTATTGCCGATCGTCCGGAAGGGCCATTCCTAAAGCAAAACAAACCCGTTTTTACCGTCGAAGATGTTGACTTTCCGGCAGAGGACCCTTTTGTTTGGTATCAGGATAATTGCTATTATGCCATAGTAAAAGATATGAAAGGCTCTTTTACGAATGCAGGCCGAAGCCTGGTGCTTTTTTATTCGTTTGATGGATTGGACTGGAAACTGGCCAAACACCCTCTGGTGTCTGACTTAAATATTAAATGGGCAGATGGAAGCACCCAAAAACTGGAAGCGTTGGAAAGGCCGCAGTTGTTCTTCGAAAATGGCAAACTGGTGGCTTTGCTTTGTGCCGTAAATGAAACGCAGGGACATTCGTACAATGTACAGATACCCTTAAAATAAAGGCGTGGAAAGCATACGGAGCAAATTCGTCGTCATTCCTTTTAGGCAAAACGATGCGTATATTTCGATGTTAGACTTCTGGAAACCTGAAACTCGATCAACAGAAGATACAGATGGATGAACATTAATTTTGCGGACTGCCAATGGACCCAGGAAGAATGCAATATGGACGTCTCTTCAGCCAGAATTTGTAAAATAGTGCTTTTGAAGCTATTACCTGAAGCAAATTTTTATTAAATATAAACTTTTAAGACATGTTTTCTTTACAGTTTAAAAATGCCCTGAAAATTGTATTTACGTTTTTGCAGATTGGTTTTTGTATTCCCTCATTTGCTCAGTATCCTAAACTGGACAAAAAAGGCAACCTGGTTTCAATGGATGAAGTTGATATCAGTTCCATGGTGCAACCGCTTCCTGAAAAAAATAAGTTCGTTGACTCCAACTACAATATTTGGTGCGGTTCTGTTACAAAGGGCAAAAACGGAAAGTTTTATATGTTGTATAGCCGATGGCCAAAAGCGTGTGGCCATGAAGCCTGGATTACAAATTCTGAAATAGCCCTGGCAAAATCAGACAAACCCGAAGGTCCTTATCGCCATGTAAAAGTAGTTTTTCCGGCACGTGGCAATCAATATTGGGATGGCGTTTGTACCCATAATCCAGCCGTCATTCAGTATAATGGGAAATACTATCTTTTTTACATGGGGTCAACAGGCAGATCTTTTGTTCAACCAAACACATCATACGATAACCCCAACTGGTGGGAATACCGAAACAACCAGCGAATAGGCGTAGCAGTAACGGATGATCCTGAAGGAGATTGGCAACGCTTTGATCAGCCCGTCTTGGATGTCAGTAAAGATTCAACTGCTTATGATGCATTGTTGGTATCCAATCCTGCTATCACGGTTGATTCAAAGGGGGAAGTAATCCTGATCTACAAACAAGTAGCGAAAAATGGCACCATGAAAGGAGGCCGGGTAAGATTTGGTGTAGCCTTTTCAAAATCGTTATTGGGACCTTTTGTGAAACACCCGTCACCTGTTTTTGAAGCGAAGGATGGAGGCAAAGAATGGATGGTTGCAGAAGACCCTTATTTATGGAGCTACAAAAAAAGCAATTATGCCATCGTAAGGGATGTGGTAGGAAAGTTTACAGGGGAGGCAGGTGCGTTGGCCTTGCTTAGTTCGACAAATGGGATTGATTGGCTGCCAACAAAATATCCCAAAGTAATGCCCAATCACGTACAGATGGATGATGGAACTCTTTCAGAAGACAAACTGGAACGGCCCTGCTTATACACCGAAAATGGATTGCCGGTTTTATTGTTTGGCGCATTGGGGATAAATCATAGGCAATATTCCATTAATGTCGCGGTTCCACTGAAAATACCTGCTGTTGGGGGGAAATAGTACCGAGGAAAAGTTTACAGGTAGTGGTCATATAGGTCATATAGGTATGGTAGTGTATGCTTCTCAAAAACATAACGGAATTAATTTTCATGTAGGTAGAACTGATGTTACTGATCTTCGGCGAACGCCCGATAAGGAAGTTGCCAGTCCGTATATGTCGCACCGCCACTGTTCGCATTTATTGGCTTTGTATGCTTTGTTCCACTCCCACCCCATATCAATAAAGACAGTATTTTGGTAGAAAATCTGTGGACCACTGGCCGAAAATTGACTCAAGTTAATCAGACAGCTCTAACTATACGGGTACAGCATCTTATATCTGCATTGGGCAGGGAGATGATGCCATTAAAAACCGGCAACAATTTTTAACTGACAGTAAGGGTGTCAGGTAGTTTAATGCAAATACTTTTTATACTGAAGAGAAGGTAAAAATCTAGTTATGGAAACGTCGTTGAGTGATGTCGACTCAATACCGGAATGTTGCTACCAAGTTGCGACGGTGAAAGACGGGTATTTTCTGCTTTACCTAATGGCTGATAATTGCATATTTTAATGACCTGAGCCGAAGGCAAGTCCTGGTAAGTGTGGCTATGAAAAATAAACGATTGTGTTGGCTGAAGATGGAAATCCTTACAGGCGAGCCTTTTATAATTAAATCCGTAAATGCTCATCAATTACCACCAGTTACATCCTTTAATATATAGGCTCTAAAGTATATAGAAAACGCAGAAATTATCCTGCTGGTGAGTAAAGAAAATTTCCAACCACTGCTGCAAACCAAAGTCAAATAAAATTTAACTTATCCATTTGGCGTAAAGAAAAAGGAAACAACTCAGTAAGAGCGAGGATTCGCTGGTGGTGTATGTGATACGTTAATTAGCAGTCAGGAAGAATTATTCATTTTTGTGTACACTAGCTAGTCGCTTTTGGCGGTGTTGTAGTTTTGTGTGATCCCTATTGGAAAAGACTTTGAGGTTAACATGGAAATAATATTGTGATAAATCCAGAAGCGTTTTCATTTTTTTTATCACTTCCCCTTGAATTTTTCCAATAATAATCCCCTTCAAAAAAATAGTATATCTATCGAAAAGGATTGCGGAATCGTTTTCGATAGATATTATTGATTATTGCTTTACTTCCTTTTAATATGGTAATATGATTAAGAATACCTTTATTATGTACTAATCTTCAAGATAGGTATATCGAAAAGATTTATTGCATTATAATAACTAAATAACTAAACAATTGCTGTATGAAAAAATTGACTCCTTTATTTGCACTAACTATTTTCTTTTTACTCTTTCAGCTAAGTACCGTAAAAGTGTTTTCCCAAAATGCTGTAATTAAGGGTACTGTAAAAACAGTTGATGGAAAAGCCGTGGATGGTGCTTCTGTTTCAATTAAAGGAGAAACATCAGGAGTCATTACTGATGGTAATGGTGCATTTGCTATTAGTGTACCACACGGTAAATTAATTGTTATTTCCGGGATAGGTTATCAAACTGTGGAAATAAAGCCCGTTTTCGGCAAAGAATTATCCGTAGAGCTTATTCGGGCAAATGGTAATTTGGACGAGGTGGTGGTAGTAGGTTATGGTTCCCAAAAGAAGGTTAACTTGTCGGGTTCTATCGTAGCATTAAAGGGTGAATCACTTGCAAGAAGAAACACGCTTCAGACCTCGCAGGCTTTGCAAGGCATGGCAGCCGGGGTAACAGTTACTTCTAATAATGGTAAGCCCGGTAAAGAGAACACTTCAATTCGTATCAGGGGTATTGGTACTATCAATGATAACAATCCGTTGGTGTTAGTTGATGGAGTTGCTTCTTCCGTAGATGCGGTAGATCCGAACGACATTGAAAGTATATCCATCCTAAAGGATGCAGCTTCCTCCTCTATTTACGGTTCACGTGCGGCAAATGGTGTAATTCTGATTACCACCAAACGAGGGAAATCCGACAAGGTTATGGTAACCTATAAAGGTTCCGTTGGTTTTACAAAGCCTTTGAACCTTCCTAAAAATGCCACCGCATGGGATTATATGACGCTCTATAATGAAGCCAACGGGAATGATTTGCGCAATGATGCAGGTGTTGCAGGTGGGGCTGTGTATAGCACTGATAAAATCAATACATGGAAAAATGCAACGGATCGCGATGCCTATCCAAATTCTGACATGATACGGGAAACTTATAAGAATACCGCAGCCCAGACCCAACAATACCTGGGGTTCTCTGTAGGTAATGGGAAGTTTAATTCAAATACTTCATTGAACTTCACTATGCAGAATTCAAATCTACCCAACACGGACTACAAGCGTTATGGTATTAGGTCCAACAACAGTTACACGGTAAGTAAATACTTAGAATTTGGCTTCGATCTTTCCTCTCGCAATACGCATATAAATGATGCGGCCCCCGGTACTGAAATTGAAGGGATGCTAAGACAACCTGCCATCTACCCTACACGTTATTCAAATGGCGTCTGGGGATCTAGTTATGCAGGAACACCCCACACTATGCAAACGATATTTGATAAGCTGAACATGAGATACGAAGATTATCAGGAAATCCTTGCGAGGATCTATACCAAAATAACTCCTTTTAAAGGAATGCAATTTCTTTTTTCATACACCCCGAAAATAAATACTGACGCTTACAAGGGTGTTACCAAACAGACATCTCTTTATGATTACAAAACCGGCGTTGTGATATATAAACCGAGTGCACTGGCAAGTATGTATGAAACAAGGGATGTAACGAATGAAAATGATCTCAACGCACTGGCGACCTATACTAAATCCATTGGTCGGCATGATATAACTTTGTTATCAGGTTACCAGTACCTTACCAATAATTTTAATGAATTATACGGAAGCAGGCAGGGAAATAATTTCCAGCAGTTTGAAGAGATCAATGCATATGATCCTACCGGACAAATTACGAACGGATATACCACCCAATGGGCTTTACAGTCGTACTTTGGTCGTTTGAACTATGCCTATTCTGGTAAGTACCTGTTTGAAGCCAATGTTAGATATGATGGCTCTTCCCGTTTTGCCAACGGTTATAAATGGGGAATTTTCCCATCTTTCTCCGGTGCTTGGCGCTTCTCTTCAGAGAATTTTATGAATAATATCAATTGGCTGCAAAATGGTAAGTTGCGTGCTTCCTGGGGTAAGCTGGGAAATCAATCCGGCTTGGGATCAAATTACCCTTTTGCCATGAACATCGCAACCAATCGATACACAGTTTTTGGTGGTGTGCTGAATCCCGGATACGCTCCCGTTAATTATGCTTTGAATGATATTACCTGGGAGACGACCAGCATGATTGACCTTGGTACCGACTTATCTTTCTTTAAAGGAAAACTAGAGGTAAGCTTTGACTGGTTCAAGAAGCAAACAGAAAATATTCTGCTCAATATGGCTATCCCCGGAGTAATGGGTTATGCCAACTCGCCAAAGCAAAATGCAGGTTCTGTAGAAAACAAAGGTTATGATATAACTATTTCACACAACAATACCATTGGAAAATTCTATTACAAGGTTACGGGTATTTTGTCTGACGTAAAAAATCAGATCACTAATCTGGGCGGGCTTGGCCCGCAGATAAATGGCACCCATGTATTACAGGTAGGTTCACCAATTGATGCCTATTACGGTTTACAAGCAGATGGTCTTTTCCCTTCCTTCAAGGATGCGAGAACTTATCCGGTGGCGCAGTTTGGAAAATTGCAGGGTGGGGATGTTCGTTATAAAGATTTAAATGCTGATAATAAAATAACAGGTAGTGACCGCGTTGTTCTTGGAAATCCAATTCCCCGGTATACTTATTCTCTTGATCTATATACTGCCTATAAAGGATTTGACTTTGCCCTGTTTTTACAGGGAGTGGGAAAACATGATTCCTATGATGCGGGTTGGGATGCTTATCCATTCCAAAATGCATCCACACTGCTGGTACAACACCTTGATCGGTGGTCAGAAGCAAACCCTAATCCAAATGCAACCACACCCCGCCTGTCAATTAATCAGCAGTCAAACAACCTACAGCCATCTTCCTTCTGGCTTATCAATGCAGCCTATTTGCGTTTGAAAAATATTCAGCTAGGATATACTTTGCCAGCTCAACTGGTGAAAAAGGCCGGCATCGCGGATGTACGATTCTTTGTAAGCGGCAATAACGTTGTTACATGGAGTAAAATGCCGGTAGGGATAGACCCGGAATCGCCTGAAAGTACAAATAATTATGTACCGATACTGTCAACTTACACATTTGGAGTGGAAATAGAATTTTTATAACAATAGATAACTAAAAAAGATAAAGATGAAGAAGAACTTAATATATATGCCCCTTATGGTGTTTATGCTTTTTACTGGTTGTGATAAGGCGCTCGAGCGCTATCCACTGGATTCCCCTTCTGCAAGTACTTTCTATACCAACGAAACTGAAGTTCAAGGAGGAGTTAATGCTTGTTACAAATTTATAGTAGCCGGAAACAACGGCTATTTTGCACCTGAGTTTAGTTATGATGCATTGGCTGAAACGGTTTTCATCCGTGGCGGCGGTTTTGCACAAAATGTGATGATGTCTGTCCTGGATTTCAAAGAAGGACATTTCAGGACTCTATGGCTCAATATGTACCAGGGAATTGCTCAATGTAACCTGATGTTACAAAAGATTGAAGAAAATAAAAGTGCACTGACTGCTGACAAAATCAAACAGTTCGAAGGTGAAGTTTATTTCCTGCGTGCGAACTATTATCTGCGTCTGACAAATATGTTCGGTGACGTGGTCTATCTTGATAAACCTGTTTCCTCAGTTGGAGAAGGAAAGTCTGTTACGCGTACTCCCAGGGCTGAAGTGTTGAAAAAAATCTACGCAGACTTTGATCAATCCTACGCTTTGTTAACCGGCTCCGCGGTGAAAACACTGGGGCGTGTTACAGCTGGTGCAGCTATGGCCTACAAAGCACGTGCTGCCCTACAAAATAATGACTGGGCTACAGCCGCCGCCGCCGCAAAAATTGTTATCGATTCCAAGCAATACAGTTTGATGCCTAATTATTCAACTTTATTTACAGAGGCCATCTTAAATAGCCCAGCCAATACGGAGCAAATTTTGACAAATATGCACCTTTATACTGCGGGTAATGCAACGGCTTTTCCTCAATATACATCTGCCCGTTCTGTTTCTGGTGGTTATACAACCATTGTACCAACCCAAAATATGCTAGATTCTTATCAATGCACTGACGGACTGGACATAAGTAAATCTCCCCTTTATGACAAGTCAAAGCCTTATGATAACCGTGATCCACGCCTGCGTTATTGTTTTGTGCTGCCAGGAGATATGTGGAATGGTTACATTTATGAAACACGTGCGGATAAACCCACTACATTGAACAGTCAAGGCGTGTCGGTAAAGAATCTGGATAGTTATGCATCCACTGTATTTACTTCATTTACCGGTTATTTGGTGCGTAAATATTACGATTTCAAGTACTTAGGCAGTCTGACCCAGTGTGAAACGCCATTCATGCTATGCCGGTATGCAGAAGTATTATTAACCTATGCCGAAGCAAAGATTGAACTGAATCAGATTGATGCTGATTGTTTAAACGCTATCAACCTGGTACGGGGGCGTAGCGATGTGCACATGCCCATAGTAACTGTAGCATTAGGCCAGTCCGAAATGAGGAATCTTGTGCGTTATGAGCGCAAAATTGAACTTTGGAACGAAAACTTGCGCTGGGACGATCTTCTTCGCTGGAAACGGGCAGAAGTAATTATGACCAGACCTATTTTCGGCAGACCACTTTTGGGGGAATATAGTCAATATCCTGATGTAGCATTTGACTCCTTTGGAGATCCGGTATATGATGAGACAAATTATGTAGGTTCTCCATCCAGTGATTACCGAGTGTTGATTCGGCCAAACTTCAATAAGAACCGTGATTATTTATGGCCAATTCCTGAAACTGAACTGAACCTCAACCCGGGATTAAAGCAAAATCCCGGTTGGTAATTTTTTGAAATTCATTTAATCGAAGGAGAACTGAGGCATTTATTTAATTGATACTGATTGCTGTTTATTAAATTTTGTCTCTATGCGAGAGGCTGGCACTACTAACAGCCTTTCGCATAGTTCTAAAAAATGATCAATATTATTTCTGGTATTAAACTGGTTGTACATGGTTTTAAATAAAATCGGTATAATTTCTAAATTTTATAATTTAAACATATATTTAGTTTATTGTTGATGCTTTTATTTTGAAGATTTAAAGTGGCGGACGCAGAATAGTCCAATAGAAAAACGTCAAAGATGCGGTTGATAAAATCAACTGCTTTTCAGGTTCCCTTTCTTATTTACCATTTTGATCAGCCGGGAAATGTATAACGAAAGCACAGCCCCATATACCTGCAGCTTCTGTGGGTTGTTACCCATGCAAACGATCTTAGGTGCTTGTGGATTATTAATATCCAATGTAAAGTCGTTCCCTGAGAGCACGTAATAAGTTGCGGCGAAGATAATCGGGCCATGGCTACTTTCGCGGTCGCTATCTTTCCTTCTAACTGTTCCATTACATCATTGACATAAGCCGTTACAAAAGGATTGATTAGCACCTCAATTTCCTTTTCAGTTTTTAAGACGGTAAACAGCTTATCATATTCAACCTGCTTTAACTCGATGACGTGGGAAAGAGTGCAAAATTCACCATTCTGGTAGCGGCGAAGAAACCAGATAATAGCCGTTAAAAAGTTGATCGGTGATTCCACGAAAAAGTCACCCTGCCGCCTTATCCATTCCTGGTTGAATCCCATTAAAATTGTGCGTGCAAGCGTGCAGATGCTATTGTAAAGGTATGCTGCAACACTCACTGATAAGCACAGGTGTAAAAGAACCAACAGATATTAATGCTTTGGCTGACGAATATTTGCAGTTAAGTTATCATGGACTAAGAGCAAAGGATAAACCGTTCAACGCAGGCTTTAAAACAGATTTTGATAATGGCATTCGAAAGATCGACATCGTTCCGCAGGACATTGGAAGAGTATTATTGAATTTATATAACAATGCATTTTATGCAATAAATGAAAAAGCAAAACAACAGCCTAACGGATATGAGCCCACGATTTCCGCAACTACAAAGAAGGAAGGCGATAAAGTAATACTAACAGTGAAGGATAATGGTAATGGCATCCCACAAAAAGTAATAGATAAAATCTTCCAGCCATTTTTTACCACAAAACCAACTGGTGAAGGAACAGGGTTAGGTTTATCATTGAGCTATGATATCTCAAAGCACATGGCGGTGAAATTAGGGTAAGTACAATTGAACGGGAAGGATCTGAATTTATTATAAACCTACCTGCTTAATCTCATACAGTTCATTGCTGGGACCTGCATATTACATTACCGGCCCTAACCTTGTCTTTCAGACATTTTAATATTCTCTCTATGACGTTAACCAAAATCCTGATCTATGCTCGATTCTGTAGCAATTCTGTATTAACGTTTCATTGGTAAACATACTCATAAATGCATTGTCATATACGTATTAAATCACCAATCTTAAAAATACAATTATGAAAAAAATTATTACACTAGTATTCTTTGCTGGTTGTTTAACCACTGGATTTGCACAATCCGGTCACCGTCGACAAAGCAACGATCAAACTGATGGTAACGGATACCAGTCGCAACAAAGTGGCGGATACAATCGTGATCAATATTCACAACACTCTCGTGATGGTAATGGAGGTTATAGCGATAATCAATGGAATAGCCGGAATAATCAAAATGACTACGGATATCATAAAGACAGAGATAATCAGGAGAGAGGAGATATGAGGAGAAATCAATACGATTATCCACGCGGTAATCAAAGAGGATGGGAAGATCATTCTTGCAGATCTTGGGGAAGAGAATCAAGGCGCCATAGGATATACCGTGATGATGACAGGGACTAATAATTCAACTCATTAACTAAGCCCCGCGAGGTTTCAGTCCCATTCCCCGATATGTATATTATCGGCCATTCGTGAAGCAATGCATATAAAACTCCGGTAAAAAAATGTGGCATATTGTTAGATACACGAGCACTGGTGTATTGTAAATAAAAAAATTAACACTAAAATTTAAACATCATGAAGATTAAAAGTTTATTAATTGCTATCTGTGCTCTTGTTATTTCCTTCTCTGCTTTCAGCCAGGAAAGCACTAAATCTAAGCATCATCATTCTACTGCAATGCATCATAAAAAGCATCACAAACACATGAAGAAAGAAGATTCAAAAGCAGATAGGAAAAAAGATAAAAAAGAAAAATCTAAGAGAGAGAAGAAAATGAATGAGAAAGAGGAAACAACTAAATAATTTCTCTTAAACTGATACTTAAAGAGGTTGTCTTAAAGGGCAGCCTTTTTTATTTAAAGGAAAGTGTATCCATTCATAAATCATTTAAATAGATGCTCACTGGGGTTTAAAACAACTAAATATCTTGATGAAGGCCCCACCGGTAAAACATGTATTCA
Organism: Ginsengibacter hankyongi; assembly: GCF_008710285.1. Lineage (GTDB taxonomy): Bacteria > Bacteroidota > Bacteroidia > Chitinophagales > Chitinophagaceae > Ginsengibacter > Ginsengibacter hankyongi. The sequence goes on along the minus strand of NZ_VYQF01000001.1, from coordinate 100,287 downwards.
ACCCATTTTTAGAAAGAATTGTACTCAGCGATGTAATTAATTCTTTGAAGGTTAATCTTCATGAGCTTCTACATTTACCCTGCGGAAGTTTTTTTGAAGGAATCTAATGAATAAATCATAAAATAATTTTGCACTTATTGTAATATTCGTAAAGTAAAATCTTGTACCAACTGCTTCCATATATTCAATAATGGGAATAGGATAAATGCTTCATGAATATAGATGCTTTATGATGCGTATTATCCAACATATATCCTTCTAGCCAAATGAGCTCACGGTGCCAGGATCCTAAAGGTATATTTAGTAGGTTAGATTCCCACGGTAACCATCCGACGCTAATTTTTTGAGATAAACTCTCTTTGATAATTCAACGGAGTTTTGCCAGTTATCATTTTGAAATATTTGTGAAAGCTTGCAAAGTTATTGAACCCACTTTCAAAGCAAATTTGCTTTATACTTAAATTATTCCCAATCAATAATTTACAGGCAATCCCAACCCTGATTTCAATCAGGAAATTGGAGTATGTTTTTCTTGTTTTGGATTTAAAATACCGGCAGAAAGAATTGGGACTCATGCAGGCTATCGCTGCTGCTTCTTCCATTAGAATTTTTCTCTTGTAATTCGCTAAAGAAAATTCATAAATGGAATTGATCCGGTCATTTCCTGTTTGATGGACATTATATTGAAATCCAATGGATGAGAGTATTTTATAATTGCCGGAATGAGCAATATTAACGAGCGCTTCGAGTATTAATATTATTTTATTGCACCCATCTGATATAAGCATCTTCTCTAAAAGATTTCCGATAAATTGTCTTGTTGGCCTCATTATTTGTATCCCTCTTTTAGCGGTTTCCAAAATGTTTTTTATGGGCAGGTTTTCAGGAATGGTCAAAAAATCCTTTCCCCAAAAATAATCGCAGAAGTGAGTGACAAATACATTCGGTTCCTCGATTGGAGAATTAAAATACGTTTCATCAAAACTCCAGTAATGGGGAAGGTTGGCGCCTACTAAAATCACATCGCCTGAATTAAAGAGGCTGATACTGTCGCCTATAAATTGAGTTCCGCGCCCCTCCTTAAAATAAATCAATTCAATTTCAGGATGGTAATGCCAACGGTTATTTACATAAGGGACCCTGTCTTGTCTAACGCTGAAGGAACATGCGGGTTCAGCAGATACTTTCAATAGTTGTGGTTTCATATCAGTTTTTAGCAATCTTGTAAAAAACTTCTGTCGAAAGGTTATCGTATATATTCCATCTGGCCAAGAATTTTAACTTTAAAAGATAATATAGGTTAATTATTGGTTAAAATGCAAAATTTAACACCTGAAAATATTAAGCAAACCGGCTTTGCTTATTCAGCTTACTTTTGTTGTTCCGGTATGTTTTTATTAGAGGTAACAATAATTCTTTCCCCTCGCAATCCCCGATTGTTGTTAATGAATATTTTAAGCATGCCGATGCAGCCGGCGCAGGTTTTCTGCTTATGCTAAAAAAATTAATTAAAGCGGAAACTCATCGTTAAAGGCCCACCAATTCCGTACAATAGAAAAATTCTAATGTCGAAGTCTGCTATTCATGCCGGCGCAGGAAAAAAACATTTGTTTGCTAAAATCATATAATAAAATGCTAAGAACGTCGATTCTGCCTACCTGCGCCGGATGGTAAATTTGTTTTACATTTTGTTAGAAGGGTTTAATAACACAACTCTTTTTAAATAATAAAAATACTTGTTGAGTAAATGATTGCTTTTTCGGTTAGGAATTTTTAAGCAGGAACATTTTTCAAATTGTTGCAGCAGCTGTTGAGTTAGACTGTTATCGGACAAAATTCAGCCTTAATGTAACGCTCGTAAAATAGTGAAGATAATGTCATGAATTACTTTCCGCCATCAATTAAGGATGCGGAGCTGATTATTAAAAAACAAAATGTTCCGCTGCGCCTTTGAATGATTGTATCAGCTTTTATAACATAACTCAGCTGCACCCAATTACAATCATTCAAATCCACATCGTTTTAAAAACATATTATGTAGTAACTTTATTAAATGTCAGCCTCTCTTAGAACCGCTTTACATAGGAGCGTATGTTATTGTTAACTTAGTTATATGTAAAAACGCATACTGAGTGTGGCTTTCAAAGCCTACCATCAACAACAGGGCATACTTCTCCCTCCTTCACTGGATGAACTCATCGGGGAGGATCACCCGGTAACAATAAGTAAATCAACAGAAAACAAGTTCACCTGCCTAATTAAATGTAATATTTTCAAATAGTCTGGTATATTAGTGTACCGATAAATCTTTTACCCGGATGTTTCTAAACTGTACTACCGAGCCATGTCCCAGGAAACCGATATGCCCTTTATCGCGTTTCAAACCAGGATGCTGTTTTCCATCCATGGTTCCATTTTCCCTGGCATTGGTGATATCCACATCAGTAATAACGGTACCATTTAATATCACTTTAATTTTTGGTCCCTTTGCAATTATTTCTTCGTAGTTCCATTCCCCAACAGGTTTTAAATAACCTCGTTTTGCCGGAACAACACCATAAATAGAGCCGTGATATTGATAGGGATGGAGATCCTTATATACATCAGCTGTATTATCGAGTACCTGTATCTCCATTCCTACATATGCTGCATCGCCTTCTAAGGGAGCCCTGATGCCCACTCCATTATTTGCTCCCGGCGTAAGCTTAAATTCAAAACGAAAATCAAAATCGCTGTATTCCTGTTTGGTGTAAACATTTCCTCCACTACCTTTTTCAGGGTGTATGGTTATGGTGCCATCTTCAGGGACATAACTTTGAGTATTGCCGGTCCATTGATCCATCGTTTTGCCATCGAATAATAAAGTGTAGCGTTGTTTCTTTTCCTTTTTTGACAGCTGGTTTAGCACAGAGCTTTTGGATGCAGTGCATGAAATAAAAGCTACAGCCGGTAGCAGCAGGCAAAAAAATAGATTTCTTTTCATTATTAATTTATTTATCGGTTATTATTTCTTTAGCATGTTAATTAAAAGAGAGAACAATTTCATTTCATCTTATCCAAATGAGCAGTTATAAAAAAACCCAGCTTCCCATAGCCAACTGCATTAGGATGTAATCCGTCTAAAAAAAGCGACTCATCAATTTTTCCATCTTTCTTAACAAGAAGGTTTCCGGCATCGGCGTAATTTATTTTCGATTGTGCGGCTACGTTAGCCAGCATTTTATTTAGCCTCACAACCCTATCTTCCATATTCCTTCGCGGAAAAATCCCCATCATTAATATATGAGCATTAGGTTCCTTTGCCCTGATCACTTTTATTAAAAATTGTAATCCTGTTGCTATTTCCTTATTTGTATTCAATTGCAGGTTGTTTGTGCCTATCATCAGTACAATTTGTTTCGGGGCGATACTATCCAGTTCACCATGATATACCCGCCATAAAACGTTTTCAATTCTATCCCATCCAAAGCCCATGTTAGTTGTTATTCGGGGAGTAAAATACTGCTCCCATGAAGCGCTGCCGTTATGCCTTGGTTCCGCAGGTTGGCCGCCCCAATAATGAGTTATAGAGTTGCCAATTAAAATAAGTCTTGGCGGATGCAGTTTGTTATACTGCATCACTTCACGGTGCCTTGTTTCCCAATCATAACTGTTGGCATCCCGTCGTTGGGTAACAGGGATCGTTGTTGAAACGGACCCTTCGGTTTCTCCCAGAATGTTCTTTATCTCTTTTTCATAAGCGTCTGCATAATGCATCATACCGATATCATTGGGATGAGTTCCATCTACGGTGGATTCAATATCCTGGTTGATGGCTTCTTTAGACAACCGGAATATATTCTTTACCCCTGCCGCAATTAATGAATCAAAAGTTTCTCTCAAAACTTTGTTGGTTGAAACATATTCGTTTTTTCTCACAGGGTTCATGTCTCCGTCGGTGTATCCATCATGATCTGTAAGAAGAATCGGAGTATGTGGCCTCTTCCTTTGAAGTTCAGTGACGGAACTCACAATTCTTTTCCTGAGTTCGCCTGTTGCATAATAATCAGGTGAAGTAAGATTGGGCAAACAATCCAGTACATACATTTTGGCATCGATTTCTGATAACAGGTCTATCAATTCTTTTTCCAATTTTCCATTGCCTGAAAAGGCAAGGTTGATAACGGGTCTGTCTAATTTCCTTCCTAAAATATTAGTCCATGCGAGCCCGGGCCTGGAAGCGCAACCACCTTGCGCAATCGACGTTCCATACACAACGATGGGTTTATCGGCACGAACGGGCAATGGTTTAAACGAAGCTTCCTTTGGAACCGATATCTCCATCCATTTTACTGAATTATACAAAGGCAAATACAAAGTATATTCCCTGTTACTTACATGCTGGTCGTTAGGCAGGAGGTTTGTGAAATGATAAGTAATTGTATCTCCGAATGAATATCTTCCCGCTGCCCAAAGCCATGCGCCATCAATTGTTTTTGAATACAAATCTATTCCACTCACACCCGTGGCAGGCATGTGCGGCATTTGCAATATACCTGTTACCTGGTATTTGATGATGAGTTCACTGGCATTGGTTTGAAAACGAATTTGCAAGCCAGCGCTGTTTTTTGAGAGTTTCCACAGGGGCTCACGAACGGACTGCTCAGCCCTTGCGGGCAGGCGATCATAAAAATCTTTCACCTCATGGGACCATGCCTGTCCTTCCAATACCTGAACGCTATCATCGGCAGGGTTCCAGGTTATATACGCGGTTTTATTTTGTGAAAAACAAAATTGAAAAGTTGCTATTAATAAAATAGCAATACATATTCTTGGATTCATTATACAAATTAAAGGTTTATGCAGTACTTTTTCTGTAGCAACAATAACATCAATGTCTTGACAAAAGAAGAGAATTATTTTCAACTACGATAATTTATTTATGATTTTTCAGTTGATGATGATCTGAGGGTTACCCCAGGACCTGCCTGTCTTATATTACCCGGCAAACCTGGAAATAGAAAGAAGTATATTAATGCGGCTAACGTGAAAGACTATGCGACAAATCTTAAACAAGCGGGCGGTTATATATTATCATATTACTTAACAATAAATAAATAACTTCCGGAACCAACCTTTAATAGTGCCTTTCCTTCTTCAAATCCGAGAAACTTTATGTCATTGCGGTTCAATATGGGTTTGCCATTTTCAGTTATTGATTTACCAATAGTTGCAGGCAGATAAATTATGGCGGTTGTGTTAACCGGAATTTTTGTATTCATTGTAAATAGTCCTTTTTTCTTTTCCCAGTTATTTGTAATCATTCCAAAAGGTGATAAAAAACTTACTTTGGAAAAAGTAATGTCACCAACCACTTCAGGGCGAATGATAATGTGGCTGAATGCTTTCGTATTCTTTGCTTGTTTAATTCCGCCAAGCCCGCTGTAAAACCATTCCATTAAATGCCCCAGCATAAAATGATTATTTGATGATATCCTGTTGCCCTGCCACGATTCTGTAAGCGATGTTGCTCCCTGGGCTAACTGGTACCCGTAGCCCGGAACATCTGCGCGGCTGTTCATATCAAATATTACATCAGAGCGGCCAGCTTCGTCCAGCACCTGTAACAGATACCGGAATCCTATATCGCCGGAAGTAACGCCGTTGTTATGTTTACGGATGTCTTCTATAATATTATCAATTATTTTTTTCTTATCAGCCACATTTGCAAGGCCCATATAAAGTGATATGGCATTAGCAGTTTGGCTGCCGGCGCCATACTGCTTTGTTTGTTTATTAAAGAATGTATCGTTATAGGCTTTTTTAACCTGTTCACTTAATGCCTCATAGAATTTTGCATCTTCATTTTTATGCAAAAGGACGGCTACTTTTGAAAGGATTGTCAGGTCATAATAATAGTAAGCCGTACTGGTCATACCTTCGGGTGTTAGTTGCGATGGCCCTAAATTATTAGGTCCTATATCGTACCAATCGCCGAGACCAAAATAAAGGAGATGACTTTTTGATTTCTTTTCGAGATAAGCCGCGTAGCGCTTCATCATGCTATAGCTTTCTTCCAATATTTGTTTATCGCCGTACCATTGGTACAGATAATATGGCAAAATAATTCCGCTGCTTCCCCATTCAGGGGAATCACGAAAGCCTCCTGCAAATGTCACATACTCCGGTGCTATATCCGGTATCAATCCATCTACTGTTTGCGAATGCATCATATCTCTTACCACTTTGCGACATAAAGTTGCAATGTCATAATTATATCGAATGGAGCTACCAACCAGGTGAGCTTCCTCCAGCCAACCCAATTTTTCGCGATGCGGACAATCTGTAAAAATGCTTGCGGTATTGCTTTTGATGGCCCAACCGATCAACTTAAAAATTCTGTTGAATAATTCATTGGAACAGGTAAAGCGTCCAATAGTAGGGGCACTGTTTCGGGTATGGAGGCTCGTTAGTTCTCTTATCACGGGCACTTCATTTTTATTTGTTTTATTTTCTGGTACGCCCCCTTCCAACTGGATATATCGAAAACCATAATACATAAATTGAGGGTGCCACGTTTCAACGCCATCACCTTTGAGCGTGTACTTAAAATAGACGGGAGTACCAACGGGAGTCTGCATTACAAGGCCGCTATCATCTAATAATTCTGCCGGGATAATTTTGACTACGTCACCTCTTTTACCTTCAACCTTAATCAGCGGAATAGCCGATGCGTTTTGGCCCATGTCGTAAACCCACGTACCGGGCTTGGGTTCTGTAATTTTTTGAACCCTAAATTCATCCATTATTTTCAATGGATATGCTGATTGTGCTTCCAAATTTTCCGGACTATTAACGATAATTGCTTGTCGCCATGAGTTATCATTGAATCCCGGCTCATTCCATCCTTTTTGTTCCAAGGTTGCATTGTAGTCTTCACCACCATAAATACTTGAGAAAGTAACCGGACCGGGGCATGCTTTCCAACTTTGATCGCTGATAATATTTTGTTCGCTGCCATCAGCAAAGGCAATTATTAACCTGCAAATAATTTTAGGATAACCATAAGCGCCTTTCAACTTATGATATCTCTCTCCGGGCATATAGTAAAATCCATTGCCCAACATAACACCAATAGCGTTTACTCCTTGCCGTAATTTACTGGTTACATCAAAGGTTACATATAAAACCTGTTGATCAAATTTCGTCCATCCCGGATCTAAAAAATGATCGCCAACTTTTTTTCCATTCAGGCACATTTCAAATTGTCCTAGGCCTGTTATAAACACAGTTGCTTTTTTTATTTGCTTGTTTATGGTAAACTCTTTTCTTAACAGCGGCAGAGTGTCTGCGCCTTCCGTCCATCTTTTATCGCCGGCATTATCAATTGCAGGCACCAGCCGCAGTGAGTCGGGGAGTTTATTGTACCCGATCCATTTTGCATCCTTCCAATCACCTGTTGACAACAAACCCATTTGCCATTTGGCCATGTGGCTCCAGGAAGAAACATTCCCACGGTTGTCCCACACCATCACCTTCCAGTAATAATTTTTTACCGGCAATAATTTTTGACCTGCAAACCGGATATATAATGATTGTCGCGATAATAGTTTTTTTGTGTCCCATATATTGCCTTCATTCTTCTGAAGCAATGAGGAATCATCAGCAATCAATATTCTGTAAGCAGTTTGCTGTACAAACCTTTGAGAAGATTGAAGTTGCCAGCTCAGCGACGGTCTTTTATTATCTATTCCAATTGGATTTTCCTGGTAGTCGCATAATAATCTCTCCACAGAAATTTGTGCTTGTGTGTTTATAACCTGTAGCAGCAGTAAAATGAAAAGAATATTCTTATTCAATAGCTAAAAAAAATTACGTTTGTAAAATCTTCGGTTAAAGTATAATGCAATTCAAACTTACAACACAATTAAATTGCAACTGTATATTTTATCGCGAAGGAACAGGCTGTTTTTTGATTCAATTAATAAATACAAAATAGCAACATTGAAAATAACATTTCTTTCATTTAGTCTCTCTTTATTCATCATTACCTTTTCTGCGAAAACACAATCCCAAACGACTAAAATACAAGTTGTAAACCACTCTGAAAAAGAAGATGACCCTGCAAAAGATTTCATCAATCCTCCTGAAAGTGCGAAGCCTGGTGTTTTATGGATGTGGATGGGTTGCAACATCAGTAAAGAAGGAATTACAAAAGATCTGGAGGCATTAAAGGATGAAGGCTTCAACCGGACAACGATGTTTAGCCTTGCTGATATTACAACTCCATGGGCAGGAGTCATCGGAAAAAGTCCCACACCTGAAATTATTTCTTGGACGGAACCCTGGTGGCAGCTAGTTCGATTTGCAGCGCAGGAATCCAAACGACTTGGTATGGATTTCGGCATGTATAACGGTGCCGGTTATGAGGCAAGTGGTGGTGTTTGGATCACACCTGAACTTTCTATGCAGGAGCTTTGCTGGTCTCTTGACACGGTTACGGGTAACCGAAGTTTGCATATACTTTTAAAACGGCCGACGGTAGACCTGCGTGGACATACACCCTATCCCATTTATGATGGAAACAGCGACTCAGTGGACATCCCGGAAATTGAGGCAAGGAAAACTTATTATAAAGATGTGGCAGTATTGGCATTACCGGCAAATGGAATAGTTGCAACAGATAGTGTAATTAATTTAACAGGCAAGATGTTGCCCGACGGAACGCTAGATTGGGATGCGCCATCAGGCGAATGGATTATTTACCGTTTTGGACATACCACATCAGGAACTTTAATTCAGCCTGCACAATGGAAAGCTACAGGATTGGAATGCGATAAGATGAGTGAAGAGGCGGTCACCTTCCATATGGATCATATAATAAGCGAGATACAAAAACATCTTGGTGATTTAATTGGGACTGGTTTCACACATGTTCATTTTGATAGTTATGAAGCAGGTACTCCTGACTGGACACCGAAAATGCGGGAAGAGTTTTTAAAAAGACGGGGATACGACCTGTTGGCTTACCTGCCCACATTTGCAGGTCGAACGATGGGGAACAAACAGGATTCATTAAAATTCAAAAATGATTTTCAGGCAACGATTGAAGACCTTTACCGCGACGTCTATTTTAAAATAATATCGGAAAAGCTAAAAGCCGCAAATCTTACTTTCTTATGTGAACCTTACGGCGGTCCGTGGAGGCAGGACGAAATTATGCCTTTGATACCCCGTGTTATGACGGAGTTCTGGACGCATGGAGGACGATATTCTCCCTATGAATTAGAATCTACTGTTGCTGCTTTAAGAAAGTCAGGACAAAATATTATTGAAGCTGAAGCGTTTACCGGCGACCCGGCAGATAGTAAATGGGATGAAACACCCGCATGGCTGAAACCCATTGGTGACGAGGCTTTCTGCGCCGGTGTAAACCGGTTGGTATTGCACCGTTTTGTTGAACAGGCTTTTGATGATCGATATAAGCCTGGTGCAACAATGGGAAGATGGGGAACTCATTTTGATCGTACACAAACCTGGTGGAAACCGGCCAGAGCAATGGTATTGTATTGGCAGCGTTGCCAGGCATTATTGCAATGGGGAACAATCGCTAAAGCTGATAGCGGGGATTTTGTTGCAGCAGATATTCACGGCAATATCAATTTGAAATACATACATCGCCATAGCGGTAATACAGATATTTATTTTGTCGCGAATGTATCGCGAAATGCAGGCGATGCAAATTGCACTTTTAAAGTATCTGGGAGGCAACCGGAAATTTGGGATCCGGTAACGGCAGCTATGCGATACCTTCCCGATTTTAAATATGAGAATGGAAATATTTCTATCCCATTGAATTTCGATACGGCTCAAAGCTTCTTTATCGTATTCCGTAAGAATGTTATAATAAATGTAAAAAGCAACACAAGAAATTTCCCTTCATGGAAAGAATTGACAAAGTTAAATGGCGAATGGGTGGTTCAATTTGATCCGGCATGGGGTGGCCCTGCAAAACCTGTAATCTTTCCTTCACTTAAAGATTGGACAACAAGTGAAGATCCCGGAATAAAATATTTTAGTGGTACTGCAGTTTATAAAAAAACAGTTAGTGTCTCCGCTGATGCAATTAAGAATAAGCAGCTATTATATCTTGATTTGGGTACCGTAAAACATATTGCAAGAGTGTACATAAATAATGAAGACCTTGGCGTAATATGGACTGCTCCATGGAAAGTAAAAATTCCTGCAGGTTTGCTGAGACAAGGGAACAATTATTTAAAGATTGAAGTAACGAATGTTTGGGCCAACAGGTTAATAGGAGATGAGCAACAGCCGTCAGATTGTGAGTTTGTTCCAGGCTATCTTGGCGGTGGCTACTCGTTAAAGGAATTCCCCGATTGGTTTCTTAAAAAGCAACCCCGTCCAGCAAAGGGTAGATACTGTTTTACCACCTGGAATTATTTTACAAGAGAATCACCGCTAGTTTCATCAGGATTGATGGGACCGGTAAGAATTATGGAAGAAGTTAATTGACCCGTTTCATGAAAGAAATAGAAATTATATTTTGAAAAGTGGTCATATTTTTTTGTAATCACGTTGCTGTTTTCCTGAATAGGAGTCGTCTCACCTAACATGGAGGCGTTTTTTACCAATAAGAAACTGTTACAAGTCAGTAACGACGTTCGAAAACCTAACTATTAAACCCCAGGAGCAAAATATCATTCTAAAAAAGAATTTTCATTTTTCATTTTCCCTTCATCTTCGGTTTCTATGTTTGTCTTGTCATTAATTATTACACTTAAAAAAAACTTTATGAAAAAGACATTATTGATTTCGACTGCATTATTATTTTCAGCTGCTATGTTTGCGCAAACCACCGTGAAAAGCAGCGAGGCCATTAAGGATAATACCACCCTCCAAAGCAACAAGAGTGGTAGTAAGGTGAACACTTCAGGTAACGCCAGTGCTGCAACCAGTATTCAGTCCCACACCGCCACAAAAGCGGAGAGCAAATCCTATGCTGAATTAAAAGAAGAAAACAAAGAAGCAGCCAAGGCAAAACAAAACCTGGTGATGCAGGCTAACGATAAAGAGCAAAAGTCTGAAAAGATGGCTTCAAAAGATCATAGCGTTTCCGCTTCCGCTCATTCAAATACCAGCGTGAAGGCGTCGGCGGCGGACAATAATTATAGTAATAATGCGTCTATAAATGACGGCGCGACGGTATCTACAGCCCGGTTAAAAAGCGAGGGAACGCAAGTTAAAAATGACGGTAAAGCTGTAGTCATTGCGAAAACCAATGCCACAATGGAAAGCGGGACCAAGGTAGCGGCCAACGTAAATAAAACCGCGGTGAAAGGAGGTGAAAAAATAAGCGCAACTTCCGCAGCCGCGGTAAAATCCGGAGTAGCAACGGCACACATGGTTAAGCCAAGGCCAGCAGCTATAAAGATGAATACCATGGTGAAAACAAATACAGGAATCAGGATTAGATAGGAATACCATAGCAGGTTTTGCAATTATTTTGCAAAACCTGTTTTAAAATAATATTATGAAAGGGGCACTTATATTGGAATGTTTTATTGGAATAATTTTTATGATGAGCCTGCCTAACCGGGCGCGGGCATGCGGTGGTAAACCTACAGGTAAAATTTTATTTAATCATGCTGCCATTCACCTAATACAAACTGATACTATACCACCACCTCAAAAGCCTAATGAAGATACAAAAGATGACGTCGGAGCGGTGACCATTAAAACGGTTCCAAAAGCCCGCAGGCAGCAGGTACCTGTACCGTTGGTAAAAATAAAACCTGTTAAAATAATCAAACCGAACATAAAAATAATTAAACCTGTGATCAGGGTACTTCACTAAACCAAAAGAAAAAACCTCATGAAATCATTATTATTAATTGCACTATTGGCAATAAGCGGCCCATTTTGTTTCGGGCAAACCGATAGTACTGCCGATGACGCTTCGGGAAGCACGCCAGCCAAATCAACCTTAACCCTTGCGGCGGTTTATTCCAACAACGTTAGCTATTATGGGCAGCGGTCAGCCGTAAACACTCCTTATGCCGCCATAGCCGCCAACTACCAGCTTACTTCGGGATTTTATTTTACCGGCCAGACCTATAAACTCCTGAATGAAAATAGTTCCACCGTATCAGCGGCGAGCCTCGGTGCAGGATTCAACTTTAAGGTGGGCAAAAGATTTTCAACCGACTTAAGCTATAGCCATAGTTTTTATCCCAAATATTCACCATTGCTGCAGGCGGGTAATGCAGATAATGCCAGTATTGTATTTTCATTCGATAGTTGGATAAAACCTACGCTGACCGGCGATTATGCTTTCGGGAAAACCAGTGATGCGTTTGTAACCGGAGGCCTCTCTAAAATGATTAATCTTTTTAGTATAGGGAATAAAGATATCATCACGATCGGTCCCTCGGCGGATGTAGTTGGAGGTACTCAACATTTTTATAAAACGTATCTCACAGAACAAAAACTGCGTGACAGTGTGTTGGGTATATTTACGGATCCTCTTTTTGGCAGCTCCTCCTCTTCCAATACTACCGATACGGTCGCCACCACGTCCTTCAATGTACTGTCGTATAATTTTAAATGCCCGATTGCCTACAACAGGGCGCACTATGTGTTGGAAGCGGCTTACCAGTTATCGGTATTAAGCAAGCAGGCACAGGCGGGTGCAGGAAAAATAAATTCCTTTTTAACTTTCAGTTTTTACTACCAATTCTGAGACCATGAAAGTATTGATCATTGAAGATGAAAGAACGCTTACCCGGGAAATAAAGGTTTTTTTAGAGAAGTCATTTTATCTATGCGATACGGCCTTCACTGCGGCAGAGGCGAGAACCCTGATGATAGAAAATGCATACGATTTTATCCTGCTCGACCTGGGATTGCCCGATAGTGATGGCCTCGACCTTTTGAATGCCACTAAGAAAATGTGCCCTGATGCTTCTTACATTATTCTAACGGCAAGGGGTAAACTGGAAGACCGGATAAAAGGACTCGATCTTGGCGCTGACGACTATCTTCCCAAGCCATTTTCATTGTTGGAATTACAATCGAGGATGCAGGCCATTTCACGTCGAAAATCCGGCAACAATGACCCGGTATTGGAACTGGGGGACTTTAACATCGACCTCAATAAAAGAGCGGTGCGCTTCGAAGAAAAAGAAATTGACTTATCACGGAAAGAGTTTGATTTGCTCAGTTATATGGTATTACACAAAAACAGGCCCCTTACGCGGCTACAGTTGAGTGAACATATCTGGGGTAACTTTTCAGATGATGATTATGATTCCAACTACATTGATGTACATATTAAAAATATCAGAAAAAAAATGACCGCATATGCTCCTGTGGACTGGTTACAAACCCTTCGGGGTATCGGTTATAAAATTAAAATATAATACCTCTTGAAACTGCTGACTAAACTGACCCTTTTTATTACGCTCTCCAAACTGTTGATAGTGGTACTTTTTGTATTACTTCTTCCTTCTTTGGTCAGCGTAGTCAGTTCGCAGTACACAAATTATTATCTGAGGCAACAAAAGAAGAAGGTGCTGAATGTAATTGATAAAAACGGAGTGGATTATTATCTGCAGGGCGATAGTGCTTATGCAAGTTATACTATGCTTAAGGAAGAGTATATTTCGCTGGTTCCTGCATATAATAATTTACGGGACACAATAGAAACTTCTCACCGCATAGTGGAAGAGGACACACTAAATTACAGGATACTGATACACGAATTAAATTTCGATAACAAAAAATATATTCTTGAAATTGGGAAAACTACCGCGACTATAGGCGAATACAATAGTCTTTTGCAACGCTTTACGCTCTATATTTTAATTGGATTGATCCTGCTAAGTATCGTTGTGGACCTAGTATATACGAACTTGTTGCTGAGGCCGCTTGCAAAGATCGTCCGAACCAAATTGCTGAACCGGAAATTCCCTTTCAGGGAGCCGTTATCACCTGTAAAAACATCAACAACCGATTTCAAATTCCTGGATAGTTCACTCATTAGCCTGATGGAAAAAATACATGAAGCTTTTGATAAAGAAAGGGAGTTTACTTCGAATGCTTCACATGAACTGATGACTCCCATCAGTATCCTGCAAACCAATATAGAAAACATGATGATGGAGGAAGATGTTAGTGAAGAGCTGCAGGAAAAGTTATCAGCCGTAATGAAAACGGTTAACCGCCTTAAGAAAATTGTACATTCCCTGCTGTATATTTCACGGATTGAAAATGACCAGTTTGCTAAAGCTGATACCGTCAATGTACAAAACTTGACCATAGAGGTTATGGAAGAGCTTTCCCACCGGCTGGAGACGAAATCGATTCGTTTTACAAATGAAATTACGAAAGGGGTGATACTGCAGAAGGTAAATCATGATTTGTTTTTTCAACTTCTCTACAACCTTATTAATAATTCGATAAGGTATAACAAAGAAAATGGGGCCATCGATCTAAGTGACCACTATGTGCTGGGAGAACCTTATATCCTGTACTTAAAAGATACAGGCATAGGTATCAGGGAGGGAGAAATCGGAACAATTTTTAACAGGTTCAAAAAGTCCGGTCACGCAATCAGCGAGGGATATGGACTGGGCCTATCTATTGTCCAAAGCATTTCGACCTTTCACGGATTTGATATAAAAGTGAGTTCCGTTTACGGGGAAGGCACCGTTTTCAGTATAGTGATTCCACCTGAAATGATAGTCAATTAGGACGGCGCAACACACGAGACTTATAGATGCTACGAACGCAAGTGTGGAATTTAAAAAATCAAATAATAATAGTACCCCATATTTTCGTTTACTCCTTTCCGTTATATTCCTTGCAATTAAATTATTTAAAACGGCACATGTGGTATAGAATAAATTATACCATACCCTGCGTAGACTTATTCAATTAAATTCAGTTCATCACGTCCACCGAATAGGCGAGAGACACGATGTATCGGCTTGGAAGCGTAGTCCCATAAGCGTGGAGTATTGACAAAAAAGTACTTAGACAAAAATGGGTTATCATGATTTCCATGTAGATACGGTCAATCCGAAAAGCTAAAACCTACGCACAAACAGCATTACAAGTAAACTGGCTTTTAAAATAAACTTTAATTTAAATTTGTTTCTATGGCTTTATTACAAAAAAAATTATTTATAAAAACATCTGGAATACCCGCAGCCGGAAAAGGTTTATTCACTAAAGTGCTTATTAGGAAGGGAGTGCGTATCATAGAATACATTGGAAGAATTACTACCTGGAACAGGATTTTGCAAATTGAACAAGACACTAAAATTATAAACAGGTACCTCTATTATCTGGACAGTGATCATGTAATTGATGCCGCCGATCACCCCAATGCTTTAGCCCGGTATGCCAATGATGCAACTGGTTTAGGTAGGGCTAAAGGAAAAGTTAACAATGTCAGGTATGTGGAAGACAATGGAAGGGTTTTTATGGAAGCGATGAGAGATATTCCGGCCGGGGCGGAGATATTTATTAGTTATGGCCAAGAATATTGGGATACTGTAAAAAATTTAATTACAAAGTAACCTGATAAAGAAAGTAAATATATAGTGTAGCGGCAATGGCAGAAAGCCATAGAAAAAAGCTTCCGGAAAATTATACAACATGGGGCATGGAGCGAGAAGAGCCTTTTTTGAGTAATTGAAAATTCCGCGGTCTCAAAACAAGCAAAAATCCCGTTAAATTATTAACGGCTTTTCGAAGGGCCTTATTGGCGTTACAATTGTGTCATAAGTGTAACAAGAAGTTCACAGCCTTCTCCCGGTAGAGAGTTAACGGTTGCGCTACCGTTGAATACTGCGGCGCGGTTACTGATGTTGCGTAACCCGAGGCCATTTCTTTTTACCTCTTTGTCGAAACCGACACCATCATCTTTAATACGTACTTTTAAGATTCCGGGCTGCTGCGTGATATGCAGTGTTACCGATTTCGCCCTTGCATATTTCAAAATGTTATTGAATTGTTCCTGGATAATCCGGTAAACAGCTAATTGAAGTTTTTCACTTAGGAAATGTTCATCCAATCCTTCCCAGATAGTATTAAACTGTAACCGGTGAACCCGGTCAATATTTTTAATTATGTCAGCCACCGCATCCCTTAATTTATTTTCACCTAAAGAGGGTGGCGCGAGTGAACGGGAAAGTTTCCGGATGTCGTTCATGGCATCATTGATAAATCCTTTGCTTTCAAGTAACCGGTTGATTCGTTCTCCCTCATCCTGAATTGCACAGTCTAAATATAACTTTGCGGTGGCAAGTGTGGGATTAATGTTATCATGCAATTCCCCTGCAAGGAAAGTGCGTTCATTTTCCTGTGTGGTAATTACTGCCTGTGTAACTTCCCGCAACTGGTTTCTTTTTTCTTCCAAAAGACGGTTTTCAAGCCTTACTTTTTCTGTGACATCCTGGTTGAATCCTACCAGTCTTATTGTTTCTCCCTGCTGGCTACATTCTACTATTAATTCTGAATGAATGTATTTCACGGCACCTTTGGCATCAATTATCCGGAAGTTTAATTTTTGCATTTTCTGTTCTTTAATAGCCTGCTCAAGAGACAACGTAACGCCTGCACGATCTGCGGGGTGAATGTGTTGTATAAATAAATTCTGAGAAGGTTGAATTACGTTTGGTTCATAGCCGAAGATGCGGTAGGTACCTGCGGACCATTTGGTAATATTAGTTTTCAAAATAGCCTCCCAGCTTCCAAAATGCGCCAGTTCTTCGGCTGCCTTCATCATATTTTCATTCGCTACAATTCTTTCATAGCTTACTTTCAGGTTTTGTTCTGCTTCTTTCCTTTGGTTAATATCCTGCACGATCCCGATAAAGTAATCGATTTCACCGTTTTCCTTCCAAACAGAAGACAGGTTTAACAGTACCCAGATAATCTCTTCGTTTTTTCTTATATATCTTTTCTCTACCTGGTAATTGTTAATTTCCTTATTCAGTATTTTTTCAAAAAGCGGATTTTCTATATGAAGGTCTTCCGCGTAGGAAAATTCACAAAAATGTTTCCCTTCGATTTCCTCCCGGGTATATCCCAGCATGCTGCATAATGCTTCATTGGCATTGATGAGTTTTCCTTCGGTCGAGCACCAGCCGATACCCAAAAGCGGGTTTTCGCTTACGAGGCGGTAGCGCCTCTCCGTCTCCCTGTTTTTTTCAGCAGTCAATTTTTGGTCAGTAATATCTTTTGCAATTCCATCCAGTCGGTATAAGACACCTTCATCGTCAAGCGTAGGAATGATCTTTACTTCAATCCAACGCATTTCCTCATCGCGGCGTCGAATCCGGTAAATACCTGCCACTACATCGCCTTTTATGAGTTGCAAACAGATCTTCCTGCTACTAAATTTGTGCGGATCATCTATTATTCTTCTTACAAGGTTGAAGTCTGCCTTAAATTCCAGGGGAGTATAGCCGGAAATTTTCTCGCATGCTATTGACATCTGGGTAACTATATTATTGACGACGTCTACTGAAAAAAGCGCTTCGTCTATTTTGTTGAAGATAGTATTGAGTTCCCGGTTGGCATCTTTCAATCGTCGGTTGCTGACTTTCAGATTTTCGCTGACAGCCAGCAGCGCTTCGCGCTGGGAAAATCCGCCGACATCATTGCTTAGCACCCCTTTCCGGCTACCCAGCAATTTACTGATCTTGTTTTGGAGGGTTCTCATAGTGTTTAAATACGGGAATTTGGGGAAAATATAAGGCGCTGATGGGTATTGTCTTTCATGGGGTAGTTTACAAATTTCTGCTACCTGCAGAATTTCGTGGTAGCGAAAACTGTAATTTCACTTAGAAAATATTCTATAAGTTTGTAGTGAGCAGACCGACCGATCCCTAATGACAATAAATCATTCATTAGATAGCGAATCAATATATCCTCGATGATGGATTCTCAAATCAATATTGATGAGGTGAGGTTCCACACTTTTTAAGTGCGCATTACATATCCGGGATCTCAGGCTCAACTAACTTCATTAACTTTTCCAGAGATTCCTGCCAGCCTAAATAACACATCTCAACCGGTATCATAGAAGGTATATACCATCCGGGTGAAATGACCACCTCAGTTTGGCTGCAAAAGGTTTCCGTTGGGACAGAAATAAGAATTTTACAGGAGTATGATGTATGAAGAATTTAAACCATTGTTTTCTTCCACTACCAATATTTTTCGTTTAATTCCATCAACACTAAATATTTTCTCATCCAGCAGCTCATGGCTTGAAAACGATAGATTAAACATAGATCCGAGTTTGCTCAACAAAGAATATTTTACCTTATTAAATTTTGAGTTCCTGTTTTTCATTATAAAAAGCTAATAAAAAAGTATGCAATTACATACCTGTTATTTCAGTTCCCAAAATTATACCCCGATCATTAGTTTGATATTAAAGGAATGTTAGAATGTGATTAGAAAACAGTTTGAAAGATTAGACTATACCACATCTATCCGGTGAAATAATAGTTTCTAAATGATCCTGAAAAATAAAAAAGACAACGTTACCGCTGTCTTCAATTGGCTTTCGGTTCAGCCGTTTTATTTAGAAATTAAAGTATTTAAATACGCCGATGTAACAGGATTATCTGTCACTTCCTGCATCCCTTCATTACGCAATAATTTTTCAGCAATATTTTTCATAGCATTGATAGCAATTTTTAAAAAGCCGGGACCAAGACTTACTCTTGCTATACCTAAATCCTGTAGTTCTTCAAAACGTGGTATGCCCGGAAGTATTAAAATATTTACAGGTAATCCTACTTCTTTCACTATGCTTTTCATCGCAGTTTCTTCTTTAAGAAAAATTGGATAAAAACCATCTGCACCTGCATCTTTATAAGCCTTCCCCCGGAGTATGGTTTCAGCTAATTTTTCCTGATCCGATAAATCATTTGCTTTAAGATACACATCAGTGCGTGCATTGATAAAAAGAGAAACTCCCATTCCCGACGCTGTATTTCTAATCAGGCTAAGCTTTTTACATTGCGCTTCAATTGAAATAATTGTTTTATCTTCCTTGTTAGTATCTTCAAAATTAATTCCGGCTATTCCTGCGTCAAGGAGCATTTTAATGTTTTCTTGGAGCCCAGCACTATTTGTTGCATAGCCACTTTCAATATCAGCAGTTACGGGAATGGTTACACTATTTACTATTTTTCGCAGGATGTGCAACAGCTCTTTAAATGGAATTTTTTCTCCATCCGGATAGCCATTACTAAAAGCGATGGAGGCGCTTGCAGTAGCCACAGCTGCATAACCCAAACTTTCCAAAAGTATAGCCCCTAAAGGATCCCAGATGTTTGGAAGCACCAATAATTTACCATTATGATGAATTGTGTTCAATAAATTTCCTTTCTCAGGTTGTATATTATTTGGCTTTGTCATTTTAATTTCTTTTTTATTTTCAAAAATTTTTGTATTTGCTGTGAGGAGAGAATGCAATAATTGAAGACTCTTGAAACCATACAATTCATTTCTTCAACACTGCATATTTAGTAATCAATGTTCCCTGTTCATTTACTTTTTCGCAGTGAATCAAATGTAAATTGATATCCAGATTTATCTCTGTTGCAAAATTACCTCCTGTTCCAAATATTTTAGGTTCGATCGTCAACCATACTTCATCAATTAATTGTTCTTTTAAAAATGAAGTGGCAATATGCGGTCCTCCAACTACCAATATATGCTTGTGCCCCTTGCTTATAAAGCGGGCTATTAACTCAACAGGTGATTCGTTTGTAAATTCAATCTGTCCAGTAATTTCCAAACTTTTATATTTATCAGGATGTACCGTCATAATAATAAACTGATGATCTGCCGAAGGCTTAAATGTGTCAGCATTAAATGTGTTACTCCCCATAACAATAAGCTGCGATTCATTCAAAATCTTTTTATAATAATCCTGGTCCTGGTGAGACGACCACAACTTAACATTAGAAGCTCCCCATTTTGTTACCTTACCATCAAGTGTTGAAACAAATATGAGTATGGTTTTCATTGTATGTTTTTAATCAGCTTTCTATTTTTTTTGAAAGTGCACTTGCTTTATGAACAGCAATATGGTCTGTTTTATCGCTCTTAATTTCATATTGCGGATCTTCTTTGCTGGCATGATGGGTATAACCTTTGTAATCAAAATCTCTTTTGTGTATTTTCACTATCGTACCGGACACATGACCAGCTTCTGAATTCCAGGTTACATGGTCACGGATTTTAAATTTCTGTTTCAAGGTTGTAGTTTTTTAATTAAGAAATGCAACAATTAATTTACCCACTTACTGCTAACTGTATTCTCTTTTGTAATTCTGGAACCACTTCTTCCATAAACCATGGATTTATCTTCACCCAGTTTTGATTTCGGGGAGAAGGATGCGGCAATGGAAAATAGGTTGGCAAATATTTCTTGTAATTCCTGACTGTTTCTGTAAGGCTTTCTTTGAAACTATTCTTTAAATAATAGCGCTGCGCATATTGTCCTATTAATAAAATAAGCGGTTTGCTTTTAAAATTTTTTAAAATCTGTGGATGCCATAAGGGAGCGCATTCAGGCCTTGGTGGCAGATCGCCTGAAATTGCTTTGCCGGGATAACAAAAGCCCATTGGCAAAATAGACAAGCATGCAGGGTTATAAAATATTTCATCGCTTACATTCATCCATGACTTTAATTTTTTACCACTCGCATCATTCCACGGAATTCCAGTTTCGTGTACACGCCTGCCGGGAGCCTGGCTTATAATAACAATTTTCGAGTATGCATTTAATTGGATAACAGGTCTTGGACCTAACGGTAAATGCTCTTTACAAACTTCACATCGCTGTATTTTATTTAAAAGTTTAATCATGGTAAAAAATCAAAACACATTTATTTCATTCCGCTTGTTTTTCATAATTCAATTTATTATTTATAATTCTTGCCGGCGCAGTATAAGGATGTTCTTGTTCTTTTGATATGCCCATTATGTGCATTACTTTCCAACCGCGCAACTTTAAATAATCAGAAACCATAGAACGGTGACAACGCCACCATACTGCTTCCGAACACATATAAGCCGTTCTTTGTTTCAATGCAATTTGTTCAAGTTCTCTTATGCCCTCTTTAAAAGAAGTTGTTTCCATATAATCGGCATAGCTCCGAAAAGCAATATGCCGCCAGGCTGTATTTTTTGAATCCGGGTTTGCTTTTCTTCTTCCACCAAGAGCTTTTATATGGATATATTGAATGTTGTTTTGAGGCAACGAAATTTCCAGTGCTTCTTTATTGAATTGAGGAAATTTGCGTGAGCCGGGAAAACTTCTGATGTCTGCAATTATTTCAATGTTGAATGAATGCAGCATGCCGACAAATTCCTCCAAAGAGCGGGTGGAATGCCCAATGGTCCATATCGTTTTATTTACTTCTTTCAATCTTTGCAATTTAAAATTCCGCCTCTTTATTTAAAAGTTTTTAAATGAACGATAACCGGAACTTCTTCCCAATGCGGTGGAACTTCTTTACTAATCAGTAAGGGCATTGAAGAAGAGTTTCCGCCTAAATAATTTACCGCATGTTGATACACTACTTTTTTTATTTTATAAAATCGAATAGCGTAAGAACACATGATACAAGGCTCGTGTGTTGAATAGATAACACAATCTGACAGATCGTTCGTTTTTAAATTTTTTACCGCAAGCCTGATGGCTTCTAATTCCGCATGGCAGGTAATATCATTTTTATTTTTTGATGCTTCGATTGACTCAGCGATAATTTCATCACCTTTGGTAATGATAGAACCAACCGGCGCATCTCCTTTTGCGGCTGCTTCTTCAGCTAATAACTCACAGTGTTTAATATAATAGACATCATTTTTCATTTTCAAAACTTCTGTTCAAATCAGTTTATATCCATCATTATTTTAATACTTTAAAATCGTTGAATCTTCAAACATTTTGCTTCGTTATCTCTAAGCTGAGTTTTATAAAAACTATGCAGGAGGATTGGGAATTAATGGTCTCACGGTAATCTCATCTACCAAAAAATTATCGGGTGTTTCTAAAATATGAATGAGTAGTTGTGCAATATCTTTTGGCTGCAGCATATTTTTGTGTGGTTTTATTCCTGAATCTTCAAAAAAGGCTGTGTCAATGCTACCGGGGTTTACGCAAGTAACTTTTATTTTATAAGAACGAAGCTCTTTGAACAATGCTTCGCTAAAGCCCTGCATACCATATTTTGTGGCAGAATAAGCAGCGCTTTCAGCTCTCGTTGTTTTTCCAAGTATTGAACCAATGTTGATGATATGATAAGTGTTTGTATTCTTCTTCATGAAAGGAACAATGGATGATGTAATGTAGAATGCTCCGTTTAAATTAGTATTGATCATTTCATGCCATCGTTCAAGCGAAAGCTCATCAATCTTTGTAAAATAACCCGCTCCTGCATTGTTGATAAGCATATCAGGAATATGGGAATTGGAAAAAGTATCTTGTACCCATGATGAAATATCTTTCTGGTTAGTAATATCTATACTAACAGGAATAAAATTTTTTCTCAATCTATTTTCAATACCACGGAGTTTGTCTATGTTGCGGGCAAGCCCGTAAACAGTGGCTCCTTTAGTTATTAATGCATCAGCCAATGAAGCTCCCAATCCGCTACTGGCTCCGGTTATCACCGCTATCTTTCCTTCAATATCCATTTATACACATTTAAAATTTTCAATCATTTTATTGCGGTTTATAGCTTCCCGGAACAGTTCGAAATCCAATTGCCAAACGATTCCATCCGTTTATTGCAACTATCGCCATAGTTAAAGCAACCATTTCCTTTTCATCAAAATGCCTGTGAACCCCATCATATAAAGAATCAGGCACATCATTTTCCGAAATCAGGGTGAGCGCTTCAGTCCATTCTAAAGCGGCACGTTCCCGCTCTGTAAAAAAAGGAGTTTCCTTCCAGGCGCTCAAAGCATACAGGCGTTGTTCCGTTTCACCGGCTTTACGGGCATCTTTAGTGTGCATATCAAGGCAATAGGCACAGCCATTTATTTGAGAAGCCCTGGTTTTAACGAGTTCATATAACGAACGTTCAAGTCCTGAAGCGGCTACATATTTTTCAAGTTCCCGCATAGCTTTTAAAGCATCGGGAGAAACTTGTGCATAGTTTAATCTTTCTTTCATCATTTTTTAATTTATCATGATTCAATCTATTATTTAGTGTTTTTCCATTTCATCCATCGCTATGGTTGCATGCGCATAAGCGGCACCCGCACGCATTTCAGCAGCTACCCAAATAGCTTCCATAATTTCTTCTTTGCTGGCCCCCTTTCGCATAGCGTATTTTGAATGCGACCTGATGCAATAAGGACATTGCGTTACATGCGCCACGGCTACCGCAATCAATTGCTTTGTCTTTTCATCAAGTGCTCCTGCTTCAAATACAGTTTTGCTAAAATTTCGCCATGCTTCTAAATTTTTAGGCGCCAAGGCTGCCTTTTTATCAGCCAGCTCTTTGGTTGTTATTGGATATAAAGTGTCGTTTTCCATGATATATTTTTTGCTATTTTATTAATTTGTTTTTTCTAAAAAATGTCTCAACACATACTGCAAAATTCCGCCGTGCCTGTAATATTCTATTTCAATATTTGAATCCATTCGTGCAATGGCATCAAATTTAATTTCTGTTCCATCTTCTTTTTTGGCGGTGAGCTGCACTTTTTTCAAAGGCTTAATATCTTGTGCAATACCAGTTATTGTAAAACTTTCATTTCCGGTAAGTCCTAATTTTTCTGCAGTATCGCCAACCAAATATTGAAGTGGCAATACACCCATTCCTACCAAATTACTTCTGTGTATCCGTTCATAGCTTTCTGCAAGTATTGCTTTAATACCCAACAGGAATGCGCCTTTCGCAGCCCAGTCTCTTGATGAACCACTTCCATATTCTTTGCCTGCCAACACTACTAACGGTGTTTGATTTTCTTTATATTTTATTGAAGCATCATACACGGACATTTCTTCACCCGAAGGCAAATACCTTGTATAGCCGCCTTCTTTTTGCGCCAGCTTATTTTTAATACGCACATTGGCAAAAGTGCCACGAACCATTACTTCATCATTTCCCCTTCGCGAGCCGTAAGAGTTAAAGTTTTCTTTTTTTACACTGCGGCTTATTAAATATTTTCCTGCTGCCGAGAACTCATTAAACTGACCGGCAGGAGAGATGTGATCAGTAGTGATGCTATTGCCCAATACCAACAATGCTCTTGCGTTAACGATGTCTTTTAAAGGTTCTGCGTTATCAGAAATGTTATAAAAGAAAGGCGCTTCTTTAATGTAGGTTGAGCTATCATCCCAAGCATACAAAGTATCTTCAGGAATGACAAGGTTTCTCCAGGTTTCATTGCCTTCAAATATTTCTGCATAATTTTTTGCGAAGTCTTTTGGTGAAAGCACTTTGCTCATAACATTATTGATCTCATCATCAGAAGGCCAGATATCTTTTAGATAAACAGGTTGTTGATTGGGGTCATAACTGATGGGTTCATTGATAAGGTCTATATCAACCCTGCCTGCAATGGCATACGCTACTACCAACATTGGTGACATCAAAAAATTCATTCTTACCTGCGGATGAATTCTTGCTTCAAAATTTCGATTACCGGAGAGCACGGAAGCAACTACAATATCATGCTCATCAATGGCCTTTGCAACAAAAGTTGGCAATGGACCCGAGTTGCCAATGCAGGAAGTGCAACCATAACCCACCGTATGAAATTGCATGGCTTCGAGGTCATCTAACAAATCTGCTTTTTCAAGATAATCTGTTACCACTTTTGAGCCGGGAGCCATTGAAGTTTTCACCCAGGGTTTCGTTTTCAATCCATGTTCCCTTGCCTTTCTTGCAACCAAACCTGCACCCACCATTACAAATGGGTTGGATGTATTTGTACAGGAAGTAATTGCAGCAATAGCAACGGCACCATCAGCCAACATAAAACTTTCTTCGCCAATAGTTACCCACACATTTTTCATTCCATTTACAACGGTTTCTTCAATTTCCAGTTCTGGAGTTAATTCAGCTTTTGGTTGTGTTGCAGGCTGGCTGCCGCCTTCAGCCATCCAACGGCTTAATTGTTTTTCTTCCGTGTATTTGCGGCCATACGTTTCGTCTAACAGCTTTATAAATTTTGATTTAAAATTCTTTAATAAAATTTTATCCTGTGGACGTTTTGGCCCGGCTACTGCAGGTTCGATTGTTGAAATATCTAACTCAATAATATCAGAATATTGAATCGTTTCATCGCCTGTTCTCCAGAGCATATTTGTTTTGCAATAATCTTCTACCAATTGTATTTGTTCTTCCGTACGATTGCTCTTACGCATATATTCCAGCGTCTTGTCATCAATGGGGAAATAAGTTATTGTGCATCCAAATTCAGGAGACATATTACCGATAGTAGCACGGTCGGGAACAGAGAGATTATCAAGACCTGAACCAAGTACTTCAACAAATTTTCCAACTACTCCATATTTTCTTAAAAGCTCTGCAATGGTTAATACCAAATCAGTAGCAGTAGAACCAAGCGGAAGTTTGCCCGTCAATTTCAACCCTATCACTTCGGGCATTATAAAATAAATTGGCTGACCCAATAAAGCAGCTTCGGCTTCAATGCCGCCAACGCCCCAGGCTACCACACCAATACCATTTACCATAGGCGTATGGCTATCTGTTCCTACCAATGTATCAGGAAAAATTTCTCCGCTTTTTTCAATTACACCTTTGGATAAATATTCCAAATTAACCTGGTGACAAATACCCATGCCGGGAGGGACCACGCTGAAATTATTAAAAGATTTTTGTGCCCATTTTAAAAATTGGTAGCGCTCCTTATTGCGTTTATATTCTTCGTCCATATTGCGGGCGTAAGAATATTCTGTTCCAAAATAATCAACCTGCACTGAATGATCAATGATAAGGTCAACAGGTATTAATGGATTTATTTCATCAGGGTTTTTTCCTTTCCTTGCTATTTCAGCACGTAATGAAGCAATATCTACAACAGCAGGTACACCTGTGAAATCCTGCATAAGAACACGTGCGGGTTTAAACGGAATATCTTTATCAGAACCTTTAGGTTGCCAATGAAGAATGGTTTCAATATTTTCTTTGGTGATTGCAAAATCATCAAAATTGCGCAATGCATTTTCCAATAATATGCGGATAGAGAAAGGCAATTTGCTAATGCCGTGTCCCTGTTTTTCAAGTTCTGCAAGACTGTAATAAGTGAACGTATTATTTTTTGTAGTTAATATTTTTTTTATTTGATAAGGATCTTTGGACATGGTTATACAATTTTAATTTTATTTCGGGTGAATTTATTTTCAGACCCAATTTAAAATTCTTCTATCACAATTTTATTTTTGTCAGCTCCTAAATGCAAAAGAATTTCTTTAATGCTTTCTATCATTGCATCCGGGCCGCAGATATAGAAATATTGAGACAGATCTTTTATTTTTTCCGAGAGATAACGTTCGTCCATTTTTCGATTATCATACTTCTCTGTTTTCTCGTTAGTAATTGTATTGATAAAATTTTTGCCAAGCATTTTTTCAAACTCGTCTTTAAGAATAATATCCTTTGTTGTTCTGTTGGAAAAAATCAATTTATTATTTCGAAGCTTTTCATCTTTTTGCAATTGCCTGAAAATGGCGATGAAAGGCGTAACGCCTGCGCCGCCTGCAATAAAAGTACCTTCGCCTTTGTAATTAATAGCTCCAAATACATCATGCAAAATCAATTCATCACCTGCATGAAGTTTTCCCAATTGATTGGTTACACCATTGTGATCATTATAAATTTTAATAGTGAATTCGAGGTGGTCCCATTCGTTAAGACTTGTAAACGTAAAAGGCCTTCGCTCTTCTTTCCAATCGGGAAGATTGATAACAATATCTGTAGCTTGCCCCGGTTTAAATTTATAAGAGTCCGGCTTGCTTAAGTTGAATCGTTTTACATTGTGCGTTACATATTCGGTTTCCAGGATTTTTACAATGTGTTCTTCATTCGGATATTCTTCCATAAATAAAAATTTTTAATTTTAATTATTTTTTTTTGCAACCAAATAATATAGTTGTTCTTTCGTAATTTATCTTATTCACTTTGGTTAAAGCCATTATTTTTCTTCAGGAGATTTTACTGGAATAATAAATAGCGGAATTGTTGTGTGATGCAAAACATTTTCGGCTACGCTTCCCAGTAATACCTTATCTAGTCCTTTGCGGCTGTGCGTTCCCATTACTATCATATCCGCCTTCATTTCTTTTGCCGTTTGCAAAATATTTTCTGCATACCCTCCTTCTTTTACCACTGTTTCAATTGTTTCATCTCCCAGGCTAAGTTTTACATTATCGAGGTATTTCTCTGCTGTTATTTTCAATTCTTCAACGCTACCTGCTTGGACTATATCTAAGTTACTAAAACTATCAAATCCTGCTATCGGCGAATAATTAAGAGAAGCATAGAATGCTGACCCTGGAGTGACGTGCATCAAAGTAGTATGCGCATGTAAAGCTTCAGATAATGCGTAGCCGGTTTCTGCAACTTTTTTAGCGTCGGCATTATTGTCGAGTGCTATTAATATTTTTTTCATTTACTCAATTTAAGTTCCATGGAAAATTTCTTTTTTGTCCTTCAGGTGCCTGGTGGTATTAGGAAATGATTAACCATGAGTTCATATTTTATTTTACCAGCAGTCCTCCATGACTATTTAAATGCTACCATACTAATCTGCGCTTCTGCATACTGTTGCAGTCGTCGTTAAAACAGCAAAGAATTGCTTTTATTTTTATTTCGTCATGCATCAAATATTCAAACACTAATACGATAATCGCTAATATGATAATCCTTTTATTGGTAGCGGGAAGATAAAATCCTGGAAAATACTATGCCTGGCTTTCTTTACATGCTTAGCGAATCTATCCAGGCCGGCATGCAATGTAAAAGCATAATCTTTATCCAGTTTGCTGATAATAAAATTGATTTTATGCAATTCTTTTTTTATTTCGTCGCGCTTATTGTCATCAAAGGGAAAATATTTTTTTTCCGCAAATTCGAATTGCTCTTTAAAACCTTTCTCTACTTCAGAGTAATACGGTAATAATAACGGGATGGCTGTAAAAGTTTTTAAATGTGCTAATTTAATTGCATCTGCCTTTTGACCTTTGTTAACTTCATTCAACGTACATGAGGCCAGCACAGATATTAGTACGGGCGCTTGATATAAAAGGTGTCTTTCTTCTTCTGTTAACGTTTCAAATTGTTTAACCATATAGTCTGTATTTTTTTAATTTTACTTGTTTTCTGAATCTCGTTACGCTTCTAAATTTTTTAAATAATTATCACTTTATTTCCCTACGCGCACATTTACATTTTGGAAAAGATGATCTTCCAGGTAAAAATGCATGTTTAGATTATCTTCAAGCTCCTTCATTTTTTCAATCAAGGTCTTATAGGAATCACAGGCATCAGCAGGTATGCCAAAATCATTGGTGACCTTGCGGAGCGTTTTCAGATAGGTAAATGCTTTTGCACGTTCATTTTCCAGCAACTTTATTTTTTCCTTTAAAGACTGCGAAATGCTGGCATCGTTTATTTCGGCATATTTTATATCGTTTGCTGTTTGCCTGATGCAAGGAAAGATAAATTGTTCCTCTTCTTTCATTTGATTTAATAAGTCGTGCAGGAACAAAAAGATAATTTTATTGAGTGTTAGCAATTCGGGATGAGTATTGCTATGGTGGTAAAAAGCTCTTTGTGCCAGGTTATAAATAATAACGGCGTTCTTTTTCGCAAAATTGTGGTGTGTTTTAATAATGTAGTCAATAAGGAAATCTGTTTCCCATTTACCAAAGTTATTCCTTGAAAATGGCCTAAATGCTTTAAAAGGCTGAGATACACTTTTTACAGATTCTGCGTTCACATAAAATTCATTGCCGTTCTTTTGGGTGATGTCAGTTTTAATTTGACTGAGATCAGTATCCTCGTTTTTTAAAAACTCAAGAGCGGGGATTCTTTCATTAATAACGTCGTTTTCTGTTTCAGCAAAAGGGTTAGTATTCATATCAAAAATTTTAACCAGGATTATTTAAGTGTTCCCTGAATAATTACCAATATTTATTTGAATCCGTAATGATTATCAATTTTATTTACCAAAATTATACACGGGCTATTAGTTTGGCATTAAGACGACATTAGAATGTGATTAGAAAAGGATTGAATTTTTTTAATCTAAAATGATAAGGAGTAAATTGCTACATTTAAAAGCTGTTCTACCTTTATGGAGAGAAGGATATTAATTGTTGAAGATGAAAAAAAAATTGCCGATACGCTTAAGTTTGGGCTTGATGAAATTGGCTTTAATGTGGAAGTTGCCTATGATGGTAAATTAGGCTATCATTTATTTTGCGCTAAAGATTTTGATCTGGTTATTCTTGACATAAATCTTCCTGGTATGAATGGGTACGATTTGTGCAAAGCTATTCGTTCGCAAAACCAACATATTCCCGTTCTTATGCTCACCTCGATGAGCGGTTTGAATGATAAAATTGAAGGCTATGAATCGGGCGCTGATGATTATATGGTGAAGCCGTTTGAATTTAAAGAACTCCTTTTAAAAATAAGGGCATTGCTTAAACGTACCACAAACCAAAGCCTGCCGGTTGGAAATATTCTTAAAGCTGCTGACCTGGAAATGAACCTTGACAATAAAGAAGTGAAAAGAAGCGATAAAATTATCAATCTTACCGCAAAAGAATTTCAATTGCTTGAATACCTGCTTCGCAATAAAAACAGGGTTGTTTCAAGAGTGGATATAGCAATTAACGTATGGGATGTTGACTTTGAAACCAATACCAATGTTATTGACGTTTATATAAGTTACCTGCGAAATAAAGTGGACAAGCAATTTGAGCACAAATTAATTCAAACCCACATTGGTATGGGATATATATTAAAAGGCCATTAATGCATGTAAGAATTAAAATAACATTGCTTTTTACTCTTATAATGTCCTTATTGCTTGCATTATTTTGTGGTTTTATTTATTATTTTTTTTATAACAGCAGGTTAAGAAATACTAATGCGCATTTAAGCAATTATGCTATGTCAACTGTAAATATGCTTAACGAGCCTGAAATATTTGATCAGGGGCTGATAAATAAAATTGATTCGATAACCATCATACCTCTGAAACATAAAGCCGTTCAAGCGTATAATAATTTAAATAAAAAAATATATGCCTATAATGATGAGCAATCTGATACTTTACATGTTACAGGTGAAATATTGGATAAGGTAAGATCGAACGAGATTTCTTTTTTCACTGTTGGCAACAGAGACGTGGTCGCGTTGTACCGTAATAAAAATAATAAACGGCGAGTGATCCTGGCTGCTGCTTTTGATGAGGAAGGAAAAAGAAATCTTAATCTTCTTAAAATTATTTTACTAATAAGTTTCCTCTGTGGCAATTTAATTGCGTTTACTTCAGGCTATATTTTCTCTAAAAAATTATTGATTCCTATCAGGAAGATTGCAGATGATGTAAAGGATATTTCTGCGCAAAACCTGGCACATAGAATTAAATCAGGAAATGCGAATGATGAATGGAACTATCTAACTGAAACTTTGAATGAATTGCTAGATCGCTTACAACAAAGTTTTGAAATGCAGCGCCGCTTTATTTCGTCGGCGTCCCATGAATTATCGACTCCGTTGACTTCTATTTCCAGCCAGTTAGAGGTGGCCCTTCAAAGAACCAGGGATGCAAATGAATACCAGGGAGTAATGCATTCTGTTTACCAGGATGTACGTCAATTGAGCAGGCTAACCCAGACGCTATTAGAGTTCGCAACTGCATCGGGTATTAAAGGGGGAATTGAAATTAATTCAATCAGGGTTGATGAAATACTAATGCAGCTTCCGGGTGAGGTTACAAAAATGAACAAGGAGTATTCTGTAAAACTTCAGTTTGATCAATTACCTGAAAACGAAGAAAGATTATTGGTATTTGGCAATGCCGAATTATTACTTACAGCCATAAAAAATGTTGTTTCTAACGCATGCAAATACTCACCAGATCATCTTGCTACAATAAAATTAGTGGTTGAACCAAAGGAAATAATTATTTCTGTCGAAGACAGCGGTAAAGGTATTTCTGAAACTGATTTGAAGAATATTTTTCAGCCATTTTACAGAACTGAAGATAGCAAATCAATTACTGGTTTTGGTGTAGGCTTACCCTTAGTCTATCGCATAATAAAGTTACACAAAGGCCAGATAAAAGTTAGTTCCGTTGTTGGAAAAGGAACTACTGTTCTAATACAACTGCCTATTGCCGAAAATGTGCGAGCCAAATAATTTTAATTGCTTTCTAATTTATTCTTAATCTCCTTCTAATAACGGCGGCTTAGTTTTGAAGAAATAAACAATTGAAAATTGTCACAATTATATTATTCTCTAATAAAATAAATTTTATGAACATTATTATTAAATCGACAGATTTTAAGGCAGGAAATAATTTGGAAACATTTGTAAGGGAAAAAGTAAAGAAATTGTTCAGACAATGCAATAGCATTATCCGTGCGAATGTGATTCTAAGAAAGGGAAGCAGTAAAAATCCTGAAAATAAATTATGCGAAATAAGATTGGTGGTGCCGGGCTATGATCATTATGTAAAAAAAAGCAGCATAGGCTATCAGATCTGTTTCACAGTCAGTAGATGCTTTGCGGGAAATTTTAAGAAGAAATAAAACAAGGCAACTTACAAAGAGATAACGTCTTCTCATTTTCTAAATTTTAAATTCGGGTCAACATGTTTCAAAAACAAAAAGTTTTTTCGTTTAGCAGCCCATTTCTTTTAATGATCGTACTAATGAATGTTTTAGTTATAAAAACTGCATATATATATAACCCCAACTTTTATTGGACATTGATGTTTTCAATTCCGGCATTGGCTTTTGCGATTTACTATAAAAAGATAATTTCAAGTGATTCCGCATTGAAGAGGATAAAAGTGCGTCATACTTTTTATAAAAAAAATGACATGATGGATGATTGTTATTGAAAAATCCTCGCAAAATGATTTTCCAGATGATTTCGCATCCCATTTCTGAATTCTTCCGGAGTGCCGGTTTCAAGAATATTTACAAGCGTTTTATGAGAGGTAAACGTTTTAAGTAAGGGCTGCTTTTTTAATAAACCACTTTTGTGCACGTAATCAAATACCGGCAGAAGCATTTTTTGAAATTTCTTTAAAGTTTCATTCCCTGTTATTTCATATAGTTTTCCATGAAAGGCGATTTCATGATCTATGTTAAATAAATGATATTGCGCAGCCGGCGGTTCATTTCTTACTATTTCTTTAAGTTCCACAATATCTTCTTTGGTCACTCTTTTAAATAGAAGATCAGCCATTCCTATTTCCAATACAAGTCTTATTTCAAAAATTTCCTTTAGTGTTTCCTCGTCGAGTACGTGCGGGTTCATGCTTTTGCTCATCATGCCAAACAAATCCGGGCTGGTGATCACTGAACCTTTTTTTTTCTTGGATTCTATTAAACCCATCATACGAAGACGCAATAATGCTTCCCGGATAACGGTGCGGCTTACGCCCAGAGTTTCGGCCAGCTCAAGTTCTTTAGGAATAGTATCACCCACCTTCAACTTTCTTTTTTGCAGGAGTTCGACAAGTTTGGCTTCTACTTTATCAACCAGGGAACTGGTATCCACCATCCGTAAATTATTTTTTATCGCTTCTATATTCATACTGATAGTATTCGGTTTTTTTAAACGTCATTTAAGAATTATCCCGCCGGTAAATTTATGATAAACAATAAATTTTTAATTTTTTTTAAATTTTTTTTGGTGAATTGAAAAAAGGAATATAATTTTATTATGTCATACATAATACAAATATACATTTTAAATTGATATTTATGAAATCTACTGGTTTAAAACTGCTGCTTTCAACGGCTTTAATTTTCACGGCGGCATCGGGTTGGGCACAAATGAAAAAAATTTCCGGAAAAGTTACAGATGAAAATAATAATCCGCTTTCGGGTGTGAGTATTAGTGTAATAGGAAAAACAGAAGGTACTCAGACCGATGTTAATGGGAACTATGATCTTGACGCGTCGCCCAACGACGAGTTGAAATTTTCCTCGGTTGGCTTTTTATCAAAAACTGTTAGGGTGGAAAATTCTTCAGCGATTGATGTGGTTTTGAAAATTACTAACGGTAAGTTAGATGAAGTGGTGGTGGTAGGATATGGAACGCAAACAAGAAGAACATTAACGGGTTCCGTTGCGAGCTTAGATCAGAATGTCTTAAAATCTTCGCCCAACTCGAATCTTGGTACTGCACTACAGGGCACATTGCCCGGACTAAGGGTTCAGCAATCGACCGGCCAACCCGGCACCACGCCCAGCATTTCCTTCCGGGGAGGCTCTAATTTCAATGGAACGGGTTCACCATTGATCATTGTAGATGGTATTGTATTGTCAACTTTATATGGTATTAACATGGATGATGTAGCAAGTGTGGATCTCTTGAAAGATGCAGGTTCGCTAGCAATTTATGGTGCAAGAGCCGCGAATGGAGTATTGTTGATTACCACTAAAAAAGGCAAAAAGGGCAGGACTCAAATAAACTATAGTTATAGAAATACAACAAACTATATCCGTTACAATCCAGAGCAGTATTTAACCGCAGCTCAGTTCATACATTGGAACAGAAGCGGCATTCAAAGCCGATGGGAGGCTGATGTTGCAGATGGTAATACCAATGCTGCCAATACCGATAAGGGTCAGAACGTAGGTTCCTGGGGCTGGGCAGTAAATAATGGGTGGACATCACCAACCGGATTATACACTACTCAGATACTGAGTAATGCCAACCGGCGCCTTATTGGCACGTCCGGATGGAATACGCTTATAGATCCTAATCCCTTTATATCGGGACAAATGGACACAATTCTTTACCATGAATTAGGTGTCAGAACCAGGGAGGATATGATCTTAAAACAAAATGCTACACAGGAACATTATCTGAATTTTTCCGGTGCAAATGACCAGGGTGGTTTTGCTTTGGGTCTCGGTATTCTTAATGATAATGGTATGGTAATAGGTTCTCAACTTAAAAGATTAAGTCTCAATTTTAACGGAGGGCTCAATGTAGGTAAAAACTTAAAGGTAACTACTACGATATCCGGTTACACATTAGATCAGAAGCTCCCTTATGTTGACCCTGCAGGTGGTGCTGCAGGTGGCTTAATGCAAAGATTTGTTGGGGTAGCCCCTACCGTTAGGTATTACAATGATACTTCCGGCGCCATATTGCCCGGTCCGAATGATAATACCCTGGGAAACCCACTTTATTGGAGCAAGATACCTCAAAACAATACCGGCCAGCAACGTTTAATGGGAAGCCTGCATGTTGATTATACAATATTGCCGTGGCTTAAATTCTTGGCTACCGGTTCCGGGTACCTGCTCTATCAGAATGCAAACAATTTCAATACCTCGTACCAGCAAGGCAACAACGGGGCTATTAATACAACAAGGGCCGCTTCATTTAATAATTATAATGATGTGTCATATACTTATAATGCATTTTTACAGTTTGACAGAACCATCAATAAAGTACATAATATTACTATCCTGGGTGGTGGCGAATTTTATGATTTTAAAGAACATACTTTTACGGGGTCCGGATCCGGAGCGCCGACGGATTTATTCCCATGGCTGTCTGCATCAGTCCCGCCGGCGGTTGTAAATGGAACAATTACTAACCCACAAAGAGCCTATTCAAGTTTTAATGCATGGGAAAGATTAGCTTCTGCCATTGGCAGGGTAAACTATAGTTATAAAAGCAAATATTTCATAACAGGAAATATCCGCTACGATGGCACTTCAAGGCTTGCCAATAATCAATACGGATTATTCTCCGGAATTTCCGGAGGCTGGAATATGCAAAACGAAAAGTTCTTTAAAAGCAGCCCTGCGAGTAAATTTATAAGTGTATTTAAACCCCGTATCAGTTGGGGGCAGGTAGGTAATCTTGCGTCGCTAACCAATTCTGACGGTTCGCAAAATTATTATGCTGCGGATCAAACTTATCCTTCTACATCGGTGTACAATGGCCTTGGAGGTACCTATTATCCCAACTATATCAATACAAATTTGAAGTGGGAAACTTCCACCACCACCAATCTTGGTGCTGACATAGGGTTGTTTGATAACAGGGTAACTATTATCGGTGATTATTTCATTAAAAATATTTTCAACAAAATATCAGGCTTACCTCTAGACGTTACTTCTGGGTTCTCAAGCATTCAATACTATAACAACGGACAATTGCAGAACAAAGGATTTGAGTTAGATGTAAGAGCGCGGGTTATTCAGCCTGTAAAAGCAGACGGCCTAAGTGTTGATATCAGCGCTAATCTTTTTAAAGTTAAAAGCTATGTAGTGAAGCTGCCGTTCAACGGGCTTCCCGGAAACAGGCAGGGGACTATGCAGGTTTGGGATCCAAAAAATCCAACTCAACTAATACAGGTTGGCGGCCTGCAGGAAGGACAACGGGTAGGGCTAGACGAAGTCTATGCACCTAAGTATGATGGTATCTATACGTCACAGGGTGAAATTGATAAAGATGCGAATGTATATAATTCCTTTTTGCCGTATACACATAAAACATTAAAACAACTGGGCGACGCCCGCTGGCACCAGGTAAATCCGAACGATACCATTGATTCAAGGCAGTTTGTTTATGTCGGCAGAACAACTCCTCAGTTATCAGGCGGATTTTCGGGAGCTATCAGCTATAAGGGTTTTAGCCTATACGCACAATTTGATTTTGCCGTAGGCTTCGTAATTCTTAACAATGAAAAACTAAGAGGCTTAAGCCAGGTACAAGGGTCTCAGAATTCAACCGTTGATGTTCTAAAGACATGGTCGCCTGCTAACACCAGTGGTACACTGCCAAGATTTTACTGGGCGAACCAGGGAAGAAATTATGCGACAGATGCTTCCGGCAATAATCCTCCGGCGAACTTTTGGGAGAAAGGAGATTATTTAATGGCAAGGGAAGTAACATTAAGTTACGACCTGGCAAGAAGTTTACTGGAGCAATCATTTCATAACAGGATAAAGGGAGCCCGATTATTTATAACAGGCAATAACCTGGCTTATTTCACCAAATACAGCGGCAATTTCCCTGAGACTGGCGGAGTTGATAATGGAAAATTCCCGCTGCCACGACGTCTCACCTTAGGCGTTAATGTTACGCTGTAATTCCGCTAAATCAAAAAAATAAAACATAAAATAATTTAGAATGAAAACATATAAATCATTTATTAAGTTACTGCCCGTTTTGATACTTATAATAAGTATCACCTCGTGCAAAAAGCAATTAGCAGAGGCAGTCCCCCAGGATGTATTGTCGGCTGCCGATCTTTCTAACCCCAATGCTTTGGTTACATTATATACCGGCGTGTACGCCCAACTCAGAAATTACAACAGCACTCTATTTGGGCTAGGAGAAATGCGTTCAGAAATCTGGACAGATGGTCTTTTTACAGAGTCTGTTGACGGCGGGCATCAACAGCTTTATGATCAAAATATAAGTGCTTTAAATGTACCTTATAGTAACTGGGGAAATTTTTACAGCCTGATATAC
This sequence comes from Ginsengibacter hankyongi, assembly GCF_008710285.1. Classification (GTDB taxonomy): domain Bacteria; phylum Bacteroidota; class Bacteroidia; order Chitinophagales; family Chitinophagaceae; genus Ginsengibacter; species Ginsengibacter hankyongi. The sequence continues at coordinate 63,517 of NZ_VYQF01000001.1, read as the reverse complement.
CAAATAAACAATGCCATTCAATATTTTACCGCTACTACTGTTTTACCGGACGCTACTAAAAATCAATATTTAGCCGAGATGTATGGTATTCGTGCCTACATTTATTACACAATGGCTAAAACATGGGGCAGCGTTCCTTTAATTACTAAAACTTTACCAACGATCAACAGTACCGCACAAACTTATGCGGCACGTACGCCTGTTGACTCTGTTTTTATGCAAATAAAAAGTGATATAGAGCAATCTCTTACTTTATTTAATGGCAACTATTCTTTCCCAGCAGGAAAACGTGTTTATTGGAATGCTGTGGCATCGTTAGTTTTAAAAGCAGATGTAAATCTTTGGACAGGTACTTTATTGAAAGGAGGTAATGCTGATTTAACGATAGCTCAATCTACGCTGCAACAGGTAGAAGATTTACAGGGAGGCACATTAAGATTGGATCCAAAATATTCCGACATTTTTGATCCCACAAAAAAAGCGAACAATCCTGAAATTATTTTTGCACTAAACTATGAATTAAGCCAGGCGCAAAATACTGTATTCGCTGAGTTTACGGTAAATTCCATACAAGCAAATACGCTAACTTTTGAGAAATCAAGTGATCCTACTAAAGTAGTGTCTTATGTTTATCCTTATGTTGGCGGTTCCAACCGGGTGGGAATGAACCAGGATATGATTACGAAATTAACAAGTGGACCTCCGGACCAAAGGATAGCCGGTACGTTTAAAGTGATGTATAGTACTTCGGCTCCTTATGCCGTAAGAGGTGTGTTGCTGAACAAATGGATTGGCACTGCATCCGGCACCAGCCAGGTTTTTACAAATGATTTTCCAATTTATCGTTATGCTGATGTTTTGTTGCTAATGGCAGAAGCTAAGTCCAAACTAGGACAAGACCCTTCACCGGAAATTGATAGTCTACGTTCGAGAGCATACGGCCCAACATATACGCCTTATGTAAGTGGCAGTGTTGATGATAATATCAGGGCGACGTTAGAAGAACAATTACGGGAAGAAATTGGCGAAGGTAAACGTTGGTGGGCATTAAGACGATGCGGCGATCAATGGGTATATAATTACGTGAACCCGGCTTATCTGTCAGAGGCAACCGTTACCTCAGGTAAAGGACCCACCCTTGAGTTGCCCATTTCTGTTCAGATGTTAAATCTCGATCCCTTGTATAAACAGACACCAGGTTATTAATTAAGCAAATTCTCATAAGCAATCATAAATTGCGTCGGGGATACTCATATCCCCGGCTTTTACTAAACTATATTTTATTCTAAAATGAATATTCAACATTTACAAGGCTTAATTGCCGCACCATTTACTCCTATGAAAAATGATGGCACACTGAACACATCAGCGATACCCTCATATTATGAAATGCTTGCAGCCAATAATGTTTCCGGCGCATTTATTTGCGGCTCTACAGGAGAAGGGGTATCTCTCAATATGCAAGAAAAGAAGGAAATGATAAAAGCCTGGGCCGATTGTACAAAAGATGATCCTGAATTTAAAGTGATGGTCCTTGTAGGAGGCACTTGCATAGCAGACTGCATTGCATTATCAAAGTATGCCCAACAGGAAGGCTTATACGCAGTTTCATTTACCGCCCCGTTCTATTTTAAGCCTGCAGATGTGGAAACGCTTGCGGCATGTTGTAAAGCTATCGCAGATGAAGTTCCGGGCATGCCCTTTTATTATTATCACATTCCTGTTTTAAACGGCGTTGATTTTCCAATGATACAACTTTTAAAAAGCATTGAAGGAAAGATTCCAAACTTTGCCGGCATTAAATATACTCACGAGGATTTTATGGATTTTCTGTCCTGCCTGCATTTTCAAAAAGCAAAGTATGATTTACTTTGGGGGCGGGATGAAAGCATGCTTTCTGCATTAGCTGTTGGCGCTAAAGGAGCCGTAGGGAGCACATTCAACTATGCTGCGCCTTTGTACTACAGCCTGATAGATGCATTTAATAATAGCGATTTTGATAATGCGCAGGCATTGCAGCAGCAGTCTATTGATATGATATCGCTGCTCGGAAAATATGGTGGTATTGCTACCGGTAAAGCCTACATGAAAATGATAGGGATGGACTGCGGCGAATTTCGCCTCCCTGTAAAAAATATGAATGACCAGCAATTTGAACTATTTAAAAAAGATGTGGAACAAATTAATTTTAATAGCTTTTGCTCTCAAAAATCACCCGGTGTAAAAGCTTAAAGTATAATGATAAGGCGAATAACTTTTTTAATAATTATGTTATCTACATTGGCTGCCTCCGCCCAAAACATAAGCCCTTCCGTCAAATGGAAATTTGGTGCTGCATTACCGCCATCAAGAGGACAGTCAAAGTCATTAGGTTTTGCCGGTGTTATTAATGGCGTTAGCAACAATGTTTTGATTGTGGCAGGCGGCGCTAATTTTCCTCATGGATTGCCTTGGGAAGGGGGAAAGAAATATTACTCCGATGAGATCCATGTATTACAAAAAGATGGGGTAAACTTTCTTTGGAATAAAAAGGTAATAAACAAATTGCCGGAGCCAATTGCCTATTGCGGCAGTACTTCAACGGATAGAGGAATTGCATATGTTGGTGGCGAAAATGAAAACGGTATCTCAAACAGATGCCATTTATTAAGATGGAATAACCAAAAAGATACAGTGGATATAGAGGCGTTGCCCAATCTGCCAATAGCCTTAACAAACATAGCGCTTACCCATATAGGGAATACTTTATATGCTGTTGGCGGCGATGAAGAAAAAATTTCTTCTAATAGTTTTTATAGCCTCAATCTTGATGATGCAGAGCCTCAATGGCAGAAGCTTCCCCATCTTCCGATTGCATTGGCAAATGCAACTGCAGTGTCCCAATATGTAAAAAATGAAAAAGAAATTTTTGTCATTGGAGGAAGATCAAAATCCCTGTCCGGCGTCAGCGATTTACATCATACTGTTTATGCTTTTAATATTGACACACAAAAGTGGAGCGAGTGTGCTGATATATCTAACGGTAAATATATTACGAACCTATCTGCCGCTTGCGGCGTGGCTTTAGGTAATGATGAAATTATGATTATCGGAGGCGACAATGGAAAGGTGTTCCACCAGATTGAAAATTATATTGCCCAAATAAAAAAGGCAACAAGTCCGGAAGAAAAAGAAAAGCTAACTGAACAAAAGAACGAATTAAGCATTCACCATAAAGGATTTGATAAAAGTATTTTATTATATAATACTAACATTAACGAATGGACGAAAATTGGGGATTTGCCCTTCCCGGTACAAGTGACTACCACGGCAATAATGTGGAGGAATGATATTGTAATTTCAAATGGAGAAATAAGACCCGGTGTGAGAACTCCAAATATAATGATTGGAAAAATAGGCCGATAACGGTTGTTACTAATTTTATATCATTGCCCGGGAAGATAGGGGCAACACAAATGGATTTGTTCCTGCGATTTAGTTTTTCAATGGAAAATATACATCATGAAGGAAAGCAAAAATTATAAATGGATAGTAGTTGCGTTGCTTTGGGTAGTTGCCCTGCTAAATTACATGGACAGGCAAATGCTTTCTACTATGCGTCCTTCCATGCAGGTTGATATACACGAATTGCAGTCAGCCACTAATTTTGGTTATCTCATGGGCATTTTTCTTTGGGTATACGGTTTCATGAGCCCGGTATCCGGCATTATTGCAGATAAAGTGAACAGGAAATGGCTGATAGTAATAAGCTTATTTGTATGGAGCGGTGTTACTTACGGTATGGGATATGCGAAAAATTTTCATGAAATATACTGGTTGAGAGCAATTATGGGAATCAGCGAGGCCTTATACATCCCCGCCGGTTTGTCCCTGATTGCAGATTTTCATAGTGAAAAAACAAGGTCGCTTGCCATCGGCATTCACATGACAGGGCTTTATGTTGGACAGGCTTTGGGAGGATTTGGCGCTACGATAGCGGCTGCATTTTCATGGCACGTAACTTTTCACTGGTTTGGGATAACGGGCATCGTTTATTCATTGGTTTTAGTTCTTTTTTTAAGAGAGAAAAAAAATAAAAGTGAAGAGACCTCGGTTGATAGCACTTTAAATACGGGAAGGATTCCTGTCTTTAAAGGACTAGCAATGCTATTTACAAATGTTTCATTCTGGATTATTCTATTCTATTTCGCCATTCCCAGTTTGCCGGGATGGGCCACTAAAAACTGGCTTCCAACCTTGTTTGCTCAAAACTTAGATATACCTATGTCGCAGGCTGGGCCGCTTTCCACGATAACCATCGCGGCATCTTCTTTTCTGGGAGTGATCTTTGGTGGCATATTATCGGATAAATGGGTTCAACAAAATATACGCGGAAGAATATATACAAGTGCAATTGGTTTATCACTCACTATTCCTTCTTTGCTTCTGCTTGGGTTCGGGCATTCACTTTTCAATGTTATTGGAGCCGCACTTTGTTTCGGTGTTGGCTATGGAATGTTCGATGCCAATAACATGCCTATACTTTGCCAGTTCGTTTCGGCCAAAAACAGGGCAACTGCTTACGGAATTATGAATATGACCGGGGTTTTCTTAGGTGCATTTATCACTGATTTATTGGGAAGTTCTTCTGATGCCGGTAACCTCGGGAAGAGTTTTGCAATGCTTGGTGCAGTAGTGTTAGTGGCAGTAATCATTCAGCTTATATTCCTTCGGCCAAAGTTTAAGGGCTTTTCAGATATAAAATTAAATATGAAATGAAAAAGTTTATAGCGACATTGCTTATCCTGTCATTTTTTCTCCATTCATTTTGCCAGGATAAAATCCCGGTTTTTGTTTCCGGAACTGAAGGATATAAAAGTTTCCGCATCCCTGCAATTATTCGTTTACCAAATAAAGTTTTATTGGCTTTTTGCGAGGGAAGAGTTAACGGAGCGTCTGATTTTGGAAATGTTGATATAGTCATGAAGAAAAGCGCGGATAATGGTAAAACATGGAGTGCGCTCCAAATTATTGTTGATGCAGATTCTTTGCAGGCTGGAAATTGCGCGCCGGTAGTAGATACTAACGATCAGGCCTATCCGCAGGGAAGAATTTTCCTTTTTTATAACACTGGAAATAATAATGAAGGGCAGGTAAGAAAAGGAAATGGGATACGGCAAGTGTGGTATAAAACATCCATTGATGACGGACGAAGTTGGAGTAAAGGTGTTAATATAACAGCAGAAGTTCATCGACCAAGGCAACCACAAATTAACCAGGTATACAATTTTTCGGAAGACTGGAGAAGTTTTGCCAATACTCCCGGCCATGCGATGCAATTTCAAAAGGGAAAGTATAAAGGAAGAATATTTATTTCGGCCAATCATTCGCAAGATGCTCCTAAAAAAGATTTTACTGATTATGTGGCCAATGGATATTATACTGATGATCATGGCAAAACATTTCGTATATCCGATAACGTCAGTATCGCCGGCAGTAATGAATCTATGGCTGCAGAATTGAGTAATGACAGATTAATGATGAACAGCCGCAATCAGCGTGGGGATATTCGTGCAAGGATAGTTTCAATAAGCAGCGACGGCGGTGCCACGTGGGATACCACTTATTTTGATAAAACCTTGATTGATCCTGTGAACCAGGGAAGTATATTAACTCTCGGTTCTACCCATGGAAAAAATATTATTGCATTTTGTAATGCAGCAGATGTGAAAAGCAGGAACCATCTTACTTTACGCATTAGTTACGATGATGGAAGAACCTGGAAAAGAAGTTACAAAATTGATGGCAATGATACTGATTCAAAAAAAGATTATACAGCCTATTCTGATTTGGTAAAATTAGGTAAGAATAAAATAGGTTTATTGTATGAAAAGGATAATTATAAAGAAATAGTATTTACCGCAGTAACCTGGAAGTGATGTAAACAATTTAATTATTTAACAGTGACCTATTCAAAGCAAGATTTACTTGGGTTAAAAGATTTTTATAATAATCAGTTATTAAGCGATACCATTCCATTTTGGTTTCCACGCTCATATGATAAAGAATATAGCGGTTTCCTGTTGATGCGGGATAGAGATGGAAGTTTGCTTGATGATGATAAAGCAGTCTGGATACAAGGGAGAGCGACATGGCTTTTAGCAACTTTGTACAATACAGTTGAAAAAAAACCGGAATGGTTGGAAGGCGCTAAACTGGGTTATGAATTTTTAAATAAATATTGCTTTGATACAGATGGGCAAATGTTTTTTCATGTAACACGTGATGGAAAGCCAATTCGTAAAAGAAGATATTTTTTCTCTGAAACATTTTATGTAATTGCTGCTGCAGCTTATGCAAAAGCAAGCAGTGATGAAGAAGCTGCCATAAATGCAAGGAAAATATTTGGTGATTGTATTGCCTATTCAAGAGGCGAAAAAAAACTGAATCCTAAATTTTTCAATACAAGGCCATCGAAAGGAATTGGTGTGCCGATGATTATGATAAACACTGCGCAGCAATTACGGGAAACTATTGGTGATGGCAGATGCGATGAATTGATAATGACATGGATAAACGAAATAGAAAATTATTTTGTAAAAGATGATATTAAATGCGTGATGGAAGAGGTAGTGCCTGATGGGAGTATCATAGATCACATTGATGGGAGGACGCTCACGCCCGGCCATGCCATTGAAGGCGCCTGGTTTATTTTACATGAAGCAAAGTGTCGCAACAATGATAAACACCTGATTGATTTGGGATGCCGCATGCTTGATTACATGTGGGAACGCGGATGGGATAAAGAATATGGTGGCATGCTGTATTTCCGTGATGTTTATAACAAACCTGTGCAGGAATACTGGCAGGATATGAAATTCTGGTGGCCGCAAAACGAAACGATTATTGCCACATTATTAGCGTATACACTAACAGGTAACGAAAAGTATGCTCAATGGCACAAGCTCGTTCATGATTATTCCTATAAACATTTTCATGATAAAATTAATGGCGAGTGGTTTGGTTACCTCCATCGTGATGGAAGTATTGCGCAAGCGGCAAAAGGAAATTTATTCAAAGGCCCATTTCATTTGCCTAGACAGGAATGGTACTGCATGCAATTATTGTATGATTTTCTCAAATAGCATAGGAATGAAAAAATTTTTTTTCTTAATATTTCTTTTGCCTTATGCAACATTTGCCCAGGTGCGGGTAGCAAAAATATTCTCCGATAATATGATATTGCAACGGGAGCAACCTGTGCATATCTGGGGAAACGGAATTCCTGGTAAAGTGGTAAATGTATCTTTTTCAAAAGAAAACAAAACGACAATTGTTCAACCTGATTCTTCATGGAATATTTTTTTCGGCAGGCGCAAAGCAACTCTTCACCCAGAATCATTAATCATCAGCAGCGGCAATGAAAGGATAGCGTTCAAAAATATATTGATAGGCGATATCTGGCTGTGCATTGGCCAGTCAAACATGGAATTTTCGATGAAAAATGAAATGCACTTTGCCGATGAAATTAAACGAAGCAATCAACCACTGATTCGTTTATATAATCCTTCATTCATTGGTAAAAATATTTTTGGAACTGCATTTACTGATTCAATGAATACTCGATTGGCCGCCGGCAATTTTTATAGCGACACAAACTGGCAGCTCTGCGATAGCAATTCAATAAAAGAAATGTCTGCAGTAGGTTATTATTTCGGAATGGAAATTTTGCAACATGAACATATCCCAATTGGTTTAATTCATTTGGCCATAGGCGGCTGTCCCATTGAAACATTTATCAGCAAAGATGTTTTAAAACGTAGCAAACAATTTGCTGCTAAAGTAAATGGCAACTGGTTAACAAATGATGCTTTACCTGTTTGGATAAGGGAAAGGGGAAAGCAAAATGCCGGCGATATTAAATATGCGGATACATCTGGTCCCAACCATGGGTACAAACCGGGTTTTGCTTTTAAAACCGGGATAAAGCCAATAATCGATTTACCGATAAAAGGTGTTATCTGGTACCATGGAGAAAGCAATGCTCAGGAAATTGAAAGAGTAAATGAATATGCTGAATTACAAAAATTAATGATAGAAGATTATCGTGCTGAATGGCATCAACCGCAATTACCTTTTTACTGGGTACAGCTATCATCAATAGGTACAGCACAATATAAGTCGCAGCTCTGGCCACAGTTTAGAGATGAACAAAGGAAGCTTTTAACTATGGTGAAATATGGGGGTATGGCTGTTTGCAGTGATATAGGTTTTAAAAACAGTGTGCATCCTACGAACAAGAAAACTGTTGGCGATAGACTGGCAAGATGGGCTTTAAATAAAACCTATGGTGAAAACATTATTCCATCGGGGCCACTACCGGTCGATGCGAAATATAAAAATGGAAAAGCGATTATCTCGTTTCAATATGCAGGCGATGGCTTAAGAATATCAGGCGGAAAAACATTGAGAGGATTTTCTATTGATAGAGAAACCGATGCGAACGCCATCATTAAAGAAAATGAAGTTTACATCATGTCAAAACAAAAGCCGCGTTACGTTTATTATGCATGGAAGCCATTTACTGACGCAAATCTTGTAAACAGTGAAAACTTACCGGCATCTACATTTAAAATAAAAGTTGACTAAAAGACTTTTGAAAAAATGAAAAAAGCTTTACTCACTATAATTTGTTTTTTATTACAACATTCGATCTTTTCACAGGTTGTTCTGCCTTCTTATCCTGATTCTATATTTTCAACTTACTATCAGCAGCGGGATTCACATTTTCAAACATTACCTCAAACGACCGGTGATATAATATTTCTGGGCAACAGCATTACTGATGGTGCAGAATGGACTGAATTATTCAATGATATTCATGTTAAAAATCGTGGCATCAGCGGAGATATAACTGCCGGAGTAATGCATAGGCTGGATGAAATAACCAACAGGAAACCGGTTAAGGTTTTTTTATTAATAGGTGTAAATGACGTTGCAAGAAATATTCCTTCCGACAGCATTGTAAAAAATATTTTGATAATAGCAGATTATGTTCGCCAGCAATCGCCATCAACAAAATTATACGTACAAAGTATATTGCCCGTAAATAATGTGTATGGCAAATTCAATACACACACCGATAAAGGGGAACAAATAAAAATTATAAATGCGAAATTAAAAGCTAGTACTAACAGCCACGCTTATACGTATATTGATTTATATTCTTCATTTGCTGATGAAAATGGAAAGCTAAAGGCTAACCTTACCAATGACGGTTTGCATTTAAAGGGCAAAGCTTACCTTATCTGGAAGCACATTTTATATCCTTATATATATGACCTGGAAAGAAATCCTTCCCTTATTCCATTACCGCAGCAAGTAAGTTTTACAACTAATTACTTCCCCCTTTTTGACTGTAAAAAAATTGTTACTGAAAATTCCGTGTTATTAAATGAAGCCGAAAATTTGAAACAACAGCTTTGGGAAAAAGGTATAATAATGGATGTAAATAAACCATCTGGTACAGATGAACCTGTTATCGAATTAGAAATTGGTAAAGTGGAAACCCCGATGTTGGAAGAAGAAGCTTATCGTTTAAGTGTTACACAAAATAGAATTCTCATTAGGGCCAATACTGCACATGGAATTTTTAATGGTATACAAACATTGTTGCAATTAACGCGTGATGGATCGCTGGTTACTACCTGCGAAATAACTGACTGGCCGGCATTTTCATGGCGTGGCTATATGGTGGATGTTGGCAGAAATTTTCAATCAATGCAATTGTTGAAACAACAGATTGCTGTAATGAGTAAATACAAGCTCAATATTTTTCATTTTCATTTTACAGAAGATATCGCCTGGCGTTTGCAAAGTAAAATGTATCCACAACTTACAGCCCCGGAAAATATGCTTCGAAACAAAGGCATGTATTATACCGTAGACGAACTAAAGGAATTGATTGCTTATTGCAAGGAGAGATACATTACTCTTGTTTCTGAGATTGATATGCCTGGCCACAGCGCAGCGTTTAAGCGGGCGATGGGTGTTGATATGCAATCAGACTCAGGCATAGTAATTCTGAAAAATATTTTAAAAGAGTTTTTTACCACGTTTAAAGACCTTCCTTATTTTCATGTTGGAGGCGATGAGGTGCATATTTCCAATAAAAATTTTATGCCTGAAATATTGAGATACGTGGAAAGCTTTGGAAAGAAAACTGTTGCCTGGAGCCCCGGTGCTTCGCTTGATAATAAAACTATCCGCCAGCTTTGGATGAGTGATAATGGGAAAAGAAATATTTCAACATTGAAATTTATTGATTCAAGACATTTATACATTAACCACATGGATCCTTTGGAAGCGGTAGTTACTATTTTTAACCGGCAAATAGGCGATACCACACGCGAAGATGATAATATAAATGGTGGTACGCTTTGCTTATGGCCCGACAGGAAAGTAGAAAATGAAACTGATATCTTAAAAATGAATCCTGTTTATCCCGGTATCCTGGCCTTTGCAGAAAGATGCTGGCGCGGCGGAGGATGCAAAGGATGGACGGCAACTATTGGCACCCCGGGCTCCCCCGAGGCCAATGAATTTACTGAATTTGAAAACCGTTTGTTAGATCACAAAAAATTATATTTTACAGAGCTTCCATTTCCTTATGTAAAGCAAAGTCAGATGGTTTGGAGACTTTATGGCCCTTATGAAAATAACGGTGAGCTTTCAAGACAATTTGAACCGGAAATAGAAAAATTAAATGAATCACAATTGGTTTCTTCACAAATTGTTACTGGCGGAACTATAATATTAAGACATTGGTGGGCGCCGCTTATTAAAGGCGTTCTAAATCATCCGAAAGAGAATACTACCTGGTATGCATACACGAAAATATGGAGTGATGAAGAAAGGTTACGGGAGTTCTGGATCGGCTTTAATAATTTATCCCGTTCGCCGGCAACAGATTCACCGGACTCAGGAACCTGGAATAATTTACAAAGCGAAATATGGGTGAATGGGAATGAAATACCTGCGCCTGATTGGAAGCGTCCAGGCCAAAAAGGAAACTCAGAAATACCTTTAGTTGATGAAGGTTACGAATACAGGGAACCAACCAAAATATTACTTCATAAAGGATGGAATATAGTTTTAATAAAATCGCCAATTGTAAGTTTTAAAGGCAAGGACTGGCAAAACCCGGTAAAATGGGAGTTTACTTTTGTGCCGGTTTGCAGTTATTAAAATGGCAATATGTTATTCCTGATACCTAGCAGGTAATTATTAATTCAGGTTATTATTTCTTAAATGATCAAAGGTAATCTATAAATGAGTTTGGATATATCCAATATGCATCGTTTAATCCGACTATTGCAGCAGTGCTATTTTCAAAGTGTTGCTGTCAAAAGAAAATAAATCCGGCTTTTCATTTACGCTTATTGTGAGAGTTTTTATCTCTATTATTGAGAAACGTTTGACTAATCTTTAAGTAAAAGCAAACAGAAATGCAGTAAGTCCTAAATATCCTGACGGAAAAAGGCGATCGGATAAGAAATAAAATAACAGCATAATTAACCCCAAAAATGTTTAAAAATTGTTCAATGATAAATTTTACATACACCAACTTCTAAATACTTCGATCAATTATTAAAATAAAACTTGCGTCGCAAACCTTTCATATCGTCACTAATCTTTCTATCTAATATCTTGGCAAAACGTTGCTTGGTTTTAATATTTCTACAACCGAGCATTTTAGAAACAGTTTCGATAGGAACGCCATCGCTCTACTAACTTTAGATTTTTGAGATAAAATAATAATCCAAAACTCTTTTCATAATTAATCATTTTTAGGGTTATGAAATTACAGTTAAATCATAATGAAATATATACAGGCGTTTTATAAAATATTAATAATGAAATACTTGTGTGAAATTGAGTGATCTTTTTAAAGTGAAATAAGACTCCACGAATCACTCACTGGAAAAAGCAATAAAATGGAGTAAATACCGGTAAGCCAGAAAATAAAAAATCCTGTAAAAGCTAGATTCTACAGGCGTTCTTTACTTATAGTTATTTTAAATAACTGATTTCAGCGGAGGGAGAGGGATTCGAACCCCCGGACCTGTAACAGTCAACGGTTTTCAAGACCGCCTCGTTAAACCGCTCTGACATCCCTCCGGCGCAAAAATAAGGTTGCGAAACAGTTCTTCCAAAATTTGTTTAAAATTGTTTTTATCATCGGGGATTTTATCGCGGAATTTATAGTACGATTGTTGTAAGATTTTGTTTTGTGTTATTGAACATAAATTTGAATAGTAGTTTCAACTTATAAATAAATCTGGCAAGAATAGATGGAAAAAATTTCTGAACCCAAATTAGATCGAATTCCTAAAGCGAGGAAAGTATCCTGGATAACCTTAAGGTTCATTATTGCACTTGTTTTATTCCTCGCAACTTTATTTGTTTTTGTGTCCATCACCGATGAAATTGTTTTGGAAAAGGAGGGGGGATTTGACCAGGCTATTTCAGGAGCTATCGCCACATTAGTATCGCCCGTTACAACCTCTTTAATGAAATCCTTTACGTACTTTGGCTCAGAAATGTTTTTATTCCCGGCTTATGTGGTGTTGATTATATATTATATTATTAGAAAAAAAGGCAGGCTGGCACTCGATATCACTATGATAGGACTAAGCAGCACAGGTATTCTTTTTTTATTTAAGGATATCTTTAGGCGACATCGTCCACTTGATCCGCTTATTAATAACGTTACGGGATTTAGTTATCCAAGCGGACATTCATTTTCGTCTTTTACTTTTTTCGGTATTCTTATTTATATCATTTGGCATGCAAATATTCGAAAGCGCTGGAAAATGCTTATTGCATTTTTCCTGATTTTTTTTGCAGCAACTATTGCCTTCAGCAGAGTTTATCTTCGGGTACACTATCCCAGCGATGTACTGGCAGGCTTTTGCCTGAGCGTCGTTTGGCTGATGATTTCAATATGGATTTTGCATAAGACAGACAGGGGAATGGTTGGTGAAAAAAAAAGAAACAGTAAGGTTCCTGCTTAAATCCTGTGATGATCTGGTTTCCAGTTTACAATTGCTTTTTTAATATCATCGGCTTTCATGTTTTCGGTCGCAGCTTTTTCTGCAAGAATAACAAATTCCGTATCATCTGCAAACCGCAATGCAATTATCTGTGATTTGCGTAAACGCTTATCTAATAATTTACCCGTCAAGGCAAAATGGCGAAGATTTTCTTCTGCACGAATCGCCCTGTCCTGCGCCAGAAGTGCAAAGCTGCGTGCATACCATAACGTTATAATGCTGGAATAACTTAACCCGAATATGATGGCTGCAACTAATCTACCAGAATGATGTTGATAGGCTTTGACTAAGTTCCAGGCAGAACCGGCCAGGCATAAAATCAATATAGTTGAAACAATAAAATGATACAAGGGGACGTAGCGTGAATGATGTTTGTAACTTTGAGCTTTCATATTATTTATTTAAGGTTATAGAAATTGAATTAATTATTTTAACAGGTCAAGCAAAGCCCACATTTTTTTTCTCACATCATTAGCATTGCCATCGTAGTTATTTATGATAAAAGAAAAAGTATAGTCGATATTTTTTTTGCTTTTGATAAAACCGGTGTAAGATAACACATCGCTGATTGACCCGCTTTTCATTTTAATACCATTAATGTCAGGCAATGCATTATAAAAAGATGGAAACCAATCCCGCTTTCTCGCATACTGCATAACACTTACCAGAGTTTTTGTGGTAACACGGTTGGCCGGCGAAAGGCCGCTTCCGTCGATGATATTTATTGCGGAAGGCTCAATGCCTTTTTTGCTCCAGAAATTCTTTATAATATTTACGCCGCTATCGGTAGCTCCAACATTCGTAAAGTGGTAGGCAAGTGTTTTTATTAATGATTCTCCGTAAAGGTTAATACTCCGCTGTAAAAACCAATATATTATACTATCCAGGTTAGGAGATTGGTGCGAATAGAAATTGTTTAAACCATTGGTATTGTGTTGAAATGCGGGATGATTCATTGCAATACTTTCAACAGGCATTTTCTTTAAAGCGGCTTCCAGTGTTATCGCCAGTTGCGTCTGAGGATGTGGCATAGAGCCCGAAATACTAAAATGGTTTTCATCAATGGGAATAGTACCTCTTACATAAGTCTCCTTATTATTTTCCGGAATATAGATGTAGGAATTATCGCCGCTTCCTTTTGCTGCAGATGTCGCCATTATTTTGAAGTTGAGTCCATCAATAAATGGGGGCGTATTATTAACATATTGTAACGTATCGCCAATTTTGTTACCTGATTTTAAAAAAAGATCGTATTGATTTTCCCGCCAGTTTAATGCCCTTGCACCGGCTCCATAATAGTTCCCGATATCTTCCCATATCCAGCCATCCGGTATCACTTCGCCTTTCCACGCGCTTTCATCCGCATATACGTGTCCTGTGATTTCGGTTATTCCTTCCCGTGATATCGCTTGTTTAAATTCTGATATAATACTTTCTTCGGCAGTTTCAGGATACCTCCAACTGCCTAACGTGGGGTCCCCGCTTCCTTTGATGATGATATCGCCATCTAATACACCATTCACAATTTTACCAGTATAACCCAAAATGGTTTTATAGATAAAGTTATGTCCAAGCAGTTCAAACGAGGTGCAGGCAGTTATCACTTTCTGGCAACTTGCAGGTGCAAGGCCTGTTTCAGTATTTACGCTTGTAACTGTTTTGCCGGTTGTATTATTAATTACCAATAAACTTATTGTCGCATGTTTAAAAGCTTTGTCTGCCGCGAACTTCTTGTATGCATTGTTGAAAGTATTGGTTACATCCTGTGCAAACAACTGTGTTGAATAAAATGAGATGAATAAAAGAAATAAATTTTTCAAACTATAAATATTTTTATTCAAAACTAAGGCAAAATGGTAATCTTAATTTGGTGGCTTAATTTTGCCTCATGAAAAATGTGAATGCAAGTATTATAACGATTGGTGACGAACTACTGATAGGCCAGGTAATTGATACTAATAGCGCATGGATTGCCCAACAACTTAATAAAATAGGAGTGGCTGTAAAACGGCGTATAGCCGTTGGGGATAGTGCTGTTGACATTGTAGATATATTGGATGAAGAGAGCAAATATTCCGATATAATTTTAATGACAGGCGGCCTTGGACCTACTTCCGATGATATTACCAAGAACGTGCTTTGTAATTATTTTGGAGGGAAAATGGTGGTAAATGAAGGTGCTCTTAAAAATGTAAAATATTTATTCGAGCAGGTTTTTAAAAGACCAATTTCAGAGGTAAACCTAAGGCAGGCTGAAGTTCCGGATGTATGCGAAGTAATTCAGAATAAACGAGGTTCCGCGCCAGGAATGATATTTAATAAAGGAAGAGTTATTTATATAAGCATGCCAGGCGTTCCCTATGAAATGAAAGGTATTATGGAAGAGGCGGTAATTCCATTGTTAAAAGAAAAATTTAAATTACCAGTTATAGTCCATCGTACAATGCTTACTGCAGGCATTGGAGAATCTGCACTTGCAGAAATTATTAAAGATTTTGAAGATGAATTACCTGCTGAAATAAAACTGGCTTATCTGCCAACTTATGGCATGGTGAGATTGCGTTTATCAACAAGCGGCTTTGATAAAAATGCTGTTGAAGAAAATATTGATAAATATTTTAATGATTTAAAACTATTGGCAAAAGATTATTTGGTTACAGATTTGGATGAGCCGATGCAAGTGGTCGTGGGTAAATTATTGAAAGAAAAAAATAAAACCGTTTCTACGGCGGAAAGCTGTACAGGAGGATATGTGGCCCATCTTATCACATCTGTTGCAGGTTCGTCTAAATATTACGAAGGCAGCATCGTTAGTTATTCTTATAATGTAAAAGAATCTGTGTTAGGCGTACACGGAGATACTTTAAATACATTGGGTGCTGTAAGTGAACAAACAGTTGTTGAAATGTTGAAAGGCCTGCTCGGAAAATTAAATACAGATTATGGCGTTGCTATTTCAGGAATCATGGGACCGGACGGAGGAACCGAAGATAAGCCGGTGGGAACTGTATGGATGGCTGTGGGTAATAAAGAAGATTATCAAACACAAAAAATAAATCTGCGTTTTAGCCGGGAAAGAAATATAGAAGTTACAGGGATGATGGCATTGAATTTTTTAAGAAAATTTATTTTGGCTAATTAAATAATTTCAACAGTTGAAAATTTTTATTGGACCATTATTTACGAAAAAATAACGATAAGCCACTTTCGTTTTAAACTTATCCTTTTTACTTAATTTTGACAGTCAACAATTGATCATTTAAAAAACTTATATGAGCCTGGTAGATTTAGTAATGCCCAAGTTAGGAGAAAGCATCATGGAAGCGACCATTTTGAAATGGCTCAAACAGCCGGGAGACAAAGTGGAGCAGGATGAAACAATTCTTGAAATTGCTACCGATAAAGTTGATAGTGAAGTGCCTTCTACAACGGATGGAGTTATTGCCGAATTGCTTTATAACGAAAATGATGTGGTGCCTATCGGGACCGTTATTGCCAAGATAAATACAGATGGGGACGCAGTTAATAATTTTTCTTCAGCGCATGAAGAGCCGGCCAAAAAGATAAGGGAAGACTATGAAGAGGCAAGCATTGTAGAGCATATTCCTTACCAGCCTACAGAAAATGCAGCGCCGGCTAATACAAATTCGTCTATCCGTTTTTACTCACCGTTAGTATTAAACATTGCTGCCGGCGAAGGTATTTCTATGAGTGAGCTGGAGCATATTGAAGGAACCGGGCAGGATGGTAGAGTGAGTAAAAAAGATATTATGACTTATCTGGAGAACCGAAAATCCCAACCTCAACAAAAGCAAACTGAAAGGCCTGTGGCTGCTGTTCACGAGATTCCGGCCACTTCCGCAAAACAGGAATATGCAACGCCCGTTACATTTACGGGCAATGTGGAAATTATTGAAATGGACCGCATGCGTAAGATGATTGCAAAGCATATGGTGGATAGCAAACATACAAGCGCTCATGTTACCAGCTTTGCGGAATGCGATGTTACTAATCTTGTTTTATGGCGCGAAAAAGTGAAGAAAGAATTTGAAAAAAGAGAAGGTGAAAAAATAACCTTCACGCCGTTATTTATCGAAGCTCTGATTAAGTGTATTAAAAGGTATCCGTTGCTTAATAGCAGTGTCGATGTAGATAGAATCATTGTAAAAAAAGATATTAATATTGGGATGGCAACAGCAATGCCTAATGGAAACTTGATTGTACCTGTAATAAAAAATGCTGATCAATTAAATTTAACCGGCCTTACCAAACAGGTTAATGGGCTTGCCAATGCTGCAC
The DNA here is from genome assembly GCF_008710285.1 of Ginsengibacter hankyongi. GTDB lineage: Bacteria > Bacteroidota > Bacteroidia > Chitinophagales > Chitinophagaceae > Ginsengibacter > Ginsengibacter hankyongi. Next base: position 46,124 of record NZ_VYQF01000001.1, on the reverse strand, counting down.
GTACCGGTAAATTAAAACCAGATGATACTGCCGGAGGAACATTCACGCTTACTAACGTGGGAACCTTTGGGAGTATAATGGGTACACCAATTATTAATCAGCCCCAGGTAGCTATTATGGCTGTAGGAGCTATTAAAAAGCGTCCTGTTGTAATTGAAACCGAGCAAGGTGATAGCATTGCCATCCGCCACATGATGTATATTTCTTTAAGCTACGATCACCGCATTATTGATGGATCGTTAGGCTCTACTTTCTTGAACGCGGTTGCGAAGGAATTTGAAAATTTTGATTCAAAAAGAAGCATTTAAAATTGATAAGCATAAGATTTATTCAACGCTTCCCAATCCAAAAATGAAAAAAGTTGAATTAAGTTATCATCATTTTTTGAATCTAGTTTATGCGTAGAGCCGTAAGACTTAATCTGATCAGAAAACTTCGGAAGTTTTTTCCTTAAGTTTTTTACAGTAGGATTTATCCCAAGATCGATCATTATATTTTTGTTGGGTAAAAAAATGAAGTACTGCTGATAAAGGTAATATACGCGTCGGGTGGCAACACCGTAGTCATACGTCTCATGAACTTTTTTATTTAATAATTTTAATAATTTGAAGGATGTTCCTCCAAACAATATTTCGTAGAATGTGAGACTGTCGTTTTCGTTTATAATTGGAAAACCGTTTTGAAACCTAAAGATTTTCTCTTTATCTGAATCTTCTGCGAATTCAAATAAAAAGGCTTTAACCGGATAATCAACGGAGTAAATTTTATCTTCTTTTTTAAAAAATAACCTGCCGTTATATAATGAAAAACCCACAGTAGAGTCAGAAAAGGTTAGGCCGTTTTTTAAATGTAGTATTGCAAATCCCCATTGATCTTTAAATAGTGGGGAACCACCAATATCGCCCCGATCTCCTATAGGTATTGACGTTCCACTTGCATCATGAAATTCAAGATTATGAGGAATACCGTCATCTCCCATTAATTTTAAGCTCAGTTGTGCACTACCTGTTTCTGAAAATAAAATACATATTGCAACAAAAACTGCATTAAAATATTGTTTAAAAAATTTATTATTCATGAGGAAGTTTTTAGGCTAAACATTTCTTGGCCGAAAGTTTAGAACACTTAGCTTTGACTCACGTGATTAACACTTACTAAATTTACAAATTCCGGAAATAAGAAGAGATTAAATATTTACAACTCACTTGTCCACTTATCTCTTTCATCCGGGCTGAATTTCCAGGGAGCAAAATTATTTTCAATGTTGCTGAACATGGTATTCCATTCCGCCGGAGCGTTGCTTTCTTCCATTACTAATGAACGGCGCAATTCAAAAATAATATCGAGTGGACTGATACTAACGGGACATTCTTCCACACAGGCATTACAAGAAGTGCAGGCTCGTAGTTCTTCGGTGGTAATGTAATTATGTAGAAGGGTTTTGCTATCATCTTTAAAAGATCCATTGATTTTAATATTCTTTCTCACTTCTTCCATTCTATCTCTGGTATCCATCATAATTTTTCTTGGATTCAATAATTTACCGGTGATGTTGGCCGGACAGGCGGCCGTGCATCTTCCACATTCAGTACAGGTATAGGCATCCAATAAATTTTTCCAGCTTAAATCGAAAATATCTTTAGCGCCGAACTTTGGCGTTTGCGCCTCTCCGTTAGCAGGCGCCAGTTCGGGTTTAAACATATATTGAACTTCCTTCTCCACGCTTTCCATATTTTCCATTTTACCTTTTGGCTCCAATGATTTATAATAGGCATTTGGGAAGGCAAGTAAAATGTGAAAATGTTTGCTGTAAGGCAAATAATTCAGAAACGCAAAGATGCCTGTAATATGCAGCCACCAGCAAGTACGCTCAATTCCAGTTAATGATAAAGAAGAAAGATTTTGCAGAGAAGGCGCAAGCAAACCGGATAAAATAAAATTGCCGTGATCAAGATAATGGGGATTTCCCTGTAACTGTAAAGCCCTGTCTGCTGAGTTCATGGTTAAGAATAAACTCATTAGAATGATCTCAGTAATTAAAATTAAATTAGCATCTGTTCGTGGCCATCCATCCAATTCATGCTTCATGAAACGTTTTAATTTCAAAACATTTCTCCTTATTAAAAAAACAACACAGGCTAATAAAACACCTATTGCAAGTATTTCAAAAAAATCAATAACAAAAGTGTAAAAGCCGCCCAACGGATTTGCAAACATCCGATGTGTTCCAAAAACGCCATCGAGTACAATTTCCAATACTTCAATATTAATAATGATAAATCCGGCGTAGATTACAAAATGCATCATGCCAACAAGAGGATAGCGAAACATTTTTTTTTGCCCTAAAGCCAACAGCAATACATTTCTCCATTGTTTGCCGGAATCACCTGATAAATCTTCATCATGCCCTAAATTAATATTGCTGTATATTTCCTTAGCCTTTTTAGCAAACAATACAATAGCGACAGCCGTTAACAGTATAAAAAGAATTTGCTGTATCATTTCCATAAATAAGATATGATGCTAAGTTAACGGTTTGAATTGTTTTATTGTTCAAATGCTGCGGAGTATTTATTTTCATAAAAAATATTGATTATGGCTTCTGATAATTTGATTTTAACGGCAGAAATTGCCCGGAAAAAATTGCAACGAATGGCATTTGAAATCATTGAAAACAATATAGGGGAAAACGAAATAATTCTTGCTGGTATAAAAGACAGCGGTCTTATTATCGCAAATATTATCAAAGCATTTTTGCAGGACGTTTTCAAGGGAAAAATTTCAGTCATCGAAATTGATATTGATAAAAAAGATCCAAAAAAAATATCACTTTCGGGCTCAAAAAACTTTGATGACGTAGTTGTTATCGTTACCGATGATGTTGCCAACTCCGGCAGGACTTTGCTATATGCACTGAAACCGTTTATGGAGTTTTATCCCAAAAAAATACAGGTATTGGTATTAGTTGAAAGGAGCCATAAGGAGTTTCCTGTGGCGCCCGATTATGTTGGTATGTCGGTTGCCACTGCAACTGATGAAAAAATTATTGTCGAAACAAACGGTACTGAAATATTAGGAGCAAAATTGGTATAGAACAATTTTAAAACTGATTTAATATGTGAAAATTCAGGTAATCGCTGGCTAAAACTAGTTTTTAAAATACAATCCAATGTCCTTTAAAACTTCCATTAGAATATTCTAACGTTGGCGCCGGAAACTTAAAAGCATCCAGTACAGCAAACAAAATCTTAAGTCCTTTTTTATTAGTCCTGATTTTTGAAAAATCAACATCAGGTGATAGATACCACTGCCTGTAACGTTTAATATCACTGCGGTCAAAAGTTATATTTCCATTTGCATCGTGAGCTATATTACTTCTTGCTCCAAACATTCCTTCAGCCCCATATCCAATTGAAAAGGATAACCATCGTGGAAGTTTTGTATCCGGAAAAAATGATTTAATATTTGCACTTAGCCAGTAGCTCTGCCCATTGTAATCTTTTATAAATCTTTCAATTTCTGTTTTGCCATAAATAGCATCGGCTCTTTTGTCAAGGTCAGCTTCGCCATAATTTTTCCTGTGAAAGGAAAATTTGAGTTTTATTCTTTGATCATCCCATGCAAATTCCTGGGCTATAAACATTCCTGAACCAACAATGTTTGCAGTAAAATCACCAGGGCTAAATCCGTATTGGGAAGAAAAGCCATCAAGAACTTCAATAATAGATTGATAGGCCACGCCGCTTAATCCTCCCAACCATATTCTTTCTTTTCTTGGTAAACCTGCCCATCGCCATGCTTCCATGCTTGCACGGCTTTCAGTATATGCGCTATATACATGGCCTACTTTATCAATTTGGAGCCATTCTGCATCATCATTAAAAAAATGAAATCCTGATCTTGGATATTTCGCATACCATTCTGCGTTAAGCGCTATGAGCAATGCGCCATAACCAATAATATTTGCAGCTGTAACAAAGCGTATTCTTTTTTTGTTATACGGATAATTCGTATGTTCCTGAAAACTATCATTAAAAGTCTGCAGCTTATCTAAACTAATATCAGGCTTAAAGTTATACTGCGAATAAACAGAATTGAACGGGGCAAAGGAGGCAATAAACAAGCATAAAAAAAGCCAGTGTTTCCTGTAGTTTTGCAAAATATACATCATACAAAAATACGTTTATTGCATATTGATGGTTTCAAATAATCAAAAATGAATATCTTCAAATTGTAAAAAAAAAGAAATGGAAGCAAAAACAGAAAATAAAATTAAAGAGTGGTTAACCGGGGACTATGATGAAGCCACAAAAAATGAAATTATTCATTTACAAAAAGAGGATCCATCACAACTTGAAGATGCTTTTTATAAAGATCTTGAATTTGGCACGGGTGGACTGAGAGGTATTATGGGTGTTGGCACCAACAGGATGAATACTTATACAGTTGGAATGGCAACACAAGGATATGCGAATTATTTGAGGCAATGTTTCGATGACGTAAAAGTTGCTATTGCGCATGATAGCAGGAATAACAGCCGCAAGTTTGCAGAAATTACTGCTAATATATTTGCAGCAAACGGCATAAAAGTATTTTTATTTGAATCGCTGCGACCCACGCCGGAGTTGAGTTTTGCGATACGCACGTTAGGCTGTCAAGGCGGTGTTGTTTGTACTGCATCGCACAACCCAAAAGAATATAACGGTTACAAAGCTTATTGGGATGATGGCGCTCAAATGGTTTCTCCTCATGACGAAAATGTAATTACTGAAGTTGAAAAAATTAAAAGCCTTGGCGATGTAAAATGGAAAGGCAATGAAGAAAACATTACCATTATAGGAAAAGATATGGATGATAAATACATTGAAATGGTGAAGAGCCTCAGTGTAAATCCGGCAGCGTGTAAAGCGCAGCATGATCTTAAAATTGTTTACACTCCCATTCATGGTTCTGGTATTATGTTGGTACCACAAGCATTAAAAGCATTCGGGTTTGATAACGTTCACATTGTTGAAGAGCAGGAAAAGCCAGACGGAAATTTTCCAACAGTTGGATATCCGAATCCTGAAGAAAAAGCAACGATGAGTATCGGGTTGAACAAAGCAAAAGAACTCGATGCGGATATTTTGTTAGGCACCGATCCTGATGCAGATCGTGTAGGCGCCGGCGTTAAAAATGAAAATGGCGAATGGGTTTTATTAAACGGGAACCAAACCGCTTTGCTCGTTTTTAATTATATAATTGAAGCGAGAAAAAATAAAGGAGTTGCGAAGCCAAATGATATGGTGATAAAAACAATAGTTACCACCGATATGATTGATGAGATAGCAAAACAAAATAACATTACCTGCTATAATGTACTAACGGGCTTTAAATGGATTGCCGCAATGATTAAAGAAAAAGAAGGCAAAGAAAATTATGTTGTTGGAGGTGAAGAAAGTTTTGGATTAATGATAGGCGACCAGGTGCGTGATAAAGATGCCGTAAGCGCAGTTGCAATGATAAGTGAGATAGCTGCAGTTGAAAAAAGTAAAGGGCAAACCTTGTACAATAAATTAGTTGACCTCTATGTGAAGTATGGATTTTACAAAGAAGCCCTTATCTCTATTACAAAAAAAGGAATGAATGGCTCTAAGGAAATTGCTGAGATGATGGAGGGCTATCGTAACAATCCTCCCTCAGAAATTGCAGGAAGTCCTGTTATGGAATTGTATGATTATGATCAACAGTTAATGAAAAATTTAAAAACAGGGGAAACTAAAAAAATTGAACTTCCAAAAAGTAATGTATTGCAATTCATAACCGAAGATGGAAGTAAAATTTCTGCAAGGCCCAGTGGAACGGAGCCTAAAATAAAATTCTATTTCAGTGTAAATATGCCTTTAAAAAATAAGGAACAGTTTGAGGAAGCTAATCAAAAACTGGAAGCAAAAATCAAGCAAATCATTGCTTCCATGCAACTCAATTAATGCATCTGATGAAGATTTCAGGAGGTTTTTGTTGATAAATAGTCTAACGAGGCACATTCCATAAGGCTTATCCAAGTCTGTTTCTCTTGAGCCATTTACTAAATTAAGGATGCCTTTTAATAAATTTTTTATTAAATGATAAAAAATGAATTTTTATAAGGTATTATAAATAAGCGTTTTATGCCGTTTTAAGTTTCTGGCAATATTTTTGCATTATGTAGCCCAATATTCCTTGAAAAGTTATAAAATCCTAATAACCTGTTAAGACTCCCACTTTATTTTACACTATTGTTTTGAAAAACCTGATTTAATGAGGGCAGCTTATTTTTTAATATGCTGCCCTTATTCTTTTATGGGAGATGTAAAATTTAAAATTGGAAATGTAAGCCGTAATTTTTTGCTGTAAATGGAAACGTCCATCACTCGCTTGAAAAGTTTCTAATTTCCTGTTTGGCCATCTCTCACTCTTACTTTCTTTTTGCCACTATTCTTTTTTTCATATTCGAGCACTTCGGCAGGTTTCGCTACTTTTTTTGGTTCTTCAGTAACTAATTCTGTTTTGGGTTGTTGGAGCAAATGTCCGCGATCGTATTTTTCTACTTTTATAATTCTCCCGGTAGATGGATCGTAATAAGACCAGTCTCCATTTTTAACACTATACTGCTCGGCCCTGACGATTTTATAGCTAATAATTTCGTTGCTGCCTGTTCCATACACGGGTATTGTATCATAAGGTTGATCGGGATTATAAGCTCTCCAGTTTTCTTCTCTTATTAACTCGCCTAACGGTGTATAATACTGGCAGAGCCCATCTTTTCCGCCGTACTTATAATTCTCAACTGCTATCAGATCGCTTTGTAAAGTGTACTTTCTCCACACACCTTCTTTTTTGCCATTTACAAAAATTCCTTCTTCTTCATAGCCGGGTTCTCCGCGTAAAGCATCTACATGTACTACCCATTTGCCTTGTTTTAATCCATTATTATCTATCGCATTTAATGTGTCTCCATGTACAGATATTTTATAAGTTTTATATTGCGCCCCGGCCGTATAGCAAAACAGTACGCCAATAAATAACAATATAAATTTATGAGCTTTTAAAATCATACTATTCAATAATTTAAATGATGTTTTTCAATTTCAAAATTACCAAATTAAGATGTGCTTATAAGTATGCAGGCTTTTTGTTTGTCTCAATTTTAACCTTTTTAAATACTTATTCACAGGTTGAGCCAACAAAGGCTATGGATAGATTGAACGGTTTATCTCAAAGAAAATTATTGCGAAGCCAATCTTTATTGAAGAATATAAAGTTTAGAAATATTGGCCCGTCGGTAATGAGTGGGCGGGTTGTAGATGTAGACGTGAACCCAAATGATCCAACAGAATTTTACGTGGCTTATGCAACTGGTGGCTTATGGCATACAACAAATAACGGCCAAAGCTTCGTGCCGGTTTTTGATCATGAAGCTGTTATTGGCATTGGCGATATTGCTGTTAACTGGCACGATGGTGAAATTTGGGTGGGAACAGGCGAAGCCAACAGCAGCAGGTCCTCCTATTCGGGAATAGGAGTTTATAAAAGTATTGATACCGGAAGAACATGGCAATACCTTGGCTTACCTGAAAGCCAGCATATTGGAAAAATAATTTTAGATCCTCTGGATAAAAATATTGCATGGGTTGCAGTTATTGGACATTTGTATTCCGCCAATAAAGAAAGAGGTGTTTATAAAACAACGGATGGAGGCAGAACCTGGAAACAAACTCTATATGTAGACGACAATACGGGGGCAATTGATATGGATATCAATCCAAAAAATCCGGATGAATTATTTGCGTGTATGTGGTACCGTGAGAGACGGGCCTGGAATTTTGTAGAGAGTGGAAACACGTCTGCTATCTATAAAAGCGTTGATGGGGGAGATACCTGGAAAAAAATTACGGGAAACAATACCGGCTTTCCGCAAGATGATGGAACGGGCCGGATAGGAATTGCTATGTATGCAGCTAACCCGCAAATAATTTATGCTACCCTTGACAACCAAAATCACAGGCCAGATACAGCAACAAAAAAAAGAGATACCTCGAAATACGTGCTCAGTGATTTCAAAAATATCACTAAAGAAAAATTTTTATCGCTCAATGATAAAAAACTGGACACCTTTTTTATTGAAAATGATTTTGATAAAAAATATAATGATTCAACTGTAAAAGAAATGGTTCGCACCGGTAAAATAAAACCTACAACCATATACGATTATTTAAATGATGCAAACACTGAAATGTTTAACACGCCTGTAATAGGATGCGAAGTTTACAGGAGTGATGACAGCGGGCTTAGCTGGAAAAAAGTAAACGCAAATGGGCTCGACTTGTACAACACATATGGATATTATTTCGGTAAAATCTCGGTTTCGCCTGTTAATGAAAATAAAATAATTATTAATGGATTCAATTTAATGGAAAGTAATGATGGAGGCAGATCGTTTACGGCCGTAGATAAATTTAACACACATCCTGATTGGCACGGAACCTGGATAAACCCCCTGCGGGATAGCAACTGGGTTGCGGGTAATGATGGCGGCTGTAATATTACCTATGATAACGGGAAACATTGGTTTAAAGCTAATACGCCTTCTGTGGCACAATTTTATGCAATTGCGGTTGATAATGCCAAACCATATAATGTGTATGGCGGCATACAGGACAATGGCGTATGGTATGGTTCGTCAAAATTGAATGATAAAGAAGTGCGAGAGGATGATGAAGAATCTGAACCTGATAATGAATGGAAAAACCTGGGTGGTGGAGATGGCATGCAGGTGCAGGTTGATACGAGAGATAATAAAACTGTTTATTTTGGTTCTCAATTTGGAGAATACGAACGGAAAGCAATTGGCGGCCATATTAGCAAACGCATTCATCCGCTACCAGATATTGAGGCTGAAAAACTTCGTTATAACTGGCAAACTCCTATTTTATTGAGCAGCTTTAACCAGGACATTTTATACATGGGTTCTGATATTTTTTACCGGAGCATGAATAAAGGAGATAAAATAGCTCCTTTAAGTAAAGACCTTTCGAAAGGAACAAAAACTGGCGACGTGCCCTACGGGACGATTGTCACCATTAACGAATCTCCATTAAAGTTTGGGCTTATTTATATTGGAACAGATGATGGAAACATCCAGGTTACTAAAGATGGCGGCTATACCTGGACGTTAGTAAGCAGTAAATTGCCCAAGAACTTATATGTAAGTCGTGTTGTCGCATCAGCATTTAAAGAGGGAAGAGTATATGCAACCCTTAATGGCTATAGGGATGATAATTTTACACCCTGGTTGTATGTAAGTGAAGATTATGGGCAAACATGGAGTCGATTGGGAAACAACCTTCCTTCAGGGCCATTGAATGTTATAAGAGAGGATCCAAAATTTGAAAATATCTTATACGTTGGCAGCGACAATGGATTATATGCATCGTTCGATAAAGGAAAAACTTTTATGGCCTTTGGAAATGATCTTCCTCCAGTTCCGGTACACGATATTGCGGTACAAAAAGCTGCTAATGATATTGTGATTGGTACGCATGGAAGAAGCATTTATATCGCATCGCTGAATGAAGTGCAAAAAATCTATAAAGATGCTGTAAAATAGAAAATGATTTACTGACTTTATAAATTTTGAATACTGTTCTGTTAACAAAAAACGCTCTATATTTCTATAAAGCGTTTTTTGTTATATTCAACAGCTATCTTTTTGTTCAATGCAAGAATTTTCGAAAAGTATTTTTATTGAAACTCCTACCTTCCCTGGGACCAACTCCTTGTTCTTCTAAAACCTTGGTGAGAAACAGGTTTTCGCGATAAGGGATTTTGTTGAATGACCGGTGTTTGAACAAACTGCATGTTACTTGCATAAGGATGGTCAATAATCACCGGGATTTCCAGTTTTATTAATTTATGAATATCACGCAAAAATTCCCTTTCTTCCATATCACAAAAAGATAATGCTGTGCCTGAAGCGCCGGCTCTACCGGTACGGCCTATACGATGAACATATGTTTCAGGAATATTAGGAAGATCAAAATTAATGACATGGCTTAAATCGTCTACATCAATTCCGCGGGCTGCAATATCAGTAGCTACCAGCACGCGAATTTTTCCATCTTTAAAATTGTTTAAAGCATTCTGCCTCGCTGATTGTGTCTTATTTCCATGAATTGCCCCGGAACTTATTCTTGCACGATGTAGTTCTTTTGCGATTTTATCAGCACCGTGTTTGGTTCTTGTAAATACCAGTGCGCTTTGAATTTTATTATCTTTTAAAAGATGAATCAACAACTGGCGCTTATCGTTTTTTTCAACCAAATAAACTGATTGGTCAATTTTTTCTACCGTTGAAGAAACAGGAGTTACTTCAACCCTTACAGGATTAGTTAAAATTGAAGAAGAAAGCTTAGATATTTCCGGCGGCATAGTTGCTGAAAAAAACAACGTTTGTCTTTTTACAGGCAGTCTGGCTATGATTTTTTTAACGTCATTAATAAAACCCATATCCAGCATTCGGTCTGCTTCGTCAAGCACAAACATTTTTATATACTGAAGGCTAATAAAACGCTGCGAAATTAAATCAAGCAGCCTGCCGGGTGTTGCAATCAATACATCAATGCCTTGTCTCAATTGATTGGTTTGATGAAATTGCGAAACGCCACCAAAAATAACAGCATGCCTAATGCCCGTATGTTTTCCGTAAGCGGCAAAACTTTCATCTATTTGGATTGCAAGCTCACGGGTTGGTGTAAGTATGAGCGCTTTGATGTTGTTATTTTCTACTTCGTGATTTCTTTGCAAAAACAAGTTTTGCAGAATAGGTATAGCAAATGCGGCTGTTTTTCCTGTGCCTGTTTGGGCACATCCCAATAAGTCTTTGCCTTTTAATACATCGGGTATTGCTTGTTCCTGGATTGGGGTGGGGCTCGTGTAGCCCTCTGATTCGAGCGCCTTTAATATGGGCTCAATTAAATGCAATTCTTTAAAATTCAAATTTTAATATTTTAATGTAAATGATAACTTCCCTTAACCTAAATTGATTCATGAAAGTCTGATAACGCATATGCTCAAAACCTATGACTTGATGAGCTTTTACCTTGAGGAAGATTATCCAGTCTGCTAAGTAGAGTATATAATTAGATGCAAATATACATCTAATTAAGCTATAAACGTAGTTTTTGGGAAGTTGTTGTGTTAGTGAGGTTATCCAGCATCCTGTACCCGGCATCCTCCGCTCACATTCTCTCCGGAACTTTAATCCCGAGTAATTGCAAAGCGCTTTTTATAACGATTGCTGTCATTACGGAAATACGTAAACGAAGATTTTTCTTTTCTTCACTTTCCGCATTGGCAACTGAATGCTCTACATAAAATGAATTAAATGTTTTAGCTAAATGGAAAGCATAATTAGCTATTAAAGAAGGATTCAATTCATCTGCTGCCTGTTCCAAAACGTTAGAATATTTTTCCAGAAAAATTATTAATTGTCTTTCCAGCAGAAAGAGCTTTTCATTATTAATTTTCAATTCTTCATTGACAATTGGTTCCCCAATCTTCCTTATTATAGACTGAATTCTTGCATAGGTATATTGAATAAACGGGCCGGTAAAGCCATGAAAATCGATACTTTCCTCAGGATTAAAAATCATTCTTTTCTTTGGATCAACACGCAATAAATAAAATTTCATAGCGCCCATGCCAAGCGTTTCGTATAAGTGATTTAGCTCATCTTCGGTGAAGTCTTTTACTTTACCCAATTCTTCCGTATGAAGTTTTGAAGTTGCAATCATTTCATCTATAAGATCATCTGCGTCTACCACTGTTCCTTCACGGCTTTTCATTTTGCCGGTTGTAAGTTCTACCATTCCATAACTCAAATGCAGAATATTGTTTGCGAAAGGCATTCCTAACTTTCTGCAAATTTCCTTCAACACTTTCATATGATAGATCTGCTCATCACCAATCACATAAATGCTTTCATCAAGTTTATATTCTTCAAATTTTTGTTTTACCAAACCAATATCCTGCGTTATATAAACAGAAGTGCCATCGCCTCTCAATAAAAGTTTTTCGTCAAGCCCTACATCTGATAGATCGATCCATACACTGCCATCTTCTTTTTTATAAAATGACCCATCTTCCAAACCCTTTTGTACAAATTCTTTCCCAAGAATATAGGTCTGGCTTTCATAAAATGTCTGGTCAAAATCGCTGCCAATTCTTTTATAGGTTTCATCAAAACCCTTATAAACCCAGCCATTCATTTTGTTCCAAAGGTCGATGACGTCCGGCTTTCCCTGCTCCCAATCCAGCAGCATCTGTTGCGTTTTCTTCATGATTGGTGCTTCTTTTTCTGCTGCTTTTTCGTCTAAACCTCTATCCGTTAGTTCCTTTACTTCCCTCTTGTATTCATTATTAAATTTTACGTAATAATCTCCAACAAAATGATCCCCCTTTTCATGAACTGTTTCCGGTGTAGCGCCATTGGCAAATTCCTGCCAGGCAATCATGCTCTTACAAATATGAATACCGCGGTCGTTAACAATGCTGGATTTATAAACTTCGTTTCCATTCGCCTTTAGAATTTCTGCAACGCTCCATCCCAAAAAATTATTTCTTAAATGCCCAAGGTGTAAAGGTTTATTGGTATTAGGTGAAGAGTATTCCACCATAACTTTTTTGTGATTCAATGGTTTTCTACCAAAAGATGTATCGTGGTAGTTCTTTGTGAGGAAAAGCTGAAGCGCCTGTTCAGAAATGTTCAGATTTAAAAAGGCTTTTATAACGTTATAGTCCGAAAAAAAATCGGGATTATTTTTTATAAGATTTTCTCCCAGGTTTTTTGCCAGAACCTCCGGAGCTGATTTTAGTTTTTTTACGAGTGCAAAAAGAACAATTGAATAATCGCCTTCAAACTCAGGTTTGGTTTCATTTATTTGAAAATCTTTTTCAGAAAATTCCTGCCCGTACAACTCCTTCAAACTTTTAACTACTGCAGCCTGTATTAAATGTGTAAACGCCATAATATAAAAATGATTGGCAAAATTAGTCTTCTTTTTCTTTTTGGCAGGACCATAATAAAGCGAAGACAAGACCACAATAAACAGGCGAGTCTGAAAGAGTGTTTTGGGAAACAAATCCTTTCCGGCAATTACCCTAATCAGGGAAAGGATAATTGCCGGTAAAAAGGATTTTAGAGTAAGCGCAAAAAGTTAAGTTCTTCTAATGGTCATAAATCGGTAAGTACTTTTTGTGCTTTTTATTGGATGGTTTCAATTGACAGGTTCTTCGATATTTGGTTTTAAAGCGGTTATTTATTTCCAGGCGCGAATCTCTTCAATAGCTCCCGGAATTTTTTCAAATTCATTATATCTGTCAAAAAAATAATCTGCACCGGCTAATTTACATTGCTCCTCTGTCCTTTCATCGACGGCGTCTGATAATACGATTACTGACATTCCTGGATTTTCCTTTTTAATTTTTTTTAAGAACTCAATCGATTCGTTTACTGGCAACGTTAAATCAAGCAATACAATATCCGGTAAATTATTCTTTATATTTTTTGATGCAGCCGAAAAACTGGCTGAAAGTTCTATGTCTTCAATATTAAGAGATTCCGAAACCAGTTCTTTCAATCTTTGAATTACGGCAGTTGAAGTGTCTATTATCAATAGCCTCTTTTTCATTTTTCTGATAGTAAAGTAAATGTAAATAGATGGACGGCAGAATAGAAGTTGAAGCCATAATCGTGTAGAATTAGTTCTACTTAAACTTCCGTTTTGTTACGAAATATCAGAGAGGATGTGATTGGCAATAGCATACCGCGTAAGTTCTGAATTGGTATTCAAGCCAAGTTTTTCCATTATCCTGTGGCGGTGGGTGCTTACTGTTGTTAAAGCAAGAAAAAGCTCATCTGCAATTTGGGTGGTTGTTTTACCAGCTGCCAACAATTTAAAAATTTCAAATTCCCTGTTGGAAAGTTCTTCATGAGATGGCTTATTAATTTCAGATTGTAGCAAAAGTTTTTCTGCAATTTCGGGGGTTATGTATTTTCTGCCAGTGAGAATGCGTTGCACAGCGGTTATGAGTTCTTCCGGCGCTGCATTTTTATTCATATAACCGGATGCCCCTGCTTTGAGAACCCGAACTGCATATAAGTCTTCGGTATAAATACTTAGAATCAATACCGGGAGATCGGGCTTAATTAATTTAATTTGTTGCAAGGCCTCAAGTCCGCTTCTGCCGGGCATGTCGAGGTCTGATATAACTATATCCCAATCGTGTAAAGTCACCTCACGCACGAGGGATTCACCGTCGCCTACTTGTGTTATTTCAGCTAAAGGATATTCATCCTTTAAAATCTGAATAAGTCCCAACCGCACAAAACTATGGTCATCAGCAAGAATTACTCGTTTCATTTCTGGTTGTTTTTCCTGGTTATATATCAGGGCATGTAAGGTAACCTGATAGAAATTTTTGTACCCTTTCCCCGAGCCGAAGTCAACTCAAATTCTCCATCAAGAGAGCGTACTCTTTCTCTCATTCCTAAAATTCCAAACGTTTTCCTGCCTTGCACTGAACTGGCGTCAAATCCTATCCCATTGTCTTGTATATCCATAATTATTTCTTTATTTATAACGTTTAATGAAATTAAAACATTTTTGGCGTGTGCATAGCGCATAATGTTCGTAAGAGATTCCTGGAATATCCTGAAAATACAGGTGGCAATGTCTTCGTGAAATTTTAAATCCTTTTCAGAATTGGTTATTACTACCGGTATATTGGTGGTGGCAGTAAATTGTTTAGCGTGCCATTCCATCGCTTCGGATAAGCCATTGTTATCTAGAATTCCAGGCCTGAGCTCGCTTAAGATCTTTCTTACAGATTGATTGCTACCGTCTAATAATGCAATTATATTTTTGAGTTTGATGTTAATAGCTTCCTTTTTATCCGTAGTATTTTTATGTATCCAGGAAACATCCATTTTTATTGCGGTAAGTTGCTGTCCGAGTTCATCATGTATTTCGCGTCCTATTCTATTACGTTCTTCTTCTCTTATATTTTGAAGGTGATTCGTTAAAAGCCTGAGTTGATCGTTGTAGATTTTAATTTGTAGCTCTGCATTTTTATTGTCGGTTATGTCCAGAATTGTCCCAAACATACGCATAGGTTTACCTGCTTCATCTCTATACAATTCGCCCCGGGCATTGACCCATTTTATAGAACCATCAGGGCAAACGATTCGATGATCAATATTATAATCCTTCACGCTTTGTAATGCTAATTCAACATTTGCATGTACTGACATTACATCCTCCGGGTGCACTATTTTGTCAATAAACGCAGCATAATCCAAATGCTCTTCTGATATACCATATATTTCATTGGCCTGTTGCGAAAGGTTCATTTCATTGGTCACCAGGTTCCAATCGATAAATCCAAAATGAGCAATTTCGGCACCTTTAAGTACTTTTTGCGTCAGTTCTTTTTCGTTTTCTTCGGCAACTTTACGGTCGGTAATATCACGGGTTACTCCAAGTAAAGAAATAATTTCTCCGGCCGCATTTTTTAAAGGCACTGCATGGGTTTCCAACCACCTGTGCGTGCCTTTCAATCCGGTTATTTCAAATTCCATTTTACCCTGGCTTCCTTTAAAAACATTTTCTATTAGTTCAGCAAAAGTGGCTATATAGGGCTTGTTGATTATATTAGTCATTTTCTTCCCTTTAACCATTTCGAGATTATCGGCCTCAATCATGGCAAGCCCTGCAGGATTCATGTCCAATAAATTACCTTTTTCATCCAGCAATTTCACGCATTCCGGTTCATTTTGCAAAATAGTTTTTAATCGGTTTTCACTCTCGGCCAGTTCGCTCTCCACAATTTTCTTTTCAGTAATATCTTCAGCATAACCGTACTCCAGTTTGTTACCGCCACTATCCACCACTATCTTTATTTTTGCGGCTATCCACCTTATATTACCATCCGGCCTTATAATTCTATAGGTGATATTTATTGTAGGCGTTTTGCAAATGGTTTGGTAGGTATCAAGTACCTGTTCCTTATCATCAGGGTGCACTGCATCGATAAAGTCATCTGGGTTACTGTAAATATCTTCACATTTTCTTCCCCAGATTGTTTCATACGACGGGCTGATATAAAGTGTTTCATGGGTGTCAAGGTTATTCACCCAATAAACGCCTGAAATATTTTCTACAAGATTTTGAAATTGTTTATTTGATTTAATGATTTCTTCCTCAGCCAATTTTTGCATTGCTTCTTTTTCAAAAACCTCCAATGCAAAAGATATATTCCGTGTGGCTCCTTCCAGTAATGCTATTTCTTCTTCATCGAAAAAGTTTTTCGCATCAGCATATAACGTAAACACGCCAATTACTTTCCCAAATTTCTTTATAGGGAGCCCGATATTGGAATGATAATTTCTTTTGAGTGCGGCGCTTTTCCAAAGCGCCATTTTAGGGTCCGTTTCTATATCATTACAGGTTACGGTTTTTCCTTTAGCTATTGACGTTCCTGAAGGCCCCTGTCCTTCCGGTCGCGAATGATCAGCTTTAACTGTAATTTCAGAAAGGTAGCCGCGTTCCATCCCATCATAAACGAAAGGTTCCAGGTCAAGGGTTTTTTCATTAATAATACCCACCCAGGCCATTCTAAACTTACCAATGTTTACTGCGATTTTGCAGGCTTCTTTAAATAATGTCTTTTCATTCCCGGCATAAACAATCATCTGGTTAAACTGGCTTAGAAAATAGTATAGCCTGTTGCTTTTTACAATCTTTTGTTCCGTAACTTTTTGTTGAGTAATATCTTTGAAATAAACAGAAAGCCCCTCGGGAGAAGGATAAAGATTGTTTTCAAACCATTTATCAAACGTCGGAAAATATTCGGACAAGGTAATTTGTCGCTGTTCTTTCATCGCCCTGGTGTAAGCAAGGTGAAAAGGCTTTCCGATAGATTGAGGAAATTCTTTCCAGATATTTTTACCAACGAGGTATTCCGGATCCCTGCCTAATAATTCCCCGGCTTTTTTGTTTACATAGATATAATTCCAATTAGTATCAAGCGCCACAAACGCATCTGAAACACGCTCTACCAGTATACGAAATTTTTCTTCCCGTTCTTTTAATTCAATCTCATTAGTATAACGCTCGAGTGCAATTCTTACCATGTTGGTGGCACGGTCTATCAGTTTCAGTTCCTCCTTACCGGGATTGCGTGCCTCCCGGCTGTATATAGCAAAGGTTGCCAAAACTTTATTGCCTTTGTCAAATATCGGGCTCGACCAACATGATTTCAATCCATGTTGAAGGGCCAAATGGCGGTAGTTTGCCCAAAGGGGATCGCTGGCGATATTCGGTACAATTATTCGTTGTTTTTTAAATGCCGCTGTTCCGCAGGAACCTGCTTCGGCTCCGATGAATGTGCCATCAATGCTATTATTATAGTTTGGCGGCAAACTCGGGCCAGCACCGTGTAGTAATTGTGAACCTTCTTTATTAATTAGTAAAATGGAGCAAATAGTATTTTCACAAATCGATTCATAATTCAAAGCAATGGTATGCAGAATTTCTTTTAGCGGCTTACCTATTGCTATCATTTCCATTACTTCCTTTTCTCCTTCAAGAAGATCCTTGTTTTTTTTTCGCTCTTTTATATTTCTAACAAAGCTCAGGTAATAACCGTTTGGTAGCAAAGTGGCGTTGATCTCAACCAGAACTGTGTTACCATTTTTTCTTTTTAAAAGGCGTTCTGTAATTACAGATTCTCCTTCTTTCAGTGCTTTATATTTTACATCCAAATTTTCCGGCCTAACCAGAGGCAAATCTGTCATTTTCATATGCAGCAATTCCTCCCTGGAATAGCCTGTAATCTTACAGAATTGGCCATTTATTTCCGTAAAACGGTAATTTTGATCCGCAATGGTAATGCCATCCGTTGCCTGTTCTACTAGAGTTCGAAACTTTTCCTCGTTTCGGGCCAAGGCTTCCTCGGCCATTTTACGCTCAGAAAGATCAATACCAACGCCCGCAATACATTGCTGGCCCTCATATTCAATTTTCTGACCCGTAAAAAAGAAAAATGTCTTCTTACCAGACTTTGATAAAATATTTGCTTCTACGGTGTCTTCGCCCATTTCAAAAACCCTTGCCAGCGTTCTTTCCATTTTTGGTTTTTCATTTGTATCAATCAGGCTCAATGGTTGCATATTGTTTATTTCTTCTCCGGTATACTCAGTTACCTTCTCAAAATTTTTATTCCATCTTAGAAATTTTCCGTCCTCACTAAACATGTAGAATATGCCCGGCAAACTGTTGATGATAGATTCAGAAACTGCTTTTTCTTTTATAATCTTTTGGGCAAACTTCTTTTGCAGGGTTATATCTCTTACAATGGTAAGCACTTCACTTTCACTAATGGCTGCATAGCGTGCCTCAAATTCGTGGATACCATCAGGATAAACCATTTGATATTCATGTATAGGTAAGGTGCCTCCCTGTAACACTGTTGCAATATTTTGTAAAGTGTCTGCCGCCAGTTGGGCCGGTAATATTTCTGTACATTTTTTCCCGAGGAAATGTTCTGGACGTGTATAAGCTTCTATATCCCTGGAAGGTTGAAAATCTGTAAATACGCCATGGCGGTCCATCACAAAAATCAGGTCCGGTATAGCATTTAAAAATGAGGTATTTCGCGACAGGCTTTTTTGCAGCAATTCGCTTTCTTTTACCTTCGGTGAAATGTACTTTTCCTGCTGCAATGCACTTTCGATGGCGCCGGGAAGAAATGAGAGGTCTTTTTTCAAAAGGTAATCGTCTGCCCCGAACTTTATTATTTTAGCAGCGAATATTTCACTTACGCTATCGGTTACCAAAATAAAGGGAACATTATATTTTTTTTCATTTTTTAATTCCAAAGCTTGTATGGCATCAAAATGTTTTACACAGTGGTTTGCGAGAATTACATCCGGGTGGAAATTATCCAACGCCGCTATAAAAGTAGCTTTACTATCCACCGCCTTTACTTCAAAATTAATTTTCGCTTGCTGTAAGACGCTACGAGTGCGTGTTACATCTGCTTCGTTATTTTCCAGTACCAGTATCTTTAAATATGGCGGCATATGAAAATTAGGTTTATAATAAATGTAAGGCCTTCCTGGTGTTTTTTATTAAAATTCCGCAAATTTATTTTGCTATGAATTTGCGTTGCCGTGAATTAAAAAATTAATGCAGATCTTATGGGTGACTTGGTATCACCCAGGGTTTATTAGTTGCAGGAATTAATCGTCCAATTGTTCTCTTGCACACAAGTATTTACTGGCAACAAGTAATCTTACTTTAATTTGAAAAGCTTTTTAAGATAATCCTTCCAAGTGTTGGCTAACGCCTAAATGAGTAACATCTCTTCATTATAATCTTTTTCCAAAAAATTAAATTCTTACTTTTGCGCCTTCAAAAAAAGGGAGCAGCATGATAAGTGTAAATAATGTAACACTGGCGTATGGCAAAAGGGTTTTGTTTGATGAAGTAAATCTCAATTTTACTAAGGGAAATTGCTATGGTATAATTGGGGCTAATGGCGCTGGTAAATCAACTTTAATAAAAATAATAAGTGGGGAAATTGAACCCAATAAAGGTTCGATAAGTATAACACCGGGCGAACGGATGGCCGTGCTAAGACAAGACCAGTTTGAGTTTGATGATGTTACTGTTTTGAATACGGTATTGATGGGTCATAAGAAAATGTGGAATGTAATGCAGGAAAAAGATGCCATCTACATGAAAGAGGATTTTAATGAAGAAGATGGAATGAAAGCGGGGCATTTGGAAGCTGAGTTTGGTGAAATGGGAGGTTATACTGCAGAAAGCGACGCGGCAACTTTATTAAATGAATTGGGAGTGCCTGATGATTTGCACCAGATGTTAATGAAAGATATTGGTGCAAATATTAAGGTAAGGGTTTTACTGGCCCAGGCGCTTTTTGGAAATCCTGATATTTTATTGCTGGATGAACCTACCAATAACCTGGATGTTGCAACTATTTCATGGCTTGAAAACTTCCTGGCCGATTATGAAAATATTGTTCTCGTGGTAAGTCACGATCGTCACTTCTTAGATGCCGTGTGTACGCATGTTGCAGATGTTGACAAACAAAAGATAAAGATATACACGGGTAACTACACTTTTTGGTACGAGAGTAGCCAGTTGGCAGCAAGGCAGGCAACTGATAAGAATAAAAAGATGGAAGAGAAGAAAAAAGACCTTCTCGAATTTATTGCACGGTTTAGTGCCAATGCATCAAAAAGCAAGCAGGCAACTTCTCGGAAGAAAGCACTGGATAAATTAGTATTTGAAGATATTACACCCAGTAACCGTAAATATCCGGGTATTATTTTTAAACCTGAAAGAGATCCGGGTAACCAGATTTTGAATGTACAAAAGCTTACTAAAAGTGTTGATGGCAGAATGCTTTTCAGCAATTTGAATTTTGACGTAGTGAAAGGACAGAAAATTGCTTTCTTAAGCAAAGACCCTGTTGCGTTGACTTCTTTTTTTGAAATCATTAATAGCAGGATGAAACCTGATAGTGGAAAGTTTGAATGGGGAACAACCATTACCAGCGCATACCTTCCAAATGATAACAGTGAATTTTTTACAGGTGATCTTACTTTATTGGATTGGCTTCGTCAATACGTTCCTGCCCATTATACCGATGTAGATGAAGATTTTTTAAGGGGATTTTTAGGGAAGATGCTTTTTAGTGGTGATGAAATAAAAAAGAAAACCAATGTGCTAAGCGGCGGTGAAAAAGTAAGATGTATGATCAGCAGGATGATGCTGCAAAATCCCAATGTGGTGATTCTTGATGAGCCAACGAACCATCTTGATTTGGAAAGCATCACTGCGTTTAATGATGGAATGATTAATTTTCCTGGAATAGTTTTGTTTACAACACATGACCACCAGTTTATGGAAACAGTTGCCAACCGAATTATTGAAATTACCCCTAAAGGCACTATCGACAGGTTGTGCACTTATGATGAATACCTCGGGGATGACCGTATAAAAACTTTACAACAAGAATTATACAATTGATAAGTAATCGCAAGCCACTTCAGTTTTATAAAAGTTAAAATCAATTCAGTGGAACAGAATTTGTAATACCAATCGCATATTTAAATACTTTTGTCGCATATTAAAATCAAAATCAACAGCATCTTAAATCAACAGTATGAAAAAAACAACCCTATTTTTTGCCATTATTTTTATGGCTGCAGCAAGCGTAAGTGCGCAAACATATTCAACTGCAGTTGGAGCTAAATTTTATGCCGGCGACGGAACTTACGGTGGTCTTAATATAAGACACTCTACATCCGAACACACTGCTCTCGAAGGATCATTACTTTTTGCGAGTGGCTCTATAGGGCTTGAGGGCTTGTATCAATACCAGGCACCTATTGCCGGAGCAGAGGGGTTGCAATATTTTGTTGGCGGTGGTGGATTACTCGCTTTTGGTACAGGCAGGGGAGATAACAGTACTGCATTTGCTCTTCGGCTTACCGGCGGAGTGGATTACAAATTTGCAGATGCCCCAATTGATGTAAGCCTTGGCTTCGATCCGTTCTTTTATCTAACACCTTCTACAAGTTCTAATCTTGCTTTAGGAATTGGATTACGATACGTTATTAAATAATTATCACAATTGATAAAATAAAATTCCCGGTCAGTAATTGATTGGGAATTTTGTTTTAATCATTTACTGAGTCTTTTAATGAGAAAAAAAATCATTTCCTTTATTGATTTCTTTTATCCTCCCTTTAAGAGGATTATGCCATTGCAAACTTTCCGCTATGCGGCTTGTGGTGGTGCCAATACATTATTAGGCCTCGTCCTTTATTAT
The DNA here is from genome assembly GCF_008710285.1 of Ginsengibacter hankyongi. GTDB lineage: Bacteria > Bacteroidota > Bacteroidia > Chitinophagales > Chitinophagaceae > Ginsengibacter > Ginsengibacter hankyongi. The sequence goes on along the minus strand of NZ_VYQF01000001.1, from coordinate 24,182 downwards.
ATCGGTTTTCATTATATATTCGACAAAGAAAATTTTGATGCCCGTGTTATTGTATTTAAGCCGCATAATGCTTCACTCTTTTTATCCGGATGTTTTTCTTTTATTTTTGGTTTTTTATTAAATAAATTTTTAGTTTTTGCTGATTCTTATTTAAAAGGTCGAATCCAGTTATTCCGTTATTTTCTATCTTTTATACTTAGCCTCATCATCAATTATTTCGTATTAAATATTCTCGTTGTTTACTTTCATGTGGAGGCTTTTCTTTCCCAATTAATTGCAACTTTTATTGTAATAGTTGTTAGTTATATTACTCAAAAGAACTTCACGTTTAGAGTAAATAATCAAGTTCTGCCGGATCAGAAAATTCCAAGCCAGGAACTTATATAATTCCCTGCCATTTTTGCACATTCTTTCCATTGGCATAAACATTGTCAATGTCTTATTAATAAAAAAATAAGATCATGGCAAAAATTATAGGTATAGATTTAGGAACGACTAATAGTTGTGTGGCAGTTATGGAGGGTAACGAGCCCGTTGTAATTGCTAACGATGAAGGCCGTCGCACAACGCCGAGCGTAGTTGCGTTTTTAAAAAACGGAGAACGTAAGGTAGGTGATCCTGCGAAGAGACAAGCTATTACTAATCCTCATAACACTATCATGAGCGTTAAGCGTTTCATGGGACATAAATGGGACGAAGTAACAACTGAAGCGGGGCATTGGAGTTATAAAGTTGTAAAAGGTGATAATAATACAGTTCGTATTGATATAGATGGCAGAAATTATACACCACAGGAAATTTCTGCAATGATTCTTCAGAAGATGAAAAAAACCGCTGAGGATTATTTAGGCCAGGAAGTGAACGAAGCAGTAATTACAGTTCCGGCATATTTTAATGATGCACAAAGACAGGCAACTAAGGAAGCCGGTGAAATTGCCGGGTTAAATGTTCGTCGTATCATCAATGAACCTACAGCAGCAGCACTTGCCTATGGGCTTGATAAAAAAAGCATCGATCAGAAGATTGCAGTTTTCGATTTAGGCGGTGGTACATTCGATATTTCAATTCTTGAATTGGGTGATGGTGTTTTTGAAGTGAAATCAACTAACGGTGATACACACCTGGGTGGTGATGACTTTGATAAAATTATAATGGATTGGCTTGCTGCAGAATTTAAAAAAGATGAAGCAATTGATTTGCATAAAGACCCAATGAGCTGGCAGCGTTTGAAAGAAGCTGCCGAAAAAGCGAAGATTGAATTATCATCTTCAAGCGAAACAGAGATTAATCTGCCTTATATAACAGCGGTTGATGGCGTTCCAAAGCATTTGGTAAAAAAACTTACCCGTGCTCAATTTGAAAAACTTGCTGATGACCTTTTTGCAAGATGTTTAAAACCTTGTGAAGCTGCCATCAAAGATGCCGGACTTAGCGTGTCAGACATCAATGAAGTTATTTTGGTGGGAGGTTCTACCCGCATTCCAAAGGTTCAGGAAATTGTTGAAAAATTCTTTGGAAGGAAACCCAATAAAGGAGTGAATCCTGACGAAGTAGTTGCAATTGGTGCTGCTATACAAGGTGGCGTTCTAACGGGTGAAGTAAAAGACGTTCTGTTACTGGATGTCACTCCGCTTTCTTTAGGTATTGAAACTATGGGCGGCGTTATGACAAGATTAATTGAAAGTAATACTACCATTCCAACCAAAAAAATGGAAACCTTCTCTACAGCAAGTGATAATCAACCTGGAGTACAGATTCATGTATTGCAAGGTGAAAGGCCAATGGCTAATCAAAATAAAAGCCTTGGTACATTTAACTTAGATGGCATTCCACCTGCACCAAGAGGCGTTCCCCAAATTGAAGTAACATTCGATATTGATGCTAACGGTATTTTAAACGTTTCTGCAAAAGATAAGGGAACCGGTAAATCTCATAACATTAGGATTGAAGCAGGTAGTGGATTAAGCAAAGAAGAAATTGAAAAGATGAAGAATGAAGCTAAGGCCAATGAAGCAACTGATAAAGCAGCCAGGGAAAAGGTAGACAAAATAAACCAGGCTGATAGCTTAATATTCCAGACAGAAAAGCAGATTAAAGAATACGGCGATAAAATTCCTGCTGATAAAAAAGCGCCAATTGAAGCAGCGTTGGCAAAACTAAAAGAGGCACATAAATCTCAGGATGTAAATGCAATTGATACTGCCGTAACCGAGATGAATACAGCATGGACTGCCGCTAGCGAAGAAATGTATAAGGCTACACAGCAGGCTGGTGCTGATGGAAACGGGCAATCGGGTGCGCAACAACCTGGCGGCGGCGCAGAAGAGCATGCAAATGCCGGTGCCGGCGATAATGTTACCGATGCAGAATTTGAAGAAGTAAAATAAAAAATATAACTGATTTGTTTAGGTTGAAAAGAGGTTGCATTTTTTGCAACCTCTTTTTTTATTTGCATTAATTAACATTTACATTTGCACAGTTTTATAAACAATAAAAAATGGATGTAACATGGCAGTAATGCATTTCATTAAGATTTGCTTTGCGTCCCGGATTTACAATTTGGTTTTTTATTTGGTTGTATTTGATTGGCTTTTGAGGTATAATTTCAAAATAATTTTTAGTAAGTTTTTATTTCAGGTAAGTATTGTGTATTTTTTACATTGTTAACTGATTATTGCTTTTTTAACACTGATATTTAATGACGATTCATTTCTATTTAAGGTACCATACAGAATTTGGACAAGTGCTGTGTATCTCCGGTAACAATGATTTTTTAGGAAACAACGACCCGGCTAATGCGGTAAACTTGTCATATTACAATGATGATTACTGGCATGTAAAAATTGAATTCCCCGCAGATTTTGACGACACCGTTATCTATAAATATTTTCTAAAAGATAAAGATGGCTCAGAGATTTTTGATGGTGAAGAAAACCGGGCAATAGACTTATCGTTAATTAATGCTAAAACCATTTCGGTATACGACATGTGGAATGGAGCAAATAATTTGGGAAACGTTTTCTTTACCCGGGCATTTTCAAAAGTGTTACTCACGAACGTTCCTAAAATAAAAACTGCTTCCTTAAAAAAATATACTCATGAGTTTAGGGTAAAAGCGCCGTTGCTGCAACCCGGTGAAATCATTTGTATGTGCGGTTCTACGCAAAGTTTAAAAAACTGGAGTTCATCAGACCCTATTTTGCTTGCTCCAAAAAACGAATGGTTTGTTGCACAGGTTTTATTAAACGAAAATGAATGGCCCGCAACATATAAATATGGTATCTACAATATTGAGCAAGAAAAAATACTGCGGCTTGAAGATGGTGAGAACCGCATTATTCAAAAAAATGAATCGCAGGTTGAAAAGGTTATAATCCACGATGGCTTTGTTAATTGCCCGGTTACTTTCTGGAGAGGTGCTGGCGTGGCTATGCCGGTTTTTAGTTTAAGATCAAAGAAAAGTTTTGGTGTTGGAGAGTTTACTGATATTCCCTTGCTGGTTGATTGGGCTACGCAAGCTGGTTTAAAATTAATTCAGTTGTTGCCAATAAATGATACAACGTCAACCCATACTTCAAACGACTCCTATCCATACGGAGCTATTTCAGCATTTGCGTTGCATCCATTGTATATAAATATTGAAAAAGTTGCAGGAAAAGAATATGCTCACATAATAAAGCCACTTAAGAAAAAACAAAAGCAGTTAAATGAGCTGCCGGTTTTCGATTATGAAAAAGTAATGCAATTTAAATGGTCGGCATTAAAAGAATTATACGAGGCTTCGAAAGATGTCTTTAAAAACGATCTTAACTATTTTGAATTTTTTGAATTGAATCGCCATTGGCTGGTTCCTTATGCAGCATTTTCTTACCTGCGTGATAAATACAAAACTTCAGATTTTAATAAATGGAAAAAGCATACAACATATAATGAATCTGAGATTCAAAAATTAGTATCGCCATCCAAACCTCATTACGACGATATTGCTCTTTTTTATTTTATTCAATATCATCTACATTTACAATTGAAGGCGGCCGTAGATTATGCACATAAAAATAAAATTGTTTTAAAGGGCGATATTCCAATTGGCATTCATCGTTATGGTTGCGATGCCTGGACAAACCCTTCGTTGTATAACATGCACGAACAGTCTGGTGCGCCGCCCGATGACTTTGCTATAAAAGGCCAGAACTGGGGCTTCCCAACTTACAACTGGGAAAAAATGAAAGAAGATGGATTTCAATGGTGGCGATGCCGATTCGATGAGATGAGCAATTATTTTGATTCTTTTCGCATTGATCACATACTTGGTTTTTTTAGAATATGGAGTATTCCCTTGCATGCTGTTGAAGGCATTATGGGAAGGTTTGTCCCTGCAATTCCTGTTGACATTTCAGAATTTTATAACAACAATATCTGGTTCGATCATGACAGGTATTGCAAGCCATTCATAACAGACGAAATTCTTGGATGGACATTTAATGAAAAGACTGATTTTGTAAAAGAAAATTTCCTGGTAAATGGTTCTTATGGTCATTATAGTTTAAAAGAAGAATTCAATACTCAACAAAAAGTTGAAAAATATTTCTCCAAAAATAAAATTGAAGAAGGTGATAGAATTAAACAGGGATTGTTTGATCTGATAAGTAATATCGTTCTTATAGAAGAAGAAGATTCAGGCGGACAAAAATTTCATTTCAGGTTTGGAATAGCTAACACAACGTCATTTCAGCATTTAGAATATAATACAAGAGAGCGCTTACATGATTTATACATTAATTACTTCTATCACCGCCAGGATGATTTTTGGAGAAAAGAAGCTATGAAAAAGTTGCCGCAATTAAAGCGCAGTACAAATATGCTTATTTGCGGCGAAGATCTTGGTATGGTGCCGCATTGTGTTCCGGAGGTGATGAAAGACCTTGGAATTTTGAGTCTTGAAATAGAGCGAATGCCTAAGGATTCGAACAAAGATTTCTTTCATCCAGATGATTCGCCTTACATGGCAGTGGTAACACCATCAACACATGATATGAGCACCATCCGAGGCTGGTGGGAGGAAGACAGGAGTAAAACGCAACGATTTTATAATTATATGCTCGGCCATTATGGCGAAGCACCTTTCTTTTGTGAGCCGTGGATTAATAAAGAAATAGTATTACAAAATTTATATTCCCCTGCAATGTGGAGTATTTTTCTTTTGCAGGATTTAATGGGAATCAATGGAAAAATAAGAAGAGAAAATCCACATGATGAAAGAATTAATATTCCTTCCGATCCCAATCATTACTGGGGATACAGGATGCATATCAATCTTGAAGATTTATTAAAAGAGCAGGAATTTAATGATGAAATAAAAAAGTATGTGAAAGAAAGTGGGAGATAAAACCACTTGTCTTCGTTTAACCCATATCGTTATATAAGTAGTTATCAGATGATTTTAAAATATAGGTCCATAAATCTTCCTTTCCGTTACCCATTTACAATTTCAAAAGCCACAAAAACACATCAGCCATCTTTATTGGTAGAACTTGAATACTTTGGAATAAAAGGATATGGAGAAGCACCGGCAATTAATTATTACAATATCCCGGTAGAGAAGATGATTGAAGATATTGAAACAAAAAGAAATCTCATTGAAAAATTTGCGCTTACCCATCCTGAACGATATTGGCATTATTTACATCACCTCTTTCCTCAAAATCCGTTTTTAGTTTGTGCGCTTGATATGGCCGCATGGGATGTTTATGGAAAAATGAATAAAAAGCAATTACACGTTTTATGGAATCTTGATATTTCGAAAAATCCATTAACAGATTATACCATAGGCATTGGCACTATCGAAAATATGGTAGCTAAAATGGCTGAAAAATCCTGGCCCATTTATAAAATAAAATTGGGTACGGAGAATGACGTAGAAATTATTACGGAATTAAGAAAACATACATCATCAGTTTTTAGAATTGATGCAAATGCGGCTTGGATGCAGGATGAGGCATTAAAAAAAATAAACGTATTTAAAGATTTGAATGTTGAATTTATTGAACAGCCGCTTGCAAAGGATGATTGGGAAGGAATGAAATTTTTATTTGAACACTCACCGTTACCACTAATCGCAGATGAAAGTTGTGTTTCGGAAAATGATGTTGAAAAGTGCCATGGTTATTTCCATGGAATAAATATTAAACTCACTAAATGCAGTGGCATTACACCGGCACTTCGGATGATTTCAAAAGCACGTGAACTTAACATGAAAGTGATGGTAGGCAGTATGAATGAAAGTTCTGTAGGTACTGCAGCCATTGCTCAACTTCTGCCGCTCATCGATTACGTAGATATGGATGGGCCGTTATTACTTGCAGAAGATGTGGCTGATGGAGTAATTTTTGATTTTGGGAAAATTATTTATAATAATCTCAGTGGAATAGGTGTTTCTGTAGAGCCATTTTAAATTTTATCAAAATTTTTTTTGTTATAATAAATTTTCATCCTTTACTTTGTGCCCTCAATGACAAAAACAATTCACATACATCATCATTTTTTATCGAAAGGTAAGCTATGTTGATCCGTATGTTATGAAACATATTTTCAAAAAAGGCTTACTGAAAAGTGAGCCTTTTTTAATTTTAAAAATAGAATGATGCTAAAAATAGCGATACAAAAATCGGGACGGCTTTATGAACACTCTTTGCAACTTCTTAAAGAATGCGGCATTGAAATTAACAATGGTAACAGGCAATTGAAAGCAGTTGCTTTCAATTTTCCGGTGGAAGTTTATTTCCTTCGTGATGATGATATTCCTCAATATGTTTTTGATGGAGTGGCAGATGTAGGATTTGTTGGCGAAAATGTAGTGTATGAAAAAAACAAGGATATTAATGTCGTGAGCAAATTAGGTTTTGGCCGTTGCAGGTTAAGTATCGCTGTTCCAAAAAACATGAACTATATAAGCGTAGCCAGTCTTGAAAATTTAAAAATTGCAACATCTTATACGAAGCTTTTGCAAAATTTTTTGAATGATAATAAGGTGAATGGTGAAATTCATGAAATAAGCGGATCTGTTGAAATTGCGCCGGGTATCGGACTTGCAGATGCTATTTGCGATTTGGTTAGCAGCGGCAGCACGTTGGTGACAAATGGTTTGAAGGAGGTTGAAGTAGTTCTCCAATCAGAAGCTGTATTGGTTGCCAACAAAAATTTAACAGCAGAAAATAATGCCGTTCTTGATAAATTATTGATGCGTATCAGCGCAGTAAAAGCTGCAAGAAACAATAAATATATTATGTTGAATGCACCTAACGACCAGTTAAAAAATATAGCATCTGTTTTGCCCGGTATGAAAAGCCCTACCATTGTTCCACTAGCTGAAAGCGGGTGGAGCAGTGTGCAAAGTGTAGTTAACGAAAGTGATTTCTGGGATATTATTGAAAAATTAAAATCATTTGGTGCACAGGGAATTTTGGTAGTGCCTATTGAAAAAATGATACTTTAAAAATAAGAGATGAATACTTTAATCATAAATCCTTCCCCGTCACAATGGGCTGATTTAATTAAAAGGCCTGTTATTAATGCTGAAAATTTAGAAGAAACAGTTGCAGGAATTATCAATACTGTAAAGCAAAATGGAGACGAAGCTGTAAAAAATTATTCTTTACAATTTCACGGATTTGCTCCAGATAATTTATGGGTTAGCAAAGATGAAATTAAAGATGCATCGAAGTCTATAAATAAAGATTTAAAAAAAGCCATCCATCTCGCAAAAGACAATATTGAAAAATTTCACCAACATCAAATTGAAAAAGTAAAGAAGATTACAACTGTTTCCGGCGTTACATGCTGGCGAAAAAGTATACCCATTGAAAACGTGGGCTTATATATTCCGGGAGGAAGCGCTCCTTTGTTTTCTACACTTTTAATGCTTTCGATTCCCGCAAAAATTGCGGGTTGTAAAAATATTATTGTTACCACACCCGCACAAAATGATGGAAATGTAAATGACGCAATTTTATATGTTGCTAATATTCTTGGCCTCGATAAGATTTATAAAGGTGGCGGCGCACAGGCAATTGCTGCGTTGGCTTACGGAACATTAACTATTAAAAAAGTTGATAAGATCTTTGGCCCGGGAAATCAATATGTAACCTGTGCAAAAAAATTAGTGAGTGCTGATGGAATTGCTATTGATATGTTAGCCGGGCCCAGCGAACTCGCAGTGTACGCTGATGATACCTGTGTGCCTGAATTTGTGGCTGCTGATTTGTTAAGCCAGGCCGAACATGGCCCTGATAGCCAGGTAATACTTGTGACAACTAACAAAAAGATTATTGAAAATATAATTGATAAAATTCATCAGCAGTTACCATCGCTTTCAAGAAAAGATATTATTGAACAGAGTTTTTTAAACAGGCGGTTTATCGTGATCGAAAAAGAGGAAGAAGCCTTTAACTTTTTAAATGACTATGCGCCGGAACATTTAATAATTGCTTCAAAAAAAGCTGAACAACTTGCAGATTATGTAAAAAATGCAGGGAGTGTTTTTCTTGGTAACCTTTCTCCTGAAAGTGCCGGTGATTATGCGTCAGGAACCAACCATTCGCTGCCGACAAATGGAACAGCCAGGGTGCAGGCTGGTGTTTCGGTTGATAGTTTTGTAAAGAAAATCACTTTTCAAAAAATAAATAAAAAGGGAATAAAAAATATTGGCAATGCAATAGAGAAAATGGCTGAAGCGGAAGGATTGGAAGCACATAAAAATGCCGTGAGTATTCGTTTAAAAAAATCAGTAAATGAAAAATTTTAATCTCGATGATCTCGTAAGAGATAATATAAAGAGCCTGCAACCATATTCTTCTGCTCGAACTGAATATTCGGGAAAAGCGTCCATTTTTTTAGACGCCAACGAAAACAGTTATGGTTCACCGTTAGATGAAAACTATAACCGTTATCCTGATCCATTGCAATGGGAATTAAAACAGGACCTTTCCAAAATAAAGGGAATTCCTCCGCAAAATATTTTTATCGGTAATGGTAGCGATGAAGTGATTGATCTTGCATTCCGTATTTTTTGTGAGCCTGGTAAAAGTAATATTATAACCTGTCCGCCCACTTATGGCATGTATAAAGTTTGTGCCAATATTAATGATGTTCGTGTTAAGGAAATAAATCTTACTGAAGATTTTCAGCTTGATGTTGAAAGAATTTTAGGAGCCATTGATTCCAATACCCGGTTACTTTTTATATGCTCGCCTAATAACCCAACCGGAAATAATATGAACCGGATGGATATTGAATTACTCATCAATAATTTCCCCGGCATCGTAATTATTGATGAAGCATATATTAACTATTCTAAACAAAAAACTTTTTTGCAGGAACTTACTGAGTATGAAAATCTGATTGTAATGCAAACACTTTCAAAAGCATGGGGGCTCGCCGCATTAAGGCTAGGGCTTGCTTTTGCTTCAGGAAAAATTATTGAACTATTTAATAAAGTAAAGCCACCTTATAATATAAATCTCTCGTCACAACAATTAGGCATAAAAGCATTGTCCGGAATTGACGAAGTAAATGCTAATATTAAAAATACAGTTGAGCAAAGAACTTTTTTACAAAAAGAATTATCGCAATTTAATTTTATGCAAAAGATTTATCCTTCTGATGCAAATTTCCTTTTAATAAAAACGGATGATGCTGATAAACTTTATAAATATTTATCTGGTAAAAAAATTATTGTTCGTAACAGGAGTAAGGAACCATTGTGTGGAAATTGTATAAGAATTACAGTTGGAACGCCGGAAGAAAATGAATCATTAATTGATGCACTTAAAAAATACAGGAATGACTAAAAGAATTTTATTTATAGATCGTGATGGTACACTTATTAAAGAGGCGCCACCTACTTACCAGTTGGATGCTTTTGCCAAACTGGAATTTTACCCGTATATGTTTGAATACCTTACTAAAATTGTAAACGATCTGGATTATGAACTGGTGATGGTAACCAACCAGGATGGCTTGGGTACACCATCTTTTCCTGAGGATGCTTTCTGGCCCATTCAAAATTTTGTTTTAAAGGCGTTGGAAAATGAGGGAATTATTTTTTCTGAAATATGCATCGACCGGACTTTCACCTATGAGAATAAGCCTACACGAAAGCCTGGTATAGGAATGCTCACTAAATATTTCGATGCCGATAAATATGACTTAAAAAACTCTTTTGTAATCGGCGACAGGCTTACCGATGTGAAGCTCGCAGAGAACCTGGGTAGCCGCGCTTTTTGGCTGAATAACCACGATAACCTTGGCGCAGGCGAGCTTGACATAACTGCCAATGAGCTTAATAACGTTATTGCATTGGAAACTCAACACTGGAAAGATATTTATGAGTATTTAAAAATTCCGCCGCGAAATATTAATCATGTAAGAAATACCAACGAAACTAAAATTGAAATAGAACTTAATCTTGATGGAACAGGGGTTTCAAAAATTGAAACAGGCTTAGGGTTTTTTAATCACATGTTAGATCAGCTTGCCAGGCATTCAGGAATAGACCTAACGGTAACGTGTAAAGGCGATCTTCATATTGATGAACATCATACTATTGAAGATGTGGGCATTGCACTGGGCGAAGCATTCTTATTGGCCTTGGGTAATAAAAAGGGAATAGAAAGATACGGATTCTTGCTGCCAATGGATGATTGTTTGGCGCAGGTAGCGATTGATTTTGGTGGCAGAAACTGGTTGGTTTGGGAAGCAGATTTTAAAAGAGAAAAAATAGGAGAGATGCCAACAGAAATGTTTTATCACTTTTTTAAATCGTTTAGCGATGCATCCAAATGCAATCTGAATATTAAAGCAGAAGGTACCAATGAACATCACAAAATAGAATCTATTTTTAAAGCATTTGCGAAGTCAATTAAGATGGCAATAAAAAGAGATATCCAAAATAATTCTTTGCCTACAACAAAAGGTGTTTTATGAAAATTGCTATTGTAAAATATAACGCAGGCAATGTACAAAGCGTTTTGTATGCTTTACAACGACTGGGTATAGACGCAGTTGTAACTGGTGACGCAGAAGAGATCTTGAAGGCAGACAAAGTTATTTTCCCCGGGGTTGGCCATGCCGGTTCTGCCATGGAATATTTACAAAAACACCATCTTGATAAATTAATTATTTCTTTAAAGCAACCCGTGTTGGGGATTTGCCTTGGTCTTCAGCTTATGTGCAATTGGAGTGAAGAAGGAAACACGAAATGCCTGGGTATTTTTAATGTAAATGTTAAAAAATTTGATAACTCTATTTTAAAGAATAAGAGGGCTCATTTTAAGATTCCGCACATGGGATGGAATAATATTTATGGCCTTAAATCTCCATTGTTTGGTGGTGTAAAGGAAAATTCATTTGTATATTTTGTGCATAGTTATTATGCAGAGCAGTCTCCTGAAACTATTGCAACTACTGATTATATAGTTCCATTTAGTGCAGCGATACACAGGGATAATTTTTATGGCGTACAATTCCATACGGAAAAATCAGCTGATACAGGAATTCAGATTATTTCAAACTTTTTAAAACTGGCGTAGATGGAATTAATACCTGCAATAGATGTAATGGATGGTAAATGCGTGCGGCTATCGAAAGGTGATTTTAATAAAAAAACCGTTTACAGTAATAATCCTTTGGAGATTGCCAAAGGCTTCCAAGAGGCTGGCGTAACAAGTTTACATATTGTCGATTTGGACGGAGCAAATGGAGAAGCGTTGAAAAATCTTCGTGTACTTGAAAATATTTCAGCAAACACATCTTTGATAATCGACTTTGGTGGTGGAATAAAAACTAATCAGTCTATAAAAAGTGTTTTCAATGCAGGGGCAACCATGATAAGTTTGGGAAGTGTGATAATTAAGTCGCCAGCTTTGTTTTCAGAATGGATCAGCGAATATGGTCCGGATAAATTTTTGCCTGGTGCAGATGTGCTTGATAAAAAAATTAAGATACACGGTTGGAAGGAAAGCACAGGTACTGATATATTTAATTTTACAGAAGATCTTCTTCAATTAAATATTAATAAAATATTTTGTACGGATATTTCAAAAGATGGAATGATGCAGGGGCCTTCTGTAGAATTGTATAAAGAAATATTAAAAAAATTCCCTTCACTTTATCTCATTGCCAGCGGAGGGATTTCCTGTTATGATGATTTGTTTACTTTACAGGAAGCAGGCTGCAAAGGCGCTATAATAGGTAAAGCATTTTATGAGGGAAAAATTACAACACAACAAATTACCGATTTTATAAAAAATAATTAATGCTTGCAAAACGAATCATACCATGTCTTGATATCAATAATGGACGAACGGTTAAGGGGGTTAACTTTGTAAACATCCGCGATGCGGGCGATCCGGTGGAACTTGCGATGTATTACTCACGGGAAGGTGCCGACGAATTAGTTTTTTTGGATATTACTGCAACAGTTGAAAAAAGAAAAACATTAGTAGAACTTGTAAAAAAAGTAGCAGCTCAAATCAATATTCCCTTTACTGTTGGTGGTGGAATTGCATCTGTTGAAAATGCATTTGAACTATTGCAAAATGGGGCTGATAAAATTTCAATTAATTCAGCAGCCTTTAAAAATCCGGCATTGATTAAAGAAATGGCTGATGAATTTGGAAGTCAGTGTGTGGTCCTTGCAATTGATACTAAAAAAGAAGCCGATGGGAAATGGTATGTATATTTAAACGGCGGACGAGTTAAGACTGAAATGACAGCACTTGATTGGGCGAAACAAGCAGTAGCGTCGGGGGCGGGTGAAATTCTTTTAACCTCTATGAATAATGATGGAACAAAAGATGGGTTTGCTGAAAAAATCACTTCATTAATCTCTAAAGAAATTTCAGTTCCCATTATTGCTTCAGGAGGTGCCGGCAATATGCAACATTTTGCTGATATATTTCAAAATGCCAATGCGGATGCAGCCCTTGCTGCCACCGTATTTCATTATAAAGAAATTGAGATACCTGTTTTGAAACAATTTTTATCTGATAAAAAAGTTAATGTAAGATTATGACCAGAAATTATGCAGACATGGTAAAACGGCTTGATTTTTCCAAATATGAAAAAGGGATTATACCGGTAGTTGTGCAGGACGCTTCAACGAATGTTGTTTTAATGCTGGGCTATATGAACCAGGAAGCATTGCTTGAAACTATAGAATCGGAATTAGTAACTTTTTATAGCCGCAGCAAACAGCGCTTATGGGTAAAGGGTGAGACAAGTAAAAATTTTTTACATTTTGTTGATATGAAGACCGATTGCGATTTCGATGCTTTGCTTATAAAGGCAAAGCCTGATGGACCCGTTTGTCATACTGGCGCTGAGACCTGTTTTAATGAAGACAATGTGTCTGATGATTTTTTAAAAACGCTTGAAAAAATTATTCTGGGAAGAAAAAAATATCCGGTTTCAGGATCATATACATCTACTTTATTTAAGAAAGGATTAAATTCTATTGCACAAAAAGTGGGCGAAGAAGCAGTGGAATTGGTAATTGAAGCTAAGGACAATCACAAAAAGCTTTTCTTAAATGAGGCCGCCGATTTAATCTTTCACACAATGGTTTTATTGCGTGAGAAAAATGTTGAGCTTGATGAGGTTTTAGATATTTTGAAAGAAAGACATTTAAAATGAAAATCAACATATTTGTGGTTTTATAATTATGACACCCGAACGATACAAACGTCTTACTACTGTTCTTAATAATCGCCAGCCTGATCTTACGGTTGTGCTGGAGAATGTATTTGACCCTCATAATGTTTCTGCGGTTATGCGTACCTGTGATGCTGTGGGTATACAGGATGTTTATATTTTAAATAACAGGATTCCTCCGCATAAAAAATGGGGATATAGAAGTTCATCCACCGCTGCAAATTGGCTCACCATTCACCAGTTTACGGATGCAAAAAATTGTTTTGAGGAAATACGAAAAAGATATGAAAAAGTGTATACCACTCATTTAAGCGATGAAGCCGTTGATTTATATAGTTTGGATCTTACTCAATCCGTAGCGCTCGTTTTTGGTAATGAAACTTTTGGAGTGAGCGACGACATCCGTCGTTTTTCTGATGGAGATTTTATTATCCCACAGGTAGGCATTATCAAGTCTCTTAATATTTCTGTTGCCTGTGCGGTTACTTTATACGAGGCATTCAGGCAGAAGAATGCAAAGGGCCATTACCTGGATTCACGCATGCCCCAAAGCCAGGCTGAAGCAATCAGTACCGCCTGGGGAATCAAATAACTCACAAGAACGTCTTTTACCAGTTTTGAAAATTTTGTATTCGCTATGAAATTTTGGCTGATTCCTTGCTCAGGATTCTGCCATGCTTTGTTACGAATATGACAACAAAACTGATTAAAGTCTTTGGTACAATTATTCGTGTACATTTGCAACCCAATTACAAAATCAAAAAATTTATAATTATGGCAAAAGACAATTTTGAGCTCTTCGATGACAGAGTTCTTGTTAAACCCAACGCAGCCGAAACAAAAACTGCAGGTGGTATTATAATTCCTGATACAGCAAAGGAAAAACCTCAAAAAGGTACTGTAGTTGCTGTAGGAAAAGGAAAGTATGCTGAGCAAACAGGCCAGTTAATTCCATTGCACATTAAAGCCGGAGATACCGTTATGTATGGTAAATATGGCGGTACAGAAATTACGATTGACGGAGCTGACTATTTAATTATGAGAGCTTCTGATATTTTAATGAAAGTGAAGTAAACCTTATTTTAAAACTTTAATCATTAATAAAATGTCAAAACAAATATTTTTTGAAATTGAAGCCCGCAACAAGATGAAAAAGGGCGTGGATACTTTGGCAAATGCCGTAAAAGTAACCCTTGGGCCAAAAGGCCGTAATGTTGTTATTGAAAAGAAATTCGGCGCACCAAGCGTAACAAAAGATGGTGTGACGGTTGCTAAAGAAATTGAACTGGAAGATCCCATTGAAAATATGGGTGCCCAGATGGTAAAAGAAGTAGCTTCCAAAACTGCTGATATTGCAGGCGATGGTACTACTACTGCTACTGTTCTTGCTCAATCAATCATCAGCGAAGGTTTAAAGAATGTCGCCGCCGGCGCTAATCCAATGGATTTGAAACGCGGTATCGACAAAGCTGTTATAGCAGTTGTTGAGCATTTAAAAAAGCAATCAGTTGCTGTTGGCGATAATAATAGCAAAATTCAGCAGGTGGCATCTATTTCTGCAAATAACGATGAGTCAATCGGCGCTTTAATTGCACAGGCTATGACCAAAGTTGGTAAAGAAGGTGTTATTACCGTTGAAGAAGCAAAAGGAACTGATACTACTGTAGATGTGGTTGAAGGTATGCAATTCGACAGGGGATATGTTTCTCCTTATTTTGTAACTAACAGTGAAAAAATGGAAGCTGAGTTACAAAATCCTTACATTTTAATATACGATAAGAAGGTGTCTACCATGAAAGATATTCTTCATATCCTTGAAAAAGTGGCACAGGCTGGCCGCCCGCTTTTAATAATTTCTGAAGATTTGGAAGGTGAAGCTTTAGCAACATTAGTTGTAAATAAATTACGCGGTACTTTGAAAGTGGCTGCAGTAAAAGCTCCCGGTTTTGGCGATCGCAGAAAAGAAATGCTGCAGGATTTGGCAGTTCTTACAAAGGGTATTGTAATAAGCGAAGAACAAGGTTACAAATTAGAGAATGCTGATCTTACTTATCTCGGTGAAGCAACTTCAGTTACTATTGATAAAGACAATACAACTATCGTTGGCGGTAAAGGTGCAAAGAAAGATATTACTGCACGTGTTAACCAGATAAAAGCACAGATTGAAACAACAACATCTGACTATGATAAAGAAAAATTACAGGAGCGTCTTGCTAAATTAAGCGGTGGTGTTGCTGTATTATATGTTGGTGCTGCTACCGAAGTTGAAATGAAAGAAAAGAAAGACCGTGTTGACGACGCATTGCATGCAACAAGGGCTGCTGTGGAAGAAGGTATTGTACCAGGCGGTGGTGTTGCTTACATTCGTGCAATCGAAAGTCTTGACAAGCTTAAAGGCGCTAATGAAGATGAAACAACCGGTATACAGATAGTTAAACGTGCTGTTGAAGAACCACTTCGTCAGATCGTTGTAAACAGCGGTATTGAAGGAAGCATTGTTGTACAAAAAATCAAAGAAGGTAAAGGTGATTTTGGATTCAATGCACGTACCGAAGTTTATGAAAAATTGCTGGCAGCAGGTGTTATTGATCCTACAAAAGTTACCCGTATTGCATTGGAAAATGCAGCTTCTATCGCAGGCATGTTATTAACTACCGAATGTGTAATTTCTGACAAACCTGAGAAAGACAAACCATCAATGCCTCCAATGGGCGGCGGTGGAATGGGTGACATGGGCTACTAATATTTCCATGTACGCATACAATGTTTGATGTACGATGTAAATCATACAATCCCTTTGCAGCAATGCAAGGGGATTTTTATTTGGGGCTGTGTTATCAGTTTATTCCATAATCCTCATTAGCTCGGGTTGCTCGCTGCAAGTCTTAGTTTCGCTGAAGGCTTTCCGCGTCCATCCTGCAGCCAATCGGCATAATTTCATTAATTAATTGCGGTGATTGAACCATAAATTTTTACTGGCAAATCAGAAATTGATGGATGATTCACAGGACTTTATTTGGGTATATTAATTTGGGTAAATTATATGCTAAATGTTTATTGAAGGTTTCCCGTTTGTATATTAGCAGAAAATTGCCCCTTTCTTAACGAAATAAGACAGTAACACATATGCCACCCGATACGCTTAATATCAATTCAAAAGGGAAAAGTCAAAACACTTACGATGCAATTGTTATTGGTAGTGGCATCAGTGGCGGATGGGCAGCAAAAGAGTTATGCGAGCAAGGTTTAAAAACGTTGCTGCTTGAGCGCGGACGAAATGTGGTTCACTTAAAAGATTACCCAACAGCAACCAAAGGGCCATGGGAATTTACGCACAGGCTAAAAATGCCTTTAAGCATTACAGAGGAAAATCCGGTAGTAAGCAGGTGTTATGCGTTTAGTGAAGCCACTCAGCACTTTTTTGTAAAAGATAAAGAGCACCCCTACATACAGGAAAAACCTTTTGACTGGATACGTGGTTACCAGGTCGGTGGTAAGAGTTTGTTATGGGCAAGGCAAACGCAACGCTGGAGCAAATATGATTTTGAAGGGCCGGCACGTGATGGATTTGCAACAAACTGGCCTATCCGTTATGATGATCTGGCTCCCTGGTATTCCCATGTTGAAAAGTTTGTCGGTATAAGTGGTAACATGGATGGGATAGATACTTTACCTGACGGTGAATTTCTGCCGCCCTGGGAAATGAATTGTGTAGAGAAGGAAATCAGTAGCAAAATAATGGCCAACTACAAAGATCGTTTTGTAGTGCAGGGTCGTTGCGCCCACTTAACGCAGCCAAAAGAAATTCATCTTCAGCAGAACCGCAATCAATGCCAGGCCAGGAATAAGTGCGACAGAGGCTGCCCATTTGGCGGGTACTTCAGTTCCAATTCATCCACTATTCCCTGGGCTTTAAAAACAGGTAACTTAACCATAAGGCCGGAATCTGTTGTGTATTCGCTGATATATGATGATGCGAAAGGCAAAGCAGTTGGTGTGCATGTTATAGATGCTAAAACAAAAAAGTCCACACAATTTTTTGCAAGGATCATTTTTGTAAACGCCGCCTGCCTTAACACAAATTTGCTTTTACTTAATTCCACGTCTCGCCGGTTCCCCAAAGGCTTTGGAAACGATAATGGATTGCTGGGTAAGTATATTGCCTTTCAAAACTACCGGGGTACCGTAAACGCAGATTATGGCGGTCCGCCGGATAAGTATTATTATGGAAGAAGACCCACACAACCCATGATGCCCAATTTCAGAAACGTTCATAAACAGGAAACTGATTTTCTTCGTGGCTACATGGTATTTTTTGGCGCAGGCCGGGGTTATGGATATGAAGATGGACTAGGCGGATCATATAAAGATGCATTATCAGAAGCGGGAAATTGGTATGTAAGTGTAATGATGCAAGGAGAAACGATTCCTAAAGAGACCAACCATGTAAGATTAAGCCCCGATAAGAAAGATGCATGGGGTATTCCCCAATTGATAACATCAGTTGATTATGATGATAATGATGTAAAAAGCATGAACGATTTTTTTAAGGTTGCTTCAGAAATGTTTGACAGAGCAGGTTGTAAAAATATTCGACAGTATGATAGTAAGCAGGCGCCCGGCCTTGATATTCATGAAATGGGAGGTTGCAGAATGGGTAATGATCCTAAAACATCGCTACTGAATAAATGGAATGCTTTTCATAATTGCAGCAATGTGTTTGTAACTGATGGAGCCTGCATGACGTCGACAAGCACACAAAATCCTTCGCTTACTTTTATGGCTTTAACAGCAAGAGCCGCTAACTATGCAGTGGAAGAATTAAAGAAAGGAAATATATAGGTTACGCCGCAGCGGGCCACGATAATTTTAGCTATTTGACAGTATCGTTAGAATCGAAAATAATAATCTTCAAAAAATCTATTACATGAAAAAAACAACGATTACCTCTTTATTTTTAATTTGCTTTATGCAATATGTAAATGCGCAACAAACGATTCCTTTGTATGAAGGTAAAATTCCTAACAGCAAGCCTTATGCTATAAAAGAATGGTGGCAACCGCAGAGTAATGGAGATACTATCGTGCATTATATTTCGCAGCCAACCTTAACCATTTTTCTACCTGAAAAATCCAAAGCAAATGGAACTGCAGTTGTCATTTGCCCCGGTGGAGGCTACTGGATAACTTCAATAGTAAAAGAGGGATTTGCGGTTGCAAGAAAATTTAATGAATGGGGCATTGCAGCTTTTGTGTTGAATTACAGGATTCCGAATGACTCTTCAATGGTTGATAAAAAAATTGGCCCCCTGCAGGATGCGCAGCGTGCTATACAACTGGTACGCCTACACGCAAATGAATGGAATATCGATGTAAATAAAGTTGGCATTATGGGCTTTTCAGCCGGTGGCCATCTGGCTTCCACCGCAGCTACTCATTTTCAGCACAGCTATATAAATAATACAAACAATATAAACCTGCGTCCGGATTTCGCAATGTTGATTTACCCGGTAATCAGTTTCCAGGATAATATTGGCCATATTGGTTCAAGAGACCAGCTTATTGGCAAAAATCCTTCAAAGGAATTAATAGATTCTTTTTCGAATGAACTCCAGGTGACAGCAGAAACGCCAACTACATTTCTCGTGCAGGCTACTGACGATAACGTAGTACCTGTTATGAACAGCATTTCATTTTATGAAGCACTTTTAAAATATAAAATACCTGCAGAAATGCACATCTACAATGGTGGCGGACATGGCTTTGGCATGCATAATCGAACAACAAAAGATGAATGGATGGAGCGTTGTAAAAATTGGATGCAGAGTATGAATTTGATTGGAAAATAAACCGATCGGGAGGTAATCCCATTTTTCATCTATGCCTTACCGTTAGAGAGTAATTTTTTTAAGAGTTTAAGAGAAATTAAAAGAGACTGCCCTGAAGCGGTCTCTTTTTGTATAGATTATTAGGTAAAATCAATTAATATCTTTTCCAGCACTTAAGTCCTCAATCATTTTATCAACTGCATCTTTATTAAGTTTATTTGGAGCCAATGGTTGTGCAAGCTTTGCATATTTCAAAGCATTTTTGTAATCACCATTTGCGGAATAGCCTCTTACCAATCCCATATCTGTTGTGAACTGGCCCGGATTCTTTTGTGCATTCAGTTTAAAAACTTCCAGGGCTTCTTTTGGTTTCCTTTCTATTATTAATTGCTTTCCATAGTTATGCAGTTCCTGCATAGTACCCAATGGTAGCGCTTCCTTCATCTGTGCATCTGCTTCAGCAGTTTTACTTTCCTTCTCCAAAATCATTGCTTTTGTAGTTAAAGTTTTGAAGTTTCTTTCTCCCACAAATCTTCCATTGATAGAATAATCGCTCCATTGCTCAGCGTCTTCCATATCGTTATTAGCTGCCGCAAATTGTGCAGCCTGAACCCATGCATCAGCGGTAAAACCTTTATCCGATCTTAATTCTTTTTTAAACAATGCCAATTGAGTTTTGGGATAGTCAACTTCTACTTTAAAAGGTATTTTTAGTTTTTCCCACATCAAAGCTATTACAGCGCTGTTTTCCGTTTCATTCATGAATTCGTATTTAAGCCATTCAACACTTTCGTTTAGGGGTTCAGTTTTTACGGTTACTCTTAGTGCATCCTCTTTTTCATCATAAAAAAAAGATCCCCACGAGGTTGAGTTGTTGCTGAATATTAAAGTGGCATCTCCATTGCCCATGGCAATAAAAAAGCCATAAGTCCCTGCTGCCAGTGGTTTTCCTTCAACTGTAACATCGGTACTAAAAGTAATGGTTGTGTTTTCATTCGCACCACCACGCCATGGAGCAGCTTTACTTGTGCCAAAGCCAAGATCAGTAAAACCTGTATGGACAAGGCCATTCCATATTTTTCCTTCCCTTCCTTTTACACCGGGTCTGTCGTAATGAATAGTTACATCGGTAACGCCTATACGCTCACTTACAGATGCTTTTTTATTTCCACCGTTAGGAGGAACAGTAAGGGATTGTGAAATTGCGCAAATAGTAAACAGCAGGAAGATTGCTGCCAGGTAAATTTTAAATTTCATAAAAAAATTAGTTTAGATGCTGAAAATAAAAAAAAGAAAAAATTGAGCTATACAGTTTGTGATGAATGGTATAAAGTTGTTGCTAAAAGACTTCAATAAGATTGTCTTTTATCTTGAAAATATTGCGAGGGTAAACGAAATTTTTAATACTGTAGATCGGCTTCTACAGGGTAATGATCCGAATAAGGAACTTTTATCCTTTGGTATTGAGTTACCTTAAATCTTTTATCCGCAAGAATATAATCAATCCTTAACGTTGGTGAAATAAAGCGAAAGGTTCGCCCGATAAAAGAGCCTTTTTGTAAAAAAGCATCCTGAAAATTTCCTTTTATTTTAAAGTAAGTGCTTGAATTGGGAACATCATTAAAATCGCCGCAAATAAATGCCGTGTAAGGACTTTCCCTTATTTTTTTACTTACCAGCTCAGCTTGTTTGTACCGGGATACATACCCTTTTTTTAATTTTGAAACAATAGTGCGAGAGTCACGCAAACCACTTTCATGCGCATGTTTTAAATTATTTAAACTTCTATAATCTTTGCCTTCAAAATGTACAGATTGTAAGTGTGTAGTAAATACTCTGAAAGTTTTATCCGATACTTTTATATCGGTAAAAAGTAGATGCTCTGATGTGCTACCTTCATTAAAACTAAAGCTCGCAGAATCTATAATAGGATATTTTGAAAAAATCGCTATTCCTGTAGCATGATCTTTTTTATAATATTCGGTAGCTACAAAATAATGATAAGGATATCCTGCGTTTTCGATTGTTGAAATGTTATTAGGCTCAAAATTATTTTTATCAAGGTTATCCGTGAATTCTTCGAAACAAAGTACATCCGCATTTTGCTCCTGTACAATTTGCATCATTATGGCTTTATAAGTTTTATCGTTATGGCTTTCGCTGTTTTGGGTACCCCATCCGGATACGTTCCACTGTAATACACGCAGCGCATTGGGAGCTTTAACATAAGAAAATTCCCTGGGAATGTGAAATGCAAATGCAGCAATAATTTGTTGAAAGCCCAGTAATAAAACTAGTGAAGATATCCACCACCATTTTGATTTTAGAAAAATCCATATAATGATAAACAAAACGAGTGCAAAAAATATTAAAGGAAATATAAGCCCTGGAAATGCCAAATACCAGTCTTCGCCTGTGTTTACATAAGGCGAAAGGCATGTAATAAAATAAGCAATGATAACTCCGATATTTATTAGAATTAAAATGCTTCTGAAAAAATTAGTTTTGCCAGGCATAAAAATGTTTAGAAATCTTTTACCAAGAAAGATAATTATGAATTAGATATTCGGAGAATTTGAGCACTACATAGGATATTGAAAAGTACACCGTTAAAATTCATTCCCCTGTCTTTTTAACATGTGTCTGTATTTATTAAAGATTCCGTTTTTAGTCACAAATCCAAGATATTTGTTATTTGGGCCTATAACCGGTAAAATACGCGTGTCCAGGCTATCCATAATTTGCATTACTTCCGACATTGAAGTATTTACATTAATAACTTTATCAGGAGGATGCGCTATTTCTTTTATAAGTCGATTTTGATCTTCGATCTTATTACTTACCAAAAGCTCAAGCAATTGATCGCTATAGATAACGCCTGTCAATTCACCTTCTTCGGTTACGACAGGAAAAATATTTCTTACAGTATGTACAATATCATAGCTACGTCTACGCGGCGTATCATCCGGCCTTAATATCACAAAATCCTTCTCTATAAGATATTTCAATTTTATTCTTCGCAGAATATTGTGATCCTTATTTTCCTTCGATACTAAATTACCTTGCTCGGCCAGTTCTGCGGTATATATGGAATATTTCAGAATTCCTTTATTAATGAAATACGATATGGCAGATACCACCATTAAAGGTACCATCATTGCATATCCACCGGTAATTTCAGCAGCGAGAAACACACCTGTGAGCGGCGCATGCATTACACCACTCAAAGAAGCAGCCATTCCCGCAATAATGAAATTAGTAACATTAAGTTGAACCGTGCCTGTTTGGTTAAGGCCAAAAGCAAAAACGAACCCTAGTAATCCACCTACCACTACACTCGGACCAAACATTCCGCCATTCCCTCCGCTTGCCATGGTAATTGTGGAGGCAAATGTTTTTCCTACCAGTGATAACGCCGCAAATAGCAAAAGTACCCACGGAATAAGTTGGTATTTTGAAAAGAAGCTATTTGCAAGTATTGATTGATAATTGCCATCCAATAATTTTTGAATAGTAATATAACCTTCACCATAAAGAGTTGGAAGCAGTGCAATCATTACTCCCAGAGTGATACCGCCAATCCAGATTCTGTTATACTTATTTTTAATTTTTCTGAAAGTTCCTGACACAAATTTGGTTAACCGGCTAAAATAAACGGAATAAATACCCACTAATATACCGAGAACAATATAGTACCAAAAAGCATGTAAGACCCAATCTCTCGTGACCAAAACAAACAGGGGCTCTTTATAAATGAGTTGTGAAACAACAGAAGAAAATGCTGACGCTATTAATAAAGGTATTACAGCAGGAATAGAAAATTCCGGCATTATTACTTCAATTGCAAAGATCATTCCTGCGACCGGGCTATTGAACGCTCCTGAAATACCCGCGGCGGCTCCACATGCTAAAAGCAGGGAAGTTTCGCGATAGTTTAATCCAAAAAAACGGCCCATATTGGAACCTATTGCTGCGCCGCTATAAACAGCAGGTGCTTCCAATCCCGCTGATCCGCCTAGCCCAACAGTAAGCGCACTTGAAATAACCTGGCTATAGATATTATGAAACTCAAGCTTGCTGGAATTATGTGAAATATTGAACAGGATGGGGGCAATCCCATGTTGAAACTTACTACGACGGATGAAAGTTCGTATATAAGCGACTGTTAGGAAAATACCAATGAGCGGAAAGAAAAAATAGAGATAATATTTGTATTCCCAATGCAGATCGTTTTGCAAAAAATTGGCCACAGAATGTGTAAGTTCTTTTAATACGGAAGAGGTGATGCCGCCCATAATACCAACTACAGCCGCGACTATTATTAAAAAATTTGAATTGGAAATCCTTAATTTACGCCATTGATTAATTCTTTCAATATACCTTAAAATTTTTTCGTACATTTTGGCCGTAGTGATGTTTTTCTAATTAAATTTTCGCGAAGGTAATTACAAAAAAACCATGACAAAAAAATACAGCGTTAATTGAAGGATAAATGGGGGATGACAGATAACCAAAAAAAAACCGTTACCTAATAAGGTTCAGTGGGACACCGGCAATATTTTTAGCCGGAATGTCTTGTCCTAAAATAGGTTTACACAAATTAAGTGTAAAATGTATAATTCAAATGAGTTTGTAAGACGGACTTTTT